>NZ_CP027705.1:0-4800000 GCF_003850545.1 Pseudomonas sp. CMR5c | reverse complement strand
GTTTGGGCATGCTGCTGAAGCGTTCCAGGAGCTCCAGGCCATCCAGCTTGGGAATGCAGATGTCGAGGATGATCAGGTCCGGCTCGGATTCGCGGACCATCTGCAAGGCATCGACGCCGTTGTCGGTCTCACCGATGACCACATACCCCTCGTGCTCCAGGAGAAAACGGATGGCCAGGCGTATGACGGGATGATCGTCGATGATGAGTACCGAGCGCATGCAGGCCTCCTGTCGATGAATGGAAAACCCGAACAGTAGCCCAGCTGCCTTGGGGTGGCGTGGCGAAAAAGACCGTGAAGCGAATTCGAGAACGGTCCTACAGCGAATAAGGGGAGGTATTACAAGAGGGTGGTAATCAGAGGAAGTCCCGTGCGGGGAAGGGAGTGGCAAAGGCCGCCCCCAGGGAGGGGGCGGCCGATGCTTCAAGGTGCTTTCTGGTCGATACCGGCCTGCAGCAGTTGGCTGTCACTGTGGCCGCCGACACGCAGCGGGCCCAGGTTGAACACCTGGTCCTTCTGGGTGGCGTCGTCCTGCTTGCGGGTCAGTTCGTTGCCACTGCCCAGGGCCAGGTTGACTGGCGACTTGGACAGGTTGAGCCCGACGTCGACGCGGTAGTCCGAGCCGGCCAGGGCGGTGCTGGTGACTCGCGAGCCGCCCAGGTCGACACGTCCGTCACTGGCGCCGATGCGGGCCCCGGTCAGCCTGGTTTCACCGCTCACCGACAGATTGACGCCCTGCCGGCCACTGATGCCCGAGGCCTGCTGCACGCTGTCCTTGGCCTGGTGACTGAGGTTCAGGTTCAAGGTCGGGGTGTAGGAGGTATTGCCGCTCTTGTCGCCGAACAGCACGTTTTCCGTGGTGTTGGCCACGCTGGCGCCAGTGCTGGTCTTCTCGTTGACCGAGTAGCTGTCGCTCGTCTTGGGCCAGAAGCGGTCCTTCAGGCTGGAGAAGCGATTGCCCAGCGCGTCGGCCTTGTCGGCGAGATAGCCCTTGGCCTTGTCCACGCTGTTGCCGATGGCGCCGCGAGGCTCGGGGTTGACGTCGTAGCTGGCGCTGCGGCTGAGCTTTTCGCCCAGGCGTTCCTTGGCATTTTCGGCCTGGCTGACCAGGCTGTCCTTGGCCGAGCCGAGCTTGTCCACGCCCTTGTCGACGGCGTTCTCGAGTTTTTCCCGGTGCTTGCCGAAGCTCTTCTCGGCCTTGGCTTGCAGGTCGTCCTTGAGCGGACCGGCGGGTTTGGCCAGCTTGCTCACCAGGCCAGGCTGGTTCTTCTCCGCGTCGAGCTTGGCGTCGATGTTGACCTGGGTGGAACGCACCTGGTCCTGGCGGCTTTCGATGGTCAGGTCTGCGCCGATCGCCCCGTCGACCCGCTGGGCGTCGATGTGGGCGCCGGCCAGGTGCACGTTGCCGGCACTGGCGAGCACAACCTGGTCAGCCTTGATCAGGCTGTCATGCTGGGTGCTGTTCTGCCGCCGGTCGACGTCGATCTTGGCCCGGGCGTTGATCCCGTGGGCGTTCTTCGCCGGGCCCTGCTCGGCGTCGGTCGGGGTGGTCTGGCTCAGGTTGGCCCCGGCGCCCAGGGTCAGGCCCCAGTTGTTGTGGACCTGGGTGGCTTGTGCCGACTCCTGGTAGATACCGCCCTGGGCGGCATCGAGCACCACCTTGCCGGCGTCGATCCGGGTGCCTTGCAGGTGGATCGCAGCATCGCCGCTAGCGCCGCTGGCGAGCGTTACCTGGCCCTGGCTGTAGACCTGGCCGCCACGCTGGTCCTGGTCCTGCTCGGAGACCCGACCGATGTTGAAGTTGGCGCTCAGGTTGGCGTTCTTGCCGCTGCTCTGCTCGCTGCTGGACTTGCCACCACCGGCGGTGAAGCCACCGCCCAGGTTGCTGCCCTGGCTGGCGTGGGTGTCGGTGGCTGCTTGCAGGTCGAGCTTGCCGCCGGCATTGAGGCTGACATCCCCGGTGGGGCGCGCGGCGTTGCCGATCTTGGTGCCCTGCAGGATCAGGTTGCCGCCACTTTCCAGCTGCACCTTGCCCTGGCCCTGGATGCTGGCGACTTGTGCCTGGCTGTCCTGTTGGTCCAGGCGCTTGTGGTCCAGCTGGACCCCGGCGCCGACGTTGAGGTTGGTGCCGCTGCTGCCGGGCAGGGTGCCCAGGCTCAGCGAGGCATCGCCACGCAGGCTGGAGTTGCTGCTGTCCTGCTTGTCGTTGGCCTGGTTCAACGCCAGCTCGCCGCCGGCCTTGATCTTCACGTCGCCCTGGCCGCCATTGAACTGGCTGCCTTCGAAACGGCCGTCGCCGGCGACTTTGATCTCCACGCCCTGGCTGCCGGCATAGCTGCCCACCTGGGCCTTCTGGGTGTTGCTGGTGACGGTGCTGCTGCCGCCGGCGCCACTGCCACGGATGTTCAGGTCTTCACCGGTGTTGGTGTAGACCCGTACGCCGACCTTGGCGTCCACCGCCTGCTCGCTGCTGCTGTGGGTGTCCTTGGCGGCGCTGGCCACCAGGCTGCCGGCATCGATCTTCAGCGCGCCGTCGGTGGCGCGGTACTGGGTGCCCTGGTCCTGCAATTGGCCGTCGGCCTTGACCTGGACCTGGCCACCGCTCAACTGGCTGGCCACCGCAGTGCTGGCGCTGGTGTCGAGTTGGCGGTTCTGGTGGCTGACATCCACGTCCAGCCCGATGTTGGGCTGTTCCAGGGCGTCGAGTACCCCGGGTTGGTGGAATTTGCGCTGGGCCACGCCCTGGACGGCTTTCTCGATGGGCCGGGCCACGCCCTTGTATTCGACGTTGGCGCCGACATCCACCGCCCAGTTGTTTTCCTGGTGATGGCTGCTTTCGCTGTTGTGCGCGGCACGGTTGTCGATCTGCCCGGCACTGACCTGCAGCTTGTCACCGGCCTTGACCTGGGCGCCTTCGGTGCTCAGGCGGTTGCCGGCGCTGATGGTCAGGTTGCCGCTGGCGGCGATGTTGCTGGTTTGCGCGGTGCTCTTGCTGCTGCTGTCCTGGCTGCTGTTATGGGCCACCTCCACGCCGTTGCCGGCCCGGTCCAGGCCGCCGGTGTAGTAGAAGCCGCCGCCGGTGGTGGTGCTGTCGCTGTGCTTGTCTTGCTTGTCGTGCGCTGCCAGCAGCTCGACGTTCTTGCCGCTCAGGCTGGCATCGCCGGCGGTGGCCGCCACTTTGCTGCCCTGGATGCTCACGTCCTCGCCAGCGCTGACCGCCAGGCTGGCGCCGCCGAGGCTGGACGCCTGTTGCCGGGTGCTGTCGCTGCTGTCGTTGCGTTGCTGGTCCTGGTAGCGCACGCCGGCCCGGTACTGGCCGCTGCCGGGGGCGGTCTGCTTGGCGTAGGCATCGAAGCCGCGCTGTTGCGAGCTGCTGCTGGTGTGCTGGGTGTCCTCGGCCGCTGTCACCTTGACCGAGCCCTTGGCGCTGGCGTCCAGCTGGCCCTTGGCGCTGACCTGGGAACCACTGACGACCAGGTCCTTGGCGCTTTGCAGCTTGAGGTTGCTGTCCGAGCGCACTTGGCTGCCGACGGTGGTGCTGGCCTTGTCCTGCTGGCGGCTCTCGTCCTTGGCTACGCCGAAGAACTTGCTGTCCTTGCTATGGCTGTTGGCGTGGGAGGTGTCCTGCACGCCGTCGATGGTCAGCGAACCGTTGTCGCTGATGACGCTGGCCTGGGTACCGCCCCTGGCCTGGCTGCCGCTGATGCGCACGTTGTCGGCTTGCACGATCAGCTTGCCGTTGGCATTGACCTTGCTGCCCTGGTTCTGGGTCTTGCCCTGGTCGCCATCGGCGTTCTTGCCGAAGAAGCCACCGCCCACCAGGTCGCCGGAGTAGCGTTGTTCGCTACTGCTGCTGTGGCGGCTGGCGCTGTTGATATCCACGTCCTTGGCGGCCAGGCGGATGTCACCCTGGCTGTGCAGCTCGGCACCCTCCAGGCGCAGCTTCTGCTTGCTCTCGAGTTGCAACTGGTTGCCGCTCTTGAGCTGGCTGGTGATGCTGCGTTGCTCGCTGCTGGCGGTATCCCAGGTTTCCTTCCACAGGTGCTTGCGGTGCTGGCCCTGGTCGCGCTGGGTATTGGTCTCGGTGGCAGCCGTGAGCAGCAGGTCGCCATCGCTGTTGGCGGACAGGCGATTGCCGGCCTCGATGCTGCTGGCCTGGATGCGGGTATTGGCGCCGGACTTCAACTCGGCATCCTGTTGCGCCACCACCTTGTTGCCGTGCTGGCGGCTGTCGCTGCCGGTCTCGGTGCGGTCGTAGGTTTCCCAGGTGATGCCGATGGTGCTGTTGTCCCATTGCTGGCGCTTTTCCTGGAGCTTGCGGCTTTCGATGCTGCTCAGGGTCAGGTTGCGCCCGGCGTCGAGCTTGACGTTGCGCCCGCTGACATCGGTGGCGGCCAGGTCCAGGTCGCGGTGGCCATGCAGGTCGATGTCGCCCTGGCTGCGCAGGTCGGCACGGGTGGCGTCCAGGCTGTTGGCCACGGCCTGGCCGCGGATGTCCAGGTCGCCGGCGGAGCTCAGCTTGATGCCATCGTGACCGTCGATCTGTACCGCGCCAACGCGTACCCCGGCGCCTTCGGCGGTGCTGACGATATTGATCCGCCCGGCGCGCATGGCCCCGAACAGGCTGGCGTCGATGCGTTGTTCCTGGGTATGGCCGGCAGGATCGACCCGGGTTATTTGCCCCTTGGCATCGAGCTGGTTGCGGCCCACGGTCAGGTTCAACTGTTTCTGGGCCGCAAGTTCGCCCTGGCTGTCGATGCGTGGAGCGATCAGATCGATCGAGCCGTTTTCATTACGCAGGCCGCCACTGTGGATATCCAGCTGGCCACGGGCGTCCTGGGTAGTGAAACCTTGCAGCTTGCCACCCTCGAGTTCCGGGCGCCCCACTACCAGGCTGGCGTTGGGGGTGTTGAGGAAGCTGCCACCGTTGACCGAGATGCCGTTGGGGTTGGCCAGCACGAAATCGGCGGCGGTGCCGGCGATTTCCTGGATACCGTTGAGTTGCGAGGCATTGCGGCTGATCACTTCGTTGAGGATCACGCTGGCCGCCTGGCCCTGGAACTGCGGGTTGGCCGCCACCTGGCCAGCCAGTTGCGAAGCTGCCTGGTGCAACACATCGCTGTTGTTGTTGAGCACAACGCCTTGCTGGCCAACGTTGTAGTCCAGGAACTGGTTATGGGACAGGCCGCCGGAGTTGGGCGCGACGATGTTGACGATGGGCACGCCGCCCTGGTCTTGCAGGATCGGCACGCCACCCGGGCCCTCGACCACGGTGATGCCGCTGGCCAGGGCCAGGGGCAGGTGGGAGACCAGCAGCAGGCTGGCAATGGTCCAGCGCAAGGTGCCCTGGGGGGAAAGGTGGAACCTAGTGTTGTCAGGCATGAGAACCTCGTTCTAAGTGGTTGAGCCCGGCGCTTTCTTCGGTGCAACGGCGCGTGGTGCCCAGGTTCATCGATTGGTTCAGGCTAATCGGCGGTTGGTCAGATCTGCAGGCTGATGCGGGCCAGCCAAACCTCCGGCTCCGTGCGCAGCCCCTGCGGGGTGCTGAGGTTGCGCTGGTAGTCGAGGTCGAGCTGGAGTTTTTTCCAGGCCAGGTTCAGGCCCACGCTGGCACCGGCCAGGTGCCGGCTCTGGGCGCCGTGGTCGGCCTTGATCCAGCCGTTATCCAGGCCCAGGCGTGGGGTGAGCTTCACCGGCAGATCGTTGTCCAGGGGCAGGCGCAGGGTGTTGCGCCATACCGCGCCGATGGCGCCGGAAACACTGTTGAGACGATAACCACGCACCGCCGAGTCGTCGGTGCCCAAGAGCTGCTCGATGGCTGGCAGCGGGTCCGGGCTGTACTGCGCCGCCAACTGGCTCTGCCATTGCCAGCGCTGGCCGCCCAGCTGGCCGTTGCGCCACTGGCTGAGGCCGGCGCGGTACTTGCGGAACTGCGCTTTGGGCAGGTTGCGTTGCACTTGCTGTGAGTCGTCGTCGGCGCCGAACCAGGTCAGGCCCTGGGCGTAGCTGGCATCCAGGTTCCATACCGCGCTGTTGAGCCAGAACAGGTTGAGGCCGGCCTCGGCCACGGTCAGGGTCGGGCTCTGGATCTTCAGGTGGGCCTTTTGCAGATAGCTGTCCACATCCTTGTAGGCCAGTTGCAGGTTGGCGCTGAGCTGGTGGCTCTGGCCGCGCCACAGCACCCGGTCGGCGCGAGCGCTGACCATGTCGGTACGGCCACTGTTGTACAAGGTGGTGCGGGCCAGCTTGAGCGGCGCGCGGTATTCGGCATGGCTGGCGAACAGGCTGTAGGTCCAGTAGCCGTAGGGCACCGAGTAGAACAGGCTGGAACTGCGGCTGTAGCGCGGTCCGTGGTTGAGCGTGTCGCTGTAGTTCAGGTTCAGGGCATCGTTGAGCTGCAACGGGCTGTCGAGGTTGAAGTTGATCGACTGCCGGTCGCGGCCGGTGCTGGCACTGCCCAGGTTGTCCAGGCCCAGGCCCAGGCCCCAGCGTGCGGCACTGGTGCGCGAACGCAGGATGATCCGCGAGGCGCCGGGCTGGCTGCCGGGGGCGATGTCGGCGGTCAAGTCCAGTGAACGCAGGCGGTTGAGCTGGTCCAGGCCTTGTTCCAGGTCGCGCAGGTTCAGGGGCTTGCCGAGCATTCCCGGGAACGCTCCGCGCAACGACACCGGCAGGCTCTGGTCGGCCAGCTCGATGGCCTCGACGTAGCCTTCCTCCACCAGGATGTCGAGGCTGTGCCCGGCGGCCGGGGCGGTGGTCAGGTACGGACGGCTGGCGATGTAGCCGGCGTCGACGTACAGCCGGGTGAGGGCGGCCAGCAACTGGTTGATCTGGTTGACCCCCATGCAGGGCGCCACGTACGGCTTGATGTAGTCGTTGAGCCGGGTCTTGCTGAACAGGCTGACGCCGCCGATACGGGTGCCGCTCAAGGGCCAGCAGCGGCTATCGCTGGCCGGCTGCTGAGGTACTTCCGGCGTCACCGGGCTGGCACTGAAGCTGCCGCGCTGCATCTGCCGCTGGCGCTGCTCCAGTTGCAGTTGCTGCAGGTCACGTTGTTGCTGTTGTTGCAGGCGCAGGGCTTCCTGGCCCGGCTCATCGGCCAGGGCCGGGCCCAGCTGCGCCATGCCGAACAGCAGTCCCAGGCACCACACGCCGGTGCGGGGGAGGAGGGAGCGGACAGTGTGTGATGAATGGGGCACTTGGCATCCTTACTGTAAAAAGACCAAGTGACGAACAACAGAGAAGCCGGTCAGCGGGCTCAACTAGTGACGTCGCTTTTAGTTCTGCCCTATGAACATGTTGCGCCGTCGATATCTATATCGGGGGCAAATGTCCAAGTGCTCGAGAGTGACAGTTCCTGAGTGAGTACCGGATGAATCAGTGCAGTTTCAGGTATGACAAAAGGGTTGAGTGAGTTGACCTGGAAACGTTACAGCGCAGAGCAGAATTATTTTTATTCGGGGGCGTTCAGCGGGGAAATTTCCTGTTGAAATCGAGACTATCCGAAACCAAAAAACCTATTTGTATATAAATTGTAAGTGCATAGAAGGCTAACTAAATTTGCGTCATGTCCTTGAAAGGCAAGGCTTGTAGCTGAGATGGCAAAATGCCAAAGGTCGGATGTTTGGTTGGGTTGATGAATAAATGTTTAATTCTGTGAGGGTGGCCGGATATCCACTCGCAGACTAATGAGTGCTTCTAGCTAGTTGGGGATTTGACCTGAGTAGTTGCTCTAGTTTTTGTCTGGGTTGGTTAAATTAGTTTCACTAAGGGTTTTCCCTAGATATCTAATTCTGCTGCTATTGCCCGGTTCATGGGCGTGCTTGGCAAGTATCCGACTGGTGCTGGTGGATAGTGGGCTAGGGGAATCCCCTAGTTGCTGGCGGGGTGGTCGCGAGGCTATCGCGGCCTGTCTCGAAGACCAGGCCGCGGCAGCGCAGGGGTCATTGCGGGCTGGAGCGTCCGGTCATTTCCCGGGCCATTTCGCTGGCATAGCTGTCGGTCATGCCGGCGATGAAGTCGATGACCCGCAGGAAAGCCTTGTGCAATGGCCAGCCTGGGTCCGGGGCGTTGTTGCCCAGCAGGTCGAGAATGCGCCGGTTCTTGAACGACGGGGTCTTGCCGCCATGTTGTTCCAGCGCGGCGCCGCAGAAGGAATTGAGCAGGATCTCCAGGGTGGTGTAGGCGCCGATCTCGTGCAGGGTCTTGCGCTTGTCCTGGAAGATCTTCTTGCGGGCCATGTCCTTGGCGTTGAGCACGCAGCGCTTGGCGGGGCCATGCATGTGCTCCACCAGATCGCCGTGCAGGGTGCCGGCCAGCAGGGCGTCCTGCTGCTCCACGAAGGCCCGTGCGGCGGCGTTGGTCAGGTGCTCGATGGCCTTGCCCCGCAGGATCGCCAGGCGCCGTCGGCGCGAGTCACCCGGGCCCAGCTGGCGGTAGGTTTCCGGCAGGTCGTCGCCCACCAGGCCCAGGAGCAGGGACTCCACCTCGGCATACTCCAGCAGGTCCATTTCCAGGCCGTCCTCGAGGTCGATCAGCGCGTAGCAGATGTCGTCCGCGGCCTCCATCAGGTACACCAGGGGGTGTCGGGCCCAGCGCTGCTCTTCCAGTTGCGGCAGGCCCAGCTTGTGGGCGATCTGCTCCAGCAATGGCAGTTCGCTCTGGTAGCAGCCGAACTTGTGCTTCTTGTAGCCCAGGGAGTCGGCATGGCGCGCGGTCCAGGGGTACTTCAGGTAGGTGCCGAGGGTGGCGTAGGTCAATCGGGTGCCCCCGTCGAACTGGTGGTATTCCAGCTGTGTCAGGACCCGGAAACCCTGGGCATTGCCCTCGAAATTGAGGAAGTCCTGGCGTTCGGCCTCGCTCATCGCATCCAGCCAGCCACGTCCGGCCGCTTGCTGGAACCAATGGCGGATGGCGTCCTCGCCGGAGTGGCCGAAGGGTGGGTTGCCGATGTCGTGGGCCAGGCAGGCCGATTGCACCACCATGCCCAGGTCGCTGGGTTCGCACCATTCAGGCAGGGCGCCGCGCAGGGTCTCGCCCACCCGCATGCCCAGGGAACGGCCCACGCAGCTGACTTCCAGGGAATGGGTCAGGCGGGTGTGGATATGGTCGTTGCTGGATACCGGGTGTACCTGGGTCTTGCGGCCCAGGCGGCGGAAGGCGCCGGAGAAGATGATGCGGTCGTGGTCTTTGTGGAAAGGGCTACGGCCCAGTTCTTCCGGGCTGTGTACTGGCTTTCCGAGGCGTTCGCGGTTGAGCAGGGTCTGCCAATCCAAGGCGGGGTCTCTCCGAAGAAAACGTGAAGCGCCCAGCTTCCGGGTTCCCGGCCATGGCTGCAAGGGGCGCGACGGTAAATGTCCTCGGGGATTCATCAGCGATCTGGCGACGGCCGAAAGCGGCCCCTGGAGTCCGGGAGCCGCTGCGGATGGCCGGGCAAGGAGCAGGGACTACGCAGGCGCTTCAGGATTTACGCGAGGAGCCCTGCAGCACCAGCTTGATCAACGGCAGCAGGCTGGAGCCCAGGCGTACCAGACGGGTCAGGCTGCTGGTACCGCCATTGCGAGCACCCTTGCCGGTAAGAAAGCCCAGCAGGGTCACCACCGCCACGCCCCACAGTGGCGCGTGTTTGATCCCAAGACCTTGCTGCCAGTTCTGCCCCATGCTGCGCATGCGCTGCAGGGGTTGCAGCAGTTGCCGGGTTTCCTGGCGGATCTCCTGGCGGTGCATTTCCATGCGCAAGCGGATCAGGGCCTTGCGCATGTCCCGGCGCGAGGCGTTCTGCGGAATGTCAGGCAACTTCATGGCAGCAGGCGCTCCCGGTCATTGGCCAGCTCTTCGAGGGTGGCATGGAAGGGCGAGGACTCATCGAACACCGCCGATTTCAGGCGCAGGCCGCAGAACAGCGCGGCCAGGGCGTAGAACACGCACAGGCCGACGATGCCGGCCAGGCGATAGGTGTCCCAGAGCAGGATCAGCACCAGTGCCGACAGCCCCACCAGCAACAGCAGGGCGAATACCAGGGCCAGCCCGGCGAACAGCAGCAGGCTCACGGTGCGGGCCTTCTGCTCCTGCAGTTCTATGCCAAATAGCTCTACGTGGCTGTGCAACAAGCCCAGGACTGCCGCCCCCAGGCGCCGTGAGGAAGCGCTCGGGCCGCTGCCCGATGCGCTGGATTCGTCGAGTGCCATATCAGCGCCGCGTCGCCAGGAGGCCAATGAGGAAGCCCACCCCAGCGGCGATTCCCACCGATTGCCAAGGGTTGGCCTGGACGTAGTCTTCCGCGGCGGTGACGGCCGCCTGGCCCCGCTGGCGCAGGGATTCCTCGGTCAGTTGCAGGGTTTCCCGGGCCTTGAGCAGGCTCTCGTGGATCTGCTCGCGCAACTCATCGGCCTGGTCGCCGGCCAGGGTCGCGGTGTGCTCCAGCAGACGCTCGGTGTCGCTGACCAGTGCCTGAAAATCCGCCATCAATACTTCTTGAGCTGTCTTTGCCGTTTTGCTGGCCATGCTGCTGCCTCCTTGGGTGGCTTGTGTGAGCTATGAGTGTGAGCCCCGGATGAAGGTTCACTGAAATTGCCTGGTACAGCTTTTGCTTTGTCCTGGTGCGCAGGCCCCGGGGCCTGCGCCGAAAATGCGCGGGGCTGGCGTGCAAGCCGCGTCAGCCCTGGACGAATCAACCACAACTCCCGGTCATTGTCTTGCCTGCGGTTTCGCGTGCGGCGTGCGGCGCGCCAAAACGGTTCATTGGAGGCGCTTGCCGGCGCCCCCGGGAGCCAATTTGGTGCAGGGCGCGTCGACCGCAGGGCAAGCCGACCGCCATTAGCGGATCTGCCCACTCCATGGAAAACCTGCAAAGCGCTGTGGACACCCTGGTCCACGGTTCCAACACGCTGTTCATTCTGATCGGGGCGGTCATGGTCCTGGCCATGCACGCCGGTTTCGCCTTCCTCGAAGTGGGGACGGTCAGGCAGAAGAACCAGGTCAACGCCTTGTCGAAGATCCTCAGCGACTTCGCTGTCTCGACCCTGGCCTATTTCTTTATAGGCTACTGGATCTCCTACGGCGTGAGCTTCCTGCAACCGGCGGCGGCACTCAGTGCCGACCATGGCTACGGCCTGGTGAAGTTCTTCTTCCTCTTGACCTTCGCCGCGGCGATCCCGGCGATTATCTCCGGCGGCATCGCCGAGCGTGCGCGTTTTGTCCCACAGTTGTGCGCCACGGTGTTGATCGTGGCGTTCGTCTACCCGTTCTTCGAAGGGGTGGTGTGGAACGGCAACCATGGCCTGCAAGCCTGGCTGCAACAACGCTTTGGCGCCGGTTTTCACGATTTTGCCGGTTCGGTGGTGGTGCATGCTATGGGGGGCTGGCTGGCCCTGGCGGCGGTGTTGTTGCTGGGGCCGCGCAATGGGCGCTATCGCGACGGCAAGCTGGTGGCTTTCGCGCCATCGAGCATTCCCTTCCTGGCGCTGGGCTCGTGGATCCTCATCGTCGGCTGGTTCGGCTTCAACGTGATGAGCGCCCAGACCCTGCAGGGCCTGAGCGGGCTGGTGGCGGTGAACTCGCTGATGGCCATGGTCGGCGGCACAGTGGCGGCGTTGATCGTCGGGCGCAACGACCCGGGCTTCCTGCACAACGGGCCGCTGGCGGGGCTGGTGGCGGTCTGTGCCGGTTCGGACCTGATGCATCCGGTGGGGGCGTTGTGCACCGGGGTCATTGCCGGGGCGCTGTTCGTCTGGTGTTTCATCGCCGCCCAGGGCAAATGGAAGATCGACGATGTGCTGGGAGTGTGGCCGCTGCATGGCTTGTGTGGGGTCTGGGGCGGAATCGCCTGCGGGATCTTCGGCCAGGCGGCGCTGGGCGGGTTGGGCGGCGTGAGCCTGGCCAGCCAGTTGCTCGGCACCGGGCTCGGGGTGCTGGTGGCGCTGCTGGGAGGCTTCGCCGTATATGGCGCGATCAAGGCCACCTGCGGCCTGCGCCTGAGCCAGGAACAGGAGTACTACGGTGCCGACCTGTCGTTGCACAAGATCGGTGCGGTCAACCAGGAGTGAGCCGCCATCGTCCCCGGTTGACCATGGGCCAACCGGGGGCACGGCGCACCAAGTTCAGCCGCCCAGCAGGCGCGCCTCGCAAGCTTCGATGGCGTTCTGCGGACCGGACAGCAGCACCCGGTCGCCCGCTTGCAGGCGCAGGCCCGGACCTAGCGGCAGGTCGTGGCCCTGGCGTTGCACGGCGCGGATGTCCACTCCCAGGCGATCCAGGGCCAGGGCTTGCAGCGGCTGGTCGCAGGCATGGGCATCGGCATCCAGGTTCACCGCGTGCATCTGTACGGCAGGCGGTTCGTGGTTGTCCTGGGTATCGCTTTGTCCGCCATGGTAGAAGCCGTGGAGCAGCCGGTAGCGGCTTTGGCGCACTTCATCCACCGTGCGCTGCACCCGCTGCTCGGGCAGGCCCAGCATGATCAGCGCATGGGAGGCGAGCATCAGGCTCGACTCCAGCAGCTCGGGCACCACTTCGTTGGCACCGGCGGCCTTGAGTTCCGCCAACTGGCTGTCGTCCCGGGTGCGCACCAGGATCGGCACGTTGCCGTCCAGGCGCCGGGCGGCCTTGAGCACGGTCAGGGCGATATCGGTCTTGTCCACGGCGATCACCAGCAGCCGCGCGCGCTCCAGGCCGACCGCCGCCAGCAGGTCGCCGCGCCGACAGTCACCGTAATGCACGCAGCTTTCCGCCGCCGAGGCCTCCTGGACCCGCACGGGATCGTCGTCCAGGGCGATGTAGCGCAGTTGTTCGTGGCGCAGGAAACGGCCGATGGACTGGCCGACCCGACCATAACCGCAGATCAGCACATGGCCCTGCAACTGCGCGTTCTGCGCGCTGATTTCCTCCAGCTGCGCAGCCTGGTTGGGCTTGCGGTGCAAGCGCGCGGTGAGCACCGGGGCAGCGCGCAGCAGCAATGGCGTCAGCAGCATCGAACAGAAGGTGGCGGCCAATAGCAGGCTGCTGAGCGTGGACGGGATCATCTGGCTCAGCTGCATCTGGGCCATCAGGGCGAAGCAGAATTCTCCGCCCTGGGCCAGGGCCAGGCCGCTGCGCCAGGCGGTTTCGCCGTCGCTGCCGCGCAGCTTGAGCAGGGCCGCGACCACCGTGCCCTTGACCAGCAGCAGGGCCAGAGTCAGGCCGATGATCAGCAGGCTGTGGTCGATGAACAGCTGCAGGTCGATGAGCATGCCGATGCTGACGAAGAACAACCCCAGCAGGATGTCGCGAAACGGTCGGATATCGGCTTCGATCTGGTGCCGGTAGTGGCTTTCCCCCAGCAGCATGCCGGCCAGGAAGGCTCCCAGGGCCGGCGACAGCCCCAAAAGGTGAGTGAGCCAGGCGGTCAGCAGGACGATCACCAGGGCCAGCAGCACGAAAAGTTCGGCGGAGTGGGAGGCGGCGACCTCGTGGAACAGGCGTGGCAGCAGCCAGCGACTGGCCAGCAGCAGGCCGACGAACAGCACCACGGTCTTGCCCAGGGTCGCGGGCAGGGCCCAGTACCAGGCCTGGTCGGTGCTGCCGGCGAACACCGGGACCAGGGTCAGCAACAGCACGGCCACCACGTCCTGGAACAGCAGCACGCCGATGGCATTCTGGCCGTGGCTGCTGAATATCTCGCCCAGGCTGGTCAGCTCCTTGCTGACGATGGCGGTGGACGACAGGGCCAGCCCGGTGCCGAGCATCAGCGCCGAGCTCAAGGACATGCCGAACAGCGCCAGCAGTCCACCCAGCACCAGGCCGGTGCACAGCACTTGCAGGCTGCCGAGGCCGAAGACCACGCGACGCAGGGCGAGCATCTTCGACAGGGAAAACTCCAGCCCCAGGGAGAACAGCAGGAACACCACCCCCAGCTCGGCCAGGTCCGGCAGGTCCTCGCTGTCGTTGACCCAGTCCAGGGCGGTGGGGCCGACCATCAGTCCGACCGACAGGTAACCCAGCACTGGCGGCAGGCTCAGGCGCCGGAACAGCGCGATGACCACCAGCGAGGAGGCGAGAATGATCAGCAGGTTGGCGAACAACGGTTATCTCCGGACAAGGGACGGCCAGGCAAAGCCTAGAGGCAAAAAGGTCGGAAGGATCCCCCGGCCGGCAGGAAATCGTGCTGATCCAGGTCATTCTTTCGCCAGAGTGTCCCATCTTCACGAGCCTTCGCTATGCTCAGAAACGGTCGATGCGAGTGGCCCCCGGCGGCAAGTGGCCGGGGGGCGACGCAGGGCGATGTTCAGGCAGCCTGTGCCACAGGGGCCGTGCCAGTGGGGAGCCGGAGAGGTTTATGGAGCGTCTGTATTCACTGCAAGGGTTGCGTGGGGCCGCGGTGCTGGGAGTGGTGCTATTCCACATGATGTCGGTGGAGATCAAGTATTCCGGGGGCGACATCCTGTTGCCGGTGTACGTGAACTTCTTCCAGTTGGGGGTCGACCTGTTCTTCGTCATCAGTGGTTTCGTGATGGTGATCGTCAGCCGCGGGCGTTTCCAGAAAAGCGTCGAGACCCAGCGCTTCCTGTTCAACCGCTTGTCGCGGATCTATCCCACCTACTGGCTGTATTTCTTCATCACCCTGGGGGTGTACCTGTGGCAGCCGGCGCTGGTGAACAGCTCCCACGGCGGCTCGAACCTGTGGATGTCGTTCCTGCTGCTGCCCAACGACCGAGTGCTGCTGGTGATGGTGGCCTGGTCGCTGCTGTTCGAGTTGTGGTTCTACCTGGTGTTCACCCTGCTGCTGTTCTTCAAGGAGCGCTGGTTGCCGTGGATCCTGCTGCTGTGGGCGGTGGCGCTGGTGGTCTTCAACCTGTTGCAGGACTGGCAGGACTATTCCCCGGCCCTGAAGATCATGCTGCATCCCTATGCCCTGGAATTCATCGTCGGCAGTGCCCTGGCCCTGTTCTTCTATGGGCCGCACAGCGCCCGGGTGCCCACCTGGCTGGCTTGGGGCGCGTTGGTGGCGGTGCTGCTGGTGGGGTTCCCGTTGATCTACAGCTACCGGCTCTTCACCACCGAAGGCTTGCCGAGGATGCTGGCGGTGGGCCTGGCGTTCGGCGCCTTGGTGCTGTCCCTGGCGCTGTTGGAACGGCGGCAGTTGATCCGGATGCCGGCCTTTCTTACGGCCACCGGCGATATGTCCTACACCATCTACTTGTCGCACCTGTTGGTGCTGGGGGTGATCGGCAGGGCCTGGCAGGTGATCGGAGCCTGGCCCCACAGCCCTGTGGATAACCTGCTGTTCCTGCTGCTGATGATGACGGCGGTGGTCTGTTATGGCTGGGTGGGCTATCAGTTCTACGAGAAGCCGATCCTCGACCGGGCCACGGCCTACTGCAAGCGTCGCTTCAGTTCGGCCGGCAAGCGCAAACACTACGATCCGGTGTAATCCGGGAATCCTTCTGCCTGCTCGGGTAGCCATTCGATGCCGAAAGTTCTCAACGGAAATCTCGACGCCCTCAAGGTCCTGCTCGCGGTAATGGTGGTGATGCTGCACTGCAAGCTGCTGGGGGGCAATTACACCTGGGTCGGCTACCTGTTGTGCAACGGCCTGTTCCGGGTGGCGGTGCCGACCTTCTTCATCATCAATGGCTACTACCTGTACCAGACCCTGGAAGGGGGGCATTCCTTCGCCCAGTGGTTCAAGCGTGGATTGCTGATCTACCTGTTCTGGATGCTGGTCTACAGCCCGCAGTACGTCGATCCGGCGACCATCGCCAGCCTCGGCGGGGTACTGGGGGTGGTGAAGAAGCTGCTGATCGGCTACTTCCACCTCTGGTACCTGCTGGGAATGCTGGGCGGCGGGCTGATCCTTTTGGTGTTGCGCCGCTGGCGTTCGCCGGCACTGATCGGCCTGGCCCTGGCGGCGTTCCTGGCTGGTTTGTGCCTGCAATACGCGCGGGTCTATTTCGAGCTGCCCAACGCCTTTCTCCAGCACTTCAACCAGAACGACTACACGGCGCGCAATTTCCTGTTCATGGGTTTCCCGTTCATGGCCATCGGTTTCCTCTGTGCCCGCCATGAACTGGCGCAGCGTATCGGCCGGCCGCTGCTGTGGGGCTGGCTGGGGCTGGGGTTGGTGCTGATCCTGGGCGAGGCCGCAGTGAATTTCGCGCTGCGGGCGGACGTCGAGCAGAACTTCGATTTCCTCGCATCGCTGCTGGTGATCACTCCAGCGCTGTTCTTGCTGCCCCAGGCTTACTTCCGGGCCAGCCACAGCAACTTCCCGGCCAAGCTGTCCTCGGCGGTGTATTACGTGCACCCTTGGTTCGTCTATGGCGCGCTTGCGGCGGGCATGGCCTATGGCAACCAGATGACGATGCTGGTGTTGGTGCTGGCCTTTGCCGTGGCACCGCTGCTGATCCTGGCCAGCCGCCGGGTGCGCTTCATTCTCTAGGGCGGGTCGACGCTGTTTTCATCCAGGCCCTACAATGAGCGCCCGTTCCTCATTTCAATGGTCGATCCCCATGCCTCCTGAATGCCAATTGTTCGGCACCCTTGGCTGCCATTTGTGCGAACTGGCCGAGGCCGAGCTGATGCCGCTGGTGGAGCACGGCCTGATGGTCGAGTTGGTGGACATCGCCGACAGCCAGGAGCTGTTCGAAGCCTACGGCTTGCGTATCCCGGTGCTGCGCCGGGCAGACAATGGCGCCGAGCTGGGCTGGCCGTTCGACGCCGAACAGGTGGTGGCCTTCCTGCGCTGAAAACTGGCGTCGCGCAGCTTCCGCCTGTCGCCCTTGCCTGGAATTCGTTGGCGAGATCCATCGATTCGGTTACTGTATGTATATACAGTCAACGAGGAATCTCGCCATGTCTCTCACTTTCCTGACCGGTATCGAACGTTCGCAACCGTTGCCAACCCGTCTCATGGAGTTGGGCGACAGCGAGCCTGCCCCTGGCCCCATCGGCAGTGGTTTCTCACTGGACCGGACCCTGGGCCTGGGGGCTCCTCAGATCCACGGCCTGCTGGTGGACGATGACAACCTCCTGGGGTTTGGCATGTACCCCGGGGATCGCCTGATCGTCGATCGTTCCGCCACCCCGGTGGTGGACCAATACCTGGTGGTGCGCCCCCACGGCTGCAGCGAGTATTCGCTGCGCCTGCTGGCACCCGATCCCCGTGGCGGCCTGCTGCTCAAGGCAGCGCGTCCGTCGATCCCTTCCATTGCCCTGGACGACTTGGGCTCGATCGAGATCTGGGGCGTGGTGCTTTGGGTCGTCAGCTACGTTGGGCACAAGCAGCCCTGATGGATGTGGTGCAGGCTTCGAACCTTCAAAGGAATAAATGATGGTCAATGTCGAACAACTGAAAAACAGCGTGAACAACATGTCTCCCGACGTGCTGCGCGAGGCGGTGCATGAGCTGCGCCTGGATGGTCTGGTCACCGAGGGCAAGACGCCTTTCAACAAGCTGCATTTCAACACCTGTTTCGCCGAGATAGAGGCCCTGTTCCAGCGTGCGGGCTATCACCGCCAGTTGGACGTCGTAGGGTACCAGGGGCTGTTGTATGCCCTGTACGATCCGGCTCGCTGGGAAGCGGTAGACGTCTTGCGCTGGCTCAAGGAGTTCACCGAGGCGGCGGCCCAGGCCAGGCAGTCCTGTGCCTGAAGGTGGGCAAACTCTTCCTAGGCTGCCGGGGATCACTGTTGGATAATGCCGGCTTGGATCGATCCCTCGAGTTTTTGTATGTCTTGCGTGAGTTTTTCTGCGGCACAGCATCAGGCCAGCACTTTGTACCTGCCTCCAGGCCCCTGGGCGACCGTGCTGGATTGCCTGTGCGATCACTTCAAGGCCATCAGTCGCGAGCAATGGCTGGACCGGTTTGCCCGGGGGCGGGTGCTGGACGGACAAGGCCAGCCCATCGCTGTGGAGCTGGCCTATCGTGAAGGTTTGCTGATTCACTATTTTCGCGAGGTACCGAACGAAAAGGTGATTCCGGTGCAGGAGACGGTGCTGTATGCCGACGAGCACCTGGTGGTGGCGGACAAGCCGCATTTCCTGCCGGTGACCCCGGCGGGCGAGTATGTCGAGCAGACCTTGCTGCGGCGGTTGATCCGTCGCTTTGACAATCCGCACCTGGTGCCCCTGCATCGTATTGACCGGCACACCGCTGGGCTGGTGCTGTTTTCCGCCGACCCGGGTAGTCGCTCGGCTTATCAGGCGCTGTTTCCCACCCGGCAAATCGAGAAGCGCTATGAAGCCATTGCCGGAGCCTTGCCCGAGCTGGTCTTCCCGCTTTTGCACAAGAGCCGGCTGGTGGACGGCGAACCCTTCTTCCGCATGCAGGAGGTCCCAGGTGTGAGCAACACCGAGACCCTGGTGGAAGTCCGGGAAAAGCATGGTGACCTTTGGCGTTACGGGCTGTATCCGGTGACGGGCAAGAAGCACCAGTTGCGTGTGCACATGAGCGCGCTGGGCGCGGCGATCTGCAATGATCCGTTCTATCCCCAGGTGCTCAAGGACGCTGAGGATGACCCTGCCAAGCCGTTGAAGCTGCTGGCCCAGGGCTTGCGCTTCATCGATCCGCTGACTGGCCAGGAGCGTGAGTTCGAGAGTGGTATCCGCCTCGACTGGTAAATCCCGAGACGTAGAAACGCTAAAACCCGCACCAGGCGGGTTTTAGCGTTTTCAGGTCGGCAGTCGCCAGGCTTACAGCTCCTTGACGGTACGTACCTGATCCTTGTTGATGCGAGTGCGCTTGCCGTCCAGTTGTTCGAACTCGTAGAAGCCGGAATCACTGTCGAACTTAGGGGTATCCACGGCCTGGATTTCGCGACCATCATTCAGGGTGATCACTGTCGGCGATGCGCAACCGGCGAGAGTGGCCAGGCCCAATGCGAGCATGAAAGTGGCGAGGGTCCGTTGAGTCATTGTATGTCTCCGAAATGAGTACTTATGAGTGCTGGTCTTCAGACGTATACAACGTCTGCAAGTTCCTTGGCCAGGGACATTCTGCCACGTTGGCGGGACGATCGCAGGCGTTCGCTGATGTGCGCCGCTCATTGTGCCTGATTGTTCCCGAATGAACCGACCCTCGAGGCATTGCCGGATGCACGGCGGCGGAGCGGAGGCCTGTGATATAACACCGGCCTGTTTCCCCATCACTGGATCGAGCCTATGAAAGCCAAGGCTGATGTACCTTTTGCCCCGCTGAATATCGCGGTCTTGACGGTCAGCGATACCCGCACCCTGGACACCGATACCTCCGGCCAGCTCTTCGTCGAGCGCCTGGGTACTGCCGGTCACCACCTGGCGGCGCGGGTCCTGCTCAAGGACGACCTGTACAAGATCCGCGCCCAGGTCGCCACCTGGATCGCCGATGACCAGGTACAGGTAGTGCTGATCACCGGCGGTACCGGTTTCACGGGGCGCGATAGCACTCCAGAAGCGGTGGCGTGCCTGCTGGACAAGCAGGTCGATGGTTTTGGCGAGCTGTTCCGGCAGATCTCCGTGGCGGACATCGGTACCTCCACCGTGCAGTCGCGAGCGTTGGCCGGCCTGGCCAATGGCACGCTGGTCTGCTGCCTGCCTGGTTCCACCAACGCAGTGCGCACCGGTTGGGATGGCATCCTTGCCGAACAGCTGGACTCGCGGCACCGTCCCTGCAATTTCGTTCCTCACCTGAAACAGGCGGCACCCTGTGAATCCCGTGGCTAAGCCGGGCAAGCTCGGTGCCCTGATGCCTGTGGAGGAGGCGCTGGAGCGCCTGCTGGCGATGGCCGAGGCGACGCCGATCCGCGAGCGCGAGCGTTTGCCATTGGCGGCGACCCAGGGTCGGGTGCTGGCCGAGCCCCTGGTATCCAGCCTGGACCTGCCGCCCTGGCCCAACAGCGCCATGGATGGTTATGCCCTGCGCCTGGAGGATTGGAAGGGCGAGCCCCTGCCGGTCAGCCAGAAGATCTTTGCCGGCCAGGCCCCGGAGCCGCTGCAACCGGGAACATGCGCGCGGATCTTCACCGGGGCCCCAGTGCCGGCCGGCGCGGATTGTGTCCAGATGCAGGAAAACACCGAGGTCCAGGACGATCAACGGGTGCGTTTCACCGAGCCGCTGAAAGTCGGGCAGAACATCCGTCCACAGGGCCAGGAAACCACCATTGGTGAGCAGATCCTCGCTGCGGGTACTCGCCTGGGGCCTATCGAACAAGGGCTGGCCGCTTCCTTGGGATGTGCCGAGCTGGACGTGATTCGCCGTGTGCGGGTGGCGGTGCTGTCCACCGGCGACGAACTGCTGGAGCCGGGCCAACCCCTGGGGCCCGGGCAGATCTACAACAGCAACCGGGTCCTGTTGTGCAGCTGGCTGCAGCGCCTGGGCTGCGAAGTGCTGGACGCCGGGATCCTGCCTGACGACCTGGCCGCGACCCGCGAACGCTTGGCAGAGCTCAAGGACGTCGACCTGATCTTGTCCACCGGCGGTGTCTCGGTAGGGGAGGCGGACTTCCTCGGCCTGGCCCTGCGCGAGGCGGGCGAGCTGGCGTTGTGGAAGCTGGCGATCAAGCCGGGCAAGCCACTGACCTTCGGGCATTTTCGGGGTGTGCCGGTGATTGGCTTGCCTGGCAACCCGGCATCGACCCTGGTGACCTTCGCCCTGTTGGCTCGTCCCTACCTGCTGCGGCGCCAGGGCGTGCAAAACATCCAACCGCTGCGTTTCCAGGTGGCGGCCGGCTTTGCCTGGCCTCAGCCGGGCAATCGGCGTGAGTACTTGCGGGGGCGGCTCGAGGATGGCCGAGCGATCATCTATCGCAACCAGAGTTCAGGGGTCCTGCGTAGCGCGGCGTGGGCCGAAGGTCTGGTGGAGGTGCTCGAAGGGCGGACCCTGGTCGAAGGTGACCAGGTCACTTTCATTCCCCTGAGCGAGCTGCTGGATTGAACCTCCCGAGCCGGCCCGGTATTGGGCCGGCTCCGATGCGTTCAACGCAGCAGTAACAGCAGCAACAGGCCGAAACGGCTGTGAAGACCCCAGGTCACCAGACCCGCCAGCAGGGCTGCGGCCAATGCCAGTCGACCCAGGCGCTTGAGCAATGACGATAGGCGGGACTGAGGCGGGCGCTGTTCGCGGAACTCCTGGCTTGAGGGGCTGGATAGCCAGGCGTTGTCTTTGATGCGGTTGAGCGTCGAATGCGCTCGTGGATACAACCCCTTGTCATTCATGACCTTGTACTTCCCTGTTTGAGGCGTCAGTGCCTGACGACCACAGTCACTGATCGGTGCTGGAGGGTCAATTCGGGGGATTCTCTTTCTAAAGTCAGAAAAGTTACTGCCGCGGCCCTGGCTGAGGGCGAGCGTTGGGGCCGTCCCAGTAACGGCGGTACATGCCCAGGCGCTTCTTCAGGCCCAGGGGCAGGTAGCGTTCCTGCTGGCTGAGCTTGTAGGCGAACAGCTTCAGTGCATTGCGCAGCAATGAGCCAGGCCATTGCAGCAGCCGTCCGAGACCGAGGAACGCCAGTTCGGATTTGACGTAGCGCAATCCTTCGCCGCCGGCGCCGCCGAAGGCCTGGCGGATCCAGGGCTCCCGGGCGTGGAACACACCGATGTCGAAATAGCGGCGAAACTCTTCCCTGAGGCTGTAGTTGTGGGAGTGGTGGCAACAGGCTGTGCCTTCATAGACGACCTTCCAGCCGGCCAGGAGCATCTTGGCGCCGACGTACATGTCCTCGGACAGGATCACGTGGTTGGGAAAACCGCCTACTTGCATCAGCGCCTCGCGGCGATAGGCCGAGAACGAGTTGGACATGAAGGCGGTCTTGATGCCCAGCGCCGGCACATCGGCCAGGCTCTTCACCTGGGACGTGGGAGGGTAGTTGAACAGCCGCGCGTGGGTGGCCAGGGGGCTGGCATCCAGGTGTGGCAGTTGGCGCCCGCACACGGCTCCCACTTGTCCATCGGCGAAGGGCGCGACGATCCTGGCGATGCCCTCGGCATCGGCGAGGTAGGCGTCCTGGGTCATGAACACATAGACGTCGTAGTCGGCATTGCGCTCCACCATCAGTTGCCGGGTACCACCGTGATTGAAGTCGCGGCTGTCGATGCGCAACACGTTGGGGCAACGTGACACGGCCAGTTCATAAGTGCCGTCGCTGGAGCTGGAATCGACGATCAGGGTATCGAAGACGGCGCTCTGGATGGCCAGGGAATCCAGCAGCCGGGCCAGGTCCCGGCAACCGTTGTAGGTGGGGATTACACAGGCCACGCGCAGTGCCGACATAGATGCCTCCGGTTCAGGTCAGGTTCTGGCGCCAGGGGCGCAGCCAGGCGGCGAGTCCCAGCAACAATAGCAACCCGCAGGCACTGCTCAGGGCCAGTTGCCAGATGATCGAGGTCAGCGGATGCAGGAACAGCGCCGCCAGCAGCATGCCGCCGATGCCTATCGACCAGTGGCTGCGCCAGGGCAGCAGGCCCAGCAACTGCTGGCGGCGCATCAGCAGCAGGGCGGTGAGCACCACCCCACAGATGGCCGCCAGGGCGATGCCCACCAGCCCCAGGAAATAGGGAAGCGCAGCTAGCAGCAAGGCATTGAGCAGGCTGCCGGCCAGTTCGCAGTTGAGCGGCATGCGGGTATCTCCCGCAGCGTAGGCATAACGCGCCAGCAGGGCGTTCCAGGCACCGAACAGCAGTGGCACCGAGAACCAGGCCAGCAGGTTCGGCAAGGGGCTGTCCGCTGCCTGGGAAGGCAACAGCAGATGCACCAGGGCCGCCGCGGCGCCGATCAGCCCCACCACCGCCGGGATGGTCAGCAGGCTGGCGCTGCTCAGGCCCTTGCGCAGCAGATCCAGCCGTTGTTCGCCGGAGCTGCCGCTCATCAGGCCCAGCAGCACTTGGTTGAGGCTCATCAGGGCGATCAGCGGCAGGTTGATCAGCTTGCGCGCCAGGTTGATCCAGGTGACCGCACCCTCGCCCAGCAACGAGGCGGCCATGCGTTCCAGCAACGCCAGGCCCTGGCTGGCCAGGTTGCTGCTCAGCAACGGCCCGATGCGCTGCAGCAACTCGCGGCCGGCCCCGGGCGCGCCCTGGATGCGCCAGGGGCGCCAGCCCTCGCGCAGCAGGCTGGGCAGCAGCACGCTGGGCATCAGCACGCTGCCCAGGACACAAGCGGCTGCCAGGCCGGTGGGGCTGGCGGCATGGTGCAAGCTGGCCAGGTAGAGCACTGGCGGCAGGTTGAACAACAACGAGCCCAGCCCTGCCAGGACAAAACGCGAACGAGCCTGCAAGGGTACGCAGAACAGGCTGTGGAGGATGAATCCAGGTGCGCACCAGGCGAGCCAGTGCAGGCCACCGCTGGCCAGGGCGTAGCCGTCATTGGAAAGGCCTGGGCCCACCAGGCGTACCCACAGGGGCGCGCCGAGGCTCAGTATGCCGCCCAGCAACAAGCCGCAGAACAACAGGCGCGGAGCCAGGGCGGCGAGCCAGGCCTGCTGCTGCGTGGCCGAGCGTTGCTGGTACAGCGGCAGGGCCGCGGCGCTGAGCAGGCCGGCGGCCAGGGCCATGCGCAGGGCCTCGGGCAGGAACATCGCCACCAGGAAACCATCGCTCTGGCCGCCCGCCCCCCAGGCGGCCACCAACAGCCACTCCCGGGCGAAGCCGGCGGCCAGGCCGGTCAGGGTGGCCAGGGTCAACCACAGCGTTGCGCCGAACATGCCGGGCGTTTCAGTGGAACAAAGTGAACAGGCCTTTGCCGCCCACTTTGTAGTTGAGGTTACGACAGCGTTCGCCCTTGATCGCGGCATCCGGGCCGCTGACGATGGCATAGGGCGGTACCGGCTTGGACACCACCGATTGGCCTCCGACCACCGCGCCCTCACCGATGTCGGCGCCATAGGAAAGCAGTGCGCGACTGGCGATCCAGGCGTAGTCATGGATATAGATCGGCCCGCCGACCGCCCAGAACTCCGGCTCCTTGAGGTCGTGGCCGCCGGCGATGATCAGTACGTGGGAAGCGATGGTCACGTGATCGCCGATGATCAAGCCACCCCGGGCATCGAGTTGGCAATGCCAGGCCACGGTGCTGTCCTGGCCGATGCGCAGGCTGTCGATACCCAGTACCTCGGTGTTGCGCCAGACCGTGGAGCCCTTGCCGATCTTCGCCCCGCCCATGCGCAACCAGAGCAGGCGCAGGGTATGGCTGGGGATCTTGCAGATCAGGATGTTGTACATCTGCTCCCAGGTGCGCAGCATGCGATCGCGCAGGGTCGGCCAATTGATGCCGTACATGGGGATCAGCGCGCCTTTGACTTCGCGCCCCAGCAGGGCATAGAAGCGCCGGGGCAGAGCCGGTTCGATCTTCGATTCGATGTTCAGGTAGCTGATATAGGTGAGGATGTTGCCCTTGAGGGGCTGCTCGAAAATCACGTCGTTTTCCAGCATCCACTGATAGGCCGCTTCCAGTTCCTCGAGGCTTACGCCCATTTTCTGCGCATATTCGGGCAGTGCCTGTTTCAGGTTCTGCGAGTGAAAGAGGCGATGTTTCATGAATGGTTTCCTGAGCTAGAAGATTCTGGAGCATTGCCTGGCGCCGTGGCCTGGGCCTTGAGCCGCAGGCGCCTGGCTTCATGCAGGTTGAGGCCCAGCAGCAGCCAGAACAGGGCGGCCAAGACCTGGGTGAAGCTGAAATAGTGGTCGAACAGGCCGCTGATCAGCGCCGCGCTCAGCCCCGCGCCGCTGCCCAGCCACAGCGCGTTGTCCCGGGTCAGGCGGGTTTGCAGGCCAGGGGCCCGGGTTTCCCGCCACCAGCTCCAGATCACCGCGACGAACAGCAGCATGCCCGGTACGCCGATCTTGTAGATGTAGTTCAACCACAGGTTGGAAATCCCCCACAGGCCAGTGCCAGGCACCGGTGGGTCGACCTTGAAGCCGATGCCGAAGGGGAACATCGCCATGGCCTCGGGGAAGTGCGTGTACTCGTCGACCCGCACGCTGGTACTGGCATCGTTGGAGGTGAACAGGGTCAGCAGGCGATCCTGCAGGGGCGGGTAGGACATCATGAGCAGGGCGCCCAGGACGAACCCGCCCATGAGCATGCGTCCGGTGTAGGGCACCCGCTGGCGGGCCATCCAGATCAGTACCACCAACAGGCTCAACAGGGCGCCACGCGAGCCCGAGAGCAACAGGCCGACCGCGCCCAGCAAGGCCACGCCCAGTCCCAGGCGGCGTTCCCAGCCGCTTCGGGTCAGGCCGAAGCAGAAGGCCAGCGGCAGGATCAACGCCATGGCGCCGCCAGTGACGTTGGGGTGCATCCAGGGCGAGCCCATGCGGTTGGCCAGGGCGCTGAGGCTGTCGCCCAGCACGGCGATGCCGCCGTAGCCGAGTCTTTCCAGGATTGGGGTCATGGCGGTGGCGGTGCCGCTCTTGAGGAATACGCTGATCGACAGCAGCAGGAGCATCAAAGTCCCCAGCAACAGCCCGCAGACCAGTTGCTCCCGGGCCCGTTGCTCCTGCAAGAGGCGCGGCACCAGGAACAGTGCCGACAGGTTGAGCAGCCAACGCACCCAGTTCACCGGCCCGTTGCCCACGGCGTCGACCGTCAACTGGCCGATGATGAAGGGCAGGGCGCTGAAGGCCATCAGCGCCAACAACAGCTTCTCGGTACGCAGCAGCCGGGGCGGGCGCGGCAGGTTGGAGAACAGGTTCTGGGTCAGGACGCTGACCCAGACCAACAGCAGCAGCGCCTCGGAGACCGTGGTACGCAGGCCGATCTGCACCGTCGAATAGGGCAGGAAGGTGGCCAGCACGGCGAACAGCAGCAGCCCGCGCAAAGGTTGGCGGACCACGGTCACGGCCGCGGCGATGGCGACCATCAGCACCAGTACCTTCAAGGGCGGCAGCAGCCAGATCAGCACGCCGAAAACCAGGCTGAAGATCAGCGCCAGCGGCAGGGCGATGGGCATTACTTGAGCTCCTCGAGCAGTTCATCCAGGCGCTGGCGATAAGCGCCTTCGGCATAACCGGTGGCCCAGGCCTGGAGCGCCGCCGGATCCTCCTTGGGAGAGTCGGCCAACTGCACCATCAACTGGCCCAGCGCGGCACTGTCGGTGGGCGAGAAGCGCGGGCTACCGGCCGGGGTGATTTCATCCAGGGCCGAGCCCGAGGCCACTGCCACCGGGGTGCCGACGCTCAGCGCCTCGATCACCGGCAAGCCGAACCCTTCGGCATAGGAGGGCTGCCACAGGCGCAGGGCCTGGCGGTAGACAGCGTGCAGTTGGCTGTCGCTGATGTCGCTGAGGAAATGCAGGCCGTGCAGGGCCCGTAGTTCGCTGGGCAGATGCTCGGGGGCGCCGATCAGCAGTAGTTCCGGGACGTCGGCCGATTGCTGGCGTGCGGCCTGCCAAGCGGAGACGAACCAGGGGATGTTCTTGCGTGGTTCGCGAGTGCCCACTACCAGCCAGTAGCGCTCGGGAAGTTGCAGCTCATTGATGTCGGCCGGCTCGCCGCTGAAGCCGGCCACCAGGTTCGGCAGGACCCGGACCTTGTCCCGGGCGGCGGGGAACAGCTTGACCAACTCATTGGCGGTGTACTGCGAGGGCGTCCAGATGCGGTCCGCCTGCTTCACCGAATAGCCGATGGAGAGCTTGTCGCTCTGGCGGTAGAAGCGTTCCTTGAGGCGCGAGCCATGGCTGTTGCTCAGGGTCAACTGGAACAGGTCGTGCAGTTGCAGCACATAGCGCAAGCCCTGGGGTTTCTTGCCCAGCGGCAGGCCCATGTTGAAGTTGCAGATGTAGACCTCGACCCCCGCCTCGCGCAGGGCGCCCGGTAGAAAGCCGCCTTCGAAGCGCAGCCGTCCGGGCAAACGGTGGATGCCTTGCAGCGCCGCTCCCCAGCGCGGGCAGTGCACCCGGCGACGTAGCGGATGATCTTCCGGGGCCACGCCGAACAACTGCAGGCTCACCTGCGGGTTGGCGCGCAGGGCTTCTTCCAGCGCCAGGTTCTGCCGGCCAATCCCGGTATTGCTGTAACCCGCGGCGGGGCGGTAATCCAGGCCTATGCGCATACGGATACTTCTTCCTTGACAGAGGGGAGTTGGTGATAGACCGCTTCGAGCTGGGCGGCAGCGGCGCTCCAGTCATGCTTGGCCAGGACGTAGGCCCTTCCGGCCGCGCCGACGCGACGCAGGCGCTCGGGGTCGGCCAGCGCCTGGGCGAGGATTTGCACCAGGGTCGCGGAGTCTTCGCCGCCCAGGTAGTGCTCGCCGTTTTCCACCTGCAGGCCCGAGCAGCCCTGGGCCGTGGTGACCACCGGCAAGCCGGCGGCCATGGCTTCGAGGACCTTGAGCTTGGAACCGCCGCCCTGGCGCAGCGGGGCGAAGAACAGCGTCGAGCGTCGTTGCAGGTCGCGCAAGTCGGGAACGAAGCCTTGCCATTCGATGCGCGGGTCGGTCCAGCGTTGGCGGAAGCTGTCCGGCAGCGCATAACCGCAGATGGCGAAACGTACGTCCGGGTTGAGGGCCCACAGCTGCGGCAGGATATTGTCCAGGGCCCATTCCACGGCATCCAGGTTGGGGCTGTATTCGTAGTTGCCGATGAACAACAGCCGCTGGCTGGAAAAGTCCGGCTGCACCGAGGCGTAATGCCCGCAGTCGACGCCGTTGACCACCACCGGCGCCGGCTTGCCGCTGAGGCGGGCCAGGGTCACGGCATCCTGTTCGGTCACGGCCACGACCCGGGCCGCCTGCCGGAATACCCGGGTTTCCCAGCGCCGGTAGCGCCACTGGTCATACAGGGTGAAGGGCTTGGACCAGGCTGGCAGGCGGTCGTAGCTGGCGGCTCCGAGGGCCGACTCGACATTGTGCTCGGTGAGGATGAAGTCTTGTTCGTGCTGGCGCAGTGGTTGCTCGAAGGGTTGGAAGCTATAGCTGTGTTCGATCTGCACCACGTCCCAGGGCTCCTCCAGCAATTGCCGGAAACGCTGTTGCAGCGGCTCGGCCAGGCCATTGATCGTGGCCAGCATCGGGTACGGCGCGAACAGCACCGCCAGCAGGGTCTTGAGGCTGCGCAGGGGGCGGCGCGGCAGCACGATCAGGCGGTCCAGCCAGGGTTCCAGGGCGGCGCGCGAGGCTTCGTCCAAAGGCGTCTTGGATTGCACCAGCAGGGTAATGCGGTGCCCACGGGCGGCCAGGGCTCGCAGCAGATGGTATTGCCGGGTCTTGCCGCCGCTGGTGGCTGGCCAGGGCAGGTAGGGCAGGGTCCAGAGAATCTTCATGTTCACCACACCAGGAGTTGCAGGCTGGTTTTCAACGGCACGTTGATGCCTTGGGCCCCGCTCAAGTCGGTGCGGGTGCCGGCCAGCGGGTCATGCAAGGTGGCGCTGGCCAGCCCGGGGATCTGCAGGCTGGAGCCGCTGGCGCTCCAGAACATCCACACATGGGAGCCATCGGGGCGGGTCCAGGCGATGCTGTAGAGATCGCCCGGGGCATTGGCCAGGGGCGGCGGGTCGGCCGGAGCCAGGCTGGGGCCGGTGGTCTCGAGGAAGTACTTGAGGGCGGTGTAGACCGGCTTGGGGTCGCCGGCCAGGTCCACCAGGCCATAGGACTGGTCGCGGTTGGTGGCCCGGGCGTCCAGGTCGCTCAGGTTGAACAGGAAGATCCGCTGGTAGTCCATGGCCGCCATCAGGGCCAGGCGCCGCAGGGTGTAGTCGGCCTGGCCGCTGGGGCCGATCATTGCCTGCATCTCGCGTTCGCCGGTGGTATAGCTCGACCAGCCCCATTCGGTGGCCCAGACCTGCTGCACGCCCTTGCCGTGCAGGGCACTGTTGAGGAAGTTGCCCCGGGCCAGGAAATCCTTGGCCGCCGGGTCATCGCCCTCGGGGTACTCGGAGTAGGGGTGGTAGGCGGCGATCAGGTTGTCGTTGCCCAGGCCCTGGACCAGCAGGTTCTCGAGCATCAGCCCGGGAGTGCTGCGCATCTGGCTGTAGTAGGCCATGCCGGCGGTGGCCACGGGCTTGTTCGGCAAGGCGGCACGGATGGCGTTGCTGGTGGTGCCGAGCAGTTGGTCGTAGGCGCTGGGGTCTTCCTTGGGCAGCCAGACGATGTTCGGCTCGTTCCAGACCTGCCAGGTGTTCACCTGGGGATAGCGCTGGGCGAGCATCTTCATGCGCTGGGCGAAGACGTTGAAGTCCTTGGGCGGGTACTGGTCGGAGGGCGGCGCGCCGGCCGGGACGTTGGCGGCGAAGGGCGCTGAGCCGACCATGTAGGCGAGGATCTTGTAATGGCGATCCTTCATGGCGTTCATCGCGCCATCCAGGGTGTCGAGTTTCAGCTGATTTTCCACGGGTTCGATCATGGCCCAGTGGATGGACAGGCGGACCCAGTTCAGGCCCAGGGCGTCAAGTCGGTCCATCTGCTTCTGGTACACGCTGGGGGCGAAATACTGGAATTGCGCATTGACCCCGAGGAAGTCCTTCCAGATTACCGGTCGCGGCCCGCGCATGGCGTTGTCGGCCAGGACCGGGCCGGCCAGGCTGGCCAGCAGCACGAGCAGCAGGCCTGATCTACGTGGCATGGACATGGGCAGCTCCTGCGCAGGCATCGGCGAACACTCGGGCGAAGCGTTCGGCGGTTTGGCTCCAGACCCGATGCGCGCCGATCATCGCGGCGTGCTCGGCCCAGCGTTCCACCAGCTCCGGGCTGGCACACAGGTGGCTGATCTCGGCGGCCAGGGCCGCGACGTTGCCCTGGGGAAAGATCACGCCATTGTCCTGCGCGACTTCCTCGGCGAACGAACGGGCATCGGAGGTGATGGCCCCGCGGCCACAGGCCACGGCCCAGGACAGCGCTCCGCTGGTGCCGCGCAACTGCCCCAGGAGCTTGAGCTTGCTCGATTCGCGATAGGGCAGGACCATCACATGGTGGTCCTGGATGACTCGGGGGATATCACCGGCCGGCAGGTCCAGCTGCCAGTCGATGCTGTCCTGCAGGTTCAGGCGCTGGATGTGCTGGCGTAGCTGGTCCAGGTAGCTGCCGGCAGTGCCGAAGGCCATCTCCGGCTCGCTGCCTCCGGCCAGGGTCAAGCGCAGGCGCTGGCGCAGGTCCGGTTGCTGGGCGAAGACCATGGCCAGGGCGTCCAGCAGATCCTCGATACCCTTGCCGCGATAGATGAAGCCGAAGTACAGCAATCGAAGTGGCGTCAGCGGCGGCAGCGGCCGGGCGGGGATCGCCAGGTTGCCATGGGGAATCACCACCATCTGCTCGGCGCGCAGCCCCATGCGCTGGCGCAGGCACTCACCGCCGGCACGGGTCAGGGTGATCAGCCGGTTCAGGCTGCGGGCCAGCTGTTTTTCCTCGTGCAGGCAGATCGGGTCGGCCAGCACCGTGGCCAGCTGAGGCATCGGTGAAGGCAGGCGTGCCGCCAGCGACAATGGCCAGGGCAGGGCGGCCCGGCGCCAGACCAGGCGCTCGGGGTCATGCACGGTGGCGCTCAGGGGCAGGCTGGGGAAGCGCTGGCGCAAGGCTCTCAAGGCATGGAACTCGGCCAGCCGGCCTCCACCGAGCTCGGCGTGTACCAGGTCGATATCCTGCCAGTCGACCTGGGCCACGCGCTCGGTGGCACGCTGCGGATCGTTGCCCAGCCCTTGCAGTGGTGTGCTGATCCGTATCCCTCGTTCCTGCAGGGCCGTGCGCAAATGCGCGGCATAGTCGGCGATGCCGTTCTGCTCGGGAGGCATGGGGGCCAGCACGGCGATATGCATCAATGTGGGCTCCTGATCCGCGCCATGAAGCTGAGCACGCTTTCCGGAATACCGAAGCGCCGGCGGTTGAGGATGATGCCGTCGACGCGCTTGAAGGCGGTGTTGAGGATCGACAGGGCGTTTTGCAGGACCGGCACGGTGGTGGTCTCGGCCTCGATGATCAGGGCGATCAGGTCGGCTTCGCGCAGGCTGACGAAGGCCTCTTGGTTGGAGAAGAAGCCCGAGGCTTCCAGCAGCACGATTTCACCGGGCTGTGCGGTGGGGGCGCCGTTGACTCGCACGCCGTGGCCGCGCTCCTGCAACAGGTCGCGCAGGTGGCCGGTCACGAAGCTCACGCCTTCGCCATGACGGGCCGAGGTCAGGCCGATCACCAGGCCGCGCTCGGCCACCTGTTTCAGCGGCAGTACGCCATACAACCGGTACAGGCTGGCGGTGAAGGCGCTGTTGCGCTGCGGCAGGTGGCTGTCCAGGTCCTGCAGGCTGGTCCAGACCTTGACTCCGAAGCGCTCCTCCAGCTGGTCGGCGTCGTGGATGCGCTGGTCCAGCAGGTAGAAGAAGTACAGGGCCAGCAGGCCTACCGCCAGGCTCAGGGGAATGGCCGCCAGCAGCATGGTCAGGCTCTTGGGGAAGATCCGGCTGGGCTGGAAGGTGGCGTCCTCGATGACCGCGATGTTGCTGATCTGGCTCTGGTCCAGCTCGCGGTCGATTCGCGCCTTCTCGGTGCTGTCGCTATACAGGGCGAAGCTTTTCTCGGCGGCGCTGAGCTCGCGTTGCAAACGGGCCAGTTCAGGTTCCAGGTCCAGGGCATGGCGCCGGTCCTGTTCCAGCTTGAGCAACTGGCTTTCCTGTTGGGCAGCCTGGGTTTTCAGGCGGCTGAGGCTGGCTTGCTGGTCGGCGAAGCTGTTCTGCAGGCGGGTGTAGACCGGGTTCGGCGCCAGGTTCTCGCTGCGCTGGACCGTGGCGTTTTCCGCCCGTAGCAGGGCCTGCAGGTTGGCGATCGCCGCATCCATGGCCCGGACCGGCGGGGCGCCCTCCTTGAAGGTACGGAGCATCTCCTGGCGCTCGATCTGCTTGGCGTTGATCCGCTGTTGCAGGTCTTGGCGGTCGGGGTTGAGGCTCATCTGGCGCCCGATGCTGATTTCTTTCTTCATGCTGTTGAGCTGCTGCTGGATGGTGTCCAGGCCGCTCTTGGTGGAGGCCACCGCACGAGTGGTATTGAGGTGTTCGCCGCGCAAGTTGTTGAGGTTGCGCGAGATATCGTTCAGCCGCTCGTCGATGCTCACCGCGCCCAGCTGGTTGAGGTAGTCGGCGATCTGCTTCTTGTAGCCGAGGATGCGCTGGTTGGTGCTGGTGCTCTCGGTTTCATAGAAGGCGTACAGGCTCTTGCGCCCCAGGGTCTGTGCCCGCTCCTGCTGGTACTGCTCGATCCAGCTCTTGACCACGGTCTGCGCCACTTGCGGATCGTTCCAGGTGAAGCTCACTTCGATCACCGAGGAGCCGGCGGCGTGGGTCACGCTGAAGTTCTTCAGCATGCGCTCGGTCAGGCGTTCGACCGGGGTTTGCTTCTCCACCAGGCCCACCAGTTGCAGCAGCCCGCGAAACAGGTCGGCGATACCTTCGACCGCGCCCTTGAGCGCGTTCTTGATGGTGCCCAGTACGCCGCCGGGCTGGGGCTGGCGCGACAGGTCGTCGAGGTACTGCTGCGCCACTTTGCGGGCGATGGGGGCGCCGGTGAGGATGCGCTCCTCGTCGAGGATCGGATCACGCTGGGCGCTGGGGATCACCACTGCCTGGCGGTCGGAAATCTCGATGGGCAGGGTGCTGGTGTCGCGACCCGGCTTGACCAGCAGCAGGGCGGTGGACTCGAAGCGGTTGGGCAGCAGGAAGGCGCCCAGCACGATGATGATGAACGTCACCAGGACGGTGATCTTGACCTCGCGCTTGAAGATGAAGAACAGCCGCAGCAAATCGCGAAAGGAACGGATATTGATCATATGGGCAGTCCTTGGCGATCAATTGGATTGGCGGTTGATTTCGTAGCTGGCCCCGATACCGATCGACTTGGTGAACGGAATCAGCTGGTTGAGGTACACGTCCACCCATTCGATGCCGTTGCCGACGCTGGACTTGGGCACGAACACCACGTCGCCGCGTTGCAGCAGTACCGGCGCCGCCCCGGCGTTCCCGGCGATCATGAACTTGCGGTAGTCGAAGAAGTAGGTCTTGTAGCGCCCGTCCTCGCCTTCGCGCAGCAGGGCGATGTTGCGGCTGTCGCCCACTGACAGCAGTCCCCCGGCACCGACGATGGCCTGTTCCAGGGTGGTGGTGACGGTCACCGGCAGGGACGCCGGGTTACGCACCGATCCACCGACGAACACTGTGTTGCCTGGTGCCTGGTTGATGTTCACGGTCAGCGCCGAGTCCTGGTAGACGTTCTTCAGCTTGCTTTCCAGGACCTGGGTCAACTGCTGCGGGGTGAGCCCCGCCGCCTTGACCTGGCCGGCATAGGGATAGGAGAAGGTGCCGTCGTTGAGCACGGTGAACAACGTCAGCTCGTAGATCGAGTTGGCGGTGAAGGCCGAGATCGACGGTGCCTCGCCGGTATTGCGAACGATGCGCAGGGTGTCTCCCGGGCGGATTCGCTGCGGCGGCAGCGGCTTGCCAGCCAGGGCCTCGCCAGCCCGGTGGCCTTGTTCGAGGTCCTGCCCGGGAGGCAGTTCCACCTTGGCCGGTATGGAACAGGCGCACAGCATGAGAACACTGGAAATCAGCAGCAGTCTTTTCATCGAGCGGTCTTCCTGGCGTGCATAGTCACAACTCCCTGTCGGGCCAGATTCGGGGGCAGAGCGCGGTTTCAAGTCTTGGCAGGTTCGGCGGGAACCCGTCCATAAATATCGTTGAAGCGCACGATGTCGTCTTCGCCGAGGTACTCCCCGCTCTGTACTTCGATCATCACCAGGTCGATCACCCCGGGATTGACCAGGCGGTGGGTGCGGCCAGGCTTGATGAAGGTCGACTCGTTGGTGTTGAGCAGGAACTCGTCCTCGCCATTGGTCACCCGGGCCATGCCGCTGACAACGATCCAGTGCTCGCTGCGGTGGTGGTGCATCTGCAGCGACAACGAGGCGTCGGGCTTGACCATGATGCGCTTGATCTTGAAGCGCGGTCCTTCCTCGAGCACGGTGTAGGTGCCCCAGGGCCGGGTCACGGTGCGGTGCAGCTTGTAGGCGTCGTGGCCCAGGCGCTTGAGCTCCTGGGCGATCAGCTTGACGTCCTGGCTGCGCTTGCCATCGGCCACCAGCAGGGCGTCCGGAGTGTCGATGATGATCAGGTCGTTCAGGCCGACCCCGCCCACCAGGCGCTTGCGCGAGTCGATGTAGCAGTTGTGAACATCATGCAGCACGGTCTCGCCATTGCACTGGTTGCCATGTTCGTCCGCCGCAGTCAGTTCCCGCACCGCCTGCCAGGAGCCGATATCGCTCCAGCCGAGCTGGCAGGGCACCACGGCGACTTTCTTCGAACGTTCCATCACGGCGTAGTCGATGGAGATGTCCGCAGCCTGGGCGAAGCTGTCGCCGTCCAGTTCCACTTGCAGTTCGTGCTTGCCCTCCTTGCGATGGCTCAGCTCCAGGCAGCGTTCCACGGCACTGACCATTTCGGGCACGAATTCCCGCAGTTCCTGGAGGATCGCATCGGCGCGCATGCAGAACATGCCGCCGTTCCACAGGTGCAGGCCGCCATCGACATAGCGCTGGGCGGTGGCGGCGTCAGGTTTCTCGACGAAGCGGCTGACCTGGAAGCCATCGTTGTTCAGGCCCTGGCCCTTTTCTATATAGCCGAAGCCGGTTTCGGCATGGGTCGGCACTATGCCGAAAGTCACCAGCCAGCCTTGCTCGGCCAGTTGCCGGGCACTGCCCACCGCGGCGGCGAAAGCGGCCAGGTCCTTGATCAGGTGATCGGCCGGTAGCACCAGCAACTGCGCGTCCTCGCCATACAGGCGGCTGACGTGCAGGGCCGCGGCGGCGATGGCGGGCGCGGTGTTGCGGCCGAAGGGTTCGAGGATGAAGTCCAGGTCGACCCGCTTCTTGTTCAGCAGGCGGTAGTCATCCAGGGTACGGAAGAACAGGTCGCGGTTGGTCACGGTCAACAGGCGGCCGACGTCGTCCAGGGCCGTCGCGCGCTCGAAGGTCTTCTGCAGCAGGCTTTCGCCATCGGGCAGGCGCATGAAGGGTTTGGGCATTGCCTCGCGGGATACCGGCCACAGACGGGTGCCGGCACCGCCAGCGATGATGCAGGGAATGAGTGTGCTCATTCAGAAGGCCTCGCGGGTCATGATCACTGATGGAACGGTGCGGAACAGGATGTACAGATCGAACCAGACCGACCAGTTTTCGATGTATTCCAGGTCGAATTCGACACGTTTCTCGATTTTCTCCAGGGTATCGGTTTCGCCCCGGTATCCGTTGATTTGCGCCAGCCCGGTGATTCCCGGCTTGACCCGGTGGCGCGAAGTGTATTCCTTGACCGCCTCCTCGAAGAGAATGCCGGCGGCCTTGGTGGCCGTGGCGTGGGGGCGTGGACCGACCATGGACATGCTGCCGCCGAACACGTTGAACAACTGCGGCAGCTCGTCGAGGCTGGTCTTGCGGATGAAGCGCCCGACCCGAGTGATGCGCGGATCGCCACGGGTGGTCTGCTTCTCGGCGTTGGCATCGCTCATGTGCTGGTGCATGGAGCGGAACTTGTAGACCTGGATCAGCCGGTTGTTGTAGCCGTAGCGCTTCTGCTTGAACAGCACCGGGCCCCTGGAGTCGAGCTTGATGGCCAGGGCCACCAGCAGCATCACCGGGGACAGCAGCACCAGGGCGATGCTCGAGAGGATCATGTCCTCCAGGCGCTTGAAGAACGGCGACCAGCCCCGCAGCGGTACTTCGGAGGCGTTGAACATCGGCAGGTTGGCGACTTCGGTGATGCGGTTGTGCGCATGCCGGAAGGCCACCATGTCGGGCACCAGCAGCACGTTCACCGGCAGCCTGCGCAGTTCGCGGATCACATAGGCCATGCGGTTCTCCGCCGACCAGGGCAGGGCCACCAGGACTTGGGTGACCTTTTCCTCGCGGATCAGGCGTTCCAGATCGCTGGAGTTGCCCAGCAGCGGCAGGTTGCACAGCACCTTGGGCAGGCGGCCGATGCGGTCGTCGATGAAACCGGTGACCCCGGAGCGGATGTCCTGGTGCTGGGCCAGGTACTCGGCCAGGCGCTGGCCGTTCTCCGTGGCGCCGAGGATCACCGCGTTCTGCAGGAACACGCCGCGCTGCATCAGTTGCTGGAACAGGGTCAGGAGGATCAGGCGCTCGATGCCGAACAGCACGAAGCTGCCGAAGAACCACGCCAGCAGCCCGCGGTTGTCGATGGTATGGAACATCAACATCGAGTAATGCATGAACAGCAGCACGCAAAAGGACGCCGACCAGGCGAACAAGGTCAGTTGGAAGCGCAACTGGTTGCTGAAGATGGATTCGGCATAGACCCCCAGGGCCTGGAAGATCAGCACGCTGATGATGCCGAAGAACACCAGGATGGTCAGGTCGCTCTTGAGCGCCGGGAGCTCGGGGCTCGCCAGCAGCAGGAGCAGGATCCCCGGAAGGATCGCGGTCAGTCCATGGACCACGCGGATGCCGAACAGGAAGTACTCGACCATGCTGGGTCGAGTCAGTAACAGGCTGTCTACAGGTTGCAACCGCATAAGATCAATTCCCTCGACCCAAGGCAAACCGGCGCCTCTGGAGGTTGGCCACCGGTCAAAAAATGCACCTTCGCATCGCGCAGTCCCGATACCGCACGAAACCAGGCAAACCATCCCTGGTCTCGATCGCAAGCCATTGGGCAGGCAGGTACGCGCATCTGGGTGGGGCTCCTGGCACCGATCGACCCGATGGCTGCACTTGCTCATCTAAACGACTTGGCTGAGTAAAGCTCATGAAACAGCGGCTGGCGAATCGAAAACCGACTGGCGATGAAAGATCTTTTGCGCTGTACCTTTAATCCCCTGCCAGCCCCTCGGAAGTGGGGCACCAGGGCGCTTGGAGGCAAAAAAAAACGATCCGGCAGATCTTTTCCGGCCGCAGGAGAGTCAACATCTCATCAGAACCATGTGACCGATGGGAGTCATCGTGATGAGTGAACGCAAGGCGCTCTTGATACTGCATGGCAAGCAGGCCCTGAACGAGCAAGTACGGGCCGCGGTGGAGGCCAGGCGGGCCGCCGGCTGGGAGCTGGCGGTGCGCCTGACCTGGGAGGCAGGGGATGCCCAGCGCCTGGTTGGCGAGGCCTTGGCCGCCGGTTATCGGCGGCTGGTCGCCGGCGGCGGCGACGGCACCCTGCGCGATGTCGCCCAGGCCCTGGCCGACGCCCAGAGCCCATGCAGCCTGGTGCTGTTGCCCCTGGGCACTGCCAACGATTTTGCCCGCGCCGCCGGGGTGCCGCTGGAACCCGCAGCGGCCCTGGACCTGCTGGATGTGCCGGCCCGGCCGATCGACCTTGGGGAAGTGGACGGGGAGGTCTTCCTCAACATGGCCACTGGCGGTTTCGGCAGCCAGGTCACAGCCAATACTTCGGAGGACCTGAAGAAGGTCCTGGGTGGCGTCGCCTATCTGTTCACCGGGTTATCACGGTTTGCCGAGCTGAGCGCCGCCTACGGTGAGTTGCAGGGGCCGGATTTTCATTGGCATGGTGAGCTGCTGGCCCTGGGCATCGGCAACGGTCGCCAGGCAGGGGGCGGCCATGAGCTCTGTCCCCAGGCGCTGGCCGATGACGGCTTGCTCGATGTCAGCATCCTGCCGGCGCCCCAGGATCTGGTGGGAACCCTGAAGAACCTGCTGGCCGGGGGGATGGCGATCGACAAACTGTTCGTTCGCACCCGCCTGCCCTGGGTCGAGATAAAGGCTTCGCGAGGGCTGGATATCAACCTCGACGGCGAGCCCTTGCAAGGCGACCGGCTGCGTTTCGAAGTCCGGCCCGCGGCCTTGCAGGTGCATCTGCCTGCCGCTTCGCCGCTGTTGGGCGGCGCTGGTTGACTCAGTCGTCGAGGCTGATGATGCGCTCGCGCACGGCGAACAGCACCAGCCCGGCGACGTCGAAGATCTGCAGGCGCTTCATGATCTGGGAGCGATGGGTTTCCACGGTCTTGATGCTCAGGCCCAGCCCCTGGGCGATTTCCCGGGTGGACTTGCCGCGCACGATCAGGCGCAGGATTTCCAACTGACGGGCTGTCAGGTTGTGGTTGTCCGCCGGCGGCGGCTGGGTCTTCTGGGTGCGGGTCAGGGCCTGGGTAATCACGGTGTGGGCGATGGCCGGGCTCAGGTAGCGCTCGTCGTTGCGCAGCGCTTCGAGGGCGTGTTCCAGTTCGGTGGCGGTGGTGTCCTTGAGCAGGTAGCCATGGGCTCCGGACTCCAACGCCTGCATGATCAGCGCCGGATCGGTGTGCATCGACAAGATCAGCACCTTGCTGTGTGGATGGGTGGCCTTGAGCTGTCGCAGGGCCTCCAGGCCGCCGGTGTGCTTCATCGACAGGTCCAGCAGGACGATGTTCGGCCGCAGTTTCTCGACCATTTCCAGCAGGTGCGCGCCATCGTCGGCTTCACCGATCACGGCGTATCCGGGAATGTCCATGACCAGGGCGCGCACGCCAGCCCTGATGAGCGAGTGGTCATCCACCAAAAGTAAATTACAGGTCAATGTAGAACCTTATTTGTACTGGCCCGCTCAAGGGTGCGAGGGGCCCAGGGAAAAAGTGCTTCGATCTGGGTGCCCTGGCCGGTCTCGCTGGTGACCTTGAGCAAACCGCCCAGTTGATTGATCCGTTCTTGCATCCCGGCCATGCCACGCTGGCCTTGGGCGCCGGGGTTGGCGGCGGGGGAAAAACCCTGGCCGTCATCGCTGATGAACAGCGACAGGCCTTCGGGCAGGCGTTGCAGGCGCACCAGCAGGTTGTTCGCCCGGGCATGTCGAAGCGTGTTGGTCACCGCCTCCTGGGTGATGCGGAATGCGGCGACGGCCATTTCTTCCGGGATGCCCGACAGGCGCTGGTGGCATTCCAGGCTCCAGTGCACCGAGGTGTTCTCCAGAGTCTTGAGCAGGTGGGCGCGCAGGCTGGCCTCCAGGCCCAGGCTGGTCAACTGCCGGGGGTTGAGGATGGCGGAAACGTCGCGCACCTTGGTCAGGGTCTCTTCCAGGGTGGTGCCGAGCAGGGCGAAATGCTCCTGCAGGTCTTCCGGCAGGCGCCGCTTGAGCCAGTCGGCCTGCAACTTGGCAGCCGTCAGCAGTTGGCCGATGTCATCGTGCAATTCGCGGCTGAGCCGGTGACGTTCGTTTTCCTTGACTTGCAGTAGGCGTTCGGCGAGCTCCTGGGGCTGGAAGCGGATGGACTTGCGCGAGTAGCCGTACTGCCCCCAGATGCAGGCCAGTGCCGCGACGTTGAGAAGTACCAGGGGCAGGGGCAGGGAGTCCCCGAGGCAATAGACCAGCACGGTGCCCACCGCCGAGCCTGAGCACAGCAACAGGCTGAGCCAGCGCAGGTGATCATGGGAGGGCGGCCAGGAGAAGAGTGACTTGAGACTGGCGTACATGACGGATGGAGCCAATGAATGTTCGCTGCGAAGAGTCTGGTCAGGAATGGGTGGCCAGGCTTGTTTGAGAAACGGTGCTATTTGAATATCTGGCTTCAATCAACTCTGCCTGTATTTCTGCTACAGGCTCGATAGTGATTGTCGACATTGGAATCAAAGTGCCATTAAGTATGTCCATTAGTGCGCCGCATAATACCACCGAAGATACTGCTGGTCGCGCCCAAGTGCCTGGGCATATATGTCCTGGAGGTCAGGAAAACCATGGTCGATCATTCCTGTCCCGGGTTGCCGGGGGGCTGTTGCGAGCAATGAATCCGGGGGAATCCGCTGCTGCAGGTACACGCAAGTCCCCAGGAGGATCAGTGCCGGGTTGGACGCAAGTTGAAATTGTTTTAGTGGCTGATGTCGTTCTTGGGTATGTGCTGTTCAATAACGACAGTAGATTGGATAGTTAGCCGCCTACTTATTTATCTTGTGCGGCTGGCCATCGTCGTTCGATGTTCTCTATCCGACAGCTTGGCGGTTATTGCAACTTCAATGGCTGCAAGATGGGTGCGAGCAGGTGCAGTTCTGCGAGACCTGGTCGGCCAATTCCTCGATCAGCATCACTTGTTCGCTGTCATCCATGTTGAGCTGGCCGTCGCGCGGGTCGATCAGTTCCAGTTGCCAGGCCATCAGGGTCAGGCAGCTCTTGAGCGCTTCGAGGATCTGGTCGTTGAGGTCCAGTGGATGCTCTGGTCGCTTGAGCAGGCCGTGGATGTGCAGGGAAAACTCCGATAGCGGGCTGATGGTATGGCGTGCCGCGCACTGCGCCAGGCGCTGCAGGGTCACGAGCAGGCAACTGATGGCCTCCTCGTCGTTCCTGATCAGGTGCAGGTGGCTCAGGCAGTCTTCCGATTTGGCCAGCAGTGTCTGGGCTTCAAGCAGGAATTCGGGCAGGGGCGTGGTGCACTCATGGCCGTCCTTTAGCATGCTTATCTCCATGACTTCGTTTCCGATGGCGGGATAGGGCGTTGGCTGAACGGTTTCAATTTGGGAGGCGTTTGGGGAATTTGAATATTAGACAAGTCTGGCGTTTTTTCAGTAGTCGCAATCGGGCGCGATGAACGGATTTCATCGTTTGCCGCTGGCAGCCGGATACCGCCCACAGCGAAGCAGCGCATGAGCGCTGGGGTTCTGTGAGCAGTGGCATGTAGGCTTGAAAGGGGGTCGGGCCACCCTTTTGCGATCAAAAACAAAAGCCTGACTCCATTCATGCAATGAGAATGGCGTCACATTAATGGCTATTGGATATTGCGAATATCAGGCTGGTCCTGATTGTTGATAGGGGAATCCCCTAGGCACGGGAACCTTCCGCCGAGATAGAGGTCTCGGCGGCGCAGCAGTAGTACTGCTGAATTGACCGCCGCAGTAAAGCATGATGTTAATGTGACATCAATGGCTTTGTATGGCAATTTGCATACGGGTCAAGATACGGCGTACCTGGCCGATATCTGTCTTTAGTGAATTCATCAGTACAGCCCAGGAGTCATTAATGGCCGGCATTCTCGACACGGTAGATCAACGCACGCAACTGGTGGGTGAGAATCGACTGGAAATCCTCATGTTCCGCCTGGCCGGTCGGCAGCTGTTCGCGATCAACGTCTTCAAGGTCCAGGAAGTCCTGCAACTGCCGAAACTGACCCTGATGCCCCAGCGCCACCCTTTCGTCTGCGGCGTGGTCAACCTGCGTGGCCAGACCCTGCCGGTGATCGACCTGTCCCAGGCCATCGGCATGCGTCCGCTGGTTCCCGGGCCCAACAGCACCATCATCGTCACCGAGTACAACCGCTCGGTACAGGCGTTCCTGGTGGGCGGCGTGGACCGCATCGTCAACATGAACTGGGAAGCCATCATGCCGCCGCCCTCCAGCGCCGGCCGCCAGCACTACCTGACCGCCATCAGCAAGGTCGATGACCAGTTGGTGGAAGTCATCGACGTCGAGAAGGTGCTGGCCGAGATCGTGCCGTACAACGCCAAGGTCTCCCGCGACAAGCTCGACGACCCGCTGTTGGCCCGTGCCCGCGGCCGCGAGGTGCTGCTGGTGGACGACTCCAACGTGGCCCTGTCGCAACTGCGCGATACCCTGGGCCAGTTGGGGGTGAAGATGCACATCGCCAGCGACGGCCTCAAGGCCCTGAAGATGCTCAAGGCCTGGGCCGACACCGGGGTCGACATGACCGAGAAGCTGCTGATGGTGTTCACCGATGCCGAGATGCCGGAGATGGACGGCTATCGCCTGACCACCGAGATCCGCAACGACCCACGCCTGCGCGGGCTCTACGTGGTGCTGCATACCTCGTTGTCCGGCAGTTTCAACGAATCCATGGTCAAGAAGGTCGGCTGCGACAACTTCCTCTCCAAGTTCCAGCCCGACAAGCTGGTGGATGTAGTGCGCCAGCGCCTGCTACTGGATGAAGCTGGCGCCTGAGGCCGGCGAGCCAGCGTCATGGATCTTTGTTTCACCGGGGCGCTGGTATAGGGTGGGCGTTTTTCCCCGTAGGGAGCAGGACATGCGTCTTAGCGCGCTTTATCGGTATCCGTTGAAATCCGGCAGGGGCGAAACCCTGCAACAGATCGGCCTGGACAAGCTCGGCCTCGAGGGTGATCGCCGCTGGATGCTGGTGGATGAGGCCAGCGGGCGCTTCCTGACCCAGCGTGCCGTAGGACGGATGAGCCAGCTCTCGGCGCTGTGGAATGCCCGGGGTGGCCTGACCCTCAGCGCCCCGGGCCTGGCCTCGCTGGAGGTGGCGCTGCCGGATGAAACTGCGGCCCTGCGTGGCGTGACCATCTGGCAGGACACCTTGCGAGTACCCGATGCCGGCGACGAGGCCGGAGCCTGGGTCAGCGAATTCATCGGCAAGCCCACGCGCCTGGTACAGGTTCCGCTGGAGCGGGCGCGGACCACCGCTGCCGGCTACGGCAAGGATGATGACCAAGTGGCTTTTGCCGACGGTTTTCCCCTGCTGCTGATCGGCCAGGCATCCCTGGACGACCTGGCCAGCCGAGTTGGCCGGCCCCTGGAGATGCTGCGGTTCCGGCCCAACCTGGTGGTCGAGGGCAGCGAAGCGTTCGCCGAGGACAACTGGAAGCGGGTGCGTATCGGCGATGTCGAGTTCCGCGTGGTCAAGCCCTGCTCGCGCTGCATCCTCACCACCATCGATCCGCAGACTGGCGAGCGCAGTCCTGATCGTGAGCCCCTGGCGACCTTGCAGAAGTACCGGGCACGGGAGGATGGGGCGATGTTCGGCCAGAACCTGGTCAACGACGGGATTGGCCAGTTGCAGGTGGGCATGCCGGTGACCGTTCTCGAATAGCCTTGGCGCGGCGAAAAAAAATGCCCGTCTCCTGGTGGGGGACGGGCATTTTTCATGCGCTGGTGCAAGCCGGGGGAGGGATCAGCCGCGGTATTCGCACAGGTAGGCGGTGTCCACCGCGACCTTGAGCTGGAACTTGCTGTTGGCCGGTACGTTGAAGTGGTTGCCGGCAGAGATGGTCTGCCACTCGTCGCTGCCTGGCAGCTTGACGGTCAGGGCGCCGGAAACCACATGCATGATTTCCCGTTGCGCGGTGCCGAATTCGTATTCGCCCGGGGCCATGACGCCAATGGTGGCAGGACCTTCGGCCGTGCCGAAGGCAATCGACTTGACGGTGCCGTCGAAGTACTCGTTGACTTTAAACATGGGCGATTCCTCAAGAGTGGGTCAAAAAGGCCGGCCAGTATGCACAAGCCCCGAAGGGCCGTCACCTGTCGCCATCAAGGAAGCACCAGCGGCAGCAGGCGCGCGGTATTGCGGGCATCTTCCAGGGCTCGATGCTGCTGGCCATTGAACTGCATCCCGGCCAGTTGCAGGGCGGTATTCAGCCCCAGGGGGCGCTCCAGGCGCCGGGCCTTGGCGAAGCGCTGCTTGAGGTTCATGTGCGGTACATCGGCGAGCAAGCTCTGCAACTGCTGGTTGTGCCATTCCTGCTGCAACTGCTTGCGATCGTAATCGCCCCAGCTGGCCCAGCCCTCCAGGCGCGGTCGATGCTGGGCCAGCCAGCGCTCGAACAGGGGCCAGACCTCGCTCAAGGGGGCGGCGCCGTCGATATTGGCCTGGGTGATATGGGTCAGCTCGCGGCAGAACGGCGTCAGCATCGGGCGCCTGACGGGCCGGACGAAACGCTGGAAGTGGTCCTGTTCCCGGCCCTCTCGGTTGACCAGGGTGGCGCCGATCTCGATGATTTCCATCTCGCTCACCGGCCAGCCCCCTTCATCGGTCGTGGCTTCCAGATCTATTACCAGCCAGTGGGGCATCACGAATTCCAGCCTTCAACCATCTCGATGACGCTTGAGCGTAGCCAAAGCCGGGGAATCCGCCTAGGGGGGAGCGCCGGGCGGGGTACGATCCGCCCCGACGCCGATAGGACCTGTAGGGTTATTCCACCTCCAGCAGCACCTGGCGGTTCTTCACCTGGTCGCCGAGGCCGACCTGGATCCGGGTGATCGTCCCGTCGATCCCGGCCTTGAGCGGATGCTCCATCTTCATCGCCTCCAGCACCAGCAATAGCTGGCCCTTGCTGACGCGCATGCCCTCACTCACCAGCACGTCGACGATGGCGCCATCCATCGGCGCCTTGAGCGTTCCCGAATGGGCGCCCGACTGGCTCTGGACCGGGGCGTGGGTCCGGTCCTGCAGGTGCAGGCTGCCCTGTTGGCTGTGCAGCCAGAGTTCCTGGTTTTCCAGGTGATAGGCGTAGTGCCGGCGGATGCCGCCAAGCTCCAGGATGGCCCGGCGTCCGTCGGCGCTGCAGACCTTCAGCTCCATTAACTGCCCAGCCTGCCGGACCTGTACCTGGCCTGCGGTCCCCGGGCTCAGTTGCAGGGACCACAGCCGTTCCTCCTGCCCCAGGCGATAGTGCAGCGCCCCCCCGACGTTGTTGCGCCAGGCGGCGAGCGGCCCGGCATGGGCCTTGGCTGCGTGGTGATGAAACAGCGCGGCGGCGATGGCCAGGTCCTCGTGACCGGGAAGCTGCGGTTGCAGGCTCGGATCCTCGGCAAAGTGTTCGGCGATGAATGCCGTGCTGAACTGGCCGCCGGCGAACACCGGGTGCCCGAGCAGGTTGGCCAGCAGGCGCCGGTTGCTTTCCAGGCCCAGCAACACGCAATCCTCCACCGCGCGCAGCAGCTTGCGCCGGGCTTCCTCGCGGGTGGCGCCGTGGGCGATCAACTTGCCCAGCATCGGGTCGTAGAAGGGGCTGACCCACTGGCCTTCCTGCAAGCCATGGTCGGTGCGGATGCCCGGCGCCGGCTCCCAGCGCAGCACCTGGCCGGTCTGTGGCAGAAAACCCTGGGCCGGGTCTTCGGCGTACAGGCGCACTTCGATGGCATGGCCGGATAAACGTACCTGTTCCTGCTTCAGCGGCAGTGGCTCGCCGGCGGCCACTTGCAGTTGCAAGGCCACCAGGTCCAGACCGGTGACCAGTTCGGTCACCGGGTGCTCCACCTGCAGGCGGGTGTTCATTTCCAGGAAGTAGAACTGCCCCCGGGCATCGAGCAGGAACTCCACGGTGCCGGCACCGACATAGTCCACCGCCCGTCCGGCCTTGAGCGCCGCTTCACCCATGGCTTGGCGCAGTTCTTGGGTCATGACCGGGCAGGGCGCCTCCTCGACGACCTTCTGGTGGCGGCGCTGGATCGAGCAGTCGCGCTCGCCGAGGTAGATCAACTGCCCGTGATGGTCGCCGAAGACCTGGATCTCCACATGGCGCGGCTCGACCAGCGCTTGTTCCAGGATCAGCTCGTCGCTGCCGAAGGCGTGCAGCGCCTCGGAGCGCGCGGTCCTGATCTGCTCCAGCAGTTGCCCGGGCTCCTGTACCAGGCGCATGCCGCGCCCACCGCCACCGGCACTGGCCTTGATCATCAACGGATAACCGATGCGCTGGGCTTCGCGCTGCAAGGTGGCGTCGTCTTGCTCTTCGCCCTGGTAACCCTGGATGCAGGGCACGCCGGCCTCGAGCATGGCGATCTTCGAGCGGCGCTTGCTACCCATCAACTCGATGGCCGCGGCGCTGGGGCCGATGAAGGTGATGCCGGCGGCCGTGCAGGCTGCGGCGAACTCGGCATTTTCCGAGAGAAAACCATACCCGGGATGGATGGCATCGGCGCCGCTGCGCCGGGCCGCATCGAGGATCGCGGCGCTGTCCAGGTAGGACTGCTGGACCGGCGCGGGACCTATGCGCACGGCTTCGTCCGCCATGCGCACATGGGGCGCCTCGGCGTCGGCGTCGCTGAATACGGCGACGGTGCGATAGCCCAGTTGCTGGGCGGTGCGCTGGATCCGGCAGGCGATTTCGCCACGGTTGGCGATCAGGATCTTGGTGAACGCGGGCATCGTAGGCTTCCTGTGTCTGTGTGGGGCGTCAGCCGGCCCAGGACGGTTGGCGTTTCTGCACGAAGGCCAGGGTGCCTTCGGTCCCTTCCTCGCCGCCGACGGCTTGGGCGAAGTCGTCGGCAGCCTGGTCCAGCAGCGGTCCCAGTGGCTGGTCGACGCTGGCCAGCAGCAGGGCCTTGGTCTGTGCATTGGCCCCGGGGGCGCAGCGCAGAACCTGCGCCAACTGCTGCCCCAGGCGTTCCTGCAGCGCCGTGGCGTCGTTCTCGACGAAGTGCACCAGGTCCAGTTGCCGGGCCTGTTCGCCATCGAAGCGGGCGGCGGTCAGCGCCAGGCGCCGGGCCTGGGTCAGGCCGATGCGCCGGACCACGAACGGGGCGATCTGCGCCGGCAGCAGGCCGAGGCTGGTTTCCGGCATGCCGAACTGCGCCGAGTGCTCGGCGATGGCGATATCGCTGACGCAGGCCAGGCCAAAACCGCCGCCGAGAACCGCGCCCTGCAGTACGCAAACCAGCACCTGGGGGACTTTCTGCGCCTCTTCCAGCAACGCACCGAAGGCCCGGTTCAATTCACGGTAGGCCGCGTTGCCCCGGGCCCGGGCTCCGGCCATGTCCTTGAGGTCGCCACCAGCGCAGAAGTGTCCGCCAGCGCCCTGCAGCACCAGGGCCCGGATGCTGCGACGCGCGCTCACGGCGGCCAGCACCGCGCGCAATTCCGCCACCATCTCAAGGCTCATGGCGTTGCGGCACTCGGGGCGGTTGAGGGTGATGAACAGCACGCCGTCGCGTGATTCCAGCAACAGTGTCTGGCAACTCGGCAACAGGCTCATTTCTTCTTCCCGGGCAGGATGCCCATGAGTTTGCAGATGATCCCCAGCATGATCTCGTCGGCACCGCCGCCGATGGACACCAGGCGCACATCGCGATAGGCCCGGGCCACCGGGTTGTCCCACATGAAGCCCATGCCGCCCCAATACTGCAGGCAGCTGTCGCTGACCTCGCGGCCCAGGCGCCCGGCCTTGAGCTTGGCCATGGAGGCCAGGCGGGTCACGTCCTGGCCACGCACGTACTGTTCGGTGGCCTGGTACACCAGGGCCCGCAGGCACTCGATCTCGGTGGACAGCTCGGCCAGGCGGAAGTGGATCACCTGGTTGTCGATCAGCGGATTGCCGAAGGTCTTGCGCTCCTTGCAGTACTCGATGGTGCTGTCGATGCAGTACTCCAGGCCCTTGATCATGTTCGCCGCGCCGAACAGCCGTTCTTCCTGGAATTGCAGCATCTGCATCATGAACCCGGCGCCTTCGTGGCCGATGCGGTTGCGCTGGGGCACCCGCACGTTGTCGAAGAACACCTGGGCCGTTTCCGAACTGCGCATGCCGAGCTTGTCCAGGTTCGGGCTGAGGCTGATGCCGGGGGTGTCCATCGGCACCATGATCAGCGACTTGTTGACATGGGGCTTGTCGTCCGAGGTATTGGCCAGCAGGCAGATGAAGTCGGCGCTGGGGGAGTTGGTGATCCACATCTTGCTGCCGTTGATCACGTAGTCATCGCCGTCCTTGCGGGCGTGGGTCTTGAGCCCGGCTACGTCGGAGCCGGCACCGACCTCGGAAACGCCGATGCAGCCCACCTGCTCGCCGCTGATGGCCGGGCGCAGGAACTGATCGCGCAGCTCATCGGAGCCGAAGCGCGCCAGGGCCGGGGTGCACATGTCGGTCTGCACGCCGATGGACATGGGAATGCCGCCGCAGCGGATGGTGCCGAACTCTTCGGCGGCGACGACCGAGTAGCTGTAGTCCAGGCCCATGCCGCCGAACTTCTCCGGCTTGGAGATGCCCAGCAGGCCCAGCTCGCCGGCCTTGCGGAAAATCTCGTGGATGGGGAAGCGCCCGGCTTCTTCCCATTCATCGACATGGGGATTGATCTCGCGCTCGACAAAATTGCGCACCGTGCGCCGCAGTTCTTCGTGTTCCTGGGTGAAGATCATTGTTGTTGTCCTTCTCAAGTTGAGTGACGTCACCAGCGGATCGTTGTGGCCCACTACCTGCGGGCCGTTCTGCGCGATCAGAACCGCGCCACGCCAAAGCTGTTGGGTTGCAGTGGGCGCACCTGGGCTTCATGGCAGATGTCCAGCAGCAGGCCCAGCAAGGTGCGCGTGTCACGCGGGTCGATCAGGCCGTCGTCCCACAGGTTGGCGCTGCCGTACAGTGCGGTGGACTGGCTGTCGAGCTTCTGCGCGGTGACCTGCTCCAGCATGTCGAGCATCTTCGGGTCGGCCTCCTGGCCGTTCTTGGCGTGCTTGGCCTCGGTGACGATGCGCAGCACCTTGCCGGCCTGGGCACCACCCATCACCGCGGTACGGCTATTGGGCCAGGCGAAGATGAAACGCGGGTCCAGGCCGCGGCCGCACATCGCATAGTTGCCGGCACCGTAGGAGCCGCCGACCACGATGGTCAGCTTCGGCACCCGGGCGTTGGCCACCGCCTGGATCAGCTTCGAACCGTGCTTGATCACCCCTTGCTGCTCGGATTCGGTGCCGACCATGAAACCGGTGGTGTTGTGGAAGAACAGCAGCGGGGTCTGGCTCTGGTCGCAAAGCTGGATGAACTGCGCGGCCTTGCTCGCGCCCTGGGGGGTGATCGGGCCGTTGTTGCCGATGAAACCGCAGGCCCGGCCCTGGATCTGCAGGTGGCCGCAGAGCGTCTGGGCATCGAACTCGCCCTTGAACTCCAGGAACTTTGAACCGTCGGCCAGGCGCGCGACGATTTCCCGGGCGTCGTAGGGTTTCTTCGGGTCGTCGGGAACCAGCCCCAGCAGTTCCTCTATCGGGTACAACGGTTCGCTCCAGGTCCTGGGCGGCGGTGCCGGCAGTTGGGCATTCCAGGGCAACAGGCTGACGATCTCGCGAACGATGCGGATGCCGTCGGCATCGTTTTCCGCCAGGTACTCGGCGGTACCGGCAACCTGGGCGTGCATTTCGGCGCCGCCGAGCTGTTCGTCGGTGGCCACCTCGCCGGTGGCGGCCTTGAGCAAGGGCGGCCCGGCGAGAAACAGCTTGGCCTTGCCGCGCACCACCACCACGTAGTCCGACAGCCCGGGCTGGTAGGCACCGCCGGCGGTGGCCGAGCCATGCACCACGGTGATCTGCGGCAGGCCCATGGCCGACATCCGCGCCTGGTTGGCGAAGCTGCGTGCGCCCTCGACGAAGATCTCCGCCGCGTAGTTGAGGTTGGCGCCGCCGCTTTCGGCGAGGGTCACCACCGGCAGTTTGTTTTCCATGGCGATCTGTTGCAGGCGCAGGGACTTGTACAGGCCGCTGGGGGAAATGGTGCCGCCCTTGATCGCGCTGTTGTTGGCCGCCACCAGCACGCGCACCCCGCAGACGTAGCCGATGCCGGCGATCAGGCCACCGCCGGCCTGGCTGCCGTCCTTGTCGTCGTGCAGCTTGTAGCCGGCCAGGCCGGCCAGTTCGAGGAACGGCGCGCCCGGGTCCAGCAGCAGGTTGAGGCGTTCCCGGGGCAGCAACTGCCCGCGTTGTTCGAACTTGGCCTTGGCTTCCGCGGCCTTGTCCAACTGGTGTTGCTGGATGTCGCGCAGCTGTTGCAGGCCGGCCAGCATGGCCGTTTGGTTCTGGGCGAATTGCGCGCTGTGGGGGTCAAGTTGGGATTGGATCACCGGCATGGCTTATTCCCCGTCCTTGAGCACATCGGGCAGGTAGGCCCGATGAAAACCGTTGTACGAGTGGCTGTTGCGCGCCTTGCCCAGGGGCCAGGCGCGGCTGCCGAGGCTGGCGGCGCCGTCGATGCGCAAGGTACTGCCGCTGATGAAGGCCGCGCCGGGGCTGAGCAGGAACACGATGGCCGCGCTGACTTCCGATTCGCTGCCGATGCGCTTGAGCGGCACATGCTCGCGCAAGGTGGGGATCACCGCCTTGAAGGCGCCTTCGTAGGTGTCCATGCCGCTGGAGGCGATCCAGCCCGGGGCCACGGCGTTGACCCGGACCCCGGCATGGCCCCATTCGTAGGCGGCGGTCTTGGTGAAGTTGTCCATCCCCGAGCGCGCAGCGCCGGAATGGCCCATGCCGGGCATGCCGCCCCACATGTCGGCGAGCATGTTGACGATGCTGCCGCCGTGCTTGCTCATGGACTGGTTGAACACTTCCCGGGCCATGAGGAAACCACCCACCAGGTTGGTGCGCAGCACGGTCTCGAAGCCCTTCTGGTTGATCGAGGCCAGGGGCGCCGGGTACTGGCCGCCGGCGTTGTTCACCAGGCCATGGATCGGGCCAAAGCGCTCGATCAGCTCACCGACCAGGGCCTTGACTGCATCCTCGTCGCGAATATCGCAGGCTTGCCAATCCACCAGCCCACCGTCCTCGGCGATCTCGCCGGCGACCTGCTGGAGTTTTTCCGCCTTGCGCCCCACCAGCAGCACCCGGGCGCCCAGGGCCGCCAGCTCATGGGCGGTGCAACGGCCGATGCCACTGCCGCCGCCGGTGACGAGGATGGTCTGGCCGGCAAACAATTGCGCTTTGAAGATCGAGTCGTACACCACGGCAGCTCCTTAATTGACGGCGTCGGCGATGCGCTGGGGCACCGGGATCTGGATTTCCAGCAGTTGCTGGGCGAAGGCCTTGCCCTGGGGGTCGATGCGCAAGCTGGCGACGCCACCGCCGCCCAGGGCGTTTTCCAGGAGGAAGTTGAGGCTGTGGGTGCCCGGCAGGTACCAGCGCTGGACCCGGCCATGGACCGGGTCCAGCACATGGCTCATCCAGTCCACCAGGACTTCCGGGGCCAGGGCCTCGGCGATCCACGGCAGGTAGTCCGGGTGGCGGGCCATGACCCCGATGTTGCTGTGGTTGCCCTTGTCGCCGGAGCGGGCCACCGCCAGCTTGACCAGGGGCACGCTGGCATCGGCCTGGCCCTGGGGCCTGGGCAGCGGGTGGGGAACGGGCAGGGCGCCTGGGTCCAGCGGGTCGGGCTCAGGCAGGGAGCAGGCATGGCGCTGGTCGGCGAAGTCGATTTCCAGGCGGCAGCGGTCCTTGTCCAGCAAGAATGAGAACAGGCGGATCACCGGGTACACCGTCGGCCGTCCGCCGACGATGCCGGTCAGTCCCGGAGCCATGCCGGTGGCGGCCTGGGCGATCTCCCGGGAGAACAGCACCAGGGCCGCCTTGTTCGGGTGGCGCACGGCCAGCTTGATCACCACTTCGCGGCTGTCCTGGCGCTGGCCGTGGGGGCCATAGGTGGCCTCGCTGCCCAGTAGTTCGATGTTCACTTCGCTGTAGGGGCCCCAGCCGCGCTGGCTGAACATCTCGCTGGTCTTGTCGATGATCGCCTGGCTGACCCGACGGGCCTTGGCCACCGCGTCGATGCCGGCCAGCAGGCAACTGGCGGTGCAGCGGAAACCGTCCGGGTAGGTGGCGCTGACCTTGTATTGATGGCTGGGGGGTATGCCCCGGGCGCCCTGGACGCTGACTCGGTCGGCCGCTTCCTGGCGCAATTGCACCTGGGAAAAATCGCAGGTCACGTCCGGCAGCAGGTAGGCCTGGGGGTTGCCGATCTCATACAGCAGTTGCTCGCCCACCGTCAGCGGGCTGACCAGGCCGCCCGTACCCGGGGCCTTGCTCACCACGAAACGGCCATCGGCCTGGACCTCCACCACGGGGAAACCTATGTGCTCGTAGTCCGGCACGTCGCGCCAGTCGGTGAAGTTGCCACCGGTGCACTGTGCGCCGCACTCGATGATGTGCCCGGCCAGGGCGGCCTGGGCCAGGCGGTCGTAGTCATGCCAGGACCAGGCGAACTCATGCACCAGGGCGGCGCTGACCACGGCGCTGTCGACCCCGCGCCCGGTGATGACGATGTCCGCTCCCAGTTCCAGGGCGGCGACTATTCCCGGGGCGCCGAGGTAGGCGTTGGTGGATACGCACATGGGCGGCAGTGGGGCGCCGGTGAACATTTCCACGATTGCGGCGCTGGCCAGCTCCTTAGACTGTGGTTGCAGATCGTCGCCCAGCAGCACGGCGACCTTCAGCGGCACCCCGGCCTTGGCGCAGGCGGCGCGCAGGGCGTCGGCACAAGCCTGGGGGTTGACCCCGCCGGCATTGCTGATGACGCGGATGTTCTGGGCATGGATCGAGCCCAGCAGCGGAGTGAGCACTTCGACGAAGTCCGTGGCGTAGCCCGCCGCCGGGTCCTTCATGCGGGCCCCGGCCATGATCGACAGGGTGATCTCGGCCAGGTAGTCGAATACCAGGTAGTCCAGGCTGGCGCCTTGCACCAGTTGCGCGGCGGCGCTGCTGGTGTCGCCCCAGAAGGCGCTGGCACAGCCGATTCGTACGGTCTTGGTCATGGCGGGACTCTCGAGGAAAGAACTGCACGGAGGCTACCAAGCAAGCGCTTGGTTTGTAAATGCCCTGGGCTATTCTTCTACCCAAGCGCTTGCTTGGGGGCGGTAGGGGGCTTAAATTGCGCGCGCCGTGCCCGCTTTTAGCAGGCCGTTGAAAAACGTCGCGAGGCAGCCAGCGCAAGGCAAAAACAGGCGAAAAGCGCAGTTTACGAGTGGTAAATGAGCATTTTGACCGGCCTGGCGCACCAGCCTGTTTTTAACGCAGCGATGGCAACGCAGGTAGTTTTTCACCGGCCTGTTAGGGTGCGGCGCCAGAGTGATCGATGAAGTGAAGTAGGAGAACACCGGTGGACGAGCAAAAAGCCTTGCAGGTGGTGCGCGAGCTGATCGCCAGCGGGCAAGTGACCGATCCCGAGAGCGCCCGGGGCAAGCTGTTGCGCACGGCTGCGCATCTGTTTCGCAACAAGGGCTATGAACGCACCACCGTGCGCGACCTGGCCGGCGCGGTGGGGATCCAGTCCGGCAGCATCTTCCACCACTTCAAGAGCAAGGACGACATCCTGCGGGCGGTGATGCAGGAGACCATCCACTACAACACCGCGTTGATGCGCGCCGAGCTGGCCGAGGCCGGCAGCGTGCGTGATCGGGTGCTGGCGCTGATCCGCTGCGAGCTGCAGTCGATCATGGGCGGTAGTGGCGAGGCCATGGCGGTGCTGGTCTACGAATGGCGCTCGCTATCGGCCGAGGGTCAGGCGGCGGTCCTGGCCCTGCGCGATATCTACGAGCAGATCTGGCTGCAAGTGCTGGGCGAGGCCAAGGAAGCCGGTTTCATCAGGGGCGATGTGTTCATCACCCGGCGCTTTCTCACCGGTGCCCTGTCCTGGACCACCACCTGGTTTCGCGCCGAGGGCAGCATGACCCTGGAACAGTTGGCGCAAGAGGCCTTGCTGCTGGTACTGAAGGATCACTGAAACGCCGATTAATTATCGCTTGCCAGATTGTCGAAGCGTCCGAAAACGCCTAGCTTTACGGCATTCCCATTCTCTTGCCCGAGGTGTGTTGCCTTGATGTCCCTGCCTTTGCGGCCAGCCTTGCGAATGCTTTTGCTGGCTCTGGCAACACTTTGGGTCGCTCCGGCCTCCTCGGCGCAATTGGTGCGGGTCGCGGCGGCCCATTTCCCTCCTTACACCGTACGCCCTGAAACCGGGGCCGACACTGGCCTGCTACCGCAACTGGTGGAGGCGCTGAACCAGTCCCAGAGCGATTACCAGTTCGTCCTGGTGCCCACTTCGATTCCCCGGCGCTTTCGCGATTTCGAACAGGGGCGGGTGGACATGGCGATCTTCGAGAATCCCGCCTGGGGCTGGCAGGACATCGAACACACCAGCGTCGACATGGGGCTCGAGGATGCGGAGATCTTCGTCGCCCAGCGCCAGCCCGGGCGCGGCCAGGAATACTTCGCCGACCTTGCGGGCAAGCGCCTGGCCCTGTTCAGCGGTTATCACTACGCCTTCGCCCAGTTCAATGCCGATACCCGCTACCTGGCCGATACCTTCAACGCCACGCTGACCTATTCCCATGACAGCAATTTGCTGATGGTCTTGCGCGGCAGGGCGGATATCGCCCTGGTGACGCGTTCCTACCTCAGCGACTTCCTGGCCCGCAACGTCGACAGTACCGATCGCCTCTTGGTTTCCGAGCGCATCGACCAGGTCTACCACCACTACAGCCTGATCCGGCCGAAGGCGCCCATCAGCGCCCGGGATTTCGCCGGGTTGTTGCAAAGGTTGCGGGACAACGGCCAGATGCTGAAGATCTTCGAGCCTTATCGCATCGTGGTCACGCCCGTTCCCCACGCTTGAGCCCGTTTCCGGCCCGGTTCACGGCGGGCTAAATTTTTCCTGGCGGCCCACGTCACTTGCTTGAATGCCCATTCGACGGTGACCTTGCCATGGCCCTTGTGAATCCGCTGAGCGTTGAATCCCCAGGCACTGGCGCCATGCTGGGCATCGACGAGATTGCCGCACGGCGGATGCTGTTCCAGGCATTGCATGTCGAGGGGCAGGAGTCCGGGGCCGTGGATGCGCAGGCCATGGAGGCGGCCCGCCAGGACCGCCTGGCGTTCTGGCTGTCGGCCCAGGTGCATGCCTTGTACCTGGACCCACCGGGTTGCGAGCGCCCCCCGGTTCCCAACCACGAGCCAGCGTGTGCCGGGCATGACCGTTGTCGGAATTGCCAGCAGGAATTCGATCTGTTGCACAAGCGTGCGGCGTTGCTGGTCCTGGGCCGGAGCGGCCTGCTCGAGAGCTGAGCCCGAGCGGTTCTGGAGCTGGGCGCCACGGCCCGGCACCGGTCGCGGGTCAGCGACGGGCGAAGGTGTCGGGGCGGTTGCCCGAGACTTTGCGGCAATGCACCAGGGCATCGCGGATCATGAAGTTCACCAGGGTCGGCGAAACGCCCAGTTCCTTGGCGATATCTTTCTGTGGGACACCATGCAAGCGATACATCTCGAAGGCATAGCGAGTGCGCGAGGGCAGCTCGGTCAGTGCTTCGGCAATGTTTTCCAAGGTGGAGAAGTTCATATGGGAAGTTTCAGGTGAGGCGCCATGGACGACGACGTTCAAGCCTTCCTCTTCGGTGCCCGAGTACTTCTGCTCCAGCGCCTGCTTGCGATAGTGATCGATGGCCAGGTTGCGCACGATCTGGAACAGATAGCTGAGCTGGGCCTTGAACGATGAGGTGATCTGCGGTGCCGATTGCAGCCGGAAGAAAGCGTCCTGGACGACGTCCTCGGCCCTGGACCGGCAGCCGGTGATGCGTGCTGCAATCTTGACCAGGATCAGGCGGTTATCGACAAAAGCCTGGAGTAACGGTGAATCGCACCTGCTTGTGGATACTTGTTCCGTCATGGAAATCACCTTGTTGCAAAGAGGGTAGTGGGACTACTGCGGGGTCAGATTCGTCCTACACATCGAGCGACAAATTAGGCTGAATGATAATGATTGTCAATTGAGAAAAAGAACTAATGCTCTCCTGATTTACAGATTGCGAACGGGCGCGCATTAGCGGTCCTGAGCAGGGCTTGCCAGGCAGCATGCCGCAGGGTCTGTTCCCGTTTGGTGACAGTGCGCGACGAAGCCGTGCAAGCCCCGGGGCAGACGCCCGCCGGCAAACGGCGCCAGCAGCTAATTATTTTCAGGCGTCATCCGTTCCCATTGGAGAAAGATTCCGGGTAGCAGACCCGGCCACGGCGCCCTCCGGATGCCCGCGGCCCACGCATGACCTTTCGATCCGTCGATGGTCAACAGGGCACGGCAGCGCAGGGCCCGATCTCCATTGCATGCACAATCCTGGCAGGAAACCCCATGACGGACGCGTTCGAACTCCCCAGCACCCTGGCCCAAGCCCTTCAACGCCGGGCGGTCCTGGCCCCTGATCAAGTGGCGCTGCGCTTTCTCGCCGACGAACAGGAGCAGAGCGTGGTCCTCAGCTACCGGGACCTGGACCTGCGGGCGCGCACCATCGCCGCGGCCTTGCAGGCCAATGCCGAGTTCGGCGACCGGGCGGTGCTGCTGTTCCCCAGTGGCCCGGACTACGTCGCGGCGTTTTTCGGCTGCCTGTATGCCGGGGTGATCGCGGTGCCGGCCTACCCGCCAGAATCGGCCCGGCGCCATCACCAGGAACGGCTGATCTCGATCATGGCCGACGCCGAGCCACGGCTGCTGCTGACCAGCGCCGGGCTGCGTGAGGCGCTGTTGCAAATGGACGAGCTCAAGGCCGAGGGTGCACCGCAACTGTTGTGCGTCGATACCCTGGACAGCGCCCTGGCCGAGGGCTGGCAGCCCGTCGAGCTGGCGGACGATGACATCGCCTTCTTGCAATACACCTCCGGCTCCACGGCCTTGCCCAAGGGCGTGCAAGTCAGCCACGGCAACCTGGTGGCCAACGAGATGCTGATCCGCCGCGGCTTCGGCATCGACCTCAATCCGGACGACGTGATCGTCAGCTGGTTGCCGCTGTACCACGACATGGGCCTGATCGGCGGCCTGCTGCAACCGATCTTCAGTGGCGTGCCCTGCGTGCTCATGTCCCCGGCCTACTTCCTGGCCCGGCCCCTGCGTTGGCTGGAAGCCATCAGCGAATACGGCGGCACCATCAGTGGCGGCCCGGACTTCGCCTACCGCCTGTGCAGCGAGCGGGTCAGTGAGTCGGCCCTGGAGCGCCTCGACCTGAGCGGTTGGCGCGTGGCCTATTCCGGTTCGGAGCCGATCCGCCTCGACACCCTGGAGCGCTTTGCCGAGAAGTTCGGTGCCTGCGGTTTCAGCGCCGATAACTTCCTGGCGTCCTATGGCCTGGCCGAAGCCACGCTGTTCGTCGCCGGTGGCGTGCGCGGCCAGGGCATCCCGGCCTTGCACCTGGACGAGCAGGCCCTGGCGCAGAACCGTGCCGAACCGGGGCAGGGCAGCGCGATGATGAGCTGTGGCTTCAGCCAGCCGGAACACGCGGTGCTGTTGATGGATCCGCAGCAGCTTCGCGAGCTGCCGGATAATCGCATCGGCGAGGTCTGGGCCGCCGGACCGAGCATCGCCCATGGCTACTGGCGCAATCCCGAAGCGACCGCCAAGACCTTCGTCCAGCACGCCGGCCGTACCTGGTTGCGCACCGGCGACCTGGGCTTCATGCGCGATGGCCAGCTGTACATCACCGGGCGCCTGAAGGACCTGCTGATCGTGCGTGGGCACAACCTGTATCCCCAGGACATCGAGAAGACCATCGAGCGCGAAGTGGAAGTGGTGCGCAAAGGCCGGGTGGCGGCCTTCGCCGTCACCGACCAGGGCCAGGAAGGCATTGGCATCGCCGCGGAAATCAGCCGCAGCGTGCAGAAGATCCTGCCGCCCGAGGCACTGATCAAGGCCATTCGCCAGGCAGTCGCCGAGGCCTGCCAGGAAGCGCCTAGCGTGGTGGTACTGCTCAACCCCGGGGCCTTGCCCAAGACTTCCAGCGGCAAGCTGCAACGCTCGGCCTGCCGTACCCGCCTGGCCGATGGCAGCCTGGACTACTACGCGCTGTTCCCGGATGCCTCGACTCCGGGCCAGGACGCAACCGGCGAAGCTCCAGGCAATGAGTTGCAGGCCCTGATCGGGCGTATCTGGCAGGAGCAATTGCAATGCGCTGCGGTGGCCGCCGAGGATCACTTCTTCCTGCTGGGCGGCAACTCCATCGCCGCCACCCAGGTCATGGCCCGCCTGAGCCAGGAACTGGGCCTGGAACTGGGGCTGCGCCTGTTGTTCGAGGCCCCGACCCTGTCGGCGTTCAGTGCCGAGGTCGCGCGCCTGCAGCAGGACGGTGGCACAGCCCAGGGCGCGATCAACACCCTGTCGCGCCAGAAGCCGTTGCCGCAATCCCTGGCCCAGAACCGCCTGTGGATCACCTGGCAGCTGGACCCATGCAGCAGCGCCTACAACATTCCCGGTGGCCTGCGCTTGCGTGGCGAACTGGACGAGGACGCCCTGCGCGCCAGCTTCCAGCAACTGCTCCAGCGCCACGAAGCCCTGCGCACGCGTTTCTTCGAGCGTGACGGCCAAGCCTTGCAACAAGTGGATGAGCCCTGCGAATTCAACCTGCAACTGATCGATATCAGCGACTTGCCACCGGCCGAACGCGAAGCCCGGGCCCGGCAGATCCGCGAGGATGAGGCCCACACCCAGTTCGATCTGGAGAAGGGGCCCCTGTACTGGGCGACCCTGGTGCGCCTGGATGATGAAGAACATCAACTGTTGCTGACCCTGCACCACATCATTGCCGACGGCTGGTCGCTGAACCTGCTGATCGACGAGTTCTCGCGCCTGTATGCGGCCTTCGCCCAAGGCCAGGCCCTGGAGCTGGCGCCACTGGCCCTGCAATACGCCGACTACGGTAGTTGGCAGCGCCAATGGCTGGCCCAGGGCGAAGGCCAGCGCCAGCTGGATTACTGGAAGCAGCAGCTGGCCGATGAAGCCCCAGCCCTGAGCCTGGCCACCGATCATCCACGCTCGGCCCAGGTCCGGCACAGCGCCGCGCGCCACGGCCAGCGCTTGAGCGCGAGCCTCAGCGAGGCCGTGCGCCAGGCGGCCCAGGCCCAGCAGGTGACGCCATTCATGCTGCTGCTGGCAGCCTTCCAGACCCTGCTGTACCGCTACACCGGCCAGGGCGATATCCGCGTCGGGGTGCCCAATGCCAACCGCCCGCGCCTGGAAACCCAGGGCCTGCTGGGCTTCTTCATCAACACCCAGGTCTTGCGCGGCCAGTTGTATGGGCGCCAGTCCTTCGCCGAGTTGCTGCAACAGGTTCGCCAGGCTGCCCTGGGCGCCCAGGCCAACCAGGACCTGCCGTTCGAACAACTGCTGGAAGCCTTCCCCGAGGCCCGCGAGCAAGGCCTGTTCCAGGTCATGTTCAACCACCAGCAACGCGACCTCAGTGCCCTGCGTCGCCTGCCCGGGTTGCTGGCCGAAGAGCTGCCGTGGCACAGCCGCGAAGCCAAGTTCGACCTGCAACTGCACACCGAGGAAGATCGCAACGGACGCCTGAGCCTGGCCTTCGACTATGCCGACGAGCTGTTCGAAGCGGCGACCATCGAGCGCCTGGCCGGACACTTCATCAGCCTGTTGGAACACGCCTGCCAGCAACCTGAGGCGGCCCTGGGCGACCTGCCGCTCTTGAGCCAGGCACAGGCCGAGCAGCTGCAACAGTGGAGCGTGGCCCCCTGTGCGCCGGCCGAGCGCTGGCTGCCGGAACGGCTGCATGAACAATGGCAGCTGACCCCGGAACGCACCGCGCTGGTGTGGGAGGGTGGCCAGTTGAGTTTTGCCGAGCTGCATACCCAGGCCAACCGCCTGGCCCACTACCTGCGGGACAAGGGCGTCGGCCCCGACGTGTGCGTGGCAATCGCCGCCGAGCGTTCGCCGCAACTGCTGATCGGCCTGCTGGCCATCGTCAAGGCCGGCGGCGCCTATGTACCCCTGGACCCGGACTACCCCGCCGAGCGCCTGGCCTACATGCTCGGCGACAGCGGTGTCGAGCTGCTGCTGACCCAGACCCACCTGCTCGAGCGCATGCCGGTCACTGCGGGCGTCAGCGCCATCGCCATGGACAGCCTCAAGCTCGACAATTGGCCGAGCCAGGCCCCGGGCCTGCACCTGCATGGCGATAACCTGGCCTATGTGATCTACACCTCCGGTTCCACCGGCCAACCCAAGGGCGTCGGCAATACCCACGCCGCGCTGATGGAGCGCCTGCAATGGATGCAGGACAGCTACCAGTTGCAGGCTGATGACGTGCTGATGCAAAAAGCCCCGATCAGCTTCGACGTATCGGTATGGGAATGCTTCTGGCCGCTGATCACCGGCTGCCGCTTGTTCATTGCCGCTCCCGGCGAGCATCGCGACCCGCACCGTATCGCGCAGTTGGTGCAGGAGCACGGCGTGACCACGCTGCACTTTGTCCCGCCGCTGTTGCAGCTGTTCGTCGACGAGCCGCTCAGCGCCGGCTGCCATAGCCTGCGCCGGGTATTCTCCGGTGGCGAAGCCTTGCCCGCCGAGTTGCGCAACCGCCTGCTGGAGCAACTGCCGGGCGTGCAACTGCACAACCGCTATGGCCCGACCGAAACCGCGATCAACGTCACCCACTGGCACTGCGTGGTGGCTGATGGCGAGCGTTCGCCCATCGGTCGTCCCTTGGGGAATGTGATCTGCCGTGTGCTGGACGCCGAACTCAACGTGCTGCCGGCTGGAGTGCCCGGTGAGCTGTGCATCAGCGGCCAGGGCCTGGCCCGGGGTTACCTGGGGCGTGCGGCCCTGACTGCCGAACGCTTTGTGGTGGACCCGTTGAGCGAGGAGGGCGCGCGCCTGTACCGCACCGGCGACCGGGTGCGCTGGTGCGCCGATGGCGTGCTGGAATACCTCGGTCGCCTCGACCAGCAGGTCAAGCTGCGGGGCTTCCGGGTCGAACCCCAGGAGATCGAAGCGCGCCTGCTCGCCCAGGACGGCGTGGCCCAGGCCGCGGTGCTGGTGCGTAAGACCCAGGCCGGAGCGCAGTTGATCGGCTACTACACGGCCCATGCCGACGAAGAAGATGAACAACAGCAGAGCGCCCGCCTGAAAACCGCCCTGGCCGCCGAGCTGCCCGAATACATGGTACCGGCGCAGCTGGTGCGCCTTGAGTCCATGCCCCTGAGCCCCAGTGGCAAGCTGGATCGGCGGGCGCTGCCCGAGCCGCAATGGCAGGTGCGCGAGCATGTCGAGCCCTGCACCGAGCTGGAGCAGCAGATCGCGGCTATCTGGCGCGAGGTGCTGGGCCAGCCGCGCATCGGCCTGACGGACGATTTCTTCGCCCTGGGCGGCCATTCGTTGCTGGCCACCCAGATCATTTCCCGCACTCGCCAGGCCTGTGATGTGGAGCTGCCCCTGCGCGTGCTGTTCGAAGCCAGCGAGTTGGGGACCTTTGCCGAACAAGTGCGACTGATCCAGGAGACCGGGGCGCACAACCAGCAGCCGCCGATCGCCCAGGTCGATCGCAGCCAACCGGTGCCGCTGTCCTATTCCCAGCAGCGCATGTGGTTCCTCTGGCAGATGGAGCCGGACAGCCCGGCCTATAACGTCGGCGGCATGGCGCGGCTGAGCGGTGTGCTGGATGTCGGGCGTTTCGAGGCGGCCTTGCAAGCGCTGATCCTGCGCCATGAAACCCTGCGCACCACCTTCCCCAGCGTCAACGGCGTGGCTCGCCAGCAGGTGCATGCCGATACCGGCCTGCGCATGGCCTGGAAGGATTTCTCGGCCCTGGCCCCCGAGGCGCGGCAACAGCGCCTGCAGCAGCTGGCGGACAGCGAGGCGCACCAGCCCTTCGACCTGGAAACCGGTCCCTTGCTGCGGGCCTGCCTGGTCAAGGCCGGCGATCAGGAACACTACTTCGTCCTGACCCTGCACCACATCGTGACCGAAGGCTGGGCCATGGACATCTTCGCCCGTGAGTTGGGAGCGCTGTACGAAGCCTTCCTCGACGATCGCGATTCGCCCCTGGAACCGCTGCCGGTGCAGTACCTGGACTACAGCGTGTGGCAGCGCCAATGGCTGGAATCCGGCGAGCGCCAGCGCCAGCTGGACTACTGGACAGAACAACTGGGCCGTGAGCATCCATTGCTGGAGCTGCCCAGCGACCGGCCACGGCCGGCGGTGCAGAGCCACCAGGGCGAGCTCTATCGCTTCGACCTTGGCGACGCACTGGCGGCCCGGGTCCGGGCCTTCAATGCCGAGCACGGCCTGACCCTGTTCATGACTATGACCGCCGCCCTGTCGGTGCTGCTGTATCGCTACAGCGGCCAGACCGACCTGCGCATCGGCGCGCCAGTGGCCAACCGCATCCGCCCGGAAAGCGAAGGCCTGATCGGTGCCTTCCTCAATACCCAGGTGCTGCGCTGCCAGCTGGATGGACAGATGAGCGTCGGCCAGTTGCTGGAGCAGGTACGCCAGACGGTGATCGATGGCCAGTCCCACCAGGACCTGCCGTTCGACCATCTGGTGGAAGCCCTGCAACCACCGCGCAGCGCCGCATACAACCCGCTGTTCCAGGTGATGTGCAACGTCCAGCGCTGGGAGTTCCAGCAGAGCCGGCAACTGGCGGGCATGACCGTGGAGTACCTGGTCAACGATGCCCGGGCCACCAAGTTCGACCTCAACCTGGAAGTCACCGACCTGGATCAGCGCCTTGGCTGCTGCCTGACCTACAGCACCGACCTGTTCGACGAGCCGCGCATTGCGCGCATGGCTGCCCACTGGCGCAACCTGCTGGAGGCGTTGCTGGGCGACCCGACGCAGCGTCTGTGCGAACTGCCATTGCTGCAGTCGGACGAGCAGCGTCAGCTGCTCGATAGCCTGGGTAGCGAAGCCGGCGAGCAGCGCCTGGACCAATGCATCCAGCAGTTGTTCAGCCAGCAGGCGCGGGCACGCCAGGATGCCCCGGCACTGACCTTCGCCGGCCAGACCCTGAGCTACAGCGAATTGGACAGCCGCGCCAATCGTCTGGCCTGGATGCTCCGCGAACGTGGGGTGGGCCCGCAGGTGCGGGTCGGCCTCGCGTTGGAGCGCTCGCTGGAGATGGTGATCGGCCTGCTGGCGATCCTCAAGGCCGGCGGCGCTTATGTGCCGCTGGACCCGGAATACCCCCTGGATCGCCTGCACTACATGATCGAGGACAGCGGCATCGGCCTGCTGCTCAGCGATGCGCGGATGTTCCAGGCCCTCGGCGAACTGCCGGCAGGCGTGGCGCGCTGGTGCCTGGAGGAGGACGGCGCACTGCTGGCCGACTACCCGGCCAGCGAATTGCCCTTGGTCAGCCTGCCGCAACACCAGGCCTACCTGATCTACACCTCCGGTTCCACCGGCCTGCCCAAGGGCGTGGTGGTGTCCCATGGGGAAATCGCCATGCACTGCCAGGCGGTGATCCGTCGATTCGGCATGCGTGCCGACGATTGCGAACTGCACTTCTATTCCATCAACTTCGACGCCGCTACCGAGCGCTTGCTGGTGCCGCTGCTCAGCGGTGCCCAGGTAGTGTTGCGGGCCCAGGGCCAGTGGGACGCCGAGGAAATCTGCCAGCTGATCCGCCAGCATCGGGTCAGCATCCTGGGCTTCACCCCCAGCTATGGCAGCCAACTGGCCCAGCACCTGGCGACCCAGCAGCAAACCCTGGCGGTACGCATGTGCATCACCGGTGGCGAGGCCCTGACCGGCGAGCACCTGCAACGCATTCGCGCGGCCTTCCAGCCGAGCCTGTTCTTCAACGCCTACGGCCCGACCGAAACCGTGGTCATGCCCCTGGCCAGCCTGGCGCCGGAACAATTGGCCGAAGGCGTGGCCAGCGTGCCCATCGGCAGCATCGTCGGCGCGCGGGTGGCCTATATCCTCGATGCCGACCTGGCGCTGGTGCCCCAAGGCGCGACCGGTGAGCTGTATGTGGGCGGTGCGGGCCTGGCCCAGGGCTACCATCGTCGCCCGGGCCTGAGCGCCGAGCGTTTCGTCGCCGATCCGTTCAGTTGCGCCGGCGGTCGCCTGTATCGCACCGGCGACCTGGTGCGCCAGTGCGCCGACGGCCAGGTGGAATACATCGGCCGGGTCGACCATCAGGTGAAGATCCGCGGTTTCCGTATCGAGCTGGGGGAAATCGAATCCCGCTTGCTGGATCATCCTGCGGTACGCGAAGCGGTGGTGCTGGCGCTGGATGCGCCATCGGGCAAGCAACTGGCGGGTTACCTGGTGACCGAGGTCGCGGGGCACAACGAGGTGGCGCAGGCCAACCTGCGCGAAGCCCTCAAGCAGCAATTGAAGACCCAGTTGCCGGACTACATGGTGCCGACTCACCTGATCCTGCTGTCCAGCATGCCGCTGACCGCCAACGGCAAGCTCGATCGCCGGGCCTTGCCGATGCCTGATCCGGAGCTCAATCGCCAGCAGTACGTGGCCCCGAGCAACGAGCTGGAGCAGAGCCTGGCGCGTATCTGGTGCGATGTGCTGAACGTGCAGCAGGTGGGCCTCAACGACAACTTCTTCGAACTGGGCGGCGATTCGATCCTGTCGATCCAGGTGGTCAGCCGTGCGCGCCAGCTGGGCATCCATTTCACCCCGCGTGACCTGTTCCAGCACCAGACCGTGCAGACCCTGGCGCGGGTGGCCAGCCGCAGCCAGCGCATCAGCGCCGAGCAAGGACTGCTTAGCGGCGAGGCGCCGCTGACCCCGATCCAGCATTGGTTCTTCGATAGCCGCATCCCGCAGCCGCAGCACTGGAACCAGGCGCTGCTGCTGGAGCCGGTGGCGCCCCTGGATGTCCAGCGCCTGGAGCAGGCACTGCTGGCGGTGGTGGAACAACACGACGCCCTGCGCCTGCGCTTCAACCAGGGCAACGAACAATGGCGCGCCGAGTACTTGCCGCTGTCCGATGCGCCGTTGCTGTGGCAGGTACGGGTGCCGTCCATGGCTACCTGCGAAACCTTGTTCGCCGATGCCCAGCGCAGCCTCGACCTGGAGCATGGGCCGCTGCTGCGTGCGGTGCTGGTGGACGGTCCGGAGGGTGAGCAGCGGCTGCTGCTGGCCATCCACCATCTGGTGGTGGACGGCGTGTCCTGGCGGGTGCTGCTGGAGGATCTGCAGAACGTCTATCGCCAGTTGGAGGCCGGCCAGGCCGTGCAGTTGCCGGCCAAGACCAGTGCCCTGCGCGACTGGTCGAGCCGCTTGCAGGCCTACGCCGGCAGTGAGTCGCTGCGCGAGGAACTGGCCTGGTGGCAACAGCAACTGGCCGGCCCGGTGGCGCAATTGCCAGGGTTGCAGCCGGACGGTGGCCAGCAACACCAGCATGCCCGCAGCCACAGCGTGACCCTGGATGCCGAGCGCACCCGTCAACTGCTGCAACAGGCCCCGGCGGCCTATCGCACCCAGGTCAACGACCTGCTGCTCACCGCCCTGGCCCGGGTGCTGTGCCGCTGGAGCGGACAGCCTTCGGCACTGGTGCAACTGGAAGGCCACGGCCGCGAGGCGTTGTTCGACGAGATCGACCTGACCCGCACCGTGGGCTGGTTCACCAGCGCCTATCCGCTGCGCCTGACGCCGTTGCAGGTGGAAGAAGCCGCGGGGCAGGGCGCCTCGATCAAGGCGATCAAGGAGCAATTGCGCGGTGTGCCGCACAAGGGCCTGGGCTATGGCGTGCTGCGCTACCTGGCCGATGACGCCTGCCAAGCGGCCCTGGCGGCGCTACCGCTGGCGCCGGTGACCTTCAACTACCTGGGGCAGTTCGACCAGAGCTTCGGTAGCGATGCGCTGCTGCGTCCGCTGGACGAGTCAGTCGGCCCGGCCCATGCCCTGGAGGCACCGCTGCCCAACGAGCTGAGCATCGACAGCCAGGTCTACGGCGGTGAACTGGTGCTGCGCTGGACCTACAGTGCCGAGCGCTTCGACCCCGAGCTGATCGCCGAGTTGGCGGCGGCCTACCTGGGTGAGCTGCAGAGCCTGATCGCCCATTGCCTGAAGGACGATGCCGGTGGCTTGACGCCGTCGGACTTCCCCCTGGCGCGCCTGACCCAGGCCCAGCTCGATGCCCTGCCAGTACCGGCGGCGCAGATCGAGGATGTCTATCCGCTGACGCCGATGCAGGAAGGCATGTTGCTGCACACCCTGCTGGAGCCGGGCACCGGCCTCTACTACATGCAGGACCGCTACCGCATCAACAGCGAACTGGACCCCGAGCGCTTCGCCCAGGCCTGGCAGGCCGTGGTGGCCCGGCATGAAGCCCTGCGCGCCTCGTTCTGCTGGAACGTGGGCGAGGACATGCTGCAGGTTATCCACAAGCCGGGCAGCACCCCCATCGAGTACCTGGACTGGAGCGATGTGCCGGAGGCCGAACAGGAGGTCGAGCAAGAAGCCAGGCTGCAAGCCCTGCACAAAGCCGAGCGCGAGGCCGGTTTCGATCTGCTCAACCAGGCGCCGTTCCACCTGCGGCTGATCCGTGTCGGCGCCGCGCGCTACTGGTTCATGATGAGCAACCACCACATCCTCATCGATGCCTGGTGCCGCTCGTTGTTGATGAACGACTTCTTCGAGATCTACACCGCCCTGGGCGAAGGCCGCGAGGCGCAGTTGGCAGTACCGCCGCGCTACCGCGACTACATCGGCTGGCTGCAACACCAGAGCCTGGCCGAGGCGCGCCAGTGGTGGCGGCAGAATCTCGCGGGCTTCGAGCGCACCACGCCGATCCCCAGCGACCGGCCGTTCCTGCGCGAGCATGCCGGCGACAGCGGCGGCATGATCGTCGGCGACTGCTACACCCGGCTCGATCCACGGGACGGTGCGCAATTGCGCGAGCTGGCGCAGCAGCACCAGTTGACCGTCAACACCTTCGCCCAGGCGGCCTGGGCCCTGGTCCTGCGGCGCATGAGCGGTGACCGCGACGTGCTGTTCGGGGTCACCGTGGCCGGGCGGCCGGTGGACATGCCGCAGATGCAGCGCACCGTCGGCCTGTTCATCAACAGCATCGCCCTGCGGGTCAAGCTGCCCGAGGATGGCCAGCGTTGCAGCGTGCGCCAATGGCTGGGCCAGTTGCTGGACAGCAACATGCAGCTGCGCGAGTACGAGTACCTGCCACTGGTGGCGATCCAGGAAACCAGCGAGCTGCCCAAGGGCCAGCCGCTGTTCGACAGCCTGTTCGTGTTCGAGAACGCCCCGGTGGAGGTCTCGGTACTGGATCGGGCCCAGAGCCTGAACGCCAGTTCGGACTCCGGCCGCACCCACACCAACTTTCCGATCACGGCCGTCTGCTACCCGGGGGACGACCTGGGGCTGCACCTGTCCTATGACCAGCGCTACTTCGAGCAGGCGACCATCGAGCGCATGCTGGGCGAGTTCAAGCGCCTGCTGCTGGCGCTGATGCAGGGTTTTAATGGCGATATGGCCGAGCTGCCGTTGCTGGGCGAGGAGGAGCGTGATTTCCTGCTGGCCGGTTGCAACCAGAGCCAGCACCAGTACCCGCTGGAGCGCAGCTACGTGGAGTTGTTCGAGGCCCAGGTGGCCGCGCATCCGCAGCGTATCGCCGCCAGCTGCCTGGAACAGAGCCATAGCTATGCCGAGTTGAACCTGCGCAGCAACCGCCTGGGCCATGCCCTGGTGGCCCAGGGCGTGGATTTTGACCAGCCGGTGGCCCTGCTGGCCGAGCGTGGCCTGGAGCTGTTGGGCATGATCATCGGCAGCTTCAAGGCCGGGGCCGGCTACCTGCCCCTGGACCCGGGCCTGCCGGGCCAGCGCCTGGGCCGCATCATCGAGCTCAGTCGCACGCCGATCCTGGTCTGTACCCAGGCTTGCCGTGAACAGGCCCAGGCCCTGCTGGACGAGTTCGGCTGCGCCGGTCGTCCGCGCTTGCTGGTCTGGGAAGACGTCCAGGCCGGGGCTGGGCGCGAGGACAATCCCGGACGCTACAGCCGTGCGGACAACCTCGCCTACGTGATCTACACCTCCGGTTCCACCGGCCTGCCCAAGGGCGTGATGGTGGAGCAGCGCGGCATGCTCAACAACCAGTTGAGCAAGGTGCCGTACCTGCAACTGAGCGAGGCCGATGTGATCGCCCAGACCGCCTCCCAGAGCTTCGATATCTCGGTCTGGCAGTTCCTTGCCGCGCCGCTGTTCGGCGCTCGGGTGGACATCGTGCCCAATACCATCGCCCATGATCCCCAGGGGCTCCTGGCCCACGTCCAGGAGCAGGGCATCACCGTGCTGGAGAGCGTGCCGTCGCTGATCCAGGGCATGCTGGCCCAGGACGCCATCGCCCTGGACGGCCTGCGCTGGATGCTGCCCACCGGCGAGGCCATGCCACCGGAGCTGGCGCATCAGTGGCTGCTGCGTTATCCACAGATCGGCCTGGTCAACGCCTACGGCCCGGCGGAGTGCTCCGACGACGTGGCCTTCTTCCGCGTGGACCTGGCCTCGACCCGGGGCAGCTACCTGCCCATCGGCATGCCCACCGACAACAACCTGTTGTACCTGATGGACGAAGCCCTGGAGCTGGTGCCCCTGGGTGCGGTGGGCGAGCTGTGCGTGGCCGGTACCGGTGTCGGCCGTGGCTACGTCAGCGACCCGTTGCGCACTGTGCAAGCCTTCGTGCCCCATCCGTTCGGTGCTGCGGGCGAACGCCTGTACCGCACCGGCGACCTGGCACGCCGGCGCAGCGACGGCGTGCTGGAGTACGTCGGGCGGATCGACCATCAGGTGAAGATCCGTGGCTACCGCATCGAACTGGGTGAGATCGAAGCGCGCCTGCACGAACAACCGGAGCTGCGGGATGCCGCGGTCGGGGTGCAGGAGGGCGTCAATGGCAAGCACCTGGTGGGCTACCTGGTCGCCAGCGACTCGGGCCTGGGGCAAAGCGAACGCCTGGAGCGGATCAAGCCGCGCCTGCGCGCCGAGTTGCCGGAGTACATGGTGCCGCTGCACTGGTTGTGGCTGGAGCGCCTGCCGCTCAACGCCAACGGCAAGCTCGATCGCAAGGCCCTGCCGGCCCTGGAGATCGGCCAGTTGCAGAGCCAGGACTACCTGGCCCCGAGCAGCGAGCTGGAGCAGACCCTGGTGGACATCTGGGCCGAAGTGCTCAAGGTGGAGCGAGTGGGGGTGCGCGACAACTTCTTCGAGTTGGGCGGGCACTCGTTGCTGGCTACCCAGATCGCCTCGCGGGTACAGAAGACCCTGCAACGCAACGTGCCATTGCGGGCGATGTTCGAATGCAGCACGGTGCAGGAGCTGGCGGCCTATATCGACGGACTGGAGGCCAATGAAATCAGCGAAGAGAAGGTCGATCGCCTGAGCGACCTGATGGCTGAGCTGGAGGGCTTGTGACCCAAGGGTGACGGGGCCTTGTTCGCTGGCCAGTCAGGTTCTGTTGGCCAATAGCCCCTCAAGCCCTCTGTTATGATCGCGCCCGGCCCAGGTCCAAGTACCTGCGCCGGGCGTTTTCATTCAAGGACCGGAACCATGGCAGAGCAGCTTTACTGGCACGATATCGAAGATACCCTGGGCCACTGGAGCGGCCTGGGCGTCGAGGTCGAACCCGGCGCCACGGACAAGCCGCCGCTGTACCTGCGTACCGGCGAGAATGCCCGGTTCAAGCTGATGCACCACGACACACCGCTGTTCTGGGCCACCATTGCCCGGGACCATGGCGGTGTCTGGCTGGTGCGCAAGCCACTGGCCGATGGCGCTGAATGCCGGTTGCTCGCCCCCATCGACTCACCCACCGTCGAACAGCACGCGGCATTGGCGCCCGAGCTGCGGATCAAGGCCTGGAGCCGCTATTTCGTCAGCCGTCTGGGCGCCAGTGCCCGGCACTTCCTCACCCCTGGCTACTGGCTGGCCCAGGGCCTGGTGCCGGAACCGTCCAGTACCGGCCACGGCCTGGACAAATGGCGCTTCACCTCGAGGGTCGACCCGTTGACCCACGTGCCCAGCTGGTTCCTGTATGGCGAGGACTTTCTCGACAACCTGCAACCCCAGACTCTGGAGTGGATCGACTGGTGGCACGGCGGCGGCAAGCTCATCGGCCTGCATCGCGTCGACCCAATGGCGGGGCGGCTCAAGTGGTGGCGCAAGAAGGCCCGGGAGGGCAGCCTGCCACCGGTGCTGTTGTGGTACGTCGGCGGACTGGCGTCCTACCTGGTGATCGATGGGCACTACCGTTTGCAGGCCGCCATCGCGGAAAATCTCGCGCCGTCCTTCATCGTCCTCAGTGCTACCCGCGCGCGCGACTTCACGCCGAGCCTCGAGCATCGGCAACGGGTCATGGATTCGCTGCACAAGCGTGGCGATGCGGCGCCGCGCAACAAGGCCTTGAGTACCGAGAACCTCAACCGGGTGCTGATCCAGGCTTTCGACGATCGGCCGCACTACGTCAGCGCGACCCAGGCCTGGGCCGGCAATGAACCCCAGGAGCAGTGGTGCGATGAGGTGCGCCAGTGTCTGATCGGGCAGGGGCTTGGGAGCGAGGTGGACGCAGTGATTGCCCGGCGTGGCTGACGGAGCCTCTGTTATAGTCGCGCCCGCGCGCCACAGGGCAGGGGATTAGGGACGATGGTGGAACAGGTTTTCTGGCGGGATATCGAGGATCTGGCTGGCAATTGGAGCGGCCTTGGGGTGGACGCCAGGCCTCCGGCCAACGGCAAGCCGAACCTGCGCCTGCTCAGTGGCGACAACCGGCGCATGCAGTTGGTCGTCGGAGGCCAGACGCTGCTCTGGGCCACCATGTCGCGCTGTCTCTACGGGGTGTGGCTGGTGCGCAACCAGCTGCCTGGGCAACTGCCGCAAACCCTGGTCGAGCCCATCGATTCGCCCCAGGTGGAACAACATTCGCGTCTCGCCCCGCCCCTGCGGCTCAAGGCCTGGAGTCGGTTTTTCGTCCAGCAGTTGCTGCGACATCAAGCGGATTTTCTCTACCCCGGCTATTGGTTGGTGCGGGCCCTGCAGCCTGCTGCCCACCCCTATGGGCGATCACTGCCCAGCGGCATCGACCAGTGGTACTTCAAAGGCGGCGAAGATGCCCTGAGCCATATGCCGCAGTGGACCATCGACGGCCGCAACATTCTCGACAACCAACGGCCTGGCCCGGCGCGTTGGGTCGAACTCTGGGAAGGGGGTGGCGCGGTGGTTGGCCTGCATGGCGTCGATCCGCTGGCCGGGCGCCTGAAGTGGTGGCGCAAGAAAGCCCGCGAAGGCAGCTTGCCGCCGATCCTGTTGTGGTATGTCAGCGGCCTGAACAGCTACCTGATTCTTGACGGGCATTACCGTTTGCAGGCCGCCATCGATGAGAACCTGCCGCCGCAGTTCCTGGTGCTCAGCTCGCCGCGGGTGACGGCCTATGCGCCGAATCCGCAGGAGCAGCAGAAGGTACTGGGGGCGCTGCAGGTGCAGATCCAGCGCAAGAACCTGGAGACGGCGCGCTTGAACCAGCTGCTCATCAGCACCTTCGACGACCGGCCGTATCACGGCTTCGGCAGCCAGTCGTGGGCGGGGATCGCTTCGGAACAAGTGTGGATCGATCAGGTGAGGGGCATCCTCAAGGAGCGCGGTGACCTGAGCGACTTGGAGCAAGTTCTCGAACGCGAGGCGCCGGCAGAATTCCCCTGACCATCACCCCGCGGGTGCGCCGTGGCAATGTGGGGTTTTGCAGCGATGAACATTGATTTTCGCGATCGGCAAACTGGATAATGATAACAATTACCATTAGCGTGCCGGTCTCGATGCACAGTCCCGTAGACACCAAAGCCATAGTCGCCAACCTCTACAGCGAGAATTACCGCTGGTTGCGGGCCTGGCTGTATCGCCGATTGCAGTGTCCGCAGGATGCCGCGGACCTGACCCAGGACACCTTCGTGCGCACACTGACGGCCGGCCAGCTGGCCGATCTCAACGAGCCGCGGGCGTTTCTGGCCACGGTGGCCAAGCGCTTGTTGAGCAATCTGTTCCGACGCCGTGCCCTGGAGCAGCGGTACCTGGTGGAACTGGCGCGGATGCCGCAGGTCTTCAGCCCCTCCGAAGAAGATCTGGCACTGGTGCGCGAAGCGCTGGAGTTGATCGACCGGCTGCTCGAGGGTTTGCCGCAACGGGCGCGCCATGCCTTTATCCTGCATCGCCTTGAAGGCCTGTCGCAGCCGCAGATCGCCGAGCGCCTGGAGGTGTCCCTGGCGACCGTCGAGCGCGACCTGCGGCGGGCCTTCCTGCATTGTCTCAGCGAGTGCGCTGCATGAGCCGTACTGCTATCGAACAGGCCAATCGCGCCGCGGTGGACTGGTTGCTGAAGCTGGAATCCAGCACGCCGGGCGATGCCGTGCAGCAGGCCTTTGCCCACTGGTTGGCGCACAGTGGTGAGCATGCCGCTGCCTGGCAGCGGGTCAACGCTGTGCTGAGCCAGCCCTTGCAGCATCTGCAGGGCGCCGAGCAGCGCAGCCCCGGGCAACTGCAAGCGGCTAGCCGAGCCTTGCGTTCGCTGCCTGCGCCCTCGCGGCGCAAAGTGCTGGGCGGCGGCCTGGCCCTGCTGTTGCTGGGGGGCGGCACTGCCGGCCTGGTCAACCGCGTGCTGCCCCTGGGCCATGTGCTGGCCGATCTGGATACCGCCACCGGCCAGCGCACCTCCAGGACCCTGGCCGATGGCAGCCGGATCCATCTGAATGCTCGCAGCGCGGTGGATATCCGCTTCGATGCCGAGCAGCGGCGCATCATCTTGCGTGAAGGCACGGTGCAGGTCGATGTCGCCGCCGACCCTGCGCGGCCGTTTATCGTCGAAAGCCGCGATGGACGAGTGCAGGCTCTGGGCACCCGTTTCATGGTCAGCCGCAACGATCTGGGCAGCCTGGTTTCTGTGCAGCAGCACAGCGTGCTGTTGACCACCTCCCAGGGTCGCCAGCAGCGAGTCGAGGCCGGGGACGCTTTTGCCTTCGATGGTCATGGCATCGAACGCCAGGCAGCCTCGCTGCGCACCCGGGTGGACTGGCTCGACGGCCGCATCGATGTGCGCAACGAGCCCCTGGGCGAGTTGATCGAGTTGCTGCGGCCCTATCGCAGCGGCCTGCTACGCATCAGCCCGGAAGCCGCACGGGTTCGGGTCTATGGCGTGTTTCCCCTGGATGACAGCGATCAGGTGCTGCTGTCTCTCGGCGAAACCCTGCCGATCCAGGTCACCCGCCATGGCTTCTGGCTGACCCGCATCGAGTTGCGCTGATTTTTTCCAGAAAAACACCAGGACGATGAGGGGGTTGGGGTTTTCCCGTGTCCTGGTTATGGAAAGCCAACCTATAACGAGCCCTTCCCATGTCCCAGATTTTTTTCCGTCCCAGCCTGCTGGCGATGGCTGTCGTTCTGAGTTACGCCGCACTGCCCGTTGCCGCCCACGCCGCAGCCGAGCCGCAACAGGCCCAGGCCACCCGGTCGTTCGATCTACCAGCCGGTGATCTGGGCGAGACCTTGAGCCACATCGCCCGTGACAGCGGTCGGGTGCTATCGGTGGCCCCGCAGTTGCTTGCCGGCAAGCGCGCCAGCCGGGTCAGCGGCCAGCTGACCCCCGAGCAAGCCATGCAGCAGGCCCTGGTGGGCAGCGGCCTCGGCCTGACCACCACCCCCAGCGGTACCTGGAGCCTCTACCTATTGCCAACGGGGTCGGCACTGCAGCTGCAACCGACCCATATCCAGGGCCAGGCCCAGGAGCAGGCCTGGGGGCCGGTGGACGGCTACGTGGCGACCCGCAGCGCCACCGCGACCAAGACCGACACGCCGATCCTGGAAATTCCCCAGACCATCAACGTAGTCACCGCCGATCAAGTGCAGACCCAGGGCGCGCGCAACCTGACCCAGGTCCTGCGCTACACGCCGGGGCTGAGCGTCAATGGCTACACCGACCGCAACACCATTGCCGACGAGATCACCAGCCGCGGTTTCGCCCCGACCCCGCTGTACCTCGATGGTGCCTACTTGCCGTATGCCGGCAGCCTTGGGGGCGCGCCGCAGATCGATCCCTATACCCTGGAACGTATCGAGGTCCTCAAGGGGCCGTCATCGGTGCTCTATGGGCAGAACCAGCCCGGCGGCCTGGTGAACATGGTCTCCAAGCGTCCTGCCAGCACCGCCCAGCATCAGGTCAAGTTCGGCCTGGGCAGCTATGACCGGGTCAATGGCGCCCTGGACAGCAGCGGGCCGCTGGATGATCAAGGAGAGTTTTCCTACCGCCTGGTCGGTGTGGCGAAGAAGGGCGGCGAGCAGGTGCTGCATACCAATAGCCAGCGCACCCTGCTAGCGCCGAGCCTGAGCTGGAGTCCGAGCGATGCCACCCGCCTGACCCTGTATGCGCAGATTCAGCGTGACGACGGCCTGGCGGACTATCAGGCGCTGCCGATGATCGGCACCCTCCAGCGTGGTCCCGATGGGCGCAAGATCGACCGTGATTTCTTCAACGGCGATTCGCGCTACAACGACTACAAGCGCGACCAGTACATCCTTGGCTATGACTTCAGCCAGGCCCTCAACGACGACTTGAAATGGCGCTCCACCGCGCGCTACATCGATGTGCGCGACCGTTACAAGGGCTTCTTTCTGCGGGGCTTCGTCACCGATGCCGGCGGCGTCACCGACTACACCCGGGCCACCCGTACCAAGCTCGACTGGCAACAGCACAACACCGCCTACACCCTGGACAACAACCTGGAGTATCGCTTCAACACCGGCGCTCTCGAACACACCGCCCTGGCCGGCGTGGACTACCGTCACTTCAACCGCAAGTACACCGGCTACAACGCCTATGGGGTATTGCCGGTGGACCTGTACGGCAAGAACAACTACGACACCGGCAGCGTGACCCCGGAGCTGACCACCCGCTGGGACAACACGATCAAGCAGACCGGTATCTATGCCCAGGACCAGATCAAGCTCGACCAGTGGATCCTGACCATCGGCGGCCGCCAGGACTGGGCCGAAGTGGAAAACAAGGACTTGCTGGCCCGCAGCATCGTCGAACAGCGCGATCATAAATTCACCGGCCGGGTGGGTCTGACCTACGTCACCGAGTTCGGCCTGGCGCCCTATGTCAGCTACTCGCAGTCGTTCCTGCCGACCGTGGGTACCGGGGCCCCGGAGCGCGGCGCCAAGGCCTTTAAACCGACCGAGGGCGAGCAGTATGAAGTGGGGGTGAAGTACCAGCCCCTGGACAAGACGCTGATGACCGCGTCGGTGTTCCAGGTGAAGCAGAAGAACGCCCTGACCAGCGACATCGACTACCCCGAATACAACGCGCAGCAGGGTGAGATCCGCTCCCGGGGCATCGAACTGGAAATCAAGTCCAGCCTGGACAACATCGACATGATGGCCGCCGCCACCTACATCGACTCCTTCTATACCAAGGCCAATGACTCCACCAAGGGCAATCGCAATGAGGCCCAGGCGCCAGTCTCGGCCAGTGCCTGGGTCGACTACCACTTCACCCAGGCGGCGCTCAACGGCCTGACCTTTGGCGTGGGTGCGCGCTACACCGGCAGAAAACCGGGGGACTCGAACAGCACCTTCAGCACACCGGCCTATGTGGTGTACGACACCACCGTCAGCTATGACCTGGGCAAGCTCGATCCGAGCCTGCGGGGGCTGAAAAGCAGCCTCAACGTGCAGAACCTGTTTGACCGGGAATACGTCTCCGACTGCAACTACAACTTTGGCTGCTACTACGGCCAGGAGCGCGTGGCCTCGGTGGAAATGAGCTACGACTGGTAAGGCCGGGCAGGATGCTCGAATGAAGGGGAGGCTGCCCTCGCGATGATGTTCATGGCGAGGGCGCTTGCTTGTGCTCAGTGGCGTCGTGGTCCTGGCGTTGCGGTGTATCAGGCAGCCCGCAGGGTGTGGCTGGGGAGCACACCCCAGCCGGAGCATGCGCCCTCTACTTCGGACCCAGGATCTGCGGCAGCTTGCCCGGGGCCGGGGCGCCTTGCTGTTGTTGCAGCTCGCCCTTGTCGTCGAGGTAGAAGATCGCCGGGGTGGCCGACAGCTCCAGTTCCTCCATGAGTTTCATGTTGGCGTCGAGCTTGGCCTGGATCGCTTTGGGGATGCTTTGCAGGGGTTTCAGGCTGCTGCCCTTGCCGGCCTTCTCGTGATCCTGCAGGGCCTGGCTCGGGTCCTTGGCGGCCAGCAGGGCGGCGGATTTGCCCGGGCTGTCCTCGCGGATGATGCCGACCATGATGTGCCGCAGTTGTACCTTGCCGGCCTTGACCCAGGGCCGGGCTTGTTCCCAGAACATGTTGCAGTAAGGGCAGTTGGGGTCGCTGAACAGGTAGACGATACGTGGCGCATCGGCCTTGCCGTCGGCGATCCAGTCGCTTTTCTCCAGGTTGCCCCAGACTTCCTTGGCCATCGGTGCATAGACCAGTTTCTGCAACGGTTCGGCGCTGAGGTCCTTGCCGTCGGCGTCGTACAGGTTGCCCAGCAGCACGTGCTGGCCATCGGCGGTCAGGTACAGGGTCATGCCGCGGTTCTGGTACTGCGCGGCATAACCCTTGAGGCCAGCCGGAGCGTCGAAGCTGCCGATGATCTTGGCGCCCTTGGCTTCGATCTTGCGGATTGGCGCGGGCAGTTCCTCGGCCTGCAGCAGCGGGACATTGAGCAGTGCCGCGCCCAGGGACAGGCTCAGCAGGTGGCGGATGAAGGGCATGGGGGTTTCCTTGAGGGGGCGACCGGAGTCGGATGGATGCCGTCGAAGTTCTCCAGGGCGCGGGCCAGGCTGGCCTCCGAGAGTTCCCCGAGATGGCTGCCCAGCAGGCGGCCGTCGGCGCTGTAGAACAAGGTGGTGGGCAGGGCCATGGAACCCACGGCCTTGCCCAGGCGGCCACTGCCGTCAAACAGTACGTTGTCCAGGTTGAGTTCCTGGGTGGCCAGGAAGGTGGCGACGCTCTGCATGCTCTCGGCCTGGTTGACGAACAGGAAGGTCAGGTCCGGGCGTTGTTGCTGGGCTTTTTCCAGCACCGGCATTTCCCGCCGGCAGGGCGGGCACCAGGTGGCCCAGAGGTTGATCACCAGCGGCCCGCCCTGGTAGTCGGTGAGCTGCACGGTGTCGCCGTTGGCGTTGCGCAGGGCCACTTCCGGCAGGCGCGTACCCTGGTCGTAGAGGCTCAGGGACAGAGTCGCCAGCAGCCAGAACGCCAGGCCGGTAGCGATCCCGGCGCCCAGGGGGCGGCGCAGGGCCGGGCGTTTCCAGCCCCAGGCCAGGGCTGCTAGGAGCATGACCAGTACCCCGGGCCAGGCGAGGAAACCGCCGTCGCGCAGGTCGATGGTCATCCACAGGTCGTCCCGGTAGTGCCTCCAGTAGGCGATGACGAAACTGACCCGGGCGGCGAGCATGCCGATCAGGAACAGCGAGAACAGCACCGACTCCGGGTTGTCACCGCCGCGCTTGGCCACGCGCCAGCCCACCAGCGTGGCCAGGGCCAGGGCGCTGATCAGCAGCAGGTGGTTGAGGGCGATGGCGAAGGTGCCGATGGTAAAGGTCAGCATCAGCGGGCTTCCAGGGTCTGGGTCCAGCGTTGCAGGAAGGTCGCGGCATCCACTTCGCCGGTGATGCGCTGGCTGCGGCGCTCGCTGCCATCCGGGCCGATCCACAGCATGCTGGGAGGTCCCGGTACCTTGTAGCGGCCGAGCAGTTCGCGGCCGTCGGCATTATCCAGGGTCACGTCCAGGCGCAGCAGGCGTACGTCCTTCAGGGTCTCGAGGACCTGGGGCTGGCCGAATACGGTCTTCTCCATGATCTTGCACGACACGCACCAGTCGGCGTAGTAGTCCAGCAGCACCCACTGGCCCTGGGCCTGGGCGCTGTCCAGGGCGCCTTGCAGCTGGGCAGGGGTCTTGACCGTGGTGAAGGCGTCGTGGGCACTGGCGTTGCTGGCGGGGGCGCCGCCGCTGTAGACCTTCAGCGGGTGCAGCAGGTCGTCGCTGCCGCCGGCGGCGCCCACCAGCAGCACGCTGCCCCAGATGCCGAACAGCAACGCCCCGGCACCGAACAGGTGCAGCAGGCGCCCGGCGATCGCCCGTTGCTGCCAGGCGCAGTAGGCCAGTACCAGGGCCAGGGCACCCCACAGGCCGATCCACAGGCTGGCGTTCAGCACCGGCCGCAGCATGTAGATGGCGGTGCCGAGGAAAAGGATGCCGAACATGCCCTTGAGCAGGTTCATCCAGGGGCCGGGCTTGGGCAGGAAGCGGTTGCCCAGGGTCACCAGCAGCAACAACGGCAGGCCGATGCCCAGGCCCAGGGCGAACAGCGCCAGGCCGCCAAACAGGGCATTGCCGGTCTGGGCGATATACAGCAGGCCGCCGGCCAGGGGCGCGGTCATGCACGGGCCCACCAGCAGCGCGGACAGGGCGCCGAGGACCCCGCAGCCGATCAGGCTGCCGCCCTGGCGCTGGCGGCTGGCGCCTTCCAGGCGATCGCGCAGGAAGGTCGGCATCTGCAATTCGAAGAAACCGAACATCGGCAAGGCCAACAGCACGAACAACGCGGCGAAGCTGCCCAGGACCCAGGGTTGTTGCAGCCAGGCTTGCAGATTGCTGCCCAGCAGGGCGGCGATCACGCCCATGCCGGCGTACACCAGGGCCATGCACAGCACATAGCTGGATGCCAGGGCCAGGCCCCGGCGCGGGCTGGCGCCGCTGCCCACCACCATGCCGGCGAGGATCGGCAGCATCGGCAGCGAACAGGGAGCGAAGGCCAGCAGCAGGCCGAAGCCGAAGAACGCCAGCAGGCCCAGGCCCCAGGATTTCTGTTGCAGGTCGTTGGCCAGCAGTTGGTCTTGGGCCGCTGCGGTGCCGCTCTGGGCGCCGGCGCTAGCCGCTGCGGCCGGGGCTCCGCCCAGGTCCACCTCCAGGGTTTGTGGTGGGTAGCACAGGCCGGCGTCGGCGCAGCCTTGCCAGCCCAGCTTGACCTTGCCCGTGGCGGTTGCCGGCAGCTTCACCTCCAGACCCTGGCGGTACACGGTCTGGTCGCCGAAGAATTCGTCGCTATGGGCTTCGCCCGCCGGCAGGCTCGGCTGCTGCTCCGGCGGCAGGCCGTCGAACTTCAGGCGCTTCTGGTACAGGTAGTAGCCGTCGGCGATCTGCCAGAACAGCTGGGTCTCGCCCGAGGGCAGGCGCTCGGAGCTGAATACGAACGCCTGGCCCACCGGCAGGAAGTCGGGCTTGACCTCGAACGGGTTGTTGCCGGCTTGCGCCAGGGTGGTGAACAGCATGAACAACAGGATGAACAATCGACGCATGGTCAAGCCTTAAACCGGTGCAAGTTGCGAGCACAATGGCCGGCCCTGATTAACCGATGATTAAACCGCGCCTTGTGGCCCGGGGCGGGCGGGCATAATGTCCGCTTAATCCGCCGCTTGCTTAATCAACGCCCTTTGTACAGGACCGACCATGCACGTACTTGTCTGTGAAGATGATGAGCTGATCGCCAGCGGGATCGTCGCCGGCCTCACGGCCCAGGGCCTGACGGTCGAGCATGTGGCCACCGCTTCGGCGGCGCGGGCCATGCTCGGCGTGGCCGATTTCGACGTGATGGTACTGGATCTTGGCCTGCCGGATGAAGATGGCCTGAAACTGCTCAAGCAACAGCGCCAGCAGGGCCTGGAGATCCCGGTGCTGATCCTCACCGCCCGGGACGCGGTGACCGACCGGGTCGACGGCCTGCAGGCCGGTGCCGACGACTACCTGCTCAAGCCCTTCGACCTGCGCGAGCTGGCGGCGCGCCTGCATACCCTGTTGCGCCGGGCGGCGGGACGCAGCGTCAACCTGATCGAGCACGGGCGCCTGACCTACGACCCCAGCACCCGCGAGACTTTGCTCGGCGGGCAGCCGGTGGACCTGTCCCGGCGCGAGCAATCGTTGCTCCAGGCTTTGCTGCATAACCGTGGCCGGGTGCTGTCCAGCGAGCAGCTCAAGGACAGCGTCTACGGCTTCAACGACGAGCTGGAGAGCAACGCCCTGAACGTGCACATCCATCACCTGCGGCGCAAGCTCGGCAATGGTATCGTCGAGACCGTACGGGGCCTGGGCTATCGCCTGGGGCCGGCGGATGGCGAGGAGAGTCGCTAAGTGAGGAGCCTGCGCCTGCGCCTGAGCATCACCCTGGGCGCTGCCTTCATCCTGATCTGGACCCTGGCCGCCGCCTGGATGCTCAGCGATTTGCGCAACCAGATGATGTTCTCCCTGGACCAGCGCCTGGTGGCTTCGGCGCGGATGGTCGCGGGCCTCTTGGAGCAGATGCCGGCCCTGCCATCCCATGGTCCGCACGATCACATCGACAGTGCCGCCCTGAGCATTCCCGGCGGCATGGCTTGCCAGGTCAGCTCCCTGCGCGGACAGATCCTGGCCCGTAGCCACAGTACTCCCGATCACACACTGGAAGCCGAGAAGCTGGGGTTCCACGACCAGATGATCGACGACGCACCCTGGCGCACCTTCACCCTGGTGCGTGGCGACCTGCGCATCACCACCGCCGACCGCCAGGTGGAGCGCGAGGCCCTGAACTTGTCGATCCTGTTGGCGGCTTCGGTGCCGGTGGGCGTGGCCCTGCTGGGGTGCCTATGGCTGTTGTGGCTGGGAATCGGCCAGAGCCTGGCGCCGCTGAACCGCATCCGTGATGCTCTGATGCGGCGCAGCGCCGACTCCCTGGAGCCGCTGCAGATCCAGCCCATGCCCAGCGAGTTGCGCCCGCTGCTGGAAACCCAGAACCAGCTGTTCCAGCGCATTGCCCGGACCATCGAGCGCGAGCGGCGGCTGACCGGCGATGCCGCCCATGAACTGCGCAGCCCGCTGACGGCGATCAAGACCCACCTGCAAGTGGCGCGAATGACCGAGGGCGCGGCCCACGACCAGGCTCTGGCCCGGGCCGAGGAGGGCGCCGATCGCATGCATCGGACCCTGGAGCAGCTGTTGTTGCTGGCTCGTGTCGAGGGCAGCCTGTCGTTCGATGACGGTGTGCAGTGCACGGCGGAGCAGGTGGCGCGCCTGGCGATCCAGGACGCGGTCGTCGGCGCTCGCCAGCGGGTCCAGTTGAATCTGGAGCCGACAGCGGCTGGCGCTGCGGTGGATATGCCCTCGACCCTGGCCATCGCCGCCTTGCGCAACCTGCTGGACAATGCCCTGCGCCATACGCCCGAAGAATGTCCGGTGGAGCTGAACCTGGAGCTGGTCGCTGGCCGTGTGCGTTTCCAGGTGCGGGACCACGGCCCGGGGATTCCCGAAGCGGATCTGCAACACCTGACCCAACGCTTCTGGCGTGACAGCCGGAGCAGTGGTTGCGGCCTGGGGCTGGCGATCGTCCAGGCCATCGTCCAGCGCTGTGGCTGCGAGCTGCATTTCGACAGCCAGTCCGATGGCCTGCGGGTGGAACTGACTCTGCCTGCCCGGCGCGCTTGAGCCGCCCTGGCCCGGGACGGGCCTTTGGGCAATTTCCCCGATCCAAGGTGTAAATCCCGACGCTGCTGGTGCGTTTTCAGAACAGGAAAACCTGTCAATGCGCACCCCCTCTCGGCTGCGCATCCGGCCGGTGGCCGTTTTGCTCAAATTGCAGCGTGAGGGTTCCACAGATGTCAGCCGTTACCAGCCTTATGGAAGATCAGCCGGTGGGGCATGCCGCCCCGGTGGCCGAGACGCTCTACCAGTTCGACGAGTCGCCCCTGCTGGCTCGCCAGAATCGCCAGGAGTCCAATGCCCGCAGTTATCCGCGGCGCATCCCCCTGGCCCTCAAGCGCGCCAGCGGTATCCACGTCGAGGATGTCGAGGGACGGCGCTTCATCGATTGCCTGGCCGGTGCCGGGACCCTGGCCCTGGGCCACAACCATCCGGTGGTGATCGCGGCGATCCAGCAGGTACTGGCCGATGAACTGCCGCTGCTGACCCTGGACCTGACCACGCCGGTCAAGGACCAGTTCGTCCAGGACCTGTTCGGCCTGTTGCCCGAAGCCCTGGCCGCCGAGGCCAAGATCCAGTTCTGCGGCCCCACCGGCACCGATGCGGTGGAAGCGGCCCTGAAGCTGACCCGGACCGCCACCGGGCGCAGCACCGTATTGTCGTTCCAGGGTGCCTACCATGGTATGAGCCAGGGTTCGCTGAGCCTGATGGGCAGCCTGGGACCCAAGCGGGCGTTGGCTGGGCTGTTGAACAACGGCGTGCAGTTCCTGCCGTTCCCCTATGACTATCGTTGCCCGTTCGGACTCGGTGGCGCCGCCGGGGTCAAGGCCAACCTGAACTACCTGGAGAACCTGCTCTGCGATCCGGAAGCCGGCGTGGCGTTGCCGGCAGCGGTGATCGTCGAGACGGTACAGGGCGAGGGGGGCGTGATCCCGGCCGACCTGGAATGGCTGCGCGGGCTGCGCCGTATCACCGAGAAGGCCGGGGTGGCGCTGATCGTCGACGAGATCCAGAGCGGTTTCGGACGCACCGGCAAGATGTTCGCCTTCGAGCATGCTGGGATCATCCCGGATGTGGTGGTGCTGTCCAAGGCCATCGGTGGCAGCTTGCCGCTGGCGGTGATGGTCTATCGCGACTGGCTCGATACCTGGCAGCCCGGCGCCCATGCCGGCACCTTCCGTGGCAACCAGATGGCCATGGCCGCAGGTTCCGCGGTGATGCGCTATCTCAAGGAACACCGGGTGACCGAACACGCGGCGGCCATGGGCGAGCGCCTGCGCGAGCACCTGCTGATCCTGCAGCGTGACTACCCGCAACTGGGCGACGTTCGTGGCCGGGGCCTGATGCTGGGGGTGGAACTGGTGGACCCGCAAGGTACGCCGGACGCCCTGGGGCATCCGCCGCAACATCAACGCCTGGCGCCGCTGGTGCAGCGCGAATGCCTCAAGCGCGGGCTGATCCTGGAGCTGGGCGGGCGCCATGGCAGCGTGGTGCGCTTCCTGCCGCCGCTGGTGATCACCGCGGCGCAGATCGACCAGGTGGCGGAGATCTTCAGCAAGGCGGTGGCCGCCGCCGTGGCCGGCCTCTAATTTTTCGCGGCCCTGGTTCGTTACTTCTACACCATCGCCGCGCCTGGGCGCGGCGGCACTCATTCAGTGATGGAGACAAGCAATGACTTCTGTATTCGACCGCGACGACATCCTGTTTCAGGTAGTGGTCAACCATGAAGAGCAATATTCGATCTGGCCTGACTACAAGGCCGTGCCGCAAGGCTGGCGCACCGTGGGCAAGAGCGGCTTCAAGAAAGACTGCCTGGCCTACATCGAGGAAGTCTGGACCGACATGCGCCCCTTGAGCTTGCGCCAGAAGATGGATCAGCAAGCGGTTGCCGGCTAAGCCGTCGCTGCCATGAAAAAGCCCGCTGGACGTTCGGTCCAGCGGGCTTTTTCGTTCCTGGGGCTCAGGCTCGCTTGACGGCCTGCAGGGTGTAGCTCAGCGGCAGGCGCCAAGGTGCATGCTTGAGTCGATATTCGCCGTGTTCGTCGACTTCCATCTGCCCGGGCAGGGCTTCCCATGGAATGCTCTGGTGCTCCACCAAACCGGTGATTTCCAGGCCCTGGCCCAGCAATGCGCTGATGATCTCGCCCAGGCCATGGTTCCATTCGTGGGTGACCGTGGCCTCCAGCTCCTTGTCGGTCTCCACGTAAGTGCTGCTGTCATCCCAGACCAAGGGTTCGCTGCGTTCGAAGTAGGACAGTTCCACCCGTAGCGAATCGCTGTGATCTTCGTTGATAGCCCAGAGCATCGGGTGCCCTTCGCGGATGAACAGCCTGCCACCGGGCTTGAGCAGCGCGCCCACGGTCCGGGCCCATTGCTCGATGCTCGGCAGCCAGCACAAGGCGCCGATGCCGGTGTAGACCAGGTCGAAGCTGGCGGCCGGCAACACTTCGGCCGCCTTGAATACATCCGACTCGTGGTAATCGATGGCGGTGTCGCAGCGCTGGGCCAGGGTACGGGCCTCGGCGAGGGACGCGGGGGAGAAGTCCAGGCCGCTCATCTGTGCTCCCAGGCGAGCCAGGGACAGGGTGTCGGTGCCGATATGGCATTGCAAGTGCACGCCGCGCAGGCCACGGATATCCCCCAGCAGCGGCAGGTCGAAACGCACCACGTCGGAGAGGTATTGCGGGTCGTCGATGAAGCGCTGCACGCAATAGTCCGGCGAGGCGGCATGCAGGGGGGCGCGCTCGTCCCAGTTGGTCTTGTTGAGGTTTACGTAATCGCTCATGGCGCTCTTCCTAGCGTCTATTTAGGCGAGGCGCAGACTAGCACCGGGAAATGAGCGCGATCTTGAGCAAATATGTAAGCGCCGCCGTGCCACTTGTAGCCGTTGCCGAACCTCCAGGTCATGGACGCATTGCAGCCCTGCCACGGGGTGCCGCCCAGACCGTTTTCAGCTTCGGCAACGGTTACAGGCTCAGCTTTTCGGGGCCAGGGCCTGGATGATCTTCTGTTGGTTGGTTTCCAGCTCGCCAGCTGGGTCGGCGCTGTCGGTTTCCAGCACCAGCAACTGGCTGCCGCCGGCGCTGATGGCGGCCTTCAGTGCTTCCGACGGCTGGCGGTGATGCAGGACCAGGGCCACGTCGTTGTCCTTGAGTCGAGCCTGCAGTTTCTTCAGGGCTTCGGGCGTCCATTCGTTGTCGGCCCGGGCGTCCACCTCCAGCAACTCCAGGTTCAGGCCGCCGATCAGGTAGCCGAAATGCTCGGACAGGCTCAGTACGCTGAGGTTGTCGGCCTCGGCCAGGCGCGCCTCGCTGTCGGCGCTGAGCTTGAGCAGGCGCTGTTTCAAGTTGGCCAGGTTGCTCTCGATCTGCGGTTTGGCCGCGGGAGCCAGGCGCACCAGGTCGGCCGCCAGTACATCGGCCATGCGTCCCAGGTTGTTGCTCGATAACCATGGCTGGGCGTTCAGGCCGTCGCTCTTGCCCGGTTGCAGGGCGACGCCGGGCAGGGCGCCATCCACCGGCCGTGCGGCATCGATTTCGACGATGCGGATATTGCTGCGTCGGGCGTTGGGATACAGCGGGTCGTCCGGCCAGATCGAACGCAGGCCGATCACCGCGTCGGCACCCTGGGCCAGCTTGCCCAGGGCCGGGGCACCGCGCCCGGTGAAGTAGGCGGTCTGCCGCGAGCCCGGCAGGTTGGCCGGGGCGGCCCGCTCCAGCTTGACGTCGGTACCTTGCAGCAGGATTTGCCCCAGGCCGAAGGTCACCGGCAGCGAGGCCAGCACCGTCAATGGCTGCTGGGTGGCGGCGGGTGCCGGTTGGCGCTGGCGGACATTGTCCGCTGCCGACAGGGTCGGGGCATGGAGCAGGCCGCCGAGAACCAAGACCAGGGCCAGGCGCGGCAGTGACAGATTGGGTGATGAATTGTGCATTTATCCGATATTCCCTTTCAGACTGGGGACGGTGCCGCGGGCGATGGCGGCGAGGGCGAAGCAGATGCCGGCCACCAGGATGATCGCGGCGCCGGAGGGGACCGGCAGGTCGAAGACGATCGGCAGCAGGATGCCGCACAAGGTGCAGAGGGTGGCGATGCTCACCGAGATCCAGAAGAACCCCTTGAGCGACTGGCTGAGCAGGCGCGCCGCGGCGGCCGGGATCACCAGCAGGGCGCCGACCAGGATCGCGCCGATGACTTTCACCGCGGCTACGGTGATCAGCGTCACCAGGATCACGAACAGATAATCCAGGGTCTTCACTGCCACGCCGCGTACCGCTGCCAGCTGCGGGTTGAAGCTGGCCAGCATGATGCGGTTGTACAGCGGCAGGCTCAGGCCCAGGACCAGGCTACCGACGACCAGCAGCACCAGCAGGTCGTCGCCATTGACCGTGAGCACCGAGCCGAACAATACGTTCTCGAGAATATGCACGTTGATCTTGCCGGCCAGGATCAGCAGCAGGCTGGCGCCCAGCGCCAGGGACACCGAGAGGAATACCCCGATCAGGGTGTCCGGGGCCAGGCCGGTGCGATTGCGCAGATAGTTGAGCAGGATGCCGAACAGCAAGCAGTAGCCGAACAGGCTGCCGTAGGGGCCGGTGTAGGGCTCGCCCAGGAGGATGCCGATGGCCACCCCGGTCAAGGCGGCGTGGCCCACGGCTTCGGAGAAGAAAGCGAAGCGCTTGACCACGACCAGAGTGCCCAGGCCGCCGAGCACCGGGCCGATCAGCAGGCCGGCGAGCAGGGCATTGACCACGAAACCGTAGGCCAGGGCTTCCGGCAGGTAGCCTGAAGAGGCCCAGCCCTGGACCATCAGGCGGAAAGCTTCATAACTCATCAGGCAGCGCTCCCGGCGGCTCGTGGATGGGTGGAAAACAGGCTGAGCAGGCGTTCCGGCGTCAGGGTCTGCTGCGCCGGGCCGTCGAACAGCACCCGGCGATTGAGACCGGTGACCCGGTCCGCCAGGCGGCCCACGGCTTCCAAGTCGTGCTCGATCCACAACAGGGTGATGCCGCGCTGGCGCCAGTCCTGGAGCAAGCGCTCGAAGACCTGGATCCCGGCTTCGTCCAGGGCCGACATGGGTTCGTCCAGCACCACCAGTTGCGGTGCCGGAATCAGGCCCTGGGCCAGCAGCACCCGTTGGCGCTCGCCGCCGGACAGGGCGCCCATGCGCCGCTTGCGCTTGTCCTGCATGCCGACTTGCTCCAGGGCTTCGCCGATGGCCTTGGCGTAATGCCGACTCAGGCCGAGAAACGCCGGCCGGCGCTGGCACATGGCGGCCATGAAATCGTCCACGGTCATCGGCAGGCCGCGATCGAACTCCAGGGCCTGGGGTACATAGCCGATGGTGCCCGGGGCGTCCGGCCACTGCAGGCGCAACTGGCCCTGGTGGGGCATCTGTCCCAGCAGGGTCTTGATCAGTGAACTCTTGCCGCCACCGTTGGGGCCGACCAGGGCGTGCAGGCTGCCGGGCTGCACCTGGAACGTCACCTGGTCGAGGATGGTGGTGCGGCCCAGGACCAGGCTGACTTGGTCGAACTCGATGGCCGGGCCCCGCAGCAGGGTCTCGATGGCGGTCATGCCCCGGCCTCCTGGATGGCGCGGACCACGGTATCGAGGTTGCCCTTCATTTCCTTCTCGTACTTGTCGGCGCTGTAGTCGCCGTAGGAAATGTGCGAGAGCGGGTAGAGCTTGACCCCGGATTCACGCTGGATGGTATCGACGTAGGTGGAGGGGAAGTCCATCTCCGAGAAGATCACCTTGACGTCCAGTTCGCGCAGTTGGTCGATGGTCTTCTTCAACTGGCTGGGGCTGGGCTCGATGCCGTGGGCCGGCTCGACCACGGCGGTGACTTCCAGGCCGAATTCGCGCAGCAGGTAGTCGTAGGCGGCGTGCACCGTGGCCACCCGTAGGTCGGCGTTGGGCGCCTGGGTCAGCTTGGCCAGGGCATCGGCGCGCATCTGCCGCAGGCGCTTGCCGTAGGCGCGGGCGTTCTGGGTGTAGGTCTTGGCGTTGGCCGGGTCCATCTTGCCCAGCTCCCGGGCGATGTTGTTGACCTGGGCGATGGATGCACTGATGGACAGGAAGGTATGCGGGTTGACCACCTTGCCGGCGCCGCGGGCGGCGATCCCGGTGGCGGCCAGCAGCGGTACGTTCTCGTTGGCCTCGATCACCGGGATGTCCGGGCGCTCGCTGGTGGCGATCATGCGGTCGGCGAAGTCGTCGTGGCCCACACCGTTGAGCACGATGACGTCCAGGGTGCCGATGCGCTTGATGTCCTCGGCGCGAGGTTCGTAGGCATGGGGGTTGAAGCCGGCCGGGATCAGCGGCACCACGTCGGCCTTGTCACCGACGATGTTGGCCACATAGCTGTAGTAGGGGTGCAGGGTAATGCCGATGCGCAGGCGCTTGGCCCCATCGGCGCTGGCCATGGGGCTGAGGAGGAGGGCCAGCAGGCTGACCAGCAGCACCTGCAAGAATGGACGACGTGGAGATGAAATGGGCATGGGCTAGTGTTCTTCTCTCGGGGGGAATGCGTGGGCTCAGTGGCGGTGCTGGCGAGTCACTCCGGCATCGAATTGCGCCACCACCTGCTGCCAGCCGGCGGCGATCAGCTGTTGCTGGCCGAGGTCGTGGGGGACGCTGGCCGAGGGACTGCGGTTGAGCCAGATATCCACCTGGGCGTCATCCTCTGGGGCGATACGCATCAGGAAGGAGCCGGCCACCTGTGGGTTCTGGCTCAGCCCCAGGTAGGCCTGGTCCAGCACCTGCCAGGCATGTCCACCACGGCTGACCGAGCTGGCGTCCTGGGCGAAGGGGGCGAAACCTTCCTCGGCCAGTTGCGCGGGACTGGGCAGGGCCTGGCCTTCGGTTTGCAGCAGGCGGATTTCGTCGAGGGTCACCCGCAAGTCGGCATAGATCCCTTGTTCGCCGGCGCTCAGGTCGCGGCGGGCATCCAGTTGATGGGCGGCGATGGTGTTGCTGGCGTCCGCCTCGCTGTGCCACAGCACCACGCTGGCGGCTGCGCAGAGGATCAGCAGGCACAGCAGCAGGACATACAGGGTTTCATGGCCGGCGCCGGCGGGGCGCACGACCTGGGTGGTGGCAGGGGTCATGGGGCCTCGATATCCGCTTGGTCGATCTCGACGACGTGGCCGGGGCCGGCATCGAACAGGACGTAGAACTCGCTGGCGGGTTTCTTGAAGGTCAGGGTCGAGTCGGTTCCCAGCTTGCCGGGCACCAGGATGGTCTCGTCGTAGCCGATCACGTCCAGGGTCACGCCCGGGGCGCCGCTGCCATCGGAAAAGCCCCCTGTGCAGCGGATCTGCTCGGCGTCGATGGCCTTGCATTCGCACATCGGGTTATGGGCCAGGGCGCTGTGGCTGAATGCTGCGCCAGCGAGCAGCAGGAGCGCGGCGCCGAAGCGTCGGGTGAAGAGTGCGCGGATCATGGTTTGCCTCCTTGTTTTTCGAGCCAGGCCACGGTGGCCGGCGAGGCCTGGCTCAGGGGAATGGCCGCCTGGTGCATGCTGCCGTCCCAGCCTTCCATGGTGATCCATAGCTCGGCGTCGGCCTTGGTCTTTTCCGGAATTGGCAGGCTGGCGCCCATGCGGTATGGGCTGCCGAAGAAGATCACTCCGGCGGCCCGCAGGCTGCGAGGCTTGCCGATGCGCAGGTAGGTGGCCTTGACCGGCTCGATGCAGGCCTGGCACAGGGCGGCATTGAAGCTTTTCAGATAACCGGCGGGGCCGTCGCTGCGCGGTGGCTCGATGCGCATCTCGGCCAGGCGCAGGCTCCAGGGGCCGACCTGGACTTCGCCGATCTCTCGTTCGCCCAGGCCGCTGTCCCCGCGAAATAGCGCGGCATCGGCGAAGTACTTGGGCATGAAACCCAGGGGAATGAGCACCAGGAGGATATTCAGGTGAAAGCGCCACTTGTGCCAGAAGCGGCTCAGGGATGAATCCGCGGTGGCGGTTTGGGTCTGGCTCACAGGGGACTCTCCGAGGTTTCCCGGCCCAGGGCCGGGGCGGGATTGCGGGCAGGGCGGGCGCGGGCGGCCTTTTCCTCGCGCTTGAGGGCGTTGGCGGTGGCCAGGGCGGTGCGTTTGGTCCAGATCAGCAGGCCGCTGAGCACCATCATGCTCAGCACCAGGCCGAAGAAGAACCAGACCAGCTTGATCCAGATCCCGCCGAAGTCCCCGGTATGCAGGGGGCGCATGGATTCGGTGACGAACTCCAGGGTGGAGCGGTCGCCCAGCAGGTACGAGGAGTCCAGGGAACCGGTGTAGGGGTTGATGTTGGCGGTCTGGAACATCAGTGGATACCAGCCGCGCCCGCCCACGTAAAGGTGGCTATAGGCATTGCTCGGCAAGCTGACGAAGCTGATGTCGAACCCGGGAATCTTCTGGGTGGCGGTGCCGATGGCCTGTTCCAGGCTGATCATCGGCGCGGGGCTGCCGTCGGTGCTGACCGGAACCTGCTCCCGGGCGATCACCGGGACTATGGGTTCGCTGGAGATGCTGATGTGGTTGTCGCCCAGGATCGCGCGAATGAGAAACCAGATACCGGTGATGGAAATCACCGCGATGAACCAGATCGACCAGATGCCGCTCAGGCGATGGAAGTCGCCCCAGAAGATCCGCGCGCCATGGCGCAGGCGCAGGGTCGGCTTGAGAAAGCCCTTCCAGAACTTCTTGTAGACCACAAGGCCGGTGATCAACGAGATCAGCATCGGTACGCCGAGGAACGATACGAGGTACCAGCCCCAGCTATAGCCGTTGGTGAAGGGCACCAGCCACCAGCCATGCAGGGCGCGGGTGAAGGCCTGGAAGTCGAAGTCCGGGCTCGCGCCCTGGATCGCTCCGGTATAGGGGTTGACGTACAGCGTGGGCGAGCGGCCGTCCGGATAAGTGACGTTGACGCTCAAGGCAAAATGGCTTTCATCCGGGGTGATGATGGTGTCCACCCGGGTCTGGGGTTCGGCGCGCTTGATGGCCTGGACGATCTGGTCGTAGTTCAGGGGTTGAGCGTCGTCTGTGGGTTTGCTGGCACGGACATCGGGGTTGGCCAGCCAGACGATTTCCTGGCTGACTACTGCCAGGGTGCCGGTGACGCAGACGATCAGCACGAAGAACCAGATGGGCAGTGCCAACCAGCTGTGCACTAGAAACCAGATTTTTGAGCGGGATTTCTTCGACATTGAATGGGCGTCTTGATTCGAGGAGTGGAGCGGCGCTGGAACTCCGGGCTGGCCCTGATGTGGTTCTCTCTGGGCATAGCCATGGCCAACGCGGCCTGCTGCATCTAGTTAAGACGAATGAGAATCGTAAATCCCGAAGCTGGATATGAAAGTAAATGTTACAGAGCCTTACTGGGCCCAGAAATCAGCATGATGTGTGGATCGGCTGATGCCGGCCCGCTGGCGTTGAGGAGGGATTGCCGGCCACCGGGGCCGACAATCCGCTGGCGCCAGCGGCGAAAGGCGAAGGCGCTGGGGGGATCACTGCGACTGTTGCTGGAACAGCTCTACGGCGCGCTGGTTGATCTCCTCGACCGTCAGGTTTTCCTTGCGGGTGGCGATGAACCAGACATGTCCGAAAGGATCGCGCAGGGCACCGCTGCGGTCGCCATAGAACTGGTCCTTGATCGGTTCCGCTTCGCTGGCACCGGCGGCAATCGCCCTGGCGAAGTAGCTGTCGACATCTTCGACGTACAGATGCAGGCCCACCGAGGTCTTGTGGGCTTCGGGACTGCCCATCGGCGTTTCCTCGCAAGGGCTGCCGAGCATGATGGGCGCGCCGCCGATAAGCAGCTCGGCATGGCCGACACTGCCATCGGGCATGTCCAGGCGCATGATTTGCTGGGCGCCGAAGGCCTTCTTGTAGAACTCGATGGCTTCGGCGGCCTGGCGGATACCCAGGTAGGGAGTGACGCCTATGAAACCTTCGGGAATGGGTTTGACGCTCATGATGGGGCTCCTTGCTCTTGTTATGGGGGGTGGATCGAGCACTTTCACTCTATACCCGCAATGTTGCAGGACCGGGATGGGCCGACGAGGTGCAGTTCGGGCAGCATCCTTCGGCGATTTGCCCAGGGATCTGGCCCAGCAGTCCCCATGAGCCTCGAGGGCGGATCTTTCGGTTCGACGGTTGCCGTCTCGACATGCCTAAGGTGCCAGGTCATCGCTGGGCGCATCGGGTTCCAGCAGGCGGGCGCCCTGGCCGGTTTCCCCGAGATAGTCGCCCTGGTTGCGCAGCGGACAGCCTTGCATCGACAGGCAGCCGCAGCCGATGCACAGGTTCAGGCGTTCGCGCAGCAAGGTGAGCTGCTGGATGCGGGCGTCCAGCTCGCGGCTCCATTGCTCCGACAAGCGCTGCCAATCCGCGGCGCTGGGCGCTCGGTCATCAGGCAGGGTGGCCAGGGCCCGGCCAATCTCCGCCAGGGGAATGCCCAGGCGCTGGGCCACCTTGATCAGCGCCACCCGGCGCAGCACCGAGCGCGGATAGCGGCGTTGATTACCCTGGTTGCGCTGGCTCTTGATCAGCCCCTTGGTTTCGTAGAAATGCAGCGCGGTGACCGCTACTCCGCTGCGGGCGGCCAGTTGGCCGACGGTGAGTTCCTTGTGGATGGTGTCGTGATCGATCATCGAGGGCGCCAAAAGTGAAAAACGGGCTTGACCTTTACTTAACTAGAGGTTTTACCCTGCCGCATATCCAACCGCAAGATCCTCTTCCGCAGTAGGGAATGACCCATGAGCGCCTTTGAAAGACATCGCAGCTTCACCCAATTGATCGAGTTCGAGATCGAGCCTCATCAACAAGAGGCGCTGGTATCGGCCCTGGCAGCGCAGAGCGAACGGCTGGCCCAGGGCTACGGCGGTTTCCTCAGTGCCAGCGTGCAAGCCAGCGACGATGGGCGGCGGGTGCTCAACTACCTGCAGTGGCAAACCCGCGAGGCCGGCGAGGCGGCGTTCCAGCGTTTCGAGAGTGGCGAGCAGGACTTCTGGCAACTGATCCTGGCGCACCAGACCAAGACCGTGACCTTCGGTTCCTTCCAGGTACGCACCAGCATCGCCCGCAGCCATGACGATGCCTTGCATTGCCACTTGCCGGGCTAGATCGACAACTGCAGGGTGCGCTCGTTGAGGTTGTCCGCAGGTCGGCGCTTGTTCACCGCCAGCTCGCCGATCTTGATCAGCCGGGTCCGGGTGACGTTGCGGCTCAGCCCCAGGAGGTTGGCGGTATGCACCTGGTTGTAGTGGCTGAAGCGGTAGGCCGCGCGCAAGAGGGCGTCCTCGACCTTTTCGTGGAGCGCGCCGGCCTGCTCCGCGAAGAGTTTCTGGAAGGCCCGCTCCAACAGGCCCTCGGCTGAGTCGTCGGGGCCGCAGTGGCCGTCGTCGGCGCGTTCGATGCGCATGTTCGACAAGCGCAGGTCGCCCTCGGCGATAACCCCGTCGCGGCAGATCAGCAGGGTGTGATGGATGACGTTTTCCAGCTCGCGGATATTGCCCGGCCAGCTGTAGCTCTTGAGCTTGTGCTCGGCCTGCGGGCTGATGCTGATGTTGCCGTAGCCCAGGCGCTGGCTGTAGGCCTCGATGAAGTGCCGAGTCAGCGGCAGGATGTCACCGGGGCGTTCTCGCAGCGGGCTCAGTTCCAGGCCGACCACATCCAGGCGGTAGTACAGGTCTTCGCGGAAATTCCCGGCGTTGATGGCCTTTTCCAGCTGCACGTTGGTGGCTGCCAGCACGCGCACATCGATGGGGATGCTCTTGCGTGATCCCAGGCGCACGACTTCGCGCTCCTGCAACACCCGCAACAGCTTGACCTGGATGGCCATGGGCAGGTCGCCGATCTCGTCCAGGAACAAGGTGCCGCCATCGGCTTCCTCGAACCAGCCGGCCTTGGCGCTGAGGGCGCCGGTGAAGGCGCCTTTTTCATGGCCGAACAGTTCGGCTTCCACCAGGGATTCCGAAAAGGCCCCGCAGTTGACCGCCACGAAAGGGCGGTTGCGTCGTGCGCTGAGGTTATGGATATGCCGTGCCACCAACTCCTTGCCGGTCCCGGTCTCGCCAATGATCAGCACGCTGGCCTCGCTTGGCGCCACCTGCTGCAGGTGGGCCAGCAAGGCTTGGGATTTCGGGTCCTCGAACACTTGGGCAGTGGCGCGGATCGAGGTCGCCAGGGCGGGCGAGGGGGGCAGGGTCAGAAGCTGCATGGGCATTCTCCGCAGGCAGAAGGCTAGGAATAGAAAGTCGGCGTCGGCAGGGCCTGGTTCAGCGCCCAGTCCCCCAGCTCATGGAGCTTGTAGTCCAGTGGGTCGTGCAGGGTCTGGGTGCGCAGGTTGCGCCAATGCCGGTCCAGGCCCAGGGAAGCGTGGGTCGAGCGGGCCCCGGTGACCTCGAACAACCGGCTGCACAGCTCCAGGCCCTGGCGGCTGGCAGCGACCTTGGCGGTGGCGATGGCGGTGGCCAGGTGTCCCCGTTCTTCGGCGCCCAGGGCGGGGCCTTTGGCCCAGGCCTGGTCCAGCAGGACACCAGCTCGTTCCACCAACAGGCGGATGCCTTCCAGGGCCACCCAGAACTCGCCGTAGTGGCTGAGGATGTAGGGATCTTGGCTGATGTCGCGGGCGTTGGAGCGATGCCAGACCCGGGTTTCGCCGAGGGTGTATTGCCGGGCCTCGGCGAAGGCACCTTCGGCGATTCCGAGGAACATGTGGCTGAAGGTCAATTGGGCGATCAATGGGCGCAGGCAGGCGAATGGCGTGCTGAGCGGGCCCGGGTCCAGCAGCAGTTCGGACTCCTCGACCCTGACCCGCTCGAAGGTGGCGCTGCCACTGTCGGTCTGGCGCTGGCCGATATTGTTCCAGTCGTTGTGCAGGGTGATGCCGCTGCGGCCGCTGGGAATCGCCGCGATCAACAATTTGCCGCCGTTGCTCTCGTCCACCGCCGAGGCGATGAGCATTTCCGAATCGCTGGCCCCGGAACAGAAGCTCTTCTTGCCGGAGAATTCGCGCCAGCCCCCCAGGTTCTTGACCACCGTGCGGGTGTCCAGGGGGTTGAGGGCATTGCCCCAGAACCAGTTCTTGCGCGCCGTCTGCTCGAACCATGGCTGCCACTGCTCGGGCCGGGCGAACAGGCGCACGGTGGCCAGCATCAGGTGATGGAAGCCGAAGACATGGGCGATGGAGCTGTCGACCCTGGCGAATTCGCGAACGACTTGTAGGGTTTCGCTCCAGGAGGCGCCGAGACCGCCGAACTGGCGGGGAATGCTCAGGGCCAGCAGGCCGCTGTGGCGCAGGGCGTCGCGTTCGGCCTTGGGAGTGCCGCCGCGCTCATCGCGCTCGACGGCGCTCAGGGCGAATTCGGCAGCTAGCTGGCGGGCGGTCTGCAGGGGGGATAACAGGGCGCTTTGCGGTGTGGCAGTCACGCGGTGTTCCTCATTCTTGGCCGTCGCTGCGGCGGGGGAAGGACGGTGCAGGAGCCGTCGCTGGCGCCAGGGGCGCCTGGCCACGGCTGGCTGCGAAGCTCAGCGGTTGGGCAGCACGTCGTTGGCGATCATTTCGCCGAACGGCCCGGTCAGGTTGGTCAGGCCACGGCCGGCCAGGCTGGCGTAGGGTTCCGGTAGCAGCGGGAACACCAGTTCGGCGAAGCGGTAGGCCTCCTCCAGATGCGGATAGCCGGAGAAGATGAAGCTGTCGATGCCCAGGTCCGCATATTCCTTGATCCGTTCGGCTACTTGCCGTGGATCGCCCACCAGGGCGGTGCCGGCGCCACCGCGTACCAGGCCGACCCCTGCCCAGAGGTTGGGCGCGATTTGCAGCTGGTCGCGGCGCCCGCCATGCAGGGCGGCCATGCGTCGCTGGCCTTCGGAGTCGAACCGCGCGAACGACTGCTGGGCGGCAGCGATGGTTTCGTCGCTGATGTGCTCGATCAGCCGGTCGGCGGCCTTCCAGGCTTGCTCTTCGGTTTCGCGCACGATGACGTGCAGGCGGATCCCGAACTTCACCTGGCGGCCCTTGCGGGCAGCGCGCTCGCGCACGTCGGCGAGCTTCTGCGCCACTGCCGCTGGCGGTTCGCCCCAGGTCAGGTAGACGTCCACCTGGTCGGCGGCCAGTTCATGGGCAGCCTCGGAGGAACCACCGAAATACAACGGTGGATAGGGCTTCTGCACCGGCGGGTAGAGGGCCTTGGCGTTTTGTACATGCAGGTGCTTGCCCTGGAAATCCACGGCCTCGCCTTGCAGGACCCGGCGCCAGATCCGCAGGAATTCGTCGGTAACCTCGTAGCGCTCGCCATGGCTGAGGAAGCTGCCGTCACCACGGTTTTCGTCCGGGTCGCCGCCAGTCACCACGTTGATCAGCAAACGGCCGTTGGACAGGCGGTCAAGGGTCGCGGCCATGCGTGCCGAGACCGTGGGCGAGATGATCCCGGGGCGGATCGCCACCAGATAGCGCAGGCGCTCGGTCAGGGGCACCAGGGCCGAGGCGATGACCCAGGAGTCCTCGCAGGAGCGTCCGGTGGGAATCAGCACGCCGTGATAGCCGAGGCTGTCCGCGGCCTGGGCCACTTGCTTGAGGTAGTTGAGAGTGACCGGGCGCGCACCCTGGGTGGTGCCCAGGAAATGACCGTCGCCGTGGGTCGGGAGAAACCAGAACACATCCATGTTTGCTCCTCAGGCGATTTTCAGCAGTTTGTCCGGGTGCGCGGCAAACAGCGGCGCGGCTCGCTCGGCGGCCAGGCGGATGCGTGCCTGCAGCAACTCGCTGGTGATCCGGTAGTCGCTGAAGTCGGCCTCGGTGGCATACACGCCGATCGGCAGGGTCAGGGCCTGGAAGAAGCTGAACAGTGGGCGCAACTGATGGTCCAGGACCAGGGCATGCCGCTCGCTGCCGCCGGTGGCGGCCAGCAGGACCGGGGTGTCCACCAGGGCGTTGAGGTCGATCAGGTCGAACAGGTGCTTGAGCAGGCCCGGATAGGAGCCGCGATATACCGGGGCGGCGACGATCAGCAGGTCGGCGCTCTCGATGGCTTGCAACTCGGCCTCCACTTCAGGCGGCAATTCCTGGCGCGACAGGGCCGCACCCACGGGCCGGGCAATGTCGCCCAGTTCGATCAGGTGGCTGGCGATCGGCAGTTGGCTCGACAGTTCGGCCAGCAGGGCCTGGGTCAGGACCAGGGTCCGGGACGGACGCCAGGTACCACCGGAGAGGGCAACGACATTCAAGGGACGGGACATGGACAACTCCTTGGCAAAGACAGTGGCTCGACGAGCCTTGGCAGGTGCCAGGCCTTGGAGCAAGAGCTGTACCAACCCCCTGTTAGCCTTGTGCCACGAGGCTTGCGCCTTGTGAGCAAGGTTTGGCTGTTGTTGGACCAGCACTGTTTTGTTGATCGGTTGTTGCCAGCGCAACAGTTGCCCTGGCAACAGTTGGGTGACGGGATGTGGTTGTTATAAATGCTGTTTTTTATTCCGCAAAAGAGCGTTTTTCTCTATTTATAGAATTTTGGGGAATATGCCTGTCGCTTAGCGTCGATCCATGAACAGTCGATAGCGACTATCGAGCGGGATGATTTTTGCCCCGCACGGCCCGCGAGTAGCCTGACTCCATCGTTCGCAACCTGCTCCAGGTGCCCGCCATGAAGGCTTTATCCGTTGTCTTGCTGTTGTTGGTTTTCAGTGTCCTGGCCGGCTGCGCCAGCCCCGGCGCTCCGGAACTGCGTCCCTATACCGCCCAGGAAACTCGCGAGCTGGCCCTGGAAGCCCTGAGCCGGCGCGGCTTGTCGTTCGAGGAGTACCAGCAGAAGAAGGCCGAGTTGCAGGGGCATTCGGCGGCCTTCGATGACAGCGGTGAAATGAGCGCCCAACGTAGTATCAGTCGCATCCAGCCAGCCAGTTGAAGAAGACTGTACCGGTCGAAGTTTCCGTCAACTGTCCGTGGGTTTCGCCGTGGGCGTGGAGTAGGGTCGAAGCCTGACCGACCTGCTCCCGGATCCTTCAAACCATGCCGCTTAGCCCCGACCTGTTGTTGGCGTTCGCCCTGTTTGCCCTGGTCACTTCGATTACCCCTGGCCCCAACAACACCATGTTGCTGGCCTCGGGCGTGAATTTCGGCTTCAGGCGCTCGATTGCGCATATCCTCGGCATCAGCTGCGGTTTCTTCGTGCTGGTGCTGGCGGTCGGCCTGGGCCTGGGGGCGGTGTTCGAGGCTTATCCACTGCTGTATGGCGTGCTGCGCTATGTCGGGGCGGCCTACCTGTTGTACCTGGCGTGGAATATCGCCCGTTCCGGTCCTCTATCCGATGAGCAGCAGGGCCGGGGCCGGCCCCTGGGGTATTGGGGGGCCGCGGCTTTCCAGTGGGTCAACCCCAAGGCCTGGGTCATGGCTGTGGGCGCCATCAGCACCTATACGCCGCTGCAAGGCTATTTCACCAATGTGCTGGTGATCGCCGCGGTATTTGCCCTGATCAATGCCCCGACCGTCAGTCTCTGGGCGGCCTGCGGCAGCCTGCTGCGCAATGTGTTGCGCAATCCGCGCTGGTTGCGCCTGTTCAACCTGGGGATGGCGGCGCTGTTGGTGCTGTCCTTGGTTCCACTGCTGGTGGAAAGCCTTTGTTAAGTCCCACTTCAATTTTGCGGTCCTGGCCTGTTAAGCTGGCTGCCAGGAGCGTTCCTACGCACTTTTAAATGAAGTCCTCTTCCTTTAAGCATCTGATCGGGTATCGCCTCGCTGACTACCGTTGATGCGCCTGCTGCGAATGACGCGTCGATGGGTCTTCTTTTTCGAATCGACCCCGGTCCTGGAACAAGCTCTGCAGGTTTTCAGCCATGAACACACGTCCTCTTTATCTTGATTACGCTGCCACCACGCCGGTGGATGAGCGGGTCATCCAGGTGATGCTCGAGTGCCTGGGCTTCGATGGCAATTTCGGCAATCCGGCGTCCAGCTCCCATGCCTTCGGCCAGCAGGCGCGTCGTAGCGTCGAGAATGCGCGGCAGCAGGTGGCGCAATTGGTCGGTGCGGAGCCGGAACAGATCATCTGGACGTCGGGGGCCACCGAGTCCAACAACCTGGCGCTCAAGGGTTTGATGCAGGCCCGTGGCCATGTCATCACCAGTCAGATCGAACACAAGGCGGTTCTGGATACTGCCCGGCAGTTGCAGGATGCCGGCGTGGCGGTGACCTACCTGGCGCCCGATGCCGATGGGCTGATCGGCCCCGAGGCAGTGAGCCGGGCCATGAGAGATGACACCGTACTGGTGTCGCTGATGCTGGTGAACAATGAGCTCGGCACTCTCAACGACATCCCGGCAATCGGCCAGGTGGTCCGTGAGCACGGGGCCTTGTTGCATGTGGACGCCGCCCAGGGCGCTGGCAAGGTCGCCATCGATCTCGCCCGCTGGCCGGTGGACTTGATGTCGTTTTCCGCCCACAAGCTCTACGGCCCCAAGGGCATTGGCGCCTTGTATGTCGGGCCCCGGGCTCGCCAGCGATTGCAGGCGCAGATCCATGGCGGCGGGCATGAGGGTGGGCTGCGTTCCGGGACGTTGGCCACCCACCAGATTGCCGCCATGGGTGCAGCCTTCGCTTTGGCGGGGGAGTCGTGGCAGGAGGAGACTGCAAAGATCGCCCGCCTGCGCCAGCGGCTGCTCGCGCAATTGGCCGATATCGCCGGCCTGCGCCTCAATGGCAGTGATACCCAGCGCATACCCCATACCTTGAGCCTGACCTTCGCCGAAGGTGGGTTCGATGCCGCCGCATTGAGTGCGTCCATGGCGTTTTCCGCTACGTCGGCCTGCAATTCGGCAAGCAATACTCCGTCCCATGTGCTGTTGGCGCTGGGGCTCGATGCCCGGCAGGCCGGCAGGACCATTCGCTTGAGTCTCGGACGTTTCACCACCGAGCAGGATGTGGACCGTGCAGCACAACTGATCAAGGCGTCACTCGCCACTGCTCCGGCATTCTGGGCCGGAGCCAAGACCTGAGGATCGGGCGGCCCCGATCTTCCATAACAATGATTAGCCGGTTAAGGAGACACAATGAGTACGCAGCCTTCGACCAACGCAGGGGTCCCCCAGCGCCTGGCGCATGTCCGCCAGTTGATGAACCGCGAGGGTATCCATGCCCTGCTGGTACCCTCGGCCGATCCGCATCTGTCGGAATACCTGCCGGGCTACTGGCAGGGGCGCCAATGGTTGTCGGGTTTCCACGGTTCGGTCGGCACCTTGATCGTGACTGCGGACTTTGCCGGCGTGTGGGCCGATAGTCGTTACTGGGAGCAGGCCACCAAGGAGCTCAAGGGCAGCGGCATCGAGTTGGTGAAGCTCTTGCCTGGCCAACCCGGTCCCCTGGACTGGCTGGCACAGCAGACGCCTGCCGGTGGTGTGGTTGCAGTGGATGGCGCGGTCATGGCGCTGGCGTCGGCCCGTACCCTGGGCGACAAGCTGGCCGAGCGTGGAGCCAGCCTGCGTGCCGATATCGATTTACTCCTGGAGGCCTGGCATGATCGCCCGGCGTTGCCCGACCAGCCGGTGTACCAGCACCTGCCGCCCCAGGCCACGCAAAGCCGGGTGGAGAAGCTCGCGGCGCTGCGTGAGGTGCTGAAGGAGCGTGGTGCGGACTGGCATTTCATCGCCACCCTGGACGACATCGCCTGGCTGTTCAACCTGCGTGGCGCGGATGTGTCCTTCAACCCGGTATTCGTTTCCTTCGCCCTGATCAGCCAGCAACAGGCCACCTTGTTCGTGGCCCTGGACAAGATCGATGCGCAGCTGCGTGCGGTACTTGAAGCCGATGGCGTCAGCCTGCGTGATTATTCACAAGTGGCGGCGGCGCTGGGTGCGGTACCCGGCACTGCGAGCCTGCTGATCGATCCGGCACGGGTCACGGTGGGCCTGCTGGAGCACCTCGATCCGCAGGTACGGCTGGTCGAAGGGCTCAACCCCACGACCCTGGCCAAGTCACGCAAGAGCCTGGCCGATGCCGAACACATTCGCCAGGCCATGGAGCAGGACGGTGCGGCGTTGTGCGAGTTCTTCGCCTGGTTGGACGGTGCGCTGGGCCGTGAGCGCATCACCGAGCTGACCATCGATGAACACCTGACCGCAGCCCGTGAGCGGCGTCCGGGTTATGTGTCGCTGAGCTTCAATACCATCGCGGCGTTCAACGCCAATGGCGCGATGCCCCATTACCACGCCACTGCCCAGGAGCATGCGGTGATCGAGGGTGACGGCTTGTTGCTGATCGACTCCGGCGGCCAGTACCTGGGGGGGACCACCGACATCACGCGCATGGTGCCGATCGGTACGCCCAGCGCCGAGCAGAAGCGTGACTGCACCCGGGTGCTCAAGGGGGTCATCGCGCTGTCCCGTGCGCAGTTCCCGCGGGGCATTCTCTCGCCCTTGCTGGATGCCATCGCCCGTGCGCCGATCTGGGCCGAAGGCGTGGACTACGGGCATGGCACCGGACACGGCGTCGGGTATTTCCTCAATGTCCACGAAGGTCCGCAGGTGATCGCCTATCAGGCGGCGCCGACACCGCAGACGGCGATGCAGCCGGGGATGATCACGTCCATCGAGCCCGGGACCTATCGCCCTGGACGTTGGGGGGTGCGTATCGAGAACCTGGCGTTGAACCGCGAGGCGGGCAGCAGCGAGTTCGGCGAATTCCTGCGTTTCGAAACCCTGACCCTGTGCCCCATCGATACCCGTTGCCTGGAGCCTTCGTTGCTCACCCAGCAAGAGCGTGAGTGGTTCAATGCCTATCACGAGGAAGTGCGGCAGCGCCTGAGCCCCCTGTTGCAAGGGGCGGCGCTGGATTGGCTGCAGGTGCGTACCGCGGCAATCTGAAAACCACCTTCACCCGCGCAAGGCGGGTGATGCCAAGGAGCGTGCTCCCGGTGAAGGCCACCGGGAGCACTCGGCCTTACTGTGCAGCCAGTGCTTCGCGCACGAAATCCAGGCGGTCCTGGCCAAAGAACAGTTCGTCTCCCACGAACATGCTGGGGGCACCGAACACTCCTCGCTGCAACGCTTGCTCGGTCTTGTCCTTGAGCCTGGCCTTGACCTCTTCATCATTGCTCAGGTCGAGGATCTGCTGTGGATCGAAACCGCTTCGTTCCAGGACCTGGGTCACGGTGGTGGGGTCGTTGAGGTTCTGTTTGTCGACCCAGAGTGCGCGGAACAGGCAGTCGATGAAGTCGACGAAACGTTCCGGCAGGCGCATCTGCACACCGGTGGTTGCGCGCATCAGCAACAGGGTGTTGATGGGGAAGTGCGGGTTGAAGCTGAGCTGCACCTGGTAGCGCCGGGCGAAACGTGCCAGGTCGTGCAGCATGTAGCGCCCCTTGGCGGGGATGCTGATGGGGGAGGCATTGCCTGTGGTCTTGAAGACGCCTCCCAGCAGCATGGGGTGGTAGACCAGTTGACTGCCGGTCTGGGCACAGATCTGCGGCAGTTGGGTGTAGGCCAGGTAGGCGGTCGGGCTGCCCAGGTCGAAGAAGAACTCCACGCTTTTGCTCATGATCGAATCTCGATGATTGTTCTTGCAGAGAGGGTTCACCAGCGCTCGCTCCAGGGGCGCAGGTCCATCTCGAAGGTCCAGGCATCCCGGGGTTGGCTATGCAGGTACCAGTAGTTCTCGGCGATATGCTCGGGATCGAGAATGCCGTCCTGGTCCTTGAGGGCGTATTTCTCGGGGAATGTGCTGCGGATGAAGTCGGTATCGATGGCGCCGTCGACTATGACGTGGGCCACATGGATATTCATTGGCCCCAGCTCGCGGGCCATGCTCTGGGCCAGGGCGCGAATGCCGTGCTTGGCTCCGGCGAAGGCGGCAAACCCGGCGGCACCCCGTATCCCGGCGGTCGCGCCAGTGAACAGGATGGTGCCGCGCTGGCGGGTAGCCATGCGCTTGGCCACTTCACGGGCATTGAGGAATCCGGAAAAACAGGCCATTTCCCAGATCTTGAAATACTTGCGCGCCGTTTCTTCGAGGATGCTGCACGGCACGTTGGCACCTATGTTGAATACGAAGGCTTCGATGGGGCCGAGCTGCGTTTCGATCTGTTCGACCAGGGCGATCACTTCCTCTTCCTTGCGGGCGTCACACGCGAAGCCATGGGCTTCGCCGCCTGCCTGCTGGATGCTTTGCACCAGAGGTTGCAGTTTGTCCGCGCTGCGCCGGGTTACGCAGGCGATGAAACCTTCGGCGGCGAAACGTTTGGCAATGGCGCCACCTGTGGCATCGCCGGCACCAACCACCAGTACGACTTTCTTCTTGTTCAAGGTCATGAGGGGCTCGCTCTTTGGTAAACGATCGTTAGGTAAACGAACGTTATGCTATGATTTTTCAGTCGTCAAGAATGTCTAGGGGAGCTTTCAGGGATGCGTTATTCCGCCGGTCACAAGCAGGAAACCCGTGAACGCCTGTTGCAGAGCAGTTCGGTCCAGGCCAAGGACGAAGGTTTTTCCACTGTCGGGGTCGATGCCTTGATGAAGGCCATCGGCCTGAGCGGCGGGGCTTTCTACAGCCATTTTGCTTCCAAGGACGAACTGTTCGGTTCGATTGTCGAGCGCGAACTGCGCCAGAGCCTGGAGCGCCTGGCAGGCAACGGCCAGCACGATCGGGAGAAGTTGCGACGCTGTCTGAAGCAGTACTTGAGCATGGCCCATGTGCAGCAGCCGGGAGCAGGCTGCGCGTTGCCGGCGCTGGGGGTGGAGATTTCCCGAGGCCCGGAGGAGGTGCGCCAGCGGGCCGAGGATCTTATCTATCGATTACACCAGGCCTGGGCGCAAACGCTGGGCAGCGAGAGCCTGGCCTGGTCGATCCTGGCGCAATGCGTGGGGGCCCTGATGGTGGCGCGGATGCTGGTGAGCTCGAGCCTCCAGGAGCAGCTCCTGGCCGGCAATCATGAACAGATCATCGGACAACTGGAGCGCCTGCCCCACGACTGAGAAGCCGGGTTATTTGCAGATCACGATCATGCTGCGGCTGGTATAGCCGGCAGGGTTCAGGCCGAAGGGGTAATCCCCTGGATCTTCGACCGCATCGCCGGATTTGGCGATCACCTTGTAACCCTTCGGTCCGCAGGACTCGCTTGCCTTGGTGTAGCACTTGTCCCAAGAAGAGGACAAACCCGAGCAATTGATGTGGAGTCCTTTTTTACCCCGTTTGACTTCGGTCTTGCTGGTGGTTGCCGCACAACCTGTAATGGCAAGTATGGTCAGCAGAATCAAAAATCGTTTCATCCCCGTCCTTATCGCTAGCCTCGGATCTGATGTCCGAGTGTGACTGCAGTATCTGGCGTCTTTTGCGTTGGCGATATCCCTGTCCGACAACTTCCTGGGTGACGTTGAACAGCCGGCTAAACATGGCCTAATTGAGCGTCAATTACCAGAGTTGCCTCTCAATCAGCTGCAACTAATGGCTTTGGGTCGCGGCGCATGGTCAGGGTGGCCCCAACGGAAGCGAGGATGATGCAAGCGATTGCGGCCCATTGAGCCAGGGACAGGTATTCATGCAGGAACAGCAGGCCGGAGAGTGCACCGAAGGCAGGCTCGATGCTCATCAGGGTGCCGAAGGTTCGTGCGGGGATGCGAGTCAGCGCGACCATTTCCAGGCTGTAGGGCAGTGCGGTGGACAATACGGCCACCCCCAGCGCTACGGGGATCAGGGATGGAGTGAGCAGTGCCGCGCCGGCATGGGCGATACCTATGGGGGCGACCAGCAGTGCTGCGATCAACACGCCAAGGGCTGCTGTCTGGATCCCGTTCTCGGCGCCGGCCTTTTGGCCGAAGAGGATATAGAGCGCCCAGCAGATCCCCGCGCCCAATGCATAGCTGGCACCGACCAGGTCGATGGCGGTCTCGGTGGCTCCGGTCGGGATCAGTAGCACCAGGCCGACGATCGCCAGGGCTATCCATAGAAAGTCCTGTGGCCTGCGCGAGGCGCAGAGAGCTACGGCCAGTGGGCCGGTGAATTCCAGGGCCACGGCGATTCCTAGTGGCACGCTGCGCAGGGACATATAGAAGAGGAAGTTCATTCCACCCAATGCCATGCCGTAGACCAGCACCGTGCGTAATGTCTTGCCGGTGAACCTGGCACGCCAGGGTCTTAGCAGGAGCAGCATGATGATACTGGCGAAAACCAGCCTGAGGGCTGTGGTGCCTTGCGCACCCACGACGGGGAACATGCTCTTGGCCAGGGAGGCTCCTGATTGGATCGAGGCCATGGCAATAAGCAGCAGGCCGACCGGAAACAGGGTCGAGGCGAGGCTGCGGGGGTGGTCGTTCATGCAGGGCGTCCAAGGTATGGGGAAGAAAGAGTACTTGGGGCATGATGCTCAACTAACGGTAGATGGGCAATATAGTGCGCAAAGTCTTTTTCACGCTTCTATATAGAGGTGTCGAATCGGCTGTTTTGCGTTGAGTCATAGAAAATGCAAATTAATGCTTGACGGCAGATTCTACAGGTCTATAATTCGCCCCACTTCCGGCGCAGTCGAAACGGAAAACTCCTTGAAATTCAACGAGTTACGAAGATTTCGGCAGCGGTCACGCTTCAGTTCATCGAAGTCCGAAAGGAGCTGATAAGGCAGCGAAAGTAGCCTTGTTAGCGTTTCGATCCTCTCGATCGAAAGCGGTTAAAAAGAGGTGTTGACAGCAGCGTGTAACGCTGTAGAATTCGCCTCCCGCTAACGAGAGATCGAAAGCGCAAGTGGTTGAAGTTGCAAAGGAAACTTTGAAAACTTCTTAAAAAAAATCACTTGACAGCAAATGAGGCTGCTGTAGAATGCGCGCCTCGGTTGAGACGAAAGATCTTAACCAACCGCTCTTTAACAACTGAATCAAGCAATTCGTGTGGGTGCTTGTGTAGTCAGACTGATAGTCAAAAAGATTATCAGCATCACGAGTGACCATGCGAGAAATCACATAGTCATTTGAGATTGCTGAGCCAAGTTTAGGGTTTCTTAAAAACCCAAGCAGTATTGAACTGAAGAGTTTGATCATGGCTCAGATTGAACGCTGGCGGCAGGCCTAACACATGCAAGTCGAGCGGATGAAGTGAGCTTGCTCACGGATTTAGCGGCGGACGGGTGAGTAATGCCTAGGAATCTGCCTGGTAGTGGGGGATAACGTTTCGAAAGGGACGCTAATACCGCATACGTCCTACGGGAGAAAGCAGGGGACCTTCGGGCCTTGCGCTATCAGATGAGCCTAGGTCGGATTAGCTAGTTGGTGAGGTAATGGCTCACCAAGGCGACGATCCGTAACTGGTCTGAGAGGATGATCAGTCACACTGGAACTGAGACACGGTCCAGACTCCTACGGGAGGCAGCAGTGGGGAATATTGGACAATGGGCGAAAGCCTGATCCAGCCATGCCGCGTGTGTGAAGAAGGTCTTCGGATTGTAAAGCACTTTAAGTTGGGAGGAAGGGCAGTAAGCTAATATCTTGCTGTTTTGACGTTACCGACAGAATAAGCACCGGCTAACTCTGTGCCAGCAGCCGCGGTAATACAGAGGGTGCAAGCGTTAATCGGAATTACTGGGCGTAAAGCGCGCGTAGGTGGTTTGTTAAGTTGGATGTGAAAGCCCCGGGCTCAACCTGGGAACTGCATCCAAAACTGGCAAGCTAGAGTATGGTAGAGGGTGGTGGAATTTCCTGTGTAGCGGTGAAATGCGTAGATATAGGAAGGAACACCAGTGGCGAAGGCGACCACCTGGACTGATACTGACACTGAGGTGCGAAAGCGTGGGGAGCAAACAGGATTAGATACCCTGGTAGTCCACGCCGTAAACGATGTCAACTAGCCGTTGGGGTCCTTGAGACTTTAGTGGCGCAGCTAACGCATTAAGTTGACCGCCTGGGGAGTACGGCCGCAAGGTTAAAACTCAAATGAATTGACGGGGGCCCGCACAAGCGGTGGAGCATGTGGTTTAATTCGAAGCAACGCGAAGAACCTTACCAGGCCTTGACATGCAGAGAACTTTCCAGAGATGGATTGGTGCCTTCGGGAGCTCTGACACAGGTGCTGCATGGCTGTCGTCAGCTCGTGTCGTGAGATGTTGGGTTAAGTCCCGTAACGAGCGCAACCCTTGTCCTTAGTTACCAGCACGTTATGGTGGGCACTCTAAGGAGACTGCCGGTGACAAACCGGAGGAAGGTGGGGATGACGTCAAGTCATCATGGCCCTTACGGCCTGGGCTACACACGTGCTACAATGGTCGGTACAGAGGGTTGCCAAGCCGCGAGGTGGAGCTAATCCCACAAAACCGATCGTAGTCCGGATCGCAGTCTGCAACTCGACTGCGTGAAGTCGGAATCGCTAGTAATCGCGAATCAGAATGTCGCGGTGAATACGTTCCCGGGCCTTGTACACACCGCCCGTCACACCATGGGAGTGGGTTGCACCAGAAGTAGCTAGTCTAACCTTCGGGAGGACGGTTACCACGGTGTGATTCATGACTGGGGTGAAGTCGTAACAAGGTAGCCGTAGGGGAACCTGCGGCTGGATCACCTCCTTAATCGACGACATCAGCTGCTTCATAAGCTCCCACACGAATTGCTTGATTCATTGAAGAAGACGATAGAAGCAGCTTTAAGCTCCAAGCTGATAGCTCCAAGCTAACAGTTACAAGCTCGAAATTGGGTCTGTAGCTCAGTTGGTTAGAGCGCACCCCTGATAAGGGTGAGGTCGGCAGTTCGAATCTGCCCAGACCCACCAATTTTGTTATGGGGCCATAGCTCAGCTGGGAGAGCGCCTGCCTTGCACGCAGGAGGTCAGCGGTTCGATCCCGCTTGGCTCCACCATAAACTGCTTCTGAAAGCTTAGAAATGAGCATTCAAATCGAATGTTGATTTCTAGTCTTTTGATTAGATCGTTCTTTAAAAATTTGGGTATGTGATAGAAAGATAGACTGAACACTACTTCACTGGTAGTGGATCAGGCTAAGGTAAAGTTTGTGAATTCAAACTTTCGGCGAATGTCGTCTTCACAGTATAACCAGATTGCTTGGGGTTATATGGTCAAGTGAAGAAGCGCATACGGTGGATGCCTTGGCAGTCAGAGGCGATGAAAGACGTGGTAGCCTGCGATAAGCTTCGGGGAGTCGGCAAACAGACTTTGATCCGGAGATCTCTGAATGGGGGAACCCAACCATCATAAGATGGTTATCTTGCACTGAATACATAGGTGCAAGAGGCGAACCAGGGGAACTGAAACATCTAAGTACCCTGAGGAAAAGAAATCAACCGAGATTCCCTTAGTAGTGGCGAGCGAACGGGGACTAGCCCTTAAGCTTCTTTGATTTTAGCGGAACGCTCTGGAAAGTGCGGCCATAGTGGGTGATAGCCCTGTACGCGAAAGGATCTTAGAAGTGAAATCGAGTAGGACGGGGCACGAGAAACCTTGTCTGAATATGGGGGGACCATCCTCCAAGGCTAAATACTACTGACTGACCGATAGTGAACTAGTACCGTGAGGGAAAGGCGAAAAGAACCCCGGAGAGGGGAGTGAAATAGATCCTGAAACCGTATGCGTACAAGCAGTGGGAGCAGACTTTGTTCTGTGACTGCGTACCTTTTGTATAATGGGTCAGCGACTTATATTCAGTGGCAAGCTTAACCGAATAGGGGAGGCGTAGCGAAAGCGAGTCTTAATAGGGCGTTTAGTCGCTGGGTATAGACCCGAAACCGGGCGATCTATCCATGGGCAGGTTGAAGGTTAGGTAACACTGACTGGAGGACCGAACCGACTACCGTTGAAAAGTTAGCGGATGACCTGTGGATCGGAGTGAAAGGCTAATCAAGCTCGGAGATAGCTGGTTCTCCTCGAAAGCTATTTAGGTAGCGCCTCATGTATCACTCTAGGGGGTAGAGCACTGTTTCGGCTAGGGGGTCATCCCGACTTACCAAACCGATGCAAACTCCGAATACCTAGAAGTGCCGAGCATGGGAGACACACGGCGGGTGCTAACGTCCGTCGTGAAAAGGGAAACAACCCAGACCGTCAGCTAAGGTCCCAAAGTTATGGTTAAGTGGGAAACGATGTGGGAAGGCTTAGACAGCTAGGAGGTTGGCTTAGAAGCAGCCATCCTTTAAAGAAAGCGTAATAGCTCACTAGTCGAGTCGGCCTGCGCGGAAGATGTAACGGGGCTCAAACCATACACCGAAGCTACGGGTATCACGTAAGTGATGCGGTAGAGGAGCGTTCTGTAAGCCTGTGAAGGTGAGTTGAGAAGCTTGCTGGAGGTATCAGAAGTGCGAATGCTGACATGAGTAACGACAATGCGAGTGAAAAACTCGCACGCCGAAAGACCAAGGTTTCCTGCGCAACGTTAATCGACGCAGGGTTAGTCGGTCCCTAAGGCGAGGCTGAAAAGCGTAGTCGATGGAAAACAGGTTAATATTCCTGTACTTCTGGTTATTGCGATGGAGGGACGGAGAAGGCTAGGCCAGCTTGGCGTTGGTTGTCCAAGTTTAAGGTGGTAGGCTGAAATCTTAGGAAAATCCGGGATTTCAAGGCCGAGAGCTGATGACGAGTTACCTTTTAGGTGACGAAGTGGTTGATGCCATGCTTCCAAGAAAAGCTTCTAAGCTTCAGATAACCAGGAACCGTACCCCAAACCGACACAGGTGGTTAGGTAGAGAATACCAAGGCGCTTGAGAGAACTCGGGTGAAGGAACTAGGCAAAATGGCACCGTAACTTCGGGAGAAGGTGCGCCGGTGAGGGTGAAGGACTTGCTCCGTAAGCCCATGCCGGTCGAAGATACCAGGCCGCTGCGACTGTTTATTAAAAACACAGCACTCTGCAAACACGAAAGTGGACGTATAGGGTGTGACGCCTGCCCGGTGCCGGAAGGTTAATTGATGGGGTTAGCGCAAGCGAAGCTCTTGATCGAAGCCCCGGTAAACGGCGGCCGTAACTATAACGGTCCTAAGGTAGCGAAATTCCTTGTCGGGTAAGTTCCGACCTGCACGAATGGCGTAACGATGGCGGCGCTGTCTCCACCCGAGACTCAGTGAAATTGAAATCGCTGTGAAGATGCAGTGTATCCGCGGCTAGACGGAAAGACCCCGTGAACCTTTACTATAGCTTTGCACTGGACTTTGAGCTTGCTTGTGTAGGATAGGTGGGAGGCTTTGAAGTGGGGACGCCAGTTCTCATGGAGCCATCCTTGAAATACCACCCTGGCAACCTTGAGGTTCTAACTCAGGTCCGTTATCCGGATCGAGGACAGTGTATGGTGGGTAGTTTGACTGGGGCGGTCTCCTCCTAAAGAGTAACGGAGGAGTACGAAGGTGCGCTCAGACCGGTCGGAAATCGGTCGCAGAGTATAAAGGCAAAAGCGCGCTTGACTGCGAGACAAACACGTCGAGCAGGTACGAAAGTAGGTCTTAGTGATCCGGTGGTTCTGTATGGAAGGGCCATCGCTCAACGGATAAAAGGTACTCCGGGGATAACAGGCTGATACCGCCCAAGAGTTCATATCGACGGCGGTGTTTGGCACCTCGATGTCGGCTCATCACATCCTGGGGCTGAAGCCGGTCCCAAGGGTATGGCTGTTCGCCATTTAAAGTGGTACGCGAGCTGGGTTTAGAACGTCGTGAGACAGTTCGGTCCCTATCTGCCGTGGACGTTTGAGATTTGAGAGGGGCTGCTCCTAGTACGAGAGGACCGGAGTGGACGAACCTCTGGTGTTCCGGTTGTCACGCCAGTGGCATTGCCGGGTAGCTATGTTCGGAAAAGATAACCGCTGAAAGCATCTAAGCGGGAAACTTGCCTCAAGATGAGATCTCACTGGGATCTTGAATCCCCTAAAGGGCCGTCGAAGACTACGACGTTGATAGGTTGGGTGTGTAAGCGCTGTGAGGCGTTGAGCTAACCAATACTAATTGCCCGTGAGGCTTGACCATATAACACCCAAGCAATTTGCGAACTCGACAGAGACCAGATTGCGGTGTGTGAAGATGACCAACCGAAAGTTTGACACACAAACCTATTGCATACCCATTCGCTGGAACGTTGCCCAAACAACGGCTCAGCTACAGAATTTCTTGACGACCATAGAGCATTGGAACCACCTGATCCCATCCCGAACTCAGCAGTGAAACGATGCATCGCCGATGGTAGTGTGGGGTTTCCCCATGTGAGAGTAGGTCATCGTCAAGATTAAATTCCGAAACCCCAACTGCGAAAGCAGTTGGGGTTTTGTCTTTGCGCGGACGAAAACTAGCAGAGCGGCCCGGCACTTGCCGGGCCTGACCTGGTTCAGGCAAGCACTTGCCCGGGTCGCAGGCGGGTGATCCACTTGCCGTGCTGCTCCGCATCCCTGAGCGCCTCGAGCTTTGCCGGCAGTTCGTTGAAGTCGAAAGGCAGCAGGGCAGAGCCCTTGAGCTGACCTTGTGCAACCTGCTGCAGCAAATAGGTACCCTGTTGCTGGTAGCGTTGCCAATCCGCCTCAACGCCGTGTGCATGAAGACTGTTCAACGCCACTTCATGCAGGGAAATGGCTGTGCTGAATGCTGGCAACGGCGCCGTCTCCTGGCGATCCTGGATACACACCAAGTGCCCGTTGTAGCCCAGCAACTCGGCCAGGTTCGCCGCGTGTCTGCCGCTGACCGTATCGAAGATAGCCGAAAGCCGGCGGCTACCCAGGCGGGATTGCAATTCAGCCCGCCACTCTGGCCGATGATAGTCGAAGACTCCAACCACACCTTGCTCCAGCAGTCGTTCATGATGCTTGGCTGAAGCCGTGGCCCAGACCCGCATCCCCCTTTTTACCGCCATCTGCGCCAGCAACGAGCCCACGGCGCCGCCGGCACCCACCACCAGCACATCCCCCACGCCCGCCTGGGGCAGCTTGTCCAAAGCTTGCAGGGCCGTCAGACCTGGGCATGGCAAGGCCGCCGCCACAGCGTCGTCCAGCTCATCGGGCAGGACGAGGGCGGCCCTGGCATCGATCAGGCTGTATTCGGCGAAACTACCGTCAGCGCTCAACCCCTGGTGATAAGCCACCCGGGTTCCTGGTCGGATGCTCGCATCAGGGCCTGCCGCCGCCACTACCCCGACCCCATCCACACCCGGCACATGGCCGTCCCGCCAGTCGTCGTGGCCCCACTCGATCATTTTCCAATCCACCGGATTCAACGCGATCACGCTATTGGCGATCAGCAGTTGATTGGCCGACGGTTGCGGCAGGGCTTTACGGATCGATCGCAGGCCAGGCAGGCCGGCTCCCCGGGTCCAGCCCCAGGCCACATATTCGCTTGGCATCTTCACTCTCCATCAGGTTTCAAGACGCTCTTGCGCCAGCCAGGTCGACCGGCCAAGAGCATCTTGCAGTCTCCCCAGTGAGTAATGCGGGAAAAACCCAAGAATCGGAACAACACCCTTGATCACAGGTCAATAATGCCCTCCGGCCAGCACCATTGATCAGCCGTGGGGGAAATCCCGGCAAAGTCGGCGGCCGGTTTTTGGTATGGTGCAGCTCTTTTTTACGGACCCGATTTCACCCGCACGGACCAGCGTCGACCTCTATTTCACCGAGAAGCTGTAGCAATGCCCGAAGCGATTCCGATCAAGGACCACGAGAAAGAAACCCGCCTGGTCAACAAGCGGCTGCTGGCCTGCGCCGTGCTGGTAGCGGCGATCACCTGTGCGTTGGTGGGGCGCATGTATTTCCTCCAGGTGGTGGAGTTCGATTACCACTCCACTGTTTCGCAGAACAACCGTGTCCACGTGTTGCCCATCACCCCGACCCGTGGGGTGATCTATGACCGCAATGGCGTGGTCCTGGCGGACAACCGCCCCAGCTTCAACCTGACCATCACCCGTGAGCGCGCCACCGATCTCAAAGGCGAACTGGATACCGTGGCCGAGCTCCTGCACTTGCCGCCGGAAGACCGGGCGCTGTTCGACAAGGCCATGAAGCAGGCCCGCCATCCTTTCGTGCCCGTCACCCTGTTCTACCAGCTCACTGAGGAGCAGATCGCCGTATTGGCGGTGAACGAATACCGCTTGCCAGGCATGGATGTCGAAGCCCAGTTCGTCCGGCATTACCCCCTGGGGATGCACTTCGCCCACTCCATCGGTTATGTCGGGCGGATCAACGAGAAAGAAGCCAAGACCCTGGACTCGGTTGAGTACCGCGGTACCCAATCCATCGGCAAGACCGGTATCGAGAAGTTCTACGAATCCGAACTGCATGGCCATGTCGGTTACGAAGAGGTGGAGACCAACGCTCAGGGGCGGGTCATGCGCGTGCTCAAGCACACCGATCCGGTTCCCGGGAAGAACATCGTCCTGAGCCTGGACGTGAAGCTCCAGGAGGCTGCCGAGCAAGCCCTGGGCGACCGCCGCGGCTCGGTGGTTGCCCTGGACCCGTCCACGGGCGAAGTGCTGGCCATGGTCAGCAACCCCAGCTTCGACCCCAACCTGTTCGTTACCGGCATCAGTTTCAAGGAATATGCCGCCCTGCATGATTCCATCGACCGGCCGCTGTTCAACCGCGCGTTGCGCGGCCTCTATGCGCCGGGCTCGACCATCAAGCCGGAAGTGGCCATCGCCGGCCTGGATACCGGCGTGGTCACCCCCTCCAGCCGCGTCTTCGATCCGGGCTACTACCAACTGCCGGACTACGACCACAAATACCGCAATTGGAACCGCAGTGGCGACGGCTGGGTGGACATGGACGCGGCGATCATGCGCTCCAACGACACCTACTTCTACGACCTGGCCCACAAGCTGGGCATCGATCGCCTGCACGACTACATGGCCATGTTCGGCCTCGGGGAGAAGGTCTCCCTGGACATGTTCGAGGAAGCCCCGGGACTGATGCCGTCCCAGGCCTGGAAGCGCGCCACCCGCCGCCAGGCGTGGTTCCCGGGAGAAACGCTGATCCTCGGCATTGGCCAGGGCTACATGCAGGTCACGCCGCTGCAGCTGGCCCAGGCCACGGCACTGATCGCCAACAAGGGGGTATGGAACCGGCCGCACCTGGCCAAGACCGTCGATGGCGTGGCCCCGGTGGACCCGCATCCGATGCCCAACATCCTGTTGAAGGACCCGCGCGAGTGGGACCAGGTCAACCATGGCATGCAGATGGTCATGCACGATCCTCGCGGCATCGCCCGTGCCGCCGCCGCTGGGGCCCAGTACCGGATCGCCGGCAAGAGTGGTACCGCCCAGGTGGTGGCGATCAAGCAGGGCGAGCGTTATGACCGCCTCAAGACCCGTGAGCGCAACCGCGACAACGCCCTGTTCGTCGGCTTCGCCCCGGCCGAGCATCCGCAGATCGTGATCTCGGTGATGATCGAGAACGGCGAGGCCGGTGGCCGGGTCGCCGGCCCCGTGGTGCGGCAGATCATGGACGCCTGGCTACTGGACCAGAACGGCCACCTCAAGCCGCAGTACGCCGCACCGGCCAAGGCTCCTGGCGATCCCCACGCCTGAGTCAGCGCAGCACCAGGCTGTCCGGCACCTGCTCGTGGATACTGAGCATGTGCTGGATGCTCTGGAGAAACAGCGCCTCGGCCTGGCTCATCTTCTGCTCGCGGTTCCACAGCAGCTGGATATCGAAATCCACCACCCCATCCTCCGGCGGCAGTGGCCACAGCAAGCCCTGTTCGACGTCCCGGCGCACCAGGTGGATCGGCAGGCAGCCAATGCCGAAGCCGGCGCAGATCAGCCGATGAATTTCCTCGAAACTGGTGGAAGAGGCGACGATCTTGCCGGTAAAACCCTGCTGATCGCGAAACAGCGTCAGGGGTGACAGATTGCCTCCCAGCTGGTCGCTGGTGAAGCTGACGAAGTTCTCCGTGGCCAGCTGTTGCAGGCTCAGGTTGGCCTGGCCGAACAGCCGATGGCGTGGGCCGCAGAAGTAGGCGTAGCGCTCCCGGAACAGCACTCGCTGCTCCAGCCTGGGCTGCGGCAGCCGGCACAGGCCCACCCCCAGGGTCGCGGTCTTTTGCAGTAGCGAACTGATGATGTCCGGACTGCCCAGCACCTCCACCTCCAGCTCGATCTTCGGGTGCGCGGCATGGAAGTCAGCGAGGAACTCATCGTAGTGCCGGGCCTTCACCCCACTGACGGTGAGAGTGCGGATCTTGCCCACCACGTCGTCCTGGCGGCTTTGCACCACGGTGCCCAGGCGCGAGATGTCGCCATAGATATCGGTGGCGATGCGCAGCACTTCCTCGCCGGTCTCGGTGAGTTCGAAGCGCCGTCCGCTACGGACGATCAGCAGGCAGTCCAACTGCTCCTCGAGCCGCTTGAGGGCCTGGCTGACTGCCGATTGGGTGATGTGCAGGCGCGCGGCGGCGCGGCTCATGCTGCCTTCCTGGCCGATCACCAGGTAGGTACGCAACAGGTTCCAGTCCAGGCGATCGTTGAGAAAACGCCGTCCGGCCCAGGAGCCGGTCACAGGATCGAGTGTCGACATGGGGCTCCTCTAAAAACGACCTGCCTCGCCTAGGTTTTTAGAAGCGCCTATGGGGAGCTCTAGTAGTAGCAAGGCTAATAGTTAGGATAAGAATTCGAAAATTGACTAATCCTGGCACGACGGCGATAAAGCCCACAAGCGCCATAGAGCGCCGCCTGACTAAGCCTTCAGCACCTGCCCATAACTACAAATACACAGGTCCTTGCATGCACAGCACCCCTCAGCCGCGACGCGCCGCGGCAGCGGCCTTCATCGGCACCACCATCGAGTTCTACGACTTCTACATCTACGCCACGGCCGCGGCCCTGGTGCTGGGGCAGGTGTTCTTTCCCAGCAGCGACCCGGTGACCAGCACCCTGGCGGCGTTCGGCAGCTTTGCCGTGGGGTTCGTCGCCCGGCCCATGGCGGGCATGGTCTTCGGCCACCTGGGCGACCGCCTCGGGCGCAAGAAGATGCTCCTGGTGACCATGGCGCTGATGGGCCTGGCCACCACCGGCATCGGCCTGCTGCCCAGCTATGCCAGCGTTGGTATCTGGGCGCCCATCGGCCTGATCGTGTTGCGCTTGATCCAGGGCATTTCCGTCGGCGGCGAATGGGGTGGGGCGGTGCTGATGGCCAGCGAACACGCTCCGGCCCGGCGCAAGACCTTCTACGCCTCCTTCGCCCAATTGGGCAGCCCCGCCGGCCTGTTGCTGGCTTTGATCGCCTTTCGCCTGGTCACCAGCCTTGCCCCCGAGGACTTCCTCGCCTGGGGCTGGCGCCTGCCGTTCCTGGCCAGTGGCGTGCTGATGATGGTGGGCCTGATGATCCGTAGCGGGGTGCATGAATCGCCGGAGTTCGCCAAGGCCCGGGATAACCAGGAGACGGCGCGCTACCCGGTGCTGGAGGTGGTCCGCGACTGCTGGCGGCAGATCCTCCTGGCCGCGGCGGCGGTGACCATAGGTTCGGCCGGTTTCTTCTTCACCAACACCTTCATGATCACCTACGTCACCCAGTACCAAGGCATCCCCCGGGCCACCATCCTCGACTGCCTGTTCCTCGTCACCGTGATCCAGCTGCTGTCGCAACCGCTCTCGGCCCTGCTGGCCGAGCGCATCGGCGAAGGGCGCTTCCTGACCCTGGTGGCCCTGCTGTGCATGGTCACGCCGTACCCGATGTTCCTGCTGGTCGGTACCCAGAACATCCTCTTGATGACCCTCGGCATCGCCCTGGCGGTGGTGATCCTGTCGGCGCTATACGCGGTGATCGCCGGCTACATGACCCAGGCGTTCCCGGTGCACCTGCGCTACTCAGGCATCTCCATCGCCTACCAACTCAGTTGCGCCCTGGCCGGCGGCACCACGCCGCTGCTGGGGACGCTGCTGGCCAGTAAGTTTTCCGGGCAATGGCTGCCCCTGGCGCTGTTCTTCAGCCTGCTGTCGGCGTTGTCGCTGATCGGCGTCTGTGGCTTGGCGCGCATGCGCGCCAAGCCGGTGGTCCAACCCGCTCCCCAAGAGGTGTATCCGTGAGCAAACCTGAACACATGAGTGCCGTCGAATGGCAAGCCCGTTGCGAACTGGCGGCGCTGTATCGCCTGGTGGCGCACTTTCGCATGACCGACCTGATCGACACCCACATCACCCTGCGCATCCCCGGGCCCGAGCACCACTTCCTGATCAACCGCTACGGGGTGATCTTCGACCGCATGCGTGCCAGCGACCTGGTACGCATCGACCAGGAGGGGCGCATCGTCGATCCCCACTACAGCGGACACCGGGTCAACGCCGCCGGCTTCGTCATCCACTCGGCGATCCACATGGCCCGTCCCGACCTCAATTGCGTGATCCATACCCACACCGCTGCCGGCATGGCAGTAGCGGCCCAGCAGCAGGGCCTGCTGCCCATCAGCCAGCACGCGCTGAAGTTCTACGGCAAGCTGGCCTACCACACCTATGAAGGCATCGCCCTGTCCCTGGACGAGCGCCAGCGCCTGATCGCCGACCTGGGCCCGCACAAGGCCATGATCCTGCGCAACCACGGCCTGCTGGTGGGCGGTGCCAGCGTGGCCCACGCCTTCCACGAGATCCACTTCCTGGAGCGCGCCTGCCAGGCCCAGGTACAGGCCCTGGCCGGTGGCTCGGTGCTCAACTACCCCTCGCCGCAGGTCTGTGTCCACACCGCCGAGCAGTTCGAGCGCGACGATGCCGACCACATCATCGAGCTGGCCTGGGACGCGGCCCTGACCCTGATCGAACACCAGCGCGAGTCCTACCTGTCATGAGCCCTGTGGTGCTGCTGTCCCGTGACCACCTGTTGCTGCAACAACTGCAGCAGGCCTTTGCCCGCAGTGCGCCGCAGGTGCAGGCATTGCTGGTAGGCGACCCCGGGGCTGCCGAGGCACGGCTGGCGGCCTGCTGGTTCCCGCCGCCGGGCAGCCTGCGAGCCTTGCCGGCATTGCAGTTGATCCATTCGGTGGCGGCCGGCATCGATCACCTGGAACACGATCCAGGCTGCCCGCCATTGCCGGTGTGCCGGGTGGTGGACCCCGGGCACCGCCAGGGCATGACCGAGTACGTGCGCTGGGCGGTGATCCACTACCACCGGGGCTTCGACAGGGTACTGCGGCAGCAGGCCGGGCACTGCTGGGAGCGGCCGCTGCAAGTGCCGGCGCAGGACTTCAAGGTCGGGGTCATGGGCCTGGGCTCCCTGGGCGCCGCCATCGCCCAGGACCTGGCTGGCGCGGGCTACCAGGTGCGCGGCTGGGCCCGCAGCGCCAAGCAGTTGCCCCAGGTGCGCTGCTTCGCCGGCGCCGAGGGGCGGGATGGCTTCCTCGACGGCCTGGACCTGCTGGTCAACCTGCTGCCCCTGACGCCCGAGACCCGGGGCATCCTCGGTCATGCCACCTTCGCCCGGCTGGCGCCCGGGGCGGCGCTGGTCAATTGCGGGCGTGGCGGGCACCTGCGGATCGACGACCTGCAACAGGCCCTGGCCAGTGGCCAACTGCGCGGCGCCTTGCTGGATGTCTTCGACCAGGAGCCGCTGCCGGCGGACCATCGGTTGTGGAGCCTGCCCGGGGTCACCGTCACCCCGCACATGGCCTCGGCCGCCTCCCACGATTGCATTGCCCGGCAAGTGGCGGAGAACCTGCGCCGCCTGGAGGCGGGCGAACCGCTGCTGAACCTGGCCGACCGCCGCCTGGGCTACTGAGCGTCCAGGCACGCCTGCAAGCGTTCGAGGAACAACGCCTCGGCGCGGCTCAGGCGCTGCTCGCGGTTCCACAGCAGGTGGATGTCGACATCGGCGATGCCCTCGTGGGGCGGTAGCCGCCACAGCAGCCCGCTGTCGACATCGGCCGCCACCACATGCTCCGGCAGGCAGCCGATGCCGAACCCGGCGATCACCAGGCGGCGCACTTCTTCCAGGCTGGGGGAGGAGGCGACGATACGTCCGCTGAAGCCCTGCTGGTCGCGGAAGATGGTCAACGGCGAGAGCATGCCGCCGATCTGGTCGCTGGTGAAACTGACGAAGTTCTCCCGTTGCAGGTCGCCCTCGGCCACATCCGCGCGGCCGAACAGCGGGTGGTGCTTGCCACAGAAGAACGCATAGCGCTGGCGCAGGAACAAGCGTTGCTCCAGGCGCGGCTGCGGCCGGCGGTTGAGGCTCAGGCCCAGGGTCGCGGTCTTTTCCTGCAGGGCGCTGACGATGTCCGAACTGCGCATCACGTCCACCTCCAGGTCGACCCGTGGGTGCTGGCGATGAAAGTCCGCCAGGAACTGGTCGAAGCGCTCGTTGCAGATGCGGCTGATGATCAGCAGCCGGACCTTGCCGATCACCTCGTCGGCAGGCTGCTCCAGCACGCTGCCGACCTGGGACACCTGGCCGTAGATCTCGCCGGCCAGGGCGAAGATCTGCTCGCCGACTTCGGTCAGGGCGAAGCGCGGGCCACGGCGGGCGATCAACTGCCGGCCCAGTTGTTCCTCCAGGCGCTTGAGGGCCTGGCTCACCGCGGGCTGGGTCAGGTGCAGGCGCGCCGCCGCACGGCTGATGCTCAGTTCCTGGCCGATCACCCGGAAGGTGCGCAGCAGATTCCAGTCCAGGCGGTCGTTGAGCAAGCGGCGGGCATCGTGGTCGGACATGGCGAAGGCTCTGGGGCGGGCGAGGGCTTGATAATAAGCCAGGATAATAATCGAGATAACCAATAGAAAATTGACTGATTATCCCCGGCCGCGGATAAATCCACTCCACAACGGCGCCCACAGAAGGCGCCTGCGCTGCACCGTCCTCCTGCCAGAACAACAATCAAGGGAGCCTGATCCATGTCCTCCGCCTCGCCTCAACCGCGCCGGGCCGCTGCCGCCGCGTTCATCGGCACCATGATCGAATGGTACGACTTCTACATCTACGCCACGGCCGCGGCGCTGGTATTCGGCGCCTTGTTCTTCCCCTCCAGCGACTCGCTGTTCAGCACCATGGCGGCCTTCGGCACCTTCGCCGTGGGCTTCTTCGCCCGGCCCCTGGGCGGCATCATCTTCGGCCATATCGGCGATCGCATCGGGCGCAAGAAGTCCCTGGTCATCACCTTGCTGATGATGGGCGTGGTCACGGTGTGCATCGGCCTGCTGCCGACCTACGCGCAGATCGGTGCCACGGCGCCGGTGCTGCTGATCCTGTTGCGCATCGTCCAGGGCATCGCCGTGGGTGGCGAGTGGGGCGGGGCGGTATTGATGGCCGGCGAGCATGCGCCCAAGGGCCGGCGCAACTTCTTCGCTTCCTTCGCCCAGCTGGGCAGCCCGGCCGGGTTGATCCTCTCGCTGCTGGCGTTCAGCGCCGTGACCCGCTTGCCCGAGGAGGCCCTGATGAGCTGGGGCTGGCGCCTGCCGTTCCTGGCCAGTGCGCTGTTGCTGGTGGTGGGCCTGGCGATTCGCCTGGGGGTCGAGGAGTCGCCGGAATTCCTCGCCAGCCGCGAGCGCGCCGCCAAGGTTGCCCGCCATGAGCAGGCGCCGGTACTGGAAGTGCTGCACAGCGCCTGGCGGCCGTTGCTGCTGTGCATCGGCGCCAACACCCTGGGAATCGCCGGGGTGTACTTCACCAACACCTTCATGATCGCCTACAGCACCCAGCAGCTGCAGATTCCCCGGTCGCTGATCCTCGAGTGCCTGTTCGTGGTGGCGATCATCCAGTTCTGCATCCAGCCCCTGGCCGCCTGGGTCGCCGAGAAGATCGGCGCCACGCGCTTCCTGTGCCTGGTGGCGCTGCTGGCCATGGCCTCGCCGTACCCGATGTTCGTACTGGTGAGTTCGGCCCAGGCGCCGCTGATGATCCTCGGCATCGCCCTGGCGGTGGTGTGCATGGCGTCCTTCTATGCGGTGATCGCCGGCTACGTCAGCGGCATGTTCGAGACCCGGGTGCGCTACACCGCGATCTCCCTGGCCTACCAGGTCTGCGGCGCTGTGGCCGGTGGCCTGACACCCTTGATCGGCACCTGGCTGGCCCATCGCTTTCTCGGCCAATGGTGGCCGATGGCGCTGTTCTACAGCCTGATCGCCGCCGTATCGCTGCTGTGCGTGCTAGCCCTGGCGCGCCGGCACGCCGCAGCCCATCGCCTGGAAATGGCATCCCACGCCTGACTGTCTGGAGAACCTGAAGATGTTGAAGATCAATGGCGAACGCCTGTGGGCGAGCCTGATGGCCATGGCCGAGATCGGCGCCACCGCCCGTGGCGGTAGCTGCCGCCTGGCCTTGAGCGAGGAAGACAAGGCCGGTCGCGAACTGTTCGCCCACTGGTGCCGCGAAGCCGGGCTGGACCTGAGCGTCGATCCCATCGGCAACCTGTTCGCCAGGCGCCCCGGGACCGACCCGCAGGCTGCGCCGGTGATGATCGGCAGCCACCTGGACACCCAGCCCGAAGGCGGCCGTTTCGACGGGGTCTACGGGGTGCTGGCGGGGCTGGAAGTGCTGCGCAGCCTGAACGACCAGGGCATTGCCACCTGCAAGCCGCTGGAGCTGGCGGTCTGGACCAACGAAGAGGGCGCGCGCTTCACCCCGGCGATGTTCGGTTCGGCGGTGTTCACCGGGGCCATGGCCCTGGAAGAAGCGTTGGCGGTGCGCGACGCCGAGGGCATCAGTGTCGCCCAGGCTTTGCAGAACACCGGTTATGCCGGCCAGCGGCCCTTGGGCGGGGCGGTGGATGCCTACTTCGAAGCGCATATCGAGCAGGGACCGATCCTCGAAGACAACGCCAAGAGCATCGGCGTGGTCAGCGGTGGCCAGGCCATCCGCTGGCTCGACATCCAGGTCGAAGGCATGGCCGCCCACGCCGGAACCACCCCGATGCCATTGCGCCAGGACGCCCTGTATGGCGCGGCGCAGATGATCCTGGCGGTGGAGCGACTGGCCGCCGATTTCGCTCCCGAAGGCCTGACCACCGTGGGTGAGTTGAGCATCGCCAAATCCTCGCGCAACACCATTCCCGGCCTGCTGCAATTCACCGTCGACCTGCGCCATCACCAGGACGAGCAGATCGCCGCCATGGAGCAACAGGTCCAGCAGCGCCTGGAGGAGATCGCCCAGCAACGGGGGCTCAAGGTACGTATCAGCCGTCACTGGGTGAGCCCGGCCACGCCGTTCGACGCCGACTGCGTGGCAGCGGTGCAGGAGGCGGTGGATGGCCTGGGCTACCCTCAGCAGTCCATCGTCAGCGGCGCCGGCCATGATGCGATCCTGCTGGCGCGCTACTGCCCGACCGCCATGGTGTTCATTCCCTGTGTCGGCGGCCTGAGCCACAACGAAGCCGAAGATGTCTTGCCCGAGGACGTGCGCCAGGGCGCCGATGTCCTGCTTAACGCCGTGCTGGCCCGTGCTGGCCGGGTCGCCTGAGGAGCCTTGCATGCGCAGTTTTTTCCACCCCGAACAATTGCTTCACCATCCCCGGAGCTATTTCTCCCGCGGCCAGATGCGCACGCCCCAGGAAGTGCCCGAGCGGGCCCGGCGCCTGGTACAGGCGGTACACACCCTGGGTTTCGCCCTGGAGCAACCGCTGGATGCCGGCCTGAAACCCTTGCTAGCGGTGCATGGTGCGGCCTACCTGGAGTTCCTCGAACAGGCCCATCGGCGCTGGAAGGACATCCCCGAGGACTGGGGCGAGGAGGTCATGTCCAACATCTTCGTGCGTGAGCCCAATGCCCTGCGTGGTGTCCTGGCCCAGGCCGCGCGCTACCTGGCCGACGGCAGTTGCCCGGTGGGCGAATGGACCTGGCGCTCGGCCTACTGGTCGGCCCAGAGCGCCATCGCCGGGGCCAGGGCGCTGCTCGATGGCGAACCGGCGGCCTACGCCCTTTGCCGCCCGCCGGGGCACCATGCGCGGGCCGAGGCCGCCGGTGGCTTCTGCTACCTGAACAACGCGGCCATCGCCGCCCAGGTGCTGCGGGAGCGATACAGCCGGGTCGCGGTACTGGATACCGACATGCACCATGGCCAGGGCATCCAGGAAATCTTCTACGAGCGCAGCGACGTGCTGTATGTCTCGGTGCACGGCGACCCCACCAACTTCTACCCGGGCGTCGCCGGCTTTGCCGAGGAGCGTGGCAGTGGTGCAGGCCAGGGCTACAACCTCAACCTGCCCATGGCCCACGGTGCCAGCGAAGAGGATTTCCTCGCGCGGCTGGAGCAGGCCCTGGCCGCGGTACGGGCGTTCGATGCCCAGGTGCTGGTGCTGTCCCTGGGCTTCGATATCTTCGAGCTGGACCCGCAAAGCAAGGTGGCGGTGACCCGTGCCGGCTTCGCCAGCCTGGGCCAGCGTATCCGCGGCCTGGGCCTGCCATGCCTGATCGTCCAGGAGGGTGGTTATCACCTGGAAAGCCTGGAAGACAACGCCCGGGCCTTCTTCGCCGACGCCGCTGCCTGGGCCTGCTGACCGGATCAGACGCTGGCTGTGTGTTTGCCAGGGGAGCGGCTGGACGTCACTCGCCCCTGGCGAGAGCCTTTACCTTTCCCTGAGTGTTGGCATCTGCAACGGCCCGAGTGTCCCGCAACACCATCGCCGGTGCTGCGGGAGAGGGCTTGCCGAGGTGTCAGCTGGCGCTGCTGGAGTACACCCGCTGGCCGCCTTTCCAGGTCTCATGCACCTTGATGTCGCGGATGCTGGTGGCCGGGACGTTTTCGTCCAGCGGGTCCTGCTCGAGGATCACGAAGTCGGCGAAGTTGCGCTCAGCCAGGGAGCCGGTCCAGGCTTCGGCATTGCACTGCCAGGCGGCATCGTAGGTGATGGCCTTCAGCGCTTGTTTACGCGTCAGGCACTCTTCGGGGTTGAGCACCGGCAACTGTTGCGGGTCCCGCACATAAGGCGTCTGTCCTGGGAGGCGCAGGCCTTCCATCTTGCGCGTCACCGCCTGCTCCATCGAGCGCAGCGGGCCCAGCGGCGTGACCGTGCAATCGCTGTGCAGGGAGATCCGCAGGTCCTTGCCCAGGGCCATCTGGCACAGGTCGAGCATGGTGTCTGCGCGATTCTCGAAGATCGCCTGCTGGAAGGCGTAGCCCCAGTAACCGACATGCCCCACCAGGAAACTGGGCGACAGCCCCAGCTTGACCATGGTCTTGAGACGATCTTCGCTGAGCAGCGAGCAGTGTTCGATGCGGTGGCGCTTGTTCAGGCCCACACCCTGCTCGAAGGCTTTCTGGTAGGCCTGCAGGGTGAAGTCGATGGCCCGGTCGCCATTGGCGTGGATCATCAGCGGCCAGCCCTTGGCGGCGACGGCCTGGACCAGGTCCTGGTAGGCGACGGGGAGGTCTTGCGGATCCTGCTCGCCCTCATCGCAGAAGTTGAAGTTGCCCTTGGGGCGGGTACCGGCATTGCAGCAGTAGTCGGCGGTCTGGTAACCGGTCAGCCCCTGGTTGGAACCGTCCGAGACCAGCTTCACCGAGCCCTGGTACATGCGCTTGGCCTGTTCGCGGGTGGCCGGCTGATAGGCCGGTAGCTGGCTGATGCTCTTGGGCGTGCCGTTGCAGGCAGCGGCGTAGCCGATGCGCAGGGTCCGTGGATGGTTGAGGAAATAGGCATCCAGCAGCAGCTTGGAGATGGGGTCCATCATGGCGTCGTACAACAGGGTGATACCGCGCCGCGCGGCGGTGGCGAAGTAGTGCTCCAGGCGCTTGAAGATATTGAGCATCTCCAATTGCTGCTTGAGGGGAATGACCAGGATCGCCTTGAGCACATCCTCTTCCTGCACCGTGCCGTTAGTGACCGAGATCCCGGCCTTGGTGACCAGTTCGCTGGCGGCGCTGTTCAGGTAGGCGGTGTGCATCGAGGCGCTGACCAGCAGCATCGGGTGCAGCTTGTCGATGCTGTCCAGGTTGCCGACTTCTTCGTCGAAGCCGCAGCCCAGGGTGATGAGCTGGTTCTGGCCCCCGGGCACCACCTTGAACGGCATCAGCGCCGGATCGACCATGTGCCCGAGGATCCAGGTCGAATCGTCCTTGGGCAACTGGGCCTGGATGGTGGTCTTCAGCCAGTTCCAGTCATAGACGGGGCGCAGTCGCTGGTTCTGCCGCTCGTCGTGGTTGAAGGTTTGGCTGTCGGGGTCGGTATCCACGTCATTGACGATGGCGCCCAGGTTCAGCCAGCCATCCATGGCACAGCTCTGCACGATATGGGCGTGGGGTTCCACCAGGCCGGGGAGCAAGGTCCTGCCGCCCAGGTCCTGGGTGGTGTAGGTGAGCTTCAAGTCCTGCATGCGCGCCTTGACCTCGGTCAGGGTGCCGACGGCCACCACGTCGCCGGCATGGATGCCTAGGGCATCGACCCGGTCGTCCATGTTGCCCTCGCGCAGGGGATAGATGGTGCCATTGGTGAAGACGATGGATGCGCCGTCCGGCTCTTGCAGCGGGCCATGGGCTTCGCGGGGCAGCCCGGCCATGTAGCGGGCCGGGTCAAGGCTGTGCTTCAGCGCTTCCCAGACCGGGTTGTGGCATCCGCACTGGATGTAGTCGTGATCATTTCCATTTGATCCCATGATGCGTTCCTCAAGGTTCTTGGTGGTTTGAGGGGAAAGGTCGATGAGCCAGGAGCACAGGCAGGTACGATCCGGCTCGCGCTGAGCGTAGCAGCCGTTCGCCGGGCGGGCTGGCCCATTGCCACGGGCGGCCCGGTCCTGCGCCGGCCCGTGGCGGGGTTGGTTGGGGGGCGCTTTGGCAAACGCAGGCAGCCCTCGAGGATTCCCTGGTGCGCGGCTAGATGTGCAGCCAGGCCAGCGAGCCCAGCAGCACGCTGGCCCCGGCCGTGCCATAGGCCAGGCGCGCCAGCCATTGCTTGCGGGTCAGCAGGGTGATGGCCGCCATCGAGATGGCGATCTGGATCGCCATCATCGCCTGGGCCCAGCGATGGTGCTGGTGCAAGGTGGCTTCGGATTGTTCATCCCAATCCTGGGCCTGGGCTTCCAGGGCCTCAGCCTTCAGGCGCACGGCTTCCTTTTCCTTCTGGTAGCGCTGGGCCTCGATGCTGTAGTGCTTGGCGTCGACCCCGGGGATGTGGGCTGCCAGCTCCGCGAGGTTCTGGCGGCTGGACTTGGCCTGGTAGTAGTTCCACTGGTTGGCCGCCTCGGTCTTTTTCATCGCCGCGTTGTTCTTGTCCATCGCCGCCAGGCTCTCGCTGGAGCCGGCCTGGTAGCTCAGCAAGGCACCGAGGGTGGCCATGATCGCCGTGGTGACGGCGATCTTGCTGGCGAAGCTGTCATTGCGGGCATGGGCCTGTTCGCTCAGGTGTTCCACATGCTCTTCGTGGGGGCTGGGCACTTCGAAGTCTTCGGTCATGGCGATCGATCGAAAGGAGGGGAGGGAGGAGTGGCGAAGTGTATCCACGGCCCCGTGGAGCGGCTGCACTGGCGCACGTTCGTTCAGCCGGGCGACAGCCTTGGGGCAGCTTCGGGATACCAGTACGATAGCGCAGCGCTGGACGAACGGTAGAGAATGACCATTTTGCGATAGTTAAAAGGAAGTTCTCGTTAGACGGTCGCCAGGGGCCTTCTTAAAGTTGGGTGCATCGAACCATCGAGTACCCCTCATGCCTATTCATCGTGGGCCCGTGCTGGCCCTGTGCGCCCTGTTGGGCGCCTGTAGCGTCGGCCCGCAACGGCCGCCGAACACCACCTTGCAGCTGCCCGCCACGCCAGCCGCGACCCCGGAGTCCGACGACCAGTGGTGGCGGTTGTACCGGGACCCAGCGCTGAACGCCGCCGTGCAGGAAGCCCTGGGGCAGAACCGCGAGCTGCGGGTGGCGGCGGCCAACCTGCTGCAAGCCAAGGCCCTGCTGCGTGAAGCCGATAGCCTGGACCAGCCGCAGACCCGGTTGTCGGCCAACACTGGCTACGGCAGCACCGCGGATGACCAGTTGGAGGCGGCGCTGGGCGACAGCCGGCGAATCCGCACCGGCACCCGCTCCGGCATCGGCCTGGACGTGCAGTGGGAGATGGACCTGTTCGGACGCCTGCAAGGGCTGGAGCAGGCGGCCCGGGCCGATGCCGAAGCCGCCAGGGCCGCCGAGGATGGCCTGCGGGTGGTGGTGGCCGCCGAAACCACCCGCGCCTGGTTGCAAGCCTGCAGCTATGGCCAGCGCCTGGATGTGGCGCGCCAGTCCCTGGCTCTGGTGGAGCAGGGGCGCGACCTGACCGCCGAACTGCATCGTTCCGGCGCCGCTCTGCCCCTAGACGTGGCCCGGGCCGAGGGCCTGGTGGGCCAGGTGCGCGCTGCCGTGCCGCCGTTGGAGGCCGGGCGCCAGCGGGCCCTGGCCGAGCTGGCGGTACTGCTGGGGCGCCTGCCGGGGGATGTGCCGGCCCAGGCGCAAGCCTGTCGCCAGGCGCCGGCACTGATTGCCAGCCTGCCCGGTGGCGATGCCCTGGCGATGCTGCGCCGGCGCCCCGATGTGCGCCAGGCCGAGCGCCGACTGGTGGCGGCCACGGCGCGTATCGGTGTGGCCCGGGCCGATCTCTATCCTCGGATCAGCCTCGGCGCGGGGATCGCCAGTTCGGCCCATCATCCCAGCGGTTTCGACGAGCGCGACGCCTCGGTCTGGCGCCTGGGCCCGCTGCTGTCCTGGAGCTTTCCCAACTTCACCGCGGTGCGTGCCCGCATCGCCCAGGCCGATGCCCGGGAAAGCGCGGCACTGGCCGAGTTCGACCGCAGCATCCTCGGGGCTCTCAAGGAGCAGCGCCAGGCCCTGAACGACTACCAGGCCGCCGGCCAACGCCAGCAAGACCTGCAGCTGGCGGCCGAGCGCAACCAAGAAGCCCTGCGCCTGGCCGGCCTGGCCCGGGCTGCCGGGGCATCCAGCGCCCTGGACTACCTCGATGCCCAGCGCACCGACGTGGCCTCCCGGGCTGCCGCGGCGCGGGCCGATGCCCAATTGATCGACAGCCAGGTCCTGCTGTTCAAGGCCTTCGGTGGCGGTTGGCGCGAGGCCCCGCCGGTGATCCTGCCCAAGGTGGAGCCTGGGCGCCGCGCATTGTCCCCTCGCAGCTCTTTGTTGCGAGCTTCTTCCCTTCCAGCCACTGGCGAGTCCCCGCAATGACCGATACCGCTACCACCCCCGTTCCCGCTGTCCCCGGCCTGACCCGGCGCCGCCTGGCGTTGTATGCGGGACTGACCCTGGGCCTGTTGTCGATCCTGGCCTGGAGCCTGTACTGGTGGTTCGACGGCCGGTTCCTGGTGGCGACCGACGATGCCTACCTGCGGGCCGATATCGTCACCATCGCGCCCCGGGTGGCCGGTTACCTGGCCAGCGTCGAGGTGCGTGACAACCAAGCGCTCGAGGCAGGCGACCTCTTGGCCCGGATCGACGACAGCGACTATTCGGCCCGGGTCGAGCAGGCCGAGGCGATGCTGCGCGAGGCCCGCGCCGACTGGCGCACCGGGCAAGCCCGGGTGGCCAACCTGCAGGCGCGCCAGCAACAACAGCAAAGCTTGATCGACGAGGCCCGGGCCCGGGTCGGCGCCGCCGAGGCCGAGGCCTTGCGCGCCGGCCAGGAAGGCCGCCGGCAACGGCACCTGGCCAGCCAGCAGGTCAGCAGCGTGCAGCAACTGGAAAGCGCCGATGCCCTGGCGCGCCAGGCCGATGCCGCGCTGGTCGCCGCCCGCGCCAACCTGGCCGCGCGACGCCTGCAGGTGGCGGTGCTCGATACCGAGCAGCAAAGTACCCGGGCCCAGCTGGACAAGCTCGAGGCCGGCGTCGCCCGCAGCGATGCCCAACTGCGCCTGGCCCGTATCGACCTGGCCCGCACCGAGCTGCGCAGCCCGGTGGCCGGGATTGCCGGGCAACGCAGCTTGCGCGCGGGGCAGTATGTGGAAGTCGGCGCGCCGCTGCTCGCGGTGGTGCCCCGGGAGGCCTACGTGGTGGCCAACTACAAGGAAACCCAGGTCCAGGGCATGCGTCCCGGGCAGGTGGCACGGGTCGAGGTCGACGCCCTGGGGGGCCAGGTGCTCACCGGGCGGGTGGACAGCTTCGCCCCGGCCTCCGGTGCGCAATTCGCCTTGCTGCCGCCGGACAACGCCACCGGCAACTTCACCAAGATCGTGCAGCGCATGCCGGTGCGCATCCACCTGGATTCCGGGCAGCCGCGCCAGGCCGAGCTGCGCCCGGGCATGTCGGTGGTGGTGACCGTGGATACCCGCCATGACTAGTGCCCAACGCGTGGCCGAACCAGCGGCCGAGACAGCGCCAACGATCAGCCTACGCACCTGGGTCGCGGTGCTGGGCAGCGTGGTCGGCTGCTTCATGGCCGGGATGAACGTGCATGTGACTAACGCTTCGCTGCCGGACGTGCGCGGCTCCCTGGGCGCCACCTTCGAGGAGGGCTCGTGGATCACCACGGCCTACCTGGTGGCCGAGATCATCATCATCCCCATGACCGGCTGGCTGGTCTCGGTGTTTTCCATGCGCCGGGTGCTGATGGTCGGCACCGCCGGCTTCGTGCTGTTCTCCATCGCCTGTTCCCTGGCGCCGAACATCCACGCCCTGATCCTGGCGCGGGTGCTGCAAGGAGCCTTTGGCGGCGTACTGATTCCGTTGTCGTTCCAACTGATCGTCACCGAGCTGCCGGCGGCCCGCCATCCCCTGGGCATGGCGCTGTTCGCGGTGGCCAACAACGTCGCCCAGGCGGCGGGCCCGTCCCTGGGCGGCTGGCTCACGGATGCTTATTCCTGGCGCTGGATCTTCTACCTGCAAGTGCCGCCGGGGTTGTTGCTGTTGGCGGCCATCGGCTGGTCGGTGCGCCCGCAGCCCATGGTCCTGGAGAAGCTGCGCCAGGGCGACTGGGGTGGTATCGCGAGCATGGCGGTGGGCCTGGCGGCCTTGCAGATCATGCTGGAGGAGGGCGGGCGCCATGACTGGCTGGCCTCGTCGTTCATCGTCAACTGCGCGCTGCTGGCCTGTGTCGGCCTGCTGGCCTTCACGGTCATCGAACTGCGTCGCCCACAGCCACTGATCAACCTGCGGCTGCTGGCCCGCTACAACTTTGGCATCGCCAGCCTGATGCAATTCACCTTCGGTGCGGTGGTGTTCGGCGTGGTGTTCCTGGTGCCCAACTACTTCGCCGAGATCCACGGCTACAACGCCCGGCAGATCGGCCTGATGATGATTCCCTACGGCCTGGTGCAGTTCGCCATGTCCTTCGCTACGCCGCACCTGATGCGCTGGACCAGCGCGCGGACCATCATCGTCGCCGGCTTCGCCATCACCGGCATCGGTTGCCTGATGAACATGCACCTGAACCCCGATGCCTCGGTCAACGTCATAGTGCCGTCGCTGGTGATCCGTGGCATCGGCCAGTCACTGGTAGTGGTGGCGCTGGGGGTGATGGCCATCCAGGGTATGGAAAAGGACCAGGTGGGCTCTGCCTCGGGGCTGTTCTCCATGGTGCGCAACGTCGGTGGCGCCATCGGCATCGCCCTGTCCAGCCAGGTGGTGGTGGAGCGTGAGAAGTTCCATGGCCAACGCATCGGCGAGTCGGTGAACCTGTTTGCCCAAGCCACCCAGGAGCGCCTGGTGGAGTGGGTGCGGATGCTCGCCCAGGCACCGCTGGACTACGCCAGCGCGTTGCATTCGGCGGCGGCCGCGCCCCTGCGCCGACAGGCCCTGGAACTGATGAACCGGGTGCTGCACCGCGACGCCTTGTTGCTGGCCTACAGCGATGCCTTCCTGCTGGCCGGGGCGGCGATGTTGCTGTGCGTACTGGCCGGATTGCTGCTGCGCCGGGCCTGAGCGCTCAGCGATAGAACTCCGATGGCGGGGTGCCGAACTGGCGCTTGAAGGCGGCGGCGAAGGCACTCTGGCTGTCGTAGCCGTGTTGCAGGGCCACCTGCACCACCGGCATGCCCTGGGCCAGGCACTCCAGGGACATCAACAACCGCGCCTGCTGGCGCCAGCGGCCGAAGGTAATGCCGGTGTGGCGCTGGAACTGGCGGTGGAAGGTCTTGGCGCTCATGGCCAGGCGGTCGCTCCATTGCTCGGCGGTGCGGTTGTCCGCCGGGTCGTCGGCCAGGGCCTGGCAGACGTGGAGCATGCGTGGCTCCTGGGGCCAGGGCAGGCTGAACGGCAGCACCGGCAGCGAGCGCATCTCATCGAGGATCAAGCGCATCAGGCGGCCGTCGCGGCTGTCGGCCTGGTAGTGCTCATCGACCTGGGACGCGGCCAGGATCAACTCTCGCAGCAAGGGCGAGACTTCGATCACGCAGTCGTTCTCGGGCAAACCGCTGATGGCGTCGACATTGACGAACAGGCTGCGCATGCGCACCGCGCCGCGCATGCGCACCCGATGCTCGACCCCGGCCTGCAGCCAGACCCCACGACTGGGCGGCACCACCCAGCGTCCGGACTGGGTGTCGATCACCAGCACACCTTCGATGGCATAGGCCAACTGCGAACGGGGATGGCTGTGGGAGGGGATCACGTGGCCGTTGGGATAATCCACGGCAATGCTGGTGACTGGCACCGCCAGGCTATCGATGGACGAAACCACAAGCAGGTCGGACATGGGACGGGGTGTCTCCGGCAACAGGGACGAGGGCGTCCATCATAAGGCCGGATGTCTAATTCGCGATAACAAAAGCCTGTTTAGCTGATTAGTTGCAGCAGAGCCGTTGCTTGAGTCCAGGGCAAAAAAAAGCCCGCCAGGGGCGGGCCAAATGGGATTCGTTGAGGAGTGGCCCCAATCTACGGGCGTCGAGGTGAAAGGGCCGTGAAAAAAAGGTCGCGCCCAAGAAAAAACGCCTTAGTTTTTTCCACAATCCCACAACCTTTTCGGATTTATCCGATAGGGCCATCCCCGGCGCCTCCGTAACATGACCACCTGCTCGCCCAGCCAAAGGGGGGCTTCGACTTAAGATGCCATGGTCGAAGTGATGGGCGAGCACCCTTTCCTCCCTTCCCCTGGCTGCTTCCTCTCCTGTCTCCTTTACCTGCTATCTCCCAACCCTTTGCGGTATTGCCGAGGCCTGTGCGTCAGGCCGGCTGTTCGAGCCGTCGATGAATCTCGGCCCATAACTGCGGATCGTCGAAGTCGCGGATCACCCGATGGGCACCGGCGTCCAGCAAGGTCTCCGGGCGCTGGCTGGTGGCCAGGCCGAAGGTGCAGATGCCGGCGCCCACCGCCGCTTTCAACCCGGGGACCGAGTCTTCGAAGGCCAGCGCCTGGCCGGCCGCGGCATCCAGGGCTTGCAGGCCGTGCAGGTAGGGCAGGGGATCGGGCTTGGCCCGGGGCAGTTCCTCGGCCACCAGTACGATCGGCAGGCGTTGGCTCAGGTCCAGGGCCTGGAGCATGTGTTCGGCATTGGCCCGGGGCGCGTTGGTCACCACGCAGGTGCCGATGCCTTGTTGCTCGGCGAAGTCCAGCAGGCGCAGGAGGCCGGGGATCGGCGTCAGTTGTGGGGAGAGTTGGCGAAAACGCTGCTCCTTGCGCTCGGCGAAGGCTTCGTGTTCGGCCACGCTACGCTCGGGGAACAGGTAACGGCACATGTTGGCGTTGGCCTGGCCGCTGACATGGGCCATGAATTGCGCGTGGCTGAAGACCCGCTGCTCTTCCTCCAGCAGCAGTTGTTGCAGGGCCAGCAGGTGCAGGGCGTCGGTGTCGGTCAGGGTGCCGTCGAGGTCGAAGAGCAAAGCGTTGAGCATGGGAGACAGTTCCTGTCGGGCCCCATCCGGGCCGGTTGGCTGAATCGATCAAGCCCGCATCCTAGCAGGCTTGATCGCAGCCGTGGCCGCTCGGGCCGGGCTCAGCCTTCGGCTGGGCCGTCGTCGTCAGGCTGTGGGCAGTGATCCTGCGGATTGGTTGGCCACAGCACCTTGCCCTGGCCATCGAGGACCTGCTCGGCGCCACAGTCGACCTGGGTCACCTGGAAGCTCGGGGTGCCGTCCAAGCGGTACAGCGCCTTGATGCTGCGGGTCTGGTCGTCGCCCACGCCTTCCACGGCGTAACCGAAGATCGCCCCACGAGCTTCATCGACCACCAGTTCCTGCCACTTGCTGGAAATCAGGCGCTTGCCCTTCAGGTCCAGCAACGCCACGGTCGCCAGCGGCGAAGTGTCTTCGCTGGCCAGCAAGTAGTGACCGGTGCTGTCCAGGCGGATGTCCACGTACTGGCCCGGCTCCATCAGCACCTTGCCGCTAGCGTCCATCAGGCCGACGGTGGCGATCTTGGTGGCTTCGCCGAACAGGGTGACCGGCTTGGTCGGGCTGTCGGGCGTACTGAAGACGAACAGCTCGGGAGTGATCGCGCCAATGTTGCTGTAGGTCGGCTTGAACAACTCGACGCCCTTGTCCACATCGAAGATGCCGAAGGTCGCGGTGAAGGCGCTTTGCAGCACGCCGACCTGGTTCAGCCCCGGGACCTGGGGGAACAGGCCCAGAGGACTGAAGCCCGCTGGTTCCGCCGAGTCGTATACCGGCTGTACCTTCCACTGGCCCTGCGGGTCGATCATGCCGATCTTGCCGTGCTCGCCTTCGGCGGCCTGTGCGGTGACCAGCGCGCCCTGCTTGCCGAACACTTCGCAGGTGCTGAACTGGGCCTGGATCACGACCTTGCCTTGCAGGTCGAGGTAGCCGCATGGAGTGTCGTATTTTTCCCGGAAGGCCACGCGGTTGTCGCCGGGTACCCCAAGCCAGTAGTAACGGGCAGGATCCACCAGGCGGGCCTGGGCATCAGCCAGGGACTTGCCCTGTTCGTTGCTGACCACCAGATGTTCATTGGCGGCGCTGTCGATGCTGTCGAACTCGACCTGCTTCTGCTCGTGGGTCTTGAGGTTGAATGCCCATTTTTCTTCGCCGCGTTCGGCGGTCATCCACCAGCCACGCTTGGCAAAGTCGTCGCGCACCACGCTGCTGTCATACAGCGCCTGGGTCAGCTCCTGGCCCTTGGCATCCAGCAGGCCACGTTTCTCGTTCAGCTCATAGACGATGAAGTCGTCCTGGCCGCCCACGTACAAGTCGTCGAAGCGCGGTGGCTGCACCTGCTTGCCGCTCTGGTCGATGATGCCCAGCCTGTCGTCCTGGCCAAAGCCGAAGTAGCCGGGGGTCAATGGCCGCAGGTCGTCGGTGAAGTTGGCCAGCAGGATCTGCTTGCCGTCGGCGCTGGCCAGGTTCCAGGTCCCGTCCTTGGCGAACAGGAAGCTCTTGTCCAGGGGCAGGGTGACCACCGCGTCGTAGTCGTTGTCGGCGCCGACCAGCACTGCGCCGTTCTGGTCCAGCACTGCGCATTCGCCGTTGGCGCACACCGGGATCACCATGGCGGCAGGTGCCGGGGCGAGCGCGGCAGCCACGGTCTTGGGACTGGATTCTTCCTTGCATCCGGTCAGGGCCAGAGCAGACAACGAGAGGATCAGCGAGCCGAGACGGGCGCTGGCGCTTCTATCCATGAACAAAGGTTCCTTTGCAATAGGGGGAAATTGCACTGCCTGCGCAAACGGCCAGGCAGGGCGGGGTGATTCTGCGGCGGCGACGGAGAAATGCAAGGTCCAATTGCAAAGAAAACCACCGGTACAGCATGCCGCGCTGCACCAGGCCCAGACGTTTTTCACGACATGGCGCGCCGGGCAACATTCCCGCGAGGCTGGAGACCGGCGCCCGCTACCGCCCCAGCACCGGACAGCTCAAGTCACCTTCCTCGCACTTCAGGTAGTTCTTGAAGTTCTCCACCCGGGCCTTGGTCAGTGCGGTCATGCACTGGCTGTAGGCCAGCGGATAAAGACTGCCACCCTCCACGCCGGAGGTGGCGTAGCCGCACTCGGCATCGCGGAACGCTACCCAGGCGCGCTGGGCGCCAACCAACCGCTGCTTGGTTTGCGCCTGGTTCTTCAGGCCCTGGCTGATCTGTTGGTACAGGCTGTTCAACTCCTTGTCCACAGTCTTGTACTCGAGGCTGGCGCACTGGCTCAGGGCGGCTTGGTCGGGAGCGTCGCTGCACTCGCTGGCGTGGGCCAATGGCGCCAGCAGCATGGGCGCAAGGAACAGGATCAGGGTTGGGCGCATGGAAGGTCTCGCAATCGGTCTGTGGGAAGAATCGCAGTCTAGTCGCGGCCGGGTTGCCACTCGGGCCAGCTGTCCAGGCCTGCATGAGCCAGCCAAGGCACATCGTGGGAGGTCCAGATGTGCATCTGCGGCGTCTGCCCCGGATCATCGTCCAGGGTCGCTACCCGCAGGATCACATGGGGTTGTCCTGCACGTTCAGCTAGAAGCTGGGAACCGCAGACCGAGCAGAAGTGCCGCAGCTTGCCCGGGGACGATTCGTAGCTGCTCAGGTGTTCCCGGCCACACAGCCAGCGGAAGTGCTCGCGCATTACCCCGGCTGTGGAGGCAAAGGCGGCGGCGTGGGCCTTGCGACAGGTCTGGCAATGGCAGTGGCCGATGGGCATGTCCAGGCGCTCGACCTGGTATTGCACGGCCTTGCACAGGCAACTGCCGTGCAACGGCCGGGCGGGCGCTTGGCGTTGGGCGGCGGCCAGCAGGTCATCGGCCATGGCCCGGATCTCCTGGCCCATGTGCAGCTTGGCCAGCCAGTGCCCGGGTATGCCCTGGATGCCGTAGAAGGCTCCGGCCAGTTGGCCGACGATGGCGGCGGTGGTGTCGGCATCGTCCCCCAGGTTGGCCGCGGCCAGCACCGCATCGGCGTAGTTGTCGCTGTGCTGGAAGCACCACAACGCGGCTTCCAGGGAGTCCACGCAATAACCGTTGCCGCGGATCTCTTCGCGGGCCTTGCTCAGGTAGCTGCCACGAGCCAGGGTCGCCACCTTGGCTTGCTCGAACCGCATGTCCTCCACCACCTGCAGCTCCTGCTTGGAGGCGCCGGCCAGGGCCCTGGCGATCAGGCTGGCGAACAGCTGGCAGCATTCGATGGCCTCGGCGGCGCCATGGGTGGTGCGCGAGCTGTCGCCGGCGAACTGCCGGACCCGGGCCAGGTCGGGGTAAAAGAACAGCACCACCGGTGCCAGGCGCATCAGCGAACCGTTGCCGGCGGTATAGGGATCGCTGGAGCCGGCGAAGGGCTGGCCATGCTCCTGGTAGTCGGCCAGGGCCTGGCGCACGGTCATGCCGATGTCGAAGCATTCGCCGGTGGCGCTCAGATAACCCCACTGCCACCAGTTCAGGTAGCGGCCCATCTGGTCGGCGGCATCGAATCCGTCCTTGCGCAGCAGGCTTTCCCCCAGGCACAGGGCCATCGAGGTGTCGTCGGTCCACTGGCCGGGCTTGAGGTTGAACGGTCCGCCACCTTGCAGGTCAGTAACGGGTGGGAAGCTGCCGCGGGGCTTGAATTCGACGCTGGTGCCGACGGCATCGCCGCAGGCCAGGCCCAGCAGGCTGCCGCGATAGCGGTCGAGGAGGGCGAGGGGCATAGCAGGTCCTTTGCGAAAGCGTTGGGTGGGTGACATTAGCATTTTTATCCAGGGCCGCCGGGTCGCTCCGCAAGCAACTGACGGTTGCGCTGGACCCAGGGCGGTCTAGTGTTGATCACTGGAGGTGGCTTATGAATTCTTCAGATCGTATCGAACGCAAGGTGCTGCTCCAGGCCAGTACGTCGCAGGTCTGGGCCGCGTTGAGCGAGGCCCAGAGCTTTGGTCGCTGGTTCGGCGTGACGCTCGCCGGCCAGCATTTCGCCCCGGGCCAACAGGCCCGTGGCGCCATCACTTACCCCGGCTACGAACACCTGGTGCTGGAGTTGCAGGTGCAGCAGATGCTGCCCGAGGAGCTGTTCTCCTTCCGTTGGCATCCTTACGCCGTGGAGCCGGGTCATGACTACTCGAGCGAGCCCACCACCCTGGTGTGCTTCGAGCTGGACGAGCACCCCGAAGGCACCTTGCTGCGGGTCAGTGAGTCGGGGTTCGACGCCATTCCCGCCGAACGCCGGCTCAAGGCCTTTCGCATGAACAGCCGCGGTTGGGACGAGCAGATGGCCAATATCGAGAACTACCTGCGCCAGCAATGATTGCCGGGCTGCCAACCTTGCGCAGGTGCCCGGCGCCGTTTGAAACTTGCAGCTTGTCGCTGGTCGCTCGGAGCTGCTGTTGTGTTTGCAACCTACATTGAACGCTGGCGCCTGCTGGCCGATGGCGAACCCATCGTCACCCCCGGCAGTCGCCTGTTGCCGGTGCGCCTGGAGACTGGCGCCCCGGCGATGCTGAAGATCGCCCTGGATGAGGACGAACAAGCCGGCAACCGGTTGATGGCCTGGTGGGGCGGCGAGGGCGCGGCGCGGGTACACGCCCAGCAAGACGTTGCGCTGCTGATGGAGCGGGCCATGGGGCCGGGGTCGCTGATGCGCATGGCCCTGGCTGGCGAGCACGATGCGGTGAGCCGGATCGTCTGCGCCACCCTGGCGCGCCTGCATGCGCCACGGTCTGAACCCCGGCCACCCTTGCTGGCGTTGGACCACTGGTTCAAGGACCTGCGCGAGGCGGCGCAGCACCAGGGTGGCTTGTTCGTCGAGAGCCTGGCCATGGCCGAACATTTGCTCGCCACGCCTCGGGATGAAGTGGTGCTGCACGGCGATGTACACCACGACAATGTGCTGGATTTCGCCGAGCGTGGCTGGCTGGTGATCGATCCCAAGCGGGTTCGTGGCGAACGCTGTTTCGATTTCGCCAACCTGATCTGCAATCCGGACCTGCCCAGCGCTACCGATCCCCTGCGTTTCGAGCGCCAGGTACAAGTGATCGCCGAAGCGGCCAACCTGGAACCCCGGCGGCTGGTGCAGTGGGTGCTGGCCTTCAGTGGCCTGTCTGCCGCCTGGTTCCTCCAGGACGATCATCAACCCGGTGCCAGGCACCAATTGCAGCTGGCGGCTTTGGCGATTCAGGCGCTGGCGTGATGGCCTAAGGGATTGCCTAGGTGTGCTGTAGCCAATTTCCTACACGCGCTGTATTTCAATGCGCCTTCTGCCTACCCGAGTGCGTGTTTAATATCTCTTCCCACAACTGCAGCGCAGGACGCGCTTCAGGATCACGGAAGATCGACCATTAGCACGGATGCTGCAGACAGGATGTCATGATGGTCTTGAAAGAAACCCGCTTCGGCGGGTTTTTTTTCGCCCGGGTTTTCATGTGTCCGGAGCTCGCAACGGCCAGGCTCCGGTCGGTCAACGGGTAACTTCGCTGTGCACCTTGTGCAGCGCTTGTTCCAGCAGCGCCGGGCTGATCGAGCCCAGGGCCAGGCGCAACGCCTGGGGCGTGTGGGTCGTGGTGGCGAAGGGATCTGCCGAGGTCACGGTCACTTTCTGCCGGGCCAGGGCCGCCACCACGCTGTCGGCCCGGCGACCGTCCTCCAGCTTCAACCAGAGAAAGTAGGACGAAGGGTTGGCCAGGTAATCGCAACCTTGCAGCACCCTGGCAGCCAGGTGCTGGCGTTGGCGGGCGTCGTGGCGCTTCTGCTCTTCCAGGTTGTCCACCAGCCCCGATTCGATCCACAGGCAACCCAGGGTCACGGTCAGGGTCGGGGTGCTCCAGCTGGACACTCGAATCGCCCGTTCCAGGGCCGGGATCAACGCCGGGGGCGCGACGATGAAACCGATGCGCAGCCCCGAGGCGACGCTCTTGGATAAACCCGAGATGTACAAGGTGCGCTCCGGCGCCAGAGTCTGCAGTGGTGGCGGCGCCGGTTCGGCGAGAAAGGCATAGGCCCCGTCCTCGACCAGCCAGAAGTCATGCTCGCGGGCCAGTTGCGCCAGGTGCTGGCGCTGAGCCAGGGGCATCACCGTGCCCAGGGGATTGTGCAGGGTAGGCATGCAGTACAGCGCGCGCACCGGCCGCCGGCGACACAGCTCTTCCAAGGCGTCGAGGTCGGTCAGACCATCGATCTGCGACAGGGGTTCCAGGTCCAGGCGGTGGACCAGGGCCAGGCTCTTGAGGCCCGGGTAGGTCAAGGCGTCCACCGCCAGGACATCCCCGGGTCGCAGCAGCGCCAGCAGGCTGACCGCCAGCCCCTGCTGGGCGCCATTGACGATCAGCACCTGCTCGGCGCCGACGCGGATCTCACGATTGCGCAGGTGCCGGGCCGCGGTCTGGCGTTCATGCAGGCGCCCGCCCTGGGGAGCGGAATGCAGCAGGGCATCCAGGTCGCCGGAGGCGGCGATGGCCCGCAGGCCCTCACGCAGGCTCTGTTCCTGGCCGGGCAGGGCCGGGTAGTTGAAGGACAGGTCCACCTCGCAGTCCTTGGCCGGTTGCTGCTCCAGGCCCATCCCCCGGGACAGGCTGCTGTCCCGTACGAAGGTCCCCCGCCCGGCCTCGCCCACCACCAGGCCAATGGCTTCCAGCTCCTGGTAGACCCGCAAGGCGGTGGCCAGGGCCACCCGCTCCCTGGCCATCAGCGCCCGGACCGTGGGCAACTGGGTGCCGGGCGGCAATTGCCCGGCACGAATGCGCAGGGCGAAATCATCGACGATGGCCTTGTAGCGAGTGCGGCGCATTGCAGGACTCCCGGTGTATCTAGAACAGTTTTTTGTTTGTATCAGGAAGGGCTCCTAATCTACCGGCTTTCCCGCAGGAGCGCGCAAGCATGCCGGACTGGACGACCCTATCGATCTTCATCGGTGCCGTACTGTTGTTGCTGTTGTCACCGGGGCCGAACATGGCCTTCGTCCTCAGCCAGGGCATGGCCTATGGCTGGCGGGGAGGGGTCGCTTCGGGGCTGGGGATCGGGGTCGCGGATATCTGCCTGACCCTACTCACCGCCACCGGCGTCACCACCCTGGTGGCCAGTTGGCCGCCGGCCTTGGACCTGATTCGCTACGCCGGGGTCGCCTACCTCTTGTGGCTGGCCTGGAAGGCCCTGGGCAGCAGGGCTGGCTTGAACCTTGCCGGCACGCCCCGGGTGCCGCTGGCCACCGTGTTCGTCCGGGCCATGGGCAACAGCCTGCTCAACCCCAAGGCGCTGTTGTTCTTCATGGTCTTCTTGCCGCAGTTCGTCAGCCCCGGGCAGGGCAGCATCGCCTGGCAACTGGTGTTCCTGGGTTTGGTCCTGACCCTGGTCAGCGGAGTCTTTCATACCAGCCTGGGAGTCTTTGGTGCGGCCCTGGGCCGTGGCCTCGCCGCTCGTACGGCGCGTGCCGCCAGGTTGCAGTCCTGGCTGCTGGCGGCGGTGTTGCTGGCCCTGGCCTTGCGCCTGGCGCTGATGACCCAGCCGAGCTGATTCTTCCCCAATGGAGTCCGAACATGTACATCGCCGCCTTTATCTACAAGCCCGGCCAGGCCGACGAAGAGTTCCAGCGCCTGAGCGCGATCATCGACGAAGTTGCCGCCAGCCTGCCGGGTTTCGTCGGCGCCCAGTCCTGGGCCAACGCTGGCCAGGGCCTGGTCAACGCCAGCTACTACTGGGAGGACGAGGCGTCGATCCAGGCTTTCGCCCGCGACCCCCGGCACCTTGCCGCCAAGCGCCAGTACCGGCGTTGGTACGCCGGTTACCAGGTGGTGATCTCCAGGGTCGAGCGGGTCTATGGCGATGGCGGTATCGACTCCTTGCTGGCCAGCGATCGCCACGGCCCGGTACGCCGCGCCTGACGGTTGCCGGATCAGCCGGCCTGCAACCTGGCGGCGGCGCGCAGGGTGATTTCCCGGCGCTTGTTCAGGGAGGCCGTGGTGGCCTGGCGGGCTTGTTGCACCAGGGTTGCGGGGGCGGTGTCCGGGCTGCCAGCGTCGAAGGGTGGGGCCGGGGCGTATTCCAGATCCAGTTGCACCCGCTGCGCGGTCTGTGGGTCGAACAGCTCGGCGGCCAGGGTCAGGGCGAAGTCGATGCCCGCGGTGATGCCGCCGCCGGTGAACAGGTTGCCATCGCGCACCACTCGTTCATGGACGGGAATGGCCCCCAGCAGCGCCAGCAACTCGTGGTAGGCCCAGTGGGTGGTGGCCCGCTTGCCCTGTAGCAGGCCGGCGGCGCCGAGCACCAGGGAGCCGGTGCAGACCGAGGTCAGGTAACGCACCTGGGCGGCCTGCTGGCGGAGGAAATCCAGCACTTGTGGATCTTCCATCAAGGCCCCGACGCCGGCCCCGCCCGGTACGCAGAGCACATCCAGCGGCGGGCAAGCGGCGAAGCCGGTGGTGGCTTGCAGCAGCATTCCGGCGCTGGAGTTGATCGGCCCTGGCTCCTTCCACAGCAAATGCACTTGCGTATCCGGCAGCGCCGCCAGCACGTCATAGGGGCCAGTCAGGTCCAGTTGCTGGACGCCTGGGAACAACAGAAAACCGATCTGCACAGCCATTGCGAGCTCCTTGTATCGATGGGGTGGACGAGCTGACTCTAGCCTTCTAGGATTTGGCGCATACGCCAACCTGCCCTCGATTTACGCCAATCATGCCTGCCACCGCGAAAAACGTCTTTGTCCTGGCTTTTACCAACGCCCAGTTACTGGATGTCACCGGGCCTTTGCAGGTGTTCGCTTCGGCCAACGACCGGGCCCGCGAGCGGGGGTTGCCGTTGCCCTATAACCCCCGGGTGGTGGCAAGCCCAGGCGGGGCGACCCTCAGTTCGTCGGGCCTGGCGTTGTTGGCCGACCCCCTGCCGGGCCTGGAGCAGGCTTGCGACACCTTGATCGTGGCTGGCGGTGGCGGGGTCTACGCGGCTGCCCGTGACCCGCAACTGGTGGCCTGGGTCGCGACCCGGGCGGGGGCGGCACGGCGGGTGGCCTCAGTCTGCACCGGGGCTTTCCTGCTGGCGGCCAGCGGCTGGCTGGATGGCCGCCGGGTAGTGACCCACTGGACTCGCTGCGAGCAACTGGCCGAGGCCTATCCGCAATTGCGGGTCGAGGCCAACCCGATCTTCATCAACGACGGCCCGGTCTGGACGTCGGCCGGGGTCACTGCCGGCATCGACCTGGCGCTGGCCCTGGTGGAGGCTGACCTGGGGCGCGAGGCGGCCCTGGAAGTGGCCCGGCAACTGGTGGTGTTCCTCAAGCGCCCGGGCGGGCAGGCGCAGTTCAGCGTGACCCTGGCGCTGCAGAACGGTGGCGGGCGTTTCGATGGACTGCACGCCTGGATCGCCGAGAACCTCAACCGGGAACTGACGGTGCCGGTGCTGGCCGAGCAAGCGGCCATGAGCGAGCGCAGTTTCGTACGCCACTACCGCGCCGACACCGGCCAGACCCCGGCCCGGGCCATCGAGCTGATCCGGGTGGAAACCGCCCGCCGCTTGCTGGCCGACACTGGCCTGTCGATCAAGCGCATTGCCGTGCAGTGCGGTTTTGGCAGTGAGGAGACCCTGCGTCGCAGCGTGTTGCGGGCCCTGGGCGTGACGCCCCAGGCCTATCGCGAACGTTTCGCCGCCACCCAGGAATCCTCCTGAGCCGCCTTCAGTCCTGGACCAGGTTCAGTTGACCGTCGACATAGCGCACCTCGCGGCCCATCCAGCTCGGATCCACCTGGGGCAGCACCGCCGAGGGCTTGCGCAGTTCCCGCAGCAGGGTCGAGCCATGGGACAGGCGCCCGCCCATGCGTGCGATCACTGCCCGCGCCTGCTGGTAGTGGGCATGCCGGCCGGGGTCGAGGGTGTCCTCCAGGAGGATGTCCACCCCGAGGATGCCCTGGGCCTGGCCCGGGTAGATCATGAAGCCACTGGCCTGCTCGCTGCCTTCGCGGCCGTCCTGCCAGAAGCTGCCACCGCGACTGCGCACCTGTTCGTGGGGAGCGAACCAGTAGTCGCGATCGGCTTCGGGCAGTGCATGGTGCAGGCCCATGAAGAGGCGCATCAGGTTGTCCCGGTACCATTCGCGCACTTGCAGGTAGTAGCCGCGCATGCCCGGCAGGCCCAGGCGATGGGCCAGGGCGACGGCGGGGCTCCAGCTTGGGAACGCCTGCAATGGCAGCGGCGCGCATGCCGGGCGCGCAGTGCCGGGATCGGTTTCCCAGGGCAACCGATGGGGGCTGTGCTCCAGGTTGTCGTAGGCGGTGGGCGGGCGACCGAGCAGGGCGCCACCGCTGCTGGCCAGGGCCGTGGCGATGCACAGGTTGCCCTGGACCACGAACACGTAGAAGCGGCTGAACCAGTCCGCCAGTTGCTGGCCCGAGGCCCCGGCCTCGCGCAGTTGCGCCAGTTCCCGTTCGAAACGTCGCAGGCCCGGTTCCAGGGTCAGCAGGTGGCTGCGGGCGATGAACTGCATGCGCAGCAGGCGTGGTAGCGAACGCAGCAGGCGCAGGGGCCGCAAGGGCAGGGCCGGGGCCGCGCCACCGACTTCGGCGGCATAACCGGAGGAGGGCAGTCCCCAATCCGCCAGGCGCGCCAGGAACAGGTCGTTGTTGATGTAGGAGGCGCCACCGAACAGGGCGGTAAACGGCTCGTTGTTCTCCAGTACCCGGCTGTCCCAGCGGGCCATGATCGCCGGGATGCTGGCTGCTGCCCGGCGCTGGCCGTACTCGACGAAGCGGCTGGGTTGCGGTGGCAGGATCTCGGCGATGTTGGCCGCGGTCAGGTGCCGGCGCCAGCCGTAGTCGCTGATCGGGCGGTATTGCAGCAGCCACAGTTGCTGGCCATCCCAGGCCCACTCGATGTCGCCCGGGACGTAGTGGAAGACCTTCAGCACCCCTTGCAGAAAGTCCCACAAGGCCTTGGCAGACAGGCCGTGGCGGGTGGCGAAGGTGTCGCTTTCCCACGCCGGGCCCAGGCGCGACAGCACCGCCCGCTCGGGGCTGGCCTGGCCATCGGCGAGGCTTTCCAGGTGGCCCTCGACCCATTCCAGTTCCACTGCCAGGTGGCGCACGAAGGCGATCCCCGACAGCACCGGCTGGACGAAACGCTGCACCACCACTTCCTCGACCCCGCTCTGGCGCAGCTCGTCGATGCGTGGCGCCACTTCGCTGGCGGCCACCCGCAGGTAGGTGGTGCTGAGCCCGGCGTTGGCCGAGTCGGCCTGGTCTTCGCCATAGCTGGAGGAGCGCACGGCCCACAGGGCATCGGGCTGGCTGGCCAGTAGCGATGGCAGGCGCGGATCCTCGGCGCTGTCCAGGCTCAGTGCGGCCGGCACCGGCTGGCCGGCCCATTGCGCAAGATGCAGGCGCCCGCCCTTGGTGTGGGCGACGAAGCCATCGTTGGGCGCCTCGATCCAGGCGACGAACTCGGCCGGCGCATCGATCCACGGGTAGTGGCCCCAGCCCGGGCGCAGGCTGACCCGCAGGTCGGCGCGGGCCAGGATCGCGCTCCAGGCTGCGGCCTGGGCGCTGCCGAGCAGTTGGTCCTGATCACCCCAGACCAGCTCCACCGGGTCTTCGATCCATTCCAGCAGCGGCAGCGCGGTGTCGGCCCGCAATTGCTCCCACAGCGGCACGAAGGCCCGGCAGCGGGCATAACCTGCGCCCATGCGCCGGTACTGCTGGGGGCTCCAGCGCTGGCGCGAGAACTTGTGGGCGAACCAGGCCGGACGCTGACTGAGCAAACGGTGGATCAACAGCCGCACCGGTAGTGGCGACATCAACGCCGGCAGGCGCCGCTGCCATAGGAAGGCCCCCACCGGCGACAGCAGCACGCTGCGGGAGAAGTGCCCGGGACGGCGCTGCAAGGCGTGCAGCACCACCAGGGCGCTGATGCCCACGGCGACGATGGCGTTGCCCGGGGCGGTCAGCGCCAGCAGGGCCTCGGCGTATTGCCCCAGGTCGTCGCACGGTGGCTGAGGGTTGTCGCCGAACCCCGGCAGTTCCAGGGTTTGCACTCGATAATGGCGAAAGTGCGGTACGGCATCGTCCCACCAGTCGCTGGCGCTGCCGTTGCCCGCCAGCAAGTACAACAGGGGCTTGCTCATCGAGGCTCCTCGGTTCAGGCCAGGTCGCGCAGGGCGCTGTCCAGGGTCGGGTAGCGGAAGCGGTAGCCGGCCTGCAACAGCCGCGCCGGCACCACCTTCTGGCCATCGAAGAACAGCTGGGCCATTTCCCCGGCCAGGGCCCGCACCGGCGCTGCGGGTACATGCAGCCATACCGGGCGCTTGAGCAACTGGCCGACGCTCTCGGCGAACTGCCCCTGGCTCACGGCATCCGGGGCCACCAGGTTGTAGGTGCCCTCCAGCGATTCATCGCGCATGGCGCGGGCCATCACTTGCAGCACATCGTCGCGGTGCACCCAGCTCATGATCTGCCGACCATCGCCCATGCGCCCGCCAAAACCGAAGTAGAAGGGCATCAGCAACGGCTTGAGGGCGCCGCCGGGGCCGAACACGATACCCAGGCGCAGCACCACCTGGCGTACGCCGAAGCGTTTGGCGGGCTCGGCCGAGGACTCCCAGCGAGCGCACAAATCCGCCATGAAGCCTTCGCCGCGCGCGGCGTCTTCATCCAGTTCCTGGCTGGCATCGCGCACCCCGTAGAAGCCGATGGCCGAGGCCTGGATCCACAACGCCGGCTTGTGCTGGGCGTGTTGCAGCCAGTTGAGCAGGCCTTCGGTGGTGCCGACCCGGCTGGCCAGCAGTTGTGCCTGGCGTTTGGCTGACCAGCGCGGCCCGGCCACCGGGGCGCCGGCCAGGTTGATGATCACGTCGAACGCTTCGCCGTGGCCCAGCTTGTCCAGGGAGCGCAGGCAGCGGGCGCGACCGTCGAACAAGTAGGCGGCGCGCAAGGGGTCCCGGGCCAGCACGCTGACCGTGTGCCCGGCGTCGAGCAACCGGTTGACCAGCGCTTCGCCGATGAAGCCGGTGCCGCCGGTGACCAGCACCCGCTTGCCTGCGCCGCCGGTGAACGGATTGATCGCCTGCCCCTGGCGTTGCAGGCGCAGGGCCGCCAGGCCATCGCGAATCCCCGAGGCGCTCACGCCCACGGCGAACAGGCTCAGGGCCCAGCCCTGCCAGCCCAGGTCGATAGGGGTCAGGGCGCTGGGCAAGCGCGACCATTCCAGCAGTTGCAGGCCGTACAAGGCGAAGAAGGCACCGGCGTTGATCGCCAGCACCGTGTGCATGATGCGCTCGATGGCCGGCAGCTTGCGGCTGCGGTCCTCGACCACGAAGTCCCACAGGGTCAGGCCGATCTCCAGGGCGAACAGCAGCGCGATCACCAGCGCCCAGATGCCCTGGAACGCCAGGTGGGCGATGCCCATGAACAGCACGCCGTAGAAGCACGAGCGCAGGGCATGGATGCTCAGTTCCTTGCGCGCGCTGTGGCGTTGCGGCAGGGCCACGGTGAGTTCGTGGTGGTAGAGGGTGTCCAGGGCGCCCAGCACCCCTTGGGCGAGCAGCAGGGCGACGGCCCACTGCAGGAACGGCAAGTCAGCCACGATGATGAAATCCTTTTACGAAAGAGAGCGAGAGGTAAGGCGGTCGTGGCGGTATAGCCAGGCCAAAGGTGGTAGCAGTACCAGCAGGGCGAAGCTGTCGATCCACAGATGGGACGACATGCCCACCTGCCAGGACAGCCACATGTCCTGGGGCGCCCAGAGGACGATCCCGGCCATCAGCCAGGCCCAGGCCGCCGGCGCGCGCAGGCGATCGCCCAGGTACACCAGAGCCAGCAGGTACAGGGCGTAGCTTTGCAGGGTGGCGCCGAACAGGCCCAGCCACCAGACCTGCTGGGCCCGGGCCGGCGCCGGGGCGGCGGCGCCCCAGAAGGCTTGTTCGATAGTGGCCAGGTAGTCGTTGAACAGCGCCTGGTGGCCGGCCCAGGTCAGCAGTAGGCCGGCGAGCAAGTGGCCGGCGCCGGCGGCGTACAGCCAGAGCACCAGGCCCCGGCGCAGGCCAGGGCGTGAAGAAGAGGCGGCGGATAACATTCCATGTCCTGTGGGGGGATCGAGGCCGCGCAGTGTACCGATTTTTCCCCCGCCATGGCGTGCGCCAGTCGCGCTCTTCAAGCGTCTTGCAGCAGCTCCAGCAGGGCCTCGAGGGTGGCTTGCGGCGCCTCCTGGGGCACGTTGTGGCCGACCCCGGGCAAGATCCGCCGTTCATAACCGCGGGTGAACTGCGGGCCGTCGGGGTCCGGCACCAGTGGCGCGCCGACGCCATCGTCGGCGCCGCACAGGGCGATGGTCGGCACCTGGATCGGCGGCTGGGCCAGCAGCGCCTGCTCGATGGGTTCCAGCGCTGGATCGCCCGGGGCGTAGCCGAAGCGATGACGATAGGAGTGGATCACCACCTCGACGAAATCCGGGTTGTCCAAGGACGGCGCGCTCAACCCATAGAGCCCGGGCCCTTGTTGCCAGGTCGGCGACCACAGGCGCCACAGCAGCTCGCAGAATTCCCGGCGGTTGGCGCGCAGGCCGTCCACTCCGCGCTGGGTATTGAAGTAGTACTGGTACCAGAGCCGCAGCTCGGTTTCCGGAGCCCGGGGCTCACAGGCCTTGGCGATGTCCTGGATGTTGTAGCCGTCGGCGCTCATCAGGCCGCGCACCCGGTGCGGCCAGAGTGCCGCGACGATGCACGCTGCGCGTCCGCCCCAGTCGTAGCCGGCCAGGGTGGCCGTGGGCAGTTGCAGGGCATCCATCAGCTCCAGCAGGTCTTGGGCCAGTGCCGCCTGTTGCCCGGAGCGCATGATCCCCGGGTGGGTGAAGCGCGTCGGCCCATAGCCGCGCAAGTACGGCACGATCACTCGATAACCGCGTTCGGCCAGGGGCGGGGCGATCTCGTCGTAGGCCCGTGGATCGTAGGGAAAACCGTGCAGCAGGATCACCGGCTCGCCCCCACGCGGGCCGTGTTCCTCGTAGGCGATATGCAGGCTGGCAGTGGTGGCGTGATGCAGGGCGGCTGGGCTGGGCATGGCGACTCCGGAGTTCGGTGGCTCGCAACACCCTAGCGTAAAAATGGCTTGCAGGTGATCTACAGCGATTCGTACTGGCCCTCATCGTCCACGTAGAACACTTCGCTGAGGTACCAGCGCTGGTCACGGAAGATCAGCTGGTAGTGGTAATCGGCGGCAAACCCCGTACCGGGCGTGATCGCCCGGGTTTTCACCAGCGCGCGATCACCGGTACGGCTGCTCGAGAGAACTTGCTCATAGCCCGTGCCGTGGCTGGCCGGGGAGGTGAAGGCAATCGGCTGGCCCTGGAAGCCCGGCAGGCAGAACTTGGCCAGCAACCGGGCGTACTCCTGCTGCGCCAGGTCGAGCGATTGCAGGGGCGCGTCCACCGGCTGGCGTGCGCTGGCGTTGTCGCTCCACTGCTGATAGTCGGCAATGAACTGGCGCACCAGAGCTTCGGGGGAGTCGCTGAACGAGGCGCACAGGGCGACGTTGCTGAACAGCAGGGCAAACAGGGCGACCAGTGTTTTCATCGGGGTGGTGTCACTCGTGGTGGTTTCGTGGCTCAGGCTTCATGCAGACCGTCGGCGTCGCGCCAGTAGAGCGTGGATTCGTACTGGAACGAGAGGATGAACAGCGCCTCGCTGTTCTGGGCAATGCTGTCCAGCAGTCGTCGCAGGTCATCCAGGGCGCTGTGGCCCTCGGGTTCGGGGCCCTTGATGCGCAAGTAGCAGCGCAGGCCGACGGCGAAGTCGCAGCCTTTGCGGTCTTCGGCGCGGATTTCGGGCTCCAGGTTCGAATCCTCGTTGTCAAGGCTCAGCCCTGATGGGAAGGTCGCCTGCAGGCCTCCGGACGCACGGGCCATTTCGGCTCCCGCAAGACCCTCCAGCAGACGGCCGAGCAGCGCCGTGGTCAGGCGTTTGTCGGCTTCAAGGTGCAACTCCAGGCTCATGAGGGGGCCCCAGGTGAAAGTCGAGGGGTGGATTCTAGCGCGGTGTCGCTCGCCGCATCGGCTTCACTTGCAGGTCGGTGCTGTGGACACGCTGCTTGAAAGAGGTGCGCCATTTTTCACCTTAGGCCAAGGGCGCCGGTTGCCGCAGGCCGATGCAGTTGCCCCAGGGGTCCTGCACCTGGCAGATCCACTCGCCACCTTCGATGGCCATGGGGCCGCGATACAAGCGGCCGCCCAGGGCCACAAGGCGCTGCAGCTCGCCGGGCAGGTCGGCGACGCGCCAGTACACCACGCTGCCCGCCGGGCCCTGGCCGACCTTGGCGTCGCTGGGGACGATTTCCAGCGCCAGCTCGCCCAGTTGCAGGTGCCCGAAATCGTCGGGCTCATGCCGCACCCGGCGGGCCTGGGGAAACGCCTGGGCGTACCAGTCGGTGGCGGCGCGCCAGTCGGCGGCGTGGATCATCACGGCGATGATCGGTGAGTCGGGCATGGGCACATCCATTGGGCCGGGGGAGGAGGGTGCCTGTGCTCACAGGCGGCGCTCAAGGTTGCCAGACCTCCTTGTCGCCGCTCAAGCGCCGGTCGAGGAAGCAGGCCGCGCTGATCAGCGCCAGGTGGGTCAGGGCCTGGGGCGTATTGCCCAAGTGGCGGCCGTGGGGGTCGAACTCCTCGGCGTACAGGCCCAGGGGGTTGGCATAACGCAGCAATTGCTCGAACTCCAGGTGCGCCTGCTCCAGGCGCCCGGCCCGGGCCAGGCATTCGACGTACCAGAACGAGCAGGCGGCGAACGCGCCCTCGGTACCGTCCAGGCCATCGATCCGGCTGTCGTCGTTGCGGTAGCGGTAGACCATGCCGTCGCGCACCAGGCTGTTCTCGATGGCTTCCAGGGTGGACAGCCAGCGTGGATCACGGGCACCGACGAAACGCACCAGCGGCATCAACAGCATCGAGCCGTCCAGGGCGGTGCTGCCGATGTGCTGGACGAAGTGCCCGCGCTCTTCGTTCCAGAACTGGCTCCAGATGTCGTCGTAGATGGCCTGGCGGGCCTGGTCCCAGCGGGCGAAGGGCGCCGGCAGCGAGCGCTTGGAGGCCAGGCGGATGGCCCGGTCCACCGCCACCCAGCACATCAGCCGCGAATGCAGGAAGTGATGCTGCTCGCCGCGCATCTCCCAGATTCCCACATCCTTGTGCTGCCAGCCGGCGCACACCCGGTCCACCACCTGCACCGTGTGTTTCCAACCCTCGTGGGAGATCCCTTCGCCGTACTTGTTCACCAGGTACACCGCATCCAGCAGCTCGCCGAAGATGTCCAGCTGCACTTGTTCGTAGGCCTGGTTGCCGATGCGCACCGGCTGTGCGCCGCCGTGGCCGGACAGGTGCGCAAGCTGCACTTCCGGCAGTTCCTGGCGCCCGTCGATGCCATACAGGACGTTGAGTTTCGTCGGCTTGCCATGGCAGTCGCTGACCCGCCCGCGCAGCCAGCGCATGTAGGCGTTGGCTTCCTCGACGTAGCCCAGGCGCATGAAGGCGTAGACGGTGAACGAAGCATCGCGCACCCAGGTGTAGCGATAGTCCCAGTTGCGTACCCCGCCCGGGCTTTCCGGCAGGCCGAAGGTCGCCGCGGCGAGAATCGCGCCATGACGCCTGGAGGTCAGCAGCTTGAGCGCCAGGGCCGAGCGATTGACCATCTCGCGCCAGCGCCCGCGGTAGTTGGAGCGCCCGATCCAATCGCGCCAGAACCGCAAGGTGCGACTCAGGTGTAGGTCGCCGGCGCCGCACTGCACCCGCGGATCGTCGCTGCCGCCGAGGATGAATTCGGCGCTCTGGCCTTGTTCCAGCACGAATTCAGCCACGGCCGCGTCCTGTTCCAGTTGCAGCGGCCGGTCGCCCACCAGGCGCAGGCCGGGCTGGCCGGGGGCCTGGAAGCACACCGCGGCGCCGTCCATCCGTGCCTGGGTGGTGGCCCTGGCGTAATCCAGCCGTGGCGCGCAGTGCAAGTGCAGCCTGGCCTGGCCGCTGACCACCCGGACCCGGCGGATCAGCAGTGGCAGTAGCTCGACGTCTTCATCGATAGCCAGCAGGTCGGTGACTTCCACCACCGCCTCGTTGCCCAGCCAGCGGGTCTGCAGGACGTTGCTGTCGGGCAGGTAGATCTGCTGGCGGCGAGCATTGGCCAGCGCTGGCGCCAGCTGGAAGATCCCGGCGCTGGGGCTGTCCAGCAGGGCGCAGAAGATCGTCGGGCTGTCGAATTCCGGCCAGCAGAAGAAATCGATGCTGCCCTGGTCGTCCACCAGGGCGGCGCTGCGCATGTCGCCGATGATGCCGTGGGCGTCGATGGGACGCTGGGTCGCAGGATGCTGCTCAGCCATGGCCGCAAGACTCCGGGTTCAGGCCCATGCCACAGGCGATGAGCGGGGCGAAGGTCAGGCCAGGCGAGGACGCCCGGCTTCTGTTGAGCTGACCTGCGCAGCGTCCCGGGAGTTCATTTCAGGGTTTGGCGCGCAATCCCCGCAGCAGCAGTTCCAGGCCCTGCAGCGCTTGTTCCAGGCGTTGTCCGGGCGCTGCGTCGGCGGCGATCCACAGCGCGGTGTCCACCAGGCTGCCATTGACCAGGCGGGCCAGGGCCTGGCTTGGCGCGGGGCTGATGATCCCGGCCTCGGCCAGGGTTTGCAGGCGCCGGCCCAGGGAGTCGATGCAGTGTTCCTGGTCCGGCAGGCGTTCGCCGAGCACGGCCCGGGCGTCCTGCAGGACGATGCGCCGGATTTCCGGCTCCTGGGCCATCTCCAGGTAGGCCCGGCAGCGCCGGGTAAAACCTTCCCAGGGATCGCCGGCCTGGTCGCTGACTCGGTCCAGGCGGGCGTCCATCTCGCTGTCGATCTGCTCCACCACTGCGGCCAGCAGGCCTTGCTTGTCACCGAAGTGGTGATACAAGGCACCTCGGGTCAGCCCGGCTTCGGCGGTCAGGTCGTCCATGGAAGTCTTGGCGTAGCCCTGGCGGGCAAAGGCCTGGCGGGCGCTGGCAATCAGCTTGGCGCGGGTGGCTTCGATCATTTCGGCGCGCGGGCGGCTGCTCATGAAAACAATTCTCCAACACATGATGGATTGACATACGCGGCGTATGTTTTCATGCTTTTTAACATACGCGGCGTATGTGTAGCTACTGCAAAGCCGCCCTGAGGACCCCCAAGGAGTCGTTGTACATGGCAAACCCCTACCGCGAGTTGTTCAAGGCCCCCGGCAGCCGGGCGTTCGTGCTGGCCGGCATGATCGCGCGCATGCCGATCTCCATGACCGGCATCGGCCTGATCACCATGCTGGCGCAATTGCACGGCGGCTACGCCCTGGCCGGTTCGGTGGCGGCTACCTTCGCCCTGGCCACGGCGTTCTGTGCGCCCCAGGTCTCGCGCCTGGTGGATCGCTTCGGCCAGGGTCGGGTCCTGCCTTTGGCGGCCGGGCTGGGCGGCGGCGCCTTGCTGGCGCTGTTGCTGTGCACCCGCTTGCAGGCGCCGCACTGGGCGCTGTTCCTTTGCGCCGCCCTGGCCGGTTGCATGCCCAGCATGTCGGCCATGGTCCGGGCCCGCTGGACCGAGCTGTACCGGGGCCAGCCGCAGTTGCAGACCGCCTACGCCCTGGAGTCGGTGCTGGACGAGGTGTGCTTCATCGTCGGCCCGCCGATCTCGGTCGGTCTCAGCGTCGGCCTGTTTCCCGAGGCCGGGCCGCTGGTGGCGCTGCTGATGCTGGCGCTGGGGGTAGCGCTGTTCGTGGTGCAGAAGTCCACCGAGCCGCCAGTCCATCCCCATGACGAACAGCATTCGGGCTCGATCATCCGCTCGGCGCAGATCCGCCTGCTGTTGCTGCTGATGACTGCCATGGGCGTCATCGTCGGCGTGGTGGATGTGGTCAGCGTGGCCTTCGCCCAGCAACAGGGCCAGCCGGCGGCGGCGAGCATCGTGCTGTCGATGTACGCCACCGGTTCGTGCCTGGCGGGGATCGCCTTCGGTGCCTTGAAATTGGCCACGCCGCTGCCCCGGCTGTTCATGTACAGCGGTATCGCCACTGCGGTGACTACTTTGCCGCTGTTGCTGGCCGGCAACATCCTCGGCTTGTCGCTGGCGGTGTTCGTCGCCGGGCTGTTCTTCTCCCCGACCCTGATCGTCGCCATGGCCCTGGTGGAGCGCATCGTGCCGCCGGCCAAGCTGACCGAGGGCCTGACCTGGCTGGTCACCGGCCTGGGGGTGGGCGTGGCCCTGGGGGCCGCCGGTGCCGGCGGCCTGGTGGACCAGTTCGGCGCCCGCAGCGGCTTCTGGCTGGCCCTGGCTGGCGGTGCGGTGGTGCTGGTGGCGGCCTTGCAGAGCTATCGCAGCCTGCGCTGAAACGACGAAGGGACTAATTTGTCCACGCTGCGCCGCGTTGTTTCTCTGGAGCCCCTGCAAAGAGCGCCAGCCACGGGAGCCAGCGTTCCCCGGCCTTGGCTGGCGCGGCAGTCTTGCAGGGGCTGCCGACCGATCATCTGCCGAGGGAAAACCGTGACCCAGTTGAACCTGCTATGCCTGCCGTACTCTGGAGCCAGCGCCATGGTCTACAGCCGCTGGCGGCGCAAGCTGCCGGAGTGGCTGCAGCTGTCGCCGGTGGAATTGCCCGGGCGTGGTGCCCGCTACGCCGAACCCCTGCACACCGACATGCGCGAGCTGGCCAGGCAGCTGGCCGGAGAAATCCAGGCTACGTTGCGGCTACCCTATGCCTTGTTCGGCCATAGCCTGGGAGCCCTGCTGGCCTGCGAGCTGGCCCATGCCCTGCGGGCCCTGGGTTGCCCGGAGCCGGTGGCGCTGTTCGCCTCGGGAACCGCGGCGCCGACCTTGCGCACCGAATACGACCGCGGTTTTGCCGAGCCCAAGACCGATGCACAACTGATCGAGCAACTGCGCACCCTCAACGGCACCAGCGAAGAAGTGTTGGCCAACCAGGAGCTGATGAGCCTGACGTTGCCGATCCTGCGGGCCGACTTCCTGTTGTGCGGGCGCTTCCGGCCTGTGCAGCGCCCGTTGCTCAATTGCCCGGTGCACGTGCTGGGCGGCAAGGCCGATCGCGCCACCACCGAACAGTTGATCGGCTGGAGCAAGGAGACCCATGGCGGGTTCTCGGTGGACATGCTCGCCGGCGGGCATTTCTTCATCCACGAACATGAAGCCAAGGTGCTGAGCCTGGTCAAGGGACACCTGGATGTGCACCGGCGCCGTCACCTGGCCCCCGTCGCGCTGTCCTTGTAGCCCTGTTGCCGGCTGTGCAGGGCGCACAGCCGGCAGGGCAGGGTTCAGCCCAGGGACGTGCCCATGCGCCAATAGCCCATCAAGGTCAGGTTGCGCCGCTCCTGGCCACGTTCATTGATCAGGTGGCGGCGGATGCTCATCACCGTGGCCGACTCCCCGGCCACCCAGGCATAGAACTGGTTGTCCGCCGGCTCTGCGGTTTCCCAGGGCCGCTCTTCATCGTCCCGCCCGGCCTTGACCGGTCGCCTTCCGGCGCTGGGTGGCGGCAGTTCGGCCAGCTCCCGGGCGGCGTGGATCAGGGGCTCGCCATGGCGGGCGTCGAGCATGTCGCGGGGCAGCCAGTTCAACCGGGTCAGCGGATGACAATGCAGGTCGATGCAGTCGCTCTCGTGGGGCACCTCGATGAACACCTGCACATCCGGGTAGTCCGGATACTCCTTGAGCTCATCGAGAATCCCGGCGATGGCCGGCAGGGCGGTTTCATCTCCCATCAGCAGTACTTTGCGGATGCCCGCCGGCGGTTGCCATTCATAGCCGCCGGGGTCGCCGCTGAAGGCCTTGTTCGGTACCACCATCTGCAAGCGGTCGCCAGGTTGCGCGCAGGTCGCCCAGCTCGAGGCCGGCCCGTTGACTCCGTGCAACACGAAGTCCACGTCCAGTTCCGCCGGCTGCAGGCGCAGCTCGCGGATGGTGTAGGTGCGCATCGGCGGTTGCTGCTCGCTCGGCAGCTTGCGCCGCGCGGCATGCCAGTCGCCCTCCACCGGCAACTGCGGCAGGCTGCCATCGGCGGCGGGAAACAGCAGCTTGATGCGCTGGTCCGGGGCCAGGGTGCGGGCCTGGGCGATGTCCTCGCCGCTGAATACCAGGCGTACCAGGGAGGGGCTGAGGTCGATGCGCTGCTTGAGCTCGACGTTGATCACCCGGTAACTGCGAGGTGACTGGACGCCTGCGCCTACCAGTTTGCGCAAGCCATTTGCCAGCGAGCTGGCCAGGGAAGTGGCTGAGGACATGATCGCGACCTTATGAAAAAGAAGGTCCTGATTTAACGAGCCGCAGGGGGTGGAATTTACCGCTGAGGGGGCGATCCGGGGTCTGCGCGCAGGGTTAATTTTTCCCGGCGCCCATCCGTTTCGTAGGGATAGCCGAGCCCTCGCTCGATACCCAACATGTACGGATGAACCCCGATGAACGCTGAAAAGTCCCTGAAACTTGCTCGCCGCTTTATCGAGCTGCCGCTGGAGAAGCGGCGGTTGTTCCTCGATGGCCTGCGGGATGAAAACATCGACTTTTCGTTGTTTCCGATTCCGGCCGACGTGGCCGTGGATGATCGCTGGGACCTGTCCTACGCCCAGCGGCGCATGTGGTTCCTCTGGCAGTTGGACCCCGAGAGCGGCGCCTACAACTTGCCGGGTGCCGTGCGTCTCAAGGGCGAGCTGGATCGCGGTGCGCTGGAGCAGGCTTTCGCCCACCTGATCGCCCGCCACGAAACCCTGCGTACCCTGTTCAAGCGCCACGTCGATGACCGCCTGGAGCAAGTGGTGGTCGACAGCCCATTGCCGTTGGAGTACCAGGACCTGAGTGCCACGGATGCCGCCTTGCGCGAACAGGCGGTGGCTGCCGAGGCCCAGCGCCAGTCATTGCTGCCGTTCGATCTGGGCCAGGGACCGCTGTTGCGGATCAAGCTGCTCAAGCTCGCGGACCAGGACCATGTGCTGTTACTGACCCTGCACCACATCGTGTCCGATGGCTGGTCGATGAACGTGCTGATCGACGAATTCATCCGTTGCTATGACGCCTTCGAGCGCGGCGAGGCGCCGCAATTGTCGGCACTGCCGATCCAGTACAGCGACTATGCCCTGTGGCAGCGGCGCTGGCTGGAGGCGGGGGAGCAGGCGCGTCAGCTGGAGTATTGGCAGGCCCGCCTGGGCGATGAGCATCCGGTATTGGAGCTGCCCACCGACCATCCGCGCCCGGCGGTGCCCAGCTACCGTGGGACTCGCTATGAGTTCGCCGTGGAGCCGGCCTTGGCCGAGCAGTTGCGCGCCCTGGCGAAACAGCACAACGTTACCCTGTTCATGCTCCTGCTCGGGGCCTTCAATGTGCTGTTGCATCGCTACACCGGCCAGGGCGACATCCGCGTCGGCGTGCCCATCGCCAACCGCAACCGGGCCGAGGTCGAGGGGTTGATCGGCTTCTTCGTCAACACCCAGGTGCTGCGCACCGAGCTCACCGGCCAGACCCGGGTCAGCGAGCTGTTGCAGGCAGTCAAGGAGGCGGCTCTGGGGGCCCAGGCCCACCAGGACCTGCCGTTCGAGCAACTGGTGGAGGCCTTCAAGCTGGAGCGCAGCTTGAGCCATACGCCGTTGTTCCAGGTGATGTACAACCACCAGCCGCAGGTGGCCGATATCACCACGGTGAACACCGCCTCCGGGTTGGAGCTGGGGTTGGTGGAGTGGCAAAGCCGTACCACCCAGTTCGACTTGACCCTGGATACCTACGAGAAATCCGGCAGGTTGCATGCGGCGCTGACCTATGCCGATGACCTGTTCGATGCGGTCACCATCGCTCGCATGGCGCGTCACTGGGCCAGCCTGCTGCAAGGCATGCTGGCGGATGCCGGGCAACGTATCGGCGAGCTGCCCCTGCTCGATGTCCAGGAGCAGCAGTTGCTGGTGCATGAATGGAACCGCACCGCGGTGGACTACCCCCGCGGAGTCTGCATGCACCAGTTGATCGAGGCCCAGGCCGGGCGTACTCCGCAGGCCTGTGCCCTGGTGTTCGGCGAGCGCCAGCTCAGCTATGGCGAGCTGGACGCCCGGGCCAACCAGCTGGCGCGCTTGTTGCGCGAGCAGGGGGTGGCAGCCGACACGCTGGTGGGGATCTGTATCGAGCGATCCATCGAAATGGTCGTGGGGCTGCTGGCGATCCACAAGGCCGGCGGAGCCTATGTGCCCCTGGACCCGGAGTATCCCCAGGACCGCCTGGCCTACATGATCGAGGACAGCGGCATCGGCCTGCTGCTCAGCCAGAGCTCGCTGCTGGCGTCGCTGCCTGGCGAAACGGTCCGGATCATCACCCTCGACCAGGAGCCGGACTGGCTCGATGCCTACAGCGACAGCCCGCTGGAGGTACTGATCGATCCGCTGAACCTGGCATACGTGATCTACACCTCGGGTTCCACCGGCAAGCCCAAGGGCGCCGGCAACAGCCATGCGGCGCTGGTCAATCGCCTGCAATGGATGCAACAGGCCTATGGCCTGGACGCCAGTGATGCGGTGCTGCAGAAAACTCCATTCAGCTTCGACGTTTCGGTGTGGGAGTTCTTCTGGCCGTTGATGACCGGGGCACGCCTGGTGGTGGCGGCTCCCGGGGCCCATCGCGAACCGGCACGACTGATCCGGACCATTACCGAGCAGCAGGTCACTACCCTGCATTTCGTGCCTTCGATGCTCCAGGCATTTATTCGCGACAGCGGCGTGTCGGCCTGTACCAGCCTCAAGCGCATCGTCTGCAGTGGCGAAGCCTTGCCCATGGATGCCCAGCAGCAGGTGTTCGCCAAATTGCCCAAGGTCGGTTTGTACAACCTGTATGGCCCGACCGAAGCAGCCATCGACGTAACCCACTGGACCTGTGTCGACGAGGGGCTCGATAGCGTGCCGATCGGCCGGCCGATCGCCAACCTGCGCACCCATGTGCTGGATGCACAATTACTGCCGGTGCCTGCCGGGGTCGCTGGCGAGCTCTACCTGGGCGGTGCCGGTCTGGCCCGCAGCTATCATCGGCGTGCGGCGTTGACTGCCGAGCGTTTCGTACCTTGTCCATTCCATGATGGCGCGCGCCTGTATCGCACCGGCGACCGCGTGCGCCAGCGCGCCGATGGCGTGATCGAGTATCTGGGGCGCCTGGACCACCAGGTCAAGTTGCGCGGCCTGCGTATCGAGCTGGGCGAGATCGAGGCGCGCCTGCTGGAGCATCCGCAAGTGCGCGAAGCCACGGTGCTGGTGGTGGACGGCAAGCAACTGGTGGGTTACCTGGTCCTGCAAGAGGCCGCCGCCGACTGGCGCGAGGCACTGGCCGCACACCTGGGCCGCAGCCTGCCGGACTACATGGTGCCGGCGCAGTGGGTGCTGCTGGACAGCATGCCCGTGACCGCCAACGGCAAGCTCGATCGCAAGGCCCTGCTGAGCCAGGTCGGTGAGGTGCAACTGGCTCCTTACAGTGCGCCGCGCGAGGGGGCCGAGCAGACTCTGGCCGAGATCTGGCGAGCGGTGCTGACGGTGGAGCAGGTCGGCCTGGATGACAATTTCTTTGCCCTGGGTGGCGACTCGATCATTTCCATCCAGGTGGTCAGCCGCGCCCGCCAGGCTGGCCTGGCGCTCAGTCCACGGGACCTGTTCCAGCACCAGACCCTGCGTAGCCTGGCCCAGGTGGCCAAGCCGGTGGCCCTCGGCCAGCAGGACAGTGGCCCGGCCAGCGGCGAGCTGGCGCTGACGCCGGTACAGCACTGGTTCATGGAACAAGCGGTACCGCAGCGCCAGCACTGGAACCAGTCGCTGTTGCTGCAAGCCCGCCAGCCCCTGGATGCCCAGCGCCTGGCCGAAGCCCTGGCGCGCCTGGCCAAGCATCACGATGCGCTGCGCTTGCGCGTGCGCCAAGTGGCCGCTGGCTGGCAGCAGGCCTATGCCCAGGAGCCCGGTGAGTTGTTGTGGCTGCGTGAGGCGGGCGATGCGGAGCAACTCACCCAGCTGTGCGAGGCTGCCCAGCGCAGCCTGGATCTGGAGCAAGGCCCATTGCTGCGCGGCATGCTGGTCAACCTGGCCGGCGGCAGCCAGCGCTTGTTGCTGGTGGTCCACCACTGGGCGGTTGATGGGGTGTCCTGGCGCGTACTGCTGGAAGACCTGCAGCAGCTGTATAGCCAGCCGCAACAGGCTCTCGCGCCACGCACCAGCTCCTACCAGGCCTGGTCCGCTCACCTGCTACAACTGGCGGGGGAACGTAGTTCCGAGCTGGCCTACTGGCAGGCGCAGATCCCGGTCCAGGTCGCCGATCTGCCGGCCGAGCGTCCGGCTGGCGCCCTGGAAAACCGTCATGAACAGAAAATCACCTTGACCCTGGATGCCCAGCGCACCGCGCAATTGCTGCAACAGGCAGCGGGCGCTTATCGCACCCAGATCAACGACCTGCTGCTCACCGCCCTGGCCCGCACCATCGGTCGTTGGACCGGCGCCGAGGGCACCCTGGTGCAGTTGGAAGGCCACGGCCGGGAAACCCAGGGCAGCGACCTGGACCTGAGCCGCAGCGTCGGCTGGTTCACCAGCCTGTTCCCTGTGTACCTGCGCGCCGCCGACGAGCCAGGGGCGGCGATCAAGGGCATCAAGGAGCAATTGCGCGCTGTGCCGGACAAGGGCCTGGGCTTCGGCCTGCTGCGCTACCTGGGCGATACCGCCAGCCGCGAAGCCATGGCGCAGCTGGCGCAACCGCGCATCACCTTCAACTACCTGGGGCAGTTCGACCGCCAGTTCGATGCCCAGGCGCTGCTGGTGCCGGCCGCCGAGAAGGCCGGGCAGACCCAGGACCCTGGTGCGCCGCTGGCCAACTGGCTGGTGATCGAAGGCCAGGTCTACGGCGGCGAGTTGAGCCTGAGCTGGGGCTTCAGTCGTGAGATGTTCGACGCCTCAACCATCCAGCGTCTGGTGGATGACTACCAGGAGCAGTTGCTGGCCTTGATCGAACATTGCCTGGACCCGCTCCAGGGCGCCTTGACCCCGTCCGACGTCAGCCTGGCGCGGCTCACCCAGCAGCAACTGGATGATCTGGCCCTGGCGTCCCGCGAAGTGCAGGATGTGTATCCGCTGTCGCCGATGCAGCAGGGCATGCTGTTCCACAGCCTGTACCAGCAAGACCAGGGCGACGTCTATGTCAGCCAGTTGCGGGCCGATGTCCAGGGCCTGGACGTGGCGCGCTTCCAGCAAGCCTGGGAGCAGGTGCTGGGCCGTCATGACATGCTGCGCACCGGGTTCGTCTGGCAGGACGACCAGGGCCAGGCCCTGCAAGTGGTCTATCGCCAGGTCGAGCTGCCGCTGATCGAGCATGACTGGCGCACTCGTGCGGATCTGCAGGCGGCGCTCGACGCCCTGGCCCTGGAGCAGCACCAGCAAGGTTTCGAACTGGCTCGTCCGCCCTTGCTGCGGGTGGTGCTGGTGCGCACCGATGAGGACCGCTGGCACTTGGTGTACACCAGCCATCACATCCTCATGGATGGCTGGAGTAACGCCCTGGTGCTCAACGAAGTACTGCAAGCCTGCAAGGGCCAGCCGCTGGCGCCGACAGGTGCCGGTTTTGCCCAGCACATCGCCTGGTTGCAGGCCCAGGACCCGGCGCTGGGCGAGGCGTTCTGGCGCGAGCGCCTGGCACAGTTGGACGAGCCGTCCTTCCTGGCTCGCAGCGTGGCCAGGAGCGGGCAACCGGCAACGGGCGAATACGGCGAACTGCTCTGTGAACTGGATGAAGAGCAGACCCGGCGCCTGGGTGCCTTTGCCCGGACTCAACAGGTGACCCTCAACAGCCTGGTGCAAGCGGCCTGGCTGTTGCTGTTGCAGCGTTATACCGGCCAGTCCAGCGTGGCCTGCGGGGTCACGGTCTCCGGACGCCCGGCGCAGTTGGCGGATGTGGAGCAGCAAGTCGGCCTGTTCATCAACACCTTGCCCTTGATCGCCAACGTGGATCCGGCGCAGTCGGTCGGCGACTGGCTGCGCCAGGTTCAGGCGCTGAACCTGGAGATGCGCGAGCACGAACACACGCCGTTGTTCGATATCCAGCGTTGGGCCGGGGCCGCCGGCGAGGCGCTGTTCGATACCCTGGTGGTGTTCGAGAACTTCCCCGTGGCCAAGAGCCTGGAGCAGGGCGCTGTCGAGGGCCTGCGCTTCAGCGAGGTCAAGAGCCAGGAACGCACCAACTACCCGTTGACCCTGACTGCGCACGGCGGTGCACGCTTGAGCCTGCACCTGGAGTACCTCCAGGCCGAATTCGACAGCCAGGCAGTGCAGCGCCTGGCGGCCTGCCTGCAAGCGCTGCTGCAGCGCTTTTTCGAGGTGCCGGAGCAGGCTCTTGGGGCCTTGCCGTTGCTGCCGGAGTCGGAACAACGGCACCTGTTGCAGGCCTGGAATCCGCGCGATGCCTCGCGGCCGGCGCAGGCCAGCCTAGTGCAACGGTTCGAGCAGCAGGCGGCGATGCAACCGGAGCGCCTGGCGCTGATCCTCGACCAGCGCCGCCTGACCTATGGCGAGCTCAACCAGCGGGCCAACCGCCTGGCCCAGCGCTTGATCGAGCTGGGAGTGAAGGCCGATTCCCTGGTCGGGGTCGCGGTGGATCGTTCCCTGGAAATGGTCGTGGGCCTGCTGGCGGTGCTCAAGGCCGGTGGCGCCTACGTGCCGCTGGACCCGAAATACCCCCGCGAGCGCCTGCAGTGCATGATCGAGGACAGCGGCCTGGGCTTGCTGCTGACCCAGCAACCGCTGCTGGAGCAATTGCCGATCAGCCCCGGCTTGCCGCTGATCTGCCTGGAGCAGGATGAGCACTGGCTGGCCGCCTACAGCGCCGAGAATCCGCCGGTGCGTTCACAGCCGGGCAACCTGGCCTATGTGATGTTCACCTCCGGCTCCACTGGCCGGCCCAAGGGGGTCGGGATCGACCTGGGTTCCCTGGCGCGGCATGTGGAAGTGATCACCGAGTTGTTCGAGCTCAAGGCCGATGACCGGGCCCTGCAATTCGGCACCTTCAACTTCGACGCCTTCGTCGAACAGCTGTACCCGGCATTGTGCTGCGGTGCGGCGGTCGTGGTGCGCGGTGGCGAACTGTGGGACAGCGACACCTTCTACCAGCAATTGATCGAACACCAGATCACCGTGGCCGACCTGACCACCGCCTACTGGTACCTGCTGGTACGGGACTTCGCCGACCGTGGCCCACGCGACTACGGGCGCCTGCGCCAGGTGCATATCGGCGGCGAAGCCATGCCGCCGGAAGGCCTCAATGCCTGGCGCGCGGCGGGGCTGGAGCACGTCAGGCTGTTCAACACCTATGGCCCCACCGAGACCACGGTCAGTGCCACGGCTCTGGACTGCGCCGCTTATGTCTGCGGTGGCGAGCCGTTGCCGGCAGTCATGCCCATTGGCCGGGTACTGGACGGTCGCGCCATCTACTTGCTCGATGCCAACCTCAACCCGGTGCCGGTGGGTGTGGCCGGTGAATTGGTGATTGGCGGGCCGCTGCTGGCCCGTGGTTACTTCCAGCGTCCCGAACTCACCGCCGAGCGTTTCATTCCCGATCCGTTCGCCGCGGACGGGGCCGGGCGCCTGTACCGTACCGGCGACCTGGCACGCTACCGGACCGACGGGGTGATCGAGTACATCGGACGGATCGACCATCAGGTCAAGGTGCGTGGTTTCCGTATCGAGCTGGGGGAAATCGAAGCACGCTTGCTGGCCCAGGCCAGTGTGCGCGAAGCCCTGGTGGTCGCCGCCGATAACCAGCTGGTCGCTTATGTAGTGGTCAGCCAGGCTTTGTCCGAGCAACAGCAAGAGCCGTTGCGCGAGCAGTTGAAAGCGAGCCTGCGTGCAGAACTGCCGGATTACATGGTGCCGGGGCACCTGCTGTTCCTGGAGCGCCTGCCCATGAGCCCCAATGGCAAGCTCGATCGCGCGGCGCTGCCCAAGCCCGATGCCAGCCAGGCGCTGGCCAACTGGATCGCTCCGGTCACCGAGCTACAGCAGCAGGTGGCGGCCATCTGGTCCCAGGTCCTGGGTGCCGAGCGGGTCGGCCTCGGCGATCATTTCTTCGAGATGGGCGGCCACTCGCTGCTGGCCACCCAGATGGTGTCCCGAGTGCGACATGGCCTGGGTATCGAGGTCAGCCTCAAGACCCTGTTCGAGCATCCGGTGCTGGCCGATTTCGTCGGCGCCCTGGGCGCTGTCGACGCCTCGGCCCCGGCGATCCTGCCGGTGGACCGGGAGCAGCCGCTGGCCCTGTCCTACGCCCAGGAGCGCCAATGGTTTCTCTGGCAGCTGGACCCGACAAGCGCCGCCTACCATGTACCCAGCGCACTGCGCCTGAAGGGCCAGCTGGATCTGGCTGCGTTGCAGCGCAGTTTCGACACCCTGGTGGCGCGCCATGAAAGCCTGCGCACCCGCTTGCAGCAGGATGGCCAGCGCACCGTCCAGGTGATCGAAGCCCAGGCGCGGTTCGAGCTGGGGGTGGTCGAGGCCGATGAGTCGCGCCTCAAATCCCTGGTGGAGGCGCAGATCGCCCAGCCGTTCGATTTGCGCCAGGGCCCATTGTTGCGAGCCAACGTGTTGCGCCTGGCCGAAGATGACCATGTGCTGGTGCTGGTCAAACATCACATCGTCTCCGATGGCTGGTCGATGCAAGTGATGATCGAAGAGCTGGTGCAGCTGTATTCGGCCTACAGCCTGAATGAAGAGCTGCAACTGCCGGCCTTGCCGATCCAGTACGCCGACTACGCTGCCTGGCAGCGCGACTGGATGGAGGCCGGCGAAAAGGCCCGTCAGCTCGGCTACTGGCGTGACATGCTCGGTGGGCAGCAGCCGGTGCTGGAGTTGCCGTTCGACCATCAGCGCCCGGCCTTGCCGAGCCATCGTGGTGCTCGCCTGTCGATACCGCTACCCGCTGCCCTGGTGGATGAGCTCAAGGACCTGGCCAAGGTCCGTGGCGTGACCCTGTTCATGTTGTTGTTGGCGTCCTACCAGGCCCTGCTGCATCGCTACAGCGGCCAGCAGGACATCCGCGTCGGGGTGCCGATCGCCAACCGCAATCGGGTAGAGACCGAGCGCCTGATCGGTTTCTTCGTCAACACCCAGGTACTCAAGGCCGATATCGATGGGCAGATGACCGTCGACCAGTTGCTGGCGCAGGTCAAGCAACGGGCCCTGGAAGCCCAGGCCCACCAGGACCTGCCGTTCGAACAACTGGTGGAGGCGCTGCAGCCGGAGCGCAGCTTGAGCCTCAACCCGCTGTTCCAGGTGGTGTTCAACCATCACATCAGCCAGGCAGGCAATCATTTGCAGCGTTTGCCGGGGTTGGACATGAGCCCGGTGACCTGGGATGAAACCGCGGCGCAGTTCGACCTGGTCCTGGATATCGAAGAATCCCAGCAGCAGTTGCATGCCTCGCTGAGCTACGCCACCGACCTGTTCGAGGCCTCGACCATCGAGCGCATGGCCCGCCACTGGCAGAACCTGCTGCAGGCGATGGTTACCAACCAGCAACAAGCCATTGGCCAGCTGAACCTGCTGGACGAAGCGGAGCAACGGCAGATCATCCAGCTCTGGGATCGGACCGATTCTGGCTTCCCGGCCACGCGCCTGGTGCACGAGCTGGTGGCCGACCGTGCCCGGGAAACCCCCGAGGCGGTAGCGGTGATCTTCGGTGAGCAACAGCTGACCTACGGCGAGCTGGAGCGCAGCGCCAACCGCCTGGCCCGGGCCTTGATCGCCCGTGGCGTGGGCCCGGAAGTGCGGGTGGCGATCGCCATGCCGCGCAGCGCCGAGATCATGGTGGCGTTCCTGGCGGTGCTGAAATCCGGTGGCGTGTATGTGCCGCTGGACGTGGAATACCCCGAGGACCGCCTGCTGTACATGATGCAGGACAGCCGCGCGCAACTGCTGCTGACCCACTCGGCGGTGCAACAGCGCCTGCCGGTGCCGGAAGGCCTGGAGAGCCTGGCGGTGGACCGTACCGAGCAGTGGAGTGGTGACGACGACAGCGCTCCGCACGTGACGCTGGACGGCGACAACCTGGCGTATGTGATCTACACCTCCGGCTCCACCGGCTTGCCCAAGGGCGTGGCGGTGTCCCATGGGCCGCTGGTGGCGCACATCATCGCCACCGGCGAGCGCTACGAAATGACCGCGGCCGATTGCGAGCTGCACTTCATGTCGTTCGCCTTCGACGGCTCCCATGAAGGCTGGATGCACCCGCTGATCAACGGTGCGCGGGTGCTGATCCGCGACGACAACCTGTGGCTGCCGGAGCAGACCTACGCCCAGATGCATCGCCACGGCGTGACCGTGGGGGTGTTCCCACCGGTGTACCTGCAGCAGCTGGCCGAACACGCCGAGCGCGACGGCAACCCACCGGCGGTGCGGGTGTACTGCTTCGGTGGTGATGCGGTGGCCCAGGCCAGCTACGACCTGGCCTGGCGGGCACTGCGCCCGACCTACCTGTTCAACGGCTATGGCCCGACCGAAACCGTGGTCACGCCGCTGCTGTGGAAGGCGAGCAAGGACGATCCATGCGGCGCGGCCTACGCCCCGATCGGCACGCTGCTGGGCAACCGCAGCGGTTATGTGCTGGACGCCGAGTTGAACCTGCAACCGATCGGCGTGGCGGGTGAGTTGTACCTGGGCGGCGAGGGGGTGGCCCGGGGTTACCTGGAGCGTCCGGCTCTGACGGCCGAACGCTTCGTGCCCGATCCGTTCGGCGCACCGGGCAGCCGGGTGTATCGCAGTGGCGACCTGACCCGTGGCCGTCCCGATGGGGTGGTGGACTACCTGGGTCGGGTCGACCACCAGGTGAAGATCCGCGGCTTCCGGATTGAGCTGGGCGAGATCGAGGCGCGCCTGCGTGAGCAGGAGGCCGTGCGGGAGGCGGTGGTGGTGGCCCAGGACGGGCCGACCGGCAAGCAACTGGTGGGTTACCTGGTGATGTTCGATCCAGCCCTGGTCGACGATGCCAATGCCCAGGCCAGTGCCCGGGACGCCGTGCGCCGTGCCCTCAAGGCGCGCATGCCGGACTACATGCTGCCCACCCACCTGATGTTCCTGGCGCAGATGCCCCTGACCCCCAACGGCAAGCTGGACCGCAAGGGCCTGCCACAACCGGACGCCAGCCAGATGCAGCAGGCCTACGTGGCCCCGCAGAGCGAACTGGAGCAACAGATCGCGGCGATCTGGGCCGAGGTCCTGCGCCTGCCGCAGGTAGGGCTCAACGACAACTTCTTCGAAGTGGGCGGCCATTCCCTGCTGGCGATCCAGATCACCTCCAGGGTCCAGGCCGAGCTGGGCCTGGAAGTGCCACTGGTGGAAGTGTTCCAGACCGAATCCTTGCGGGCCTATGTCGAGGCCGCCAGCGTTTGTCGCGCTGGCAGTGCGGCTGATTTTGATGATCTTCGTGAATTCTTGAGCGAACTAGAGGCGATTTGAACCATGCTTTCCAACCCAAACATCGATCTGGTATCGCGCTTTCTTCGACTGCCTCTGGAGCAGCGCAAGCAGTTCTACCAGCGCCTGCAAAGCCGTGGCATGAGCTTCGCCCAACTGCCCATCGCCTCCGTTCGTGAAAGCAACGACAACCTGCCGCTGTCCTATGCCCAGGAGCGCCAGTGGTTTCTCTGGCAGTTGGAGCCCGACAGTGCCGCCTATCATGTGCCCGGCGCATTGCGCCTGAGCGGACGCCTGGACATCGCGGCCTTGCAGCGCAGCTTCGATAGCCTGGTCGCGCGTCACGAAAGCCTGCGCACCCGCCTGCACCTGCAAGACGATCGCATGACCCAGCAGGTGCTGGCCCAGGCTTCGATCGAGATCATCCTGGAGCCGATCGACGAAGCCCGCCTCAAGGAACGGGTAGAGGAGGAAATGGCCCGGCCTTTCGACCTGCTGCAAGGCCCATTGCTGCGGGCCAGTCTGCTGCGCCTGGGTGAAGAAGAGCACGTGCTGGTGCTGGTGCAGCACCACATCGTGTCCGATGGCTGGTCGATGCAGGTCATGGTCCAGGAGCTGATGCAGCTGTACGCCGCCTACAGCCAGGGGCAGGAGTGCGCGTTGCCGGCCCTGGCGATCCAGTATGCCGATTACGCCCTGTGGCAACGCAGCTGGATGGAGTCAGGGGAGAAAGCGCGGCAGCTGGAGTACTGGCTGGCACTGCTCGGCGGTGTCCAGCCGGTGCTGGAGTTGCCGTTCGATCATCCTCGCCCGGCACAACAGAGCTACCGTGGCGCACGCCTGGATGTGGCCCTGGAACAAGGGCTGGTAGCGGCACTCAAGGGGTTGGCCCAGCGTGAGGGCGTGACCCTGTTCATGGTCCTGCTGGCCTCGTTCCAGGCCTTGTTGCATCGCCACAGCGGCCAGCAGGACATCCGCGTCGGGGTGCCGATCGCCAACCGCAACCGGGTGGAAGTCGAGCGCCTGATCGGTTTCTTCGTCAATACCCAGGTGCTCAAGGCCGATATCGACGGGCAGCTGACGTTTGCGCAGCTTCTGCAGCAAGCCAAGCGCCGCGCGCTGGAAGCCCAGGCCCATCAGGACCTGCCGTTCGAGCAGTTGGTCGAGGCGCTGCAACCGGAGCGCAGCCTGAGCCACAACCCGCTGTTCCAAGTGATGTTCAACCACCAGGCCAGTGCCCAGGCCGACGCCGGCGAGACGCAGTTGCCCGGCCTGCGAGTGGCCAGCCTGGAGTGGGACAACCAGAGCGCCCAGTTCGACCTGAGCCTGGACACCCAGGAAACCGCCGAGGGTATTTGGGCCTCCCTGACCTACGCCACCGACCTGTTCACCCACGCGAGCATCGAGCGCCTGGCGCGCCACTGGCAGAACCTGCTGCGCTCGGCCGTGGCCGATCCGACTTTACCGATCCAGGACCTGGCTCTGCTGGAGGCTGAAGAGCGCCAGCGCATCGTTCATCAGTGGAACGCCACCGAGCGTGACTACCCGCTGCAACGCCAGGTGCACCAGTTGATCGAGGAACAGGTAGCCCTGGCTCCCGAGGCCCCGGCCCTGGTCTTTGCTCAGCAGCGCCTGAGCTATGCCGAACTCAACCGCCGGGCCAACCGCCTGGCCCATCGCCTGATCCAGGCCGGGGTCGGCCCGGATGTACTGGTGGGACTGGCGGTGGAACGCTCGATCGAAATGGTGGTGGGCCTGCTGGCGGTACTCAAGGCCGGTGGCGCCTATGTGCCGCTGGACCCGGAATACCCGCGCGAGCGTCTGGCCTACATGCTCGAAGACAGTGGCGTGAAACTGCTCCTGACCCAGGCGCATCTGCTGGAGCAGCTGCCGATTCCCCAGGGGCTATCCAGCCTGGTGCTGGAGCAGGGGGAAGCGTGGCTGGAACACTACAGCGAAGAGAACCCGCAGATCGCCCTGGACGGCGAGAACCTCGCCTATGTGATCTACACCTCCGGCTCCACCGGCCAGCCCAAGGGCGCCGGCAACCGGCATTCGGCACTGCTCAACCGCCTGTGCTGGATGCAGGAGGCTTATGCCCTGGGGGCTGGCGACACGGTCTTGCAAAAGACCCCATTCAGCTTCGACGTTTCGGTGTGGGAGTTCTTCTGGCCACTGATGACGGGCGCGCGGCTGGTGGTGGCGGCGCCGGGGGATCATCGTGATCCAGCCCGCTTGGTCAGCCTGATCAACAGCGAGCAGGTCACGACCCTGCACTTCGTGCCGTCGATGCTGCAGGCCTTCCTGCAGGATCGTGATGTGGGTTCGTGCACCAGCCTGCAACGCATCGTTTGCAGCGGCGAAGCATTGCCGGTGGATGCCCAGCAGCAAGTGTTCGCCAAGTTGCCAAAGGCCGGGTTGTACAACCTGTATGGCCCGACCGAGGCCGCGATCGATGTGACCCACTGGACCTGTGTCGATGAAGGCCGCGATGGCGTACCGATCGGCCGGCCGATCGCCAACCTGGGCTGCTACATCCTGGACAGCAACTTCGAGCCGGTGCCGATGGGTGTGCTGGGCGAGCTGTACCTGGGTGGCGTGGGCCTGGCCCGTGGATACCACCGTCGCCCGGCCTTGAGCGCCGAACGCTTCGTGGCCCATCCGTTCGTGGCCGGCGAGCGCCTGTACCGTACCGGCGACCTGGCGCGTTATCGCGAAGACGGGGTGATCGAATACGCCGGGCGTATCGACCACCAGGTCAAGCTGCGGGGCCTGCGCATCGAGTTGGGCGAGATCGAAGCGCGACTGCTGGAGCACGAGCGGGTACGCGAGGCCGCGGTACTGGCGGTGGATAACCAGCACCTGGTGGGTTACCTGGTGCTGGAAGGCGCGGGCGAAGACTGGCGCGAAGTACTGAGTGCCCACCTGGCCGCGCACCTGCCGGACTACATGGTGCCGGCGCAGTGGGTGGTGCTGGAGCAGATGCCGCTGAGCCCCAACGGCAAGCTGGACCGCAAGGCTTTGCCCAAGCCGGACAAGGCGCAGTCCGCCCAAGCCTATGAGGCTCCACAAAGTCTTTTGGAACAACAGATCGCCGCGATCTGGGCCGAGGTGCTGGGTATCGAGCAGGTGGGCCTGAACGATAACTTCTTCGAGCGTGGCGGCGATTCGATCATCTCGATCCAGGTGGTCAGCCGGGCCCGGGCGGCCGGGATCCACTTCACCCCCAAGGCGCTGTTCCAGCACCAGACCGTGCGCAGCCTGGCGCGGGTGGCCCAGTTGCAGGCCGTGCAGGTGATCGACCAGGGGCCGGTGCAGGGCGAGACACCATTGCTGCCTTTCCAGCAGCTGTTTTTCGCCATGGACCTGCCGGATCGGCATCACTGGAACCAGTCCTTGCTGTTGACGCCGCGCCAACCGGTGCGCGCGGACCTGTTGGAAGCGGCACTCCAGGCGCTGGTGGTGCATCACGATGTGCTGCGCCTGAGCTTCAACCCGCAGCCCGACGGCTGGAAGGCCCGGCATGATGCTGTGGCAACGACCTTGCTCTGGCAGGCCCGCCTGGAGACTGCCGATGAGCTGCAAGAGCTGTGCGAACGCGCCCAGCGCAGCCTCGATCTGCAACAGGGCCGGTTGTTGCGGGCGGTGCTGGCTGAGTTGCCCGATGGCAGCCAGCGACTGTTGCTGGTCATGCACCACCTGGTGGTGGATGGCGTTTCCTGGCGGATCTTCCTCGAAGATTTGCAGAACCTTTATCAGCAGTCGGTCGAGGGTCGCCAGCAGCGGTTGCCGGCCAAGACGTCGGCGTTCAAGACCTGGGCCGAGCGCCTGCAAGCCCATGCCCGCAGCGCCGCGATGCACGAGGAACAAGACTACTGGCAGCAACAGTTGCAGGGCGTGAGTGCCGAATTGCCGTGCCGCGATCCCCGGGGCGCTCGTCCGGGCCGTTTGGCCCGGACCCTGGTCAGCCAGCTCGATGCGCAGCGTACCCGGCAACTGCTGCAACAGGCGCCTATGGCCTATCGGACGCAGATCAACGACCTGCTGCTGACGGCCCTGGCCCGGGTGATCTGCCGCTGGACCGGCCATGCCTCCAGCCTGGTCCAGCTCGAGGGCCACGGCCGCGAGGAGCTGTTCGATGACCTGGACCTGACGCGCACCCTGGGCTGGTTCACCAGCCTGTTCCCGGTGCGCCTCACCCCGGCCGCCGACCTGGCGGGCTCGATCAAGCAGGTCAAGGAGCAGCTGCGCGCCGTGCCGAACAAGGGCCTGGGTTTTGGTGCCTTGCGCTACCTCGGGGACGAGCAGACCCGCCAGGCCTTCAGCCTGTTGCCGGTGCCGCGCATCACCTTCAACTACCTGGGGCAGGTCGATGGCAGCTTCGACCAGCCAGACGGCCTGTTCACCCCGGCGGCGGAAAGCACCGGCGCCGAGCAGAGCCCCGAGGGCGCGCTGGGTAACTGGCTGACCCTCAACGGCCAGGTATATGGCGGCGAGTTGCACATGAGCTGGACCTTCAGCCCGCTGATGTTCGATGAAGCGGTGATCGAACAGTTGAGCCAGGACTATGCCCGCGAACTGGCGGCCCTGGTGGAGCACTGCTGCACCCCGGGCAACGCTGGCGTCACCGCTTCGGACTTCCCTTTGGCCAGGCTGACCCAGCCCCAGCTCGAGTCCCTGCCCCTGGTGGCTAGCGACATCGAGGACATCTATGCCTTGTCGCCAATGCAGCAGGGCATGTTGTTCCATACCCTGTACGAGCAGACGGCGGGCGATTACATCAACCAGATCCGGGTCACGGTCGACAACCTGGATGTGAGCCGTTTCCGGCAGGCCTGGCAGGCCACGGTGCAGGCCCAGGAAGTGCTGCGCAGCGGCTACTTCTGGCAAGGCCAGCTGGAATGGCCGTGCCAGGTGGTCTATCGCCAGGCCAGCCTGCCGATCGAAGAACTCGATTGGCGCGCCATGCCCGAGCTCGAACAAGAGCTGCAGAACCTGCAGCAAGCCCAGCGCCGCCAGGGTTTCGACCTGGCCCGGGCGCCCCTGGTGCGAGTGCTGCTGGTACGTACGGGTGAGCAGCGCCATGAGCTGATCTACACCAACCATCACATCCTCATGGACGGTTGGAGCAATTCGCGGTTGTTTGGTGAAGTATTGCAACGCTATGCCGGCGTAGCGGTGCCGGAGGCCAGTGGCCGCTATCGCGACTACATCGGCTGGTTGCAACAACGGGATGCCAAGGCGACCGAGGCCTTCTGGCGCGAGCAGTTGAGCCAGTTGCCGGCACCGACGCGCTTGGGCAGCAACCTGCCCTTGGCTGCACAGGGCCATGGCGAGTACCGCTGGGCCCTGGATGCCGAGCTGACCGGACGTCTGGAAGCTTTCGCCCGCAGCCAGAAAGTCACCCTCAACACCTTGATCCAGGCAGCCTGGCTGATCCTGCTGCAACGCCATAGCGGGCAGTCGGTGGTGACCTTCGGCGCCACCGTGGCCGGTCGCCCGGCTGAACTGGCCGGGATCGAGCAGCAAATCGGTTTGTTCATCAATACCTTGCCAGTGATTTGCGCCGTCGATGCCCAGCGTTCGGTGGCGCAGTGGCTGCAGGATGTGCAGGAGCGCAACCTGGCCCTGCGCGAACATGAACACACCGCGTTGTACGATATCCAGCGCTGGGCCAGCCAGGGTGGCGAAGCACTGTTCGACAACATCCTGGTGTTCGAGAACTACCCGGTATCCAAGGCGCTGGAGCAGGGCGGCAGCGGTATCGGCTTTGGTGTGCCCCAGGCGCACGAGCAGACCAGCTATCCCTTGACCCTGCTGGTGGACCTTGGCGAGACACTGTCATTGCAATTCAGCTTCACCCGGGCCAGTTTCACCGCGCAAAGCGTGGAGTCCTATGGTCGGCACCTGACCAACCTGCTGCTGGGTATGCTGGCCGACAGTACCCGGAGCCTGGGTGAGCTGCCGATGCTCGACCTTGCCGAGCGGCGCCAGGTGCTGGAGCAATGGAACGCCACCGAGCGCGACTACCCGCTGCAACGCCAGGTGCACCAGTTGATCGAGGAACAGGTAGCCCTGGCTCCCGAGGCCCCGGCCCTGGTCTTTGCTCAGCAGCGCCTGAGCTATGCCGAACTCAACCGCCGGGCCAACCGCCTGGCCCATCGCCTGATCCAGGCCGGGGTCGGCCCGGATGTACTGGTGGGACTGGCGGTGGAACGCTCGATCGAAATGGTGGTGGGCCTGCTGGCGGTACTCAAGGCCGGTGGCGCCTATGTGCCGCTGGACCCGGAATACCCGCGCGAGCGTCTGGCCTACATGCTCGAAGACAGTGGCGTGAAACTGCTCCTGACCCAGGCGCATCTGCTGGAGCAGCTGCCGATTCCCCAGGGGCTATCCAGCCTGGTGCTGGAGCAGGGGGAAGCGTGGCTGGAACACTACAGCGAAGAGAACCCGCAGATCGCCCTGGACGGCGAGAACCTCGCCTATGTGATCTACACCTCCGGCTCCACCGGCCAGCCCAAGGGCGCCGGCAACCGGCATTCGGCACTGCTCAACCGCCTGTGCTGGATGCAGGAGGCTTATGCCCTGGGGGCTGGCGACACGGTCTTGCAAAAGACCCCATTCAGCTTCGACGTTTCGGTGTGGGAGTTCTTCTGGCCACTGATGACGGGCGCGCGGCTGGTGGTGGCGGCGCCGGGGGATCATCGTGATCCAGCCCGCTTGGTCAGCCTGATCAACAGCGAGCAGGTCACGACCCTGCACTTCGTGCCGTCGATGCTGCAGGCCTTCCTGCAGGATCGTGATGTGGGTTCGTGCACCAGCCTGCAACGCATCGTTTGCAGCGGCGAAGCATTGCCGGTGGATGCCCAGCAGCAAGTGTTCGCCAAGTTGCCAAAGGCCGGGTTGTACAACCTGTATGGCCCGACCGAGGCCGCGATCGATGTGACCCACTGGACCTGTGTCGATGAAGGCCGCGATGGCGTACCGATCGGCCGGCCGATCGCCAACCTGGGCTGCTACATCCTGGACAGCAACTTCGAGCCGGTGCCGATGGGTGTGCTGGGCGAGCTGTACCTGGGTGGCGTGGGCCTGGCCCGTGGATACCACCGTCGCCCGGCCTTGAGCGCCGAACGCTTCGTGGCCCATCCGTTCGTGGCCGGCGAGCGCCTGTACCGTACCGGCGACCTGGCGCGTTATCGCGAAGACGGGGTGATCGAATACGCCGGGCGTATCGACCACCAGGTCAAGCTGCGGGGCCTGCGCATCGAATTGGGCGAGATCGAAGCGCGACTGCTGGAGCACGAGCGAGTACGCGAGGCCGCGGTACTGGCGGTGGATAACCAACACCTGGTGGGTTACCTGGTGCTGGACGGCGCGGGCGAAGACTGGCGTGAAGTACTGAGTGTCCACCTGGCCGCGCACCTGCCGGACTACATGGTGCCGGCGCAGTGGGTGGTGCTGGAGCAGATGCCGCTGAGCCCCAACGGCAAGCTGGACCGCAAGGCTTTGCCCAAGCCCGATGCCAGCTTGCAGGCACGGGAGTACATGGCACCGCAGAGTCCGCTGGAGGAGCAGGTCGCGCAGATCTGGGCGCAGGTACTGGAAGTGGAGCGCGTCGGCTTGAAGGACAACTTCTTCGAGTTGGGCGGACACTCGTTGCTGGCCACGCAAGTGGTGGTGCGATTGCGCGAGCAGCTGCACAGCGAGATCGACGTCAAGTCGATCTTCACCACACCGACCCTGGCCGAGTTCTGTGCCCATGTCGCAGCGCAGCAGACAAATATTTCGCCGGTGCAGGATGCATTGGCTAAATCCCTGGAGGCCCTCAAACGTCTATCAGCAGAAGATTTGGATAAATTGACTTCCTGAGGGGCGTGGCGTGCAAGCATTAATCGAGTCGGTGGGTTCTCTTTCTGCGCAAGAAAAGAAAGCGTTGGCGGTACTGCTCAAACAGCAAGGCATCAACCTGTTTGAGATCGCCCCGGTTTTCAAGCGCCAGCAGGATGAACCGCTGCGACTCTCTTATGCCCAGGAGCGGCAATGGTTTCTCTGGCAATTGGAGCCCGAGAGTACGGCATATCATGTGCCTCGGGCGCTGCGTCTGAATGGACCGCTGGATCTGGCAGCATTGCAGCGCAGCTTCGATACCCTGGTGGCGCGCCATGAAAGCCTGCGTACTTGCCTGCAGCAGGATGGCGACAACACCTTGCAGGTCATCCGGCCGCAAATGCTCATCGAGATCCTGGTGGTCGATGCCGACGAAGCGCGGTTGCAGGGCCTGGTGGAAGCACAGATCGCCCGTCCCTTCGACCTGCAGCAGGGGCCATTGCTGCGCGTGAGCCTGCTGCGCCTGGCCGAGGATGAGCATGTCCTGGTGCTGGTCCAGCACCATATCGTCTCCGATGGCTGGTCGATGCAGGTGATGGTCGACGAGCTGGTGCAGCTGTATGCCGCCTGCACCCAGGGGCGCGAGCTGCAACTGCCGGAGTTGCCGATCCAGTACGCCGACTACGCGCTGTGGCAGCGCAGTTGGATGGAGGCTGGCGAGAAGGAGCGCCAGCTGGGGTATTGGCTGGATCGGTTGGGTGGCACGCAACCGGTTCTGGAACTGCCCCTGGACTATCCGCGTCCCGCTATCCAGAGCCATCGTGGCGCTCGAGTGGACATGACGCTGGAGGGCGAGTTGTTCGCCAGGCTCAAGGCCGTCGCCCAGCGCGAAGGCGTGACGCTGTTCATGTTGCTGCTGGCTTCGTTCCAGACCTTGCTGTATCGCTACAGTGGCCAGTCCGATATCCGTGTCGGCGTACCGACCGCCAACCGCAACCGGGTGGAAACCGAGCGCCTGATCGGCTTCTTCGTCAATACCCAGGTGCTCAAGGCCGATATCGATGGCCAGATGTCCTTTGTCCAGTTGCTGCAACAAGTCAAGCAGCGCGCGATAGAGGCCCAGGCCCACCAGGACTTGCCGTTCGAACAGTTGGTGGAGGCCCTGCAGCCGGAACGTAGCCTGAGCCACAACCCGTTGTTCCAGGTGATGTTCAACCACCAGACCGATGCCCGTGGGGGCAAGGGTGCCGGTCCGGTGTCCGGGCTGCAGGTGCAGAGCCTGGAGTGGGAAAGCCAGACCGCGCAATTCGACCTCAACCTGGATACCCAGGAGTCCGCCGAGGGCCTGCTGGCGTCCTTGACCTACGCCAGCGACCTGTTCCACAGCGAAACCGCGCAACGCCTGTTGCAACACTGGCAGAACCTCCTGCAGTCGGTCGCGGCCAACGCCTCTTTGCGCGTCGATGAGTTGCCCATGCTGGACGACGCGCAATGGCAGCGGATCGTGCATGGATGGAATGCCACCGAATTCGACTATCCGCGTGAGCAAGGGGTGCACCAGCTTTTCGAAGCCCTGGCCCTGGCACGTCCCGGGGCGCTGGCCCTGCAGTTCGACGACCAGTCCCTGACCTATGCCGAGCTCAACCAGCGCGCCAACCGCGTGGCCCATCGCCTGATCACCATGGGCGTCGGCCCGGATGTGCTGGTGGCGGTGAGCGTGGAGCGCTCCGCGCAAATGGTCATCAGCCTGTTGGCGACGCTCAAGGCCGGTGGCGCCTATGTGCCGCTGGACCCGCAATACCCGGCCGATCGCCTGGCCTACATGCTCGAGGACAGCAAGGCCCGGGTGTTGCTGACCCAGCAGCACCTGCGCCAGCGTCTGCCTCAGCCAGCGCAACTGCAGGTATTGCTGGTGGAGGAGGCCGAGGCCGATGCCACCTGCCCGGTGGACAATCCACAGGTAAGCCTTTCACCCGAGCACCTGGCCTATGTGATCTACACCTCCGGTTCCACCGGCAAGCCCAAGGGTGTGATGGTGCGGCACCAGGCGCTGAGCAGTTTCACCAGTGGCATGGCCACGACCCTGGAGATTGGCGCCGATGCGCGGGTGTTGTCGCTGACCACCTTCTCCTTCGATATTTTTGCCCTTGAGCTCTATGTGCCGCTGACTACGGGCGCTATCGTGATCCTGGGGGACAAGGAGCTGGCCCTGGACCCGGAGGCCATTCTCGATCTGTTGCAAACCCGCAGCGCCAGCGTCTTGCAGGCGACTCCATCGACCTGGCGCATGTTGCTGGACAGTCCGCGTGCCAGTGCAATGCTGCGGGGTATCAAGTGCCTGTGTGGCGGTGAGGCGCTGCCGGCCGACCTGGCCAAGCGCATGCTCGAACTGCAAGGCGCGGTCTGGAACCTGTATGGGCCTACCGAGACCACTATCTGGTCGGCGGCCCACCGGCTGGCCGAGGCGCAGCCCTTCGTTGGCCGGCCGATCGCCAACACCTCGCTGTTCATCCTCGACGGTGGATTGACTCCTTGCCCGCAGGGCGCGGCTGGCGAGCTGTTGATCGGTGGCGTCGGCCTGGCCCGGGGCTACCACGAGCGCCCAGCGATGACCGCCGAGCGCTTCGTTCCCCATCCGTTTTCCACCAGCGGCGAGCGCGTCTATCGCACAGGTGACTTGTCGCGTTATCGCGCCGAGGGGATCGTGGAGTACATCGGCCGGGTCGACCACCAGGTCAAGGTGCGCGGTTTCCGTATCGAGCTGGGCGAGATCGAGGCGTGCTTGCGTGAGCAGCCCGCTGTGCGCGAAGCTGCGGTGCTGGCTGACAATGATCGGCTGGTTGCGTACCTGGTGACTCACCAGGTCACTGCCGAAGCCGACCAGGCGACATTGCGCGAACAGTTCAAGGCGGCCATGCGTGAGGCCTTGCCGGACTACATGGTACCGGCCTACCTGATCTTCCTCGAGCGCATGCCACTGACTCCCAATGGCAAGCTGGACCGCAAGGCCCTGCCCAAACCCGATGCGAGCCTGCTGCAAAAACGCCATGTGGCACCGGTCAGCGAAAGAGAGCAGCAAGTCGCGGCGATCTGGGCCGATGTACTCGGGGCGCAGCAGGTCGGGCTCGAAGACCACTTCTTTGAGTTGGGCGGCCATTCGCTGCTGGCCACCCGCGTGGTCTCGCGGGTGCGCCAGGCACTGGGTATCGAGGTGGCCCTCAAGGCGCTGTTCGAACAACCGGTACTGGGCGACTTTGTCCAGGCGTTGGGGCAGGGCGGGGCGCAGATGGCGACTATCGCCAGGATCGATCGCGATCAGCCTCCGGCCTTGTCCTATGCCCAGGAACGCCAGTGGTTCCTCTGGCAGTTGGAGCCACAAAGCGCTGCCTACCATATTCCCGGTGCGCTGCGCCTGACGGGACAGCTGGATCGTACCGCTTTGCAGCGAGCTTTCGATGCTCTGGCGGCACGTCATGAAACCCTGCGCACCCGATTCGCCATCGATGGCCTGCATGCCGTCCAGGTGGTCGGGGAAAATAGCGCCCAACCTGTGGAGTACGAGGTCTTGCCAGCGGTCGATGCCGCTCGGTTGCAGGAGCGGATCGAGGCCGAGATCGCCCGACCGTTCGACCTGCGCGAAGGCCCGCTGCTGCGGGTCAAGCTGTTGCGCCTGGCCGAAGATGAGCATGTCCTGGTGCTGGTGCTGCACCATATCGTTGCCGATGCCTGGTCGATGCAGGTGATGGTCGATGAACTGGTTCGGCTGTATGCCGCCTACAGCCAGGGGCAGGAGTTGCAGCTGCCGGAGCTGCCGATCCAGTACGCCGATTACGCGGCCTGGCAACGCAACTGGATGGAGGCCGGGGAGAAGCAGCGGCAACTTGAGTACTGGCGTGGCCAATTGGGCCAGGTGCAGCCGGTGCTGGAACTGCCTCTGGATCATCCGCGGCCGGCTACGCAAAGCCATCGTGGCGCGCGCCTGGACCTGGCGCTGGATGCGCCTTTGGTCGTGCAGCTCAAGGACGTGGCCCAACGTGAAGGCGTGACGCTGTTCATGGTGTTATTGGCCTCGTTCCAGGCCTTGTTGTATCGCTACAGTGGCCAGGCCGATATCCGCATCGGGGTGCCGATCGCCAACCGCAACCGAGTCGAGACCGAGGGCTTGATCGGCTTCTTCGTCAACACCCAGGTGCTCAAGGCCGATATCGATGGCCGGATGTCCTTCGTCGAGCTATTGCAGCAGGTCAAGCGCAGTGCCCTGGAGGCCCAGGCCCACCAGGACCTGCCATTCGAACAACTGGTGGAAGCGCTGCAGCCGGAGCGCAGCCTGAGCCATAACCCGCTGTTCCAGGTGATGTACAACCATCAGAGCGAGGCTTCGGGCGCCGCTGGACCGCAGCAGTTGCCCGGGCTGCGAGTGGAGGGCCTGGAGTGGGACAGCCACACGGCCCACTTCGACCTGAGCCTGGATACCTCTGAGTCCGCCGAAGGCATCTGGGCTTCCCTGACCTATGCCACGGACTTGTTCGATACCGCGACCGTGCAGCGCCTGGCCCGGGACTGGCAAGCCATGTTGCAAGCCTTGGCCAGTGCCCCGGCGAGCCTGGTCGGCGAGCTGGAGTTGGTCGGTGGCGCTGATCGGCAGCGCATGCTTGAGCAGTGGAATGCCGCTGATGACGCCTTGCCGGCCACGGACAGTGTCCATGGGCTGTTCGAGGTCCAGGCCGGGCTGCGTCCCGCAGCCTTGGCCCTGATGCTCGACGGACAGTCGATGAGCTACGCCGAGTTGAACCAGGAGGCCAACCGCCTGGCGCATTACCTGATCGAGCAGGGTGTTGGCCCGGAAGTGCTGGTCGGCGTGGCGGTAGAGCGTTCCTTCTCCATGGTGGTGAGCCTGTTGGCGGTGCTCAAGGCAGGCGGTGCCTATGTCCCTCTGGACCCGGAGTACCCACGCGAGCGCCTGGTGCACATGCTCGAGGATAGCCAGCTGCGCCTGGTCCTGACCCAGTCCCACCTACGCCAGCGCTTGCCGTTGCCACTGGAGCTGGCGGTGTTGGACCTGGACCTCGCCCGGCAGCGTCTGCAGCAGTGTCCGGTGAACGATCCGCAAGTGGTGGTCGATCCCCTCAGCCTGGCCTATGTGATCTATACCTCGGGATCGACCGGCAAGCCCAAGGGCGTGGCCATCAACCATGCTGCCCTGAGCCAGTTCGCGCAGATCGCCGCGGACTATTCACGCTTGACCTGCGACGATCGAGTATTGCAGTTCGCGACATTGAACTTCGATGGTTTCGTCGAGCAGCTGTATCCAGCCTTGACCCGGGGAGCGAGCGTGGTGCTGCGTGGTCCCGAGCTGTGGGACAGCGCCCGGCTGTACCAGGAAATCATGGCCCAGGGCATTACCCTGGCGGACCTGCCGACAGCCTACTGGAACCTGTTCCTGCTCGATTGCCAAGCGGCCGGTGCGCGTTCCTACGGCAACCTGCGGCAGATCCACATCGGTGGCGAGGCGATGCCGCTGGATGGCCCGGCCCAATGGCTTCGCAGTGGCGCAGGGCATGTGCGGTTGTTGAATACCTATGGCCCGACCGAGGCCACTGTGGTTTCCAGTGTGCTCGATTGCTCTTCTCTCGATGAAATCACTGGCGCCACCGCCAGCCCCATTGGTCGTTCGCTTCCCGGCCGGGCCCTGTATGTCCTGGACCGCGACCTGAACCTGGCCCCACTGGGGGCGGTGGGCGAGCTGTACATCGGCAGTGCCAGGGGGTTGGCACGGGCCTACCTGCAACGGCCACTGTTGACGGCAGAGCGCTTCGTTCCCGATCCCTTCGGTGAAGTTGGCGAGCGCTTGTACCGTACGGGCGACCTGGCGCGTTATCGCGCCGATGGGGTGATCGAATATGCCGGGCGGATCGACCACCAGGTGAAGATCCGTGGCTTCCGCATCGAGCTGGGAGAGATCGAGGCGCTGTTGCTGGCCCAGGACTCTGTACGTGAAACGGTGGTATTGGCTGCAGATGGCCAGTTGGTCGCTTACCTGGTGGCGAACCAGGTCCATGAGTCGCCCGCAGCGCAACAGGTGTTGGGCGATGAGCTCAAGGTCGCATTGCGCGAGCAGTTGCCGGACTACATGGTGCCGGCGCACTTGGTATTCCTCGAGCGGATGCCGTTGAACCCCAACGGCAAGCTGGATCGTGCGGCATTGCCACGCCCGGATATGAGCCAGGCACATAAGGCCTGGGTGGCTCCGCAGAGTGAGACCGAGCGGCAGGTCGCGGCAATCTGGGCGCAGATCCTGGATGTCGAGCGCGTTGGTTTGACCGATCACTTCTTCGAACTGGGCGGGCATTCCTTGCTGGCCATGCAGGTGGTCTCGCGCTTGCGCCAGGTTCTCGGGCTTGAGGTGCCTCTCAGGACGTTGTTCGAACAGCCACGCTTGGACGCCTTCGTGGGCGCCTTGCCGAGCGCCGGGCTGGCGTCCACCGCTCCGGCGATGGTCGTGGTCGATCGGGATCGTCCGTTGGCGCTGTCCTATGCCCAGGAGCGCCAGTGGTTCCTCTGGCAGCTGGAGCCTGAAAGCTCGGCCTACCATGTGCCCAGCGCGCTGCGCTTGAAGGGCCAGCTGGATCTGGCTGCGTTGCAGCGCAGTTTCGACACCCTGATGGCGCGCCATGAGAGCCTGCGCACCCATCTGCACCAGGACGGTGAGCGAGCTGTCCAGGTCATTGGTGCCCAGGCCTCGGTCGAGATCGCTTGCGCCGATACCGATGAAGACAATCTCAAGTCCCGGGTTCAGGCCCTGATCGCGCGTCCCTTCGATCTGCAACAGGGGCCCTTGTTGCGAGTCCAGTTGCTGCGCCTGGCCGAGGATGACCACGTGCTGGTCATGGTCCAGCACCACATCGTCTCCGATGGTTGGTCGATGCAGGTGATGGTCGATGAGTTGGTGCAGCTGTATTCGGCCTACAGCCTGAATGAAGAGCTGCAACTGCCGGCCTTGCCGATCCAGTACGCCGACTATGCCGCCTGGCAGCGCGACTGGATGGAGGCCGGGGAAAAGGCTCGCCAGTTGGACTACTGGCGTGGACTGCTGGGTGGTGAACAACCCGTGCTGGAACTGCCCACCGATCATCAGCGTCCGGCGGTACAGAGCCATCGTGGCGCGCGGCTGGAGCTGGCGCTGGATACTCGTTTGGTCGGCGGCTTGCGAGCCTTGGCCCAGCGCGAAGGCGTAACGATGTTCATGCTGTTGCTGGCCTCGTTCCAGACCTTGCTGCACCGCTACAGCGGCCAGCAGGACATCCGTGTCGGGGTGCCGATCGCCAACCGCAACCGGGTGGAAGTCGAGCGCCTGATCGGTTTCTTCGTCAACACCCAGGTGCTCAAGGCCGATATCGACGGGCAGATGACCGTCGACCAGCTGCTGGCGCAGGTCAAGCAACGGGCCCTGGAAGCCCAGGCCCACCAGGACCTGCCGTTCGAACAACTGGTGGAGGCGCTGCAGCCGGAGCGCAGCTTGAGCCTCAACCCGCTGTTCCAGGTGATGTTCAACCATCAGGCCCAGGCGCGCCTGGCCAGTGCCGGGCGCCAGGCGTCCGGACTGCGCTTGGAAGCACTGGAATGGGACAGCCAGACCGCGCACTTCGACCTGGACCTGGACATCAATGAGGCGGCCGATGACATCTGGGCATCGTTTGGCTATGCCACCGACCTGTTCGAGGCCTCGACCATCGAGCGCATGGCCCGCCACTGGCAGAACCTGCTGCAGGCGATGGTCGCCGACCAGCAACAAGCCATCGGCCAGCTGAACCTGCTGGACGAGGCGGAGCAGCGGCAGATCATCCAGCTCTGGGATCGGACCGATTCTGGCTTCCCGGCCACGCGCCTGGTGCACGAGCTGGTGGCCGACCGTGCCCGGGAAACCCCCGAGGCGGTAGCGGTGATCTTCGGTGAGCAACAGCTGACCTACGGCGAGCTGGAGCGCAGCGCCAACCGCCTGGCCCGGGCCTTGATCGCCCGTGGCGTGGGCCCGGAAGTGCGGGTGGCGATCGCCATGCCGCGCAGCGCCGAGATCATGGTGGCGTTCCTGGCGGTGCTGAAATCCGGTGGCGTGTATGTGCCGCTGGACGTGGAATACCCCGAGGACCGCCTGCTGTACATGATGCAGGACAGCCGCGCGCAACTGCTGCTGACCCACTCGGCGGTGCAACAGCGCCTGCCGGTGCCGGAAGGCCTGGAGAGCCTGGCGGTGGACCGTACCGAGCAGTGGAGTGGTGACGACGACAGCGCTCCGCACGTGACGCTGGACGGCGACAACCTGGCGTATGTGATCTACACCTCCGGCTCCACCGGCTTGCCCAAGGGCGTGGCGGTGTCCCATGGGCCGCTGGTGGCGCACATCATCGCCACCGGTGAGCGCTACGAAATGACCGCGGCCGATTGCGAGCTGCACTTCATGTCGTTCGCCTTCGACGGCTCCCATGAAGGCTGGATGCACCCGCTGATCAACGGTGCGCGGGTGCTGATCCGCGACGACAACCTGTGGCTGCCGGAGCAGACCTACGCCCAGATGCATCGCCACGGCGTGACCGTGGGGGTGTTCCCACCGGTGTACCTGCAGCAGCTGGCCGAACACGCCGAGCGCGACGGCAACCCACCGGCGGTGCGGGTGTACTGCTTCGGTGGTGATGCGGTGGCCCAGGCCAGCTACGACCTGGCCTGGCGGGCACTGCGCCCGACCTACCTGTTCAACGGCTATGGCCCGACCGAAACCGTGGTCACGCCGCTGCTGTGGAAGGCGAGCAAGGACGATCCATGCGGCGCGGCCTACGCCCCGATCGGCACGCTGCTGGGCAACCGCAGCGGTTATGTGCTGGACGCCGAGTTGAACCTGCAACCGATCGGCGTGGCGGGTGAGTTGTACCTGGGCGGCGAGGGGGTGGCCCGGGGTTACCTGGAGCGTCCGGCTCTGACGGCCGAACGCTTCGTGCCCGATCCGTTCGGCGCACCGGGCAGCCGGGTGTATCGCAGTGGCGACCTGACCCGTGGCCGTCCCGATGGGGTGGTGGACTACCTGGGCCGGGTCGATCACCAGGTGAAGATCCGCGGTTTCCGGATTGAGCTGGGTGAGATCGAGGCGCGCCTGCGTGAGCAGGAGGCCGTGCGGGAAACCGTGGTGGTGGCGCAAAGTGGTCTCAGCGGCAAGCAGTTGGTGGCCTATGTGGTACCGGTGGACCCGGAGCTGGTGAGCGACGCCGTGGCGCAAGCGCAATGCCGCGAGGCGCTGCGCCAGGCGCTCAAGGCGCGCCTGCCGGACTACATGGTGCCGGCGCACCTGATGTTCCTCGAACGCATGCCGCTGACTCCTAACGGCAAGCTGGATCGCAAAGGGCTGCCACAGCCGGACGCCAGCCAGTTGCAGCAAGCCTATGTGGCTCCGCAGAGTGAACTGGAAGGGAAAATCGCGGCGATCTGGGCCGAGGTCCTGCGCCTGCCACGGGTGGGGATCAACGACAATTTCTTCGAGCTGGGCGGTGATTCGATCATCTCGATCCAGGTGGTGAGCCGTGCGCGGCAAGCCGGCGTGCGCTTTACGCCCAAGGACCTGTTCCAGCACCAGACCGTGCAAAGCCTGGCCTCGGTCGCCAGGGAAGGGGGCGAAGGCCTGGTCATCGACCAGGGGCCGCTGAGTGGTGACTTGTTGCTGTTGCCGATCCAGAAAGCCTTCTTCGATGACGAGGTCGTCGATCGCCATCACTGGAACCAATCCGTGGCGCTCCAGGCCCATGGTCGCCTGCAGCCGGAGTTGTTGATCCAGGCCTTGCAAGCCCTCCTGGTGCACCACGATGCGTTGCGCTCGCAGTTCATCAAGACGGATAAGGGGTGGCAAGCGAGCTACCGCGCCGCCGATCTGCACCAGGCCGAGCAAGTATTGTGGTGCCGTAGCGCAGAGGGGCTCGACGATCTCACCGCACTTGCCGAGCAGGCACAGCGGAGTCTCGATCTGGGCGAGGGGCCACTATTACGGGCGGTGCTCGTGGACCTGGCCGAGGGAGCCCAGAGGTTGTTGCTGGTGGTTCATCACTTGGTGGTGGACGGGGTGTCATGGCGTATCTTGCTCGAGGATCTGCAGGCGGCTTATCGCCAACTGGCTGAAGGGCAGCCAGTGGTGCTGCCGTCCAAGACCAGTTCGACCCATGCCTGGGCCCAGCGTTTGCAAGCCTACGCTGAGGATTCCGCGCTTGAGCGGGAATTCCAGTGGTGGCAAGCACAATTGCAGGACGGACTAACCGACCTGCCAGGCGCTGACGCTCGGGCCAGCCTGAGCAACCGACATGCCCTGGGGGTCACCACTCATCTGGACCAGGCGTTCACCCGCCGGTTGCTGCAGGATGCTCCTGTGGCCTATCGCACGCAGATCAACGATCTGCTGCTGACGGCCCTTGCCAGGGTGATTGGACGCTGGACAGGCCAGGACTCGACCCTGATCCGATTGGAAGGGCACGGGCGGGAGGATCTTTTCGAGGACGTGGACCTGACGCGCACCGTCGGCTGGTTCACCAGTATCTATCCGGTTCGGTTGCGCCCAGCTACTGGCATTGCCGATTCCATCAAGGGCATCAAGGAGCAACTGCGGGCCATTCCGGACAAGGGTATCGGTTTCGGGGCCTTGCGCTACCTGGGACGTGACTCGGTCAGGGAAGCGCTGCGCCAGTTGCCACAGCCACGTATCACCTTCAACTATCTGGGGCAGTTCGATAGCAGTTTTGATGATGCCGAGCAGGAGGGGCTGTTCGCACCTTCGGGAGACTCCTGTGGTGCGGATCAAGGGCCGGATGCCTGCCTGGGCAACTGGCTGGAAATCAATGGCCAGGTCTATAACGGCGAGTTGAACCTGAACTGGAGCTTCAGCCAGCAGATGTTCGACGAGGTGAACATCCAGCATTTGGCCGATGAGTACGCCGAGGAACTCAAGGCGTTGATCGAACATTGCTGCAAGTCGGAAACTCGTGGTGTGACGCCGTCCGATTTCCCGCTGGCTCGCCTGGACCAGGAGCAACTGGACCGACTGCCGTTGACCATGGACCAGGTGGAAGATCTCTATCCGCTGTCGCCCATGCAGCAGGGCATGCTGTTTCATTCATTGTATGGCCAGGCATCCGGCGATTATGTCAACCAGATGCGAGTCGATGTCGAAGGGCTGGATGTAGAGCGTTTCTGTGCCGCATGGCAGGCCGCCTTGCAGCATCACGATGTACTGCGCAGCGGGTTCCTCTGGCAGACCGATGCCGAGGCTCCATTGCAGGTGGTCTACAAGCAGGTGCAATTGCCCGTCGAGCAATATGACTGGCAGGATCGTGAAGAGCTGCAACAGGCCCTGGAGTCACTGGCGCAGGACATGCGCCAACAGGGTTTTGCACTCCAGCAGGCGCCGTTGTTGAACCTGGTGTTGGTGCGTACCGCTACTAACCGTCATCACCTGATCTATACCAATCACCATATCCTGATGGATGGCTGGAGCAGCTCACAGTTGTTCGGAGAGGTGCTGCAGGACTACGCAGGCGTATCGTCTCGGGCTTCGACCGGACGTTATCGCGACTACATCGCCTGGTTGCAGCGACAGGATGCGGTGCTTAGCGAAGCGTTCTGGAAGGAACAACTGGCTTCGCTTAAAGAACCTACTCGCCTGGCGCGTCCATTGGGACAGGACGTCGACCAGCCCCAGGCCTTTGGCGATTACCGCCTCAGCCTGGGGGCAGAAGATACCCAGCGCCTGAAGTCCTTTGCCCAGGGCATCAAGGTCACCCTCAATACCCTGGTACAAGCAGCCTGGCTGCTGTTGCTGCAGCGCCATACTGGCCAGGAAACGGTGGCCTTCGGGGCCACTGTATCCGGACGTCCGGCCGAACTACGGGGTATCGAGCAACAGGTCGGCCTATTCATCAATACCTTGCCGGTAGTGGCCAGTCCTGCCCCTGAGCTCGAGATCAACCAGTGGTTGCAGCAATTGCAGGAGCAGAACCTGCGTTTGCGCGAGCAAGAGCATTCGCCGCTGTTCGAGATCCAGCGTTGGGCCGGAATGGGAGGAGAAGCCCTGTTCGACTCGATCCTGGTATTCGAGAACTACCCGGTTTCCGAAGCGCTAGAGCAGGGAGCCCCTTCGGGATTGGTCTTCAGCCAGGTCGATAGCATCGAGCAGACCAACTATCCAATGACCGTTGCCCTGGGTATCGGTGAAATCCTGGGTATCGAGTTCAACTACGATTCCCGGTCATTCTCTGCCGCGCAGGTGCGGCGCCTGGGCGAGCATTTCAAGCAACTGCTCGAGGCGTTCATCGACGCCAAACCACGCTACCTGGCCGATCTGCCATCGCTGACCGATGCCGAAGAGCTGGATATCTTGCGCTGGAACGATGCCCGCCCGGCGGCGTCGCCGCTGCAATTGGTTCATCAGTTGTTCGAGGCCCAGGCGCGCAGGCGCCCCGAGGCAGTGGCGTTGCAGTTGGATCAGGAGTGCTTGAGTTACGCCGAACTGAACCGCCAGGCCAACCGCTTGGCGCACCAGTTGATTGCACTGGGTGTCGGTCCCGAGGTGTTGGTAGGGGTCGCATTGGAGCGCTCCTGCGCCATGGTGGTCAGCCTGTTGGCGATCCTCAAGGCTGGGGGTGCGTATGTACCGCTGGACCCGCAGTATCCCCGCGAACGCTTGGTGCATATGCTCGAGGACAGTGATGTGCGCCTGGTCCTGACGCATTCCCATGTACCACTGGCCTTGCCCGATGATATTGCCACTCTGGCCCTTGACCTGGTGGGCCCGCAGCTTGCGCAATATCCTGCGGAAAATCCCGGGGGCAAGGCAGAGCTGCAGAACCTGGCTTATGTGATCTACACCTCCGGTTCTACAGGCAAGCCCAAGGGCGTGGCGATCAATCACGCCGCGTTGAGCGAGTTTTCCACTATCGCTGCCGATTATTCACGCTTGAACGAGGATGATCGGGTCCTGCAATTCGCCACCCTCAACTTCGACGGTTTCGTCGAACAGCTTTACCCGGCGTTGACCCACGGCGCCACGGTGGTCCTGCGTGGTCCGCAGCTGTGGGACAGTGGCCGCCTGTACCGCGAGATCATCGACCAGGGGATCACCCTGGCTGACCTGCCGACAGCCTACTGGAACCTGTTCCTGCTCGATTGCCTTGCCGCCGGGCCTCGCACCTATGGTGCGTTGCGCCAGATACATATCGGTGGTGAAGCGATGCCCCTAGACGGTCCGGCGCAATGGCGTCGGGCAGGGCTGGGCCATGTTCGGCTGCTCAATACCTATGGACCGACCGAAGCGACAGTCGTTTCCAGCGTGCTGGATTGCTCCAGCGACCCAAGCGTCGTTGGCGCCAGTGCCAGTCCGATCGGTCGGGCGCTGTCGGGCAGGGCCCTGTACGTGTTGGACCAGAACCTGAACCTGGCACCGTTTGGTGCCGTGGGTGAACTCTATATTGGCAGTGCTTGCGGCCTGGCCCGCTCCTATCTGCAACGACCGTCATTGACTGCCGAGCGGTTCGTGGCCAATCCGTTCGGGAATGGTGGCGAGCGCCTGTATCGCACTGGCGACCTGGCGCGCTACCGTGCCGATGGCGTGGTCGAGTATGTAGGACGGGTCGACCATCAGGTGAAGATTCGTGGCTTCCGCATCGAACTGGGCGAAATCGAAACCCTGTTGCTGGCCCAGGACGGTGTACGCGAGGCCCTGGTACTTGCAGCGGATAATCAGTTGCTGGCCTATCTGGTAGTCGAACAAGCGGTGGATTCGCCGCAGGCCCGGCAACTGCTGAGCGAGCAGTTCAAGGATGCCCTGCAGGCGCATTTGCCGGACTACATGGTGCCTGCGCACCTGATCTTCCTGGAACGCATGCCGCTGAACCCTAACGGCAAGCTTGATCGCCAGGCGCTTCCGCGTCCGGACGCCAGCTTGCTCCAGGGACAATGGGTGGCCCCGCAGAGCCTGCTCCAGCAGCAGGTGGCAGCTATCTGGGCGGATGTCCTGGGGGTCGAGAGGGTTGGCTTGACCGATCACTTCTTCGAGTTGGGCGGTCATTCATTATTGGCGATGCAGGTGGTTTCGCGCTTGCGCCAAGTCCAGGGCCTGGAGGTGCCGCTCAAGGTAGTGTTCGAGCAGCCGCGCTTGCAGGCATTCGTCCTTGCCCTGGAGGCGCTGGAGGGGAATGCGGATGCCGGTATGCCCGCCCTTGTGCCAGTAAGGCGCGACCAGCCATTGCCGCTCTCCTATGCCCAGGAACGCCAGTGGTTCCTCTGGCAGCTGGATCCGCAAGGCTCGGCATACCATGTGCCCAGTGCATTGCGCTTGAAGGGGCAGTTGGATGTAGACGCCTTGCAGCGCAGTTTCGATAGCCTGGTGGCGCGTCATGAAAGCCTGCGCACCCTTATGCGCCAGACCGATAGTGCAGTGGTGCAGGTAATAGCTCCGCAGGCACGGATCGAAATGCTCTTGGGCGATGCTCAAGAAGAAGGTCTGCAAGCGCTTATCGAGGCTGAGGTGCAACAGCCGTTCGACTTGCAACAGGGACCGCTGTTGCGAGTCAAGCTACTGCGTCTGGCCGAAGACGATCACGTACTGGTATTGGTCCAGCACCACATCATTTCCGATGGCTGGTCGATGCAGGTGATGGTCGACGAACTGGTGCAGTTGTATGCCGCCCATAGTCTTGGCTCGACTCTGCAATTGCCGATATTGCCGGTGCAATATGCCGACTATGCGGTTTGGCAGCGTAGTTGGATGGAGGCCGGTGAGAAGGCACGTCAACTCAATTACTGGCGTGGTCTGCTCGGCGACTCCCAGCCGGTGCTGCAATTGCCGCTCGATCATGCGCGTCCGGCCTTGCAAAGCTATCGTGGCGCCCATCTTGATATCGACTTCGAGCCGGAATCGATCGCGGCGCTCCGGGTATTTGCCCAGAGCGAAGGGGGGACCTTGTTCATGGTGCTGCTGGCGTCCTTCCAGGCGCTGCTGCATCGCTACAGCGGTCAGCATGACATCCGTGTCGGGGTGCCGGTCGCCAACCGCAACCGGGTGGAGACCGAGCGCCTGATCGGCTTCTTCGTCAACACCCAGGTGCTCAAGGCCGATATCGACGAGCAAATGACCGTCAGCCAGCTGCTGGCCCAAGTCAAGCAGCGGGCCCTGGAGGCTCAGAGTCATCAGGACCTGCCGTTCGAGCAGTTGGTCGAGGCGCTGCAGCCGGAGCGCAGCCTGAGTCACAACCCGTTGTTCCAGGTGATGTTCAACCACCAGAGCGAAGTGCGAGGAGCACAGGTCCAGTCGGACCAACTGCCATTGCAGGTCAGCGAGTTGCCGTGGGCCGGCCAATCTGCGCAGTTTGACTTGAGCCTGGATACCCGCGATTCGGACGATGGGCTTTGGGCTTCGTTGACCTATGCCAGTGATCTGTTCGACGCGACCACTATCGAGCGAATGGCTCGGCATTGGGAGAAGTTGCTGCTGGAAATGCTTGCGAACCCGCAACAGCAGGTGAGCCGGTTGGCGATATTGGATGACAATGAGCGACAGGCGATAGTCCGGCAATGGAACGCCACCGAGCGTGACTACCCGCTGCAACGCCAGGTGCACCAGTTGATCGAGGAACAGGTAGCCCTGGCTCCCGAGGCCCCGGCCCTGGTCTTTGCTCAGCAGCGCCTGAGCTATGCCGAACTCAACCGCCGGGCCAACCGCCTGGCCCATCGCCTGATCCAGGCCGGGGTCGGCCCGGATGTGCTGGTGGGGCTGGCGGTGGAACGCTCGATCGAAATGGTGGTGGGCCTGCTGGCAGTACTCAAGGCCGGTGGCGCCTATGTGCCGCTGGACCCGGAATACCCGCGCGAACGTCTGGCCTACATGCTCGAAGACAGTGGCGTGAAACTGCTGCTGACCCAGGCGCATCTGCTGGAGCAGTTGCCGATTCCCCAGGGGCTATCCAGCCTGGTGCTGGAGCAGGGGGAAGCGTGGCTGGAACACTACAGCGAAGAAAATCCGCAGATCGCCCTGGACGGTGAGAACCTGGCCTACGTGATCTACACCTCCGGCTCCACCGGCCAGCCCAAGGGCGCCGGCAACCGGCATTCGGCACTGCTCAACCGCCTGTGCTGGATGCAGGAGGCTTATGCCCTGGGGGCTGGCGACACGGTCTTGCAAAAGACCCCGTTCAGCTTCGACGTTTCGGTGTGGGAGTTCTTCTGGCCACTGATGACGGGCGCGCGGCTGGTGGTGGCGGCGCCGGGGGATCATCGCGACCCGGCCCGCTTGGTCAGCCTGATCAACAGCGAGCAGGTCACGACTCTGCACTTCGTGCCGTCGATGCTGCAAGCCTTCCTGCAGGATCGTGATGTGGGTTCGTGCACCAGCCTGCAACGCATCGTTTGCAGCGGCGAAGCATTGCCGGTGGATGCCCAGCAGCAAGTATTCGCCAAGTTGCCAAAGGCCGGGTTGTACAACCTGTATGGCCCGACCGAGGCCGCGATCGATGTGACCCACTGGACCTGTGTCGATGAAGGCCGCGATGGCGTACCGATCGGCCGGCCGATCGCCAACCTGGGCTGCTACATCCTGGACAGCAACTTCGAGCCGGTGCCGATGGGTGTGCTGGGCGAGCTGTACCTGGGTGGCGTGGGCCTGGCCCGTGGATACCACCGTCGCCCGGCCTTGAGCGCCGAACGCTTCGTGGCCCATCCGTTCGTGGCCGGCGAGCGCCTGTACCGTACCGGCGACCTGGCGCGTTATCGCGAAGACGGGGTGATCGAATACGCCGGGCGTATCGACCACCAGGTCAAGCTGCGGGGCCTGCGCATCGAGTTGGGCGAGATCGAAGCGCGACTGCTGGAGCACGAGCGGGTACGCGAGGCCGCGGTACTGGCGGTGGATAACCAGCACCTGGTGGGTTACCTGGTGCTGGAAGGCGCGGGCGAAGACTGGCGCGAAGTACTGAGTGCCCACCTGGCCGCGCACCTGCCGGACTACATGGTGCCGGCGCAGTGGGTGGTGCTGGAGCAGATGCCGCTGAGCCCCAACGGCAAGCTGGACCGCAAGGCTTTGCCCAAGCCCGATGCCAGCTTGCAGGCGCGGGAGTACGTGGCACCGCAGAGCCCGCTGGAGCAGCAGGTCGCTGCCGCCTGGAGCGAGGTCCTGGAGGTCGAGCAGATCAGCCTGAACGACAACTTCTTCGAACTGGGAGGACATTCATTACTGATCCTGATGCTCCGCGACCGTATCAAGAAAATCACAGGTGTCGATCTCAGCGTCAGCCAACTGATGTTGCACCCTACGGTGCGGGGCCAGGTCGGTTGTATCCAAGGACAAGAGCAGGGTTCGCTGCTGGTCAGGCTCAACGCCCAGTCCCAGGGCACGCCGTTGTTCCTGTTCCACCCAAGCTTCGGCTCGGTGCATTGCTACAGAGCAATAGCCTTGGCGCTCAGGGAACAACGTCCGGTCATTGGTGTGATCTGTCGGGCCCTGCTCGATGCCGAACATCGAGTGCCTTCCTGGACGGACATGGTCGATGACTACGTCGGGCAATTGCTCGTCGCCTATCCACAAGGCAATTACCGATTGGCTGGTTGGTCGTTGGGAGGCAACCTGGCGATGGAGGTCGCTTATCGTCTGGAACGGGCCGGGCGACATGTGGAGTCGGTGGATTGGATCGATGCACCTCCTCCTGCACATGTCGAGGACTTCTGGAAAGAAGACCTGGTTGCTGAACCGCAAGTGTTCTCCACGCAGCAGCGGCAAGCCGAAATGCTGGCCGTGATGTTCCCCGAGTTCGCCGAGCAGATAGGCGCCCAGTGGCAGGCAGCCGTGAATGAGGTGTCGGATGAGGTGAAGGCCTGGCAACAGCTGGACGCCTGGGCGGCAGAGCATGTCGGAAGCGCATATGCGGCTATCAGGGAGCAGTTGCTCGACGTTCGCGAGGCGCAGGTATCCTGGGAGATCAAGCAGGATCTGGACCTGCGTCTGCAGGGTGCCGACTACCAGGCGATCCAGGCCCCGGTGAACTGTTGGTGGGCCGCGCAAGGCAACGGTGGCCAGCATCGTGATCTGATCGAGGCGAGCATGGCCCAGGTTATCGGCCAGGACGGTATCCGCTCATCCACGGTCATCGATACCACCCACGATCGAATTATCGATAACCCGCAGTTCATCAGCCTCTTCGTTGCAAGCATGAAGTAAGGAGTCGACGCCAAAAGAAACGCCCCTGATCATGATGAATGGTCAGGGGCGTTTTGTTGTGTGGCATGCAAAGACCCTGGCGAGTCGCTGAGAAGGGACTTTCATGGCTACTGCAGAGCCATGGGCCTGGCTGGCCGAGACCGTCAGGCAAGCATGGAAGGCCCAGGATCGATGCTCATGATGTTATGCGGCGTACAACGATGCTGGCGAGTCGCTGGTGTGAGGGGAGGACAGGTCACCGCCAGGTATTGAGGGTGGTTGATCAAGGCCATCAGACAGGCATGAAAAAGCCCCTGGTCAGCGACTGATCCAGGGGCTGGTAAAGGACGAGCTTAGAAATCCCAGCGGGTAGTTACCATCACATTGCGCGGGTCGCCGTAGTAGGCCGAGTTATAGAAGCCGACGTTGGTGTAGTACGACTTGTCGAACAGGTTGTTGACGTTCAGGGTGGCCGACAGGTTGTCGGTGATCTGGTAGCGCGCCATCAGGTCCACCAGCCAGAACGGATCCTGGGAGAACTTTTCGTTGCGCTGTTTGGGGCGATTATACAGCGTTTGCCAGGCTTCGCCCTGCCAACGGGCACCGCCGCCAAGGGTGAGCTTGTCGAGGCTGCCGGTGAGTTTGTAGCTGGTATAGAAGCTGAGTTGGTCTTCCGGTTCCCATGTGGAGATCTTCTTCCCCTTGTCATCGCGGCTGATCTTGTGGGTATAGCCCGCCTGCAGTTGCCAGCCCGGGCGAAGTTCACCGGAAATCTCCGCTTCGTAACCCTTGGTCTTGGTCTTGGTCCCAATCCAGGATTGCTCTGTGCCAGGTTGAGAGTTGTAGACGGCGTCTTCGATCGGCCGATTTTCTTCATGCACCTCGAAGTAAGCAAGGCTGCTGTTCAGGCGGCCATCGAAGAATTCACCCTTGATTCCCAGCTCATAGTTCTTGCCCTCGTTGGGCTCGAGCATCTTGCGGTTGCGATCGCGGTAATCGGTTTGCGGCTGGAAGATCTCGGTGTAGCTGGCGTAGGCGGAGAAGTTGTCGTTGAGGTCATACACCAGGCCGGCATAGGGCAGGACCTTGCCACTGTCCTTGGCGTCGGCGGTGCCGGTGACCTGGTAGTTGGCGACACGCGCACCCAGCATGAGCGACAGATCGTCCATCAGGCTGAAGCGACCGGTCATGTAGGTACCGTTTTGGCGGGTGGTTTGGTCATTGATGGTGGTGGGCTCGTTCCATAGCGGTTCAATGGCCTTGCCGTCCCATTTGGAGAAGTCGTAGGAGTTATCGAAATACGTCGGGTTGGAGTAATCCTTGGCTTTCCATTTGGCGATCGACAGCGATTGGCCGAGAACCAACTGATGCTCACGACCGAACAGGTCGAAAGGCCCCGAAACATAAGCATCGAAGCTGTCGCTGGTGGTTTTGCCGGTATATTTCTGGGCCCAGATGGAACTGGTAGTGGCGGTGTCCTGGGAGATGTAGCCCAGAGGCGCGTTGTAGCCGTTGATCTGGTGGTTGTACTGGCCCTTGGCAGTCCAGCCATTGGCGAAGCTGTGTTCCAGGGTCGCGAATACGGTGCGGGTGTACTGTTCCCACCCGCTCCATCTCGGTCCGTTGTTGAAAGAGCGTGGCAGGTTCAGATAGTTGCCGTCCGCGTCATATACGGTGCGGCTGCCGGTCCAGCTGGAGCCCTTTGGATCGTTGTCCTGATAGTCGGCCCCCACCGTCAGCAAAGTGTCGGGCGTCAGGTCGAACTCAAGAATGCCGTAGTAGACGCTGGTCTTGCGGGAGTAATGATCCAGGAACGACTTCTTGTCCTGATAGGCCGCCACTGCCCGGCCACGTACGTTGCCGGTATCGGTCAATGGGCCGCTGACATCGAGCTGCGTGCGGTAGTTGTCCCAGGTGCCGGCACCCAGTTCGATGCTGCTCTTGAATTCGGAAGTGGGCTTCTTGCGGATAAGGTTGATGGTGCCGCCAGGCCCGCCGGCGCCGGTGAGCAGGCCGGTAGCGCCCTTGAGGACTTCCACGCGATCGTACAGGGCCATGTCGGTCAGGGTCTGACCGGCTGAATAGGCTGCGTTGCGCATGGTGGGAATACCGTCGTACTGGAAGTTGACGATGGAGAAACCGCGGGAATAGTAATTGGTCCGTTCACTGTCATAGGACGATACCGTGATGCCCGGGGTGTGGCGCATTACATCGTCGATGGCGTTGAGGCCGAAATCATCCATGACCTGACGGGTGATCACGGAAATCGATTGCGGCGTCTCCCGTGGCGTGAGCACCAGCCGTGTGGCGGTGGCGATGGTACCCGGAGTGTAGGAGCCGGTGCCTTCGGTGACCGTCCCCAACTGGTTGGCAGTGACTTGAGTGGTGCCCAGTTCAAGTCCTGCCGCGGTGTTGCTGGCGTTGATCGTGACGGAGTTGCCCTGCAGCTGGAAGCGGGTCCCTGTACCGGACAGCAGCGTCGCAATCGCTTGGCTTGGTTCCAACTTGCCCTTCACTGCCTTGCTGCGCTTGCCCTGCACATCCGTAGGGTTGTACAGCACCTGCAGGTTGGTCTGCCGGCCAAATTCCTGCAGGGCACTGCCCAGAGATTGTTCCGGTACGTCGATCTCGATTTCCTGGGCCTGGACGTAACCGGCGATCGGCATCGAGACTGCCAGGGCCAGGGCGCTGGGCAGGAGGTTGACGTTCAAGGCTCGTCGCATGGATCGCGCTTTACTCAGGGAACTGAGACCGAGTAGTGCAGACATGGATGATTTCTCTTCTGTGTAGTGGGCAGTTATAGGTATTTATTGCGGTTAATTCTCATTACCACTGGTAAGACGTTCCTCCTTGAACAAACCGGAAAAAAAACTCAGGCCGGTTCCATTTCGTGTACGACCTTGCCGGCACGCAGGCGCACCAGTTGGTCGGCGATGTCGAAATAACGGTCGTCGTGGCTGATCACGATGATGGTCTTGCCCAGGCGCTTGAGGTCGGGCAGCAGCTCGGTATAGAAAATCCGCCGGAAGGCCGGGTCCTGGTCGGCGGCCCATTCGTCGAACACCAGTACCGGTCGTTCTTCCAGCCAGGCGTTGACCAGGGCCAGGCGCTTGCGCTGGCCGGTGGACAGGTCGGTGGTGGTGAACGCGCCATTCTTGACGCTGACTTTGTGGGCGATCTCCAGGCGATCCAGGTACTGGGTGGCGACGTCCATCGATTTGCCGGCATTGCCCTGGACCAGGTCGTCGAACAGGTAGTAGTCGGCGAACACCGTGGTGAACAGTTGTCGGTAATCGTCCCGGGCCTTGTCGGTCACGGTTTCGCCGTTGAGGCGGATCTCCCCGGACTGGGGCTGGTACAGGCCTAGCAGCAATTTGATCAGGGTGGTCTTGCCACAACCGTTCTCGCCGACGATGAACACGATGTCGCCCTGCTTGATGCTCAGGTTGATCGGCCCCAGGTGGAACGGTTCGCTGCCCTCTACCGGTGGAGGGCTGTAGCTCACCCCTCGTAGCTCCAGGCTATGCACCACTGGCTGGGGCGCTTCGCTGGCGTCCATCAGCAGGTGCGGCTCGGGGGAGGAGAAGCGCTCCGACAACTCGCTGATCCGAGAGAAAGCAATCTTCGCCTTGCCGACGATGGGCAGGTAGCCAACTACATGTTCGAGTGGTCCCTTCATATACAGCAGCACCAGCACGAAACCGGTCATCACCGTAGGGTCCGGGTTCGGGTAGTAGGCTTGCATGGCCAGGGCCAGCCCGATGACCACGAAGAACAGCATCGAGCCGAAGCTCTTGGCCAGGATGTAGATGTTCACCGAGCGCACCTGGATATCGCTGATGCGGTCCGCGGTCTCCTGGATCCGGTGGGTGTTCATGCGAAAACGCCGCGGTCGGTGGATGCGCAATTCCTTGGCGCCCGAAGCAATGGCGTTGTAGTAGCGCTGCAGTTCGTCCTCGTGGTCCCGAGCTTCATCGAAGCCCTTGATGCCTTTGCCACCCGCCACCAGTTGCACGCTGGTGCCGATGATGATGGCCACCACCATCATCAGGAACATCGGTACCGACAGGTACGCCAGGTAGCCCAGGCAGCCCAGGGTGACCGTGGCGGCAATGGCCAGGGGAGTGAAGGCGAAGGAAAAGTCACTGATGGTGTCGACGTCGTGGGTCAGCACTGGAATCAGGCGGTGGGAGCGGTAGCGCTCGATTTGGGTGATGGGCGCCGAGAGCACCTTCTCGCCCAGGTCCTTGCGCAGGGCGGCGATGATCCGCTGGCCCACGTAGTTGGTACCGATGTCCGAGACGATCGAGCTGACCAGGGCCAATGCACAGAGTGCAGCAAAGGTCAGGACCACGCCCTGGGTTAGGCCGCCGTCCGAGTGCAGGGCGTTGTTGATGGTGGCCAATAGCAGGGTGATGGCCAGGCCGCCGGCCATGCCCAGGGCAACGGAAACCAGCACTATGCTGCGAAAGGGCCTGAGCAATGCGAGCAGGCCTTTGAAGGCGCCGCGCTTGGGGTCGGTCATAAGTACTTCCCAGAGAGTGGATAGAGGGTCGGGGCACACGGACCCTTACCCCTGAACAAACGAAGCGTCGCGGCGACTATTTAGCTTTGCCGGCCACCACCGGGCGCAGGCGTCCCGGATAAATTGCCCGGAGCCTGGTTCGTTCTTGTTCTGTGGGCGCACGTGTATCGACGCAGTGCCTGATCCATTGAGCGAGAGCGAACGAATGACGAAGAAGAATCTGGTGTATGTCTGGTCCCTGCGAAACGCCGCGGCCGACAAGGCGGGGCAGCCGGTGGCCTACAAGGACCACGAGCGCTACATGAAGTCGGTGTTGGAGTCCCTGGTGGAGGCGTTGAACCAGACTCCCCTGGGCGAGGCCTACAACCTGGTGGGAGTGGTCTACGACGATGACGAGCAATCGCCACGGGACCAGAAGCTGGTGAGCGACTACGGCTTCGCCTACCAGCCGGGGCGCCAGTGGCTATATCCGGCGGACCTCGCCGTGCAGGGGCGCTTGGTCAACGACCTGCTGCTGAGCGTGCCATCCACCTATCGTCGCCATCCACGCGGCAGCGCCGAGCACATCGCTGGCAAGCAGGATTTCGAACGTCGCCTGTACGACACCCTGGTTGAGCTCAAGGCCGATATTGTGGTGCTGGACGGCTTGCTGGTGATCCTCGACGAGCTGGTGCGCCCGGGTGCGCCGTTCGCCCGGCGGATCATGAACATCCATCCGGGTATCACTCGCATCGAGTCGCCCTATGAGCGCCGCGGTGCCTACGCCACCTGGAATGCCTTGTATGGCGCCCGGGGCGAGAAGGTGGTGGATTGGGCGACCCGGGAGACCGTGCCAACCGAACCGCTGTATCTGACCGGGGCTTCCTTCCACTACGTGGACAACGGTATCGACTCCGGCGAGGTATTCCACGACGTGCTCAATACCGAGATTTCCCCCGAAGACACCATCCTCGAATTGCGTTGGAACAACTTCAACAACAGCCTGTTCCCGGCCTTGCACGAAGGCTTGGCGCTGTTGGCCAAACAGTCCTGAGTTGGCTTGCGGCGCGGCATGGCAGGCTTGTCCTGTAGCCGCTGTCGCAGGCTGCGACCAGCTGCACAGCAGTCGTAGGCAGAGGGTGTGGGGCCAGGCTATTGGTGCCGTCAGGGTTGACGGCCTTTGTGGTGGGCCTCGTAGCCTGCGGTAGCGGCTACACCGGTTGCGGTGTAGCCGACAGGAGAGGATTAGAGGACGCGTACCACGCGAAAACCGATCCAGTCGCCGCGGGTTTGCGGGTAGATATTGTTGCGGTTGCCCGAGCGGGAGAACACCGGGGCCTCGCCCCAATCGTTGCCGCGCAGTTGCAGCGATTCACAACCCGGCTCGACCCAGGCGCTGCCGTCGGTGGGGGCGCCTACGTAGTTGGGGTGTTCACAATCGGCGATCCATTCATAGACGTTGCCATGCATGTCGTACATGCCGAAGGCGTTGGCCGGGTAGCTGCCTGCCGGCGAGGTATAGCTGTAGCCGTCTGCCGGACCGTAGGTATTGGCATGCTTGGCGATGCTGTATTCCTTGCCTTCATCGAAGGGGAAAGGGAAGGGGCCGGTGGAGCCGGCGCGCGCCGCATATTCGCGCTGGGCTTCGCTGACCATCTGGTATTGGTGGCCGGTCTTCTTCGACAGCCAGGCCACGTAGGCCTGCACCTCGGCAAAGTTCATGCACACCGCCGGCTGGCGCGGCCCCTGGGGGTAGCGCGGCTTGCTGGCGATGCATTCACGCCCGGGGCGGGTGTCGCCATCGGGGATCTTGACCCCGGTCTGGCGGATGTAGCTGTCCCACTCCGCAGCGGTGATCTGGAAGCGGCTCATGGCAAAGGGCTTGGCGAAGGTCACTTCGTGCATTGGGCCTTCATCGGGCTCGCGGCCGACCTCGTCGTCCGGGGTGCCCATGATGAATTTGCCGGATGGCAGCACCACCATTTCCGGGCAGTCCTTGCAGTCCTTGAAGACTTTGCCCGGTTGCGGTTCGCCGGCTTGGGCGGTGCCCGGCAGGAGGCCGGCCAGCAGGGCGCCCAAGGCCAGGGTAGCGAGTGCCTTGAACGGCGGTCGGGAGGAGCTCTGGTCTGGATTCATGAGTGTTCTCGATCAGGGTTGGAGGAGGTGCAGCGGCTCAGAGCGGCTTGGCCAGCAGTTTCATGAAGCGCTCGATTTCACCTTCGTTGTTGAGCAGGCCGGGAGCAGTGCGCACCACTGGGCCGACATCGCGGTCCACGGCGTCGACCACGATCCGGTTCTGCATCAGGTAGGCCGCCACCTGATCGCAGTCCTGGCCCTTGACCCGGAAGAAGGTGAAGCCTGCCGACAGGCTCGGGTCCAGCGGGGTGACCAGCTCGATCCCGGAATGGGCCTGCAGGCGCTGCTTGAGCTCGCTGTTGAGCTGGTGGATGCGTGTCTCGACCTTGGCCTTGCCCAGTTGCAGGTGCAGTTTGAAGGCTTCGTCCGCGGCCCAGCGATGCTCGAAGGCGTGGTAGCCGCCCGGGGTCATCGAGGTAGCGAAGTTGCGGTCCTCGGAGAAGGTCGGGATGGTCGGGGTCAGGTCCTGGAGCTTTTCCGAGCGGGCGCAGATGATCCCGGTGCCGCGAGGGCCGAACATCCATTTGTGGGTGCCGGCGATGAAGTAGTCGCAATGCATCTGCGGGAAGTCCAGGTTGTCCACGCCGAAGCCGTGCACGCCGTCGACCACGTAGATGATCCGGTCCTTCTCGTCGCGGTCGCGGTTGAGCTCGTCCACCAGTTGACCGATGGCACCGATCGGCAGTTTCACGCCGCTGCCCGACTGCACCCAGGTCATGCCCAGCACTCGGGTATTGGGGCGGATGGCGCGTTTGATGGAGTCCAGCACTTCGGCGCTGGAAACCTGGCTGGAGTTTTCGAACAGCTTGATCTTGCGGACCTGGGTGCCTTGCTTGCGCATCCGGAAGTCCAGGCTGAACTCGGTGGCGTAGTGCTCATGCACCGTGGTCAGGATTTCCTGGTCCGGGCGTACGTGCAGGCCACCGTAGATCATCGCCAGGCCTTCGCTGGTGCTACCGGTGAGGGCGATCTGTTCGGGCTTGGCTTGCAGGTAGCGGCCGGCCCACAGGCGTACCTGGGCTTCGCGTTTCCAGGTTTCCTGCAGATCCCAGTCCATGGCCAGGCCCGGATTGCGGTCGATTTGCGCGCGGTAGCGCTCGATGGCCTCTTGCACCGGCCTGGGATGGGTGGTTACCAGGAAGTTGGCGAAGTGGATGTAGTCCGGGTCCTGGGTGAACAGTTGGCGCAGCTCGGGCCAGGAGGCGATGGGCTGCGAGGAAGCGGTTCTGGTTGCGGTCGACAGGGCAGGTTGGGTGGCGGCGCCTGCCGCCATGGGCAGGCCCATGGCGAGGATCCCGGCCTGCTTGAGAAAACTACGACGGTCGGTCATTAACACGTTTCACTTCTAGACAGTAAGGGCTCAGCGGGTGGCGACGGGTTTGGCAGACTTTTGCACCTGGTCCCAGACCCGCAGGAAATTGCCGCCCCAGAGCTTGGCGATATCGGCCTCGCTGTAGCCGCGTTGCAGTAGCTCGGCGGTGATGTTGCGGCCCTCGCTGACGTCCTTCCAGCCGTCCAGGCCGCCGCCGTCGTTGAAGTCCGAGCTGATGCCGACGTGGTCGATACCGACCTTCTTCACGGTGTAGTCGATGGCATCGCCAAAGTCCTTGAGAGTGGCCTTGGGTTCTTCCTCTAGGATGCCGTACAGGGCGCTGGCGTATTCGCCAAAGCGCTGTGGCGGCCAGACGGTGATGATCGGGTCGCCGGGCATCAGGGCCATCTCCAGGCCAGTCAGTGGCTGCAGGTCGAAGCGCGCGCGCAGGGCATTGAGTTTGTCCCGGGTGGGCTGGCTCAGGGGGCGGATGTAGGCGCCGAAGCCAACGACCTGCACCACGCCGCCGCTGTCCTTGATCAGTTGCATTTCCTTGTCGCTGAGGTTGCGCGGGATGTCCACCAGGGCCCGGGGAGCGGAGTGGGAGGCGACGAAGGGCGCGCGGCTCAGCTGGCTGACCTGCTCCAGGGCCTTGGTCGACATCTGCGAGACGTCGATGATCACCCCCAGGTCGTTGAGGCGGTGCACCGCCTGCTTGCCCAGTTCGGACAGGCCGTCGAGGGCGTCCGGGGTGTCGTTGAAGAACGGTAGCGGTCGGGAGGAGTCCGACCAGGCATTGTTGCCCACGTAGCTGAAGCCGAACATGCGCATGCCGCGAGCGGTCCAGTGGTCCAGCTGGTCGAGGTCGGTACCCAGAGGGTAGGCATTGAGCATGCTGAGGAATACCGCGAACTTGCCTTCGCCGTGCAACCGACGGAAATCATCCGGGGTATAGGCGATGGCGACCTGGTTGGGGAAGTCGCGGACCATGCCGGTAAGGATCTTGTAGCGGGCCTCCTGCTCATTGCGCGCGGCGTCGACGAAGCCGTCGGTGGGGCGATGCGGTGCGTTCGGGCCGTTCCAGATTTCCGGCCAGCCGAAGATCGTCAGGGCGGCGCCCGAGAGTCGCCCGCGTCCGGCCTTGGCCAGGTCGAACTGGCCGGAGCCGTCCTTGTCCGCCTCGTTGCCGGTACTGCCGAAGTCCAGTGGTACGGTCACATGGCTGTCGAAGGAAATAATCCGCTCTTGCAGCTCCTCTGCCTGTTTCATCACCTTGACCGGGTAGCCGGGGTTGTCCCTGAACCAATAGTCCCAGGCCAGGAAGCCGGCGCCGGCACCAATCGCCAGGGCCAGTGGCAGGCCAATGTAGAGAGCCTTCTTCGAACGTGGTTTAGTCATTGCCATCTCAGTCGGATTCGCCATCAGGGTGCAGGCACAGGAGCCTTTGCTATCTGGGGAGAACGAGCGGCGGCGGGGGAAATTTAACGTGGTGGCGCGAGCGGTAAATTTCCCCCGGCAGCAAACGTCCTTGCTTGGATAAAGCCTGCTTCATGGCTGACACAGGTAGGGCAATGACGATTTCTCGACGAGGGTTCATGGCTGGCTTGGCGCTGACTGGCGCTGCGGTGCCGGCGGCGCTTTACGTGCATCGTGAGTTGACGCGTGAAGAAGAATTTCCGATCACCCCCGGCGAAGCGTCGGTGGAGCTGGCGGATACCTCCGGGCAGCGCCTGGCGGACCAACTGCGAGGTATCTGGAGCATTCGCTTCGAGGGTGCTGACGCAGGCCTTGAAGGCCTGCCATCCCGGAATCTGGAGCTGTTCATCGACGTCGCCCAGCGCGGGCGTGGCTTGCGCGGCTACCTGGATACCGCCGAGGGGCTGCGAGGGCCGGGCGAGCCGCGCTACCAAGTGGTGGGTGACCTGGTCAGTCCGCAACCTGGGCAGATGTACTGGCGACTGATTCGCTCCGATGCTCTGGATGGCGCTGCCAGCTACGAGTTCAGCATGGCCCTGGATGAGGTCTGGGCTGATTTTGGCAACGCCGGCAGCGGCACCCTCAGTGGCCGGGTCGAGCGATTGGACCGGCCGCTGATGCTGGCTGCCCAGGACAATCGCTTCGTGGCCACCAAGCACATGTTCCCCGAAGCCCGGCAACGTATCGCACTCAACTCGACCCTGATGACCTGGCTGATATCCCCCGAGCATCGGCTGTTCCACCAGCTGTGGCATGCCACCCGGGACAAGTGGCACCGATTGACCGAGGAAAAACGCGAGGCCCTGCGTGGTATCGGCTGGCAGCCAGGCCCCAGGGACAAGGAGCGTGATGCCCGTGGCCCGAAGAAGGATCGCAATGGTTCGGGGATCGATTTCTTCTTCATGCACCGGCACATGCTCGGTACTGCGCGCTCCATGCAGGACTTGCCGTCCTGGCAGCACTTTCCCCTGCCGCAGCCTGAGCTGCTGCGCGATCGCCAGGGCTTCGCTCGTTACTTCGACAATCACGATGGCGGTTCACTGCCGCCCTGCTGGTTGGCCCAGGACGATGACGAATACAGCCAGTGGGTCAGCGATATCAAGGCCACCGAGACCTACCAGGGCAACTTCCTGGTCTGGGAGTCGCAATATCGCGACCCGCGCTACCTGGCGAAGCTGACCCTCGGCCAGTTCGGCTCGGAGATCGAGCTGGGCCTGCACGATTGGTTGCACATGCGCTGGGCGTCGGTGCCGCGTGATCCTTCCAGTGGCGTACCGGTGCCCATGGCCCGCGATCCGGCGGACTTCTCCGCACGCTGGTACCAGTCGGAAAACGACTTCCTGGGAGACCCTTTCTCATCCCATGTCAGTCCGGTGTTCTGGCGTTTCCATGGCTGGATCGACGATCGCCTGGAAGACTGGTTCCGTGCCCACGAGCGCTTCCATCCTGGAGAGCTCGAACGCCTGGAGGTCAACGGCGTGCCCTGGTTCGCTCCCGGGCGCTGGGTCGAGGTGGATGACCCGTGGCTGGGGCCGGTGACCCATGGTTGCAGTACCACGCCGGGATTGCAGGTGGGCAAGAGCGTGGAAATGGACCCGGAAACCATGAAACTGGCCCTGCGCATCACCTTCATCGACGATGAAAAACAGCTGGCCGACCTGTTCCGCAAGGTGCCGCGCCGCCCCTGGTATGCGCGGCACTTGAAGGTCAAGGAGCGGCTGTTCTAGCGACAGGAGCCGCCTTGGTTCCGGGCGGCGCAACGTTCAGTTGGCAAGGGCCGTAGCGGCCAGGAAGCTGAACAGTCCTGGGTACCGGGTCTGTTGCCATTGTTCGAGGCCGTGGTCGAAAAACAGCACCTGTTCCAGGCATTGGCCGTTATCTATCCCGAAGCCGTAGAAGTCGCCGCAGCCATTGTCTGAAAACAGCAAATGGCTGCTGCCGGCGCTGTTGTTTCTACCCAGGTTGAAATCGCTGGCTGGGTCCAGCGAATACACGATTCCCAAGGCAAAGTAACCGCCGCCATAGGTCTTGAGGAAATGCCGGTATTGGCCAGGGAGCCGCAGCGCCATGGCCTTTTCAAATTCGATGATTGCAGCTTCGCTGGCGAGGCTGTCCGAGGGCAGTTCGAACCAGATGGGGTTGGCCTTGCGCTGGTGGTCCAGCAGTTGCTTGAAGTGATCGAAATCCATTGGTCGGTCCGTCGATGCATCGGGTATTCAGTCGTCAGCCAGGAGCTTGGCGACGCCGTGGCGGTGCAGGTGGGTGTTCAGCGATGCGATCGCCTGCTGGCTGGGTTTCGCGAGGGTCACGGCCTGGTGGATGTCGTTCAGCACGAGTGCGGGGTCGCGCTGGGTCAGCTGCGCAACGACGAGCGCCAGATTGCGATCTGAAAAGTGCTCATACAGGACGGCCAGCAGGGCGTGGTAGTCCGCTGTAGCGACACCGTCGGGGAAGGCCTCCTTCAACGCTGAAACGGCTTCTGCCAATGGCTCGTCCAGCTCGGTTCTGAGGGGCATCGGGTGCTCTTCCTGGGATGGGTGGCGAACCGTCGATTCTAGGCGAACAACCGACCGGTTGTCCTGGTGGCTGGCGATGCACAAGGCTTCGCCAGCCGCCCAGCGACTTGCTCCGCAGGGCCTAGCGCGTGGCTGGTGTGGAAGCCTGCCAACCGCCTCCCAGTGCCTTGTACAGCGCGACGCTCGATTGCAGTCGCGACAGGCGCAACTGCACATTCTGGTCCTGTGCGGCGTAGAGGGTGCGCTGGGTGTCCAGGACCGATAGCAGGTCTGCGGCCCCGGCCTGGTAGCGACTCTGGGCGATATCGAACGCCCGTTGCGCCTGTTCCAGCTCCTCGCTCTGCCATTGCCGTTGCTGGTCCAGGCCGCGAATGCTGTTGAGGGCTTTTTCCACATCGGCGAAGCCGTTGATGATCGCCCCGCGATAGGTCTCCAGCAGCTCCTCCTGGCGTGCCGTGGCCCGGTCGCGCTCCGCGCTCAGGCGCCCGGCATTGAAGATCGGTGCCACCAGGCCGGAAGCCAGGTTGTAGAAGGGGTTGCGCAGGACGTCGTCGAATTTGTTGGCGCTCGAGCCCAGCCTTGCCGTCAGTGTCACGGTGGGCAGCATGGCGGCCCGGGCCACACTGACGTCGGCCTGGGCTGCCGCGAGCCGGGCTTCGGCGCTGGCGATATCCGGGCGGCGGGTCAGCAGTTCGCTGGGGACTCCGGCATCGATGTCCGGCCAGGTCAGGTCGGTGAAAGGTTGTGCGTTCAGGGTCAGGCTCTGCACTGGCCGGCCGAGCAAGGTGGCGAGGGTGATCAGGGCTTCTTCGGCCTGCTGCTGCACCAGCGGTACCTGGCGTTGCTGGCTCGCCACCAGGCTCTTTTGCTGGGCCAGTTCCAGGGCCGTGGCCGAGCCTGAGTCGTAGCGGGTCTGGACCAGGCGCAGGACGCGCTGGGCGTTGGCCAGGTTGAGCTCGGCGATCCGCGTCTGTTCCCGTAGCGCAAGTAGTTGGGCGTAGTTGTTGGCCACGCCGCTGAGCAGGGTCAGCTCCACGGTGGCGCGGTCGAATTCGCTGGCCTGGGCGCCGAGCAGAGCGCTATCGCGGGCTGCGCGCCTGCCCCCCAGAAGTCGACTTCGTAGGTGGCGCTGAGTCCGGCATCGAACGTATTCGTGGTCTTGTCGCTGCTGGTGCTGTCTTGCTGGTTGCTGCCTTTGCCGCCCATGCGCTTTTGCCGGCTGGCATTGAAACTGCCTTCGACCGAGGGCAGGAGCGGGGCGCCGGCCACGATGGCGCTGGCCTGGGCCTGGCGGACCCGGGCCATGGCCGCTGCCAGGTCATGGCTGCCGGTTCGCGCTTCGGCGATCAGGCGGTCCAGTTCCGGGCTGCCGAAGCGGGCCCACCAGCGCGGGTCCTGTTGCTGGCCTTCGCGGTTGTTGGGGGCGTGCCAGGCCGTTGGCGCTTGCAGGCCGCTGTCAGGGTGTGGAGTGGAGCTGCTGCAGGCCGCCAGCAAGATGCTGGTGGCAATCAGGGTCAGGGTGGTCTTCATCGATCATTCACTGGTAAGGGCCGTGACCGGGTCGAGCCGGGCAGCTTTGCGGGCCGGCATGAAGCCGAAGACGACACCGGTGACTAGGGCGCAGGCGAAGGCGCCGAGTACCGCGGCCAGGGAAAATGCTACCGCCACTTCGCTGAGGATCAGCACGCCGCCGATGATCAGGGCCACGCCGATGCCGGTCAGTCCGCCGACCACCGAGAGCATCACCGCCTCGGTGAGGAACTGGCGCAGGATATCCCGCTGGCGGGCGCCGGTGGCCATGCGGATGCCGATCTCGCGGGTACGCTCGCGCACGGTCATGAGCATGATGTTCATCACGCCGATGCCGCCGACCAGCAGGGAGATGGCGGCGATGGCGCCGAGCATCAGCGACAGGGTGTTCTGGGTCCGGGCCTCGGCCTGGATCATCGCGGCGTTGTTGGTCAGTTCGTAGTCGCGCTTGCCGTTGTGCAGGCGCAGCATCAATTGGTCGATGGCTTGCTCGGTTTCCTTGACCTTGCTGGCATCGGCGGCGGCAATGGCGACATATTCCGGGTTGCGGCTGCCGAACAGCCGGGTGCTGGCGGCGGAGTAGGGCACGGCGATGCGATCGTCGCTGTCGCTATCTCCCGAGCTGGCGCCCTTGCCCACCAGGACGCCCACTACCTGGAAGGGGACGTTCTCGATCAGGATGTATTGGCCGATGGGGTTGGCCACATCCTTGAGCAGTTTTTCCCGCACCTTGTGGCCGATCACGGCCACGGCGGAGGCTGCGTGCTCGTCGGCGTCGCTGAAGTAACTGCCTTCGGCTACCGGCCAGTTGAAGATGTGCGGGAAGTTGGTGTCGTTGCCGCCTACATAGGCCATGTAGTCACGGTTGCCGAAGCGCACGCCCGCCTCTGAGCCATTGACCGGCATGATGCGCTTGACCTGGGGCAGGGCGCCTACGGCGGCGACATCGTCCAGGCTAATGATCCCGGCGGGTGTCCGCGGGTTTGGCGAGTAGCCGCTGAGGTAGATGATGTTGGAGCCGAATGCACCCATCTGTGCCATCACCTGGCGCTTGCTGCCTTCGCCCACGGCCAGCATCACCACTACCGAGGCCACGCCGATGATGATTCCCAGCAGGGTGAGGGCGGTGCGGAACCGATTGATCCACATCACTCGCCAGGCGGCTTGCACTGCTTCCACCAGCTCGCCTTTCCAGGCCCCGGTAGGTTCGCTGCCATCGGCCAGGCGCTGGCGCAGGTCCACGGCTTGCAGGGCGCCGATATTGGCAGTCGCCTGTACGCTAGGGTCGGTATCGGCGGTGTCGCTGATGATCTCGCCGTCGCGGATCTCGATGATGCGCTTGGCCCGGGCGGCCACTTCGCGGTCATGGGTAATGAGGATCACCACGTGACCCTGGCTGGCCAGTTCGTCCAGCAGGGCCATGACCTCGGCGCCGCTGTGGCTGTCCAGGGCGCCGGTGGGTTCGTCGGCGAGGATGATGTGGCCGCCGTTCATCAGCGCGCGGGCGATGGATACCCGTTGTTGCTGGCCACCGGAGAGTTGGTGCGGGCGGTTGCCGGTACGGCTGCCCAGGCCCAGGCGTTCCAGCAGGGCTGCAGCACGCGCATGGCGCTCGGCGGCCGGGGTGCCGGCATAAATGGCCGGCATCTCGACGTTTTCCTGGGCCGAGCCCGAGGGGATCAGGTGGTAACCCTGGAACACGAAACCGAAGGCCTCCCGGCGCAGCCAGGCCAGCTCATCGCTGTCGAGGTGGGCGACGTTCTCGCCGGCGAACAGGTACTCGCCGGAGGTTGGCCGATCCAGGCAGCCGAGGATGTTCATCAGGGTCGACTTGCCGGAGCCCGAGGCGCCGACGATAGCCACGAATTCCCCGGCATGGATCGACAGGTCGATGCCGCGCAGGACATCGACCTGTGGGCTGTCGCCGCCACCGTAGGATTTGCGGATGTTGCGCAGGTCGATCAGGGGCGTCTGCATTCAACCTCCGCTGCTGTTGGCTGGGCCGATCAGCAGGTGATCACCTTCGTTCAGGCCATCGAGGATCTGCACCCGCAGGCGATCGCTGATGCCGACCCGGACCTGGCGTTCGCTGATGGCGCCGTTGTCGGCCACCACCCGGGCGATCTGCTGGCCTGGCGCCGCGCCGTCCTGCAGGGCGGCGATGGGCGCAGTGAGTACGTCCTTGACCGAGCTGGCGACGAAGAATACCTGGGTAGTCATTTCCGCCATCAGTGCGTTGTCGGCGTTGTCCACGTCCAGCAGCACGGTATAGAGCACCACCCGGCCGCTACCGCTCTTGCTGGTGCTGCTGGGGCTGCCGCCACCCTGGCTGGTCTCGTTAAGCGGCTTGGGCGGGATCGGCAGGATCTGCCGTACGGTACTGGTCCAGCGCCGGCCGCCGCCGCTCAGGGTGGTGAAGTAGGCGCTCATGCCGGGCTTCACATGGCCGATGTCGGCTTCCGAGACCTCGGCCCAGACCGTCATCGGCGACAGCTTGGCGATCCGCAGGATCAGCGGGGTCTGCTGCTGGGCGTTGAGGGTCTGGCCTTCGCGGGCATCCACCGCGACCACGGTGCCGGACATCGGCGCATAGATGCGGGTATAGCCCAGTTCGGCCTGGTCGCTGCGCAGGCTAGCCTGGGCCTGGCGGATCTGTGCCTTGTACATGTCGATCCGCGCCTGGGTGGCCTTGAGCTCGGCCTGGGCGGTTTGTACGTCCTCATCGCGGGTCGCACCGCCGGCGGCGAGGTTCTGCTGGCGTTGGTACTTCTGCCGGGCCAGTTGGTTCTGGGCGTATTGCTCTTGCAACTGGGCCTGCAGGTTCTCGATGGCGAAGCGGCTGGCATCCAGCTTGGCCTGCTGGGTGGAAGGGTCGATTTCCACCAGCAGTTGGCCTTCCTTGACCGCATCGCCGGCTTCCACATGGATCTTGCGTATTTGCCCGGAGGCCTGGGCGCCGACATCCACATAGCGGCGCGGTTGCAAGGTGCCCAGGGCCGTGACGCTGCTTTCGATATCGCCCCGGCGCACTTGCACGGTGCTGAACTGGTCGCGCCCTGACGGAATGAACTTCCAGGCGGCGATGGCGACGATGGGGATCACACAGAGTGCGGCAAGCAGGGCGCGTCGGGAGTTTCGAGGACGTTTCATGCAGGGTTCCGGCCAAGAGGTATCGGCCCGTCGGTCCAGCGCCGGTACAGGGGACAGGCTGGCTGCTGGTTGCCGAATGAGCGGCAGGGACGGGGAGCTGTCAGGTAAACGAGAGGCCGCAGGGGGAATTTAACTGCCGACATATGGCGTTACAGCTGCCCGGATAGCGAAATAAACCCACTGCGACCCTGCGGTACTTTAAATCTATATGAGAATTACTATAAATTACGCAGGGTCGAAACTGCCATCATTGAATCACCGGGCCAACCGGCTAACGTCGGTCTCGCTCAAGGAAATAACCGTCACGGGGGCGGTTGGGAGCCATGTTGGAAAGTTACTATCGCGAGCTGATGTGCTTCCTCCATGCCAAGCTGGGTAACCGCCAGGTGGCCGAGGATGTAGTGCACGACGCTTACGTCCGGGTGCTGGAGCGTTCCAGCGACACGCCCATCGAGCAGCCGCGGGCCTTCCTCTATCGCACGGCGCTGAACCTGGTGATCGATGGCCATCGGCGCAATGCCCTGCGCCAGTCCGAACCCCTGGAGGTGCTGGACAACGAGGAGCGCTACTTCAACCCATCGCCGCAAACCAGCCTGGACCAGGGCCAGCGCCTGGATATGCTGCAACGGGCGCTGACCGAGCTGCCCCGCCTGTGCCGCGAGAGCTTCCTGCTGCGCAAGCTCGAGGGCATGTCCCACCAACAGATCGCCGAACAGCTGGGAATTTCCCGCAGCCTGGTGGAAAAACACATCGTCAATGCGATGAAGCACTGCCGGGTTCGCCTGCGCCAGTGGGAGGCCCAATAGGCCAAGCGCAGTGCGTCTTATTTAGTTAAATTTTTTTTCACTGTCCTCGTCCCTACTCAACAGACGATCTGCTGACCTTTGCGGGCCAGTCGGGTCACCGTGACACTTTATCCCCCGCGTTGAGGCGGTTTATCCAGAGGACACTGGAAATGACACAGGCAATTGCATCGGCCCACGTTCACGATTTGATCGGTATCGGTTTCGGCCCCTCGAACCTGGCGCTGGCCATTGCGCTGGAAGAGCGCGGCCAGGAGCACGGTCCGCTGGACGCGCTGTACCTCGACAAACAAGCGGACTATCGCTGGCACGGCAACACCCTGGTGACCCAGAGCGAACTGCAGATTTCCTTCCTCAAGGACCTGGTGACGCTGCGCAACCCAACCAGTCCCTACTCCTTCGTCAACTACCTCAAGCACCACGGGCGCCTGGTGGACTTCATCAACCTCGGCACCTTCTATCCATGCCGCATGGAGTTCAACGACTACCTGCGCTGGGTGGCCGGGCATTTCCAGGAGCACAGCCGCTACGGTGAAGAAGTGCTGGGCATCGAGCCTGTGCTGCACAACCAGCAGGTCGAGGCGCTGCGGGTGATCTCCCGTGACGCCCAGGGCGCCGAGCAGGTACGCACCACCCGTTCGGTGGTAGTCAGCACCGGTGGCACGCCACGGGTTCCGGAGCTGTTCAAGGGGCTCAAGGGCGATGCGCGGGTCTTCCATCATTCCCAATACCTGGAGCGCATGGCCCAACAGCCTTGCGTCAACGGCAAGCCGATGAACATCGCCATCATCGGTGGCGGGCAGAGCGCCGCGGAAGCCTTCATCGACCTCAACGACAGCTTCCCCTCGGTGCAGGCCGACATCATCATGCGCGGCTCGGCCCTCAAGCCGGCCGACGACAGCCCGTTCGTCAACGAAGTGTTCTCCCCGGCCTTCACCGACCTGGTGTTCCAGCAGAACGACAACGAGCGCGAGCGCCTGGTCAGCGAGTACCAGAACACCAACTACTCGGTGGTGGACATCGACCTGATCGAGCGCATCTACGGGATCTTCTATCGCCAGAAGGTCTCCGGCGTCCCGCGCCATGCGTTCCGTACCCTGACCACCGTCGAGAAGGCCACCGCCACCGACCTGGGCATCGAGCTGATCCTGCGCCATGGCGCCAGTGGCGAGCGTGAAGTGCGCCACTACGACGCCGTGGTCCTGGCCACCGGCTACGAGCGCAACCTGTACCGCGACCTGCTGGCGCCGCTGCAAGCCTACCTGGGTGACTTCGAAGTGGATCGCAACTACCGCCTGATCACCGACGAGCGCTGCAAGGCCGGTGTCTACCTGCAGGGCTTCAGCCAGGCCAGCCACGGCTTGAGCGATACCCTCTTGTCGGTACTGCCGATCCGCGCCCAGGAGATCGCCGATTCGCTGTACGAGCATGGCAAGACCCGTGGTCACAGCCGCTCGGTTCGCGACATGCTGCTGGCCACCGCCAGTTGATGTACCGGCCGCTGCCGCAGCCCTGCGGTAGCGGCCGCCGAGGTCATGAAAGCTTCATGTTTCACTCCTTCCTGAACCTGCGCTGAAGAACTTTTCAATTCCCCCCGGCAAGGTTTTTTCCCAGGTTTACTCTATAAAACGTGCGGCGTAAGCTGCGCGCGTTTTCAATCAATGGAGGCCCAGTGTGGGTACTTGTTCGAGTGACAGGAGTCAGCCGGTCTCGATAACCGGCGCGGTCCCGGCAAGATAACGCGCAGCCTTGATTCCTGCCGTTGTCTCGCCACCCAGCGAGAGGCGGCGTCCCGGTCGCGACCCATCCTGGTCGCCCAGATTTCCCTTCTTGATGACTCCGATCGATGCCCGATCCGGCCTGTTGCCGTGTCGCGGCTGGTTCGACGCGCAGGTTCCATGGACCTGCGGGCTGGTCCTGCGTGGGCGTTCGACGCGCCCTGTGGCAGCTCCGGCGGTACCTGCCTGTGGCGTTTCCAGCACCGTCCGTCCAGGGGAACAGCCATGGGATACACCCGTCAGCATCGCCAGCAACATCGCCTATCCCTGATGGGGCGATTGCTTCAGGCGTGAGCCCAATCCTGCCTTGTTCCATCTCCCTGACTGTTTCGTTTCAACGCGGCCGTTTTTATGTCATGCACCGGCCGTGCAGGAGTCATCATCATGAAGCTCACCCTGTTGAAAGAGTTTTTCGCCGGTTTCCTGCGGACCCGGCATTTCGCCCGGCACTTCCGGCGCCTGGCCCTGCTGGAAAGCTTCAGCGACGCCAGCGTCAGTCGCGATGTCCCGCCAACCCTGGCACAAACACTGGTCGCGGCGGCCAACAGCGACGCGACGCATCTGCTGGACCAGCTCGGCAGCCACACCGATGGCTTGAGTACCGAGGAAGCCGAGGCCCTGCGTGAGCGCCACGGCCTCAATGAAGTCGAGCACGAGCAGGCGCTGTCCTGGTGGACCCACCTGTGGCACTGCTACAAGAACCCCTTCAACCTGCTGCTGACCCTGTTGGCGGTGATCTCCTGGCTGACCGAGGACATGAAGGCGGCCACGGTGATCTTTTCCATGGTGGTGCTCTCGACCTTGCTGCGTTTCTGGCAGGAGGCCAAGTCGAACAAGGCCGCCGATGCCCTCAAGGCCATGGTCAGCAACACCGCCACCGTGATGCGGCCGGACTCGCCATCCCTGGCGTCGGCCACGCCTGGGCGCTTGCCGGCAGCCGTCGAGGCCGCAGGCGCGCGGCGCATCGAGCTGCCCATCAAGCAGTTGGTGCCGGGAGACCTGATCGTGCTCTCGGCCGGCGACATGATTCCCGCCGACTGCCGGGTGCTCAGTGCCAAGGACCTGTTCGTCAGCCAGGCGGCCATGACCGGTGAATCCATGCCCGTGGAGAAATTCCCGCGCCAGCAGGATGCCGATACCAGCAACCCCCTGGACCTGGACAACATCCTGTTCATGGGCACCAACGTGGTCTCCGGTTCCGCCACGGCGGTGATCCTGACCACCGGCAACAGCACCTACTTCGGCGCCCTGGCCCAGCGGGTGAGCGCCACCGACCGCGCGCCGACCTCGTTCCAGAACGGGGTCAACAAGGTCAGCTGGCTGTTGATCCGCTTCATGTTCGTCATGGCGCCGCTGGTGTTGTTCATCAACGGCTTCACCAAGGGCGACTGGATGGAGGCGCTGCTGTTCGCCCTGTCCATCGCCGTGGGCCTGACCCCGGAAATGCTGCCGATGATCGTCACCTCGACCCTGGCCAAGGGCGCGGTGTTCCTGTCGCGCAAGAAAGTCATCGTCAAGCGCCTGGATGCGATCCAGAATTTCGGCGCCATGGACGTGCTGTGCACCGACAAGACCGGCACCCTGACCCAGGACAAGATCTTCCTGGCGCGCCACGTGGACGTGTGGGGCGAGGAGTCCGACGACGTGCTGGAGATGGCCTACCTCAACAGCTACTACCAGACCGGACTGAAGAACCTGCTGGACGTGGCGGTGCTCGAGCATGTCGAGATCCAGCGTGAACTGGCCGTCGGCACGGCGTTTCGCAAGATCGATGAAATCCCCTTCGACTTCACCCGCCGGCGGATGTCGGTGGTGGTGGCGGAGCAGGGCCAGCCGCATTTGCTGATCTGCAAGGGGGCGGTGGAGGAAGTGCTGGCGGTATGCCGCAGCGTGCGTCATGGCGAGGCCGAGGAAGTCCTGAGCGATACGCTGCTGGCGCGGATCCGCCGGGTCACTGCCGATCTCAACGAAGAGGGCCTGCGGGTGGTGGCGGTAGCGGCCCGGCCCATGCTCGAAGGACGCGACACCTACAGCCTGGCCGATGAGCGTGAGCTGACCCTGATCGGCTACGTGGCCTTCCTCGATCCACCCAAGGACAGCACCGCGCCGGCGCTCAAGGCCCTGGCCGAGCACGGCGTGGCGGTCAAGGTGCTGACTGGCGACAACGAGCTGGTGACTGCCAAGATCTGCCGTGAAGTGGGCCTGGAGCAACAGGGCCTGTTGATGGGCAACGACATCGAGTGCATGAGCGACGAGCAACTGGCCAAGGCGGTGGAGACCACCAATGTCTTCGCCAAGCTGACCCCGACCCACAAGGAGCGCATCGTCCGCCTGCTCAAGGCCAACGGGCACGTGGTGGGGTTCATGGGCGACGGCATCAACGACGCGCCGGCGTTGCGCACCGCCGACATCGGCATTTCGGTGGACAGTGCGGTGGATATCGCCAAGGAAGCGGCGGACATCATCCTCCTGGAAAAGAGCCTGATGGTGCTGGAGGAGGGCGTGCTGGAAGGACGGCGGACCTTCGCCAACATGCTCAAGTACATCAAGATGACCGCCAGCTCCAACTTCGGCAACGTGTTCTCGGTGCTGGTGGCCAGTGCCTTCATCCCGTTCCTGCCGATGTTGCCGATGCACCTGCTGGTACAGAACCTGTTGTACGACATTTCGCAGATCGCCATTCCCTTCGATAACGTCGACGACGAGATGCTCAAGCAGCCCCAGCGTTGGCAGCCGGCGGATGTCGGACGCTTCATGGTGTTCTTCGGGCCCATCAGCTCGATCTTCGATATCACCACCTTCGCCCTGATGTGGCATGTATTCGGCGCCAGTACTCCAGAGCACCAGACGTTGTTCCAGTCCGGCTGGTTCGTGGTGGGGCTGCTGACCCAGACCCTGATCGTGCACATGATCCGCACGCCGAAGATTCCGTTCCTGCAAAGCCGGGCGGCCATGCCGCTGATGGTCATGACCGGAATCATCATGGCCGTGGGCATCTTCCTGCCGATGGGGCCGCTGGCCCACTACTTCAAGCTGCAGGCCTTGCCACCGCTGTACTTCCTGTACCTGCCGCTGATCCTTGTGGCCTACATGGCCCTGACCCAGGCGGTGAAGGGGTTCTACATCCGGCGCTTCGGCTGGCAGTAACGGGCAGTACTGGCACGCGGCAGGTTTTCAGGGGGGCGCTGCGCTGCCTGTAACCTGCCACTGCTAGCTTGCCGCAGGTCGCCAAGAGGATCTTCGCCATGCAAGCCTTGCACAACGTCAACCTGGACTCGCTGATCGATACCCTGGTCAGCCTTAGCGCAGCGTTCATCCTTGGCGGGCTGATCGGCTTCGAGCGCCAGTTCCGCCAACGCACTGCCGGGCTGCGCACCAACGTGCTGGTGGCGGTAGGGGCGGCGATCTTCGTCGACATGGCCAACCGCCTGGGTGGCGCCGAAGGGGCCGTGCGGGTAGTGGCCTACGTGGTCTCGGGGATCGGTTTCCTCGGCGCCGGGGTGATCATGCGCGAGGAGGGCAATGTGCGAGGGTTGAATACCGCCGCCACCCTCTGGGCCTCGGCGGCGGTGGGGGCCTGCGCGGGTGCCGACCTGATCCTCGAAGCCCTGCTCGGCACCTTGTTCGTGCTGGCGGCCAACACCCTCTTGCGGCCTATCGTCAACAACATCAACCGCCAGCCGCTGGACGTGATCTCCGCGGAGGTCACGAACATCGTCTACGTGATCGCCCATCGTTCCCGGCAGAAAGCCGTGTTCGCCTTGCTGGAGGCCGAGTTGGCGCGCTGCAACCATCCGGCCAGCGACGTCGACGTGCATGCCTTCGGCAGCGAGGAAGTGCAAATCGAGGCGACGCTCGCCAGTACCTCGGTGGACGGTGACGAGCTGGACGCGCTGGTGGCCCGGCTCTCGGGCTCGTCGTTGGTCCAGCAGGCGTTCTGGAGCCCCAGTACCACCGAATGATGGCCAGTCCAGAGCCTTCGAAACAATTACACACAGACGCCTTGCTGCCTTGAGTGTTGATCGCCGCTTAATGTGGTTTGCAGTCTTGCGCGGATCTGACGACGAACTGTCGTCTACTTCATCGGCCCGTGCGCTGTGCCGATGGCAGGACCGAGCTGGAGCGGTTTCAGAACGATCTCATGGCAGGCCCTGGGATGCTTACTCCAGCCTTCTACCGATTCAGGAGGACAAGACCGGTTCCTGTCGGTCGCCACCCAGCAATAGGATCAGAAGAATGTCCAACAGAGCGCTGCGCATACTGATTGCCGACAATCAGCATTTTCAACGGATGCAAATCGAGAGAGCCCTCAACCAGCTGGGTTATTACCGCATCGTTCCCGTACACCGGCTCGAGGAGCTGCTGACCCTGGTGGAGTACTCCAGCGCCCCGTTCGACCTGGCGATCATCAGCGCTACCTTCGATGTCGCGGACGGCTTCGACCTGCTGGCCTTCTGCATGGACAACCGGCAATTGCACCAGGTGCTGATCTACGATTGTCCGGGTTGGCCGGGAATCGCCAGCCACAGGCGCCAGAGCATCCATGTCAGCCAGGCGCAGTTGCCGGACCACGAGGCACTCGGGCAGCTGATGCAGTTGATCGATCCAGCGGATTATCCAGCCCAGGCAGGCCCCTGTCCGCGGTAGCTCAATCCCTGGGCTGGAGGATCATGCAGGTGGTGCTGCCGGTGGCATACAGCCGGCCATCCACGTCATAGATCCGGCCCTCGGCCAGGGCCGTGCTGCGGCCCAGATGCACGATCTTGCCTTCGGCCCGCACCGGGCCACTGTCCCCAGTCAAGGCCCTTACATAACTGATGCGCAGGTCCAGGGTGGTGTAGCCCTGGCCCTGTTGCAGGCGGGTATGGATCGCACAACCCATGCATGAATCCAGCAAGGTGGCGGCGTAGCCTCCATGGACGGTGCCCAGTGGATTGTAGTGGCGGTTATCCGGGGTGCCCTGGAACACGAACAGGCCGTTGTCCCACTCGATAGGTATGAAATCCAGCAGGCTGCCGATGGGCGGTGAAGGCAACTCGCCGTTGCCGATCCCGGCGAAGAACTGTTCCGGCGTGAGGGCGCTGACCTCGGCCAGGGACAGGCTCCCGGGGCCGGCCAGGCGCGCACGCATGGCTTGTTCCTGGGCTTGCCATTGGGCCAGGGTGGCTTCACGGGTTGGGCTGTGCATGGGCTTCTCCTCGGCTGGGCGACAGGGTTCTGGGGAAAATATTATGGCTGGAATATTTTCTTGCCCAGTGCCATACCCGCCATGGATCAGCCGTTTCCCGCGCTTCAGGCCATGTCGCTGTGGCTGAACTCCTCGCCGAGAAAATCGATCAGGCCGCGCACCGAAGGCAGCAGGCCGCGGCGCGAAGGGAAGATGGCATGGACGATCCCGCAACGCGGCGCCCAGCCGGGAACCAGTTCATGCAGGCGCCCGGCCTCCAGGTCCTCGCGCACCACTACTAGGGGCAGGTGGGCGATGCCGATCCCGGCCAGCACCGCATGGCGCAGGGCGATCAAGTCATCGGTGACCAACCGTGGGTGATGGCGGATCAGGGCCTCGGCCTCGTCCGGGCCCTGCAATTGCCATTGGTAGTCCCGTTGCCCCGCGCCCCAGTGCAGGCTCGGCAGGCCGCTGAGGTCGGCCGGCGAGGGCGGGCTCGACAGCCGCTGGAGAAAGTCCGGATGCCCCACCAGGCATTGGGTGCTGTTGCCCAGCACCTTCATCACCAGGTCGGTGCTTTCCAGTGGCGGGAAGCGCACCCGCAGCGCGATGTCGAACCCTTCGTGGATCAAGTCGACCCGGCGGTTGGTGCTCTCGATGAACAATTCCACCAACGGGTACTTGAGCATGAAGCGGGTGAGCATCGGCCCGACCCAGGAGTTGAGCAGGGCGGTGGGGCAAGCCACCCGTACCAGCCCCTGGGGCTCGGAACGATTGCGCTCGATGACTTCCGCCGCGCCTTCGGCCTCGACCCGCATGGCCAGGCAACGCTGGTAGTACTCCTGGCCGATCTCGGTCAGCGAGCAGTGCCGGCTGGTGCGCTGGATCAGGCGTACGCCCAGGCGTTCCTCCAACTGGGCGATGCGCCGGCTGAGCTTGGACTTGGGCATGTCCAGGGCCCTTCCGGCGGCGGCGAAGCCGCGATGTTCCACTACCTGGGTGAAGTAGTAGAGGGTATTGAGGTCTTCCAAGATCGTTCTCCAAATAGAACGCTAAGGGTGATTTTTGCAGTCTAGCGGGTCAAAGGTGTGGGATTTAAGGTGTGTCCATCAGAAAGTTCTGGAGGACCACATGAAAAACATCATCGGTATCTACACCAGCCCCAGGCCCCATTGGGTCGGCGACGGGTTTCCGGTCCGCACCCTGTTTTCCTACGACCAGATGGGCCAGCACATCAGCCCATTCCTGTTGCTCGACCATGCTGGTCCCGCTCAGTTCAGCCCTACCAGCGCCCGGCGCGGGGTCGGCCAGCATCCCCATCGCGGTTTTGAAACCGTCACCATCGTCTACGACGGTGAGGTCGAGCACCGCGACTCCACTGGCAGCGGCGGCAAGATCGGCCCGGGTGACGTGCAGTGGATGACCGCGGCCTCGGGGATCCTCCACGAGGAGTTTCACTCCGCCGATTTCGCCCGCCGTGGCGGCAACCTGGAAATGGTCCAGCTGTGGGTCAACCTGCCGGCCCGGGACAAGCTCGCCGCGCCTGGCTACCAGACCATCCTGGCCAACGACATCCCGCAACTGCCACTGCCGGGCAATGCCGGCAGCCTGCGCCTGATCGCCGGTCAGTTCGGCGGTCGCCAGGGCCCGGCCCGGACCTTCACCGCGATCGACGTCTGGGACCTGCGCCTGCGGGCCGGCAAGCCCCTGGACCTGGAGCTGCAGGCCGGGCGTAACACGGCCTTGGTAGTGTTGCGCGGCACCTTGCAGGTCAATGGCCAGGAGCGGGTGCGCGAAGGCCAGCTGGTATTGCTGGAGCGCGATGGCGACCTGCTCGGCCTGGAGGCCGACAGCGACGCGATCGTGCTGCTGCTCAGCGGCGAGCCCATCGACGAACCCATCGTCGGCCACGGCCCGTTCGTGATGAACAGCGAAGAGGAGATTCACCAGGCCTTCGTCGATTTCCAATCGGGACGCTTCGGCCAGATGGACGCCGCCGGTCACTGACCGGCAGCGCTGGCGCGGCTCGCAGGGCAACTCTTGCGCGTCGCGTGCTGTACCCCGTGACCCACCGTCAAGCACGGATGGGCTCCACGGGTTTAACTCAGGCCGGATTGCCCGGCATCGATCATTAGCGAGGACTTCATCATGACTACTGCTTACAAACGCCTGGACAAGGACAACGCTGCCGTTCTGCTGGTAGACCACCAGGCCGGCTTGCTGTCGCTGGTGCGCGATATCGACCCCGATCGCTTCAAGAACAACGTCCTGGCCCTGGGCGACCTGGCCAAGTACTTCAAGCTGCCGACCATCCTCACCACCAGTTTCGAAACCGGCCCCAATGGTCCGCTGGTGCCCGAACTGAAGACGCTGTTCCCCGATGCGCCGTACATCGCCCGTCCTGGCCAGATCAATGCCTGGGACAACGAGGACTTCGTCAAGGCGGTCAAGGCCACCGGCAAGAAGCAATTGATCATCGCCGGCGTGGTGACCGAAGTCTGCGTGGCCTTCCCGGCGCTCTCGGCCCTGGAAGAGGGGTTCGAGGTGTTCGTGGTCACCGATGCCTCCGGTACCTTCAATGAACTGACCCGCGACTCGGCCTGGAACCGCATGTCCGCCGCCGGCGCCCAACTGATGACCTGGTTCGGCCTGGCCTGCGAGCTGCATCGTGACTGGCGCAACGACATCGAGGGGCTGGGCACCTTGTTCTCCAACCACATCCCTGACTACCGCAACCTGATGACCAGCTACAACACCCTGACCCAGGGCAAGTAAGCCGGTCCTGGTAGCCGCTGCCGAGCCCGTGAGGCTGCGTCCGGGCGCGCAGCACTCGCCAATGCGCGGGGTTCATCGCCCAGGCAAGTTGGGCCGCTCGTGCCGAACCGGGCGCAGCCTGTGGCAGGGGCTATATCCGATAGGCCTGTGAAGCCGCCGTATCCCGGCGGCTGATCTCTTTCCCTCCATGCCCGGCTTTTGCGGCTATACCTGCTGCAAGCCCTTTCGTGCGATCTTGCCGTCCTCGTCTTGCCGGAGCGCCTCGATGTTTTCCCTGTTCACCGACCATCCGTTGTTGGCCGCGTTGTTCCTGCTGTTCCTGGATATCGTGCTCTGGCGGGTGATAGGCGCCCGTGGCGAGTACTGGAAACTGGCGGTGCGGGTGCTGATCTTCTGCCTCTACAGCCTGATGCTGTTCAACCAGGGCATGAACCCCCTGCAAGCTGCGCCCTGGCCGGACGATGTACCGCTGCACCTGGCCGCCACTGGCCTGGAGATCGGTTGGTGGCTGTTCGGCGCGCGGACCCTGACCGTATTGCTGGGCACCCTGATGATGCAGCAGGTCGGTCATACCGGACGGTTGCTGCAGGACTTGATGGGGGCGCTGATCTTCCTGGTCGCCATCATCGCCGCCCTGGCCTATGTGCTGGAACTGCCGGTCAAGGGCGTGCTGGCGACCTCCGGGGCCTTGGCGATCATCGTCGGCCTGGCGTTGCAAAGCACCCTCAGCGACCTGTTTTCCGGGATCGTGCTCAACACCACCAAGCCCTACCAGATCGATGACTGGATCGCCATCGACGGCACCGAGGGACGGGTGTTGGACATCGATTGGCGAGCCACCCGGCTGCAGACCTCCCAGGGCAGCATGGTGGTGATCCCCAACTCCCTGGCCTCCAAGGCCAAGATCACCAACTTCAGCCGGCCCAGCGATGTCCATGGGGTGGCGGTGAGCCTGCAGGTCAGCCCCCATGCCCGGCCGCAGAAGGTCATCGAGGCCCTGGAGCGCGCGACCCTGGGCTGCCGGTTCCTGTTGGCCAGCCCGGCTGCCAGCGTCGCCATGAAAAGCACCAGCAGCACTGGCGCGGAGTACGAGATCAGTGGTTTCGTCGCCAGCATGGGGCAAAAACGCGAAGTGCGTAATCAACTGTTCGACCTGGCGTTCCGTCATCTGCAGGCCAGTGGCGTCAGCCTGTTGTCCAGCAACGAGGCCAGCCAAGCGGCGGGCGCATCCCGGCCCCGGGCGCTGCTGGACACCTCGAGCATCTTTTCCACCTTGCGCCAGGAGGAGAAGGACACCTTCAGCCAGAACATGCAGTTGCAGACCTTCCGTGCCGGCGAGGTCATCCTGCCGGCCGGCGAGGTCAGCGATCATTTGTTCATCATCGAGTCTGGAGTGGTGTCGGTGACCATGCAGCGCGAAGGCCAGCCGTTCGAGGCTGGACGCATGGGGCCGGGCGAGGTGATCGGCGAGGCTGGAGTGGTGTCCGAGGAGGCGACCCTGGCGCAGTTCTCGGCCAAGACCTTCTGCAGCCTGTACCGCATCGACAACGAGTTCCTCAAACCGTGCCTGGATGCCCGCCACGACATCAACGAAGCCATGAAGAACCTGCTGGATTTCCGTCGGCATATGGCCCAGAGCCTGACCCAGTCCCAACCCAAGCCGGTGTTGAAAAAGGGCTTCATGCAATGGCTGCGTAGCCGCACCTGAGCCGCGCCGACAGACCATCCCGCAGCCGTGCCAGTCCCTGTAGCCGTTGCCGAGCTGGCGAGGCTGCGACCGGGTGCGCAGCGCCCGCCGGTACGCGCTCGCAGGCCTATCGCATAAACCGCGCCGACGATGCGGGCTGGCAGGTCATACGGCTACACGAAGCACCAGGCATTGGTCTAGCCAAGTTCCCGGGGATTGGCCATTGGTCGGCACTTGGGGGCGGCGTAACGTGGCGGCATCTTGACTGAACCGGAGCCACCCCATGCAACCACGCCTGGATTTCTATACCGCTTCGCCCAACGCCCTCAAGGCCATGCTCGCCCTGGAGGCCGCGGTTTCACGGCTGCCACTGGAAAAATCCCTGATCGAGTTGGTCAAGCTGCGGGCCTCGCAGGTCAACGGCTGTGCCTTCTGTGTCGACATGCACAGCCTGGATGCCCTCAAGCAAGGGGAGACCGAGCGCCGCTTGTTCGCCGTGGCGGTCTGGCGCGAAAGCCCGTTCTTCACTGCGCGCGAGCGCGCCGCCCTGGCCTGGACCGAAGCCCTGACCCGGCTCAGCGAGACCCAGGCACCGGACGCCGACTACGAGCTGTTGGCCGGTCAGTTCAGCCCCAGCGAATGCGTCGACCTGACCATGGCGATCTCCACCATCAACAGTTGGAACCGCCTGGCGGTGGGTTTTCGCAAGTTGCCCCAGGCCTGAGGCGTCGAGCCTCACTTGAAGTAGGCGCGAGGCGTGGTACCGGTCATGGCCTTGAAGAAGGCGATGAAGATGCTGTCGCTGGCAAAGCCCAGTTCGAAGGCGCTGTAGCTGATGCTGCGACCGGTGGCGAGCAATTCGATGGCCCGCATCAGCCGCCATTGCTGGCGCCACTGCTGGTAGCCCAGGCCAGTCTCGCGCTGGAAAATGCGGCCGATGGTCCGGCTGCTGGCGCCCACCCGGGTCGCCAGCACCTGCAGTTCCGGCGGCAGGCTTTGCAGGTCGTCCAGCAGAGGTCGCAGGCGTTTGTCCCGGGGCAGGGGCAAGGACAGCGGTTGGCGCGCGGCCGTAGCGATTTCCTCGAGACACAGGCCCAGCAGGTGCGGGTAGCGCCCCTGGCTCCAGTCACAATCGAAGGCGGCCTGGGCCATGGGCTCCAGCACCGCATGCAACAGTGGGCTGACCTCGATCACCGCCACCTCCGCTGGCAGCTGCGGGGCCAGTTCGCGGCAGAAGTACAGCGAGCGGTAGTCCACGCTTTGCTGCATCTGGGCGCGATGGCGGACGCCGGAGGGTATCCATGCCGCTCGTGAGGGCGGCAGCAGGCACAGGCGGTCGGCCAGGGTGATGCGCGTGCAGCCCTGGCGGGTGTACAGCAACTGGCCGCGCTGATGCTGGTGCAGGCCGGAGTCATGATCGCCCAGGGTCGCGGCGATGCCGACCACCGGGGTAGTGAAGGCGTCCGGGTCGAAGCGGGCCTGGGGCTCGAGCCATGCCATGGTTGTCTGGTTTCCAATGTTTATTGGCAAGATTTCGATAATACGCCAATGCCGCCTGCTTAGAATCGCCGGCGTGTTTTTCTTGCCGAGCAGCCCGATGAATCCCCGTACCTTATTGCCCCTGGCCATGGTCTTGCTGATGTTTCCGCAGATCGCCCAGACCCTCTACAGCCCGGCCCTGGCCGATGTCGGCCAGGCCTTCGACGTGCCTGCGGAGCAGGCGGCCCAGAGCCTTTCGGTATTCATCCTGGGGTTTGCCCCGGGCGTCGTCTTGTGGGGCCGCCTGAGCGATCGCTGGGGCCGACGCCCAGCCTTGCTGGGCGGCCTGGCCCTGTATGCCCTGGCCCAGTGCCTGGGGCTGCTGGCCAACGACTTCGCTGCCTTCTTGTGTTGCCAGGCCCTGGCCGCCGTGGGCGTGGCGGCTGGCTCGGTAGTGACCCAGACCTTGTTGCGGGACCTGTTCCAGGGGCGTGAACTGGCCCGGGTATTTTCCCTGGTCGGCATGGTGCTGGCGGCCAGCCCGGCCATTGGCCTGTTCGCCGGTTCGGGCGTGACCCAGGCCCTGGGGTATCGCGGGGCTTTGGCGGCCCTGTTGGTACTGGCCCTGATACTGCTGGCCTGTTGTGCCCGGGCGCTGCCGGAAACCCGACCGCCGGCCCAGCCCCTGGCGCCCCTGGCCGGGACCCTGTGGCAGATGCTGCGCGACCCTGGTATCTGGCGCTCGGCGTTGCTGGTGGCGGCGTTCAACATCGCGTTGCTCAGCTACTACAGCCTGGGTCCCTTCCTGTTCCGCCAATTGGGGCAGGGCGAGCAATGGTTCGGCTACAGCGGCGCGTTGCTGGCCCTGGGCTCCGGTTGTGGCGCCTGGTGCAATCGCTGGCTGCTCGGGCGCGGTTGGCAGAGTGCCCGGCTGCTGGTGCTGGCGGCCCTGGCGGTGCTGGCCGGGGGGCTGGGAGTACTGGCTTTGCAACACAGCCTGTGGCTGGTGTTGCCCATGGGCGGTGTGGTGCTGGGTTTCGGCCTGGCGATCCCGAATATCCTCGGTTCGGCCCTGACCGCCTACAGCGACCGGCTGGGCAGTGCCGGGGCCTTGTTCGGCCTGTTCTATTACTTGTTGATCGGTGCCGGATTGCTGCTGGTGGGCTGGGGCCAGGCACTGGGGGCGAGCCTGTGCCTGTGCGGCGCAATGGCCCTGTTGCTGTGCTTGCCGGGCTTGCGCCGCTAGTCTTGATGGAGAAGCGCTGGCGCCGTTGATGCGTATCAAGGCGTTCGTGGCTGCCAGGCTCGACACTCGAGGCCACTGCCCAACAAGGAGGTGCACCATGAGCCAGTACCAGCGTCTGCTGCTGATCGCCGATCCCCAGCAGCACCAGTCACCCGCCGCCCGCCGGGCCGCCGCCCTGGCCCGGGCCAGTGGCGCCAAGCTGCATGCCCTGGTGTTCGTCGAACCGCCAGCGCGCACTTACCTGTGGGAAGAACACCTGGAGGACAGCGAGCGCCAGGCCTATCTGCAACGCCATGAGCGCTGGCTGCAAGTGGAGGCGCAATGGATGCGCGAGCAGGGGGTGGAAGTCAGCACCCAGGTGATCTGGAGCACCCAGGTGCTCAAGGACATGCTGGACTACATCGCCGAGTTCCAGCCTGACCTGCTGATCAAGGACGTGACCCTGGAATCGGCGCTCAAGCGGGTCTTCGTCACACCGCTGGACTGCCACCTGCTGCGCGACGCCCCAGTGCCGGTGCACTTGGTCAACGACGCACCGAACAACCTGCCACGGCGGATCGTCGCGGCGGTGGACCCGGCCCAGTCCGATACCCAGATCAGCGGCCTCAATGCCCAGATCATCCGCACCGCCAATGCCCTGGCCTTGCAGTGCGACGCGCAGTTGCACCTGCTGTATGCCTATGACCTGATGCCGATGCTCGACGGCGTGGCGCCGGTGGCTTCCACGGCCTGGAGCGCCAGTTGCCTGGACGAGTTGCGTGATTCCCTGCACAAGGAGTTCGAGCGCCTGGGAGACGCGCACAACGTGCCCCAGGAGTTTCGCCACTTCATCATGGGGCCACCGGTCCCGGGCATCGCCCAGTTCGTCGACGAGTACCTGGTGGACGCCGTGGTCATGGGCACCGTGCACCGCAGCGGTTTTGGCCGGCTGATCGGCAGCACCACCGAGCGAGCGTTGTATTCGATGCCGGGCAGCATCCTGGCGGTGAAGTCCCAGGACCGCGAATGATCGCCCGCCAGCGCGGTATCCCTGGCTGAGCGCATGATCCGCTCGTGCCGAGTCGTACGCTGCCTGCGGCAGCGGCTACACCAAGCCGTGTCAGCCCTTGTAGCCGCTGCCGAGCGGGCGAGGCTGCGACCGGGTGCGCAGCGCCCACCATCGCAGTGTTTCAGGTTGAACGCGTAAGCCCCGGCGGCTCGTACCGAGCCTGCGGCAGCAGCTACACCCGGCGCAGTGGATGGGGTGACGAAAAATGTAACGGTGATTTTCCACGGCGTTGCCGGCTGTTAACCTTGCGCCCCATGACTCGCACCTCACCCTATCGCCGCTACGTTGCCTGGACGCTGTATTTCTGCGTGCTGTTCAACGTGTTCGTCTGCGGCTTGGGTCATGGCCAGGTGGCCGGGCTGGAGCTTAATGGCGTAGGCGGGCAGTTCTGTTCCGCCCTGGGCAACCAGGGCCTGGCGGTGGACACCGACTTCAGCGACCAGGCAGGTGCCGGCTGGCTCAATACCCTGGTCTGCCCGTTGTGCTCGGCCGTCACCCTGGGCCTGGGGCTGCTGTTCTGCCTGGCCTGGCTGTTGCGTCGCCAGTGCCTGCAACGACCCAAGGTCGCGCAGCATGACAAGGCGCCGCCACGCTATGGCTGGCCGCCCCTCAACCCTCGGGCTCCCCCTCTGAGCTGACCTGGCTCCCCGGCGACCCATCGCGGTCGCCTCATTGCCGTCCCTGGCCTGTTGCCGTGCGCGCGTTCGCGTGGCCACGGGCGGGCGGCATTCGATGGTTTTTTCCGAGTCCGAGACTATGAAGTACCTGTATCGCTCTCCAAGCTGCGCGGCGCTGTGCTGCGCCCTGTCTTTCAATGCCCTGGCCGAGGGCACGCTGGAACTGCCGCAGATGCGCATCAGCGCCGATGAACAGAAGAAGTTCGGCCTGCAACTCGATACCCAGGGCACCACCGGTTCGCGCCTGGGCCTGACCCCCAGGCAGACCCCGGCGTCGATCAGCGTGGTCGAGCGCCAGCAGATCGAGCAGCGCGGTGCTGCCACGACCCAGGATGTACTACTGGGCATGCCGGGCATGAACGCCGCTTCGTCGCCGGGTATCCCGGGATTCGTGTCCTATCGTGGCTTCTCCGGGCCGCAGATTACCCAGTTGTTCAATGGCATCAGCGTGCAGTACGACTCCATCGCCGCGCGGCCGGTGGACAGCTGGATCTACGATCGGGTCGAGGCGGTGGGCGGGCCCTCGAGTTTTCTCTACGGCGCCGGGGCCGTGGGTGGTTCCATCAACTACATCACCAAGCTGGCCTCGCGCAGCGAGTCGTTCAACGAAGGGCGGATCAGCTACGGCTCCTACGACAGCCGCGCCCTGTCCCTGGGTTTCAACCACGCCCTCAACGCCGGACCGGGCCCCCGGCACTACGCGCGCCTGGACTTCAACCACAGCACCAGCAACGGCTACATCGACCGCGAGCAACGCGATGCCTGGACCCTGGCCTTTTCCCTGCTGACGGATATCAACGACCAGCTGTCCCACACCCTGGCCTTCGAATACCAGGACGAGCGTGTCGACAGTCCCTACTGGGGAACCCCGGCCCTGGCGCCGCTGGAGGGCAAGATGCAAGTGCAGCGCAGCCGACGCTTCGAGAACTACAACGTCGACGACGGTCGCTACGAGCAGCGGGTGCGCTGGTTGCGCTCGATCATCGACTACCAGCTCGATGACGCCACCTCGCTGCGCAACACCCTGTACCACTACAACGCCGATCGCGAATACCGCAACGTCGAGAACTACGCCTACAACGCCGACAACTCCCGGGTGATCCGTTCCGGCACCTTGCTCCAGCGCCATGCCCAGGAGCTCAACGGCAATCGCTTCGAACTGCTGCATCAGGGCAATGTGTTCGGCCTGGACAGCCAATGGTCGACGGGCATCGACTACAGCCACAACGTCATGAGCAACTACCCGCTGTCCCTGCCGGGCCCGGGCGACCAGCTCGATCCGGACCGCTTCGAGCCCGGCAGCTTCTGGGACCTGCCCGGAGTGCGCCGCAGCTTCGACAAGAACCGGTGCAACCAGGTGGACACCTGGGCGCTGTTCCTGGAAAACCGCCTGCAACTCAGCGAGCGCCTGTCCTTGCTCAGTGGGCTGCGCCATGACCAGATCGACCTGGAAGTGACCAACTACCGCGCCGTCAACGCGGCCAACCCGGCATTCTTCCAGCGCAAGTACCGGCCCACCACCGGGCGCCTGGGGCTGGTCTACGAGCTGACCCCGACGGCCAATGTCTATGTGCAATACAGCACCGCCGCCGATCCGCCCTCCGGGGTCCTCACCACCGCCAGCTATGGCCAGGTGCGCGACTTCGACCTGAGCACCGGCAACCAGTGGGAAATCGGCAGCAAGTTCGACTTCCTCGAAGGGCGCGGCTCGGCCACCCTGGCGGCCTACCGCATCGAACGCAAGAACCTGTCCACCGCCGACCCGGCCAACCCGGGCAATAGCCAGCCGGTGGGCCAGCAGTCTTCCCGCGGGGTCGAGCTGGCGGCGTCGCTGCGGGTCACGCCCAAGCTTCTGGCCGAGGGCAACTTCGCCTATGTCGATGCGCAGTACGACGAGTTCTATGAAAACGTCGGCGGCCGGTCTGTGTCGCGCAAGGGCAACCGTCCCACGAACATTCCCGAGAAGGTGGCCAACCTGTGGTTGACCTACGACCTGGACTCGTCCTGGCAGGTGGGGGCCGACAGCCGCTATGTGTCGTCGATGTACGCCAACGCGGCCAACACCCGCTATGCCCCGGGCTACGCGATCTTCGGCGCCTTCGTCGGCTATCGGGTCGATGCCGATACCCGGGTCACCGCCCGGGTACGCAACCTCACCGACCGGGTATACGCCCGTAGCACCGCGCCGACCCAACTGTACCTGGGGGCACCGCGGACCTTCGAGCTGGCGCTGCAAACGCGCTTCTGACCTGAACCGGCGGGGCGCCCGAGGGTGCCCCGCGTCGCTGCGAGATCGATGTGATGAAGCGTTACCTGTACCTCTGGCACCGCTGGCTGGGGATCGTCGCCTGCCTGTTCATGGCCCTGTGGTTCATCTCCGGGGCCGTGATGCTGTATGTCGGATATCCCAAGCTGACCCCCGCCGAACACCTGGCTCACCTGCCGCCGCTGGTCCTGGACCAGGAGGGCGCCAGCCTGGAGCGGGTGTTGGCGGCCGCCGACAGCGGGCAAGCGCCGACCAGCCTGCGCCTGCTCACGGTGGCCGGAACCCCGCGTTATGTCCTGGAATATCCCGGAGCGCGCAAGCAGGCGGTGGACGCCCGCAGCGCCCGGCCCATGCCCCCCACCGACTGGCCACAGGCGCTGGCGGCGGCTCGCCAGTTCGCCCCGGGGGTGGCTGCAAGCGAGCGTGGCGTAGTCGCGCAGGATACCTGGAGCCTGTCCCGGGCCCTGGATGGCGACCGGCCGTTGCATCGGGTGGCGTTGGCCGATGCCGAGGACCGGTTGCTGTACGTTTCCGCCAGCACCGGCGAGGTGGTGCGCGATGCCACCGCCAATGAACGGGCCTGGAACTGGATCGGTGCCTGGCTGCATTGGCTGTATGCGTTGCGCGGCATCGGCATCGATGGCGCCTGGGGGCCGATCGTCACCTACCTGTCCCTGGGGGCGACATTGATGGCGGTCTTGGGCCTGGCGGTAGGCCTGTTGCGCTGGCGCTTTGGCCGCACCTATCGCAATGGCTCGCGCTCGCCCTACCAGGGCTTTGCCCGTTGGCATCACCTGGGCGGCTTGCTGTTCGGGGTGCTCGCCATCACCTGGATCTTCAGTGGCTTGATGTCGATGAATCCATGGAAGATCTTCAGCAGCGCCCGGCCGTTGTCGCTGGCGGCGTACCAGGGCGCGGCGCTCGATGCCGCGGCCTTTCCCCTGGATGCGCGCCAGGTCCTGGAGCGCTTTGCCGGCGACGGCCTGCGGGCCCGGGAGCTGGAGTGGCGAATGATTGCCGGCCAGGGCTACGTGATCGGCTACGACGGCGCCGGGCGCACGCGGATCCTGGACATGGCCGCGGACCGGGTGTTGTCGCGGTTCGAGCCCCATACCCTGCAACAGGCGGCCCAGGCCATCAGCCCTGGCCAACCGCTGCAGGTCGAGCAACTGCAGGCCTACGACTTCTACTACTACGCCCGGGAGCCCCAGGCCATGCTCGGCCATCTGCAGCAGCGCTTGCCGGCACTGCGGGTGCGCTTCGACGATCCGGCCCGGACCTGGTTGCATCTGGATCTCTACACCGGCGCCGTGGTGGGCCAGCTGGACCAGCCACGGCGTGCCTCGCGCTGGCTGTTCGCCCTGCTGCACAGTTGGGACTGGCTGCCGCTGCTGGGCAAGCGACCACTGTGGGACCTGTGGATGTTGCTGTTCAGTGCCGGCGGCTTGCTGATCAGCGTCAGCGGTGTGGTGCTGGGCTGGCGGCGCCTGGGGCGCGCATTGCGTCCTCGCCGGCCCCGGGAGCGATAGCGGTGAATACCGACCTGGATCAAGCCGAGGGGATATTTCCGTCCTGTGCGGCGATTTTCGTCACCGCCGTGGCCGCCAGCGGTGATAATGCCCGCCCATTTCCTTGCCAGTGGAGCCCATCGCCCCATGTTCGTCATCACCCCCCAGGACCCTGAGCTCTACCGCCGGCAGACCCGGCGCAGCACCCTGATCATCGCCCTGGTGTTCATTGCCCTGGCCATGCTGTTCTCCAGCGCCGCGGTGGCGCTGTTCGGCCAGGGTGGCGGCGACAACCTGGTCTGGAATGCCACCGGGGTGGGCGTTGGCCTGCTGGTCTGCGCAGCCCTGGTACGTACTGTGTTCTGGCACCAGCCGTGGATGGCGGCGGCGGTCTATGGCTGGCGCCTCAAGCGCAGCCTGATGCGGGTGACCAACGTCATGCACCAGGTCACCGCGGGGGTGGCCGCCCGTGACCCGGCGGCCCTCAAGCTGCTGCGTTTCTATCACCTGGGGCTGGGCCAGATGCACCAGCTCGATGCCAACTCCAGTGCCCATGGGCAGATGCTCGGCGAGGTGGAGCGGCATCTGGCGCTGCTGGCCGAACAGGGCATCGACCCGCAGCAGGAGCGCCTTCAGGCGCAATGGCTGGAAGCGGTCAAGGCGCACCAGCCACGTTGAGCTAGAGCGCTGCTTCACCATCGAGATAGCGCCACAGGGCCTGGGCTATCTCGTTGGTTTGTCCCTCCTGGCCGAACAGCGTCTGGCCGATCTCCAGGCCCAGTTGCCGGTAACTTTCGAACTGCGCTTCGTCGAAGAACTGGTCCACGGTGCTCTGGTTGGGAAAGCCCGGGTTGTTGCGGGCGTAATTGCGCACGTCGGGGGCCAGCCCGGCGATCAGGCGCGGCTTGAGCACCAGGATCCGGCAATGGGGCTGGGCGGCGATGCCGCTCTCGCAGCCAGGCGCATGGGCATGCACATTGAGCAGTAGCGCGCACTGGCGGCTGTCGGCGTCCGGTGGCTGGCGGAACTGCTCCTGGCTGGCGAACACCGTCTTGAGCAGTGGATGCTGGAGCACGCCCGGGTCCTCGCGGATCTCCAGGGCCTGGTCGATACGCGCCAGGCGCACCAGGTTGGCCAGGTCATCGAAGCGGTAGTCCGGATCGCAGCCGCTGTCGCAGGTCACGATCAGTCGTACCTGGCGTTCCTTGCGCAGCAGTTCGTAGGTGGCGGTGTTCTCGAAGTGCCCACCGTCGGACAGGTATTGGTAATCGCGGCGATGCCCGTGGAAACGCGCCGTCAGTTCGTAGAACAGATAAGCCTGGGTGCTGTAGTAGGTCCAGGGCTTGAGATCCTGGCGCACCCAGTGCTGCTGGCCGGGATCGAGGAAGCGGCTGGGCCACCAGATGCCCAGGCGCACGTTGGCCAGGCCCAGTACCAGCGACATGCCCAGGCTGGTGGCTCGCCCCAGCCCGGTACTGAAGGCCGCGCCGGACACGCCGATCCATCCGCCCAGGCTCAAGGGCAGCATGATCTCCGAGGCTGGGGCCTGTTGCAGGTCGCGGCGGTAGGGCTTGCCGTCCAGGGTGTAGCCTTCGGCCGGGCCGTCGCAGGGGGCGCAGCTACCGTCCAGGGCTGGCGCCCAGTTCGGGGCGATGCACAGCGGCTGGCCCTTGCGATCGCGCTGTACCAGCTGTTCGGCGGGGTCCACCGTGAGGTTCATGGTGACATTGATCAGGTGCACCGGTCCGGCGCTTGGCGTGGCGTAGTACTGCTGCAACGACAGGTCGTCGCTGGACATCGGCTCGGCCACGCTCAGGTAGGTCCGGCGTTGCTGCGCCGGGCCGTTGAAACGCCGGCCATTGGAGGCGCCGAGGTAGGCCCGGGTCAGCCGGGCGCTATAGAAGGCCTGTAGCGACGAGGTATTGAGAAAGCCGATGAAGCGGCCGCTGACGCACACCAGCAGCGCCGCCAGCAGGCTCAGTCCCAGCAGGCGCCAGGCCGCCGCCGCGTCGTAGGCCACCCTTCCACCGTCGTGGGCCACCCACTGCACCAGCAGGGCCCAGCCCAGGCACAGCAGGGCCAGCAGCAGGCCGCCGGCGATCAGCGCCAGTACATCCAGCGGCAGCTTGCGCATCCAGCCTGGCAACGGTTTCTCGTCCTTGAGCAGCACCAGCCGCCGCACCAGCCACATCACCAGCACCAGCAGGGCCATGGCGCCCAGGGTCCGGTAGGCCTGCAAGTAGCCGTACAGCAGCTCGGCGCCGCTCACCAGCAGGGCGAGGAAGACCAGCAACGCCACCGCGGCCATGGCCCGGCCCAAGGCCCGGGTGACCTGCACCCGGTAATTGCGCACGCAGTTCTGGCAGGTACTGTCCTTGCCCGGATCGCGGTTGTTGGCCAGGTTGCGCACCAGTTGGCGGGTGATCAGCAGTGCATTGCTGCCCACCAGGGCGGCGGCCAGGGCCAGGACGCCCACGCCATGCCACTGGGCCACGCTATCGGCCAGGCCGCCAGCCAGCCACAGGCCGGCGACCAGCGCCAGCAGGCTGCGGTAGGCCGCGTTGTCCAGGCGCGGCGGCTGGTCCAGGTCGCCCCGGGGAATCACCAGCCAATAAGCCACGGCGCAGGGCAGGGCGAAGAGCAACGCGGCCATCAGCGGCCAGAGCAAGAGGCTGCTTTGGCTCAGCACCTGGAACAGGCTCAGCAAACTGAGCACCAGCACGATCGGCAGGCCGAGCATGGCGTGCAGCGACAACCAGTTGCGCCAAGTCATGGCCAGGGCGTAGAGCATGTCGCCGGCCCCGGTCGGGGTCAGGTAGCGACCGTTTTCCCGCAGCCAGGCCGTAGGCCCCTGGCCGACCGGGCGCTCGGCATAGTCGACGCCGGTGCTGATGCGCCCCGGTGGTTCGAAGCGCAGGGCCTGGTAGGCGTCGCGGGCGGCCTGGCCCACCGGGTCACGGGAGTCCGCAGGGCGCAGGCGGCCGGGCAGGAACAGGCTGGAAAAGAAACTGCCGATGTAACCGCCGCCACTGACCGTGGACAGGTAGTCGAACCGCGACAGCAAGCTACGTTCCTCGGTGTTGGCCGAAGGCTGTTCGGGGTTCGCCTGATGGGCGTCGGGGACCGGTGCCCGGGCCAGCGCCTGCAGGACCCCAAGGCCGAAGGTGGCGCTGCGGATGCCGCCGCCGGACAGCGCCAGGCCCCAGTTTTCCAGGGGTGGCTGCTGCTCCGTGGCGGATTGTTGCAAGCTCAGGCGCCTGAAGCGGATGCGTTGCTGTTCGATCTGGTAGGGAGTGTCGGCGGGTGTCATGGGCCTTCCTTGGATACGCAGGGAGCGCTGCGCCGGGCGCCCCGGCAAGCGCCGAGCAGGATACCGGATGCCAGGGCCCGGGTATGCAGCCGGGCCCTGGGACGCCACACCTGGACCGAGCGTGGCAGCGGGACGACGCAAGGTCCGGTGGTGCGCAGTATGCAAGCGGGGCGGGGTTGGCATGCGCCGGGTGCATGGAAAATTCAAAGGTGGTTATAACGTTAGATTTTATTCATATAAATGGTCATAAGCTTTAGCCGCTATGCTGCCGCCAGTTTTTCACCTGGCCGCATGATCTGTAGGGCTTTATTTGATGGATGTGGGTAATTTCGGTTTTGTCGTCGCAGGCCTGATCGTCGGCTTCATCGTGGGTATGACCGGAGTGGGTGGCGGGTCGTTGATGACCCCGATCCTGCTGTGGTTCGGCATCAATCCGGCCACCGCCGTGGGTACCGACCTGCTGTACGCCGCCATCACCAAGTCCGGTGGGGTGCTGGTGCACCAGAAGAACCGCAATATCGATTGGCGCATCACCGGTTGGCTGACCCTGGGCAGCGTGCCGGCGGTGCTGCTGACCTTGTGGTTCCTGAAGAACCTGCATACCGATCCGCAGTCGCTGAACGCGGTGATCAAGCAAGGCCTGGGCGTGGTCCTGCTGCTGACTGCCCTAGCCATCGTGTTCAAGAAAAAACTCATGGCCTTCGCCCAGCGCCACGGCGGCGACTACCGCCCCAGCGCCGGCGGCCTGAATCTTCTGACCGTGGTCACCGGGTTGATCCTGGGCACCATGGTCGCCCTGACTTCCATCGGCGCCGGGGCCCTGGGCACCGTGGCGCTGTTCCTGCTCTATCCGTTCCTGGCCACCAAGCGCCTGGTGGGCACCGAGATCGCCCACGCCGTGCCCCTGACCCTGGTGGCGGGCCTGGGCCACGCCAGCATGGGCAACATGGACTGGGAGCTCCTGGGGTTCCTGCTGATAGGCTCGCTGCCGGGCATCTGGCTGGGCAGCCACATGACTGGCCGGGTCTCCGACGAACTCCTGCGCCCGTGCCTGGCGGTGATGCTGTTCTCCATCGGCTACAAGCTGGCGTTCTGAGCTTTCGCGCCGGGCCATGGCGGATTTTCGCTCAGGGAAAGAGCGCCATGGCGAGCCATTCCTATCAGGTCAAGATCGCTTCGATCACCAGAACGTTGGCCGATGAAGTACGAACGTTGAACTGGCGCCAGGGGCTGATGGTGGCCCCCGACTCGACCAGAACCTCCTGTTCATTTTCCATTCCTGCTCCGCCTTTGCGATAGATGACCGCTTTTTTGTTGCCATAGGGGGCGTTCAGGATCCATATCGCGGGATCGGGGTTGGCGTTCGGTAGCCGATCGTTATAGGCGTGCCAGGCAGCGATCTGCGGGCAGAGCGAGGTCGATAACGGCCGGTTGGTGACGAAAGATCCGACATCAACTGGCCCGCAGGACCCTCCGTGGAACAGTACCTGGCGCGGAGCCAGGAGTTTGCCGTGGCGCCTGACTTCATCGTTCAGCGTCGCCAAGGGAAACTTGTCCGAGCCTTTTTGATACTGCCGCAGTGGTTCGGAGTCCTTCAGGTAGGGCATTTCCGACTTGGCCTGCCGCAGATGGGGGTGGGCGTTGAGCTGGCGGCGCAGCTCACTGATGATTCCCGAAAGTGAGTAGTTGTGCAGGGTATGGATGACCAGCTCCCGGGCATCGTTGACGGTCTGCTGTTCTCTTAGTGGCCTGGTGGGCCAGCCGTTCTGGAGAGCTGCTTGATGCAAGCTGACTTCCCATGGCGAAGGTGGATCATCGCTGATGGGATAAAGATCGATCAGTGGTAGATGGCTCATGTCTTTCCTGGCTCGGCAGTCGTGGTCGACAGCCTACCGGATACGCATCATGGGCTGAATGGAAGTTGTTGGCGCAGGCACGATCAAAGGAGGCCTTAGCCTCCTTACGGCTCCAAAGCCATCGTTGATGGCGTCGCTTCAAGCCCCCTTGCCCAGCCACTCCTGCGCCGAGCGCCATAGGCAGATCCCGAGGAAGTAGGCCGAAGCGGCCAGCCACAGGCCCATGATCGCCGGGTTGTGCTGCGGGTGGCCGAGGATCAGCAAGGCGCCGCTGAGCAGCCAGACGAAGGTCACGATGATGTTCACCGGCATCCACTTGCGGACCCGGAACGGATGCAGGAACTGCACCCGGGTAGCCGTCAGCAGAGCCAGGACGAAGATGCTCAAGAGGGTGGTCCAGGGGCCCGGCTCGATCAGGTAGAAGCACAGCGCGACTACGTTCCAGGCGGCGGGAAAGCCCTGGAAGTAGTTGTCGTGGCTCTTCATGTTGACGTTGCAGAAACACAAGAGCGACGACAGCAGGATCAGCGAGGTGGCCAGCAAGGCGCTGTATTCCGGCAGCGGAATGTAGCGATAGATGAACAGCGCCGGGATGAACACGTAGGTCAGGTAGTCGATCACCAGGTCCAGCACCGAGCCGTCGATGTTGGGCAGCACCGAACTGGTCTTGACCTTGCGGGCCAGGGAACCGTCGACGCCATCCACCAAGAGCGCCACTCCCAGCCACAGCAGGCAGGCCTTGGGCTGGTTGTCGAACAGCGCCAGGGTCGCCAGCAGGGCGCTGACCACTCCGGTAGCGGTGAAGCCATGGGCGCCCCAGGCTTTGATTCTGGCGATTTGCATTGTCGTGATCACGGGGCGTCTCTCCGGCGGCTTGGATACCTGGCCGGTTGCCTGCAGCACGCTGGCAACCCGGGCCCGGTTGCAGTTATCGACCGGAAAGCGGCGTGGAAGGTTCAGCGTGCAAGCCTGCGCCTGCAAATCTGCGGGTTTGCGGACTCGGTCTTGGTACAGCCGAGCCGCCGTTGGCCAACCTTGCCTGGGTAAACGGTCGAGGGGATTCATTGAGTCTAGGCGCCTTGGCCAAGGCGACAAGCCAGGCGCCACGTAGCCGTTGCCGGCCCGTGGCGCCTGGCTCGAGGGGCGTCGAGGGGCGCCCTTAGCGTGGGCTATCCAGGGCGTCGAGGATCTTGTGGGCGGCCTTGATCCGTTCCTCGTTGGGGTAGTTCTTGTTGGCCAGCAGCACGATGCCCACCTGCTGGCCCGGTACGAACAGGACGTAGGCGCCGAAGCCGTTGGTGGAGCCGGTCTTGTTGTACAGCGCGTCGGCCTTGGGCGGCTGGGCCGGGGTCAGCCATTGCACCGGATGCGGCTCCAGGGCCATCGGTGTCGAGTTGCCGGCCATCAGCCGCGCCAGGGGCACGGGGTAGGCATAACGCTCCCAGCCCAGGCCCTGGGTCATGTCGCCCACCTGGTAGTAGCCGCTTTGGGTACTGGCCAGGGCCTTTTGCAGGGTGCCGTCGAGCTGCCCCGGTTGCAGGTTGTCGGCAACGAACTGCAGCAGGTCCGGGGCACTGGTCTTGACCCCGTAGGCTTCGGCGTCCAGGGGGCCGGGCCCGACGCGTACTGGCCGGTTCTGCTTGTCGTAGCCCTGGGCGTAGTGCTCCAGCTGGTCCTTGGGCACGTGGAGGTAGCTGTGCTTGAGGGCCAGCTTGGGAAACAGCAAGCCTTCCATCAACTGGTCGAATGGCTGGCCCAGGCTACGGGCGGCCAGGTAGCCGAACAGGCCGATGCTGGGGTTGGAATACTGGCGCTGGGTGCCGGGCTCGAAGCGGGGTTTCCAGGTGTTGTAGTAGTCCAGGGTCTTGGCCTCGCCCTGGACTTCATCGGGGAACTGCAGCGGCAGGCCGCCAGCAGTGTAGGTGGCCAGCTGCAACAGGCTGACGCCGTCGAAGACGCTGCCGCGCAGGGCCGGCAAGTACTGGCTGGCGGGGTCTTGCAGGGCCAGCTTGCCGCTGGCCTGGGCATAACCGCCGAGGGTCGCGGTGAAGGTCTTGCTCACCGAACCCACCTCGAACAGGGTGTCATTGTCCACCGGTCGCTGATTGTCCTTGGAAGCGATGCCGTAGTTAAAGTAATGTCGCTGGCCGCCAGCGATGATCGCCACCGCCATGCCGGGGATACCCTGCTGGTGCATCAGGGGGCGGATGGTGGCATCCACCGTGGCTTTCAGCGCGTGCTCGGGGCTGGTTTCGGCCAGGGCGCGGGGCGCGAGGACGAGCAGCGCGCAGGCGCTGATCATGGTCAATCCAGTCAAGGTTGTTTGCCGCATGATTATTGGTTTTCCATGTTTTTTAGTGGTGTTGGCCGCAGGCTTTCAAGCGGCTCTGCGGTTTGCGTGAGCGGTTTGAACGCTCCGCTGCGCAAGGCCCGTGGATCTTTCCTGGCAGGGAAGGACAGCGTGCAGGTCGCACGAGCGACGCCAAATTTAGGCAGTCTGCGGAGGATCGACAAACGACGATATCTCGCGCTAGCCATTAGAAAAACTAAGGCTCTAATATGCTCAGACCTCATCTACCCCTCAATGCCCTGCGCGCCTTCGAGGCTTCCGCGCGTCACTTGAGCTTCACCCGCGCGGCCATCGAGCTGTGCGTGACCCAGGCTGCCGTCAGCCACCAGGTCAAGAGCCTGGAGGCCCAGCTCAACGTCACCCTGTTCAAGCGCCTGCCCCGGGGGCTGATGCTAACCAGCGAGGGCGAGACGCTGCTGCCGGTGCTGCGCGAATGCTTCGACCGCATCGCCCAGACCCTGGGGCGCTTCGATGGCGGCCACTATCGCGAGGTGCTGACGGTGGGGGCGGTGGGCACCTTCGCCGTGGGCTGGTTGTTGCCACGCCTGGGGGATTTCCAGGCGCGCTTTCCCTATATCGATCTACGCCTGAGCACCAACAACAACCGGGTGGACGTGGCCGCCGAGGGCCTGGACTATGCCATCCGCTTCGGCAGCGGGGCCTGGCACGGCACCGAGGCGTTGCAGTTGATGCAAGCGCCGCTGTCGGTGTTGTGCGTGCCGGAGATCGCCCGCCAGTTGCAGGCCCCGGCGGATTTGCTGGGCCAGACCCTGCTGCGTTCCTATCGCACCGATGAATGGCCGCAGTGGTTCGAGGCCGCGGGCCTCGGGAGCAATACGCTGTTGCCGCAAAGCATCGTCTTCGATTCGTCCCTGGGCATGCTCGAAGCGGCCCTGCAAGGCTTGGGCGTGGCCCTGGCGCCGCCGATGATGTTCGAGCGACAACTGGCCAGCGGCGCGATAGAGCAACCCTTTGCGGTGGGCATCGTCACCGGCAGCTACTGGCTGACCCGCCTGCAATCCCGCACGGAAACCGCGGCCATGAGCATCTTCAAGGGCTGGTTGCTGGAGCAGGCTGCCCCCTAGCCGCTGCCGAGCCTGCGAGGCTGGGCCAAGGCCCGCGGGGCCTTCAGCGATCGACCAGGCCACCTTGTACTTGCGGTCGCTGCTGTCGCTAGCCCAAGCACTGTCCCATCGTTCAGTAGCGCCAATGGCCGGGTACCCAGACCCATTGGTCAGCGCGCCAGCGGTAATGCCCGGCGACCCAGTGGTAGCCCGGTGCTGGCGCCACCGGTACCACTTCGACGATCGGCGGGGGTGGCCGACGCGGGTGCGCCGGGGCAACGACACAACCGGCCAGGGTGGTGCCGAGCAGGGTGGCGATCAGAAGGCTTTGCAGGACGCGATACATGGTCAGGTTTCCTGAATATGAATAGCCGGCCCGCCACATTGATGGGCCGTTGCTGATTGAACGTGGGGCAGCAGGAATTCCGTCGCTGGTGGTTCAGTTGCCCAGTGCCGCGCGGTTTTTCCCAGGCCCCCGCAGGTGCATCGATTCCACCAGGTGCTGGCGTTCCTGGAGCGACAGGCTGCCGGCAAATTGCGCGAGGGCTTCGTCGACCCGAGCCCGCAAGGCCATGTCAGCGTCCCGCGACCTGCCCAGTTCGGCGTCCAGGGCGTTGCGGTCCAGCGGCTCGGCCTGCAGTTCGCGGACCACCGCCTGGCGTGCCTCGCGCCCGGCCAGCAACAGTGGCTGGCTGTCGTTGCGGGTTTGGCGCAACAGCTGGCGCAATTCTCGCCGGCGTTCCTGCGGCAGTTGCGCCATGGCCTGGCGCAGGCCGTGCTGGGGGACGGCCAGGGCCTGCACCGGCCGGGGCTGGCCCAACCACTGGTAGAGCCCGCCGGCCACACCGCCGATCAGGAATACGTTGAGCAGCAGCGACAGCACCAGGAAGGTTTTCCAGGGACGTGGGGACAGGTTCACTGCTCGGCCTCCTCGGTATTGATGCTCAGGACGAATTCCGCGTCGCTCTGGTCGAAGACGCTGGGCAGGGCTTCGCTGGAATGCGGCAGCGGCAGGCTCAGGGCCACGGCGAGCATGCCTGCGGCTATCCCGCTCAGGCCCACTCCGGCCCATCCCAGGGACGCCAGCCAGGTGTGATGACGCCCCCAGAACGAGGCGCGACGCTGGTAGGGCGCCGCGCTGGCGATGATGCGCCGGACCAGCTCCGGGCTCGGCTTGGGCACCGGATGGCGGTCCAGGCGGCGGTCGAGCCAGTCCGCCTGCTGCAGGGCCGCGATGGCCTGCGGATGGCCCGAGTCCAGTACTTCGCGGGCGGCCTCACGCTCGCCGGCGGGCCAGCGACCCAGGTCGGCTCCATAGGCGTCGGCCAGCTGCACAAAACGTTCGGGGGTCATGGTGTTCTCCTTCCTGAGAGGTCCGCGCCGGGGGGCTCGGCGAGGTGGCTGCGCAAATTGCGCCGGGCCCGCGACAGCAGGCTTTCCAGGGCCTCGACGCTGATGTGCATCAGCGCCGCGGCCTCGATGTTGGACAGCTCCTGGTAGTACTGCAGGACGATCGCCTCACGCTGGCGTTCCGGTAGCTGCTGCAGGGCCCAGGCCATGCGTCGGTCCTCGGCCTCGGCTTCCAGCTGGGCGAGGGGCAGTGGCGCGTCATCGGCGAGCTCGACGGCCTGTTCGGCATCGATGCTCAAGTGTTCTTTGCGCCGGCGCAGGCGGTCGTAGCACAGGTTCAGCGCGACCCGGTGCAGCCAGGTATCGAAGCGCGCTTGCTCGTTGCGCCAACTGGCCGCCTGTTTCCAGATCCGCAGGAAACTCTCCTGGGCGATGTCCCGGGCTTCGTCGGCATCTCCCAGCAGGCGGCCGGCCAGGGCCAGCAGGCGCGGCAGCTTGCGGGTGACCATTTCTTTCACGGCCTGGGCTTCGTTGTTGCCGATGCGGGCCAGCAGTTCCAGGTCCGGGTCGGTGTCGTTCAAATGGGCGGTTCTCGGTCCGGTGGCGGGGCAGTTCCTGTGACGACAGCTCAGCGGACCCAGTGGCCTTCGATCCAGTACCAGTTCGGCCCTCGGGCCTGCCAATGCCCGGGGACCCACTGGCCACGGCGCATCACCGGCTGCCAGTGGCCCGGCACCCAGGCGTAGCCACGCCCATGCCAGCGCCAATGGCCGCGATCCCAGGCGTAGCCAGGGCGGGCCCCGGGTGCTGCTTCGTAGCGCAGGGGGGGCGGGGCTTGCTGGATGATCACGGTCTGGGCGAACGAGGGACTGCTGGCCAGGGCGCTGAACGCCAGGGGGACCAGCAGCAGGAAACGGGCGAGCTTCATGATGACTCCTTCAGACCTGCGTTGGCTGATGAACGCAGCTGATGGGTTCAACGATAGATGGCGGCGCAATCCGTCGCGGCGCGATGAAATATTTTTTGGCGGATGGTTCAACCCGGATTCAGCCTGGCAACGGCGAGAAAGTTTCTCGCCAGGGCGACGGAAAGGCCGCGGCCGGGACGTTCAAGGCGTATCCGGGGCACATCCTCCGGCAATACCGAGCAACCCACGAGGAATCGATCATGTCGCGTCGTATCGCACTGCTGTTGGTCATGGCCACCCTGCTGTCCCTGGGCGGCTGCGTGGTGTACCCCGGGCACTATCATCATTGCTGCTACCGCTATGGCTACTACCGCTAGCCCCGCCTGGGGCCGCGCCGTGGTTGGCTAAGGACTGGCCCCCCGGCACAATGGCCGGCCTTGCCATGCAGCCCACAGGGGCGGCGGGCAACCGATGCAACCGTTGCAGGGAGCGAGATGCTCGAATTCGACCAGCAGGATGAACTTCAGGACCCGGACGCCATCCCGCGTCCGGTTTGCGCCTTGCGCATCTCGGCCCAGGAGGAGCGCTGGGAGCGACCCTGGCACAGCCACCGCAAGGCGCAGTTGTTGTTCCCCCTGGCCGGGGTGCTCAGTTGCGAAAGCGCCGAGGGCCTGTGGTTGGCGCCGCCGCAATGCGCCGTATGGATTCCCAGCGCGGTCGCGCACCGGGTCCAGGGGCTGGAGCATGCCCAGGGTTACTGCCTGTTCGTCGAGCCGGAACAGGCTCGGAGCCTGCCCGCTGCCTGCTGTACCTTGGCGGTCTCACCCTTGTTGCAGGAGCTGTTGCGCCGTTGTGCGCAGTTGCCGCAGCTCTACGACCTGGATGGCGCCCAGGGGCGATTGATGGCGGTGGCCCTGGACGAGCTGGCCGTTGCCCCACGGGAGCAGATCCACCTGCCCATGCCCCGGCATGGGCAACTGCGCCGCCTGGCCCAGCAGATTCTCGAACAGCCGCAGCAGCGCCTGAGCCTGGAGCAGTGGGGCGAGCTGATCGGTCTCAGCGAGCGCAGCCTGAGCCGCTTGATCCTGGCCGAAACCGGCCTGAGTTTCGGGCGCTGGCAGCGCCAGCTGCATATCCTGCTGGGGCTCAAGCAACTGGGGCGCGGCGATTCGGTGGAGCGGGTGGCGCTGACCCTGGGTTATGACAGCGCCAGTGCCTTCATCCGCATGTTCAAGAAGGCCGTGGGCCAGCCGCCCGGGCGTTTTTTCGCCGAGCGCCGCCAGGTCCTGGACAGCGACCTGTAATTTCGCTTCACACCTGTTCCTGTAGCCGCCGAGCCTGCGAGGCGGCGCCCGCCCGATTGGACACCCGGGATTTACCGGTGCTACGCGCCCGTGCGCAGCCTGCGGCAGCGGCTATACGACGCGGCGGCCTGGTGGTGATCTTTGGCTGGATTGATCAATAACTTGTCGATATTGACTGATGTGGACAGATTGCCTCTCGAAGATGATAAGCATTCTTGTTTGAAAGCCATCATGAGGTGTCCCATGTACTTCGATCACCAGCATTTTCCCCTGGTCTGGATGCGTCACGCCGCCCCTGGTCCGGGCCTTGAAACCGACCCCTTCCAGCAACTCGAGCAACTCATGGAGCGTGGCCATGCCTTCGTCTTGTTGAGCGAGGGCATGCCCGATCCGCAAGAGCGCGCCAGCGAGCAGAGCCTGGCCTTGCTCAAGCAGGGATCGTTGTGGATGAAGCGCCACAAGGCGGCGCTGCGGCGTTGGATCAAGGCGATGATCGTGGTCGCCCCGGAGCCCGAGGCCCAGGCCGGGGTCGAGGCCTTTGCCGGCAATTACGAGAAGTTCTGGGGGTATCCGCTGTTGCACAGCGCATCGCCATTGGCGGCGGCGCACCTGGCCCAGCGCCTGCTCACCCCGTCACGCAACAACCAGCACAACTGGTAGGGGCGGGCATCACTCGTGCTGGTGGCCGGGCCAGGTTTCTGTCGGGAAGTAGGCTTCCAGGCCCGGCTCCAGGTGCTCGATCCCGGCCTTGATCCAGTAGCAGGTCAGGCGCGAGTAGTTGTCCAGGTCGCCGCGCACCAGGCAGGTGGAACTGTGCCCCGGCCAGCTGAAGCGCAACACTTCGGCCTCGCCCATCACGGCCCGCTCCACCTTGCCGATGGCCGTGGTGGTCTGGCCATTGAGAGTCTTGATCAGGGTCAGGGCCTGGTTTTCGAAGCGGATCACCGCCGTGCCGGAATATGTCGGGCCGCCGTCGGGCTCCTTGCCGATGAACAGGTAATGCCCGGGCACCAGGCTGTAGTAGATATGCGGTTCGGGAGCCTGGGCGGCGTGGGCGGCCAGGCTGCCCAGCAGCACCCCGAGCAGGGTGGTGGCCAGGCGCGGTAGAAGTGGCATCGGGGCTCGATCCTGTAGGGAGAGGGGCATGATTCCAGACTCGACGGCACAGATAAATACCTGTGCCGTCCAAGCGCGTTGCGCTGATCAGGGATGTTCCATCACGACCAGGGCCAGGGTGTCCGGTTCCAGCGCTTCGAACAGATGCGGGGTACTGGCGCTGTACTTGATGTAGTCGCCGGGCTCAAGGCTCAGCGGCTGTTCCAGCGGCCCGGCCAGCGCTCGTCCGCGGCACAGCAAGACATGTTCCACCGTGCCCGGTGGATGGGCGCTGGACTGTCGAGGCCGGCCGGGCTGGGCGAGCACCCGGTACAGGTTGCGCTGCGCCCCGGGCGGGCAGTTGTCCAGCAGCGTGGCGGCATAGGGCGCATCTTCGGCGTGCACGGTCATGCCTTCTTGCGCGCGGATCACCTTCAGTTGCGGGGCGGGCTGCTCCAGGAACTTGGTGACTTGCAGGCCCATGGCCATGGCCAGGGCCCACAGCGTCTCGATGCCGGGATTGCCCACCCCGCCTTCCAGTTGCGACAGGGTGGACTTCGCCACCCCGGCGCGCTTGGCCAGTTCCGAGACCGACAACCCGGCGTTCAGGCGCTCGCGCTTGATGGCGTGGGCCAGCAGGCCGATGGGGGACAGTTCGTTCATTTCGTTCGTTTTATCGTTCATATCGTCTATTAAATCATCCTTGAAGTGCTTGACGGGCATAATTCGCTCTGTTCATTATGTCGATCTATTGTTCGTTTTAATGACTATTGCTCGCCGTGCCCTGGAGTTTCTCATACCGGGTCGCGCCCGGGCGCCTGCCAACAGGAAGCACAGGATGCAGACCAAGACTCGCGGAACCCTGGAAATGCTCGCGGCCATGGCCATCTCCGGCACCGTGGGCTGGCTGGTGGTGGGCTCGGGACAGGCGCCCTGGGTGGTGGTGTTCTGGCGCTGTGTGTTCGGGGCCCTGGCGATGCTGCTGGCTTGCGCCGGCCTGGGCCTGTTGCGAGGCTTGCGCTTGAGCGGGCGCCAGGTGGCGCTGATCGCCCTGGGTGGTTGCGCGCTGATGCTCAACTGGGTGTTGTTGTTCAGCGCCTACAGCCAGGCGTCGATCGCCGTGGCCACCGTGGTCTACAACACCCAGCCGTTCATGCTGGTGGGCCTTGGGGCATTGCTGTTCGGTGAGCGCCTGACGCCGGGCAAGCTCGGCTGGCTGGCCCTGGCCTTCGCCGGAATGCTGTTCATCGTCGGTGCCCGGCCTGCCTCGGGAATGGTCGGCGGCGACTACCTGCTTGGCATCCTCCTGGCCCTGGGCGCGGCCTTCTTCTATGCCATCGCCGCGGCTACCACCAAGCATCTGCGCGAAGTCCCGGCGCCGTTGATCGTGCTGCTGCAGATGCTGCTCGGCATGCTGCTCAGCGCGCCTTTCGCCTTGGGTTCGCTGCCAGCGCCCGCCGGCGAGGCCTGGTTCTACCTGGTGACCATCGGCGTGATCCACACTGGCTTGATGTCGACCTTGCTCTATGGCGCCATCCAGCGGCTGTCCACGGTGCTGGTGGGGGCCCTGTCGTTCATCTATCCGCTGGTGGCGGTGCTGGTGGACTGGCTGGTCTTCGGCCATCGCCTGGGTTGGCTGCAGGTCCTGGGTGGCGCGGCCATCCTGCTGGCCGCCGCCGGGCTCAATCTTGGCTGGTGCCTGCGCTTGCGCAGCGTCCGCGAAGGCCGGGCGACATGGGGCTGAGCCTGCGCCTGCTGGACTTTCCCTATGCCCAGGCGTGGCAGTTGCTGCACTGCCTGGCCCACCTGCAACCGTGCCTGGGGGATTGGCTGGTGGCCGGGCAAACCCACCTGTTCGTCGAACCGCCAAGGTTCTATAGCCGTTAGGAGGCGAGCGGTCGGCAAGTCCATTGCCGGCATTAATGCGAAGCATTACTATTCACGCCCCACCTTTCCAGCGCATCGCGATGACAGCCAAGCCGCCCCGCAGACCAGGCTTTTTCGAGCATTACGAAGAGTTGATCGGTACCTGGACCCGGCGCTTGCGCAATCGCCAGCAGGCCGAGGACCTGGCCCACGACACCTTCGTCCGGGTGCTGGAGTCCGACGCCGCCAGCGTGCAACAGCCGCGGGCCTACCTGCACCAGACCGCGCGCAATATCGCCGTGGATGCTTTTCGCCGTGAAGACCGGCGCGCCGGCCTGGAAGAACACCAGGCCCAGCTTGGCGTGTCGCCCAGCGGCGATCCTGAACATTTCATGCATGCGTTGCAGTTGGCCGCGTCCGTCGAGCGGGCGCTGGGCGAATTGCCGGTGAACTGCCGCAAGGTGTTCGTCTGGCAGAAGATCGAGGGCCTGACCCAGGCCGAGATCGCCGAGCGCCTGGGGCTGTCAAAAAACATGGTGGAAAAGTATATGATCCGCACCCTGCGGCACCTGCGCGAGCGCCTGGATGGGCCGCTGCCATGAGTCGCAAGGTTTCTTCACCCTCTGCCAAACAGGAATCCGCATGATGGACAGCCGCGCTTGTGCCTGTGGACAGGCCAAGGTTCGCGATGAGGCGGCGCAGTGGTTCGTGCGCCTGCAAGAGCCCGGGCTGAGCCAGGAGCAACAGGCGGATTTCCAGCACTGGCTGGCCGAACACCCGCAACACCACCATGAGTGGCAAGTGCTGCAGTCGTTGTGGGCCGCTGCCGAGCTGGTGCCGGCGGCACGTTTGCGGGCCCTGTGCGCCGAGCCTGCGGCTACCGGCGGGCGGCGCCCGTGGTTGCGTGTCGCCGCGGCCGCTGCGGTGCTGGCCGTGGCGGTGGCCCTGGGTACGTTCAGCGGCCTGGGCCCGACGACTTCCTATAGCGCCAGCTTCGCCACCGCCCTGGGCGAGCGGCGCCTGGTGGCCTTGCCCGACGGCTCGCAGGTCGAACTCAACAGCCGCAGCCGGCTTCAGGTCCGTTATGCCCAGGACCAGCGCCTGGTGGAGCTGGAGGAGGGCGAGGCCCTGTTCAGCGTCGAGCACGACAGCGCCCGACCCTTCGTGGTGAATGCCGGCCCGGGCAAGGTCACGGTGACCGGGACCCGTTTCGACGTGCGCCGCGACCCGCAACAGACCCGGGTCGTGGTGGCCCAGGGGCGGGTCAGGGTCCAGGGCCGACAGGCTGGCGCCGATGACTTCATCACCCTGACCCCGGGCCTTGGGACCCATGTCGACGCCCAGGGCCGGGTGGCCACGGCCTACGCGGTGAATCCCGAGAATTCGACGGCCTGGCGCCACGGCAAGCTGGTGTTCGACAACGCCCGGCTGGCCGATGTGCTGGCCGAGGTCGCGCGCTACCGCCAGCAGCCGTTGCACCTGGCCAGCCCGGCGCTGGGTGAGTTGCGCCTGACCAGCGTATTCAAGTCCGATGACACCGACGCTCTGCTAAAAGCCCTGCCGAGCATCCTGCCGGTGGCGGTACGCACCCGGGCCGACGGCAGCCAGGAAATTTTTTCCCGTTAGATTCAGGTTTTTTTTCAGTTCGTCGTCTTCTTGTCCAACGCAACTGGTTTGCATTAACAGACGCACCCTGGTGCGATCCACAGGACAGCCGCCGACGTGACAAAAATAACCGTTCTTCCTGCCGTATCACCGTTGCCCACCCGCCGCTGGCTGCCTCTGGCGCTGGCCCTGGCGGTGTCGGCCGCATTGCCCCAGGCCCAGGCCGCACAGGGCACCAATGCCATCCACATCCAGTCCCAGCCTTTGGGCCAGGCCCTGGGCCAGCTGGGTTTGCAGACTTCACTGCAACTGTTCTTCAGCCCCGAGCTGGTGGCCGGCAAGCAGGCCCCGGCGGTGGACGGCAACCTCTCCCCGGAGCAGGCCCTGGGCCAGTTGCTCCAGGGTAGTGGCCTGCAGTACCGGATCGACGGCAGCTCGGTGACCTTGAGCCCGGCCCCGGCTGCCGCCGCCGGTAGCCTGCAACTGGATTCCACCAGTATCAGCGTGGTGGGCGATTGGTTGGCCGATGCCGATGCCGAGAAAGTCCAGAACCATCCGGGAGCACGCACGGTGATCCGCCGCGAGGCCATGGTCGAGCAGGGCGCGATGAACGTCGGCGATGTGTTGCGCCGGGTACCGGGGGTGCAGGTGCAGGACGCCAACGGTACCGGCGGCAGCGATATCGCCCTGAACGTCGGCGTGCGCGGCCTGACCTCGCGCCTGTCGCCGCGCTCCACGGTGCTGATCGACGGTGTGCCGGCGGCCTTCGCGCCCTACGGCCAGCCGCAGTTGTCCATGGCACCGATTTCCTCGGGCAACCTGGACAGCATCGATGTGGTGCGCGGCGCCGGTTCGGTACGCTACGGACCGCAGAACGTCGGTGGGGTGATCAACTTCGTGACGCGGGCTATCCCGGAGCAGGCGACCGGGGAAATCGGCACGACCCTGGAAACCTCCCAGCGCGGCGGTTGGAAGCACATCGACACGGCGTTCCTGGGCGGTACCGCCGACAACGGCCTGGGGGTGGCGCTGCTGTATTCCGGGGTCAATGGCAACGGCTACCGCGAGCGCAACAATGGCAACGACATCGACGACGTGATCCTCAAGACCCACTGGGCACCCACGGACCAGGACGATTTCTCGCTGAACCTGCATTACTACGATGCCACCGCCGACATGCCCGGCGGTTTGACCCAGAAGCAGTACGACGCCCACCCCTACGACTCCGACCGGGACTGGGACAACTTCAGTGGCCGGCGCAAGGATGTGTCGTTCAAGTACCTGCGCCAGGTGGACGACCGTACCCAGTTCGAGGTGCTGACCTACTACTCCGACAGCTTCCGCGGCAGCAACATCGCCGCCCGCGACCAGAAGACCCTGGTGTCCTACCCGCGCACCTACTACACCTTCGGCATCGAGCCCCGGGTGTCCCATGTGTTCGACCTCGGGCCCACCACCCAGGAGGTCAGCCTGGGCTACCGCTACCTGAAGGAAGGCATGCATGAGCAGGCCAGTCGCGTGGCCCTGGTGAACAACCAGCCGGTGCTGACCAAGGATTCCGATGGCCACGTCTACCAGGATCGCACCGGCGGCACCGAGGCCCATGCCTACTACATCGACGACAAGATCGACGTCGGCAACTGGACCATCACCCCGGGGATCCGCTTCGAGGACATCAGCACCCGTTGGCATGACCGGCCGGTGCCGGGCACCGATGGCGTGCGGGTCCAGGAGAAGCGCCGCAGCATCGACAGCAACGAGGCGCTGCCGGCCCTGAGCGTGATGTACCACCTGTCCGACGCCTGGAAGCTGTTCGCCAACTACGAGACCTCCTTCGGCAGCCTGCAGTACTTCCAGCTGGGCCAGGGCGGCCAAGGCGACCAGACCGCCAACGGCCTGAGCCCGGAAAAGGCCAAGACCTACGAAATCGGCACGCGCTACAACGACGATGTCTGGGGTGGCGAGGTGACCCTGTTCTACATCGACTTCGACGATGAACTGCAATACATCAGCAACGACGTGGGCTGGACCAACCTTGGCGCCACCAAGCACCAGGGCCTGGAAACCTCCATGCACTACGATCTCGCTGCCCTGGACCCACGGCTGCAAGGGCTGACCGCCAGCGCCGGCTTCACCTATACCCGAGCCAGCTACGAAGGCGAGATCCCCGGCTTCAAGGGCCGCGACCTGCCGTTCTATTCGCGTCAGGTGGCCACCCTCGGGCTGCGCTACGACATCGACCACTGGACCTACAACATCGATGCCTTCGCCCAGTCCGGGCAGCGTTCGCCAGGCACCGGGGTGAAGAGCAACGGCAACTTCACCGGCAACTACATCACTGAGGGCAGCGCCGACGGCCAGTACGGCGACATGCCCGGTTATGTGCTGTGGAACATCCGTGGTGGCTATGACTTCGGCCCGCAGTTGTCGAACCTGAAGCTGGGCGCTGGGGTGAAGAACGTCTTCGACCGCCAGTACTACACCCGCTCCAGCGACAACAACTCGGGGATCTACGTGGGCGCGCCACGGACCTTCTTCGTCCAGGCCAGCGTCGGTTTCTGAGACGTGCCGCCCGGCTGGCTTCGTGTAGCCGCTGCCGCAGGCTGCGTACGGCTGCGCAGCAGACGCTGGTGTCGTCGGCGCGTCGGGCCTGGCACGGCCGGGTGCGAGGCCTGCGGATGCTGCGCCCCCGTGCGCAGCTTCGCAGGCTCAGCAGCGGCTACATGGCCGGGGGTTCAGACCTTGAGCACCTTGCTGCTGGCGGCCACTGCCAAGAGCGCCGCGGCGATCAGGCCGAAGGCCGCGCTCAGGCTGCTGCCATGGGCGATGAAGCCGATCACCGCCGGCCCGGCGAGGATGCCGGCGTAACCCAGGGTGGTGATGGCCGGGACGGCGATGGCCTCGGGCATGACCTTCTGCTTGCCCACCGCGGTGTACAGCACCGGCACTATGTTCGAGCACCCGGCGCCGACCAGGGCGTACCCCAGCAGCGCCGCTTCCCAGGCCGGGGCCAGAGTGGCCAGCAGCATGCCGGCCGCCGCGGTGGCACCACCGATGAGGATCACCCGACGGGCGCCCAGGCGATGGACGATGGCATCGCCAGTCAGGCGCCCGGCGGTCATGGTCAGGGCGAAGGCCGCATAACCCAGGCCGGCGTAGGCGGTGTCCAGGCCGCGCTCGGCGGTGAGGAACACCGCACTCCAGTCCAGCACCGCGCCTTCGGCCAGGAACACCACGAAGCACAGGCACCCGATGAACAGCACCACGCCGTGGGGCACGGCAAAGGCTGGTCCCGAGCTCTGGCTGCCGTAGGGCAGCATGTGCGGCGCGGACTTGGCCAGGGCCAGCAGCATCAGCACCACCGCCACCAGGGTCGCTCCCAGGGGCGACAGGCCCAGGCCCAGCAAGGCGCTGACGCCGGCGGCGCCGACGATCCCGCCGAGGCTGAACATGCCGTGGAACCCCGACATCATGGTCTTGCCGCTGGCTCGTTCGACGATCACCGCTTGCAGGTTGACCGTGGAGTCCACGGTGCCGAGCCCGGCGCCGAACATGAACAGGGCGAACATCAGCGACGGCGCCGACGCCAGGGTCGCCAGCAAGGGCAGGGCAATGCAGATCAGCAAGGTGCCGGCGGCCATCACCCGCCGGCAACCATGGCGCGCGGCCAGTGCGCCGGCGATGGGCATCGCCAGGATCGAGCCCACGCCCAGGCACAACAGCAACAGGCCCAGGGTGCCTTCGTCGAGTCCGGCCCGGCTCTTGGCGTAGGGCACCAGCGGAGCCCAGGCGGCGATGCCGAACCCGGCGATGAAATAAGCCACGCGGGTGGACATCTGTTCGAGGCGGCCGGGGGTGGCCTGGAAGTGGGTGTTGCTGGCAGTCATAAAAATCCTTGCTGGCCGGGCATCGTGCGGGGGGCCGCCGATCGTGCCGTTTCGCCGACCCTGTGCTGGTGGGGGCGGTGTCGGTGGCGTCTTCAATATTGATCAGGAGCATGGGCGAACGGACATCCAGGGCCGGCCATGGGGCGGTTGCCTGAACCGCCCACGGCGGCGGATTAGCCGGCCGCCTGCGGTCGAGCCGTTCGTTGCCGGCCGCCAGGTAGCGCAGGGCACCCCATGCGGCCGAGTCGGGGATTGTGACAAATCTGGCGAGCCAAGGTTGCAGAAATCACCAGGCCAGTCCTGCTCGCGATGAGCGTCGCGGTCGATCAGCCCAGGGGTGTGGAACAGGTGCCGTGCTGCCCGGGCAACCCTTCCTCCGGACGCAGAGCAGGAGCCGGCAAGTGCTTGAAGCTGCCACCGAACCAGCTCGCAGGGCCGGAATAAACTTGCGCAGGCCGGGCGTCGGTTACGCATAATCGCGCGCCGTCGCGCAATATCATTCCACCCATGCCTGCCGTACCCGGAGCCCCATCATGACCACCAGCCTCGACGCCTACGACCTCAAGCTGCTCGCCGAGCTGCAGCGCGATGCCAGCACCGCGCAGAGCGAGCTGGGGTTGCGGGTCAACCTGTCCACCGCAGCGGTCAACCGGCGCCTCAAGCGCCTGGCCGAGGAAGGGGTGATCGAACGCTATACGGCGGTGGTCGCCCCCGATGCCCTGGGCCATGAGCTGAGCATCATCGTCGAGGTGGAGGTGGAGAGTGAGCGGGTCGACCAGCTCGATGCGCTCAAGCGCAGCTTCCAGGCCTGTCCCCAGGTCCAGCAGTGCTACTACGTGGCCGGCGAGTGCGACTTCGTGCTGATCTTCTGCGTGCGCAGCATGGCCCAGTACAACCAGCTGACCCGCGAGCTGTTCTTCGACAACGCCAACGTCAAGCGCTTCAAGACCCTGGTGGCGATGAACCGGGTCAAGGTCGGGCTGGAAGTCCCCACCGCCTGAGACTCAGCCTTGCTGCAGGGCCTGGACCAGGAAGTCGACGAATACCCGCACCTTCTGCGACAGGTGCCTCTGGCTGGGATACAGGGCATAGATGTGCCTGCTGGGCAGGCTTTGTTCCGGCAACAGCCGCTGCAACTGGCCGCTGTCGAGCAGCGGTTGGGCGACGAAGCCGGGCAGGGCGCCGATGCCCAGGCCGGCCACCAGCATGTCGGCCAGCATCAGGCTGTTGTCCACCGCGAAGTGCACTGGCAGCTCCAGCCGGGTTTGCCCTTCGGGACCTTCCAGTTGCCAGCGCCCGGGGTGCTCGGCCAGGCGATAGGCCAGCCAGCGATGCCGGTGCAGGTCGGCGATGCCCACCGGCGCGCCCTGGGCCTGGAGGTAGGCCGGCGCGGCGCAGATCACCTGCTCGACCTGGCCCAGGTGGCGGGCGATCAGCGATGAGTCTTCCAGTTGGCGGCGGATCCGCAGCGACACGTCGAAACCCTCGCCCACCACATCCAGCACCTGATCGTTGAGGGTCAGGTCCACTTGCAGTTGCGGATAGCGCTGCATGAAGGCCACCAGGATCGGCGACAGCACCTTGAGCCCGAACGACAGCGGCGCGTTGACCCGCAGGCGCCCGCCGGGCTCGCTCGATCCGGCCTGGGTGGCGCGTTCCAGGGCGTCCAGTTCGTCCAGCAGGTGGCAGCACTCGGTGAAGTAGCTTTGCCCGGCTTCCGACAGGCTCATGCGCCGGGTGGTACGCAGAATCAACAAGCTGCCCAGGCGCTCTTCCAGCTGCCGGACCTGCTTGCTCACCGCGGCGGTGGACTGCCCGAGGTCGGCGGCGGCGAGGCTGAAACTGGCGCGTTCCACCACCCGGCGAAAGGTGCGCATGGCCATCAGTACATCCATATTGTTTCCCTTGAGTTGAATATCTATTCACCAATCGGCTGATTATCTCTGAATAGCCGCCCAATACCATGGCCACTTCTATTTCAAAGGAGTGTTGTCATGGGTATCCGCGCAATGTCGAAAATCCTTCCCGGGGTCCTCGCCCTGTCGCTCGTCAGCGCCGCTTGCAGCGCCGCCACCGCGCAGCAGCCAGACGTGGGCATCAGCCCCTGGGGGCCGAAGGACGAGATCGGCCGCCTGAACCTGATCACCCCCGAATCGCGAGCGGCGATCATGTCCCGGGTCAGCGGCGAGCAGGCCTACGACCTGGCGGTGGACTACTTCGTCGGCATGCCCAGCTGGCAGGCCGCCGGCGATCCGCCGTACCAGATGTGGATGACCCACACCCCCCACGGCAATGTGATCGCCGACCCGATGCAGGTCGGCGAGCCGATGAACCAGCACGTCAGCTACAGTGGTTCGGCGGTGTCGATGTACGCCCACATGGGCACCCATATCGACGCCCTCAACCACTTCGGGCTCAACGGCAAGATCTGGAACGGCTTTCGCGCCGACCAACACCTGGGCGACCGGGGCTGGAACGTCACCGGGGCCGAGAAGCTGCCACCGATCATTGCCCGCGGGGTGATGATCGATGTGGCCGCGGCCAAGGGCCTGGACCAGTTGGCCGACAGCTACCGGGTGACCCGCGCCGATCTGAAGCAGGCCCTGGCCAAGCAGAAGGTGGCCCTGGAGAAGGGCGATGTGGTGTTGATCCGCACCGGGCGCATGCGTGACTACGAGAACGCCCAGGTGTACATGGCCAACCCGCCGGGCCTGAGCCTGGATGCCGCCAAGTTCCTGGTGGAAGAGGGCGGTGCCATGGTGGTGGGGGCCGACAACCTGAGCTTCGAGACCTTCCCGTCCGAGGTCGAGGGCAACTACCTGCCACTGCACACCTATCTGCTGGCGATGCAGGGCGCGCCGATCATGGAGTTGGTGAATCTCGAGGGCTTGGCCCGGGACAAGGTCTACCAGTTCGCCTTCATCGGTGCCTCGCTCAAGCTGCGGGGTGCCGATGCGGCGCCGATCCGGCCGATGGCCCTGCCGATTCGCTGATCGATCCTCTGGTACAGCCGCGGCATTGGTCGTAATGTCAGCGGCTGGTTTTTTTCGGAGATGGGGCGATGGCGGCGTTCTACGATGCACGGGGCAATATCTATGGCGTGGTCTCGCCGGCGGCGTTGCGGCGCCTGGGGGTGGCCCTGCCGGGCACTGCGGCCCAGGCGGCGCGGGATCGACGGCTATGGGCCGAGCAGGCCATCGCCGCCTTGTGCGACTGGGCGCCGGGCAGCCGCCCGGCCGGAGCCAAGGCCCACCGCAGCGATGGCCTGCTGGTGGGGCCGTTCCAGGAGGCGGCGCCGTTCGACCTGCTGATAGTCAACACCGACGGCACCCTGGCCGAGCGCAGCGGCAACGGCCTGACGATCTTCTCCCAGGCCCTCACCGAGCAAGGGTTGCTGCCGGACCCGGGGCAGACTGTGTTGCAGGTCCATCACGACCAGGGCGCCGGCCTCTCGCCAGTGACCACGGTCGTGGAGCCAGCCCAGGTGGCGGGTGTGCAGGGCTTCTGGCTGGATCTCGGGCAACCGGCGTTCGGTCCCGAGGCGGTGGCGGCCCTGGGCGTCGAGGCAGTGACGTTCAATGGACGCCAACTGAGCCAGGTCAGCCCGCTGCAGGCCTTGAACCCGCAATGGGAATACAGCCAGTTCGTGCGGGTCGGCAATCCCCATTGCGTGACCCTGGTGGATGAGGCCGGCGCCTTGCCGGACAACCGGCAGATGCTTGAGTCGCCCTTGGCCGAGGGCCTGACCGCCACGGCCTTCGCCTTGCCGGTGGGCAGTGGCGAGCCGTGCCCGGCCGGGGTCAACCTGCAATGGGCGGCGCGTGAATCGGGGCAACGCATCGTGGCCCGGGTGTTCGAGCGGGGCGAGGGGCCGACGGCGTCCTCCGGCACCAGTGCCAGTGCCGTGGCCTGCGCCGCCTGGCGGGTGGGTTGGGTCAAGGCCGGCGAGGTCCAGGTGGTGATGCCGGGCGGCACCGCGCCGTTGCGCCTGGAAGAGCGCGACGGAGTCCTGCATCGCGTGAGCCTGTTCGGCACCGCTCAGCGCATGCCCCTGTAGCCGTTAGCTACCGAGCTGCCGAGGTTGTGCCCGGGCGCGCAGCGGTCGTGAAGACGGGCGACGCGGTGCATCAGGCAGGCCATGGATGCCGGCCTTGCGGCTCGTGCGCAGCCTGCGGCAGCGGCTACATGGCGAGGCTGTGGCCGTGACACCAGGTGCTGGAGTTACAGCGGGGTGTCCTGCAACTGCACCTGGGCCATCTGGCGTTGCATCAGCACCTTGCCGTGGCGGATCGAATACAGCGGCAGGCCCTGGCTGCGGAGCATTTCGTAGTCGCTGTCGGCGGACAGGATCAGCAGGTTCGCCGGGCGTCCCTCCTCCAGGCCGTAGCCATCGCCCAGGGCCAGGGCCTTGGCGCTGTTGTCGGTGACCAGGTCCAGGGCGCCTTGCAGGTTGCTGTAGCCGAGCATGTGGCAGATGTGCAAACCGGCTTCCAGCACCCGCAGGATGTTGCCGTTGCCCAGGGGATACCAGGGGTCGACGATGGAATCCTGGCCGAAGCAGACGTTCATGCCCGCATCCAGCAGCTCCTTGACTCGGGTGACCCCGCGGCGCTTGGGAAAGGTATCGAAGCGGCCCTGCAGGTGGATGCTTTCGGTCGGGCAGGAGACGAAGCTGATCCCGGAGTGCCCCAGCAGGCGGAACAGCTTGGCGCAGTACGCGTTGTCGTAGGAGCCCATGGCCGTGGTGTGGCTGGCGGTGACCCGCGAGCCCATGTCGCGGCTGCGAGCTTCCTCGGCCAGCACCTCGAGAAAGCGCGAGTGCGGGTCATCGGTCTCGTCGCAATGCACGTCCACCAGGCAGCCGGTGCGTTCGGCCAGGTCCATGAGGAACTTCACCGAGCTCACGCCCTGGTCGCGGGTGTATTCGAAATGCGGGATGCCGCCCACCACGTCGGCCCCCAGGGCAATGGCTTGCTCCATCAGTTGGCGGCCATTGCGAAACGACTCGATCCCTTCTTGGGGGAAAGCGACGATCTGCAAGTCCACCAGGTGCCGGGCCTGTTCGCGCACCTCGAGCATGGCCTTGAGCGCGGTCAGGTCGGGGTCGGTGACATCGACATGGGTACGCACCTGCTGGATGCCATGGGCGGCCAGGGCGCGCAGGGTCTTGTGGGCGCGAGTACGGGTGTCTTCGGCGGTGATACTGGCCTTGCGCTCACCCCAGCACTCGATGCCCTCGAACAGCGTGCCGCTCATGTTCCAGCGTGGCTCGCCGGCGGTGAGGGTGGCGTCCAGGTGGATATGTGGCTCGACGAAAGGCGGTACCACCAGGTTGCCGCCGGCATCCAGGTGCTCCGGGCCGTGGGCCGGCACCGGGGGCTGCTGTTCCTGGGGCAGGATGCGGGCGATGCGCCCGTGTTCCAGGTGCAGTTGGTGCAGGCCTTCACGGTGGCGCAGGCGGGCGTTGGTGATCAGCATCGGGGTGGTTCCTCGGGGCGGTCGGAAAGGTTGCCGCCGGATCCGGGCCCTGGCCCTGGTCCGGCGGTCATGTTCTGGATGGGGCCATGATAGACCTGCGGCGCAGCGGATAGACAACAGCGCTGGGTGGCTGTCGGGTCAAGCCGTGTCGGCGGCGATCGGCGCGCGCCCGCCCAGGAGCGTCCTGAACAGGATGTAGCCCAGGCTGGCGACACCGATGCCCACCAGCGGCGCGACCCACGGCGAGCAGAACGCGGCCAGGGTGCCGAGGCCGTAGGCGCCCAGGCCCGGCCAGTTCCAGGCCGGCAGCTGGCTCTGGGCCAGGCGCGGGTAGCGACCGCGCCAGCGATAGAAGAAGTCGGCCATGATCACTCCGCCAATCGGCGGGATCACCGTGCCCAGCAGGATCAGGTAGGGCACCAGCAGGTCGTACATGCCGAGCATCGCCAGCAGGGTGCCGATCACTGCGCCCACCAGGGTCACGCTCTTGCGCCGGTCGGTGCGCAGCAGGTTGCAGCCGGCCACGGCGAAGTTGTAGATGGTGTTGTCCTGGGTGCTCCAGATATTCAGCAGGAGCATGGCCATGGCGGCCATGGCGAATCCTTGCAGCAGCAGGACTTCGACCACGTCCGGCTGTTGGTAGACGATGGCGCCGTAGGCGCCGATCAGCACCATCAGGCCGTTGCCGATGAAGAAGCCGATCAGGCTGGCTGCTATCGCTACCCGTGCCGAACGGGAAAAACGGCTCCAGTTGGTGGCCTGGGTCGCGCCGCTGACGAAGGTGCCGAACACCAGGGTGATGGCGGTGGACAGGTCCAGCGCGCCGCTGGGTTGCCGTGCCAGCAGGCCGTCGAGCCCGCCGACCTGCTCGGTGGCGGTCCACATCGAGAGCACCAGCAGCAGGCCCATGGCCGGGACCGCGATCCAGGACAAAAGCTCCAGTCCGCGATAACCGATGTAGGCGGTGGCGCAAAAGCCCATGCCGAACAGCAGCATCAACCCCAGCACCGCGCCCTGGTCGAGCTGGAAGTACTTGCCCAGTACCACGGCGGCGGTGGCGGTGCCCCAGGCATACCAGCCGATCTGGGTGAAGCCCAGGATCAGGTCGCTGAGCTTGCTGCCTCGCTCGCCGAAGCAGAAGCGCCCCATCAAGGCCGAGTTGAGTCCGCTGCTGAAGGCGATGTAGCCCAGGATCGCGGCGTACAGCCCCAGCAGCAGGTTGCCGAGGACGATCACCGCCAAGAGGGTGGGGAAGTCGTAGGCCACGCCCAGCTTGCCGCCGGCGAACATGGTCGCGGTGAAGAAGGTGAAGCCCAGCAGCACCATGGCCATCGAGGCCAGGCCCTTGCGGGCATGCTGCGGGACTTCGCTCAAGGGGTAGTCGTTGCCGGGTGCGTGCTGGGTCATGGCCTGTCCCTGGTTTGATTGGCGCGACGTGGTGTTGCAGGTGCCGTGCCATTCTCGACGGCCATGGCTGGACGCCGCCGCTGGAGCCGGGGCGCTCCAGCAGTTATAGCCAATCCCCGGGTAAAGACGTTGAAGCACGCTGGGGTAAAACGGTGCGCAGCCTGGCGCAACGGGCCAGGGCGCACCGATAGAGGTCAGTCCGGGTCCGGGCTGAAAATATCTTCGATGGGCATCTGGAAAGCCCGCGCGATCTTGAAGGCCAGGGGCAGGCTGGGGTCGTAGCGGCCGGTCTCGATGGCGTTCACCGTCTGGCGCGACACCTCGAGCCGGGTGGCCAGCTCGGCCTGGGACCAGCCTTGCCGGGTGCGCAGTTCGCGTACCTGGTTGTTCATTGGTAGCGCCGCATGCCGACCACCGTGGCCAGGGCCCAGATCAGGCCCATCAGCGGCCACACGTAGAACATCGACAACCTGGGCAGGCCGACGGTCTCCAGGAAGCCGTAGCTGAAGGTGATCAGCGCGGTGCAGACGAAGGACAAGGCCAGGGCCTCGAGCTGGACGCGCCGGACCATTTCGTCCAGGCGCCGCAACTGCCGGACCACCGCCAGGGCCATGGCGATCATCGGCACTACCGGTACCAGGGCCAGGGCGATCTTGCCCGGGCCCGATGCCATGCCTTCCAGCCAATGGCTGCTGAGCACCACGCAGGCGATATAGGCCAACAGGGTCAAGGTGAATTCCACGAGGTAACGCTTGGCGCCCATGGGCGATCTCCTGATGTAAAGTGAGCTTTACATTAGGTGGAGCGACATGCCGGTGTCAAGCTCACTTTACATCGGCTGGTGCTCAGTCGAATTGCACCCGCGCGGTCCTGCCCTGGTGGAAGTCGAACGCTTCGTGGATGTCCCGCTCCACGGTGCGCCCCTGGGATAGCGGCGGCAGTTGGTCCAGGGCAAAGAAGCCGGCCTCGCTGGCCTCGCTACCGGCCACCGGCGCCCGGCGCTGTTGCCGGTCGCAGAGGAAATACAGCTTGTAGAAATCGCGATGGTCGGCCTTGTAGGGGCCCTTGGCCTTGTGCCGGATGCTGTACAGGCCGCGTACGGCCACCTCGATCCCGGCCTCTTCGTGGATTTCCTTGATCACGTTCTCGCTGGCCGACAGGCCGACGTCGGCAAAGCCGCCGGGCAAGGCCCAGAGACCGTCGGTCATCTCCCGTACCAGGAGGATCTTGTGGTCCTCGATCAGTGCGCCGCGCACTTCCACCATGGGCGTCGAATAGCGCTGGGCGAAGTCCGATACCAGTTCGGTGATGCGTTCCAACGGTACGTTGCCCAGCTGCGCGAGCATCTGGTGGGCGATATCGGCGACTTCCCGGTAGCGCTCGCGATCGTGGGCATCCTTGCAGAAATGCAGGCCGGTGGAGGCGATGGCCTGCAGGCGTTTGGCGTGGGTCAGCCAACTGCTTTCCATGGGAGGGCTCCTGCGACTTCAAGGCGAAGAGAGTTGTTTTAGACCGTCATGGCCCAGGGATCAAGCCGGGGTTGTACGCGCCAGCCATTGCCCGAGTTCGCTGATCGCGGACTGCACCGTGGTGCTCAGGCCGCTCCAGCTGCAGGCCAGCATCAGGTTGCGCGGCAGCTCGAAGTCCTCCACCAGCAGGCCCTGGGCATCCCGGCCGCAGGCGTCGTGGGGCACTTGCTGGCGCAGGGTGGCGGGACCGCTGAAGTAGGCCCACACCGGCTTGCCCAGGGCGATGGCCGCGCCGACTTCGAAGGCGGTGCCGGAGTCGGGCTCCAGGCCGCGAAAATCGTTGAGGTTGGCCAGCAGCGCCGTGCAGTCGCGGATCATCTGCAGGTTCTGCCGGCAGATCCATTGCGCGGTGGCCGCCGGCGACAGCTCTGGCGGTGCCTGGTGGTCCAGGGGAAACAGCCCGTGCAGGCCCTGGGCCTGGCACAGCCGCTTGAGGTACTCGCCATGGTCCTGCGCATCGGCGCGGAACACATCGAAGCCTGCGAGGTAGATACGTGGCGGCATGGGAACTCCTGTGCGGTTCAGTCCAGCGGTTTGCTCATGTACACCCGGTGCAGCCCGTTCTCCACCGCGCGGTGGGTTTCCACGTAGCCATGGCGGCCGTACAGGGCGATGTTCTCGGTCATCGCCTGGTTGGTGTAGAGGCGCACGCAACTGTGACCGGCGGCCAGGGCCTGGCGTTCGGCAAAGGCCAGCAGATGGCGGCCATGACCACGGCCCTGGGCCTCGGGGCTGACCGCCAGGTTGTCCAGCAGCAGGGCTTCCTGGGCATCGAGCAGGACGACGAAGCCGGCGATCGCATCTTGCTCCTCCAGGACCCAGACCTGCCGGGCCAGTACCAGGCAGGAATAGTCCTCGAGCATGGGCGCCGGTTCCCGGCCGAGCCGCGCGATATAGGGCGCATAGGCGTTCTTGGCGATGCGTTCGATGGCGGCCAGGTCAGGTGGCGCGGCGGGGCGGATGGTCGGTGGTGGGGTCGAGGGCATGGCGCGAATGCTCGGGAGGCGGGAGTGGGGCAAGCATAGGCATGAAAAAACCACCCCGTGGGGTGGTTTCAGGTCGGCTCATTCGCCGCGATAGATGCAACCGCTGGTGCAGGTCTCGTGGATGCGGATCGCGCTGAGTTCCGGCAGCAGGGGCTTGAGCTCGTTCCAGATCCACTTGGCGAGGACTTCGCTGGTGGGGTTTTCCAGGCCCGGGATATCGTTCAGGTAGTTGTGGTCCAGGCGCTCGTACAGCGGCTTGAAGATGGCCTTGATTTCCGAGAAGTCGCGAATCCAGCCGGTATGCGGATCCACCTCGCCGCTCAAGTGGATCGCCACCTTGAACGAGTGGCCATGGAGGCGGCCGCACTTGTGGCCTTCAGGCACGAAAGGCAGGCGGTGGGCGGATTCGAAGGTAAATTCTTTGAAGATTTCCACGGTATCGGTCAGCTCTGTCGGATGGCATCGCCCTGGGGCGAATTGAGGCAGTCGGCGAGTTTATCAGCTTGCCCCCGGTTACGGAAAAACCCTGATCAAAGGGTTTTGCCGCAGCGATGCCGGGTATCAGAGGCTCTGCAGGCGCTCGCCCAGGCGACCCTGGCTGGCCAGTTCGAGGAACTCGTCGCCCAGGCGCCGGCTTTCATCCATGGCGCTGCGCCAGTATTTCTGCCGGCTGGCGTCGTCGCCCATGAAGCGCTTGAAGTCGTTGCGGTCCGGCAGCTTGCCGTAGGGCAGGCGCGCCAGGTATTCCCGCGATGGCGCCAGCAGCAGGACATCGCGCAGGCGCTCGGGGCTGGCCCGGCGCCAGGGCAGGGTCTTGTCGAACCAGCCGGGGATCACCCGGTCGGTGAAGTGTGGATAGAGCACGATGTCGCTGCCGCTGTAGGGCAGGTCCAGGTGGTAGTCCAGCAGGCCGCCGTCGCGGAAGGTGCCGGCACCGGCGCCGGGCAACTCGCGCACGCCCTGCATGACCATGGGGATCGAGCCCGAGGCCAGCAGCGCTTGGCGCAGGTTGCCGCGATCCAAGGGGACGAAGCGCGAGGGGAAGTCTTCCAGGGCATGCAGCGGTGGGGCCAGGCGCGGGTCGTGCAGCACCAGGCGCTCGAAGTGCCGTGACAGCCGCGCGCGGCCGCGCAGGTTGTCGGCGATCACCGAGGACAAGCCCAGGCCCAGGCGCCCGCGATGGTCATCGGCGAGCAGGCCGTGGCTCTTGACCACCATGATGTTCAGTCGGTAGTGGGGATTGTCGAGGATGCTGGCATCGCGGCCTTCGAGCAGGTCGTCGAGCATCTGCCGCGAGCTCTGGCTGATCTGCGCCATGGTCACGCCCTTGGCGAAGCTCTGGGCGTTGTACAACTGGCCCAGGCGGCGGATGCCTGCGGCGGCATCGGGCAGGCAGGCGCTGGCGAACCGCCAGGAACCCACCGAGGCGCCGATCAGCGAACGTTCGCGGGGCACTCCAGGCAACCATTCGCCGAACAGCGCCAGGTCCAGGCCCTGGATGCCCAGGGCCTTGGGACCGCCGGCAGCGCCGGGCAAGGTGCCGACTTCACCGGCGTGCAGGCCCTGGCGGCGGATGCGCGCCAAGGCGCGCGGGCCGGCCTTGAGGGTCAGGGCGGCGAACTTGATGTGGATGGCGGTCATACCGGGCTCGTTGTCGAATCAGTCGCCGAGTATAGAGAACCCTGCCCGTGGGGGCCGAATGAAAGTTCTGTCAGGGCGCTGCGGCAGATTCAGCTTCAATTAAGTTGCCCCGGGTATCGTGGACAACATTGGCCATTGGCCACTGCCTTGGAGACCTGCCATGAAGACCCTGACCGCCCTGTTCGCCACCACCCTGATCGCCCTCACCGCGAGCCTGGCCCATGCCCGCGACCTGGGCCCCGACGAAGCCCTGCGCCTGCGCGACGCTGGTACCATTGCCTCCTTTGAAAAACTCAATGCCATGGCCCTGTCCCGGCATCCTGGGGCGAGCATCAGCGAAACCGAGCTGGAAGAGGAGTACGGCAAGTACATCTACCAGGTCGAGCTGCGCGACCCGCAGGGGCTGGAGTGGGACCTGGAACTGGACGCCGTGAGCGGCCAGGTACTCAAGGATCATCAGGACACGTAATGAATCGGAGATTGCCCCTCGGCAGCCGGCTGGCCCTGGCGCTGTTGTTGTTCTGCTCGCTGGCGGTGGCCCGCGACCTGGACCAGGACGAGGCCCTGCGCCTGCGCCAGCGAGGGGTGATCCTGCCCCTGGAGCAGCTGCTGCAACAAGCCATGGACCGTTATCCCGGGGCCAAGCTGCTGGAGGCCGAACTGGAAGAAAAACACGACGTATACATCTATGAAGTCGAGTTGCTGACCGTGGACGGCGTGGTCCGCGAGCTGGACCTGGAGGCCGCCACCGGGCGCCTGTTGAAAGACGAGGAAGACGACTGATGCGCCTGCTGCTGGTGGAAGACCATGTATCCCTGGCCGACGAGTTGCTCGAAGGCCTGAACCGCCAGGGCTACGCCGTGGACTGGCTGGCCGATGGCCGCGATGCCCTGTACCAGGGGGCCAGCGAACCCTATGACCTGATCATCCTCGACCTGGGCCTGCCCGGGGTGCCGGGCCTGGACGTGCTGCGCCAATGGCGTGCCGAAGGCCTGGCCACCCCGGTGCTGATCCTGACGGCCCGGGGCTCCTGGGCCGAGCGTATCGAAGGGCTCAAGGCCGGCGCCGACGATTACCTGAGCAAGCCGTTCCATCCCGAAGAACTGCACCTGCGGGTCCAGGCCTTGTTGCGCCGGTCCCATGGCCAGGCCAACCAGCAGACCCTGCAGGCCGCCGGCTTGCACCTGGACGAAGGCCGCCAGTGCGTGGTCCGCGATGGCCAGGACGTGCAACTGACCGCGGCGGAATTCCGCTTGCTGCGCTACTTCATGCTGCATCCGCAGCAGATCCTCTCCAAAAGCCACCTGGCCGAACACCTCTATGACGGCGAGACCGAACGCGATTCCAACGTGCTGGAAGTCCACGTCAACCATTTGCGCCGCAAGCTGGGGCGCAGCGTCATCGAAACCCGTCGGGGCCAGGGCTACCTGTTCGGCGGGGCGGCCTCGTGAGGTCGATCCAGCGCCGCCTGAGCCTGGGCCTGGTGGGGGTGATGCTGGTGGTCGGGCTGGCGCTGGCGCAGACCAGCCTGTGGTTGTTCGAGGTGGGCCTGCAACGCTACCTGGAGGCTGGCCTGCGCAACGCCAGCGAAAGCCTGCTGCTGGCCCTGGTTCGCGGTCCGCAAGGTTTGCAGCTGGATGAGCGGCGGCTGTCGGCGGCCTACCAGCGGCCGTTCTCCGGGCATTACTTTCGTATCGACTTCGCCAACGTGCACTGGCGCTCCCGCTCGCTGTGGGACCAGGACCTGCCGCAATTGGAGCAGGCCGGGCTGCAAGGCAACCTGCAACTGGGCCCCGAGGGCCAGCAGCTGCTGGTGCTGCGCAGCGATTACAAGCGCTTCGGCCAGGCCATCAGCATCAGCGTGGCCCAGGACTACACCCCGGTGCGCGAGAGCTTCCAGCGCATGCGCCAGATCGGCCTCGGGCTGGGCCTGGCGGGGCTGTTATTGATCCTGCTGCTGCAGCGCCTGACCGTGCGCCGGGCCTTGCGTCCGTTGGAGACGGCCCGCGAGCAGATCGCCCAGCTGCAGCTGGGCCAGCGCTCCCAGCTCGATGCCCAGGTACCGGTTGAGCTGGAGCCGCTGGTGGCCCAGGTCAACCATTTGCTGGCGCACACCGAAGACAGTCTCAAGCGTTCGCGCAATGCCTTGGGCAACCTCGGGCACGCCCTGAAGACGCCCCTGGCGGTGCTGCTGAGCCTGGCCTCGGGGCCGAAGCTGGCGGGCCAGCCGCAGGTGCGGCAGATCCTTTTGGAGCAGCTGGAGCAGGTGCAGTCGCGGCTCAACCGCGAATTGAACCGGGCGCGGCTGGCCGGCGATGCGCTACCCGGCGCGCTGTTCGAGTGCGATGCCGAGTTGCCGGGGCTGCTGGCGACCTTGAACATGATCCACGGCGAGCACCTGGAGCTCAGCTACCACGCGGCGCCCGGGCTGCGCCTGCCCTGGGATCGCGAGGACCTGCTGGAGCTGTTGGGCAACCTGCTGGACAACGCCTGCAAGTGGGCGGATGCGCAAGTGCGGCTGCAGGTCGAGGAGGGTGCCGCGGGCTTTTGCCTGGCGGTGGACGACGATGGCCCGGGGATTCCGGAGCAGCGCCGGGATGAAGTATTCAGCCGTGGCGCCCGGTTGGATGAACAGACCGACGGCCACGGCCTGGGCCTGGGCATAGTGCGCGATATCGTCGAGGCCTGGGGCGGCCGCCTGAGCCTTGGGCAAAGCCCCCTGGGCGGCTTGCGGGTAGAGATCGAGTTGCCCCGGCGCTGAGCTTGCCAGGGGCCGCTTTGCGCTGCTGCCGGATGCCGGGCTGGCGGCGTCGCGGCTGTCGAAGGCGGCGATCGACTCCGAAGAGGACGTCGCCTTCGATGGCACCGAAGGCCCTGTGGGCCTTGTCGCGGCGTCGCGGGCTCGGCAGCGGTTGCAGGGTCAGACGCGGAACTGGTCCATCAGCCCCTGCTGCTGGTTGGCCAGGCTGTTCAGCGACTGGCTGACCCGCGCCGACTCGTTGGCCTGTTCCGACAGCGATTCGGTGACGTCACGGATGGTCGCCACGTTGCTGTTGATCTCCTCGGCCACGGCGCTCTGCTGCTCGGCGGCGCTGGCGATCTGCAGGTTCATGTCGCTGATCACCGTCACCGCATCGCCGATCTGGCGCAGGGCGGTCACCGCCTGTTCCACTTGCTCGACACTACCCTGGGCCTGGCGATGGCTATTGCCCATGGACGCTACTACATCACGGGTGCCGTTCTGCAACTGCTCGATCACCTGGCGGGTTTCTTCCACCGATTCCTGGGTGCGCTGGGCCAGGTTGCGCACTTCATCGGCCACTACCGCGAAACCACGTCCGGCTTCCCCGGCCCGGGCCGCTTCGATGGCGGCGTTGAGAGCCAGCAGGTTGGTCTGCTCGGCGATGGTACGGATGACCTCCAGCACCGAGCCGATCTGTTCGCTGTCGCTGGCCAGGCCTTCGACCTGGCCCATGGCGGTGCTCATGTCGGCGGCCAGCAGGTCGATGGCGCGGGTGGTGCGGTCGATCACGGTCAGGCCCTGCTGGGTCGCCTGGTCGGCATCCCGGGCAGCCTGGGCGGCCTGGGCGGCGCTGCGGGCCACGTCCTGGGCAGTGGCGCTCATTTCGTGGGATGCGGTCGCCACCTGGTCCACCTGGCGGTACTGCTGCTCCATGCCGGCGCTGGTCTGGGTGGCGATGGCCGACGACTGGTCGGCGGTGCCCCGGGCGTCCTGCACCGAGCGTTTGACCTCGGCGATGATCGGTTGCAGCTTGTCCAGGAAACGGTTGAACCAGCCGGCCAGTTGCCCCAGTTCGTCCTGCTTGTCGTAGTCCAGGCGGCGGGTCAGGTCGCCTTCGCCGCTGGCGATGTCCTGGAGCATGGCGGCCACGCCAAGGATCGGCCGGGTCACGCTGCGGGCCATCAGCCATACCAGCAGCAGGCCGACCACCGCAGCCAGCAGGCCCAGGCCCAGCTCCATCAGGGTGCCGCTGCTGTTGCTGGCATCCAGTTCGTTCTTCAGCGCCTCGGCCGGACCCACCAGGACCTTTTCCGGCACGTCCAGCAGCACGCCCCAGGGCTTGCCGCCGGGGATCGGGGTGAACGGCGCCAGTACCTTGAGCTCATGGTTGTTGTGCAGGCTGCGGGTCTGGGTGCTGCTGGCCAGCTGGCGGATTAGCTCGGCGCCGTTGGCGCTGTCGACGCTGTCCAGGCGCTGGCTGAGCTTGCTGGCGTCGGGGCTGTAGCCGGCCAGCAGGCCTTCGGGGCTGACGATGCTGACATTGGTCTGGCCGGCGTAGAGCTTGCGGCTGGCGTTCTGGCTGACCGCCTGCAGGCTGTTGAGGTTGATGTCCACCGACAGCGAGGCGATGACCTTGCCGTCCACCAGTAGCGGAAAGACGATGCTGGTCATCAGCACCTTCTGCCCGGCGATGTCATAGAAGTAGGGCTCGATCACGCAGGGCTTGAGGGTGCTGCGCGGGCAGGTGAACCAGGCATTGGCCGGCTGGCCGCTGGGGCCGGTGCGGGTATTGCTCATGTCGCTTTCCGGCAGCGCCATGGCGGTCAGCTGGCCCGGGGTCGGTTGCGACCAGTACAGGGCGAAGCGGCCTTGCTCGTTGCTGCCCAGTTCGGTCTGGCCGTTGAACAGGCTGTCCTTGCCGTCCAGGGCGTTGGCCTCGAACACCAGGGACAGGCCCAGCAGGTCGGGGTTGGCCTGCAGTGCCGACTTGACCTGGCGGGTCAGGTCCTCGCGCAGGTCGAAGGCGTCGAGGAAACGCTTCTCGGCCTGTTCACGCAGGAACAGCACCTGGCGCGAGAAACCGTGGCCGTATTGATAGGCGTCCATGAACTGCTGGCGGATCCCCAGGGCCTGGACTTCGCCCTGGGCCTCGATCCGGGCCTGGGCGGCTTCATTGAGCATCTCCATGCTCGAGGCCTTGACCATCTCGGAGCTGTGCTCCATGCGATACAGCGAAAGCCCCACCAACAGCGACACGATGCCCAACAGGCAGAGTCCGGCCAGCAAGGTGATCTTCCATTGGATGGAAAGTTGTCTGAGCGACATGGAGACGTCCTTTATTCGATAAATATCTGAGACTTTGCACTGTAGCGGCCGTTGGTCGGGTTTCTTTAAACGAGCGTTCGAAATCCGTCACCCCCCCATATGGGTAGCCGCTGCCGAGCCCGCGAGGCTGCGCCAAGGTCCGCAGGACCTTCAGCGTTCTTGCGACCCATGCGGCCCTGCGAGCCATGCGAAGCCGGGTGCCGATGGGCGCCGGGCCGCGGTTTTGACAAGCCGGGCCCACTGCTGCAAAGTGCGCGCCCTCTAACAACAAGCTCTTTCATCCCGATGTCGGCAGCGTGCTGCCCTCCGGTCGGTCACTGGCTTTTGCGCGGTTTTTGCCCGCAGTAATGAGGTAACGATGATTAACGCAGTAATTGCCGCGGTAGGCGTGATGCTGGTACTCAGCCTGTCCCGCGTGCATGTAGTGATCGCCCTGATCGTGGGCGCGCTGGTGGGCGGCCTCACCGGCGGCCTGGGGATCGAGGCCACGCTCAAGGCTTTCAACAGCGGCCTGGGCGGCGGGGCCACGGTGGCCCTGTCCTATGCCTTGCTCGGGGCTTTCGCCGTGGCCATCGCCAAGTCCGGCCTGGCCCACGCCCTGGCGGACAAGATCCTGCTGCTGGTGGATCGCCAGGACGCCAACGGTGGCGGCCAGGTCAAATGGTTGCTGATCGGCCTTTTGTGGGTGGTGGCCATCGCCTCGCAAAACATCCTGCCGATCCACATCGCCTTCATCCCGCTGCTGGTGCCGCCGCTGCTCTACGTGCTGACCAAGCTGCAGCTGGATCGGCGCCTGATCGCCTGCGTCATCACCTTCGGCCTGATCACCCCCTACATGTTCCTGCCGGTGGGCTTCGGCAACATCTTCCTCAACGAGATCCTGTTGGCCAACGTCGCGCGCAGTGGTGTCGACATCAGCCAGGTCAACGTCACCCACGCCATGGGCATTCCCGCCCTGGGCATGGTCTGTGGCCTGTTGCTGGCGTTCGTCAGCTACCGCAAGAAGCGCGTCTACGACCTGGGCCGGATCGAGAAGGTCGAGCAGGTCGAGGTGCAGTACAACCCGCGGACCCTGTTGGTGGCGGGCCTGGCCATCGTCGCCGCGTTCGTCATCCAGCTGCTGCTGGACTCGATGATTATCGGCGCCCTGTGCGGCTTCCTGATCTTCTCGATGTCGGGCATCGTGCGCTGGCGCGAGACCGACGAGCTGTTCACCGAAGGCATGAAGATGATGGCCATGATCGGCTTCATCATGATCACCGCCTCAGGCTTCGCCGAGGTGATGAAGGCCACTGGCGAGGTCAACAGCCTGGTCCAGGCGTCGGCCAGCTGGATCGGCCACAGCAAAGGCGTGGGTGCGCTGCTGATGTTGCTGGTGGGGCTGTTGGTGACCATGGGTATCGGCTCGTCGTTCTCCACCGTGCCGATCCTGGCGGCGATCTTCGTGCCGCTGTGCGTGCAACTGGGCTTCAGCCCGGTGGCCATCGTCTGCATCGTCGGCACCGCCGGGGCCCTGGGCGACGCCGGCTCGCCGGCCTCGGACTCGACCCTGGGCCCGACCTCTGGCCTGAACATCGACGGCCAGCACCACCACATCTGGGACACCGTGGTCCCGACCTTCCTGCACTACAACCTGCCGCTGCTGGCCTTTGGCTGGGTCGCGGCCATGGTGCTCTGAGCAACATCCCCGCCCGGGGAGCCCGGCCGGCTCCCCTTTGGCCTCAGGCCGTCCTGCCGATCACTTGAGCAATGGCTTGCCCGGCGCGGGCGAGCTGCACAGGCGCACGCCCATGGCGGCCAGTACCACGCCCCCCCAGGCCAGCCAGGGCATCGGCTCGCCCAGCAGCAGCCAGGCCACCAGGGCCGCGCAGGGCGGCACCAGGAAAAACACCGCCGACACCCTGGCCGCCTCGTTACGCCGCACCAACAGCATCAGCAAGGCGATCGCCAGCAGCGAATTGAAGAACGACAGGTAGCCCAGGGAGCCGACGAAGGCCCAGTTCCACTGGATCGGCTGGGTATCGAAGGTGAAGGCCAGGGGCGAGACCAGCAGCATGCCCAGCAGGTACTGGCTGAACAGCGAAAGGATGATCGGCTGCGGGGTCGAGGCCTTCTCCAGCAGCACGCTGGCGCTCAGTCCCAGCAGCGACAGCCAGGCCAGGCCCATGCCCAGCGCGGTGAAGCGTTCCACGCCGGACTTGGCCAGGATCACCACCGCCGCCCCGAAAAATCCCAGCAACAGCCCCAGCCATTGGCGGCCGGCCACCGGCGTACGCAGCAGCAAGGGCGAGGCGACGCCGATCACCACCGGTTGCAGCGAGACGATCAGCGCCAGCAGGCCGGCGCTGATCCCGGCGTCGATGGCCAGGTAGGTCCCGGCGAAGTACACGCACTGCATGAGCACGCCACTGGCGATCATCGCCAGCAGGGGCCGGCCCCGGGGCAGGGGTGGACGCTGCACCAGTACCACCGGCAGCAGCACCAGCACCACGATCACGTAGCGCAGCCAGAGGAACATCATCGGGCTGCAGTACTGCAGCCCGACCTTGACGATGGCGAAGCCCGACGACCAGAGCAGCAGGAACAGGCCGGAGATCCACAGGTCCGGCCGCTGGCGCAACGTTGGCGGCAGGCTTTTCACTGGACTGCCTCGGCCCGCAGGCCCTCGACCTGACGGCCCTGGGCCAGGACCGTGGACAGGCTGTCGAGGCCCCCATGGTCGAGGACGATATCGCAGGCCGGCAGCAGCACCGGCTTGGGCCGGAAGCCCACGAACAACCCGGCCTGGCGGGCCATGTCCAGGTCGTTGGCTCCGTCGCCGACGGCGATCACCTGCTGCGGGGCGATGCCATGGCGGGCGCACAGTTGCTGGACGATGGCGGCCTTGCCCGGGGCATCGATCACCTCGCCGAGCAGGGTGCCGCTCAGGCGCCCATCGACCACCTCCAGCTTGTGGGCGAACGCCTCGTCCATGCCCAGGCGCTGCCTGATGCCCTGGGCCACCAGGTCGAAACCGCCGCTGACGATGGCGGTCCGCAGGCCGGCCCGGGCGGCCATGGCGATCAGTTCGGCGGCGCCGGGGGACAGCCGTACGGTGCGCTCGATCAGCCGATGCAGGTCGGCCACGGCCAGGCCGCGCAGCAAGCCGATGCGATAGCGCATGCTGGCGGCGTAGTCGTCCCGGGCATCGCTGATCGCCCGCTCGGTGAGGCGCCCGACTTCCTCGGTGGCGCCGACGAGGTCTGCCAAAGCGACGATGGTCTCGACTTCGATCAGGGTCGAGTCCATGTCGCAGGCCAGCAGGCGGAAGTCCGCCAGGGCCAGGCCCGGGAGCAGCACCGCGAAATCCGTGGCCAGCTCGCGCAGGCCGTTGAACAGCTCCCCGCGCCGCGCTTCATGGCGCGGTTGCCACTGGACGACAAGACTGCCGTGGGCGTGCCGGGGGGAGTCCAAACCCAGCTGGTGCAGGTCGCTGGCCAGGGCCGCCTGTCGTGCCGGGGTGAAGCCGAACAGAATGAGGTGTCGTGTCATAACCTGTCGCCAAGGTGGCGCCGCATCGGTGCGGCGCCACGTCCATGGGACGATCAGCTCCAGTAGGTCAGGGGCCGGTCGCTGCCATAGCAGCCAATGAAGGCCGCCATGCCGATACGATAGCTGTCTTTGCTGGGAGTCACGGCATGCAGCATGCGCGAACTGAAGATAATCAGGTCGCCGGCATCCGGATGCAGCACCAGCGGCGGCTGCTCCACCTTCTCCGGCAGCAGGCCTTCCACATCGCGGATCAGGACCAGCTCCTCGGGGCTCGGGTCACGCAGCCACAGTTGCAGATCGCCGCCCTGTTGCGGGGTGCGCAGGTACATGTTGGCCACCAATTGCTCCTCGATGCCCTCCAGTTCCGGTGCATCCGACTCCTCGATGATGGTGTCGTTGTGCGGGTAGAACCGCGACGAGGACGGCTTGAACACGCGGATCGCGCCGACGAAGCAGGCATGGCCGTAGAGCCGCTGGATGTTGGCGCCACCGGGCCAGTATTCCTGCAATTGCAGGCGGATCTTGTCGGCCGGGGTCAGGTGCGGCTCGAACAGGCTGCGCAGGTCCTGGATGTTCTCCACCGCCTCGGCGTGGTACTTGCGGCCGGCTTCCTGGTCCCACTCCGAATCGATGTGCGGCGTGCAGATGCGCCCGACGCTGCTGGTGTATTTCTTGTTGTAGTAACCCAGCTTGGGGTGCTCGATGGCGGCCTCGGCGGCTCGCTCGGCGATCGCCACCGGGTAGTAGCCCTTGACGTGGATCGCGCCGATCTCCCGGGCGGCCAGGGCCAGCAGGGTGTCGGTGGTCAGTTCGCTGGCCACCACCGGTGGCGCGGTTTCTCTTCTTGCAGGTTTTACGAGCATGTTCATGCATGGATCCTCTTGGGAAGTGACGTTGCGGGTCAGATGCGTTGCCGCGAAGGGCGGATGCGGATGTCGTCGATGTGCACGTGCTCGGGTTGTTCGAGCACGAAGCGGATGGCGCGGGCCACGTCCTCGGGGCCGAGGAACGGACCCTGGTCGCGTTCCAGTGCAGCGAAGCCGTGCATGTCGTAGCCGGCGGTTTCCTGGAAGCCGGTGCGCACGAACCCGGGCTCGATCAGGGTCACCCGGACCAGGCTGCTGGCCAGCTCCTGGCGCAGGGACTCCACCAGCGAATGCAGGGCGAACTTGGTGGCGCCGTATACCGGGTTGCCGGCGGACAGCTGGCGCCCCACGGTGGAACCGATGACCACGATGTCCTGGACCCGCTCGCTGCTGCGCCGGCGTTCGAGGAAGGCCCTGGCCGCGGCGCGCAGCTGATGCATGGCGCCCAGTACGTTGACGTCCACCAGCTCTTGCCACTGCGCGCTGTCCGAGCCCAGCAGCGATCCTGGCAGGCCACGCCCGGCGCACAGTACGAAGGCGCTGGGCGGCTCGCCGAAGGCTTGCTCGCCGGCCCGCCACAGTTGCGGCACATGGGCCGGGTCGCAGGCATCCATGGCGATGCCGACGGCCTTTCTGGCGTTGTCGTTGGCCGCTGCGCAGACCTGCTCCAGGCGGGCCTGGTCGCGGCCGCTGAGGGCCACGTTGGCCCCGGCCTGCACCAGCGCCTGGACGACGGCGCGGCCAATGCCCGAGGTGCCGCCGGAGATCGCCACGGTCGAATGATTGTTCATTGCTTGCTCCTTCAAGTGGGGGTGGCCGTGGTCACCCGTTGGTCCGGGCGTACCCGAACAATCCGCGATCCTTCAAGCGTCGGACGAACGTGAACACCCAGTCCCGGGACAGCTGGGAAAACTCGACCCGGTGTTCTTGCAGGCGCGACAGGGTCCGTGAGTGGTCGTAGGTCAGGTTGCGTGCTTCGCGCGAGGCCCAGAACAGGCCCAGCGCCACTTCGGCCTGGGTGGTCTTGCCCGAGCGTTCCAGGGCGTCCTTGAGGCTGTGCGCGCGGACCCGCTTGATCGGGATGCCCAGGTCTTGCAGCGAGGCGACGAACAGGTCCGAGGAAATCGCGTAGGGCGAGTCGACGTGGTAGGTGCCGCTGCGCAGGGACGGGTCCAAAGACAGGCTGACGATGCCCCGGGCGACGATGTCCACCGGGCTGAGCACCAGCGGCTCGTCGTACTGCGCCGGTGCGTAGCCGGCATGGGCGATGGCGTTGATGCACTGCACCCAGCGATTGGCATTGGCGTTGCGCTGGAACATCGCGGTCTGGGAGTGGCCGGTGACGTTGCCCGAGCGATAGATGAAGGCGCTGTGCCCACGGTATGCCAGCTCCCGGACTATGCCTTCGGCGAGGAACTTGCAGCGCTCGTATTCGTTGAGGAAGTCCTGGCCCACGTCCAGCGCGTCTTCGTCGAACACCACCGGCTCGGCGCCCCGGTAGCAGCCGCTGACGGCCAGGGTCGACATGAAGTGCAGGGCCTTGGCGTGGCCGCTTTCGACGAAGCGCACCAGTTCATGGGTGGGAAACACGATATTGCGCTGCATGTCGCTGCGGCTGCCCACCAGGCGGGTATCGGCGGCGAAGTGGTAGACCGCGTCGATGCTCCCGGCCAGGCTCGCCCATTGGGCCTGGGACAGGCCGAAACCGGGCTGGCTCATGTCGCCGACGCAAACCTGCACCCGTTCCCGGGGCAAGGCGCTGGCATCGCTGAAGAAGTGGCTCCAGGCGGCGGCCAGGCGGGCCCGGGCCGCGCTCGGGGAGTCCGCCCGGACCAGGCAGTGCAGGGTCGCGCTGCTCTGCTCCAGCAATTCGCGCAGCACATGGATGCCGATGAAACCGGTGGCGCCGGTCAGCAGGATGTTCTGCGCGGCCTTGCCCGGCAGCGCCACGCCATGGCTGCCGATCACCGTTGCGGGGATGTTCCACAAGGCGCCGCTGGAGCTGCTGTCGGACAGCTGTACGCCGCCTGCCGAGGCCTGGCCGTCGAGCAAGGCCGCGCGCAGGGCCTGGGCGAACTCGCCGATCAGCGCCGCCGGGGTGGCCAGGGCGTTGAAGTTCAGGTCCAGGATCAATTGCTCGCCCGCCAGCCGACCGGTGAGCTTGAACTGGTTGATCCGCGGGTTCTCGCGACCGCGCAGCCCGGCGTAGGTCACCGGCGCCGGGCGCAGCTTCCAGTCATCGCGCAGGCCGAGGCTGGTCTTGCCCAGGTAGTTGAAGCAGTGACGTGTGGCGAACGCCGGCAGCCCGCTGCTGGCATAGGAGTGTCCAAGGTGGGGAACCTCGGCCAGGGCCTGGCGAACCGTGGCGATTGGCTCGCGGGCCAGCTCGGCGGCGTCCAGGGCCAGGGGAAAGGCGGCGGTGAACCAGCCCACGGTACGCGAGATCTCGGTCTGGTCGTCGAGACTGAGGCGGCCGTGGCTCTCGAAGGTCACGTTGAGCACCGGTTCGGGCCATTGCCGGCTCGCCAGGGCCAGGTAGTGGCCCAGCAGGTACTGGTCGATGGACACCCCGCTGCGCGCCGCGCCAGCCATGATGCGCGCGGTCTGCTCGGCGTCGAAGGCGATCCAGGCGGTCTGGGCGTCTTGTTCCTGGCCGGCGGGGAACGGTTGTTGCGCCGGGCTCGCGAGCCGTTGTCGCCAGTAGCCGGCGTCCCGGGCCAGGAGTTCGCGGTGGGCCTGCAGGTGCCCGACCCAGTCGGCATAACTGGCGCAGCGCAGGGGCATGGCGCGGCTGTCGCTGGTGTAGCGGATCATCAACTCGTCGAGGATCAGGCTCCAGGACACCACGTCCACGGCCAGGTGGTGGGCCACCAGCAACAGGTACTGCCGGTCCTGGTGGGTGATCAGCTCGACGAAGAACAAGCGTCCGGCACTGATGCTCAAGCGGCTTTCCAGGACGGCATAGCGACGGTTGGCCAAGTCATCGAGGCTGGCATCGACGGCTCCGGCATCCAGCTCGGAGAACACCTCGGGGTAGGCGGCGCCGGCTTCGAACACCCAGGCCTGGCGCTGGTCGTCGAAGGCGAAGCGCGAGCGCAGCATCTCGTGGGCCTGCAAGACCTGGAGGCAGGCCTGGCCCAGGCGCCCGGCATCCAGGCGCACTTCGGCTTGCACCAGCATCGATTGGGTCCAGCGGTCGGGCTCACGCACGTCCTGTTGCAGGAACCACTGCTGCGCCGGGCCGGCGATGCCCCGGCTGGCCTGCTCGGCACGGTTGTGGCCGGGCTCGGCGGGTGAGCTGGCCTGTTGCAGCTGGGCCACCAGGCCGGCGAGGGTGGGGCTGCCCAAAAAGGCCCGGGCGCTGACGTCGAAGCCCTCCAGTTGCAGCTCGGAGATCAAGCGCACGGCGTCCAGGGAGTCGCCGCCCAGGTCGAAGAAGTCGCTGTCGGTCTCCACGCTCGTTGCCCGGCAGTGGCGGCGGAAGGCGTTCAGCAGCTTGGCGTAGGGTTCGTCGGCCTGGACCTGGTCGTCCAGGGCGCTGGCCATGGTTGTGGCGAAACCTTCCTGCAACCGGCGCTCGACGGCCTGGCGATCGAGCTTGCCGTTGGCATTCATGGGCAGGTGCGCAATGTTCTCGAAGCTGAACGGCAGCATGTAGCCCGGCACCTGCCGAGCGAGCCCGGCGCGCAGCCAGCCGTTGCTCCTGTGCGGCCCTTCATAGGCGCACAGCAGGTAGTCGCGCTCGGCGAAGCGGCGATGGACCACCACCGCCCGTTGCTCCAGCAGCCGTTGCAGCGCGCTTTCGACATGTCCCAACTCGACCCGGTAGCCGTTGACCTTGACCTGGCGGTCGGCCCGCCCGGCGAAGTGCAGGCGCCCCTGGTCGTCGAGCCGGACCCGGTCGCCGGAGCGGTAGAACCTGTGGCCCTGGAGTTCGACGAAGCGCCCGGCATCCAGGTCCGGCCGTTGCCAGTAGCCCAGGGCCACTTGCGGTCCGCCGATGAACAGCTCGCCGGTGACTCCTGCGGGGCAAGGGTGGCCATGGCCGTCCAGCACCCGCAGCTGGCTGTCTCCCAGGGCGCGGCCAATGGGCACACTGGCCTCGCCCAGCGCTGCCAATTGTTCGGCCAGGACCGGCTGGACCGTGACGCCGACCGTGGTTTCCGTCGGGCCGTAATGGTTGAACAGCCGGCCGACCATGCCACTGGCCAGGGTGCTGCGGGCCAATGGCGGCTCCAGGGCCTCGCCGCCAAGCAACAACCAGCCCAGGGTCGGGCGCGGCCCCTGGTCCGCCGTGGCCTGGTCGAGGAGGGTGCGCCAGTGGGTGGGGGTGATCTTCAGCACGTCGATGCGTTGTTCGCCCAGCAACCGATACAGGGCCCGGGGGTCCTTGCGTTCGTATTCGTCGGCGATGTACAGGCTGCCGCCCGTCCAGAGCGCCAGGAACAATCCGGTGTTGCCAAGATCGGCCGCCAGGGTGCTGACATGGGCATAGCGCAGGCCGTTGGTGATGCCCAGCGCCTGGGCGATGCCCTGGCAATAGTGGGCGATGTTGCGGGCGGACACCGCGACGCCCTTGGGCGTACCGGTGGAGCCGGAGGTATAGAGCACGTAGGCGGCTGCATCGCCCCCGGCAATGGTCGGTTGTGGTGCAGGGGCAGCGGCGCGGCAGTCGGCATCGAAGGCATAGGACACCGCATCGTGCTGCATCAGGGTGTAGCCGCCCACGGCCAGCACCAGGTCGGCGCCGATCTGCTCCAGGCGCGGGCCGGCGTCCTCTTCAAGGGAGGCGATCTCGACTATGGTGTAGGCGGCGCCGCTGAACATCACGGCCACTAGCCCGACCACCACTTCCAGGCACCTGGGGCCGACCACCGCCACCAGTTGTCCTGCGCCGATGCCACGTCCGCGGATTTGCCCGGCCAGGTCCAGGGCATCTCGTTCCAACATTGAATAAGTCATTTGCCGGGAGGCATCGCTGAGTGCGACTTGTTCTGCCGACCGTGACATCCATCCGGTCAGCCGCTCTATTAGAAGTTCAGCCATTTCCATCTCCGTTATTAGAACTTTCCTTGTGGCCAAAGTGGCCGGCCTGGAAAACATCAACAGATGAGCGAGTTGGCCTGCAGGCTATGCAGCACGGGACCTTGCGTCCAATATCGGCTGCGTATGCTTTTATATGGGCTATATATAAGTTGCTGTTGATGAACTTAGGCGTTGACACTTGCTGGAGGCGGGAATTATAAAAATTAGTTGTTCTTTGAACTTTGGCTTGTAAGGTTTCTTGAACTGCAATGGATAAGGAAATCGCTATGAAAGGCTTGGCATTGGTAACCGGTGGCAGTCGTGGAATAGGTGCGGCGGTGGCCCGTCAGCTTGGGCTGTTGGGGTATGAGGTGTGCCTGACCTACGAGCACGACGGCGAGGCGGCCCGGCAGGTGGAGGAGGCGATTGGCGCCGCTGGTGGCGTGGCCTGGAGCTGGCAGCTGGACATCGCTTCGCCGGTGGCGGTCATGGCGTTGTTCGAGGCTCTGGATCGACGCCCGCTACCCCTGACATTGCTGGTGAACAATGCCGGGATCACCGAAGGTTTCTCCCGGCTCGAGGCGCTGTCCTATAAGCGCCTGGAGCATGTCTTCCAGGTCAATGTGTTCGGCGCCTTCATGTGTGCCCGCGAAGCGGTGCGGCGCATGGGCCGTTCCCATGGTGGGGCGGGCGGGGTCATCGTCAACCTGTCGTCCCGGGCCGCCGAACTGGGCGGGGGCGGGGAGTGGATCCACTACGCCGCGACGAAAGGGGCCATCGACAGCCTGACCCGGGGCTTGGCCAAGGAAGTCGCCGACGAAGGAATCAGGGTCAATGCCGTGGCTCCAGGTTTGATCGAGACAGGGTTGCACGCCGCAGCCGGAAAACCCGAGCGGTTGTCTGAGATGTCCACGGGAGTGCCCGCAGGCAGGGCAGGATTGCCGGAGGAGGTGGCCGACTGCGTGTGCTGGTTGGCCTCAGCCGCGGCGAGCTATGTCACCGGGGCCATTATCCCGGTTGCCGGGGGCAGGTAGGGCCTGGGGGTCTTCTCCCAACAGGCCGAGCAGGGGCAGGAAGTTGCGCAGGGCCACCGAGTTGGAGGCCGGCAGCCAGGCGGCGCTCAGGGGTGAATGCAGCGGGTTGCCGCGAATCCGCAGGAACACGATGCCCTGGCGTTGCTCGGCGCCGACGCTCTGGGGCACGAAGGTCAGCCCCACTCCGGCCCTGGTCAGGCCCAGGGCGGCTTGCAGGTTCTCGATCTGTTGCACGATGCGCAACTTGATCCCCAGCGGTTCGAGGTGGGACAGGATCCGGTCGGTCAGGCTCGGCAGCGGATAACGCGGATAGAGCACGGTCTTCTCGTTATCCAGGTCCTTGAGTTCCAGGTGCTTGCGCCCGGCCAGGCGATGCCGGGCCGGGAGCGCCACCACCAGCGGTTCCTTGAGCAGCAAGCGCTGCTCGATCGCCGGGTCGTCATCGATCGGGGGCCGGGCGAAGCCCATGTCGATGTGATGCTCCAGCAGCGCCGGGGCGATGTCCGCCGCCAGCAGTTCCTTGAACGACAGTTCCACATCCGGGTAGCACTGCTGGAACAGTCCCAGCACTTCCGGCAGCCGGTTGTACATCACCGAGCCGGCGAAGCCGATGGACAGGCGTCCGGTATGGCCTTCGGCCAGGCCGCGGATCTCCCTGACGCTGGACTGCACGGCATCGAGGATGGCCCGGACCTTGAGCAGGAATTGTCCGCCGGCCTCGGTCAGGCGCAGGGGCCGGCTCTGGCGCTCGAACAGCAGGGCGCCAAGATCTTCTTCCAGCTGCTTGATCTGTTGGCTCAGCGGGGGTTGCGCCATGTGCAACTTCTGCGCCGCACGGGTGAAACTCAGCTCTTCGGCCACCGCCTTGAAGTAGCGCAGATGGCGAAGTTCCAGGCGGTGTTCCATGGGTCTGGGAGAGAATTGGCTGGCGAGCCGATGCAGATTGGAGTCGGACATAATCAAGACATTCCTTTGTATTTATCGTTGTAATTCTGCTACTGCAGGAGCTGCTTTTTCGCGAACGCGGTCTGCTTTCGCGGCCGAAAAGTATAACGTCCCGCCTATTCTCCCAGCCGCGTGGGCCGGGGCAGCCAGGCCTGTCGCTGCGGGCGTTTGCCGGCAGCGGCTGGCCTGATTCAACGATATCCGGGCAGCGGCCGCAGACCGTTGTCGATCAGGCTTACCAGGCTTTCGTGACGGGTCCTGGGCAGGACCGCAGGGGATGCCCCCATCCGGCGTGGTTCACGCCGGACGGTGCTCGGACAAGGGGGGAAGGATGAGGGCGTTGCGCCTCAGGCGCCGATATCGCGCATCAGCAGGCCGAAGCGCAGGTCCACCTGGTCGGGAATCGGCAGGTACACGGTATGGCCGTCGCCCGGGGCCACTTCGATGGCCTGGCCCTGGGCGTTGTGCAGCTCATGCAGGTCGAAGTGGAAGTTGCCCTTGGGCGTCATCAGCTCCATGTGGTCGCCCAGGGCGAAGCGGTTCTTCACCTTGACCTCGGCCAGGCGGTCGCGGCGCAGTCCGGTGAGCTCGCCGACGAACTGCTGGCGCTCCGACACCGAGCTGCCGTTTTGGTAGTTCTGGTATTCGTCATGCACGTGGCGGCGCAGGAAGCCCTCGGTGTAGCCGCGCTGGGCCAGGGATTCCAGGTCGTTCATCAGGCTGCGGTCGAACTCGCGCCCGGCTGCGGCGTCGTCGATGGCCCGGCGATAGACCTGGGTGGTACGGGCGCAGTAGAAGTGGGACTTGGTCCGGCCCTCGATCTTCAGCGAATGCACGCCCATGTGTGTCAGGCGCTCCACGTGCTGCACCGCCCGCAGATCCTTGGCGTTCATGATGTAGGTGCCGTGCTCGTCCTCGAAGGCCGGCATCTGCTCGTCCGGACGATTGGCTTCCTGGAGCAGGAACACCTGGTCGGTGGGGGCGCCCAGGCCCAGGGTCGGCTCGGGTTCGAAGGTCTGGACGATCTCCCCTAGGTCGTTTTCGGTGGCTTGCTCGGCCTTGTATTTCCAGCGGCAGGCGTTGGTGCAGGTGCCCTGGTTGGCGTCGCGCTTGTTCATGTAGCCCGAGAGCAGGCAGCGCCCGGAATAGGCCATGCACAGGGCGCCGTGGACGAAGACCTCCAGCTCCATGGCCGGCACCTGCTGGCGGATTTCCTCGATTTCCTCCAGCGACAGCTCCCGGGACAGGATGATCCGGCTCAGGCCCTGCTGCTGCCAGAACTCGACGCTGGCCCAGTTCACCGTGTTGGCCTGCACCGACAGGTGGATCGGCATGGCCGGGAAGTGCCGGCGTACCAGCATGATCAGCCCCGGGTCGGACATGATCAGCGCGTCGGGGGCCATTTCGATCACCGGCGCCAGGTCCTTGAGGAAGGTCTTGAGCTTGGCGTTGTGCGGGGCGATGTTGACCACCACGTAGAAGCGCTTGCCCTGGGCCTGGGCCTCGCGGATGCCGAGGGCCAGGTTGGCGTGGTCGAATTCGTTGTTACGCACCCGCAGGCTATAGCGCGGTTGTCCGGCATACACCGCGTCGGCGCCATAGGCGAAGGCGTAGCGCATGTTCTTCAGGGTGCCGGCGGGGGCCAGGAGTTCGGGTTTGGCGAGGAGCGTCATGGGGCTGTCGGTCGCAAAAGGTCGCGAGGGTAAGGCAGCGCCCGCAGGCATTCATTGACCTGGGTCTATATCCGCTAGAGAAAAAACGGCACTTGGCGACGCGACGGTGGACTAAATCCCAGGACGCCAACCGGCGTTGACCGACCTGGACCGGACATGAATCAGAACAACCTGCAAAACAAGAGCCTGCTGCTGTTGCTGGCATTGGTCAGTGTGGCCTTCATCTGGATCTTGCTGCCGTTCTACGGCGCGCTGTTCTGGGCGGTGATCCTCGGCATTCTCTTCGCACCGTTGCAGCGTCGCCTGCTGCTGCGCCTCGGGGGCCGACGCAACCTGTGCTCGCTGTGCACCCTGGGCATTTGCCTGGTGATCGCCATCCTGCCGGTGATCGCCATCAGCGTGCTGTTGGTCCAGGAAGGCGCCGAGTTGTATCGCAAGATCGAGAGCGGGCAACTGGACATCGCCGGCTACCTGGAGCTTTTCAAGCATCGCCTGCCGCCGTCCGTCCAGGGCTTGCTGGACCGCTTTGGCCTGGGGGAGCTCCAGGGCCTGCAGGAAAAGGTGGCCAGGGGGGCGATGCAGGGCAGCCACTACCTGGCGACCCAGGCGTTCAGTTTCGGCCAGGGCACCTTCGAGTTCCTGGTGGGTTTCTCCGTCATGCTCTACCTGCTGTTCTTCTTCCTGCGCGACGGCCCGGAGTTGGTGCGCAAGATCCGCGCCGCGGTACCGCTGGCGGAATACCAGAAGCGGCGCCTGCAATTGAAGTTCACCCGGGTGGTGCGGGCCACGGTCAAGGGCAATGTGCTGGTGGCGGTGACCCAGGGCGCCCTGGGCGGGTTGATCTTCTGGTTTCTCGATATTCCCAGCGTATTGCTGTGGGCGGTGCTGATGGCCTTTCTGTCGCTGTTGCCGGCAGTGGGTGCGGGGCTGGTCTGGGGGCCGGTGGCGGTGTACTTCCTGCTCAGCGGGGCAATCTGGCAGAGCGTGGTGCTGGGCTTGTTCGGGGTGCTGGTGATAGGCCTGGTGGACAACCTGCTGCGACCGATCCTGGTGGGCAAGGACACCCGGATGCCGGATTACCTGATCCTGGTCTCGACCCTTGGCGGCCTGGCGATCTTCGGCCTCAATGGCTTCGTCATCGGCCCCTTGATCGCCGCGTTGTTCCTGTCCAGCTGGGGACTGTTCGTCGAGACCCGGCCGCGGGCGCGCTTGCCCTTGCCCTGAACGGCCTGGTGCCGGAGCTTCGGGACATCGCGCTTGCGGTCAACGTTCAGGCAGCTAGGCGTGTACCGGCTGGCGATCCAGTTGCCGGGAAAGGGCCTGGGCAGTGGTTAATGAAGCCAGGGGGCCGCTGACGGTCTCGCCATCGCGGACCAGGTACCAGCAGGCGAGCAAGCCCGATTCCCGCAGTGGGGCGGGGACGGCGCTGCCGATGACGGACATGATCTGGACCTTGGGCATGGGAAGCTCCTCTATGGGAGCGGTTACCTTACAAAGTGTCCAGTGCTACGAAAAATCACCCGGATCGATAATGGACATCGATGGCTGGGCAGGATATTCACCCACGGCGCGCGCGGGATCAGTCCACGACCTGGTCGAGCATCTGCAGCACCTCATGCTCGTTGAGCAGGCCCTTGCGCACCAGGTTCTGGGTCAGCAGGGAGAGGAACTTGGCGTTGCGATGGCCCTCCAGGTGCTTGAGCTCGGTCAGGGCGTCATACACCCGGCTGGAGGTGCAGAGGCCGGCAACGCGGTGCGGATTTTGCGTAGGCATGGGGAGCGTCCTTGTTGTTATGGGCCTGGGGCGATCGGACTGGATCGATCTTGCAGCCCTTGGATGACACAAACATGACCATCCCATGTCGCCCGGGGCTTCCTTGGGATCGGCACACTATTGCCGGATTTAAACGCAAGTACTGTTCCAGTCACGACATTCTGCAGAATTATTCAGACATTCGGCCGGAGCCGGAATGCAACAGGCCCCGCCTTGGAGGGCGGGGCCTGTTTCGGGAACCTGGGTTGGCTTACCAGCGGCCAGGGCCGTAGTAATAATGAGGATGGCCGTAGTAGCCACGGGGTGGCCCGTAGTAGACCGGTGCCGGGCGATAGTAGATCGGCTGTTGCACATAGACCGGTGCCGGCTGGTAGTAGACCGGAGGGGGCGGTGGGGCGGCGTACACCGGGGCTGGTTGCACATACACCGGGGCCTGTTGCACGTAGACCGGGCGATCCTGGTTGGCGATCACCGAACCCACGACGGCTGCGCCGACGACCGCACCCAGCGCGGCGGGCCCGGCCCAGCCACCGCCATGGGCGGATGCCTGGCCGGCGACAGCGAGTGCACCAATGAGCAGGGCTATCTTGGGGATTTTGGAGATCATGGTTTTTCCTCGGTTCAACCCCTGCGTTTATGGTCTGCACCAGACTCAAGAACTGACGCGGGGATACTTCTAAGACAGCGGTTATCGCAAAATCTGCACAGTCGCTGAGTAAATGTTGTGTAAGGTCTGTACCGGCCTCTTTACCGTTATCCCTGGACGGCTGGAGCCCTTTGAACAAGCGCCGATATGATCGGGCACAAGCGGCTGGCCGACCAATCCCGTCTATCCGAAAGTGCCAAGCGAGGAGATGAAGATGCAAATGCACCCCAATAAAGACACCCAGTTGTGCATGTCGTTGTCCGGGCGTCCGGGGAACTTCGGCCTGCGCTTTCACAATCACCTGTATGAGCAACTGGGGCTGAACTTCTACTACAAGGCCTTCAGCAGCCAGGACCTGCCGGGCGCGGTCGGAGGGATCCGGGCCCTGGGTATCCGTGGCTGCGGCGTCTCCATGCCGTTCAAGGAAGATTGTATCGCCCTGGTGGACGAGCTGGACGACTCGGCCCGGGCCATTGCCTCGATCAACACCATTGTCAACACCAACGGTCATTTGAAGGCCTACAACACCGACTACATTGCCGTGGCGCAGTTGCTGGCGACCCATGCCGTGCCCAAGGATTGCACCTTCGTCCTGCGCGGCAGCGGTGGCATGGCCAAGGCGGTGGCCAGTGCCTTGCGCGACGGCGGTTATGCCCATGGCGTGATCGTGGCCCGCAATGAAGTGGCCGGCCGCGCCTTGGCCAGCTCCCTGGGCTACCAGTGGCAGGCGGAGCTGGGCAGCCTGCGTCCGCGGATGCTGGTCAACGTCACGCCGATCGGCATGAGCGGCGGGCCCGAGGCGCAGCAACTGGCCTTCGAGGCCCAGGCCATCGCCGCGGCGGATATCGTGTTCGATGTGGTGGCGGTACCGGCCGAGACGCCGTTGATCGTACAGGCACGGGCTGCGGGCAAGCGGGTCATCACCGGGCTTGAAGTGATTGCCATCCAGGCCCTGGAGCAGTTCGTGCTGTACACCGGCGTACGCCCGAGCGAAGAGCAGTTCCAGCAGGCCGTGGCCTTCGCCCGGGGCTGAAGGGGCCGATGGGCCGAAGGCGCGCGCGATTGTCGCAACCTTCGGCAGTGGCCAGGGCCTAGCCCTCCAGGCGGGCCAGACGCTCTTCGAGGGCGGCGATCCGCGCTTCCAGTTCTTCGATGCGCTCCAGTGACACATTGCCGCCGCTGCTGCGCTCCACCGGGTTGCCACGGGCGGCGAGGATCGCCTCCATGTCCGCCGGGTCACCCAGGGCGTGGGTGTAGCGGTCTTCGCGCTGGCCGGCCTGGCGCGGCAGGTGCAAGGCCAGGCCGCGGGCCACCAGGCGCTCGAGCTGGTGCAGGACCTGCTCGCTGTCTTCGAAGTCGTGCATGCGCCCGCTGCGGGTCAGTAGTTCGTTCACGGTCTGCGGGCCACGCAGGAACATCAGGCCACAGAGGATCAATTGCGCGGGTACCAGTTCCAGCGCTTTTTCCAGGCGCTGCTCCCAGCGATCGGCGCGGCTGCCCATCTGCAGGCGAGTGAAACCCTGTGCCTCCAGGGTGCGCAGGCTCTGGCCGACCTGGCCCGGGGTCAGGTTCATCACCGGCTCGCGGCTGGTCTTCTGGTTGCAGGCGATGACCAGGGCGTTGAGGGTCAGGGGATAGGTTTCCGGGTTGGTGGCCTGTTTTTCGATCAACGAACCCAGGATGCGGATTTCCGTGCTGCCAAGACGCAGAGATTCGCTGGAGGTTTCGTGTTCGCTGCTCATGAGTACTGCTCCCTTGATGACTGATGGAAAGACGCGTGGATAGCCCGCTCAGGTCGCCTGCTGGGCACTGGGGATATCCACGGCCATGATGGCCGCTTTCGAGGGGCTCTGTTTTACCCGCAGAAGCGGTTTCTGGCCATCAGAACTTGGTGACAGGCATGCAACCGGGTGCCGGACCACGCCCGCGTGAGGGCGTGGCCGCTGGCGATCAACCGGGTTGTGCTTGCGTGGACGCTTTTGCCGTTGCAGGTGACCGTCGGGCATCGGTTGCTGGTGGTTGCTCCAGGCGCTCCCGGGCGAAACGCGCCAGGCTGCGCAGGGCATTCCTGGCCGAGCGCAGGTAGAAGGCCTGCAGTTGGAAGACATGCCAGCGCTCGTGGTGGATTTCCAGCTCGCAAGGTACCCCGCAGGCCCGGGCATGCTCGGCCAGACGGCAGGAGTCGGACAGCAGCAGCTCCTGGTCACCCACCTGCACCAGCATCGGTGGCAGGCCGTCCAGCTCGGCCTCCAGGGGGCGGTGCAACAGGTCTTGATCGGGCGCGCCATAGGCTTGCAGGGCCTGTTCCAGCCAGTCGCGGCGAATCATCGGATCTACGCCCTGGCGGCTCTGCAAGCTGGGGCCAGCCAGGGTCGGGTCGGTGACTGGCGACAGCAGCATGAGCCCGGCGGCGATGCCGTCGCCCCGTTTCTTCAAGGCCAGGGCCAGGGCCAACGCCAGCGCACCCCCGGCGGAGTCGCCGGCGATCAACAGTTGTTCGGCCGGGCAACCCTGGGCGCGGATCGCGTCATAGCAGGCCAGGCAGTCGTCCAGGCCCGCCGGGTAAGGGTGCTCCGGGGCCAGTAGGTAGTCGGGGACCCAGACGGCACAGCCGCTTTCCTTGGCCAGGCGGCTGGTGACGCTGTAGTGGGTGTCCGGGCTGCCGACGCAGAACGCGCCGCCGTGCAGGTAGAGGATCGTGCCCCTGGCGGCAGTGGCCTTGGGTTCGATGATCTGCACCGGTACCTGGCCCAGGTGCGTGCGCCGCCGAGCGACCCCCAGGGCTGGCGGCATCAGCCAGGACATGCCGGCGACGAGCTTGCGCTGGCTGGCCAGGGCCCGTGGCGGGCCGATCAAGGCCCTGAAGGTGCAGCGCAGGAACAGCCTGAGGAAGGCCGCGTTGGCCCGCTCCAGCCAGTCCCGGGGGGCTGCGATGCTGCGCCCGCTCGCCGGCGAGGCCGGGTTCAGCGGGCTGGACAGTTGGTAGGCCGCCAGCCCGGCGTATCGCGCCAGCCAGCGATAGGTGAAGGTGAAGCCGGGCCAATTGGTGCTGTTGTGACCTTGCTCGTCCACATACCAGCTCTTGCAGCCGCTCCATACCGAATTGGCCAGGCGTTGCTGGATCCGCAACTGGAAGCGCCGGTGCGGGCGCTCGTCCACTTCCAGGGTGCGGGCGCCGCTGGCCAGCAGTGCCTGGCGAGCCTTCAGCACATGGGATATCTGGCTTTCCAGCATATGGATGATGGAGTTGTGGCCCAGGTTGGTATTGGGGCCATAGAGCATGAAGAAGTTCGGGAAGCCGGGCACGCTGAGCCCCAGGTAGGCGGCCGCGCCCTGTTGCCAGGCCTGGTTCAGATCGAGCCCGTTGCGGCCGGTGATGCGCATCGGCGAGAGAAACTCGGTGGCTGCGAAGCCGGTGCCGTAGATGATCGCATCCACATCGTGCTGCTCGCCGTCCTGGGTCTGGATACCGTGCTCGGTGATGCGCTTGATGCCCTGGGTCAGCAATTGCACATGGGCTTGGTCGAAGGTGGCCAGGTAGTCGTTGGACAGCAGGATGCGCTTGCAGCCGATGGGATAGTCCGGGGTCATCTGCCGGCGTAGCTGCGAGTTGGACACCGAAGTCTCCAGCAACTTCTGGAAGGGCCGGCCCACGGCCCAGCGCATCAGGCCGCGCAAGCGGGTGAAACCCAGGGCGCGGGACTCGAAGTGCAGGTAATGGCCGGCGCGCACCAGCTTCATCCACAGCGGGTAGCGGGCGAAACGCTGTTTTTCCCGGGGACTGTAGGGACGGTCGGACTTGGCCATGATGTAGGCCGGCGAGCGCTGGAAGACTTTCAGCGCCGCGACCTGGGCGGCGACCTGCGGCACGAACTGGATCGCCGAGGCCCCGGTGCCGATCACCGCGACTCGCTTGCCGGCCAGGGAGTAGTCGTGGTCCCAGGTGGCGGAATGGAATACCTGGCCGGCGAAGCTCTCCATGCCCGCCAGCTTCGGCAGCACTGGACGGCTCAGTTGGCCGGTGGCGCTGATCAGCAGGCGCGCCAGCAGCACCTGGCCGTCGTTGCAGGTCACCTGCCAGCAGCCCAGCTCCTGGTCGAAGCTGGCCTGGCGGACCTCGGCGCCGAACCGGATGAACGGTTCCAGGCCATGGCTTTTGACGCAGTGCCGCAGGTAGGCGTGGATTTCCGCCTGGGGGGCGAAGGTCCGGGACCAGTGGGGATTGGGCTCGAAGGAAAACGAGTAGAGGTGCGAGGGCACGTCGCAGGCGGCCCCGGGATAGCTGTTGTCGCGCCAGACTCCGCCGACGTCCTGGCCTTTCTCCAGAATGACGAAGCGGCTGGCCCCAGCCTTGCGCAGGGCGATGCCCATGCCCAGGCCACCGAAGCCGGCGCCGATGATGATGGCCTCCAGGGGCTGGCTGGCGTCGGGTGCGGAGTTCGAAGCAGTGGTGGATGCTGGCATGACGACCTCGTTGTTATTGTTGTGGTGGGATGTGGCCACTTCCCGAGGGGAGACTACGAGCCTGGTGGAGCAAGCATGCAGGCAATCGAGCGCCGACCCCATGCTGGAAGGGGACAAGTACTTTAGTATTTGGGCCAAAACATGCTGCGACGAGCTGGCCCATGAACATTCAGTCATTCACCCGCGGACCCTCCAGCGCCCTGTTGCTGGTGAACTTCGGCCTTGAGCGGGATCTGGCGCAGACGCGCCTGTTGGCTGGCTCGGGGCTGTCCCTGGAGCAATTGCAGGACCCCAACAGCCTGTTGTCGGCGGCCCAGGAGTTGCGACTGGTGGGCAACTTGCTGGCCTTGCTGGGGCATCCGCCGGGGCTGGGCCATGAAGTGGGCTTGCGCTATCACTTTTCCACCTATGGTTTGTTCGGTTATGGCCTGATCAGCAGCGCGACCCCGGCCGATGCCCTGCGTCTGGCCTTGCGTTTCCTGCCCCTGACCTATGCCTTCGCCTCTATTGGCTATCACCAGGAACCCGGCCTTGGGGTGCTGACCTTTGGCGAGCCGGCGGTGGCGGACGCTCGGGTGCGGACGTTCCTGCTGGAGCGGGACATGGCCGCGGCGGCGGTATTGATGAAGGAAATCGTCGGCCAGGATTTTCGCCTGCTGCGGCTGACTCGCCGTGGTGCTCCGTCGGTGCAGCATGGCGTGGATGAGGCCCGGCGGATCTTCGGCCTGGTTCCGGAATTTCGTGCGGCCCATCATGCCTTGGTGTTCGACCGGCGCTTGCTCCAGCGTCCCTTGCCCCAGGCCAATCCGGTCACGGTATCGATGTGCGAGCAGATGTGCGCGCAGTTGCTGGAGCGTCGGCAGGCATCCCAGGGCAGCGCCGCGCAGGTGCGCCTGCAACTGGACGCGCAGCCCGCCGGCAGCGTACCGGACTTGCCGGGCATGGCCCGCCTGATTCACACCAGCGTGCGCACTCTGAAGCGGCGTTTGCAGGAGGAGGGCACCAGCTATCGCCAGTTGCTGGCCGAGCAGCGCGGGGCCCGGGCGCTGGAGCTGCTGGCCAATCCCGCCTTGAGCCTGGGCCAGATCGCCGAGCGTTTGGGCTTCAGCGACCTGTCGAGTTTTTCCCAGAGCTTCAAGCGCTGGTTCGGCGTGGCCCCCAGCGTCTACCGCCAGAGCATTGCGCAGGACGCACCGGGTCACGGCCTGGGGCTATAATCCGCGCGCGCTGTATTCCCATCACCGTTGATCGAGACTGTCATGACCATTTCCCTGTACGCCGCTTCCGTTCCTGTTTTCAAGCAGATGCTCAAGGCCCTGAGCGATGTGTTGCACAAGGCCGAGGCCCACGCCACGGCGAAGAACATCGAGCCTGCGGCCTTGCTCCAGGCGCGTTTGTATCCGGACATGTTCCCGCTGGTGCGCCAGGTACAGATCGCCGTGGACTTCGCCAAGGGCGTCTCCTCGCGCCTGGCCGAGATCGAGCTGCCCAAGTATGAGGACAGCGAAACCACCTTCGCCGAGCTCCAGGCGCTGCTGGCCAAGGTCCTGGCCTTCCTCGACACCATCCAGCCGGCCCAGGTCGACGGCAAGGAAGGCATCGAGATCGTCACCCGCCCGGGTACTCCGAAAGAGAAGCGCTTCAGCGGCCAGTCCTACCTGCTGAGCTACGGCCTGCCGCAGTTCTTCTTTCACGTCACCACCACCTACGCCATCCTGCGCCACAACGGCGTGGAAGTGGGCAAGCGTGACTACATGGGCGCCTTCTGATCCCGCTCCCGACTGTGTTGCAGGCATGAAAAAGCCCGGCCAGGGTCAACCTGGCCGGGCTTTTTCAATGGGGCGCAATCAGGCGGATGCCTGGCCCTTGTCTTCCTGGGCCATGCAGGCCGCAGCGGTGAAGAGCACGTCGGTGGAGGAGTTCAGCGCGGTTTCCGCCGAGTCCTGCAGGACACCGATGATGAAACCCACGGCCACCACCTGCATGGCGATTTCGCTGGGGATGCCGAACAGGCTGCAGGCCAGCGGGATCAGCAGCAGCGAGCCGCCGGCGACGCCGGACGCACCGCAGGCGCAGATGGCCGCGACCACGCTCAGCAGCACGGCGGTGGGCAGGTCCACGGCGATGCCCAGGGTGTGCACGGCGGCCAGGCTCAGCACGGTGATGGTGATCGCAGCGCCGGCCATGTTGATGGTGGCGCCCAGGGGAATGGACACCGAGTAGGTGTCTTCGTGCAGGCCCAGGCGCTTGCTCAGTTCCAGGTTGACCGGGATGTTGGCTGCCGAGCTGCGGGTGAAGAAGGCGGTGATACCGCTTTCGCGCAGGCAGGTCAGCACCAGGGGGAAGGGGTTGCGGCGGATCTTCCAGTAGACGATCAGCGGGTTCATCACCAGGGCCACGAACAGCATGCAGCCGATCAGCACCGCCAGCAGGTGCAGGTAGCCGAGCAGGGCATCGAAGCCGGAAGTGGCCAGGGTCGAGGCCACCAGGCCGAAGATCCCCAGGGGCGCGAAGCGGATCACCACCCGCACGATCAGGGTCACGCCGCTGGACAGGTCGTCGAGCACGTTGCGGGTGGCTTCCCCGGCATGGCGGATGGCCACGCCCATGCCGATGGCCCAGGCCAGGATGCCGATGAAGTTGGCGTTCATCAGCGCGCTAACCGGGTTGTCCACCACGCTCAGCAGCAGGCTTTGCAGGACTTCGCTGATACCGCCCGGGGCGCTGACGGCCACGTCATGGGTGACCAGCACCAGGGACGACGGGAACAGGCTGCTGGCGATCACGGCCACCACCGCGGCGGCGAAGGTGCCCAGCAGGTAGAGCACCAGGATCGGCCGGATGTGGGTTTCCTGGCCGTGCTTGTGGTTGGCGATCGACGCCATGACCAGCACGAATACCAGGATTGGCGCCACGGCCTTGAGCGCCGAGACGAACACCTTGCCGATGAAGGCGGTGGACTTGGCCGCCTCGGGCGCCAGCAGTGCCAGGGCGATGCCGGCAATCAGGCCGATGACGATCTGGGTCACCAGGCTCAAGCGTTTGAGGGATTGCAGGAAAGAGGGAGGTGAAGCGCTCATGAAGGTATCTCTGTTTTTTTAATGTGCAGTGCGTGTTGGCGGTCCCGCAGGGCGCTGCCTCGGGATTGAACCGCGACACAAGGCTGCGGTCGGAAAGCAACGGACGCTCGGGTCGATCACGTGGCAGGCGCTTGCCCGGTGTCCGTTTGGGGCAGGGAGCGGACTTTAGCACAGCAGGCCCGGCTTCCCGTGCCGATGTGACGATCTGCCACTTGTCGGTAGCCGGGATAGCAGCTTGAGGTTGCCTTGACCCGGACCCGGTCTGTTAGTATTCGCCATCCCTTTTTTCCTATCCGCTCAGCGCGCCCTTCGGGCCTCGCTGTCATTCGTCGTCGCTGGAGTTTTCATGCTGTTTCCCATCCTGCTGTTATCGGCCGCGGGCTTCACCATCCTGACCACGGAGTTCGTGATCGTCGGCCTGTTGCCGGCGATCGCCCGCGACTTGCAGGTCAGCGTGTCCCAGGCCGGCTTGCTGGTGACCCTGTTCGCGTTCACCGTCGCCGCGTTCGGCCCGTTCCTGACCGCCTACTTCGCGCGTTTCCCGCGCAAGCAGCTGTTCATCATCGTATTGGTGCTGTTCGGCCTGTCCAATACCGTGGCGGCCCTGGCGCCGAACATCTGGGTGATGGCCTTCGCCCGGCTGGTGCCGGCCCTCGGGTTGCCGGTATTCTGGGCCCTGGCCAGTGAAACCGCGGTGGATATCGTCGGACCGGACGATGCCGGGCGCGCCATCTCCAAGATCGGTTTCGGCATCGTCTGCGCCACGGTATTCGGGATTCCGGTGGGCACCCTGATCGCCGACGTCTTCGGCTGGCGCAGCGCGTTCGCCATCCTCGCCCTGGTGGCCTTCGCCAAGGCACTGCTCTTGTTCCTCTACTTGCCCAAGACTGCGGTGCATGACGAACAGGCCAGCCTGGGCTCGCAGTTCGGCATCCTGCGCAATCCGCTGATGCTCGGGCATGTGCTGCTGTCGATCCTGGTGTTCAGTGGCATGTTCACCGCCTATACCTACCTGGCGGATATCCTCGAGCGCCTGGCCGGCTTCAACGGTACCCTGGTGGGCTGGTGCCTGATGGGCTTCGGCGCGGTAGGGCTGATCGGCAACTCCCTGGGAGGCCGGGTGGTGGACCGCCATCCGCTGATCGCCTCGATGGTGTTCTGTGCCTTGATGATGGGCGGCATGGTGGCCCTGGTGCCGAGCATTCACTCGACCCTGGGGCTGGCGGCGGCCATGGGAGTCTGGGGCATGACCCAGGCGGCGATGTTCCTGGTCAGCCATGTGCGGATGATGAAAGCCGCCCCGCAGGCGCCGGCGTTCGCCGCCTCGCTGAACATCGCCGGGGCCAACGTCGGCGTGGGCCTGGGGGCGATAGTCGGCGGCCGGGTGATCGATACCTTCGGCCTGGGCCACCTGGGGTTCACGGCGGCTGGTTTCATCCTGCTGTCCATCTTCCTGGCGGTGCTGCTGATGAAGGTGGAGGCCGCTCCCCAGGCCTGCGCTTCCTGAAGTTCAGTGGCCGAGGGGCGTGAACAATTCGCGTCGCGCCCCTTCGGTGATGGCCACGATGCCGGGGTGCTTGACCTTGCGCTCCACGGAAATGGCATAGAACGACTCGGCCACGGCGTCGGTCTGGCCAATCAGCTGCACTCCATATTGCTGGCGCACCTCATCGGCGATCACGCTGGGGGCGATGAAAATACCGCTCCCGGACTGGCCGAAGGCCTGCATCAGGGCGCTGTCGTCGAACTCCCCGATGATCCGCGGCTGCAATTGCTGCTCGGCGAACCAGCGTAGCAAGCGGCTGCGGACCACGGTTTCCTGTCCGGGAATCAGCAGTGGTGCCCCGTGCAGGCCGCGGGGAAAGTCGGCGGCATGCAGGCGCGCCAACTGCTCAGTCGCGAAGAAACTGATCCCGCATTCCCCCAGCTTCTGGCTGTAGCCCTTGATATCCAGGTGGCTTGGCATGGGGCTATCGGAAATCACCAGGTCCAGGCGCTGGATGGCCAGGTCGGCGAGCAGGCGTTCCAGTTTGTCTTCGCGGCAGGTGAGGCGGATCGGCTCACTCAGCTCCATGGTCGGGGCGATCAGCCGGTAGACGATGGACTTGGGCACCACATCCGCCACTCCCACGCGGAACTGGATCTGCTGTTCATCGGGGCGGGCCCGGAGCATGGCCTCCAGTTCGCCGCCGAGCTGGAACATCTGCTCGGCGTAGGGCAGCGTCTGGCGTCCGGCCTCGGTCAGTTCCAGCTGGCGCCCGACCCGGCGAAACAGCTCCACGCCATAGGTCTGCTCCAGCAAGGTGATCTGCCCGCTGATGGTCTGGGGCGTCAGGTTCAGTTGCTCGCAGGCGCGGACGATGCTGCCGGTCTTGGCCACGACCCAGAAGTAGTGCAATTGGCGGTAGTTGAGCATGGCTGGTCTATATTCGTAAAAACCGAAGTATAACTGCTGAAAATACGAATTTTACTGAAGTATTGCGCTCCTTAGAATGCCACGCCATCGACGGGCCACCCCTTGGTCCTGTCCGTTCTATCGAGGAAAGAGCATGTCATTGAAGAACCTGGGCGCGGTCACGGTGCTGGCCCTGTCTATGCTGACCCTGGCGGGCTGTGATCAGGCGGAGAAGAGTGCCCAGCAAGTGCTGGACAAAACGGCGCAAGCGGCCAAGCAAGCCATCGACGACACTCACAAGGCGGCAGAGCAGGCCCTGAGCGATGCCACCCGCGGTGTCGTCGGCAAGGAAAAAGACCAGGATAAGGACGCCAAGCAGGCCGAATCGTCCCAGGAAATCTGATCTTTCATTCAACCGAGTCAGGATTGACCCATGGATTACCTTTTACAACTTGCCGCCAGCCCCACCGCCTGGGTCGCCCTGGCTACCCTGGTGGTGATGGAGATCGTGCTTGGCATCGATAACCTGATCTTCATTTCCATCCTCACCAACAAGTTGCCGGAACAGCACCGGGCCAAGGCGCGGCGGCTGGGTATCGGCATGGCCCTGTTCATGCGCCTGGCCTTGCTCAGCACGGTGGCGTTCATCGTCCAGCTCACCGAGCCTGTGATCGAGGTGATGGGGCAGAGCTTCTCCTGGAAGGACATGATCCTGATCGCCGGCGGCCTGTTCCTGGTATGGAAAGCCACGACGGAAATCCATCACAGCATGGATTCCAAGCCTGAAGAGGCCAAGCCCGAGACGCCCAGCGTGGCCATCGGTTTCGCCGCGGCGATCGGCCAGATCCTGCTGCTGGACATGGTGTTCTCCATCGACAGCATCATTACCGCCGTGGGCATGACCGAGCACCTGCCGATCATGATCATCGCCGTAGTGGTCTCGGTATTGGTGATGCTGCTGGCCGCCGAGCCGCTGGCCAAGTTCATCAATGACAACCCGACCGTGGTGATGCTGGCTCTGGGCTTCTTGATCATGATCGGCATGACCCTGATCGCCGAAGGTTTCGGTGCCCACGTGCCCAAGGGCTATGTCTATGCGGCGATGGCGTTTTCGGCTGCCATCGAGTGCCTGAACATGCTGGCCCGCCGGGCCCGGCAGAAGCGCCAGGAGAGCCAGGCCCAGGCCTGAACTGAACGGCAAGCATGCCCCGCAGCCGCCTTGACTCCCTGGAGTCGGGCGGCCGCTTGGTTTCTGGGCTTGTGGTCAGTCAATGGACGGTGGCGGGGCGGCGATCGGCCTTTTGCACGGGGGCGGCGGGTTGCCGTGGATGGTGATGGCGCCGGGTGATGCGCAACACGCCCCAGAGCATGGCGCCGGCTACGGCCAGCCAGCCCAGGACCAGCATCAGGATCGTTGTCGTCAGGCTCATAAGTGCCTCCTTTCGTGCCCTTGTGGGGCACACACTCTTACTAATCGACAGTCTAGTAGCCTCTGTGTTTCAAGCTATTGACCAATAGTCGAGAGTCTTCGAACACTTCGCTCTATGGTTTTAAATTAACTGCCCCCCGGCGCTATACCCCCGCTCGCGAGAGCCCTATGATCAGGGCCCCAGCCGGGAGCGGGTCGCCCGGCAGCAGATATAGAGAGCGATGATGGTGCGGGTATTTCCTCGATTTCGAGTGGCGCTGCTGGCCGGCGCCTGTGTCCTGGGCCTGGTCGGTTGTGCCGGCAGCGTGCAGCCGCAGTTCAAGCGCCTGCCTGAGCGGGTGGAACTGAGCAGCGTGCCGTTCTTCCGTGGCGAGATGTACCAGAGCGGGCCGGGGGCCTTGGCCAGCATGCTGTCGCAGCAGGGCATCGTGATCACCCCGGGGTTGCTGGACAAGCCCCTGCATTTGCCGGGAGCCGAGGCCCAGTTGCAGCAGAATATGCAGAAGCTGGCTCGGGAATACGGCATGGTGGTCTACCCCCTGGACGATAACCTGGCGGCCCTGCTGACCCAGGTGGCTGCGGGTTATCCAGTGCTGGTGCGTTTTACCGAAGGCAAGTTCTGGACTGAGCCGCGTTATGCGGTACTGGCGGGTTACAACCGGGACAAGCAGACGGTGCTGTTGCGCGGTGCCAAGTTGCGTCGGCAGTTGATGGAATTCGGCGAGTTCGAGTCAGCCTGGAAGGATGCCGGTAGCTTCGCGGTGCTGATCCAGGCTCCCGAGCAACTGCCGGCGGGGGTCGATCGTCAGCGTTGGCTGAAGGCGGTCAATGAACTGGCCCAGGCCGGCCAGGAGCAGGCAGCCGCCAGGGCCGGCAAGGCCCTCGATAAACGTTGAGTCTTCAATAACGACAACGGCGCCCGAGGGCGCCGTTGTTGCAGGAGAGAGCTGCGGATCAGTGGGAGGCCTGGGTGGCTCCCACCTGCCGGCTCTTGAGATTCTTCTCGGCCTTGTAGCGCAGGGCCACATCCGGCACCGAGCCACTCTTGCCGGTTTCTACCCAGTTGCGGATCCGGCTGGCATCGGCGAAGTGGGTGTACTTGCCGAAGGCATCGAGAATCACCAGGGCCACCGGACGATTGCCCATGCTGGTCACCAGCACCAGGCAATGACCGGCCTGGTTGGTGAAGCCGGTCTTGGTGATCTTGATGTCCCATTTTTCCTTGTTCACCAGATGGTCGGTATTGCGAAAGCCCAGGGTGTAGTTGGGCTTGCGGAATGCCACGGTCTTTTCCTTGGTGGTGCTCAGTTCGCTGAGCAGCGGATATTTGCGTGCGGCCAGCAGCAGCTTGCTCAGGTCGCGGGCGGTGGACACGTTATGGATCGACAGGCCGGTGGGCTCCACGTAGCGGGTGTGGGTCATGCCCAGGGACTTGGCCTTGGCATTCATCGCGGCGATGAAGGCGGCGTAACCACCCGGGTAATGGTGGGCCAGGCTGGCGGCGGCGCGGTTTTCCGAGGACATCAGGGTGATCAGGAGCATTTCATGGCGGCTGAGTTCGCTATTGAGCTTGACTCGGGAGAACACGCCTTTCATTTCCGGGGTGTCGCTGATATTGACGGAAATGTATTCGTTCATGGGCTGCTTGGCGTCCAGCACGACCATGGCGGTCATGAGCTTGGTGACCGAGGCGATGGGCACCACGACGTCCGGGTTGCTTGAATAGATGACTTTGTTGGTCTGCAGGTCCAGCAGCAGGGCGCTGCCGGAGGCGATGTGCAATTGTGAAGTGTCTCTTGGCGCCGCGGTGGTTTCGGCGGCGTCGACGCTCTGCGCGACCAGGGTACCGGACACAGCAAACAACAAGCTGAGGATGGAGAGACGAATTTTCACGCTGGTGGACTCGATAGGATGGATATGCCGTCTTGCAACGGGCTTTCTTGGAAAAACGTTACATTTTATGAGTATGTGCTAGAAACTTGCCATTCGCCTTTAACTACGGGCTCTTACTTAAACTATTTTTCATCCTGTACCAATTTTGTACCAATTTTGCTTTCCAGCTTCCCTAGTTCAGTCCAGTCCGTTGTGGAACTCAGCCAGCGCGCGTAAGTCGAGAGCAGCACTTGCACGCTGTGCCCGAGCTGGCCAGCGATGAACGCCGGGTTCATGCCTGACATAAGGCACATCGTAGCGTAGGTGTGGCGGCAGTTGTATTGGTTGCGGGGCCTGATCTCCAGGGCCTGCAGGGCTGTGGCGAAGTGCCCGGCGGGGGTGGTGGGGCCCTTGATAAACGGCGAGCTGCCGGACGGCTGGAACACGTAGGGCGACGATTTGGACACCCGGCGCCGGTCACTATCGCGGCATTGGGCAATTTCCTTGGCCTTGGCCAGGGCGTTCATGGCGCGGGAGTTCAGCATTACCGTCCTTGCGTACTTGGTTTTCGTGCGCTCCTGCACCTTGCCTTTCACAACGATCCGACAGATATGTGCGGTCCTTGCCTCCAGGTCGATCTCATCCCAGCGCAGCGCCAGCAGCTCACCGGTCCTCATCCCTGTGTAGAAAGCAAACTCAAAGTAGGCGGCGTAGATCCTGACCACCGGTCGGGTAAAGTTCGCATACAGCCACGCAATGAGCGCGTCGGCTTCTTCCGCGGTGAAAGGATCGACGACCTTTTTATTTCTCGCCGGCAGTTGAATCGATGTTGCGGGGTTGCGTGGAACGACCTCATCCTGCACGGCCGTATTGAACAAGGCATTCACCCGTGATATCGCCGCACGCTTAACTCCTGGACTGGGCCACTCGGTTGCAGCAATGATCTTGCGCAGCACCATGGGGGTTATGTCGTTCATGGGGATGCCGGCAAGCGCAGGCATCCAGTACAGGTTGAGGCTGCCTTTGTAGTTGCTCCTGGTGCCCTCTACGACCTCGCGACTGTCGAGCCAGGTCTGTGCATATTCCCCGAACGTAACGACGGCTGACTCAGTCGTCGCCACATAGCTGGAGTTAGGAAAAAGCTCTGCGTATTTCTCGTCCGTCAACGCCCCGTGTTTTGCCAGGCTGATTACGTGAGCACGGAGATCCGCGGCCGCTTTGATCCCCTTTGCCGTTTGTGGGAAGGCGAGGGTTTCGCACCGGCGATATTTCCAGGTGAATCGGATTCGGATTGAATCACCAGCAAATTCAACTCCTGTGGGCAGTCCCATTGGCTTTCTTGCCATGCCTCGTATCTCCTGATGCTGTAAAAAATGCGGTTGTCGATCTTGTTCCAGACGCCTTCGGGGATTCCCCCACGGGCTCGCTTGCTTTCCAGGGCGCGCTGAGTGGTGCCGATGAGCTGCGCCATGCGCTTCTCGGGCACTTTGTCGAAGGGGTACGTTTCGGGTAGTTCGTCTATTTCGGACATGTGCATATCCCGCCCGCTGCTGCAGGCTGTCTGATTGGTTTGAGGTGTGTCTGATTGCCTCCGGCGTTGCGCCGGGGCACTGTTGCGTGGTCCGCCTGGTTCGCTGTCCTGGTGCTAGCGACCGACTTATCCGGGCCGGGCGGACTCTTCAGGCCAGTTCGGATGGCACGCTGACCACGTCGCCCAGCTTGGCGGCTACGATGGCGCGACAGGCGGCGATCAGCGGAGTACTGCCATGCCATGGGGCAGTCCTATCGGTCCATGCGCACGGGTCGCAGGTTTCATCCGAATAGATGACGCTTACACGATGCGTGGCGATCAGCGGGCCGCCCTGGCTCCAGTTCGTCGATGGCGAGAACCAGTAAACGGACTTGCCTCCCGGGTTGTATCCACCTCTCGCAATGGGAACTACCCAATATCCCTCGTGCCTGTAGAAGTACGTCGACGGGTTCATTCCTTCTGCGGTTGCCACGGCCCAGTCCAGCGCTGGCCCGACCAGTTCGGCGGCCTTCACTTCGATCATTTGCGTCATGGCCTTGGCCCCGTGTAGATGTTCCATGCGAGGTAGAGCAGGGCGGGGAGGATCATGGCTGTACCTCCTTTTCGAAGTGGAAAACTACCGGTGCGCCAGTTTCGAGGCTTGCCCGACACAAGCTTCCAGGTACCAGCGGCGGTCCTCTTGGACAGAAGCTCACGAACCACCGGCTCGAGATGATCGGCGTGCCACCGGTCACCCAGTAGCACCCCGCAGTAGGCGCAGTGTCCGCCATACTTCAGGCGCACTTGCTCGCGCTCGGATTTCTTTAGGCGCATGGCTGCACCTCCAGCGCTTCCAGTTCTTGAGCCATCTTTTCAAGCCGGAATTCTGCTTGTTTGACTAAGGCGTAGTGCTCGTTCTCATCAGTAACCGGCATGCAGACGAACAGAATTCCTGCATTTTTGAGGGCGCTGGCCATTTCCATGGCTTTGCGCAACTGGACGGGGCTAGCTCTGTTCATGGCTGCACCTCCTGCTGCACGCCAAGCTCTCCAAGTACCTCGGTGGCAATGGCAAATCCTGGGCTTCCCAGCGGGCATTCCTTGATGATCCGGTTCAGGCCGTCGATCAGATCGCGAGCTGTGCCGATCATCATGTCGGCATCGGCGTCCATATCAAGGCCGAGGGCTTCGCCAATGCTGCCGATGGAGACGCAGGCATCCAATAGCATGCGCCTGCTGCGCTCGGCGTCCTTGCGCAGCGCCTCGCAGTCAGAGCGCAGGCTCTGCACCGCCCGGAAGTTCGCGCTTTCATGTAGTGCCTCGATCTCGGCGAGCAGGGCCAGAACCGCAGCTGGACTGACGGATCCAAGAAACTCAGCGTCGGGTAGGCTGAAGTATGGCTGCTTGAAACAATCGGCTTCGTACCAGCGCTGTTCGCCGATTTCTCCAGACCAGGCCTGTGCAGCCTCGGCAAGGGCCTTGAGGCGTTCTTTGTCGATATTCATGGCATAGCTCCGCCATTCCGCTGCTGCGGCTGGCTTGAAAGAGGGGAAGGGGTGATGCTTTTGCGGGAGGAGTACAAATGTACTCTTATCGGGATTTCTTGCTCTTGCTCGCGTGAAAGCGTTCGTAGGGGCCGTCAGGTAGGCCACCGATTGCATTCGCCGCTTTGATCAGAATGTCGCCCAGGCGCATCTGCGCTTTTGGCGTGAAGTGCTTGAACCTGGTCCCGGGCGGGTAGTACGCCTCATGTGCCATGCGCTGGCAGACTCTCGATGCCTCCTCAAGCCCGCAGTTGCGCCCCCAGGCGATCAGTTTTTGGCGCTCTTGGTCGTCGAACTGCAGTTCTGGATTGGCCACCGGCTCGCTCTGGTGCTGCTCGGCAGGCTGGGCGAGAAGGGCGCGCAGCTCTTCTTTAGCAATCCGATAATCCCTGTCACTTGGATGAACGGAAACTATGGTTTGCAAAAGCTCACGCGGCACGCTGATCGTTTCGTTACTCATCTTCGGCTTCTCCACATTCAAACTCGCACTGGGTGCACTTGTAGCGATAGACCTCGGCCTGAAGCGTTCCGCCGTCGCAGTTGGGGCATTTTGGGATCGCAAGCTCAGGGTCCAGATAGAGAGCATTTGTCATTCTGTTGGTCCTTGCCCTGGTGATCGATGCATGTCGACCTGCTCTTAACCTTGCGAGGCCGATGTCGCTTATGTACCCAGCGGGTTTAGGGGTCGCAATTGACTCGCCGGTAACCCGAGCCTTGATTGCTGCCCAGGCCGGCTCGTACTCCGGCCAGTCGCTTTCGATTACCAGGTATTCGCGATCAGGAACGTTCCAGCCGAAAAGGATGGCGGCGATGTGTTCCAGGTTGGACTTGACGACATCCCGGTCAAGCGGCGACAGCTTGTCGAGGTCGCTTCGCTTGATCACGAAGTAGCGGTCTTCACGCTTGAAATCATTGCTCATGGCTTCCACCCGTGCTTGCTGCATGGCTCTACGCCGGTATCGCCACAGTCTGGGCAGTCCAGGGCGGCGCGGGCTTGCCAGCCCATCCAGTAACGCTGCAAGTTTTCGTTTCGGAAGTCACCGCTGTTGTACTTATCGAAAGGCCAGAGGCCTGGAACAACGTCACCAGCCCAAGTCTCGAACTCCGCCCGCTCGTCGCGCTCAAGTGGTGGTGGTGGTGACTCGCGATCAACACGGCAACCATCCTCGCAGCCGGCACACGCGCCGCAAGACTTTGGCTCTGCGCTTGCGGATAGGGCTGCTGTTATACGCCTGCCAACCGGGCTGTCACGGCTTACCAATTCTTCGTGCGCATCACGCAGCAGCGCATCCCGCTCGGCCAGCTTGGCTTGCAGCCTCTGCGCCTCGTCGAACCAATCCCTACGAGAAAGCTCGCGCTCGTCGTTCTCTGTTGCCGCGTCGTCCAGGGCCTGGTCCCGGGTGTTCAGGTCTTCCTGGAGCTGGGCTACCAGGCGTTCGTTGTTAGGCATGGTGTTCCTCCCGTGCGCGCAACTCGGCCATGGCGACCTGTCGCGCTCTGCTGCATTTATCGTGGTTGCCGTGGGCCCGTGACTTGTTGCACTGGTCGCAGATCGTGACCAGGTCCAGCGCTTTCATCGGGGCCCCGCGGATCCTGGTCTTGCGGCGTAGGGCGGTCACGACACCACCTTCAGTGCCGATTTACCCAGCATACGAAGCGCCCGGCGCGCCTGGCCCAATTCCTGACGCACTTCGCGACGGTCCTGGATAACCCGCCAGGCCGCATAACAGTGGTCGCAGCGGGTCTCGTCGCACCAAGGATCTGTAAGGTAATTTTCCTGGTCGTCCAGATTCATGCGCACCATGCCGTGGCTACCCTCTATCAGTTCGTTGAAGGCTCCCCACAGGTGCGTTTTCACTCTGCCCGTCTTTTCGTCGTAGACCTCTTTGGCCTCTTGCGCGCTGATGCTCCAGTCGCTGGCTTTCTTCATCACCGGACACTCTGCCAGGTGGGCGCCGATCTGCTTTTTCATTTGGCCAACCTGTTGCAGCAGGCGTTCATGGTTGGCCAGGGCGGTGATGACGCGAATTTCAAGCGCCCGCTGTGCTGTTGGATTCATGGTGTACCTCGGGAGGCTATTGGTTTTCTTGCTGGGCAACGCTCAGCGCCACCGCCACGGGCTGCACCCAAACGGGCATGTTGCTGAGCATGAACGTCTCTCCGGCCTCGGCCAGGAGTAGGGTGGTGCCCATGACTTGGGCGATTGCCTCGGCCGCGGCCGGGGGGACAGCGTTGCCGATCCGTTCCCGCCAGGCTTGGTCGCTCAGACCGTCCAGCTCAAGCCATTCCTCCGGCTCGACCAGGCTCTGCAAGGCGGCCAGCTCCAGGGTGGTGAAGGGGCGGTGCCAGGTTCCGTCGATGCTCTCGATCACGCAGGTGAGCTTTTCGCTGGGCTCTGGCATGCGTGGATCCGCGACGGACCAGCGGCCATTGTCCTGGCGGGCACTGGCCGAAACAGCTCCGGCCTGACCGTTCCAGTCGACAACCCCGTAATGGCCACCGGTGAGGTAGGCGTCTCCCTTCTCGCGCTTCATGCCTGGCGTTGGGTCTTGAACAGCAAATGCCCCCTGGCCGGTGGTGCTTCCGGCAATCACAGTGCCGGCAGCTTGGTCCCATGGCGTCACCAGGTACTTGCCGAAGCCCTCACCCGGGCGCCGAGGATCTGCGATGCATTGACCGCCTGCACTGGGTGACTGGCCGCCAGTGACTGTGCCGGCGGGACCATCCATCTTGCAGACGCGGTACACGTTGTTGTGTCGAACACCTGCAGGTCTTGGGTCGGCAACGCTGAACGTCCCTTGCCCGGGCGACTTGACGCCGATCACCGCGCCGCTGGTTTCATCCCAGCGCCGCACTCCGTACTGCTGGTATTGCAGGGCGCCGTCCCTGGCCCGTGGATCTGCTATGGAGAATGCGCCATTGGTCGGACTGCTCCGGCCGGCGACAACACCCATTGAGTCGTCCCACTTGTTCACGCCGAGATAGCCGCCGTAAGCCTCGGGCACAATCACGAAATCGCGCAGATACCCGTCCTCGATGGCCAGGTCATTCAGGCTGCGCCAGTCCTTGCCGGCCTGGACCAGTGCCAGTCGCACCCAGGTTTTCCAGTGCAGTGACGGCACGCGGTGCATAGGGCCCGCGGCCTCGATATCTCCGGCCATCGGCATGCGGCCGAGAATCGACCCCACCGACTTGAGCGTCTTCTTCTCCGGCTCGTACAGGAAGGGCGGTACCTTTTCGGCATGGCGGGCAACTAAGAGGAAGCGCTTCCGGCTCTGGGCCAGGCCGCCAATGACTCCGCAGTCGTGCGTGGTTTCAGCGGATGCGTAGCCGTAGTGGCTCAGCAGCTTGTTGATCTGGTCCAGCAGGTGACGGCCGCGGGTAGCGAGCCGAGGCACGTTTTCGAAGACGATCAGCGGCACCGGATCATCTGGCCAGGCCTCGCCCATGAGCCAGATGCAGCGCAGTGTCAGCTCGTTCAGGGCCTGGTATTTCGGGGTGAGGCTCATTTTCTCGGACAGCAGGCCCGAGGCGCCTTTGCATGGGCTGGAAATGAAGATCGCGTCGGGGCGCTGGTTGCCAGCGGCGCGCCGAATGTCCTCGGCCGTGGCCTCGCGCCACCCTGGTGGTGGCTCTTTCCCGTGGAAGCGAACGTATTGATCACGGGTGAACAGATCCAGCTGGGTGCCCGGGACGCCAGCGAGGCGTTCGAAGTCGCGTAGGCCCACAGGGTCAACGTCGACGCCCCCGATGCACTGCCAGGTGCCCAGCATGTTGCCGACTACGGACCTGGCCCGGTTGAAACCCTTGGCGCCGCCGCCGAGGCCGCAGCAGAAGTGGAAGTGTTTAAAAACTCGCTTGAGCATCATGCGGCGGTTCCTTGATGTGCAGTTGCGCCGGCGAGTTCCGGCGCAGAATAGGGCAGGGTCAGGCGACTTGCGCGGGCGGGTTCAACACGAAGTAGACGCGGGCGCAGGCTTCAGCATCCGCGCGGGCGCGGTGACCACCGACCAGTTCCTCACCGGTGAAGTGCACCAAGGCCTCAGCTACCGTTGGCTGTTTGAACTGACCGCCCCGGCCGGCGGCGATCATTTTTTCAGTGGGCGGGCACTTCACCAGGGCGGTGCTGTTCTGGCAGGTGCAGTACTTCGGCCCAGTCTTGAACTCGTCGGCCGCCGCATCGCCGAAGTAGCGTTTCAGACCAATACGCAGAATTCGATCGTCGAACGAGACGTTGTGTGCTACCCGGAGACCAGCCCGCCGCCAGATATCCATGAACCCTTCCAGGGCCAGGCCTTCGTCGATGCCGTGTTCCAGGGCCATGGCATCGTCGATGCCGTGGATAACCGATACGTCGTTTGGGATTGTCCAGCCGTCTGGCCGCACCATCGCTTCGAACGAGTCCACCAGCACGCCGCCGGGCGTGTAGAGCAGGGCGCAAATATCCACGATGTGGGGTTGATCGGGGTGTTCGCTGGGCTCCTTGAACTTGGGGAGGCCGGTGGTTTCGGTGTCGAAGACGCAGATCAGGTCGGACATAGGTTTCTCCAGGCGAAAAGAAGGCGCCCGTAGGCGCCGTATGGTGTGCGTGTGAGGTAGTCAGCTGGCTTGCTGCAATTGCTGGTTACCGCCGGCGATGCCGTTCTCGATCCAGACTGCATTGATTTCTGGCGGCAGCTTGGCGGGCTTCTCTTTCAAGGTGCCGCAGACAATGGCGCTGTCCAGGGTTCCGGCCTTGTTGGCCGCCATCAGCAGGCGGAACAGCTGGCCGCGAGCCGGCAGGGGTGGCGGGTCCAGCACGTCGAAGCGATCGAGGACCAGGAACCGCAGGCCTGAATGCTCTGCGATGGCCAGGGCCAGCAGGGTATCGACGCGCCAGCGTTCCGACTCCGACAGCAGTGCGTAGGAGCGGCCGCCGGCGGTGATGGTCATGTCGGCGGTGATCTTTACCTGGGCCCAGCCAGCGATGTTTGACCCGGCGGCCAAGCTGCTATTGAAAGGCTGCAGGGCTCCGGCAAGGATCTCGCTGGGAATGCCATCAGGGGCCAGCAGGTCGGCAATAAGCGTCCAAGCCTTCACGTCTGCATGATGGCCCGCGGCATCTGCTGCCCGCTGTTCGGCGTTGGCGACCAGGTCCAGGCGTTCGCGCATCGCCTCGGCCTTGGCCTTGGCGGTATCACGAAAGCGGTGCTGCACCTGGATCGCGTCCTCTACGCGCTTGATCATTGCCTCTGTCACCGGTTCGCCGGCGGATTTCTCCAGGGCTGCCAGGTCGCGCCCGGCCTGTTCGGCCTCCGTGACGGCCTTCTGGTCGTTGACCTGGGTGCGGGCCAGCAGGCTATAAGCCTCGTTCGCTTTCTTGAGGTCGGCCTGGGCGGTGGCCAGCTTTGCTGCATCGGCGGTCTTGCCTTTGAATATCTCAACAAGGCGTCCGACAACCTTCAGCTTGACGTGGCAGCTTGGGCATTCGCAGGGGCTTTCGCCGTTGTAGGCCTGGACCTGCACCTCGGCTTCGCTGACCTTTGCTTTCCAGCCTTCCAGGTCCTTGTTGGTAGCCTCCAGCTTGGCCCTCCGGCGATCCAGCTGACCGAAGACTTCCTGCAGCTGTGCCTTCCGGGTGTCGTGTGACGAAGCGGCATCGCGTTTTTCGTACAGGCCGCCCAGGTGCTGATCACCTTTGCCAATCTCCGCCAATGCCTTGGCGTGTTCGGCCTCGGCCTGGGCGAGGTCGTCCCGCGTGACTTCCGGCACTCCATCAGGCATCGGGTCGATCGTCACAAGCCAGCCCTCGGCCTTCTCGCTGCCGTAGTTTTCGCCGGTGGTCGCTTTCCAGGCCCCGCGGCTTTCACTCGCGTAGGCCTTGGCCTGGTCCTGGGCGGGCGAGAAGCCGCTCAACAGCAGCGGCTTGATCAGCTCAACTTTGGTTGCATCGGTACCCTTGGCCAGCAGCTTTTCGACCACGGCCTGGGGCTTGCTGCTCGACTTCGTCAGCGCGAACAGCATTTTCCGGCGACCCTTGTCGTCCAGGGCGGCGAAGGTGGCAGGGCGCAGCACATATGGCAGGTACTCGTCGCCTGTGGCTGTGGTGTGGTCGCCCTTGCCGGCCGGCAGGGTGTAGCTGCTGGCCACGTCGTCGTGGCTGACAATGATCTGGGCCTTGGCTTGGCCGTCGGTGATCAACTGCTTGTAGTCCTTCTTCAGCGCTACCCGCGCCTGGCCACCCAGCGCAAGGTTGATCGCTTCCTGCAAGCTGGACTTGCCGGCGCCGTTCGGGCCGGCCACCAGGGTGATGGGGGCTTGCAGTTCCAGGTTAGCGAGACGCAGGCCCTGGAAGTTCTCGACGAAAAGGTGGTTCAGGCGCATGGCGGTTACTCCAGGGTGAGGTCTTCGAGCTTGGCGAGGACCTTGTAGGTGTTGTCGATCGATACGTCGCCCTCGGATTCCAGGGCGATCACTTCGTTGTCGACCAGGCGCAGGAGCAGTGTGGTGGCCTGGTCGCTGTCTATTGCGAGCCGGCGCTGCAGCCAGGCGACGTCGACCGTTGTTGCATGCAGGACCACCAGTTGCGCGGCGTCCTCGTATGTGAATTCGCCGAACTCCTTGCCGAACTGCTGCTCATGCTCGGCCATGGCTTCGCGGTGCTGCTCTGGGTCATGCTCCAGGTCAACCTGTTCAAGGTCCGTGGTACCTGCAGGTGCCGGAGGGTTCTGCAACAACACCTCGCGGTTGCCATTGCTGTTCACCGCCGAGACGATGCCCTGGTTCTCCATCCAGTCGAGCATGCGGGCAGCGCGGTTGTAGCCGACTTTCAGGTGGCGCTGGACGGCCGAAATGCTCGGGCGCCGGCTATCCAGCACGAACGCCACGGCCTCGCTGTACAGCGGATCCTGGTCGCCGACGAATTCAGGTTCGCTGTGACCTGCGTCGAACAGGCCCCGGGTCAACTCGCTGGTGTGCAGCGGCAGATCGGCCTGGTCCCGGTCGGGCTGGATGAAGTCCAGCCCGTCAGCGTAATCGTCGGGCGCCATCACCAGCAGGCATAAGCGGCCTGCGCTGTCGATCAGGTCGTGCCGATTCGGGTCCTTGGCATCGACAATCGATGTGAGCGTCAGCTGTTTGGAGTTGAACTTGACCTCTTTCATGGTGACTTCAATGGTCGAGACGTTGCGCGAGCTGATGATGGAGATCGCGTTATGCGCTGCCTTCTCCGCCGCTTCGGTCATGCGGTCGATGACTTCCTGCTGCTGGCCTTCGTTCAACTTGCCGTATGGCGAGTGCAGGTTCTTCAGCTCAAACAGGCCGGCATTTACAAGGTCATGCACCAGCAGTTCGTGTGCGATTGCCGATGGCGGCATGTCGTGCAACTTGGCGCGATCAATGATTGCCTTGTGTTCCATGTTCATCGTGGGATTCCTCAGGATTTAGCGATGCGCTCGAGCGTGGACTGTTGCGCCGGGCTTAGGTGTGTGTGGGCGCCGTAGCGCGCGAAGTTGGCCCGCATGTCTTGGGTGAATTCCAATTCCCACGCGCCGCTGGCGTGGAGCTCAGCGGCGGCAAGCAGGGTTGTGAATTCCTCAATGCGGTCGTAGATCTCGACGACGGATTGAGCGGTCATGGCGAATTACTCGAATGCCAGATCGTCGGGCAGATCTGCGTCAGCTGTTGCGGGTTCAGCCTGGTCCGTTGCGGTTTCGGCTGGTTTCGTATCGGCTTCAAGGGGGGCTGTCTCGGGTTCGTCGCCCAGGGCTTCGTCTTGGTCGAGGATCGCCGGCGGCTCAGGCTCCTTGTTGCGTAGGTCGTTGAGGTCAACCGCATAATTACCAGCTCCATCCGGAGTGGCGTCGATGAAGTCGTGGACCTCTTCCTGGGTTTGCAGGCCCATCAGCAGCTCAGGCGCGTACAATCGGCCGAACAGGCTCGCCGCCCGGTAACGAAGCATGATTTCTGGCATCGTCTGCCACTTGCTGCCGTTCTTGGTGAGCCAGCCTTCGTCGATGGCCATCTGCATGGATACGGTGGGCCCGTCCAGGCGGTCGCCGGTTTCTTTCTCGATCACCCAGGCACGGCAGGTGCGGTGCTGGATGGTGACCTCGCGGGGCTCTTCGGTCTTTTTGTCGTTCTTCCAGACCACGGCCTTGTACTTCACGACCTCATCTTTTCCCGGCTCGCTCAGTTCGAAGCGCAGCGGGCTGAATCGGCCGCAACTATTGATCGCAGCGATGATGAATTGGCTGGACCAGCTCGGCCGGCCTTCGATCACGTACAGGTTTTGCATGACCATCAGCGGGTCGGCCCCCATACGCATGGCCATGTTCAGCGCCACAACGCAGTTTGGCAGGCCAGCAGGGTTGGGGTTGTGTCCGGTCACCTTGCCGTAGGATTTCACTTCAGTGAATGCGCGGTACTGCGCAGGCACCAACGTGGAGGCACAAAGCGCCTTGGCAACACGCTGGAGCTGGTCGAAGCCCGAGCCGGTCAACAGCGACATGGGAGTTTCAGGTTTCGGAGCGGCTACAGCGCTGGTCTGCATCTGCGCCAGGGTGGTGGGCTGAGTCATGGCTTTACCTTCCGTGCTTCGTTGTAGTCGGCTTCAGTTGCCACCTGGACCAGGCGGCGGTCTTCAATCTTCTTTTTCGGGTCTTCGTGCAGCTTGACCTGGGACTGGTAGAACAGCTCGCGGTCCCACACACGGTGGTGGTTGATGACCGTGCGGTGTTTTCCGGTCGGATCAATGAGGCGGACATAGAAGTCTTGGGCTTTCATGGACGGTTACTCGTGGTATGGGCAGGTGGACCAGCGCGGGCAGTACCGCGCCGAGCAGGTGAAGCTCTGGGGGTTTGGGGGGAAAAGGCCGGTGCGGAGCATCTCGGCGCCGATCTGGATCAGCCCGGGGAACTCCTCGGTGCCGACCATCATTTGCTTTGCGCCTACGATCTCGCCGATACCGGTTTCCGGCTTGCCCTTCGTCTTGAGCCCGATGATGTGGGCCGGGGCGGTGATGGGCTCGCCAGTGGTGTGCTCGTAGAGAATTTCGTAGGTGCCGATCTGCGGGGCATGGCCCTTGGTCTTCGCTACTCCCTGGCTCACTGCGGCGCCGCCGGTCTTCACGTCGGCGATGCCCACACCGTCACCCGTCTTGCAGATCCGCGCCCGGTCGAGCTGGCCCGTGAGCTGGATGATCACGCCACCGCCGCAGTCGATCTCAAGCGGCTTGGTGGTCAGCTCCACGGCCTGGAATTCATAGCGGGGGCTGATCTCGTTGCAATAGCGCGTGTGCAGCTGCAGGCCCGTGGCTTCGGCCTGTGCCAGGGTGATATCGGAGCCGCGCCAGTCGACGTCGTGGTCAGGATTGCGCAGGGTGTACAGCAGCAGTTCCGCGGTATCGAAGGCCGACAGGTCGCTGCCGTTGATCCGCGCCGCGTCGAATGCGGCGGTGCTGGCGTGAATGGCGGTACCCAGCTGGGCACGGGGGCTGCTGGGGGACCGGTGCCCGAGGATATGCGTGTACTCCCAGGCATAGCCGCAGTTGAACAGCGAGCCCCAGGATGATGCGCGGACTTTGATAGGGCTGTTCACAGGTCACCCCTTGCCGCGGCGAGGGCGGCCCGGGCCTGGTTCAGCTCTGGCTGGATAACGCGCAAGCCGGCCAGGTCTAGTTCCATGACCCTCACGCAATCCTCAAGGGCTCTACGCAATTCGGGAGCTGCGGTGAGTAGATGGGCGTTTGCTTGGCATTCTGGGGATGGTCGACTCTCGTCGTGGTCATCCTCCATTTGCCAGATCACTTCCGCCAGCGCGCCATGGGTTGGGGCATCGATCGACACGACGACGGCGCCAGATTCTGCCTGATAGGGCTCGCTGGACGACCATGGCCCCGGGGTGTGCTTGTTCATGCTTTCGCCCTCGCCTTGGAAAAGGCCTTGCCCATGCTGGTGCTGGCCGTCAGGTCCTCGACGCAGTGCCTCATGGCCAGCGCGCATTCGTCTTGGTCGAACCACCCGAAATGGCATTGGCCGACAGGAATGCCCATTTTCCCGGCCAGCCACTCATAGGCGAGCGACCGAGTGAACCCGCGCCGCTCCTTGACCTTGTGGAACATGTCTTTGCTCAGGTTCCGGTCCTTGCGCAGCTGCGCGGTGGCCAGGGTGCCCAAGGGGATATCGGTAGAGGGGTGCAGGCCCACGTAGGCGCCGCAGTCTTCGCAGCGGTAGGCATACGGCCACTCGCCGAATTCCCTGCCGTAGATCCTGCTGTTGTTGATCAGCTCGACGTGGCCGGCGCAGTAGCGGCAGCTGGTGGGTACCGGAAGCGGGTTCTTGACGCGCTTCAGGGCGCGCCGGCTGATATGCGGCAGCGGGGCAGGCGCAACAAGGCGCCCGGGGCTGCTGGCCCGAAGATCGATGTTCATGGGGAAGGTCCTATTGCGTGATCAGGCCGCCGATTGCCGGGGCCAGCAGGGTGATGGCTATGAAAAGCAGGCCGGTAATGGCCGAAGCCCAGCGGATGGCCTGGCGGCGGGTCATGACGCGGCCCCCGATAGCTGGGCTCTGGCTCTGGCCACAACCCGTTCAAGATTCGCCAGCTCGCTTTTCAGCTTGAGTTCGCGTGCGGCTGCCCAGGCCAGCAGGTCGGCAATTGCGTCCGCCTCGGTGGCCCAAAGCTCGATTGCGCGGTACATCCCGCGCCGGCTGGTGATGAACCAGGTCCAGCCGTGTGAACGCTCGGCCATCACGATTTTTACCGCCACCACCTTGCGGGAAGGAGTTAGGCGATACGCAACAAAGGGCGCTGCGGTGGTTTCAGCGATCATTGCACCGCCCTCGCTCGAATCATGCCGCGTGCCGTGGGGTCGAGCCGGATTCGCACCGGCAGATCGGCGACCAAAGAAAAGCCCTGCGACTGCAGGGCCCGGATAATCGCTTTGCGATTGGCGGCGATGATCGCCACGCAGTTACCATTCATCGATTGGGCCTCCAAACTCGCCAGCTCGGCGCCGCACGTGCAGGCGGCGCATTTGTTCGGTGAAATCGGCGTCTTCCTCAGCGCTGATAACCCCCAGCGCGCGGAAGATCAGGACGGCCGTTGTGGCCGAGGCATTAACCGCAATATCGGAGCATTGCGGGTCCTGCATCCGCTCCAGGTAGCCTTCGAGCATGCCCTGGGCGATATCGTGGTGGGCGATCATTGGCAGACCCTCGCCAGTAGCCCCATGGACTTCATCACCATGGCGCGGGCTTCCGACTCAAGAGGTTGCCGGAACGCCTTCTCGGCGATCCTCTGGGCCCGGTCGAACTCCCCGGCCAGAACCGCCAGCACCAGCTGGACGTCCATGCATTCGTGGTCGCAGGCCCGGGCGATCGTCTCGCTCGCATTCAGCGCGAAGCCTGGGACGTGGCCGCGGCCGGCGCCTACTCGCTGATCGAAAAAGGGCACAACCGTCGATTCCAGCACCATCACCCGGGCAACCTCGGCGTCCACCAGTTCATCGGTGTAATCCTCTGGTGGCAGCCGGTGGTCGTGCCGCTCCTGGCAGATCTGCATTGCTGTTTGCATGTCGATGTCCTCGGGTGACGTTTTCCAAGTGCAGCCGGATGCACTCAGGCCTCCCGCTTTATGCCGGTGGGCGCGGGGGTGAGTGCATTCGGATGGATTCGGAAAGGGCGGAGGTGCCCGCCGAAGCGGGCTCGATTGGTTAGGTAGGAACTCGGATAGGGTCTTGGTCAACGATCGTGATTGAGCCGCTTTGAGTGATCGCTACCCGACCGGAGAGGTTGGGCAGGCTTGGCCAGCCCGGGTGTGGTTTGAACTCCCGAACTGCGGCCACTCGACCTGACATGCCCACATAGATCATGTCGCCGACGTTGATCTGGCTTCCGCGTTTGTAGGTGCTTGGCATCTTCTTGCTCCGGTTGTTTTCCCAATGCACCCGGTCGCCCAGGTGCATCAGTGAAAACTCCTTGCTGGCCGGTGATCAGCTACTGGCTACGTTCTCGCCGGCCTACTTCGTGACAATCAGCACACCGCGCCGCCGGTAGCCGGACGGTGCAGCTCGCTGATCGCGGTCCCACCAGGATCCGAGGACGATACGGCTGCGCTTAGGGAGGCTCCTGCCTATGAGCGTGCTAACGACCTTTCCCACCTGGTGGTGTGTTGCGCTGGTTGTGTAAAGAGCGGTGGCTTTCGCCTCCTGGGTGACGTTTGGTGCGTCGATCAGGTGAGATAAAATTACCGTACGGTAATAATTCAAGTCAATACCGTTTGGTAATAAATTTGGGCGAGCACAAGAAAGCCCGCACGGGCGGGCTCTTAGGTGGGTTCAGTCTTGCTTGGTAGAGGGGGCTGGGCTAGTTCCGCCGCAGCGTTGGAGATGATCCAAACTCGGTCTCGAATTTTTGCACCATCATTTTACAGGTGCCCCGGATAAATCTGCGAGACTCCAGGCTCTGGAGCTGATCTTCTACCTCCTTCCAGCAAAGATCGATAGCGGCGCGGGCTTGGGATTCTGCATTAGGAGGGGCCGACATAGCTCCAATAACCAACATGCCGCCCACCACGAGAAGCGGTACCAGAAGTATCCAGGGCAATAGCGATTTTCGGGGCTTGGTTGGCACGGCCCCGTCTTGGGTACCGGTCAACAGGCTGACGTTGCAATGCTTGCAGCGTATTGCTTCGGCCTTGATGGTCTCGGCACAAAAGGGGCAATTTCTAACTGAGGCGGCCAAAGTTCGATCTCCGTATCATTTTTTCACCCGGAAGGTTCATCGCGGTGCCGGTATGTGGTTAGAAGCTACGCCCAGTCCACCAATAGATGATCTGTGCCAGGATTTGCAGATCGTCCTCTCGCTCGGCGGGGACAATAATTTCCCGGTACTGGGTATTGTCGGAAATGATCGTGAGCCCATCTAGATTGCGTTGTATGCGCTTGACGTGAAGTCTTCCGCCCATTTCGAAGTAGTAAATGGCATCCGACTCGACGGTTTTCACGCCAACATCAACCAGCAGGGCATCTCCGTTTCGGATTGTCGGCGCCATGCTGTCGCCACGACCACTGATAAGTTTCAGATTGGAAGTCGCGGAGTAGACGAGGTTTTGTCTCACCCAATTGGCATCCAGGCCCATGTGCTCAACCACCATGCTGACTTCGGGGACCTCCATCCCTGGCCCCATTGATCCTGCAATGTCGAATCGTTCGACCTGCACAATGTTCCGATAACTGGTGATCTTTTTTGCCAGCGGTTCTGGCAAGCCCTCCACGTCGATGGTCTCACTTTTGCCCATGCCTGGGACATCAAGGGCATAACGGCTAAGCCCAAAAATCGATTCGATCTCCCGCGCGAAGTCCTCCCCGATTGACTTTGAGCTGGCTTTGGCTGGATCAGCCAAGCAGCGAGACACGAAGTTCTGCGGTTTTCCGAGTTTTTCGGCGAGACGAGACTGTGCGCCTCGGGCTCCAACGCCGTACTCGTCATCCATTAATTTCTGCAGGTTCAGCCTGCGCACCAGACGTAGTTCCATGCGTCGATTCTCTACATCCATTACTTTTTGGTAAATGACCATCCGGTATTGATAAATCAATTACCGAACGGTAATAATTGGCGCATCAAGAAGGAGGACTGCGATGCGCACCAAACACACCAGGCTATTGGAGTGGCTTAAAGCCGCCTCGGATGAGGCTGTGGCCGCCACAGGCACCACGCGCGGCTACCTACGCCAGATTGCCTACGGCAATAAGGTTTCGTCGGCAGAGATCGCCACATCTATCGAATTCGCCACTGGCGGCGCCGTTACTCGCCAGGACCTGAGGCCAGATGACTGGTCCAGGATCTGGCCAGAGCTCTCGGTGGCCTGACATGAGCACGGACAAATTAAGCCCCGAGCAGGATGCAAGGGCACGCAAGAACTACTCCGTTCTGATGCAGCGGCTTGCATCCGTTGGAAATGCCCCTGTGGCACATGCGGTCGGTTGCGATGAGGCGACTATCAGCCGGATGAAGCCCGAGAAGTTCGAGCAATTTACCCAGATCCTGGCCGTTCTCGACCTCAAGGTCGTGCCCACCGATGCCCGTTGCTTCCGGGAGCGCGATATAGCGGCCTACCTGCACATGGCCAAGCTGCACATGGAGCAGATCGAAGGCGTGCACCAACTGGAGTGGGACTGATCATGGCCGCCTTGCCGTACATGCAGCTCTACGTGGCCGACTACCTGGCAGACACCATGCACCTCACAACCGAGGAGCACGGGGCTTACTTGCTGCTGATCTTCAACTACTGGCAGACGGGACGACCGATCCCGAAAGCCCGCCTGGCCCGTATTGCGCGGCTTTCCAACGAGCGTTGGACGGACGTTGAACAGTCGTTGAACGAGTTTTTCAACGACAACGGGGAAGCGTGGGTGCATGAGCGCATTGAGCGTGACCTTGAGGCTGTCCACGCTACCCAGAACCAGCGCAGTGCTGCCGGAAAGGCCTCGGCAGAGGCCAGAAAGAACAAAAACGCAGCGAAACAGCAACGGAAAAGTAACGACCGTTCAACGCCCGTTGAAAAACCGTTGAACGAGAACTCAACGAATAAAGATACAGATACAGATACAGATAAAGAAACACCACCACCACCGCGCGAGGACTTTCCGGATTCGCGTTGCAAGTTCGCCATGCACGAACACTGGGAGCCCGACGGGAAGTCATTCGCCGCGGTGCTGACCTTCAACGGCCTGTCGGGCCAGATCTTCGATCAAGACCAATTCCTCGAATTCAAATCCTTCTGGATCGCTTCCCCAGACGATCACCGCACACAGGCCAAGTGGGAGCACGCGCTCGCCCAGCACCTGAAGCGCGGTATGCGCAGCGACCAGGCAAGCGGGAGAAACGGAAATGCTACCCAGCAACCCCCATCGCGAAATGCCCAAGACCATCAAGGCGGTGGTGCCCAAGGTCGCAACCGAGAGCCTGCTCGAACGGGCTCCCTCTCTGCTCCAGACCGTGTCCGCGCCGCAATCGCAGACCGAGAGAATGCCGCAGGCGCTGATGGACAAGCTCTGGATCAAGATGGCTGAGTTCTACGGGCACCGGTGGACGTCAAGCTTCGGCGTGATCGCAGATCCGGAACACACCTGGTCCAAGGTCCTGCGGGGTATCACCGGCGCGCAGCTCGCCAACGGCTTGAACACCCTCGCGGAGAAAGGGGCGGAGTTCGACTGGCCACCGCCTGCGAACGTCTTCCGTGAACTGTGCCTGGCGGTCAAGGGTATGCCCGGTTTTGCAGACGCTTGGGTCGAGGCATTGCAGGGTACCTACAGCCACGAAGCTGTGCGCGTGGCAGCTGAAGCCACCAGCACGTTTGACCTCGCGACAGGGGAGGTGGGGGACAAGGGCCTTCGCCAACGCTTCGAGCGCAACTACGCCATCGTCATGCGCCGGGCCCAGCTTGGGCAGCAACTCGACGGAAAGATCGCCCAGGGTATCAGCCACGACAGCATGCGCCCGCGCCAGCAGATCCAACTCGAGCACTCACACCAAGAGGCGGCTCGAATCGTCGACACCCTGGAAATCCCAAAGGACCCCAAGGCCTGCCGCGCCATGCTGCTGGCCAAGCTCGGCATTCGGAGAAACGACCATGCCTGATCACAAGCCAGTCTCGTTCGTCGTGCCCGGGGAAGCGGTGGGGAAGGGTAGGCCCAGGGTCACCACCATCAACGGTCATGCCCGCATGTTCACGCCGAAGAAGACCGCGAACTACGAAACCCTGATCTCCATGGCAGCCCAGCAGGCCATGCAAGATCGGGAGCTGATCACCGGCCCCGTGCTGGTGGAGCTGAAAATCGCCGTGGGCATCGCTCAGTCCTGGTCGAAGAAGAAAACCGCTGCAGCACTCGCCGGCCAGGTCATGCCAACCAAGAAGCCGGACGCCGACAACGTGCTCAAGGCCATCTGCGACGGCATCAACGGCATCGTCTTCCGCGATGACGTCCAGGTGGTCAACGTGTCGATGAGCAAGCGCTTCGCCGATGTTCCATGCGTCCTGGTCCGTGTCGTGCCGCTTGAGGGCCTGCCGTCGTGAAATACGCAAAACTACGCAGTAAGGGGGATTTATGAGATTGATTGGCGCGCGACAAGCCTGGCGGGAGGCGCTGCATGAGGGGCGCGACTCCGTTCTCGGCGTAGCGGCAGACCGGGCAGCGCTCGGCAAGCGGGGGCGAGTGGTCGGAGAGACCATGGAATCGATGCTCGACAGCAACGGGCGGTGTGCGCACATCCTGGCCGCAGGCCTGGTCCAGGCTGCAATCGACTCGCTGCCCAAGCCGCTACAGCACCTGGGGCACGCTCTGTACTCCCCTGTTTCGACAGGCCAGGACCTGAACATTGCTCATGGTCTGGTCTGGTTCACCACCGTGTTGCCCGAGTGTAACGCCCGGCGCCGAGAACTGGCCTACTGGATGGCCTTGGCCGCGGTGAAGAGCCACCAAGGGGTGGTGTATGGGCGGGACGGCTGGGGTCCGGCACGGGTCTGCGAGTTCGTCCAGGACTGGTACGGTGCGAGAATGAGCCCTAGCCACTGGGCCCGGGATTGGGCGGCGATCTGGGAAGCGATCTGCAAGGCCGTAGACAATCTCGACAAGAAGGCGCTCAAGCCCGTGGCAGCTGTTGTGGCCCGCATGAATGGACGCCATCGGCCGGGCTGGTGCCGGTGGGAAGACTTCGACCGCGAGGCTGTCGCCGATGCCCGCGCAGCCGCCTACGATCGACGTCGGCCCGGTCTGGTCACGGCGCTGCAGGCCCGCCTGAGCGGTCTGGAGGAGGCGGCGCTACGGCAATGGTTCTTCCGCATGCAGGCGTATGCTGCGGCCTACCGCGAGGAGTGGGGCACGGATGTTCTCGAAAACCCAGGTAGGCACCAGCGCTACCAGGACCGCGTCACAGAGTACTGGAACCAGCGACAGCGGGTCGGTGACGTGGTCAAGCGGGTGGCGTAAGATCCCAGAACTGGAACAGGAGGTGCACAGTGAGTGACCAGAACGATGTGATCGGGGATATCCTGGACGAAATGCAGCGCATCACCGATGCCGGCACCCAAGTGAGCGAGGTTGTTATCCATGACGCAGGCCTTTGGACAAGGCTTCCAGGGCTGGCTGGGCCACAGCTGGAGAGCGTTGTCGGCGGCATGAAGCTGTTCGGAGTGCGTGTTGTCCTTGGTGGCAAGAACGACTCGGCGAAATTCACAGTAAAACCAGCCCCTTGACCGTTTGGCGAGTGTTTTGGTAACTTTTCACCAAGTTGCAAAGTTACGCCCGTCTCCCAGAAACCCGCCAAGTGCGGGTTTTTTTGTGCCTGAAATTTGCCTGTAGCCAGGACAGCCTTCGGGAAGGCCTGGACGTCGATAGCCGGATAGTGCGACGTACGGAACAACACCGGCAGCCCGCGCACCTGTGACCTCACAGCTTTCTGGGTGGCGCGAGACACAACCATGAGACCGGTGCAGTTGGGTGCCGGCGTGGTGGTGGACTTAGGCGGACGGCGGGAAAGACCGCGAACCTATCCATGGCCTCAGCACCTGCTGGGGCTTTTTCGTTTCTGGAGCACAGAAATGCAGAGCCATGATTATGTGCCGGGCGTCTCCGGCTGGAAGATCGACCCAACGACCGGCGCCTTCGAGCTCTGCTCGAATCAATTGACCGTCTCAGGTTTCGACCCAAGAGCTACCTACTGTCAGAAGCCGCAAGCCGAAGCAGATGAGGTGTTCGTCGTTGTGGACGGCAAGATGTATATCAATCGTGCCGCCATCGATCACTCCCTGGTTACCAATATTCGCATTACGGAATCGGCTACCTCGGGCGTCGAGCAGATTCGCGATGTGCTTCGGGCAGAGCTCAAGCCTGGCGGAATGCTGCATATCGCCACCCGCAACCGCTGAAAATGGAGCAAGACCAATGGCCGAACCAAGCGCCGGGGTGATGGCGGGCACGGCCGTTGTGGGTATGACCACCGCGAGCCTGATCCCGGGTGTAGATGTGAATGCAGTGGTCGGCGCATTTGCCGGCGCTATGTTCTTCGTGGTTTTCGCAAAGGATCTTTCGGCGTTATCGAGGCTGGGTTACTTCATAGCCTCTTGGGTTGCCGGGTACTACGTGGCCAGCGAGGTGGTGGGGCGCAACCTGGCTGCAACTTCGGGCCTGGTCGCGTTCTTCGGCGCGTTGTTCTGCGTTGCCATCTGCATCAGCCTGCTGGAGTGGGTGCAGGGTGGGAAAACGCCTGGTTGGCTGCGCTTTATCGCTGACCGCTTCGGAGGTCGCCCCAATGGTTGATCCATGGACTTTGATTGCCGGTGCGCTTTGTGGCGCGATCTGCCTTCGCATTGCCGCGTATCGGCGCGATGGGGCCCGGTACCGCGCCGGTGTTTCCTGGTTGGCGTATCTGCTGGCTGTCGGCACCGGATGTGAGTCGTTGCAGATCACCCTGTCTGCCCTTATGGCACGGCCGGCGCCGGCGGTGTCACCTTTCCTGCTGATGGTCCTGGTGGTGCTGGTGGTGCTGGTCTACCGCGCACAGGGGAACGTAGCGCGCATTCTCCGAATGGACTAGCGGTCCATCTTCACCCTTCCATCAACTGCCCGAGCGAGGCAACACGGTCTCAAGGATTTTCTATGGCGCTGACAGCGAAACAGCAGCGTTTTGTCCTCGAGTACCTGGACGACCTCAACCAGACCCAGGCAGCTATTCGGGCCGGGTTCAGCCCGAGGCGCGCCCGGGAGTACGCCTACCAGCTCATGCAGCGCCCAGAGATCGCCCAGGCCATCCAAGACGCGATGGCGGAGCGATCGAAGCGGACCGAGATCACCAAGGACATGGTTCTGGCGCGCTATTGGATGATCGCTACCGCGGATCCCAACGAACTCTCGCTGCACAGGCGAGTGTGCTGCAGGTACTGCTTCGGAAAGGGCCATGCGTACCAGTGGGAGGATGAGGAGGAGTTCGAGCAGGCCACGGCCAGGGCTCTGAAAAGCAAGGACGCGATCCTTCCAGCGGACCCTGGAGGGTATGGATTCGACCGCACGTTGCGACCCCACCCGAAGTGCCCCAAGTGCAAAGGGGAGGGCCATGGCGACGTGCTGTGGGGGGACACACGGGATGCGAGCCCGGCCGCCAAAGCGCTGTTTTCCAGGGTCAAGCAGACCAGAAACGGGTTCGAGATCGTGACCCATGACCAGTTGGCCGCCCTGGGCATGGTTGCTCGCCACCTCGGCATGCTGGTGGACAAGGATGTCTCTGGGCTGGATGAGGAGCTCAAGCTCTTGGACATCGAGAAGCGAAAAGCCGAGATCAGGCGATTGAAGGACGACGCAGACGACGGTACCCCGCCTCAGCGTGTCGAGGTTGTTGTGCGGGACGCGAGGAAGCCAGATGCCGACGCTTAATGTGCCCCAAGCGCGGTTCCTCCAGATGGAGCACAAGTTCCGTGGGTTTATTGCTGGGTTTGGCAGCGGGAAGACCTGGGTAGGCTGCGCAGGAATCTGCAAGCACGTCTGGGAATGGCCGCGAATCAACTCCGGCTATTTCGCTCCGACGTACCCGCAGATCCGGGACATCTTCTATCCGACCATTGAGGAAGTCGCCTTCGACTGGGGGCTGAAGGTCAAGACCAAGGAGAGCGACAAGGAGGTCGAGTTCTACAGCGGTGCCCAGTACCGCAGTACGACAATTTGCCGCTCGATGGAGAAGCCGCAGACGATCATCGGCTTCAAGATCGGTCATGCGCTGGTTGACGAACTCGATGTTCTACCGAAGGTGAAGGCGGAGCAGGCCTGGCGCAAGATCATTGCCCGGATGCGCTACAACGTTCCCGGGTTGAAGAACGGCGTTGATGTAACCACCACCCCGGAGGGGTTCAAGTTCGTCTATCAGCAGTTCGTGAAGCAGCTTCGCGAAAAGCCGGCATTGCGGGAGATGTATGGCCTCATACAGGCCAGCACCTTCGACAACGAGCTGAACTTGCCCGGCGACTACATCTCCTCGCTGATGGAGTCGTACCCCGAACAACTGATCCTGGCCTACCTGAACGGCCAGTTCGTCAACCTGACGTCCGGTACGATCTACACCGCCTACGACAGAAAGCTCAACGGCAGCCAGGAGACCATTCAGCCCGGTGAGGCCCTGTTTATCGGCATGGACTTCAACGTCGGCAAGATGTCGGCAATCGTCCACGTCAAACGCCTGGGCCTACCGCACGCGGTGGACGAGATCATCAACGGCTACGACACGCCGGACATGATCAGGCAGATCAAGGAGCGCTACTGGCTCTACGACGGTGCGAGCTACCGCAGCACGCGTCAGATCCGGATCTACCCCGACGCCTCTGGCGACTCTCGCAAGTCCGTCAGGGCCAGCGAGACCGACATCTCCCTGCTCAAGCAGGCCGGCTTCATGGTCTCTGCCCCAGGCGCAAACCCTCCGGTCAAGGACCGCATTAACTCCATGAACGCCATGTTCTGCAACGCCGCAGGGCAGCGCCGCTACCGCATCAACGCCGACAAGTGTCCGACCTACGCCGATGACCTCGAGCAGCAGATTTGGGGCGACAACGGCGAGCCGGACAAGAAGCAGGGCAACGACCACCGGCCAGACGCTGGCGGCTACTTCATCCACAAAGAGTACCCAATCAACAAGTACTCCCTCGCAGGTGTTTCCTAATGGGCGTAGTCCGATACCTCAGCGACAAGCTGGTGAACCTGGTGGCAAACCTGGGCACCGAGCGCGACAAGGCATCGGGGTCCGTGTATGCGCCGGTGGTGATGTCTGACCTCGAGCTGAGCAGCGCCTACCGCGGAGCCTGGTTACCGCGAAAGATCGTCGATATCCCGCCGCTGGATGCCACCCGGCGCTGGCGTGGGTGGCAGGCCACCAAGGAGCAGATCGGAAAGATTGAGGCCGAGGAGAAGCGCTTGGACCTGCGCCGCAAGGTGAAGCAGGCCATGACGCGGGCCCGGCTCTTCGGCGGTGCCGCCATCTTCATCGGTACCGGTGAACGAAACACTGCGCTTCCGTTGAGCGCCGAGGGCATCAAGGCCGGGGGCATCAAATACCTCACGGTGATGAACCGTCGGCAGCTATCCCCGACCGAGCTGGAGCAGGACCCACAGTCTCCACTGTTCGGCAGGCCCAAGGCCTACCGGCTGGCCGGCAGCGGGATAGAGATTCACCCGTCGCGCCTGGTGATCTTCATCGGCGCCGAGCATCCAGACCCTGAGCTTGCGATGGGCAACGAGTTCGGTTGGGGCGATTCGGTCCTGCAGGCCGTGTTCGATGCGATCAAACAGTCCGACGGGACGATGGCCAACACTGCCAGCCTGGTCTTCGAGGCCAAGGTCGATGTCATCAAGATCCCTGAGTTCATGCAGCAGCTGCAGGACCCCGCATTCGAGAAACAGATTCTCGAGCGGATCCGCCTCGCTGCCATGGCCAAGGGCATCAATGGTGCACTGCTCCTGGACGCGGCGGAGGAGTACGAGACCAAGACGGCCAGCTTTGGCGGGCTCCCGGACATCATCGATCGCTTTCTGCAGGCGGTCTCTGGCGCGGCGGATATTCCGGCCACCAGACTGCTCGGTCAGGCCCCATCTGGTTTGAATGCCACGGGAGACTCCGACCTGCGCAACTACTACGACCGCATCCAGGCCATCCAGGAGCTCGAGGCCACACCGGCCATGGCCTTACTTGACGAATGCCTGCTCCGATCTGCCTTGGGCAGCCGGCCTGCCGAGATCCACTACATCTGGAACCCGCTCTGGCAGCCTACGGCGACTGAGCAGTCGGAGATCAACAAGCGTACCGCCGAGACGGTCCAGATATTGGCGAACACCAAGCTGTGGCCCGAGGATGCTTTGAGCAAGGCCGCGACCACCATGCTTGTCGAGCAAAGCGTCCTGCCTGGACTTGAGGCTGCGCTGGTCGAGTACGGCAGCGCGCTGCCCCAGGATGACCTGGACGATACGCCACCTCCACCCTCCGACTCCATGGGCTGATAGCCCGAGGTACCAACATGCTCTTACATGACGCCGTGTCGGTGTCTGGCGTTCGCCGGACAGCTGACGGCTACCTTGTGGCCGACGCCCGGGTAGCGCGCACCGGCATTCAGGAATACCTGGGCTCTGAAGTGGGCAAACCTCACGTTCCGATTGTCCGTGTTTACCGGCCGCCGGAGGCAGTGTTCGCCGAGGATGCAATGCGCTCCTATGCCTATCGGCCAATGACCAACGACCACCACGGGGATGTTAACGCCGACAACTGGCGCCACCTTGCTGTGGGTCAGACCGGCTCCGAGATCCTGCGCGACGGAGAGTTCGTCAGGGTGCCTCTGGTGCTCATGGATGCTGAAACCATCCGCGACTACGAAGCTGGTAAGCGCGAGCTTTCGATGGGCCTGGAAGCCTCCTTGGTGTTCGAGGACGGCATTACCCCAGGCGGCGAGAAGTACGACGCCCGTATCGAATCCATGCGCATGAACCATCTGGCCCTGGTCGACAAGGCCAGGGGCGGCGAACACCTCCGCATCGGAGACAACCAACCAACCACCAAAGGAGGCCATTCCATGGCTGATTCCCTGCGCACGGTCATTGTTGATGGCCTGTCCGTTCAAACCACCGACCAGGGCGCCCAGGCGATCGACAAGCTGACCAAGCAGCTGGGCGACTCGGCGACCACCATTCAGCAGCTCAAGGATGCCCATGCCGCTGCGTTGGCAAACAAGGATGCCGATCTGGCCAAGAAGGACGCAGAGCTCGACGGCCTGAAAGCTAAGCAGTTGAGCGATGCGGACATCGACAAGCGCGTCCAAGCCCGCGGCGATCTGATCGCTAAGGCCAAGTCCATCCAGGATGCCGACTACTCCGGTAAAAGCGATGCCGAGATCCGCAAAGCGGTGGTAACCGCCAAGCTGGGCGACGCCGCGATCGCCGGAAAGTCGGACGCCTATATCGATGTCCGTTTCGATCTGCTGGTCGAGGACGCGGCCAAGGATCCTGTGCGCAGCCATTTCCGGGCTCAGGACGGCAAGCCGCAGAACCCTAATGACAACGGCCAGTTGGCCTATGAGCAGCGTCTGCAAGACGCCTGGAAAGGAGGTGCCAAGTAATGGCCGTCCAAGATACCTACTCGGAAAACCTTCGCCCGGCGGTCCCTGGCCAACTGGTCGACATGTCGCCGAAAACATTGATATCCCGAACCGTCGAGGATGCCAACGGCATCGGCTTTGGCCTGCCGGCCTTCCAGGGGGCCCGGGACAAGGGCATCAAGAACGCAGGCACTGCGGCCCAGTTCGTGGGCATCACCGTACTGGAGCGTTCGCTGCAGGCCGAAGCCAATGGCTTCAAGCAGTACGACTCTGCGCGCTTGATCACTGAAGGCCCCGTCTGGGTGGCAGCGCCTGGCGCTGTAACTGCAGGCTCAGCCGTGACCCTGGGTGGCGTGATCATTCCAGGTGCGCGCTATGACACCAGCACTTCCGCCGCCGGCCAGCTCGCCCAGGTTCGCCTTGGCGTCGTGTCTGCACCTACCCCTTAATCGGCCTATGGCATAGGAGCCAACCATGACTTACAAACTGCTCGATGCCCAGGCCGCCCTGGGCTTCGTGATTTCCCAGACCTCGTACATCGAGCGTCAGGTCAACGAGACTGTTTACCCAGATATCCAGTACCCAAGCCTGGTTCCAGTCGACACCAGCGCCCACCCCTGGGCCAAGACCGTCACCTACTATTCCTCGGACAAGTACGGTAAGGCCGACTGGATCAACGGCAACGCCGATGATATTCCGATGGCCGGAACCGACAGGGCCAAACATGAGACCGCCATCCACATGGCGGGTATCGGCTACGGCTTTGGCTTGGAGGAGGTCAGTCAGGCGCAGATGCTCGGTTTGAACCTCCAGGCGGACGACGCAGATGCAGCCCGCCGCGCCTACGAGGAGATGGTCGACGAGGTCGCCCTCTACGGGGATGCGCGCAAGGGCTTCGTGGGTCTGACCAATGCCCCTACGGTCACCGCCGGCGCAGCCACTACTGGCGACTGGGATACCGCCACTCCTGGCCAGATTCTGGGCGATGTGAATAAGGCGCTGGCGGGTCAGTATTCCGGCACCTTGTACACCGGTCTTGCCGACACTCTCCTGCTGCCGTACAGCGCTTTCCTCCACATCAGCACTACACCGCTGAATGACAACGGCACTGACACCATCCTTTCGTGGCTGCTGACCAAGAACGTCTACACCGCCCAGACCGGTCGCCCGCTGACTATCCGCGCTATGCGGCGCTTGGATAAAGCTGGCGCTGGCGGTACCGCGCGTATGGTTGCGTACCGTCGCGATCCGCGAGTGGTCAAACTCCACATCCCGATGCCGCACCGCTTCCTGGCGGCGTACATCGCGGGGCCGCTGCGCACCGAGGTGCCCGGCATCTTCCGTCTGGGTGGCGTCGATGTGCGCCGTCCGAAAGAAATGCTGTACGTCGATGGCCTGTAAGGAGGGCGAGACATGGCACAGGTAACCAACAACGGCAACGTCACCCCAATAGGCCTGCCCAATGGTGTTCTGGTACCGCCTCAGCAAACCGTCGAGGTGCGGGGCTGGGGCAAGATCAAGGAGCATCCAATCGTCGCCCACTACCTCAAGGAGGGCGTTTTATCAGCGGAGGGTGAGCCGGAGGCTGATGCAGGCGACGCAGCCGAGGAGCGCCAAGCTCTGCTGGCCCAGTTGAAGACGCTCGGTGTCACCGCAGGTGCTAACAGCAAGCTGGAAACCTTGCAGAGTAAGTTGGCCGAGGCCCAGGCGGACGCCAAGGCTGAAGCCATCGCCAAGCTCAAGGAAAAGGGCATCGAAGTCGGCGAAGACGTCACTCTGGAAGAGCTGCAGGCCGAACTGGCCAAGCAGCAGTGATCCCCCGGGCGGTTCGCCGCCCATCTATTCGAGTAACTCCGATGTCTGAATTCTATGGAACCTTGGCCGGGGCCGATGCGTACCTGGCTGCCCGTGGAAACGCTGCCTGGGCATCCGCCGCTGAAGCGGACAAGTTGGCCGCCTTGGTGCGGGCATCGGGGTATGTGGACGGTATGGTCGGCCAGCCGGTGCCAAACACCACGGGCTGTACGTTCAATTTCCCCGGCAAGAAGGCCGGAGGATATGGCCAGGAACTGCAATGGCCACGAATCGGCGCTGTAGACCGCATGGGGGAGCAGGTACCGGGTGACCTGGTGCCGCCTGCCATCGAGAAAGCCACCTATGAGGCCGCCGCCCGCGAGCAGGCCGCGCCTGGCAGCCTAAATCCTGACTTCGTCCCGTCGCAGGTCGTGCAGCGCGAGAAGGTCGGGCCATTGGAGCAGGAGTTTGCGGTGGCCAAGAACGGCAACCCCAGTATCCGACCGGTGATCGGCGTTATCGACTCGCTGCTGTATCCGCTGCTGATTGTGCGCTGCCCGGCGCCGGCGGTGTACGTCGTATGAACGCCGCCGAGATACTGCGGGCCATCGAGGCGCTGGAGCCGGGTATGCAGCGAGCCTACCTCGACTCGATCCGCGCCGCGGTAGATGCCGCGGTGATCGCGGAGGTTGAGCGGCTCATCGCCGAGGAAGATGAGCAGGGCCTGGTGGCGCTGCTGAGCCTGGGCGCGTTGGCAGTCTTCGCAGAGGCAATGCGCGGCGCCTTCCTGGCCGGCGGCCGTTTCGAGATGACCGCCATCATCCTGCCGGCGCCGTTGCGCCGCGAGACTGGTCGTAAGGAGTTCGACCCGTCCACTGATCATGCTCAGGCCCGCGTTGCTGAGCAGGCCCAGCAGATTCGCCAGATCTCTGTCGACGGGGTTCGGGATGCTGTGCGGGCGGTGATGGGCAGCCGGCGAGTAGTTGGTGGGCCATGGGCACCGAGCCCAGGCGGTGGGCTGGGGCAGGCCGGGACTGTCTCACCTCCACAGCCAGCAAGAGGCGCCCGGCAAGCGGCCCTGGACCTGGTCGGTAGAGTGAGCCCGCAGACAGGGCAGCGAACGGGCGGAGTGTTGGGGCTGCCTGGAAACATGGCCCAGTATGTCGTCAACACCCGCCAGCAGTTGCTGAGCGGCGATCCCTCCGAAATGCGCAAGTACTTCGCCAGGACCCGACGCGACCGGAGATTCGACGGCATCGTCCGCCGGGCAATTGAGTCCGGGCAGCCTGTATCCGCTGCGGATGTCGAGAAGATCGCGGGCCGATATTCCGAGCGGCTGCTGAAAACCCACGTCGACATGCTGGCCAAGACCGCGGCGGCTGAATCCTTCAACGCTGGACGTGACCAGGCCTGGGAGCAACTGGTAGCCCAGGGCATTGACCGCAACAAGGTCACGAAGGAATGGCGCGACAGGGCCGACGAAAAGGTCAGGAACAGCCACCGGCACATGCGAGGCCAGACGGTGATTCTCGGGCAGGCGTTCCGCACTGGCAGCGGTGCTCTATTGCGATACCCGGGCGACTCCTCCCTGGGCGCCGGCTACGACGAGATCGCCAACTGTCGCTGTTTCATCATCTATAGCCTGAGGAAGTGACCATGGCAGATATCTACGACCGCAGCCGGAAGCTGGCGGTGCGAATGCTTGCGCCCCGGGTAAGGGGTGGAAAGGGTGCTGAAATGACCCTGCAACGCAAACAACAAGGGGTCTATGACCCTATGGCAGGCGGGGCGCCGGTTATCACGGTTGCTCACCATGGATCGGCTTTCCGCGATTCCTATGCGCAAAGGGACATCGATGGCACTCGCATACACCAGGGCGACGTGAAGTTGCTGGTGTCGCCGGAGAAGCTCGACGGTAGCGAACTCCCGATGCCAACTACTCAGGATCGAATCGTCTTCGACGGGAAGACTTACATCCTGATAGCCGTTATGCCCTGGAACTACGCCGGCCTGTCGGTTGGCTTCGAAGTGCAGGCGAGGGCATAGCATGGCCAATCACATGAGAACCCGCTATGGCGGCCTGTCCGGGTCGTTCTCCAGGACCCTCGAGCAGTTTCGGGACCAGGCCCTGGAAGACATGAATGAAGTATTTCGCCGGGTGATGATCGAGATTGGCTCGACGGTGATTCGCCTGTCCCCCGTGGATACCGGCCGGTTCAAGGGCAACTGGCAGTTCACAGTGGATGCGCCTGCAACCGCCAGCCTGGACAACTACGACAAGGAGGGGCATGACACGGTCGCCCGCCTGGTTGCGGACGTTCAGCACCTGACCTTCGGGCAGACGGCATACCTGGTCAACAACCTGGTCTATTCGATCCCCCTGGAATATGGACATAGCTCCCAGGCCCCCACGGGCATGCTTCGAATCACCATCAACGGGTTCCAGCAGATGGTTGAGCAGGCCGTCCGGGAGGTCTCCGCATGAGCCACGCACGCGCCCGCCAGGCGATCGAGATCAAGCTGGCGGCCTGGGCCTTGGACCGGCCAATTCGCGTGGCGAACTTCGAGCAAGGGTTTGAGCCCGGCCCTGACGAAACCTATCTGCGTGCCTTTCTCCTGCCCGGCATGACCAACTGTCGCTATCTGGCCGGGGAGGCCTACGAGTACTCCGGGGTCTACCAGGTCAGCATCGTTTGCCCGGCGGGCCAGGTAATGAGCACCGCTGAAGCCCTTATTGATGACCTGACCAGTCTCTTCCGCGTGGACTCAACCATCAGCATCAACGGCTTTGCCGGCCTGGTTACCGAGCCGGTACAGCAAGGGCCAACCATCACGGAGCCTGCGACTTACACGGTTCCTGCCAGCTTCACCTACCGCGGCATCGCGGACCAACCGCCCGCTGGGGCATAACCACCGCCACCTGGCGGGCTTTCAAGAGGAACACACCAATGGCCGCAAAATTTCCGCTGCCAAACGGCTCCGTGCTGGAGATCGCCAGCGTGATGGCAGCTGCCGTCGCCTTCACAGCTCTGACCAATGCCGCCCCTCCGGTGGCCACTGCTGCGGGTCACACCATTGAAAATGGCGATGTTCTGCTGGTCACCTCCGGCTGGGCGCTGATCAACGATCGAGCTGTCCGCGCTGCGAGTGTCGCGGCCGACACCTTTGCCCTGGGCGGCCTGAATACCACCAATACCGAGAAATACACGCCGGGAGCTGGCTTGGGGTCGGTGTTGCCCGTCGAGACCTGGGCTCAGATCTCTAAGGTGACGGCATTCACCTCCGCCGGCGGCGAGCAGCAATACCTGACCGTGGGTTACCTGGAGGACGACGATGATCGCCAGTTCCCCACCAACCGGAACCCGATCACCCTGACTATTACCGTCGAGGATCAACCCGGTGCGCCATACGTGGCCCTGGTGGAGGAGTATGGCGATACCAAGGCGCTGACTGTGCTTCGCCTGAAACTGCCCAACGGCGACCAGATCATCTACCCGGGCTTCGTGAGCATCACCAGCACGCCGACCATGGAGCGTAACCAGCTCATGACCAGGACCATCAGCGTCGCGCTGTCCGGCCGCCCAACTCGCTACAACGCTGCCTAAGGATCTCCCATGCCAAAAATCAAGATTGCGCAGAACCCTACGTTCAGCGCCGAGGTTCAAATTCCCCGCGTTGGCGGGGGGACGCAACCGGTTAGCTTCACCTTTCGCTACCTCGATCGCATCGCTCTGGCCAAGCTCTACGACGGCTGGAACAAGACTGCCGAAGAGCAAGCCGAAAAGGCCAAGGCAGACGGCGCGACGCTGGAACAGTTCACCGCTGCCGAAATCCAGCTGCAGGTTGAGCAAATCAAGGCGGTTGTAGTGGGCTGGGGGTTCGACGACAAGTTCACCGACGAGGCCGTTCTTGAACTGGTGAGCACTTGCCTGGGGTCTCCCCTGGCTGTGCTCAGTGCGTACCGGGAAGCGTACGCACAAGCCCGCCTGGGAAACTGAGGGCCGCGGCCCGGGCCTGCCACCACCGAGGCCCGTCTGCCGCGGAACTTGCAGCGGTGGGATTGACCCTCGCTGATATTCCAGAAGAAGAGGTAGAGATCTGGCCCGACCTGTGGCCGGCCTTTCTCCTGTTCGAGGCGATGAACACTCAGTGGCGCGTTGGGCCTGGCGGAGCTTCCGGGCTGGACTACGCCGCGATCCCACCAACGGCTCTTATGCTCGGCATCAAGCGCCGTGATCTTAAAAAAATCTTCCCGGATCTCCGTGTCATGGAGGCAGAGGCGCTGGCCGCTGCGGCTGAGTCGATGGAGTAGCGTATGACCACCATTGCAGAACTTGGTATCAAGGTTGACTCGGATGATGCGGTACAGGCGAGCTCCGACCTCGACCAGATGGCCGCTGCCGGTGCCCGGGTAGAGAAAGCCACAGAGGCGCTCGGAGAGACGTTTGATCAGGCAAAGGCCAGGCTTCTGCAACTCGGCAAGGAAGCCGTTGCTGCAAAAGAGGCACAGGTGGGCCTTGCCAACGTCGCAACGGGGCTGTCTGAGGCTCAGCAGGGGCTGATCAGCTCGACCGCCGCTGCCGCCCAGGCCCAGGCCCAGGTCGCCGCAGCTCAGCGCGCAACAGTTGTATCAACGGATAGCCTGGCAACGTCCAGTGCTCGGGCAGGAGCTGCTGTAAATGCCCAACAGGCGGAACTGCGGTCACTTCTCGAGCAAATCGACCCGGCCACCCGGGCGCTGAATCGCCTGGACGAGCAAGAGCGGAGGCTCGCCCAGCATAAAAAACTCGGTCTGGACCAGGAGGTCTTTACCACCTACCAGGCCAAGATTCAGCAGGCCAGGGAGGCAGTAACACGGCTCGATGACTCGCTGACTCGAACCGGGAACACTGCCAAGCAGACAGCTGCTGCGCTGCGGGGCGTGCCAGCGCAGTTCACCGATATTGTCGTGTCTCTCCAAGGCGGCCAGAACCCGCTGACTGTACTCCTGCAGCAGGGCGGGCAGCTCAAGGATATGTTCGGTGGTATTGGGCCGGCAGCGAAAGCGCTCGGCGGCTACGTGGTTGGTTTGATCAATCCGCTTAGCTTGGCAGCTGCAGCAGTTGCGACTCTTGGAGTGGCCTACTACCAAGGGTCTAAAGAGTCCGACGCTTTTCGGCAGGCCTTGATCAGCACGGGTAACGCCGCCGGCACCAGTTCAACGCAGTTAGCTGCGATGGCCGAGCGAATTGGCTCCACGGTTGGAACCACTGGTAAAGCAGCAGAGGTTCTCGCCCAACTCGCGTCGAGCGGAAAGATTGCCAGTACCAGCTTTCAGCAGATTGCTACCTCTGCGATTGAATGGGAAAAAGCCACGGGCAACGCGACGGAGACAACAATCGCCGAATTCGCGAAGATTGCCGACGATCCCGTCAAGACGCTGGCCACGCTGAATGAAAAGTACAACTTTCTGACGGCTTCGGTTTACGAGCAGGTGCGTGCCCTGCAGGAAAGTGGCGATAAACAGGGGGCCGCTACGGTTGCTGAAGAGGCCTATGCCAGTGCCTTGGCAGAACGGTCCCAGAAGATCCAGCAGAATCTGGGCTCTATTGAAACCGCCTGGAACCTTTTGGCGGGTGCGGCCAAGAAGGGCTGGGATGCGATGCTCAGTGTTGGTCGAGAGCAATCGCTCGATGAACAGATCAGCCACACCCAGAAGATGATCGAGGACCGGAAGACTGGGTTTCTCGCGAAGATTTTCCCTGATGATCTCGGCGAGAACAGCCAATCTACAAGCTTTCTCCGTGAGCGGTTGAACCTTCTGGTTAAAACTCGCGATGCGCTGGCGGCTCAAGCCAAGGCCGAGGGAGACAACGCCAGAATTCAGCGCGAAGGTGTTGTGGCATATGAGGGGTTCCAGAAGTCCCTGGAGGCGAACTTCACCAAGCGCCAGAAAATGAACAAGGCGCTGGCGGATGAGGAAAAGCGGATCGCCGCCGCGAGGAAAGCCGGGTACGCGATTACAGCCGAGCAGGAGGCTGCGGCACTCAAGTCCATCCGGGAAAACTCTATCTACAAAGAGGCTGATCCGAAAAAGCCCAAGCAATATGCAGAAGATGCCGGCACCAAGACTCTGGACCAGGCGCGCCAGCGATACGCGGTGCTGCAGCAGCAAAACACCCTCATTGGGGCCCAGCGGGGCGAAATGCAGAAGCTGGGAGAGGCTGGCCAGGCCCTTGTTCGCTGGGAGCAGCAACTATCAGAGATTAAGGGTAAGAAGACGCTCACCGCCGACCAGAAATCTCTGCTGGCGAATCAGGAGCAAATCACTACCCAGCTGAAGAAAAATGCGGCGCTCGAGCGGGAAATGGAACTGCGCAAGCTGGCGACCGATGAGGCACAGAAGTTGGCGGCCTTCCAGGCAAACGTGAATAGCCAGTTGCAGCGGGCCTCGGTCGGACTGAGCAGTAACCTGGCTGGCGCGGGGATGGGCGACGTTGAACGTCAGCGCATGCAGGAACGGCTGAGCATCGAACAGCAGTATCAGCAGCAGATGGATAACCTCGAGCAGCAGCACAACGAGGGGAGGATCAGCCAGTCCCTGTACGAAAAAGAAACCGACGCTCTACAGCAGGCCTTGGACAAGCGCCTGGAGATGCAGGAAAAGTACTACCAGGACGTGGATCAACAACAGCAGGATTGGTCGCTGGGCGCGCGGTCGGCATTCGCTTCCTACCTTGAACAGGCCCGGGACGTCGCTGGTCAAACCCGGGTGCTGTTCACCAACGCCTTAGGTTCCATGGAAGACGCGATTGTGCAGTTCGCGATGACAGGGAAGTTCTCGTTCGCTGACTTCACGAAGTCGGTCCTGGCCGATATGGCTCGGATTGCAGCACGGCAGGCGGCCTCCTCAGCATTGAGCTCGTTGTTCGGCATGGCGGCATCTGCGGCGTCCTCTTGGTTCGGCGGCGGTGCTACCGGAGCTACCCAGGCTGGGTACACCGGGTCCGGTTTCTCGAACTGGGTTGCTGGCCAGAGAGCTTCTGGTGGCCCAGTGGCGCCTAACTCCCTGTATGAGGTGAACGAGCGCGGCCCAGAGCTTTACAACCAAGGTGGCCGGTCGTTCCTCATGACTGGCGCAAGCGGTGGGAGCGTCACGCCTCTGACTTCTGGGGCGCTTGCCGGCGCAGCAGGTGTCCAGGGCGGCGGGAGCGGGTCAATGATCCAGGTGAACGCACCGGTCAGCCTTACGGTGCAAGACAGGGGCTCAGATGGTATGCAACTGGATCAGCAGGCGCTGCAGCAGAACATGCAGAAGCAGATGCTTGCAGCTGCGCAGAAGGCCGTCGATGACTCCTGGCGCCCTGGTGGAACCAGTTACATGAAAGCCCGCGGACGCGGGTGAATATTGCACAGAAACCATACCCGCTTCGGCGGGTTTTTCATGCCTGGAGTACTCATGGCTACCGAAACCTTCACCTGGAAGCCGAACAACGATCCGGCGGCCACCATTGAGTTTCGTACAAAGTCGGCCAAGTTTGGCGACGGATACGAGCAGCGGGCTCAGGACGGAATCAATAACCGCTCGCAGTCTTGGTCGCTGACGTTTACGGGCCGCAAGGCGCGCATTAAAGAGATCATGGCGTTCCTCGATCGACAGGCCGGCGCGACGCCGTTCTATTGGACTGGCCCGCTGGGTGGACCAATGCTCTATCGGTGTTCCCAGTATCAACCCAAGGCCATGGGGGGTGATGCTTACATCCTCACTGCCACCTTCGAACAGGCATTCCATCCATGACCATCAGACCAATCGACGTTGGACAAGAACCGAACGATGAAACCGGCGACACGCTGCGAGACGGCGGGATCATTATCAACGAGAACTTCGCTGAGCTGGATAGTCGGACCAGTGATGCGGCGAACAAGCTCGCAACGGTCCAGGCGGGAGCCACCAAGAATCGGCCGGATGCCGAGCTGCTGGCGAGAGCGAACCACACCGGAACGCAGTTGGCTGCAACCATTAGCGATTTCGCTACAGCGTCGAAAGCTATTTTGCAGACATACGGACTTGCTGAAAAAATCTTGGATATCCCAGAAGGGCAATTAAACACACTTTCTGTTAACAGTTTTGCGTTTTGTCGTCCTGCTGGTTCTGGAGTTTTGCCGTCACAAGATAATCACTACGTTATCCATCTACAACTAAATGATGCGGGATACGCAACGCAAATTGCATTGAATTTCGTAACAGGCAAACAGTATTCCCGCGTCAAGTCCAACGGCACTTGGCAAGCTTGGCGTTCGGTAGTCAGCGGGGGAGAATTCGGGATCGGAGGTAACGCCCCTGCTCCCGGTGGAACATCGATGAACGTCCGAAATGAAACAGGAATTTACGGTTTTGCCGCTAACTATACTGGATCACCAAATAGTACGGTTGGCGGTGAATACATAATGTTGCAAGGTGCGCCAGTATCCCAACGGGCCACGCAATTGGCGCTATCTCATGATAGTGACGAGTTGTGGTTTCGTCGGGACACTAACGGTTGGCAGCCGTGGAAAAAACTCGTAATGCAGGGTGAATACGGGGTGGGGGCAACATCCCTACAGGCATGCAACGACGCAAATAACGTTGCGGCTAGCGGTGATTTGCTGGTGTATCCCGGAACCCTAAACGGCCCTAACCCAGGCGTATACGGGACAATAAGGACAACGTTCTACGAGAAGTCTTCGAGCAACTGGACGCAACTTATTCTTTCCACGACTGGAAACAAGATGTTTTACAGGGGCTGTATCAACGGTGGAATACAGCCGTGGATGCAGGTTAACGAAGAATCAATAACGAACAGCAACGGGACCGCAGTCAAGTTCTCGGATGGGACCATGATTTGCTGGAAAGAGAGCTCGACCATCCAGACAACATCAAATCAAGTTTCAACGGGTGTCTTTCTCGGCACCGCCGAAATATTTACCTTTCCGGTTCCGTTCGTGACGATTGGGGTTGTCATTGCCTCCGTTTCGTACTCGGCAAATGCCTATTGCTGGGGGTCGGTAGGGGAAGGAAACAACCCGAATCAGTGCCGAATAGTTGGTTTCAGCCATGCGGCTAACGCTCAGTATCAAGCAAGATATCTTGCTGTCGGGAGGTGGCGATAAATGGTCATTATCAAGTTTTCTCCCGTGTGTACGGACAGGTTCCCGCGCCTCGAATCAGTTTTCATCGAGGGCTATGCCATCACCATCAACGGCGAGGCGTTCGACTTTTCTCCGCTTGAGCCAGGTTATGAGCTGGAGCTCGAGGCCATCGACTCGCCTCTGTTCGCCGACAAAGCAGTTATGTCCACCGACGGCGTCCTGTCGATCACCCTGCTCATGCCCTACGACGAAGCCACGGCCACCGACGCCATCCGCTTCCCTGATCCTGTGACCGTGAGTGCCGCCGGCCCGGTGGACATTCCCACCGATCACCCGGCGCCACCTCCTGAGATCCCTACCATCGAGGACGACCATGGACTTCTCGCAGAGCAAGAAAACCTTCACTGAGCAGGACCAGAAAGCCAACGAGGCCCGGGAATACCTGCGCCAGACCGACTGGCTGGTGGTACGCAAGCTGGAAACCGGCAAGGACGTCCCAGCCGATATCGCAGAGAAGCGTGCCGAGGCGCGCAGTCTGATCTAGGCGCCGCCAGCACCCACCCCACCCGCCAGCGTGCGGGTTTCTTTTTGCCTTGAGGAAACACCATGCCGATCACGGCCGATATCCAGACCCTGGAGCCTGGCGCGTGGGTGGAGCTTTTCGAGCTCGACGCCACCAGCCTCGGCGCCGAACTCTACCGCTTTCACGGCTACCCCCAGCAGTCGTCGATCTTCTGGCAGGGGCTCGAGTATTCCCCCTGGCCGATCCAGGCCGAGGGTTTCGAGATGACGGGCCAGGGCGCGCAGCCTACCCCGAAGCTGTCAGTGGGCAACGTTGGCGGCTTCATCACTGCTCTGGTGCTGTATTTCGAGGACCTGGTCGGCGCGAAGCTGACCCGGCACCGGACGCTGGGCAAGTACCTGGATGGCCAGCCCGAAGCCGACCCCGAGGAGGAGCTGCCGCCGGATATCTGGTACGTCGAGCGCAAGGCCGCGGAGGACAACGAAACAGTGCAGTTCGAGCTGTCCAGCGCCCTGGACTTCAACGGCGTGCAGCTGCCACGGCGGCAGATCGTCGCCAACGTCTGCTGGTGGCTCAGCTGCGGTGGGTATCGCGGCCCTTACTGCGGCTACAACGGCGGCCCGGTGGCGGACGTCAACGACGTGATCGTCACCGATGCCGCCAAGGATAAATGCGGCGGGCGCCTGAGCAGCTGCAAGCTGCGTTTCGGCGGGAACAACCCGCTGCCCTACGGTTCGTTTCCTGCGGCGGGCCTGCTACGGAGTTGAACATGAACAAGGCGAACCTTGCGGCCATCGAGCGCCACGCTCTGGCCGAATACCCCCGCGAGTGCTGCGGGTTGCTGATTCGCGAGGGCCGGCGGCGGGTCTATGTGCCGTGTCGCAATACCGCCGCCACCCCCAGCGAGCACTTTCGCCTGGCTCCCGCGGACTACGCGGCAGCCGAGGAGCGCGGCGAGGTGCTGGCGGTGATCCACAGCCACCCGGATTACCCGGCCACGCCCAGCGAGGCGGACCGGGTGGCCTGCGAGGCCTCCGGGCTGCCCTGGCACATTGTCCAGGTACTGGCGGACGATGCCGGCCAACCGCGTATTGGCCAGTGGGCCCAGCTGGCGCCCAACGGCTACCAGGCACCCTTGGTTGGCCGGGCCTTCGCCCATGGCGTGCACGACTGCCTGAGCATCATCCTCGACTACTACCGGCGCGAGCTGGGTATAGAACTGGGCGACTACCAGCGCGAGGACGGCTGGTGGGACAAGGGCGGCAACCTCTACCTGGAGCACTTGCCCGAGGCCGGTTTCGAGCGGGTAGGGGACCTGCGCCAGGGCGACGTGGTGTTGATGCAGATCCGCTCGCCGGTGCCCAACCACGCGGCCATCTACCTGGCCGATGGCGTGCTCAAGAGCGAGCCGGCGCACTACCCGGCGCCGGGCTCCATCCTGCACCACCTCTATGGCCGCGACAGCAAGCGCGACACCTATGGCGGCTACTGGGGCGAGGTCACGGTCAGCATCTGGCGCCACCGGTCCATGATTTCCTGATCAGTGGTATCTTCTGCGGGTCTAACAGGGAGCGGAATTTATGCGAATACTGGTTGCTGGAGCGGCTCTAGCGTTGCTAGCAGGATGCTCCTCAAATCCAATCACTCTGCAGCAAGCTGAGCGGGCACCAAAAGACAAGGTGTATGCATTTCAAGCCGTGCCTCAGGGGGCTCATGGGGCTGTAACAGTCCTAAGAGACAGCGGAATCAATGCCTCTGCCTGTGATTTTTTGATTTATGTCGACGGAGAAAAGGCGGCCAAGCTTGGGACCGGCCAGAAAGTCACTTTCTATGTAAAGCCTGGGGCTATGAACCTTGGGGTGGGATTAGCTGGCACGGGTCTTTGCATGGGGCAGGCCATCCGAACTATCGGGGTCGAAGCAAAATTGGGGCAAGAAAGTGTTTTTCGAGTCAGCTCCGATATGTCTGGAATGTACATAGGTCCATACGTTGCGTATTGACCACTTGGTTAAGCAGCCGCCTTAGGGCGGCTTTTTGTTGCTTGGAGGAAGTATGCCTGATGAAAAAATGCAAACAGTTCTGCTGTCGGGGTCTTTGGCCAAAAAATTTGGGCGCCGCCACCGCATCGTCACTGGTGCTGGATTCAGCGATATTCGCGGATACTTCAAGCAGTTTGCTGGTTTCGAGCAGCATATGATGGACAGCACAAGCAAAGGGTTGCGTTATGCGGTTTTCAATGGAAAAGAAAACCTTACAGAGGACGACCTAGGAAAGCCAACCGGGCGAGACGTGATCCGAATTGTTCCAGTTATTACGGGATCTAAGCGCGCAGGCCTCCTGCAGACCATTGTTGGAGCGGCTCTAATCGTTGCTTCTTTTTTTGTTGCTCCAGGTGCTCAGGCTGCATTTCTTGGTGCTGGCGTTGGCATGACAGCTGGCGGTGTGATCCAGATGCTCAGCCCTCAGGCCAAGGGGCTTGGAACCCAGGACGCCCCCAACAACCGCCCCAGCTACAGCTTCAACGGCGCCGTGAATACCAGCGTCCAGGGCAACCCGGTTCCGCTACTTTACGGCCGCATGATCGTCGGTAGCGCAGTGATCAGCGCAGGGATCTACTCCGAAGACCAGATGTAAACCAGAACCTGCCACCAGGCCCGCCGAGTGCGGGTATTTTTTTGCCCGAAGGAAAGTCATGAGCCAGGAAATTATCGGATACAAGGGCGGCGAGTCGAAGCCGCGGCCAGCGGTGGAAGCCCCGGACAGCCTGCAGAGTACGGCCTATGCTCGGATGCTGGATCTTGTCAGCGAAGGGGAGATCCATGGCCTGGTGGCGGGCGAGCGCTCCGTCTACCTCGACGAAACTCCACTCGCAAATGCCGACGGCTCCCGCAACTTCAGCGGCGTTTCGCTCGATGTTCGAACCGGCAGCCAGGACCAGACCTACATCCCGGGCTTTCCGGCGGTGGAGAGCGAAATCGCTATCGGTGTCGAACTGAAAAGCGACCAGCCCTGGACTCGAGCTATCACCAATCTGCAGCTGTCGGCGGTGCGCGTGCGCTTGTCCGTTCCTCGCCTATCGCAGACGAACACCAGCAATGGCGATACCAACGGCTACACCGTGCAGTACAAGATCGAGCTGTCGACCAATGGTGGCGCCTGGGTCCAGGTCTTGGCGTCTGCGTTCAGCGGCAAGACCTCCACTAAGTACGAGCGCTCCCATCGGGTCGACCTGCCTCCAGCAACCACTGGCTGGCAGATCCGGGTTACGCGCCTGACGCCGAACAGCACATCCGGCGCGATTGCAGATAAAACGAGCATCGATGCAATCACCGAAGTGATCGACGCCAAGCTGCGCTACCCGGGTTCGGCCATTGTCGGCCTGCAGTTCGATGCCTCGCAGTTTCAGTCAATTCCGACCAGGTCATTCGACCTGCGCGGTCGCATTATTCGAGTGCCCAGCAACTACGACCCGGCCACCCGGACCTATAGCGGCGTTTGGGATGGCTCGTTCAAGACGGCCTGGACCGACAACCCGGCCTGGATCTTCTACGACCTGCTGCTGCACTACCGGTACGGCCTCGGGCACCTGCTCAACGCCGCTCAGGTCGACCGCTGGGAGCTGTACCGCATCGGCCAGTATTGCGATCAGCCGGTGCCCGATGGCAAGGGCGGGACCGAGCCGCGCTTTACTTGCAACCTGTTCCTTCAAACGCGCTCCAACGCGCTCGACGTCCTGCAAGACCTGGCTACCACCTTCCGCGGCATGGCCTACTGGGCCGCTGGCTCGGTAATGGCTGTGGCCGACATTCCAGAAGATCCGGTCTACACCTACGCCAACGCCAACGTGATCGACGGCAAGTTCGGCTACTCAGGATCCGCAAAGAAAACCCGCTACACCGTGGCTCTGGTGAGCTGGAACGACCCGACAGACTTCTACCGGCAGAAGGTGGAGTATGTTGACGACCAGGCCGGCATCACTCGCTACGGCATCCAGCAGACAGAGATTACCGCCACCGGCTGCACCTCCCAGGGTCAGGCCCAGCGCATCGGTAAATGGGCGCTGCTGACCAACCGCCTGGAAACCGAAAGTGTGGGGTTTTCCGTGGGCCTGGACGGCTCCCTGGCTCGCCCTGGACAGATCATCCGCATCGCGGACAACGACCGGGCCGGCCGGAGGATCGGCGGGCGCCTGCGCTCATCTACGCTCGACAGCCTGGTGCTTGATGCCGATGTGAAAGCCTATCCCGGCGACACCATCACAGTGATCATGCCCACCGGCAAGGCAGTGTCGCGGGTGATCAAGTCCGTGGGTTACCCAGTAAAGTGGTCGACCCGTGGCATCAAGTGGTCCAGCGGCAGAATGACCATGGATACGACTGGCTTTCCGGCCGAGGTTCAGCAAGTCGTGCTGTCTGAGGATCTTGAGGAGCTGCCACCTCAGCACTCAATGTGGGCCATCGACTCACCGACACTGGCCACGCAACTGTTCCGCGTGATGTCCGTGGCTGAAGATTTCTCGGGCTCGGAGATCAAGTACAGCATCAGCGCCGTGCGCCACAATGCCAGCAAATTCGGTGCGATCGACAACGGCACGCGCATCGAGCGCCCGCCTGTAACTGTGATCCCGCCGAGCGTGCAGAGGCCACCGACGAACGTCACCGTGAGCAACGGCCACTTCGTCGACCAGGGCAGCGCGGTCAGCGTGATGACTATCGAGTGGGAGCGCCCGGATTCTGCCATTGCGTTCGAGGTGTACTGGCGCAAGAACGATGGCGACTGGATCTTCGCCGGCCGCACTGGCAGCACATCTGTCGATGTGAGCGGAATCTATGCGGGGCGTTACGTGGCCAAGGTCCGAGCGATCAACTCCCTGGATATCGGTTCGGTGTTCGCCACCTCGGTCGAGACCGTACTCAATGGCAAGACCACGCCGCCACCGGTTCCATCGTCATTTACCGCGGCCTCGATCGTGTTCGGCATCAAGCTGGCCTGGGGCATTCCGGCAGGGCTCAACACCGCGGACGTGCAACGGACCGAGATTTGGTACAGCCAGACAAGCGACGTAGCGACGTCCATCAAGTTTGGCGACTACGCCTATCCGCAGACCGACCTGACCATCATGGGCCTGGCCGCCGGCGTACGGTTCTACTTCTGGGCCCGGCTGGTGGACCGCATCGGCAACGTAGGGGCATTTCGCGGACCGGTCACTGGGCAGTCGTCCTCCGACGCCGGCCCGATCCTCGAGTACCTGAACAACCAGATCACCGAGACGCAGTTGAGCCAGCACCTGCTCGAGAAGATCGACTCCGGCGGCGGTGCGTCGGTTGAGGTCGAGCAGATCAAGACAGAGCTCGCTGCGATGTACTCGATCAAGACGCAGCTTACGGTGGACGGGAAGCCCTACCTGGCGGGTATCGGCGTTGGGGTGGAAAACAACGAAGGCATCATCACCAGCCAGGTGCTGATCGCCGCAAGTCGGTTTGCGATTGTCGATCCGAACACAGCGAACACGTTCTATCCGTTTGTTGTTCAAGGCAACTCCGCATACATCCAGTCTGCATTCATCGAGAACGGGTCGATCAACATGTTAAAGATCGGCAGTAACCTGACTTCAAACAACTACGAGAAAGATGTTTCGGGTTGGGCATTTTTGCCAGACGGGACTTTCCAGATGATGGGGCAAGTTGGAGGAGGAAATAAATTGGTGATTAATAATAGCGGGATTTATATCTACTACCCGAACGGCGTTAAAGCTATCGACTTGAGCGTTGACGCATCATGAGCGCAGGACTTGTTACAAGAGATCAGTCCGGTAGTATTACGGCAGACATGACTAAGTACCTTAGTCAGTCTGTTGGCTTTGTTACTACAAACAAAGAGAATGGGTCTGCATCTATAACCATGCCAGCAGGCAAGAGCTATTTCTATACCATTGCCCCGCTTGAACCTAGCGTGCGTTCGGCTGGTAAGCCGCCTGGAGTGACGCTCACAAATAACCTGATAACTTGGCAGTATCGTTTGCCTAGCGGTTTTCCGATCAATTGTAGAATCTATTACGGATACTTTTAATGGCTACAGCAGCATTAATCGCCAGGAATCCTGATGGTAGCATCCTGTACGATACGTCAAAGTCTATTTATGGCTTGATCAAGAGCGGTCCAGTGGAGTTTGCTGAGACTTGGAGGCGCACCCAGCCAACCGGAGGCCCTCATATCTACTACGATAATATCTATAAATTCGTGGTCAGGAATGCGATAAGTCCTATTGTTTTTGTAACTGGTGCGTGCAATCAACCCATTGTCTCAAAAGAGGGAGATAGCACGGTTTTCTATTTTGCTGGGCAAGTAGCCGATATTAAGGTTTATTGTTTTGACTTAATGGCGCCAATTTTTACAGGGCCGGCACTTAAAACAAGGGCTAAAGATGGATCTTTCACGTTCAACAGTCTACAGCAGCCTCTAAATATTATTGGTACCTCTACGGCGCCACCACCCCCACAAGCTGAGGACCAGTGGGGCACGCCATTTGGTCGTGCAGGCTACTACAGAGTAGTTGTTCCTCAATACAATGTTGGTGGTAGTTATCTTGGTGGTTACCCTGAGTACGGGTTCATATACCAGCTAAACCCAAGTAAGACGTACGCGGCATACATCCCGTGGAGCAGGGGATGTTTTTTCCAGAACCAGTTACCTGTAGGGCAGGACATCATGCGTGGCGGCCTGCACGAAGGTTGCTACGGTCTAGAAGGCATGGTCGTGCACAATATGTGGACTTCCCCAGAGTCAACCTATGGAAAAATCAATGGTTATCCAGGCACTCCGCAGGGTACTTGGGGGACTGCTACTGATCGTATTCCTCAATGTCCTTATATTGATATTTCTGAATATCAATATCCTTTTGATCCTCCCCGATAAGCAATAGCTGCAAGCGCGGCTTGATCTAACGAAACAACACCCGACCACACCCGCCAACGAGCGGGTATTTTTTTGCCTGGAGAAAACCCATGACCCAATCCATTCCCCGCGGTGTGCGCAATCGCAACCCTGGAAACATCGATTTCAATCCTCGCAACCAATGGGAGGGACAGCTCGGCAAGGAGCCAAATGGCCGCTTCGCAATCTTCGACACTGCTGAGAACGGCATCCGCGCCCTGGGCAGGCTGCTACTCAACTACCGCGGAAAGGACGGCATGCCCGGCGTCGGCGGGCCCGGCATCGATACACCCCGCGAGTTCATCACCCGCTGGGCGCCCGGGAACGAGAACGACACCGAGGCATACATCGTTGCAATCGCTAAGCGCCTGGGTGTGAAGGTAAACGACGCGATCGACATCAAGAACCCGGCGACTCTGCGTGCCGTGATGCTCGGGATCATCGTGCACGAAAACGGCGGCAACCCGTACCCGGATGCGGTGTTCGAGGAAGGCCTGCGCAGGGCCTTGAAGTGAGCGGCTGGGCGCTACGCCTGCTCGGCGCCGGCCTGCTGATCCTGCTCGGCATGGCCGTCGGCAGCTGGGCGACCACCGCTCATTTCCGGCCGCTGCTGGACGCCGAGCAGGGCCAGGTAGCCAGCTGCAAGGCGGCCCGTGAAAACCTGGCCGATCTGGCGCAGGAGCAGGGCAGGGCTCTGGGTGAGCTGACCCTGGCCGCGAATGCTCGCCAGGCCAGGGTGGAGCAGGCGGTGGAGCAGGCGAAGGCCGGCGCCCAGGCTGACTACGCAGCGGCCAACCGGCTGCAGCAAGAACGCACCGGCGGCGATCAGTGCACTGCCTCGGCATCAATCATCGATCAGGAGCTTGGGCTATGACCAGTTGTAGGGTGGGCCCACCTGGCCACCAGGGAGGGCCTGCAGGAGTAGCGAAAATGTGCAGGAGTAGCTGGAAAGTGCAGGTGCTGCTGGCATGCCTACTCTTGACCGCCTGCGCAGGCCATCGGGAGCCCGAGGTGCGCACCGTGCGTGTCGAAGTCCCAGTGCAGGTGCCGTGCCGTGTGCCGGCCGTTGCTGTGCCGCCTTGGGCCGCTGCTGGCCTGCGCAAGACCGACAGCCTGGAGGTGAAGGTGCGAGCTCTGCTTGCAGAGCGCCGACAGCGGATCGGATACGAGCGGCTGCTGGAGGCCGCGGTATCGGCGTGCATGTAGCGTAGCAACACCCCAACAGCGCTGGCGGACAACCCCCAGCGCACAATTCAACGGCCCACCTTCGAGCACCTCGAGAGCCAACAGGCCCGGCCCCTGTAGAAAGAGAGCCGAAGTGACAAGTCCAATAATTCCATGGATGGGCGGCAAGCGCCGCCTGGCCGACCGCTTAATCCCGCTTTTTCCACCACATGAGTGCTACGTCGAGGTGTTCGCCGGCGGCGCGGCACTCTATTTCATGCGACCTCAGCCTGCGCAGGTGGAGGTGCTGAACGATCTCAACGGCGACCTGGTCAACCTCTACCGCGTGGTACAGAACCACCTGGAGGAGTTCGTGCGGCAGTTCAAATGGGCGCTCAGCTCGCGGCAGATCTTCGAGTGGCAGAAGATGACCAGGCCTGAGACGCTAACCGACATCCAGCGCGCCGCCCGCTTTTTCTACCTGCAGCAGCATGCCTTCGGTGGCAAGGTCACCGGCCAGACATTCGGTACCGCCACTACCGGCCCGTCGATCAACCTGCTGCGAATCGAGGAGAACCTGTCAGCCGCCTGGCAGCGCTTGGCTGGCACATACGTCGAGAACCTTACCTGGCTTGACTGCGTTGAGCGCTACGATCGAGCGCACACGTTCTTCTATATGGACCCACCTTACTGGCGGACAGCGGGCTACGGTGTCGACTTCCCGTTCGAGGAGTACGAGCGGATGGCCAACTTCATGCGGCGCTGCAAGGGGCGTGTGATGGTTAGCATCAACGATCACCCGGATATCCAGCGGGCGTTCGATGGGTTTCACTTCGAACGCCTGGACATCAGGTACACCACAGCGAACCAGCGGCACGGCCAGGCCGAGGTGACTGGCGAACTGGTGATCATGAATTGGGAGCCTGCAGCACTAGGTGGGTTGTTCTGAAAATAAAAAGCCCCGGTCAGACCGGGGCTTTTTTCTGCCTATTCGGCAGTTGACTCTAGAGTGACACAGGTACTTTCTAAGCTGCCTATTCGGCAGTGGGCTGTAGCAGCTCCTTTTTTTAGCCGCCCTTGGGGCCTCTGTCAATGCGCAGCGACTTAACCTCTAGCTTGTGCATCAGCAGGTGCCACATTGCAAAGCTCATGTTCTGCTTCGTTGAGGCTCCGTCGGCGGCAGTGTACTTCCTGAAATTTTGTGGGGTGACACCTACCATGCCTGCAGCGGTAGAGCCAGGAACCCCTGTGAGGCTTCCTTCTCCGACAATGTGTCGGATCTCCCAACTGGTGGGGGCTCGCCATTCGGCGGGGTTATCGGTCACAACTTCCTCTGGGAGCAAGCCGCAGATCCATGCCCGGGCTGGGGCCTTATGTTTTGCAACCCAGCTTGGAAAGTCCGCCAGGTAAATGTCCTTGGAGCGCTTGTGGTTTGAGCTGCGTAGCCAGAATGTCGAGCGATCATCGATCAGGCCAGGGGTTAGGCCGAGGTCGCCAACAACCGCAACGGTTGCGACGGTTTCGTCTGTATCGGCGTTGACCAGGTGCACAGTTTCGGGGGCGTGTTGGGCTGACATTTCACTGATGAACCGGCCTACATCGCTTTCAAATAGTTCCCGCACCTGGGCCTGGGTCGCCGAGGAGGGCGCCACTCGGTCAGCCAGATAGGTGTGATCGTACTTAAGCTCCCATGAGGTGCTATCGACGCCTGCCACCTTCAATTTTCTGAGGGGAACCAGGGTAAACGGGCCGTACTGGAACGCCGAGGCCATGATTATTTGGCCTCCGCGATGTAGGCATTTACGCGGGTCTTCTTGTTGATTTCGTACTCTTTGCCGAAGCCGGTCACAACATAACCGGTATCGACTTTGACCCATTGTTCAGGACGCTTTCCCCGTCCCGGGTTGTCGATGCTCTTAAAGTCGACCAGCTTGGCCCCTTCCTCACAGCTACCGGGTTTAGTGACAACATGCAGCTTCCCGCTGGTAGTTTCTTGAATGACTCCCCAGACCTCGCCGGCATCCGCTTTGCGTGAGTCGTAGGAATAAATGGTGGTAGTCATGATCGTCTCCGTTGGAGGTACAGCGCTAGCTTGATTGCCGTGCTGATGACTAGACTATACATAGCGCGAATCGCGCTATCAATGGGGGCGGTGACCGTCTATCGGTTTGACGAAACGCACCCTCTGGCAACGAACCCATGGCCAGCGCAGGCCTGGCACTCCTCGCGAGTGGCGAACCGGTCTAGGCATACAGGGCACTTCTTGAACGCTGCAGCCAGAAGTAGCGGCCGGGCGCGCTGGTACGTTCCGAAGTCGTGAGCTTCCAGGGCCACCTGAGCGCACTCCGCAAGCGCTCGATAGGCGTCCGGATCATCTATGTTCGTGTACTCGATGCCGTTGATTCGTTGACCCGTTATCACCAGGTCATGCATCCGGCCGTCTGGGGTCGTGATCGTCATGCCTTCCATATTCCAAACGGCGCCGGTCATGCGGAACACCAGGCGCCGATCTCCCCTTTCCCCTACGATTTGCGCGGCATAGTCCTTACTGTCGGCTGGGTAGTAGATCCGGCCGTTAAGCTGACCGATGCTCGGCCCGCCATCCCTGGCAACGAGATCATAGAACGCCGATGGCATGAAATCGGGCGCACAGTCGATCAGCGTCTCGACGGCGTGCCAGTACGCGGCATCGGCCACTTCGTCGAGTTCGAATTTCTCGGCGGCGCTGATGAACTGGTCGTTGAGCATGTCTTGCGAGAGGAGTCGGCACATGCTGCGGTACGTCTCAGGGTGGTTGAAACGTTGTTCGTGGTCGTCGAGATAGCGGCGCCATTGCGCCATCCGCTCGGCTTTCGCGCCTGGTGGGGGTAGGGGGTGATTCTTCATCGGATCAGACTGCTTTAACTGATACTGTATTTGCATACAGTAATCGAGGGTTGGCATGTCTGCGATTTGAGGCGACGAGGTGTATGGGGAAGGGGGCTGGTGTTCGGTCGGCAGGACGCCGGAGGCGGGAAAACTGGACGTACCAATTTTTGTACCAATGAGGGCGGGTCGTGTGTGCTTGGTGCGTAGTCGTGGTGGGTAGAACCCCAGAAAGCGCTGGGGTTTATCCCGCTGCGGCCCGCTGGAAACCACAGAAAACATCTTATGAGTATGGCTGAAGAACTGTCGATTGCTCTTCAGCAGTCAGGCGAAAGCCCTTAAAAACCAAGAAAAAACCCAAGTTTTTGCTGAACGGTAGTGTCTGGCCGGTCCCTGGCGCCAGGGAAGGGAGCCTTGAGAGCCGCTGGCGATGAGAGCGTCGAGAATAGTGCATTTACGGAATGAAAAAAGCCCGCCAATGGCGGGCTTTTTCAAGAACCGGAAACTCAGCTGTGCAGCGTTTCGGCGGCGTACAGGGTGTTTTCCAGCAGGCAGGCGCGAGTCATGGGGCCTACGCCACCTGGCACCGGCGTAATCCAGCCAGCGCGGGGCAGGGCGGTGTCATACACCACGTCGCCTACCAGCTTGCCGTCTTCCTGGCGGTTGATGCCGACGTCGATGACGATCGCGCCTTCCTTGATCCATTCGCCCTTGACCAGGCCCGGCTTACCGGCGGCCACGACCACCAGGTCGGCACGGCCGACATGGCCGGCCAGGTCCTTGGTGAAGCGATGGGTCACGGTCACGGTGCAGCCTGCCAGCAACAACTCCATGGCCATGGGGCGGCCGACGATGTTGGATGCGCCTACGACTACCGCATCCATGCCGTACAGGTCGGCACCGGTGCTCTCCAGTAGGGTCATGATGCCCTTGGGGGTGCAGGGGCGCAGCAGCGGGATGCGCTGGGCCAGGCGCCCGACGTTATAAGGATGGAAGCCATCCACGTCCTTGTCCGGGCGGATGCGCTCCAGCAATAGAGAAGAGTCCAGGTGCTCCGGCAGAGGCAGTTGCAGCAGGACGCCATCGATATTCGGGTCATCGTTGAGGCGGTCGATCAGGCCGGCCAGGGCTTCTTGGGTGGTATCGGCCGGTAGATCGTAGGCTTGGGAAAGGAAGCCTACCTCTTCGCAGTCTTTACGCTTGTGCGAGACATAAACCTGGGAGGCCGGGTCGCTGCCGACCAGAATCACCGCAAGACCAGGAGTACGCAGGCCTTGCTGGCGACGCTCGGCGACACGCTTGGCGATCTGCTGGCGCAGGCTAGCGGCGATCGCTTTGCCGTCGATTAGTTGTGCAGTCATGACGCGTGATTAACCATCGAGAGGGAGAGAAAATGAGAACGCATTCTCGCATGTCGGGACGAGAGGGCAAAGGCGCTTGGTCCGTGAATTGCCCTAACTCCTTTAATTAAATGAATTTTTTTTAAAAAAGAGTTGACGACCTAACGGCTCGTCTATAACATTCGTCGCACTTGTCGGGCACAGCCTAGCACTGGTTAAGAAGGTCGGGCAGAGTTGATGTTTAACTCGTAACGACTGAAGCAATTAGTTTGTAGTCATCTAAGAATACAGATTAATAAGGCGCCCGTAGCTCAGCTGGATAGAGCATCCGCCTTCTAAGCGGATGGTCGCAGGTTCGAGTCCTGCCGGGTGCGCCATTAGGCAGCTTTGGCACAAGTAACGCAATATGGTGGGCGTAGCTCAGTTGGTAGAGCACAGGATTGTGACTCCTGTTGTCGTGGGTTCGATCCCCATCGTCCACCCCATATTCGAAAAGGCGCCAGATTAACAATCTGGCGCCTTTGCTTTAAAAGCTTGTTACGCGGACGTGGTGGAATTGGTAGACACACTGGATTTAGGTTCCAGCGCCGCAAGGTGTAAGAGTTCGAGTCTCTTCGTCCGCACCAATAAAGTAGCTAGTTAATAGCAGATGACGGCGCAGTACCTGAAAAGGTCTGCGCCGTTTTCGTTTCCGGTCTTGGTGGCGCCCCGTGCGCGCGGCGCGCCAGGTGGTGAATGCTCGTGCGGTATTCGCCAGCTTTCCCGGCGATGGCTGCTGTTCGCTGGTGCGTTCGAGGGGCTCGCTCAGGTTCCTTCTATATATAGAAGGGCTGATGCAGAGGCCCTGGTTCGGTTCGTAGTATTTGCTCTCACGGCGGGGCTGGAACCTTTGTCCCCGTCTTCACATTGCTGGCCGCTTTTTACCCGTTTTCAGTAGGGTGACTTCTTGAGTTCGACCCACTAGAATGCATGCCCTTGATTCTGGGGTCGGAAAACGGCCGGCTAATCGTCTGTGCAACGAGGAATATCCATGCAAGTTTCTGTTGAAAATACTTCTGCTCTTGAGCGCCGCATGAGCATCACCGTGCCGGCTGAGCGCATCGAGAGCCAGGTCAACAAGCGTCTGCAGCAGACTGCCCAAAAGGCCAAAATCCCAGGCTTCCGTCCTGGCAAGGTTCCAATGAGCGTGATTCGTCAGCGTTATGAGGCTGATGCACGTCAAGAAGCAGTAGGTGATGTGATCCAGGCTTCCTTCTACGAAGCTGTTGTCGAGCAGAAGCTGAACCCGGCTGGAGCTCCTTCGGTCGAGCCCAAGGTGCTGGAGAAAGGCAAGGACCTGGAATACGTTGCTACTTTCGAAGTGTTCCCGGAGTTCACCGTTGCCGGTTTCGAAGGTATCGCTGTCGAGCGCCTGAGCGCCGAAGTGGCTGATGCCGATCTGGACAACATGCTGGAAATCCTGCGCAAGCAGAACGTTCGTTTCGAAGTGGCCGACCGCGCTGCCCAGAACGATGACCAGCTGAACATTGATTTCGTTGGCAAGATTGACGGCGAAGCCTTCGCTGGCGGTTCGGCCAAGGGTACCCAACTGGTCCTGGGCTCCGGCCGCATGATCCCGGGCTTCGAAGATGGTCTGGTTGGCGCCAAGGCTGGTGAAGAACGCGTTCTGAACCTGACCTTCCCCGAGAACTACCAGAACCTGGACCTGGCCAACAAGGCTGCCGAGTTCACCGTTACCGTCAACAGCGTTTCCGAGCCCAAGCTGCCTGAACTGACCGAAGAGTTCTTCGCTCAATTCGGTATCAAGGAAGCTGGCCTGGATGGTTTCCGTGCCGAAGTTCGCAAGAACATGGAGCGTGAACTGCGTCAGGCCATCAAGTCGAAGGTGAAGAACCAGGTCATGGACGGTCTGCTGGCCGCCAATCCGATCGAAGTGCCGAAGGCGCTGCTGGATAACGAAGTCAACCGTCTGCGCGTTCAGGCTGTTCAGCAATTCGGTGGCAACATCAAGCCTGACCAACTGCCAGCCGAGCTGTTCGAAGAACAAGCCAAGCGCCGCGTAGTGCTGGGCCTGATCGTTGCTGAAGTGGTCAAGCAATTCGACCTCAAGCCTGACGAAGCACGCGTTCGTGAACTGATCCAGGAAATGGCTTCGGCCTACCAGGAGCCAGAACAAGTCGTGTCCTGGTACTACAAGAACGAGCAGCAACTGAACGAAGTGCGTTCGGTTGTGCTGGAAGAACAAGTTGTGGATACTGTTCTGCAGAAAGCTAGCGTGACCGACAAATCGGTCTCTTACGAAGAAGCGGTCAAGCCGGTAGAAGCACCTCAAGCCGACTGATCCTTTTTTCGTTCGAAGCACACACCATAAGCCAGCCTTCGTGCTGGCTTATGCGTATTCAAGACATGACTATTTGGGAGTGACTGCAGGACATGTCCCGCAATTCTTATTATCAGCAGAGCTCTGACATTCAGGCCGCAGGTGGTCTGGTCCCGATGGTTATCGAGCAGTCCGCCCGTGGCGAGCGTGCCTACGACATCTACTCGCGCCTCCTCAAGGAGCGAGTGATCTTCCTGATTGGCCCGGTAGAGGACTACATGGCCAACCTGGTTGCGGCACAGCTGCTTTTCCTTGAAGCCGAAAACCCGGACAAGGACATCCATCTGTACATCAACTCGCCAGGTGGTTCGGTGACCGCTGGCATGTCGATCTACGACACCATGCAGTTCATCAAGCCTGATGTTTCCACCATTTGCATCGGCCAGGCATGCAGCATGGGCGCATTCCTGCTTGCAGGTGGAGCGGCTGGCAAGCGTCACTGCCTGCCGAACTCGCGCATGATGATCCACCAACCGCTCGGCGGTTTCCAAGGCCAGGCGTCGGATATCGACATCCATGCCAAGGAAATCCTGCACATCCGTTCGCGCCTGAACTCGCTGCTGGCCCACCACACCGGCCAGAGCCTGGAAACCATTGAGCGTGACACCGAGCGCGACAACTTCATGAGCGCCGAGCGCGCGGCGGAGTACGGCCTGATCGACTCCGTGATCAACAAGCGTCAAATGCCCGCCTAAGCAACTTGAATGTAGGTGGCTGGTTTGACCGGCCGCCTGCGGACTTGAAAAAGCCCGCAATTGCCTTCATCTTGTGTTGCAAGCCTATCGGATTTGGATCGATCGAATGACTGACACCCGCAACGGCGAGGACAACGGCAAACTGCTTTATTGCTCCTTCTGTGGCAAAAGCCAGCATGAAGTACGCAAATTGATTGCCGGCCCCTCGGTCTTTATCTGCGACGAGTGCGTCGACCTGTGCAATGACATCATCCGTGAGGAGGTGCAGGAGGCACAGGCCGAGAGCAGCGCGCATAAATTGCCTTCGCCTAAAGAAATCAGCGGCATCCTTGATCAGTATGTGATTGGTCAGGAGCGTGCGAAGAAGGTTCTGGCGGTAGCGGTGTACAACCACTACAAGCGTCTTAACCAGCGTGACAAGAAAAGTGACGATGTCGAGCTCGGCAAGAGCAACATCTTGCTGATCGGCCCTACAGGTTCGGGTAAAACACTGTTGGCCGAAACCCTGGCGCGCCTGTTGAATGTGCCTTTCACCATTGCCGACGCTACCACCCTGACCGAAGCCGGCTATGTGGGTGAGGACGTCGAGAACATCATTCAGAAGCTGCTGCAGAAGTGCGACTACGATGTGGAAAAAGCCCAGATGGGCATTGTCTACATCGACGAAATCGACAAGATTTCCCGCAAGTCCGACAACCCTTCGATTACTCGGGATGTTTCCGGCGAAGGTGTGCAGCAGGCATTGTTGAAGCTGATCGAAGGCACGGTTGCCTCGGTTCCGCCTCAAGGTGGCCGCAAGCATCCCCAGCAGGAGTTCCTGCAGGTCGACACCCGCAACATCCTGTTCATCTGTGGTGGTGCGTTCTCCGGCTTGGAGAAGGTCATCCAGAACCGCTCCACTCGCGGCGGCATCGGCTTCAACGCCGAAGTTCGCAGCAAGGAAGAGGGCAAGAAGGTTGGCGAGTCCCTGCGTGAAGTCGAGCCTGATGATCTGGTCAAGTTCGGCCTGATTCCAGAGTTCGTGGGCCGTTTGCCGGTCCTGGCAACCCTGGACGAGCTGGATGAAGCTGCGTTGATCCAGATCCTCACCGAACCGAAGAACGCCTTGACCAAGCAATACGGCAAGCTGTTCGAGATGGAAGGTGTCGACCTGGAGTTTCGTGCCGACGCACTGAAGGCCGTGGCCAAGCGGGCTCTGGAGCGCAAGACTGGCGCCCGTGGTCTGCGCTCGATTCTCGAAGGCGTACTGCTCGACACTATGTACGAGATCCCCTCGCAGTCCGAGGTGAGTAAAGTAGTGATCGACGAAAGCGTTATTGAAGGCAAGTCCCAGCCACTGTTCATCTATGAAAACAGTGAGCCGACTGCCAAGGCAGCTCCCGACGCGTAAGCTTTGGGCTGTTTGAGTGAAAGAAGGGGCCTTCGGGCCCCTTTGTTTTTAGCGTCTTTGAAACGCTGTCTTTGAGCTTGTTTTTTTTTCAGGCAGCCCCCATCTTGGTTTCACGCTTACTTCCACCTGTTTACGGCCGTATGGCCGCCGTAGAGGCGAAATCATGAAGACAACCATCGAATTGCCTCTCCTGCCATTGCGTGATGTCGTGGTTTATCCGCACATGGTTATCCCGCTGTTCGTGGGGCGCGAGAAGTCGATCGAAGCCCTCGAGGCAGCGATGACGGGCGACAAGCAGATTTTGCTGCTGGCACAGAGAAACCCTGCTGATGACGATCCCGGTGAGGATGCGCTCTATCGCGTAGGTACCATTGCGACTGTGCTGCAGTTGCTCAAATTGCCCGATGGCACCGTCAAGGTGTTGGTCGAGGGTGAGCAGCGCGGCGCTGTCGAGCGCTTCAGCGAAGTGGACGGCCACTGCCGTGCCGAAGTCGCCCTGATTGATGAAGTCGAAGCCCCCGACCGCGAGTCGGAAGTTTTCGTCCGCAGCTTGCTGTCCCAGTTCGAGCAATATGTACAGCTGGGCAAGAAGGTACCTGCCGAGGTTCTTTCTTCCCTCAACAGTATCGATGAGCCCAGCCGCCTGGTGGATACCATGGCGGCACACATGGCGCTGAAGATCGAGCAGAAGCAGGAGATCCTCGAGATCATCGACCTGTCCGCACGGGTCGAGCATGTCCTGGCCCTGCTGGATGCCGAGATCGATCTGCTGCAAGTGGAAAAGCGCATCCGTGGCCGCGTCAAGAAGCAGATGGAGCGCAGCCAGCGCGAGTACTACCTGAATGAGCAGATGAAGGCCATTCAGAAAGAGCTGGGCGACGGTGACGAAGGCCACAACGAAATCGAAGAGCTGAAAAAGCGCATCGATGCCGCCGGGCTGCCGAAGGATGCCATGGCCAAGGCCCAGGCCGAGCTGAACAAGCTCAAGCAGATGTCGCCGATGTCCGCCGAGGCCACCGTGGTTCGCTCCTACATCGACTGGCTGGTGCAGGTGCCGTGGAAGGCCCAGAGCAAGGTGCGCCTGGACCTGGCGCGTGCCGAGGATATCCTCGATGCCGACCACTATGGCCTGGAAGAGGTCAAGGAACGGATCCTCGAATACCTCGCCGTGCAGAAGCGCGTGAAGAAGATTCGTGGCCCGGTACTGTGTCTGGTGGGCCCGCCTGGGGTCGGCAAGACCTCCCTGGCGGAATCGATCGCCAACGCCACCAACCGCAAGTTCGTGCGCATGGCCCTGGGTGGTGTGCGTGACGAAGCGGAAATTCGTGGGCACCGTCGGACCTACATCGGTTCGATGCCGGGAAGATTGATTCAAAAGATGACTAAGGTTGGCGTGCGCAACCCATTGTTCCTGCTCGATGAAATCGACAAGATGGGTAGCGACATGCGCGGCGATCCTGCGTCGGCACTGCTCGAGGTACTGGACCCCGAACAGAACCACAATTTCAACGATCATTACCTGGAGGTCGACTACGACCTATCCGATGTGATGTTCCTCTGCACCTCCAACTCGATGAACATTCCTCCGGCCCTGCTGGATCGGATGGAAGTGATTCGCCTGCCCGGCTACACCGAGGACGAGAAGATCAACATCGCGGTCAAGTACCTTGCGCCCAAGCAGATCCAGGCCAACGGCCTGAAGAAGGGCGAGCTGGAATTCGATCCGGCGGCGATCCGCGACATCATCCGCTACTACACCCGCGAAGCCGGTGTGCGCGGCCTGGAGCGCCAGATCGCCAAGGTCTGCCGCAAGGCGGTGAAGGAACATGCGATGGAAAAACGCTTCTCGGTGAAGGTCACTTCCGACCTGCTGGAGCATTTCCTCGGCGTGCGCAAATTCCGCTACGGCCTGGCCGAACAGCAGGACCAGATAGGCCAAGTGACCGGCCTGGCATGGACCCAGGTGGGTGGTGAGCTATTGACCATCGAGGCGGCCGTGGTGCCAGGCAAGGGGCAACTGATCAAGACCGGTTCCCTGGGCGATGTCATGGTCGAATCGATCACTGCAGCGCAGACCGTAGTGCGCAGCCGCGCCAAGAGCCTGGGCATTCCGCTGGATTTCCACGAGAAGCGTGACACCCATATCCACATGCCCGAAGGCGCAACCCCGAAAGACGGTCCAAGCGCGGGCATCGGCATGTGCACGGCACTGGTTTCGGCCCTGACCGGCATTCCGGTGCGAGCCGATGTAGCGATGACTGGCGAGATCACTCTGCGTGGTCAGGTATTGGCTATCGGTGGTTTGAAAGAGAAACTACTGGCGGCTCATCGGGGCGGAATCAAGACCGTGATCATTCCTGAAGAGAACGTTCGCGATTTGAAAGAAATTCCTGACAATATCAAGCAGGATCTGCAGATCAAACCAGTTAAATGGATTGACGAAGTCCTGCAAATTGCGCTGCAATACGCGCCGGAGCCCTTGCCGGATGTGGCTCCCGAGATAGTTGCAAAGGACGAAAAACGCGAGTCTGACTCTAAGGAAAGAATTAGCACGCATTAGTACGCATTAGCCTGGGGGGCTTCCTTGACAGCTTTTTAGAGCCCTTGTTATAAAGCGGCTCTTAAATGCCTGTAGGCCATTCAGCACTCGTTTTTGCTTTCACCAAAAAACTTAGAATCATACTCATAGATATATAAGGGGACTTAGAGTGAACAAGTCGGAACTGATTGATGCTATCGCTGCATCTGCTGATCTCCCGAAAGCTGCTGCTGGCCGTGCGCTGGATGCAGTGATCGAATCCGTTACTGGCGCTCTGAAGGCCGGTGACTCTGTTGTGCTGGTTGGTTTCGGTACTTTCTCGGTAACTGATCGTCCAGCTCGTGTTGGTCGTAACCCACAGACCGGCAAGACTCTGGAAATCGCTGCTGCTAAAAAGCCAGGTTTCAAAGCCGGTAAAGCTCTGAAAGAAGCGGTCAACTAAGTTTCTTCAGGGCCTTTGCCCATCCGGGTCGGGGTCATGCCTGATCTGGCAGCGGGGCGCCAGTCGACCGGTGCTACCGGTTCACGTCGAGAGTCGCAGGTTCAGCTCTTGTCCGCTCCGCCAGTTACGAGAAGGCGCATCCTCGGATGCGCCTTTCTTCTATCCGGACTCTACCCACGCTCCACGGTTGCTTGAACAGAAGTACAGCCGTTTCTGGGGGACGCATGCTGCAGAATATCAGGGACAATTCACAAGGCTGGATTGCCAAAACCATCATCGGGGTCATCGTCGCGTTGATGGCGTTGACCGGTTTCGATGCCATTTTCAACGCGACTAGCCATAAACAGGATGCGGCCAAGGTCAACGGCGAGGAGATCACTCAGAACGAGTTGAGCCAGGCCGTCGACATGCAACGCCGCCAGCTGATGCAGCAATTGGGCAAGGACTTCGATGCCTCCCTGCTCGACGAGAAGATGCTGCGTGAAGCGGCCCTGAAAGGGTTGATCGACCGCAAGTTGCTGCTGCAAGGTGCCCAGGACTCCAAGTTCGCCTTCTCCGAAGGTGCCCTGGACCAGGTGATCCTGCAAACGCCGGAATTCCAGGTTGAAGGCAAGTTCAGCCCCGAGCGTTTCGACCAGGTCATTCGCCAGTTGGGCTACAGCCGCATGCAGTTCCGGCAGATGCTCAGCCAGGAAATGCTCATTGGCCAGATCCGCGCCGGCCTGGCTGGCAGCGGTTTCGTCACCGACGCCCAGGTGCTGGCTTTCGCCCGTCTGGAGAAGCAGACCCGTGACTTCGCTTCCCTGACCGTCAAGGCCGATCCGGCAGCCATCAAGCTGACCGATGACGAGGTCAAGGCCTATTACGACCAGCACGCCAAGGAGTTCATGACTCCTGACCAAGTGGTGATCGACTACATCGAGCTGAAGAAAGCCGCGTTCTTCGACCAGGTCAGCGTCAAGGACGAAGACCTGCAGGCGCTCTATCAGAAAGAGATCGGTAACCTGGCCGAGCAGCGCCGTGCCGCGCACATCCTGATCGAAGTCAACGACAAGGTCGATGAAGCCCAGGCCAAGGCCAAGATCGAAGACATCCAGGCTCGCCTGGCCAAGGGTGAGAAGTTCGAGGCGCTGGCCAAGGAGTTCTCCCAGGATCCTGGTTCGGCCAACAACGGCGGTGACCTGGGTTACGCAGGCCCCGGTGTCTACGATCCAGCCTTCGAGAAAGCGCTGTACGCGCTGAACAAGGACCAGGTCTCCGCCCCGGTACGCAGTGACTTCGGTTTCCACCTGATCAAGCTGCTCGGTGTCGAAGCACCTGAAGTGCCAAGTTTCGCCAGCCTCAAGGACAAGTTGACCCGCGAGCTGAAGGCGCAACAGGTCGAACAGCGTTTCGTGGATGCCACCAAGCAGCTGGAAGACTCGTCGTTCGAAGCCTCCGACCTGGCCCAGCCGGCCCAGGACTTGAAGCTCACCGTGCATACCTCCGCGCCGTTCGGTCGTGAGGGTGGTGATGGTATCGCGGCCAACCGCGCGGTGATCCAGGCGGCTTTCAGTACCGAAGTCCTCGACGAGGGTGCCAACAGCGGCGCCATCGAATTGGATCCGGAAACCGTCGTGGTACTGCGTGCCAAGGAGCACCGCAAGCCCGAGCAACTGCCCCTGGACAGCGTAGCCAGTTCCATTCGCACGCAATTGGCCAAGGAGCACGCCAGTGCTGCGGCCAAGACCAAGGCTGAAGAACTGATCGCCAGCCTGCGTGATGGCAAGGTTGCGCTGAGCAAGCCGGTGGACGGCCAGGACTGGAAAGTGGCGAAAGCCGTTACCCGTGGCCAGGAAGGTATCGATCCGACCGTGCTGCAGGCACTGTTCCGCATGAGCAAGCCTGAGTCCAAGGACAAGCCGAGCTTCACCAGCGTGACCCTGCCTAACGGTAACCTGCTGGTGCTGCAGCTCAACGCGGTCAACGAAGCCGCGGCGCCGACCGAGGAAGAGAAGGCCCAGTACCGCCGCTTCCTGGCTTCGCGCCAAGGGCAGCAAGACTTCGCGGCCTACCGCAAGCAACTGGAAAGCCAGGCGGACATCAAGCGCTACTGATGTTCGACTCGCAGTGTTGAACAAGCCCCGGTCGCAAGACCGGGGCTTTTTTTCGCCTGGCAGAACCCATGTCGTTGGCGACCGGGCGAAGCAGCAGGACCATCGAAGCCCGGGTGGATGCGACACATGGGCTTGGGCCGTGATTGTCTCTGTCACGTCCCTGGCAGCGCCACGATAGTCATGCCCCGCAGACCGACGGAATGCGGGGGGTACGACTTTTATCGGCAAACAGCGGTCATTAGCCTTGCATGACAGTTAAGACATCAATTAGCCGCGCTGTAGGACGTTGATCTGTTGCACAATACGTCCCGGAGCGTTTTCCTCAGGATTTTCGATGTTTAGATCATTTCACCTGCGCGTTGCAGCCGGAGTGTTGCTGTTGTCCGCAGTCGCCGGTTGTTCATCGAACAAGACCGCCATCTACGAGCATGAAAGCTTCGACGATTCCAGCACCTTCTCGCGTAATTACCCCGTCAGCGATGCCGCCTCCTGCGAAGCCGCGCGGCGTGCGTTGCTCAGCCAGGGCTACATCATCACCAGCAACGATCCGAAGCTGGTCAGTGGCCACAAGAGTTTCCAGCAGACCGGCGAGACCCATCTGGAAATCAGCTTCAACGTGGTTTGCGCCAAGGACGGTACCGCTGGGCATCGCTCGACGGTATTCGCCAATGCTCTGCAGGACCGCTACGCCCTGAAGAAGCTGAACAACTCGGCGAGCCTCGGGGTAGGGGTGCTGGGCTCGGTGTCGATGCCCATCGGCTCCACTGACGACTCGATGGTCAAGGTGGCCAGCGAGACCGTGTCGTCCGCCAAGTTCTATGAGCGCTACTTCGCCTTGCTGGAGCTGTTCCTGCCCCAGGAGGCCAAGACCGCAGCGCACATCGAGGAAAAACCCAAGGCCGACCTGGGGGTTCCGGAGAGCAAGCCGGACAACCCAGCCGATTCCAAGCCAGAACCCAAGCCGGAAACCGCTCCGCAGCCTGCCGTGGCGGCACCGGCACCACCGGCAGCTCCGGCTGTCGAGCCGGCGGCTTCCCAGCCGCTGGCGCCACCGGTGGAGGCGGCGCCCATAGTACCGGCGCCCGTCAGTGAGCCAGCTCCGGCGGGTGAAACCATCACCCCGCCACCAGCCAGTACCCTGCCGCCACCGAGCGAGCCGATCCAGGCCCTGCCTGGCAGCGGCCGCTGAGGCCATAGTGCAAAGGTGTTGCCCGGCGTCGTCTGGGCCGCACCTGGGCGACTCCTTCCGAGTTATTGCTTCCCTGTCTTGTCGCGCGCTACTGCGTACGCCGTCACTCGTCCTGAAACCCTTGTACGGATTTTCGGTAAATTTCTTACCTGCCGTTACGTTTCAATGGCAGAAAAGTTGACCGAGGGGGTAGTATTTTTTCTGTCATACCGGCAACTTATGCTGGTCCCGACGGTGATCCAGGGCATTCAACCCACGTGCAAAGGAGTCCGCATGGACGAGTATCAAGAGGAACTGCTGGAGTACCAGGCTTTTGAGCTGGACCCTCTAGAGCCAGCAGACGATGCCACCGAGCTGTAAAGCCGGTGGCTTTTTTTTAGCCGAACTGGCGGTGGCTGCGACGAAACTCCCCCGGAGTCTGGCCGTTCCAGCGCTTGAAGGCCCGCTGAAATGCCTCGGCTGAGGCGAACCCCAACAGATAGGCAATCTCGCCGAACGCCAGTTCGGTGTCGCGGATGTAAGTCATGGCCAGGTCGCGCCGGGTGTCGTTGAGAATCGCCCGGAACTGCGTACCTTCCTCGGCCAGCTTGCGGCGCAAGGTCCAGGTCGGCAGCTTCAGGCGCGCCGCCACTTCCTCCAGGTCCGGCTCCCGGCCACCGTTGAGCAAAGGTCCGAGCAACTGAATGATGCGTTCGCGCAGGCTGCGGGTGCGGGTCAGTTGCTCCAGCTCCCTTTCGCACAACAGCAGCAGGTGGCGCCAGGTACTCGGGCAGTGCTCGGGGTTGCGCAGGGCCAGGCTGGCCTGGTCCAGGCGCAGTTGATTGCGCTCGGCGCCGAAGTGCACCGTAGCAGGGCCGAGCAGGGCATAGGCTTCGTGGTAGTCGGGCTGTTGGAACTCGATGTCGATCCGTTGCGCATGTAGCGCTTGCCCGGCCAGGTTGGACAGTTGCTGCAACCAGCCGGAGATGATCGAGTCCACCACGAAACGGTTGTAGGCGTTGTATGGGCTGATGGAGTAGAAGCGCAGCCAGGCACCGTCGGCATCCTCGCAGAAGCTCGATTGACCGCGATAGTTGGAGCCGTACAGGGCTTCGAAGCGCGTCAGGCAGCGTGCCGCTTCACGCACGGTGGGCGCCTGGGCGGCGGTGACACCGGCCAGGCCCGCCTGGCTCAGGCGGCTGAGGCGGCCCATGCGCAGCCCCAGGGCCGGATCGCCGGTGAGCTGGATCGCCCCGTGGCCCAGGCGCATGTAGCGCGGGATCGACAGGCGCGCTCCGGCTTCGGCCAGGCGCGCGCTATCCAATCCGTACTGCTCCAGCAGGGGAACAGGGTCCTGGCCATGGCTGCGGACCGCATCCGCCAGGCTATGGACGAAACCCACCGACAGGTCGCCCAGGCGCATCGGTGCGCTTCTCAAGGATCTACAGCCAGAGATTCAGCAGACGGGCACCACGGCTGCCATCGTCGGCGAAGGTCTGGCCAGCGCTGCTCAGGAAGCTCTGGCCGCTGGTGCCCAGGTCCCAGAACTGGCCACGCAGGAAGACGCTGGCACCGCCGCTGGCCAGGCTCCGGGAGGTACGGCTGGTGAGGGTCAGGTGCTGCCAGGCAGTACCCTCGCTGGTATTCGGCGCGAGGGCTTCGAGGGCTGCGCTGTGGTCGCCGCGCCAAGGCTGCTCCCAGTGGCCCTTGCCCATGATGAAGGCCGGTACAGCCACCAACTGTGCCTGCTGTGCGTCGAGCTTGCGGTAGTTCTGCGGATACCAGCTATCGCTGCCGATCAGTACCCCGAGACGTCCGGCCGGGGTTTCGAAGACCTGCGGCGCTGCCTCGGCATCGCCCTGGATATAACCGCTCTCGGAGAGGCTGGGATAGATCTGGCGCTGCGGCTGGCCAATGGGCTGGCCATCGCTGCCGAACACCAGGGCGCTGTTGTACAGGGCGCCAGTACCCACCTGCAGGCTGCCCTGGTTGACGCTGGGGTCGGGGAGCACGATGGAGCCGGCCACCAGGGTCACCTGGAATTCCCGGGCCAGGCCGCCGAACAGCTCCTGGTAATCCCTGGCCATCTGCTGGGCTTTCATCCGCAGGTGGGCGTCGTCCAGCCGGTTGGTGCCCTTGGCGGCAGCCAGGGCCTTGACGAACAGCAGCGGGTTGCTCACCGCCAGCCAGTTCATGGCCTCCTTCAACGTGGTGGCCTGGTACAGCTCGTTCTTCTCGCCACTGACCATCAGCCAGGTACCGATATGTTCCGGCAGCACGACGATGGTCTTGGCATTCACCAGGCCGCGCTCACGAGCCTGCTGCAGGTAAGCCGCGAGCTTACGGTGCAGGCGTGCGCTGCTCTGGTAGTCAGTGGGAAACAGCTCCGGCTGGATCGCCAGCAGGTTGCCGTGGTCGGCGGGCACGCCATGGTCCACCGCCAGCGTGATGCGCAGGTCCGACAGGTAGTGCGCCCCCGGGCGGTCGCGGGTCCAGGCTCCATAGCTGCTGATGGCGGCGACCAGGGCCAGGGCGAGGATGATGTACAGAAGTTTGCGCATGGGAAAACAGTCGACAACCGTGTGCAGGATTCGTCGCCTAGGGTAGGGCGGCAACCGGCGCTTGCCAAGGGCCGCTGTACGTTTGGATCAATAACTTGTCAGTTACGGTCATTGAGCCTACAGCGGGTGTGCTTTTAGTCTGTGCCGCACTACCGACGGAAGCCGCAGAGCTTCCGCACCTACCGTGATAGCCCGATCTGGAGTGACGCCATGGCTGCTGCCCCGTACCCGCATTTGCTGGCCCCCCTCGACCTGGGGTTCACCACCCTGCGCAACCGGACCCTGATGGGCTCCATGCACACCGGCCTGGAAGAAAAACCTGGCGGCTTCGAGCGCATGGCGGCGTATTTTGCCGAGCGCGCCCGTGGCGGCGTGGGCCTGATGGTCACCGGCGGCATCGGCCCCAACGATGAAGGTGGGGTGTATTCCGGAGCGGCCAAGCTGACTACCGAAGAAGAGGCGCAGAAGCACCTGATCGTCACCCGCGCGGTGCACGAGGCCGGTGGCAAGATCTGCATGCAGATCCTGCACGCCGGGCGTTACGCCTACAGCCCCAAGCAGGTCGCGCCGAGTGCCATCCAGGCGCCAATCAACCCGTTCAAGCCCAAGGAGCTGGATGAGGAGGGCATCGAGAAGCAGATCCGCGACTTCGTCACCTGCTCGACCCTGGCCCAGAAGGCCGAATACGACGGCGTCGAGATCATGGGGTCCGAGGGTTACTTCATCAACCAGTTCCTCGCCGCCCATACCAACCACCGTACCGACCGCTGGGGCGGCAGCTACGAGAACCGCATGCGCCTGCCGCTGGAGATCGTGCGTCGGGTGCGTGAAGCGGTAGGCCCGAACTTCATCATCATCTTCCGCCTGTCGATGCTCGACCTGGTGGAAGGCGGCAGCACCTGGGAAGAGATCGTGCAGCTGGCCCAGGCCATCGAAAAGGCCGGCGCCACCATCATCAACACCGGCATCGGCTGGCACGAGGCGCGCATCCCGACCATCGCCACCAAGGTGCCGCGCGCCGCGTTCAGCAAGGTCACGGCCAAGCTGCGAGGTTCGGTGGGCATCCCGCTGATCACCACCAACCGCATCAATACCCCGGAAGTGGCCGAGCAGATCCTGGCCGAGGGCGATGCCGACATGGTGTCCATGGCCCGGCCGTTCCTGGCCGATCCGGACTTCGTCAACAAGGCCGCCGCCGGCCGTGCCGACGAGATCAATACCTGCATTGGCTGCAACCAGGCGTGCCTGGACCACACCTTCGGCGGCAAGCTGACCAGCTGCCTGGTCAACCCCCGTGCTTGCCACGAAACCGAGCTGAACTACCTGCCGGTCCAGCAGATCAAGAAGATCGCCGTGGTCGGTGCCGGCCCGGCCGGTCTGTCCGCCGCCACCGTGGCCGCCGAGCGTGGGCACCAGGTGACCCTGTTCGATTCGGCCAGCGAGATCGGTGGTCAGTTCAATATCGCCAAGCGCGTGCCGGGCAAGGAGGAGTTCTACGAGACCCTGCGCTACTTCAAGCGCAAGCTGCAGACCAGCCACGTCGAGCTGTGCCTGGATACAAGGGTGGATGTCGAGCAACTGGTCGCCGGCGGGTTCGATGAAATCATCCTCGCCACCGGTATCGCGCCACGGGTGCCGGCGATTCCCGGGGTGGAACACGCCAAGGTCCTGAGCTACCTGGACGTGCTGCTCGAGCGCAAGCCGGTGGGGCAGAAGGTGGCAGTGATCGGTGCTGGCGGCATCGGCTTCGACGTCTCCGAGTTCCTCGTGCACCAGGGCGTGGCTACCAGCCAGGATCGCGAGGCGTTCTGGAAGGAGTGGGGCATCGATACCCGCTTGCAGGCTCGTGGCGGCATCGCCGGGATCAAGGCCGAACCCCATGCTCCGGCGCGCCAGGTGTTCCTGCTGCAGCGCAAGAAGAGCAAGGTCGGTGATGGCCTGGGCAAGACCACGGGCTGGATCCATCGCACTGGCTTGAAGAACAAGCAGGTGCAGATGCTCAACAGCGTCGAGTACCTGAAGATCGACGACGCCGGCCTGCATATCCGCATCGGCGAAGCGGGCGAGCCCCAGGTGCTGCCGGTGGACAACGTGGTGATCTGCGCCGGCCAGGACCCGCTGCGCGAATTGCACGATGGCCTGGTGGCCGCTGGGCAGAACGTGCACCTGATCGGTGGTGCCGACGTGGCGGCCGAGCTGGATGCCAAGCGCGCCATCAACCAGGGTTCGCGCCTGGCTGCGGAACTCTGATCCCTCCGGCCTCGGCAGCGGCCCTGTAGCCGCTGCCGAAGGCTGCGCCTGCCCCGCAGAAGCACGACGATCTTCCATCCCAGCACCTTCCCGTTGGCCTCTGAAGGTACTGCGATTCCTAACCCGCCCCGTAGGGGCTCGGCGATCCTCGGTCCTTACATCTGCCCCTCGCCCCTGAAGGCCCTGCAGTCCTTTGCGCAGCCTTCGGCAGCGGCTACACAAAGCTTGTGTCGCTGGGGCACGGCGATCTTGTCCAGGGTTGCTAGAATGCGCGCCCCCTGTCTGCCGAGTTGCCAGCGATGTCCCTTGCCGAGTCCTTCGCTCATTTGCCCCAGGCGCCGCTACAGCGGCTGGAGCTGGATTGGCTGCACCAGGCCGGGGTCGAGGTGGCGGTACTGCGCCTGGACCTGATCGACCCGCTGATCAGCGGCAACAAGTGGTTCAAGCTCAACCATCACCTGCAGGCAGCGAGCCGCCAGGGCGCGCGGGGCATCATCAGCCTCGGCGGCGCCCATTCCAATCACCTGCATGCCCTGGCCGCTGCCGGCCAGCGTTTCGCCTTCGCCACGGTCGGGTTGTTGCGCGGGCAACGCCAGGACACACCCACCGTGCTCGACCTGGAGCGCTTCGGCATGCAACTGCACTGGCTTGGCTACGGCGGCTACCGGGCGCGCCACCAACCGGGCTTCTGGACACCCTGGCAGGCCCAGTACCCCGACCTGTACCCGGTACCCGAGGGCGGTGGCGGCCTGGCCGGTGCATTGGGCTGCATGCCGCTGCTGGAGCAGGTGCGCTCGCAACTGCCGGCCCTGGGCTGGAGCGATTATCACGGCTGGTGGCTGGCCGCCGGTACGGGTACCACGCTGGCTGGGCTGGTGCTGGCCGAGGCCGGGACGCACCCGGTGCATGGCGCCCTGGCGGTGCCGATGGACCACGGAGTGCCGCAGCAAGTTGCCGGTATCCTGGAGGAAGCCGGCAGGGCGCTCGAAGGTTATGCCTTGCTGGACGCCAGCCGTGGCGGCTTCGCCAAGGTGGACCGGGTGCTGGAGGCGTTCATCGAGCAGACCGAAAAGGCCAGCGGCCTGCCGCTGGAGCCGCTGTACACCGGCAAGGCCCTGCTGGCCCTGCACGAGCAGGTCCGGACCGGGCGCTTCGCCCCGGGTTGTCGGTTGATCTTCGTCCACAGCGGCGGCCTGCAAGGACGCCGCGGCTTCGCCGGTCAGGCCTGATCGCGCTGGCGCCACATCCGCTGCAGGGTGTTGTCGCGCATCACATAGTGGTGATAGAGCCCGGCCAGGGCATGCAGGCCGATCAGCCAGTAGCCCAGGGTGCCCAGCAACTCGTGCCAGCCCTGGAGCTGTTTGGCCATGGCTTTGTCTTCATGCAGCAGCAACGGCAGGTCCAGGCCGTAGAACATCACCTGGTGCCCCTTGGCGCTGGTGGTCAGCCAGCCCAGCAGCGGCATGGCGATCATGAACAGGTACAGCGCCCAGTGCATCAGCGTTGCCAGCAGCCTCTGCCATGACGGCGGCGTGGGCTCGATCCGTGGCGCCACGCCCTGGGCCCGGGCGAACAACCGCAGCCAGACCAGTACGAACACCGTCAGGCCGAGCATGAAGTGGGCTTCGGTGATCAGGGTGCGGCCACCGCTGCCCTTGGGGAAGATGCCACGAAATTCTATACAGGCGTAGACCATGGCCAGCAGCACCAACATCAGCCAGTGCAGGGCGATCGTCATGGTGCTATAGCGCGCCTCGGTGTTTTTCCACGGCATGGGGGCTTCCTCGGTCATCAGGTCTGAAGCCTCCGTTCTTGAGCGACGGAGTGCTTTAACTGTAAGCCGCTTTTTTTAGGTTTGCCTGGCGCACCGGGGGCTTTCGTCGCTTGGGGGGGCTGGTCTCACGTCGATGAAAAAAACGGCGACTGGTGAAAGTCGCCGTTCTGTCGTTCTTGATCGATGGGCTTATTGTCCCTGGGGCATTTCTCCCCGGGCCAGGCGCTGGTTGATATCGGCGATCACCTGGGGCAGATCGGCGATAGTGTCGATCATGTAGTGCGGGCGCGACGGCTCGAACAGTTTGTGGATACGCTGGCGCTCGCTGGCCAGGGTATCGCTGGCCAAGGCGCGGTAGCCCTCGTAGCTCAGGCCCAGGGCGTTGCCCGAGCAGGTCAGGGCCACGGTCCACATCCCGGCGCGGCGGCCTTCGAGAATCCCCGGCACGGTGTCGTCGATCTTCACGCAGGCGGCGACATCGTCGATGCCCAGGGCGATCACGTTGGCCAGGGCCTGGGCGGGCCAGGGGCGGCCGTTGGGCACTTCGTCGGTGGCCACCACGTGGTCGGCGACATAGCCGTTGGTCGCGGCCAGGGCCACCACCCGGTCCATCACCAGCTTTGGATAACCGGAGCAGGAACCGATCTTGATGCCTTGCTCTCGCAGCTTGGCAATGACCTCCAAAGCCCCGGGGATCAGGGCCGAGTGCTCGGCGATCTTCTCGATCTGCAACGGCATGAAGCGCTCGTAGATGGCGGTGACGTCGGCATCGGTCGGGGTGCGGCCGAAAGCCTTGCGGTAGCGCTCGGCCACTTGCGGCAGGTCGCACAGGGTGCGGATGTGGTCCCACTTGCCCATGCCCATCGGGCCGCGGGCTTCTTCGATGGAGACCTGGACATCGAACTCGGCGAAGGCCTCGACGAAGATCTGGGTCGGGGCGAAGGAGCCGAAATCGACCACGGTGCCGGCCCAGTCGAGGATCGCGGCTTGCAGCTGGTTGGGGTTGGTGTAGTTCATCGTTCAAGGACCTGTACAAGAGGCGAGGACGGCCGTGCCCGGCGGGCACGGTGATGGGGCGATCAGATATCCAGTACTTCCATTTCCCGCAGCACCTGGGCCACGGCAGCGACCGCGGCCTGCATGCCGGCGCGGTCGACGTGGCCGATGCAGCCGACGCGGAAGGTCTCGACCTGGGTCAGCTTGCCCGGGTAGAGGATGAAACCCTTGGCCTTGACCCGTTCGTAGAAGTCCTTGAACTGGTAGCGCGGGTCTTGTGGGGCGTGGAAGGTAACGATGATCGGCGCCTGGATCGCCGCTGGCAGGAAGCTGCGCAGGCCCAACTCGCCCATGCCTTGCAACAGGGTCTGGCAGTTGTCGCTGTAGCGTGCCAGGCGTGCCGGCAGGCCGCCTTCCTCGTTGTATTGCAGCAAGGCTTCGTGCAGCGCAGCCACCACGTGGGTCGGCGGGGTGAAACGCCACTGGCCGGTCTTGGCCATGTAGGCGTGCTGGTCGTGCAGGTCCATGGCCAGGGAATGGGCGTTGCCCGCCGCCTGGGCCAGGGACTCCTTGCGAGCGAAGACGAAGCCCATGCCGGGCACGCCTTCCAGGCACTTGCCGGACGCGGCGATCAGCGCATCGAAGGCGATCTCGCGGGCATCGATGGGCAAGGCGCCGAAGGAACTCATGGCGTCGATGATCAGGCGCTTGCCGTGGCGGGCGACCACCTGGGCGATCTCCGGCAGCGGATTGAGGATGCCGGTGCTGGTCTCGCAGTGAATCAGCGCCACGTGGCTGATGGACGGGTCGGCCAGCAGCAGGCGCTCGACGTCGGCGGCGGTAGTGGGCTCGTCCTCGGCGGTTTCGAAGGTACTGAAGTCACGGCCGAGCACTTCGCAGATCTTCGCCAGGCGCTTGCCGTAGGCGCCATTGATCAGCACCAGGACCTTGCCGTCCCGCGGCACCAGGGTGCCGATGGCGGCTTCCACGGCGAAGGTGCCGCTGCCCTGCAGGGGTACGCAATGATGGCTGTCGGCGCCGTTGACGATGGCCAGCAATTGCGTGCACAGGCTGGCGGTCAGCTGGTTGAACCGTTCATCCCAGGAGCCCCAGTCCACCAGCATCGCCCGACGAGTACGGGCGGAAGTGGTCAGGGGGCCGGGGGTAAGCAGGATTGGCTCGGCGATGCTCATGCTGTGTCCTCGAAGATGATGGGAGTTAGGGTCTGTTGCCGTTTCGGCGCAAACCGCGTTGCCGCGTCAAATGGCAACAGACCCTAGCTACGGCGACTAAATTGCAACTTGCCTTATCATCAATCAAATTGTTTGTTGTTATGCCTACCATAAGTGAGGCCGATAGATATGAATTTGTTCCAACTGCGTGCGTTCGATGCCGTGGCCCGTGAAGGCAGCTTCACTCGGGCTGCCGGACGCCTGTTCATCAGCCAACCGGCGGTCACCGGGCACATCAAGGCCCTGGAGGAGCACTACCAGATCACCCTGCTGCGGCGTACTGCCCGACGGGTGGAGCTGACCGAGGAGGGCACCAAGCTGGCGGCCATCACCCGCGCCATGTTCGGCCTCGCCGAAGAAGCCCAGGCCATGCTCGAGGCCAACCGCCAGCTCTTGACCGGGCGCCTGGAAGTGGCGGCGGACGGTCCGCACCTGGTCATGCCGATGCTGGCCAGCCTGCGCGAGCGTTATCCGGGGGTGACCGTCAACCTGCGCCTGGGCAACGCCCAGGAGACCCTGGCAGCGCTGCTCTCGGAGCATGCCGACGTGGCGGTGCTGACCGAGGTCGAGGAGCGCAAGGGCCTGCACCTGCAGAGCCTCGGGCAGTCGCGGATGTGCGCCCTGGTGCCCCAGGGCCATGAATGGCTGGAGCTGGCCGAAGGCATCGCCATCGAGCAACTGGACCAGGTGATCATGGTGCTGCGCGAGCCCAGCTCCATCACCCGCCGCACCTTCGACGAGGCGTGCACCCTGGCCAAGGTGCAGCCGCGGGTGCTGCTGGAGCTGGACAGTCGTGAGGCGGTGACCGAGGCGGTGGCCGCGCACCTGGGGGTCGGGATCGTCAGTTCGCTGGAAGTGGGCCACGACCCACGGGTGCGGGTGGTACCGATTCGTGGCGCGGGCCTGGTCAACCAGCACATGATCGGCTGCCTGGAGCGGCGCCGGGAGCTGCGGCTGATCCAGGCCTTCATCGGTCTGGCCCCGAAAGCCCGGTAGCCGCTGGCGCAGGCGCAGGCTGTGTACGGCTGCGTAGCAGACGCGGCGTTGGAGGGTTCCAGGGTAAGGTCCTGCGGACCTTCGCGCAGCCTCGCCGTGGCTCGACAGCGGCTACAAGTGGGGCGGTTGGTTGTCGAGCACCAGATCGAGGAAGGTGGCGACGATCCGCCGCGAGCGCTGTTCGCGCAGGCATACCAGGGTTTCGGTCATGCGCTGCTGGCAGTCGACGATAGGCAGGGCGCAGATCCGCGAGTCGGCACCGAATTCCGCCGCCGACACCACGCCCACGCCGATACCCGCCACCACCGCCTCACGCGCCGCTTCCCGGCCTTCGACCTGGATCGCCGGGCGGATCCGCAGCCCGGCACGGTGCATTTCCTCCTCCACGATCTGGCGCGTCACCGAGCCGGTTTCCCGCAGCACCATGGGCGTATCGTCGAGATCGGCCAGGCAGATGGACTGGCGCTCGGCCCAGGGATGATTGCGCGAGACGAACGCCACCATCGGGTCATTGCACAGGGTCAGCGACCACAGGCGCTCGTCGTCCACCTCGCGTCCCAGCAGGGCCAGGTCGGCCTGGTAGCTGAACAGGCGCAGCAGGGATTCGTCGGTATTGCCGGTCTCGATGCGTACGTTGATCCCCGGATACAACTGGCAGAAGCGGGCGACCTGCGCCAGCACGTGCACTGGTGCATCCACCGCCAGCACCAGGCTGCCGGTCTGCAGGGCCTGGGAGTCCTGCAACAGTTCCTTGGCTTCCGCTTCGGCGACGAACAGGCGCTGGGTGATGGCCAGTAACCGCTGCCCCAGGTCGGTGAGCTGCACCGAGCGCTTGTTGCGATGGAACAGCAGGACGCCAAAACGCTCCTCCAGCTTGCGCACCTGGTCCGAGACGGCCGGTTGGGTCAGGTACAGGCGCTCGGCGGCCCGGGTGAAGCTGCCGTGCACGGCCACGGCATGGAAGGCTTTCAACTGCGCATGGGAAACCGACATGACGACGACCTCTTACAAGCTGGACTTATATTTGAAATACGATAAATCGATTTCATTTATTAATTGCTAATTGCTTCCATCTTTCAAGGCCCGGTGACCGGTCGGTCGATCGTCACCGGGTCCTGGGACCTGTGCGTGCGATCGCAGCCTCCCGCCCGGGAGCGCAACAGGCCCCGTCTGACCGGCAGCGCCCGCCACAAGGGCCCTGCCGCCGTGCTCAACAACAAAAAACACAGGCGTTTGCTTCGCATCCAGCCGGCACACTCACCCTGAGGTCAGAATCACGATGAACAAGCAGATCGGCACCATCAAACGTTGGCGCGTGCAGATTTTCGCCATCACCTGGATCGCCTACGCGGCCTTCTACTTCACTCGCAAGGCCTTTTCCGTCGCCAAGCTGGGGATCGCCGACGATTCCGACTTCACCCTCGACAAGATGGCCATGGCCAACCTCGATGCCATCTACCTGGCGGCCTACGCCGTGGGGCAGTTCACCTGGGGCATGTTCGCCGACCGCTTCGGCCCGCGGGTGGTGGTGCTGGGCGGCCTGTTGATTTCCGCTGCCGCGGCGCTGGTGATGGGCAGCTTCGCCACCTTGCCGATATTCGCCACCTGCATGCTGGTCCAGGGGCTGGCGCAATCCACCGGCTGGTCGGGGCTGTGCAAGAACATCGGGAGTTTCTTTCCCGCCGAGCAACGGGGGCGGGTCCTGGGCCTGTGGAGTTCGTGCTACGCCTTTGGCGGCCTGGTGGCCTCGCCCTTCGCCGGCTGGTGGGCCTACACCATGGTGGGAACCTGGCATGCAGCGTTCATCTCCAGTGCAGTGGTGGTGGGCCTGACCGCGTTGTTGTTCTTCATCTTCCAGCGCAATACCCCGCAGGACGTGGGCCTGCCGGCGGTGGAGGAGGTGACGACGGCCCAGGAGCCTGCCCAGGGTTGTCGCCTTGGGGTCTGGGCGCCACTGCGGGCGATCCTGCGTAATCGCACGGTGCTGGTGCTGGGGCTGGCGTACTTCCTGCTCAAGCCGGCGCGCTACGCGATCCTGTTGTGGGGGCCGGTGATCGTCTACGAGCAGATGCCCTCGGTGGGCAAGGTCGGCGCGGCGATCGTGCCCACGGCCTTCGAGCTGGCCGGGTTGCTGGGGCCGATCATGATCGGGCTGGCCTCGGACAAGCTGTTCGGCGCCCGGCGCATGCCGGCCTGCGTCCTCAGTTTGCTGGCCCTGACTCTGAGCCTCGGACTGTTCATGGGCGCGCTGCATAGCGGCAGCGTAGCGCTGGTGGTCGCGCTGCTGTTCGTCATGGGCCTGACCCTGTACGGACCGGACTCGATGATCAGCGGCGCGGCGGCCATCGATTTCGGCGCGGCCGGAGCCGGGGCCACGGCGGCCGGGTTCGTCAATGGTTGCGGTTCGGTGGGGGCGATCCTCGGCGGCCTGTTGCCGGGTTACTTCGATACGGTGACGGTGTTCCTGCTGTTCGCCGGCTGCGCCCTGGTGGCGGCATTGTTGCTGGTGCCGTTCTGGAACAGCCGGCCCAGAGGGGTCGAGCCGGTGCCTGCGCAGGCCTCCAACGAACCCCTGCTGGCCAGGCCGGTGCGCTCCTGAGGTCCTCGCGCCGGGAGCCGCTGCTGCGCTCCCGGCAAGTCCGACAAGGGCCGGAGCTCGGCCGGCCACTGACTTTTTGGTCGATCAGGGCCCAGAGGACGTATAAACTTGCGCCTCGCGTCGGCCAATTCCAACTCGACGCCATAGATCAAAGAGAGTGAGTAATGGGCGCACAGTGGAAGGTTAAACACAAAGAAGCAGCAGCCAATGCCAAGGGCAAGATCTTCGGCAAGCTGGTGAAGGAAATCACCATCGCTGCACGCAACGGCGCTGATGTTGCCACCAACGCCCACCTGCGGCTGGTGGTCGAGCAGGCGAAAAAGGCCTCGATGCCTCGCGAAACCCTGGAGCGCGCGATCAAGAAGGGCTCGGGCCAGCTGGGCGAGACCGTGCAGTACCACCGCGTGACCTACGAAGGTTTTGCCCCGCACCAGGTGCCGCTGATCGTCGAGTGCGTAACCGACAATATCAACCGTACCGTGGCGGAAATCCGCGTGGCCTTCCGCAAGGGCCAGCTGGGCGCCTCGGGTTCGGTGTCCTGGGACTTCAACCACGTGGGCATGATCGAGGCCTCGCCGGACACTCCGGACGCCGATCCGGAACTGGCGGCCATCGAGGCCGGGGCCCAGGATTTCGAGCCGGGCGAAGAGGGCGCCACCCTGTTCCTGACCGAGCCTGTGGACCTGGACGCCGTACAGAAGGCCCTGCCGGAACAAGGCTTCACCGTGCTGTCGGCCAAGCTGGGCTACCAGCCGAAGAACCCGGTCAGTGGCCTGAGCGATGAGCAGATGGCCGAAGTCGAGGCGTTCCTCGAAGGCCTGGATAACCACGACGACGTCCAGGACATGTTCGTCGGTCTGGCCGGCTAAGCCGCGTCGCGCGATCCGTTCGCCGGCCAGTGGGCTCCTGCAAGGGGGCCTGCTGGCCGGCGAAGTCGTTTCTAGAGGCTGTCCAACTCGTGGATCACTTGTTCGAAAGCCGGGCGCGCCAGGACGTGCGGTTGCTGGCAACGTTGCACCAGGTCCCGCAGGCCCTGGTGCTGCGCTGGGGCCAGCGAGCCATCCTGGCGATCGAGCAGTTCCTCCAGCAAGATGCCGAAGGCCCGTACTTCCAGGCGTTGCAGGGCCTGGCTCTGAGGTGTGTCGTCCTGGGCGTGGAACGACGCTGCGCCGAAGTCCCCCAACAGGCAATCGCCCTGGGCATCGAACAAGGTGTTGTGGCCATACAGGTCGCCGTGGGTGATGCCCTGGGCGTGCAGGTGGCCGGCCACCGAGGCGATGCCCCGGGCCATGCGCAGGATGACCGCGGCGCTGAATCTCGCGTCCTCCGGATAGACGTCCCGGGAGCAGGAGTCCAGGCTCGGCAGCGCGGCGAGGTTGGCATAGCTGGGGTCGATCAACTGCATCACCAGGCCGTCCTGGCCCTGGGGATGGTCGACGATGCGGCCCTCGACCCGGATCAGGTTGGGGTGCAGGCCGGCGCTGATGCAGGCGTGCATTTCATGTAGCGGTGAGCCGTCGCTGGTCATCTGGCCCTTGTACAGCTTGACCGCCACAGCCCGCGCTGGCTGCCCGGGAGCCTGCCACTGTGCTTGGTGGATCACCCCGGAGGCGCCTTCACCCAGGCGCTGTGCCAGCACCAGTTGCTCCCATGGAATACTGGGCGTGGATGCCAGGGCAGCGGCATCGACCTGGGATTCCAGCGGGTTGCCGGCATAGGCCAGCCAGGTCAGGCTCGGCAAGGCCAGCAGGAACGGCGGCAGTTCGGTCAGGTGGTTGGCGGCGATCCGCAGCAGTTCCAGGCGCTGGCACTGCTCCAGGCTTTGCGGCAGCGCGGTCAGGCGATTGCCGGACAGCATGAGTTTTTGCAGCAGCGGGCGCCGGCCCAGTTCGTCCGGCAGTTCCTCGATGCGGTTGTCGGTGAGGATCAGCCAGCGCAACTGGGGCGGCAGGGCGGCGGCCGGTACCCGCTCGATGCGGTTGGCCTTGAAGCCGATCATGCTCAGGTGTGCACAACGGCCCAGGCATTCCGGCAGTTCGCTGAACAGGTTGTCCGAGCAGAACAGGATGCGCAGGTGGCTGAGGCGGTGCAGGTCCTCGGGCAGGCTGTGCAGGGCGTTGCCGCTGAGGTTGAGGATCTCCAGGGAGTCGGCGAGATCGAAGATCTCCCGGGGGAATTCAGTCAGGCCACAGGACAGGTCCAGGCGCTTGATGCCGGCCAGCTGGCCGGCCCGCAGTTGGGCAAGGGTATCCATGAACAGCGTCAACACTCGAATGGGGAGGGACAGAGCCCCGGGAAAGGGCGCCCATGATAGCCATTGGCGCGTGGACTTGCTCAGGCAAGTGCGCTGTCGGGGCCGAACTGGCGCAATTGTCCGAGGCGGCTGCGGGTCCGCGCCAGGTCGGCGACCTGGCCATCCAGGCCTTGTGCCAAGGGGAGTTGGCCGATCAGCAGCAGCTGCTTGTCCTGGTCGTAGAGTACGTCGATCAGGTTGATGAAGCGCTGCTGGGCGGCCACCGAGCAACTGTCCAGCGCCGGCAGCTCGTCGATGATCCAGGTATCGAAGCGCCGGCTCAGTTCCAGGTAGTCCATCACCGCCGTGGGTCGTTCGCACAGGTCGTTGAACTCGAAGCGGATACTGCGCTGGCCCACCTGGCGCACCTCCAGGTGACGGTAGCCCACCGCCAGTCGCGTGGCCGGGGCATGGCGTTCGGGCAGTTGCAGTGCCTGGCGCTGGGCCGGGCTGCCGGGCCACACATACTGGCCCCGGGTGAACGCCTGCTGGTCGTGGCCGCGGGCCTGGGTTCGATAATCCTGGTCGCCCCCGACTTCCAGGACTTGCATGCGTGCGTTGATCAAGTCGATCACCGGCTTGAAGCGCGCGTGATACAGCGGGTTGGGCAGCAGGCCCTCGGGGGCGTAGTTGGAAGTCACCAACAGCAGGATGCCGCGCTGGAACAGGGCCTTGAACAGCCGGGTGATGAGCATGGCATCACCGATGTCGTGCACGTGGAACTCATCGAAGCACAGCACCCGGCACTGCTGCAGCAATTCATCCAGGGTGGTTTGCAGGGCGTCGTCGCGCTGTTGGTGGCGGAACATGCCCTGGTGCAGTTGGTTGAAGAAATCGTGGAAGTGCAGGCGGCGCTTTTCGGCGATGGGCAGGGCACGGAAAAAACCGTCCAGCAGCCAGCTCTTGCCCCGGCCAACGGCGCCATGCAGGTACAGGCTGCGGGCTTGGTGCGGGGCGTGCTGCAGGGCCTGGGCCTGGCGGGCCATGCTGTCGATCACCTGCAACTGGCCCGGGCTCAGGGTGTAGCCCAGTTCCTGCGCCTTGTGCTGAAAGTAGCCGTGGATCGATCCGTCCGTGCCAGGTTGCCGGCGCGCCCTGGCCAACCAGCGGCGCCAGAACGATGGGGTCGATGCAGGTGGTGGCGATGAAGCGGCCAATGGTGGTTATCCCGGATGTTTGCCCGGCGCCCACCTTAAAAGCGCCATGGTCGTTTGACCAATAGAAAACCCGGTGGCCAGTGATCTCGAAAAGGCATGGCTGTGGTTGCGCAAGTGCCTGGGGCGGGCCCTGGGGCAAATTAATACGCAAACTGGCGGTTTTGGCCCGGGTTGCTAACCTCATGGCAGCTAATGCTTCTCATCAGGGAATCGAGGCCTTGAATGGATGTAAGGGTTTGGCAGTCATGAGCGCATTGCTCGGCGTAACGGCAGGAGCCGCTGACTTGCAGGTGCAGGTCCGGGTCGATGTGGCGCGTGGTTGCCAGTTGGTAGGGCAGCAGCGCGAGGCGGGGGTGACCCAGCTCGGCACCCTGGACTTCGGCACCACCGCGCGCCTGGATGACGCCCGCGGCCCATTGGGTGCGGCGCTGGGTGGCAGCCGCCAGCCACGCCTGGAGTGCAATCCCGATACCCCCTACCAGATGCGCATCGATGGCGGCTTGCACGGCGGCGTCGGCGAAGTGCGCTACCTGGTTGGCGCTGATTCTGCCGGCAAGCCGATCCCTTACCGCCTCTACCAGGACCCGGCGCGGCGTATCCCGTTGCCGGTCAATGTCCCGGTCAGTGGCCGGGTGCCGGATTCCGGCACGGTGGACCTGCCCTTGTACGGGCGTATCGAGCCCCTGGCCGAGATTCCGCGGGCCGGGGGTTATTCCGATGTGTTGAAGGTGACCCTGACCTGGTAGCCAGGGGCATCGACGCTGTCGCGGGGGATCTCGCGCAGAACAGGAACAGCCGCTGCAAGTGCACGGCTCAAGTGGGAGTCCTGATGGAACCGGGATGGGTGCAATGAAAGGCAAGACCTGGACGATCATCGCCCTGGGGTCGTTGTGCCTGGTGGTCGAGGATGCGCAAGCGGCCATCAGCGGGCAGATCCAGGCGCGCCTGGTGATCACCGCCAGTTGCCAGGTCAGCAGCGGTGGTTCCGTCACTCACCCCGTCACGGATCCGGGCATGCTCGACTTCGGCCAGCAAGGGCCGACCTGGGTCAACCCCATCAAGGCCAGCCTCACCAACGATGCCGACGGCCAGTTGCAGGTGGCTTGCAATCCCTCGGTCACCGGTTTCACGGTGAGCATCAACGGCGGCCTCAACGGCGACGGCACGACCCGGCGCCTGAGCAACGGCCGCCAGACCATCCCTTATCGATTGTTCGTCGATGCCTCGGGTAGCGATAGCTACAGCATCGGCCAGCAGCGCAATTTCGCAGTGAGCGGCGGCAACCGGATCCCCATTCCGGTGTTCGGCTCGGTGGTCGCGAATACCCGCGCGGTTCCGGCAGGGGTCTACACCGACACCCTGACCATCACGCTGGATTGGTAAACCACGAGAGGACGTACATCATGCACGCGCTTGTATCCCGAATCGGCTGGCCATTGCTGGGCCTGCTCATGGCCTCCACGGCCCATGGGGCGACCACGGTCACCGGCCAGATCACCTCGACCCTGATCCTCACCAGCAGTTGCCAGGTCAATGGGGTGGGCGGCACCACCGGCTTGAACTTCGGGGCCCTGAACTTCGGCACCAGCAACAGCCTGTTCACCACCGCCAGCGGCCAGGTGCTGGGTGGCGGTGGCGGTGCCTTGTCGATCCTCTGCTCGGCCGGCACCACGCCGAGCATCACCGTGCAGGGCGGCAGCAACGACGGCAAGTCCACCGGCGGCACCCGGGCCTTGTACGACGGGGTGGGCAACTACGTGCCCTATGACCTGTATACCGATGCCGGGCATTCGCAGATCCTGGCGATCAACGGGGTGATCGCCCTGGCGCCGAGCACCGGCGTGGCCCAGACGGTCAACATCTATGGCCAGGCAGTGGGCAAGGCCGGGCTGCCGGCGGGCACCTATACCGACACGGTGTCCGTGCAATTGACCTTCTGATGCCATGGCTCGCCATGGTCATGCGCTGCTGGCGCTGATCTGTGCCGCTGTCTGGCCCGGTTGGATCGCCGCGGCCACCAGCCAGAGTTTCCAGGTCAGTGCCACCGTCGTTGCCGGATGCCTGGTAGTGGGGGGCGCGAGCAACTACGGCAGCCTGGCGTTCGGTACGCAGTCGGCGTTGTCCACCGCCACGGTGAACGTGGCCCTGACCGGTGGCGTGCAGTTGCAGTGCACCCCGGGGGTGACCTTGAACATGACGGTGGACGGCGGCCAATACAACAACGGCGGGCGGAACATGCAGGTTGCCAGTGGTACCGCCCGGGTGGCCTACAAGTTGTTCCGGGATGCGGCCTACAGCCAGAGCCTGGGGATCGGCCAGAGCGTGGCGGTGGCCTACAGCGATGCCAATAACATCAGCCTGCCGATCTATGGACAGGTGCAATTGCCGGGCAATCAGCCTGGGGGGACATACAGCGATGTGCTGCAGGTGCAGCTGTCGTGGTGATGGGGCGATTCAAGGACCAGCCGGCAGGCGGACAAGGAGTAGCAGTATGCGTTTATCTGTACGGGGCCTGCGGGCCTGCGGTTACCTGGTACTGGCCGGGCTGTTGTCCAGCGCTCCGGGAGCCTGGGCCGCCAGTTCGGTGTTGATCTGGCCCATCGACCCGGTGCTGGAGGCCGACCAGCAGGCCAGCGCGTTGTGGCTGGAGAACCGCGGCAGCGAGACCGCCAACCTGCAGATCCGGGTCTTCGCCTGGAGCCAGAGCGATTTTGCCGACCAGTACCAGAACCAGCGGGATGTGATCGGCAGCCCACCGGTGGCGAAGATCGAGCCCGGGCAAAAGCAGCTGGTGCGCCTGACCCGTACCCGGGACATCCCGCCGGGCCAGGAGCTGGCCTATCGGATCATCATCGATGAAATCCCTTCCGCTACCCCTCCAGGCCCCCAGAGCGATGCCAAGAGTGTGGCCGCGATTCGCTTCCAGATGCGTTATTCCGTGCCGCTGTTCGCCTATGGCGCGGGCTTGTGGAGCAAGGAAGACACCACCCGGGCCAGGGACCCCAAGAGCATCGGCGTGCCCAACCTCAGCTGGCGCAAGGTGAACGCCGATGGCAAGACCTTCCTCGAAATGCGCAATCAGGGCGCAGTGCATGCCCGCCTGACGGATGTCGCCTTCAAGCAGGGCGGGCAGAACCGCCCCTTGGCGCCGGGCCTGTTGGGCTATGTGTTGCCTGGAGCGGTGATGCGCTGGCCGCTCTCGGAAACCCTGGCCGGCGATTCGAACCTGCAACTGCGGGTCAATGGCGCGCCGCAGGTCCAGGACCTGCCACCTTCACGCTGAACGGCGCGAAGATCGCCGCCCGGATGTCGGCGGCAAGGAGGAGGCAAGGACGGATGCGCGGGCGTTAGCCCATGCGCCCAGGGATGGAGAGGTCCATAGATGGACTTGAACCGCTCATGAGCCAGGATCCGGCTCGTCGCTCTTGGTACTGGAAAAGGCTGCTGGCTGGCTTGTGGGGCTTGCTGCTGGCGGCCCCGATCCAGGCTGGCGAGCTGCCTCCACCGCCCAGCAGCCTGGAGTCGATAGCCGATGCGCAGCTGTTCCTGGAGTTGGTGATCAACCAGATGGATACGGGCAAGGTGGTGGCGGTGGAGCAACGTGCAGGTCGGCTGTTCATATCGGCCAGCGCCTTGCGCGAGACGGGCATCAAGCTGGCGCAGCAACTGGAGAGCGAAGTCGATCTCGAAGCCTTGCCGGGGCTGCACAGCGATTACGACAGCCAGGGCCAGCGCCTGTTGCTGAACGTACCGCCGGACTGGTTGCCGGAGCAGTTGATCGGCAGCCGCCAGGCCTATCCGCGGACTCCGGCCCTGAGCAGCTTCGGCGCGTTGCTCAACTATGACCTGTACTTCAACGATACCGACGACGGCGGCAGCTACCTGGCGGCGGGGAACGAGCTGCGGCTGTTCGATAGCTGGGGCACCCTCTCCAACAGCGGGCAATACCGGCGGACCCTGTCCGGGGCCCGCAGCGCTTCGCTGAACAACGGCTATCGGCGCTACGACACCACTTGGCGCTTCTCCGATGACGAACGCATGCTGACCTACGAGGCCGGCGACCTGGTCAGCGGCGCCTTGCCCTGGAGCAGCTCGGTGCGCCTGGGCGGGGTCCAGTTGTCCAGGGACTTCGCCGTGCGCCCGGACCTGGTGACCTATCCCTTGCCGCAGTTCGCCGGGGAAGCGGCAGTGCCCAGCTCGGTGGACCTGTTCATCAATGGCTACAAGGCCAGCAGCGCCGAACTGCAACCTGGGCCCTACACCCTGACCAACATTCCCTTCATCAACGGCGCGGGTGAGGCGGTGGTGGTCACCACCGATGCCCTGGGACGTCAGGTGTCCACCACCGTGCCGTTCTATGTCACCAGCAACCTGTTGCAGAAGGGCCTGACGGACTTCTCGGTGGCCGCCGGTACCTTGCGTCGCGACTACACCCTGCGGGACTTCGGCTACGGCCCCGGCGTGACCTCCGCCAGCTTGCGCCACGGCCTGAGCGACAGCCTGACCCTGGAAAGCCATGCCGAGGCCTCGCAGTCCCTGGCCCTGGGCGGGCTCGGCGGCAACCTGCGGCTGGGCCAGTTCGGGATCCTCAACACCGCCTTCAGCCAGAGTCGCTTCGACGGCAATGGCGGCCAGCAACTGAGCTTCGGTTACCAGTACAGCAGCCAGCGCTACAGCCTGTCGTACCAGCGCGTGCAGCGCCGCGACCGGTACGCCGACCTGACGGTGGTGGATAGTCCCTATACCAGCCTCAGCCAGCGCAGCGAGCAATTGACCCTGAGCCTGAACCTGGAGCGTTTTGGCAGCCTCGGCGCCGGTTACTTCGACGTGCGCGCCGCCGATTCGACCCGCACCCGGCTGCTGAACCTGACCTGGAGCAAACCGCTGTGGCGCAACAGCAGTTTCTACCTGTCGGCCAACCGCGAGATCGGCGAACGCCAGTGGGCGATGCAGGCCCAGTTGGTGGTGCCCTTCGACATGTATGGCAGCCTGAGCTTGAGCAACGAGCGCAGCAAGGCCGGGGAAAACCGCCAGCGGGTCAACTTCAGCCGCTCGGTGCCGCTGGAGGGCGGGCTGGGCTACAACCTTGGCTACGCCACCGGCGATGGCCCGGACTACCGCCAGGCCGACCTGACCTGGCGCTTGCAGTCGGTGCGCCTGCAAGCCGGGGTCTACGGCACTCGTGAGGCCGAGACGCGCTGGGCCGATGCCAGCGGTTCGCTGGTCTGGATGGACCGCGAGGTGTTCGCCGCCAACCGTATCGACGATGCCTTCGTGGTGGTCAGCACCGGTGGCTACAAGGACATCCCGGTGCGCTACGAGAACCAGCTGGTGGGCCAGACCGACAAGAATGGCCACCTGCTGGTGCCCTGGAGCAGCGCCTACTACCGGGGCAAGTACGAGATCGATCCATTGAACCTGCCGGCCAACGTGCAGAGCCCGAACGTCGAGCAAAGGGTCGCGGTGCGCCGTGGCAGCGGCTACCTGCTGGAGTTCCCGCTGACCCGGGTGATCGCCGCGAGCATCGTCCTGGTGGACGCTCGCCAGCAGGAACTGCCCCTGGGCAGTAGCGTCATCCACCAGCAGAGCGGAGCGCGGGCGGTGGTCGGCTGGGATGGCCTGGTGTATCTGGAGAACCTCTCGGCGCATAACACCCTGGAGGTCGGCCTGGCCGATGGCAGCCATTGCCAGGCGCAGTTCGACATCGACCTGGAGCAACAGCAGATCCCGCTGATCGGCCCACTGGCTTGCCAGTAGCCGCGTAGCCACCACAGGAGGACGACAGATGAATGGATTCAAGGCCGCCCGGGGCCGGGCATGGGGACGATGGGGCCTGGGCTTGCTGGCCTGGCTGCTGGCCCTGCCGGCCCTGGCGCTCTGTTCCACGGTCAGCACCACCCCGGCGGCGTTCGGCACCGTCAGCTCGATCCTGGTGCGCACCACCTCGCAACCGGCCTCCACCACCAATGCCGGGCTGCGGTGCACCGGCTCGCTGTTGTCGCTGCTGGTCACCACCGACCACTTCTACGCCACCATCACCTCCAGTACCAGTGGCATGGTCGGACCCACCGGCGATGTCATCAACTACACCCTGTATGCCAACAACAGCACCAGCTATCCCATCACCCGGGGCGTGGCCTTCGACTTCGCGCGCAATTCGATCATCGACCTGCTGGGCCTGCTGGGCAGCCCCACGGTGGCCAAGACGGTGCCGATCTACCTGGGTACCGTCACCGGCAGCAATGTCGCGGCGGGGGTCTATACCGAGAACCTGAGCATCTTCTGGAGCTGGAACTATTGCTCGGGGATAGGCTTGCTGGGTGTTTGTCTGGGGCGGGATGTGGGCAGCGGCACCCAGAGCCTCACGGTGAACATGACGGTGTCCAACGACTGCGTGATCACCGCACCCAACATCAGCTTCGGCAGCGCACCGGTGATCAGCGCCTTTGCCACGGTCAGCGGTCAGACCATCAACCTGGCCTGTACCAAGGGCAGTGCCTACACCGTGGGCTTGAGCGACGGCCAGAACCCGATCAGCGTTGGCGGTCGGCGGCGCATGGTCTCCGGCGGCAACTTCCTGGCCTACGACATCTTCAAGAGCGCCGGGACCACCCGCTGGGGCAGCGTCGGCAGCGCCCGGCGTTCCAGTACCGATGCCGAGGTCAACCCCGGCAACGGCCTGGGCACCGGCAGCCAGGTGTTCAACTACAACGCCAGGATCTATACCGACCAGAGCACGCCGCCGGCCGGTACCTACCTGGATAACGTGGTGCTGGACGTGGGCTTCTGAGTGTCAGGCGCTTTCCAGCGGGCAGGGCTGGCTGGCGCGCGGGCGCTGCGGGGCCAGGCTCCACAGCCAGTAGCCCAGCGCTATCGCGTTGATACCCGCGCCCAGCAGGCAGACGCCGGTCCAGCCGGCCCAGGCGTAGGTACTGGTGGCGGCGATGGAGCCTGCGGCGCTGCCGATGGAGTAGAACAGCATGTAGCCGGCCGCCAGGCGGCTCTGGGCCTCGGGACGCACACTGTAGATCAGGCTCTGGCTGGTGACATGCACGGCCTGCAGGCCCAGATCGAGGCCGATTACCCCAACCAGCAGGGCCCACAGCGACCATTGGGTCAGGCCGATGGGGATCCAGCAGAGCAGCATCATGCCCAGGGCCAGGCCGCTGGTCCATTGCGCCAGGCCCCGGTCGGCCAGCTGTCCGGCCCGCGCCGCACCCAGGGCGCCGGCGGCCCCGGCCAGGCCGAACAGGCCGATCTGGGTGTGGCTGAGCGACAGCGGCGGGGCGCTCAGGGGTAGAACCAGCGGCGTCCATAGGGTGGTGGCCGCGGCGAAGATCAGCATGGCCAGCACGGCCCGGTCACGCAGGATCTTCTCCTCCCTGAACAAGCACAGCAGCGAACCCAGCAGTTGCAGGTAGCCCTGGGCTGCCGGTGGTCGTTGCACGGCCGGCAAGACCCGCCACAGGGCCAGGGCCACCATCAGGGTCAGTCCGGCGGACAGCAGGTACACCGAACGCCAGCCCGCCAGGTCGGCCATGCCCCCAGCCACGGTACGGGCCAGCAGGATGCCCAGTACCACGCCACTGGTGACCACGCCGACTACCCGCCCGCGTTGTTCCGGTTGCGCCAGGTTGGCGGCGTAGGCCACCAGGACCTGGGTCACCACCGCCAGCAAGCCGACGCCCGCCATGCCCAGCAGCAGCCAGGTACCGTTCGGCGCCAGGGCCACGACCAGCAGCGCCAGCACCGAGAGCAGGGTCTGGGTGACGATGAGCCGGCGGCGGTCGAGCAGGTCGCCCAGGGGGACCAGCAACAGCAGGCCCAGGCCGTAGCCCACCTGGGTCAGCGTGATGACGATGCCCACGGTGGCCGGGGCCAGGCCGAAGCTTTGGGCCATGGCGTCCAGTAGCGGCTGGGCGTAGTAGACGTTACCGACCGCCAGGCCGCAGGCGGTGGCGAATAGCAGCACCACTTTGGATGAGAGCGTCGAGGCGGCGATGGTGGGTGAATCGGCAGGCATGGCAGGCTCCGTTTTTGGTTGCTTTATGAAACCAGTTGTACGGTAATAATCTTGGTTTTATATTGCAACCAGTTTCCCGGGCTTATCGGAGTTTCCCAACCATGGTCAAACGCACCCGCCTGCAAGACGCTGAATGCCCGGTGGCGCGCTCACTCGACGCCATCGGCGATTGGTGGTCATTGCTGATCGTGCGCGATGCCTTCGACGGTATCCGCCGTTTCGGCGAGTTCCAGCGCAACCTCGGCATGGCCAAGAACATCCTCGCCGCGCGCCTGCGGACCTTGGTGGAGCACGGGGTGCTGGATGTAGTGCCGGCTTCCGACGGCAGCGCCTACCAGGAGTACGTGCTGACGGATAAGGGCAAGGGCCTGTTTCCGCTGATCATCGGCTTGCGCCAATGGGGCGAGGCGTTTTTCTACGAGGAAGGGGAGGCGCATTCGCAACTGGTGGACCGCCAGACCCGGCAACCGCTGCGGGCGCTGGAACTGCGTTCTGCCGACGGTCGGCTGCTGGGGCCGGAGGACTGCCTGCGGATACCGGTGGCTTGAGACCGCGACGACTGCGCGAGTGGCTCGCGCAGTCCGTGGGTTGCGCTCAGCGCAGGCTGTCCACCAGGTCGGCCAGGGTGCTCAGCACATCCTTGCCCAGCTGCATGGAGCGCTTGCCGGACCAGCCGGTGAGCGGGTTGGGCGCATCGTTGTGGTCCTTGAACGGCATTTCCAGGGTCAGCGCCAGGCAATCGTATTTTTCCCCGACGGCATTGCAGGCCAGGGTCATGTTGGCCTGGCCGGGATTGTCGCGGGTATAGCCGTGAGTGGTCTGGAAGTCCCGGGTCTTGTGCTTCAGGTGGCTGCGAAAATGTTCTTCGAGCTTGGCCAGGCGCGGTGTGTAGCCCGGGTTGCCTTCACAGCCGGCGGTGAATACATGGGGAATTTCCTCGTCGCCATGGACGTCGAGGAACAGGTCGACCCCGTACTGTTCCATCTGCTGCTGGACGAACAGCACTTCCGGGCTGAGCTCCTGGCTGGCGTTCTGCCAGGCGCGGTTCAGGTCCTGGCCCTTGGCGTTGGTGCGCAAGTGGCCGTGGAAGGCGCCGTCCGGGTTCATGTTCGGTACCAGGTACAGGTCGGCCTTGGCCAGCAAGGCGTTGAGCTCGGCATCGTCGTGGCGTTGCAAGCGTTCGATCACACCCTCCATGAACCACTCGGCCATGTGCTCGCCGGGGTGCTGCTGGGCGATGATCCACAGCTTGCGCTGGCCGGGGGCGCCGCTGCCCTTGCGTAGCAACTGGATGTCACGGCCTTCGACGCTCTTGCCCACGGCCAGCAACTCGGTGCCGGCCTTGGTCAGGGCCTGGTCGATCAGCCAGTCGTGACGGCCACGGCTGTAGGGTTCGAAGTAGGCGAACCAGGCGTGGGTCTGGGTGGCTTCGAGATTGAAGCGCAGGGCGTCGCCTTCGAAGATCGTCGGGACGCGAAACCAGTTCACGTGGTCGTAGGAGGCCACGGCGTGGTAGCCGGTCCAGGCCTTGTTGTAGGAAGACTGGCTGGCATTGGTCAGGCGGAACCAGTGTTCCTGGCCGACATGCAGGCCGCTGACCTTGAAGTGAAACCACTGGAAGTGCGGGCTCTGGGTATCAGGGCGAATGGCCAGCTCTACCTGGAGCGGGTTGCTGGTGTCCAGCACGTTGATGTTGCCGCTGTCGAAGTCGGCGCTGATGTGAAAAGAAGAGTGATTGCCCACGGTCATGGTCGGTTCCTGAACAGGATTGTTGTGACCGCTACTCTACACATCGGGGGGGGTAAAAGAAGGGGGCGTCGTCCTTGACGCCGATGAAGCTTAGTGTGTATGCGATTGATTCTCAAGCGCTACTTTAGGAATTGTGCGGCTTCCAGCACGGCCCTTTGCTTGCAAAAGGACATTCTTTTGCTATGATCGCCGCCATTATTTTTGCGTCACCCACGTCTTCATTAGCCTGAAGCCAAGCCAGCATGACTGGCAAAAAAAAGACCCGGCGAAAAAGCCGGGTCAAAAACCGTGATTAGCCTGATGAGGAGATAATCCAGAGGTCCGACCTAAGGTCCTTTGGATCATCGACCGATCTCGCGATCAGTTGCTTGCAATAATAATCATTATCATTTGCAAGTCAAACGTTTTTCCCTGCCTGCTCGAATTTTTTTTCATCCTGGATTGCCCTGCACCCGTTTCGGGCTGGTGGGGTGTCTGCATTTCAAGCGATTTCATGCCGTTGGCCTTCCAGGGACTTGTCCACCAGGGCCTTGGCCAGATCGATCATATGCACCACCGAGAACGCCAGGTCCCGATTGGGCCCATGCAGGTTGTCGGCCGCGTCGTAGGCGGTGGCGGCCGCGCAGCGCAGCAGGTCGGATGCATGGATCATGGCTTCCTCGCTGCTGAGGCTGCTTCTTATCTCGAAGAATTTCTCCTCCTTGTTGATGCTGCCGTGGGGCGGCTCCATAGGGTGGTCCATTGCTCGTCGCATTGCATGCTTGCCCGCAAGTGAGCTGAATGTGGCCTCTGTATCGAGTTCCGGCACGTCCTTGCTGCTTGTGTTCATGGGTTCTGCCTTGTCTTGAGAAAATGAAAAGAGGGGGCAGGCACAGATTAATACTTATTGTAATTGTGACGCCATTTCAAATACTACAACTTGTGTGTTGAGGCGGAAAATACACAACGTATTGTTCCGCCCATGGATAAATGGATCGAGTTGGTCAAGGCCAACATGAAAGGCCGCAAGGTCACGCAGGAGAAGCTCGCCGAGCGCCTGGGCATGTCCCAGGGCGGCATTGGCCATTGGTTGAGCAAGCGGCGCCAGCCCAAGATCGAAGACATGAACCGGGTGCTGGAAGAGATCGGCATGGGCTTTCTCGAAGTGGTGCTGGTGGTCCGCGAAAAACCCTTGGTCAATGACGATGGCGAGCCCCTGGAGCAGGAACCTTCGCTGGTGGATAGGTACAACCCGTACTTCCGTTATCCGGTCAGTGATTGGCGCAGCGCCGGCGAAGTCCGTGAGGATGGCCAGCCGAGCTATGTGCCGGAGCGCTACGAATTGTCCGACTACCAGGCCCAGGGCGCGGCGTTCTGGCTGATGGTGGTGGGGGACGCGATGATTGCTCCCAGCGGCATGAGCATCAGCCAGGGCATGCTGATCTTGGTGGACCCGGCCATCGCGGCCGAGCCTGGCAAGCTGGTGGTCGTGCAGTGTCCCGGCAGCGCCGAGGCGCTCTTTCGCAAGTTGGTGCAGGAGGGCGGCCAGCGGTACCTGGCGCCGCTCAACCCGACGTACCCGAAGATGCTCTACAGCGATGAGTGCCGGATCATCGGCGTGGTGGTGCAAGCGACCGCGAAGTTCTGAAGACGCAGGCGCCCTCAGTCGAAAAAGCCCCTTCCTGGTTTCAGGAAGGGGCTTTTTGCATTCGGGGCTAGTCCATGGCTGCGGTGTGGGCCGCAGCGTTCACGCAGACCGCCTGGCGGCGGGCCTTGCCCATCAGGCTGGCTGTTCCAGCTCCACCAGCGCACTGCCTTCGCTGACCATCTCGCCTTCCTGGCAATACAGCGCCTTGACGATACCGGCGTGGGGCGCGCGGATGCTGTGTTCCATCTTCATGGCCTCGAGCACCACCAGTTGCGCGCCGGCTTCGACGCTTTGCCCGGCTTGCACCAGGACCCGGACAATGCTGCCGTTCATGGGGGCGGTGAGGCCGCCGTGCTGGCTGTGGCTGGCGTCGGCCGCGGCGATCGGGTCGTAGGTCGTGATGCTGCGCATCTCGCCCTGCCAGTGCAGGTAGAGGGTGTCGCCGCGACGGATGGCCCGGTGTTCGCGGCGCACGCCTTGGTGCTCCACCAGCAAGCGTTCACCCTGCAGGCGGTAGTCGGCGCCAAGGGTCTGCAGGTTGATGGCCCGGTCCTGGCCGTCGGCGCTCAGGTGCAGGGCGACCTGCGCCGGCAAGCCGCTGCGCCAGCCATCGACCGCCGCCCAGGGCGAATGTGGATCGTCCTGGCGCTCGCGCCGCGCCAGGCTCTGGCTGTAGGCCTGGGCCGCAGCCTGCCAGAAGTCCTCGCCCAGCTCGCGGGCCGCCGGCAGCAGTTGCTCCTGGTAACGCGGAATGAAGCCGGTATCCAGTTGGGCCTCGGCGAAGGCCGGGTGGGCGATGATCCGGCGCAGGAACGCCAGGTTGGTCTTCAGGCCGCCGATGGCGAACTCGTCGAGCATGCTCAGCAGGCGCAGGCGAGCCTGTTCGCGGTCCTCGCCCCAGGCGATCAGCTTGCCCAGCATCGGGTCGTAGAACGGCGATACGCTGTCGCCTTCCTCGACGCCGCTGTCCACGCGCCGGCCAGGGCCATTGGCGGATTCACGATACAGCTCCAGGCGGCCGGTGGCCGGCAGGAAGTCGTTACCCGGGTCCTCGGCGTACAGGCGCACTTCGATGGCATGGCCCAGCAGTGGTACCTGGTCCTGGGTCATGGGCAGGGTTTCGCCACGGGCCACGCGGATCTGCCAGGCCACCAGGTCCAGGCCGGTGATGGCTTCGGTGACCGGGTGTTCCACCTGCAGGCGGGTGTTCATCTCCATGAAGAAGAATTCGCCGCGGGCGTCGAGCAGGAATTCCACGGTGCCGGCGCCGACGTAGCCGATAGCCTGGGCCGCCCGTACCGCAGCCTCGCCCATGGCCTTGCGCAGCTCGGCGCTCAAGCCGGGGGCCGGGGCTTCTTCCACCACTTTCTGGTGGCGACGCTGGATCGAGCAGTCGCGCTCGTTGAGGTACAGGCAGTTGCCGTGTTGGTCGGCAAAGACCTGGATCTCCACGTGCCGGGGCTTGAGCAGGTATTTTTCCACCAGCATCCGCGAGTCGCCGAACGACGACTGTGCTTCACGCTGGGCCGAGGCCAGGGCTTCGGCCAGCTGGCTGACGTCTTCCACCACCTTCATGCCCTTGCCGCCGCCACCGGCGGTGGCCTTGAGCAGCACCGGATAGCCGATGCGCTCGGCGGCGCTGCGGAAGGTTTCCAGGTCCTGGGCCTCGCCGTGGTAGCCCGGCACTAGCGGCACACCGGCGGTTTCCATCAGGGCCTTGGCTGCCGACTTGCTACCCATGGCGTCGATGGCCGATGCCGGTGGGCCGAGGAAGATCAGTCCGGCGGCCTCGATGGCCCGGGCGAAACCGGCATTCTCGGAAAGAAAGCCATAACCGGGGTGGATGGCCTGGGCGCCGCTGGCCTTGGCGGCGGCGATCAGCTTGTCGATCTGCAGGTAGCTTTCGCTGGCCTTGCTGCCGCCCAGGTCCACGCGGATATCCGCTTCACGGCTGTGCCGGGCATCGCGGTCGGTGGCGCTGTGCACGGCCACGGTGGTCAGGCCCAGGGCCTTGGCGGTGCGCATCACGCGGCAGGCGATCTCGCCGCGGTTGGCCACCAGCAGGGTATCTAGGATCGGCGCGCTCATCAGCGGGACTCCTTGGTCGTGGTCTCGGTCTGCCAGCTGGGCGGGCGTTTCTCCAGGAACGCCCGCAGGCCTTCCTGTCCTTCGGGGCTGACGCGGATCCGCGCGATGGCGTTCTCGCAATAGCGTCGCAGAGCGGTGGTCAGGGCGCCGTTGCCCACTTCGCGCAACAGGTCCTTGCTGGCACGCATGGCCTGGGGGCTGTTGAGCAGCAGGTTGTCGATCCAGCGGGTGACGTGCTGTTCCAGATCTGCCGCCGGGTAGCTCTCGGCCAGCAGGCCGATGTCCCGCGCACGCGGGCCGTCGAAGCGCTCGGCGGTCAAGGCATAGCGCCGGGCAGCGCGTTCGCCGATGGCCTGGACCACGAACGGGCTGATCACCGCCGGGGCCAGGCCGATGCGTACTTCCGACAAACAGAATTGTGCGTCGTCGCTGGCGATGGCCATGTCGCAGCAGCTGATCAGGCCCAGGGCGCCGCCGAAGGCCGCACCTTGCACCACGGCCAGGGTCGGGATCTTCAGCTTGGCCAGGTTGTACATCAACTCCGCCAGTTCCCGGGCGTCGTCGAGGTTGGTGTTGTAGTCCAGCTCGGCCGACTGCTGCATCCAGGCCAGGTCGGCGCCGGCGCTGAAATGCCGGCCGCGGCCGCGCAGCAGCAGGAAGCGCAGGTTGGGATCGCCTTGCACCTGGTCCAGGGCCAGGATCAGCTCGCGGATCATCTCGGCGTTGAAGGCGTTGTTCTTTTCTTCACGGCTGAGCCACAAGGTGGCGAAGCCACGAGGGTCGCGCAGCAGTTCCAGGGTATTGAAATCGCTCATGATCTTCTCGCGCAGGATTACATGCGGAACACGCCGAAACGGCTCTGTTCGATAGGGGCGTTGAGGGACGCGGACAACGCCAGGGCCAGCACCTCGCGGGTCTGCGCCGGGTCGATGACGCCGTCGTCCCACAGCCGGGCGCTGGAGTAGTAGGGGTGCCCCTGGTGCTCGTACTGGTCGAGGATCGGTTGCTTGATCTGGGCTTCCTGGGTCGCGTCGAACCCCTGTCCGCTACGTTCCGCCTGCTCGCGCTTGACCTGTACCAGCACGCCGGCGGCCTGCTCGGCACCCATCACGCCGATCCGCGCGTTGGGCCACATCCACAAGAAGCGTGGATCGTAGGCGCGGCCGCACATGCCGTAGTTACCGGCACCGAAGCTGCCACCGATGATCACGGTAAATTTCGGCACCTGGGCGCAGGCCACCGCCGTCACCAGCTTGGCGCCATGCTTGGCGATGCCGCCGGCCTCGTATTTCTGCCCCACCATGAAGCCGGTGATGTTCTGCAGGAACAACAGCGGGATGCCGCGCTGGCACGCCAGTTCGATGAAGTGCGCGCCTTTTTGCGCGGCCTCGGCGAACAGGATGCCGTTGTTGGCCAGGATCGCCACCGGGTAGCCGTGCAGGTGGGCGAAGCCGCACACCAGGGTAGTGCCGAACAGCGCCTTGAATTCATCGAACAACGAACCGTCCACCAGGCGCGCGATGACTTCGCGCACGTCGAACGGCTGCTTGGGATCGGCCGGCACCACGCCATACAGCTCATCCCGGGCATACAGCGGGGCGATCGGCGTGCGTTGCTGCAACTGGCCCTGCTTGTGCCAGTTGAGGTTGGCCACGCTACGGCGCGCCAGGGCCAGGGCGTGCTCATCGCTCTCGGCATAGTGGTCGGCCACGCCGGAAACCTTGCAGTGCACGTCGGCACCGCCCAGGTCTTCGGCGCTCACCACCTCGCCGGTGGCGGCCTTCACCAGCGGCGGGCCGGCGAGGAAGATAGTGGCTTGCTCGCGGACCATGATCGCTTCGTCGGCCATGGCCGGTACGTAGGCGCCGCCGGCGGTGCAGGAGCCCATGACTACGGCGATCTGCGGGATGCCCTGGGCGCTCATGTTGGCCTGGTTGAAGAAGATCCGCCCGAAGTGCTCGCGATCCGGGAACACTTCGTCCTGGCGGGGCAGGTTGGCGCCGCCGGAGTCCACCAGGTAGATGCATGGCAGGCGGTTCTGCAGGGCGATGGTCTGCGCGCGCAGGTGTTTTTTCACGGTCAGCGGGTAGTAGGAGCCGCCTTTGACCGTGGCATCGTTGGCCACGATCATGCATTCCACGCCTTCTACCCGGCCGATGCCGGCGATCACCCCGGCAGCGGGCACATCCTCGCCGTAGACCTCGTAGGCCGCCAGCGGGCTGACCTCCAGGAACGGCGAACCGGGGTCGAGCAGGCGGTTGATTCGCTCGCGGGGCAGCAGCTTGCCGCGTGAGGTATGGCGTTCCTGGGCCTTGGCGCCACCGCCTTGCTGGACCTGGGCCAGCAGGGTATGCAGGGCGTCGACCTGGGCCGCCATGGCGCTCCAGTTCTGCGCGAACTCTGGTGATTTAGTGTTCAACTGTGACTTCAGGATCATCATGACTCCTCACGCAGAATCAAGCCTCAAGCTTCAAGCTGCAAGAATGTTCAGTGTTGTGGCTGCAAGCGCGCATCGCTGTTTGTCTTGCTGCTTGTAGCTTTCTGCTTGAAGCTGCTTCAGCGGGTTTCGTTGAACAGTTCGCGGCCGATCAGCATGCGGCGGATTTCGCTGGTGCCGGCACCGATCTCGTAGAGCTTGGCGTCGCGCAGCAGGCGGCCGGCCGGGAATTCGTTGATGTAGCCGTTGCCACCCAGGATCTGGATCGCATCCAGGGCCATCTGGGTCGCACGTTCGGCGGAGTAGAGGATCACCCCGGCGGCATCCTTGCGGGTGGTCTCGCCACGCTCGCAAGCCTGGGCCACGGCGTACAGGTAGGCGCGGCTGGCGTTGAGCTGGGTGTACATGTCGGCGATCTTGCCCTGGATCAGCTGGAACTCGCCGATGCTCTGGCCGAATTGCTTGCGGTCGTGGATGTAGGGCACCACCAGGTCCATGCAGGCCTGCATGATCCCGGTCGGGCCGCCGGAGAGCACCACGCGCTCGTAGTCCAGGCCGCTCATCAGGACCCGCACGCCGCCGTTGACTGCGCCCAGCACGTTCTCTTCCGGCACTTCGACGTCATCGAAGAACAGCTCGCAGGTGTTGGAACCGCGCATGCCCAGCTTGTCGAACTTGTTGCTGCGGCTGAAGCCTTTCCAGTCACGCTCGACGATGAACGCGGTGATGCCGTGGGGACCCTTTTCCAGGTCGGTCTTGGCGTAGATCACATAGGTGTTGGCGTCGGGGCCGTTGGTGATCCAGGTCTTGCTGCCGTTGAGTACGAAGCGGTCGCCGCGCTTGTCAGCGCGCAGCTTCATCGACACCACGTCGGAGCCGGCGTTGGGTTCGCTCATGGCCAGGGCGCCGATGTGCTCGCCGCTGATCAGCTTGGGCAGGTACTTGCTCTTTTGCTCGTGGTTGCCGTTGCGGTTGATCTGGTTGACGCACAGGTTGGAGTGGGCGCCGTAGGACAGGGCCACCGAGGCCGAGCCGCGGCTGATTTCCTCCATGGCCACCACATGGGCCAGGTAACCCAGGCCGGCACCGCCGTATTCTTCCGGCACGGTGATGCCCAGCAGGCCCATGTCGCCGAACTTGCGCCACATGTCGGCGGGGAACAGGTTGTCGGCGTCGATCTGTGCCGCCCGGGGCGCCAGTTCCGCCTTGACGAAGGCCTGGACTTGTTGACGCAGCATGTCGATGGTTTCACCGAGGGCGAAGTTCAGGGTCGGGTAACTCATGGCGGGGCACCTTCAAAATTTGTTTTTGTCGAGGGAACGAGACGCGGAGAGCAGCGCTGCCAGGCTCTCACCTTTACGTTAACGTAAACCTGCCTCGGATGGCTGTCAATCACCCTTTACGTAAACGTCAACTTGCGCCAGAGTAACCGGGCTTTCGCTTGGAGCCCGGCTTGTTCGCGCCATCGGCCTGGCTCCTGAACACCCACTAATAAAGACAATAGGGGGCGTCATGGAACACTCGGGTTCCCAGCCGGATCGCAGCTATACCCGTGGTACGCAAGACCGCGCCTTGCTGGCGCAGACCATTGGCCAGGCCTTCGACAACACCGTTGCCGCCCATCCCCAGGGCGAGGCGCTGGTGGTCCGCCACCAGCAGTTGCGCTACACCTGGCAGCAACTGCGCGAGACGGTCGACCTGCATGCCCGGGCCATGCTGGCCCTGGGGCTCAAGACCGGCGATCGCTTGGGGATCTGGGCCCCCAATTGTGCCCAGTGGTGCATTGCCCAGTTCGCCAGCGCCAAGATCGGTGTCATCCTGGTGAACATCAACCCGGCCTATCGCGCCGCCGAACTGGAGTACGTGCTCAAGCAGTCCGGCTGCCAATGGCTGATCTGCGCCGGGGCCTTCAAGACTTCCGATTACCACGGCATGCTCCAGGGGTTGCTGCCGGAACTGGCCGAACAGTCCATTGGCCAGTTGCACAGCCAGCTGCTGCCAGAGTTGCGCGGGGTGATCAGCCTGGACGCCCGGCCACCGTCGGGCTTCCTGTCGTGGTCGCAGCTCAGCGACCTGGCCGCCGGCGCCAGCGCCGAGCAGTTGCAGGCCCGCCAGGACAGCCTGGATTTCGACCAGCCAGTGAATATCCAGTACACCTCCGGCACCACCGGCTTCCCCAAGGGCGCGACCCTGAGCCACTACAACATCCTCAACAACGGCTACATGGTCGGTGAGAGCCTGGGCCTCACCGCCGCCGATCGGCTGGTGATCCCGGTGCCGTTGTATCACTGCTTCGGCATGGTCATGGGCAACCTGGGTTGCATCACCCATGGCAGCACCATGATCTATCCCAACGATGCCTTCGACCCGCTGCTGACCCTGGGGGCCGTGGCCGAGGAGCGGGCCACCGCGCTGTATGGCGTGCCTACCATGTTCATCGCCATGCTCGACCAGCCCCGGCGCCACGAGTTCGATCTGGCGAGCCTGCGCACCGGGATCATGGCTGGCGCCACCTGTCCGATCGAAGTGATGCGCCGGGTGATCAGCGAGATGCACATGAGCCAGGTGCAGATCGCCTACGGCATGACCGAGACCAGCCCGGTGTCGCTGCAGACCGGACCTGCCGACGAGCTGGAACTGCGGGTGACCACCGTGGGCCGGACCCAGCCGCACCTGGAAAGCAAGATCATCGACGAGGCCGGCAACGTGGTGCCGCGGGGCACCATCGGCGAGCTCTGTACCCGGGGCTACAGCGTGATGCTCGGCTACTGGAACAATCCCGAAGGTACCCGGGAGTCCATCGACCCGGCCGGCTGGATGCACACCGGCGACCTGGCCACCATGAACCCGCAGGGTTACGTGTGCATTGCCGGGCGTAACAAGGACATGATCATCCGCGGTGGCGAGAACATCTATCCGCGGGAGCTGGAGGAGTTCTTCTTCACCCATCCGGCGGTGGCCGATGTACAGGTTGTGGGGGTGCCATGCGCCCGTTACGGCGAGGAGATCGTGGCCTGGATCAAGTTCCATCCCGGACGCGCGGCCAACGAACTGGAGTTGCAGGCCTGGTGCAAGGAGCGCATCGCGCACTTCAAGACGCCGCGTTACTTCAAGTTCGTCGAGGAGTTCCCGATGACCGTCACCGGCAAGATCCAGAAGTTCCGCATGCGGGAAATCAGCGCCGAGGAACTGCGCGAGCATCTGGGCAGGGGCTGATCGTCTTGGGTGCGTGCATCGGTCCCGGTGCACGCAGCTGGAGCGGGCAGGGTGCAAAACACGAAAGGCAGGAAGCACAAAGGGGAGCCGAGGCTCCCCTTTAATTTGTCGTTGCGTGCTCTTTTTTATTATTGAGGGGCGGCCTGTTGTTGTTTTTGTCGACCGTGGCCCTTTACCGCTGTTTTGGGCGATCCCCATCCGGGATCAAGAGCAAACGTATTTTTTTGAGCGCTGATCCAATGTGTCGCCAAGGCGATCCAACCGGTTCGGGAGCTACCTTGAGGGTAGTTTTATTGTTCTCTGACCGATTGCGAATGGCTTTTGCAAGCCGTCCCGCACAGTGCACCTTCTCCAAAAAAATCTGTTAGCTGCGTCTCTGCCGTGTTGTTTTTGTTATGTCAGAGTCGTTTCGTCTTATTTTTATTAGGTTTGCAGCTTTTTATTCTTGTTATGCCATAGAGATAGCAGAAGCCGTGCCAACTTTTTAAATCTATTTAAAATCAATGGCTTGATAATTTTGTAGGACAATCTGTTCCGCAAAAAAATCAACAAACTGTTTCCGTGTTACTCGTTCCCGCCCCATTCCAGAGCGGCCGGTAACACACCGGCCGCACACTCTGTTCAGCTGGCACTGCGCGCCTTGGCCACCCGCGAGCCGGTGGCCCGGCCGAGCACTTCGCTGATGCGGTTACCGGCGGCGATCAGGCGGTCCATGTCGATACCGGTGTGGATCCCCAGGCCGTCGAGCAGGTACAGCACGTCCTCGGTGGCGACGTTACCGCTGGCGCCCTTGGCATAGGGACAGCCGCCCAGCCCGGCCACGGAGCTGTCGAACACCGCGATGCCTTCTTGCAGGCTGGCGTAGATATTGGCCAGGGCCTGGCCATAGGTGTCGTGGAAGTGCCCGGCCAGCTTGTCCCGTGGGACATTCGCGGCCACTGCCTCGAACATCCGCCGGGTAGCGCCGGCGGTTCCTGTACCTATGGTGTCGCCCAGGGACACTTCGTAGCAGCCCATGGCGTACAGCTCGCGAGCCACCAGGGCCACTTGTTCGGGGGCGATCGATCCTTCATACGGACAGCCCAGCACGCAGGACACATAGCCGCGCACGCTGATGCCCTGCTGCCGGGCGGCCTCCATGATCGGCGCGAAGCGTTCCAGGCTCTCGCTGATGGAGCAATTGATGTTGCGCTGGGAGAAGGCTTCCGAGGCGGCGGCGAATACCGCGACTTCCTTGACCCCGGCCGCCAGGGCATCCTCGAAACCCCGCAGGTTCGGTGCCAGGGCGCCGTAGACCACCCCCGGCTTGCGCTGGATGCGGGCGAACACTTCGGCCGAGCCGGCCATCTGCGGTACCCACTTGGGCGAGACGAAACTGCCGACTTCTATATAGCCCAGGCCGGCCTCGGTCAGGGCGTCCACCAGGCGCACCTTGTCGTCGACGCTGATGGGCTGGGCTTCGTTCTGCAGGCCGTCGCGGGGGCCGACTTCGACCAGGCGTACGTGGCTGGGGAGGGACATGGGGTTCACCTTCTCTCAAGTGATGACGGGGAGCGCTGCGCACCGAGTGGTCGCTGGCGTCATTGGGCGGTGTTGTTCTGACTCTGGAGGGTCTGTTGCAGCGCCTGGGTGCAGCGCTCCTCGGCGGTATCCAGTTCCAGTTTCATCTGTTCGATGTCCAGCAGTTGCTGTTCGAGCTGTTCGCGGCGCTCGGCGATCTTGGCCAGCATGCTGTGCAGTTGCTTTAGGTTGCCGCTGGAAGGGTCGTAGAGCTCGATCAGCTCGCGGCATTCGGCCAGGGAGAAACCGATGCGCTTGCCCCGCAGGATCAGTTTCAGGCTGACCTTGTCCCGTGGCGAATAGATGCGCTCCTGGCCCCGGCGCTCGGGGGCCAGCAGGCCTTGCTCCTCATAGAAGCGAATGGCCCGGGTGGTGATGTCGAGCTCGCGGGCGAGGTCGGAGATGCTGTAGGTCTGGCTGCTCATGGAGGCGCTCAAGGTAGGACTTGGCGCTAAGCTAAAGGCAGGTTGACGTATACGTCAAGCAGTGCCCTTGCATCGCCGGTCCGCTCCTGGCGGCCCGGCCCGGAAGCGGATCCGCCGGCGGTTCGCGTTCAGACTGCCTGCTGGTCGAGCTTTTTCTCGTGGGCGGCGACCTGCTGGCACAACTCGATCATCTGCTCGCGCATCCAGCGGTTGGCCGGGTCCTGGTCGGTGCTTTCGTGCCAATAGAGATGGGTTTCCACTGGCGGCACGTCGTTGACCGGCAGGTTGAAGGCCTGCAAGTCGTGGCGTCTTGCAAAACGCGCCGGCACGGTCATGACCATGTCGGTCTGCTGCAAGACCAGGGAGGCCATCAAGTAATGCTGGGAGCGCAGGGCGATCTTGCGCTGGATGCCCATCTTGCCCAGGGCCAGGTCCACATGGCCGAGGCCGCTGCGACGGCTGGAAATATGGATATGGGTCAGGGACAGGTAGTCGTCCAGGGTGAACTTTTCCTTGCCCGCCAGCGGATGGCCCTTGCGCATGGCGCAGACATAACGGTCTTCCATGAGCTTGACGTGACGCACCTGGGGGTCGGTGTTGAGCGGCGCATCCACGGCGAAATCCAGGCGTCCGGCCGCCAGTTCCTTGGTGGTTTCCCGGCGCTTGGAGAGGAAGCTCTCGATCGCCACGGTCGGTGCCAGGCGCCGCAAGCGCTGGAACAGCGGCGGCAGGATCACCGCCTCGGTCAGGTCGGTCATGCTGATGCGGTAGGTCTTAACCGCCTGCAGGGGGTTGAAGATCCGGCTCTCCTGGACCGAGACCCGCAGCAGCGACAGGGCGTTGCGCACCGGCCCGATGATGTTCTGCGCCATGGGGGTCGGCACCATGCCCTGGGCGGTCCGGACGAACAGCGGGTCATTGAAGGTTTCGCGCAGGCGGGCCAGGGCGTTGGACACCGCCGGCTGGGTGATGCCGACGATCTGGCCGGCGCGGGTCAGATTGGCTTCGGTGTAGATCGCGTCGAAAACGATGAAGAGGTTGAGGTCGACCTTGTTCAGATTCATGGCGCTGCACTCTTATTGTTGGCCTCGGCGAGGGGCCGTTGGGGCACGTGAGGGGGCGGCTTGGGAGCCTGCAGAATCAGCCGATCATATATCGGTGATGAATGTTAATACACGCCGAGAATAGGCTAGGTAAATTTTCGTAGCTGAACTAGCATCGATTTCAGTCCCTCCACACCCTTTTTCATAGAGGTAGAGCTGCCCATGGAATTCGCCTATTCCCCCAAGGTCCAGGAACTGCGTGAGCGCGTCACCGCGTTCATGGATGCCTATGTTTATCCGGCTGAAGCGGTCTTCGAGCGCCAGGTTGCCGAAGGCGACCGCTGGCAGCCGACCGCCATCATGGAAGAGCTCAAGCTCAAGGCCCAGGCCGAAGGGTTATGGAACCTGTTCCTGCCCGAGTCCGAGCTGGGGGCCGGGCTGACCAACCTGGAATACGCGCCACTGGCGGAAATCATGGGGCGCTCGATGCTCGGTCCGGAACCGTTCAACTGCTCGGCCCCCGACACCGGCAACATGGAAGTGCTGGTGCGGTATGCCAACCAGGAACAGAAGCAGCGCTGGTTGCAGCCGTTGTTGCGTGGCGAGATCCGTTCGGCCTTCGCCATGACCGAGCCGGACGTGGCATCGTCCGACGCCACCAACATGGCGGCCCGGGCGGTGCGCGATGGCGACGAGTGGGTGATCAACGGCAAGAAATGGTGGACCTCGGGCGCATGCGATCCGCGCTGCAAGATCCTGATCTTCATGGGCCTGAGCAACCCGGATGCGCCGCGCCACCAGCAGCACTCGATGATCCTGGTGCCGGTGGACACCCCCGGGGTGAAGATCATCCGCCCGCTGCCGGTGTTCGGTTACGACGACGCTCCCCACGGTCACGCCGAGGTGGTGTTCGACAACGTCCGCGTGCCCTATGAAAACGTGCTGCTGGGCGAGGGCCGGGGCTTCGAGATCGCCCAGGGGCGCCTGGGCCCGGGCCGCATCCACCACTGCATGCGCTCGATCGGCATGGCCGAGCGCGCCCTGGAATTGATGTGCAAGCGTTCGGTGAACCGTACCGCGTTCGGCAAGCCACTGGCGCGGCTGGGGGGCAACATCGACAAGATCGCCGACTCGCGGATGGAGATCGACATGGCGCGCCTGCTGACCCTCAAGGCCGCCTACATGATGGATACCGCCGGTAACAAGGTGGCCAAGAGCGAGATCGCCCAGATCAAGGTGGTGGCGCCGAATGTCGCCTTGCGCGTGATCGACCGGGCGATCCAGATCCATGGTGGGGCCGGTGTTTCCAATGACTTCCCGCTGGCCTACATGTATGCGATGCAGCGCACCCTGCGCCTGGCCGACGGCCCGGATGAAGTGCACCGGGCGGCAATCGGCAAGTACGAGATCGGCAAGTACGTGCCCCGGGAACTGATGCGCAGCGGCGGGCACTGATAACTGCTCCCAGAGCCTGCCGGTGGTGGCATCGGCAGGCTGCGCATGGGTTCAGTAGACCCAGACCTCCACGCGCCGGTTCTTGATCCGGCCCTCGTCGAGATCGTTGGTGGCCACCGGCAACTGCGCGCCGAAACCGCGGATCTCGCGCAACACCACGCCACTCTTCACCAGTTCCCTACGTACCGCCATGGCCCGCAGTTTGGACAGCAGGGCGGCGCGGCCAGGGTCGTTCTTGGCATCGCCGAAGCCGGCCAGGGTTACCTGGCGAGTCATCTTGCCGTGCTGGCGCAGGTAGTCCAGGACCCGGCTCAGGTCCTGGCGGGCCTTGTTGTCCAGGTTGGCGCTGCCTTCCTCGAAGCGAAAGTTCACGCTCAGGCGCTGGGCTTCCCGGGCCAGGGCCTGGTAGGCCTCGGGCATCTGCGGGTTGGGCGTCACGCTCATGGCTTGCACGGTCTGGGCGACGAAGCCGTTGGCGGCGACGATGGCCTGGCCTTTGGCGCTCTGGGCGAAGCTCACCAAGGCCTTGGCCCAGGAGTTCTGGCTGTCGGGCGGCAGGTACAGGTACAGGCGGCGCGACAGCGGATAGTCCTCGGTGGCGATCAGGCTGTTGAGTGGCAGCATCGGTTGCGAATCGCCGTCGACGATGGCCACCGCCTTGGCCTGGCGCACATAGGGCAGGCCGATGAAGCCTATGCCCTGGGGATCCTGGCTGACCGCGTCGGACAGCTGCTCGCTGGATTCGAAACGCTTGGCGCCGGGGCTCAGGGCCTTGCCGCGCCGGCCAAGGACCAACTCTCTGAAGGTGTCGTAGGTACCCGACTGATCATCCCGGGCATACAGGTGCACCGGGCCGCCGATCCCGCCCAGGTCTTCCCAGGTCTTGGTCTCGCCGCTGAACAGTCGCGCCAGTTGCTCGGTGCTCAAGCGGGTCAGCGGGTTGCGTGGATGGAGGATGATCGCCAGGCCGTCGATGGCGATGACTTGCTCGGCGTCGGGGCTTTTCAGGTCACCGAGGTTCTCCAGCTCCACCAGTTCACCGTCCTTGATCGGCCGTGAGGCGGCGGCCAGGTCGGCTCGGGCACTGTTCAGCGCGGCAAAGCCGGTGCTCGAGCCATGGGCCGCCACCTCCGCCCGGACCTGGCCGCCCTGGGCGGTCTGGCCGACGACCCGTTGCTCGTTGTCCTTGCCGCTGGCCTCGATCCTGATGCCATGCAGGCCCTGTTGTTCCATGAGCCCCTTGACCAGCGCCGGGCCCAACCGGGCGCCGATGGTGTTGGAACCCTGGATACGCAGCTCCGCCGTGTCGTCCGCCGCCAGGGGCAGGGCGGCGAATGCCGACCAGGGCAGGGAATAACAAATGAAACCGATCAGGAACAGGCTGATGGTCCGGCACCAGATGTCTCGTTCACTGGCGGAGAAAACGCGGGGCATGGGGCACTGGCCTTCTATATAGAGGAATAGGTAAGTGCCGGCGAGATTAAGTCAGGGAGGTGACAGACATGTGACGAAGGACGGGTGTCATCGATAAATGGCGAAAGTCCTACGCCATAAATAGCTGTTTTCTCTAGATTTTTTGAGATTTTTCCTAAAGACCAGCCTTTGGAGCCTACGTAGAGTGGACAACTTTGTCTGTAGGGGATTGGGGCGACTGCCAACGCGTCATCCCCGCAGATGCCCCGGCAGCGTGGAGCTGCCAGTTCTCGTGACTTTCAAAGGAGTTGCAAATGAGTGCCTGGTTTGAACTGAAGCAGTATGGCAGTGGTGCGTGCAGATTCTTGCTCAAGACAGAGGAGGCGCAGACCATGCTTCAAAGCGACCGCTACCCTTGCCGGGACAGTGCCGAGGCAGCCCTCGGCCTGTTCCGCGCACACTGCGCCTCTCCCGAGCGCTACGTCAAGAAAATTTCGTCGGGTGGCAAGCCCTATTTCAAGCTCAAGTCTGGCAATGAGGTGATCCTCGTCAGCCACTTGTACGATTCGCAAGAGGCCCTGGAGAGAGCCATCGGCGAGATTGCCAGCGCCGGCACCACGGACCGCGTCCAGCGGGTCCAGCTCTAACCGGCAGAAAAAAGCCCATCAACAGATGGGCTTTTTTGTGCCTGGCGATCAGCTCAATTCGAGCCAGATCGGCGCATGGTCCGAAGGTTTCTCCATGCCCCGCAGTTCATAGTCGACCCCGGCAGCCTTGACCCGCGGCAGCAGGCCACGGGACGCCAGGATCAGGTCGATGCGCAAGCCACGCTTGGGTTCGTCTTCGAAGCCACGGCTGCGGTAGTCGAACCAGCTGAAGCGGTCGTTCACCTCGGGGTTGAGGTGGCGGAAGCTGTCCACCAGGCCCCAGTTCTTCAGGCGTGCCATCCACTCGCGCTCTTCCGGGAGGAAGCTGCACTTGCCGGTCTTGAGCCAGCGCTTGGCGTTGTCGGCGCCGATGCCGATGTCGCAGTCTTCCGGGGAAATGTTCACATCACCCATGACCACCAGGGGCTGGTCGTTGCTGAAGCGGCTTTCCAGCAACTGTTGCAGGTCGCTGTAGAAGCGCTCCTTGGCCGGGAACTTGGTGGGGTGGTCGCGGCTTTCGCCCTGGGGGAAATAGCCGTTCATGATGGTCACCGGCGTGCCATTGGCGTCGGCGAAAGTGCCCCAGATGAAGCGGCGCTGGGCGTCTTCGTCATCGTTGTCGAAGCCCTTGTGCAGAGCCAGTGGCGCTTGGCGCGAGAGCAGGGCGACGCCGTAGTGGCCCTTCTGGCCGTGGTAATGCACGTGATACCCCAGGGCCTGGACCTCGGCGAGGGGGAACTGCTCGTCGGCGACCTTGGTTTCCTGCAGGCCGATCACGTCCGGCTGGTGCTTGTCGATCAGCGCCGCCAGCTGATGGGGGCGGGCGCGCAGCCCGTTGATGTTGAACGAGACGATCTTCATGGTCGGCGGTCCTGGCAAAACAGCGATGCTAGCTGACAACGCCCGGGTCGACCAGCGTGGCGGCGTCGCCGATGCGCTGCTAATGTCCTTGGGCGCGGGAACGTTCAGCGGCGCGCAAGGCTCGTAATACAAGAGCGCGACCTTTCGAGCCGCGCCAGGGAGGAGTGACCGTCATGCCCGAGGCCAGCAATGCCATCGCCGATATCCACATGCTCGACAGCGGGTATTCCCGCGAAGCGCGGTCGCTGTTGTACCAGGCCTATCGCCACGAACCGACCTTCGGTTTCATCTTCGAGTCCGAGCGCCCCGGCTACGAGCAACGGGTGCGCGCCACGGTGCGCGAGCTGGTCAAGCAACACTTCTTGCAGGAACTGCCAGCCATCGGCTTGCTGGTCAATGACCGGCTGATCGGTATCGCCCTGATCGCACCGCCCCGGCGCCGGCTGGGTATCACCGAGAGTTGGGCCTGGCGGCTGCGCATGGTGTTGAGCACGGGCTTTCGCTGTACCCGGCGCTACCTGGAATACCATGACGCGGTGCAAGCCTGCCTGCCCAACGATGCGCTGCATGTATTGCCACTGCTGGGCGTGCATCCGCAGTTCCAGGGGCAGCATTTTGGCGAACAGTTGCTGGAGGCGGTGCACAACTGGTGCGCGGTGGACGCCAACTCCCAGGGCGTGGTGCTCGATACCGGCAACCCGCGTTATCTCGCGTTCTACCAGCGCCAGGGTTATGCAGAGATCGGTGAGGTGGCGGTAGGGCCGGTCCGCGAGCATGTGTTCTTCCATCCCAATCCGCAGCGCTTACAAAGCGCAACAGGCTGAATCGAACTTTCCCCGCCCTCGAGCGCTCTATCGCCCTCCCAAGCTCGTGATAGCATCCGCGCCTATGAAGTTTTCCGGAAGATTCACCAGCGGTTTCTTGCTGCTGTTCACCAGCTGTGCGGCGCTGGCGCAAAGCGAATTGGCTGTCAGGATCAAACCTGCCAACGACGAGTTGAAGGCCAACATCGAAGGTTATATCGGCGATCTTGGCGATCGAGATGAAGAAGCCCTGCTGAGGTTCAGCAGGGGCGCCGAGGAGCAGGCCAAGAAAGCTGCCCAGGCCCTGGGCTACTACCAGCCATTGATCTCCAGCGAAGTACGGGGCGGCGACAAGCCGCGCCTGCTGTTGCGCATCGATCCCGGCGAGCCGGTGCACCTGCGCGAAGTGACCATCCGAGTCGAAGGCCCGGCCGCCTCCCTCAAGTCCTTTCGTACCCCTGACAGCGACCAGCTCAAGCCTGGCGCGGTGCTCAACCATGGGCGTTACGAAGACGCCAAGCGCCTGATCCAGAACCAGGCCTCGCGCTATGGCTTCTTCAGCGGGCGCTTTACCCGGCAGCAACTGCGGGTGGACCCGCTGGCCGGCGTGGCGGACATCGAGCTGGTCTACGACAGCGGCCCGCGCTATGCCCTGGGCAAGGTCAGCTTCAGCGGGGACTCGCTGTTCGATGAAGACCTGCTGCGGCGCATGGTGCCGTTCAAGGCCGGTACCGCCTACGACTCCGAATTGATCGCCGAACTCAACCAGGCCCTGCAGTCCAGTGGCTATTTCGAATCCGTGCGGGTGGATGCCACGCCTACCGCTGCCGAGCATGAAGTGATTCCGGTGGCGGTCCAGCTCGACACCCGCAAGCCCCGCACCATGGGCCTGGGCCTGGGCTACTCCACCGACGTCGGTCCACGGGTCAAGGCCAACTGGACCCGGCATTGGGTCAACCCCCAGGGCCACAGCTATGGCTGGGAGGCTGAAGTCTCGGCGCCACGGCAGAACGTCGGGCTGTGGTACGACATTCCCCTGGACCCGCCCCTGACCGACAAGCTGCGGTTCGCCGGCGGCTACCAGAACGAAGAAATCTCCGGCACCGATACCCTGAGCAAGCTGTTGACCCTGGGGCCCGAGTGGCACAGCAAGCTGCCCAGTGGCTGGCAGCGGGTGGTCTCGCTCAAGTACCAGCGTGAAGAGTATCGGCTCGGCGATGATTCGGGACTGAGCAACCTGCTGATGCCTGGCCTGACGTATTCCTATCTGCGCAGTGACAACCGTATCGATCCGCACAACGGTTATCGCATCCAGTTCGATACCAAGGTGGCCAAGGAAGGCCTGGGCTCGGACAACAACCTGTTGTACGGCACGGTGTTGCTCAAGGGCCTGACCACGGTCTGGGACAACCATCGCCTGCTGGGCCGGGTGCAGTTCGGCGGGAGCGCCACCAACGGCTACAAATCGGTGCCGCCGTCCCTGCGTTTCTTCGCCGGTGGCGACCAGAGCGTGCGTGGCTACGACTATCAGAGCCTGTCGCCGAAGAATTCCAAGGGCGATCGCATCGGTGGGCGCTACATGGTCGCCGGCAGCGTCGAATATCAATACTCGATCGCCGAAAAATGGCGGATCGCGACTTTTATCGACCAGGGCAACTCCTTCAATAAGCTGGAACTGCCGAACCTCAAGACCGGGGTCGGGCTTGGGGTTCGCTGGGTCTCGCCGGTGGGCCCGATCCGGGTCGACCTGGCCCACGCCATGAATGATGACGGCGGTGTACGTTTACACTTTTCCATGGGGCCAGAGCTGTGATGCGTGGTTTGAAGATAACGCTGCTGGCGATCCTGGCGCTGGTGGTCCTGGTCATCCTTGCGCTGGCCGCGGTCCTCGGGACCCAGGCCGGCAGCCGCTGGGCCTTGCGCCAGGTGCCGGGCTTGAGCCTGGAGCAATTCGACGGTCGCCTCGGAGGGCAGTGGAGCGCCGGGCACCTGCTTTGGCAGCAGGACGGCACGCGGATCGAACTGCGCGGCGTGCAGTTTTCCTGGTCGCCTGCTTGCCTGCTGCGCATGACGCTATGCATCGAGCAACTGGAGGCCGATCAGGTCAGCCTGCAGTTTCCGGCCGGTGGCCAGGAGAGCCCGGGGCCCATCAGCTTGCCGGAGTTGCACCTGCCGCTGGCCATCGAGCTGGGGCGGGTACGGCTCGGCAGCCTGCTGCTCGACGGCAGCGAGCAACTCAAGAGCCTGCAGCTGGCGGCCCACTGGACTACCCAAGGGCTGCGCATCGATGCGTTGCAACTGCAACGCGACGACCTGGCCCTGGAGTTGACCGGCTTGCTGCAACCCACGGGCGACTGGCCCCTGACTGCCCAGGGCAGCCTTGGCCTGCCGGCTCCCGGCGACGGTCCCTGGAAACTGGCGCTGCAGGTCGAGGGCGACCTGCTCAAGACCCTCAAGTTGCAGGCCGACAGCAGTGGTTACCTGCAAGGGCGCCTGAGCGGTGAACTGCAACCGCTGGCCCAGGACCTGCCGGCCCAGGTACGGATCACCGCGGATGGCTTCAAGGCCAGTGCCGACCTGCCGGATACCCTGCAATTGGACCAGCTGCAGCTCACTGGCAAGGGCGACCTGAAACGCGGCTACCAGCTCGTCGGCCAGGCCAGCCTGCCGGCCGAGCAAGGGCCGGTTGCCTTGTCGTTGCAGGGTAGGGTCGACGCCAAGGGCGCCCAGATCACCACCCTGGAACTGCAGGCCAGCGACCACCAGAGCCTCAAGCTCGAGGGCCAGCTGGACTGGAGCCAGGGCTTTGTCGCCGAGGCCCGGCTCGCCTGGCTGGATTTTCCCTGGCATCGCCTCTACCCACAAATCGACGAGCCGGCCGTGGCCCTGCGCAAGTTCAACGCCGAAGTGGCGTACCGCGATGGCAACTACCTGGGCAACTTCCAGGGGGACCTGGATGGTCCGGCAGGGGCCTTCAGCCTCGGCAGTCCGTTCAGTGGCGACCTGGGCCAGGTACACCTGCCGCAATTGCAACTGACCGCCGGCCAGGGCAAGGCCCAGGGGCACTTGAACCTGCAGTTCGCCGATGGCCTGGCCTGGGATACCGCCCTGGACCTGTCGGCCATCAACCCGGCCTACTGGCTGGCTGAATTGCCCGGAACCCTGGCCGGACCCTTGCGTAGCCAGGGGGAGCTGAAAAACCAGCAGCTCAAGCTCGCCGCCGACCTGGATCTCAAGGGCCGCCTGCGCGGCCAGCCCGCGCTGCTGCAGGCCAAGGCCGACGGCGCCGGCGAGCAGTGGCGCCTCAATACCCTGGACATTCGCCTGGGGGATAACCGGATCAATGGTGCAGGCAGCCTGCAACAGAAGGTCAGCGGTCAGTTGGACATCCGCCTGCCGCGCCTGGGCCAGCTCTGGCCGCAGTTGCGCGGCCAGCTCAGTGGCCGGGTGGACCTGGCCGGGACGCTCACGGCGCCCCAGGGCAAGGCGGAGCTGAACGGGCAGCAGTTGGCCTTTGCCGACAACCGCCTGCAAAGCCTCAAGCTCGATGCCAGCCTCGATGGGGCGCAGAAGGCTCGCATCGAACTCAAGGGCAGCGGCATCCAGGCCGGCGATACCCAGCTCGGTAGCCTGACCCTGGCTGGCCAGGGCGACATCCGCAAGCAGCAGCTGCAACTGGACCTGCAAGGCCCGCTGTTGAAGCTGGCCCTGGGCCTGGATGGCACCCTGGACCAGGGCGCCTGGCGCGGACGGCTGGCCAGCGGTGAGGTCCAGAGTGGTGGCCAGGACTGGAAGCTGCAGAACCCGGCGCGGCTCGAGCGCCTGGCCAATGGCACGGTCAACTTCGCCGCCCATTGCTGGGTCAGCGGCGACGCCAGCCTGTGTGGCGAAGACCAGCGGCTGATGCCCGAACCGAAGCTGCGCTACCACCTCAAGCGCTTCCCCATCGACAGCCTGGCCCAGTGGTTGCCCAAGGATTTCGCCTGGAAGGGCATGCTCAATGCCGATGTCCAGCTGGACCTGCCGGCCAGCGGCCCCAAGGGCCAGATCGTCGTGGATGCCAGTGGCGGCACCCTGCGGGTCAAGGACAAGGAGCAGTGGCTGGACTTTCCCTACCAGGCCCTGAAGCTCGACTCGCGCCTGGGGCCACGGCGCATCGACAGCCAATTGCAGTTCGATGGCGGCAAGCTTGGGCAGTTGATGGTCCAGGCGCAGATCAACCCGCTGCCCAAGAACAAGCCGCTGTCCGGGGAGTTCCGCCTCAGTGGCCTGGACCTCTCCGTGGCGCGGCCGTTCGTGCCCATGGTGGAAAAGCTCAATGGCAGCTTGAACGGCAGCGGCCGGCTGTCCGGCGGCCTGCTGGCGCCCCAGGTCAACGGCAGCTTGCAACTCAGCGGTGGCCAGGTATCCGGTTCTGAACTGCCCACCAGCATCGAGGACCTGCAGCTGACCGCGCAGATCATGGGTGAGAACGTGCGCCTCGACGGCACCTGGAAGGGCGGCAAGAGCGGCCAGGGCAGCCTCGACGGCAACCTCGCCTGGGGCCGGGAACTGCTGGTGGACCTCAACCTCAAGGGTTCGCAACTGCCGGTGACGGTCGAGCCCTATGCGGCGCTTGAGGTGGCGCCCGACCTGAAGATCGCCCTGCAGGACAACCGGCTGGCAATCAGCGGCAAGATGGCGATTCCCAAGGGCCAGATCACCGTGCGCGAGCTGCCGCCATCGACGGTCAAGGTTTCCGACGACACGGTGATCGTTGGCCAGCATACCGTCGAGGGCAAGGCGCCCATGGCCATGGCGATGAACATCGACGTGGAAGTGGGCCAGGACAAGCTGGCCTTCAGCGGCTTCGGCCTGACGGCCAACCTGCAGGGCCATGTGCACATCGGCGACAACATGGACACCCGTGGCGAGCTGTGGCTCAACGATGGTCGCTACCGTGCCTATGGCCAGCGCCTGACGGTACGCCGGGCGCGGCTGCTGTTCGCCGGCCCCATCGACCAGCCCTACCTGGATATCGAAGCGGTGCGCCAGACCGACAACGTGATCGCCGGCATCCGTTTGAGCGGCAGCGCCGAGCAGCCGACGACCAAGATCTTCTCCGAGCCGGCCATGAGCCAGGAGCAGGCCCTGTCCTACCTGGTGCTGGGACGGCCGCTGAGCTCCGGCGGCGAAGACAACAATATGCTTGCCCAGGCCGCCCTCGGCCTGGGCTTGATGGGCAGTTCGGAGCTCACCGGAGGTATCGCCAAGAACCTGGGGATCCAGGATTTCCAGCTCGATACCCAGGGCAGCGGCAATGCCACCAGTGTAGTGGCCAGCGGCAACATTTCCGAACGACTCAGCCTGCGCTACGGAGTAGGGGTCTTCGAGCCGGCCAGCACCATCGCCTTGCGCTACAAGCTGAGCAAGAAGGTCTACCTGGAGGCCGCCAGCGGCTTCGCCAGCTCCCTGGACATCTTCTACAAGCGCGACTTCTAGCGCTTGCCGGCCTCGGCCGCTGGCGCTTGGCGCGCCGGTGGCCGGGGCAGGTCTTTCCTTCGTTCATTGCCTCCCGCGGCCTTCGCGCGCCATCACCTGTCCTGCTTATAAGCCAGGTAAAGAGCATGCTAATTATTACATTGACATTCGCTGCCTAGGCAGTAACATCTCGTCACACACTCCCTGCCTAGGCAGCTAATTGGTGAGCAGATGAAGCATTTCCAACCGGACGATTTTCACAATTGCCATCTTGGCCTGCTGCTGGGGCGCGCCGCCTTGCTCAAGGACCGGATTATTGACACCCACATGGAACCCCACGGCATCACCGCCGCGCAGTTCAAGGTGCTGATCATCATGGCCCAGTTCGGTGTCGATACCCCGGCCGAACTGTGCCGCCACTTGTCCCTGGATAGCGGTTCCATGACCCGCATGCTCGATCGTCTGGAACAGAAGGATTTCCTGGTGCGCAGGCGTTCCGAAGGCGATCGCCGCCAGGTGCAGCTGGTGCTCACCGAGGAAGGCCGCAAGCTCACCGACCGCTTGCCCTTCATCGGTGCCGAGGCGATGAACGAATTGACCGGCGCCATCACTCCCGAGGAGTTGGCCACCCTGGAACAGATCCTCAAGAAAATGCTGCTGGCAGCCGGTGACCCGATCACCATCCAGCGAGTAGGTGCCAAATGAGCAGTAGAACCTTGCGTACTCGCGCCAGCCTGGTGCTGATGGCCATGAGCCTGGCCGGTTGCGCCAATTACAGTGGCCTGGACACCGAGGGCGTGAGCCTCTCGGCCCAGAGCCTGGCCACCGGCCAGGCGCTCAATGGCGTCAGCCTGTCGCCGGCAGCCTGGCCCCGTGCCGACTGGTGGAAGAGCCTGGGCGACAGCCAGCTCGACGGCCTGATCCAGGAGGCCCTGCGCGACAGCCCGGACATGCAGATCGCCAGCGCTCGCGCGCATCAGGCCAGTGCCGCGGCCTATGCCGCCGATGCCGAGCGGATGCCGACCCTGGACGCCAGCGCCGGTGTCAGCCGTTCGCGCCTGGCCCGCGACCAGGATCCCCGAGGGCAGGGCGGAGCCTATTCCACGGTGCGCAACCTGGGCGCCAGCTTCAACTACAACTTCGATCTCTGGGGCGGTCAGCGCGCAGCCTGGGAAGCGGCCCTGGGCCAGGCCCGGGCCGCCGAGGTCGATCGCCAGGCCGCCAGCTTGAGCCTGGCCGCCGACGTCGCCCGGGCCTATAGCGACCTGGGGCGTGCCTATATCGTCCATGACCTGGCCACCGAGGACCTCAAGCGGACCCGGCAGATGCTCGACCTGAGCCAGCGGCGCTTGAGCGCCGGGATCGACAGCCAGTACCAGTACCAGCAGACCGAGAGCCTGGAGGCCAGCTCCCAGGCCAGCCAGATCGATGCCGAGAAGCAATTGCAGAGCGCCAAGATCGCCCTTGCGGTGTTGCTGGGCAAGGGACCGGAGCGCTCCGACGAAATCCGTCGGCCCAAGGTCCTGCAGGCCAGTGCCGTGGCGCTGCCGTCGGTGTTGCCGGCGGAACTGCTGGGGCGTCGCCCTGATCTGGTGGCGGCCCGCTGGCGGGTGGAGGCGGCGAGCAAGAACATCGACGCCAGCAAGACCCGCTTCTATCCCAACCTCAACCTGAGCGCCAGCGCCGGTGCCGAGTCGGTGCTGGGGGACGCGATGTTCGGCTCCGCCAGCCGTTTCTTCAACATAGCCCCGACCGTCTCGCTGCCGATCTTCGATGGTGGGCGGCTGCGGGCTAGCCTCGACGCCCGGGACGCCGACTACGACCTGGCGGTGGCCCAGTACAACAAGACCCTGGTGACGGCTCTCGGCGACGTCAGCGACAGCGTCACCCAGTTGCGCGATATCGGCCGGCAGATCGCTGCCCAGCAACATGCCACCGACATCGCCCAGGAGTCCTATGACACGGTGGTCCAGCGCTACGGCTCGGGTATCGGCAACTACCTGGACGTGCTGAGCATCGAGCAGCAATTGCTGCAGACCCAGCGCCAACTGGCCACGCTCAACGCGCAACAGATCGACCTGTCGATCCAACTGATGCAGGCCCTGGGGGGCGGTTTCGACACCCAGAACCTGGCTTCGGCCAATCCCAGCCCCGCCCCGCAGACCAAATAATTCGAGGTATTTGTCATGGCTACCGCCGACACTCAAAACACTCCAAGCACTCCGGACAACGCCAACCCACGCAAGCGCAAGGTCATGCTGCTGGGGCTGGCGGCCATCGTCGTACTGGGCGGCCTGGGCGTCTACGCCTGGCATGAGCTCTATGGCCGCTGGAATGAAAATACCGACGACGCCTACGTCAACGGCAACGTGGTGGAGATCACCCCGCTGGTCACCGGCACGGTGGTCAGTATCGGCGCCGACGATGGCGACCTGGTGCATGAAGGCCAGGTGCTGATCAACTTCGACCCCAACGATGCCCAGGTCGGCCTGCAGAGCGCCGAGGCCAACCTGGCGCGGACCGTGCGCCAGGTGCGCGGCCTGTACAGCAATGTGGATGGCATGCGGGCCCAGGTGGCCGCGCAGAAGGCCGAGGTGCAGAAAGCCCAGGACAACTACAACCGCCGCAAGAACCTCGCGGCCAGCGGGGCGATTTCCCAGGAAGAGCTGTCCCACGCCCGGGATGACCTGACCAGCGCGCAGAATGCCCTGGCCAACGCCCAGCAGCAGCTCAACACCACCAACGCCCTGGTGGACGACACCGTGGTTTCCAACCATCCGGACGTGCAGTCGGCGGCCGCGCAACTGCGCCAGGCCTACCTGAACAACGCGCGCAGCACCTTGATCGCCCCGGTCACCGGCTATGTGGCCAAGCGCACCGTGCAACTGGGCCAGCGTGTGCAGCCGGGTACGGCGCTGATGGCGGTGATTCCCCTGGACCAGCTGTGGATCGATGCCAACTTCAAGGAAACCCAGCTGCGCGACATGCGTATCGGCCAGCCGGTGGACATCGAGGCCGACATCTATGGCAGCGATGTGAAGTACAGCGGCACCGTGGACAGCCTCGGCGCCGGTACCGGCAGCGCCTTCGCCCTGCTGCCGGCGCAGAACGCCACCGGTAATTGGATCAAGATCGTCCAGCGGGTGCCGGTGCGGATCCACATCAATGCCGAGGAACTGGCCAAGCATCCGCTGCGGGTCGGCCTGTCGACGGTGGTCAACGTCAACCTGCGGGACCAGAGCGGCCCGGTGCTGGCCCAGCAGCCACCGCAAAAGGCCTCGTTCAGCACCGCTGTCTACGACCGCCAGCTGGTGGAAGCCGATGCCCTGATCACCCGGCTGATCCACGACAACAGTGCGGCCATCGGCAAGACGGCCAAGCGCTGATTCGCCAATCCGTCCGTCCCGGCTCCGTCTAGGAGCCGGGAGGCCTGTCCCGTTCCAAAGGATTCGCGATGAGCAATAACGCCTCTTTCACCCCGCCCAGCTTGCTGCTGAGCACCATCGGCCTGTCGCTGGCGACCTTCATGCAGGTGCTCGACACCACCATCGCCAACGTGGCGCTGCCGACCATCTCCGGCAACCTGGGGGTGAGTTCGGAGCAGGGCACCTGGGTCATCACCTCGTTTGCCGTGAGCAACGCCATCGCCTTGCCGCTGACCGGCTGGCTGAGCCGGCGCTTCGGCGAAGTGAAGCTGTTCATCTGGGCCACGCTGCTGTTCGTGCTGGCCTCGTTCCTGTGCGGCATTTCCACCTCGATGCCCGAGCTGGTGGGCTTCCGGGTGCTGCAAGGGGTGGTGGCCGGGCCGCTGTACCCGATGACCCAGACCCTGCTGATCGCCGTCTATCCGCCGGCGAAGCGAGGCATGGCCCTGGCGTTGCTGGCGATGGTCACGGTGGTGGCGCCCATAGCCGGGCCTATCCTCGGCGGCTGGATCACCGACAGCTACAGCTGGCCCTGGATTTTCTTCATCAACATCCCCATCGGGCTGTTCGCCGCCTGGGTGGTGATGCAGCAGCTCAAGGCGCGGCCGGTGGTCACCAGTCGCCAACCGATGGACTACATCGGCCTGCTGGCGTTGATCATCGGTGTCGGCGCCTTGCAGATCGTCCTCGACAAGGGCAACGACCTGGACTGGTTCGAATCCAACTTCATCATCATCGGCAGCGTGATCTCGGTGATCGCCCTGACGGCGTTCGTGATCTGGGAAATGACCGACCGCCATCCGGTGGTCAACCTGCGGCTGTTCGCCCATCGCAACTTCCGCATCGGCACCATCGTGCTGGTGGCCGGTTACGCGGGGTTCTTCGGGATCAACCTGATCCTGCCGCAGTGGTTGCAGACGCAGATGGGCTACACCGCCACCTGGGCCGGCCTGGCCGTGGCGCCGATCGGCATCCTGCCGGTGCTGATGTCGCCCTTTGTCGGCAAGTATGCGCACAAGATCGACCTGCGCCTGCTGGCGGGCCTGGCGTTCCTGGCCATGGGCCTGAGCTGCTTCATGCGTGCCGGCTTCACCAACGAAGTGGACTTCCAGCATGTGGCCCTGGTGCAGTTGTTCATGGGCATCGGCGTGGCGCTGTTCTTCATGCCGACCCTGAGCATCCTGATGTCGGACCTGCCACCCCACGAGATCGCCGATGGCGCCGGCCTGGCGACCTTCCTGCGGACCCTGGGCGGCAGCTTCGCGGCTTCGCTGACCACCTGGATCTGGATTCGCCGGGCGGACCAGCACCACGCCTACATGAGCGAGCACATGAGTGTCTTCGACCCGGCCACCCGGGAAACCCTGAACAGCCTGGGCGGCGCGAGCACCAAGGCCTACGCGCAGATGGACCAGATCCTCACCAGCCAGGCGTACATGCTCTCCACCGTGGACTACTTCACCTTGCTGGGATGGAGCTTCATGGGCCTGATCCTGCTGGTCTGGATGGCCAAGCCGCCGTTCGCCGCCAAGGCCGGCCCGGCCTCGGGCGGACACTGACGGCATAGCAGCGATAAAGAACACCGGCGTGCCGGCGGAGCGCTCCTCGAACCTATGGCAAGTTCGAGAACCTCTTCGCCGGCACGCCGGTTTTCGTTTCAGGCAAGCGTTGCTTCAGGGAGAGTCCGGTAGCGCCAGTTGGGTGGGCACGAAGTCGAAGGCCGCCAGTTGCATGCCTTGTTCGTCCACCTGCAGCGCCCAGCCCTGGCGGTCCCAGTCGCCCAGCACGATGCGCCGGGCCGCCTGGTCGCCGATCTGCAACTTGTGGATCGCCGGACGATGGGTGTGGCCATGCACCAAGGTGCGGACCCCCTGTTGCTGCATCACCAGCGGCACCTGCTCCGGGGTGACGTCGACGATGTCGTTGGCCTTCATGCGGGTCTGCGCCCGGCTTTCGCTGCGCAGCTTGCGTGCCAGCTTGTGGCGGGTACGCAATGGCAGGTGGCGCAGGATCCACAGGCTCAGCGGGTTGCGCAGGTAACGGCGCATGCGCTGGTAGGCTTCGTCGCGGGTGCACAGGCTGTCGCCATGCATCAGCAGCACCGGCTCGCCGTAGAAGTCGACGACGCTGGGGTCCTTGAGCAGGGTGGCGCCGGCGGCCTTGCAGAAGGCCTGGCCGAGCAGGAAGTCGCGATTGCCGTGCATCAGGAATACCTGGGTACCGCTATCGCTCAGCTCCCGCAGAGCCTGGCAGATGGAAAGCTGGTAGGGGGTCATGGCATCGTCGCCGATCCATACCTCGAAGAAGTCGCCGAGGATGTACAGCGCCTCGGCGTCGCGGGCGCGGCCACCGAGTAAATCCAGAAACGCCCGGGTGATGTCCGGGCGTTGCTCTTCCAGATGCAGGTCTGAAATCAGCAGTATCACTCAATGATCTCGGCTTTCTCGATGATCACGTCTTCTGCCGGTACGTCCTGGTGGCCGGCCTTCATGGTGGTGGCCACGCCCTTGATCTTGTCGACCACTTCGCTACCGGCGATCACCTTGCCGAATACTGCGTAGCCCCAGCCCTGCACGGTCTTGCCGCTGTGGTTGAGGAAGCTGTTGTCGGTGACGTTGATGAAGAACTGCGCGGAGGCCGAGTGCGGCTCCATGGTACGGGCCATGGCGATGGTGTACTTGTCGTTGGAGAGGCCGTTGTCCGCTTCGTTCTGGATGCTTGGGCGCTTGTCTTTCTTCTCTTTCATGCCAGGTTCGAAGCCGCCGCCCTGGATCATGAAGTTACCGATGACGCGGTGGAAAATGGTGTTTTCGTAATGACCGGCTTTCACGTATTCGACGAAGTTGGCCACGGTCAACGGGGCTTTCTCGGCGTTCAGTTCCAGCACGATCTCGCCGTGGTTGGTGGTCAGTTTGACTTGGGTCATGGTCGGTACTCTTTATAAGGAAAGCGTTTTCAAGAAAATCTTCGCGGCCGGGACAGGCAAGCGGTCCGGACCGATCTGGCGCATCCTGCGGCCAAGGAGCGCAGTTTAGCCTGAGAGCCATGAATTTCGAGGTGGTTTTTTAACTTGCCTGCTATTAATAGCCGCAGTTTTAAAGCTGCGCTCTGTCAGGCACTTGACAGCATCGGCTATGATATCCGTTTTGATTTATCAGGCCGCATCCGGCCGCGCACTTGTACGTTCAAGGATCCTATGAGCAAGCCCACTGTCGACCCTACCTCCAATTCCAAGACTGGACCGGCCGTACCGGTCAACTTCCTGCGCCCGATCATCCAGGCGGACCTGGACTCGGGTAAACACACGCAGATCGTGACCCGCTTCCCGCCGGAGCCCAACGGCTACCTGCACATCGGTCACGCCAAGTCGATCTGCGTGAACTTCGGCCTGGCCCAGGAATTCGGTGGCGTCACCCACCTGCGTTTCGACGACACCAACCCGGCCAAGGAAGACCAGGAGTACATCGACGCCATCGAGCGCGACGTCAAGTGGCTGGGCTTCGAATGGGCCGGTGAAGTGCGCTATGCCTCGCAATATTTCGACCAGTTGCACGATTGGGCAGTGGAGCTGATCAAGGCAGGCAAGGCCTATGTCGACGACCTGACTCCCGAGCAGGCCAAGGAATACCGTGGCACCCTCACCGAGCCGGGCAAGAACAGCCCGTTCCGCGAGCGCTCGGTGGAAGAGAACCTGGACTGGTTCGCCCGCATGAAGGCCGGCGAGTTCAAGGACGGCGAGCGCGTACTGCGGGCCAAGATCGATATGGCTTCGCCGAACATGAACCTGCGCGACCCGATCCTCTACCGCATCCGCCATGCCCATCACCACCAGACCGGCGACAAGTGGTGCATCTACCCGATCTACGACTTCACCCACGGCCAGTCGGACGCCATCGAAGGCATCACCCATTCGATCTGCACCCTGGAGTTCGAGAGCCATCGTCCGCTGTACGAGTGGTTCCTGGACAACCTGTCGGTGCCGTGCAAGCCACGCCAGTACGAGTTCAGCCGGCTGAACCTGAACTACACCATCACCAGCAAGCGCAAGCTCAAGCAATTGGTGGACGAGCAGCACGTCAATGGCTGGGACGACCCGCGCATGTCGACCCTGTCGGGCTTCCGCCGTCGCGGCTACACCCCCAAGTCGATCCGCAACTTCTGCGAGATGATCGGCACCAACCGTTCCGACGGCGTGGTGGATTTCGGCATGCTCGAATTCAGCATCCGTGACGACCTCGACCAGAGCGCCCCGCGTGCCATGTGCGTGCTGCGCCCATTGAAGGTGGTGATCACCAACTACCCGGAAGGCCAGGTCGAGAACCTCGAGCTGCCGCGTCATCCGAAAGAAGACATGGGCGTGCGCGTGCTGCCATTCGCCCGTGAAATCTACATCGATCGTGACGACTTCATGGAAGAGCCACCAAAAGGCTACAAGCGCCTGGAGCCGGCCGGTGAAGTGCGCCTGCGCGGCAGCTACGTGATCCGCGCCGACGAGGCGATCAAGGATGCCGATGGCAACATCGTCGAACTGCGCTGCTCCTACGATCCGGACACCCTGGGCAAGAACCCGGAGGGCCGCAAGGTCAAGGGCGTGATCCACTGGGTGCCGGCGGCCGCCAGCGTCGAGTGCGAAGTGCGCCTGTACGATCGCCTGTTCCGTTCGTCGAACCCGGAGAAGGCCGAGGACGGCGCGAGTTTCCTGGACAACATCAACCCTGACTCCCTGCAAGTGCTCACTGGTTGTCGTGCCGAACCCTCGTTGGGCAACGCACAGCCGGAGGACCGTTTCCAGTTCGAGCGCGAAGGCTACTTCTGCGCGGATATCAAGGACTCGAAACCAGGTGCCCCGGTATTCAACCGTACCGTGACCCTGCGCGACTCCTGGGGTCAGTGATTCAGTCAAGGAACTAACGTGCTAACGATCTACAACACGCTCACCAAGAGCAAAGAAGTCTTCAAGCCCCTGGATGGCAACAATGTGCGCATGTACGTGTGCGGCATGACCGTATACGACTACTGCCACATCGGCCATGGCCGCAGCATGGTCGCCTTCGACCTGGTGACCCGCTGGTTGCGTTTCAGCGGCTACAACCTGACCTACGTGCGCAACATCACCGATATCGAAGACAAGATCATCAATCGGGCGCGGGAGAACGGCGAGCCGTACAACGCCTTGACCGAGCGCATGATCACGGCCATGCACGAGGACGAGGCCCGGCTGAACATCAAGAAGCCGGACCTGGAACCACGGGCCACGGATCATATCCCGGGCATGCTGAGCATGATCCAGACCCTGATCGACAAGGGTTATGCCTACGCACCTGGCAATGGCGACGTGTACTACCGCGTCGCCAAGTTCATGGGCTACGGCAAGCTGTCGCGCAAGAAGATCGAGGACCTGCGCATCGGCGCGCGGATCGAGGTCGACGAAGCCAAGCAGGACCCGCTGGACTTCGTCCTGTGGAAGGCCACCAAGCCGGGCGAGCCGAGCTGGGAGTCGCCATGGGGCGCCGGGCGTCCGGGCTGGCATATCGAGTGCTCGGTGATGTCCACCTGCTGCCTGGGCGAGACCTTCGACATCCATGGCGGCGGCAGCGACCTGGAGTTCCCGCACCATGAGAACGAGATCGCCCAGAGCGAGGCGGCCACCGGCAAGACCTACGCCAATGCCTGGATGCACTGCGGCATGATCCGCATCAATGGCGAGAAGATGTCCAAGTCCTTGAACAACTTCTTCACCATCCGCGACGTGCTCGACAAGTACCATCCGGAGGTGGTGCGCTACCTGCTGGTGTCCAGCCACTACCGCAGCGCGATCAACTACTCGGAAGACAACCTCAAGGACGCCAAGGGCGCCCTGGAGCGGTTCTACCACGCGCTCAAGGGCTTGCCTAAAGTGACCCCTGCCGGCGGCGAGGCCTTCGTCGAGCGTTTCACCCAGGTGATGAACGACGACTTCGGTACCCCGGAAGCCTGTGCCGTGCTGTTCGAGATGGTGCGCGAGATCAACCGCCTGCGTGAGAGCGATCTCGACGCGGCGGCAGGCCTGGCGGCCCGCTTGCGGCAACTGGCAGATGTACTGGGCGTACTGCAACTGGAGGCCGAGGACTTCTTGCAGGCCGATGCCGGTGGTCGGGTCGACGCGGCGCAGGTCGAGGCGCTGATCCAGGCCCGCCTGGCGGCCCGGGCCAACAAGGACTGGGCCGAGTCCGACCGGATCCGTGACCAGATCACCGCCATGGGCGTGATCCTGGAAGACGGCAAGGGCGGCACCACCTGGCGCCTGGCTGACTGAGCCCTGGTTCGCAAGCAATAAAAAACCCGCCTCGTGCGGGTTTTTTATTGGCTGCGGGAAAAAGCCCCCTCAGGTCAGCGCAGCCAGGCGCTGCATGGTATCCGGGAAGCGTTCGACCAGGCGGATCAAGGTGGTGGCCTGGGCACTGGGAGTGGCGCGGCCTTGTTCCCAGTTCTCCAGGGTACGGGTGTTGGTGCGCAGGTACATGGCGAATACCGAGCGCGACAGGTTCAGTCGCTGGCGGACCTTCAGGACCTCGGCAGCGCTGATGGGCGGCAGCTTGCCGAGCTTCACCTGCTGGCTGCGCAGGGTGATCTTGCCCTGACGCTCCAGGGTGAGGGCCGGGACGCCCTCCAGTGGCTCGGGAAAGATCTCGTGTCTGCTCATTGCTTCTGTCCTCGACCTCATTTTCCAGAGATGCTCCGGCTCGTTGCCAGACTGAGGGGATAGCCTAGGACGGGGATCCGCAAGCGGCTTTCGGAATCAATCGCCGGAGCGCCAGGGAGGATTCCGAGTATTGATGGGAAGAGGGGAGGGCTGGGCGCCTGAAATGCAAAACGGCACCCGAAGGTGCCGTTTTGTGTGGAGCATCGTTGCTTGGGCGATCAGCCCGCCAGGCCGGAATGCTGGACCAGGGTCAGCAGTGGCTGTGGGTACACGCCGAGGAAGAACGCCAGCAGCGCGATGGCCAGCAGCATGACGCCACCGGCTTTCTGTTCCCAGTGCAGCTGGGCATCGACGCGACGCAGGTTCGGCTCGATCAGGTACAGGGTGACCATCACGCGCAGGTAGTAGAACACGCCGATGGCGCTACCCAGGATCAGCGAGCCTACCAGCCACCATTGATGCGCTTCGACACCGGTGGCGATGATGTAGAACTTGCCGATGAAGCCCGCGGTCAGCGGGATACCGGCCAGGGACAGCATCATCACGGTCAGCACGGCGGTCAGGTACGGACGGCGCCAGAACAGGCCGCGGTACTCGTACAGGGCGTCGGCGTCGCGACCTTTGTAGGGCGAGGACATCAGGGTGATCACGCCGAAGGCGCCGAGGCTGGTGATCACGTAGGTGACCAGGTACACGCCGATGGCTTCCATCGCCAGGCCCTTGCTCGCCACCAGGGCGATCAGCAGGTAACCGAAGTGGGCGATGGACGAGTAACCCAGCAGGCGCTTGAGGTTGCTCTGGGTCAGCGCCAGCAGGTTACCCACCAGGATCGAGGCAATGGCGATCACGGTCAGGACGTTGCTCAGGACGCCGCTGCTGGCCACTGGCGACAGCTGGAACAGGCGCACCAGCACCGCGAACACCGCGACCTTGCTGGCGGTGGCCAGGAAGGCGGCTACCGGGGCAGGAGCCCCTTCGTAGACGTCCGGGGTCCACAGGTGGAAAGGCACCAGCGACAGCTTGAACGCCAGGCCGACCAGCATCATGCCCAGGCCCAGCTGTGCCAGCGGGCTTGGCAGGCCGGTGGCCGCCAGGGCCTGGCCGATGCCGCTGAAGCTCAGGCTGCCGGCTTCTGCATAGAGCAGGGCCATGCCGAACAACAGGAAGCCCGAGCCGGCGGCCGACAGCACCATGTACTTGATGCCGGCTTCCAGGGAGCGCTTGTTGAAGAAGGCATAGGCCACCAGGCCGTAGACCGGTACCGACAGCAGTTCCAGGCCGATGAACAGGCCGGCCAGGTTCTGCGCGCTGACCAGCACCAGGCCACCTGCGGCGGCCAGGAGGATCAGCAGGTACAGTTCTTCACGGTTGCCCGGGTAACCGCTGCTGCCGTCGCCCAGGTAGGCGTGGGCCAAGGTCACGCAGGCCAGGGTGGCCACCAGGATCAGGGCCATGTAGAGGCATGCGAACTGGTCTATCTGCAACAGCGGCGTGACCGCGATGGGTGCCACTTTCAGCACCGGGAAGATCGACAGCAATGCCAGGTTCAAACCCGCCACCGAGAGGAGGAAGGTCTGGGCGTGATTGCGACGCCAGGCGATCGCCAACATCACCACCACAAGGGTGGCGCTGGTGATCAACAGCGGCGCCAGGGCGATAAAGTGTTGAATCGTAAAGTCCATAGCGCTCTTACCGGGCCGAAGCGAGTTGAGTGAAGGCGGTGCTGAGCCATTGCTGCACGCCATGCATGGTGGCGGCAGAGGTATCGAGGAACGGTTGCGGGTACACGCCGATGTAGATCAGCAGTACCGCCAGTCCCAGCACCATGATCAGTTCGCGAGCATCCATGCCGTGCAGCACCGCATCCGACTTGGAAGGGCCGAAGTAGGCACGGTGGATCATGATCAGCGAGTAGACCGAGCCGAACACCAGGCCGGAAGTGGCGATCGCGGTGATCCATGGCGCGCTGACGAAGGTACCGATCAGGATCAGGAACTCGCCGACGAAGTTGCCGGTGCCCGGCAGGCCCAGGGAGGCGGCTGCGAAGAACAGGCTGATGGCCGGCAGGTAGGCGATACGCGACCACAGGCCGCCCATTTCACGCATGTCGCGAGTATGGGTGCGCTCGTACAGCTGGCCGCTGAGGATAAACAGCGCGGCTGCCGAAACACCGTGGGCCAGCATCTGGATCACCGCGCCCTGCAGGGCTTGCTGGCTGCCGGAGTAGATGCCGATCAGCACGAAGCCCATGTGGGACACGCTGGAGAAGGCGATCAGGCGCTTGATGTCGGTCTGGGCGAAGGCCAGGAAGGCACCGTAGAAGATGCCGATCAGGCCCAGGGTCATGGCGATCGGTGCGAACTCCGCCGAAGCGTTGGGGAACAACGGCAGGGCGAAGCGCAGCAGGCCATAGGCCGCGGTCTTGAGCAGGATACCGGCCAGGTCCACGGAACCGGCGGTCGGTGCCTGGGCGTGAGCGTCAGGCAGCCAGGAGTGGAACGGCACCACCGGCAGCTTCACCGCGAAGGCGATGAAGAAGCCGAGCATCAGGATGTACTCGGTGGCGGTGGACATCTTGGTCTTCAGCAACTGGGCGTAATCGAAGGTGATCACCCCGGTGTTGTTGAAGTTGACCAGTACCAGGCCCAGGATCGCCACCAACATGATCAGGCCGGAAGCCTGGGTGAAGATGAAGAACTTGGTCGCCGCGTAGATCCGGGTCTTCTTGCCATCGGCCGAGCTATGACCCCAAAGCGCGATGAGGAAGTACATCGGCACCAGCATCATTTCCCAGAAGAAGAAGAACATGAACAGGTCCAGCGCCAGGAACACGCCGACAACGCCGCCCAGGATCCACATCAGGTTCAGGTGGAAGAAGCCCACGTGGCGCTCGATCTCTTTCCAGGAGCAGAGTACCGAGAGGATACCCAGCAAACCGGTCAGCAGGATCATCAACAGCGACAGGCCGTCCAGGGCCAGGTGCACGTTGATGCCGAAGCGCTGGATCCACTGGTGCTTGAACTCGATGGCCCAAGTCGGATCGACGCCAGGCGCCGGAGCAAATGAATAGTTACCGTGGGCCCACAGCCAGAGGCCGAGGGCGAGTTCCAGGGTCATGGTCAACAGCGCAATCCAGCGGGGGAGGGTGGCGCCGAAGCGCTCACCCAGCCAGCACAGCAGGCCGCCGATGAAGGGGATCAGGATTAGCCAAGGCAGAATCATGACGGGCTCAATTCCTTTCGCAAGTTCGCAAGGTTCATATCAGACCGCTACCAGCACGACGGCGCCGATGACCAGCACGGCACCGGCAGCCATCGAGGCGGCGTACCAACGCAGTTGACCGGTTTCGGTACGGCTCAGGGAGTTGTGGCCCCCCTTGGCCATACGCGGGATCAAACCGATGGTCTGATCGAGCGGGTCCTTGCGCAGTACATGGCTGATCGCCAGGTATGGCTTGACGAACAGTTTGTCGTAGATCCAGTCGAAGCCCCAGGCGGCGAACCACCAGGCCGAGAGCAGACGCCCGATGCCGCTGTTGGCGATGGCGGTTACCACGCGACGCTTGCCAAGGAACAACAGGGCGGCCAGCAGGATACCGGCCAGGGCGATGGCGCCCGAGGCGATTTCCAGGCTGTGCTTGGCTTCGCCGCCAGCATGGCCGGCGCTCAGGGGCAGCACGCCGTGCAGGGGCGGAGTGATCATCGCGCCGATACCGGTGGACAGTACGATCAGCACCACCAGCGGCAGCCAGTGGGAAATGCCGTGACCGGCGTGGGCTTCGGTCTTGGCTTCACCGTGGAAGGCGATGAAGATCAGGCGGAAGGTGTACAGCGAGGTCATGAACGCACCCACCAGGCCGGCATACAGCAGGCCCTGGTTGCCGCTGGCGAAGGCTTCCCAGAGGATCTCGTCCTTGGAGTAGAAACCGGCGGTAACCAGGGGCAGGGCCGCCAGGGCCGCGCCACCGACGATGAAGCTGGCGTAGGCCAGGGGCAGTTTCTTCCACAGGCCGCCCATCTTGAAGATGTTCTGCTCGTGGTGGCAGGCCACGATCACCGCACCGGAGGCCAGGAACAGCAGGGCCTTGAAGAAGGCGTGGGTCATCAGGTGGAAGATCGCGCCATCCCAGGCACCCACGCCCAGGGCCAGGAACATGTAGCCGATCTGGCTCATGGTCGAGTAGGCGAGGATGCGCTTGATGTCGGTCTGCACCAGCGCGGCGAAGCCGGCCAGTACCAGGGTCACGCCGCCGACCAGGCCCACCAGGTGCAGGATTTCCGGCGCCAGGGTGAACAGGCCGTGGGTACGGGCGATCAGGTAGACACCCGCGGTCACCATGGTCGCGGCGTGGATCAGTGCCGAAACCGGGGTCGGGCCCGCCATCGCGTCCGCCAACCAGGTCTGCAGCGGCAACTGGGCCGATTTACCGACGGCGCCGCCGAGCAGCATCAGGGTGGCCAGGGTGATCCAGAAGTCACCGGCCTGGAACTTCTGCGGCGCGGCTACCAGCAGCTCCTGGACGTTCAGGGTACCCAGTTGCTGGAACAGGATGAACAGGCCGATGGCCATGAACACGTCGCCGATACGGGTGACGATGAAGGCCTTGAGTGCGGCGTTACCGTTGTTGCGGTTGCTGTAGTAGAAACCGATCAACAGGTACGAGCACAGGCCCACGCCTTCCCAACCGAAGTAGATGAACAGCAGGTTATCGCCGAGGATCAGGAACAGCATGCTGGCGATGAACAGGTTGGTGTAGGAGAAGAACCGCGAGTAGCCGGCTTCGCCACGCATGTACCAGGAGGCGAACAGGTGGATCAGGAAGCCGACGCCGGTCACCACGCCGAGCATGGTCACCGACAGGCCGTCCAGGTACAGGGTGAAGTTCGGCGCGAAGCCGTCCACCGACATCCACTGCCACAGCAGCTGGCTGTACGCGCCGCCTGCGGGCGGGGCGACATTGAACTGCCAGATCACGTAGGCGGCGGTGGCGGCCGAGAGGCCTACCGAGCCGACGCCGATCAGCGCGGACAGGTTCTCCGAGAACCGCCCGCGGGAGAACGACAGCAGCAGGAAGCCGATCAGGGGGAAGACGAAAGTCAGGAAGAGAAGGTTCATCCGCGCATCTCACTGGCAGCATCGATGTCGAGAGTGTGGAAGCGGCGATACAGCTGTAGCAGGATCGCCAGGCCAATACTGGCCTCGGCGGCTGCCAGGCTGATCACCAGGATGAACATCACTTGTCCATCCGGCTGCGCCCAGCGGGCGCCAGCGACGATGAAGGCCAGTGCTGAGGCGTTCATCATCACTTCCAGGCTCATCAACACGAAGAGGATGTTACGGCGGACCATCAGGCCGACCAGACCGAGGCAGAACAGGATGCCGGCAACCGCCAGCCCATGCTCGAGAGGGATAGTAGGCATCGTATTACTCCTTCGCCTCGTTGCGGCCCAAGTGGAACGCCGTGACGGCTGCGGCGAGCAGCAGCATCGAGGCGAGTTCGACCACCAGCAGGTAAGGACCGAACAGGCTGATGCCCACGGCCTTGGCGTCTACGGTGGTTTGACCGATGCCGGCACCGCTCTGGTGGCTGAACAGTACGTACAGCAGTTCGACCAGCAGCAGGGCAGCGAGGATCACCGGCCCGATCCAGATGCCCGGCTTGAGCCAGATACGCTCTTGCTGGACGGCAGCCGGGCCGAGGTTGAGCATCATCACCACGAATACGAACAGCACCATGATGGCGCCGGCGTAGGCGATCACTTCCAGGGCTCCGGCGAACGGCGCGCCGAGGCTGAAGAAGGTCATCGCCACGGCGATCAGCGAAATGATCAGGTAGAGCAGGGCGTGCACAGGGTTGGTATTGGTCACCACACGAAGCGTGGAGACCACCGCAACACCTGACGCGAAATAGAAAGCGAATTCCATCGTTCTTCCTTAAGGCAGCAAGCTCTTCACGTTGATCGGCTCGGCTTCGTTCTGCGCGGTGCCTTTGGGCTTACCGGCAATGGCCATACCTGCAACACGATAGAAGTTGTAATCAGGGTTCTTTCCGGGACCGGAGATCAGCAGATCTTCTTTCTCGTAAACCAGGTCCTGACGTTTGAACTCGGCCATCTCGAAATCCGGTGTCAGCTGGATCGCGGTGGTCGGACAGGCTTCCTCGCAGAGACCACAGAAAATGCAGCGCGAGAAGTTGATGCGGAAGAAGTCCGGGTACCAGCGACCGTCTTCGGTTTCAGCTTTTTGCAGCGAGATGCAGCCCACCGGGCAGGCCACCGCGCACAGGTTGCAGGCTACGCAGCGCTCTTCGCCGTCGGGATCGCGGGTCAGTACGATGCGACCACGGTAGCGGGGTGGCAGGTACACCGGCTCTTCCGGGTATTGCAGGGTGTCGCGCTTGCGAAAGCCATGGCCGAAGACCATGACCAGGCTGCGCAACTGGGTACCAGTACCCTTCACGATGTCGCCAATATATTTGAACATGGGTCAAATCCTCACTGGGCCGCAACGGCTGGCGCGTTGTAGAGCACGAGCGCAGCGGTCACCAGCAAATTGATCAGGGTCAGCGGCAGGCAGAACTTCCAGCTGAAGTCCATCACCTGGTCATAGCGTGGGCGCGGGATCGAGGCGCGCAGCAGGATGAACAGCATGATGAAGAACGCGGTTTTCAAAGCGAACCAGACGAAGGACAGTTGCGGCAGGATGCCGAACGGACCGTGCCAGCCACCGAAGAACAGGGTGACCAGCAGTGCCGAGATCAAGATGATGCCGATGTATTCGCCAACGAAGAACATGCCCCACTTCATGCCGGCATATTCAATGTGGTAACCGTCGGCCAGTTCCTGTTCCGCTTCGGGCTGGTCGAAGGGGTGACGGTGAGTCACGGCCACGCCTGCGATGAAGAAGGTACAGAAGCCGAAGAACTGCGGAATGATGAACCACAGGTTCTGCGCCTGGTACTCGACGATGTCGCGCATGTTGAACGAACCGACCTGGGCCACGATGCCCATCAGCGCCAGGCCCATGAACACTTCGTAGGACACGGTCTGGGCCGAGGCACGCAAGCTGCCCAGCAGGGCGAACTTGTTGTTGCTCGACCAGCCGGCGAACAGCACCGCGTAGACCGAAAGGCCGGCCATGGCGAAGAAGAACAGCAGGCCGATGTTCAGGTCCGCGACACCCCAGGTCGGGGTGATCGGGATGATCGCGAAGGCGATCAACAGGGCGCTCATGGCCACCACCGGTGCCAGGGTGAAGATCACCTTGTCGGCGAACGGCGGGGTCCAGTCTTCCTTGAAGAACATCTTCAGCATGTCGGCGGCGATCTGGAACATGCCGAACGGGCCAACGCGATTCGGACCGTAGCGGTCCTGCCACCAGCCCAGCAGGCGACGTTCGACGAAGCTCAGCAACGCACCGGCGATCACCACCGCCAGCAGGATGACGATCGCCTTGACGACCGTGAGGATCACGTCGATCACTTCAGGGGTAAACCAACTCATTGCGCCGCCTCCTGCAGACCGTCAACGGAAAAGCCAGCGAACGCCGGAGGAATTCCGGCCAGGCCGACTGGCAGGGCTACCAGGCCGGCACCCAGCTCTTCGTTGATCCGCAGCGGCAGGCGCAGGGTCTGGCCAGCCAGGCTCACCGCGAGCATGGCGCCATCGTTGACGCCCAGGCGGTCGGCCTCGGACTTGGCCAGGGCCACGTAGGCGGCTGGAATGCGTTCCTGTACCGGAGCGGCCTTCGAGGAGTTCTCCTCGCTGCCGAACAGGTGGTAGAACGGCACGGCCTGCCAGGTGCCCTGGGCCGGGGAGAAGGCCTTCGGTGCGCTGGCGAACCAGCTTAGGCGATCGCCCTGGCTTTCGATCAGGCGGGTACCCGGGTCACCGGCGCGCAGGTGGCCGCCGACTTCGTCCTGGAACTTGTTCCAGGCTTGCGGCGAGTTCCAGCCCGGCGACCAGGCGAATGGCACTTGCGAGCGAGGCTCGGCGGAGCCCGAGTAACCTTCCATGGAGTAGGCGAAGGCGGTATCCGGGTCTTGCGGAGTGCGCGGTTCGTGCACGCTCTGGTTGGCGCGCATGGCGGTCCGGCCGCTGTAGCGCAGGGGTTCGCGCGCCAGCTTCATGCCCTTGATGCGGAACGCAGCGGACGGCGCGGCATCGACGATGCTGGCCAGTTGCGTGTTGCTCGCGGCGCAGGCAGCGGTCACCTGGTCCAGCTGGGTCCAGTCCACCGGTTTGTTCAGCAGGGTGCTACGCAGGGCGTGCAGCCAGCGCCAGCCTTCGTGGACCATGATGCTGGCGTCCAGGTAGGTCGGGTCGAAGACCTGGAAGAAGCGCTGGGCGCGACCTTCCTGGCTGACCAGGGTGCCATCGCCTTCGGCGAAGCTCGCCGCGGACAGCACCAGGTGCGCGCGTTCCACGGTAGCGGTCTGCTGGTGGTCGGCCACGATCACCACCTTGGCGGCGCTCAGTGCGGCATCCACCTTGGCCGCGTCGGTGCGGGTGTACAGGTCGTTTTCCAGGACCACGATGGCGTCGGCACGGCCGTCGATCACCGCTTGCAGGGCCGCGTCCACCGATTCGCCACCGAGCATGGCCAGGCCGAGGCTGTTGGCCTCTGGCACCACCAGGCTGATGGAGCCGGCCTTGTCACGCAGCTTCAGGGCCTTGGCGATGTTGGCCGCGGCCTCGATCAGTGCCTTGGAACCCAGGGAGGTACCGGACACGATCAGCGGGCGCTTGGCTGCCAACAGGGCATCGGCGATGCGCTGGGCCAGTTCCTGGGCTTCGCGGTCCAGGCCTTCCACCGCCGGCGCGCTGGCGTCGATGGCGTGGGCCACGGCGAAACCGATGCGGGCCAGGTCGTCGGGAGCGGCGTGTACACACTCTTCGGCGACGTCGTCGAGGCGGGTTGCAGCCAGGCTGGCGATGAACAGCGGGTTCAGCGCGTGCTGGCCGATGTTCTTCACCGCAGCGTCGAGCCATGGCTGGACGCGCATGGCGTCGGCCATTTCCTCGGCCTTGCCCTTGACCGACTGGCGCAGGGCCAGGGCCATGCGGGCGGCGGTCTGGGTCAGGTCCTCGCCGAGGACGAACACCGCGTCGTGGTCTTCCACTTCACGCAGGTTGGGAATTGGTAGCGGGCTGTCCTTGAGCACTTGCATCGCCAGGCGGATGCGCTCCAGCTCGCTGGCTTCGATGCCGGAATAGAAGTGCTCGGCGCCGACCAGTTCCAGCAACGCATAGTTGCTTTCCAGGCTGGCGCGTGGCGAGCCGATGCCAACGATGTTGCGTCCGCGCAGCAGGTCGGCAGCCTGGTCCAGGGCCTGGTCCAGGTTCAGCTTGGTGCCGTCGGCCAGGCGTGGCTGGCGAGGACGGTCCTTGCGATTGACGTAGCCATAACCGAAGCGGCCACGGTCGCAGAGGAAGTACTGGTTGACCGAACCGTTGAAGCGGTTCTCGATGCGTCGCAGTTCACCGTAGCGCTCTCCGGGGCTGATGTTGCAGCCGCTGGAGCAGCCATGGCAGATGCTCGGCGAGAACTGCATGTCCCACTTGCGGTTGTAGCGCTCGGAGTGGGTCTTGTCGGTGAACACACCGGTCGGGCAGACCTCGGTGAGGTTGCCGGAGAATTCGCTTTCCAGCACGCCATCTTCGACGCGACCGAAGTACACGTTGTCGTGGGCGCCGTAGACACCCAGGTCGGTGCCGCCAGCGTAGTCCTTGTAGTAGCGCACGCAGCGATAGCAGGCGATGCAGCGGTTCATCTCGTGGGCGATGAACGGGCCGAGCTCCTGGTTCTGGTGGGTACGCTTGGTGAAACGGTAGCGGCGCTCGTTGTGGCCGGTCATTACCGTCATGTCCTGCAGGTGGCAGTGACCGCCTTCCTCGCACACCGGGCAGTCGTGCGGGTGGTTGGTCATCAGCCATTCGACGACGCTGGCGCGAAACGCCTTGGATTCCTCGTCTTCGATGGAGATCCAGGTGCCGTCGGAGGCAGGGGTCATGCAGGACATGACGATACGACCGCGGGTGTCGTTCTCGTCGGTGTACTGCTTGACCGCACACTGCCGGCAGGCGCCGACGCTACCGAGCGCCGGGTGCCAGCAGAAATAGGGGATGTCGAGGCCGAGTGACAGACAAGCCTGTAGCAGGTTGTCCGCACCGTTGACTTCGAGCGCTTTGCCGTCTACGTGGATAGTGGCCATGGTTCAAAGTTCTTCGTTGGCCCGCGTGAGCGGGCGTGGCTAATGGAAATCGGTGGGCCTGCGGCCCGCACCGAACGAGTCGGGCGGGCCACGAGGCCGGCGGATGGCACGGACCATCCGCGATTCATCTTGTTATGCGCCGACCACGATCGGCCCGGCCTGGATTGGCTTGGCCAGGTTCGGGCGCAGGGCGTCGCCAGCACTTGCTGGAGCGACACCGGCCTCGAACTCGGACCGGAAATACTTGATGGCACTGCCCAATGGCTCGACGGCACCCGGTGCGTGTGCACAGAAGGTACGGCCTGGGCCGAGGAAGTTGACCAGACCCAGCAGGGTCTCGATGTCTTCGGCGCGGCCCTGGCCTTTTTCCAGGGCGCGCAGCATCTTCACGCTCCATGGCAGACCGTCGCGGCATGGGGTGCACCAGCCGCACGACTCACGGGCGAAGAACTCTTCCATGTTGCGCAGCAGGGACACCATGTTGACGCTGTCGTCCACCGCCATGGCCAGGCCGGTACCCATACGGGTGCCGACCTTGGCAATGCCGCCGGCGTACATCTGCGCGTCGAGGTGCTCGGGCAGCAGGAAGCCGGTACCGGCGCCGCCTGGCTGCCAGCACTTGAGCTTGAAGCCATCGCGCATGCCGCCGGCGTAGTCTTCGAACAGCTCGCGGGCGGTGACGCCGAATGGCAGTTCCCACAGGCCCGGGTTCTTCACCTTGCCGGAGAAGCCCATCAGCTTGGTGCCGTGGTCTTCGCTGCCTTCACGGGCCAGCGACTTGTACCAGTCGTTGCCGTTGGCGACGATGGCCGGCACGTTGCACAGGGTCTCGACGTTGTTCACGCACGTCGGCTTGCCCCACACGCCGACGGCGGCAGGGAAGGGCGGCTTGGAGCGCGGGTTGGCGCGACGGCCTTCCAGGGAGTTGATCAGCGCGGTTTCTTCACCGCAGATGTAGCGACCGGCACCGGTGTGCACGAACAGCTCGAAGTCGAAGCCGCTGCCGAGGATGTTCTTGCCCAGAAGGCCTGCGGCCTTGGCTTCCTCGATGGCACGGTTCAGGTGCTTGGCCGCGGTGGTGTACTCGCCACGCAGGAAGATGTAGCCGCGGTAGGCCTTCAGCGCGCGGGCGCTGATCAGCATGCCTTCGACCAGCAGATGGGGCTGTTGCTCCATCAGCATGCGGTCCTTCCAGGTGTTGGGTTCCATTTCGTCCGCGTTGCACAGCAGGTAGCGGATGTTCATGGATTCGTCTTTGGGCATCAGGCCCCACTTCACGCCGGTGGGGAAGCCTGCGCCACCACGGCCCTTGAGGCCAGAGTCCTTGACGGCCTGGACGATATCGTCCTGGGACATCTGCGCCAGCGCCTTGCGGGCTGCGGCATAGCCGTTCTTGGACTCGTACTCGGCCAGCCAGACCGGTTCGCCGTCGTCACGCAGGCGCCAGGTCAGCGGGTGGGTTTCGGCGGTGCGCGCGATGCGGTTGGCCGGGCCGAAGGAAGTAATGGTCATACGTAACCCTCCAGCAGCTTGGAGACGCCGGCAGGTTGCACGTCGCCAAAGGTATCGTCGTCGATCATCAGTGCCGGGGCCTTGTCGCAGTTGCCCAGGCAGCACACTGGCAGCAGGGTGAAGCGACCGTCGGCGGTGGTCTGGCCGAGGCCGATGCCCAGCTCGCTCTGGATCTGGCTGACCACCGACTCATGGCCGCTGATGTAGCAGACCATGCTGTCGCATACGCGAATGATGTGGCGGCCCACTGGCTGGCGGAAGATCTGGCTGTAGAAGGTAGCCACACCCTCGACGTCGCTGGCGGGGATGCCCAGCACTTCGCCGATGGCATAGATGGCGCCGTCCGGCACCCAGCCACGTTCCTTCTGGACGATCTTCAAGGCTTCGATGGACGCCGCGCGCGGGTCCTCGTAGTGATGCATCTCGTGCTCGATGGCCGAGCGCTCGGTTTCGCTCAGGGCGAAACGGTCTGTCTGGATAAGCGTGCTGTTCATGCTTAGCGGTCCACGTCGGCCATAACGAAGTCGATACTACCCAGGTACGCGATCAAGTCCGCGACCATGCTGCCGCGGATCACCGAAGGGATCTGCTGCAGGTGCGCGTAGCTCGGAGTACGGATCCGGGTGCGGTAGCTCATGGTGCCGCCATCGCTCGTCAGGTAATAACTGTTGATGCCCTTGGTCGCTTCGATCATCTGGAAGGATTCGTTGGCCGGCATCACCGGGCCCCACGAAACTTGCAGGAAGTGCGTGATCAAGGTCTCGATGTGCTGCAGGGTGCGCTCTTTGGGTGGCGGCGTGGTCAGCGGGTGGTCCGCCTTGTACGGGCCTTCCGGCATGTTGCGCATGCACTGGTCGATGATGCGGATACTCTGGCGCATCTCTTCGACACGGACCATGCAGCGATCGTAGGCATCGCCGTTGTGGGCCAGCGGGACTTCGAACTCGAAGTTCTCGTAACCCGAGTACGGACGGGCCTTGCGCAGGTCGAAGTCGCAACCGGTGGAACGCAGGCCGGCACCGGTGGTGCCCCACTCCAGGGCTTCCTTGGTGTTGTAGGCGGCGACACCGATGGTCCGACCCTTGAGGATGCTGTTCTGCAGGGCGGCCTTGGTGTATTCGTCGAGACGCTTGGGCAACCAGTCGACGAACTCCTTGACCAGCTTGTCCCAGCCGCGCGGCAGGTCGTGGGCCACGCCGCCGATGCGATACCAGGCCGGATGCAGGCGGAAGCCGGTGATGGCCTCGATGACCTTGTAGGCGCGCTGGCGGTCGGTGAAGGTGAAGAACACCGGGGTCATGGCGCCCACGTCCTGGATGTAGGTACCCAGGAACAGCAGGTGGCTGGTGATCCGGAAGAACTCGGCCAGCATGATGCGGATGGTGTCGACCTTCTCCGGCACCTTGATGCCAGCCAGCTTCTCGACCGAGAGCACGTACGGCAGGTTGTTCATCACCCCACCGAGGTAGTCGATGCGGTCGGTGTAGGGGATGAAGCTGTGCCAGGACTGGCGCTCGGCCATTTTCTCGGCGCCACGGTGGTGGTAGCCGATGTCCGGTACGCAGTCGACGATCTCTTCGCCGTCCAGCTGCAGGATGATGCGGAAGGCACCGTGGGCCGAAGGGTGGTTCGGGCCCAGGTTGAGGAACATGTAGTCCTCGTTGGCTCCGGAGCGTTTCATGCCCCAGTCTTCAGGGCGGAAGCGGGCTGCTTCTTCTTCCAGCTGCTGTTTGGCCAGGTTCAGGCTGAACGGGTCGAATTCGGTGGCACGGGCCGGGAAGTCCTTGCGCAACGGGTGACCTTCCCAGGTCGGCGGCATCATGATCCGCGAGAGGTGAGGGTGGCCGGCGAAATCGATGCCGAACATGTCCCAGACTTCGCGCTCGTACCAGTTGGCGTTGGGCCAGATACTGGTCACGGATGGCAGGTTCAGGTCGCCCTCGGACAGGGCTACCTTGATCATCACGTCGCTGTTTCGCTCGATCGACAGCAGATGGTAGAACACGCTGAAGTCGGCACTTGGCAGGCCCTGGCGCTTGGTGCGCAGGCGCTCGTCCACACCGTGCAGGTCATAGAGCATGACGTACGGCTTGGGCAGGTTGCGCAGGAAGGTCAGGACTTCGACGAGCTTGGAACGCTCGACCCACAGCACCGGCATGCCGGTGCGGGTGGCCTGGGCGGTGAACGCCTCGGGGCCAAAACGGTTATTGAGTTCGACGACCACATCCTGGTCGTCAGCCTTATAAGGCGGGATGTACAGAGCACTGCCTGTAGTCATGGTTTTTTATCGCTTTCGGTCAACGTAAAGAGTGAAGCCAGTTTCGTTTCTTGGTTAAGAACAGATCTGGATCAGACTTCGTCAGGGCTGCGCAGGTTGGTGACCTGAATACGCTGTTCGCGGCGCTGTTCCTTCTGCGACGGCATTTCAGCGCGATATACGCCTTGGTCGCCGACGACCCAGGAAAGTGGGCGACGCTCCTGGCCAATGGATTCTTGCAAGAGCATCAAGCCCTGCAGGAATGCCTCGGGACGGGGCGGGCAGCCAGGTACGTAGACGTCCACGGGCAGGAACTTGTCCACTCCCTGAACTACAGAGTAGATGTCGTACATGCCACCGGAGTTGGCGCACGAACCCATGGAGATGACCCACTTGGGTTCGAGCATTTGCTCGTAGAGACGCTGGATGATCGGTGCCATCTTGATGAAGCAGGTACCGGCAATGACCATGAAGTCCGCCTGGCGTGGCGATGCCCGGATAACCTCGGCGCCGAAGCGCGCGATGTCATGGGGCGCCGTGAAGGCGGTGGTCATTTCCACGTAGCAGCAGGAGAGACCGAAGTTGTACGGCCACAGGGAGTTCTTGCGACCCCAGTTGACCGCGCCACTCAGCACGTCTTCCAGCTTGCCCATGAAGATGTTTTTGTGGACCTGATCCTCTAACGGATCGGCGACGGTTTCCCGCTGGCCGATTGGATACTGGTCGTTAGGAGCATCGGGGTCGATCCTGGTGAGATTGTATTGCATTGCCAAAGCCTCATTGTTTTAGCTTCGCCTGCCGCTTACGACGACCTTCCGGAGCCCAATCAAGAGCCCCCACCCGCCAAAGGTAGACAAGACCTGCCAACAGAATTGCTATGAAAACGAGAGCTTCGACGAATCCGGTCCAGCCGCTTTCGCGGACGGACACAGACCAGGCAAAGAGAAATAGGGCTTCGATATCGAAGATCACGAAGAGCATCGCGACCAGATAGAATTTGGCTGAGAGCCGCAAGCGGGCGCCACCTGTAGGTAGCATGCCGGACTCGAACGGTTCGTTTTTACTGCGGCCCCAGGCTTTTGACCCGAGGAGGCTGGAGAGGCCGAGCATGAAGGCGCATAGGCCGACAACACCCAGAAGGAAAATGGCAAAGCCCCAGTTGTGGGCCATGAGTCCTGTCGCTTCGGGCATGCTGGTAATCCTTAACAGAGAGCAAGAGTCTCTGAGCTTGATAAAGAAACAAAGCAGTGACGATATGTCGCAGTGCAATCAATCGCGCTGATTTTATGGCTAAACACCGGGCAAGTAAAATTTCTGAAGCGAAATTGTTTATCGTAATAAGGACATAGCTCGCCTTCGTAGCCCCGCAAGCCGCGGCCTGCGGGCATTAGCGGGAGTTTCGTTAATTATCTTTTGTTGTGGCTGTAACGAAAGTCGCAATATCTAAATGATAATCAATATTGTTTGGGCGCTGGTTTAAACTGCTTTCCTCGAGGGGGTAGGAAAGTTGTTTGTTATATCCCTGTTACTGCAAGTAGCAGGGCCGCACCTTTTAGCCTGTTTCGCTGCAGTGGATACCGTCCTGGGTCAATGTTTTGCCAGTTTTTGTACGTTGGCTGCGTTGTGATTCGGGAGGTGAGGCAAGGGGGTGATACCGGCCGTATCGCCCTGGCCGCTTCAGGGTGGTAAAAAAAACGCCCCGAACCAGTCGGGGCGTCAGATTTACAGCAATGCAGTTGTTCTTACCGGGTCTGCATTGGCCGCTCGATCGGGGCGTGATGCCGGATCAGTGGAACTGCTCTTCTTCGGTGGAGCCGGTCAGGGCGGTTACCGAGGACTTGCCGCCCTGGATCACGGTGGTCATGTCGTCGAAGTAGCCGGTGCCCACTTCCTGCTGGTGCGCCACGAAGGTGTAGCCTTTGGAGGCGTCGGCGAATTCCTGCTCTTGCAGCTTCACGTAGGCGGTCATGTCGTTGCGGGCGTAGTCGTGCGCCAGGTTGAACATGCCGTGCCACATGTTGTGGATGCCGGCCAGGGTGATGAACTGGTGCTTGTAGCCCATTGCCGACAGCTCGCGCTGGAACTTGGCGATGGTGGCGTCGTCCAGGTTCTTCTTCCAGTTGAAGGAAGGCGAGCAGTTGTACGACAGGATCTGGTCCGGGTATTCCTTCTTGATCGCTTCAGCGAAACGACGGGCTTCGTCCAGGTCCGGCTTGGCGGTTTCGCACCAGATCAGGTCGGCGTATGGCGCGTAGGCCAGGCCGCGGGCGATCGCCTGGTCGAGGCCGGCGCGTACTTTGTAGAAACCTTCCTGGGTGCGCTCGCCGACCACGAATGGCTGGTCGTATGGGTCGCAGTCGCTGGTCAGCAGGTCGGCGGCGTTGGCGTCGGTACGGGCCAGGATGATGGTCGGTACGCCGGCAACGTCGGCTGCCAGGCGGGCAGCGGTCAGCTTCTGTACGGCTTCCTGGGTTGGAACCAGTACCTTGCCGCCCATGTGGCCGCACTTCTTCACGGAAGCGAGCTGGTCTTCGAAGTGAACGCCGGCAGCGCCTGCCTCGATCATGTTCTTCATCAGCTCGTAGGCGTTCAGTACGCCACCGAAACCGGCTTCGGCGTCAGCCACGATCGGTGCGAAGTAGTCGACGTAGCCTTCGTCGCCTGGGTTCTTGCCGGCTTTCCACTGGATCTGGTCGGCACGACGGAACGAGTTGTTGATGCGCTTGACCACGGTTGGAACCGAATCCACCGGGTACAGCGACTGGTCTGGGTACATGGACTCGGCCGAGTTGTTGTCGGCAGCCACTTGCCAGCCGGACAGGTAGATGGCCTGGATGCCAGCCTTGACCTGTTGCACGGCCTGGCCGCCGGTCAGGGCGCCCATGCAGTTGACGAAATCTTTTTCAGGGCGGAAGGATGGGTGGGCGCCCTTGGTCACCAGGTTCCACAGTTTTTCCGCGCCCATGCGGGCCAGGGTGTGCTCTGGCTGGACGGAACCACGCAGGCGAACGACATCGGCGGCGGTGTAGGTACGGGTCACGCCTTTCCAGCGCGGGTTTTCGGCCCAGTCTTTTTCGAGGGCTGCAATTTGCTGTTCGCGTGTCAGTGCCATGGAGATAAACCTCGTCGCATAGGTCTTGGTGGAAAATTCCTGCTCCGCCGATTACGCAGGTCCTGAAAAAGTGCGTAGAAGGCTGTTCGCTGACCAGGGGCTGGATACTCAAGTCGGTCTGGCGCGATGGCGACGGGTGAACGATGGGCTCGAGGGGAAGTGAGCAGGTGGAGGCCAGCTGCAGGGTGCGTCCGGGCGTCGTGGGCCTTTATGCGATCCTTCAGTGTGTTGCCGATCTACCTAATTACGCTTCCGTCCCTCGGGACAACTTCGTTCCAGTCGCAATCTCGTCAAACGCGCCTTGTGGGCGGTACAGACACGAATCGGCTCAGGTGGGTGGGTTAGAGCAGCGATCCGAAGGCCCTTGCCAGGGCCCCTGATTAGCGGGAGCGAGGCCATCATGCCCGCGGTTTTTTGGCTCGTCAAATGTTTTGTAGTGCTTTTTTTGATGCACTACATCTTTGGTCTAATACGACTAATCAGTCAGTTTTCGGTGCCTTGGTCCAAGGTGTCGACCTTGACCCGCAAGGTCATGTCATCCCGGCCCTGGGTCGAGTAGCTGCGGCCCAGGCCCTGTTTGTCGGCCTGGGTCTGGCGATTGACGCCAGCCAGGGTGATCCACTCGCCCAGCCGTCCGCTGACCGTTGTGTCGGTACTTTGCACGTTCACTACATCGGGACGTTCCTGGCTCATGCGGTCACGGTTGGTGCTGATGCTCAGGTGCACGGTCTCGCCGGTGACGCTTGCTGTCACGTAGAAGCCTTGGGTGACGTTGCGATACTGGGTCTGGTTCTGCAGGCGGCCGTAGGAGTCCGTCTGGGTGGTGGTCAGGGGTATGCTCTGGCCGACCTGGATCAGTGCCGGCACGCCTTCGCTGGCCTGGACCTGCTGGATGCCGCCGTCACGGCTTTCGGTGCTGCGGTTGATGATGCGAGCCTGCGGCGCACCGGCGACCGTGTAGCCCTGGTTGCCCTGGAAGTTGTTCTCGTTGGTGTCGACGGTGATCAGCAGGCGCCTGGCCGGGGTGTCGAGCTGGGCGATGAAGGCGCGCAGCTCGGCGATGCGGCCCGGCTCGGCGTTGACGATCAACTGGTTGCCGTACGCGCTGACCTTGCCGTCCTTGCCGAGGAAGTTCTGTGCCACCGGCAGCAGGTCGGCGCTGGTGCGGTTGTTCAGGGGCACGATTTCGCTGGCGGCGAAGACCGAACAGCTGAAGGTCAGCAGCAGTGTCGTGAGCAGGGTGCGTAGGGACATATCCGTTATCTCCGCGAATAGCTGGCGTAAGGCCTTGAGTTTGACACTTTGTCGGCCCGGGGTGGGGCAAGTTGAATCCTGGACGGCAAAACGCCCCGCCATCCTGGTCCTGGCCTCGAGGCGCAGGGGGTGGCGGGGCGTCTGTTGCACGCTGGGGTGAGTGGGCTGTCAGGCGCCACGCACCATGTCGACGTGGGGGATGCCCGCTTCGAGGAATTCCTCGCTGACGATGGAGAAGCCCAGGCGCTCGTAGAACGGCGTGGCCTGGACCTGGGCGCTGAGCATCTGCTGCTTGAGGCCGCGTTTCTCGGCTTCATCGATGACGGCGCGCATCAGCGCGTCGCCGACTTTCAGGCCGCGCCAGTCCTTGAGTACCGAGACCCGGCCGACGTGGCCGTCGGGCAGCAGGCGCGCGGTGCCGATGGCGAAGTCGCCCTCGAAAGCCAGGAAGTGCACGGCGCCGTTATCGTCGGAATCCCACTCCAGCTCGGGTGGGACCGATTGTTCGGCAATGAATACCGCTTCACGAATGCGCCGGATCTCGGCGTTATCCTTTTGCCAGTCTGCGACACGTACGTGAATCTTATTCATCGGCAAATCCCAGGCTCCCTTGCTTGACCAGTTCGCACAGCAGGCCGCGCCCGTCGTCATCCGCCAGCCAGGGGCCGAGGTTGTCGATGTGCAGCGCATCGGCGGCGCAAATCATTTTCAACAGTTCGCGCAGTTTACCGGGAAGCAACCGGCTTTGGCCGCTGGCAAACAGTAACAAGTCTTCATCCACCTCGGACCAGGCCAGGCGTGCGCTCGGGTTGCGAATCAACACCGCGCCCTGTTCCAGGCTGTCCAGCAGTTCGTCTTCTTCCATCGCTTCCGGGCCTGCCACCAGCTCCGGATAGCGCGGCTCGGTCATGAACTGGCCGAACCAGGTCAGCAGCAGGCGCTCATCGCCCATGTGTTCGGCCAGCAGGCCCTTGAGGCGGTCGAGGGCATCGTGCTGGATCTGGTGCGGATCGGCGACCGGTTGTGCGTCAGCGTCGGTATAGCGCTCTTCGTCTGGCAGGAACTGGCTGAGGAAGTCGGTGAAGTGGGTCAGCACTTCGGCGGCGCTCGGTGCGCGGAAGCCTACCGAGTAGGTCATGCAGTCGTTGACCGCGATGCCGTAGTGGGCCAGGCGTGGCGGCAGGTACAGCATGTCTCCGGGTTCCAGGACCCAGCTTTCGGTTTCTTCGAATTCGGCGAGGATGCGCAGGTCCGCGTGCTGCAGCAGCGGGCTTTCAGCGTCGCACATCTGGCCGATCTTCCAGTTGCGCTTGCCGTGGCCCTGCAGCAGGAACACGTCGTAGTTGTCGAAGTGCGGGCCGACGTTACCGCCAGGGGCGGCGAAGCTGATCATCACGTCGTCGATACGCCAGCTGGGCAGGAAGCGGAAATGTTCCAGCAGCTCGGCGACTTCCGGCACGAACTGATCCACCGCCTGTACCAGCAGGGTCCAGTCGCGCTCGGGCAGCTTGCTGAACTCGTCCTCGGCGAAGGGGCCGCGACGCAGCTCCCAGGGGCGCTCGCCGTTTTCGATTACCAGGCGCGACTCGACTTCTTCTTCCAGGGCCAGGCCGGCCAGTTCGTCGGCATCGATCGGGCTTTGGAAGTCAGGCATGGCCTGGCGCACCAGCAGCGGTTTCTTCTGCCAGTAGTCACGCAGGAATTCCCGCGCGGTGAGGCCGCCCAGAAGTTGCAGAGGAGTATCAGGATTCATGTGTAACCTATTGAAAAAATGTATTTTTCTAGCAGGAATAAAAACGCCCGGCGCGGCCGGGCGTCAGAAGGTCAGGCCGCGCGTCAGATGCGTTTTGCCTGGGCCGCGGCGTTGCCGATGTAGCTGGCCGGGGTGAGCTGCTTCAGCTCGGCCTTGGCGGCCGCTGGCATGTCCAGCCCGTCGATGAAAGTCTGCAGCGCTTCTGGGCTGATGCCCTTGCCGCGTGTCAGTTCCTTGAGTTTTTCGTACGGGTTTTCGATGTTGTAGCGACGCATCACGGTCTGGATCGGCTCGGCCAGTACTTCCCAGCAGGCGTCCAGGTCGTCGGCGATCTTCTGGGCGTTGAGCTCCAGCTTGCCGATTCCCTTGAGGCTGGCTTCGTAGGCGATCACGCTGTGGGCGAAGCCGACGCCCAGATTGCGCAGCACGGTGGAGTCGGTCAGGTCGCGCTGCCAGCGGGAAATCGGCAGTTTGCTGGCCAGGTGCTGGAACAATGCGTTGGCGATGCCCAGATTGCCTTCGGAGTTCTCGAAGTCGATCGGGTTGACCTTGTGCGGCATGGTCGAGGAGCCGATTTCGCCGGCAATGGTCTTCTGCTTGAAGTAGCCCAGGGAAATGTAGCCCCAGATATCCCGGTCGAAGTCGATCAGGATGGTGTTGAAGCGGGCGATGGCGTCGAACAGCTCGGCGATGTAGTCATGCGGCTCGATCTGCGTGGTGTAGGGGTTGAAGGCCAGGCCCAGCTCATCTTCGATGAAGGCGCGGGCGTTGGCTTCCCAGTCGATGTCCGAGTAGGCCGACAGGTGGGCGTTGTAGTTGCCCACGGCGCCGTTGATCTTGCCCAGCAGCGGTACGGCGGCAACCTGGGCGATCTGGCGCTCCAGGCGGTACACCACGTTGGCCAGCTCCTTGCCCAGAGTGGTCGGGGAGGCTGGCTGGCCGTGGGTGCGCGAGAGCATCGGCACGTCGGCGAAGCGGTGGGCCAGTTCGCGGATCGACTCGGCGATCTGGCGCATCAGTGGCAGCAGCACGCTGTCGCGGCCTTCGCGCAGCATCAGGGCGTGGGACAGGTTGTTGATGTCCTCGCTGGTGCAGGCGAAGTGGATGAATTCGCTGACCTTGGCCAGCTCAGGGAGCTTGGCGGCTTGCTCCTTGAGCAGGTATTCGATGGCCTTGACGTCGTGGTTGGTGGTGCGCTCGATTTCCTTGACGCGCTCGGCGTGCTCGAGGGCGAAGTCGTCGGCCAGGCTGTTGAGCAGGGCGTTGGCGTCGGCGGAGAAGGCCGGCACTTCAGCGATTTGCGGGTGGGCGGCCAGGCGCTGGAGCCAGCGCACCTCGACCAGGGCGCGGAAACGGATCAGGCCGTATTCGCTGAAAATGGGCCGCAGGGCCTGGGTTTTGCCGGCGTAGCGGCCGTCAACAGGGGAAACCGCAGTGAGCGAAGAGAGCTGCATGGGGTGTTCTCGGACAGTCGGGCAACGAAATGGGGCGCGTATCATACATGAAAATATCCGCCGGTCCGTTGCCAACTGACCAGCGTCTTACGCGCAGCTCTTGAAAAAAGCGCTTGGGCGAGCGCAGCTCAGTGGCTGCGCATCAGGGGGTAGAGTTCTTTGAGCAGTTTGCGCCGGCTCAGTACCAGCTGCCAGCGATGGCCGCCCAGCTGCCGCCACAGGCGTGCCGAGCGGATACCGGCCAGGAGCAGGGCGCGGATCTTCGAGGCGTTGCTCGGCTGCTGCAGGTTGCGCATGTCGCCATGGACCTGGATGCGCTGGCGCAGGGTGCTCAGGGTGTCCTGGTACAGCCCGCCGCAAGCGGCGATCACGTTTTCATGGGCTGGGCCGAAGTGCTCCACCTGGGACTGGATCTGCGGCAGGCGCTTGCCGATGGTATCGAGCATGTCGCCACGCTTGGCCAACTGGCGTTCCAGGCCGAGCATCGACAGGGCGTAGCGCAACGGCTCGCGTTGCAGCGAGCTGGGGTCGCGCTCCAGGGCGCCGATCAGGGCTCGGTAGCCTTCACGCAGGTTCAGATCGTCGCCGCCATAGACTTCCAGGGTGTCCTTGGGGTCGCGGATCAGCAGGCTGCCGAGCATGCAGCTCAGGGCGGCTTCGCTGACTTGGCCGGTCTTGGCGATCCGGTCCACCAGTACCGCGGCCAGGAACACCCCGCCCAGTGCCGTCAATTGCTCCTGGATCGGGCTCATGGGCGCTGGTCCTTGCTGGTCCAGGGCTCGGCGACTTCGATGACGCCGCCTCCGAGGCAGATTTCACCGTCATAGAACACCACGGACTGGCCGGGGGTCACGGCGCGTTGCGGGTCGTCGAAGGTCGCGCGGTAGCCGTTGGCGGTCTTTTCCAGGGTGCAGGGCTGGTCGCCCTGGCGGTAGCGTACCTTGGCGGTCAGGCGCCGAGGCTGGCTGAGATCGACGGGGTTGACCCAATAGATCTCCGAGGCCAGCAGGGCACGAGAGAACAGCCAGGGGTGGTCATTGCCCTGGCCGACGATCAGCTCGTTGTGCTCCAGGTCCTTGACCAGCACGTACCACGGCTCGTCGCCAGCGTCCTTCAGGCCACCGATGCCCAGGCCCTGGCGCTGGCCGATGGTGTGGTACATCAGGCCGTGATGGCGGCCGATGACTTCGCCCTCGGTGGTCCTAATCTCGCCGGGCTGGGCCGGCAGGTACTGCTTGAGGAAGTCGCTGAAGCGTCGTTCACCGATGAAGCAGATGCCGGTGGAGTCCTTTTTCTTGGCGGTGGCCAGGTCATGTTTCTCGGCAATGGCGCGTACTTCGGGTTTTTCCAGTTCGCCCACCGGGAACAGGGTCTTGGCGATCTGCTCGCCGCCCACTGCATGCAGGAAGTAGCTCTGGTCCTTGTTCGGGTCCAGGCCCTTGAGCAATTCGGTGCGGCCGTCGATATCACGGCGACGCACATAGTGGCCGGTGGCGATCAGGTCGGCGCCGAGCATCATGGCGTAGTCCAGGAACGCCTTGAACTTGATCTCCCGGTTGCACAGGATGTCCGGGTTCGGCGTGCGGCCAGCCTTGTACTCCTCCAGGAAGTGCTCGAACACGTTGTCCCAGTACTCGGCGGCGAAGTTGGCGGTGTGCAGCTTGATGCCCAGCTTGTCGCAGACGGCCTGGGCGTCGGCCAGGTCGTCCATGGCGGTGCAGTATTCGGTTCCGTCGTCTTCCTCCCAGTTCTTCATGAACAGGCCTTCCACCTGGTAACCCTGCTCCATCAGCAGGAGGGCGGAAACGGAAGAATCCACGCCGCCGGACATGCCGACAATGACGCGCTTCTTTTGGGTGTCAGAAGGGGCTGGATCACGCATAGGAATTCAACGGGTGTCTGGAAAAAGGACGGGATTCTAACAGGCTGACGCCTGCAAGGGGGAAACTGCGATCAAAGCGACGGACGGATCAGTGCCAGGCTGTGGGGCTGGCCAGCCAGGTAATCGTCCAGGCACTGCAGGACCAGCTCGCTGCGCCACTGGGGGCGCTGCTCCAGCAATTGCTCGCGGGTCAGCCAGCGTGGGCCGATGATGCCGTGGTCCAGTGGGTAGTCGGGATGGTGGCGCAGCGGCCTGGCGGCGAAGCACACGCGCTGGTAGGTCACGCCGTTGCTGGGGGCGGTGTAGAGGTAGATGCCCACTACGCCGGTCAATTCCACGTCCCAACCGGTTTCTTCAAGGGTTTCGCGCACGGCTGCCTGCAGCAGGCTTTCATTCGCGTCGAGGTGTCCGGCGGGCTGGTTGAGCACGGCCTGTTCGCCCTGGAACTCCTCGACGAACAGGAAGCGTCCCTGGTCCTCGACGATAGTGGCGACGGTGATGTGAGGTTGCCATTCCATAGGTAGGGCCCTGTCTTGAGTGGGGCGATCATCATAAAACGAACACCCGTGCCTGTAGGAGCGAAGCTTGCTCGCGATGAAGGTCGGGCGCTTCGCCTGGCCCATCGCGGCCCCTTGTCGCAAGCAAGGGGTTGTACAGAAAACACAAACCCCGGCACGGGGGCCGGGGTTTGCGTTACAGCGGTATGGCTTAAGCCAGCGCAGCGATAGCCGCGTTGAGGGTGGCGCTCGGGCGCATGGCCTTGCTCACCAGCTCAGGGTTGGCTGCGTAGTAGCCGCCGATGTCCACTGGCTTGCCTTGTACGCTATTGAGCTCGGCGACGATGGTCGCTTCGTTCTCGGTCAGGGCCTTGGCCAGAGGAGCGAACTGCGCTTGCAGTGCTGCGTCCTCGGTCTGGGCTGCCAGGGCCTGGGCCCAGTACAGCGCCAGGTAGAAGTGGCTGCCGCGGTTGTCGATGTTGCCGACTTTGCGCGATGGCGACTTGTTGTTGTCCAGGAACTGGCCGGTGGCCTGGTCCAGGGTCTTGGCCAGGACCAGGGCCTTGGCGTTGTCGTAGGTGTTGCCCAGGTGTTCCAGGGAGGCGGCCAGGGCCAGGAACTCACCCAGGGAGTCCCAGCGCAGGAAGTTCTCTTCCAGCAGCTGTTGCACGTGCTTCGGAGCGGAACCGCCGGCACCGGTCTCGAACAGGCCGCCACCGTTCATCAGCGGCACGATCGACAGCATCTTGGCGCTGGTGCCCAGTTCCATGATCGGGAACAGGTCGGTCAGGTAGTCGCGCAGTACGTTACCGGTCACCGAGATGGTGTCCTTGCCGTCGCGGGTGCGGGCCAGGGTGAACTTCATGGCTTCGACCGGCGACATGATGCGGATGTCCAGGTCGCTGGTGTCGTGGTCCTTCAGGTAGGCCTGGACCTTTTCGATCATCACGCCGTCGTGGGCGCGCATCGGGTCGAGCCAGAAGATCGCCGGGGTGCTGCTGGCACGGGCGCGGTTGACGGCCAGCTTGACCCAGTCCTGGATCGGCGCGTCCTTGGTCTGGCACATGCGGAAGATATCGCCGGCCTCGACTTTCTGTTCCAGCAGCAGGTTGCCCTTGCTGTCGGTAACGCGTACCACCCCGTCGGCCTTGATCTGGAAGGTCTTGTCGTGGGAGCCGTACTCTTCGGCTTTTTTCGCCATCAGGCCAACGTTCGGCACGCTGCCCATGGTGGTCGGATCGAAGGCGCCATTGGCTTTGCAGTCTTCAATCACGGCCTGGTAGATGGTGGCGTAGCAGCGATCCGGAATCACCGCCTTGGTGTCGTGCAGCTGGCCATCGGTGCCCCACATCTTGCCGGAGTCGCGGATCATGGCCGGCATCGAGGCGTCGACGATCACGTCGCTCGGTACGTGCAGGTTGGTGATGCCCTTGTCGGAGTTGACCATGGCCAGGGCAGGGCGAGCGGCGTAGACGGCCTGGATGTCAGCCTCGATCGCAGCTTGCTGCTCGGCTGGCAGGGCCTTGATGCGGGCGTACAGGTCGCCGATGCCGTTGTTCAGGTTGAAGCCGATTTCCTGCAGCACTTGGGCGTGCTTGGCCAGGGCGTCCTGGTAGAACTCGGCAACGATCTGACCGAACATGATCGGGTCGGAGACCTTCATCATGGTGGCTTTCAGGTGGACCGACAGCAGTACGCCCTTTGCCTTGGCGTCTTCGATTTCGGCGGCGATGAAGGCGCGCAGGGCCTTCTTGCTCATTACGGCGCAGTCGAGGATCTCACCGGCTTGTACGCTGGTCTTTTCCTTCAGGACGGTGGCGGTGCCGTCCTGGGCGATCAACTCGATCTTGACGCTGTCTGCGGCTTCGATCAGTGCGGCCTTCTCGCTGCCGTAGAAGTCGCCGTTGCTCATGTGGGCCACGTGGGACTTGGAGTCCTGGGCCCAGCTGCCCATCTTGTGCGGGTGCTTGCGTGCGTAGTTCTTGACCGACAGCGGAGCGCGGCGGTCGGAGTTGCCTTCACGCAGGACCGGGTTCACGGCGCTGCCCTTGACCTTGTCGTAACGGGCCTTGGCGTCTTTCTCGGCGTCGGTGGTGGCGTTTTCCGGGTAGTCCGGCAGGGCGTAGCCCTGGGCTTGGAGCTCTTTGATCGCGGCCTGCAGCTGCGGTACCGAGGCGCTGATGTTCGGCAGCTTGATGATGTTGGCTTGCGGGGTGACCGCCAGCTCGCCCAGTTCGGCGAGGTGGTCCGGCACGGCTTTGCTGCCCAACTGCTCGGGGAAGCTGGCGAGGATGCGTCCGGCCAGGGAGATGTCGCGGGTTTCCACGGCGATATCAGCCGAAGCGGTGAAGGCTTCTACGATAGGCAGCAGGGAATAGGTGGCGAGGGCGGGTGCTTCGTCGGTGAAGGTGTAGATGATCTTCGAGCGGGTGGGCATATTCGGATTAACTCTCTTCTTTGCTAAAGCGTGCGCAGAAACTCGAGGTGCGCCGGGTAAAGCGCTTTCGTTCAAAGGTCATCCATGAGCCGAATGTCGAGGTTTCTTCGCGGTGATGTTGGGTGCATCAGTCGAGCGTCAAGCGGGTGGGTTGCGGTAACAACCCGGCTTCGTGCGGCCAGTCTCGGCTAGTCTTTTTCCGGTTGCAGAGCGTTCGGCCGTCGTGACTCTGTGGTCAGCGGCGGCATTATACATAGGTGGCTAGCAAAACGCCGGTGCTTCATATGCATGGTCGCTCGTCCATTGGTCTAAAGGTCGCAGGCAAGGTGGCGGCGTAGAGTCGTCGCCAGTGCTCGAATTTGGCACTTTTCCCTTTGCTTTCAGGCTTGTATGCCGCGAATTGCAACGCTTTCACGGCATCCGGGTGGAACATGAGGTTCCCGTCCAGATACAACTGGGTTACGCTCGAATGCAGCCAGATGTTCAATCCACACAACGGAGTTCAGCATGGGATACAAGAAGATTCAGGTTCCAGCAGTCGGCGACAAAATCACCGTCAATGCAGACCATTCTCTCAATGTTCCTAACAACCCGATTATCCCTTTCATCGAAGGCGACGGTATTGGTGTTGATATCAGCCCGGTCATGATCAAGGTTGTCGATGCTGCAGTGAAAAAAGCCTACGGCGGCGAACGCAAGATTTCCTGGATGGAAGTGTATGCCGGGGAAAAAGCGACTCAAGTGTACGACCAGGACACCTGGCTTCCCCAGGAAACCCTGGACGCGGTGAAGGATTACGTGGTTTCCATCAAGGGCCCGCTGACCACTCCGGTCGGTGGCGGCATCCGCTCCCTGAACGTGGCGCTGCGCCAGCAACTGGACCTGTATGTGTGCCTGCGTCCGGTGCGCTGGTTCGAAGGCGTGCCCAGCCCGGTGAAGAAGCCTGGCGATGTGGACATGACCATCTTCCGCGAGAACTCCGAGGACATCTACGCCGGTATCGAGTGGAAAGCCGGCTCGGCAGAAGCCACCAAGGTGATCAAGTTCCTTAAAGAGGAAATGGGTGTCACCAAGATCCGTTTCGATGAAAACTGCGGCATCGGCGTCAAGCCGGTCTCCCTGCAGGGCACCAAGCGTCTGGCGCGCAAGGCGCTGCAATACGTGGTGGATAACGATCGTGACTCGCTGACCATCGTGCACAAGGGCAACATCATGAAGTTCACCGAAGGTGCCTTCAAGGAGTGGGCCTATGAAGTGGCGGCCGAGGAGTTCGGCGCGACCCTGCTGGACGGTGGCCCGTGGATGCAGTTCAAGAACCCGAAAACCGGCAAGAACGTCATCGTCAAGGATGCCATCGCCGACGCCATGCTCCAGCAGATCCTGCTGCGCCCGGCCGAATACGATGTGATCGCCACCCTCAACCTCAACGGTGACTACCTGTCCGACGCCCTGGCGGCGGAAGTCGGTGGCATCGGTATCGCTCCAGGCGCCAACCTGTCCGACACCGTGGCCATGTTCGAAGCCACCCACGGTACTGCGCCCAAGTATGCCGGCAAGGACCAGGTCAACCCGGGCTCGCTGATCCTCTCGGCCGAGATGATGCTGCGCCACATGGGCTGGACCGAAGCGGCGGACCTGATCATCAAGGGTACCAACGGCGCGATCTCGGCCAAGACCGTGACATATGACTTCGAGCGCCTGATGGACGGTGCGACCCTGCTGTCTTCCTCGGCCTTCGGTGATGCGCTGATCTCGCACATGTAAGCCACGCTGCGAGCAAAACGAACCGGCCGATTCAATCCCTTGAATCGGCCGGTTTTTTTATGACTGGATGTTGGGTAAATCAGCTCAAGGCGCTTTCGTGCTGGGCCTCGGCGGCAAGGATTTCTCCGGGCGCCTTCAAGGAGCTTATCTTGACCGCATGCAGCCCCTTGGGTCCTTGGATGATCTCGAAGCTCACGGCCTGCCCGGCTTTCAAGGTCTTGTAGCCATCCATTTCGATGGCCGAGTAGTGGGCGAAGAGATCGTCGCTCTTGCCCTCCTCATTAATAAAGCCGTAACCCTTGGCATTGTTGAACCACTTGACCTTACCGCTAGCCATACTCATATCCCTCTGCAACAGACTCCATCACTGGAGTATCATCCAGTTCATCCACCGCCAAACTTGGTAAAAAGGTTGACGCCGTGGACGTTTATTACCCAATGTGGGCCCTATTGGTTGTAACACCGTTTTGCCGATAGTCAAGGTGACCCGGCGGTCGGAGTTGAATTCCCCCCAGGGCGCCCCCACCACTGTATTTGCACAACTGACGAACCTTCTTTCCATGCATGCAATCAGCCAGATTCGACTAACATTCAATCAGGATCGCCCGGACTTGCACGACGACGATTCCGCTGGCTTGGCGGTACAGGAGGCCAAGCCTGCGCTTCAGGCGCCGCCGATGTACAAGGTGGTTTTGTTCAACGATGACTACACCCCGATGGATTTCGTCGTCGAAGTGCTCGAGATGTTTTTTAACCTGAATCGCGAGCTGGCGACCAAGGTCATGCTGGCCGTCCATACCGAAGGGCGGGCAGTGTGTGGATTGTTTACCCGCGACATCGCCGAGACCAAGGCCATGCAGGTCAACCAGTACGCCAGGGAAAGCCAGCATCCGCTACTCTGTGAAATCGAGAAGGACGGTTAACGCCGACCACTTGGGTATGAGGTGAAGCTATGTTAAACCGCGAGCTCGAAGTCACCCTCAATCTCGCCTTCAAGGAGGCCCGTTCGAAGCGTCATGAGTTCATGACCGTCGAGCACCTCCTGTTGGCTCTATTGGATAATGAGGCCGCTGCCACTGTTCTCCGTGCCTGCGGAGCGAACCTCGACAAGCTCAAGCATGACCTGCAGGAGTTCATCGACTCCACTACGCCATTGATTCCTGTACACGATGAAGATCGCGAGACTCAGCCAACCCTGGGTTTCCAGCGGGTGCTGCAGCGCGCGGTATTTCATGTGCAGAGTTCGGGCAAGCGTGAAGTTACCGGTGCCAACGTACTGGTAGCGATCTTCAGCGAGCAGGAGAGCCAGGCAGTGTTCCTGCTCAAGCAGCAGAGCGTTGCCCGCATCGACGTGGTCAACTATATCGCCCATGGCATCTCCAAGGTGCCCGGGCATGGCGACCATTCCGAGGGTGAGCAGGAAATGCAGGACGAGGAGGGTGGTGAGCCGTCTTCTTCGGGCAATCCTCTGGATGCCTATGCCAGCAATCTCAATGAACTGGCCCGTCAGGGACGCATCGACCCGTTGGTCGGGCGTGAGCATGAGGTCGAGCGCGTGGCGCAGATCCTGGCTCGCCGGCGCAAGAACAACCCGCTGCTGGTGGGTGAGGCAGGGGTGGGCAAGACCGCGATTGCCGAAGGCCTGGCCAAGCGTATCGTCGACAACCAGGTGCCAGACCTGCTGATCAACAGCGTGGTGTATTCCCTGGATCTGGGCGCCCTGCTCGCAGGTACCAAGTACCGTGGCGACTTCGAGAAGCGCTTCAAGGCGCTTCTGGGCGAGCTGAAGAAGCGTCCGCAGGCGATCCTGTTCATCGACGAGATCCATACCATCATCGGTGCCGGTGCGGCGTCCGGTGGGGTGATGGACGCCTCCAACCTGCTCAAGCCGCTGCTTTCTTCCGGTGACATCCGTTGCATCGGCTCGACCACTTTCCAGGAATTCCGTGGGATTTTCGAGAAGGATCGGGCCCTGGCCCGGCGCTTCCAGAAGGTCGACGTCACCGAGCCTTCGGTCGAGGACACCATCGGGATCCTGCGCGGGCTCAAGGCGCGCTTCGAGCAGCACCACGGCATCGAATACAGCGACGAAGCCTTGCGTGCCGCGGCGGAATTGGCCTCGCGCTATATCAATGACCGGCATATGCCTGACAAGGCCATCGACGTCATCGACGAAGCGGGCGCCTTCCAGCGCCTGCAGCCGGCCGAGAAACGCGTCAAGCGCATCGAAGTGGCGCAGGTCGAAGATATCGTGGCGAAGATTGCCCGTATTCCGCCGAAGCATGTCACCAGTTCCGACAAGGAGTTGCTGCGCAACCTCGAGCGTGACCTCAAGCTGACGGTGTTCGGCCAGGATGCGGCGATCGACTCGTTGGCTACCGCTATCAAGCTGTCCCGCGCGGGCCTGAAGTCGCCGGACAAGCCAGTCGGTTCCTTCCTGTTCGCCGGCCCTACCGGTGTCGGCAAGACCGAAGCGGCTCGGCAACTGGCCAAGGCCATGGGGATCGAACTGGTGCGCTTCGACATGTCCGAGTACATGGAGCGGCATACCGTTTCGCGCCTGATCGGTGCGCCTCCCGGTTATGTCGGTTTCGACCAGGGCGGGCTACTTACCGAGGCGATCACCAAGCAACCGCACTGCGTGCTGCTGCTCGATGAAATCGAGAAGGCCCACCCGGAAGTCTTCAACCTGCTCCTGCAGGTGATGGATCACGGAACCCTGACCGACAACAACGGGCGCAAGGCGGATTTCCGCAACGTGATCATCATCATGACCACCAACGCCGGTGCTGAAACCGCGGCGCGAGCCTCCATCGGTTTCACTCATCAGGATCACTCTTCCGATGCCATGGAAGTGATCAAGAAGAGCTTCACGCCGGAGTTCCGCAACCGCCTGGATACCATTATCCAGTTCGGTCGCTTGAGCCATGAAGTGATCAAGAGCGTGGTGGACAAGTTCCTTACCGAGCTTCAGGCGCAGTTGGAAGACAAGCGCGTGCAGCTGGAAGTGACCGATGCCGCCCGCAGCTGGCTGGCCGCCGGTGGCTACGACGTAGCCATGGGGGCCCGTCCGATGGCGCGGCTGATCCAGGACAAGATCAAGCGTCCGTTGGCCGAAGAGATCCTGTTCGGCGAGTTGTCCGACCATGGCGGTGTGGTGCACATCGACATCAAGGATGGCGAGCTGACCTTCGATTTCGAGACCACGGCGGAAATGGCCTGATAGAGTTCGTCTCGTAGAAATGCCAAAGGCACCGCAAGGTGCCTTTGTGCTATCTGGAGAATGGATGTTGAAACCTGCGGGCAGGTTTTTCAGGCGCCAACAAAAACGCCCGGCTTGGCCGGGCGTCTTGTATTGACTTACTTAGCGAGCGCGGTAAGTGATACGCCCTTTGCTCAAGTCATAGGGCGTCAGCTCGACGCGCACCTTGTCACCGGTAAGAATACGAATGTAGTTCTTGCGCATCTTGCCGGAGATGTGCGCGGTTACGACGTGCCCATTTTCCAACTCCACGCGAAACATGGTGTTGGGCAGGGTGTCGACGACAGTGCCTTCCATTTCGAAGCTGTCTTCTTTCGACATGCAGTAAAGCCCTCGGTGTCCAGTTAATGGCCCGGTGCAACTGCGCCAGGCAAAAGCGGCGTGCATTGTGCCCGAAAAGTGGGGTTCAAGCCAAGACCTTCTAGTTCAGGAGCACCCAGCGCTGGTTGATCAGAAGCTCGATGGGGCGGTATTGAGTCTTGTAATTCATCTTTTTGCAGTTCTTGATCCAATAGCCGAGATAGACCGCGTCAAGGCCCAGGCGCAGGGTTTCGCCGATCTGCCAGAGGATCGCGTAGCGCCCAAGGCTGCGGCGTTCTTCGTCGGGTTCATAGAAGGTGTAGACCGCCGACAGGCCATTGGGCAGCAGATCGGTGACGGCTACGGCCAGCAAGCGGCCTTCGAGACGAAACTCATAGAAGCGCGAGAAAGGCAGGTCGCGGACCAGGAAAGTCGAGAATTGATCGCGACTGGGGGGGAACATGTCGCCATCGGCGTGGCGTTGCTCGATGTAGCGCTGGTACAGGTCGAAATATTCTTCGCTGAAACTGGGTTTGGCCGCTTGCACGGTCAGGTCGCTGTTGCGCTTGAGGATGCGTTTTTGCTGGCGATTGGGCAGGAACTGCGCTGCCGGGATGCGCGCCGGCACACAAGCGTTGCAGTTTTGGCAATGGGGCCGGTACAGATGATCACCGCTGCGGCGAAAGCCCATTTCCGACAGATCCGCATAGACATGCACATCCATGGGCTGGCTGGGATCGAGGAACAGGGTGGTGGCCTGTTCGCCGGGCAGGTAGCTGCAAGAATGGGGTTGAGTGGCATAAAACTTCAGGCGCGCCAACTCGGTCATGAGTCAACCCTCGGGATAAGCTTTGGATCTAAGTGTAAGCCACCCCCGCCAAACCCGCCTAGGAAACCCATGTGGCGCGGCTCGGCTGGTCCAGGTGGCGTTGCAGGTAATCGGAAAATTCCCTGCGGGTGATGGCACGGGCACCCAGGCTATGCAGATGGTCGGTGGGCATCTGGCAGTCGATCAGGACGAAACCCCAGTCCTTCAGTCGCTCCACCAGTGTGGCGAAACCGAACTTCGATGCATTGTCGGCGCGGCTGAACATCGATTCGCCGAAGAACAGCTGTCCCATGGCCAGTCCGTAAAGCCCGCCTACCAGCACTCCCTGGTCCCAGACCTCCACCGAATGGGCATGGCCACGCTGGTGCAGTTGCAGGTAGGCGTTCTGCATCGCCTCGCTGATCCAGGTGCCATCGGCATAGGTCCGGGGGGCCGCGCAGGCGCTGATGACCGCGGCGAAGTCTTGGTCGAACGTGACCTGGTAGCGCTGCTGGCGCAGGAGCTTGGCCAGGCTGCGGGATACATGCAGTTCGTTCGGAAACAACACGGTGCGCGGATCCGGCGACCACCAGAGGATTGGCTGGCCCTCGGAAAACCAGGGAAAGCAGCCGTGGCGGTAGGCCTGGACCAGGCGCTCGGCCGACAGATCGCCCCCTGCAGCCAACAGGCCGTTGGGCTCGCGCATGGCTTTTTCCAGGGGGGGAAATCAAGATTGTTGCGTTGTAACCAGGTCAGCATGGCATCCAGACTTGCGGCAGGGGAGGGCGGTGGCAGGCCGTCAGGCGACCTACCACAAGCCTAGGGCGAGACCCTAGTTGTCGTCGAGGAATTTTTCCGCGTCCAGGGCAGCCATGCAACCGGCCCCGGCGGAAGTTACGGCCTGGCGGTAGACGTGGTCAGCCACATCGCCAGCGGCGAACACTCCGGGGATGTCGGTGGCGGTGACGTCGCCTTCGCTGCCGCCCTTGACCAGCAGGTAGCCGTCGCGCATCTGCAGTTGGCCCTGGAACAGGTCGGTGTTGGGCTTGTGACCGATGGCGATGAATACCCCGGACAGCGCCAGGTCGGTGGTGGTGCCGGTCTGGCTGTCCCTCAAGCGCGCGCCCGTGACTCCGCTGGCATCGCCGAGTACTTCATCCAGATGCTGGTTCCAGTGCAGGCGGATGTTGCCATTGGCCGCTTTGTCGAACAGCTTGTCCTGGAGGATCTTCTCCGCCCGGAGCTTGTCGCGGCGATGCACCAGGTGCACCTCCCGAGCGATGTTCGACAGGTACAGGGCTTCCTCTACCGCGGTGTTGCCGCCGCCGATCACCGCCACTACCTGGTTGCGATAAAAAAAACCGTCGCAGGTCGCGCAAGCCGAAACGCCCTTGCCGGAGAAGGCTTCCTCGGAGGGCAGGCCCAGGTACTGCGCCGATGCCCCGGTGGCGATGATCAGCGCGTCGCAGCTATAGCTGCCGCTGTCGCCGACCAGGACAAAAGGCCGTTGCTGCAACTGAGCGGTGTGAATGTGGTCATAGACGATCTGGGTGTCGAAGCGCTCGGCGTGTTTCTGCATGCGTTCCATCAGCACGGGGCCGGTCAGGCCTTCGACATCGCCAGGCCAGTTGTCCACTTCCGTGGTGGTGGTCAGTTGGCCGCCGGCCTGCAGGCCGGTGATCACGGTCGGTTTGAGGTTGGCCCGGGCGGCGTAGACCGCGGCGCTGTAGCCAGCAGGGCCGGAGCCCAGGATGATCAGGCGTGAATGCTTCGCGTCGTTCATAAAAACACCTCATAAGCCTTTGTCAGCAAAGAGAATGCATGCTCCAATTGAACAGCGTATGACAGGCAGGAAACGATGCCCGGCGAGCCTTCCTGGCGTGGCATGGAGTGAACAAACCCGTACAATGTGGCGTTATGGCGGGTTTATTCGCAATTGCACTGTTTCAGAAGCAAGTGACTGAATGTTAAAAGTAGCCCCAGTTACGCCGGTCAACTTTATTTACCTGCTCGGATTGAGCAGTATTTGTAGTCAATCACCCGTTGGACGCGCCCTTGGCGCAGGAAAAGACGCGTTTTGAAGAAATCCACCGCAGCACCCAAACCCGTTGTTCCGCTCTGGCGTCAACAGTTGCACTACCGGCTCAAGGAAGGTGCGCTGATCGCCATCGGAGCCTTGTGCCTGTTCTTGATGATGGCGCTTTTGACCTATGGCAAGGACGATCCGGGTTGGAGTCATAACAGCAAGATCGAGGACGTGCAGAACTTCGGTGGTCCCGCCGGTTCCTACAGCGCCGACATGTTGTTCATGGTGCTGGGTTACTTCGCCTATATCTTCCCGCTGTTGCTGGCGATCAAGACCTACCAGATCTTCCGCCAGCGCCATGAGCCCTGGCAGTGGAGTGGCTGGCTGTTTTCCTGGCGCCTGATCGGCCTGGTATTCCTGGTGCTGTCCGGCGCGGCGCTGGCGCATATCCATTTCCATGCCGCCACGGGCCTGCCGGCCGGTGCTGGCGGCGCCCTGGGCGAGAGCCTGGGCGACCTGGCCAAGAATGCCCTGAACATACAGGGCAGTACCCTGATGTTCATCGCCCTGTTCCTGTTCGGCCTGACGGTGTTCACCGACCTGTCCTGGTTCAAGGTCATGGACGTCACCGGCAAGATCACCCTCGATCTGTTCGAGTTGGTCCATGGCGCTGCCAATCGCTGGTGGGACGAGCGCATGGAGCGCAAGCAACTGGTGGCGCAACTGCGCGAAGTGGACGCCCGGGTCGACGAAGTCGTAGCGCCGAGCGTCGCCGACAAGCGCGAGCAGGCCAAGGTCAAGGAGCGCCTGATCGAGCGTGAGCAAGCCCTGAGCAAGCACATGTCCGAGCGCGAGAAGCAGGTGCCGCCGGTGATTACGCCAGTGGCCACCAAGCCGCCGGAGCCGAGCAAGCGGGTGCAGAAGGAGAAGCAGGTACCGTTGTTCATCGACAGCGCGGTGGAAGGTACCTTGCCGCCGATCTCGATCCTCGACCCTGCGGAAAAGAAACAGCTCAACTACTCCCCCGAGTCCCTGGCGGCCGTCGGCCACTTGCTGGAGATCAAGCTCAAGGAGTTCGGGGTTGAGGTCGCGGTGGACTCCATCCACCCAGGGCCGGTGATCACCCGTTACGAAATCCAGCCAGCGGCCGGGGTCAAGGTCAGCCGGATCGCCAACCTGGCCAAGGACCTAGCCCGTTCCCTGGCCGTGACCAGCGTGCGGGTGGTGGAAGTGATTCCCGGCAAGACCACCGTGGGCATCGAGATTCCCAACGAAGACCGGCAGATAGTGCGCTTCTCCGAAGTGCTCTCGACTCCGGAATACGACAACTTCAAGTCCCCGGTGACCCTGGCCCTGGGCCACGACATCGGCGGCAAGCCGATCATCACCGACCTGGCGAAGATGCCGCACCTGCTGGTGGCCGGTACCACCGGTTCCGGTAAGTCGGTGGGGGTCAACGCGATGATCCTGTCGATCCTGTTCAAGTCCGGCCCGGAAGACGCCAAGCTGATCATGATCGACCCGAAGATGCTCGAACTGTCGATCTACGAGGGCATTCCGCACTTGTTGTGCCCGGTGGTCACCGACATGAAGGACGCGGCCAACGCCCTGCGCTGGAGCGTGGCCGAGATGGAGCGGCGCTACAAGCTCATGGCCAAGATGGGCGTGCGCAACCTCTCGGGCTTCAACGCCAAGGTCAAGGAAGCGGAAGAGGCTGGCACGCCGCTGGCCGACCCGCTGTACAACCGCGAGAGCATCCACGACGAAGCGCCTTTGCTGACCAAGCTGCCGACCATCGTGGTGGTGGTCGACGAATTCGCCGACATGATGATGATCGTCGGCAAGAAGGTCGAAGAGCTGATCGCCCGTATCGCCCAGAAGGCCCGGGCCGCCGGTATCCACCTGATCCTGGCGACCCAGCGGCCGTCGGTGGACGTGATCACCGGCCTGATCAAGGCCAACATCCCGACCCGCATGGCGTTCCAGGTATCGAGCAAGATCGATTCGCGGACCATCATCGACCAAGGGGGCGCCGAGCAACTGCTGGGCCACGGTGACATGCTCTACATGCCGCCCGGTACCAGCCTGCCGATCCGGGTCCATGGCGCCTTCGTATCCGACGATGAAGTGCATCGCGTAGTGGAGGCCTGGAAGCTGCGCGGCGCGCCCGAATACAACGACGACATCCTCAATGGCGTCGAAGAGGCCGGTAGCGGCTTCGAAGGCAGCAGCGGCGGTGGCGAGGGCGATGATCCGGAAGCCGATGCGCTCTACGACGAAGCGGTGCAGTTCGTGCTGGAAAGCCGCCGGGCCTCGATTTCCGCGGTCCAACGCAAGCTGAAGATTGGCTACAACCGCGCTGCCCGGATGATCGAGGCCATGGAAATGGCCGGGGTGGTGACGGCGATGAACACCAACGGTTCCCGCGAAGTCCTGGCTCCCGGCCCTTCGCGCGACTGATCGCGGTTTCGATATCAGCGGCGTGAGGCCACGCCGCTCCATCTACCTGAATGAGGAATCCCATGCGCCTGATTCGCATGTTGCTGCTGCCGGTATTGGCCGTGACCACCCTGTCGGCCCACGCCGATCCCAAGGATGTGGCCCGCCTGACCCAGTTGCTGGAAAAGTCCCAGACCCTGAGCGCACGCTTCTCGCAACTGACCCTCGACGGTAGCGGCACCCAGTTGCAGGAAACCGCGGGCGAGATGTCCCTGCAGCGTCCTGGCCTGTTCTACTGGCACACCGATGCTCCCCAGGAGCAGTTGATGGTTTCCGATGGCCAGAAGGTTTCGCTCTGGGACCCTGACCTGGAGCAGGTGACCATCAAGAAGCTCGACCAGCGCCTGACCCAGACCCCGGCGCTGCTGCTCTCCGGCGATGTGTCGAAGATCAGCGAAAGCTTCGATATCACCTCCAAGGAAGCCGGTGGGGTGATGGACTTCGTCCTCAAGCCCAAGACCCGTGACACCTTGTTCGACAGCCTGCGCCTGTCGTTTCGCAACGGCATGATCAACGACATGCAGTTGATCGACAGCGTCGGCCAGCGTACCAATATCCTGTTCACCGGGGTCAAGGCCAACGAGTCGATCCCGGCTTCCAGGTTCAAGTTCGACATCCCCAAGGGTGCCGATGTGATCCAGGAATAAGAGCCGTTTCCGCGCCCCGGCGGCGTTCGTCCAGGCCCGCATCGACAGGATGCGGCCTGGCGCCGTCGGGAGCGGCCCGTTCCGCGTCGCCGTCCCGAGGTTTGAAGAAAGTCCATGGACCTGTTTCGAAGTGCACCGATCGCCCAGCCGCTGGCTGCGCGCTTGCGTGCCACCAACCTGGACGAGTACGTCGGCCAGGAGCACTTGCTGGCCCGGGGCAAGCCGTTGCGCGAAGCCCTGGAGCAGGGCGCGCTGCATTCGATGATCTTCTGGGGCCCCCCGGGCGTGGGCAAGACCACGCTGGCGCGGCTGTTGGCGGACGTTTCCGATGCGCATTTCGAGACTGTCTCGGCGGTGTTGTCCGGGGTCAAGGAGATCCGCCAGGCGGTGGAGGTCGCCAAGCAGCACGCCGGGCAATATGGCCGGCGCACCATCCTGTTCGTCGATGAAGTGCATCGTTTCAACAAGTCGCAACAGGATGCCTTCCTGCCCTACGTGGAAGACGGCACTCTGATCTTCATCGGCGCCACCACGGAAAACCCCTCCTTCGAACTCAACAACGCGCTGCTGTCCCGGGCTCGGGTCTATGTACTCAAGAGCCTGGACGAGACGGCGCTGCGCAAGCTGGTGCAGCGTGCCCTGGGCGAGGACCGTGGCCTGGGCAAGCGACACCTGAGCCTGAGCGACGAAGGCTTCCAGATGCTGATGTCGGCCGCCGATGGCGATGGCCGGCGCATGCTCAACCTGCTGGAGAACGCCTCCGACCTGGCCGAGGACGGCGGCGAGATCGGCACCGACCTGCTGCAGAGCCTGCTGGGCGATACCCGGCGGCGCTTCGACAAGGGCGGCGAGGCGTTCTACGACCAGATTTCCGCGTTGCACAAGTCGGTGCGTGGGTCCAATCCCGATGGCGCCCTGTACTGGTTCGCCCGCATGCTCGACGGCGGCTGCGATCCGCTGTACATCGCCCGGCGCGTGGTGCGCATGGCCAGCGAGGACATCGGCAATGCCGACCCCAGGGCCCTGAGCCTGTGCCTGGCGGCCTGGGATGTGCAAGAGCGGCTGGGCAGCCCCGAGGGCGAGCTGGCAGTGGCCCAGGCCATCACCTACCTGGCCTGCGCGCCGAAGAGCAATGCAGTGTACATGGGCTTCAAGAACGCCATGCGTGCCGCTGCCGAGCACGGTTCGCTGGAAGTGCCGTTGCACCTGCGCAACGCCCCGACCAAGTTGATGAAGCAACTGGGCTACGGCGAGGAGTATCGCTACGCCCATGACGAGCCGGACGCCTATGCTGCCGGCGAGGACTACTTCCCCGAGGCGCTGGAGCCCCTGGCTCTCTACCAGCCGGTACCCCGTGGCCTGGAATTGAAGATCGGCGAGAAGCTCAAGCACCTGGCCGCCCTGGACCGGGCCAGCCCCCTGCAGCGGAGAAAACCTTGATCCCGTTGATACTCGCGGTTTCGGCCGGCGGCGTCGCCGGCACCCTGTTGCGCTTCGCTACCGGCAACTGGATCAGCGCCAATTGGCCGCGGCACTTCTATACCGCGACGCTGGCCGTTAATATCGTGGGCTGCCTGCTGATCGGCGTATTGTACGGACTGTTCCTGATCCGTCCGGAAGTGCCGATCGAAGTGCGTGCCGGATTGATCGTCGGTTTCCTCGGCGGGCTGACGACTTTTTCATCCTTTTCACTGGATACCGTGCGTCTGCTGGAAAGCGGACAAGTGGCGCTGGCCCTGGGCTATGCGGCGCTGAGTGTATTCGGCGGGCTGCTCGCCACCTGGGCCGGCCTGTCCCTGACCAAACTTTGATAAACGAGAGAACGACATGCTCGATTCCAAACTGTTACGTAGCAACCTTCAGGACGTAGCGGATCGTCTGGCATCCCGCGGCTTCGCCCTGGATGTGGCACGCATCGAAGCGCTGGAAGAACAGCGCAAGACCGTGCAGACCCGCACCGAGCAACTGCAGGCCGAACGTAACGCGCGCTCCAAGTCCATCGGACAAGCCAAGCAGCGCGGCGAAGATATCGCCCCGCTGATGGCCGATGTCGAGCGCATGGGGAACGAGCTCAGCTCCGGCAAGGCCGAGCTGGAAAGCATCCAGGGCGAGCTGGACTCGATCCTGTTCGGCATTCCCAACCTGCCTCACGAATCGGTGCCGGTCGGCGCGGACGAGGACGGTAACGTCGAAGTGCGCCGCTGGGGCACTCCGGCCAGCTTCGACTTCCCGATCAAGGACCACGTGGCCCTGGGTGAAACCCACGGCTGGCTGGACTTTGAAACCGCGGCCAAGCTGTCGGGCGCGCGTTTTGCCCTGCTGCGCGGTCCTATCGCCCGCCTGCATCGCGCCCTGGCGCAGTTCATGATCAACCTGCACACCGGCGAGCATGGCTACGAAGAGGCCTACACCCCGTACCTGGTGCAGGCGCCGGCGCTGTTCGGCACCAGCCAGTTGCCCAAGTTCGAGGAAGACCTGTTCAAGATCACCCGCGAAGGCGAGGCCGATCTGTACATGATTCCGACCGCCGAAGTGTCGCTGACCAATATCGTTGCTGGGGAGATCCTCGACTCCAAGCAACTGCCGCTGAAACTGGTCGCCCACACCCCGTGCTTCCGCAGCGAAGCCGGTGCTTCCGGCCGTGATACCCGCGGCATGATCCGCCAGCACCAGTTCGACAAGGTCGAGATGGTCCAGGTGGTGGAGCCGTCCACTTCCATGCAAGCCCTGGAGGGCCTGACCGCCAACGCCGAGAAAGTCCTGCAGTTGCTGCAACTGCCCTATCGCGTATTGGCCCTGTGCACCGGCGACATGGGCTTCAGCGCGGTCAAGACCTACGACCTGGAAGTCTGGATCCCGAGCCAGGACAAGTATCGCGAGATCTCCTCGTGCTCCAACTGTGGCGACTTCCAGGCCCGCCGCATGCAGGCGCGTTTCCGCAACCCGGAAACCGGCAAGCCGGAGCTGGTGCACACCCTCAACGGTTCCGGCCTGGCCGTAGGCCGGACCCTGGTGGCGGTGCTGGAGAACTACCAGCAGGCCGACGGTTCGATCCGCGTGCCGGATGTACTCAAGCCTTACATGGGCGGCATCGAGGTCATCGGCTAAATGGAATTCCTGCCGCTGTTTCACAAGCTTCGCGGCAGTCGTGTGTTGGTGGTCGGTGGAGGGGAGATTGCCTTGCGCAAATCCCGTCTGCTGGCCGATGCCGGTGCGCAGCTGCGGGTGGTCGCACCTGAGATAGAAGCGCAATTGCAGGAACTGGTGGTCGCCAGCGGCGGCCAGTCCCTGCTGCGCGGGTATGTCGAGGCCGACCTCGACGGCTGCACCCTGGTCATCGCCGCTACCGACGACCAGCCCCTCAATGCCCAGGTTTCCGCCGACGCCCATCGGCGCGGCCTGCCAGTCAACGTGGTGGATGCGCCAGCCCTGTGCAGCGTGATCTTCCCGGCTATCGTCGATCGTTCGCCATTGGTCATCGCCGTCTCCAGCGGTGGCGATGCTCCGGTGCTGGCGCGGTTGATCCGGGCCAAGCTGGAAACCTGGATCCCGTCCACCTACGGCCAGCTGGCCGGCCTGGCCGCGCGCTTCCGGACCCAGGTCAAGAACCTGTTCCCGGATGTGCAACAGCGCCGGGCGTTCTGGGAAGAGGTATTCCAGGGGCCTGTCGCCGACCGCCAACTGGCCGGGCAAGGGGCCGAGGCCGAGCGCCTGCTGCAAGCGCGAATCGACGGCCAGGCGCCCAGTGCCCAGGGTGAGGTGTACCTGGTGGGGGCCGGCCCGGGTGATCCGGACCTGCTGACCTTCCGTGCCCTGCGCCTGATGCAGCAGGCCGATGTGGTGCTCTACGATCGCCTGGTGGCGCCGGCGATCCTCGAGTTGTGCCGGCGTGACGCCGAGCGCATCTATGTGGGCAAGCGTCGTGCCGACCATGCGGTACCCCAGGACCAGATCAACCAGCAACTGGTGGACCTGGCCCGGCAAGGCAAGCGCGTGGTGCGGCTCAAGGGCGGTGATCCGTTCATCTTCGGCCGTGGTGGCGAAGAAATCGAGGAACTGGCGGCCCAGGGCATCGCCTTCCAGGTGGTGCCGGGGATCACCGCGGCCAGTGGTTGCTCGGCCTACGCCGGGATTCCGCTGACCCATCGCGACTATGCGCAATCGGTACGCTTCGTCACCGGTCACCTCAAGGATGGCACCACCAACCTGCCGTGGGCCGATCTGGTGGCGCCCGCCCAGACCCTGGTGTTCTACATGGGCCTGGTGGGGCTGCCGGTCATCTGCGAGCAGTTGATCAAGCACGGCCGCGCTGCCAGCACCCCGGCGGCGTTGATCCAGCAGGGCACCACCAGCAACCAGCGAGTCTTCACCGGGACCCTGGCGGACCTGCCGGCCCTGGTGGCGGAGCACGAAGTCCATGCTCCAACCCTGGTGATCGTCGGCGAAGTGGTCCAGCTGCGCGACAAGCTGGCCTGGTTCGAAGGCGCCCAGCCCCAGTCCTGAAACCCGTCGCCGCCGCCAGGTTGCAGCCTGGTGGCGGCGACGGCGCTCAATCCCTGCACCACACTCCACGTCCGTCCAGGCGCTGCCGGTCATGGCTGGCGCCGAAGTCCAGCAATGGCCCCTTGGGCACGATGCCAGTCGGATTGATGGTGGCGTGGCTGGCGTAGTAGTGGTTCTTGATATGGCTGAAGTCCACGGTCCCTTCGACTCCCGGCCACTGGTACAGCTCCCTTAGCCAGTTGGACAGGTTCGGGTAGTCGGCGATACGCCGCAGGTTGCATTTGAAGTGGCCGTGGTACACCGCGTCGAAACGGATCAGCGTGGTGAACAGGCGTACATCCGCTTCGGTCAGGTACTCACCGGCCAGGTAGCGTTGCCCGGCGAGCAGCGCCTCCAAGCTGTCCAGCTCGGCAAATACCTCATCGAAGGCCGTCTCGTAGGCCTGTTGCGACGTGGCGAAGCCGGCGCGGTACACGCCATTGTTCAATGCCGGGTAGATGCGCCCGTTGAGCTGGTCGATGCGCGAGCGCAGGGCTTGCGGATAGAAGTCCAGGCGATTGCCGGTCAGGTGGTCGAAGGCGCTGTTGAACATGCGGATGATCTCCGCCGATTCATTGCTGACGATGCGCCGCTGCTGCTTGTCCCACAGCAAGGGCACGGTGACTCGGCCGGTATAGTCCGGGGTGTCGGCGGTATAGCGCTGGTACAGGAAGTCCAGGTCGTCCAGGCGATCGCCGCTGGAGCCTTGGGACTGGTCGAAGGTCCAGCCATGTTCGCGCATCAGCCAGCTCACAACCGACACCTCCACCAGGCTCTCCAGGCCCTTGAGCCGGCGCAGGATCAGGGTGCGATGGGCCCAGGGACAGGCCAGGGATACGTAGAGGTGATAGCGTCCGGCCTCGGCCGCGAAGCCGCCTTCGCCACTGGGGCCGGGCCGGCCATCGGCGGTAACCCAGTGGCGCCGCTGGGCCTGTTCGCGTTGGAAAGCCCCGTCCTTGCCGCTGGCGTACCACTGGTCATGCCAGCGTCCTTCGATCAGCAAACCCATGGAATGCTCCTCAGCTGTTATGCGTAGGAGTGCAGTCTATGCCTGGGCGTTCGAACAAAAAGCGCAAAACCTGGGTGATCAGGATCGATCATATCGATCTATCGCGGGCATCCCAATACTGCTGGGCCAGTTCGAAGGCCTGCTCCCGGGGCGTGCCCAGGCCGCGCAGGGCCAGGGCCATGGTCGCCAGCAGCGCCAGTTGCGGGTAGCTGTCTTCAACCTCGCCGCGCCACAGCGCCTTCAGGTGCTCGGGTTCCAGGCTGGCCGGTTTCACATGGCGTTGCGCCGACAGCGCGGGCCATTCCTCGTCCCAGGCAACTCCGGCGCAGGTGCCATATAGATGGCTGGTGGTGTCGGGGTTGATCTCGATCTCGCCACCATCGCCCTTGATCACTATGACGTTGTCGCCCAAAAGGCTGGCGGCCTCGCGGTGCACCGCCTGGTAGCCGGGGTGGAAGATGCTCTGCAGGCCGCAACGGGCGCCCAGCGGGTTGAGTTGCCGAGCCAGGGAGTGGATCGGCGAGCGCAGGCCGAGGACGTTGCGCAGGTCGATCATCCGTTGCAGCTGTGGAGCCCAGTCCACCAGGGGGATGAACGCCAGGTTGCCCCGGTCCAGGGCCGCGCCCACCGCTTGCCAGTCACGGCACAGGGGAATGCCCAGGGGCTCCAGCAGTTGTTCGGCATACAGGCGTCCGGCGGTGTGGGCGCCGGCGCCGTGGAGCAGGATACGCACGCCGTTCTGGGCCAGGCATTTGGCTGCCAGCAGGTACCAGGGCAGGTGGCGCTTCTTGCCGGCATAGCTCGGCCAGTCCAGGTCGAGCCGGATGGCCGGGGCGTCCAGGCGCTCGCGCAGGGCCTGGGTGAAGCCGGCCAGTTCCTCCGGGCTCTCCTCCTTGTACCGCAGCAGCATGAGGAAGGCGCCCAGCTGGGTATCCTCGACGTGTTCGTCCAGCAGCATGCCCATGGCTTGCCGGGCTTCTTCCTGGGTCAGGCCGCGGGCGCCGCGCTTGCCCTTGCCGAGAATCCGTACGAACTGGGCGAAAGGATGTTCGTCCGGGGTTTGCATGAGCAGCGGGGCATGATCGTTCATAGGCAATTGGTCGGCTTCGGCAGGCCTGCCAGCTTGGCGGCCAGTTTGGCGGGAGTGCCCTTGAACAGGCGGTTAAGGTGCAGGCTGTTGCCTTTGTCCGGCCCCAGCTTGAGGGCGGTGTACTTGATCAGGGGGCGGGTGGCAGGCGACAGCTGGAACTCCCGGTAGAAAGCCTGGAGCAGCTCGATGATTTCCCAGTGCTCCGGGCCCAGCTCCAGTTCCTCGGTGGCCGCCAGGGCCTGGGCCACCTCGGCGGACCAGTCGGCGAGGTCGACCAGGTAGCCGTCCTTGTCCAGTTCGATGGCGCGCTCGCCCAGGGTCAGGGTATTCATAGCCAGGTATTGACCTTGTCATGCTGGATCGACAGTTCGACGAACCCCGGATAGTCCACGGCTTCGGCCCAGGCGGGCAGGGCCAGGCCCCGGGCGCGCAGGTCTTCTTCCAGGACGTAGAGTTTCAGGCCGTCGCGTGCTTCCAGTTCATTGCCGGGCGCGGTACCGGGTTGCAGGGCATAGGCCGCGTCGCCGCACAGCAGCAGCGCATCGGCGCTCCCCAGCAGGCGCAGGCAACTGGCCAGGCGATCGTCGGTGAAGGGTGAGTGGGACAACACATGCAAGGTCGACATCAGAGGGTAATCACCTGGTCATAACGGTCGATGATCCCGGCCAGATCCGGGATGCTGAGCAGTTGTACGGCATTAAGGCCCAGGGTGCTCGGGTCCAGGCCCCGGGCGTCGAGGCTGCTGCGGCAGGCAAAGACCTCGTCGATCCCGAACAGCGACAGCGCCTGCAGGTTGGCGGCCAGGTCCTTCTGGCGCAGGGCCTTGGCCTGTTGGCCGGGCATCAGTTGCAGCACGCCATCGTCGAGAAACAGCAGGCCGATGGGCAGGTCGAAGGCGCCGCCGGCCAGGACGATATCCAGGGCCTCGCGGGCTCCGGGACCGGACCAGGGCGCCTGGCGGCTGACCAGCAGCAGGGACTTGGCCATCTCAGGCTCCTCCAAAACAGATCAGGCGGTCGGCGCTCTGCACCGCGTCATGCAACTGGCCAAGCCCGGAAAGCTCCCAGGGAGCCTCGACGTTCACCGCGGCGCGCCGGTAACGCTGGGCCTCGTCGGCATTCAGCGTGCCCCGGCGCAGGGCGGCGGCGATGCACACCACCGCGTCCAGCTGATGCTGGCGGACGAATTCGCGCCATTCCCGGGGCAGGTCCTGTTCGTCCTGGGGCGTGACGATGCTGTTGACGGCGTTGTATACGCCGTCCTGGTAGAAAAACAGCCGGACGATCTCGTGTCCGCCCGCCAGCGCCGCCTGGGCGAACAGCAGGGCGCGGCGCGAAGAGGGCGCATGGGCGGCGGAGAACAGGGCGATGGCGAACTTCATGACGGCCTCGATGGATAACTCGGCGGCCATGATAAAGCTTTATCCGGGGATCGGCTAAACCCGTTTCGGCTGGCTGCCGGGGTGGGACATATCGGGAAAAGCTTTACCCCAGCCACCACCTCATGATGTGGATAGACTCGCGCCTTCAATCGACCAGGTACAAGGAGCAAGGGATGACTGGCTTGAATTCGGCGGTAGTCGTGGTAACAGGCGCAGGGCGCGGATTGGGGGCGGCGCTGGCTATCAGCCTGGCGGACCAGGGCTGCAAGTTGATTCTCTGCGGGCGCAACCCGCAGGCACTGGCGGAAGTCGCCGCCACCATTGAGCAGCGCACCGGGCGCACTGCCGAACAAGTGGTGGTGGACCTGGCCGACAGCGACAGCGTCAAGGCGGCCCTGGCCGAGATCCATGTGCGCCAGCCCCAGGTGGATATCCTGATCAACAACGGTGCCATGTGGCTGGAGGCGAGCGAGCGACCCCACAGTGTTGCCGAAGTCACTGGGGTGATCGACGCGGCCCTGAGTGGCACCTTCCTCCTGACCCAGGGCCTGCTGCCGGCGCTCAAGGCCTCCAGCCGCCCGGACATCGTCACCATAGGCTCCATCAGCGGCCTGCCCAATGCACCCCTGCACAGCGTGTCGCTGCCGTTCTATGCGGCCAAGCATGGACAACTGGCCCTGGCCGATGGCCTGCGCCAGGTCCTGCGGGGCACGCCGGCCCGCTCGTTGTGCGTGCATCCACCCTACCTGGAGGACATCTCGCCCCTGGATGAGGCCTGGGAGCGGGTGCCGGAGCGACGCAAGGGCGATTCAGCGACCAACCGCGATGTGGTGGAGGCGGTGATCTTCGCGCTCACCCGGCCACGGCATGTGAGCTTGTCGTCCATCGTCATCGATACCGACAACGGTGGCCTGTTCAGCTGATCGCGCCTGTTGTCAGCGGGTCTTGTAGCCCAGTTGCCAGCGGCGTGGAATCTTCAACGACGCCACCCCCAGCAGCGCCGCGAACGCCCCGCTGGCATACAGCGCCTTGAGCCCCAGGTGATGTTCCAGCAGTGCCCCCAGCACCGCCCCGGCGAACATCCCCGTCCAGGGAATCAGCTGTACCCGCCAGCCGTTGCGCCGCTCCCCCAGCAGCCAGCGGCCCAGGCCACGCCCGAAGCGCGACAGGGCGCCGGTGACATAGGTCAGGCCAATGGGCAGGCCATTCACTTCTTCCACCACGGCATTGAGCATGCCCATGGCGGCGATTGCCGCCAGCAGGGCCGGCATTTGCTGCTCGAAAGGCCAGGCCGCCGAGACACACAACAGGGCGGCGATGCTCAGTAGCAAGGGCAGGGTGCGATGTCCAGCCAGGCGGCTGACGATCACCCCCAGCGCATTGCCGACGATGAACGTCGCCACCAGCATCAGCAGGCGCAGTACCAGACCTGGCTCGCCATCGCTGATGGCCACTGCCATGCGCGTGGTGTTGCCGCTCATGAAGGACACGAAATCCCCGGTGGCCATGAAGCCTATGGCGTCGGTCATCCCGGCCAGTACCGAGAGACACGCCACTAGCCCGAGGCCGATCCGCCCGCGCCATTTCTGCGTGTGCTGCAGGGCGGCGTTGGCGGCGTGAGTGGAAGTCGAAGGCAACATCGGCGGTTCTCCTGTACCGGGACAGCGGGGGCGATGCGGTTCAAGGCCATGGGTCTAGGTGATGCAGGGTGCAATATTCGTCCCATGGCATGCCGGCCATTTGCGCCACCTCCTTGTGCACTTCAAGGCGCTGGGCGTGGAATTCCTCCGGGCTGGCGGCGGTCAGTTGCAGGCTCAGTTCCCAGGCGAACAGTCCCAGGCGCTCGGCTTCGGCCTCGAACGCCTCGTGCAGGCGTTCGGCGCGGTATTGCGCCGGGGTTTCGCCCCGGGCCCGGGCTTCCAGCGGGTTGAGGTTGTCCAGTTGTTCGCGCAACTCGGGGCGCTGCTCGAGGAACGTGCCCAAGGCCTGTTCATGCGGGTATTGATCGATTGTCATGAATACTCCTGGAAAGAGCGCCACGCCAAGGCGCGAGATTGAGTTCGTTACGGGCAGATGCTCAGGGCAGGCCCGTCTGGGCGGCCATCAAGCCACGGAGCCGCACCAGGTCCTTGCGCGGGATGACATAGGTCCGCGCCAGGCGATCGCCAATGCGCTGGCAGCGGCTGGACTCGCAGCAAATCAGCAGGGTCGCGGGGCTGATGGCGGCTTCGAACGGCCGGGTCGCCGAGCGGATCAGCACCTGCAACAGCGACGGTGGCTGGCCGATGCCATTGATCACTTGCAGGCCGCAAAGGGCCTTGCCGGCGGTGTAGCCACGCAACAGGTATTCGCTGAGGGGAAAATACAGGCACCAGGTGGAGAATTGCTCCAGATCTGGGTATTGGAGGCGTTCGGCCAGCCGGCACAGGACAAACCACAGCAGCAGTACCAGCATGCCGTCGGCGAGGTAGGCCAGAATGCGCCGGATGATCAGGCCGGCTCTCGATACTTCCATGCATTGCCCCAGGACTACGCTCTGTATTGAGCGGCCTATTGTACGACCTAAAGCCCCCACAGATAGCGAGGTGCTACAGGGGTGTGAAAAAAACGTGAAAAATAAATAGAACCTTTTGCTTTTGGTTTCCCTCGAAAAGGCTCCTGCAGCATTTGCCTTTCTCAAACAGGGAGATTCACACACGATGTCAAAGGTATTCGCAACCCTCCTGGCCAGCACTTCTGCCGTCACCTTGCTGGCGCTTTCCAGCAATGCCATGGCCGCACCGAACACCGGGCCGATCTCCACCCTGGGGATTCTCGGCAGCTACAACGACTTCAAGCTCGAAGGCGGTAGCCAGAGCGACAAGGAACACCTGGGCGAGGGTGGCGTGTTCTACAACTTCGGCAACAAGATGACCGCCGAGTCGGGCCTGATCTACCAGGCCGGGATCGAAGCCAAGTTCGGCAAGAAGAACGACAACAAGCTCAAGGAAGGCCAGGCCGACCTCGACCTGGGCTGGCGCGCCGCCCTGGATGCACGCAACTTCGTCGATGTGCTGGTGGGTGGCGGCTACACCTGGACCCGCTACGAGCCGGACACCGGCGACTACGACATGAAGCTCACCAACAAGTCACCCTTCGCCAAGGCGGCCCTGGGTTACAACCACCAGTTCGACGACGTGACCATGCGCGTGGAACTGGGGGCCCGTCATACCATCAATGGCCGGGCACGCTTGAAGGTGGATGATGTCGGCAGCGACACCGTGGACCTGAAGAACCGCACCAACCCCTATGCCGAAGTCAATTTCCTGATGAACCAGAACGGTTCGTTGCCGGTAATGGCCGGGGTCTACTACACCCACACCGAGTACAAGCTGGACGAGGATACGCCTGTGGCCGACAACACCAAGCTCAAGCGTGACGAGTACGGCTTCAAGGTCGGCCTGACCTTCTAAGGGCGGCAGCTCGCCTCAAGCTGCGACAGAACCGCCGGCCCCGTCCTTCGATGGGGCCGGCGGTTGTGCTTTCAGCTGAGCGTGGATGGTTCGCGCCCGATCTCTGCACGCAGCTGGGCGATCAGGTGCAGGCAGTGGGTGAGCCCTGGCGAGGGTTCGCCGATCCGGCGGCTGAGAATGATCGGCGAGGTGGCCTCGGTTTCCAGCAGCGGGCAAAAACCGATGTCGTCGCGATGCAGCACCTGTACCGAGGCCGGCACCAGGGTGATGCCGATGCCGGCGCCCACCAGGCCGATGGCGGTCTGCAATTCGTTGGTCCACTGGGCGATCTTCAGGTTCAGGCCCCGGGCATTGAACAGCGCGATCACATGGTCGGCGTAGCTCGGACGCGGGTTGGCCGGGTACAGCACGAAGGGCTCCTGCGCCAGTTGCGCAAGGCTCACCGGTTGTCCCAGCAGCGGATGCCCGGCGGGCAGGGCGACCACCAGACGATCTTCGGTCAACACCTTCTGCACGATGGCCGGGTCGTCGATATGGATCCGACCGAAACCGATATCGATGCGCCCGGCCTTCAAGGCTTCCACCTGTTGCAAGGTGGTCATTTCCGAGAGCCCCAGTTCCAGCTCCAGGGTCTCGTTGCTGCGTAGCCGGCGAATCAACTGCGGCAGTACGCCGTACAGGGTCGAAGGCGCGAAACCGATGCCCAGCCAGGTCTTGTGTCCCAGGCCGATGCGCCGGGTGTTGTCACAGACCTTGCCCAGTTGCTCCAGCACCCGGTTGGAGTGCTCGTAGAAAAAGCGTCCGGCGGCGGTCAGGCGCAGCGGCCGGCCACGTTCCAGCAACAGCACCCCCAACTCGTCTTCCAGCTGCTGGATCTGCCGGCTCAGGGGCGGTTGGGCGATGTGCAGGCGCTCGGCGGCGCGGGTGAAATTCAGGGTTTCCCCCAGCACCTGGAAATAGCGCAGATGACGCAATTCCATGACAACTCTCCAGTGGCGATTGCATACCTTTAAGGTATCAAGCCAGACCAATTCTATATTGGAACCCCGTAAAAAGCCGGGACAGAATCGCCGGCAGAACTTCAAGAACCTGACGGGTATGGAAATGCACGCTTCTGCCATTGAATCGATCGAAACGATCATCGTCGATCTGCCGACCATCCGCCCGCACAAGCTGGCCATGCACACCATGCAGAACCAGACCTTGGTGCTGATCCGCCTGCGCTGCGCCGATGGTATCGAGGGCCTGGGGGAAGCCACTACCATCGGGGGCCTGGCCTATGGCAACGAAAGCCCGGACAGCATCAAGACCAACATCGATCGCTTCTTCACGCCACTGCTGGTCGGCCAGGACGCCAGCAATATCAACGCCGCCATGTTGCGCCTGGAGCAGGGCATCCGTGGCAACACCTTTGCCAAATCCGGTATCGAGACGGCCCTGCTCGATGCCCAGGGCAAGCGCCTCGGCCTGCCGGTCAGCGAGTTGCTGGGCGGTCGGGTGCGCGATGCCTTGCCGGTGGCCTGGACCCTGGCCAGCGGCGATACCGCCAAGGACATCGCCGAGGCCGAGAAGATGCTCGAGCTGCGCCGCCATCGGATCTTCAAGTTGAAGATCGGTGCCGGCGAGGTACGGCGCGACCTGGCCCATGTGATCGCCATCAAGCAGGCCCTGGGGGAACGCGCCAGCGTGCGGGTCGACGTCAACCAGGCCTGGGACGAAGCTGTGGCGCTGCGTGCCTGCCGGATCCTGGGCGACAACGGCATCGACCTGATCGAGCAGCCCATTTCGCGCAACAACCGCGCCGGCATGGTGCGCCTGAACGCCAGCAGCCCGGCGCCGATCATGGCCGACGAGTCCATCGAATGCGTGGAGGATGCCTTCAACCTGGCCCGGGAGGGCGCGGCGTCGATTTTCGCCTTGAAGATCGCCAAGAACGGTGGCCCCCGGGCCGTCCTGCGCACTGCCGCCATCGCTGAAGCAGCGGGTATCGGCCTCTACGGCGGAACCATGCTCGAAGGCGGCATCGGTACCCTGGCCTCGGCCCACGCCTTCCTGACCCTGGGCAAGCTGGCCTGGGATACCGAGTTGTTCGGCCCATTGCTGCTGACCGAGGACATCCTCGCCGAGCCGCCGCTGTATCGCGACTTCCAGTTGCATGTATCGATGGCCCCGGGCCTGGGCCTGAGCCTGGACGAGGAGCGGCTGGCGTTCTTCCGCCGCGACAAGACCACCCCCGTGCTGCACCACGCCTGAGGAGGGCTGCATGCTATTCCACGTCAAGATGACCGTGAACCTGCCGGTCGATATGAATCCCGAGCGCGCCGCGCAACTCAAGGCCGATGAGAAAGCCCTGGCCCAGCGCCTGCAAGCCGCGGGCAAATGGCGCCACCTGTGGCGCATCGCCGGGCTGTACGCCAACTACAGCGTGTTCGATGTCGACAGCGTGCAGGAACTGCACGACACCCTGATGCAACTACCGCTGTATCCGTACATGGCCATCGAAGTCGACGCCATGTGTAGGCATCCTTCTTCCATTCATGAGGATGACCGCTGAGTCCGTGCCAGCCTGTTCACCACTCTAATAAGTACAAGATGAGGATCGATCATGAACGTCAGGATTTCCCACACCGCCAGCGCCCAGCAGTTCCTCGAGGAAGCCAGCGGCCAGTTCACCGAAGGCGGTAGCCCGCGGGCCAAGGCCCTCATGCACCGCATCCTGCGGGATACGGTGAGCATCATCGAAGACTTGCAAGTGACCCCCGAGGAGTTCTGGAAGGCGGTCAACTACCTCAATGTCCTGGGTGCTCGCCAGGAGGCCGGCCTGCTGGCCGCGGGCCTGGGCCTGGAGCATTACCTGGATTTGCTGATGGATGCCGCCGACGAGCAGGCCGGCAAGAGCGGCGGTACTCCACGGACCATCGAAGGCCCGCTGTACGTGGCTGGCGCGCCCCTGAGCCAGGGCGAGGCGCGGCTGGACGATGGCATCGATCCTGGCGTCGTGCTGTTCATGCAGGGCCAGGTCCGCAACACCGCCGGCCAGCCGTTGGCCGGCGCCATCGTCGACGTCTGGCATGCCAACACCGGCGGCACCTATTCCTACTTCGACGGCAGCCAGTCGGAATTCAACCTGCGCCGGCGCATCGTCACCGATGCCGAGGGCCGCTATCGTTTTCGCAGCATCGTGCCGTCGGGCTATGGTTGTCCGCCGGATGGCCCGACCCAGCAACTGCTGGACCAACTGGGGCGCCATGGCCAGCGCCCGGCGCATATCCATTTCTTCATCAGCGCAGACGATCATCGCCACTTGACCACCCAGATCAACCTGGATGGCGACCAGTACCTGCACGACGATTTCGCCTACGCCACCCGCGACGAGCTGATCGCCCAGATCACCTTCAGCGAAGACCAGGCCCGGGCCAAGGCGCTGGGTGTCAGCGGGCGCTTCGCCGAGATCGACTTCGACTTCACCCTGCAATCCTCGGCCCAGCCTGAGGAACAGCAGCGCAACGAGCGGGTCCGCGCCCTGGAGGATTGAACCGCCGGCCATGCCTGGTCTGGCCACGGAGCACCGACCCAGGTGCCCGTGGCCTTTGCCGTTGTGCCTGCCCGATGTGCCTGGGTGACGGGCCTGAACGCCGGCCCGAGAAGAACCATCAGAGTGAGCCGATCATGCAGATGCCTCTGTTGAGCCAGCGCAGCAGCGTGTTTGTTCAAGCCGATCCTTATGCCGTATCCGGTTACGTCAACCAGCACGTGGGCAGCCATTGCATCCGCCTGCCCCGGGCCGGCCATCCCCAGGCCAGCCTCCAGCACCGGACCCTGGCCAGCCTGGATCTGTGCAGCATCAGCTATGGCGGCAGTGTGCGCGTCACCTCGCCGGCCCTGGAAAGCATCTACCACCTGCAAGTGTTGCTTCACGGCCATTGCCTGTGGCGCGGTCCAGGCCAGGAGCACTGCTTTGCCCCGGGGGAACTGCTGCTGATCAACCCCGATGACCCGGTGGACCTGACCTATTCCGAGGACTGCGAAAAATTCATCATCAAGATTCCCACCCGCCTGCTGGAAAACGCCTGCCAGGAGCAGCGTTGGCAGTACCCAAGGCAGGGCGTGCGCTTTCTCCAGCCGCGTCATCGGCTGCAGGACCTGGAGGGCTTCGTGCCCTTGCTGAGCCTGTTGTGCCAGGAGGCCGAAGCCCGGCAAACCCTGCCCAAGGTCCAGGCGCATTACGCACAGATCCTGGCGGGCAAACTGCTGGGGCTGATGCAGACCAACGTGCAGCGTGATGCCCTGGGCGCCTCGGCGGCGACCTTCGAGCGGATTGCCGACTATATCGAACGCAACCTCACACACGACATCGGCTGCGAGGAACTGGCGCAACAGGCGCGCATGAGCCTGCGCTCGCTGTATGGCCTGTTCGAGCGTAACGCCCGCACCACGCCGAAGAACTACATCCGCCAGCAGAAGCTGCAACGGATACACGCCTGCCTCAGCGACCCGCAAAGCCCGGTGCGCAACGTCACCGAACTGGCCCTGGATTTCGGCTTCCTGCACCTGGGGCGTTTTGCCCAAAGCTACCGCCAGCAATACGGCGAATTGCCCTCCGATACCCTCAAGCGTCGCCACTGAGCCTCCGCCTCTCGGCCCGCCGGCTGTAGCCGCTGCCGAGCCTGCGGGGCTGCGCAAAGGTCCGCAGGACCTTGCCTGGCGATCTCCAGCCGAACCAGCACCAGCCTCAAGGTCGCAGCCGCTCCAGGGCCTTTGCAGAAAACGGATACAGGTCTGCAGGCAATGGATATTGCCCACGGCAACTGCGCCCTAGCATGGCCCTGCCTGAATAAAAACAATGGAGGCACCAGCCATGTCCCTGCGACCCGAATACCTGCGTTCCCTGCTTGAAGAGGACCCCGACCAGGGCGTCTACCGCTGCAAGCGGGAGATGTTCACCGACCCCCGGCTGTTCGACCTGGAGATGCAGCACCTCTTCGAAGGCAACTGGCTGTACCTGGCCCACGAGAGCCAGATTCCCAACCCCAACGACTACTACAGCACCACCATGGGCCGGCAATCGGTGTTCATCGCCCGCAACAAGCACGGCGAACTCAATGCCTTCCTCAACGCCTGCAGTCATCGCGGGGCCATGCTCTGCCGACACAAGACCGGCAACAAGGCGTCCTTCACCTGTCCGTTCCACGGCTGGACGTTCAACAACTCCGGCAAGTTGCTCAAGGTCAAGGATCCGGCCGCCGCGGGTTATCCGGCCAGCTTCAACTGCGAAGGCTCCCACGACCTGACCCAGGTCGCGCGCTTCGAGTCCTATCGCGGCTTCCTGTTCGCCAGCCTCAACCCCGACGTGCTGCCCCTGGTCGAACACCTGGGGGAGTCGGCGAAGATCATCGACATGATCGTTGACCAGTCCGCCGATGGCCTGGAAGTGCTGCGCGGCTCCTCCAGCTATATCTATGAAGGCAATTGGAAGCTCACCGCCGAGAACGGCGCCGACGGCTACCACGTCAGCTCGGTGCACTGGAACTACGCCGCCACCCAGAACCAGCGCAAGCAGCGCGAGGCCGGGGAAGACATCCGCACTATGAGTGCCGGCACCTGGGCCAGGCAGGGCGGGGGTTTCTACTCCTTCGACAAAGGCCACATGCTGCTCTGGACCCGCTGGTCCAACCCCGAGGATCGTCCGTTGTACGAACGTCGCGATGAGTTGGCCCGGGATTTCGGCCAGGCCCGGGCCGACTGGATGATCGAGAATTCGCGCAACCTGTGCCTGTACCCCAACGTCTACCTGATGGACCAGTTCAGCTCGCAGATCCGCATTGCCCGGCCGATCTCCGTGGACCGTACCGAAATCACCATCTACTGCATTGCTCCCAGGGGTGAGAGCGACGAAGCCCGGGCCCGGCGCATCCGCCAGTACGAGGACTTCTTCAATGTCAGCGGCATGGCCACCCCGGACGATCTGGAGGAGTTCCGCTCCTGCCAACTGGGCTACCAGGGCAGCACCACGGCCTGGAACGACATGTCTCGCGGCGCCGAGCATTGGGTCCGGGGCGCGGACGACGCAGCCAAAGAAATCGACCTGCAACCGATTCTCAGCGGCGTGCGTACCGAGGACGAAGGGCTGTTCATGATGCAGCACAAGTATTGGCAGCAGACCCTGCTGGCGGTCCTTGAGCGTGAGGCGTCACGGCAGATCGACGTGGAGGCGCTGCAATGACTATTTCCTACGACGCCGTGCGCGATTTCCTGTACCGCGAAGCCCGCTACCTGGACGACAAGGACTGGGACCGCTGGCTGGAGCTCTACGCCCCGGACGCCACCTTCTGGATGCCGTCCTGGGATGACAGCGACCAGTTGACCGAAGACCCGCAACGGGAAATCTCGCTGATCTGGTACGGCAACCGCAGCGGCCTGGAAGACCGGGTGTTCCGCATCAAGACCGAGCGCTCCAGCGCCAGCATTCCCGACACCCGCACCTCCCACAACCTGAGCAATATCGAGCTGCTGGAGCAGGGCGCCGGCCAGTGCCAGCTGCGCTTCAACTGGCACACCCTGAGCTTTCGCTACAAGACCGTGGACAGCTACTTCGGCAGCAGCTTCTACACCCTCGACCTGCGAGGGGAGAACCCGCTTATCCAGACCAAGAAAGTCATCCTGAAGAACGACTACGTTCGCCAGGTCGTCGATATCTACCACCTCTGAGGCGACTGCCATGAGCCATCAAATCGCACTCAATTTCGAAGACGGCGTGACCCGTTTTATCACTGCCCATGCCAATGAGACCGTGGCCGATGCCGCCTACCGCCAGGGCATCAATATTCCCCTGGACTGCCGCGACGGCGCCTGCGGCACCTGCAAGTGCCTGGCCGAAGCCGGGCGCTATGAATTGGGGGAGGACTACATCGACGATGCCCTGAGCGCCGCCGAGGCCGAGCAGGGTTTTGTCCTCACCTGCCAGATGCGCGCGCTGGGCGACTGCGTGGTGCGGGTGCCGGCCTCGTCCCAGGTCTGCCGCGCCGCGCAGGCCACCTTCCAGGCCAGCATCAGCGCGGTGCGCCAGCTGTCCGATAGCACCATCGCCCTGTCGATCAAGGGCGAGTCCTTGAGCCAGCTGGCGTTCCTGCCGGGGCAGTACGTCAATCTCGGGGTGCCCGGAAGCCAGCAGACCCGGGCCTATTCCTTCAGCTCCCTGCAGCGCGATGGCGAGGTCAGCTTCCTGATCCGCAATGTGCCCGGTGGCCTGATGAGCAGCTTCCTCACCAGCCTCGCCAAATCCGGCGACAGCATGACCCTGGCCGGGCCCCTGGGCAGCTTCTACCTGCGGGATATTCGCCGGCCCTTGTTGTTGCTGGCCGGTGGCACCGGGCTGGCGCCGTTCACCGCGATGCTGGAGAAGATCGCCGAGCAGGGCAGTGAGTACCCTCTGCACCTGATTTATGGGGTGACCAATGATTTGGACCTGGTGGCGCTGGATCGCCTGGAGGACTTTGCCAGGCGCATCCCCCAGTTCAGCTTCAGCGCCTGCGTGGCCAATCCCCAGAGCCAGTACCCGCACAAGGGCTACGTGACCCAGCATATCCAGCCGGCGCACCTGAACCAGGGGGATGTGGACGTGTACCTGTGCGGGCCGCCACCGATGGTCGAGGCGGTGAGCCAGTTCATTCGCGAACAAGGCATTGCCCCGGCGAATTTCTATTATGAGAAATTCGCCGCCAGTGTGGCGTGAGCCCCCATCACCTTCATTCCTACGCTGCTGTCGAGGTCCCCATGAACCGCTTTCACAACCAAGTTGCCCTGGTCACCGGCGCCGCCCAGGGCATCGGTCGTCGTGTCGCCGAACGCCTGGCCGAGGAGGGCGCCCGCGTGGTGCTGGTGGATCGCTCGGAGCTGGTCTTCGAACTGGCCGCCGAACTCAGCCCCCGCTACCCGGTCCTGGCCCTGACCGCCGATCTGGAGCAATACGCCGAATGCAGCCGGATCATGGCCGCCGCCATCGCCCACTTCGGTCGCCTCGATGTGCTGGTCAACAACGTCGGCGGCACGATCTGGGCCAAGCCCTTCGAGCACTACCAGCCGCAGGAGATCGAGGCTGAGGTGCGTCGCTCATTGTTCCCGACCCTGTGGTGCTGCCACGCTGCCTTGCCGCAGATGCTGGAACAGGGACGTGGCGCCATCGTCAACGTTTCGTCCATCGCCACCCGTAGCCTCAACCGCGTGCCCTACGGCGCGGCCAAGGGCGGGATCAACGCACTCACCGCCTGCCTGGCCTTCGAAAGCGCCGGCCGTGGTGTGCGGGTCAACGCCACCGCGCCGGGGGGCACCGAGGCGCCGCCACGACGTATCCCGCGCAACAGCGCCGAGCCGAGCCCCGAGGAGCAGGCCTGGTACCAGCAGATCGTCGAGCAGACCCTCGACAGCAGCCTGATGCACCGCTACGGCAGCGTCGATGAACAGGCGGCGGCGATTCTGTTCCTGGCCAGCGACGAAGCCTCCTACATCACTGGCACGGTGCTGCCGGTGGGCGGCGGCGACCTGGGCTGAGTCGGCTGGCTGAGCCGCGGGTGTGTTGGCCAGGCTTGAGCATGAGGGCGGCACGGCCGTCCGGCTGTTGGATGCTGTTCACACCTGGCGGTGAGCGCTACTAAGGCAAGCGCAAACTCGGCAATGCCGCCTTGCCCTGGGCCGACAGCACCGGCGCCAACTGTTCCCAGGTGAAGCTCAGCTCATTGTCGCAACCATCACCATAGGCGGGCGTCGAGAGCTGCAAGCCCTGGGTGTCGAAGCTCAGGTCGAAGGTCGAGTAGCTGCTGACGGCCGGGCAGCCTTCGTCCACGGTGGTCTGTTTCTCCAGCCAGGCGGCGAACCCCGGCGCCAGCTTCACCTGGCCGGAGTAGGGGTCGTGCCACTGCTGGCGCCCGCCTACCCAGGTCCAGGGGTCGACGCGTTCGCCCGTCTTCAGGTTCCAGCTGTGCAGGCCCCAACTGATGCCGTTGCGTCCCATGCCGGCGGTCCAGCGATAGAACTTGACGGTGATCCATTGCGACGACCAGTACTGGGGCTCGACGCTGATTTCGCTGGTGTAGCCGGAGCCGTTGCGCCCCAGGTACTCGCGGCGCTCGCTGAAGAACTCCTCCTGGCCTTCGGGGCTGATGGCCAGACGTTCCAGCTGTTGATTGATCTTCTTCAGCGCCGGGGCATCGCCCTCCAGCCTGAGGCTGACCTGGGCGCCCTGGGTCCTGAGCTGATAGCGGTGTCCTTCGAATTCTTTCCTCTGCACCTTGACCGGTAGCGGCGCGGCCTCCAGCGGCCCGTTGTAGGCATCGCCGCCACAGCCTTCGGTGCTGGTGCGCGTCAGTGCCAGAGGCAATGGCGTGTCGCCCGGGGTCTTGCTCCAGGTGCCGCTCAGGCGATCGCCCTGGGGCGCATCGAGCTGCCAATACCCGGTCTGGCCGTCTTCGATCCAGGGCTCGCCGGCCTGTGCCTGGGTCAGCTGGATCGGCGTGACGAAACGCTGGTAGTAGTAGCTGCCGTTGCTATTGGGAGCCGCGTTGAAGCAGGCGGTAATCGAGTGCTTCCCCAGGGTGCCTTTCCAGACTCCGGCAAGGTCGGTGGAGGCGGCGCCGGCGTAGGCAGAAGCACCGGTCAGGGCCAGGATGGCGAGGGGTTTGAGCATGGGGGCGGACTTCCAGTTGTCTGACAGGAGCGCATCATAACGGATGCACGCGTTGGGCTTGGCATGCACCTTGGATGCCTGCCTGGCTGATCATTTTCCTGTCATATCGACCGCTTGGTTCAGTGGTGCGGCGCGGATCGCCAGCGCTGTCGTGGCGCATTTAATTAATCTTGTGAAAGAAAAATAATTCCATTTGTTGAATTTATGGCTGGCCGCTGTTACAAAATCCATCGAGGCTCACCCGCGGGCGTTGGACAAGCGGGTTTCTCGCTCAACCCAATGAACTGGTCGCAGCCAGGTGCACGAGGCAAACATGGACGAAACGCTTCCCCTGTTCCACCAAGACCCCTACCTCAAGCAAACGCAATGTACTGTCGAACGGCTCGACCGCGACGATTCGGGCTTGCCTTTTGCGGTGCTCAGCGCAACGGTTTTCTATCCCCAGGGTGGTGGGCAATTGGGCGACCGGGGGCTGCTGCATGTGGCGGGTCAGGAGGTGGACGGTGTCGAGCGGGTGCTGCAAGTGGTCGGCACCCGGAAGAAGGATCGGCAGATCCGCCATTACCTGGACATCGATGACCAGGCGTTCGAACTGTTGCAGCAATGCCTGAGTGGAGCAGGGGCCGTCGCGACCCTGACCTGGCCGTTGCGCTATCGGCAGATGCGCATCCATTCGGCAATGCACCTGATGCACTGCATGCTCGAGCGCACCCTTGGGCGTTCCCTGCCACCCCCGATCCGCTCGCCCTTGAGCGACCAGGGTGGGGAAAATCAATATGAGTTCATCGGCGAGTTCGATGAAGCGAGCCTGCAGCGGGCAACCGATGCCTTGAACGCGTTCTGTGCTGCGGGTCATGAAATAACAACGCAAGCCGACGCCAGCCAAGGTCCGGGATATCGTTGGTGGCGATGCGGGCAGTGGTCGATCCCCTGTGGTGGCGTGCATGTCGGCAGTACCCAGGAGATAGGCGAGGTGTCCGCCAGTATGAAAGTCCGGAAAAACACCACTCGAGTGGCGGTTACCCTATCCGCGGAGGTTCGATAGTTGACGCAGCACAAACAGGCCTTCGGGGCATTCCTCAGCCAATTGCGCATCCAAAGGGGCCACCTGAAGATTTCCACTTTTCTTGCAGAAGTGAATCTCCCTTTTTCCGCCAATTACTACCGTGATGTCGAGTCGGGAAGAAAGCACCTGAGCAATGACGCCGCTGTCGAGCTGCATGACTGTCTTGGCATCGATCCAGCCAGCAAGTCGAGCTTCGATTACTACTGGCACTACTTTCGCGACCTGTTGCCGGTCCAGGTGCACGAGATGCTGTTCGGCAAGGGTGTGGAGGTCACGGACCTGCCTGCCCGGCTGGAGTTGCGCGAGCATGATTCGAGGATCTTGCGCCGCGCCTTGAGCTTGAGCCGCTACGAGCGCGAATTCATCGTGACCCAGGAAATCATCGCGGCGTTCAACGAGCGGTTCGAACTGCTGCCGTTGATGACCTATCTGTACATGGTGGACAGCGCCTCGGTAGCTGAAGTCCGGTTGGTCTGCCAGCAGCTGGGCCTTGCTTACGATCAGCGAACCGAAGCCTTCCTGGCCCTGGTCGCCAAGGAGCGCAGTACCCCGCAGGCGCCCTTCGTGCGGCATGCCCCCACGCTGAGGATGCCAAGGACGGCCGAGGCCCTGGCGCTCAAGGACCGCTTCCTGCGCGCCGAGATCGATCGTTCATTGTCCAAGCCCGAGCAAAGCGAATATTTCGATGTGTCCGGGTCGTTCAAGTACAGCTCGATGGTGACGCTCAGGGATGCGGAGATCGAACAGATCCAGGACCGCCTGGTCGAGCTGTTCTCGCTGATAGAAGTGCACAACAAATCTGCGGGGCAGCTGGAAGATCCCGGTGCCCAACCCTACTTCTTCGGGCTGGTGGTGTCTGGTCGTCCGGAGTATGACGGGCGGGCTGCCCGCTCTCCCAAGAGTACTTAGGGGTGCAGCGCGAAGGCTGGCGCGGAGATGGCTAAGGGGCTCCATGGCATGGGATGGAGCAACGACCAAGTGTCGGAGTGACGGTTTTATCGGGTTGTCGGCCCAGTGCGGGATACTTCCCTCTGTCCTGCGACCAACTTTGTTATCCTGCGCGCCTTTTTCCCGAGTGCAAGGAACGCAAGCATGAGCCAGTCCTGGGCTAGCGCCACGCGAACATGGGTTGGCCGATGGCGCTGCCGGCCGGAACCGCGGCAATTGCTTCGCGGCCTCGCCCCAGCGTTCCTGCTGGGCCTGGCGCTCAGCAGCTCTGGTGCCAGCGCCGACCCCACCACCACCTACCGGGGCACCCTCGGCGACACCCCGGTCGAACTGGCCCTGACCTACGACTCCCAATACGGCGGCGGCATGTCCGGCTACTGGTTCAGCGAAGCCGAGCGGTTGCCCATTCCCCTGGAGCTGACGCCGTTTCGCCAGGGCGAGGAGCTGCTGATCAATATCATGGACAACCCGACCCTGCCGGCCGCTGCCGTGTCGTTGCAGTCCTTCAGCGAAGGGGCTGATTCCCTGCAGGGTTCTTTTATCGATCTGCGCACGGGTGGGCAGCAGCCGTTGCAGTTGCAGCGGGTGATGCGCTTTGCCGGTAGCCGGCGCGAGGCATTCGACGGGGAGCTGTTGCAGCCGGCGCAGGACAAGGATTTCTATTTTCGCGTGCATGCCTTGCGCCATGCCGGGGAAGACACGGGCCGCGTGGACAATATCCGGATGCTGAGCCGCGCCACCGGCCAGGTGGTGCAGGAGGTGGCCGGGCAGTGGTGCCTGGCTGCTATCGGAACGCGAACCCTGGGTTTTGCGGATTTCGATGGGGATGGCACGGTGGATTTCCAGGTGCAGGGTTATAGCGTGAGCGGCCAAGGTGGCGGGGCGTCGTGTGCGCCGGCGCAGTATTACCTGTATCACCCGGCGACCAAGGCCTACCTGCGCCATCCATTGCTGGAGCAGTTCGCGGTGGATGGCACCCTGCGTTTTGCGCCCGGTGGCCAGATGGAGTTCAGCAAGCAGGACTTCATCGACTACGACAAACGCATCCGGCGTTGGGATTACTACCGAGTGATCAGCCCTGATCGGCTGGAGTACCTGTCATCTGGCGAGGAGCGTTTCTGATGGGGGCGGTCGCTGTTTTTCGTGGGCTGGCAGTGGTGTTGCTGTTGGCCTGGATGATGCCCGCGCAGGCGGCCCATGGGGTGTATACGGGGACGCTGGGCAAGCAGGCCATTGTCTTGACCCTGGGCAATCAGAATGCGGTCTACCAGGGCACCTATGCCTATCAGCGCTATCGCACGCCGATCCGTCTCAAACCGAGCTTCAGCTTCAGCAACAAGACGCTGGCCATGGATGAGCTGGACGAGCAGGGTTTGCCGGTGGCGCGCCTGCAGTTCAATGACCTGATGAACTCCCGCCAGCAGGAGCAGGTGCGCGGCACCTGGACCAGTTATCGCACGGGCAAGACCTTGCCGATTGCGCTGCAACTGGTGGGCCTGGTGGATTCGGACCGCTCCTGGCCGCAGCCGGTCACCACGCTGTTGCAGAGCGCTTCCACCAAGCGCTGGTATTTCCAGGTGCCGATGCAGGGCAGCGATCGACGGATCACGACGGTGGAGGTCATGCGCAAGTCCACTGGCAATCCCTTGCAGACCTTGGTGGTCAGTGCACCAGGGTGCCCGAACCTGGGGGTGGATACCTTGCAGTTGCGGGCCGAGGGGGAGCAATTGCGAATTGGCTTCAAGGACTGCAAGTTGCCGGGATTCCAGTGGAACCCCAACAGTGGGCGTTTCCAAGTGCAGCCTTGAGCCACCGTTCGCGGCCGCGCTGAAAAAGGTCGCGGCCAGAGCAGGCGATCCACCTTTCGCCTGCCCCGGCCAGCTGGCTCCTGCCCCTCAGGAGTTCGTGGGTTGGAACCTGGCCGGTTGTAGCGCGGCACGCTTGCGCACGGGCTTGACCATCAGCCCCAGCCCTCCACCGATCAGCAGGATCGCCGCCATGAAGTACATCGCGGCCTGGGTATTGCCCGTCACCTGGGTCAGCCAGCCCACCACGATGGTGCTGAAGAATCCCGCCACGTTGCCCAGGGTGTTGATCAGCGCCACGCCCGCGGCGGCTGCCGCGCCACCCACCACCGCCGTGGGCAGGCCCCAGAACACCGGCAGGCTGCTGATCATAGCAGCGGTGCCGATGGTCAAGCCGAGCATGGCCAGCATCAGGTTGTCGCCAAAGAAAGTGCCGAACGCCACGCCCAGGGCGCCGATGCCGGCGCAGATCGCCAGGTGCCAGCGGTACTCACCATGGTGGTCGGAGCTGCGGCCCACCAGCACCATGCTGATCGCGGCGGCGGCATAGGGCAGGGCGGTGAGTGCGCCGATGACCCAGGGCTGTTGTACACCGCTGTTGCGAATGATGGTGGGCAACCAGAAGCTGATAACGTATTGGCCCAGCACCAGGCAGAAGTACACGCCGCCCAGCAGCCAGATCTGCGGATGGAACAGGCCGTCACGCAGGCGGTGGCTGTGCTTTTGCGCGGCTTCGCGGTCGATGGCGGCTTGCATGCCCTGGCGCTCCTCTACGGTAAGCCAGTGGGCATCGGCGATGCGGTCGCGCAGGAGGAAGAACACCGCGGCGCCGAGGGCCACGGCGGGCAGGCCTTCGATCACGAACAGCCATTGCCAGCCGGCGTAGCCGGACACACCGTCGAGGTGTTGCAGGATCAGCCCGGAGATCAGCGAGCCGAACAGGCTGGAAATCGGCAGGGCCATGATGAACAGGGCCGTCATCACGCCCCGGCGATGGCTGGGGAACCAGGTGGTGAGGTAGAAGATGATGCCGGGAAAGAAACCCGCCTCGGCGATGCCGATCAGCAGGCGCAGGACGTAGAAGGCCAGCGGTGTCTGGATGAACATCATGGCCGCCGACAACAGGCCCCAGGTGACCATGATGCGGGCGATCCAGCGCCGGGCGCCGAAGCGGTGCAGGGCGACGTTGCTGGGGATCTCGAACAGCAGGTAGCCGACGAAGAAGATCCCGGCGCCCAGGCCATACACCGCTTCGCTGAACTTGAGGTCGTCGAGCATCTGCAGCTTGGCGAAACCGACGTTGACCCGGTCCAGGTACGCCACCAGGTAACACAGGATCAGCAAGGGGATGATGCGCCAGGCGGTCTTGCTATAGGCCGACTGCAAGGCGGCATCGTCGAGGGCCTTGGGCGGCTGTTGGGACTGGTTCATGGTGGGCCTCTTTATTTTTGTTGTGTGAGCGGCTGATGAAAAACGTGCCTCAGGGTTCGGGCAGCAGGCGGGTGGCCGGCCATTCGCCGGATCGACACATGTCGCGGACCAACTGCGCAATCAGGTCGGCGATGGTGCTGCGCAGGTTGCTCTCGGGCAGGGCGGCGCAGACGCAGATGCCCAGGGTTCGAAACACCTCCCTGGGGCTGATGGCATGGGCCACCAGCCGGCCTTCGGCGACTTCGCGCAGGGCCAGGTTCAGCGGCATGATGCTGGGGCCGACGCCGGCCTCCACCGCGCTCTTGAGGATGTGCACCGAGTTGACCTCCATGGCCACCGTGGCGGGCGGTAGCTGCAAGCGCTCCAGGGCCTGGTCGACGCAGGCCCGGGTGCTGTGGCTGTGGGCGCGGCTGGGAAACACCAGCGGCCGGGCCACGGCCTGGGCCAGGGTCACGGCCCCGGATGGCGGGGCATGGGGATCGTCGGCGCGATGGATCAGGTAGAAGTCCTCTTCGAGCAGCGGGCTGAAGCGCACCTGCGGGGGCAGGCCGAAGGGGCTGAACAGGGCGATGTCGACCCGGCCGCGGACCAGTTGCTCCACCAGGTTGCCGGTGAGTTCCTCGTTCAGTTGCAGCTCGACCTTGGGATGGCGCCGGGCCACGGCCTGGATCAGCGGCAGGGCGACGATGCTGGCCACGCTCTGGGGCAGGGCCACGACGATGCTGCCGGTGAGCGCTCCGGGCTCGCTGCTGATGGCCGCACGGGCAGCGCGCAGGTGCTTGAGCAGGCCCTGGGCATGTTCGTAGAACAGCCTGCCGGACTCATTGACGCTGATGCCGCTGTTGCTGCGCTGGAACAGCTGCACGCCGAGGTCGGCCTCCAGGGCCGCCATCTGCTTGCTCAGGGCCGATTGCGCCACGTGCACTTCCCGTGCGGCCCGGGACAGGCTGCCGGCATCGACCACGGCGACGAAGTACTTCAGCTGGCGGATTTCCATCGCAGCTCCTTGCGGGCCAGGCCCTAGTTGGCCACGGGGCCCCGGGGGAAGATCTTGCCCGGGTTCATCAGTTGCAGCGGATCGAGGGCGGCCTTGATCGCCGCCATGGCGTCCATGGCGTGTTGCCCGTGTTCCAGGCCCATGAAGCCTTGCTTGGTCAGCCCGACTCCGTGCTCGCCAGTGCAGGAGCCCTGCATGGCGATGGCCCTTTGCGCCAGGCGCTGGGCCACGGCCTCGGCCCGTTGCAGTTCGTCGGGGCTGTCTGGGTCCACCAGGATCACCGCATGGAAATTGCCGTCACCGACATGGCCGAAGATCGGCGCCAACAACTCTTGTTCTCGCAGGTCGGCAGCGGTGGCCTCGATGCATTCGGCCAGGCGCGAGATCGGCACCACGGCGTCGGTGGTCAGGGCGCGACAGCCGGGGCGCAGGGCCAGGGCGGCGAAATAGCCGTCGTGCCGGGCCTGCCACAGGCGGCTGCGGTCTTCCGGGTGCACCGCCCACTCGAAATCCTGGCCGCCGTGTTCGTCGGCCAGCAGGCGGATGGTCTCCACCTGTTCCTTGACCGAGGACTGCGAGCCATGCAGTTCGAAGAACAGCCCCGGCGCCTCGTTCAATTGGGTTTTGCTGTAGGCATTCAGGGCGCGCACGGTGAGGGCGTCGATCAGTTCGATGCGGGCGATTGGCACCCCCAGCTGGATGGCCTGGATCACCGTGCGCACTGCTTGGTCGACGCTGGGGAAGTTGCATATCGCGGCGCAAATCGCTTCGGGGATCGGGTGCAGTTTCACCGTCAGTTCGGCCACCGTGGCCAGGGTGCCGCCGGAGCCCACCAGCAGGTGGGTGAGGTCATAACCCGAAGAGGATTTACGCGCCCGGCCGCCGGCTTGCAGGACCCGACCATCGGCCAGCACCGCGTTCAGGGCCAGGACGTTTTCGCGCATGGTGCCGTAGCGCACGGCGTTGGTGCCCGAGGCGCGGGTTGCCGCCATGCCGCCCAGGGAGGCGTCGGCACCAGGGTCGATGGGGAAGAACAAGCCGGTGCCGTGCAGCGCGGCGTTGAGCTGCTTGCGAGTCACCCCCGGTTGCACGGTGGCGTCCATGTCGTCGACGCGGATCTCGAGGATCTGGTTCATGCCCGACAGGTCGATGCAGACCCCGCCATGCAGGGCATGGACCCAACCTTCCAGGGAGCTGCCGCTGCCGTAGGGAATGATCGGCACCCGATGGCGGTGGCAGGCCTGCTGCACGGCGATGATTTCGTCGAGATGATTGACGAAGGCCACGGCCTGGGGCGGCATGGGATCCAGCGCCGAGATGTCCTGGCCGTGGTGTTCGCGCACGCTGGCGGCAAGGCTCAGGCGCGAACCCAAGAGGTTGGTGAGTTCGTCCACCAGGGCGGCGGGCAGCGGCGGGACGTCGGGGGTAGCGAAGGCAGGGGGCAGCATCGGGCGATCTCCGGTTTATTGTGCGCACCGCTGGCCGGGCCAGGGTTGGGAGTTGCCCATATCCTAACTGCATGAATGAGGCGTCGGTCATGCAGATTGGAGATGGCCTTATCGCGAGGGCAGATGGTGGCCAAGGCTTCGTGTAGGCGCTGGCGCAGGCTGCGCGCGCCTCGGGACGAGGCGCGGGGCCGGTAAATCGTGTCGCCAGGGCTTGCGGGCGCTGCGCGCCCGGTCGCAGCCTCGCGGGCTTGGCAGCGGCTACAGGTGTTTTGTGTGGCCGCTGCCGCAGGCTTTGGGACGAGGCGCGGGATCAGAAGTTGATCGAGGCGCTCAGGCGTGCGCTCAGCGGTGCGCCCTGGAACAGGTAGTCGTCGCCCAGGTACTCGCCGACGTCACGCCAGTAGCGCTTGTCGAACAGGTTGTCCACGGTCAGGCGGAACACCGTGTCGTAACCATCGATGCGGGTGCTGTAGCGGCTGCCGATGTTGAAGATTGCATAGCTGCCGGCGCTGACGTTGCCCGTGCGGTTGGCGTACTTGCTGGCGCTGTATTGCATCCCGCCCAGCAGGGCCAGGCCGTCGAGCCAGGGCAGGGCGTAGTCGCCCTGGAGGCTGGCCCGCAGGCGCGGCACGTTGAGGGCCTGATGGCCTTCGTAGGCCGGGGTGCCGGTGCCTTCGACCCGCGCGCGAATCGCCGCGACGCTGGCGGCGATCTGCAAGCGCTGGGTGGCCCAGCCATTGGCCGAGAGTTCCAGACCGGTGTTCTTTTGCTGGCCTTGCTGGATATAGGTGAACTGGCCATCGCCGTCCGGGCGCGCGTACTGGTAGGCCTGGCGCATCTGGAACAACGCGGCGGTGAAGCTCATGCGCTGCCAGTCATACTTGACCCCGGTCTCGATCTGCCGCGATACGGTGGGGGCCAGCGTGCTGCCACCATCATCGGTTCTGGCGTACCAGGGGGCTTGCCCGCCCAGGGACAGGCCCTTGCCGTACTGGGTGTAGAGCGACAGGTTGGCCACCGGCTTGTAGATCAGCGCTGCCTGGGGCAGGAACATGTAGCGCTGGGTATGGCGTTCACGCATGCCATTGGTGTCGAAGCTTTCTTCATCCAGGCGCACTTCACGCCCACCCAGAACGGTCTGCCATTGCTCGTTGAAACTGATGCGGTCGCTGAAGAACAGGCCGTACTGGCGACTGTCCAGGCGTTTGTGGGAGTCGTTGAGCGGCTCTGTGGAACGGGCAAAGCTGTCCGGCTTGCTGCCGATATTGCCTACACCAGTTAGATACATCGTCTGGCCACGGTTAGATACCACTCGACGGAATGCACTGGTACCAAGGCTCAGCTCATGCCCCAGTCCTCCTGCATCGAAACGACCATTGAGCACTGCCTGGATTTCATCGTTGCGACGGGTGTCGTCGGGGCTGGGGAAATCGTAGATGTCGTAGCCGCCCTCGGGGCTGAAGTAGTTGCCGTTTTTGTTGATGCAACCGGTGGTGCAGCCACCCCACGCAAACGAGCTGTAGTCATCGATCACCACCCGGCTACGCGAGGCGCTCAAGTTGCCTTTCCAGTCGTCGTTGAAGCGGTACTCGAAGTTGCCGCTGATGTTCAGCGATTCGTTGGTCACCGGTTTCGAGCCGCTCTGGTGGGCCAGCAGCTTCTTCGGCGAGGCGTGGTGCGGCAGCGCCGACCCGCCCAGCAGCTGGTAGCCAGGGGCCGAGCGCTGCTCCTTGTTCTGGTATTCGATGTCCAGTTGCAGCAGGGCATTGGGGCTGATGTTCCAGTCGAAGGCCAGGGAGGCGAAATCCCGTTGGCCGTTGGCGTGTTCGACATAGGAATGCAGGTCTTCGTGGGCCAGGTTGGCCCGCAGGCCGAACTGCTGCTCGCTGCCGAACCAGCCGCCGACATCGGTGGCCAGGTAGCCGCTGCCGCGATCGTCGGTGGAGACGGTGACCGAGCGAATATCCGTGGGTCGTTTGGTCACGTAGTTGATCAGCCCGCCGGGTTCGCTGACGCCGCTCTGCAGGCCGGACAGGCCCTTGAGCAACTCCACCCGCTGCTTGTTTTCCAGGGCCACGTTCTGCTCGCCAGTGATGGTGTGGCCGTTGATCTTGTAGCTGCTGGCGGCATTCAGGGCAAAGCCACGTACCTCAAAGTTCTCGTAGTAGCCCACCGGTGCGTAGCTCTGGCCTACCGAGGCATCGTTACGCAGCACTTCGCTGAGCAGCCGTGCCTGCTGGTCCTTGATCATGTCCTCGTTGATCACGCTGATGGATGCCGGAGTGTCCAGCAACGGCGCTTCGTCGAAGCTGCCCACCGAGGCACTGTCGCTGCGGTAGCCGTAGGCCTGGGTAGCGCTGACAGTCTGGGTCGGTAGTTCGGTGGCAGCACCTGCAGCGCTGGTGCTGGCGGCCAGCAACAGGCCGAGGGTCAGGCGATTGAGGGTGTGCCCGGCGGTGCGCGCTGGCGCTGGGGCGGTCGGGTGGATGCGGTTCATGGGCGTTCCTTGAGGGCCAGCCTGTTCCGTGGCAGGCGCCAGGGCATTCCTGGAGCTGGTGTTCGGTGAGCTGTGCGGGCAGGGGAAACCGCAGGCTGGCGAGTCGGTATGGGCGACGATCGGTGCGCGGTTTTCGGGCTGGCGCCATCATACAAGGTGCGGCGATGGGGTAAAGGCGGAAGAGGCGATGAGGCAGGGCGACAGAGCGGTGGTTGTCACCGACGAGGGTGGGGGGTCAGCGCTTGGACTCCTCGCTGGCCTTCTGCAGGGTCTCGATCTGTCTTTCCAGGAATTCGACCCGGCGCAGCAGCAGGGCCACCAGCTTGTCGTCTATGTTGCGGGCATCGTCGTTGGCCAGGGACTTCTCCAGGCGGTCGACGATTTCGTGGTTCATGCTGCGGTTTTCCTGCCTGGCGACGCGCTTGACCTGCGCATGCAAGTCATCGGGAAGACGGACGATGAATTTCTGGACCTGTGCGCGCATGGCGTATTTCCGAGCGGTTAAAAAATCGCATCATAAAAAGGCCATGGGCGGGGTGGCTTCAGGAAAATTCTGAAAGAAGTGCTGATTGTGCTGGGCAAGCAGTAGGCAATCATCGAGCCCCAACACCGGGGCTGGTCCTGACCACCTGCCTAGCGTTCAGGTACATATCGCAGCCCGATCAGTTCCCAATCGTTCCAGGTGGGTTCTATGTCCGGTCTCCAGAGGACCGGGATCCTTCGCAGGAGCTTCAAGGTCTCCTTGCAGTAATAGCCGCCATGGATTCGCCCCTTCGTTTCCACGGCCAAGGGAAAGGCCTCTGGTTCCGGTGGCAAAGGCAGCTTCCATCCGGGTTCGACCCGGGTACGGGCCAGCGCGAAGCGTTGCTCCACCAAAGCCTGGAGCGTCGATGGCAGGTACGGATAGGCGCAAGTCTGTTGCCTGGACAGGGACAGCTGGGTGAACTGCTTGAAGGTCACATAGCCCTTGTGGCCGGCTAGCGTCTCCAGGTCCTGCCTCGATAACACGTGGAACCGGGTGTCATCGAAGACAATCGCTCCCTGTTCTTCCCGTAGCGGTTGTGGCAGTTCGGCGAGGACGTAGTAGTGAGCCTGGAACGCCTTGCGTACCAGGTTCCTGTCCTGCAACAGGTTCCAACAAGCGGTCTGCTCGAGGCGCCAGCTCTGCGGTGAGGCAGTGCTTTTGATTTCTATGGTCAGGCCCCAGGTGAGCTGCAGATCGAATACGTCGCCCTGGTGCTGCTGCTCGAAACTTTTCCTCAGACTTTTGCGCAGGTGGTCCGGGTAAGGATTTTGCCTGGTGAAGTGTTCTACCAGGCACCCCGCGATCTGTTCGGCATGGTCAATCAAGTGCTGGCATAGCAGGTATTCGATCAGGAGTCCGCGCAGAAAGGGTGTCTGCAGGTTGGAGAAGGCCCAGGACCAAAATCCAGCGGCGTTGCGCTGGGTATCGATCCGATCGAATTTGAATTGGCTGTTCGAGGTCAGGCTCGGCACTGGCGGCAAGTCCTTTTGCTGGGGTGATGGTTCAGGCGCGTGTCTTGTACCAGCTTTGCATTCTCGGGCAATAGCCGGACAGCAAGTACCTGACGAAACACCGGTAGCGGCTTGCGCAAAACCCTTGCAGCGTCCCAACCAGTCGAAGATCGTCGAGTACCTGTTGGCTCCTGCCACCACCGATCCGCTGCTGCCGGAACCCACGGCCGCCGATCTGTGCCATCGGCCTTCGTTCTGGTTCCGCCTGAAGATGTCCGGCTTCGCCCTGGGCTTGGCGGTGTTGGTCGGCCTGGCGACCTATGGGGCCTGGTGGGGCTTCAGCCATGACCATGAAAGCCTGGTGATCCTCGGGATCTTGGTGTTGTACTTCGTGCTGGATACGGTCTGAGCCGGCGGCCCGGACCGGCCCTCGTGGGGCCGGCCGGGCAATGTAGCGGCGGGCTCAGCGCCGATCCAGCCACACGGTCTGGGCGTTGCAGAATTCACGCACGCCAAAGTGCGAGAGCTCACGGCCGAAGCCGCTTTTCTTCACGCCGCCGAAAGTCACCCGCGGGTCGCTGGCGCTATAGCCGTTGATGAACACACCACCGGTTTCCAGTTCGTCGGTCATTTGCCGGGCGCGCTCCAGGTTGGCGGTGAACAGGGTCGCGGTCAGGCCGAACTCGCTGTCGTTGGCCAGTTCCAGGGCGTGTTGGGCGTCGCGAGCGGTGATGATCGAGGCCACCGGGCCGAACAGCTCCTCTTTGAACGAGGTCATCTGGTCGGTGACGCCGGCCAGCACCGTGGGCGGGTAATAGTTGCCCGCGCCTGCGGGCTTGACGCCGCCCAGCAACAGGCTGGCGCCTTCGGCCAGGGTCGCCTCGACCTGCTGGTGCAGTTCGTCGCGCAGGTCGAAGCGGGCCATGGGGCCGATGTAGGTGTCGCCGGCTAGCGGGTCGCCCATCACCAGGGCGCGGGTGGCCTCGACGAAGCGCCGGGTGAACTCCTCCACCACGCCTTGCTCGATGATCAGGCGCTTGGCGGCGGCGCAGACCTGCCCGGTATTCTGGTAACGGCCGACCACCGCGGCCTTGACCGCTTCGTCCAGGTCGGCGTCGTCGAGCACGATGAAGGGGTCGGAGCCGCCCAGTTCGAGCACGCATTTCTTCAGTGCGGCACCGGCCTGGGCACCAATGGCGATGCCGGCGCGCACGCTGCCGGTCAGGGTCACGGCGGCGATGCGTGGGTCGGCGATGGCCCGGGACACGCCGTCCGGGGTGACGTTGACCAGCTCGAAGACCCCCTCGGGGAAGCCGGCCTTGTGCATGGCTTCCAGCAGCAGGTAGGCGCTGCCCATGACGTTCGGCGCGTGCTTGAGCACGTAGGTGTTGCCGGCCAGCAGCGCCGGTACTGCGCCGCGCAGCACTTGCCAGATGGGGAAGTTCCACGGCATCACCGCCAGGATCGGCCCCAGCGGCCGGTACTCGATGCGGGCCTTGTGGTGTTCCACCAGGGTCGCTTCCGGGGCCAGCATGGCCGGGCCGTGCTCGGCGTACCACAGGCACAGCTGGGCGCATTTCTCGATTTCGCCCCGGGCCTGGGCCAGGGGCTTGCCCATTTCCTGGGTGATCATGCGGGCCAGGGTTTCGCTGCTGTCACGCAGGACCTGGGCCAGGGCCACCAGGTAGCCGGCGCGGTTGGCGACGTCCAGGCGCCTCCACTGGCCGAAACCATGGCGGGCCCGTTCCAGGGCGGCGTCCAGGGCGACATCCGACTGATAGGGGTAGGCGCCGATCCGCTCGCCGGTGGCGGGGTTGATCGACAGGGCATGGGTATGGCTGGAAACAGAGGTCATGGCACCGTCCTGCAAGGTGGGAATGGCAGCAGGTTACGGGGCTGGTTCTTTGCTGAAAACTGAATAATATTGAGCAAGTCGTTCACGATTGGAGAATGCAGTGGATCTGGTCCAGCTGGAGATTTTCAAGGCCGTTGCCGAGCAGGGCAGCATCAGCGCCGCGGCGCAGTTGATCCATCGAGTGCCGTCGAACCTGACCACGCGCATCAAGCAGCTGGAGCAGGATTTGGGCGTGGAGCTGTTCATCCGCGAGAAGAGCCGCATGCGCTTGTCGCCCGCTGGCTGGAACTTCCTCGACTATGCCCGGCGCATCCTCGACCTGGTGGCCGAGGCGCGCCTGACCGTGGCTGGCGAAGAGCCCCAGGGGCCCTTTGCCCTGGGCTCCCTGGAAAGTACCGCGGCGGTGCGCATCCCGGCGTTGCTGGCGGCCTACAACCAGCAATACGCCAAGGTCGAGCTGGACCTGTCCACCGGCCCCTCGGGGACCATGCTCGAAGGCGTGTTGTCCGGCCGATTGGTGGCAGCGTTCGTCGATGGCCCGTTGCGCCATCCGACTCTGGAAGGGCTGCCGGTGTTCGAGGAGGAAATGGTCCTGATCGCGCCCCTGGGCCATGCCCCCATCACCCGGGCGCGGGAGGTCAACGGTGAAAGCATCTACGCCTTTCGCGCCAACTGCTCCTATCGCCACCACTTCGAAAGCTGGTTCACCCAGGACGCCGCGGTGCCGGGCAAGATCCACGAGATGGAGTCCTACCACGGCATGCTGGCGTGCGTCAGCGCCGGCGCCGGGTTGGCGCTGATGCCGCGCAGCATGTTGGAAAGCATGCCCGGGGCGGCCACGGTCAGCGTCTGGCCCTTGTCTGCGCGCTTTCGTTACCTGCAGACCTGGCTGGTCTGGCGGCGCGGCACGGTGTCCCAGAGCTTGAGCAGTTTTGTGAAGTTGCTGGAGGAGCGGGGGGCCGTGCTGGCTGAGGGATGAATGGGGTTGCCCGGCCCTCGCTCGATGGCTGCGTCGGTGCGATTTGTGTAGGCTTGCGGCCTTTGCCCCGCACCTGGAGATGAGTCATGACCGATCAGCTTTGCCTTGTGTTCGTGCCGGCGTTGGTGGCGGTGTTGCTCAATGCCGAGACCACCAAGGGCACGCCCCTGACCGAAGCCGAAGTGCTGGAGATTCGTGACAGCGCCGCCTGCATCGCGGTGCCGGTGGAGGTGGCACTGAGCATGGAAAACGAGCGGGGCTATCGCGATCTGGTGGCCGAGGACTGCTGGGCGCAATGGCAGCAGTATCGGCGCGAAAGCCGAGCCTGAGAGGCCGTCTCGGCGCGTCAGCGGTGGGTTTTCGGGAGCGCCGGGCAGTGGCTGGGAGCGGTTTCTCAGCGCCTGCTCAAGGCCAGGCGCGCCGCGAACAGCACGAAAATCATGCCGGTGGTGCGATCCATCCACTGAATCACCTTTTCCCGTCGCAGCACCCCGCTCAGGGAGCGAGTGGCGCCAATCAGCAGCAGTGACCAGATCAGCCCGAGCATCACATGGATGCTCACCAGGGCGAAGGTCCAGGCCACCAGCGGCTGCCCCTGGGGAATGAACTGCGGCAGAAAGGACACATAGAAAATCCCCACCTTGGGATTGAGCACATTGCCCAGCATGCCCTTGAGAAACCAGTTGGCCCCTGGTTTGGCGTCGGTGCCTGCGGGGGCAAAGGTGCGGCGCGGACGCAACAGCATGTTCAGCCCCAGCCAGGCCAGGTAGGCGACGCCACAGTACTTGAGCAGATTGAAGGCCAGCTCCGACACCGCGATCAGGGCTCCCAGGCCGAACGCCACCGCCGCGCCCCACAACAGGCAGCCGGCATTGATCCCCAACGCTGCGCGCAGCGCCTGGCGCTTGCCCTCCACCGTGGCGGTGCGCAGTATCAGGGCGGTATCCAGCCCTGGGGTCAGGGTCAGCAGGGTGGCGGCCAGGGTGAAGGCCAGGAGGTTGTCGGCGACGGTCATGGGCATGGGCTCTGCAAGTGGTATTGGGGCCCACCTTGGCAGGCGGGCAGGGTAGGTCGGGCAATCTCAGGCCTGCTGGAAGGCCGAGATCCGCAAGGTCTTGATCAACAGTTGCTGCAGGTGGTCGACAGGCCTGGAGCCTTTGCTGGCACGGCTGCGATACACCGCCACCTGCATCGGTTCCAGCGGGCCCAAGCCTTCCTGGTCGCCGAGTATCTGCAAATGTTCCGGGACACTGCAACGGGTCAGGGCCGCCACCGCCAGGCCGCTCTCCACCGCGGCGATCTGCCCGGCCAGGCTGGAACTGTTGTAGACCACCCGGTACTCGCGGCCCTGCAGGGCCAGTGAGTTGATCGCACTGCGCCTGGCCAGGCTGACGCTTTCGTACACGGCGATCGGCAGCGGATCGCGGCGCCAGACATCGAACTGCGGCGAGCCGACCCAGACCATGGGTTCATGGAACAGCAGGGTGCCGCGTCGCGAGTGATCGCGGGAGATCAGCGCCAGGTCGAGCTCGCCTTGCTCCACCCGGGGGATCAGCGATGTCGACTGCTCGCAGTCCAGCTCGATTTCCACCGCTCCGTGGCGCGGGGCGAAGCGCTTGAGCGCCGGGGTCAGGTATTTGGCCGCGTAGTCGTCCGGCACCCCGAGGCGCACCCGCCCCGCCAGCTCAGCACCGTGGAAGGCCGATTGCGCATCGGCATGCAGGTCGAGCAGGCGCCGGGCGTAACCCAGCAGCACCTGGCCATCGGCGGTCAGTTGCAGGTGCCGGGCATCGCGCAGCAGCAACTGGCGGCCGACCGCGGCTTCGAGTTTTTTCAACTGCATGCTGATGGCCGATTGCGAGCGATGAACCTGTGGCGCGGCACCGGACAACGACCCGTTATCCACCACCGCGACAAAGCACTTGAGCCAGTCGAGCTGCAGATCCTGTTGTTTCATGGGGCGATTCTCGTATTCGATAAGCGAATGCTATGCAGGCGAATTATGCGCTTTTCGCTGCATTACGTCTGGTGGATAGTGCCTGCCTGTCCGTTGCGCGGGCCTCGCGCCACGCCTGTCGAACCCTGCGTGCACCCGACTGCGGTGCCGCCAGCCAAAGGAAGCCTGATTGTGCTGAGCATCGATAAAACCGCCCCCGCGCTGCAGTTCCATGAGGTGCTGGATGGCTTCAGGCGCCTGCTACCCATTTCCCTGTTCGTGATGATCTTCGGTGCCGCCTTCGGCCTGGCAGCGGTGCAGGCGGGCCTGGATCGCTCAACCATAGTGCTGATGAGCACCCTGGTGTTCGCCGGGGCGGCGCAGTTCGCGGTACTCGACCTGTGGGGAGCCCAGGTGCCGCTGCTGCCCCTGGTGCTGACGGTCTTCGCCATCAACGCTCGGCACCTGCTGATGGGCGCGACCCTGTATCCCTGGCTCAAGGAGCTGCCGCGCGGCCAGCGCTATGGGGTGATGCTGGTGGTCTCCGATGCCAACTGGGCCATGTCGATGCAGGCCTTCGATGCCGGCAAGCCGGGATTGGGCCTGTTGTTCGGGGGCGGTCTCGCGCTGTGGTCGACCTGGGTCGCTGGCAGTTGGCTGGGCCTGTACCTGGGCAGTTCGCTGCACGATCCGGTGAGTCTGGGCCTGGACATGGTAATGGGCTGCTTCCTGCTGGCCATGGTGATCGGCGGCCAGAAGAGCCTGCGCCTGCTGGTCATCTGGAGTGTCGCCGCCGGTTCAGCGCTGTTGGCCTACCGCTACCTGCCGGAGAACACCCATGTGGTGGCCGGAGCCTTGTGCGGGGGTATCGTCGGAGCGTTATGGATGGAGCAGCAGCATGCACATTGAAACCAGCGGTTCGGGCTTGTTGCTCATTGTGTCGATCATGGCCGTGGTGACCCTGGCCACACGCTGGGGCGGCGTACTGGTGATGTCCTGCGTGCCGATCAACCAGCGAGTGCGGCAGCTCATCGGGGCCATGTCCGGCTCGGTCCTGGTGGCGGTCCTGGCCCCGCTGGCGGTCACCGGCGACAGCGGCGCGCGGCTGGCCTTGCTGACCACCGCGGTGATCATGCTGCTGTTGAAGAAACCCCTGCCGGCGATTGCCGCCGGCATAGTCGCCGCAGGATTGCTGCGGGCATTGTGAGGGCGCTGGTGCTGCTCAGGCCTTGCAGCGGACCAGCGCCAGATAGACCCCTGCGCCCTGGCCGGGTTCGAAATCGGGAGCAGGAACATCGTGATTTCCCCATCAAGCGTATGAGGAGGGGGCGCCGGCTCAGAAGGAGCCGCGAGGTGCGGGGATGCCCAGTTGCTGTTGCCTGGCTTCGATCTGTTTGTCCACGGCGCGCTTGCCACTGAACAACTTGAGGTACTGCACGGTGGGCGGCAGTTGTCCTGCGAGCAACGCCAGCATATCCAGGGCCGGAGTCCTGATCAGGCGCAAATCGCTGACCTGCGAGCTTTCCAGGCCCTTGATCTCACCCAGGGCCTTGAGGTTGGCCAGGTGCAGCAGCTGCAGTTGCGGGCAACCTCGCAGATCCAGGCGGCCCAACTGCGCCTGATCCTCGATCTTCAGCACTTGCAGTTGCGGGAAACCGCCCAGGTCCAGTTGACTCAGGCCGCGCACCCGCAGGATATCCAGCTCCCGCAGCTGCTCGTGATGCAGTTCCGGCATGGTTTCGCGGCTGCCGAAACTAACCGACAGGCTATGCAGGCCAGCCATGCCGGCCACCATGCCCAGGGGCGTCTTGGCCGACATGCGATGCAGGCTCAGGCTGTGGATGCCCGGGCACTGGCCCAGGACATCCAGGTTGTGGTCCTGCACGCTGATGGACAGCCGGTGCAGCTCGCGCATCTGGCCAATGGGCGCCAGATCCAGGGGCGGGCCTTTGTCCAGGGAGATCCGCAGGGTTTGCAGGTGCCTGAGATTGGGCAGGGCCAGCAGGCCGGGCAGATCGGCGCTGATCACTTGCAGCTCGAAGTGTCGCAGCCTGGACAGGCTGGCGATGGCCTCGAAATGCTCCAGGGTATCGAGGCAGTCCAGGCTCAGGGCGTGGACGTTCGGCAAGGCCAGCAGGGTCCGGCTATCGAAGGCGCTGCCCGGGTGGTGGCTGTAGAAACGAACCATCAGCCGTTCGCCATAGCGGGCGCAAAGCGCATCGAGCCGGGCAAGCAGTTCGCGATCGTATTGCTGGAGGCTGGCGAACTGGACGATGAGCCGGGCCTGGGGGCTGGCATCCAGGTGGGTAGAGACCTGCAAGTCCAGGTCGGCCTGGCTGGGGGCTTGAATACGATGGGAAAACATCAACGGTCCTTGATGATTGGCGCGCAGCATCATGCCATCGATGGGGGGCTTGGGGTATCGCGCTCGAGCAATTGGCGAGGGCTGCGCCCGGGGGGCGCAGCCTCTGGCTCGGTTGCGGCTACAAGGTCGGTGCCTGGCGGCTCATGGGTCGACCTGGCCCATCAGCTCGCTCACCGATTCCGGGCGCTTGGCGTAGCGCTGGGCCAATACCGCGCAAACCATCAGCTGGATCTGGTGAAACAGCATCAACGGCAGGATCAGTACACCCATGGTGCTGCCGGCGAACAGCACCTGGGCCATGGGTACGCCGGTGGCCAGGCTCTTCTTCGAGCCGCAGAACAAGATGGTGATGCGATCTTCCTGGTCGAAGCCCAGCAGCTTGCCCAGGAAGCTGGAGGCCAGCAGCACCAGGCCCAGGAGGATGCAGCAGGCCACCACCAGGCCGGCCAGGTCCCACAGCGGGATCTGCTGCCAGATGCCTTCGTTCACCGCCTCGCTGAAGGCCCCGTAGACCACCAGCAGGATCGAGCCCTGGTCGACGAACTTCAGCCAGTCCTTGTTGCGCCCGACCCAGGCGCCGATCCAGCGCCGGGCGATCTGCCCGGCAATGAACGGCAGCAACAGTTGCACGCTGATCTTGACGATCGCGTCCAGGGTCGAGCCGCTGTCACCGTGGACGTTGAGCAGCAGGGTCACCAGCAGCGGTGTGAGGAAGATCCCGAACAGGCTCGAGGCCGCGGCGCTGCAGATGGCCGCCGGGATATTGCCCCGGGCCAGGGACGTGAAGGCGATCGCCGACTGCACCGTGGCCGGCAGAGCACAGAGGTAGAGCATGCCCAGGTACAGGTCCTTGCCCACCATGGGCGAGAGCAGTGGCTTGAGCGCCAGGCCCAGCAGCGGGAACAGCACGAACGTCAGGCCGAAGACCAGCAAGTGCAGGCGCCAGTGGCCAGCCCCGGCGATGATCGCCTCGCGTGAGAGCTTGGCGCCGTGGAGGAAGAACAGCAGGCCGATGGCGAGGTTGGTCAGCCAGGCGAAGCCCGTGGCCACCTGGCCGCTGGCGGGCAGGAAGCTGGCCAGCAAGACGACGCCGATCAGGGTCAGGGTGAAGTTGTCGGGTAACAGGCGGGAGCGGGACATGAGCAGGATCATCCGGGGGGTTGCCAAGAGCGATGGGGCGACTCTAACGTGCCTGTCATCTACCGACTAACGCCAAAGAGCCAGTTAATGCCGCCTAAAGGACATGAAAAGATCGTCAGGCGCAGTATTCCCGGTCTTCCCAGCTTGCCGAGACCGGTGTACGGACGTACTGAATCCTTGCCCAACCGGGCCCTGACCCGGCGTCACAGCCATCCCTGGGTGCAGTTGTCCTATGCCATCGCCGGGGTGCTGGAGATCCAGACCAGCGCTGGGCGCTTCATCGCGCCGCCACAACGGGCGGTGTGGATTCCCGCCGGAGTGCCGCATCGGGTGTTCAGTTCGCCGCGTACCGAAATGCGCAGCCTGTACCTGGATTGCAGCGTCACCGCCTGGGCCGATACCGACAACTGCCAGGTACTGGCGGTCAGCGACCTGTTGCGCGAGCTGATCCGCGCCTTCAGCGAGCTGCCGGTGGAGTACGTGCAGGACAGCGCCGACGGTCGCCTGGCCCAGGTGCTGCTGGACCAGCTGGCCGCCGCGCCGCAGCTGGACCTGATGCTGCCGCTGCCCCATGACGTGCGCTTGCGTTCGATCTACCGCAGCCTGCAGGCCCGTCCCGAACAGCAGACCACCCTGGGTCAGTGGGGGCAGAAACTCGGCGTCACCGAGAAGACCCTCAGCCGCTTGTTCCTCAAGGACACCGGGTTGACCTTCCGCGCCTGGCGCCAGCGCCTGCGCCTGTTGGGCGCTTTGACGCCGCTGGAGCAGGGCGAGCGGGTCACCGACGTGGCGCTGGCGTGCGGCTACGATTCCACCTCGGCCTTCATCGCCGCCTTCCGTCAACAGTTCGATGCGACCCCGGGCGAATTCTTTCGCTGAACCAGTAACCGCGCCATCGCCCGGCGACTCGGCCGAGCCGTGCGCAGCCTGCGGCAGCGGCTACCCCCGGCAGTATCCGGTGGCTCATTCACTGTTCGCGATAGCGCCCCGGGGTCATGCCGAACCAGCGGATGCAGGCCTTGTGGAAACTGCTCTGGTCGCGAAACCCCAGCAATGCGCCGATGTACTTCACGCTGCGCATGGAATTGCGCAGGAAGCTGTGGGCCAGCATCAACCGGGCTTCGTCTTGTAGCGCCGAGAAATGCACGTCTTCGTGGCCCAGGCGGCGCTGCAGGCCACGGGCGCTGACGCCGACCATCTCGGCGATGTGCGGCAGGTCGCTGGGCGCGCCGCGGGCCAGGCATTCGGAGAGGGCCCGACGCACCCTTGCGGTCATCGAACCGCTGAGCAGCACGTTGAGCCGGGTGCGGGCGTATTCGGTGTGCAGCACGTCCAGGGCCGGGTCGGCGCTGGGTAGCTCGATGGCGCAGTCCTGGCTGCTGAAGGTCAGGCTGTTGTGCGGGGCGCAGAACTGCAGGTTGTCCCCCAGCAGACGGCGCAGGGCGCGGGTATCCGCAGGCTCGGCGTAGGTGAAGGCCGCCGCCAGGGGGCGTGGCTTGTGCTGGGGCAGCAACCAGTGCAGCAGGCCCAGGGTCTGGGCTGCCCCGGCATCGATCACTGCCCGGGGGATCGACGAAGGCTCGGCGGTGACGTCGAAGCCGATCAATTGCATGGCCTGCGGCTTGCGTTCCAGGCACATGCAGAAACCGTTGCTGATCAGCGCGTGGTAGTCCACCAGGCGTTGCAGCGCCGTGCCCAGGGTCGCGCAGGACATCACCGCATACCCCAGCGCCTTGAGATTGGCCGGGTGGGCCTTGTCGTAGGCCAGCAGGCCCAGGTCCGGGTTGCCGGTACGGCGACAGGCCTCGCCCATCATCTGGTAGACCAGTTCCAGCCTGACGCCCTTGGGGTTCTCATCAACGTCCTGGGGGCTGCTGCCGAACTGCCTGAGCAGGGCGTCGACATTGGCGCCGCCCTCTCTCATGACATCGGCGAGCACCCGAAAGCTGGCGCTGGTCATTCTGTGCATAGGTCTTCCTGGACTGGTGGCTAAACGATGCCGATGCGGCCTCGGGCATGATTGCAATAAACAAAAGGCCGCAGACGATTAAGCAGGGAGGCAGGTTTCCGAGGACAAGCGAAAGGTGTCCGGGAACACTTCCTCCGGGCCTGAGTGAGGGTCGATCATGCTCGGGCAGGGACCCTTGGGTGACCGCGGCAAGCGCTTTGCCGCGCCACTCTTGCCAGGGTGTGCCGTTGCCTTGTCGAGGGATCTGTCATGCACAGCAGCAAAGAGTTTTATCGCGAACTGGCCGAAGGGCGCCTGATGCTGGCGTTCCAGCCGGTGGTCTGGCTGCCGGACCACAATCGGGTGCTGTATTACGAAGGGCTGCTGCGCCATGGCGCTGCCCAGGGTGGCGAGGCCTATCCCCTGGCGCTGCTGGAGGCGCAGCCGCTGATGCGTGAGCTGGACCGGGCCGTGGTACTCGCGGTGATCGACTGCCTGCGCCGGGACGAGCGACTGCGCCTGGGCTGCAACATCTCGGCCCGCAGCGCCATCATCGATTCGTTCTGGTTCGCCATCCTCGACCTGCTGCGCGAGGCGCCGTCGCTGGCTTCGCGGCTGGTGATCGAGATCACCGAGAGCGCCACGCCCCCGAGCATCGAGGCAGCCAGTGAATTCGTCCTGTGCCTGCGCGAGCTGGGCTGCCGGGTGGCCATCGACGACTTTGGCGCGGGCCTGGGTACCCTGGAGTTCATCCGCCAGACCCGGCCGGATATCGTCAAGATCGACAAGGGTTATATCCAGCGTGCCCGCAGCGAGGCCAACAGCGTGCAGACCCTTGGGCACCTGGTGCAGTTGTGCAAGACCCTGGCTCCGTGCGTGATCGTCGAGGGCGTGGAAAGCGCTGCCGACCAGAGCCTGGCCAGCGCCTGCGGTGGCGAGTGGGGGCAGGGCTACCTGTTTGGCCGGCCCCAGGTGGAGCGCCTGGGGCGTGCCTGTCGGTTGCAACGGGCCATGCCTGAGCTGTGTGTGCCGGACCAGGCCTGATCCGCTTTCGCCTCGTCACGCCAGCCAAGCCGCTGAGGACGCGCCAAGGCCGCTGCTCAGGCCAGCGGCATGCAGCGCTGGCCAACGTCCAGGAAGGGCTCGCCCAGGGGTGGGGAATCTTCAAGGTCCGGGTGTTTGCTGGACGAATTCATGTTGCGCTTGGGGCGCTCCGGCTGCACGGCGTCATAGGGCAGCAACAGGGTGTCGAGCAAGGCGTCTGCCGGCAGGGTGGCGACGATTGCGATCGGGCATACCACCATGACCCAGCAGCCGCCGGTGAGCATGCGGCCGTAGCCATCCATGTCGTAGCCGGTGAGTACCTGGGCGCTGGTCCGGGTGCTGCGGTAGTAGCGATCGTCGCGCCAGTCCAGGCTGCCGCCGCGGGCCATGTAGGTGCCGCAGCCGGACAGCAGCAGGGTATTGAGCAACAACAGGGAACTGAGGATTCGGATGATAGTGAGTCCACAAGGGGGCTTGAGGGAAAGCTGGAACAGGGTCAGTCGTTCAGCGCGTCGTAGGGCAACAGGGCGGTGTCGGCCACCAGGTCCACCGGCAGGCTGACGATGGCGACCACCGGGCAGACGATGCTCATCCAGCAGAACAGCGTGGTGTAGCCGTCGTAGCCAGTGGCGCCGCGCATGGTCAGCAGCTCGACGTTGGCCTGGGTGCCCTTGTAGTAGTCGTAGCCGCTATGGGCATCGGGGGTGCGGGCGATGAGGGTGCCACAACCGGTCAATGCCAGCAGGGCGAACACGAGCGCGGGTTTGAAGAGTTTGATGGCGCCATTCCTTAGCCTGGGATTTTTTGCGCGCGCATGGTCGCAGAAGCCCGCTGCGGGCGCTAGATTGGGCGCGGATAAATCATCGCCCCCAGGAGTTTCCATGCCGCAGCCCCGTACCCTTGACCTGCTGTTCGCCGAAGAACCACGGACCTGGGGGCTGCGTGGCGACCCGTATCTGTGGCGGGCGATGGCGGTAGAGCTGGGCCGCACCCCCTGGCCCGACAGCCTGGAGCACCTGGACCTCGTCCTCGCCCAGGCCTTCGAGCGACTGACCGGCAGGGGCCTGGATGCCCAGGAGCATTTCTTCGTCGAGGCCTTCGCCCATGGCGGCATGTCCAGCGGGGGGATTTCCCCGCAGTTCTGGCGCGAAAAGGGCTTGCCGCGGCTACGCCAACGCTGGGCTGCTGCCTGATCAGCTCGCCTCGGGAATCAGCATCAGCAGGTCGGTGGCGCCCACATCCACCCCGGCCTGGGTCAGCAGGGTGGTGGCCTGGCCACGGTGGTGGGTCTGGTGATTGAAAAAATGCACCAGCAAGGCGTGGAAGTTGCGTTCGGCGGCGATGCCCCGGGTGTTGCTGTAGGGCAGGTCGTGATCAAGGTCGGCCTCGACCAGGGACTGGCTGAAGTCGAGGATGAGCTGGTCCAGCCACTGGCGTTGCTGCCAGAGCGCGCGGATATCCGGATACAGCAGGCTCTTGAGGTCTTGCGGGGTCGCCACCTGCTGCAGTGGCGCCAGGGCCGGATGCTGCCCTGGGTGCCGGGCAAAGCGCTTGAGCCAGATGGTATCGCCAGCCAGCAGGTGATTGAGGGTGCCGAGGATCGAGCCGAAGAAGGCTTGTCGGTCCAGGACGAGTTGTTCGTCGGCAAGGCCCATGGCGGCCTGGTACAGGTTGGCATTCATCCACTGGTTGTAGCGGGCCATCAGGCCCAGGTGTTCGATACGGTTCATGGCCGCTCCTTGTTTTCATCAGGCACGGGACAGCTTGGCAAGGCTGCAGGCCCTGAGGCAAGGACCGGCGCCCGGGGTGTTAAAGTCCGTACCTTCGCAGGGCATTACAAGTGGTGGAAAAGGATGGTCGAGCTGTTCCAGCGACATGGACGGATCTTCTGGCTGGCATTGCTGTTGGCTTGCTTGCCGTCGACGGTGTTCGCCGAACCTGGCGTTCCGGGCCTGGTAAAGGTGGCCCTGGACCGCCGGGTCATCGATCTTGCGGCTACCCTGGATGCCGCGACCCAGCAACGCCTGGAGCACAAGCTGGCGGCCCTGGAGCAGCGCCGGGGAGCACAGGTCGCGCTGATGCTGGTGCCCAATCTCGGCCAGCAGAGCATCGAGGCCCTGGGCAACCAGCTGTTCCGTGCCTGGAAGCTGGGGCGCAAGGGGCAGGACGACGGCATCTTGCTGTTGGTGGCCAAGAACGATCGCCAGGTGCGCATCGAGGTCGGGTATGGCCTGGAGGGGCAGGTCACTGACTTGCTGGCCGGGCAGATCATCGCCCGCGACCTGGTCCCGGCCTTCGCCCGGGGCGACTTTGCCGGCGGGATCGAGCGCGCCCTGGATGACCTGATCGTGCTGGTGGACGGAGGGCAGATGCCGATGGTCGACGACGAGCCGTCCGAGCCCGAACCCTTGAGCATTCCGCCCGAGGCCTACGCGTTGCTGCTGGCGTTCGTCTGTGGCTCGGTAGCCGGGGTGATGCTGGCTGCCGGCTGGGCCTGGCGCCGCGTGCTGGCGGGCCTGGTGTTGCTCACGGCGTTATTGGTGGGGGCTGCCGGTGGCACGCAATGGCCGGTGCAACTGTTGATGGTGCCGCTGTGCATGTTGGTGGGGGGCGCCACGTTCGCCGGGCTGTGGCAGTCGCGGCGGGTGTTCTACGGTGTACTGGGGCTGTTGTTGTACGTCGCGCTGCTGACCCTCGTCAGTCAGTACCTGGGCAGTTCGACCTTCCTCTACGGCCTGGCCTGGCCTGGGGCGGCGCTGCTGGTGATCGGCCTGCACTGGCTGCTCTGCGCCATGATGCATGCCCGCTGGAAGAAGAGCCCCAGGGGCTTTGCCTGGCGCGTGGCGGTGCTGTTGTCGCTGACGTTCTTGCTGGGCTCGACCGTGGGGGCCTGGGAGGCGCTGGAACACTGGTGGAAGGCGCTGCCGTTCGGTTATTTCCTGGGGGTCATGTTGTTCGTCAACGGCCTGAGCGTGCGTTGGAGCAGCGGCTCCGGCAGCAGCGGTGGGGGATCATCCGGCTCGGGAGGGGGATTTTCCGGGGGAGGTGGCTCCAGTGGTGGTGGCGGGGCTTCGGGCAGCTGGTGAGCCCCGTGCCTGGGCACCGACCATAGGGAATGGGCCCAGGCTGATAGGCCAAGGCCCGGCTGCTTCAGTCGTCTAGCAGGCTGGCGCCGTACTGGTTGAAGCTGTTGCCCAGGGCCGCGTTGCCATTGACGTTGAGCCTGGCCATGCCGCCGCCGAGCCGGCAGGCATCCGAGTAGCAGGAATGGTGGGTGGCGCTGGAGCAGGCACCGAGCAGCAATGCGGCGCCAATCAATAGCACTCTGATGCAGTTCAACTTCATGTTCAGCAACTCCAGGTCCGGACCGGGGATCGAATGGGCTGGCGCTTCATCTAGCGCTGTCACATATTGATACATGTTCTGCTTTTGCGATAGCCGGGGGTGTTCGCCAGGTGCCAGGGCGTTTGTTTCCTGGTGCGGGAACCGGTAGAAAGAGCCCACGCATTCAGAAAACAGATGAGCCGATGAGCGACATCGAGAAATCCACTAGCCGCCTGTTCGACCTCGACCTGCTGCGAGCCATAGTCACGGTGGCCGACTGCGGTAGTTTCACCACCGCGGCCACGCGCCTGCACTCCACCCAGTCCACCGTCAGCCAGAAGATTCGCCGCCTGGAAGAAATGGCCGGGCATCGCTTGCTCGAGCGCGGCAACCGCGATGTGCTGCCCACCGATGCCGGCGAGACGCTGCTGGGTTATGCCCGGCGCCTGCTGGCGCTGAACGACGAAATGCTCGAGGCGCTGTCCGGGGCCACGGTGGCGCTGACGGTGCGTATCGGCGTGCCGGATGACTTCGCCACCGGGCGGACCACCGAACAGCTGGCGGCCTTCAACCGGCGCTATCCGCAGGTCAAGCTGGAGGTCACCAGCGGCATGAGCCGTGACTTGAGCGCCAGTTACGACCGTGGCGAGCTCGACCTGGTGTTGCTCAAGCAACGCCGGAGCAGCCGCGAGGCGCAGGCCTGCTGGCCGGAAAAGACCCGTTGGGTGGACAGCGCCAGGAACCCCTGCATCGACCTGGACCCGCTGCCCATCGTGACTTTCCCGCCCAGGGGGGTGTACCGCGATGAAATGATCAGCGCCCTGGAAGGCATCGGCCGGCGCTGGCATATCAGTTTTACCAGTTCCAGCCTCAGTGGCCTGCAATCGGCCATCGCCGATGGCATGGGCATCGGCCTGCTGCCGCTGCGGGCGGTGACGGCGGAACACCAGGTGCTGGCCAAGGCCAGCGGACTGCCGGCGGTGGATGTGTTCGAGGTGGCATTGCTGCACCGCCCGGCGGCCGATCCCATGGTCAAGGAGCTGGCTCGGGTGCTGTCCCGGGTGCTGGCCCAGGACACGCGCGGATAAGCTTGTTAGATATTCGATAAATGAATGTCACCTATTTCAGTATTTAATTTGTGCATGAAGAGGCGGCTGGATATCGTGGTGCCCATGGCGGCCCACGCCACGCCGTTGACGTATCGGGCCCAGGCTTTGTTCACCCTGCCTGCCGTGACGGGCGGGGCAGCAAAACAACAATGAGGAGAGTCTCCATGTCCAAGTCCACTTACTACGCGCCGCATGGCGGGCACCCGGCCCAGACCGAGCTGCTCACCGACCGTGCGATGTTCACCGAAGCCTACGCGGTGATTCCCAAGGGCGTGATGCGCGATATCGTCACCAGCCACCTGCCCCACTGGGACAACATGCGCATGTGGGTCATCGCCCGCCCGCTGTCGGGTTTCGCTGAAACCTTCTCTCAGTACATCGTCGAAGTCGGCCCCAACGGCGGCAGCGACAAGCCCGAGCAGGACCCCAACGCCGAGGCGGTGCTGTTCGTCGTCGAGGGTGAGGTGAACCTGACCCTGCAAGGCCAGCAACACGTGCTCACGCCTGGGGGCTATGCCTTCATTCCGCCGGCCGCCGATTGGAAGCTGCGCAACACCAGCGGCACCGAAGCGCGTTTCCACTGGATTCGCAAGCATTACCAGAAGGTCGATGGCGTGCCGTACCCGGAGGCTTTCGTCACCAACGAGCAAGACATCGAGCCACGGGTGATGCCCGACACCGAAGGTCGCTGGAGCACCACCCGCTTCGTCGACATGAGCGACATGCGCCATGACATGCACGTCAACATCGTCAACTTCGAGCCGGGCGGCGTGATTCCGTTCGCCGAGACCCATGTCATGGAACACGGTCTCTATGTGCTGGAAGGCAAGGCGGTGTATCGCCTGAACCAGGATTGGGTCGAGGTCGAGGCTGGTGACTTCATGTGGTTGCGTGCGTTCTGCCCGCAGGCCTGCTACTCCGGCGGCCCGGGTCGCTTCCGCTACCTGCTGTACAAGGATGTGAACCGCCAGATGCGCCTGACCCTGAACGCGCCGCATTGATGCGCAGGGCCAGGGCAGCGATCGACTGCTGCCCTGGCTGTCCAGGTTCCGCACCAGACCGGCGAGCGATCGCCGGTTTTCTTTCGCCCCGGGAAAAGCGTTTCGCCTGCTGGGCCGCATCACCTGGCCGTGGATGCCGACGCCAGAGCGGCTGGCGCCAGCAGTGCCGGAATATTCCAGGGTGGCGCGACAGTGTGTCGCACTGGCGTGATGGACGAGCCTGGTCTTTGCTGTGTCGGGCCTGGCGCCGTGCCGGGTGGTCCACTTCACGTCATGTGGGGGCAGGTGTCCTGCCCCAGGTAGAGGGGGCGTTCAACTACGCAAAAGGACACGGACCGTTATCGATGTCTCGACCAAGGAGTTCATGTTGAAAATGAAATTTCTGGCGGCTTCGCTGCTGCTCTGGATGTTCTCGATGACCGCGCAAGCGGGTTGCGCGGTATTGGGGCCCTGGGATGATCCGTGCTCGAAAGCCGTGCTCGGTCCGACTCCTACATTGTGCGAATGCCCATGACTGAATCGCACTCCGACCAGGACGGTGGAATCTTGTGTGACTGACCAGGAGGTCTTGAATGAAGAAAATGTTGTTGGCGGCATTGCTGCTATGCGGTTTCTCCCTGACTGCCCAAGCTTCGTGCCCGGTGTTCGGTCCGTCCAAGGATCCATGCAGCGGCCCGGTATTTGGCCCGTCTACCTGCGAGTGCCCATGAGGTAACTTGCCTGGCGGGTCCGGCCGGTGCCGGGCCCGCACGCCGGGAAGACTGTCGTGGGTTGCGAGAGATCCCGGCCGATCACGGTTGCTGGAAGGCCACCCAGCGTTCAGCGACAATAGCGCCCTTCGATTTTCCCCCGCCAAAGCAAGGAGCAACCCGGTGAGAGCTGTTTATGGCACGGCCTATGTCGACCAGTTGATCGACAGCCGCAGCTACGAGGCCATGGCCATGCTCGGTGCGCATATGGAGGCGGCCGCACCGGCTCCCGATCAGCCGGACCTGGGTCTGCCGGCGCCGCTGTTCGTCTATCTGGAAGCCCTGACCTGGTTCGCCCAATCGGTTCGTTCCGGTGCCTGGACCTATTTTGAAGCGACCCCACATCCTCGGCAGCAAGCGATGCGTGACAACCTGCTGGCGCTGGATTGCGATTGCTGGCGGGAGCGCTATGTCTTTGGCATGGATCACTGGGCCGACGAGGCTTCGATGGCGGAGCTGGATCGGTGGATCGACGCATCCGAGCCGGAGCAGGAGTCCTGGCTGTTGCAGTTGCTGGACACCCATCGTGATCGGCTCAAGCAGCTGCTGTGCCGCGCCGAACACCTCCAGTTGGGTGAGCCAGATGCGTAAAGCCGATCGCCTGTTCCAACTGGTCAACCTGATCCGGCTTCACCAGCAAGTGTTTTGAAGGAGGCGCATAGCCAGGTGCCGAGACTGGTAGAGCAACGCAACAAGATCGGTATTTTGCTAGGCTGCGGCCTTTTTCAAGGGATGGTCTTATGTCTGATCGGTTCATGACGGTTGATCTGCAAAGCAGGAAGCAGTTTGTAAAGGAAGTTGTGCAGGAACTGGGCTATGCACTGGTCAATGAGAATGAGCGATCGGTTTTCTTTGAGGGCGCTAACAAGATTGTCTATGGCGTCAATCTCAGTACCCTCGACGATGGTTATGTCGCGATCAACTTCGCGGTAGCCGCCGGGCGCACGGTGGACGATGCGCAGCGCATTGCCGTGTTGAATCACTTCAATCATGACTACAGGGTCTTGAAGTGCTTCTACAGTGAGAAACCTTCCTTGTTGTTCAGCATGGAGTCCTTTGTATTTTCAGAAGAGGGTTTCGTGAACTTCTTCAACTACTCCGCAGGCGCTCTCGAAGAAGCCTATGCTGAATTGCAAGCCCGTTTCCCAGGGGCATATTGATATCCAGTGGCAGAACAGGGGCCGGAAAGGTCGAGTTGTTGCTGGATGAGAAGAGTGCGATCAGGTTTGATCCGTACATCAGGATCGTAGGCTAACCCCAGCAGGACCATCGTTCAGGGGCAGCGCCCGAGCCGATATCCGAACGCTGGCATATGCAGTCTTGGTGATGGCTGGTTCAGTGGCTTCAGCGCGGCATCTTGAGGAAAGCCCGGTTGCGTACCGGGCTTTTTTGTTGCTTGGGGCCGTTGTTGTGAGAAGGGCATATTTCAGTAGGCCCAGGGTGGTTCAAAAGCCCTCGGGGTAAAGTGCTGTGTCCTTCTTGGAACAGTTCATTGCCGCTATTCGTTTAGCAAAGGGCATTTGGGAAAAGCCCTGCATGGATGGCATTAGCTGTTCTTGTTGCTTGCGAGCGGATTCAAGCGAAACCGACAATATTCTTGAATTGAAGTACCTGCATTGCTCCAAACGTTCCGTTTCGGTCCTGGGCATCGGCACCGCATCGACTTCCTTTGATACTCCTCGCTCTGTTTGCTTGCACAGCCCGATGAAACCGCAGCTGCAAGAGAAATCATCACAAAAAACAAGAACCTCATACTTGACCTTCACTCTACTTATTGGGGATTCCAGATAGCTGGGGCAGGGGTGGAAAACTCTACCTGGAGTACTTGTCCGAGGCCGGTTTCGAGCGGGTAGGGGACCTGCGCCAGGGCGATGTGATGTTGCCGGCTCGCTCGCCGCAGCCCAACTACGCGGGAGTCTATCTGGCCGATGGCGTGCTCAAGAGCGAGCCGGAACATTACCCTGCGCCTGGCTCCATCCTGCACCATCTTTATGGCCATGCCAGCGAACGCGACACCTATGGTGGCTAAGGGGAGGCTCACGGCACCGCAGAGTGGGGCCCCGCCCGGGTCGCCTTCGAGCAGAATGATTTTTGTAGGGGCGGGAAGTAGTATGAAAAATACTGTTTGCATGTACAGTATTTTGCTGAGATAGTAATTTCACTCCACGGTTGCATTGGGCGCGATCATCTACTGATGTAGATGCTGACCTGCAGCCAGCCGTGCGAAGGCCTCGAGCCCCGAACCTTCGCCTTTGAGCGATATGAAAGCGGAATTCTCCGCGAAAAATCATTCAACTCAATAGGTGATTAATTTGAACTTTGTAAAGGTCGGTAAAAATCATGTGTGTATAGGCCCATTGAAAGGCGTTGTGCAGGTTATTGCTCCCTCGCAGAACACTGCAGGTATCACGATCAACACTTCATGCATCGCGGTAGGTAAGGGATCAGTGAACATGGTGTCGGGTACCTTTCCGCCAACCTCTACCGCAGACTTCCGTCAGCCAGTCATCTTCGGCGCAAACGGTAACGCGGCCGAGGGGCATTCCTACGAGGCCTTTATGCCATACCCGCTATTCCTTCCGGCAGGCCAGGGTTTGTGGGTTGTCGGCGAGCCTAACGGCATTTCTTCGATTTCGTTGACCTGGGACGTTTTGGGGTGATGGTGCAGCCCTGCATGTGCTGTGGGGCAGGGATTGAGTCCTGTTTTAAAGCTTGGCTTTTCCTTTTCTAAAGCATCAATGGTTCGACCTGAGCCGGTTCGGGCATAGCGTCATGGATGTTGCTACGAACACTCAATATTTATACTGTTTTCATATCCAGTACTTTGCTGAGATAGTGATTTTACTCCTCGAGCCAATAGGAAGCGAAAACCAGCACATCGTTGGGGCTCACCTTCCTAGGCTTGCGTGAAGGCCTTTGAGTCTCGAGTGATCGCCCATGAGCGAAAAAGGAGCCCAGTAGCAGCTCCGCACTCAATAACTCATTTTATAGGTCTCAATCTCATGGCTTTCAAATATCCATTCTTGGCGAAAAACGGTTCCTCCATTTTTCCTCCAAAAACCATTTTAGGTGTTAACCAGTACCTTCAGTCTCCAAATGGGCGCTTCCGGCTGGTCAACCAGCCAGACCTCAACCTAGTTCTTTTGGACGGGGCAAATCCCATCTGGGTTGCAGACCGAAATTCCACGTTTTCGGACGAGTTCTATCCCCAGGTCTGGAAAAAAGACGATGCTTCCCAGGTGTACATGAACTACGTATTGGGCTTGTTAGATTTGGACCGTCGGCGGATTTGGCATACAAATAACTCTGACATCCCTGGTGGCAGCTTTGCCCAAGCAGCAGAGCGGACATACCTCCAACTGCAAGATGACGGCAACATGGTTATCGTAGATCTTTTCCCAGTGTGGAAGACCAATTCGTCGACACCTGTTAAGCCACAGGTACCTGCAGTACTTATTCCGCCGGGTACCAAGATCAATCCAGGCAACACCTTTACTGCAGGTAACAGCCGACTGGTATTCCAGCGCAGCGGTAACTTAGCCTTCTATGGTGCAGACGGCCGTCTCTCCTGGGCGTCCAACACGCAAAATAAAGGTGGGGCATTTGCTGTAATGGAGAAGGATGGCAACCTCATCATCTACACCGCTGATTCAAAGCCGCTTTGGAGTCTGGGGACAGGCGGTAATCCAGGTGCTTACGCCCGAATCCAAGAAGATGGCAGCTTCGCTATCGTGCGCGATCGCGTGTGTTGGGCCAGATTCGGTTTTACACCTTCGATCAAACCAGTACGAGTCATCTCTTTCGGCGGAAACCCATATAAGGATGGGCTTCCTACCTACGACCGCGTGATCTGGACCTTCTGAAGGCCTTTATGAGGTTTGGATGGTGCAAACCAGCCAAGCGTCTGACGCTGGCGGCCGTGAATCGACTTTTTCGTTTTCTTGTCAGGCCCTCATTAGGGCCCCAAGAGGATTATTTAGGATTTATTCATGGCCGAACCAGCAAGCACGACTGCCGGCGTCCTGCTGGTGAAGTACGGCGTGATCATTGGTGGCTTCGCAGGAGCGATCCTCTCGCTGGCCTTCCTGCGAGGCCTCACCCGGGGCCAGGCGGTCGCCGCCTTCTTCACCGGCTTCGCATCGCCAGTCTTCTGCACCCCGCTCGCCATCAGCTACTTCAACCTTGGCGCCAGCGGAGAAATCCAATACGGCGCGGCCTTCCTGATCGGCCTTCTGGCCATGAGCTGGTCTGTCCCGGGCTGAGTGGACACTGACTTAAGGTGGATAATGTCCACCGCAAGGAGTGTTCATGACCCAGACCAGACGATGTTTTCCCGAATCCTTCAAACGCGAGGCGGTATACCAGGTACTTGCCGGCACGCCGCTTCGTCATGTAGCCGAGACGCTCGGCATCGCTGAAAGCCTGCTGGGCAAATGGAAGCGCCAGTACGAGCAGCAAGGTGACGACGATGCCTTTCCGGGCAACGGCAAGCAGCGTGGAGAGAGCGCGGAGTTGCGTCGTCTACGCCAGCAACTGGCTCAGGTCACCATGGAGCGCGATGTTTTAAAAAAGGCGCTCGCCATCTTCTCGCAGCCCGCGAAGTGAAGTTCCGCGCCATCGAGGCGTTGGCTGGTCGCTATCCCGTAGCGGCTTCTATGCCTGGCAGCAGCGGCCACCTTCGGCGAGAGAGATGGCGAATCGGCGTCTGAGCAAGGAGATCCGCACCATTCACCACGAGGTGAATGGGATCTATGGCCATCGCCGAATCAAGGCCGAGTTAGCGGCCATGGGGCATGCGTGTGGTCGACACCGGGTTGCTCGACTGATGCGCGAAGCCGGTCTGCGCGTTCGCTCGCGCAAGCGCTGGCGGCTGGTTTCCAGCAGTCGTCATGCTCTGCCGATTGCCCCGAACCACCTGGATCGCCAGTTCGCCTCGGATCGCGCCAATCGGCACTGGGTCTCGGACATGACCTACGTGCGGACGGCCCAAGGTTGGCTGTATCTGGCAGTCGTGCTCGATCTCTATTCACGAGCCGTCGTCGGTTGGGCGATGCACCACCGCATGCAGCAGGCCTTGGTACACGCCGCGCTGGAGATGGCCATTGCACGCCGGCAGCCGAAAGAAGAAGTGCTGCTGCACTCGGATCGAGGCAGCCAATACTGCGCGTACGACTACCAGGCCTTACTTCGGCGACATCGAATCGTGCCCAGCCATTCACGTCCCGGGAACTGCTGGGACAACGCCGCGATGGAGAGCTTCTTCCGTTCGCTGAAGGCTGAGCGGGTGTACCTGACGCGCTATGCCAGCTACCACGAGGCGAAAACCGACCTGTTCGACTACATCCGCTTTTACAATCACCGTCGCCGCCACTCGACGCTGGGCTATCTCAGCCCGATGGAGTTTGAGCGGCGCTATGCGAGCAGTAACTCTTAACTACCTGTCCACCAGCTTCGGGACAGACCAAGCAGCTACCTCCGTCTAATAACTGCCAGCACTGGTGTTTGGCAAGAGTCGGCCATCCAGAGATTAGGAAAGTACAGGACAGCATTCAGGTCGGTCACAGGTTTTGGCATTCTGTCGGCAAGGAGCCGAAGGAAGGTAGTTGCGGAAACCTAAGAAATGATGCGGAAACGATCAGTTGGTGACGGTACGTGACCATGAGCAGCAGACACAAAAAAGCCCTGAATAATCAGGGCTTTATCGTAGAGATTTGGCGGAGGCGTAGAGATTCGAACTCTAGGACCTGTTACAGTCGGCGGTTTTCAAGACCGCTGCCTTAAACCACTCGGCCACACCTCCAGATCGCATTGCGGGCGCCATAATACCCGAATGAAACACACTGTCAAACTCTCTGCGTCGCGCGCTACAGCGCCTCTGTTATCATCCTTGCCACTAAATGTTTCAACCAACAGGAGTGTCGCCATGCGCGAACAGGATTACGCAGTTAACAACGGCGTGCAGGCCGAGCAGCTAGAGGTTAGCCGCGTCCTGCGCAACACTTATGGCTTGCTGGCCCTGACCCTCGCTTTCAGCGGGATCATGGCCTACGTGGCACAACAGATGCGCGTCGGTTACCCGAACGTCTTCGTCGTACTGATCGGTTTCTACGGTCTGTTCTTCCTCACCAGCAAACTCCGTGACTCGGTCTGGGGCCTGGTCTCGACTTTCGCCCTGACCGGTTTCATGGGCTTTTTGCTGGGCCCGATCCTCAACCGCTACCTGGGCATGCAGGGCGGCGCTGAAGTGGTCAGCTCGGCCTTCGCCATGACCGCACTGGTGTTCGGCGGCCTGTCGGCCTACGTGCTGATCACCCGCAAGGACATGAGCTTCCTGGGTGGTTTCATCACCGCCGGTTTCTTCGTCCTGATGGGCGCCGTGCTGGCCAGCCTGTTCTTCCAGATCAGCGGCCTGCAACTGGCGATCAGCGCCGGCTTCGTGCTGTTCTCCTCGGTGTGCATCCTGTTCCAGACCAGCGCCATCATCCACGGCGGCGAGCGCAACTACATCATGGCTACCATCAGCCTGTATGTATCGATCTACAACCTGTTCGTCAGCCTGCTGCAGCTGTTCGGCATCATGAGCCGCGACGACTGATCCTCAGCTTCAAGCCTTGAAAGAGCCCGCTTCGGCGGGCTTTTTTATTGCCCGGATTTTCTTGGCCGGAGCAGGGCAGATGTTCACGCCATGGGCGGCAAACGGCGCTTGATCGGTGACTTCTTGACGATCGAAGTGTTGGTCTCGGCGTACTGATTGAGGCGGTCCAGCAAGCTGTCCAGTTGTTCCATGGAGCGCACCTGCAGGCGTGCGAAAAAGCAGTCGTCGCCGGTGACCTTGTCGCACTCGGTGAACTCGGGGATCGCCAGGATCTGCCGTTCGACTTCCTGCAGTTTTCCCGGCAAGGGGCGGATGCGCACGATGGCCTGCAATTGATACCCCAGGAACCGGGGGGCGACCTCCAGGGTGTAGGCGCTGATCACCCCTCGTTCCTCTAGTCGGCGCAGGCGCTCGGCGACGCTGGGAGCGGACAGCCCGCTGATCTGCCCCAGGGCCTTGAGTGAACGTCGGGAGTCTTGCATCAGGGCGCTGATCAGCGTCTGGTCGATGGCATCCAGCATGGCAGTCTCGTTAGGTAGATGGGCTTTCTTGCCTTGATAAAAAAGGCGAAGGCTGAGTCTAGCCTAGGATTTTCTCTGGTGAGGCTGTAGTTGAGTTACGGATAATCTGGCGACCGATAAAGGAGCCTGATGATGGATGCATTGATTCGTCGCGGATCGCTGGAAATGAGCGCCGCCATGCTGATTTCCGGAACCATTGGCTGGTTCGTCCTGGTCTCGGGGCAACCGGTGCTGGATGTGGTGTTCTGGCGCTGCCTGTTCGGCGCCGCGACATTGCTGCTGGTCTGCGCTGCCCTGGGCTTGCTGCGCAAGGACATTCTCACGCAACGGGTCCTGCTGCTGGCGGTGGTCAGCGGTGCGGCCATCGTCGGCAACTGGGTGCTGTTGTTCGGCTCCTATTCCCGAGCCTCGATCGCCATCGGCACCGCGGTGTACAACGTCCAACCGTTCCTCCTGGTGGGCCTGGGGGCGTTGTTCCTGGGAGAAAAAATCACTGCGCAGAAATTATTCTGGCTGTGCCTGTCGTTCGGCGGAATGCTGGCCATCGTCAGTGCCCATGAAGGGCAGGGGGAGGCGGGCGGCGATTACCTGCTGGGGATCGGCCTGGCCCTGGGCGCTGCCTTGTTGTACGCCTTCGCCGCTCTGCTGATCAAGCGCTTGAGCGGAACCCCGCCGCACCTGATCGCCCTGATCCAGGTCTGCACCGGTGTGTTGCTGCTGGCGCCCTGGGCCAACCTCGGCACGCCACTCCGGGAGGCCAGCGCCTGGGCCAGCCTGCTGGCGCTGGGTATCATCCATACGGGGCTGATGTACGTGCTGCTGTACGGTGCGATCCAGAAGCTGCCCACGGCGTTGACCGGGGCCTTGTCCTTCATCTATCCGATCGCGGCGATCTTCGTCGATTGGCTGGCGTTCGGTCACCGCTTGGGCTGGCTGCAGTGGTTCGGGGTCGGCGCGATCCTGCTCGCCGCCGCCGGCATGCAGCAGGGCTGGAGCCCGAGGTTGCGCCGTAGCGCCGTGCAGTGAGCCGGCCTGCACCGGTCGGCGCCTGGCCTTGACAGCCCGGGGTGCGGCGCTAGATTTCAGCATGCGCCGCAAAGTTTGCGCCGCATTTCCTCTTGATCCAGACGCCTGGCGATCCGGCCATCCGTGCCTGGATCATTGCCGGGTGCCTGGCGCTGCCTGACGCCGCCCCGGTGGTCGATTACCTGTCATTGCCGACTCGCGCCGTACAGGGCCGGTTGGCCCTGGAGCGATCATGAGCACTCGACGCAAGGTTCCCGGAATCCGCAACTACGATGGTCCCGCCGGTGGCTGGGGCGCGCTCAAGGCCACGGCCACGGCCGTACGCGAGCAGATGGACACCCTCAAGGCCCCCCTGACCCTGATGCGCACCAACCAGCCCGACGGTTTCGATTGCCCGGGTTGCGCCTGGCCGGACAAGGAGCACAAGTCGACCTTCCAGTTCTGCGAGAACGGCGCCAAGGCGGTGACCTGGGAGGCCACCAACAAACGGGTGACGCCCGAGTTCCTGGCCAGCCATCCGGTGGCCTCGCTGCTGCAGCGCTCGGACTATCAGTTGGAGGACCTCGGTCGCCTCACCGAGCCCCTGGTCTACGACCGTGCCAGCGACACCTTCAAGCCGGTGCCCTGGCAGGCCGCCTTCGAGCGCATTGGCCAGGTCCTGCGTGGCCTGAAGCCCGAGCAGGTGGAGTTCTACACCTCGGGCAGGGCCTCCAACGAGGCGGCCTACCTGTACCAGCTGTTTGCCCGGGAGTATGGCTGCAACAACTTTCCCGACTGCTCGAACATGTGCCATGAACCCACCAGCGTCGGCTTGCCCAGGTCCATCGGGATCGGCAAGGGCACGGTATCGCTGGAGGATTTCGATGTTTGCGAGCTGATCATCTCCATCGGCCACAACCCCGGCACCAACCACCCGCGGATGATGGGCACCCTGCATGAGGCGTCACGGCGCAAAGTGCCGATCATGGTCTTCAACCCCCTGCGCGAGCGGGCCCTGGAGCGCTTCGCCGATCCGCAGAACATGGTGGAAATGGCCACCTATGGCTCCACGCGCATCGCCTCCTCGTACTTCCAGGTCAAGGCCGGCGGTGACGCTGCGGCGGTCAAGGGCATCATGAAGGCCTTGCTGGCCCTGGAGCAAAGCCTCGGGCAGGTGCTGGACCGCGACTTCATCGCCCAGCACACCCTGGGCTTCGCCGCCCTGGAGGCCGACCTGCACGCCACCCAATGGGTGGATATCGAACAGGCCAGTGGCCTCAAGCAGAGCGACCTGGAAATGGTCGCCGCGGCCTATGCCAAGTCCAATGCCACCATCGTCACCTATGGCATGGGCATCACCCAGCACAACGAAGGCACCGCCAATGTGCGGCTGATCTGCGACCTCTTGATGCTGCGAGGCAACCTGGGCAAGCCCGGGGCCGGAATCTGCCCGCTGCGTGGCCACTCCAACGTGCAAGGCAACCGCACCGTGGGCATCACCGAAAAACCCGCGCAAGCGTTCCTCGACAAGCTCGAGCAGGTGTTCGGCTTCAAGCCACCGGCCAGCCATGGCCATGACGCGGTGCAAGCGATGCAGGCGATCATCGCCGGCCAGTCCAAGGCCTTGCTGTGCCTGGGGGGCAACTTCGCTGTGGCCCTGCCGGACCCGGGCCAGTGTTTCCCGGCCATGGCCCAGCTCGACCTGAGCGTGCACATCGCCACCAAGCTCAACCGCAGCCATCTGCTTGTAGCTAAGGAAACCTACGTTTTTCCCTGCCTGGGCCGCACTGAAATGGACGTGCAGGACGGTATGCGCCAGGCGATCACCGTCGAGGATTCGATGTCCATGGTCCATGCCTCGGCCGGCAAGCTGGCCCCGGCCTCGCAAGCCCTGATGTCGGAACCGGCGATCGTCGCCGGCATGGCCAAGGCGACGCTGACCGCGAGCAAGGTGCCGTGGCTGGAACTGGTGACCGACTACGACAAGATCCGCGACCTGATCGAGAAGACCGTCCCTGGCTTCGACGACTACAACGCCAGGATCCGCGTTCCCGGAGGCTTCCGCATGCCCCTGGCGGCGGCCGAGCGCCAATGGCTGACACCCTCGGGCAAGGCCGAGTTCTTCGTCTTCCCCGGCTTGCACGAAGACAAGGAAGTGGATGGCGCCGATGTCCTGCGCCTGGTCACCCTGCGCAGCCACGACCAGTACAACACCACCATCTATGCCCTGGACGATCGCTATCGTGGGGTCTTCGGTCGTCGCGACGTGCTGTTCATCAGTCCGGCGGACCTCGCGGCCCGGGGCCTGGCCCATGGCGACCTGGTGGACATCGAGACGGTGACCGACGGCCGGCGCCTGCGCTACGAGAACATCACCGCCATCGAGTACAAGATCGCCCCGGGCACCGTCGGCGCCTATTACCCCGAGGCCAACCGCCTGGTGCCGCTGGACTACCTGGACGTCGACAGCGGCACGCCGTCCTACAAGTCGGTACCGGTGCGGGTGCTGCGCGCGGGCGTTTAGCCGCCAGGTTGGGCAGCCGATCCCCTGGAAGGTCCTGCGGAGCTTGGCGCAGCTTCGCAAGCTCAGCAGCGGCTACAGGTGCTTCGTGTAGCCGCTGCCGCAGGCTGCGCCCGGGCGCGCAGCGGTCGCCCCTGGATTGGCCGTCCGATCCCCCAGAAGGTCCTGCGAATCCAGGCGCAACTGCGCAGGCTCGATAGCGACCACAGGAATGGGTGGCTACGGCGGCACAATCTGCTAATTTCCGTGGGTGATTTTTTGACCGTAGCCTGTGGAATCCAACATGACGACACCTTCATCCTCGGCCGGGCGCTTGCCCGAGCCCCAAGCTGTCTGCAGCCCCATTACCCGCAGCGCGATCTTCATCGTCGCCACCCTGGCGCCCGGTGCCGAAGCGGCGCAAACCCTGCGCGAGTGGTGCGCCGATGTCGCCGGGCGAGTGCGCTCGGTGGGCAAGCGGGTACCGGCGGGCAACCTGACCTGCGTCTGTGGTTTCGGCTCCGCCGCCTGGGATCGGTTGTTCGGCGGGCCGCGCCCGGCCGCGCTGCATCCGTTTCGTGAAGTGGGGGTAGCGGGGCGGCTGGCACCGTCCACCCCGGGCGACCTGTTGCTGCATATCCGCGCCGAACAGATGGACCTGTGCTTCGAACTCGCCACCCAGTTGCTCAAGCCGTTGGGTGCTGCGATCGAAGTGGTGGACGAGGTCCAGGGCTTTCGCTACTTCGACATGCGCAGCATGGTGGGTTTCGTCGATGGCACTGAGAACCCGGTGGGCCGCGAAGCCGTGGACTTCACCCTGGTGGGCGACGAGGACCCGCAGTTCGCCAATGGCAGCTACGTCCTGGTGCAGAAGTACCTGCACAACATGAGCGCCTGGAATGAACTGACCGTTGAGGCCCAGGAACGCATCATCGGCCGGACCAAGCTGGACGACATCGAGTTGGCCGATGGGGTCAAGCCCAGCTGTTCCCACAGCTCCCTGACCACCCTCGAGGAGAACGGCGAAGAGGTGAAGATCCTGCGCGACAACATGCCGTTCGGCCGGCCAGGGGCCGGGGAGTTCGGCACCTACTTCATCGGCTACGCGCGCTCGCCACAGCCGGTGGAGCAAATGCTGGAAAACATGTTCGTCGGACGGCCAGCGGGCAACTACGATCGCCTGCTGGACTACAGCACGGCAGTGACCGGCGGCTTGTTCTTCGTGCCTTCGGCCGAGCTGTTCGAAGACTTGGCCGAACGCGAGCCAACGCCCCTCTGAACGCACACGCCCCCGACACGCAAGTGCGTGCCGGGGGCGTGTGGGTAATGGGCCCCTATCAGTGGCTGCGCATGCCCGCGGCTTGCATCAGCAGCCGCAACAACCCGGCCACCAGCCCCAGGCTGACCACGCTGGCCAACCAGATGCCGGCCATCCACAACAGTTGCCGCCACCCCGGAGCGGGGCGTGTGACTTGTGTCTTATCCATGGGCCAGCTCCAGGACCAGGGCCGTGGTGCAGGCCAGTGTCAGTATCGCCCCCAGATACAGCAGGCTCAGTTGTGCCACCTGGCGGTGCAAGGGCAGGCGGGCCAGGGTTTCGTGCAGGGTTGGGTTTTCAGTGGTAGCCATCGCCGATCCTCACTTTGCCGCGGAACACGTAGTAGCTCCAGCAGGTGTACATCAGGATGATCGGCAGGATGAACAGCGTGCCGATCAGGATGAACAACTGGCTGGTCAGGGGCGAGGCCGCTTGCCACAGGCTGATGGACGGCGGCACGATGTTCGGCCAGATACTGAAGGCCAGGCCGATGTAGCCCAGGAACACCAGCACCAGGGTGAACACGAACGGCCAATGCGAATGATGCTGGCGCAAGGTTCCGAGCAAGCCCCAGAACGCCAGCAGGCCCAGCACCAGCAGCGCGCCGAAGATCACGATATGGGCGTGGCCGAACCAGCGGGTGGCTATCTCCGGATGTAGCATGGGCGTCCACACGCACAGCACCGCGATCACCGCCGTCAGGGCGAACGCCAGTGGCCGGGTGTAGTGGCGCATGCGTGCTTCGAGCATGCCTTCGGTCTTGACCAGCAGCCAGGTGCTGCCCAGCAGCGCATAGGCCACCACCAGGCCCAGGCCGCAGAACAGCGGGAAGGGCGCCAGCCAGTCCAGGGCGCCGCCGGCGAACTGGCGATCGACCACCGGGATGCCGCTGATATAGGTGCCGATCACGATGCCCTGGCACAGGGTCGCCAGCAGCGAGCCGCCGATGAAGGCCAGGTCCCAGATATGCCGCTTCTCGGGGCTGGCCTTGAAGCGGAACTCGAAGGCCACGCCACGGAAGATCAGCCCCGCCAGCATGAACACCAGCGGCAGGTACAACGCCTCGAGGATCACCGAATAGGCCAGCGGGAAGGCGCCGTACAGCGCCGCGCCGCCGAGCACCAGCCAGGTCTCGTTACCGTCCCAGACCGGAGCCACGGTGTTCATCATCACGTCCCGTTCCCGGGCGTCGGGGATCAGCGGGAAGAGAATGCCGAGCCCCAGGTCGAAGCCGTCCATGATCACGTACATCATCACCCCGAAGGCAATGATGACGCCCCAGATCAACGATAGATCTATGCCTTGAATAGCCATGATCGTTTCCCTTGTTTCAGTTGTGGTGATCGCCGGACGCGAACGTCTCGGAGATGGCGGACAGCGGACGACGCGGGGTCGGCTCCTGGGCCGGCGTGGCTTCGGGCAGGTGCTCGTGGTGGGGCTGCGGGCCCTTGCGCACCAGCTTCATCATGTAGCCGATGCCCACGGCGAATACCGAGAAGTAGATCAGCACGAACAACGCCAGGGACACGCTCAGCTGCATCACGCTGTGGTTGGACGCGGCATCGCTGGTACGCAGCAGGCCGTAGACCACCCAGGGCTGGCGACCGACTTCGGTGGTGATCCAGCCCGCCAGCATGGCGATCAGCCCGGTGGGGCCCATCAGCAGGACCAGGCGCAGGAACCAGCGGTTGCGGTACAGCGCGCCGCTGCGCCGCAGCAGCAGGCCCAGCACCCCGGTGAGGATCATCAGCATGCCGAGCCCGGCCATGATGCGGAAACTGAAGAACACGATGGCCGAGTTGGGTCGGTCTTCCTTGGGGAAGCTCTTGAGCGCGGGGATCTGCTTGTCCAGGCTGTGGGTCAGGATCAGGCTGCCCAGGTACGGCACCTCCAGGGCGTAGTCGGTCTTTTCGCTGTCCATGTTGGGCAGGCCGAACAGCACCAGGGGCGAGGGCTCGTCACCGTGGTTTTCCCAGTGCCCTTCGATGGCGGCGATCTTCGCCGGCTGGTGTTCCAGGGTGTTGAGGCCGTGGGCATCGCCGACCACCGCCTGGATCGGCGCGACGATCAGCGCCATCCACAGCGCCATCGACAGCATCTTGCGCACTTGCGGCGTGTCGTTGCCGCGCAGCAGGTGCCAGGCGCCGGAGGCCCCGACGAAGAACGCCGTGGAGACGAACGCGGCGATGGCCATGTGCGCCAGGCGGAAGGGGAACGACGGGTTGAAGACGATCGCCAGCCAGTCCATGGGCATGACCCGCCCATCGACGATGGAGAAGCCCTGGGGCGTCTGCATCCAGCTGTTGGAGGCCAGGATCCAGAAGGTCGAGATCAGGGTGCCGATGGCCACCATCACCGTGGAAAAGAAGTGCAGCCCGCGGCCGACCCGGTTCCAGCCGAACAGCATGACCCCGAGGAAACCCGCTTCGAGGAAGAACGCGGTGAGTACCTCGTAGGTCAGCAGGGGGCCGGTGATGCTGCCGGCGAAGTCCGAGAAACGACTCCAGTTGGTGCCGAACTCATAGGCCATGACCAGTCCGGAGACCACGCCCATGCCGAAGTTGACGGCGAAGATCTTCGACCAGAAGTGATACAGGTCCTTGTAGGTGTTGTTGTGGGTCTTGAGCCAAAGCCCTTCGAGCACGGCCAGGAAACTGGCCAGGCCGATGGTGATGGCCGGGAAAATGATGTGGAACGAGACCGTGAACGCGAACTGGATGCGCGCCAGGTCCAGTGCCTGTAGATCAAACATGACGATACCCTCGTAAAGGCTGGATGCCGTGCAGCCGCCGCCCGTTCGCCGCGAATCGCAAGGGTTCGCGCTACGGGGGCGGGGGCTGCGAGTGGAGGCCGGGGCGCCGGGCCCGGTCAGACGCCGACGGACTGGATCAGGTTGCTGGCCTGGGCCGCCTCCAGGCGGATGGCGATGAACTTGGAAGTCGGCGTATAGGTGCGGTCGCCGTAGCTCTCCAGTGGCACCAGGGGGTTGGTCTCCGGGTAGTAGGCGGCGGCCTGGCCGGCGGGGATGTCATAGGCGATCAGGGTGAAACCGCTGACCCGGCGTTCGCGGCCGTCTTCCCACAGGGACACGATGTCCACCTTCTGCCCCGGTTCGTAGCCCAGCTTGCGGATGTCCTGTTCGTTGGCGAACAGCACCTCGCGCATGCCATAGACCCCGCGATAGCGATCGTCCAGGCCGTACAGGGTGGTGTTGTACTGGTCGTGGGAACGCATGGTCTGCAGGATCAGCTGCGGCTGCTCCTTGAGCTTGCGCACCCCGGGGTTTACCAGGTCCGCTGGCAGTTCGCTGGGGGTGAACTGCGCCTTGCCGGTGGCGGTGTTCCAGCGTCGGTCGGCCGCGGCGTTGCCCAGGTGGAAACCGCCGGGGTGGAGCAGCTTGAGGTTGAAGTCGCTGAAGCCCGGGATGGTATCGGCGATCAGGTCGCGGATGCGCCCGTAGTCCTCGATCACCCACAGCCAGTCGATGGGGCGCGGGCCCAGGGTGGCGTTGGCGATGCCGGCGATGATCGCCGGTTCCGAGCGCAGGTGCGCCGACTTGGGCCGCAGCTGGCCATGGGAGATGTGCACCATGCTGAAGGTGTCCTCCACGGTGACGCCCTGGGGGCCGTTGGCCTGGATATCGATATCGGTACGGCCCAGGCACGGCAGGATCAGCGCTTCGCGACCGGTCACCAGGTGGCTGCGGTTGAGCTTGGTGGCGATGTGCACGGTGAGCTCGCAGTTGCGCAGGGCGGCGTGGGTGCGTGGGGTGTCCGGGGTCGCCTGGGCGAAGTTGCCGCCCAGGCCGATGAACACCTTGGCCTTGCCTTGCTCCATGGCCGAGATCGCCATCACCGTGTTGTGGCCGTGCTCCCGTGGCGGCTTGAAGCCGAAGCGCGCCTCCAGGGCGTCCAGCAACTCGGTGGGCGCCAGTTCGTTGATGCCCATGGTGCGATCGCCCTGCACATTACTGTGGCCGCGCACCGGTGACAGGCCGGCGCCCGGGCGGCCGATGTTGCCGCGCAGCAACAGCACGTTGATCACTTCCTGGATGGTCGGCACCGAATGGGTGTGCTGGGTCAGGCCCATGGCCCAGCACATGATCACGCGCTTGGCCTTGCGATACATGCGGGCGGCCAGTTCGATATCGGCCAGGGACAGGCCGGATTGCTCGACGATGTGGCTCCAGGACGTGGCGTCGACCTCGGCCAGGTAGCTGTCCAGGCCCGAGGTGTGTTCGGCGATGAAGGCCCGGTCGAACACCGCTTCGCCATTGCTGGCCAGGGCTTCACGCTCCCAGCGCAGGAGGAACTTGGCGATGCCGCGAAAGGCCGCCATGTCGCCGCCCAGGGCCGGACGGAAATAGGCCGAGGAGGTGGGTTCGGAGCCGTTGGTGAGCATCTCCAGCGGGTGCTGCGGATGCTGGAAGCGTTCCAGGCCACGCTCCTTGAGCGGGTTGAAGCAGATAACCTGGGCGCCGCGCTTGACCGCCTCGCGCAGCGGTTCGAGCATCCGCGGATGGTTGGTGCCGGGGTTCTGGCCGATGACGAAGATCGCGTCGGCCTGCTCCAGGTCGTGGAACACCACGGTGCCCTTGCCCACCCCGACGCTCTCGAACATGCCCACGGCGCTGGCTTCATGACACATGTTCGAGCAGTCGGGGAAGTTGTTGGTGCCGTAGGCGCGTACGAACAGCTGGTACAGGTAGGCCGCTTCGTTGCTGGCCCGGCCCGAGGTGTAGAACTCGGCCTGGTTCGGCGAGTCCAGGCCCTTGAGGTGGCTGGCGATCAGGTCGAAGGCCTCGTCCCAGGTAGTTTCCACATAGCGGTCCTGGGTGGCGTCGTAGCGCATCGGATGGGTCAGGCGGCCCTGGTATTCGAGCCAGTAGTCGCTTTGCGCGGCCAGGGCCGAGACCGTGTACTTATTGAAGAATGCCGGGTTCACCAGGCGCCCGGTGGCTTCCCAGTTGACCGCCTTGGCGCCGTTCTCGCAGAACTTGACCATGCCGTTTTCCGGCGACTCGCCCCAGGCGCAGCCCGGGCAGTCGAAACCGCCATTCTGGTTGGTCTTGAGCATGGCGCGGATGTTCTTGAAGGCGTTCTCGCTGCCCAGCCAGTTGCGGGTCACCGCCATCAGTGCTCCCCAACCGGCGGCCGCGCCCTTGTAGGGTTTGTATCGATCAACTTCGCTCATGATATTTCTCCAATACATCGCACGCAGGGAACCGCCCGACATTCAATGGATGTCGATAGTTTCTTACTGCTCAGGCTAAATGCGATTTTGCTGGGACTGGTTATAAGCCCCGTTCTGTTTGTTTGCGTGGAGTAACTTTCGCGACCTTTTTTGGGCCACGAATAAAGCCTATTCGGCGTCCGTGCAGGCTGTCTAATCGCAATTAATGACCAGTTGATCGAGAACCTCTATCAGGGTATTAATTCATTGAAAATCAATGTGTTGACTGAGTTGTCTTGATGGTTTTTCGCTTGATAGATGTTTTTGATCAACCAGTTGTTAATAGCGATTGGACGGCCTTTTGAATGGCTCTTAATCTTGCCGCCAATAACTCGCGACAAGCGCGGCTGCACTGTCGGAGTTCAACTAATATTGAATGAGTTCGCATCGGCGACAGAGGCTGTGATGGCAGATCAAGTATTGGTGGATGGCTTTGCTCGCCGGGTCGACTATCTGCGCATGTCGGTGACTGACCGTTGCGATTTTCGTTGCGTGTATTGCATGGCCGAGGACATGCAGTTCCTGCCGCGCCAGCGCATCCTGACCCTGGAAGAGCTGTACCAGCTGGCCGAGCGTTTCGTCGCCCTGGGCACCCGCAAGATCCGCCTGACCGGTGGCGAGCCGCTGGTGCGTTCCGGGGTGGTCGAGCTGTGCCGGCGCATTGCGCGGCTGCCGGGCCTGCGCGAGCTGTGCATGACCACCAACGGCTCGCAACTGGGCAAGCTGGCCGCGCCCTTGTTCGATGCCGGAGTCAAGCGCCTGAACATCAGCCTGGACAGCCTCGACCCGCAGCTGTTCCGCCAACTGACCCGCACCGGCGAGCTGTCCCAGGTGCTGGCCGGGATCGATGCGGCGAACGCCGCTGGTTTTACCCGCACCAAACTCAACTGCGTGGTGATGAAGGGCCGCAACGACCACCAGATTAACGACCTGGTGGCCTTCGCCATCGACCGTGGCCTGGACATCTCCTTCATCGAGGAGATGCCCCTGGGCGCCATCAGCGAACACAGCCGCAGCGATGCCTTCTTTTCCAGCGCCGAGGTGCGCGAGCGCATCGCCGAGCGCTACACCCTGATGGAGTCGGCGGAATCGACCCAGGGGCCGTCGCGCTACTGGCGCCTGGCCGAGGCACCGCAGATCCGCCTGGGCTTCATCTCGCCCCACAGCCACAACTTCTGCGGCACCTGCAACCGCGTGCGGCTGACCGTGGAAGGGCGCTTGCTGCTGTGCCTGGGCAACGAACACTCGATGGACCTCAAGGCCGTGCTGCGTGCCCACCCGGGCGATACCCAGCGCCTGGAACAGGCCATCGTCGAGGCCATGAAGCTCAAGCCCTATCGCCATCACTTCGAGCTCAACGATGAGGTGCAGGTAGTGCGCTTCATGAACATGACCGGCGGCTGACCGGCCCCATCCCTTGCTTGCCCGAATCGTCCAGAGGCCGTCCTTCGATGATCGTCAGATCCAAACCCAACCTGCTCGGCGTGCTGTTTTCGCTCAAGGGCTCGATCGCCAAGCGCATCGCCCTGCGCAGCCTGCTGGTGACCCTGCTGGCCGCCGCCATCGTGTTGATCGAGACCCTGCACCCGGCGTTCTTCTCCAAGGTCAACGCCACGCCCTTCACCTTGCTCGGGCTGTCGCTGTCGATCTTCATGAGCTTTCGCAACAACGCCTGCTATGACCGCTGGTACGAGGCGCGCAAGGCCCTGGGCAGTATCGTCACGGACGTGCGCTCGCTGATCCGCGAGACCCAGGTGATCGGCGATGCCCAGGAGCGCGGGGCGATCCTGCGCAACCTGTGCGGTTTCGCCCATGCCCTCAAGGCTCGGCTGCGCCTGGAGGACGAGCTGGGGGCCGCGGGCACCTGGCTCAGCCAGCGGCCGCCGGCGGCGACCCCGAACGTCAGCGACAACGTACTGCGCCTGGTCTCGCGCCAATGTTCGGGCCTGGCCGAATCGGGCCGCCTGAGCGAGTGGCGCTACATGCTGATCGCCAACCTGCTGGCGGGCATGACCACGGCGCAGACCACCTGCGAGCGGATCAAGGCCACGCCGTTGCCGTTTCCCTACACCTTGCTGCTGCACCGCACCAGCTACATGTTCTGCATCCTGCTGCCCTTTGCCATGGCCGAGCCCCTGGGCTGGCTGACACCGATCTTCACCGCCATCGTCAGCTACACCTTCTTCGGCCTGGACGCCATCGGCGACGAGCTGGAAGACCCTTTCGGTCGTGACGAGAACGACCTGCCCCTGGACGCCATCGTGCGCAACATCGAGCGCGAGATCCTCGATGCCCTGGGAGTCACCGAACTGCCGCCGGTACTCGAACCGGTGGACTACGTCCTGAGCTGATCCGCCCCGGGTCGCCAGGCTTTCCCTTGCCTGAGGTTGAACATGAACGACGCTGTCGCCAGTCCCGCGTTGACCCACCTGGACGCCCAGGGCCGGGCCAACATGGTGGATGTCACCGCCAAGCCCGCCACTGACCGTGAGGCCCTGGCCGAGGCCTGGGTGCGGATGCACCCGGCCACCCTGCAATTGCTGGAGGACAACGGCCATCCCAAGGGCGACGTGTTCGCCGTGGCTCGGATCGCCGGGATCATGGCGGCGAAGAAGGCCCACGAGCTGATCCCCCTGTGCCACCCCTTGCTGCTCACCAGGGTCAGCGTCGAGCTCGCCGCGGCGCCGCCGGACCGGGTGCGAATCACCACCCGTTGCCGCCTCAACGGTGCCACCGGGGTCGAGCTGGAAGCGATGACCGCCGCCAGCGTCGCCGCCCTGACTGTCTACGACATGTGCAAGGCGGTGGATCGCGGCATGGTCATCGAGGGCGTGCGGCTACTGGAGAAGCACGGCGGCAAGTCCGGCTCATTCATCGCAGGAGAACAGCCATGATCCTCATCAACTACTTTGCCCGCTACCGCGAACAGCTGGGCAGCGGCGGCGAGAAGCTGGCGCTGCATGCCGAGCTGCGCACGGTCGGCGATGTGCGCCGGTTGCTCATGGCCCGGGACGAAAACTGGGCTCGGGTACTGGGGGAGAACAGCCTGATGTGCGCGCTGAACCAGGACCTGTGCAAGCTCGACGCGCCCATCGAGGACTTCGACGAGATCGCCTTCTTTCCGCAAGTGACGGGGGGCTGAGGCATGGGTGTCCAGGTCCAGCAACAGGCCTTCAGCCTCGATGCCTTGAATACCGCCCTGCAGGCTGGCGATCCGGCGGTGGGGGCGGTGGTGACCTTCGTCGGCTACGTCCGCGACTTGAACCTGGGGCAGGCGGTGCAGAGCCTGTTCCTCGAGCATTACCCGGGCATGACCGAGCGCTCCTTGCGAGGCATCGTGGCACAGGCCGAGCAGCGCTGGCCGCTGCTGCGGGTCGAGCTGGTGCATCGGGTCGGACTGCTGCGGGTTGGCGAGCCCATCGTCTTCGTCGGTGTGGCCAGCGCCCATCGCCAGGCCGCCTTCGAGGCCTGTGACTTCATCATGGATTACCTGAAGACCCGCGCGCCGTTCTGGAAGCGCGAAGTCACCGACAGCGGCGAACATTGGGTCGAAGGCCGTGCGAGCGACCAGCAGGCCGCCAGTCGCTGGTAGCAACCCTGATCACCTGCGGTAGATCTGGAACCGACTTTGGGTGGCGAGAGCGCTCGCTGCCGCCCGGCAGCGCAAGCCGTAAACCCGAATCCTCGCTATACCTGATCGAGCGCCTGCCCAAGCGGATGGCAAGGCTGCGCCTTGCAGTGCGAGCAACTTCTCGCGTTACAGGAATGCCCAGCGATCACACCGGGCTGTAGATCCGTGGCGGGCTGCGGTGGGGGACGTGGATCAGGTTGAGGTGGTGCTTGTTGGCCCACTGCACGGTCAGGGCGGTGGGCGCCGAGAGGCTGACCAGGGTGCCCAGGCGTGCCCGCACGGCCTTGTGGATCAGCTCCAGGCTGCAGCGGCTGGTGACCACGGTAAAGCCCAGGCGCGTATCGATCCCGGCATGGAGCAGGGCGCCGATCAGCTTGTCCAGGGCGTTATGGCGGCCGATGTCTTCCTGGCACAGGCGCACCTCTCCCTGTTCATCGAAGTACAGCGCCGCATGCAGGGCGCCGCTGCTGCGACCCATAAGCTGGGCTTGCTCGATGCGCTCGCGCAGGCCCTGCAGGTGTTCCACCGGCGGCAGTGGCGTCGGTTCCAGCACCTGTAGCTGCGGCAGGGCCTGCTCCAGGGCCTCGACCCCGCACAAGCCGCAGCCGCTGGTCCCGGCCAGTTGCCGGCGATGGTCCTTGAGGGCCCAGAAGGCCCGGCTGGAAATCTGCACGTCGGCCTGGCAGGCCTGGGGGAAATGGCTCAGGCGGATGTCGTAGATCTCGTCCAGGCCGGTGACGATATCGTTGGTGATGCTGAAGCCACGGATGAAATCCTCCAGGTTGCCCGGAGACACCATCATCACTGCCTGGCTCAGGCCGTTGTAGGTGATGGCCAGGGCGGTCTCGGCGGCCAGGGGCGCGTGGGCCTCTTGCGGCGAGCCGTATTCGCGATAGGCCACGCTTTGCGGCGCCGGGGCCGGTGCGTTGGCCTCGGGCTGTTGATCCGCTTGTTCGATCCGGCAAACCATGCATCCACCTCTTGCTACTGGTGCGCCCGCAGGCGCGCTAAACGGTCATTCGCCCTTGATCGCGAACAGCTTGCGAGCTTCGGCGAAACACTTCTCGGCAATCGCCGAACGTGGTTCGGTCTTGCGCATCACCATGCCCAGGGGCGCCAGCACGCTGGCGTCGGGCAAGTTGATGAAGGCCAGGTTCTCGATCGGAGAATCCAGGCCGCTGTCCAGGGGCATGATCGAGCAGCAGAAGCCTTCGTGGATGGCCTGGAACAGCTGGTAGGTCGAATCGCTTTCCAGGATCGGCTGCGGGTTGAGGCCGCGGCTGCGGAAACTCAAGTCGATGGACTTGCGATAGTGCATGCCGGTGCTGAGCATGCCCAGCGGCAGTTCAGCGGCATCTTCCCAGCTCATCTCGCTGCCTTCGAAATGAAAGTGCCGGGTGTCGTACAGCAGGCCGACCCGGGTCTCGCCGATCTCGAAGAAGTCCAGGTAGTTGGGATTGACGTGGTCCAGGTAGCAGACCCCGAGGTCCAGCTGGTTGTTGCCGATCTCCTCGATGATGCGGTCGGAGCTTCCGGACGACAGGCTGAACTTGAGCTCGGGAAAACTCGCCGACAGCTTCTGCACGTAGCCGATCGGGTTGAAGCCGCTCAGGGGCACCAGGCCCAGGCGCAGGTTACCCACCAGTTGCCCGCGGCAGGCGGCGGCTTCGGCGAACAGCCCGTCGTGGGCGGCGAGCAGGGTCTTGGCCCAGGCCAGCACCCGTTCGCCGGCCTCGGTGAAACCCTCGAAACGCTGGCCCCGGGTCACCAGGATCAGGTCCAGCTCGTCCTCCAGGTTGCGCAGGCGCATGGACAAGGTCGGCTGGGTGATGTGGCAGCGCGCGGCAGCCTGGCCGAAGTGGCGGGTCTGTTCCAGCGCGATCAGAAACTTCAGTTGCTTGATGTCCACAATGGCACCTGTCGTGGGAGGGTCGTCGTCAGTATTAACGCAGAGGTTCAAGCTGTGGGAAGACCCGAAGATCGTCCCGGGCTGTTCCGCCAGCCTTCAGGCCGGGGAGCCGGGGGGCGTTTCAGACAGTAGTTCAGGGCTGTTGAAATTGCTCAGCCGGGGATCGTCGGCAGCACAGTGCAGGGGCGTCAGGCCCTGTACGCGCAGGGCCCGCAGCAGGCTGCGTTCGCCCTGGTCCCAGGCCTGGCGCAGATCGCCCAGCAGCCGCGTCGGCAACAGGCTGAACATGGGTTGCCATTGGCCGTCCTGCTGCACCATCACCGGTTGTTCGCCAGCGCTGCGGGCTTGCCACAGGGCCTCGATCAAGGCGCCATCGATGCATGGTGCATCGCAGGCCAGCACCAGCAGCCAGGGGTGCCGGGCCTGGGCCAGGCCGGCCAGGACACCGGCCAGCGGGCCGGGAAAATCCTGCTGGGCATCGGCCACCAACTGATCGGCGTAGGGCCGATACTGCTCGGCGTTGCGGTTGCAGGAAATGATCAGGTCGTCGCTCAAGGGCCGCACCACGTCGTGCACATGGGCAATCAGCGGCCGGCCGCGCCAGGGCACCAGGCCCTTGTCCCGGCCGCCCATGCGCAATCCGCGCCCGCCTGCCAGCAGCAGGATCGAGCAGGGCAGGGGAGTGGCGATGGCAGGTCGGGTCGGGGTCATTGGTCACGGGCATGTCAGGTCGATGGCGTGCACGATCTCATTGTCTGTCCGCGACGTCCAATCGGAACATTCGAATGGCTGATCGATCAGGCTTATCAGGCCCTGGCACGGGCCTGGCGACGATAGAGCGGGTCGATAATCCGGTCAGCCAGAACGATTAGACAGCCGCGCTTTGCGGCCTTTAGCCTGGGTTCATGATTTTTATCTTGGCGGTCGGAGAGTGACATGAGCGTGAAGGCGGATGCGTTGTTTGTACCTTTGAATATTGCCGTGCTGACGGTCAGCGATACCCGGGAATATGCCTCCGATACCTCCGGGCAGTTGCTGGTCAGCCGCTTGCTCGAAGCCGGGCATACCCTGAGCGAGCGCAACCTGCTCAAGGACGATCTGTACAAGATCCGCGCCCAGGTCGCGACCTGGATCGCCGACGAGCGCATCCAGGTGGTGCTGATCACCGGTGGTACCGGCTTCACCGGCCGCGACAGCACCCCGGAAGCCGTGGGTTGCCTGCTGGACAAGCGCATCGATGGTTTCGGCGAGTTGTTCCGCGCGATCTCGATCCTCGATATCGGCACCTCCACGGTGCAGAGCCGGGCCCTGGCCGGGCTGTCCAACGGCACCCTGGTGTGCTGCCTGCCGGGCTCCACCGGCGCTTGCCGGACCGCCTGGGAAGGCATCCTCGCCGAGCAGCTGGATGCCCGGCACCGGCCGTGCAACTTCGTCCCGCACCTCAAGCCGGTGCAGGCCTGCGAGTCCCGCGGATGAGCCAGGGCAAGCTGATGCCGGTAGAGGAGGCGCTAGCCAGCCTGCTGGCCATGGCCGATGCCCGGCAGCTGGACCAGAGCCAGGAGCTGGCCCTGGACCAGGCCCGGCAGCGGGTCCTGGCCTGCGACCTGGTGGCGACCCTGGATTTGCCGCCCTGGCCCAACAGCGCCATGGACGGCTATGCCCTGGACCTTGCCCACTGGGACGGCCAGCCACTGCTGGTGGCGCAGACGGTGTTCGCCGGCCGGCCCGGTACGCCGCTGCAGCCGGGCACCTGCGCGCGGATCTTTACCGGCGCCCCGGTGCCCGCCGGCGCCGACTGCGTCGAGATGCAGGAGAACGTCGAGCTGCTGGATGATGGTCGGGTGCGTTTCACCCAGGCGCTCAAGCCGGGGCAGAACATCCGCCCCCAGGGCCAGGAGAACCGCGCCGGCCAGGTGCTGCTCGAGGCCGGCACGCGCCTTGGACCCTTCGAGTTGGCGGTGGCCGCCGCCCAGGGCTGTACCCGGTTGCCGGTGGTGCGCAAGCCCCGGGTGGCGCTGCTGTCCACCGGTGACGAGCTGCTGGAGCCGGGCATGGCGCTGCGCGAAGGCTGCATCTACAACAGCAACCGCACCTTGCTCCGGCATTGGCTCGATGCCCTGGGCTGCGAGGTGATCGATGCCGGGATCCTGCCGGACCAGCCGCAGCAGACCCGGCTACGGCTCGAGCAACTGCAGCACGGGGCCGACCTGATCCTCACCACGGGCGGAGTGTCCGCGGGCGATGCCGACTGCCTGGGCCAGGTGCTGCGCGACAGTGGCCGGCCGCTGTTCTGGAAACTGGCGATCAAGCCTGGCAAACCGTTGACCGTGGGCTACTTCGGCCAGGTGCCGGTGATCGGCCTGCCGGGCAACCCGGCCTCGGCCCTGGTGACCTTCGGCCTGCTGGCCCGTGCCTACCTGCTGCGCATCCAGGGCGTGGGCGAGGTCGAGCCTTTGGGCGTCATGGTGCCGGTGGCCTTCGACTGGGCCCGGGCCGGCAGTCGTCGAGAGTACCTGCGCGCGCGCCTGGAGCAGGGGCGCGCGGTGCTCTATCCGAACCAGAGCTCCGGGGTGCTGCTGGGTGCCTGCTGGGCCGATGGCCTGGTGGAGATCCCCGAAGGGCGGACCCTGCAGGCTGGGGATCTGGCGCGCTTCATTCCGTTCAGCGAGCTGTTCTAGATCTTCCAGTGCCGGGCGCTCTTGGCCAGGCGCTGGCGCATCTCGGCGAGGGTCGTCACCAACTGCCGGGTCAGCAGCCGGTAGCCATCCGGTGCCGAGTGCGCCGGTGCTTCCAGGGCATTGCCCGGGCTGGCCTCCAGGGGTTTTTCCAGGCGTTGGGTAATGCCTGACTGCAGGGCCCGGGCCATGCCCACCAGGTGCATGCGGATCTGCCGGTGCTCGGCCTTGAGGCCCAGTTGCATCTGCGCCATGGCCTGGCGGTCGCCAGCATCGGGGCGGGTATTGCCGAGGATCTCCAGGGTGCTGATGCACATGCGCAGGTTGCGCTGGATGGCGTCCAGCTCGGTCATGGAAATCCGCACTTCCTTGGACACCGAAGGCATCAGCGAGCGCAGTTGCAGCATGGCGCTGTTGACCCGTCCGAGCAGCCTCAGGTGCTCGTCGTCGGTCACCGATTGGCCCTTGATGATCCGTCCGTACAACTGCGCGCAGTCGCGCAGGGCGCCGGCCAGGTTGTAGCGCCAGGAGTACACCGCGTACAGCGGGATGGCGAAGGAAAACGCCAGGGCCAGGGCGATGCCGATCAGGATATCCACCGCCCGCCACAGGCCGTCGCTGACCTGGTTGTCGCCATGGCCGGCGACGATGAACACGGTGATCGCCGCCAGCAGCGCGGTGTAGCCGCCCTTGCCGATGGCGTGGTAGGAAAAATAACCGCAGACCGCCGACATGCCCAGGTAAGTCAGCCAGGGCTGGCCGAAGTACGCCTGCTGCACGATCAGCAACAGGCCGACCCCGGCGCCTACCAGGGTGCCGATCGCCCGTTCGGTGGCTTTCTTGCCGATATTACCGTGGTGCTGCAGGCCGCCGATCACCACCAGCATGGTCACCGAAGCCCATTCGCCGTGGGGCAGGTTCAGGCCGGTGGTCAGGAGGATCGTGGCGATCAGCCCGAGGACCACCCGCACCGCGTGGATCAGCCGCGCATGGCGATAGCGCCGGTACGGGTCGAGCACTGGCCGTAGCAGATGGTGCAGCCAGGAGGGCAGGCGTGTGCCCCGCAGGTGTTTGAACGGGCCCAGACCGGTTTCTCCTGTGGTGGGTGAAAGGCAGCGAGTGGGGGGAGCCTGCCAGGCAGGCCCCCGGGCCTTGCTAGAAAATGTAGTCGGTGGTCAGGAAGCTGGAGTCACGGTTGCGGATGATGTCGCTGATCAGCTCCTTGTTGCGCGCCTGGAACTTGGTGGCCACCAGGGTGCGGATCGAGAAGGTGCGCAGCGCGTCATGGACCGATAGCGTGCCCTCGGCGGAGTTCTTGCGCCCGTTGAAGGGGAAGGTGTCCGGGCCGCGCTGGCATTGGGCGTTGATATTGATCCGCCCCACCTGGTTGGCGAAGGCGTCCACCAGCTTGCCGATCTGCGCCGGGTCACTGCCGAACAGGCTCAGTTGCTGGCCGAAGTCCGACTCCAGCACGTAGTCGATCACCGTCTCCAGGTCGCGATAGGGCACGATGGGCACCACCGGGCCGAACTGCTCCTCGTGGTACACGCGCATCTGCGGGTTCACCGGGTACAGCACCGCCGGGTAGAAGAACGAGGCCCGGGACACGCCGCCATCGGGGTTCACCACCTGCGCGCCATGGGCCTGGGCATCGGCCACCAGGCCCTGCAGGTAGTCGACCTTGGTGTTCTCCGGCAGTGGGGTCAGGGCGACGCCGGGCTCCCAGGGCATGCCCGGCTTGAGGCTTTGCAGCTTGGCATTGAATTGCTCGATGAAGCGCTGCACCACCGCTTCGTGGACGAACAGGATCTTCAACGCGGTGCAGCGCTGGCCGTTGAACGACAAGGCGCCGGTCAGGGCTTCGCTGACGGCGTTGTCCAGGTCGGCATCGGGCAGCACGATCCCCGGGTTCTTCGCGTCCAGGCCCAGGGCCGCGCGCAGGCGGTGCGGCTTGGGGTGGAGTTTCTTCAGGTCGCTGGCGGCCTTGTTGGTGCCGATGAAGGCGAAGATGTCCACCTTGCCGCTGGCCATCAGGGCGCTGACGGTCTCGCGGCCGCTGCCGTAGATGACGTTGATCACCCCGGCCGGGAAGCTGTCGCGGAACGCCTCCAGCAATGGGCGGATCAGCAGCACGCCGAGCTTGGCCGGCTTGAACACCACGGTGTTGCCCATGATCAGCGCTGGGATCAGGGTGGTGAAGGTCTCGTTGAGCGGGTAGTTGTAGGGCCCCATGCACAAGGCCACGCCCAGGGGCACGCGGCGGATCTGGCCGAGGGTGTCCTGCTCCAGTTCGAAGCGGCTGGAACGCCGGTCCAGTTCCTTGAGCGCGCCGATGGTGTCGACGATGTAGTCGCAGGTGCGGTCGAATTCTTTCTCCGAATCCTTGAGGTTCTTGCCGATCTCCCACATCAACAGCTTGACCACCGCGGTGCGCTGCTCGCGCATGCGCGCCAGGAAGGCTTCCACATGCTGGATGCGCTCGGCCACGCGCATCGTTGGCCAAGCGCCCTGGCCCCGGTCGTAGGCGCGCACGGCGGCGTCCAGGGCCTGCAGTGCGGTGTCGGCATCCAGCAACGGGGTACTGCCGAGGATCACCTGCTGGTCGCCGTCGGCGCCTGTGAGGTAGATCGGGCTGCGGACCTGGGCCAGGGGGCCGTTCCAGATGCGCAGCTGGCCATCCACCAGGTAGTCGCGCTGCTCCACCGGGTCGGGCAGGCGATAGGCTTCGGGGATGTCGCTGGCGGCAGGAAACAGATTGCTGAGGACTTTGGCTGTGGTCATGACTCTACCCCGTGTTGGAAATGGCTCTGGCGCGGATGACGGGCAATTCGTCGTTCCTGGGTTTATCAGGCCGTTGAAAAACTACCTGCGTTGCCATCGCTGCGTTGAAAACAGTCTGGTGCGCCAGCCCGGTCAAAATGCTCATTTACCACGGGTGAACTGCGCTTTTTCGCCTGTTTTCGCCTTGCGCTGGCTGCCTCGCCTAGGTTTTTCAACGGTCTGTTATACGCCTGAACGGCCGGGTTCTTCAGCAGTTTCTGCGCTCAGCCGGCAGGCGGTCATGGTTCGAGATTAAACGTTTCAGCGAATGCCCGGCAACTGTTCTCGGCGGCCTGCGCCAAGCCTTGGCCTCAGGCTGTCCGAACACAGGCCGGGCGCTCTGGCCGGCTGTCCGGCCAAGTCCCCTTGGCTGGCCGCCAATGCCCTCAACCCGGGGACGCCGGTGCCTTAGTGTTGCCCTGTGAGGTGGGTCCCGTGGCCGGGATCGACCCTTTGCCCGGCTGCCCCGAGGACTGCCTATGCCTAGCGTCACCCTTGCGTTTTCCCCCCCGTTGCGGCGCTTGCTCGCCCCGGCCTGTCGCGGCGCCCTGGTACTGGCCCTGGGCTTGTCCCTGGGCGCTTGCGGCGATGCCGAGCCGCCGGCGCCCGGGCGCCTTGACGCGGCCCGCCAGAGCCCGGCCGACCCGGATCTGGCGCGGATCTACGACAGCAGCTGCAAGCTGTGCCATGCCAACCCGGCTTCCGGCGCGCCGCTGGCCGGCGATGCCAAGGCCTGGGCGCCGCGGCTGGCCCAGGGCGCCGATACCCTGCTGGACCACAGCATCAACGGTTACCAGGGCATGCCGCCCATGGGCCAGTGCATGCAGTGTTCCGAAGAGCAGTTCCTGGCGCTGATCAGCTTTATGTCCGGCCATTCATTCCAATAAAAATACAAGGTCACCTTCCATGGTCATGCACCTCTCTCGCCGTCGCCTGTTGCAAGGGGCCGGCGCCCTCGGCGCATTCACCGCGCTGTGCAGCAACCCGCTGATGGCCGAACTGGTCCGCGCCCCGCGGCTGATTCCCTGGCGCAACTGGTCCGGCGCGCAAAGCTGCCTGCCCGAGGCACGCCTGGCGCCCAAGGACCTGGACGAGCTGGTCCAGGTGATCCGCAAGGCCCCGGGCAAGATCCGCCCGGTGGGCTCGGGGCACTCCTTCAGCGCCCTGGTGCCCACCGACGGCACCTTGCTGTCCCTGGCCTATTTCAACGGCCTGCTGGAGCACGATCCCAAGACCCTGCAGGCGGAGTTCGCCGGCGGTACGCCGATGTCGCTCATGGGGCCGGCGCTCAAGGAGGTGGGGCAGGCCCTGTGGAACATGGCCGATATCGATTACCAGACCCTGGCCGGGGCGATTGCCACCTCGACCCATGGCACCGGGGTCGGCTTCGGTTCCTATTCGAGCCAGGTCTGCGGGTTGCAACTGGTGACCGCCGCTGGCCAGGTGCTGGACTGCGATCGCCAGCGTAACGCCGAGGTGTTCCATGCCGCGCGGGCGTCCCTGGGGGCGCTGGGGGTGACGACCCGGGTGCGCTTGCAGAACCGCGAGGCCTATCGCCTGCGGGAGAAGCAGTGGATCGCCAAGACCGACGAACTGCTGGAGGACATGGACCACCTGACCCGCAGCAACCAGCACTGGGAAATGCTCGTGGTCACCCATTCCGACTACGCCCTGGCGGTGGCGCTGAACGAAACCACGGACCCGGCCACCCCGCCTCGCGATCCGGCCGAGGAGGGCGGCAACGAGTTCGTCAGCCTGATCGAGAACCTGGACAAGTACGTCAGCGATTTTCCCGATACCCGGCGCCACCTGCTCAACAGCCTGCGCTGGCTGGCGAGCTTCGACGAACGGGTGGGCGATTCCTACCAGGTCTACGCCAACGTGCGCAGCGTGCGCTTCAACGAGATGGAGTACTCGGTGCCGGCGCACCTGGGGCCGGCCTGCCTGCGCGAGATCCTCGCGCTGATCCATGACAAGGACCTGCGCACCTGGTTTCCCATCGAGTACCGCTACGTCAAGGCCGACGACATTCCCCTGAGCATGTTCGAGGGGCGCGACAGTTGCTCGATCTCGGTGCACCAGCACTACAGCATGGACCACCACAACTTCTTCGCCGCGGTGGAGCCGATCTTCTGGAAGTACCAGGGGCGCCCACACTGGGGCAAGCACCACAGCCTCAACGCCCGCAACCTCCAGGCGCTGTACCCGCAATGGCAGGCTTTCGCCAAGGTACGCCAGGAGCTGGACCCACGCGGCACATTCATCAACGCCCACCTGGCCTCGGTGCTGGGGGTGGCATGAAGCGGAGATCAGAACCATGAACCGTCGTCGTTTCATGGCCGGCACCCTGGGTGCCGGCGTCTTGTTGGCGGGTGTCGGCGCCTGGCTGCGGCCGGGCGAGCGGGGCGCGCCCTACGATGCCTATTTCGCCGGGCTCAATCGCGAGCTCAAGGCCAACGGGCCGATGCAGCCGGTGATGCTGATCGACCTCGATCGCCTGGACCACAACATCGACGTGGTCATGCAATCGGTGCAGCGCGGCGGCAAGCAACTGCGCCTGGTGGAGAAATCACTGCCGTCGCCCGGGCTGCTGGCCTATATCGCCCAGCGTGCCGGGACTCGGCGCTTGATGTCGTTCCACCAGCCGTTCCTCAACCACGATGCTCAGGTCTTCGCCGACGCCGACATCCTCCTGGGCAAGCCGCTGCCGGTGCGCGCCGCCGAATTGTTCTACCAGCAGCACCAGGGACCGTTCGATCCGGCCCGGCAACTGCAATGGCTGCTGGATACTCCCGAGCGCCTGCAGCAATACCTGGCGCTGGCCCAGGGCCTGGGTACCAGGATGCGCATCAATATCGAGCTGGATGTGGGCCTGCACCGTGGCGGGGTGGCGGACAACGCGGCCCTGGGGCGGATGCTGGCGTTGATCGCCGCTCACCCGCAGCACCTGGAGTTCGCCGGGTTCATGGGGTACGACCCGTTCGTCGACATGGGCGTGCCGGGGATTCTCGGCTCGCCGCAAAGCCTGTTCGCCAAGGTCATGGCGATCTACACAGGCTTCGTCGATTTCACCCGCCAGCAGTACCCGGCGCTATGGCACGCGGGCCTGACCCTGAACACTGCCGGTAGCCCCAGCTATCGGCGGCACGAGCAGGAATCCCTGAGCACCGAGGTCTCGGTGGGCACGGCGATGCTCAAGCCCAGCCACTACGACCTGCCATCCCTGGAACAGCACCAGCCGGCGGCGTTCATCGCCACCCCGGTGCTCAAGAGCACCGGGCCGGTGCGGATCCCGGCCCTGGATGACAAGTCACGGCTGTTGTCCTGGTGGGACAGCAACCAGCGCGAGACCTTCTTCATCTACGGCGGGCACTGGCTGGCGGATTTCGAATCGCCGGCGGGGTTGCAGAGCAACGGCCTGTTCGGTCGCAGCTCCAACCAGGAAATGGTCAACGGCTCAAGTTCCGTGGGCCTGGCGGTGGACGACCATGTCTTCCTGCGCCCGCACCAGAGCGAAGCGGTGCTGCTGCAGTTCGGCGACCTGCTGGCCCTGCGCGGCGGGCGCATCGTCGAGCGCTGGCCGGTCTACGCCTGACCCCCATGGCGCGGCTACACAAAGCCTGTAGCCGCTATCGAGCCACGGCGAGGCTGCGCCAAGGTCCGCAGGACCTTCAGCGATGCCAAGACCGCCGTGGCCCTGCGGGCCATGCGCAACCTGCGGCAGCGGCTACACGAAACCTGTAGCCGCCCGCGGGTTTACAAGGCGAAAGGAATGGTCAGCTTGGCCCACAACATGTCGCCCTCGGGGCGGTTCTGCACGTCGAACTCCTTGGCCCAGCGGATCTCGGCGCTGGCGTACTTGAGAAACCGCAGGTGCAGCGCCGGGCCGATGGCGAACACCTGGCCGCGCACGCCGTCGCTGACGTCCTCGCCCATGAAGGTCACGGTCTTGCCGAACTGCTTGTCGTCGGTGGTCTGCTTCAGGTAGTAGCCGTTGAGCCCCAGGCTCAGGTCATCGGTCACCCGGTAGCTGGCCGAGTAGTCGAAGTGGAAGATCTGCCCGGAGCGGTAGTGAGTGGCGTGGTTCTCCTTGTTGAAGCTGTAGGTGCTCTTGAGCGACAGCTCGGTGCGCTCGGTGGGCAGCCAGGTCATGGAGAACAGCGGCTTGTAGGTGGTGAAGTTGTTGCTGGTGTTGGCCATCCGCTCCTTGTCGTATTCCCCCGTGGGCAGGGTCACCTCCACGGCGGCGGCCAGGGTCAGGTCGGGGCCCATGTCCCAGAGGATGATCGGCGCCAGGGTGGTGTCGCCCATGCTCTCGCGGCGGTCGCTCTGGCCGAACATCGCCACTTGCTGGCGCAGGTAGGGCTGGGCCGCGTAGCCGCCCAGGCGCCCGCCGAAGATGCGTATCGGGCTGAGGTAGTCCAGGCGCGGGATGATCGCGTCGGAGGTGATCTTGACCCCCGGGACCTTGCCGCCCATGGAGCTGATGTCGAGCTTCTTCGCCTGGTAGTGGTTGTAGTAGAGGTTGAAGGAGAACATGTGGTCCGGAAGCTGGTCGGACCCTAGCGGCAGGACGTAGAAACCGTCGGTGCCGGGACCTATGTTGTCGACGCCGGACTCGGTGGCCTGGGCGCTCACGCAGCAAGTGGCCAGGACCAGGGCCAGGCCTGGGCGCAGGGGAAAACTGGGACGGGTCGGGTGCATGGTTGGGCTCATTCTTATTGTTAGTAGGAGGGCTGCGGCGGGGGCACCGGCCGCCCCATAGAAATAAGCCCTGGCCGGCCCGTGGGGCAGGGTATTGGCGGCCACTCAGGGGGACTTTGCCGGACACTTTGCAATGCCTTGTTACATTCCTCCGCCAAAGCCTGTGGGAAGGGATATGCTTGGCCAGGCCGGTGCAGCCTTGGCAGCGGTGTTGTCCCGACAAAATAAGAACAGCCGCCCAAGCGGCCCGGAATCGCCTCCATGAACAAAGCCGTCGATCCCCATGACCAGTTGGCACTGGTTTCACCCTTCCTGCTGCAGACCCTGGCCGATGTCGCCAACGACAAGGGCATCAGCGCCGAGCGCCTGTGCCGTGGGTTGGGATTCACCCTGGAGGACCTGCAGGACCCGACCCTGCGCATCTCCTACCGCCAGGCGGTGGCGATGATCGAGCGGGCCCTGGACGCGTTGCCCCAGCAAGGGCTGGGGCTGTGGGTCGGCAGCCGCAACGTGCTGGGCACCCTGGGCCTGCTGGGCCATGCCCTGTCCCTGTGCCGGACCCTGGGCGACGCCTTCGAACTGGGCATCCGCCACCAGCACACCTCGGGCACCATCGTCAGTGCCGACATCGGGCGCCAGGGCGAGGAGTTCTTCGTCGAGCTGCAATGCCGGTTGCCCTACGGCGAGGTGCAGATCTTCGCCGCCGAGGAGTTCTTCGCCAGCTTGCTGATCTATGGCCGGGCCCTGTTGAGCGCCGACTTCCAGGCGCTGCGGGTGGAGTTCATGCATGCCGCGCCGGCCTATGCCGGGCTCTACACCCAGTTGCTGGGACCGAACGTGCACTTCGGTTGCCTGCACGCGCGCATGGTGATCGAGGCCCGCTGGTTGCAGGCGCGGTTGCCCAATCACCATCCGGTGGCGCTGCGCCAGGCCCTCAAGCTGCTGGAGCTGGAAAGCGCCCAGGTGCACCAGAAGATGGACCTGATCCAGGCGGTGGAGCGGGCCTTGTCCCGGGATTTGCGCTCCGGCAGCCATATCGAGCAGGTGGCGGGGGACCTGAACATGAGCGGGCGCACCTTGCGTCGGCGCCTGACCGAGCACGGCCTGACTTTCGAGACCCTGCTGGAACGGGTGCGCCAGGCGCGGACCCTGAACCTGCTGGGCAACCCCGAGCTGTCCATCGAGCGCATCACCGAAGAGGTGGGCTACAGCGACGTGCGCAGCTTCCGCCGAGCCTTCAAGCGCTGGACCGGCCTGAGCCCCAGCGCCTTTCGCGGAGACGCCGCGCTGCATTGAGCAGGCTTGGCGTTTTTCTGTGGACGCTGCGCGCCCGTACGCAGCCTGCGGCAGCGGCTACGCGAATCCGGTGTAGCCGCTGTCGAGCCAGGGCGAGGCTGCGTCAAGGGCCGCAGGCCCTTCAGCAATCGTAAGATCCAGGTGATCCTGCGGGTCGCGCACGGCCTGCGGCGGCGGTAAACTCCGCGCTTTCATTCAGGAGTTCCCATGAGTTACTACCAGTCCGGCATCCTCGCTGCCCCCGTTCCGTCCCAGGCCCGCCACCTGTTTTTCGCCCTCGAGTCCATCGCGGCGTTGCCCCAGGCGCTCGACCAATTGCTGGCGCGGATCGATGGCGCCAGCGCCGTGGCCGGGTTCGGTGCCTCGCTGGTCAAGGCCCTGGGGGCTCGTGTGCAAGGACTGAAGGCCTTCCCCGGACTGACCGGGGTCGGCGTCGATAACCCTTCGACCCAGCACGCCCTGTGGATCTGGTTGCATGGCGACGAACGTGGCGAGCTGATGCACCGCAGCAATGAACTGGAGGCCGCGCTGGCCCCGGCCTTTCGCCTGGTGCAGATGAACGAGGCCTTCCGCCACAAGACCGGCCATGACCTGACCGGCTACGAAGACGGCACCGAGAACCCCCAGGACGAGGCAGCAGCCACGGCGGCTCTGGCCGTTGGCGAGGCCGGGCTGCGCGGTGGCAGCTTCGCCGCGATCCAGCAGTGGCAGCATGATTTCAAGGGGTTTGCCGCCATGCAGCCCGAAGAGCGTGACAACATCATGGGCCGGCGCCTGAGCGACAACGAGGAACTGGACGACGCCCCGGTCTCGGCCCACGTCAAGCGCACGGCCCAGGAAAGCTTCGCCCCTGAAGCCTTCCTCGTCCGGCGTTCGATGCCGTGGTTGGAAGGTGACAAGGGCGGCCTGATGTTCCTCGCCTTCGGCCACTCCTTCAGTGCCTTCGAAGCCCAGCTGCGGCGCATGAGCGGCCTGGAAGACGGCATCACCGATGGCCTGTACCGCATGAGCCGGCCGATCACCGGTGGCTACTACTGGTGCCCACCGCTGCACAATGGCCAGCTCGACCTGCGCGCGCTGCAAGCGTCGAAATGAACACCGGGGCCGAGCCGCTGCGGACCGTGCGCTGGGGCATGATCGGTTGCGGCAGTGTCACAGAGCGCAAGAGCGGCCCGGCCTTCTACAAGGTTCCGGGGTCGGCGCTGGTTGCGGTGATGGGGCGCCGGGCCGAGGCGGTGCGCGACTATGCGCAGCGCCACGGCATTGCCCGCTGGTACACCGATGCCCAGGCCCTGATCGACGACCCCGAGGTGGACGCGGTGTACATCGCCACGCCCCCCGATAGCCATTACGCCTACAGCCTGCAAGTGGCCGCTGCCGGCAAGCATTGCTGCGTGGAAAAACCCATGGCCCTGCATGCCGGGCAAAGCCTGGCCATGCAGCAGGCCTTCGAGCAGGCCGGGCTGCATCTGTTCGTCTCCTATTACCGGCGTTCCTTGCCGCGCTTTGCGCAGGTGCGGCAATGGCTGGCGGATGGGCGCATCGGTACGGTCCGGCACCTGCACTGGAGCCTGAGCAAGGCTGCCTCCGAGGCCGACCGCAGCGGCGCGGCCAACTGGCGTACCGACCCGCAAGTGGCTGGCGGCGGCTATTTCGCCGATTTGGCCAGCCATGGCCTGGACCTGTTCCAGTACCTGCTGGGCGATATCGTCGAGGTGGCCGGCTTCAGCACCCGCCAGGCCGGGCTGTATGCCGCCGAGGATGCGGTCAGCGCCAGCTGGCGTTTCGCCTGTGGGGCGCTGGGCAGCGGTGCCTGGAACTTCGTCGCCGACCGTCGGGTGGATCGGGTGGAAATCATCGGCAGCCAGGGGCGCATCAGCTTTTCGGTTTTCGACGAGCAGCCGTTGCAACTCGAAGCCGAAGAGACCCTGAGCCTGTTCATTGATACGCCCGAGCACATCCAGTGGCATCACGTGCAGGGCATGAACGCCCATATCCGCGGCCAGGCCTGGCACCCGGCCCTGGCCAGCGAAGCCCTGAAGACCGACCGGGTGATGGACCGGATCCTGCAGCGCGGCTGATCCCGGGGCGCCCGCCTTTCGGGCCCCCGGCGCGCTTTAGCATGATGTCATTGGCCCAAGCGGTATGGTGATCGCTGCCGGTGAATACCACCGGCACACTGGCCCATTCTTCCTGGTTGAATCGTCGGCCCAGGGCCTCTGCCTGAGCCCAATAAGCCGAGCTTATGCCGGCGAGGCTGAGGACATCGGCATGCTTGGCGGTGCCGTCGTCACGCCAGGCACGCAAGCGTTTTTCCAGTTCGTGGAGGCTGACCACTTCGTCTTGCATATTGGCGCTGGTCATTTCCAGGCCACCGAAGATCGCATGGGAGTGGGTGTCGATCAGACCTGGCATCAGGGTCTTGCCACCCAGGTCGACGACCCGGGTATGACTGTCGATCAGGTTCTTGATCTGCGGGTCACTGCCGGTTTGCAGGATCTTGCCGTTTTCCACTGCCAGGGCTTGGGCCTTGGGTCTAGCGTGGTCGGCGCTGAAAGTCTGGCCGTTGAACAGCACCAGGTCGGCGGCAGCCATGGCTTCCAAGGAGGCAAAACTCATGGCGACAAGCAACAGCGTCGGGGTCAATCTTTTCATTGAGTGTTTCCCTGTCATTGCGTCTGATCGCCAAATTAGGAGCGGTCCGCAGTGGGTAGAACGGACGATTCATGAAAAACATTTTTGCCTGAATGGAAAAATCATGGACAAGTTGAATGCCTTGAAGATGTTCGTGGCCAATGCCCTGGCTGGACGCGGTGTGTTGCACACCCCGTTGTGGAGCGTCGCGCCTTATCTGGCCGACGGGCGCCTGGTACGTTTGATGGCCGGCTATGAAATCGACCTGGACAGCTTCGGGCCGCACATCACTTGCGGTCTATCCCAGCCACCGTCGAGCGACGGCCAAAGTGCAGGCGTTCATCGCCTATGTCAGCGGTTTTTTGAGTAGCTGTGGCCTGGACTGATTGGCGGTTCTTGTCAGAAAATTCCGAGAAGAGTACAAATGTACTCCATGACGACTTTATCTCCCCGGCGCAGTGCCATCCTGACCTTTATCCGCGAACGCATCGCCGATCGCGGCCAGCCGCCGAGCCTTGCCGAGATCGCCGAGGCCTTCGGTTTCGCCTCGCGTAGCGTGGCGCGCAAGCATGTACTGGCCTTGACCGAGGCCGGTTTCATCGAGGTCAACTCGCATCAGGCGCGGGGTATCCGCCTGCTCAACCAGGCGCCACGCCCCGAGCTGCTGGAGATCCCGGTGTTGGGCCGGGTCGCCGCCGGTGCGCCGATCGGCGTCGATGCCGAGATCCACGGCCAGTTGCTGCTGGACCCGGGGTTGTTCTCACGCACGCCCGACTACCTGTTGCGGGTCCAGGGCGACTCGATGATCGACGACGGCATTTTCGACGGCGACCTGGTGGCGGTACGCCGCAGCGCCGAGGCACGCAATGGCCAGACGGTGATCGCCCGGCTCGATGGCGAGGTGACCATCAAGCGCTTCGAGCGCAAGGGCCAGGGCATTCGCCTGCTGCCACGCAACCCGGCCTACCAGCCGATCGAGGTCACGGCCGACCACGAGCTGTTCATCGAAGGCGTGTTCTGTGGCCTGGTGAGGCAGGGCTGATGGGCGCCGTGGTCGCACTGGACTCGCTGTTCAATGCCGGGCAGGTCTGGAAGGGTCGCCCGGCGGCCGTGCCCGCCAGTGTGCATGCCACCGGCCACGCGGCCCTGGATGCGGTGCTGCCCAGTGGCGGCTGGCCGGAAGCGGCGTTGACGGAAATCCTTGTCGCCGCCCAGGGCCTGGGCGAGTTGCAATTGCTCTGGCCGAGCCTGGCGCGGCTGGCGGCGGCGGGGGAGCGCATTGTCCTGGTGGCGCCGCCGTTCGTGCCTTTCCCCCTGGCCTGGCAGAACGCCGGGGTGGATCTGCGCCAGTTGTCGATCATCCAGGCCGCAGAGCGCGATGCCTTGTGGGCCGCTGAACAGTGCCTGCGCTCGGGCAGTTGCGGCGCGGTGTTGTGCTGGCCGCAACAGGCCGACGACCGGGCCCTGCGGCGCTTGCAGGTGGCGGCCGAAAGCGGCCAGACCCTGGCCTTCGCCTACCGTCCCCTGGAGGCCGCGCACAATCCGTCGCCAGCGGCCTTGCGCCTGACCTTGCAGGGCCATCCTGCGCAGTTGCGGATTCTCAAGTGCCGGGGTGGCCTGGCCCATCCACAACCGATTGCCCTGCAGGCCGGGCACTGAGGCCGACATGCGCTGGGTGTGCATCCTGTTCCCGCAATTGGCGCTGGACGCGGTACTGCGCCAGCGCGCCGAGCCCCAGGCGCCGCTGGCGCTGTTCAGCGGCAGCCCGCAACGCCGAGTGATCCAGGCGGTGAACGACGCCGCCCGCGAGCTGGGGTTGCGTCCCGGGCAATCGCTGACGGCCGCCCAGGCCCTGACCCAGGATTTCGCCTGTGCCGAGTACGACCCCCAGCAGATCGATCACTGGCAGCAGTTCCTTGCCGCCTGGGCCTATGGCTTCAGCTCCCAGGTCAGCGTGGCCTATCCGCGCACCCTGGTGCTGGAAATCGAATCGAGCCTGGGCCTGTTCGGGCCTTGGCCACAGTTGCAGGCTCGCCTGCGCCAGGAACTGCAGGCATTGGGCTTTCGCCATCGCATCGTCGCGGCTCCGAACCCGGCGGCGGCCCGGGTCCTGGCCAATGCCTACGATGGCCTGGCGGTGGCCGGCGAGCAGGACCTGCACCAGGCCCTGGGGCCGATGCCCATCGAGCGCCTGGGGTTGGCAGCAGAGCAGGCCACGGCCTTGTCGCGCATGGGCGTGCGCAGCTTCGCCCAGCTCCGGCAGTTGCCGCGCCAGAGCCTGGCCCGGCGCTTCGACGCCAGCTTGCTCAAGCAACTCGATACCCTGCTTGGCGAACGTGCGCTGGGGCTGGCCTTCTACCAGCCGCCGGATCGTTTCGACCTGCGCATCGAGCTGAACTTCGATGTGCAGTCCCACCAGGCGCTGCTGTTTCCCCTGCGTCGCCTGACCGCCGACCTGGCGGCTTTTCTCTGTGGCCGCGACAGTGGCGTGCAGCGCTTCGTCCTGCACCTGGAGCACGCCGAAGGCGCTAACACCCTGGTCCCGGTAGGGCTGCTGGGTGCCGAGCGCGACCCGGCGCTGCTCTTCGAGCTGGCCCGCGGGCGCCTGGAGCAGATCCAGGTGCCCGCTGCGGTGCGCAACCTGCGCCTGGTGGCCGAGGACTTGCCACTGTTCGTGCCCCGGCATACGGAGCTGTTCGAGGAGCGGCCACAGCAGAACCTGCCCTGGGAGCAATTGCGCGAACGGCTGCGGGCGCGCCTGGGGGACGATGCGGTACAGGGCCTGGGCTATCGCGCCGACCACCGCCCGGAGCTCAGTTGGCAGCCCCAGGCCGATCCGCGTCCGTGTCCGGCCAACCCGGGCTTGCGTCGCCCAGGCTGGCTGCTGACCGAACCCCAGCCACTGGGCGAAGGTTCGGTGCAAATCGTCATGGGCCCGGAGCGCATCGAGTCCGGTTGGTGGGACGGTGCCGATGTGCGCCGCGACTATTACCTGGTCCAGACCCGCGCTGGCCAGCAGGGCTGGGCTTATCGCCAGGTAGGCGAACCCGGGCCGCTGTTGCTGCAAGGCTGGTTCGCATGAGCGGCTACGCCGAGCTGCATTGCCTGTCCAATTTCAGCTTCCAGCGTGGCGCCTCCAGTGCCCGGGAGTTGTTCGAGCGCGGCCAGGCCCTGGGCTACCAGGCCCTGGCGATCACCGACGAATGCACTCTGGCCGGTATCGTGCGGGCCTGGCAGGCCGCCCGCGAGACTGGCTTGAAGCTGATCGTCGGCAGTGAAATGCAGGTCGAGGAGGGCCCGCGCCTGGTGCTGCTGGTGCAAGAGCTGGCCGGTTACCAGGCCCTGTGCCGGCTGATCACCCGGGCCCGGCGCCGGGCCGAGAAGGGGTGTTATCGCCTGTTGCGGGAGGATTTCGCCGAGCCCTTGCCCGGGTTGCTGGCGTTGTGGCTGGTCGATGAGAAAGGCGATGAGAAGGACGACCCCGATGCGGCGTCCTGGTTGCGCCAGGTGTTCCCCGAGCGGCTGTGGCTGGCGGTGGAACTGCATTGCGGCCAGGACGATGCCCGGCGGTTGCAGCAACGCTTGGCCCTGGCCCGGCAACTGCGCCTGCCAGCGGTGGCCTGCGGTGATGTGCACATGCATGTGCGTGGACGCCGGGCCCTGCAGGACACCATGACCGCGATCCGCCACCACCTGCCGGTGGCCGAGGCCGGGCAGCGCCTGTTCGCCAATGGCGAGCGCCACCTGCGGCCGCTGCCGGTACTGCAAGGCCTGTACCCCCAGGCGCTGCTCGATGAGTCGCTGGTGATTGCCGAGCGCTGCCACTTCGACCTCGGCCAGTTGCGCTACCAGTACCCCCGGGAGCTGGTGCCCGAGGGCCACGACGCCGGTTCCTGGCTGCGGGTCCTGGTCCGCGAAGGAATTGCCCGGCGCTGGCCCGCCGGGGCCCGGCCCGAGGTGCTGGCGCAGATCGAGAACGAGTTGCAGGTGATCGGCGAGCTGGGCTACGAGAGCTACTTCCTCACGGTGCATGACATCGTCGCGTTCGCCCGCGAGCGGCACATTCTCTGCCAGGGCCGCGGCTCGGCGGCCAACTCGGTGGTGTGTTTCGTCCTGGGCATCACCGCGATCGACCCGGATCGTTCGGTGATGCTGTTCGAGCGGTTCCTGTCCAGGGAGCGCAACGAACCGCCGGACATCGACGTCGATTTCGAGCACGAGCGCCGCGAAGAGGTGCTGCAGTACGTGTTCCGGCGCTATGGCCGGCATCGCGCGGCGTTGACGGCGGTGGTCAGCACCTATCACGGCGCCGGGGCGGTGCGCGACGTGGCCAAGGCCCTGGGCCTGCCGCCGGACCAGGTCAATGCCCTGGCCGCCTGCTGTGGCCGCTGGAGCGATAGCGCGCCTGATCTCGAACGCCTGCGCGAAGCCGGTTTCGACCCCGAGAACCCGCTGCTGCGCCGGGTCCTGAGCCTGACCGGGCAGTTGATCGGCTTTCCCCGGCACCTGTCCCAGCACCCCGGTGGCTTCGTGATTTCCGAGCAGCCCCTGGACAGCCTGGTGCCGGTGGAGAACGCCAGCATGGCCGAGCGCACGGTGATCCAGTGGGACAAGGACGACCTGGACATGGTCGGCCTGCTCAAGGTGGATATCCTCGCCCTGGGCATGCTCAGCGCCATCCGCCGCTGTTTCGACCTGATCCATGGCTATCGCGGCCAGCGCTATAGCCTCACCAGCATTCCCAGCGAAGACCCGGCGACCTACGCGATGATCGGCCGGGCCGATACCATCGGCGTGTTCCAGATCGAGTCGCGGGCGCAGATGTCGATGCTGCCCCGGCTCAAGCCGAAGAAGTTCTACGACCTGGTGATCGAGGTGGCCATCGTCCGCCCCGGGCCGATCCAGGGCGGCATGGTCCACCCGTACCTGCGCCGGCGCGATAAGAAGGAACCGGTGACCTATCCCTCGCCAGCACTGCAAGAGGTGCTGGTGCGTACCCTGGGGGTGCCGCTGTTCCAGGAGCAGGTGATGCAGATCGCGGTAGTGGCGGCCGACTACACCCCGGGCGAGGCCGATCAGCTGCGTCGTTCCATGGCGGCCTGGAAGCGCCATGGCGGGCTGGAGCCCCATCGCCAGCGCTTGCTCAAGGGCATGACGGGCAAGGGCTACAGCGAGGAATTCGCGGCGCAGATCTTCGAGCAGATCAAGGGCTTTGGCAGCTATGGTTTTCCCGAGTCCCATGCCGCCAGTTTCGCCCTGCTGACCTATGCCAGCTGCTGGCTCAAGCGCCATGAGCCGGCGGCCTTCGCCTGCGCCCTGATCAACAGTTGGCCCATGGGCTTCTACAGTCCGGACCAGATCCTCCAGGATGCTCGCCGCCATGGCCTGGAGATCCGCCCGGTGGATATTCGCACCAGCAGCTGGGATTGCAGCCTGGAGCCGGTCCACCGCTCCGGGCGTGATGAGCAGGGCGCCAGCGCTGGGGCGGCAGGCGCTGCGCAGGACCGTGTACCTGGCCAGCCGGCCCTGCGCCTGGGGCTGCGGATGATCAAGGGTTTTCGTCAGGAGGACGCCCTGCGTATCGAGCAGGCCCGGGACCAGCGGGCCTTTGCCGATATCGCCGACCTCGGGGAGCGGGCCCGGCTCGATCTGCGGGCCCAGGAATTGCTGGCCGATGCCGGGGCCCTGCAGGGCCTGGCCGGTAATAGGTTCCAGGCCCGCTGGCAGGTGGCCGGGGTGCAGCAGCAGTTGGGGCTGTTCGCCGGCTTGCCAGGCCAGGAGGAGGCGCCGGTGAACCTGCCCCGGCCCAGTGTCGGCGAGGACCTGTATGCCGATTACCACAGCCTGGGCACTACCCTGGGGCCGCATCCCCTGGCCTTGCTCCGGCCGCAGCTTACGGCCCGGCGCTGCCGCAGCTCCCGGGACTTGCAGGGGGTGGAGCATGGGCGGGCGGTGAGCGTGGCCGGGCTGGTCACTGGGCGCCAACGCCCGGGCACCGCCAGCGGAGTGACCTTCGTCACCCTGGAGGACGAGTTTGGCAATCTCAACGTGGTGGTCTGGCGCGATCTGGCCGAACGCCAGCGCCGGGTGCTGGTGGGCGCGCAGTTGCTGCGGGTCGACGGCACCCTGGAGACCGAGGGCGAGGTACGCCACCTGGTGGCCGGGCGCTTGAGCGACCTGACCCCGCTGCTGGCCGGGATCAAGGTACCCAGCCGGGATTTTCGTTGAACGATCAAGGGCTTGCCTGGATACCTGGAAATGCTCTGCCAATCCATTGGCGTCAAGGCTTTTTTATTCCTTTTCGCGATGATAGCGCTTTGGCATAATCGCCGCCGGTGACGCCCCCCGCGTCAAGATCCAGAACATCCGAACCGTCTTTTTCGAACCCGTGCCTATACGGATTCGCGGTGGTTGGTGGGTGCAAGAGCAGTTGGATACTCAAAAAGGAACATAGAGTGAGAGTGATCTCGAAGTTGATGTTGTCGGGCGCTGCAGTGGCGGTGCTGGCAGGTATGAGCGGTTGTGCCACGGAAAGCTCCCGGGCCTTGCCGGTGGAAAAGGTCCAGAGCGCCAGCCAGGCCTGGAGTGGTACCCGGGTGCCGATGGCGGTGGGCAAGTTCGATAACCGCTCCAGCTACATGCGCGGGATTTTCTCCGATGGTGTCGACCGCCTCGGCGGCCAGGCCAAGACCATCCTCATCACTCACTTGCAGCAGACCAACCGCTTCAACGTGCTGGATCGCGACAACATGGGCGAGATCCAGCAGGAAGCGGCGATCAAGGGCCACGCACAGAAGCTCAAGGGCGCGGATTTCGTGGTGACCGGCGACGTTACCGAGTTCGGCCGCAAGGAAACCGGCGATCACCAGCTGTTCGGCATTCTCGGCCGTGGCAAGACCCAGGTGGCCTACGCCAAGGTGGCCTTGAACATCGTCAATATCAGCACCTCCGAAGTGGTCTATTCCACCCAGGGCGCCGGCGAATACGCCTTGTCCAACCGTGAAGTGATCGGCTTCGGCGGCACGGCCTCCTACGACTCGACCCTCAACGGCAAGGTCCTGGACCTGGCCATGCGCGAGGCGGTCAACCGCATGGTCGAGGCCATCGACGCCGGCGCCTGGAAACCAGGTCGCTGATCACCACTGCCAACAGGGAAAGTGCACATATGTTCAAGATCATGATGGCCCGGCCAGCGCTGGCCGCTGTCGTGCTGGGCAGCGTATTGCTGGCCGGCTGCAGCGGGCCGAAGACGCTGTACCAGTGGGAAAGCTACCAGTCCCAGACCTACGAGTACTTCAAGGGCGAGGGCGCCCGCGAGGCCCAGGTCGAGGCGCTGGAGCGCGACCTGCAGAAAATCAAGTCCACCGGCAAGGCGGTGCCGCCGGGTTACCACGCACACCTGGGCATGCTCTACGCCGGCCTGGGCAAGGATGACCAGATGGTGCAGCAGTTCAACACCGAGAAGGCGCTGTTTCCGGAGTCGGCGAAGTACATGGACTTCCTGCTCAAGAACGCCAAGCAGGGGGCCGCGCAATGAACCTGTCGACCCTGCGCAACCTCCTGGGCCTGCTGACGGTCAGCCTGCTGGTGGGCTGCGCCGCCCCCAAGACCGTGGACTACGCGGCCTACAAACAAGCCAGGCCGAAGTCGATCCTGGTGCTGCCGCCGCTCAACGAGTCGCCGGACGTCAAGGCCACCTACAGCATGCTGTCCCAGGTGACGCTGCCGTTGGCCGAAGCCGGTTACTACGTGATGCCGATCGCGGTGGTGGACGAAACCTTCCGTCATAACGGCCTGACCAACCCGGCGGATATCCACGGCCTGCCGCCCACCAAGCTCAACGAAATCTTCGGCGCCGATGCCGGCCTGTACATCACCGTCAAGGAGTACGGCACCAGCTACATGCTGATCAGCAGCGAGACCGCGGTGACCGCCAGCGCCACCCTGGTCGACCTCAAGACCGGCACCACCCTGTGGACCGGCAGCGCCCGGGCTTCGAGCGAGGAAGGCAACAACAACAGCGGGGGCCTGGTGGGCATGCTGATCACCGCCGCGGTGAAGCAGATCGTCAACACCTCCACCGACGCCGGCCATCCGATCGCCGGTGTCACCAGCCAGCGCCTGCTGTCGGCCGGGCAACACAACGGCCTGCTGTACGGTCCGCATTCGCCGAAATACGGCACCGACTGATTCACCCGGGGCGGGCAATCCGCCCCCTACCAGGCGGCGCCGCGAGCGTCCGCCTGGACTGGCCGGCATCGCCTATCCTGTCTGTTCAGTCTTGCCGGGTACGCAGGTCCAGGTGAAATCTGGAAACCATTGCCCCGGCCAGGCCTCCAAGGCTCGAGGGCGGTGTGCAGCCCTTTGCCAATCCATGCCGTGCCACGTTCTTCACAGAGTCCGTTCATGCCGTTCTTATCCGATCATCACGGGTGCCAGGGCTGGAAAGGCGAGATGGCCAGTCGCATCCGCGCCTTCGACTGGTCCCTGACCAGCCTCGGCCCGTTGCAGCACTGGAGCCACAGCCTGCGCAGCACGGTGCAACTGATGCTCGGTTCGCCCGTGCCGATGGTGATGCTCTGGGGCCCCCTGGGCTACATGATCTACAACGACGCCTATGCGGTCTTCGCCGGCGGACGCCATCCCTACCTGCTCGGTTGCGCGGTGGAGCGCGGCTGGCCGGAAGTGGCCGAGTTCAATCGCGGGGTGATGAACACCTGCCTGAGCGGCGGCACCCTGACCTACCACAACAAGGATCTGGTGCTGCTGCGCAACGGGGCGCCGGAGAGTGTCTGGCTGGACCTCTACTACAGCCCGGTGGCCGATGATGACCAGGCCCCGGCCGGGGTCATCGCCGTCGTCGTGGAAACCACCGCCCACGTGATTTCCGAGCAGCGCCGGCAGGCTGCCGAGGCGGCCTACCGCGCCGAGAACGAGCGAGTCCAGCTGGCCTTGAACGCCGGGGCGTTGCTCGGTTCCTTCGTGTGGGACATCCAGCACGACAGGTTTTCCAGCGACGAGCGTTTTGCCCGGACCTTTTCCTACCCGGTCGGGCAAGCCCTGGACGATTTGCCGATCGCCGTCGCCGAAAGCCGCATCCATCCCGATGACCTGCCACGCATTCGCGAACTGGTGGACTACAGCCTGACCCATGGCGGCGCGTACAACGCGGAATATCGGATACGTCGCGCCGACGATAGCTACAGCTGGGTGCTGGCCTGCGGTCGTTGCGAGCTCGACGACCAGGGCCGGGCCTTGCGCTTTCCCGGGGTGCTGATCGATATCCAGGAGCGCAAGCTCGCCGAAGAAGCCTTGCGCCAGTTGACCCGCGACCTGGAGCAGCGGGTGCTCAAGGAGGTCGACGCGCGGTTGAGCGCCGAGGAGCGCCTGCGCCAGGCGCAGAAGCTCGAGGCCATCGGCGGGCTCACCGGTGGCGTGGCCCATGACTTCAACAACCTGTTGCAGGTGATCTCCGGCAACCTGCACCTGCTGGCCCGCCACGAGCCGGATAACGCCAATGTGCAACGACGGACCGGGGCCGCGCTGGCGGCGGTGGAGCGCGGGGCCAAGCTGTCGGCGCAGCTGCTGGCCTTCGCCCGGCGCCAGCCGTTGTCCCCGGCGGTCTACGATCCGCGCCACCTGTATGAAGACCTGGGCGAACTGTTGCAACGCGCCCTGGGGGAAACCATCAGCATCGAAGTGCAGTTGCCCGCAGACCCCTGGTGCATCCATGTCGACCGCAACCAGCTGGAGAATGCGGTGCTCAACCTGGTGCTCAATGCCCGGGATGCCATGGGCGGCGAGGGCAGCATCCTGATCCGCGCCGAGAACCTGGTGCTGGAGCGCGAGCAATGCCTGGGCAAGGACATCGAGCCGGGCCAGTACCTGTGCCTGACCGTGGCCGATAGTGGTGGTGGCATGTCGGCCGAGGTCTTGGCGCAGGCCTTCGAGCCGTTCTTCACCACCAAGAGCGATAGCCATGGCACCGGCCTGGGCCTGAGCATGGTGTTCGGTTTCGTCAAGCAAAGCGGCGGCCATGTGGAGATCCTCAGCAGCCCCGAGCAGGGGACCCGGGTCCGGATGTATTTCGCCCGTTGCCCCGATCGCGAAGTGGCCAGCGCACGCAAGCCCCATGGCCAGGGCGCGGGCGGCCAGGAGAGCATCCTGGTGGTGGAGGACAACGTCGATGTGCGCAGCGCCGCAGTGGAGATGCTCAGGCTCGAGGGATACCGGGTCAGTACCGCGGCCAGCGGCGATGTCGCCATGCAGATGTTGCTGGAGGGGCTCAAGGTGGACCTGATCTTCACCGACGTGGTGATGCCCGGCTTGATCAAGAGCACCGAACTTGCCACCTGGGCCAAGACCCAGGCCCCGCCGATCGCCGTGCTGTTCACCTCCGGGCACACTCGCGACCTGATCTCGCGGGACCATTTGCTCAGCCCGGACACTTACCTGTTGAGCAAGCCCTACGGACCCGAGGACTTGAGCGCCATGGTGCGCTCGCTGCTGGGGACCTGACGGCGCCAGTGTGACGCGGCGCATGAAAATCCAATCGGCCTGACGACAAACTGGCGCCAGGCTTCTAGTCTGTACCGAATTGAATGAACTTGTACTATTTGGCCGATGACCAAGGACAGGGGCACCGACCGCCTGATCCCACAACAACAATGCTTGTCTTGCGCGGTTTTTTCCTTTCAACCTCTTTGGATCCTCTGCCCGTGATCTCTACCCTCGAACTGCGCAGAATCATCGAAACCAGCTTCCTGCCCCTGCACTGCCAATGCACCATCGGCCATGACGGCGCCATGACCGTGCGCATCTGCGATCCGGCCTCTGGCCGCGTCGACCTGTTCGTGACCGGTATCTCCACTCGTTCCCTGACCAGCTCCCGGGCCATCTGCGAGCTGATCACCGAACTGCGCTACGACCTGCGGCACACCGGACTGGCGGCGGAGCAGGGCACCGGGCAACCGCTACGGCGCTGAGTAGCCGCTGGCCACCGGGCTTGCCCTGGGCCCTGGGGGATATGTGATGATCGGTGGTCGCGCTCCTCGCATTTCATGATTCCCCAGACAAGGCAGGTCCATGATTTCTTCGTCCGATCGTTCCGCTGATTCCCCGGACAGCACCGCAGCAACCCACAGTTCCGGGTTCGTGCGGGTGCGTGGCGCCCGCGAGCACAACCTGCGCAACGTCGACGTCGACATTCCCCGGGATGCGCTGGTGGTGTTCAGCGGCGTGTCCGGTTCGGGCAAGTCGTCCCTGGCGTTCTCGACCCTGTATGCCGAGGCCCAGCGACGCTATTTCGAATCGGTGGCGCCCTATGCGCGGCGTTTGATCGACCAGGTCGGGGTGCCGGACGTGGACCGCATCGACGGCCTGCCCCCGGCGGTAGCCCTGCAACAACAGCGCGGCAGCCCCAGTACGCGGTCCTCGGTGGGCAGCGTGACCACCTTGTCCAGCCTGGTACGCATGTTGTACTCCCGGGCCGGCAGCTACCCGCCCGGGCAAGCGATGCTGTATGCCGAGGACTTCTCGCCCAACACCCCCCAGGGCGCCTGCCCGCAATGCCATGGCCTGGGCCGGGTGTACGAGGTGGACGAGGCGAGCATGGTCCCCGACCCATCGCTGACCATCCGCCAGCGCGCGGTGGCTTCCTGGCCCCTGGCCTGGCAGGGGCAGAACCTGCGGGACATCCTGGTGACCCTGGGCTACGACGTGGACATTCCCTGGCGCGACCTGCCCAGGGAGCAGCGCGACTGGATCCTGTTCACCGAAGACACGCCGACGGTGCCGGTGTATGCCGGGCTCACCCCGGAGCAGACCCGCCAGGCCCTGGCGCGCCAGCAGGAGCCCAGCTACATGGGCACCTTCAGCGGCGCCCGGCGCTATGTGCTGCACACCTTCACCCATACCCAGAGCGCCTTGATGAAAAAGCGCGTGGCGCAGTTCATGCGCGGCAGCCAGTGCCCCTTGTGCGACGGCAAGCGGCTCAAGCGCGAGGCGCTCGCGGTGACTTTCGCCGGGCTGGATATCGGCGAGCTGGCGCGCATGCCGCTGCTGCAACTGGCCGAGGTGCTTGCGCCGGTGGCCGCCGGCACGCAGGTAGCGCAGGACGCTGTGCAGCTGTCGCCGGAGAAGCGCCTGGCGGCGCAGCGCATCGCCCAGGATCTGCTGGAACGGGTCGCCACCCTGGTGGACCTGGGGCTGGGCTACCTGGCGTTGGAGCGCAGCACGCCGACCCTGTCCCCCGGCGAGTTGCAGCGCTTGCGCCTGGCGACCCAGCTGGGCTCGCAGCTGTTCGGGGTGATCTATGTGCTGGACGAGCCCTCAGCGGGCCTGCATCCAGCGGATGCCGAGGCCCTGTTCGCAGCCTTGCAGCGCCTCAAGGCCGCGGGCAACTCATTGTTCGTGGTGGAGCACGACCTGCAGACCATGCGCCGGGCCGACTGGCTGGTGGATGTCGGGCCGGCGGCCGGCGAGCGCGGTGGCCAGGTGCTGTACAGCGGGCCACCGGCGGGGCTGGCGACCATCGAGGCCTCGCAAACCCGGCCCTACCTGTTCGCCGGGCAGGCCCCGGTGGTGCATACCCCGCGCCAGCCCCGGGACTGGTTGCGCCTGGCCGGCATCACCCGCAATAACCTCAAGGACCTGGACGTCGAGTTTCCCCTGGGCTGCTTCACCGCCGTGACCGGGGTTTCCGGTTCCGGCAAGTCGAGCCTGGTCAGCCAGGCGCTGCTGGAGCTGGTCGGCGCCCACCTGGGCAAGATGCCTGCCGCTGAGGAGGCCGCGCAGCTGGACCTGGAGGACGAGGTTCCCGTTGCCAGCGGCGGGCGGGTGGTGGCGGGCATGGAACGGGTCAAGCGCCTGGTACAGGTGGACCAGAAGCCCATCGGGCGTACTCCACGCTCCAACCTGGCGACCTACACCGGCTTGTTCGACCAGGTGCGCAAACTGTTCGCCGCTACCCCCGAGGCCCGGGCCCGGGGTTATGACGCCGGGCAGTTTTCCTTCAACGTCGCCAAGGGCCGTTGCCCGGCCTGCGAGGGCGAGGGTTTCGTCAGCGTCGAACTGCTGTTCATGCCCAGCGTCTTCGCGCCATGCCCGACCTGCCATGGCGCGCGTTATCACCCGCAGACCCTGGAAGTGACCTGGCAGGGCCTGAACATCGCCCAGGTCCTGCAATTGAACGTCGAGCAGGCCTTGCCGGTCTTCGCCGAGCAGCCGGCGATCCTGCGGGCCCTGCAGGTGCTGAGCGACATCGGCCTGGACTACTTGCGCCTGGGCCAGCCGGCCACCGAGCTGTCCGGTGGCGAGGCGCAGCGCATCAAGCTGGCCACCGAACTGCAACGCAATGCCCGTGGCGCCACCCTCTATGTGCTGGACGAGCCCACTACGGGCCTGCATCCCAGGGACGTGGACCGGCTGCTGGAGCAGTTGGACAAGCTGGTGGCCGCAGGACACAGCGTGGTGGTGGTCGAGCATGAAATGCGCGTGGTGGCGAGGGCCGACTGGGTCATCGATATCGGCCCGGGCGCGGGCGACCAGGGTGGTCGCCTGGTGGCCTGCGGCACTGCGCAGCAGGTGGCCAGGCAGGGTGAAAGCCGTACCGCGCCGTTCCTGGCGGCGGCCCTGGGCGGGAATTGATCCAGGGCAGCCGACGGCGACGAACGGTTACCGCTGGTCTGATTGGCGGTCGACAGACCCGGGGAGCCAAGGCCATGCTGATGGCTGGCAGGGGCGTGAGGACGCCCCTGCTGCCGATCAACCACGGAGGTGTTCCATGCCGGTGACCCACGATCTTTACCAGGACCTGAGCTGCAGCAAAGAAGACATTCAACAGCGTCGGGCCAAGGATCCCCACCTCAATGCACTGTTCGACAAGTACAACAGTATCGACGACCAGGTGCTCAAGGCCGAAGCAGCGGCCGCCGCAGACGATGAAGTAAGGAAGCTCAAGGAAAAACGCCTGCTGATCAAGGATGAGATCTCCCAGAAACTCACCGCCCGTTCCTGACCTCCCGCCCTTGGCGCCTGTGGTTCGACCACAGGCCGCCGATAACCGACCTCCATTTCCTTGTATCCCTGCGGCAACGGCGAGAGGGCCCCTGCCTGCAGCCGCCGAGCCTGCGGGGCCGGACCAAGGTCCGCAGAACCTTCAGCGACCCGCAATTCAGCGCGTCCGCCTGACCCCACGGGGCGGCCCCAGGCCTCAGTGTTCCAACGCTTGCTGCAATGGCAAGCGCGCCATGTGCCGGGCACTCAAGGAGCCCAGGTACAACGCATCGCCGTACTCGCGCACCGTGGTAATCGGCGAATAGTTGCCGCTGCTGCCATCCTGCAGGTTGGCGATCACCCGGCCCTGGGTGTCCAGGCCCAGCACGAAGCCGCGCTTTTCCACCGGCTTGGGCAATACCTGCATGGCCCGCACCAGCATCTTGCGCACGAAAGGGTAGGCGGCGGTGCCGTCCAGCAGGGCGTTGCGCGGCGCATACAGGGCTACCCAGAAACGATCACGGCCATTGAAGCTGAGGTTGTCCGGCAGCCCCGGCAGGTTATCGATGAACAGGTCGTGCCGGCCGGTCTTGTCGCCCTTGAGCCAGTAGCGGCTGATGCGGTAGGCGCCGGTCTCGTTGACCAGGACGAAGGCCTCGTCCGGGCCCAGGGCGATGCCATTGGCGAACTCCAGGCCGTCGAGCAGGACCTCGGTCCGGCCACTCTGGAAGTCGTAGCGCAACAGGCGGCCATCGCCACCGTGTTCGATCACCGCCTCGCCGTCGTGGCCATAACCCCAACGGCTGCTGGCGTCGCTGAAATAGGCGTAGCGACCGGCGGCATCCACCGCGACATCGTCGGTGAAGCCGAATTTCAGGCCATTGGCCGTGTCGCTCAAGACCTGGATCTGGCCCTGTCCGTCCAGGGCCAGCAGGCCCTTGATGGCGTCGGCGATGATCAGGCGGCCGTCCGGATGCCGGGCCAGGCCCAGGGGCCGGCCACCGGTATTGGCCAGTACCTTGAGGGCCGTGCCGTCGAGGCTGGTCTGGATCACCCGGCCATCATGCAGGCCGGTGAGCAACTGGTCGTTTTCCAGCAGTAGCGCCTCGGGGCCGGCGATATCCCGGGCACCGACCGCCTGCACGGCCTTGAGCTTCTGGTTCTCGGCGTAGGGGCCCTGGCTCATCGATGGCGCAGGCGAGGGCTGCCAGGCCACTGGCTGGACCTTGGTCGGCGCCAGCAGCAGGAAGGCCAGGATGGCGATTACCAGCAGCAGGATGATCCGGCCGAGGCCGAAGCGGCGAGGGGCGATCTGGTTCATGCAATGACTCCTGTCGGTGTGCGGTTCAGGACGGGCTGGCAGCCGGCGCGGCGGGCTGCGCTGCGATGGTTTGTTGGGCCATCTTGCACAATGCCTGCATCGAGGCCGCGGACTCCCGTTCTATCCGTCGTTTGAATAGCAACCGATTACCCAGGCGCATCAGCAGGTTGTCGAAGCCATATTCCAGGGTGCGCACGAAACGGGTGTGTCCGCCTGCCAGGGGCTGGCATTGGTAGGTGACCTGCAACCATAGACCATGATCGCCCCGGGCCGTGGCGCGCCAGCGCTGCCCCGGTAGGTACTCCTCGACCCGCCAGCTCAGGTGGCCGCTGCGCCCGCCGGCGTGGATGTCCTCCTCGAAGCCCTGGCCGCCGGCCAGGGGACCTGCGGCGCCCTCGACCCGCAGTGAGGAGGGATGCCATTGCGGCCAGCACCTTGGGCTGGCGGCATAGGCCAGGGTGCTGGCGCTGCTGCGGGGGATGTCGACCTGATGCTGCATGCGGGTCAGGGGTGTGGACCTGGGCACGCTGTGGGACTGTGCCGGGGTTTGCTCCGGCTGCCAGTACAAAGTGCCGAACAGCCAGTCCATCAAGGGCAGGACGATATTGAAGTTGCGTTCCTGCATCAGCTCGCGGCGGTGATGCAGTTCGTGCAGGCGCCGCATCTGGCGGATCCAGGGCAGGCGCGCCAGGGGATGGCCGGCCGGCAAGTGTTCGCAGGCATGGAAGATCTCGTAGGCCAGGTAGCCGATCAGCGTGCAGCTGGCGAACAAGGCCGCGACATTGGCGTTCCACAGGCGCAGCAGCCCCCACAGGGGCAGGGCGAACAGCAGGCTGTGGAGCACGATCAGCCAGGCCGGGAACAGGATCACCCGCCAATCCCGCAAGCCTTCGTAGGCCATCAGCCCCGGGGTGAAGAAACTGTGGTGATCGCCGGTATGCCGGGCGTAGAACAGGCGTCCCAGGCGCCGCTTGTGGTGCCCCAGCCAACGGTGCACCACATAGATGCACAGGTTGAAGAACAGCAGCGCCAGCGGTATCGCCAGCCATTCCAGCGGCTGTACCCGGTCCAGGGTGCTCCACAGCAGGCCGATGCACAACAGGCCGTAGGCCAGGACGAAGCCGCCGTGCAGCCATGGGTTGTAGCGCGGGCTGACTGCGGCCCGGTATTGCTGGCGAAAGTGCTGGGTGGTGTCGCGCATGGCACTGCTCCCGTTGTTGTTTTTATTGACTGCAGCCTAGCTCCGGGAGAATTATCCAGCCAATGGATAGTAGGAATGAGCATTATTCATGAAGCTGAATATCCAGCGCCTGGACCTCAACCTGCTGCGGGTGTTCGATGCCTTGATGCAGGAGCAGAACCTGTCCCGGGCCGCCTTGCGGCTCAATCTCAGCCAGCCGGCGGTGAGCAATGCCCTGGCGCGCCTGCGCCGGCACCTGGACGAGCCGTTGTTCGTCCGCACGGCCCGGGGCATGCAACCGACTTCCCGGGCCCAGGGCCTGCATGTGCTGGTGCGCCAGGCCCTGCATCTGCTGCAACAGGGCCTGGACCCGGCTGCCGAGTTCGATCCTGCGGCGGCCGACCAGTTGTTCACCCTGTCGATGAACGACTACGCCCAGGCTCGCCTGTTGCCGGCGCTATCGCGGCACTTGCAGGAGGTGGCGCCGCGGGTACGGCTGGCGGTGCGCAGCGACAGCGCCGACTCGCTGGCGGCCTGGCTCAGTGCGGGCATGCTCGACCTGGCGGTGGACTACCTGTATTTCGACAACCCGGACCTGTGCTACCAGCCATTGCTGGAGGAGCAGTTGGTGGTGATCGGTCGCGCCGGCCATCCGGCCTTCGTTCCCGAGCTGGACCTGGCGGCCTACCAGGGTTGCCAGCATGTGGCGATTCCCGATCGTGGCGGGCGTGGTTCGCCGCTGGAGATCGTGCTGGGCTCGGCGCGGGTCAGGCGCCAGGTGCAGCTGTTCGTACCCAACTACCTGAGCATCCCGCTGATCGTGGCGCAATCCGATCTTCTGGGCACGGTGCCACGGCACCTGGCGGAACATTTCGCCGCGCTGCTGCCGATCCGCATCGCCAGCTTGCCGTTGCTGGCAGCGCCGGTGCAGGTCAGCCTGATCTGGCACCGCCAGCAGCAACATGCGCCGGGGCTGCAATGGTTGCGTGGCGAGATCGGGGCTCTGGCGAGCCAGGGGCCTGGCAGCTAGCGTCGCCCTCTACGGGGCTTGCCTGTGTAGTCCAGGCCAGAGATTTTTCCTACCTCTATTCAGGATGTATCTTGAATTCAGCTCGAGGGCGCTTTGGCTAGCATGGGTTTTTACCCGGAGCCGCAGTCCATGAAGACCCTGAACGTATTGCTGTTGTGTTCGAACACCTTCAGGGCCCGGCGCTTTGCCCGGATACTCGACAGCGCCGCCTTCGTGCAGCTCCAGGTGGTCTGTAGCGACGACGATTGGACCTGCTTTCCCCCTTGTACGCAGGCCCCGGACCTGGTGGTCTGCGACTCCCTGCCAGCCACTAGGGCTATCCATTACCTACGTCGGCTCTGCGAGCACTACCCATTCTTCTCGATGGTCGCGAGCACTACCCTGGAGGCCTCGATCCGCTGGGGCCTGGCGAATTTCCTTGAGTATTCGGGCAAGCACGACCTGGGCAGTTTCGATGAGCCGGACGCCTCCCAGCTTGGCGAGTTGCTGCTCAAGGCCCTGGCTCTCAAGTCCAGGAGGGCCGGCCAGGACCACTGGCAGTTGGTGCCGCGCGAGCCGCTCACGCAAGAGCAGGCGCTGCTGGCCCTGGAGCAACGACAGATCGTGGCTTTTTTCCAGCCCCAGGTGTGCCTCAAGACCCAACGCATCACTGGGGCCGAGACCCTGGTGCGCTGGCTGCATCCGAGCCGGGGCGTGTTGGGGCCTGGTGTTTTTCTCGCTCTGTTCGAGCGACCCGAGCAACAGCTCCAGCTGTTCCATGACCTGTTGCAACAGGGCCTGGACTTGCAACGCCGGTTGCCGGCTGGTCAGGGGGCTGGGCTGGTGTTTTCCTACAATCTTGAGGCCAGCCAGTTACGCGAGCCAGGACTCGCCCCGCAGATTCTGCAGCGGATCGAGGCCGCCGCGGTGCCGGCCAGCCAGGTGACCCTGGAGATCACCGAGCGCGGGGCCCTGGTCCTGGATATGCAGAGCATCGAGAACATCAGCCTCCTGGTGAAAAGCGGGGTACGCCTGTCCCTCGATGACTTTGGCTGCGGGTATTCCTCGCTGACCCGCCTGGCGGACATTCCCTTCAGCCAGGTCAAGCTCGATGCAGGGCTCATCGGCAATGCCCTGGGGCCCAAGCAAAGCCTGATCATCGAGGCCGTGGTCAGGCTGGCCCGATCCCTCGAGCTGGAACTGGTGGCCGAAGGTGTCGAGACCCCGGGGCAGCGGGCACACTTGCGGCGCCTGGGGGTTGGCGCGGCCCAGGGCTACCTGTTCCACAAGCCCATGGATGGCGCCAGCCTGCTGCGCTTGCTGGGCACGGAGGATACGGCCCCTCGGGGATTGCACCAGGAGTCGCTAGGGCCAGGCGGCTTGCTCAAGGCGCCTTGAGCATCACATAGGCTTCGCCGCCACGCCGATCGTGCATCAACAGGAATACCTTGCCGTCGATGGTGAGCTTGGCGGGCAGGGTCTGTGCCACCGGCGTGCTGGAGAACTTGCCGGCAACGCTGAGGAATTGCCGGGTCAGGGAGCTGTCGTTCTGGCTCGGGGTGGTGACGGCGCATTCCTGGTTGGCCCGCACCTGGACCCCAAGGCTCTGGTCCTGGTTCATGCCCATCCTGGCGAACCCTGCGTCGTTCAACTCCCCGATACCATGCTCGCGAGCAGCGGTGGCGGCGCCGTTGAAGGACGGAGCGGATTTCAGGCAGATATCGCGAAAGGCCAGGATCCCGGCGGAGGTAACCGTGGGTTCGCTTTCGATTTCCCGGGTCACGCTGGTACAGGCGCCGAGCAGGCTGGCGGCGAGCGTGATGAGCAGGGCAGTGCGGGGCAGGGGGAGCATGGGTGATCCTTGGGCGGGCAAGCGGGTTTGTGTAGCAGCGTAGGCACGCGAGCCCCACAGATCAATGCCGAACTTCCCACCCGTAGCCGCTGTCGAGACTGCGCCCGGGCGCGTAGCGGCCGCAAGGTTGCGTGGGGCGGTGCATCGGGCCAGTCACTGGTGTTCAGTCGAAGCCGATGCTGGTGCTGTGGCGGGTCTCGCGGTCGTGCAACTGGTCGATATCGGTTTCGTAGGTGCATTGCCCGCTGCACTTGTATTCGTAGCTCACCGAAGGTTTGACCGACAGCTTGAGGCCTGGAACGGTCGGTTCCGGTGCCTGGGGCCGGGCGCTGGGAGCCGCCAGTGGCGGTTCGGGATACTTGAGGTCGAGCCCTTGGGACTGGGCCGGGACAGCCAGCGCCGCCAACAACAGTCCCGGGAAAAACGCTTTGCAACTGAACATCATCGATTTCGCACTGCCATAAAAGGGGTTGCCGATTATAACGAAGCAGGCGCCGGGCAATTAACCGCTTTGCTCCGGGCTCGAACATGAAGGATTTGTCACCGGCCCCGGGTGCGTCTGCTTCTACACTGCCATGGGTTCCCGTGGCCAAGGACATTCCCCATGCCGGCAAGATCCCCGAGCAGCATCCTCGACACCCCCGAAGGCCAGCGCCTGCACGGACCGGACGCCGAACACTGGCGTCAGTGGGGGCCTTACCTGAGCGAACGGCAATGGGGCACGGTCCGCGAGGACTACAGCGCCGACGGCGAAGCCTGGAAGTACTTCCCCCATGACCACGCCCGCAGCCGCGCCTATCGCTGGGGCGAGGATGGCCTGGCCGGGTTCTCCGACAAGGACCAGCACTGGTGCCTGGGGCTGGCGTTGTGGAACGAGCGTGACGGCATTCTCAAGGAACGCCTGTTCGGCCTGGACAATGCCGAGGGCAACCATGGCGAGGACGTCAAGGAGCTGTACTTCTACCTCGACGGCGTGCCCAGCCATGCCTACATGCGCATGCTCTACAAGTACCCCCAGGGTGCCTTTCCCTATGCCGACCTGGTGGCGGAAAACGCCCGCCGTGGCCTGGATGATGCAGAGTACGAAATCCTCGACACCGGGATCTTCGAGGACGACCGCTACTTCGATGTAACGGTGGAGTATGCCAAGCACACCGTAGACGACCTGTTGATGCGGGTCACGGTGCACAACCGCTACCACCAGCCGGCGCGCCTGCGGGTCTTGCCCCAGGTCTGGGCGCGCAATACCTGGAGCTGGGGTGGTGGCCAGCCCCGGCCGAGCTTGCGCCTGGAGGGTGAACGACTGCTGGCCCGGCATCCCAAGCTGCCCGAGCGTGAGGTCAGCGCCTGGGGAGCCGAGCCCTGCCAGTGGTTGTTCTGCCACAACCAGAGCAATTTCCAGCGGCTCGAGGGCCTGGCCTGCCCGGGGCCGTTCAAGGACGGGATCAACGATTACCTGGTGCACGGCCAAGCCACGGCGGTGACCTTCGACTCCGGCTCCAAGGCCGCCGCGCATTTCGCCCTGGAACTGGCCGGCGGCCAGAGCCGTAGCCTATACCTGCGCTTCGCCCCGGCGGGCAGCGGGCCGGTCAATGCCCGTCGCCTGTTCGAGCAGCGCCGCGCCGAGGCCGACCAGTTTTACGGGGCCTTGCAGCAGGGCATCACCGACGCCGATGCGCGCAATGTGCAGCGTCAGGCCCTGGCCGGGCTGCTGTGGTCCAAGCAGCTGTACTACTTCGACGTCAACCAGTGGCTCGACGGCGACCCCGGGCAACCGGCGCCGCCCGAATCGCACCAGCACTTGCGCAATAGCCATTGGCGACACCTGTCCAACTGCGACATCGTCAGCATGCCCGACACCTGGGAATACCCCTGGTACGCCTCCTGGGACCTGGGCTTCCAGGCGGTGGCGTTCGCCCTGATCGACCCGGGGTTCGCCAAGCAGCAACTGCTGTTGCTGGTCAAGGACCGCTTCATGCACCCCAATGGGCAGTTGCCGGCTTACGAATGGCGTTTCGACGACGCCAACCCGCCGGTGCATGCCTGGGCCTGCTGGCGGGTCTACCAGCAGGAGAAGGCCCTCACGGGCGAGGGCGACATGGACTTTCTCGAACGGGTCCTGCACAAGCTGCTGCTGAACTTCTCCTGGTGGGTCAATCGCAAGGACTCGGAGGGCCGCAACCTGTTCCAGGGTGGTTTTCTCGGCCTGGACAACATCGCCCTGTTCGATCGTTCCGCGCCCTTGCCGCCGGGGTACAGCCTGGACCAGGCCGACGGCACCGCCTGGGTCGCGGCCTATGCCCTGGACCTGATGCGCATCGCCCTGGAACTGGCCCGGCGCAACCCGGTATACGTGGATATCGCAGTGAAGTTCTTCGAGCATTTCCTGTACATCGCCGGGGCCATCAACCGGGTGGACGACAGCGCCGAGGGCCTGTGGGACGAACAGGACCAGTTCTTCTACGATGTGCTGCAACGTCCCGACGGCCGCAGCGAGCCGCTGCGCCTGCGCTCCATCGTCGGCCTGTTGCCGTTGTTCGCGGTGCAGGTGCTGGAACAGCACGAACATGAATGCCTGCCGGGGCTGGCCCAGCGCCTGCTGGGCTTTTTGCACCATCGGCCGGACCTGGCCAACCTGGTGTCGCGCTGGTACGAGCCGGGCAAGGGCAACCGCCTGCTGCTGGCCTTGCTGCGCGGGGAACGAACCAAGGATTTGCTCAAGCGCATGCTCGACGAGAACGAGTTCCTCTCGGAGTTCGGGATTCGTTCGCTGTCCAGGGTCTTCGAGCAGCCATTCGCCCTGCAGGTCGACGGCAAGCAGCTGTGCGCCCGTTACGAGCCGGCCGAGTCCGGTTCGCGCCTGTATGGCGGCAACTCCAATTGGCGCGGGCCGCTGTGGATGCCGATCAATTACTTGCTGATCGAATCCCTGCGCGAATTCCATCGCTACTACGACGTCAACTTCTCGGTGGAATATCCCCGGGGCTCGGGTTACCTGGCGTCACTGCAAGAAGTGGCCGACAGCCTGGGCCAGCGCCTGACCCGGTTGTTTATGCTGGACGAAGACGGGCGGCGGCCGTCCATGAGCGGCTACCCGCAGTTGCAGGCCGATGCCCGGGATCGTGACCTGGTGCTGTTCCATGAGTACTTTCATGGCGACAACGGACGCGGGCTGGGGGCCAGCCACCAGACCGGCTGGACCGCATTGGTGGCGCTGCTGTTGCAGCCGGGGGCCTGAAGTCGCCGCCCGGCAAGCCGGGCGACGGCTCAGGAGGGGAACGCGGTTCAACCCACCAGGGCGATGTCCTGGGGCTTGGCCCAGCTTTCTATCAGGCGCTCGGGGGTGCAGCAGGTCTTGCGCTTGTACACGAAATTGCGGCACTTCTCGGCGAAGCCCTTGCGGTTCTGCACCATGTCCATGTGCATTTCTTCCAGCTCGGCATTGCGGCAGTGCTGCATCAACTGCGGGTCGGCGTCGAGCTTGCGCTGGCGCAGGTGCTGATAGCGCGGGTCGCTGGGCACGGCGTTGGCCCGTTGCAGCAGCCACAGGCCGAACTCTTCGGGATCCCGTGGACCCACTTCCTGGACCATGCCCATCTGCAGGGCCTGGAGGGCGCTGATGGGCAGGCAGGCCTCGGTCAACTGGCGGGCCAGGGGCTGGCCCACGGCGCGGGGCAGGCTGTAGGTCCAGTATTCGGAACCGAACAGGCCCATGCTCTTGTAATGCGGGTTGTACACGGTATCGGCCCGGGCCAGGACCACATCGGCGGCCAGGGCCAGCATCAGCCCGCCGGCACCGGCATTGCCGGTCAGGCCGCTGACCACCAGCTGGCGGGCGGTGAGCAGCTCGCGGCAGACATCGTCGATGGCCTGGATATTGGCCCAGGCCTCCAGGCCCGGTTCATCTGCCGCCTGTATCACGTTCAGGTGCACGCCATTGCAGAATGCGCCACGGCCGCCGCGCACCAGCAACACCTGGGTGTCGCGGGCCTTGGCCCATTGCAGGGCGCTGACCAGGCGCTGGCATTGCTCGGTGCTCATGGCGCCGTTGTAGAACTCGAAGGTCAGCTCGCCGACCTTGCCGGATTCGCGATAACGGATCGGCTGGTAGGCCTCGGCGCTGAACGGCGTGCTGGCCACCGACCAGTCCAGTACCGGCACTGCGGCCAGGCGTTCGCCGAGCACATGGCGCGCCGGGCGCTTGAAGGTCTCTTCGCCGGGCTGGGGCTTGAGCCGCAGGGAGCCGATCCACAGGCTGCTGTCGCCGCAGGCCACCAGTATCGCGTCGTCGTGTACCGCCAGCAGTTCCCCCGGGGTACCGGTGCGCGGGTCCAGGTGCGCGTCGTACACGTAGTACTGGCCGCCGGCGAGGCTGGCCAGGACTCCGGGCTGGCCATCGGCGGCATCGATGCTGCGCTTGATGAACTGGGCGCAGTCATGCCAGCTGAAGGTGCGGTCCGCCTGCTTCATGTTCGGTTGCAGGCGGCCGAGCACCGAGGGCTTGTCGTAGTCCAGTGGTTCGGGGGTGTAGCCGTTGCGGAACTTTTCCACCACATCGCGGATGCAGTGGATCGCCGCATCGCTGACCGGACCGTTGTACAGCTCGGACTTGCGCATCCCGGCCGGCAGGTTGAATTCGTGGGTGGCCCAGATCGGCCCGGCGTCCATTTCTTCCACCGCCTGCAGGGCAGTGACGCCCCAGCGCTTGAGTTCCTTGCTGATGGCCCAGTCCAGGGCGCTGGCACCCCGATCGCCGACGATGCCCGGGTGGATGATCACCACCGGCCGCTTGGGGTTGCTCCACAGCTGCTGCGGCACCCGGTCCTTGAGGAAGGGGCAGATCACCAGGTCGGCGCCGGCGTCCTCGACCTGCCGGCAGACTTCCTCTTCGCTGGTGAACAACACGACGCTGGGACGATGCCCGGCCTGGCGCAAGTCGAGCCAGGCGCGTTGAGTGAGGCCATTGAAAGCGGTGGACAGCAGGATGATCTTCAGTGATCGCATGACAAGACTCTTCCTTGAGTGATGGGGCTGGCGGCTCCCGATGAGCCGTCCGTGGCCGTGATGGAGGCGCAAGAGTAGGGGGGCACAGGCAACCACCTGCTGACCGAGATCAATCAAGCGGCACCCAGGGTGCAGAGGCCGCTGGATGGTTTATGTTTTTTAGTTATCTTCAGAGAATTTTTAATTACTTCAAAACAGGGTCGACGCTGTTGCACAGTCGCTGCCTCAATCCGGGACCGGGACTGGCCCGGCGCAATCATCGGTGTGCCAGGCGCTCGAGCGCCTGCCGAGGGAGCAAGGCATGGGTACGAATCCGAACCCTCATTACCCGCTGATCGGGCAGATGTTCAAAAAGGACTACCAATGGTTGTGCGCCTCCGTCGCCCGGGCCCTGGGCTGTCACCACAGCGCCCAGGACATCGCCTCGGAAACCTTCGTGCGGGTCCTGGCGTTGCCCGATCCGAGCGCCATTCGTGAACCACGGGCGTTGTTGACCACCATCGCCCGGCGCCTGGTCTACGAAGGCTGGCGCCGTCAGGACCTGGAGCGCGCCTACCTGGAAAGCCTGGCGCTGGCGCCTGCGCCGGTGCACCCGTCGCCCGAAGAACGGGCTTTGCTGATCGAGGCGTTGCTGGCGGTGGACCGTCTGCTCGATGGCCTGTCGGCCAAGGCCAAGGCGGCCTTCCTCTATCACCAGCTGGACGGCCTGACCTATGCCCAGATCGGCGCCTTGCTGGAGGTGTCCACCAGCCGGGTGCAGCAGTACATGGCCGAGGCGTTCAAGCGTTGCTACCTGGCATTGGTGGAAACATGAGCCGCTCGCGGATCGACCCGGCGGTGGTGGACGAGGCCGCCCAGTGGATGGCCCTGTTGCAGTCGGGGCAGATGAGCGCGGTGCAAGCCGAGGCGTTCGCCGCCTGGCGCAGCGCCGACCCTGAGCATGAGCAGGTCATCGGCCTGATGGGCGGCGGGTTCGCGGCCCTGCAGCACAATGCCCTGCGCCAGCTGAGTCGCGACAGCCTGCTGCACAGCCTCAATGCCCCCTCGAGCCGGCGGCGCTTCATCGGCAGCAGCCTGGGCCTGCTGGGCGCGGCGTTGGCAACGGGGCTGCTGGGGCGCCAGCTGGATTGGTGGCCGCCCGCCGGCGCGCTGTATACCGGCGTGGGCGAGCGTCGCAGCCTGACCCTCGACGACGGCAGTGCGCTGCTGCTCGATGCCCAGACCCGGGTGCTGGCGCATTTCGACCAGGCCCAGCGCCACCTTGAACTGTGCAGTGGGGAGTTGCAGGTGGACGTGGCCAGGGATCCGTCGCGACCGTTCGTGGTGCAGACCGAGCATGGCCGCATGCGTGCCCTGGGGACCCGTTTCCTGGTGCGTCGCGACGAAGCCTCGACCCAATTGGTGATGCTGCATTCCCAGGTGGAGGTGCTGACGGCCAATGGCACCCGGCAAGTGGCGACGGCGGGGCAGAGCCTGCGTTTCGACGGCCAGGGCTTGTTGGCCCTGGAGGCAGCCAAGGGCTATGAAAGCGCCTGGACCCGGGGCCTGCTGGAGGCGCGCGATCGGCCGCTGGGGGAAATCGTCGAGCAGTTGCGCCGTTACCGACGCGGCATCCTGCGGGTCGATCCTGAGGTCGCCGGCTTGCGCTTGAGTGGCCTCTATCCGCTGGACGAAAGTGATCGCACCCTGCAACTGCTGGAGCGCTCGCTGCCGATCCGGGTGCGTTACCACAGCCCCTACTGGGTCAGCATCGAGCCGCGCCAAGGCGGGTTATAAGCTCATAGCCCCTTGGCCTAACCCACGGCCTATAAAAAACCGCCTGCCGCTGCTCATTCCCTGCAACTGCATTCAACAGGGAAGGGCTTCGGGATGTCTTCACAGAACTGTTTCAACCGTCCGCTCCGGCATCTATGCCGATTGTCGTTGGCCGTAGTCCTGGGCATCGCCAGTTGCCCGGCGCCGCTTCTGGCCCAGGAACCGGCGGCCGGAGTCTTCTCCTTCGATATCACCAAGGGGCCGCTGGACCAGGTGCTGCTGGATATCTCGCGCCAGAGCGGGGTACCGATCTCCTTTCGCCAGGACCTGGTGCAAGGCAAGCAGGGGCCGGCCATTCGTGGCGCGCTGGAAACTCGCCAGGCGCTGGAGCGGGCGTTGCAAGGCAGCGGCCTGGAAGTGGAGGCCAGCGACCAGGGCCTGGTCTTGCGCCCGGCAGCGGCCAAGCCTGCCCCGGCTGCGGTCCGCGCCGATAGCTCCGCCAGTGCCAGCGAGCCACGGCTATCGAAGGTCACGGTCACCGGCTCGCGCATCGCCCGGGCGCAGACCGACGGTGCGACTCCGGTCACCGTGATCACCCAGCAGGAGATGGAGGCCCGGGGTTATCGCAATGTCTACGACGCCCTGGCGACCCAGACCCAGAACACCGGCATGACCCAGGGCGAGGACTACGGCAACACCTGGCAGCCAGCCGCCAGTGCCCTCAACCTGCGCGGCCTGGGTCCCAACCATACGCTGGTGCTGATCAACGGCCGGCGAGTGGCGGACTATCCGACCGCCTATGGCGGCCAGGTCAACTTCACCAACCTGGCCAACATTCCTTCGGCGGTCATCGAGCGCATCGAGATCCTCAGCAGCGGGGCCTCGGCGGTCTACGGCTCGGATGCCATCGCCGGGGTGGTCAACATCATCCTCAAGAAGAAGATCGACGGCATCGACCTCAACCTGCGTGGCGGCACCAGCGAGCGTGGCGGTGGCGACAACCAGCGCCTGCAATTGAGCGGTGGCGGCAGCTGGGGCGACTTCGATGGCCTGTTCGGCCTGGAGCTGACCCGGCGCGAACCGATCTGGGCCGACGATCGCGGGTTCATGGACAGCAGCCCGGCGGTGGACGTCGGCTACCGGCGCAACCTCGATACCGGCCGCTACCTGGGCCCCGGGTGTGGCGCCTACCAGGGCACCTTCGGCAATCACCTGGGCGGTAGCAGCGGGCGCTGTACCACCGACCAGATGTACAACGACTACTGGACCTTGCAGACCCAGAAGGAAAACTACGACGGCTACACCCGCGGTACCTGGCACTTCAGCGACAGCGGCCAGTTGTACGCCGACCTGATGTACGGCCTGGACCATATCCAGAACAACACCCGCGGCCCGACCTTCACCTCGCCGGATTTCATCAACGCCAACACCGGCAACCTCGAGCGCTGGTTCCGGCGCTTCTCCGAGGAGGAGATCGGCGGGCGCACCAGCAACAACAGCAAATGGCGGGAGACTTCCTGGACTGGCACCCTGGGGCTGTCCGACCAACTCGGCGACAGTGGCTGGAGCTACGAGCTGGCGGCCAACCGCTCGGAATATCGCAGTGTGCGCAGCACCCGCTACCGGCCGTTGTCGACCATCCGCGATTTCTACCTGGGGCCGCAGTTGGGTACCCAGGATGGCCACCCGGTATTCGCTCCGGACCCGGCGCGCCTGGACCGGCCGCTGACTCCCGACGAGTGGCGCCAGTTTCGTCGCAACCAGACCGAGACCAGCCGCTCGGTGTCGCAGACCTACAACGCCTCGATCAACGGTGACCTGTTCGACTTGCCGGCCGGGCCGGTGGGGTTCGCCGGGGTGTTGGAAATGGGCAAGCAGTCGTATCGCATCGAGCCCGACTCGGGGCTCAACGAGGGGCTGTTCTACGGTGCTGCACCGGCGCAGGAGTCCGGTGGCTCGCGCAAGCGCTACGCCCTGGGCGGCGAGTTCAGCGTGCCGGTCACCGATAGCGTGCTGGCGTCCCTGGCCGGACGCTGGGACCAGTACAAGTTCGCCGATCGCAGCGAGCAGCAGAAGACCTACAACCTGGGCCTGGAATGGCGCCCGCTGACCAGCCTGCTGGTACGCGGCAGCTATGGCACCAGCTTTCGTGCGCCGGACCTGAACTACATCTACCAGGCCGACAACAACGGCTACTACCCCGACCAGATCGACTACTACGGCTGCAGCAAGGGCGTGGAGGGCGCCTGCGATCGCGGGCGGGTGGACTACGTGCAGAGTGGCACCAGCGACCTCAAGTCCGAGCGCGGCAAATCCTGGACCTATGGCCTGGTCTGGTCGCCGTCGCGCAACTTCGATATTTCCGCCGACTACTGGCGGGTGCAGATCGACGACTTGCTGACGAGCGTGGATCAGAACCGCCTGTTGCAGGAAGAGAACGCCTGCCGCAGCGGCGCCCAGGACATCAACTCGGCCAGTTGCCAGACGGTGCTGGCGCGGGTCCAGCGCAACCCCGGCAATGCCGCGGTGGACCCCAACAAGCTGCAGCAGGTGCGGGTCAATACCATCAACGCCGCCAGCGAGCGGGTCAGCGGCCTGGATCTCAAGAGCAACATTCGCTGGGGCGCTGGCGACTACGGGGCATTCAGCTCGACCCTGGGCTACACCCTGGTGCTTTCGCATTACTACAAGGAGTCCGACCAGGCCGCGAGCCTGGATTTGCGCTCCGACCGCAGCAACCATGACTGGCGCAGCAAGGCCAACGCCAGCCTGACCTGGGACTATGCGCACTACAGCGCGACCCTGATGGGTATCCGCTACGGCAGCGTCACCAATGGCAACGGCGATGGCCGGCTGTCGCCCTGGACGGTGTTCAACGCCAGCGCCCGCTACAAGATCAACGACCGCGCCAGCCTCGGCCTGACCGTCAACAACCTGCTCAACCAGTACAAGCACGATGATTCCGCTGGCTGGCCCTATTACCCCACCGGCAACTACGACGCCTACGGGCGCCAATGGTGGCTGGACCTGAGCTACCACTTCGGCAGTTGAATCCCCGTGGCCCTGCGCAGCCAGCGGCGGTTCTTGTAGCCGCTGCCGAGCCTGCGAGGCTGCGCCAAGGTCCGCAGGACCTTCAGCGCTGGGGCGAGCGATGCATTCCCGGTGGGTATAAGGTCAGCTCCCAACGGTCTAAACCGGGCCTATAAAAAACCGCTGGCCATTGCACATCCCTGCATAAACCTAACGCAGGGATGGTTATCCATGAGTCTGTCTGTACCCCGTAAATCCCCCTTGAGCCTGGCCTTGCTGCTGTCTCTGCAGGTTGTGCCGGCCTGGGCCGCCAGCGAGTCGTTCGACCTGCCCGCTGGCCCGCTGGACCAGACGCTGCTGAGCATCTCGCGCCAGAGCGGCCTGCCGATCTCTTTTTCCCAGGCGCTGGTGGCCGGGCATACCGCCCCGGCGATCAAGGGCCAGCTAAGCCACAACCAGGCCCTGGCCCTGGCGTTGCAAGGCACTGGCCTGAAGGATGAGGAGGGCGCCCAGGGCGTGGTGATCAGCGCCGCAGCGACCCCGGCCGCCAGCGTGGCGCCGACCCCGGCGACCTTCGCCGAGCCCACCACCCAGTTGCAGCGGGTCGAAGTCACCGGTTCGGCGATCCGCCGGGTCGATGCCGAGACCACGGTGCCGGTCACCATCCTGCGGGTCGAGAAGCTGCGTGAGCAGGGGGTGACCAGCACCGAGGAGTTGATCAACCGCATTTCCGCCAACCAGTCCTCGGTGGGCTCCGGGCGTTCGGTGGGCTCCAGCAGCGGCGGAGCGGCCTTCGCCGACCTGCGTGGCATCGGCCCGAACAAGACCCTGGTGCTGCTCAACGGCCGGCGCCTGAGCAACAACGCCACCAGCTCCAGCAACGGTTCCGGGGTGGACCTGAACACCATTCCCTTCGCCGCCATCGATCGGGTCGAGGTCCTGCGTGACGGTGCTTCGGCGCTGTACGGCACCGATGCCATCGGCGGGGTGATCAACTTCATCACCAAGACCAGCCTCACCACCGGCCAGGTCAGCACCAGCTACGACACCCCGACCCATTCGGGCGGTGGCCAGAGCAAGAACTTCAGCGGCAGCTGGGGGTTCGGCGACCTGGAGGAAGATCGCTTCAATGTCTTTGGCGTGGTCAGCCACGACAAGCAGGAACGCCTGGCGGCCAAGGACCGTGGCTACACCTACAACTACCAGCCCGGTCGCGGCCTGGACTACACCTCGGGCACGGCCTTCCCGGCCAACTGGAGCCAGGGCAGCAACGCGACCAACCCCCTGGCCGGTTCCGGCTGCAACGCCCCGGGGTTGCTGTCGCGCAATGGCATCTGCCGGCAGAGCCTGTGGAGTTACCTGGACCTGGTGCCGGAAACCGAGAAGACCTCGGCCTTCGCCAAGGCCACCGGCAAACTTGGCGATGAACATAACGTCAGCCTGGAGTACTTCTGGGCGCGCAACCAGAACCGCACCCAGATCGGCCCCGGCACCCTGATGGGCAACCAGGTCAACCCGGGTACCGCGTTCTACCCGGGCAATGGCATCACCCCGGGGCCCAGCGACTTTGTTCTCGACCCCTCGCAGCCGGTATCGGTGAACTGGCGCGAAGCCCCGGTCGGCGCCCGCCGGCATGAAGACGACAACAGCAACCAGCGCTTGTTGCTGAGCTTCGACGGCAACGTGGCCGGCTGGGACTACAACCTGGGCGCGGCCTACAACCAGAACAAGGTGACCAACACCATCCGCAGTGGTTATGTGCTCGATCAGGCGGTGCGCCAGGGGATCGCCGACGGGGTGATCAATCCCTTCGGGCCCCAGACCAGCGCAGGCCAAGCCTTGCTGGCGGCCAACACGGTGAGCGGCGATTACGGCACCGCTGTGGGCCGGGTCAAGTCCATCGACGGGCGTGCCAGCCGCGAGATCGGCGACTGGTTCGGCGCGGGGCCGGCCGGCCTGGCCCTGGGGGGCGAGTATCGCAAGGAGGATTTTCATCAGGATTTCGCGGCCTTTGCCGGCGACTTGCAGAACCTGGGAGTCGATCCCAATGGTGCCGTGACGGGCGATCGCAGCGTGCAGGCCCAGTACGCCGAGCTCAACGTACCGGTGCTCGACAGCCTGGAGCTGTCGGCGGCGGTGCGCCATGACAAGTACAGCGATTTCGGCAGCACCACCAACCCCAAGTATTCGTTCCGCTTCCAGCCGTTTCGCGAGCTGGTGGTTCGTGGTGCCTATAGCGAAGGTTTCCGCGCCCCTTCGTTGTACGAGTTGTACAACCCGAGCTATACCACCTTCACCAACGCCAACTACAACGATCCGGTGCTGTGCGCCGGCGGCAATCCGAGCAATGGCGGGATCGCCAACCGCGACTGCGCCCAGCAGTTCAACCGCAGCTCTGGCGGCAACCGCAACCTCAAGCCCGAGACCGCGCGCAACGTGACCCTGGGTTTCGTCTACCAGCCGTTCGAGCGCCTGACCACCGGGCTGGATTTCTGGTGGATCGATATCGCCAACCAGATCGCCGAATTCCCCGAGTCCTCGCCGTTCGAGAACCCCGGCCTGTATCCCGATCGCCTGGTGCGCAAGGCCGATGGCTCCATCGACCATGTGGTCACCGGCCTGTCCAACCTGGGCAAGCTGAAGACCGAAGGGGTGGACGTCAACTTCGACTACCGCCTGCCGGCCCTGGCCTGGGGCCATTTCGGCGTGGCGTTGCAAGGCACCTACGTCAACCGCTACGAGTACCAGCAAGAGCTCAAGGGCGCCTTCATCGACAAGCTGGGGGATTTTCGCGGCGGTGATTTCTCCTCCGCCGGTGCGGTGGCGCGCTGGCGCCACAGCCTGACCGCGACCTGGAACCAGGGGCCGCTGGGCGCCAGCCTGACCAACCGCTACACCAGCGGCTATCACGACTCGGACCCCAGCACCCACCACAGCGTCGGCGCCTACAGCGTCTGGGACCTGGCGGGCACCTACACCTGGCGCAAGTCCCTGGCCGTCACCCTGGGGGTGAAGAACCTGCTGGACCGCGAGCCGCCGTTCAGCAACCAGACCTACACCTTCCAGAGCGGCTACGACCCGCGTTACTCGGACCCCTTCGGGCGGACCTTGTATACCCGGCTCAGCTACAGCTTCTGAAACGAGCCGATAACGGCAGTCCGAAGGCTTTTTAGTAACCAATGGATCTAGACCCCGCTCTATAAAAATGCCGGCCTGGTTGCACAACACAGGCAGGAGCGGGGCGTTGCGATCATCGAGAACCGTGACCGGGAACCTGGCACGCGGGCCATCAAGGCCGGCGAGCCCCCCGGGCACTGTCCAGAGGGGCTTGTTGCAATGCCGTTGCGAACCATCTTCTTGCTCTGGCTGTGGGTGCTGCTGAGCCCGGCAGTGTCGGCCGCCGTGCAACCGTCGTTGACGGTGTACGGCGAGGCGCCGAAGTATCCGCCAGGCTTCAGTCACTTCGACTACGTCAATCCGCACGCGCCCAAGGGCGGCAGCTTGCGCCGTTCTTCCCTGGAGAGCGGGCCGTTCGACCACCTGGTGCCCTATATCGACAAGGGCACCGGGGTGGCCGAGGTCGACGGCTGGGTCTACGCGCCCCTGGCCTACCGCTCCCAGGACGAGCCCTACACGGTGTACGGCCTGGTGGCCCAGGGCCTGGAGCTGGCCCCGGACCGGCGCTGGCTGCGGTTGTACCTGAACCCGGCGGCGCGCTTCGCCGATGGCCGGCCGATCAGCGCCAGCGATGTGCGCTTCACCTTCGAACTGTTGATGACCCAGGGCAGCCTCAAGTACCGCCAGCAGTTCGCCGATGTGGCCGAGGTCCTGGTGGAGTCGCCGAGCCAGGTGCGCTTCGTGTTCAAGAATGCCGAGAGCCGCACCTTGCCCCTGGACCTGGCGTCGTTGCCGGTGCTGCCGGAACACTGGTGGCGCGGACGCAATTTTGCCGATGGCGGTGGCTTCGAGCCGCCCCTGGGCAGTGGCCCGTACCGAGTGGCCAAGGTGGATGCCGGGCGCAGCGTGACCTTCGAGCGGGTCAAGGACTGGTGGGGCGAGCGCCTGCCGGTGGCGCGCGGGCGCTACAACTTCGATCGCCTGCGCCTGGAGTTCTTTTCCGATACCGATGTGGCGCGGCAGATCCTCAAGGCCGGCGGCTATGACTACAACCGCGAGTTCTCCGCCACTGCCTACACCATCGGTTATGCCGGTGCCGCCCTGGACGATGGCCGCCTGCAGCGCGAGCACCTGGCCCCTGGCGCGGCCCAGGGCACCCAGGGGTTCGTCTTCAACCTGCAGCGGCCGCTGTTCCAGGATCGCCGGGTACGCCAGGCCATCGCCTTGCTGTGGGACTTCGAGTGGAGCAACCGGCAGATGATGCGCGGCATGTACCTGCGCCAGCGCAGCTTCTTCTCCCACAGCGAACTGGCGGCGGTGGGCCTGCCCTCGGCAGAGGAGTTGCAGATCCTCGAACCCTGGCGCGCTCAGGTCCCGGATGAGGTCTTCAGCCAGGTGTTCGAGGCGCCCAGGACCGATGGCAGCGGGATCGTCCGTGGCCAGCAGTTGCAGGCGCTGCAACTGTTGCGCGAGGCCGGCTGGACCCCCAGCGGCGATCGTCTGGTAAATGCCGCCGGCGAGCCGCTGCAGTTCACCTTCCTCAATGGCCAGAAGGGCTTCGAGCGCCTGCTGTTGCCGTTCAAGCGCAACCTGGCGCAGATCGGCATCGGCTTCGACATTCGCCAGGTGGACAGCGCGCAGTACACCAACCGGGTGCGCAGCCGCGACTACGACATGATCGTCGTCGGCTACCCGGTGTCCCAGGCTCCGGGGCGCGAGCTGTTCAACTACTACGGCGCCGAGGGGGCCGACGATCCGGGTTCGAACAACTACATGGTGCTCAAGAGCCCGGTGGTGGATGCCTTGCTCGAAGGCCTGGTCCGGGCCGACAGCCGCAGCAGCATGCTGGCCCATGCCCGGGCCCTGGACCGGGTGTTGCAGTGGGGCTACTACTGGATTCCCAACTATTACCCACCGGGCATCTCCACGGTGTGGTGGAATCGCTTCGGTCGCCCGGCGGTCGCCCCGCTGTATGACGCCGGACTGGACGGCTGGTGGGAGATCAGCCCGACGGCGCTGACCCAGGGCCAGATGCACAAGCGCAGCGCGGAGGTGGTCCATGCTGGGTTATAGCCTGCGGCGCCTGCTGCTGATCGTGCCGACCTTGTTGTGCATCCTGCTGGTCAATTTCGTCATCGTCCAGGCTGCTCCCGGAGGACCGGTGGAGCAGGCCATCGCCCGTTTGCAGGGTATCGGCGCCAATGCCGCGGTGGGCGGCGGGCATGTGGAGAGCGTGGCCGGCGAGTCCCGGGCCAGCCGGGGCCTGGACCCCAAGCTGCTGGCGGACATCGAGCGCCAGTACGGCTTCGACAAGCCCGCCAGCGAGCGCTTGTGGCTGATGCTCGGGCAGTACGCCCGGCTGGACTTCGGCAAGAGCTTCTTCCGTGGCGCCACGGTCACCGACCTGATCCTGGACAAGTTGCCGGTGACCTTGTCCCTGGGCCTGTGGGCGACCCTGATCACCTACCTGGTGTCGATTCCCTTAGGGATTCGCAAGGCGGTGCACAACGGCTCGGGTTTCGATGTCTGGAGCAGCGCGGCGATCATCGTCGGCTACGCCATGCCGGGGTTCCTGTTCGCCCTGTTGCTGATCGTGGTGTTCGCCGGCGGCACCCTGCTGGACTGGTTCCCGGTACGCGGCCTGGTCTCGGACGACTTCGACCAACTGAGCACCCTGGGCAAGGTCGCCGACTATTTCTGGCACCTGGTGCTGCCGGTCAGCGCGCTGGTGGTCGGCGGTTTCGCCACCCTGACCCTGCTGACCAAGAACAGCTTCCTCAACGAGATCTCGCGGCTGTACGTGGTCACCGCGCGGGCCAAGGGCCTGACCGAGCGCCAGGTGTTGTACGGCCATGTGTTTCGCAACGCCATGCTGCTGGTGGTGGCGGGGCTGCCCCAGGCGCTGGTCACGGTGTTCTTCGGCGGTTCGCTGCTGATCGAGGTGATCTTCTCCCTCGATGGCCTGGGACGCATGAGCTACGAGGCGGCGGTATCCCGGGATTACCCGGTGGTGTTCGGCTCGTTGTTCATCTTCACCTTGTTCGGCTTGTTGATAAAACTGCTGGGCGACCTGGCGTACACCCTAGTCGACCCACGCATCGATTTCGCGGCGAGGAAGCTCTGATGCCCCTGTCTCCCCTTGGCCGGCGGCGCTGGCAACGTTTCAAGTCGCACCGGCGTGGCTGGTGGTCGTTGTGGCTGTTCCTCGGCCTGTTCACCCTGAGCCTGGGCGGCGAGCTGATCGCCAATGACAAGCCGTTGCTGGTGGCGTGCCAGGGGCAGTGGTATTTCCCGGCCTTCAAGCGCTACACCGAACAGGATTTCGGCGGCCAGTTGCCGTTCCAGCCGGATTACCGCAGCGCTGCGGTTCGCCAGTTGATCGAGGGACAGGGCGGCTGGTTGTTGTTCGCGCCGATTCCCTTCGGCTACGACACCATCAACTACGAGCTGACGCAGCCGGCCCCCAGCCCGCCCAGTGGCGACAACTGGCTGGGCACCGACGACCAGGCCCGGGACGTGCTGGCGCGGGTGATCTTCGGGGTGCGGGTGTCGTTGTTGTTCGCCTTGTCGCTGACGGCCATCAGTGCGCTGGTCGGCATCGTTGCCGGCGCCTTGCAGGGCTACTACGGCGGCTGGGTCGATCTCTGGGGGCAACGCTTGCTGGAGGTCTGGTCGGGTCTGCCGGTGCTGTACCTGCTGATCATCCTGTCCGGTTTCGTCGAGCCGAACTTCTGGTGGCTGCTGGGGATCATGGCGCTGTTCTCCTGGCTGGCCCTGGTGGATGTGGTGCGTACCGAGTTCCTGCGCAGCCGCAGCCTGGAGTACGTCAAGGCGGCCCGGGCGCTGGGGGTGGATGACCTGCAGGTGATGGGCCGGCACATCCTGCCCAATGCCATGAACGCCACCCTGAGCTACCTGCCGTTCATTCTCACCGGAGCCATCGCCACCTTGTCGGCCCTGGACTTCCTCGGCTTCGGCATGCCGGCTGGCAGCGCGTCGCTGGGCGAGTTGGTGGCCCAGGGCAAGAGCAACCTGCAAGCGCCCTGGCTGGGGCTGACGGCGTTCTTCGTCCTGGCACTGATCCTGTCGTTGCTGGTGTTCATCGGCGAAGGCTGTCGCGATGCCTTCGATCCCAAGAGTTGAAACTGCGAGTACCCAAGATGACCCAAGCCCTGATTGAACTGCGTGGCCTGAAGGTGGCCTTCGGTGCCACCGAGGTGGTGCGTGGCCTGGACCTTCAGATCCGTCCCGGTGAATGCCTGGCGCTGGTGGGCGAGTCCGGCTCCGGCAAGTCGGTGACCGCCCACAGCATCCTGCAATTGCTCGACCCGCGTGCGGCGCGGATCGCGGGCAGCATCCGCTATCGCGGGGAGGAACTGCTGGGGGTAGCGCCGGCCCGATTGCGCCAACTGCGCGGCAACCGCATCGCGATGATCTTCCAGGAGCCCATGAGCTCGCTCAATCCGCTGCACAGCGTCGAGCGGCAGTTGGGCGAGACCCTGCGCCTGCACAAGGGCCTGGCCGGTGCCCAGGCCCGGGAGCGGATCCTCGAACTGCTGGAGCTGGTGGGTATCCAGAACCCCCGGGAACGGCTCAGGGCCTATCCGCACCAGTTGTCCGGCGGCCAGCGCCAGCGGGTGATGATCGCCATGGCCTTGGCCTGCGAACCGGAGTTGCTGATCGCCGACGAGCCCACCACCGCCCTGGACGTGACCGTGCAGCGCAAGATCGTGCTGTTGCTCCAGGCGTTGCAACAGCGCCTGGGCATGGCGCTGCTGATCATCAGCCATGACCTGAACCTGGTACGCCACATTGCCCAGCGCGTGGCGGTGATGCGTGACGGCTGCATTGTCGAACAGGCTGATTGCCAGCAGCTGTTCCAGGCACCGCGACATCCCTACAGCCTGGAATTGCTCAATGCCGAGCCCGGCGGCCAGGCGCTGCCCCGGGGCAGCAGTGAAACCCTGCTGGCGGTGGAGCAGTTGAAGGTCTGGTTCGGCCAGGGCGGCGGCTGGTGGCGGCCACGGCGTTACCTGAAGGCGGTGGATGGCATCGACCTGCAACTGCAACGGGGCAAAACCCTGGGCATCGTCGGTGAGTCCGGCTCGGGCAAGTCGACCCTGGGCCAGGCGATCCTGCGGCTGATCGCTGCACAAGGGCGCATCCGTTTCAATGGCCAGGCCCTGGAGACGCTCGACGGGGCGCGGTTGCGGCCGCTGCGCCGACAACTGCAGGTGGTGTTCCAGGACCCCTTCGGCAGCCTCAGCCCGCGCCTGAGCGTGCAGCAGATCATCGCCGAGGGCTTGCGGGTACACACCGACCTGGATTCTGGGCAACAGGAGCGGGCGGTGATCGAGGTGCTGGAGCAAGTGGGCCTGGACCCGGCCGCGCGGCACCGTTATCCCCACGAGTTCTCCGGTGGCCAGCGCCAGCGCATCGCCATCGCCCGGGCCCTGGTGCTCAAGCCTGAGCTGATCCTGCTGGATGAGCCGACCTCGGCCCTGGATCGCACGGTGCAGAAGCAGGTGGTGGCGTTGCTGCGGCGCTTGCAACAGGAGCATGGCCTGACCTACCTGTTCATCAGCCACGACCTGGCAGTGGTCCAGGCCCTGGCCCATGACCTGATCGTGATGAAGGACGGCCAGGTGGTGGAGCGCGGCCAGACCCAGCAGCTGTTCGCGGCGGCGCGACATCCCTATACCCGTGAGCTGCTGGCAGCGTCCGGGGTGGCGCCGTTGCCAGCTGGCGCGGGCTGAAAACGACGAATCCCGCCAGGGGGCGGGATTCGTGGATGGCCGGACCTTGCGGGGTCTTAGGCTGGGAACAGCTCGCTCAGTTTCATGGCCAGCATCATGTCGCCTTCGGCGCGCAGCTTGCCGCCCATGAAGGCCTGCATGCCGTCGGTTTCGCCGCTGACGATACCGTCCAGGGTTTCGCCGTCCATCACCAGGGTGACTTGGGCGTCTGGGTTCTCGCCTTCCTTGAGTTCGCAGGTGCTGTCTTTCACCACCAGCGAGAAGTGCTTGGTGTCATCGATGCGGAAACCGAAGACCAGGTCCAGGCCGGCAGCGGCAGCTGGGTTGAACTTGGCTTGCATGGCTTGTACGGCGTCAGCTACGGAGGTCATGGTTCGATCCTTTTATGGGTGGTTACAGCAAGGGTTCACGGTAAGCCGGGCTCAGCGGAAAGTGATGAGCTCCGGTGCCTTCAACAGTTGCAGGTGCGTATGACCGTTGAAGGAGGCCAAGGACACTTCGCGACCGCGGAACTTCAGCTGGTTGAGCGAAGTGTTGACGATTTGCCAGTTCAGTTCGAAGGCCTGCTGGGCAGGCATCCGGGTAATCAGGTGGAGCAGGGCGGTGATGGTGCCGCCGGAGGTGAACACGGCGATCTTCTGCCGGTTGTCCGCCGCTTCGAGGATGCGCTGCAAGCCACCCTGGACCCGTTCGACGAAGCCCAGCCAGCTTTCCAGGCCGGGCGGGTCGTAGGTGCCGGCCAGCCAGCGCTGGATGATCAGGGCGAAGATGCGTTGGAATTCGCCGCGATTTTGCGCGGCGTTGCGCAGGGTGTGCAGCGCTTCGGGTTCCTGGGGCAGCAGGTCGGGCAACAGGGCGCGGATGATGGCGTCGGCATTGAATTCGTTGAACGCCGGGTCGATCTCCAGGGCCGGCGTGGCCAGCCCAGCGACAGCCAGCTGTTCCAGGGTGGCCTGGGCGGTATGCTGCTGGCGTTGCAGGTCGCCGGACAGGCAGCGATCGAAGTTCACCCCGAGGGCCGCCAGATGATCGCCGAGGACGGTGGCCTGGCGCACGCCGATGGGCGACAGCACGTCGTAGTCGTCTGCACCAAAAGAGGCCTGGCCATGTCGAATCAGATAGATGCTGCCCACGTCCGCGTCATCCCGGTACGTTGAAAGTTTTGCGAGGTTATGAGGATGCCGGTGAGCTGTCAATGAAAAAACATACGCTTGTTTGAAATGATTGTTGGAGCGCGGCCCCACAAGGTTTCGCGACTGGTGGCCGACCGGTCGCGTCGGTATGCTTGGGCCCATTGCGCCGCCGGTGGGTGGCGATCATGCGTAAGGAGTTTCCGTGGAGTTTTTCATCGAGTACGCCAGTTTCCTGGCCAAGACCGTGACCCTGGTGGTCGCCATCCTGGTGGTGCTGATCACCGCTGCCGCGCTGCGCAGCAAGGGCCGGCGCAAGGGGGCCGGGCAGTTGCAGGTCAGCAAGCTGAACGATTTCTACAAGGACCTGCGCGAGCGCCTGGAGCAGAGCCTGCTGGACAAGGAGCAGCTCAAGGCCTTGCGCAAGGCCAAGGGCAAGGCCGAGAAGAAACAGAAGAAACAGCCCGCCGAGGATAAGCCGCGGGTGTTCGTGCTGGATTTCAACGGCGATATCAAGGCGTCGGCCACCGAGGGCCTGCGCCATGAGATCACCGCGGTACTGAGCCTGGCCACGCCCAAGGATGAAGTGGTGCTGCGCCTGGAAAGCGGCGGCGGCATGGTCCACAGCTATGGCCTGGCCTCCTCGCAGCTGGCGCGTATTCGCCAGGCCGGGGTACCGCTGACGGTGTGCATCGACAAGGTCGCGGCCAGCGGCGGCTACATGATGGCCTGCATCGGTGAGAAGATCATCAGCGCCCCCTTCGCCATCCTCGGCTCCATCGGCGTGGTGGCGCAGTTGCCCAACGTCAATCGCCTGCTGAAGAAGCACGACATCGACTTCGAGGTACTCACCGCCGGCGAGTACAAGCGCACCCTGACGGTGTTCGGCGAGAACACCGAGAAGGGCCGGGAGAAGTTCCAGGAGGACCTGGACGTCACCCATCAATTGTTCAAGAACTTCGTGGCCCGCTATCGCCCGCAACTGGCCATCGACGAAGTGGCCACCGGCGAGGTCTGGCTGGGTGTGGCCGCCCAGGAAAAACAACTGGTGGACGAGTTGCAGACCAGCGATGAGTACCTGGCCGAGAAAGCCAAGGCGGCGGAGGTCTTCCACCTGCACTACGCCGAGCGCAAGAGCCTGCAGGAGCGGGTAGGGCTGGCGGCCAGCGGTTCGGTCGACCGTGTGTTGCTGACCTGGTGGAGCCGCCTGACCCAGCAGCGTTTCTGGTAATGCTGCGCGCGAGCTTGCCGTTGGTGCTCTTCTGGTGAGCGATCGCGGGCAAGCCTTGCTCCTGCAACAAGGCTCGAACCCTTCTGTAGGAGCTTGCTCGCGATGACGGTCTAGAAGACGACAGATACAAAAAAGCCCTGGAGCGGGAAACCGCTCCAGGGCTTTTTGTTGGCGCAGGCCTAGCGGCGGCGGAACAGCGGCAGTGGCTGGTCCGTGGAGGCCTGGTAGGTCACCGAGAAGTCCTTGAGGCTTTCCAGGGCTTCGTAGGGGTCCTTGTCGGCCCGCAGTGCGTAAGCGTCGAAACCACAGCGCCGCAGGTAGAACAGCTGGTCGCGCAGCACGTCGCCGATGGCTCGCAGTTCGCCCTTGTAGCCATAGCGGTCGCGCAGCAGGCGGGCGTTGGAGTAGTTGCGGCCATCGGTGAACGCCGGGAAGTTCAGGGCGATTACCTGGAAGTTATGGACATCGTCGCCGATTTCTTCGGCTTCTTCGTCCGCGTCCAGCCAAATGCCCAGGCCGCCGTCACGGGCCTTGAGGGCGTGGCCGTGGTCGCGCCACAGTGCCAGCGGCACGATCAGGTCGTCGCAGTTGGAGATGCCGTCGAGGGTCGCGTCCTTGGGCAGCAGGTGCCAGGTTTCGTCGACGACCTCGTTGTTCTTAATGATTCGCTGCATAGACGCGCTCCTTGAAGAGGTCGATGCCAATACGTTGATAGGTGTCGATGAAGCGCTCGTCCTCGGTACGCTGTTCCACGTACACGTCGATCAGCTTGGAGATCACGTCCGGCATGTCGTCCTGGGCGAAGGACGGGCCGAGGATCTTGCCCAGGCTGGCGTCGCGGCTGGCGCTGCCACCCAGGGAGACCTGGTAGAACTCCTCGCCTTTCTTGTCGACGCCGAGGATGCCGATGTGGCCCACGTGGTGGTGGCCACAGGCGTTCATGCAACCGGAGATGTTGAGGTCCAGCTCGCCGATGTCGAACAGGTAGTCCAGGTCGTCGAAACGGCGCTGGATGGATTCGGCGATCGGGATCGACTTGGCATTGGCCAGGGAGCAGAAATCACCGCCAGGGCAGCAGATGATGTCGGTCAGCAGGCCGATGTTCGGCGTGGCGAAGCCGTTTTCCCGCAGTTCGCCCCAGAGGGTGAACAGCTGGCTCTGCTCGACGTCGGCGAGGATCACGTTCTGCTCGTGGGAAGTGCGCAGCAAGCCGAAGCTGTAGCGGTCGGCCAGGTCGGCGATGGCATCGAACTGCTTGTCGGTGACATCTCCAGGGGCCACGCCGGTGGGCTTGAGCGACAGGCTCACGGCGACATAACCCGGCTTCTTGTGGGCCAGGGTGTTGCGGGTGCGCCAGCGGGCGAAACCCGGGTGCTCCTGGTCCAGGGCGGCGAGGGCGGCATCCTGGTTGTCCAGGGCCTTGTAGTCCGGATCGACGAAGTGCCGGGCCACGCGATGCACTTCGGCCTCGGTCAGGGTGGTCTGGCCGCCGCGCAGGTGGACCATCTCGGCCTCGACCTTCTCGGCGAACACTTCGGGAGTCAGGGCCTTGACCAGGATCTTGATCCGCGCCTTGTACTTGTTGTCGCGCCGGCCGTAGCGGTTGTAGACCCGCAGGATGGCGTCGAGGTAGCTCAGAAGGTCCTGCCAGGGCAGGAACTCGTTGATGAAGGCGCCGACCACCGGGGTCCGGCCCAGGCCACCGCCCACCAGGACCCGGAAGCCCAGCTCGCCGGCGGCGTTGTAGTGCGGCTCCAGGCCGATGTCGTGCACCTCGATGGCCGCGCGGTCCGCGGTCGAGCCATTGATGGCGATCTTGAACTTGCGCGGCAGGTAGGCGAATTCGGGGTGGAAGGTGGTCCACTGGCGGACGATCTCGCACCACGGGCGCGGGTCTACCAGTTCATCTGCAGCGACGCCGGCGAACTGGTCGGTGGTGACGTTGCGCAGGCAGTTGCCGCTGGTCTGGATGGCATGCATCTGCACGGTGGCCAGCTCGGCCAGGATCTCCGGCACGTCTTCCAGGGCCGGCCAGTTGAACTGCACGTTCTGCCGGGTACTGATGTGCGCGTAGCCCTTGTCGTAGTCACGGGCGATCTTGGCCATCATTCGCGCCTGGCGCGAGTTCAGCTGGCCATAAGGCACGGCGACCCGCAGCATCGGGGCGAAGCGTTGGATATAAAGCCCGTTCTGCAGGCGCAGGGGGCGGAATTCTTCTTCGCTCAGCTCGCCTGCCAGATAGCGTCGGGTCTGATCACGGAACTGCTTGACGCGGTCCTCGATGATCCGCTGATCGTACTCGTCGTATACGTACATATAGGTCCAGTTCTCAGGCTACAGGTGGCTTGCAGGCGCACTCGGCAAATACTGCGGTGAACAGGTGCTCAGGGCGCTTTGACTGGAGTCGATCGCGGTCTGTCACCGCATCCACCTCGTCTTGCCTTCGTTGACGCTCAACACCACCTACGTAAGCAAATCTGCGCGCACGGCCGCGCACTCCGATCGGAGCCGCCGAACGATACCAGTTTGCGGTTATGCGCAAAAGTGATGTTTGAGTATATGCAAAGAACCAAAACGACTAACGGTAGGGCTTTCTCAGTATCCACATTTGTGGTGTGGGAAATCCTGGTCTTAACTGTGGGCGTGTCTTTGAGCAGTCACCGATAAAATCCACTAGAGGCGATGCTATGAGCCATCCAACCAAAGCCAGGAAAAGTGACAGCAGTGTCGATGCTTGGGCCATTCTCTTTCTGATCATACTGGTCGTGGGTACGGCCGTGTTCTGGGTCAGCCACCAGTAGTAGAGAGGCCTTACAGAGCCTGGATTGTCGGACAATCACGACAATTTACCGCTATTGGCCAGCATCTTGCCAGTTATACTGCTGGGATCATTCTGGGGCTCTTTTCGTGATGTTCAAGCTGTTGTGCAAGTGCGTGGTGTGGCTGAGCCTGCCGTTCTGGAGCATGGCTCAGGCGACCTCGGTGGTCTTCCTCAATCCCGGCAACTCGACCGAAACCTTCTGGGTCAGCTATTCGCATTTCATGCAGGCCGCCGCTCGCGACCTGGGCATGGACTTGCGCATCCTCTATGCCGAGCGCGACGCCGGCCGGACCCTGGAGCAGGCGCGGCAGGTGATCCAGGGCGAACATCGACCGGACTACCTGGTGCTGGTGAACGAGCAGTACATCGCCCCGCAGATCCTGCGCTTGTCCCAAGGCACCGGGATCAAGCTGTTCATCGTCAACAGCGCATTGACCCAGGATCAGCGTGAGCTGATCGGCCAGAGCCGGCACAAGTATTCAGACTGGATCGGCAGCATGCTCGGCAACGACGAAGAGGCCGGCTACCTGATGCTCAAGGAATTGCTGCGCCAGCATGGCCCGGTGCCTGCGGGGCAGAGCGTCGAGTTGCTGGCGTTTTCCGGTCTCAAGGTCACGCCCTCGGCGCAATTGCGCGAGCAAGGCCTGCGCCGGGCCTTGGCCGAATTCCCGCAGGTGCATCTGCGCCAGCTGGTCTATGGCGAATGGAACCGTGAGCGTGCCTACCGCCAGGCCCAGCAGTTGCTGCGGCGTTACCCGCAGGCCCGGCTGGTCTGGTCGGCCAATGATGAGATGGCCCTGGGGGCCATGAGTGCGGCCCGCGAGCTGGGCCTGAAGCCCGGCAAGGACGTGCTGTTCAGCGGCCTCAACAGCTCGCCGCAAGCGCTGCAGGCCTTGATCGATGGGCAATTGTCGGTCCTGGTCGCCGGGCACTTCACCCTGGGCGGCTGGGCCTTGGTGACGCTCCACGACGACGCGCTGGGCCTCGACACCCGGCGCCAGGGCGGGCCGGATTGGCGCTTGCCGCTATTGCAGCCGCTGACCCCGGGCCAGGCGCAGCAATTGCTGCGCCTGGGAGACCGTGCCGGGAGCGGGGTGAATTTCCGCGCCTTGTCCGCCCAGGGCAAGCCGGACGCCTATCGCTACCCCTTCGGGTTGCAGTTGCTGCTGCACTAGCGCTTCAGACTCCCGCGAGGTGCATCGCCAGCTTGGCGATGCCCAGCAGCACCAGGACGAACAAGGTGGTGAACAGGATGCCCAGCGCGATGAAGTGGCTGGGCTTGCCGTGGGTGAAGTCGCGGGCGCGATTCTTCCCGCTTTGTACGCCGAAGGCTGCCGCCAGGACGCTTTGCAGCATTTGCAGGAAGGTCGGTGGCTGGTTGTTGCTTGGATCGTCCATAAATCCCTCGACACGGTTGGGTGTCAACAGAGCATAGACAATACCGGCGGGCATCAGGGGGTGCTTGGCACCCCCTGCACAAGCGGCTGCGATCAGTCGTCGTAACCCAGGTTCGGCGCCAGCCAGCGTTCGCTTACGGCCAGGTCCTGGCCCTTGCGCTGGGTGTAGCTCTGCACCTGGTCCTTGTCGACCTTGCCCACGGCGAAGTACTGCGCCTGCGGATGGGCGAAGTACCAGCCGCTGACCGCCGCCGCCGGGAACATGGCGAAGTGTTCGGTGAGGAACACGCCGCTGCGCCCGGCCTTGCCTTCGCTGGCCTCGGGGTCGAGCAGGGCGAACAGGGTGCTCTTCTCGGTGTGGTCCGGGCACGCCGGATAGCCCGGGGCAGGGCGGATACCGCTGTACTGCTCCTTGATCAGTGCCTCGTTGTCCAGGTGTTCGTCCCTGGCGTAACCCCAGTGCTCCTTGCGCACCTGTTCGTGCAGCCATTCGGCGCAGGCTTCGGCCAGGCGGTCGGCCAGGGCCTTGACCATGATCGAGCTGTAGTCGTCGCCCTTGTCCTGGTAGGCCTTGGCCACTTCCTCGGCGCCGATGCCGGCGGTGGTGATGAAGCCGCCGACGTAGTCGGTCACGCCGCTGTCCTTGGGCGCCACGAAGTCGGCCAGGGACAGGTTGGGCTTGCCGTCGGGCTTGATGGTCTGCTGGCGCAGGTGGTGCAGGGTGGCCAGGGTCTGGCCGTGGTCGCCGTAGACTTCGATGTCGTCATGGTTGACCTGGTTGGCCGGCCAGAAGCCGAATACCGCCCGGGCGCTGATGAGCTTCTCGTCGATCAGTTTGTCGAGCATCTCGCGGGCATCCTTGTACAGCGCCGTGGCTGCCTCGCCGACCACTTCGTCGGTGAGGATGCGCGGGAATTTCCCGGCCAGGTCCCAGGAGATGAAGAACGGCGTCCAGTCGATGTACTCGGCCAGCTCGCGCAGGTCGATGTTGTCGAGCATCTTCACGCCAGTGAAGGATGGGGTCGTGGCCTGGTAGGCCGCCCAGTCATATTGCGGCTTGGCCGCGATCGCCTGCGGGTAGCTCAAGCGCTCGGTACGGGCGCTGCGGTTGGCGGTGCGCTCGCGCACTTCCACGTATTCCTGGCGGGTCTTGTCGACGAAACCGGGCTTGAGTTCCTTGGACAGCAGCTGGGTGGCCACGCCCACGGCGCGGGAGGCGTCAGTGACGTAGATCACCGCGTCGTTGTTGTACTTGGGTTCGATCTTCACCGCGGTGTGGGCCTTGGAGGTGGTGGCGCCACCGATCATGAGCGGCAGGTGGAAATCCTGGCGCTGCATCTCGCGGGCGACATGGACCATCTCGTCCAGCGACGGGGTGATCAGGCCGGACAGGCCGATGATGTCGCACTTCTCGTCGCGGGCGGTCTGCAGGATCTTCTCGGCCGGCACCATCACGCCCAGGTCGACGATGTCGTAGCCGTTGCAGCCCAGCACCACGCCGACGATGTTCTTGCCGATGTCATGCACATCGCCCTTGACCGTGGCCATGAGGATCTTGCCCTTGGCCTCGGGCTTGTCGCCTTTCTCGGCTTCGATGAACGGGATCAGGTGGGCCACGGCCTGCTTCATCACCCGGGCCGACTTGACCACCTGGGGCAGGAACATCTTGCCGGCGCCGAACAGGTCGCCAACCACGTTCATGCCGCTCATCAGCGGGCCTTCGATGACCTCGATCGGCCGCGCGCACTGCTGGCGGCACTCCTCGGTGTCCTCGACGATATGGGCGGTGATGCCCTTGACCAGCGCGTGTTCCAGGCGCTTGCCCACTGGCAGTGAACGCCAGGCCTCGTCCTCGACTTCCTTGCTGGCGCCGCCACCCTTGTAGTCGTCGGCGATGGCCAGCAGCGCGTCGGTGCCTTCCGGAGTGCGGTTGAGCACCACGTCCTCGACCTTGTCGCGCAGGGCCGGCGGGATCTCGTCGTAGATCTCCAGTTGGCCGGCGTTGACGATACCCATGGTCAGGCCGTTCTGGATCGCGTGGTAGAGGAACACCGAGTGGATCGCCTCGCGCACCGGGTTGTTGCCACGGAACGAGAACGACACGTTGGAGACCCCGCCGCTCGACAGGGCGTAGGGCAGGTGGTCGCGGATGTAGGCGCAGGCTTCGATGAAGTCCACGGCGTAGTTGTTGTGCTCTTCGATGCCGGTGGCCACGGCGAAGATGTTCGGGTCGAAGATGATGTCTTCCGGCGGGAAGCCCACTTCATTGACCAGGATGTCGTAGCTGCGCTGGCAGATCTCGCGCTTGCGCGCGGCGGTGTCGGCCTGGCCGACCTCGTCGAAGGCCATGACCACCACGGCCGCGCCGTAGCGCTTGCACAGGCGCGCGTGATGCTTGAACTGCTCGACGCCTTCCTTCATCGAGATCGAGTTGACGATGCCCTTGCCCTGGATGCACTTGAGGCCCGCCTCGATCACTTCCCACTTGGAGGAGTCGATCATGATCGGCACGCGGGAGATGTCCGGCTCACCGGCGATCAGGTTGAGGAAGCGGACCATGGCGGCCTGGGAATCGAGCATCCCTTCGTCCATGTTGATGTCGATCACCTGGGCGCCAGCCTCGACCTGCTGCAGGGCGACTTCCAGGGCCTCGGTGTAGTTTTCTTCGCGGATCAGCCGGGCGAACTTGGCGGAGCCGGTGATGTTGGTGCGTTCGCCGACGTTGACGAACAACGACTGGCGATCGATGGTGAACGGCTCCAGGCCCGACAGTCGGCAAGCCTTGGGAATCTCCGGGATGACCCGTGGCTTGTGTTTGGCCACGGCCTCGGCGATGGCCCGGATATGCGGCGGAGTGGTGCCGCAGCAGCCGCCGATGATGTTGAGGAAGCCGCTGGCGGCGAACTCCTCGACCACCGCGGCCATTTCCGCCGGGGTTTCGTCGTATTCGCCGAAGGCGTTGGGCAGGCCGGCGTTGGGGTGGGCCGAAACATGAGTGTCGGCCTTGGTCGACAGCTCTTCCAGGTAGGGACGCAGGTCCTTGGCGCCCAGGGCGCAGTTCAGGCCCACCGAGATCGGGTTGGCATGGCGCACGGAGTTCCAGAACGCTTCGGTGGTCTGGCCCGACAACGTGCGGCCGGAGGCGTCGGTGATGGTGCCGGAGATCATGATCGGCAGTTCGACGTTGTCCTCCTCGAACACCTGCTGCACGGCGAAGATCGCCGCCTTGGCGTTGAGGGTGTCGAAGATGGTCTCGATCAGGATCAGGTCGGCGCCGCCCTCGATCAGGCCACGAGTGGCCTCGGTGTAGTTGCTCACCAGTTCGTCGAAAGTGACGTTGCGATAGCCCGGATCGTTGACGTCCGGGGAGATCGAACAGGTGCGGCTGGTCGGGCCCAGGACGCCGGCGACGAAGCGCGGCTTATCCGGGGTTTCCAGGGTTTTCGCGTCGGCCACCTTGCGAGCCACGCGGGCACCTTCTACGTTCAGTTCGTAGACCAGCGCTTCCATGCCGTAGTCGGCCTGGGACACCTGGGTGGCGTTGAAAGTGTTGGTCTCGAGGATGTCGGCCCCGGCGTCCAGGTAGGCTTTCTCGATCGCGCCGATCACGTCCGGACGGGTCAGTACCAGCAGGTCGTTGTTGCCCTTGACGTCGCTGGGCCAGTCGGCAAAGCGTTCGCCACGGTAGTCCCGCTCCTCGAGCTTGTAGCTCTGGATCATGGTCCCCATGCCGCCATCGAGGATCAGGATGCGCTCCTTGAGGGCTTGTTGGAGAGCGTGGAGGCGAGCACTGCGGTCAGACATGGGAGCTACCTGGAAAGGCCATTACGGAGGGCGTGGAGAATAGCAAACCTGCATGGTTTTGCGGCATGTGCCGGTTTTGCATGAATATCGTTCATGTTGGTTCGCCGGGCGGACCGGTAGAATCGCGACGTTTTTACTTTCGGGACCAGGGACATGCCGTATCGTTTTGCCGTCAGCAGCGTGCTGCTGCTATTGAGTTCACTGTGCATGGCGCAAGGTCCGGCGCCGGCGATTTCCTATACCCGCGATATCCAGCCGATCTTCACCGAGAAATGCGTGGCTTGCCATGCCTGCTACGACTCGGCTTGCCAGCTCAACCTGGGCAGTGGCGAAGGTGCCGCCCGTGGCGCGTCGAAGGCGCCGGTATACGACGGTGAGCGGAGCAAGGCCCAGGATCCGACCCGGTTGTTCTACGACGCCAGCGGCAAGGCGGCCTGGCAGAGCCGCGGGTTCTATTCGGTGCTCGACGCCCAGGGCAGCCAGGCGGCACTGATGGCGCGCATGCTGGAATTGGGGCACCGTACGCCGCTGCAACCCAATGCCAAGCTGCCCAGTGAGATCGTCCTGGGCCTGAACCGGGAAAACATGTGCCCGCAGCCGGCCGAGTTCGACGGGTATGCCGGCGCCCATCCCAAGGAAGGCATGCCCCTGGCGGTCACCGGCCTGACCAGCCAGCAGTACCAGACGCTACAGCGCTGGCTGGCTTCCGGCGCGCCGATCGATGAACAGGGCCTGGCCCCCAGCGCCCGGGAAAGCCTGCAGGTGGTCCAATGGGAAAACCTGCTCAACGCCCCTGGCGCCCGGGAAAGCCTGGTGGCGCGCTGGCTCTACGAGCATTGGTTCCTGGCGCACATCTATTTCGAAGGCGGTGAGCCGGGGCATTTCTTCCAGTGGGTGCGTTCGCGTACCCCCACTGGCCAGCCCATCGACCTGATCAATACCCGACGCCCCAACGACGACCCGGGCACCCAGGTGTACTACCGCCTGTGGCCGGTGCAAGGGGTGATCGTGCACAAGACCCACATCACTTACCCGTTGGGCGCGGCGAAGCTGGCCCGGGTCAAGACCCTGTTCTACAGCGGCGACTGGCAGGTCAACGCTTTGCCCGGTTATGGGCCGGCGCGCCGGGCCAACCCGTTCGAGACCTTCGAGGCGATTCCGGCCAAGGCCCGCTACCAGTTCATGCTGGATAACGCCGAGTACTTCGTGCGTACCTTCATCCGGGGCCCGGTATGCCGCGGACAGATCGCCACCGATGTGATCCGCGACAACTTCTGGGCGCTGTTCCAGGCCCCGGAACATGACCTGTACATCACCGACCCGGCCTATCGCGGCCAGGCTACGCCCCTGCTGGCGATGCCGGGGCAGAACGACGATGTCGGCAGCGTGCTCAGCCTGTGGCTGGCCTACCGCGACAAGCGCAACGAGTACGAGGTCCTGCGTCGTGATTCCTACGCCGAGGCCCCGGCGCCCAGTTGGTCGACCCTGTGGGCCGGCAACGACAACGCGCTGTTGAGCATCTTCCGGCACTTCGACAGCGCCTCGGTGACCAAGGGCCTGATCGGTGAGATTCCGCAGACGATGTGGCTGTTCGACTATCCATTGCTGGAGCGCACCTATTACCAGCTGGCAGTGAACTTCGACGTGTTCGGCAACGTCTCGCACCAGGCCCAGACCCGGCTGTACTTCGACCTGATCCGCAATGGCGCCGAGCAGAACTTCCTGCGCCTGATGCCCGCCGGCACCCGCGAGGACTTCCTCGACGACTGGTACCAGAACAGCGGCAAGTTCAAGATGTGGCTGGACTACGAGTCCATCGACGACAGCAAGCGCAGCGCCCTGAAGCTGGACGCCAAGGATCCGAAGAAGGATTTCGCCAACCAGTTGCTGGCGCGCTACGGCGAGCTCAATGCCAAGCCGGACCCGATCAACCGCTGCGACAGCGCCTATTGCTCGCGACCCAACATCGACCCGGCCCTGCAGGATGCCGAACAGGCCCTGAGCGGTCTGGCATCGCGGCCGGCGGCCGGGCTCAAGGTCATCGAGCAGTTGCCTGAGGCCACCTTGCTACGGGTCCAGACGCCCGGCGGCAAGCGCCAGTTCTACAGCATGCTGCGCAACCGGGCCCACAGCAACGTGGCCTTCATGCTCGGCGAATCGCTGCGCTACCAGCCGGGGCTGGATACCCTGACCATCTTCCCCGGCATTCTCAGCAGTTATCCGAACTTCATGTTCGACATCCCGTCCGCCGAGGTGCCGGAGTTCGTCACGGCCATGCAGGAAGCCCGCGATGCCGAAAGCTTCGAGAAGATCGTCGAGCGCTGGGGCATCCGCCGCAGCCATCCGCAGTTCTGGCAGTACTTCCATGACCAGACCCGCTTCTTGCAGGAAACCGATCCGGTCGAGGCCGGGGTCATGGATATGAACCGCTACGAAAACCTCTGAGATAGAGCGGTCGCCGCCCCCGGATGCGCAGAAGCCTGCGGGGGCGTCTCAGACCAAGGTCTATCCTGACAAAAACACTAGGACTTTTTCAGCGACATCGATTGGCGTAAACTGCGCCCACGTCTGCGAGGAACCATCATGAGCGCCATAACCATTACCGACGCCGCCCACGATTATCTGGCTGATCTGCTATCCAAGCAGAACACCCCGGGGATCGGCATCCGCATCTTCATCACCCAACCAGGTACCCAGTACGCCGAGACTTGCATCGCCTATTGCAAGCCAGGCGAAGAAAAGCCCGAGGACAAGGCCCTGGGCCTCAAGAGCTTCACTGCCTACATCGATGCCTTCAGTGAAGGTTTCCTCGATGATGCAGTCGTCGACTACGCCACCGATCGCATGGGCGGCCAGCTGACCATCAAGGCTCCCAACGCCAAGGTGCCCATGGTCAACGCCGATAGCCCGATCAACGAGCGCATCAACTACTACCTGCAAACCGAGATCAACCCCGGGCTGGCCAGCCACGGCGGCCAGGTCAGCCTGATCGACGTGGTCGAAGACGGCATCGCCGTGCTGCAGTTCGGTGGCGGCTGCCAGGGTTGTGGCCAGGCCGACGTGACCTTGAAGGACGGCATCGAGCGCACCCTGCTCGAGCGTATTCCTGAGCTCAAGGGCGTGCGTGACGTCACTGACCATACGCAGAAAGAAAACGCCTACTACTAAGGCGTTCGCTGCGACACAAAAAAACGGCGCCCCGTGAGCGCCGTTTTTTTATGCCTGGAACCAGGCCCCTGGGCGTGAACAAGTGGGTCAGGGCCGATAGAGGTGGGCGTGGCCGGCGCGGTACAGCGACGACTCACTGAAGGCATCGGCGGCCAATACCCGGCCCACCAGGATCAGCGCGGTGCGCCGGAAGCCCTTGGCGGCTACCTTGGCTGCGATATCCGCCAGGGTCCCCTGGACCCAGTCCTGGTCCGGCCAGGTGGCCCGGTGCACCACCGCGATCGGGCAGTCGGCACCGTAGTGGGGCAGCAGTTCGGCGACGATGCGCTCCAGGTGGTTGACCCCCAGGTGGATGGCCATGGTGGCGCCATGGGCCGCCAGGCTGGCGAACTCTTCCCCGGCCGGCATGCTGGTCTTGTCCGCGTAGCGGGTGAGGATCACGCTCTGGGAGACATCGGGCAAGGTCAGCTCCGCTCCCAGCAATGCGGCGCAGGCGGCGGTGGCGGTGACTCCGGGGACGATCTCGAAAGCAATCCCCAGCTCCCGCAGGCAACGGATCTGCTCGCCGATGGCGCCGTACAGGCTCGGATCGCCGGAGTGCACCCGGGCTACATCCTGGCCCTGGGCATGGGCTTCGCGGATGACCTCGATGATCTGTTCCAGATGCAGCTCGGCGCTGTTGATCACCCGTACTGCGCTATGTCCCTCGAGCACCGCCTGGGGCACCAGGGAGCCGGCGTAGATGATCACCGGGCAGCGATGGATCAGGCGCTGGCCCTTGACGGTGATCAGTTCCGGGTCGCCGGGGCCGGCGCCGATGAAGTAGACAGTCATGGCAATGTCCTGTGAAAAAGGGGGCGAGCGGGCTTCATGATGAAGATCGCTCATGATCGAGGGCGGGGATTATCGGTGATTCTACGGGCAAACAGCCAATGCCAGGGTGGCTTCGGCGGATTTTTGCCGGGGCACCAGCAGTTGCGCCGAGCCTGCTTGCAGGCATTCGGCCATGGCCAGGGCGGCGCTTTCGGCGACGCCATGACAGCCGGTGCGTTCGAATGCGGCCTGCGACCTGTGGCTCAGGCGGGAGTCGTAGGGCGCCAGTTGGGCACTGCTGAAGAAGGTCAATGGCAGCGACAACTGCTGCGCCAGCTCCAGCAGGCCCGGTTCATCCTGCTTCAGGTCGATGCTGGCCAGGGCCTGTACCTGGCCCAGGTCCAGGCCATGGGCCCGCAGCACCTGGTCCAGCAGGGCGCGCAGGGCGCTGGCCGGGCAGCCCTTGCGACAACCCAGGCCGACCACCAGGGCCGGCTCGGTGATCATGCCCGCTGGCCATCCTCGCCCTTGCGCCGGAACAGCCAGGCGCTGATCAAGCCCAGGGCCAGCCAGAAGGCGGCATTGGTCAATTGCGAGGCGATCTTGAACTGTGCCTCCAGTGCTTCGGGGGCCAGCATCGAATGCACTTCCGGTTGGGGAGCGCCGATCACATGGGGCACGGCGATGATGGCCGCGCCCAGCAACTTCAGCAGCCAGTTGCCGGCGAACACGATCAGTGCCAGGCCCACGGCAGTGGACGCGGCGGCACCGACCCACCAGGTCTGGCGCTGCACCAGGTCGGCCGCGGCGGTGCCCGGCAGCTCCGGCGGCAGGCCCAGGGTGGGCGCCAGGCAGAAGGTGGCGTAGCCGGCCAGGCCCCAGAGCAGGCCCTGGGAAGTGCGGCTCGGTGCGCGCAGGGTGTAGAGGCCTGCCAGCATCAGGGCGAAGCCCACGGCGACCACCAGGTTGCCGCCGGTGGTGGACAGCACTCGCTGCCAGCCGTCCTCCGGTTCCCAGGCTTCTTCATCGTGGACGTGCCCGGCCATGGCGCCCGGGGCGTGTTCATGGACTGCCTCGGTGGCCGGGGCCTTTTCGTAGGTTTCCGCCTGGAGAATCAATGGCGCGACCCAGAAGCTTTGCAGCAAGGTCAGCAGCAGGGCGGCCAGCAGCCCGGTGAAGCCCGCGGTTTGCGCGATACGCTTGATCATCGGACGGGTCTCAGTGGCAAGGGAAGGCGGCGCTGTGGCGGGTGTCGTGGGCGGCGTTATGCACCGCCTCGATATGCGAGAAGCCGGCGAAGTACACCAGGCAGGCGCCAAGGATCGAGGCACCGATGGCGGCTACCAGGCGCTGGCTCAGGGTGGCGGTGCTGCTGGCGGAATGGCTGGTGCTGCTGATGGTCGACATGGCGCGTTCCCTTGGGTTTGTCAGCGGGAAGCGGCGCAGGAAAACCCCGCGTGGCGTTCACGCAGGGTTTGCAACAGCGCCCGCCCACCGCGGGTTTGTTATTCGTGTATTGCGGGCCGGTCTCCGGGCTCGCGAGGGGCAGGGCGGGTCATGCCATGCCGGCAAGTGTCGCCTTCCCATGCCCGGGGGCACAGTGGATCTGACACTTCGCTCGCTTACCGTTGCGGGGGCAGCACCGGACTGGTCACCGCTGGCAAGCGCGTGATTCACCGGTTTCCCGTTTCACCCTGTGAAGGGCACCCGTAACAAGTTGTGTAGCAAATCATGGGCAAGGGAGCGCCGTCAATCGCCGGTTGGCACGGGAAGCCGCCGCATATGTGCATTGACCGTCCTCCGCGCTCTGCGTAGCCTTGCGCCTTCGAGGTTCTTCGGCCAGCGGTCGAAGCTAAGACGGGAACGCGGTAGAAGCCGCGGCTGCCCCCGCAACTGTGAAGGGTTCCATTCCTGCACGGCCACTGCCTGGCGTCCATGACGCCGGCGGGAAGGCACAGGAAGCGTCAGTCCTGGACTGGCAAGCCCCCAGCCAGGAGACCTGCCTCGACCCAGATTCTCACTACAACCGGGCGGGGTGATCCGGTGGCGAAATCAGCACCTGGCCCGCGCCGTGCCTGTCGTCCCGTATGCCCGCCTCCTTCGCCAAAAGGGCATCCGATGAAAACACTGGCCAAACTTCCCGTCACCATCGTCACCGGCTTCCTGGGCTCGGGCAAGACCACCTTGCTGCGGCACATGCTGGACAACGCCCAGGGCCGTCGTATCGCGGTGATCGTCAACGAGTTCGGCGAACTGGGCATCGACGGCGAGATCCTCAAGCAGTGCTCCATCGGCTGCACCGAGGAAGAGGCCAGCGGCCGGGTCTTCGAATTGGCCAACGGCTGTCTGTGCTGCACCGTGCAGGAAGAATTCTTCCCGGTGATGCGTGAACTAGTGGCCCGCCGTGGCGACCTGGACCATATCCTCATCGAAACCAGCGGCCTGGCCCTGCCCAAGCCCCTGGTGCAAGCCTTCCAGTGGCCGGAAATCCGCAGCGCCTGCACCGTCGATGCGGTGATCACCGTGGTCGACAGCCCGGCCGTGGCCGCCGGCACCTTCGCCGCCTTCCCGGACCAGGTGGACGCCCAGCGCAAGCTCGACCCCAACCTGGACCACGAGTCGCCACTGCACGAGCTGTTCGCCGACCAGTTGTCCAGCGCCGACCTGGTGATCCTCAACAAGACCGACCTGATCGACCCGGCCGACCTGGCCAGGGTCCGCCAGGAAGTGGCCGAGGAGCTGCCGCCGGCGGTCAAGGTGATCGAGGCCAGCAGCGGGCGCCTGCCCCTGGACGTACTGCTGGGCGTGGGTGCCGGTTCCGAGGAGCACATCGACAGCCGTCACAGCCACCATGACCACCACCATGACGGCGACGATCATGACGACCATGACCACGACGCCTTCGACTCGATCTCCATCGAGCTGCCCGAGGCCGACGAAAGCCTGCTGCTCGATGCCCTGACCCAACTGGTGGTCAAGCACGGCATCCTGCGGGTCAAGGGTTTTGCGGCGATCCCCGGCAAGCCGATGCGCCTGCTGCTCCAGGGCGTGGGCACCCGCTTCGACAAGCACTTCGACCGCAAGTGGGGCGCTGATGAGAAACGCATCACCCGCCTGGTGCTGATCGGCCAGGAACTGGATGCAACCCAGCTGGAAGCGCAACTGCGCGCCGCCCTGGGCGCCTGACCCATGCACCTGCTCAGGACCCAGCCCGGCGGATTCGTGTCGGATGACAACATCGCCGACCTTGGACAAACCCCCGCCGAGCTGGTGGTCCTGTGCAGCGGCGACTCCAGCCTGGCGCTGCTGGCCGAGGCCGCCGAGCAACTGCCAGCGGACTACCCCAGCTTTCGCCTGGCCAACCCGATGCAGGTGCAGAACCACGCCTCGGTGGACCTTTACGTCGACCAGGTGCTGCGCCATGCCAAGGTCATCCTGATTTCCCTGCACGGTGGCATCGCCTACTGGCGTTATGGCGTCGAGCAACTGGTGGAGCTGTCCCGGCGCGGGGTGCAGCTGATCCTGGTGCCGGGGGACGACCGGCCCGACCCGGAGCTCAGCGACCTGAGCACGGTGTCGGCCGTGGAGCGCGACCGCCTGTGGCAGTTCCTGCGACAGGGCGGGCGAGAAAATGCGTTGAATTTCTACCGCTGCCTGAGCGGCTTGCTGGGGCGCGATTACCCCTGGAGCGAACCGCAGGTGCTGCCGCGCACCGCGCTCTATCACCCGGCCAGGAGCCAGGCCAGCCTGGCGGATTGGCAGGCCCACTGGCAGCCCGGCCAGGCGGTGGCGGCGCTGCTGTTCTATCGCTCGCACTTGCAGGCGGCCAACACCGCATTCATCGACCTGTTCTGCCAGCGCCTTGTGGCTGCCGGTCTCAACCCCTTGCCGATCGCCGTGGCCAGCCTCAAGGAGCCCGGCTGCCTGGCGCAGGTGCAAGACTGGCTGGATGAGACCGGTGCCGGAGTGATCCTCAACACCACCGGTTTCGCCCAGTCCAGCCCCGAGGCGCCGCACCTGCGACCGTTTCGCCGCGACATCCCGGTGATCCAGGCCATCTGCGCCCAGGACAACGAGCCGGGCTGGCAGGCCAGCGAACAGGGCCTGGGCCCACGGGACCTGGCCATGCACATCGCCTTGCCCGAACTGGATGGACGCATCATCAGCCGGCCTATCAGCTTCAAGGACCTGGCCTGGCGCAGCGAGCGCAGCCAGTCGGACGTGGTCTGCTACCGCGGCCAGCCCGAGCGCATGGACTTCGTCGCCCGGCTGGCAAGCAACTGGGTCGAGCTGGGCCGCCTGGACAACCACCAGAAGCGCATCGCCCTGGTCCTGGCCAACTACCCGACCCGCGACGGGCGCATCGGCAACGGCGTGGGCCTGGATACCCCGGCGGCGGCGCTGAACATTCTCAAGGCCTTGCAGGCCGAGGGTTATCCGCTGCCTGGCGAGCTGCCGGCCAGCGGCACCGAGCTGATCCAGCAATTGCTCGGTGGCGTCAGCAACGATCTGGACAGCCTCGACCTGCGCCCTTGCCAGCAGAGCCTGGCCCTGGACGACTACCAGCGCCTGTTCCAGGCATTGCCCGAGGCCAACCGCCAAGCGGTGCTGGAGCGCTGGGGCGCCCCGGAGCAGGACCCGATGTTCCGCAACGGGCGGCTGATGGTCGCTGGCCTGCGCCTGGGCCTGACCTTCATCGGCATCCAGCCGGCCCGGGGTTACCAGGTCGACCCCAGCGCGGTGTACCACGACCCGGACCTGGTGCCGCCCCATGCCTACCTGGCGTTCTATTTCTGGCTGCGCCAGGTCTACGGCGCCCACGCAGTGATCCACGTCGGCAAGCACGGCAACCTCGAGTGGCTGCCGGGCAAGGGCGTTGGCCTGTCGGCCCAGTGCTGGCCGGACGCCTTGCTGGGGCCGCTGCCGAATATCTACCCGTTCATCGTCAACGACCCAGGGGAGGGCGCCCAGGCCAAGCGCCGGACCCAGGCGGTGATCATCGATCACCTGATGCCGCCCCTGACCCGCGCCGAAACCTATGGCCCGCTGCGTAACCTGGAGCTGTTGGCCGACGAGTATTACGAGGCCCAGTTGCTCGACCCGCGCCGCGCGCGGGAGCTGCAACGGGACATCTTGCGCCTGGTGCGCGAGACCCAGATCGACCGCGAGCTGCAACTGGACGGACCACTGGAAGGCGAAGCCGATGCGGCGCTCTGGCTGCCACGGCTGGACACCTACCTGTGCGATCTCAAGGAATCGCAGATCCGCGACGGCCTGCATGTGTTCGGCGAGTCGCCAGAAGGGCGCTTGCGCATCGATACGTTGCTGGCCCTGATGCGCATCCCCCGGGGCGACGGCAAGGGCGCCCACGCCAGCCTGCTGCGGGCCCTGGCCAAGGCCTTCGAGTTGGGGTTCGACCCGCTGGACTGCGCCCTGGCCGAGCCCTGGACCGGGCGGCGGCCGCAGGCCCTGCAACAGCTCAGCGATGCCTTGTGGCGTACCGCCGGGGATGTGCGCGAGCGCCTGGAAATCTACGCCGGGCGCCTGATCGAGGCGGCCTTGCAAGGCCCGGTGGCGCAACTGGACGAAGCCGGTTGGGAGCCGGTGCGCAGTATCATCGAAGGCTTGCGCGAGGTGGTGGCGCCGCGCCTGGATGCCTGCGGCCCGGCGGAGATGCGCGGCCTGCTCGATGCCCTGCAAGGCCGCTTCGTGCCGGCGGGCCCCAGCGGCGCGCCCAGTCGCGGACGCCTGGACGTGTTGCCCACCGGGCGCAATTTCTATTCGGTGGATGTGCGCAACCTGCCCACCACCACTGCCTGGCGCATCGGCTTTCAGTCGGCCAACCTGATCCTCGAGCGCCACCTGCAGGATCACGGCGATCACCTGCTGCAACTGGGCCTGTCGGTCTGGGGCACGGCCACCATGCGCACCGGTGGCGACGATATCGCCCAGGCCATGGCGCTGATGGGCGTGCGGCCCGTCTGGGCCACCGGCAGCCAGCGGGTCGACGACTTCGAGATCCTGCCCCTGAGCCTGCTGGACCGGCCCCGGGTCGACGTGACCCTGCGGATTTCCGGGTTCTTCCGCGATGCCTTCGCCAACCTCATCCGCCTGTTCGACGCTGCGGTGCAGGCGGTGGCGGCCCTGGACGAGCCGGCCGACATGAACCCCCTGGCGGCCAGGGTCCGTGCCGAACGCGAAGCCTTGCAGGCTGGCGGCCTGGACCCGGAAGCAGCGGCGCGCCAGGCTGGCTGGCGGATCTTCGGGGCCAAGCCCGGGGCCTATGGCGCCGGGGTCCAGGGCGCCATCGACGGTCGGCTGTGGCAGAGCCGCGAGGACCTGGCCGAGGTCTACCTCAACTGGGGAGGCTACGCCTACGGCGGCAGCGATGAAGGCACCGCCGCCCGCGAGCAGTTCGCCGCTCGCCTGGGCCGGGTCCAGGCGGTGGTGCAGAACCAGGACAACCGCGAGCACGACCTGCTGGATTCCAACGACTACTACCAGTTCCAGGGCGGCATGCTGGCGGCGGTGGAGAGCCTGGGCGGGGCCAAGGTCGCCAGCTACCACGGCGATCACAGCCAGCCCGACCTGCCGAAGATCCGCAGCCTCAAGGAAGAGCTCAACCGGGTGATCCGTTCCCGGGCGGTCAACCCGAAATGGATCGAGGGGGTCAAGCGCCACGGTTACAAGGGTGCCTTCGAAATGGCCGCGACCCTGGACAACCTGTTCGCCTTCGATGCCACCACCGAGCTGATCGACGACCATCAGTACGCCTTGCTGGCCGATGCCTACCTGCTGGACGACTCGACCCGCGAGTTCGTTCGCCAGCATAATCCCCACGCCTTGCGCGATATGACCGAGCGTTTGCTGGAGGCCCAGCAGCGCGGCCTGTGGCAGGAGCCCGGAGCCTATCGCGAGGCCCTGGAGCATCTGCTGCTGGATATAGAAGAAGACTCCTGAGGGCACCTCTGAAAACTACCTGCGTTGTCATCGCTGCGTTAAAAACAGGCTGGTGCGCCAGCCCGGTCAAAATGCACATTTACCCCTTGTAAACTGCGCTTTTTCGCCTGTTTTTGCCTTGCGCTGACTGCCTCGCCTACGTTTTTTAGAGGTGCCCTGAGGCGGCGAATGCTGCGCACTCGATCGCGAGACGGCTCGCGAAATCGTCCTTCGGGACACCCAGACCCAAGCGAGAACCCCAGATGAGCGACACCCCGCATTTCCCCTTGTCGGCCGTGGTCGGCGCCGATGCCCTGAAGCTGGCCCTGTGCCTGACCGCCATCGACCCGAAGATCGGTGGCGTGTTGATCGAGGGGCCACGGGGCATGGCCAAGTCGACCCTGGCCCGGGGGTTGGCGGATTTGCTGGCCAGCGGGCAGTTCGTCACCTTGCCCCTGGGGGCCAGCGAAGAGCGGCTGGTGGGTACCCTGGACCTGGATGCAGCCCTGGGCGAGGGGCGGGCGCAGTTCTCCCCGGGCGTTCTGGCCAAGGCCGACGGCGGGGTGTTGTATGTCGATGAGGTCAACCTGCTGCCCGACCACCTGGTGGACTTGCTGCTGGACGTGGCGGCCAGTGGCACCAACCTCATCGAGCGCGATGGCATTTCCCATCGGCATTCGGCGAAGTTCGTGCTGATCGGCACCATGAACCCGGAGGAGGGCGAGTTGCGCCCGCAACTGCTGGACCGCTTCGGTCTCAACGTGGCTTTGAGCGGCCAGGTCCTGCCTCTGGAACGCGGGCAGATCATCCGTCGGCGCCTGGATTTCGATAGCGACCCGCAGGGCTTCTGCAACCAATGGGCCCAGGCCCAGGCCGAACTGCGCCAGCGCTGCCAGCAGGCGCGGACGCTGCTGGAGCGTATCGCCCTGGATGACCAGGCCCTGGCGCAGATCACCGAGCGTTGTTTCGCCGCCGGGGTCGACGGCTTGCGTGCCGACCTGGTCTGGCTGCGGGCCGCCCGGGCCCATGCCGCCTGGCGTGGCGCTTCGGCCATCGCCGAGGAGGATATCGACGCGGTGGCGGAATTCGCCTTGCGCCATCGGCGCGGGCAGGCGCCCGCCGCACCGGCGCAGCAGCCCCAGTCGCCGGCACCGCAGCAGTCCGGGGCGCAGCGCGAGGCCCGCGAAGGCGCGGGCCAATGGGGTGACATGCCGGCCCAGGCACTGCCCACCGGCGCCCGGCGCGAGGTACCCAGCTGGCCAAAAAAGCCCTAGGCATCCGTTCCCGCTCTGGCCTGGGGGCGGATGCCAAGCCCCGGCCGGGGCGCCTGGACCAGGGACGACAAGGCCGCAGCCGGGCGGCGAGTTGCGGTCGTATCAACTGGCCAGGCACCTTGCTCAAGGGCCGCCCACGGGTGGTCGAGGACCTGCTGTGGCAACTGCGCAGTCGCACGCCCCATGAGTTGTGGCTGGTGATCGTCGACGCCTCGGCCTCGACGCGCCGGCATCACGCCTTGAGCGATGCCAAGGGCCTGCTGGCGCAGCTGTTCGACGATGCCTACCGGCAGCGGGCGCGCCTGGCCTTGCTCACCGCCAGCGGTCGGGCGCCACATTGGCAGGTCCAGGGGCTCAAGGCTTCCAAGGACCTGCGGCACTGGCTCGATGGCCTGGGCGCCGGCGGCGGTACGCCATTGCCCCAGGCCCTGGCCGAGGCCCGGCAGTGGCTGGAGCAGCGGCAACGGCGCTGGCCGGCAGAACAGCAGCGGGTGTTGCTGATCACCGACGGGCGCTTGAAGACCCTGCCGCCGGTCGACGCTCTGAATTGTCCGACCCTGTTGCTGGACATCGAGCGCAGCCCGATCCGCCTCGGTCGCGCCCGGGAACTGGCCCAGCGCCTGGGCGCCGACTACCACCATATCGACCTGTAGCACCCCAAGCCCCGTGGCTCGTGCCGAGGCTGCGTACGGGCGCGCAGTGGCCGCAAGGCTTGGTAGCGCGATCTACCTGTTGCTCCAAGAGCGCTGTCCCAGGGCTCATATCGAGCCATGCACGGCCGGTAGCGGCAGCTACACTGCCTGCGCCAATCAGTGGAGCGATGCCATGCGGGTACTGGTGCACAACGACAAGGACGATTTTCGGGTCAAGGCCTACGCTGGCACCAATGGCGTGCTCCTGGCCATGGACCTGGATGCCAGCCGGCGCCAGGGCTTGCTGGGTTTCGCCATCGAGAAACAGACCGGCGACAAGCCCTGGCTGTTCCTGTTCAACAGCCTGACTTTCCCCGGCAAGACCCACACCTTCCCCCAGTACAACGCCACGCCCAGCAACCAGGCGCCGTTGCAGAAATTCCGTTGGGCCGACTACGCCGTCCACCCCGGTGCCACCCTCAATTACCGGGTGTACCTGGTCTATGGCAGCGCCGCTGCGCCGCAATTGGGAGAAATGCTGCAACTTGGCATCACCGCCGATAACGGCCTGCCTGCCGGGCAACGGGTGATCTTCAATCGGGCAGTGGCTGCCAGCCAGGCGTTCTCGCGCAAGTTTCCCGAGCTGGACGCTTTGCTCAGCGCCAACAAGAACCTGCCCGTCGAAGCCTGGCCGGACGCGCCCCGGCAATGGCTGGAAAACGGCCTGCTGGGGCAACTGCTGGGGTTCATCCAGCGGGCCGCCGATGCCAGCTGGTGCCTGGATATCGCCATCTACGAGTACCAGTTGCCGGCCATTGTCGCTGCGGTCAATGCCGCTTTCGACCGGGGCGTGCAGGTGCGGGTGCTGTATCACGCAGGTCCCGGGGACGATGACACGGCGCAGAACCAGGCCAGCCTGCAGCACTTGCCCGAGGCTTGTAAGCGCGGGCGAGTGACCCACGCCATTTTCCACGACAAGTTCATCGTCCTCGGTCGCCTGGATGCCGGCGGGCAGCGCCAGGACATCGCGGTCCTGTGCGGCAGCACCAACTTCACCGCCAATGGCGTGTACCGCCAGGCCAACGTGGTGCACTGCCTGGACAACACGGACATCGCCAGCCGCTACCTGCAAGTGTTCGAGCAGATCTGGGCAGCGCCGACGGATGTCGGTGCCACCCGCAAATGGTTGACCCAGCACAACCCCATGCAGCCTGCGGCAGCGCTGTTCGCCGGTTTCTCGCCGCGGACCGGGCAGGGCGACCTCGACGAGTTCGTGCGGATCATCAACGGCGCCCGCCGTGACTTGCTGTTCGTCACCGCCTTTGCCTTGCCCGACCGGATCCTCGATGCCTTGCTCGGCCAGCCCCACGACGACGTGCTGCGCTATGGCCTGCAGAATACCGCCAGCCGCATCACCGGTTTCCATGCCGACCGCACGGCGGAGTTCGCCGCTACGGCCTTGCTCAACAACGGCCTGGAAGGCTGGCTCAAGGAAGGCCTCAAGGGGCAGAAGGGCAACTTGCTGGTGCACACCAAGGCGGTGGTCACCGATTTCACCAGCGATGCGCCGGTGATCATCAGCGGCAGCCACAACCTCAGCGTCGGCGCCAGCCAGGGCAACGACGAGAACTTCCTGATCATCCGTGGCGATACCGACCTGGCGGACCGCTATGGCCTGGAACTGCTGCGCTTCTACGAGCACTACCGGTTCCGTTACTTCGCCCGGCAATTGGCGCTCAAGCAGGTCCAGCCCCTGGCCACCAACGATAGCTGGAGCGACGACTACTACCTGGAAGGCGACTTGCGCCAGCTCTCGCGCCTGCGTTTTTCCGGGCGTTGAGGTTGCGCAAAGGACCCCGGGCAGGCACGGCTCGGGAGGCTCTTGCGCTGGCAACTCTTACCTTGCTCTGGACTGCGCTCGTTGTGTATAGAAGGCGTCCGGCTGTTCCAACCCAAGCTAAGGAGTGCAATCGATATGTGCGGGATCGACCACAACAACCAGCCCGATATCGCCAGGCTCCTCGAGGGACTGCCCAGGAACTGGGGCAAATGGGGGCCAGACGACGAGGTCGGCGCCCTCAACTACCTGCAGCAGGCCGAGGTGCTGCGTGGCGTTGCCGCGGTGCGCCAGGGCAAGACCTTCACCCTGCAGGTGCAGATCGGCCATCCGGGCGGCGATCCGATGTGGCCGGCGCGCAGCCCATCCATGCGCTTCAACACCCTGGACCGCAGTCACTACCAGGCCGGCAAGCAGCCCTCGATGGGCGGCGGTGCCGAGTATTGCGACGACGTGATCTTCATGCAGTTGCAGGGCTCGACCCAGTACGACGCCTTGGGCCATGCCTGGTATGACAACCAGTTGTGGAACGGCTACGACGCCAGCACTACGGTGGGTGGCATGGCCAAGGCCAGCGTGCTGCCGATCGCCGAACGCGGGATCGTGGGGCGTGCGGTACTGATCGACATGGCCCGCCACCGGGGCAAGAAGTACCTGGGCCGTGGCGAGACCTTCGATCACCAGGACCTGCTGGCCGCGGCCAAGGCCCAGGGCGTTGTCATCGAAAAGCGCGACATCCTGATCATCCGCACCGGCTCCATGGGGGCTTTCTATGAGTACGGCAAGACCGAGTTCTTCAAGGACCTGGTGGAGCCGGGGCTGACCTACAGCCGCGAGCTGGTGGAGTGGTTCGACCAGATGGAGATCCCCAACCTGGTGACCGATACCATTGCCAACGAGGTGATCACCGATCCGGCGTCGGGGGTGCAGATCCCGCTGCATTGCGCACTGATGCGCAACCTGGGCATCGCCTTCACCGAGATCGTGCTGCTCGAGGAGCTGGCCGAGGACTGCGCGGCCGATGGCCAGTGGACCTTCCTCTACACCGCCGCGCCGTTGAAGATCGTCGGCGGCAGCGGCGCCCCGGTGAACCCGGTGGTGATCAAGTAGCGCCAGCCAGGGTGCTGGAGTCCGGGCGGCCAAGGGTTTACCCTGCCGCCCGTTTCCACCACCGATATGGACCTTCGACCTCCCGTGACCGATACCTCCTCGCCAGACTGTGTCTATTGTTCTTCCCTCGATCACCAAAGCGCCCAGCGAGCGGTACTCGAGACCCTGCAGATCATCGCGGCCCATCCCGAGGCCGATGAAGATCGGATCGTCGAGCTGCTGCAAGAACGCGGCCACTCGCGGATCGCTGCGGAAAAACTCAATGTCTTCGTGCCCACCGCCTTGGGCTGGCCGGTACTCAAGCGCCTGGGCGTGGAGCTTTGCAGCGGATATTTCATCGCCTATGACGACAACGATGAGGAAGTGCAGATACCGGTTGCCGGCCAGCACTATTTCATCGCCGCGTTGCAACTGGCCCAGCGCACCCTGGAGCAGGGTTTCAGCGAAGAACTGTCGCTTCAGGCCTACGAACGTGTGATCGGGCGCAGTGCCGAGATCAACGCGGTGAACAAGGCCCTGGCCCAGGACGTGAGCGTGGAGGGCGGCAGCCTTGGGCCATTGAAGTTGTTGCGCATCCGCGCCGGTGACCTGCTGGCCGATGTAGCCGGCTGACGCATCGCTGGCATCTCGAGCAGGCATGGGGTTACCCTGCCGCGCGTTTTCCACCACCGATATGGACCTTCGACCTGCCATGAGCGATACCTGCCCGCCAGACTGTGCCCATTGTTCTCCCGACGTCGATCATGAAACCGCCCACCGCGCCGTGCTCGATGCCTTGCAAGTCATGGGAGCCCACCCCGAGGCCGACGAGGACCGGATCGTCGAGCTGCTGCAGGAGCGGGGCTATTCGCCGATCGTTGCCGAAAAGCTCAATGCCTTCGTGCCTGCGGCCCTGAGCTGGCCCATGCTCAAGCGCCTGGGGGTGGCATCCTTCGTCGGGCATTTCATCGTCTATGACGACAACGACGAAGAGGTACAGGTACCGGTTGCCAGCCAGCATTACTTCACCGCCGCGCTGACCCTGGCCTACCGGACCGTCGAGCAGGGCTTCACCGCCGAGTTGCCCAGCAGCACTTACCAGCTGGTCGCCGGCCGCAGCGCCGAGATGGATGCCGTGAACCAGATCCTGCACGAGGGTGGCAGTGTGCAGGGGGCCACGGTCGGCCCGTTGCAATTGCTGCGCATCAGTGCCAGCGAGATGCTGGCCTAGCTCCTCAACCGATGAAGATGATCTTCGACACCAGCTCCGCACTGTTCTTGGCCTGAAGTTTCTTCATCAGCCGGGCGCGGTGCACTTCCACGGTGCGATGGGAGATGCCCAGCCTGCGCGCCACCTCCTTGCAGGTCAGGCCGTTGACGATATGCAGGGATATCTCTCGTTCGCGCGGGGTCAGTCGGATCGACGGCGCTGTCTGGCGGTCCAGGCGCTCGAAGTGCCAGACCATCAGCTCGAACGGGTCCAGCGGGGTCAGGGAGAACCCCTGGGCCCGGGCCCAGAACACCTCGCCATTGCGATGCTGCATGAAGCGTTCGTCGCTGTAGGAATCGCTGGGGCCGCTGCGCAGCCAGTGTTCGCTGCGTTCGCCAATGCTCTGGTAGTCGGCGTGCGAGGGGTACAGCAGCAGGGTCAGGTGGTCGCGCAGGTGCTCGCGCTCATAACCGAACAGGCGGACGAAGGCCTGGTTGCAGTCGAGTATCCGTCGGTGCCCGGTGATCAACTGCGGTGCGGGGGAAACCTGGAACGCCAGGCGCTCGAGGTCCTGGAATCGCTGGGTATGTAGGGTCATTGGGCATCCTGCCTCGAGGTGGTCGGCGCACTTGCCAGGAGGCGGGCACTACTTACAGGAGTAGGTAGTTGCCCCAACTAGCTTGGGATTCGGGCGCTGGATCATTCTATGGAATCCCCGCTTCAAGGACAGAAGAAAATCACCATGACCCACGATTCCGTATCCATCGTCGCTGCCGCCCATAGCCCTTTCGGTCGCCTGGACGGCCTGAATCTCGAAGACCTGATCGTCAAGGTCACGCGCGAAGCCCTGGCGGACGCTGCGATCGATGCTGCCGAGATCGACGCACTGTTTCTCGGCCACTTCAACTCCGGCCTGGTGTCCGATGGTTTTCCCGCCTCGCTGATGCTCCAGGCCGATCCCAAACTGCGCTTCAAGCCTGCCACCCGTTGCGAGAACGCCTGCGCTTCCGGTTCGGCGGCGATCCAGGCCGGGATCAACGCGATCCGCAGTGGCGCCGCCGAACTGGTGCTGGTGGTGGGCGCGGAGAAAATGACCAGCAACAGCACCGCCGAGGTCACCCGGGCCCTGGCTGGCGCCGGCTACCAGAACGATACGCGGGAGGCCGGCCTGAGCTTCGCCCAGTTGTTCGGCCAGGTGGCGCAGCAGTACACCGAGCGCTATCACAGCCCGCTGGCCTCGATGGCGGCGATCGCGGTGAAGAACCACGCCAACGCCATGGCCAACCCCCTGGCGCAGATGCACCGGTTGATGGATTTCGAGCACTGCAACAGCGTCTCCCAGAGCAACCCGCTGATCGCGCCGCCGCTGCGCCTGACCGACTGCTCGCTGATCAGCGACGGCGCGGCGGCGATCGTCCTGGCCTCGTCCCATCGCGCCCGCTCGATGCGGCGCCAGGTAGCGATCCGCGCCATGGTCCAGGTCAACGACCTGCTGCCCATGGCCAGCCGCGACGTGCTGGCCTTCGAAGGCCCGCAGCGGGCGATCCATGGTGCGCTGCGTGAGTCCGGGGTGACCCTGGGCGACCTGAGCTTCGCCGAGGTCCACGACTGCTTCACCATCGCCGAACTGCTGATCTACGAGGCCATGGGCCTGGCGCCCAAGGGCGAGGGGCACCGCGCCATCGACGACGGCATCGTGCGCCAGGGCGGACGCCTGCCGGTGAACCTGTCCGGCGGGCTCAAGGCCAAGGGGCACCCGGTGGGGGCCACCGGAGTATCGATGCATGCCCTGGGCTTTGCCCAGCTGGTCGGCGAGCCCATTGGCCTGGGCGTGCCCGGCGCCGAATTCGGCCTGCTGTTCAACATGGGCGGCATGGCCGTGGCCAACTATGCCAGCGTGCTGCAAGCGGTCAGGACCTGAGGATGAATATCGCCCAATGGCTGCTCGATGCGGCCCAGCGCTGGCCGCAGCGCGCGGCGCTGTTCGAGGGTAGCCGGCAGGTTGCCGACTACCAGGCGTTTGCCGCCAGAGCCCGGTCGCGGGCCCTGGAGCTGCGCCAACAGCATGGCATCGTCCCCGGCGAACGGGTGGCGCTGCTGTTGAAGAACAGCTGCGCCTATCTCGAGCTGCTGTACGCCATCTGGTGGAGCGGGGCGGTGGCGGTGCCGATCAACCACAAGCTGCACGCCCTGGAGGCCGCCTGGATCGCCGGTAATGCCGGGGCACGGTTGATCTACACCGACGATGGCCGGGTCTTCGACGGTACGGCGCTGCCAGAGGGCTGTCGCGAACTGGCGGTAGCGGCGGCCCTGCCTGGGGAGGCGCCAGGTGCCGAGCTCCTGGAGCCCTGCCCGCGACAGGACAGCGACCTGGCCTGGCTGTTCTATACCTCCGGCACCACCGGGCGCTCCAAGGGGGTGATGCTGTCCCATGGCAACCTGCTGGCCATGTCCCTGTGCTACCCGCTGGATGTCGACCCGGTCTCGGCGGACGACGCGGTGGTCTATGCCGCGCCGCTGTCCCATGGCGCCGGGTTGTACAACTTCATCCACGTACGCTGTGGCGCCCGGCACGTGGTGCCGACGTCCCGGGGCTTCCAGGCACGGGAGCTGTTCGAGCTGGCGCAGGAGCTGGGACAGGTCAGCCTGTTCGCCGCGCCGACCATGGTCAAGCGCATGGTGGAGCAGGCGCGGCAGCAGGGTTACGCCGGGCAGGGAATCAAGACCATCGTCTACGGCGGCGGCCCGATGTACCTGGCGGACCTGACTGCGGCCCTGGATACCTTCGGCCCACGGCTGGTGCAGATATACGGCCAGGGCGAATGCCCGATGACCATCACCGCCTTGTCCCGGGAGACCATCGCCGACCGTGACCAGGCCGACTGGCCGGCCATCGCCGCTTCGGTCGGGCGGGCCCAGGCCTGCGTCGAAGTGCAGGTCCTGGATGCCTCGGGCCAGCCCCTGGCGCCCGGCGAACCGGGAGAAATCGCCGTGCGCGGGGCGCCGGTGATGCAGGGCTACTGGAACAATCCGCAAGCCACCCAGGCGGCCCTGGTGGACGGTTGGCTGCGTACCGGCGATGTGGGTTTCCTCGATGGGCAGGGCTACCTGACCCTGACCGACCGCTGCAAGGACGTGATCATTTCCGGTGGCAGCAACATCTACCCGCGGGAAGTCGAGGAAGTGCTGATGCAGCACCCCGGCGTGTTCGAGGTCTGCGTGGTGGGCGAGGCCGACGCCGAGTGGGGCGAGTCGGTGGTGGCCTTCGTGGTCGCACGCTCATCGGCGAGCCTCGATGAACAGGCCCTCGGCCAGTGGTTCGTGGAGCGCATGGCCTCGTTCAAGAAACCGCGCAAGTACCTGTTCTGCGCCGAGCTGCCGAAGAACAGCTACGGCAAGATCCTCAAGACCCGCCTGCGCCAGTGGCTCAAGGACCCTGCACAGGCACTGGCCGAGCTCTGACATAACTTTTTTCCATGGATAGCACCACGACAGGAGTCCCCGACATGGGCGTGCCACCTTCCAACTCCCGGCGCCAGCGGCGCCGGGCCTTCATCGGCGCCACTTCCGGCCACTTGATCGAGTGGTACGACTACGGCGTCTACGGTTTCCTCGCCCTGTACATCGGCAAGGCCTTCTTTGTCTCCGACGATCCCACCAGCAGCCTGCTGGCGAGCTTCGCCGCCTTTGCCCTGAGTTTCTTCATCCGGCCCCTGGGCGGCCTGTGCTTCGGGCCGCTGGCCGACAAGATCGGCCGGCGCAAGACCCTGATCACCGTGCTGGTGCTGATGTCCGCTTCCACCTGCCTGCTGGGCCTGCTGCCGACCTACGCCAGCATCGGTATCGCCGCACCGATCCTCCTGATCCTGATCCGCTGCGTGCAGGGCTTCTCCGCCGGGGGCGAGATCGGCACCATCACCAGCTTCATTTCCGAGTACGCCGGCCCGGGCCGCCGGGGTTTCGCCACCTGCTGGCTGATGGTCACCGCCGTGCTCGGGCTGTTGCTGGGCGGTGCCGTGGCCAATGGCATGACCTGGACCCTGGGCGCCGAGGTGATGCAGGACTGGGGCTGGCGCATCCCGTTCCTGATCGCCGGGCCCTTGGGCGTGATCTCGCTGTACATCCGCCTGAAGCTGGAGGACAGCCCGGAGTTCCTGGCCCTGGTCGAAGCGGGGCAGACGTCCAAGGCGCCACTGCGCGAGGTCTGGCAGTGGAAGCGGGCCATCGCCCTGGTGTTCTTCATCATCACCCTGCACAGCTCGATCTTCTACCTGGTGCTGACGTTCGCCTCGACCTACATGTCCAACACCTTGAAGTTCGACAGCGGCACCACCTTGCTCTACGTGTTCGTCGCCAGCCTTGCAGCGGCGCTGGTGATGCCTTTCGGCGGCGCCTTCACCGACCGCTACGGTCGCAAGCCGTTCCTGATGGTGATCGGCGTGCTGGCGACCCTGGCCATGTACTGGTTCTTCAAGGCCGCGCCTACGGCGACCCCGGCCACGCTGTTCTGGCCGTTGATGGCGGTGGCTATCCTGTTCGGGTTGTATGCCTCCTCGACCTACGCGCTGATGAGCGAGTTGCTGCCGACGCGCGTCCGTTCCACCGGCATCGCGGTGGCCTACAACATCCCGGTGGCGGCGTTCGGCGGCAGTGCACCGCTGATTTCCACCTGGCTGATCAAGGTCACCGGCGACATCAGTGCGCCCTGGTACTTCTACGTGGCGACCGGGGTCGCTTCGCTGCTGGCCCTGGTGATCCTGCGCCAGGAAGACTTCGTCGCCTGTATCCACGATGCCCGCGAACAGCCGCGGCCGGCCTCAGGATTGCTGGCCAATCCATAAGCTGGAACCAGGCCTTGTTGCGTCGGCTCTAGGCGGGCCGGTGCCACAGGCCGTACGTCGCGACCAGTCGGCAAGGGCCGCGGTCCTGGTTTATGGTGTGCGACGGCGCTGGACCCGCCCGGGTCCGGCAGCCTGAGCCTCCAGCCAGGGACAGCGGCCTTGAACCCCCATCTTTTTCATTTCTCCAGCCAGGCCTATCCGCCGGCGCAACGCTTCGAAGTGTGGCGCGACGAGGTCAACGCGATCTTCCAGATCGGTATCGAGCAGGCGCTGGCGCCGCGCTTCAACTACCAGTTGAGCACCGGCTACGCGGGCTCGATCCTGATCGGTTGCGGCTCCTGGGTCGGGGCTGGCGAGCCGGTGGCCTATGGTGTCCGCCGCCCGCAGCAGATGATTCGCCGCGATGGCCTGGACCACCTGTACCTCTGCCTGGGATTGAACCATTCGTTGCACGGCATGGCTGGCCGGACCCCATTGCAGGCCGGGCCTTCGAGCATCTATGTGCTGGACCTGGCCCGGGAGCTGGACTCGCAGATCATTGCAGGCGACACGGTGATCCTGACCCTGGCCCGGGACCTGCTGAGCCCACGCATCCGCGCCGCCAACCTGCATGGCAGCCTGGTCCGGGGCGCACTGGGCGGTCTGCTCGGCGACTACATGCGCAGCCTGCGCCGGCAACTGCCGTCGTTCCATGGTGAAGAGCTGGCCGCCGTCGAGCAGGCGACCCTGGCCATGGTCACAGCGGCGCTGGCGCCCAGTGCCCAGAGCCTGGCGGAGGCGGAGGGACCGATCAATCGCACGTTGTTGCAGCGGGTGCGGCGGTTCATCGAGGCGCACCTGCGCTCGGCCGAGCTGAGCCCGCAGCTGATCTGTCGCGAGGTGGGCATTTCCCGGGCCCAGTTGTACCGGCTGTTCGCCGAGGAGTCGGGCGTGGTCGCCTATATCCAGCAGTGCCGCCTGGACCGGGTGCGGCGGATTCTGGAAAGCCCCCTTGGCGCCCACCAGCGTATCTCGGCCCTGGCCTTCGACCATGGCTTCAAGAGTGAGTCGCACTTCAGCCGGGTGTTTCGCCAGGCCTTCGGCTATTCCCCCCGGGATGCCCGCGACCGGCGCCCGGCCACGCTACCTGCCAAGGCTGGAGCCGTGAGCGTCGAAGGCCCGGGATCGCTGCTCGAGGTACTTGATCGACTCGACACCCAGGTGCGTTTGAGACGCTGAGCACAGTGTTGGAGACCCACAGGACAATCGGCCCCGAGGGCCGCTGATAGCATCTTTTTCGCCCATTCCCCAGGCCGGGCCGCGCCGTGCGGCCGACCGCGAAAGGAATCCCCTAGGTGAGCCGTTCATGGGACATGAAGGCTCCTGGATACGTGAAGAGGATGTTATGAAACTTCGACTGATGTGCATCGCCACCCTGGCCCTGGTCTCTGCATGCAATGGCAATGGCGGCCTGAATATCCCTGGCATGGCCCAGGGCACCGGACCCCAGGCGCAGATCTACGATGCATCGTTCGCCAAGCGCAACTTCGTGGTCGGCAAGACGTCGCTGGACGATGTGCAACGCCTGTGCGGCGATACCCCGGAAAAGCGCTATGCCTCCGATGGCAGCGAGTACTGGACCTACCGCAGCGATGTGAACAGCGGCGGCTATGCACCCGGACGCTCGACCATGCAGCAGATGCTCGCCAAGGCCTGGAGCCATGTGCCGTCCAATGAGGTGACCGGCGCCGCGGCCAACGAATACAACCTGGCCACGGGGGGCAATGGAGTGGTGGCCGGCATGACCAACCAGCTCATGGGCAAGCCCACTGGCCCGGCGCACATGCTGCAGCTGTACTTCAAGCAAGGCGTGTTGCAGTCCTACAGCTTGAATTGAGGTCTCTGCTTGCCAGGATGCCCCGGGAGTGAATTATCATGCGCCGTATGTTTATTCCCCAGAGGCACCGCGACATGGCATTCGGCAAGGTATTCATCGCCACTTCGGTGGACGGCTTCATCGCCCGCGACGATGGCAGCATCGACTGGCTGCCGCCTGGTGAACCCGGGGAAGACCATGGTTATGCGGCCTTCATCGACTCGGTGGATGGCATCGTCATGGGGCGCAGCACCTACGACACGGTGCTGGGGTTCGAGCCCTGGCCGTTCACCAAGCCGGTGGTGGTGATGAGCCGTACCCTGGGGCCCGCCGATGTGCCGGCGCACCTGGCCGATCGGCTGCGCATCAGTGGTGCCGAACCGGTGCAACTGGTGGCGCAGTTGCAGGCCGAGGGCTGGCGCCAGGCCTATATCGATGGCGGTACGCTGATCCGGGCTTTTCTCCGGGCGGGACTGATCGGCGAGATGGTCCTGACCCGGGTGCCGGTGCTGATCGGCAGTGGCCGGCCGTTGTTCGGTCCCCTGGAGCAGGACCTGCGCCTGCACTGCCTCGATACCCGGCAATACGCCAATGGCCTGGTCAGCAGCCGCTACCGCGTGCAATCCCCATCCCGGGGCGATCGCCATGATTGAGGTACGCAAGCGCAGCGGGCGCCCGGCTGCCGGCCGGGCCCTGAACCTGGACCAGGTGCTGGACTGCGCCCTGGTACTGCTCGAGGAACTGGGCCCCCAAGGCTTCGGGATCCGCGCCCTGGCCCGGCAACTGGGCATCACCCCGATGTCGGTGGCTTACCACGTGGGCGACCAGCAGCAATTGCTGCGCCTGCTGGTGGAGCGGGTGCATGGCGTGCCGCTGCCCGAGCCGGCGGCGCAGGCCGCGCCGATGGAGCGGGTCCGATGGCTGCTCGGGCACTACATGGACCGGGTGCGCCGGCACCCGGCGCTGACGTTGTGTGTCCTCGGCGATCCGCAGCTGTTCGGCGGCTCGCTGGCAGCCTTCAGCGACCAACTGCGTGTTGAAGTGCAGCGCTTCGACGCCGAGCCCGAGCTGCTGTTCGATCTGCTGGTGGACTACACCCACGGCCACGCCCTGGCGCTGGCCTTGGCCGGGGAGGGCGCGCCACCGCTTGCCGGGGCCTTCGAGGCCGGCCTGCGGCGCCTGTTGCGCTGAGGCCCAGGCGTGACCGGGAGCGGCCGTTCCTGGCACGGGTGTCTGGCCTGCGCATCGATGCACTCTTCTTCACAGAAAATCACTGAGTTGCGACAGATTGCAACGGATGCCCTGGGGATACTGGCCAGGCTCCGAAAGAGCATGAAGGACCGCCACGTGAGAAGAGGAAGACATCCATGCGTTCAATGCTTGCAACCTTGTTGCTCTCCCTGGGGAGCACGACGCTGGCCAATGCCGCGGCGACCCCGGCGTTTGACCAGGTGTTCCGCGCTTTGAAGCCGGACCAGCCCGGCTGCGCCGCGGGGGTCATGCGTGATGGCAAGGTTATCTGGAGTGCCGGTTACGGCATCGCCAACCTGCAGACCGGTGCGCCGATCAGGACCGATACTCTCTTCAACCTGGCCTCGGTGTCCAAGCAGTTCACCGCCTTCGCCATTCTCCAGCTCGAGGCCCAGGGGCGCCTGAGCCTGGACGATTCGGTCCGGCGCTTCTTCCCCGAGTTGCCGGTATACGCCCAGGACATCAAGATCCGCCACCTGCTGCACCACACCTCGGGCCTGCAGGACTACATGTTCCTGGCCGAGCTGGCCGGTATCGGCTACTCCCAGCGCTTCACCCAGCAGCAGGCGCTGCAGATGCTGTTCAAGCAGAACACCGCTATGTTCCCGTCCGGGGTCGAGTTCAGCTACAGCAACAGCGGCTACATGCTGCTGTCCAGCATCGTCGAGCGGGTTTCGGGCATGTCGCTGAAGAACTTCTCCCAGGTCCATATCTTCAAGCCCCTGGGCATGACCCGCACGAGCATCGTCGACCAGTACCCGCTGCAATTGCCGAACCTGGCCGAGAGCTACGAGCAGGACCCCAAGACCAAGGCCTACCAGTTCGCGGATGTGCGCTGGGAGCAGACCGGCGATGGCCAGGTGCACAGCACCGTGGTGGATGTAATGCGCTGGATGCGTAATTTGTCCATGGGGAAGGTCGGAGGCCCGGCCCTGTCGCAGAAGATGCGCCAGACCGAACCGCTGGCCGACGGCGACCCCGGCTACTACGCCATGGGCGTCGGCATCTCGCGTTACCGCGGGTTCGATGAGGTGTCCCACAGCGGTGGTTGGGCCGGCTATAACACCCATGTGGCCTGGTACCCGAAGATGGATCTGGCCACAGTGGTGCTGTGCAATTCGCCGGTCCCGGATGCTTCGGCGCGTGGCTATGCGCTGATGGACGCGGTGCTGGGCTCGCACGGTCCGTCCCCGGATCACGATATCCCGCCACCGGTACCCAGCATCAGGGCCGTTTCACCGGCTCCGTTGAACACCCTGGTGGCCGGTACCTACCTCGACGACTCGGGGCATCAGTTCCAGCTGCAACGCAGCGACAACAGTTTCACCCTCAATACCTTCCCCGACACGCTGGCGTTATCCCGACTGAGCGAGCACCTGATGGCGGCCGATAACGACGGCTCGCCGATCTACCTGGCTGCGACTTCGGGAGCTCGCATCGTGTCCACCAACCCGGCCTCGACCTACACCCTGGCCGCCCCCTGGAAGCCCCAGGATATCCAGCGGTATGTGGGGATCTACAAGTTGCAGACCTCATCCGGACAGCTCAAGGTCTACCCCAAGCAAGGCAAGCTCTACATTCGCATCGGCAAGCACACCTATCCCATGCAGCCGCTGGCGGCAGAGCGATTCAGCGCCCAGGACCTGGGGGTGATCCGCTTCGAGCAGGATGGCCAGGTGCTGACCAGCAGCCTGGCGCGCAACCTGCGGTTCGTGCGCGCCAAGGCCAAGTGATCCTGGGTATTGCCTGCTGGCGCATTCCTCAGATGCGCCGGCTGCGCACCAGCAGCCAGAGCAGGTAGAAGCCGCCCAGCAGGCCGGTCATCAGGCCGATGGGCAGGTTGACACGGGCAGCCAGGCGCTGGCTCAGCAGATCGGCCATCAGGAGCAATACCGCACCCATCAAGGCACCGGACAGCAATGGTACCCCGCAGCCACGGGTCAGGCGCCTGGCCAGCTGCGGGCCGGCCAGGGCGATGAAGGCGATGGGGCCAGCGGCGGCGGTGGCGATGGCGGTCAGGCCGACGGCCACCAGCACCATCGTCAGCCGCGTGCGTTCCACCGCGATTCCCAGTTGGGTCGCGCTGGCATCGCCCATCTCCAGCAGGTCGACTTGGCGGGCGTGGTATAGCGCGATCGGCGCGATCGCCAGCAGGCCGATGGCGGCGGGCACCACATGGGACCAGGTGCGGGTGTTGAGCGAGCCGGCCAGCCACAGCTGGGCGAACATCGCCTGGTCCAGGTTGCCGGTCACCAGCAGCAGGCTGTTCAGCCCCGAGAGGCTGGCGCCGACGCCGATCCCCACCAGTACCAGGCGGTAACCCCCGGCGGTTCCGGCCTTGCGCGCCAGTAGCACCACCGCCAATGCGGTGCACAGCCCGGCTGCCAGGGCCGCCAGCGCGGTGGCCAGGGGGCCGGAGTCGAACAGCATGATCTGCACGATGGCGCCGCTGGCGGCACCGGTGGTGAAGCCGATCACATCCGGCGAGCCCAGGGCATTGCGGGAAATGGACTGGAAGATCGCCCCGGCCATGCCCAGGGCCATGCCCACCAGGGTGGCCGTCAGGGTCCGGGGCAGGCGCACCCGCTGGATGACGCGTTGAGCGGTGGCGTCCTGGCCCTGGCCCAGGAGGCTGGCCAGCACTTCGCCGGGGGACAGCGCCAGGCTGCCGCTGCCCAGCAACAGTGCCCAGAGCAGCAGGGCCAGCAGCACCAGGACGCAACAGACCAGCAGCGTACGCGGTTGCCAAGCCACCGACAGCGAGCCCAGGCGCAGGGCGTGGCGGCGCATCACAGGCGGCTCAGGCGAAAGCGCCTGACCAGGACGATGAAGCACGGGCCACCCAGCAACAGGGTGATGATCCCGGCGGCCAGTTCCTGTGGCGCCACCAGCACGCGGCCGAGCATGTCGGCCGCCAGCAGCAGGCTCGCCGCCAGCAGCGCCGAGTAGGGCAGGATCCAGCGATAGTCCGGGCCCGCCAGCATCCGCGCCAGATGCGGTGCCACCAAGCCGATGAAGCCTATGGGGCCGGCCATGGCGGTGGCCGCGCCGGCCAGCAGCATCACCGCCAGGCAGGCCAGCAGCCACGTCAGGCGCAGGTTCACGCCCAGGGCCCGGCCGAGCTCGTGGCCCAGGGCCAGGGCATTGAGCCGCGGGCCGATGGCCAGGGACAGCCCCAGCCCGCAGGCGACGGCCATGGCCGGCAGCGGCAACAGGGCCAGGCCGGTGCTGGCCAGGGAGCCCGAGGCCCAATGGCGAAAATGATCGAACACCTCCGGTGGGCAGTTGAGCACGATGATCCCCGTCAGCGAGGCCAGCATCACCGATAACCCCGCTCCGGCCAGCACCAGGCGCACCGGGTTGGTCCCGGTCTCATGGGCCCGGCCCAGCAGGAACACCAGGGCCCCGGCCAGCCCGGCTCCGCAGAAGGCCAGCCATAGCGATTGGAGCATGCTGGTCAACTGCCCCAGCGCCACGCCGCTGATCACCGCCAGGGCCGCGCCGGCATTGATGCCCAGCAGCCCGGGTTCGGCCAGGGGATTGCGGGTCACGGCTTGCATCAGCGCCCCGGCGGTACCCAGGGCCATTCCGGCCAGGAGGGCGACCAGGGTTCGCGGCAGGCGCAGCTCACGCAGGATCAGGTGCTGGTCGTTGCCTGGATCGGCGGCGGACAGGGCCTGCCAGACGACCTCCAGGGCGATGCTGCGCGAGCCGCTGGCCAGGCTCAGCAGGGCCAGGCCGGCGAGGACCGCCAGCCCGACCAGCAGGCCCCAGCGACGAGTCTTGTGGCGCCGTGAAAGCGCCAGCGCTGGAGCAGCGCCCTGGGCGAGCAGGTCCATGGCTCAGCGAAACTGCGCGGCGACGGTATCGATCATCTGGCGCCCGGAGTAGTAGTCGATACGAAAGGAACTCGGGCCCAGGGCATACACGCGCTTGTGGATCACCGCCGGCAGGTTGGCCAGCACCGGATCGGCAAGAAACGCCTGCACATCCTGTTCATCGGCGCTGAGCAGGAACACGCTGTCGCCAGTGATGGCGGCAGGCAGGTTCTCCCGGGAGATGAACTGGAAGTCCGAGGCGCGGGTGACGCTTGCCGCCAAGGCCTCGGGCAGCGGCGCGACCTTGAACCCCAGGGCGCCGAGCAGGCGCGCCTGGGGGCTGTTCAGGCGGCCGATGGAGTAGCTGCCCGCGATGTTGTAGCCCACCACGCTGACCGGCCCCGCTGGCGGCTTGATGGCGGCGGCGGTTTGCGCGGCGTACTGGTCGAAGCGCTGGATCGCGGCCTGGGCCTGTCGCTCAAGCCCGGTGTGCCGGCCCAGCTCGGTGGCGATGTCCTGCCAGCTCTGGTTCGAGTAGTCCACCACCAGGGTACGGATGCCCTGTGCCTGGAGTTCGCCACGCTGGGCGATCACGCTGTCGGCTCCGGTGGCGGAGAGCACCAGCAGGTCGGGATCGCTGGCGATCACCGCCTCGATGTCGAACTGCAGGTTCCGATACAGCACCTGGACTCCCCGTTGCTCGGCCACTTGCGCCCATTGGGAAAAGAACCCGCGCGAGTCGGTGAGGCGGCTGGGGGTGGTGGCGGCGCTGGCCACCAGGGGTGCCTCCATGGCCAGCAGGATCCCGGTGACGCTGGGGCTGGTGGAGACGATGCGCACAGGCGTGGGGGCAGCGGCGCAGGCCAGTTGGCTGCAAAGGGCCAGGACTGCCGCGCTGAGCAGCCGGGTGGCGAAACGTGGATTCATCATGGGTCCGTCGGGTGATGGGTTGGCAGTGGCAGGGCCTTCGGTGGAGCTTGCGGGACCCGGATTGCATGGGGCATATGATAATGCTTCTCATGCAATGCATTCCATATTGTAGAATCAATTCTGCAAAATCAACTTTTCACGCCCCAGGCACCCAAGGAATCTTCTCGTCCATGACCCACCGCTTGCATGCCGATGCCGTGACCTTGCGCCACGCCGCGCGAATCATTTCCCAGGACCTTTCCCTGGCCATCCCCGATGGTTCGTTCACCGTCATCGTCGGCCCCAACGCCTGCGGCAAGTCCACCCTGCTGGCGGCGTTGTCGCGCTTGCTGGCCCCGGCCAAGGGCCAGGTGGTGCTCGACGGCAAGGACATCCGCCAACTGCCGGCCCGGGAGGTCGCCCGGCGCCTGGGCCTGCTGCCGCAGAGCGCCATGGCGCCGGATGGCATCACCGTGGCCGAGCTGGTGGCCCGGGGGCGTTATCCGCACCAGTCGTTCTTGCGCCAGTGGTCGCCGGAAGATGAGCGGGCGGTACTGGCGGCCATGGCCGCGACCCGGGTCGAGACCCTGGCCGAACGTTTGCTCGACGAGTTGTCCGGCGGCCAGCGCCAGCGAGTATGGATCGCCATGGTCCTGGCCCAGGAAACCCCGATCCTGCTGCTGGACGAGCCCACCACCTACCTGGACATCGTCCACCAGATCGAGCTGCTGGAACTGTTGGCCGAACTCAATCGCCAGGGCCGCACCATCGTCGCGGTGCTGCACGACCTGAACCAGGCCTGCCGCTATGCCAGCCACCTGATCGCCCTGCGTGACGGCGCCATCGTCGCCCAGGGCGCACCGGCACGAATCTTCACCGAGGCGCTGGTGCAGGAGGTGTTCGGATTGCCTGCGCTGATCATCGCCGACCCGGTCAGCGGCACGCCGCTGATGGTACCCCTGGGCCGGGCAGCGGCCCCGGGTTCGTCCGGAGCCTGAGGCGGCTTCAGCGCCGAGGGGCGGGCGGTACCTGGGGCACCATGCGGCCACCGGTGGCCTGGTTCACCAGCGCGGCTTCGTGGAACAGCGCCTGGCGGTCTTCGGGGGCCTGCAGTTGCCCCAGGTCAGTGACGGTGGTCATCACGCAGACGATTTCCTGCTGGGCATCGAATACCGGCGCGGCCTGCCCGGTGACGTTGGACAGCAGGTGGCTGGTCATCTCGGCCCAGTGCGCCTGGCGCACTTGCTCCAGCACCGCGGCAGTGGGCGGCGTGCCGCGAAAGTGCGCCGGCTGCTGCTTGCGCGCGGCATCGATCACGGCCTTGGGCAGGAAGGCCTGGAACACCAGGCCGCAGGCAGTGTTATCGATGGGCAGGATGTCCCCCAGGGCCAGGGGGTTGATGGAGAAGTAGGCACTGCGATGCCAGCGCACCAGGGTCGGCCCGCGATCGGTCCAGATCGCCACGCCACCGCTGGCCGCATGTTGCTGGGCCAGGGCCTTCATGTGCCGGGCGGCGATATCCACCGCGTCGATGCGCTTGAGTGCGCCGATGCCGATGCTCAAGGCCGCCGGCCCCAGGTCGTACAGGCCACTGGCCGGGTCCTGCTTGGCCAGGCCCTCCTTGACCAGGCTCTGCAGGTAGCGGTGCGCGGTGGAACCGCCGGTGCCGGTGCGGCGCGCGACTTCCCCCAGGGCCAGCTCGCCCTCGGCGTTGGCCAGGGTATTGAGAAAGCGCGCGGCAATGGAAACCGACTGGATCACCCCGGAGCGTTTCTCCGAGGGCGGGTCCTGGGTGTCATCCAGCGGGTTCTGCGAAGTGTTCAACGGCTTGGTCTCCTCACCACTGTCCGGCTGCGGGTGTTGCGCGGATCGGGGCCGCGCGGCGGTGCCCATGATAGCGGTTCCCTGGCGTTGCTGGGGCGGGTTGTGCCTGCACATCGAACACAACCTATTCCGTTTTGCAGAATTAATTCTGTATTGAGGAATTTGATATCAGCGTGATAGCCTAATCGTGAAAGAGGATCATTCTCATTTGGAGGGAGGCCTTGATGGCCCTTACGCATCGCACATTGAGTCACGGTATTGGCGTTCTCACCCTGTCGAGCCTGCTGGCGGCGCCCTCGGCGCTGGCCGAGACAGAGACCAAGGGCGAACAGAAGGGCAGCCTGGCCCTGGAGTCGCTGGTGGTCACGGGGGAAAAACTCGAGCGAGACCTGAAGAACACCGCGTCGTCGGTTTCGGTGATCACCGACCGTGATATCGAACGCAGCAAGACCGGCGATGCGTCGGTGGCAGAGGTGATCAACGGCACGCCCAACGTGATCTACACCGACTCGGTGGGGGCGCCGATCATTCGTGGCCAGGACACCCAGGGCCCGAACAACGGGCAGAACGTGTTCTGGGGCGGCACCGTGCCACGGGCCACCATCAACCTCGATGGCCACTACCTGAACTACAACGAGATGTTCTTCGGCGCGACCTCGGTCTGGGACGTGGACAGCATCGAAGTCTTCCGCGGGCCGCAGACCACTTCCCAGGGCGCCAACGCCATCGCTGGGGCGATCATCGTCAACACCAAGGACCCGACCTTCGTCCCCGAGGCGGCCTACCAGGCCGAGATCGGCAGCTACCATTCGCGTCGCAGCTCGGTGGCGGTGTCCGGGCCATTGGCCGAGGATTTCGCCGGGCGCCTGGCGGTGGACTACTCGGCTCGCGATACTTTCATCGACTACGACAACCCGCGTTTCCAGGGCAGCAAGACCGACCAGGATTTTCGTAATCTCAATGCCCGGGCCAAGCTGTTGTGGTTGCCCACGGACATCCCCGGCCTGGAAAGCAAGTTCACCTTCTCCCACACCGACAGCAACCGACCGACCCAGGAAGCGGCCACCGCGCCGTTCCACAAGCTCAACCACCGCTCCACCACCATGCCGTCCTGGGAGCAGGACACCAACACCAGCATCCTCGATGTGTCCTATGAGCTGGGCGGCGGCCTCAAGCTGCACAACCAGGCGCAGTACTCGCTGTCTTCGGTGCACCGGGTGACCGGGGCGGCAGGCGAGGGCGATGCGGATATCCGCCAGAGGAACGGCTCCAACGAAACCCGCCTGAGCTTCGGCGAGCAGCAGGATGTGTTCAGCGGCATGGGCGGTGTCTACTACGCTCGCACCCGTACCGATGAAAGCCTGAACCTGCGTGGCCGCTCGGTGTTCGATGACACCAAGACCAACCTCGGGATCTTCGGCGAGCTGCATTACCGCCTGAGCGATTTGTGGACCCTGAGCACAGGCTTGCGCTACCAGCAGGACCATGTCGAGCGCGACGGCAACTCGGTGCTGGCGCCACGGGCGTTGAACTACGACAAGACCTTCTCGGCGCTACTGCCCAAGGTGTCGCTGGCCTACGCCGCGACCGCGCAGTGGACCGTGGGCGCCATGGTCAGCCGTGGCTACAATCCCGGCGGCGTGTCGCTGAACCTGAGTACCCGGCAATGGGCGTACTTCAAGGAAGAGTCGATCTGGAACTATGAGCTGTTCAGCCGAGCCAGCCTGCTGGACGACCGGCTGCTGATCAACACCAACCTGTTCTACATGGATTTCAAGGATGCCCAGTACAACATCCCGGTGGTGATCTCCCCGGGCGTGGCGCAGTCCTACACCATCAACGCCGAGAAGGCCCATGCCTACGGCCTGGAATTGGACTTCGACTACCGCCTGCTGGACAACCTGCGACTCAAGGCCAGTGCCGGTACCTTGCGCACCCGCATCGACAAGATCTCCAGCAACGCCGGTTACGCCCACAACGAGTTCGCCCGCTCGCCGGGCTACACCCTGAGCTTTGGTCCCAGCTGGGACATCACCGAGCGCCTGAACCTCAATGCCCAGGTGCGCTACCTGGACGGCTACTACTCCGACGTGGCCAACACCTCCAGCTACTCGGTCAAGCCCTACACCCTCACCGACGCCCGCATGAGCTATCGCTTCAACGACCAGGTCCAGCTCTACGGCTACGTCAAGAATGTGTTCGACGACCGTTCCCCGACCTACATGCAAGAGAACCGCGGCATCGGCGGCACCGAAGCCAGCATGACCCAGCCTCGCACCCTCGGTATCGGTATCAAGGGCGCTTTCTGACCCGGCCCCGGCGGCGCCTGCCCGGGCCGCCGGCCTCATTCCCCTACAGGAGATTGGCAACAGATGAGTAACCGCAAACGCCTGCACATCGGCATGTCCCTGGCGCCCACCTGGCTCAGCGGCGATGCCTGGCGCCAGCCGGACAGCAACATCGAGGGCATCTACAGCTGCGATTTCGCCGTGGACATCGCCAAGCGCTCGGAGGCCGCCCACCTGGATTTCGTGTTTCGCCCGGACGTCAGCTACCTGAACATGGACGGCCTGGAAAGCGGCTCGGGTTTCGCCAGCCTCGACCCCACCGTGCTGCTGGCGGCAGTGGCTCGGGAGACCCGGCATATCGGCCTGGTTTCCACCGTGTCCACCACCTTTTTCCCGCCCTACGTGGTGGCGCGCCAGTTGCAATCGCTGCACTGGGTGAGCAATGGCCGCGCGGGCTGGAACATTGTCACCGCGCTGCAAGGCCACGAGAACTTCGGCCTGGAGGCCATGCCCGGCGCCGACGAGCGCTACGCCCGGGCCGCGGAGTTCACCAGCCTGGTGCATGAGCTCTGGGCCAGCTACCCGTCCGCCGCGCTGTTGATCGACCGCGAGAACGGTCGCTACGCCGATCGCTCCCAGGTGCATCCGGTGGAGCATGAGGGGACGCATTTCAAGGTGCGTGGCCCGCTGAACCTGCCGGCCTATCCCGGGCCGCGAATCCCGCTGGTACAGGCTGGCGCCTCGGACACCGGCCGTGATTTCGCCGCTTCGGTGGCCGACCTGGTGTTCGCCCCGACACCGGACAAGGAAGCCGCCCTGGAACTGCGCCACGACCTGTCCCGACGGGCGTTGAGCCATGGCCGGGACCCGCGCGATATCCGCTTGCTGCCGGGCCTGAGCCTGTACCTGGCGCCGACCCGGGAAGAGGCGCGCCAGCTGTTCATGCAGACCCACGGCAACCCGGACAACAGCCGCAAGTTCGCCTCCATCAAGCAGACCATCGGCCTGGACCTCAGCGACTGGCCACTGGATCGCCTGGTGAGCGCGGCGGACCTGCCGCCGCCGTCGTCCAACCCCGGCAGTCGTACCCATACCAACCTGCTGCGGCGCTTGATCGAGCGCGAGACCTTGCGCCTGGACGAGCTGTTGCTGCGTCCGGAGGTGATTTCCGCAGCCCACTGGCAAGTGATCGGCACCGCCGAGGATGCCTTCGAACAGATCGCCGACTGGGCCGAGGCCGGCGCCATGGACGGTTTCATCGCTGCCCCGGGCGGCTCGATCCGCTCGATGCAGATCTTCCTTGAGCAAGTTGTACCGCTGCTGGTCCAGGCCGGGCTGTTCCGCGAGCGCTATAGCGCCAGCACCTTCATGGAGCACTTGCAGGAGCAAGGCTGAAGCCAGGCAGATAAGCGGGGTAAGGTCTGGATGACAGCGCGCTATGGTTGTTTCTACACAACGGGCCGCGGATCATTCCTGGCCAACATCCACCCTGGAAATCAAGCAAGGAAAGTCTCGATGAAAGTCAGTGCGCGCAACGTGTTCAAAGGCCGGGTCAGCCAGGTCGAAGAGGGTTCGGTGAATGCCGAGGTGGTGCTGTCGCTCGAAGGCGGCGAGCAACTGGTGGCGGTGGTGACCCTGCAAAGCCTGCGCAGCCTTGGGATCGCGCCAGGTACCGATGCCCTGGCCCTGGTCAAGGCACCGTGGGTGATGCTGATGACCGACGCCGAAGGCATTCGCCTGTCTGCCCGTAACTGCCTGCAAGGCCGGGTGATCAGCGTCACCGACGGTGCGGTCAATGCCGAGGTGGTGCTCGAGCTCAGCGGTGGCAGCCGCGTCTACTCCATCGTCACCCGCGATGCCGTGGACGAACTGGGCCTGGCCCCGGGCGTCAGCGCCACCGCAGTGATCAAGGCCTCGCACATCATCCTCGGCGTACCGGCCTGAGACACCCGCCGGTAGGCTCGCCGGACCTTAGCGCCTGGCAGGCTACCAGCGGTCGAACAGCTGCTTGACCTGGCGCGCCTCACGGCAGTCGTGCAGGGCCTGGCGGAAGCGCTGGTCGGCGAACAGCCGGGCGGTTTCGGCCAAGAGATCCAGGTGCGACTGCTCGGCAGGGGCCGGTACCAGCAGCACCAGGATGTCGCGCACCGGCTGCTGGTCGGGGGCGGCGAAGGCCATGGGCGCCTGGGGGCGCAGATACAGGACGTGGATCGCGTCCAGTTCCTCCAGCCGCGCATGGGGCAGGGCCACGCCGGCGCCGATGGCGGTACTGCCGGCCTCCTCGCGACGGGCCAGGCTCGCGGCCACCCAGTCGCCCGGCAACTGCCAGGTATGTTGCATATGCTGGCCGATCTGCTGGAACAACCGGTGCTTGTTCGACGGATTGACGGCAAGGAGGATGTCCTCCTCCTGCAGGTGCATGGCCAAGTTACCCATGGGCTTCTCCAGGACAGGCGGGCGCCAGCGGCCCGACTCAGCTTCCATTCAAGCGTATTCACGGCCGGCTGGCAGCCAGGGTGCGGCAGTTTTTACGAAGTCTTTAGGTTCCCGAGTGGCTGGCACCTTTCCGATCCCGGTAAACAAGTAATCCAGGTATCAACGTGCTTTGGGAGAAGCGGTGGTTCTCTTGAACCATGTCAGCGCTACCTGAAAGCGTTCATCAGGCATCGATAGCCCTGTCCTGCACAGAGCATTTGCACACCCCAAGTTCTTTGTGGTTTTCACAGGGCCTCCAGGAACGCCTTCAGCGCCTTCAGTTCGACCCGGTCCAGTCCCAAAACCTCGAATTGCGCCGACGTCACGGGAAACAGAGGGTCCTGCAACTGCCCACCCTTGGGCACAGGTCTAGGCATGCCTGCGTTGTAGAACAACAGCACCTGATCGAGGCTGCTGGCCAGCCCATTGTGAAACCAGGGGCCGGTATGGCTCACGAGCCGCAGGGATGGTGTGCGAAAGCGCCCGACATCTTGCGCCAGCCCGGTGACCTCATAGCGGCCGAGGTCTTCGCGGCGACGCCCATAGAAGGTCAGGCCGGCATTGTGGAAGCGGTTGTCCTGCAGTGCCGGACCGAAGTGGCAATTCATGCAGCGCGCCTTGGTGCGAAACAGGTGCAAGCCCTGTAACTGCTGGTCACTGAGCGCCTTCGCCTGCCCCCGCAGAAAACGCTCGAAGGGGGTACGTTGGGCAACCCGCAGCAGGTCGCGCTGGTAAGTCGCCAGTGCCGCCGCCACCTGCTCGGCACCCAACGCCTGTCCGGGAAAGGCCTTGGCGAATTGCGCCGGATAGTCCGTGCTGTCTCGCAGCCGGGCCACCAGCTGCGTCACGCTGAAAGCCATCTCCTTCGGGTCGACGATCGGCATCAGGGCCTGCATCTCCAGGCTGGCGGCGCGCCCATCCCAGAACAGCTGCTCGGCCAGGCCGCTGGCCACCAGGCTCGGCGCATTGCGCCGGCCCGCTGCACGGTCATGCCCGAAGGAAACGCGACGCCCATCGGCGAATGCCAGGTCCGGCTCATGGCAAGAGGCGCAGGCAATCTGCCCCGAGCGCGACAGGCGCGGGTCGAAGAACAGCCGACGGCCCAGATCGGCTTTCTGCTGCGTGTAGGGGTTGTGCTCCGGCGACGGCGCACGCTCGGGCAAGGGGCCCAGCTCTTGCCAGGCCACGCCGGCATCCACCTGGGGCGCCGGCCACTGCGCGAAGGGGCGGCTGTACGCCTCGCGCAGGCACGCCACTTCGCTCAGTGCGCAGGCAAGCCCTGGCTCCGATTCAATCACCAGCAGGATGCCGATCAAGGCCACAAGACTCTTCAGGTGGCGGCGCATCTCAGAACGCGTACCCGACTTCGAGCCAGTACTGGCGGCCCACCTCATAGGTCGAGACCGAGTTGCTGTTGATCGTCTGGTTGGCATTGACCGACTTCTTGTCGAGCACGTTGAACACGTCGACATTGATGAACACCGCCTGGTCCCTGGCGGTGGGAATACGCCAGCCCAGGCGGGTGTCCCAGGTCAGCGCGGCCTGGAACTTCTGTTCTTCCCAGACATCCACCGAGGTCCCCATGTAGTCCACATTGCGCCCCGTGTCGCCAATGCGCTTGTAGCCGGCGCGATAGCGCCAGAAATTGCTCCACTGCAGGTTGGCTTGGGGGATCTCGGTGATGGTTGTCAGGCGGGCCGTCCAGGGCCGGTTGAAGTTGCTGGCAGGTCGGTCGTCATAGTTGATGAAGCTGCCTTGGTACTGGATGACGTTGTTCTGGTAGTACAGGTTTTCAGCGGCGACGTAGGTCGGTGCCGAGGCCTTGCTGTCGGTCCAGTTGAGCGCCAGTTGCCCCCCGGTCTGGGTGCCCAGCAGTGTCCAGCGCTGCAACGGCGTGACCGTCAGGGTGTAGGTGTCGGTCTCGCTCTTGCCGTCGTTGGTGTAAGTGGTGTAGTTGCTCGCCAGCGTCGGGTCTGTGGACGGCTCGCCCAAGGTCCTGCCGGATACCTGCACCACCTGGTCGCGGCCCTTGCGATTGACATACTTGAGGGCGTATTCGATCCCGGCCCATTGCTGCACCACGCCCAGCATCAGTTCATCGTCGTAGGGGATGTCCAGCTGATTGAAACGCACCTGGTTGGCGGCGTTGGACTTGACCACCCAGGGCTGGTCCAGGCTGTCGCGGGTTTCGTTGAAGCGCAGGCGGTTGCGCCCGTCCTGCAGTTGCCAACTGCTGACGCTGCGCCCGTAGTAACGGTTGACGCCGGCATTGAGCAGGGTGGTGCGGTCACCGAACAGGTCATATTCGAGGGAGAAGCGCGGCGCCCAGGTGGTCTTGTCCATGTAGTCGTCGTTGTCCATGCGCACGCCCGGGCGCAAGGTCAGTTGGCCGATGGTGATCTCGTCCTGCAACCAGCTGCCCCAGGAGGTGGTGGTGAAGTCGAATTCGCCGGTGGCGTAGCGGGTACGGCTTTTCATGTATTGCCCCGCCCAGCCGTTCAGGGTCTGGCCCATGTTGCAGGCGACGTTGTCGGTAACCCCGGCGCTGTTGGTGCAGGTTTTGGTGGCCGCGGGAGCAACATAGGTGCTGCTATCGGTCAGGCGCTCATAGCGCACGTACTGGCGGGAGAATTCGAAGCCGGTTTGCGGGCGATGAGTCATGCCCAGCCAGTTGACGCTGCGCCAGTCGGCATTGAGCTTGTATTGCCAGGTACGTTGTTGCTGCTCGATATCTCCCCAACCGCCTTCAAGGGTATTGGCGGTGGCCTTGCTGCCGATGCCCCAGTCCTTGGTGCTCGATTTGCGCCAGGTCCAGTAGTCGGCCGAATCCGACTGGCGGCTCTGTTCCTGGCCGCTCCACGCCAGGTTCTGTTCGACCCGCGCCAGGTCGCCATCCCAGATGGTGCGCAGGTTCAGTTGGGTGCCGCCGGCCTTGTTGTCGTAACCCGAGTTGGCCACGTTGGCGCGAAAGTAGTGACTCTCCTCAGGCGCATGGGTCACGCTGGTCTCGACGGTGAGTTGGTCGCTGGCCCGCCAGACCGACTTGAGGAAGTAGTTGTCGATACGCCGTTCCTGCTTCTCCTCGTGAAAGCCCATTTCCTCGACGTTGTTATAGGAGTAGAAACCCAGCGGGATCGTCGAGCGCTTCTGGCTGAAGCTGCCGAGCAGGCCGAAATTGTCGGTCAGGTGGCCCTGCAGCGTGCCGCGAATGGTGACTTTGTCGAACTTGGGCTGCTCGTCGGGGGAGCCGGAGTTCTCCATGCGCTGTTCTTCGCTTTCGTCGATGTGATATTTGGTCCAGGCGGAGCGGGTGGTCTGCACCGAGAACTTGCCGTGCAGCGCCTGGGACGGCGCACGGGTTTGTGCATCGATGACGCCGCCGTTGAAGCCGCCATAGGCTGCCGGGACGTTGCTGTCCAGGACCGTGATGTTCTCCAGCAGGTCGGTGTCCAGGGCCAGGCCCTGGCTGCGCCCCGGCACCGCGTCCAGCAATTGCACCCGGTCTTCTGCCGGATCGATGTCGTTGTTCATGTTGATGCCATCGATCAGGAAGGCATTCTGGTAGAACTGCGCGCCGTTGATGCTGATGTTGGCCGGGCTGATTTCGCCAGGGGTCTTGCTGCTGAGCTGGGCGTCGTCGAACTGCACGTTGGGATGGCTGCGCAACAGGCTGGTGATGTCGCCATTGCCGGCCGGCATCGCTTCGATCGTCGCGCGGTCTATACGGGTTTCCCCCTGGGGCGGCGTCCACTCGCCGGGGACCTTGGTGTTGCCCAGGCGCACCGGATCTGCGCGCCGGTGGGTCGCACGCTGCACCATCAGCGCGTCGTCACTGAGGTAAATCCACTCCAGATGACTGCCCTTGAGCAGTTTTGCCAGCGCCTGATCGGTGCTCAGCTCGCCCTGCACCGCCGGCGCGGTCAGGTTGAGCAGTAGTTGGCTTTCGACGCTGATCTGCAGGCCGGTCTGCTGTGCCAGCGCCGTCAGTGCCGTGCCTAGCGGCTGGCGGGCGATGTCGATGCTATGCCGGGCCCGCTGGTCACCGGCCAGGACCGGCAAGGACATCGCCAGTCCTACCGACAGCAATAATAGGCGCGCGCTGCGTCGGCAACCGTGAAGACCTTCTAGGTGGCGAATGGACATGCTCTGGTGAACTCCCCGCTTGGTGCGAATGATCCGCACCTGTTAATGAGAATATTTACTATTAACTGGACGGGGCAATAAACGAACGGCGATCGAGAACTTCCAGAATTTTTTGAAATTTATTTTTCTACCGGCGCTCCAGGGGTTTCTTGGATAAGGGTGATGTAGGGCCCCCAATGCGTGAGATGCCCACGAAGCGGAGCGATGGCCAGTTGCAGCGCGCTGACTGGCGAACGCAGGTTCAGCGAGGCGGTGACGTGCCGCTCGCCCAGAGTCCGGTCGGCCAACAGCAAGGCGCCGGGGTAGTAGTCCCTCAGTTGTTCGATCACCTCGCGCAGGGGCCGGTCGTTGACCACCAACTGCCACTGGCGCCATAGCGCAACCTGGTCCGGCGGTAGCCGGTTGCGCTGCGGTGGGCTGTGATCCAGGCCAAGGTGCAGGCTATCGCCGGGGCCCAGGGCAGGCACCGCGAGTTCGCCCCGGCCATCGCGAACCTGGACCGCTCCGCTTTGCACTGCCACCACGACGGCGTTGCGACCCAGGTCCACATCGAACGCCGTACCTATGACCCTGACCTTCACGTCCGCTGCCTGGACCGTGAACGGGCGTGAAGCATCGTGGCTGACTTCGAAGAACGCCTGCCCCCTGAGCAGCGTCACGCCCCGCGTACCTGGCTCGAAGGCCACCCGGATGGCACTGTCGCTGCCCAGTTCGACATGGCTGCCGTCGCTCAGGCTGATCTTCAGATGCTCGCCGAGTGGGCTGGCATGGTCGGTCGGCGGCGTGGGTCCTACCAGCAACAGCACACAGGCCGCCAGTGCCAGCGTTGCCAGCGCTCGGCCCGCCCAGCGACGTCGGCCCTGGGGCGGGGCCGAGGCTGGCAGCGGCCGAGGCACGGGTATCTCCGGCGGCTCCAGGTAACCACTGAGCAACCAGACTTTCTCGGCCTTGCGCCAGGCGGCAGCGTGACGCTCATCAGCGGCCAGCCAGCGTCCATGGGCCTGTTGCAGTGCCAGGTCATCCGGCGCGGCGCGGCATTGCAGCAGCCAGTCCATGGCCGCCTGCCACACCAGGTCGTCCTTCAGTGAGCCGGATACAGGTTGGGAGGAGGGGGTATCAGTCATCGGCCAGATGCTCCGCACAGTGGGTCAGTGCGTCACGCACCAGTTGGTGCGCCAAGCTGGTGGAGATCTTCAACTCAGCGGCAATTTCCTGGAAGGTCTGGTGTTGCAGGCGATGCATGTAGAAGGCCCGGCGCGTTCGTTCCGGCAGTCGGGTCAGGGCGTCCTGCAGGAGGCGCAACTGGTCGCTGTGCAGCGCCTGGTGCTCCGGTGAAGGCGTGCTCGAGGGCAGTTCGCTGAGCAGATCGTCGCCATCGGGGTGGCGGTTTTCCAGGGTCGAGCGCCGCAGCAGGTCAAAGGACAGGTTGCGCACGATGCGGTACAGGTAGCCCACCGGGTTGCTCGGCTGGGCAACGCTATCGGCCTGGCCGCAGAAGCGCAGCCAGGCTTCCTGGACCACCTCTTCGGCTTGGGCCCGACAGCCGACAATCGGCGCCGAGTAGTCGACCAGCGCGGCACGGTGGGAAAGGTAGAGCTCGAGTTTATCGCTGGGATAAGACACGGCGGCGATCATTCAAGGTGGGATCAGGCTAGGGGGACGGAATCTTATCTTTAATTGCAAATGCTTATCAACAGCGTTTATCCGGCCCTTGAGTGGATGTCGGATCGATCCGAGAGGAGGAGGGGGGAACTGCAAATGGCTGTATTGATCCGATAGTGAGCAGATGGCGAGCACTCCCGGCAAACTCCAGGAAGCTGCCCAGGTTGTCGCCGCTGATCCTCGAGCAACTCAATATGCGTGGCGCTACTTCTTTGCTGTACCGCAGGAAATCGCCCGCGGTGAACGGCGGCCGTCATCCAGACGAAACCCAGCGATCCTCCCATTCAACGATCACATGAGCCGGGTTGCTGGCGCTTACGGGTCTGTTCCATTGCTCCCTAAGCCCCGGTACTGGCCTGCATGGAAGACCAGCGGTTCTGCGCCGCTGTATCGGTACTGTTCGATCTCGCCAATGAAGATCAGGTGATCACCGCCCTCGTACTGGGTGACGTTGCGGCACACCAGCACTGCCACCACATCGTCCAGCACCGGGGCTCCCGCCTTGCCATAGGAATGAGCTACACCGGCGAACTTGTCAGGTGCTGCCCGGGCGAACTGCTCCGACAGGTGATGCTGGTGCGCGCCCAGTATGTTGATGGCGAAATGGCTCGCCGAGCAAAAAACCTTCAGGCTCGGTGCCTTGCGAGCCAGGCTCCAGAGCACCAGCGCCGGCGACAGCGACAGTGAGGAGAACGAGTTGGCGGTCACACCGACGTTGCGGCCGTCAGCGGTGCGGGTGGTGATCACGGTGACACCGGTCGCGAACTGCCCCAGCAAGTTGCGCAGTTCGCGTGCATCGTGGACATCGCAGTCCTGGGCATCGAGCAAATCGAGAGCTTTGGTTTCGGTGGCAGCGTTCATGCTGATCTCTCCCCTCAAGCGGGCTCAGGCGGCCTGCTGGTTCATTGCGCGCGATTGCAGGCGCAGCGTGAATCGAACCAGCGGCGCGCTCAGCGCCGTCGTCACCAGCGCGAACACCACGAGGATCGTGTAGACCTCTGGCGGAAGGATCTGCATCTGCAGGCCGATCGACAGGACGATCAGCTCCATCAAACCGCGTGTGTTCATCAACGAACTCACCAGCATCGCATCGTGTGGCGCAAGCCCGGTGGTGCGTGCGCCCAGATAGCTGCCGCCGAACTTGCCGATGAATCCGCCCAGCAGGAATACACCGCACCACATCCATGATGCCTGGTCGTCGATCGTGCCGATCGATGCACGCAGTCCCGCACACGCGAAGAACACCGGCATCAGCACAAGCTTGACGAAACCTTCGACGTTCTCGCTCCACTCCTTCGCGACGCCGGGCACGCGCCGCACGAACAGCGCCGCCGCCAGTGCGCCAAATGCGCTATGGAATCCGATCAGCGACGTCGCCAGTGCCGACGCGATGACGAAGCAGAGCAACACGGCCAAGCGGTCGCGCGCCGCATGGGCAGTCGATGCGAGCCGTGCAAGCGCCGGTCGAACCACGAAGCGCACCAGCAGCCCGCTCAGCAGCAGGTACACGAGCAGGCTGACGAGCATGCGCACAAATGCCCAGCCAGGCCCGCTCGATAGCGAGGCAATGGTGGCCAGCAGCATCCATCCGAGTGCATCTGTCAGCATCGCGGCGGACATTGCGTGCCGTGCGCCGACCATGGCGCTCAGCGCCAGGTCGTCGATGATGCGCGCCATCACCGGCACCGCCGATACCGCCAGTGCGACACCGCAGAAGAGCACATAGGGCAGCGTCGGTGCGTCGCTGGCGAGCGTGTCTTTGGAGGCGACGGCGACGAGCATGCCGGCCGCCGCCGGTGCGATGAGCCCGCCGGCTGCGATCGCCGCAGGTATGCGCCAGCGCTTGCCGTGCAGCGTCTGGCCCAAGTCCATGCGCAGACCGATCTGGAACATCAGCAGTATCAGGCCGACTTCGCCAACTTGCGCCATTGCCGACAGCGTGTGTGGGGCGAACAACAGGTCGTAGAAACTCGGTGCGACCAGGCCGAACAGCGAAGGTCCCAACAGCAGGCCGGCCGCAATCTCGCCGACGACCGCGCACTGGCCGAGCCGTTCGGCAATGCGCCCGCAGACATTGCAGAGCGCGATCACCAGCATGAGTTGCAGCAGCCAGATGGTCATGGATACCTCGCAAGGAGCGACACCGGCACGAAGCGGGCGCCGAGCCCCGTGATGGCCGTGACGCCACTGGCCAGGTTCGCGAGCGCCCGGTACAGCGACACGGCCGATACCGGCTCGGCCTCACGCATTACCGCTCGCTCTCGACGCGGTCGACCCAGCCCCGGTAGAACGCCCGGTACCTGAGCACGAGCTTGTCGTACTTGCTGTACGCGCCGCCGCCGTCGGGCTTCATCCCGTTCCAGATCTTGACGTCGTACCCGGCTGCCTGCCTGGTCTGCAGCCCGAACAGCACGAAGTCAGTGGCGCGACGCAGGGCACCACCCACCTTCTTGATCGAGATGAGCATGTGCATGACGTTCTTGCCGTCACTCACTGGCGTCACACACTGGAGCAGCTTGTATTTGACGTCTGCGTCCAAGGCTACGGTCATGACGCACCCGCCGGGGTAGCCATCGAAGTGCAGGTTCATCTGCGACATGTTCAGGCCGAGCGCGCGCGACAACATACCCAGCGGACCGAAGTAGCGGTTCACGGTGAAATCGATCCCGGCACCGAACCACGCGCCCGCCCGGGCCAGCGACTCGACCTCCGGCCACCGGCGCCAGTCGTCGAAGAGCTTGAGCTCGAAGGCCGAGATCGGGAGCGCGTGCACGGGGGTTGCGTGCTGCGCGTCGTAGAAGTTCTCGACGATGCGCAAGACCGCCGTCGTCGTCTCGAACGCGAAGTGCAGGTGCATGAAGTCGCCGTTGTCGACATCGGCCGCGGCGATTTCGGGCAGCGGGTGCAGCGGCTGCGCGGAGCCGTACCAGACCCACACGTAGCCGTAGCGCTCGGTGGTCACCAACGTCGGCTGGCGCGCCCCGCGCGGCACGGGCTCCAGCTGGCGCACCGCCTGGCTGTGGCCGGGGATGTGAACGCACTGGCCTTGCTCGTCGTATCGCCAGTGGTGAAACGGGCATTGGATGCACCCGTCCTTGACTTGCCCGTCAGCCAGGTTGGCGCCCAGGTGCGGGCAGTGGCGATCCATCACCACGGCCCGTCCCGTCGCTCCGCGCCATGCCACGCACGGACGGCCAAAGAGCGTCAATTCCTTGGGCTTGTCCCTGAGGTCGTTGGAGCGCATCGCGACGTACCAGCTTGCGGCCACGCGCGTGGTCGCGTCGTGCGCCCCCGGGGGATGCGTCTTGATGCTCGGCTGATCCAGTTGAATGTTGTTCATCGCGTTATGTCGTCCTCGGCCGGCTACTTCTTCAGAACCAGGCCGATGCGGGTCGTGACGTACGCCTTGAGCAGCGCGAACATCGGGTTGTAGTCGAAGTACTTTTTCACCTCTGCCGGGGCTCTGGTCTGCGTCCAGTACATCAGCTTCATCGCTGGTATCAGGCTGTACTTGGAGTTGTTGAGCTGCGGCTTGTCACCGGTGATGCAGTACCCGAAGCCGAACATCGGCTTGGCGAAGTCTCGTTCGTCGATGAGGGCGTGGATCCGCACCGCGGCCTCTGCAGCCGACTGGTTCCCGGCGCTCACTGCCTCGACCTCGGCCTTGGCGTCGTTGAACAACTGGTAGTACTCCTCCATGTCCGCGCACAGGTACCCAAGGTACGGGGGGTCGTTGTCGAGGTGATCCAGGTCGCCCTCATCGCGCGAGGTGCGAAACCGCGCGTGGGCTTGCACGAGCCGGAACTGCCCGAGGATCGTGCCGACCGCCCACAGCCTGTGGAATGCATCCCATAGACGGAAGTCCGAGAACGCCGTGTAGCAGCAGCTGACGAAGTCGTCGTTGTGGTCCAGCAGCTTTTGCTGCAGGCGCTCGATGTACTCGAAGCGCTCGGGGGCGAAGTCATCGTCGCGTAGCGCCTTGATAAGGCGCGCCGCGAGCGCGTGGATGGTCACCGCGGTGTTCTCCAGGCCCCGGGAGAACAGCGGGTCGATGAACCCGTTCGCGTGCAGCATCAGGCAGTAGCGGTCGCCGATGCAGGCGGTCGACGAGAACTGCAGGCGGTCGGTCCTGACCCAGTCGCGCACCGGCACGGCGTCCTGGAACTGAGCCGCGATGCTCGGGAACCGCGCGAGGAACTCGGCGAATTCTTGCTGCGCGCTGATGTCCGTTTTCGGGTAGATACGCGGGTCGAGCTGCAGGCCGACACTCACCAGGTTATTGGTCGAGCGCGCGTGGTTGTTGAACGGAATCACCCAGAGCCAGCCGCCCGTGAACATGTGGTGCAAGGTCCCCTCGTGCCAGCGCCAGCGCTGCCCCTTGACCTTGAAGATGTCGTCGAACGGCTTGACCCCGAGCATGTGCGTGTAGAGGCTGCGCGAGTGCGTCTTGAAGCGACACGGTTCTTCGCGAAGCTTGAACTTGGTCGCCAGCGGTGCGCGAGGGCCTCCGCAGTCGATCATGTACCGGCCGGTGAACCGTTCGCCCTCGGCGGTGGTCACCGCGACGCCGTCTTTATCGGCGTGGTAGTCGGTCACGCTAGTCCTCTGGCGGACCTTGCAGCCGTATTTGATGGCGGCTTGCAACAAGTAGGCGTCGACGTCCTGCCGGTAGTAATGGCTCTCCGGTCCCCATGGCAGTTCGGGAATGACGCACTGCGTGAACTCCTTCGGGTCGTGCTCCTGGCCGGGTTTGTGGAACACGAATCCGAAGTTGCGCTTGATGCCCGTGCTCGACGAGACGTAACGCTGCGTCGAGTAGAACGACGTGATGTGGTCGAGCTCCGGAATGCCGTAGCGGTCAGCGATGATGCGGTTCATGAGAGACGTCTCGGGGATCGACGACTCGCCGATCGTGAACCGCGGGTGCGACGACTCCTCGATGATCAGCACGCGAAACTGTTTCTTGGCCAGGATGGCTCCCATCTGGGTGCCGGACATGCCCGAGCCGAGGATGATCACGTCGAAATGGTTGTTGTCGCGCCCGTTCTCGGGGCTCTTCTGAGTCATGGGGGCAAACTCTCCTTGCGAGATGAGACCTGGCTTTGCGCGTCAGGATTCGTCGAGCGCGGCGCGGATGCGCGAGCGCGCGGCACACGTGAGCGTGAGTAGATCAACGAGCATGCTGGGCGCGTACCCCCCGCTGCCGGTTGCGGGACCGCTTCGCCCGGCCTCGTACGCCCGTTCTGCCAACTTGAGGTGAGGCGCCCGGAAGCGCAGCAGGACCTTGAGCACCCGCTCCAGGGCTACCAGCCCAGCCCGGGCGGGCTCGTCTGGCGCACCGGCGGTTCGTGCTTCGTCGAGCGCGCGGTCCATGAGCGCCGGCCCCTCGGCGAACCGAGCGTAGACCGCCCGGTACGCGGGAAGCACGTAGGGCAGGTACGTCTCCTTGAATTCTCGATAGGCCTGGTCGTCGGTTTGCGAGCCCCACAGGACGTGCTCCAGCACGAACAGGGGCATTTCCACGGCACCGGGGCCGAGGTAGCTCTGGCCCCCGACCTGGATCGGATCGTAGAAGGGGCGCAGTTCATCGTAGAAGACCTGCGGTGAGATGAAGCGGTACGCGTAGACGATCGATTCGACCATTTTCTGCAGATAGGCTTCCAGCTCGGCGCACCCTTGCACGAACGCGGGCGAGCGCAGGGGCACATCGAACAGCTCGACGGTCAGCGCGATGGCCGCCTCCAGGGCCGCCATCGAGATGCGCACGCTCTCGAGCAGATGCGCTTCGTCGGGCAGCCCGGTGTAACTGCGCTGCGCGTCGGCCGCCGCAGGGTTCCAGACCGTCACATGCAGGAGCGTCTCGCGTGGTGGCATATCGGTCGCGCGAGCCAAGTCCAGCAGCACCTGTTCAAGCCCGGGCACCACGTCCGCAGGCTCGTGTCCGTGCCGCTTGAGCGACCCCAGGAAGAAGCCGATGTCCCGCATCGCGGCGGCGGCTTCGACGAAGCCCCAGCCGGAGGGCACGCCGCGCGTCGGGAGGAACTCGCGCAGCAGGCCGATGATGCCGGGCACGTCCTTGTTACGGTTCAGGCCCGGCAGTTGCAGCACCAGCGAGCGCGCCTGTAGCGGATCACAGGCGGCCACGGCAGCGTGGGTGGTGGCAAATGCGGATACCCGGTTCAAGGTGCGTTCCACTACCGGCCTTCCCGCGTCGCGAGCGTCGGCCCGCGCTGGTTGCCAGACACCTGCGCGTCGCCGTCACGCAGCGACCGCAGGTAGTCGTAGTTCGTCGGCAGGCTGCTCCGCAGGCGCTCGGCCTCGCGGCGGATGCTGGCGAACATCGCCTCGGCCTTTTCGATCGACTCGGGTCGGTGCTGCAAGAGCGGTAGCGACCGGTCGGGCAGCATGCCCAAGCCGGCAAAGATGCAGTAGTAGTTGCCGTTCAACCAGAAGTTCTTGAATTCGTAGTCGAAGGTCTCGTAGTACGTGGAATCGTCGAACGACGTGGTGGTCAGCGGCAGCCCCGCCTTGTAGCGCTGCACCTTCTCCTGGATGGCGTCCGAGAGCCGCAGTTCGTGCCGGTTCGCGAGCCAGAACGGCGTGTCTTCGCGCGACGTGGTGAAATAGTGCGCCTGGACGAAGTCTCGGCAGTCGTCAAACATGTAGACGATCTCGGCGTTGAATGCATCGCGCAACCGCGAGTCGAACGAGGTGTCGGGGAAGTGCTTCACAAGCTGGTAAAGCGAGGCGTAGATGAAGTAGATGCCCGTCGATTCCAGGGGCTCCAGAAAGCACGACGACAGCCCGATCGACACACAATTGTTGACCCACGCCCGCTTGTTGCGTCCGACCCGGAACTTGATCTGGTTGAGCGACTGATTGTCCGAGAGGTCCCAGAGTTTGAGGAAGTCGGCGGTAGCCTGGTCGCGTGAGGTGAACTTGCTCGAGAAGACGTAGCCGCTGCCGAACCGGCCCAGCATCGGAATCTTCCAGGTCCACCCCGAGTTCATGGCGATCGCCGAGGTGTACGGCTCGACCCCGTCACGCGCGTCGTCGTTGGGTACGGCGCTGGCGACCGCGCTGTCGCACAGCAGGTAGTCGGACATGTCGATGAAGGGCTCTTTCAGGGTCTGATTGATCAGGAGCCCCCGCATGCCGGAGCAGTCGATGAACAGGTCCGCCTCCAGCTTCCGCCCCCCCTTGGTCAACAAGGTGGAGATGTAGCCGCGGTCGTTCAACTGAACCTCCACGACCTCGTCGACCACGCGGTTGACCCCGCGCTCGACGGCCCAGCGCTTCAAGAAGTCGGCCACCAGGTGCGCATCGAAGTGCCACGCGTGGGACATCTGGCGGGTACCGTCGGGCAGGCACGGTGCCAGCTTGCCGTCGAGCGCCCCGGGCTGCGGGTAGCACGCGTACTCCATCGGTTGCTGGAAGCCCTGTTCGCGCTTGCGCAGCCAGTAGTGGGTAAGTGGCACGCCGTCGCAGTTCGGCACATTGCCGAACAAATGGTAGAAGTGATCGTCACGCGATGGGTCGGGAGATTTTCTCCAGTTCACGAACTTGATCGCGGCCTTGAACGCGCCGTTCACCTGGGGTATCCACTCCCGCTCCGGTATCCCGAGGAAGTCGAAGAACACCTTCTGCAAACTGGGGATAGTCGCCTCGCCCACGCCGATCCGGGGGATCGCCGCAGACTCGATGAGCGTAATGTCTACCTGCTGCTGGAGCGCCCGGACGAGGTACGAGGCGGCCATCCAGCCCGCAGTGCCGCCGCCCACGATGACGATATTCTTGATCGGCTTGTTCATAACGCTCCTTGTTTCCAGGCAGACGGTCTGTAGGGAGAGGAAGGCCGCCAGTCTCCGTGCATCCGTGCAAGAGGCACATCAATGTGCTTGTCGGATTAGACTCTAGACCGCAGGAAAAGCGATGCATCTTCCGTTTCCGAATTAGCCTTCCAAAAAGCAAAAGCATTTGATCTAAAGAAAGGTCTTGCGTGCTTTGCATGCGCCCAATCAGTCCGCCGCAGTACCCCTGCGCGAAGTGCGTGGCGTGATCATCCATGTGATGCACAGGAGCAAGCTCTTAGACGGTTGGTCGAACAGGCCGTCAGCGCAACGCGCCCTTGCGGGTCGTTGCGGTCAGCTGGTTATTGAAGTCGTTGGATGGAATCAGGAAAAGATCGCCAATGGGCGTTGCAGAAATGCTGCGCTGGGGAGCGGTGACGCATGAGGCCGGCAGGTCGTGGATCCCGCCCCGGGCTTGATCCATGCGGGGCGGCTGCAAGCGAGATGGCTGGAGCGGATTCTGCTCGATGAGAAGAGCCCCTAGGCCGGCATCGGCGCCAACGCGCCGATGCCTGGGGCCGTGGTGATTTCTCCAACATCATCCTGGTGGATGCCATTGGCGCAATCTTCACCGATGCCCACCTCCAAGGTGGGTCCACCAGAGGCTGCGATGACACTGGACGGCGGCATTCCCCGGGTCCAGGCCCTGGCTAGGGGAGCCTGAACCAGCCGCCCTTGGGCCAGTTGGTCCGGGCCAGCTCCACCACCTCGTCGCCGCGCCCGCTCATCACCGCCTTGAGCATGTACAGGCTCATGCCCTTGGCCTGTTCCAGCTTGATCGCCGGTGGGATGACCAGTTCCTGGGTCGCGGTGACCACGTCCACCAGCACCGGGCCGTCATGTTCCAGGGCGGTGCGCAGGGCGCCTTCCAGGCCTGCGGAGTCTTCCACTCGCAGGCCGAGGATACCCATGGCGTTGGCCATGGCGGCGAAGTCCGGGTTGTGCAGGTCGGTGCCGGTGTCCAGGTAGCCGGCGGACTTCATCTCCATGGCGACGAAGCCCAGGGCCGCGTTGTCGTAGACGATGATCTTCACCGGCAGCTTGAGCTGGACCAGGGAAATGAAGTCCCCCATGAGCATGCTGAAGCCACCGTCGCCGGCCAGGGCAATGACTTGGCGTGCGGGGCAGGCGGCCTGGGCGCCGATGGCCTGGGGCATGGCGTTGGCCATGGAGCCGTGGTTGAACGAGCCCAGCAGGCGCCGCTGGCCGTTCATCTTCAGGTAGCGCGCGGCCCATACCGTGGGTGTGCCGACATCGGCGGTGAAGATCGCATCGGCGTCCGCCAGTTCGCTGACCAGTTGGGTGAGGTACTGCGGGTGTACCGGCCGTCCAGCTGCCGCGGGCCGGGCCAGTTCGTCCAGGCCCTGGCGGGCCTTGGCGTAGTGCTCCAGGGAGGTTTCCAGGAAGCTCCGGTCGCCCTGGTAGGGCAGGCGTGGCAGCAAGGCGGCGAGGGTCTCGCTGACGTCGCCGACCACGCCCAGGTCCAGCGGCACTCGCCGGCCCAGGGCTTGTGGGTCGCGGTCGATCTGGATCACGCAGGCGTCCGTCGGATAGAACTGGCGATAGGGGAAGTCGCTGCCCAGTATCACCAGGGTGTCGCAGTTGAGCATGGCGTGATAACCGGAGCTGAAGCCGATCAGCCCGGTCATGCCGACATCGAAGGGGTTGTCCCATTCCACATGCTCCTTGCCGCGCAGAGCGTGCACCACCGGCGCGCCCAAGGCATCGGCCAGGGCCACGACCTGGTCGTGGGCACCGGCACAACCGCTGCCGCAGAGCAGGGTCACGGCCTGGCGATGGCTGAGCAATTCCACCAGGCGGTCCAGATCATGGGGCGCTGGTAGGGTGCGTGGGGCGTGTAACGGTGGCCATGGCTTGCTGGCCGTCGGCACCTGCTGCAAGGCCACGTCCCCGGGGATCACCACCACGGCCACGCCGCGCTCGAGGATCGCACTGCGCATGGCCCGGTGCAGCACCTCGGGCATCTGCGCCGGGTGGCTCACCAGTTCGACGAAGTGGCTGCACTCCTTGAACAGTTCCTGGGGGTGGGTTTCCTGGAAATAATCCAGGCCGATCTCCGAGGACGGGATCTGTGCGGCGATGGCCAGCACCGGCACCCGGCTGCGGTGGCAGTCGAACAGGCCGTTGATCAAGTGCAGGTTGCCCGGGCCACAACTGCCGGCGCACACCGCCAGCTGGCCGGTGATCGCCGCTTCGGCGCCAGCGGCGAAGGCTGCCACTTCCTCGTGGCGCACGTGCATCCATTGGATGCTTTGCATGCTCTGCAGGGCGTCGGTGAGGCCGTTGAGGCTGTCACCGGTCAGGCCCCAGATGCGTTTGACCCCGGCTTGTTCGAGGGTCTGGGCCAGTTGTCGGGCAATGCTGATGTTCGCCATGGAGTTCTCCTGCCGTGGGATGGGAAATCGTCGCGATCAACAGGGGACAGCGGGCGAGGGCGGATGATTCCATGAAGATATGCGAATGAGAATTAATGCTAATATCGTCGCCCGATTTACTCTCTGCGAGCGCCGGCCTTGCATCCGACCCCTCAACTGGACCAACGCTACTACCTGCGGGACTTCCGTCAGCTTGGCGAACGCTATGCCGTGCGCTACAGCCTGCCCGGAGCAGGGAACGAGGATGACGCTGCCTGCCTGATGCAGGGGCGTATCACCGAGCATCGCCTGCCTGGCGGCCTGGTCCTGGTGAGCTCCGACGTGCTGGCGTTCCACAGCTACCGGGCCGACTCGTTGCGCATGCCGTGCCTGAGCCTGGCGCTGGTGCTCGAAGGACATGCGGCGCTGAGTTTCACCCATGACCAGGCGTTGCTCGCCGGTCACTGCGTCACGACCCTGTGCGCCGACGGCCGGCCCATGTCGGCCGTGCATTTCGCCGGGACGCGGTTGCGCGGTCTGAACCTGGCCCTCAACGCCCCGGAGGATCTGCCCGACGCGCAATTGGCGCAGTTGCTGCACAACGCCCTGCGCGGGAACGGTTCACGAATGCACTGCGGGCCGTTGCCGGTGCACCTGCGCCAGGCCATCGCCGACCTGCTCGGCGGGCGTTGGCATGGCAGCCTGCAGGCCCTGTTGTGCGAAGGCGTGGCCTTGCAACTGCTGGCCCATGCCCTGGCCGGGCTGGAAGCCGATGCTGAGCGGGCCGGCAGCTTGAGCCCGCGGGATCGGCAATTGCTGGAGCGGGTTCGCGAGCGCCTGCACCAGGCTCCGGGCGAGGAGCACTCGCTCGGTGAGCTGGCGCAGTTGGCCTGCATGAGCAGCAGTTCGCTGCGCAGCAAGTTCCGCCAGGCCTATGGGCAGACGGTCTTCGGCTACCTGCGCGAGCGGCGCCTGGAGGTCGCCCATGCGCAGTTGCAACAAGGCTGGTCGGTGCAGCAGGCGGCGCATTTCGTGGGTTATCGCCATGCCAGCAATTTCGCCACGGCGTTTCGCCAGCGCTTCGGCGTGGCCCCCGGCAGCTGTGGTTGAAGGCCCGCGACGGCTTGGCGGCGCTTATCCGTGTCGAACCCGGCAGCGCCCATAACATCCTCGGCATCTGGCAAAACCTGGACGGGATATGGATGTGAATAATGCGCATCCGACAATAGTATTCATCGGATAACCATTCCTATGTATTGCCCAGACTCCCGCGCTTTCCCGCGTCGTGCCCATTGCCTGCCCGCCGCCGTGTTCGGTGGCTTGCTGGTGTCCCTCTCGGCTTCGGCCGAAGAACCTGACCGCCGCTCCAGGTCGAACGCTTCATTGGTGCTACCCACGCTGAAAGTGCAGGGGGAGCAGGAACTGGGCGAGACTACCGAGGACTCCGGTAGCTATACCACCGGCGCCATGTCCACGGCCATCGGCCTGCCGCTGTCGATCCGCGAGACCCCGCAATCGGTCAGCGTCGTCACCCGCCAGCGCATCGAGGACCAGGGCCTGGCCACCACCGCCGAGATCCTGGCCAGCGCCCCGGGGATTTCCTATACCCGCAGCGACAGCAATCGCCTGGCGTTTTCCGCTCGGGGTTTCGCCATCGACAACTTCCAGTTCGACGGCCTGGCATCGCCCATCAACAACCTGTGGAACTTCGGTGCCACCGACATGGACTCGGCCATCTACGACCGGGTGGAAATCGTGCGCGGTTCCACGGGGCTGCTGACCGGCGCCGGCAACCCTTCGGCAGCGGTGAATTTCGTGCGTAAAAAGCCGCTGGCGGATTTCGCCATCAGCGGCTCGGCCGGCGCCGGACGCTGGGGGGAGCGGCGCGGTGATTTCGATCTGTCGCTGCCCCTGGCGGCGGATGGGAGGGTGGCGGCGCGGCTGGTGGCGGCCTACTCGGAAAAAGACAGCTACGTGAACTATCTGGAAAACGACTCACGCACGCTCTATGGGGTGATCAGCGCCGAGCTGAGCCCCAGCACCCGGCTGACCACCAGCCTGGAATACCAGCGCAACCGGGTGCGGGGCATGGGCAGTGGTTTCCCCTTGTTCTACAGCGATGGCTCGCGCACCGACTTCGGCCGTTCGACCGCCAACAACACCCGCTGGAGCCGGACCGGCAGTGAGTCCACTACGGCCTTCGTCGACCTGGAGCACACCCTGGACAACGACTGGAAACTGCGTACGGCCTACAGCCGTTACGAGGGTGGCTATGACATGCACTCGCTGTTTCGCGGTGGTTTTCCGGACCGCACCAGCGGCCTGGGGATGCGGGTCAATTTCCTCAACTACGACGGCGAACGCAGCCGCGATACCTGGCATGTGACGGCCAGCGGGCCGTTCCAGTTGCTGGGGCGCGGGCACGAGCTGGGCCTGGGCTGGATGAGCATCGACGATGACCTGAACATCGACCAGTACCAGCCCGCTGGCAGAACCCCGGCCCTGGGCAGCTTCACCGACTGGCGCAACGGCCGGATCCCCGAGCCGGCGTGGTCACGCACCCGATCCTCGGGCGATGCCACCCATACCCGGCAGACCGGTGGCTACCTGGTGACCCGGCTGTCCCTGGCCGACCCGTTGCACTTGATCCTCGGGGCGCGGATCAGCGACTGGCGGATCGACCAGAACTACTACGGCGCCCAGCGCCAGTACCGCTACAAGAATGAAGTCACGCCCTATGCGGGGCTGATCTACGACATCGATTCCACCTACAGCGCCTACGCCAGCTACACCAGCATCTTCAACCAGCAGAACGCCCGTGGCGCCAACGGCAGCATCCTCGATCCGGTGACTGGCGACAGCTACGAGGTAGGGCTCAAGGCGGCCTACCTGGAGGGGCGGCTCAACGCCGCGCTGGCGGTCTACCGCACCCAGCAGGAAGGGCTGGCCGAAGCCATCCCCGGGGTGAACGTGCAAGGGCGGCCCAACGAGCAGGCTTACAAGGCCGGTACCGGGGCGCGGGTCGATGGTTTCGACCTGGACCTGAGTGGCCAGCTCAGCGATGCCTGGAACCTGTCCGCCAGCTATACCCACTTCATCGCCCGCAATGGCGATGGCCGGGCGATCAACACCGAGTTCCCCAGGACCCAGTTCAAGCTGTTCACCACCTATCGCCTCTGGGGCCCCCTCGAGCGTCTGACCCTGGGCGGCGGCACCACCTGGAACAGCCGCACCTCGCGCAACCGGGTGTCCAGCCCGCGGGGCCTGACCGATGTGGGCCAGGGCGCCTACGCCTTGACCAGCCTGATGGCGCGCTACCAGGTCAACGACAACCTGTCGGTCAGCGCCAACCTGGATAACCTGTTCGACAAGCGTTACTACGAGCAGCTGGGTTTCTACAGCCAGGGCTTGTGGGGCGAGCCGCGCAGCCTGCGCCTGAGTGCCAAGGCCAGCTTCTGACCTGCGCTCCGGCGCCGTTGGTGGCCTGGCTCAGAGGCCGAAACGGCTCGGGCGGCAGGGTTCGAGTTCCGCGCAGCTGTGACCCGAAAGCTCCTGGCTGACCAGGCGCCCGACGATCGGTGCCAGGGTCACCCCGGCGTGCATCACCGCCAGGTACAACCCGGGGTACTGGGCGAGCGGGCCGATGATCGGCACCTGGTCATCGGGCATCGGCCGCTGGCCTACTTCGACGCTGCGCAAGGTCACCGCCTCGGCACCACGCAGGGCCTGGCGGATGCTGGCCAGTGCTTGCTGGGCGATGGCCTCGGGCGTTGCGTCATCGAGGTGGTCCTCGGCTGCCAGCAGGCTGCCGTCAGGGGCTTCGCGCACCTCCAGCTGGTCGTTGGATATCAGAGTCTTGACCAGCCCCCGGGGGGCGTCCAGGCGTAGCAGGATCGATGGCGAAGCGTGCATGGGCAGTTCGATGCCCAGCGACTCCAGCAGGGCCGGGGTGCCGCAGCCGGTGGCCAGTACCAGGTGGTCGGCCTGATAGACCCCGGCGGCGGTGGTCACGCCGATCCCTTGCTGGCCTTCTACTTGCAGCTCCAGCACCGAGACTTGGGTCAGCACTTGCGCGCCATGGGCGCGGGCGCCTTCGAGCAGGCACAGGGTGGTGGCCACCGGGTCGAGGCTGCCTTCGCCGGGGGCGAACTGCGCGCGTTCCGGTACGGCCTGCAGGTTGGGCTCGAGTTGGGCGATCCGCTGGCGATCGAGCCACTGGCGCGTCGACCCGCAGGGCATTGCGGTGGGTTGCATGGCGTTCGCCTGGTAATAGCACAGCGCGCCGGACCAGTTGATCCGCAGGCCCGGCAGCTCCTGCTCCAGGCGCCGGTATTCGGTCAGCGCCTGTTCGCGCAGGGGCTTCACGGGGCTGGGGTATTCCCCGTGGGGGTTGATCCAGGCGAAGGAGTGGCGCGTGACGCCCGAGCCGGGGGTGTCCTGCTCCAGGACGGTCACCTGGGCGCCCTGGCGGGCCAGGTGGTAGGCGATGGCGGCGCCGACGATCCCGGCGCCCAGCACTATTACCCGTGGATGCTGCATAGCTACCTCGAAGATGTGGTCAGTGGCGGCGCTGGCGTTCGATCAGGGCCTGGGCATGCTGGATCCAGGCGTCCTTGCAATCGCTGTAGGCATGGGAGTCGTCCGGATGCAGGGCCTGGGCGATCTGCCGCGCCTGTTCGGCCCGTTGCGGGTCATGGGGCAGCAGCTCGACCTTGAGCGGGGCCGGAGAGGGAGCAGCAGGTGATTCGCGGTGCATGGCCAAGGTGTCTCCTGACGGTGAAGCCGATTGCAGGGCGCACCTTAACCGTGGGTTCGCAGCCCCGGCAATTGGCTCAATGTTATGAAATTGCAAACGCCTCCCGGGTGCCGGCCAGGTGCTGGCCAGGCTCCTGGAGGGCGCTGCCTAGCGGCTTTCCATGGCCAGGCCCCGGGCCTGCGGCAAGGGGTTGCGCATCAGCCGTCCCACCACCAGCGCCCCCAGCAGGGCCAGGCCGCCAGCCACCGCCAGGACCAGGCCGAAGCCACCGGTGAAGGCCTGCAGGGCCAGGGGCTCGACCAGGGGACGGGCACTCTCGGGCAACCCGGCCAGGGCACCTTGCATGTCGCCGGCCACCACCCGCGAGGCGATCTCCGGGGCCTGGGCCAACCAGGGCCCGGGGACCTGTTGCAAATTGCCTTGCAGCAGTTGCCGGGTGTGGTTGCCCAACAGTGCGCCGAACACGCCGATGGCCAGCATGATGGCGCTGAAGCGCATGGTGGTGCTCAGCCCCGAGGCCATGCCGGTACGTTCCCGGGGGACGCAGGCCATGATGTTCTTCTGCGTATCGCCGTTGAGCAGGCCGGCTCCGGCCCCGGTCACCGCGATCGCCAGGGCGAAGGCCGAGTAGCCGCCGACCTGCACGGCCCAGGCGCTGAGCAGGTTGCCGCTGCCCACCAGGGCCAGCCCGGCGGCCATCAGCGTGGCGGGCGGATAGCGCCCGGCCAGGCGTGCGCCGATCCGCGGGCAGACCAGCATGGTCAAGGCGAAGGGCAGCATGCCCAGCCCCGAGGCGATGGCCGAGAAGCCCAGGCCGTTCTGCAGGTAGAACGGCAGCAGGGTCATCATCACCTGGGCGCAGCCGGCGTAGGCGAACATGCCCAGCAAGGCGCCGATGAAGCGTGGATGGCGCAACAGCTGCAAGTCCACCATGGGCCTTTGTTGCAGGCGCTCGACCAGCACGAACAGGCCCAGCAGCGCCAACCCGGCCAGCAGGCGCAGGACAGTAGCCGGATGGCCCCAGCCGATGCGGTTGGCCTCGATCAGGCCCCAGATCAGGCACAGCAGGCTGGCGCTGAACACCAGGCTGCCCCAGGGATCCAGGCGCGCCGCCCGGGTATCGCGGGATTCCGGCACCTGGCGCATGACGCACCAGAGCAGCAGGGCGCCCACCGGCAAGTTGAAGTAGAAGATCCAGCGCCAGCCCAGGTACTGGGTGATCAGGCCGCCGATCGTCGGCGCGGTGGTCATCGCCAAGCCCATGCAGCCGCCCCAGAAGGCCCAGGCCCTGGCGCGTTCCGTTTCGTCGTGAAAGACATGGCCGATGGTCGCCAGGGCCGAGGTCAGCAGCAGCGCCGCGCCTATTCCCTTGAGTGCCCGCGCCAGGTCCAGCAGCAGGGCCGTGGGCGCGGCGCCGCAGCCCACGGAGGCGAGGATGAACAAACCCAGGCCGCAGAGCAGGGTGCGCTTGCGGCCAAAGCGGTCGGCCAGGCTGCCGGCCGGGAGCAGCAGGGCGGCGAAGGCCAGCATGTAGGCGCTGACCACCCATTCGATATCGGCGAAGTCGGCGCCCAGGTCCCGGGCGATGCTGGGCAGCGCCACGGCGACGATGTTGGTGTCCAGGATGATCAGCGAGCAGACACCGGAGGCGGTCAGCAGGGTCAGGCGCGGGTTGCCGGAGGTGCTCATGGCGCACTCTGCCGGCCAAGGCTGGCCAGGGCCGCGAGGGCGATTTCATCATCGTGGGCCGGGGTGTCGGCGCTGACCCCGATGGCGCCCACCACCTGGCCCTCGAGCACGATCGGCTGGGCGCCTTTCATCATCAGCAGGCCGGCACTGAGGGCCGCCGGGCGCCCGCCGTTGATGGCGTTTTCCAGATCGCCCGAGGGGCGGCGAAACAACGCCGAGGTGCGCGCCTTGCCCTGGGCCAGTTCGATCCCGGCGACCACCGGCGCGCCATCCATGCGTGCGCCCAGAACCGGCCAGCCGCCGTCGTCGACTATCACCACGGCACAGGGCCAACCCTTGGCCCGGGCGGTTTCCTGGGCGGCCTTGAGCAGGTCCTGGGCTCGGTCCAGGGTAAGGATTGCCTTGTGGGCAACGGACGCTTGGGTTTCTGCCGCTACCGCCCCTTGCAGGCTGCAGCAGGTGATCATGGCCAGAAGCAGGGGTTTGACGCGCATGGCATGGGCTCTCTAGTGTGGAGGTCCTGGGAGCTTATCCCGGCCATTGGCGCAGTTCGTTAGCCTCTGGCGGCAAGTTCATTACCTTTTGGCTAACGCATCCATGGACATCCGACACTTTCGCTATTTCCTGGCGGTGGCGCGCCAGCGCAACTTCACCCGGGCCGCCGAGCAACTGGGCATCGCGCCACCGACCCTGAGCCGGCAAATCCAGGACATGGAGCAGGCCCTGGGCACGCGGCTGTTCCTGCGCCAGCAGCGCGAGGTCAGCCTTACCGAGGCCGGCGCCACCTTGCTGCTGGAGGCCGAGGCCACGGTACGCCAGTTCGAGCTGGCGCAGCGCAACGCCCAGCGCGCCGGCCGCGGCGAGATCGGCCATATCGAGCTGGGCTACGTGGCCTCGGCGGTGTACTCGGGGGTGCTGCAAAAACAGGTGCAGGAGTTCGTCCGCGACTGCCCGGATGTCAGCCTCAATGTGCGCGAGTGTCCCATGCCCACCTTGCCGGCGCGGATCGCCGACGGTCGCCTGGACATCGGCTACATCCGTTCGCCCATGACCTTGCCGGAAGGGGTGGAGGCGATCCGCCTGGAGGCCGAGGGTTTCGTCCTGGCGTTGCCGGCGCAGTCCTGGCTGTGCCGCCTGCCGCAGATCGCCTGCGAGCACCTGCTCAATGAAACCTTCATCCTGCCGGAACAGATCAACGGCACCTTGCAGGTGGCGGCTGAGGGCGGCTACGCCCCCAAGCTCGGTGTACAGCCCGGTGGCCTGGTGGCAGTGCTGGCCCTGGTATCCCTGGGGCAGGGTGTCGCCGTGGTGCCGGAGTCGGTGGTGGGCCACCTGAGCCTGCCCCATGTCCTGTACCGACCTATCCTGGGTAGCTCGGCTTCTTCCTGGCTGTCGCTGGTCCATCGGCGTTTCGAGCAGGCCCCGGCGGTGACTCGCTACATCGAGCAAGTGCGCCGCGAATACCGCCGCTGACCGCCACTTCGGCAATCGCTCTGTCCCGGTAAATCCTCGTGTAGCCGCTGCCGAGCTTGCGAGGCTCTACACGGGCGCGTAGCGGCCGCAGCGTTGTATCAAGCTAATTGCGGACCCCATTCGGGCGGCTCGTACCGAGCCGTGCGCAGCCTGGGGCAGTGGCTACACCAAGCGCGCTGGGAGGCGGATAAAATCTTGTAATGATTTGCCGCTGGGGCTGCGAGGCCCATGCCTTGTAATCTCCAAATCCGTTTTTTCACTCAGGATATGCATGAACACGCTCTCGGAGCCTCCCAATCGGCGCTCTCATTTCGCTTTCCCCCCTGACTTCCCACGTCATCCCGCCCTCCTGAGGCGCAGGCGTTCAGGCCGCCACAGCAGTGGCCGTGCTTATCCGGCATCCGCCGTTCCCCATCTTTGCCAGCCCGTCCCCAAGGCCCTGCGCCTTGGCGTCTTGTCGCGCCTGGCCGCCTGAGTTTTCCGGAGACCTACGTTATGGAATGGATCGCAGACCCCACGGCCTGGCTCGGCCTCTTGACCCTGATCGTCCTGGAGCTGGTGCTGGGCATAGACAACCTGGTGTTCATCGCCATCCTCGCCGACAAGCTGCCACCCCATCAGCGCGATCGTGCGCGGATCATCGGCCTGTCCCTGGCGTTGCTGATGCGCCTGGGCCTGTTGGCGAGCATCTCCTGGATGGTGACCCTGACCCAGCCGTTGTTCGAGGTATGGGGCAAGAGCTTCTCGGGCCGTGACTTGATCCTGCTGTTCGGTGGTGTGTTCCTGTTGTTCAAGGCCACCATGGAGTTGCACGAGCGCCTTGAGGGCCATGTCAGCCAGCGGGCCAGCAGCGCCGGTTATGCGCTGTTCTGGCCCATCGTGGCGCAGATCGTGGTGCTCGATGCGGTGTTCTCCCTGGACGCGGTGATCACCGCCGTGGGCATGGTCGATGAGCTGGCGGTGATGATGATCGCGGTGGTGGTGTCCATCGGCGTGATGATCGTGGCCAGCAAGCCGCTGACCCGCTTCGTCAACAGCCACCCGACGGTGATCATGCTGTGCCTGGGCTTCTTGATGATGATCGGCTTCAGCCTGACCGCCGAAGGCCTGGGCTTCCACATTCCCAAGGGCTACCTGTACGCGGCCATCGGTTTCTCGATCCTGATCGAACTGTTCAACCAGATCGCCCGGGCCCGGCGCAAGAAGTCCATGCAGGGCCTGCGGCCGATGCGCGAGCGTACGGCCCACGCGGTGATGCGCCTGCTGGGCGGGCGCAAGCTGGCAGCGGAGGAGGTGGGCGAGGATATCGCCGACCTGGTGGAAGGCGACGAGACGGCGCCCAACGAGCTGTTCGACCGCCGCGAGCGGGTGATGATCAGCGGCGTGCTGCAGCTGGCCGAACGCCCGATCCGCAGCCTGATGACGGTACGTGCCGACGTCGACTACATCGACCTGGCCGACGACGCCGAAAGCATCCGCGAGAAACTGATGCATTCGTCCTACTCACGCCTGCCGCTGATTCGCGACGGCGCGGTGGAGGAGCCGCTAGGCTTCGTGCACAAGAAGGAACTGCTCAAGGAGTACCTGGCCGGCAACCAGCCGAACCTTGCGCACCTGGCGCGGACCACGATCAACCTGCTGGACAGCTTCACGATCCTCAATGCCCTGGAGCAGATGCGCAAGGCCTCGACCCACATCGCCTTCGTGATCAACGAATTCGGCGATTTCGTCGGCGTCCTGAGCATGACCGACATCCTCGAGTCCATCGCTGGCGAGTTGCCTGACGCCAGCGAAATCGAAGGTCCGGACATCGTCGAGGAGCAGGGCGGGTTCCTGGTCAGCGGTGCCTTGAACCTGGCGCAGATCCGCCAGCGCACCGGCTTCGCCGCCGAGCCGACCGAGGACTACCAGACCCTGGCGGGGCTGGTCATGAGCCTGCTGGACCGCTTGCCGGTCAAGGGCGATTGCCTGGAGTGGCAAGGCTGGAGCCTCCAGGTGATGACGGTCGAGGAGCGGCGGGTGACCCGGGTGCGGATGCATCGGCAGGACCCGCCAGAGCCATGAGGTGACAGAGCCGGACGCGAGTCCGGCTTTTTTTTGCCCGGCCCATGCCTGGCATATGCCTGACCCCCGCTGCGCGCGCCTGTTCGACCCTCGAAAGCAGGCTTTGATTGCTTAAGTTTTGCTTGAAAGCTTTCAATCATGCGGCTGATTATCATTCCCGGATAGCTGCCGCAGACTGGCCTCGAATCTCCCTGTCCCCGTGTTCTTGCAGCCCGGGGTCTTGAAACGAGCGGTCTATGCCAGTCAATCCCCAAACCCCTGCATCGCCACTTCTTGGCGAACGTCCCGCGATGGCGCAGGCCGACGCCACGGATACCGTCCAGTGCGCCCTGGCCTGTTGCCAATTGCTGCTGCAACTGACCCAGGAGCGCGCGCCACGAGCCAGTGCCGCGGCAGGCGGGCACAACCTGCGCCAGGCGCTCAAGGGCTACGCTCGGGAGGCTGGCGTCGACCTGCGCCTGGAGCGCCTGGCACTCAAGCGCCTGACCCCGAAGATGCTGCCCCTGGTCTGGCGCGACCGCAGCGGCGCCTTCGTCCTGCTGGCCCGGCTTAGCGAAGCCCAGGCCCTGGTACAACGCCCGACTGTCCCGACCCCGCAAGTGCTCGAGCGCGCAGAGTTGGCCGAGGCCTGGAGCGGCGAGGTGATTCGCCTGCGCCAGGGGAGCCTGCGTTTCGACCTATCCTGGTTCGTGCCGGAACTGCTGCGCCACCGGCGGATACTCGGCGAAGTGTTGCTGTGTTCCCTGGTCTTGCAAGTGCTGGCCCTGGCGACTCCGTTGTTCTTCCAGGCGGTCATGGACAAGGTCATGGTGCACCGGGCGCTGTCGACCCTCGATGTGCTGGTGATGACCCTGGTGGCGGTCGGCCTGTTCGAGGTGCTGCTCAAGGGGTTGCGCGAATACCTCTCGGCGCACACCGCCAACCGCATCGACATTGGCCTCGGGGTCAAGCTGTTCCGCCATCTGCTGGGGCTGCCGCTGCTGTACTTCAAGCAGCGCCAGGTAGGCGCGATCATCACGCGGGTGCAGGAGCTGGACAGCATCCGCGAATTCCTCACCGGCTCCCTGCTGACCCTGTGCGTGGACGTGGCCTTCACCTTGGTGTTCTTCGCGGTGATGGCCTGGATCTCCTGGCCGCTGACCCTGCTGGTGCTGCTGACCCTGCCACTCTACGCACTCCTGGCCTGGGCCAGCACCGGCGCGCTGGAGAAGCGCATCGAGCAGCAGTTCTACAGCGCGGCGCGCAATAGCGCCTTTCTCAACGAGAGCGTGAGCAGCAGCGAAACCATCAAGAGCCTGGCGGTGGAGCCGCGCATGCAAAGGCGCTGGGAGGCGCAGACGGCGCAGATGGTCGAGGCCGGGTTTGCCAGCCAGACCCTGGGTAGCGCCATCAGCCAGGTGGTGACGTTGTTGCAGAAGGTCACGGCGGTGGCGGTGATCTGCTGGGGAGCGAGCAAGGTCATCGACCTGCAGATGACCATCGGCCAATTGATCGCCTTCAACATGATGCTGTCCCACGTCAGCCAGCCGGTGGCCAAGCTGATCGAGGTCTGGCAGCAGTTCGTCCGCGTCCGGGTATCGGTGGACAAGCTGGGCGACATGCTCAACCTGCCGGTGGAGCAGGCCGAGGGCGATCGACGCCCGGCACAGGCCCTGCGCGGCGAGGTACGGATCGAGCGCCTCGCGTTCCGCTATCGCCCGGAACTGGAGCTGGTGCTGCGGGGCCTGGACTTGCACATCGCCGCCGGCCAGACCCTGGGCATCGTCGGGCCGTCCGGTTCTGGCAAGAGCACGCTCACCCGCCTGCTGCAAAAACTCTACACCCCGGACGCCGGGCGCATCCTGATCGATGGTGTACCGCTGCAGCAGTTGCAGCCGGCCTGGTTGCGCAGCCAGATCGGCGTGGTGCTGCAGGAAAACTACCTGTTCAACCGCAGCGTGCGGCACAACATCGCCCTGCGCCAGCCAACCGCGTCCCTGGAGAGCGTGATCGAGGCGGCGCGCCTGGCCGGTGCCCACGAGTTCATCCTGCGCCTGCCCCTGGGCTACGACACGGTACTGGCCGAAGCCGGCAGCTCGCTGTCCGGCGGCCAGCGGCAACGCATCGCCATCGCCCGGGCACTGATGGGCGACCCGCGGCTGCTGATCTTCGACGAGGCCACCAGCGCCCTGGACGACGAATCCCAGGCGCTGATCCAGGACAACATGGCGCGCATCGCAAAGGGGCGCACGGTGATCATCATTGCCCACCGCCTGTCCGCGGTACGCCATTGCCAGCGGATCATCGCCCTGGAGCACGGGCGCATTAGCGAATCGGGCAACCATCAGCAATTGCTCGCCAACGGTGGTTGCTATGCGCGCTTGTGGGCGCTGCAACAGGCGCTGCGCAAGGAGGGCGAATGATGCAAGGCCTGCTGACTGCCTGGCGGCGCGCCTGGCAACTGTTGCGCGCGGCCCCGGCCCTGGTGCAACGCAGCCGCGACGAATACGAATTCCAGCCCGGTTACCTGGAGATCGTCGAACGCCCACCCGCACCCTGGGCGCGAGGCACGGCCCTGCTGCTGATCCTGAGCATCGCCCTGGCCCTGGGCTGGGCCATCCTCGGTTTCCTCGACATCCACGCCAGTGCCGCCGGGCGCCTGATGGTCTCCAGCTACACCAAGGTGATCCAGGCCCACGAAGCCGGCGAAGTCCGCGCGATCCACGTACGCGATGGGCAACGGGTCAAGGCCGGCGACGTGCTGGTGGCGCTCAACCCCATCGGCATCGATGCCGAGCTCGGCGAGTTGCGTGCGCAATTGGCCTTCAAGCGCCTGGAGCTGGCCCGGGCCCGCGCCTTGCTGAGCGAGGACCCGCTGGCTAGCTACCAGCCACCTGCGGGCCTGGACGCCGAGCAGGTCGCGGCGGCGCGACAACAGTTGGCCAGCAGCTGGAAGGAGATCCGCGCCAACCTCGACAGCCTCAATGCCGAGATCGCCATCAACCAGGCCAGCCAACGGGCCCGCAACAGCGAGATCGCCGCTCTGGGCAAGCTGGCCGGCAACGTGCGCCGGCGCCTCGATGCGCGTCGGGCGATGGCCGCCGAACAGTTGATGCCCCGGGTCGAGTTGCTCGAACAGGAAAAGGAACAGCTGGAGGTCGAGCGCTCCCTGGCCCAGCAGCATGCCGAGCTGCAGGTGCTCAAGGCCCAGGCGCAGAACCGCCGGGAACAGCGCGACAGTTTCCTGGCCCGGACCCAGCGCGAACAGCACGAGTTGCTCAACCGCAGCCGCCAGGATGTCGCCGTGCTCGAGCAGCAGTTGATCCGTGGCCGCGACCGGCAGCGCCTGCAGACCCTGCTGGCGCCGGTGGACGGTGTGGTCCAGCAGCTGGCGGTACACACCCTGGGCGGCGCGGTGCAGCCGGCGCAGCAACTCTTGGTGATAGTGCCCGAAGGCGCCGAGCTGGACGCCGAGGTCATGGTGCTGAACAAGGACGTCGGTTTCGTCAGGGCCGGCCAGCCGGTGGAGCTCAAGGTCGACGCCTTCCCCTACACCCGCTACGGCACCCTGCGCGGCACGGTGGAGCATGTTTCCGGCGACGCCATCAAGGATGAACAGCAGGGCCTGGTGTTCCCGACTCGTATCCGCCTGGCGCGCGAGACGCTGGCCAAGGGACAACAGCCCATGCCCCTGCAAGCCGGGATGAGCGTCACGGGTGAGATCCGCACCGGCGAACGGCGGGTGATCAACTACCTGCTGGGGCCGATCCGCGAGTACCAGTCCGAAGCGTTGCGGGAGCGTTGAGCATGAGCACAGCCTTCGATCCCGCCGCCGAACAGGCGCCGACGATGCTCGATACTGGCCTGCATGCGTTGGCTTGGGCCGCCAGGCGATTCGACCTGAGCATCAGCGTGGCGCAGTTGCAGCACCGCCTGGGCCGGGTCGAGGGTCTGGCCGACAGCCTCGACCTGCGACGTTGCGCCGGTTGGATCGGCCTGCGGGCACGGGCGGTGCACAGCCACCTGGGGCGCCTGCACAACCTGCCGTTGCCGGCATTGCTGGAGACCACCCGGGGCTGGGCGGTGCTGGACGCGGTGGACGGTGACCGGCTGCGGCTGTTCTGGCCGTTGCAGGGGCAGTGCCAGAGCCTGTCCGGCGAGGAGCTTGCCGGGCTCTGGCATGGCCGGGTACTGCTGCTGGCCGAGCGGCATGTCGAGCCCCGGACCCAGGGTTTCGGAGTCGGCTGGTTCCTGCCGTCGATCCTCAAGCACGCACGGCAGTTTCGCAGCGTGTTGCTGGTCTCGCTGATGCTGCAACTGGTGGCGCTGGTCACGCCGTTGCTGTTCGAGAACATCATCGACCGGGTCCTGGTCAGCCGCGGTATGTCCAGCCTGCAAGTGCTGGGCATCGCCATGCTGGCCCTGGCGCTGTTCGAGCCGCTGTTCGGCCTGCTGCGTTCCTGGCTGTTCAGCAACGTGGCGAGCAAGATCAACGCCGAGTTGTCCGCGCGCCTGTACCAGCACCTGGTCCAGCTGCCACTGGGATACTTCCAGGGCCGGCAGACCGGCGAGATCATCGCCCGGGTCGGCGAAATGCAGCAGGTCCGCCAGTTCCTCACCGGCTCGTCCCTGACCCTGGTGCTGGACCTGGCTTTCTGCGGGCTGTTCATCGCCGTGATGTACGCCTATGCGCCGCTGCTGACCTGGGTGGTGGTGGGCTCCCTGGCCCTGTATTTCCTGTTCTGGTTGTGCGTGGGGCCCTTGTTGCGCAGCCGGGCCCTGCGGGAGTACGAGCTGAACGCGGCCAACACGGCATTTCTCACCGAGGCCGTGACCGGCATCGAGACCATCAAGACCGGGGCTATCGAGAGCGGCTTCCAGCAGCAGTGGCAACGGCAACTGGCGGCCTATGTGCGCGCGGCGTTCCACACCCGCATCGTCGGTATCTGGGCCGGGCAGGGCATTGGCCTGATCCAGAAGCTGTGTTCCGCGCTGCTGTTGTGGTGGGGGGTGATGCTGGTGCTGGACGGGCGGTTGAGCCCGGGGCAACTGGTGGCCTTCAACATGCTGGCCGGGCATGTGGTGGAGCCGATCCTGCGCCTGGCCCAGGTCTGGCAGGACTTCCAGCACACGCTGATTTCCCTGCGGCGCCTGGGCGACATCCTCGACACCGAATGCGAGAGCGGCAGCGGCGGCCTGGCCTCGGTGCCGGCGTTGCAGGGCGCGGTGAAGTTCCAGGGCGTGCGCTTTCGCTATGAGGACGACGGCCAGGAGATCCTGCGCAACCTCGACCTGGAGATCCGCCCGGGGGAGTTCGTCGGCGTCACCGGGCCTTCCGGTTCCGGCAAGTCGACCCTGACCCGTCTGTTGCAGCGGCTCTACGTGCCACAGCACGGCCAGGTGCTGGTGGACGGCATCGACCTGGCCATCGCCGACCCGGTGGCCCTGCGTCGCAACATGAGCGTGGTGCTCCAGGAGAGCGTGCTGTTCGCCGGCAGCGTGGCCGAGAACATCCGCCTGTGCCGGCCCCAGGCCAGCGATGCCGAGGTCCGGCACGCGGCCAGCCTGGCGGGCGCGGCCGATTTCATCGAGGCCCTGGCCCAGGGCTACGAGACCCAGGTCGGCGAGCGGGGCGGCCAGTTGTCCGGCGGCCAGCGCCAGCGCATCGCCCTGGCCCGGGCCTTGTTGGGCAACCCCGGGATCTTGTTGCTGGACGAGGCCACCAGCGCCCTGGACTACGAGTCGGAAGCCGCGGTGATAGCCAACCTGCGAGACATCGCCCGCGGCCGCACGGTGATCAGCGTGGCCCATCGCCTCAATACCCTGCGCCACGCCGACCGCATCCTGGTCATCGACCAGGGGCGGGTACTCGAACAGGGCACCCATGAACAACTGCTCGCCCTGGATGGCCTGTACGCCCGGCAATGGGCCTTGCAGATGAACGATTGATTCCACCGACGGCAGGAGGGCTCACCAACCAGCCATGTCTCCCCACCCCGCATCTCCCTAGAGGGCCCTTGGCGACACCAAGGGCCGCCGTAAAACAGACAGAGGATCACCGCAATGGCTTTTATGTCCAAGGACTTCACGCGCCTGCTCAACAGCCTGGTCGACCAGCAGATCAAGGCGTCCGGCAGGCAGACCGAATGGTTCAACATGAGCGCCGACGAGCGCGCCAGCTACATCGCCGAGGTCGGCGAGCGCCTGCTGGACATGCAGCAGAGCACCCTCAGCGTGCTGGCCGCCCAGCACTACCAGATGCAGGACAACCCGGTCTCGACCGGTGACCAGCTCAAGACCCTGCAGCAACGACGCGAGCAGATGAACGCCATTGCCGACACCCCGGCGACCAGCGCCTACAAGCAGCAACTGGACCGCGACATCCTGCTCTACAGCCGCCAGCAGACGGCCACCAGCCACTATGAGCGGACCTGGCTCAAGGCCCTGGGCGTGCTCAGCCCCGAGGGCGCCAAGCGCCTGGAGCACAAGAGCCTGGTGGCCAGCGCCCAGGCCAAGCAAGACAAGCTCAAGGGACGGATCGAGCGCCTGGAACAGCAACTGGCCATTCAGGTGGCCGACTCCACCTTCAGCCAGTCCTACGTCACTGTGTTTTCCGAGTTGCAGGCCTACAAGGACGTCAGTGCCCGCTACGCGAGCCTGCTCGACGCCGCGCCCGCGCAACAGGCCGCGGGCCTGGCGGCGTTGGCCAAGCCGCCGCGCAGCTCCGACGAGCTACCGGTGAACCTCTCGCTGCTGCTGATGGAGGAACGTCCCGGCTACATCCGCATGAACGTGGCGCTGGTCAATCCCAGCACCGATGGGCGTTTCAAGGATTTCTTCCTCGACCACGGCAAGCTGGTGGTGCCCACCGACGGCGTGCTGAACTTCTCCTTCGGCACTGCGGCCCGCTCCCTGGCCTGGCAGCAGCAGTACCGCCTGAAGAGCGAGCCGCCGTCCCGGCGTTCGCCGACCTACGCGCCGATTCGCTCGGTGCTGGTCAAGACCGCCTTCGTCGAGCAGTACTTCGCCAACCACCTGGTGTCGGAGAGCTCCCTGCGTGAAGGCTTCAAGGCCCAGGTGCTGGGTAACGGCCGCAAACTGTTGCTGACCGGGGTCGATCGCAAGGTGCCGAACCAGATCGGTATCCAGGTTTCCGGCCAGTCGCCTGGCACCAGCGTCAGCCGCGAAGTGCCGCTGGGGAGCGCCTTGAGCGAGCTGATCAACCAGAACGCGGATATCGCCAGCTTCCAGACCATCGGACTCGAAGACTATCGCCAGCACGGCTACCACCCCGATCGTGACGGCGTTTTCGTCAACATCCATGAGCTGGAGCGCTCGGTGGGTTTCACCGAGCGTCAGTACCTGCTGGAAATGCCCCAGGACGGTGGCTACCGCGCGGCAACGCCGTTTGCCCTGATCACCGTCGAGGGCGACAAGGTCAGCAGCAGCCACCTGAGCCAGGCGCAGACCGATGCCCTGTATCAATACAACGCGGCGTTCTTCGACAAGCTGGAGCAACTGCGCAACGGTGGCATCAAGGCCAGCCGCCTGTTCGAGGGCAGCAGCGAACGCGCGAGTTTCGTCCAGCAACTGGGCCGCTTGCTCGAACGCAACCACATCACCCCGGCCGGGGTGTTGAGGCCGGAACACAGCCGCGCCAGCCTGCGCGATATCAAGGGCAACAACCTGAACAAGGTGCTCTGGGAGCAGGCGTTCGCCGCGTCGGCCTGGCACAGCGCCGACGGCGATGCACTGCTGTTCGACCTGGCAGCCCGCCTGGCGGACGATCCGGCACTGGCCAAGGCCCTGGACGGTGGTTATGTGCAGAGCGACATCGCCCAGGCCAGGTTGCTGCTGGCGCCGCTGTACGAGCCCTGGCAGGCGCGTGCGGTCGATACCGAGAACCAGCGGGTGGCCGCGGCCAACGCGGCTCAGCATCCGGGCAATCCGCGAATACAGTTGTTCGATGCCGTGGCGGTGCAGCGTGCCCTGGACGGCAAGGTGCTGGACCTGCTGTTGCGCGGCCCGGCGGTTCTGGAGCCCATCGATGCGTCGCTACGCCCGGCGGTCGAGCAGTTGCTGGCCAGCGAGCAGGGCCGCAGCCTGCGCAAGCAGGCGTTGTTCCATGCCCTGCGCCCGCTGGCCGACAGCCTGGGCAAGGCTGCGGCACCGATCAATGCCCATGCCCAGCTGGCCCCGCCCGGTGGCGCCGACAAGGTGGTGATCAACAACCGGCTGAACCAGCCCGATCCCTACCTGATCCTCAATACCCACCCGGAGCAGGCCCAGGCCGCTGCCACCTGGCTGGTGGAGGACGACAAGTACCGCAGCTACAACCAGTTCCGTCCTGACCCGGAAAATGTCGCCACTCGCTACATGAACGACCTGGACACGCCATTCGTGGGCGGGATTTCCGGGACCACCCAGACCGTCAGCAATGCCTTGCCGGAGCTGTTCGGTGGCGCGTTGAGCGTCAAGCAGTACTGGCAGTTCCAGATGGCCAATGCGGCCTTCATGATCCGCAACGGCTATCACTCGTTCTTCGAGACCCTGTATGTCGCCGCCCGCTACGAGCCCCAGGGCGCGGGCAGCATCGGCCAGGACATGTTGCAGATGTTCGACCGCTATCGCGCCGAGGGCCGCCAGCAGGCATTGCAGGGCGAGTTGTACGATGGGGTCATGGCCCGCGTGCTGCCCATCGTCAACGAGGGCCTGCCCGCTAGCGAGCAGTTCCACCCGCCGCGCTTCACCAGCATCGGCCCGATGCCCTCGTTGCTGGGGCAGGCTGCCAAGGACTTGCAGCTCAAGGCCGGACTGGAATCGCTGGGCAGCGGTTTCGAACCGCGCCAGGGCAGCGCCGACATCCAGCAGTTCGCCGCCGACCCCGTGCAGTTCGCCAAGACCCACGCCCTCAGTGCCGAGGCGCTGGTCAAGGCCGGGCGCTTGCCGGCCCAGGGCGACGTGCAACTGGTCAAGGTCGCGGCGAACCTGTACGAGCTCGAATACACCGAGCATGGCAGTAACGAGATCGCCGCTGGCGGCGACAGCGTGCCGGCGTACTTCCTCGGCTACAACGGGCCGAACCAGGCCAATGCCGCGCCGGCCTATGTGGACATTCCCAAGCACGCGGCAGCAGGCAGCTTCTTGTTCACCGGCACCTTGTCCGGCTGCTCGCTGGTGGTGACCAGCCTGGATGCCGATACCTTCAGGGTCTACCACGATGGCCGGGTCAACAGCTCGCTGCTGTACGACAACGTGGTGATGGCGGTCGACTACAAGGACTATCAGGTCGCCGGCACCGCCGAAGGCCTGGCCGCGGCCTACATGCAGTACCTCGATGGCCAGTGGCAGTTGGTGTTCCAGCGCCAGGAGTACCAGCGCGAGGGCCACACGGTCTGGCCGAAGTTGCGTGCGGGCGCCGAGCCCCTGGCGATCCAGACCGTCGATGCCCAGGTGCAGGCGCGCAACCACAGCGAGTTCGCCGCCTACCGCGAGCAGGTGCACCAGAACCTGAAGAAGGTCGCGGCCCAGTTCGGGGTGGCGAGCGATGGAGTGGCCGACGGCGTCTACAGTGGCGGGGACTTCGCTCCCGATCATCCGGCGATCGCTGCCTGGAACCGGCTGCGCGAGGAGGTCCAGGCCAAGGTCAACGCCGATATCCAGCAGGTGGTCGACCAGCGCTTCGAGCTCCAGGATCGGCGGCGCACGGCCAGCGACAAGGGCCTGATCGACCAGCAGATCAAGCAGCTCAATCTCACCCAGGATTACTACCGGGCACAGTACGACCCGGTCCTGCGTGAAGCCGGTTCGGTGGAGAAGACCTGGCTCTGGCAGCAGATCAAGGCCAGCCAGGGCAGCGCCGCGGTGGTGCGCACCGACGATAGTGCGATCCAGGGCGGGGGCGAGGAGCGCACCAGCAGCATCGGTGAGCGGTATGCCATTGCCGAGGCCTACCAGCGTGGTGCGCGGGGCACGGCGTTCAACGACGGCCTGCGGGATTTTCACCAGGTCAAGATTCCCGGGGTGGACGACAAGATGTCGTCCCTGGAAATGAAGCGATTGTTCCTCGACGGTTCGCTCACGCCCCAGCAGCGCGGTGCCCTGAGCGCACGCATCAGCGAGACCGCACAGGCCGAATACATCGACAAGGTGCTGCGCCAGACCGCAGTGTTCAGTGAAGACTTCCACAAGGCCGGCAGCGTCTTCGGCCAGCTGGCGCCCCAGGATTTCTACCTGTCGCTGGTCGGCGACCGCTCCGGTGGCCGCTGCTACCCGCTGGTGCGGGCGATGGCCGTGGCCCTGGCCAATGGCGGCGAGGCCGGCGTCAACAGCCTGGTGCAGAAGCTGTTCCTGGCCTCCGCCGATCCTGAGGCGGGCAGCTCGACGTTGCTCAAGAACAGCCTGATCCGCCTGCACTCCAATGTCGACGCGGTGCAGGCTTCGACCGAGGTGGGGCAACTCAAGTTGTCCGAGGTGGTGGCGCGGCTGGCCGCCAGCAAGGGCACGGCGATGTTCGCCCTCAATACCCAGAACCACTCGATGATGGTGGGCAGCACGCAGGGGGCCGAAGGCCAGCGCTATTACTTCTACGACCCGAACGTGGGCATCTTTGCCTTCGATTCCACCCAGGCGCTGGCCAGTGCCATGCAGCAGCACCTGGTGACGCGCAAGCTGGCCGCCCACTACGGATCGTTCGGCAGCCAGTCGCAGCCGGCCTTCAACCTGGTACAGATCGACACCGCCAAGATGGCCCAGGTGCCGGTGGGCAACGGCCTGGATGTCGCCGACCTGTCCCGTCCCCAGGAACTGGCCGGAGTCATTGGCCAGCGCCGCCAGGTCGAGCAGGCGGTGGGCGCCCAGCAGCGGGTCAGCGAGGACCTGCGCCTGGGCGCGGCATTGACCACCTTCGACGCCGAACAGTGGGGCGCGCGCTTCGAGGCCGCCAGCATCCGCCTGGCCGCCGAGCACCAGCTGGACGGTCACTGGATACCGATCATCAGCACCCTCGAGGAGCCGAAGGAAGGCGGCTATCGGGTGCAGTTCATCAACCGCGACCAACCGCAACTGGAGCCCCGCTGGCTGGCCACCGAGGACGGCACCTTCGTCGAATTCCGCCGGTTCGTCGATGAGCACATGCGCGTGTTCAACGAACACTTCACCCTGGAACACGGGCAGATCCGCCCCCGTGCCGGCGTCGGCGAAGCAACGGCGGTGGATGGCCTGAACGCCGGGTTCGCGGTGCAGACGCTGATCCAGTGGTTCGCCGACAAGAACCGCCAGGAGGCCGCCCAGGGAACGCTCGCGCCGGACCTGGCCACTGCGCTGAGGATCCACAGCTACCTGGGCCTGGCGCAGATCGGCCATGGCACCTTGCAGGATGTGGCCAAGGTCACCGAGCTGGTGCGCACCGCGCTGCGTGGCGAAGCCATGGCTGCCCAGACCTCGCTCAGAGACTTCGCCTCGACCCTGGGCCATACGGTCAACGAAGGGGCGGGCCTGCTGTTCGGCGGGGCCATGGTCGGCCTCGATGCCTACGAGCTGGCCCATGCTGAAAACGATGTGCAGAAGGCGGTATTCGGCACCCAGCTGGCGTTCGATTCGGCCAGTTTCGTCACCGGCGCGGCCGGGGTCGGCGCCGGGCTGCTGGGCGCCTCGACGGCGGCCGCGGCCCTGGGCGGCGCGGGGGTGATCCTCGGCGGCCTGGCGGTAGGCTTCACGGCGCTGGCCCAGGCCTTCGGCGCGGTGGCCGAGGACGCCAAGGCGGTCGGGCGCTACTTCGACGCGCTGGACCAGGCCTACAAGGGCAACGGCTATCGCTACGACGTGGACAAGCAGGTGCTGGTGCCGCTGGCTGGAGCTGTGGTCAAGCGCCTGGACCTGCGCAACAACCAGATCGGTTTCGACAGCCAGTACATCTACCGCACCCACCACGGCTCCACCGGTTCCGGGGCGATCAACTACTTTTTCTGGGCCGGGGACTTCCCGCGGATGATCCACGACCGCGACCAGGCGATCGAGGTGCGCAGCGGCATCGGCTACGGCCAGGACACCAAGGCCCTGGAGCATGGCGACAGCAAGGCGCTGATCCTGCCGGGCACGCCCAAGTCCTACATCAGCTACGAGTACATGATCCTGCCCGGGGCCACCACCCGGCATGACACCGGTTTCGACGTGATCCGAAGGCTCGAGGAGGACCGGCGCTTCGACTACGACTTCTACATTTTCCCCAGCGAGGAGACCATCCGGCGGATTCGCCAGGAGTACGTCTGGACCCCGGTCGAGGTGCTGCTGGACTCAAGCGACCGGCAGTTGATCGTCCCCGAGTTGCCCAAGGAGTTGCATGGCTACCTGAACTACCAGGTCAAGGGCTCCGGCGGGCGCTATCTGGTGGGGCTCAACGAAGGCGCCCAGGTCGAACTCGCCAGCGAGGCCGGCACGGTTGCGTCGCGCTGGATCATCGACACCAGCCAACTGGCGGACCAGTCCATCAGCGTGGCGAAGGACCAGCTGAAAGTCGGCGGCGTGGTGGTCAAGCTCGATCCGGCGCACAACGGCCAGGTGCTGCTGGTCAACGCCAAGGGCGAGGTGCGTGAAGTCGATTTCACGAGCCTGGACACCCAGGTGGTGGAAGAAGACGCGAGCAAATGGCAGGTGCCGGGCCAGCGTATCGAACAGCACCTGAGCGAGTTGGCCAAGGCTCACCAGTTGCACGGCCAGTATGTGACCGTGGAAAACTACAACCACGGCGGGCGCAATGTCGGCCGAGCGTTCTACGACGTCGCCAAGGAGCGCATGCTGTTCACCGACACCCAGGTGGAGCAGGCTCGCAACGCCCAGTTGGGGGCGGTGGTCGGCGACCATGCCTACTTCGTCGATGCCGAGAACGCCGCGGCCTGGCGTGTCGAGATCGCCACCGGCAAGGTGGACGCGCAGTTCGCGCCCTCGTTCAACCAGAGCGCCGGACGCATCAGCCGATTCTGGCAAGAGGGCGACGCGGTCTACCTGGCACGGCGCTACCAGCTCAAGGAGCGCGAGGCCGAGCTGAACTTCCGCATCCTCGGCGATCGCATGGAACTGGTGGGCGTGGTAGGCGATGACGCCTTGCTGCAACTGTCGGCCCGTAGCCAGCAGCATGGCGATACGCTCAAGACCTTGCTCCAGGGCTATCAGGAGCAGGCCACCGAGCGTGCCACGCCGGTCTACAGCCTCGGTGCGCCAATGTTGGAGCCCAGCGCCGCGGCCCTGGTGACGGTGTTTGGCCTGGACGACGCGAAGGTGGCGCACCGCTACTGGGTACGCACCAGCGACGGCACCCTGATCAAGCCCAACCTGGCCCCGCCCGAGGGTGAGCAACCCGCACCGGAAGCCCAGGGCCAGCCCCGCAGCGCCTGGCCGATTCCGCCGGACCTGGTGTTCGCCGGCAGCATGCTGCAGCCCGCAGGCCCGGAGGTGTTTTTCTTCTACAGCCAGCAGCAGAAGGTGGTGTTCCGCCAGGAGGGCGCGGGGCAGAAGGTCCTCGACGGCAGCCAGCCGAGCGCCTTGCGCCTGGCCCTGCCGGCCCTGGCCAACGTGCTGGAGCTCAACGGGCATCTGGTGGCCGTGACCGAAGATGGGCGCGTGGCGCGCATCGAGGCCTCGGGCCAGCTGGCCTATGAGGCGGTCAACGAGCATTGGCTCAAGGGGCGGGCGACCTGGTGGCAAGACCTGGCCAGCGTCAACGGCAGCAGTGCGACCTTGGCGGTGTTCGGGGCCAAGACCACCGATGGCAAGGGAGCGTTGCCGGTCTGGTATCACAATGGCCAGGTAGTGGTGGCGTCACCTGCGTTGCACGGCAAATCCCTGCAGTTCCTCGGTTTCGACGACGCCAGTGCCAGCGCCCGGTTGTTCGAGCCCGAGAGCGGCAAGCTTTACCTGCAGGCACCGATGTCCGCCGAGGCGCTGGCGACGGCATTCGCCGCAGACCAGATGCTCGCGGCTTCGGCGCAGGTACCGGCGGCCACGGCGCTGCTGTCCGAAGTGCCGCTGCGTTCTGCGGTGCAGGTGGATGCCGGGTTGCGGCTGACCACAGCCAAGGGCGAGGTGCTGCTGCGCAATAATGCGGGCGAGGTGCAGTTGGTGGCGCTGGACAAGGGCTGGCAGCGCGAGCGGCTGGGCAATTTGCCCCAGGCGCTGGCCGAGGTGGCAGGGCATTGGCGGGCCCAGGGCGTGTTGACCTTGCAAGGTGATGGCACCCAGGGTTGGTTCGATGTCGCCAGCGCGCAGATGTTCGCCAGCAACGGTATCGCCGCGGCCAGCGACCTGCGCTTTATCGGCGTGGCGGCCGGATCGCCGAACTCGGCCTACGTCTACAGCCCGGCGGAACAGGCGCTGTACCAGGTCCAGCCGCAGGGCGCGCAGAAGCTTGGCCACTACGGCAACGTCCAGCGAGTGGGCTCTTCGCTGCTGCTGCAAGGCGGCGGTGTGGACGGCCGCCAGGATGAACTGGCGCCGCCGTTGATCGCCGGGGTCGACAGTGTCGTGCTGCATGGCGGCAGCGCTGACGATACCTATCGCCTGAGTGCGCAGACCTGGGCGCACTACCGTACCGTGGTGATCGACAACGATGACCCTGGCCAGGCCCTGGATCGCCTGATCATGCCGGTGGCCGATGCCAAGGACATCCTGGTCAGCCGCCAGGGTGACGATGTGTTGCTGACCGATGCCGGCACCGGCTCGGCCCTGGTGCTGCGCCAGGTGCTGGGCAGCCAGGCCGCGGCGCATGGCCACTTGCAGATCGAGCTGCAGGGCGATTCGGCGGTGATCAGCGTCGAGCAGCTGTTGCAGGGCTTCGCCCAGATCGGATCGAGCAAGGGCGGGTTGTTCGAGCTGGCGTCGCGTGAGCGCCCGGCGTCGCCAGAGAGCAATGACCTGGTGGCCCTGGCCGATGCCGAAGGCCCGAGCCTGGCCAAGCTCAGCGGGGCCATGGCGGCCTTCGCCGACACCGGTGGCGTTCGTGAACACCTGCCGCAGAACCGCCAGGCCACCGAGGCGTTGCTGGCACCACCACTGACCTGACGACACGGCAATGACCACAGGAGGGGCGCAATGCCTCTCCTGTCCCGTGGCTGCATTTCCCGGCTACGGCCGAATGATTTTCCCTACGTAGAACAGACCATGACCGAATCCATGCTTTTATCGCCGCGAGCCCTGGCCGGCTGCTTGCTCATCCTGTTGTCGCCGTTCGCCGGCCTGGCCCGGGCGACAGAGCCCCAGGCCATGCCCAGCGATCTGTGGCGGGTGTACCAGGATGCCCGGCACAACAACAGCGAACTGGCTGCGGCCCGTGCCGACCAGGCCGCCCGTGCCGAGGCGGTGCCCCAGGCCCGCGCCGGGCTGTTGCCTACGCTGTCGGCCAGCGCCGAGCACAACGGCACCAGCACCTCGCTGCAACAGCCGCGGCAAGACACCCGGCGCAGTGGCACCAGCTACCAGGCAGTGCTGAACCAGCCGGTGTTCCGTGCCGAGCGCTGGTTCGGCTTCAAGGCCGCCGAGGCCGAGGACCAGCAGGCCCGGCTGGAGCTGGCGGCGGCCGAGCAGAAGCTGATGCTCGACAGCGCCCAGGCCTATTTCGGCCTGCTCAAGGCCCAGGACGCCCTGGCCGCAGCCACCGCCGAAGAGGCAGCGCTCAAGCGCCAGCTGGCGCTGGCCCAGAGGGGCTTGCAACTGGGCCTGTCGGACCGCACCGATGTGCTCCAGGCCGAGGCCGGGCACGACACCGCGCAGGCCAACCGGATTGTCGCGCGCAAGCGTACCGACGACGCCTTCGAGGCCCTGGACACCTTGACGCACCAGCAGTACTCGGCCCTCCAGGGCCTGCGGCACGACATGCCGGTGCTGCTGCCCGAGCCCAACGACGCGCGGCGCTGGGTCGATCGCGCGGTACGCCAGAACCTCACTTTGCAGGCCAGCCAGCATGCCCTGGAGGCGACGCAGCAGACCCTCAAGGCGCGCAAGGCCGGGCACGCACCGACCCTGGACGCGGTGCTGCGTTACCAGGTGGGCGACAACGACAACCTGGGTTATGGCAACAGCGATATCCGTGGCAGTGGCTACGGTGGCAATGTCCAGCAGCGTTCCGTCGGCCTGCAATTGAACATTCCGTTGTTCAGTGGCGGCCAGACGTCTTCCCAGGTGCGCGAGGCCTACCAGCGGATGAGCCAGCGCGAGTACCTCAACGACAACCTGCGGCGCCAGGTGGTGGAGCAGACCCGCAACCTGCATCGTGGCCTCAACAGCGGGGCCGACCAGGTCCGTGCCCGGCGCCAATCGATCATTTCCAACCAGGGCGCGGTGCTGGCTTCGCAGCTGGGCTTGCAGGTCGGCACGCGCAATATCGTCGATGTGCTGGAGGCCCAGCGCCAGTTGTACAACGCCGTGCGCCAGTACAACGACAGCCGCTACGACTACATTCTCGACACCCTGCGGCTCAAGCAAGCGGTGGGGACCTTGTCGCCCGAGGACCTCAAGGCGCTTTGTGATTACCTCAAGGCCGACTACGATCCGGACCGCGATTTCTTGCCGCCGGAGTTTCCACGCCGGCTGGCGGCGCGCTGAGGCCACGGGGCCGGGCGCCAGGTACAGGTTCGCCAGGCACAGGTCCGGCAGATACGGGTTCATGGGGTAGAGGGGCGAGGTGTTGCACAGGTTGACCAACTTCTTCGACAGCCACCGGGGCTGTTGTTATGCACTGGGCGTGGCGCTCGCGGTCGCTGCCGCGGTGGTCCTGGGCAACGGTTATCGCCTGCAGGTCGAGGACGTCTACCGGGCCGGCAGCCAGATGCAGGCACGGGAGTACGCGGCGGACCTGCAGCAATGGAAGTCCGACGGCTTTGCCATTGGCGCCTTGTCCATTCTCGGGCGCCACACCCCCTCGCTGAAGCAGGTGATCCTGGAGCGCGAGCCCAGCGCCGAGCTGCTGGAGCGCGCGGCTATCCCGCTCAAGGCGCTGGCCATGGTGCTGGGCGCCAACCACGCCTTCGTCCTCGACCGGGACGGCGTGGTGGTGGCCGCCCATGACCACCAGGGCCGGGCGCCGCTGGGGTTGAACGTGGCCTTCCGGCCCTACTTCAAGGTGGCGCTGGCGGGGGGCAGCAGCGTCTATGGCGCGATCAGCCGCAGCACCGGTACGCGGATGTTCTACATGGCGGTGCCGGTCTATGAGTCGCGCACCCGCCAGGACCGGGTGATCGGGGCGCTGGTGGCGCGTTTCGACGGCGAGCAGCTCGATGCCCGCCTGGGCAAGCAGTATGGCGACGACCTGAAGATGCTGCTGTCGCCCAGCGGGGTGGTAGTGGCCGCCAGCGTTCCAGAGTTCCTGCTCAAGGCCGACCGCGCCTGGTCGTTGCCCGAATTCAGTGCCCGGTCCGCTGGCCAGTTCGGCGACTACCCGTTCGTCCACGGCGTGCCCCAACGCCTGCCATTCGATGTCCACCAGCCCCTGGTCAAACTGGAAGGGCGGCGCTACAGCCTGTCCCGGGTCGAGTTCGATTGGAACGACCCCGGCGGTCCCTGGACCCTGGTCACCCTGGGGGATCTGGACGGGGTGCTGCCGGTGGGGCAAGTGCTGTTGAGCGAGGGCTTGAGCGCCGCAGTGTTCCTGCTGTTGCTGTGGGGCGGCGTGCGGCGCCTGGGCGATGCCAGGCGGCACAAGGCCGACCTAGCGCGGATCGAGCAGAGCGAACGGCGCCTGGACCTGGCCCTGCAAAGCGGGGCGCTGGGGCTGTGGGATTGGAATGTCAGCCAGGGCATCGTCATCAACAACGATGTCTGGTTGCGGATCCTCGGCTACAGCAAGGAAGAACTGGACCAGGCCTTCGGCCATGGCCTGGACCGCTGGGCCTGCCTGGTCCATCCCCAGGACCATGGGCCGGTGCTGGCCCGGCTCCAGGCGCACCTGGACGGTGAAGCGCCCGAATACCGCGCCGAGTACCGCATGCGCAGCAAGAGCGGGCGCTGGTTGTGGGTGCTGGACATCGGCAGGGTCATGCAGCGCGATGCCGCTGGCGCACCGACCCGGGTCACCGGGGTGTTGCAGGACATCACCGAGGCAGTGCAAGTGCAGCAGTCGATCGTCGACAGCCAGGGCAAGCTGCAATCGATGATCGCCAACATTCCCGGGGTGGTGTTTCGCAGCCTGCCGGATGCCGCGCGAACCATGGTGTTCGTCAGTGATGCCATCGACGGCCTCTGTGGTTTCACGGCGGCGCATTTCCTGGCCGGGCACAGTTATCGCGAGCGGGTCCACCCCGATGACCTGGAGGCATTCGACCGTTGCCTGGGCCATGCCAGCTACATGCTGGAGTACCGGATCATCACCGCCAGCCAGGAGGTGCGCTGGGTCTATGACAAGGGCCAGACCATCGTCGTGGACGGTGTGCCGCAGTACCTGGACGGGGTGATCTTCGACATCAGCGAACGCAAGGCGGCCGAAGCCCTGGTCCAGCGCGCACGGCGCGATGCCGAGCTGGCCACCCAGGCCAAGTCGGAATTCCTCGACAGCATGTCCCATGAGATCCGCACCCCGCTGAACGCCATCATCGGCATGGCCCACCTGGTGCAGGACATGCCCCTGGAGCGGGCGCAGCGCGACTGCATCGAGAAGATCGACCGCGCCGCCAGACACTTGGTGGGCACCATCAACAGCGTGCTCGATCTGTCGAAGATCGAGGCCGGCAAGCTTGGCCTGGAGCAGGTCTGCTTCGACCTGCGGGAGTTGGTGGACGATGTCTTGCTGCTGGTGCGCCAGCGTGCGCAAGAGAAGGCGCTGCAACTGCGCCTGGACATTCCGGCCGCGCTGCCGCGTTGTTACCTGGGCGACCCCGCGCGCCTGGCCCAGGTGCTGACCAACCTGGTGGACAACTCGATCAAGTTCACCGAGGCCGGCGATGTCTGTATCGGTGTATGCCTGGTGCGCCAATGGGACGACAAGGTGCTGTTGTGCTTCAGCGTCACCGACAGCGGCGTGGGCATCAGCCAGGAGCAACAGCTGCGCTTGTTCGATGCCTTCGTCCAGGCGGACCGCTCCATCAGCCGACGCTACGGCGGCAGTGGCCTGGGGCTGACCATCGCGAAGAAGCTCGTGCAGATGATGCAGGGCGATATCTGGGTACGCAGCACGCCGGGGCAGGGCGCGGTATTCAAGTTCAACGTGCAGTTGATCCTGCCCCGAGCGGCGCAGGCGCGATTGCCAGCGCCCTCGGCGAGCCCCGCGGCGGCGCTGTTCAGGGACAACGAGCACGAACAACTGCTGGCGGGATCGCGGGTGCTGGTGGTCGAGGACAATCGCCTGAACCAGGATGTGTTGCAGGGCCTGTTGCAGCGTGCCGGAGCCCGGGTGGTGCTGGCTGCCAACGGCGCCGAGGCCTTGGGGCTACTGCTGGAGGATGCGCATTTCGACGCGGTGCTGATGGACTGCCAGATGCCGGTCATGGACGGATATGGCACCACGCGCAAGATCCGCGGTTACGCCCACCTGCGTTCACTGCCGATCATTGCGGTGACCGCCAGCAGCCAGGCCGATGTCCAGGGCCGGGTCATGGCTGCCGGCATGGATGACCTGGTGAGCAAGCCCCTGGAGGTCATGGCGTTCTACCGGACCCTGGTGCGCTGGATCAAGCGCCGGGAGCTGCCGCTGCAGGCGCTTGCGCGCGAGTTGCCCAGGGCTGTTCCCGCGCCGGATCATGCGGGCATCGATTCGGCGCTGGGCATGGCGGTGGTGAACCAGGATCTGGCGCTGTATCACAAGCTGCTGGCGGATTTTCGCGATGACCAGCGGCCAACCCTCCAGCGCTTGTGGTCGGCCCACGCCGCCGGCGACTTGCAGTGCATCGGCTTCATCGCCCATGGCCTGCAGGGCGCCGCCGGCAACATCGGCGCCACGGCCCTGGCCCAGGCCGCCAGGCACCTGGAGGCGCAGTGCACCGCAGGGGGCGACCTGGCATCGTCGATCCAGCAGTTGGCACGGTGCCTGGAGCCGCTGCTGGCGGAGCTGGCGAGCTTGCCCGGGGTGGCTGTCGAGGCAGCGGCGCACCAGCGGCTGGATCATCAGCAGCGGCTCAAGCTGCGACGCCTGGCCGAGTTGCTGCGCGATCACAATGCACAGGCCCTGGGGCTGATCGATGAACTCTGCGAGCAGAGCCGCTGCACTGCCTTGCGCGCGCTGCAGGAGCGGATCTACCGGCTGGAGTTCCGGCAGGCCCATGAGCTGCTGGTCGAGCTGGGCATGGCCCAGGGCTAGCTGGCGGCCCGGATCAGTTCCTGATAACGCGCCATGCGTTGCGCGCAGTGTTGCGCCAGGCACTGGTGCAGGGCTCGCAGCGACTCGGTGATCTGCGAGCGATGGGACACCACCAGGCTCAGGGGCGCGGCGTCGGCCTGCCATCCGGGAAGCAGGGGCAGCAGGCGCCCGGCCAACAGGTCCTCGACCACGTTCAACAACGGTAGATAGACCACACCGTGGCCGGCCACCGCCCAGCGCCGCGCGGCATCGCCGTCGTCGCAGCAGAAGTGGCCTTGTACCCGTACGTCCTCGACCTGGCCCGGCGCATGGAAGCGCCAACGGCTTTCCGGCCGGCCGATGCTGTGGCAGATGATGCACTCGTGCTGGCTCAGCTGTTCCGGCGCCTCGGGCGTGCCGTGTGCGGCCAGGTAGTCGGGCGCGGCACAGGCGATGAAGTGATGCTGCTTGAGCACCGGCAGTTCCACCAGGTCCAGGGCCAGGCTCTTGCCATAGCGCAGCGCGGCGTCGAAGCGGCCCTTGAGCAGGTCTTCTTCCTTGTCGCTCAAGGCCAGCTTGATGTACAGGCGCGGCCGTTCCTGCTTGAGCTGGGCGAGCAGGTCCAGCAGCAGGTTGCGGCCCAGGTCGGAAGACACCGTAAGTTCCAGCATGCCGTCGTCGTGAGTCAACGAGCGTTTGCCATTGGCCAGGATCTTCAGTGCGTGCTGTGCGCTTTCCAGGTAGCGCATGCCCTCGGGGGTGAGCTTCAGGGTGCGCGTGGAGCGGGTGAACAGGCGCACGCCGAGGCGGTTCTCCAGACGCTTGAGCGCCAGGCTGGCGGCGGCCGGAGTGATCGACATGATGCGCGCGGCCGGTGACAGGCCTTGCAGTTCGGCAATCAGCACGAACAGTTCCAGGTCAGCGAGGTTAGGCATGGGCGAGGTTCACTGTCCGTTCAAAGGCCGAAAAAGGTCTGTGACGAACTCAACAGGGCCGCCGAGAGTGATTCCGGGTCACGCTCGATGCATTGCTCGAACCCCGGTTGTGCCTGCATCCGCGCCATGGCCCGGGCATGCCGGCCGGCAAGGTCGGTGCCTGGTTGCAAAAGCCCCTGGTGATAGTCCAGGGCCAGGGCGAACAGCCGGGCCGGGAGCGGCAGGGAGGCCGCCAGGGGCTGGGCCGAGCCTTCCGGGAACAGCGCCTGGGCCTGGGTGAGGTTCCAGGCGAGGTTGAGGACCGGGTCCTCCGGGTTGGCGTGGGCGAGGATCTCTTCGATCAGCGTTTGGCCGTGGGCCAGGGTCGGGCCGATGGCTGTCGCTTGGCCGAGCCCCATCAGCGCCAGGCACGCGGCGCTGCGCAGCATCGCGGGCTCGACTTGGCAGGCGCTGTTGTCGAGCAGGATCGACAGGCCGTCGAGCAGCGCGTCGAGGCGGATCCTCGGGTTGCCCGCCAGTTGCAAGGCCAGGGCGGCGATGAAGCCGTCGCGCATGTCGCTGCCGGCCGAAGGCTCGGCCACCGGTTGCGGGCGGTGCAGGGGTTTGTCGCGGTAACTCAGTTGCGCCGCCACCCGGGCCAGTACCACCGGTGGTGAGATCGGCTTGGCGATGTAGTCGGCGGCGCCCAGCAGCAGGCCCAGGCGCTCGTCTTCGACACTGCTGCGCGAGGTCAGGAAGATCACCGGGATGGCGGCGGTCGGCGGGTGGCTCTTGAGCTCGCTGAGCACCTGGAAGCCGTCCATCCCGGGCATCAGGATATCGAGGATGATCAGGTCGGGGGCGGCATCGCGGGCCAGGGCCAGGCCTTGCTCGCTGTCCTTGGCCAGCAGCACTTCGTATTCGGCCGTCAGGGTCTTGGAGAGCACGATCAAGGACTGTGGATCGTCGTCGATCGCCAGGAGGGTGTAGGGCTTGGGGGCGTGCTCTGCGGGCATCAAGGGGGCGCCTGGACAAGATAGGGCGGCAGTCTATCTTATTTGACCGGTCGGTCGCGGCGCTCCATTGCCGCAGGTTTCAGGGGTGGAAGGTATAGCGGTCCTTGCCGCTGTGCTTGGACTGGTACAGGGCCTGGTCGGCCTTGACCAGCACCTGGTTCAGGCTGTCGTCGTCCTCGACCCGGGCCAGGCCGATGCTGATGGTCACTGGCGGCCCGGCCGACTGCTCGCGCACCTGCTGGCACAAGCGTGCGGCCAGCAGTTCCACGGCTTCGCGCCGTACCCCCGGCAGGTAGACGGCGAACTCCTCGCCGCCCAGGCGCGCATAGTCGAAATCCAACATCACCGACTGGATATCGGCGGCGACACGCTTGAGTGCCTCGTCGCCGCCGTCATGCCCGTAGCGGTCGTTGATCTTCTTGAAATTGTCGATGTCGATCATCGCCAGGTAATGCTCGGGTTCCCGGGGCCGGACCTTGAGGCGCTGGTCGGCGCGAGCCATGAACGCGCGGCGGTTGGGAATCTCGGTCAGGGCGTCGACATAGGCCTGCTCCAGCAAGCGCTTGGCCATGATGTAGTTGTACAACCGGGCCTGGCGCAAGGTGATGAAGCTGTACAGGGTCAGTGCGGTGAGGAACAGCGAGTAGGCCAGGACGATCAGGCCCTTGAGTTCGGTGATCGAGGTGCGGGTCATCCAGTAAGGGTTGAGCACGCTCCAGGTGATCAGCACCGCGACGAAGAACGACCAGCGCCGCAACGGCATCACCGAGGCGCTGTAGAGAATGCTCGAGGCGCCGAGGATCAGCCAGACCGGGTGCAGCTCCATGGGCAGGCCCTCGATCACCAGGCGCACCGCCAGGGCGATGACCAGCACGAACAGCAGGTTGACCCATTGGAAGTGCCGGGCTTTGTGGGTGAAGCCCAGGATGATGGTGTTGATCACCAGCAATGTCAGGAATACCAGCGAAAGGAAGGTGAAGCCCTGCTGGCCGGGAAAGCTGACGATCAGGTCGAAGATCAGCCAGATGCTCAGGCTGGCGATGTAGGTCAGGATGCAGAAGCTGTGCAGGCGTTCGAAGTCGTACTGGGCGAATTCGTTCTTCAAGGCCGCCGGGGCGGCCTGGCTGAGTACCTGTTCTTCAATGGTCCTGAACATCGCCGGCCCTTGAGTGAGCTAAGGAGTGCGCAAGGCCTGGCCCCAGGGGCGGTAGCGCAGGGAGAACACCGCGCTGGCATGGCAGCCGGCCGGTCGCGCATCGGGAGTCGCAGGTTCCGCGCGAAACGGCTGGCCTTCGCCGCTGGTCTGGCGGAAGGCCTCGCGGACGATGCCGACCCCACAGGGCAGGGCGCTGGCATAGCTGTCGCGCACCATGGGGGCCAGGCGTGCGGTGCCGGCGCCATCTTGCCACCAGACCTGCAGGCCGGCGCTGGCCAGTTCGCCGAGCCAGGCGCCATTCACCTGTGGTGCCAGGTGTCCGGCGCTGAAGGCGCTCAGGTGCAGTGGCGCGTCGAGCTGGCGGGCGAAGTCCTTGAGCTGGCGTTGCAGGGTGATCCGGCGCTGGGCATCGAGAAAATGCAGGTCATCCAGTTCCATGGGCAGGTACCAGCCGCTGACCGGCAGTTGCCAGTCCTCGCGCAGCTTGCGCTGGCGCGCCAGGGAAGTGCCCAGTTGGGCCTGCCAGTAGGCTTCCAGGCCGGCGCTGTCCAGTTGCTGGATGCGCTGGTAGTAGGCTGGGTCCATGTACAGTCCCAGCACCAGTTGCAGGCCCTGCTCGCGGGCCTGGCGCAGGCTGTCGGCGAGCCAGCCATGGGCGTCGCCGAAGTGCGAGTCGCCGTAGGCGGTCCACTGCACGATCAGGGTCTTTACGCCGTTGCGGGCGCTGTCCTGCCAGATCTTGCGCCATTGTTCGCGGCCCAGGGCCGCATCGCTGTTCAAGGGCTGGTAGAACAGCCGTTCCTCGGCCTGGGCGTGCAGGCCCAGGCCCAGCCACAGCAGGGTGATGTACATCAGTCGTTTCATCAGAAATTCAGCTCCACGCCCACCAGGATGCCATTGCCGCCTTCATACAGATTGCCGCCGAGGGATTGCTGGTACTCGGTGCGCACGGTCAGGCGCGAGCGGTAGGCGTTGTATTTGTCGTCGTCGAACCAGTATTGCCAGCGCAGGCCGAGCCCGGTGCGCAGGTCCTGGCGCCAGTCGTTGCTCGGGTCTTGGGCGGCGAATTCGAGAAAGCCGTAGGGCATGATGGTCTGCGCGGTGCTTACCGGCAGTTTCCAGGCATGGCCCTGCTGGTAGCGCGACAGCCACTGGTGGTCGCCGGCCTTGGTCCACCAGGCCGCGTCCAGATAGAGGAAGCGTTCGTCCCAGTCGCTTTCGTCGATGCGCCAGTCGTTGCGGTAGCGGCCCTGGTCGAGGACCGAGGCAGTGGCCCGCAGCAGGTAGTCGGTACTGGTATGGCCACGCTTGCGATGGTCGTTGAGCTGGTCCAGCAGCCGCCCGGGATCGAGCATCTGGCCCAGGCTCAGGCCGTGGTTGTCGCGGTCGTCGAACTGGCTCTGCTTGTAGATCTCGCCGTAGAAGTTGACGTTGGCGTTGCCCCAGGGCTTGTAGCGCAAGCCGACCCCGGCTGCGGCCGACTCGGCGTAGGAGGAGCGTCCCAGGCCACCCAGCAGAGTACGGCCATAGACCGACAGGCTGCTGCCGTTGCGGCTCGGCTCCTCGCCCAGGGCGTGGTCCCACATAGCGACCTGTACGTTCTGCGACTGCGGGCTGCGCCGAGCGCCCTTGACCCCGCTATCGGGCAACAGGTTGTTGTTGGTGGAGACCCCACCCGGCGACCAGGTACTGGCGATGGTCACGCTATCGCGCCGGGACAGGGCCTCGTGGGCGCGGCGCTGGCGATAGCGGCGCGCTTCCAGGCTGCCGTTCTCGTCGTCGCCGGCCACCGGGTTCTGCTCCAGGTCGATCACCCGGCGCAGCTCCTTACGGGCGGCGGCGCTGTCTTCGGCTTCGGCGTAACGCCAGGCCAGGGTTTCGCCCAGGCGATAATCCTCGGGGAAATCACCGGTGGCCCGTTGCAGGTGGGGAATGGCCAGGCGCCGTTGCTCCGGGGTGTCGGTGGCGGCCAGGCGCATGCCGTAGTCGGCAGCAAAGCGCGGGTTGTCCGGTTGCCGGCGCACGGCCTCGGCCAGCCACTGGGTGCTTTGTTCCGGCTCGCCGGCCTTTTGCGCGGTGACCGAGGCCGCGTAGTAGTGCCCGGCGCCGGGTGACTGGGCCAGTGCCTGGCGCTGGCGTTGCAGGGCTGTCGGGTAGTCGCCGCGTTGCTCGGCGATCGCCGCGCCCAGTGCCCATTCATTGGCACCACGGCTGCTGCTTTGCTGCCAGTAGCGTTCGGCGCTGGGGTTGTCGCCGACGTTGAGGGCGCTGCGGCTGGCGGTGAGCCGGGCGTTATCGCTCAATTGCGCATCCGGGATGCTGCGCCAGGCGGCCAGGGCCGCGACGGAGTCGCCAGCGGCCTCCAGGGCATAGGCCAGGGGCAGGCGGCTGCCACGGTCGCCCAGGCGTTCGGCGGCCTGGTACCAGGCCACGGCGGCGCCGGGTTGCCCGGGCATGGCGCAGCGCCCCAGTGCGCGATATTCGCTCGCATCCCGGGGGTGCTGGCCAATGCTCTGCCGTACCACATCGCAGCGCCCGTTTTCGGCCAGTTGGGCCAATAGCTGGCTGCGGGTGGCGGGGTCGGTCCGCTTGATCAGCCCTGTCATGCGCTGCAATTGCAGCGGGTTCAACTGCGGCGTGGCGGCATAGAGCCCGGCCAGGCGCTGCAGCAGCGGGGCGGGCAGGGCGCCCGCGTGGCGGTCGTACGCTTGCTCCAGCAGGGCCTGGGCATGGGGCTCGCGTCCGGCGGCCAGGGCCAGGTAGGTGGCCTGGTCCAGGGCCGTGAGGTTGCCGCCCTGGCGGTACTGGCGCTCCCATAACTCGGCGGCCTCGCGGTTGCGGCCCTGGGCCTGGAGCAGTTCGGCGCGCTTTTTCAGCACCGGCAGCGTCTGCGGTTGCTGGCCCAGCCATTGCAACGCCCGGGCGCCCTGGCCCTGTTCCTGCCAGACCTCGATCAGCCGCTCGCGCCGGGCCGTATCCCAGGGTTCGGGCAGGCTCTGGTTTTGCAGCAGGTCGCTGGCCTGCAGGCGCTGGGCCAGCACCAGCCAGGCTTGGGGATCATCCTGGGGCGAGCACTGGCGCAGCTGCTTGAGGGCCGCGTCCGGGTCGTGCCGCGAGAGCCATTCGACGGTCTCGAGGCAGGGGCGGCGCAGTTCGTCGCTGAGGCGGCGCACGGTGTCGCTGTCGTTCTCCTCGCGGGCCAGTTCCCAGTGCTGCAGGCGGATCGCCGGGTCGGCCTGCTCGGCCGGCGACAGGCGCAGGATCCAGCGTTGGGCCTGGTTGTTGCGGCCCAGGGCGATGGCCCGCTGGATCATCGCCCGGTGCACCTGATGCGCCGCTTGGGGGCTGGGCGCCTGTTCGAGCAGTTGTTCCAGCTTGGCTTCGTCCAGGTGCTGCATGTAGGCGTTGGCCAGGCGTTGCCAGCCTTCGGCGTCCAGTTGCCTGCCAGCGGCGAGCGGTTCGAGCTGGGCGATGGTGTCGCCGGTGTTGCTCAACTGCTCGGACCAGTTGGCCCGAGCCTGGCGCAGTTCGGTGTCGTCGCCCTTGGCCGGCAACTGCGCCAGCCAGTCGTAGGCGCGCCGGGGACCGCCGGAGGTGGCCAGGCTCAGGCTATAGGCCTGCCACAACTGGGTGCGCTGGGCCGGGGGAGCGCTGTCGAGCCAGCGCTGCACTTCCTCCGGGGCGGGCGGATCCTGGTCGATCCAGGTCAGGTGCAGGTCCAGTAGCGCCTCGCTGTCCTGGGGGGCGTTGGCCATGGCTTGCACCGCATCCTTGTAGCGCCGCTGCTTGGCCAGGGACTGGGCCAGCAGGCCCTGGGCTTCCTGGTTCCTGGGCACGCGCTGCAGCAGGTGCCGGGTCAGGCGCTCGACTTCCTTCCAGTTGCCCTTCTGTGCTTCGCGGTAGCCACGGTCGAGGTAGGGATAGCTGCGAAAACGCTCGAACTCGGTCAGTTCCTGGGCCAGGACCGTGCCGGACAGGCCCAGCAGCAGACTGCCCAGCAGCCATGGAGTGTGCTTGTTCATGGGGTCACCTGCGCCACGATGCTGTAGGCCGCCTGTTGTTCCTCGGCCTGGTCGGCCAGGGCCTGTTGCAGCACCTCGGCGGTGATCATGCCGCGTTCGACCAGGTGCTCGCCCAGGGAGCCGCGGTCGGCGTCGTAGTCGATCATGGCCTGGTTGAACAAGCTCGCCGGGACCAGGCCGTGTGCCTGCAGCAGGCGGCCGATCTGCACCTGGTGATGGCTGACCCGTTCGAGCAGCTCCTCGTCATCCTGGTGCCGTTCCAGGGTGGCGAGCATACGCCGGGTTTCCTCGCCCTGGTGCTTGCCCGGGTACCAGTGGCGGATACCCAGGGTCACTCGGCCCTGGGGCGCCAGGCGGCATTTGACCGGGCGCTTGAGCTGGCGGCTGATGGCCCCCAGCGAGACTTGGCTGACCGGATCCTCGGAGGCCAGGACCAGCGTGCCATTCTCGTCCATGACCGGCAGCACGCCGTACTGCACGGCGATGCGCCGGGGCACGCTGGCGATCAGTTGGGGATCGAGCTTGAACGGGTTGAGCGGTGCCCACTCCAGCTCGAACTGCGCGGCCAGCTCCTGTACCAGCTGGATGCTGTCGATGTAGCCGCGCACCAGCAGTTCGCGCCCCAGCCGCCGGTGCAGCGGGCTGGTGAGGACGGCTTCGAGCTGTGCTTCGCTGAGCAGGCCCTTTTCCACCAGGCGATGGCCCAGGGGTGTGCGCTGGGCCTTGGTCAGGGCCGGGAATTCATGGGTGGTCTTGTCCCAGGCGACCCGTCGCGAGTCGCCCATCTGCAAGACCTGGCGCAGTGCCCGCAGGTTGGCGAAGAAATTGACGAAGTTGCTCCACATCATGCGTGGAGCCGAGAGCAGGCCCTGGCCCAGGCCATAGAAACGGGTAACGAACCAGGCCCGCTGGAATAGGCGGTTGGCCAGCATCAGGCCGTTGAGCCAGAGCAGCGCCGCCAGTAGCGGGCTGTCGGTGAGGATCGACTGGAAGTGCCAGGCGTCCGGGGACAGCACGGTGATCAGCCACATGCCCAGCAGGACCAGGAGCAGCAGGTTCACCAGGAAACTCAGCAGGTAGGCGATCAGCCCGCGGCGATCGCGCCAGAGGAAGTAGTTGAGCAGGTTCTTGCGGCTCCAGCCCAGGTTGGTGGTGCCCTGGAACACGATGCCGACGATCCAGCGCGACTTCTGCCGGACGGCGTGCTGCCAGTCCCGGGGGAAATGCTCGCGCACGCAGATCACCTGGGCGAACTGGCGGTTCATCCCCGGGGCCCACTCATAATCCAGGGCCAGCTTCGGATCGTTCACCGAGTAGCGGGCGAAGATGCACTTCATGCCTTTTTGCTTCAGGCGAAAGCCGATGTCGTAGTCCTCGGTCAGGCTCTGCACGTCGAAGGCGATGCCGTCGCCGTCTTCCAGCAGGGCGCTGATGGCCCGGCGGCTGAAGCAGGTGCCGACCCCGGCGCTGGGCACCTGGCCGGTCAGGGCCTCGCGCACGATCACGTCCTTGCCGTGGTTCTCGGCGAACTCGTCGACGTAGTGGCCGGCGGTGAAGCCCTGCCATTCCGGCGCGTAGGGATAGACCGGGATCTGGATCAGGTCCTTGTTGGGCAGCAGGTAGTTGTACAGGCGCAACTCCATCGGCGAGATCACGTCTTCGGCGTCATGCAGGATGAACCCGGCGAACTCGATCTTCGCTTCGCTCTCGAAGCGCAGGATGGCGTCGATGATGTTGTTCAGGCAGTCGGCCTTGCTGGTGGGGCCGGGGCGCGCGCAGACCACCTTGTGCACATTGGGGTAGTGCTGGCACACCGCGTCGACGTCGGCCTGGGTCTCGGCGTCGTTGGGGTAGGTGCCGACGAAGATCTGGTAGTTCTGGTAGTCGATGGTGGAGGCGGCCAGGCGCGCCATCTCGCCCACCACGCCGACCTCGTTCCAGGCCGGGACCATGATCGCCAGGGGTTTTTCCGCTGCCTCGAACAGCCGTTGCTCGTCTGCCGGCTGGAACTTCTCGTAGATGCGCCAGCGCCGGATCAGCTTGCGGGTCCAATACACCAGGTCGATGAACAGGTCATCCAGGCCCAGCAGGAACATCAGCAGGGCCAGGGTGATGGCCAGGTACTTCAGGCCATAGAGGATGTAGATGAAAAAATCGATCAGCTCCAGGTTCATGCAGGGCCACCCGCGGCTTGAGCCTCCAGCCAGGCGCTCAAGCGGCGGGCGATGTGTTCGCTGGCGTGGCCATCGCCATAGGGGCTGTGGACCCGGCTCATGCGTGCATACACCTGTTGATCGTCCAGCAGTTCGCTGGCGTGGCGCACGATGCGCTCACGGTCGGTGCCCACCAAAAGCACGGTGCCGCCTTCGAGCACCGCGGGGCGTTCGGTGACCTCGCGCAGCACCAGCAACGGCTTGCCGATGGCCGGGGCCTCCTCCTGGATACCGCCGGAGTCGCTGAGAATGAAGTACGAACGTCCCATCAGCCAGACAAAATGCTGATAGTCCTGGGGCGGGATCAGGTAGATGTTGGGCCTGCCCGACAGCAGGCCGTATACCGCGTTCTGCACCTGGGGATTGAGATGGACCGGGTACACGAACTGGACATCCGGGTAGCGCTGTCCCAATTCGGCCAAAGCTTCGCAGATCTGCTGGAACCCATCGCCGAAGTTTTCCCGGCGGTGGCCGGTGATCAATACCATGCGCCGGCTGTCATCGAGGATCGCCAGCGGTGAATGGGCGCTCGGCCGCCAGTGCAGTTCTTCCTGGTGGCTGCGCATCCACAGCAGGGCGTCGATCACGGTGTTACCGGTGATCTCGATGTTGGCTTCCGGCACGCCTTCGCGCAGCAGGTTGGCCTCGCACTTGGCGGTGGGGGCGAAATGCAGGTCGGCGATCACCCCGGTCAGGCGGCGGTTGGCCTCTTCGGGCCAGGGGGCCCTGAGGTTGCCGGTACGCAGGCCGGCCTCGACGTGGCCGATGGGGAGCTGGCGGTTGAACGCGGCCAGGGCGGCGATGAAACTGGTGGTGGTGTCGCCATGCACCAGCACCATGTCCGGGCGCAGGCGTTGATAAGTGGCGTCGAGGTTGATCAGCAATTGCTGCGAGAGGCCATTCAGGGACTGGCCCTGGGTCATGACCTGCAGGTCTTCGTCGACTTCCAGCTCGAACGAATCGAGCACCTGCTTGAGCATCTCCCGGTGCTGTCCGGTGGAGCAGATGTGCAGTTCGATTCCTGGCCATTGACGCAGGACTCGCGCCAGGGGCGCCATCTTGATTGCCTCTGGGCGTGTTCCGAAAACCATCATGACTTTGAAAGGCATTGACCCCTCCTGGGTAGTAATGCAACCGGGCCTGACCCTGAATGAAAGCAGTGGGAACCACTCTTGTCCAACCAGGGGGCGGAACCTTGGGGAGCGCTCAAGGGCGAGGTTGCAGAAGAAAAGAGGGTGTCTGGCAGTGGGGCGAAATCGAAGTTCCGCTGGCCTGGGATAAATCGTTCGGAAAATGCAAAAGGATGTGTCGGCAAGTCCCCGGTTCCAGGGCTGAGAGTCAATCTTTCATTACATTTTCGTCATAAAAATGACGCTTATTGCCATTTATCGGGATGACTGAAAACGGCGATGGGTTGCGTGTCAATATGACGGCGCTGGCTGCTAGAATGCGCGCTATTGGTCGTTCGTCGAGCGGCTGCAAGTCAAGAGTCTGTTGCGTGGGGTGGTTCCGTGGGTCGTGCGTTGGCGGTGTATGTAATGGGAATGGCGTTGGTCTTGACGTGCTTCGCTTGGGCGGCGTCTTCCCTGTTCCATTGAGACGCCCTTGTGGCGCATCCAATTCTGGCGCTCGCCGATCGGTGGGCGCTTCAGTCATCCAGGGCCGATGCCCTGGTCCGTGACGGCAATCAGCAAGTGCTCCTGGCCATGATCGCCAGGGCTTGCTCCAGCATCTGTGGTACCGATACCGAACCGTCGATATGCCCCTGGGGCCGCTTGAGCCGTGCCAGCCACGCCTGGTGTCGTGGGCGGTTGCGCCCTTCCCGGGTGCCGCTGTCGTAGGCTGCCGCCCATTCGAGGAAGGCCAGGTGCCGGGCATACATGTCGCCGCCGGGCAAGATACGCGGGCCGAAGCGTTGGCGTTCCCGGGCACGGATGCGTTCCAGGCGCAGCGGCGTCGGCGTATCGATGTACAGCACCCAGTCCGCCTGGGCGATGAGGGTATCGCCCCAGCCATCCATGGACCCGGACACCACCCAGGGCTCGCGCCCCAGTGCGCGGCTAAGGTTCTGCACACGTCGCTCCGGGGGCCAGGCTTGCACGAAAGGCGGGTCGCTGGGTTGCCAGTAGTGATCGTCGACATCGACATGGGGCAAGCCCAGGTGCCGGGCCAGGGCAGTACCCAGGGTGCTGACGCCGGCTCCCGAGGCGCCGATCAGGTAGATGCGTTGATTCAAGGGCTGCTCCTCCAGAGCCAGGCAAGGGGCGACAGCATGCCATCGCGCAGGCCGTTGGGCCGCTATTTGTGTCCAGGGAACGGAAAATGTTCATCTTCGCCTGCTAGAACGGGGCTTTTACTCAGCCAGGCCGCAGGCTCCATTGGAGCGTCCGGCCGCCAGGGAGGCTCCTGTCATATGCGCGTCTTACTGTTTTTAGCTCCATTGCTGCTGTGCGCCGGTATTGCCCATGGGGAGGATGCGGCCTCTGTATTGGGGCATGGCTTCGGTTCCTTGAGCTGCATCGACCTGCAAGACCCGGACAGCAAGGCCACCTGCGGTGCTCGTGCATTGTCCAATGGCAAGGGCTGCCAGGGCTTGTCCAGCCAGGGCATGCGCGATAAGTGCCTGGATGAGGCGCTGTATCCTGCGAGCAGCTCGAATCGTAGTCGGGTGACCAGGATCAAGCCTGCGGTGTCGGCGCGACGGGCATCCGAGCAGCAGGGCGCAGCGCTTCCCGCACCGCCGCTGTCGGACGCCGAGGCCCGGCACCTGGAGCAGGTGCTGGGGGTCAAGGGCAGCCGTCCCTGAGGCGGAGTCGCCGGGGCGCAACAAGCTTTTGTGTGTCTTCGCGCCAGCCTATATGCTCCCGGCCCCTGGGCAGGCCCATGGAGCGAACCGTGCACTACCGATCTTTTGAATGCCTGCCGCGGCTTGTCGCAGGGGGCTTGCTGCTGGCTGGCCTGCTGCTCGGCGCCGGTTGCCAAGGTACCTCGGCGCCCACTCCCGAGCAGCAGGCCGCTAAACAGATGGCCGGCTTTGTTTCGAGCTTCGAGCGGGTGTTGAACCAGGGCGTGAACCGCTACAACGTCGATGACTGGGTCGGCGGCCTGACCCTGCATGCGGTGATCGATCGTCGCAACGCGGTAGTCGGTTGTTCCGCCGAGGCATTGCCCGACTATCCCCTGCAGCGTTTCCCGGACAACCGCAGGCTTGCACCGTTGCTGGAGAGCATCTGCTGGAACATGGTATTTCCCAGGGCCGGGGCGCAGCTGTTCGCCAGTGCTCCCGGGGACGATCTGCAAGTAGTGCTGCCGGTGGTCTTCCCGCAGCCGAAGTCGCGGCCGATGGAGGAACAGAAGATTCGCGCAACGGTCCGCGGGTACGCGCTGCAAGAGCAGTACCTCTGGCATCGGCTGTTCGCCCAGGAGTCCCTGGACAGCATCGGTACCGCCCGTATTCGCGCCCGAGCCAATGAGCAGGGGCAAGTGGTCGATTGCCAGGTCGAGCTGGTGGCCATTGATGGGCGAGAGGAAGATTTCAGGCAGGACCCTGGCCTGCGACAACGCCTGGAGGCGCGCTGCATGACCCTGGACCCGCAGCGAATGTCGGTTTTCCTTGTATTGCGGCCCACGCAGGAGCAGTTTCGGGTGGAGTTGGAATACTCCCCATGGAAGGTCGACTCGTATCGACCAGGCCAGGGGCAAGACTCCGGAGCGGCGCCGCTGCCGTAACCGCTCGGGAGGGTAGCGCAGCAGCGATGCCCTCGATCTTTTGTGCAACCCACATCGAGGTTAACCCCTGTGAGCAAACTGGCCTGCCGCTGCGGACATGTCATCGTCGACCAAACTGACGACCTGCCTTACAAGGCGGCGATCTTGCCCGATGGGCAGGAGCAGGAGTTCTTCACCGGGGCGGCGCAGTTGGCCAACGACCTGCTGGTCGCCGCCAGCGCCGGCAAGGTCGACGAACTGCTGGACCGGGAGTACGCCAAGGGCCCTTGGCGGCCCCAGCCCACCGAGTATTTCGAGGATCGCTTGTCCAGCGTCTACCTGGCCTGCACCTCCACGGCCTACGAGTGCAGCCGCTGCGGGCGGTTGTGGTTGCAAAAGCCCGGCCTCGAGGACTTTGTCTCCTTCGCGCCTGACAGCGGGCACTACGAAGCGGTGCTGGCGGTGGATAACCCGCTGGCCGACTAGCCTTGCCGGCGGTGTTGCGCAGCGTGCAGGGCGATGTAGTCCTGCAGGTTCTGATCGTCGATACCCAAGGTACGCAGGATCTGTTCCATGAAGCTCACCGGGGCGCTGCCCGGCGCGGTGATCACGCGCTGGTCGGCCACGGCGTGGGCTACATCCTGGTAATGCGCGGCGCCGCCGTAGTTCACCGAGAGCAGGTTGGCCGCCGAATTCGAGGTGTGCTGCAGGCGATCGAGAACCCCGGCCTGGGCCAGGACCCGGGTGCCGTCGCAGATTCCTGCGAGCACGATGCCGCGTGCCTGGGCGTCACGCAGCAGGGCACCGATCTCCAGGGGCTGGCCGCTCTGCCAGAAGGTTGCGCCGCAGATCATCAAGAGGTCGAGTTGCTCCAGGTCGATGTCCTCCAGTGCCAGGTCGGGCGTCACTCGCAAGCCGCCCATGGATGTGACGAGCGTGCCGCCGGGGCTGGCGTAGCGGCAGTCGAAACCGTAGTAGGCCCGGGCAGTGGCGTTGATCAGGGAGGTTTCCCAGTCGGCGAAGTCTTCGGTAAGCAGGGTGATGGCGCGGGGCATGGGCAATCCTTGCTGGAATAAATGGAGGTTGAGGTGCATCAGCGCAGCTCGCTGCATGTTACATCGCGGCTGCGAGGTGCCTGCATGTCCCGGTGCTTGGTCTAGGCTTCAGAACATGAGGTGGCGCATCGCCATCGATCCCTGGCCAGGCGCTTGTGAACCCATGGCCAGAGGCTGCAAGCCGATCAGGATGGTCGCTGGCGGGGTTGCTCCTGCCAAGGAAGGTGTTCAATGGGCGAGGGGTCTGCAAATGAGCCGGTCGGCGACGAAAAACTCGAGCGCTATGTCAATCGCGCCGTCGAACAGATTGCCCTGGACTCCATAAAGGAGGCTGCGCTGCGCTCTTTTCCAGTCAGGAAGGAGCGATACCGGGACCAGTTGTTCAAGTACCTGCTGGGGCCGGTCGCGGTGGGTACGCTGATTGCCGGGGCCTTTTCCTTCTTCGCATCCTTCACGGTCTCCCGGATCCAGGATGACCAGCAAAAGCGCGAGTTGCGCCATGCCGAGAACATCGGCGTCTATCTCAAGTACAAGCAGGCCCATCGAGCGCGCCTGCTGCAGGGCAGCATGCTGGGGTCCGCGTTGAGTTGGGGCTTCACCACTGAAATGGTCAATGAGCGCAAGCGCAGTTACGACGCGGTGTTCCTGAAGACCAATGAGATCTTCCCCGACGCCCGGGACTATCTGGGGCGGGTGGTGGTGCCGGCCGGCCTGGATAGCAAGGAAACCTTCCGCAACACCATCGAGAAGCTCCGGGATGTCACGGTGGTCCACGACCTTGCGCTGACGGCCGCCTATTCGGTGAGAAATGATTGGGACCAGGCTATCTGGCCCGATAGGTTGCGGCAGGACCCGCAGTTGAGCCTGTACCGCTTGAAACGGGAGCGTGATTGCAAGGTCGGCAATACCTTGAAGCAGTACCGTTTCCGCCAGGAAAAATACAACACCACGGCCCTCAAGAATATCTACACCTACTGCTCCGACGTGGTCTTCAAGAAGCTCGACGAGGCGATCTTCAAGGAAACCTCCAGTGCGGTCGATGTATTCGCCACCTGGCAGAAAGAGACCACCGACGCGGTCGGCAAGGCCTGTTCGCTGGAGGAAGCCAAGGTGACCCGGGACGTGACCGACGACTGCAGCAAACTGGCCATGGAGCCCGCGACGCCGGGGCTGAGTGCTTTCCAGGCCAAGCGTTGGTAGGACCAGTTCGGGGCTGGGCGACAAAAAAATCGCCGGCGGGTATTTACATGAAGCCTCGGGCTCATCACTATATGCGCCGTCTAAGTTTCGCTGCTGACCAGACAATTCCAGCCACCAAAAGGGTGGTTGTTTTGTTGCGTCCAAGAAAAGCAGTCGAATATGACCCAAGTACCGTTCAAGAGAATTCAGCACAAGCTCGCCCGTTCCGGGGTGGCCATCGAACGCCTGAATTCCAATTCCCTTTCCATCTCCTCGATCAATGACGCCGGGCTCAAGGCTGATTTGCTGCTGCCCGAAGGTTTTGCCATCGAAGAGAAGGCCATCACCCAGCTCATGGATTTCGCTCGCGTCGCCCACCCCCATGGCGGCGAGGTGAAGTGCGCTTGCGCCACGCCGGACTTCCACACCGGCAGCTCGATTCCGGTGGGCAGCGTGATCGTCACCAGCCACGACCTGGTGGTGCCCCAGGCCATCGGCACCGATATCAATTGCGGCATGCGCCTGCACAAGCTGGGCCTGGACTATGAGCAGTTCATGGCGCAGAAGGCCAAGTGGACCGCCCTGGTGCGTGGCGACCTGCTGGAAGGCACGCGCAACATTCCCACCAGCCCGCAAGCCATGAGCGCGTTGTTCGAGGCGGGCCTGGGAGATTTCTGGGCCCAGGTCCGGCAGCAGGCTCCGGTGGGCTTGTTCGCCGGAGCGGATTTCGCCCAGTTGCAGCGTGAGCTGGCCGGCCTGCATGGCTCGTCCTTTGCCCGAGGTCGCGCCGCCTATGGCCCGGAAGCCTTGCAGGACCGGTCGCGGCAGGTTCTTCGTGATCCGGGCCTGGGCTCCCTGGGCGGCGGCAATCACTTCGTCGAGATCCAGGTGGTTACCGAGCTGGTGGATCGCCAGGCCTGCTTTACCCACGGCCTGGCGGTGGGGCAGGTGGTGATGATGATCCACACCGGCTCGCGGGATGTCGGGTTCTATGTCGGCCGGCGCTGGATGGACAAGGCCAAGGCCTTGTGGCCGGCGGGGCTGAAGCATCCGCAATCGAAGATCTTCGCCCTGTTCGGCGCGATGGCCGACGAGTACCTGCTGGCGATGCACAGCGCCGCGCACTATGCCGATGCCAACCGCGCGCTGATCGCCGAGATGGTGCGCCAGCGCACCCGGCAGGTGTTCGGCGCGGGGATCGAGGCGCCGCTGATCGTCGATGTGCCGCACAACATCGTGTTGCGTGAGGAGGTGGGCAACGTGCACCGCAAGGGCGCGACCCCGGCCTATGCCGGGCAGCCGTTGCTGATTCCCGGGAGCATGGGCCACGATTCCTACCTGTTGACCGGCCTGGGCAACGAACGCTGGGTACGTTCGGCCAGCCACGGCGCCGGGCGTTCGATGTCGCGCGGCGACGTGATAGTGCGGGCCAAGCGGGACAAGGCGTTCCTGGGGTTACAGGGGGTGGAGTGCATCACCACCAAGGAGGAGCGAATGATCGAGGAGGCGCCGGGGGCGTACAAGGAGATCGGGCAGGTGATTCGTTCCCAGGTGGAGGAGGAGACGGTCTCGGTGATTGCGCGGTTTTCGCCGGTGTTGACCTTCAAGGCGTAAAAGCGATGGGCGCTTGGGGCGCGATGGTTTGCGGATTTACCGTTCAGCTAGGCGGCCGCTACATTGTCGCCCCCTCTGGCCTGTTCGTTCTGAGCGTTGCCCTTGCAGTCATCGGCGGCCGCCAACGCCCGAGACGCGTTAGCCGCCAGGGCGATTGCCTGTTTGCGTTGAAAGTCGGGTATCCAGCATGAGCCAAGATCAGAACCTGAAGCACGAGGCGGGAGCGCCTTTGACAGGTGCCAGCGAGTTCGTCGTCGACAAGCAGCCCCTTGCCGAACTGCTTGCCGTGCTTGCCCCTCCACTCGGTGCCTCGCCTAGGCTCGACATGCTCTCTCTCCGGCATCGATCCATGGCCCAATGCGGCTGACCCGGCGTCCTGCCGGGTCAGCCACGGTTCAATGCCTGCGTTCGGCCATCGTGGTCAACGGGGTCTTCAGGATCAGCAGCCAAAGCAAATCTAAGCAGAGCGAAAGCCCTGGCATCGCCTTGTGTAGCCGCTGCCGCAGGCTGCGCACGGGTGCGCAGCGGTCGCTGGGATCGTCAATCCGCCGCAGGTCCTGCGGCCCTTGTCGCAGCCTCGCTCGGGCTCGACAGCGGCTACAGGGGCTGAGAGGGCGCGTTCGATTTTTCTCTGTTGTCGCCGTTAGTTTGTGTGGCAGACTTCGGAAATATTCCGTTATTACGATTTAAATTCCGTTATAGCGGAAATACTGTTCGAAGCCCGTCGCTGCTGCGATGGGCTTCGGAGCTCTCAGGCGTGGTCGTGGATGGCCACCTTCAACCAGGAGAAACCCCATGAGCATTACCCGTTACGGCACCGGTAGCACCGCAGGCGGTGGCCAGCCGCGTCCTTTCGCCCGCGCCGTGGAGGCCGATGGCTGGTTGCATGTGTCCGGCCAAGTGCCGGCGCTGGATGGCGAGATCATCCATGGCGGGATCGTCGAGCAGACCCATCAAACCATGCGCAACCTGGTGGCGATTCTCGAGGAGGCCGGTTATGGCCTGGAGGATGTGGTGCGGGTTGGCGTGTGGCTGGAGGACCCGCGGGATTTCTGGAGTTTCAACAAGGTCTTCGGCGAGTACTTCAAGCCCGAGCATGCGCCGGCCCGGGCCTGTGTGCAGGCTAGCATGATGGTGGACTGCAAGGTCGAGATCGATTGCGTGGCTTACAAGCAGCGGTAAGCGGTAAGCGGTAAGCGGCTAGCTGCAAGCGGCAAGTCGAGGCGTGAATGGGAGTGCTTTGGGGAATGGTACGAAGATGAGCGAAGACAACATCAAGCGCCGGGCCAGGGGCCTGGACCGGGCGTTCGATATCCTCGATTTCCTCAAGGAGGTCGGCCAGCCGCTGCGCCCCAACGATATCGCCAAGGGCGTGGGCAGCCCCAAGTCCACGGTCTACGAGCTGGTGGAATCCCTGCTGGAGCGGCGCATCCTGGAGCCGGTGGGGCGCGACGGGCATGTGTACCTGGGGCGCCAGCTGTACTTTCTCGGCCAGGCGCACTTGCGGCATTTCGACCTGAGCCGCGAAGCCGACCAGGCCCTGCAGGACATCGTCGCCCAGACCGGCGAAACCGCGCAGATGTGCCTGCTCAATGGGCGCAAGTACACGGTGGCGCTGATGAAGGAGGGCGAGCGGCACTTTCGCATTTCCTCGGACATCGGCGAGAACGCGCCCATTCCCTGGACCGCGTCCGGGCGCTTGCTGCTGGGGCACTTGAGCGATGAGCAGATCGTCGAGTTGATCGACGAGGGCGATTTCATCCTGCCTGGCGGCGAACGCCTGCCGCTGGCGCGCTTCCTTGGGGAAATCCGCCAGGCCAGCGAGGAAGGTTTCTTCTCTTTCGACAGCGTCGCCGACACCTTCACCCATTGTTTTGCCGCGCCGGTGCGCGACGAACACGGGGTGTGTGTCTGTACCCTGTGCATCGTCGCGCCCCGGGCCGATGCACAGGCCAACTATCGCCACTATCGCCAGGTGCTGCTCGACAGCGCCGATCGCCTGGCCCGGCGGATCAACGACTAACGTGTACCCCGCGGCCGTCGCTGGCCGCTTTGCCAAGGAGTAGCCACATGTCTTCTGTTTCGAATCTGCCGCTGGTGCAAAAGGGCACGGCCGCCACTGGCGCCAGCTTGCTCAAGGACGTCAGCCTGCCGGCCCTGGTCCTGCATCGTGAGGCCCTGGAACACAACATCCGCTGGATGCAGGCATTCGTCAGCGCCAGCGGCGCCGAGCTGGCCCCCCATGGCAAGACCAGCATGATGCCGGGGCTGTTCCAGCGACAGCTGGACGCCGGCGCCTGGGGCATCACCCTGGCCACCGCCGTGCAGGCGCGGGCGGCCTATGCCCATGGCGTGCGCCGGGTGTTGATGGCCAACCAACTGGTGGGTGCGCCGAACATGGCGCTGGTGGCCGAGTTGCTGGCCGCTGGGGATTTCGACTTCTACTGTATGGTCGATCACCCGGACAACGTGGCCGACCTGGGGGCGTTTTTCGTCCAGCGCGGCGTCACCCTCAAGGTGATGATCGAGTACGGCGTGGTGGGCGGGCGCTGCGGCTGCCGCAGCGAGCAGGAGGTCGTGGAACTGGCTCGGGCGATCAAGGCCCAGCCGGCGCTGGCCCTGTGCGGGATCGAAGGCTACGAGGGGGTGATCCATGGCGACCAGGCGGTGGCGGGCATTCGCCGGTTCGCCGACTCCCTGGTGCGCCTGGCAGTGGACCTGCAAGACGACGGCCTGTTCGCCATCGAGCAGCCGATCATCACCGCTTCGGGTTCGGCCTGGTACGACCTGATCGCCGAGTCTTTCGAGACCCATAACGCCAAGGGCCGGTTCCTCAGCGTGCTGCGCCCTGGCAGCTATGTGGCCCATGACCATGGGATCTACAAAGAGGCCCAGTGCTGCGTGCTGGACCGGCGCAGCGACCTGGACGAAGGCCTGCGCCCGGCGATGGAGGTCTGGGCCCATGTGCAGTCGCTGCCGGAGCCGGGCTTCGCGGTGGTGGCCCTGGGCAAGCGCGACGTGGCCTATGACGCCGGCCTGCCGCTGCCGTTGCGACGCTACCGGGCCGGGGCCGAGGCGGGCGCCGGGGATGACGTCAGTGGCTGCAAGGTCACCGCGGTCATGGACCAGCATGCGTTCCTCACCGTCGCCCCTGGGGTACAGCTGCGGGTGGGGGACATCCTCTCCTTCGGCACGTCCCACCCATGCCTGACGTTCGACAAGTGGCGCACCGGGTTGTTGGTGGACGAGCAGTTGCGGGTCTTGGAAAACCTCGAGACCTGTTTCTGATTCTGGCACCTGCTGCGCAGGTGATGATGTCCTCCCCGACAACACAAGTACTCGCCAGAGATGCCTTCATCATGAACACCGCCAACCCGCGCATCGCCTTGATCGGCGAATGCATGATCGAACTGCAACACCGCGCCGACGGCAGCCTGCAACAGAGCTTCGGCGGCGACACCTTGAACACTGCGGTGTACCTGGCCCGCGAGCTGGGCGAAGGCGCCCGGGTCGATTACGTCACCGCCCTGGGCGACGACAGTTTCAGCGAAGCCATGTGCCAGGCCTGGGCCGCCGAGGGGATCGGCCTGGACAAGGTCCAGCGCCTGCCCGGGCGCTTGCCGGGGTTGTATTGCATCCAGACCGATGAGCGTGGCGAGCGGCGCTTTTTGTACTGGCGCAACGAGGCGGCGGTGCGTGATTGCTTCACCACTCCGGCGGCCGGGGCGATCCTGGAGCAGTTGCGCGATTACGACGTGCTGTATTTCAGCGGCATCACCCTGGCGGTGCTGGGCGAGGCAGGTCGTGCCCGGCTGCTGGAGCTGTTGCCCGAGGCCCGCCGGCGCGGGGCCCGGGTGGTGTTCGACAACAACTACCGGCCCAGGCTCTGGGCATCCGTGGAACAGACGCGGAAGACCTACCAGCAGGTGCTGGAGCAGGTCGACCTGGCGCTGCTGACCCTGGATGACGAACAGGCGCTGTTCGGCCATGCCGATGCTGAAGCGGTGCTGGCGGCCTATCCGGGGCAGGCCGAAGTGGTGGTCAAGTGCGGCGCCCAGCCGTGCTGGGTGCGTTGTGGCGAGGGTCTGTACCAGCTAGCGGCGCAGCGGGTGGAAAAGGTGGTGGATACCACGGCGGCGGGGGATTCGTTCAGCGCCGCCTACCTGGCCGCGCGTTTGTCGGGCCAGGAGCCGGTGTCAGCAGCCGAAGCCGGGCATCGCCTGGCGTCACGGGTGATCCAGCATCCAGGTGCCCTGATCCCTCGCCACTCGGTGTAGCCGCTGCTGCAGGCGGCGTACGGGCCTTGGCCCAGTCTCGCGGGTTCGGCAGCGGCTACCGGTCAGTCGCGGAAGAACACTTGCACCAGGTGGTAGCCGAACTTGCTCTTGATCGGGCCGTGCACGGTGCGCAGGGGTTTCTTGAAAATCACCTGGTCGATGGCGCCGACCATCTGTCCCGGGCGCACTTCGCCCAGGTCGCCGCCGCGCTTGCCGGAGGGGCAGATGGAGTATTTCTTGGCCAGCACGTCGAAGGCTTCGCCCTTGGCGATGCGCTGCTTGAGCTGTTCGGCTTCTTCGGCGGTTTTCACCAGGATATGGCGGGCTTGGGCTTTCATGGGCGGGTGACCTTGTAGCGGGAATACGGCGGCCGCGGATTATGCCTGAATTCCATCTTCGCGACCGATCATCTGACGAATCTTCTGCGCCAGTTCCTCGATGGAAAACGGCTTGGCCATCAAGTCCATGCCCGGCTCCAGGAAACCCTGGCGCTCGGCGGCCTTTTCCGCGTAGCCGGTCATGAACAGCACCTTGAGCCCCGGGCGATGCTGGCGGGCGATCTCCGCCAGTTGCCGGCCGTTCATCCCCGGCAGGCCGACATCGGTCACCAAGAGGTCGACCCGCATGGGCGACTCCAGGAAGGGCAGGGCACTGCGGGCGTCCTCGGCCTCGAAGGCGCGGTAGCCCAGTTCGCTCAGCACATCGAGCACCAGCATGCGCACCGCCGGATCATCCTCGACCACCACCACGCATTCCCCGGCGATGGCCTGGGGCGGCTCGCCCAGGGTCCCGGATTCGGCGTGCTCCAGGGGCGCGGCATACAGGCGCGGCAGGTACAGGCGCACGCAGGTGCCGTGGTCCGGTTCGCTGTTGATGGTCACGTGGCCGCCGGACTGCTGGGCGAAACCATAGATCATCGACAGGCCCAGGCCCGTGCCCTGGCCTATGGGCTTGGTGGTGAAGAACGGATCGAAGGCCTTGGCCAGGATCCGCGGGCTCATGCCCGCGCCGTTGTCACTGACGCCGAGCATGACGTAGTCGCCGGCCTTGACCGGTTCCAGGGTGCTGATGTCGCTGCCGTCCAGGTAGCTGTTGGCGGTCTCGATCAGCAGCCGGCCGCCACCGGGCATGGCGTCGCGGGCGTTGATCACCAGGTTGAGCAGGGCGTTTTCCAGCTGGCTGGCGTCGGTGCTCACCGGCCAGATGCCGTCGGCCAGTTGCAGCTGCAACTCGATGTGCTCGCCCTTGGTGTGGTTGAACAGGTCCTGCAGCGAACGCACCAGCTGGTTGGGGTCCAGGGGCCGGCGATCCAGGGACTGGCGACGGGAGAAGGCCAGCAGGCGATGGGTCAGGGACGCGGCGCGCTTGGCCGAGGACATGGCGGCCTCGGTGAAGCGGCCGATCTCGTTGCTGCGGCCGTTGTCGATGTAGCGCTGCATCAGGTCCAGGCTGCCGATGATGCCGGTGAGCATGTTGTTGAAGTCGTGGGCGATGCCGCCGGTGAGCTGGCCCACGGCCTCCATCTTCTGTGCGTGGCGCAGGGCGTCTTCGGCGCGCTCACGCTCGAACATCTCGTTTTGCAGGCGCTGGTTGGCCGTGGCCAGGGCCTCGGTACGGCGATTGACCCGTTCTTCCAGGGTTTCGTTGAGGTTGCGCAGGGCTTCCTCGGTCTGCCGGCGCTCGGTCTCGTCGTAGACGAAGATATAGAAACCGTTGACTGCCCCATCGGCGCCGTGGCGGGGCAGGAAGCGGGTCAAGGCGTGGCGCGCTCGGCCGTCGCGATGGGGCGAGTCGGCCTCGAAGCTGCACGGTTTGCCCGCCAGGGCGGCGGCGATCTGCTCGGCGCGGGTGGCGTAGATCTCTTCGCCCACCACTTCGCGGATGGTCTTGCCGTACAGCTCCTGGGGCGTGAAGCCGTACCAGTCCAGGTAGGCGCTATTGTTCAGGCGAAAGCGTTCCTCGTGGTCGACGTAGCCGATCAGCGCCGGCATGGCGTTGATGATCAACTGCAGCTCGGTCTGGCCCTGGCGCAGCGCCTGTTCCATCTGCTTGCGTTCGGTGAGGTCCAGGGCGGCGCCGAGAAAACGCGTCGGCCGACCGTGGTGATCCTTGTAGCAGCGGCCCCGGGCGAAGACCCAGCGTACCTGGCCGTCGGCCAGTTGCAGGCGGTATTCCTCGGCGTATTCGCTGCCGTGGGTGATGCAGTGCTTGATGCTGCGGGCCACCATGCCCCGGTCCTCGGGATGCACGCCCTTGAGGTACTCGCTGATGGGCAGTTGCCGTGAGCGTTGCGGATCGACGCTGTGCAGTTGGGCGAAATGCGCATCGGCGATGAAGCGATCCTCGCCGATATCCCAGTCCCAGGTGCCCACCGCGTCGGTGGCGGCCAGGGCCAGTTGCAGGCGTTCCTCGGTCTCGTGCTGGGCGCGCAGGCTGTCGTCGGAGCGCTGCTTGAGCTCCAGGGCGATGCGCCGGCGCTCGTTGGTCTCGATGGCGGTGACCAGGATCCCGGCCACGGCCCCGTGTTCGTTGCGGATCGGGCTGTAGGTCAGGTCCAGCCAGACGTCATGGGCCGTGCCGTTGGTGCGCTGCAGGTTGAAGCGCTGCTCGCTGAAGCTGCGTACCTGGCCGTTGAGCACGGCGCGGTAGATCGGGTCGGTGAAGTCCTTCAGCTCTGGCCAGGTCAGGTGCGCTGGCAAGCCGAAGGCCTTGGGATGCTTGTTGCCGGCCAGCAGGGCGAAACCGTCGTTGTAGATCTGCGTCAGCTCGTCGCCCCAGAGCAGCAGCATCGGCATGGGGGAATGGATCACGATGTCCACCGCGGTACGCAGGCTCTGCGGCCATTGCCGGGAGTCGCCCAGGGCCGTGGTCGTCCAGTCCAGGCGGGCAATCAGGGTGGCGGCTTCGCTGCCGTGGTGGGAACCATTCATATCGGGGGAGTCCTGGGTGCAGCGGTATTGCGCAATGACCGACAGCCTGTGAAGTCGTGCTGCCTATGCAAACGGATGGAGTGTAGGCGGTTCTGGCATGGTCATTTTCACCCGCTTTGGCGCTGGATGACCAGCGCCGGGTATCGCGCAGCGCCCGCAGGAGCGGCCGGCGGGGTGTATCAGCTGCGCAGTTCCTCGCGGTCGCGGAACTGTTCCAGGGCCTCGGGGTTGGCCAGGGCGTCGGTATTCTTCACCGGCAGGCCGTGGACCACGTTGCGCACCGCGAGCTCGACGATCTTGCCGCTGATGGTCCGGGGGATGTCGGTCACCGCAAGGATCCTGGCGGGTACATGACGTGGCGTGGTGTTGCTGCGAATCACCTGGCGTATGCGCTCGCGCAGGACGTCGTCCAGGACCACGCTCTCTTGCAGGCGCACGAACAGCACCACCCGCACGTCCTGTTCCCAGCTTTGGCCGATGGCCAGGCTCTCCAGCACTTGCTCGAGCTTCTCCACCTGGCGGTAGATCTCCGCAGTGCCGATGCGCACGCCGCCGGGGTTGAGCACCGCATCCGAACGACCGTGGATCAGCCAGCCGCCATCGGCCAGTTGTTCGGCGTAGTCGCCCTGGGCCCAGACCCCGGGAAACAGCTTGAAGTAGGAGTCGCGCAGCCGGCTTTGGTCCGGGTCGTTCCACAACCCCACCGGAATGCTCGGAAAGTGCCGGGTGCAGACCAGCTCGCCTTTCTCGCCGAGCACCGGCTGGCCCTGGTCGTTCCAGACTTCGATGGCCATGCCCAGGCCCTTGCCCTGCATCTCGCCACGGCGCACCGCTTGCACCGGGTTGCCGGCGACGAAGCAGGCGACGATATCGGTGCCGCCGGACATCGAGGCCAGGCACAGGTCGGCCTTGATCTGCCGATACACGTAGTCGTAGCTCTGGGGCGACAGTGGCGAGCCAGTGCACAGCAGGGTCTTGAGGCTGTCGAGGCGGTGGCTCAGGCGTGGCCGGCTACCGGCTTTCTCCAGTGCGGCCAGGTACTTGGGGCTGGTGCCGAAGGCGTTGATCGCCTCGCTGTCGATGAGGTCGACCAGGCGCTCGTTATGGGGGTGGAACGGCGAGCCGTCGTAGAGCACCAGGCTGGCGCCGGTGGCCAGGGTCGAGACCAGCCAGTTCCACATCATCCAGCCGCAGGTGGTGTAGTAGAACAGCCGCTGGTCGGGGCCGAGGTCGGCGTGCAGACCGTGTTCCTTGAGGTGCTGCAACAGCACTCCGCCGGTGCCATGGACAATGCACTTGGGCACCCCGGTGGTGCCGCTGGAGTAGAGGATATACAGCGGGTGGGCGAAGGGCACCGCGACGAACACGGGGTCACCGCCGCTCCGGTAGAAGTCCTGCCAGAGGCTGACCCGGGCCTGGGTCCGGTAGTCCTCGGCGCGGGCCTGGGGGCGGGTGCCGGGCACGATCAGCAGTTGTTCCAGGGAGGGCAGGCGCTGGAGGATCTGGTCGATCTTTTCACCCTGGTCCACATCCTTGCCGGCGTAGCGGTAGCCGGCACAGGTGATCAGCACCTTGGGCTCGATCTGGCCGAAACGGTCGATCACGCCCTGGGTGCCGAAGTCCGGCGAGCAACTGGACCACACCGCACCCAGGCTGGTGGTGGCGAGCATGCCCACCAGGGTCTGCCAGGTATTGGGCATGCAGGCCGCCACCCGGTCGCCCAGGCCGACCCCGATGGCCCGCAGGCTGGCTTGCAGGCCGGCGACCTGGGCCGCCAGCTCGGTGTAGGTCAGTTGCTGGCGCTGGCCGTCTTCGGCGATCGCTACCACCGCCACACTGTCGTCGCGGCGCTTGAGCAGGTGTTCGGCGAAGTTCAGGGTGGCCCCGGGAAACCAATGGGCGCTGGGCATTTGCGACCCTTCGCGCAGCACACATTCAGCGTCTTGGTGGAAGCTGACCTCGAAGAAGTCGACGATGGCCTGCCAGAAGGCTTCGCGCTGGTCGATGCTCCACTGATGCAGGCCGGGGTAGTCGCCGATGTCCAGGCCGTGGCGCTGGTTCACGAAGCGGCGGAAGGCGTCGATGCGCGTCTTGCCAATGCGCTCGGCGCTGGGTTGCCAGAGTATGTCGGACATGCAAGGGCTCTCTTGTTGTTCTTCTGATCTGCTGTTGCTTGCGGCTCACCGCTTACAGCTTGCCGCTGCCGTTATTGCGCCAGCCAGCCGCCATCGATGTTCCAGGCCGCGCCGCGGACCTGGGCTGCGGCATCACTGCACAAAAATAGCACCAGCTCGCCCAGCTGCGCCGGGGTGACGAACTCCAGGGAGGGTTGTTTTTCCGCCAGCAGGTCGTGGCGCGCCTGTTGCGGGTCGATGCCGCTGGCCGCGCGGTCGTCGATCTGCTTCTGCACCAGCGGGGTCAGCACCCAGCCCGGGCAGATGGCGTTGCAGGTGACGTTGCTGGTGGCGGTCTCCAGGCCCACCACCTTGGTCAGGCCGATCACCCCGTGCTTGGCCGCGACATAGGCGGCCTTGCCCACCGACCCCACCTGGCCGTGCACCGAGGCGACGTTGACGATCCGCCCCCAGCCCTTGGCGCGCATACCCGCCAGCCCCAGGCGGGTGCTGTGGAACACCGCCGACAGGTTGATGGCGATGATCGCGTCCCAGCGCTCCACCGGGAACTCCTCGACGGTGGCCACGTGCTGGATGCCGGCGTTGTTCACCAGGATGTCGATGCCACCGAATTCGCGTTCGGCATAGGCGAACATCTCGGCGATCTGCGCCGGATCGCTGACGTCCGCCGGGTGGTGGCCAACCTTGACGCCGTGCTGCCGGACCTCGGCGATAGCCTGGGAGGCGTCGCCGAAGCCATTGAGAATCAGGTTGGCCCCGGCCCGGGCCAGGACCTGGGCGATGCCCAGGCCGATACCGCTGGTGGAGCCGGTGACCAGGGCGGTCTTGCCAGAAAGAGTGGTCATGAATACCTCACACGATGCCAGTGGCGTAGAAAGTGGCGATGACGACGAAGACCGCCAGGGTCTTGATCAGGGTAATGCAGAAAATGTCCTTGTAGGCCTCGCGGTGGGTCAGCCCGGTGACCGCCAGCAGGGTGATCACCGCGCCGTTGTGGGGCAGGGTATCCATGCCGCCGCTGGCCATGGCGGCCACCCGGTGCAGCACTTCCAGGGGAATGTTGGCGGCGTGGGCGGCGCTGATGAAGGTCTCGGACATGGCCGCCAGGGCGATGCTCATGCCGCCCGAGGCGGAGCCGGTGATACCGGCTAGCAGGGTCACGGTGATGGCCTCGTTGACCAGCGGGTTGGGGATGCTCTTGAGCCAGTCGGCCAGTACCAGGAACCCCGGCAGGGAAGCTATCACTGCGCCGAAGCCATACTCCGAGGCCGTGTTCATGGCCGCCAGCAAGGCGCCGCTGACTGCGCTCTTGCTGCCTTCGGCGAGCTTGCTGCGAATGGCGCCGAAGCCACATGCCAGCACCATCAGGATGCCCACCAGCAAGGCGGCCTGCACCGCCCAGATGGCGGTAAGCTTGGCGATCTCGGTGGTCACCGGCGCCGCCATGCCCGGCAGGGCCAGGCTGTGGGTCTTGCCATACCACTGCGGGATCCAGTGGGTGAACAGCAGGTTCATGACCCCTACCAGCAACAGCGGCGACAGGGCCACCCAGGGGTTGGGCAGCTTGAGGTCGGCGGCGGTCTCCGGTTCGTTGCGCAGGTCGCTGCCGTAGCCTTCACCGGCCTTTTGCGCCTTGCTGCGCTGGCGCTGGAGGAACAGCATGCCGGCGCAGAACACGAACAGGGTGCCGATCAGCCCCAGCCAGGGCGCGGCCCAGGCGGTGGTGTTGAAGAAGGTGCTGGGGATGATGTTCTGGATCTGCGGGGTGCCGGGCAGGGCGTCCATGGTGAAGGAGAACGCCCCCAGGGCGATGGTCGCCGGGATCAGGCGCTTGGGGATGTCGCTCTGGCGGAACATCTCGGCGGCGAACGGGTAGACCGCGAACACCACCACGAACAACGACACGCCGCCGTAGGTCAGCAGGGCGCAGACCAGCACGATCACCAGCATCGCCTGGCGGGTGCCCAGCAGGCGGATGGCGGCGGCGACGATGGAGCGGGAGAACCCCGACAGCTCGATCAGCTTGCCAAACACCGCGCCCAGCAGGAACACCGGGAAATACAGCTTGATGAAACCCACCATCTTTTCCATGAACACCCCGGTGAAGGCAGGCGCTACGGCGGATGGGTCGGTGAGCAGGACGGCGCCGAGGGCGGCGATGGGGGCAAAGAGGATGACGCTGTAGCCTCGGTAGGCGGCCAGCATCAGCAGCGCTAGGGCTGCCAGGGCAATGATCACACTCATGGTGTGTCTCTCCAGGATTGTTCTTGTTGTGGGTACTGCGTGTGGAGAGGGGCTATAGCGAGTTTTGTGCCATTTTTGCAAGCTATTGAAATATAAGGAGTTTTTATATTTATTAAGTGGCGATAAGGAATTTTGTCTCTGTTTTGAGACTTTTTCGATCATCGGGGCGTTATCGCGGGCAAGTCTCGCTCCAGCAGAAGCATGCAGTAGCAGATAGTCGCGGCTCGATTGCCGGTAATCGGTGCAGATGATGGATTTTTCTCAATATTGAGATGTTTGTCTCTTTATTGGGACTCGGCGATGCCCAGGGCTGCCATTTTCTTGTACAGCGTCGAGCGGCCCAGGCCGAGGCGCCGGGCCGCCTGGTCCACTTTACCGGCGCATTGCGCCAGGGTCGCCTCGATCAACTGACGGTCGAAACGCTCGCGCGCCGTGGCAAAGGTTTCATGGGGCAACGCCTCGGTGGACGCGGCGAGGACCGCGCGCGGCAACGCACTGAAGTTGCCGATGGCCGCGCGGATATCCCCGGCTCCGAGCAGCAAGTCGTCGCTGAGCAAGGCCGCCCGCTCCAACACGTTGCGCAGTTCGCGGATGTTCCCCGGCCAGGCGTGCTGGCCCAGCAGCGCCAGGGCCTCGGGTGTCAGCTCGTGCTGGCTGCGCAGTTCTTCCAGGATGCCTTCGCTCAGCGCCGGCAGGTCGTCCAGGCGCTCGCGCAGGGCCGGCACCTGGATCGGCAACACATTGAGGCGGTAATACAGGTCGGCGCGGAACTCGCCGCGCTTGATCGCCGCCTCCAGGTCGGTGGAGGTGGCGGCAATGATCCGCACGTCGCTGTGGATCACCTCGTTGGAGCCCACCGGCTCGAACTCTTTTTCCTGCAGCACCCGCAGCAGCTTGCTCTGCAGGGGCAACGGCATGTCGCCGATTTCGTCGAGGAACAGGCTGCCGCCCTGGGCGATCTGTAGCTTGCCGGCGCGCCCCTTGCGGTCGGCGCCGGTGAAGGCGCCGGGGGCGGTGCCGAAGAACTCCGCTTCCAGCAGGGCTTCGGGAATCGCCGCGCTGTTGATGCTGACGAAGGGTTTGTGCGCCCGTGGCGAGGCGGCGTGGATGGCCTGGGCCAGCAACTCCTTGCCGGTGCCGGTCTCGCCTTGCAGCAGCACCGGCGATTCGGTGCTGGCGCCGCGCCGGGCCCGACGCTTGACCTCCAGGCTGGCGCTGCTGGTGCCGATGAAATGGGCGAAGTTGTACTTGGTCTGCCGGGCCCGCAGCAGCGAGCGGGTGGAGGCCAGTTCTTCCTGCATGCTCAGGTAGCGCTTGAGCATCGGCGAGAGGCTGCGCAACTCGTCGTACAGGGCAAAACCGATGGCGCCGATCACCAGGCCCGCGGCGTCGTGGATCGGCAGGCGCATGACCACCAGCGGTTCCTTGGGGGTGTCCTGCATGTCCAGCAGGATAGGCCGGCCGGTGCGCACCACTTCACGCAGCAGGCTACCGGGGATCACGCTCTCGCAGGGCTTGCCGATGGCGAACGCCGCCGACTCCAGGCCGAAGCGCCGGGCATAGCGCTCGTTCATCCAGACGATATTGGCGTCGCGGTCGACGATCACCGTGCCTTCGCTGGATTGCTCGATGATCTCGAACAGCGAGCGGATCGCCAGTTGGCGCACACGCTGGTAGTCCTTGAGGTTTTCGCTGTCGTTCATGGGCTGGGGTCCTGGGGCTGGCGGCGCCGATTATGCCGACAATCCCCTCCCGGGCGCGACCAGGGAAGGGGTGGCTGGAGATTGCCGGAAGGTCCTGCGGACCTTGGCTCAGCCTCCCGGGCTCGGCAGCGGCCACGAACGGGGCGGGCCGCAGGTCGCCGGAGGTTCAGCCGGGTTGGGCGGCGGCCAGCAGTTCCCGGGTGTAGGGGTGCTGCGGGGCTGCGAATACCTGGTGGCTGGCGCCGCTTTCCACTACCTGACCGTCCTTGATCACGATCATGTCGTGGGCCAGGGCGCGGACCACCGCCAGGTCGTGGCTGATGAACAAGTAGGTCAGGCCGTACTTCTCCTGGAGCTGGCGCAACAGGGTCACCACTTGTTTCTGCACGGTGCGATCCAGGGCCGAAGTGGGTTCGTCCAGCAGGATCAGCGCCGGCTTGAGCACCAGGGCCCGGGCGATGGCGATGCGCTGGCGCTGGCCGCCGGAGAACTCGTGGGGGTAGCGGTGACGGCTGTCCGGGTCGAGGCCTACTTCCTCCAGGGCGCGGATCACCTGTTCCTCGCATTGGCGGGCATCGTACTGGCTATGCACCTCCAGGCCTTCGCTGATGATCTGCGCCACCGACATGCGTGGGCTGAGGCTGCCGAAGGGGTCCTGGAACACCACCTGCATCTGCTTGCGCCAGGGCCGCAGTTGTTTCTGGTTGAGACCGTCCAGGGCCTGGCCCTGGAAGCGGATGCCGCCCTGGGAGTCCAGCAGCCGCAGGATCGCCTGGCCCAGGGTCGACTTGCCCGAGCCGGATTCACCGACGATGCCCAGGGTCTTGCCCTGCTGCACGCGCAGGCTGATACCGTCCACGGCCCGCAGGTACTGCTTGCGCCTCAGCAGGCCGCCGCCGACCTGGAACTCGACGCAGAGGTTGTCCACCTCGAGCACGGTGTCGCGGGCGTCGCGGCACAGTGGCAGGCCCTCGGGCTCGGCGTGCAGCAGCTCGCAGCTATAGGGGTGCTGCGGAGCGTTGAACAGGGTGTCGCAGTCGGCCTGCTCGACGATTTCCCCGGCCTTCATCACGCACACGCGCTGGGCGATGCGCCGCACCAGGTTGAGGTCGTGGCTGATCAGCAGCAGCGACATGCCCAAGCGTTGCTGCAGGGATTTGAGCAACAACAGGATCTTGCGCTGCACGGTGACGTCCAGGGCGGTGGTGGGTTCGTCGGCGATCAGCAGCTCAGGTTCACAGGCCAGGGCCATGGCGATCATCACCCGTTGGCGCTGGCCGCCGGACAACTGGTGCGGGTAGGCCTTGAGTCGTTCACGGGGTTTCTGGATACCCACCAGCTCCAGCAGTTCGAGGATGCGCGCCTGGGCCGCCTTGCCGCCCAGGCCGCGGTGCAGCAGCAGGGTTTCGCCGATCTGCTTCTCGATGCTGTGCAGCGGGTTCAGCGAGGTCATGGGTTCCTGGAAGATCATGGCGATGCGGTTGCCCCGCAGCTTTTGCAGGGTAGTGCTGTCGGCGCCGATCAGCTCCTGGCCGCGGTAGCGCACGCTGCCGCTACTGCTGCAGCCGGTCTGGGGCAGCAGTTGCAGGATCGAGTGGGCCGTCACCGATTTGCCCGAGCCGGACTCGCCCACCAGCGCCAGGCACTCGCCGGGACGGATGTCCAGGCACAGGTCGCGGACCGCCGGGCGGCCGCCGAAGGCCACACTGAGCTGGCGGATTTCGATCAGGTTTTCAGTCATTTCTACAGTCCGCTTCAAGATCGGGGATCAAAGGCATCGCGCAGCGCCTCGCCGATGAACACCAGCAGCGAGAGAATCAGCGCCAGGGCGAAGAACGCCGTCAGCCCCAGCCATGGCGCCTGCAGGTTCTGCTTGCCCTGGCCGATCAACTCGCCCAGGGAGGCGCTGCCGGCGGGCATGCCGAAACCGAGGAAGTCCAGGGCGGTGAGGGTCGAGATGGCGCCGGTGAGGATGAACGGCAGGTAGCTCAGGGTGGCGTTCATGGCGTTGGGCAGGATGTGCCGCAGAATCACCTTGCGATCGCTCAGGCCCAGGGCCCTGGCGGCCTTGACGTATTCCAGGTTGCGCCCGCGCAGGAATTCGGCGCGCACCACGTCCACCAGGGCCAGCCAGGAGAACAGCGCCATGATCCCCAGCAGCCACCAGAAGTTCGGTTCGACGAAACCGGACAGGATGATCAAGAGATACAGCACCGGCAGCCCCGACCAGACTTCCAGCAGGCGCTGGCCCAGGAGATCGACCCAGCCGCCGTAGTAGCCCTGCAGTGCGCCGGCAGCGATGCCGACCAGGGCACTGATGGCGGTCAGGGCCAGGGCGAACAGGATCGACACCCGGGCGCCGTAGATCACCCGCGCGAGGACGTCCCGGGCCTGGTCGTCGGTGCCCAGCCAGTTGGTCGCCGTGGGCGGGCTGGGGGCCGGTCGGGTCAGGTCGTAGTTGGGCGTGTCTTCGCTGAAGGGGATGGGCGGGAACAGCAGCCAGCCGCCGTCCTTGCGGATCAGCTGCTGCACGTAGTCGCTGCGGTAGTCGGCCTGGAACGGCAGCTGGCCGCCGAACTCCTGCTCGGTGTAGCGCTTGAACACCGGGAAGTACAGCGAGCCCTGGTAGCTCAGCACCAGCGGCTTGTCGTTGGCGATCAGCTCGCCGCCCAGGGTCAGGACGAACAGGCCGATGAACAGCCACAGCGACCACCAGCCGCGGCGGTTCTGCTTGAAACGGTCCAGGCGCCGGCGCGCCAGGGGGGAGAGCTTGAACATCAGGCGTTCCTCGCGGCGAAGTCGATGCGCGGGTCGACCAGGGTGTAGCACAGGTCTCCGATGAGTTTTATCAAGAGCCCGAACAGGGTGAAGATGAACAGCGAGCCGAACACCACCGGATAGTCCCGGGAGACCGCGGCCTCGTAGCTCATGCGCCCCAGGCCATCGAGGGAGAAGATCACCTCGATCAGCAACGAGCCGGCGAAGAACACGCTGATGAAGGCCTGGGGAATGCCCGAGACCACCAGCAGCATGGCGTTGCGAAACACATGGCCGTACAGCACCCGGCGTTCGCTCAGGCCCTTGGCCCGGGCGGTGACCACGTACTGGCGGGTGATTTCGTTGAGGAAGCTGTTCTTGGTGAGGATGGTCAGGGTAGCGAAGCCGCCGATCACCAGGGAGCTGACCGGCAGCACCAGGTGCCAGAAGTAGTCGGCGATCTTGCCCAGGGTGCTCAGCTGGTCGAAGTCGTCCGAGACCAGGCCGCGTACCGGGAACCAGTTCAGCGAGGTGCCACCGGCGAACAGCACGATCAGGAACATGGCGAACAGGAAGGCCGGCATGGCGTAGCCGATGATGATCGCGGTGCTGCTCCAGACATCGAAGTGGCTGCCATGGCGCACCGCCTTGCGAATCCCCAAGGGGATCGACACCAGATAGGTGATCAGGGTCGCCCACAGCCCCAGGGAAATGGTCACGGGCATCTTTTCCAGGATCAGGTCGGTGACCGTGGCGCCACGAAAGAAACTCTTGCCGAAGTCCAGTTGGGCGTAGTTCTTGAGCATCAGCCACAGGCGTTCATGGGCCGGCTTGTCGAAACCGTACTGTTTCTCGATGTCCTGGATCAGCTTGGGGTCCAGGCCGCGGCTGGCGCGCGAACCGCCACTGGTCATGGCGTCGGCGGAGCCACCGACGCCACCGCCGCCAATGCCCTGCAAGCGGGCGATGGCCTGCTCAACCGGGCCGCCGGGAGCGGCCTGGACGATGACGAAGTTCACCAGAAGGATGATCAGCAGGGTCGGGATGATCAGCAGCAAGCGCCGCAGGATGTAGGCCGGCATCAGGGGCGTCCTCCGGGTTTGCCACGGCGCGCGAGTTCGGCGGCCATCTGGTCATTGGTCAGTGGGGTGGGGCTGACTTCCCACCAGGTTTCGATGGCTTCGTCGTTGCTGGCCGGCACCTTGGGCCTGCCAAAGCGGTTCCACCAGACGGTGGAGGTGCCGGGTGGGTAGTAGTTGGCGATCCAGTAGTAGTTCCATTGCAGCACCCGGTCCAGGGCATGGGCGTAGCGCAGCATTTGCGGCTGGCTGGTGGCCTTGACCAGGCCGTTGACCAGGGTGTCCACCGCCGGGTTCTTGAGCACCATGAGGTTGTTCGAACCCGGGTCGTTGGCCGCGGCCGAACCGAAGTAGTTGTACAGCTCCAGCCCGGGCGAGGTGGTCACCGGGTAGCCGGTGACGATCATGTCGTAGTCGCGGGCCATCAGCCGATTGACGTACTGCGCGGAATCGATGCGGCGGATGTTCAGGGTGATGCCGATCTGGGCCAGGTTGCGCTTGTAGGGCAGCAACAGGCGCTCGATGGAGCCCTGGGTGATCAGGAAGGTGAACGCCAGGGGCTCGCCTTGGGCATTGACCAGTTTGTCGCCCTCAGGCTTCCAGCCTGCCTGTTCCAGCAGGGCCAGGGCCTGCAATTGCTTATCGCGCAGCACACCGCTGCCGTCGGTCTTCGGCGCTTCGAACACCTGGGTGAAGACCTCGTCGGGAATCTGCCCGCGCAATGGCTCCAGGATCTTCAACTCCTCGGCGTCCGGCAGGCTGCGGGCCGCCAGCGGGGTGTTGGAGAAGAAGCTCTGCTGGCGGATGTACAGGTTGCGCATCATCTGCCGATTGCTCCACTCGAAGTCCCAGAGCATGGCCAGGGCCTGGCGGGTGCGACGGTCCTGGAACACCGGGCGGTCGAAGTTGAACACATAGCCCTGGGCCGGTTGCGGTGCGGCCTGGGCCAGGTGGGCCTTCTGCAGGCGCCCGTCGTTCAGGGCCGGGCTGTCGTAGCCGATGGAGTAGCCGGTGGCGGAGAACTCGCGGTTGTAGTCGTAGGCCCCACCGCGCAGCACTTGGCGGGCAACGTCGATGTCGCCGAAGTACTCGACGCTGAAATGATCGAAGTTGTACAGGCCACGGCTGACCGGCAGGTCCTTGCCCCACCAGTCGGGGTTGCGGATGAAGGTGATACTGTTGCCCGAGTCCACCTTGCCCACGCGGTAGGGGCCGCTGCCCAGGGGCGCTTCATAGCCGCCACCGCCGGCGAAGTCGCGACTCTTCCACCAGTGTTCGGGGAACACCGGCAGGGTCGCGATATCCAGGGGCAGGGTGCGGTTCTCGCTGTTCTTGAAATCGAAGCGGATCACCCGTGGCGACTCCACGGTGACGCCGCTGACATCGGCGAACTGGGTGCGATAACGCATGCTGCCCTGGGTCATCAGCAGGTCGTAGCTGTAGCGCACGTCTTCGGCGGTGATGGGGGTGTCGTCGGCAAAGCGCGCCTTGGGGTTGAGGTAGAAACGCAGCCACAGGCCGTCTTCGGCGCGCTCCATCTTCTCGGCCACCAGGCCGTAGACGGTATAGGGTTCGTCCAGGGAGCGCTGGGCCAGGGGGGCATACACCAGGCCATCCAGCTGGGACACGCCGATGCCCTTGTCGATGTAGGGCAGCACATGGTCGAAGCGGCCGATCTCGATGGCCGAGCGGCGCAGGGTCCCGCCTTTGGGGGCCAGAGGGTCGACGTAGTCGAAGTGGCTGAAACCCTGGGAGTACTTGGCCGGTTCGCCATAGACGGTCATGGCGTGTCCGGGAGCGGCCTGGGCACTGGTGGCGCCCAACAACAGGGTGGTGAGCAGTACGGAGGGGAAAAGCAGTCGCATTGTCAGCCTTGCAAGCCGGGTGATCGATGACCACGATTTGTACGCTAGCCGCGCGTGACTGGCCAGCCGCATCCGTTGTCGCGCATCTTGGGGGCATAAAGGCAACGGCCCACCGAGTGGCGGGCCGTTGGGGCAGGCGTGATCGCCGGGCGATCAGTCCTGGCGGCTGGTGACTTCCAGCAGGTGGTAGCCGAACTGGGTCTTCACCGGGCCCTGGACCACATTGATCGGGGCGCTGAACACCACGGTATCGAACTCCTTGACCATCTGGCCCGGGCCGAAGGAACCCAGGTTGCCGCCGTCACGGCTGGAGGGGCAGGTGGAGTTCTTCTTCGCTACGTCGGCGAAATCGGCGCCGGCTTCGATTTCGGCTTTGAGTTCGTTGCACTTGGCTTCGCTGGCAACCAGGATGTGACGGGCAGTGGCTTTGGCCATGGGAGTTGCTCCTTTCAAGAAAGTGGAGAGCCTACCGGATTCAGGTGGCCATTTCTTGTCAAAGTTCCTTCAAGCCGTTACCGCCACGACTGCCGGCGTGGCGGTAACGGCTGATGCTCAGGCGCTGGCCGCCAGTGCCCGCAGTCGCTGGGCGGCGTTGCCCAGCAGGTGCTCGGTGGTGTCCCAGCCCAGGCAGCCGTCGGTGATCGAGACGCCGTAGCGCAGGTTGCCGTTCAGCGGTTGGCAGCCTTCGAACAGGTGGCTTTCGAGCATCACCCCCATCAGCGAGGCGTCGCCTTGCAGGCGCTGCTCCAGCACCTCGTTGAACACTGCCGGCTGGCGCGCCGGGTCCTTGCCGCTGTTGGCGTGGCTGCAATCGACCATGATCCGTGCCGGGATCTTCAGCTTGTGCAGGTCGCGCTGGACCTGGGCCACGCTCTGGCGGTCGTAGTTCGGCCCTCGGTGGCCGCCGCGCAGCACCAGGTGGGTGTCGGGATTGCCCGCGGTCTGGATGATCGCCGGATGGCCCTGGCTGTCGACGCCGAAGTGGCGGTGCGGATGGGCCGCCGAGCGCATGGCGTCGCAGGCGATGGCGACGCCGCCGTCGGTACCGTTCTTGAAGCCCACGGGGATCTCCAGGCCACTGGCCATTTCCCGGTGGATCTGCGATTCGGTGGTGCGCGCGCCGATGGCGACCCAGCTCAAGAGGTCGTCGAAGTAGCCGGCGGCCATGGGTTGCAGCAATTCGGTGGCGATCGGCAGGCCCAGGCGCAGCATCTCGCGCATCAGTTCCCGGGACAGGGCCAGGCCACCGGCCATGTCATCGCTGCCGTCCAGGTGCGGGTCGTAGGCCAAGCCTTTCCAGCCGACGGTGGTACGGGGTTTTTCCACGTAGGCGCGCATCACCAGGAGCATCTGGTCGCTCACTTGCGCGGACAGCCGGGCCAGGTTGGCGGCATATTCCAGGGCCGATTGCGGATCGTGGATGGAGCAGGGGCCGACCACTACCAAGAGGCGAGGGTCCTGGCCTTGGAGGATGGCGCGGATGGCTTGGCGATGGGTGGCGACTTGCTGGCTCAGGGCCGTGGATAGCGGCAGGTGCTGCTTGAGTTCCAGGGAGCTGGGCAGGCGCTGGCTCAGGGGTTCGTTGGCGCTGGCTTGAGCGGACAGGGACAGAGCGGATACGGACGAGTTCATGTGCGGTCTTCCTGGGCGGGCGGCGGGTGATGTCCCGCGCGCGGCCCTACTGGGGTGTTCGACAATTGGCCGTACTGGCCATGAGTGTGCAATTGCCACCGGTAGGTGACCGATCGGAGGCGGCAGGCTGTCCCGAGCGGAGGCTGCTAAATCGCCAGGTGGAAAACATGTCGTAACGGTAATAGGTGGCGTAGTTCATGGTGCAATCCTCGGTAAGTTCGGTGTGTCGCAAAAATCGTGGTTGAAAATCCAGGCCCGGAAAAACAAAACCCCCGGTCGGGAGGCCGACCGGGGGTTGAGATTTCTCTGGTGGGCGACCCGTTTTTATGGGCGCCGGTTGGGTATCAGGCGCGCCAGTGGCTAAACCAATACCCAAAATAAAAGCTCGCCGCCGCGCTGCCATTGACCCAGGCAGCCGCAACCGAGCGCAGTGCGCTGGTGGTGTGGCGATGCAGGGAAAGGGTCTGGGACAGCATGGGGTTTCTCCGTGAAGTGCAGCGAGCTTACTAGAGGGCGGGCCGGCGATTCAATCAGTAATTTTTATGGCGCAGGCGGGGGCGCGACTATGGATCAATCCAATGGGGGTTGTGCGACACTCGCGGCGCCTGCCTGTTTACTTCCATCGTTGCCCCAAAAAGGACTGCCCGTGACCTTGTTGACCCTTGCCGCTGCCCAATCGGTGTCCATTGCCGGAGACCTGCCGACCAACCTCGCCGGACACCAGCGCTTGATGCGACTGGCGGCGCAGCAGGGCGTGCAGTTGCTGGTATTCCCCGAGCTGTCGCTGACCGGCTACGAGCCACAACTGGCGGCCGAGTTGGCCTTGGCTCCGGATTCGCCGGTATTGCAACCCCTGCGCGACCTGGCGCGGGAGCTGCAGATGACTACGGTGGTGGGGCTGCCGATTCGCCTGGTCGATGACGGACCGGTACTGATCGGTGCGCTGGTGCTGGGGGGCGATGGTTCGCTGGCGGTCTATAGCAAGCAGCATCTGCATCCCGGAGAGGAGCGCGCTTTTGCCGCGGGCAGTGGCGGCGCGCCCTTGGCATTTGCCGAGCACCAGGTTGCCTTGGCGGTTTGTGCGGACTTCAGCCATGCCAGCCATGTGCAGGCGGCTGCACAGGCCGGGGCCGATGTCTATGCCGCCGGTGTGCTGATCAGCGAAGGCGGGTATGCCGTCGACGGCACGCTGTTGCAAGGGTATGCCCGGGAGCATGGATTGCTGGTGCTGATGGCCAATCATGGCGGACCCAGTGGCGGTTGGACCTGCGCCGGGCGCAGTGCGGCCTGGGGCCCCGAGGGAGAACTGTTGGCAGCGGTGGGCGGGGTCGGTGAGGCGTTGCTGTTGGTTCGAGGCGGTGCCGGGCAGTGGCAGGCCCAAGTGCTGTGGGTGGCTCGGTGAACGACTTCGAACTGCGCCCGGCCCGGGAGGCCGACCTGGCCTTCGCCCGGGAGCTGACCTGTTCCGGCATGCTGCGCTACTACATCCGTCATGACCTGCTGTGGCTCGACGACGCCTTCGACGTGGCCTGGGCCGGTCGGGAGAACCTGCTGATCTGCCAGGGGACTGAAGTGCTGGGTTTCGTCAGCCTGAGCCGCGACTCGCGGGCGCTCTACATCCGCGAGCTGCATGTGCTGCCGGCCTGGCGCGGGCAGGGCGCAGGGAGCTGGACCTTGCAGCAGGTTCTCGAGATGGCGCGAAAGGAGCGCCGGGGCTTGTTGCGCTTGACGGTATTCAAGGACAACCCGGCACAACGCCTGTACGAGCGAACGGGCCTTAAGGTAGTGGGAGCCGATGATTGCTTCTGGCGCATGGAGTGCTCTACTACTGCGGTTGGCGCTGCGCCAGGCAGAAAAGAATAATAGTAGGGGGGACTCAGCCCAGTGCCGGATCCACTACCGGCACTTCGTCGAGGATAATGCCGTCCTTCATGCCCAGCAGCACCGCGACCTTGTGTGCTTCCCCTCGCTTGCCCTTCTTGCGGCCGGCCAATACCTGATAGGTAGTGGCCGGATCAACCCCATGTTCGCGCGCGAACTGTTGAACCGACTTTCCCTGGTGTTCCAGCCAGGCCTTGGCTTGTGCGGCAGTGCGTATACCGGGCATAGTTCAAAACCGTTCAATTTTGTTCAAAGCTTGAAGAGTATGACACCCCCTTGGGGTGTATCTGATGGGATCATACATCCAAATGAGTGGAATCGGTTCGCGGTTGAGGCAGGAGCGGGAACGCCTTGGACTGTCGCAAAAAGTTTTTGGTGAAATCGGCGGGGTGGAAGCCAACGCCCAGGGTAAATACGAGAGTGGGGATCGAGCACCCAAGGCAGATTATCTGTCGCGGGTGGCGGCCAGGGGAGTGGATGTGCTGTATGTGCTGACCGGCAGCCGGACGCCGGTCCAGGCCGGCAGGTTGAGCCGGACCGAGGAAAAGGTGCTTGACTGCTATCGGGCGCTGTTCAAGGGCGATCAGGATGCAATCTGCCGTCTGACTGCCACCCTGGCCGAGCTGTCGCAGGGCCAGGGCTCCAGGAAAAAGCCCCAGCCCGCCGAGCCCTGAAGCCAGGGCCTGCCGGGGAGGCGGGCCGGGTGTGCGTTGTTATCGCGGCTGATGTGTTTTTAATAGCGCATGTGATTAGGTTTGTACGGTGCTTTTTTGCTAAGGTGTCGGGCAACCTGTAAAGACCATTTCGCGAGGTGTCTGCTTGATTAGGGTGCTAGTAGTCGATGACCACGATCTCGTTCGTACGGGCATTACACGAATGCTGGCTGACATCGATGGCCTGCAAGTAGTCGGGCAGGCGGAGTCGGGAGAGGAATCCCTGCTCAAGGCGCGGGAGTTGAAACCCGACGTAGTCCTGATGGACGTCAAGATGCCAGGGATCGGTGGGCTTGAAGCCACGCGCAAGTTGTTGCGCAGTCATCCGGATATCAAGGTCGTGGCCGTGACGGTCTGCGAGGAAGATCCATTCCCTACCCGATTGCTGCAAGCGGGTGCGGCGGGTTACCTGACCAAGGGCGCGGGGCTCAATGAAATGGTCCAGGCCATCCGCCTGGTCTTCGCCGGCCAGCGCTACATCAGCCCGCAAATCGCCCAGCAGTTGGTCTTCAAGTCGTTCCAGCCTTCCAGTGAATCGCCGTTCGATGCGTTGTCGGAGCGGGAAATCCAGATTGCCCTGATGATCGTCGGTTGCCAAAAGGTGCAGATCATCTCCGACAAGCTGTGCCTGTCGCCGAAAACCGTAAACACCTACCGTTATCGGATTTTCGAGAAACTCTCGATCAGCAGCGATGTGGAATTGACGCTGCTTGCGGTTCGCCACGGCATGGTCGATGCCAGCCTCTGAAAAATGACCGACCTGTTTGATCCCAGCGCCTTTCTTTCTACCTGCAGTGGCCGCCCCGGTGTGTATCGCATGTTCGACAGCGATGCGCGCCTGCTCTACGTCGGTAAAGCCAAGAACCTGAAGAACCGCCTGTCGAGCTACTTCCGCAAGACCGGCCAGGCACCGAAGACCGCCGCCCTGGTGGCGCGTATCGCCCAGATCGAGACCACCATCACCGCCAACGAGACCGAGGCGTTGTTGCTGGAGCAGACCCTGATCAAGGAGTGGCGGCCGCCGTACAACATCCTCCTGCGCGACGACAAGTCCTATCCCTACGTCTTCCTCTCCGATGGCGCCTTTCCGCGCTTCAGCATCCATCGCGGGGCGAAGAAGCAGAAGGGCAAGTATTTCGGGCCTTATCCCAGTGCCGGCGCCATCCGTGAGAGCCTGAGCCTGTTGCAGAAGACCTTCCTGGTCCGCCAGTGCGAGGACAGCTACTACAAGAACCGTACGCGGCCTTGCCTGCAGTACCAGATCAAGCGTTGCAAGGGGCCGTGCGTCGGCCTGGTGGAGCCCGAGGTCTATGCCGAGGACGTGCGCCATTCGGTGATGTTCCTCGAGGGGCGCAGCAATGCCCTGACCGACGAGTTGTCCGGTGCCATGGAAGCCGCCGCCAGTACCCTGGACTTCGAGAAGGCCGCCGAGCTGCGCGACCAGATCGGCCTGCTGCGTCGGGTCCAGGATCAGCAGAGCATGGAAGGCGGTACCGGCGATGTCGACGTGCTGGCGGCTTTCGTCAACCCCGGCGGCGCTTGTGTGCACCTGATCAGCGTGCGTGGCGGGCGAGTGCTGGGGAGCAAGAACTTCTTCCCCCAGGTGGGCATCGAGGAAGACGTGGCGCAAGTCATGCTGGCGTTCCTGGGACAGTATTTCGTCAGCAGTCCTGAGCGCGACCTGCCGGCCGAGTTGATCGTCAATGTGACCCATGAAGACTTTCCGATACTGATCGCCGCCATCGATGAGTTGCGCGGTCGCGAATTGACCATCAGCCACAGGGTGCGTGGCACCCGGGCACGTTGGCAGCAGCTGGCGGTGACCAATGCCGAGCAGGCCCTGGGCGCGCGCCTGGCCAACCGTCAGCACGTGGCCGCGCGTTTCGAAGCCCTGGCCGAGGTGCTGAACCTGGACGAGCCACCGCAGCGCCTGGAGTGCTATGACATCAGCCATTCCAGCGGCGAGGCCACCGTGGCTTCCTGCGTGGTGTTTGGACCTGAGGGGCCGCTGAAGTCCGACTATCGTCGTTACAACATCGAGGGCGTCACCGCCGGCGACGACTATGCGGCCATGCACCAGGCCCTGACCCGACGCTTCAGCAAGCTCAAGGACGGCGAGGGCAAGCTGCCGGACATCCTCCTGGTGGACGGCGGCAAGGGCCAGATGGCCATGGCCCGCGATGTGCTCAACGAACTGGCGGTACCGGACCTGATCCTCCTCGGCGTGGCCAAGGGTACGACTCGCAAGGCCGGTTTCGAAACGCTATACCTGAACGACGCGGCCCACGAGTTCACCCTCAAGGGGGATTCGCCGGCGCTGCACCTGATCCAGCAGATTCGCGACGAGGCCCACCGCTTCGCGATCACCGGCCACCGCGCCCGGCGTGGCAAGGCTCGACGTACCTCGACCCTGGAAGGGGTGGCGGGGGTCGGCCCGACACGCCGGCGCGACCTGCTCAAGCATTTTGGTGGATTACAGGAATTGTCCCGGGCCAGCATCGATGAGATCGCCAAGGCACCGGGAATCAGTAAAAAGCTCGCAGAGTTGATTTATGCAAACCTGCACAGCGAGTAGAATGCCCAATCACCTCGTAGCCAGTTGTGCCGATGAATATCCCTAATCTGATCACCGTTCTACGCGTCCTGCTTATCCCGATCTTCATATTGCTGTTCTATATGCCTTATAGCTGGAGCTATATGGCAGCCAGTTCAGTCTTTGCCTTCGCGGCCGCCACCGATTGGCTGGACGGCTACCTGGCGCGACGCCTGGAGCAGAGCACGCCTTTCGGCGCGTTCCTCGACCCCGTGGCCGACAAGCTGATGGTGGCGGTGGCATTGGTGCTGCTGGTGCAGGAGCACGCCAACCTGTGGCTGACCCTGCCGGCGGCCGTGATCATCGGGCGCGAGATCGTGGTCTCGGCCCTGCGCGAATGGATGGCCGAACTCGGCGCCCGGGCGCAGGTGGCGGTGTCCAACATGGGCAAGTGGAAAACCGCGGCGCAGATGCTGGCGCTGGTGATCCTGCTGGCCAATCCTTCGGTCTTCAGCTTCTGGGTGTTGCTGGGCTACGCCTTGCTGCTGGTGGCGGCGGGCCTGACCTTGTGGTCGATGCAGCAATACCTGCGGGCCGCATGGCCACACCTGAAAATCGACGGCGAGAAAAAATAAGTTTTTTTGAATCAAGGGGTTGACGTTCATTCTGATTTCTATAGAATGCGCAACACCAAGACGTTGCGGGAATAGCTCAGTTGGTAGAGCACGACCTTGCCAAGGTCGGGGTCGCGAGTTCGAGTCTCGTTTCCCGCTCCAAATTCAAAAAAGCCACTCAATCGAGTGGCTTTTTTTTCGCCTGAAATACAGGCCCGCTCTGCCGCAGCGTGGCATTCCCAGGCCGCTCGCTCAGTGGGTCTGCCGGGCGATGATCATCCCTGTCGGCAAAGCATCTACCGGCCATGGTTACGGGATTTCCCGGCATGATGATGCCATCCATTCATCCATACCCAACATGCACCGGACTCCCGCAGGCCAAGGCATATGTCGTTGGCGATGCTGATGGTCTGGCATGACCATATCGCCAATCAAGCTAGCTCAAGTATCCAATAGAATGCTGTTCCGGCCTTGGCGCCTGAACAAGGGCCTCAAATAAAGCCAGGGGGTGCAATCATTCAATGGTCTTGGTTTGAGGATGGCCCCATGAACGCACTTAGCGTTCACCGGGCATGGTGCGCTCATCTAGTGATGTTCAATGGAGTGGTGTGGAAGTGAAGAATGGCGAGTGAAGGGACATATTCAAAAGAATGGCTTCGCCTGTCAGGAGCAGAGATGGAGCTGTTTTCAGCGTGCCATGAGTTAAGGCATTCTGCGGGCTTTATCAGCGAGTTGTCGTTGGCCCTCGCGGACCGTTTGGAGCAGGGAACCGCTCTCAGGTTTATCCGGGATGATGTGTTTGCGGATAATGAGCTTGATGATTTGCTTCCGGGAATTATTGATGCAGCGATAGAAGGTGATATAGGTAATGTGCCTCTCGCCAGAAGTGTGCTGCATAAGTTCAGGAAGAATGGTCTGGTCAAGGAAAAACTCGCGTCCAGTTTGAGCGGGTATCTCGAAGCCGAAGATTATTATGTGTACATGAGGGTCGCTGAACTGTTGCTGGAGTTGGATTACTTCGATCTGAAAGCTGTTTTCGTGAGCAAATGCAAGGAAAGCCGCAACGAGGATGTAGTCGAGGTTTATGACTTCTTTGCTGATGAGTTCAAGGCCGCTGGGCTCTAGTTGAGGTGCTGGAGTCGTCCGGCCCGTGTTTCAGGTGCCGATGCTGTGACGGCGTGATTGAACAGCCTCCTGATAGCGGCAACCTCTTCTGGCCATGCTCGACTTGAGGGAAAACCCTCATTGCTGCCTGCGCGCTTTCCTACAATGATGATGGAATTCGCCCTGCACAATGGAGCAAGCCATGAGTCATACCCCCACCGACGACAAACGCCCGACTCCGGATCCGGCCGAGGACAATGCGTTTTTTCCCTCGCCGTACTCGCTAAGCCAATTCACTTCCGCCCATTCCGATCTCAGTGGTGCCGACTACCAGCGGCCCTATACCGGTGGGCGCTGGAAGGTGCTGGTGATCGGTGCGGACGAGCGCTATCTGCTGACCGACAACGGCACGATGTTCTCCACCGGCAATCATCCGGTGGAAACCCTGTTGCCCATGTACCACCTGGACAAGGCCGGGTTCGGTTTTGATATCGCCACCTTGTCGGGCAACCCGGTCAAGTTCGAGTTCTGGGCCATGCCCTCCGAAGATGTCGAGGTCAAAGGCCTGTATGCCAAGTACCGCGACCAGTTCAAGCAACCCTTGAAGCTGGCCGAGGTCCTGGACAACGCCCTGGGCGCCGATTCCGACTACATCGGGGTGTTCATCCCCGGCGGCCATGGCGCGCTGATCGGCCTGCCCGAAAGTGCCGAGGTGAAAAAACTCCTGCAATGGGCCATGGCCAACGACAAGTTCGTCATTTCCTTGTGCCACGGCCCCGCGGCATTGCTGGCTGCCGGGCTGGGCGAGACCAGGGACTCCTGCCTGTTCAACGGTTACCGCATCTGCGCCTTCCCCGACGCCCTGGACGCCCAGACCCCGGACATCGGCTACATGCCCGGCCACCTGACCTGGAAGTTCGGCGAGCAGCTGTCCGCCCTGGGGGTCGAGATCCTCAACCAGGACATTTCCGGGGCAGTGCACCAGGACCGCAAGCTGCTCACCGGCGACAGCCCGCTGGCGGGCAACGCCCTGGGCAAGCTGGCGGCCACCGCGTTGCTGCAAGCAGTGGCGGCCGGGTGACTGCGACCAGCGCTGAAGCGGCCCTGCACAGCGTCCTGGAATTGGAGCGCGCCACGGCGCTGCCTGCGATCCAGGCGCTGGTGCGGGGCCTGGCGGGCCCTTTCGGTTATGACCGTTTCGTGCTGTTTTCCGCCTCATCGGCCAGGGACGAAGTGCTCGAGCGCATCTACTGGGTCGAGGGGGACTGGTTCGGCGACGGCCAGGTGGTCGACGCCGCGACCTACGTGCGCCGCTGTCCGGTCACCCGGCATATCCTGGAGGCACGCGAGCCGTTCTTCTGGAGCAAGCGTGGTGACCGCTACCAGGTGGTCCGCCGCCCCCAGGGCGCCGGCCTGCATGGCCTGCAGGTACCGGTGTTCGGTCCCTTGGGCCTGGAGGGCGCCATGAGCTTGGGCGGTGAGCGGATCGACAGCAGCCCCAGGGTTCGGCTGATGTTGGGCAACGTCGCCAGTGCGGCGTTCTGTGCCGCACGGCGGTTGCTGGAGGTGGCCGTCAGCGACCCGTCCAGGCAGTTGTCGGATCGGGAGCGTGAAGTCCTGGCCTGGACCGCCGCCGGCAAGCGCCAGGCCGATATCGCCGTGACGCTGGGGTTGTCCGGGCGCACCGTGGAAAACCACCTGCGAGCGGCGCGTCGACGCCTGGGCGCCAGTACCACCGCACAAGCCATCAAGGTGGCGGTGCGCAACGGCGAATTGGACGCCGTGCCTGGCCGCCAGGAGCCGTAGCCGGGTTGCCGGGCAGGGCACGGCCGAGGTCGTCATGGACAACCTCGGCCTGGGCTCCGGGGCTAGTGGGCGACGGTCAGCACCACCTTGCCGATGTGCTGGCCGGACTCCATCAGGGCGTGGGCCTGGTCGGCATCCGTCAAGGCGAAGGTCTTGAAGATCAATGGCTTGACCGCGCCGCTCTGGACGTGGGGCCAGACCTTGGATTCCAGCTCGGCGATGATCCCGGCCTTGTCCTCTGGGCTGCGCGAGCGCAGGGTCGAGCCCAGGTGGGTCAGGCGCTTGACCAGCATCGGGAACAGGTCGACCTGGGTCGCCGGGCCCTTGACCACGCCGATCTGCACGATCCGCGCGTTCATCGCTGCGGCCTGGAAGTTACGCGCCACATAGTCGCCGGCAATGATATCGACGATGACGTCGACCCCAAGCTGCTCGGTCCCGAGCAGCACTTGCTCGACGAAGTCCTCGCGGTTGTAGTCGATGGCCACGTCGGCACCCAGGGCCAGGCTGGCCGCCTGTTGTTGTGCATTGGCGACCGTGGTGAAGATCTTCGACGCGCCCAGGGCCTTGGCCAGCATGGTCGCCGTGGTGCCGATGCCGGAGGCGCCGCCATGCACCAGCAGCGATTCGCCGGCCTTGAACTGGCCGCGCTGGAACAGGTTGACCCACACGGTCATGAAGGTCTCGGGCAGCGCCGCAGCTTCGATCATCGACAGGCCACCGGGCAGGTGCATGGTGGTGCGCTCGTCGGCGACCGTGTACTGGGCGTAGCCGCCGCCAGTGACCAGGGCGATCACCGGGTCACCCACGCTGAAGCGCGTCACCTCGCTGCCCAGGGCCGCGACTTCCCCGGCGATCTCCAGGCCCGGGATGTCCGAGGCGCCGGCTGGCGGATCGTAGAGGCCCTTGCGCTGCAGCAGGTCGGGGCCGTTGACGCCAGCGGCGTGGACCCGGATCAGGATCTCCCGTGGGCCAGGGGTAGGCACCGCCCGGCGGGCAGGTTTCAATACCTGTGGATCACCCGGCCGGGTGATCTCGATAACGGTCATCTGCGCCTCTGGCGCACTATGGGAATGGTTCATAAATGGGTCCTGGTAAGGTGGATGCCGGCCGTTCGGGCTGGGGTGGGCAAAGGTTACGCAAGCGGGCCGGTGCCGGCGCGCGGCGATTTTGCGAGGCTGTGTTGCAATGATTCTTCATGGGGAAATCTTGAATGAACTGGGATGATGCACGGGTCCTGCTGGCCCTCGGGCGCGAGCTGACCTTGCGCCGTGCGGCGCGGGTCCTGCACGTGGACCAGGCCACGGTGGGGCGGCGTATCGCGGCCATGGAGGCGGACCTGGGATCGACCCTGTTCCTGCGCACTCCGGCCGGCTACCAGCTGACCAGCGTTGGCGAAATGGCCTTCGCGATGGCCGGGAAGATGGAGCAGATGGCCCTGGAGCTGATCCGGCGTACCGGGGGGATGGATAACGAACTGGCCGGCGAAGTACGGATTTCCACCACCGACTCCCTGGCCTGTGATTTCGTGATGCCGGCACTCAAGGCGCTGCACCTTGCGCATCCGGATATCCGCATCGTGCTCAACAGCACCTCCGAGGTGGTCAACCTGTCACGGCGCGAAACCGACATCGCCATCAGGAACCTACGTCCGGACAATCCCGACCTGATCCTGCGCAAGCTGGCCGAGTGGCCGATGGGCCTGTTCGCAGCGCGCGAATACCTGGAGCGCCATGGCCAGCCCGAGCCAGGCACTAGCTTCAAGGGCCATGACCTGGTGATGTACGAGCCGTACTGGCGGGATCGTGCGCAGCCGACCTTGCTCGACGAGCCCATCGACCAGGCCCGGGTGGTGATGGCGGTGAACTCCAACATGTTGCTGCGACGCTCCATCGCCCAAGGCCTGGGCATCAGCGAGATCCCCATCGAGATGGGCCGGCGTGACGGCCTGGAGCGGATCTGGCCCGGGCGCACGGCCGGCAAGCCATATGAGGTGTGGATGGTCACCCACCAGGACCTGCGGCATACCACGCGCATGCGCCTGGTGATGGAGCAGCTGGCGCGGTCCTTCGCCAATACTGGCGGGCCGGCGAATCCGCCGTTTGAATAATCCCCGGAATAATGCTGTGATTGCGCCCCTGAAGCCCGGCAGCCCTGCCTTTTCCTGAGATACCGCGCCATGGATAGCCAACAATCGACGACCCGGATGTCGCAACAGCCCGCCTGTGATACCGGGCCCCTGGCAGCGATCGCCGGCAGTACCGCGCTGGTGCTGGAAACCAACAACCTGCGCGGCGGCAAGGACGCGGCGCAGGCCCTGGACAGCCTCAAGCACCTGGTAGCCCGCCTGGCTCGCCAGAGCCTCTGCCCGCAATCGCTCGGCCAATGGGTCATCACCCACGATGGCCTCGGGCAAGAGGCCCGGGAGGCGCTGTGCGCACTGGCCGGGCGAGTGCTGGAGTTCGTCGAGATCGATCCCCGCACCGGTTACTACGAGGCCAAGAATATCGGTTTCGAGGCGGTCGACCAGGCGCGCTGCCAGTACGTGGTGTTCGCCGATGCCGACTGCCTTCCCGCCGGACACTGGCTGGAACAGTTGCTCTTGCCCTTCACCGAGGCGGATGCGCCCCTGGCCGTCGCCGGGCGCACCAGCTACGCCCCGAGCGTGGTCGGCAGCGCGTTGACCACCATCGACTTCATGTACTTCCCCAGCCCGCTCGGAGCCCGGGCGACCCGCAATTTCTACGCGAACAACGTGGCCTTTCGTTGTGCCACCTTCGAGCAGTATCGCTACCAGCCGCTGGACGGCGTCTACCGTGCCCACTGCCAGGTCATGGGCCTGCGCCTGCAGGCGGCGGGGGTGGCGGTACGCTACGTTCCGGCGGCCCATACCGAGCACCGGTTGCCCGACAGCCGTGGCGAAGTGTTCAAGCTGCGCTGGTTGCGTGGTGGCGACAGTGTCGACCTGACCCCCTACCTGGTGCGTGCCTATATGCCGGGCTGGTTGCAATGGCTCGGACGCAGTGGCCCTATCGGCCCCTTGTGCGTGATGCTCGGGCGCCTGGGCTACAGCCTGCGCGCACTCAACCACCAGGACCTGCCCGCCGTGCATGGGCGGCGGCGCCTGGGTGCGATCCTGGCGATACTCGGTATCTCGTCCCTCGATAGCGCCGGCGCGCTGGTCCGCGGGCTGGGGTTGAACATCGGCCGTGCCAGCGCGCGCCAGGGGCAAGCCCTGTCCTATCACCGCCAGCTGGATTGATTCGCGCCGCCCCCTTGGCGCTCCTACAGGAAGTTCCCATGAGCATGAAACCCCTGGCCGCATTCGGCTCCTCCCTGGCGTGCCTGGCATGGTTGGCGTGCGCCACCCCGGCCAGCGCCGCCCCCAGCGAAATCAACGGCCGCAGCGTGCTGCACTTCGTCTCCGGCAGCGGCTGTGCGACGGTCCAGGGCGGCGCCGCGCAAAACTGCAACCGCCTGGCCCTGGACGTGGCGGACGCACGGGCCAGCGTTGACCCGCAGGCGCGCACCATAGTGTTCAGCGTCGAGGCCCGGCATGCCGGCAAGGGCGTGATCGGCGACGTGCTGCTGCATGGCAGCGGCATCGCCAGCGACGGCCAGCGCGTGCCCTTGAGCTTGCAGGTACTGGTGTGGCGCTCGGGCAAGACCTGGAAGGCCGACACCTATGTACATGCGCCGGTGCGTGGCACCTTCCAGGATATCGCCTTGGACCCTTACCAGATCAGCGTCCACCAGGGGCGTGACGAGCACGTGCTGCTCAATCCCGAGCTGGCGCGCAAGGTCTTGGCGCAGCCATCGATCGCCGCCCGGGTCGCCAGCTATTTGGTGGTGGTGCGTCCCAGCGACGAGAAAAATCCGACGGCCGATGACATCACCATCGGCCTGGGGGTAGGGCGGGTCTCGAAGTCGCTGATGCGTGCCCGCTTCAGCTCGAGGCAACCAGGCAGCCTGCCGCTGGACCAGGTGCTGGAGCAGGGCACCTGGAACCTCGACCTGCAAGCCTTGAGTGGCCAGATTCCGCAGTGGGTGGTCCAGCGCCAGCTGTTCGTCTTCGGCCTGGAGGACAGCCCCTTGCTCGAGGACGTGCGCCAGCGTGGCTTGCACAAGCACGACCGCCTGGAACTGGGCGCGGTCAATGGCAAGGGCTACCTGCGTTACAACGGCCAGGAGCAGAGTTTCCCCGGGGCCACTGCCAGCGGTACGGCCTTCATGCGTGACAGCTTCATCGGCCTGATCCTGGCCTGGCATCGCAGCGCCCAGGCGGCCACGACTGCGACCCAGGGCGTGGACACCGCGCAGTCCGTGCCATGAGTGCCGGCGAAGCGCTTGCAAGCCAAGCGGATTTCAGTTGCCTGGACATGCCCCGGCCCCGTGGGTTGGGAGCCGTACAGGCGCGCCTGGTGGATCGCATCAAGCGCGTCGCCCTGCAGCGCCTGCATCGCAGCGTGCGTGGGGAGCGCTTGCTGCTGCGTATCTACCTGGCTGGGGAGGATGCCACCGAACGTGCGCTGCTGGATGAGTTGCTGCCGCAGTCGCCACCCTGGCTCGAGCACCAGGTCGAGCGGCACCTGGCCGATGAGCAACGGCACGTGACGCTGTTCGCCGCGGCCCTGGGCGAACGTGGCGGCGAAGGTACGGCACGCCTGGAACCGGATTGGCTCAGCCGGCGCAAGATTCTGCGCTGGCAGCGCCTGGCCCGTCGCTATGCGGGGCATTTCGAGCATGGCCTGCTGGTGCCGGCCTATGCCACCGGCCTGTGTGCCGAACAGATGGCGCAACGGGTGCTGAGCCGCCACTGCGCGGTCATCGGCGCCGAGCATGGGCTGTATCCGTTGCTGTCGCAGGTCCTGGCCGATGAAAAAGCCCATGTGCGCCTGTGCCAGGGCACCTTGCAACGCATTGTCGCCCCCCATGAAACCGTGCACCTGGCGCGCCTGCTCAAGGATATCCGCCGGGTCGATGCGAGCTTTGGCGTGACCGGTGCCCTGGCGATGTACCTGGCTGGCTGGGTGCTGGGCGGTGGGCGCGGCGCCATTCGATGACTCCACGCATTCTCTATCTCGCCACCGCTGATGCCCGTGGCCACCTGATGCGCGCGCAGTTGTTGGTGCATGCGCTGCGCGCGGCCGGCGCCCAGGTCGAGGTGCTGACCACGTCGGACCAGGGCCAGCGCTTCCTGCACAGTTTCGGGGTCCAGGCCGAGGTCCTTTCCCGCCACTATGCGGTGCAATTCGACAGCCAGCAGAACATGCTGCGCCGGGCCACCAATCGCAATGTCGCCCAGTACCTGTTCCGTCCCGGGCGGATGCTGCGCGATATCCTCCAGCTGCGGCGCCGTTTGCGCGGCGTGGAGCTGGTGGTCAACGACTCCTTCCACCCGGCGTTGCTGTACATGGGCATGCTGCCGGGCTGGCGGCGCAAGGTGGTGCATGTGTACGGCGCGAGCCTGAAGGTGGCGTTGCTGAACAACTTCGACGGCATGTGGCCACGGCAGTTCGGGCGGTTGTTCGCCTGGATCGTCGGGCGCCAGATCAACGCTGCGCGGGCGCGCATCGAGCACGATTTTGCCTGCGAGATCGACGATACCGTGGCCCGAGCGCTGTATCGCCTGCCGACCCCGGTGGCGCTGGCCGAGGTGGTGCAGGAACCGGCCGCGGTGGGTGCGGCGGTGTACCTCAATCCGCACTTTCGCGAACCCGGGCTGGCCGATGCCCTGGAGGCCGGCCTGGGCGATGCCGGCCTGGATCGGCACCTGGTGGGCGAGGGTTATGCCGGGCGCAACGGCTGGCTCGGGGTCGACCCGCACTGGGCCAGCCGCGCGGCCCGGGCGCAACTGCTGGTATCGGCACCGGGCATGGCGGCGCTGTCCATCGCCCGGGTCTACCAGCGGCCGATCATCCTGGTGGTGAGCGACCAGCCGGAGCAGGCCAGCAATGCCGCCCGGGCCAGCCAGTTGCAACTGCTGCACCGGGTGGTGACCTGGCGCGGCGACATTGCCGACTTTCGGCGCCAGGTGAGTGCGGCGGCGCAGCAATTGAGCGCGCTCGCCCCAGCGCCTGACGTGATGTCGGGCAACCAGCGGGCCCAGGCACGGATCGATGCCTGGGCCAACCATCTGCTTGGCTTGTGAGGGCGCCGCCTTGAGTCGCCATGTCCCCATGCCTGCGTCGAGCCGACAGCCATGACCGGCTCCTGGCCGCGTATCAGGGCTGCCAATCCTCGGCAGGCCCTGGCGGCGGCGTTCGGCTTGCTGCTGGGGCTGGGCGCGTTCATCGGCCTACAGCGCCTGGTCACGCCGCACTATCACTGGGTCACGCCGCTGGATGAGCTGATTCCTTTCATGGCCCAGTCCTGGTTTCTCTACGTGCTGTTCTTTCCCTTTGTCCTGTTGGCGGCGGCCTACGCCAGCCAACAGGGCTTCAAGGCCTTGCGCAACGCTACCGGCATCGCCTTCGTCGTGGGCCTGTTGTGCTTCTGGCTGTTTCCCGAGCAGGTGCCCCGGCCGGATCTCGGCGTGCTCGGCAGCGGCTTCCTGCAGCAGCGACTGAGCCGGATGTGGCAACTGGACCTGGCCTGCAACGGTTTTCCCAGCCTGCATGTAACCGTGACTTGCCTGGCCTGCCGAGCACTGTGGGGCCGGCGTGGCAAATGGCTGGTCGCCGGCAGCGGCCTGTTGATCTGCCTGTCGACCCTGACCCTCAAGCAGCACACCCTGGTCGACGTCGCTGGCGGCCTGCTACTGGCCCTGGCCTGCGCCTTGGCCACTCACCGACAAGGGAGCATTCGCCGTGTCCCAGCTTGAATCGCGTGCCGGGGCCAACCTGGCATTGCGCACCTTTACCCCTGCCGCCGAGTGGTTCGTCCTCAAGCCGTGGATCGGCCTGTTGGCGTTGCTGGCCGACTGGGGCCTGATCGGTGTGGCATTCGCCTGTGCCGCATATTGGCCGCACCCCCTGACATACCTGCTGGCGGCGCTGGTCATCGCCCGCAGCCAGCTGGCGCTGGCGGTGATCATGCACGAGAGCGCCCATGGCGTGCTGTTGCGTCGTCAGTCGGCCAATGACCTGGTCGGCCAATGGCTGGCCGCCGGTCCGTTGTTCCTTTCCCTGCGCACCTATCGGGCCGGGCACCTCAAGCACCATCGCCAGCCCATGCTGCATGACGATCCGGTGGTGGCGGTGTTCGGCATCGGGGACTATCCACTGCCTCGGCGGCGCCTGGCCTTGCGCCTGGCGGCGGACCTGTGTGGGGTGGGGTACTTCATCAGCGCCTTCAAGTTGGTTCGCGGCGACTACCGCCACTGCCTGCCCAGGGTCGACAAGTCGCCGCGCCAAGTGTTCGGCGAAGTCCTGTCGATGCTGGTGGGCAATGGCTTGCTGCTGGGACTGCTGGCCTGGTCCGGACACCCATGGCTCTACCTGGGGTTGTGGTTGCTGCCGGCCATTACCTTGCTGCCGCTGATGGGGCGCGTGCGGGCGATCCTCGAGCATGCGGGTTTGCCCGCCAACGCCGACCAGAGCCAGAACGCCCGCAGCATCGTGGCGCCCAACTGGCAGACCTTCGTCTTCGGCCCCCACGGGATCCACTACCACATCGAACACCATCTCTACGTGCGCATACCCTTCTATCACCTGCGCAGCGCCCATCGCCAGCTGGCGGCCCGAGGGCTGCTGCCGGTGGAGAACCTTTACCGGGGCTATATCGCGGTGCTGCGGGATGTCAGCCGCCCGGCGCAGGACGCTGCGGGCGACTGAGGCAGGTGCACTGGCCGCAGGGGCCAGTGCCAAGGGGATGGCTAGAGCTTGGGCAGCTGTCCGACCCGGCCGACCATCTCGGTGACGATCTGCAGGTCCAGCAGGAACTGCTCCACGGTCTTGAACTCGTTGTCGGTGTGGCCGGTGTATTTCACCTCCGGACGCGCCAGGCCGAATTGCACGCCGTTGGGCAGTTCATGTACCGAGGTCGCCCCGGCGGAGGTGCCGAACTTGTGGGCCATGCCCAGGTTCTCGCTGGCCACGTCCAGCAGCGCCTTGACCCATTCGCCCTCGGGATTGCGGTACATCGGCGCGGCGACCGAGGTATTGAACTGCACCGCCACCTGGTTCTGCTTGCTCCAGGCCTCCAGCTTGTCGCTGATCTGCGCCTTCAGCGCCTCTGGCGCCTTGCCCTTGGGCACGCGCAGGTTCACCGCGACCTTCAGCGCCTTGTCATCCACGCTGACCAGGGTCGGCGAGGTGGTCAGCGGGCCCATGAAGGCGTCCGAGAAGCCCACGCCCAGCTTCTTGCCTTCGTAGTCCAGGCCCCAGTTGTCGGCGAGGTAGTGCGCTGCGTCGGTGAACGAGTTGTGCTTGAGCGCCACCTTGCCCTCCAGGCCGTGGACGAAGTCCAGCATCCGCGCCACCGGGTTGATCCCGGATTCGGGCTCGGAGGAGTGGGCGGACACGCCGGTGACGGTCAGCAGCACGTCCTTGCCTTGCACCCGGGCGTCGATCTTGAAGTTGCCGCCGTGGCGCTTGACGTACTCGGCCCCGGCCTTCTGCAGGCTGGCCACCAGTTCGGCTGGCTGCTCGGTCACCAGGGTCGCCACCGAGGTGGAGGGGATCTGGTTGGTGGCCAGGCCGCCGGTCAAGTGGGTGATCTGCGCGCCCTTGCCCTCGGCGGCGCGCTGGGGGAAGGTCGCCATCACGGTGCCGTAGCCTTTCTCGGCGATCACCACCGGGTAGCCGCCATCGAGCGCCAGGTTGTAGTTGGGCACCGGGTTGTGTTCGAAGTAGTAGGGGATGGCATCGCCGCTGGTTTCCTCGGTGGTGTCCACCAGCAGCTTGAAGTTGCGGGCCAGGGGCAACTGCTCTTCCTTGACGATCTTCATGGCGTAGAGCGCCACCACGATGCCGTTCTTGTCATCCTCGGTGCCGCGCCCGTACATCCGGTCGCCGATCAGCGTGACCTTGAACGGGTCGAGCCGGGTACCGTCCTGCAGCACCCAGTTCTCCGGGGTGACCGGCACCACGTCGGCGTGGGCGTGGATGCCCACTACTTCGTCGCCACTGCCGGGCAGGGAGATCTCGTAGACGCGGTTGTCGACATTGCGAAACGCCAGGCCGAAGTCCTGGGCCAGGCCCTTGATCTTGTCGGCGATCTTGAGGAATTCCGGGTTCTCGTGCTGGGGCACGCCGTCCACGCGGAAGGTGGGGATGGCCACCAGTTCGCGCAGGGTTTCAGTGGCGGCCTTGCCGTACTTGACCCGGGCATAGAGCCCAAGCAGACGGTGGATCTCGTTCTGCTGCTCGGCCGAGAGCGTCTTGCCGGCCAGGAAGCCATCGATGGCCGGGGTCAGGTGGGCGCTCTTGCCCGGCTGGCTCTTGGCGACCTCTCCGATGAACTGGCGGAAGTCCTTGACCGAGGCGTCGTTGAAGTTCTTGAGGATGGCCGCGCTCTGTTGCGGCGTGATGTTGGCCTGGGCGACGTTGGCGAACGCCGACAGGCTGGCGAGCATCAGGGTGGCGGTGGCCAGGTGCTTGAGGGAAAAGTCCATTACGCAGGGCATTCCTTTGCAGGAGGTGGGTAGGGAATGTCTGATAGGCCAGACAGAAACCTTGCCAAGCTAACACTGCGCAGGAGGGCTGCGGGAGCCCCGGAAAGGGGAACTGTCGCACAGAAATGCAAAAGCGGCGCACAAACGAAAGATGTGTCGCCGGCGGGGCAGGGGGCGCCGCGGCGGGCGCCCCCTGCGTTCGGGACTACCTTAGATGGCGGCGTCCCACGGACGGTCGCCATGCTCGTCCTTGATGCGGGTCGGCAGGCCCATCACGTCCAGCGCCTTGAGGAACGGCTCGGCCGCCAGCTCCTCGACGTTGACCATGCGCTGCACATCCCACTCGCCACGGGCCACCAGCAGGGCGGCGGCGACTGGCGGCACGCCTGCGGTGTAGGAAATGCCCTGGCTGTCGGTCTCGGCGTAGGCTTCCTCGTGGTCGGCCACGTTGTAGATGAACACCTCGCGCGGCTGGCCGTCCTTGGTGCCCTTGACCAGGTCGCCGATGCAGGTCTTGCCGGTGTAGCCCGGGGCCAGGGAGGCCGGGTCGGGCAGTACGGCCTTGACCACTTTGAGCGGCACCACTTCCAGGCCTTCAGCGGTCTTGACCGGCTGCTCGGAGAGCAGGCCCAGGTTCTTCAACACGGTGAACACGTTGATGTAATGCTCGCCGAAGCTCATCCAGAAGCGCACGTTGGGCACTTGCAGGTTCTTGGACAGCGAGTGCACTTCATCGTGGCCGGTCAGGTACAGATTTTGCGAGCCCACCACTGGCAGGTCGTCGGTACGCTTGACTTCGAACATGGTGTTGCTGGTCCACTGGCTGTCCTGCCAGCTCCACACCTGTCCGGTGAATTCGCGGAAGTTGATTTCCGGGTCGAAATTGGTGGCGAAATACTTGCCATGGGAACCGGCATTGACGTCGAGAATGTCGATCGAGTCGATGCGGTCGAAATGCTGTTGCTTGGCCAGGGCAGCGTAGGCGTTGACCACGCCCGGATCGAAGCCCACGCCGAGGATGGCGGTGACGTTCTTCTGCTGGCACTCCTCGAGATGTTTCCACTCGTAGTTGCCGTACCACGGTGGGGTCTCGCAGATCTTGCCCGGCTCTTCGTGGATCGCGGTGTCCAGGTAGGCCACGCCGGTATCGATGCAGGCACGCAGCACCGACATGTTGAGGAAGGCGGAACCGACGTTGATGACGATCTGCGATTCGGTCTCGCGGATCAGCGCCTTGGTCGCCTCGACATCCAGAGCGTCAAGCGAGAAGGCCTGGATATCGGCGGGCACCTTGAGGCTGCCCTTGGCCTTTACGCTTTCGATGATGGCCTGGCATTTGGAGATGTTGCGCGACGCGATAGCAATACGACCGAGTTCGTCGTTGTGCTGCGCGCACTTGTGGGCCACCACCTTGGCGACACCTCCTGCACCAATGATAAGAACATTCTTCTTCAATTTACTTACTTCTCCTTAATTACCTGCCCGTTCAGGAAAGGCTGGACAGGTAGTCTTCGAAACCAAACTCGCGAACCACTTCGACACTACCGTCGAGTTGTTTCACGACGATGGACGGCATTTTCAGACCGTTGAACCAGTTTTTCTTGACCATGGTGTAACCCGCCGCGTCAACGAACGACAGTCGATCGCCGATGGCCAGCGGACGCTCGAATTGGTACTCGCCGAAGATGTCGCCGGCCAGGCACGACTTGCCGCAGACCATGTAGGTGTGCTCGCCGTCGTTGGGGGCCATCTTGGCATTGAGGCGATAGATCAGCAGGTCGAGCATGTGCGCTTCGATGGAGCTGTCCACCACCGCCAGGTGCTTGCCGTTGTACAGGGTGTCGAGCACGGTGGTTTCCAGCGAGGCGCTCTGGGTGATCGCCGCTTCGCCGGGCTCCAGGTACACCTGCACGCCGTACTTTTCGGAGAAGGCCTTGAGCCGGGCGCAGAACGCATCCAGGGCATAGTCTTCGCCGGTGAAGTGGATGCCGCCGCCCAGGCTGACCCATTCGACCTTGTGCAGCAGGTGGCCGAAGCGCTCCTCGATGTGGTTCAGCATCTGGTCGAACAGGCCGAAGTCGCCGTTCTCGCAATTATTGTGGAACATGAAGCCGCTGATCTGCTCGATCACTTGCTCGATCTTCGCCGGGTCCCATTCGCCCAGGCGGCTGAATGGACGAGCCGGGTCGGCCAGCAGGTAGTCGGAGCTGCTTACCTGGGGGTTAACCCGCAGGCCGCGGACCTTGCCGGCGGACTGTTCGGCGAAGCGCTGCAGCTGGCCGATGGAGTTGAAGATGATCTTGTCGCAGTTATCGAGCATTTCCTCGATCTCATCGTCGGCCCAGGCCACGCTGTAGGCATGGGTCTCGCCCGCGAACTTCTGCCGGCCCAGCTTGAGCTCGTACAGCGACGAGGAAGTGGTGCCGTCCATGTACTGCTGCATCAGGTCGAACACCGACCAGGTAGCGAAGCATTTGAGGGCCAGCAGGGCCTTGGCGCCGGATTGCTCGCGCACATAGGCGATCTTCTGCATGTTGACCAGCAGCTTCTGTTTGTCGATGAGGTAGTAAGGCGTCTTGATCATTGGGCGATCTCCGGCAGGGCCAGCCAAAAAGGTACGCATTGTGCCTTCAGTGCCCACAGATCGAAAGCACGGAAATGGATTTTCGCCGGACGGCCTCGCTTGCACGGGGCAGGGCGGTGGTCGAAGGCCTTGCGGGCCCTGGCGCGGCAGCGACCACAGGCGTGGACCCGATCATCGAGGCAGGCCCTGTAGCCACTGCCGCAGGCTGCGCACGGGCGCGCAGCGGCCGCCGGTCAAGCACTGAATGTCCCACGCAAGCTGCCTCGTTTTTTGCTCTCCAGCGAGCACATATTTAGTAATTTTCCTGCGCCAACGCCTGTCGCACCATCTGCGCATCCGACTTGACAACCCGGGTTCTGAAACAAGGCGCCGAGCCTTCCGCCGGTGCCTGCCGTCTCGCAGAAGGACACAGACATGAGCGTTGAACAAATACACGTGGATACCCTGGTGGTGGGTGCGGGCCAGGCCGGCGTGGCCATGAGCGAGCACCTGGGCAAGCTGGGCGTGCCGCACCTGGTGCTGGAGCGCAAGCGCATCGCCGAGGCCTGGCGCAGTGGCCGCTGGGATTCGCTGGTGGCCAACGGCCCGGCCTGGCACGACCGTTTCCCGGGGCTGGAATTCGACCTGGGCCCCGACGCCTTCGCCACCAAGGACCAGGTGGCGGACTACTTCGAAGCCTATGCCCGCCAGGTCGACGCGCCGATCCGTACCGGTGTCGAAGTGCGCCAGGTGCAGCGCAACGTCGGCCGTCCCGGCTTCACGGTCGAGACGTCCATGGGGCCAATCCAGGCCAATCGGGTGGTAGCGGCCACCGGGCCGTTCCAGCGCCCGGTGATCCCGCCCATCGCTCCTGTCGATACCCGGCTCCTGCAGATCCACTCCGCCGACTACCGTAACCCGCAACAACTCCCGGCAGGCGCGGTGCTGGTGGTGGGCGCCGGATCGTCCGGGGTGCAGATCGCCGATGAGCTGCAACGTGCCGGCCGCCAGGTGTACCTGTCGGTGGGCGCCCACGACCGGCCGCCACGCGCCTACCGCGGCCGTGATTTCTGTTGGTGGCTCGGGGTCCTGGGGGAGTGGGACGCCGAGATCGCCAAGCCCGGCCGCGAGCACGTGACTATCGCCGTCAGTGGTGCCCGTGGCGGCCGGACCATCGATTTCCGTGCCCTGGCCCACCAGGGAATCACCCTGGTGGGGTTGACCAAGGCCTTCGACGGCGACCGGGTGAGCTTCCAGGCCGACCTGGTGGACAACCTCGCCCGGGGCGACGAGAACTACCTGGCCCTGCTGGATGCCGCCGACGCCTACATCGTCCGCAACGGCCTCGACCTGCCGGCCGAACCCGAAGCCCGGCGACGCCTGCCGGACCCAGAGTGCGTGACGCGACCGATCCTCGAGCTGGACCTGCGGGCCGCGGGCATCACCTCGATCATCTGGGCCACCGGTTATGCCGTGGATTTTTCCTGGTTGCAGGTCGACACCTTCAGCGAACAGGGCAAGCCCTTGCACCAGCGCGGCGTGTCCCGCGAGCCGGGGATCTACTTCCTCGGCCTGCCGTGGCTGTCACGGCGCGGCTCGTCGTTCATCTGGGGTGTCTGGCACGACGCCAAGCACATCGCCGATCACATCGCCACCCAGCGCAAGTACCAGGCCTATGGCAGCGAGCCGGCCGAGTCCAGCGTCCATACCTTCAGTTCCGTGGGAGCCCGTTGATGCCAGTCCATACCCGTATCCGCATGTTCAACACCAAGGACACCTATCCCAACCAGAGCCTGGACAACGACCTCTGCCAGGCGGTGCGCGCCGGCAACACGGTGTATGTCCGGGGCCAGGTGGGCACCGATTTCGCCGGCAACCTGGTGGGGCTCGGCGATCCACGAGCCCAGGCCGAACAGGCGATGAAGAACGTCAAGCAACTGTTGGAAGAGGCCGGCAGCGAGCTGGCCCATATCGTCAAGACCACCACCTATCTCACCGATCCGCGCTACCGCGAGCCGGTCTACCAGGAGGTGGGCAAGTGGCTCAAGGGCGTGTTCCCGATCTCCACCGGCCTGGTGGTCGCGGCCCTGGGCCAGCCCCAGTGGCTGATGGAGATCGACGTGATCGCGGTGATTCCCGAGTGAGTGCCGTACTGTGGAGTTCGGCGGCGCCGCTTGGCCCGCCCCAGGAGCTATCGTTGCCATGACTTTTTCCATCGTTGGGCGCTGCGCCGAAACCGGCCAGCTGGGCATTGCCATCAGTTCCTCGAGCATCGCCGTGGGCGCGCGCTGTCCCTGGGTCCGGGCCGGGGTCGGGGCGGTAGCCACCCAGAACGTCACCCTGCCGGCCCTGGGGCCGCAGATCCTCGACCTGCTGGAGAGCCACAAGCTGGAACCGCAGCAGGCGCTGCAACAGGCCCTGGGGCGCAATGGCTGGAGCCAGTACCGCCAGGTCACGGTAATCGACGACCAGGGGCGCACCGCGCTGTTCAGCGGCCAGCAGGCCCTGGGCACTCACAACGCCGTGGCTGGCGAGCAGTGCGTAGCGGCCGGCAACCTGCTGGCCGGGACCGAGGTTATCGAGGCCATGGTCCAAGCCTTCGAGGGCACCCCGGGGATGCTCGCCGAACGCTTGCTGGCGGCCATGCACGCCGCGATGCGCGCCGGCGGCGAGGCCGGGCCGGTGCATTCGGCGGCGCTGATGGTGGTGGATGACCTGACCTGGCCCGTGGTCGACCTGCGGGTGGACTGGGCCGAAGAGAACCCCATCGGCCAGCTCAATGACCTGTGGCAAGCCTATCGCCCGCAGATGCAGGACTACCTGACCCGGGCCCTGGACCCCACGGCGGCCCCCAGCTATGGAGTGCCGGGTAATGAATGAGCCGTCGAGCCGTGAACTGCTGGCAAGGTTGGTGGGCTTCGCCACGGTCAGTCGTGATTCCAACCTGGAGCTGATCGCCTTCATCCGCGATTACCTGGCGGGCCTTGGGGTCGACAGCGAGCTGATCTACAACCCCGAACGCACCAAGGCCAACCTGTTCGCCAGCATCGGTCCCGACGACCGTGGCGGCATCGTGCTCTCCGGCCACACCGATGTGGTCCCAGTGGATGGCCAGGCCTGGACGGTGGAGCCTTTCGTGCTGAGCGAGCATGAAGGGCGCCTGTACGGGCGTGGCACGGCAGACATGAAGGGGTTCATCGCCGCGGTGCTGGCGGCGGTACCGGCCTTGCTCCGGCGGCCGTTGCGGCTACCCGTGCACCTGGCGTTCTCTTATGACGAGGAGGTGGGTTGCCTCGGCGTAAGGCCGATGCTCGCCCGCTTGCAGGCCCGAACGCACCGGCCGTTGCTGTGCCTGATCGGCGAGCCCACCGAGCTGCGGCCAGTGCTGGGGCACAAGGGCAAGCTGGCCATGCGCTGCCAGGTGCGGGGCGCCGCTTGTCATTCGGCCTATGCGCCCCAGGGGGTCAACGCCATCGAGTACGCGGCGCGGTTGATCGGCAAGCTCGGGGACATCGGCACCCGCCTGGCGCAGCCGCAGCACCATGACCGACGGTTCGATCCGCCTTTCACCACGCTGCAGACCGGCATCATCCGTGGCGGCCGGGCATTGAACATCGTGCCGCAGGATTGCCAGTTCGATTTCGAGGTGCGCACCCTGCCGGGCTTCGACCCCCGGCAGGTGGTGGACGAGTTGCAAGCCTATGCCCAGCAGCAGTTGCTGCCCGGGATGCGCGCCGTGCACGCCGATACCGCCATCGACCTGCAGCCCTTGAGCGCCTATCCGGGGCTGGCCACCGCGCCCGACAGCGAGGCTGCCGAACTGCTGGCGCTGCTCAGTGGTTCCCGGGAGTTTGGCACCGTGGCCTTCGGCACCGAGGGCGGCTTGTTCCATGAGGCCGGCATCCCCACGGTGGTGTGTGGGCCGGGCAGCATGGACCAGGGGCACAAGCCGGATGAGTTCATCAGCCTGGAGCAGCTCGCGGCCTGCGATGCGCTGCTGCTGCGCCTGGCGGACTGGCTGGCGCAACCGGCCTGAATCGATCTCGTCCGCCGACCCTGGCACAGCCCCGCGCGCCAGCCCGGGCTGCGGCTCGCTAGGGCTCTGCGACGGGCTGTCGAGGCTTATCTTGCTACAGAGCTTTTTCATGGGACTGGAGCATATTTTTAGTATTTTTCCTCCGCTCCCCAGTGACGCACCATCGCCTTGAACTCCTATAACAACCAGGCCGTCGCAACGGCCGACGAGGGCATGCAGCGTGTTCGATCTTCGTTACTGGCAGCAACGGGCTGCCCAACAGACATTCATAGACCAGGCGCTGATCGGCGGACGCCGCCAGCCGGCGCGGTCAGGCGCGACCTTCGACGCCATCAACCCCGCCACCGGCCAGGTGCTGGCCCAGGTCAGTGCCTGCAATGCCGACGATGTCGAGCTGGCAGTGGCCAACGCCCGCCAAGCCTATGAACAGGGGCCCTGGGCGCGCATGGCCCCCGTACAGCGCAAGCGGGTACTGCTGCGCCTGGCCCAGTTGCTGCTCGAGCACCGCGAGGAGCTGGCCTTGCTGGATTCGCTGAACATGGGCAAGCCGGTGATGGAAGCTTGGAATGTCGATGTGCCTGGCGCCGCCAACGTCTTCGCCTGGTACGCCGAGAGCATCGACAAACTCTACGACCAGGTAGCCCCCGGCACGGCCGACAGCCATGTCAGCATCCGCCGCGAGCCACTGGGGGTGGTCGCTGCGGTGGTGCCCTGGAACTATCCCCTGGACATGGCCGCCTGGAAGTTGGCACCGGCCCTGGTGGCCGGCAACTCGGTGGTGCTCAAGCCCGCCGAGCAATCGCCGTTCTCGGCCCTGCGCCTGGCCGAGCTGGCCCTGGAGGCCGGTCTGCCCGAAGGCGTGCTCAACGTGGTGCCGGGCCTGGGGCCCGAGGCCGGGCGCGCCCTGGGCTTGCACCCGGATGTGGACTGTCTGGTATTCACCGGGTCCACCGAGGTGGGCAAGTACTTCATGCAGTATTCGGCGCAGTCCAACCTCAAGCAGGTCTGGCTGGAGTGTGGCGGCAAGAGCCCGAACCTGGTGTTCGCCGATTGCCAGGACCTGGACCTGGCCGCCGAGAAGGCCGCATTCGGCATCTTCTACAACCAGGGCGAGGTGTGCTCGGCCAACTCGCGGTTGCTGGTGCAGCGCAGCATCCACGATGAATTCGTCGAGCGCCTGCTGGCCAAGGCCCGGGACTGGCGCCCCGGCAATCCCCTGGACCCGGCCAGCCGCGCCGGGGCCATGGTCGATGCACGCCAGGCTGCCAGTGTCATGGCCCATATCGAGCGGGCCCGGGAACAAGGCGCGCAGTTGGCCTGTGGTGGCCGGCGCCTGCGGATCGATGACAGCGACAACTACATCGAGCCGACCATCTTCACCGGTGTCCAGCCACAGATGAGCATCGCCCGCGAAGAGGTGTTCGGCCCAGTGCTGGCGGTGAGCGCATTCGACAGCGAGGAACAGGCCATCGCCCTGGCCAACGACAGCGTCTACGGCCTGGCGGCCTCGCTGTGGACCGACGACCTCAACCGGGCCCATCGCGTGGCCCGGCAGCTGCGGGTCGGCACCGTGTCGGTGAACACCGTGGATGCCCTGGACGTCACCGTGCCCTTTGGCGGTGCCCGGCAGTCGGGTTTCGGCCGCGACCTGTCGCTGCATGCCTTCGATAAATACACCCAGCTCAAGACCACCTGGTTCCAGCTGCGCTGAATGCTGCTCGATGCCTTGCGGCGCCGTGCGGGTGCCGTCGCGCCTGCCGCCCTGGCGGCAGGCTCACAACAATAAGAACGGAGTATGTGGCATGACGACGAATGTCTTGGACGGGGCCACGGGTTCCGCCGCCAAGGGTGGTTTGCGCCGGGTCCTGGGCCTGGGCTCGCTGATCTCGGTGGCCGTGGGCCTGGTGGTTTCCCAGGGAGTGATGGTGATGATGCTGCAAGGCGCAGGCATGGCCGGCATGGGGTTCTTCATCCCGCTGCTGCTGGGCTACCTGCTGGCCCTGACCTATGCCTTGTCGTTTTCCGAACTGGCGCTGCTGGTGCCCCGGGCCGGTAGCCTGAGCAGCTACACCGAGGTGGCCATCGGGCACTTCCCGGCGATCCTCGCGACCTTCTCCGGCTACATGGTGGTGGCGATGTTCGCCCTGTCCGCCGAGCTGCTGCTCCTGGACCTGATCATCGGCAAGGTCTACCCCGGCGCGCTGCCGCCCATGGTGGTGGCCTATGGCGTGCTGGGCACCTTCACCGTGCTCAACCTGCTGGGCATCGACGTGTTCGCCAAGCTGCAGACGGTGTTGGCGGTGGTGATGGTGGTGATCTTGCTGACCCTGGGCCTGGGGGCCATCGGCAGTCCCCAGGCCGACCTGCAACTGCCCCTGGACCAGGGCTGGAACCCGCTGCACTTCGGGGCCCTGGCTCTGGCGGCAATGGCCATCTGGGGCTTCGTCGGCGCCGAGTTCGTCTGCCCGCTGGTGGAGGAGACCAAGCGTCCGGAGCGCAATATCCCGCGCTCGATGATCATCGGCCTGAGCCTGATTTTCCTGGTGATCACCCTGTATTGCCTGGGCGCCTTGCTGTGCATCCCCCGGGACCAGCTGGCGAGCGATCCGCTGCCGCATTTCCTGTTCGCCACCACGGTGTTCGGCGAGACCGGCAAGGCGTTCCTGGTGGGCGCGGTGCTCACCGCCACCTGCAGCACGGTCAACTCGTCACTGGCGGCGCTGCCCCGCATGCTCTACGGCATGGCCCAGAACGGCCAGGCCTTTCCCCAGTTCAAACGCCTGAGCACGGGCACCCGCACGCCCTGGGTAGCGGTGCTGTTCATCGCCGCCATCACCGGCCTGCCGATCCTGTTGCTGGGCCAGGACCCGGATTCGGTCAGCCTGCTGTTGCTGGCCGCTGCCCTGGCCTGGCTCTTGGCCTACATCATCGTGCACATCGACGTGATCGCCCTGCGCCGGCGCTATCCGGACGCGCCCCGGCCGTTCCGCTCGCCGTTCTATCCCTGGCCCCAGGTGGTGGGTATCGGCGGCATGCTGTTCGCGATCTACCACGCTTCGCCGGCGCCGGAGATGACTGCGCGGATCTTCGGCAGCGCCGGGGTGGTGCTGGGGATCATCTCGTTGATCGCCGTGCTCTGGGTCAAGCTGGTGATGCACAAGCCGCTGTTCGTCCCCGAACCCCTGGTGCCGGCCGCCCCGACAACCCCTTCCGAGCAATCCACCTACAGTGCAGGAGAACGACCATGAGTGCTTCCAATCCCCAGCCGCAGCGCAGCACCCGGGACTACCAGGATCTGGACGCGGCGCACCACATCCACGCCTTCCTCGACCAGAAGGCCCTCAACGCCGAGGGCCCACGAGTGATCGTGCGTGGCCAGGGCCTGCAGCTCTGGGACAACGACGGCAAGCGCTACCTGGATGGCATGTCCGGCCTGTGGTGCACCAACCTCGGTTATGGCCGCAAGGACCTGGCGGCCGCGGCCACGGCCCAGCTCGAACAGCTGCCGTACTACAACATGTTCTTCCACACCACCCACCCGGCGGTGGTGGAGTTGTCCGAGCTGTTGTTCAGCCTGTTGCCGGCGCACTACAGCCATGCCATCTACACCAATTCCGGTTCCGAGGCCAATGAGGTGCTGATCCGCACTGTGCGCCGCTACTGGCAGATCCTCGGCCAGCCGCAGAAGAAGGTGATGATCGGCCGCTGGAACGGCTATCACGGCTCGACGCTCGCGGCCACGGCCCTGGGCGGCATGAAGTTCATGCATGAAATGGGCGGGCTGATTCCGGATGTCGCGCATATCGACGAACCCTACTGGTTCGCCCATGAGGGCAACTTGAGCCCGGCCGAGTTCGGCCTGCGTTGCGCCCGGCAGTTGGAGGAAAAGATTCTCGAACTGGGGGCCGAGAACGTCGCCGGGTTCATCGCCGAACCCTTCCAGGGCGCAGGGGGCATGATCTTCCCGCCGCAAAGCTACTGGCCAGAGATCCAGCGCATCTGCCGCCAGTACGACGTGCTGCTGTGCGCCGACGAGGTGATCGGCGGGTTCGGGCGCACCGGCCAGTGGTTCGCCCACCAGCATTTCGGTTTCGAGCCCGACACCCTGTCCATCGCCAAGGGCCTGACCAGTGGCTACGTGCCCATGGGTGGCCTGGTGCTGGGCAAGCGCATCGCCCAGGTGCTGGTGGAGGAGGGTGGCGTGTTCGCCCACGGCCTGACCTATTCCGGGCATCCGGTGGCGGCGGCCGTGGCCATCGCCAACCTCAAGGCCCTGCGCGACGAGGGCGTGGTGGACCGGGTCCGCGACGATACCGGCCCGTACTTGCAGCAGTGCCTGCGGGAGGTGTTCGGCAACCATCCGCTGATTGGCGAGATCCAGGGCACCGGCCTGGTGGCCGCCTTGCAATTGGCCAAGGACAAGGCCAGCCGCCAGCGCTTCGCCAACGAGAACGACATCGCCTGGCGCTGTCGCACCCTGGGTTTCGAGGAGGGGGTGATCATTCGTTCGACCCTGGGCCGGATGATCATGGCGCCAGCCTTGGTGGCGACCCGGGCGGATATCGACGAGCTGGTGGACAAGACCCGTCGCGCGGTGGAGCGCACTGCGCAGGAACTGGCGACGGGGCAGTTGCCCGGGGCCTAGGGTCTGTTGCCATTTCGCCGCGACCGCGCCGGAGCCAGTTTTAGCGCGGGGCTAGGCACGAGACGCGAAGTTTGGCCGTCCAAATGAGCCGTCGAGTAACACCGCGCCGTGCTAAAACCGGCCCGTCCCTTCGGGTTGCGCGGCAACGCGGTTTGCGCCGAAACGGCAACAGGCCCTAGGACAGGCCCATGGACGGTGCCGGCCTGTGCGGCCGGCACCATTGGTTGCAGCGAGGTGCACGGGGCACCTCGCAGTGCCGGTCAGAGGCCGGCGCTCTCCCCGGTAACGGTCTTCGGCTTGCCGTAGTGCCACTCGTAGACCACGAACTTGAAGTCCTTGAGGTCGCCTTTTTCATCGAAGCTCAGGTCCCCGGTCGGGGTCTTGAAGGTACCGGCGTGGATCGCCTCGGCGACCTTCTCCGGGTCTTCACTCTTGGCTGCGGCGATGGCGCCGGCAATCACCTCTACTGCCGAGTAGGAGGGCAGCACGAATGGGCCGCTGGGGTTTTCCTTCTTGGCTTCGAAGGCTGCCACCAGCTCCTTGTTCGCCGGGTCCTGGTCGAAGGACTTGGGCAGGGTCACCAACATGCCTTCGGAGGCATCCTTGGCGATCTGCGAGATGGAGTCGTTGCCCACGCCCTCAGGCCCCATGAAGCGTGCGGTCAGGCCCTTTTCCTTGGCCTGGCGCAGCAGCAGGCCCATTTCCGGGTGGTAGCCGCCGAAGTACACGAAGTCGACATTGGCCTGCTTGATCTTGGCCAGGATCGAGGAGTAGTCGCGCTCGCCAACGTTGATGCCTTCGAACATCGCCACCTTGATGCCTTCCTTGCCAAGGATGTCCTTGACCGAGCTGGCGATGCCTTCGCCGTACTGCTGCTTGTCGTGGAGCACGGCGACGTTGGTGGGCTTGAGCTTGGCGATGTAGCGCGCTGCCGCCGGACCCTGGGCATTGTCCAGGCCGATGGTGCGGAATACCATTTTGTAGCCACGGGAGGTCAGCTCCGGGCTGGTGGCGGCCGGGGTGATCATCACGATGCCTTCGTCTTCATAGATGTCCGACGCTGGCTGGGTGGAACTGGAGCACAGGTGGCCGACCACGTACTTGACGCCGTCATTGACCACCTTGTTGGCCACGGCCACCGCTTGCTTGGGGTCGCAGGCGTCGTCGTATTCAACGGCTTCGAGCTTCTTGCCGTCGACGCCGCCCTTGGCGTTGATCTGCTCGATGGCCATGCGCGCGCCGCTGAACTGCATGTCGCCGTATTGCGCTACCGGGCCGGTCTTGGCCCCGGCGATACCGATCCGGATGGTGTCGGCGGCCAGGGAATGGCAGGCGAGACCGGCGAGGATCATGGCGCTGAGCAGTTGGGTGGCTTTGTTATTGATACGACTCATTGTTGGTTCCACTCCTGTGGGTAACGGTTCTAAGGGTGTTGCGGGTGCTGCATGGATGGCCGGCTCGGCGGCCATCCAGATGGTAGTTTGCAACTGGTCCGGTTCAGGGCAGCGCCTTGCCGAAGGCCAGCAGCGGTGCGGTGGCGGCGCAGGCTTGCAGGGCCTGGTCGAGGTCGGCCAGCAGGTCGTCGATGTCCTCGAGGCCCACCGACAGGCGTACCAGGCCTTCGGCGATGCCGTGCTCGGCGCGCTCCTCGGGGCTGTAGGTGGAATGGGTCATGCTCGCCGGGTGCTGGGCCAGGGACTCGGCATCCCCCAGGCTCACCGCCCGGCTGAACAGTTGCAGGGCATTCATGAAACGGGTGCCGGTGGCCAGGCCACCCTTGAGTTCGAAGGCGATCATGCCGCCGGGCAATTTCATCTGTTGCCGGGCCAGGGCGTACTGGGCGAAGGACGGCAGGCCGGGGTAAGCCACCCATTGCACCAGCGGATGCGCCTCCAGGTAGCGAGCCACGGCCAGGGCGTTGGCGCAGTGGCGGTCCATACGCAGGGCCAGGGTCTTGAGTCCACGCATCAGCAGGAAGGCATCCTGGGGCGACAGCACGGCGCCGGTCAGGTCCTTCAGGCCTTGCAGGCGGATCTTCTGCGCCAGTTCCTGGCGGGTGACGACTACGCCGGCGGTGATGTCGCCGTGGCCGCTCAGGTACTTGGTGGCCGAATGCAGCACCAGGTCGGCACCCAGCTCCAGGGGGCGCTGCAGGTAGGGCGTGCAGTAGGTGTTGTCTACCACCAGGGTGAGGTCGCGGTACTGGTGGGCGATCGCGGCCACGGCGGCGATGTCGACCAATTGCATATTGGGGTTGGCTGGCGATTCGAAGTAGATCACCCGCGTATCGGGGCTGATGGCGGCCTGCAACTGGCCTGGCTCGGCCATGTCCACATGGCGCACCTTGACCCCGAATTCACCGAGGCCGTGGTGCAGCAGGGCGAAGGTGCAGCCGTAGAGGGTACGGTTGACCAGGATCTCGTCCCCCGGACGCAGCAAGGTCCAGAGAGTGGCGGCGATGGCCCCCATGCCGGAGCCGAAGGCCACCGCGGCCTCGCCGTGTTCCAGGTCGGCCATGCGTGACTCCAGTAGGGCCAGGGTCGGGTTGCCGATACGGGTGTAGAAATAGCCGGGCTCTTCGCCGGCAAAGCAGCCGGCGCCGTATTCGGCGGTGGCGAAGGTGAAGGTGGACGTCAGGTAGATCGGCGGGATCAACGCACCCTGGTGCTGCTGGGGGTCGTAGCCGTGATGGATGGCGCGGGTGGAAAAACCAAGGTCACTGTTTTTATTGTTCATGGTGGACGCTCCTGATTTGCTCTAATGCTATGCTCAAATCCGGCGCAATATTTTCTAATCTGGCCCCTGTAAAAGCGCTCGATTGGAATAAAAAACCATAAAAACAAGATTAAGAGGCAAAATATGCCCGCTGGCCTGGATCGTACCGACAAAGCCCTGCTGGTCGCGCTGCAAGACAACGCACGGCTGACCACCGCCGAACTGGCCGACAGTGTCGCGCTCACCACCTCTCCCTGCTGGCGCCGGGTCAAGCTCTTGGAAGAGAGCGGGGTGATCACCGGCTACCAGGCGATCCTCTCGCCCAAGGCCCTGGGTTATGGCGTCACCGCGTTCGTCAGCGTGATGATGGAATCCCACTCCCGCGAGACCGCCCGGGCCTTCGAGCAACGGTTGCTGGAGATTCCCGAGATCATCGCCTGCCACAACGTCTCCGGGCGTTATGACTTTCTCCTCGAAGTGCTGGCCAGGGACCTGGAGTCCTTCGGCGAGTTCGCCCGTGAGGTGCTGCAGACCTTGCCGGCGGTCAAGGAGATCTACTCCAGTTTCTCGTTCAAGTCGGTCAAGCCGGCGCGGTTGATCCCGGTGCTGCAGCAAGGCGGCTGACGGCAGCGCGGATCAGTGCAAGTGCTGCTGGTCCAGGTGCTCTTTCAGGCATTCGATGAACGCCTGGTGCTTGCGCGTTTGCCGCCGGTGCACCGGATAGATCGCGTGGATCCGCGGGCCGAACTGCTCCGGATCGAGCACTGCCTCCGGTAGCAGTTGCACCAGTTCGCCGCGTTGCAGGTAGGGCGCCGCGCTCCACTGCGGGCACAGTTGCAGGCCCAGGCCGGCCAGCAGCGCGCCGAACAGGAAATCGTAGTTGTCGCTGGCCAGCCGTGGCACGGGCTGGGCCACTCGATGCTGCTGGCCCCCGAAGCTGAAGCGCCAGAAGTGCGGGTTCAGCGCCGGGTGGCGGAAGATCAGCCAGTCGTGTTCGTGGAAAGTCTGCGGGGTCACCGCCAGCGGCTTGCGTTGCAGGTAGCGCGGGCTGGCACAGAGCAGGATGCGATTGGCGGTCAGTGGCCGGGCGATCAGGTCCGGCAGGTCCACCGGGCCGTCGCGCACCGCCAGGTCGTAGCCGCCAGCGAGCAGGTCGACGAACTCGTCGGTCAGCTCCACCTCCAGGCGCATCTGCGGGTAGAGCTCGAGAAAGCGGTAGCACACCGCGTTGAGAAAGGCCGGGGCAAAGGAGGGCGGTGCCACCAGGCGCAAGGTGCCGCACATTTCCTGTTGCAGTTGGTCGATGTGTTCCTGGGCCTGTTGCAGTTGGAACAGCACCTGGCGAGCACTGGCCAGGTAGAGATGCCCGGCCTCGGTCAGGGCGATGCGGCGCGTGGAGCGTTCGAACAGCCGCGTGCCCAGTTGGGTCTCCAAGTGCGTCACCGCCTTGGTCAGGGCCGAGGTGGTCTTGCCCAGGCAGGCGGCGGCGCGGGTGAAGCTGCCCTGGTCGGCGGTGGCGACGAACATGCTGATGGCGCCCAGTTGGTCCATGGGTCTTGCCTCTTTGGAAAGAATGAGTTGCTCGGCGCAGTATTCTTAAATCCCCCCGGGCTTGGCTAGTCTCGTGGCCATTCTGACCAAGGGGTGCCAACGACAATGAAAAACGCTCTGAAGATCATGCTGACCTCGGCGCTGGCTGGCACATCGCTGTCGAGCCTGGCGGCGGTGGACCTGCTGCTTTACAACGGCAAGGTGTTTACCGCCGAGCAGGGCCAGCCCCTGCAGCAGGCGGTGGCGGTGGAGCAGGGGCGGATCGTCAAGGTCGGCAGCGACGCCCAGGTGCTGGCGCTCAAGGCGGCCGGCACCCAGGTGGTCGACTTGCAGGGCAAGGTGCTGATGCCCGGCTTCATAGACAGTCACAGCCACGCGATCTTCGGCGGTCTCAAGCTCAAGGCCGCGGACCTGGAAAGCCAGCAGTTGCCGCTGGATGAACTGGAGCGGCGCCTGCGCGGCTGGCGCGACGACGGCAAGGCGCGTCATGGCGATACCCTGAGCGTCAGCGGTTTTCCTTCCACCTACTGGAGCCAGGTGGATGCGCTGGAGCAACGCTTCAACCAGGGCGAGTGGGCGGACACACCGATCCTGTTCGTCGGCTGGGACTACCACACCGGCTGGGCCAACCGCGCCATGCTCAAGCGCGCCGGCATCGACGCCCAGCGGGTCAAGGCGCTGACGGGCGAGGCGGTGGCGACCATCGGTCACTATCCCGATGGCACGCCCAATGGTTTCGTCGCCGATGCCGGGCTCTCGGCCCTGACCTCCCAGGTACCGGCGCCGAGTTTCGAACAGATGCTCGAGGCCGGGCGTGCCGCCAGGGACCTGAACCACAGCCTGGGCATCACCGCGCTGATGGATCCGGCGGCCAACGCGGTACCCAGTGACGCGCTGTTCGCGATGCATCCCACGGCCCAGACCGTGGGCGTCTTGCCGGTGTACAAGGCGCTGGCCGAGAAAGGCGAACTGGACCTGCGGGTCGCTGCGCTGATGGTGGCCAATCCCAAGAGCCGGCCAGCGGATCTTGCGGTGCTGGACCAGGTGCGCCGGCAGTTTCTCGATGTGCCCAACCTGAGCTTGCCGGGGATCAAGATCTTCGCCGATGGCGTCGCCGAGTTCCCGGCCCAGACCGCGTCCTTGCTGACGCCCTACAAGAACTCGCAAAAGGGCGGTGAGCTGCTGATCGACCCGGCGCATTTCGGCGAGCTGGTCAGCGCCGCCGACGCCCGTGGCTGGCTGGTGCATGTGCACGCCATCGGCGATCGCGCGGTGCGTGAGTCGCTCAACGGCATCGAGCAAGCCCGGCGCCAGCGCCATAGCGGCGTGATGCACTCGATCACCCACTTGCAAATGGTCAATCCCAAGGAATTCGCGCGCTTCAAGCCGCTGGACGTGATCGCCTCGATGCAGCTGTATTGGGCCTCCGCCGATGAGCTGAGCATCGATCTGCTCAAGCCCTACATCACGGCCATGCAGTTTCAGTTCATGTACCCGGCGCGCTCGTTGTTCAAGAACGGCGCCACCATCGCCGGTGCCAGCGATTGGCCGGTGAGCACGCCCGAGCCATGGAAGGCCATCGCCCAGGCGGTCAGTCGCAAGGGCCCCAAGGGGGTGTTGAACAAGGATGAAGGCATCGATCGCCAGGCCATGTTCTATGCCTACACCCGCAATGCCGCCCGTGCCATCGGCCTGGAGCAGCAGATCGGCAGCCTGGCCCCGGGCAAGCAGGCCGACCTGATCGTGCTCGATCGCGATGTGTTCCAGGTTCCCGATGAGCAGTTGGCCGGCACCCAGGTGCTGAGCACCTATTTCGCCGGTCGCGAGGTCTACCGCCGTCCGAGCGAATGACCTCGGGCCATTGCGCCAAAGCGGCCCGCGACCTTGTTCGCGGGCTTTTTTTCAGCCGTCGATCAGGCTCCGTCGATGGTGTTGGAGACGTTGATTTACCTGGGTTTCGGCGTTTTTTCCAATGGCGGAGAAGGCCTGCGCCAGGGCCTTTCCGACGATTGAACAGTTGACGTTGGCAGCGGCTTGTTCCTATTCTTTGTCAATCGACAAATAATAGGAGAGTTCGATGAAAACCCTCAAGGGTCCCAGCCTGCACCTGGCGCAGTTCAGCGCCGACACGGCGCCATTCAATGACCTGCCGGGCATTGCCCGCTGGGCCGCCGACCTGGGTTTCAAGGCGTTGCAGGTCCCGGCCTGGGACGAGCGGCTGTTCGATGTCGCCACAGCGGCGCACAGCCAGGACTACTGCGATGAGGTCAAGGGTCAACTGGCCGAGCACGGCCTGGTGATCAGCGAGCTGACCACCCACATCTTCGGCCAGCTGGTGGCGGTACACCCGGCCTACGACGCGATGTGCGACAACTTCGCCCCCGAGGCCCTGCGCGGCAATCCCAAGGCGCGCACCGACTGGGCCATGGAACGCATGCAACTGGCGGCGCGGGCTTCCCGGCGCCTGGGGCTGGATGACATGGGCACTTTCTCCGGCTCGCTGGCCTGGCCCTACCTGTTTCCCTTTCCCCAGCGCCCCGACGGCCTGATCGAGACCGCGTTCGCCGAACTGGCGCGGCGCTGGCGGCCGATCCTCGATGCCTGCGACGAGCAGGGGGTCAACCTGTGCTACGAGATCCATCCCAGCGAGGACCTGCACGACGGCACCAGTTTCGAGCGCTTCTTCGACCTGGTGGATCGGCATCCGCGTTGCCACATCCTTTTCGATCCCAGCCACTTCGTGCTGCAGCAACTGGACTACCTGGCGTACCTGGACATCTACCACGAGCGCATCCGCATGTTTCACGTCAAGGATGCCGAGTTCAATCCCAGCGGGCGCCAGGGCATCTACGGCGGCTACAGCTCCTGGGTCGAGCGGGCCGGGCGGTTCCGTTCGCTCGGCGACGGCCAGGTGGATTTCAAGGGGATCTTTTCCAAGCTGGCGCAATACGACTACGGCGGCTGGGCGACCCTGGAGTGGGAGTGCTGCCTCAAGGACCAGGAGGACGGCGCCCGGGAAGGCGTGGAGTTCATCAACCGCCACATGATCCGCGTCACCGAACGGATCTTCGACGACTTCGCCGGTGCCCGCATCGACCGCCAACAGATCAACGCCATGCTCGGCATCGCCTGAACCTTTCCCACGGAGATCACTATTGATGAATGCCTTTACCGACAACACCCAGGTCGATGCCAACGGCCTGGCCCATCGCTACGTGCGCATCGACGGCCAGCGGATCCATTGCGTCAGTGCCGGCAGTGGCCGGCCGGTGCTGCTGATTCCCGGCTGGCCGCAGACCTGGTACGCCTGGCGCGAGGTGATCCAGGCCCTGGCCGCCAGGGGTTTCCAGGCCATCGCCGTGGACCCGCCGGGCACCGGGCAATCCGATCGCCCGGAGCATGGCTACGACACCGGCGCCGTGGCCGGTGTGCTGCACCGAGTGATGGAGCAGCTGGGGTTCGAACGCTACAGCGTGGTCGGCCATGACGTGGGCATGTGGGTCGCCTACGCCCTGGCCAGCGACCGGCCCGAGGCCGTGGAGCGCCTGGCGCTGACCGAGGCGGTGATTCCGGGGCTGGCCGAGGCGCCGCCGATCTTCGTCGAACCGGGGCAGAACATCTTTCTCTGGCACTTCATGTTCAACCAGCTGCGCGATTTGCCGGAAGCGCTGATCGCCGGCCGGGAGCGGGTCTACCTCAACTACATCTTCGACAAGTGGTCCCATCGCCGCGAAGCGGTGGCCAGCGAGGAGTACATCCAGGCCTATGCCGCCCCTGGCGGACTGCGTGCGGGCTTCGCCTACTACCGGGCGATTCCCGAGACCGTGCGCCAGAACCAGCAGCGCGCCGAACGCATGCTCGACATGCCGGTGCTGGCCATCGGCGCCGAGCATGCCACCAACGATGCACCGCTGCTGACCCTGCAGGGCCGGGCCAGCAACCTGCGGGGCGCCATCGTGCCGGACTGCGGGCACTTCATCATGGAGGAGGCGCCAGAAGCCTTCCTTGCCCACTTGCTGCCGTTCCTGGAAGAGCAGGCGGGCTGAGTCCCGACCGTCGTCCCCGGGCAGGGAAAATGGCCCGGGGAGCGCGCAAATCTAATATCATTTCGTCCCGGCGCCCCGTGCCGGCCGCCGATCGGGCCCCACCGATCGCCGCTCATCCTGACGAGATACCTGACTCCCATGGCTGGAAGACCCCGCGAATTCGATCGCAACCAGGCGTTGCGCCAGGCGCTCGAACTGTTCTGGGCCCGTGGTTTTGAAACCACCTCCATGGCCGACCTGGTGGCCGCGCTGGGCATCGCCTCGGCACGGATCTACGCTGCCTTCGGCTCCAAGGAGGCGCTGTTTCGCGAAGCCATCGAGCTGTACGAGAGCCATGAGGGCGGTTTCGCCGACCGCGCCCTGGCCGAAGAGCCCAGTGCCCGTGCCGCCATCGCCCGCCTGCTCGACGAGGCCGTGCAACTCTATACCCGGCCAGGCCAGCCCCTGGGTTGCATGGTGGTGTCCTCGGCGGTGAACTGCTCCAGCGACAACGACGGCGTGCGCCAGTGGCTGGCCGAGCACCGGCGGGCGCGCACCGCCAGCATCGTCCAGCGGCTGCAGGCGGCGGTGCAATCGGGGGAGCTGGCAGGTCATGGCGATGCAACTTCCCTGGGCGATTATTACTCTACGGTGCTGCATGGCCTGTCGGTGCAAGCCCGGGATGGCGCCAGCGCCGAGCAACTGCGCAAGGTGGTGGCGCTGGCCATGGGCGTGTTCGATAACGCGCGCAACCTAACCCCTGGCTAACCTGCGATTCATTACCCTGGCTGCGCTCGCCGTGAGCGCCAGACAGCGCTACCAGCCGGGCAGGGGCCCGGTTTTTCTCGGATCCATCATCCGCTCCACCTTCGAACGAGTAGTACGACCCCGACATGAGCAATCCCCAGGCGACACCCCAAGGTAACTGGCAGTCGGTCATCGCGTTGGCCCTGGCCGCCTTTGTCTTCAACACCACCGAGTTCGTCCCGGTCGGGCTCCTGAGCGCCATCGGCGCGAGTTTCGACCTGGCCAGCGAACAGGTCGGGCTGATGCTGACCATCTACGCCTGGGTGGTTTCCCTGACCTCGCTGCCGGTGATGCTGCTGACCCGCAACGTCGAGCGCCGGCGCTTGCTCACGCTGCTGTTCGGCTTGTTCATCCTCAGCCACATATTGTCCAGCCTGGCCACCAGCTTCGGCCTGTTGATGCTCAGTCGCATCGGCATCGCCCTGGCCCATGCGTTGTTCTGGTCGATCACCGCATCCCTGGCGGTGCGCCTGGCCCCCGCGGGCAAACAGGTACAGGCCCTCGGCCTGCTGGCCACCGGCACCTCCCTGGCCATGGTCCTGGGCATTCCCCTGGGGCGCCTGCTGGGCGAGGCCCTGGGCTGGCGCACCACCTTCAGCGTGATCGCCGGCCTGGCGGCTCTGCTGGTGCTGTGGCTGATCCGCACCTTGCCGCTGTTGCCCAGCCAGAACTCCGGTTCGCTGCGCAGCCTGCCGCTGCTGTTCAAGCGCCCGGCGCTGGTGGCGGCCTATGTATTGACGGCCATGGTGGTGACGGCGCAGTTCACCGCCTACAGCTACGTCGAGCCCTTCATCAAGGTGGCCTCGGGCCTGGGTGGCGACGTGGTGACCCTGGTGCTGCTGGTGTTCGGCGGCTCGGGGATCATCGGCTCGCTGCTGTTCAGCCGCTTGCACCGCCACAGCCCCCAGGGTTTCCTGCTGGTGGCGGTGGCCCTGTTGATGCTGTGCCTGGGCCTGTTGCTGCCGCTCAACGGGCACGTCTGGTCGCTGGTGGCCCTGAGCGTGGTCTGGGGCATGGCGATCATGGGGTTCGGCCTCTCGCTGCAGTCCAAGGTCCTGACCCTGGCACCGGACGCCACCGACGTGGCGATGGCGATGTTCTCCGGGATCTACAACATCGGCATCGGCGGTGGCGCCTTGCTCGGCAGCTGGGTCGGCGGGCAACTGGGGTTCGCCTATGTCGGCGTGGCCGGCGGCGCCCTGGCGGCCCTGGCGCTGATGCTCTATGGCTGGTCGAGCTGGCGCATCGCCCGTGCCATCCAGCAGTGAACCCCTGGGTGTAAGCGCTGCCCCAGGCTGCGCCCGCCAGGGCGGGGTTGCTAGATCGTTAGCTGAAGGCCCGCGGGCCTTGTCGCAGCCTCGCGGGCTCGGCAGCGGCTACAGGGTTTGCGCAGCCCTTGTGTAGCCGCTGCTGCCAGGGTCAGGACTGGCGCCGGGCCTCGGGCCAGGCGGCGACCAGGAGCAACAACAGCGCCGCCAGCAGGTAGGGCAGGCGCGGCTCCACGGCATACACCAGGGTGCCGGCCAATGGCCCGACCACCACGCCCAGGCCTTGGGCCGCGCCGATGGAACCGGCGGTGGCGCCTTGCTCGGCGGCGTCCACCGAGTTGCTGGCCAGGGCGGCGAACGACGGGAAGATCCAGCCCATGCCGGCCGCCGAGATGAAGAAGCCCAGCCACAATACCCAGGCGTGGGCGGCGACGATGCTCGCGACAAACCCCGCGGCCGCCACCAGGGCGCCGATGCGGATCATCCGCAGTGGTGGCCACTCCAGCTTGCGCACCAGCAATTGCGAAACGATCAATGCCACGCCCACCAGGGTCAGGGCGATGCCGGCGGTCTGTGCTGCCATCGCCGGAGCCATGCCCAGGCGATCGAGGGCGAAGAAGCCCACGGTGATCTGCGCCATGGCCACGCACAGCATGGCCACGAAGGCCACCAGCAACGGACGGCGCAGGCGTCGGTCAGCCAGGCTCACCGACTTCGGCGGTTGCTGCAGGTGCAGCTCCTGGCGTGGCAAGCGGGCACGCAGGAACAGGAAACCGAACAACGGCAGCAGCGCCATGGCATAGAACGGCAGGCTCAGGCTCTGGCGCGCCAGCAGGGCGGCGATGGCTGGCCCCAGTACCAGGGCGCAGGCATTGGCCGCACCCAGCGAGGCCATGGCCCGGGCGCGGTGCTGGGGCTCGATGTTGTCGGCAATCAGCGCATAGCCGCCTACCGGAATCGCCGCATAGAACACCCCGATCAGCCCGCGTCCCAGCAACAACCCGGCGAAGGCCAGCAAGGCCGATGGCAGGGTGTGCAGCGCCAGGTCGATGAACAGGCTCAGGGCCAGGAATGCCAGGGTGAAGCCGCCGGTACCTAGCAACAGGATCCGCCGTCGGCCGAGGCGGTCGCTGGCTCGGCCCCAGGGCCGGGCAAGCAGCATCCAGATCACCCCGGACACGGTCACCGCCATGCCGGCCTGCCAGGTGGCCAGGCCGAGGATCCGGGCGATGGGGCCGATCAGCGCGACGAAGGCCATCATCGCCATGGTGCAGGCCAGGTTGGCCACCAGCAGGGGGCGCAGGTCGAAGGCCGTGGCGCCCGCGGAGGTTGTCGAGGTCTCGAGTGGCAGTGGTTGAACGTTGCTCATGGTCTATCCCAGGGCTGAGTGAAAGGGCAGGCGGCCATCGACCATCACCAGGGGGCGACCGCGCACGTGTTCCAGGCTGGCATCGACGCCATAGACGTCGCGCAGCAGCCGTGGGTCGATCACCTCCAGGGCCGGGCCGGCGGCGGCCAGGCGGCCGTTGTGCAGGACCACCACCTGTTGGCTGAAACCCAGGGCCAGGTTGATGTCGTGGACCACCACCAGGGTGATCAACTGGCGCTCGCGGGTGGCATGGATGATGGCTTCCACCACCTGGCATTGGTGGTACAGGTCCAGGGCGCTGGTGGGCTCGTCGAGCAACAGCACCTTGGGCTGGCGCACCAGGGCCTGGGCCAGGCCCACCAGTTGCCGCTGGCCGCCGGACAGGGCATCGATGGGGCGGTCCGCCAGGGCCGTCAGGTCGAGGTCGGCCAGCACCTGCTCGACACCCTGCAACACTGCCGGGCTTGGCCGCTCGGGAGTGAAGCCGAGGCTGCGGTGCCCGGCCATGGCGGCACTGAGCACGGCCTCGAAGGCACACAGGCGGGTCCGCTCCGGCAGGCTCTGGGGCAGGTAGACGATATGCCGTGCCCGCTCCACCTGGGGCAGACGGGCCAGGTCGGTACCGTCGAGCAGCACCTGGCCCGAGGTCTTGTGCAGGCCGGCAATGCCCCGCAACAGCGTCGACTTGCCAGCCGCGTTGGGGCCGATCAGTGCGGTCACGCTGCCGGCCTGCAGGGCCGGCAAGTCCACTGTGTCGAGCACCTGCCGGTTACCGTAGTGCATGCTCAGGCCGGCGGTGCTCAAGCCCTTGGCCGAGGATGAAGAATGGTTCACAGGACACCTCGACGGTTGCGCATGACGATGGCCATGAAGAAAGGAATGCCCACCAGGGCGGTGACGATGCCCACCGGGATCAGCACCCCGGGAATCAGCGCCTTGCTAGCCACCGATGCCATGGACAGGATCAACCCGCCGCTGAGCACGCTGGCCGGCAGGAACAGCCGATGGTCTTCCCCCACCAGCAACCGGGCGATGTGCGGGGCGATCAGGCCGATGAAACCGATGGTGCCGACGAAGGACACCGCCAGCGCCGACAACAGGCTGATGCGCAGCAGCGACAGCAGGCGCAGGCGGCCGACATCGACGCCGAAGCTGCGGGCCCGTTCCTCGCCCAGGGTCAGGGCGGTCAGGGCCCAGCTCTGGCGCAGGGAAAATGGCAGGCACAGCAGCAGCGCCACGGCCAGGATCGCCAGCTTTTCCCAGGAGGCGCGAGCCAGGCTGCCCAGGGTCCAGAACACCAGTTGCTGCAAGCTGTCCTGGCTGGCGACGAATTGCAGCAGGGCCACCAGGGCATTGAAGGCGAACACCAGGGCGATGCCGAACAGCACCAGGCTTTCCACGCCGAACCCGCGCCAGCGCGCCAGCAGGTACAGCAGCGCCACCGAAGCCAGGGCGAACACGAAGGCGTTGGCCGAGACCAGGTATTGCGCCGGCACGCCGGGCAAGCCCAGGCCGAGGACGATGGCCAGCGCCGCGCCGAAGGCCGCGGCGGCGGAGACGCCGAGGGTGAAGGGGCTGGCCAGGGGGTTGTCGAGCACCGTCTGCATCTCGGCCCCGGCCAGGGCCAGGGCGGCGCCCACCAGCACCGCCATCAAGGCGTAGGGCAGACGCACGTTCCAGACGATCACTGCCTCGACCCGGGGCATCGAGCCTGGGTCCCACAGTACTTGCAGCAGGCGTTCCAGGCTCATGCCCGAAGGCCCGGTGGTGATATCCAGGGCCAGGGACAGCAGCAGCGCCAAGGCCAGGCCGGATAACAACAGGACCCGCCGGCCATGGCGCTGGCGGTAGTGGCTCGAAGCGAGCGCTTCTTGCACCTCGGTAGCCGCCTGGGTCATGGCGCCAGGCTCGTGGCGAACACGCCGCTGGCGGGGATCGGCATGAACCGCTGGTACAGCTCGCGGCGGGTCTGGTCCGGATCCAGGTCCTTGAACAGCTGCGGATGCAGCCACTTGGCCAGGGCCTGGACCGCCACCAGGTGCTCGGGCGAGTCATAGAAGATATGCCACAGGCCATGCACGTTGCCCTGGCGTACCGCTCGCAGTTCGTTCAGTGGCGGGCGCTGGGCGGCCTGGCGCAGGCTGTCGTGGGCCTGTTGCAGGGTGGCCGAGTAGCCCAGGGTGACGCCACCCTGGCCCGCGGCGAAGACTCCGGTGGCCACGTACACATCCGGATCGCTGGACAGGATGTATTCCACGTTCAGGGTGCCAATGGGCCCGGGGATACGGCCGTCGGCGATATTGCGACCGCCGGCCAGCTTGATCATCTCGCCGAAGTTGCCGGTGCCCGGCGAGCCGCAGCAGTCCTGGAGGCCGGCGAGCATGTCGATGAAGATCGTCGGCTGCTCGAGCTGGCCGGCCTGGGCCAGGGTGTCGGTGACCCGGGCCAGGGAGCGCTGGTAGAAGTCGATGAATGCCTGGGCCTGCTGTTCACGCCCGAGGGCCTGGCCCAAGAGGCGCATGCTGGGCACGGTGTTGCTCAGCGGATGATTGCTGAAGTCGACGAAGATCACCGCCACTCCGGCCGCTTGCAGTTGCTTGACTGCCTCGCTGTCCGGGCTCGGGCCATGGCCGCCGCTCAGGGCCATGATCGCCAGGTCCGGGTGCACGGCCAGGGCCTTCTCGACGCTGAAGGTATCGGCGGAGGTTCCTCCCACCAGCGGTATCTTCTCGGCTTCCGGGAAGGCCCGGTGGAAGGCGCCGTAGCCTTGCACGTCGAGGCCGCGAAAATCTCCCTGCCAACCGGCGACCCGGGCGAATGGATGCTTGCCCTCCAGCAGCGACAGCGAATAGATCATCCGGCCTTCGCCGAGCAGGATGCGTTCGACCTTGTCCGGTACCTGGACCTGGCGCCCGGCCAGGTCGGTGAGGGTCGCGGCGCTGGCCGCGGCGCTGCACAGCAGCCCCAGCGGCAACAGGCCCAACAGGAGCCCGCGGCGGGCCCGGCGCAACAGATCACGGTGTGTCATGGGTCATTTCCTTGAACGATGGGACGGCCCGGCGAGCGGCGCGCTTGCGCCACCACAACAGCAGGCCGGTGATGTACAGCAGGGGCAGCGCCAGACCACAGGCAAAAGCCAGCCAGGCACCGGGAGCGCCCAGCAGTAGCTGGCCGTGGGCGGCGGAGAACAGCGGCTTGAGCGCCAGGGGTTGCCCGGTCAGCCAGGCGAACCACTGCGGTTGTGCCAGCCAGGCGCCGCTGCCGGCGATCAGCGCCAGGGGCAGGCATAGCCAGGCCGCGGCGACGTTATGCCACTCGCGCAGGCGCCGGGTGCCGCGGCTGCCGGGACGCAGGCTGGCGGCCTTCCACCAGCTGCGCCGTCCCGGCCACCACAGGTACAGGCCGCTACCCAACGAGGCCAGCAGCGCCAGGCCGCAGGCCAGCACCAGGAGCGAACCCCAGGCCGGCGGCAACAGCAGGCTGCGGTGCAAGGCCACCAGCCGCGCCAGCCACAGGTCCTCGAACACGAAGAACCCCCGGGGCTCGGCGCTGTAGGGATCGATCATGGCGATGCCGGTGGCAGGACGATCTTCGAGGGCACCGAAGACGATGGCGTTGTCCGATTCGAGAAAGCCCTGGCGCGGCGCAGCGGCACCGAACACCTTGTGCAACTGTGGGTAGGCGTTGGACGCAGCGCTGATCCAGGCGCTCTGTTCCAGCAGGGTGCCGTGCTCGCCGGGAGCCAGCTGCAGCATCTGCCCGCCGACCTCCCAGCGCAGGATCGGCCCCTTGAGCTCCAGCAGCGCACCGCTGAGCCCCAGGAGCGCGAGGAACAAACCCAGGACCAGGGCCAGCCAGCGATGGACCCCGAGCCAGATTTCACGTAGCCGCAGCATGCCGGCCTACCAGCGGTAGCGCAGGCTGGCGATGAGACTGCGGTCGTAACCGGCACTGCAACTGCTCACCGAACAGCTTTCGTAGTAGTGCTTGTCAGTGAGGTTGTTGGCATTGACCGCCAGGCGCAGGCCCTTGGCCGCCGGGACCAGCTTGTCGAAGTCGTAGTGCACCTCGGCATCGAGCAGGGTGTAGGAGGGCACGTTGAGGGTGTTGGCGGGGTCGCCCTTGGTGCTGCCGATGTAGCGCACCCCGGCGCCGAACCCCAGGCCCCCCAGAGGCCCGTCGGGCAGGCTGTAGTCAGCCCACAGCGAGGCCATCTTTTCCGGGGTGTCGGTGGGCCGCTTGCCCTTTTCCAGTGGGTTGTTGCTCTTGCTCACCTCGGCGTCGTTCCAGGTCAGCGCCGCCAGCAGGTCCAGGCCCTGGGCCAGGCTGGCCTTGCCTTCCAACTCGACGCCGCGAACGTTGATCTCGCCGGTCTGCAGCTTGTTCAAGGGTTGGGCGGGATCGGCGGTCTGGACGTTCTCCTGGGTCAGGTCGAACAGCGCTAGGGTGATGTAGCTGTCGATGCCCGGCGGTTGGTACTTGATCCCCACCTCAGACTGCTTGGCGCTGGTGGGCTTGTACGGTGCGCCGTAGAAGTTGGTGCCCAACACCGGGTCGAACGAGGTGGAGTAGCTGATGTAGGGCGCCAGGCCGTTGTCCGCCAGGTACACCAGGCCGGTACGGTAGGTGAACTTCTCGTCCTTCTGCTTGTTGCCGGTGTTTTCCAGGCGGTTGTCGGTACGGGCGCTGGAGCGATCCTGGCGGCCGCCGACGGTGAGTACCCAGTGGTCGTCGAAGGTGAATTGTTGCTGGGCATAGACCCCGACCTGGTCGGCGCGCTGCATGGTGCTGGCGAACGGCGTATCGGGCGCGAAGACTCCGCCATGTACCGGGCGGTAGATATCGATGGGCGATGCCGCGCCGCCTCGCAGGTGATAATCCTCGCGGGTGCGGCGGTAGTCCAGGCCCAGCAGCGAGACCATCTGCGTGCTGCCCAGGTTCCAGCGGGCCTGGACGTTGTTATCCAGCGAATAGGTATCGCCAACGATGCGAAAGCGATAGGCGGCGCGATTCAAGGTTCGCAGGTCGGGGGCCAGGGACATGCCGCTGGCGGTGTTGGTCAGCAGGTTGACGTGGCCATAGCGGGCGCTGGAGTTCAGGCTCCAGACGTCGTTGAAGCGATGTTCCAGCAGGTAGCCGAGGCTGTACTGGTTGCGGCCGTTGTCCAGCCCCGGTTCGTCGAGGAACACGTTGCGCTTGAGTTTGCCGTTGGGGTTGCCCAGCAGCGTGCCACGGCTGGGCAGGAGCACGCGTGGAGCGCCGAAGCTGTCCTTGGTGTAGTCGGCCAGCAAGGTCAGGCTGGTGTCTTCGTTGGGTTTCCAGGTGAAGGATGGCGCGATGAACTGCTTGTCGTCGGGGATATGGTCGAACTGGGTGCCGCTGTCCCGTTGCAGGCCGACCAGGCGATAGAGGAACTGGCCCTGGTCGTCCAGGGGGCCACTGAAATCGAACTGGCCCTGGGCCCGGCCGAAGCTGCCACCCTGGATCTCCACCTCGTGGAAGGGGGTATCCAGGGGCCGCTTGCTGATCTGGTTGACCACGCCGCCGGGAGCGTTCTGGCCGAACAGCACCGAAGCCGGGCCCTTGAGCACGTCGATACGTTCCAGGCCATAGGCTTCCACCTTGGGCCAGGCCTGGGCGGTGTTGCCCTTGAGGCCATCGCGGAGCATGCCGGTGGTGACGTCGAAACCACGGATCGAAATGGTGTCGAAGCGCTGGCTGGCGGCAATGGTATTGGCCTGGACCCCGGCGGTATAGCGCAGGGCCTCGCTCACCGATTGCACTTTCAGGGCGTCCATCTGGTCGCGGGTGACCACGGAGATCGCCTGGGGGATTTCACTGAGCGTGGCGTCGGTCTTGGTCCCGCTGAGACTGCGCTTGGCCACGTAGCCACTTTGCTGGCCGGTGGGCGAGTCGATGGCGTTGGCGCTGATCACGCTGGTGTCCAGGATCAGGGGCTGGTCTTGCTCCTGCTCGGCGGTTGCCGCCAGGGCGCTCGCGGCCTGGGTCAGCGACAGGCCCAGGGCCACGCCGTGGACCAGGCAGGACAGCGAACCGCGGCTGGACGGGGGACGCGCGACCACATGCTCGACTGGCCAACCTGGGGTATTTCGGTGCGCAACGCGGGTGCCCATGCTTAACTCCGTGATGGGGATTAAATGAGAATGCAAACGTATCTCATTAGTGAGCGTTGTCTGCTGGCTAAAACTTTGGCTGCAGCGATCTTTTCTTTCGTTTGCGGTACCCGTTGGCACAGCCGGGATGGGGCCGGTGCAAACCCGCGGGCACTAACGACGAGTGGGGACGAGGATCAGGCGATGTTCAGCACTGGGCGCCCGGTGTAGCGGGCGCGACAGTCAGCGCAGGGATTTGGGGGAAACCCCGAAGCGCTTGCGAAACGCCGTGGAGAAATGCGCGGGGCTGTAGCCGACCCGGTAGGCGGCGCTGGACACGTTGGTCTCGCCGCTGGCCAGCAAGCGATAAGCTTCGCCCAGGCGCTGCTCCTGCAGGTAGGCGTAGACGCTGGTGCCGAACACCTGGCGAAAGCCGGCGGTGAGTTTGCGCGGGTTGAGGCCCACCTGGCGCGACAGCTCGGAGAGCGAGGGCGAGGCCGGCAACGAATTGAGCAGCAGGTCGCGGGCGGCGTGGATACGCTCGATGTCCGCCGAGCTGCAGGGGCTGTCCTGCAATGGTCGGGATTCGGCATGGGCGAGGATGCCCTCGACCCCCAGGGCGGTCAGTTCCAGGGCCTTGCCGCCCAAGTAGAAGGAGCGGGTGGGGCCTTGCAACGGGCAGGTGACGATCTGCTGCGCCAGGGCCAGCAGGGGTTTGCTGGCCGGTTGGCAGAACAGCATAGGCCCGCCGCCACGCTGGTCCAGCAGGCGCTCCGGCTCCAGGCCGACGTTGCGGATCGAGGGGAAGTCCAGCTGCACCGTGGTGTAGCGCACCGGCACACCCCTGGCGAACAGGTGGTCGCCGCAGTGCTCGCCCTGGTTGGCCACGGCGCACAGGGTCGGGCCGCGGATCTCCACCTCCGGCTGGCCTTCGACCCGGCAATTGAGCTGGCCACTGAGCACCAGGATGATCTTCAGGCCCTGCCAGAGTGATTCCTGCATCCACATCTGGCTTTCCATCAACACGGTCCCGGTGGAAAGGGTGATCTCCGGCACCACGGTAGCGGCGTCATCCTGCCGGGAATTGGGAAAGTGCAGAGTGAAATCCTTTTTGACAGGCTGCGGCGCAGCTTGGCGGCTGAGCATGGCGAACTCCCTGTGGACCAGAAAAGAGGCCATAAGCTAGCAGGAAATTTCTGATCTGTAATTAAGAATGATTATCCTTTAGCTTTCGAGAGCTCACCCGCAAGGCTTTGCCGGTGGGGCGTGGCTCAATCAAAAGAAAAAGCCGCGCAAACGAATGTCCTGGCAATTGCCCGGCCCAGGAAATTGCCTATTAATAATCACTCTCATTCCCAGGCACTCAGCTCCATGGACGAATCCTTGCGCAGTACCACCATAGCCCAGCCGGCGAGGCCTGGTTCCCGCCGCCACTGACGCTCCCTTTTTTCGCATTTCCCTCGGGTCTGGAATTCCAGGTCCATGGCCGCCTTTTGCCTCAAGAAAACCAGGAGACAGCATGTCCACTTTCGATGATCAGCAGGATTGCCCCGCTTGGCCCGAAGCCTTCGCCGAACGTTATCGCCAAGACGGCTACTGGCGCGAAGAGACCTTCGGCGACTTGCTGCGCGAGGCCGCCCGGGCTTTCGCCGAGCGTGAGGCGCTGACCGCCGGTGAACAGCGCCTGAGCTATCGCCAGCTGGACCTGCGGGTTGATCAACTGGCCAACGGGCTGTACCGCCTGGGCCTGCGAGCCGGTGACAACGTGGTGCTGCAATTGCCCAACAGTATGGCTTTCGTCGAGGTCTGCTTTGCCCTGTACCGCCTCGGCGTGCGGCCGATCTTCGCCTTGCCGGCCCACCGCCAGCTGGAGATCGGGCGCTTCTGCGAGTTCGCCCAGGCCCGGGCCTACCTGTGCGCCGATCAGGATGCCGGCTTCGATTACCGGGTCATGGCCCGCGAGCTCAAAGCCTCCAACCCGCACCTGGAATGGGTGATCGTCGCTGGCGAGGCCGAGGAGTTCACCGCCTTGCGCGGGCTCTACGACGAGAATCCGACCCTGGCGCTGCCGTCCCCCAGCCCTGAGGCAGTGGCGTGCTTCCAACTGTCCGGTGGGTCTACCGGGATCCCCAAGCTGATCCCGCGCCGGCACCAGGAATATGTCTACAACCTGCGCGCCAGTGTCGAGCGCTGCGGTTTTACCAGTGCCAGCGTGTACCTGGCGGTGTTGCCCATGGCGCATAACTTCCCCATGTGCTGCCCGGGCTTCATCGGCACCTTGTCGGTGGGGGGGCGAGTGGTGCTGAGCACTTCGCCGAGTCCGGAGGTCTGCTTCGAGCTGATCGAGCGCGAGGCGGTGACCCATACCGCCCTGGTGCCGCCGCTGGCGCTGGTCTGGCTGGAGGCGGCCCAGGCCCGTGGCCGGGGCGTGCCCCACTTGCAACTGTTGCAAGTGGGTGGTGCCCGGCTCAGCTTCGAGGCAGCCCGGCGTGTGGAGCCCGTGCTGGGGTGCCGTTTGCAACAGGTGTTCGGCATGGCCGAAGGCCTGATCTGCTACACCGACCCCCAGGATCCGCCGCAGCGGGTGCTGCATACCCAGGGCCGACCGTTGTCGCCGGCGGACGAGATCCGCGTGGTGGATGAACAAGACCAGCCTGTGGAGGCCGGCCAGGTGGGCCAGTTGCTGACCCGCGGCCCCTATACCATTCGCGGCTACTACCGCTATCCCGAACACAATGCCCAGGCCTTCACCGCCGATGGTTTCTATCGCACCGGCGATCGCGTGCTGCTGACCGCCGACGGCTACCTGGTGGTGGAGGGGCGAGACAAGGACCTGATCAACCGCGGAGGGGAGAAGATCGCCGCCGAGGAGGTGGAGAACCTGCTGCTCAGTCATCCGGCCGTGGCCGATGTGGCCCTGGTGGCCATGCCCGATGCCTTCCTGGGCGAGCGTACCTGCGCCTTCGTCATTCCCCGCGGCCCGGCGCCCCGGGCCCCGGCCTTGCTTCGCCACCTGCGGAGCCAGGGGTTGGCGGCGTTCAAGCTGCCGGATCGCTTCGAGTTCATTCCGGCGTTTCCCCAGACCGGGGTTGGCAAGGTCAGCCGCAAGCACCTGCGCGAGGCGATCCAGGCCCTGTATTTCGGTGATCGGGCCGAGTTGCTGGAGGGAAGTGCTAGCCGTGGCTGATCGACAAGGACTGTCCGACCTCCTGCGCCCAGTGCGTGGGCGCTTGCTGGCGGCGATGGCGCTGCAGGCAAGCGCCGCGCTGGTGGGCTTGTTGCCGTTGATTGCCGTGGCCCAGCTGGCGCCGTTGCTCCTGGCCGGCGAGCTGGATCTGGAGCAGGCGCGCTTCTGGTTGCTGGCCGGTGCCGGGGCTTTGCTCCTGCGCCTGCTGGGACTGGCGGCGGCGCTGCAGATCAGCCACCTGGCCGACAGCGACCTGCAGCGCCAGCTGCGCCAACGCATCGCCGCGCACCTGTCGCGGGTGCCCCTGGCCTGGTTCGGTCGCCAGCGGGAAACCGCCGAACGGGCGCTGCTGGACGATGTTGGCGCCATGCACCAGCTGGTGGCGCACCTGCCCAACAACCTGGTGGCGGCCCTGGTGGTACCCCTTGCCAGCCTGGCCTACCTGCTGAGCGTCAACCTGGCCATGACCTTGGTGGTGCTGTTGCCGCCGCTGTTCGCCCTGTGGCGCCTGCGCGCCATGCGCAGCACGGATTACCGCGAGGAGCGCCAGCGCCTGGGCAGTGCCTTGGGGGCTCTGTCCACCGCGACCCTGAACTTCGTCCAGGGCATCGCCATGGTCAAGTCATTCGGTCGGGTGGAGCGGGTGCAGGAGGACTTCGCCAGCGCGGTACGCGGTTTCGGGCGCTTCTTCTCCGAGTGGGTGGAGCGCTGGGCCGCCCTGGGGGCCAGTGTCGAGGTGCTGTTGTCACCGCTGCTGGTGCTGGCGCTGGTGCTGGTGGCCGGAGTGCCGCTGGTGGCTGCCGGTTGGCTGCCGGCCGTGCAGTTGCTGCCGTTCGCCTTGCTGGGCCCCGCGCTGGCGGCACCGGTGGCGGCTCTGGGGCATGGCGCCGATTCGCTGGTCCAGGGCCGGGCGGCGGCGCAGCGGATCGCCGCGGTGCTGGCCACTCCGGTACTGGTCCAGCCAGCCTTTTCCCTGGAGCCCCAAGGGCACCGGGTGACCTTCGATGCAGTGGACTTCAGCTACCCCGACGGCACCCGGGTTTTGCGGGGCATCGACCTGCAACTGCAACCCGGCACCCTGACCGCCCTGGTGGGCGACTCCGGGGCCGGCAAGTCCACCCTGGCCACCTTGCTCGCCCGCTTCGCCGACGTCAGCGACGGGGCGATCCGCATCGGTGGGGTCGACCTGCGGGACATGGACAGTGCGACCCTGTATCGCCAGGTGGCCTTTGTCTTCCAGGAGGTGCGCCTATTGCGCGCCAGCGTCCTGGACAACCTGCGCCTGGGGCGGCCCGAGGCCAGCCTGGAGCAAGTCGAGGCAGCAGCACGGGCGGCGCAGATCCACTCGCGTATCAGCAGCTTGGCCGAGGGTTACCACACCCTGCTCGATGGCCACGTGCAGTTGTCTGGTGGCGAGGTCCAGCGCCTGGGGATCGCCCGGGCGATGCTCAGCCAGGCGCCGATCCTGGTGCTCGACGAGGCCACCGCAGCCAGCGATCCGGAGTCCGAGGCGGCGATCCAGCAGGCGCTGTCGCAATTGGCCGCGGGGCGCACCGTGCTGGTGATCGCCCATCGCCTGAGCAGCATCCAGGACGCCGACCAGATCGTCGTATTGCAAGCTGGAGAATTGGTGGAGTGCGGTCGCCACCAGGCGTTGCTCCAGAGGCAGGGGGTGTATGCCGGACTCTGGGCCGCCGAACAGTTCTGCGCCACGCCGACGAGCGGGGGGCAGTCATGATCCGTGCCTTGCTACGCAGCGTGCAGCCCGGGGAAGCCGGCCTGTTGCGCCGGGCCCTGGTGGCGGTGGCCGGTAGTGCCTTGGCCCAGGGCGCGGCACTGGCCTTGCTGCCCATGGCCTTCGCCAGTGTCTTCGAGGCCGCGGCCGGTGCCGCGTCCTGGTGCTGGGCCGGGCTCTTCGCCGGGTTGGCGACCCTATGCCTGGTCCTGCGCCGGTATGCGCAGCTGGCCGGCTATCGCGCCGGTGGCGCCGCGGCGCAATCATTGAACCTGCGCATCGGAGAGCAATTGGCACGCTTGCCCCTGGAGTGGTTCGTCGAGCAGCGGGGCGCCGAGCTCAATCGCCTGGTGACCCATACCGTGCTGCAGATCATGAGCACTCCGGCGCATCTGTTGCAGCCCATGGCCAATGCCTTGCTCACGCCCCTGGCATTGCTGGTGGCGCTGTTCTTCTACGACCCCGACATGGCCCTGGCGGCCTTGGCCAGCGTGCCCTTGTTGCTGCTGTTCTATCACTGGGGCGTGCGCTGGGGCGGGCAGGCCGAACGGCTCAGCGAAGCGGCGGCCAACGAGGCGGCGGCACGGGTCCTGGAGTTCCTGCGCCAGCAGCCATTGCTGCGCGCCAGCGGGTGCAATGGCGAGGAATTCGGCCTGTTGGCCGTGGCCCTGCAACAGCAGCGAGAGGCCCAGCGCCGGGCCCATTGGCGCACCTTCCCGGCGGCCCTGGGGGTGGCGGTGGCGTTGCAGGCTGGCTACACCGGGGTCTTGCTGAGCGGTTTGTACGCGGTGCTCGGTGGCAGCCTGGGCGCCGTGCAATACCTGGCCCTGGCGATACTCGCCACCTGCCTGGTGGAGCCCATGGGCGCGCTGGTCAACCTGGGCACCACCTTGCGCCAGACCCGCCACGGCCTGGAACGCCTGCGCGAGCTGCTGCAATTGCCGGCATTACCCGAGCCCGAGCGACCCCAGGTGCCCAGCGATGCGCACCTGCAGGTTCGCGACCTGGGACTGGTACGCCAGGGGCGGACGTTGTTGCAGGACATCAGCTTCGAGCTGGCACCCGGCTCGCTGACCTTGGTGGTGGGCCCCTCGGGCTCCGGCAAGTCCAGCCTGTTGCGCTTGCTGGCGCGCTTCAGTGATGTCAGCAGCGGCGCGATCCTGCTTGGTGGCGTCGATTTGCGGCAGATATCGAGCGCCCAGCGCGATGCCTCCATTGCCCTGATGTTCCAGGACTGCCCGCCACTGGCCGCCAGCCTGCGGGACAACCTGCGCCTGGGCCGCCCCGAGGCCAGTGACAGTGAACTGTTGGCGGCGGCCCAGGCCACCGGCCTGGATCGCCTGGCCCAGCGCTTGCCCCAGGGCTGGCAAACCCTGGTGGGCGAGGGCGGTGTCAGCCTCTCCGGTGGCGAGCGCCAGTGCCTGGCCCTGGCCCGGGTGCTGCTCAAGGACGCGGGGCTGATCCTGCTGGACGAACCCACGGCGGCCCTGGATGCCATCAGCGAGGCGCGGGTCAACCGCACCCTGCTGCAGCTGGCGCGCAAGCACAGCGTGGTGCTGGTGACCCACAAGCCGACCCTGGCGCCCGGCGCCGGGCAGATCCTGCTACTGGACCAGGGGCGCCTGGTCCAGCGCGGCAACCATAACCAGCTGATGGCGGCCCCCGGCCGTTATCGCGACCTGTTCCACGAGCGCGAGGCGATCAATCGCTGGCGCTTGCGGCCTATCCCTTCCGTACCCCAAAGGACCGTCCCCCATGACCGATAACCCAGCACTGGCCCGCGCCCACCCAGCGGATGCCGGCCTGAGTCATTCACCCCAAGGACTCTGCGAGGGCATTGCACGACTGTTGAACTACGAGCCCGAGGATCTTGAGGCGCGGGTGTCGCTGATCGAGCAGGGCCTGGACTCGGTGAGCATCATGCGCTTGCCGGCGCTGCTGGCTGCCGAGGGCGTGAACCTTGGCTTCGCCGAGTTGATCGAACGCCCGACCCTGGACGCCTGGTGGGCGCTGATCCAGGCACGGCGTGGCGCGGTGGCCCCGTGCCCGGATGAGCCAGGCAGCCAGGTCGACGGCGATTTCGGCCTGACGCCGCTGCAGCAGGCCTACTGGTTCGGCCGCGATCCCGGTATGCCCCTGGGTGGCGTCGGTTGCCACCTGTACCAGGAGCTGGACGGCCAAGGGCTCGATCCCGAGCGCCTGGAGCAGTCCCTGCGGCGCCTGTGCCAGCGCCATCCGATGCTGCGGGCCTGCTTTGTCAGCGACACCTGCCAGCGCATCCTGCCCGCCAGCCCCTGGCGCGGCTTGACCGTCCACGACCTGCGCGAGGCCTCGTGCGTGGCCACGGCCGAGGCCCTGGAGCGGATTCGCCAGCAGTTGTCCCATCGCTGCCTGGAAGTCAGCCGTGGCGAGGTATTCGATGTGCAGTTGAGCCTGCTGCCCGAAGGCCGCAGTCGCTTGCACTTGAACATCGATCTGTTGGTGGCCGACGTGCTGAGCATCGGCATCCTGCTACGGGACCTGGCGCTGATCCATGCCGGCCAGGAGCAGCAACTGCCGGCGCTGGAGTGGGATTTCGCCCGTTACCTGCGGGCCGAGCAGGCCCTGCGTGCGCCGCAACTGGCCGCCGCCCGGGACTACTGGCAGCCGCGCCTGGAGCAGTTGCCGGACGGCCCCCAATTGCCCCTGGCCCGTGAGCCGCAGCAAGTGGAGCGGCCAAGGTTCCAACGCCTGGCCATGCGCCTGGACCACGCTCAGTTGCAGAGTCTGGAACAACGTGCGCGCCAGTATGGGCTGACCCTGGCCAGCGTCCTGGCCTGCGCCTATGCCCAGGTACTGGGCCGCTGGAGCGCCAATCCGCATTTCGTGCTCAACGTGCCGCTGTTCAACCGCCAGGAACTGCATCCCTGCGTACCGCACTTGCTGGCGGACTTCTCCAACCTGGTGCTGCTGGAAGTGGACCTGCGCCAACCCCGGGATTTCTGCCAGCAGGCCCTGGCCTTGCAGGCCCAGTTGCACCAGGACATCGCCCACAGCGCCTGGCCCGGAGTCGAGGTGCTGCGCGAGCGCGCGCGGTTGCGCCAGGGCACAGGCCAGGGCGCGCCGGTGGTGTTCGCCTGCAACCTGGGGCCGGCGTTCGTCGACCAGACCTGCCGCGAGCAACTGGGTGAGCCGGGCTGGGCCCTGTCGCAGACGCCCCAGGTCTGGCTGGATCACCAGAGCTACCCCCAGGCCGATGGCCTGTTGTTGAACTGGGACGCGGTGCAGGAGCTGTTCCCCGAAAACCTGCTGGAGCAGATGTTCGACGCCTATCGCGGCCTGTTGTTGTGGCTGTGTGCCAACGACTGGCAACAGGTGGCGCCCTTGCCTCTGCCGGCTGCCCAGCAGCAGGTGCGCAAGGCGGCCAATGCTTGCCTGCACGCCACCCCGGCGCAGCTGCTGCACCAGGGGTTCTTCCAGCAGGCGCAAGAGCATCCCGAGCGCCTGGCACTGGTTTGCGACCAGGGCAGCCTGAGCTATGCCGAGCTGGCCCGCCAGGCCCTGCAGCTGGCCGGCGCCCTGGTGGCGTGGGAGGTGCGACCGGGCGACACGGTGGCCATCACCCTGCCCAAGGGGCGTGCACAGGTGATCGCCGTGCTGGGCATCCTCGCGGCTGGCGCGGTCTATGTGCCGGTGGGCATCGAGCAGCCGCCGGCCCGGCGAGACATGATCTACCAGCGGGCCGGGGCCCGAGTGGTGATCACCGACGACGCCCATCGCGACGGTGGCATCTGGCTTGCCGAGCTGCGCGTGGTGACCCTGGCCCAGGCCCGGGTGGCGCCGGCCCTGGCGCAGCCACTGGTCATGGCGCCGCAGGCCCTGGCCTACGTGATCTTCACCTCGGGCACCACCGGCGAGCCCAAGGGCGTGGAGCTGAGTCATGAGGCGGCGATGAACACTATCCAGGCGCTCAACCGCCATTACCAGGTGGGTCCGCAAGATCGGGTGCTCGGGGTCTCGGCCCTGGATTTCGACCTCTCGGTGTACGACCTCTTCGGCCTGCTGAGTGTCGGCGGCGCGCTGGTGCTGCCGGCCGATAGCCTGCGCAAGGAGCCCCGGGAGTGGCTGCGCCTGGTGCGTGAGCATGGCGTGAGCCTATGGAACTCGGTGCCGGCATTGCTCGACATGCTGACCCTGCAAGTGCGCAGCCCCGGCGAGCTGGCGGGGCTGCGCCTGGCCATGGTCTCCGGTGACTGGGTCGGCCTCGATCTGCCGCGGCGCCTGCGCGAAGCGGCCGGGCCGGCGGTGCGTTTCGCCGCCCTGGGCGGGGCCACCGAAGCTGCGATCTGGTCGAACCTGCAAGAAGTGGACGAGGTACCCGGGCACTGGCGTTCGATCCCTTATGGCCGACCCCTGGCGAACCAGTGCTTCCGGGTGGTGGACTCGCAGGGGCGCGACTGTCCTGACTGGGTGCCAGGCGAGTTGTGGATCGGTGGCGCCGGGGTCGCAGCTGGCTACCGCGGCCTGGCAAGCCTCACGGCCCAGCGTTTCGTCGAGCATGACGGTGGGCGCTGGTACCGCACCGGCGACCAGGGTCGTTACTGGGCCGACGGCACCCTGGAATTCCTCGGGCGCATGGACCATCAGGTCAAGGTCCGCGGCTTTCGCATCGAGCTGGCGGAAATCGACGTGGCCCTGGAGCGCCACCCGGCCATCAGCCGGGCATTGAGCCTGGTGCTGCCCGGTGCCGAGCCGCAATTGGCGGCGGTGCTGGTTGGCGTGGCGCCACTGCCCGACCACCAGGCCCTGCGCCAGTGGCTGGGGCAGTGGTTGCCCGAGCACATGCTGCCCGATAGCTGGCTGACCCTGGACGAACTGCCCCTGAGCAGCAACGGCAAGGTCGATCGCGCGGCCCTGGCGTGGCTGCTGCAAGAGCAGCGCCAGGGAGCCCTGCCCCAGGGCGGCGAGGCTCCGCAGGGCGAGTGGGAACAAGCCCTGGCGGCGCTCTGGCAAGAAATTCTGCAAGTGCCGCGGGTGGGCCGGCACCAGGGCTTCTTCGCCCTGGGCGGCAATAGCCTGCTGGCGGCCCGGTTGATCGAACGTATCGCGCGGCAGTTCCAGGTGGAGCTGTCGCTCAAGGACTTTTTCAACGCGGCCACCGTGGCCCTGCAGGGGCAGTTGCTCGCCTCGCGCCGGGAACAGCGGCCCGTCAATCAGAACGCAATGGTGGAGGGCGTGCTATGACGCTGGAACAACTGCAACAGGACCTGCAACAACTGGGCGTGGAACTCTGGGAAGAACAGGGGCGCCTGCGCTACCGGGCCCCGGCTGGGGTCATGGATGAAGCGCGCCTGGGGCAACTGCGCGAGCACAAGGATGGGCTGCTGCAACTGTTGCAAGCGGCGCAGCTGCCGACCCTGGAGGCCGACCTGGCCGCGCGGGACGAACCCTTCCCGCTGACCGATGTGCAAGCCGCCTACTTGCTGGGGCGTACCACGGCGTTCAGCTATGGCGGCGTGGCCTGCCATGGCTACCTGGAGTTCGCTCGGCAGGAGCTGGACCCGGCACGCCTGGAACAGGCCTGGAACCAGCTGATCGTGCGCCACGACATGCTGCGCGCGGTGGTCGCGGAGGAGGGCTACCAGCGCATCCTGCCCCAGGTGCCACATTACGCCGTCGTGCGCCACGACCTGCGCGAAGATGACGGCAGCGCCTTGCAAGCCCTGCGCGAGCGCATGGAGCTACGCCGGGCCAGCCCCCAGCAGTGGCCGCTGATCGAACTGTGCGTCAGCCAGGGCCGTGACACCGCGCGCCTGCACCTGTCGGTCGACCTCTTGGTCTGCGACTATCAGAGCGTGCGCATGCTGTTGGCCGAATTGCAGCAGCTGTACCGTGGCGAGGCGCTGCCGGCGCCGGCGCCGATCAGCTTCCGCGACTACGTGCTGGGTGAACGTCGCTTGCGTGAGCAAGCGCGCTACCAGCGCGATCGCGAGTACTGGTGGGCACGGGTCGACGGCTTGCCGGGAGCTCCGGAACTACCGTTGCTGGGGGCGCCCAGCGGGCCGCGCTTCCTGCGTCGGGCCATGAGCCTGGAACAGCGCGATTGCAATGCCTTGCGCCTGAACGCGGCGACGGCCGGGGTCGGGGTATCGGCTGCGATCCTCTCGGCCTATGCCGAGACCCTGGGCCGTTGGAGCCGGCGCGGGCACTTCTGCCTGAGCCTGACCCTGCTCAATCGGCTGTCGCTGCATCCCCAGGTGGACCGCCTGGTGGGCGACTTCAGCTCGGTGGAATTGCTGGAAGTGCAGACCCTGCAGGGTGGCAGCTTCGGCCAGCGCAGCCAGCAGTTGCAGGAACGCCTGTGGCAGGACATGGACCATCGCCTGTGCTCGGGCATCGAGGTGTTGCGCGAGCTGGCGCGGCGCAAGGGCCAGGACGCGGCGCTGATGCCCTATGCCTTCACCAGTACCCTGGGGGCCGGTGGCGAGAGTGGCGGCGGGGCCTTCATGCCCGGCGCCGAGCTGGTCTTCGGTATCAGCCAGACGCCACAGGTGCTGATCGATTGCCAGGTCAGCGAGCGTGATAACGGCCTGGCGATCAATTGGGACATCCGCGAAGGGGTATTCAGCGCCGAGTTGCTCGATGCCTTGTTCGACACCTTCGAACGTTTGCTCAAGCGCCTGGCGCGAGAGCCCTCGGCCTGGACTCTGGAGGACTGTCTGGAACTGCCGGCGGCCCAGCGTTTGCAACGGGAACTGGTGAACCAGACTGCCCAGCCGCTGCCCGCCGGCTTGCTGCACGAGCCGTTCTGGCGCCAGGCGGCAGCCGCCCCGCAGCGGGTGGCGCTGATCCAGGGCGCCGGGCAATTGAGTTATGGCGAACTGGCCGGGCGTGCCGAGGCGGTGGCCGAGGCCCTGCTGGACGCCGGTTGCCAACCCGGGGAGCGGGTCGCGGTGTGCATGGACAAGGGGCTGGAGCAGGTGATCGCGGTGCTGGGGATCCTGCGGGCCGGGGCGGCCTACCTGCCCCTGGATACCAACCAGCCCGAGGCCCGGCGCGAGCTGATCCTGGACAACGCCCAGGTCAGCCGCGTGCTCAGCCAGTCCTGGCTCGCCGATACGCTGTGCTGGCCAGCGCGGGTGACCCAGTTGATCCAGGTCGACCAGGGCCCGTTGGCGGCCCGCCAGCCACTGCCGGCGTTGGCCGTCGACCCTCTGCAACTGGCCTATGTGATCTACACCTCCGGTTCCACCGGGGTGCCCAAGGGCGTGATGATCAGCCACCAGGCGGCGCTCAATACCATCGTCGACATCAACCAGCGTTTCGCCATCGATGCCGACGACCGAGTGCTGGCCCTGGCCAGCCTGGGCTTCGACCTGTCGGTCTACGACATCTTCGGCCTGCTGGCAGTGGGAGGTGCCCTGGTGCTGCCGGACCCGCAACGCCGGGCTGACCCTTCGCACTGGGCCGAATGTGCCCGGGAGCACGGCGTGACCCTGTGGAACTCGGTGCCGGCGCAGTTGCAGATGCTCACCCACTACCTGCAAGCGGTACCGTCCATGGCTGCGCCTTCGTTGCGCCTGGCGTTGCTCTCGGGGGACTGGATCGCCCTGAACCTGCCGGCCGAAACCGCGCAACTGCTACCGCAATTGCGCCTGGTCAGCCTGGGGGGCGCCACCGAGGCGGCGATCTGGTCGATCTATTACCCGATCACCCAGGTCGCCCCGCACTGGCGCAGCATTCCCTACGGCACGCCGCTGGCCAACCAGCGTTTCATGATCCTCGACGAGCAGGGCCGCGATCGGCCGCAAGGGGTAGCCGGCGAGCTGTACATCGCCGGCGACGGCCTGGCCATGGGGTACCTGGGGGACGCCGAGAAAACCGCCGAGCGCTTCATCGAACATCCGCGCAGCGGTGAGCGGCTGTACCGCACCGGCGACCTGGGGCGCTACCTGGATGATGGCTTGATCGAGTTCCTCGGACGTGAGGACTTCCAGGTCAAGGTCCGTGGCCATCGCATCGAGCTGGCGGAAGTGGAAAGCGCGCTGCTGAGCCACCCCCATGTGGAGTCGGCGGTGGTGGTGGCAGCCGGCGAGGGGGCTTTCGACCGTCGCCTGCAAGCCTGCCTGCGGGCCAGCCTGCGGGACATGCCGCTGGCTTGGCCGCAGGAGCTGGAGGCCAGGACCCAGGCCGCCGCGCAAGCGGTACGCGGACACCTGAGCGATGCCCAGGTCAGTGATATGTCGGCCTGCGTCGAGCGTGCCGCGTTGCTGTCCATGGGCCTGGCGCTGCAGCGCCCGGGGTTGTTCGAGGAACCGGGACAGGAGCATGACCTGGACCAGGTGTTGCAGGTCTGCGAGGTCGCGCCACGCAACCAGCGGCTGATCCGCCGCTGGTTGCAGGCCCTGGTCCGTGAAGGCCTGATCAGCCATGACCGGCAAACCGGGCGTTACTCGAACCTGCTGGTCGAGCGTGAGGAGTACCGCCGCCAGTGGCAGCGCATCGAGGCCCTGGAGCCGTCGGTGGGCTGGGGTGGCGAGGTCTTGCGCTACCTGCGCGAAAGCCAGGAGCAACTGCCGGCGCTGATGAGCGACCAGCTCGATCCGCTGCACCTGCTGTTCCCCGAAGGCCGTACCGATACCGCCGAGGGGGCGTACCGCAAGAACCTCATCAGCCAATACCTGAACCAGGCGGTGTGCGCTGCAGTGCAGGAAATCATCCGCCAGCATCCGGCTGGCCAGCGCCTGCGCCTGCTGGAGATCGGCGCGGGGGTCGGAGGTACCAGCGCCGACCTGATCCCGGCCCTGGACGGCCTGCCGGTGGACTACCAGTTCACCGACCTGTCGCAGTTCTTCCTCAACGAAGCGCGGGAGCATTTCGCTGCCTATCCCTGGGTCAGCTATGGGCTGTTCGACCTCAACCAGGACCATTGGGCCCAGGGCGTGGCGTCCAACTCGCTGGACGTGATCCTGTGCGCCAATGTCCTGCACAACTCGCGGCATGCCAGCCGGGTACTGGCGCGGTTGCGGGAGATGCTCGCCCCCGGTGGCTGGCTGATCTTCATCGAGGCCACCCGCGACACTTACCAGATCATGGCGTCCATGGAGTTCAAGGAGGGCTTGACGGCCTTCGAGGACTTCCGTGCCGAGCTGGACACCACATTCATCCGCCGCGAGCAATGGCAGCAACTGCTGCTGGAAGCCGGGGGCGAGCCTGCGCTGTGCTTGCCCAAGGCCGAGGAGGCGATGTCGGAAATCGGCCAGCACCTGTTCATCACCCGGTTCAAGAGCGAGCGCCACGATCTTCAGCCCGAGTCACTGCGTGCGCACCTGGCCCAGTGCCTGCCGGACTACATGATTCCAGCGGATTGGCAGATCCTCGACGAGATGCCCCTGACCGCCAATGGCAAGGTCGATCGCCAGGCCCTGGCCCGCATCGGCGTAGCTGGCCCCGAGCAGCAGGTCAATAGTGGTGCGGCGCCCGTGGATGACCTGGAGCGCAGTATCGCCCAGGTCTGGCAGACGCTGTTGCGGGTTCCGGCGGTGGGCCGCGAGCAGGGTTTCTTCGAACTCGGTGGCGACTCGCTGCTGGTGGCACAGGTGGTGGGTCGCTTGCGTGAAGCCTTGCCCCAGGCCCGGCAATTGCCCTGGAGCGACCTGCTGCGCCAATTGATCAACCAGCCCACCGTGGCGGCCTTGGCCGACTACTTGCGTGGACAGGGCGTGGACGGCGATTCGCCGCTGGTACGCATCAGCGACAAGGCCCAGGGACCGGCGCGGATCTTCGTCCACGACGGTAGCGGCACGCTGGCGCCGTATCGCGCGCTGTTCGCCGCCCTGGGCGAACAAGTGCCGCTGGAGGGCCTGGTGCTCAACGATGTGCCGGGTTACCTGGCACTGGAGCCGGCCACCGCCATTCGCCAGTTGGCGGAGCGTTATGCCGATACCTTGCAGGCCGAGGGCCGGCGCCAGGTGAGCATCGTCGGCTACTGCCTCGGCGGCTTGCTGGCCACGGAGCTTGCGGCGTGCCTGGCGGCGCGGTCGATCGAGGTGCTGCAACTGAGCGTGATCAGCAGCTACCGGGTGCCATTCATGATCGAGGACGACTTGCTGGCCGAGTATGTCTTCGCCCGAGTGATGCAGGCCGATCCACTGGAACTGGGGTATCCGGCCGACGAGCAGGCCATGGAACGGACCATCGCCCGGGTGCTGGCGCAGACTCCGGGGCGGGTGCCCCAGGGGTCGCTACTGGCCCTGGCGGACGATGCCCAGTGCGCACCGGCCCTGGCCTGCCTGCGGCGCCTGGCGCAGAAGACCCAGGAGCAACGCCTGCAGGCGATCGCCGAGGCCATGCGCCATGCTGGCTCGCAGTTGAGCGACTTGGGCTGGCTGCGTGAACAGTTGCAGGTACTACGCCATAGCCTGGCGGCGGTGGCCTTGCACGAGGCCACGCCATACCAGGGCGACATGTTGTTCATTCGCCAGAGCGGCGAGGTGCAGGTGCTGCCGGGCATGCACCGGGACATGAGCGCCTACTGGCAGGCGCTGTGCCAGGGGCAGCTACGGGTGGTGGATGTGCCGGGCGATCACTTCAGTTGCATGCAGAGTCCCCAGGTACAGGCCGTGGCCCGGGCCTTCGGCGCCGAGGTGGCGGCATGAGCGGGATGAGCATTGGCCTGGTGGGCGCCTACGGCAGTGTCGGCCGCCAGGTGGCCCTGCTGCTGGCCGACAGCGGGCGCTTGCGCCTGGGCGGCCGTGATCGGCAACAGGCCGAACAGCTGAACCGGCAACTGGGCGGACGGGCAGAAGTCCGTCCGCTGGATCTATGGGACGAATCGAGCCTGGCGGCGTTCTGCTCGGGTTGCGGGTTGGTGATCAACTGCGCCGGCCCCAGCTATCGGATTCTCGATCGGGTCGCCCGGGCGGCATTGGCCGCCGGTGCCGACTACCTGGACGTCGGCGGTGATGATCCGCTCTACGAACGGCTGGCGGGCCAGTTGCCGGCAGGGCGCCGGGTGCTGGTATCGGCGGGCATGCTGCCGGGGCTCTCCGGGCTGTTCGCCCAACTGCCGGCCCGCTCGTTCCAGCGCATCGATGCCATGCGCTGCTATGCCGGCGGCCTGGGGCGCTTGTCCAGTACCGCGGCCGAGGACTTCCTGCTGAGCCTGGGCAATGGTTTCGGCCAGGCGCAGATGGCCTGGTCGGCGGGACGGCTGCTGCGCAGCACCGCTCCCGCCGAGCAGTGGCTGGAGCGTGAGTGGCTGCCGGTGGCGGGGGTGCAGGCCTATCCCTACCTGAGTACCGAGCAGCAGCGCCTGTTCGCCGATCTCGAGGTCGGGCATGGCCAGGGTTTCAACCTGTTCGAGGGTGGGCAGCTGGCGGCCGCGTTGCGGCGGATCCAGGGCTCGGCTCCGGAGTCGCGGCACTCGCCCCGGAATATCGCCGCGCTGGTCCAGGCCAGTGCCCTGGATGTGGCGGGACGCCAGCCTTACCAGGTGCTGGCGGTGGAGATCGACGGTCTGTGCGACGGTCGCCAGCACCAGGCCAGCGCCTGGTTGCGGGCCAGTGATGGCTCGCGCCTGACCGGCAGCGTCGCGGCTTTCTGTGCCCTGCATTGGGACCGTTTGCCCGAGGGCCTGTACTACGCGGCCCGGGTGCTGGATGCCGCCGCGTGCCTGGAGCAGGTGCGCCGTTGGCTGCCGGATACCCGGGTCAGCCTTGCGGGCGATCTTGCCGCCCGACCGATATCGACCCTGGAAGTAGAGGAGGGTGTGCTGTGAGGAAGGCCCCCAGTGCCTGGCTGCGTCGTTATCCGCAGTCGCGACCGCCACGCTGTCGGCTGGTTTGCCTGCCCCATGCTGGAGGTAGTGCGAGTTTCTTCAACGATTGGCGCGGCCAACTGCCGGCGGATATCGAGCTGATCAGTGTGCAATACCCGGGGCGCGAGGAGCGCCTCGGGGAAACCTGGCCCGGCAGCCTGGAGTGGATGGCCGGCACCATCACCCGGGCGCTCTCGGATCTGGCAGACCGGCCATTGGTGCTGTTCGGCCACAGCATGGGCGCGGCCCTGGCCTTCGAGGTCGCGCTGCGCTTGCAGCAACAGGGCTCGGCGCCGCAGCGCTTGATCGTTTCGGCCCATCCGGCACCCCATCGCCAGCGCCGCAGCGAGCTGCACCTGGGTCCGGATGCCGGGTTGCTGGCGGATGTGCGGCGCTTGTCCGATGGCCAGCCGTCGCTCCTGGACGACCCGACCCTGCGCGAGTTGTACCTGCCGGCCTTGCGTAACGACTACCGGTTGATCGAGTCCTATCGCGGCGATGCCAGCCGGACCCTCGACCTGCCGCTGAGCGTATGCCTCGGCGCCCAGGATCGCGAGGTGGATCATGACGAGGCCTATGCCTGGGCCGAGACCAGCCGCGAGGTTACGGATTTCCAGACTTTTCCCGGCGGGCATTTCTACCTGCGCCAGCAGCAGGCCGAGGTACTGCGCCACCTGACCCGGCTGCTGGCCAGCCATGGCGAGCCGGCGTGGCAATGCTGGCCTTCGACCCCATGACCCTTTCCTTGATGGACACCGATATGAAGACACCCGAGCAATGCAACAGCCTGGACGATGTGCGCCGCGGGATCGACGCCATGGACGAGCAGATCATCCGGGCCCTCGGCCGGCGCCTGGCATATGTCAAGGCGGCGGCCCAGTTCAAGCCCACGGAGCAGAGCATCGCCGCTCCGGAACGGGTCGCGGCGATGTTGCCGCGGCGTCAGCAATGGGCACGAGAGGCGGGACTGGACCCGATGTTCGCGGTGCCGCTGTTCGCCCAGATCATCCACTGGAACATCGCTCAGCAAGTGCGCCACTGGCGCATCTGCCACGGGCTGGAGCAAGGAGCGCAAGATGAATGAAGCATGCCTGCCCGGGTTGACCCGGGCGTTGCAGGATGCCGAGTCCCGGGCCCGGCGCGAGGGCCGGGCGGTGCTGGTAGTGTTCAGCCAGGCCGCCGAGCGGCTGGATCCGCTGGGGCTGTTTGCGAGCAACCGCCAGGTGTTCGGCCAGAGCCTGTTCTGGTCCGGCGACCAGGGTGCCCTGGCCATGGCCGGTTTCGGTTGTACCGAGGAAATCAGCCCGCCGGCCGCCGAGCGTTTCGCCGCCAGTACCCAGGCCTGGCGCCAGTTACTGGAGCGGGCGCATCAGGTGGGGCCGCGCAAGGCCTATCTGTGTGGTGGGTTTTCCTTCGACCCGGAGGCTGTCCGTGGCGCCTTGTGGCAATCGTTCGCCGACACCTCGTTGGTGCTGCCACGCATCCTGTTGCTGCGTGAGGGCGACCAGCAGCACTGGTTGTTCAGCCTGTGGATCGAGGCCGAGGCCGATGTTGGCCAGTGCGCGGCAGCGATCGCTGCGGAGTGGAACCTGTTGCAGGCCCGCTATGCCCATGGGCCGCGCTTGCAGGTGCCCGCTTGCAGCCAACCGCAGGACCTGGACAGTGGTGCGCAGCAGTGGCAGGCGACGGTCGCCGGCGCCATCGAACGCATCAATGCCGGAGCCCTGAACAAGGTAGTGCTGGCCCGGGAGGTGTGCCTGCAGGCCGAGCGCAACATTCCCTGCGGAGCATTGCTGGAGAACCTCCAGGCGGCCTATCCCCAGGCGTTCCTGTTCGCCTTCAGCCGTGGCGACAGCTGCTTCCTGGGCGCCACCCCCGAGCGCCTGGTGCGGGTGGCGCGCGGCACCTTGAACACTGTGGCCCTGGCCGGCACCTGTGCCCGTGGCGTCCATGAGCAGCAGGACGCGGAGCTGGGGCAGCGGTTGCTGGACAGCCCCAAGGACCGCTATGAGCACGCTTTGGTAGTACAAACCCTGCGTGAGGCGCTGCAGCCTTTCTGCGCGATGCTGGAGATCGCCCCGCAGCCGCAATTGCACCGCCTAGCTCACGTCCAGCACCTGCTGACCCCGGTGCTGGGACGCCTGCGACCTCAGGTGGAGCTGCTGCAACTGGTGCAGGTCCTGCACCCGACCCCTGCGGTGGGCGGCTTGCCCCGGGCCAGTGCCCTGGAGTACATCCGCGAGCACGAACAGCTGGACCGTGGCTGGTATGCGGCGCCGGTGGGCTGGCTCAATGCCGAGGGCGATGGCGAGTTTGCCGTGGCCCTGCGCTCGGCGCTGATCCGTGGCAACCAGGCGCACCTGTTCGCCGGTTGCGGCATCGTCGCCGAGTCGGACCCGCAGAGCGAATACCGGGAGACCTGCCTGAAGCTGCGGACCATCGGCGAGGCGCTGCGCCCGACCCCGAGCACGCCGGGTGTGCAGGCCGGCTGACACGCCCGAAGCCGGGGCGCCTACCGATCGCTGAAAGCCCTGCAGGCCTTGTCGCAGCCTCGCGGGCTCGACAGCGCCTACAGGGTTTCGTGCCGGGTGACAGGAGGTTGGCTGGCCAGGCCGGTGGCGGGCTGGCTCTTCAACAGGGTACCGATCGCCACGGCATAGCCTTTGCCGGCCAGGTTCATGCTGTTGTTATGGGTGCCGCCGGGCACCAGCAGCAATGTCTTGGGTTGTGCCGCCGCAGCGAACAGCTCCCGGCTCAGGCGCGCTGGTACGTAGTCGTCCTTGAGGCCGTGGACCACCAGCAACGGCATGCCTATTTCGCTGATCTTGTCGATGGAGTCGAACTTCTGCGACATCAGCCAGCGCACCGGCAGCGAAGTCTTGGTCACTGCCGCCGCCGCGTCGCCCAGGGTGGTGAAGGTGGATTCGACGATCAGGCCGCGTGCGGCCACCGGACGCTGTTCGCTGGCGGCCTGGCGACCCAGTTCGGCGGCCAGGTCGATGGCCACCGCGCCGCCCAGGGAGTGGCCGTAGATCAGGCGTTTGCCCGCCTCGGGCTGCAATACCTTGAGGCGTTCCCAGGCCACGCGGGCGTCTTCATAGACGCTGGCTTCCGAGGGCAGCTCGCCGTGGCTCTGGCCAAACCCCCGGTAGTCGATGGCCAGCACCGAATAACCCAGGGCGTGCAACTGCTCGATGCGAAACAGTTGGCCGGTGAGGTTCCAGCGCACCCCGTGCAGGTAGAGGATCGCAGGCGCATCGGCGCGTTGCGCCGGCCACCACCAGGCGTGGAGGTTCTGTCCGGCCTTGAAGCGGCTGGACTTGAGTTCCAACTCCTGCACCGCTTGCGGCAGGCCGTGGAACCAGCCGGCAGTACCGGGCTCGATGCGAAACACCAGCTGGCGTTCCTTGTACTGCAGCACCGCGCAACTGGTCGGCAGGCCGATGATCAGCAAGGCCATGCACAGCAGGGGGAGCCAGCGACGGCCAAGGCGCTGGAGCAGGGGCGGGGACATGCGGGGCACCATGGAGGAATCAAAACCGCGTTTTAACAGATGTCGCCAGGAAGGTCGTATAGATTTTCGTCGCGTCTCCAATGACCGCCCGGCAGGCGCCGGGCGGATTGGGTCAGAAGTTCCAGCGGGTGCTGACCATCACGTTGCGTGGGTCGCCATAGTAAGCGGTGTTATAGAAACCGATGTTGGTGTAGTAGAACTTGTCGAACAGGTTGTTGACGTTCAGGGAAGCAGACAGGTTCTCAGTGACCTGGTAACGCGCCATTACATCCACCAGCCAATAGGCGTCTTGCGAGAATTCTTCGTAACTTTTCTTGGGGCGGTTGTACAGGTTCTGCCAGCTCTTGTTCTGCCAGCGAGCGCCACCACCGATTGTCCAGCGGTCCAATGGGCCCTTGAGTTTGTATGAGGTATAGAAACTGAGCTGGTCCTGGGGTTCCCAGGTCGAGACTTTGGTACCACCCTGGTCACGCACGACCTTATGGGTATAACCCGCCTGGGCTTGCCATCCGGGAGCCAGTTCACCGGACATTTCTGCCTCGAACCCCTTGGTCTTGGCGGTGATACCTTTGTATGCGTAACCGACTCCCGGGTTGGTGGGATTACCATTGTATTCAGCGTCCGGTTCTCGACGGTTGTCTTCATGCACTTCGAAGTACGCCAGGCTGGTATTGAGTCGGCCGTCGAAGAATTCGCCCTTCAGACCCAATTCGTAGTTCTTGCCCTCATTCGGTTCCAGCAACTTGTTGTTGCGGTCGCGGTTGACCTGCGGCATGAAAATATCGGTGTAGCTGGCATACGCGGTGAAGTTGTCGTTCAGGTCATAGGTGACGCCGACATAGGGCACCAGCCTTCCGGTTTCCTTGGCGTCGCCGGTCCCTGTCAATCTGTAGTTGGCAACCCGGGTTCCAAGAATGAGATTCAGATCGTTCGTGAGATTGAAGCGACCCGTGATGTAGGTGGCGGTTTGCCGGGTAGTTTGTTCATTGATCTGGGATGGTTCTCCCCAGTCTGGCTTCGGGAAGTTGCCATTGAAGTTCCAGAAATCGATGACCCTGTCATTGGCGTGGATAGGGCGGCCATAACCCTTGCTTTTCCAGTGAGCGGTCGAGGCCGCAGCGCCGATGACCAGTTCATGATCGCGGCCTAATAGGTTGAAGGGGCCGCTTGCGTACACATCGACAGCATCGGTGCGAGTTCTGCCGGTGTATTTTTCTGCATAGAGCGTCGACTTGCCGGTAGCAGGAAATGGGCCGAGCTGGATCGATCCCAATGGGGCGTCATAGCCATTGATCTGGTGAGTCAATTGACCCTTGGCTACCCAGCCATTGGCGAAGCTGTGTTCCAGGGTCGAGAACACGCTTTGGGTGTATTGTTCCCAACTGCTCCACTTGGCTCCGTTGTTGAAAGAGCGTTTGGCTTCGATCCGGTCGCCGTTGCGATCGAACAGAGGACGGCTGCCCGACCATCCTGCGCTGCGGGGGTCGCTGTTCTGATAGTCGAATCCTACAGTCAGCAATGTGTCATCGGTCAGGTCTGCCTCCAGAGTGCCGAAGTAAACGCTGGTCTTGCGTGAGTAGCGATCCATGAACGAGCGCTTGTCCTGATGTGCCGCTATTGCACGTCCGCGCAGGTTGCCACTGTCCGTCAGCGGTCCGCTGACGTCGATCTGCGAGCGATAGTTGTCCCAGCTACCGGCACCCAGCTCGAGGCTGCTCTTGAAGTCGTGAGTCGGTTTCTTGCGGATCAGGTTGATGGTCGCGCCGGGAGCACCTGCCCCGGTGAGCAAGCCCGTGGCACCTTTGAGAACTTCCACCCGATCATAGATGGCCATGTCGCTCAGGGTCTGACCAGAGGAGTAAGCCGAGTTGCGCAGGGTCGGGATGCCGTCGTACTGGAAGTTCTCGACGGAGAAGCCTCGTGCAAAGTAGTTGGTTCGCTCGCTGTCATAAGTCGAGACGGTAATACCCGGCGTGTGCCGCATCACATCGTCGATGGATTTGAGTGCGAAGTCATCCATGTGCTGGCGCGTGATGACGGTGATCGATTGTGGTGTTTGCCGGGGAGTCAGCACCAGGCGCGTGGCTGTGGCGATGGTGCCCGGTGTATAGGAGCCTGTGCCTTCGGTGACGGTCCCTAACTGGTTGGCAACGACGCTGGTCGTTCCCAACTGCAATGGGCCGCTGGCTACTTCGGGGGCCACTTGAACCCGGTAGCCTTCGCCTTCTTTCACTGCCACAAGACCCAATGGGGCCAGTAGCTGTTGCAGCCCCTCGCTGACGGCGAAACGGCCCTTGAGGCCTGGGCTGCGTAGGCTCTGGGTCAGGTTCGAGTCGACGGCGATCATGGTTCCGGACTGCTGGCCAAAGGCGCCCAGCACCTGGTCCAGGTTGCCTGGCGCGATGTCATAGCCTACAGACGGGATATCCGCAGCCAGCAGGGGCGGGCTGCAGCTGGCGATGGCAAGGCCGATGACGACCGTGCGCAACGCAGCGGCAAGTGGCGTGAGGCGAATGTGCATAAGGAAAATCCGTGGGTTGGAAAGGGTTGGCGCAGAGCTGTTTTCCAGCTTCTTCCCTGGTCTTGATGCACGAGATTGAAAAAACTGCCGCCGTCCAGAAAAAAACTGAGGAAAAATCAGGCAGCGTCCACGGAGGCCCAGTACCCCATTACCCGCCGGATGCGAATCGGCAGGGTCTTGGCCAGCAAATCGAGGCTGGCGTCCGGCTGGTTCAGGGAGAACGAGCCGGAAACCCGCAAACCGGCGACTTCGGCGGCGCAGCGCAGCAGGCCGGGGCGATAGCGGTCGAGTTCGGCGATCACCTCGCCCAGGGGGCGACGCTCGGCAATCAGCAGGCCCTGGGTCCAGGCATTGGCCGTGGTGGGCACGACGGCCAGGGCGCCGATCCGCTGTTGGGCGACATCCACTTGCTGGCCCGGGCCCAGGTTTAGCGCAGGGGCATGGGCGGTACTCACCGAGCTGCTGCCGGCCAGCAGTTGTACCCGGGTGCCGCTGATGCCCGGCAAGCCAACGCTGAGGATCAGTTGTGAGCGCGGCGCGAGCTGGATGCGTCCATCGGCGGTGATGACCTGCACGGGCGCGGCGTTGCCCAGGGTCAGCAACAGGCGGCCGTTGTTGAGCCGCAGTTGCAAGCCCTGGGGGCTGGCCTGCTGATCGAGGCTGGTGCGGGTGTCCAATTGCAGGCTGGCGCCAGCGGCCAGTTGCAGCTGGCGGCGCTCACCGGTGGCGGTGTGATAGTCGCTGAACAGCTGCGGCAACAGCAGTCGTTCGCGCACGCTCCAACTGCTGGCGGCCACCACACCCAGGCCGACGATGCCCTTGAGCAGTGTGCGCCGCCCCGGGTGACTGCGAGCCTGCAACAGTTGCCGGGCACGGGGCGCAGGCAGGCTGCGGGTGCTGTCGCGCAGGTCCTGGCCGATGCCGGCCAGGCGCTGCCAGGCCAGGTCATGCTGCGGGTCGGCCCGGCGCCAGGCCAGGCAGGCGGCCTGCTGCTCGGGGCTGCTGATGCCCGATTGCAGCAGCACCAACCACTCCAGGGCCTGGTCCAGAACCTGCTGTTCCACAGCGCCCTGATCGTCCACCGGCTGGAAGGCGTTCATCCCGGGTACACCGCCGCATAGCAATGGCGGTAGGCCTTGAGCATGGCTTTTTGCACCACGTTGACCGAGAGCTGCAGGCGTTCAGCAATCTGCGGGTAGGTCAGGCCTTCGAGCTGGGACAGCAGAAACACCTCGCGCACCCGGCTGCCCAGGCCGTCCAGCACCTGGCCCACGGCGTCCAGCGCCTCGAGTACCAGCAGTCGGGTTTCCGGCGAGGGCTGGTGCTGCGGCTCCAGCTGCGCAAGGGTCTCCAGGTACGCGCGCTCCAGGGCCTGGCGGCGGAAATACTGCCCGCACAGGCGGCTGGCCACGGTGTTGAGGTAGGCCCGGGGTTCGCGCAGCACCGGCAGTTGCTCGCTGCGCAAGATGCGCACGAAGGTGTCCTGCGCCAGGTCCATGGCCTGGTCCTGGTTGCCGAGCTTGCGTCGCAGCAGTTGCACCACCCAGTTGTGATGCTGGAGGTAGAGCTCGCCCACGGCTTGCTGGAGGGAAGGGGTGGGCACCATCGATAAGGATTCCGAGGTCGAGGTGGGCGAAATGGGTGCTTATGGTAATGCTTCTCATTATTGGGTGCTTGAATTTTTATCACTGTCCACCAGGGCTTGTCGTCACCCTGAGCCGGGGTTGTGGGCTAAATGGTTGTAAGGTACAACTAAATACCTCACTTGCGAGGTCGCCCTTATGTCGAGCCAATCCGCTTCCCTTATCCCGCAGTTGCGCCAAGCGTCCCGGCAGATGGTCCGCGAGCTGGGCTTCATGCAGGCCACCCTGGCCGCCACCGACTACCCGCCCTCGGCGGTGCATGCGTTGCTGGAGATCGGCCAGGGCCATGCCTTGACAGCCGGTGATCTGGTGACGCTGCTGGGGCTGGAGAAATCCAGCGTCAGCCGCCTGGTGCGCAAACTGGTGGAGGCGGGCGAGATCAGCGAACTGGCCCATGAACAGGACGCCCGCTCGAAGAAACTGCAACTCAGCGCCCGCGGGCGCCAGACCCTGGCGGGCATCGACCATTTCGCCCAGGCCCAGGTGGCCGCGGCCCTGGCGCACCTGACCGCGGAACAGCAGCGCAGTGCTTCTGCGGGCATCGCCGACTATGCCCGTGCGTTGCGCGCGGTGCGTCTGGGCGAGGCGCCAGAGCAGCTCGCATGCGGCACTATCGCCCGGGGCTACCGACCGGGGGTGATTGGCCGTATCGCCGAGATGCACGCTTGTTACTACGCCGCCCGGGCCGGCTTCGGCCAGCCCTTCGAAAGCCTGGTGGCGGCGGACATGGCCGAGCTGATGGGGCGTTTGCACAACCCGCGCAATGAAGTCTGGGTGGCGCTGCAGGGGGAACGGATTGTCGGTTCCATCGCCATTGATGGGGAGGGCGACGAGGCGATCCTGCGTTGCTTCATTCTCGATGAGGCTGCTCGCGGCCTGGGACTGGGCCGGCGTCTGCTGGCCGAGGCGCTGGCGTTCTGCGATCAGTGGAACTTTGCTGCCACCCGCTTGTGGACCTTCAAGGGCCTGGATGCGGCACGCGCGCTGTATGAGGAACAGGGTTTTGTGCTGGTGCAGGAACAGCTGGGCGAGCAATGGGGCGCGACCGTGACCGAGCAATGTTTTGTGCGGCCGGGAGTGGAGCCTTGTAGCCGCTGCTGAGCCTGCGAAGCTGAGCAAAGGCCCGCAGGGCCTTGCTGGCGATTTTGGGTCGAACCCGTAGCGGCTGAAAACCTGCATCCCGGCGATACAGTGCTCGCAGCCTGCGGCAGCGGCTACAGCCAGGCGTTCGGTGGTAGGGTTAGCCCCCTGGAAGATTATCGATCTGTGGAGTACCTCCCATGCAAGCCATCAAGCTCAGCCTGCCGGCATCCCTGGACAACCTGAAGCTCGTCGAGCTGCCCGACCCGGGCCAGCCCGGCGCCGGGCAAGTCCGGGTGCGGATCCATGCCTGTTCCCTGAACTATCACGACTATGCGGTGGTGACCGGCGGCCTGCCCACCGCCGATGGACGAATTCCCATGGCCGATGGCGCCGGTGTGGTGGAGGCCGTGGGCGAGGGCGTCAGCGAATTCAAGGTCGGCGACGCGGTGGTGTCCTGCTTCTTTCCCCATTGGCATGACGGTGGCCCGGCCATCGCCGACTTCAGCACCACCCCTGGCGACGGCGTCGATGGTTATGCCCGGCAGGTGGTGATCCAGCCCAGCCACTGGTTCACCCATGCGCCCAAGGGCTACAGCCACGCCGAAGCCGCAACCCTGACCACGGCTGGGCTCACCGCCTGGCGCGCACTGGTGGTGGACGGCGGCCTCAAGGCCGGTGAGACCGTCCTGGTGCTGGGTACGGGCGGGGTATCGATCTTCGCCTTGCAACTGGCCAAGGCCATGGGCGCCACGGTGATCGCCACTTCGTCCTCGGACGCCAAGCTGGCGCGGGTACGCGAGCTGGGGGCCGACCACACCATCAACTACCGAACCCAGCCGGAGTGGGGCGCCGAGGTGCTCAAGCTCACCGGCGGGCGGGGCGTCGATCATGTGGTGGAAGTCGGCGGCCCGGGCACCCTGGCCCAGTCCATCACTGCGTGCCGGATCGGTGGGCACATCGCCCTGATCGGCGTGCTCACCGGTTGGGCCGGGCCGGTACCCACGGCTGCCCTGATGGCCAAGCAGCAGCGCCTGCAAGGCTTGATCGTCGGTAGCCGCCAGCAGCAGGTGGAGATGATCCGTGGCCTGGAAGCCACCGGCATCAAGCCGGTGATCGACAGCACCTTCCCCTTGGCCGAGATCGCCAAGGCCTTCGCCCATGAAGCCTCCGGCGCCCACCTGGGGAAAATCTGCCTGAGCCTTTGAGGTCCAGCCAGGGCAACGTCGGTCGCTACTCCGGCGTTGCCGTCCATACTGCTTCAACGGTGTGCCGCAATCCGCTCTGGAAGGGCTCTGGCCATGTTGAAGTTCTCCGCTCATCACTACCCCTATGCCTCGCAACGCCAGAGCGTGTTCGCTCGCCGTGGCATGGTCGCGACGTCCCAGCCACTGGCCGCCGAGGCCGGTATCCAGGTCCTGCGCCAGGGCGGCAACGCCATCGACGCGGCGATTGCCACGGCTGCGGTGCTTACAGTGGTCGAGCCCACGGGTTGCGGCCTGGGCGGCGATGCCTTTGCCCTGGTCTGGACCCAGGGCCAGCTCCATGGCCTGAGCGCCAATGGCCAGGCTCCGGCAGCCCTGAGCATCGATGCGGTGAAGGCCGCGGGGCATGCGCGGATGCCGCTCCATGGCTGGACGCCAGTGAGCGTACCTGGCTGCCCGGCGGCCTGGGCCGAATTGTCACGGCGCTTTGGCCGGTTGGCGTTTGCCCGATTGCTGGAGCCGGCCATCGAACTGGCCCGCGACGGTTTCCCGTTGTCGCCGGTGGTCGCCCTGCAATGGCAGCGGGCCCTGGAGCTGTTCAGCGCGCAGGGTGATCCGGTACTGGAGCCCTGGTTCGCGACCTTCCTGATCGAGGGGCGTGCGCCGCGGGCCGGTGAAGTGTTCCGCATCCCGGCCCTGGCCCAGACCCTGCAAGCGCTGGCGGCCAGCGCTGGTGAAAGCCTATATCGCGGCGAGCTGGCCCAGCGCCTGGACGCCCATTCCCGGGCCACGGGCGGTTATCTGCGGGCCAGCGACCTGCAGGATTACCGGCCGCAATGGGTGCAGCCGATCAAGATCGATTACCGAGGCTATGAAGTCTGGGAAATTCCCCCCAGCGGCCAGGGGCTGGTGGCGTTGATGGCCCTGAAGCTGCTCGAAGGTTTCCAGTTCGACCAGCGCGACAGCCCGCGCACCTGGCACCTGCAACTGGAGGCCCTGAAGCTGGCCTATAGCGACGGCCTGCACTACATCACCGACCCGACCCATATGCGGGTGGCGGTCAGCGACCTGCTCAGCGATGCCTACAGCCGGCGCCGCCGGGCACTGATCGGTGACCAGGCGCGGCTCCCGACGGCGGGCGATCCCCAGGCCAGTGGCACGGTGTACCTGGCCACGGCCGACGCCGAGGGCAACATGGTCTCGTTCATCCAGAGCAACTACCACGGCTTCGGTTCGGGCGTGGTGCTGCCTGACAGCGGCATCGCCCTGCAGAACCGTGGCCAGGAGTTCAGCCTCGACCCGGCCCATGCCAATTGCCTGGCCCCGGGCAAGAAGACCTTCCATACCATCATCCCGGGGTTTCTCAGCCAGGGGGGCGTGCCCCTGGGGCCTTTTGGCGTGATGGGCGGCTACATGCAACCGCAGGGGCATGTCCAGATGGTGACGAACCTGGTGGACTTCGGCCTGAACCCTCAAGCGGCACTGGACGCCCCGCGTTGGCAATGGCTGGGCCAGCAGCAGGTCGCCATCGAGCACAGTGCCCCTGGCGAGTTGCTCGAGGCACTGGTTCGCCGTGGGCACCAGGTCCAGGTCGCCCATGATCTGAGCCGCTTTGGTCGCGGCCAGATCATCCTGCGCGACCCGCAAAGCGCAGTGCTCTGTGGCGGCACCGAGCCCCGGGCGGACTCGCATATCGCTGTCTGGTAGGCGCTAGGTGTGTGGCGCCTGGGTCAGCGCTGGCCCAGGTTCTGTTCCATGCGCCGGATGCCTTCTTCCAGCAGTGCCCGTGGGCAGCCGAAGTTCAGGCGCACGAACTGCTGGCAGTCGTCGCCGAATTCCAGTCCGGCACTGAGGCCGACCTTGGCCTGTTCGAGGAAGAAGGCGTGGGGATCTTCCAGGCCCAGGCCACTGCAATCGAGCCAGGCCAGGTAGGTGCCTTGCGGTGCGTGCATGCGGATGCCCGGCAAGCGAGTGCGCACCGCTTCGAGCAGGTAGTCGCGATTGGCTTGCAGGTAGGCGATCAGCTCCTGGCGCCAGGCGTCGCCCTGGGTCAGGGCGGCGTGGGTGGCTTCCAGGCCCAGGGGGCTGACGCTGTCCACCATGCCGGCGCGGGCGTTGTTGAAGGCCAGGCGGGTGGCCGGGTCCTGGACGATGGCGAAGCAGGTCTTCATGCCCGCGACGTTGTAGGCCTTGCTGGCCGACATCAGGGTGATGGTGCGCCGAGCGATCTCCGGGCCGAGGGTGGCGGTGGGGATGTGTCGGCGACCGTCGAAGCACAGCTCGGCGTGGATCTCGTCGGATACGATCAGCGCGCCCTGTTCCAGGCAGGCCTCGGCCACTGCTTGCAGTTCTTCCCGGGGGAAGACCTTGCCCAGGGGGTTGTGCGGGTTGCTCAGCAGCAGCGCGCCGGCGCCTCGCAGGGCCTGGCGCAGTTCGGCCAGGGGCGTGGTGTAGGTGCCTTCGGCGGTGACCTGGAACGGCACCTCGATCTTGCGCAGTTGCCAGTTGCCGGGAGCCAGGCGCAGGGGCCGGTAGTTGGGGGTCTGCACTACCACCTGCTGGTGCGGCTTGACGAAGGCGTGCAGGGCCATGTTGAAGCCCGGTTCGACCCCGGGCAGGAAGATCAGCTCATCCGGTTGCACGCGCCAGGCGTACTTGTGCCACAGGTCGGCGACGACCGCCGCGCGCAGCTCGTCGCGGGCCACGCTGTAGCCCAGCAGCGGATGCTCCAGGCGCTGGCGCAGGGCGTCGATGATCTCCGGGGCCGCGGCGAAGTCCATGTCCGCCACCCACATCGGCAATACGTCCTCGGGGTAGCGGCTCCACTTGGTACTACCGGTGCCGTGGCGTGGGTGCAGGGTATCGAAGTCGTAGCTCATGGGCGGGTCTCGTCGGCTTGCAAGGCAAAGGTGCAGAGATTCTAGCTGGCTTGTCCGGCATTGGGCATGGCCCCTGGGGTGCGCCTGCAAGGCAGCTTTTTCCTTGCCAGTGCCTCTTAAAAGCCTCGTTTCGCGATACCTGGGGTTCGGCGAACAATGGCCCCGGCATGCGCCTGCCCCTAGAGATGGGGTGTGCTGGCGCTGCACTACCGATCGGTTTGTTCTTCCTACAAAAACAACAGGGAGCAAGCGATGAATTGTCCTTCGAACATGACCTGGCCGGCCCCTGCACCCGGGCCCCGGGATACTTCCAACGAACCGGGCCATGGCGCCCGCGGCAACACCGCCAGGGCCTTGTGGCCCGCGGTACGGCACTGAAGAGCTTGCTCTTGCCTGGCGCGGTACCGCCCGTGGCTACGGTCGTTGCCAGGCTCATGCAGTGCGGGTTCGTGCGGGCGGACCGGCTTATTCGAGGATGGGTACATGTTCAATATCTTGCGTTGCGGTGTTGCGTGGTCGTTGTTGGTGCTGTGCACCGGCGTGGCGGCCGAGCCGCGGAACCTCACGGTCATCTCCTTTGGCGGCGCGACCAAGCAGGCCCAGGAACAGGCGTACTTCCAGCCGTTCAACCAGAGTGGCGCGGCTCGGGTGGTGGCCGGCGAATACAATGGCGAGCTATCGAAGATCAAGGCCATGGTCGAAGTCGGCAAGACCAGCTGGGACGTGGTCGAAGTGGAGAGCCCGGAGCTGCTGCGTGGCTGTGACGAGGGATTGTTCGAGCCCCTGGACCTGGGCAAGTTTGGTGACCCGGGGCAGTTCGTACCCGGCACCCTGACCGAGTGCGGGGTGGCGACTTATGTCTGGTCGATGGTCATGGCCTTTGCTCCGCAAAAGCTGGCCAGGGCGCCGGAGTCCTGGGCCGATTTCTGGAATCTCAAGGATTTTCCGGGCAAGCGTGGCTTGCGCAAGAGCGCCAAGTACACCCTGGAGATTGCCCTGCTGGCCGATGGCGTAGCGCCAGCCCAGCTGTACCAGGTACTGGGCACCCCGGAGGGCGTGAGCCGGGCTTTTGCCAAGCTCGACCAGATCAAGCCGTACATCCAATGGTGGGAAGCCGGCGCCCAGCCGCCGCAATGGCTGGTGGCCGGGGACGTGGCGATGAGCGCCGCGTACAACGGGCGGATCGCCATGGCCCAGAAGGAGGGCATGCAGTTGAGCATCCTCTGGCCCCAGAGCCTGTACGACCCGGAGTACTGGGCGGTGGTCAAGGGGTCGCCGAACAAGGCGCTGGCTGAGGAGTTCATCCGCTTCGCCAGCCAACCGGAGGCGCAGAAGGCGTTCTCGCAGCACATCCCCTACGGGCCGGTGCACCGCCAGGCCCTGGGGCTGCTACCACCTTCGGTACAGCGACAGTTGCCTACCTATGAAGCCAACTTGCAGGGCGCGCGAGCGGTGGATGCCGGCTTCTGGGTCGACCATGGCGAGGACCTGGAGCAGCGCTTCAACGCCTGGGCCGCCCGCTGAGCGAGCGCATCCTGGTTGGCAGGTTCAGGGCAAGGGATAGCTGCCGGGCACCAGCAGTTGCCGGTCGATCTGCTCGATCCGAGTGTGGCCACAAAGTGCCAGGGTCAGGTCCATTTCCCTGGCGATGATCTGCAAGGCCTGGCTGACCCCGGCCTGGCCCAGCGCGCCGAGGCCATACAGGTGGGCCCGGCCGATCATCGCGCCCTGGGCGCCCAGGGCCAGGGACTTGATCACGTCCTGGCCGCTGCGGATGCCGCTGTCGATCCAGACCTCGGCCTGGCTGCCAACGGCGTCGACAATGGCCGGCAGCATGGCGATGCTCGAGGGTGCGCCATCGAGCTGGCGTCCGCCGTGGTTGCTGACGATCAGCGCATCGGCGCCGCTGGCCACTGCCAGGCGGGCGTCTTCGACGTCGAGGATGCCCTTGAGGATCAGGGTGCCGCCCCAGCGTTGCTTGATCCACTGGATGTCGTCCCAGCTCAGGCAAGGATCGAACTGCTGGTAGGTCCATTCCGCCAGTTGGCGCATGTCGTGCACGCCCGTGACGTGGCCCATGATGTTGCCGAAATGTCGACGCCGGGTGCCCAGCATGCCGGCGACCCAGCGCGGTTTGCCCAGCAGGTTCAGCAGGTTGGCCAACGTCGGCCGGGGCGGGGTGCTGAGGCCGTTCTTCAGGTCCTTGTGCCGTTGCCCGCTCAGTTGCAGGTCGAGGGTCAGCACCAGGGCGTCGCAGCCTGCGGCCTTGGCCCGGTCGATCAGCCGGCCGACGAAGTCGCGGTCGCGCATCACGTACAGCTGGAACCAGAACGGCGCGGCCGTGGCTTCGGCCACGTCCTCCAGGGAGCAGATGCTGACCGTGGACAGGGTGTAGCGGATGCCGGCCGCTGCTGCGGCCCGGGCCGCGAGGATTTCGCCATCGGCGTGGACCATTCCCGCCAGGCCGGTGGGGGCGATGGCCAGGGGCATGGCCATGTCGACGCCCAGCCTGTGTACCTGCAACGAGCGATTGTCGATGTTGCGCGCCACCCGCTGGCGCAACTTGATCCCCGCGAAGTCGGCCTGGTTGGCGTGGTAGGTGCTTTCGCTCCAGGAGCCGCCATCGACATAGTCGTAGAACATCCGCGGCACCCGGCGCCGGGCCAGCCGGCGCAGGTCTTCGATGCAGGTGATGATGGGCATGGCGCACTCCTGTGTGATGGATCGCAGCAGACTAGTGCGCCGGGCCGAACAGGTTGCGGAAAACAATTCCCGGCGTGCGGGCGGTTTTTTCCCAGGTCCCGGCAAGGCGTGCCTCAACCCAGGGCGTGGGCGCTGCCCTGGACCACGGCGTCGCGGCAGATGCGTTGCAGCCAGTGGGCCAGGTCCTGGGCGGCGGGCGAGGGCTGCGGGATGTCCAGGGTGTAGTGGTAGGACGGCGGGCTGCTGACTTCCCCGAGGATCACCAGGCGTCCCTGGGCCAGCCAGCTACGCGCCAGGGACGGACGGGCTAGCACCACGCCCTGGGCATTGGCCGCGGCCTCCAGCAGCATGCCCAGGTCCAGCAGGGTCGGCCCCTGGTCGGGTTCCGGAAAATCCAGGCCGGCGGCCTGCAACCAGGGGCGCCAGGGTTCCAGGGGCGAGCGCAGCAATGGCAGCCGGGCAAAATCCGCCGGCAGTTGCAGGGACGTGAACCGGGCGAGCAGGGCAGGGGCGGCCATTGGCAGCAACTGTTCATCCAGCAAACGCTTGGCTGCTGGCGCCTCGAGACTGTCGCCACGGACCTCGAGGTCGCACTGGCCATTACTGGTGTTGGACAAGGGCGCCGAGAGCTGGATCTGCAGGTCGATCTGCGGATGGGCCCGGCTATGTTCGTCAAGGCGCGGGATCAGCACTTGCCGGGCGAAGGTCGGTGGGCTGCACAAGATCAGCCGCTGCTTGCGTTGCACGGTGCGCCGGTGCTGGGGAATGTCCAGCAACTGTTGCAGGACCGGGGCCACCTGTTCCAGGTACAACTGGCCATCGGCAGTAAGCCGCAAGCTACCGCCCTGGCGCTCGAACAGGCTCACCCCCAACAGTTGTTCGAGCCCAGCAATGCGCTTGCGCAGCGCGCTGCCCGTCAACGCCAGGACCTCGGCCGCCTGCTCGAAGCTCTTCAGTCGGGCGGCACTTTCGAAGGCCAGCAACGCATCCAGGGAGGGCAGGCGGTAGTCGTTGAAAGCCTTCATCGGGATTCCTTCGGGGGCGGGCCAGCAGCGGATCTTACGGGGTGGTGCGATGCAGGGCGAGCAATGCCCGGGGATGTATGGGATCATCCGCCCCTGGCCACGGCGCAGGGAGCGGACGCTTCCAGCCCGAAAAGCCTTAGAAACCCCTCGCTAGAAAAAATATCGAATAAGAGTTGCCAGGACTGGAAAACACGTCCATAATTGCGACCATTCCTCAGCGAGGAAACGGAAAAACTCTTTATAAATCAACAGGTTAGATAAAGAGTTAGGAAGATCGAAAAGATCCTCAAGCCGTTCCAGTTTGTACGTGTCCAGTGTTGTTTTTCAGGCATTGGATATTTGGGGCCGAGTAGCAAAATGGTTATGCAGCGGATTGCAAATCCGCCTACGCCGGTTCGATTCCGACCTCGGCCTCCACCCTTGAAAACCCCGTAGATTAACGTCTACGGGGTTTTTTATTGCCTGGGATTTGGGCAATCACTTCCGCAAAATTCTGGATCGCTTCCGCAAGCAGCCTGCTTTTGGCATCGAGCTGAGAGAGATTTCACAGGTTTGTTATGAACTGCTTTCGCTCCCTAGTCGTAGCTGCATTCAGATTAGGTTATTGGGAACAACAGCTTTCGACCAAAAGCGGTCATTGGTGAAGTCCATTGCTAAAAACAAAAAATCATTCAAGTTCGAAGTCGCTGTTTTATAAGCAGGGGACTGGTCGATAGAAAATGTGCGTGCGGTGGCTTCATATTGTGAGCGATGTCGGTGCACTCCCGCAGCGTCTGGCTATCGGTCATTGTAAAGCGCGATAAAGGGTAGTGACAGGCTCTATTTGGTGGCATTAAATTGCCACCTGTTGAATGAATCCAAGGATGAGTCATGGAGCAAGCCAATTTCCAGGTCGATGCGCGCTTGGCAACATTGCTGGGGCAGGGGTATTCGTCGACAGAGAAAGCTCTCAAAGAGCTGGTGGACAACGCGTGGGATGCCGATGCAGAAGAAGTTGTCATCGTTCTACCAGAGCCCTTGAGCGATCAGCCCATCGTTATAAGTGACAACGGCAATGGTATGACTGTGATCGAGCTGAAGTCTCAGTACATGAAAATCGCATCCGACTGTCGCCTCAGGCGAGGAGAACGGACTCTCGGTAAGCAAAGGGTCATTAAAGGCCGGAAGGGCATCGGCAAATTTGCGGGCCTGATGGCTGCGTCGGTGATGACCTTGAGTACTCGGGCTCGTGGCCAGTCCGCGTCATTTACGCTGAGCGTCGACGATCTCCTGCAGGTTGCTGATATCGAGCATCTTCCAATCGAAATAGCTCTGTCTGGCTGTGGGGAGGGCGAGCACGGCACCTCGATTCAGCTCACGCATCTCCGGCAGGATCTGAGCTACCCTAATCCAGTCCAACTCCGACAAGAGTTGATCAAGGAATATGGTCGGCACTCTGGATTCACCATCATCATTAATGGAAAGCCATTAGGCATTGATGATCTGGAAGGCACCTATAAGGAGGAGTCCGAGACATTGCCATCTGCAGGTGAGGTAGTGCTACGGTTTTCCATCAGCAACAAAAAGTCGGGCTTACGACAGCCAGGCATCACGCTACTTGTCGATGGAAAGGCCATCGGTAAACCTGGCTTCTTTGGGCTAGATGGATGTGATGACGTACCACCTAAGCTGCTGCGTAAACTCTACGGTGAGATTAGTGCTGATGAGTTGCGGGACTACATTACGGCTGGTTGGGATTCCGTAATCGAGAATAGTGAGAGCTACCAGCGGGTCGCTCAATACGTCCAGCAGACAGTGAAAGAAGCGCTCCATCAATCTCATACCCAGGAGATGCAGCTCGCGCATGCTAGGTTGAAGAAAGCGTTGAACCTAAGTATGTCGAGACTCCCTGAGCACAAACGTCAGTTCGCTGAGGAGGCCATCAAGAAGGTCCTGAGTAAGTACTACGATGAGCCTGAGCACAAGGTCGAGGCAATCGCTTTCGTGGTGCTTCAGGCGATTGAGCGCTCGGACTATGCAGCAGTCATCGAACATCTCGCTGAGGCCAAGAAGGCAGATGTCGCTGCGGTTGCTGAGGCGCTGGAGCAGTTTGGTCTTGCGGATATGGCGATCTTGGTGGAGCAGGCAAAAGCTCGGCTAGCATTCCTTGATTGGTTGGAAAATCTGGTAGAAAACAAGGCCTGTCTTGAGGTGACTGTTCACCGCGCTATTGAGAAAGCTCTCTGGGTCATTGGAGCTGAATACACCGCATTCAGCTCAAACGAAGGGCTCAGGAAACAGGTCGAGGAATATTTGGGTGTGAAGTATCAGGGGAAGTCTGGTACTGAACGGCCAGACCTCTTGCTCAACGAGAATTTGAATGGGGAGTACTTGCTCATAGAATTCAAAAGGCCTTCTCATGGCCTGAACCATGAGGATTACCAGCAAGCTACAAGATATCGGCATGAGTTCGCGAAGTATACGGAAAAGCCGATAACTGTATTGATGCTAGGCGGCCGACGGTCCACTGATTTCCCTGTGCAATATATTGAACCGAATGTGAAGATTTTTTTATTCAAAGATGTCATCGCGACAGCGCGCCGTCAGATTAAGTGGCAGTTAGAAAGGGTGTAGAGTGGAATGTTAATTTAATGGCTGTAGGGAGTATGTTGTAAAAAATACGTTTAAAATAATTAAGTAAGAGGCGATTTTAAGTGTCGGTGTCTGTTGGGTAATGCATTTTTGTTCAGGTTGCAGTGTTGTGGCTTAGGCGAGGCCGTCTGTTTAATTCAAAATTAAAAGTCGCCAGAAATACTCTGACAAGGCATAGTCACTGCTTTTGGCTAGTATGGCTTGTCAGAGATGCCTATTGTTGAAGGTTTATTATGCCTTCTTCATAAAAACGTTCAGACTGTTGAACAAGTGAAACATCGTTAACGAGTTCGTCGCAGCGCCCAAACCTTCGGAAGAAGCGGTTGAGATTGCAGGCATAAATTGTATACCCGCCTTTTGCGGATAGATCTACGTAAAGTCTTTCAAAGCGCCCAATGTGCTCATCATAATTATCAAGGTGCGGATGCACTATACGAAACAGCTGTGAGTTTTCTGGGTAGTTAACCCTAGGTGCTCTCAAAACTGGGTCGACCATCGTCTCGTAATTCGATTTGTACTCATTACAGTCTGAGCACACCACACATAGATTTTTGGGCTCAAACATAAAATTCAAGTATTGAGACTTCGGCAAAATGTGTTCGATCGGAGATCCTGCAGCTGAGCGGTTAGAGACTGGTCCTTGGCAGTAAGCACAGATTAAGCGCTGCACGTTCCTATAATGCTCTCGGATCTCTCGTCGTACCGGTTGAAGGTCATCATCCCCCCAGCTAGCGTGCGAGAAATCAGCGGAGCGTTTTTTCGCGTTGATCAGTTCTAGGGCGGCTTCACTTAGCGTTACGGGATTATTGATCATTGGCATAGCTTTCACACAGCATGGCCACAGAACGGATCAACTCTTTAACCGGGTCATTGCTCTCAAGCTGTTCGTTGAACTTTAGCAGCCTTTTAAGCTCTTCACGAGATGAGCGATCCAGCGTTTTGTTGTGCTTTACCTTAGCTAACAGATTGAAAGCAAGTCGGGAGATGTACTCGTTCATTATGCCAGGAGCGTCAAAAAGTTCTGCTAACTGGAAATCAGCCGATTTGTCGTGGAAGTCAGCTGCGTCATATAGCTCGCCTCTCGATAATGACGCGATGTAGCAGCCGTCACCGCGAAGCCTCGCTATAACTTGTGGTGAATGAGTGGCGATGACGAATTGGCAATCCCTGTAGCCGGAAAATGAAAAGGTTAGTAGCTCCATAAACTCTTCTTGCCATCTTGGGTGTAGGCTGATTTCGGGCTCGTCTATAAGAATTAATGAACCATCACATATGTGTCCAGCGATGCCAAGGATGAGAACTAAGAGGCACTGTTCGCCTGAACTGGCTTTCTTTAGCGAAAGCTGGCCAAAGTCCTTTTTTCGCAGGTTTAGATCTATAAGGCGGACAAACCCGGCATCCAGTAATACTATTATTGCTCGAATAAATTTGTTGCTTGTAGTACGGCCTCCAATTGTCATGGTGGAGTTCGTGAAATCAGCATTAAGCTCAATTGCACTTCTTGCTGTAAGTACTTTGTTAACTTTGGTCATGGCATCTAAAACTTCGAGCCGTCGGCCTAGTGGAAGGTTTTCTAGCAGCTCAAAATAACGCTCGTCTACTTGAATGCCATGCTCTCGCTCAAGTCTCCGCAGCTCTATTGCGAGACTGCTGCCCTCTACAAGGGATACGTTGTAACCTTTTTGTGTAGATTTCAGATAGCTAGGCTTTAAGATGAAGTCAGCCACTGGTTCGAAATTTAGTGAGTCGAATACAGCATTAAGGTCATGACTTCCATTTGCGTCGGATAGTTTTTCCAGTAGCCCCTTTGCCGCAGAGGAAATTAGTGATACTGAAGATGAAGACTGGTATATGCTGTCTGTGCGCATTCCGACATATCGGTATAATCCAGTTTGGGCTAGGCTGCGCCGTCTCTGACTTGGAAATTTATCGAATGGGCTTGTGGAAATAGCGATGATTTTCTGAAAGTATTCTAAGTAGTTTCCTAGTGTAACTAGATCTGCGAGTAGTCGGCTCTTGCCAATGCCATTTTTTCCGACGATTACTGTGTAATAGTTTCTAATTTTGGAGTCAAGCTTTGCTGGGGTAAGCTCTATTTGTTTGCCGTCAAAGTGAACATTTATCAAACGCTTAGCCATTTCGGAAAAACTCCATTTATACCTGCATCCTGTGCGGTCGCTTAGCCCTGATCAACCTGGCGAGTCTAATCCTTGAGCAATCACCTCGTGCGCGGAATGAGCAAGGTGATTTCCTGGGGGTGGAGGAGATCTTACAGGGAATGGCCATATAGCGGCATGTCCTGATTTCCGGCCTCTGAGAGGCTGGTTTGGTCAGTAGGAGTGGGGGAAGTGAGGTTATCCTTGGCGTGCTCTTCCTAGAGCTCCTCGTATCGTCCAAGAGCCAAAGGGAGGCTGGTCTCTCGTTTTCTTAGCCTGGGGGCGGCCGCTAGCTGTATCATTATCCTTAATAGTGGACGACACCAATGGCCACTATGGGGCGAAACCGGTCAATCACGTTCGCCTGCTATTTGCCATATGCTCCCAATAATGATCATGGCGCGTACGGTTATTTAGTAGGTTTTACGATCTCTCCAACTCGCCGATAGACCTTCTTCGTCATCTCCTCAGTTGAGTGCCCCAGCAGTCGGCTTGCATGCGTCAGCTCAATCTCACTAGCCGCCTTCGGCCGAATGTCCTTGAACTGAAACTGCCGAATACTGACCGCCAGTGCTGGGTCTCCATTGGCCGCAGCCTTGATGGCGGCTTTCTCCCGTGCATCGTCCCAGCGGTTGCGCAGCATCTGCTGGCTCATTCGTAGCCCTGAGGCGTTGGTGATTAACGTCGACGTTCTGATGCCGTTGATGGCCCTGCGCTCCTGGAGATCCACGATAAAGGCACTCAAGCCGGACTGGACGCCTTCTTCCTCCAGGCGCAGGCGTAGGCGCTTTTCGGTTTTGCCCTGGCCTATCAGTAAGAATCCGTTGTTCAGGTCGGTGGCGGCGATTTTGAGCACGTCTGCGGGGCGTTGTCCTGTCAGGTAGGCCAGGTCCATCGCGTCCTTCAGTTCCTGCACCGCCTCGGCGTAGACCGCATTCCATACGGTCTCGCCGGCGTAGTAGTCCCTGGGCTTTTCCTTGTTGCGGCGAACGCCGAAGCACGGGTTGGCTTTGTCGGTCAGGCCCCACTCTCGGGCAATGGTGAATGCGTGAGAGAGCAGGGCGATTTCTCGATTGGCCCGGACCTTGGCGGTTCTGGCATCGCGGTATTGGGCGATCACATGGGGGGTGATCGATTCGATAGGCGCGTTTTCAAAAGCTCTCCTGAGCTGTTTGAGTTCCTTGCGGTTGTCCGACTGGGTGCGGATCGATTTGCCGGGGATGATCTCTTTTTCGTACCGGTCGAATACGTAGCTCATCAGGTGGTTGGGCTTGGGTGGGGCTCTGCGTTCCAGCCTGGCCCATTCCACCTTGGCTTGATCGAGGTCGGTGCCCAGTGGGATCTCCTTGCGTTTGCCGGCGGCGTCCCTGCCGTCGTAGTAGTACGCCGTCCAGATCTGGCCGTTCTTGCCCTTTCTGATACGGCGCACCATGCGTGGCGGCAGGTCGCGGTTGGCTGTGGTTCTCTTGCGCACGGGTCAGCTCACATTCGCAAGGTTGAGCGACCAGACTTCAGTCACGGCACTAACTGCAGAGGGTTTAACACCAGCTAACTTCATCCTGGCGTAAACCCGGCCAACGATGGGGCGTCGGGCGCCAGTCAGAACAAACTCCCAATGGTTGTTGGTCAGCCATTGGATCTGTTTGGACGGGAGCTGATACCCGGTAATGGTGTGCAGTTCGTCCTGGTCAAGTGTTTCACTCTGCAGTGCGTTAGCTGTAGTTGGGGCGTTGTTAGTGGTCATGCGGCCACCTCACTTGGAAAGTGCATAAAATGCTGTTGCTGCCACTCGCGGAACTTGGCCATTTCCAATGGCTTTAAGTCGGTCCACCCTATAGGCCACCCCATCATCCATTCGATGAATTCGGGGTTTGGGTTCAGTCCAGGGGCCTCTGGGTTGCCCTCCTGGAGCCACAACATGGCGAGGTAGTCCTCGAGATTGCTGCGGTGATGTCCCTTTCTCGCTCTTGACCATGCAACTCCGTGTGGGCCCATGCTGGCTCTGGGGGTTGGCAACAAGCCAGATGCGGTCACGCTCATGGGGCGCTCCGCAGTCGGATGCCGATAGACGTAACCATTGAGCGTCATACCCCAGTTCGGCAAGGTCACTGAGGACCAAGGCAAGGCCTCGTCCCACAAGCAGAGGTGAGTTCTCCAAGAAGACGAAGTGAGGTCGTACTTCACCGACAATTCGAGCCATTTCTCGCCAGAGGCCTGATCGGCTACCTTCAATTCCGATTCCATTTTCAGCCGCGGAGATGTCCTGGCACGGAAATCCTCCCGAAACCACGTCAACAAGGCCTCTCCAAGGTCTACCGTTAAAACTGCACACGTCAGACCAAATCGGGAAAGTTGGGAGGGCTCCATCGTTTTGTCGTTGCGCCAGAACCTGTGCGGCGTAGGCATCACGCTCAACGGCGCAGATGGTGCGCCATCCGAGGAGGTGGCCGCTGAGTATTCCGCCACCAGCGCCTGCGAAAAGAGCCAGCTCATTCACGCGGCCTCCTTCATAGACGGGAGGCTTTGGAATGGGCATGCTGAGCGTTTTTTGATGGCTGGGAGCCATGACGCATGAAGAAATTCAGCATGCCTCCAGAAATGAAAGTCGCCAGCGTATGGGTTGTCTGGGCATTTCTGGCTATAGGAGCGTTGGGATGGGCATTGTTTGTTTTGTTGGATGCTTTTGGCTTGATGGAGAAAGCTGCTGACTGGGCGCAAGCTGTCGGGTCTGTTCTGGCTATCATTGGCGCTGCTGCTTTTCCTGTTTTTCACTCCAAAAAAAATACTGCAGAAGTTCAGAGACGTACTGACGCGATCATTAGAACTGCTGCTACTTTGATTTCGAAGGAGGTCGGCCTTCTGCTTGCCTCCATGCTCGGAAACATCAAGCCGATTGATGAGCTTCAGTCTGAAATTCAAGATTGTCTTGCAAACAGTCCGCTCCTTGAGCGTCATCAGCCGAGCGAGCGTCTTTGTTTGGAGGCAAGAGAAACCGCCCGCAGGTATTGCAAGAATGGTCACGTGGCCAAGTGGCAGGGGCTTGATACGTTGGTAACGAACATAATCAGCTCCCACATGGTAACTAACCAGCAACTTATTTATATCAGTCACCTTATGAGCGCAGTCTCTGCCGCCAAGGCTGCATGCGAAATGCTGGGTGACTGGGAGCTGTCCAGAGATGACTCCCTGCCTACGGTACATAGGCTTGATCACTGTCGGCATCATGTCCGAATGACAATCGACGCTTTGAGCAGGAAAGTTTAAAGGGCTGCATCTTGTTCTATACCCCAAAACAAGCTGCGCGAGCGGCCCACTCTGAGCGTTCAGCATTGCTCCAGGTATGGCAGCCCCGCGCAGCTTTTCGTGGGGTGTGCGCGCCTCAGTAGTGCTGCGGGCAAGAGCAGTAATGCCTGCTGCTGCGCAGCAGAGGCTCTTTGTTTTCTGCACGTCGACGCTGGCGGCGTTGCGGAGCAAAGCGGTCATGGCTTGGGCGGTGGGCTGAGCGTGCGGCATGCCGCTTTCCTCCGGTTTCTGATGGCGGGCTGGTCCTTCGATCTGCTGGTTCATGCCGCTTCCTCCTGTGCTGCTGGCTCCACTAGGGCGGCCATGGCCAGGGCTTGATCGCGCAGTGAGCGCGAGTCTCTTTCGAGTTTTTTCCCGGTCTTGAAGGCGCTGAATGTCTCGGCGGCAATGCGCAGCAGATCCGCGATGGCCAGCAGCGTCTGGCGGTGTGCTGGCTTGAGGGCTTGGCTGTCCTGCAGGTGCTTGTGCAGTGCTACCAGCCTGCGGTTATCGGCTCGCACGAACTTGAGGGCGGTTGTCAGCTCGCGCAGGGTTCTAGCATTGTCCGCTTGAGCAAGGGCTTTGCCTTCCTCGATCCCTGCCTCTCGGCCATTGCTACGGCCAACCAGGTAGCCGGCCCAGTAGAGCAGGGCGACGTTGAGTATCAGGCCAATCAGGACAATGATCTGTATGTGGGTCATGTGGTGTGCTCCGGTGGGTTTGGCTGGTGGTGGCAGCCGTTGGGTTATTGGTCGTGCTCGTTGTTGTCAGCCTGTTGCTTGGCGTGTTCTTCATCCGCCCGGTAGGCGCGGATGTCGATCAGTGCGGCAACGTGGCGGATGTGTGCGTACTTCGGTGCCTTGCGGCTGCTGTCCAGGGTGGTGATGGGCAGTTGGATGCGACCGCTGCTGATCTCGGCCGCGAACGACTGTTCGTTGAGGTTGCGAAAGTACTGCACGCGGATCTTCTCCAGTGGGATCAGTACGTCGCCGAAGGTGCGATACAGCAGCTCGACGGTGGCGGTTTCCGGTGCTGGCATCAGGCGCAGCGGGGTCTGGTTGGCGTTACTCATTGGCTGTCTGGCTCTCCATGCGCTGGCGGCGTTTCGGGTGGTTCCAGGCGATCAGGCAGTGGGCTTTGGTCAGCTCGCGCAGATGCTCGGGTACCTCAAGGAGCGCAGCGTTGCGCTCCTCTTTGGTCCGTAAGGCAATGATCTGGCGGGCATACTCCCTAGGCCACGTCACGGCGGTCTGCCGGGATGGCGGGCAGTGCGAGGCCCAATTGCTCGGCAAGCCAGGGAATGCCTGCCTGCCGCACTCGTGTCGACTCGCTGTATTGCAGGCCCAGCTCCGGGTGGAACCATTTGCCTTCCTTGGTCTCCAGGTACTTACGATCGCGCGTGGGGTAGGCGGGCAGTCGCTCCGCGTTGAGCAAGCCTTTCTCTTGCATCAAGCCGATCAGCTTCGGCCGTGTGATACCGAAGTACTGGGCTGTTTCCTTGAGGTTGCGATCCATGGTGGCCTCCTAAGCAGCGTGCGCGGCGGGAGTCGCCAGCGCGGCCAGGTGGTTGATGGATTCGCAGGCGGCCTTGTAGATCTCTGCATCGGAGCCGTGGACCGTGAAGCATTTGGTTCGTGGGCTTCGATGGCCAATGGCTTGTCCGACCGCGAGGCGCTGTATAAGCGTGCGCTGAAGGTGCTGCCGTGAGCACGCTGGGTGCACGTGGACTGATTGGCGCCCTGGTACTGGGGCTTGCCCTCGGCGCCTGGGCTGCTTGGGCCTGGCAAGCCAACCGCTACGGCGAGCAACTGGCCGCCCAGGCCGAGGCGAATCAGCGCTCTCGCGAGCAGGCGGCGGTGGCGGTGATCGATTGGCAGGAACGCCAGCAGGTTGAGCGCCGAGCGCTGGAGGATCGGCTGCAGGTGAATGACGAAACCCACTACAAGGAATTGCGAAATGCTCAAACCGATCAGGCTCGCCTGCGTGACCGGCTGGCTACTGCTGATGTGCGGCTGTCAGTCCTACTCGCCGCCCCGGGTGGTGGCGGAGGGCTGCCAGCCGACACCGGCGGCGCCGGCGTGGATCATGGAGAAGCGCGAGCCGAACTTGACTCAGCGCATGCTCAACGAATTATCGCCATCGCCGGAGACGGTGACCAGGGACTGATCGCGTTGGCTGCGTGTCAGGAGTATGTGCGGGGGCTGCAAGCGAGCAAAGAGTAGTCAGAATGAAGAGGCCCGGCGATAGTCCGGGCTTATTATTGTTTATGTCTAAAATTAACCTAGGCAACGAGTTTGGAGGATCCTGGATTTTTCTTGAGTGCCTTCATCAGCAGCATTTGTTCATTCAACTCTTCAGCCCAAGGAGCAAAGCAAGGGAGGCATGAGTCGTTGACCCAACGTCAATAAACTGAAAATGTTGCAGTTGTCGGGTCTTGGTGTTTTCGTTTCAAAACTGGGCAAAACTTTGGAACGTCCCTTCAGACCATTATTAGGATTAGGAAAAAATCCGAGGGTGCAATACTAGGCGGTCTGAGGGACTGTTTCGAAAAAATAACTGCCGCGAATCCCCTCATCAGTTATCCCTTCAGCACTTATAGAAGATGCTAAAAGCCTGGGGGGATATAACCGGGAACATAAGGAATATTTTGGCACTTGCCATGAAATACTTCTCCATTCTGAATTTTGAAAAGCACTATTTTTTTTGCTTTGTTCACCGTTGCTTCAATTTTGCATTCGGAGCTATGAGCGACGTTCTCGTAATACTCGGTATGGGTCAAACCATTACTGCCGTGTGTCATGGATGTTCCGGCTGCCTCAGTTGTCGACCACTGAGAGGATTTGTACCACGTCATTACGACAAGTGTACCTGCATCAGGATCTTGAGTTGCTTTCATCGTATCGGGCCTGCCAAACAGATTCAGCGCCTCTTGGGCATCGCGACCTTCCCAACGACTTTGAGCAATTAAGGAACAGCCGCTGCTTACCATTATTCCTGACACTGCTAGCATTAAAGAAAACGTTTTAATCCATTGATATATCATGGAGTTTACCTTACCTGGACTTTTCAGGGTTTTTGTTGTTTAACATTTCATCCAGCTCTTCCATTGGGCTCTTCGGCGGTGCTTGTACCTCCGTGATGATCCCGAGCATTTTCATCTGATCAAATTTACCCAGTGACAACATGCCGTTGAAGACTCGATCTTGGGGATTACATACAAAGGCAAATGTATATAAAAGCGCCTCGTCATCCAACGTATGCCACTCATTGGAGACTTTTAAATCCCGGCGTGCGTAGCTCGTTCGTTCTATTGATGTTCCTTTAAGAAAGCGGGCTCTGTGCTTGGAGCACTGGACTTCAACTGAATAGACATCCGCCAATGGCTTGGATGGGTCAGCGAAGACTTGGTTTACATCTACTGACTGAAGCCCATCCGCCGCTTGACTCCGTGGCGTCATGGACGTGAGATCAGCGACAAACACTATGTTGTTTTTGCCCGTGCCTATGCTATAGACACGCCACCAATCGCCAATGGGGTTCGCTTTGTCAGCTATCGCTGAAGTGGAGGCAGCAAGTAGTAAAGTAATTGGTATGACGTATTTATTTAACTTCAAAAACTCTGGCATGCTGTGTCGTGCCTCCTTGAACATGAATTTGTTATCCATTTACATTAAATCAATCAAGCCAAACAAGCACGCTAAAAAATAGAATTTCTCAACTGAGTATCTCGAGTCAGTGATATTTGCTGGCCAGCACATGCTGCCATGCTCGTAGCGTCTGGCGATTAAATTAAGAAGCAAATTAGCTTCGTTACAATCAAAAAGTAAATAACATATTTCATCGATTGTCATCAACTTCGAGCGTTAAACTACCCAGCCAAACGTCCCTTGTGATACTGCGCGACTAGTCGGAATGTCCGATTGACTGGAATCTCAGAATGGCAGCACTAGTCGGGACCATGATCCCCGTAGGAGGGGGGAGTCAACTAGCACAAATGTACTAGTTCGAGCGCTTGAAGAAACCCTGGAAAGGACTTCAAGGTTTGGTGAAACACCCACCACGCACAAACGGAGCAGTTGAGTTCCGTTGGAAGAGATGTCCCTGTTGATCAACCTTGGCAAAGAGGGTTATTGCGAACAAGGGTTGATTAGGCGAAAGCCAGCCGAGGTGGGACTGGCCTGCTCGTCTAGGGGATGTGGGCCTTTTTAGTGGTCGCGGTAACCATGCCCCCTACATTTGGCTACTGGTACCGGTCGTGCTGGTAAGCGTATAAGCAGCGCTTAATTATGGGGATTGGGGCATGCCAGGCATCAGCGTATTAACGATTAGCGATCAGCCCGGTTTGCCGAGCGCAGAGTCCAAACAGCCTGGCTTTTGCGGTTGAACTCAGTACATAAATCGAGCGACTGGGTTTCTGGTGTTCGCGCCTACCATAATGCAATCGGCTACACGCAGGCCCTGCGAGACGCTGAACTTATTACGAATGATACAGAGTTGGCCATGACAGCCTCTCTGGCCGAAGTATGGCAGACGGCTTCGGACCGCTTGAGTGGAAATATGGTGGCGAAAGGCGCATGGGTGACGCGTTCCCACAAAACGGGATCAGCCTGCCGGATTTGATCCACACCGAGTGGCTGATCACTTGGCACACCTCGGACGCGTTATCCTCGCTACCCTGGTTTGCAGATGCCGAACAGGTTGTTGGCTAGAAGCGCAGATGATCTTAGGGCATTTTTAGGGCATAGCGGATACCGCTTTAGGCCTATATAGGCCTTAACTCAGGTGCTACATACTCTAATTTCGTGGCCTTGAGCGGACTACGGTTGATTATGGTCGGGTTCGAATCCCTATCCGATTTTGAGCCATCAGCGCACAAGCCTAGCGACGGTGGAGGGCAGCAGTTGTTGGATTCTGAATAGTGGGATAGGTCTACAAAATCAGTTCCGCAATCAAAATCACGACCTGCGTGGGCCGCGGGTTACAGCCTTTCTAGGCGTTGGCATTTGCGGAACAGATCTATCACTAACCAACTGAAAACAATGAAATTTTATCTGGATTGCAAATCCGCCTACGCCAGTTCGATTCCGACCTCGGCCTCCACCCTTGAAAACTCCGTAGATTAACGTCTACGGGGTTTTTTATTGCCTGGGATTTGGGCAATCGCTTGTGCAGATTTTTGGATCGCCCCCGCAAGTTGCCGGCTTTTAGCTGCGAGTTGGAGAGAGCTTTCTCTCCATGGGGGCGAGTTGACGGTGGATTGAATCGCTCCAGCCAGGATCTACCAATCAGGTTCAAGAGCATGGCGAGGTTGATGTTCGCGAAGGGTTGCGTCTGGCCAATAGCAGTCGCTTAAGAACGACCTGTTTCGATCCGAATGACCTCACAGGCCGGTGAAAGATAGATGGCGACGGGCCCTCGCTGCAATGTTTACCACTCGATGTCCATCGCTGATCAATACAGCCAGCACGCGCGACGTCTGCAATAATGACGAGCACTGCGGCGCGATGGCCTATCGAGTGCTTTGCGCCAACATCTGGTATTTGGGTTTGGAGAACTCCATGCGTGACATTATCGACGGCTTTCTGCGCTTTCAGCGCGAGGTTTATCCGCAACGCATCGAGCTTTTCAAGCAGCTCGCGACGACACAGAACCCCAAGGCGTTGTTCGTCACCTGCTCGGACAGTCGTGTTGTGCCCGAACTCCTGACGCAGCGTGAGCCGGGCGAGCTATTCGTTATTCGCAACGCCGGCAACATCGTGCCGTCCTATGGGCCCGAGCCGGGCGGCGTTTCGGCCACTGTCGAATATGCAGTCGCAGTACTTGGGGTGCAGGACATCGTGATCTGCGGCCACTCGGACTGCGGAGCCATGGGCGCGATTTCACGCTGCACGTGCCTGGATCATCTTCCGGCGGTCGCCAACTGGCTACGCCATTCGGATGCCGCAAAAGCGATCAACGCGGCCCATGAGTTCGACACGCCCCGCGCGAAGCTCGATGGCCTGGTGCGTGAGAACGTGATCGCACAACTGGCGAACCTGCGTACGCATCCATCCGTGGCACTGGCGCTCGAGCAGGGGCGCATGAACTTGCACGGCTGGGTCTACGACATCGAAGCGGGGGGATCGATGCGCTTGATGGCGCGACGCGCAAGTTCGTACCACTTGCCGATTCGCCGAACACCGTTGCGATCTCTGCTCGAAATGGCAAGCAGATGTAGCGCTGGCAAACAACTCAAGGTGGCGGCGTTGCTTCCAGCGCCCGTTCGCCTTGAGTCAATAAGGCCAGCGATACGGCATGGTCTTTATCGAGCAAGGTCCGGAAGCGGACCAGGCTTTCGAATGGATATCGGCGGAGCTCGCCGATAGCAGCCCCAACTATGGCTGCTCGGGGTTCATGGCAGTCAATGGTACCCGGTTGGCACGCCCGTCGCCCCGGGGCATCGACAAAGGGCGCTTTCGCTGAAAAACGGCCACAGATTTCCAGGACGCTAAATAAATCGGGGCACCAATCAGCCAGCCGCGCGCGAAGCAGCCGTTTCGCGTATGTTGGCGGACTGGCCATGCCGCGCTGCTGAAGCGCAATGGCTACAGGCACGAAAAACCTGCGTCAAATGCAAGGTCGATTGCGTCAAATTGCTACTATTCTGAATGGGCAGCTCAACCTATGGCCGCTGCCAGGCATTTTGCTGCACAACAATGGGATAGGTATGACCCTGCAAAAACGCAACAACGTCCACATGGCTGGCGGCGGCAGTGAAACCTTGATCCTTTCCCATGGGTTCGGCTGCGACCAGTCGATGTGGAAATTCCTCCTGCCCCATTTCATCAAGCGTTTTCGGGTGATCGCCTACGACCTGGTGGGCGCCGGCCAATCCGATGTCGGCAGCTATGACCAGGACAAATATGCGTCGCTCTGGGGCTACGCGGCAGATCTCAACGAGCTGATCGACGAATACGCCGAGGGCCCGGTGATCCTGGCTGGCCATTCGGTGGGGGCGATGATCGGCGTCTTGGCGGATCTCCAGCACCCTGGGCGAATCGCCGCCCATGCGATGATCGGCGCCTCGCCTTGCTACATCGATTCTGCGCCTTATATCGGCGGCTTCTCGCCAGACGAGATTCATTCATTGCTCGCTACCCTGGACGACAATTACCTGGGCTGGTCCAGCACCATGGCCCCGGTGCTGATGGGCGCCCCGGGGCAACCGGCGCTTGGCGAAGAGCTGGTCAACAGTTTTCGGCGTACCGATGCGCAGATTGCCAGGCAGTTCGCGCGGATCATCTTTCTTTCCGACCATCGCCAGGATATCGCCGGCCTGCAGACTCCAGCGCTCATCGTGCAATGTTGCGATGACCCGGTGGTGCCGGTTGCCGTGGGTGAATACCTGCACCGCGTGCTCCCCAACAGCCAGCTGAGCGTGATCGACAACATTGGCCACTATCCGCAGTTGAGCGCCCCCAGTGTCTGTTCCGCAGTCATGGACGCCTTCTTCGCCCAACGTGAATCCGGCCATGGATGATCCGCTGCTGTTCTGTGTCGAGCCGTTGTTCGAGGAGGCACCCTGCGGGCTGGTGGTCATGGCCGAAGATGGCACCCTGTTGCGCTGTAACCAGACTCTCTGCAATTGGTTGGGATATGACCAGGCCAGCCTGGATGCGCGTCCCTTCGAGCAGCTGCTGACGGCCGGCAGTCGGTTGTTCCAGCGTACCCACTGGATCCCGTTGATGAAGATGCAGGGCTCGGTAGCCGAGGTGAAACTGGAGCTTGTGCATCGCGATGGGCATGTCATCTCGGTGTTTCTCAATGGAGTCAGGCGCGAAACCGCCGAGGGCGTTCGCTACCAACTCGCCTTGTTCGGCACGACCGAGCGAGATCGTTATGAGCGCGCGTTGCTGGCGGCGCGACAGCGCGCCGAAGAGCTGCTGGCCCAGAAGATCAGTGCCGAGACTGCGCTGCAGCAGGCCAAGGCGGAGCTCGCGGCAGCCTATGAGAGCAGCCAGCGCCGCGCGGCATTCGCTGAACTGATGGTCGCCATCGCCAGTCATGACCTGAAGACCCCGATGACGGCCATCAAGATGGCTACGCAGTTGCTGGAGCAACATGCGCACACCGATAAGGCGCATCGCTTGCTGAGCAGCATCAGCCAGTCCGCCGAGCGTGCGCAGCGCATGATCGTCGATCTGCTCGACTTCGCCTCGGTGAGGATTGGCCAGGGCATCAGCATCCGCCGCCGTCCGGTCGACGTGGTGCAAACGGTGGAGCAATGCCTGAGTGAGTTGCGAGTGGCCTTCGGCAATGCCGATATACGCTACCTTTCGCGGGGCCGTGGAGAGTTCACCCTGGACCAGGATCGCTTGCAGCAGATGATCGGCAACCTGGTGGCGAACAGCGTGGCCTATGGCGACCTGGGTTTCCCGATCACCCTGACCACCGATCTGTCGGAGCAGGGCGCCATCATCACTGTGCACAACCATGGGCCGGCGATAGCCGAGGACGTACTAGCGACCTTGTTCGAGCCTATGGTGCGCGCCAGCGAGCAGCAAGACTCGCTGCGTTCGGTGGGGCTGGGGTTGTTCATCGTCCGGCAGATTGTCGAGGCCCATGATGGCAGCGTCTCGGTGACGTCGAGTGCGGTTTATGGCACCAGGTTCAGCATCCATCTGCCCGCAGGCGCCGGACCGGACTGAGCGCACTGACGGGAAGCTGCACAGCCAAGTGGCCGCATTCTCAAGACCCCCGTGGATCGATGCCTACGGGGTTTTTTATGGCCCGGGATCAGGGTAAGCGCATTCTTCTGCATGCGATCCGCAGATCATGGGGCGATGAGTCGTCCCTCCAGCGGCAGGCGTCACGCAGGCTTCTGTTCTATTCCAGTTGATGGCAATCGGTAGCCAGGTCGATGGGGCGGGGCAGCGGCAAAGAGGCGATGCACATGGCCTTGCCGCGCTCCTGCCCATCCAGGACCCCTTGGCCTGTGATTTCAATAGAAGATATAAAATCTTTATAAAACAATGATGTGCATCTAGTGCACGATAAGGTGGTTTTTCATTGTAGGGCCGCCGGCGCCATTCCTATACTCGCCGCAACAACTACAAACGCCCTGACAGGGGAATACACCATGCTCCGTGCCTGCCTGCCGTTCCTACCCATTGCCTGCGCTTTCCCACTTCCAAGCGTAGCGCCGCTGCACTAGACCCCGTACCAGCCAAACGCCCGCTCACCCCCTTGCGCCCACTTGCGCGAGGACGGTCTCGGCTTGCCGCGAAATCTTCCGGGGCGGCCGTGGGCAGTGTCGAGGATTACAACAATGAACAAGCCGCATCCAGATCACATCCAGGCCGATTACACCGCAGACGTGGTGATTATCGGTGCCGGCCCGGTAGGGCTGGCCATCGCCAATTATCTCGGCCAGGCCGGGGTGCAGGTGCTGCAGATCGAGAAGCTCGACCAGCTGATCGACTACCCGCGCGCCATCGGTATCGACGACGAGTCGCTGCGCACCGTGCAAGCCATTGGCCTGGTCGAAGAGGTGCTGCCGCATACCACGCCCTGGCATGCCATGCGCTTTCTTACCCCCAAGGGCCGCTGCTTCGCCGATATCCAGCCGGCCACCGATGAGTTTGGCTGGTCGCGGCGCAACGCGTTCATCCAGCCGCAGGTCGATGCGGTATTGCATCGGGGGTTGGCACGATTTGCCAACGTTAGAACCTTGTTCTCCCGCGATGTGGTGCAGTTCCAGCAAGACGAGCAGGGCGTCAGCCTGTGCATGAACGGCCCCGATGGCCGTTCGGAAACCGTGCGTGGCCGCTACCTGGTGGCTTGCGACGGCGGCAACAGCCTGATCCGGCGAACGCTGGAGGTTTCCTTCGACGGCAAGACCGCACCCAACCAGTGGATCGTCATCGACATCGCCAACGATCCGCTCGGCACGCCCAACGTCTACCTGTGCTGCGACCCGGTGCGTCCCTACGTGTCGGCGGCGCTGCCCCACGGCGTACGCCGTTTTGAATTCATGGTCATGCCGGGCGAGACCGAGGAGGAGCTGGGCAAGCCCGAGAGCATGCGCAAGCTCTTGGCCAAGGTGCTGCCCGACCCGGACCGGGTCGAACTGATCCGCAAGCGCGTCTACACCCACAACGCACGCCTGGCAGGCCGCTTCCGGGTCAAGCGAGCGCTTCTGGCCGGCGATGCCGCGCACATCATGCCGGTCTGGCAGGGCCAGGGGTACAACAGCGGCATGCGCGATGCCAGCAACCTTGGCTGGAAGCTGGCGCTGGTGGCCAAGGGCCTGGCTGGCGAAGCGCTGCTCGATACCTATGAGCAGGAGCGTCGTGACCATGCCAAGGCCATGATCGACCTGTCGGTGATGGCCGGTCATGTGCTGGCGCCGCCCAAACGCTGGCAAGGTGCCCTGCGCGACGGGATTTCCTGGGCGCTGAACTACCTGCCCGCGGTGAAGCGCTATTTCTTGGAAATGCGCTTCAAGCCCATGCCGCAGTACACCAAGGGTGCGCTGGTGAACGCTAAGGACAGCAGGACGACGCCGGTCGGGCGCATGTTCATTCAACCCAAGGTCGTTACCGAGTCGGGTGAGGTACGCCTGCTGGACGACGTGATCGGCAGCCATTTTGCCTTCATCGCCTGGGGCAGCAACCCGCTGTGGGGCTTGAGCGCCGACCAGGTCGAAGCCTGGCGGGCGCTGGGGGCCTGCTTCATCCAGGTGCTGCCGGACGTTCAGCTCAAGGCGGGGCGCGAAGTACCGGACGGGGTCATTCGCCTGGGTGACTGCACCGGTCGCCTCAAGGAGTGGTTCGGGCGCTTCCCGGTGTCGATCACGCTGCTGCGTCCGGATCGTTTCGTCGCTGCCGTGGCCATCCCGCAAACCATCGGCCAGGCCAGCGAGGCCTTGCTGCGAGCACTGGCAGTCCCGCCCCTGGCCAAGCAGCAGGCGCCCCTGGCGTCCAAGGTGGCTTGAGATGAGCGCCTACCTGCACTGTTTATCCCATACCCCGCTGGTGGGTTATGTCGACCCGGAGCAAGCGGTCCTGGCCGAAGTGGACGAGGTGATCGGCAGCGCCCGTGCGCGCATCGCCGCCTTCGACCCGGAGCTGGTGTTCCTGTTCGCCCCGGACCACTACAACGGTTTCTTCTATGACGTCATGCCAGCCTTCTGCATCGGCATGGGCGCCACCGCCATTGGCGACTTCCAGAGCCTGGCCGGCCCGCTGGACGTCCCCCGTGACATCGCCGAGGCCTGTGCTGGCGCGGTGCTGGAAGCCGGGCTGGACGTTGCCGTGTCTTACCGCATGCAGGTCGACCACGGCTTTGCCCAGCCGCTGGAGCTGCTGCTCGGCGGCCTGGCTACAAAACCGGTGATCCCGGTGTTCATCAACAGTGTGGCGGTGCCGCTGCCAGGTTTTGCTCGTGCCCGCCTGCTCGGCGAGGCCATTGGCCGCTTCGTCCGTGGTACCGGCAAGCGTGTGCTGTTTCTCGGTTCCGGCGGGTTGTCCCATCAACCACCGGTGCCGGAACTGGCCCACGTCAATGAGCGCATGGCTGATCGCTTGCTGGGCAGCGGTCGCGATTTGCCAGCCTGCGAACGCCAGGCGCGCCAGCAGCGAGTGATCAGCGCCGCCGAAGGGTTCGTGCGCGACCCGCACAGCCTGCATCCGCTCAATCCCGGTTGGGATAACCACTTTCTCGACCTGCTGGAGCAGCGCCGCTACGGCGAGCTCGATGGCATGGCCAATGCCGAACTGTCGGCGCTGGCGGGCAAGTCGACCCACGAGGTGAAGACCTGGGTCGCGGCCTTCGCCGCGCTCGCGGCGTTCGGCGACTACCAGGCCAGCGAGCGTTACTACCGGCCGATCCCCGAGTGGATCGCCGGCTTCGGCTCGCTCAGCGCACATTCCCTTACCTGATCAACGGAGGACTTCCAGCATGAACAGCATTTCCCTCAATGAAGCCGCCAGCAGCCGCTTCGCCCGGATTCGCGAAGGCGAGCTCGATCTGCAAGTGCATTACAACGATCTTGGCGAGGGTGCCGAGACCGTGGTCATGCTCCACGGTTCCGGGCCTGGTGCCAGTGGCTGGGCCAACTTCAGCCGCAACCTCGAGCCGCTGCTGAGCGCCGGTTACCGGGTGGTGCTGATGGACTGCCCGGGCTGGAGCAAGAGCGACCCGGTCATCAACCACGGCTCGCGTTCAGACCTGAACGCCACTGCGCTCAAGGGGCTGCTCGACGTACTCGGTCTCGAACGCGTGCATATCCTCGGCAACTCCATGGGCGGCCATAGCGCGGTGGCTTTCACCCTGAGCTACCCCGAGCGTGTCGGCAAACTGGTGCTGATGGGCGGTGGTACCGGCGGCGCCAGCCCGTTCGTACCGATGCCCACCGAAGGGATCAAGCTGCTCAACGGCCTGTACCGCGAGCCGACCATCGACAACCTGAAGGCGATGATGAATGTCTTCGTCTACGACCCGAGCGATCTCACCGAGGAGCTGTTCCAGACCCGCCTGGACAACATGCTCAGCCGGCGTGACCACCTGGAGAACTTCGTTGCCAGCCTGGCCGCCAATCCCAGGCAGTTCCCCGACTTCGGCGCGCGCCTGGGCGAAATCAAGGCCAGGACCCTGGTGATCTGGGGCCGCAACGACCGTTTCGTGCCGATGGATGTCGGCCTGCGCTTGATCGCCGGTATCGCCAACTCCGAGTTGCACGTGTTCAACAACTGCGGCCACTGGGCGCAGTGGGAACACGCCGACAGCTTCAACCGCCTGGTGCTGGACTTCCTCCAGCACTGATTTGAGGTACACCCCATGACCATCGATTCGCAAACCCTGGAACGCCTGGCGGGCGAGTTGCGCCGCGCCCAGCAGCAGGGCGAGGCCATCGCGCCGTTGCGTGATGCCATCGGCGCGGAAAGCGCCGAGGCGGCCTATGCCATCCAGCGCCTGAACGTCGCTCATGCTCTTGCCCAAGGACGGCGCCTGGTGGGCCGCAAGATCGGCCTGACCAACGCCAAGGTGCAGGCCCAGCTGGGAGTCGACCAGCCGGACTTCGGCAGCCTGTTCGCCGACATGTGCTATGGCGACGGGCAAAGCGTGCCCTACGCCAGCGTCATGCAGCCCAAGATCGAGGCGGAAATCGCCCTGGTGCTGGCCCGTGATCTATCCAGCGCGCAGACCACCTTCGCCGATGTGGTCGCGGCCACAGGCCAGGTGCTGCCGGCGCTGGAAATCGTCGGCAGCCGGATCCAGGGCTGGAATATCCGCTTCGCCGATACCGTGGCCGACAACGCCTCCAGTGGCTGCTTCGTGCTTGGCGGCCCGGTCCGCCCGTTGCAGGACCTCGACCTGCGCGGCGCGGCCATGCGCATGACCCGCAACGGCGAGCTGGTGTCCAGCGGCAGCGGCGCCGAGTGCCTGGGCCACCCGCTCAATGCCGCGGTGTGGCTGGCCTGCACCATGGCGCGCCTGGGCGAGCCGCTACGTGCCGGCGACATCATCCTCACCGGCGCCTTGGGGCCGATGGTGAATGTGGCGCCGGGCGACAACTTCGAAGCCGAGATCGACGGCCTGGGCCGTGTCGGCGTGACCTTCAGCGGCGAGTGATGGAGACCTCCATGAGCCAGAAACGCAAAGTCGCCATCATCGGTTCCGGCAATATCGGTACCGACCTGATGATCAAGATCCTGCGCAACGCCAAGCACCTGGAAATGGCGGCGCTGGTCGGTATCGACCCGGCCTCCGATGGCCTGGCCCGCGCCCAGCGGATGGGTGTGGCCACGACCCACGAAGGGGTTCAGGGATTGGTCCGCCTGCCAGTGTTCAAGGACATCGATTTCGTCTTCGATGCCACCAGCGCCGGTGCCCACGTGAAGAACGACGCCTTCCTGCGCGAGCACAAGGCCAACCTGCGCATGATCGACCTGACCCCCGCGGCCATCGGCCCGTACTGCGTACCGGTGGTCAACCTGGAGCAGCACTTGCAGGCGACCAACGTCAACATGGTCACCTGCGGCGGCCAGGCAACCATCCCGATGGTCGCGGCGGTATCACGGGTCGCCAAGGTGCATTACGCCGAGATCATCGCCTCCATCGCCAGCAAGTCCGCAGGCCCCGGTACCCGCGCCAACATCGACGAGTTCACCGAGACCACCAGCAAGGCCATCGAGGTGATCGGCGGCGCAGCCAAGGGCAAGGCGATCATCATCATGAACCCTGCCGAGCCGCCGCTGATGATGCGCGACACGGTGTACGTGTTGAGCGATATCGCCGACCAACAGCGAGTGGCGGCGAGTATCGAAGCGATGGCCGCGGCAGTGCAGGCCTATGTGCCGGGCTACCGGCTCAAGCAGCAGGTGCAGTTCGAGCAGGTGCGCTACCTGAAGCTGCCGGGGCAGGGGATCTTCACCGGCCTGAAGACCTCGGTGTTCCTCGAAGTCGAAGGCGCTGCCCATTACCTGCCGGCCTACGCCGGCAATCTCGACATCATGACCTCCGCCGCGCTGGCCACGGCCGAGCGCATGGCGCAAGCAATGGAGGCCTCGGCATGAACGGCAAGAAACTCTATATCTCCGACGTGACCCTGCGCGATGGCATGCACGCCATCCGCCATCAATATTCCCTGGATGACGTGCGCGCCATCGCCAGGGCACTGGACCAGGCCAAGGTCGACTCGATCGAAGTCGCCCATGGCGACGGCCTGCAGGGCTCGAGCTTCAACTATGGTTTTGGTGCCCACACCGATCTGGAGTGGATCGAAGCCGCCGCCGACGTGGTCAGCCACGCCAGGATCGCCACGTTGCTATTGCCGGGCGTCGGCACCATCCATGACTTGAAGAACGCCTACCACGCCGGTGCGCGCATCGTCCGCGTGGCCACCCACTGCACCGAGGCGGACGTCTCGCGCCAGCACATCGAGTATGCCCGTGAGCTGGGGATGGACACGGTAGGCTTCTTGATGATGAGCCACATGCAGACGCCCGAAGGGTTGGCGCAACAGGCCAAGCTGATGGAGGGTTATGGCGCCACCTGCATCTACGTGGTGGATTCCGGCGGGGCAATGAACATGCACGACATCCGCGCGCGCTTTCGTGCGGTCAAGGCCGTACTCGACCCGGCGACCGCCACCGGCATCCATGCCCACCACAACCTCAGCCTGGGGGTGGCCAACTCCATTGCCGCCGTGGAGGAGGGCTGCGACCGCATCGATGCCAGCCTCGCCGGCATGGGCGCGGGGGCTGGCAACGCTCCGCTGGAGGTGTTCATTGCCGCCGCCGACAAGCTGGGCTGGAACCACGGCACGGACCTCTACGCGCTGATGGATGCCGCCGACGACCTGGTGCGTCCGCTGCAGGACCGTCCGGTGCGCGTGGACCGTGAAACCCTGGCGCTGGGTTATGCCGGGGTGTACTCGAGCTTCCTGCGCCATGCCGAGGTCGCCGCCGCCCGCTACGGCATCAAGGCGGTGGACATACTCGTCGAGCTGGGCAAGCGCAGGATGGTGGGAGGTCAGGAAGACATGATCGTGGATGTGGCGCTGGATCTGCTCAAGCGCTGATGCCGGCGTCGAGGGCCGCTGTGCGGCCCAATCGCTCCAACGGATAACGACCCAACACAACAATAAAACGGGTGAGTTCATGACTTTTGCCAATAATCCGCCGCGCGTGGCCGTCACCATCGGCCTGTGTTTTCTCGTTGCCCTGCTCGAAGGCCTCGACCTGCAGGCCGCCGGTATCGCCGCCTCGGGCATGGCCAGTGCCTTTAGCCTGGACAAGCTGCAGATGGGCTGGGTGTTCAGCGCCGGGATCCTCGGCCTTTTGCCTGGAGCGCTGGTCGGTGGCTGGCTCGCCGATCGCTGCGGACGCAAGCGCATCCTGATCGGTTCGGTGGCGCTGTTCGGCCTGTTTTCCCTGGCCACCGCCCATGCCTGGAACCTGCCCAGCCTGTTGCTGGCGCGGCTGCTCACCGGCGCCGGGCTGGGGGCGGCGTTGCCCAACCTGATTGCCCTCACTAGCGAAGCCGCCGGGCAGCGCCTGCGCGGCAGCGCGGTCAGCCTGATGTACTGCGGCGTGCCCCTGGGCGCGGCGCTGGCCGCCGGCATCGGCATCGCCGGCTATAGCGGCGACTGGCAGCGCGTATTCCACGTCGGTGGCGCCGGGCCATTGCTGATCCTGCCGCTGCTCGCGCTCTACTTGCCCGAGTCCGGCCAGTTCCGAGCCACTGCCCAGGCCGAGCAGGGGGCCAATGTGCGTCAGGAGCTGTTCGGGCAGAGCGCCACCTGGCTGCTGTGGTTGAGCTACTTCTTCACGCTGATGGTGGTGTACATCCTGATCAACTGGCTGCCGAGCCTGTTGGTCGGCCAAGGCTTCAGCAGCCATGACGCCAGTTGGGTGATGTTCGCCCTGCAAATGGGGGCAGCCATTGGCACCTTGATCCTTGGCCAGGTGCTTGAGCGCCTGCCGGCGGGCGCCACCACAGCCCTGGTGTATGTGGGGATCCTCGCTGCCCTGGCGGGCCTGGGCCTGGCCAGCGCATTGCCGGCGATGCTCGTCGCCGGCTTCTTCGCCGGTTTCTTCGCCACTGGGGGGCAAGGCGTGCTGTATGCCCTGGCGCCGCATTTCTACAGCGTGCGCGTGCGCGCCACCGGCGTTGGCGCGGCGGTGGCGGTCGGCCGCCTAGGCGCCATGAGCGGCCCGCTGATCGCCGGCCAGATGCTGGCCCTTGGCGCCGGTTCGGGCGGAGTGCTGATGGCCTCGGCGCCAGGGGTGGTGATCGCCGCGCTGGCGCTGTTCCGCCTGATAGGCCGGCGCCCGGAATAACCCCCGCTACCCATCCTTGCTTGCACCTTGCTGCTTCGGCGGCAGGGCTTCCTATAACTACAAGAAAGTGAAGAAGTCATGCACAAGACCTTGAAAACCTGGCAGGCCCTGACTATCGGCCTGCTTGGCGCCGACCCCTGCCACGCCACCGGCTTCATCGACGACAGCCATGCCGAGCTCGCGCTACGCAACTACTACTTCGATCGCAATTACCTGGGCCAGACACCACAAGCGGCAGCTCGTGAATGGGCCCAGGGTTTCATCCTCAACATCAACTCGGGGTTCAGCGACGGGCCGGTGGGTTTTGGCCTGGACGCCAAGGGCATGCTCGGCGTGAAGCTCGACTCGTCGCCCGACCGCGCTGGTACCGGCCTGTTGCCCTTCGACCGTGTCACCCATGAACCGGCCGATAGCTATAGTGAGCTGGGCCTGACGGGCAAGATGCGCATCTCGCGGACCGAGCTGCAAGGTGGGTCGATCAGCACCTTCCTGCCGATTGCCTTCGCCAGCCCGACCCGGTTGTTGCCGCAAACCTTCCGTGGCGCCTATCTACGCTCCAGTGATATCGAGCGCCTGACCCTGCATGCCGGCTGGCTCGATCGCATCAACCTGCGCGACTCCACCGATTACCAAAAGATGAGCGTCGCCGCGCCCAATGGGCGTTTCAACGGCGCGGCGACCTCCGACCGCTTCCTCTTTCTTGGGGGGACTACGCCTGGCCCGAGGCGTTGACGCTGCGTTACTACCATGCCGAGCTGGATCAACTGTACCGCAAGGATTTCCTCGGCTTCGTCGATGAGCGCAGGCTGGGTCCCGGTCGCCTGAAGAGTGATTTTCGGCTGTTCGTCACGGGCGAAGACGGCACGGCCAAGGCGGGGCAGGTCGACAACCGCAATACGGCGCTGATGCTCACCTATGCCTGGGCCAGCCACAGTCTTGGCGTCGGCTACATGCGCCTGGATGGCGATACCGCGATGCCCTACCTGTACGGGACTGAGCCGCTGGTCATCACCGAAGGCACATTGAGCTCGGAGTTCCTCAATCCCGGGGAACGCAGCTGGCAGGTCAAGTTCGACCAGGATTTCGCCCCGTTCGGTGTGCCAGGGCTCAAGGGCATGCTGCGTTATGTCCGTGGGGACAATATCGAATTGGCGCGTTTTGGCGGCGGCGGGCTGAGCGAAAGCGAGAAGGACGTGGAGGTGTCGTACGTGGTGCAACAGGGGACGTTCAAGAATGTGGCGCTACGCCTGCGCCATGCCTGGTATCGCAACGACTTCCTGGCCGGCGCCTCCCAGCGGGACGACAACGAATTGCGGATCAACCTGGATTACACGATCAAGCTCTGGTAACTCGACCGGCCGGTATCGGGCAAGGCCCCCCGGCTCAAGGGGCCATGCCCAGGGAGCCAGGCGTGGGCGCGCCGCAGCGGGCATGTCGTGCAGCGGCGGGCAGGGCGCGGGCCCAAGGCTACTGGGGCTCCTCCAGTTTTTCCTGGATCAGCCTGGCGGTTTTCTGCAAGGCGCCCAGATGACGCCGTGCAGCCTGTTCGATGGTCATCGCTTTGGCCACGTACACCAGGTTCAGGCAGCCCAGCAAACGTTGTCCGGCGAGTATCGGCACGGCGATCGAAGCGATTTTTTCCTCGCGGTTCCAAGCCATGAAGTTCTCTCCGTATCCCTGGTGCCTGACCCTGCGCAGCACGTTCTCAAGTTGTGGGATATTGCGTGCCAACTGGAACTCCTTGCCTTCACGCTCCGCCAGCAGGGTGAGTATCTGTTCACGTTCGGCATCCCCGCAGAACGCGAGGTAGGTCAAGCCTGTAGCGGTTTGCAAGAGCGGCAAGCGGCGACCGATCATCGAGCGGTGAAACGACAGGCGGCTGAAGCGATGGGTTGTCTCGCGCACCACCATTGCGTCCACATCCAGCGTGCAGATGTCGGTCGGCCATACTACCTCCTGCAGCAGCTCGGCCAGCAACGGCGCCGCGATGGCGCTGATCCATTGTTCATCGCGAAAGCCTTCGCTCAGTTCACGCACCTTGAGGGCCAGGCGGAAGCTGTCATCGGACTCGCTGCGGCGCACATAACCTTCGTCTTGCAGGGTCTCCAGCAGCCGCCGCACGGTGGTGCGGTGCAGGCCGGTGAGCTCGGCCAGCCGGGTCGGGCTGGCGCCGCCGTCGAGGCGGTTCAGGGCATTGAGCAAGGCCAGGCCACGGCTCAAGCCACGCACGGTCTTGTAGTCGGAACCTCGATCAGTATTCACGAAAAATCCTTATAAAATAATGATGTGCATCTAGTGCACAGCAAGGCGGTTTTTCATTGTAGGGCAATCGAGGCCATTCCTATACTCGCCGCAACAGCTACCGGTGCCCCACCAGGGGATTACAGCATGCGCTGTGCCTGGTGCTTCCACCCCTTGCCTGCGTCCTTGCTCTGCTAAGGCCTGGCAACGCTCCTCCAGCTCCCCGTAGCAGGCCGCACGCTGGTTCACCCTTCAGACAAAAGGCATTCACCATGAATCGAAGACAAGTCCTCCAAAGCATGGCTACCACCGCTACCGTCGCAGCGGTTTCTGGTTTGCCGGCAACCCGCGCCCGTGCCTCTCAAACCGCCGGGCCCACCGATGGCGCCGTTGCCAAGGACGCTCGGCGCATCGATACCCATCAGCATGTCGTTCCAGCGTTCTACGGCAAGTGGCTCGAATCCCGAGGTATCACCGCAGGGGGCTTGCCTATTCCAAGCTGGAGCGTCGAGGGCGCGCTGGACCTGATGGACAGCAATGGCATCGCCACCGGGATACTCTCGGTGTCCACTCCGGGCGTGCATCTTGGGAACGATGCAGAGGCGCGGGTGAAGGCCAGGGAGGTCAACGAGTTTTGTGCCGAGCTCGTCGACAAGCATCCCGGGCGCTTTGGTTTCTTCGCCACCTTGACGCTGCCGGATGTCGAGGGCGCTATCGAACAAGCCGAGTATGCCTTGGGCACATTGAAAGCCGACGGCGTCGTCCTGCTGGCGAACGTGCGCGGGACTTACCTGGGCGCGCCGGAGTGGGACCCGCTCATGGAGGCATTGAACCGTCACCGGGCCACGGTATTCGTGCATCCCTCGGAGCTGCCTGCCGAACCGGTGGATGGGATTCCACCCTATGCCGCGGACTTCCTCCTGGATACCACTCGGGCGGCGCTGAACCTGGCCAAGCGCGGTTGCCTGGAGCGCTACCCCGAACTGAAGATCATCCTGTCCCATGGGGGCGGATTCCTTCCTTATGCCGCTGAGCGCATGGCCCGTGTCTGCTCCGACGATGGCAGCACCGAGCGAGGAATCCAGCGTTTGCGCAAGTTCTACTTCGATACCGCGCTGTCCAGTAGCCCCTATGCGTTCCCGGCGCTGCTGGCGTTCGCCAAGCCCGAGAACATCACTTTCGGCAGCGACTGGCCCTATGCCAATAAAGAGCGTTCCAGCCACTTCACCAGCTTGCTGGATACTTTCGGCTTCACCGCTGCCCAGCGCTTGGCGGTCAATCGCCAAAACGCCTTGCGCCTGTTCCCCCGCCTGGCCTGACCCTTGGCTGTGCGGCCAGGGGCGCCCGATACCCGAGTGCTTGGGCACCGGGTATCGGGCGCTGTCTCAGGTGGGCAGCACTTCGAGCTTGAGCAGATCCAGGGCGACGTCGACGATCATGTCTTCCTGGCCTCCGACCATGCGCCGCTTGCCCAGCTCCACCAGGATGTCGAGGGTCTTGAGGCCGTATTTGTCAGCGGCCACTTCCGCATGGCGCAGGAAGCTTGAATACACGCCGGCATAACCGAGGCCGAGGGTTTCGCGGTCGACCCGCACCGGGCGATCCTGCAGGGGGCGGACGATGTCGTCGGCCGCGTCCATCAGGGTGTAGAGATCGGTGCCGTGATTCCAGCCCGCGCGCTCGGCTGCGGCGATGAAGACTTCCAACGGAGCGTTGCCCGCGCCCGCGCCCATGCCGGCGAGGCTGGCGTCGATGCGGTCGCAGCCTTCTTCCACCGCGACCATGGAGTTGGCCACCCCGAGGCTGAGGTTGTGATGGGCATGCATGCCGGTCTGGGTTTGTGGGTCCAGGACCGCCTTGAATGCTCGCATGCGCTCGCGGATATCGTGCATGTTCATCGCGCCGCCGGAGTCGGCCATGTAGATGCACTGCGCGCCGTAGCTCTCCATCAGCTTGGCTTGTTGCGCCAACCCTTCGGGCGTCTGCATATGGCTCATCATCAGAAAGCCCACGGCCTCCATGCCCAGCTCCCGGGCATATTCGATGTGCTGTCTGGACACGTCCGCCTCGGTGCAGTGGGTGGCCACGCGAACGATCCGCGCGCCGGCCTCATAGGCGTTCTTCAAGTCGTGGACGGTGCCGATGCCGGGCAGCAACAGCGTGGCGATCTTGGCGTGGCGGAGCTCGCCGGCCACGGCCTCGATGTATTCGAGATCGCCGTGGCGGCCGAAGCCATAGTTGAAGGACGAGCCCTGCAGGCCGTCGCCATGGGCCACTTCGATGGAGTCCACCCGGGCCCGGTCCAGGGCCCGGGCAATGGCCCGCACCGAGTCCAGGGAATACTGGTGGCGTATCGCATGGCTGCCGTCGCGCAGGGTGACGTCGGAGATGTAGAGCTTCTTGCCTGGATCGAAAGTCATGTGCTCGCTCCTCAGCCGTTGAGCATCGATTGGGCCATGCGCTCGGCCGTGGCCAGCGCGGCGGAGGTCATGATGTCGAGGTTGCCGGCATAGGCCGGCAGGTAATGGGCAGCGCCTTCGACCTCGAGGAACACCGAGGTCTTGAGTCCACTGAACTGACCATGGCCGGGAATGTTCAGCGGGGCGGATGGCGCGATGAGGTCGAACTGCACCCTCTGCTTGAGCCGGTAGCCCGGCACGTAGGCCCGCACGGCGGCGGCCATCTGCTCGATGCTGGCTTCGACTCGGGTTCGGTCGGCTTCCTCGGACAGCACGAACACCGTATCGCGCATCACCATCGGCGGCTCGGCGGGGTTCATGATGATGATCGCCTTGCCCTTGGCTGCGCCGCCGATCACCTCGATGGCCTTGCTGGTGGTCTCGGTGAACTCGTCGATGTTGGCGCGGGTACCGGGGCCTGCGGACTTGCTGGCGATGGAGGCGATGATCTCGGCGTAATGCACCTTGGCGACCCGCGATACCGCCGCGACCATCGGGATGGTGGCCTGGCCGCCGCAGGTGACCATGTTGACGTTGGTCGCCTGCAAGTGCTGCTCCAGGTTGACCACCGGCACGCAGTACGGGCCGATGGCCGCGGGGGTCAGGTCGATCAGGCGGATGCCTGGCTTCAGTTCACGCAGGAAACCGGCATTGCGCACATGGGCGCTGGCGCTGGTGGCATCGAAGACGAAATCGATCTCGTTGAACACCGGCAGGCGGCTCAGCCCCTCGATGCCCCCATGGGTCGTGGCGACTCCCAGCCGCTGGGCTCGGGCCAGGCCGTCGGAGGCCGGGTCGATGCCGACCATGGCGGCCATTTCCAGGTGTTGTGCATTTCGCATCAGCTTGATCATCAGGTCGGTGCCGATATTGCCGGAACCGACGATGGCGACTTTGAGTTTCTTGGTAGTCATTCTGATTCTCCAGGCGTGCGGCTCAGTAGAAATGGCAGCTGACTTCGCCCAGGCGAGTCAGGCGCAGATGCAGGTGATCGCCCGGGACGACTGGGGTCATCGGGCCTAGCGCACCCGAGAGCAGCACATCGCCGGCCAGCAATGGACGGCCGGACTCGGCCATGGTGCGGGCCAACCACAGGCAGGCATCCAGTGGATTGCCCAGGCAAGCGGCGCCGACCCCAATGGCGGCCTGGCTGCGATTCTTCTCCAGCAACATGCCTTCCAGGCGCAGGTCCAGCGCCGACAGCCGGGTGGCTTGCTTGCCCAGTACGTAGAGGGCGGATGAAGCGTTGTCCGCCACGGTGTCGGCCAAGGTGATCCGCCAGTCGACGATGGCGGAATCGACGATCTCGATGGCCGGCAGCAGGTATTCCACCGCATGCATCAGCTCGGCCAGCGTGGTGTCGGCATGGGGCAGGTCGCGCCCGAGGACGAAGGCGATTTCCCCTTCGGCCTTGGGCTGGATCAGACGACTGCAATCGATGCCCGTGCCGTCGCTGATCTCCATGTCGGCGAACAGCATGCCGAAGTCCGGTTGGTTCACGCCCAACTGTTGCTGCACCGCCGCGGAGGTCAGGCCGATCTTGCGCCCGACCAGTCGCCGGCCCTGGTCCAGGGCGCGCCGGGTGTTGATTTCCTGGACCGCGTAGGCATCGGCCAGGGTGGTGATGCCGAAGGTCGCCGAGATCTGCGGGCAGGGCTCGCGCCGTTGTCGGGCCTGGTTCAATGCTGCAGCCGCCTGGTCGAGGTCGTTCAAGGCGTCGTGGTTCATGCGCTTTTCCTCAGGGGGGCGACAAGAGGCTGTTCATTGGCCAGGTTCGGCTGCCAGCCCAGCTGATGCCGGAGTTCGGCCAGGACGCTGTCCAGTTGCGCGGCGGGTACCAGGGCGAAGACGAACTTGTCCGGGCGTATCACGGCCACCAGGTCGCGACCGCGTCCTGCACGCTTGAACCAACGCACCAGTTCCTCATCGGGCTCCTCGACCTCGACCAGGCCGGCCGGACTGAAACGCTGCACGGCCATGCCCTGGGGACGCCCACCGAAGGGGTAGAGCGTGACGTAGCGGGTATCCAGCGCCGCCAGCAACTGCTGGGACTCGGCCGATAGCGCCACGCGCGGATTGTTCTCCAGGCCCAGCAGGGAGAAGCCTTCGCCCAGCACTTCGTCGAGAAGTACGCGCTTGCCCTTGAAGGTGCGGACCTGCGGCTGGGGCATCAGCTTCCCGGCGACCCCGCGCCAACCATCCCTGGGCAACCCCAGGTAGGAGCCGGGCTTGTAGGTCGGGGTGGGCTTGAAGCCACCCTCGCGCAGCCACTTGCCCAGTACCGGCGTGACATTCAGGGCCCGGACCGCAAAGTTGCGCAGCGCCGTCTTGAATGGATTGGACATGGATACGAAGTCCTTCATCCGCACCGAAATGTCGATCATCGCCTTGGCATGGTGGTAGCGCTCGGTGCCATAGGTGTCGAGCAGCTTGTCCGCAGCCTTGCCGCGCAGTACCGCCTCCAGCTTCCACGCCAGGTTGTAGGCGTCGCGCACTCCGGAGCTCATGCCTTGGCCCATGAACTGTGGAGTCATGTGCGCGGCATCGCCTGCCAGCAGTACGCGACCCTTGCGCCACTCGCGCGCGACCAGAGCGTTGAAGGTGTAGACCAGCTTGCGCTTGACCTCGAACTGGTCCGGGTTCACGTACCGGCTCAGCAGCTTGCGCACGGTGGCCGGGTCCTCCATGTACTCCTTGGTCTGGCCGGGCATCAGCATGAATTCGAAGCGATGGAAGCGCCCGGGCTGCGGACAGCTGACGACCGGGGAGTCCGGGTCGCAGATGAAGTTGAAGTACGGGATGTGGCGCAGCGCATCTTCCCCTTCCTTCATTTCCAGATCGACCACCAGCCAGGGCTCGGGGAAGTTCTTGCCGTCCATGCCGATGCCCAGTTGCTCACGCACGGTGCTGCGTCCACCGTCCGCGCCCACCAGGTAGCGCGCCTTGAGGGTGATCGGCGCCAGGTCGATATCCAGGTCGACGCGGCTGCCGTCACCATCGCCGAAGCGGCAGTTCTGCGTGGCCTGGTGGGTGAGGGTGACCAGCGCGCCGTCCTGCTTGAAGTCCACCAGTTCGCGACCGCGTTCGACCCTTACCGTCGGGTGATTGGCCAGCAGGTCGCTGAGCTTGGTTTCCAGCCAGGGCTGGTAGAGGAAGTTGATCACCGGCCAGCCGAAGCTGCGCTTGAGCTGCCAGTAGCGGCCGATCACTCGTCCATCGGGGAAGGTCCACTGGGCCGGGGTGTCGATCTGCATATCGCCGGCCAGGTCCTTGGCTACCCCCGCGGCTTGCATTACCCGCATGCATTCATCATCGGTGTAGACCGCGCGCGCATTGCCGTAGAACACCGGCTCACGCTCCAGCACCAGCACCGAGAGGCCGCGCTTGCCGAGCAAGTGGGCGAGGGTGGCTCCGGTCGGACCGAGGCCGGCGATGACGACGTCGAAGATTTCAGTAGTGTTCATGGCTGCTCCTGCAGCGGGGAATACTCGGCGTGGCGCAGCGAACGCAGGCCTTGGCCGAAGTTGCCCAGGTTGGTCTTGAGCTTGTTCCAGGTGCCTGGCTTCTGTGGCTTGTGGCCCCACAGGCTGATGCCCTTGTAGGTGGTGACCTGCCAATCGGCCTCGTCGACTTCCAGGGCGTTCCAGCCCAGCTCCAGCTCGAAACCCGAAGGCGTGAGGACGTAGAACGACTGCTCGCGGTCGTTGGGGTGTTCGCCGATTTCATGGGCCATCTCGAAGCCCAGCTTGCGGCAACGCAGGAAGGCGTCGGTCAGGCCGGCGACCGAGGTGGTCAGAAGGTTCATGTGCTGGGCCTTGGTGCGGATCGGGTCGAGCGCCAGGCCCCGTACCTGGGCGATGGCGATCGAGTGATGGCGCGGGTTGACGCGAAAGAACTCGATGTCCAGCGTTACTCCAGCCAGATGCTCGACGACGCTGTCGCTCTGGCGGGCATCGAATATTTCCTGCCAGAAGCGGCGCATGTCCTTGCCGCGACGACTGGTGATCGCCAGGTGGCCCATGCCGGATTCACCGGTAATGAAGCCCTCGCTGAGCATGCTCAGGGGCTCTTGTGTGGTCAGTGGCTCGACGAACAGCTCGATGGCCATGCGCTTGGGGCCAAGCACTCGCCAGAAGCGCGCCACACCGCGTTCTGCCGCCTGGGCCGCAGTGCTTTCGTGGATGGCGATACCGCGGGCCCTCAGGCGCTGCAGCACGATGTGCAGGGTGTCCTGGTCGTGCAACTGCCAGCCAATGGCGGCGAAGTCTTCCGCGGGGCCGTGTTTGACGATGATGCGCCGTTGGTGCTGGTCCATGCGAAACGCCAGGAGCTGGCTGTCCGCATGTTCAAGGTGCAGGCCGATGCCGCCTTGCAGCAGCGCCTGCCAGCGGTCCAGCTGGTTCGACTCGATGACCGCATAACCCATGCTGCTGGCGCCGAAGATGTCCTGTTTCATAGGGATTCCTTGTCTTCAGGCCGGGTTGTGGCAGGCGAGGAAGCTGGCGGTGACGGCGTTGAATTCGCTGGCGCGTTCCCACTGCACCCAGTGCCCGGTCTTGCTGAACAGGTACAGGTCGCAGTTGGGCATGCGCTTGCACAAGGTCTGGCCGCCACTGGGACGATTGACCTTGTCCTCCGTGCCCCACAGCACCAGGGTCGGGACCTGGCAACGGTCGAGCCGCGGATCGCGGGTCAGGTCCATGCGCACTGCGGCCTTCAGGCCTGTAGGGCGGCGCAGGGGCGGTGCGGCGACCACTTCAGGGTCGGTGCTGGCGCGATAGCGCTCGGCGATCATGGCGTCGGTCACCAGGCTGCTGTCGTAGACGAGGTCTTCGCGGATGAAGCGGGTGATCTTCTCCAGCGTCGGGCCCGCGCCGTTGTAGTAGTCGAGCAGGTGGTTCAGCCCCTTGGTGGGCAGGCTACGTGTGGTGTTGATGCCGCCCGGGCCCATCAGCACCAGGGCCGAGACCCGGGTTGGCGCTTCCAGGGCCATGCGCAGGGCGCAGGAGCCGCCGAGGGAGTTGCCGGCCAGGTGCGCGGACTTGATCTGCAATGCGTCGAGCAGGCCGAGCATGCTCTGGGCCAGGTCGCCGAAGCAGTCGCTGCGGTCCAGGCCCTTGGTCGATTGCCCATAGCCCGGCATGTCTACCACCAGTACGCGAAACTGCTTGGCCAGTGCTTCGATGTTGCGCGAGTAATTGGACATTCCGGAGGCGCCCGCTCCGCCGCCGTGCAGCATGAGCAGGGGATGGCCCTGGCCCACCTCGCTGAGGAAGATTTGCCGTCGGCCAACCCTGACGTGGCGGGATGTAAGACCTGGAATGGCTGCGATGTCGTTCATGTGCTCTCCAGAAATACCTGATTATTTTTGTCCTGATGAATCTATATCTGCTCATTAATGAACACAAGTGTTCATTCTGTGGTTGTGGTGATCTTTCGCAGGACACGAGCATGGCGTCCTGCGCAAGCCGCGTGGTCATGCGGCGGGGATCTGGGGGCGTCCCCTTGGGCCTAGAAGGCTGGAATCAACGAATGCCTTCGTTGCGCAGGGCCGCCGGGGTGTACTCGGAGGACACCGAGGAGAAGCCGAACTCGATCGGTTCCTTTTCCTCGTTGCGCATGCCGGAGACGATGTAGCGGCCATTGATCAGGTCGTACAGGACCTCGACGCCGAGCCAGGGCACCTGCACGTCGTACAACGGAGTCAGGTGGCCTTCGGCGGTGCGCCACAGCATGCCGTGGGAGTCGTAGTGATCGGCCAGGACGATCTGCCAGGAGTCCTCGTCAATGAAGAACACCCGCTTGGCGTAGATATGCCGCTCGCCCTGCTTGAGGGTGCCCTCGACCTGCCAGACGCGGTGCAACTCATAGCGGGTGTGGGCCGGGTTCAGGTGGCCGGCCTGGACGATGTCGCTGTACTTGAGCTTCGGCGAATCCAGCTTGAAGCTGTTGTAGGGGATATAGATCTCGCGCTTGCCCACCAGCTTCCAGTCGTAGCGGTCGGGTGCGCCGTTGTACATGTCCAGGTTGTCGGACACCCGCTGCCCCTCGGAAGCCGGGTAGGGGCCGTCGTAGGAAATTTGCGGCGCGCGCCGCACCCGCCGCTGTCCGGCGTTGTAGATCCAGGCCATGCGGGGGTCCTTCACCTGGTTCAGGGTCTCATGCACCAGCACCACATCCCCGGCCTGGCGCGCTGGCGCGGTGATCAGCTGCTTGTAGTAGAACAGCACGTTGCCCGGATCGGCCGGATTGAAATCCTTGATCCGGTCGCGAAAGGTGAACTGTTGCTTGAAGTACACCGGCACGAAGGTGCCGCTGGCCAGGGGTGTGGCCTGCACGTGGGTGCGCTTGGCGCTGCCGCCGCGGTAGCGGGTGATGTGGTTCCACAGCACTTGCAGGCCATCCTGCGGGATCGGGAAGGGAATGGACGTGGCGAACTCGGACAGGCCGTTGCCGCCTTCGACCAGCCTGGTCTTGGTCGCATTGTCCTTGGCGTCCCGGTAGACCGCATCGGGCAGGCTGGCCGTGCGATGGCTGGGGTAGACCGGTATCCGGTAGGTGGCATAGCGCTTGAGCATCGCCTGCTGGCCCGGGCTCAGCTTGTCCTGGTACTGGGCCATGTTCTGCGCGGTGATGGTGAACAGCGGCTGTTCATTGGCGAAGGGATCGCTGAGGAAGCCTTCGCGGCTGAGGGTTCCCGCGCTCTTGGGCAGGCCACCGGTCCAGGCGGGGATGCTGCCATCGGCGTTGCCCTGCATTTGCGCACCAGTGGGGGTCAGGCTGGAGCCCAGCTGTTGGGCCTGCTCGGGACTGACCGCCGCCAGGGCGGGGAGGGTGCTGAAACTGCAGGCAAGGGCGAGTGAGCAGGCAGAGAGTATTTTGTTATTCATCTTGGTAACTCCACTTAGAACGATACGGCGAAACTCAGGGCGGCATAGTCGCGATCGGTCATCGCGTTGTAGTCGCCGCCAAAGAAGTCGGTGTAGGTGAGGCTGGCGGTGTAGGTATTGAGGTAGACGGCGTCCAGGCCCAGGCTGATGGCCTTGGCGCCTTCGTTGAAGCCAGGCTCCGGCCCGTAGCCCTTGACGTCATGGGACCAGGCCAGGCTGGGCTTGAGATCGACACCGTCGAACACGTTGCTGTATTCCCAGATCGCCCGCGCCCGATAACCCCAGGAGGTGCTGGTGGTGTAGCCGTCATTCGTGCAGTACTGCGGGGTCTTGGTGTTGATCTGGCTGGTGCAGATGCTGTTGTCGGCCAGCTCGCCCATGCCGAAGGTGGGATTGCGCCCATAGCGCAGTCCGCTGCCCCCCATGCCGCTGACGTGGGTCACCCCGACCTCACCGATCAGGGTCAGGCGGTCGGCCCCCATGACCTGGTCGAAGAAGTGTGTGGCACTGACCTGGGCCTGGGTCAGCTCCTTGCGCTGGTAACCCTTGATCGAGCTGCTGTTGGCAATGGGTAGGTAACCCGAGGACAGCACCGGTGACGCGCTGGGGTCGCCGAAGGTGGCGGCGATGAGGTCGGCCGAGTTGATCTGGATCGGCATGTTCGGCCGGTAGCTGAGCTCGCCGGAGAGAATGGTGCCGGTGGGCAAGCTGGTGCTGAAACTCAGGCCGTACAGCTGGATATCTTCCGGGTAGTCGGCGAGGTACTGCGAGGTACCCAGCCTGTAGGCCTGGGCCGCCGCTTGGCCCAGGGGACTGCCAAGGAGCGCATTGCACACGGCCGGATTGCCGATGCCGAGGTTGGCGCAGATCGGGCCGGCGAAGCCCCGGTCGGCCATGTGCGGGCTGGTGATGCCGCTGATGTAGGCCATGCGGCTGTGGTAGTTCATGAAGTAGGCGGCGAACTCGCTGTTCAGCTCCGGGGCGAACCAGCGCAGTGCCGCGCCCCATTGCCCGTCGTTGCGCGGATCGTTGTCGTGCCCCCGTGGCACGCGGATGCCCTCACTGGTCAGGTCGATGCCCAAAGGCGACAACGCAGCCTGGGCCAGGGCGTTCTGATTCAGCGCGGGGCCGGCGGTCAGGCCGGTACAACCGTCGGGCAGCGCATCGTTGACGGCGAAGAACGTGCCGCAGTTGTCGATCACGCTCTGGTCCCAGGCCAGCTGGTAGAACAGCTCGGTGCTCAGGTTGTCCGTGAGGTTCTGCGACAGGTAGAACATGTTGACCGGGATCAGGCCTTCCTTGATCTCGGAACCAGGGCGGCGCAACGCGGCGAAATCTACCGGGTTGATGCTGTTGATGCCGCCCTGGATGAAGGTGCTCTCGCCCCAGTTCACCACCTGCTTGCCCAGGCGCACGGTGCCCGGCAGGTCGCCGATGGTGTAGCTGTGATAGACGAAGGCGTCGAGCAATTGCACGCCGCTGGACTGGGCGCCGGGCTTGCGCCCGTGGTCGTCGATATCCTTGAACGGGCGGCTCTCGTCCTTGAGCTCGAAGTCGTACCAGTACTTGCCGCGCAGGAACACGCCGGTATCGCCATGGCTTAGCTGCAGGTCGTGGATGCCCTTGAAGAGCTTGGAGAAGGTCTCGCCCTTCTTGAAGTTGCGCCGGCCGTCGTCGGTGATGCTGCTGCCCAAAAGGTCGGGGTCCGGGTTGCGCAACGCCCAACTGGCGCCGACGGAAAGGGTGGAGTCCAGCTGGCCATCGATTTCGCCGATGGCAAAGCTCACGGCCTGGGCTTGGGCGCAACCCAGGGTTGCAAGGCTGATGACACTGGCGAGCCGGATTGCCCGCCTTAGGGGGTGCTTGAGCATCTTCACTACCTCTTGTTGTTCTTGTTTTGCGACGCAGGCTCTTTTTGCGGGACGAGCCGACCCGTACAGGTCATCGAGGGTTCGATGAAGTCCGTATTCGTCGGGGTGATGGATTTGCCCCCAGGGTACTGGCGGGCGGCTGATCAGCAGGTGCGGCCGGTTGGCCTGGCCTGTCCGTGCACTTTTTTTAAGGCAATAAGCTCCTCCTGCGCATCACGTGGTGCGCTTTGCAGAACCAGGTCGATCAGTCTTCCAGGGGGGGAAGCTCCGGAAGTGGGGCCGTGGCGAATTCCCGGGCGGCATCCGCCGGAACGCCCAGGGCACGCAGCACGAACTCGGCGGTATCGGCGCCGGCGTCGCGCCAGGTCTTGTGCCCTTGCAGGACGAGGCTGATGGCCAGTAGCACCGAGCCGGCGGCCACGCCAATGACCGACAAGAGCTGCTCCTGGCGGAAGCTGTAGCGCTGGCTGGCGAGCCCTTCGAGGATGTCCCTTACCGGTGGGCCATCCCACAAGGCCTGCAGCGAGGCATGGGAGGCTCCGTAGCGCACCAGGAAGCTGCCCCAGTGGCGTTCCTCGTGGGCCCGGCGGATGTAGAAGCGAATGCCATTGGACAGGCGTTGCGCCGGATCCAGCCCGGGGGCTGCGCTCCTGCCAACGCGTTCGTTCATCTCGGATGCGAGTTTGGTGGCGACCGTCTCGAACAGCGAGTCGATGGAGTCGAGGTTCTTGTACACCGTGTTGCGCGCCAACCCGGCCTTCTGGGCCAGTTCGCTGACGTTGATGTCAGCCAGTTCCTTCTGGGCGAACAGCTGCAGGGCGGCGTCATGGATACGCTTTTGGATGATGCTCACGGATTCAGGCCTTCGCAACGTTGAATGCTCGCTAGTGAACACTGCTGTTCACGTTAAATCAACTGACGCACCGCCTATTTTTTCCCCGTATGTCCTCTGAAAAACCGGGTAAAGGAATTTACTCAATGTTTTTCAAGGAGTTATAGATTTTTAGAGAGTGTGGTTGGCGAATGAAGTGCATCTCGCTGATGAATAATTCTTGATCTATGTGAACAGTGGTGATCATCATTAAGCGGTTGTGTTAGTGGTGAGTCGCCATTCGACTCTAACTCCGTGTTTGCCAAGGTAACCCTCATGGCTATCCAGCAAGGGCGCATAGACGTCCATCACCATGTCATTCCCCCTGCCTTCGTCGCCACCATGCAAGCCAAGGGTATCCAGAAGGTCGCCGGGGCCCTGCTGCCCAAGTGGACGCCGGAAAAGTCCATTGCCGTGATGGATGCCAACGGCATTCAAACGGCGATTGCCTCGCTCTCCGCTCCGGGCGTGCACTTCGGTGATGGCCCGGCCCAGGCCGTCGACCTGGCCAGGCGTTGCAATGAGTTCTGCGCGGGGATGATGGCCCGCTATCCGGGCCGGTTCGGCTTCTTCGCGGTGCTGCCCATGCCCTTCACGGCACACGCTTGCAGCGAAGCCATCTACGCCCTGGACGTGCTCAAGGCCGATGGGGTGGTGCTGCTGGGCAGTACCGACGGCCATTTCCTTGGCGACCCGCTGTTCGATGAGTTGATGAGCGAGCTGGATCGCCGCGGGGCGGTGGTCTTCGTGCATCCCAACCTGCATGCGACCAGCATCGACATCGCCCTGGACATGCCGGGCTTTCTCATCGAGTTTCTCTGTGACACCACCCGAGCCGCCGTCAACCTGATCCTCACCGGAACCCAGGAGAAGTATCCCCGTACCCGCTGGATCCTGGCCCATGCCGGCGGCTTCCTGCCGTTCGTGGCCGGGCGCTTGAGCGCGGTGGACCTCGGCGATCTGCAGCGCCATGTGCCCCAAGGCGTGCAGCACTATATCGAGCGCTTCTACTTCGATACCGCGCTGTCGCCGTCACGCTACTCCATGGTGGCCTTGAAGGAGCTGGTGGACCCTTCGCACATCCTGTTCGGCAGCGACTTTCCGTTTGCCCCGGCCCCGGCCTCGGCCCTGCAATGCCGCACCCTGGATAAGTCCGACGTATTTGCCGAACCGACCAAATACGGCATTGCCCGGGGCCATGCGCTCGAGCTGTTCCCCCAGTACCGCCGGCCCGACGAGGTGGTCACGGCCTCTGCGATCTTCAAGGACGAGTCCGTGGCGGAGCGGTTGCGGCGGGCAATGACCAGGCCGATGTCCGGCCTCGCCGAGTCCATGCGAGATCGTTGATTTCCAGGGTTTACCTATAAGCACATGAGGTGGTCATGAAAGGTCTTACGTTGGTCGTGGGTGCTGACGCGCTCGTGGGGGCAGGGAGTTGGCCTCGTACATGAACAACACATCGGAGAACAAACCGCTGGGGCGCCTCGACCCTGTTGCAGGCGAGGCGACCGACACCGCCGTCGCACGGGGGGGCAGCATCGACATTCACCGTCATACCCGGTCTCCGGCTTTGCGCGGCGTGCTGGCCCGTCACAACACCCGGTCGCTGGCCGGGCAGGAGCTGCCCGATTGGTCGCCCGAGTCGTTCATGGCGTCCATGGAGGAGGAGGGCGTGCAGACGGCCATCACCTCTGAAGTACTGCCTGGCATCCAGCTGGCCGCAACTGAACTGGCCGCTTTTTCCCGCGGCAGCAACGAGTTCTCCCGTGCCCTGGCCCAGCGCTACAAGGGGCGGGTCGGGTTCTTCGCGCACCTGCCATTGCCCTACACCCAGCTGGCTTGCGCCGAGGCCGTCCACGCGCTGGATATCCTGCGCGCCGATGGCGTGGTGCTGATGGCCAGCAACGAGGGGAAATTCCTCGGCGATCCGCTGTTCGAGGAGCTGATGCACGAACTGAACCAGCGCAGTGCGGTCGTCTTCGTCCACCCCAATGTGCCGGCCAAGGATGCTCTCGGCCTGGGCACGCCACTGAGCGTGGTCGAATACCCCTGCGATGTTACGCGAGCGGGGTTGAACCTGATCCTGTCGGGCACCATGGAGCGTTTCCCCAGGATCCGCTGGATCCTCGCCCATGCCGGAGGCTTCCTGCCCTATGTCGCCTGGCGGGTATCGCTGGCGAACACCATGATCGAGTACGGCGACACCGCCCCTCAGGGCGTTCTGACCTACCTGAGGCGCTTCTACCTGGATACCGCCACCTCGCTATCGCGTCCGGCCATGGCCACGTTGCGCGAGCTGTTCGAGCCGGATCGGTTGCTGTTCGGCACCGACAGCCCCTTCGCCTCGGGCGCCCGTAGCCGCGCGCAGGTCCAGGAGCTGGTCGCCTCTGGCTTCTGGAGCGCCGGTGCGGCTGTCGGTGTCGAACGTGGCAACGCCCTGGGTTTGTTCCCTGGCTACAAACAGCCCAATGAGCGAGTTGGCCCGTTGCCCATCTTCGAGCAGGAATCGCTCCTTGCCGGCGCCAGGCGCCAGGTACTTGCGCCATTGCGCACGATTGCCCAGAAGCTGAGGGAGTGAGAGCCGAGGCCCTGGGGCCAGCTACCGCTCGGAGTGCGGTGTTGATTTCGTTGTTGGTTTAGGCTGCTCCAAACGACTGCTTGGGGTAATCTTGCGCCACGAATCAACCATGAAGCTGAAATGAACGATGGGTTTTGAGCAACTAGCTGAGCTACGTGACCGCCTGCGGGCTGAACAACAGCAGGTAAAAACTGAAAGCAGCAAACAGGGTAAGCGCAAACCTGCGCCGCACACCAAGCCCCGTGAGCAAGATCCTGCGGTAGAGGCCATCTGGCGATTGCAGAAGCACTTTCCACTGGCCTTTCCGGTCAATCCGGCGCCCAAGGTTCCGCTCAAGGAGGGCATCTTCAAGGATGCCGAGCAGCACCTGGAACTGCTCGGCCTGACCAGCGAGCAGCTCAAGCTGGGTATCGCTACCTGGTGCAAGGGCAGTCGCTACTGGACCTGCATGACCCAGGATGCGCCGCGGCTCGACCTGGATGGCCAGGCTGCTGGTACGGTCACCGCCTCCCAGGCGCTGCATGCCAGGCAGCAGGCCTCACGCCAGCGTGGACAAGCGCGACGCAAACAGTCCAAGCCCAAGGAACGTCCCCAGGAGCAGGGGACAGAGGACGCCACTGAACAAGTCGTGGTCTGAAGCCTCTCCGGGCCTCGCTCGTACGGCCACGGCCTTGAGCTTTCAGCACGCTGCCCGCAATGGGCAGCGTGATGGCGGTTCCTGGTGCGTTGGCCGAGGGTGAAGGCGCTTGATGGCAGATGAGCGCTATACCGGTATTTCCAGGAATCGCTGGGTACTTCACTGACCCCGGGCCTACCTTTCATGCCTGGCCTGTGTCGTCAGGCGAAGGGCCCGGACGCGAATGCCCGGGCTGCCTTGAAGCAAGGGCCGGCATTCTTCCTAGGAGCGCTGGTTCTGCCGGGCTTCAAGTGGCGTTTGCCCACTCCACTCCTTGAATGCCCGGGTGAAGGCGCTGTGTTCCGAATACCCCAGGAGCATGGCGATATCGACGATCTGCAGGCGCGGGTCGCGCAGGTATGACAAGGCCAGTTCATGGCGCACCAGGTTCAGTTCGCCGCGAAAAGTGGTGCCGGTCTCTTGCAGGCGCCGTTGCAGGGTCCGCGGGGAGAGACGAAGCCGGGCCCCGATTCGCTCGATGCTTGGTTCACCCTCGTGCAGCTCCCTGGAAATGGTCTTGCGTACCTGCTCCACCATCTCATCCTGCTGTGGCAGTTGTGCCAGGAGCCGGTCCGCATGCTGTTCCAGCAATGTGATCAGCGCCGGGTCAGGGCTTTTCAGCGGCATAGCCAGCACATCCGAGGCAAAGCGCATCACCGCTTGCGCCTGGGCAAAACGCACGGGGCAGCCAAAGAACTCTTCATAAGGGCCAGGGTCAGTGGGACCTTGATGATTGAAGTCGATCTGGATCGGATCGACCGCGCCAACGACCAGGTCGCGGCAGAACTGGACCATCGCCACGGTTCCCGTTTCATTGACCAAGGGGCCGGGCTGGTACTCGCTGGTGTCCCAGACGATTTCCACCCAGCCCTGTCCTTCACGGCGATACATCGGCAGGACATCGAACACCAGGCGCAGATAACGCTCCAGGCGCGCCAGGGCCGCCTCGAGGGTGTTGCAGGCCAGGAGCACCGAACCGAGCACTCCAAAGTGTCGGGCGCTGATCGTCCGGCCCAGGTGGATGCCCAGCAGCGGATCGCCCAGCTGCCGCGCAGCCATGGCCAGCATATGTTCCCAGTGCTCGACGTCGACTCCTCCGGCGCCGTTCGGATCCGGCTGCGGCCAAGGTTCTTCGAGCACTGAAACCGGATCGTGCCCGTGGGCTTTCAGGTAGTCGTAAAGCAGTTGCACGTAGGTTTCCGGAACCACGCGCCGGTGCAGTGGCTGGCTCATGCGAGCTCTCGATTGTTGTTTGGCGCAAAGTGTCAAGCCGTGCGACGGGTAGCGTCAAGCCGTTCTTTGGGCAGTGGTCAAGAATGCCCATACACGCTGCTTCGAGCGCGATGCGCTGCTGAACAGAGTGCTTGCCCACCCCTCCCCGAGACTTGCTGAAGGTGCTGCCATGAACAACTACGACCTCAAAGGCCGCGTGATCGCCATCACCGGCGCCACAGGAGGACTGGGTAGAGCCGCGGCCCAGGCGCTGCGGGGCAGGGGGGCCAAGCTGGCGTTGCTCGACCTGGATCTTGAGGTCCTGGATAAACAGGCCGCGACCTTGGGTAAGCCCGATGAGGTGGCGGGCTGGGTCGCTGACGTACGCTCGCTGGATAGCCTGGAAACGGCCCTGGCGGCCGTTGCGCAGCACTTCGGGGGAGTCGACGTGGTGGTGGCGGCCGCCGGCGTGGCTACCCAGGAAAGCATGGAGTCCATGAGCCCGGAGGTTTTCGAGCGGACTATCGATATCAACCTCAACGGCGTGTGGCGGACCTTCCGCGCGGCGCTTCCCCATGTGAGGAAACGCCAGGGTTACTTGTTGGCCGTCTCGTCCATGGCTGCCTTCGTGCATTCGCCCCTGAACTCCCATTACTGCGCCAGCAAGGCTGGCGTCTGGGCCATGTGCGACAGCATTCGCCTGGAGTTGGCGCAGTTGCGGGTAGGGGTCGGGTCTCTTCACCCAACTTTCTTCATGACACCCATGATGGATGCCGCGCTCCAGGGGCGTTGTAGTGCGCTGGTCTGGAACAACCACCAGGGGCTCTGGAAATTGGTGTCGTTGGAGCAGGTGGTCGCGGCGCTGGTCGACTGCATCGAGCGTCGGCGCGACACGGTCACCGTGCCGGGGAGCAACAGCCTGGTGGCCAAGGCGCCCGGGCTGCTACGGCGGATCATCGAGCGCATTGGCTTCGACCCTGACCGCGTCGCCAAGGCTGTTAGAGAGCAGGCCAATCTCCAGGAGGCAGGCTAACCGCACGCGCCTGCCGGGCCGCAGTCCACTGTGTTGTTGGCGTGAACTGATAAGCGGGCCGGCGGATAGCGTCAAGCAGGGCCGTTTTACCTTGCCAACAATGCAATTACGCCAGCTATTCCAACGGAAGCGAACCATGAGCGATATCAGTGAGTCCCCGGTCTCGACAACGCTGCACTTCTACTCCAATGCCACTCGCTGCGTAGCCGACTTCTATCGGCCGGCAGGTGCCGGGCCGTTCCCTGTGGTGGTGATGGCCCACGGGCTGGGTGGCACCCGGGGAATGCGTATTCCTGCTTTCGCTCAACGCTTCGTGGCGGCCGGGTACGCCTGCCTGGCCTTTGATTACCGGCACTTTGGCGACAGCGATGGCGAGCCTCGCCAATTGCTGCATATCAAGCGCCAGCTGGAGGACTGGCACGCAGCGCTTGCCCATGCTCGAAGCCTTGCGGAAGTGGACCCGGAGCGTGTGGCGATCTGGGGCACTTCCTTTGGTGGCGGGCATGTGCTGACGATCGCCGCCGAGGACCCGCAGGTGGCTGCGGTGATTTCCCAGTGCCCCTTCACCGATGGCCTGGCCTCCAGTCTCGTCACCCAGCCGCTGGTGTCCATCAAGCTCACCGCGCTGGCGGTGCTGGACCGCCTCGGCGCGATGCTCGGTGCCAGGCCGGTGATGGCCGCGCTCGCCGGCCAGCCGGGTGAGACGGCGTTCATGACTTCGCCCGATAGCTGGGGCGGGTACCACGGGCTGATCGCTCCCGGTGCCAGCAATCGCAACGAAATCGCCGCACGCTTCGCCCTGGACATCATCCGCTACTACCCCGGGCGCCGGACTCCCGCGATTCAAGCTCCCGTGCTGTTCAGCGTTTGCGACCCCGATAGCGTGGCTCCGGCCAAGGCGACCCTGCGACACGCCGGGCGCGCTCCGCATCACGAGATCAAGCGTTATCCCTACGGCCACTTCGCTATCTATGTCGGCAAGCCGTTCGAGGAAGTGGTGGCCGACCAGGTCGACTTCCTCCTGCGCACGGTCCCGGTGGCGCCAAAGAACAATGAGCCTGAACGGCGCTCCCGTGGATAACGCGGCCTGTGTACTCCCTGCATCCAAGACTCGCTAGGAAAGCAACCATGACCCGTTACGTACTCAGAGATCGCGTCATCGCCATCACCGGCGCCACCGGCGGCCTTGGCAGGGCCGCTGCCATCGCACTGCGCGGGAAGGGGGCCAAGCTGGTCCTGTTGGACCTGGACCGCGACAGCCTCAATGCCCTGGCAATCGACCTGGGCGGTCCCGGCGTTGCCGCTGGCTGGGTGGCCGACGCGCGTTCGCTGCAGAGCCTGGAGGCGGCGCTCAAGGATGCTGCAGGGCATTTTGGCGGCATCGATGTGGTGATCGCCGGGGCGGGCATCGGCTCTCCCGAATCGCTGGAGTCCATGGAACCTGCCGCCTTCGACCGGGTTGTCGATATCAACCTCAACGGCGTCTGGCGCACCTTCCGTGCCGCTCTGCCGTATGTCAAGGCGCGCCAGGGTTACCTGCTGGCCATCTCCTCGATGGCGGCGTTCGTGCATTCGCCCCTGAACGCGCACTACACCGCCAGCAAGGCTGGGGTCTGGGCCCTGTGCGACAGCATTCGCCTGGAGCTCAAGCCCCAGGGCGTCGGGGTGGGGAGTTTTCATCCGACGTTCTTCCAGACGCCGATGATGGAGGCGGTCATCGATCATCCGTGCAGCGCCCTGGTGTGGAACAACCACCGGGGCATCTGGAAGTTCGTGGCGCTGGACCAGGTGGTTGCTTCCCTCGTCGACTGCATCGAGCGCCGGCGTGACCTGGTCACGGTGCCGAGCAGCAACGGCATGGTGGCCAAAGCATGCGGTCTGCTGCGGCGCTTGATCGAGCGGATCGGCTTCGAGCCAAGCAAGGTGGCTGAAGCGGTACGACTCACGAACACCCGCAAGACGTCCTGAGCACCGCCGGCCGGCGCTGTCCCGTGGGTCATGACCTCGATGGCGGGGTACTGGCTGGCAGCCAGGTCATAGGCAAGGCGGCGCGGCAGTTTCCCGACCCAACAACAAGAGACAGACAGCATGAACTACGACCTTCACGGCAAAGTTGTCCTGATCACCGGTGCGGCCGGCGGCATCGGCTCCGCCACCGCCCGGGAGCTGTATGTGCATGGCGCCAACCTGGTGCTGACCGATACCCGGCAGGAGGCTGTGGACCAATTGGCCCAGGAGTTCGATGGCCAACGAGTGCTGGCCCTGGAGCTGGATGTGACCGACAGCGCGGCGTCCAGGCAGGTGGTACACCAGGCCGTGGAACGCTTTGGCCATCTGGACGTGGCCTTCGCCAACGCCGGCATTTCCTGGAAGGGCACGCCGGCGACCTTGCGCACCTGCGATGAGGATGAGTTCCGGCGCATCGTCGAAGTGGACCTGTTCGGCGTGTGGCATACGGTGCGCGCGGCATTGCCGGAAGTCGTGCGCAACCGCGGGCAGATCCTGGTCACTTCGTCGACCTACGCCTATCTCAATGGCATGGCCAATGCGCCCTACGCCTTGTCCAAGGCGGCGGTGGAGTCGCTGACTCGCTCGCTGCGCGCCGAGTTGGGCAGTACCGGCGCCACTGCCAGCGTGCTCTATCCGGGCTGGGTGAATACGGCCATCGCCAAGGTCGCCTTCGGTGGCAACGCCATCGCCACCAAAATGAACGAAATCGGGGTTCCGCCGTTCTTGAACCAGCCGGTGGGGCCGGAAGTGATCGGCCGTGGCGTGGTGCGGGGATTGCGCAAGCGCCAGCCGCGCATCACCGCGCCTTTTCGCTGGGCGCCCATTTCGATCATGCGCGGCATCTTCAATGTGTTCACGGATTGGCACGTTGCGCGCGAACCTCGCCTGCAGCGCTTGCTCCTGCAACTGGAGGAAGAGGTGGTGCGCAATCGGCCCCGGGGCTGAAGCCAGGTATTGACGTGGGTCCAGGTCTTGGCCAGCGTAGCGACCTGAACCCGTGTTGCACATTTTGATCGAGGGACTCTGGATGTCGATTTGGATCAGCGCCTGTGCCGTGCTGGCTGTCGGGCTGGGTGCGTACTATCTGTTCACGGCCGCACGCAGGCCACAGTTGATCTATCAGCCCAACCCGCAGAACCAGGCGCTGATTGCCCAGGTACCGCGCTTGAGCCGACGCTTCTGGGCCACGCCCTGGTTGTTCAACGGCCACCTGCAACTGCTTGGGCTGGGGTTGAAGAAGGTCCTGGCTGCGCGCCTGAGCTACGAGCATGTCGATACCTTGCGCATGGCCGATGGCGGCACCACCGCGCTGCACTGGCTTGGCTGCGATCTGCCGGAGCAGGTCCCGACCCTGGTGGTGCTGCATACCATCACCGGCTCGCCACACAGCATGCGTGGCTTCGTCCGTGATCTGAGGCGGCTCACCGGCTGGCGCGTGGTGCTATGCGAGCGTCGCGGCCACGGCCAGTTGCCGCTGACCAGCCCGCGTTTCAACACCATGGGCGATACCGCCGATCTGCGTGAACAATTGCGGCTGATCGCCGAGCGCTACCCGCAATCGGCGCTGTACGCTGCCGGCATTTCTGCCGGCACCGGCCTGCTGATCCGCTACCTGGGCGAGCAGGGCGCCGATACGCCGTTGCGGGGCGCCTTCGCCTATTGCCCGGGCTACGACATCCGCGTGGCCTTCGGCCGTGCACGTGCGCCCTATACCCGCTTGATGGCCAGGAAACTGGTGCGCCAGTTCGTGGCCCCCAATCGCCAGGCGCTGGCGCACTTGCCCAGCCTGGCGGCCCTGGAGGGGGCGCAGAGCCTGGATGAGTTCCACCGGCACCTGTACGAGTGCGCGGGTTATCCCACCCAGCAAGCCTTCCTCGAGGCCTGCAATCCGATGCTGGTGATGGAGACCGTGACCATCCCGCTGCTGGTGCTCAATGCCGAGGATGATCCGGTCTGCGTACTGGGTAACGTGCGCGATCATCAGAACGCCCTGTCACGCATGCCCAGGACGTTGTTGGCCGTTACCCGGCGAGGCAGCCACTGCGCTTATCTCGCAGGCTTTACGGCACGTTCATGGGCACATCACCTGGCGGCCGATTTCCTGCGGGCGGTGCATGGGCAACCCCGCCCCTGATCAGCTCCCGCTTCGTTCAAATGTGCAGCGCCGGGCCTGTGGCCGCGCCATGTCGCGGCAACTTGGCCGGTATGGGCAAGCACGCAGCCGCACGTGCCGATGACGATTCCCGGGCGCCGGAGCAAGTCCACCCCGATGCCGTGTGGGCCATCTTGGGTGGCGCCATGCGCATCAGCGTGAACCATTGGAAGTCCCACGCGCCTGGCGGCCCACAGCAGGGCTTTCAAGCGCATCAATGGTCAGCCGCCGGGAGCCATTCGGCACACCTCAGGTAGATAACGCTGCGGCCTGTGGTTTGTGGCGCAATGCCTCGAGCAGCAGGGTAAAGGCTGCCGACGGGTGACGGCGGCTGGGGTAGTACAGGTAATAGGGTTCGAATGTCTTGCGCCATTGCGGCAGCACTTCGACGAGCTGCCCGCTCTCCAGGGCATCACTGACGTAGGCCAGGGGCAGGTACGCCAGGCCCAGGCCGTGCAAGGCAGCCTCGCGCGCCGAGGCGATGCTGTTGCTGATGAACTGGCCCTCGACCCGGACCCGTTGCTCCTGGCCCGTCTTGGCGAACACCCAGGCGAAGTGCTCGCCATGGGTGGGCAGGCGCAGATTGATGCAGGCGTGGTCGGTCAGGTCTCGCGGCTGCTGCGGCGCTTGGCGCTGCGCGAGGTAGGCGGGCGAGCCCACCACGCTCATCGGGTGCGGTGCGCTGATGTTCACCGCAATCATGTCCTTGGCCACCAACCCGCCCCGGCGTACACCGGCATCGTAGCGGCCACTGATGATATCGGTCAGGCCGTAGTCGACGGTGAGTTCGACGTTGATATCCGGGTATTGCGGCAGGAAGTGCCTGAGCGCCGGTTGCAGCACGCTGTGCACCGCGTATTCATCGGCACTGATGCGGATGGTGCCCGAGGGCTTGTCCCGCAGCTCGGTGACTTTCTCCAGCCCCGCGTGGATCTGGCCCACCGCCGGCCCGATGAGCAGCAGCAAGCGCTCGCCGGCCGGCGTCACCGAGACGCTGCGGGTGGTGCGGGCGAACAGTGGCAAGCCGAGGCTTTCCTCCAGCCCGCGGATGACCTGGCTCAGGGCCGATTGCGAAATGCCCAGCCGCGCGGCTGCGCGGGTGAAGCTGGCTTCTTCCGCTACCGCGAGGAAAGCTTCCAGGTCTCGAAGTCGATGCCCTTGCATTTATCAAGCCTGCTTATGACTGAATGCTGATTCTGAAGGATTATCAATAGACCGCTCAAGGCCTAACCTGCATGGCACACGGCAACTGCCGAAGCAGGCATAACCCCGATTGTCATCATCAATGCAAGGATCCGGTCATGAGCCACACGATTGAAACCGTCCAGTTCAGCAACCCAGGCATGGCCTGGCACATCGCCGCGGACCTGCACTTCCCACCCCAGTTCGACAGCGACAAGCAGTATCCGGCCATCATCAGCGCGCACCCCATCGGCAGTTGCAAGGAGCAGACCTCCGGCAATGTGTATGGCGCTGCTCTGGCCAAGGCGGGGTTCGTGGTGATCGCGTTCGACGCCAGCTACCAGGGCGCCAGCGGTGGCGAGCCGCGTTTGGTCGAGGACCCGGGGCAGCGCGTGGAAGACTTTCGCCAGGTGGTCGATTACCTGGTGACGCTGCCCTATGTCGATGCCGATCGCATCGGCGTTCTGGGCATTTGCGGTGGCGGCGGCTATGCCATCAGCGCGATCAAGTCCGAACGGCGGATCAGGGCGGTGGCGAGCATCACCGGGGTCAACTTCGGGCGCCTGAGCCGTGAGGGTTTTGGCGGCTACGATCCAATCGCTACGCTGGAAGCCATCGCGGCGCAGCGCACCGCCGAGGCCCGGGGTGGCCAAGGGCGGGTGGACGATGTGCTGCCGCCATCGGTGGAAGCGGCCAAGCAAGTCGGAATCAACGACATCGATGTTCTCGAAGCCACCGATTACTACAAGACTGCACGGGGCCGTGCCGAGCATGGTCCCACCAGCTTCCTGTTTTCGCGTCGTGCGGCGGCGGTGGACTGGGACGCCTTCCACCTCGCCGAAGTGCTGTTGACCCAGCCGTTGCTGCTGGTGATCGGTGACAGGCCCGGAGGCTTCGGGGCCTATCGTGACGGCCAGGAGCTCTATGGCCGCGCGGCCTCCAGAGACAAGGAGCTGCTGGTCTTGCCCAATACCTCGCACTACGAGCTGTACGACCAGCCTGAAGCGACGGCAAGGGCGCTGGCCAGGGTAGTGCCGTTCTTCCGGGCACACCTGGCAGCTTGAGGGCGTTGCGCCTCACGCTGGAAACCAGCAGGTTCCTTGTGGGTGAAGGGCTGTGGGCACGCTATGTCACAAGCACCGTTGCTATGCTTGCTGCGCCCCGGCTGGAGCGTGCTGCGGCCGGCCTTGGAGCCACAAGTGCCCTGCGGCCAGGGCGTGGGAGCTTCGATCGCTCGCATGGAGGGAATAGGTGATGAGTTCGCTGCAAGCCTTGATTTTCGACGTCCAGGGAACCGTCTGCGATTTTCGCTCGAGCGTGGCCGAACAGGCCCGGCTGGTGGCAGGCGACCGCGGGGCGCACATTGACTGGGGGCGTTTCGTCGATGCCTGGCGGTACAAGTACCGGCCGGCGCTGGATGGAATTCTTGCCGGTGCGCGGCCCTGGAGTTCGGTGGATCGCCTCTACCGGCAAGCCCTGGATGAGGTGATCGAGGCCCATGGGCTGCAATTCCTGACGCTTGATGAGCGCGAGCGGATCAATGTTGCCTGGCAGGCCATCACGCCCTGGCCCGATGCGATTGCCGGACTGCGGCGACTGAAGCCGCGTTTCACTTTGGTGACCCTGTCCAATGCCGACGTCAGCGCGGTCATCAACATTTCCCGCAGTGGCGGCTTGCCCTGGGATGCCATTTTCGCCGCCGAGATGGCCGGCACCTTCAAGCCCGACCCACGCACCTACCAGATGGCCCTGCGCTACCTGGGCATCGGCGCCGGGAATGCGATGATGGTCGCCTGCCACAAGTACGATCTGCTGGCCGCCGGCGCCCTGGGGCTCAAGACCGCGTTCGTGGCCAGGCCCCTGGAGTTCGGTCCTGATGGCGATGTCGATACGGCGTTCGACGCAAGGTTCGACATCAACGCCCGGGACTTCCTGGATCTTGCCGATCAGCTCGGGTGCTGAATACGCCCCATCGTCTTTCACGGTACAGGGTCGAGCATCGTATCCAGGTCAGGGTTCATTGTGCTGTCGGACGGATTGTCTTGCGGCTCCAGGAACATCGCCTGGACGGCCTGGACCATCTGCGCGTTGGACATCTTGCCGAGCGGCAGCATCCGGTTGTGGTCGCGGTTGCGGGGGGCGCAAACGAACGCGTAGCTGCGCTGGAGCCAATAGGCGGACTGTTGCGGATCGATCCAGCCACGGCTGGTGGTCGCGTCCTTGAAAGCGTAGTCGAGGCGCCGCATGTTCCTGGCGCTGTCCAGGCGCAGCTTGTGTTCCTGGCACTTGTACTGGATCTCGTAGGCCGTCAGTACCGGCATGGCCGGGTCTTCGAAGATCTGCAGGATCATGGCCGACTGCACCCCTTCAGGGGTGTGCAGGATACCGGCGGCATCGGCAATGAACACCTCGTGGCGATAGCGCTCCGGCTTGCCGTGGACTATCCAGTAATCGCCCGCGGTACCGGCCATGGCGTTGGCGCACAGCAGGCTGAGCGCCAGCAGCGAACGCCCGGCGCACGGCAGAGAGTTCGCCATGGGTGGTCCTTCCTTGGTGGTTCTGGTCACGCCCGCATCGGGGCGGCGGGGCGGGACTATAGGCGGGCCAGGGCAAAGGGGTCGACTAGCGCTGATGTGCTAATGGCGCTCTGCTTTCATGGATCTGGCGGGGAAACAGGCCTGGTCAATGGACGGTGACGGCCCTGCGGCTTTCACCGATGCGGATGCGATCCAGTGCCCGGTTCAGGGCGTCCAGGGCATTGATCAGCGCCTGGGCCTCGGCTTCCCTGCCTTCTCCCCAAAGGCGTTCGGCCATCTTGTTGAGGGCCTGGATCGAGCGTTCGATATCGGCGGCGCTGGCGGTATTGGCCCCTGCGGGTGCTTTCCTGGACATTGGCTGAAATCTCTGGGGGTCGTGATCATGACCAGGGGAACGGGTGCAAAGGGGCCGGTGAAGGTGCAGGCGATGGTCAGTCGCGCGGCGCATCACGGCGGCATTGCAGGGCCGCTGCCTGGAGCCTGGAATCGTCGCCGACATCGATGACGCTCACGCTGTCGCCGCCCAACTCGGCTGCCCGGTTGAAGGCCATGTTCAATGCATCGCCATTGGACGAGCCCTTGACGGTGAAGCCTTTGATTACCTTGCAGGCCTGGGCCGAGGCCGCGGTGACCAGGTTCACCCGGCGCCCGCCCTCGGTCAATTGCGTAGTGCATGCACAGAGCAGGGTCGCCATGACGAGGCCCGGGAGGGCGGTACTGAGGTGGCGCATCATCGAGAGTTCCTATGGGCTGGGCTGTGGCTTTATCTCATTAAACGCTGTCGATGCCTACATCGGCCGTCAGGTGCAAAGGGTCAAGACAGTGCCGCGCAGCGCGATGTTGAATGGCGATCGGTTACCCTTGCCAGCCAATCATTGGTTCTTTCAAGGGTATCGGCATGGGGCGCTTCGAGATCTTCAGTCATGGGCAGCTCATTGGCTGGTCCGACCTCGAACAGGGTGACCCGCCCATGGGCGTGGCTTTCGGGTTCTTCGTCCCGGGGCCTGGTTATGCCGCGATTCAGGAACAGGTCCGGGCTTGCGCCGGGAATGACCAGGGAGCGTTCAAACTGACGGTGCAAGGTGCTGGCCCCCAGCAGATTCGCGCGGCCGGCTTGTGCATTCTCGACTACTCGGCCGATGCCGGGATCGACGCCATGGAAGTGCATGTGCTGGGCATCGAGTCGCCCACCTATGACGAGCTCTTCCCCGAGCATGTCCTGGCCTACGAGCGCCAGTTCGCCCCATCCACCACAGGGAGTTGAAACATGAGCCTGCATGACTGCGCCGTGGACTTTCGGCAATTCATCGAGGAACTCAGGAACAGAGGGGATCTGGTCGACGTCACTGTCGAAGTCGACAGCGACATGGAAATGGCCGCGATCACCCGGCGGGTATACGAAGAGCGCTTGCCCGCGCCGCTGTTCCATAACGTTGCCGGCAATGCCCTGGGCGCGCGGGTGCTGGGCGCCCCGGCCGGCATGAGCGGCAAGCCGGGCGCCGAGTACGGGCGCCTGGCCCTGCACCTGGGGCTGGCGCAGGCCAGCACCGCACAAGACATCGTCGCCGCCATCCGCACGGCGATGAAAGCCCGGCCCGTGGCCCCTCGCCATGTGCCCACGGGGCCGGTGCAGCAGAACATCTGGCGCGGTGATGAGGTGGACCTGACCCGCTTCGCCGTGCCCTTGCTCCATGAGCAGGATGGTGGGCGCTACTTGGGCACCTATGGTTTCCATGTGGTCCAGTCGCCGGACCGCTCCTGGGACAGCTGGGGCATCGGGCGCCTGATGCTGCTCGACAAGAACCGGCTCACCGGTCCGGCGATCCCTACGCAGCACATCGGCATGATCCGCCAGATGTGGACGCAGCAGGGCAAGGCCACTCCGTGGGCCATGGCCCTGGGTGCACCACCGGCGGCCGTGGCGGTGGCCGGCATGCCGCTGCCGGCCGGGGTGAGCGAGTCCGGGTATGTGGGGGCGCTGATGGGCCAGGGTCTCGACCTGGTCCAGACCCAGACCAATGGCCTGTGGGTGCCGGCCCAGGCGGAAATCATCCTCGAGGGCGAGATCAGCCTCAGCGAGACGGCGCTGGAGGGCCCCATGGGCGAGTACCACGGCTACCAGCATCATGTGGGGCACCAACAGCCGGTGTTCCATGTCCATGCCGTGACCTTCCGCGACCGACCGATCCTGCCGATCTGCGTGGCCGGGTTGCCGCCAGAGGAAAACCACACCATCTGGGGCACCATGATCTCGGCGCAGTTGCTGGAGCTACTGCAACAGGCCGGGCTTCCCGTGGACATGGTGTGGTGCTCGTACGAGGCGGCGAGTTGCTGGGCGGTGATCTCGGTGGACACCGTCGCCCTGGCGGCCCTGGACACCACGGCCAGGGCCTTCGCCGACCTGATCGCCCGGACGGTGTTCGACACCCACCCCGGCTACCTGATCCCCAAGCTGATCCTGGTGGGCAACGATATCGATATCACCGATATCGATCAGGTGGTGTGGGCGCTGGCCACGCGCTCGCATCCGGCCCATGACCATTTCAGCTATCCGCAGCAGCGCGAGTTTCCCATGGTGCCTTACCTGAATGAGGCCGACAGGGCCCGGGGCAGCGGTGGCAAGGCAGTGATCAATTGCCTGTTTCCCGAGCAGTTCCGCGGGCAGATGCGGGCCGGCACCGCCTCGTTCAAGCATTCGTTCCCGCCAGCGCTACAGGATCAGGTCCAGCAGCGCTGGGCGCAGTACGGCTACCTTGCCCGGGACTGAAGCGCTTGTGGTGATCCATTGTGGGGTCGGCAGCCGGTGCCAATGCAGGGTTGCTTGCCTGGCAGGTCCCGGGTGGGTGCAGATATCGTTGCAGAATTTGTTGCCGGAGCCGATCAAGGAGGGGTAGCGTCTGGCTCGGCCCGCCCAAAGCCTTGTGCCAGAGCTGGCGCCACATAGATGACGGCACCCTGCGCAATGCACCGCGGGGTGCTTGCGAACAGGATTTCGACCTACAGGTAAATCATGAATCATCGAGAAAAACTGCTGGAGCGACTCGAGGCGCTGGAAGCGCTGGATGAGGAGCATCTTCCGTTGGTAACCCTGGACGAGTATTTCCAGGGTAACGACCAGGAGCAGTCCATCGCCCCTAATCAATGGGAGTTCGGACGGCCTTCCATCGCTCGGATCCACGCGCATTTCAAGGCGTTGGAGCAGCGTCCCGACGTCCAGGGCGTGTATGTGGGCCTGCATCAGGAGTGGGGCGAGGCGCTGGAGTCCGATGACTGGCCGGCGGCGGAGAACATCCATATCTATTCCAGTGCGCCACTGGCGGTGGCCGAGCAGTGGATCGAAGGCCTGGAAGCCGATGGCATCGGCGAGGGCTGGCCCTATGGCAAGCACGCTGGCGCGCCAGAGCCCCGGGCCGGCTACCACGTCTACACCGTCTATTGGGATTGATTTCACAACTCACAGTGAAGCAACCCGTCTTGCATATAGCCAACCACTACAGGTTGGCAGTCGTTCAACCCAGGTACAGAGTCAGTAATGGAAACTAATAAAGCCTCGATCGATGCCACGTATTCGCAGATGCAGCAGGATGGCTGGGATACCTCGAGCCCATTGCAGTGGGGGTTCTTCTTCATCGCCAAGGCCGAGGAAGACCTGATGGGGATCTATTCCGAACTCGTCGATCACGACTATGTCGTCCAGAACGTGCACCAGGACGATGAAGGCGACTGGACGCTGTTCGTCAGCAAGACCGAGGTCCTGGCCGCGGACAAGCTCGCGCGCCGTTGCAGCGCGTTCAATGAACTGGCCGAGGCCTATGGCGCGTTCTTCGATGGCTGGGATGTGGAGCGGCTCCAGGCCGATGAGGCCGAAGAGGTGCACTGAGCGAGGCGCCGGGCGCCGCATCGGCATGGCGAGAGTGGCGCCCGGGCGGCACTGGCCGGGGTAATCGATGATCCATTCAGAAGGAGCCCCTGGTGGCCGGACGCGATGCAACAAGCCTGACTTCGGCGTCGATCGCCATCGTCGGCGCAGGGCTGGCAGGATTGCTCCTGGCCCGGGTGCTGCACATCCATGGTGTGGTGGCGACGGTCTATGAAGCGGAACCTTCGGCCAGCGCCCGTACCCAGGGTGGGCTGCTGGATATCCATGAATACAACGGCCAGCTGGCGCTCAGGGCCGCGGGCCTCTACGACGCCTTTTGGCGCCTGGTCCGGCCTGGCGAGGATGCCAAGCGCATCTGCGATAGCACCGGCAATGTGCTGCTGGAGCGCCCTGGTGCTGGACAGAGTACTCGGCCGGAGGTCGATCGCGGCGAGTTGCGCCAACTCCTGCTGGACTCGTTGCCCGAAGGGTGCGTGCGCTGGCAGCACAAGCTGGTCCAAGCGACGGCGATCGGTGACGGGCGCCACCGGTTGCAATTCGCCAATGGCGCCTCGGTTGTGGCCGACCTGCTGGTGGGCGCCGACGGTGCCTGGTCCAGGGTCCGGCCGCTGGTGTGCGCGACCAAGCCTCGGTACACCGGCATTTCCTTCGTCGAGACAGTCCTTTTCAAAGGGGACGAGCAGTACCCGGCGACCGCCGGGATCATCGGCCAGGGGACCCTGATGGCGGTGATGCCGGGCAAGGGCATCTTCGCCCACCGACATGCCGACGGCACCCTGCAGGCCTATGTGGCCCTGCAAGTACCGGCGGACTGGTTCAGTCCCGGGGAGCTGGCCGCGCCCACCACGGCGCTGCCGCGGATCGCCAGGGAATACGCCGGGTGGGCGCCCGCGCTCACGGCATTGATCACCGCTTGCCAGACGGTGCCGGTCATCCGTCTGATCCACGCGTTGCCCGTCGACCACCGCTGGCAACGGACACCCGGGGTGACGCTGATGGGCGATGCCGCGCACCTGATGTCGCCGTTCGCCGGCGAGGGGGCCAACCTGGCCCTGTACGACGGTGCCGAGCTGGCCAGGGCGTTGCTGGAGTCCGCTGGTGATGTGGAGGCGGCGCTGGCCAGTTATGAGGCCGAACTCTTTGTTCGCAGCAACGAGGCCGCCGTCAGGACCGGGGCGAACCTGGAGCTGTTCTTCGATGCCGACGCGCCCGGCAGCCTGGTGGAGCTGTTTCGCCGCTTCGAGGCCGCCGCAGGTTAGCTCCTGCCATTCGAACCCATCGGGACGGACCCGCGAACCGGCTCAGGGCTCGGGCTTGAAGACCAGCTTGAGCGGCGACTGCTGGTGATTCCACGCCGGGGGGCCGTACTCGGGATTGAAGCTGGGCAGCCAGGCCCGCAGTTCGGTATCGGAGAGCCATTGCAGTTGCAGTTGGTCTGCCGACTCCTGCCCGCCGAACTGGGCCAGGGCGCTGATGAAGGTATTGCACTTTTCCGACTTCCCGGCTTCCAGCACCGAGACCTGCAGGCTCTGGCCCCAGGTGATGCTGCCTCTTTCGGGGCACTGGCGGATTTCGACGTGATACGTGCCGCCGGGCGATGGCAGGTCGGAGAGCAACTGGTCGGGGCCGCACCCGGCCAGTAGCGCAGGCAGTAGAAGCAGCAGGGCAGTGGTGGTCTTCATCGTCTGTCTCTTGAGTGTCAGGAACCTTGGGCGATAAGCCGCCCGGCGCCTGGATTCGGTCCATGAGGTGGCCATTGTAGGAGAGTGCGATCGCCCAGGTGAACTGGCAGGTTGCCGCCAGCGGGGAGTGGCTATAGTTCATGACGTCCCTTGCAAGACAGGAAATTCAGCATGAACATTCCACGAGCCCTGGTTGTCGCCCTGGCCTGCGCCGCCCTGGCTGCCGGCCCCACTGGCGCTGGTGCCGATCCCGGTAACGGTCATGGCAAGGGCAAAGGCCATGACCAGGGCTCGGCCGAGCATGGCCAGGGGCACGGCAATTCAAGGAGTGGGGGCAAACAGGGCAATTGGCAAGGTGGCCCGTCCATCGACCGTGGCGATGTCCTGGGGATCTTGAGCGGCCATCGTGATTACTGGCGGCCCGGTCCGGCGTTGCCGCCCGGTATCCAGAAGAACCTGGCGCGGGGCAAGCCGTTGCCTCCCGGCATCGCCAGGAAGCTCGACGGCCGCCTGCTCGGCCAGCTGCCGCACTACGACGGCTATGAGTGGCGGCAGGCCGGCACCGACCTGATCCTGGTGACCGTCGCCACCGGGCTCATTTACGAAGTGCTCAACGGCGTCTTCGACTGATCGGCCAGGTCGTTCAGGCCGGGGCATCATGGCGTGCGAGGACTTCTTCGAGCCAGCCGAAGAACTGCCCTGGCTGTTCGATATGGGCCAGGTGGGACGCATCGGGCACTACATGGCCGCTGCCTTGCTTGAGGTGGCGCACGTAGCGACGCATGGAGTCTGGAGTGCACTCATCGTGTTCGCCCACCACGAAATAGGCGGGACAGAGGATTCGCGGCAGCAGGGGGACCAGGTCCAGCTGCGCCAGGGCCCCGTCGCCAAAGAAATCCGCGACTCCCCACATATGCCGAAATAGCTGCGGGTTGTGCAGGCGGTCCGACTCGGCGATGAACGCTGGTTCCTCGTCGAGCCTGAGCATGTGCCTGCGGTTGAACACCTGCAGTGCCGCTGCGAATTGTGGATGCCGGCTGTCGCCCGCCAGCAGCACCTCGCGCCAGGGGCTGGGCAGTCGCTGCAGATGCTGGTGGTTGTCGGCGTTCCAGTCGGCGCCATTGATCAACGGCCCGGCCAGTACCACGCTGGCCAGGCGCTGGTCCCGGGTGCTGGCGTAGGCCGTGGCGATGGAGCCGCCCCAGGAACTGCCCAGCAAATGGAAGCGCTCCAGGGCATGGAACTCGATGACGGCCGTCAGTTCGGCGCAGGCTCGCTCCAGGGTCCAGTGGGCCGGGTCATGGGGTCGGGCCGAGTAACCGCTGTCGAGTTGGTCGTAGTAGATCAGCGTGCGGTCCTTGAGGTGCTCGCTGAAGTTCGACAGGTAAAGGTGGTTGGAGCCAGGTCCGCCATGCACCAGCACCAGGGGCGGGTGTTGGTCCGCGCCGTGCTTGATGGCGGTCCAGATCTGCCCGCCTGGTGCGGGGATGTGTTGTTGCTGATCGAAGTACATGCCTTGCTGCCTTGGTCTGGTGTAGGGGAGGCGCGCTGGCGCCTGGTGTCATTGGTTGAGCGGGAGGCTGCCCAGGCGGCCTTGGCGATGCAGGATGAGCGCCAGCACGAGGCCGATGCACAGCCAGGCGCCTCCCAGCCAGCGGGCGTTGTCGTTCATGCTGGCCAGGGCGGCGACCAGGATCAGGATGCCGGCCAGTGGCGATACCACGTGCTTGAACCAGTGCCGCTCGGGGTGTTTGCGAAAGCGCTGGAACAGGCTGAGGTGCAAGGTGATGTAGGCGAACAGCGCGCCGAAGGTGACCAGGGTCACCAGCAGTTCCACCTGGTTGGCTGCCACCAGGCCGACCACGCTGGAGACGATGGCGACGAACAGCAAGGCCCTCACCGGGTTGCCCCGCCGGTCCAGGCGCGCCAGCCAGGCCGGGAAGCGCCCATCGCGGGCCATGCTGAATATCAGTCGCGAGGTGGTCATCTGCGAGACGATGGCGTTGGCGACCCCGGAGACGGTGCCGGCCACCACGATCATGATCGGCTGGAACCAGGCGCCGACGATATCGCGGCTCAGGGTATAGAAGGCGGTTTCGGCCTGCTCCGTGTCGTATTGGGTGCCGGCGGGAACGAACAGGTTGACCAGGTACACCTGGGCGAAGAACAGCAGGGACACCAGCAACAGCAGCATCAGCGTGGCCCGGGAGATGGTCCGGCCACCGCCGTTGGCCTCTTCGTTGAGGGCCGAGATCGCGTCGAAGCCGACGAAGCTCAATGCCGCGACCGGGATGGCGGAAAGTATCGCCAGCAGCTCGAAGCGTTGCCCGTCCCAGATCGGCGCGAGCAAGCCGATGGCGTGGCTGTGCTGGAGCACGCCCCACAGGGAATAGACGAAGAACACGCCCAGGGTCACCAGTTGCACCAGCAGGAACAGCTTGTTGACCCGGATGGTCAGCTTCAGGCCGATGATGTTCAGCAATGCCGGCAACCAGATGAACGCGAGGATCCAGAAGCCCCGCGAGCTTTCCGGGAACTGCAGGACCATGCCGATGGCGGTGAGGATCGACAGCAGGGCGGGCAGCAGGAAGTAGTCCAGCAGGATCAGCCAGCCGGTGACGAAGCCGGTGAAGGCGTTGGTGCTGAGGCTGACGTAGCGATACACCGAACCGCTGACATTCACCGACTTGGCCATTTCGCTGTAGCTGATGGCGCTGAAGGTCATGGCCAGGGCGGCGACGGCGTAGACCAGGGCCGCCATGCCGCCGGACATGCCGTAGACGATGCCGAATACTGCCGTGGGAGCCAGGGGGCAGAAGTACAGCAGGCCATAGACTAGTACATCGGAAAGAGAAAGGCGGCGGACCAGGCGTGATCCTGTGGCGGCGGAATCTGTGCTGGGTTGTGCGGTGCTGGAGGTGGCGCGCATTCGACGTGCTCCTGTCAGCCGTCCCACGCAGCCTTTGGCTGGCCGAGACGACCGTATTATTAGAATTGGACAGGCAATGAAGCGGGTTCCAGTATCTGGCGCGGGCGCGGGGCCCAGGTGCTGAAGCCGGCCAGTTTTTTGTCTTTTCCGGCCAATCCACCTGGCGGTCGCCAGCCCCGGGGCGACTAACGCTCAGCCGCGCAGCGAGCGGCGAAAGCGTCCGGGCGAGACTCCGGCCCACTTGTAGTAGGCGTGGACGAAGGAGGAGGGCGCGGCGAAACCCAGTTGCTGGCTGATGGCGTCCAGGGGCAGTTGGGTGGTGCTCAGCAGTCGGTTGGCTAGTTGGTGGCGCGCCATGTTCTGCAGGCGCTTGAAGCTCACCTCGCGCTCGGCCAGGCGACGGCGCAAGGTGCGCTCGGAGACATTCAGGGCCTGGGCCACGGCCAGCAGGTCGCTGTAGCGCTGGATATCGGACTTGAGCAGGGCGGCCACTTCACTGGCAAAGCCGCCACCGCCGATGGCTTGCAGTTCCTGTTCCCGTGCCTGGGTCAGCCTGAGCATGGCCTGGTAGCTGATCGGGTCCGCCAGCGGTAGCGGGCGGGTCAGCAGGGCCTTGGGCAACTTGAGCGAATCGCCATGGCTGGCGAAACGGATGTCGCCCCCGAACAGCTGGCGATAAGGCTCCTGGTCCTGGGGCGCCTGGCGCTTGAAGTGCACGCACAATGGCTCGCTGTTCGATTGCAGGCAATCGCGGATGACCCGCAGGCTGGCGCTGAGGAACACATCGCTGAAAAAACCGTGGCCTTCGAAGAAGCCATGGCAGTCGTTGGCGACGAAATGCAGTTCGCCGCCCTGGTGGACCATGGCCGGGGCGAACTGGCTGGCCAGCTGGATGGGGAAGCGCAGGCCGGTATCCAGCGCATCGCCGAGGGTCGGCGCCACCAGCAGGGTGTAGCCCAGCAGGCCCAGGGTGGAAATCGGCATGGAGCTGCCGATCAACAGCCCCAGGTGCGGTTCGGGCAACGCTCGGCGAGCGTTGTCGAACACCACCAGTTCCTGCTCCATGGTGATCGCCGTGTCGGGATCGGTGAGGGCCTGCGGCAGCTTGCCGGCATCCTGCAGGATCACCGCGTCCGGTACGCCCCGAGCCCGGGTCACCGCCAGGGTCGCCAGCACGCCATGCAGCGATACGGGGCGAACTTCATACATTGAAACACTCCTCTGGCGGCGCCGCGGATGTGGCGTCCAATCATGCGCGTCGGGCCGGGGAACCGCCAGTGCGGGGCTGCGGGGCGCTGGCTGTCGCCGATGCTCTCGGGGCTTTGCCCCGAGCGCTGCAAGCCACGGTTGCCTGGGCGTGCTGAACGATTGTGGGGGAAATTTGATTGCTCTATCTTTGGGCTCGCTGTCTCGGCCTTTGGGTAGTTGAAATCATGGAAAAGGACGATAAGGACGCCGGCGATTCCGCCGGGCCTGCATCAGGTGGCCTGCCGCCTGTCTTCGATGCACAACGCGCGATGCTGGACGTAACTCCCGACTGTATCAAGGTCCTGACCCCGGACGGCCTGCTCCTGGCCATGAGCGGGGCCGGCTGCGTGGCCTTGGGAATTCCGGAAGCGCGGGTCAGGGGCACAGCCTGGATTCCCCTGCTGCCCCCTGGTATCCACGCGGCTGCCAGTGATGCCCTGGCCCTGGCCGCCACCGGCACCAGCGCCCGGTTCGCCGGCTACAGCGACGCGGCAGGGCGCACCGTGCACTGGGACAACCTGTTGACTCCGGTGGTCGATTCCGCAGGTCAGGTCCAGTCCATCGTCTGTGTTTCCCGGGATGTCACTGAGCAGGTGCTGATGCAACGCCAACTGGGCCAATTGCTGGCCAGGGAGCAGTTGCTGTCGGGGGAGATGGTGCACCGGATCAAGAACCTGTTCACCGTGGCATCCGCGGTGATGATGATGGCCGATCGCGAAGCTCGCGCCGGTGGCAACACCGACCAGCTGGCGACGATCGCCGCCGGCAAGTTCAAGGCCTTGTCGAGGGTCTACGACAGGGTATTGGCCGTGGACGACGGCGGCCAGGTGGAGCTTCATTCCTTCATGGGGTCGGTGCTCTTTCCCTTTGAGTCCCAGTGTCACGTCAGTGGGCCCAGGCACCTGGTGCCGGGCCAGTTGGCCAACTTGCTGGCGTTGTTCCTCCATGAACTGGTCACCAATTCCGTGAAGCACGGGGCGCTCAGCCTTCCTGAAGGCCAGGTGCGGATCAGCTGGAGCACGACCGATGCGAAGCTGGATATCGACTGGCAGGAAAGCGGTGGGCCACCCATTGCCGAGCCACCTGCGCGCTACGGCTATGGCAGCGAGATGATCGATCAACTGGCCAGCTCCGCTGGAGGCGCCGTTGATCGCACATGGCATTCCCAGGGCTTGCAGGTAGCGTTGAGGCTTACGCTGCGCCGCGAATAGGTTCGAGGCCCACCACGGGCCTTGCTCCTGCTTTGTCCCGATCCTTGCGCTGCAGCAGGGCTATGTCGACCTGGCATGGCCGCTGCCGGCTGCCTGCGTTTATCTGGTTGCGAAGGCTATTTTCCGACCCAGGCCGAGTGGGATGGGGATGATGGTGGGCACTATATTTTGTGTTTTTGTATTTTTAAAAACACAATATGTTGTGTTGACGTCCCGGTCTTCGTTCTATACCTTGTGCCTCGCTTTCGCCTTTGGCACTACATGTGGTGTTTTGTTTTTATTTTTATTCTATATGTAGTGTTTTTATGGGGCGAGGCGTTCTGGAGCCAACGGCTTTCACCAAGAAGAATATTGACCGCCCGAACGGGTTCGTCGCCCGTCGGTTCGGCCAAGGTAAGGATGAATGAAATGTTGAATTGGGATGAGCTCGATATACACGGCCACAAGGCCCCAGGAGCTGATGCAGCGGATAGATCAGAACCACGGGCAACCGCCGCCGAGGCCCTCGATGCGGCGGGAAATACCGCTGCCGGGAACGCCAGGATGATTGACTCCCGTGACTCGGCCGCGGTGGTCCGGGCGAAGAAAGCGCTCAATGCGCTGGACGTCACCCAAGGCCTGGAGGAACTGGAAGGCGCTGCCGGGCGCGTGGCCGTCGATGAAAAGCGCATGATCAATTGCCGCGCCGACCTGAATCAGCTGGTGCCGTTGAAGTACGACTGGGCCTGGCAGAAGTATCTGGACGGCTGCGCCAACCACTGGATGCCGCAGGAGGTCAACATGACCGCCGACATCATCCTGTGGAAGAGCGCCGAAGGCCTGAGCGAAGACGAGCGCCGCATCGTCATGCGCAGCCTGGGGTTCTTCGCCACCGCCGACTCCCTGGTCGCCAACAACCTGGCCCTGGCCGTGTACCGCCTGATCACCAACCCCGAGTGCCGCCAGTACATCCTGCGCCAGGCCTTCGAGGAAGCGATCCACACCCACGCCTACCAATACTGCATCGAGTCGCTGGGCATGGATGAGGGCGAGATCTTCAACATGTATCGCGAGGTGCCCACCGTGGCCAAGAAGGCCGCCTGGGGGCTCAGGTATACCCGCGCCATATCCGACCCGAATTTCAAGACCGGCACTCTATTCGCCGACAAGGAACTGCTGCGCAACCTGATCGCCTACTACTGCGTGCTGGAAGGCATCTTCTTCTACTGCGGCTTCACCCAGATCCTGTCCATGGGCCGGCGCAACAAGATGAATGGGGTGGCGGAGCAGTTCCAGTACATCCTGCGCGACGAATCCATGCACCTGAACTTCGGTATCGACGTGATCAACCAGATCAAGATAGAGAACCCTCACCTGTGGGACCACGCCCTGATGGAAGAGGCCACCCAGATGATCATCCAGGGCACTCAGCTGGAGATCGAATACGCTCGCGACACCATGCCGCGCGGGGTGCTGGGGATGAACGCGGTGATGATGGAGGACTACCTGAAGTTCATCGCCAACCGACGCCTGTCGCAGATCGGCCTGAAGGAGGAGTACCCGGGCACCGTCAATCCGTTCCCGTGGATGAGCGAGATCATGGACCTGAAGAAAGAGAAGAACTTCTTCGAGACCCGAGTGATCGAGTACCAGACCGGCGGAGCCTTGTCCTGGGATTGACCGGGCTTGCAGACAACGGCCGGGCCATGGGCCCGGCCTTCGGGAGTTGTTCATGTTGTTCGAAAAGATCAAGACCCCCTGCATAGGGCTCTGCTCGACCGTCTATGGCGATGTGGTCTGCCGTGGATGCAAGCGCTTCGAATATGAAGTGATCCAGTGGAATACCTACGACGAGCCACAGAAGCAGGCGATCCTGCGGCGCTTCGACAAGCTCTTGAACCAGGTGATGCACGACAAGTGCGAGATCTTCGATCCCGAGCGGCTGGCCTTCGAAGTACGTTCCAGGAAGATGAACTGCTCCGCGGAGGATTCGATCCCCTATTGTGCTTACCAGATCATCCGGCGCGGTGCGGCGGTGATCAGCAATATCGAGGCGTTCGGCATCCGCGTCCTGCCGGCCTACCAGGGCTTGTCGCTGGTGGAGTTGCGGGATGTGATCGACAGCGAGTTCTTTGCCTTGTCCCTGGCCAGCTACCAGGCCGGTGGCTGATTCGCCCGGCACCGCTTGCGGGCAAGGTGCCCGTGGGCCGGCAGGTCGCTCGCCTGCGGGCCGGGGCTCGATGGGCTAACTAGGCAGACTGGCTGGCGGCCTGCCAATGTTGGTACAGGGCCTCGACATTGCCGCTGGTCATCAGTGGCATCACGGCTTGCAACTGGTCGATGGGCCAATCCCACCATTTCATTTCCAGGAGCATCTGCACGGTTCGTTCGTCGAAGCGCTTGCGGATGGTCTTGGCCGGGTTGCCGCCGATGATGGCGTAGGGTTCCACATCCCGGGTCACCAGGGCGCGAGTGCCGATCACCGCGCCGTCGCCGACCTTGATACCCGGCATGATGACTGCCTCGGAACCTATCCAGACATCGTTGCCGATGACCGTATCGCCGGCTCCCTCATAGCCGTTCTGCGCTCCGGCGAAGGCCGGCTCTTCCGACATCCAGTAGAAGGGGAAGGTGCTGATCCATTCGTTTCGGTGGCCCTGGTTGCCGGCCATGATGAATGCAGCGCCCGAGCCGATCGAGCAGAAGCTGCCGACGATCAGCTGGTCGACGCCCTCGTCGGGGGGCAGGTAGCGTGCGCATTCGTCGAAACTGTGGCCGTGGTAGTAACCGGAGTAATAACTGTAGCGGCCTACCTTGATGTTGGGGTTGGTGACCTGGCGGTCAAGGGTGATGCCCTTGAAGGGGCTCTCGAAGTAATTGCTCAAAACGCTCTCCATGTGGCTGACCGCTGCTGTCTTGCAAGCACGCGGTACTTCGGCGAGAAGGCGCAGGGCCTCTCGGGATGCAGGTCTTGCGGAGGCATCATGCCAGATCCGTCAGGGCTGCGCCGCAGAGCGTGTTGGTGCAAGATTTTGACTTGTGGCCGGCCCCAGGTGGCTCGGTAGATGTCGCCGGAAGGGGGCCACCCGGAAATGGCTCCGGGTGGCGGCAAGGGGTTCAGGCCGTTGCGGCGGCTGCCTGGTCGTTACGGCCTTGCATCATGCGCCGGTACTGGCGGGTGCGGCGCAGAGTGCTCCACTGTTCCGCCAGCAATGCCCGTAGTGGCGAGGCGCCGGGCCTGGTGGAATGGCCATCGGCCAACTGGCGCATCTGCAGTTTCACCAGCGCCATGTAGGCGAGGGCGGCCAAGGCCTTGCGCTTCCAGCGGATCGGCGGCAGTTCGGCGCTGGCCTTGCTGTCGCCGTTTTTCCAGCGCCGGGGCAGGGCAGGGTCCACGGCCAGGGCGGTGGCGATGCCGGCCATGGCCACTCCGCTGTCCAGTACTTGCTCCACCACGGGCAGGCGGCGGATGCCACCGGTGACCATCACCGGCATCCGGGCCACGACGGCGATCTGTTGGGCGAACTCGAGAAAGTAGGCTTCCCGGGCCAGGGTCCGGCCGTCGCGGGCATCACCTTGCATGGCTGGCGCCTCGTAGCTGCCGCCGGACAACTCCACCAGGTCCACCGGCAGTTCGTTGAGCCAGAGTACGACCTGGCGCGCGTCGGCAGGCTCGAAGCCGCCGCGCTGGAAGTCCGCGGAGTTGAGCTTGACCGCCACGCAAAAACGCGGCGAGACGCTGGCCCGTACGGCCTTCACCACCTCCAGCAGCAGCCGCGCGCGATTTTCCAGGCTGCCGCCCCAGCGGTCCTGGCGCTGGTTGCTCAGGGGAGAAAGGAACTGACTCAGCAGATAGCCGTGGGCGGCGTGGATCTGCACACCACTGAAACCGGCGTCCTCGGCCAGGGCCGCGGTGCGGGCAAAACGCTGGATCAGGGTCGCGATCTGGGCTTCATCCAGGGCCTTGGGTACGGGAAACATCTTCGACAGGCCGCCCATGTCCAGGGCGACTGCCGAGGGTGCCACCGTGGCCTGACCGAGGCTGGCCTGCATCTGGCGACCGGGATGGTTGATCTGCATCCAGAATTGCGCGCCGTGGGCCCGGCCGATTCGCGCCCACTCGCGAAAGCGCTGCAGTTGCTGGCTGTCGTCGAGCATCACGCCGCCGGGCCCGGTCATGGCCCGGGGATCGACCATCACGTTGCCGGTCAGCAACAGGCCGGCGCCGCCTTCGGCCCAGGCCTTGTACAGACGTAGCAACTGCTCGGAAGGGGTCTGGTCGAGATTGGCCAGGTTTTCCTCCATCGCCGCCTTGGCGATGCGGTTGGGCAGCAGGGTTCCGTTGGGTAAACGCAGGGATTGGAAAGCAGTCATGGGGTTCTCCAGGTACAGCCCGTGCGTCGGTTTGTATGCAGGAGGGGGCTGTGTTGCAAAGAAGGCTAAGGTTAAAGTTATCCTTAAGGTCAATAGGAGGTTTGCAACCCGATGAAAATTGGTGAACTAGCCCGACGTACGGGATTGAGTGCATCGCGCTTGCGATTCTACGAGGCCAGCGGCCTGATCGAGGCCCAGCGCCTGGGCAATGGCTACCGCGACTACCCGGAAGATGTGGTGCAGCGCCTGGAGATCATTACCTGCGGTCAGCAGGCGGGCTTCAGCCTGGAGGAAATGCGCACCCTGACCCTGGAGTCCACCCGGAGCGATGGGCGCTTCCAGCATGACCGACTGTTGGTCAGCCTGCGCAGCAAGGTGGCGGAGATCGAAGCCCTGCAGCAGCGCCTGACGCAGAATCGCCAGCATCTGCTGACCCTGATCGCCGGTATCGAAGGCAAGCCCGAAGGCCTGGGCTGCGAGGAGAATGCCCAGCGCCTGCTGGCCCAGTGGCGGGAAAACGAAGGGCAGGCGCCGGCTGCGGCCAGTGGCCGGCGGCGTCAGAAGCAGGGACGTTGAGCCGCCATTGGCGGCTCAAGCCCGGATCAGCGAAGGCTCTCGGCCGGTGAGCCCATGGGCAGGGCCGGGAGGCTCATGTTGCGCATGGCCACCTCGAGCTTGTCCTGATAGAGACTGAGGATCGAGTAGTCCAGCTTCTGGGTGATATTGGCGTTGCCCGCACAGTTGGCCAGTAGTTCTTCCAGCGCGCCGGCAACCAGGTCCGCAGTGACCTGCAGGACGGTCAAGCCATAGCTCTTATCGACAATGACCAGATTCGTTAAATCGTACATACAACACCCGTGGTCACTGTTCTTGTGGTAATGGCTATGAGCCATCAATAGCATACCGAAGCGGCCCATGGCCTGTCACCGGGGGCTGACAAGAACCTGAAGAACGGGAGGATTTTCGCTGCGCTTGGCGCCAGCATGGGTAGTATTGCCCCGCGCAAACCACCAGGGTTTATTTCCATGCTGATTCTTACCAGGGGCAACCACCAGGGGTTGCAGGTCGGGCCGCGCTGGCCCTCGTCGACAGTGCAGCTGGAGGGGCAGGTCTTCCAGCAGTTGCGCAAGGTCCAGTCGAGCCTGCCGGATACCGTGCGCTTGCTGGTGACCCGAGGGTATGAGCACAAAGGCAGCCGGCTGGGAGGGTTCCGTAGGCTGTCGCGCTGGTTGGGCATCCGCTTGTTCGTGTGCTGCTACCCGGGGCGTCGGGACGAGGTGCAGGACATCTTCGGTAGCAATGGCCACGATGTGGACGGCACCCATGTCGATGTATCGATCGTTCTCGCTGGCAAGCGCCTGCGTTTCCTGCCCTTGGGGGTGTTCACCTCGCCAGTTCGCCAGGAATTGCGCAAGGCCCGCCATGGCACGCTGGTGGACGAGGTCAAGAGCGCGCTGGTGCGCCATGGGTTCCAGATCCACCGCAATCACACGGAAAGCCTGCAGATCCACTGCGACTACCGGCCCGACTTGCTGGCCGGGTGCTGATCCGACGTCGCAAGGCGGGCAAGTAGCGCTGGCGTGATATCGCGCTGGGGATCACTCCCAGCGCTTGAACAGCACGCTGGCATTCACCCCGCCAAAGCCGAAGCCGTTGGACAACGCGTACTGCATTGGCATCTTGCGCGCCTGGCCGTGCACCAGGTCCATGCCCTCAGCGGCGCTGTCGGGGTTCTCCAGGTTGAGCGTCGCCGGGGCGACCTGGTCGCGCAGGGCGAGGATGGTGAAGATCGCCTCGATCCCGCCGGCCGCGCCCAGCAGATGGCCGGTGGCGGACTTGGTCGCACTGATGGCCGGGCCGTCGCCGGTGCCGAACAACTGCCTGATGGCCGCCAGCTCACCCTTGTCGCCCACCGGTGTGGAGGTGGCGTGGGCGTTGAGGTGCTGGACCTCCTTCGGCGACACGCCCGCCTGGCGCAGGGCTTGTTCCATGGCGCGTCGGGCGCCGTCGCCATCCTCCGGGCCGGCAGTCATGTGGTAGGCGTCGGCGCTGGTGCCATACCCCACCAGCTCGGCGATGGGCCGGGCGCCCCGGGCCAGGGCGTGCTCCAGCTCTTCGATGACCAGCAAGCCGGCGCCTTCGCCCATGACGAAACCGTCACGGCCCTGGTCGAAGGGGCGCGAGGCGCGTTCCGGAGTGTCGTTGTAGTCGCTGGACAGTGCCCGGGCCGCAGCGAAGCCGCCCAGGCTGACCTGGTGGATCGTGGCTTCCGCGCCGCCACAGATGGCGATGTCGATCTCGCCCGCGCGGATCATCCGTGCCGCATCGCCGATGGCCTGGACCCCGGCGGCGCACGCGGTGACCGGCGTGCCCAGGGGGCCCTTGAGGCCATGGCGGATCGAGACGTGGCCGGCCGCCAGGTTGCACAGGAACGAAGGAATGGTGAAGGGCGACAGGCGCCGCGGGCCCTTGCTGTCAGTGGTGCGCACGGCATCGGCGATGGCCGGGAAGCCGCCGACCCCCGAGGCGATGATGGTGGCCGTGCGCTCCTGGGCCGCAGCGTTGTCCGGTCGCCAGTTGGCCTGGGCCAGGGCTTCTTCCGCCGCCGCCAGGGCGAACAGGATGAAGCGGTCCATCTTGCGCTGTTCCTTGGGCGGTAGCAGTGAATCCGGATCGAAACCAGCCTGCGGATCCTGTGTCAGGTCGGGAACCTGGCCGCCCACGGTCGTGGACAGTCCGCCGATGAACTCCTCGGGCAACTGGCGGATGCCCGATTGTCCCGCCAGCAGGCGTTGCCATACCTGCTCGACCCCGCAGCCCAGCGGAGTGATTGCGCCCATACCTGTGACTACGATGCGTTTGCTCATGCAGGTCCTGCTCCTTCAGTGTGTTTGGGTTGGGGGGTAACGAAGCGTGGACGATACTATCGTCATGAAAGTAACATCCGGCTCGACAATATTTCGAGCCATAGCGCAGGAGCAAGTGATGCAACGAAAAAGCCTGGAGGACGCCGAATGTCCTATCGCCCGTGGCCTGGAACGGGTCGGGGAATGGTGGAGCATCCTGATCATGCGCGACGCCTTGCACGGCCTGCGGCGTTTCGATGAGTTCTCCCGCAGCCTGGATATCGCCCCGAACATGCTGACCCGGCGTCTCAACTCCCTGGTGGAGGCGGGTTTGCTGGAACGCCAGGCCTACAGTCAGCGCCCGCTGCGTTATCAATATGTGCCGACGGCCAAGGGCGAGGACTTTCGTGTGGTGCTGATGGCGTTCGTCGCCTGGGGCAATCGCCACTTCGCCCCCGAGGGCGAAAGTGTGCAGATCGTCGAGCGGGCAACCGGCCGGCCGGTACGGCCCGCGATGATGGATGTGCAGGGGCACCAGTTGGTGCCCCTGCAGGACTGCACGGTGCAGGTCGGGCCGGCCGCCAGCGCCAGCATGCGCGAGCGCTTCTGCGCCCGGACCGACTGAGAGCGCTCGGCTTGCCGGTCACCTAGCCGCCGCGACTGGCTTGTAGTGGCAATAGCGGGATTCACCCGGTTTGTTCCGCTCGAGTGACGGCCAGTCGCCGGTGTCTGGCGCCTGGCCCTTGGCGCAAGGTTCAGCGTGGCGCTTGGCCGCGACGCCAGGCGGGATGGAAGTGACGCCAGTGGGCGTCCTGGGCGGCGGCCAGTAGCTCATGATCGCCTCGAGTGTCGCCCCAGGCGCGTAGCCGGTATTGGTCTAGCGGGCCATAGACGTTCTCCAGGCGCAGCACCTTGTTTTCGCAACGGCAGTTGTTACCGACGATATGGCCGGTGAGCACGCCATCGACGACCTCCAGTTCGGTGCCGATCAGGGCGATGCCCAGGCGCCTGGCGAAGGGTTGCAGGACCAGGGCCGGGGAGGCCGAGCACAGGGTCACCCGGGCTCCGGAATCGATCTCTTCGGCTACTGCCTGCAGCCCCGCCGGACGCATCAGCCGGGACCAGGAGCGCTGGCAGAACGCCTCGGCCTGCTGTTGGACCCACGCGGCCTCGACTCCCTTGAGAAAGCAACTGATCAGGCGGGCCTTGAGCTGGTCACGATCGACCCTGCGCGCCAGGAAGCCGAGGCTTGGCAGGGCCAGCTTGAGCACCCGCTGATGGAATCTGCGGGGGCCGAAGGCGAAGCGCAAGAAGGGCACGAAGCTGTCATGGCGGGTCAGGGTGCCATCGAAATCGAAGACCGAGAGTACCTGGCTGGCCCGAGGGTCGAGCACCAGGGTTTCCGGGGTTAGCGGTGGCCCGGGCTGCTCGGTCTCCGGGGAATGGCCAGCAGGGCTGGCGGCGAGCGTTGGGACGGGGTCGGCTGGGGATGACATGCTGGCTCTCGATCGGTGCGGACGTTGGCGGGGGACCGGTGCGGTGGTCATTCGCGCAGTCTACGCGTTCTGCATCGTCGGGTTCACTGTCGCCTGCCCGGCAGGGCGTTGTCGGCGCGGGAGCGGTTCGGGTGCCGGACGACTTCTGGCGGGAGCGTGGGTGGAGGCGTAACAGGAAGAGCAGTGGGGTCGATTGACGGGGTTTCCAGGGACTACCCCCAGCAGCACCAGGCGAAGGTGGTCAGGCAAAGCAGCAGGGGCAGGGTGTCGAGAAAATCGTTCATGCCAACACAGTCCATTCAGGTGGGTGCCGGCAATGTAAGGGGGCTCCAGGGGCCTGTCTGTTGCGATTGTGTGAATTTTCAGCGCATTTTCGTTTAACCGGAAGCGGGGGCTGAAGCCCCTGTGTAGTACTGCTCAAAGGGCGGGTGGCCAGGGTGGAGAGTTAAGTTGTTGAAAACTAATGACTTAAAAAAATTGTGGATATTTAAATGGTTAAGTGCTTTTATTTACGTTTTTTTCAAAAAATAACTTGTTACAGAATGTACCAACCCGTTACTATAGCTCCGCGTTCACCTACCACGGTTTATGCATTTTTAGTCCCAAGTGTCCATCAGCTGCTTGGGCTTTTTTTTGCCTGCGATTTGCCCAGGCCAGTGCTGCCAGGGACTGGCCGCATGCGCCTCCTGGTCCGGTGTCCCCTGTTCTTTTGACGATTTGCCTCGCCATTTTCGTGCCGGTTCCCGGAGCTGATACAGTACGCAGCCTGAGTAGGAGGACGTATGCGTGCGGTGGGACGCGGATGATCCGGGACGAGGATGAAAGGGCCGACAGCGACGGGTTCAGGGCGCTGGCGTTGTCCCTGATGGGCATTGCCGTGATCCTTGGGGCGTGCATCGTCCGCTTCAACATCGAGGTCGACAGGGAGCGTGCCCGGGCCCAGGAAGAAATCCTGTACTGCCGTCGGCAGAACCTGCCTTCGACCAAGCCTGTGGTCGACGCCGCCTCACCTGCGGATGAATGCCGCGGCCTGGAAGACCACTATGCCAGGCGGTTCGGCCACTCCTATTGAGCCTGCAGCGCAGCGACCGCCTTAGCCGCTGCGCACACCGCCTGCCGCTTCAGGCCTCGACGATATTCAGCCCCTCCGCCGCCTGGGGCGCGACGAAGTAACTGCAGATCAGCTCGAACTGTTCGTCGCTGGTGGCGAACGGGTGCTCGCCTTGGTTGTTGCGCTCACGCAGCCTGCTGCGACAGACATCCTCGGCGACATTCAGTACATGCAGGCGATGTGGAACCTGTGCCTGGTCCGCCAGGCCGCGCAACCAGGCGCGCTGGGCCAGTGTATTGGCGGGGAAGTCCAGCACCACGCTGGTGCCGGCCTGCAACATGGCGACGACCAGCGGCCCCAGGGCCTCGCCCAGGCGTCGGGCATGGAGTTGATAGTCCGCGACACAATGGATCATCTGCGGATACAACCGGGCCAGCCACAGGTCCTCGCAGATCAGCACGCAGCCAGGGGCCTGGGCCAGTTGCCGGGCGAGTGTCGATTTACCTGAGGCGATCTTGCCGCATAGCAGGTGCAAGACCGGGTTGGATGGAGGGTTCATGCTTCGTCTCCTTGCTTGAGGCCTCGCAAGAGCGGTCATGAATCCCGCCTCCGAGGCGGGTTGATTGCGGTTTGGACAGCCGCTGGCCCACCCTCTAGAGGATGGTAATAATCGCTGGGCGGCAGGGCTGAAGAAGTCGGTCCATGGAGCGAACATACACAGTTGGCGAAACCATGCCCAGGAAAACCTCCTGGGCTGTCAGCAGCAAAGTAGTGGCGGCTAGTTCGTGGTCGGCCATTTTCAGGAACTGCGATGCAGTTAACACTGGGGTGTGTTTTTTCCGATACACAAGGCGCATGCTCGCCTATGCTGAATCGGAAAAATTCCCATAAACACTACGTAGGCTAGGATGCCATGCTCTCGACCCATGAGCTGTGCCACATATTGGAATCCGGCTTCCTGCCGCTTTCCTGCGCCTGCAATGTCAATCCTGGTGGATCGCTGACCATCAAGATCTACGATGCGGCATCTGGCCGGGTGGACTTGCTGCTCCCGGGCGTTTCCACCGCGCAGCTCACCAGCGTGCGGGATATTTCCAACCTGATCGGCGAATTGCGCACCGAGCTGCGAGCAGGGCGGCGAGCTTTCGCCGGCGGCTTCGGCAGCCCTGTCGGCTGACTTGCCTGCCCGATCATTGTTGACAGTTGAACATCCCATGGCGAGGGCATAGCGTTTAGCCGTTCGCCCAGTATCTGTGGCTCTTTACCGGTTCATGGATGGCGAGGTCATCTGTACTGGGCGAACTCCCTTTGGGAGTTGCACGCGATCCTTGAAGCTGCGATTTCTCCTGCGCTAGGATTTGCCCCCGGAGATGGCATTCCTCCTTGAACCGCTTCGTGCTGATGATGCCTACGTGAACCCTGGACAGGGTGCGTAGGTGTGCCTGCCCCTGTCCTCAACCAGGACAGGACCATGATACCGACTGCTCTAGCACTCCCTTCTTGCATCACCTCTCGCTTTCCCCATCGGCCATGCCGTTCGATGGAGGTCTGCCCAGCATGCTGAAATCACTTCTGGTCATTGCCATGGGCGCGTCGACCGGTGCCTGGTTACGCTGGTTCCTGGGCCTCAAGCTCAATCTGTTGTTTCCGGCCATCCCCCCGGGGACCGTGGTGGCGAACATGGTCGGTGGCTACATCATCGGCCTGGCCCTGGCTTTCCTCGCGGCATCCCCTTCCTTGAGCCCTGAATGGCGGTTATTGATCATCACGGGCTTCTGTGGAGGGCTGACCACGTTCTCGACTTTTTCCGCTGAGACTGTATCCCTGCTCCAGGAGGGCAAGTTGCTGTGGGCCTTGGGTTCGGTGGCTCTGCACGTGGTGGGCTCGTTGCTGATGACGGCGGCGGGCCTGGCATCCTTCCAGTTGCTCGGTACCCGATGAGGAATGCGGAAAAAGTGCCATTGCTTGGGCGATGAAAAGATATCTTCGAAGAGCTGGATCGTATAACTAAATGATCATGTCTCTGGATGTTTTCAGAGACATTGATTTTATTGAGATTTGACCATTTGTTTTAATGGACTGGTCTGTTTTTTCGGAACACAAGTACCAGCTTTCAATGGGGTTTCCAGGCGTCGATAAGGGTTTTGTTTGGTGGTGAGCTCATAGGTTTCGCAGTCGGATATTTTGCCGGTTGTATCAATGCTTTGAAAAAGCAATCCGAAACTCAGGTCAACTTTCAATTCGAAAAAGTCAATTGGGGTGCTTTGTAAATCATTTTCAACTCCGTCAATTCCGTTGTCTGAAGTGTCACTGACAAGGAATGGTGTGGAATGGGGCGAACAGTTCGCCGAGCACCTCAATCACATGTACGGCTTCGCCCTGTGAGATGTCCGCAAACAGGAACAGCTGGCTTGCCGAGTATGATGTTTCCGTGGATATCAAGCGTAGGAAATACGAACCCACCCGCGCCGCGCCGGTAGCGCGGGTGGGGTTCGATGATTCGGTAGCAGACAGGGATGGGTATTACCGATGGTCGACACGGCTTTGCGAATATGGTGTGCAGTCAGCGTGCTGTGCGTGGCTTCGTTCACGATGGTCACCTCCGAGTTCGCCCCCATCGGCATGTTGTCGCAGATTTCTGCCGATCTTGACCAGGTACCGTCCACCGTCGGCCTGACCGTGACCCTGTACGCGTGGATCGGTGCCGCCAGCGGTTTGTCGTCCAATTGGCTGAACCGCCGGATCGCCCGCAAGGCGCTGCTGATCGTGTTGATGCTGGTGCTGGCGGTGTCCAACGCACTGGCGGCGTTATCCCCTGAGTTCTCGATGCTGCTCGGGGGCCCTGGCCCACGGGGTGTTCTGGGCAACCGTGGCGGCCACCGCCGCACGCATGGCGCCGGCACAGCGCATGGGCCTGGCCACCTCGATCGTGCTGGGCGGGATCACCATCGCCACCGTCATGGGCGTGCCGTTGATCAATCTGGTGGGGCAGTACGATGGCTGGCGTACGGCGTTCGCCTGCCTGGCCCTGATGTGTATCGCCAGCGCCGCGGCAATGGCCCTGGTGCTGCCGAGCATGCGTATTCCCTCGCTGGTCGAGGGCGGCGGTTTCGCCGTGGTCCTGCGCCGCAAGGACTTGCTGATCACCTACGTCATCACCGGGCTGACGGCGGCCGCCCACTTTGGCGCCTATACCTTCGTCGAGCCGTTCATTGGCCAGGTACCGGGCATCACCTCCTACATGATCGCGGTGCTGCTGTTCGCCTTTGGAGCCGCTGGTTTCCTGGGCAATCTGTTGAGCGCGCTGTTCATCGATCGCTACCTGAAGGCATTCATCCTGGTGGCGTTGCTCGGCATGGCCCTGGCCCTGGTGATCCTGGGGGGCTATGGGCCGCGACTGGGCGTCGCCCTGATGGTCGGCCTGCTGGTGCTCTGGGGTGTGTCGATCTCGGCGTTGTTCACCGGCTTGCAGACCTGGGTCCTGAGGATCGCCGGCGAACACACGGTGCCGGCAACCGCGATCCATACCGCAGTGCTCAACAGCGCGATCGGGGTGGGCGTGATCATTGGCGGGCAGGCCCTGGATGTGGCCGGGTTCAAGGGCGCGATGCTCTCGGCCAGCCTGGTGATCGTCCCGGCGATCGTGCTGATGATCATCTCGGGCTTGCGCTCGCGTAGCGAACCGCGTACTTCGGCGGTGCCCGGGATGGCCTGTGAAGGACGGGGTGGCAGCGCGCCGGAGCAATGAGGGTGGTGGAAAAACAGAGGACTGCGCAACAGAAAATACCGAGGCATGCCGGGTTTATCTCGTTACCCGCCGGGCCTTTCGCTGATGGCCGCCTTTGCCAGCCAGAGGGTACTAGTTGGCCCGTATTGGGGTGTCGGGAATAGGCCGACTGATCAACAAGGCAGCATCATCGTGGTTGTTGCGTGCCACCCTTGCCTGATTCCGGCGCACCAGGGCACATGTCTGCCCAGTGCGTAACGGTCATGTCGTGGAGTCGCTCGCCAATGGTGTCGACACGAAGGCAGGCACCTTTCCTTGAGTAGAACAGGATGCAACGCGAGCTATCAAAAGAGCAGGTGTCGACCTCGAACAAATGGTGCATAGCCAGCTCCCGTTCCACCCCGCTGTATTCATAGTCATCAGTGGCGTGCATCCGTGTCGGCTTCCAATCATGTTCGAGCAGCTTGGCTCTGGCCGTGAGCAAAGACTCTCCGGCAATGATACCGGCTGGCCCGCGCAGGGCGTTTGTCGCCGGCGTGCCATCGGCGAACGCTGAGCAGATGCCGATGTAAAAAAGTACGACGAGCGTTAGGGGCGCAGCCTTCATTTAACAGTTCCATCAGTCGATATTCAGCAGCAAGAGCGTCAGGACAGAACTACCGGTTCCGGTTTGACGGATTTCCTGAAGCGCAAGGTACGCACATACCTGGCCAGCATCCACAGCCCGGCGGAAATAACAGCGGCAATGAAAAAGCGTCAAATTCCGGGAAACCGCGGAAATGAGAATTGCGGAACAGGTATGAGAATTGCGGAACAAAAACGACAAGGGCCTGCATGATGAAATCACGCAAGCCCTTGATTTATATGGTGCCCGAAGCCGGAATCGAACCGGCACGCCCTTACGAGCGGGGGATTTTAAGTCCCATGCGTCTACCAGTTTCGCCATTCGGGCGGTAGCGCGATAACGCGGCACTGGGGTCTTGAGTTGGCATTGCGCCAGCCAGTGCTTGAAACAGGGTGTGGAATATATACATCCACTCCTTGTGAAGCAAGGTCGAAACCGCCAAAAAGGCTTCTCCCGTCGCTTTGGACGCACGAAAAAAACCGCGATAAATCATGGGGCTACGATTATTTGCGGCTGGTTTTGCTTCAGCGCTGTCCTGGGTCCGGCTGCACCAGGTGCCGCCAGGGAAATACCTCCCGGGCGAAATGACTCACGTAGCCGCCTGTCGTGGCCTGGATCACCATGAACTGCAAAGCGGCACGCATCTGTTGCAAGGCTTGCAGTTGCGCAAGGCTCAGGCAGGTGTTGCGCAGCCGCAGTATCCGCAGCGAGTCCATGGCGGAGCTGGCGAACAGCTTTTCATAACTGGAAAACGCGGTGACGACACCGGCCTCGCGCCGCTGCGCCCAGGTCTGTTGCAGCTCGCTGGATTCGCTGAAGTCCAGGGTGGACAAGCCTGGCAAGTTGTTCGCTGCGGCCAGGTTGTCGATGAAGCCCTGGGTGTCGGAGCCAGCGCCAATGCGCAGCAGTTCCAGGTGTGACAGGTCCACCTGGAAGAAATCGCCATTGGGAGCGTTGGGCAAGGTCAGTTCGCTGAGGTAGGGCGCCTTGGCGACGAAGCGGGCGATCTCTCCGGCCTCTGCCATCATGCTGCCGGCCTTTTGCACCAGCGAGGTGTTGTGGTGCTCGGGGGCGGTGGGGCTGATCGCCAGGGACCTGAGCTGGGTAAAGGTCACGGCGCTGTCCAGCAACGGAGTGAACTCCCATTCGCGGGTGCCGTTGGCGCCGGTGTCGGGGCCGCAGAACAGCAACGAGCTGATGACGCTGGCCACGGCCTGCTCGGCCAGGCACTCCAGGGTCCAGGCCAGGGGCTCGTCCCACAGCTCACCATGGAACTCCACATGCAAGCCACCGCGCATGGGCGCCAGGGCCAGGTAGTTGTAGTCGCTGGTCCACAGCGGCGTGGTGAAGTCATCGGGATCGTCGTCGCGCTCGGCGGCCTGCTCTCGAGTGAACTGATGAATGCGCTGCTGCAGCGCCAGTAGCCGCTGGTAGCCTGGAGAGGACAAGGGATCGGACATCGGGAAAATCCACGGGTGGGGGTAGGGGCAGGGCGTTCAAGGCGGGCCGATGATAACAAACCCGCAGGGCGTCGCAGGCGTGGCGATCGGTACAGTTCTCCAACAAATAGAGCCTGTTGCCGGACTGTCGCGCAGGCTAGGATCGGCGCGCAAACCATACTTGGATCATGCGGGACGGAGCCGGAACATGTTGCAAGCACCACTGCCCCTGGCGGCATCGACGGGCCTGGGCGCCAGGGAAATCACCCTGGCCGACGAAGCTGTGCTGCAGCGGTTCTTTTTCGCCAACCCAGGCTACTTCCATCTGGTGCATGGTTGCGCGCCGCAGCCGGACGAAGCCCGCAACGAGATCCAGGACAGCCTGCCCGAAGGCTGGAGTTTTACCCGCAAATGGAAGATCGGTTATTTCGACGATCAGGGCGAGCTGGTGGCTTTTGCCAGTCTGGTCGGCGATCTGCTGGCCCAGGGGGTATGGCATATCGGCCTGTTCATGGTGGCGACCTCCCGCCAGGGCGGCGGCATCGCCGGGCAACTGCATGACCAGCTCGAAAGCTGGGCTGGTGAACAGGGCGCGCGCTGGCTACGGCTGGTGGTGGTGCAGGACAACCTGCGGGCCCGGGGCTTCTGGAGGCGATGCGGCTACGCCCAGGTGCGAACCCGGGACGATATCGAGCTGGGTCTGTTGCGCCATCAAGTGTCGATCATGCTCAAGCCACTGGCGCCGAGCGATCTTGCCGATTACCTGGAACTGATGCCCCATGACCGGAGCGGTTCCATGGCGCCACCCAAGTCCAGGCCTGCACTAGATGAGTAAGCCGCCATGTCGATGAAACTGCCAGCCAGCATTGCCCGGTTCATCGGCGACGCTGCGCTGGTGCCAGATACCGTAGGCGAGTCGCCATGTCGGGTGCAGAGCTTTCATCGTGCGGGGGAAGTGTTTTTCCTCAAGTCGTCACCGGCGATCTTCGCGCCCACCACCTACAGCGTATTGCGCGAGGCCCGGGTCCTGGATTGGCTGGCCGGGCGGCTGAAGGTCCCCGAGTTGGTGCTGGTGGCGCAGGACCATGGGCACGAGTTCATGATCACCCGCCAAGTGCCTGGAGTGCCGCTGTCCGAGTGGCTCCGCGAGCCACGGGTGGTGCTGGAGCTGTTCGCGCAGGCGTTGCGCCAGGTACAGGCGGTGCCGGTGGTGGATTGTCCATTGGATTCGGGGATCGCGGTGCGCCTCGCGGAGCTGGACTACCTGCTGGCCAACGGACTGTGTGCTGCGGAGCATGATCTCGAGCAATGGCCCGGCCTGGCCAGCGCCGAGGATCTGCGGGATCGTTTGCATGGCAACAGGCCTCGGGAGGAGCGGCTGTTCTCCCATGGCGATCTGGGCGATAGCAATGTCTTCGTCGATCGGCGCGATGAACTGCATTTCATCGATCTCGGGCGCGGCGGCCTGGCCGATCCTTGGCTGGATATCGCCTTCGTCCACCGTGACCTGCGCGAACAGCTCAGCCCGCAGCTTGCCGATGAGTTCCTGGCCGGCCTGCCGCTGCCCGACCAGCCTGCCCGGCGTGAATACTTCGAACAGCTGGATGAGTTGTTCTAGGGCGGTCCATGGGCTGAACTAACAACGGTCCTGCCAGTCCCATGGGACGTCTTTATCTGTCTGGGGGAAACACCATGAAGAACCGTCTTGCACCGCTCTGCGCCGCTGTCCTGGCCTCGACCCTGCCGATGCTGGTCCACGCCGCGCAGCCACAGGTTGCAGAGCCCTCCTATCAGAGCCAGGTGGCTCGCTACCAGTGCGAAGGCAAGGTGCGTATCGACGCGGCCTACTTGAACATCGACAACGGTACTTCTTTCGCCACCCTCTACTACAAGGACCAGCTGATTCCGATGCACATCGCACGCTCGGCTTCCGGGGCCCTGTATGTGGCGGACGACGAGCAGAACAGCTTCCGCTGGCATACCAAGGGCAAGGGCGCCGTGCTGTCGTTCCTGGAGGCCGATCACACCGCCAAGGAGCAGGTCCTGCTCAAGGACTGCCAGGAACTGGACCCTCAGTAAGGGGTGTTCGGGAGGCAAAAAAATGCCCGCGGGAGAGCGCGGGCCAATACCTTAGTTGCTTGAATGAGCAAGGCGACTATACCGAGACCGAAGCGGGGCCTGGATGAAAGAAGTTTCATCCAGGCCCCGCTTCGTATTTGGTCGGCAAATGGCCGGCTGCTGCGGTAACTGTTCTAACCTCAAGAAGCGAAGCACAAATCCCTTCAGGAAGAGAGGTGGGCATGGCACTGCAACAGCAACGCCCTGGCGAGCATGAACACAACGAGGAGGTGGAGGAGCCCGAGGTCGAGCACTGGGAGCCGCCACCCCAGACCTGGAAGCATCCGGACGACGGCAAGAGCCTGTCGGAGCTGGATGAAGAACGTCCCTTGAGACCCTGAGCCACAGCCCCGCCATCGAGCGGGGTTGTGGTTCCTGGTGCCGGCTGTCTGCTCTGGTACCATCGCCGGCGTTGCCGTCCCGGGGTATCGGGACGGGTTGTCCACTTAAGGGAGAAACCCATGATCGTCACCACCACCGCCCAGATCGAAGGCCGCGAAATCGCCGCTTACCTGGATATCGTCAGCTCGGAATCCGTCCAGGGCATCAACGTGGTCCGCGACCTGTTCGCCGGCATGCGCGACTTCTTCGGTGGGCGCTCCCAGACCCTCGAGCGTGCCTTGCGCGAGGCCCGGGTCCAGGCTACCGACGAGATCAAGGATCGCGCGCGTCGGCTGGATGCCGATGCCGTGGTCGGCGTGGATTTCGAGATCAGCATGCCTTCAGGTCGCGGCGGCATGGTGGTGGTCTTCGCCACTGGCACTGCGGTCAAGCTCAAGTAACCGGCGGCGCGCCGGCGAGGCTCATCCGATCGGGGTGCACAATTCCACCAGGGTGCCATCCGGGCAACGGACGTAGGACACCGTCTGCCCCCAAGGCTTGGTGGTGGGCGCGGCCAGTTCTCGCGCACCGTGTTCCAGGGCCTTGGCGTGCGCCTCCTGGACATCCTCGGTGACCAGGCCCAGCTCCATGCCCAGGGGTTGCCGTGAGCTATGGGCGGCGACGTGGCCGTCCTTGAAGTTCATCTGCGCCAACTGGTGGTCGGCGAAGGCCAGGGCGGTGCTGCCGGTCTCCAGTTCCCCGTAGGTGCCGGACTCGTGGAGGAAGCGGCGCTTGAAGCCGAAGGCTTGCTCGAAGAACCGCAAGGAGTCTTCCACTTGCGGGACATAGATGATGGTGTAGCCGAACTGCATGGATTGACGCTCCCTGTCACTGGATGAGAGGGCGCGAATCTAGCACGAAGTCGCGCACTGCCTGTAACGCGTGAACTCATGCCCGGTGCTCCTGAAGCTGCCAGCCTTGGGCCGACCATTGCAGGGTATGGGTCACGGCCAGGGCCTGGAGAAAGTCCTGGTCATGGGAGGCCACCACCATGGCCCCGGGGAAGTCCCGCAGGGCCTGTTCGAAGGCTTGCACCGACTCCAGGTCCAGATGGTTGGTCGGTTCGTCGAGCAACAACAGGCGTGCCGGGTTGCCATTCCACAGTGCCAGCGCCAGCGCGGCTTTCAGGCGTTCCCCACCACTGAGCAAGGCACAGGGTTGCTGCACCCGCTGGGCGTCCAGTTGCAGGCGCGCCAGGCGAGTGCGCAGGGCGCTCTCTTCCAGAGGCAAGGTGACGCTGGCCAACTGCTCCAGCAGGGAGTGTCCAGGGGCCAGCTGCGCCAGGTGCTGGTCCAGGTAGGCGCTGGCCACTGCCACCCGACATTCGCCGCTCAGGGGTTGCAACTGGCCGGCGAGCATCTTCAGCAAGGTGGATTTGCCACAGCCATTGGGGCCGACCAGAGCGATGCGTGCCGGCCCGCTGACATTGCAGGTCAGGAAGGACGACGGCGCGCGGCTATCCAGCCAGGGCAACTGTGCCTGTTGCAGGTTGAACACGCTCTGGCCCGCCGGCAGGGTGGTGGCGGGCAAGGTCAGCAGCGTCGGCTGTTCCGGGCCAACGCGGGCAAAGGCCTCGCGCACCTGGTCGTCCAGGCTGTCCTTGTGCCCTTGGTGGGTGTGGCGCACCTTGCCCATGATGTCCCGGGCGGCGCCGAGCATCTTGGCCCGTTCGAAACCCGAGACATTGGCGGTCTTGGCGTACCGACGCGATGCCGCGGCGTGGCGCTGGATGGTGTCGTGTTCCCGTTGCAGGCGCTTGTGCTCGCGACTGCGCTGGGTCCGCGCATGTTCCAGGGCCGCCTGGGCCGCTTCATGCTGCGCCTCGCGCTGGGCCTGGAATAGCTCGTAGTTGCCGCCGTAGACTTGTACCCCGTGGGGGCTGAGCTCGACGATACGCTGCACCTGCATCAGCAACTGGCGGTCGTGGCTGACCAGGATCAGCCCGCCACGCCATTGCTGCAATTGCTCGCTGAGCCAGCGCCGGCCGCTGCGATCCAGGTGGTTGCTGGGCTCATCGAGCAACAGCAACTCGGCGGCGCTGAGCAGGGCGCCGACCAGAACCACCCGGGCCAGTTGCCCGCCACTGAGGACTGCGGCCGGATCGTCCGGCCCGACCTCTGGCAGGCCGGCAGCGTCCAGGGCCTGGCGCAGGCGTTCGGCCAGGTCCCAGCGTTCCTCCACCTGTTGCAGGTCCTCCAGGCTGGCGGTGCCGGCCGCCAAGCGCTCCAGCGCGCCCAGCGCCTCGGCGAGCCCGGCGACCTGGGCCACGCTCTGCCCAGGTTCGGGCCGTGGGTCCTGGGGCACGTAGGCCAGGTGGGCATTGCGCTGGATGCTGCCGGAAGTGGGTTGCAATTGGCCGGCGATCAAGCGCAGCAGCAGGGATTTGCCCATGCCGTTACGCCCGACGATGGCTGTTGGCTGGCGATCGAAAGTCAGGTTCAGGGCGTCAAGCAGGGTTTCGCCATTGGCGAATTGGTAAGTCAGCTGGTTCAGGGAAACCAGTGCGGGCAGCCGGGTGACGTGAGTCATCAGCACCTCCGGAAAATGCGCAAGCAGGCCAACGAGCATGGAAGGGCTCGTCGCGGATACATTTCTGGAAGGCTTAGTTGTTCACGTTGGCAATCGTCCTTGGACGGCTAGGAAGGTGCGTAGCCTAGCGCCGGAAGATTCCGGCTGCCAAGCCTCAAATGTATGGGTTTTGTATTCAAGCCGGCGGCCTGGGCTGCCCAAGGTCTCGGAGAAAGCGTGCCAGGGCGGCTTCCTCGGCTTTCAGGCCCTGGCGTTTGCGCGAGCGTGGCAAGCGGGCCAGTTCACCCTGGGCGAAACCCTCCAGCAGCGCCGGATGGATGTAGCACTTGCGGCAGACCGCCGGGGTATTGCCCAGTTCGCAGGCCACTTGCTTGATGGTGGCCACCAGGTGTTTCTTGGCCTCTGAGTCTGGCTGCCATGGCAGGCGCCGCAGCAGCGCCAAGGCCAGCGCGCTACCGGCCCAGGTGCGGTAGTCCTTGGCGGTGAAGCTCATCCCGGTCAGTTGTTGCAGGTGCAGATTGATATCCGACGAGCTCACCGAGTGCCGCTGGCCGTCTTCGTCCAGGTACTGGAACAGCTGCTGGCCGGGCAACTCCCGGCAGCGCTTGACCACCCGGGCCAGGCGCGGGTCCCTGACCGTGATCTGGTGCTCGACGCCGCTCTTGCCCCGAAATTGGAAGTGAATGGCATTGCCGTTGACCTGGACATGGCGGTTACGCAGGGTGGTCAGCCCGTAGGAGCGATTGTCCCTGGCGTATTGGCTGTTGCCGACCCGGATCAGGCTTTCATCGAGCAAGGTGATGACCGTGGCCAGGACCTTGTCGCGGCTGAACCCGGGACTGGCCAGCTGCGCCTGCAGCTGGCGGCGCAGCCGGGGCAGGGCATTGCCGAACTGCAACAGCCGGGCGTACTTGTCGCTGTCGCGCACCTCGCGCCAACGTGGGTGGTAACGATACTGCTTGCGCCCGCGGGCATCACGCCCGGTGGCCTGCAAGTGGCCCTTGGGGTCGGCACAGATCCATACCTGGGCGTAGGCCGGCGGGATCGCCAGGGCGTTGATCCGCTGGATCTCGGCTACGTCGGTGATGCGCTGGCCCTGGGCTTGGTAGTAGGCGAACTTGCCCCGCAGCTTGCGCCGGCTGATCCCGGGCTGGCGGTCGTCGGTGTAGTGTAGGTCTGGGGGCAGGTCGGGAGTGTCCGGGGTGGCGGGCATGGCAGCGGATCCTTCGAGCGGCGGGCCGATAGGGAATGGACCGCGCCGCCGCCCCGGGGTGCCGGATTTCTAACAGGCCGTTGAAAAACGTAGGCGAGGTAGCCAGCGCAAGGCGCAAACAGGCGAAAAAGCGCAGTTTACAAGTGGTAAATGAGCATTTTGACCGGGCTGGCGCACCAGCCTGTTTTCAACGTAGCGATGGCAACGCAGGTAGTTTTTCAACGGCCTGCTAAGCCCCTATGCCAGGACGGCCACGGCCTTGATCTGGGCCCAGAGTCGTTGCCCGGGGTGCAGGCCGAGCTGGTCCCGGGAGAAGCGGGTGATGCGCGCGAGCAAGGGCGTGCCCATGGCGTCCAGGCGCACCAGTACATGGGCGGTGTTGTCGGCCGGAATTTCCTCGCTGACGGTGACCGGCAGGCGGTTGAGGATGCTGCTGTGCTCGCTGGCCTGCAGGCTCAGGCTGACGTCCCGGGCCTGGACCTTGAAGCGCAGGCTCCGGCCCGGCGCCACGGGTTCATGGGCCACGCGCACCAGCAGCTGGCTGCCGGGCAGTTGCAGGCTCAGCAGTTGGTAGGCCGGGTCGTAGGCGCTGACCTGGCCCTGGACCACCACGCCGGCGTCGTCGCCCAGGGCCAGGGGCAGGTCCAGGCGCGCCAGGGTGTCGCCCACCGGGCCGCTGGCCAGGACCCGACCCTCGCTGAGCAGGACGATATGGTCGGCCAGGCGCGCCACTTCATCCTGGGAATGGCTGACGTAGAGCACCGGGATATCCAGCTCGTCATGCAGGCGTTCCAGGTAGGGCAGGATCTCGTTCTTGCGCTTGGAGTCCAGGGCCGCCAGGGGTTCGTCCATCAGCAGCAACCGTGGGCTGGTGAGCAGGGCCCGGGCGATGCCGATGCGCTGGCGCTCACCGCCGGACAGGTGCTGCGGATGGCGTTGTAGCAGGTGGCCGATCCCCAGGAGTTCGGTGGCCTGGGCCATGTCGACCCGGCGCAGCTGCCTGGGAATACGGCGCAGGCCGAACTCCAGGTTGGCCTGCACCGACAGATGGGGGAACAGGCTGGCTTCCTGGAACACGTAGCCCAGGGAGCGCTTGTGGGGGGGGACGAACAGCTTGCGCTGGCTGTCCTGCCAGAGTTCGTCGTTGATCTGGATGCGCCCGCGCCCGGTTTTCTCCAGGCCGGCGATGCAGCGCAGGCAGGTGGTCTTGCCGGAGCCCGAATGGCCGAACAGCGCGGTCACCCCGCGCCCCGGTAATTGCAGGTCAAGATCCAGGGCGAAGGCGCCATAGCCCACTTGCAGTTGCAGTTGGATGCTCATGTCGTCAGCTCCAGCCAGCCCGGGTCTTGCGGCTGGAGTACAAGGCCAGCAGCACCAGGAACGAGAACACCAGCATGGCCCCGGCCAGCCAGTGGGCCTGGGCGTATTCCATGGCCTCGACATGATCGTAGATTTGCACCGACACCACCCGGGTCTTCTCGGGGATGTTGCCGCCGATCATCAGCACCACGCCGAACTCGCCGACGGTGTGGGCAAACCCGAGGATCGCGGCAGTGATGAAGCCCGGCCGGGCCAGGGGCAGGATCACCGTGAAAAAGGTGTCCCAGGGGTTGGCGCGCAAGGTCGCGGCCACTTCCAGAGGCCGGCTGCCGATGGCCGAGAAGGCGTTTTGCAAAGGTTGCACCACGAAAGGCATCGAGTAGATCACCGAGCCCAGCACCAGACCACTGAAACTGAAGGTCAGGGTGCCTAGCCCGAGGGATTGGGTGAGCTGGCCGAAGAACCCGTTGGGTCCCAGGGCCAGCAGCAGGTAGAAACCGATCACCGTGGGTGGCAGCACCAGCGGCAGGGCCACCACGGCACCGATCGGGCCGCGCAGCCAGGAGCGGGTGCGCGACAGCCAGAGGGCAATCGGAGTGCCGACCACCAGCAGGATCAGGGTGGTCAGGGACGCCAGTTTCAGGGTCAGCCAGATCGCGGAGAAGTCGGCACTCGAGAGGTTCATTTACAGCTGGTAGCCATAGGACTTGATGATCGCCGCGGCCTTCGGACCCTTGAGGTAGTCCACCAGGGCCTTGGCCGCAGGGTTGTCCTTGCCCTTGTTGAGGATCACCGCATCCTGCTTGATCGGGTCATGCATGTCGCCAGGCACGATCCACGCCGAGCCGCCGGTGACCTTGCCATCCTTGTAGATCTGCGACAGGGCGACGAAACCCAGTTCGGCGTTGCCGGTGGAAACGAACTGATAGGCCTGGGTGATGTTCTGGCCTTCGACGATCTTGCCCTTGACCTTGTCGGTCAGGCCCAGCTTGGCCAGCACCTGGGTCGCGGCCAGGCCGTAGGGTGCGGCCTTGGGATTGGCGATGGACAGGTGCTGGTACTGGTTGTCCTTGAGCACCTGGCCCTTGCCGTCGACGTAACCATCCTTGGCCGACCACAGGGCCAGCGTGCCGACGGCGTAGGTGAAGCGCGAGCCCTTGACGATGTCGCCTTCGCTCTCGAGCTTCTGCGGGGTGCTGTCATCGGCGGCGAGGAAGACCTCGAAGGGCGCGCCGTTCTTGATCTGGGTATAGAACTGCCCGGTGGCGCCATAGGCGGCTACCAGCTTGTGTCCGGTGTCTTTCTCGAAGTCGCTGGCGATGGCCTGGATCGGGGCGGTGAAGTTGGCGGCGACCGCCACCTGGACCTCGGCGGCCTGGACCGAACCGAAGGCGAACAGGGCAAGCAGGGTAGCGAGGCAAGTCGGGGCGAAACCTGGGGCGCGAAGGTTCATCGAACAGCTCCATTGAGGGGAAAAGGAAGCGTTGGGCAGTGACGGGCGGGAATGCAAGGGCTGCACCAAGGCGAGGAGAAATCGCTGTATAGCGGAATATATAGCGAATTGCCGACGAACGGAACTGCGCCCAGGGCCCGGCAGGCGGTGGCCGCGACGCCGATCGCGGCCACCAGTCATCAATGCCGGCGCAGTCGTGCCAGGGTCTGTTCGGCCAGGCGCAGGGTCAGCTCGTAGGCCGGCAGCTCCACGCCCAGGCGCAATGCTTGTCCGGACCACAGGTTGGCGAATTGCGCCTCGCCTTTTGCCCGCAGCGGCAGCAGTGCGCCACCGGCCCGGGGAAAGGCCGGGGCCAGCGGGCTGATCGGGCCGAGTTCGCGCATCACGCGGTTGACGATGCCCCGCGCCGGGCGGCCAGTGAACAGGTTGGTCAGCGCGGTCTGGCTTTCCTTGGCGGTGCGCAGCGCCTTGTGGTGGGAGGCGCTGACCTTGGCTTCCGGAGTGAACAGGTAGGCGGTGCCCAGTTGTACGGCCGAGGCGCCCAACGCCAGTGCCGCGACGATGCCCCGGGCATCACCGATGCCGCCGGCGGCGATCACCGGCACCTTCACGGCATCGACGATCTGCGGCACCAGGGCCATGGTGCCGACCTGGGTATCCAGGCTGTCGCTGAGGAAGATCGCCCGGTGCCCGCCGGCTTCGTAACCCATGGCGATGATCGCGTCGCAACCACGAGCTTCCAGCCACAGGGCTTCGTCGACGGTGGTGGCCGAGGACAGGATCTTCGCGCCAGTGGCCTTGACCCGCGCCAGCAACGCCGGCTCCGGCAGGCCGAAATGGAAGCTCACGACCTCGGGCCGCAGTTCTTCCACCAACTGGCAACTGGTTTCATCGAAGGGGGCACGGTCGCTGACTGGTGTCGGTGCGTCGAAGTCGACTCCCAGTTCGCGGTAGTAGGGTTCCAGGGCGTTCTTCCAGCGGCTTTCGCGCTCGCTGTCGACGGCCTGCGGCTGGTGGCAGAAGAAGTTGAGATTCAACGGATGGTGCGTGGCGGAACGAATCACCTGTACTTCCTGGCGGATCTGCTCGGGGCCGAGCATGGCGCAAGGTAGCGAGCCCAGGGCGCCGGCGCGGGAGGCGCCGATCACCATGGCGGAACCGGCGGGGCCGGCCATGGGCGCTTGAATGATCGGCAGTTCGATTCCCAGCAGGTCCAGCAGGCGAGTATCGGTCCATGGGCTCATTTGAAGTGGTTCTCCAGCGGCGGATTCAGACGATGCTGCGGCGTTTTTTAACAGGAGAAAGCGGCCCAAGGCCAGCTGAGTTTTGCCCGGCTTGCATGAAAGCCCCGGTGGATCGGCCGTGCCGGGTGATACCGGGCAGGCTGTCTGCGGCTGCTTCCAGGCGCTAGACTGCGCCGGGATTTTCCACTCATCGTTTCGTTAAGGAAGGCCGACCATGGAAGTAAAACTGCGGGAAGTGCTGCCTTTCAGGGTGGCGGGATTGCAAGTGCGTACCCTCAACACCCTGGAGCAACAGGCGGATACCGCACGGATCGGTCCGATGTGGCAGCGTTTCTACGTCGAGAACCTGTACGACAAGATTGCCCCAAGGCAAATGGATTCCTTCGTCTACGGGGTGTATTCCAACTACGAGTCCGATGCCTCGGGGTATTTCGACGTGACCGCCGGCGTGGCGCTGGACGCGGCCTGCGCCGATTATCCGATGGTGGATATCCAGGGAGGGGATTACCTGGTGTTCAGCGCCAAGGGGGAAATGCCGGAGTGCGTGATCCAGGCCTGGGGATTCATCTGGGCGTACTTTCAGGACAACCCCCAGGTGCGCCGCGCCTATGCCACCGACTTCGAGGTCTATACCAGCGCCGACTCGGTGGCGATCTATATCGGCGTTCATGCCTCGGGCGAGCTTTCTCGCTCCAGCAACTGACGCTTGCGTTCCACACCCCAGCGATAGCCCGAGAGGTCGCCGTCGCTGCGCACCACGCGGTGGCAGGGAATCGCCACTGCCAGGCTGTTGGCGCCACAAGCCTGGGCCACTGCCCGGTACGAACGCGGGGCCCCGATGCGTTGGGCGATCTCGGAATAGCTGGCGGTGCTGCCGGCCGGGATGGTTCTCAGGGCCTGCCAGACCCGCTCCTGGAAAGCGGTGCCGCGCAGGTCCAGGGGCAGGTTCAGGCCGATGGCCGGTGCCTCGATGAAACCCACCACCTGGGCTACCAGTTGCTCGAACTCCTGGTCGGCGCCGATCAGGTTGGCCCGGGGAAACTTGTCCTGCAGTTCCTGCACCAACCGCTCGGGATCGTCTCCCAGGAGAATGGCGCAGACCCCGCGCTCGCTTTGGGCCACCAGGATCGCTCCCAGCGAGCACTGGCCCACGGCGAAGCGGATATCGCGGTTGGAGCCGCCTGCGCGATAGTCGCTGGGCTTCATGCCCAGGACCTGGTCCGCAGCCTCGTAGAAGCGGCTGTTGGAATTAAAGCCGGCGTCGTACAGGGCATCAGTCACTGATTGACCCTGCTGCAAATGCGAGCGGACCTTGCGCGAGCGCTGCGCATTGGCATAGCCCCGCGGGGTCAAGCCGGTGACCGCCTTGAAGACCCGGTGGAAGTGGTAGCTGCTCATCCCCGCCTGCTGTGCCAATTGCTCCAGGCTGGGCGCCGATTCGGCGTTCTCGATCTGCCGGCAAGCCGCCGCCACCAGCGCGCCATAGCGCGCCGCGAGCTGGGTCTGGTCGCCGGCCTGGCGCTTGCTCGGGCGATAGCCTGCGGCCTCGGCCTGCTCGGCATTGTCGAAGAACTCGACGTTTTCCGCCTTCGGCAGGCGTGACAGGCTGCTGGGCCGGCAATACACCCCCGTGGTCCTGACGGCATAGACGAAGCGGTCGTCGGCGCTGGCGTCGCGGTTGAGCACGGCCTGCCAGCGGGGGTCCTGTTCGATACGCTGTTTGCGCGATGGAGCATTCATGGACGGTTCTCGGTTGGGAATGGTAGCCAGCTTAACCCTGTACCCCTTGCTCGGCACTCCGCCGCTTGCGGTCCAATTCCGGGGTCGGGCCGGCTTGGCGAAATGTCAGGTTGATCCGTTGCTGGCCGAGCAAGGGATGGCTGCCATCCTTCACGGGGAGTACGCCGTGATAGCGCAGGCGATCCACGCCGCCCCAGACCACCACGTCGCCGTGCAGCAAGGGCACCCGCAGGCTGCGATCGCTGCGTTGCAGGCCGCCGAACAGGAAGACCGCCGGCAGGCCCAGGGACAGGGAGACGATGGGCGCGCTGTAGTCGTGCTCGTTCTTGTCCTGGTGCAAGGACATCTTTGCCCCGGGACGGTAGCAGTTGATCAGGCAGGAATCGGGGGCGAAGTCGGCGAAGCCTGCGGCGTGCGCCGCCGCCGCGGCCAGTTGGCGGAAGACTTCGGGCATCCTCGGCCATGGATAGCCACTCTGCGGGTCGGTGGCGCTGTAGCGGTAGCCAGTCAAGTCGGTGGTCCAGCCCAGTTGCCCGCAACTGCTCAGGCCCACCGACATGGCGAAGCCGCCGGGGGTGAGCATCTGGCGAAAGGGCGCCTGTGCCAGCACCTGCTTCAGCGCCGGCAGCAGGCGTTCGATCCAGGGCAAGGCAAACCCGCGCAGCGCCAGGGATTGTGGCCCCAGATGCTCCATGCGTGGGGGCTGCTGCAGTTCTTCCTCGCTGAACAGGCCGAGGTTGCCAGGGGCGGTATCGCTAGAGCGCATCGTGGAAAATAACTCCCAGAGTATGGCGTTGGCCGCTGTGCACACGGCTGACGCCATGGCGCATGGTCACCCGATAATGACCGCGAGAGCCCTTGATCGGTCGATGATGCACGGCGAATACCAGCCCATCACCCTGCTTCAGACCAATGACCTGGGGGCGCGATTGCATGCGTGGACGCTGTTCGGTGAGCACCAGTTCGCCACCTGTGAAGTCCTTTTCGGGTTGGGACAGCAAGAACACCACCTGCAAGGGAAAGACATGTTCGCCGTAGAGGTCCTGGTGCAGGCAGTTGTAGTCCCCGGCGGTGTATTGCAGCAACAGCGGCGTGGGTCGTTGCTGCCCAGCCTCATGGCAGCGCTGCAGGAACTGTGGGTGCTGTTCGGGGTAGTGGGTGTCGATGCCCATGGCCAGGTTCCAGCGGTTGGCGATCGCCACCAAGCGTGGATACAGCTGCTGGCGCAACTGGGCTACCAGCTCGGGCAGCGGATAGCGAAAGTACTGGTACTGGCCGAGCCCGAAGCCATGGCGGGCCATGAGTACCTTGGAGCGAAACAGCTCGCTGCGGGGGTAGAGTTCGCTCAGGGCCTGGCATTCATCGATATTCAGCAGCCCTTCGAGACGGGCGCAGCCGTCCTGGTCGAGGGCCTGATCGATGCAGGCCCAGTCCAGTCGTTGCAGGCGATGGGGCAGGGGAGAGACGGTCATGGCGCAAGTTTCCTGGACAGAAGGCGGACTGCGGTCATTCTCCGGCCCCGAGAAGTGGCGGGCACTCCGCTGCTTGCGCTTGAATCCGATTACAGGGCTTTGCTCACGCTGACATCGCTGATGACGTCGTCGCTCTGGCCGTGCAGGGCCAGCAGAGCGGTCAGGGCTTCTTCGGCGGTACCGGTTTCGAGCTGGGCGAATTCGAAGCGCCGCTCGCCGTTAAGCTTGTACTTGATGACGTATTTGGTGGTGTTGGGCACGGGGCTACCTGTTTGTCGCAAGGAGGGGAAAGCGCTACCTAGCGCAGTTTCGAAGTGGAGCGGCGGATGATGCGGATCGAGTGAGTCAGGTTCGGCTTGCGGGTCACGCTGATGGCGCGCCGGGAAACGGTGTCGATGGTGATGTTCCAGAAGCCGGTGCTGGGGGCGGTGATCTTCGCCGGGAACTTGTCGAAGGCGCCGCCGTGGTAAGTGTGCCGGCCACCGTTCTTGAAGCTGCGGAAGTTGGCGTCGTTCATCAGGCGGATGTTGCAGGTCTGGGAGCATTCGATGACGACGATGTCGTCCTCGTTGAGGTGCTCGCGCTGATGGATGAATTTCATGTGGGGGGACTCCAGGAAGCCGATTGCGGTTAAAGCAAAAAACGTTTGCGTGGGCAGTGCTGCAGTTTATCAGGCTGAAGGGTTTATTATCCGGCCCCGCTGTCGGGCTTTGACAATTTAAAACAGTTATTTGGATTTTTATCGGCGATAAAGCCGTGCCTCCGGAGAAAAATGGCGTGCTGGCTGTCGGAGGGGTTTTCATTGGAGATTTCATATGAAGCGGTGGGTGTGGGTACTGGCATTGGCAATTGGCGGCTGTTCCACCGTCTCGGATATCAACCAGACGCCACCGACCCTGAATGTCATTTCCGGGAAAAAGCCCGAAGAGTACGCCAAGTGCCTGAGCGCGAGGCTGGCCGACAGCCGTGGCGCCTTGCAGCTTGAGGCGAACAAGTCCGGCGGTTATCGAGTGATAGTCCCGCAAAGCCTGTCGCCGGCCCCGGCGGCAATTTTTTATATCGACGAACGTTCCGGTGGTAGCAGCATCAAGCTGCACGAGCAGATGTCCAACAACCCATTGCGTCCCGGGGATGTGCTCAAGGCCGGGGAGCGTTGTATCTCAGGTTGAAGGGTGCTTAACGGCACGCCTGCAAGGTTTCCTGCTCTACTCGGCAGGAAGCCGGCAGGCTTTTTTTTGCCTGCTGAAAAGACCGGGGAACCCCGGCTATTCGGGCTATAGAGGGTAATTGGGCGTTGTCGCTGTGGATCTATTGACCTACTATTCTTCTGCTTATATCAAGTAAGTCTAAGCATATAACTAGAATAATGGAGTTCATATGATCCCACTGGATCGAATGCTATTGAGTGGCCTGATGCTGCTTTTTGTGCAATCTGCCCATGCCGTGGACGGGCAGAAAGTCTTCACCCAGGGCGGCTCCCAGCCGGGGGCGGCGGCCTGCATGGCCTGTCATGGTGCGGATGCGATGGGGCTGGCGCCCGCTGGTTTTCCGCGTCTGGCCGGCTTGCCGGCGGGGTACCTGAGCAAGCAACTGCATGATTTTCGCAGTGGTGCTCGTACCAGCCCGGTCATGCAACCGCTGGCCAAGGCCCTGACCGAAGATGAAATCTCCGCCGTGACCGCCACCCTCGCTGCCATGCCTGCCTCGAAAACCCCTGCTACCAGTCGCGCCCAGCCTGCGGTCGGGGTGGGCGAGCGCCTGGCCTTGCGCGGAGCCTGGGATCGCCAGGTGCCCGAGTGCGTCAGTTGTCATGGCCCGGGAGGTGCGGGTGTCGGCCAGGCTTTTCCACCGCTGGCCGGGCAGCCTGCTACCTATCTGGTGGCGCAGCTGAATGCCTGGCGCGAGGGTGCTCGGCACAATGACCCCAATGACCTGATGGGGCATATCGCCAAGTCCCTGAGTGCCGAGGAAGTCACCGCGGTGGCGGACTACTTCGCCAACCTGAGCCAGAAGGAGGCACGTCCATGAAGACAATGATTGCAGGGACGGTGCTGGCGGCGCTGGCGGCCCAGGTGCAAGCGGCCGGGATCGCCATGGAAGACCAGTCGCAGATCCAGGCCCCGAGCGCATCCTCCAGCGCCCGGTATTTCCAGGCACCGGCCGAGAATGAACTGCCGGACAACGCCTACGGCAAGCTGGTGCGCGAGGGACATGCATTGTTCGTCGATACCAAGCGCCTGGCGCCGAAGTATGTGGGCAACGGCCTCAACTGCAGTAACTGTCACCTCGACCAGGGGCGCCTGGCCAACTCCGCTCCGCTGTGGGGCGCCTACCCGATGTATCCCGCCTATCGCAAGAAAAACGACAAGGTCAATACCTTCGCCGAGCGCTTGCAGGGCTGCTTCCAGTTCAGCATGAACGGTGGCCAGCCGCCGGCGGCGGACAGTCCGGAAATCACCGCGTTGTCGGTATACGCCTATTGGTTGGCGAGCAAGGCGCCGTTGGGCACCGAGCTGCCAGGCCGTGGTTATCCCGACGTGCCGCAGCCGGCCAAGGGGTATGACCTCAAACGTGGCGCCGCGGTGTACCAGGCGCAGTGCTCGGTCTGCCATGGCGAGCAAGGCCAGGGGCAGAAGTCAGGGGAGGGCTACGTGATGCCGCCGCTCTGGGGCAAGGACTCCTACAACTGGGGAGCAGGGATGCACCGGATCAATACCGCGGCGTCATTCATCAAGCACAACATGCCCTTGGGCAAGGGGGGCAGCCTGAGCGATGAGCAAGCCTGGGACGTCGCGGCCTTCGTCAACAGCCATGAACGGCCTCAGGATCCGCGCCTGGTGGATGGTTCGATCGAGAAGACCCGAGTCAAGTTTCACGCCAACGATGGAGTGAATCTGTATGGGCAAACGGTAGAAGGCGTGCTGATCGGCCAAGGCATCCGATAAACTGTCGCCTATCGTCACCGATGCCGCTCGGGCTCCCGCCTTGGCGGCATCGTCTTTTTTGGGAGAAAGCATGAAGCGGGAACACGTCAGGGAAAAGCATGCAGAGGGCTTGATCTCTGCCACCCATGTAATCCAGAACCCGGCCAATTCCGGGGAGTGGATCGTGTTTTTCAAGAAAAGCGCTGGGCGCAGCTATTTCCTGGTGGATGACAGCGACGAGGTGGAATCCTTCGCGCGCCTGGACGACTTGATCGAGACCATTCGCGGCCTGGGGATCAAGTTTGCCGAGATCCATATCTAGGCCTCGCTATTTGCAGACCACCACCACGCTGCGGCTCTTGTAGTTGCCGACATCCACGCCCAGGGTCTTGTCGTTTTCACCGGGGGCGGGAGTGCCTTGCGTACCGATGATCCGATAGCCGGTACCGGCGCAGGAGGCCTCGGCCTTTTCATAGCAGCTGGCCCAGGATCCGGCTTCCCCGGAACAGTCTATGCTCAAAGCCTGTTCGCCATTGGCCAGGTAGGTATCGGACACGGTGGCGCAGCCGCCCAGGGCCAGGATCGCCGAGATTGCCAGCAGTTTGTTCATGGATTTTTCGTCGTCTTGAGGGGGGAGGAACACCTGTTGGCGATGCTATAGCTAATGGCCATGGCGGTACAGGGATTGCTGGTCGTTCTTGGTCTTGTTGCAGCTGCCTGCGGGCGATCTTGCGAGATCGATGCCGCAGGCATCTTGCCTGGTGCCATCACCGGGTATCCGAAAGGGGCTCGGATCTTGCTCGGGATCGCCCGCAAGCAGGCTGCCTACGCTCTCGCTGGTCGGGCTGGAAGCAGCGCACTGCAAGCCTTTGGGGTCATGCTCCAGGCGATCCGATGGGCGCTGCGGAACTATCTGGCGCTTTATTTCTCTATGATGGCAGCGGTTAGCCAGTGTGGGGCATTGTAAGGTGCTCGCCGCCTGATTAGACTGCGCCGAAACTCGTACGCACAGCCTTATTTAAGGACTCATATGATCAAGAAATGCTTGTTCCCTGCAGCCGGTTACGGTACTCGCTTCCTGCCAGCGACTAAGGCCATGCCCAAAGAAATGCTGCCGGTGGTGAACAAGCCACTGATCCAGTACGGCGTTGAAGAAGCGCTGGATGCTGGGTTGAATGAAATCTCCATCGTGACCGGTCGTGGCAAGCGCGCCCTCGAAGACCACTTCGACATCAGTTACGAGTTGGAAAACCAGATCAAGGGCACCGACAAGGAGAAGTACCTGGTCGGTATCCGCAAGCTGCTGGACGAGTGCTCGTTCTCCTACACCCGCCAGACCGAAATGAAAGGCCTGGGCCATGCGATTCTCACCGGTCGTCCGCTGATCGGTGACGAACCTTTCGCCGTAGTGCTGGCTGATGACCTGTGCGTCAACCTCGAAGGCGACGGCGTGCTGACCCAGATGGTCAAGCTGTACAAGCAGTTCCGTTGCTCGATCGTGGCCATCCAGGAAGTCGACCCACAGGAAACCAACAAGTACGGCGTGATCGCCGGCGAGATGATCCGCGACGATATCTATCGCGTTCACAGCATGGTCGAGAAGCCAAAGCCCGAGGATGCTCCATCGAACCTGGCGATCATCGGCCGCTATATCCTGACTCCGGATATCTTCGACCTGATCGAGCAGACCGAGCCAGGCAAGGGTGGCGAGATCCAGATCACCGACGCCCTGATGAAGCAGGCGCAAAACGGTTGCGTGATGGCCTACAAGTTCAAGGGCAAGCGTTTTGACTGCGGTGGCGCCGAAGGCTACATCGAAGCGACCAACTTCTGCTTCGAGAACTTCTACAAGACCGGCAAGGCTTACTGATAGCCGCTGCGAGGTTTTCTCTGGAAAAGCCACCTGCGGGTGGCTTTTTCATTTATCGCCCATATGTCCATCCACTGCGCTGACCGCTTCGCCATCTGCGGTTATGCTTGTCAGCCTGCCTGGGAGAGTGAAATGGCCTACGATTTTGATCTGTATGTAATTGGCGCCGGTTCCGGCGGTGTACGTTGCGCACGTTTTGCCGCAGGCTTCGGGGCGAAGGTCGCGGTGGCCGAGAGCCGTTACCTGGGAGGCACCTGCGTCAACGTCGGCTGCGTGCCGAAGAAGCTGTTGGTGTACGGCGCCCACTTCGCCGAAGACTTCGAGCAGGCCTCCGGGTTCGGCTGGGATCTTGGTGCGGCGAATTTCGACTGGGCGACCCTGATCGGCAACAAGGATCGGGAAATCCATCGCCTCAACGGCATCTACCGCAACTTGCTGGTCAACAGCGGCGTGACCCTGCACGAAGGGCATGCCAAGTTGATCGATCCGCATCAGGTGGAGGTCAATGGCCAGCGCTATACCGCCAGGCACATCCTGATCGCCACTGGCGGCTGGCCGCAGATCCCGGACATCCCGGGGCGCGAACATGCCATCAGCTCCAATGAAGCCTTCTATCTCAAGGAACTGCCCAAGCGCATCCTGGTGGTGGGCGGCGGCTACATCGCGGTGGAGTTCGCCGGAATCTTCCACGGCCTGGGGGCGGACACCCAGTTGTTGTATCGCGGTGACTTGTTCCTGCGCGGCTTCGATGGCGCGGTGCGCAAGCACCTGCAGGAAGAGCTGACCAAGCGCGGCTTGGGGTTGCAATTCAATGCCGACATCGAGCGTATCGACAAGCAAGCCGACGGCAGCCTCGAGGTTACCCTCAAGGATGGTCGCAAGCTGGCGGCCGACTGCGTGTTCTATGCCACGGGGCGTCGGCCGATGCTCGACAACCTGGGCCTGGAGAATACCGCGGTCAAGCTCGACAAGCGCGGCTTCATCGAGGTCGACGATCTGTATCAGAGCAGCGAGCCGTCGATCCTGGCCATTGGCGATGTGATCGGCCGGGTTCAGTTGACCCCGGTGGCCCTGGCCGAAGGCATGGCGGTTGCGCGCCGTCTGTTCCAGCCCGAGCAATATCGCCCGGTGGATTACCGGATGATTCCTACTGCCGTGTTCAGCCTGCCGAACATCGGCACCGTCGGTCTCACCGAGGAGCAAGCGCGCGAGGCTGGACACCAGGTGCAGATTTTCGAAAGCCGTTTCCGGCCGATGAAGCTGACCCTGACCGACTGTCAAGAGCGCACCCTGATGAAGCTGGTGGTGGATGCCGAGACCGACAAGGTGCTGGGTTGCCACATGGTCGGCCCGGACGCAGGTGAGATCGTCCAGGGCCTGGCCATTGCACTGAAGGCCGGGGCGACCAAGCGTGACTTTGACGAAACCATCGGCGTGCATCCGACCGCCGCTGAAGAGTTCGTCACCATGCGGACCCCGGTCGCCGGCTGATCAGGCGTCCTTTGCTGCGCCTGGCTGGGCCTTGTCGGCAGCCAGGCGCAGCGCCTCCAGGCTGGTCTCGGCCTTGGTGGCGCGTGCTTCCAGTTCCTTGCCCGCCCGGGTTTGTTGCCGATTCTTTTCCTTGAGTGCCTGGATCTCTTCCTGAGCTACGCGCAAGCGCTCCTGAAGCAGAGTGCCTTCGTTGCCCTGGCGGGCCAGTTGCTCATTGAGTTGCGTCTGCAGAGTGCTGCCCTGGCTCAGCGCTTCCTGGGTCTGCTTGAGCTCTTTGAGAGTGGTGCGTTGCTCGCTGAGCAGGCGTTCGTTGTCGCGGTGCAGCTGGGTGATCTCATCCTGGCGTACCAGGAGGCTCTGCTGGGCCTGGCGCAACTCCATCTGGACTTGCTGCATTTGCCCCTCGTGGCGACGCAGTTCCTGGTCGCGCTGCTCCTTGCTGGCTGCGCGGTAATGCTCCAGGGCGTCGCGGGCATGCAGGTGCTTTTCTTCCAGGGAGCGGATCTGCTGTTCCTTGTCGGCCAGGCGCAGGTCGTAGTCCTTGAGGGCCTGGCCGAGTTCGGCATTGTGGGTCCGTTCGCCCTGCAGCATGTTGCGGGTGTCGTGTAGTACGGCGCTTTCGTTGGCCAGGGCCGCGACCTTGTCCTGTATTTGCTGCTGCAGTTGCTCTTCATGGCGGCGTATTTCCTCCAGTTGCTGCTCCAGCGCCTGCTTCTGCTCCTGGAAGTGGGCGAGGGCCTGTTCCAGTGGCTCCTGGGCCTGCTCCGAAAGACGCCGGGCGAGGCGCCCGACCAGCTCCGCGAGCTCTTCGTCCAGTGGTATCGGACCGGAATCCCGTTGTCCGATGCCGTCATCCAGCTCCTTCAAGTAGCGGTGAATGGTGGTTTTCGAACCGGTATTGCCCATTTCTATACGTACTGCATCGATGCTGGGGTGTCCGCCGCGGGCAAGGATCGCCTGGCGCGCCTTTTTCACCACCGCTTTGTTTATGCCTCCGCGAGCCATCTTGCCTCCAACGATTTAGTACTGTGTTACGTGGTATGTAATTTAGGTAATTGTACATATGAATTTTCATGCCAGATAGCAGGATCATAACAATGGATATTTTAGTATTATCCAATCTCAGCGACCTGCATCGGGTTTTCCTGCCGATTTTGCCCTGTACTTGCTGGAGTCAAGGCGCCATGAGTGAACTGGATCGTTATCTACAAGCGGCCACCCGCGACAACACCCGTCGCAGCTATCGAGCGGCCATCGAGCATTTCGAGGTGCAGTGGGGAGGCTTCCTGCCGGCGACGGCGGAAGGCGTCGCCCGTTACCTGGCGGCCTATGCCGGCGAGTTGTCGATCAACACCTTGAAGCTGCGCTTGTCGGCATTGGCGCAGTGGCATAACAGCCAGGGGTTCGTCGACCCGACCAAGGCCCCGGTGGTGCGCCAGGTACTCAAGGGGATTCGGGCCTTGCACCCAGCCCAGGAGAAGCAGGCCGTGCCTTTGCAGTTGCAGGACCTGGAGCGGGTGGCCAGCTGGCTCGATGAGCAGGCGTCGCTAGCTCTGGCCGAGCGTTGCCAGGCCGGCCTGCTGCGTGCGCGGCGGGATCGGGCGTTGATCCTTCTGGGGTTCTGGCGTGGCTTTCGCAGCGACGAGCTCTGTCGTGTGCAGGTCGAGCATGTGCAGGCCCACGCCGGCTCCGGCATCAGCCTGTACTTGCCGCGCAGCAAGGGCGATCGCGACAACCTGGGCCGTACCTACAGCACGCCGGCCTTGCAGCGCCTGTGCCCGGTGCAGGCCTACATCGAATGGATCAATACCGCCGCACTGGTGCGCGGGCCGGTATTTCGCGCCATCGATCGCTGGGGCAACCTGGGCGAGCAGGGGCTGCATGCCAACAGTGTGATTCCCCTGTTGCGCCAGGTGCTGGAGCAGGCCGGTATCGCCGCCGAGCGCTACACCAGCCATTCCCTGCGCCGCGGGTTCGCCACCTGGGCCCAGCGCAGCGGCTGGGACCTGAAGTCGCTGATGGCCTACGTGGGGTGGAAGGACCTGAAATCGGCCATGCGCTATGTCGAGGCAGAGCCCTTCGCGGGCATGGCGCAGCTCAGGGAGAAGGCGGTCGCCCCTTAGGCAAGGTTTTTTCTATTAATACTCAGGGCTCATAGCCAAAACCAATCGAGAGCATCAGGTTTACCAATGAGCCAGATGGCGACTCATTGGCTAGGATTCTCCCCATCAAGTTTTCACCCAATGTCTTCAACCACTGATGGAGAGTCAACGATGCCTATCATCAACAGCCAAGTTAAACCGTTCAAAGCTACTGCATTCAAAAACGGTGAGTTCGTCGAAGTATCGGATGCCGACCTGAAAGGCAAGTGGTCCGTAGTGTTCTTCTACCCAGCTGACTTCACCTTCGTCTGCCCGACCGAGCTGGAAGACCTGGCCGACAACTACGCCGAATTCCAGAAGCTGGGCGTTGAGATCTACAGCGTTTCCACCGACACCCACTTCGCCCACGCTGCCTGGCACAACACTTCGCCAGCCATCGGCAAGATCAAGTACACCATGATCGGCGATCCGACCCTGGCCATCTCCCGCAACTTCGACGTGCTGATCGAAGAAGCCGGCCTGGCTGACCGCGGTACCTTCGTGATCAACCCGGAAGGCCAGATCAAGATCGTTGAAATCAACGATGGTGGCGTAGGTCGTGACGCTTCCGAGTTGCTGCGCAAGATCAAGGCCGCCCAGTACGTCGCTGCCCACCCAGGCGAAGTCTGCCCAGCCAAGTGGAAAGAAGGCGAGGCCACCCTGGCTCCGTCCCTGGACCTGGTCGGCAAGATCTAAGTCCATGCGTCATCCAGAGGCGGTCATCCGCACTTAAGTAAGCCGCACCGCCCTCAAATAACGCCCGGGCGAGATTCGCCCGGGCGTTGTTTTTTTACCGAACCAAAGGAAATCGCCCGTATGTTGGACGCCAATCTTAAATCTCAGTTGAAGTCATACCTGGAGCGGGTCACACAGCCGATCGAGATCGTCGCCTCCCTCGACGACGGTGCGAAATCCCAGGAAATGCTCGCTCTACTCAAAGACATCGTCAGTCTTTCCAATCAAATTACCTTGCTCGACAACGGTACCGATGCGCGCAAGCCGTCGTTCTCGTTGAATCGCCCGGGGAGTGATATCAGCCTGCGTTTCGCCGGTATCCCCATGGGCCACGAGTTCACCTCCCTGGTACTGGCGCTGCTGCAAGTGGGTGGCCATCCATCCAAGGCCAGCGCGGAAGTGATCGAGCAGGTCCGCTCGCTCAAGGGTGAGTTCAACTTCGAAACCTATTTTTCGCTGTCCTGCCAGAACTGTCCGGACGTGGTCCAGGCACTGAACCTGATGGCGGTGCTCAACCCCAATATTCGCCACGTGGCCATCGATGGCGCGCTGTTCCAGGCCGAGGTAGACGAGCGCAAGGTCATGGCCGTGCCCAGCATCTACCTCAATGGCGTGAACTTCGGCCAAGGCCGCATGGGCCTGGAAGAAATCCTGGCCAAGCTCGACACCGGCGCGGTGGAGAAACAAGCGCAGAAACTCAGCGCCAAGGAAGCCTTCGACGTGCTGGTGGTCGGCGGTGGCCCGGCCGGCGCTGCGGCAGCCATCTATGCTGCGCGCAAGGGGATTCGCACCGGTGTGGTCGCCGAGCGTTTCGGTGGGCAAGTACTGGACACCATGGCCATCGAGAACTTCATCTCGGTGCAGGAGACTGAAGGCCCGAAACTGGCCGCGGCCCTGGAAGAGCACGTCAAGCAATACGACGTCGATATCATGAACCTGCAGCGTGCCAGTGCCCTGGTGCCAGCCAAGGATGCGGGTGGCCTGCATGAGGTGCGGTTCGAGAGCGGCGCCAGCCTCAAGGCCAAGTCGGTGATCCTGGCCACCGGTGCGCGCTGGCGTGAAATGGGCGTGCCCGGTGAGCAAGAGTACAAGGCCAAGGGTGTGTGCTTCTGCCCGCACTGCGATGGCCCGCTGTTCAAGGGCAAGCGCGTGGCAGTGATCGGCGGCGGCAACTCAGGTGTCGAAGCGGCCATCGACCTGGCGGGTATCGTCAGCCATGTGACCTTGCTGGAGTTCGACAGCCAACTGCGTGCCGACGCTGTGCTGCAACGCAAGTTGTTCAGCCTGCCCAACGTCAAGGTCATCACCAGTGCCCTGACCAGCGAAGTCAAGGGCGACGGGCAGAAGGTCACTGGCCTGGTCTACAAGGATCGCCAGTCGGGTGAGTTCAACAACGTCGAACTGGAAGGCATCTTCGTGCAGATCGGTCTGCTGCCCAACACCGACTGGCTCAAGGGCACGGTTGAATTGTCGCCACGTGGCGAGATCATCGTCGATGCGCGCGGCGAGACTTCCTTGCCTGGAGTGTTTGCGGCAGGTGACGTCACCACGGTGCCGTACAAGCAGATCGTGATCGCGGTGGGCGAGGGGGCCAAGGCATCCCTGAGTGCTTTCGACCACCTGATCCGGACCTCGGCGCCGGACTGAGCCGCCCCCTGGAACAACAAAACCCCATGAGCCATGGCCCATGGGGTTTTTTCTTGCCTGGCGAACCAGGCCCGGTTGGCTGCTGCCTTACAGCGGAGCTGGCTGGATGATCTCGACCCAGTAGCCATCCGGATCCTTGATGAACGCCAGGCTTTTCATGCGGCCGTCGTTCAGGCGCTTCTGGAAGTCGCAGCCCAGGGCTTCGAAGCGCTCGCAGGCGGCGACGATGTCCGGTACCGAGATGCAGATGTGGCCGAAACCGCGAGGGTCGGTATTACCGTTGTGATAGGCGAACTGCGGGTCGTTCTCGGTGCCGTGGTTGTGGGTCAGCTCGAGAATGCCGGGGATCGACTTCATCCATTCGGTACGCGCCGCGGCGTCGACCGGGATCTGCGCCTTGTCCACCAGGGCCAGGAAGTACAGGCTGAACTCAGCCTCGGGGAAATCACGTTTCTCCACCAGGGAGAAACCCAGGACCCGGGTGTAGAAGTCCAGGGAGCGGGTGATGTCCTTGACGCGCAACATGGTGTGGTTGAACACGAAGCGGGCGGTGGCGGCGTCAGGCTGGGCGGTTACGCCGGGAAAAGTGTTGAGTTCGTTGAGGCTCATGGGCCCTCCGGGAAAATGAGACGGCAAGGGCTGGTCGAAGGCTCGGGCAGCGGCTTGCCGGGGCAATGGTTCGGACATCCTTGGGATTGGCCAATGATACGCAAGTGCCTGGGATGGGCCAAACCCAAAGCTCTTGATCTATTGCCCATTCCTGGCGCCGGGCTCAGACTCCAGGCTCCCTTTTCCAGTGTGCAGAACATGATCCTGTCGTTCAGAACCTCCGTTGTAGCCCTGTTCCTGGCAATACTCGCCGGTGCCGCCCAGGCGGCTCCCGAAATCAGCTGGCCCCAGGGCTGGACGGTGGAGCCGGTGCCCTCCCAGGAGGCCGACCAGGCCGCCAAGGTGTCGCGCCAGCGGGCGGTGAAGAACGATGCCGCGGGCAATCCGCAACTGGTCATGGAGTTGACCATGAGCCAGGTCGAGCCCGGGCATGTAGTCAATCTCCAGGGGGTATTGCTGGAGATGCGCAAGTCAGTACAGAAGGACTTTGCCCAAGGTGGTTACCAGAGCGTGTGCAACAAGATCCATGCCGCGCAGTTGAGTCGCCTCGAAGCATTGGAAACCACTTGCACTATTACCCAGAATGGCCGGCATGTGCTGTCACAAACATTGGTGGCCGCATTGGATGGGGATAAGGCTTATGTACTTTCATACGCTGGCCAGGCAGCGGCTTATGCCGATAGTCGGGATGAAGTACTCGCCATTCGAAATAACCTGAAACTTTAAGCGGGTTTAAGGCTCATCGTTTGCTTTCTGCGTGTTGCAGGTTCGTTATCGAAAGGCATTAAGCGTGAAGTTGAGCATGCCCGGCCCTTATTCCACGCTGGCTGCAGCTCGCGAGAGGGCAGATGTGATGCAGGAGTCTGCCTGCAATGTGCGTAAGATCTTTCCTTTGACTCTGGGGCACTAAAATTATTCCGCTCAATAAAAAGCCCTGCATGTGCAGGGCCTTTTTCAGGTGCGGCTTTGTTCAAGCACGCAGCCAGGAGTCCACAGTAGCGGCGCCGTATTGTTCTTTCCAAGCCTTCAGGCCGCGATGGTTGCCGCCCTTGGTTTCGATCAGCTCGCCGGTGTGCGGGTTCTGGTAGACCTTGACCACACGGGCGCGGCGCTGTTTAGGGGCGCTGGCCTGTGGCAGGCCGGCCTTGCCCAGGTTCGGATCGAGGATCGCGATGATGTCACGCAGGTTCTTGTCGTAGGACTTCATCAGAGCCTGGAGTTTTTCTTCGAACTCGATTTCCTTCTTGAGCCCGGCGTCGTTCTTCAGGGATTCAAGCTGGGCGAGCTGTTCTTGAAGTGCTTTCTCGGCAGCACGGAATTCAGCAAGTCTGGACAATATCTTCACTCCAATAGTCTATTTTGGCTAATACACAGCACAAACAAAGCTATAAGCCATGAACTGGTTAAGGTTCGATTAACTGGCCTACCTGTGAATCTTGTACAGGCGTGAAAAATTGTAGTAGTTAACGCGCCGCGAGTAAATCGTGTTGTTCTTGTTCCAGGCCATATTTGTAAATTGATGCAAAGCTGCTCATGCCCGGAGTTACTTGTCGAGCATTATTTTTCTGACATGGCTATTTAATGGCGCGCTATAGCTGTAACAAATTCTGAGCTGGGCATGGGCTTTCCAAACAAGTAACCCTGGAGCAAATGCACGCCCTTGGCTGTCAGGTAATCCCGTTGTTCGGCAGTTTCAATACCTTCGGCGACTATGCTCAGGTCGAGTTTGAGTGAGAGTTCGATAATGCTGTCCAGTATATGCAGCGACAGTGCATCGGCACCGATCATGGCCACGAAACTCTGGTCGATTTTCAAGTAGTCGACATTGAAGGTGCGCAGATAACCGAGGCTGGAGTGGCCGGTGCCGAAGTCATCGATGGCGATCATCACCCCCAGTTCACGTAATTCAGCGAACAACTGCTGGGTGACGGCCGTAGGCTCGATCAGTTCACGTTCGGTCAGTTCCAGCACCAGGACCACCTTGCCCGGCTCGAATGCCGCCAGGAACTCCCGGCAGTCCTCCAGCAATTGCAGGTCCTGGCAATGGCGCGCGGTGATATTGATGGCGATATGAAAGCCGTCGGGGAAGTTCCCGGCCCAGGGCGCCAGTACTTCTCGGGTCTGGCGCAGCAACGAACGGGTCATGGGCACGATCAACCCCGTATGTTCGGCGAAGGGAATGAACAGGTCAGGACGGACCAGGCCCTCCCTGGGGTGTTGCCAGCGCATCAGCACTTCGATACCGGCCCACTGCAGGCTGTCGCCGCGCACAATCGGCTGGAAGTACGGGATGAACTCCCGCGCCACCAGTGCTCGCTGCAGCTCGTGCCTGGGGGAAACGGCACGTTGTTGCAGCCAGTGGGCGAGGCCGCCGGCGGCGGCGCCGAGGAAGATCAGCAAGCTGAACAGCGCCGGATACTGGCTTTTCATATAGCGCCAGACACTGCCCTGGGCGAACCCGGCATTGACGCTGTAGGGATAGCGTGACGAGGTCAGTTGCTGGCTGGCCACCGCTGCCAGGGGAGCGTTGCCTTCGCGCACCTGGCCGTCACTAGACAACCAATGCCGGCCCACTTGCAGTTGCAACTGAGCGAAACGGCTGAGCATGCGCAGGGTGTTGGTCGGATGATAACCGTTGATGGCGGCCAGGGCAGCGCCTTCGCCGGCGCTCAAGCGGTAGACCAGCAGCGGGGTCTCGGGAGTGACATGGTTGCCATCCATCAGGCGCAGCCGGCCATCCACGTAGTCCCGGGGATCGAGGACCGCCGCGTAGCTGCCCAGGTATGAACTGCAGTAGTTGTTGTCGCGCCACACCAGGTTGGTGGAGCGCACCAGTGGGCGCCGGGTCACTTGTTCGCGCAGGGCCAGTTGCCGGGCGGCGTCGCACTCCTGTCCGGCCAGGGGCAGCAGGGCACGGGCGGCGCTGTCGGAGTGGTCGAGCATCTGGTCGAACTGCTCGATGGCTTCTTCGGCGATTTCCTGGCTGTTGTGCAGCAAGGTCCGTTGCGCCTGGAGGTAGAGGATGACGGCTCCGAGCACGATCGGCAGGAGTATCGCCAGCAAGGTCCAGAGGGTGTGGGTGGAGCGTTGGAGTGGACCTTTGGCGGTCAGCGGCATGGGTCGGACCTGTGGCAAGGGGGAGGGGCAGGGCGCCGGTCACGGACGCGGTATTGCCTGGATCATCGCAGGATAGACGGCTTTGCCTGGCTGCAGAGACCCTGGGCAAGGTCGATGAAGGCCAGGGTCGCTGGCGATGACTGGCGGCGGTCCAGCACCGCGACACCGATCTTGCGCTGCACTGCCGGCACCAATGGGCGACTTGTATAGCGCGGGTCTGCCCCTTGGGGCAACGACAATTGGGCGACGATGCTCAGGGCATCGCCCCGGGCCACGGTTTCCAGGGTGCTGAGCAATTGTGAGCAGCGATAGCGAATGTTGGGGACCAGCCCGGCGCCAATGAACAACCGCGACACCAGTTCCGCGGAGCCGGCCTCGGTGAGGACGAAGGGATCCTGGCACAGCTGCTCCAGGCTTAGCTGCGACTCGCCGGCCAGGGGATGGCCTGCCGGAACCAGGGCCAGCAGTTGGTCCTGCGCCAGGGGGAAGCTGTCGAAGCGTTCCTGGGGCAGCACCACGAAGCCCAGGTCGATACGCCGCTCCTCCAGCCACTGCAGGACCTGGCGGTCCGGTCCTTCGTCGATATGCACTTCGATCCCCGGATACTGGGCGCGGTATTGCGCCAGGATCGGTGGCAGCAGGCGGATGGAGGAGGAGGGACCGAACGAGCCGATGCGCAAGGTGCCACGCTTCATGCCCCGGACATCGGCGGCCTCCTGTTCCAACGTCGCTGCCAGGCCGAGCATGGCCCGGGCCCGTGCCAGCAATTGCTGGCCGATGTCGGTGAGCTCGACCTGGGCCTGGTGCCGACGGAACAACTCCACCCCCAGCTCCTGCTCCAGGGACCTGATGGCGTGGGACACCGCCGACTGGCTGATGCCCAGGCGCGTGGCGGCGCTGGTGAAGCCCTGGAACTGGGCTACCCGGGAAAAGATTTCCAGCTGGGTCAGGGTCATGAGTAAAAGCTCATTTTACGATGATCAGGCATTAGACAAAGAATATTCCGGCAAGACAAATCCGATCTTCTTCGAGTGCGATCAACATGAGCGAGAGCAGTTTCTTTGCCCCACTGGCTGCCAGGCACCACGACCTGGGGGTCTATTGCAAGTTGGCGGCGGTGACCATGATCTGGGGCGGCACCTTCGTCGCCGGGCGCTACCTGGCCTCGGGGCTGTCGCCGTTGCTGGCCGCCAGCTTGCGTTTTCTCCTGGCTAGCCTGGCCCTGCTGGGCTTCATGGCCCTGGCGCGAATTCCCCTGGTGCGCCCGAGCTTCAGGCAGCTCGGCCAACTGGCGCTCTTGGGGTTCTTCGGGATCTTCTTCTACAACCTGTGCTTCTTCCTCGGCCTGCAGCAGATCAACGCCTCGCGAGCCTCGCTGATCGTCGCCCTGAACCCGGCGGTGATCGCCCTGGCATCCTGGGCACTGTTCAAGGAACGCCTGGACCGGCGCAAGCTGCTGGGTATCGGCCTGTGCCTGGGAGGTGCGGCCCTGGTGATCTGCAGTCGTGATCCTTCGGCCCTGGTCAGCCAGGCGGGGAGTTGGCGCGGCGACTTGTTGATCCTCGGTTGTGTCCTGGGCTGGGGCGTTTATTCGCTGTTTTCCAAGGAACTGAACCAGAGCCTGGGACCGCTGCAGACGGTGACCTACTCGGTGGTGCTGGGAACCTTGATGCTGTGCGCGGCGACCCTGGTGCGCGGCGAATTCGACCTGCAAGCGGTGCTCCACCTGGACCTGGCCCAAGGCCTGGCTCTTCTATACCTGGGTGTACTGGGCTCGGCGCTGGCCTACATCTGGTACTACGACGGCCTGCGGCGGATCGGCGCTACCCGCTGCGGGGTATTCATCGCCCTCAACCCGCTGACGGCGGTGATTCTCGGGGCGCTGCTGCTGGCCGAGCAACTGAGCCTGGTGATGGTGCTGGGGGGCGCGCTGATCCTGGGCGGGATCTACCAGTGCAACCGGCCCCTTGCGAAGGGGACAAGCAAGGCGATTTCATAAAGAGTGCGGACAAAGGCTTTTACGCTGTGTAGAATCTGGTTACGCATACAATAATAAAGTCTTCTGGCAGCAGAAGCCTGGCCAGCCGGCAAGACAGGACCGATATGAAGATTCTCGGATTCCAACTCATCTATGGTGACTTCCTCGCGCGCAGCGTGCGGGGCATTTCCTGCGCACCACCTGCCTTCCTCAGCATTGATAGCAACTAACGATCCGTTAATTCTAAAAATATGATGAGGCGCCAACCATGGCAGATATCTTTGAAAACCCGATGGGCCTGATGGGCTTTGAATTCATCGAATTCGCATCGCCCACCCCCAATACCCTCGAACCGATCTTCGAGATCATGGGTTTCACCAAAGTCGCGACCCATCGTTCAAAAGACGTGCACCTGTATCGCCAAGGCGCGATCAACCTGATCCTCAACAACGAACCCCACAGCATCGCTTCCTACTTCGCCGCGGAACACGGCCCGTCGGTATGCGGCATGGCGTTCCGCGTCAAGAATGCCCAGCAGGCCTACGCCCGCGCCCTGGAACTGGGTGCGCAGCCGATCCACGTCGCCACCGGCCCGATGGAACTGAACCTGCCGGCGATCAAGGGCATCGGCGGCGCGCCGCTGTACCTGATCGACCGCTACGGCGAAGGCAGCTCGATCTATGACATCGACTTCGTGTTCCTCGAAGGCGTGGACCGCAACCCACCAGGTGCGGGCCTGAAGATCATCGACCACCTGACCCACAACGTGTATCGCGGACGCATGGCCTACTGGGCCGGTTTCTACGAGAAGCTGTTCAACTTCCGCGAGATCCGATACTTCGACATCAAGGGCGAATACACCGGCCTGACTTCCAAGGCCATGACCGCCCCGGACGGCATGATCCGCATCCCGCTGAACGAGGAATCGTCCAAGGGCGCAGGCCAGATCGAAGAGTTCCTGATGCAGTTCAACGGCGAAGGCATCCAGCACGTGGCCTTCCTCACCGACGACCTGGTCAAGACCTGGGACGCCCTGAAGAAGATCGGCATGCGCTTCATGACCGCACCGCCTGATACCTACTACGAAATGCTCGAAGGGCGCCTGCCAAACCACGGCGAGCCGGTTGATCAACTGCAATCGCGCGGCATCCTGCTCGACGGTGCCTCGGATAAAGAAGACAAGCGCCTGCTGCTGCAGATCTTCTCGGAAACCCTGATGGGCCCGGTGTTCTTCGAGTTCATCCAGCGCAAAGGCGACGATGGTTTCGGCGAGGGCAACTTCAAGGCACTGTTCGAATCGATCGAGCGTGACCAGGTACGACGTGGCGTGCTCGCCACCGAATAAGCCGCGTAGCGCTTGAAGCCCAAGCCCGGCCAGGTCTTTCCTGGCCGGGCTTTGTTTTGCCTGTCGGTTGGCGATTATGAATGTGTTAATGTTCTCGCCTTTGTTTCCAGGCCCTGACCGACTCCTTGATGAAAACCCCCAGACCTTCCCTGACCCTGACCCTGCTGCAGGCCCGTGAGGCCGCCATGGCGTTCTTCCGTCCTTCGCTGAACCAGCACGAGCTCACCGAACAGCAGTGGCGGGTGATCCGCATCCTGCGCCAGAACGGCGAACTGGAGAGCCACCAGCTGGCGAAGATGGCCTGCATCCTGCCGCCAAGCATGACCGGGGTGCTGACGCGCCTGGAGCGCGATGAGTACGTCAGCCGGCGCAAGTCACCGGAGGACCAGCGCCGCCTGTTCATCACCCTGACCCAGAGGGGCCATGCCTGCTTCGAATCCATGAGCGACGACATGGAGATCAACTACCAGAGGATCCAGCAGCAGTTCGGCGAGGAAAAGATGCAAGCCTTGCTGGCACTGCTCAACGAACTGAAGCAGATCAAGCCCTGACGCGGCACTGGCGAAAGTAGCCGGGCTCGAGCCAGGGCGAGGCTGCGGGCAGGTTTGCAGAAGCTCTTTGGCTATTCCATTACCCGCGTCGCTGGCGCAGCAGGTGGCGCGCACCCTCGGTGATCAGCACCAGCACCGCCAGCCAGATCGGCACGTAGGTCAGCCATTGGCCCTCCTTGATGCTTTCCCCCAGCAACAGGGCCACCATCAGCAGCAACACCGGCTCCACGTAGCTGAGCAGGCCGAACAGGCTGAAAGCCAGTTGGCGGCTGGCGATGATGTAGCACACCAGCGCCGAGGCGCTGATCAGGCCCAGCAGCGGGATCAGCAGGTACAGCCGGGGCTGGGCATCCAGCACGGCGAAGCCTTGTTCGCCTCCTTGCACCACCCATAGCGCCACCGGTATCAACAGCGCCATGTCCAGCCACAATCCGCCCAGGTGATCGCTGTGCAAGCGCCGGCGCAGGACGAAGTACAGCGGGTAGCCCACGGCCACCACCAGGGTCGCCCAGGAAAAACTGCCAGCCTGGTACAACTCGTTGAGCACGCCGATGCAGGCCAGCGTTGCGGCCAGCTTTTGCAGCCGCGACAGGCGTTCGCCGTAGACGATACGCCCCGTGAGGATCATGGTCAGCGGCAGCAGGAAGTAGCCCTGGGATACATCCAGGCTGTAGCCGTTGAGCGGCGCCCACATGAACAGCCACAACTGCACGCCCACCAGGGCCGAGGACAACAGCAGCGCCAGGGCCATGGCCGGCCTGGCGCGCACCCGGCGCAAGACTTCGCCGACCCTTGGCCATTCGCCGGTGAGCAGCATGAACAGGGTCATGCAGGGCAGGGTGAGGAGCATTCGCCAGCCGAAGATCTCCACCCCGGTAAGGGGCTCCAGCAGCGACGTGTAGAAATACATGACGGCGAACAGCACCGACGCCAGGACCGATAACGCAATACCTTTAGACACACTGTCCTCGTAAGACCCGGAGGCGCAGGGCGCCGGGAGTTGGGGGGTAAACAAGCGAGGGCAATATAGAGGGTTTGGCGCGAGATTTTTGCTCTGTTTGCGACATGCCGGCGGGATATTTTTTCATTCGTCCCTGAGGCCGCCTCCAGCAATCGCCGGCGGCGGCCCTCGGACCGCCACCGGCAGCTCTCAGTCGAGGCGGGCAAAACGCCCCGGGACGAAATGGCTGACATCGTTGAAGCCCGGCGTCGAGGCGTGCCCCGGGGTCACCAGGGAGTCGACGAAGGCTTCGTCCTCGGCGCTGATGCGCACGGCCAGCGCCCGGGCATAGGCGTCCCATTGGGCCTCGGTGCGCGGGCCGACGATGGCCGAGCTCACCGCCTGGTTGTTCAGCACCCAGGCAATGGCGAACTCGACGATACCCAGCCCGCGGCCCTGGGCGTACTGCTGGACCTGCTGGGCGATGCGCAGGGACTCCACTCGCCATTCGGTCTCCAGGATGCGCTTGTCCTGGCGGCCGGCGCGGCTGTCGCTGTCCGGGGTCGCGTTGGGTGTGTACTTGCCGCTGAGCACGCCGCGGGCCAGTGGACTGTAGGGCACCACGCCCAGGCCATAGGCACGGGCCGCGGTGATCTGCTCGCCTTCGGCCTGGCGGTTGACCAGGTTGTACAGCGGCTGGCTGATCACCGGGCGCTCCACGCCCAGCTGGTCGGCAATGCGTACCGCTTCGGCGATCCGCCAACCCCGGTAGTTGGACAGCCCCCAGTGGCGGATCTTGCCCTGGCGCAGCAGGTCGCCGATGGCCGCGATGCTCACTTCCAGCGGCGTGTCGTGGTCCTCGCGGTGCAGGTAGTAGATGTCCAGGTAATCGGTGCCGAGCCGGGTCAGGCTGGCCTCGATGGCGTTGCCGATGTGCTTGCGGTTCAGGCCGCTGCGATTGGGCACGCCGTCGGCCGGGCCGAAGCCGACCTTGGAGGCCAGCACCCAGTCATGGCGGTGGCGGGCGATGGCCTCGCCGACGATCTCCTCGGAGCGGCCCTGGTTGTAGACATCGGCAGTGTCGATGAAGTTGATGCCCTGGTCCCAGGCCTTGTCGATGATGCGCAGCGAGTCTTCGGTGCTGGTCTGCTCGCCGAACATCATGGTGCCCAGGGTCAGGCTGGAAACCTTGAGGCCGGAGTGACCGAGGATGCGATAGCTCATGGGGCGGGATCCTTGTGCTGGAGAGGTGGCGGGGCCGCCCATCAAATACCAGAACCGCACGCCGGGGCAATGCCTGTCACGGACAGAGTTCGCGGCAGCGCTGGACCAGGAAGCCGTGCAGCAAGCGCACCCGTTCGGACACCTGCAGGCGGTGCGGGCACAGCAGGTTGAAGGGCAGTGGCTCCCCTTGCCAATCCGTGAGCAGTGGCACCAGGCGCCCGGCGCGAAGGTCCTCGGCCACATCCAGCCTTGCCTTGTAGACCAGGCCATGGCCGGCCAGGGCCCAGCGCCGGGCTACCTCGCCGTCGTCGCACGAGTAGTCGCCGCGCACCTGGACCTCGCGCACCTGGTCGTCCCGGCTGAAGCGCCAGAGGTCGTAGAGCTGGCCGTCGCGCAGGTAGAGCAGGGCGCTGTGCCGAGCCAGGTCCTCGGGCACCTGCGGTGCGCCATGGCGGGCCAGGTACTGCGGGCTGGCGCAGACCACCCGTCGATGTGCCGCCAGGATCGGCAGGGCCACCAGGCTGGAGTCCCCGGGCACGCCAAAGCGCAGCGCCACATCCACGCTCTCGCGAAACAGGTCGGCATGGCGGTCGTTGAGCTGCAGTTGCAGGCGCAGTTGCGGGTGCTGGCCCTTGAATTCGTCGAGCCAGGGCAGCAACGCGTTGCGCCCGAAATCCGAAGGGGCCGACAACTGCAGCACCCCGCATAGGCCCTGGCCCTGCTGCCTGAGCGCCTGTTCGCCATCCTCCAGGGCGGCCAGGGCCAGGCGCACGCTGTCCAGGTAGCGGCGACCTTCCGGGGTCAGGCGCAGGCTACGGGTAGAGCGGGCCAGCAGGCGACTGCCCAGGCGGGTTTCCAGGCGCTTCAGGGCGATGCTGGCCGCCGCTGCGGTGAGGCCAAGGCTGCGCGCCGCCGCGGAAATACTGCCTTCGTCGGCAATGCGAACGAAGATTTCCAGGTCGAGGATCGAACTCATTGATAAAAATCCTTTAAAGATCTTTGCGTTTTAAGCGGATTTTTCTTCGATTGGCAAGCGGTGAAGATGTAATCCCTTTACTTCACAACAGGTGATCGCAATGACTCTTTCCAATCCAGGCTTGCATAAGCAGACCGTCGTGGTCATCGGTGCAGGCAGTGGCATCGGCGCCGCCGTGGCGCACCAGGCCGCCGCCCGTGGCGCCCGGGTAGTGCTGGCCGGGCGCGATCTCAAGGCCTTGCAGCGCCAGCAGGCACGCCTGCCGGAGTCGGCCCGGGCGCTGAGCGTGGACATCACCGACAGCGCCAGCCTGGAGGCCTTGTTCCAGGCCGTGGGCGGCTTCGATCACCTGGTGATCAGCGCCGGTCCGGCCATCGCTCCCAAACCCTTGGCCGACACTGACCTGCAGGACGCCCAGCGGGCCTTCGAGGTCAAGTTCTGGGGTGTCTGGCGCGCCGTGCAGGCCGCGCTGCCATACCTGGCGGCACGGGGCAGCATCAGCCTGACCTCGGGCATGTTGTCGCGCAAGATGGTCCCGGGGCAGGTGCTCAAGACCACCCTCAATGCCGCCCTCGATGCCCTGGGCAAGCACCTGGCCAAGGAGCTGGCGCCACGGCGGGTGAACGTGATCAGCCCGGGGATCACCGATACCGAGGCCTACGCCGGCATGCCCGCCGATGCCCGAGCGGCGATGTTCGCCAAGGCGGCCGCGAGCTTGCCGGTCGGCCGGGTCGGGGAGCCGGGGGAGGTGGCGGCGGCTTTCATCCTGGCCATGGAGAACGGCTTCATCAACGGCAGCCTGATCGATGTCGACGGTGGAGGCCTGTTGTGAACTGGCGCTTCGACCACCTGGCCTTCAACACCGATGGTGGCTCGACCCTGCCCCAGGCCTTTGCCGAGCTATTGGGGCTGCAAGCGGGCCGCCGTCCGCCGTTTCCCTTCCCCGGGCGCTGGCTGTACCAGGATGATCAGGCGCTGGTGCATGTCATCGAGCAGGATGCTTGCCCCGCGCCACAGCTGAGCCATATCGCCTTCAACACCCAGGAGGCCGCTGCCGCGGTCTTGCTGCGGGTGCAGGCCAGCGGTCTTGAGTACCAAGTGGCGCAGGTGCCGGAAGATGGCCTCTGGCAGATCTTCGTGCGCCTGCCCGGTGGCCTGCTGCTGGAGCTGGACGCCCCGGCATCGGGGGCGTTGACCGGCAGTCATGATTACGCCCGGCATCCTGGCGCGCCGGACTGAAGCCGCCACGAAAAAAGCCCGTTCCAGCCGATGCTCGAACGGGCTTCTGGCGTTGCCGGGGTTCAGCGATGCAAGGTGCGGGTCATGCGCAGGGCCAGCAGGCTGCCGGCGACGATCACTGCCGCCAGCAGGTACAGGGCGGCATCGGTGGAACCGGTGCTGTCCTTGACCCAGCCGACGATGTAGGGGCTGAGGAAGCCGGCCATCTGGCCCATGGAGTTGATCAGCGCCAGGCCACCGGCAGCCGCCCCGACGCTGAGCAGCGCGGTAGGCACCGGCCAGAACATCGGCAGGCCGGTGAGGGCACCCATGGTGGCGATGCTCAGGCCGAGGATGGCGATGGCCGGGTTGGCGGCGAAGTTTACCGCGATCAGCAGCCCCACGGCGCCCATCAGCATGGGTACCACGAGGTGCCAGCGGCGCTCCTTGTTCAGGTCTGCCGAGCGGCCTACCAGCAGCATGAACACCGCCGCCAGCAGGTAGGGGATCGCGCTGAGCCAGCCGATCACCAGGTTATCGGCGAACCCCAGGTTCTTGATGATCGACGGCAGCCAGAAGTTGATGGCATAGACCCCGCTCTGGATGCAGAAGTAGATCAGGCCGAAGGCCCAGATCGCCGGGTTCTTGAACACCTGGGCCAGGGAGTCGCTGGCGGTCTTGGGCTGGTTGGCGGCGTCTGCGGCCTGGTCGGCCTCGAGCATGGCGCGCTCGGCCGGGCTCAGCCACTTGGCGTGGGCGAAGCCGTCGCTCAGCAGGAAGTAGGCCAGGGCGCCGAGCACCACGGTGGGGATGCCCTGCAGCAGGAACATCCACTGCCAGCCGGCGAGGCCACCCTGGCCTGCGGCGAAATGATTGAGGATCCAGCCGGAGAACGGGCTGCCCAACAAGCCCGAGACCGGGATCGCCGACATGAACAGGGCCATGATCCGGCCACGGCGGAAGGTCGGGAACCACTGCGACAGGTACAGCACCACCCCTGGGAAGAATCCGGCTTCGGCGGCCCCGGTGAACAGGCGCAGGGTGTAGAACTGGGTTGGCGTAGTGACGAACAGCAGGCAGGTGGACAGCGTGCCCCAGGTGATCATCATCAAGGCGATCCAGCGCCGCGGACCGAAGCGGGTCAGCGCCAGGTTGCTGGGCACGCCGCACAGCACGTAGCCGATGAAGAAGATCCCGGCGCCCAGGCCATAGACCGTTTCGCTGAACTTCAGGGCGTCGAGCATCTGCAACTTGGCGAAGCCGACGTTGACCCGGTCCAGGTAGTTGAACAGGTAGCAGATGAAGATGAAGGGGATCAGGCGCAGGGTGATGCGCTTGTAGACGGCGTTCTTGTCGTCAGCCTGGGCCAGGGCGGCAGCGGCTCTGTGTGACATGCTGGATCTCTCTTTATTATGATTTTGCACGGTGCAAAGGGTAACGTTGACCGCCCCGAGAGTCTCGGCCACCCTGGCGCCGCTGTCTTTGTGCCGGCGCACAGCGAATGCCGTGCCCCCCCTGTGCCACTGAACAACACCGCGCGTGCCGTGGCCCGCCCCTGTCGTAGCCAACCCAAGGATCACCGAGCATGTTCGAACTCGATCATGACCTGGCACAGGACATCGTCGACCGCACGATGGCCATCCTGCCCAACAACGTCAACGTCATGGACAGCCAGGGCCTGATCCTGGGCAGCGGCGAGCCGGAGCGCATCAATACCCGCCATGAGGGCGCGCAGCTGGTGTTGGCCAACGGCCGGGTGGTGGAGATCGATGAGCCCACCGCCTGCCGGCTCAAGGGCGTGCAGCCGGGGATCAACCTGCCGCTGTTGCACGACCAGCGCTTGATCGGCGTGTTGGGCATCACTGGTGATCCGGCGTTGCTGCGCACCTACGCCGAACTGGTACGCATGACCGCCGAAATGCTGGTGAGCCAGCGACACCAGCAGGCCGAACAGCAATGGCGCCGCCAGCGCTGCGATGACCTGCTGGCATTGCTGCTGGGCGAGGGTGGCGACTCGCCGCGCCTGGTGGACGAGGCGCGGCAGATGGGCCTCAAGCCGCAATTGGCGCGCATTCCCTATCTGTTCGAGCTGGGGCTGGAAGCCGGGGCGGGGCAGGACGTCGATGCCCTCAGCGCCTGGTTGATGTCCCGCTATCCGGACAGCTGGTGCGTCAGTGCCGCGCAAACGTCGTTGCTCTGGTGCCGGCCGGCGAGCCTGACCCTGGACGACCCGCGCCTGCTGGAGCGGCTCGTCGGCCTGGGCTGGGATATCCAGCGGGTGGCGGTGGGTGGGCCGGCCGAGGGCCTTTCGGGGTTGCGCCGCTGCTACCGACGGGTCAGCGACCTGCTGGCCTATGGGCGCGACATCCTGCCCGCTACTCGCCTGCTGACCCTGGATCGCTACCGGCTGCCGGTGATGCTCTGGCGCCACCGCAACGAGGATGCCCTGGACGAGTTGCTCAGCCCCTTGCACAAGGTCCTGGCCAAGGACGGCAACGGTCAGTTGCTCGCGACCCTGCGCAGTTGGTGCGAACACGACGGCCAGAGCCAGGCCTGTGCCGACGCCCTGGGCATCCACCGCAACAGCTTGCGCTACCGCATGGAGCGCATTGCCGAACTCAGCGGCGTCGACCCGTTGCGCCTGGACGGCATGCTGTCGCTGTACCTGGCCGTACAACTGCTGCCCCAGCAACCCGCCACCCAATTCGCACCTGAATAACGGCGGTGCCGGTATTACGGATGCTGCGCCCCGGTCGCAGACTCGCTGGCGCTCGACAGCGGCTACTCCTGCAGGACGACCCTGTAGCCGCTGCCGAGCCTGCGAGGCTGCGTACGAGGACGCAGTCCTCGCCAAGCGGCCATGGGTTCCACCTGGATAACGGCGCTCCATCATCCCCGCTGCGCAGCTTGTAGCAATGAACAATAAAGTGCCTGCGCCCTTGTGCAGCGGACCGGCGTCAGCCGCTGCGGCAAATGGCAGCATGGCGCCATGAGAACTGGAGAAACCCCATGAAAATCATCATCGCCCCCGACTCGTTCAAGGACAGCCTGAGTGCCGAAGGCGTGGCCCAGGCCATTGCCCAAGGGCTGGCCGAGGCCTGGCCCGAAGCCCAGGTACTGCAGTGCCCGATGGCCGATGGTGGCGAGGGCACGGTGGAGTCGGTACTCGCCGCATGCCAGGGGCAACTGCGCAGCACCCGGGTCCAGGGCCCGCTGGGTAGCGAAGTGCAGGCCCGCTGGGGCTGGCTGGCATCGAGCCACACGGCGATCATCGAAATGGCCGAGGCCAGCGGCCTGCAACTGGTGCCGCCAGGCCAGCGCGATGCCTGCCACAGCAGCACCTTCGGTACCGGTGAACTGATCCAGGCGGCCCTGGACGCCGGCGCCCGGCGCATCATCCTGGCCATCGGCGGCAGCGCCACCAACGACGGCGGGGCCGGAGCCCTGCAAGCCCTGGGGCTCAAGCTGCTGGACCGCCGGGGCCAGGTGTTGCCCCGGGGTGGCCTGGCCCTGGCCGACCTGGCCAGCATCGAGCTCGACGCCATGGACCCGCGCCTGGCCCAGGTGCGTTTCGAGATCGCCGCCGACGTCAATAATCCCCTGTGTGGCGAGCAGGGGGCCTCGGCCATCTTCGGCCCGCAAAAGGGTGCCTCGGCGCAGCAGGTAGAGGCCCTGGACCAGGCCCTGGGGCACTTTGCCGATCTCTGCGCCCAGGTGCTGCCCAGGGACGTGCGTGACGAACCCGGCAGTGGCGCCGCCGGTGGCCTGGGATTCGCCGCCAAGGCGTTTCTCGGCGCGAGGTTCCGCTCCGGGGTGGAAGTGGTCGCCGAGCTGGTAGGGCTGGAACAGGCGGTGCGTGGCGCCGACCTGGTGATCACTGGCGAAGGACGCTTCGATGCCCAGACCCTGCGTGGCAAGACGCCCTTCGGCGTGGCGCGGATCGCTCGCCAGCAAGGGGTGCCGGTGATCGTCATCGCCGGCACCCTCGGCGAGGGCTACCAGCAGATGTACGCTCATGGCGTGGACGCGGCCTTCGCCCTGACCTCCGGGCCCATGAGCCTGGAACAGGCCTGCGCCGAGGCCCCGCGATTGTTGCGCGAGCGGGCGGTGGACATCGCCCGGCTCTGGCGCCTGGCCGCTACCCGCCAGGCCAGTGTCTAGCGCAAGCCCCGCTCAGTAGACGCCACCCTCGCTGCTGGGGGCGTCCTGGGCCTTGTACTGCCCGGCCAGGTTCTGCAAACCCTTCATCAGCACCGTGGTGTCCACCCCCACCGCGACGAAGTTGGCTCCCAGCTCGATGCAACGCCGGGCCAGGCCCGGGTCGGCGCTGAGGATGCCCGCGGCCTTGCCGGCCTGGCGCACCCGCAGGATGGCGTCCTCGATCGCCGCGACCACCTGGGGATGTCCGGGATTGCCGCGATGACCCATGGCCGCCGACAAGTCGGCGGGGCCAATGAACACGCCATCGACACCCTCGACCCGGACGATCTCGTCCAGGTTGCGCAAGCCCTCCAGGTTCTCGATCTGCACCAGCAGGCACATGTGTTCGGCGGCCTGGTCCAGGTAGCCGGGGATGCTGTTCCAGCGGGAGGCCCGGGCCAGGGCGCTGCCGACCCCGCGAATGCCCTGGGGCGGATAACGCATGGCGCTGACCAGCTGGCGCGCCTGGGCCGCGCTTTCGACCATGGGCACCAACAGGGTCTGGGCACCGATATCCAGCAACTGCTTGATCAGCGCGGTATCGCCGATCGGCGGGCGGACGATGCCGTGGGCACCGTAGGGGGCGATGGCCTGCAATTGCCCCAGCAAGCTGCGCAGGTCGTTGGGGGCGTGCTCGCCGTCCAGCAGCAGCCAGTCGAAACCGGCATTGGCCGCCAGCTCGGCGCAGTAGGCATTGGCCAGGCCCAGCCACAGGCCGATCTGTGGCTCGCTGCCTTGCAGGCGTTGCTTGAACAGGTTCTGCGGCATGTCCATGGCGTTCTCCTCAGACGAAACGGCAGGCGATGCTGCCCAGTTGGTCGTAGTCGACGTGGAATACATCCCCCGGGTGCGCGGCCACCGGACGGGTGAACGAGCCGCCGAGGATGATCTGCCCGGCTTCCAGGCCGACGTCGTAGGCTGCCAGCTTGTTGGCCAGCCAGGCCACGCCCTTGGCCGGGTGGTTGAGCACCGCGGCCGAGACCCCGGACTCTTCGATCACACCGTTGCGGTACAGCACCGCCGGCACCTTGCGCAGGTCCACGTCGCCGGGGCGCACGGCCCGGCCACCCATTACCACCCCGGCGTTGGCGGCGTTGTCGGAAATGGTATCGAAGACCTTGCGCGTGGCCTGGGTCTGCGGGTCTACCTGCTGGATGCGCGCGTCGATGATCTCCAGCGCCGGGATCACCCAGTCGGTGGCTTCCAGCACATCGAACAGGGTGCAGCCGGGGCCCTTGAGGGGCTTGCCGAGGATGAACGCCAGTTCCACCTCGACCCGCGGCACGATGAAGCGCTGGAAGGGAATGTCACTGCCTTCATCGAACAGCATGTCGTCCAGCAGGGCGCCGAAGTCCGGCTCGCTGATGTTCGACGACACCTGCATCGCCCGGGAGGTGAGGCCGATCTTGTGGCCCACCAGCCGGCGGCCGTCGCGGATCTTGCGTTCCACCCAGCTGCGCTGGATCGCATAGGCATCCTCGATGCGGATATCCGGGTATTCCAGGGACAGCTGGCCGATCTGTTCGCGGCTGCGTTCGGCGGCATCGAGGCGCGCTGCGGCCTGTTGGATGGCGGAGGGGCTGAGCATGTTCATTTCTCTTGTGGGTTGACGATATGGGCCGGCACCCAGAGCACCAGCCAGGCGCCCAGGGCGATCAGCAGGGCCAGGGCATACAGCGCCAGGCTGGCGCTTTGGGTGGCGTCACGCACCACGCCGATCAGGTAAGGCGCGAGGAAGGCCGCGACGCTGCCGAAGGAGCTGATCAGGGCGATGCCCGCAGCCTGGGTATTGCTGGCCAGAAAGGCCGGCGGCAGTTGCCAGAACATCGGCAATGCGGCGCTGGCGCCCATGCCCGCCACCAGCAGGCCGAACATCACCAGCCAGGGGTTCTGTGGCGCCAGGGCGGTCAGCGCCAGGCCCAGGCAGGCCATCAGCAGCGGCACGGCCAGGTGCCAGCGGCGTTCGCGCAGGCGGTCCGAGGAACGGCCGACCGCCAGCATGAACAGGCAACCGGCGAGGTAGGGCAGGGCGCTGAGCAGGCCGACGTCGCCGTCCCCGGCCACGCCGGAATGGTGGATCAGGGTCGGCATCCAGAAGGCGATGGTATTGACCGCCAGCATCACCGCGAAATAGATGCCCACCAGCAACCAGGCGTGGCGGTCCTTGAGAATGTCGCTGAAGCGGTTGATGGACTTGCGCTGCTCCTCTTGCTGCTGGGTCTTGTGCAACCAGGCCTTTTGCGCGGCGCTGAGCCACGTGGCCTGGTCGATGCTGTCCGGCAATGCCTTGAGCACCAGCAGCCCGAGCAGCACCACCGGCAGGCCCTCGATCAAAAACATCCATTGCCAGCCGCGCAAGCCGCCCCGGTCATGGAAATTCTCCAGGATCCAGCCCGACAGCGGGCCGCCCAGGACCCCGGCCATGGGCACGGCGATGGCGAACAGCGCGGTGGCCTGGCCACGGCGGTCGGCCGGGAACCAGCGGTTGAGCAGCACCAGGATGCCGGGAAAGAAACCGGCCTCGGCCACCCCCAGCAAGAAGCGCAGCACATAGAAACCCCAGGCGTCCTGGACCAGCATCAGCGCGCTGGACAGCAGGCCCCAGACCAGCATCAGCAGGGCGATCCAGCGCCGTGGCCCGACCCGCTCCAGGGCCAGGTTGCTGGGCACGCCGAACAGCGCGTAGGCGATGAAGAACAACCCGGCGCCCAGGCCGTAGACGCTGTCGCTGAAGCCCAGGTCCTGGGTCATCTGCAACTTGGCGAAGCCGATGTTGATCCGATCCAGGTGGGCGAAGATGTAGCAGACGAACAGCAATGGCATCAGGCGCCAGGTGATCTTGCGATAGCAATCGTTGGCCTCGGCCAGCGGGGCCTGGGCAATGGCAGGGCGGGACATGGGCATGGCCTCGTTGTTGTTCTTGTGGGTTGCGCAAGCCGCCGGTTACGGCGGCTACAGCGACTTGAGGAAGGCGTGGACGTTGTTGTGCTTGAAGTTGAGCTCGGCCTCCAGCTCGCTCATCTCGAACGACAGGGCCAGCAGGCGCTGGGCCTGCAACTGGGCGAAGTGCGCCTTGATGATCTGGAACAGGCCCTCGGCCACCTGGCGCCGGGTTTCAAGGTCGCGCCCGGCCCCCACTTGCAGGCGCATATGGACGAAGGCGTAGTCATGCTTGCCGTCGGCCATGCGCCAGGTGTCCAGGCGTACCCCGCGGCTGCGGATGCCACCCAGGGGGAACACGCCACTGGCGCCCAGGTAGTCGTGGACCTTTTCGAACAGCCCCGGCAGGTCGGCCTGGGCTTCGATGTTGTCGGTGTATTCAGCGATGAAATGCGGCACGGGAACCTCCTTTGTGGGCAGCGGCAAGTGGCAAGCCGCAAGCTGCAAGAGGGATCTCCTGTGGCTGGGGCTCGCGGCTCACCGTTGCTCTTGGCGTTTTCTTGCAGCTCGTAGCTAGAAGCTTGTCGCTGCCTTCACAACGGAAAAATGGCGTTGATCTGGCCGGTGCCGGAGCTGCCGAACAGCGGCGTGACGATCTCGGCCGGGCGGTTGTACTCGGGGCCGCCCAGCAGCCCGAGGAGCATCGCGGTGTCGTGCATCTTGCCTTCGCCATAGCAGTGCTCGGCGTAGTCGGGGAGCATCGCGCAGAACTCGCGGAAGCGGCCCTGCTGCCACAACTCCACCACGCGCTGGTCGACCTGCTTGTCGAATTCCCGGGTCCAGTTGTGGATGTTGGCCTCGGCCTCGCGGTCATCGGAAAACCGGTGGGACAGGGAGCCGGAGGCCAGCACCAGGACCTTGCGGTCGCTCTTCTCGATGGCCCGGCGCACGGCGGCGCCGAAGGTGAAGCTGTCGGCCAGCTTGTGCCAGGCGCACCAGGCAGCGATGGACACCACCTGGAAATGCTCGGCGGCGGGCACGTCCATGTGCATGTAGCGCATGGGCACCAGGGTCCCGTACTCCAGCTCCAGGCTGGGGATGTTATGAGCCAGGGTGCGCACGTCGGCGGCGTTGGCCTCGGCGGCGATCAACTCTCCCAGCGCCGGGCAGCCCGGGTAGTCATAGGTCATGTTCTTGATGAAATGCGGCAGCTCGTTGCTGGTGTAGGTGCCGTTGAACACCTCGCCGCAATTGATGTGGTAGCCGCTGTTGACCAGCCAGTGCACATCGAACACCACCGCGGTGTCGGCGCCCAGGGCCCGGGCCCGGCGAGCGATTTCCTTGTGCCCGGCGATGGCCGCCTCGCGGCAGCCGTGGTGCTTGCCCGGCAACTCGGACAGGTACATCGATGGAACGTGGCAGACCTTGGCGGCCATGACGACTTCGCCCATGGTGCTTCTCCTGAAACATCTTATTGTTGGGGGGATCCGGGACGGTCCTGAACCTTACCAGACCGTTGAAAAACGTAGGCGAGGCAGCCAGCGCAAGGCGAAAGCAGGCGAAAAAGCGCAGTTTACAAGTGGTAAATGAGCATTTTGACCGGGCTGGCGCACCAGCCTGTTTTCAACGCAGCGATGGCAACGCAAGTAGTTTTTCAACGGCCTGTTACACGCCCCAGCGCGGGATGTGGTGGCTGCCCATGGAGAGGCAGACGTTCTTGATCTCGGCGAACACCTCGAAGCTGTATTCACCCCCTTCGCGCCCGGTGCCCGAGCCCTTGACGCCGCCGAATGGTTGGCGCAGGTCGCGCACGTTCTGGCTGTTGATGAACACCATGCCGGCCTCGATGCCCCGGGCCAGGCGGTGGGCCTTGCCGATGTCCTGGGTCCAGATGTAGGACGCCAGGCCGTACTCGGTGTCGTTGGCCAGGGCCAGGGCCTCGGCTTCGTCCTTGAACGGGATCAGGCACACCACCGGGCCGAAGATCTCTTCCTGGGCGATGCGCATCTTGTTGTCCACGTCGGCGAACACCGTGGGCTGGATGAATTGCCCGCGCGACAGGTGCGCCGGCAGGCCGGCCGGCCGCTCCAGGCCACCGGCCAGCAGGGTCGCGCCTTCCTCGATACCGATGCGGATGTAGCCGGTGACCTTGTCGTAGTGCTGCTGGGTGATCATCGAGCCGACCTGGGTCTTGGGGTCGGTCGGGTCACCGACGATCAGGCGCTTGGCCCGGGCCGCGAACTCCTTGACGAACTGCGGGTACACGCTTTGCTGGATGAAGATCCGGCTGCCGGCGGTGCAGCGCTCGCCATTGAGCGAGAAAATGGTGAACAGCGCGGCGTCCAGGGCCCGTTCCAGGTCGGCGTCCTCGAAGATCAGTACCGGCGACTTGCCCCCCAGTTCCATGGAGTACTTCTTCAGGCCCGCGGTCTGCATGATCTTCTTGCCGGTGGCAGTGCCGCCAGTGAAGGAAATGGCGCGCACATCCGGGTGGCGCACCAGGGCATCGCCGGCGGTGGCGCCATAGCCCTGGATGACGTTGAGCACGCCGTTGGGAATGCCGGCTTCCACGGCCAGGCGCCCCAGTTCATTGGCGGTCAGCGGCGACAGCTCGCTCATCTTCAGCACCGCAGTGTTGCCCAGGGCCAGGCAGGGCGCGGTCTTCCAGGTGGCGGTCATGAACGGCACGTTCCACGGTGACACCAGGGCGCAGACCCCCACCGGCTGGTACAGGGTGTAGTTGAGCATCTGGTCGTCCACCGGGTAGCTGTGGCCGTCCATGCGGGTGCAGACCTCGGCGAAGAAATCGAAGTTGTGCGAGGCCCGGGGAATCAGCACGTTGCGGGTCTGGTGGATCGGCAGGCCGGTGTCCAGGGTCTCCAGCTCCGCCAGTTGCGGCACGTTCTGGTCGATCAGCTCACCCAGGCGGCGCATCAGGCGCGCGCGTTCCTTGGCCGGGGTATTGGCCCATTTCGGAAACGCCTCCTTGGCCGCGGCCACCGCACGGGCCACTTCCTCGGCGCCGCCGCTGGCGACTTCGCCGATGGCCTCGCCGGTGGCCGGGTTGTAGTTGACGAAGGTGTCGCGGCTTGCGACTTCGCGGCCGTCGATCCAATGCTTGATCATGCTGTTGCCCCTTGTGCTGGATGGGCGAAGAACTCGGCTTCGCTGACGATTCGGTTGACCAGGCGCCCTACGCCTTGCACTTCCACCACCACTTCATCGCCGGGCACCACGTCGGCCAGGCCCTCGGGGGTGCCGGTGGCGATCATGTCGCCCGGTTGCAGGGTCATGAAGCTGGAGAAGTATTCGATCAGGTAGGGAATGTCGAAGATCATGTCCGCAGTGGTGCCTTCCTGCTTCAGCTCGCCGTTGATCCAGGTGCGCAGCTTCAGGTTGCCGGGATCGGGCACGTCGCCGACGTCGACGATCCAGGGGCCCACCGGGGTGGTGGCATCGCGGTTCTTCACCCGCAGGTTGGGGCGGTAGTAGTTTTCCAGGTAGTCGCGGATGGCGTAGTCGTTGCACACCGTGTAGCCGGCCAGGTAGTCGAGGGCGTCGGCGCGCTTGACGTTCTTCGCCGGCTTGCCGATGACCGCCACCAGCTCGCACTCGTAGTGCATGTAGGCCACGCCATCCGGGCGCCAGGTCCGCTGGTTGTGGCCGGTGTAGGTGCCCGGTGACTTGATGAACGCCAGGGGCTCGGTGGGCGGGGTGAAGGCCAGCTCGCGGGCGTGGTCGGCATAGTTCAGGCCCAGGGCGAACATGTTGCCGGTGGCGGGCGGCAGCCAGGTGACCTGTTGCTCACCGAGCGTGCGGCCATCGGCCAGGCGCACGTTGTGCTGGTCGTCGACCTGGACCCTGTGAACCTTTCCTTCGAACAGGATGCGGGCGTGTTTCATGGGCGAGCCTCCTGTGGCGCGACGATGTGGTTGGTGAGGCGGCCCAGGCCGCTGATCTCGATATCGACGCGATCACCGGGCTGCACGTCGACCCGGCCTTCGGGGGTGCCGGTGAGCAGCACATCGCCGACGTCCAGGGTCATGAATTCGCTGAGCTCGGCGATCAGCCGGGCCACGCTGCGGACCTGGTTGGCGGTGGTGTTTTCCTGCACCACCTGGCCATTGACCAGCAGCTTGATGGTCAGCGCCTGCGGGTCGGCGACCTCGGCGGCCGGCACCAGGACCGGGCCCAGGGCGCAGAAGCCGTCGCGACACTTGGCCTTGACCGCCGGGCGGTAGTAGCTGTCCTCCGGCAGGCTGAATTCGTTGGCGATGGTGTAGCCGGCCACGTGTTCCAGGGCCTGGGCTTCGCTGACCCGACTGGCGCGCTTGCCGATCACCACGGCCAGGGCCGGGCCCGGTTGCAGCCGTTCGCCGGCCGGATGCTCGACAGCGCCGTCGTGCTGGTTGCGGGTGTTGGGGGTCTTGATGAACAGCACCGGCTTCACCGGCGGCTTCTGGTAGGGCGGCTGGCTGAAGCTCTCTAGGTGCTCGTGCAGCAACCCCTGGTAGTTCAGCGCCACGCCGAACAGGGTGCCGCCAGCGTGGTCGTTCAAGGCTCGGCTCATCGAGCGTCTCCTGGTTGCGGGTCTCGGGCCCGTGCGGCGCTTGCCGGTCGCGGGATGAATTCGTTAATGTGTTAACGTTATATTTAATATGTTAACGATCGTCAAGCAGCTGTCTTGCATGTTGTGCCGCACCCTGGCGGGCAAGCGGCGAATCACCCAGGATGGCCCAGGCCCGCGTGCTGAAAACAACAAGAGAGGGGCGCCATGCACCCACGCCAACCGATCCCCAACATCAACATCGGCCAGGTCTACGACCAGCGCTACGCCGATGCCCAGGTGCATTACGACAAGCTGAGCAACCTGGCCGGTTTTTTCGGTCGCAACATGCCGGTGCACCGCCATGACCGGTTCTTCCAGGTGCACTACGTGCAAAGCGGCGCGGTGCGCGTCTACCTCGACGACCGGCAATACCTGGAGTCCGGGCCGATGTTCTTCCTCACGCCGCCGACCATCGCCCATGCCTTCGTCACCGAGGCCGATGCCGAGGGCCATGTGCTCACGGTGCGCCAGCAACTGGTATGGGAGTTGATCGGCGCAGACCCGGCCCTGGCCCCGGCTCCCCAGGTGCCGCCGGCGTGCGTGGCTCTGGGCCGGCTCGGTGCCGGGTTCGCCGGCGAGGTGCGGCGCCTGGAATGCCTGTTCCATGAATTGCAGCAGGAGATCGACGGGCAGCGGGCCGGGCGCGAGCCGGCGCTGCAAGCCTTGACCCGGTTGCTGCTGATCAGCCTGCTGCGGCTCTCGGCCAACTCCCTGGAAGCCCGCCCGGCGCGCCATGAAGACCTGCAGATCTTCCATCGCTTCAACGAGCTGATCGAGGCCCACTACCTGGAGCACTGGCCCCTGGGGCGTTATGCCGGGCAGATCGGGGTGACCGAGGCGCGGCTCAACGATGTCTGCCGACGCATCGCCGACTTGCCGTCCAAGCACTTGGTTTACGAACGCCTGATGCAGGAGGCCAAGCGCCTGTTGCTGTTCACCGGCAGCTCGGCCAGCGAAATCTGCTACCAGCTGGGGTTCAAGGATCCGGCCTATTTCAGCCGGTTCTTCCAGCGTTATGCCAAGGCCGCCCCGGGCGAGTATCGGGCGCGCCAGGGGCTGGTCACGTCGCCTGTGCCGGGTCACTGAGTGCAGCAGCCGGGCTGGGTGGGCAGGCGCCGCCCGCAGGCCTTGCCAGTGGTATTCGAAACCTGGCGAGCGTGGCAGAATCCGCGCCTTTTCCGACAAGGAGCGTCGCCATGTTGCGTCCCGTTGCGTTGTCCCTGCTGATGCTTGGCGCCATGGCCTGCCAGGCCCGGGAGCTGCCCGAGCTGACGCCGTTGTGGCAGCAGCAGAAGGGCTGGATCAGCGCGTGCGACAACCGCCGCGATTGCCAACTGCTCTATGTGCCGAACATCGAGTTTGCCGAGCAGGTCAACCACCTGACGCTGATCATCCGCAGCCAAGCCGGCCCCGCGGGGCGGGTGCAACTGCAACTGGAGCACCAGGGGGCGCCATTCCAGCTGCAGGCGTTGCGCCTGGATGGCCAGCCGCTGGAACCAGCCTTGCTGGCGTCTTTGGTCGAGGAACCGCAGGGCCCCGACGGTAAGCCAGAGCAACAGTATTACCGGGTCGAGGACCAGGCCCTGGCCCGCCAGTGGCTGGCACGGCTGCAGGCCGGGCAGGTGCTGGAGCTGCCCGCTGAGGAGCCGGCCCAAGTGCTCCTGGCGACTCTGCCGCACTTGCTGCACCGGGTGGACCAGGTCCAGCACCGCCAGGGCACGGCCAGCGCCCTGGCCGAACCCGGCGAGCAGCCAGCGAGCTCGGTGCCCCGGGTCCAGCCGCCCCGGGCATTGCGTCCCTACCCGGGGGTGACGCCCCTTGGCGCTCAGGAACGTGCAGGGCTGCTGGCGGCGGTGCAGGCGGCATTGCCGGCACCGAAGGCCGTGCAAGACGATGACTACGTCATGCCGCCGAGGATCGAGGTCTATCCCCTGACCGAGCAGCAGGCGCTGGTGTTCGAGTTCTCCGACTGCGGCGCCTACACCTGCCTGTTCGATATCAGCAGCCGCTCGCGGAGCGCGCCATACGGGCTGCAAGCCCTGCAGATACAAGCGTTGCCGGCTGGCAGTGTCGACCATGCCGGTGGCCTCAACTATGACCCCGAGACCGGCCTGCTCAGCAGCTACCTGATGGGGCGCGGCATAGGCGACTGCGGTGAAATGGCCAGATGGCACTTCGACGGCCAGGCCTTCCAGCTCACCGACTACCGGCGCATGCCCAACTGCAGTGGCCTGGGCTACGACCAATGGCCGGTGCTCTGGAGCGCCGAGGCGCCGAAGCGCTCCTGAGCCCGGCATCAGGTGCAAGCCTCACCCTGGGGCACGAGGCTCGCTTGCGCCCGCGCGCTGGCCAGCACCAGATCGGCGGCCTTCTCGCCGATCATGATCGCTGCGGCGTTGGTGTTGCCGGTGATCAGCTGCGGCATGATCGAGGCGTCCGCCACCCGCAGCCCCTGCAGGCCATGGACCCGCAACTGGTCGTCCACCACCGCCCATTCGTCATGGCCCATCTTGCAGCTGCCCACCGGGTGGAACACCGTGCCCAGGTTGTGGCGGATCCACTGCTCGATCTGTTCCTGGCTCTGCACCTGCGGCCCGGGCACCAGCTCGTCCTGCAGGTGTTGGGCGAAGGCCCGGGTCGCCGCCAGCCGGCGCACCAGGCGCAGGCCGGCCACCAGCTTGCGCATGTCCTCCGGGTGGCTGAGGAAGTTGGCCTCGATCAGCGGCTTGTCCTGCGGGTCGGCCGAGTTGAGGCGCACCCGGCCGCGGCTTTGCGGGTGCATTACCGCCACATGCAGGCTGATGCCATGGCCTACCGGCACCAGGCGTTGCGGCTGGTTCTTCAACGCCGGGGCGACGATCAGGCCCAGCTCCGGCACCGGCGAGTCCGGGTCCAGGCGCAAGAAAGCCCCGGACTCCACCGTGTTGGACGTCAACGGCCCCCGGCGCCGGGCCAGGTACTGCCAGGGCGAGCGGGCCAGGGGCAGCAAGCCCCGGGGCGACAGGCCGTAGCTCAGCTCGGGACGGCAGCGGTACATCAACACGATGTCCTGGTGGTCCTGCAGGTTATGGCCGACCCCGGGCAGGGCATGGCGCTGGGCAATGCCATGGCGTTGCAGCTCCTCGGCGGGACCGATCCCCGAGAGCAGCAACAACTGCGGCGAATTGATCGCCCCGGCGCAGAGGATCACCTCGCGCCGCGCCAGCAGCTGGCGCACCTGGCCGTCCTGGCTGACCTCCACGCCACAGGCGCGGTTGCCTTGCAGCGACACTCGATGGCTCAGGGTGCTGCTCAGCACCGTCAGGTTCGGGCGCTCCAGCACCGGGTGCAGGAAAGCCCGGGCTGCACTGCAACGCTCGCCGTTGACCTGGGTAACGTGAAAGGGCCCGAAACCTTCCTGCTCCGGCCCGTTGAAGTCCGGGTTGTAGCTCCAGCCCAACTCCGTGGCCGCCTCGAAGAACACCCGGTTCACCGGACTGGGGCTGCGCTGCTCGGCGACGTTGAGTTCGCCGCCACGGCCATGCCAGGGCGCGTCCCCGGGCTCGAAGTGTTCCGAGCGCTTGAAGTAGGGCAGTAGCTCGTCATGGCTCCAGCCCTGGTTGCCGGCGGCGGCCCACTGGTCGTAGTCGTGGCGATGGCCACGGATGTAGATCATGCCGTTGATGGCGCTGGAGCCGCCCCAGACCCGGCCCCGGGGGCAGGGGATCGGGCGTCCGCCGCTGGTGGCCTGGGCGCTGAAGGCATGCATCCAGTTCCAGCGCGGGTTGGCGATCAGGCGGATGATGCCCGCCGGCGTGCGTATGTAGGCGCCCGGCAGCAGGCTGCGGTCGCTGGGGCCGGCCTCGATCAGGCACACCTTGAGGCTGGGGTCGGCGGACAGTCGGTTGGCCAGCACGCAACCGGCGGAGCCGGCGCCGACCACGATGTAGTCGTAGCTGTGGGGTGGAGTTTCAGGCATGGCGGTGACCTCTTGGGCAGTCGGGGAAATCCATCTCACAACCCCAGCAGCGAGCCGACGTCCAGGCTCACTTGCAGGCCGACGACAAAGCCGTTGCCGCTCAGCTCGCGGGCTTCGGGGTTGTAGAAATTGTCCGGGTTGATCAAGTACTGGACGCTCGGCTCCAGGGTTAGTTGCCGGGTCAGGGCGATGTTCGCGTTGGCTTCCAGGGCATAGACATTGCGCCGGCCCAGGCGCGAGTCGCCGTCGTTGGCGATCCGTGCCTGCTGCTGGAAGCGCAGTTGGTGATCGTTCAGGCGCAGGTAGCTGGCCTTGAAGTTGAGCTTGTCTTGCGGGCGGTCGAAGGGCGCGAGATAGGTCAGGCCGGCCTCGGCGAAGTGGCTGAAGGGTTGCTTGGCATCGGCCGCCGCCGACAGCGAGCCGAACAGCAGCAGGGCCTGTGGCGCGCTGCCTGATCCGCCGTCGGCGCGCCACACAGCCTGCTGGAACTTGAAGAAGGCGCCAGCGCTGCCGAAGGCGGTGGCGCCGGTCAGCGGGTCTTCCTGCTTGGAGGTGTTGTAGTAGCCGTTGAGCTCGTAGTGAAAGCCATAGCCGTCCTGCCGCTGGCTGCCCACGCCCAGCAGCAGGCTGGTGCCGCTGGCATCGTCGGTGCTGAAGTCCAGGCCCTGGCGATGCTTGAGGTAGTCCACCGGGTTGGATTCGAAGGCACCGCCATGCAGGTACCACTGCGGCGTCACCTGGTACTTCAGGTAGCCGCCCCAGGCCCCGTAGGGTGGCGGCAGGATACCGGTGGAGGCCTCGATGATCGGGTCGTTGCAGGTCACCGTGCTCTCGCAGTTGTAGATGTAGAAATAGCGCCGGGCGTTGGTCCGCCCCAGGGTCAGGTCGACCTGGCCGTCGAGCCAGGTCTGCTGGTAGGTCAACAGGCTCAGCTGGTTGCTGGTCAGGTCGTTGTGGATCGGCGCGCCGCCGAAGTAGCTGCCGGCGGCCCCTTGCCAGTTGCGCGAGGTGGGTACGCCGGTCCCCTGGTCGAGGATGAACAGCGTCTGCTCGACATGCAGGGCCGCACCGTCCAGGCCGGCGAAGGTCGCAAGGTCGATATCGGCGCCGACGAACAGGTCTCCGCTGTTGCCGAAGCTGTGGGGCCGGGGGCCGGTATCGAGGTTCTTCATGGACAGGCTGAGGAACTGGATATGCGGGGTGACGCCCTGTCCGGCCAGGTAGTCGCCCAGGCCGGCCAGCGGTCCGCTGCGCGGTTCGCTGGCGGTAGCGGCAAGGCCGGGCAGGGGCAACAGCAGGGCGGCCAGCAGCGGGCCGAGAGCATGGGTGGCATTCATGTCGGGTACTCGTTTGTTGTTCTTGTGGTGAGTGATGAACAGCGCCTCGATCAGGCTTCGGCCAGGGCCGGGCAGGGGTTGACCAGCACCTTGATCTGGCACTTGTCCTGCAGCAGGACCTCGAAACCCTCCGTTACCGCCTGCTCCAGGGACAGGCAGCGGCTGACCAGCCGCGACAGATCCAGGGCCTTGCTGGCCAGCAGCTCCAGCAACTGCGGATAGACGTCGCGGTAGCCGACGCTGCCCAGCAGGCGCAGCTCGTTGTTGACCAGGTGGAAGGCATCGAATTGCACCTGGCCCATCAGCCCCACCAGCACCGCTTCGCCGCCTTTGCGCAGGCTGTGCAGGGCATGGTCCAGGGTCTGCTGGCTACCGGCCGCCTCGAAGGCGCTGTCCAGCCCGCCATCGCTCAACTGCCGCAGTCGCTGGCGCAAGTCGGGCGCCGCGCCATCCAGGGCTTGGGTGGCCCCAAGTTCCAGGGCCAGTTGCCGGCGCCCGGGGTCCAGGTCCACGGCATAGATGCGCTCGACCCCACGGAGCCGGGCCAGCATTACCAGCAGCAGGCCAATGGGCCCCAGGCCGAACACCGCGCAGCTGGCGCCGGGTTGCAGGCTGCTCTGGTTCAGGGCGTGGCAGGCCACGGCCGCCGGTTCCAGCAACGCCGCCTGGCGGAAACTGACGCTATCGGGCAGCCGGTGCAGCATGTAGGCCGGAACCAGCGCCTGTTCGGCAAAACCGCCATCGCCCATCAGGCCGATGAAACCCATGGACTCACAGAGGTTGTACTGGCCCGCCTGGCAATACCGGCATTGGCCGCAACGGTATTCCGGCTCCACCGCCACCCGCTGGCCGAGCAGCCCGGGATCGACCCCGGGTCCCAGGGCCAGCACCTGGCCGCAGAACTCGTGGCCCAGGGTCAAGGGTGCCCGGCAACCGGACAGCGGATGCGCCTGCTGCTGGGGGATGGAGTGCGGGCCATTGGCGTATTCGTGCAGGTCGCTGCCGCAGATGCCGCAATAGGCGACTTGCAGCAGCACCTGGCCAAGCCCGGGCTGGCGCAGTTGTACCTGGCTCAGGCGCAGGTCGCGGGCAGCATGCCAACGCAGTGCTTTCATGGGCGTTCTCCTTGCAGGGTCGGTGAGTGGAGGTTCGCGGCCTGACGCCGGGCCAGCACCGCCGGCGCGGTTTCCTTGAGCAGCAGGGCCAGGACCGCGGCCAGCAGCGCACCGACGCAGGACATCCACATGACGATCGACAAACCGAAGCGGTCGGCGGCGAAGCCGGCGAGGGTCGGGGCGACGAAACCACCCACCAGCTCACCGATGCCCATGATCAGCCCCAGGGCCGTGGCCATGACTTCCCGGGGCACGGTCTCCGCCGGGATGGTGGCCATGAACAGGGTGAAGCAGCCCAGCCCGGTGTAGGTCAGCAGCATCAGCACGCCCAACAGCCACGGCGTGGGCGCGAAGAGCAGGGCCAGGGGACAGCAGGCCGCCACCAGCGAGAACAGCACCAGGGTCGGGCGCCGGCCGATGCGGTCGGAAATCGCCGGTACGCCAAACCCCCAGAGCACCCAGGCACCGCCCAGGCAGCTCATCACCGTGCCCATGCTGGCCGGGCTGTAGTCGCGGACCTTGACCAGGAAGGTCGGGGTGAAGGAGATCAACACGATGAACCAGGTCAGGAAGAAGCAACTGATCAGGGTGCACAGCAGGATGTTGCGGCTCTTGAGCAGCGCCAGCCGACTGATACCCTTGCCGCTCGGGCCCTGTACGGACGCTGCGCGGCTGGGCGCATCCGGCTGGACGTAGCGCCAGATCAGCAGGGCGATCAGCAAGCCGGGCACCAGCGAGATGATGAACGCATGGCGCCAGCCGTAGGCCTCGGCCAGGGCCACCAGGACCGGCGGGCCGATCACCGCCCCCAGCAGGCCGGCGGCCGAGCCTTGCAGCAGGCCCATGTTCAGGCCCCGACGGTGAGGCGAGGAAGCTTCCACCATCAGCGATTGCGACAGCGGCAGGATCGGCCCTTCGGCCAGGCCCATGATGGCGCGAAACAGCAGCAGGCTGAGGAAGCCGGTGACCAGCCCCGACAGCGCCGAACACAGCGAGAACAGCAGCACCGCGACGATCAAGAGCGGCTTGCGCCGGCCACGGCGGTCCGACCAGGCCCCTACCAGCGCTCCGGAAACCGCCCAGGCCAGGGCCAGCACCGAAGACAGCAAGCCCAGGTGGCGGTTGCCCAGTTGCAACTCGTCGGCCATGAAGGGGAACAGGAAGGACAGCGCCAGGCGGTCGAAAAACACGAAGCCGAAGGTCAGGAACAGCACCCCCAGCAAGGTGTTCTCGTAGCTGGCCTTGTTGTTTTTATAAGCCATGGTGATTCTCCGCACGCAGGTCGAGACAGTGATCAGCGAAACAGGGTGTCGATATGGGCCGCGCCCAGGCCGATGTTTTCGTAGTGCGCGCGGCACATGGCGATGTAGGAATGCACGTCGAAGTAGCCGTCGGGCTCGCCCTGTTCGTCGAGCCAGATCAATGGGCCCTTGACGATGAAGAACACCCGCATCGGCTGCTCGTGTTCGTAGGCCACCAGGGTGTGGCCTTCGCCTGGGGTCTCGTAGACGAAGTCGCCGGCGGTGGCGGTCCATTCGTGCTCCAGGTAACCCCACTTGCCGGACAGGGTGTAGGCGAAGACCTCGTGGGGGTGGTAGTGGCGGTTGACCAGCCCGGCGCTGCTGGCCATCAGGATGTCGCACCAGCGGTTCTCGCTGGGGGAGATCCACAGCGGGCGCGAAGACACGGTCTCGGTGAAGGGCACGTACAGGCTCAGGTCGTCGCTGGCGGCGTCGGGCAGGTAGACCTCGGGCTTGGCGTCGGGCTTGAAGCAGTTGGCGATGGGCTGCAGGTCTTTCCAGAACTCTCGGGTGGCGGCTTCAGGCATGGTCGGTCTCTCTTGTTGTCGTGGAGTCGTCGGTGCAATGCCAGCGGGGCTGACGGCACGACTCTAGGCCGGCCAGGGGCGGGCGGTTTGTCCGGATCGGACCGCTTTGTTGTCGGTTTCGGACGGTTGCTCCACGGCGGTTGCCAGTGGGCGGGGGAAGTTGACAGGTGAGATCATTCAGATATTAATGAATGGCCGCAGGCCACGGGTTCCGTGGCTCCAGGTGCCTGGACGGAGCCTTGCCGCCCGGGAAACATCCCGCTGCCATGAGAAGAACAACAATGTCTCCATGCGCCTTGCTCGAAACCCGCCACGCCAGCACCCAGGCCATCGACCGGGACCTGCGCCTGGCATTCTGGGAGGACTACAACGCCAGCACCCTGGTGGGGCTCAAATGCAACTCCTACGCCGAGAGCGGCTTCACCGCCCGCCAGGACAACCTGCACTTGAGCGCCATGCGCCTGGCGCGGATCGTCGGCAATGAACATGTCGTGGAGCGTGACCGTTCGATGATCCGTGGCGTGCCCAAGGAATCGATCTTCGTCTCCCTGGTCACCGACAGTGGTTCGTTCTTCTACCAGGGCGGCACCTGCCAGTTGCTGGAGCCGGGCGAGCTGGTGGTGTATCGCACCGACAAGCCCTACCTGTTCGGTTTTTCCGCAGCCATGCGCCAGTTCATCTTCGATATTCCCCAGGAGCAGTTCGCCCGCCGTTGCCTGCGGCGCTTCGACCAGCCGTTGAAGATCGGCGTGCAGGGCGGTGGCCAGCGTCTGTTGTTGCGCACCCTGGCCGAGCGCACCCGGGGGTTTTTCCAGCAACCCTTGTGCGGCGCGGCCGAGGACTACCAGGAGCAAGCCTTCGAACTGCTGGCCAGCCTGATCGCCGGGCAAGTGGGGCAACGGCCGATCAACGCCTTGAGTGCCTCCTATCTGCTGGCGGCCAAGCAGTACATCCAGGAGCACCTGGCGGACCCGGAGTTGAGTTGCGAGCGGGTGGCGGCGCAGGTCGGTGTGTCGCCGCGCCACCTGGCCCGGTTGTTCGCCCTGGAGGAGTGGCTGCCCAGCCGCTTCATCCTGGAGAAGCGCCTGCAACAGGCCCAGCAACTGCTGTGCAGCCCCCGGGGGGCTGCGCTGGATATCAGCGAAATCGCCTATCGCCATGGCTTTGCCAGCCAGGCGCACTTTGCCCGGGCCTTCAAGGCCCGCTACCAACTCACGCCCAGTGAAGCGCGGCGCCACGGCCCCACGCCAGCTTGAGGGCGCCTTAAAAAACGTAGGCGAGGCAGCCAGCGCAAGGCAAAACCCGGGCCAAAAAGCGCATTTTACAAAGGGCTAAATGAGCATTTTGACCGGGCTGGCGCACCAGTCGGTTTTTAACGCAGCGATGACAACGCAGGTAGTTTTTAGAGGCGCCCTTGAGTGGCCGGGCGCCGCAGGGCTCAGTGAGCGAAGGCCTCCAGGGCCTGGGCCTGGCGCTCCAGCAACTGGCGTTGCAGGGCCAGGACCGGTTCCTTGGGCTGCTGCAGGCGCACGAACTCCAGCATCGGGTCGGTGACCGCAGTGCGGATGCCTGACAATGCCTCCAGGGTCGCCAGGCCACAGAACGGCACGTAGGCCTCGGAGTAGCCGCCTTCATGCACCAGCACCAGGCGCCCGCCACACAGGCGCGCGGCGGCGTCGCGCAGGCACTGGGTCATTTCGCGGAACGAGTCGCTGTGCAACAGCATCCGCGCCAGCGGGTCCACGGCGTTGGCGTCGTAGCCGCAGGCGACGATGATCAGTTGCGGCTCGAAGCGCTCTAGCGCCGGCACCACGATGCGCTGCATGGCTTGCAGATAGGCGTCGTGCCCACCGCCGGGCAGCAGCGGAACGTTGATGTTGCAGCCCAGGCCCGGGCCGCGCCCACGGTCCTGCTCGCCGCCGTAGCCGGCCGGGAAGCAGCCGTCCTGGTGCAGGGACAGGGTCAGTACATCGGCGCGCTCCTCGAAGATCGCCTGGGTGCCGTTGCCGTGGTGCACGTCCCAGTCGATCACCGCCACCTTGCCCAGGCCGTGGCGGGCCTTGGCCGCCTCGATGGCGATGGCGATGTTGGCCAGGAAGCAGAACCCCATGGCCTGGTCGGCCAGGCAGTGGTGTCCCGGTGGCCGGGACAGGGCGTAGGCGTTATCGGCCTCGCCGCTGAGCACCGCATCCACCGCAGCGATGGCCAGCCCGGCAGACAATTTGGCGATTTCATAACTGCCGGGCCCCACTGGTGCCTGGTCGCCCAGCTCGCCGCCGCCGGCATCGCTCAGGGCCTTGAAGCGTTGCAGGTAGGCGGCGCCGTGGACCCGCAGCAGGTCTTGGTCGCTGGCCGGTTCGGCGCTGCGCAGTTGCAGTTGGCGGGTCAGCCCGCTGACATCCATCAGGCTTTTCAGCCGGCGCTTGGTTTCCGGCGACTCGGCATGTCCGGCCGCGGCCGGTGGCTGCACCCAACCGCCTACCGGCAGGGTCAGGCTGTGGGGGCTGGCGCTGTGCCACAGGCACAGTTCATCGAAGAAAAACGCGGTTTTGCAGGTCATGGTGATATCCATCGTTCAAGAAAACGGTTACGAGCGGGTGGGGCGGCAGCCCAGGACCAGCGCCAGGGACAACAGGGTGAGGGCGGCGCCGGCCAGCAACAGGCCGTGGAAGCCGCCGCTGCTTTCGATCAGGCGTCCGGCCAGGGCCGGGCCGATGGCCAGGCCGACGCTGATCACCAGGTTGGAGGCGTTCATCAACCGTCCGCTGCGATCCATCTGCGCCATGCGCGCCAACACCAGCGGCAGGATGAAGGTCCAGGTGAACTTGAACACCAGGGCCGCCAGGGCGAAGCGCGCCAGTTGCGGTTGGCCGTACAGCATCAGCACCGAGCCGGCCATCAGGCCGTAGCCCAGCCACAGCAGACCGCTGCCGGGCAGGCGGTCGCCGAACAAGGTGGCGCACAGGGCGCCGACGATGCCCATCAGGGTGGCGATGGCCAGGATGTCGCCGCTGGCCTGGGGCGAGAGCCCGGCCTGGCTGCCGATGGCGCCGATGAAGGTCCAGACCCCGCTCAGGCTGATGTAGAAAGCGAGGATGCCGAGGATGCCCAGGCCGGCCTTGAGCCAGGAGATCGGCGGGGTTGGCGTGGCGGCGTCCAGTGACTGTTCGGCGCCGGCGGGAAAGCACCGTGCCAGGGGCAGGCAGAGCACCATCAGCAGCGCCAGGATCAGGTAGCAGGCGCCGAGGCCGAAGTGCTCGAACAGCAGCGGCAGCAGGCTCAGGCCAATGGCCCCCAGCACCAGCTGGCCCATCACCCAGAAGCCGTAGGCGCGACTGGGGTTGGGGCTGGCGGCGGCGCTGGCCAGGCAGATGATCATCAGCGAGCCGCCGGCCAGGGCGCTGCAAAAACGCGCCACCAGCAACAGCCAATAGTCATGGACCAGCATCGACAACAGGTTGGCGGCGATGAACAGCACGGCGCTGCACAAGGCGGCGCGGCGCCAGTCCAGGCGCTTGAGCCACCAGATGGCGGGCAGGGTGGCCAGGCTCATGGCCCCCAGCTCGGCGCTGAACAGGTCGCCGATCTGGGTCGGGCTCAGTTGCCACTGGCTGGCCAGTTGCGCGGCGATGGCCGGGGCCATCAGCAGCACCGCGGGGGTGATGGCGGCGAACAGCACGATGGCCGCCAGGAGCCCCAGGGGTTGGCGGGCAGATGGCGCGGTGTCGCTCAGGGCAGGGTTGTGGCTATGCATGGCCGGGCTTCCTCGGGCGGGGGTCAGAACACGTGGACCAGGCGCAACAGGGCGTCGGTGCCGGCGAAACCGTTGTCGGTGGCGACGTTGCGCGACAGGCTGAACATCAGTTGGTTGCGCGAATCCAGCCAGTGGCCCAGCTCGAATCCGACCTGGGTGTAGCGCCGGTGGGTGTCGTTGATGCGTCGGTCGTTGATGCGCAGTTCGCCGCCATCGGCCTGGATCAGCCGCAGGGCGCCGTAGGTGCTGGGAGTGAAGTCGTAGGACGCGAAGGCTTGCAGGCGGTACAGCGGGTCCTGCTTGAGGTCGCTGCCCAGGTAGTCATCGTTGGTGGCGTAGAACTGGGCTTCGAGGTTGGCCTCCAGGACCCACTTCTCGCCCAGGCCCTGGGTGTAGTTGTAGACGAAGGTCGCGCCCCAGCGGTTGGCCCCTGGCGAGACCCCGGGCTCGCGGCTGTGGTACTCGCCCACCGGCAGCGTGATCAGGGTCAGCAAGCCGCTGTAGGTGCGACTTTGCGGCTGGTTGATGAAGAACAGCGTGCCGCCCACCTGGGGATCGCCGAAACCGCTCTCGCGACTACGGCGCGTGGCACCGGGCAGGCGCGCATCGGTGTCGACGAAGGGCACGATGAACTGCGGTGTGCACAGGGTGCCGCACAGGTCGCTGAAGAACACCTGGCGGTAGGCCATGGCATTGACCCTCAGGTCGGCCTTGCCGGTGGTGTCGGCCGGGCCATGGAAGCTGCCGGCGCGAGTGGCGGGCAGGTACAGCACGCCGAGGCTGGTGCCTACCGGGGCGGCGAAGAAGTCCCGGGCGTTGAGATCGGCGGCCTGGGGCGACAGGCTGGCCAGGGTGCTGGCCACGGCGAGCGCGGTACGGATGAGGTTCCTGGTCATGGGCGATGCGTCTCTTGTTGGCGTTGTTGTGCGGCGCAGGGCTTGCCGGCAGGCGGCAGGGGCTGGAAACCGGGCAAAGGCTGCCCGTGACCGTCACGGGTGACGGCGCGAATCAGCGTGGGAAGGCGCGACGAGGGTCAGTCGGGCGGGGCGTGCAGCAGCTGGGCGATGCGCGCCTTGTCCTTGACCCCGAGCTTGCTGTAGATGGCGCGGATGTGATGGCGCACGGTGTTGGGCGACATGCCCAGGTCGCGCGCCACTTCCTTGTAGGTCTTGCCGTCGCCGAAGCTCTGCGCGACCTCGTTTTCCCGGGGACTGAGCTGGGGCAGCAAGGTGCGGCTGCGGGCCGCCAGCAGGAACAGGTCGCCCACCGCCTGGGACTCCACTTGCAGGCACTTGCCTTCGTAGTTGCCCAGCTCCAGGGATTGCGGCAGCTGCGGGCCGCTCCAGTGCGGCCATTCGTTGAGCAGCAGTTCGACGAAGCCACTCTCGGCGCAGTGCAGCACGCCGCGCTGGTCACAGACCGCCAGGGCCAGGTTGCGCGGCCGGGTGAGTTGCTCGCGGGTGGCCACCAGGGTGCGGATCTGGTTGGCCGAGACCGCCGCCACCAGGTGCAGCATCAGGTTGTCCAGCAGTTCGCGGTCGTGCGCGGTGAAACGCGCTGCGCCGGGTTGGCGGTACAGGGCCAGGTGGCTGCTCAGGTGGGTATGGGGGTCGATGTGCACCACGCACAACAGCTCGCCGATGTTGTACAGGCGCCCCAGCCAGTTCAGGCCGGCGCCGTTGTCCGGGTCGGCCATATCGACGATCACCGACCGGCCCGGGACCTGGTGCACCCGGCTCACGGTGACATCGACATGGCGGATCGATTGCCAGTCCGGCAGGTAGCTGGGAGGCAGGCGGTACAGGTAGCAGCTGTGTTCGTCCGGCACGCCGTTTACCAGGGCCGAGCGGCCCCACCATGCGCTGTCGAAGGGCAGCAACCTGGCGATGCGGGCCAGGGCGTGCTGGTGCAGGTGCTCGATGTCTTTGTTCTGGGCCAGTTGCTGCAAGGCCAGGACCAGTTCGCTGAAGGCCTGCAAGCGGCCGGGCGCGGGGGGCTGGAATCGACTCATGGCGCGGTACCTCGGGGCGACGTTGTTATTGTTTTCGTCACTGAAGGATCGACGGCCGGTACGCCAGGGCAGGCGTGGGCAGGACCTGGGTCGAGTATCGGCGCTTGGACCGCTGGCCGCCATCCTACAGATGCAGGAGGCGGCGCGGGGGCCAGGCCGGGAGGGCGGGGTTCAGGCGGCCTGGCAGGGCCGGGGCAGGCGGTGGAAGCTGCGGCTGAAGTACACCAGCGAATCACCGCGCTCCTGCACGCTGATCTCGTCCAGCTCCACCAGCATCAGCGAGTGGGTGCCGATTTCCTGGACCTCGGTGATCCGTCCCTGCAGGCTGGCCAGGGCATCCTCCAGCACCGGCAAGGCCTGCAGGCCGTCGCGCCAGGGGTGCAGGCCGAAGCGCTGGTCCATGGCCACGCCGGTCATGCCGGCGAAGTGCCGGGCCAGGTCTTCATGGGCGCCGCTGAGGATGTTCACGCACAGCCGGCCATTGCCCTTGAACACCGGGTTCAGGGCGCTGTTGCGGTTGACGCAGACCATCAGCGTCGGCGGGCTGTCGGTGATCGAGCACACCGCCGTGGCGGTGATGCCGCAACGGCCGGCCGGGCCATTGCTGGTGATGACGTTGACCGCCGCGGTCATGTGCGCCATGGCGTTGCGAAAGGCGAGTTGCTTGGGGTCGAGTACGGACATGAGGGTTCTCCGAAGGCCTGGGTGGCGAGGGCACGTGGCCCTCGCTGCGCACGACTACTGGCGGATGCGGTCGAGCATGTTGATGTCGTCGGGGTTGGTCAGGTGCGGCACGGTCCAGCCGTCGAGGTCGTAGTCGGCCAGGCAGCGATCCACCAGGGCGGTCATGGCTTGCATCGAGCCGCTGGCCTGGGCGTGGCGCAGGCACTGCATGCGGATCTCGTCCTGGCTGCCGGCGTAGTTGATCTCGTACAGCTCGTGGCGGCCGCCGAACTCGGTGCCGATGGCATCCCACAACAGCTTGAGGATCTTGATCCGCTCTTCGTGACCCATGCCTCCCGAACCGCGGCAATAGGTGCCCAGGTACTGGTTGAGCACGGGGTCCTTGAGGTCCCGGGAACCGGAGGGCAGGTAGATCAGGCCGCTGGCCACCACCTGCTCGATGATCTTCTTGATCTCGGTATAGGCCTGGGGCGCCAGCACCCGGTAAGCCTGCAGGGCCTGGGCGCTGGGCAGGTAGACACCGTTTTGCCACTCGCTGGCATTGCCGTGCATGGCGTCGGTCAGGGACCAGAACAGGTTGCGCCAGGCCACCACCTCGCCGACCTGGGCCTGGACCCCGCGAAACTCCAGGGCGCCGGTGCATTGCAGGGCCTTGACCAGCAGGCCGCTGATGAAGTCCAGCTTGACCGCCAGCCGGGTGCAGCCCTGCATCGGGAACAACCGGCCGAACCCACCCTGGGGGAACCACTGCCGGCAACGCTCGAAGTCGCGGTAGATCAGCACGTTCTCCCAGGGGATGAATACCTTGTCCATGATCAGGATCGCGTCGTTCTCGTCGAAGCGGCTGGACAGCGGGTAGTCGAAGGGCGAACCGCTCATGCCGGCCTGGAGTTCGTAGGAGGGGCGGCAGATCAGCTTCATGCCCCGGGTGTTCATCGGCGCGATGAACATCAGGGCGAAATCGGTGTTGTCCCCCAGCAACTGGGCCGAGCCCTGGCCGACGAAGTTGTAGTGGGTCAGCGCCGAGTTGGTGGCCACCACCTTGGCGCCGCTGACGATGATCCCGCCTTCGACTTCCTCGTCCACCGAGATGAACACATCCTTGACCTGGTCCACCGGTTTGTCGCGGTCGATGGGCGGGTTGACGATGGCGTGGTTGAGGTAGAGGCAGGCCTCCTGGATGCGCTTGTACCAGGTCCGCGCGTTGTCGGCGAAGGGGCCGTAGAACTCGGCGTTGGCTCCCAGGACGCTGCCGAAGGCCGCCTTGTAGTCGGGGCTGCGGCCCATCCAGCCGTAGGTCAGGCGCGACCAGTCGGCGATGGCGTCGCGCTGCTGGCGCAACTCGTCGGGGCTCCTGGCCGAACGGAAGAACTTGTGGGTGTAGCCGCCATTATCGGTGTCGGTGGGCCAGCACAGTTGCTCATGGGTGGCCGGGTCGTGCAGGGCATCGTACAGGCGGGCCATGGAGGCGGCCGAGTTGCGAAAGGCCGGGTGGGTGGTGACGTCCTTGACCCGGTCGCCATAGATGTAGATTTCACGGTCGTCGCGCAGGCTGGCCAGGTATTCGGCACCGGTCAGCGGGTGATCGGGGGAGGCACGAAAGTCTTCGGGTTTCATATCCAGTCTCGGCGTTGTTTTTATTGACCGGGACCATGATGGGCAGCGGCGGGCGGCGCAGAAATGGCTTTTTCGGCGAATGGCTTGCACTTTCCATGGGCTTGCCGGGAACTGCCGCGAACCGGAGCAAAAACTCCTGGGCAGCGCGTTTTGGCCCATCCCTGGACCGCCCATCAGTGCTTTATCGATTCACTTCGCGTTGTGGCGTTTCAGTCCTGAATCAGCGGTCATTTCCGGGATTTTTTTTACGAATCAGCCATATGAAAGCGCAACTTCGGCCGATATCCAGGATAGGCCCAAGGACCCCGGTGCCAAGGTTTCCGACGTCGGCGCAGCGCTGATGCGCGGATCATTCAATGGCAAGGATGCTGATCGTCATGTTCTCCTGCGAGAGTCGCCCTATGACCCTGCGTAACCTGAATATCGCCCCTCGAGCTTTCCTCGGTTTTGCCTTCATTGCCTTGCTGGTCGTCGTGCTGGGGGTGTTCGCGGTCAATCGCATGTCGATCATCCGCGAGGCCTCGGTCGACATGGAAGGCAACCAACTGCCTAGCGTCAGCTACCTGGGCAACCTCACGGAGAACGTGCTGCGCCTGCGGATCTTGTCGTTCCGGGTGCTGGTCAACCGCGAACCGGCGGGCCTGGCCGAAGCCCAGACGCGCATCGGCGTGCTGGTGGACAAGGTGCGCCAGGCCCAGGCCGGTTATGCCGCGCTGCCGGCCGGCCCGCAGGAGGCCGCGCTGTACAAGACCTTCTCCACGACCCTGGAGAACTACCTGCAAGCCCAGAAGGAAATGCTCGAGCTGTCGCGCCAGGACAAGCTCGATGCAATGCGCCAGCTGATCAACACCCGGATCAAGGACGGTACCGACCAGATGGGCGAGCAACTGAACCAGTTGATCGCCATCAACGCCGCCGATGCCACGGCCGCCTCCAAGGCCGCCGGCGAGCACTACGGCAGCGCGATTGCCGGGATCGTCATCGTCGCGCTGATCGCTGCTGCGCTGACCATCATCCTCGCGTTGCTGCTGACCCGCAGCATCGTCAGTCCGTTGAACAAGGCATTGAACGCCGCCGAGGTGATCGCCGGCGGCAACCTGCGCCAGAGCATCGAAGTCGACGGCAAGGACGAACCGGCGCGCCTGTTGCAGGCCCTGGCCGAGATGCAGGCGAGCCTGCGCCGCACCATCGAGCAGATCGCCGGTTCGGCGACCCAGGTGGCCTCGGCTTCCGAGCAACTGAGCGCGGTAACCGAGGAAACCTCCCGTGGCGTCCAGCAGCAGAACACCGAGATCGAGCAGGCCGCTACCGCCGTCAACGAGATGACCGCGGCGGTGGAGGAGGTGGCACGCAACGCGGTGTCGACTTCCGAGGCTTCGCAGCAATCGACCCAGGCCGCCCGTGACGGCCGCGACCGGGTGGTGCAGACCGTCGATGCGATCCAGACCATGGCCCACGACGTGCAGAACACCTCGGTGATGATCGAGGGCCTGGCCACCCAGGGCCGGGACATCGGCAAGGTCCTGGACGTGATCCGGGCCATCGCCGAGCAGACCAACCTGCTGGCGCTCAACGCTGCCATCGAGGCGGCCCGGGCCGGCGAGGCCGGGCGCGGCTTCGCGGTAGTGGCCGACGAAGTGCGGGCCCTGGCCCATCGCACTGCCCAGTCGACCCAGGAGATCGAGAAGATGGTGGCTGGCATCCAGAACGGCACCGGCCACGCCGTGGAGTCGATGCAGCAGAGCAATCAGCGCACCCAGAGCACCCTGGACCTGGCTCGCGCCGCCGGCGAGGCCCTGGAGCAGATCGCCGAGTCCATCAACCAGATCAACGAGCGCAACCTGGTGATCGCCAGCGCCTCGGAGGAGCAGGCCCAGGTGTCCCGCGAGGTGGACCGCAACCTGGTGAACATCCGCGACCTGGCGACCCAGTCGGCGGCCGGGGCCAACCAGACCAGCGCTGCCAGCCACGAGCTGTCGCGCCTGGCGGTGGAGCTCAACGCCATGGTCGCGCGCTTCGTGATCTGACCTGACGCCGCCGTGGGCGGCGCTCGACGAGTCGGGTTGCAGCACCTAGGGTTTGGGCTGAGGCGTCTTTCAAGGAGAAAGCCATGCGCTACTCAGCCCTGACCCAGCGGATCGCCGGCGAAGGTTCCGCGGCCTGGAACATCCATTACCGGGCCCTGGCCCTGCGTGAGCAGGGACGCGATGTGTTGCTGCTGACGGTGGGCGACCCGGACTTCGATACTCCAGGTCCGGTGGTCCAGGCGGCGATCGACAGCTTGCTGGCCGGCGATACCCATTATTCGGACGTGCGCGGCAACCTGGCCTTGCGCAGTTGCATCGCCCAATGCCATCACCAACGCAGTGGCCAGGTGGTGGATGCCGAGCATGTGGTGGTGCTGCCGGGGGCGCAGTGCGCGGTGTTCTCGGTGGCCCAGTGCCTGGTGGGCCCAGGCGACGAGGTGCTGGTGGCCGAACCCATGTACGTCACCTACGAAGGGGTGATCGGCGCCTGTGGCGCGACCGTGGTGCCGGTGCCGGTGCGGGCCGAGCGCGGCTTCTGCGTCGATCCGCTGGACGTCGCCGCGCGGATCGGTCCGCGCACCCGGGCCATGCTGCTCAATAGCCCGAACAATCCCTCCGGCGCCAGCCTGTCCCTGGATGACTGGCAGGCCCTGGCGCGCTTGTGCCTGGAGCACGACCTGTGGCTGATCTCCGATGAGGTCTACAGCGACTTGCTGTATGAGGGGCAACACCTGAGTCCGGGCAGCCTGCCCCGCATGGGCGAGCGCACCGCCACCATCAACAGCCTGTCCAAGTCCCATGCCATGAGCGGCTGGCGGATCGGCTGGGTGATCGCCCCGACGGTGTTGGCCGGGCACCTGGGCAACCTGGCCCTGTGCATGCTCTACGGCTTGCCCGAGTTCATCCAGAACGCCGCGGTGGTGGCGCTGTCCAGCGATTTGCCGGAGTTGGTGCAGATGCGCCAGGAGTACCGCCGGCGCCGCGATCTGGTGTGTTCGATGCTGCAAGAGTGTCCCGGCTTGCAACCGGTGCGTCCCGATGGCGGCATGTTCGTCATGGTCGATATCCGCCGCACCGGCCTTGGGGCCCAGGCCTTCGCCGATGGCCTGCTGGAGGGCCATGGCGTTTCGGTGCTGGCCGGGGATGCCTTCGGCCCCAGCGTCGTCGGGCACGTGCGTATCGCCCTGGTGCTGGACTGCCAGCAGCTGGCCGAAGCTTGCCGGCGCATCGCCCGCTTCACCGCGCAATTGCCTGTGCAATGACTAGAGCTGTCATGTGATCGATCCGCTTCGCGGTGGCCGTCGATGACGTGCCGGCTGGCCTATGGCTTGGGGCGCAGGGCGTACCAGGCCAGGCCCAGGGCGAGGCTGAACAGGCCGGTCAGGGCTTGCAAGGACCCGGCAGCACTGTCGACCAGGGCGTTGGCCAGCAGCCCGCAAGCAGCGGTCATGGCCATCTGGATGAAGAAGAACAGGCCCGAGGCACTGCCGGCCACCGCCGCATAGGGTTGCAGGATCGCCAGCTGGCAGGCGGGAATCGCCAGGCCCACCGACAGCATGATCGCCAGCATCGGCAGGACGATGGCCAGCAAGCTGTCGGGCCACAAGCTGCGGGTGGCCAGCAGCAAGCCTGCCGCCAGCAGGTTCAGCAGCGTGGCGCGGGCGATCAGGTGGTCGGCGCCGAGCCTGGGGGCCAGGTGCTGGAACAGGCGTGAGCCCAGCAGGTAACCGGCCACGGTGGCGGCGAACACCAGGGCATAGCTGCCCGAGGACAGGCCCAGGCCGCGCTGGAGCAAGGCCGGTGATTGCAGGATGAAGGGGAAATAAGTGCAGTACAGGCAGCCGATGGCCAGGGAGTAACGCATGAAGTAGCGCGTGCCCAGCAAGCGCAGGTACAGCCGTGGCAGGCTTTCCCGGGGCGTTGCCAGGGGCTGGGGCACGCGGGTCTCCGCCAGCCTGGCAAGCATCAGCAGCCACACCGCGGCCGCCACCAGGCCCAGGGCCAGGAACAGGCCGCGCCAACCCAGCAATTGCTCCAGCAGGCTGCCAAGAACTGGTGCCAGCATCGGCGACAAGGCGATGCCCATGGACAACAGGCCCAGCAGCCGCGCCTGTTCCGCCGGCGGGCAGCGATCACGCACCATGACCCGGCCCACCAGGGTGCCGCAGCAGCCACCCAGGGCCTGTAGCAGGCGGGCGGCCATCAATACCTCGACCCGGCTGGCGAACATGCAGGCCAGGGTGGCCAGCAGGAACAGCGCCATGCCCCACAGCAGCACCGGACGCCGGCCAAACCGGTCGCAGAGCGGTCCGCCCAGGAGCATCGACAGGGCGTAGCCGAGCATGTACAGGCTCAGGGTCAGTTGCAGCTGGGCATCGCTGGCCCCCAGTTCGTCGGCCATGGCCGGCAAGGCCGGCAGGTACAGGTCGATGCTGATCCGCGGCAGGCAGACCACCACCAGCAACAGCAAGGTCCAGAGCCAGGGGGCCAGGTCTTGCGCGGCGGCGGGAGAGAGGGGCGGGGTATCGGTGGTCGGTCGCATGGTCGGCTCGCAACAAGGGCTTGGCCGGGACGTTAAGGGCTTTATGGTTTAATGCGCAGAGCCATTTACCGTCATTTCGAGTGGACCACTATGAGCCGTGGCAAATACCCCGTTCCCCTGGACTTGCCGCTGCCACAGGCCCTGGGCGAGGGCTTGGGCAAGCAGGACAGCGCCTATGGCGCCTTGCGCCAGGCGATCCTGGACAAGCGCCTGGCGGCGGGTTGCCGCTTGCCTTCGACGCGGACCCTGGCCCAGCGCTGGGCCATGTCCCGGGGCACCCTGGAGGTGGTGTTCGACCGCTTGCGCAGCGAGGGTTACGTCAGCCGGGCCGCAGGTTCCGGGACTCGGGTCTGCGCGGTGGTGCCGGATCTCTACCTGAGTGCGCCGCTTGCCGTGGCGCCTGCTGCCAGTGACGAGGATGGCCCGAGGCCGCAGCCCCAGGGCGTGCGTGCCGGCCAGCCCTTCGTCGCGCGCCTGGCCGACCCGGCGCTGTTCCCCCTGGCGCGCTGGACCCGCTCCCTGACCCGGGCCCTGGCCGGCGCCCCGGCCCAGTCGCTGTGCGACCACGACCCTGGGGGCCTGCCGCAACTGCGCCAGCAGATCGCCCAGTACCTGGGACAGCATCGGGGTATCGCTTGTGAGCCTGCGCAAGTGATGGTCACCACCGGCATTCGCCATGGCCTCGACCTGCTGGCCCGCAGCCTGCTGCGACCGGGGGACGAGGTCTGCCTGGAAGACCCCGGCTACCTGTCGGCCAGGGAGCTGTTCGCCCTGGCCGGGGCACAGGCGATACCGGTGCCGGTGCTGGAGGAGGGCATCGATGTGGACCGCCTGCATGAGCATGGCGCGGCGCGGATGGTCTACGTCACGCCAGCGCATCAGGCGCCCTTGGGCATGACCATGCCGGTGTCTCGGCGCCTGGCGTTGCTGGAGTGGGCGCGGCGCAGTGGCGCCTGGGTGGTGGAGGATGACTACGACAGCGAGTTCAACTACCAGAGCGCCCCCCTGGCGGCGCTCAAGTCCCTGGATCGCGACGATCGGGTGATCTACTGCGGCAGCTTCAACAAGACCCTGTTCGCCGGCCTGCGGGTGGGCTTCATGCTGGTGCCCGACGCCTTGCGCGAGCGGCTGCTGGCCACTTTGCAGAGCACCGGGCGCTCAGTGGGGGTGATCGAGCAGCTGGCCCTGGCCGACTACATCGCCAGCGGCGCCTTTTTGCGTTACCTGCGGGCCGCCCGCCAAGCCTACCAGGAGCGCCGCGACCTGCTGCTTGCAATCCTGGCCCGGGAGGCCCCGGGCTGCTACAGCATCAGCGGGCAACAAGCGGGCCTGCACCTGCTGCTGCACCTGCCGCCGGGTGGCGATGAAGCGCGGTTGCGCCAGCGCGCCGCTGCGCTCGGGATCGTCCTGCAAGGGCTGGCCGAGCATTGCCAGCAGGTGCGCCCGGGCCCGGCGGTGATCATCGGCTATGCCGCCTTGAGCCTGGCGCAGATCCGCTTCAGTGGCTCGCGCCTGGCGGCCCTGTTGGTGGATGAGGCCCGGCAAGCCCGGGCCGGGGCATAATTGTCATGGCGCTGTCATATTCGCCGGCCATGCTCGGCACCCCGGCCCCAGGGCCTTCGTATTGCACAAGGACGTCATGATCATTGTCACCTCCGGCGCGGCCTACCTGGACATGGACGCCTACGCCGGCTGCATCGCCTACGCCGAATGGCTCAACCTGCGCGGCCAGCCGGCCCGGGCCCTGAGCAGCGCGCCGCTGAACGAAAGCATCCCCCGGCAACTGCGCTCGGCCCTAAAGGGGCTGGATGCATCGGTGCCGATCGGCGACGACGATGTGTTCGTGCTGGTGGACGTTTCCAATCACCTGCACCTGGACCCGCTGGTGAATCTTGCACGGGTGGTGGAGGTCATCGACCATCATCCCGGGTTCGAAGGGTTCTGGGCCGAGCGCCTGGGGCCGCGTGCGGATATCCGCCGGATCGGCGCCGCCTGTACCCAGGTCTATGAGCGTTGGCGCGACTCGGGGCTGCTGGCGCAGATGAGCCGCGACAGTGCGCAATTGCTGGCAGCCGGGATTCTCGACAACACCCTGAACTTCACCGCCCGGATCTGCACCGAGGCCGATCGCCAGGCCTATGCCATGCTGGCCCGGCACGCCGGGTTGGACGAGCAATGGCCTGCACGCTACTTCGACCAGTGCCAGCGCCAGATCGAGGAACAACTGGAGCAGGCCCTGCACAAGGACCTGAAAGTCCTCGGGGAAGAGAGCAACCTGCCCAGGCGTTTCGCCCAGTTGACCTTGTGGAATGCCGATCGCTTGCTGCGCCAGCAACGGCCCTTGATCGAAAGGGTGCTGGGGCAGTGGGGCGATGACTGGCTGCTGAACCTGATCAGCCTCGGCGAGGGGCGCAGCTACTTGCTCAGTGGTGGAGCCGCTAGTGCGCAGAAGCTGGACCGGCTGCTAGAGTGCCCGGCCGTGAATGGCCTGCACTGCCTGGACCGGCCGATCTTGCGCAAGGAGTTGCTGCGCTTGGGCCTGGACTGGCAGGCGCCGATGACCCCGAGGTAACCGTGGACCTGGATCAAGCCTTGCAGCAAGTGGTGGATGAGCGCAGTTTCCTGGCGTTCGTCCAGGCCTTGAGCGCCGACCGGCGCCAAGCCAGCGACTGGCAGAACGACTCCATCGAGGACTTCCTCGACTCCGCCCATGCCTGGGCCGAAGCCAGTGCCATGGGCGCCAGCCAGGGGTTGGCCGACGCCTCGCCGTGGAAGCGCTTCGCGGTGTTCCTGTACTGCGGCAAGATCTACGAATGAGGCACCCGCTGCGCGGCTAATCCTCGAAGCCGCTCTGCTCGTGGATTTCATCCATCTTCAGCTCCAGGCGGTAGGCCACGGCGATGAACAGCGCCTGGCACAGGCACAAGGTGGCGCTCAGCGAGCGGAAGGCGAACGAGCTGCCCTCGTTGACCAGCAGCACGCTGTTGGCGCGCTTGGCCAGGGGCGAGAGGGTGCTGTCGGTGATGATCAGGGTCTTGGCCTGGTGGTGCTGGGCAATCCGCAGGCAGTGCTGGGTTTCCTTGGCGTAGGGCGTGAAGCTGATGGCGATCACCAGGTCGCCGGGGCGGATGCTGCGCATCTGCTCGCGGTAGCTGCCACCGAGCCCCGAGACCAGGTGGATGCGCTTGTTGGTGTGCTGCAGGTTGTAGACCAGGTAGTCGGCCACCGCGAAGGAGCGCCGCACCCCCACCACGTAGATGTTCTCGGCATTGACCACCAGGTCCACGGCTCGCTCCAGGGCCGCCTCGTCCAGCTCCTGCTCCAGGCGCTCGATCCCCGAGAGGGTGGCGCCGATGCAGTCGCGAGCCAGGTCGGCGCTGCTGGCCTTCTGTGATTTGTTGGCGATCAGGCTGCGGATGCGCTGCTGGTAGTTCTGTACCGGCGTGGCCTTGTGGGTATAGGCCTCGCGGAACAACGTCTGCATGTCACTGAAGCCGCGAAAGCCCAGGCGCTGGGAGAAACGCACGATGGCCGAGGGGTGCACTTCGCATTCGCGGGCGATGTCGCTGATGCGATCGACCATGATCCGGTCGCGCTGCTGGCTCATGTAGCTGGCGATACGCTTGAGCTGGCGCGGCAGGCTTTCGTATTCCCGGGCGATCAGTTGCAGCAGGCCCTCGGCATCGAGCGGGCGAGTGGCGAGGTCGCTGTCCGGGGTGCCTTCGGACAAGGCCGGCTGATCGGTATGGGGCATGGTCAATCCTTCTTGCGGTGCTGATGGGGCGAGCCTGGGTAGTGCCCCTGAGACTAGGCGGACTGCGGGCAGTCTACAGGGTCGGCGCCGGGAAAATCATGCCGGCCGGGGCCTGCGGCGCATTGCTGAAACGATGCAGGACATAGATTTCGGCGTGCAGCGAACTTTAGTGGAAAAAATATTCCATGTAAAAAAATTTAGAATAAATATTGATCTGGCAGTGAAAGCCGTTCTAGTCTGCACCCACCAAGAGTGCTTGCCGAGGAACCGGCGGCAGGCAGCGGCTGATAACAATAACAGGAGCCAGCATGGGCCAGGACCGCTTTGCCAGTGGGCGTCAATTGGATCTGATCTGCCTCGGACGCCTGGGCGTCGACCTCTACGCGCAGCAAGTGGGGGCCCGCCTGGAAGATGTCGCCAGTTTTGCCAAATACCTTGGCGGCTCGTCCGCCAACATCGCCTTCGGTACCGCGCGCCTGGGCCTGAAGTCGGCGATGCTGACGCGGGTCGGCGACGACCACATGGGGCGCTTCCTGCTGGAGTCGTTGCAGCGCGAAGGCTGCGACACCCGCGCCGTGCGGGTCGATGCCGAGCGCCTGACGGCCCTGGTCCTGCTGGGCCTCAAGGACCGCGAGAGTTTTCCCCTGGTGTTCTATCGCGAGAACTGCGCCGACATGGCCCTGGCCGCCGAGGACATCGACGAGGCCTTCATCGCTTCCAGCAAGGCGCTGCTGATCACCGGCACGCATTTTTCCAGCGATCAGGTCTACCGCGCCAGCATCCAGGCCCTCGACTATGCCGAGCGCCATGGGGTGCGGCGAGTGCTGGACATCGACTATCGGCCAGTGCTCTGGGGCCTGGCGGCCAAGGCCGATGGCCAGACCCGTTTCGTCGCCGACCGCCAGGTCAGCCAGCATGTGCAGGGCATCCTGCCGCGCTTCGAATTGATCGTCGGCACCGAGGAGGAATTCCTGATTGCCGGGGGCGAGCCGGATTTGCTGGCGGCCCTGCGCCGGGTGCGCGAGCTGACGACCGCGACCCTGGTGGTCAAGCTCGGCCCCAGGGGCTGCACGGTGATCCATGGGGCCATTCCCGGCCATCTGGAGGACCTGCAGGTGCACCAGGGCGTGCAGGTCGAGGTGCTGAACGTGCTGGGCGCCGGCGATGCGTTCATGTCCGGCTTCCTCAGTGGCTGGCTGGAGGGGGCGGACGATGAGCGCTGCTGCCAGCTGGCCAATGCCTGCGGCGCCCTGGTGGTCTCGCGCCATGCCTGTGCCCCGGCGATGCCGACCCGTGCCGAGCTCGACTACCTGTTCGGCAGCCCGCGGCCCATCACCCGTCCGGACCAAGACCCGACCCTGCGGCGCCTGCACCAGGTCAGCGTGCCGCGCAAGGCGTGGCGGCCGCTGTTCATCTTCGCCTTCGATCATCGCGGGCAACTGGTGGAGCTGGCCCGCCAGGGTGGGCGCGAGCTCAAGGTCATCGAGCAACTCAAGCTGCTGTTCGTCGAGGCGGTGCAGCGGGTCGAGGCCGACCTGCGACGCCAGGGCGTCGAGGCCGATGTCGGCGTGCTGGCGGACCAGCGCTTCGGCCAGGATGCACTGAACGCCGCCACCGGTCGTGGCTGGTGGGTGGCGCGCCCGGTGGAGCTGCAGGGTTCGCGGCCCCTGGTGTTCGAGCAGGGCCGGGCCATCGGCAGCAACCTGATCGCCTGGCCCCAGGAGCAGATCATCAAGTGCCTGGTGCAATTTCATCCCGATGACGAACCCATGCTGCGCCTGGAGCAGGAGGCGCAGATCCGCGCCCTGTACCAGGCGTCCCAGGCCAGCGGCCATGAGCTGCTGCTGGAGGTCATCCCGCCCAAGGACTTGCCCGGGGCCCATCCCGAGGTGCTGTACCGGGCCATCAAGCGCCTCTACAACCTGGGCATCTACCCGGCCTGGTGGAAGATCGAGGCCCAGGATCGCGAGCAGTGGCAGCGCCTGGACCAATTGATCCAGGAGCGTGATCCCTACTGCCGTGGGGTGGTATTGCTGGGGCTCAACGCCTCGCCCCAGGCCCTGGCCGAGGGCTTTCGCCAGGCCGCCGGCAGCAGCAGTTGCCGGGGCTTCGCCGTGGGTCGCACGATCTTCCAGGAGCCCAGTCGTGCCTGGCTGGCAGGGGAGATCGACGACCAGCAGCTGATCGAGCAAGTACAGGGCACGTTCGTCCAGTTGATCGAGGCCTGGCGCAGCGCCCGCCCGTGAACGCCCCAGGCCTTGGTGGCGAGGCGGTTTTTTAGAGTGCGATCCGAACAACAATAAAAGGTGCAGCCATGCCCGCGATCCGAATTGGCATCAACCCGATTTCCTGGAGCAATGACGACCTGCCGTCCCTGGGGGGCGAGACGCCCCTGGACACGGCGCTGGCCGAAGGCAAGGCCATCGGCTATGAGGGCTTCGAGCTCAACGGCAAGTTCCCCAGGGATGCCCAGGGGGTGGCCGAGGTGCTGCGGCCCTACGAGCTGGCGCTGGTTTCCGGCTGGTACAGCGGTCAGCTGGCGCGGCGTTCGGTGGCCGAGGAGATCGAAGCCATCGCCGCCCACGTGCAATTGCTGGCGCACAATGGCGCCACGGTGCTGGTCTATGGCGAGGTGGCCGACTCGATCCAGGGCCAACCCATCGCCCTGGTGGAGCGCCCGCGCTTTCATGCCGAACAGGCCTGGCAGGAATATGCCGACAAGCTCACCGAACTGGCCCGTTTCACCCTCTCCCAGGGCGTGCGCCTGGCCTATCACCACCACATGGGTGCCTACGTCGAATCGCCGCAGGACATCGACCAGCTGATGCGCCGCAGCGGCCCCGAGGTGGGCCTGCTGTTCGACTCCGGGCATTGCTACATGGGCGGCGGCGAGCCCCTGGAGGTGTTGCGCCGACATGTCGGGCGGGTCTGCCATGTGCATTTCAAGGATGTGCGCAAGCCGGTGGTGCAGTTGGCGCGCAACCAGCTCTGGAGTTTTCCCGACTGTATCGTCAACGGCACCTTCACCGTGCCCGGTGATGGCGACCTGGATTTTGCCGCGTTGCTGCAGGTGTTGCTGGGCGCCGGCTACCAGGGCTGGCTGGTGGTGGAGGCCGAGCAGGACCCGGCGGTGGCCCCCAGCGAGGTCTATGCCCGAAAGGGCTACGACACCCTGCGCGCCTTGCTGGCCAGCGCCGGACATGGGAGGGCTGCTCGATGAGCCTGCTGGTCAAGGGCGCGGGCGCGGGCCAGGAGCTGGTGCGACTCGAGGAAGGCCGTTTGCAGTACGTGGGTTTCGCCGCCTACCGCCTGGGCCGGGACGAAAGCCTGCCGGTCAGTGCCGGTGAGCGCGAGCTATGCCTGGTGCTGCTGGCCGGGCATGTGCGGGTCGAGGGCGAAGCGCCGGGGCATGGCGCGTTCCGCTGGGAGGGGATCGGCGAGCGCCAATCGGTGTTCGAGGACCTGGCGCCGTTCGCCGTCTACCTGCCGCCGGGCAGCCAGGCCCGGATCACCGCACTGGGCCCGGTGCAGCTGGCGGTCTGCGCAGCCCCCGGGTGTCGCGAGGCCGGGCTGGCGCCGCGGCTGATCCGCCCGCAGCAGTGCTCGCGCAGCGTACGGGGCAAGGGCGCCAACACCCGTTATGTCTGCGACATCCTGCCGGCCAGCGAGCCTGCGCATTCGCTGCTGGTGGTGGAGGTGCGCACGCCATCCGGGCACTCCTCCAGCTACCCGCCCCACAAGCACGACACCGACGACCTGCCGCACCAGAGCTTTCTCGAAGAGACCTACTACCACCAGGTCGACCCAGCCCAGGGCTTCGTATTCCAGCGGGTGTACACCGATGATCGACGACTGGACGAAGCCATGGCCGTGGAGCACCACGACCTGGTGGTGGTCCCCGAGGGCTATCACCCGGTCTGCGTGCCGTACGGCTACCAGTCCTATTACCTGAATGTCATGGCCGGGCCGAAACGCGCCTGGCAATTCCACAACGATCCGCAGCACAGCTGGCTGCTCGATCTCTGAGAGCGCCACGCCATAGGGAGAGTCAGCCACATGCCCCGGCCCTTGCGTTTTGCCTTGAACCGGATGGTCGCGCCGAGCTTGTCGCTGGTGGAATTCATCGACCTGGCGCTGGAGTTGCAGATCGACGCCATCGAGTTGCGCAACGACCTGCCGGGCGTGGAAATCACCGATGGCACGCCGCCGGAGCGGGTTCGCGAGCTGTGCGCGAGCCGTGGCGTGCGGGTGCTGTCGATCAATGCGCTGTACCCCTTCGATGTCTGGAGCCCGGAGCGCGAGCGGCAACTGCGGCAATTGGCCGAGTATGCCGTGGCCTGCGGTGCCAGGGGGTTGGTGCTGTGTCCGCTGAATGAGGCCGGGGACCCGCGCGATGCCGCGCAGCGGGAATTGGCGCTGCGCAGCGCCCTCGAGGGAATCGCCCCGGTACTGCGCCGGCATGGCCTGTACGGCTTCATCGAGCCCCTGGGCTTTGAGGAGAGCGCCTTGCGCAGCAAGCGCCTGGCGCTGGAGGCGGTCCGCGACACCGCCAGCCTGGATGTCCTGCGCCTGCTGCATGACACCTTCCATCACCGCCTGGCTGGAGACCAGGAGCTGTTCGCCGAACTGACCGCCCTGGTGCACATCTCCGGGGTCGAGGAGGCGCAGGCGCCCCTGGAGCTGTTGCGCGACGACCATCGAGTGCTGGTGGGCGCGGCGGATCGGCTCGGCAACGTGGCGCAACTCAAGGCGCTGTTGCACCAGGGCTACACCGGCTACCTGTCGTTCGAGCCTTTCGCCGCCTGCGTCCATGGCCTGGTGGATGTCCGCCAGGCCCTGGGCGCCAGCATCGACCATCTGCGCCGGGCCCTGGAATGAGTGCCCGGCGCGACGTCCCTATCCCTTGCAAGGAGCTGAAATGAGCACGCTACGCCTGACCATGGCCCAGGCCCTGGTGAAGTTCCTCGACAACCAGTACGTCGAGGTGGATGGACAACAGAGCCGCTTCGTCGCCGGAGTCTTCACCATCTTCGGCCACGGCAACGTCCTGGGCATCGGCCAGGCCCTGCAGCAGGACCCGGGTGGCCTGCAGGTGCATCAGGGGCGCAACGAGCAGGGCATGGCCCACGCGGCCATCGGTTTTGCCAAGCAGCGCCTGCGTCGGCAGGTCTATGCCTGTACCGCCTCGGTGGGGCCTGGTGCGGCGAACATGCTGACCGCGGCTGCCACCGCCACGGCCAATCGCATCCCCTTGCTGCTGTTGCCCGGCGATGTGTTCGCCAGCCGCCAGCCGGACCCGGTGTTGCAGCAGATCGAGCAGTTCCATGACCTGGGCATCAGCACCAACGATGCCTTCAAGGCCGTGAGCAAGTACTGGGACCGGATCAACCGCCCTGAACAATTGATGAGTGCCGCATTGCAGGCCATGCGGGTGCTGACCGACCCGGCGGAAACCGGCGCGGTGACCCTGGCGCTGCCCCAGGACGTGCAGGCCGAGGCCTACGACTATCCCGAGGCGTTCTTCGCCCGCAGGGTCCACCGTATCGATCGGCGCCTGCCCACCGCGGCCATGCTGGCCGATGCCGCGGCGCTGCTGCTGGGCAAGCGCCGGCCGCTGATCATCTGTGGCGGCGGGGTCAAGTACTCCGCTGCCGGCGAGGCGCTGCAGGCGTTCGCCGAGCGTTTCGCGATTCCCGTGGCCGAGACCCAGGCGGGCAAGAGCGCGCTGCTCTCGAGCCATCCGCTGAACGTCGGCGGCATTGGCGAGACCGGCTGCCTGGCGGCCAACCTGTTGGCCCGGGAGGCCGACCTGATCATCGGCGTGGGGACGCGCTACAGCGATTTCACCACGTCCTCGAAATGGCTGTTCCAGCATCCGCAGGTGCAGTTCCTCAATCTCAACGTCAACCCCGGCGATGCCCTGAAGCTCGATGGCGTGCAGCTGCTGGCCGATGCCCGCGCCGGCTTGCAGGGCCTGTCGCAGGTCCTGGTGGAGCGTGACTATCGCGCCGGCTGGGGCGAGCAGGTGGCGACGGCCAAGGCGCAGTTGGCGGCCGAGGTGCAGCGCCTGCATGGCGTGCAGTATTCGGCGCAGGCCTTCGTGCCCGAGGTCGACGACTCACTGGACCCGGCGGTGCTGCGCGAGTTCATCGAGCTCACCGGCTCCTGCCTGACCCAGAGCCAGGTACTGGGCGTGCTCAACCAGGTGCTGGACGAAGAAGCGGTGATCGTCGCCGCCGCCGGCAGCCTGCCCGGCGACTTGCAGCGCAGTTGGGCCAGCAAGGGGCTCAACAGCTACCACGTGGAGTACGGCTATTCGTGCATGGGCTACGAGGTCGGCGCGGCCCTGGGGGTCAAGCTCGCCGAGCCTGGGCGCGAGGTCTATGCGCTGCTGGGGGACGGCTCCTACCTGATGCTGCATTCGGAGCTGGTCACCTCGCTCCAGGAGCGGCGCAAGATCAACCTGGTATTGCTGGACAACATGGCCTTCGGTTGCATCAACAACCTGCAACTGGGCCAGGGCCAGGACAGCTTCGCCACTGAATTTCGCTATCGCGACCCGCTCACGGGCCGGCTTGACGGCGGCCTGATCCCGGTGGACTACGCCATGAGCGCTGCGGCCTACGGTTGCAAGACCTACCGGGTCACCAGCCTCGAGCAGTTGCAGGCGGCCCTGGCGGACGCCCGCCGGCAGACGGTCTCGACCCTGATCGACATCAAGGTCCTGCCCAAGACCATGCTCCATGGCTACCAGTCCTGGTGGCATGTGGGGGTGGCCCAAGTCTCTGGCAGCGAGCGGGTTGCCGCCGCGTCCCGGGCCATTGCCGCCGAACTGGCCAGGGCCCGCCAGTATTGATCCTTTGCCACGAACAACCACAGGAGTACATCCATGTCTTTGCAGCTAGGCGTTATCGGGACCGGGGCCATCGGCCAGGATCACATCCGGCGTTGCAGCCAGACCCTGCAGGGCAGCCGGGTCGTGGCCGTGACCGACATCGATCGGCAACAGGCGGCACGGGTGGTCGACGACCTGCAACTGCAGGCTGAAGTCCATGCAGACGGCCATGCCTTGATCCGCTCGCCGCAGGTGCAGGCGGTGCTGGTCACGTCCTGGGGGCCCAGCCACGAGGAGTTCGTGCTGGCGGCCATCGCCGCCGGCAAGCCGGTGTTCTGCGAGAAACCCCTGGCGGTGACCGCCGAGGGCTGTCGGCGCATCGTCGAGGCCGAGCTGGCCCATGGCAAGCGCCTGGTCCAGGTGGGCTTCATGCGTCCTTATGACGCTGGCTACCAGGCGCTGAAGGCCGTGGTGGATAGTGGTCGGATCGGCACGCCGCTGATGCTGCACTGCGCCCACCGCAATCCGCGGGTAGGGCCGAACTACAAGACCGACATGGCCATTACCGACACCCTGATCCACGAACTGGACGTGCTGCGCTGGTTGCTGGACGACGACTACGTCTCGGTGCAGGTGCTGTTCCCCCGGGTTTCGAGCAAGGCCCATGGGCAACTGCGCGACCCGCAGATCGTGCTGCTGGAGACCGCCCGTGGGGTGCGGATCGATGTGGAGATTTTCGTCAACTGCCAATACGGCTACGACATCCAGTGCGAGGTGGTGGGTGAGAGCGGTATCGCGCGCCTGCCCGAGCCGCCCCAGGTGCAACTGCGCAGTGCGGCCAACCTGTCCAGCGCCATCCTCATGGACTGGAAGGAGCGCTTCATCGCCGCCTATGACGTCGAGCTGCAAGCCTTCATCGATGCCGTGGCGGCAGGGCAGGTGGGTGGCCCCTCGGCCTGGGACGGCCTGGCGGCGGCGGTGGCTGCCGACGCTTGCATCCAGGCCCAGCAGAGCGGGGCCATTGTGCCGGTGCACTTGCCGCCGCGCCCCGCATTCTATGGCTGAGAGGCCCGGGCCAAGGCCCTCGAATGGGGCTTGAACAGGGCTTGCAACAAAATTCTAAAATGAGTTGATATAGAAAATATTTTCCAATAGAGTCGTTTCCAGGTTGCCGACTACCCAGGCTGCCGGGGTCTTCAGGTTCTGCCTGGTGTCCTGGCCAGCCATCCAACAAAAACAACACAGGTGCCGTCGATGAAGATCCCTCGCTCTGCCACGCCATTGCCCTCCCGGGCAGGTGCCATTCCCCCTCGCGAGATGCCTCGCACTCCCTGGTCCTCCCGCTTGCTGTCGCTGCTGGGTTGCCTGTGTGTCGAACACCAAGGTTCGCTGCTGGGCTGCATGCCCGGCGCCCCGGTCCTGTATTCACGCGCCTGAGGCACGGCGGCGCCCGAACCGCCAACCGACAACAACGTGGAGAGCACCCTTGATGAATATCCAGACCCGAGTGGTTTCCCTGGCCCTGGCCTTGCTGCTGTCCAGCGGCGTGGCCCAGGCCCAGATGCGGATCGGTGTGAGCATGTCGCAGTTCGATGACACTTGGCTGACCTACCTGCGCGAGTCCATGGACCAGAAGGCCAAGTCCATGCCCGAGGGCGTGGACTTGCAGTTCGAGGACGCCCGCAGCGACGTGGTCAAGCAGTTGAGCCAGGTCGAAAGCTTCGTCAGCCAGAAGGTCGACGCCATCGTGGTCAACCCGGTGGATACCGCCGCCACTCGCAAGATCACCGAGGCGGCGGTCAAGGCCGGGATCCCGCTGGTCTACGTCAATCGTCGCCCGGATGACCTGGCCCTGCCCAAGGGGGTGGTCACCGTGGCCTCCGACGACCTGGAGGCCGGACGGATGCAGATGCAGTACCTGGCGGACAAGATGGGTGGCAAGGGCAGCGTGGTGATCCTGTTGGGGGACCTGGCCAACAACTCCACGGCCAATCGCACCAAGGGCGTCAAGGAGGTGCTGGCCAAGTACCCGGGCATCCGGATCGACCAGGAGCAGACCGGGGTCTGGCTGCGCGACCGCGGCATGACCCTGGTCAATGACTGGCTGACCCAGGGCCGCGAGTTCAACGCCGTGGTGGCCAACAACGACGAGATGGCCATCGGCGCCGCCATGGCCTTGAACCAGGCCGGGGTGGAACGCGGCAGCGTGCTGATCGCCGGGGTCGACGGTACCCCCGACGGGCTGCGCGCGGTGCAGCGCGGCGAGCTGGCGATGTCGGTATTCCAGGACGCCAAGGGCCAGGCCGAAGGTTCGGTGGAGACCGCGGTGAAGATGATCAAGCAGCAGCCGGTGGAGGCTGCGGTGTGGATCCCGTATCGGTTGATCACTCCGGACAACGTCGCCCAGTTCAAGTAGCCGGGCCTCATTCACCGAGCAAGCCGACCGGGCGCCCTGGGTGCCTGGCGGCGGGAGTAGCTGAGCATGAACGCCTGTGCGTCCGTTTCGAATCCGGCCGGGATCACCCCCGTCATCGAGCCTTACCTGCTGGAGGTGATCAATGTCAGCAAGGGCTTTCCCGGGGTGGTGGCCCTGTCAGAGGTGCAGTTGCGGGTACGTCCCGGCACTGTGCTGGCGTTGATGGGGGAGAACGGGGCCGGCAAGTCGACCCTGATGAAGATCATCGCCGGGATCTACCAGCCCGATGCCGGCGAGTTGCGCCTCAAGGGCCGGCCGGTGAGCTTCGCCTCGCCACTGGCGGCCCTGGAGGCGGGGATCGCCATGATCCACCAGGAACTCAACCTGATGCCGCACATGAGCGTCGCCGAGAACATCTGGATCGGCCGCGAGCCGCTGGGCCGGCTGGGCCTGGTCGATCATCGGGCGATGCATCGGGCCACCGCCGCGCTGTTGGCGCGCCTGCGCATCGAGCTCGATCCCCAGGAACAGGTGGGCCACCTGAGCATTGCCGAGCGGCAGATGGTGGAGATCGCCAAGGCGGTGTCCTATGACTCCGATGTGCTGATCATGGACGAGCCGACTTCGGCCATCACCGACAAGGAAGTGGCCCACCTGTTCTCGATCATCGCCGACCTCAAGGCCCAGGGTAAGGGCATCATCTACATCACCCACAAGATGAACGAAGTGTTCGCCATCGCCGATGAGGTGGCGGTGTTCCGCGATGGCACCTACATCGGCCTGCAACGGGCCGAGAACCTGGACGGCGACAGCCTGATCTCGATGATGGTCGGGCGCGAGCTGAGCCAGCTGTTTCCCACGCGTGACCAGCCCATCGGCGAGCGCTTGCTGCAGGTGTGCGACCTGCGCCTGGACGGGGTGTTCGAGGGGGTGTCGTTCGACCTGCATGCCGGCGAGATCCTCGGTATCGCCGGGCTGATGGGCTCGGGGCGGACCAACGTGGCCGAGACCCTGTTCGGCATCACCCCGGCCGATGGCGGGCAGATCATCCTCGATGGCCAGGTGTTGCGCATTGGCGAGCCCCACGTGGCCATCAGCCAGGGCCTGGCGCTGCTCACCGAGGATCGCAAGCTCAGTGGTTTGTTCCCCTGCCTGTCGGTGCTGGAGAACATGGAAGTGGCGGTGCTCAAGCACTATGCCGGGGCGGGTTTCGTCAAGCACAAGGCCCTGCGTGCGCTGTGCGAGGACATGTGTCGCCAGTTGCGGGTCAAGACCCCGTCGCTAGAGCAGTGCATCGACACCCTGTCTGGCGGCAACCAGCAAAAGGCCCTGCTGGCCCGCTGGCTGATGACCCGGCCGCGGATCCTGATCCTCGACGAGCCGACCCGGGGCATCGATGTCGGGGCCAAGGCCGAGATCTATCGCCTGATCGCCACACTCGCCGGCGAAGGCATGGCGGTGCTGATGATCTCCTCGGAACTGCCCGAGGTCCTGGGCATGAGCGACCGGGTAATGGTCATGCACGAGGGGCAGCTAATGGGCACCCTGGACCGCAGCGAAGCGAGCCAGGAGCGGGTGATGCAGCTGGCCTCGGGCCTGGCCCTGGAACACTAGCGGCGACACACGACATTCAACCTGGGCCGGCCGCCTGCAATGGCGCCGCCCCTGATCAAGGTGGACGGTGATGAACGCAATACTGGAAAACAAACCGGCCCTGGCACCGGCCAAGAGCCGTCGGCGCCTGCCGACCGAACTGAGTATCTTCCTGGTGCTGATCGGCATCGCCCTGGTGTTCGAGCTGTCCGGCTGGGTGGTCCGCGAGCAGAGCTTCTTGCTCAATTCCCAGCGTCTGGTGCTGATGATCCTCCAGGTCTCGGTCATTGGCCTGCTGGCCATCGGCGTGACCCAGGTGATCATCACCACCGGCATCGACCTGTCCTCGGGCTCGGTGCTGGCCTTGTCGGCGATGATCGCCGCCAGCCTGGCGCAGACTTCCGACTTCAGCCGCGCGGTGTTCCCCGGGTTGACCGATCTGCCGGTATGGATCCCGGTACTGGCAGGGCTGGGGGTCGGCCTGCTGGCGGGGGCGATCAACGGCAGCATCATCGCCCTCAGTGGTATCCCGCCCTTTATCGCCACCCTGGGAATGATGGTCTCGGCCCGTGGCCTGGCGCGCTACTACACCCAGGGCCAGCCGGTGAGCATGCTGTCCGATTCCTACACTGCCATTGGCCATGGGGCGATGCCGGTGGTGATCTTCCTGGCGGTGGCGGTGATTTTCCATGTCGCCCTGCGCTACACCCGTTATGGCAAGTACACCTACGCCATCGGCGGCAACATGCAGGCGGCACGCACGTCGGGGATCAACGTCAAGCGCCACCTGGTGATCGTCTACAGCATCGCCGGGCTGCTGGCCGGGTTGGCCGGGGTGGTGGCCTCGGCGCGGGCCGCCACCGGGCAGGCGGGGATGGGCATGTCCTACGAACTGGATGCCATCGCCGCTGCGGTGATCGGCGGCACCAGCCTGGCCGGAGGCGTGGGACGCATCACCGGCACGGTGATCGGCGCACTGATCCTGGGGGTGATGGCCAGCGGTTTCACTTTCGTCGGTGTCGATGCCTACATCCAGGACATCATCAAGGGGTTGATCATCGTGGTGGCGGTGGTCATCGACCAGTACCGCAACAAACGCAAGCTCAAACGCTGATGTCGATGCCTGGAGGCGGACGGGCAGGGCGGTAATCTGTCGCAAAAATGGCCAAATCCGCTGTCCGGTACTGCCGTTTGTCTTCTAAAAGACCTTCGTGCATGGAATTTTTTGTTATAAAAGCACTCCGATCACCAGCCCCAAAGCCCGCAATTGCGGGCTTTGTGCGGTTTGTCGGACAGATTCGCTGTCATTTCAGTTGCTGAGCCCTCAAACCGGCCTTAGACTGCCGCCCCTCGTAAATTGAGTGCCGGGTGGCGCTTGGAAGGTATGGCGCCTTTCTGATGACCCTGAAGGTCAACCGGAAACAGTTTGAATTCGCCTTAATGCACGTATTTTTTATAGAGAAATCAATGACCAAGGAAAAGTTGCTGGCCATGCCGGCGGATGACTACATGAATGCCGAGCAACACGCTTTTTTCACTGAGCTGTTGCAAGCCATGAAGGTGGAAACCCACGAGCGCATCGAGCAGAACCGGATCGCCATTGAAAGCCTGGATACCCCGGCTGACCCGGCCGACGCCGCTTCCGTCGAAGAAGAGCGCACCTGGTTGGTCAATGCCATCGATCGCGACCAGCGCATGTTGCCGCAGCTGGAGCAGGCCCTGGGCCGGATCAGTGACGACAGCTTCGGCTGGTGCGACGACAGCGGCGAGCCGATCGGCCTCAAGCGCCTGCTGATCAGCCCGACCACCAAGTACTGCATCGAAGCCCAAGAGCGTCACGAGCAGATCGACAAGCACCAGCGCCAGGCCTGACAGCCGCTGCAAGTGTTTCAAGTGCATTGATGCCTTCAGGGGCGCAGCCTAGCCGGCGCTGCGTCCCTGGAGTGCAAACCCCTCGCTACAATTGCCCTCCCTTCGGTAGCCGCGCCACGGCCACCGTTCCCTTGATCTGTTGCAATACCCATCCCGCCAGACCCTGAATAATGCCCCGCACGCGCTTCTTGCCGCTTGAGGCTGCAAGCTTGCCGCTGTGCCTGTTCCGACTAAGGGACCATGGATCATGGCGTTATAGTGGCGTTTAATGCGGCAAAACAATTAGAACGATATGGGGTGAGCAACATGTCAAGAGATGGATCTCTCGCGGTGCCTGTGGCGCAGGCGCTGGCAACTCCCGAACCTGCCCGTTGGTGGGCTCCGGCGCTACAGAGTGCGGCCCTGATGGCGCTGTTGGCCGGTCAGGCCCTGGGCGACTGGCCGCTGTACCTGTGCCTGCCGCTGGCGGTGGTGGTGATCTGGTTGCCCCGGCTGCGTAGCCGCAAGGTGACGGGGGCGGTGCTGGCGGCCAGCGATGGCGAAATGTCGGCGCTGACCCGCGATCTGTCCTACAGCACTTCCCACAATGCATTGTCCGCCGCTGGCGTGGCCTATTCGGTAACCCGCTTGGCCGACAAGCTGCAATCCCAGCTGGATGCCGCGGTGCGCATCGTCGGCAACGCCGAGGTGATGATCAAGACCGAGCAGGTCACCTCGCAGCTCAGCCGCCAAGCGCTGGGAGCCGCCAGCGAAGCCCATGCCAGCAGTGCCGAAGGGCGCACGGTGCTGGGCGAGTCCATCAACCGCATGCACCTTCTGAGCCAGCGCGCCAACGACAGCCGTGAGTCGATCGAGGCCCTCAGCCAGCGCAGCGAGGAGATCCAGCGCGTGGCCCTGGTGATCCAGTCCATTGCCAGCCAGACCAACCTGCTGGCCCTCAATGCGGCCATCGAGGCGGCCCGGGCCGGCGAGCATGGCCGCGGTTTCGCCGTGGTCGCCGACGAGGTGCGCGGGCTGGCCGGGCGCACGGCGGTGGCCACCGATGAGGTCGGGGTGATGGTGGCCGATATCCAGCAGCGCACCGGTGATGTAGTGGAACAGATCCGCCAGTTGTCCGATGACCTGAATCTTGGGGTCGAGCAGGTGGAGCATACCGGTCGCCACCTGGACAACATCGCCCGCCTGGCGGCCGGGGTCGAGGAGCAGGTCAGCGAGATCGCCCGGGGCGCCGAGACCAATCGCGAACAGTTGGACAGCTTGTTCCACGCGGTGGAGCAGATGCGCAGCGACCTGGCGGTCAGCGACCAGCAGACCCGCAGCCTGGCCGAGGCGGCGGTGCAAATGGAAGGGCAGGCGGAAACCATCAGCGAGCGCCTGGCCGCGGTGGGCCTGGATGAATATCACCAGCGCATCTACGACCTGGCCCGCGAAGGCGCGCGACGCATCGCCGAGCAGTTCGAGGCCGACCTCGCGGCCCAGCGCATCAGCCTCGACGAGCTGTTCGACCGCAATTACCAGTTGATTCCCAACACCGAGCCAAGCAGGTATCACACCCGCTTCGATCGCTATACCGATCAGGTGCTGCCAGCGATCCAGGAGTCCTTGCTGCCACGCCATGACGGCCTGGTGTTCGCCATCGCCTGTACCCAGGAAGGCTACGTGCCGACCCATAACCAGGCGTTTTCCCAACCCTTGACCGGCGATCCCCAGGTGGACAACCTGCACAACCGCAGCAAGCGCAAGTTCGCCGATCGCACCGGTATTCGCTGCGGCAGCCATCAGCAGCCGCTGTTGTTGCAGACCTACACCCGCGATACCGGCGAGCTGATGCACGATCTTTCGGTGCCGATCATGGTCCAGGGACGCCACTGGGGCGGCCTGCGCCTGGGCTACAAACCCGAGCAGGCGCCATCTCGGCGGGCCTGATGGCGAGCGGCGATTGTTACCGTTGGCGTAATGCTGATGTGCAATAACCGGCTGTTGTCCAGAGGCGGAAATCATTTAGCATGCCTATATCGTTAGGTTGCTAACTATTTCCGCGGGGATAGCCATGTACAAGGTCGATGTAGCGGTGATGATAGGCAGCGGCGTGCCCGGCTCGTTGCAAGCCCTGGGGCGCAAGGTGTGCTGGGTGGTACTGGTCAATGGCGAACAACGGGGTACCGCGTTCGCCAGTCGCGCCGACGCTGAGGAATGCCAGTTGGCCTGGCAGGAGCAACTGGCAGTGCTTGCCCCCGACCCGGACCGTTTCAAGCACTCGGCCTAGGCCGGCTCCACTGGCTCAAGGGGCCAGCGCGCCCTGGTCGATCGCTTGCTTGAGGGCCCTGGCTTGTTCCCGGGCTGCTGCCGCGGCTTCCTCCGAGGTCTTGAACCAGCGGTCGCGTTCCACTTGGTAGAAGTGGAACCGGCTCTTGGGCACCTTGGTGCGCAGGGCGATCACGGCCTGGTATTCGCCCCTGACTTCCCGGCACTGGCCGCGGATGAAGAATTCGCCAATATCCAGCTCTTTCATTTCCCCTCTGCTCCTTTGGCTCGTTGAGTCTCGGGTGCCCACGGAGTGTGGCCGGTGGACCCGGCGTCGAGTATTGCGTGGATGGGCAAACCGGATCCTGAGTCAGATCAGCTTGTGAGTATTTTCCTCAAGAGCGGCGCTCAAGTATCTGCATCAGCAATGCCAGGACAGGAGTGGGGCGGCGCACTAGAATGACGCCTGCCGGTAACATGCCTGGGATAACGTTACCGGCTGGAGTGCGGTACTGGTCTTTGCTTGACTGGTGCAAAGGGTGATGGACTTGCGCTTTGCATAGTCGAAATACACAAAGTTGCTCTAGAATTGCCCCCAGCCGCCCGAAGTGGCTGCCGATTCCGGGAATTGACCAGGGTGTTTACGGCCAGCAGGCCTGTTCCAGCACTCGTTCCCTACTGCGCGGCGCCACGTTTTTCGGGTTCAGAGCCTATTCTCCAGCCTTCGACATGTGCCTATGCAATGGTGGAATTCCCCTTGCCCAGTGCCCACGGCCGCCGGAGTAGCAGGTCCATCTGAGTGAACTTCTGGTTGAGTGATTGGAGTGAGTACGCCGTCATGGCGTTTTTTTGTGCTGCCCGTTTTTTTAAGGACAGCATCATTTTGAGTATCGGGGAGCCTTTCCTTGGCAGTAAGTAATCTTGAAATGCACGCGTTGTTTGTCTTGGGTGATTTGCGCGCAAAGCTGGTCAAGCAGTTTCAATCTCGTTTTGTCTATGTCACCGAACAGTCCGCCGAAGGCATCTACATCGCCGAACTCGATACCGAGACGGCCATGGTGGTGGACGACAAGCCCCGCCTGGAACTGAAAGTAGGAGACCATTTTCGCGCTGCGGTATTGCCCAGCCGCGAAGGCGGCAAGATGGAAATTCGCTTTCGCGAGATCAAGCTGACGGTCTATGGCCTGGGCGACTACGCCTTCGTCGCCAGCCCCCTGGGGCAGGGGATAGTGTTCAGGGAAGGGCAATCGGTGGTGATGGTTTTCGCCGCCAACGAGCAGTTGCAGGAAGGCCTGACCAAGACCCTCAAGGCCATATCCGCCAAGGCCGCCAAGTGGCGCAAGGGCGAACTGATCAGCTTCAAGGCCAGCGAGTGACGAGCCAGAGCCGCGCCGAATTCCACCAGCAGCATCTGGCCGCTGCGCGCAGCGAGGCCCAGCGCCTGTTCGCACAGAAGCCCGTCCTGCAAGGTGCCTGGTTGAGCTGGGTGGCCGCGCAGATCTACAACCTGCGGCCAGCGGCCTACGCCAGCATGGTGCGCCGCGAATTGCAGTGCCTGCAGGAGCCGCCGGACTCCTGATGCCATCCGTGGGTGCTTGAAAACACGGAACCTCTACTACAGTCAGTTGACTTAATGCTTCAGGGGCCTTGCGCTGGTGCGTCGCTGTCCCTCTTGCCCAGGACTCGACCTAGAGAGGTGCTTGCCATGAACGGATTACGTGCGCTGCTGGCCAGCAGCCTGTTGACCCTTGCTGCTCTTGGCGCGGCGCCAGCGGCGACTGCGGCGCCGCAGCCGATCCATTTCGCCGACCTGAACTGGGAGAGCGGCAGCCTGATCACCGAGATTCTGCGCACGGTGGTCGAGAGCGGCTATGGCCTGCCCACCGATACCTTGCCCGGCACCACCATCACCCTGGAAACTGCCCTGGCCAACAACGACATCCAGGTCATCGGCGAGGAGTGGGCAGGGCGCAGCCCGGTATGGGTCAAGGCCGAGGCCGAGGGCAAGGTGGTGGCGCTGGGGGACACGGTCAAGGGCGCCACCGAGGGGTGGTGGGTTCCCGAATACGTGATCAAGGGCGATCCGCAGCGGGGCATCAAGCCCCTGGCCCCCGAGCTGCGTAGCGTCTCCGATCTCAAGCGCTACAAGGAAGTGTTCAAGGACCCGGAAAGCCCCGACAAGGGACGCTTTCTCAACAGCCCCATCGGCTGGACTTCGGAGATCGTCAACAAGCAGAAGCTCAAGGCCTATGGCCTGGAGGACAGCTACGTGAACTTTCGTAGCGGCTCCGGAGCGGCCCTGGACGCCGAGATCAGCTCGTCGATCCGGCGTGGCAAGCCGGTGCTGTTCTACTACTGGTCGCCAACGCCGTTGCTGGGGCGTTTCAAGCTGGTCCAGTTGCAGGAGCCGCCCTTCGATGCCCAGGCCTGGAAGACCCTGACCGATCCCGCCGAGCCCAACCCCCGTCCGACCCGGTCCCTGGCTTCCAAACTGTCGATTGGCGTGTCCACGCCGTTCCAGCAGCAATACCCGCAGCTGGTGGAGTTCTTCGCCAAGGTCGACCTGCCCATCGGGCCCCTGAACCAGGCCCTGGCGCAGATGAGCGAGAACCACAGCGAGCCCCGGGACAGCGCCCGGGCATTCTTGCGGCAACACCCCGACCTGTGGCGTGCCTGGGTGCCCGCTGACGTGGCGGACAAGCTCGCTGCGACACTTTAGCGGTGTGTCCCGCCTGCGCCTTGCGCGAAGGCGGGACCGGCTTTAGAAGCGGGTCTGCACGGCCACCTCGAAGGTTCGCGGCGTACCCAGGTAGTAGGCCGGGGACACGTGGGCGAACTGGCCATAGGTTTCGTTGGTCAGGTTGCGCACCCGGCCGGTGATGCTGGTGTGGCTGTCGAGCTGGTAGCGCAGGAAGCTGCCATACAGGGTGTAGGCCGGCATGGTCAGGGTGTTGGCGTTATCGGCGTATACCGAGGCCACGTAGCGGGCATCGACGCCGGCTTGCCAATTGCTCGCCAGGTCGTAGGTCAGCCACAGATTGGCCAGCCGCGAGGGCACGTTGGTGGGGGTATTGCCCTTGCGCGAGACCACCGTGCCGTTGGCGAGCTTCTCGTTGAACGCATCGTATTCGGCATCCACCCAGGCGAAGTTGCCCTGGGCCAGCAGGCGTGGAGTGATGTGCAGCGAGCTGGCCAGCTCGATACCCTTGGAGGTCTGCTGGCCCACCGGAATGCTATTGGCCGGGTCCAGTGGATCGGTCACGGCGAAGTCCTTGCGTTCGATGCGGTAGGCCGCCACGGTCGCCGAGCCACGACCGTCCAGGTAGTCGAACTTGCTCCCCACTTCCCACTGCTTGCCGGTGGATACGTCGAAGTTCTGGGTGCCGCTGGGCTGTTCGGCGGCGGTGCTGTATTGCACATAGACGTTGGCGCTGGGCAAGAACTGCCAGGTCAGGCCCAGGCGTCCGGTGACCGGCTCCCAGCTGCGCTTGAAGTGGCGCGGGTTGCTGGCGGTGATGGCGCGGTGGTTGGTCACGTCCAGGTCGATGGCGTCGTAGCGCAAACCGCTGAGCAGCGACAGCTCGTCGGTCAGGGCCAGGCGGTTCTCGACGAACAGCGCGCGGGTGGTGACCTGATTGGTCTTGTCCTTGACCCAGCCCTGGCGGGTTCCTTCCAGTTCGTAGAAGTGCCCAGGACGGTAGCTGTTCGGGTCGACGCTGTTGCGTGCAGGTACGTTGTTCGGCGAATTGGTGGTGCTGTTGACCTTGTACTCGAAACCGGCGGCCCAGGTGGTGTCGAGGCCCAGCAGTTGGTCTTCGTGACGCACCTCGAACTGGTTGCCCACCTGGTTGCCCTGGTGCCGCACCAGGTAGGCGGTGGAGCGGTTCACCAGCCGGTTGTCGGGGCTGTACTGGTAGGTCTCCAGGTTGCGGTAGTCACGCTGGCTGTCCAGGTGATAAAGGGTATTGCGCAGGCTGGTGCTGTCGTTGATCCGGTAGTCGAGGATCGAACGCAGCCAGACGGTGCGCTGTTCGTACAGGCCATCGGCGACGTTGTAGTTGTTGAAGCGGTTGTGCTTGTCGATCTTCAGGTCGCCGGCCTTGGGATTGAGTACCGGCGTGCCCCAGTAGGGGCTGTCCTCGTGCTCGTCCTGATACTCCACGGCCAGGGTGTGGGACAGGTCCGGGGTCAGGTCGCTGAGCAGGGAGAATGCCAGGCTCCAGGCGTCGCGTTCCTGGCGGTCGATATAGCCGTTGCTGGTGTTGTGGCTGACATCCAGCCGCGCGAAGTGCTGCACATCGGCGCTGGCCGGGCTGAGGGCATGGTTGACCCCGAAGGCGGTCTGGGTGGTGTCGAAGCTGCCATAGCCGAGCAGGCCCTCGGCGGCCAGTTCGCGGCGTTCGGCCAGCTTGGTCACGTAGTTCAGCGAACCGCCCACGGAGCCTGCGCCATTGATCAGCGACGACGGGCCGCCCACCAGTTCCACCCGGTCGTAGATCCAGGCGTCCACAGGGCGGGCCAGGCCGGTGGCGACATTGATGCCATTGAACATCTGGGTGATCTGGCTGTTGGTGAAGCCACGATAGGAAACGAAGCCGCCGAACCCTGGAGGAGCGCTGGCATTGACCCCGGGCAGGGCATTGGCGGCGTCCTGGAAGGTACGATCGCCCCGGCGTTCGATGTCCTGGCGGTTGCTTACCGCCACCGAGGCAGGGGTTTCGCGCAGGCTCAGGCCCAAGCGCGAGGCCATGCCGCTGGATTGGTCCAGGGACAGGCCGGGCTCGGCCTCGGTTTCGTCGGCGCCGATGGTGGTGGGGGCCAGTTCAAGGCGCTGCGCGCCCCAGGCATTGGCACACAGGCAGCCCAGCAGGCTCGCCAGCAGAGGAAGGTGTTTCATTGATAGGTCCTGAATTCTTGACTAGGAAACAGCCCACGGCCATGCGCCACGCAAAGGGCGCGGTGGGTGGGGCGGGTAGGGACAAGAGTCAGGCGTGGGGCGGTGCCCGGGGACGGGCGGTGGGCCAGCTATGGTGGGCGGGGAGATCGACCTGGAGCGGGCCGGCCAGCGGCGGCGCCTGGGGCTGCGGCAGGAAAGCCAGGCCAAGGCTGGTGTTCAGCGCCGGGCCCATGCCACCGGTGGAGCACAGCGGGCAACCGAAGGCCTTGGCCAGGGTCGGCAGCGAATCCTGGTCGGTGGGGGCTTGTACCGGCGCCTGGGTGGCCGGATCGACGCTACAGAACTGCCCGCCGATGCCGTTGAGCTGCATGCCCAGCATCTGGCCATGGCCGATGCTGCAGGCGAACACGTTGAACAGGACGCAGCAATACAGCATCCAGGCAACGAGCGAGCGATCGGAACGGGCGAATTTCATGGGCCGGCACTTTAGCATCGAAGACGACGAACGTACTTACCAAAACGCGCAATCAGGTCCATTCTTCAGCGAAATTTTCCAGGGACGTCCAACATGACTCATCTGCTTGCACAGGGAGTGGCCGGAACCTTTTTATCGATCAGCCTGTTGCACCTGTACTGGGCCGCTGGCGGCAAGCGCGGCAGCGAGGCGGTGATCCCGCAGGTGCCTGGGCCTGCGCCCGGGCAGAGCCAGCCGGCCTTCCAGATACCGGCGCTGGCGACCTTGCTGGTGGCGCTGGCCCTGTTGCTGGTCGCGCTGCTGGTGTGCCTGCGGGTCGGGCTCTTGTTGCCGAGCGTGAGCCATCCGGCCTTGCAGTGGGTCATCAGCGCCATGGCCTTGCTGATGTTCGGCCGGGCCATTGGCGATTCGGAACTGGTGGGGTTCTTCAAGCAGGTGCGGGGTTCGCGCTTCGCCCGGCTCGACACGCTGTTCTATTCGCCCTTGTGCGTGGTACTGGGGGCTGGGCTGCTGGTGCTGGCCTGGGCCTGAGCAGCCCCGCAAGGCAAGCGCGGGGCGAGCCCGCGCCTGCTCAGTTGCCGGTTTCCTGGCGTTTGCTGCTGACTTCCGCCGGCACGTCGTCGCCGGCCATGCGCTTGCGGAACAGCGCGGCGCGGGCCAGCAGCAGGGTCGTCACCGGTACGGTGATCGACAGCAGGATCGGGATCAGCCAGGCGTGCAGCACCGGCCCCGACTTGAGCGCCGAGAAATACAGGATCGAGGCCAGGGCCACGGTCCACGAGCCCAGGGTCGAGGCCAGGGCCGGCGGGTGCATGCGCTGGAAGTAGCTCTTCATGCGCAGGATGCCCAGCGCGCCGATCAGGGCGAACAGGCTGCCCAGCAGCAGCAACAGGGCCACCAGGATTTCCACCCACAGGGGCAGTTGTTGCAGGTCGTTCATTCGATCACCTCGCCACGCAGGAGGAATTTGGCCAGGGCGAAGGAGCCGACGAAGCCGAACAGGGCGATCAGCAGCGCCGCCTCGAAGTAGGTATCGCTGGAGTAGCGAATGCCCAGCACCAGCATCATCAGCATCGCCAGGATGTACAGGTAGTCCAGCGCCAGGACCCGGTCCTGGGCCGAAGGCCCCCGGAACAGGCGCACCAGGGTCAGGACCATGGCCAGGGAAAAGATGAACAGGCTCAGCAGGATCGCGTTATCCATCAGTGCGCTCATTCGAAGATCTCCATCAGCGGGCGCTCGTAGGTGGCCTTGAAGTGCTGGATGAATTGCGCTTCATCCTCCAGGTCGAACACGTGCAGCAAGAGGATGCTGCGGTCCAGGGAGAGCTCGGACCAGACCGTGCCCGGCACCACCGTGGTAATGGTCGACAGCGCCGCCAGCCCGTTGGCGTCGCGCAGGTCCAGGGGCACCTTGACGAACGCCGAGCGCACCGGACGCCGGCCGTTGTTGAGCACGCCCCAGGCCACCAGCAGGTTCGACACCAGTACGTCGCGACCCACCAGCAGGAACAGGCGCAGGATGGTCCAGGGCCGGCGGATGCGGATCGGTTGCGGGCGCAGCGGGCGCATCAGCAGCGGCGCGAGAAAACCCAGCGCCGCGCCCAGCAGCAGGTTGCCGGGGCTGACGGAGAGGTTCAGCAGCAGCCACAGCAGCCACAACGCCAGGGACAGGAAGGGCGAGGGGAACAGGCGCTTCATGGCTGCACCTCCATCGACAGTGCAGCCTTGGCCTCGGGGCTGAGCACCGTCCGGGTGCCCAGTACCGCCATCACGTAGTGCTCGGGATGATTGAGGTTGTCGGCGGTGTCCTGGGTGAAGCGCAGCAGCGGCTCGGCCTTGAAACTCAGCAACACGCACAGGCCCAGCAGCGCCACTATCGGCACGCACTCCAGGCGCCGCAGCACAGGCGAGGGTCGCTCCTCGGGCGTCCAGAAGCGGCGGATGCCCAGGCGCGCGAAGGCGATCAGGGACGCCAGGCCGGAGAGGATCAGCAGCGCCAGGAAGCACCAGCCCGCCACCGGCACCTGGGTCTGCAGGCCACTGCCCAGGCCCTGGGGATTGAGCAGGGCGGCGATCAGGTTGAGCTTGCCGATAAAGCCCGACAGCGGCGGCATGCCGATGATCAGCAGGGCACAGGCGATGAAGCTCAGACCCAGGAAGGCCATGGTCCAGGGAATCACCTGGCCGACCACCACCTGCTGCTCATCGTCGAGGTTGCTGCCCCGGGGCGGCGAGGCCCCCAGTGGTTGGGGCAGGATCTCGCCTTCGTCTTCCAGGGGCGCCTCGGTGGCCGAGCGTGAGCGTTCGATCAGTTCGGCCAGGAGGAACAGCGCGCACATGGCCAGGGTCGAGCTGAACAGGTAGAACAGCGCCGCGCCGGTCAGTGCCGGTTGGGCGAAGCCGATCACCGCGAGCAGGATCCCCGCCGAGACCAGGATGCTCAGGCTGGCCATGCGCTCCAGGCGTTGCGCGGCGAGGATGCCCAGCGCCGCACAGCAGATCGTCGCCAGGCCGCCGTACACCAGCCACTGGTTGCCGAAATAGGCCGAGGCTCCGGCCTGGCCGGAAAACAGCAGGGTCCACAAGCGCAGCACGGTATAGACCCCGACCTTGGTCATCACCGCGAACAAGGCCGCTACCGGTGCGCTGGCCGAGGAATAGGCCGGCACCAGCCAGAAGTTCAGCGGCCACATCCCGGCCTTGGCCAGGAAGGCGATGGCCAGGATCGCCGTGCCGGCGTGCAACAGGCCACGGTCGGCCTCGGGCACCAGCGGGATCTTCATGGCCAGGTCGGCCATGTTCAGGGTGCCGGTGACTCCGTAGATCATCGCCGTGCCGATCAGGAACAACGACGAGGCCAGGAGGTTGATGGTGATGTAGTGCAGCCCCGAGGACACCCGCGCCCGTCCCGAGCCATGCAGCATCAGGCCATACGACGCTGCCAGCAGCACTTCGAAGAACACGAACAGGTTGAACAGGTCGGCGGTGAGGAAGGCCCCGTACAGGCCCATCAGCTGGATCTGGAACAGCGCGTGGAAGCTGGCGCCGGCGCCGTCCCAGCGGGCCATGGCGAACAGCAGCGCGCTGACCCCGATGATGCCGGTCAGCACCAGCATCAGCGCCGTCAGGCGATCGACCACCAGCACGATGCCGAACGGTACCTGCCAGTTGCTCGGCAGGTACACGCCGAACGAGCCGGTGGCGCCATCGGCCTGGGTCCAGTACAGCAGGTACAGCGCCAGGCCCAGGCCCAGCAGGCTGGAGAACAGGTTGAGCCGGGCCTTGAGCGGCCGGTGTTTTTCTCCCAGCAACAGGAGCAGGGCCGCGGTCAGCAGCGGCAACAGGATAGGGGCGACGATCAGGTGCGACGACAACAGGTTCATTCCTTGGGCTCCCGACCGTCGACGTGGTCGGTGCCGGTCAGGCCCCGGGATGCCAGGAGTACCACAAGGAACAGCGCGGTCATCGCGAAGCTGATGACGATGGCGGTGAGCACCAGCGCCTGGGGCAGGGGGTCGGTGTAGTGCAGCAGGTCCTGGGGCACGCCGTCCTTGACGATCGGCTCCTTGCCGATGAACAGGCTGCCCATGCTGAAGATGAACAGGTTGACCGCGTAGGACAGCAGGCACAGGCCCATCACCACCTGGAAGGTCCGCGGGCGCAGCACCAGCCAGACTCCCGAGGCGGCGAGAACACCAATGGCGATTGCAATGACTTCTTCCATCAGGCGGCTCCGCTCTTGATCAGGGATTTGGACTGGCTGGCAGGCTTGTGGGCCCGCACCGACTGGTGCGCCAGGGCGGTGAGGATCAGCAGCGTCGCGCCCACCACCACCGCGTACACGCCGATGTCGAAGAACAGCGCGCTGGCGATATGAATATCACCGAACAGCGGCAGGTCCAGGTGCAGGGTGTGGGTGGTCAGGAACGGATAGCCCCAGGCCAGCGCGCCGAGGCCCGTGGCCACCGCGAACAGCAGGCCGGTGCCCATCCAGCGCAGCGGTCGCAGGCTCATCTGCGCTTCCACCCACTGGGTACCGGCCACCATGTACTGCAGGATGAACGCCACCGACATCACCAGCCCGGCGACGAAACCGCCACCCGGCAGGTTGTGCCCGCGCATGAACAGGTAGAAGGACACCACCAGGGCGATCGGCAGCAGCAGGCGCACCAGCACCGCAGGCACCATCATGAAGCCCAGGGCGGTGTCGCTGGCCTGGCGCGGGTTGACCAGGTCGGTAACCACGTCCGGTGCCAGCAGGCGCTGCTGGGCCGGCAATTGCATGCTTTCCTTGGGCGGGCGGAAGCGTCGCAGCAGGGCGAATACGGTCAGGGCCACGGCCACCAGCACGGTGATCTCGCCCAGGGTGTCGAAGCTGCGGAAATCCACCAGGGTCACGTTGACCACATTGGTGCCGCCACCCTCGGGCAGGGCCCGGCTCAGGTAGAACGAGGAGATGTCGTTGGGCGTCGGCCGGGTCAGCATGGCGTAGGACAACAGCGCCATGCCCAGGCCCACGGCGACCGACAGGCTCAGGTCGCGCAGGCGGCGGATACGCGCCTTGGGCACGCTGCTGGGCAGCGGCGAGACGTCCTCGATCCGCCGCGGCAGCCAGCGCAGGCCCAGCAGGATCAGCACAGTGGTCACCACTTCCACCACCAGCTGGGTCAGGGCGAGGTCGGGGGCGGAGAACCAGACGAAGGTGACGCAGGTCATCAGCCCGCAGACGCTGACCATGGTCAGGGCGGCCAGGCGGTGATACTTGGCCTGCCAGGCGGCGCCCAGGGCGCAGGCGATGGCCAGCAGCCAGAAGGTCACGAAGACGATGGAACCGGGGATCTTCGGCCGGTCGCCCCAGGTCAGGCTGCTGTAGAGCATGGGGATCAACCCGGCGATCACCGCCGCCAGCACCAGCAGGAACAACTGGCTTTGCAGGCGCTTGGTGCTCAGCCGCCGTTCCAGGCCACGGGCCAGTCGGGTCAGGGCTACCAGGCAGCGTTCGAACAGGCGCTTGCCATTGAAGCGGCCCACGCCCGGCGGGTAGGCGAAGCGGCCACCCACCAGCGGCTTGCGCAGCAACAGGTAGAGGACGATGCCGCAGGACATGGCGATCAGGCTCATGATCATCGGCGCATTGAGGCCGTGCCAGATCGCCAGGCTGTATTCGGGCAGGGTCCCGCCCACCACTGGCCGCGCAGCGGCGGCCAGCAACGGCCCGATGATCTGGGCCGGGAAGATCCCCACCAGCAGGCAGGTGAACACCAGCAGCTCCACCGGCGCGCGCATCCAGCGTGGCGGTTCGTGGGGCGTGTGGGGCAGGTCGGTGGCCGGCTCGCCGAAGAACACATCGACGGTGAAGCGCAGGGCATAGGCGACGCTGAAGGTCCCGGCGATGGTGGCGATCACCGGCAGGGCGATCTCGACCCAGGCGCTGGAATTGATGAACACCGTCTCGGCGAAGAACATCTCCTTGGACAGGAAGCCGTTGAGCAGCGGCACCCCGGCCATGGAGGCGCTGGCCACCATGGCCAGGGTCGCGGTGTAGGGCATCAGCTTGATCAGGCCGTTGAGCTTGCGGATGTCGCGGCTGCCGCTCTCGTGGTCGATGATCCCGGCTGCCATGAACAGCGAGGCCTTGAAGGTGGCGTGGTTGAGGATGTGGAATACCGCGGCCACCGCCGCCAGCGGACTGTTCAGGCCCAGCAGCAGGGTGATCAGGCCCAGGTGGCTGATGGTGGAGTAGGCCAGCAGGCCCTTGAGGTCGTTCTGGAACATCGCGCAATAGGCGCCCAGCACCAGGGTACAGGCGCCGGCGCCGCCGACGATCCAGAACCATTCTTCGCTGCCGGACAGCGATGGCCACAAGCGGGCCAGGAGAAACACCCCGGCCTTGACCATGGTCGCCGAGTGCAGGTAGGCCGAGACCGGTGTCGGTGCGGCCATGGCGTGGGGAAGCCAGAAGTGGAAGGGGAATTGTGCGCTCTTGCTCAGCGCACCGAGCAGGATCAAGGGAAGCAGGACAGGGTAGAGGGCATGGGCCTTGATCTTGTCCGCGGCAGCCAGTACCTGGTCCAGGTCATAGCTGCCGACCACATGGCCGAGCAGCATGACCCCCGCCAGCAGGCATAATCCCCCGGCCCCGGTGACCATCAACGCCATGTAGGCGCCACGGCGGGCGTCGGAACGGTGATGCCAATAGCCGATCAGCAGGAACGAGAAGAGGCTGGTCAGTTCCCAGAAGAACACGATCTGGATCAGGTTGCCGGAGATCACCAGGCCCAGCATGGCGCCCATGAACGCCAGGAAAAAGGCGAAGAAGCGCGGCACCGGGTCCTGGGGCGACATGTAGTAGCGCGCATACAACGACACCAGGGTGCCGATGCCCAGCACCAGCAGCGAGAACAGCCAGGCGAAGCCGTCCAGGCGCAACACGAAGTTCAGTCCCAGGCTCGGCAGCCAGGTGTACTCCTCGCGAATCACTCCGCCATCGGCGATCTGCGGATACAGCAAAGCCACCTGAATGGTGCCGATGAGGGCAACCAGGCCGGCCAGCAGCGATTCGGTGTTACGTGCGTTGTGCGGCAACAGGGCCGCCAGACAGCTGCCCATGAATGGCAGAAGCAGTAGAACTATCAGGGACATAGGCTTCTAATCTGCGGAAAAGTATGACGCATAATACGTGCCAGGCCCTTGATCACCAACCGCCAAGCGCGGCTGGATAGCCATCGGAAATGTTACATGCGCTTTCAAAGGTAGGAGACAAATGCCCGCTTCGCCCGTTCCCGGGTGTTCGCACAAGGTTTGCCCTGCACGTAACTCATCGGACAAGGATCGACACGGATGCACCCAGCCAAAACCACCACCAGCAGCCGTTTGCTCCGGCGTGGCTGCTTTGCCCTGCTGTTCACCTGCCTGGGCGCCGCGTTGGCCATCGGCCTGGAACGGCTGTACCCGCCGGCCCAGGAGATGATCAGCACTCGCAAGGCCCTGGTCATCGACGGCCCCCCGGACGACGGGCACCGCTACCTGTTGCCGCCGGGCACCGTGCTGTATTACGAAAAGGCCATGCCGGAGGGGCATGTCCGCTACCGGGCCTATTTCTATTACAAGGGCGCCATTGAAGGTGATCCGCTGCCGCTGGAGCCCAAGCACCATGGGTCCTTGATCGCCCCGGGCTGGCTTTCGAGCCCCGGGCCCGATGGGCCGTCCTTGTAGGTGGCTGGGGTCAGGACGGTGTCGACTCACCGCCCAGTGAGGCTTCTGGTCTGTGCGTCGATCTGCGGTTGATCTTCAGCTCGCTGACGATCACCGCCAGCACGATCATCACCCCGCCCAGCAGGGCCAGGGCGGGCAGGCGTTCCCCGGCGATGCGCCCGACGATCCCGGCCCAGACCGGTTCGCCGGCATAGATCAGCGTGGCCCGGGTCGGCGAGACGCTCTTCTGGGCCCAGTTCATCGCCACCTGGATCGCCGCGCTGGAGGCTCCCAGGCCCAGGGCGATGACCAGCAGCAGCCAGGAGAATTCCGGCAGTGTTTCCCCGGTGGGCAGCACCATGGCAAAGGCCAGTACCGAGGTCACCGCCAGTTGCACCACCGTTACCCGGCGCACATCCACGCGCCCGGCAAAGCTGCTGATGAGGATGATTTCCGCGGCGATCGCCACGGTGCTGATCAAAGTCGCGATCTCTCCGGGGCTGAAATCCAGGGAGGCGCCGTTGGGCCCGGACAGCAGCATCAGCCCAGTGAATGCCAGCATGATCCCCAGGCTGGGCAGCAAGCCCGGGCGCTTGCCCATGAACAGCCATTGCAACAGGGGCACGAAGGGCACGTACAGCGCAGTGATGAAGGCCGACTGGCTGCTGGGGATGGTTTGCAGACCCACGGTCTGCAAGCCATAACCGAGCATGATGGCAACCCCGATGAAGCTGCCGGCGCGCAACTCGAACAGGGTCAGGCCGCGCAGGCGCGACCAGGAGAAGAGCGCGACGATGGCGGCGGCCGCGGCGAAGCGCAGGCCAACGAAGAACATCGGGCCGCTGACGCCCATGGCTTGTTGCACCAGGAGAAAGGTGCCGCCCCAGATCATGGTGATCAGCACCAGTACGGCCTCGGCCTTGCTGAGCTTGTAGGAAAAAGTGCTGGAAGTCCCGGATGTCATGGTCTTGCGTGCTACCTGAGGGGGACGCACAATGCGCCGGAAATTGGGCAGTATACTGCGCAGGCCCAGGGAGCGAGCGAATAGAGTGCATAAGGAAAACAGTCATCGGGCTTCGGTCCTGCAACATGTCAGCCTCAATGTCCGGCGCCTGCGCCACGCCGCCGGCTTGAGCCAGAGTGCCCTGGCGCAGAAGTCGACGGTCAGCCGGCGGATGCTGGTGGCCATCGAGGCGGGGGAGAAGAACGTCAGCCTCGGGACCCTGGATCGGGTCGCCGAGGCCCTGGGCGTGGCCTTCAGCGACCTGATCCAGGCCCCGGATTCCCGGGACTCCAGCCGTATCAACGAACTTGCCTGGGCGGGGCTGATTCCCGGCAGCCGCGCAGTGCTGCTGTCCAAGGCCGAGGCCAGCCGTGAGGTGGAACTGTGGGAATGGCACCTGGAGCCTGGCGAGGAGTACCGCTCCGAGTGCGATGCCCAGGGCTGGAGCGAGCAGTTGTATGTGTTCGAGGGCTGCCTGACGGTGTTCTTCGGCGACACCGAGCGCCGCCTGGAAAGCGGCGACTTCTTCATGTTCGCCAGCCATGTACCCCATGGCTACCGCAACGATGGCACCCAGCCCACGCGCTTCGTGCGCAACGTGGTGATCTGATTCCGCGACAACTGTCCGCCTGCCAACAGTGGTTGGGCAGTTTGCCTGTTTTGTATTGCGGTGTTTTGTCGGTTTTATTCATAGCTCATTGAAATAGAAGGTTTTTATTCCTGGGCACGAGTTCTGCAATGGTCCTGGTGGCAGGCACCCGACGGGTGTCGATCTTGACCACCAGCAAGCGGAACCGGCCCATGACAGCCCCAGCCCAACCCCCTCGCACTGCCCATATCATCCGCAGCGATGCCGAAGCCATCAGCATCGCCCGGGACCTGGCCCGGCGCTTCGCCGTGGAAGCCGCAATACGCGACCGTGAACGGCGCCTGCCGGTGGCCGAGCTGGACGAGTTCTCCGCCAGCGGCCTGTGGGGCATCACCATTCCCCGCGAATACGGCGGTGCCGGGGTGTCCTATGTGACCCTGGTGGAGGTGATCAAGATCATCTCCGCCGCCGACCCATCCCTGGGCCAGTTGCCGCAGAACCACCTTGGGGTGGTGGACATCCTGTTGCAGACCGGCAGCGAGGAGCAGAAGCGCCGCTACTTCAGCCAAGTGCTGCGGGGCTATCGCTTCGGCAACGCCTTCTCCGAGGCCGGTAGCAAGCATGTCGGCGCCTTCCAGAGCCAGATCCGCTTCGACGGCGACCAGGCCCGGATCGATGGGCAGAAGTTCTACTGCACCGGTGCCTTGTTCGCCCATATCGTCCCGGCAGTGGCCGTGGATGAGGACGGCCAGGCCCATATCGCGTTCATCGAGCGGGACAACCCCGGGCTGACGGTAATCGATAGCTGGGACGGCTTCGGCCAGCGCACCACCGCTAGTGGCGGGGTCAGCCTGCAGGCGGTGCAGGTGCCGCGCAGCGCGGTGATCCCGGCCCACCGGGCCTTCGACCAGCCCACCGCCGATGGGCCGATCTCCCAGGTGATCCAGGCCGCGATCGACACTGGCATCGCCGTCGCCGCCCTGGAGGATGCCAAGCTCCACGCCCGGCAGTCCCGGCCCTGGATCGATAGTGGCCTGGACCATGGCTGGCAGGATCCCTACACCATCGCGGCCATCGGCGACCTGGAGTGGCGGGTGCACGGTGCCGAGGAAATCCTCACCCGCGCGGCCCAGGCCATCGACCAGGCCCTGGCCAACCCTGATGCGGACAGCGTCGCCCAAGCCTCGCTGGTGGTGGCCCAGGCCAAGGTGCTGTCCACCGAAAGCGCCTTGCTCGCGGCCAGCAAGCTGTTCGAACTGGCCGGAACTCGTTCGGTGTCGGCCAGGTACAACCTCGACCGCCACTGGCGCAATGCCCGGACCCACACCCTGCACGATCCGGCCCGCTGGAAATACCACCTGATCGGCAATTTCCTGCTCAACGGCGTCAAGCCGGCCCGCCACGCCTGGAACTGAAGGACAGCCCCATGAATGCCTTGACTCGACCCGATACCCCCCAGGATGCCCTGGCCCGCAATGCCGAACAGTTGCAGCGGGCCCGAGCCCTGTTGCACCAGACCCTGGCCTACGTATGCCAGCAAGCCCGGCCGTGGCCGGGCAGCGGCTTGGCGCAGGCCAGCCAGGACCCCTACGTGATCAGCCGCTTCGGTGACCTGCATATCCGCATCGAAGTGGCCGCGGCCCTGCAGGAGCGTGCCCAGCGCCACTTGCACGCGGAGCAGGACCCGGCCCAGACCCGGGTCGCCCTGGCGGAGGCGGCGATCGCCGTCGGCGAAGCGTTGCTGGCTGCCAGCAACGCCGAGTTCGAACTCACCGGCCAGCGCAGCCCGCAGCCCTCGACCCTGGACGACCCGCTGCGTTGGAAGTACCAGTTGATCGGCAACTATCGCCTCAATGGCGTGTTGCCCGAAGGTTCGGGAGTGCTGCCTGATGCCCCGTGAGATCCGCCTCAATGCCTTCGACATGAACTGCGTCGGTCATCAGTCTCCCGGGCTCTGGGCCCACCCCCGGGATCGCTCCTGGCAGTACAAGGACCTGGAATACTGGACCGACCTGGCGCGAATCCTCGAGAGGGGCAAGTTCGACGGACTGTTCATCGCCGATGTGCTGGGCATCTATGACGTCTACAACGGCAACGGCGAGGCGGCGATCCGCCAGGCGGCCCAAGTGCCGGTGAACGATCCGCTGCAACTGATTCCGCCCATGGCCCTGGTCACCGAACACCTGGGGTTCGGCCTCACCGCGTCGCTGTCTTTCGAGCACCCTTATCCTTTCGCCCGGCGCCTTTCCACCCTCGATCACCTGACCAAGGGCCGGGCCGGCTGGAACATCGTCACCTCGTACCTGGAGAGCGGTGCACGCAACATCGGCCAGCAGGCCCAGACCGAGCACGACGCCCGCTATGACTACGCCGAGGAGTACCTGGAGGTCTGCTACAAGCTCTGGGAGGGCAGTTGGGAAGACGGCGCGGTGCTGCGCGACCGCGAGCGGCGGATCTTCAGCGATCCAAGCAAGATCCACGAGATTCGCCACCAGGGCAGGCACTTCCAGGTGCCGGGCATCCATTTGTGCGAGCCTTCGCCGCAGCGCACCCCGGTGCTCTACCAGGCCGGGGCCTCCAGCCGGGGCAAGCAGTTCGCTGCCGAGCAGGCCGAATGTGTGTTCGTCGCGGCGCCCTCCAAGGTGTTGCTGAAAAAGACCGTGGCCGATATCCGCCGCCGCGCCGCCGAGGCCGGGCGCGATCCGTCGAAACTGCTGATCTTCAACCTGCAGACGGTGATCCTCGGCGAGACCGATGCCCAGGCCAAGGCCAAGTTCGAGGAGTACAAGAGCTGGGTCAGCTACGAAGGCGCCATGGCCCTGATCAGTGGCTGGACCGGCATCGATTTCAGTCGCTTCCGCCCCGACGAACCGCTGCAGCATGTGCATACCAATGCCATCCAGTCGGCGGTGGAGGCCTTCTCCACGGCAGATCCGAACAAGGTCTGGACACCCCACGAGCTGGCGGACTGGGTGGGCATCGGTGGTTTCGGCCCGTTGTTCGTCGGTGGTCCCCAGACCGTGGCCGACCTGTTGCAGGAGTGGGTCGAGGAAACCGACGTGGATGGCTTCAACCTGGCCTACGCCTTGACCCATGAAACCTTTATCGACGCCGTGGAACTGCTGGTGCCGGAGTTGCAGAAGCGCGGGGCGTACAAGACCGACTATGCGCCAGGCACCCTGCGCGAGAAGCTGTTCGGCGCAGGCCCTAGGTTGCCCGAGAGCCATCCGGGCAGTGCCTGGCGCGATCTCGGCGCGCAACGCCAGGTGGTAGCGGCTGCCGAGCCGGTGCGGCTGCGCCCGGCGGCGCAGCGGCCGTAGTGCGTCACTCGGTGTCCGCTGGCGGCAGCGGTCACGCGGGGGCACCAGGGAGCGGTCATGGAAATGTACGAGTCGCTGCGACACTGGGCCCGTGTGCGGCCCTTGGCCAACGCCCTGCGTCACAAGCGCCGGGGCCGTTGGCATGGTTGGCGCTGGATCGATGTACTGCGCGATGTCGAGCGCCTGGCCGATGGCTTGCGCCAGCATGGCCTTGGCTGGCGCTCCCGGCTGATCCTGAGTGGGGCGTTCGAGCCGGACCTGCTGCTTTTGGCCCTGGCGGCGCGCAGCCTGGGGGCCGAGGTGGCGAGCCTCGACGACCAGTCGCCCATCGGGGCCTTGCGTCAATGCCTGTGGCGCTGGCGCCCCAGCCATGTGTTCGTCGGCAGCGGCCGGCAACTGGCGTGCTGGATGGCGGCGGGGGAGAACGGCGTGGCCCCCGGCCTGCTGATCGTCCGTGAGTCGCCAGTCGGCTTGGCGAGTTCGCTCCAGCCCTGGCTGGCCTTCAGTCAGTTGCTGGGGCCCGGCAGTGGTTCCCGGCGCCAGGCATCTTGGCGTCAGCGCAACGCTACCGGACAGTTGTGGAGCGAGGAGGGGACCCAATGGCCGGGCGGGCTGGAGGTGTTGCTCGGGCAATGGCTGGGTAGCGGGCACAGCCTGGCGTTTCCTGAAAACCAGGGTTCGGCGGCCCGTGACCGGCGCGAAGTGGCTCCCAGCGAGCTGTTGCTGTCACCGCTGCGTTTGCAGGGCCTGGCAGAGGAGATCGAATCCCGCCTGGGGCCCGTCGGTAGCTGGCGCCGACGCTTGTGGGGCTGGACCATGCGCCATCCGCGCAGCGCCCTGGCGCGGCTGCTGGAGCGCCAGGTGCGGCGTGTTCTGGGCCTGGCCCGCCTGCGCTTCATCTGGCAGCCGATGCCGTCCCAAGGAGCGCTACCGGGCTGGATCGGCCGGTTCGAACGCCGCCCCGGATAGGCCACAGCGGATGGCGTCCTACTTTGGTACTGCCTGGCGAATCCGGTCGTGGCGCAGGCCTATTATCTTGCTGGGGATGTTCCCGGTGCCGGGCCAGGCATTACCCTGCTGCACGGGAACGCCCCACGCCCACCCGGGGCCAGAGTCCCGGCCAATCCTGACCGCGAGCACTTCATGAAGCAGACCTTTACCGGGCAACCGGACCCTGCCCCCCGCGATGCCGAGATCCTGATCATCGGTGGCGGCCTCAGTGGCGCCTCGCTGGCCGCGCAATTGCTACGCCAACCGGGGCGGCGCCGCATCCTGGTGATCGAGCCGCGTGCCGAGCTGGGGCGCGGCGAGGCCTATAGCGCCACCGAACTGGGCCATACGCTCAATGGCAATGCGGCGCGCATGAGCATCGACCCGGACAACCCCGACGACCTGACCCAGTGGCTGACCCAGCATATTGCTGAAGGTGGCTGGCCCGAATCGGCCGGCCAGCCGGTGCCCATCAGCGAGCTCTTCCCGCCCCGAGGGTTGTTCGGGGTCTATGTCCAGCAGCGTTTGGCCGAGGCCCGGGCGCTGGGTTTGGAGCAGGGCTCCTCAGTGGAGCATGTGCGCAGTGAGGTGGTGGACCTGCAGGGCCATGAGGACGGGATTGCACTGACCCTGGCCGATGGGCGCCGGTTGCGGGGCGCGGTGGCGGTGCTGGCCACGGGCATGTTCCCCGCCGCCCGTACTCGGCAAACCCATTCCAGTGGCCTCAACGCTGCCGCCCTGGACCCTTGGGATGTGGGCGCCATGGCGCGCCTGGACCCGATGTCCAGGGTGCTGATCATCGGTTCCGGGCTGACCATGGTCGATGCGGTGGTGTCGCTGGAGCAAGCCGGGCACCGGGGCCCCATCGAAGTGTTTTCCCGCCACGGGCTGCGGCCCCATGTCCGTCGGCAACCGCCGGCCTGGGTCGACTTCCTGGGCCAGGACCCGGCGATCCGCAGCCCTCGCCAATTGCTCCGCGAGCTGCGTCGCCAGTGCTGCCAGGCCCTGGCCCAGGGTATCGACTGGCAAGCGCCGTTGGACACGGTGCGGGTGCATATCCCGCGTTTGTGGAGCCAGGCCAGCGATTTCCAGCGTCGCCAGTTCGTACGGCATGTGCGGCCCTGGTGGGAGAGCCATCACCATCGTTCGCCGCCCTTGAGCGATGAACTGGTGAGGCGCCTGCATGCCCAGGGTCGGCTGCGGATCCATGCCGCCAGCTACCAGGGGCTGGACCCGGACAGTGAGGGGCGCCTGGCGATTCGCTTGCGTTATCGCGGCAGCCGGGAAAGCACGCGGGTGTTGGGCGATGCCTTGATCAACTCCAGTGGCATCGAGTACGACTGGCGCCGGGTGGACCGGCCCTTGCCCCGGCAGCTCCTGGCCCGGGGCCTGGTGCAACCGGGACCGCTGGCCCTGGGCATCAGTGCCGAGCCCGACGGCGCGGTGCATGACGCCCAGGGCCGGGCCGGCGAACGCCTGTTCGCCATGGGCCCGCCATTGCGTGGCCTGTGGTGGGAAAGCACCGCGGTCACCGATGTGGCCCTGCAAGCCAAGGCCCTGGCCATACGCCTGGCAGCGTTGTTGTAGCCGCTGGCGGGCATTGGGCTTGGCGTGATGAAGTCCTCGCCCTGGCCCGGCAGCGGTTACAAGGTGATCCAGCGTTGCTCCCGGGCGGCCAGGCGGATCGCTGCCGCCAGTCGTTCCACTTCCCAGGCTTCCTGGAAATCGGTGCCGTCTCGCCCCTGGCCGCACATCGCCATGAGCAGTTCCTGCACTTCCAGGGTCTTGAGTTCGTTGTAGCCCAGCTGGTGCCCCGGCGCCGGGCTGAAGGCCGCGTAGCCGGGCAGGGCCGGGCCGGCCAGCAGGCGCTGGAAACCCTGCTGGCCGGCCCGATACAGGCGCAGTTCGTTCAGGCGTTCCTGGTCGAAGGCCAGGGTGCCCAGGGTGCCGCTGATCTCGAAGGCCAGGTGGTTCTTGTAGCCGTGCTTGATCCAGCTGCTGCCCACGCTGCCCCGGGCGCCATTGGCGAAGCGCAGCAGCGCATGGGCCTGGTCATCCACGGCGATGGCGCGGCGCTCATGGCTGCCGGCCCGAACGGGGCGCTCCTGATGCACGGTATGGGTATCGGCGCACACCGCCACCACCGGCCCCATGAGAAAACGCGCCATGGCCAGCAGGTGGCTGCCCAGGTCCGCCAGGGCGCCGCCTGCTTGTTGCGGGTCGCAACGCCAGGACCAGGGGGCGTCCGGATCGGCCATGAAATCCTCGCTGAATTCACCCTGGAAACTCACCAGTTGTCCCAGCTCGCCTTTGTCGATCAGCTCCCGGGCCAGGACGATCAACGGATTGTGCTGGTAGTTGTAGCCGACCCGGGTCACCACCCCGGCCGCCTGTGCGGCTTGATGCATCTGCCGGGCCTGTTCGCTGGTCACGGCCAGGGGTTTTTCGCAGTACACCGCCTTGCCGGCTGCCAGGGCCGCCATGGCCATGGGAAAGTGCAAGTGATTGGGGGTGGTGATCGCCACCAGGCCGACCTGGGGATCATCGACCAACTGGCGCCAATCCGCGTGGGCCTTGGCGAACCCCCAGGCCTTGGCACACTGCGCGGCGCGTTGCCCATCGGCATCCGCCAGGGCTGCCAGGCGCGGGCGCACCGGCAGTTCGAATACCGCACCGACACTGCGAAAAGCCAGGGCGTGGGCGCGCCCCATGAATCCGGTTCCGATCAGCCCAACGCCCAGTTCATCCATCGCCGCACCTTTGGAGTTGTTGTGGTAGGGATGGCTATTTATGGAATAAAAATTCCTTTAATTCAATATTGAGAATAAATATTCTTTTTATGCGTCCCTGTAGGAGCATCGCTTGCTTGCGATGGTCGTTAACGATGACTTGGATTGCCTGACGGGACGCGGTGTCCTCTGGTTTATCGCGCGCAATCGAGCGTCCACCGGCTGCTGCTACAGGTTTATGTGGGGCATGAAAAAGGCAGCCCGCAGGCTGCCTTTTTGTACGGCGCAGGTGGCTCAGGACAAGAAACCGCCATCCACGTTCAGCGCAGTGCCGGTGGTGTAGCTGGAAGCGTCGCTGGCCAGGTAGAGCACCGCACCGGCCATCTCGCTCGGGTCGGCCACGCGCTTGAGCGGGATTTGCGCCAGGGCGGCGTTGCGGATGCTGTCGTTCTTGACCAGGGCCGAGGCGAACTTGGTGTCGGTCAGGCCCGGCAGCAGGGCGTTGCAGCGGATGCCGAACTGCGCGCATTCCTTGGCGAAGACCTTGGTCATGTTGATCACCGCGGCCTTGGTCACCGAGTAGATGCCCTGGAACAGCCCCGGCGATACGCCGTTGATCGAAGCCACGTTGATGATGCTGCCGCCACCGTTTTCACGCATCAGCTTGCCGGCTTCCACCGACATGAAGAAATAACCGCGGATATTCACGTCGACGGTCTTCTGGAAGGCACCCAGGTCAGTGTCCAGCACATTGCAGAACTGCGGGTTGGTGGCGGCGTTGTTGACCAGGATGTCCAGGCGCCCGAACTGCTCGCGGATGGCGGCGAACACCTGTTGGATCTGCTCCATCTCACCGATGTGGCAAGCAATGGCGGTGGCTTTGCCGCCGGCGGCGACGATGGCCTCGGCCACCTCCTGGCAGCCTTCGAGCTTGCGGCTCGAAACGATCACATGGGCGCCTTGCTGGGCCAGCAACTTGGCAATGGCCTCGCCGATGCCACGGCTGGCGCCGGAGACGAATGCGATCTTGCCGTCGAGGTCGAACAACTGAGTCTTGGACATGGTTTTTCCTTGTTGGGCGGTCAGGCGCCGAAGCGCCCTCAGAGGCTGGATTTGCCGATGACTTGCAGGCTCATCTGCTCCAGCAGCTTGTTCATGTGGATGAACTGCGCGAAGCGTTTGTCCTGGGTCTGGCCATGGTAGAAGCGGTAGTAGATCTGCTGCACGATGCCCGCCAGGCGGAACAGGCCGTAGGTGTAGTAGAAGTCGAAGTTGCCGATCTGGATGCCGGAGCGCTCGGCGTAGTAGTCGACGAACTGCTGGCGGCTGAGCATGCCCGGGGCGTTGCTTGGCTGGCGGCGCATCAGTTGCACCGGTCCCGGGTCGCTGGCCTCGATCCAGTAGGCCAGGGTGTTGCCCAGGTCCATCAGCGGGTCGCCCAAGGTGGTCAGTTCCCAGTCCAGCACGCCGATGATCTGCATCGGGTTCTGCGGGTCGAGGATCACGTTGTCGAAGCGGTAGTCGTTATGCACGATGCTCGAGGTCGGATGGTCGGCGGGCATCTTGTCGTTGAGCCAGGCCTTGACCACCTCCCACTGCGGGGCATCGGGAGTCAGGGCTTTCTCGTAGCGGTCGCTCCAGCCCTTGATCTGGCGCTGCACATAACCTTCGGGCTTGCCCAGGTCGCCCAGGCCGCAGGCCTGGTAGTCGACCCGATGCAGCTCGACGAAGCGGTCGATGAAGCTCTTGCACAGCGCCTGGGTGTGGCTGGCATCGAGATTCAGTTCCGCTGGCAGGTCGGAGCGCAGGATGATGCCCTTGACCCGTTCCATGACATAGAACTCGGCACCGATCACCGATTCGTCGGTGCAGTGCACGTAGGCCTTGGGGCAGTACGGGAAGCCGTCCTTGAGCTGGTTGAGAATGCGGAACTCGCGGCCCATGTCGTGGGCCGACTTGGCCTTGTGGCCGAATGGCGGGCGGCGCAGGACGAATTCCTGCTCGGGGTATTCCAGCAGGTAGGTGAGGTTCGAGGCACCGCCGGGGAACTGGCTGATCCGTGGCGTGCCGGTCAGGCCGGGAATCTGCGCCTTGAGGTACGGATCGATCAGAGCGGCGTCGAGTTCTTCACCGGAGCGGGTGCGGGTGGACTGGTCTGTAAGCGCCATGCTTATCCCTTCTGCTTATTCTGGAGGCCAGAGATTATTGACTAATCTAATGCGCGCGCTGGCCCCCCACAATCGCGGTGGGCCGTTATTGGCGTGGGTGTTGCTGGACAATCATTGTTTTTGATACAGGCGTTTGAACCGCTGCCAAGAGCATAGGCGCTGTTCGGGATTCAGCCGCGACTGGGTAGCGGCAGGGCCAGGGGGGTCAGCAAGGGCTGGCCGGAGAAGTGCGCCAGCAGGTTGCGGCCGACCATGTCCATGCTGTCGCGGCTGGCCTCTGGCGACAGCCCGGCGACATGGGGGGTGAGCACCACGTTGTCCAGGCGCTTGAAGCGCTCCGGAACCCCAGGTTCGGCATCGAACACGTCCAGGGCCGCTCCGGCGAGCCGACGCTGCTCCAGTGCCAGCAGCAGGGCCTCGGTGTCTACCACGCTGGCCCGCGCCACATTCACCAGGAAACCCTCGGGCCCCAGGGCCGCCAGCACCTCGTGGTCCACCAGGTGCCGGGTCTCGGCGCCACCGGGGGTGGCGATCACCAGCAGGTCGACATCCCGGGCCAGTTCCAGCAGGGTCGGGCAGAAACGATAGGGCTGCTCCGGTCGCGGCTGGCGGCTGTGATAGCTGACCTGCATGTCCAGGCCCAGGGCACAGCGCCGGGCGATGGCCTGGCCCACCGCGCCGAGCCCGAGGATGCCCAGGTGCATGCCGGTCAATGACGGGCGCGTGACTTTCGGCCAATGCCCCTGGCGTACCGCCGCGTCCGCCTGGGGGATGCCGCGCACCAGGGACAACAGCAGCGCCAGGGCGTGGTCGGCCACCGACGGAGCATTGATCCCGGCGCCAGTGGTCACGGCGATCCCGCGATTGCTCGCTGCTTGCAGGTCCACCTGCTCGTAGCCGGCGCCGATCACGCAGATGATCTGCAACCGGGGCAGGGCGCCGATCTCCTGTGCGCTCAGGCCCAGGGGGCCACGGGTCAGCACGGCGTCGATCTGCCCGGCGTGGTCGACGATCGCCCGGGCCCTGGCAGCGGGCGTCTGGGCCAGGATTAGTACAAAGCCCAGCGCTTCGAGCCGTGGCAGGTAGGCATTGAAATTCTCAACCAGGACCAGGACGGTGGCGGGCATGGTGGACTCCTCAGGTTATCGAGACAGGGTTTGCCGCAACTGGAAGATATTGCCTTCCGGATCGATACCGTCGCAGACCCGGGCGTCCTTGAACTGCCATTCACGTTCGGGTTCGTACAGCCGCCCGCCAGCACCGGCGGCGCGTTGCCGGGCCAGATCCAGGTCACTGACCCAGAACACTGGCTTGCAGGCGGATTCGCTGCGGGGCAGGAGGGGATCTTGCAGGACGATGCGCGCGGCGATCGCCGCCGGTACCTGGATCAGCGTCAGCTCCATGCCCTGGTGTTGCAGTTGCAGGTAGTCGGGCTGTCGCTCGCTGACGGGCCAGTCCAGCAGTGCGCTGTAGAACCGCGCCAATGCTTGTGGATCAAGGCTGTAGAGCACGAAGCCGGCAACACTCATGGGCAACTCCAGTCGGACGATGGCGAAGGCTCAAGGGTGCGCATTAGCCGGGCATTTGGCAATGCCCGGAACAGCCGTTGCCGGGGAGTGGCGCCGTGATCGGCGCGTCCCGGGCATTGATTGCAAGATCAGAAGGCGACGTCGGCGGTCGCGGCGAGGGTGACGAAGGCGCCGTCCAGGGTGGTGTTGTGATGATCGATGATCTTGCGCGCCCCCAGGTATGGGGTGTCCATGCAGGTATGGGCATCCTGCACCAGCAGTGCGGTAAAGCCCAGGTCGCCGGCGGCGCGGCAAGTGGCATCGACGCAGTACTGGGTCTTCATGCCGACGATCACCAGCTCACCGACCTGGGCCTGGTGCAGGCGCTCGGCCAGCCCGGTGCCGGTGAAGCAATTGGGGCGCGTCTTGTCCAGTACGCAGTCTTGTTGCTCGTCCACTTCCAGGGTCGGCAGCAACTGCCAGAACGGGCTGCCGGGAGCGATGGGCGAGTCGGCCGTACCGGTATGGCGCATGGCGAAGATCGGTGCCCCGGCCTGGCGGGCGCGACGGATCAGCTGGTTGATGTGGTCCAGGACCTGTTCGCGCTGGTAGGGCTTGTCCGGTCCGTTGAACAGTCCGACCTGCATGTCGATGACCAGCAGGGCGCGCTTGGCGTTGGGTGAAGGCATCTTGTCTCTCCTTGTTGTGCCAGCCGGACGGAGAAACAAAAGGCCCCGTCCATTGCTGGCGGGGCCTTGGTTGTCACTGTGCTTGCTTCATCCTGCACAGCCACCACACGACCCGCCGGAGGCAGTCGTGGTGTAGGTGGTAGGGATGAGCGGATAGGCATTCATGGGTCCGATCATGCCGTTCGTCGCCGACTCCTGTCAACGCAGGCGCGGGTCGGCCGGGATTCGCCAGGGGTGAGGCGATAAGCCGCTTTGACGGGCTGATCGGCACCTGCGAAAAAGCCGCAGGACCAGGGAGAGGGCCGGGCCAGACGCCTTGCGACAAAAACGGACATTATTGCTGCAACGCAGGTGCCATTCCTCCGCTGAGTCTATGCAGCGCCCTTGGAATCCCGGACAATCGCGCCCCCCTCTGTTTGCTCGGGGTTCTGTCTGTCGGGTATTCCGACGCGCTTCGAGCCAACGGCAAACGACCGGAATGTGGAGATCCCACCGGATGAATGATCAGGCCAACAGCGTTGATCAACGCTTTGAAACGGCGGCCCCAGCGACCCTGAGCAGCTGGAATCGCCAAGACACCACTTGGATGCTGGGCCTGTTCGGCACCGCCATTGGTGCCGGTACCCTGTTTCTGCCCATCAACGCTGGCCTCGGCGGCTTCTGGCCGTTGCTGATCCTGGCGCTGCTGGCCTTCCCCATGACCTTCTACGCGCACCGTGGCCTGACCCGCTTCGTGCTCTCCGGACGTGACGGCGCCGACATCACCGAGGTGGTGGAGGAGCATTTCGGGATCAAGGCCGGGGCCCTGATCACCTTGCTCTACTTCTTCGCCATCTTCCCCATCCTGCTGATCTACAGCGTGGCCCTGACCAATACCGTCGGCAGCTTCATGGAGCACCAGCTGCACATCGCCCCGCCGCCGCGGGCGATCCTGTCCCTGGTGCTGATCCTCGGCCTGCTGGCGGTGGTGCGCTGTGGTGAGCAAGTGATCGTCAAGGCCATGAGCCTGATGGTCTACCCGTTCATCATCGCCTTGCTGTTCCTGGCGGTGTTCCTGATCCCGCACTGGAACGGCGGCATCCTCGCCACCGCCGGCGATATCCCGGCGCCATCGGCCTTCCTGCATACCCTGTGGCTGGCGATTCCGGTGATGGTGTTCTCCTTCAACCACTCGCCGATCATCTCGGCCTTCGCCGTGGACCAGAAGCGCCGCTACGGCCAGCACGCCGAGCAGCGCAGCTCGCAGATCCTGTCCCGCGCCCACCTGCTGATGGTGGCCATGGTGCTGTTCTTCGTCTTCAGCTGCGTGTTGACCCTGTCGCCGGCCCAACTGGCCGAAGCCAAGGCGCAGAACCTGTCGATCCTGTCCTACCTGGCCAACCACTTCAGCAACCCGACCATCGCCTTCGCTGCGCCGCTGATCGCGTTCGTGGCCATCGCCAAGTCGTTCCTGGGCCACTACATCGGTGCCAGCGAAGGCCTCAAGGGCCTGATCATCAAGAGCGGCCGGCGCCCGGGCGCCAAGACCCTGGACCGGGTGACCGCGGCCTTCATGCTGGTGATCTGCTGGGCGGTGGCGACCTTGAACCCGAGCATCCTGGGCATGATCGAAACCCTGGGCGGCCCGGTGATCGCGGCCATCCTGTTCCTGATGCCGATGTACGCCATCCGCAAGGTGCCAGCCATGGCGCGCTATCGCGGCCAGGCGTCCAACGTGTTCGTGACCCTGGTGGGCCTGGTGGCCATCACCGCACTGGTGTACTCGCTGGCCTCCTGAGGCCGGGCTTGCCAGTCGCAACCCAATAGCTGCAAGCAACGCCGCCGGTGCTTCACTGCACCGGCGGCGTTGTCGTTCATGGGGGGATGCGGCACCTGTGCAGCAGGAAGCGCAGGAGTCGCGTAGCACGAGCGGGTTGGCCGCAGCCTTGTTCCGGGCTCGAGGTCGAACGGCGCGGGCTTGGCGCAGCGCTCTGTTGCCCGAGGGAGGAGGGACTGAGGTCGGGGCAATAAAAAACGCCGCGTATCGTGGAATACGCGGCGTTCTTTCTACAGCGCTAGAACCTTAGGCTTGCACCACCGGGATCTTGGCGTTGGCTGCCGCTTCGCGGAACTCGGCGATCTGGTCGAAGCTCAGGTAGCGGTAGACGTCGGCAGCCATGCTGTCGATGTCCTTGGCGTATTGCATGTACTCCTCGACGGTCGGCAGCTTGCCGATGATCGAAGCGACAGCGGCCAGCTCGGCCGATGCCAGGTACACGTTGGTGGCGTCGCCCAGGCGGTTCGGGAAGTTACGGGTCGAGGTGGAGACCACGGTCGAACCGGTCTGCACACGTGCCTGGTTACCCATGCACAGCGAGCAGCCTGGCATTTCCATGCGCGCACCGGCCTTGCCGTAGATGCCGTAGTAGCCTTCTTCGGTCAGCTGGTGAGCGTCCATCTTGGTTGGCGGAGCCAGCCACAGACGGGTCGGGATACCACCCTTGACCTTGTCCAGCAGCTTACCGGCAGCGCGGAAGTGACCGATGTTGGTCATGCACGAACCGATGAACACTTCGTCGATCTTCTCGCCCTGTACCGAGGACAGCAGGCGGGCGTCGTCCGGGTCGTTCGGCGCGCAGAGCACAGGCTCCTTGACGTCGGCCAGGTCGATTTCGATGATTTCGGCGTATTCGGCATCGGCGTCGGCCGACAGCAGCTCAGGCTTGGCCAGCCAGGCTTCCATGGCCTGGGCACGGCGCTCCAGGGTACGGGCATCGCCGTAGCCTTCACCGATCATCCAGCGCAACAGGGTGATGTTGGACTGCAGGTACTCGGCGATGGCCTTTTCCGGCAGCTTGATGGTGCAGCCGGCAGCGGAACGTTCGGCCGAGGCGTCGGACAGTTCGAAAGCTTGCTCGACGGTCAGGTCGTTGAGGCCTTCGATCTCCAGGATGCGGCCGGAGAAGGCGTTCTTCTTGCCTTTCTTCTCGACGGTCAGCAGGCCTTTCTGGATGGCGTAGTAAGGGATGGCATGAACCAGGTCACGCAGGGTGATGCCAGGTTGCAGCTTGCCCTTGAAACGCACCAGGATCGACTCCGGCATGTCCAGCGGCATGACGCCGGTGGCAGCGGCGAAGGCTACCAGGCCGGAACCGGCCGGGAACGAGATGCCGATCGGGAAGCGGGTGTGGGAGTCGCCACCGGTACCCACGGTATCCGGCATCAGCATGCGGTTCAGCCAGCTGTGGATGATGCCGTCGCCAGGACGCAGGGACACGCCACCACGGGTGCGGATGAAGTCAGGCAGGGTGTGGTGGGTGGTGACGTCGATCGGCTTCGGATAGGCCGCGGTGTGGCAGAACGACTGCATGACCAGGTCGGCGGAGAAGCCCAGGCAAGCCAGGTCTTTCAGTTCGTCGCGAGTCATCGGGCCAGTGGTGTCCTGGGAGCCGACGGTGGTCATCTTCGGTTCGCAGTAGGCACCCGGGCGCACGCCCTGGCCTTCTGGCAGGCCGCAAGCACGGCCGACCATTTTCTGCGCCAGGGTGAAGCCCTTGCCGGAGTCGGCAGGCTGCTCTGGCTTCTTGAACAGGTCGGAAGCACCCAGGTTAAGCTCGGCACGGGCCTTCTCGGTCAGGCCACGGCCGACGATCAGCGGGATACGACCGCCGGCGCGGACTTCGTCCAGCAGCACTTCGGTCTTGAGTTCGAAGTTGGTGACCAGCTCGTTGCTGTCATGGCGACGTACTTCGCCCTTGAATGGATAAACGTCGATGACGTCGCCCATGGCCAGGTTGGTGCAGTCGAATTCGATCGGCAGGGCGCCGGCGTCTTCCATGGTGTTGTAGAAGATCGGGGCGATCTTGGTGCCGAAGCAGAAGCCACCGGCGCGCTTGTTCGGAACAAACGGGATGTCGTCGCCGAAGAACCACAGCACCGAGTTGGTGGCCGATTTACGCGAGGAACCGGTACCGACCACGTCACCGACGTAGGCGACCGGGAAGCCCTTGGCCTTGACCGCTTCGATCTGCGCCAGTGGGCCGACCGAACCTGGTTGCGAAGGCTCGATGCCATCGCGAGCCATCTTCAGCATGGCCAGGGCGTGCAGCGGGATATCAGGGCGCGACCAGGCGTCCGGGGCAGGGGACAGGTCGTCGGTGTTGGTTTCGCCAGGCACCTTGAACACGGTCAGGGTGTATTTGTCGGCGATGGCGGGACGGGCGGTGAACCACTCGCCGGCGGCCCAGGAGTCCAGCACGGCCTTGGCGTGGGCATTGCCGGCCTTGGCTTTTTCGGCCACGTCGTGGAAGGCATCGAACATCAGCAGGGTGTGCTTGAGCTGTTCGGCGGCGACGGCGCCCAGTTCGGCGTCATCCAGCAGCGCGACCAGAGTCTCGATGTTGTAGCCGCCCTGCATGGTGCCCAGCAGTTCGGTGGCGTGCTTGCGGTCGATCAATGGCGATTTTGCTTCGCCCTTGGCCACGGCGGAGAGGAAGGCCGCCTTGACGTAGGCAGCTTCGTCGACTCCTGGCGGAACGCGGTTGGTGATCAGGTCTACGAGGAAGGCTTCTTCGCCGGCCGGCGGGTTTTTCAGCAGCTCGACCAGGCCTGCAGTTTGTTCGGCGTTTAGCGGCTGGGGAACGATACCCAGTGCTGCACGCTCTTCGATATGTTTGCGGTAGGCTTCAAGCACAGTTATTACCCTCATCAGTGGTCCCAAATGGGTGTCCGGGACGCTCATCCCGAAATTGCCGTACTCATGCGCTGCGTGGCGTTGTGGGCCACTTAGCCAGAATTACCGACAATTCCTTACAGAAGCTGCTTTCAAAGTTTTACGCCTGCAGAACGGGAGCTGATGAGGGTTGGCTCCGGGCTTTTCCCCGCTGGAAAAACCCTTCGCCAACACCGCTCTGAAGGAACGACTGTGCTCGTGACGCTTTGAAAACAGCTTCAAACGGACATTGGCGCCTAAAAAGGCTGGATGATTCTACGGCAAAAAAAATCTAAACGTAAGTTGGCGTATTGAAGTTTGAGGGGTGATCAATGTTAGACAAAGGGCTAACATGCCGGCCTGTTTTGTTTTCCCGCGTGACCTTCACCTATGCCTAACCAGACCATCAAGACCCCCTGCGTCGGCCTCTGCTCTACTGTCTACGGCGACCTGGTGTGTCGTGGCTGCAAGCGCTTCCACCACGAGGTGGTCAACTGGAACGGCTACAACGAGGATGAGAAGCGCGCGGTCTGGCTGCGCCTCGAACAGCTGCTGGTGCAGGTGATGACGGCCAAGCTGGAAGTCTTCGATCCAGCACGCCTGCGGGCCCAGCTGGAGCAGCGCAAGATCCGGTTCGTGCCCCACCAGTCGGAATACTGCTGGGCCTACCAGCTGATCGCCCGGGGCGCGCGGGTTATCAACCAGTTGGATGCCTACGGGATGGTGCTGTTGCCGGAGTTTCGCGATTGGGGCTTGCCGGAGTTGCGCGACGCCATCGATCGCGAGTTCTTCCTGCTCTCCGAGGCCCACTACCAGCGCTATATCGCCCCGGGTTTCCTCAAGGACGCGCTGGGCTCCTGAGTGAGCCGCGTGGCGGGGCGGCTTGCCTCGCCACGGTTCGCTGCCTCAGGCCTTGGCGGCCAGTTCTTCGAGGTGGCTCATGATCTGCGCCGGCTTGAGCACCAGCACATCGCTGTCCAGGGCATCGAGCACGACCTCGGCGGTATTGCCGATCAGCGCCCCCGAGAGGCCGGTGCGGGCCACGGTGCCGATGATGGTCAGCGCCGCTTCCAGCTTGTGGGCCATGTGGGGAATCAGTACGTCCGCCGGGCCTTCTTCTATGTGCAGGTGGCCATCGTCGATATCGAATTCGCTCTGGAACGCCCGGCAGGCATCGCGGTAGCGTTTTTCGATGGTTTCCTTGAGCTGGAACACCGGATCGGCCGCCGACAGCATCGGCGACGGATGGGCGCTGATCACATGCAGCTGGGCCTTGGCCAGGCTGGCGATGTCGAAGCCATGGTCGACGATGCTGGCATGCAGGGCGCGGTGCTCGCCATCCAGGTTGCCGACGTCGATGGCCGCCATGACCACCCCGCCGGTCCAGGGCGTGGCGGTCTTGACCAGCAGGACCGGGGTCGGGCAGTAGCGCAGCAGTTTCCAGTCGGCTGGCGTCAGCAGGGCCTTTTTCAGCGGGGTATCGGGCAGGTGCTGCTTGATTACCAGGCCGCAACCCTCGGCCTGCTGCACGTCGATGATGGTTTCGTGCAGGCTCTCGTTCCACGCTTGTTCGGTGGTGACGCTGTAGCCCTCGCCGGTGAGGCTGCTCTTGAGCACGCTGAGCAGCGCCGAATGCTCATGCTTCTTGTCGCAGACCAGCAAGTGCAGGTGGGCCTGGGTGACCCCGGCGATCAGCTTGGCGCGCTTGAGGGCCAGGCTTTCGCCAGGCGCGGGATCGATGACCACCAGGATGCTGCGGATGCTTTGCATGATCGTGAACTCCGGCAAAGAGTGAATGGGAACTGCTCATAACTATAGTTGCTGGCACTTGGGCGGGACGTTGATGCATATCAATCGCGGTCGCTGGTGGTCTGCGGCGTGGCCGGTATAATCGCCGCCTTTGCCTGTGAAGCCCTGCCTGTACCGTGAGCCTCATGTTATCGACCACTGCTGATGCCGCCCGCCAGCCCCGCGCTGGGGCGGGCCGCCCGGAAACCTGCCGATGAACTTCCCGCCCATTGATCAATTCCTCGGCTGCCGGACTCCCGATGCCTGGGTCCAGGCAGCCCTGGCCGACCAGGAAAACCTGCTGATCGACCACAAGAACTGCGAGTTCAAGGCTGCCAGCACGGCCCTGAGCCTGATCGCCAAGTACCACTCGCACATCGACCTGATCAACATGATGTCGCGCCTGGCCCGCGAAGAACTGGTGCACCACGAGCAGGTCCTGCGCCTGATGAAGAAGCGCAAGGTCGAACTGCGCCAGTTGTCCGCCGGGCGTTATGCCTCGGGCCTGCGCAAGGTGGTGCGTAACCACGAGCCGGTGAAGCTGGTGGATACCCTGGTGGTGGGGGCTTTCATCGAAGCCCGCAGTTGCGAGCGTTTCGAGGCCCTGGTACCGCACCTGGACGAGGAGTTGGGCAAGTTCTACTTCGGCCTGCTCAAGAGTGAGGCCCGGCATTACCAGGGTTACCTGAAGCTGGCCTACCAGTACGGCGATGCCGACGATATCGCCCGGGTGATCGATAAGGTCCGGGCCGCCGAGCAGGAACTGATCGAATCCCCCGACCAGGAGTTCCGCTTCCATAGCGGCGTGCCGGCCTGGTGAACCCTGGCCCCCGGGGCGCGCCCGGGGGCAAATTGTTAAAAACTCTTAAAAAGATGAAACCTTGCAAAAAACCGTGCAGGTTCCAGGTTTTGTGCTGCGCTTTAGCCTTTCTTTAATCCTCTGCCGCATATAATGCGCGCACTCAAATCGTGCGTTCGCAGACTGGTATTTATGGATAACCTGGGTCTTGGCAAAGTATTGCTGGTGGAAGATGACGAAAAGCTCGCCGGGCTGATCGCGAATTTCCTCTCCCAGCATGGCTTTGAAGTGTTGACGGTCCATCGGGGCGATGTGGCCCTGGCGGCTTTTGATGAATTCAAACCGAAACTGGTGGTGCTCGACCTGATGCTGCCAGGCCAGAGCGGCTTGCACGTGTGCCGGGAAATCCGCGCGGTATCGGACGTCCCGATCGTCATCCTCACCGCCAAGGAGGATGATCTGGACCATATCCTGGGCCTGGAATCCGGCGCCGATGACTACGTGATCAAGCCGATCAAGCCGGCGGTGCTGCTGGCGCGCCTGCGGGCCTTGCAGCGCCGCCAGGTGCCCGAGCCCGCGGCCCAGCGTGGCGCCCTGGAGTTCGGCGTGCTGAGCATCGATCGCAGCAGCCGCGAGGTACGCTTGGGCGGCGAGTCGGTCGAGTTGACCACCATGGAATTCGAACTGTTGTGGCTGCTGGCCAGCGCGGCGGGCAAGACCCTGTCCCGGGACGACATCCTCAACCGCATGCGCGGTATCGAGTTCGACGGCCTCAACCGCAGCGTCGACGTCTACATCAGCAAGCTGCGCTACAAACTCAAGGACAACCCCCGTGAACCGGCCTGCATCAAGACCGTGTGGGGCAAGGGCTACCTGTTCAATCCATTCGCCTGGGAGATCTGAATGCTGCGGCTGTTTCTGGGGCTCTACCTGTTCCTGGTCCTGGGTTTCGCCGGATCGATGGCGGCAGTGCAACACATCTTCCTCAATTACCTGGCAGCCGACCTGATCGAATCCTACAACCGCGAGGCGGTCCGGGGGCCGGCCTACAGCCTGGGTGAACAGCTACGCCCGCTGGACGAAGCCGGGCGCCAGCGCCAGCTGGAGGAGCTCAAGCCTCACTATGGCCTGCTGCTGGCGCTGGTCAATGCCGATCAACTGAACCTGACCCCTCGCGAGCAGGCCCTGCTGGACTCCAGCCAATTGGTGGTGCGCGGTGGCGATTACGACGAGTTCATCTCCAGTATCGACGGCGGCTCGCAGCTGTTGAGCATCAAGTTGCCGGAAGAACAGCCGATGACCCTGCACTACAACATTGCAGGCTATGCCTTGCTCGGCGCCCTGCTGGGCATCGTCCTGTACTTCTGGGTGCGGCCGCACTGGCGTGACCTGGAGCGTTTGCGCCTGGCCGCCGAGCGTTTCGGCAGCAACGACCTGGGTACTCGCCTGCACCTGTCGCGGCGCTCCAACATCCGCGACCTGGCCCAGCACTTCAATCGCATGGCGGCCCGTATCGAAGGCCTGATCGCCAACCAGCGCGAGCTGACCAACGCGGTATCCCATGAACTGCGCACGCCCATCGCCCGGCTGTCGTTCGAACTGGACCAGCTCAAGCAGAACCCGGATCCCCAGGAAAGCCAGGAACTGATCTGCGACATGTACGCCGACCTGGGCGAGCTGGAGGAAATGGTTTCCGAACTCTTGAGCTACGCCAGCCTGGAACATGGCGCGGCCTCGATCAATCGCGAGAACATCCAGGCCCAGAGCTGGCTCGACAGCGTGGTCGGCAGCGTGACTCTGGAGGCCGAGGCGGCCGGGGTGCAGTTGCTGATTCGCTCCTGCCAGGTGGACTACGTGAGCATCGAGCCACGCTTCATGGCCCGGGCGGTGATCAACCTGCTGCGCAACGCCATCCGCTACGCCGAGCGGCGGGTGGAGGTATCCCTGGTACGCCTGGATAACGGCTATGAGGTGCGGGTCAACGACGATGGCCCCGGTGTACCGGTGGAGGGGCGGGAAAAGATCTTCGAGCCATTCTCCCGGCTCGATGCCAGCCGCGACCGGCGCACCGGCGGTTTCGGCCTGGGCCTGGCCCTGGTGCGCAGGGTCTCGCAGTGGCATGGCGGCAAGGTGGAAGTCGTGGACTCGGAGTGGGGCGGCGCCTCGTTCCGCATGACCTGGGCCAGCGCCGACTGACGCGGCACCGGGCGAGGTGACAAGCGCCCTGCATCAAATGACCAGGCCCCTCGTGGGGGCTTGGTCTTCAATGCCATACGGCCCGTGATCACGGGCCGTATTCTTTGCGGCCTTAGAAGCTGTACTCGATCTGGGTGGACAGCACCGTCTGCAGGCGCCGGTCGACGATCGGGCTGTCGGCTGCCTTCTTGCCCAGGTAGTCCATCGACAGTTGGGTGGACAGCTTGGTCTGCTCGTTGAGCGGCAAGGTCCAGGTCAGGTCGGCACCGCTGCTGACCAGCCCGCCCTTGGCGTTGTAGGCGCCAAAGCGACTGTTGGCCGCCTGGGTGCTGCTGACGCCGTACCAGGTCTGCATGTAGTCGGCGTTGCCGAACAGGGTGTTGACGCTGGCGTCCAGGCTGCCGTAGCTGCCTTCATACAGGTTGGTGCCGATGCTCAGTTCCAGCTGGCTGTAGGCCCGGCCGGTATCGCGGTTGTTGTTCTTCTTCACGGCGTGGGTCACGGTGGCGCCCAGCTCGAATGGGCCCAGGTCGTAGCCCAGGTGCGCGCCGTATTGCGCCCGGGTCTTGATATCACCCATGCCCCTCAGGCGCTTGGAGCCCTGGCCCATGTGGTTCTTGTCGCGGCGCGACTCGCTCGGGCCGACCCAGGTGCTGAACGACAGGTCGCCCCATTTATTGCCCCAGCCCAGGCCCTGCTGGGTGTTGAGGAAGATGCCGTAGGGGCTGACAACCTCGGCGCCGAGGATCGGCACCACGGTGCGCTCGTCGCTGCCGCTGTAGCGTGGAACGCTGGCCACCCCGGCGTTGACGCCGAATTTCCAATCCTCGGCATGGGCCACGGCAGAGGCCGTGGTCAGGCCCAGGGTGCCGAGCCACAGCGCGGTGGTGGCGGAGCGTTTCAGGGTTTTCATATCGGTTTAGAACCTCAGGTAGTTGGCGTTATAGGAACGTTTGAACGAGTAGCCCAGGACGTTGACTCCATTGATCTGGCGTCGCACGGTGTCGCCCAGGCCGGGACCATGGCCGGCGATCACCGCATGCGCGTTGTCCACCGGGGCCAGGATGTAGTCAGTCAGGGTGCGGCCCTGCTGCAGGCTGCGAATCATCAGGAAACCCTCTTCCAGGGCGATGCTGACTCCGCTGACGGGAGTGTTTTCCTCGCTGTCGGCAAGGGCTTCGTAGGTGCCCACCGTGGCCAGCCAGTTGTCGGGCAAAGGCACCGGATCGATGCGCTCGCCCACCGCCAGCAGCTGGCCGTGGCTCTTGGCGGTGAACACCCGATGTCCCTGGATGCTGACGACATCCAGTTGCACCCGGCCCAGGTCGCCCAGGTCCCGGAGCCAGAGGCCGAGGATTTTTTTCTGCGCCCGCAGCCAGCCATGTTCGTCGCGCAGTAGCTCGAAGCGCACGCCAGCCACCTCGCCGAACAGGCGCTGGCCCTGGTCCCTGATCCGCAGCACGCCATAGGCCGTGGCATAGAAGCCGGCCAGTTGCTGGCGATCGGCGGCTTCCGGCACTCGGCGTCGTACTGCCTGCTCACGGGGTGGCAGGCCAGTGCCCGTGTCTTGTTCCTCGGGAGCGCCGTGGGCCTGCAGCAGCAGGCGCAAGGCCTGGGTCACCAGGCCCGGGACCAGCGTTTCGCCAGTGTCGGAGTTGCTCATCACGATCACCGCCAGCTGTTGTTCCGCCAGCACGCTGACCTGGGCATGGAAGTTGTTGCCGATGCCGCTGTGCTGCCAGGTACGAATGCCGGGGCGCACCCACTCGTCGCCGCATGGCGAGAGGAACCAGCCCAGGCCCACTTCACAGTCGAAATCCAGGGCATTGCCGATGTTCTGCGGGCGGGTCATCTCCTGGATCGAGCTGGCCGACAGCAACTGGCGTTGCTTGTAGTGACCCTGGGCGAACAGCATCCGGACGAACTGGCTCAGGTCCCGCGGGCTGGTCCACAGGCCGCCGGCGGGAATGTCGCGCTCCGGGCTATGGCCGCTGGCGGCACCATCCTGGTAACCGCGGGCGCGATAGGGCTCCTGGCGGCTGTCACCGATGAAACTCGACTGGCGCATGCCCAGGGGCCGCAGCAGGCTGGTCTGCAGATGCTGCTCGAAGTCCTGGCCGGTGCTGCGTTCGATGGCCGCGCCCAGCAAGGCGTAGCCAAGGTTGGAATAGGCGGTGCGGGTGCCGGGGGCATTGTTCAGCCATACCCCGCTGACCTTCTGCGGTAGCTGGCCCAGGACATGGGGCGTGCGCAGGTCATGCAGGTATTCGGCGGGCATGCCGGCCTGGTGGCTGAGCAGGCGGCGCAGGGTCACTGCCTGGTCGGCGGCGTCCTGGTCGTCGTGAAAGCGCGAGCGGACGTAGAACTCCTTGAGCGTGGCTTGCAGGGGGGCATCGAGCTGCAAGCGACCTTGCTCCACCAATTGCATCACCGCCGTGGCCGTCAGCAACTGCGACAAGGCACCGGCACGGAACGCGGTGTTCTCGGTCACTTGCAGGCCCCGCTCCTTGTCGGCGAAACCAAAGCCCCGGGCCCAGATCAACTCCTGGCCGTCTACCAAGGCGATGGACAAGCCGGGCACCTGATGTTCGGCCATCTGCTGCGGGATGTACTGCTTCAGGTAGCGAATGATGCTGGCGTAGTCACCCTGGGCGATGCTTGGTGGTGTTGGCGGCTGGCCATTGCAGCCCAGGTTGCTGAGCAAGATGCCCAGCAGCGGCAGGCCAAAGAGTTTGGCGGACATGAAGCACCCGGGCACAAGGATTGGATGCCGGGAATGCTAGGGAAGGGCGTGAAGCCAGTCTTTGGCAGCTTTGTCAGGAAAATGTCAAAGAGTGTTAAACCGGCAGTTAACCGGGGGATGCAGGGCCGCTGATGAAATTTTCACAAGTGGGGGGTTAAGCTGCGCGCCTCTTTGGGGAGTAGCCTGCCACCGCTTCTTGCGGTGGAGCCCGTATCAACACTCTCGGCAACCTGCCGTGGTGCGGGCGCCGTTGCGGTTGGTGAGACCATCGACATACCTACGCTGAAGTCGGGCGCGTGGGCATGTCGTGGACTCAAGCCCGACCGGAAGACCCAAGATGAATCCAGCCTCGATCATTTTCCTCGCCTTCGCCATGTCCACCGACGCCTTCGCGGCTGCGGTCGGCAAGGGTTCGGCCATGTTCAAGCCGCGCCTGCTCGAAGCCCTGCGCATCGGCCTGATATTCGGCGTCATCGAAGTCATTACCCCCGTAGTCGGCTGGTTCATCGGCCAGGCCGCGGCCCAGTGGGCGGCCGCCTGGGACCATTGGATCGCCTTCGCCCTGCTCTCGGCGCTGGGCCTGCACATGATCTACAACGGGGTGCGGTTGGAGACTGAAGCCGAGCCGCAAGCGCCCAAGGCGCATGGATTCTGGTTGCTGGCGGTCACCGGTTTCGCCACCAGCATCGACGCCCTGGCGGTCGGGGTAGGGTTAGCCTTCGTCAACGTCAATATCTGGGTGGCGGCCACCGCCATCGGCCTGGCCACCATGACCATGGTCACCTTGGGCGTCATGCTGGGCCGGGCCATCGGCACGGTCATGGGGCAGCGTGCCGAGGCCCTGGGAGGCCTGGTGTTGATCATCGTCGGCAGCGCGATCCTCTATGAGCACTTGTCGGCGGTGGCTTGACCCTATAGTTACTTTAGGGTTTTTACTGGCGATCATCTCAAGAAGGAGTGATCGACATGGGCTTTTTCAAACGTCTGCTGATGGGTCATCACGGTAATGGCCACGGCGGTTCCCGGGGTGGCCATCATGGTTCCCGAGGGAATCCGCAGGGCACCGGCAGTTCCTGCCCGCAATGCCGGGCGATGAATGCGCCGGGGGCCAGGTTCTGCCAGCAATGCGCGGCAGCGCTGCTTGCGGCAGGTTGTGCGCAGTGTGGGGCGCCGTTGTCGGCGGGGGCGAGGTTCTGCGGGCAATGCGGCCGCGCCTCGGGCTGAGGCGCGGCCTGGAGGGTTACAACGCCAGGCTGTGGATCACCTGGGTGGCGTCGTCGGGGTCGATGGCGCTACGCATGCCCAGGAGCTTGGCCAGGCGGCGCATGCTGTAGTTGGTGGCCGAGTCCACCGAGTACATCTGCTGGTAGCCGTTGTGGCGGGCCTCGTCGATCAGGTGCTGCATCAGCAGGGCACCAAGGCCCTTGCCTTGCCATTCATCGGCGATGGTCACGGCGAATTCGCAGCGCCAGGGCTGGTCGTCCACCTGGGCATAACGGCTGATACCGACTTCCCGCAGTTCGCCGTTGTCATGCACCAGCGCCACGTAGGCCACCCGTTGCGCGGTGCCGACATCCATCAACTGGTCGAGCAGTTGATCACCCACTTCCTTGACTTCGCCGAGAAAGCGCTGGTGCCGGGTGATGGGCGAAAGGTTTTCGATGAAGGCTTTTTCCCGCTGGCGATCCTGCGGGCGCAGTGGGCGGATCAACACATGGCTGCCGTCGCTCAAGGCGTCGATCCAGTACTGGCCTTGCTGCGCCGGGAACGGCGGGTGAGGGAGCATATCGAGAGCGCTGCTGGACATGGTCAAGTCTCCTGGGAGGCGAGGGGCGGGCTGCAACCACAGCCCTGGTTGCCCAAAGCTTCATCCTTGTGAAGATGCGGTTGCTTGACCGGCATCAATATCTCTGGCTGTACCGGCAATCGGCTGATCACCGGTCATGGCGTGGTCACTGATAAGGCCATTGGCTATTAGGGCTATCGCTTAATATTCTGGAACTTCCCGGCTGTGCTGCGAATGAGCTGATCTACGCTCTCGAGCAGGACAGACAGGAGTCATGACATGGAGCGTCGGACCAGCGGTGCGAGGTGGTTGTGCAAGTCGTTTGCCAGTGCCCTGGCCAGCGCCGCGATGCTGCTGGGCGCCAGTGCCCATGCCCAGTCGCTGGCGATCACGGTGTCTCCCAACGTGCCCCGGGACATTCCCGGAGGGGCGCCACAGGCCTCGCTGGCGGCCGCTGCGGCCTTCGCCTGGCAAGAGTTCATCGCCCTGAACTGGCCAGCCCGCGCCGGGCAGCGCGATGTGCCCGATTTCAACCGGCCTTTCGGTGCCTCGGGTGGGCCATTGGTCTGGCAGACCTACCGCAGCAAGGTGGAGATCTTCCCGGGCAACGGTAATGCCAATGTCGGGCCGCCAGGCTATTCCCCAGCCGGGGGCCCCAGCTATGGCTACAACACGACCCCCATCTACAACTACGCAATCCCGGTGCCCGCCTGCCCCGGCCAGGCCCCCGTGTCGCAGCCGGCCTGGGTCAACCTCGATGAGATCACCCAGATCGGCCTGAACCAGATGTTCGCCGGGATCTCGTCCACGGCCCCGTCCAACCGCAATTCGCAGCCGCAGCTGGTGCGCTTCCTGGCCAAAGCCAACCAGACGCAATACAGCTATGTCGCGGCCAATCAGTATTGGTACACCAATGCCGCATTGCGCCAGGCCGCGCAGAACTTCGTCAACGGGATCAAGCAAGTGCCGCCCAGGTTCGCGGCCGGCCGAGTGGCGTTTCCCAGCGGCACCATCGAGGTCAAGTCAGCCTGGCGCAAGCTGGCGCCCACTGAAGATCCCTCGCGCTTTCACCGCCAGACCGTACGTTTCTACGAACGCAAGGGGACGAACAACGGCCTCTGCTATTTCGAAGAGCAGTGGGCCATGGTCGCGCTGCATATCATCCACAAGACCCCCTCGGCCCCCAACTTCATCTATGCCACCTTCGAGCAAAGCGACAACATCCTGTTGGCCGACGGCTCGCGGGTCGAAGACCAGAACGGGGTCATCCTCAGGCGTCCGCCGGTCTCGTCACCGACCACGCCAGCCCTGAGCTACCAGGACTCGCCGAGCAATCCCCAGGTCAGGGCCAATGGCCCTTTCTGCCAGCCGGCCAGGCAGCTGTACTATCAGGAAACCCCGGGCAGCGGGAAACCCGTCGGTGGCTCGATCTGCGTCAACCAGCGCTATGAGTCGATCACCGCCGAGGTGATCCAGGCCAACCGCGATGCGCACCAGGCCATCCAGGCCTATACCCTGGGCCGGGGGATCGGGAGTTCGCCCTGGCAGTACTACAAGCTGGTCTCGGTCCAGGCCCAGCCGTTCGATGTCAGCCAGATCTCCAGAAGCGACGTCAGCCACGGCCCGGCGGTCTTCTACCAGGCCAATATCATGGTCGAGACCGACTACACCCTGCAGCAGTTCAAGGGCCGCATTGCTGCCAACGGTGCGCCGACTTCCTTCCAGGCCGCTGGGGCGCCGCCGCCACCCAATGTGTACTCCCTGACCAACCGGCCGCCGGTGGCCCAAGGGGTGAACATGGGGGGATGCATGGGCTGCCATGGCAATGCCCAGGTCGCCGGCTACGACTTCAGCTTCATCCTCAAGGGCGGCCAGGTCCGACTGCCCGAGGCTCCTGGCGGCAATGCGCTGGCCGAAGCCAGCGCCCGTTACCAGGAAGTGTTCAACCCCCACATCGAGGGCGATAGCCATGGCGCTCAATAGTTTCAAGGATGTGCAGGCCCTTCTCGACAACTTCGTCGCGCAGAACAACCTGGATATTTCCGGCGCGCCCCATGGCGCGTTCTGGCAGACCTCCTACCAGGCGTTCGTGACGGGCAACGTGCCGGGGGTACAGAACCCGTCGACGGGGCAGGCGCTGCCGATCCTGGTCAAGGGCGATGGCGCCCACTCGAACATCATCTATGCCCTGAGTGGCACCCAGGGCACCTTCTGGGGACCGACCGGAGCCTTTGGCCAGATGCCTCCGGGCGGCCCCTACCTGCCGCAAGCCCAGATCGATGAGCTCAGCGCCTGGATCAGCAAGGGCTGCCCGCAGTAGGGGCAGGGGGGCGTGGCGGGGGCGATCAGTTGCTGTAGCTGGGCAGGGCGATCTCGCCGCTGACAGGCGGCTTGCGCCCACGGGTCCGCCAGTGCTCCACCAGTGCCCGGCCGTGGGCCATGCCGGCTTGCAGGGCAGCGTCGGTACTGGCGTAGTCGTTGCCGTAGGGCGGGCAGGCGAAGTGCAGGGAAAAGCACGGATGCTGGCCCTGTCCGGCCAGGCGCCCGACATAGCTGTAGCTGGAGCCGGACTGGTGCGGGTCAAGGCTCGGCGAACTGGGCTCGCGGATGACCATCACGTAGATGTCATGCTCGAACTGGGTGTCTTGGTACCAACTGCTTGAAGAATCCATGGTCCACCTCCTTGTCCGTGTCGCATCGCTGGCTGGCAGCGACAGGTCGTGCTTGTACGTTATTGTTCGATACCCGACGCCTCAGGGGCGTCGGCCAGGCCGTGGGGATGTGCGAAGGGTGCCATGGGCTGGAGCTTTTCCAGGGTCCTGGCCGCTCGCAGTACCAGGTCGTCGCGACCGAAGCGCGCGACGATCTGCAAGCCGATGGGCAGGCCGGCGGCGCTCAGGCCGCAAGGCATGCTCAGCGCCGGCTGGCGGCTGTAGTTGAATGGGAACGTGGTCGGCTGCCACATGCTGCTGGCCTGTTGCGGCCAATCGGGCGGACTCGACAATTCCACGGCGAATGGCTCGACCACCGCGGTCGGGGTCAGCAGCAGGTCGTAGTCGCTGAGAAAGGCATGCAGGACCTGGGCTACCTGGTGCCGTTCCTGCACGGCGTTGGCATAGTCCAGGGCATTGAGCTGGCGGGCCCGCAACTGGGTCTGCTGGAGAAAGTCGCTCATCAGGTGCTGTTGCTCCCCGGGAATTTCCAGGTCCACGGCGCTGGCCGCTTCCACGGGCCAAGAGCGCACGAAACCGGGGGCGGGGTTGCCGATGTCCGGCGAGGCCAGTACCAGGGTCGCGCCGGCAGCCTCCAGGCGTCGGGCCGCAACCAGGCAACTGGCGGCGATCTGCGGGTCGACATAGGCGGCATAACCTAGGTCCGCGCTGAAGGCGATGCGCAAACCCCGGACGCCATCCTCGATCTGTTCCAGGAAACCCAAAGGGGCATGGGGCCAGGCAAAGGGCTCGCCGGGCTCATAGGCGCTCATGTGTTCCAGCAACAAGGCGATGTCGCGCACATGGCGGGCGATCGGACCCTCGGCGGACATGCCACCTGGATCGATGGCCGGGCTGGTCGAAACCAGGCCGTGGCTGGGCTTGAGGCCGATCACCCCGCAGAAGCTCGCCGGGGTGCGGATCGAGCCGGCCGCGTCGTTGGCCGTGGCGGCCGGGGCATAACCGGCCGCCACCCCGGCGGTGCTGCCACCGCTGCTGCCGGCGGCATGCAGGGCGAGATCCCACGGGTTGCGGGTGACTCCGGTCAAGGGGCTGTCGGTCAGGGGCGTGCAAGCCAGTTCCGGCAAGGTGGTCTTGGCGATGAAGATCGCCCCGGCTTCGCGCAGGCGCGCCACCAGGGCGCAGTCGTGCTCCAGGGGCGGGCGGTTGGCCAGGGCCCTGGAACCGTTGCGAGTCTGCCAGCCCCGGATGTCGTGGTTGTCCTTGACCAGCACCGCGATGCCGTCCAGGCGGCCCATGGGTTGCCCGGCGGCCCAGCGTTCGGTACTGGCCTGGGCGGCCAGCAACGCCGCCGCATCCTGGCGCGCACACAGGGCGTTGAGCCGTGGTTCATGCTGCTCGATGCGCGCCAAGAGGTCGCGCAGCAGGTCTACCGGGGTGAACTGCAAGGTGGCGAAACCGTGCAGCAAGGCCTCGATCGACAGCTGGTGCAGGGGTGGATGGCTGGGCGTGGCTGGCGACATGGACAACTCTTCTTTCAAGGGCGCCGGATGCGCTGGCAAGTCGGCGGTGAAAGCTTGCGGCCGGTTCTGCATCAGGCCGCAAGGCTTCCGGGGCAAGTGGTTCAGCGGCCGCTGGTGACCTTGATCCAGGTCCGGGTACGGGTGCGTTCGGCCTTGGCCGGCAGCGGCGCCAGGGGGAACAGGCGGGTCATGGTCTCGGCGCTGGGGAACAGGTCCGGGTTATCCAGCAGCGACTGCTGGATGAACGGCTTGGAGTCCGTGACGCCGTTGGGGTAGCCGACGAAGTTGCTGATGGAGGCGATGACCTTGGGTTCCATCAGGTAGTTGAGGAAGGCATGGGCGGTGTCCACGTGCTTGGCGCCGCTGGGGATGGCCACGGTGTCGATCCAGGCCAGGGTGCCTTCCTTGGGAATGCGCATCTCGATATGCACGCCGTTCTTGGCCTCGTTGGCACGGTTGGCGGCCTGTAGGAAACCGCCGGAATAGCCCACTGCCACGCAGATGTTGCCGTTGGCGATATCACCCATCCACTTGGCGCTGTGGAAATAGCGCACATAGGGACGCAGCTTGAGCAGCAGGGCCTCGGCCTTGCGGTAGTCCTCGGGTTTCTGGCTATTGGGGTCAAGGCCCAGGTAGTGCAGGGCCAGGGGCAGCATCTCGGTAGGCGAGTCGAGGAAGGTCACGCCGCACTGGCTGAGCTTCTTCAGGTTTTCTTCCTTGAACACCAGGTCCCAGCTGTTGACCGGCGCATCGTCGCCCAGCAATTGGCGAACCTTGTCACGGTCATAACCGATCAGGTTGGTGCCCCACATGTAGGGGATCACGTAGCGGTTGCCCGGGTCGCTCTGTTCCAGCAGCTTCATCACCGCCGGGTCGAGGTTCTTCCAGTTCGGCAACTGGGCGCGGTCCAGGGGTTGGAAGGCCCCGGCACTGATCTGCTTGCTGACGAAGCCACTGGAGGGCACCACCACGTCGTAGCCGCTATTGCCGGTGAGCAGCTTGGCCTCGAGCACTTCGTTGCTTTCGAAGATGTCGTACTTGACCTTGATCCCGCTGCTGGCCTGGAAATCCTTGATGGTGTTGGGGGCGATGTATTCCGACCAGTTGAAGATGTTCACCGTGCGCTCGGCGGCTGCCATGGCACTGGAGGAACAGGTCAGGGCCAGGCCCAGGGCCAGGCTGGTGAACGCGGTATGCAGCGATTTCATGCGACAGCTCCATGTCTTTAAGAAAGCGAAACCTTCCGGGCGTCATTTTTCGCCGGAAGTGTCCCACAGAGAATGTTGGCAACGGTCAATAGGGGATATTTGACGTCATTCTTGCGAATGGTCTGACAGCGGACCCAGCTGGCCGGCCAATTGCCGGAAACGCCCCGGAGCGACGCCGCTCCAGCGTTGGAAGGCATGGCGGAAGCTGGCGGTCTCCTTGAAACCCAGGGCCTCGGCGATGCGGTAGATGGGCAGGCTGTGCTGTTCCAGCAACTGGCGGGCCCGGGTGTAGCGCAGCTCGTCGAGCAATTGCTGGTAGCTGGTGTCCTGGGCCCGCAGGCGTCGGCGCAGGGTGCTGGGCGAGCAGTGCACCTGGCGCGCCAGGCTGTCGAAGTCCGGCACGGCGTGCAGCTGTTCGTTGAGGATGCGCCGCACCTGGTCGATCCAGGTCGGGCGGGCGCTGAGCTCCTCGTTCAGGCGGATGCAGCGTTGCAGCATGTCGTTCTGGGTCACCAGGTCCGCCAGGGGCAGGCGCCGGTCCAGCCACTCCGGGTCGAAGCCGATGGCGTTGCGCCCGGCATTGAATTGCACCGGGCAGTTGAACGCCTGCTCGTAGCTGTCCAGGTAGGGTTGAGGCCCGTGCTTGAGATGCACTTCGCGCAGTGGCAGCGAACAGCCCAGCAGGTCCTGGCAGGTGACCCGGTAGGACGACATGCAGAAATCGGTGTTGAACACCTCCAGCTCGCTCTCGCTGTACTGGTCGGCGGTGAGCCAGGCCAGGCCGTCGCGCAGTTCCAGGTCGAGGTGGAAGAAGGTGCCCAGCAGCAACGGATAGCGCAGCGCCAGGGACCAGCCCTCGCGCAGGGTGGCGCTGGTCAGCAGGGTCAGGCCGAACATGCCGTAGGCGCAGATGTGCAGGTTGCGCCCCAGCACCAGCCCGAGGTCCGGGCGCAGGGCCACGGCATTGCCGAAGACGCGCATTTCCTGGCTGATGTTGATCAGGCTGTTGGGCAGCTCCAGGTCCGCCAGCTGGATGCCGCTGCCTTCCAGCAACACCTGGGCCGGGACGTCGCTGTCGCGAAAAGCGTCCAGTACTGCTTGGGTGGTGTGCAGTGTGGTCAGGCGAAGGGCAGCCATCGACGATCTCGAAGCAGGAATCGGAAAGGCGTGACTTTAGGGGTTACGCAACGGGGGTTCAATCGACGATGCGACTTTTGTCGACCGATACCGGCATGTTCCGCTCGTATCGCCCCGTGCTACCGCTCGGAGCCTGCCTATGGGCTCGCGCCCGACTCGCGCCAGGCGCGGTAGGCCTGGGGTAGGCAACGAGCGCAGGGACGGTAGCCGGCGGCGAGCGCGGTCTGGGCATCGAGGAAGAACACTCGCTGGCGCACGTAGCCGCCCCGGGCGATGGCGGCCAGGGCGCAGGGGCAATCCAGGCGGCCATAGATCCGGCTGCGCCGATGACCGCCCAGGGTCCCGGGGCAGGGGCTGGACCAGGGCTGGCCGTGGCGGTCCAGCAGGGTCCAGTGCCGCGTTGCCTGGTCGCTCATGGCGCCGGTACCCGCCACAGGTACCAGGCGGCGGTGGTGCGCCAGGGGCTCCAGGTTTGGCCCAGTTCACGCATCTGGCGCGGGCTGGGCTGGCGCTCCAGGCCCTTGAGGCGCCGGTAGCCCTCGCGTACGCCGAAGTCGTCCACTGGCAGTACGTCCTGGCGCTCCAGGCTGTAGATCAACAGCATCTCCACGGTCCAGCGACCGATCCCGGGCAGTTGCGTCAGCCGTTCGACCAGTTGTTCGTCGTCCAACTCCCGTGCAGCGTCCGCCGACGGCACCAGGCCGTCCAGGGTGGCCTGGGCGATACCCTGCAGGGTGGCCGCCTTGCGCGCGGAAAAACCGCAGCCGCGCAGCTGTTCGGCGCTGCTCGCACAGAGCTGCCCGGGGCTGGGAAAGTCCTGGCCGGGAAACAACGCCCGCAGCCGGGCGAGGATCGCGTCGCCGGCCTTGGCATGCAGTTGCTGGTAGGCCACGGCGCGCACCAGCGCCTGGTAGGGCTCGCGTTCCGGCCGGGGCTGGTGCAGGCAGGGGCCGATGGCGGCGATATGCCGGGCCCAGTCGGCATCCAGGGCGGCGAGGAAGGTGCTGGCAAAATCGGGGCTGGCGGGCATCGGTGATCCGGGGCAAGGGTCGGGACGCCTGGCAGGTTAGCCGCTGCGTCCCGTCCTGGCACCCCGTCCCTTGCGCTGGAACTGGGCCTCAGTCCTTGTCCGGGGACAGGTACAGGCGCTCCAGCACATAGTGCAGGGACGCCGCCAGGGTCTGGCCGTGGCTGAGTTTCTCGAAGCTGTGGTACTCAAGGGCCAGTCCGGGAACTTGGGCCAGTTGCGTGCGCAGTTGCCGGGCCCGTTGGTCGGCGTCGGGGGCCGGAGTCGACGTGGCGGCCTGGCGTGGGTCCCCCGGCTCGGCATCACCGCGCATCAGCAGCAGCTGTGCCCGATGCCCCTGCATGTGCTCAGCCAGCCCCCGGGCCTGGTCGAGGATCAGCCCATCGCCCCACCACAATGAGGGGCTGGCGGCGGCGTAGTGGCGAAACTCCCGGGGCTGCTCGAACAATGCCTGCAGCACCAGCAGGCCACCATAGGAGTGCCCCCACAAGGTCTGCTGCGCAGGGTCGATCGCTAGCCGGGCGGCCACCGCTGGGCGCAGGCGCTCGCGCAACAGTTGCAGGAACGCTTCGCCGCCACCGCTGGGTTGTCCGGTCAAGGGGTCTTGCTGCACTTCGCGGCCAGGCTGGCGCGGGGTGTAGTCGTAGGTCCTGGCGGTACGCTCGATGCGTAGCGGCGTCTGGTAGCCCACCGCCACCAGCAACGGCGCCTGGCCCTGGTCCAGCTGCTTGAGCTGTTGCGGGTCGAGGGCGCCGATGGCGGCGTTGCCATCGAGCATCCACAGCACCGGATAGCCGTGCTCGGGGGCGGCCTTGAGCGGCTGGCCGATCCATATCTGGTAGTGCCGCTGGCCGTCGGTGGAATCCAGTTGCAGGCTGCTGAAGCGATAGGGCAGGTCCTGGCGTTGCAGCAGGCTGCTGTCCATCCGCTGCTCGGGAGCCGGTTGGGCCGTCGCCAGGCAACTGGCGGCGGCCAGCGCCCAGCCCAGGGCCAGGCGCAAGGTCGTGGTTCTCATCAGGCTTTCTCATTATGGGCTTAGAACGACGCACTCAGGCTGGTGTACAGGGTGCGTCCCGGTTCGTTGTAGGTGGCGGCGCCGGCCCCGGCGATATCCACCACGCCCTGGGCATTGCCTTCGCGATACAGGCGCTTGTCGAACAGGTTGTCGACTCCGGCGGTCAGGCTCAGGTTGCGGGTCAGGGCGTAAGTGCCGCTGATGCCGGCGATGGCGTAGGGGGCCAGTTGCTGGGTGGCGCTGCCGGTGACGCGGTCGCCGTGGTAGTCGAATTTCTTCGGCGTCTGCTTGCCGTACCAGGCCACGTTCATCTGCAGCGACAGGTCCTGGGTGGCTTGCCAGTCGAGCATCGAATTGAGGGTGAAGCGCGGGGTCACCGAGAGGTAGTCGCCGGTCTCCTTGTTCTTCGATTGCAGCATGTAGGTGAAGTTGTTGTTCCAGGTCAGCTGGCTGGCCAGGGGCACGGTCAGGGTGCCTTCCAGGCCTTCGACCACGGCCTTGGGCACGTTTTCCCACTCATACACCGCGGCGTTCTTGTACAGCGCCGAACTGCCGCCGCTGGCCCGGCCGGTGGGCGCGAGGCCCGACTCGACCTTGTTCTTGTAGTCGTTGCGGAAGTAGGTCAGGCCGGCCACCCAGCCGTCGGCCTTGTACTCCAGGCCCAGCTCCTTGTTGACGCTGGTTTCCGCCTCCAGCTTGTCGTTGCCCCGCAGGTAGCAACTGGTGGTCTGGCCATAGCAGCCCTGGCCACGGCTGTAGAGCAGGTAGTCGGGGTTGAGCTGGTACAGGTTCGGCGCCTTGTAGGCCCGGGCGATACCGGCCTTGAGGGTCAGGCTGTCGCTCAGGGCATGGGACAGGTTCAGCGACGGGCTCCAGTTGTCGCCGACGATGCTGTGGTGATCGAAGCGCAAGCCGGGGGTGAGCATGGTGCCAGGCGCCAGCTCGATGTTGTCCTCGGCGAACAGCGAGAAGATCTGCGCGCTGATCTGGCTGCTGCGGTTGTTCGAGGCCAGGCCGGGGATGGCGCCGGCTTCCTTGGTGTCCTGGGTGTTGGAGCTGGGATCGTCGAGCTTCTGCTGCGTCCATTCGCTGCCCAGGGTCAGGGTCTGCTCGAAGCCTGCGTGCAGCGGCAGGTTGAGTTCGCCATGGGCGGTCAGGTCGCGCAGCACCGAGGTGTAGAAGTTGGCGTCGCTGAAGATGCCTTCGGTACCGCCGGCCAGGCCTTCGTTGATCCGTGTATTGCGGGTCTTCTCGTATTGCAGGTAGGCCATGGAACTGCCGAAGTCCCACTCGCCGCGGTGAGTCAGCGAGTACGTCTCGCGGTAGGTGCGGTTGGTCTCGTGGCCCAGGAGGCTCTTCACGGTCTTGTTGCTGTTGGTGTTCTGGGTGTCGCCGGTATAGATGTTGCCCTGGCGGCTGAAGCCGGCTTCGAAGTCCAGGCTCTGGTCCGGGGTCAGCTGCCAGCTCAAGAGGCCGTTGAGGTCCTTGTTGCGCACGCCTTCGCGGCCGGCGGGCAGGGTGCCGGCCTGCTTGCCGGTGCGCAGCGACTCATGGCCGGCGTTGATGTCGGCGTCGTCGGAGTCGGTGCGGGCCACGTTGCCATAGACCCGGTAGCTAAGGGTGTCGGTCAGCGGGCCGTTGAGGCCGAAGCTCATGCGCTGGGTCGCGCCTTCGTCCTTGTGGGTGGGGAACGAGCTGTAGAGCGTGGCATTGCCGTGAGTCTGGCTGCCGGCCTGCTTGGTGATGATGTTGATCACCCCGCCGGCGGCGCCGTTGCCATAGCGGGCGGCGGCCGGGCCGCGGATCACTTCGATGCGCTCCACCTGGTCGGCCGGCACCCAGTTGGTGTCGCCCCGGGTATCGCGCTCGCCGCGCCAGCCATAGCGCACCGAGTTGCGGCTGCCCACCGGCTTGCCGTCCACCAGGATCAGGGTGTTCTCCGGGCCCATGCCGCGAATGTCGATCTGCCGGTTGTTGCCGCGCTGGCCACTGGTGGAGTTACCGGTGAGGTTGACCCCGGGCATGGTGCGGATGATCTGCGACAGGTCGTTGGCCGGCGGGCGCTTCTGGATGTCCTCGGCGGTGATCACCGAGACCCCAGGGGCCTGCTTGGTCTCTTCCTTGGCGGTGGCGACGATGCTCTGGGGCTGGAGTTCCAGGACCGGCTGCGGCGCCTCGGCATTGGCCGCCTGGACGGCATGGCTGAGCAGGCAGCAGCTGGACAGCAGGAAGGGAGCGAAAGGACGCATCGAGCGCATGGACATCGGTGATCTCCGGGACGGAAGCTGGAACAGGAAGATCACGAATGATAATGACTGCTATTTGCGAGTAAAGCGCATTAACTTTCTAAACACTTCGGCGGTAACGGGGCGGTCTACGGGCTGGCACAGCCTGCCTTAAGGCGGCCGGCAACAGCAGGTGCATGCACAATCCCGGATGGCCGTTGCTGGCCCAGATCCGCCCCTGGTGCAGCTCCACGGCGCGCTGGGCGATGGCCAGGCCCAGGCCGAAACCCTCGCCCTGGGCCGAGCCCAGGCGCTGGTAGGGCTGGAAGATCCGCTGCAGGTCCTGTTCGGCGACCCCCGGGCCTTCATCCTCCAGGCACAGGTGCCAGTGGCTGCCCTCGCGCCAGCCGCGCAGGCTGACCCGACCGTCCTCGGGGGAATAACGGATGGCGTTGCGCAACAGGTTCTCCAGGGCCTGGGCAATGCTGTCCAGGTGCACCTGGACCCGGCAATCGGCGTCCAGCAGGCAGGGCAGGCGCTCGAGGTTCCAGCCGCTCTCGAAGCAGGCGTCTTCGCGCAGGGCCTCCCAGATCGACAGCACCTGCACTGGCTCGGTGGACAGTTGCGGGCGTTCGGTGTCGAGCCAGGCCAGGTCCAGGGTGTCTTCCAGCAGGCGCTGCATGTCGAGGATCTCGCGGTCCAGGCGCTGGCGCAGTTGCTCCGGCGGTAGCCGGCTGTCATGGGCGATGCGCAGTCGTGCCAGGGGCGTGCGCAGCTCATGGGACAAGGTCCGCAGCAGCAGGCGTTGCTGGGCCAGGCTCTGGCGCAGGCGCTCGGCCATGTGCTCGAAGGCCAGGGCCAACTCGCCGAGTTCGTCGCTGCGCCGGGCCAGGGGCGTATCCAGGCCCGGGCTCTCCAGGTCGTCAGCGCGCAGGGCATCGGCACGGTCGCGCAGGCGGTTCAACGGCAGCACCAGATGACGGTAGAGCAACAAGCCGAGCAGCGCGGCCAGCAAGGTCGGCACCACCCCGTGGCTGAGCACGTGGGTCCAGGGCGTGAGGCCGCTGGGCAGCAGGCGTTCGGGCAGTTGCAGCACCAGCCGGCCCTGTTCGGGATGTTCCGGGAACTGGATGCTGACGTAGGGCAACTCGTCCTGCAGGCGCCGGCTCATGGGCCAGTCCAGCTTGCGCATGAAGGTCAGGTGGCTGGCTTCCTCGGCGCTCAAGGGCGTACTGCCGAGGCTTTGCAGGCGCTCGCCGATCACCGCGACCCAGGTGTGTTCCCGGGCGGCCAGCTGGCGCTGGAAGGCGTCGACCCCGGCCGCGCCGTCCTGGCGCCAGGCGCTTTCGGCCTGTTGCGCATAGCTGGCCAGGTACTGGCGGTCGGCCGGGTCAAGAAAGTAAGTGCTGCGTTCGGCCGACAGGCCCCAGGTCCAGATGATCCAGGTCAGCAGCAGGCAGAAGCCGATCTGCAACAGCGCCAGCTTCCACAACAGGGGGTGGCGGCGCATCAGCAGCGGTCCGCTTGTACCAGGATGTAGCCGGCACCGCGCACGGCCTGGATCTGCAAGTGCTGCACGCCAATTTCGGCCAGCTTGCGCCGCAGGTTGCAGACGTGCACGTCCAGGCCGCGATCCAGGCGGGTGTAGATGCGGTGCAGCACCTGCTGGTAGAGGAAGGGTTTGCTCAGGGTCTGCCCGGGATGCTCGCGCAGGGTCACCAGCAGGCGGTATTCGGAGCCGGTGAGGCCGGCGGCGCGGCCTTGGCTGAGCACGTCCTGGGCCTGGTCGTCGAAGGCGAGCAAAGGGTCCTGGCGTTGGCTGGGGGGCGGCTGGACCCGGGCCATGCGTCGCAGCAGCGCATCGACCCGGGCATCCAGCTCGGCCAGGCTGAAGGGCTTGGGCAGGTAGTCGTCGGCGCCCCGGGTGAACCCGGTGATGCGGTCCTGTTCGGCGCCCAGGGCCGACATCAGCATCACCGGGATGCCTTGTTCGTGGCGCAGGGTATCGAGCAGGGCCAGGCCATCAAGGCCGGGCAGCATGATGTCCAGCAGCACCAGGTCGAAGTGCCCGGCGCGCAGCGTCGCCAGTCCTTCGCGACCATCGATGCAGGCGCTGACGGCGAAGCCGCGCTGGCGAAAATGCCGGTCCAGGTCCTGGCGCAGCCGGGCGTCGTCTTCCACGAGAAGCAGATTGGGGGTCATGGGGTGGGGTACTTTGCGCAAGCGGCTGGAGAAAGGGCTTAAATGAGAACGTTTAACATCCGCGAATATTGCAGCAATGCCCCTGGCGATGCAATTGCCGTGATGGCCAGGGTTGATTGAGGTCAGATAAACAAAAAGTTGAATATTCAACATTGCGTTGATATTTTTCGCCAAAGATTTTTCCCGGAGTGTCCATGAGCCAGCCTTCTTCCGCTGTCCTGGCCGAGCGCCAGCTGGTCCTGCAGGTACTGCGCAGTACCTTGCAGATGCTGGCCGGTGTGGTGGGGCCCCATGTGGAGATCGTCCTGCACGATCTCGACCAGCCCGAGCGCTCGATCATCGCCATCGCCAACGGCCATGTCACCGGGCGCCGGGTCGGTGGCCCGGTGCTGGGCGGACCGCGCCAGGACCTGGGCTTCGCCGCGGTGCTGCGGGCCTTGCACGACCGTTCCGGCAGCACCCCGCTGGTGCTGGAGAACTACCCGACCCTGGCGCCCGATGGCCGCGAGCTGCGCAGCTCCACCGTGGTCTTTCGCGACAGCGGCGGGCAGCCCTTCGCCAGCCTGTGCAGCAACAGCGACCTGAGCGGGATCGCCGCGGCCCATGTCTGCCTGGGGCAGATGCTGGGCCTGGGCAGCACGCCCGAGCCACGGGGCGATGAGCCCCAGGACATGGAGCAACTGCTGGCCCAGATCATCCAGGCGGCCTGTCCGGAGCCCGGGGCGCGGTTGACCAAGCAGCACAAGCTCGAAGCCGTGCGCCAGATGCAGGAGCGCGGCCTGTTCATCGTCAAGGGCGGGATCGAGAAGGCCGCCGCGGCCCTCGGTGTGACTCGCTACACCATCTACAACTACCTGGACCAGATCCGCGCCCAAGGCGCTGAGGAATGACCGCGATGCAGATCGATATCTTTCAAGTGGATGCCTTTACCTCCAGTGTCTTCGGCGGCAACCCGGCGGCGGTCTGCCCGCTGCAGGCCTGGCTGCCGGACGCGGTGCTGCAACGCATCGCCGAGGAGAACAACCTGTCCGAAACCGCCTACTTCGTGCCCAAGGACGAGGGATTCGAGCTGCGCTGGTTCACCCCGACGGTAGAGGTCGACCTGTGCGGCCATGCCACCCTGGCAGCGGCCTGGGTGCTGTTCGAGCAGTTGGGCGAGCAGCGCGACGTGCTGCGCTTTTTCACCCGCAGCGGCGAGTTGCGGGTCAGCCGCGAGGGCGGTTTGCTGTCCATGGACTTCCCGGCCAAGCAGCCCGAAGCGGTGGAGCTCCCCGCGGCCTTGTTGCAAGCCCTGGGCTTGAGTCGGGCCGAGGCGTTGTATCGCACCGACGACTACCTGCTGGTGGTGGACGACGAGCGCCTGCTGGACGAGCTCAAGCCGGATTTCGTGGCCCTGGCCCAGTTCGGCGTGCGGGGCATCGCGGTGACCGCGCCGTCCCGGGAGTTCGATTTCGTTTCCCGCTGGTTCGGTCCCAGCGTCGGGGTCAATGAAGATCCGGTCACCGGTTCCGCCCACACCTCGCTGGCGCCCTATTGGGCCGCGCGCCTGGGCAAGAGCCAGTTGCGGGCGCAGCAGGGCGGGGCGCGCAAGGGCCAGTTGCAGTGCCAGGTGCTGGACAACGGACGGGTCATCATCAGCGGCCATGGCGCGCTGTACCTGCGTGGCAGCATTTTCCTCTGAGGCGGTTCCCGGGAGCCTGGGCTCCCGGGATTATTTGTGTCGGAAGCTGGCGAGGTTTAGAGTCGCGATTTTTTCGCCTGACCCGGAAGCTTCTGACAATGGATTTGATCCGCGCCATCTCCCACCATTCACCCAAGCCCCTGGCCCTTGTGTTGAGCCTGTGGGCCGGTAGTTCGCTGGCGGCCAGCCTGAGCGACAGCCTGATGCAATGCCAGCCGGCGTTCTTCAAGGACCTGTACCAGCAGCGCGCCGAGATCGGCCGGGTAGTGCCTCTCAAGCACGACGACCAGCAAGGCATCGCCTGGATTCCGGTGCCCGACCGGCACGACAGCTCGACCTCCACCGCCACCTTCTCCCGCCCACTGCAAGACAAGGGCCTGAAGCTGACCGGCTACTACGACAGCGTGTTCGACCTGGGTAGCGAGGGCATCTACTACTTCTGGGGCCTGGAGATCGATGCCAGCCGGGAAGCGGTGATGGCCGTCATGCCCCAGGCCGGCTGGCAGGAGGCTGGCGAGTACTTCATCTCCCGGCCGCAGATCAAGCCCAGCGCCCAGGCGCCCTGGCAGGACAACCCGGCGGCGGTCTCCGAGATCGCCCCGGCCCCGGGCTCCGCGGAGAAGATCCTCATGCTCAGCGTGGAGCACGGCAAGACCCGCATGCTCTGCTCGTTGCAAGGCAGCGTCGATGCCACGTTGTTGCGCCAGGAGCGGCCAGACATGGCCCAGGGAGCAGCGCGATGAAGCGCCTGTGGTGGCTGGGTGGCGTGCTCCTGCTGGCGGGCTGTGCCCATGACCAGGCCGGCGATGCTGGCGCGGCGCGTCCCGAGGCCATGTTCAAAGTGCTGGACACTCCAGAGTCGGCGACTTACTTCGCGGCCAACTCCCTGGCCCTGTACCAGAACAACCCGCATCTGCGGCAGTTCTACCTGATCAACAACTACAGCAAGCCCACCGACCCGGGAGATTCCAAACCCCTGATCCACAGCTCGCGGGTGGTGCGGATCATCAACTGCGAGCGCGATGAGTCGGCGCAACTGGGCCGGGTGTATTTCTCCGAACCCTTCGCCCAGGGCGTGGAGGTCATGCGCAAGGAGGCCCACGCGCAATGGGCGGCCTTTCCCCGGCAGTCGGTGATCGGCGAGCTGCGCAACATGGCCTGTGGCATCGATGCGGCACGCTTGGGCGCGCCGCCGTTCAAGGGCCCCCAGGGCGATTGAGGGCAGGGCGATGGCAGCAGGACCGATACGCGAGAACAACCGCAAGATCACGCTCACCGCAGACCAGGCGTTGCAAGCCCTGGCGCAGCTGGAGTTCATCGTGCTGTCGCTGCACCGCATGGGCAGCCACTACGTGGACAAGCCCGTGGCGGACTACCAGCGCGCGACCACCGACTTCATCGACAACGAGCGCGTCACTGGGCGTCTGGCGCAGGTCCGCAGGATCCTCACCGAGCCCTTCGACCTGACCCTGGGCGAGGACGACATGGACGACATCGAGCGGCATCTGCAAGGTGTCAAACCCTGGCGCCCGGACTAGAGCAGGGCCTCCTACTTTTTCGCAGGATCAGGACATGTCCAGAATCAGCATCGCCTTGATGGCTCCCAGCACCGACCTGGCGCTGGTGAAATTTCTCCACCAGCGCCTGGGCATGTCGCTGCGCATCGCCCGGGAGCACTTGGGGCAGGGGCCCCAGGGAGTGTTCTACAGCGCCTGGCTGTTCCATAACGACCATGTGCAACGGGAACAGGAAGTGCGCGACATCCTGGCGTTCTTCGGCGCCGCCCAGTTGCCCTTGCGGGTGCTGGAGTGCATCTCGGACCCTGGCCAGGCCGGCCCCGTTGGCCTGGACGACGAGCAGATCGATGAGCAACTGCTGCTCAACCTGCTGGAGGCCTGCGATGGCTGTTATGAATGATTGCGCTCGCCTGCGACTTGCGGTCTCTGTGTTGCGCGGCATGAATGATTAAGTTGATTGCCAGCTAATTATAAGTTGGCTATTCGCTTCTGCTTAAGTTTGCGCTTTTTACGAATTTTCATATTCGAGATTTCAGCATTGCGTCGAACTATCAGTGTCGGCGCTTTGATTTTATTTATTTTTTCTTGGGTGTTTTCTGGTTAATGGCTATTTGATGTTTGCTGACTATATTCAGGCTGTGGTCAACGGTGCGTGCAGTTGCTGCACGTCATCCAAGAATAAAAAATGCAACTGTCAGCAGCCGGGTCAAACATGACCCAGGGAGTCAGTCATGGCGAGTCTGAAGTGGGCGGGTATCTGGATCCTGGGTATCAGTATCGCCGGTTGTTCCGGGCCCGGTACGGTTATGGAGCCCTATGAGTCGGCGTTGGACGTCGAGAGCACCAATGCGCAAGGTTTTCATTCCAGCCTGTACTTTCCCTCCGGCACGGCCCTGCATTACCCGGGCTATGTAGTGGCCCTGGAAAAGAGCCCACAAGCGACGGTGGGTGGGCCCAAGCCCTATCCCCAGGTCAGTTTCGTCAAGAGTGGCCGGTACATCCAGGCCGAACAACCCAGCCGCTGGGGCACGTCCAGCCAGATCGAGCGCTTCCAGAACAGCGATCCCAAGGCGATGTTCGTGTCGCACATCATCAAGAATTCGGTAGCCAGGGACGATCGTGGCGGTAATGTTCCTTACTTCTCGAAAAGCCACTGCTTTGTATATAACGCTTATGCCGCCAAACCCATATCCTTGACGCGAAAAGACTACGACCTGGCCAAGGTCAGCGATTGGCACGCTTGCGAAATCTCGACCAACCTCGACAAGGTAGATGCCAAGAAGTATCAACTTTATGATTATGGAAAGTACGCGCTGGTGTCATTGCAAGACAACTTGACCAAGGACCTGAAGCAGGGCAACTACACCCATGTCCTGGTAATAGTGATGGGTTGGAACACCGCGCAACAGGAAGCCATTCGCAACTTCAACGACCTGACCGGCAACTTGATGGCGGCTTCGCTCGAAGCGGCCAGCGGCCAGCAGGAAAGTCCCATCGACCGCACCAAGGCGATCCAGCCACTGGCCAAGGACCGTCCTGCTGGCAGCTTCCGGCCCCTGGTGATCGGGGTGACCTGGCCTTCTTATTGGTCCAACTCGTTCGGCAACGTGTTCAGTTATTCCAACAAGGCCAACGATGCCGACGAAATCGGTTTGTCTTGGTTGAACAAGCTGCTCAACGAAACCATCCCGCTCAGTCTCCAAGCTTCCGGCAGCCACGCCCGGGTGGTGGCCCTCGGGCACAGCTTCGGTGCTCGCGCCATGACCCGGGCGGTGTTCAGTTCGCCGGCACTGGTGCCCTTGCAGGGCGGTTTTCCCGACCAGTCCATGGTGAGCAGCCCGGTGGACTTGGCGGTCGGTCTGCAGGGAGCCATGAGCATCAACCGGTTTGCGGCGCAGCTAGGCAGTGAAGGCGCCCCTTACCGTGACTTCGCACGGCTGGACAAGACCAAGATCGTCTTGACCGCCGCCACCGAAGACTCGGCCACCGGCGCGCCCTTCGTGGTCTGGACCGACCCGGCCGGTTCCATCGGCTCCTACCGCAAGGCTTGCGCTGCGCCGGGCTCGCTGTATCAGCCGATATTCGATTGCATGACCGCCTCCGATACTTCCGCCACTCCCGGTGGCCGGTTCGAGGTCTGCAAGTATGGCCAGGCGGGATGTGTCGACCCGTTCGACGGCACCGGCCAGGGGCACAAGGTGGCCTATATCGATGCGTCGAACGGCATCACCCAGTTCAACTCGCCCGGATCGGGTGGCGGTGCCCACAGCGATATCTACCGCCTGCCCATGGGGCGCCTGTTGTGGAAGCTGGTGGAGCAGTACGCGCCTGCTCGGTGAGGCGGCAGCAACGAGGCGCTGGGGGAGGGCGAGTGTTCAGACCTTCAGCGCCTTGAGCAGCGTTGCGAAGGCTGTCGCGCTCAGATGGGCCTCGTTCTTCCAGGTCGTCATGATGGTGCTCAGGGTGAGGTCGTCGATGGCGGGCAATGGGTACCACTGGCCCTCCAGGTACAGCTGGATGTCTTGCCGGGGAATGTGCAGGTTGTTGGCATTGCAGATGATGTACTGGCAGCTCTGATCGTTTTGGGTCAGGTCGACATGATTATGTCGGCCAACCAAGGCTGCAGTGGTCTTCCTGTAGCGGGTCAGCAAACACAGCAACATCTTGTCGGCACAAGTCACTGGCATGCCGTTATCGGCACGGACGACCTGGCGATGAAAACTGTTGATCTTGGCCTGCCCGTCGTTGAACGAGGCGTAGTAATAGAAGGCATGCACCAGGGCGCCGCCTGCGGCGGCCTGTAGAAGAGGCGGATTCTTCCTCAAGTCTTGGGTGATCCCGCCATCTTTGTTACGACAGGTCACGCGAAACTCGGTGGTAAAAAAATCTCCCCACCCATTGGCGGCCTCGGTCCTGTAGTAGAAGTCGCCCGCTGGATCCTGAGCGCAGGTCTGCATGGTTGCCAGCAAATCCGTGAGCGTCGGTGGGGCGGGCTCGGGTATTGCTGTTGGCAGTGAGAGGGACGTTGCCGAGGCATCACGGCCAAACAGACGCTTGATCCATTCGATCATCGGGCATTCATCCTTGAAGAGCCGGGCTCGCCAGAGGAGCCCGGGGGGTGTACAGGCCATAGAGGCGGCGGTGGAATTAGCGCTGGCTCGACCAGTACTGGTGCAACTGGCGGGCGGCGGGTTCGATGCTCGCCACCTGCTGCTGGTGCCGGGCGATATCCAGGTCCGCGGGCAGCTCGAAGTTGTCCTGCTCGGCGCAGTCGATGATGGTCTGCAGCAAGGCGGTCTGCGGCGCCGGCATCTGCGGCCAGTTGCCCACCGCGACCCCGCGCAGGTAGCCGAAGCACCATTCCTCGGCCAGCAACAACGATTGGCCCTGGTGCTCGGTGGCTTCCAGGCGCGCCTTGAAGCCTGCGGCGTCGCTGTCCAGTTGCACCGCCAGGCTGTTGATGTGGCGCACGCACAGGTCGATGAACTGCCGGCATTCCTGCGGGGTTTCCCAGGCCGGGTTCTCGCCGCCCCAGATCGCCGGGAACCATTCGGCGATATCGACCTGGGCCGGGCCCGACACCAGGGCGGTGAAGTAGCCGTCCAGCTCGCAGGGGTTGAGTACCGAGTGGTCGTCGCCGTACTTGAGCAGGGTGTCTTCGAGCGTCTCGAAGTCGGCGGCGTTCAGGGGAGTGTTCTGCATGATGGGCATTCCAGGGAAAAACAGCGGCGATTCTCAAGCCTTGGCGTTGTGGCTGCAAGCACCGGGCGTTTCAGGCGTCGCGCAGCAGGTCCTGGGAGTCGAGCAGGCGGTAGGCGATTTCCGGACGGATCTCCATGGCCCGGCGAATTGCGGCGGGTATGTTCTGCCGGGTCTTGCGGCACAGTCCGGGATGCTCGACCAGGACGATGGCGATGCCGCGCATGCTGCGCACTTCATTGTCGCTGGGGGTGATTTCCAGGCGGATTCCCAGTTGCTGGTACATCCGGCGTTGCATGTGCTCCAGGTCGGCCAGGTCCTTGAGATTCTCCAGGCGCTGCACCAGGCGTTTTTCTTCCTGGCGCGTGAGATTGAGGATGCGCAGGTCGGCTCCGGGAGTGTCCAGCAACTGCTCGCGTTGGCAGACGCAGGCACCGGGCGGGCAGGGTTGGCGGATCGCAGGGCTTGGATTCATGGGGATCCATCATAGCGGCGGCGTTCCGGCTTTCGCAGCTAAATCTGCACCGGGCCGGCAACGGCTCGGCAGTCTTGGAAAAGGGGGGAGGGAACCCTCGCACCGCAGGGCTGCGGTGAGAGGGAGGTGGAACACAAGGAAGGGGTGTGGGCAGGACTATAGCGACGCCGAAAACGGCTCGTCATTAGTACAGATGGACTAGTTCGCGGACCGGTTCTGCCGATATGCCCAGTGCCAGGGCCGCTGTGCCCCGGGAAACCCCGACAGTCTTTCCGGCCTCGCCACGCTGGCGGGCCGGGCTTGATCGGGATCAAGGTCGCGGCGCATGGGACGTTTTAACGTGAAGCTCCTTTCCCCCGGCATCGGGAGTTCCCATGGCCAAGCCCTTTCCCCTTTCCCCCAAGCATCCCGAGCGCATCTGCTGGGGCTGCGACCGTTACTGCGCCGCCAATGCCTTGTCGTGTGGCAACGGCTCGGATCGCACCATGCATCCTTCCGAAATGCTCGGTGAAGACTGGTATCTGCATGGCGACTGGGGTTTCGACATCCCGGCCAGCGCCGAACCAGCCCCGCCGGAGCGCGATACCCACTGAACCGGAAAGGGCCGGAGACGGCGGATCGAATATTTTTTACCCGGGTATATTGATTGAGTTTTTATTACCCGGGTATTATTCGGCTTCATCTTCATGAGACCGTTGCCATGTCCGACATCCTCACCAAACCTGTCACCGCCTTCCAGGCCCAGCGCTTGCTGGCCCGTGGCCCGTTGCTGGAAGTGGCCCTGGCGGTGCGCGACGCGTCCCGGGATCCGGCTTGCGCCAGCCTGCTGGTATTCGACGATGCTACGGGGCGGGTCGTCGACCTCGATCTGCGGGGCAGCGAGGCCGAATTGACGCAACGCCTGGCGCAGGCCCCTGCGCCGGGTCGCGGGCGTTACCGTTCGGCCGCGGCTGCCGAGACCGAGGTGGAGGTTGCGGCCGATTCGCCCCGTGGCCGTGGGCGGCCCAAGCTGGGGGTGATCGCCCGCGAGGTGACCTTGCTGCCACGCCAGTGGGACTGGCTGGCCAGCCAGCCCGGTGGTGCCTCGGCGGTGCTGCGGCGGCTGGTGGACGAGGCCCGGCGCAATCCCGATGCGGCGCAGCAACGACGCATGGCGCAAGAGGCTGCCTATCAGTTCATGCTGGCGCTGGCCGGGGATTTGCCCGGCTACGAAGAAGCCACCCGCGCATTGTTCGCCGGTGATCTCGAGGGCCTGGGCCAGCAACTGCAAGGTTGGCCCGAAGACATCCGCGAACATGCCCTGCGCCTGGCCACTGGGGCCCGGTTCGCTGGGGCAGGGCAGTGATGGCCCGGCCGGGTGCCGGCCTGCAGCGCGCATCGGTCAATGGCATCGAACTGGCCTGGGACAGTCATGGCGACGAGACCGCCGAGGCGATCCTGCTGATCGCCGGCCTGGGTACCCAGATGGTGCGCTGGACCTCGGACTTTTGCCGGGCCTTGGCTGCCCGTGGGTTCCGGGTGATTCGCTTCGACAATCGCGATGTTGGCGCTTCGACGCACCTGGTCGAGGCCGATGTTCCGGATCTTGCGGCACTGCTGGCCGGTCGGCCGCCGGCGCTGCCCTACAGCCTGCAAGACATGGCCGCCGATGCCCTGGGGCTGCTGGATCACCTGGGCATCGAGCGAGCCCATGTGGTGGGGCGTTCCATGGGCGGAGTGATCGCCCAGGTCCTGGCCTGCGAGTATCCGCAGCGGGTGCGTTCGTTGACTTCGATCATGGCCAGCAGCGGCAACCCGGCCTTGCCGCCGCCCGCACCGCAGGTCATGGCCTTGCTGACGGCACCGGCGGCAGACCCGGCGCTCGACCTGGAGGGCCATGTTGCCCAGCGCCTGGCCCTGGCCCGCTGCATCGCCGGCAGTGCCCGGGCATTCGACGAAGCGGCCCAGCGCGAGCTGGTGCTGGAGGAACTGCGCCGGGGCTGGAACCCCGCAGGTTTCATGCGCCAGCTGGCGGCCCTGGCCTGTGCCGGGGATCGCCGGGCTCGGCTGGCCAGCATCCAGGCGCCGACCCTGGTGGTCCATGGCAGCGACGACCCGCTGGTGCCCGCAGCCTGTGGCGAGGACACCGCGCGTTCGATCCCCGGTGCCGAGTGGTTGCTGATTCCCGGCATGGGCCATGACCTGCCACCGGCCTGTCAGCCCCAGGTGCTGGCGGCCATCGAGCGTACGGCGCGCCAGCGCTAGGGATGGCAGGTTGTGTGGCGCCTTGGCGCTCTTTTATATTCGCGGCTGGCCCGTCCCCAAGCCCAGCACAAGGTGCACCACCAATGAACCTCACCACCCTGGTTTTGTTCCTGCCTGCCTGTTTTGCGCTGAACATGGCGCCCGGCCCCAACAACCTGCTTTCGGTTAAGAACGCCACCACCTTTGGTTTTCGGGTTTCGTGCCTGGCCGGGGTGGGGCGCTTGCTGGCTTTCATGCTGATGATCGGCCTGGCCTCGGTGGGGCTGGCGGCGGTGCTGCAGGCCTCGGAGCTGCTGTTCCATGGGATCAAGATTCTTGGCGCTGGCTACCTGCTGTACCTGGCATATCGGCTGTGGACGGCCGATACCCGCGTCGCGGTAGAAGGCCGGGACGCTGCAGGCGGACTGTTGGCCCTGGCACGACAGGAGTTTTTGATCGCCATCGGCAATCCCAAGGCGATCCTGGTCTTCAGCGCATTCCTGCCGCAGTTCGTCGATCCCAAAGCGCCGGTGGCCGGGCAGTTCCTAATGCTTGGGGGCTTGTTCCTGGTGCTGGAGTGCGTGGCCATCGCCGCCTATGCCGGCATGGGCCTGCACATGCGCCGCTGGTTCGGCCAACCCGCCGGGCGCCGCGTGTTCAACCGTGGTTGCGCGGTCTTGCTTTCGGGGGCGGCGTCATTGTTGCTGCTGGCGCGGCGAGCCTGAGGCCAGCCCCTCTCCCAGACCCAGAGAGAGGCAGGAGCCTAGAGAGCTAGCTGATGACGAAGTAAGGGTCCCAGGCGCAATAGCCGAGGATACTGTCGTCGCCCACGATCATGAACGACCAGTTGTACCTCAGGTTGCTGCAGGCCCTGGCGGCACGGGCGCTCCAGTAGTAGGCCGTGATCTTCTGCGGGAACGGCTGCTCGCAGTAGCTGCTCGGAGGGTTGCTGTTGTTGATGATGGGCATCGGGGTGTTCGGCGAGACATTGGCGGTTATTTGATCCAGGTAGACATTGCTGTCCGTGGTGGGATCGGGATAGGTCTGGGTGTATTGGTAGAGGATTGCCGAGTACTTCATGTCCTTGGTCAGGGTGGTGGTGCGCCAGTGGACGTAATCATCCTGGTTCAGGTCCACCGAGAGCTCGGCGGTGCCTTCACTGTTGCTGCCGCCGCTGACGTAGTTGCGGGTGGTGTACATGCAGACGACCTGGTCGGAAACCCGCGTAGACGAATTGGGCATGTAAAAATTGTATAGCTGAGTCGGTCGGTCGGGGTGTGGGCTCAGGCCATTTTTGAATACGCCCTGATCGTTGCACTGCAAGATGGTGAGGACATCGATGACGATCATGATGTCCACGACTTTTTCGTTTTCGTGGTTCATATCCAGCTCCCTGCTAGCAGATTGGACGCCCGGTTGTCCAGGCGCATGGGTAATCACCTTTCCGGGGTGCGACCACCGAGCATCGGGTCTCTGGCCCGGTATGCCGACAGCGGGCTGGATGCACTTCCATGAAGTCGCGAGTGGAATCTAGATCGCCGGTATCCAGAGTCAAATCAGCGGGCGGGAAAAACGGCGATGCTGGACGAGCGGTATCACTTCGCCAGCCTGCAGTGCCTCGTCACGGAGCGGGTCCTGTGCTGGATCCAGCATCGCGCACAGCCGCGCGTCGGCGGTTTATCATGCGCTGTCGTCGACCCCGAGCCCGGGTCGGCGGCCTTTCCCTCTCGCCCAGCCCGGAGGCGCCCGCCATGCCCGATTCCTCTGTCATGCCCATCCCCGAATTTCCCGTGTGCCACGCCCGTGGCGGTACCTCCACCGGGCTGATCCTGGCCCGGGAAGACTTGCCCGAGGACGAGGCCCTGGTGGAGGAGCTGCTGCGCCACCTGATGGGCGTACCCCTGGCTGGCGAGTGGCCGGGCAATAGCCAGATCACCGGTCTGGGCCGGGGTGGCCCCACCAGCAACAAGGTGTTTATCGTCGAGCGTCGCCCCGGCCAGACGCGGATGATCAGCACCCTGGCGCAGTTGGCGGCGGGCAAGAGCGCCATCGACTGGAGCGTCAACTGCGGCAACATGTCGGCAGCCCTGCCGCTGTACGCCTGGCAGCGCGGCTGGCTGTCGCCGGAAGTCGATGATGGGCAGATCGAGATCTACAACAGCAACACCCAGACCACCCTGCGCGCGCGCCTGGGCTTCCACGCCGGCCGCTTGCTCAGCGACACGCGGATCCCCGGGGTCAATGGCCAGTTCCCCGGGGTCGATCTATTCCTCGATGACCCGGTAGGCGCCAAGACCGGGGCGCTGTTTCCCACCGGGCAGCGCGTCGACCTGCTCCACGGCGTCCCGGCCACCTGCATCGATGTGGCGGTGCCCATGGTCATTGTGCGGGCCACGGACCTGGGCAAGAGCGGGCAGGAAACCCCGGCGCAGCTGGACGCCGACCCGCTGTTCAAGGAGCGCCTGCTGGGGCTGATGGTCGAGGGCGGCCTGCGCATGGGCCTGCGCCGGCGCGACGGTGGCTTGCTGACGGCCGAGGAACTGCGGCGCAGCGAAACCATTCCCAAGATCTGCATCGTCAGCCCGGCCCGCGAAGGCGGTGATATCGCCACCCGCTACTTCACCCCGCAGAACGCCCATCCGTCCCTGGCGGTATCCGGTGGCTGTTGCCTGGCGGCGGCCTGCCTGGCCGAGGGCACCGTGGCCCAGCAACTGCTGGCCCAGCCCCGGCAATTGAGCGCGACCCGAAGCGAGTATCCGCTGGCCATCGAAAACCCCGCCGGCATCCTCGAGACCCTGATCAGCGCCCGCGTGCATGGCGGCGAGCTGTCGATCGATGGCGCTGCCTACCGGCGCAGCGCACAGATCCTGCTGCAAGGCCGTACCCCGCTGTACAACGCCTCCCCGGAACTGGCCCAGGCGCTTCTGTAGTGGGTTATACGGTCGATCGCTGAAGGCCCTGCGGGCCTTGTCGCAGCTTCGCGGGCTCAGCAGCGGCTACAGGTTTGGTGTAGCCGCTGCCGCAGGCTGCGCACGGGCGCGCAGCGGCCGTCAGGACTCGGGCAGGAAGGGTGGCACTCGCTGTTGCAGCAGCTGGATCAGTTGCGGGTCCATGAACTCGTAGTCATCGGGAATGTTCAGGCACACCACCTGTTGCTTGTGCAGGTGCTGCTTGAAGCGCTTGCGCAGTTTTTCCCGGTGCCGGGTTTCCATCACCAGGATCAGCCCGGCCCATTGCACCAGCTCCGGGCCCAGGGGCACCTGGGCATCGTGGTTGAGCCCGGCGGACGCGGTGACGATCCCCGGCCAATCGGCGAATACCTGTTCGGCGGTGGGGCTGCGCAGCTTGTTCTGGCTGCAGACGAACAACACATTGAGCATTCTGCCGGGTTCCCTGGCTGATGGTGCCGCCGTGATGGCGGGCGAGGGCCGAGAGTTTTCGCGGCTTCGGCCCGCTTGTCCAGCGCTGGTGCGCTCGGTCAGGCCGATTTGCTGGCAGGCTGCGGCCCCGGGCAAACTGTCGCGTCTTTCCAGCCGGGACCTGTCGCTTTCATGTCCGCATCCTTGTTCACTTCCCCGCACCTGGGCCTGGCCCTGCGCCGCTGGCGCCTGCTGCACCGGGTCAAGCAACAGCACGCCGCCGAGCTGTTCGGGGTGGCGCAGTCGAGCATTTCCCGCTGGGAAAACGGCCAGCAAGCCATGGAGCCCAGCGAGCGCGCCAAGCTCGAGCAACTGCTGGCGGCCAACCTCAGCGCCGCCGCCGACCAGGCCCTGGCCCGGTTGGTGAACGACAGCCCGCGGGCGGTGCACCTGGTCTGCGACCTGACCCACCGCCTGCTGGCCTGCTCGGCCACTCGCGCCGGGGAGTTCGGGGTGCCCTTGAGCGAGTTGCTGGGGCAATCCTTGTGGGGCTTTTGCACCGAGGAAATCGTGCGCAAGGAGAGGGCCCTCGACGATCTTGGCTGGCGTGAAGTGCTGGCGCCCCCGGCGCTGGAGTTCTTCAGTGGCCACAACGATTCGGCCATCGTGCCCATCGCGGCCAGCCAGTGCCGCTGGACCCGCCTGAACCTGTCCGACGGCAACGCGGTGCGGCTGGTGGAAACCCTCTGACTCCAGCCTGCTCCGGCGCCACGGATATTTTATCCGTGGTCGGTTACACACATCGTGGTTAGGCTGGGCTGTCATTTCATCCAGGTTTAGCCATGAACGATCAACTCCTCGGCGGTCGCCTCGAATTCCTGCGCCAGGCGGAGCGCCTCAAGGACGTACTGCGCAGTGCCCACACCTCCAGCGGTCGCCAGGAAAGCACCGCCGAGCACAGCTGGCGCCTGTGCCTGATGGCCTTGCTGCTGGAAGACCAGCTGGGCGAGCTGGACCTTTTGCAAGTGCTCAAGCTGTGCATCGTCCACGACCTGGGCGAAGCCATCCATGGCGACATCCCGGCGGTGCAGCAGGCGGCCCACCCGGACAAGGGCCAGCAGGAGCGCGAAGACCTGCAGACCCTCGCCAGTTGCCTCGATGCCCCGGCCCGCCAGCGCCTGCTGGCCTTGTGGGACGAATACGAGAATGCCAGTTCGGCCGAGGCCCGGGCGGTCAAGGCCCTGGACAAACTGGAGACCCTGGTGCAGCACAATCAGGGGCGCAACCCAGCGGATTTCGATTACCGCTTCAACCTCGACTACGGCCGCCGCTACACTAGCGCCACGCCGCTGTTCCGAGCCTTGCGCGAGCAGATCGACCACGACACGCGGCGCCACATCGACGCGGCCGGCTGAGCGCCGGTCCCTTGCAGAGAGTATCCGCAGCCCATGAACCCGATCCTGCGCGCTGAACGTCCCGGCGATATCCCGGCCATCGAACAGCTGACCCGCGAAGCCTTTCGCGATGCGCCTCACTCCAGCCATACCGAGCAGTACATCGTCAACGCCCTGCGCAGTGCCGGAGCGCTGACCCTGTCCCTGGTGGCCGAGGAGGGCGCTGCACTGCTCGGCCATGGATCGATCTCCCCGGTGGTCTTCAGCGGTGGCGAGCCCGGCTGGTTCGGCCTGGCGCCGGTCTCGGTAGTGCCGGAGCGCCAGGGCCAGGGGATCGGCTCACGCTTGATCCGCCAGTTGCTGGCGCAGTTGCAGGAGCAGGGCGCCGCCGGCTGCGTGGTGCTGGGCGACCCGGCCTACTACGCGCGTTTCGGCTTCAAGGCCGGGCAAGGACCGGTATTGCCCGGGGTGCCCCCTGAGTACTTCCAGGCGCTGGCGTTCCAGGGCCGCTGCCCGGAGGGTGAGGTGCGCTTTCATCCGGGTTTCGAGGCCCAGGGCTAGGGGCGCGGGGTTCAGAACAGCTCCTGCAAGGTGCGCTCCACGGCCGGGTTCGAGGCGGGCGCGGTACTCTCCAGCGTCGGTGCGTTCTCGCTCTTGAACAGCTCCATGGCCGTGTGCGCGGCGTCCGCGGGCGCGGCCGTGCCATCTCCCAGGTGGATGCGCCGGGTGACGATGCCCGGCGGTTCGGGCTGCGAGTAGGGGGCTTTGCCCGCCAGCGCCTGGCCCATGTAGTCCATCCAGATCGGCAGGGCGATGGTCACCCCCCATTCCCGGCGGCCCAGGCTTTGCGGCTGGTCGAAACCGGCCCAGACACTGGTCACGTAGTCGCCGTTGTAGCCGGTGAACCAGGAGTCCTTGGCGTCGTTGGTGGTGCCGGTCTTGCCGGCGATGTCCGGTCGCCCCATGGCAGCGGCAGCGCGCCCGGTGCCGCGCTTGATCACGTCCTGGAGCATGCTGGTCAGCAGGTAGGTGGTGCGGCCGTCCACCACCTGTTCGGCCACGGCGGCTGGCGCCGGATTGCGCGGGCTGGGGGCGCAGCTCGGGTTGGCGGCGAAGAGCAGCTGGCCGTTGCGGTCCTCGATGCGCTCGATGAGGTAGGGCGTGACCCGGTAGCCGCCGTTGGCGAACACGCTCCAGGCCGCGACCACCTCCATGGGCGTCACCGAGGCCGTGCCCAGGGCCAGGGACAGGTTGCGCGGCAGATCGTCGGCGGCGAACCCGAAGCGCCGGATGTAGTCGAGGGTCGGGTCGATGCCCATGGCCTGCACCAGGCGGATCGCGATCATGTTCCGCGAGCGATACAGCGCCTCGCGCAAGCGGATCGGGCCGAGGAAGGTGCGGTTCTCGTTGCGTGGGCGCCAGGCCGGGCCGGCGTAGTCGCTGCCCAGCACGATGGGCGCGTCGTTGACGATGCTCGCCGGGGTAAAACCGTTGTCCAGCGCTGCGGCGTAGATGAAGGGCTTGAAGCTCGAACCCGGCTGGCGCTTGGCTTGCAGCACCCGGTTGAAGTGGCTCTGCTGGAAGTCGAAGCCGCCCACCAGCGCGCGGATCGCGCCATCTTCCGCTGCCACCGACACCAGCGCACCCTGGGCCTTGGGCACCTGGCTGAAGGCCAGTGGCTGTGCATCTTGTTGTTCGACGCGGATCACATCGCCCACCTTGATCAGGTCGGCCGGTCGCGCCGGGGCGCGGCCCAATGCGTTGTGGCTGATGAAGGGCCGGGCCCAGGCCATGGTCGACCAGGGCACGGCGTGTTCCCGGCCACTGCCATCGACGATCACCAGGCTCTGGTCCAGGACCTGGGTCACCGCCACCGCCTTCAGGCCGCCCAGGGTCGGGTAGGCCTGCAGCGCTTGTGGCCAGTCCGGCCGCGGCGTGCCACGCAGCTGGGCTTCGGGGCCGCGATAGCCGTGGCGCCGGTCATACACCTTCAAGCCCTTTTGCAGCGCGCTGTTGGCCGCCGCCTGCAATGGCGCGGTGACCGTCGTCACCACCTGCAGCCCACGGGTGTAGGCCTGTTCGCCGAAACGCTCGACCATCTGCGCCCGGGCCATCTCCGCCACGTAGGGCGCGTCCACCTCGGGTTCCGGTGCGTGGTAGCGGGCCGTGAGCGGCTCGGCCAGGGCTGCCTGGTAGCGCGCGGCATCGATGCTGCCCAGCTCGTGCATGCGCCCCAGGATCCAGTCCCGGCGCTGCTTGGCCCGGGTCGGGTTGTTGATCGGGTTGAAGCGCGACGGCGCCTTGGGCAGGCCGGCGATCATCGCCGTCTGGGCCAGGGTCAGTTGCGCCACCGGCTTGCCGTAGTAGACCTGCGCGGCAGCGGCGATGCCGTAGGCGCGCTTGCCCAGGTAGATCTTGTTGACGTACAGGTTGAAGATCTCGTCCTTGGACAGGCTGCGTTCGATCTGCAAGGCCAGCAGGATCTCGGTCAGCTTGCGCGAGAAGGTCCGCTCCTGGCTGAGGAAGAAGTTCTTCGCCACCTGCATGGTGATGGTGCTGCCCCCGGAACGCACATGCCCGCTCCTGGCCAGCTCCAGGGCCGCGCGCAACAACCCCGAGGGATCGACGCCGGCGTGCTGGCGGAAGTTGCCATCCTCGGCGGCCATGAAGGCCGCGAGGAAGTCATCGGGAATATCGGCGTTGGCGATGGGAATCCGGCGGATCTCGCCGAATTCGGCAATCAGCTTGCCCTCGTGGCTGAGGATCTGCAGCGGCTCTTGCAACTGCACGTCCTTGAGCGTCGCCACATCGGGCAGTTGCGGTTGCAGGTACAGGTAGGTGCCGCTGGCGCCGAGCACCAGCAGGCTGGCGATGGCCAGGGCACACCAGCCCAGGTTCTTCAGTAGTCGCATCAAAGGTTCCTCGACTGCGGTTGGCGATGGGCCCGGCATGGGCCTCAAAGGGTTGCACTGGCGGCGCGCCGTGGTTCGCCGAGCGCCGCCTGCTCCCCGGCGGCCGGCACGGCGTACTCGGCCTTGAGCCGGCCGCTGTCATCCAAGAGCCAGGCGTCCATCACCTGGCGCACCACCGGACCTGCCACCCGGGCGCCGGCCTCGCCGTTCTCGATCATCACGGCGACCACGATGGCCGGGCGCTGGGCCGGGGCGAAGCCGACGAACAAGGCGTTGTCGCGGTGGCGTTCATGGGTCTTGGCGCGGTTGTAGCGTTCGCCCTGCTTGATCGCCACCACCTGGGCGGTGCCGCTCTTGCCGGCGATCCGGTACTGCGCGCCACGGGCCGCCCGGCGCCCGACCCCGCGCGGGTGGTGCATGACCATCTGCATGCCCTGGATCACCTGGTCCCAGGTCTGCGGGTCCTTGAGGCGGATGTCCGGCAGCGGCTGTGGGTCGACCAGGGCCTGGCCGCCGACCGACAGCGCCAGGTGCGGCCGGTGCCAGATACCTCGACTGGCGATCAGGCTGGTGGCCTGGGCCAGTTGCAGCGGGGTGACCTGCATGTAGCCCTGGCCGATCCCCAGGATCAGGGTCTCCCCGGGGTACCAGTCCTGGCGGTGGGTCGCGCGTTTCCACTCAGGGATGGCATCAGCCCGGGCGACTCCTCGAACATGTCGATGGACACCCGCTGCCCCAGGCCGAACTCGCTGAGGTAGTCGTGCAGCCGGCGGATGCCCAGCTTGTGCGCCAGGTCGTAGAAGTAGGTGTCATTGGACCGCATGATCGCGTCGTACATGTCCACCCAGCCATCGCCGCCGCGATTCCAGTTGCGGTACTTGTGCCGGTAGTTGGGCAGTTCGTAGTAGCCGCGATCGAACACCCGCTGGCTCGGGGTGGTCACGCCGCTGTCGAGCCCCGCGACCACCACCATGGGCTTGATGGTCGAGCCGGGCGGGTAGAGCCCGCGCAGCACCCGGTTGAACAGCGGCATGTCGGCGGAGTCGCGCAGGGCGGCATAGGCCCCGGCACCGATGCCCTTGACGAAGGGGTTGGGGTCGAAGCTCGGGCGGCTGACCATGGCCAGCACCTGGCCGGTGTCCGGGTCCAGGGCCACCACCGCGCCCCGGCGCTCGCCAAGGGCCGCTTCGGCGGCGCCCTGCAAGCGCACGTCCAGGCTCAGCACGATGTCCTGGCCGGGCACCGGCGGCTGGCGGCGCAGCACCCGCATGACCCGGCCCTGGGCGTTGGTCTCCACCTCTTCGTAACCCATGCGGCCATGCAGCGCCTCTTCATAGAAACGCTCGATGCCGGTCTTGCCGATCAACTGGCTGCGCAGGTACTTGGCCGGGTCGAGACGCGAGTATTCCTGTTCGTTGATCCGCCCGACATAACCCACCGAGTGGGCGAAATGTTCCCCCAAGGGATAGACCCGCGAGAATTGCGCCTGGACGTCCAGCCCCGGCAGGTGGAACTGGTTCACCGCGATCAGGGCGATTTGCCGCTCGCTCAGGTCCGGCAGCAGCATCAGCGGCTCGAAGGCCCGCCCACGGCGTTGCAGCAGCTTGGCGATCCGCGCCTGTTGCCCGGCGTCCAGGCCGAGGATCCGGCTCAGGCGGGCGATGACCGTTGCTACGTCGCCGGCCCGCTCGCGGGTGAGGAACAGGTTGAAGGTCGGCACGTTGCCCGCCAGCAGCACCTTGTTGCGGTCATACACCAGGCCCCGGGGCGGCGGGATCGGGCGCAGGTGGATGCGGTTCTTCTCGGACACCGCCACCTGGTAGTCGTGTTGCGTCACCTGCAGGACATACAGCCGGCCCACCAGCGCGCAGGTTAGGACGATCACCAGCACGGCGCTGGCGATGATGCGGCGGTTGACGATCCGCTGGTTGCCGGCCTGATCGTGGAAGGGGGTGTGCTCTGGCATTGAAGACTCTTGGGGCTGGGCAGTGACCGGCCAGGTGGATGGCCGGCCAGCATGGGGAACATTGGCGGTGGTCGCCGGGGGCAACCACGATCGTGGGTCGGAGCGCGGCGGGCCGTGTTGGTGGACGGATGCGCACGAGCATGGACATGGGCTGGCTTCAGCCCGGGTCCGGGGCGACCTGGTTCAGGCGCAGGGTCTCGGCCATGATCCGGCTGAACAAAGGCGCCGCTACCAGGCCGCCGAAGAAGCCGTGCTGGCGCGGGTTGTCCACCACCACCACGATCACGTAGCGCGGCGCGGCAGCCGGGGCGAAACCGGCGAACACCGCCCGGTAGGAGTGCGCCAGGTAGCCCTGGACTCCGGCACCGGTCTTGCGCGCCGTGCCGCTCTTGCCGCCCACCTGGTAACCCGCGACCCGCGCCCGGTAGATGCCCCGTGGCCCCTCGACCACCTGCACCAGCATGTCCCGCACGCGGTTGGCCACCTGCGGCGCCATGGCCTGCACGCCCTTGGGCGGCGCCGATAGCCGCAGCAGCGACAAGGGCAGGCGGACGCCACCGTTGGCCAGGGTGGCGTAGGCCCTGGCCAGTTGCACCGCGCTGACCGAGAGGCCGTAGCCGTAGGCGAGGGTAGCGGTTTCGCTCGGGCGCCAGGTTGCCCGGTTGGGCAGCACGCCGAGCCGTTCGCCGGGAAATTCAAGGCCCGTTGCCTGGCCCAGGCCCACCCGTTGCAGCAGGTCATGGATGCGTGGCGCGCCGATGTCGAAGGCCACCTTGCTGATCGCCACGTTGCTCGAACGCACCAGGATGCCGGTCAGGTCCAGGGTCTGGCCGGCGGTCCTGGAGGCATCGCGGATGGTGTAGCGGCCGACCTTCAGGGTGCCGGTGTCGACGAGCACGCTGTCGCCGGGTTTCCAGCGCCCGCTTTCCAGGGCCGCCGCCACCGAGAACGGCTTGATGGTCGAGGCTGGCTCGAATACGTCCACCACGGCGCGGTTGCGCATCATTGCCGGGCTCAGCTGCGCGCGGTTGTTGGGGTTGTAGCTGGGCTGGTTGGCCAGGGCGAGGATCTCCCCGGTCTTGACGTCGAGGATCACCACGCTGCCGGCATCGGCACCGTTGTCCTCGATGCCTTGGTGCAGCTCGCGATGGGCGACGTACTGCAAGCGCAGGTCCAGGGACAGCGCCAGGTGCTGGCCGGGTCGGGCCGGGCGGGACACGCCCAGGTCCTGGATCAACTGCCCACGCCGATCCTTCAGCACCCGTTGCAAGCCATCGTGCCCGCGCAGCAGTGGGTCATAGGCGAGCTCGATGCCCTCGCTGCCGCGGTTGTCGATATCGGTGAAACCCACCGCATGGGCCGCCGTCGCCCCGGCCGGGTAGAAGCGTCGCGACTCTTGCACGGCGTGCACGCCGTCGATCTCGAGCGCTTGCACTTGCTGCAGCATGCGTTCGGCGACTTGCGGTGCCAGGCGCCGATGCAGGTAGAGAAACGCCTTGTGGCGATTGCCCAGCAGCAAGGCCTCCAGGCGGGCTGGCGGGATTTCCAGGGCCTGGGCCAGGGCCGGCCAATGCGGGCGTTGTTCGAGCAACTGCCGGGGGTTGGCCCACAGGGTGGTGACCGGGGTGCTCACCGACAGCGGCTGGCCGTTGCGGTCGGTGATCAGCCCCCGGTACGCGGGCAGGCCGAGGTGCCGCAGGCTGCGGGCATCGCCCTGCTTGATCAGGAAGGCCTTGTCGGTCACTTGCAGCTGGATGATCCGCGCGCAGATCGCCAGGGCCATGCCGGCGACGATGGCCACGGCCAGGCTGAAGCGCCAGGGCTGGCGGATGGTTGATGCTGGAGTCATGGGGCAGTGCTTTGCAGGCCCGCGGCGGGCAGTCGATGGCTTGAAGAGGTCGTACACGGCGGGTCCAGCCGTGGCGTCATTCGGTTAACCAGGCAGGGCTGGGGATGTGCAGCAACTTGAGGATCCGGGCATTGAGGCTGCCGGTCAGCGGCAACTCGCAGTCCATCTGGAACAGGAAGATCGCCTGGGCGGTCTGTTCACCCGCCACGCCATCGACCAGGCCCTGGTAGTAGTCCCGTGCGGCCAGCGCCCGTTGCAACTGGCTGATGACCTGCTGGCCGGATGCCGAGCCTGGGGCCTCCTGCATGCAGTGTGGCTCGGGCGCTGAGCAGGGGCCGGCGGCAACCGTGTCCGGCTCCTGGCTCGCCAGCGCTGCCGCGAACGCCCCGGCAGGCACCGCCAGCAGCAGGGCCAAGGCCGCCAGGGCTGCGCCGTGCTTGGCATGCTGTTTCATGTCTAGTCCCCTGGTATCCGTCGTGCCTTTCCTGATGCCCATCGGGCCCGGGTTGCACTTGCTGCGGATATTCCTGTGTCGCTTGAAAAGCCTTATCGCTCAATCGCTTAGTGGACGATAAAAGGTTATGGGGGGACATTTTAAGAAGGCTAGAATATAGAGCAACGCGCTATATGGGCTATCTGATATGAATTCAGTTGATATCGAAGCGGTGGACCTCAACCTGCTCCGGGTGTTCGTCGCCTTGATCGAGGAGGGCGGGGCCAGTCGGGCCGCCATTCGCCTTGGGGTCACCCAGCCGGCGGTCAGCGCCGCCCTCGGGCGCCTGCGGGACATCTACGGCGACCCGCTGTTCGAGCGCACCGGCCGTGGCCTGCGCCCGACCACCCGGGCCAATGAGCTGGCGCCGCTGATCGGCGAGGCCATCGACCGTTGCCGCCTGGCCCTGAGCCTGTCGGTGGGCGGCCGGGAGACCCGTGGCCGGACCATCACCATCGGCCTTTCCGACGACAGCGAGATCGCCCTCGGGCAGCAGATCCTGGCGGCTGTGGAGCAGCGCCTGCCCGGGCTGCGGATCATCTTCCGCCAGACCCACAGCGGCGTGGTGCAGGACATGCTCATGGGCCACAAGGTCGATATCGCCATCAGCGCCGGTGGCTTCTCATCCCAACTGGTGACCCGCACCCGCCTGGGCCGGGGCAACTACCTGTGTATCGCCGATGCCCACAACTCGATCCCCCAGAGTGCCGCAGACTATGCGGGGCGCCCGCACCTGCTGGTGTCCTCGGCCGGCTACGTGGGCATCGTCGACGAAGGGCTGAACGCCGCCGGCTACAAGCGCACGGTCAAGGTCTCGACCTCGCACTTTGCCGCCGTGCCGTTCCTGCTGGTGGGCTCCAGCCTGATCACCACAGTGCCGACCCACGCCGCCCGGGCGATGGCACGGATCACCTCGTTGCAAACCTTTCCCTGTCCCGTGCCGATGCCGTCCTACGAGCTGGAGATCGGCATGCGCGTGGGCAGCAAGCACGATGAAGCGATGCAGGTGGTCAAGGCGCTGATCCTGGATTGCATCAAGGAGCATTTCTTTTTGCAGTGAACGGTGGGGTGGTTGTGCCCTGAAGTGCCTGTTGGATGAATGCCGGGATATTCATCCAGTGGTCAGTTGGACTACTCTGTCCGGCTTGCTCAGCGCCTTGGGTCGGGTCCATGCAATCGATAGAGACAACTTTGTGTGCTTATTCCGAACAGCACCTGCCAGCACTTCCTCATACCTATGCATGGAAGTTCGATGCGGCGATCGTCCATGAGTCGTTCGGGCTCACCGTTGCTGGTGCGAACTGGTACGAAAGGGCGCGCACGCTCAAGCGCGGCCTTTCAGGACAGTGGGCGCTTTTCCCGGAAAAGCGCACAGACATTGCCAATTACGCAGTAAAAACCTGGGGCGGGGTTGGCGCAAACCTTGCCACGACGATGCAAGGTTATGTGCAGGCGGTGTCGGAGGGAGGCGTACCCGCCACTCATAAGGGCATCGCTTCATGGTCGAAGGTGGCGGCGTTCTCGGACCCGGGCTTGCATGCAATCTTCGATGCACGCGTGTCGTTTTCCCTCAACGCGATTCAATTGCTCCAGGGGCGCGGCCAGCACTGCTGGTTCCCGCACTTGCCGGGTCGAAACAACCTGCTCAACGGGTGCTGGCCGCGCTTGAAGGTCATGGCCAGGCAGCAAGGGTGGCTTCGAATCGGGACCAGGCAGGTGTATGCGCGCTACATCGAGCTGATTACAAACGTTGCAGGGCAGTTGGGCGTCGACATCGATGATATCGAGATGCTGCTCTTCTCGAAGGCCGGGGAACTGGCCCATGAGTTCAACCTCGCCTATCCACACGCTCACCAGTGAGCTGGCGATCCGGATTGCGCGCGGGATAGCTTCAAGCGTTCGAGCCAGGTCGCTGTCCATGCATATTGGGGCCTTGCTAGTACAGTCAGCGTTGCCAAGCTATGTTTCACCAGGCACTGGTAAATGAACCTAGCCTGGATGACTGAACGCTAGTCTGTGGGTAGCAGCTGCCATCAGCACAGCCGTTCAGGGTCGATGATCAGCACTGCCAGGCATAACGCGCAAGGAGCTGCCAATGACCGTTTTATCCTGGACCCAGGTCCGTGAAATGCCCGGCGAATCACTGGAGTTCGGCGCCGCCCATGTGCGTTGTGCCTGGCGCCGCCACACCCTGGCGGCGCACAAGTTCGCCAGCCTGGAGCATGCTTTCGTCAGCAGCCCCCACGCGCTGCCTAGGCTCTTGCAGGACGTGGGCGGCAATCCCAATGCCCGCCAGCACGAGGAACGGGGAACAGCGGTGTTTGCCACGGTGTGGTACCCGACAGGGCAGTGGGCGATCTTGTGCGACGCGACCCGCGCCACCCTGGTGCCTCGCGCCGCAGTCGAGGCACTTGCGGCCTGCGGGCAACGCGATGACCGTATCACCGAAGCGCTGCGGGTGCTTTTTGCGGCAGCGCCGGCGAGTCTTCTGCGGACGCTGGACGAGGCTTTTTATCGTTTGAATATCGCGCGACCTACTGCCTGAAAGTTGCACCTGCCGGCCGATCAACGCGGTTAAATCGCACGTTGTTTCAAACACCGAAGTTGAAAGCGATGGATATTCTTGGCCGGTTGCCTGAATAGCGTTGCACCGAATGCAAAAGCCATGAGGGAAACATCAGGAAGGTGCCACTTTCCGGAGCTTGGGTGATGCCAAAGCCCGCAGCCAAACAGTCCTTGATGCGCATGCGCAGTGCCGGGTTGTAAGTCGAGGCGATCATGCCCCTGGGGTCGATGAATTCGATATCGCCTCCCACCTGCAGTTGCTCTTCGCGCCCGCCGGTATCGACCCAATAGACCCCGGACCAGAATGCCCCGGGGTGCCCATGCAATGCATTGGCATGGCCGGCTTGATTGACGTTGACCCAGGCGTTGATCTTCCACTCGAAGTTGGGTTCGACCAGGCCGTATTGTTCGCTGTGCACCGCAGTGAGTTGGCTGGCGAAGTCCTTGGCGAATTGCACCAGGGATTCGCAAGCCGTGCCTCCCCAGAGGTTGAAATCGCTCGCCGATTGCCAGCCGCCGTCGTTGCTGTGCTGCGCGCCACACAGGTCCTGGGCCATGCGGCTGTCGATCAGGGCCTTGAGTTGCACATTCAGCGCTTGGGCATCGGGGTGGCGCAGGCTCGCTACCGGCGTGGAGAACAGATGGCGGATATTGATCAGTTGCGGGTCCACGAGGGTGTTGGCAAGAGGCATGTAAATTCCATTTAAAGCGCCAGGATGGCTCTGGCTAGTTGCTGGTCCGAGAGCTGCGAGTCTCCCGTTGCTTGGCGAATCCTGGCGAATGCCGCTTCAATGCGGACCCCGCGAATATCGCCGTCACTGGCCACGAATGCCGCTGCGTCATCCTTGGCCGCCAGCACGATCTTGTCGTCCTTGAACGAGCCGCTAGTGCCTTTGGACGCACTCATGGTGAGACTGACCGAAATATCGGTGGTCATGACGAAACTGGTGGCGTGGGCATGCATGCTCATCAGGCCGCAAACAACACATAACAGGCGGGGAAAGTTTGGCCGTTTCATTGGATCTACGAAGGTTAAGTTGGGGTTAAATTCGGGGGTGAACCCTACCAACGGGTAACCTTCGGCAACCTCAGGGCTTTTGCTAAAGATTGTTAAAAAGTGCGATGGGCGGGTCTTTCTTGAACTTTCTCGGCAACTTTCAAGTTGCCCTTAGTAGGCAGGAATTGATTATCGGCAACCGCCGCCGCGGCGCGGCGAATTAAGTGCCGGATCGCCTATTTTCAGCGCTGTTGGCTGGGTTTTCGCCGCCGCCTCTGCTGGTAGAGCAGCGGCGGGGTGCGGTAGCGGTTTCAGTCGGGGTAGGGGCTATGGCCTGGCGCCCAAGCGCTGCACCTCGGGGAACAGCTGGCCCAGGGTGCGACGGGCCTGGGCCGCCTCCAGGTAGGCGTAGAGCAGGTCGGTCAGGTCTTCGAAGCCCAGGCGTCGGCCGTCGAGCATGGGATTGCACAGCCACAGGCGGACCCGCATGCCCGCCGCCACGCTCCGGGCGTTGGGCGCGGCCAGGGCCTTGAAGCCGGCCGGGGCCAGTTCCGGCGCGCGCTGGCCGGCGCTCACCGAGAACACCACGGCCAGGCTCAGGTAGCGCTGCTCCAGTTCGAAGGCATCGAAACAGGTCCAGGGCGTGGGTTCGGTGGCGTTGGCGAACTGCAGGCTGTCGGCGCTCAGTGCCAGCACCCGCTGGCCGTGGCGTCGGCGCAGGGCCTCGGCCCCCATCAGGCCGGCGAGCCCAGCGCCGAGCAGCAGCGCGCCAGGCACCCAGAACAACAGCTGGGCCGAGTGCAACTGCCAGGCCGTGGGCAGGCTGGCCAACCAGCCGCCGATGGCCAGCAACAGCACCGAGAGCAGGGCCAGCAGGGCCGCCTGGCCCAGGCAGCGCTCATGAATCTCGCACTGGCCCTGGGGGCCGTCGGCGGCCGCTTGCAGTTGTTCCAGCAGCGCTTCCTTGCCGGCGTTATCCACGGCCTTGCAGCTCATCCAGTTGCTGCTGGGCGTTGGCGGCCTGGCAGTAGGCGTCCAGCAGGGCCGAGATGTCATCGACGCTGAGTTTTTGCCCGGCGCGCATCAGGCCGGCGGAGTGGATGCGGATCTGCGGTTGCGGGTCGCGCAGGGCCACGGCCTGGTTGCCGAAAAGCTGGCGCACCGGGCGATGGCTGGGCAGCGGGGCGTCGGCGCGCAGGGTCAGTTGTTGCAGGGTTTGCAGCAGCTCGTCCTTGACCTGGATGTCCACCACGTCGGTGAGGTTGACCGGCGCGCTCAACGGCTCGGCGAACAACTGGCGCCGGGTCAGGCGCATGAAGACCTGCTGGCCGGCGTTGCGGTGCTGCCAGCTGACCACGGCGAACAGCAGGGTCAGGAACAGGCCGCAGAGCAGCAGGCCGGTCTTGCCCTGGTGCAGGCCCAGGGCCAGGGCGCCGAGGGACGCGAGGGTCAGCAACGGGCCGAACACCTGGTAGCGGCGGGTGTTGGTGAACTCGCTCTGCTCGGGCACGCGCTCGATCACCTGTTGCAGCTCGGCGATCACCCGCTGGCGCTGGGCGGCCTGGGGATGCTCGGCCATGGGCGGGAGGGCGGAATCGGGGTGTTGGGCATCGGTCATGGGGGAGCCTTGGATCAGGGGAGGGAACAAGCACGGGCGGCGCGGGGGCGCTCGCCCGCGTGAGGGTCATTGCGCCTTGAGGTAGTCGTTGAGGAAGGCCTGGGCATTGCCATAGCTGGACAGGTTGTCGTCATAACCCACCTTCAGCGGCTTGGCCTGGCCCGGCAGGTGCAGCTCGCCATAACCTTCCTGGAGCACCAGCACCACGAACTTCTGGCCGTCGACCTGGGTGAAATAGCGCGTGTCGCGGGAGGTCTGTTCCACGTTCATCTTCTGGATGCGCATGTTCCAGTCGTGGTCGGCGTCTTCCACCTGCACCAGCGCCTGGTTGGCGCTGCGCTCGCCAATGCGCAGGGTCCAGACCTTCACCCCGTGCGGGCCGTTGTAGGCCACTATCTTGTCCGCCACCTGCGGGCGTTCCTCGGCCTGGGCCATCCCGGCCACCAGGGCCAACGCCATGGCCCATGCGGCCGTCCATCGGCTATACAAGTGCATCCTTCACGCTCCTGAGAAATTGAAAAGGGGCAGCTATTGAAGTCGGCGCTGGCCGCGCTGCCAAGCACTATGACCGTCGCGCACACTAAAAATGCCGTCGCTCACAAGTGGCGATGGGCAAAGTGTGAGTGGGTTACCATTGGCCACCGCACGCCAGGCAGTCATGGACACGCTTTACCGATGGAATGCTGGAACCCCTATCTCGACACCCAATTTCGCTTCGACCGGCCCGGCGCCCTGGCCCGTGCCGGGGTCTTCGATCCCACTGCCCGCCGAGTGATGGGCAGCGCCATCGGCCACTACCGCGCCCGCACCGTGCGCGCCCATGTGCAGTACTTCGACTGCAACCTGCAATTTCCCGAGCCGCTGCGCATCCACAAGGTGCTGCCAGACAGCCTGTGCATCGTCCAGGTGCTCGACGGCCAGTGGCGGCACCGGGTCGATGGCCAGCTCAACCACTACACCCCCGGCGCGCCCCACGCCCTGGGCCTGAGCGAAACCATGGAAGCGGTGGACCAACTGCCCGCCGGTAGCCACGCCTGCCTCTCCGGGCTGCGTATCGCCGGGCATTACCTGCGCGAACTGGCCGAGGAAGACTCCAGCCTGCAACCCTTGCTCGGCCTGCTGGACGACGGCATGTGCTTCAGCGAATTCCAGCGCTGCCAGGCCCTGGGCAACCTGCTGCGACGGCTATACCAGTCGCCGTACCAGGGCGCCCTGGAGCGCCTGCACCAGGAGAGCCTGAGCCTGGCGGTGCTGGTGGAGCTGGCGGCGCACCTGCAAGGCCAGCGCCCCGGGCCACCGCCAACGGTACGTGGTCGCCTGGACCTGGCCCACGAAGCCCGGCGCCTGCTCGACGCCCAGCTGATCGAGCCGCCCGGCAGCCAGGCCCTGGCCCAGCAACTGGGCGTGGGGGAAACCACCCTGCGCCGGGCCTTCGCCCAGGTCTTCGGCCAGTCGATGCTGCAGTACCTGCGCCAGCAGCGCATGGAACTGGCCCGCACCCTGTTGCGCCAGGGCAAATGGCAAGTGGCGCAGATCGCCTATCGCCTGGGCTACGCCAACCCCGCCAATTTCAACCACGCCTATAAAGCCCACTTCGGCCACCCGCCAGGGGCGGAACGCGGCAAGCCCTAGCCTCTTGAGGATGATGAACCATGAGCAAATTGACTGCGCTGATCGCTGAAGCCAAGGCTGGCCTCTCTGTTCAGCAGAACATCCCCCAGGCCGCCTGGGAGGCCATCGCCTGGCAGTGTGGCGAGGCGGAAATCGTCGAGATCAAGGCGCGCATCGCCACGCTGACCGCCCAGCGCGAAGCGGTGGAGGAGTGGGATGGCGACACCCAGGATGACCTGTATTTCGCCATTGCCAACTTCACCCGCTTGTTGGCACTGGCCGTGGCCCATGGGCGCGGAGAGTGAGGGGGCGGTTGACCGCGCAACGGATTCGTTCAAGGGCAGCGAGGGCGAGGTGTGCTGTGGGGCGAGCAGGGCAGCTCGATTCAGTTCAGGCCAGCACTGTGCATTACGACCCGGTGGAGCTGAGCGCAGCACAGGCCCTGCAAGACTTGGCCAGCCGCCTTGCCGGCTGAGTGAACGCCACACTTTGGCTGACGCACCCCTGGCACCCGAGCCCACTCAGACAAAGTCCGCAGGCTCGAAGCGCTCGCTGGTATCCATGCGCACAAAGCGCAGGCCCAGCGTTTGCAGATGGGCCTCATACAACCCCTGGGCGCAATAGCTGATCAGCAAGCTGCGGCGGCGCGCGCCGCTGGGGTTCAGGCTGGCCCCATGCACCAAATCGGCATCGAACAGCAGAATGTCTCCCGCAGCGCCCGAGAGCTGCACCGCATGGGACTCATCACTGAAATCAAAGGGCGCCAAAAGCTCCCCCGGGCGGTGACTGCCGGGCACGATGCGCGTCGCGCCATTGGCCGGTCCATAGTCATCGAGATAGACCAGGGCAATGGCCCGATCCCCGAGGCGCTGCTCCGACAGATCCCGATGCAGCACCTGATGACCGCCCCCCGGCAACGGCTCGCGGCCCTCCACCTGAGCCAGAAAAAAACGGTCCCCAATCAACTCGCCGGCCACCGCCAACACCGCCGGCAACCGACAGACCGCCTGCACCCGCGCATCCAGATCCACCAGCGCATGACGCCAATCGTGGCCCCGAGGCACCGGCCATTGCTGCGGCGCAATCACCCCCGCCTCGAACGTGGCCCGCAACTCATCCAGCCAGTTGGCGGGTACCGCCTGGCGCAGCAACTGGTAGCCGTTTTGATGGAGTTGTTCGCGGTCGATCATGAGGGGGCAGATGTCCTTATCCGGGCAGGGGGAAAGCATAACGGCTCGCCTATCCGAGCGACATAACCCGCTAAGGTTTAGCGGTTGCCGGACCCTAAGCAGAGCGCCTAGTCTGCTGCGGTCGCTGCAAAATCAGCGACCGGGCCTGAGAACCCGGTAAGATGCAGGCGCACAAGCGCCCGCCCACGATGCTGGCGCATTTTTGTGCCCGTCTATTCGTGTTATGGCGGCTGTGCGTGGGAGACCTTCGGGTCTGCCGGGTTCCTGTATCTCCGGTTTCTCAGCCCGCGCACAGCTGCCACCCATTCGCCTGAGAACGAACGCGGCAGCTCTCATTACCGATATGGGAGTTTCAATCATGTACGCCCGTAATCTATCTGGACCTTCCTTTCGTAATACCCGTCTCCGGGCTGTTGTAGGAGGTGTCCGATGAGCACTTCCACCACAGTCAAGACGTTGGGTTTCGTTACCTTTGGCAGTTGTGCCGATCCTGAATTAACGCTGTTTCGCGTAAACGCTGATGTGCCTTTGGAGCAGGCGTTGGAGCACGCCTCGACACTCCTGTACTACGCCAAGAAACTTGCGCTGGATGCCGCGATGGAAGAGCAGGGTGAGCGCTATGCTTGGGCTTCGCACTTCCTGGCTGAGATGGGCAAGGCGGTGATTGATGATATGTGTTTGGGGTTGGGGGAAGCAGAGTCATTGAAGGGGCGGTGCTGATTTGAGTTTCCGCGTGAGAATAGACTCGGCGCCGCTTATTACTTGATAGTGAGCGGCGCATTATGACTGACTGGATCGGCTTAAAATAAGTCGATAATACTTTCAGGGGGAGGGTTGTGTAAGTTAGGTTAAGATCTAGAATGCTTGGGTGGCTGTTTTTGTATGCTTAATAGAAAGTGTCGGATTGTATTGGGTATGGGAGATAGACATGGATGGTAGGCTACCTAAAAGTATTGATGTGCGGACGTACACTAGGCCGATTAAAGTTGCCTTCTTGGTTCCTGGTGATGATTCGTGTGAGACAAATCTAATACTCGATGCTGTATTTCATGACTCTTACTCTAGATGGGGAGGTGCTAATTCACTAATTGTTAGTTGCAATGATGCTTCGGTAATTGATTCCTCCTATGTTTCTTGGTTGGAGTTTTATGAGCCGGACCTGATTTATGTGTATGTAAAAATACAAGAGAGTGATCTTTGTTTTTTAAGCTCTCTTTGTCCTGTTAGAATAATAAGTCACCAGTGTCGGGTGGCGGGGGGTGGGAATTGGCGAAATTATTTGCCAGACTATGGAGGCGTGACTCCTGTCTTGTCCGTGTCAACTTTGTATGATCCCCGTCGTGGGTTAGTAAGTGGCAGAAATGGATCTGCTGTGCATCTTTGTTTGACTCAGTTTAAAGACGTATCTAAGAATCGCTTCTTGCCTGATAATTTCGGAGTTGCACATCATAATTATAATTGCACTAATGAAGTTTCTGGGGTTTACGAAACGATTAGTTGCTGTGATGAGGGGGTTCCAGAAAGTAATAAAATTGCAACAAGAAGGTTTTTTTCTGAATGTTTTATATTGGAGGGTATATCCAGTGGGCAGGTTTCTACCTTTTCACAGTTGTCCTCTGCTAGCGCTTTCGGCGTGTATCATGCTGTACATAATGAGTGGAGTAATGTGTTTAACTTGTTTGTAGGCAGTACAGCCGCTGATCGTGTTTGTTTCTGGAACTCTCGTTTATTGTCTGGCTCGAAAAATAATGTGAATGAGTCTGCAATTCTAGTTTCACTTGAGCAGCTTTTAGATGAGGAGTTTGTTGCTGCGCTTGGAAAATACTTGAATGGCACAAACTTCAAGCACTCAGGGAGTGGGCAATCGAAAGTGAATATTCGCTCTCAAAGCATCGGTAAAGATACGTGTATTGAATTGGCAGGAAAAATTCAGCCCTTGACGTGGAACTCAATTCGGACTGAAGAGACGTTTAATTTTAAGCCTGAATTTGAAGTTGGTTCTTTTACTCAAGATCGAGGAGTGTCTAACCCATCCTTTAAAACGCAAGAGAGGAAGATTAAGTTTTTGGCTAATGAGCCTGAGCATTTTCGGTTCTTGCCGCCAGGATATTTAGAGGCCCGAAATGGGCATTGGGTAATTGATTTTGATATTGAAAGGCATCAAGGTGACGAGAGGTATTCAAATGTTCTTAATGACTGGAAGTTGCCTCGTCGCCGAGAGCTAGTCAGTGTATTTGCAAATTCTCCTGGTAAAATTACAAGGCGTGGAACTTTAGCAATTTTGGCTGTTGATAACTGTAGTCTCGCAATGGCGAATGATAATAAAAAAAGCCATCAAGTATCAATTTCGTTTCCTGAGGATGAGTTGGTTTTTAAGAGGCTAATACAAAGTGAGGGTTCGTTAGGGTTTGATGATCTACGAGAAGGGTTTAACTATAAAAAATACGAATTTGTTGAGCTTTCGGATAAGGGGTTAAATCATAGAGGTATTGTTTCTAAGTTTAGAGGTCCTGTTGAGGCCGCGGATATTTTGGCGAATTGTTTTTGGCGATCAATAATCAGGGCTTGCGTAAATAAGCCCAACAAAAAGTATACAATGAATCAGTTGGAAGCACTGATACAGCAAATCTCAATCACCGAACTTAGAAAAATTAGCGATAGAAGTTTTGTTGATGTGAGGAGTGTAAAGAAGTACCTGCTGTCAAGCTTAAAGGATACAGTTGAATATTTGATCCATCTAGGGGTGGTGCAACAGCTTTATGTATGGAGGTGTACATACTGTGGTAGTGATAATAAGAGAAATATAAATACATTAAGGCTTGATAATGATTGCGATGTTTGTCAGTTTCAACATCTTTATCCTGTCGATGCTGAATGGAAGTATCGTATTGCTCCATTTGTTGTTGAGTCACTAGCTGAGCGGAATGGGTTGACCGTATTGATGGCCATTGCGTATCTGTTAAAAAGATCTGATTTGCAACAGTCGATTTATTTGCCGGAAATTAATCTGTATGACAATGTCGATGACAAAAATTGTATAAATGAAGTTGATATTGTGGCTATAGTGGATGGTGTTTTTTTTGTTGTGGAAGTTAAGCTTAGTGCTGCGAGTTTTGTGGACTCGCCTAGAGAGATTGATAATTTTATCGCGGAGTGTGAAAGGCTTCGTCCGGATACTGCAGTTCTGTTTTTTGAACAGTACTGTGAAACAAAGTTGGAAGAGGAGGTCTATAGGGATAAACTATCAAAACTTACTGTGGAGATAGCTGAAAAACTTCCCGTGAGCGTGAAGTTAGAGGTTATTACTGCTAGCGACTTAGAGAGTTATCGTGACTTGTCACATTGTTCTGGAGTTGGTGTGTGCGGTGAGCGTGCTAATTCTTTTTAGGTTTTTAGTGCGCTTCTGCGTCTTCAGTTTGATTGTGGAGGTGCTTTATTTTTGCGGGCTGCACGGAATCAAAAAGTTGCCTTTTTTGTTTTTAGGGTTTTTGATTTGCAGTTAAGAGTGTTTGCGCTATTTTGACTGGTTTATCCGTGGTTAGATGCGTGGTGTCAGGCTTTTAAGTATAAATTGCTTGATAATGGTGGAGGGGTTTATTCGAAAATCAGCCCTGCTGACTATATCGCTATCTGACAAATGACCATCCAAGAGGGTGTCCCATGGAGACAGCTATCTGATCTGCGCGCCCTGCACTAACCTTCCAGCTCAATACTATGTAGTGGTCAACTAATCCCGGGCACTGCGTTAAGTTTCTCCTCGGCCACTGCAGGCGCCAGCCCACCGTTGAACTGATGTGGTCGAATCCAGTTGTACCGATGCATCAAATAATGGCTGATGTCTCGATGCGCTTCTTGGGCCGTCATATAGCCTACGGTCGGTATCCACTCAGTTTTCAAACTCCGGAACACGCGTTCCATCGGCGCACTGTCCCAGCAGTTTCCACGGCGGCTCATACTCTGGCGCATGCGATAACGCCAGAGCCGTTGGCGAAACTGACGGCTGCCATATTACGATTCCTGATCCGAGTGGAACAGCATCACTTGAGGCCTGCCACGCTGTTCATAAGCCATGTCCAACGCCTTGATCACCAACTCAGCATCGGGTTTGTTTGACAGCGCCCAGCCCAAAATTCGGCGTGCGTAGAGATCCAGAACGACCGCCAAGTAATGCCATCTTCCCAGCACCCAGATGTAGGTGATATCGCCACACCAGACCTGATTAGGCGCCGGCACATCAAATTCCCGATTCAAGATGTTCGGAATATCAGGCTGCTCGACCGTCGCTTGTTTGTAGGCATGTGATCCCGATTGTTTACTGACTAACGCCAGTTCCCGCATCAGGCCACGTACCTTGAACCGCCCGATTTGCTCGCCGTCTCCCTGCATCATCAACACGATGCTGCAGCTGCCGGCGGCGCTTCTACTTTGCGTAAACAGTTGATTGACTCGACTGCGTAACCGAAGCCGCTCAAAGTTCGGAGATCGACGCTTGCGGCAGTGCGCGTAATAGCAAGATCGGGTGACTTCAAAGAGCGAGCACAACAGATCAACAGGTTCTTCAGAACGAAGTTGATCAATTAACGCGAACGCTCGTGTTCCTCGGCCATCAAGAGCGCGGTGGCCTTTTTTAGAATCGTTTTTCCCGTTCCAGCCGATTGAACCGGGCTTCCAACTCCTGGATTTTTTGCTGCTCGGGCGTCAACGCTTTGCTTTGCGGAGTCACGCCATTGCGCTCTTGCTGAAGCTGGTTAACCCAGCGACGCAGCGCAGACTCGACTACCCCAAGTGAACGGCAGGCTTCGATGTGGCTATAGCCTTGATCAAGCACAAGGCCTGCGGCCTCACGTTTGAACTCAGCGAAAAATGAACGACGTTGCTTGGTCATCAGGCACCTCTATCTGGCGAGCATTCTCGCCTAAATGGGTGCCCGGTTTCATTAGGCCACTACAGGTGTATGAAAATGAACACAACAAAAAAAGAAATCAACTATATCAAAAATTAATATAAGAAAATCCACCCGAAAAATTTCCTCTTTAGCGAAGCAAGCTATTCTGCAAAGACTTGACTCATATCAAACCCTCAAAATAAACCACTTACAGACGAGATCAAAAAATGAACATGGATGAATTCAACCAGCTATTTCAGAATGATCCAGAAATTCGCTCAAAATTAACCGATACCATCGTTCAAAAAATGAATGATCTAGGAGTACCACCAGATGACGCAACAGTCACTCTAGCGGATGATGACGATGGGAACCCAGTATTACTGATAGACCCTAACATGGAAAATGAGGCTTTTAACAAACAATTAGCAGAAGTAGCAATTCAAGCCCTAGAAACCCATGGAGTGACAGATTTCACCGGTGTGAAAGGACTTAGCAACAATAAGGACAAACTCGCACTCAATGTTGTTTACAAAAATGGCGGCTGGGTAGTAAATACTAAACCTGGTCAAAATTTCGGGAAAGCTAGCTTCGGTGGCAAAGGCGGACTTGGGAACGGCGGATGATTTAGCTATGCACACGCTGGCTCTAGCTTTGACCAATCGTTGTCCGCTCCGGTGCGAATACTGCTGTGTTCCACCTGGCCCAGGGGACCTGGATGAAAAAATTGCACTATCATTAATAGACCAAGCCTTAGAACTCAAAGTATTTTCCTTCATTGGGTTTACTGGTGGAGAGCCACTCATTCGCTTGCCGTTAATTTCGAAACTTGGAACTAAGTTGATTGGCTCAGGAATTGTTTGGGGTTTGACAACTGGCGGAGGATGGGCCACGTCTAAAAAGAAGGTGGATGACACTATTAGCTCTCTAGTAGCGTCTGGAATTGGAGACATAACAGTCAGCGTTGATAGCGCCCACCTTCGCTCAAAAAACAAAATATGGATGCCTTATTTCCTTGAACAATTAGTTTCGAATAAAATCCCTACAACTGTGAGCTGCACTTCAAATCAAAGGCAGCCAGAGCTTCCGTCATTTGTTACGCCTTCGCAATTTCTAAAAATAGAATACCACTACGTTTCACCTGTAGGTTTCGCTCTATTCAGTGACCTGAGTGGTGATAATAGACTGGATTTTTCAAACTCATGCTGCCCCATGAAACAATCATTGACATTGTCAGTCTGGCCCAACGGAGATACCTACCCCTGCTGTTCGACGTACGTAGTAAATAAAGAAAGAGATCTATTAGTGGGGAATGCTTATCGCGATACTTTGAAAACATTGTTACGCAAAGCGCTCAACGACGCTTATTTAATCACCATCAGAGAAGTAGGATTTTCCGGGCTCAGCCTCCTAACTGCAGATTCGGACATTTGGAAACAGGTTCTTAAAGACCCACTTCAGGACTCTTGCCATCTTTGCTCGCGAATTGCAAAAGCTTCAGCTGTGGAAGACTTAAGAACAAAACTAGAGAATATTTTACGTTAAGTATGCAGGCAACACCTAAATCTTGGACTGGGCAGGATGATCAACAACGACCCGCACACACCGATTGTGCTCGGGTATTAACGCAAAAAAGCAAGAGACAGTGCCATTTGGCATTAAATAACATTGATTGGCGTACAGATTGCCCCATTTTACCCCACAACCGCGCCTCACTAGCCAACAACCAGTTCGGCAAATGCACACCAGGGTAGCGAGGATAGGGATTCGAACCCCCTCCTTTTGATCAGCAGGCCGGTACAGGCCTGAGTTTACAGAATATTGAGCCTTGATGATCAGCCTAAAACGGACTACAGCGTCCCCCGTTTTGCCCTAAATTTGTCCTAAAATATCTCAGCGTTTTTCAGTTGCGTAATAACACGAACTTAACCAGAACAGGGTGGCCTTTACCGGAAGAAATCAGCCCTCGGCGAAGGGCACCTAACGGCCAGAAGCAGAAACTCAACGGTGTCTAGCAAAGCGAGGTGATTCTCTTTAATGATGAGATACGCACATCGCTCGCCAGATTCTGTACGGATTCTGGAATGTGCTTATTGCCCTTTACAGTAAGGGATAAAGTTCGATCAACTCGTTCGCTTTGATCACTTGAACTAGCTCAGGCTCTCCCTTTGGTCGAGCGTTAAAGGGCAAATTAAAGTCGACAATATGGAGGGAAATAAATGAAATTTAATGAGGGTGACAGGGTAAAAGTTAAGCCCCACTTGTGGTGGCCGAATGGCGGAGTTGGGGTGGTTTCGTTACCTTCAGAGTCTGTAAGGGAAGCCTTGGCGGGGGAGGTGGAGCTCACTGGTACTCAGCGAACTATTGCTGGAAAAGACAGAATTATTACCAGTGTATGGGTGGATTTTGAGAAGCCCACCATGGATTGCAGTGATGACGGCCCTTACCTTGGCGGGGAGGTTTCCATGGAGTATCTGGAGCGTATCTGAAGCGGAGCGGCGTATTTCCCGACCTGGAAGTATCCAGACTCACTAAGTGAAAGGGCGGGGCATAACTCCACCTCAGCCCAACCCTCAAAACGTCGGCGGCGTGATCACCCACAACACCACCGCATCCTCCTCCCCAGGATTCCCATACTTATGCGGCTCCTGGCTGGAGAACCTGAAGCTGTCCCCCTCGCTCAGCTGGAAATAGCGCTCGCCCACCCACAGCTCGAAGCTCCCCGACAGCACATACCCGGCTTCCTCGCCCTCATGGCTGTAGCTCTCCTTGCTGTAGGTGCCCGGGGGAAAGCGTGAGTGCAAGAATTCCAGTTGCTGGGTCGGTTGCGGGGTCAGCAGTTGGTCGACGATGCCGTTTTCGTAGTTCACCTGCAACCGCTGTTTCTTGCGCACCACGTAGCCCTGGTCTTCGGGGGCGGTCTGGGTTTCGCTGGCGAAGAACCATTGGATGGTCACGCCCAGGCTGCGGGCGATGTTGAACAGGGCGGGGATGGAGGGATAGGCGAGGTTGCGTTCCAGCTGGCTGATGTAGCCGGCGGTGAGTTCGCTCTGCTGGGCCAGTTCGCTCAGGGTCAGGCCGCGGCGTTTGCGCAGACCGCGGATGCGCGTGCCAAGGAACTGCGGGCCGCCGGGGGGCTGGTGGTCGCCGCCGGGCTCGGGCAGGTGGCTCGCGGGCGGCGTCTTGCTGCTTTGGGTCATGGCGGGCTCCAGGCTTGGAAGGCGGGCGCGTCCGAGCACCCGTCCTGCAAAAGCCCTGGAGTATAAAGCAGCCTCAAAGCGCCCAGGCGACTTTCAAGCCTTCGTGGATGGCCTCTTCGACGGTGCGCGGGGCCAGGCAGTCGCCGATGCGCTGGAAGGCCACCAGGCCCTTGAGTTGCTCACCCAGGTCGTCCACCGGCTGGTGGCCCTGGCACAGCACCAGGCTGTCGACGTTTTCCAGCAGCATCGGCTCGCCGCTGGCGGTGTGTTGCAGGTACACGGTGTTGTCGTCGCAGCCGTAGAGGCGGGCGTAGGGGATGATCGGCAGCCCCAGCTTGTGCAGTTCGCCGGCCAGTTGGTCGCGCACGTACAGCGGCAGGCTTTCGCCGCAGTGGGTGCCGTTGACCGCCAGTTGCACCTGGTGCCCGGCGCGCAGCAGGCGCTCGGCGATGCCTGGGCCGATCCAGTCGCAGCGCCAGTCGGCCACCACCACCGAGCGCCCGAGCTGGACCTCGTCGCGCAGCACTTGCCAGGCGTCCACCACTTGCAGCTCGCCGGCGCGCTCGAAATGGGGCCAGTAGGGGCGGGCGCCGGTGGCGATGATCACGTGGTCGGGCTGTTCGCGCTCCACCAGGGCGCGATCGACCCGGGTGTTGCGCACCACCTCGACCCCGGCCAGTTGCATTTCCCGTTGCAGGTTGGTGCTGGCGCCGCCGAATTCGCTGCGCCGGGGCAGCAGTTGCGCCAGCAGCACCTGGCCACCGAGCTGGGAGCCGGCTTCGTAGAGGGTCACCTGGTGGCCGCGCTGGGCGGCGACGGCGGCGGCCTTCATGCCCGCCGGGCCACCGCCCACCACCAGGATGCGCTTGCGCTGTTGGGCCGGCCGAGCCTGGGCGTACAGCAGTTCGCGGCCGGTTTCCGGGTGCTGGATGCAAGAGATCGGCAGGCCCTTGTGGAAGTGGCCGATGCACGCCTGGTTGCAGGCGATGCAGGCACGCACGTCGTCGACCCGGCCGCTGTCGCTCTTGTTGGGCATTTGCGGATCGCAGATCAGCGCCCGGGTCATGCCGCACACGTCGGCCTGGCCTTTGGCGAGGATGGCCTCGGCTTCCTGGGGCTGGTTGATGCGCCCGGTGACGAACAACGGGATTTGCAGCGCGGCCTTGAAGGTTCCGGCTTCGCGGGCCAGGTAAGCCGCTTCCACCGCCATGGGCGGGACGATGTGCACGGCGCCGCCGAGGGAGGCCGAGGTGCCGGCAACGATGTGCAGGTAGTCCAGCTGGCCTTGCAGGTGTTGGGCGGCGGCCAGGGACTCGTCCTCGGTCAGGCCCTCGGGGTCGCGTTCGTCGGCGCTGATGCGCAGGCCGATGATGAAGTCGTCGGCGGTGCTGGCGCGCATGGCCGCCAGCACCTCGCGAATGAACCGCAGGCGCTGCTCCAGCTCGCCGTTGTAGCCGTCGCTGCGGCGGTTGACCCGCGGGTTGAGGAATTGCGCTGGCAGGTAGCCATGGCTGGCCACCAGCTCCACGCCATCCAGGCCGGCCTGGTGCAGGCGCCGGGCAGCGTCGGCGTAACCCTGGATGATCGCGTCGATCATCTCCTGGTCCAGGGCCCGGGGCATGACCCGGAAGCGCTCGTTGGGCACGCCCGAGGGGGCATAGGCCACCGCCAGCAGGCCGTCGGCGGACTCCATGATCTCGCGCCCCGGATGAAACACCTGGGACAGCACCAGCGTGCCGTGGGCATGGCAGGTCTCGGCCAGGCGCCGGTAGCCGTCGATGCAGGCATCGTCGGTGGCCATCAGCACATGGCTGGTGTAGCGCGCACTGTCGTGGACCCCGGCCACCTGCAACACGATCAGCCCAACCCCGCCTTCGGCCCGGGCCCGGTGGTAGGCGATCAACTGCTCGTTGACCAGGTTGTCGGTGGGCATCGAGGTGTCGTGGCCGCTGGACATGATGCGGTTCTTCAGGCGCTTGCCACGGATCTGCAACGGCGCGAAGAGGTGCGGGAAGGCGGTGGTCATGGCGCGGGCTCCAGGCTGGCCAAGGGCAGGGCGATGCCTTGGCGTTGTTATTGTTTGCCTATAAAAATTTACCGGTAGTAAAAAATCAACTTGTTTTTTTACTGATCCTTGCAGTAGCTTCGATTGGCGCCCCAGCCTGCGGGGCGCCCCTCACAACAATAAAAAAGGGCCGTGCCGGAGCTGTCCGGCAGGGCACCGTCACGAGGAATCACCGATGAAAGCGCTCACCCGCAAGCATGGTTGTTCGTTCCTGGCCCTGAGCCTCGCCCTGACATTGGGCCTGGACAGTGCCCGGGCAGCCCCCGACATGGTCGTGGTGGGGTACGGCGGAGCCGGCCAGAAAGCCCAGGATGTGGCGTTGTTCCAACCCTTTGCCAAGGCCGATGGCAGCAAGCTGATCCAGAGCGAGTACAACGGCGAGATGGCGCGGATCAAGGTCATGGTCGACACCGGCAACGTCGATTGGGACGTGGTGCAGATCGAAGGTCCGGACCTGATGCGCGGCTGCGACGAAGGCATGTACGAACCCCTGGACTGGAAGGCCCTGGGCCACGCCGACGAACTGATCGCCGATGCCGCCCAGCCCTGTGGCTCGGCTGTGCTGGTGTGGAGCGTGGCCATCGCCTACGACCGCAACAAGCTGGCCAGGGCCCCGGCCTCCTGGGCCGATTTCTGGGACGTCAAGCAGTTCCCCGGCAAGCGCGGCCTGCGCAAGCGCGCGGTGTACAACCTGGAGTTCGCGCTGCTGGCCGATGGGGTCAAGGTCGAGGACGTGTACAAGGTCCTGGCCACGCCTGAGGGGGTGGATCGGGCCTTCGCCAAGCTCAGCCAGCTCAAGCCGTACATCCAGTGGTGGGAGGCCGGGGCGCAGCCGGCGCAGTGGCTCAGCGCCGGCGATGTGGTGATGACCTCGACCTACAGCGGTCGCATCGCCGCGGCCGCCCAGGACGGTGCGCCCCTGGCCGTGGTCTGGCCCGGCAGCCTGTATGGCATGGATTACTGGGCGATCATCAAGGGCTCCAGGCACGTGGCCCAGGCCAAGCGCTTCATTGCCTACGCCAACCGCCCCGAGGCCCAGGTCGACTATGTGCGCGCCATTCCCTACGGCCCCACCAACACCCTGGCCGCGGCCCGGCTCGATCCGGCGCTGGCCCAGTGGGTGCCGACCTCGGAGCAGAACCTCAAGGGCGCCCTGGCGATGAACGTGGAGTTCTGGGTCGATCATGGCGAGGAGCTGGAAGAGCGCTTCAACGCCTGGGCCAGCAAGTAACCCCAACGGGCTGGACGTCGGCGGACGTGCGGCCCTATCGTTTGCCAGCCCAACAGCCTGGAGGACTCCAATAATGAATAAGATCGTGCCCGGCCCCCACGCCCTGACCGAGCGCAGCGCCACCGAGCAGCGCCTGCGCGAAGAGCTGGCGGCTTGCTACCGCCTGATCGCGCACTTTCGCATGACCGATTTGATCTTCACCCATATCTCGGTGCGCCTGCCCGGGCCCGAGCATCACTTCCTGATCAACCCCTACGGGCTGATGTTCGAGGAAATCACTGCCTCCAACCTGGTGAAGATCGACCTCGATGGCCAGGCCGTGGAGCCTTCGCCGTACCCGGTGAACCCGGCGGGGTTCGTGATCCACAGCGCCATCCATGGCGCTCGCGATGATGCCCAGTGTGTGCTGCACACCCATACCAAGGCCGGTTGTGCGGTGGCGGCGCTCAAGTGTGGCTTGCTGCCGGTGAACCAGATCTCCATGGAGTTCTATGGCCGGGTGGCCTACCACGACTACGAAGGCGTGGCCCTGGACCTGGCCGAGCAGCAGCGGCTGGTGGCTGACCTGGGCGACAAGAGCGTGCTGATGCTGCGCAACCACGGCCTGCTCACCGTGGGCGAAACCGTCAGCCAGGCATTCTTGCGCATGTATTACCTGGAGAAGGCCTGCGAGATCCAGCTGGCGGCCCAGGCGGCGGGGGAGATCGTGCTGCCACCGGACGCGGTCTGCGCCCACACCGAGCGCCAGTTCAACGACCCGGGCCGGCCGTTGCAGGAGGGCGAACTGAGCGACCCGGACGCCATGCAACTGGCCTGGGCCGCGCTGCTGCGCCTGCTCGAGCGCATCGCCCCCGACTACCGCGATTGACCCTCCACCCCAGCGGCCGCAACACCAAGCACCGCAGCGCGGCAGGCAAACCATGGATAACGATTGGCGGCTAGTGCCGAGCCGTGCGCAGCCTGCGGCAGCGGCTACACGAAGCCTGTAGTCGCTGTCGAGCGCAGCGAGGCTGCGTCAAGGCCCGCAGGGCCTTCAGCGATCGACCGGCCAACACTGTCCCGGTACCGCTGGGAATCTGGCCAGTTCACAAAAGCTTGTTGTACAGTCGTTCAACTGTCATTTCCCGTCATTGCCAAGGAGTCATGCCCCATGAACCAGGAAGCGCGCTTTTCCCGCCTGGAACCCGGGTTGCGCAAGGCCGAGCTGATCGAGGCGACCCTTACCTGCCTCAAGCTCCACGGTTTCCAGGGCGCGTCGATCCGCAAGATCAGCGCCGAGGCCGGGGTCTCGGTGGGGCTGATCAGCCATCACTATTCCGGCAAGGACGAGCTGGTGGCCGAGGCCTATCGCTCGATCACCGGACGGGTTATGAACCTGCTGCGCGAAGCCATGGACCAGGCCGCGCCGGCGCCCCGGGAACGTTTGTCGGCGTTCTTCCGGGCCTCGTTCTGCGCCGAACTGCTGGACCCGCAACTGCTGGACGCCTGGTTGGCGTTCTGGGGCGCGGTGAAGACCGCCGAGGCGATCAACCAGGCCCACGACCATTCCTACGCCGAATACCGCAACGAACTGGCCGGGCTCCTGGCCAGCCTGGCCGGGGACCAGGCCTGGGCCGACTTCGACGCGGACCTGGCGGCCATCAGCCTCAGCGCCTTGCTCGACGGCCTGTGGCTGGAGTCCGGGCTCAACCCCGGGACCTTCAGCCCGCAGCAGGGCGTGCAGATCTGCGAAGCCTGGGTCGAGGGCGTGCTGGCCAGCCAGGGGCGGGGCTTTCGCCAGCCGACATAGGGCTGTTGATCGGTTGTTCAGTAATGGCTAGGCTGCTGCGCACAAGGCGACACCTCTAATAAAAATAATCAGGAACACAGGCGATGACTCCTCGGGTATTGATCGTCGACGACGATCCGTTGATTCGCGAACTGCTCCAGGCCTATCTGTCCCAGGAAGGCTACGACGTGCATTGCGCCGCCACGGCGGAACAGGCCGAGAGCTTCCTCGACCAGCACACGGTCGATCTGTTGATGCTCGATATCCGCCTGCCCGGCAAGGACGGCCTGACCCTGACCCGCGAGCTGCGGGTGCGCTCGGAGGTGGGGATCATCCTGATCACCGGGCGCAACGACGACATCGACCGTATCGTCGGCCTGGAATGCGGCGCCGATGACTACGTGATCAAGCCCCTCAACCCCCGCGAGCTGGTGTCCCGGGCCAAGAACCTGGTCCGCCGCGTGCGCCATGCCCGCCAGCCGCCAGCGCCGGCCAGCCATCCCAGCCCGGTCAAGCAGTTCGCCGACTGGGCCCTGGACACCGACCGCCGCCGGCTGATCGACGCCCGGGGCGGCGAGACCCTGCTGACCCACGGCGAATACCAGCTGCTCAGCGTGTTCCTGCGCAACAGCGGCCACACCCTCAGCCGCGACCAGTTGATGGACCAGATCCGCAACCGCGAGTGGGTGCCCAGCGACCGCTCCATCGACGTACTGGTGGGGCGCTTGCGGCGCAAGCTGCATGACGACCCGGCCGAGCCGGAGCTGATCATCACCATCCACGGTGCCGGCTATCTGTTCACTGCCAGCGTGGCCGCCTGAGGTGCTGCGCCGCGCCTGGGCCCTGGGGCTGATGCTGCTGGCCGGCGCGGCGCTGGCCGAGCCCCGGCCGACCCTGAAATATTGCGACTACCCGGTGTACCCGCCGATCTCCTGGAGCGACGGTAGCCAGGTGCGCGGCCTGGCCCCGAGCCTGGTGCGCCAGGTGCTGGGGGACTTGGGATACCAGGTGCAAGTGGTGGTGCTGGGCAACTGGAAGCGCTGCCTGCTGGATGCCGCCGCCGGCCGCGTGGACGTGGTGCTGGCCTACCGCACCGGCCAGCGCCAGCAGGGGTTGCGGTTCTCCCGGGTGCCGGTGCTGCGCGAGGAGGTGGCGTTGTTCGTCAACCGCCGCCACTTGCCGCGCTTCCAGCAGTTGCAAGACCTCACCGCCTATCGTGGCGGCCTGCTGTTCGGTGAGAGCTACGGCCAGGATTTCGACCGTGAGGTGGTGCAGCACGGCAACATCGAGTGGGTGTCCAGCAGCGTGCAGAACTTCGGCAAGCTGATCCGCCAGCGCATCGATTTCATCCCCCACGAGCGGCGTACCGGGCAGTTGTTCATCGAGCGCCTGCCGGGCGCCGAGGACATCGTCGCCTTGCCCCAGGCGATCAGCGTCGACTACCTGCGCCTGGCGGTGTCGCGCCAGTCGCCCTTGGCGGCGCGCATGGACGAGATCGACACACAGTTGCAGCGCCAGGTCGACAGCGGCGCGGTACAGCGCTGGCTGGACCAAAGCCAGGCCGGCTACCGCGCCATGCTCAAGGCCCAAGCCGGTGTGGCGCCATGATCGGCCCACGGCCCGGCGGCCTGCTGCGGCGCCTGTTGCTGTTCATCCTGCTGTTCAGCCTGTGCTTCACCGTGCTGGCCAGCGCCGTGCAGCTGTACTTCGAATACCGCCGCGAAATGCGCGACATCGACAGCCGCATGGAGCTGATCCGCGCCGGTTACCTGGGCAGCCTGGAGCGCAACCTGTGGGACCTCAACCAGGAACAGCTGACGGTGCAGTTGCAGGGCCTGGTGGACTTTTCCGATGTGGCCCGGGTGCACCTGCTCAGCAGTGATTTCGACCTGCAACAGGGCAGTGCCGAGCTGATCGGGCCTTTGCGGGTGGAGCGCTTCGCCCTGAGCTACCAGCCGCCGTCCGGGCCGCGTCGCGAGCTGGGGGAGTTGCAGGTCAGCACTGACCTGGGGGCGGTGTACCGGCGCCTGTACACCACCGGGCTGGCCAGCCTGCTGTGGATGAGCGTGTTTCTCTGCGGCCTGGCGGTGGCGCTGTCCGGGCTGTTCTATCGCCTGGTCACCCGGCACTTGCAAGTCATGGCCGAGTTCGCCCGCCGCGTGGCCGGCGGCGACTTGCAGCAGCCCCTGCACCTGGACAAGCGCCAGCGCCCGGGCGGCGACGAGATCGACACCGTGGCCGGGGCCCTGGACGACATGCGCCGGGCGATTCTCGATGACATCCAGCGCCGCGAGCAGGACCGCCAGGCCCTGCAGGACAAGCGCGACGAATTGCAGAAAATGGTCCAGCGCCGCACTGCCAGCCTGATGCACGCCAAGGATGAGGCCGAGGCGGCCAACCTGGCCAAGTCGCGCTTTTTGGCCACCATGAGCCACGAACTGCGCACGCCGTTGAACGGCATCCTCGGCATGGCCGAACTCTTGCGCGGCGCGCCGCTTGCGCACCAGGACCGCCAGCGTTTGCAGGCCCTGCACAAGGCCGGCGAGGGCTTGCTGACGATCCTCGACGAGGTGCTGTCCTTCGCCCGCCTGGAGGAGGGGCAAAGCCGTCCGGAGGCCCGGGATTTTTCCCTGCGCCAGTTGCTGGAGGAGGTCAGCACACTGCTCGAACCCCGGGCCCGGGAGCACGGCACGCAGTTGCAGGTGCATGTCGACCCGCGCTTGGCCCCGGGGCAGCACGGCGCCGAGCAGTACCTGCGCCAGGTGCTGAGCAACCTGCTGGCCAACGCCATCCGCTTTACCGAAGGCGGCTGGGTGCGGGTCGAGGTCCAGGTTCTGGAGGACGGACCACAACGGCAACGGCTGCGCTGCTCGGTGGCCGATAACGGCATCGGTATCGCGACCTCGATGCGCGACAAGATCTTCGAGCGCTTCGTCCAGGCCAGCGACGCGGTGAGCCGGCGCTATGGCGGCACCGGCCTGGGCCTGGCGATCTGCAAGCACCTGGTGCAGCAACTGGACGGGCACATCGGCGTGGACAGCGAGCTGGGGCAGGGCAGTCGTTTCTGGTTCGAACTGGCCCTGGGGGTCGGCCTGGGGCTACCGGCGCCACCGCCGGTCGCGGCACCGGTGCCGGGGCTGAAGATCCTGGTGGTGGAGGATGTGGCGCTCAATCGCGAGGTGGCCCAGGGCTTGCTGGAGCGCGACGGCCACCAGGTGTGGCTGGTGGAGGACGGCGAGGCGGCGCTGGAGCTGTGCCAGCGCCAGGGCTTCGATTTGTTGCTGCTGGACGTGCAACTGCCGGGTATCAGTGGCATCGAGCTGTGCCGCGAACTGCGCCGGCGCCCGGGGCCCAATCGCCAGGCGCGGATCTTCGCCCTGACCGCCAGCGTCCAGCCGGCCCTGGTGCGCAGTTACCTGGAGGCGGGGATGCAGGGCATCCTCGGCAAGCCCTTGCAGATGGACAGCCTGCGCCAGGTCCTGGCCACCGCGGAGCAGGCCAGCGAGGAACTGGCGCCGCCAGCCCGGAGCGCCGAGGGCGTGCTCGACCAGGAACTGCTGGACACCCACCGCAGCCTGCTGGGGGAGCAGAAGTTGCAGGGGCTGTTCAAGGTCTTGGCGAGCACCCTGGACCAGCAACGGCCGTTGCTCGATGACGCCCTGGCGGCGGCCGATAGTACCCAGGTGCAGCACCTGGCTCACCGCCTGGCCGGCAGTGCCGATTCCCTGGGCTTTTGCGAACTGGCCCGGGTGCTGCGGGCGCTGGAGGATGCGGCGGGGCAGTCCGGTGTCGCGGCAATGGCCGCCCAGGTACCACACCTGCAGCAGGCCTGGCAGCGGGCGCGCAGGGCCCTGGAACAACTGCTGGCGGCCTGAAGTACAAAAACCTTACGACTTTTTACATCTTCGATCTTTTGCTTCAACGCGAACTTACATGGCTTTCCAATAATCGGTCGAGCCGCGCCCGCCGCGGCCTTCGAAGCTTATTGGAGATAATAATAATGAACCGCCTGCAAGCTGCTGCCCCATCCCGTCGTACCCCTTCCCAGCGCGCCCTGCGCCTCACCGACTGCTGAGGTGCGCCGTGACGACCACTACTGAACGCAAAGGCATCCAACTGACCCGGGCCTTGAAGAGCCGGCACATCTTCATGTTGTCCCTGGGAGGGGTGATCGGCACCGGGCTGTTTATGGGCTCCGGGGTGACCATCAACCAGGGCGGTCCCTGGGGGGCGATCCTGTCCTACCTGGTGGCGGGCTTCCTGATGTACCTAGTGATGGTCTGCCTGGGTGAGCTGTCGGTGCAGATGCCGGTGTCCGGCTCGTTCCAGGCCCATGCCACGAAGTACATCGGCCCGGCCACCGGCTTCATGATCGGCTGGGTCTACTGGATGAGCTGGGCCACCACCGTGGGCCTGGAGTTCACCGCCGCGGGCATGCTCATGCAGCGTTGGTTCCCCGGGGTGCCGATCTGGTACTGGTCGGCCTTCTTCGTTGCCTTGCTGTTCGGCATCAATGCCCTGGCCACCCGCGCTTTCGGCGAGGCCGAGTACTGGTTCGCCGGGATCAAGGTGCTGGCGATCCTCAGCTTCATCGTGGTCGGGGTGCTGGTGATCTTCGGCGTCATCGACCTGCCCGGTGGCGCCCCGGCGCCGATGTTCGACAACCTCACCGGCGATTCGCTGTTTCCCAACGGCCTGCCGGCGGTGTTCGCGGTGATGATGACCGTGGTCTATGCCTTCCAGGGCTGCGAGATCATGGGCGTGGCAGCGGGGGAGACCGACCAGCCGGAAAAGAGCATTCCACGGGCGGTGCGCAACGTGGTGTTCCGGGTGCTGATCTTCTACGTGCTGGCGGTGATGGTGCTGGCGGCGATCATTCCCTGGCAGCAGGCCGGATTGGTGGAAAGCCCGTTCGTCCAGGTGTTCGACATGGTGGGCATTCCCTATGCCGCGGACCTGATGAACTTCGTGATCCTCACGGCGATTCTCTCGGTGGGCAACTCCGGGCTGTACGCCTCGACCCGCATCCTCTGGGCCATGTCCAAGAGCGGCATGGCGCCCAAGGCGCTGTCGCCCCTGAGCAAGCAGGGCGTGCCGCTGCGGGCCCTGGCGATCACCCTGTGCTTCGCGCTGATCTCGCTGATGACCAGCTTCATCGCCGCCGACACCCTGTTCATGGTGCTGATGGCGGTGAGCGGCATGGCCGGCACCGTGACCTGGATCGTCATCGCCCTGGCCCAGTACCGCTTCCGTCGCCAGTTTCTGCGTGAGGGCGGGCAGTTGGAGCAGCTCAAGTACCGTGCGCCGTGGTTCCCCCTGGTGCCGCTGCTGTGCATCGTCCTGTGCAGTTCGCTGTTCGTGTTCCTGGCCCTGGATGAAACCCAGCGCCCATCCTTGTACTGGGGCTTCGGTTTCATCGCCCTGTGCTACGGCGCCTACTACCTGGTGAATCGCAAGCGCCAGGCCCAGCCATTGGCCGCCGCCACCTGACAGCCGAAGGCCCTGCGGGCCTTGGCGCAGCCTCGCTATGCTCGACAGCGGCTACAGGGTTTTGTAGCCGCTGCCGCAGGCTGCGTACGGGGGCGCAGCGGCCGCAAGGTCTGCATCTTTACCGGGTTGTAGTGGCTTGTTCGAAGTTGTAACAGCAGCTCGGCCACAAATCGTTCGAATCACTATTTATTCAATAAAAACAACAGGATGGATAGGTAATCCGGCCCTGGCCGGTGTACCGCTCGAGCAATTGCCGTCTTGTTGAACAGTCGTTTAGCATGGTTCGCAACTCACCTCCCTCATGCCAAATACAATCATTCGAGGACGCCCATGAGCACTTCATCGTCGCTGCTTTGCCAGATCGAGGCGGGTATCGCCTGGATCACCCTCAACCGCCCGGACCAGCGCAATGCCCTGGACATTCCCGGCCTGCGCCAATTGCACGGCTTGCTCGAGCGCTGCCAGGACGACCCGGCGGTGCGGGTGGTGGTGCTGGGCGGTAGCGGCCGCAGTTTTTGCGCCGGCGCCGACCTGGCCGAATGGGCCGAAGCCGAAGCCCGGGGCGCCCTGGAAAGCTACGGCTGGACCGAAACCGCCCACGCCCTGATGAGCTGCCTGCACAGCCTGGACAAACCCACCATCGCCGCCATCAACGGCACGGCCGTGGGCGCCGGCATGGACCTGGCGCTGTGCTGCGACCTGCGGGTAGCGGGGCAGTCGGCGCGGTTCAAGGCCGGCTACACCGGCATGGCCTATTCGCCGGATGCCGGTGCCAGCTGGCACCTGCCAAGGTTGATCGGCAGCGAGCAGGCCAAGCGCCTGCTGTTCCTCGATGAGCTCTGGAGCGCCGAACGTGCCCTGGCCGCCGGGCTGGTGGGCGAGGTCTGCGCCGACGAGCAACTGCGCGCCACCGTCAGCGAACTGGCCGGCCGCCTGGCCAACGGCCCGACTTTCGCTTTCGCCCAGACCAAGCGCCTGCTGCGCGAAAGCGCCGAGCGCGACCTGCCCGGGCAACTGGCCGCCGAACTGGCCGCCGGCTTGCTGTGCGGGCGCAGTGCCGACGGCACCGAGGCCCTGCGCGCGGCCACGGAAAAACGCCCGCCGCGCTTTATCGGTCGCTGAGCCGCGACCCAATCCACTTATTTCGCACCGTCAACCCGCCACAGGTAGCGCCATGAACTTCCAACTCAGCCAAGAACAAGAAATGTTGGTCGATGCAGTCCGCAGTTTTGTCAGCAAGGAGTTGCTGCCCCACGAAGAGGCGGTGGACCGCGCCGACGAGGTCCCGGCCGAACTGGCCGCAGAGATTCGCAACAAGGCCATCGCCGCTGGTTTCTATGCCTTCAACATGCCCGAGGAGGTCGGTGGCGGTGGCCTCGACTACCTGTCCCAGGCGCTGATCGAGCGCGAGCTGGCCAAGTGTTCCTGGGCCCTGCATGTGTTCGTCGCCCGACCATCGAAGATCCTCATGGCCTGCACCGGCTCGCAGATCGGCGACTACCTGCTGCCTTGCGTGCAGGGCAAGAAGATCGACTGCTTCGCCCTCACCGAACCCGGCGCCGGCTCCGATGCCAATGCCATCAAGACCCGCGCCGTGCGCGAGGGCGGCGACTTCGTGATCAATGGCGCCAAGCACTTCATCAGCCACGCCGGGCATGCGGATTTCGCCATCGTCTTCGCCGTCACCGGCACCTACGAGCACAACGGCCGCCAGCGCAATGCCGTGACCGCGTTCCTGGTGGACCGCGACACCCCGGGCCTGACCATTCGCCGTGGCCCCAAGTGCGTGAGCAACCGTGGCTACCACACCTTCGAGATGTTCTTCGACGACTGCCGGGTGCCGGCCCACCAGGTTTTGGGGGAGGTGGGCAAGGGCTGGGAGGTGGCCAACGCCTGGCTCACCGCCGGGCGGGTGATGGTCGCGGCCAACTGCGTGGGCCAGGCGCAGCGGGCGCTGGATGCCTCCCTGCAATGGGCGGCGGACCGCAAGCAGTTCGGCCAGGCCATCGGCAGCTACCAGGGGGTGTCGTTCAAGCTGGCGGACATGGCCACGCAGATCCGCGCCGCCGAGCTCTTGACCCTGCACACCGCCTGGAAGATGGACCAGGGCAGCATGACCGACGGCGAGGCCGGCATGGCCAAGCTGTTCGCCAGCGAAGTGCTGGGCAAGGTGGCCGACGAGGCGGTGCAGATCTACGGCGGCATGGGCCTGATGGACGAAGGCCCGGTGGAGCGCATCTGGCGCAACGCGCGGATCGAGCGGATCTGGGAGGGCACCTCGGAGATCCAGCGGCACATCATTTCCCGTGAACTGCTGCGGCCGTTGCTGCGCTGAACCGCCTGGAGAACCTGAGTCATGTCCCAGACCCTACGTGACAACCTCAAGCGCCTGCTGGCGCCCCGGCACCTGGCCTTCGTCGGCGGCCGCAGCATGGCCCGGGCCCTCAAGCGCTGCGCCGAGGGCGGTTTTGCCGGCGACCTGTGGCTGGTCAACCCGCAGCACGCGCAGATCGACGGCGTGCCCTGCGTGGCCAGTATCGACCAACTGCCTTGCGGCCCGGATGCGGTGTTCGTCGCCACCCACCGCGAGCTGACCCTGGACTGCGTCGCCCAGCTGGCGGCCAAGGGCGCGGGCGGGACGATCTGCTACGCCTCGGGGTTCGCCGAGACCGGCGCCGAGGGTCAGGCCCTGCAACAGCGATTGCTGCAGGCCGCCGGCGACATGGCCCTGCTGGGGCCCAACTGCTACGGCCTGCTGGATTACCTGCACGGCGCCGCCCTGTGGCCGGTGGCCCACGGCGGCCAGCAGGTCGAGCGGGGTGTGGCGGTGCTGACCCAGAGCGGCAACTTCGCCTACAACCTGTCCATGAGCGACCGTTCGTTGCCGGTGGCCTACATGGCCTCGGTGGGCAACCAGGCGCAACTGGGCATCGCCGAACTGATGGACGTGCTGCTGGACGAACCCCGAGTCACCGCCATCGGCCTGCACCTGGAAGGCCTCAAGAACGTGCCGGGGTTCGCCAAGGCTGCGTACAAGGCCCTGGAAAAGGGCATTCCGATCATCGCCCTGAAGACCGGGGTGTCGCAGATCGGCGCCGAGTTGGCCCTGAGCCACACCAGCTCGCTCTCCGGCTCCGATGCGCTGTACGACGCCTTGTTCCAGCGCCTGGGGGTGATCCGCGTCAGCGGCCCGGTGAGTTTTGTCGAGACCTTGAAGGCCGCGTCCTGCGGCCAGTTGCCCGCGGGCCCGCAGTTGATGGCCCTGGCCTGTTCCGGGGGCGATGCCGGGTTGATCGCCGACTACGCCGAGCGCAACGGCCTGGAGTTGCCCAAGCTGGCGAGCGAGCAATGCCAGGCACTGGCCCAGGTGCTGCCGGGGTACGCCAACCTGGTCAATCCGCTGGATTTCACCACCGCGATCTGGGGCGATGCCCAGGCCTTGCAGCAGATGCTCGATACCGTGCTGGGCAGCGCAGCCGACAGCGCCATGCTGGTGCTGGATTACCCGGCCGAGTTCACCGGCGAGCGCAAGGAATGCGACCTGCTGCTGGAGCTGTTCTGCGCCGCGTTGCAACGCCATGGCAAGCGCGGTTTCGTCACCTCGGCCTTCCCCGAATTGCTGCCGGCGGCGGCCCGGGAGCGCCTGCATGCCCTGGGCATCCCGGCCTTGCAGGGGGTCGAGGACGGCCTGGCGGCCTGGGGCCGGATCGCCGCCTACCAGGGCCGGCGCCAGGCCTTGCTGGAACTGGGCGAGGCGGCCCTGGTGCCGCTGTGTCCCGAGGCCCTGGAGGGGACGGGCCAACTGCTGGATGAGTGGCAATCCAAGCAGGCCCTGCGCGAATTTGGCCTGCGCATTCCCGAGGGCCTGCTGAGCACTCCCGAGCAGGCGCTGAGCGCTGCGGCGGCGGTGGGTTATCCGCTGGTGCTCAAGGCGGTCAGCGTCGAGCTGCCGCACAAGACCGAAGCCGGCGCGGTGGCTCTGAACCTCAAGGACCCCGAGGCGCTAGGCGCGGCGCTGCGGCAGATGCGCGCGCGGATCGCCGAGCATGCCCCGGGGGTGGTCTTCGACCAGGTGCTGCTGGAGCCCATGGCCGCGCCGCCCCTGGCCGAGCTGATCGTCGGCATCAAGCGCGAGGAGCATTTCGGCCTGGCCCTGGTGATCGGCGCCGGCGGGGTGCTGGTGGAGCTGCTCAAGGACAGTCGCAGCCTGTTGCTGCCGACTCATCCGGCGGCGATCCGCCAGGCCGTGCTGCAACTGCGCAGCGCTGCCTTGCTGCAAGGCTTTCGCGGACGCCCGGCGGCCGACCTGGACGCGCTGGTAGCGGCCATCGGTGCGGTGGCCGACTACGCCTGCGAACACGCTGCGACCCTGCTGGAACTGGATGTGAACCCATTGTTGGTCGGTGCCCGCGGCACCGTCGCGGTCGATGCGTTGATTCGCCTTGGCCGGGTATGAGGAGAGAGACATGCACGAACAGACCTTGACCGGTGGCCAGGCCCTGGTGCGCCTGCTGGCCGGCTACGGCGTCGACACGGTATTCGGTATTCCCGGGGTGCACACCCTGGAGTTGTATCGCGGCCTGCCCGGCAGCGGCATCCGCCATGTGCTGACGCGCCACGAACAGGGCGCCGGGTTCATGGCCGACGGTTATGCCCGGGGCAGCGGCAAGCCGGGGGTGTGTTTCGTCATCAGCGGCCCGGGGGTGACCAACGTCGCCACGCCCATTGGCCAGGCCTATGCCGATTCGATCCCGCTGCTGGTGATTTCCAGCGTCAACCACAGCGCCAGCCTCGGCAAGGGCTGGGGCTCGCTGCACGAAACCCAGGACCAGCGCGCCATTACCGCGCCGATCACCGCGTTTTCGGCCCTGGCCCTGAGCCCCGAGGACCTGCCCGAGCTGCTGGCCCGGGCCTTCGCCGTATTCGACAGCGAGCGCCCGCGGCCGGTGCATCTCTCGGTGCCGTTGGATGTGCTGGCGGCCCCGGTGGCCCGGGACTGGACTGGCGAGGTGCGGCGGCGCCCGGCCCGTGGTCCCGCCGCAGCGGCGGATGTGCACCAGGCGGCGGACCTGTTGCGCCTGGCCAAGCGGCCGATGATCATCGCCGGCGGAGGGGCTTTGCACGCCGGCGCGGCCCTGCAGGAACTGGCGACCCGGCTGGGCGCGGTGTGCTTCAGCAGCGTGGCCGGCAAGGGCCTGCTGGCGGACCGGGCGCCGCTCAATGCCGGTGCGACCCTGTGCGTGGAGCCCGGTTGGCAGTTGATCAGCCAGGCCGATGTGGTGCTGGCGGTGGGCACCGAGATGGCCGACACCGACTACTGGCGCGAGCGCCTGCCGCTCAACGGCCAGCTCGTGCGGCTGGACCTCGACCCACGCAAGTTCAACGACTTCTACCCCTGCGCCGTGGCCTTGCACGGCGATGCCCGGCAGACCCTGGAGGCCTTGCTCGAGGACCTGGAACAGCCGCCGGCGGACTCCGGTTGGGCGGTGGCGGCGGTGGCCAGGTTGCGCCGTACGGTGGACGAGGGGCAGGGGCCCTTGCAGCGCATCCACCAGCAGATTCTCCAGCGAGTGGCGGCCGAGCTGCCCGAGCGCGGCTTCATCAGCAGCGACATGACCCAGCTGGCCTACAGCGGCAACTACCTGTACCCCAGCCAGGGGCCGCGTAGCTGGTTGCACCCCACCGGCTACGGCACCCTGGGCTACGGCCTGCCGGCGGCCATCGGCGCCAAGCTCGGCGCGCCCGGTCGCCCGGGCCTGGTGCTGGTGGGCGACGGTGGTTTTCTCTACACCGTGCAGGAGCTGGCCACGGCGGTGGAGGAACTGGACAGCCCGCTGGTGGTGCTGTTGTGGAACAACGACGCCCTGGGCCAGATCCGCGATGACATGCAGGCCCTGGACATCGAGCCCATCGGGGTTTTGCCGCGCAACCCGGACTTCACCGCCCTGGCTCGGGCCTTCGGTTGCCCGGTGAGCCAGCCGGCCAGCCTCGACGAGCTGCAACAGGCGCTGCGCCGTGGGTTCGCCCAGCCCGGGGTGACGCTGATCGAGCTCAAGCACGCCTGTGCCCAGGCCTGACCTACATTTTTTGCCAGGAGTTTCGCCATGCGTTTTTCCAAGCTGACCCAACGTATCGCCGGCGATGGCGCCGCCGCCTGGGACATCCACTACCGGGCCCTGGCCAAGCGCGAGCGGGGCGAGCCGGTGTGGCTGCTGTCGGTGGGCGACCCGGATTTCGACACCCCGCAGCCCATCGTCCAGGCGGCCATCGACAGCCTGCGCGACGGCCATACCCATTACGCCGACGTGCGCGGCAAGCGTGCACTGCGCGAGGCCATTGCCCGCCGTCACCAGTCGCGCAGCGGGCAGGCGGTGCAGGCCGATGAGGTGGTGGTACTGGCCGGTGCCCAGTGCGCGCTGTACAGCGTCGCCCAATGCCTGCTGGACCCGGGGGACGAGGTGATCGTCGCCGAGCCGATGTACGTCACCTACGAGGCGGTGTTCGGCGCCTGCAATGCCCAGGTGGTGCCGTTGCCGGTACGCGCCGAGGAGCGCTTCCAGGTGCGCCCAGAGGACGTGGCCGCGCGCATCACCGGCAAGACCCGGGCGCTGGTGCTCAACAGCCCGCACAACCCCACGGGGGCGAGCATTCCCCGGGCCACCTGGGAGGCGTTGGCGGCGCTGTGCATCGAGCATGACCTGTGGCTGATCTGCGATGAGGTCTACAGCGAACTGCTGTACGAAGGCGAGCACGTCAGCCCGGCCAGCCTGCCGGGCATGGCCGAGCGCACCGCGACCCTCAACAGCTTGTCCAAGTCCCATGCCATGACCGGCTGGCGCCTGGGCTGGGTGGTGGCCCCGGCGCCCCTGGCCGCGCACCTGGAGAACCTGGCGCTGTGCATGCTCTATGGCTCGCCGGAGTTCATCCAGGACGCCGCCATCGTCGCCCTGGAGCAACCCTTGCCGCAGTTGGCGGCGATGACCGAGGCCTACCGCCAGCGGCGCGACCTGGTCTGCGATTGCCTGGCCGACTGCCCGGGTGCCCGGCCGCTGAAGCCCGATGGCGGCATGTTCGTGATGGTCGACATCCGCGCCACGGGCCTGAGTGCCCAGGCCTTCAGCGAACGGCTGCTGGACGAGCAGGGGGTGTCGGTATTGGCCGGCGAGGCCTTCGGTCCCAGCGCCGCCGGGCATATCCGCCTGGGCCTGGTGCTGGAGCCCGAGGCCCTGCGCGAAGCCTGCCGGCGCATCGCCCGCTGCGCCAGCGATTGCCTCGCCTAGGCGGAGGATCGTCGGAAGGTCCTGTGGGCCTTGGCGCAGCTTCGCAGGCTCAGCAGCGGCTACAGGCTTGGTGTAGCCGCTGCCGCAGGCTGCGCACGGGCGCGCAGCGGCTGCAGGGTTGGGGATCGTTGGAAGGTGTTGGGGGTTAAGCGCGGTCGGTTTCCAGGGGTGGGTCGAAGGCCACGAACAGCTGGTCGGCGGTGATGTTGGCCAGGTCCTGGCGCATGTTGCGCTCCAGCAGGCTGAACAGCCGGGTGAAGACGTCGAACACCTTGCAGTGCTCTTCCATGCCAGAGAAGGGGTTGTCGATCTTCTCGGCGATCAGCGAGCTTTCCTGCACCGCGTCGTAGACGTCCTGCAGGGTGATCTGCGCCGCTGGGCGGGCCAGGGTCAGGCCGCCCTTGGGGCCACGGCAGGAGGCGAGGATATCGGCCTTGACCATCTGCGACACCAGGTTGCGCACCCGCGCCGGGTGGATCTTGACCCATTTGGCGATGGTCTCGGTGCGCAGCTTCTGCGGCGCGTTGGCGGCCACGAAGGACAGGATGTAGGAAGCGGTGATCAGGCGGGTCGACTGGCTCATGGGTGTCTGCAAGTCCCTGGGAAGGCGCCAGTATGCCAGCGCTGGCCGTTCAACGACGCGGTGAAAGCGATTGTGTGGAAAATAAAGTATTTGTTACGGTAACAATTATAAATAAACCCCGAGGAACCGCCATGAATGTGCTGATCGTCCACGCTCACCCCGAGCCGCAATCCTTCACCGCCGCGCTGCGCGACCAGGCTCGCAGCACCTTGGAGGCCCTGGGGCACCAGGTGCAGGTCAGCGACCTGTACGCCATGGACTGGAACCCGGTGGCCAGCGCCGCCGACTTTGCCCGGCGCGATAACCCCGAGTACCTGGTCTATGCCCTGGAGCAGCGGGTGGGGGTGAAGAACGGCGGGATCGCCGCCGACATCCAGGGCGAGCTGGACAAATTGCTGTGGGCCGATCTGCTGATCCTCAATTTCCCGGTGTACTGGTTCTCGGTGCCGGCCATGCTCAAGGGCTGGATCGACCGGGTGCTGGTGTCCGGGGTGTGCTACGGCGGCAAGCGTTTCTACGACCAGGGCGGCCTGGTGGGCAAGAAGGCCCTGCTGAGCCTGACCCTGGGCGGGCGCGAGCACATGTTCGGCCAGGGGGCGATCCACGGTCCGCTGGAGGACATGTTGCGCCCGCTCTTGCGCGGCACCCTGGCCTATGTCGGTTGCCAGGTGCTGGAGCCGTTCGTGGCCTGGCACGTGCCCTACATCAGCCAGGATGCGCGCGAAGGGTTCCTGGCCCAGTACCGCCAGCGCCTGGAGCGCATCGATGAGGAGCAACCGCTGGTGTTCCCACGCCTGGAACAGTTCGACGAGGCCCTGTATCCGTTGCCGGCGTGATGGGCTTCGTGTAGCCGCCGCCGCAGGTTGCGCATGGGCGCCTAGCGGCCACGGGGTTGGCGATTGCTGGAAGGCCCTGCGGGCCTTGGCGCAGCTTCGCAGGCTCAGCAGCGGCTACAGGGGGTGTAGCCGCCCGTGGGGGGATCGGCTCAGAAGCGCAGGGTGACACCGGTGGTCAGCCAGCGGTCGCGCCGGTCCGTCAGGTGCTGGCCCAGGATCAGGTCCAGGTCCAGGGCGTGGCCGATGTGCAGGCGCGGGCCGGCTTGCCAGGCTTGTTCGCCGCCGCGCTGGCCGTAGCGTTCGGCGATCAGGGTCAGGCTGGGCAGCAGTTCGTATTCCACCCCCGTGCCCCAGGTCCAGCGATGGTGCTGCTGGCCGTCGTCATAGGCGTGGCTCCAGCCGGTACTGAGGTTCAGGTGCAGCGCGTCGCTGGGGCTGAAGGTCAGCGGCAGGCTGAGGTCGCCGCCGTCGAAGCTGTGGCTGCGGTTCAGTGCCCAGTGGGCGGAACCGGCGAGCGCCAGTTGCAGGCCCAGGTCGTCGCGGTCCAGCAAGGCCAGCTTGACCTGGGGGCTGAGCTGGGTTTCGCCGTGCTCATCGGTTTCCTGGCGTTGCAGCGCGGCGCCCAATTGCACCCCGGGCAGTTGGCTGAAGGTGCAGGCCGGGACCAGCACGCTGTTGTGGTTCGAGCCTTGGCGGCGATCGACCTGGTACCAGAGGTCGACATTGCATTCGCCGGGGGCGTTGATCCCGCCGTTGTCCACCACGTAGGCGCCACCGGCGGCCTGGGCCTTGGAGCACAGGGCCAGGGTCGCGGTGGCGCCGGCGGTGATGGCCAGGAACAGCAGGTTGCGCTTGAGCATGCGGCTTTTGGCGACGGGCAGCGGTTGGCCCCAGGCGCGGGAGCGGGAGGAGCGATGCGGACGATGCTGGGTCATGGCGAATCTCACGGCTGTGGGCGCCGGGTTGGCGGCGCCCGGGGTTGGCGTCATGAAGTGGCGGGTGATCACTCACCCAGGCCCAGGGTCTGGATGCCCTGGGTCCGGGCTTGGGCCAGCAGTTCCTCGGTGTCGTCGCCACCGGGCAGGGCGAGGACGATGTCGGGGCGGCTGTCGGCCAGCATGAAGCGGTTGCGCAGGCGCTCGGCGTGCTTGCCGTGCAACTGCCAGTTGGGCGGGTAGCGGACGAGGTCGGCGCCGATCTCCCGGGCCCAGTCCTCGATCTGCGCCCCGAGGAACTGGCTGCCGCCATGGATCACCACCCGTACCGGGTGCAGGCGCTGGAAGGCCTCCAGCACCTGGCGGCAGCGGCGGCTGTCGGTGTAGTGGCGACCCGCGCAGATCAGGACGCGCATCGGCTGTCCTCCCGGGTGTCGTGCGACTGGCCGGGCAGGGTCTCGGCCAGTGGCTCGCCGAGATAGCCGTGCTCGATGTCACGCTCGCCGGCCCGCTCCAGCACTGGGTAGGCCAGGGCGGCGATGTGGTGGTGGACCCGCCGGTAGTCGCGCAGCAGGCGCTGGAAAATGTCCCCGGACTCGGCCCAGGCGCTGCGGTCTTCGCGCAGTTGGCGAAAGTGCTCGCGGCCGGCGGCGGCTTCCAGGCGGCGCACGTTCTCCTTGCGTGCCACCAGTTGATGGGCGGTGGCCAGGTCTTCGCGCAGGAACACCGTGACCGCGAGGCTAAGGCTGGCCAGCAGTTCCTGGTGCAGCGGCACCAGGGTCCCCAGCTCGAAGGCGGAGAACGGCTCGCTGCGGCGCAGGCGCCGCACCGCCAGTTGCGCCAGGCTGCTGCTGAGGATGTCGCCGGCGTGCTCCAGGTTGATCACCAGCAGCAGGATTTCCTGGGAGCGGTCGGCGTCCTGGTCGCTGATGCCTTCCTTGCCGATGTCCGCCAGATAAGCGCGGATCGCCGCGCTGAGCAGGTCCAGGGACTGGTCGATCTGGCGGATCTGCTCGGCGTTGGCCACCTGCGAGGTGCGCAGCAGTTGCAGGACCCGGTCGAGCATGCCCGAGAGCATGTCGGCCATGCGCAGGGCCTCGCGGGCGGCATTGGCCAGGCCGATATTGGCCACTTCCAGCCCGGCCTCGTCCAGGTACAGCGGCATGCCCGGATCGGTCACTGGCGGCGGGGCCGGCAGCAAGCGGGTCAGCAGCTTGCCCATGGGCTCGGTGAAACCGATGAACAGCAGCCCCAGCACCAGGCTGAAGACGCTGTGCAGGTAGACCACCAGCAGCGCCCCGGGCAGCTGGCGCACGCCTTCGAGCTGGGCCAGTGCGCCGATCCACGGCAGTACCAGCGCTACCCCGGCCAGGCGTACCAACAGGTTGCCCAGGGGCAGGCGCCGGGCGACGTTGCCGCTGGCGCCCAGCAGCGAGGGCAGGCTGCCGCCGAGATTGACCCCCAGCACCAGGGCCATGCTGGTGGCCGGCGACAGCAGCCCGGTGCCGGCCAGCGAGGCGACCAGCAGCACCACTGCCACGCTGGAGTGGCACATCCAGGTCAGCACGACCGCCACCAGCAGCGCCAGCAGCAGGTCGCCGTCCAGGCTTTGCATCACCAGGCGCAACACCGGGGTGTGTTCCACCGCACCCAGGGTGGCGCCGAGCGTGCCCAGGGCCAGGAGCATCAGGCCCAGGCCGATCAGCGCGGCGCCGATGCTTTCAAAGCGCGAGTCATCGCGCAGGCGCAGGCACAAGAAGCCTGCCAGCAACGCCACCGGGGCGGCCAGCGAGAGATCCAGGCTCAGCAGCTGGACCACCAGGGTCGAGCCGATGTTGGCCCCCAGCATCACCGCCAGCGCCGGGGCCAGGCCCAGGGTGCCGGCGGCGGTGAAGGAGCTGGCCATCAGGCTCACTGCGGTACTGCTTTGCAGCACCCCGGTGATGCCGACGCCGCACAGCAGCGCCAGCCAGCGGTTGTTCAGGTGTTGCCCGAGCCAGTGACGCAGCGGGCTGCCGAAGCCGCGCAGCAGCGAGTTGCAGATCATCTGCGAGCCCCACAGCAAGAGGGCGATGGCGCCGGCCAGGTTGATCAGAAGGGTGGTTCCCGACATGAGGGTTCTCCCGGGACGGGTGCGGGTTCAGGCGATCGCCAGGCGCAGCGAGGCGCGGTTGATGGCGGCGCTCAAATCCAGCACGAAACGCATTTCCACGGCGCTCAACAGGCCCCGCGCATAGAGACGGCAACCCAGGCGGGCGAGCAGCCGGGCACAGGCGCACAAGGCGCAGACCAGCAAGGCCTTGAGGCCGCGTTGTAACGAAGAAAAAGGCTTGAGGTACATGGCGACGCTCCTTTGGGGCGAGCGCTGTCGGCGTCGGCACGGCGCGGGCCGCGCCGACGGTGGCAGCAGTGGTCTGGATGATCGCAAGCGACCGCCGGCGGGCGGCCGCGCCACGTTTCAGGCCCTTAGAACCACTGCTTGAAGCGGCGGATGTACAGGGTCTTCATGGTCTGGGCGACCACGCAGTAGCTGAGCAGGGTGCCCACCAGCCAAGGGAAGTACTCCCACGGCAGCGGCACCAGGCCGACCATGCTGCCCAGGGGCGAGAAGGGCACGTAGATCCCCAGCGCCATCACCAGTCCAGTAGCCAGCATCACCGGCAAGGCCGCGGTGCTCTGGATGAACGGGATCTTGCGGGTGCGCAGCATGTGCACCACCAGGGTCTGGGACAGCAGCCCCTCGATGAACCAGCCGGACTGGAACAGCGCCGCCATCTCCACGCTGTTGGCGGCGAACACGTACCACATCAGGGCGAAGGTGGTGATGTCGAAGATCGACGAGGTCGGCCCGATCCAGATCATGAAGCGCCCGATGTTGTTGGCGTCCCACTTGCGCGGCTTGGCCAGGTACTCCTTGTCCATCTTGTCCCAGGGCAGGGCCAGCTGGGAGAAGTCGTACATCAGGTTCTGCAGCAGCAGGTGGATCGCCAGCATCGGCAGGAACGGGATGAAGGCACTGGCCACCAGTACCGAGAACACGTTGCCGAAGTTGGAGCTGGCGGTCATGTTCAGGTACTTCATGATGTTGCCGAAGGTCTCGCGCCCCTTGATCACCCCTTCCTCGAGCACCATCAGGCTCTTTTCCAGGAGGATGATGTCCGCCGATTCCTTGGCGATGTCGGTACCGCTGTCCACCGAGATGCCGACGTCGGCATCGCGCAGGGCCGGGGCGTCGTTGATCCCGTCGCCGAGGAAGCCCACGGTGTGGCCGTTGGCCTGCAGGGCCTTGAGCACCCGCGACTTCTGCAGCGGGGTCAGCTTGGCGAACACCGTGCGTTCTTCCACCAGCCGGCCCAGGACTTCATCGTCCATGTGCTCGATGTCGCGGCCCAGCAGTGGCTCGCCGGCTTCCAGGCCGACCTCGCGGCAGATCTTGGCGGTGACGATAGGGTTGTCGCCAGTCAGTACCTTGACCGCCACGCCGTTGTCGCGCAGGGCGGCGATGGCCGGGCCGGCGGTTTCCTTGGGCGGATCGAGGAAGGTCAGGCAGCCTTCGATCACCAGTTCGCGCTCATCGCTGGCGCTGTACTGGCTGCGGGTCTGGCCTTTGGGCAGCTCCCGGGTGCCCACCAGCAACACGCGAAAGCCGTCGCGGTTGTAGCTTTCGGCCAGGGTCAGCAGTTGTGCCCGGCGCTCGGCGTCCAGCGCCACGGTGATGCCGTCCTGGCGCACCCGGGTGGCGGTCTCGAGCATTTCCTCCACCGCGCCCTTGCACACCAGGAGGTGCTGGCCATGGGCGTCAGCGAGGATCACCGACAGGCGCCGGCGCACGAAGTCGAACGGCAACTCATCGATCTTGCGCCAGGCGGCGGGCGGGGTGAAGCGCGGGTTCTCCTCGGCGAAGGCCACCACCGCGCGGTCCATCAGGTTCTTCATGCCGCTCTGGTGGTAGCTGTTGAGCCAGGCCAGTTGCAGTACCTGGTCGCAGCGTTGGCCGTCGATGCCCACGTGGTGCTCGAGGATGATCCGGTCCTGGGTCAGGGTGCCGGTCTTGTCGGTGCAGAGCACGTCCATGGCGCCGAAGTTCTGGATCGCGTTGAGGCGCTTGACCACCACCTTGCGCTTGGCCATGGCCGCGGCGCCCTTGGCCAGGTTGGCGCTGACGATCATCGGCAGCATTTCCGGGGTCAGGCCGACGGCCACCGCCAGGGCGAACATGAAGGCATCGGCCCAGTCGCCCTTGGTGAAGCCGTTGATCAGAAGCACCACCGGCACCATTACCAGCATGAAGCGGATCAGCAGCCAGCTGACGCTGTTGACCCCGCGGTCGAAGGCGGTTTGCGAGCGCGAGCCGACGATGGAGCGGGCCAGGGAGCCGAAGTAGGTACGCGCGCCGGTGGCCACCACCACGGCGGTGGCGGTGCCGCTGACCACGTTGGTGCCCATGAAGCAGATGTTGGGCAAATCCAGCAGGTCTTGTTGGTCGGCGGCCTGGGCCTTGGCGGATTTCTCCTGCACGGCGCCCAAGGTGTCGTACTTCTCCACCGGCAAGGCTTCGCCGGTGAGCACCGCCTGGCTGATGAACAGGTCGCGGGATTCGATCAGGCGGATATCGGCGGGGATCATGTCGCCCGCCGAGAGCTGGATGATGTCGCCCACCACCAGTTCGCGCATCGGTACTTCGCGTACCCGGGCCTGCATGCCCATCTGCTCGCGCCGCAGGACCGCGGCGGTGGTGCGGACCATCGCCTTGAGGGCCTCGGCGGCCTTGGCCGAGCGGTGCTCCTGCCAGAAGCGCATCAGGCCGCTGGCCAGGACCATCACCAGGACGATGATGACCCCGGTGAGATCGGTTTCTTCGCCGGCCTGCAGCGGCAGCCAGAAGTCGGTGAAGAAACTGATACCGGTCAGGGTCATCAGCACATAGATGAAGGGGTTGTTGAAGGCTTGCAGCAGCTGCACCAGGGCGTGCGGCGGACGGTCGTGGGCGACCTCGTTGTGGCCGTCCCGTTGCAGGCGGCCTTCGGCGTCCAGTTCGGTGAGGCCGGCGGTGCTGGAATTGACATTGGCCAGGGTCACGGCCAGGCCGTTCTGGGCTTCACGGGCGGCGCGCATCGACAGCTTGTGCTGGTCGCCGGTGGCGTTGTGGTTGCGGGAAGTTGCGATTTTTAAAGTCATGGGTGTGTGCTCCTGCCGCTTGCTGACGGCGCGACACACGAGCCACTCAACTAATCAAAGGCGAGCGAAAGTATGTCGAACCGCAGGTTGGCGATCGATTTTGATCTGGGCGTCTTTCAGGATTTAACGTTCGCTGCCCATGCAATGAAGTTGCATGGACAGCGAACCTACTACTGGCCTCTTCCATAACTTTCTCCAGCATGTTCATTAACTTGAAGGCGATAGGGTGCCGACAAGTTCCTATATAAGGAATTCGTCTTTGAATAACGAAAGTTATTGGCGCCTGGAACTTAGGTGCGAGCCCCGAGATACAGGCCAAGGATCAAGGCGGCCTGGGTGAAGAGCCAGGCCGCGCCCCGACTCTGCGGGTCCTGGCTGTCGTCGAAGCTCCAGCGTTGTTGCAGTTGGCCGCTGGTGGGGCAGACACGCCAGTTGGCCCGCAGGTGCGTGGCGCAGGCAGCTGTGGTGCGAGAGAAAGGCGAGCGGGCCTGGGCCTTGGGCTCAGGGCGCAGCTTGACCCGCATGGTCGCGGCAAAGGCGCGAACACCGGGCATTACAGAGGAAGTGAAGGTCATAACAGTTGCCTCGCGACCGGACTGGCTCCGGAGGAGGCAAGTTACGTAGGAGCGTCAAGCTCTAGCGCAGCTCACCCGACCGTGGAGTCGAGTCCCGTCTTGTTCAGGGTTAAGTGCCTGGCGGTGCCCGAGGGCCGCGACCAGACAGCGTCTAGATACTGTGTCCATTGGCTTCTTTGGTGAGTTGGAAAAAAGGCCGGTTTGACCGGCCCGCGCAATTTACTCAGGGCGCTGGGATGAGTCAAGTTCAAATTGCCCGATAATCAATGTTCGATGATGTTTTTTTCAGCTGAGGTTCAGGCGCGGGATAAGTAATTTGTGAACTTGAACATATGAAGTAGGCGGATAATAAAAAGTGCCCATGATCGATAAGCATCATGGGCACTCAATAGTCGCGAAGTTGCCAGGACCTCAATGGAGCAGGTGCTGGGAAATGTCCTTGTAGGTGGCGCTGTCAGTGGCGGCCATCAATTGCCGGCCATCCTTGAAGGTGCCGATGAAGGTCACCTCGTTTTCCGTGCCCGCGATCAGGTAGCCGGCCAGGGCCCCCACCGGACCCAACAACATGGCGCCGGCCAGGCCGTAGCCCAGGGCGTCGCGGTTGGCCACGGGACTTTCGCTGGCGATTTCCAGGGACTTGAACGCCGATGCCTTGACGTCGACCCCGGCACTGTTGAACACCGTCTTGAGCCTGAAGGTACCGTGCCGGTACTCACCGGTGCCTTGCAGGAAATCACCCGATAAAACCTCGATCTTTGCCATGTTGAATCATCCTTATCCAAGCATAACCAGACAGGCCATTGGGCTCGCCGTCATGGCGAGCGTCAACGGAGTTGCGATGAAGGGCACTACCACCAGTCAGCAGCCCTCGTGCATCCAGCCTCGGCCAGTGCTCCGCTGGCGATGCTGATCCAAGTCAGGGCTGTGAATGTTTGTAGCAGCCAGCCGACCAGTGTCCCGGGGCTTCCGACCAGCGGTGCGGCCAGCGATGGCAGAAGGGGACGAGTGGTATGAAGAGCCAGTGTCCGGCCATTACCTTGCGGTGATTCGTGACGGTTGTATTACCCTGCGTCACTGATTGTCGTCCGCTCTCGGGTCCCTGGAGTCGCCATGCCTCGCTTCGCCGCCAACCTCAGCATGCTCTACCCGCAACACACCTTTCTCGATCGCTTCGCCGCAGCTGCCGCCGATGGCTTTACCGGCGTGGAATACCTGTTTCCCTATGAGCATCGCCCTGAGGAACTCAGGCAGCGCCTGGACGACCACGGCCTGCAGCAGGTGCTGTTCAACGCACCACCGGGGGACTGGGCGGCGGGAGAGCGTGGCACGGCCTCGCTGCCCGGACGCGAGCAGGAGTTTCGCGCAGGGTTCGCCCGGGCCCTGGAGTACGCCGCGGTGCTGGGTAATGCACGCATCCATGTGATGGCCGGATTGCTGGCCGACGAAGGCGAGCGGGCCCGGCACCATGGGGTCTACCTGGAGAACCTGGCCCATGCCTGCGCCCGGGCCGCCGAGGTGGGTATCACGGTACTGGTGGAGCCGATCAACACCCGGGACATGCCGGGGTTCTTCCTCACCCGCCAGGACCAGGCCCAGGCCATCTGCCGCGAAGTAGGGGCCGACAACCTCAAGGTGCAGTTCGACTGCTACCACTGCCAGATCGTCGAGGGTGACGTGGCCACCAAGCTGCGCCGCGACCTGGCGGGCATCGGCCATATCCAGGTCGCCGGGGTGCCGGAGCGCCATGAACCGGATCAGGGCGAGTTGCATTACCCCTACCTGTTCCAGTGGCTGGATGAGCTGGGTTACGCCGGCTGGGTCGGTTGCGAGTACCGGCCCCGGGGCGACACCAGCGCCGGCCTGCAATGGCTGCGGGACTGGCAGGCGCGTTGATGCGATGGCCCCGGGCTAGGGGCAGAAGGGGCAGTACAGGTTGTCCAGGAAGTCATCGCTGTGGATGTTCGCGTCCAGGACCTGCACCACCACCGGGCCGTGGCGCGGGCACTCCAGCACTTGCCCGGCGCCGCTGCGGGCGGGCTGTTCTGCGCTGAACTCGTTGCAGCCGCACCAGGGGCACTTTTGCAGGGGCTGTTCGTGCTGCCCGAGGATCGCCAGTGTCCAGCCGCAGCCGGTGCAGTTCAGGCGGTGAAGGGCGCGGGCGGGGGTGAAGGTGGGCATCGATGGTTCCTTGGCAGGGTACTCAGGCGTGGTTCAGCAGCCGTTTGAGCAGGCGGGTCAGCGGTTCCCGGGCCTTGCGGCTCTTGAACGGCGCAGGGATATGTCGCAAGAAGTGCTGCCAGGGATGCCCCCCCGGATCGCGCCGGGTAGACAGCAGGTAATCGTGCAGGGCCAGGGCCGACTCCCGGTGGTAGGCCCACAGCAACTGGCCCCTGTATGGCACGCCGTAATAAGCCTCGGTTGGCCAGTTCAGTACATGCCTGGCCTGGTAATCGCAGTGCGGGCAACTGACCGAGCCATGGTCCAGGCTGTGCTGGCGGTAGCCGTGGCGCGGTTGTCGCCATTGCTCGGCGCGATAGCCCTCGGGCAGCGGTCCCAGGCTCTGCAACGGGTCGCCATGCAGGCCGGGATAGTACAGGGCGTAGTGGCGGTAGTGGCCGCAGCTGTCCTGGGGGCGCCAGTATTCCAGCAACGGATGGGCCTGGAACCAGGGCACGCCGGCCTTGCGCTCGATGCTCACCGCCACCAGGAATTCGAAGTCGGCCTGGCCCGCGCATTGGGGGCAGGCCAGTGCCAGTTGGTGGGGCATGGGGTGGTACTGATAGAGGCCGGTCATGCTCGGTTCAATCGGTCGATGTGCGTGGGCGGTCGATCTTCCAGCGCTGCTTGAGCCGTTGCAAGCTGCCATCGCGCTCCATCGCCTCAAGGGCCTGCTGCCAGCGGGCGACCTGGGCCGGGTCGACCTTGGGCGAGAAGGCGATATAGGCATCCTGGTGCATCAGCGGGATCTGGTAGCGCAGCTGTTCCAGCCCCATGCCTTGCTCGGCGGCGAAGGTGCCGACGCTCATGGTGTCGGCGACCACGTACTGCACGCGGCCGATCTGCAACAGGCGCATCATGATTTCCGGGCTGTCCACGCCCCATAGGTTGGTCAGGCCCTGTTGCCGGAGGAAGCTGTAGACCAGCCACTTGCGCGGCACGGCGATCTGGCCCTGGGTCTGCTGCAGGTCGGCCACTGGCATGGTGTCGCTGCTGCGGCTGTAGAGCGCGGTCTCAGTCTGCATCAAAGGCCCGACCCACTGGTAGCGGGTTTCGCGCTCGGCGGTGCGCAGGATGGTGAACACCGCGGTATCGGCTTCCTCGCTGGCATCGCGCAGGGCCCGCAGCATCGGCCGTTGCTGGATCTGGACAGGGTCGCCGCTGCGTTGCGCCAGGGCCTGCACCACATCGACGCCGAAACCTGCCATGTGCTCGCCCTGCTGGAAGTGCAGCGGTGGGTGGTTGTCGGTCAGCATGCGCAGCGGCTCTGCGCTGGCCGCAAGGCTCAACAGGGACAGCATGGCTCCCAGCACCCAGTTCATCGCACACCTTGAGCACAAAAGAGCAGAGCTTAGTACGCGAGGATGCGGGCTGTCGCAGAAAATCCCAGGTATTTCCAGCTCTCGCGCCATCTGCCGGGGCGCCGGGGACAAGCCTGCACGCCAGCGTCGCCAGCGCTCGTGCCCCAGGAGTATGCTGCGCGCCATTTGCACCATGGACGCTAACCGATGCCCCGATCCTCGTTCACCTCCCTGCGGGCCGCAGGGCTGTTGTGCCTGGCCCTGGCCTGTGCCCCGACCGCCCAGGCTGCGGGCCTGGCTTGCGCCAAGGCCGCCACCGCCAGCGAAAAGGCGATTTGCGCCGATTCCTACACCTTGCAACTGGATAGCCAACTGGCCAGCGCCTGGACCACGGCCCTGGCCCAGTCCAGGGAGCCCAAGGCCCTGCGCCAGGCCCAACGCCAGTGGCTCAAGGAGCGCGATGACTGCCAGGCCAACCTGGCCTGCCTGCGCGGCACCTACCAGAGTCGCCTGCTGGAGCTGCCCTTTGTGAATGTGCCGTTCGCCTGGCAGGGCACCTGGCAGCGGGTGTCCACCAGCCCTTACTTCGCCGGTGAGCTGTTCATTCGCCGCCTGGCCCAGGACCGCCTGGATTTCGAGATCTCCGGCATGGGCGGCGCCAACTCCGGGGCCTTGCAGGGCGAGGCGCGGATCCAGGGCAATGAGGCGCACTATGCGGTGGAGGGTTGCAGCCTGGTTTTTCGCACCCGCGATGGCCTGCTGGAGGTGGACCAGGAAGGCGAGTCCTATGCCTGCGGGGCGGGTAGCGGGGTGAACTACAGTGGCCGCTACGTGGCCTCCAAGCGTGAACTGAAACCGCATTACGATCTGCTGAGCACGGCGCTGGTGCATACCGAGGAGGAAGATCGCCAGGCCCGCCAATTGCTGGGCGCGGACTACCAGACCCTGCTCGACAGCGGCTCGGTGTTCATCGAGCAGCATTCGGCCGAGCTGCCAGACGCCCAGGTCACCCAGATGTGGCTGCGCGGGGTGGCGAACACCAATGCCGCGATCTTCCTGCGTGGGTCGCAGGGCCAGCTGTGGACCGCCATGCTGGTGGTGCAGGGGCCTGCGGACGAGGTACGGGTGCGCTACTACAGCAACGTGCCGGAGTGGAAGCACAGCCTGCCGGACGTGGTGCAGGCGTGGTACGAAGAACGCACCAAGGGCAAGCGCCTGGCGCTGGACATGATGCCCTGAACCCGGCGCCCTGGAATTTACGCGCGGGGATGCTGAAGCCTGCCCGCGCAACTGCTAGAGTCTCGCCCCTGGCAGGCGGGGACACCCGGTCCTGGCGGACAAATTCCAGCGGTTGGTGACGCGAAGCCCGCGAGAGCGTCTACGACTTGTGCAAGTGACACTGCCGCCGCCGTCATCGGCGCCTGGCACATTTGAAATTGGGAGAATCTGTATGGTCATCAAACCCCGCGTTCGCGGCTTTATCTGTGTGACGACCCACCCGGTCGGCTGTGAGGCCAACGTCAAGCAACAGATCGATTACGTCACCCAGCAGGGCGCCATCGACGCAGGGCCGAAGAACGTACTGGTCCTCGGCGCTTCCACCGGCTACGGCCTGGCTGCGCGGATCACTGCAGCCTTCGGCTGTGGCGCCAATACCCTGGGCGTGTTCTTCGAGCGCGGCAGCGTCGACGGCAAGCTGGGCACCGCCGGCTGGTACAACAGCGCGGCGTTCCACAAGTTCGCCGAAGAAAAGGGCCTGTACGCCAAGAGCATCAACGGCGACGCCTTCTCCGATGCGGTCAAGGCCGAAACCATCGAGACCATCAAGCGCGACCTGGGCAAGATCGACCTGGTGGTCTACAGCCTGGCCGCCCCGCGCCGCACTCACCCCAAGACCGGTGAAGTGCTGAGCTCGACCCTCAAGCCCCTGGGCAAGTCCGTGACCCTGCGCGGTGTCGACACCGACAAGGAAATCGTCAAGGAAACCACCCTGCAACCTGCGACCCAGGAAGAGATCGACGGCACCGTGGCGGTCATGGGTGGCGAAGACTGGCAGATGTGGATCGATGCCCTGCACGAAGCCGGCGTCCTGGCCGAAGGCGCCAAGACCACCGCCTTCACCTACCTGGGCGAGAAGCTGACCCACGACATCTACTGGAACGGTTCCATCGGCGAAGCCAAGAAGGACCTGGACCAGAAGGTCATCGGCATTCGCAAGGAACTCTCGGACCTGGGTGGCGATGCCCGGGTATCGGTGCTCAAGGCCGTGGTGACCCAGGCCAGCTCGGCGATCCCGATCATGCCGCTGTACCTGTCGCTGCTGTTCAAGGTGATGAAGGAGCAGGGCAGCCACGAAGGTTGCATCGAGCAGGTCTACGGCCTGTACAAGGACAGCCTGTACAACCCGAACCCGATCATCGACGAAGAAGGCCGCCTGCGCGCCGACTACAAGGAGCTGCAACCTGAGGTCCAGGACCGCGTGAAGCAACTGTGGGACGAAGTCACCAGCGACAACCTGTACCAGCTGACCGACTTCGCCGGCTACAAGCAGGAGTTCCTGCGCCTGTTCGGTTTCGAGATCGACGGTGTCGACTACGAAGCCGATGTCGATCCGGACGTGAAGATCGACAAGCTGGTCCAGCTGTAACCGCACTGCCCGCGTGAGCCAACGCCCCTCCATCGTGAGGGGCGTTGTCGTTCATGGCTCAGGCCAGCTTCACGTTCATGGTGATCTGCGCGGTGAACACCGCTTGCTCCTGGTCATCGAAGGCCGTCACCGCCACCACCTTGTCCCCGGCGCTGGACCAGTCCACCGCGCTGCCGTCGGCCACTGCCCGGATATCGCCCTTGGCCTTGGCCAGGTAGGCCACGGTCATGCCCTTGGGAATCCACCGCGCACCGGCGGGAATCGACACATCGGTCATGACCCCGGCCGCCAGTTCGGCGGCATTGCACAGGGCGATGGCGTGCACCGTACCCAGGTGGTTGGTGATTTCCCGGCGAAACGGTACCCGCACCTGACAGTGGCCAGCCTGCAACTCATCGATCAAGGGCGTGATGCTGGAGAAGTAGGGCGCCATCTGGCAGGCCATCTGGGTGAATTTTTCCGCCCCGGCGGCGTTGAACATGCTGAGAACCTGACTCATGGAAATGCCTCGCTGTGGTAGGGGAGCAGGGTTTACAGAATAATATTCTGTAAAAGAACAATATTCTGTAAAAAGAAAACCTGTCAAGCTATGGGCCTTGGCAGGCCGTTGAAAAACGTCGGCGAGGCAGTCAGCGCAAGGCAAAACAGGTGAAAAAGCGCAGTTTACGAGTGCTAAATGAGCACTTTGACCGGGCGCGTACCAGCTTGTTTTCAACGCAGCGATGGCAACGCAGGTAGTTTTTAAACGGCCTGTTAGGCTCGTGCCTGCCCCATCCATTGACCCTGCAAGGAGCCAGATCCCCCATGCCGGATACCGATCTGCTGGAACGCTGCTACCCGGGCCGCCGCGCCGAACTCAAGCGCAACATCCTCCAGCAGGCCCTGGGCTGCTTCAACCGGCTGGGCCTGGAGGCCACCACCATCGAGATGATTCGTGCCGAATGCGAGACCAGCGTCGGCGCCATCTATCACCATTTCACTAACAAGGAAGGCCTGGTCGCCGCGTTGTTCTTCACCGCCCTGGACGACCAGGCGCAATTGCGCGACAGCTACCTGGCCCAGGCGCAGACCCTGGAGCAGGGCGTTCAGGCCCTGGTGCACAGCTATGTGGATTGGGTCGACGCCCAGCCGGAGTGGGCGCGGTTCCAGTTCCATGCACGCTTTGCCGTGACCCGTGGGCCCTTCAGTGAGGAGTTGGCCGAGCGCAACCGCACGCGCAACCGCAGCTTGCTGGAGTGGCTCAAGGCCTGCTCGACCTCCGACACCTTGCCGGCCATCCCGGCCGAACTGCTACCGTCGTTGATCATCGGCCAGGCCGAGAGCTATTGCCGGGCCTGGTTGTCCGGTCGGGTCCAGGGGCGTCCCCGCGAGTACCGCGAGCACTTGGCTGCCGCGGCCTGGCGCTCCATCGCCAGCCTGTAGCAGGCGCAAGTGCGCAAGATTGTTCAAGCCAGGACCGGCAGCGGCTGGCACAGTCCGGGTCCATCATTTGCGTGCGGGGTTCCATGTCCAGCGTTCTTCTACCGCGCGCCGCCTTCATCCGCGGCGCCATTGCCATCGTGCCCCTGTCCCTGGCCACCGCGCCCTGGGGCTTGCTGGCCGGCTCCATGGCCATCGAGGCCAATCTTTCGCCGTTGCAGGCCCAGGGCCTGTCGGGCATCGTGTTCGCCGGTGCCGCGCAGCTGGTGGCCATCGGCATGCTCAAGGGCGGGGCGGGGATCTTCTCGATCCTGCTGACCACCTTGCTGCTCACCTCCCAGCACCTGCTGTATGGCATGAGCATGCGGTCGGTGATCGCGCCGTTGCCGGGGCGCTGGCGCCTGGGCCTGGGCTTTCTGCTCACCGACGAGCTGTTCGCCCTCACCAGCGCTCACGACAAGCAGCAGTTCGACCGCTGGTATGCCCTGGGCGTGGGCCTGACCTTCTACGTGGCCTGGAACCTGTTCACCCTGCTGGGCATCGTGCTCGGCAAGAGCATTCCGGGGCTTGAACACCTGGGGCTGGACTTCTCCATCGCCGCCACCTTCATCGCCTTGATCACCCCCCTGGTGCGCAATGTACCGACCGTGGTCTGCGTCGCGGTGTCGTTGTTCTGCTCGGTGCTGTTGAGCTACTGGCAGTGGGGCTCGGCCCTGGTGATCTCGGGCCTGGCGGGCATGACCGCGGGTTTTGTCTGCAACAAGCTGTATCGGGGGCGCGCATGATGGTCTGGGCAGTGATTTTCGGCATGGGCCTGCTGGTCTTCCTCAACCGCTACGTGTTCCTCGAACCGCGCCTGCCGCTGCGCTTGAGCAGCAATGCGCGGCAGTTCCTCGGTTTCGCCGTGCCGGGCATGCTCACCGCGATCTGCGGGCCGATCGTGTTCATGCCCGAGCACCAGTTGAACCTGCGGCTGGACAATCCCTACCTGCTCAGCTCCCTGGTGGCCATCGTGCTGGTGATCTACACCCGCAACACCTTGCTCAGCATGCTGTTGAGCATGGGTTTCTTTTTTCTCCTGCGCTGGTGGCTGTAGCGGCCGATTGCGGTAGCCTGGGCACCTTTGGGCCCAGGCGGCCCACCAACCGCAACGGAAGCACCGGATGAGCGAATTTCCCCATGACATCGACCTGGACCAGTTCTGGGGCCAGGATGATCCCGCCAAGCGCCTGCCACCTCCCAGCGACCAGCTGATCGCCGAACTGCAAGAGGAACTGGGCTACCGCTTCCCCGATTCCTATGTGGCCTTCATGCGCCTGCGCAATGGCGGGCGGCCCGAGCTCACCTGTTTCCCGGTGGAGCAGGGCACCTCCTGGGCCGAGGATCATTGTGCGATCGACTCGTTCCTGGCCATCTCCCGCGAGGGTGGCGACAGTCTGGGCGGACCCTCCGGCAGCCGTTTCATGATCGAGGACTGGGGCTATCCGGACCTGGGGATCTACATCTGCGACTGCCCGTCCGCCGGGCACGACATGGTGGCCCTGGACTACAGCGAGTGCGGGCCGCAAGGTGAGCCGCGAGTGGTGCACGTGGACCAGGAGGGCGACTACGAGGTGACCGTCCTGGCCCCGGACTTCGAGACCTTCGTCCGTGGCCTGGTGTCCTGGGAGGTCTACGACACCTCCGAGCAGGACTACCTGGATGACCTGGACAAGGTGGCCAACGCCGAGTTCTCGCCGATGCTGGCCGAGCTGCTGGAGCACTTCGCCCAGGTGCCGGACCTGGGCCCGCGCATCCGCCACATCGCCCTGGGCATCGTCCAGGACAAGCGCTACTTCGCCCTGCATGCCGACCCGTTGTCGCAACTGCTGTACGACCTGCAGTTCTGGCTGTACCAGGAACGCCACGGGGGCATCGGCAAACAGCAGTACCTGCAGGACTACCGCGAGATGATCGCCTTCGCCAAGGGCTTCGGCAGCGGTGGCTACGCCCCTGACTTCATCAACGACTGGTGGCGGGCAAGGATGGCCGGCGGCCAGTTGCTCCAGGTCGGTGGTGGTTTTGCCTTCAGCGCCGAATACCGCCAGCACCTGCTCGATCAATTGGCTGGCTTTCCCGCCACCCCACTGGTACTCCAGGAGCAACCATGAGCGAGGCCTCGATCCGCATCACCGGCGAGCAGACCCTCTCCGACAACTGGTATGTGCTGAAGAAATACAGCTTCGAGCTGCGCCGCCGCGACGGCAGTTGGCAGGCCCAGACCCGCGAGGTCTATGACCGTGGCAACGGCGCCACCATCTTGCTGTACAACCTGGAGCGGCGCACGGTGCTGCTGACCCGGCAGTTCCGCATGCCGGCCTATGTCAACGATCACGACGGCTACCTGATCGAGACCGCCGCCGGACTGCTGGACAACGCCAGCCCCGAGGTGCGCATCCGCCAGGAAGCCGAGGAGGAAACCGGCTACCGGGTCGGCGAGGTGCAGAAGGTCTTCGACGCCTTCATGAGCCCCGGCTCGGTGACCGAGCGCGTGCATTTCTTCATCGCCCGCTATCAGGCCGAGGACCGGATCGACGATGGCGGCGGCCTGGAGCACGAAGGCGAGGACATCGAGGTCCTGGAACTGGATATCGACCAGGCCCTGGGCATGATCCACAGCGGGGAAATCGCCGACGGCAAGACCATCATGCTCCTGCAGTACTTGCAGTTGCATGTGCTCAAGCCCCGCAGCCTGATGGTGCTGGTGGCCGGCCCTTACCGTTCCGGTACCGGTGACGACCCGGCGCTGCTGGCGCGCAACGTCGAGGCCATGGAGCAGTGTGCGGCGCAGGTGCTGGCCGCCGGGCATTTTCCGCTGCTGGGGGAGTGGGTGGCCCTGCCCATGACGCGCCTGGCCGGCTCCACGGCAGTGGGCGATGAAATCTACCAGGCGCGGTTCCATGCCTACGCCGAACGCCTGTTGCAGCGCTGCGACGCGGTATTGCGGATCGGCGGGCCATCGACCGGCTGCGACGCCATGCTCGAGCAGGCCCGGCGCCAGGGCCTGGCCATCTACCACGGGGTCGAACAGTTGCCGGTGCTCCCCGTCGAGCGCAACTGAACCGCCCCGGCTGCCCCTCCATCGCGCCAGCGGCGCCCGGGTTCGCCCGGGCGTGCCGCCGGCCCCTGTCCATTCGTGCAACGCCAGGTGCGCGGCGCCTGCCAGCCCCGCGGAAAAATACTGTCTATCGTCTATAGGCAAGCGGGAGCTTCGTCGAACGCCGCGCGGGAGCCGCAGGGACGCGCCGGTCGATCTGTCGTCATGGCACCTGGAGCACTATGGAAAACCACGGTCCTGTTCTGCCCCAAGGGTTCAGCCCCTCCAACCAGGCGTTGACCCGGGTCACCTTGCTCAGCTGCTGCGGGCTGTTGCTGGCGCTGTTCCTGTTCACCACGGCGCTCCTGGTGTTCATCGCCCTGGAGCAGAACCGCAGCGCCGAGCAACACAACCGCCAGGATATCGACAAGGCCCTGCAAACCCTGGCCAGTAACACCCGCACCACCATCAAGGACTACGCGTTGTGGGGCGATGCCTACCGGAACCTGCACCTGGCGGTGGATATCGACTGGGCCTTCACCCGGCAGAACTTCGGCTCCAGTCTGTATCGCGACCTGGGCTTCGACGGCGTCTTCGTGATCGGCCCTGCTGGCACCACCCGCTATGCCCTGGTGGCCGGCCAGCTGGCCGCGATGGACGCCGGCGACTGGCTGGGGGCGCAACTCGCGCCGTTGGTGGCCCAGGCGCGCCAGACCCCGGCCGGGCATCCGGTCAGCCGCTACTTGTCCATCGGCGGCACGCCGGCCCTGGTGGCCGCCGATGTGCTGGGCACTGGCGGCGATCCCCAGGTTCGCGCCGACAACGGGCCGCAGTCGGTGCTGGTGTTCGTTGCCCGGCTCAACCCGCCGCGCTTGTTGGCCATGGGCCGTGGGCTGGAGATCGAGCAACTGCGGGTGGCCGGCGCCGCGCTCCCGGGGAACCAGCCCCGGCTGGCCTTGCCCGACGCCGCCGGGTTCTTGCAGTGGCAGCCGGCCCGCCCCGGCCATCAGTTGCTGGTGGTGGTGATGCCGCTGTTGTTGCTGGTCGGGCTGCTGGTGGGATTGCTGGCAATGTTCCTGCTGCGCCGGACCGCCCTGGCAGCCCAAGTCATGGACCGGCAGATGCACGAGCTACAGGCCGGTCGCGCGGCCCTGGCGGCCAGCGAGGCGCGCTTTCGCGATGTGGCCGAGGCGGCCTCCGACTGGATCTGGGAGGTCGATGGGCAACTGCGCCTGACCTACCTGTCCGAGCGTTTCCAGACGGTCACCGGGTTGTCCCGCGATGCGACCCTGGGCCAACCCCTGGATACCTTGCTCAGCAGCGAGCAGGGGTCGCTGTCGCAATGGCTGGCGGCACCCGGACAGTCCGCGCGGACGGTGCTGCAATGCACCTACCTGGACGGCGGCCGGCAGCCGCGGATCTGCCGCCTGTCGTTGCGCGCCTTGGTCGAAGGCGGGTTTCGCGGCACCGCCAGCGACATCACCGAGGAAGTCGCGGCCCGCCGGCGCATCGAATACCTGTCCCAGCACGACACCCTCACCGGGCTGGCCAACCGGGCGCGAATGCAAGAGTTCCTCGAGGGCAAGCTGTTGGTGTCGCCATCCTTGCAGGAGCCGCTGCTGATGCTCAGCGTCGACCTCGATCGCTTCAAGCCGGTGAACGACCTGCTGGGCCATGGCGCCGGCGACCAGGTGCTGCACGAGGTGTCCCGGCGCCTGAGTCGTTGCCTGCGCAGCGAGGACCTGGTGGCCCGGGTCGGTGGCGACGAGTTCGTGCTGGTGGTGCCGGGGCATGTGGCCCAGGTGGAGATCGAGGGCCTGTGCCGGCGGGTGATCGAGCATATCGAGGCGCCGTTCTACGTGGCCGGCCACGAAGTGTTCATCAGCGCCAGCATCGGCATCGCCCGGGCCCCGGCGGATGCGACCCAGGCCGATGAATTGCTGCGCCTGGCCGATATCGCCCTCTACGAGGCCAAGGCCGCCGGGCGCAGCACCTGGCGTTTCTATGCGGCGCAGATGAACGCGCGGATCATCGAGCGCCGGCGTCTGGAGCAGGACTTGCGCCAGGCCATCGACCAGGGCCAGTTGCAGCTGCAATTCCTGCCGCGCTACCGCCTGGCGGACCATCGGCTGGTGGGCGCCGAGGCATTGGTGCGCTGGGCCCATCCCCGGCACGGGCTGCTGGGGCCGGAAGTGTTCGTACCCATCGCCGAAGACAGCGGGCTGATCCTGCCGCTGAGCAACTGGGTGTTGCAGGCGGCCTGCCAGGCGGCGCTGGACTGGCCGCAAGAGCTGCCGGTGGCGGTCAAGGTGTCGTCCGCGGAGTTCCAGCGGGCCAGGCTGGTGGCGCGGGTCAAGGCGGCGCTGGAGCACAGCGGCCTGGCTGCAGGGCGCCTGGAACTGGAACTGAGCGACAAGCTGCTGCTGGACGACCGGCGCCAGGTGCTGGACATCATGCGTGGGCTCAAGACCTTGGGCGTGGGCCTGTTGATGGATGATTTCGGCACCGGCTACTGGGCCTTGCAGCATCTGCAGAGCCTGCCCCTGGATGGCTTGAAGATCGACCGCAGCTTCGTCGCGGGCCTGGCGGGCAACGCTGCCGGGCGTTCGATCGTCCAGGCGATCGTCGACCTGGGCCACGCCTTGTCGTTGCGGGTGGTCGCCGAAGGCGTGCAGGACCAGCAACAGTTCCAGGCCCTGCGCGATATCGGCTGCGATGAAGTGCAGGGGCTCTACCTGGCCGGGCCGCTTTTGAACCAGAACCTGCTGGATCTCTTCGCCGGGCTGCCGGCCAGCGTCGACCCGGCCCATTGACGGCGCGCTACGGCCAGCAAGCAGGTCGATTCCTTGATCATCAGCCATAGGCATAGCAGTGTTCTTGTGGTCAGACATAGGGCCGAGCCAGGTCTGAAGGCTCTACATTCTTGACCGCAAGGGCGCTTGCCCTCGGACCTGACCCGTCCCAGGTGCCATTGCGCATACTGGTATCGAGCAGGTTACAGCCCAGCGCCGGGGTGGTTTCACTGGTATCTTGGCGCGCCGGTGCTGGCCGGCTATCCGGGGGCGCCTTGGCGTTCCTGTCATGTTCCTGCAATGCCTGCATGCCAATAAGGATCCGCTATGTTTGATCTGCGCCGCCTCGAGACCGGGGCCGGAACGCGTCCGTTTTCCAAGGAGAGGTCACGATGAGAAAGCTTTTCACCCTGCTGGCAGCCCTGGTGCTGACCCTGGGGATGGTAGGGATCAGCGACGCGCGTTCGTCCAAGCAACAACGCGACTCGGTGGCCGGGAGCTTCGACTATTACTTGTTGAGCCTGTCCTGGTCGCCGACCTTCTGCCTGATGCATCCGGACAACGAGCAGTGCTCGGGCAAGGGCTACGGCTTCGTCCTGCACGGCTTGTGGCCGCAATACAGCCGGGGCGGCTGGCCGCAGTCGTGCCCACCCTTGACCCAGCTCAACCGTGAGGAAATCGCCAAGGGCCTGACTCTGTTCCCCACCGAAAAGCTGCTCAAGCATGAGTGGAGCAAGCACGGTACCTGCAGTGGCCTGGGCGCCATGGGTTACCTGGACAAGGCCGACCAGGCCCTGGGCAAGGTGAAGATTCCAGAAACCCTGCAACCCTCCACCAGCGTGCGTTACTACGAGGCGGCGCAAATCGCCCAGCAGTTGCGCCAGAGCAACCCGGGGATCACCGAAAATGGCGTGGCAGTCCTGTGCAGCGGGCCGGAGCTGTCCGAAGTGCGGGTGTGCCTGGGCAAGGACCTGGAGTTCGCCGACTGCGGCAAGGGCGTGAAGACCCAGTGCCGATCCGGGCAGATCCGCATTCCTCCGGTGCGCTGAACGAGCTGCCGGCTCCTGCCGCGAGGGCTGGAGCCGGTTTGCGGGCTAAAGGGCGGCCAGCAGGCGCTGCAGGCGCCCGGCGGTTGCTGCGCTGCAATCCTCCATCGGTGCCCGCAACTGTGCTTCGAGCAATCCCTGATGGGCCAGCAAGGCCTTGACCGGTGCCGGATTGGGCTCGCTGAACAAGCCCTGGATCAATGGCGCCAGGCGCATGAAGGTGGCGCGGGCGGCTTCCAACTGTTGATCCGCAACCTGGCGTTGTAACTGCACGAACAACTCGGGGCGGATATGCGCCGAGGCGGCGATCGCGCCGCTGGCGCCCAGGCAGAGCGCGTTGAACAGTTGCAGGTCCTCGCCGCACAGCACCTGCGCGTCGCCGCTGGCCAGCACTGCCAGGGTCTTTTCCAGATTGCCACCACAGTCCTTGACCGCCGCGACCTGCGGGTGGCGGACGATCGCCAGCAAAGTCTGCTGGTTCAGGGTCACTCCGGTGCGATACGGGATGTCGTAGATGATCAGCGGCACGCTGGACGCATCGGCGACGCAGCCGAAGAAGCTTTCCAGGGCAGCCTGGGAGGGACGGATGTAGTAGGGCGCCGGCACCAGCAGGCCGGCCACCGGACGTTCCAGGATGCGCTGTTGCAGGTCCAGCAGGGCCGGCAGGTTGTTGCCAGCCAGCCCCATGAGCACTTTCCCGGGGGGCGCCAGCTCCACCAGTGCGTCGAGCACCGCCAGTTGCTCGTCCTTGTCCAGGGCGGCGGCTTCACCGGTGGTGCCGCAGGCTACCAGGCCGGTAACGCCGCTCTCCAGCAGGTGGGCGGCAAGGCGGCGCAGGGCGGTGAAATCGATGGCGCCGTGGCGAAAAGGAGTGACAATGGGGACCCAGATACCGTGAAACGATGACATGCATATTCTCCTGGTGCTTGACCGTCGGGTCGTCGTCAGAAGAGTAGAAGGGCGGTCGGCAAGGGGTGTTCCGTAGCGAGGTCCTGTCAGCTCATCTGACGGGACACAGCGCCCCGGTCACATGAGCGGCTGTTTCTTCGATTTGCGGCTGCAGGCCATCCACGTCGGGGCCTTGGCAACTTGGCCAATGGCGCGCGGTACGTGGAGGGTGGCGTGGGGCATGGTAGTGGCCGGCTCGCAAACAAGGCGCCCAGTTTCAGGAACCGTCCGGCGTTTTGTCAATCCTCCCCGGGTGCGGCGCAGGGTCCCGGGGCCAGGCTTGTGCTACACCATCACGAAGCTTTCTCTGAAAGGTTTTCAGTTGCCAGGCTACGTATTGATCCATATCAAGAGTCTTGCAGATTGTTGCCGGATCGTTCCTGTCCACACCGCACATTCGATAGCGCTCGCCAAGGCGCTATCTACACTCGACTCCACCGGCGCCGACTGCCGGGGAAGTCTTGCCGGGGGCAGGAGCAGTCTTCGAGTCATCGCAGGATGCGCAGTTGCGGTTCGATCATGACGGGCAATCAACAGACTTCCTGCGAGGTTTTTTCAAGGTGAAGAACAATCTCCCAGTGACCCAGCGCGAGCGGGTGTTCCCCGCCGAGCAGCGGCTCATCTCCGCCACCGACTCCCACGGCAAGCTGACCTACTGCAACGACGAGTTCGTCGAGGTCAGCGGTTTCACCCGCGAACAACTGATCGGCAGCCCGCACAATATCGTGCGCCACCCGGACATGCCGCCAGCGGTATTCGCCCATATGTGGTCCTACCTCAAGGACGGCAAGAGCTGGATGGGCATCGTCAAGAATCGCTGCCAGAACGGCGACCACTACTGGGTCAATGCCTATGTCACGCCGATTTTCAGCGCAGGCGTGATCACCGGCTACGAGTCGGTGCGGGTCAAGCCCGAGCGCGAGCAGGTCGAGCGGGCCGCGGCCCTCTACCAGCGCATGCGCGGCGCCGACATGGCCATGCCCTGGAGCCAGCGGCTGCTGGTGGCTGGCGAGATCCTGCTACCGCCGCTGCTCGCCCTGGCAGCCATTGCCCTGGCCAGCTGGCTGGGTGGACCCTGGGCCGGATTGGCTTGCGCCGTGGCCGGGCTGTTCGCCGTGCAGGCCCATGGTGCATATCGCACCCGGCGGTTGCTGGCGCGCATCAGCGCGGTGTCCCTGGGCAGCTTCGATAGCGAACTGATCGCCCGCACCTATACCGACGAGCGTGGGCCGGTGGCGCGCCTGCAGATGATCCTGATCAGCGAGGCGGCGAAGATCCGTACCGCCCTGAGCCGTCTCGGGGACTATGCCAACCAGGCCGCGGAGCTGGCTTCCACCAGCCAGAACCTGTCGCGCCAGGCAGAGTCGGCCCTGGGCAAGCAGCGTGACGAGGCGGACATGGCGGCCACGGCGATGAACCAGATGGCGGCGTCCATTGCCCAGGTCTCGGTGCATGTGCAGGACACCGCCTCGGCGGCCGACCGGGTCAACGAGCTGACCCATGTCGGTTCCGAGGAAGCCCGGCGGACCCGGGTCATGATCGAGAAGCTGGCCGCTACCGTGGACACGGTCAGCCAGTCGGTCCAGGGCCTGGCCGACGAGACCCAGTCGATCCAGCTGGCGGCGAACATGATTCATTCCATCGCCGAGCAGACCAACCTCTTGGCGCTCAATGCCGCCATCGAGGCTGCCCGCGCCGGAGAGCAGGGGCGTGGCTTCGCCGTGGTGGCCGATGAGGTAAGGGCCCTGGCATCCAAGACCCGGGAGTCGACCCAGAGCATCCAGCAGATCATCGCCACCTTGCAGGAGGTGGCCAGCCAGGCGGTGGAAGTGGCGCGCCAGGGCAGTGTCGAGGCGCGCTCCGGAGTGGCCCAGGTGATCAGCACCGAACAGGCGCTGGATGGCATCAATACGGCGATGGAGCGCATCCAGCAGATGAGCCAGCAGATGGCCGCCGCTTCCGAGCAGCAGGCCCATGTGGCCGAGGAGATTTCCGGGCAGATCACCAATATCGCCCGGGTCTCGGACCAGAACGCCGATATCGCCGTGCACTCCTGCAGCATCGGCGGCGACCTTGAGTCCACGGCCCATGAGCTCAATGCCCTGGTCACGCGCTTCAATAGCTGAACGACGATTGCAGGGTTGTTTTCTTCAATACGTGATGTTGCTCGCTTCGTAATCTGTGGGCGGTCGATTCGACCCGGACAAGAGAGGCGAGAGATGAGCGTAGTGTTTTCCATGGCGGCCTTTGCCCTGGCTGCATCCATTACCCCGGGGCCGGTGAATATCCTGGCCCTGGGCAGCGGGGCCCGTTTCGGCTTCAAGGCCAGCCTGAGCCACGTCGCTGGCGCGACCCTGGGCTTTACCTTGCTGCTGGTACTGACGGGCCTGGGGTTGAACGAACTGTTGCGCCAGTGGCCGGTGCTGACCCAGGGCATCCGCCTGTTTGGCGTGGCGTTCCTGCTGTACATGGCCTGGAAGCTGGTCCGGGATGATGGTCGAGTGGCTACCGACGGCCAGGTCCGCGCACCTTCGGCCTGGTACGGTGCCCTGATGCAGTGGCTCAATCCCAAGGCCTGGCTGGCCTGCGTGGCCGGCATCGGGGCGTTTGCCGCCGACGGCGATACGCGGCTGGTCTGGCTGTTCGCCGCGGTGTATCTCGTTATCTGCTACCTGTCGGTTGCCTGCTGGGCCTATGCCGGCAGTTTCCTGCGCCACTACCTGGACAATCCTGCGGGCATGCGCCTGTTCAATCGCAGCATGGCTGCATTGCTGGCGGTCAGCGCGGCGTACCTGTTTACCTGAGGCCTTGCTGGTACTGTCCGGGCGTCGCGGCCAAGTGCTGCTTGAACGCCCGCTGGAAGTGCGCCTGGTCGGCAAAGCCGGCCTCCAGGGCCACCTCGGCGATCGATGCACCGCTGCGCAGGCGGGCCTGGGCGAACTGCACCCGCTGGTTGACCAGGTAGGCATGGGGCGGCATGCCGAACCGCTGGCCAAAGGCGCGGGTCAGGTAGGAGGCCGAGAGTTGGGCAGCCTGGCAGATATCTTCCAGGACCAGGGGCTCGGTGCAGTGCTGGCGGATGTAGCGGGCGGCGCGCTCGAGCTTTTCGTTGCTGTCCCGGAGGAGGCTGTCGGCCGGGTTCAGGCGCTGGTGCAGGTCACTGAAGAACGCCACGGCACAGTTGTGCTTGTGCAGGGTATCGCCGCGTTCGTCCACCAGGACCTGGTACAGCGTCTGGAGCTCGGCAAACAATTGCGGATCGTCGCTGTGGGTGGCACTGAAAGGACGAAAGCCCGAAGCCGTATCGAAGCCCAGCTCATGCTGCAAGGCGGTCAGCCAGGGGGTATCGACGTAGAGCATGCGATAAGACCAGGGTTGGTCGTCGATCGGGTTGCAGGCATGCACCACGCCGGGGTTCATCAACACCACGGTGCCGGTTCCGACCCGCCACTGTTCGCCTTCGCTGAGGTAGGTGCTCTGGCCCGCGGTGATGCAGCCGATGGAGAACTGCTCATGGGCATGGCGGTTGTAGCAGACCTTGTGTCCATCGGCGATGGACCGGGCCTCGATGAAGGGCAGGGCCGGGTCGCGCCAGAAACGCGGGGCGATGTCAGGGTGCAGGGCGCTCTTCATCAGGGCCGTCCATTGTCCAGGGTGCCGGCGATTGTAGAGGGGATGGCTCAGGATTTGCCATCGAAGGCGCGTTGCAGGCGCTGGATATCCAGTTTCTTCATGCCCAGCAGGGCTTGCATCACTCGTTGTGAGCGGCTCGGGTCGGGGTCGCACATCATCTGTGCCAGGACCTGCGGCACGATCTGCCAGGACAGGCCGAAGCGGTCCTTGAGCCAGCCGCATTGCTGGGCCTGTGGCGGGCCGCCAAAACCCAGGGCATTCCAGTAGTGGTCCAGTTCGGCCTGGGTCCGGCAATGCACCTGCAGCGATATGGCTTCGTTGAAGGTGAAGGCCGGGCCGCCGTTGAGCGCGGTGAAGGCCTGGCCGTCGAGTTCGAACACCACGCTCATCACCGAGCCTTCGGGTCGGCCATGGAGCTCGAAGCCGGCCTTGCCGTAGTGGCTCACGTGGGTGATGCGCGAGCGCTCGAAGATCGAGCAGTAGAACTGCGCGGCCTCCTGGGCCTGGTGGTCGAACCACAGGCAGGGCGTGATGGTCTGGATGCGTTGCATGGTGCCGGCCCTCTGCGGGTTGATCACGCTTGCATAAGCGTAGTCAACCCGCTGGCGAGGCGGGTTACCGTGGATCGGGCCGGGTTAGAAATCCCAGCGGGTGGCCAGTTGCAGGCTGCGCGGTTCGCCGTAGAAGCCGGTGCCGAAGTTGCCGATGCCGGTGTAGTACTTCTTGTCGAAGAGGTTCTTCACGTTCAGCGTGGAGCTCAGGTGCTGGCTGAACTGATAGCGCGCCATGGCATCCACCAGGAAATAACCATCCTGGGCAATACGCGAGTCGTGCCCGCCATTGACCGTGTCGTTCGGGTCGGGCTGGTAGACCTTGCCGAAGAACTGGCTCTGCCAGTTGACCCCGCCGCCCAAGGTCAGGCGTTCCCAGGCGCCAGGCAGGCGGTAGGTGCTGAACAGCCGTGCCACTTGCTGTGGTTCGGTGGTCTGCAGGACCGAGCCGTAGACGTAGTCGTGGTTGGCATCGCGGGTGTGGTTGTAGCTGTAGCCGGCGGACAGGTTCCAGCCTTCGCGCAGTTCGCCGGCCACCTCGATTTCGAAGCCCTTGGTGGTCGCGCCCTTGGTCGGGCGGTAGATGGCATCGATGCCCCAGCCGTCCACCAGTTGCGCGACGTTGTCCTGCTCGGTGTGGAAGACCGCGAAGCTGGCGTTGACCCGACCGTCCAGGTATTCGGCCTTGATCCCGGCTTCGTAGCTGTCGCCCTGCACAGGGTCGAGGATCTTGCCGTCGACACCCTTGCTCATCTGTGGTTGGTAGATGCTGGTGTAGCTGGTGTACAGCGAATAGCGCTCATCGAGGTCGTAGACCAGCCCAGCGTAAGGGGTGACGACCCCGGTCTGCTGGTAGCGCTGGCGTGCATCGGCCTGGCCGGGGTCGAAGTAGCGGGTGTTGTCGATGCCCTTGAAGTCGCTGACCCGGGTGCCGAGGATCACCGCCAGGTCGTCGCTGGGCTTGAGCCGGGTGGCCAGGTAGGCGCCGGTCTGGCGCTGGAGGATGTCGTTGTCGCCGATCTTCGGGATGTCCGGCTTGGCGAACTCGCCGCGCCAGTCGTAGATGCTGCCGCCCACCGGCGGGTAAACCGAGCCGTGGACCGGGATGTCCTGCTTGGCGTTCATCAACATGAAACCGGCGATCAGCTCGTGCTCGCGGCCGAACAGGCTGAAGGGGCCGTGCAGGTTGATGTCGAGGTTGTCTTGCACCTGTTCGCCCTTGAACTTGCCCATGTACATGAACATGCCGTTGCCTGTGGCCTGGTCCGGGTTGCCGCCGCTGGCCGAACCCAACAGGGTGTCGTGCTGGCGGCGCAGGCGGTCGTAGCTGACCTTCAAGGTCCAGTCGTGGGCCAGTTGTTGTTCCACGGAGGTGAACAGGGTCTGGTTCTTGAAGTCGCGGCGGCTCCAGTCGGTAGCCGGGTTGAACGAACGGGAGAAGTGGGTCCGCGAGCCGTTGCCGAAGTACATCGGGAAGCCGGTCCAGGTGGCGCCCCGGGAGCGCGTGTTCTGCTGGTCCAGGCCTATGGTCAGCAGGGTGTCCGGGGTGAGGTCGGCCTCGAGCACGCCGTAGGCGATGTCCTTGGTGTTCTGGTAATGGTCGAGGTAGGAGCTGCGGTCCTGGTAGACCCCGACAAAACGTCCGCGCAGCTTGCCTGTTTCGCTCAGCGGGCCGGAGATATCCCCTTCACTGCGATAGTTGTCCCAGGAGCCGACCGTGCCGGTGACCGAGGCCTTGAACTCTTTGGTCGGCCGCTTGCGGATCAGGTTGACGGTGGCTGAAGGATCGCCGGAGCCGGTCATCAGGCCGGTGGCGCCCTTGATGATCTCCACTCGGTCGAAGGTCGCCATGTCGGTGCTGGTGGTGCCGTAGTCGTAGACCCCGTCGTAGGTGGCGTTGACTCCGTCGTACTGGAAATTGGTGATGGGCATGCCGCGGCTGGAGAACTCCCAGCGCTCGCTGTCGTAGTTCTGCACGCTGACGCCGGGGGCCCGGCGCAAGGTGTCGGCGATGCTGGTAGCGCCCTGGTCGTCCATCTGCTGGCGGGTGACCACGGTCACTGTTTGCGGGGTTTCGCGCAGTGACAGGTTGAGACCGGTGGCCGAGGCGCTGGCGCCGGTAGTGTAGCTGTGGCTGTCTTCGGTGACATTGCCCAGGGCCTGGGCGGAAATCTGCGTGGCGCCCAGCTGCAGTGAACCGTTGTTGGCGGGAAGCACCTTGAGTACATAGCCGCCGCTGACCGCCTGGGCCTGCAGGCCGGAGTTCGCCAGCAGCAGTTGCAGGCCTTCTGCGACGCTGTAGCTACCGTTCAGGCCGGGACTTTGCTTGCCCGCCGCCAGGTCGTTGTGCCCGGCGATGAACAGCGTGCTTTGCTCGGCGAAGCGGTTGAGCACGGTGACCAGCGGCCCGGGACCGATGCTGTAGTTGCGGCGCATGGCTGCGCCCTGGCTGTCACCACCCTCCGGCGCGGCATGGACCCAGGGAGCGGCGCATAGCAGCGCGGCGCACAGGGGCAGGGTATGGAAGGGCAGGCGCGAACGGCTGGGTGATGGCATGGGGTTCCCTTGTGGATCGGCAATGTGAGGACTGTTACCGGGTTGACCGAACGCCAACGGCAAAAGGGAACCGGTCATGCAAAAAAAACATCAGCCTCAGGTTCGCGGCTCCAGGGTCACCCACCAAGAGGCCAGGCGCCGGACCCGCACTGGTAACGCCGCTTCCAGCAGGGTCAGGGCCTGGTCGGGATCGTGCAGGGGGAAGGAGCCCATCACCGGCAGGCGGGCGATGGCCGGATCGCAACCCAGGTGGCCGCCGCGATAGCGCCCCAGCTCTTCCAGCAACTGCTCCAGGGGCAGGTTGTCGGCCAGCAGCAGGCCACGACTCCAGGCTTGGCGGGCAGAGCTGGCGGCCTGCAGTTGTCCCTGGGACAGGTTGTCGAAGCGCAATTGCTGGCCGGCATTTACCACCTGTACCTGCCGGCCATCGGTGCTGCGTACTTCCACGGCGCCGGCGTAGACATTGAGCTGGCTGTCGCTGGCGTTGCAGCGCACGCTGAAACGGGTTCCCAGGGCGCGCAGGCGTCCGTGATCGGTCTGCACCAGGAACGGGCGCTGCGGGTCCTTGGCGGTGTCGATGAGGATTTCCCCCAGGCGTAATGCCAGCAGTCGTTGCTCGCTGCTGTAGAGCACATCCACGGCGCTCAGCGCGTTGAGCCACAGGTGCGTGCCATCGCTGAGCAGGGTGTCGCGGATTTCCCCGGTGCCAGTGGCGTAGTCCGCGCGCCAGCGGCTCAGGGCCTGGGGCAGGGCGGTGCCGCGCCACGTACTCCAGCCCAGGCCGGCCAGCAGTAGCGCACCGAGCACCTGGCGTCGTGCCAGGGGCGCGCGCCGGTTACTGCGCAGCGCCTGGCTGGCGGGCTGGCGGGTATTGGTTTCCTGCAGCGGTAACAGGCGCTGGTGGATCCGTTCGACATAGGCCCAGGCCTGGCGATGTTCCGCACTGTGTTCGAACCAGGCTTGCCATTGGCGGTGCTGTTCGTCGCTGCTGGCCTGATCCTGCAGTTGCACATACCAATGCGCCGCTTGTTGCAGGCTGGCATGGCTGAGCCGGCCGCTGGATTGCTGGTCCATGGGTCACTCCACCAACAGGCCGTCGAGCTCGGCCTCCAGCACCGCACAATGCAGCAGAGCCTGGGCCAGGTACTTCTTGACCATGCGTTCCGACACTGCCAGTTCCTCGGCAATCGCCTTGTAGGGCCGGCCGTGCAGTTGCGCCAGGATGAACGCCGCGCGCACCTTGGCCGGCAGGCGGCTGAGCATGGCGTCCACTTCATGCAAGGTCTCGACAATGATCGCTCGTTGTTCCAGGGACGGTTGCACTGCCTGTGGCCGCGCCGCCAGGGCCTGTTGCCAGGCCTGTTCCAGTTGTCGGCGGCGCCAGTGGTCGATGCATAGGCCCCGGGCCACGGTGGCGAGATAGGAGCGCTGGTGGACCTCGTCGTGCAGCTCGGGTGGGCGCTTGAGCACCCGGACAAAAATGTCGTGGGCCAGGTCAGCGGCATCCCAGGCATGGTTCAGGCGCCGGCGCAGCATCTCGTAGAGCCAGTGGTGATGGGCGTCGTAGAGGTTATGCACCGAGACGGGACTGGCGAGTGGAGGGGAGGACAAGAGGCGGTATCCGGTGGCGAGCTGGGTGTAAATGGGAATTGATCGCGATTAAATCAAAAGCCCCTGGCCCCTGCAAACGATATCGAGCCGCTGCGCTGCAATGGGCGGTGTTTGAGCGTATGGGTTAAATTGCCGCCGGGCCTGGCGTGTATGAAGCGATGAAAGATCCTGGGCCTGGCTATTCAGTGCTTGCTGGAAGGGGTTTCTTAAGTGGTATCTTCGCTTTCAGTCTCAGGGTACGGCGATGTGCCGCAGTACCGGGGCGAGACAAGACGGGACGCCCCTGGTGGTATCAGGCCGGCAGTGACTGCAAAGGGGGGAAGCTGATGCGCGGACCGCGATTCAAGCTGTTTTTCACCCATCGTCTGGCGCTCCTGGCGGGTGCCGAATCCCTGCGTTCGATCCGCGAAGGCCTGCTCTGGCTATTGCCCTGCCTGCTGCTCTCGGCGTTGCTGCTGATCCTCGCGCAATGTGCCCAGGTCCTGGGGGCACCGAGGGAACTGATGCAGCTGCTGGCCGGCCTGCACGAGCGCATCAATTCGATCATTCCACTGTTGGTGGCAGCGTCCATCGGCTACATGCTGGCGCTCCAGTACCGCCTGCCGCAGCTGCCGGTGGCTTTCCTGTGCCTGTCCTACGTGGTGATCGCCATCTACATGCTGCATGACTACCCGCTGGCGGCGGCGAGCTTCGTGCTGTTCATCGCCATCGCCTCGCCGCTGGTCAACGTGCCCATCATGGCCAGGCTGCACCGCCAGCGCTGGACCAGGCTGCTGGACGAGGACCTGGTGGGGCACAACCTCAAGGGCACCATCAACATGGTGCTGCCGGGGATCTTCACCTCGTTGTTGCTGGTGGCGGTCTTGCAGTCGCTGCTGCAGATCCAGGACTTCGCCTACATCCAGCAGCCGCTGGACCTCAAGGACCTGGGCAATCCCTACCTCAGCGGCGTGGCGCTGACCCTGGGCAATTCGCTGTTGTGGTTCTTCGGCATCCACGGCACCCACGCCCTGCAACCCTTCATGGAGGTGATGGACCAGGCGGTGGCGCTCAATGCCGCGGACCAGGCCGCCGGCCAACCGCTGCGTTACGCCCTCAACAGCGGCCTGCTGGGGTGTTTCGCCTTCATTGGCGGTTCCGGCGGCTCCCTGGCGCTGGTGTTGGCTATCCTCGGGTTCTCCAGCATCCGCTCCCTGCGCCTGCTGGCCTTGGCGAGCCTGGCGCTGTCGCTGTTCAACGTCAACGAGCTGCTGTTGTTCGGCCTGCCGATCATCCTCAACCCGAGGCTGCTGGTGCCTTTCATGCTGGTGCCCATGGTCAACGTCAGCCTGGCACTGCTAGTGGTGCAGCTGGGTTGGGTGAGCCCGGCGCTGGTGGAAGTGCCCTTCACCTCACCGGTGCTGCTCAACGCTTACCTCAGCACCCAGGGCGACTGGGGCGCGGTGCTCCTGCAACTGGTGCTGCTGGGTGTCGGCACCCTGATCTACATCCCCTATATCCGCAGCCTTCACCATCAGGGCGAGGCTGGCGAGCAGGTCTACCTGAAGACTTTCGACACCACGTTCCGTGGCCTCGAGGAGCGTAGCCGGCTGTTCGAACTGGACCCGATGGTCGCGTCCTACAAGGAAACCGCCCGGCAGTCCCTGCAACTGGCGCGGATCCAGCAATTGAGCGAGTACGACTTCCATCTGGAGTACCAGCCCCAGGTGTCCAAGGACACGGGCCGCTGCACCGGTTGCGAGGCGCTGATGCGCGCGCGCGACGGCGATGGCCAGGTGCGCCTGCCCTGGGAGTTGCTGCAGTGGCTGGGCCAGGCCGGGCTGATGCCCGAGGTGGATTTCTGGGTCGCCTCCCAGGCGGTGCGCCAGCACTTGCTCTGGCGCCGCAATGGCTTCGAGTTGCCGATCACCATCAATGTCTCCAGCGCTACCCTGGCCTCGGCGGAGCATGGCGAGCGCTTGCTGGACATCCTGGGCCGGGCCCGCGGCCAGGTGTCGGTGGAGATCACCGAGGATGCCCTGGTGGGCGACGCGCTGCGTACCTTGCGCTGGATCGAGCAGTTGCACGCCCTGGGGGCGAAGGTCTACATCGATGATTTCGGTACCGGTTTCTCGGCCCTGAGCTACCTGCACCAGTTCCCGGTGGACGGCATCAAGATCGACCGCAGCTTCGTCCTGGCCCAGCGTGAGCCCCAGGGTGCCCAGGTCCTCAACGGCTTGCTGCGTTTTTGCGAGACCCTGGGCCTCAAGGTGGTAGTGGAGGGGGTGGAGACTCAGGAGCAGCTGGAGTTCCTGCAGTCGAGCTCGGAGCTGATTATCCAGGGCTGGTACTACAGCAAGGCGCTGCCGGGCGCGCAGATTCCCGGGTTCGCCAGCCAGAGGGCCCAGGCCGCCCAGGCGCCCGGCGATGACTGATGCCCCAGGCCTTCGTGCCCTGGCCCCCGGGGGCAGGCGCAGGCCCGTTTTGCCCTGGCTCCGGGCATTTTGAACTACGCTTGACGTCTTAGCCGCGAATGGAGTCAGCGATGTTGTACCCAAGCAAACCCAACAATGAGGCCCTGCGGATCCAGACCTTGCGGGCGCTGAATGTCCTCGACACCCCGCCGGAGGAGCGTTTCGATCGCCTGACCCGGCTGGCCAAGCGCTTGTTCAACGTGCCCATCGCGTTGGTCAGCCTGGTGGACGGCGATCGCCAGTGGTTCAAGTCCTGCGCGGGCCTGGATGCCAGCGAAACGCCACGGGATATCTCGTTCTGCGGACATGCGATCCTTGGCGACCAGATCCTCACGGTGTGCGATGCCGAGCAGGACGTGCGTTTCCATGACAACCCGCTGGTGGTGGGCGATCCCGGAATCCGCTTCTACGCCGGCTGCCCGCTGACGGTGGCCAACGGCAGCAAGCTGGGCACCTTGTGCCTGATCGACGTCAAGCCCCGGGACCTGGACGACGAGGAGCGGGCGCTGCTGCGGGACCTGGCGCGCATGGCCGAGCAGGAGCTGGCGGCGGTGCAGATGGCCAGCATGGATGAGCTGACCCTGCTGTCCAACCGTCGTGGTTTCGAGGCCCTGGCCCGGCATGCGCTGGGAGTCTGCAAGCGCCTGGACAAGCCGGCGACCCTGCTGTTCTTCGATCTCAACGATTTCAAGCAGATCAACGACACCTATGGCCATGCCGAGGGCGATGGTGCGCTGAAGACCTTCGCCGACGTGCTGCGCATCGCCTTTCGCGAGAGCGATGTGGTCGGTCGCCTGGGTGGCGATGAGTTCGTGGTCCTACTGACCGCCGCCGATCATGTGGAAACCTCGAACATCATGGCCCGATTGCGCGAGATCCTCGATGAACGCAATGCCACCTTGAAGCGCGGCTACGACATTCGCTTCAGCGTCGGCCAGATCGAATACAACGCCGAGCGCCATCCGGACGTGGAGGCGTTGCTGGCCGATGCCGACAAGGCCATGTACCTGCAAAAGCAGGCCAGCAAGCGCCAGCGTCAAGACTGATCGGCAGACAGTGGCTCAGGCCCCGGAGCCTGGTCCGGCCGCGTCAGGCAGCGTCTTGGGATGTTGCCCTGATAGTAGGTACTGACCAGGAATTTCCCGGGCTTGTTGACCTTGAGATTGAGGAATTCATCGCCGCAGGCGGGAAATCGCTCGACGAACTGGCCCTGCGTCGGGTTGTAGATGAACACCCGGTGGATCGTGTAAGTACCCATCCCATCATCGACATGCCAGATGGCGAAGTCGCCGGCCCCATCGAAGTTGAAATCGTCGAGCTCGATGTGCAGCGGCTTTTCGGCCTGCACCCGCAGTTCTCTGGATTGGGTGTGACCGTTGCGTTGTATTTCCAGGCTGACCTGCTGGCCATGCAGGGCAAGCGTGACGGTGGTGTGCTTGTCCGGCTGGAAAGTCGTTGGTTGGGCTTGGACGCTCATTGCGAAAAGACCGCCCAGGGCCATCATGGCCCATTGTTTGTCATGCATGGATTCAGCATGTCCGGTGATGAAGGTTGGGGCCTGGCCGGCGGCCCCGGTTGCGGCTCATCCGGCGTTTGCCGGTGCCAGGAACGCGGCTTCCAGCAATTGGCGGGTGTAAGGGTGTTGTGGGGCGTCGAAGATCGTCCTGGCGTCGCCTTGTTCCACCACCTGGCCGTGCTTGATCACCATCAGTTGGTGGCTCAGGGCCTTGACCACCGCCAGGTCATGACTGATGAACAGGTAGGTCAGGTTGTACTTGCCTTGCAGCCTGCGCAGCAGCTCCACCACCTGGCGCTGGACGGTGCGATCCAGGGCCGAGGTCGGTTCGTCCAGGAGGATCAGCCGGGGCTTGAGCACCAGGGCCCGGGCAATGGCGATGCGCTGGCGTTGACCGCCGGAAAACTCATGGGGGTAGCGGTGGCGCGTCTGCGGGTCCAGGCCCACTTCCTCGAGCGCCGCGATGATCGCCTGTTCTTGTTCCTGCTCGGTGCCGATCCCGTGGATGCGCAAGCCCTCGCCAACGATCTGGCTCACGCTCATGCGCGGGCTGAGGCTGCCGAAGGGGTCCTGGAACACCACCTGCATTTCTCGCCGTAGCGGTCGTACCTGCTGCTGGGACAGGCGGTCCAACTGCTGGCCTTCGAAGCGGATCAGGCCCTGGCTGGCGATCAGCCGCAGGATCGCCAGGCCCAGGGTCGACTTGCCCGAACCGCTCTCGCCGACGATGCCCAGGGTCTGGCCCTGGGGCAGGCTGAAATGGATGCCGTCCACCGCCTTGACGTGGTCCACGGTGCGGCGCAGCAGGCCCTTCTTGATCGGGAACCAGACCTTGAGGTCATTCACTTCCAGCAGAGGCGCGCCGACCTGGCTGGCGACTGGCAGGCCACTGGGCTCGGCGGCCAGCAGTTCCCGGGTATAGGGATGCTGCGGGGCCCGGAACAGTTCTTCGCAAGGCGCCTGCTCGACGATCCGGCCCTTTTGCATGACGCACACCCGATGGGCGATGCGCCGTACCAGGTTGAGGTCGTGACTGATCAGCAGCAGGGCCATGCCCAGGCGCGCCTGCAGTTCCTTGAGCAACTGCAGGATCTTCAACTGTACGGTGACGTCCAGCGCAGTGGTGGGTTCGTCGGCGATCAGCAGTTCCGGCTCGCAGGCCAGGGCCATGGCGATCATCACCCGTTGGCGCTGGCCGCCGGACAGCTCGTGGGGCAGGGCCTTGAGGCGCTTGCGCGGCTCGGGGATGCCCACCAGCTCCAGCAGTTCCAGGGTGCGCTGGGTGGCGACCTTGCCGGTCAGGCCCTTGTGGATCGCCAGCACCTCGTTGATCTGCTTCTCGATGGTGTGCAGCGGGTTCAGCGAGGTCATGGGCTCCTGGAAGATCATGGCGATGCGGTTGCCACGAATATGCCGGATGCTCTTTTCCTTCAGGGTCAGCAGGTCGTGCCCGGAATAGTTGATGCTGCCCGACGGGTGCTGGGCCAGCGGGTAGGGCAGCAGGCGCAGGATGGAGTGGGCGGTGACCGACTTGCCCGACCCGCTCTCGCCCACCAGGGCCAGGGTCTCGCCGCGCTTGATGTCGAAGCTGATGCCTTCGACCACTCGCTGGCGCTGTTCGCCGGCGACGAATTCGACCGCCAGCTCGCGCACTTCGATCAGGTTGTCCTGGGTCATGTCATTTCCTCGGGTCGAAGGCATCGCGGGCGGATTCGCCGATGAACACCAGCAGGCTCAGCATCAGGGCCAGCACGGCGAAGGCACTCATGCCCAGCCAGGGCGCCTGCAGGTTGGACTTGCCCTGGGCCACCAGCTCGCCCAGGGACGGCGCGCCGGGAGGCAGGCCGAAGCCGAGGAAGTCCAGGGCGGTGAGGGTGCCGATGGCGCCGGTGAGGATGAACGGCATGAAGGTCATGGTCGAGACCATGGCGTTGGGCAGGATATGGCGGAACATGATGGCGCCGTTCTGCATCCCCAGGGCCCGGGCCGCACGCACGTATTCCAGGTTGCGCCCGCGCAGGAACTCGGCCCGCACCACGTCCACCAGGCTCATCCAGGAAAACAGCAGCATGATGCCCAGCAGCCACCAGAAGTTGGGCTGCACGAAGCTGGCGAGGATGATCAGCAGGTAGAGCACCGGTAGCCCGGACCACATTTCCAGGAAACGCTGCCCGGCCAGGTCCACCCAGCCACCGTAGAAGCCCTGGAGGGCGCCGGCGGTGACGCCGATGATCGAGCTGAGGATGGTCAGGGTCAGGGCGAACAGCACCGATACCCGGAAGCCGTAGATGATCCGCGCCAGGACGTCGCGGCCCTGGTCGTCGGTGCCCAGCAGGTTGTCGCTGGAGGGCGGCGCCGGGGCTGGCACCCGCAGGTCGTAGTTGATGCTCTGGTAGCTGAAGGGGATCGGTGCCCAGAGCACCCAGGCATCCTTCTGGGCCAGCAGTTCGCGGATGTACGGGCTCTTGTAGTTGGCTTCCAGGGGGAATTCGCCGCCGAAGGTGGTTTCCGGGTAGCGCTTGAGCGCCGGGAAATACCAGCCGCCGTCGTAGTGCACTACCAGGGGTTTGTCGTTGGCGATCAACTCGGCGCCCAGGCTCAGGACGAACAGCACCAGGAACAGCCACAGCGACCACCAGCCGCGCTTGTTGGCCTTGAAGCGCTCGAAGCGCCGGCGATTGAGGGGGGACAGGTTCATCTCAATGCTCCCGGCTGTCGAAGTCGATGCGTGGGTCGACCAGGGTGTAGGTCAGGTCGCCGATCAGTTTCACCACCAGGCCCAGCAGGGTGAAGATGAACAGTGTGCCGAACACTACCGGGTAGTCGCGGTTGATCGCGGCCTCGAAGCTCATCAGGCCCAGGCCGTCCAGGGAAAAGATCACTTCCACCAGCAAGGACCCAGTGAAGAAGATGCCGATGAAGGCCGACGGGAAGCCGGCGATCACCAGCAGCATGGCGTTGCGGAACACATGGCCGTAGAGCACCCGGCGCTGGGTCAGGCCCTTGGCCTTGGCGGTGATCACGTATTGCTTGTTGATCTCGTCGAGGAAGCTGTTCTTGGTCAGCAAGGTCATGGTGGCGAAGTGGCCGATCACCAGGGCCGTGACCGGCAGCGCCAGGTGCCAGAAGTAGTCGAGGACCTTGCGCCCCAGGCTCAGTTGCTCGAAGTCGCTGGAGGTCAAGCCGCGCAGGGGGAACCAGTTGAGGTAGCTGCCGCCGGCGAACACCACGATCAGCAGGATAGCGAACAGGAACGCTGGGATTGCGTAGCCGATGATGATCGCCGAGCTGGTCCAGACGTCGAAATGGCTGCCGTGGCGGGTGGCCTTGGCGATCCCCAGGGGGATCGACACCAGGTACATGATCAGGGTGCTCCACAACCCGAGGGAGATCGAGACCGGCATCTTTTCCTTGATCAGGTCCACCACCTTGGCATCGCGGAAGAAACTGTCGCCGAAGTCCAGGGTGGCGTAGTTCTTGATCATGATCCACAGGCGTTCCGGCGCCGACTTGTCGAAGCCGTACATGTGCTCGATTTCCTTGATCAGCGCCGGGTCCAGGCCCTGGGCGCCACGGTAGCTGGACCCGGCCACCGAGACTTCGGCGCCACCGCCGGCGATGCGGCTGGTGGCGCCTTCGAAGCCTTCGAGCTTGGCGATCATCTGCTCCACCGGCCCGCCCGGGGCGGCCTGGATGATCACGAAGTTGATCAGGAGGATGCCCAGCAGGGTCGGGATGATCAGCAACAGGCGGCGAATGATGTAGGCCAGCATCTCATTGCACCGTTTCGGCCGCGGCCGCCTGGTTGTCCGGCGCCGGTTCCACGGCGGGCTTGGCATCGGGCTTGATCCACCAGGTGTAGATGCCGATGTCGTACTTGGGCGCGACCTGCGGGTGGCCGATGTGGTCCCAGTAGGCCACGCGCCAGGTCTTGATGTGCCAGTTGGGGATCACGTAGTAGCCCCATTGCAGGACCCGGTCCAGGGCCTTGGCATGGGCCACCAAGCTGGCTCGGGAGTCGGCGTTGATCAGGCTCTCCACCAGTCGGTCGATGGCCGGGTCCTTGAGGCCGATGTAGTTGCGGCTGCCGGGCTTGTCGGCGCTGCTGGACATCCAGAACTCACGCTGCTCGTTACCCGGGGAATTGGACTGCGGGAAGCTGCCGACGATCATGTCGAAGTCCCGCGAGCGGACCCGGGTGATGTACTGGGACACGTCCACCCGGCGGATCACCAGGTCGATGCCCAGGTCGGCGAGGTTGCGCTTGAACGGCAGCAGCACGCGCTCGAACTCGGTCTGGGCCAGCAGGAACTCGAGCACCACCGGCTTGCCTTGGGCGTCCACCATCTTGTCGTCGACGATATGCCAGCCGGCCTCCTGCAGCAGTTGGTAGGCCTGGCGCTGTTGGGCGCGGATCATGCCGCTGCCGTCGCACAGGGCCGGGGCGAAGGCCTGGGTGAACACCTGCTCGGGAATCTGCCCGCGTAGCGGCTCGAGGATCGCCAGCTCGTCCGGGCCCGGCAGGCCGGTGGCGGCCATCTCCGAGTTCTCGAAGTAGCTGCGGGTACGGGTATAGGCGCCGTTGAACAGCTGCTTGTTGCTCCATTCGAAGTCCAGCAGCAGGCTCAGGGCATGGCGCACCCGCACGTCCTGGAACAGCGGGCGCCGGGTGTTGAAGACGAAACCCTGCATGCCGGTAGGGTTGCCGTTGGGGATCTGCTCCTTGATCAACCGTCCCTGGGTCACGGCCGGGACGTTGTAGGCGTTGGCCCAGTTCTTCGCGCTTATTTCCAGCCAGTAGTCGAACTGGCCGGCCTTGAGGGCTTCCAGGGCCACGGTGTTGTCGCGGTAGTAGTCGCTGGTGATGGTGTCGAAGTTGTAGAAGCCGCGATTGACCGGCAAGTCGCGGGCCCAGTAGTCCTTGATCCGCTCATAGCGGATCGAACGCCCGGCCTTGACCTCGGTCACCCGGTAGGGGCCGCTGCCCAGGGGTACTTCGAGGTTGCTCTTGGCGAAGTCGCGGTGCTCCCACCAGTGCTTGGGCAGGATCGTCAGCTGGCCGAGGATCAGCGGTAGCTCGCGGTTGTTGCTGTGCTTGAACTTGAACAGGACCCGCAACGGGTCTTCGGCGATCACCTGCTCGACATCGGCGTAGTAGCCGCGATACAACGGCGAGCCGGCGTTGGTCAGGGTCTGGAAGCTGAACACCACATCCTCGGCGCGCAGCGGGTGGCCATCGTTGAAGCGTGCCTCGGGCCGCAGGTAGAAACGTACCCAGCTGTTGTCTGGCGCTTTCTCGATTCGCCCGGCCACCAGGCCGTACTCGGTGAAGGGTTCGTCCAGGCTCTGGGCCATCAGGGTGTCGTACACCAGGCCGATGTTGCTCTCCGGCACGCCCTTGCTGATGAACGGGTTGAGGCTGTCGAAGCTGCCGAAGCCGGCCATGCGGAAGGTCCCGCCCTTGGGGGCGTCGGGCTTGACGAAGTCGAAGTGCTGGAAGCCCGCCGGGTATTTCGGCGCTTCGCCGTAGAGGGTCACGGCATGTTGTGGCGTGGCCTGGGCGCAGCAGGCGATGACGCCGAGCAACAAGCCGCTGGTGCGCAGGAGCAGGGCACGCAGGGGCATCATTGGGTGGTCTCCAAGGACTTCAGCCACCAGGCGCCGAGACCCAGGGTATAGGGCGGCGTGGTGACGAAGGCGAACCGGTTACGGTAGGCCAGGCGGTGATAGTTGAGGTACCAGTTGGGAATCATGTAGTGCTGCCACAGTAGCACCCGGTCCAGGGCACGGCCGGCGGCCAATTGCTCATCGCGGCTCTGGGCCGCCAGGAGCTGCTCCAGCAGGTGATCGACGATGGGGTTGTCGATGCCCGCATAGTTCTTGCTGCCCTTGACCGCTACCTGGCTTGAGTGGAAGTACTGCCATTGCTCCAGGCCCGGGCTCAGGGTCTGGTTGAGGGTCATGAGGATCATGTCGTAGTCGAACTGGTCCAGGCGCTGCTTGTATTGCGCGCGGTCGACGGTGCGCAGGCGCGCGTCGATGCCGATGCTGGCCAGGTTCTCCACGTAGGGCTGGAGGATGCGCTCCAGGTTGGGGTTGACCAGCATCAGCTCGAACCGCAGCGGTTGCCCGGCACTGTTCTGCAGGCGCTGGCCGTTGAGCTTCCAGCCAGCCTCACCCAGCAGCCCCAGGGCTCGGCGCAGGGTCTGGCGCGGGATGCCGCGGCCGTCGGTGCTCGGCAAGCTGAAGGGCTGGGTGAAGAGGCTGGCTGGCAACTGCTCGCGATAGGGCGAAAGCAGCAGCCATTCGCGGCCCTGGGGCACGCCCGTGGCGGAGAACGCGCTGTTGGGGTAGTAGCTCAGGGCGCGCTGGTAGGCGCCGCTGAACAGCGTGCGGTTGGTCCACTGGAAGTCGAACATCATGCCCAGGGCCTCACGTACCCGCACATCGGCGAAAGTCGCGCGCCGGGTGTTCATGAACAGGCCCTGGGTCTGGGTGGGGATCTGGTGCGCCACCTGGGCCTTGATCACCTCGCCACGGCGCACCGCCGGGAAGTCGTAGCCGCTGGCCCAGTTCTTGGCCTGGTGTTCGATATAGATATCGAACTCACCGGCCTTGAAGGCCTCGAACGCCACGTCGCTGTCGCGGTAGAACTCCACCTCGACCCGGTCGAAGTTGGCGAACCCGCGGTTGACCGGCAAGTCCTTGCCCCAATAGTCCTTGACCCTCTCGAACACCAGCTGGCGGCCCGGCTGCACCTGGGTAATGCGATAGGGACCGCTGCCCAGGGGCGGGGTGAAGGTGGTGGCCTTGAAGTCGCGGTCCTTCCAGTAATGCTGGGGCAATACCGGCATTTCCCCCAGGCGCAGGATCAGCAGCGGGTTGCCGGCACGCTTGAACACGAAGCGGATGCGCTGCGGGCCGAGGATGTCGACCCGCTGCACTTCCTGCAGGTTGGTGCGGTACTGCGGATGGCCTTCCTTGAGCAGCAGGCGGTAGGAGAACGCCACGTCCCGGGCGGTGATCGGCATGCCGTCGTGGAAGCGGGCCTCGGGACGCAGGTTGAACACCACCCAGCTGCGATCTTCGCTGTACTCCACCGAACGGGCGATCAGGCCGTAGCTGGAAGTGGGTTCGTCGCCGGAGGGCGCATAGAGGCCAGTGCCCACCATCAGCGGCTCGTTGAGCTCGTTGACTCCGTACTGCAGGAAGTTCGGCGTGGCCACCGGGCTGGTGCCCTTGAAGGTGTAGGGGTTGAGGGTGTCGAAAGTGCCGAAGGCCATGACCCGCAAGGTGCCGCCCTTGGGCGCGGCGGGGTTGACCCAGTCGAAGTGGGTGAAGCGGGCCGGGTACTTGAGCGTGCCGAACTGCGCATAGCCATGACTCTCGATGAGTGTCGCGCTTGCGGGAAAGCTCAAGGCCAGGCTGATGAGGAGCGGGAGCAGGAGACGCATCGAGTCAGAGATCCGATCCAGGCGGCTTGGGCTATGTGTCCAGTACAGTAACAGCTTGTATCGGCAGGAAAAAGCTCGTTCTGGCGGCGCGCGCGGATGGCGGCAGGTGGGCTCTGGGGCGGGGGCGGGTCGGTATTGCCGGGTGCTCTGGGAAGCTCAGGCGCAGGGCTTGCCGGTGGTGACACCGGCAAGCCCCGTCGGCACTCAGTGCGGCAGGTAGACGGTGAGCGTCTGGCCTGGCTTGAGGGCCTGGCCGGCCCGTGGATTCCAGCGCTTGAGGTGCTGCATCTCGACGTTGAATCGCTTGGCTACCATGTACAGCGAATCGCCTTGCTTGACCTTGTACTGGGTCGACTTGCGTTTCTCGGTAGCGGCCACGGTGGTCTTCTTGCTGCCGGCCTGGCGCGCGTCCTGCAGGACCAGGGTCTGGCCGACCTTGAGGTTCTTGCCGCTGAGCTTGTTCCAGCGCTGCAGGTCCTGGACCCCGACCTTGTTGGCCTTGGCGATCAGCGCCAGGTTGTCGCCGCGCTTGACCTTGTAGACCCGCTTGCGCAGCGAGTCGCGGCCTTCGTCGCTGGCGAACGCGGCCTTGAGCGAGCGCTTGCTGATCAGTTCCTCAGGCTTCATGGTCGACAGGCTGGTGGTCAGCAACTGCGCCTTGGAGGTGGGTACCAGCAAGTGCTGCGGACCGTCGATGGTGGTGCGCTGCTTGAACGCCGGGTTGAGCTGGAACAGCTCGTCCTCATCGATGTTGGCCACCGCCGCGACCTTGGACAGGTCCATGCGCTGGTTGATCTCCACCACCTGGAAGTAGGGTTCGTTGGCGATGGGGTTGAGGTTGATGCCGTAGGCCTCGGGGGCCAGCACCACCTGGGACAGGGCCAGCAGCTTGGGCACGTAGGCCTGGGTTTCCGATGGCAGCGGCAGGTTCCAATAGTCGGTGGGCAGGCCGAGCTTCTCGTTGCGCTCGATGGCCCGGCTGACGGTGCCTTCGCCGGCGTTGTAGGCCGCGAGGGCCAGCAGCCAGTCGCCGTTGAACATGTCATGCAGGCGGGTCAGGTAGTCCATGGCCGCGGTGGTCGAGGCGGTGATGTCGCGGCGGCCATCGTAGAAACGGGTCTGGCGCAAGTTGAAGGAGCGACCGGTGGCCGGGACGAATTGCCACAGGCCCACGGCATCGGCCCGGGAATAGGCCAGCGGATTGTAGGCGCTTTCGATTACTGGCAGCAGGGCCAGCTCCAGCGGCATGTTGCGCTCTTCAAGACGCTCGACGATGTAGTGGATATAAAGGCTGCCGCGCTCGCTGGCGTTCTGCAGGAAGGACGGATTGCTGGCGAACCACAGGCGCTGTTGCTCGATGCGCGGGTTGACGCCCAGATTCTCTTGCAACTGGAAGCCCTGGCGCATGCGTTCCCAGACGTCCTGGGGGACTTGCGGGCTGGGCTGGGTGCCCAGCCAGATGGGTTTCTGCTTGATACGGGCGTTGAGATTCGGAGTGTGTGTGGCTTCAGTCTGCGGGACGTGACCGGTGCTTTGGCAGCCCGCAAGAGTCGCTGACACAGCTACCGCGATGGCCTGGGCCAAGCGCGTCAATGCGTCTGAACTGATGGCGTAACGAATAAATGACGACATTGGCTGGAAGTTAGTTCCGGGCAAAAATGTCGGGCGATTCTAGAAAGCACCCGAAGAGCGGTCAACCATTCAGAATTTCTATGCCAATGCTGGGGTTCTTAGAATTTATCTTTCCAGGCCCGCAAAGCCGCAAAAACCGCACTCTGCGACGGGGTATCCCGGCCGTTCCGTTCGTCCGCTTTTTGTTTAACGGATGTTTCACCGGTACGCAGGAAAGGGTTGGTCGACTTCTCCAGGGCCAGGGTCGATGGCAGGGTCATGAGGCCTTGCTCGCGCTGGCGCGCGACTTTTTCCAGGCGCTGGGCGATCTCTGGGTTGGTCGGCTCCACGGCCTGGGCGAAGCGCAGGTTGCCCAAGGTGTATTCGTGGGTGCAGTAGACCAGGGTGTCGTCCGGCAGCGCCGCGAGGCGGCCCAGGGACTGGTGCATCTGTTCGGCGGTGCCCTCGAACAGGCGACCGCAACCGGCGGCGAACAGCGTGTCGCCACAGAACAGCAGGCCCCGGTGGTAGTAGGCGATATGCCCCAGGGTATGGCCGGGTACCGCCAGGACCAGGAAGTCCCAGCCGAGGATGTTGAGCTGGTCTTCATCGTCCAGGGCCACGTCGCGGGCGGGGATCTTCTCCCGGGCCGGGCCGTAGACCGTGGCGCCGCTATGCTGTTTCAAGCGCTCGACGCCGCCGACGTGGTCGTGGTGGTGGTGGGTCACCAGGATGTCGCTCAGGCGCCAGTCCGGGTGTTGTTCCAGCCAGGCCAGTACCGGTGCCGCATCCCCCGGGTCGACGACGGCGCAGCGCTGGCTGCGATGATCTTGTAACAACCAGATGTAGTTGTCGGTGAAGGCGGGCAGGGCACTGATCTGTATCATCTTCGGATTCGCCAAGGGGAAAACAATGGCGCATCTTAGAACTTCCTGGCGTGTTGGAGAATGCAATGACCGATAAAGCCTTCGCTCAGGCAGATCCCGACTGGCTGGCCCTGATCAGCACGGCCCGGGACTGGCTGTCCGGGCCGCTGGGGCAATTCCTGCTGGATGAAGAGCGGCGCATGCTCGAAGAAGAACTGGGGCGGTTCTTCGGCGGTTACCTGGTGCACTACGGCCCTTCGGCGCAGACCCCGCCGGCGGCGCCCCAGGTCCAGCGCAACGTTCGCCTGGGAGCGCCGTTGCCGGGGGTGGAGATCGTCTGCGAGGAGCAGGCCTGGCCCCTGAGCGAACATGCTGCCGATGTAGTGGTGCTGCAGCATGGCCTGGATTTTTCGCTGTCGCCCCATGGACTGCTGCGCGAGGCGGCCAGCAGCGTGCGTCCGGGTGGCCACCTGCTGATCGTCGGGATCAATCCCTGGAGTACCTGGGGCCTGCGCCGGGCGTTCGCCCACGACGGCTTGCGCCAGGCCCGTTGCATCGCGCCCTCGCGCGTCGGCGACTGGCTCAACCTGCTGGGCTTCGCGCTGGAGAAACGGCGCTTCGGGTGCTATCGTCCGCCGCTTGCTTCGCCAGCATGGCAGGCGCGGCTGGCCGGTTGGGAGCGCCGGGCCGGCAAATGGCAGCTATCGGGTGGTGGTTTCTACCTGCTGGTGGCGCGCAAGATCGCCGTGGGCCTGCGCCCGGTACGCCAGGTCCGGCGCGAGCCGGTGGGCAAGCTGGTGCCGCTGCCCATGGCCAAGGTCAACCGGCGCAATAGCGAGCCCTGAACAACTGCTGCAACTCTCTCTTTATATAGATCGGCCGGGCTTGCCCGGTCTTGGCCCTGTCGGCTGTGGCTGGTGGGGCAATGGCAATTTCTGATGGAAGGCGTGGATGAGCGATAGCGTAGAAATCTTTACCGACGGTGCCTGCAAGGGCAATCCCGGCCCGGGTGGCTGGGGCGCGCTGCTGGTGTGCAAGGGCGTCGAGAAGGAGCTCTGGGGTGGCGAGGCCAATACCACCAACAACCGCATGGAGCTGCTGGCGGCGATTCGCGGCCTGCAGGAACTCAAGCGCCAGTGCGACGTACAGCTGATCACCGACTCGCAGTACGTGATGAAGGGCATCACCGAGTGGATGGTCAACTGGAAGAAGCGGGGCTGGAAGACCGCTGCCAAGGAGCCGGTGAAGAACGCCGACCTGTGGCAACAGCTGGACGAGCAGGTCAACCGGCATCAGGTCACCTGGAAATGGGTACGCGGCCATACCGGGCACCATGGCAACGAGCGTGCCGATCAACTGGCCAACCGCGGCGTGGACGAGGTCCGTGGCAACAAGGCCTGATGGCTGTCGTCCTGCCGTTCGCTGCATTCATGTGCGCTGGGTCGGCCTTGCCGCGCCTGTGCGCCGTCCCCGGGCGGGGCGTGCTAAAATCCCGCCCTTTGCCAGATTGAGAACTGACCACTGATGGCCAACAGATCTATTGTCCTCGATACCGAAACCACCGGTATGCCGGTGACCGACGGCCACCGGATCATTGAAATCGGTGGCGTCGAGTTGATTGGCCGACGCCTGACCGGGCGTCACTTCCACGTCTACCTGCAACCTGATCGCGAGAGCGACGAGGGCGCCATCGGCGTCCACGGCATCACCAACGAATTCCTGGTGGGCAAGCCGCGTTTCGCCGAAGTGGCCGATGAGTTCTTCGAATTCATCAAGGGCGCGCAGCTGATCATCCACAACGCGGCGTTCGACGTTGGCTTCATCAACAACGAATTCGCCTTGCTGGGCCAGCATGAGCGGGCCGACATCACCCAGCATTGCAGCATCCTCGATACCTTGCTGATGGCCCGCGAGCGGCACCCGGGCCAGCGCAACAGCCTCGACGCCTTGTGCAAGCGCTATGGCGTCGACAACTCCGGCCGTGAGCTGCACGGTGCCTTGCTCGACTCGGAGATCCTCGCCGACGTCTACCTGACCATGACCGGCGGCCAGACCAGCCTGTCCCTGGCCGGCAATGGCGCCGATGGTGGTACGGGCGAGGGTGGCACCCAGGCTTCGGCGATCCGCCGCCTGGCAGCCGACCGTCCGCGTGGACGGATCATCATGGCCAGTGAGGCCGAGCTGTCCGAGCACCAGGCCCGCCTGGAAGCCATCGCCAAATCCGCTGGCGGCCCGGCGCTCTGGACCCAACTGCTCGAAACCCAGCATTGAGCCTGTAGCCGCTGTCGCAGCCTCTTGGGTGCCGCAGCGGCTCCAACCGGTTGTTGTTCCAGTGCGACGTTTTGTTACAAGGTGTCCCCACCCGGGGTGACACGCCAGCCGTGCAGCTTCTACCCTGAGTCCATTGGCGGGGCCTACCCGTCGCCTCAGGACTTGCCGCCCCATGTATAAAGACCTGCAGTTTCCGATCCTGATCGTGCACCGTGATATCAAGGCCGACACGGTCGCGGGGGACCGGGTGCGGGGCATCGCCCGGGAGCTGGAAAAGGATGGCTTCAGCATCTTTTCCGCGGTGGACTATGCCGAGGGCCGGTTGGTGGCCTCCACCCATCACGGCCTGGCCTGCATGTTGATCGCCGCCGAGGGGGCGGGGGAGAACACCCACCTGCTGCAGAACATGGTGGAGTTGATTCGCCTGGCCCGGGTCCGGGCGCCGCTGCTGCCGATCTTCGCTCTGGGCGAGCAGGTGACCCTGGAAAACGCTCCCGCCGATGCCATGAGCGAACTCAACCAGCTGCGCGGCATCCTCTACCTGTTCGAGGACACCGTGCCGTTCCTGGCCCGGCAAGTGGCCCGTGCTGCACGGGGTTACCTGGATGGCCTGTTGCCGCCATTCTTCAAGGCCCTGGTGCAACACACTGCCGACTCCAACTATTCCTGGCACACCCCGGGCCACGGTGGTGGCGTGGCCTATCGCAAGAGCGCGGTGGGGCAGGCGTTCCACCAGTTCTTCGGTGAGAACACCCTGCGTTCGGACCTCTCGGTATCGGTGCCGGAGCTGGGCTCGCTGCTCGACCATACCGGGCCCCTGGCGGAAGCCGAGGCCCGCGCGGCGCGCAATTTCGGCGCCGACCACACCTTCTTCGTGATCAATGGCACCTCCACGGCCAACAAGATCGTCTGGCATTCCATGGTCGGTCGCGATGACCTGGTGCTGGTGGACCGCAACTGCCACAAGTCGGTGCTGCATTCGATCATCATGACCGGGGCGATCCCGTTGTACCTGTGCCCGGAGCGCAACGAACTGGGGATCATCGGCCCGATCCCGCTGAGCGAGTTCAGCGTCGAGTCGATCCGGGCCAAGATCGACGCCAGTGCGCTGACCCGCGGCCGGGCACCCAAGGTCAAGCTGGCGGTGATCACCAACTCGACCTACGACGGCCTGTGCTACAACGCCGAGTTGATCAAGCAGAGCCTGGGCAACAGCGTCGAGGTGCTGCACTTCGACGAGGCCTGGTACGCCTATGCGGCGTTCCACGAATTTTTCGCCGGTCGCTACGGCATGGGCACCTCGCGTTCGGCCGACAGTCCACTGGTGTTCACCACCCACTCGACCCACAAGCTGCTGGCCGCCTTCAGCCAGGCGTCGATGATCCATGTGCAGGACGGCGGGGCCCGGCAACTGGATCGTGATCGTTTCAACGAAGCCTTCATGATGCACATCTCCACGTCGCCGCAGTACAGCATCATGGCTTCGCTGGACGTGGCCTCGGCGATGATGGAGGGGCCGGCCGGCCGCTCGTTGCTGCAAGAGATGTTCGACGAGGCCCTGAGCTTCCGCCGCGCCCTGGCCAACCTGCGGCAGAACATCGCCGCCGATGACTGGTGGTTCTCGGTCTGGCAACCGGAGCGGGTCGAGGGCATCGACCAGGTACGCACCGTCGACTGGCTGCTGGAGCCCGAGGGCGAGTGGCACGGCTTTGCCGGTGTCACCGACGACTACGTGCTGCTCGACCCGATCAAGGTGACCCTGGTCATGCCCGGCCTGACCGCGGGTGGCGCCTTGAGCGAGCGCGGGATTCCGGCGGCGGTGGTCAGCAAGTTCCTCTGGGAGCGTGGGCTGGTGGTGGAGAAGACCGGCCTGTATTCGTTCCTGGTGCTGTTCTCCATGGGCATCACCAAGGGCAAGTGGAGCACCTTGCTCACCGAGTTGCTGGAGTTCAAGCGCAGCTACGACGCCAATGCCAGCCTGGCCGGGTGCCTGCCCAGCGTCGCCAGCCAGGACCCGCAGCGCTACCAGGGCATGGGCCTGCAAGACTTGTGCGACCAGTTGCATGCCTGCTATCGCAGCAACGCCACCGCCAAGCATTTGCGGCGCATGTACACGGTACTGCCGGAGGTGGCGATGAAACCCGCCGATGCCTATGATCACCTGGTGCGCGGCGATGTCGAGGCGGTGTCCATCGATCAGTTGCAGGACCGCATCGCCGCAGTGATGTTGGTGCCTTATCCGCCGGGCATCCCATTGATCATGCCCGGCGAACGTTTTACCGAGTCCACCCGTTCGATCATCGACTACCTGGCGTTCGCCCGGGATTTCGACAGTCGCTTCCCCGGGTTCGTCGCCGATGTGCACGGCCTGCAACATGAGGACCTGGGCAGTGGCCGGCAGTACACCGTCGATTGCGTCCGGGAGTGAGGAGAGCAGTACCCATGCAGCCAGCATTCTGCCCGCATCCGGGGCTCGCGGTTCGTGTCGCCGATGCCGGGTTCGCGGCCTATGTCAACGACAGCGATTTCAGTTTCCAGGTCGAGGCCTACGCCGAGGCCGAACGCGACGTGGCGGTGGCCAGTTGGCCATTGCGCCAGGTGGTGCCTTATCGCAAGTGCTACGGCATCGACCCGGAGGAGTTCAGCAGCTACCGCAATGCTCCGGGCAGCGAGGTGTTCATGGCATACCTGGATGGGCATCCGGTGGGACATGTGGTGGTCAGCACCAACTGGAACGGTTATGGCCATATCGATGAACTGGCGGTGCATGCCCCGGCGCGGCGCCATGGGGTGGCCAGGGCCCTGCTGGAGGTGGCGCAGTTTTGGAGCCGCAAGAAGGGCCTGCCGGGGGTAATGCTGGAAACCCAGAACAACAACCTTGGCGCCTGCCGCTTGTACGAGCGTTGCGGCTACGTGGTGGGCGGCGTGGATCATTTGCGTTATCGCGGCATCGATCCGCAGACCGCTGAAACGGCGATCTTCTGGTACCTGCTGTTCGCCGAAGAGCCAGCCTAGCCTGCCAGCAACGCCGTGGCTTGTTCGGCCAGCAATTCCAGCAGGGCATTGAGCAGGGGCGAGCTGTCGCTGCCCTGGCGGCGCAAGGCGTAGAGGGTGACGCCCACGGGCGGCGACAAGGGGCTGATGTCGAGCCCCGAGCCCCGGGCCCCGGCGGCGGTGAACGGGTCGACGATGGCCAGGCCTTCGCCGGCTTCCACCAGGCTGCGCATCATCTGGTAGGTCTGGACCCGGGTCTGGATCACCGGGCTGGGCCGCAGGTTCTGCAACTTGCCGGCCAGGACCGCGCTCAGCGGGTCGTGTCCCTCCAGGCCAACCATGGCCTGGCCGGCCAGGTCCTGCAGGGACACGTATTTCTGCTTGGCCTGCAACCAGCCATGGGGCGCCAGCAGGAACAGCTTGCCCTGGGCCAGGGCCTGGCTGTGGATGTCCGGATGTTCGGGGTCATGCAGGCTCAGGCCCAGGTCGCAATCGCGCAACAGCAGGCTGTCGATGATCTCTCGGGTGTTCTGGCACAGGAGGCTGCACGGCGTATCGGCGAAGCGCCGGCGCAGGGCGGCGATGCATTGGGGCAACAGCTGCTGGACCAAGGGGGCGGTGCCGACGATGCGCAAAGGCGGCGCCTGGTGGAACCTCAGGCTGTCGGCCAGGCGTTGCACTGGTTCGAAGGCGTCATAGACCCGGGTGATTGCGCCCTGCAGCTCTCGCGCTTCGCGGGTGGCCTGCAGGCGTCCGCGCACACTGGCGAACAACATGAAGCCCAGCTGGCTTTCCGCATCGCGCAGCAGGGCCTCGACTTCGGCCACCGATAGTTGCAGCAATTGGGCGGCCGTGCCCAGGTGGGCGGTTTGCAGGAGCGCCTGAATCACTTCGATATGACGTAAACGCATGCTTGAAATCCATATCCAGCCGGTTAGGGACGCAAGCGTCGAATCCTACCCCAAGTCCGCGCCCGGAATCTGTAGCGGTTGTCGCAGGGGCAGGCCGGGGCGGACGCCCGGCGCGGGAGGAGGGGGATCGCAGGTCAGGGAGTCACGGGAGAGTCGGGTTCGCGTACCAGGGTCACGTCCAGTTGCACCAGCAGGAAGTTGTCGTCGTCGAGCTTGCGCACCCGATCGCCGATGGCCAGGCGGTAGGTGGTCACGGGTTCCGCGCTGGCCTCGCCATCTTGCGCTGGCATGGATTCCTGGAATTCATGGACGGAATACACCCGCCCCTCGGCATCTCTTGCATGGAATTGTCCGACAAGTACTTCTGCCATCTTTTTAGAGCCTCTGGAGATAGAACACGCAAATTTCGGTGCTGTAGACCCGGGGGACCGGGCGGAAGTTTTACCCAGGGGAAAAAATATTAAAGAGCGCCTGGCGTCGGGGTAGCAGAGTCCGCCTTGGCTCATCTATAACTAGCACTTCCCCCAAGCCAACGGTTGGAAACTCCAATGAGCAATGTCTACAAGGTTGCAGTACTGGTCGGCAGTTTGAGAAAGCAGTCCCTGAACCGCAAGGTTGCCTTGACCCTGGCTGAGCTGGCCCCGGCCAATCTCCAGCTGAACATTGTCGAGATCGGCGACTTGCCGTTCTACAACGAGGATATCGAGGCGACTCCCCCGGCCAGCTACGTGGCGTTTCGCCAACGGATCGTCGAGGCCGATGCGGTGCTGTTCGTGACTCCCGAGTACAACCGTTCAGTGCCGGCGGTGCTGAAGAATGCCATCGACGTCGGCTCGCGCCCCTATGGCAAGAACAACTGGAGCGGCAAGCCGGGGGCGGTGATCAGCGTGTCCCCGGGGGCCATCGGCGGTTTTGGCGCCAATCATCATTTGCGCCAGTCCCTGGTGTTCTTGAATGTGCCGTGCATGCAGCAGCCCGAGGCCTACATGGGCGGCGCCGGTTCCGCATTCGATGAGTCCGGCAAGCTGGCGGAGGCCACCCGGCCATTCCTCCAGGGTTTCATCAACGCCTTCGGCCAGTGGGTCGAGCAACAGAAGCGCACCTGAGTTCCCCCCAGTGCGGCGGTCCCGGCTTTGGAAAAGGCCGGGCCGTCCCCCCTCAAGCCCCGCCCTTGGGGCTTGCCCGCGAGCCACGGATGCCTGCCAAGACATGCTGATTGCCGTAGCGATCTTCCTGCTGACCATCATCCTGGTGATCTGGCAGCCCCGAGGGCTGGGCGTGGGCTGGAGTGCAATGGGCGGCGCGCTGCTGGCGTTGCTCTGCGGAACGGTGCAGCTCGCCGATATCCCGGTGGTATGGCAGATCATCTGGAATGCCACCGGCACTTTCGTCGCCTTGATCATCATCAGCTTGTTGCTGGACGAGGCTGGTTTCTTCGCCTGGGCCGCGTTGCACGTGGCGCGTTGGGGGCAGGGCAAGGGCCGCCGGCTGTTCGCCTGGATGGTGTTGCTCGGGGCGCTGGTCTCGGCGCTGTTCGCCAACGATGGCGCGGCGCTGATCCTGACGCCCATCGTCATCTCCATGCTCCTGGCCTTGCACTTTTCCAGGGCGGCGACCCTGGCCTTCGTCATGGGGGCCGGGTTCATAGCCGATACCGCGAGCCTGCCGCTGGTGGTGTCGAACCTGGTGAACATCGTTTGCGCCGACTTCTTCGGTATCGGTTTCAACCGCTACGCCGCAGTGATGCTGCCGGTGAACCTGGTAAGCGTCGTCGCCACCCTGGGGGTGTTGCTGTGGTTCTTTGGCCGGGACATTCCCCAGGCCTATGACCCACGGCAACTGGCCGACCCGGCGAGCGCCATTCACGATCGCGGCACCTTTTTCGCCGGCTGGTGGGTGCTGTTGATCCTGCTGCTGGGCTGCTTCGCCCTGGAACCCCTGGGCATTCCCATCAGCGCCATTTCGGCGGGCTGCGCTTGCCTGTTGTTGATGGTGGCTGCCCGGGGCCAGAGGATTTCCACGCGCAAGGTACTCAAGGAGGCCCCGTGGCAGATCGTGCTGTTCTCCCTGGGCATGTACCTGGTGGTGTACGGCTTGCGTAACGCCGGGCTCACCACGCACCTGGCCGACTGGCTGGACGCTTTCGCCGCCGGCGGGGTCTGGGGCGCGGCGCTGGGCACCGGGCTGCTGGCGGCAGGCTTGTCGTCGGTGATGAACAATCTGCCGGCAGTGCTGGTCGGCGCCTTGTCCATCGATGCCAGCCAGGCCACGGGCGTGGTCAGGGAGGCGATGATCTACGCCAACGTGATCGGCAGTGACCTGGGGCCCAAGATCACTCCCATAGGTAGCCTGGCGACCTTGCTCTGGCTGCATGTGCTGGACCGCAAGGGCATTCATGTCGGCTGGGGTTACTACCTGCGGGTCGGGATGGTGCTGACCCTGCCGGTGTTGCTGGTGACCCTGGCGGCGCTGGCCCTGCGACTGTTGCTCTGAGGCCGGCTAGGACTGGGGCGCGGCGGGCAGGTCGGGCCACGGGTCGGCCACCAGGAACAGGCGTTCGGCCTCGACCCAGTCGCCTTCGGCGCTCTCTTGCAGGCGCACCAGCAGTTGCGCCGGGGCCAGGGGATCGAGCTCGGCCAACCATTGCTGCAACTGGGCGGCGCTCCAGGTGTGTCCGCCGGGGTAGCGCGCCGGAGCCAGCCAGGCATGCCGGGGCAGGGGCTGCCAGCGCCCCGGCGGGCTGCTGTCGATGAACGCCGGCCAGTCGCGCTGATGCAGCCAGCGCCCGCGCAGGTGCTGCGGATGGGCGCCCAGGGGCGGGTCGGCATGGCCCGGCCAGGGATACAGCAGGTAGCCGCCGAGCCACAGGTGGGCGCTGGGTTGGCCGACCTTCAGCGCCGCCAGGGTGGCGTGGCTTTCTTCCCGGGCCGAAAGCGGCAGCTGGTGCGCGGCCAGGTGGGCCAGCTTGCGGTCCAGGCGGTCGTGGCAGCCCGGGCCCAGCCATTGCGCGCTATCGCCGCCGGGCCCTTGCTGTGGACCGAGGTAGAGCTTGATCGCCAGCTCCAGGTGGTGCACCCCGTCGCGGTCGCGCAGGAGCATGTCCAGCTCGCCCAGGGTATGGCCGTCGCGACGGATCGGCAGGTTGGCCGCCAATAGCTCCACTCCCGGGGCGTGCTGCACGGCGAACTGCCAGAGCCGCTCGTAGTACAGGCCCAGGCGCCGGGTCGGGCTGCGGCTGAGCCACTGGCGCAGCGCGCTGCTGTCCTGGTCCTGCACTTGCAGCCAGTGGGCCAGCCGTTGCGGCTCCAGGGTCCAGTCGCTGCCGGCCAGGGGGTGACGCTGGGGCCAGGGTGTGGCGCTGAGCATTGGCGGGGCGAGGAGCACCCAGGCGAGATCGCGCACTTCGGGCTGGCGGAGCTGGCGGGGGAGGTTGAGCAAATCGGCGAACGGGAGCATGTTGCGAGCATAGACGCAAACCGCGACGGCTCGCGATAAATACCTGCCGCCCGGGCGCCGGGCGAGCCTGTACGGCTGAAAGGATTTTGTCTGGCGCCGGGTTTCGCCCATAATCCTCCGTTTCGCCCGAACCCCCGCAGGAGCCCCATGGAGCAATTTCGCAATATCGGCATTATCGGTCGCCTGGGCAGCTCCCAGGTGCTGGACACAGTGCGCCGACTGAAAAAGTTTCTGCTCGAACGCCACCTGCACGTGATCCTCGAGGACACCATCGCTGAAGTGCTGCCAGGCCACGGCCTGCAGACCTCTTCGCGCAAGCTGTTGGGCGAGGTCTGCGACATGGTCATCGTGGTCGGTGGCGACGGCAGCCTGCTGGGCGCCGCCCGGGCCCTGGCGCGGCACAATGTCCCGGTGCTGGGGATCAACCGCGGCAGCCTGGGCTTTCTCACCGATATCCGTCCCGACGAACTGGAGATCAAGGTCGCCGAAGTGCTGGACGGCCACTACCTGGTGGAGAACCGTTTCCTGCTGCAGGCCGAGGTGCGCCGGCATGCCGAGGCCATCGGCCAGGGCGATGCCTTGAACGACGTGGTGCTGCACCCGGGCAAGTCGACCCGGATGATCGAGTTCGAGATCTATATCGACGGCCAGTTCGTCTGCAGCCAGAAGGCCGACGGCCTGATCGTCGCTACCCCCACCGGCTCCACGGCCTACGCACTGTCTGCCGGCGGTCCGATCATGCATCCCAAGCTCGATGCCATTGTGATCGTGCCGATGTACCCCCATACCTTGTCCGGACGGCCGATCGTGGTCGATGGCAACAGTGAGCTGAAAATCGTCGTGTCCAAAGATATGCAGATCTATCCGCAGGTTTCCTGCGACGGGCAGAACCACTTCACCTGTGCTCCGGGCGACACCATCACGGTGAGCAAGAAGGCCCAGAAGCTGCGCCTGATCCATCCGCTGGACCACAACTACTACGAGGTCTGCCGGACCAAGCTCGGCTGGGGCAGCCGCCTGGGTGGTGGAGGCGACTGATGCTCGATCCCGCGCGTAGCTACGACCTGGTCGGTGACGTGCACGGTTGTGCCCTGACCCTCGAACACCTGCTGGACCGGCTCGGTTACCACAAGCAGGGTGGCGTCTGGCGGCACCCGTCACGCATGGCGGTGTTCCTTGGCGACATCATCGATCGCGGCCCGCGGATTCGCGAGGCCTTGCACATCGTCCACGACATGGTCGAGGCCGGCCAGGCGCTGTGCATCATGGGCAACCACGAGTTCAATGCCCTGGGCTGGAGCACCCCGGCGGCCGAGGGCAGCGGCAAGCAGTTCGTGCGTGAGCACACCCCGCGTCATGCCCGGCTGATCCACGAGACCCTGGCCCAGTTCGAACAGCACCCCGGCGACTGGCACGACTTCCTTGAATGGTTCTACCGGATGCCGTTGTTCGTCGACGCCGGACGCTTCCGGGTGGTGCACGCCTGCTGGGATTCGACGCTGATCGCCCAGCTACGCCAGCGCTACCCGGACGGCTGCATCGATCGCGATTTCCTGCAGGCCTCGGCGCTGCCTGACAGCTTCGCCAGCAACGCCTTCGACCGCCTGCTGCGGGGCACCGACATGCGCCTGCCCCATGGCCTGACCATGACCAGCGGCGATGGCCTGACCCGTTCGTTCTTCCGTACCAAGTTCTGGGAGGACGATCCGCAGACCTATGGCGATATCGTCTTCCAGCCCGATGCCTTGCCCGAGCCGGTGGCTCGCACGCCGTTGTCCCGGGACGAGAAGAACAGCCTGCTGCGCTACGGGATCGAGGAGCCGCTGCTGTTCGTCGGCCACTACTGGCGCAGCGGTACGCCGGCGCCGATCCGGCCCAACCTGGCTTGCCTGGACTACAGCGCGGTGCTCTACGGCAAGCTCGCCGCCTACCGCCTGGACCAGGAAACGCGCCTGGATCCGAACAAGTTCGTCTGGGTCGACGTCGAGCGGCCGGAGGTGTCGCGATGAGCGCGGTAGCTATCTTGCGCCTGCCACTGGCTACCGACCTCAGCGGTTTCGTCAAGCTCTTGCAACGCATGCAGGTACCTCATCGGGTCAGCGAGGAAGCCGGGGAACAGGTGCTGTGGGTGCCCGAGTCCATCAGCCAGGATGTGCTGGGCTTGTACCAGCGCTTCCCAAAGGGCGATCCCGAGCAACAGCTGGACATCGCCCAGGCCACTGCCCCCGAGGGACCTGGGCTGGCCCAGCAGCTGCGGCGCAGCCCGGTGACGGCCCTGGTGCTGGTCCTGAGCCTGGTGGTCTGCGGCATCACGTTGCTGGGGGACAACCTGCAAGTGCTGAGCTGGTTCACTTTCCTCGATTTTCGCGTAGCCGGCGACTACCTGCAGTTCCGCCCCCTGGCCGACGGCCTGGCGGCAGGGCAGTGGTGGCGGCTGGTGACGCCGATGCTGATCCACTTCGGCATCCTGCACATCGCCATGAACGGCATGTGGTACTGGGAGCTGGGGCGGCGCATCGAGTTGCGCCAGGGCAGCATCAACCTGCTGGGCCTGACCCTGTTGTTCAGCCTGGTTTCCAATTACGCGCAATATCATTTCAGCGGCCCCAGCCTGTTCGGTGGTTTGTCCGGGGTGCTGTACGGTCTGCTGGGGCATTGCTGGATCTATCAATGGCTGTCGCCCAACCCCATTTATCGCCTGCCCCGTGGTGTGCTGGTGATGATGCTGGTGTGGTTGCTGCTGTGCCTGTCCGGGCTGGTCTCGATGATCGGCTTCGGTGAAATCGCCAATGCCGCCCATGTCGGCGGGTTGCTCGTCGGTTGCCTCACCGGTTTGTTGGGCGGCTTGTATAGCCGCCGTAAACTGGCCCTCTAATTCCTGGAGTCTTGTATGTCGTCCTTTGTCGAAATGATCGAAAACATCACCCCCGATATCTATCGCAGCCTGAAGCTGGCGGTGGAGATCGGCAAATGGTCCGATGGCCGCAAGCTCACCCCCGAGCAGCGCGAGCTGTCGCTGCAGGCCATGATCGCCTGGGAAATGCACAACCTGCCAGAGGAAGAGCGCACCGGCTACATGGGCCCGCAGGAGTGCTCGTCCAAGGCCGAGACCGTGCCGAACATCCTGTTCAAGTCGGATGCCATCCATTGATCGAGATCGGCCGCGGCTCCATCAGTAAAATGTCGACCCGCCTGGACGGGCCGAATGTGCAATACGCCTTCCGCCTGGGCGACAGCGAAGTGCCGGTCAATCCCTTGATCGGCAGCAAGCTGCGCCTGGAATACCTGGGGGCGATCCACTGCACCCATTGCGGGCGCAAGACCAAGACCAGCTTCAGCCAGGGCTACTGCTATCCGTGCATGACCAAGCTGGCCCAGTGCGATGTCTGCATCATGAGCCCGGAGCGTTGCCACTACGACGCCGGCACTTGCCGCGAGCCGTCCTGGGGCGAGCAGTTCTGCATGACCGACCACGTGGTCTACCTGGCCAACTCCTCGGGGATCAAGGTCGGCATCACCCGGGCTACCCAGTTGCCCACCCGCTGGCTCGACCAGGGCGCCAGCCAGGCGCTGCCGATCATGCGCGTGGCGACCCGCCAGCAGTCCGGTTTCGTCGAGGATCTGTTCCGCACCCAGGTGGCCGACAAGACCAACTGGCGGGCCTTGCTCAAGGGCGACGCCCAGGCCGTGGACCTGGTCCAGGTGCGCGAGCAGCTGTTCGCATCCTGCGCCGAGGGTTTACTGGCTTTGCAGGAGCGTTTCGGTTTGCAGGCGATCCAGCCGGTGCGTGACATCGAGCCCCTGGAAATCCGCTATCCGGTCGAGCAGTACCCGGCCAAGATCGTCAGCTTCAACCTGGACAAGAATCCGATCGCCGAAGGCACCCTGCTGGGGATCAAGGGCCAGTACCTGATCTTCGACACCGGCGTGATCAACATTCGCAAATACACGGCCTACCAGCTGGCCGTGCATCAGTAGAAGGAATTCGCCATGCGCACCGAACAGCCGAAGATGATCTACCTGAAGGACTATCAGGCCCCCGAGTACCTGATCGACGAGACCCACCTGACCTTCGAGTTGTTCGAGGACCACAGCCTGGTCCACGCGCAACTGGTGATGCGCCGCAACCCGGCCCGTGGCGCCGGGCTGCCGCCGCTGGTGCTCGATGGCCAGCAACTGGAGCTGTTGTCGGTGAGCCTGGCCGACCAGCCCCTGGGCGCGGCCGACTACCAGCTGGACGACAGCCACCTGACCCTGCACCCGGCCAGTGCCAGCTTCACCGTGGACACCAGCGTCAGGATCAACCCGCAAACCAATACCGCCCTGGAAGGCCTGTACAAGTCCAGCGGCATGTTCTGCACCCAGTGCGAAGCCGAGGGCTTTCGCAAGATCACCTATTACCTGGACCGTCCGGATGTGATGAGCAAGTTCACCACCACCGTGGTGGCCGAGCAGCACCGCTATCCCGTGCTGTTGTCCAACGGCAACCCGATCGCCAGCGGCCCGGGTGAAGACGGCCGGCACTGGGCGACCTGGGAAGACCCGTTCATGAAGCCGGCCTACCTGTTCGCCCTGGTGGCGGGGGACCTGTGGTGCGTCGAGGACAGCTTTTGCACCATGAGCGGTCGCGATGTGGCGCTGCGCATCTACGTCGAGCCTGAGAACATCGACAAATGCCAGCACGCCATGAACAGCCTGAAGAAATCCATGCGCTGGGACGAACAGACCTATGGCCGGGAATATGACCTGGACATCTTCATGATCGTCGCGGTCAACGATTTCAACATGGGCGCCATGGAAAACAAGGGCCTGAATATCTTCAACTCCAGTGCCGTGCTGGCCCGCGCCGAGACCGCCACCGACGCCGCCCACCAGCGGGTCGAGGCCATCGTCGCCCACGAGTACTTCCACAACTGGTCGGGCAACCGGGTGACCTGTCGCGACTGGTTCCAGCTGTCGCTCAAGGAAGGTTTCACGGTGTTCCGCGATGCCGGGTTCTCCTCGGACATGAATTCGCGCACGGTCAAACGCATCCAGGACGTGGCCTACCTGCGCACCCACCAGTTCGCCGAAGACGCCGGGCCCATGGCCCACGCAGTGCGCCCGGAGAGCTTCATCGAGATCTCCAACTTCTACACCCTGACCGTGTACGAGAAGGGCTCGGAAGTAGTGGGCATGATCCACACGCTGCTGGGCGCCGAGGGCTTTCGCAAGGGCAGCGACCTGTACTTCGAACGCCATGATGGCCAGGCCGTGACCTGCGACGACTTCGTCAAGGCCATGGAAGATGCCAATGGCGTCGACCTGACCCAGTTCAAGCGCTGGTACAGCCAGGCCGGCACTCCGCGCCTCGCGGTCAGCGAGGCCTACGACGCCGCAGCCAAGACCTACAGCCTGACCTTCCGCCAGAGTTGCCCGCAGACGCCGGACAAGGCGGAAAAACTGCCGTTCGTGATCCCGGTGGAACTGGGCCTGCTGGACAGCCAGGGCGCCGCCATCGCCCTGCGCCTGGTCGGCGAGGCCAGCGCCCAGGGCAACTCCCGGGTGATCTCGGTGACCGAGGCCGAGCAGACCTTCACGTTCGTCGACGTCGCCGAGCGTCCGTTGCCGTCGCTGCTGCGCGGTTTCTCGGCGCCGGTCAAGCTGGGCTTCCCCTACGATCGCGACCAGCTGATGTTCCTCATGCAGCATGACAGCGATGGTTTCAACCGTTGGGAGGCCGGCCAGCAACTGGCGGTGCAGGTACTGCAGGAGCTGATCGCCCAGCACCAACAGGGCCAGGCCCTGGTGATGGACCAACGCCTGGTGACGGCCCTGGGCAGCGTGCTGGCCGACGAAAGCCTGGACCCGGCCATGGTCGCCGAGATGCTGTCGTTGCCGGGCGAGGCCTACCTCACCGAAATCAGCGAAGTAGCGGACGTCGAGGCCATCCATGGGGCCCGCGAGTTCGCTCGCAAGCAACTGGCCGAGCAGCTGTCCGCTGCCTTGCTCAAGCGCTACCAGGCCAATCGCGAGCTGTCCCGCGCCACCGCCTATGTGGCCGAGTCCGAGCACTTCGCCCGCCGCGCGCTGCAGAACATCGCCTTGTCCTACCTGATGCTGGTCGGCGAGCCTGAGGTCCTGGCGGCCGCCATCGAGCAATTCGACAGCGCCGACAACATGACCGAGCGCCTGACCGCCCTGGCGGTGCTGGTCAATTCGCCGTTCGAGGCCGAGAAGGCCCAGGCCCTGGCGGTGTTCGCCGAAAACTTCAAGGACAATGCGCTGGTCATGGACCAGTGGTTCAGCGTCCAGGCGGCCAGCCCGTTGCCTGGCGGCCTGGAGCGGGTCAAGGCGTTGATGCAGCACCCGGCGTTCAACATCAAGAACCCGAACAAGGTGCGGGCGCTGATCGGGGCCTTCGCCGGCCAGAACCTGATCAACTTCCACGCCGCCGACGGTTCGGGCTACCGCTTCCTGGCGGACCTGGTGATCCAGCTCAACGGTTTCAACCCGCAGATCGCTTCCCGCCAGCTGGCGCCGCTGACTCGCTGGCGCAAGTACGACAGCGCCCGGCAGGCGTTGATGAAGGCCGAGCTGGAGCGCATCCGCGGCTCGGGCGAGCTGTCCAGCGATGTGTTCGAGGTGGTCAGCAAGAGCCTGGCCTGATCTGCCCCCGGGCACGGCGACCCTGCCGTGCCTTCGCTCCCCGGTGCTGCCCAGGCAGCGCCGGGCTTTTTGTTTGCGCACTCCCTCTCTTCGGTCCCGGCAAGCTGCCGGCAGGCTGCGCTGAGCGCTGCCTGGGTATTGCCTGGGTATCGATCACTTCGACGAATGCCCGAATATTCAGGCCTGGCCCGAGGGGCTGCGATTAACAAAAGATAACGTGGCGTCGATTGTCAGACGTTTCCAAAGCCCGATAGGATAGCCCGCAGCCAAAGGGGCTCTAGATTGCAGGTTTCAGGACGATCGAGCGGATCGGACGAACACCCGCGAGACCCTGCAGGCGCCCTGAAAGGTTGAACGACCTGACAATAATAATGGGGAGAGGTCTATGAGTGAGCCTGTCATGGGTGTGGTTGCTGGCCGCCCGCCGGCGTTGCGTAGGGTCGCATCGTTGGCTGCAGCGCTCTCGCTGTTGAGTGTCGCGACACTGGCGCTGCCTGTCCGGGCTGCCGCCGATACGGCGGACGCCGCTGTCTATTCCATCGAATCGCCCAAGGCGGCGAAGAACCTGATGCTCGATGTGGTCCACGCTGGCAAGCGCCTGGTGGCGGTGGGCGATCGCGGGCATATCCTCTATTCCGACGACCAGGGCGCGACCTGGAACCAGGCCAAGGTGCCGAGCCGGCAGTTGTTGACCGCGGTGTATTTCGTCAACGAGCAACATGGCTGGGCCGTGGGCCATGATGCGCAGATCCTCGCCAGCCAGGATGGCGGTGCCACCTGGACCCGGCAGTTCCAGGACCTCAAGCGCGAAGCGCCGCTGCTGGACGTATGGTTCAAGGATGCCCAGACCGGTTATGCGGTGGGTGCCTATGGCGCCTTCCTGGAAACCACCGATGGCGGCCAGCACTGGGAAGACGCCAGCGAGCGCCTGGACAACGAAGACCAGTACCACCTCAACGCCATTGCCCAGGTCAAGGGCTCGGGGCTGTTCATCGTCGGTGAGCAGGGCAGCATGTTCCGCTCCGCCGATGACGGACAGACCTGGGAACGCCTCGAGGGGCCTTACGAGGGCTCGCTGTTCGGTGTGATCGGCACCGGCCAGCCGGCGACCCTGCTGGTCTACGGCCTGCGCGGCAACCTCTATCGCTCCACGGATTTCGGTGGCACCTGGGAGCAGGTGCGGCTCGAGGCCACGCGCGGCGCCCTGGAGTTCGGCTTGTCTGGCGCCACGCTGCTCGACGACGGCTCGCTGGTGATAGTCGGTCATGGCGGCAGCGTGATCCGCAGTACCGACCAGGGCCAGAGCTTCAGCGTATTCAACCGTCCAGATCGCATTTCCCTGTCATCGGTGAGTGCGGCCGGCAACGGCAACCTGGTCCTGGCCGGGCAGGGCGGCGTTCGCGTCGCGGCGGCAACGGGCGCTGAACTCGGCAATAAATAGGCCGGGCACATAATAAGAAGGTGGGGAATTCCATGAGCAGTCATCACCAGGACAAGGCGAACTTTCTCGAACGCCTGATTTTCAACAACCGCCCGGCAGTGATCTTCATCTGCTTGCTGGTCAGCGTCTTCCTGTTCTGGCAGGCGACCCTGATCCGACCCTCCACCAGCTTCGAAAAGATGATTCCGCTCAAGCACCCGTTCATCGAGCGGATGATGGAGCACCGCAATGACCTGGCCAACCTGGGCAACACCGTGCGCATCTCGGTGGAGGCCAGGGACGGCGATATCTTCACCCAGGAATACATGGAGACCCTCAGGCAGATCAACGACGAGGTGTTCTACATCCCGGGCGTCGACCGCTCCGGGCTCAAGTCCCTGTGGAGCCCCAGCGTGCGCTGGACCGAGGTCACCGAGGAAGGTTTCGCCGGCGGCGAGGTGATCCCCCAGAGCTACAACGGCTCCGCCGCGAGCCTCGATAAGCTGCGCAACAACGTGCTCAAGTCCGGCCAGGTGGGGCGCCTGGTAGCCAACGATTTCAAGTCCAGCATCGTCGATATTCCACTGCTGGAGTCCTATCCGGACCCGCAGGACCAGGGCAAGCTGCTGGCCCTGGACTACCAGAAGTTCTCCCACCAGCTGGAAGAGAAGATCCGCGACAAGTTCGAGGCGCAGAACCCCAATGTGAAGATTCACATCGTCGGTTTCGCCAAGAAGGTCGGCGACCTGATCGACGGCCTGATCATGGTGGTGCTGTTCTTCGGCGTGGCCTTCGTCATTACCCTGGTGCTGTTGTATTGGTTCACCTGGTGCATCCGCAGCACCATCGCGGTGCTGATCACCACCCTGGTGGCGGTGGTTTGGCAGTTGGGGCTGATGCATGCCATCGGTTTCGGCCTGGATCCGTACTCGATGCTGGTACCGTTCCTGATCTTCGCCATCGGCATTTCCCATGGGGTGCAGAAGATCAACGGCATCGCCTTGCAATCCAGTGATGCCGACAACGCCCTAACCGCGGCGCGGCGCACCTTCCGCCAGCTGTTCCTGCCGGGAATGATCGCGATCCTGGCCGATGCCGTGGGTTTCATCACGCTGCTGATCATCGATATCGGGGTGATCCGCGAACTGGCCATCGGCGCTTCCATCGGCGTGGCGGTGATCGTGTTCACCAACCTGATCCTGCTGCCGGTGGCGATTTCCTATGTCGGCATCAGCCAGCGCGCCGTGGAGCGCAGCAAGAAGGACGCTTCCCGCGAGCATCCGTTCTGGCGCCTGCTGTCCAATTTCGCCAGCCCCAAGGTCGCTCCCGTGTCCATTGCCCTGGCCTTGGTGGCCTTCGGTGGCGGTCTCTGGTACAGCCAGAACCTGAAGATCGGCGACCTCGACCAGGGCGCACCGGAGCTGCGTCCGGATTCGCGCTACAACAAGGACAACAACTTCATCATCAGCAACTATTCCACCAGCTCCGACGTGCTGGTGGTGATGGTCAAGACCGCCGCCGAGGGCTGCTCGCGCTACGAAGCCATGGCGCCGATCGACGAGCTGATGTGGAAGATGCAGAACACCGAGGGCGTGCAGTCGGCGATCTCCCTGGTGACCGTGTCCAAGCAGATGATCAAGGGCATGAACGAGGGCAACCTGAAATGGGAAACCCTGTCGCGCAACCCCGATGTGCTGAACAACTCCATCGCCCGCGCCGACGGCCTGTACAACAACAACTGCTCCCTGGCCCCGGTGCTGGTGTTCCTCAACGACCACAAGGCCGAGACCCTCAATCGCGCTGTGCATGCGGTGCAGGAGTTCGCCAAGGAAAACAACAAGGATGGCCTGGAATTCATCCTGGCCGCGGGTAACGCCGGGATCGAGGCGGCCACCAACGAGGTGATCAAGACCTCGGAGCTGACCATCCTGATCCTGGTGTACATCTGCGTGGCGGCCATGTGCATGATCACCTTCCGTTCCTGGGCAGCGACCCTGTGCATCGTCCTGCCGCTGGTGTTGACCTCGGTACTGGGGAACGCGCTGATGGCCTTCATGGGCATCGGGGTCAAGGTGGCGACCCTGCCGGTGGTGGCGCTGGGCGTGGGCATCGGTGTCGACTACGGCATCTACATCTACAGCCGCCTGGAAAGCTTCCTGCGCGCCGGGTTGTCGTTGCAGGAGGCCTACTACCAGACCCTGCGGTCCACCGGCAAGGCGGTGTTGTTCACCGGCCTGTGCCTGGCCATCGGCGTGTGTACCTGGATCTTCTCGGCCATCAAGTTCCAGGCCGACATGGGCCTGATGCTGACCTTCATGCTGCTGTGGAACATGTTCGGCGCGCTGTGGCTGCTGCCGGCCCTGGCCCGCTTCCTGATCCGTCCCGAGAAGCTGGCGGGGCAGAAGGGCAACTCGCTGTTCGCCCACTGATCGGCAGATGTCTCCCAAAGCCGCAACCCCACGAGGTTGCGGCTTTTTCATGGGCGCATGATTGGGCTTCGAGGAGGCGCAATACTGGCCCGACCGCCCCGCGCCAATCGGCTATCATTGCGCCTTTCCAACTGATGATTGATCGCTATGACCGCTGCTACCGACACCTTGCTCAACGCTCTCCAGGCCTGCGACATGCTGGAGATCGATGGCCTGCACGCCTTCGACTTCTCCCTCGACGACCAGCAATTGCTGATCGAGTGCATGGATGGCCGCGCCGCCAAGCGCTGGAGCTTCACCCTGGCCCAGGTGCAGGCCGCGAATTTCGACCAGGCCTTGCAGAGCTGGGTCGTGGAGGGCGACAGCGGCGAGCACCGCCTGGTGTGCATGAGCGCGTTCAGTGCCCGTGACGAAGAGGAAGATGACCATGAAGATGCGTAATTTCTGGCCGCTGCTGATCGCTGGCAGTGTCGGTGCCATGGCGGTGCAGGCCGCGCCGGTGGAGACCCAGGAACTGTTGGTGGGCTCCTACACCCAGGGCCAGAGCCAGGGGTTGTACCGCCTGCGCTTCAACGAGCGTACCGGGCAGATCGATCCCAAGCCGCTGCAGGTGGTCAAGAGCTCCAACCCGTCCTGGCTGACCCTGTCCAAGGACCTGAAGTTCGTCTTCGCGGTGAACGAGAACAGTCCGGGCCAGGCCGACCCCATCGGCCGGGTCAGCAGCTACAGCCTGGCTCCCAAGACCCATCAGCTGAGCCTGATCAACCAGGTGCAGAGCCAGGGCAACGAGCCGACCCATTCCAGCTTGAGCGCCGATGGCAGCTACCTGTTCGTCAGCAACTATTCGGTGGACGTGGACCCGGGCGGCAGCCTGGCAGTGGTTCCGGTCAGCGCCGATGGCCATTTGTCGCCGGTGGTGCAGCTGAGCAGCCACCCGGCCAGCCGGGTCGATCCCGAGCGCCAGCAGTCGGCCCACGTGCATTCGTCGGTATCGTCGCCGGATGGCAAGTTCCTGTTCGCCAACGACCTGGGGGCGGACAAGATCTTCGTCTACCGCTACGATCCCAAGGCCAATCCGGAGCACCCGCTGAGCGCCGCCGATCCGGCCTTCGTCCAGTTGCCGCCGGGTAGTGGCCCGCGCCATTTGCTGTTCAGTGCCGATGGCAAGCATGCCTACCTGACCATGGAGATGAGCGCCCAGGTGGCGGTGTTCGACTACCAGGACGGCAAGCTGACCCAGCGCCAGATCCTCGACCTGGCGGCCAACGCCGGCAAGGAGAAGAAGGCCGCCGGAGCCCTGCATGCCTCCAAGGACGGCCAGTACCTGTACGTGAGCAACCGTGGCACCGCCAACCAGCTGCTGGTGTTCGCCATCGACCCGGCCAACGGCCAGCTCAAGGAGATCCAGCGCCGTTCGGTGGAGGGCGATCACCCACGGGAGTTCAGCCTCGATCCGAGCAACCGCTATGTGCTGATCGGCAACCAGAAGAGCAACCAGATCGTGGTGATCGAGCGTGACGCCAAGACCGGTTTCCTGGGCAAGACCGTGCAAAAACTGCCGTTCGATGCCCCTAGCGATATCAAGTTCCTGGTGCGTCAATAAGCCGCAGGCCCCGGCACCCGGGGCCTGAGCGCTTCTATTAATGACGCTGATATCGGCTACTGGTGCAAAGAATTTTTTCCCGCCAACCCTCGATAGTAAGTTTGCTCCACGGCCCACACGGGCAAGCCAGCCAACCGAATACGAGGGTTACCCCATGAATTTCAATCTCTTCTCCGTGATCGCCGCCTCGGCCATTTCCGCCAGCGTGGTCCTGCCTGCCGGCGCCAACGTGGAAATCAGCCAGAAGAAATCCGCCACCAACACCTACACCCAGAAGTACCTGCAACAAAGCGCCAACTTCTATGCCGCGCTGGATCACAAGTCCCATAGCTGAGCCCGACTCGTCCATATCCAGGTATGCAGGAGCGACATCACTGGTGCAGTGCTGTCGCTCCTGCATGACCTGTTTGCGACCAGGCGCACAAGGCGGCGAATTTTGCTTGGTAGTGTCACATCGCCATGTGTTTAAATTTGGCGCTGAATTATTGACTCTTTCCCGAGCAAGGATCGATAGCATGGTAATGCGTCTGACTGTGGTTCTGCTGTTGCTCTATTCCAGCCCCATCCTGTCTTCCGCGCAGCCGGTGGAAGGCGAACCCGAAACCTCCCGCGAACGCCTGGCCAGCCTGTTGCAAGACTGAGGCGGGCGGCGCTCATCAATGGCCTGGCCTGACGCTGGTTCCTGCTGGGTGGCCGGCTTTGCGCGGTGGGCTTGCGAGCGCTTGCCCGGCAACCGTAGATCCACGATCCGCCTGCCGCGCCATGCTCCCGGTCAAGCCAGGGCGAATGCCACCGCCGCCTGGGCGTGCAGCTCAGTGGTATCCAGCAGCGGCAGGGGGCTGTGCTCCGGCTTGAGCAGCAGGCCGATTTCGGTGCAGCCGAGGATCACCGCCTGGGCCCCGCGGGCCTGCAGCGACTGGATGACCTGCTGGTACTGCCTGCGCGATTGTTCGCGGATCACACCCACGCACAACTCTTCATAGATGATCCGATGCACGACCTGGCGCTGCTCGGCGTCCGGCACCAGCACTTGCAGGCCCTGGTCGGCCAGACGCTGCTTGAGGAAGTCCTGCTCCATGGTGAAGGCCGTGCCCAGCAGGCCCACCTTCAGGGTGCCGGCGGCCAGCGCCGCCTGGGCGGTGGGGTCGGCAATGTGCAGAAAAGGCAGGTTCGTCGCCGCCTGGATCGGTGCGGCCACCTTGTGCATGGTGTTGGTGCACAGCACCAGGCAGTCGGCGCCGCCGGCCTCCAGGCGCCGGGCGGCGTCCACCAGGATCGCCGCTGCCGCGTCCCAGTCTCCGGCGTGCTGGGCCCGTTCGACAGGTCCGAAGTCGACGCTGTACATTAGCAGCCGCGCTGAACGCAGGGCGCCCAGGCGGTCGCGGACCTGCTGGTTGATCAGGCGATAGTATTCGGCGCTGGACTCCCAGCTCATGCCGCCGATCAGGCCGATGGTGCGCATCTGCAACTCCTTGGGTCGTGTTGGATACGGCTCAGTCTGGCTTGCTCAAGGCCAGTGATCTATCAGGAAATTTCACATGCCCCAGGTGCTTGAACATCGCTTGCTGGACGGCCAGCTGGTCCTGCAGCTGCTGCCGGCTGCGGCCTATAGCGCCCGTGACCCGGTGCAATGGCAGACCCTGGGCGTGGCCCTGGAGCGCCAGCGCGGAGTGCATGCGATCGGCTCCGACCGGCGTGAGGATTTCGACACCTGGCCCGGAACCCTGGCCTTGACGCCCAAGGGTATCGAAGTGTTTTCCGAATCCGCCGAAGGTGGTGAGTACCTGCTGGCCCGTTGGCAGGGGCCGCTTTGGCCGGAGGCCGTCGAGCGGCGCCTGCAGAGCCCCGGACATGCCCGCGCCTTGGCCTTGGGGCGCGAGGCCCGACGGTTGTTGTTAATGCCGCAGTCCGACGAACTGGCCCTGGAACAGTGCGCCCTGGCCTTTGTCGGCTTGCCCTGGCAGCCCATCACCAAGCCACCGGTGGCCGATCTGCGCCGGGTACTGCAGAGAATGGCCGATGAGTACGCCCAGCCCTTGTCCCTGGCGCAACTGGCCGTCACCTATGGGCATAACGAGTTGCGCCTGCTGCGGGACTTCAGCCGTGGGGTGGGTATGACGCCCCATGCCTGGCTCACCGAGATCCGCCTGCAAGCGGCCCGGCGCTTGCTGGAACACAGCGACCTGCCGTTGGCAGCCATTGCCCAGGACTGCGGTTTTGCCCATCAATCGCACCTGGGCAGTGCCTTGCGCAAGGGCCTTGGGTTGACGCCACGCCAGTACCGTTTGCGGTTCCAGCAGCGCGAGCCGTGACGGCTACATCTCCAGGTTGATCCAGCCCGGCTTGGCTTCCTCCGGAGCCACGGCGTCGATCTTCTTGCCGGTGGCGGCCTCCACCCGGCGCGCCACTTCCGGATCGTCGGCGAAAGGAATCAGGCTAGCCTCGTCCAGGCTCTTGGCGCTCTGGTGGCGCAGGCAGTACTCGATGCAGAGGTAGAGAAACACCACCCCCAGCAGGTTGAACAGAATGTCCATGACGGTCTTGCTCCCTGGAATGAAAACGCCGGCCCGGGGCCGGCGTCTGGAGGTGGATCAGGCGATCCGGGCGTCGCTCAGCGCCAGCCGGGAATCAGCCACGCGCACGGTGCGCCAGGTGTTGTAGGCCATCAGCAGCATGCCGCTGAGGAAGAACACGCCACCGGCGAAGCGCACCACGAAGCCCGGATGGCTGGCCACCAGGCCCTCGACGAAGGAATAGGTGAGGGTGCCGTCTTCGTTGACCGCGCGCCACATCAGGCCCTGGGTGATGCCGTTGACCCACATCGAGGCGATGTAGAGCACGGTGCCGATGGTGGCCAGCCAGAAGTGCAGGTTGATCAGCGGCACGCTGTGCATCTGCTCGCGGCCGAACACCTTGGGCACCATGTGGTAGATGGCGCCGAAGGTGATCATGGCTACCCAGCCCAGGGCGCCGGCGTGTACGTGGCCGATTGTCCAGTCGGTGTAGTGGGAGAGGGCGTTGACGGTCTTGATCGCCATCATCGGGCCTTCGAAGGTCGACATGCCGTAGAACGCCAGCGACAGCACCAGGAAGCGCAGGATCGGGTCGGTGCGCAGCTTATGCCAGGCGCCCGAGAGGGTCATCATGCCGTTGATCATGCCGCCCCAGCTCGGAGCCAGGAGGATCAGCGACATGGCCATGCCCAGCGATTGCGCCCAGTCCGGCAGCGCGGTGTAGTGCAGGTGGTGCGGGCCGGCCCAGATATACAGGGTGATCAGCGCCCAGAAGTGCACGATCGACAGGCGATAGGAATAGACCGGGCGGCCCACTTGCTTGGGTACGAAGTAATACATCATCCCCAGGAAGCCGGTGGTCAGGAAGAAGCCCACGGCGTTGTGGCCGTACCACCACTGGACCATGGCATCGGTGGCCCCGGAATACACCGGGTAGGATTTGAACCAGTCCACCGGGATCGACAGGTGGTTGACCACGTGGAGCATGGCGATCACCAGGATGAAGGCGCCGAAGAACCAGTTGCCGACATAGATGTGCTGGCTCTTGCGCTGGACCACGGTGGTGAAGAACACGATGCCGTAGACCACCCAGACCACCGCCATCCATACCGCGCCGGCGAATTCGATCTCGGCGTATTCCTTGGTGGTGGTGTAGCCCAGGGGCAGGGTGACCAGCATGATCACGATCACCGATTGCCAGCCCCAGAAGGTGAAGGCTGCCAGCGTGTCGGAGTACAGCCGTACCTGGCAGGTACGCTGCACCGCATAGTAGCTGGCGGCGAACTGCGCGCTGCCGGCGAAGCCGAAGATCACCAGGCTGGTGTGCAGCGGCCGCAGGCGCCCGAAGGTGGTCCACGGCAGGTCGAGGTTCATGTCCGGCCACACCAGCTGCGAGGCAATCCATACCCCCATGGCCATGCCGATCACACCCCATACCACTGTTGCGACGACGAATTGGCGAACCACCTTGTAGTTGTAGGCCTGTTCGAGTGTTGCTGAGTTCATGGTCAATGCTTCCACGGTTGCAGAGTCTTGCCAGGCCACCCGGTCTGGCACGGGGTGCACTGTAGGAATCATGGACAAAACAAAACAGGCTCAGAAAAACAGCAATAATACGGATCAGATTTTCCTCAAGGCAGGCTGGATATCACAGCTACTGATATGGTTTTTTAGTTTTTACCTGGATCTGTAACGATCTGCGCCGCAAGCGCATAGTCGCCGCCTCACCCCAACGCGCCGTTGGGTCCTGTAGCGCAAGCTCGTCGAGCGAACACCAGGCAAGGCCATGACCGGCACGGCCCGAGCGGGCTGCCTGCGATGCCGGAGTGCTTCGCCATGCCACGGCTGTTTCGCGGTCCGGATGTCGCCGGTTTTGGGTACAGGGCCCGCAGCACGACCAGTACCGATGAGGACGAGGTAGGCACATGTATCAGTACGACGACTATGACCGGGCCCTGGTCTTTGAGCGGGTGGCGCAGTTTCGCGACCAGGTGGAGCGCTTCATGGAGGGCCAGCTGAGCGAGGAGGAGTTCCTGCCCCTGCGCCTGCAGAACGGCCTGTACCTGCAACGGCACGCCTACATGCTGCGGGTGGCGATCCCCTACGGCACCCTCAGCGCGCGGCAGATGCGCACCCTGGCCGGCATCGCCAGGGACTACGACCGCGGCTACGGGCACTTCACCACCCGCCAGAACCTGCAGTTCAACTGGATCGAGCTGACCCAGGTGCCGGACATTCTCGAGCGTCTGGCCGCGGTGGAAATGCACGCCATCCAGACTTCGGGCAACTGCGTGCGCAACATCACCACCGAGGCCTTCGCCGGGGTCGCCGCCGACGAGTTGCTGGACCCGCGGCCGCTGGCGGAAATCCTCCGCCAATGGTCGACCATCAACCCGGAGTTCCTGTTCCTGCCGCGCAAGTTCAAGATCGCCATCTGTTCGGCGGAGCAGGATCGCGCGGCGATCATGATGCATGACATCGGCCTTTACCTGTATCGCGCCGCCGACGACCAGATGCTGTTGCGGGTAATGGTCGGCGGCGGCCTGGGCCGCACTCCGATCCTCAGCCAGCAGATCCGCGAGGGCTTGCCCTGGCAGCACCTGTTGTCCTACGTCGAGGCGATCCTGCGGGTTTACAACCGCCATGGCCGGCGTGACAACAAGTACAAGGCGCGGATCAAGATCCTGGTCAAGGCCCTGGGCATCGAGGCGTTCGCCCGTGAAGTGGAGGAGGAGTGGCAGCACCTCAAGGAGGGGCCGGCGCAGCTTACCGAGGACGAATACCAGCGGGTTGCCAGCGCTTTCGTGCCGCCGATCTACGAACACCTGGGGGACACCGACCTGGAGTACGGCAGTCGCCTGGCGGAGGACGCGGGTTTCGCCCGCTGGGTGGCCCACAACGTGCAGCCGCACAAGGTCCCGGGCTACGCCAGCGTGGTGCTGTCGACCAAGCCGGGGTTGGCCGCGCCACCTGGGGATGTCACCGGATTGCAGATGGAGGCGGTGGCCGAATGGTCGGAGCGTTTCGGCTTCGGCGAGATCCGCATCGCCCATGAGCAGAACATCGTCCTTCCGGATGTGCCCAAGTCACAGCTGTACGAGCTCTGGCAACTGGCCTGCGACAAGGGCCTGGGTACCCCCAACGCCGGCCTGCTGACCGACATCATCGCCTGTCCGGGCGGCGACTTCTGTGCCCTGGCCAACGCTCGCTCGATTCCCATCACCCAGGCCATCCAGCAGCGTTTCGATGACCTGGACTATGTGCATGACCTGGGGGACATCAGCCTGAACATCTCCGGCTGCATGAATGCCTGCGGTCATCACCATATCGGCAATATCGGCATCCTTGGGGTCGACAAGAACGGCCAGGAGTGGTTCCAGGTCACCCTCGGCGGCGCCCAGGGCAAGGACAGCGCCCTGGGCAAGGTGATCGGCCCATCGTTCAGCGCTGGGGAAATCCCCCTGGTGATCGAGCGCATCATCGGCACCTTCGTGCGCTATCGCGAGAGCGACGAGCCGTTCCTCGATACCTTGCAGCGTATCGGCCTGGAGCCGTTCAAGGAAAGGGTCTATTCCAAGGCACAGGAGCTCTCGGCATGAACAACCTGTTGAGCTTGCAGGATGGCGAGGCGCGCCTGGTAGAGGACGATCCCTGGAGCCTGGTGCGCGGTGTCGACGATCCCTTGCCCGAAGGGCCGCTGATCCTGCCGCTGGCTCGTTGGCTGATGCGCCGCATCGAGCATCATCCGGCCCGGGACGGTGTCTGGCTCGGCCCGGACGATGAGGTCGAAGGCCTCAAGCCCTGGCTCAAGTTGATCCCTGTGGTGGCGGTGGACTTTCCCAGCTTTCGCGATGGCCGGGGCTACAGCCAGGCCTACCTGCTGCGTACCCGCCTGGGCTGGATGGGCGAGCTGCGGGCCGTGGGCGATGTGCTGCGCGACCAGTTGAGTCACATGCGCCAATGCGGTTTCGACAGCTTCGCCGTGCGCGAGAACAAATGCGCCCTGGATGCGCTCAAGGGCCTGGCGGGCATGAGCGTGCTCTACGGGCGTTCGGTGATCGAGCCGCGCCCGCTGTTTCGCCGGCGCTAGGAGGGGTTCGTGGCGTCGTCGGCCGGCGGTTCGAGGGTGGCGGCGCAAGTGCAGGCTTTTGGCTATACCTGTAGTTCCCCTAGCCAGTCCATGGCTGCTTCACCTACAGGAGTTATCCATGAAGCTTGCACTGACCCTCAGCATGCTGTGCCTCGCCACTCTCGCCATGGCGGGGTGTTCCAGCAACGAGCCCCGGCCCGAGGACTATTCCGGGTTCCTCAGTGACTACAGCCTGCTCAAGGAGGCCAAGTCGCCGTCCGGGGTGCAGGTCATGCGCTGGATCGACCCCAAGCTCAAGCTGGATCAGTATCGCAGTGTGTACATCGAGCCCACCCAGTTCCATCCGCAGCCACAGCCGACGGTGAAGATTCCCCAATCCACCCTGGCCGGCATCACCCGCTACTACGATGAAGCGCTCAAGCGCGAGCTGGGCAAATCCATGCCGCTGGCAACCGGTCCCGGGCCGGGCGTGGTGGTGGTACGGGCGGCGATCACTGCGGTGAGCAGCAAGACCGAAGGGCTCAAGCCCTATGAAATCATCCCGGTGGCCCTGGTGGCGGCTGCGGTGAGCACCGCCAGTGGTATCCGCGACCAGGAGACCACCCTGGGCACCGAGGCGGCCTTCCTCGACGGTGGTGATGGCCGGGTGATCGCCGAGGTAGTGCGCAAGGGCACCGGCAAGCCGTTGGCGAACGATACCCAGGTGATGCAGGCCAGCGATGTGCAGAGCGTCATCGATAGCTGGGCTTCGGACCTGCACCAGTCCTATGTGCAACTGAAGAACAAATGAGCCGCGCAGCGCTGCCCCGGCCAGGCCGGGGCAGCACTTTCAATAACGGCTACGCGCCAGCTGGTTGTAGTGATAGAGCATCTGGTCGTAGCCCTGGGTCACGGCGTGGAAGTCCTCGCCCAGGCGTTGCGGCTCGGCATGCTGCAGCCAGTCCCGGTGCAGGGTGTCCAGGGCCTGCAGGTAATGCTGGCTGGGGGCGGCGATCAGTTGCCAGAGGTACAGTGCTTCGCGGGTTTCCTGGTCCTGGATGCTGCCGATGAACTGTTGCCGGGCCTCCCAGGCCTGGCGCAGTTCCTGGGTGGCCTGGGTCAGTTGCGCCGGGGTCAGGGTGCGCTGGCGGATACCGTCGTCGAGCAAGTCCATGGTGCTTCTGGCCTGGATCATGTAGTTGAGCAAAGCCCAGTGGACGTTACGGCCCAGGCGCTGCTCCAGGCGTTGCAACTGCTGGGGGCGATGCTCGACATCCTGCGGCAGTAGCAGTTGGCGGACAGCATTCGAGGCTTGCAGATAGTCCGGGGCCTGGATCTCCAATTGCCGTACCAGTTCATCGAGCTGTGCCTCATCCAGCGTTCGACCAAGCCCCAGGCGGTGCATGTGTGCATCCTTGGTCAAGGCGACGAAGCGCGCGAGCACTTGCTGGTAGCGTTCGGTGGCGGCCAGCAGGGGGTTGCCGGGGTCGAGGCGGCGCAGTTTGGCGCCAATGTCGCCACTGCAGGAGCTGCGATAGGCCAGATCGATGTCCGGGCCGCCCTGGCTGCTCAGGTCATAGGCTCCAGGGGCTGTCGAGCGTGGCTTGCCCTCGGCCAGGTAGGCCTGGTGCACCATGCGCCAGGGCACATCCACCTGGTTCATGCAGTCGATGATCGGATTCAGGGCATTGGCCTGGGCGGTATAGGGGCTGTCCCGGTTATCGAGCCAGAGGCCGATTTGTCCCAGCTGCGTGCCAGAGCCGGCCAGCCCGAACAGGGTCAATCCCAGGCCCAGGCTGATCGGAAACAACCAATTGGGGTTCATGGCGTGCCCTCCCGGCCGTACCACTGGGCGCTGGTGGCCGGCGCGGCGCAGCCCGGGGCATTGGCCGGCATCCGTGCGCACAGGCGTTCGCTCCATTGTTGCAGGCCCTGGTTGGCGGTGACCGTGCCGTAGTCGCCCACCAGCTTGATCGCCACCAGGGCGATGGCCAGCAGCACACAGCCCAGCCCGCCCAGCAGGCGTCGTTGCCAGGGCGCGAGCTGACGCCAGGAAATACCGTGCTTGACCTCGATATTGCGCGCCAGGGCGACGCTCGGCAGCACTGCCAGATAAACCATCGCGCTGATCGGGCCGCAGATGTAGCCCAGGGCCGGGCCGAGCACGGCCACCGGCAGCAGGTCACGCAGGGGCAGCAAGCGTTGGCCGGGATTCAGCCAGCCTGGCAGGCGGCTGCCAAGACGATGGTCGTGGGCCCACAGGCAATGGGCCAGGGGTTGCCAAAGCCAATGCAGGAGCGCCGCGGAGCCAGCGAAACAGGCGCTCCAGAACAGCGTGACCCCGATGATCTCTCCCAGGCTGTTGCCTTGTGGGGCGTAGCGGGCCACGGCTCCTGCCAGGCAGGCGCTGAACAGCGCCAGGTACATCGGCCAGGAGTCGAACGCGAATTCCCAGTCACGCCAGAAGAATGGGGTGCCACCCGGCATCTCGGCCGCCACCTGCGGGTAATAGGCGTGCAGGTGCGAGCTGAGCTTGCGGCATGCGGCCCAGTCCTCTTCGGCGAGGCGTCGGGCGAAGGCTCGGCGGCGGTGCAGGCTGATGGGTGCCAACAGCAGGTAGGCCGCTCGTTGCTCCGGCGAGGCCGGTGGTTGGCTGGCGAGAGCTCGCTGGTTGGCGATGAACGCCAGGCCTTCCTCGCGCACCAGCAGGCGGTTCCATTCATGTTCGGGGCAGAGGTTGTCTTTTCCGCGCTTCCAGCCTTGGCCGAGGCACAGGGCCTGGAACAGCGTGCTGGACCAATAGGGGTTGTCCGCGAGCATTTGTGCCAGGCACTGATTGAACCAGTGGCGCTGGTCCAGTTCATCCAGCCAGCCGTGGGTGGCGCGGTTGGCATAGCTGTGGAGGAAGGCTTCGTCGTCCTGTCGGTCCAGGGCGCTGCGCAGGGATTGCTCCAGGGCCTGGCGGCATTGGCGCAGCAGGGCGTCGGTGAGGTACTCCGGCAGGTCCAGGTGTTGCCAGGCGCTCAGCCAGTGGAAGGTGTCGAAGCCCCAGGCCAGCAACTGCCCGGACTGTTCCGGGCGCTCCACGCAATGGCGCAGCAGGCCCAGTTCGAACTCCAGTGCGCAACCGCTGGCGATCGCTTGCTCATGGCGTTGATCCAGTTGCTCGATACGAATCCCTTCCAGCAGCGGGGCGACCCGCTGCGCCGGAGTCAGTTGCACGGTGGGTTTTACTGTCGCCAGGTTATCGGACGGTTCATCGGCCGCGCCGGTATCGGGCTCTTGTTCTTCGTCCAGCCACTGCGCCTGCTCCATGGCTTGCTCATAGGCATCGCGCAGGCGCTGGAAAGCCTCCGGGTCTTCGTCCGGACGGGTCTGTTTCAGCAGCTTGGCGTAATGGCGCTTGATCGTGCGGGTGTCAGGGGTGGCCGGCAGGCCGAGCAGGGTCCAGCAACTCATTGGGCGGTACGACTCCGTGAAAACCGCGGCGGGGCTCGTTGGTGGCGCGATGATACTACGGTCTACAACCGATCCACGAGAAAAACCCAAGGGGTGGATACGGCGAGAAGGGCGGATGCCGAAGCTGCTGCTTAATGTGCTTTGTATTCATGACCATTCATTTTGAGTGGTTTATTTAAAGTGATTTCTAGAATAGAAAAAATACATATAAAACATATAGATATGATTGTTATGTAATCTTGTTTATATGATTTTCCTCGACTCTGGATGAGGTTTTTACGGGGGCGTTCGTTTCCAGTGCCTGCTGTTGCAGGTGGCGGCGATGCCGTCATGGCTTGTCCATGGAGCTGCGAAGTCCCTGGGTAGAGTGAGAACCGTGCGTTGGCCGCCGCTAACGGCCGCGGGGCTTGTTGGACAATTTATCCAGCGGGCATAGGTGCTTGCGCCGTTTCATGCTTAACTTCGGCCTCTCGACGATTTTCCATCACTCCCGCAAAGGACTCCGCTCATGGCTCAAGTCACCCTCAAAGGCAATCCGGTCCAGGTCAACGGCCAACTGCCGCAAGTCGGCTCCAAGGCGCCTGCATTCTCCCTGGTGGGCGCCGGCCTCGCCGATGTCTCTCTGGCCAGCCTTGCCGGCAAGCGCAAGGTGCTGAACATCTTCCCAAGCGTCGACACTCCGACCTGCGCGACCTCGGTACGCAAGTTCAATGCCCAGGCCAATGACCTGGCCAACACCGTGGTGCTGTGCATCTCCGCCGACCTGCCGTTCGCCCAGGCACGCTTCTGCGGCGCCGAAGGCCTGGAAAACGTACAGAACCTGTCGACCCTGCGTGGCCGCGAATTCATCGAGAACTACGGCGTGGCCATCGCCGACGGCCCGCTGGCCGGCCTGACCGCCCGTGCCGTGGTGGTACTGGATGAAAACGACCAGGTACTGCACAGCGAGCTGGTCAAGGAGATCGCCGAGGAGCCGAACTACGACGCTGCCCTGGCCGTGCTCAAGTAAGGGCTTTTACAATTATTCACGGCCTGGCTTGCCCAGGCCGTTTTTATTTGTGCTTCAGTAAGTTAGCGACACACTTTGAAAACGTCAGGCAAAGGTAAATTGCCGGTAAAGGCCCTTTGCTAAAACCGCTCTAGTGCTTATCTTTCAGCCTTCTCAAAAGACACTCCCACGCGCCCAATGGTTGATCACTCCATGCAATCCTCTGCTACCCGCAACTCCCGCCGCTGGCTGTTCGGCCTGTTTGTCCTGCTGCTGGTCGCTGGCCTGTGCTGGAAATTCTGGCCAGCCAGCAGCACCCACAAGGATGCGGCGCAGCAGAAGGCCGCCAGCGGGCATACCGGCCGCAGCGGCAGCGTGCGTCCCGGCTTCGGTGGCGCCAGTGGGCCGATCCCGGTGCGGGTGCTGCCGGTGACCCAGGGGGATTTCCCGCTGTACTACAAGGCCCTGGGTACGGTGACCGCGCTGAACACCATCAACGTGCGCAGCCGGGTGGCGGGAGAGCTGGTCAAGGTCAACTTTGAGGAAGGGCAGATGGTCAAGGCCGGCGACCTGTTGGCGCAGATCGATCCGCGGCCCTACCAGAACGCCTTGCTCCAGGCCGAGGGCACCCTGTTGCAGAATCAGGCGCAGTTGAAGAACGCCCAGATCGACCTCGAGCGCTATCGCGGGCTGTATGCCCAGGACAGCGTCGCCAAGCAGACCCTGGACAACGCCGTGGCGCTGGTGGGCCAGTACCAGGGCACGGTCAAGACCAACCAGGCGGCGGTCAACGATGCCCGGCTCAACCTCGAGTTCACCAATATCCGCGCGCCCATCACCGGGCGCCTGGGCCTGCGCCAGCTGGACGTGGGCAACCTGGTGGCGGCCAATGACACCACGGCGCTGGTGATCATCACTCAGACCCAGCCCATCAGCGTGGCCTTCACCCTGCCGGAAAACAGCCTGGAAACCGTACTCGCCCGTTATCACGGCGGCGCTCGGCTGCCGGTGGAGGCCTGGGACCGTGGCGACCTCAAGTTGCAGGCCAGCGGCGTGCTGCAGAGCCTGGACAACCAGATCGACACCACGACCGGCACCCTGAAGTTCAAGGCGCGCTTCGATAACCGCGACCAGGGCCTGTTCCCCAACCAGTTCGTCAACGTGCACCTGCTGGCCGACACCCAGAAGAACGTGGTGCTGGCCCCTTCGGCGGCGATCCAGTTCGGTACCAACGGCACTTTCGTCTATGCCATGGATGGGGACCACAAGGTCAAGATCCAGCAACTCAAGGTCGGCGCCAGCAACGGCGACTCGACGGTGATCACCGAGGGCCTCAAGGCGGGCGATCGGGTGGTGATGGAAGGGACCGATCGCCTGAAGGATGGCAGCGAGGTGGAAGTGGTCAATGACGCCATCGATGTGCCGACCACTCCGACCGAACACCTGCAAGGCCAGCCTGCGGGCTCGGCCAGTGCCCCGGCCAATGCCAAGCCGGTCGATGGCAAGGCACAAAAGGCCGGCGCATGAATTTCTCGCGGCTGTTCATCCTCCGTCCGGTAGCCACCACCCTGAGCATGCTGGCCATTGTCCTGGCCGGCCTGATCGCCTATCGCCTGCTGCCGGTCTCGGCCTTGCCCCAGGTGGACTACCCGACCATCCGGGTCATGACCCTGTATCCCGGAGCCAGCCCGGATGTGATGACCAGCGCGGTCACCGCGCCCCTGGAACGCCAGTTCGGGCAGATGCCGGGCCTGACCCAGATGGCCTCCACCAGCTCCGGTGGCGCTTCGGTGCTGACCCTGCGTTTCAGCCTCGACATCAATATGGATGTGGCCGAACAGCAGGTGCAGGCCGCGATCAACGCCGCCACCAACCTGCTGCCCAAGGACCTGCCGGCACCGCCGGTGTACAACAAGGTCAACCCGGCGGATACCCCGGTGCTGACCCTGGCCATCACTTCCAAGACCATGCTGCTGCCCAAGCTCAATGACCTGGTGGACACCCGCATGGCGCAGAAGATCGCCCAGATCAGCGGTGTGGGCATGGTCAGCATCGCCGGCGGCCAGCGCCAGGCCGTGCGGATCAAGGTCAATCCCGAGGCCCTGGCGGCCAACGGCCTGAACCTTTCGGACGTGCGTACGCTGATCGCCGCGTCCAACGTCAACCAGCCCAAGGGCAACTTCGACGGCCCGACCCGGGTGTCGATGCTCGACGCCAACGACCAGCTGACCTCGCCCAAGGACTATGCCGAGCTGATCCTGGCCTACAAGAACGGCGCGCCCTTGCGCCTCAAGGATGTGGCCGAGATCGTCGACGGCGCCGAGAACGAGCGCCTGGCCGCCTGGGCCAACGAGAACCAGGCGGTACTGCTGAACATCCAGCGCCAGCCCGGGGCCAACGTCATCGAGGTGGTGGACCGGATCAAGGCCATGCTGCCGAGCATCACCGACAACCTGCCGGCGGGCCTGGATGTCACCGTGCTCACCGATCGCACCCAGACCATCCGCGCCTCGGTCACCGATGTGCAGCACGAACTGTTCATCGCCATCGCCCTGGTGGTGATGGTGACCTTCCTGTTCCTGCGTCGGGCCAGCGCCACCGTGATCCCCTCGATCGCCGTGCCGTTGTCGCTGATCGGCACCTTCGGCGTGATGTACCTGGCCGGGTTCTCGGTGAACAACCTGACCCTGATGGCGTTGACCATCGCCACCGGCTTCGTGGTGGATGACGCCATCGTCATGCTGGAGAACATCTCGCGCTTCATCGAGGAGGGCGACAGCCCGTTGCAGGCGGCGCTCAAGGGAGCCAAGCAGATCGGCTTCACCCTGATCTCCCTGACCCTGTCCCTGATCGCGGTGCTGATCCCGCTGCTGTTCATGGCCGATGTGGTCGGGCGGTTGTTCCGTGAGTTCGCCATCACCCTGGCGGTGGCGATCCTGATTTCCCTGGTGGTGTCCCTGACCCTGACCCCGATGATGTGCGCGCGGTTGCTCAAGCCCGAGCCCAAGGAGCACGAGCAGGGGCGGTTCTATCGCGCCAGCGGCGCCTGGATCGACTGGCTGATCGCAGGCTACGGGCGCCAGCTGCAATGGGTGCTCAAGCACCAGTTCCTGACCTTGCTGGTGGCCATCGGCACCCTGGCGCTGACGGTATTCCTCTACCTGATAGTGCCCAAGGGCTTCTTCCCGGTGCAGGACACTGGGGTCATCCAGGGGATTTCCGAGGCGCCGCAATCGGTGTCCTTCGCCGCCATGAGCCAACGCCAGCAGGACTTGGCCAAGGTCATCCTGCAAGATCCGGCGGTACAGAGCCTGTCATCCTACATCGGGGTCGACGGCGACAACGCCACCCTCAACAGCGGCCGCCTGCTGATCAACCTCAAGCCCCACAGCCAGCGCGATCTCAGCGCCGCCCAGGTGATCGCGCGGTTGCAGCCGCAAGTGGACAAGCTGCTGGGCATCCGCCTGTTCATGCAGCCGGTACAAGACCTGACCATCGAAGACCGGGTCAGCCGTACCCAGTACCAGTTCAGCCTGTCGTCGCCCGATGCCGACCTGCTGAGTCTGTGGAGCGGTCGCCTGGTGGAGGCCCTGGCCCAGCGTCCCGAGCTCATCGATGTGGCCAGCGACCTGCAGGACAAGGGCTTGCAGGTGTACCTGGTGATCGACCGTGACGCCGCCTCCCGGCTGGGAGTCTCGGTGTCGAACATCACCGATGCCCTGTACGACGCCTTCGGCCAGCGACAGATTTCCACCATCTATACCCAGGCCAGCCAGTACCGGGTGGTGCTCCAGGCCCAGGCCGGGGAGCGCATCGGGCCCCAGGCCCTGGACCAGATCCACGTCAAGACCACCGATGGCGGGCAGGTGCGCCTGTCCAGCCTGGCCCATGTCGAGGAGCGCCAGGCTCAACTGGCGATTGCCCATATCGGCCAGTTCCCGGCGGTGATGATGTCCTTCAACCTGGCGCCCGGGGTGGCGCTGGGCGAGGCGGTCAAGGTCATCGAGCAGGTACAGCGGGAGATCGGCATGCCGGTGGGGGTGCAGACCCGCTTCCAGGGCGCGGCGGAGGCCTTCCAGGCTTCGCTGTCCAGTACCTTGCTGCTGATCCTGGCGGCGGTGGTGACCATGTACATCGTGCTCGGCGTGCTCTACGAGAGCTACATCCACCCGGTCACCATTCTTTCCACCTTGCCCTCGGCAGCGGTGGGGGCCTTGCTGGCGCTGATCCTCAGCGGCAACGACCTGGGCATGATCGCGATCATCGGCATCATCTTGCTGATCGGTATCGTCAAGAAGAACGCGATCATGATGATCGACTTCGCCCTCGATGCCGAACGGCACCAGGGCATGGATCCGCAGCAGGCCATCTACCAGGCGGCATTGCTGCGTTTCCGGCCGATCCTCATGACCACCCTGGCGGCGCTGTTCGGCGCCGTGCCACTGATGCTGGCCACCGGTTCCGGCGCCGAGTTGCGCCAGCCCCTGGGCCTGGTGATGGTGGGTGGCCTGCTGGTGAGCCAGGTCCTGACCCTGTTCACGACGCCCGTTATCTACCTGTACTTCGACCGCTTGGGCCGCCGGTTTGCCAAGCCCGCCGTAGGAGAAGTGGTGTGAGGGGCGTCAGCGGCAAGTTGCAAGCTGCAAGCGGCAAGCCGGAGCAAAAGCCAGAGCCGCTGCTGGGCGTCCTGCTTTTCTCTTGTAGCTTGCAGCTTGAAGCTTGGAGCTGCCGCCCATGAACCTGTCCGGACCTTTTATCAGGCGTCCCGTGGCGACGATGCTCTTGAGTCTGGCGATTATGTTATTGGGCGGCGTCAGCTTCGGCCTGTTGCCGGTGGCGCCGTTGCCGCAGATGGATTTCCCGGTGATCGTGGTCCAGGCCAGCCTGCCCGGGGCCAGCCCCGAGGTCATGGCCTCCACCGTGGCCACGCCCCTGGAGCGTTCCTTCGGCGCCATCGCCGGGATCGACACCATGAGCAGCCGCTCCAGCCAGGGTTCGACCCGGGTGATCCTGCAATTCGACCTGGGCCGCGATATCAATGGTGCGGCGCGGGAAGTGCAGGCGGCGATCAACGCCTCGCGCAACCTGTTGCCCAGCGGCATGCGCAGCATGCCCACCTACAAGAAGGTCAACCCGTCCCAGGCGCCGATCATGGTGCTGTCCTTGACCTCCGACGTGCTGGAGAAGGGCCAGCTCTACGACCTGGCCTCGACGATCCTGTCCCAGAGCCTGTCCCAGGTTCAGGGGGTGGGCGAGGTACAGGTCGGTGGCAGCTCGCTGCCGGCGGTGCGCATCGAACTGGAGCCGCAACTGCTCAACCAGTACGGGGTGGCCCTGGACGACGTACGCAACGCCATCGCCAATGCCAACCAGCGCCGGCCCAAGGGCTCGGTGGAGGATGACCAGCGGCTGTGGCAGATCCAGGCCAACGACCAGCTGGAGAAGGCCCGTGATTACGAACCGCTGATCATCCACTACAACAACGGCGCGGCCCTGCGCCTGAAGGACGTGGCCAAGGTCAGCGATGGCGTCGAGGATCGCTACAACAGCGGCTTCTTCAACGACGACGCCGCCGTGCTGCTGGTGATCAACCGCCAGGCCGGGGCCAACATCATCGAGACGGTGAACGAGATCAAGGCCCAGTTGCCGGCGTTGCAGGCGGTGCTGCCGGCCAGCGTCAAGCTCAACCTGGCCATGGACCGTTCGCCGGTGATCAAGGCCACCTTGCACGAGGCCGAGATGACGCTGCTGATCGCCGTGGCCCTGGTGATCCTGGTGGTGTTCCTGTTCCTGGGCAACTTCCGCGCCTCGGTGATCCCGACCCTGGCGGTACCGGTATCGCTGGTGGGCACCTTCGCCGTCATGTACCTGTACGGCTTTTCCCTGAACAACCTGTCGCTGATGGCGCTGATCCTGGCCACGGGGTTGGTGGTGGACGATGCCATCGTGGTCCTGGAGAACATCTCGCGGCATATCGACGAGGGCGTGAAGCCGCTGCAGGCTGCCTACATGGGAGCCAAGGAAGTGGGCTTCACCCTGTTGTCGATGAACGTCTCGCTGGTGGCGGTGTTCCTGTCGATCCTGTTCATGGGCGGGATCATCGAGAGCCTGTTCCGCGAGTTCTCCATCACCCTGGCGGCGGCCATCGTGGTCTCGCTGGTGGTGTCCCTGACCCTGACGCCGATGCTCTGCGCCCGCTGGCTCAAGCCCCATCTGCCGGGCCAGGAGAATGCCCTGCAGCGCTGGAGCCGGCGCAGCAACGACTGGATGGTCGGCAAGTACGCCAGCAGCCTGGACTGGGTGCTACGGCATCGACGCCTGACCCTGCTCAGCCTGCTGCTGACCATTGGCGTCAACGTCGCCTTGTATGTAGTGGTGCCCAAGACCTTCATGCCCCAGCAGGACACTGGCCAGTTGATCGGTTTCGTCCGTGGCGACGACGGCCTGTCCTTCAGCGTGATGCAGCCGAAGATGGAGATCTTCCGCCGCGCCGTGCTCAAGGATGAGGCGGTGGAGAGCGTGGCCGGCTTCATCGGTGGCTCCAACGGCACCAACAACGCCTTCATGCTGGTGCGCCTGAAACCCATCAAGGAACGCAGTATCTCGGCGCAGAAGGTCATCGAGCGCCTGCGCAAGGAAATGCCCAAGGTGCCCGGGGCCCAGCTGATGCTGATGGCCGACCAGGACCTGCAGTTCGGTGGTGGCCGCGAACAGACCACCTCGCAGTATTCCTACATCCTGCAGAGCGGCGACCTGGGCGAACTGCGCGAGTGGTACCCGAAGGTGGTCGCGGCGTTGCGGGCCTTGCCCGAGCTGACCGCCATCGATGCCCGGGACGGCCACGGTGCGCAACAGGTGACCCTGGTGGTGGACCGTGACCAGGCCAAGCGCCTGGGGGTGGACATGGACATGGTCACCGCGGTGCTCAACAACGCCTACAGCCAGCGGCAGATCTCCACCATCTACGACAGCCTCAACCAGTACCAGGTGGTGATGGAGGTCAATCCCAAGTACGCCCAGGACCCGATCACCCTGAACCAGGTGCAGGTGATCACCGCCGACGGGGCTCGGATCCCGCTGTCGACCATCGCCCATTACGAGAGCAGCCTGGAAGACGATCGGGTCAGCCACGAGGGCCAGTTCGCCTCGGAGAGCATTTCCTTCGACATGGCTGAAGGCATCACCGTGGAGCAGGGCACCGCCGCCATCGAACGGGCGATCGCCAAGCTGGGCATGCCCGAGGACGTGATCATCAAGATGGCCGGCACCGCCGACGCCTTCGCCGCCACCCAGAAAAGCCAGCCGTTCATGATCCTCGGTGCGCTGCTGGCGGTGTACCTGGTGCTCGGGGTGCTCTACGAGAGCTACATCCACCCGCTGACCATCCTTTCTACCTTGCCCTCGGCCGGCGTCGGCGCCTTGCTCTCGATCTACGTGCTGGGTAGCGAGTTCAGCCTGATTTCGCTGCTGGGGCTGTTCCTGCTGATCGGCGTGGTGAAGAAGAACGCGATCCTGATGATCGACCTGGCGCTGCAACTGGAACGGCATGAGAAGCTCGACCCGCTGCAGTCGATCCGCAGTGCCTGCCTGCAGCGCCTGCGGCCGATCCTGATGACCACCCTGGCGGCGATCCTCGGCGCCTTGCCGCTGCTGCTGGGCACTGCCGAGGGCTCGGAAATGCGCCAGCCCCTGGGCCTGACCATCATCGGCGGCCTGGTCTTCAGCCAGATCCTGACCCTCTACACCACCCCGGTGGTCTACCTCTATCTCGACCGCCTGCGCCACAAGTTCAACCACTGGCGTGGGGTCCGTACCGATGCCGCTCTGGAAACGCCGCTATGACCGAACACTCGTCCCGTCCCGTTTCGCTGTTGTCCGCCCAGCGCCTGGCCATGGCCCGGGGCTCACGGGCCCTGAGCCTGGGCCTGTGCGTGCTGTTGCTCAGCGCCTGCGCCATCGGTCCCGACTACCAGCGACCCGAAGTGGCCGAGCCTGCGCAATACAAGGCCGCCGAGGGCTGGCGCCAGGCCAGTCCCAGCGATGCCCTGGCCCGTGGCGCCTGGTGGGAGCTGTATGGCGATACCCAGCTCAATGGCCTGGTGGCCCAGCTCAATAGTGCCAACCAGAGCGTGGCCCAGGCCGAAGCCCAGTACCGCCAGGCCCAGGCCCTGGTGCGCAGTTCCCGCGGGGCGTTCTTTCCCAGTGTCGACCTGAGTGCTGGCAAGACCCGCGCCAGCCAGGGCACCGGCAGCAGTAGCTCGGCCCTGAGCAGTTCCAGCAGCGGTATCCGCGACACCTATAACACCCAGCTGGGGGTGAGTTGGGAGGCCGATATCTGGGGCAAGCTGCGCCGTGGCCTGGAGGCCAACGAGGGCAGTGCCGAGGCGAGCTTCGCCGACCTGGCGGCCATGCGCCTGAGCCAGCAGTCCGAACTGGTGCAGAACTACCTGCAACTGCGGGTGATCGATGAGCAGAAGCGCCTGCTGGAAGCCACGGTGGTGGCCTATCAGCGGTCCCTGACCATGACGCAGAACCAGTACCAGGCCGGAGTCGCCGGCAAGGACGCGGTGGCCCAGGCCCAGACCCAGCTCAAGAGCACCCAGGCCGACCTGATCGACCTGATCTGGCAGCGCGCTCAGTTCGAGAACGCCATTGCGGTGCTGATCGGCGTGCCGCCGGCCGAGTTCAAGCTGGCCGAGGTGCAGAACGTCCCGGTACTGCCCCAGGTCCCCCTGGGCGTGCCTTCGCAATTGCTGGAGCGGCGCCCCGACATCGCCTCGGCCGAGCGGGCGATGATGGCGGCCAACGCCAATATCGGCGTAGCCAAGGCGGCCTATTATCCGGACCTGACCTTGAGCATGGCCGGCGGCTATAGCAGCAGCACCTACTCCAACTGGATCACGTTGCCGAACCGTTTCTGGTCGGTGGGGCCGAAACTGGCGATGACCCTGTTCGATGGCGGCCAGCGCTCGGCGGAGGTGGACCGCACGGTGGCGGTATACGACCAGACCGTGGCCAAGTACCGACAGACCGTGCTCGACGGCTTTCGCGAGGTAGAGAACTACATGACCCAGCTCAAGGTCCTGGAGGACGAGGCGGGCGTGCGCCAGCAGGCCCTGGACTCGGCCCGCGATGCCCTGCGCCTGACCGAGAACCAGTACAAGGCCGGGCTCATCGGCTATCTGGATGTGGTGACCAGCCAGACCACCGCGCTGAGCAATGAGCGCAGTGTCCTGAGCCTGTTGCAGAGTCGCCTGATCGCCAGCGTGCAACTGATCGCGGCCCTGGGCGGCGGCTGGGATGGCCAGTTGCAGGTCAGCGAGCAGAAGTAGCCGGGAGCGGGGCAGCCATGGGGGCCTGCCACGATCGCGCGATGCAGAGCCTTCGAGATCGTCATCAGCAGCTACAGTATTTGCTGTCGACGCCGATAAAGCAGGAAGCAACCGAGATTGTCCGGCGCCGGCCGAAAGACGCTCCTGTGAATGTGCCAAGGCCATATCCATGAGGCTTGTAGGGGCTTGTGGACCCTCTGTCAGACTGATGGCCTTTTGCTAACTTTATGGATGCGTTATTTCCTGCAATCAGTACAATCTGCGGTTTTGCCCGCCGCGCAGGGATGTCGGCACAACGGCCAAGAGACGCCTAATGCTCATCGGTAGCTACTCCTCCGCACTGGTCCTGATCTCCATTTTCGTGGCGATCCTCGCTTCCTATACCGCTCTCGATCTCACCGGCCGCATAGCCACCGCCCAGGGACGCGCGGCCTACCTGTGGATGGGCGGCGGTGCCCTGGCCATGGGCATCGGCGTCTGGTCCATGCATTTCATCGGCATGCTGGCCTTTTCATTGCCCATCGACCTGGGCTACGACATCGGCCTCACGGCGCTGTCGTTGCTGATTTCCTTCCTGTCTTGCGGTTTCGCCCTATGGCTGGTGAGCCAGCCGCGCCTGCCAGTGATGCAGTTGCTGTTCGGGGCGCTGATCATGGGCTCGGGAATCAGCGGAATGCACTACACCGGCATGGCGGCCCTGCGCATGCAGCCGGGTATCGACTACGACCCGCAGCTGTTCGGCGCTTCGCTGCTGATCGCCTTCGGCGCATCCCTGGCGGCGCTGTGGATCGCCTTCCGCCTGCGCCAGAACACGCCCTACGTACGCCTGGTGCGCACCGGCGCGGCGATCATCATGGGCTTCGCCATCGTCGGCATGCACTACACCGGCATGGCCGCCGCACGATTTTCCGGGGGCAGCTTCTGCGGGGCCCTGGCCGACGGCCTGAGTGGCAAGGGCCTGGACAACCTGGTGCTGATCACCACCCTGGCGGTGTTGATCATCGCCTTGCTGACCTCGGTACTCGATGCTCGCCTGGAGGCGCGCACCGCCGTGCTGGCGCAGTCCCTGACCGAGGCCAACAAGGAACTCACCCAACTGGCCCTGCACGATACCCTGACCGGCTTGCCGAACCGCATCCTGCTGGCCGACCGCATCGACCAGGCCATGCACCGGGTCACCGCCCACGGTGGCTGCTTCGCCCTGATGTTCATCGACCTGGACGGTTTCAAGCCGGTCAACGACGCCTTCGGCCACCACATGGGCGACCAGCTCCTGCGCGAGGTGGCCCAGCGCCTGCGCGAGGATCTGCGCAGCGAAGATACCCTGGCCCGGATCGGCGGCGACGAGTTCGTGCTGCTGGTGCAGCTTGCCGAGCCCGACGACGCCCTGCGCCTGGCGTCGCGCCAGGTGGGCTTGGTATCGCGTTCGTTCAAGGTGGCCGAGCACGAGCTGCAGATCTCCGCCAGCATCGGCATCGCGGTGTATCCGGGCAATGGCCAGAGCGCCCAGGAGCTCTTGATGAACGCCGATGCCGCGATGTATCACGCCAAGGGCACCGGCAAGAACGGCTACAGCTTTTTCGATGCCTCGATGAACAACAATGCCCGGCGCCAGCTGCAGTTGCTCCAGGACCTGCGCAATGCCCTGGAACACCATCAGTTCCGCCTGCACTACCAGCCCAAGTTCGATGCCGTCGACGGCCGGCCGGTAGGGGCCGAGGCCTTGTTGCGCTGGGAGCATCCGCAGCACGGGCTGCTGATGCCGGACAAGTTCATCGAGCTGGCGGAGAAGACCGGCCTGATCATTTCCATCGGTGAGTGGGTGCTGGACGAAGCCTGCCGGCAGATGCAGCAGTGGTACGCCGAGGGTTATACCGATTGGCGCATCGCGGTGAACCTGTCGGCCATGCAGTTCTGCCATGGGGGGCTGGTCAACAGCGTGTCCGGCGCCTTGGAGCGCTACCACCTGCCGGCCAACAACCTGACCCTGGAAATCACCGAGACCACGGCGATGCATGATGCCGATGTCAGCATGATCGTCCTGCAGCAATTGGCGGACATGGGCGTGGACCTGTCCATCGACGATTTCGGCACCGGCTATTCGAGCCTGATGTACCTCAAGCGCTTGCCGGCCAACGAACTGAAGATCGACCGTGGCTTCGTCCGTGACCTGGAGCACGACAGCGACGACGCCGCCATCGTCTCGGCGATCGTCGCCCTGGGCCAGGCGCTGGGCCTGCGGATCGTCGCCGAGGGTGTGGAGACCGGTGTGCAGCGGACCTTCCTCACCGAGCTTGGGTGCGATTCGCTGCAAGGCTACTACCTCGGCCACCCTATGCCTCCCGAGCGATTCCTCCAGGGCTTGCGCCAGAACCTGCAGAAACTCGAACGCGAAGCCTGAGTCCTGCAGGCAGCTGCGCCGCCGCAACCCCTGGCGCACGATGCTCCAGGCTCGCCCCATTACTTGGTCCTGCGCCCGCCGTGCAGGCGTGCGCAGCCTGCGGCAGCGGCTGCACAGAGCCTGTGCCTGGCCGATTGCGCCAAGGGCGGTCGGTTGCGGTTTTCATCACTGGCTGCGCGGTGTTTAATGGCTCGCGTTGAAATGATCAGTGAGGGAGTTGGCAGCATGGACAAAGTCATCGTCATCACCGGTGGCGGGCGGGGGATCGGCGCAGCCACGGCGTTGCTGGCCGCGCAGCAGGGTTTCAAGGTGTGTATCAACTACCAGGCCGACGAGCAGTCTGCCCAGCAGGTCCTGGAGCAGGTCCGGGCCCTGGGCGCCCAGGCGATCGCCGTACGGGCCGATGTCAGTATCGAAGATGAAGTCATCGGCCTGTTCCAGCGGGTCGACGCCGAGCTGGGCCGGGTTACGGCGCTGGTCAACAATGCCGGCACCGTGGGGCAGAAGTCGCGCCTGGAGGAAATGTCCGAGTTCCGCATCCAGAAGATCATGAAGACCAACGTCATGGGGCCGATCCTCTGCGCCAAGCACGCGGTGCTGCGCATGTCGCCGCGCCATGGCGGGCAGGGCGGCAGCATCGTCAACGTATCATCGGTGGCGGCGCGCCTGGGCTCGCCTGGCGAGTACATCGACTACGCGGCTTCCAAGGGCGCGCTGGACACCTTCACCATCGGCCTGGCCAAGGAAGTGGCGGGCGAGGGCATCCGCGTCAACGCCGTGCGCCCGGGCTATATCTATACCGATTTCCATGCGCTCAGCGGCGATGCCGACCGTGTCAGCAAGCTGGAGAGCGCCATCCCCATGGGCCGCGGCGGGCGTCCGGACGAGGTGGCCGAGGCCATCATCTGGCTGCTGTCGGACAAGGCCTCCTATGCCACCGGCACCTTCGTCGACCTGGGCGGCGGTCGCTGATTCCTGGTCCATGAGCCGGTTTGTCGGCCAATAACCCCTGAGCCTGGCACCAGACTGCGGATGCCAGGGCTCAGGGCAACGCGTCGACGGTGCGGCGGCGGGGCGCGATCAGCAAGGCCAGCAGTAGCCCAAGCAGGCCGGTGGCATAGCTCATCGATAGCGGCAGCAGGCGACTCAGGGTTTCGCCAGGGCGTATGCAGCTATAGCGAAATCCATAACCCTGCTCATCTGCCCAGACTCCCGGGACCTTGTTCACCGGTGTCGGGTCTGATGGCGCCAGTTGCTCATCCGAGAGCTCCAGCTTGGCATGGCTCGCTTCACGTGCCGCCAGTTGTTCGATGGCCTGCAACTGGGCATCGTTGCAGCGGCTCTCGCTCCAGTTGTGCAACACCAGCAAGGCCGATAGCAGCAACAGCAAAGGCACTGGATAAAAGCGTCGGGTCGGCAACAGGGGCGCTACCAGCAGTCCGGCCAGGAAACCGGCCAGCAGCAGGTTGGCCCAGTACCAGCCGCCGCCTTCCCAGCTTGGCAGCATTATCAGCATCAGCACCGGGGGCAGTACGACGCGAGCGAACAGCAGGCACAGGGCTGCGGCGAGGAGGGTGACCAGCAGGGTCTTGATCCAGGATTTCATGGCTGTTTCGCCGCCTGTGTAAATGGAGCCAAAACGGCACGCATCAGTCTTGTGTCGCCTGCCCGGGAATATTCGGTGGGGTGAAGCGGCGGGCATATTGGAGCATGTCCCGGGGATAGATCATGTGCCGCACCGCGCCATCGTCCAGGCCGTAGAGGTAGACGATGGCCGCGGCCTCGAAGGCCCAATAGCCGAAGTAGCCGCCATCGTCGTCGAAACTATGGCTGTCGTGCCACGGAGCGTGCACGAAGGCCGGGTACCACTGGTTGCAGTACTCCACCAACAATTCTCGGGCTTGCGCCGGGTCCTCGTGGTAGACCGCGCGCACCAGGGGCGTGTAGACCTCGTGGTACCACTCATCCACCTCCACCCGGTCGGCCAGGAAACCCTTGAGCAGATCCTCGATCAGCACGTCCTCGCCATGGTAGCCGGCGCGATCCTGCAACAGCGCCACCCGTGGCAGCAGGTCGCTGCGTTGCAGGAGGATGCACAGGCTGATGACCTGTACGTACTCCTCGAAGTCATGAGGGTAGTGATCGATCGCCAGGGGCGCGATTTCCGGCAGTTCTTCATAGCGCGCCAGCTTGCGCTGGTAGTCCTCGTAGCTTTCCACCACTGCGTCCAGGGCCTGGGCCAGCGCTTGCATGGGCTCGCCAGCGGTGTAGCCGAGGATCAGCCGGTGCAGGCGCGCTTGCTGCACCTGCCGGGCCTTGAAGGAGGCTTCCTGGAGGGGGCAGTCGGCCTCCATGGAGTGCTCCTGCCAGAAGGCCTCGGTGCCTTCCAGGTGCTCGCTGAGCTGGTAGTACTGTTTGTGGCTGAGAAACACTTGCCTGCGGTTCATCGCGCTCGCCTCGGTTCAATAGGGGATCAGGGTGAAAGCCGGCTTGCGCTCGGACGCTTCCAGCAGCAGGGTCGGCAGGTCCACCTCGGTAGGCTCCAGGCACAGGATGCCGAGCTCCTCCTCCAGGGCTGGGCGGTCGGCCGCCAGTGCCTGGATCGGCAGGCGTTGGTAGGGGCGTGGGTCTTCGCCGTAGTAGACCTTGGCGGTGCCGGCAGGGATGCCTTCCAGGCGGGCGAAGCCTTCTTCGTCGAGGTGCCCCTGGATTTGCGAACCGTCGGTGAAGACCACCCGGTAGGCGGCACCGGACACGGGTTCGAGGTTGGAGTAATGCAGGTTCAGTTCCAGCCAGTGGCCGTCGCCGGTGAGGTGCTCCATGCCCTGGTTGATGGCTTGTGGAGTGCTGGCGGCCTCGCGGGCTGCGGGCAAGGTACTGCTGGTACCGGCACTGCCTGCCGATTGCGGCTTGGGCAACAGGGCCGGGCCCTGGCTGTGGGCCAGGGCCGAACTGTTGCGTTGCACCGCCAGCCACGGTGCGATGCGTTGCTGCACCGCTTGCATGAGCATCTGGCTGTGGTCCCGGGCCTCGTCCAGGTTGTGCAGCACCAGTTGCTGCTGGCGTGGGGCAAGGCCTGTGAAGGTCGAGGACGCCTGCACGCCACGGACGATCTCTGGCATTTCCTCGGTCAGGCGAGCGGGGTCCAGGGATTTTTCCAGTAATTGTTCCGGGCTGGTCTTGATCCGGCAGCTCAGCAGCGTATGGCGGATCAGGTCGAAGAGCTTATCGGCGTGGCGCCAGGGGGCGCGGTTGATCTGGCGCAGGATGAGCTTGAATTCCTGCCCGGGGCCGGGGATCCAGCCGATCAAGGCCAGGGCCAGGTCGAAGAGGGCGTCTGCTTCGTCCTGGTCATTGTTCACTGCATCCAGTTCAAGGATCGCCTGGACCGTATCGTAGGCGTTGAGCTCCTGGGCCAGCAGCGGCAGGCGACCGCGCTTGATGGCTTGGCTCAGTTCGGCCTTGGCTTCTGGATAGTCGTCGTAATACAGGTCTTCGACCATGCCGTGCTCCTTCCCTGGAAAATTCGAGCGCGGATGCTGCACCAGTGCCGGCCTGGGGGCAAGTCGTTTGACCACCAAGGGCGTATCTCTGCGACCGCTGCGCGCCTGTGGGCAGCCTGCGGCAGCGGACATAAGAAGCGAGTCCGTAGCCGCTGTCGAGACTGCGCCAAGGTCCGCAGGACCTCAAGCGTTCGGCCAGTCAAGCACAGGCTGCGCTCGGCGGGGGTCAGAACGAGCGGATGATCCGCCCCAGGGTCTCCATGGCCTTTTCCATCGTCTCGTTCCAGGGGCTGCCGTAGTTGAGGCGAATGCAATTGCGAAAACGCTGGGTCGGGGAAAAGATCGGCCCGGGGGCGATGCTGATGCCCTGGGCCAGGGCCATCTGGAACAGTTTCAGCGAGTCCATCTGCGGCGGTAGCTCCAGCCACAGGAAGTAGCCGCCAGCGGGCTGGCTGACCCGGGTCTGGGCCGGGAAGTGCCGGGCGATCGCCGCCAGCATGGCGCTTTGCTGTTCTTCCAGGGCATAGCGCAGCTTGCGCAGGTGACGGTCGTAGCCGCCATGTTGCAGGTAGTCGGCGATCGCCGCCTGGGCCGGCATCGAGGCGCACAACGAGGTCATCAACTTGAGCCGTTCGATCTTCTGTGCGTAGCGCCCGGCGGCCACCCAACCGATGCGGTAGCCCGGGGCCAGGCTCTTGGCGAAGGACCCGCAGTGCATCACCAGGCCCTCGGTATCGAAGGCCTTGGCCGGTTTCGGGGCTTGCTGGCCGTAGTACAGCTCGGCGTAGACATCGTCCTCGATCAGCGGCACCTGGTGCTGGCGCAGCAGTTCCACCAGTTCCTGTTTCTTGGCCTCGGGCATGCTCGCGCCCATGGGGTTCTGGAAGTTGGTCATGCACCAGCAAGCCTTGATCGGATGGCGCTCCAGGGTCTGGGCCAGGACCCCCAGGTCGATGCCGTCCCGTGGGTGCACGGGAATCTCCACCGCCTTGAGCTTGAGTCGCTCCAGGACCTGCAGGCTGGCATAGAAGGCCGGGGCCTCGATGGCCACCAGGTCGCCGGGTTCGGTCACGGCCTGCAAGCACAGGTTCAGCGCCTCGAGGGCGCCGTTGGTGATCAGCAGCTCCTCCATGGGCAGCATCAGCCCCGCCACCATGTAGCGCAGGGCGATCTGCCGCCGCAGTTGCGGGTTGCCCGGCGACATGTCGGTGACCACCACCCGTGGGTCCATCTCGCGGCTCGCGCTGGCCAGGGAGCGGGACAGGCGCTGCAGGGGGAACAGGGTCGGGCTGGGGAAGGCCGAGCCGAAGGGCACGGTACTCGGGTCCTTGATCGAGTCGAGCACCGAGAACACCAGTTCGCTGACATCGACTTCGGTGGATTCGTTGACTTCGCTGCTGATCACCGGCTCGGAGAATGGGCTGGGCGCGTGGGCATTGACGAAGTAGCCCGAACGCGGGCGGGCACGGATCAACCCGCGGCGTTCCAGCAGGTAATAGGCCTGGAACACCGTCGACGGGCTGACCCCGTAGGTCTGGCTGGCATAGCGCACCGAGGGTACGCGCTGGCCAGGACCCAGGACCCCGGAACGGATCAGTTCGGCGATGTCATCGGCGAATTTTTCGTAGCGTTTCATCTGCGGTGCAAGATCCAGTCTGGTCATCGGTGCGACATGCGTGAGGTAGCGAGAGTAGGGACTGCGACCCGCGGGCGCCAGGAAGGTCCAGGGCGCCCGCGGGTGCTCGTGGCGTGGCCCGGGATACCCCTCGCCACGGCATTCTAGAGGTTCAGCGGTTCATCGGCGCGACAAAACGACTCGCCGCCACGGCCTGGATGCCCGGATCGTCGCTATCGCTGACCTTGAAGCTGATGTCCTGGGAACTGCTTTGCGGGCGTTCCTGGACCAGCGCCACCGAAACCGGCAAGTCGATGATTTCACCTGGAGCCAGGCTCAGCTCGGTCTTGCCTTGCAGCTCGAAGCCTTCGCCATCCACCAGGGCTACCTGGTATTGCTGGCGTTGCTGGGTCTTGTTGATGATCTTCAGGCTGTAGATGTTCTCGATCTGTCCCAGGGCGTTCTCGCGGAACAGGCCACGGTCCTTGGTCACGTCCAGGGACACCATCGGCCGTTGCACCAGGGCCAGGGTCAGCGCGCCGATCATCACCAGCATCACTGCGCAGTAGCCCACCAGGCGCGGCCGCAGCAGGTGGGTCTTGCCTCCTTGCAGCTCATGTTCGGAGGTATAGGAGATCAGGCCGCGGGCGTAGCCCATCTTGTCCATGATCGAGTCGCAGGCATCGATGCAGGCGGCGCAGCCGATGCATTCCATCTGCAGGCCGTCGCGGATGTCGATGCCGGTGGGGCATACCTGCACGCACAGCTGGCAGTCGATGCAATCGCCCAGGCCGACGTCGGCGGGCTTGACGTCGCGCTTGCGCGGGCCTCGGCTTTCGCCACGGGCCGGGTTGTAGGAAATGGTCAGGGTGTCCTTGTCGAACATCACGCTCTGGAAGCGGGCATAAGGGCACATGTGCATGCACACTGCTTCGCGCATCCAGCCGGCATTGATATAGGTAGCGCCGGCGAAGAACACTACCCAGAACAGGCTCAGGCCGCCGATCTGCAGGGTCATCAGTTCCTGGGCCAGGGGCCGGATCGGGGTGAAGTAGCCAACGAAGGTCAGGCCGGTGAGCAGGCTGATGCCCAGCCACAGGGTGTGCTTGAGGGCCCGGCGGGCCAGCTTGTTGGCGCTCCAGGGCGCGGCCTGCAGCTTGATCCGCTGGTTGCGGTCGCCCTCGGTGACCTTTTCGCACCACATGAACAGCCAGGTCCAGGAGCTCTGCGGGCAGGTATAGCCGCACCACACCCGGCCGGCGAACACCGTGATGGAGAACAGGCCGAAGGCGCAGATGATCAGCAGCGCCGAGAGGAGGATGAAGTCCTGGGGCCAGAAGGTGGCGCCGAAGATATGGAACTTGCTTTCCGCCAGGTCCCACAGCACTGCTTGGCGTCCGCCCCAGTTCAGCCAGACGGTGCCGAAGAACAAGAGGAACAGGAACCCTGCGCCGCTCATGCGCAGGGTGCGGAACAGGCCGCTGAAACTACGGGTGTAGACGTGTTTGTCGGTGCTCTTCGTCTTCATCTGTTTAGGGCGTGAAGGTTCGAAGGTCTCTACTAATCGGACGGGGATTCTTTCGCTCATGGTCGTTCGCTCATAGCCTCCATCAGGCCGCGCAACTATGACCACGGATCTGTTTGCATAACAGACTCAGCTATTTGATAAAAAAGCGGATCAGATGGCCTTTCCAGGAGGCCTGCGACAACTTGCTGCACCCCGGCAAGTTCCCCGGGGACCTGGCCCCGCAGGCTGATGGCACAGGGCTACGGGGCGGACCCTGATCCAGGTCAGTCAAATCACCGAATCACCCCCGGAGGCCTTCAGGTGGCGTCGGCCGTCGGTGGCACCTGCTACGGTCAATGCGTCGGCTTCTGCTTCGGTGATGTAGATCCGCTCGCCCTTGATCTCCACCGCCGACATCGCCTTGGCGCTGTCGGTGATGATGGTCACGGCACTGGCGGGCAGGCGTTCGTGGAGGGTCTGGGTGTCGAAATAACAGTGCTGCTGTTCGATGCGCAGGCTCATGTCGGGTACCTCCTGGCGATGGCTATACAGGTTAGGGCCCGAAGCGCGGCCAGGGTTCGCCGCCGGCGATCAACGGCGGCCAGGCAGTGGGCCGGCACCATCTGCCCGACGCCGCGGTCCATCCTTAATGAAGCCCATGGCCCGCAACCCGCGGGGCCGGGATGGCCGGAGGAACACTCGATGGACGCCTGGTGGCATGAGGTATGGCTGACCCTGCAAGCGGAGTTCGCTGATATCGGCGATGCGCGGCAGATGACCCGGATCATCCTGCGCCTGCTGCTGGCAGCAGCGCTGGGCGCGGTGCTGGGGTTCGAGCGGGAACAGAAGGGCAAGGCGGCAGGAGTGCGCACCCACATGCTGGTGGCCATGGGCGCCGCCTTGTTCGTGCTGGTGCCGAGCCTTTCGGGAGCCCAGTCCGACGCCATGAGCCGGGTGCTCCAGGGAGTGATCGCCGGGATCGGCTTCCTCGGTGCCGGGACCATTCTCAAGGGGCGTGAGGAGGAGGCAGGCCAGCACGTCAAGGGCCTGACCACCGCCGCCGGGTTGTGGATGACCGCCGCCATCGGCGTCGCGGCCGGCATGGGCCGCGAGGCCACGGCGCTGTTGAGCACCTTGCTGGCATTGATGGTCTTCAGCCTGATGCCGTTGATCGTGCGGCGCCTGGAAAAGCGCTGAATACCGCCTGTCTATCTATGCTTGCCGGCGAACCGCCGCACTCATTCCCGCTGCTCGGCCAGTACCGGCGGCCTGGGCATGGGCGGGTCGACCTTGGGCGGCGGGGTGCTGTCCGGTGGCTCCTGCTCGGGAACCTCCGGTGGTTCGCTGGGCGGCAGGGGTGGCTGGTCGATGTTCGGATCAGGTGGATCCGCCGGGATCGGGATACTCATTGCTGGCCTCCTGGGTGCTTGCAGTTGCACCGGCTCGTTCGGTGGACCCCGCAACGGCGCATTTGATTCCCGCCGTCACGATGATCAATTGCGCTGAACTTTCCGTAAGGCGGGTGGCTCGGAACCTAAGTGTGTCGATCCAGCGCTGTACCGGGGCATCGCCGACCCGGTCAGCCTAGCGTCGAGAACCAGTACAGAGGGGTGATGCTCGATGAGCGCAGAACAACCGACCGAACAGGACTACCAGGCGCACCTGCCGTTGTCCCAGGCCTTGCTGCTGCCGCGCATCGCCATCGAAGGTACCCGCCCGGTGCTCGATGGCGGCCAGTTCGCGGCCAAGGCCACTGCGGGCCAGCAGGTGGAGGTGGGGTGCAAGGTCTTCGCCGATGGCCACGACAAGCTGGCGGTGCGGGTGCGCTGGCGCAACGAACGGCAGGATGTTTGGCACAGCCGGGTCCTGGAAGACCAGGGCAACGATGGCTGGCTGGGGCACTTCCCGGTGCCGGAGGCGGGCCGCTACCGCTTCTGCATCGAGGCCTGGATCGACCTGTTCGCCAGCTTCTGCTACGAGCTGGAAAAGAAGCACCTGGCCGCCCAGCCGGTCAGCCTGGAACTGCAAGAAGGCCGCACCCTGGTGCAGCAGGCTGGCGAACGCAGCGAAGGCGCGCTGCGCGAACAACTGCTGGTACTGCACCAGCAACTGGGCGGCTTGCTCGCGGCCGAGCAGGTGGCGCTGTTCTTGAGTGCCGACAGTGCCCGGCTGATGGCCGAGGCCGACCTGCGTCCCTACCTCAGCCTGAGTCCCGAGTACCCATTGGACGTGGAGCGCGAGCGTGCGCAGTTCGCCAGCTGGTACGAGCTGTTTCCCCGTTCCATCACCGACGATCCGGCGCGCCACGGCACCTTCGACGATGTGCATTCGCGCTTGTCGATGATCCATGACATGGGCTTCGACGTGTTGTATTTCCCGCCGATCCACCCCATTGGCCGGCGCCACCGCAAGGGGCGCAACAACGCCTTGGTCGCGGCCCCGGACGATCCCGGCAGCCCCTATGCCATCGGCAGCGAGGAGGGCGGCCACGAGGCGATCCATCCGCAACTGGGCAGCCGCGAGGATTTTCGCCGGCTGGTGGCCGCAGCCGCCGACCATGGCCTGGAAATCGCCCTGGATTTCGCCATCCAGTGCTCCCAGGACCATCCCTGGCTGACCCAGCATCCGGGCTGGTTCAACTGGCGCCCGGACGGCACGATCAAATACGCCGAGAACCCGCCCAAGAAGTACCAGGACATCGTCAACGTCGACTTCTATGCCGCCGATGCCATCCCCAGCCTATGGCTGGAGCTGCGAGACATAGTGCTCGGCTGGGTCGAGGAGGGCGTCACCATCTTCCGGGTCGATAACCCGCATACCAAGCCGTTGCCGTTCTGGCAGTGGTTGATCGCAGATGTGCGCAGCCGGCACCCGCAGGTGATCTTCCTGGCCGAGGCCTTCACCACCCCGGCGATGATGGCGCGCCTGGGCAAGATCGGTTACTCCCAGAGCTACACCTACTTCACCTGGCGCAACACCAAGAGCGAACTGGCCAGTTATTTCAGCGAGCTGAACCAGTCGCCCTGGCGCGAATGCTTCCGGCCGAATTTCTTCGTCAACACTCCGGATATCAACCCCGGCTTCCTGCATGACTCGGGCCGCCCCGGCTTTCTCATCCGCGCGGCGCTGGCGACCATGGGTTCGGGCCTGTGGGGCATGTATTCGGGGTTCGAGCTGTGCGAGTCGGCGCCGTTGCCAGGCAAGGAGGAATACCTGGATTCGGAGAAGTACGAGATCCGCCCGCGGGACTTCAATGCCCCGGGCAACATCATCGCCGAGATCGCCCAGCTCAACCGTATCCGCCGCCAGAACCCGGCGCTGCAATCGCACCTGGGGCTCAAGCTGTACAACGCCTGGAACGACCGGATCCTGTACTTCGGCAAACGCAGCGCCGACGGCGGCAACTTCGTGCTGGTGGCGGTCAGCCTCGATCCCTTCAACCCCCAGGAGGCGCATTTCGAGCTGCCACTCTGGGAAATGGGCCTGCCCGACGATGCCGCCACCCAGGGCGAGGACTTGATGAACGGCCATCGCTGGACCTGGTACGGCAAGGTCCAGTTCATGCGCCTTGAACCGGCCCAACCGTTCGGTATCTGGCGCATCAGCGTCGACTGACCTGGCCGCGCCGCCGGCCCTAAGGCCAGGCGGCAGTGGCCGGGCAGGGACCTCTGAACAGATTCAGGAGTGAGCAATGGCGAAGAAAACCCGACCAGCGACCTTCATCAAGGATCCGCTCTGGTACAAGGACGCGGTGATCTACCAAGTGCATGTGAAGTCCTATTTCGATTCCAACGACGATGGCGTCGGCGACTTTCCCGGGCTGATCGCCAAGCTGGACTACATCAAGGAACTGGGGGTCAACACCATCTGGTTGTTGCCGTTCTATCCCTCGCCACGGCGCGACGACGGCTACGACATCGCCGAGTACCGTGGGGTCAGCCCCGACTATGGCACCCTGGCGGACGTCCGGCGGTTCATCGCCGAGGCCCACAAGCGCGAACTGCGGGTGATCGCCGAACTGGTGATCAACCACACCTCCGACCAGCACCCCTGGTTCCAGCGTGCCCGCAAGGCAAAGCCCGGTTCGGCGGCGCGCAACTTCTATGTGTGGTCCGACGACGACCAGAAGTACGCCGGCACGCGCATCATCTTCCTCGACACCGAGAAGTCCAACTGGACCTGGGACCCGGTGGCGGGCCAGTACTTCTGGCACCGCTTCTATTCCCACCAGCCGGACCTGAACTTCGACAATCCGCAGGTGATGAAGGCGGTGCTCTCGGTCATGCGCCACTGGCTGGACATGGGTATCGACGGCCTGCGCCTGGACGCCATCCCCTACCTGATCGAGCGCGATGGCACCAACAACGAGAACCTGGCCGAGACCCACGATGTGCTCAAGCGCATCCGCGCCGAGATCGATGCCCATTATCCGGACCGCATGCTCCTGGCCGAGGCCAACCAGTGGCCCGAGGACACCCAGCTGTACTTCGGCCAGGCCAGTGGCAATGGTGCCGATGGCGACGAATGCCACATGGCCTTCCACTTTCCGCTGATGCCACGCATGTACATGGCCCTGGCCCAGGAAGATCGCTTCCCGATCACCGACATCCTGCGCCAGACCCCGGAAATCCCGGCCAATTGCCAGTGGGCGATCTTCCTGCGCAACCACGATGAGCTGACCCTGGAAATGGTCACCGACAAGGAGCGCGACTACCTGTGGAACTACTACGCCGCTGACCGGCGGGCGCGGATCAACCTGGGCATCCGCCGGCGCCTGGCACCGCTGATGGAGCGTGATCGGCGGCGCATCGAACTGCTCAACAGCCTGCTGCTGTCGATGCCCGGTACTCCGACCCTGTACTACGGCGACGAGATCGGCATGGGCGACAACATCTACCTGGGCGACCGCGATGGCGTGCGCACGCCGATGCAGTGGTCCATCGACCGTAACGGCGGTTTCTCCCGGGCCGACCCGGCGAGCCTGGTGCTGCCGCCGATCATGGACCCGCTCTACGGCTACCAGTCGGTGAACGTCGAGACCCAGTCCGGCGATCCGCATTCGCTGCTCAACTGGACCCGGCGCCTGCTGGCGGTGCGCAAGCAATCCAGGGCCTTCGGCCGGGGCACGCTGAAGATGCTGTCGCCGAACAATCGCCGGATCCTGGCCTATACCCGCGAATACACCGGGGCCGATGGCAAGCAGGAGATCATCCTCTGCGTGGCCAACGTCTCGCGCAGCGCCCAGGCGGCGGAGCTGGACCTGTCGAGCTTCGCCGGCATGGTGCCGGTGGAGATGCTCGGCGGCAGCGCCTTCCCGCCCATCGGCCAATTGAATTTCCTGCTGACGCTGGCGCCCTATGGCTTCTACTGGTTCGTCCTGGCCAGCGAGCAGCAGATGCCCAGCTGGCATGTCGAGCCGGCCCAGAGCCTGCCGGAGTTCACCACCCTGGTGTTGAAGAAACGCCTCGAGGAATTGCTGGAGGCGCCGTCGCGCACCACCCTGGAGCAGGAAATCCTGCCCAGCTGGCTGCCCAAGCGCCGCTGGTTCGCCGACAAGGACAGCACCCTGGGCCAAGTGCAGCTGGTGTATGGCGTGCGCTTCGGCGATCCGCAGCACCCGGTGCTGCTGGGCGAGATCGAGGTCACCAGCCAGGGCCGCAGCCAGCGCTACCAGGTGCCATTCGGCCTGCTGGCCGAGGACCAGATCAGCAGCGCCTTGCCCCAGCAACTGGCCATGTCCCGGGTCCGGCGCGGGCGCCAGGTGGGCTTGATAACCGATGCCTTCGCCCTCGACAGCTTCGTGCGCAGCGTGCTCCAGGCGCTCCAGGCCCAGGCCCGCTTGGACAGCGCCGCCGGGCAGATCCGTTTCGATGGCAGCCCGCAACTGCAGCGCCTGGGCCTGGATGCCGAGGTCGACGTGCGCTACCTGTCGGCCGAGCAATCCAACAGCTCGGTGGTGGTGGGCGAAAGCCTGGTGCTCAAGCTGGTGCGCAAGGTGGCCGGCGGCATCCACCCGGAACTGGAAATGGGCGCTTTTCTCACCCAGGCCGGTTTTGCCCATATTTCGCCATTGCTGGGCTCGGTGGTGCGCCGTGACGCGCAGGGCGAGGATCACCTGCTGATGATCGCCCAGGGCTACCTGAGCAACCAGGGCGACGCCTGGGAGTGGACCCAGAGCAACCTGGAGCGGGCGATTCGCGACGAGCTGGCCAGCGCCGTTTCCGAGCAGGAGCAGCATTACAACGCCCTGGCCGAACTCCAGGACTTCGCCGGACTCCTGGGCCAGCGCCTGGGGGAAATGCACATGCTGCTCGCCGCCCCCGGCAGTGCTGCGGATTTCACGCCCCAGGCCTATACCCAGGAGGATCTCCAGGCTTGCCAGCGCCAAGTCAGTGGGCAACTGGAACACAGTTTGCAGTTGCTCGAAGAACACCAGGACAGCCTCGCCGAGACCGACCGTGGCCTGTGCCGGCGCCTGTTGCGGCACAAGGGGCGCATACTCGACGCCGTCGATCAACTGGCCGGGCAATTGCTGGGCGGCTTGCGCATCCGGGTCCATGGCGACCTGCACCTGGGCCAGGTGCTGGTGATCAAGGGCGATGCCTACCTGATCGACTTCGAGGGCGAGCCGGCGCGGCCCCTGACGGAACGCCGGGCCAAGCACAGCCCCTACAAGGATGTCAGTGGCGTGCTGCGTTCGTTCGACTACGCCGCGGCCCTGGCCCTGGAGGCGCCGGCGGTGGATGGCGCGCCGGATGCCCAGGCGGTCCGGCAAGCCGTGGTCGGGCGCTACCTGGAGCGCTCCCGGCAGGCTTTCGTCACGGCGTACCGGCAGGCGACGGCTAATCTTGCCCATGGCTGGCGAGCGTCGGCGGCCGATGCTGCCCTGGTGCTGTTCAGCCTGGAGAAGGCGGCCTACGAGCTGGCCTATGAGGCGCAGAACCGGCCCGCCTGGTTGCACGTGCCGCTGCGCGGCCTGGCTGGCCTGTTGCGTGAACTACCGGACTTTTCCGACATCGATGGAGAGCAGTCATGAATTTCTCGAACAGGGAGCAGGAGCGGCGCCAGGAGAGGTTGCTGCCACCGGCCGGGGCTATCGAGGCCCTGGTCCGGGCCGAGAACAACGACCCGTTCGCCATCCTCGGGCCCCATGGCGACGGTGCCGGTGGGCAGGTCATCCGGGCTTTCCTGCCCGGGGCGCTGAGTGTCCAGGTGCTGGACCGCGAGCAGCAGCAATTGCTCGGCAACCTGGAAGCCGACGAGGTGCCGGGGTTGTTCGCCGGGCATTTTCCCGAGGCCCGGCCCTACCTCCTGCGTGTGCAGTGGGCCGGTGGCGAACAGGTCAGCGAAGACCCCTACAGCTTCGGGTCGTTGCTTGGCGAAATGGACCTGTACCTGTTCGCCGAAGGCAATCACCGCGACCTCGGCAGTTGCCTGGGAGCCCAGTTGACCACGGTGGACGGCGTCGCCGGCGTGCGTTTCGCGGTGTGGGCGCCCAATGCCCGGCGGGTCTCGGTGGTGGGTGACTTCAATGTCTGGGATGGCCGTCGGCATCCCATGCGCCTGCGTCATCCTTCGGGGGTCTGGGAGCTGTTCATCCCGCGACTGCACGCTGGTGAATCCTACAAGTACGAGGTCCTCGGGCCCCACGGCATCCTGCCGCTCAAGGCCGACCCGGTAGCCCTGGCGACCCAGCTGCCGCCCGACACCGCGTCGAAGGTCGCGGCGCCGCTGGCCATCGACTGGCAGGACCAGGAGTGGATGCTGGCCCGTGGCGAACGCCAGCGGGTCGATGCGCCGCTGGCGATCTACGAGCTGCACGCCGGTTCCTGGCAGTGCGAGGTCGACGACGTGGGCGAGGTGGCCCGCCACTACAGTTGGCCGGAGCTGGCCGAACGGTTGATTCCCTACGTCAAGGAACTGGGCTTCACCCATATCGAGCTGATGCCGATCATGGAACACCCGTTCGGCGGTTCCTGGGGCTACCAGCCCCTGGCGCAGTTCGCGCCCAGCGCCCGCTACGGTACGCCCGAGGAGTTCGCGGCTTTCGTCAATGCCTGCCACCTGGCGCAGATCGGGGTGATCCTGGACTGGGTGCCGGCGCACTTTCCCACCGATACCCATGGGTTGGCGCAGTTTGATGGCACGGCGCTGTATGAGTACGGCAACCCCCTGGAAGGTTTCCACCAGGACTGGGACACCCTGATCTACAACCTCGGGCGTACCGAGGTGCACGGCTTCATGCTGGCCTCGGCCCTGCATTGGCTCAAGCATTTCCATGTCGATGGACTGCGGGTCGATGCGGTGGCCTCGATGCTCTACCGCGACTACTCGCGCAAGGCCGGGGAGTGGGTGCCCAACCGTCACGGCGGCCGGGAAAACCTCGAGGCGATCGAGTTCCTGCGCCATCTCAACGACGTGGTGGACCTGGAGGCGCCGGGCGCCCTGGTGATCGCCGAGGAATCCACCGCCTGGCCCGGGGTCAGCCAGAGTACCGAGCATGGCGGGCTGGGCTTCGCCTACAAGTGGAACATGGGCTGGATGCACGACTCCCTGCATTACATCCAGCAAGACCCGGTCTATCGGGCCCACCACCACAACGAACTGAGCTTCGGCCTGGTGTATGCCTGGTCCGAGCGCTTCATCCTGCCGATCTCCCATGACGAAGTGGTGCACGGCAAGCATTCGCTGATCGACAAGATGCCTGGCGATCGCTGGCAGAAGTTCGCCAACCTGCGGGCCTACCTGAGCTTCATGTGGACCCATCCGGGCAAGAAGCTGTTGTTCATGGGCTGCGAGTTCGGCCAGTGGCGCGAGTGGAACCACGACCAGCAGCTGGACTGGTACTTGTTGCAATATCCCGAACACCGTGGCGTGCAACAGCTGGTGGGCGACCTCAACCGCCTGTACCGCGAGTATCCGGCGCTGCACGAGCAGGACCACGTGCCCCAGGGCTTCCAGTGGCTGATTGGCGACGATGCGCTCAACAGTGTGTATGCCTGGCTGCGCTGGAGCCGCAATGGCGAGCCGTTGCTGGTGGTGGCCAACTTCACCCCGGTGCCACGCGAGGGGTATCGCGTGGGCGTACCCCTGGCCGGGCGCTGGAGCGAGGTGCTCAACAGCGATTCGCAGCTCTATGCCGGGTCCAACTACGGCAACGCCGGCGAAGCCTTCAGCGAAGAGCAGGAAAGCCACGGCCAGGCCCTGTCCCTGGTGCTCAACCTGCCGCCCCTGGCGGTGCTGATCCTGCGCCCCGGCCACTGACACGGCCACAGGGCACGCTTCGTTTAGCCGCTGCCGAAGTTGAACGCCAGCCCTGGCCGATCAGAGGCTGGCGGCGGCCTCGGCGATCAACTCGGCCACGGCGTGCGACTGCGAGGCCAGGGAGGCATGGCTGGCGTCCAGGCGGATCACCTTGCGCGCGTTCAGGCGCGCGGCCATGCGCTCCTGGTTGTGCGGGGCGATCATGCGGTCGGCGCTGGAGATCTGGTACCACGAGGGTTTGTCGCGCCAGGCCGGGGCGCCCAGGGTATCGCCGAAGGTGCTGGCCAGCGGGGCTTTCTGGGTCAGGCCCATGATCAGTCCCTCGCGGGCCGGCAGGTCCTGGCAAAAACTCTCATGGAAGCGCTCCGGACGAACCCACAGGTAGCCGTCGCTGTCCGGTTCCAGGTTGGCCGCGGCCGCGGGAGGAAACTCCTGGGTCAGGCTGCCGGGGCTCTCGCCGCTGTCGGGAGCGAAGGCGGCGATGTACACCAAACCAGCGACGTTGGCCTCGTGGCCGGCCTGGGTGATCACCGCGCCGCCGTAGGAATGCCCCACCAGCAGTACCGGCCCGGTTTGCTGGGCCAGCAGTTTGCGGGTGCGCTCGACGTCGTCGGCCAGGGACGTCAGGGGCAACTCTACCGCGCGGATCTTCTGCTGGCCGCGTTCCAGCAATTCGTCGATGACCCGGTTCCAGTGGGCGGCGCCGCCCCAGAACCCGTGGACCAGGACGATCGTGGGGGTATCGCTCATGGCATCGCTCCTTTTCAGGGCAGGGGCGGCCCCGGGCGGATGCCCAGGATCCCTGTCCGTTACAGAGCATGCATCAGTCTCATTGCGGCGCCAGTGCCGGATCAGCAATCCGGATGTACGGCAGGTTCCGGCAGGTGGACTTCCACCGCCAGGGGCAGGTGGTCGGAGAGGTGGGTCCAGGGTTTGTTGCCCAGGATCTGCGGGCTTTGGCTACCGGCGTTGCGCAGGTAGACCCGGTCCAGGCGCAGTAGCGGCCAACGTGCCGGATAGGTGCGGGCCGGGCGGCCATGATGGCGTTCAAAGGCTTCGTGCAGGTCGTTGCGCCGGCCCAGGATGCTGTTGCCGCGCAGCTGCCAGTCGTTGAAGTCACCGGCGATGATCACCGGGGCCTGCCCGGGCAGGGATTCGAGCAGTTGGCAGAGCAGGGCCAGCTGTAGCTGCCGGTGGCTTTCCAGGAGGCTCAGGTGCACGCAGATGGCATGCACTTCGTCGTGGCCAGGCACATCCAGCACGCAATGCAGCAGGCCCCGGCGCTCGGGGCCGGTGATCGATACATCGAGGTTGCGATACTGGCGGATGGGGAATTTCGACAGCACGGCATTGCCGTGATGGCCGTCGGGATACACCGCGTTGCGCCCGTAGGCATAGTCGCTCCACATGCTGTCGGCGAGGAACTCGTACTGCGACTGGGAAGGCCAGTTGTCCAGGCGCGAGGCGTGGCGGCCATGCTCGCCCAGCACCTCCTGGAGGAACACCAGGTCGGCCTGGGTGCTGCGCACCGCTTCGCGCAGCTCGGGGAGGATGAAGCGCCGGTTCAGGGCGGTGAAGCCCTTGTGGGTGTTGACCGTCAGGATGCGCAACCGCTGGGTGGCCCCGTGGGGCACTGGCCGGGTGGAATCGCTGTTCACGCTCGCTCCTGTGAAATCAGTGGCGGTTACTGCTTGGGACTGATGACCGGCGCTGGCGTTCAGCTGGATTCCACTCGGACCGCGCTACATGAGGATGATCTCGTAGGGCAGGCGCATGCGTTCCAACACGATGGGCGACAGCGACGGCTGCAAGCCGATCTCCGGCTCGCCCTGCAGTTGGCTGGCGTAGGCATGGGCGGCGTGGCGCTTGCGGGCCACGGTCCAGGTGTCCAGGCGCAGCTTGCGCGCGCGTTGCCAGGGAATCTGGTGCTCCTCGCGGGCCGAGCTGTGCCAGGCCCACACGGGGATCTCGCAGAACCTTGCCCCCACTTGCGCCGCGGCCTTGGCGGCAGCCCGGCCGACGGCCTCGTGATCGAGGTTGCCGTCTTCGCGCCAGGTACTGAACACCACGTCCCCAGGGCGCAGGTAGCGGCTGATGAACGGTACCAGCTGCTGTTCGCGCTCGCTCAAGGCGCTGTCGGCGAACCCGCCGCGAATCCATTTCAGGCTATGCAAAGGCAGGCCCAGGCGGCGCAGGGCCTCGGCGCTTTCCTGGGGCCGGAACACACTCAGGCGGCGTTCCGGCCAGAGCTCGGATCCGGGGTGGCTGGCGCTGCCGTCGCTGACCGAGATCAGCTCCAGGGGGTGGCCGTGGTGGGCCAGCACTTGCAGCAGGCCGCCACTGGCGATCACTTCGTCACCGGGATGCGGAGCCACCATCACCGCCCGGGAACCGGCCGGTACCAGGTTGGCAAGATTGATGGCCGGGACCTCGGCCAGGTTATGGGCGCTGTTCCAGATCTGGCTGGGCCAGCTGTTATCTATTGCGGATATGGCTTTCATAACGTGATACATCCCTGTTTCCGGGTCGTATGCGAAAAGCTGAACGAGCGTTCAGCATCGGCCCTGGGTTTGCACGCACGCTGATTCCATGGCACCTGCCTCAGCGTGAAGTACCGGTGTCCCATCCCTTTGGAACGCCGTGATAGCTGCGCAATCATACTCAGCCCGGCGCCGTCCACACAGGGGGGGCGCCAGGATAATTTATCGATTGCGGTCCGCTTGATAGGGTAGACGCATTTCGTTACCGGGTATGTCGTCCTGACGAATATCGTCCCCGAAAAGCGCCAGGCGTCCCCCAAGACTCTGTCCCAAGGCGTTCCCAGGCCGGCCCGGCAGGCCCCGCCAGCCTGGGTTGCGGCTATTCCTGATCCTCGTGCTGGAGCTCGAAGAACAGCAGCGAACGCCCGGTCACCGAGTATTCATGGCCGAAATCCAGGCGTTCCTGGCCGCGCACCGCCGGCTGGTTGGTGTCGAGCATGCATGTCCAGAATTCCCCGGCCGGCACTTGCGGCAGGCGGAAATTGACGATGTCGTGGTGCGCGTTGACCACCAGCAGCACCGTGGCGTCGGCGCCCGGGCGGCGGATGCCGGTTTCCTGGGCGCGGCCATCGAGCAGCATGCCCAGGCACCGGCCATGGGCATCCTGCCAATGCTCGGTGGTCATCTCGCTGCCGTCGGGGGCCAGCCAGGTCACGTCCTTGACCCCGATGTCCTCGTTGTAGTTGCCCACCAGGAAGCGCCCGCGCCGCAGGATCGGATAGCTCAGGCGCAGCTTGACCAGGCGCTTGACGAACTTGAGCAGCGACTTGCCATCTTCGTCCAGGTCCCAGTTGACCCAGCCGATCTCGCTGTCCTGGCAATAGGCGTTGTTGTTGCCGTGCTGGGTACGGGCGAACTCGTCGCCGGCCACCATCATCGGCGTGCCCTGGGCCAGCAGCAGGGTGGCGAAGAAGTTGCGCATCTGGCGCAGGCGCAGTGCATTGATCGCCGGATCGTCGGTGGGGCCTTCTGTCCCGTGATTCCAGGACAGGTTGTTGTTGCTGCCGTCCTGGTTGTTCTCGTCGTTGGCCTCGTTGTGCTTGTCGTTGTAGGACACCAGGTCGTGCAGGGTGAAGCCGTCGTGGGCGGTGATGAAGTTGACCGAGGCGTACGGGCGGCGCCCTCGCTGGTTGAACATCTCCCCGGAGGCGGTCATGCGCCCGGCGAAATCCGCCAATTGGCCGTCATCGCCTTTCCAGAAGGCGCGCACGGTGTCGCGAAAGCGATCGTTCCACTCCATCCAGCCCGGCGGGAAGCGCCCCACCTGGTAACCACCCGGGCCGCAATCCCAGGGCTCGGCGATCATCTTCACCTGACGCAGCAGCGGGTCCTGGCGGCAGGCCACGAGGAAGCTGTGGCGCTCGTCGAAGCCATCGTGATAACGCCCGAGAATGGTCGCCAGGTCGAAGCGGAAACCATCGACGTGCATCTCGCCGGCCCAGTAGCGCAGCGAGTCGGTGACCATCTGCAAGACGCACGGATGGCTAAGGTCCAGGGTGTTGCCGGTCCCGGAATCATTGATGTAGAAGCGCTTGTCGTCGGGCATCAGGCGGTAGTACGAGGCGTTGTCGATACCACGCATGGACAGGGTCGGACCCTGTTCGTTGCCCTCGGCGGTGTGGTTGTAGACCACGTCCAGCAGCACCTCCAGGCCGGCCTCGTGCAGGTGCGCGACCATCTCCTTGAACTCGGCGATCTTGCCGCTGGCCAGGTAGCGTGGGTCCGGGGCGAAGAAGGCGATGCTGTTGTAGCCCCAGTAGTTGGTCATGCCTTTTTGCAGCAGGTGCTGGTCGTTGACGAAGGCGTGGATCGGCAGCAGTTCCACCGACGACACCCCCAGGCTGCGGATGTGCTTGAGCACGTCCTCGACCATCAGCCCGGCGAAGCTGCCGCGCAACTGCTCGGGAACCGCCGGGTGGCGCATGGTGAAGCCACGGACATGGGTCTCGTAGATGATGGTCTTGTCCCAGGGCACGCTGACGCGCTGGTCGTTGCCCCAGGTATGGGCCGGGTCGATGACCTTGCACTTGGGCACGAAGGGCGCGCTGTCGCGCTCATCGAAGCTCAGGTCGGCATCGGGGTGGCCGATGGTGTAGCCGAACAGTGCCTCGGACCACTTGAGCCCACCCACCAGTTGCTTGGCATAGGGGTCGATCAACAGCTTGTTGGGGTTGAAGCGATGGCCATTGACCGGATCGTAGGGGCCGTGCACGCGGTAGCCATAGACCAGCCCGGGATGGGCGTCGGGCAGGTAGCCGTGGAAGATCTCGTCGGTGTATTCCGGTAGCTCGATCCGCTCCAGCTCCACCTCGCCGGCAGCGTCGAAGATGCAAAGCTCGACCTTGGTGGCATTGGCCGAGAACAGAGCGAAGTTGACGCCCAGGCCGTCCCAGGTGGCGCCCAGGGGGAAGGGCAGGCCTTCACGGATGCGCGAGGGCTCGCCATCGGGGCCTGCGGTCAGGCTGTGCTTGGTGGCTGTACTCATGGTTGCTCCTGCAATGAGAAGGGTGGAACAGGCGCGAACGCGATCATTGCGACACGGGGGGTGTCACAACGCCAAGGGGTAGTCCGGCTGCGTAAGGTGTCAGCTGGCGGGCGGCTTGCGTGGTGCCCGGGGCTTCTTGGCCACGGCCGGTTTCTCTCCCGGCGGCAGCACTGCGGTGGCCGACTTGGCCTTGGGCTTGAGCGCCGCCTTGCTGCCGGGCTTGGCGGCCGCCGGCTTGGCCTGCGTGGCCTTGGGCGGCTTGGCCGGGGCCAGGGCTTCGGCCTCGGCGAGCTTGCAGGCCATTTCCCAATGGCGTTGTTCCTGGCCCTGGGGTTTTCCTTCCGACTCCCAGATCTGGTAGGCGAACTCACGAATGCGTTTATCGTCGGTACTCATCGCAATGCTCCCGCGCTGGATTCAATGGTCGATCAAGAGGTTCAACGCGAAGTCCCGCAGGACCTCGGCGAGCATCAGCTCCCTGTGGGCTGTGACTGTCGCGTTGGCAAAAAGTCCATTCAGATTGCGCCCCGGGGCGGCGAACGGCAGTTGCACCCGGGTATCGCCCCAGAGCGCGGCATCCAGGTGCGGCAGCGGACTGTCACCGAGCAGTCCGGCGACCCGTACCGGCACCAGTACCAGCGCTCGCTGCTGGCGGTATTCGCGCAGGAAGGCCAGGACCTGGCCGGCCCGCTGCCCGAGGACCGGCAGCGGCTGGTAGCTGCCATGGCGGAACAGCTGCGGATGCTGCCGGCGCAGCTCCAGGGTGCGGGCGATCAGGCCTTGCTTGATGTGGCCGGTGTGCCATTGGGCCAGCCACTGGGCCGCCGTGGCCGGCTGTTCCAGGGCCTGGCGTCGGGCCTGGTAGTCCACCGGCCGGCGGTTGTCCGGGTCCACCAGGCTGAAGTCCCAGAACTCATTGCCCTGGTACAGGTCGGGGACCCCGGGCACGGTCAGCCGCAACAGGGTCTGCGCCAGGCTGTTGAGGGCGCCGGCGGGGGCGATGGAGCGGGCCGCGGCGGCGATCGCTTGGCGCAGCTCCAGGCCCTGGGGCGCGAGCAGCAGGTTCTCGACGAAGGCCTGCACGGCCTCTTCGTATGGTGGGTTGGGGGCGGACCAGCCGCTGTGCAGCTTGGCCTCGCGCAGGGCCTTGAGCTGCCATTGCCAGATGCGCCGGGCATATTCCTCCAGGGCCGGGCCCGCGTCGGCCTGCAGGTCCAGGGGCCAGCTGCCCAGCAGGCTCTGGTAGAGAATCAGCTCGTCCGCCGCCGAGGGTGCATCGGCGTTGGCGCGCAGCGGCACTGCCAGGGCTCGCCAGTGGGCCACTTGCCGGGCATACCAGGTGGCGCGTTCGCTGAGCACCGCCAGCCGGGCCCGGCTGTCCTCGCCGCGCTTGTGGTCATGGGTGGCGGTGGCCAGCAGGTTGTCGGGAAATTTCTCCAGGCGTTCGCTGCAGGCCTGGTGGAACGCCGCCAGTGGCGCACTGAAGGCCTGGGGATCGAAGCCGACGTCGTTGCGCGCCAGCAGCACTGCCGAGCGATAGAAGGCCGTGTCTTCCACGGCCTTGGCCGCCGCGGGGGAGGTCAGTTGCTGGAAGCGCACCCCGGCATGGCGTAGCAGGCTGCGGGCCGGCCCTGGTGGCACCTGGCGCCAGCCCTGGCCGCCGAGCCAGCGGTCCAGGTAATCCAGAACCGGCCAGTCGGCTTCGCTGAGGCTGGCCCGGGCGCCTTCCAGCGCTTGCTGGAAAAAGCGCTGGTCCTGGGGCCCGCGGCCGCATCCGCCGATATAGGTGCGGTACACCGGGAAGTGCACGATCAGCTCCTGCAAGGCCCGGCGGATGGCGCCCAGGGTCAGGTCGCGGCTCATCAGGTCCAGCCGTGCCACTTGCAGCAGGGCCTGGGCCACGCTTTCGAAATCCCCGGCCAGGGAACCATTGAGGATCTGCTGGCGGGCCAACCGCGCCTCGTCGACGAACTGGGGCGAGCGCTGGCTGTGCTGGCTCCATAGTTCGGCCAGGGGTGCCTGGCCGGCCGGGTCCAGTTGCAGCAGCGATAGCTGGTTCATGAACTCGTAGCCGGTGCTGCCGTCGACCCCCCAGTCGCGATGCAGGGTTTCCCCGGCACCGAGGATCTTCTCCACATAGATCGGCAAGTGCTCGCCGGGGCGCAGGCGGTCGACCCGGCGCCGCAGCTTGCGGCAGTAGCCCCGGGGGGCGGCCAGGCCGTCGACATGGTCGATGCGCAGGCCATCTACCAGGCGGCGCTGGATCAGCTCGAAGATCTTGCCGTGGGTGGCTGCGAATACCGCAGGCCGCTCGACCCGCAGGCCGCCCAGTTCGTTGATGTCGAAGAACCTGCGCCAGTTGATGTCGTCGGCAGCCGTGCGCCAGCTGGCCAGGCGATAGACCTGGCGCTCCAGCAACTGGTGCAGGCGTTCGAAGCCGGGAGCCTGCCGGGAGTCGTAGTCGGCAAGCTTGTGTGCCACGGCCTGGCGCAAGCCCGGTTGTTGCAGGGCCTCGCCCAGGGCCTGTTGCAAGGCCTGCGCCTGGGCGTGGGCATCGCTGTTGAAGCGCAGCGCGGCGAAGGCGTCGGCCAGGGGCTTCAAGGTTTCGGCCGCTGCGCCGTCAGCGTGCAGCAACTCTGCATAGTCGCCGGGGCAGATGGGGAAACGATGCTCGTGGTGGCGGACATGGAACCCCCGCAAGTCATCGTCCAGATGCAATTGCAGGCTGCCTTCCTGCAGCGCCTGGCCGTAGTCGCTGCCCAGGAACGGCAGCAGCAACTGGCCAGCCATCAGCGGATCGGAAGAGTGCCACTGGATATCGAAGAACTCGCCATAGGGGCTCAGGCGCCCCCAGCGCAGCAGGTCGAGCCACCAGGGATTGTCACCGCCACCGACCGCCATGTGATTGGAGACGATATCCAGGATCAGCCCCATGCCGTGCGGGCGCAGGGCGGCCACCAGGCGCTCGAGCGCCGCTTCGCCGCCCAGCTCCGGGTTGACCCGGGTCGGGTCCACCACGTCGTAGCCGTGCATGGAGCCGGCGCGGGCGCAGAGCAAGGGCGAGGCATAGAGGTGGCTGATGCCCAGGCGTGTGAAGTAGGGCACCAGCGGCACGGCGTCATCCAGGGTGAAGCCGTGGTGGAACTGCAGGCGCAGGCTGGCCCGCAATTCGCGGGACGGTGGCGTGTTCATCGGTCGCGCTCCTGGGCTTGGCGCCGGGCGCAAGCGAGTTGCTCCAGGCGCCGCGCGGCATCGCTGTCGTCCAGCAAGTGCCGGGCGCTGCCGGCCAGGCGGCGACGCCAATTGGGGTGGCCGGTGACAGTGCCCGGCAGGTTGGCCTGTTCGTCGATGCCCAGCGCATCCTCTAGCGGCAACAGCACCAGGGGCGCACGGGTATGGCCAAGGAAGCGCACGCTGGCGTCGAGCAACTGGTCGGTTTCATCCAGCGGTTCGCGAAAGTTCTGCGGGTCCCGGGCCAGGGCCTGGCGCAGGCCGTCGCGTTCGCGCTGGCGGTGTTCGCGCCAGTGCCTGGCCCCGGCGTCATCCACCAGTTCCAGGCGCTGGTTCCACTCGATGTCGCGGCCGTGCCACCAACCGGCCAGGGGCGGCAGGTCATGGGTGCTGGTGGTGGCCAGGGCGTCGTCCGGCCAGTCCAGGATCGGCTTGAAGTGACAGCCGTGGTCCTGCTCGAACAGCAGCACGCGCATGCCGAGGATGGCCCTTGCGGCGAGCTTCTCCCGCAGGCCGTCGGGCACTGTGCCCAGGTCTTCGCCGAGGACGATGGCCTGGTGGCGATGGGACTCCAGGGCCAGCAGGCGCAGCAGGTCGTCCACCGGGTAATACAGGTACGCACCGTCGCAGGGCGGGGCGCCCAGGGGAATCACCCAGAGCCGCTGCAAGCCCATGACATGGTCGATGCGCAAGCCGCCGGCATGGGCGAAGTTGGCCCGCAGCATCTCGATGAAGGCACGAAAGCCATTGCGTTGCAGGCCTTCGGGGGAGAAGGCCGAGATCCCCCAGCCCTGGCCCTGGCGGTTGAGGATGTCCGGCGGCGCGCCCACGGTCAGCTCGGCCAGCAACTGATCCTGGCGGCTCCAGGCCTGGCTGCCGCCACCGTCGGCGCCCACTGCCAGGTCGGCGATCAGGCCGATGCCCATGCCGCTGCTACGGGCCGCGCTCTGCACGCGCTCCAGGTTGCGTGCGATCAGCCATTGGCAGAACGCATGGAAGTCGATTTCCTCGGCTTGCTCCTCGGCCAGGCGTGCCAGTTCCGGGCTGGCCGGGTCGCGCCAGTACTGCGGCCAATGGCGCCAGTCCGGATCTTCGCCACGGGCCACCCGCAAGGCTTGGATCGCCTCGAAACGACAATGGTTTTCCAGGGCCTCGCCGGCAGCCTGGCGATAGCTGGCGAAGTCCTGATGCAGCGGGTGCTCGCCATGGCGGAAGCCCTGGTACAGCTCGCGTAGCACTTGTTGCTTGGCCTGGGCCGCTGCCGGCCAGTCGATCAGCGGTTGTTGTTCCAGCGCCTGCAACTGCGGGCCCAGGCCACAGGCCTCGATGGCGGTACGCCAGGCCCGTTCGCCAAGGATCGTCCCCGGGGCGGCGTACAGGCTGTTGAGGAACAACCGGCTGGAGGGCGAGTAGGGGCTGTAGCGCCGCGGATCGCAGCTGAACATCGCATGCAGCGGGCTGATGGCCAGGGCATCGGCGCCACGTTCGGCGGCCTGGCGGGCCAGCTCCTCCAGGGCCTGGGTATCGCCGAAACCGCCATCGCCGCTGCGGCGCAGGGAGTACAACTGCACCCCCAGGCCCCAGGCCCGCGGTGGTTTGTCGGCCACTGCGTCGGCCACGCTGTAGCAACGTTCGGGGGCCACGGCGAGGATGAAGCGTTCGTCCTCGATATCCACGCTGTGGTAGCCCACGGGCAATTCCCCGGGCAACCGGCTTTCGTCATCCAGCTGCAATTGCCGGCTGCTGCCGTCTTCCAACTGCACTCGGCACTGGGTCTGCGCCGGGAAATAACGGGCCAGGTCCAGGCCCTGGCCGACATCGGCGGTCAACAGTGGCGGCAGGTGCCGGCCCTGCTGCCGTTGTTGCAGTTGCTGCAGGCTGCGTTCGATCTCCTGGTCGTTGCCGGCCGGGTGGCCCAATCCGGCCAGCACCGCCCGCAGGACCCGGGGCTCGACCTTCTGCGGCCGGCCGTTGGCGTCGATCCAGTCCACCGCCAGGCCGGCGCGGCTGGCGAGTATTTCCAGTTGCGCATCGCTCATTAACGCTCTCCATCGGGGGCTGTCGCAGGCTGCAGTTGCACCAGCGCGCTGAAGGCCGGCAACCAGCCCTGGCGCCAATGCTCCAGGGTGCCTGGCGGGTGCTGGAACCATGGCTGGGCATCGGTCCCGGGCTGCAGTTCGACCCGGTGCGCGCTGAGGTTGAGGTCGATGCGCAGCAGGCTGCCATCGCCCAGGCGCCAGCGGGCGGTGAGGGCGCCGTCGGCCAGCACCTCGGCGCCCAGGGCACGGGACCCGGGCAGGCGCGGCACCAGTTCGCGGTGGCGGATCCGCAGCAGTTCGCGGTACAGCGCCCGGGTGGCCTCGGCCTGCTCGCCGTCATGGCCCGGACGCGAGGCCTGGAAGGTCGACTGGGCATTGGGATCGGGAATGCGCTGGCGCTCTGAGGCATCGGCGAAGGCGCTGAAGGCGGCGAATTCGTCGCGCCGGCCCTGGCGCACGGCTTCGGCCAGCTCGCCCTGGTGGCTGGTGAAGAACAGGAAAGGCTCCTGCGCCGCCACTTCATCGCCCATGAACAGCAGCGGGATCATCGGTGCCAGCAGCAACAGCACCGTGGCCGCGTGCAAGGCTTGTGGCGGGGCCAGCTGGTTGAGGCGTTCGCCGAACGCGCGGTTGCCGATCTGGTCGTGGTTCTGCAAGAACAGCACGAAGGCATTGGGCGGCAAGTGGGCGCTGGGTTCGCCGCGCCGCCGCCCATGGCGGTCCAGGTGGCCCTGGAAGGCGAAGCCCTGGCCCAGGCAGCGCGCCAGCTGCTGGGTCGGCTGTTCGGCGAAGTCAGCGTAGTAAGCCTCCGTTTCCCCGGTGAGCAATACGTGCAGGGCGTTATGGCCGTCGTCGTTCCACTGGGCATCGAAGCCGTGCTGCAACAGGCTGGCCTGGTTCGCCTCGTTCTCCAGGTTGAGCCACACCTGGCGGTCGCCGGGAACAGCTTCGCGCACCCGCTGGGCCAGCTCCTTCAGGAAACCCGGATCGTCGATGGCATGCACCGCATCCAGGCGCAGGCCGTCGAAACGGTAGTCCAGCAGCCACATCAAGGCGTTGTCGATGAAGAAGTCACGCACCGGCCGGCGACGGAAGTCGATGGCGGCACCCCAGGGGGTCTGCCGGTCCTCGCGAAAGAATGCACTGGCGTAGCGCTGCAAATAGTTGCCGTCGGGGCCGAAGTGGTTGTAGACCACGTCCAGGATCACCGCAAGACCCAGGCCGTGGGCCGCGTCCACCAGGGCCTTGAGTTGCTCGGGCGTGCCATAGGAGGCTTGTGGGGCATAAGGCAAGACGCCGTCGTAGCCCCAGTTGCGTTCACCAGGGAACTGCGCCAGGGGCATCAGTTCGATGGCCGTCACCCCCAGTTCCACCAGCGCCGGCAGCACCTGCTGTACTCCCTGGTAGCCGCCCAGCAAGCCCACGTGCAACTCGTAGATCACCGCTTCGGCCCAGGGCCGGCCGGCCCACTGTGGGTGCTGCCAGGCATAGGCATGGGGATCGACCACCAGGCTGGGGCCATGCACGCCGCCGTCCTGGGCCCGGGACGCCGGGTCCGGCACCTGCAGTCGGTCGTCGATATTGAACCGGTAGCGGCTGCCCGCCGGGCAGCGCACCTGGATCATGAACCAGCCTTCGGGCTGGGGCAGCATGGGCACGGACTGGCCGTTGCCCAGTTCAACGCTGACATGGTGCGCATCCGGGGCCCAGAGCGCGAAGCGGGTCCGTTCGGCGTCGAGCAGCACTGCGCCGTGGCGCAGACTGGATGGCGTGCTTGCGGGCATTGGTCAGGGCTCCCTTACCTGGCGGTGTAGCCCAAGGCCTGGGTCACCAGTTGCTCGTAGAGTTCGGCATAGGGTTCCACCGCCTGGCACCAGTTGAAGGGCGCGGCCATGGCCCGGCAGCGCATGGCATGCAGCAGCGCGGGCCGGGCGAACACCTGGAAGGCGCGCTGCAAGGCGGCCTGGTAGCTGGCCACGCTGGACTCGTCGAACAAGAAGCCGGTGACACCGTCGTCGATGGTGTCCGCAAGGCCGCCGGTGTTGCGCGCCACCGGCAGCGAGCCGAAGCGCTGGGCGTACATCTGGCTCAGGCCGCAGGGCTCGTAGCGCGAGGGCATGAGCAGGAAGTCGCTGCCGGCGAACATGCGCCGGGCATCGGTCTCGTTGAAGCCGATGTGCACGCCGACGCGGCCGGGGAAGCGCCGGGCCAGCTCGCGCATGGCTTGTTCTTCCTCCGGTTCGCCGCGGCCGATGATGGCGATCTGGCCGCCCGCGTCGACGATGAACTCGGCCACCGCTTCGGTCAGGTCCAGGCCTTTCTGGTAGACCAGCCGCGATACCACGGCGAACAACGGTCCGGCGCTTGGCTCCAGGCCGAACAGCTGGCGTACGTGGGCGGCGTTGACGGCCTTGCCATCCCAGTCGCCGATGCCGAAGGGGCAGAACAGGTGCGGGTCGGTGGCGGCGTCCCAGCTTTCGTCGATACCGTTGGGAATGCCGCTGAGCAGGCCTTGCTGGGTCTTGCTGGCCAGGAAGCCGTCGAGCCCGCAGCCGAAGTCCGGGGTGGTGATCTCCCGGGCGTAGGTGGCGCTCACCGTGGTGATGTGGCTGGCATAGGCCATGCCCGCCTTGAGGAACGACAGCTTGCCGTAGAACTCCATGCCTTCTTGTTGCAGGGCGTGCTCAGGGATGCCCAGCTCCGGGCAGCAGGCCAGGCTGACCACGCCCTGGTAGGCCAGGTTGTGGATGGTGAACAACGTCGGGGTGCGTTGGCCGCGCCAGTGCATGTAGGCCGGTGCCAGGCCGGCGGGCCAGTCGTGGGCATGCACCAGGTCCGGGCACCAGTGAATCTGCGCCAGGTTGGCGGCGATATCGGCGGCGGCCAGGCCCAGGCGGGCGAAGCGGATATGGTTGTCCGGCCAGTCGCGGCCGTTGTTGGCGCCATAGGGCGTGCCTTCGCGCTCATAGAGTTCGGGGCAGATCAGCACGTAGATCACCAGGCCGTCGGGCATGTCCATGCGACCGATCTTGCAGGCCGGCAGCGCGGCATGGCCGCCCAGTTCGCCGATTATATGGATTGGGTTCTCGCTGTGCAGGACCTGCGGATAGCCGGGGATCAGCACCCGTACGTCGTGCAGATGGGCCATGGCCCGGGGCAGGGCGGCGGAGACGTCGCCCAGGCCGCCGGTCTTGACCAGGTCGGTGAGCTCCGAGGTGACGAACAGCACCCGCTTGCGGTTGGGGTTCTGGTGGGCCAGCGGCAGTATCGTCTTGCTCCCGGGGAGCGGGACCAGGGGATGGCTGCGTCCACCGGCCTGCTGCGGAATGGGTTCTCCCTGGGTATCCAATACGGCGCTGATCATATGTCTCTCCCGTGTCGTCGATCTGTTTTGGCGTATTGCACGCCGTGCCGGCCGGTTCCTGTGGCCGGGCACGAACGCATCGCACTTCGATCAGCCCGTGCTGCCCGAGTGCTGAAGCAGAATGGATGGAGGAGTCGCTGCAAGGAATGCACCAGCGGCAGCGGCCCTACCTTTACCCTGACCCTGGGCCGGAACGAAAAGTTTCGACTTTTTTCCTGCCGCTGTGACTGCCTGGTCACGATGCGAGAGCCAGTCTAGGACAGAAGCCTTGGCGGTGCCGGACGGGGTTCGCGTTTCGCCGTGGCGCCAGGCAGGGCATGGGGTTGCAGCCGACGAAAGGTCGCCCGCGCAGGGTCTGGGGATGCCCGAAATGGGTGCGTCGAGCGCCAGGCGGTCCGTGATGGGGCATTGGGATCTTCGGGGCTGGCCCGGGTCGCGCGATGGCGGCCGCTGCACGCCCTATGCTGCCTGCGGCAGCGGCTACACGAAGCAGTCTGCGACCTCGCAACCTTTAGCCGCTGCTGAGACCGTGAAGCTGCGACAAGCCGCAAAACCTTCGGCGGCCAGCCGGGAATCTACTGTGGAGCCTGGGGATCAGCCGATCCAGCCCAGGGTCAGCCAGGCCAGCACCGCATAACGCGCGCCCTTGGCCAGGCTGACGATCAGCAGGAAGCGCTTGAGCGGCTCGCCCATCACCCCGGCCACCAGGGTCAGTGGGTCGCCGATCAGCGGCAGCCAGCTCAGCAGTAGCGACCAATGCCCGTAGCGCTGGTAATGCACCCGGGCCCGTTGCAGGTGACGCGGGCCGACGGGGAACCAGCGGCGGTCCTTGTAGTGCTCCAGGCGCTGCCCCAGCCACCAGTTGACCAACGAGCCGAGGACATTGCCCAGGGTCGCCACCAGCCACAGGCCCAGCACCGACCATTGGCCGTTGAGCAGCAGGCCTGCCAGCAGCGCTTCGGACTGCAGCGGTAGCAGGGTGGCGGCGCCGAAGGCCGCCAGGAACAAGCCGAAATAGACGCCGATCAACGGGCCGGGTAGTCCGCGACCACCACGTCCCGACCTTCCTTGGTCAGGCCGATGACCTGGTAGGCGTCGGCGCCCATGCCGTCCATTTCCATGCCCGGCGATCCCATGGGCATGCCGGGAGCGGCGATGCCCAGCAGGTCATCGCGCTTGCGCAAGGCCAGGATCTGCTCGGCCGGCACATGACCTTCGACGAACTTGCCGTCGAGCACCGCGGTATGGCAAGAGGCCAGGCGCGGGGCCACGCCTAGGCGCTGCTTGACGCTGCTCATGTCGTTCTCGACATGGTCATGGACCTTGAAACCATTGGCTTGCAAATGCTCGATCCACTTTTTGCAGCAGCCGCAGTTGGCGTCGCGGTGCACATCGATGTCGATGGGGGCGGCGGCCTGGGCCAGGGAAGTGAACAGCAGGGCGGACAGGGCCGCCAGACGCAGGGTGGATATCATCGGGAGTCTCGTGTGGATCGAAGGTGGCGCCCTGGGGGCTGCGCGAATCGCCGTGCATTTTGCGTTTTTTGCAGCGCCAGGAGCGAGGCTTGTGTATCAAGGTTATACAAGACACAGGCGGGCAACCGGGGTCAGAACCACAGGCGGACACCCAGTACCAGGCGTGCCTCGCTGCGTTTGTCGCCTTCGGCACGGGCGTAATCGGCACTGCTGCCGTAGCTGCGGTTCCAGGTCACGCCCAGGTAGGGGGCGAACTGGCGATCCAGTTCATAGCGCAGGCGCAGCCCGACTTCGGTTTGCGCCAGGCCCGATCCCAGGCCCCGCTCAGGATCGTTGCGGCCATAGAGGTTGATCTCCATCGTGGGCTGCAGGATCAAGCGATTGCTCAGCAAGATGTCGTAGTCGCCCTTGAGACGCAGGGCCGTTTGGCCGCCTTCGCCGAGGTAGGCGGTGACCTGGCTTTCGAAGTTGTACAAGGCCATGCCCTGCAGGCCGATGGCGGCCCAGGTCTGGGGCGAGGCGGGTTTGAAATCCTGGCGCACACCGCCGACCAGGTCCCACCAAGGGCCGATGGCATGGCCCCAGAGCGCCTCGAGCTCGATTTTCTCGCTGCGACCGTCGTTGCGTTCGCCTTCGCTGCGCAGCCACAGGCGATCGATATCGCCACCGATCCAGGCATTCATTTCCCAGGCCAGGGTACTGCCGCGATCTGCATCCTGGTATTCCAGCTGGTTGATCAGCCAGAGCGAATTGATCGCCTGGTCATGGACACCATGGCCTGACACCTCGGGAAAGGCTGCGCGTCGATCGGCTTCGGTAGGCGTCGGGATCGGCGTCCGGCTGCGTTCCCGGGCTGGGGTAGGGGGCAGGTCGTGGGCGCCGTGATCCATGGTGGACATCGCGCCGGGCGCCATGCCGGGCATGCTCCGGTGGTCCATGGCGACAGGGTCGGGCGTGGCATTGGCGGCGCTGGCCACCAGGCCCAGGCCGAGCAGCAAGCCGGGTAACGGCGCAGCAGGCTGGCGCTTCATGACGGACTTCCTTCCTGGTCGATGCGTACTTCGCGGAACATGCCCATCTCCATGTGGTACAGCAGGTGGCAGTGATAGGCCCAGCGGCCCAGGGCATCGGCGGTGACCCGATAACTGCGGCGGGTGCCGGGGGGCATGTCGATGGTGTGCTTGCGCACCTGGAAGCGTCCCTGTTCGTCCTCCAGGTCGCTCCATACGCCGTGCAGGTGGATGGGGTGGGTCATCATGGTGTCGTTGACCAGGACGATCCGCACTCGCTCGCCATAGGCCAGGCGCAAGGGCTGGGCGTCGCTGAACTTGATGCCATCGAAGGACCAGGCGAACTTCTCCATGTGTCCGGTCAGGTGCAACTCGATGGTGCGGCTGGGCTCGCGGCCGTCGGGATCCTCGAAGGTGCTGCGCAAGTCGGCGTAGGTCAGCACCCGTCGGCCGTTGTCGCGCAGGCCAATCCCGGGGTCGGCAAGTTTTGGCGTCGGGTTCATGGTCTGCATGTCCACCAGCGGGTTGCCGCGCTCCGACGCCGGGTGGCGTTGCATCGGCGCCATCTCGCTGGCCTGGCTGTGGTCCATGCCCTGCATGTCGCCATGGTCCATGGCGGCCATCGGCTCGTGTCCCATTCCCGGCATGTCCCCCATGCCCGCGGGCGCCATGGCGCCGTGGCTCATGCCCATGTCGGCCATGCTCAGCAGTGGACGCGGATCCAGCGGCGGTACTACGGCGCCCAGGCCGTGGCTCACCGCCAGGGTGCCACGGGCATAGCCGGTACGATCCATGGACTGGGCGAAGACGGTGTAGGCCGGCTCGCGGCCGGGTTCCACCAGCACGTCGTAGGTCTCGGCCACGGCGATGCGCAATTCGTCGACGCTGACCGGGCGCACCTGCTGGCCGTCGGCGGCGACCACCGTCATCTGCAATCCCGGGATGCGCACATCGAAGTAGCTCATGGCCGAGGCGTTGATCAGCCGCAGGCGCAGCCGTTCACCGGGCTTGAACAGCCCGGTCCAGTTGCTGCCCGGGGTCTGGCCGTTGAGCAGGTAGCTGTAGCTGGCGGCGCTGATGTCGGCCAGGTCGGTGGGGCTCATGTTCATTTCGGCCCACATCTTGCGATCAGCCAGGGTCGCGGCCCAGCCATCGCGGCCGACATCGTCGATGAAGTCGCCCACGGTGCGCTTGTGGTAATTGAAGTAGCCGGACTGCTTTTTCAGGATCTGCATCAGGCGCTGTGGTGCAAGGTCGCTCCAGTCGCTGAGCAGCAGCACATGCTCGCGATCGTACTGGAACGACTCAGGCTCCCGGGGATCGATCACCAACGGGCCATAGACCCCGGCCTGCTCCTGCAGTCCGGAATGGCTGTGGTACCAGTAGGTGCCGTGCTGGCGGACCTGGAAGCGGTACTCGTAGACGCTGCCCGGGGCGATGCCGGCGAAACTCAGGCCGGGCACGCCGTCCATGTTGGCCGGCAGGAGGATGCCGTGCCAGTGGATCGAGGTGTCTTCCTCCAGGCGGTTGCTCACGCGGATGCTCACTGTATCGCCTTCGCGCCAGCGCAGCAGCGGGCCGGGCAGGCCACCATTGATGGTCATCGCGGTGCGCGGGGTACCGCTGAAGTTCACCGGCGTTTGGCCGATGTGCAGGTCGAACTGTCGACCGCGTATTTCCTGGGGCAGGCCAGGGTTGGCCCGGGGCCAGGCGGGGGAGTGCCAGAGGCCGCTGCCGGCCAGTGCGCCGGCGACGCCCAGGCCCTTGATCAAGCTGCGTCGTGTTGGATTGCCAAGCATGCCGAGTGAGTCCTGTCAGTCCTGGGGTTCAGGTTCAGGCAGAGACTAATCGGCGCTGGCTGTCAGCCAACTGAGGTTCAGGTTACAGATTTGTCAGCGTGGCTGATGGGGTATTGGCCTCGACCGTCGACGGTATCCGGGCCCGGGCGCTTGATCAGCCAGGCGCTGCTTCGAGGAGGCGCTTGAGGTTGTCTAGGGCCTGCTCGCAACAGCGCTCCATGCGCGAGCGCAAGCCGCCGAGATTGAGGTCGGTGGAGTATTGCAGGCTGTGCTTGAGCAGGGTGCCGCCGCCCTGTTTGCGCAACTGGTAGTGGACGATGCCATCCAGGGGCGCAGAGCTGAACACGATCTTGAATTCCCTGGGCAGCACTGCGCACAGGACCCGGCAGCTCAGGTGCACCTGCAAGCCCAGCAGGTTGATGGTTTCGCTGAACCTGTGGCCGGCCGGCAGCGAGCCGCCCAGGCCGGTATCGGCGCGCAGGGACCCGGGATGCCATTCGTGCCAGCGGTCAGGTTGGGAAAGGTAGTAGTAGACCGTATCGATGCTGGCGGCGATGTACCGCTGCTGGCTGATGTATTCGCCCGTCAGGTGGGGCTGGCGCTGGCCCATGATGCATGCACCTCCTTGTGGCCGGAGCTGCAAATATAGTCGCACTCCCGCGCTGGGGCGGGAGTGCGCTCGACCATTCAGCGGACTTTGAAGCGGCCCATCAGGGCACTGACCCGCTGGTTGGCCTGGACCAGGCTCCGGGTGTTGTGTTCACTGGCCTGGCCGCTTTGCAGTAGTTCCTCGACCATATGTCGGATGCTCACCATGCTGCGGTTGATTTCCTCGGTGACCGCGCTCTGTTGTTCGGCGGCGGTGGCGATCTGGGTGCTCAGGCTGTTGATCTGGCTGACCGAGCCGGCCATTTCATCTAGGCCCGAGTTGACCCGGGCAGTGGCATCGGCCGCCGACTGGCAGCTGGCCTGGGTGTTTTCCATGGCGCTGACCGAGGAGCTGACCCCCTGGGTCAGGCGAGTGAGCATCTCGTTGATTTCCGAGGTACTGGCCTGGGTACGGGCGGCCAAGGCGCGTACTTCGTCGGCCACCACGGCAAAGCCGCGACCCTGCTCCCCGGCCCGGGCCGCCTCGATGGCGGCGTTGAGCGCCAGCAGGTTGGTCTGCCCGGCGATGGCGCCGATCACCCCGAGGATCTCGGTGATGCGCTGGGCATCTTGCTGCATGGCCTCGACCTTGTGGGTGGCGCTGGCCACTTCGTCGATCAGGGCGATCACGCTGCCGGACGCTTCGCCCACCACCACCCGCGAACGCTCGGCATGCTCGTTGGCGCGCTGGGTGAATGCCGCGGTTTCGGCGGCATTGGCCGCCACGCTGTCAGCGGTGGAGCTCATCTGGGTGATGGCGGTGACGGTCTGGTCGGTTTCCGAGGCGTGCCGGGCGAGAATCTGTCCGCTTTGCTCGCTGGTGCGTTGCAGTTGTTGCAGGCTGCCGGCCATGGCCTCGGTGGCCTGGGTCACCTCGCCGATCATGTCCTGCAGATAGATGATGAAGCGATTGACCGAGTGGCCGATGGCCCCCAGCTCATCCTCGGCGCGGATGGTGATGCGCCGGGTCAGGTCGGCGTCGCCGGTGGCCAGGGTGTCGATGTTGGCCTTGAGGGCCTTCATGCGCTGCACCAACTGGCCGATGGCATAGATCTGCAGCAACACCAGCAGGATCACCATGGGCAGTTGCAGCAGGCCCAGGGTGCTCAGCACGTCGTCGCGCTGGGCGGTGATCAGGCGGTTGGGCAGGGCGCTGGCGAGGAACCAGGGAGTGCCGTCGATAGGCTGCATGAAGAAGGTGCTCGGTTCCCCGGCGTTGTCGAACTCCAGGCGCTGCAGGCCGCTGCCGCGATTGCCCAGGGCCTGCTGCACCTGGGCGACGAAGGCCGAGCTGCTGGCCAGTTCGGCGATGTTCTTCAGGACGATGGGGCCGTTGATCCGCGAACTGTTGCTGATGATCTTGCCGTCGCCCTCGACGATCAGCATCTGCGCGCCCAGGGCTTTTTCCTGGGTGGCCACCAGGTCATTGAAGAAGCCCAGGGTCACGTCGATGGTGGCCACGCCATAGGGCACGCCGTCGCGGCTGATGGCCATGGCACAGTTGGTACGCGGTTCGGCGCTGGCATCGTCCTTGTAGGCGGCGGCCCAGGCGCATTGGCCCGGGGCGGTCCGCATGCCGCCCTTGTACCAGGGCTGGTCGTAGTAGTTGGGCGCCGCGTCGCTGTTCCAGAAGGTATTGACCTTGAGCTGGCCCGAGGCATCGCGGTGCCAGAAGGTACTGTGCTTGGGGCGCCCTGGAGTGCGCTGGCCGGGCAGGGGCCAGATGCCACCGCCGAAGACCTTCTGCTCTCCATACTGGTCCACCAGTCCCGGCAGGACCCGGTCGATGCTGTCGCTGTCGAGCAGGGCGACGGTCTGGGTAATGCTGCGTTGCTGGGCCTGGACCTTGTTCAGTTCACCCTGGATGCGTTGCGCCACTTCGGCGATGCGGTCCAGGGCGACCTGTTCTTCGGTCTGACGCAATTTGGGGGCCACCAGCTGGCCGATACCCAACACCGTGAGTACCAGCATCACGGCTATGAACAGGACCAGAAAGAGCGTGTAGCGGGCTTGAATCGTGCGCAAAGCGGGCATGGGACCTGTCCTTACCGAGCGTTTCTTATTCTTTGGGAGAGCTGCGCCTTATGCAGGGCATTAAGAAGGTATCGGCGCCAGACATGCGCTCTTTAGGACGTTCGTCCAGAAAAATCGATTTTGTTTGCAAGGAGTTTGCCGAAGTGCCAGTGACGTCGGCAGCGGTAACCGGCAAGGCCCGCGAAAATGCTCCGAGAGAAGTCTTGAATATTGGCCAGGCCCTTTAAATCAGGGGCTCCTGGCGAATTTGTCGGAAATGTATAAAAAATGTAAATTTCCGAAATAATTCGTTGGCGCGAATTGTTTCGGCGTTGATACTTGCCCCCATTCAGATGTTTCACCATGGCTTGCCGACCTGTCTCTGAGGTCTTCCCGGAGCTTTACGAAGTTTCCATGAAGGCAGGACAGGGGAATCGACAAGCCGGACTACAGGAGTTGCAGTATGGCAATCGGATACGTTGGCGGCTGGAGCAGCAAGGCAGGCCTGTTGCAGGGAGGCGGCGACGTCAAGAAGGCCCCGCAGAGCGCCAAGGTGCGCCAGATCCTGACCATGGTGGGGCAGAACGCTACCGTGCTCGACGTGCGCAAGATGGATCAGTTGAAGCTGCACAAGCAGATCAAGGGCTTCGATCCGACGAATGTCACCATCAAGTCCTTGGGTGGCATGAGCACTTTCCTCAAGAACAACGGCCTGATCTCCGATGTCACTGCGCTCAACCTGCTCAATGCCGGTGACAAGTTCGACCGTTTCGGCATTCCGAAAAACCCCGAGGAGCCTTTCAACGCGCTGGAATACTTCGCGATGAAGATCGACGATATCCAGAACAACAACCTCAAGGGCAACAAGTACGCCAACTACCTGATTCCCGAGTACAAGAAGGCCATCTACGTCCTGCAGAGCCTGCAGAACTACGGCAAGGGCAACGGCACCACGGTACCCAACAAAGACGGTGCTACCTCCGCCAAGGCCTGAGCCGGGTTTCGAAAAAGGGCCGGGGCGCTTTCCAGCGACCCCGGCCTTGTCGTTTCAGCGATCCAGCAGGGCCAGCACCTCTTCGCTGTAGCGAGTGCCGGCGGCGGCTTGCGGGCTGAAGATGCGGTCCAGCGACGCCAGGTCATCGGCGCTCAGGCGCACGTCCAGGGCTGCTACGTTCTCCTCCAGATAGCGCCGCTGCTTGGTGCCGGGGATGGGTATCAGGTATTCGCCCTGAGCCAGGACCCAGGCCAGGGCCAGTTGCCCAGCGCTGACCTCCTTCTGTATTGCCAACTGCTGCACCTGTTCCACCAGGCGCAGGTTGCGCTGGAAGTTCTCTCCCTGGAAACGCGGGTTGAAACGCCGGTAATCATCGGCGGCGAAGTCGTCCGGGCTCTTCAGGGCGCCGGTGAGAAACCCCCGGCCCAGCGGGCTGTAGGGAACGAAAGCGATGCCCAGGCGCTGGCAGGTGGCAAGGCAGCCGTTTTCCTCGGGGTCGCGGCTCCACAATGAGTATTCGCTTTGCAGGGCGCTGATGGGGTGGACCTTATGCGCCCGTTCCAGGGTCGCCGCCGAGGCTTCGCTCAAGCCCAGGTAGCGCACCTTGCCGGCCTTGACCAGTTCGGCCATGGCGCCGACGGTTTCCTCGATCGGCACCTGTGGGTCGACCCGGTGCTGGTAGTAGAGGTCCAGGGTATCCACGCCCAGGCGCCGCAGGCTGCCATCGATGGCGGCGCGCACATACTCCGGACGACCATCGACACCACGGGCCGAGGCATTGGCGGGGTCACGGACAATGCCGAACTTGCTGGCCAGCACCACTTGTTCGCGCTTGCCGCGAATGGCCTGGCCGATCAGTTCTTCATTGCTGTGGGGGCCGTACATGTCGGCGGTGTCCAGCAGGGTCACGCCCAAGTCCAGCGCCCGGTGCAGGGTGGCGATCGACTCCCGGGAATCGCTGCCGGTGGTGTAGAAATCGCTCATGCCCATGCAGCCCAGGCCAATGGCGGAAACCTGCGGGCCGTTGTGGCCCAGTTGTCGAGTGTGCATCGCTGGCTACTCCAGTAGTAGTGGGGAGGCGCTCATTGTGCTACTCGACAAAACAGCGATAAACCGGCTAAAAACGCTATCACTATTAAGATATTCCAAATAATCAAGAGCGCTTTCCATGGACCGTTTCAACGCCATGCGCGTGTTCACCCGGATCGTCGAGCTTGGCGGTTTTGCCCGGGCAGCCGATAGCCTGCAACTGCCCAGGGCCTCGGTGACCATCCTGATCAAGCAGTTGGAGGCGCACCTGGGGGTGCAATTGCTGCATCGCACCACCCGCCAGGTCAGCCCGACCTTGGACGGAGCCGCTTATTACCAGCGTTGCATACGTCTGCTGGCAGATCTGGAGGAGGCCGAGGCGGCCTTTTCCCTGGGGCGGCACAATCCCCGGGGCACCTTGCGCGTCGACATGCCGGCCGGTATCGGCCACCTGATCGTGATGCCGGCGTTGCCGGAGTTCTCCGCGCGCTATCCCTTGCTCGAACTGGAGATCGGTCTCAATGACCGCCCGGTGGACCTGATTCGCGAGGGCGTGGACTGTGCCTTGCGTGGCGGTCCGCTACTGGACGAGAGCCTGGTGGCGCGCCCTCTGGCGCAGCTGGCTCAGGTGACTTGCGCCAGCCCCGGCTACTTGCGCGAGCATGGTGTTCCGACCTCCGTGGCGCAGTTGCAGGGGCATCGGATGGTGGAGTACTTCTCTGCGGTTTCCGGCAAACGCTATGGCTTGGAGTTCCTGGTGGGCGGTGAGCTGCTTGAGGTCAATTTGCCCAAGCAGGTCGCCGTCAACAGTGCCGATGGCTACCTGGCGGCCTGCGAAGCGGGCTACGGCTTGATCCAGACCCCGTACTACCATGCCGCCCGACAACTGCAGGCCGGTGCCTTGCAAGAGGTGCTGGCGGAACATGCGCCACCGCCCTTGCCGTTGACAGCGTTGTATCCGCCCCAGCGCCACCTTTCGACTCGCATACGGGTGTTCGTCGACTGGCTGGTGGATCTGTTCGCCCGGCAGGACGAACTCATCCGTGGTCGCAATCAGGGCCGGGCCCGGGCAGCAAAACGCCCGCGACAGGGCGGGCGTGGCTAGTGGGCGATGCGTGGTGGGCGGTGGACTGGCCGGATGGCTCGGCGCTGGCAGTCGCTCAACGGTGGTAGTAGTAGCCCGGGCCGCCGTCATGGTAGCGGTGATGCCAGCCATCGCGGGGCATGATGATGCAGCCTGACAGGGTCAGCATGGCCAGCAGGGGAATCAACAGGGTGATTCGACGGAACATTTATCAATCCTCAAGGACTCGGGGAACACGACAGGGCAACTAGGAAGAAAAAACTCCTTTGCGCCTGTAACATATGACCCCGATTCGCCGCGCGCATCCCCGAATCCGGGTATGTGCTTGGCATCGGCCTCGATACACGGCGGATACAATTTCAGCTTCAGGATTCCCGCAATGACTCAATCACAACGTTTGAAATATTCGATTCTGATTTCCCTGGCGGTCCTGGGAATCATGCTTGGCCTTTCCTACCTGCAGAACAGCGGCGTCATCGATGAAAAGACCTTCCAGTACATCGCCATCGCCGTGGCGGTCATCGTTGTGGTGCTCAACGGCGTGATGCGGCGCAAGGTCAAGCCCTGAGCCCGTGGACGGCCTCAGGCCAGGCCGTCCAGTACCGCTGCAGCCTGTTGATGCAGGCTGTAGCTCTTGTCTGCATTGAGGGTGATGACCCCTTCGCTGCACAAGCGCTTCAACACTTCGCGCACGCTGAGGAACGATAACGGGATATCCAGCTCCAGCAGTTGGCTGTGGATGCCCCGTACCCCCAGGGAGCGGTCGCTCTGGGCCGCGACCAGCAAGGCGTCGATGACCTTCAGGCGAATCAGGCTGGTACGCAGGCCGAAGCTCTTGAGCATCTGCTTGATCCGGTCGTTGCTGTTGCGCTCGACTTGCTTGCCGAAGACGCTGGCGCCGGCGTCGAGGGAGGGCGTTCTGTTCACGATATTGCCGTCCGTTGGCAGTTGCTGGTTGTACATGCAGAAACTCCTTAATCAGAGCCTGATCAGGAAAAGAATGATGGGTGCTCTAGTAACTAGACGAACGAGCACGACAAATCATGAGTCTCTGGATGTAGAAAATTTGTCGGTATCAAGTCGCTGACATGTGATGGCCCCAGCTGGCGGGCTCTGCGCCGGTTAATTTTTTTTCATCGATTTCGTCTGTATGGGCAGGCAGGCGCCGGTTCCCTCGTGCGCGGCCGGATACCCAGGCTGGTGATCTTGCCAATTTCATGCAGCTCTCCAGTCCTGGTTCTGTGTTTTCGTATCAGGAGTCGGCGTGATCATTTCCAGGCAGTTATCGAACGTTTGCCTTGCAGCCCTGTTTCTGAGTTTCAGCTGCGGTGCCCAGGCGCTGGCCCAGCCGGAGCAGACCCGTGCCGAAATTCGCCGCACCAGCTTCGGCGTACCGCATATCCGTGCAACCGATGAGCGAGGCCTGGGTTATGGCATCGGTTATGCCTACGCCCAGGACAACCTGTGCCTGCTGGCCAATGAAGTACTGACGGTCAACGGCCAGCGCTCACGCTACTTCGGTCCCGAGGGCCAGACCCTGGAGCAGCGGGACAACCTGGGCAGCGACGTGTTTTTCAGTTGGTTGAACACCCCCCAGGCGGTGGAGGCATTCTGGCAGGCGCAACCGGTGGCGATGCGCGAGCGCATGCAGGGGTATGTCGAGGGCTACAACCGCCAGCTGGCGGAGCGCCAGGCCCAGGGGCTGCCCGAACAATGCAATGGCCAGTGGGTGCGCCCGCTGACCACCGCGGACCTGGTGAAGCTGACCCGGCGCTTGCTGGTCGAAGGTGGCGCCGGCCAGTTCGCCGAGGCCCTGGCTGGCGCTACGCCGCCGGGGAGCGTGGCGCAGGCCGGGTTGTCGGCGCAGGCCTGGCAGCTGGCGGCCGCGCGCCAGCAACGCTTTGCCCTGGATCGGGGCAGCAATGCAGTGGCCATCGGCAGCGAACGTTCGTTCAACGGTCGCGGCATGTTGCTGGCCAACCCGCACTTCCCCTGGATTGGCGGCATGCGCTTCTACCAGATGCACTTGACCATTCCCGGCCAACTGGACGTGATGGGAGCAGCCTTGCCTGGCTTGCCGCTGATCAATATCGGCTTCAACCAGCACCTGGCCTGGACCCACACGGTCGATACCTCCAAGCACTTCACCCTGTATCGCTTGCAGCTGGACCCGAAGGACCCGACCCGCTACCTGCTCGATGGTCGTTCGCTGCCCCTGGAGCGCCAGGTGGTGACGGTGCAGGGCAAGGGCGCGGACGGTCAGTTGCATGAGCACTCGCGCACCTTGTACAGCTCGGTATTCGGCCCGGTGGTGCAGTGGCCGGGCGAGCTGGACTGGGATCGCCAGCATGCCTACAGCCTGCGCGATGCCAACCTGGGCAATACCCGGGTGCTGGCCCAGTGGGCGGCGATGAACCAGGCCACCAGCGTCTCCGGCCTGCAGGATAGCGTGCATCACTGGCAGGGCATTCCCTGGGTCAATACCCTGGCGGTGGATGACCAGGGCCGGGCGTTGTACATGAACCAGTCGGTGGTGCCCAACGTCACCCAGGCCAAGCTGGCGCAATGCAGCGATCCAAGGGCGGGCACCCAGGTCATCGTCCTCGACGGCTCGCGCCAGGCCTGCGCCTGGGACATCGACCCGGCAGCGGCCCAGCCGGGTATCTTCGCCGCCGGCCAATTGCCGCAACTGGCGCGCAACGACTATCTGCAGCACTCCAACGACTCGGCCTGGATGGTCAACCCGGCCAAGCCACTGGAAGGCTTTTCGCCGGTCATCAGCCAGCAGGATGTGCCTCTGAAAATGCGCGCGCGCTTTGCCCTGGATCGCTTGAGTCGACTGCACCAGGCCCATCCCAGCGACTTGCAGCATCTGGTCAGCGACGATCAGGTGTACCTGGCGGGCCAAGTGATGCCGGATCTGTTGCAGTTCTGCGCAGGGGAGCTGGGTGCGGATGCCCAGCGCCTGGATGCGCTGTGCCGCAGCTTGAAGACCTGGGATCGCAGCGCGGGTCTGCAGGCTGGCCTGGGGTTCGTGCATTTCCAGGGCATCATGCAGGCCATGTTGCAGGAGCCTGATGCCTGGCGCGTGGCGTTCGACTCCAAGGACCCGCAGCACACTCCGCGCGGGCTAGCCATTGGTCGCCCGGCGGTGGCCGAGGCGCTACGCCAGGCGATGCTGGCTTCGGCGCAGCAGGTGCGGGAGGCCGGGCTGGCCGAGGATATCCGCTGGGGCGATATCCAGCAGGTCAGCCAGGGTGGCCAGCCGACCCCGGTGCCCGGCGGGCCGGAGAGCCTGGGGATCTACAACGCCATGCAAAGCGTGCCCGGTGAAGCTGGCAAGCGCGAGGTGGTCAGTGGCACCAGCTACTTGAACATCGTCAGTTTCGATGAGCAGGGACCACGGGCCAGGGGATTGCTGGCGTTTTCCCTGTCCAGCGATCCGGCCTCGGCGCATTTTCGCGACCAGACCGAGGCCTTCGCCCGCAATCAGTGGAATGAACTGCCCTTTACCGAGGCGCAGATCCGCGCCGATGGCCAGTACCAGGTGCAGGTGATCGAGGAGGCGCGCAAGGAGCCGGTGGCATTGGCCCACCGCTGAGTTCAAGCGTGGTAAAACGTTGAAGGCCGCCCCGGCAACGGAGCGGCCTTCAGCTTTTTGGCGGGGACTGCGGCAGCGAGTTGATCACTGGATTGCCGTCACGGTTGCGGGTCAGGTACACCGGCAGGACCTTGGGCAGCGAGGTCAGTAGGCTCTTGATCTGGCGCGTGTCGTAGATGCCGCCGACGCGGATCTGGCCGGTGTGGCTGTCGGCCACCTGCACGGGCATCTCCAGGTAGCGGTTGATCAGCGGCAGGGCTTCGGTGAGAGACAGGTTGTCCAGCACCAGCTTGCCGTTGCGCCAGGCCAGGGAGCTGTCGTTGCTGTAGGTCTGGCTGATCTGCGGCTCGTAGTCGCCACCCTTGTAGCGTGCCTGCATGCCTGGCTCCAGGCGGAAGCCTTCGCCGGGCAGGGCGGTGTTGCTGCTGACCAGGACCGATCCCTGGAGCAGGGTGACCCGCACCTGGTCTTCGTACATCCACACGTTGAACTGAGTGCCCGTGACCTTGACCTGGCCGTTGGCGGCCTTGACCACGAAGGGGTGGCTGCTGTCATGGCTGACCTTGAAGAAGGCCTCGCCCTTTTTCAGGGTCACCCGGCGCTGGTCCTTGTAGTTGCTGTAGACCAGGCTGCTGCCCAGGTTCAGCTCGACCTGGCTGCCATCGGCCAGGGTCACGCTGCGCAGGCTGTCGCCGGCTTCGAAGCGCTCGTAGGACGATGGCAGCCAGCCCAGCTCCCAGCCGCTGTAGGCGGCCAGGGGCAGGGCGCACAGGGCAATGGCCGCCGCCGCGCCATAGCGCTGCCAGGTTCGCCGTGGGGCACGTTGGAAGGGGGCTGGCGCGAGGGTGGTGGGTGGCAATTGGTCGGCCACCTCCCAGATTTCGCGCATGGCTTCGTATTCGAAGGCATGCAAGGGGTCGGCGTCATGCCATTGCTGGAAAGCCAGGCGCTCGACATCGCTGCAGTCCGGCTCATGCAGGCGCATGCACCATTGGGCGGCAGCTTGGGTGATGGCGTCGTATTCGGCTTCCGAGAGGATCTGTTCGCTCATTGACTCTTCCTGATTTCGCGCATTCTACCCTCCAGGGCGAGCCTTGTAGAACAGTCGTCATGGCGATTGAGCATCAAAGTGAACTTATTTTCATCCATCGCACCCTAAAAACACGTTGTGTATCGAAAGTTTCTACAAATGGAGATGGAACATGCTGAAGCACACTTTTGCCGCACTGTTTGCCTGCGCCACCCTGTTCGGTGCCTCTGCCGCACTGGCCGATCACCCGCAGGCGGGCTGGATCACCATCGAGAAAGCCATTGAAACGGCGAAGACCAAGGCTGGCTACGTGGCTATCTACAAGATCGAGGCGGACAACGACGGCTACTGGGAAGGCGAAGGTCGCAAGTCCGATGGCAGCGTCTACGAGTTCCGCATCGACGGCACCTCCGGCAACATCCTGCGCGACCAGAAAGACTGATGTCCGGCTCGGGAGGCAACCTTGCCTCCCATCCTTCCTTGACGCTGCTGGTGGGCCCGTGAGGCTGCACACCGAGCCAGTGGCGGATTTCTTGCTGCGGCTGCCGGGCCCCGCGCAGCCTGCGGCGTCGCGCCGTCCCATATAGCCCGTAGCGATCCGTGCGCGGCTGCCCAAGGCATCCCGATCCGCGGTTGACAGGCCCGGGCGCTGCCGTTGTTTAATCGCCAGGTCATGCGCTGTAGCCCCCTCCAATAACTACACTGGAGCTTCAGATGTCTGCATCGTCCCTGGTTGCCGAACCTCCTCGCGAATACCTGTCCCTGCCAGCCCTGGTGGAGTTGCTGGAGACCATTCTCCTGCGTCATGGATGCAGTGCCGAAGTGGCCCGCAGCCTGGCCGAGAACTGCGCCCAGGCCGAGCGCGATGGGGCCCAGAGCCATGGCGTGTTCCGTATTCCCGGCTACCTCTCGACCCTGGACAGCGGCTGGGTCGATGGCAAGGCCGTGCCGGTGGTGGAAGACGTGGCCCCGGCATTCGTCCGGGTCGATGCTGCCAACGGTTTCGCCCAACCGGCCCTGGCCGCCGGCCGTGAGTTACTGGTGCACAAGGCCCGTCACGCCGGAATCGCGTTGTTGGCGATTCGCAACTCCCATCACTTCGCCGCGCTCTGGCCGGATGTCGAACCCTTTGCCGAAGAAGGGCTGGTGGCCCTGAGCGTGGTCAACAGCATGACCTGCGTGGTGCCCCATGGCGCCGATCGGCCACTGTTCGGCACCAACCCGATCGCTTTTGCCGCGCCCCAGGCCCAGGGGCATCCCATCGTCTTCGACCTGGCCACCAGTACCATCGCCCACGGCGATGTGCAGATCGCCGCTGCCAAGGGCGAGCGCCTGCCGCCGGGAATCGGTGTCGACAGCCTGGGGCAGCCGACCCAGGATCCCAGGGCGATCCTCGAGGGCGGGGCCCTGTTGCCTTTTGGCGGCCATAAGGGTTCGGCGCTGTCGATGATGGTGGAACTGCTCTGTGCCGGGTTGACCGGTGGCAACTTCTCGTTCGAGTTCGATTGGTCCCGCCACCCGGGAGCCAAGACTCCCCGGACCGGCCAGTTGTTGATCGTCATCGATCCGGGCAAGGGCGCCGGCCAGGGTTTTGCCGAGCGCAGCCAGGAACTGGTGCGGCAGATGCACGCGGTGGGTCTCAAGCGCCTGCCGGGGGATCGTCGTCACTGGCAACGCGAGCGGTCCGGGGAAAAGGGTATCGCCATTGCCTGCCAGCAGTTGGAGCAGCTACGGGAGCTGGCGCGCAAGCAGTGAAGCGGGGGAGGTGAAGGCCAGGCAGCCGGGGCCTGGCCTAGAGGGAGGCTGCGCTCAGGAACGCCGGCCCAGCAACAGGCCGACCACCAGGCCGACGCCGGCGGAGATGGCTACGGTCTGCCATGGATGGCCGCCGATGTATTGCTCGGTGGCGTCGACCACCGGCTTGCTGCGCTCGCGCACATTGCTCACCGAATCCAATGCCTGCTTGAGCTTCTGGCTCACCTGGCGGCGCAGGCTCTCGCCTTCTTCGCCTACCAGGGCGGCGCTGCCCTTGAGCAGTTTTTCCGATTCCTCGATCAGCGCCTGCAGCTCGCTGAATGCCTGGTCCTTGATTTGATCGTTGTCCGCTTGCGCGGCGGTTTTACGAGCCATGAAGTGGTTCCTTGTCGATGTGGCCTAGTGGTGCAGTGTGCCATGGGCGCCCTTGCAGAGCGCCTGTAGTTCTCTGCCGCTCGCGACCTTGAGCAGGTGGCGGGGAGACGGGGCTGGCAAGCAATGGAGTCTGGCGCCGGGGCAAAAGTTGCAGCTGTTTTACCCATCGGCGACCTTCGCGGGTAAAACCGCCAGCCCCTACAGTGTAAGATGTCGCCTATTTTACGCAGCAGGAATTTCCCATGAGCTTCAACCTGGCTAACAAGACCCTGGCCGAGCGCGCCGCCATCGAGGACGAGAAGTCCCGCCTGTTCGAGCTGTGGCAGAGCAACCTGGGCAAGGCCAAGAGCGAGGCCGCGCGCCTGTTCGGCGAGCGCAGCAAGCGCAAGGGCAAGTGGGCGGAGTGGGTCCGTGCCGAGCTCGACGGCATGTCGCCGCCGGAGTACTCCAACATGGTGCGCAGTGAAGTCAATCGCCTGATGGCGGCAAGCAAGTAACGGCAAAACTCTCGACGATCGCCTCGCGGACTTTAACCAGCAACGGGTCGATCTGCGGCGCGGTGCGCCAGCCCAGCTCGATGGGATAGCGCGGTAGCGCCAGGGGGCAGGGCAGCAACTGCAGGCCGGTGAACTCGGCGATGCGTCGGGCGGCATGGGCCGGGATGGTGGCCACCGCCTGGCTGTCCTTGAGCAGGAATGGCAACGCGGCAAAATGCGTGGTCGAGGCGCATACTTGGCGGCTCAAGCCCAGGTTCGCCAGCCCCTCGTCGGTGATGCCGATGAACCCTTGCGACGACACCAGCAGGTGTTCGCGTTCGACGAACTCCTGGATATCGATCCGTTGCTGCCCGGGAGCCAGGCTCGCCGGATCTGCCAGGCATAGATAGTCACCTTCCCCCAGTACCTGGCGGCTAAGCATGCGCTGGGCGAACCCGCCGGCGCTGATGGCCAGGTCGACGCTGCGCTGCAATAGCGCCTCGGCGACCACCTGGCTGTGGGTCTGGCGAAAGATCAGCCGCAGCTTGGGCGCGCGCCGGGCCACGGCCTCGATCAACTGCCGGCCATAGGCGATCTCGAAGTCATCGGACAACCCCACGGTGACCGCCCGGCCCTGATAGTCGGCGCTGTCTGGCGCGACCATGGCCAGGCTCTGCCGGCATTTGTTCAAGGCCTCGCTGACCACCGGCTTCAACTGGTTGGCCTTGAGAGTCGGGGCCAGGCCGCGCCCGGTTCGTACGAACAGCTGGTCGCCATACAACTCGCGCAGCCGCCGCAGGGCGGCGCTCATGGCCGACTGGGTAACCCCCAGGCGCAGGGCGGCGCGGCTGGCGCTGGATTCGTCATGCAGCGCTTCGAAGGCCTTGAGCAAGTTGAGATCGATATCGGCGATATTCATATAGTTCATATCATTAAGCATTGAATTGGGGTTTATCGATGATCGGCGGCGGCAGGAGAATGCGCAACACTTGATCGTCGAAGGAGTCATCCCATGCCCAGATCCATAGTCGCTGCCCTGCAAATCGGCGCCTTGCCAGGTGGCAAGGCCGCAACCCTGGAACAGATCCTGTCCTACGAGGACGCCATCATCGACGCCGGTGCCCAACTGGTGGTGATGCCCGAAGCCCTGCTCGGGGGCTATCCCAAGGGCGAGGGCTTCGGCACCCAATTGGGCTACCGCCTGCCCGAGGGACGAGAGGCCTTTGCCCGCTACTTCGCCAATGCCATCGATGTACCAGGGGTGGAGACCGAGGCCCTGGCCGGTCTCTCGGCCCGCACCGGTGCCAACCTGGTGCTGGGAGTGATCGAGCGCAGCGGCAGCAGTCTGTACTGCACCGCGTTGTACTTCGACCCCCAGCAAGGCTTGGTGGGCAAGCATCGCAAGCTGATGCCTACCGGCACCGAACGGCTGATCTGGGGCAAGGGCGACGGTTCCACCTTGCCGGTGCTGGACACCCAGGTCGGGCGGGTCGGCGCGGTGATCTGCTGGGAAAACATGATGCCGCTGCTACGTACCGCCATGTATGCCCAGGGCATCGAGGTCTGGTGCGCACCGACGGTGGATGAGCGCGAGATGTGGCAGGTGAGCATGCGTCACGTGGCCCACGAAGGTCGGTGTTTCGTGGTCAGCGCCTGCCAGGTGCAGGCCTCGCCCGAGGAGCTGGGCCTGCAGATCGCCAACTGGCCGGCGCAACGGCCGTTGATCGCCGGCGGCAGCGTCATCGTCGGTCCCATGGGCGATGTGCTGGCCGGCCCGCTGGTGGGGCGTGCCGGGTTGATTTGCGCACAGATCGATACCGACGACCTGGTGAAGGCTCGCTATGACTACGATGTGGTGGGTCATTATGCGCGCCCGGACGTGTTCGAGTTGACAGTGGACCAGCGTCCGCGCCCTGGCGTGCGCTTTACCTGACGGAGGCTTGCGGACCGAGGCGGCGCCACTCTTCGCGGGTGATCTCCCAGATGTCCAGAGCAAAACGGCCGCTGACGAACTCACCGGCCTCGGAACGTACCAGGCGCATCCCGCCACGCTCGGAAATCCGTCGCGACCCCTGGTTGGGGGCGGCCTTGGGCACCCGCATCAGCGGTTGTTCCAGGACTTCGAACCAGTAGTGGTCCACCGCTTGGCAGGCCTCGCTCATGTAGCCGTGGCCCTGCCATTGCGGAGCCAGCCAGAAGCCACGGTTGTTATCGGGCTCGCGCATCAGGCTGATGCTGCCGATCATTTGCCCAGGTTCCTCGCGCAGGCGAATGGTCCAGTGCCATTCCTCGCCCCGGGCCGTGGCCGGCAAGGCCATGTCACGGACAAAGCTCAAGGCGCCATCGGCCGGGTAGGGCCAGGGCACGTTGGCATTGAGGTAGCGCACGACTTCCCACTGCGGGAAGAGGTTCTGGATGGCGCCGGCGTCTGCCAGCTCCAGGGGCCGCAGCAGCAAGCGCGGGGTGGTGAGCGGCGGTACGTGGCCGGTCATGGTCATGGCTCCTTGTGGGTTTTGCCGAGCACCAGGTGTTCGCTGAGGAAGTCGACGAAGACTCGCAATTTTGGCAGCAGCTGTCGACTGCCAGGCCAGAGGATCGAGAACTTGCCGCGCTCGCCCTGGTAGTCGTCCAGCACCGATACCAGGCTGCCGTCGGCCAGGGCTCCGGCGACCACGAATTCCGGCACGTAGGCGATGCCCAGGCCCTGGGTCGCGGCATGGATCAACGCTTCGAGGTTATTGCTGGTCAAGGCCTTGCCCAGCACCAATGGCGGCGCGCCTTCGGGCAAGCGCAGGCGCCAGACCTGCATCTGGGTGCCGGCGGGGAACCTGTAGCGCAGGCAGGCGTGCTGTTCCAAGTCTTGCGGAGCCTGCGGCACGCCGCGTTGGGCGAAGTACTCCGGAGCGCCGACCAGCACGAAACCGAACGGTCCGAGGCTGCGCGAGCGCAATTGCGAATCCGCCAGCTCGCCACTGCGGATCACCGCGTCGAGGCCTTCGGCGATCACGTCGACCATCCGGTCGTTGAAATCCAGGTCCAGTTCGATGTCCGGGTAGCGCGCGGAGAACTCCGGGAGGATCGGCAGCAGCATGCGATAGCCGATGGCCGGCAGGCTGACCCGCAGCCGCCCCCGGGGTTTGTCGCTGATCCGCGCGAGCTCGGCTTCGGCTTCCTGTACCTCGTCGACGATGCGTTGGCCGCGTTCATAGAACAGCGTGCCTTCGTCGGTCAGGCTGATCCGCCGGGTGCTGCGGTTCAGCAGGCGCACGCCGAGCCGTTGTTCCAGGCGGGCCAGGGCCTTGCCCACCGCCGAGGCGGATATCCCCAGGCGTTCGCCGGCGGCTACCAGGCTGCCGCTCTGGACCACGCAGACAAACACTTGCAAGCCGTTCAGGTTATCCATGGCGACCTCGATTAGAGCCTTTTTGTCCGTAAATACCGGAATACTGCCCTGTTTTTCGCCTATTGCGGCATGCCTACCATGAGTTTTTTGATGACCCTGGTTGCCAGGAGGTAGAGGTGCCCGTGAATCCTGAACTTGAATTGACCCAGGGCTCGCCGGCCCGCAGTGGCGAACGCGCAGCCCAAGGTGTGCTTGCCGCGGTGTGCCTGGCGGCCTTGATGCTGCCTTTGACCTTTGTCGGGGTGGCGGTGGCGACCCCGGCCATCGGCCGTGAGCTGGGCGGCAGCCCGCTGGAACTGAGCTGGACCACCAACGCCTTCATGCTCAGCTTTGGCAGCGTGCTGATGGCTGCCGGTACCCTGGCCGACGAATTCGGTCGCAAACGCCTGTTCAGCCTTGGCGTGGCGTTGTTCGCCTTGACTTCCCTGGCCCTGGTGTTCGCCCCGTCGTTGTTGTGGCTCAACCTGCTGCGCGGCGTGCAGGGGTTGGCCGGCGCAGCAGCCCTGGCCGGCGGTTCGGCGGCCCTGGCCCAGGCGTTCGATGGCCCGGGCCGGACCCGTGCCTTCAGTTTGCTGGGCACCACCTTCGGAGTCGGCCTGGCCTTCGGGCCGATCCTGGCCGGGGTGTTGATCGAGCATGCCGGCTGGCGCGGGATCTTCGTTTCCGGCGCCCTGATCGGGGCCCTGTCCCTGGGTTTTGGCGTGCCGCGCATGGTCGAGTCTCGGGATCCCGAGGCCAGGGGCGTGGATTGGCCCGGCACCTTGAGCTTCACCCTGGCCCTGGTGCTGCTGACCTGGGGCATCCTGCAAGCCCCGCAAAGCGGGTGGGACAGCCCGCTGGTCCTGGCGTTGCTGGCGGGGTCGGGGCTGGTGCTGTGGGTGTTCGTGGCCGTGGAGCGTCGGGCGGCGCGGCCGATGCTCGACTTGTCGCTGTTTCGCTACCCGCGTTTCGTCGGGGTCCAGGTACTGCCCATCGCAACCTGCTACTGCTACGTGGTGCTGCTGATCCTGCTGCCGATCCGCTTTATCGGCGTGGAAGGCTACAGCGAGATTGAGGCTGGGCTGCTGATGATCGCCTTGTCCGCGCCGATGCTGGTGGTGCCCTTCGCCGCGGGCTGGCTGAACCGTTGGTTCAGCGCCGGCAAGCTGGCGAGCCTGGGCCTGGTGGTGGCTGCTGGCGGGCTGTTCTGGCTCAGTTGCGGCAGCGTCGGGCAGCCCCCCCTGGAACGGGCCTGGCCGTTGCTGGTGATAGGTCTGGGCACCGGGCTGCCCTGGGGCCTGATGGATGGGTTGTCGGTGAGCGTGGTACCCAAGGAGCGGGCGGGCATGGCCAGCGGCATCTTCAGCACCACGCGAGTGGCGGGTGAGGGCATTGCCCTGGCCCTGGTGGTGGCTTTGCTGGCCGGCCTGTTGCAGCACGCCCTGGGCCAGGTGCAGGTCCGGGGCGATACCGCGTTGCTGGCGGCCCGGCAACTGGCCGGAGGCGACCTGGCGGCCAGCGCGGCCGCCTTGCCGGAGGTTGCCCGCGAACGCTTGCTGGCCTTGTATACCGGGACTTTCAGCCAGTTACTGCAGGTGCTGGTGGTGATCACCTTGCTGTCGGCCCTGGTGGTGCGAGTGGCGCTGCATGAGCCGCGCCGCACGCCGGGTCAGCGGAACTCGAAGAACTCGTAGTGCAGGTTGGCCTCGGGAATCCGGCATTCGTGCATCAGCTCGCGGACCCGCCCCAACAAACCCTTGGGCCCGCAGAAACTGACCTGGATCTGCCCCGGGTCGGTTTCCGCCGCCGCGCGCTTGAGGGTCTGAGCCAGGGGTTCGACGCCGCCGCTGTTGGCGACGAAACCGACACCGCGGGCCTGGGCCATGCCCTGCAAGGCATCGACGCTGGGGAAGGCCCGGGAGGGGTTGTAGCAATACACCAGGGTCGCCCGGTCGAGTTTGCCGGCTGCCTGGTCTTGCAGCCAGGCAATGAACGGCGAGATGCCGACGCCGCCGCCGATCCAGATTTCCCGGGCGGCCAGTAGCGGGCGCTTGAAGCGGCCATAAGGGGCGTAGATATCGGCCAGCATGCCGACCTTGACCTGCTTGTGCAGCCGCTGGGTGTAGTCGCCCAGGGCGCGGATCACGAACTCGATACGCCCATCGTGGGCCTGGGCACTAGCGATGGTGAAGGGGTGGGGTTCGCGCAAGCCCTTTTCCTGCATTGCCAGGAAGGCGAACTGTCCGGCCTTGAAAGGAAAGCCACGGCCCTGGGGGATCAGCTCCAGATGCAACGAGTTGCGCTCGATGCGCACGGCGGTTACCTGGTATTCGCCGGCCTTGGCCAGGAACGGGTAGAGCAGCAGCTTGTACAGCGCCCCCAGGACGCCGAGTACGCACAGCAGGCCGAGCCAGATGCCTGATGGGTTGTCCAGGGCGATGGGCGACTTGAAGCTCAGCCAGTGCAGGATCACCACCAGGAACAGCGGCCCGGACAGCTTGTGCCACCAGCGCCATTGGCTGTAGGGAATGTTGCGGTTCAAGGCCAGGAGGACGATCAGCCCCAGGGCCACGTAGCTCAACTGGCGCACCAGGCGCGTCCAGTACTTGGACAGCTCGAGGATCGGCACGCTGTTCCATTCATCCAGGTTGGCCTTGAACACCAGGTGGTAGCTGGCGAACGCCAGGGCCCAGATGCCCAGCCATTTGTGGGTCTCGTACACGCGGTCCAGGCCGCCAAACAAGCGCTCGGTCCAGCGCCAGCGGCTCGACAGCAGGCAGGACAGGGCCATGTAGGCCAGGGCGGCGCTGCCCAGCACCAGGCTCAGGGTGGCGGACGTCAGCCAGGTCTGGCTGGGGATTTCCATGAGCAGGGTGATAGTGGTGATCAGCAGGACGCCGATGATCGTATGCCAGGTTCTCAAGGGGGCAGGACTCCGGTGAGCAAATGCCGTCAGGACGAAAGCATCGCCGCGACGGTACGGCGAGTAACGACGATGCAAGGAACGATGTGCTGCGACTAAAGTTGAATATGACAGGATTGTTCTCGCAACAGCGTGCGATTCTAGCCTGTGGCGCTGATTTTATGCTGATCTGTATCAGGGGCTTCAGTATTTTGGTTGTTGAAAATGATCGACTATCAATCGCATTTTCATTCATTCGTGCAACGGACTGTGCTGCGCGGGCCACAAAGTGCGTCTAGCAGACCTTGGCCCCGCAGCCGTATCGGGGCCCGTGACGACGAGCCAGACCATGCAAGCGCTGTTGAACCAGATTCTCGATGAAGTCCGCCCCCTAATCGGCCAAGGCCGGGTCGCCAGCTACATTCCGGCCCTGGCGGACGTGCCGGCCAACCAACTGGGGATCGCCGTCTATGGCAACGATGGCCAGGTGTTCAGCGCCGGTGACGCCGACACGGCATTTTCGGTGCAGAGCATTTCCAAGGTCTTCAGCCTGGTGCAGGCCATCGGCCATTCCGGCGAGGCGATCTGGGAGCGGTTGGGGCACGAGCCTTCCGGGCAGCCGTTCAACTCCCTGGTGCAACTGGAGTTCGAGCGGGGGCGGCCACGCAATCCGTTCATCAATGCCGGGGCTCTGGTGATCTGCGATATCAACCAGTCGCGCTTTGCTGCGCCGGCCTTGTCCATGCGTGATTTTGTCCGGCGCTTGTCCGGCAATCCCCAGGTGTTGGTGGACGGCCGGGTGGCGGAGTCGGAGTACCAGCACCGCGCGCGCAACGCGGCCATGGCCTACCTGATGCAATCCTTCGGCAACTTCCACAACGATGTGGAGGCGGTGCTGCGCAGTTACTTCAGCCATTGCGCCTTGCGCATGAGTTGCGTCGACCTGGCCCGGGCCTTCTGCTTCCTGGCCAACGATGGTTTTTGCAAGCACAGCGGCGAGCAGATCCTGAGTCGCCGGCAGACCCAGCAGGTCAACTCGATAATGGCCACCAGTGGCTTGTACGACGAGGCCGGCAACTTTGCCTATCGGGTCGGCTTGCCGGGCAAGAGCGGAGTGGGTGGCGGAATCGTCGCGGTGGTGCCGGGGCAGTTCACGGTGTGCGTGTGGTCGCCGGAACTCAATGCTGCCGGCAACTCGCTGGTGGGCATGGCCGCCCTGGAATTGCTCAGCCAGCGTATTGGCTGGTCGGTGTTCTAACTGGGCCTACCAGCTGCCTGCGGGACTCGCCAGGCTGATCTGTCCGCGTTCGATGAAGCGCTGGGTACCGAACAGCCCTCCGGCCAGTTTGCCGCGCAGCACGTAGGGCAGGTTATCCAGGCTCTGGGTCTGGCTCAGGCCCAGGGTCTGGCGCAATACCGAGAAGGCCGAGACGCTCACCGGGATCACCAGGATATCCTCGGCGTAGCGGCCGATATGCCCTTGCTGGTCGCTGACCCCGGAGGCCAGTGGCCGGCCGTTGACCTCCAGGTCCAGGGCCACGCCGTTGTAGTCGATGGGGGTCTCGTTGGGGTTCTGCAAGCGCAGCTTGATGGCGAAGCGCATCTCCAGTTCTTGGCTCGGCAGCGGCTCGATGCCGACCACGTTGATCGCCAGCGGATCGCGCTGGGGCAACAGGGCGCAGGCGCCCAGGCTGAGCAGGACCAGGGACAGGGCGATGAGTTTGCGCATGGGCTACCTACTGGCGATGGGAGTGAATGACCACGGCGTCGCTACGGGGGCTTGCGCTCGACGCTCTGGTTATTTTCGAGCTTGCCACAAGGCCCCAGGGGGCCTTGCTTGACGCACGCAGGATAGACGCCGTTGCGCCTCAGGAGTTCGCCTTGGCGTCCCGATCCGGGTCCTGCATGACCTTGAGGGTCGCAGCTTCAGGGTCGAATTCGTCTTCTTCCAGCTCCAGGAACTCTTCGGGCAGGAAGATATTGAGGAAGATCGCGCAGAAGGCGCCGACAGTGATCGGCGATTCGAAGATGTTGTGCAAGGCCTTGGGCAGTTCGCGCAGCACCTCGGGCACCGCCGCCACGCCCAGGCCCATGCCTAGGGAAATCGCCACGATCAGCACGTTGCGCCGGTGCAGGCCGGCCTCGGCGAGGATCTTGATCCCGGCCACCGCCACGGTGCCGAACATGATCAGGGTCGCGCCGCCCAGCACTGGCTTGGGCATCAATTGCAGCACCGCCCCGATGACCGGGAACAGTCCCAGCAGCACCAGCAGCCCGGCGATGAAGTAGGCCACGTAGCGACTGGCTACGCCGGTGAGTTGGATCACGCCGTTGTTCTGGGCGAAGGTCACCATCGGCAGGCTGTTGAACACCGCCGCCACCGCCGAGTTGAAACCATCGGCCAGCAGGCCGGACTTGATGCGCTTGATGTACAGCGGGCCCTTGACCGGCTGCTGGGAAATCATCGAGTTGGCCGTGAGGTCGCCGGCGGCTTCCAGTGGCGAGATCAGGAAGATCACTGCCAGGGGGATGAAGGCGATCAGGTCGAAGGAGAAACCGTACTTGAACGGCACCGGAATACTCACCAGGGGCACTTCGGGCATGGCAGCCATGTCCACCCGGCCCAGCATCCAGGCCACCAGGAAGCCCAGGGTCAGGCCGATGACGATGGAGCCCAGGCGCAACATCGGATTGTTGAAGCGGTTCAACACCACGATGGTCAGCAGCACCAGCGCTGCCAGGCCCAGGTTGCTGGCGGCGCCCAGGTCGCTGGCGCCATAGCCGCCGGCCATGTCGGTGACCGCCACCTTGATCAGCGACAGGCCCATCAGGGTGATGATGGTGCCGGTGACCACTGGGGTGATCAGTTTGCGCAGCTTGCCGATGAACTGGCTGAGGAACATCTCGATGAAGGCGGCGACGAAGCAGATGCCGAAGATGGTCGAGAGGATCTCGTTGGTGTCGCCACCCCGGCCCTTGACCATGAAACCGGCGCTGAGCAGCACGCTGATGAACGAGAAACTGGTGCCTTGCACGCACAGCAGGCCCGAACCGATGGGGCCCAGGCGTCGGGCCTGGACGAAGGTGCCCAGGCCCGAGACGAACAGCGCCATGCTGATCAGGTACGGCAATTCGCTTTCAAGGCCCAGCACGCCGCCGAAGATCAGGGTCGGGCTGATGATGCCGACGAAGCTGGCCAGCACGTGCTGCAGGGCGGCGAAGATCGCCGCGCTGAAGTGTGGCCGATCGTTGAGGCCATAGATCAGGTCGGACTTGTAGCGGGGAGGGGAGTGTTCGGATGCGCTCATGAAGGAAGGCCTGCCAGTGGCACGTGGATGCAACGGGGGCACGCGCCGGAAAGTGGACGGGACTTGGGCCCAAGAGCTGCCATCAGCAGGCATCCAGGGACCCGGTCGGAAAAAATGGAGGCGCAGGATGCCAGAAAGGGGCGGCTGCCAGAAGGGCAGGCGGGCATAAAAAACCAACTTCCAAGGGATACGAAAGATACTGTTTCTCATTTGCCTTTATGGAATAATCCGCGTCCCCGATCTGCGGACCGCCCCTCGATGCTGCCGATACCCAGCCTGCTGCGCAGCTTTCAAGAGCACTACGACGACCTGCTGAAGTTCCTCACCCGGCGCATGAACGACCGCCAGCGGGCGGCGGACGTGGCCCAGGACACCTACCTGAAGTTGCTCAAGGTCGAGCAGCAGGCGCTGGAGGTCCAGAACGACCGCGGCTTCATTTTCCGCGTGGCCGGCAACCTGGCCATCGATACCCTGCGTCGCGAACAACGCCTGGCCGCCAACCTGGTTGAAGCCCCCGAGCATGGCGAGGCGGTGGACCCAGCTCCGGCCCCCGAGGCGGTACTGCTGGCCAAGGAGCGCCTGGAGGTGCTCGACCAGGCCCTGCAACAGCTGTCCGACAATGCGCGCCAGGCCCTGCTGCTCAATCGCCTGGAGGGCCTGACCCAGGCCCAGATCGCTGTGCGGCTGGGCGTTTCCGAAAGCATGGTGGCAAAATACATGGGCCAGGCCCTGCGCCATTGCCGCGACTGGCTGCAACAGCACCATGAATGATCCCCACCTGCTTGCCGACGCCGCCATGACCGATGCTCCCGAAAACCTCGACGACACCGCCATCGACTGGCTGGTGCTGCTGCACTCCGGCCAGGCCACCGCGGCCCAGCGCATGGCGTTCCAGCAGTGGCGCCAGCGCAGCCCGGCCCACACCCGGGCGGCGGATGAGGCGCAACGGCTGTGGGGTGACCTGGGCCAGACCCAGGCTGCGCAGCAGCACTCGCAGGCTGCTCGCCCGGCAGCCAGGGTCCATCGCTGGTGGCCGGCGCTGGCCGCTTCACTGTTGCTGGCCCTGGGTAGCGTGATTGGCTGGCAGCAATGGCCGGCCTGGACCTCGGACTACCACACCGGCGTGGGCCAGCAACAACACTTGACCCTGGCCGATGGCTCGCGGGTGATCCTCAACAGCGCCAGCGCCTTGTCGGTGGCTTATTCGGCGGATGAGCGGCGGGTGGTCCTGGAGCAGGGCGAGGCGCTGTTCGAACCAGTGGCCGATGGGCAGCGACCGTTCGTGGTCCAGGTTCGTGGCCAGCGTCTGCAGGGTGCGGGTGGAACGTTCAGCGTGCGTCGTGATGGTGACCAGCTGACGGTGGTGGTGCGCGAGGGCCAGGTGCAATTCACCGGCGATCATGCCCTGGTGCTGCTGCAGGCCGACCAGCGTCTGCAGTACCAGGCCGGCCAGCCGCTCCTGGCCCAACAGAAGGTGGACGCCGCCAGCCTGACCGCCTGGCAGCGCGGCAAGCTGATTTTCAACGGCCGGCCGCTGGGCGAGGTGATCGGCGAACTGGAGCGCTACCAGCATGGGCGCATCCTGGTTTCCGACCGGCAATTGGCGGACCTGGCCATCAGCGGCGTGTTCGACCTCAACGATCCCCAGGGTTCGCTGCGTACCTTGCAGCAACGCTATCCCTTGCAGATCACCTACTTGCCATGGCTGGCACTGCTGCACTGAAATTTTTTGCAGTGGGTGCTGCAAGTTCCTTTCCGGCCAATCGTCGTAGTGAGACTGAGAAGGCAATCATTCTCATTGACGTCATTTCAACGGGTTGGGAAGGAACACGTGAAAGCTATGTTCAAGCTGTCGATACTCGGGCGCGGTCAACACCTGGTGCGCCGCACATTACTGGCCCAGGCCGTACTCGCCGGGGCCCTGGGCCCGCTGCTGGCCCAGGCGCAACAGCCACTGCCCGCCAGCCAGGCCGGTGCAGCCCAGGAGCGCCGTGTGTCTTTGCAGTTGCCGGCCCAGCCCCTGGACCAGGCCCTGACCCGTTTCGCCGACCAGGCCGACTTGCGCTTGCTTTACACCACCAGTGATGTGGCGGGCCTGCAGGCGCCGGCCCTCGCCGGTGAAGTCACCATCGCCCAGGCCCTGCAAGCCCTGCTGGCCGGCAGTGGCATGGGCTGGTCGTTCAGCGATGGGCGCACGGTCATCCTGCGTCGTGCCGAGCCTGCGGCGAGCAGCCTCAATCTCAAGCCGACCCAGGTCACCGTGGCGTCGCGTACCAGCACCGCGATCAGCGAGATCCCCGGCACCGTCTGGGTGGTGGAACAGAGCCAGTTGCGCGAGCAGTTGGAAACCGGAGTCAGCCTCAAGGAAGCCATCGGCAAGCTGGTGCCGGGCCTGGACCTGGCGCCGGAAGGCCGTACCAACTATGGCCAGAACATGCGTGGGCGCAACGTGCTGGTGATGATCGACGGGGTCAGCCAGAACAGCTCCCGGGGCTTGTCGCGCCAGTTCGACAGCATCTCGCCGTTCAACGTCGAACGTGTGGAAGTGCTGTCCGGGGCCAGCGCGATCTATGGCGGCGGCGCCACCGGCGGCATCATCAATATAGTCACCAAGAAGGGCGAGCCGGGTCCGGCGCGTTTCGAGACCCAGATCGGTGCGAGCAGCGGCTTCAACAACAGTGACGACTTGACCACCCGTATCGCCCAGTCGGTGAGCGGCGGCAACGAAGCCATCAGCGGTCGCCTGGCCGTGGCCGGCGAGCAGAACCAGGCGTTCTACGATGGCGCCGGCAAGCAGATCTTCATCGACAATACCCAGACCGACCTGCAGTACAACCGCACCATCGACCTGATGGGCAGCCTGGCCATGAACTTCAACGAGGAGCAGAGCCTGGACCTGTTGGCCCAGTATTACGACTCGGGCAACCACGGCAGCACCGGGATCTACTTTCCCAACCTCAAGAACCAGGCGCCCTCGAACCTGGAGGACGCCAAGTTGCGTGGCGGCTACTCCACCGACCTGGAACCGCGCACCCGGCGCCTGTTGCTCAATGCCAACTATCACCACGCCGACGTGCTGGGCCAGGATTTCTACCTGCAGGCCTCGTACCGCAAGGAAAACGACAACTTCTATCCGTTTCCCTACTACAACACCGGCAAGCCGACTGGTTCCAAGGGCGTGTACTTCGCCGCCTCGCAGCAGAACTTCGAGGTCAGCAGCCTCAAGGCGCTGTTCGCCAAGGAGTTCGACACCGTCAAGCTGACCTATGGCGTGGACCTGGATCGCGAGCGCTTCAACGCCGAGCAGAGCACGTTCGACCAGCGGGTGTCGTCAGAGAGTGGTGGCCTGGACCTGGTGACCCAGAGCAAGGCCGCGCGCTATCCCAGCTATCGGGTCGATGGCCTGTCCGCCTATACCCAGCTGGATTGGCACGCCACGGACAACCTGACGGTGTCCGGTGGTTATCGGCGCCAGCAGATGGACGTGGATGTCGGGCGGTTCAAGAACGTGCCGGGGGGCAACAACGATTACCAGGTCAACCTGTTCAACCTGGGCACCATCTATGACTTCAAGAACGGCCACCAGGTCTGGGTCAACTACGGCGAGGGCTTCGATCTGCCGGACCCGGCCAAGTTCTACGGCAAGCCGGGGCTGAGCGTCGACGACAACCCCCTGGCCGGGATCAAGAGTCGCCAGGTAGAAACCGGCTGGCGCTTCTCCGATAGCGATTGGGATGCCCAGGCGGCGCTGTACTACATCTGGTCGGACAAGGTCATCACCACCGACAACGCGACCCTGACCATCGACGTCAAGGACCAGAAGAGCCGCGACTACGGCTTCGAAAGCGCCCTGACCCGGCATTTCGAGAGTGGCTGGGAGGCGGGTGGCACCCTGCACCTGGTGCGTTCCGAGGAGGAGGGCAAGAACGGCGGCTGGATCAAGCGTGATGCGCGCTACGCCTCGCTGTCCAAGTCCACGGCCTTCATCGGCTGGAAGGGCGATAGCCAAAGCGTGCGCCTGCAGGGCAACCATGCCTTCACCCTCAAGGACGATGCCGACCACACCATCGACGGCTACACCACCTTCGACCTGCTGGGCAGCCAGGACACCGGCTTCGGCACCTTCAGCGGGGGTATCCAGAACCTGCTGAACAAGCAGTACAGCACGGTCTGGGGCCAGCGCGCGAAGCTGTTCTATTCGCCGACGTATGGGCCCGAGTACCTCTATGACTACCAGGGTCGCGGCCGCACCTACACCCTGAGCTGGACCATGGCCTATTGATTCACCGCTGAGTCGGTAGCCGTTGCCGAGGTGGCGCAGCGGTCGCAGCAACTCGATCCGCTTGCCTCATCGGTGCCCGTTGCGCGGGCATGCGCAGCCGTCGGCGGCCACACGCAGCTGTTGTAGCCGTTGCCGAACGTGCGAGGCTGCGACCGGCTGCGCAGCACCCGCAGGGTCCGTTTCTGCTGACAGTTTCTGTCAGGAGGCTCTGCTATCCTGCGGCGGATTTTTTCCGGGAGTCCAGCCAAGGTGTCGCGAGCCAGTCGATTACTCACTCTGTTGCAGATGCTGCGGGGCAAAAGCCGTCCGGTCACGGCCGCGACCCTGGCGGCGCAGTTGGAGGTGTCCGAGCGCACCCTGTATCGCGACATCGCCGAGCTCACTGCCCTGGGCGCGCCCATCTACGGTGAGGCCGGGGTCGGTTATGTATTGCGCAGCGGGCTGTTCCTGCCACCGTTGATGCTCAATGCCGACGAGACCGAGGCCGTGGTGCTCGGCCTGCGCTACGTCGACCAGCGCGGCGACGAGGAACTGAGCAAGGCCGCCGCCGATGCCATGGCCAAGATTGCCGCGGTGCTGGCGCCGGCGGCCCAGGACGCCTTGCGCAACCCGACGCTGCTACCGGGGCCGGCCGGTTATGGCTTCCCTGACAATCCGGTGTCGCTGAACGTGTACCGCCAGGCGATCCGCCACCAGGCCAAGTTGCTGATCGACTATGCCGACGTCAACCGCACGCCCAGCCAGCGCCTGATCTGGCCCCTGGCGTTGGGGTTCCTCAACGAGGCGCGAGTGATCGTCGCCTGGTGCGAACTGCGTGGGGACTACCGGACCTTTCGTACGGACCGGGTCGCCGCTGCCCAGGAGCAGAGCGAGGCCTATCCGGGCCGGCGCAGCGACTGGCTACGGACTTGGCGCAAGCGTATGCAGAGCGATGAAGGCCAGCGTTTCACTCCTGACAAGAAATGACGCAAGGGGCTCTTAACATGCCGGCCTCATCCACATGCAAGGAGCTTGCGCCATGTCAGTCATCAATCGATCCGAGCACCGGCACCATCCTGGAGGCGGGCCGCTGGCCCCGGCGATCGAGGCCTTCTTGGCCGCCACCCACAGCGGCGATCGCTCGCAGATAACCTCGATCTTCGCTCCCCAGGCCCAGGTCTTCGATGAGCGCGAGCACCGGGTCGGGCCGGGCGAGATCGCCCGCTGGATGGCGGACAACCCTGGCCGCCTGCGGGTAATCGGGGTCCAGCAACGTACCGGAAAAATACTGCTGGACAGCCTTCTGTGTGGCGATTTTGCCGGTGGTCCGCGGTCGCTGCGTCATGTCTTTCGCCTGGATGACCAAGGGCGGATCGCCCGGCTGGACATTTCCCGCTGAGACAGCTGGCGTATTTCCCTTGGGCGTCCGGCAGCGGATACGCGAGACGATGGGCGGTGGCATACTGCGGCCTTTTGCCGGGAGGCCGTGGCCCCATGTCGTTCGACTCACCCTTGAGTGCCTACCAACATGCCCTGGTGCAGCAAGGGTTCGTCGCCGATGAGGCCCAGGCCCGAGCGGTGCAGGCCTTGCAGCGCTGCCATGGGGCCTTGCACCAGGGCCGCGGGACGGTCGCCGGCGTCTACCTCTGGGGGGCGGTGGGGCGCGGCAAGACCTGGCTGATGGACCAGTTCTACCAGAGCTTGAAGGTGCCCGCGCGACGCCAGCACTTCCACCACTTCATGGGCTGGGTACACCAGCGCTCCTTCCAGCTGACCGGTATCGCCGATCCGTTGCAGGCCCTGGCCCGAGAGCTCGCGGACGAGGTACGGGTGTTGTGCTTCGACGAATTGTTCGTCAACGACATCGGTGACGCGATCATCCTCGGCCGCCTGTTCCAGGTGATGTTCGAACAGGGCGTGGTGATGGTCTGCACTTCCAACCAGCCGCCCGAGCAACTTTATGCCGATGGGTTCAATCGCGAGCGTTTCCTGCCGGCCATCGATGCCATCAACCGACACATGCAGGTGGTGGCGGTCGACGGTGCCCAGGACCATCGCCTGCATCCGGGTACCGGTACCCAGCGTTACTGGGTGACTGCCGAAGGCCAGGCCAGCGTCCTGGAACCCTTGTTCGAGCGCTTGTGTGCCGGGCAGCCGGCATCCGCGGAGCCGGTGCTGCTGGGCTATCGACCGGTGACGGTGGTCCAGGCCGCCGAGGCGGTGATCTGGTGCCGCTTCGCCGACTTGTGCGAGCAGCCGTTCTCGGCCATGGATTTCATGGCCTTGTGCGACCGCTACCGCGCCATCCTGCTTGGCGAGGTGCCTTGCCTGAGTGCCCGGCAACGCCCGGGGCGCATTGCCCGGGGCACCGAGGATGGTGCCGAGCGGGTGGTGGCGGGAGATCGCGAGTTGCCGCAACTGTCGGTCCACGACGATGCGGTCCGGCGTTTCATCGCCCTGGTGGACGAGTGCTACGACCGCAAGGTGCCGCTGTACCTGGAGGCGCGGGTGCCGATGGAGCAGCTGTACACCGAGGGTTACCTGGAGTTCGCCTTCCGCCGGACCTTGAGCCGCCTGCAGGAGATGCAATTGCAGCGTTTCGGCCAGCCCTGAAGGGAAGTGCTTCCGAGTGTGGTTCATCCCGGTCATTGGCTAGGATCTTTCTGCCATAAGTGGGTGAAAAATCTTCGTTTGGTCAAATCCGCCAGCCTACAATCGGAGCTGCCCGAGCCTTGAGCGCTCGTTCCGACACATTGATCGAGGATGAACATGGACGTTGCCGATGTCGTGGTGTTGCAAGCCAGTTACAGCAACCCGGTGCATGCCGAAGCCATAGGCGTGTTGCTCAGTCATTACGCAGCAGACGTCATGGGCGGTGGCCAGAGCCTCTCGGCGGACCAGCTCCAGCGGTTGCCGGAGGAGCTGGCCAAGCGACCCCAGGCGTTCAGCGTGCTGGCCTTCGCTGGCGGGCAGCCAGTGGGCCTGGTGAACTGTTTCGAAGGTTTCTCCACCTTTGCCTGCCGGCCCCTGGTGAATGTCCACGATGTGGTGGTGCTCGACGGTTTTCGTGGCCAGGGCCTGAGCAAGCGCCTGTTGCAGAAGGTCGAGGACATCGCTCGCCAGCGCGGCTGCTGCAAGATCACCCTGGAGGTGCTGGAAGGCAATGCCAGGGCCCAGGCGGCGTACCGGTCCTGCGGTTTTGCCGATGCGATGCTCGATCCCGTCCATGGCCGCATGCTGTTCTGGAGCAAGGCCTTGTAATGCCACGCGCCTTCCCCGCGACCCGCCAGCCTGGCACGGATACGCCCTGGAGCATCTTCCTGGTGTTCCTGCGCCTGGGGCTGACGTCCTTCGGCGGGCCGGTGGCGCACTTGGGCTACTTTCGCGAGGAGTTCGTCCAGCGTCGACGCTGGCTGGGGGAGGCGGCCTACGCCGAGCTGGTCGCGCTGTGCCAGTTCTTGCCGGGCCCCGCCAGCAGCCAGGTGGGAATCGCCCTGGGCTTGTCTCGGGCTGGAGTTCCCGGCGCCCTTGGGGCCTGGGCCGGCTTCACCTTGCCCTCGGCGTTGGTCCTGGCCCTGTTGGCCATGGGGCTTGGGGCCGGGGTTCCTCCCGGTGCCTTGAAGGGTTTGCAACTGGTGGCAGTGGCCGTGGTGGCCCAAGCCCTCTGGAGCATGGCTTGGAGTCTGTGGCGAGGGCCGTTGCGGTTTGCCATCGGGTTGTTGGCGGCGCTCTGGGTGCTGCGCTGGCCGGGGCTGGAGGCACAGCTGCTGGCCATGTCGATAGCCGCGCTGGCAGGTAGCCTGTTGATCAACACCGCTGGCGTTCCGCTAGTCGAGGCGTCGATGGCTCCGGTCAGTCGGCGAATGGGGGGCTTGTGCCTGGGCCTGGCATTAGTGTTGCTGTTGCTCCTGCCGGGCATGGCATTGCTCTGGCCGAATCGCCTGCTGCAGTTGTTCGATGCTTTCTACCGGGTCGGCGCCCTGGTGTTCGGCGGTGGCCATGTGGTGCTGCCGCTGCTGCAAGCCCAGGTGGTGGAGCCGGGCTGGATCGACAACTCACTGTTCCTGGCCGGTTATGCCAGTGCCCAGGCGGTGCCGGGGCCGTTGTTCAGCGTGGCCGCCTTTCTCGGCGCGGCCATCGATGGCTGGAGCGGGGCGCTGGTATGCCTGCTGGCGATCTTCCTCCCGGGTTTGCTGCTGGTGATCGGGGTCGTGCCGTTCTGGCAAGCCCTGCGTCATCGCCAGGCGATCCAGGCCGCCCTGGCCGGGGTCAACGCCGCGGTGGTGGGTTTGCTGGCGGCGGCCCTGTACCAGCCCTTGTGGACGTCCACGGTCCGCGGACCCCTGGAGTTGTTGGCGGTAGCCTTGGTGTTTCTGCTGTTGCGCAGCGGCCGGGTACCGCCCTGGGCCCTGGTGGTGCTGGGAGCGCTGATCGGCGGCTGGGGGCTGTAGCGCCTAGAGGTCGTGTTGCGCGGGATCGAGCTTGGGAAACACCAGGCGGAACTCGGTCTGGCCATCGATGACGCTGCTGACTTCGGCGTGGCCGTCATGCAGGTTCATGATCGAACGCACGATCGCCAATCCCAGGCCAGTGCCGCCTTCGGCGCGGGTACGGCTGCTGTCGATCCGGTAGAAGCGCTCGAACAGATGTGGCAGGTGACAGGCCTCGATGCCCGGACCGGGGTTGCTCACCGTGAGGCTCACCGCATGCAACTGTTGTTCGACCCGCAGCTGGATACGGCCCTTGGCCGGGCTGTGGCGAATGGCATTGGACAGCAGGTTGGAAATGGCCCGCTGGATCATCAGCCGATCCCCCAGGACCCAGGCATCGCCGCTCTGTTGCAGTTCCAGTTGCTTGTCCTCGGCGCTCAGGGCGAACAGCTCCATGACTTTGCATGCTTCCACCCGCAGGGAAATCCGCGCGAAGCGAGCCTGGGAAGCCGGTTGGCTGACCTGGGCCAGGAGCAGCATGTCGGCGACCATCCGCGTGACGCGCTCCAGTTCTTCGATGCTGGCCTCCAGCACAGCCTTGTATTCTTCCGGCGGACGCTCCCGGGACAGGGTCACCTGGGCCTTGCCCATCAGGTTGCTGATGGGTGAACGCAGCTCATGGGCCAGGTCATCGGAAAATTGCGACAGGCGCTGCACGCCACCATCCAGGCGCTGCAGCATGACATTGATCCCCTGGCCCAGCTCCGCCAGTTCCCGGGGCAGCCGCTCCAGGTTCAGGCGGTGGGTCAGGTCCTGGGTGCTGACCTTGGCCGCCACCCGGCTGAACTGCTGCAGGGGCAGCAGCCCTCTCTGCACCAGCCACCAGGCGCCAATGCCGATCAGGCCCAGCAGCAGTGGCAGGGCAATCACCGTGGAGCGCAAGTAGGCACTGAGCAGCGCCTGGTCGTTACTGCGGTCCAGGCTCAGCACGACTCGCACCTGCTCGCCATTACGCAGGGACATCGGCTGCGAGGCACTGAGCAACTGGCTGCCGCTGTTGTCGTTCCAGTCCAGGTAGGTGTTGCCCCTGGCTTCCTTGAGGGCACGGGGTAAAGGTTGCTGGCCGCCGCCGACATCCAGCAGCGGTGGCGCCAGCGGATCGCTGGCCAGCACCGACAGGCGCAGGTTGTCGTGGCCCATTACCAGGTCCAGCAGGGAATGGGGGCGGGCCGCCAGGTCGCTGCTCTTGAGGTCGCTGATCAGGCTGTGCTGGATCTGCTCCAGCTTGCTCTGCAGGCTCTTGCGGGCCAGGGTGTCCAGCTCGTGGCTCAGGGACAGGTAGGCCAGGGTGGCCAGCAGCAGGACCAGGGCCGCGCCCATCAGGCTGACGGTCAGGCCCAGGCGCATGGACAGGCTGCCGTTGCCGGGCGATGCAGGAGCAGTGGTCATTGGCGCACTTCCAGCACGTAGCCGACACCGCGCAGGGTATGGATCAGCTTGAGTTCGCTGGCATCGTCGATCTTGGCCCGCAAGCGGCTGATGGAAACTTCCACCACGTTGGTATCGCAATCGAAGTTCATATCCCAGACCAGGGAAATGATTTGCGTGCGGGTCAGAACTTCACCGGAGTGCCGCATCAATACATGCAGCAGGGTGAACTCCTTGGTGGTCAGGTCGATACGGCGTTCGCCGCGATATGCTCGATGGCGTCGCGGGTCAAGTTGCAGGTCGGCAACTTGCAAGACTTCTGGCTGGGCCACCGGTTCACTGCGCCGCATCAAGGTGCGGACCCGGGCCAGTAGTTCGGGAAATTGAAATGGCTTGACCAGGTAATCATCGGCGCCAAGATCCAGGCCCCTGACTTTGTCTTCCAGGCGGCCACGGGCGCTCAGCATCATGACTCGCGCTGGATATTGCCGGTGCATATGTTGCAATACTTGCCAACCATCTTTGCCTGGCAGGTTTACATCCAGGATTACCAACTCGTAGGGCTGTTGTTCAATCAGGTGCAGGCCATCCACGCCATTGTCGGCGCGGTCAACGATATATCCACTCTCGGTAAGCCCCTGATGCAAGTAGTCGGCGGTTTTCGACTCGTCCTCGATCACCAGAATACGCATGGCCTGTTGTCCTCTTTAAATAACCGGATGTTGTTCAATGGAGCGATGGTGAAGCCTAAAGTAGCTACAGGGTCAATCGATCAGGCCAGCTAATTCAAGGAATTAGCTGGTTGTCGACGGCCGGTAGAACATTCCGCGCAGGAAGCATGGGTAGGGCTTGCAGGGCAAGGGGCGATCGAGGTGCTGTTGGCTCGTTTGTTGTTTCAATTCTTTTCTTCGATACGGAAGTCTTTGGGCTCAGGGCGGGGATGTTAAGCGAGTACATTTGGGTGATGTGCCATATGACAGCTTTGTAATGGCTCGGTAATTAACTTGAAAACATGAATCGCAATCACTGATGAACCAATAAAAAAGGCGCCCAGAGGGCGCCGAAATGTCCAGCTCTGGTTGAGGAACATTTATCCAGAGTGGTTGCACAAAGGTTGGATCAGGCGCCCGGCTGCTGGCTTACTTGTTTTTCTTGTTTGGCATCCGAGGCGGAATATGACGGTGCAGATTGCTGTTTGTCGCTCTTGGCGGTATTGGCGTTCTGGTTTCCGTGAATCTGTTGCTGATTGACGCGGAAGTTCTCGTAGAACTGTTGTACGCGCTCCGAGCCGCCTTCGGCGAAGGCTGCGCTGGAGCCGGCGAGAATCAGGCCGCTGAGTACAAGAGTTGAAAGTTTCATGCTGGTTTTCCTGCTTAAGAGTGTTCGGCTACTTGCTTCGTCCCTGTATGGCAAGTGACGGGGGGAAGTTAAACCGAATTCTATTAAGTGAGGGTTAACGCCAGCCTGAGGCGAAAATTACATTTTCGACATGATGTTGCGGTGGTCATTGTGGGCGACCAGGGGGAAGAGGGGATGTGCGCTCCAGGATGGACGGGCAGGCAAGAAGCAATGGCGCCCCGGGAGCCGTGGGGCTCCCGGGGAGGCGATCATTTTTGCACGACGGTGGTGTCGGCAGGCGCTTTGGGCTGCATCAGGCTGAAGTCGATCAGCGGCCTGCTCTGGCGTTGGTTGGGGTCGCCGATCAGCAATGGCCGTGGCTTGAAGCTGTCGCTGACCAGGCTGCGACTATGGTCCAGCTGATCGAAGCTCAGGCCTGCCAGGTCGGACCAGGTATGCACCAGCTGCGAGCTCATGAAGGGCCGGCTGAGGTCGGAGGCGAAGTTCCAGTCGTGGTTCTCTCGCCACTTGGGCGAGGCCCAGGCGATGAACGGAATGGTGTACATCGGCGCGGTGGGCTTGCCTTCGTTGCGCCCAAGGGTGTCGTGGCCGGCGGAGTCGAAGACGTCTTCACCGTGGTCCGACAGGTACAGCAAGAAACCGTTGGGGTCTGCCTTGGCGTAGTTCTTGATCAGGCTGGAAACCACGAAATCGTTGTACAGGACGGCGTTGTCGTAGCTGTTGTAAGTGGCCACCTGGTCGTCGTGCACGCCGGCTGGTACCCCCTGGCGGTCGGTGAACTTGTCGAAGCTCGGTGGGTAGCGGTACTGATAGCTCATGTGGGTGCCCAGCAAGTGCACCACGATGAACTTGCGCGGCGCGCTGTCGGCCAGGGCCTTGGAGAAAGGCTCGAGCACGTCGCCATCATACTGGCGAGCGTTCTGGTTGCGATTGTTGTTCAGGTACACCTGCTCGTCCGCCTGCTCGGAAAAGGTGGTGAGCATGGTGTTGCGCTTGGTCATGGTCTGCTGGTTGGTGATCCAGTAGGTCTTGTAGCCGGCCTGTTTCATCACGCTGACCAGGGACGGGGTCTTGAGGTACAGGTCGGGGTTTTCTTCGTCGGCGAAGGTCAGCACCTGCTGCAGGGCCTCGATGGTATAGGGACGCGGGGTGATGACGTTGTTGAACACCGCCAGCTGGTCCCTGAGCTTGTCCAGCTCCGGGGTGGTCTGGCGCGGATAGCCATAGAGGCTCATGCGTTGGCGGTTGGTGGATTCGCCGATCACCAGCACCAGGGTCGCCGGCTGGTTGGCCATGCTGTCCTTGAGATTGGTCAGGGGCGGGATCTTGCTGACGCTGTCGAGCATGCCTTGCATGCCGTTCAGTTGCTCACGATAGCGGCGGTAGGCGACCACCATCTGCCATGGCACTGCCGGCTCGATGCGGGTCTCGAATTTTTCCAGGCCCTGGGCGAGGGTGTCGGTGCGCGAAATCTGCTTGACCAACGGATAACCGACGATGGCCACCAGGATCGCTACCGCAGCCGCCAGGGCTTGCAGCTTGGGCAGGTATACCGGGCGCAGGCGGGTCCAGAGGAAAAAGGCGAATGCCGTGTGGGCCAGGAACGCCGGCAGCATCCACCAGGCAAAGTACTGGGTCAGGTATTCACCGGCTTCCGAGGGGTTGGACTCGAACATGATGAATATGACGCTCTGGGAAAACTCCTGCTGGTAGATGAAGAAGTAGCCCAGGCTGGCCATGGAACAGGCCCAGAGCACGACTCCGATCACGGCGGCCAGCAGCCGGGTGCGTGCCGGGAACAGCAGCATCGGTGCCAGCCAGATGGCGCTCATCAGGAAGGCTTGGCGAAAACCTGCGAACCCCGAGGTATCGGTCAACTGGATCAGCAGCTGGGTAATACCCGAGAAATACCAGAAGAACAGGAATAGCCAGAGCAGGCCCATCCAGTCGAAACCCTTCGCAGACGTGTTGCCGCGTTTGAACAATGCCATTCGGCGCTCCCCAGGAAACCGTGATCATCGGGCGCCGGGCCGGCGCCAATGAAGGCCGCTCTATGTAACAAAGCGGCCACAATGGCCGGGAGTATCGATAGGCAAGTGTGAAAAGTTCGTCAGCAGAACGTTGGCATTTCGTGCCTGGGTTCCGGGGCGGGATGCCCGTCAACAAGAGCTGGGGGAAGGGGCTGCTGGCAACGAGCGCAACGTTGGGCTGCGCTCGAGAGCGGGATGATTCAGTTCGTCCGGGAACGAAGCGCGAAGTCTACCGGTTGCAGGTCCTGGTTCTGTAGCAGCAGGCGCATTTGCGCGAGCTCTTTTTGCAGCTGGTCGCGTTCATCTTTGAGCTGCTGCAGTTCGTCACGGCGAATGGTGACGTACAGGGTTTGTGCAGGTCGTGCCGCTACTACTGTGCCCATTGCTTCACCTCGCAAATGGCGGGTCTTGACTATGCTTCGCGATTCCCATTGCTTGCACAAAGCGCTATCACAGGCGGCATGGTTGCAGTGGGTCCGCATCGCGCTGTCTCGCCTGGCGGGCAATTTTATTTATTTTTCGGCTCAATGGAACTTTTTTATTTTTGATGGTCATTGTGCCTTCGCGGCGCTGGGCGTCGTAATCCACCCATGTTTTGCGAAACTTCGCTGCAGGTGCTGCTGACTAATCTCCCATGGGCCCCGTTCAGGGGACGATAGGGCGCTGCAGATCGTGGTCCTGCGACGCCAGGAGGGGCAGCCGGAGACGGAAACTCGTCCGCCAAGGCAAAGATTGCGCTGTCTTGAGGCGCCTTGCCTTGTATAGTTGCGCACCTTGAAGTTTCACCTGGCCCGTTGGGCTATATATTTTCGATCTGGATTTTGGCAGTAGGAGCATCAGCACATGCAACTGGGGATTATCGGACTGGGCCGCATGGGCGGCAATATTGCACGGCGCCTGATGCTCAATGGGCACGAGACCGTAGTCTTTGACCGCAACACCGACTTCATCAGCACCCTCGCCGCCGAAGGCGCCAAGGGCGTCGCCGACCTGCCGGCCCTGGTGGCTGGCCTGCAACAGCCGCGTGCGGTATGGGTCATGCTGCCCGCCGGCGCGCCCACCGAAGAGACCATCGACACCCTGAGCCAGTTGCTGGAGCCGGGCGATGTGATCATCGATGGCGGCAACACCTACTACAAGGATGACATCCGCCGCGCCCGGGACCTGGCACAGAAGGGCCTGAAGTACATCGATGTCGGCACGTCCGGCGGCGTCTGGGGCCTGGAGCGAGGCTATTGCATGATGATCGGTGGCGACGCCGATGAAGTGCTGCGCCTTGACCCGCTGTTCGCCGCCCTGGCTCCGGGCATGGGGTCGATCCCCCGCACCAAGGACCGTGTCGCCAGCGACGACCGCGCCGAGCGTGGCTATATCCACGCTGGTCCGGCCGGTGCCGGGCACTTCGTCAAGATGATCCACAATGGTATCGAGTACGGCATGATGCAGGCCTTCGCCGAAGGCTTCGACATCCTCAAGACCAAGAACTCGGAAAGCCTGCCGGAAGACCAGCGCTTTGACCTGAATGTCGCCGATATCGCCGAAGTCTGGCGGCGCGGCAGTGTGGTCTCGTCCTGGTTGCTGGACCTGACCGCCGACGCCCTGGCCAGCGATCCCAAGCTGGACGGTTTCTCCGGTTCGGTGGCTGACAGCGGTGAAGGCCGTTGGACCATCGAGGCGGCCATGGAGCAGGCGGTGCCGGTTCCGGTGCTGTCCAACTCGCTGTTCTCCCGTTATCGCTCGCGTGGCCAGGGTACTTATGGCGACAAGATCCTCTCGGCCATGCGCTTCGGCTTTGGCGGCCATGTGGAGACCGGGAAGAAATGACCGAGCGAAGGAAGTCCAAGGCATTGCCGGCCCCGGCGACCACGCTGTTCCTGTTCGGCGCCCGTGGCGACCTGGTCAAGCGCCTGCTGATGCCGGCGCTGTACAACCTCAGTCGCGATGGTTTGCTGGACGAGGGGCTGCGGATCGTCGGCGTCGATCACAACGCGGTGAGCGACAGTGAGTTCGCCACCTTGCTGGAAGATTTCCTTCGCGACGAAGTACTCAAGAAACAAGGGCAGGGGAGCAGTGTCGATGCCGACGTCTGGGCGCGCCTGACCCGTGGCATCAGCTATGTCCAGGGGGATTTCCTGGACGATGCCACCTATGTCGAGCTGGCGGCGCGAATCGCCGCCAGCGGCACCGGCAACGCAGTGTTCTACCTGGCCACCGCACCGCGCTTCTTCAGTGAGGTGGTGCAACGCCTGGGAGCCGCAGGGCTGCTGCAAGAGCAGCCTGGAGCGTTTCGCCGGGTGGTGATCGAGAAACCCTTCGGTTCCGATCTGCAGACCGCGGAGGCCCTCAACGCCTGCCTGCTCAAGGTCATGGGCGAGAAGCAGATCTACCGCATCGACCATTACCTGGGCAAGGAAACCGTACAGAACATCCTGGTCAGCCGTTTCTCCAACAGCCTGTTCGAGGCGTTCTGGAACAATCATTACATCGACCACGTGCAGATCACCGCGGCGGAAACCGTCGGGGTGGAAACCCGTGGCAGCTTTTACGAAAACACCGGCGCCCTGCGGGACATGGTGCCCAACCACCTGTTCCAGCTGCTGGCGATGGTGGCCATGGAGCCGCCGGCGGCCTTCGGTGCCGATGCGGTGCGCGGCGAGAAGGCCAAGGTGGTGGGTGCCATCCGTCCCTGGACGCTGGACGAGGCCCGGGCCAACTCGGTGCGCGGCCAGTACAGCGCCGGCAAGCTGGACGGCAAGAGCCTGGCGGGATACCGCGAGGAAACCAACGTGGCACCCGACAGCACCACCGAGACCTATGTCGCGCTCAAGGTGATGATCGACAACTGGCGCTGGGTCGGGGTGCCGTTTTACCTGCGTACCGGCAAGCGCATGAGCGTGCGCGACACCGAGATCGTCATCTGCTTCAAGCCGGCGCCTTATGCGCAGTTTCGCGACACCGAGGTGGAGCGCCTGATGCCGACCTACCTGCGGATCCAGATCCAGCCCGACGAAGGTGTGTGGTTCGACCTGCTGGCGAAGAAACCCGGGCCGACCCTGGACATGGCGCGCATCGAGTCGGGGTTCGCCTACAAGGACTTCTTCGAGATGCAGCCGTCCACCGGCTACGAAACGCTGATCTACGACTGCCTGATCGGCGACCAGACGCTCTTCCAGCGTGCGGACAACATCGAGAATGGCTGGCGTGCGGTACAACCATTCCTCGACGCCTGGAAGCAAGATGCGACCCTGCAACAATATCCGGCCGGCACCGATGGGCCGGATGCGGGTGATCAATTGCTGGTCCGCGATGGCCGGGTCTGGCGTCCCCTGGGATGAGCGGCTCGAACGCCTACCCCATCGACTTTGTGCTGAGCGACATGGATGGCACGCTGTTGCGTCCGGACCACAGTCTCAGCCCGCGAACCATTGCCGCCGTGCGTGCCCTGCATGACGCCGGTATCGGTTTCAGCCTGGCCAGCGGGCGTCCGCCACGGGCCATGCGACAGCAACTCGAAGAACTCGGGGTGGAGCTGCCCAGCGCCGGATTCAACGGCGGCAGCATTGTCCATCCCGATGGACGCTACCTGGCTCGCCACCATGTCCCGGTAGCGGCGGTCGTTGCGGCGCTGCTGCTGTTCGCTCCCTATCCCCAGGTCGAGACCTGGGTCTTCGCCGACAATCAGTGGCTGGTGCGCGATCCTGATGGACCCTTGCTGCCGTTGGAGCAGCAGGCCCTGGGTTATGCGCCGCAGGTGGTGGACAGCTTCGAGGAGTACCTGCATTGCGTCGACAAGGTCGTGGCAGCCAGTAGCGACGCTCGCTTGCTGATGGAGCTGGAGGCGCACCTGCAACAGCAGACCGCGGGGCAGGCCCAGGTCTCGCGGTCGCAACCGCGGTTCCTGGATGTCACCGCCGTGCAGGCGGACAAGGGCCAGGCCTTGGCGACGCTCGCCGAATACCTCGGCGTGCCCCTTGCGCGCACTGCGGCCCTGGGTGATGGCGGCAACGATTCGGCGATGTTCCAGCGCGCCGGGTTGTCGATCGCCATGGGCCAGGCCGAAGAGCAGGTCAAGCGCCTGGCCGATGTGGTCGCCGGCACTAACCTGGAAGATGGCGCCGCCCAGGCGATCGAGCGCTATATCCTGCTGCGCTGAGCCTGCAACCGCTGCCAGGGGCCCTGGCAGCGTCATCAATCCCTCTTTATAGCCAGTAGCTGACTGCGTACCAGCCCAGCACGCCCATCACCAGGGTGTAGGGCAGGGCCATCCATACCATGCGGCCATAGGACAGGCGCACCAGCGGCGCGATGGCCGAGGTCAGCAGGAACAGGAACGCCGCCTGGCCGTTGGGCGTGGCGACGCTGGGCAGGTTGGTGCCGGTGTTGATGGCGATGGCCAGGGTCTCGAAGTGTTCGCGACTCATCTGCCCGTTGAGGAAGGCTTGCTTGACCTCGGTGATGTAGATGGTGGCCACGAATACGTTGTCGCTGATGGCCGACAGCAGGCCATTGGCGATGAACAGCATGCCCGGTTGGCGATCCGCCGGCAGCGCCAGCACCCACTGGATCAGCGGCGTGAACAGCTGTTGCTGGTGGATCACCGCCACCACGGCGAAGAACACCACCAGCAGGGCGGTAAAGGGCATGGCGTCCTTGAAAGCGTTGCCCAGGCGGTGTTCGTCGGTGATACCGGTGAAGGCGGTGATCAGCACGATCACCAACAGGCCAATCAGCCCAACCTCGGCCACATGCAGCGCCAGGCCGACGATCAGTATCAGGGCCGCCAAGCCTTGCACCAGCAGGGCCGCGCGTTGGCGGACCGTGCGCTGGGCATCGTCCTCGGCGGCGTAGTTGGCCAGGATCTGGCGGACATTGTCCGGCAGCAGGGTGCCGTAGCCGAACCAGCGCAGCTTCTCCAGCAGCACGCAAGTCACCAGCCCCGCCACCAGTACCGGCAGGGATACCGGTGCGACCTGGCGGAAGAAATCAGCGAAATGCCAACCCATCTCATGGCCGATCAGCAGGTTTTGCGGCTCGCCCACCAGGGTGCAGACGCCGCCCAGGGCGGTGCCCACCGCGCCGTGCATCAGCAAGCTGCGCAGGAAGGCGCGAAATTGCTCCAGGTCATCATGGTGCAGCGCCGGCAGTTGCCGGTCGTCACCATAGCCGCTGTCCTGGCGCGGGTCGTTGCCCGATGCCACCCGGTGGTACACCGAATAGAAGCCCACCGCGGCGCTGATGATCACAGCGGTGACGGTCAGGGCATCGAGAAAGGCCGAGAGAAAGGCCGACAAGAAGCAGAACAGCAACCCCAGCAGCGCTTTGGAGCGCACCCCCAGCAGCAGCCTAGAGAACAGGAACAGCAGCAACTCCTTCATGAAATAAATACCGGCGACCATGAACATCAACAGCAGGATCACCGGAAAGTTGTGCACCAGTTCGTCGTACAACGCCTGGGGCGTGGCCATGCCCAGCAACATCGCCTGCACCAGCAGCAGACCGCCGGGCATCAGGGGGTAACACTTGAGGGCCATGGCCAGGGTGAAGATGAACTCGATCACCAGGCACCAGCCGGCGGCGGCCGGGCTGACCCAGAAGCACAGCAATGGGTTGAGCAGCAGGAACGCGACGATGCTTGCCTTGTACCAGCGGGGTGAGTGGCCGAGAAAATTGTGGGCGAACGCCTGGGCCATTGAACCGGACATTGGCTGCTCCTTGTAGTGAGAAGCGCGCAACTTGCCGCAAGCGAGAAGGAGAATCAAGAAACGATGAAATCTTTTGCCACAATCTTTGGGGCCTGAGTGCTTGCACCGCCCCTAGGTGAGGTTGGCGGCAAATAACCATTGACCTGCCATTTTCTCCTGTTCTAGGGTCGCGCCAGGCTGCTGCATAACTAATGCGGCAGTGTTTCACAGGTGTTGCGGTTCCATGTCATCACCTCGAAGTTCATCTGCTCGATATTCAAGGGGGCACGGCCAGGTACCGGTATTCGGCCTTGCAGGGAAAGCAGGCAAATAAAGGGAATTACCATGAAGGCAATACGCAAACTTGCAATGAAGCTCTGCGTGGGCGGTGCATTGCTGGCTTCTGTCAGCCTGGCAGGCGCTTCGCAACTGGTTCCGGCGCTGGGGTTGGCCAATGAACAATTCGCCAAGTCACCCGGCCCCTACAATGTGGCGACCAATGCGGTCCTGAGTGACTGCCGTGGTTTACTGGGAGTGCTGGCGAAGATCCTGTTGCTGGACAACAGCCTTCAATGCAACCAGTCATTTCCCTACGGGTTCTCCAATCCTATTTCCACCAGCGTCTATTACCCGGCCAATATAAAGAGCCTGGACAAGTTGCCGGTAGTCAACTTCGTCGGTGGCATTCTTTCCAACCAGGGGCAATACACCGAACTGTTGAGGCTGTGGGCCAGCTACGGCTTCATCGTGGTGGTGTCTTCGGACTTCATCAATACCGCGCCGAGCATGCATGTCCTGGGGGCGGTGGAGTTGAGCAAGCTCAACCAGGACCCGACCTCGCCGCTATTTGGCAAGGTCGACCTGGCGCGGACCATAGTGGCCGGGCATTCGGCAGGTGGTGGGGCGTCGATTCTTTCCTCGAGCCTCATGCCCGACACCTTGAAGTCCATTGACCCGCAACTCCAGTACATAGGTTCGCTGCCGATCGAACCCGGGCCTATCGGCCTGGGCTCTACGGTCCGTACGCCAACGCTGGTGCTCACCGGCGCCGCGGATGTGGTGGTACCGGCCTGGGCCTGGCCGCGGCTGTGGCAGGGCGGTTTGATCAAGGCGGTGCCGGGGTGGAGCGCCACTGCCCATAACGCCACGCACTTTAGTCCGGTGCGAAGTCTCAAGGAAAACGAGTTTGCCGGTATCACCACCGCCTGGATCCTGTACCTGGCCAAGAACGATCCTGCGGCCAAGGAGTACTTCGTCGGCGAGGACTACAAGCTCGCGCGGGATCCGCAGTTCATTCGCCTGGCCTTCAATCCATTACGGGTCCAGCGCAACGAGGTAGCTGACGAGCTGCAGTAGCCTACGCAGCTTGAATATATGAAAGACCCCGGGAGCAAGCATGGGTTGCTCCCGGTTTTCATGGGCTTCAAGCTTGATCAAGGAGTGCCGCTACTGGCACTTTGCAAGCTCGGGAGTTTTATTCATCAAAGATTCTTCCAAGGCCATTCATATATAAGCTAGTGGCGACTTTAGTGCTGGAGAATAAGTCGGCCAATGATTGGAAATTGCACTCATTGCAATATCAGTGTCACTGCATTGTTATTAGAAATGAATACCTTGCAAGCAGCGTTATATATCGCGTTGCAATCACAAGGACTCATTGACCCATGCCCAATATTTCACGCAGGAAGCTCTTGCAAGCCGCCGCCATCGGCTCGTTCTTTTCATCCTTGCCGCTCTCCATTCGCCAGGCCCTGGCAATACCGGCGAACAACCGCACAGGGACGATCAAGGATGTCGAGCATGTAGTCATCCTGATGCAGGAAAACCGTTCCTTCGACCATTACTTCGGTACTTTCCCCGGTGTACGCGGTTTCAGCGACCGTTTCACCATCCCGTTGTCCGGCCAGCGTGAAGTCTGGGAACAGCAGGGCAAGGGCCGGGTGGTCATGCCCTATCACTTGGACAGTTCCCGAGGCAACGCCCAGCGGGTCAGCGGCACGCCCCATACCTGGAGCGATGCCCACTCGGCCTGGAGCGACGGCCGCATGAATGCCTGGCCGACCTACAAGACCAACACCTCCATGGGCTACTACAGCGAGCAGGAGCTGCCATTCCAGTTCGCCCTGGCCAGTACCTTCACCCTGTGCGATGCCTACCACTGCGCGGTGCATGCCGGCACCAACCCCAACCGACTGTTCCTCTGGACCGGCACCAACGGGCCGACTGGCGGGCAAGTGGCTGCCGTGGTCAATGAGTGGGATGGGCCGGGGCCGGTGAATGTCGGTTACACCTGGAAGACCTATCCCGAACGCCTGGAAGAGCAGGGCGTCAGCTGGAAGGTCTACCAGCATCTGCCGGACAACTTCGGCGACAACCCGCTGGCAGGCTTTCGCCAGTACCGGGCCGCTAGCGTGCAGGTGGGCAACCCGGCCCAGCCCCCCAGCGGTTTCAACGCCTTCGTACCCTATACCGACGCGCTCAATGCTGTGGCACCGCTGTACAAGGGCAATGGCAATACCCTGCCGGCCAGCACTGGCAGCAACCTGGAGGCCATCATCGGCGGCTTTCGCAGCGACGTGCAGGCCGGCAAGTTGCCCCAGATCAGCTGGATCGTGGCCCCGGCGGCCTATTCCGAGCACCCGGGGCCGTCGAGCCCGGTGCAGGGCGGCTGGTTCACCCAGGAGATCCTGCAGGCCTTGACCAGCAACCCCGAGGTCTGGAGCAAGACCGTGCTGCTGGTGACCTATGACGAAAACGATGGCTTTTTCGATCATGTGCCTTCGCCCTCGGCACCTTCCCAGCGCAAGGACGGCACTTTCGCCGGCAAGTCGACCCTGGCGTTCGACAGCGAGCTGTTCAAGCATCCGGCTCCGGCAGGTTCGACCCAGCAGCCGCGACCGGACGGTGGGGTCTACGGACCCGGGCCGCGGGTACCGATGCTGGTGCTCTCGCCCTGGAGCCGGGGTGGCTGGGTCAACTCCCAGGTGTTCGACCACACCTCGGTGCTGCAATTTCTGGAAAAACGCTTCGGCGTCCGTGAGCCGAATGTCAGTGCCTGGCGCCGCGCGGTATGCGGCGACTTGACCTCGGCGTTCAACTTCGTCGATCCCAACCACGAGCCGTTGCCTGCGCTGCAAACCACCACTCGCCAGGCTGCCGACAGCTTGCGCCAACGCCAGGAAAAACTGTTGCCGGTGCCGGTACCCTCGACCAGCAAGCAGTTGGTGCCGCAGCAGAAGCGCCTGGCGCGTCCCTCGCGGGCCTTGCCATATCGCTTGCACGTCGATAGCCAGGTCGACCACAAGGCCCGGACCTTGTCCCTGAGTCTGCAGAACACCGGGACCCAGGGGGCCGTCCTGCATGTCTACGACGGCCTGCACCTGGGGGATATTCCCCGCCGTTATACGCTGGAAGCCGGCAAGGCGTTGCAGGACAGTTGGACAGTGGTCGAGCGCTACCAGCTCTGGGTTCTGGGCCCAAATGGTTTCCATCGCAGTTTCCACGGCCAGATGCAACAGCGTCAGCCGGAACTATTGGTGACGTCCAGCCAGCACCAGTTGCAACTGACCTTGAGCAATCCGGGTGGGCAGGCGGCGACGGTCAGCATCGATCGTTGCCCTTACACCCAGCAGGGCCCCTGGACGTTGTCGATCCCGGCGGGGGGCGAGGTACGCCAGGTGTTCCCCTGCGAGTCCAGCGGTGGCTGGTATGACCTGACCTTGCACAGTGACGGCGGCTGGTTGCGCAGGGTTGCCGGGCGCCTGGAAACCGGCGAGCACAGCATCAGCGATCCACTGATGGGACGGCCATGAGCGAGACCCAGGGAAAAATAATCGGAATGACTGGAAACAGCAGTTCGTGGAGCACCGGAATGGTTTGCACGAGATGCTTGCTAGAACAGCCAGGGCAACTAATGTCGCAAGAGGGACAGTTGTAGAGAAGGTCAAGCGTAAAGCTTGCTTAGTTGCGGGCTTAAAACAACGGATCACCCGTTCGGGTGATCCGTTAACAGCATCGCTTACTTGGGCATGGCCCAAGATTGCAGTGCATATCCTTCCTGGCTCAGTTCGGCACGCGCCTGGTTGAGCAGGGTTTCCAGCTGGGCTGGATCGGAGTAGGCGCTGCAGGGGATCTGCGCATGGCCGATACGGGTGCTGGTACGGTCGATGACAGTCAGGCTCAACTCGCCGTTACCGTCCTGTGGAGCCCAGGCCACGCATTGGAAAGGCTTGAATGCGCGGTCGGCGATCAAAAGTGCTTCGTTGATACGGAGCGGGGCGTTCATGGGGTCTTCTCTCTATGTGCCCAATCAAATGATGTGCCGTCGGTTGGGCTTACCGTTCGGCTGGTTATTTGTACTGATGCACCGAGGTAGGGGACGGGTCACACTGAAAAACAAGTTTTTACATCTTTCATGTGCAAGCCCCGGGGCAGAGCCCTTAGTTGCGGGGGGGGTCAAAAAATAACTGCGACAATCGGTCGCTGAAGTGGCCATCTAAAGTGGCACTTTAGTTCCTTTGGCAATCAGCGCTATAAGCAATCGATACATCCGTGCGTCAAGTTCTTGCTAATGTTACTGCCAGGTTTGCCAAACCACTGTTTCTAATAACTTTTCCTCACTGTGGCGGCAAGGAACAGTCATGCTCGAAGCTCCTGTGCAGCGTCGCTTGCTAGTGGTTGACCCCTGTGATGATTGCCACCGTTTGTTGCCTGGATTGCGCACCATCGGCTGGGATGTCGACAGCTGTGACCTGGAGTCCGCCCGTGAGCGCTCCTGCGATGTCGGTCTGCTGCGCCTGCAGCCTTTCCATCTGGAGCGTCCGGAAGCGGTCAAGGACCTGATCAGTCGCAGTGGCACCGAGTGGATTGCGGTGCTGAGCCAGGAGGTCCTGCGCCTGCAAAAGGTCGGGGACTTCGTCTGCGAATGGTTCTTCGATTTCCACACCCTGCCGTTCGATGTATCCCGGGTCCAGGTGACCCTGGGGCGGGCGTTCGGCATGGCCCGCTTGCGCGGCCAGGGCTCGGTCCATGTGGATCAGCCCGAACACGAGCTGCTGGGTGACAGCCGCACCATTCGCGATCTACGCAAACTGCTCGGCAAGCTGGCGCCCACTGAATCCCCGGTATTGATCCGCGGGGAGAGCGGTACCGGCAAGGAGTTGGTGGCCCGCACCCTGCATCGCCAGTCCCAGCGCCATGGCAAGCCGTTCGTCGCCATCAACTGTGGGGCCATTCCCGAGCACCTGATCCAGTCCGAGCTGTTCGGTCATGAAAAGGGCGCCTTCACCGGAGCCCACCAACGCAAGGTCGGGCGTATCGAGGCGGCCAATGGCGGCACGTTGTTCCTCGATGAAATCGGTGACCTGCCCTTGGAGCTACAAGCCAACCTGCTGCGTTTTTTGCAGGAAAAACACATCGAACGGGTCGGTGGCAGCCAGCCGATTCCGGTGGATGTGCGAGTTTTGGCCGCTACTCACGTGGACCTCGAGCAGGCCATTACCAGCGGGCGGTTTCGCGAGGACCTGTACTACCGGCTCAATGTACTGCAGGTGATCACCGCACCCTTGCGCGAGCGCCACGGTGACTTGGGCATGCTGGCCAGCCACTTTGCGCATTTCTACAGTCAGGAAACCGGTCGCCGGCCCCGCAGCTTCAGCGAGGACGCCCTGGTGGCCATGGGCAAGCATGACTGGCCGGGCAATGTCCGCGAGTTGGCCAACCGGGTACGGCGTGGCCTGGTACTGGCCGAAGGTCGGCAGATCCAGGCCAGCGACCTGGGGCTGCATGGCTTGCCGGACCAGGATGCGCCCATGGGCACTCTCGAAGACTACAAGCACCGTGCCGAACGCCAGGCCCTGTGCGATGTGCTGAACCGCCACAGTGACAACCTCAGTGTCGCGGCCAGGGTCCTGGGGATCTCGCGCCCGACCTTCTACCGTTTGCTGCACAAGCACCAGATCCGCTAGGGTGGAAAAACCAGGGCCCGCAGCGATTGGGGAATCGCTGCGGGCCCTGGTCCTTGGAGCGGCTTAGAAGTAGTAGGGGAATTTCAGGCTGAAAGTGAAGTCCGGTGCGTCCTGGGTCATGCCCAGCGACAGGTTGGGCACGATGGTCAGGTGTTCGGTGGCGGCGATGGTCATGCCGACGTTGAAGTATGCGGCGTTGGCGTCGCTGGACTGCACCGATTGCCAGTCCTGGTTCTTGTACTTGATCTTGCTCTTGCGCTGGATCTGGTCGGAAACCGAGAAGGCCATGCTCATCTTCTCGTTCAGGGCGAAGGCTACGCCGGCGCCGATCTGGAAGCTGTCGCCCAACTTGACCTTCCCTGGGGACTTCTCGGCAGGGTTGGGGCTGATGTCGCTGAACGAGTCTTCCATGTTGTAGGTGTAGGACAGGCTGCCGAACAGCACTGCGGGGTCGAAGGTCTTGACCAGGGAAATCCCCGGGGTGATGGCCCAGACGCCGTTGCCGGTCGGCAGGCTTTCCGGTACGGCCAGGTTGCTGTTGTCCTCTTTCTTAACAAACTTGATGCCGAAAGGGTCCTTGCCGGTGGGGGCCTTGACCCGCAGGCTGACCACGGCATCGGGCAGGCTTTCGGACTCGTCGAGAAATTTATAGGCGACCCCGACGTTGACATCACCCAGGGTCGGATTGCGGGTGACGGTATCTTCCGAGATGCTTTGTCCCGAGCCACCGTTGGCACCGGCGGACGAATAGGTGGATTCACGGTAGATCACCGGGGCGTTGATATCGAACTGCCAGCGATTATCCAGGTTGTAGCGGGCGGTCAGGTCCATGGTCCAGGTATCGGATTTGATCCGGTCCAGGTTGATGCTGCCCAGGAAGATCGAATCCAGGGCCAGGAAGCCGTTCAGGGTTAACTGGCGGGTGTCGTAGCGGGCGTAGGTCAAGCCGGTCTCGAAGCTGAACTTGCCGCCGCCGAAGAAGCCGCTGGCCTCGTCGTAGAGGTTGGTCACACTCTGGGCTGGAGTCGAATCATCCTTGAGCGACTGTCCATAACTGGCACCACCACCGGCACCGCCGGAGGCTGCTGTGGCCCCGGTACCGGCTACTTGCTGGTTACCCTTGAGATCGGCCGGGGATTTCACCAAGCGTCTGGGTGGTGGCGCAGCGGGCTGGTCCTCGACCTGCCGGACCCGTTGCTCCAGTACTGCCAGGGCTTTCTGCTGCACTTCATAGCGCTGCTTCAACTCCAGGAGTTCCCGTTTCAGGGTCTCTACATCCGATTCAGGCGCTGCTTGCAGCGCCATCGGCAAGAGAGTACTCAAACAAACTGCCGCGCGCAGTGAAACCGATCGATACATGAAATAAACCGTCCCTTGTAAACCCCAGTGGTCGAAAGCAGCGTAGATCAGAATTTCAAGTTGCGTAGTCCGTTTAGCGTAGTCAGGTTGCAGTCCAGCGCGCCGGTGCTTGGGCCGTTGTTTTGTAGGACAACATTGAGTTGCGTGAGGTTGTTCACCAAGTTGCTGTTGCCCAACAACCGAGTGTTCTGCAAGACGTTGCCCTGGGCCACTTGCTGCAGGGTATTGCCCTGGTTGGCGCTGGCCTGGATGGCCATCTGGACGCCGCCGCTGAGCGCCGAGACCGAGACGCTGCCGGCAGCGTTGCTACTGGTGATGGTCTGACCACTCAGCAGGGCCTGGCCTGGGTTGTTGACCTGGACCGGCGCCTGGTTGGCCTCGCTGACGTTGATGCTGACGTTGTTGTAGGCGCTGTTGCCGTCGCCCGCAGCGCGGACCACCTGGGTCACGCCCTGGCCGGTACCCAGGCCCGCACCGCCGATCACATTGCCGGTGCCCTGGGCCGGCGTGCTGCCATTGCCACTCTGGTTGATGGTAGTGACGTAGAACTGTGGCTGGACGGTGGACTGCTGGATCTGCAAGGTGCTGCTGGCGCCGATCAAGTCGCCACTGGCGTTACGCCAAGTGCTGCTCATGACGATGCCGAAACTGATGATCCGCCCGGGCATTACATAACGGCCGCGCAGTTGCGAGAGTTCCTGGTCCTGCACTTCGATGGGCTTGAAACCCGCATGGGCCGGAAGAGCTGCTGCCAGGCAGGCCGCGGCCAGCCAGTATGAAGTCTTCATCTGCTGCTCCCGGAGCATCCTGCCCCTTTCTAGTTGTCTGGGCTTCTAGAAGAAGTCGCTCTGGATGAAACCGAAATCCATCAGCTCCGCATCTTTGACCGGGTAGAAGGCATCGAGCTTGTTTTTCGCGGTCAGTGGAGTCGGTGGGTCGAGCAAAGCGTTGGTCTTGTCATAGCCGGGGCCGATGATGGCGAAGACGATGCCGTTCCAGCCCTTGACGAAATCGTCGCGGGTATAGCGCTTGTGGCCCAGGACCGGGTCACCGATGTATACCCAGTCTTTCTGGGTGCGCTGCAACACCACGAAGTGCTTGTAGCCGCGGATCTCCATCAGCACGATCACCGGAATGCTCACGGAGTCGAGCTTGTCGGCTGGGATCCGATAACCGCGGGCGCGCATGCCGATGCTTTCGGCGTAGCGCTTCATATCGAGCATCGAGAAACCCTGGGTCTGGACCAGTTGCTGGTCCGAGGTCGTCAGCATGCCCTTGATCACATGCTCTTCGTCGACATCCAGCCAGTAGGCCTGGCGCAGGATGGTCGCCAAGGAGGCGGCGCCGCAGCTGAAGTCGGTCTTCTGCTCGACGAGGTCGGCGAACTTGCGTTCGCGTACGCTCTGTACCTTCTTGAAGAGCAAGCCACCATCGGGGAGCCCGGCAAAGGCCATCTGTGCAGCATGTACCGGACCACAAAGGCTGAGCGCCAGAATGAGGATTGCAGTACGCATGATCGTTTCGCCTGGTGAGACTGTGGAAAAGCCCCGTTTCCGGGGCTTTCGTTACGATCGCGACTACATGCAGGCTTTGCAGCCAGCGGCGATGGACAGCGAGTTGCTTTGTTGGTTGCCCACGCCGGCCGAGACGTTGGCACCGCCGTTGCCGGAGAAGCCGTTCATCGAGTTGGTCATGCTGGCGTTGTTGACCACAGGAGCTTTCCAGCCGTCTTTGGTCAGCACTTGTTGGGTCCAGTAGCCGGCCAGCTCGATGGAGCCTTGTTCCTTGAAGGTGAATTTCTGATCGTCGTTGCCGTGGCCTTTGTTGCCATGGCCATGATCGTCGTCGCCTTCGATCTTGCCGGTGCCGGTGCCTTTGTAGCTGCCGGACGCTACGAAGCCACCACTGAGAGTGTCTTTCTTGTAGGTCTGGACGCCTTTGTTTTCCACGACCAGGTTGGTCGAGGACTGGTTGGCCGAGGTGGCGGCGGTGGCTACACGGCCGCCGGATACGGCGATCGCCAGGTTGTTTTTCTGTTGGTTGAAGTCGCCGGCGGTGACGTTCATGCCCAGGTTGCCCGAGCCGTTGTTGCCGGAGTTGTTGAGCACGGCATTGTTTTGGGTGGAAGAGTTCTTCACATAGTTGTTGTTGTTCAGCTGGGTGGCGCTGGAGACGGCCACTGCGCTACCGAAGATGAAGCGTTCATCGGCGGTGGCCAGGGCGGCGGCGTTGTCTTGTTGGTTGCCATCGCCGGCGGCGACGTTGGCGCCCATGTTGCCGTTGGAGCCGTTGAGCGAACCTTCGATCTTGGCGTTGTTGTTGGTGCCCTGGTTTTTCACCACGTTGGTGTTGCTGTCTTGCACATCGATGACTGCGGCACCGGCCCCGGCGGTGATTTGCAGCAGAGTGTTGAGATCCGGACCTTGGTTGTGGTGGCCATTGCCATGACCATGGTGACCGTTGTTGTTCCCACCTGCCTGGGCAGCCATTGCCATGACGGCGGCCAGTGCGAAAACCAGTGGTTTGAGAGCCATTGTTGGTTTCATGGTGTTTCTCCGGTGCTTATTAGTTGGTTAAGTGTTGGTACTTTCCAATCGCACTACGAAGGGTCAGTCTGCGACCCGGATGCTCAGGGTGTTAGCCATCTGGTTCCCCACCCCGGCACTCTGGTTCACCTGGACGACTCCCCGGCTGCCGGTGAAGGCCTGGTCGCTGGTAACGACCTGGCGGCTGCCTTGATGGGTATCAGGTGCTCCTGAGTTTGGTAACAGCGCGACGTTCTGCTGCGAGAGCGCGCTGTCGTCCATGCCCTGCGGATTGGCGCTGATGCTGATCCGCAGGGCATTGGCCATCTGGTTGTTGGCGCCGGACGACTGGTTCACGCCCAGTGCGCCGTTGCCGTTACTGAAGGAGTTGCCGCCGATGGTGCTGCTGGCGTTGACCGAGCGGTCGGCGGGCGTCGTGATTTTCTGGGTCACGCCGGTGCTTGCACTGGCATTGGTACCGATGGCGATGGCCCGTACGTTGGCCTGTTGTTGCTGGTCGCCAGCGGCCTGGTTGATGTTCAGGTTGCCTTTGTAGCCTGCACCGGAGTTGCCGATGATGGCGGTATCCTGGACCTGGCTGCCGCTGTCGGCCATGGCCGAGGTGCAGCCCAGCAGGGCCAGCAGGATCAGTGAAAGCTTCATCTCACCGGCCTCCTATGTTGTTCAGCGGCGCCATGGCAGCGCCCATGGAGCGGTTGATCGAATTGGAGATCGAAGCCCCGGAGCCACCGCCATGGCCCGCGCTCATGCCAGGCAGGCCGTTGGGGTTGGTGACGATGTTCATGCCGGATACCCCGTTGCCATTGGGCATCACCGCACCGCGCACCAGTGCGCCGCTGCTGATACCGGCAAAGTCGTTGTCGCTGATTTCGCCATTGGTCATGCCGGTGACGACCCCAGAAGGGTTGGCATTGACGGTGGTGGGGTTGTTGTCCAGATTGCGGGCGCGGCCGATCGGCGTTGCGTACATCTGGCGCTCGAGGATGATTTCGCCATTGCCTGCCGCCATGGCGGGAAGGTTGGGCACCGCGCTGATGGCGCAACCGATCAGCAACAGGCGGGTGAAACTTTTATGCAGAGTCCCCACGGCGGCATTCCTTCTTCTCAGTGCTGGCCCTAGTCAGCGTTGGGAGGGAGAGAGCAGGAGCCGTGCCGCTTTTTATTTGTTTCGCATAATCAATGACTTGAAGATTCGGCCCGCTGCTGGCACGCGCAGCTGTTTCAAATCTGAGACAGGACAGGGGCACGGCCATTGGCCATAACCGGGCCAATGCTCTGGAATGCGGGTTGCCAAGAGGGTGTATCGCGGGCTTAACAGTTTTACCTGCAAGCGGCAGCGCCCCCGGAAAACAGTGCTCCGCTCAATGCAGGAGTGTTTCAGAAATGGACACTGGCCAGCTCAGACCAGCAATTGTTGCCGGACCAGCTCGAAGGCCTGGTGGTGGCGCATCGACCAATCGCCGCCGATGATCCTGTAGGTTTGCTGGTGTTGCTCCAGCCAGTGCTGCGTGGCCTGGAAGAACGCCTGGCGCTCCTCTAGTTCCGGTTGGCAGCGCAGGCCGTCGGCGCTCCATGGAACCTGTTCTGGCGACAAGAGCAGATGCAGGTCGTAGTGCCGGGCCAGCAGCTGTTCTTCGAGCCAGGGCGGGCAATCGTCGAACAGTGCTCGGCTCCAGAGGATGTTGCTCAACAGGTGGGTGTCGAGGATCAGCAATTCGGGTTGTTGTGCCCGCGCCTGGTCCTCCCAGGCCAGCTGCCCACGGGCGATCCGGGGAATGTCCGCCAGGCAGGTATCACGGCGCTCCTGCTCCATGAAATGGCGCACGTATTCACCCACCAGCAGGCCGCCGAAATGGGCTTGCAGCTCGGCCGCCAGCCAACTCTTGCCGCTGGACTCCGGGCCGGTCAGAACCAGTACCTTCATGGCTGTAGCGCCGGATCGGCGCGCCAGGTCCGCCAGCCCTGGATGGCCAGCAAGGTGAACAGGGCATACAGCGCGGCTGTGAGATACAGCTGCTTGTAGATGAACAGGCCGACGAAGATCACGTCCACGGCGATCCACAACGGCCAGCACTGCACGCGTTTCTGTGCCATCCACCATTGCGCCACCAGGCTGAAGGCAGTCAGGGCCGCGTCCAGCCAGGGCTGTGCGGCGTCGGTCCAGTGGGCCATGGCCGCCCCCAGCACCAGGCTGCCGACCGCGCCCAGGGCCAGGCCCTGGAGCAGGGCAGGGAACTGTAGCTGGCTGACCGGGCGTCCCTGGTGCTGGTCGCCGCCGCGGGTCCACTGCCACCAGCCATAGAGTTGCAATGCGGCGTAGACCACCTGCAGCAGCATGTCGGAATAGAGCTTGACCTCGAAGAATATCCAGCTGTAGAGCAGCACCATCACCAGACCGATGGGCCAGCACCAGGGGTTCTGCCTGACTGTCAGCCAGACGGCGATGACGCCGAGCGCAGCGGCAAACAGTTCAAGCCCGGACATGGTGGTTCCTTGGGAAGTGGAAGAGGGGGCGGATTGTACCCAGACTGGCCAGCGGCGTCAGGTGTTGGCCGAATCCACCGGCGGCATGCGCAGCGGTGGATTCGGGTTGCCTGGCGAGTCAGACGCGGAACTGTCGCAAGAGGCCGTTGAGCTGTTCGGAGAGCTCCCTGAGATGCCGGCTGGCGGCGCTGGAGTGCTGGGCCGCCAAGGCCGTTCCCTGGGACAGGCCGGCGGCCTGGCCGACGTTATGGTTGATGTCTTCGACCACATGGGCCTGTTGCAGCGTAGCGCTGGCGATCGAGGCGTTCAGCTCGTTGAGCGTGTGCAGGACCTGGCCGATGGCATTGAGGCTCGAGCCCGCCAGGCCGGCTTGTTCGATGGTCGCCTGGGAGGCTCGGCTGCTATCGCCAATGACCCGAACCGCGGCTTCGGAGTGGCTCTGCAGGCGCTCGATCATGCCGTGGATTTCCGCGGTGGACTGCTGGGTGCGCTGGGCCAGCAGGCGCACCTCGTCGGCTACCACGGCGAAACCGCGGCCTTGCTCGCCGGCGCGGGCGGCCTCGATGGCGGCGTTCAAGGCCAGGAGGTTGGTCTGTTCGGCGATGGAGCGAATCACCTCCAGCACCGTGCCGATCTGGGTACTCTCGGCCGCCAGGGTTCGGATCACTTCCACCGCCTGGTCGATGGTCCCTGACAATTGGTCGATCTGTTGCAGGCTACTGTCGATGTTCACCTGGCCCTGCTGGGCCTGGACCTCGGCTTCACGGACCCCCTCGGCGGCATGCTCGGCACTGCGCGCCACATCCTGGACGCCGGTGGTCACCTGGCTGATGGCGGCCGCCACCTGTTCCATCTGCTGCGATTGCTGCTGGCTGCGCTCCTGGGCTTGCGAGGCATTGCTGCCCAGTTCGCTGGAAGCTTGTTCCAGGGCGGCGGCGCTGGACTGCAACTGGGTCACCACGCCACGCAACTTGGCGGTGAAACCATTGAAATGCCGGGCCAGTTCGGTCACTTCGTCCTGGCCATGGGTGTCGAGGCTGCGGGTCAGGTCGCTCTCGCCGCTGGCGATATTGGCCATGGCATGCACGGTCTCTCGCAATGGGCTGACGATGCTGCGCACGATCAGCACCACCAGGGCGCCCATCAGCAGGGCGATCACCAGGCCCACGTAGGACGCCCGCAGCACCTGGGCCTGGAACTCCTGTTGCAGGTCATCGATGTACACCCCCGAGCCGATGATCCAGCCCCAGGGCTGGAACAGCTGGATGTAGGAGGTCTTCTGTACCGGTTCCTGGGCACCGGGCTTGGGCCAGCGGTAGTCGACCATGCCGGCGCCCTTGGCCTTGGCCAGGGTCACCATCTCGTTGAACACCTCGAAGCCATCCGGATCCTTGATCGAGGCCAGGTTCTGTCCATCGAGCTTGGGATTGGCCGGGTGCATGATCATCACGGGCGTCAGGTCGTTGATCCAGAAGTAGTCGTTCTGGTTGTAGCGCAGCCCGCGAATCGTCTGTAGCGCCTGCTGTTGCGCCTGTTGGCGAGTCAGGGTGCCAGCGGCTTCCAGTCCCTGGTAGTAATCGAGCACGCCAGCGGCAGTCTGCACCACATGCTGGGTTTTCTGCGCCTTGGCCTGATACAGGTCGCCATGAATCTGCTGGAGCATCATCACGCCCAGGGCCACCAGGGTCAGTAGCGCCACGATCAGGATCAGCCACAGGCGCTGACTGATTGACATCTTTCGCAAGCTTTTCATCATCCGGTCACTCCAGGTTCTTGTTCTTGTCATGAACGACTAAGAGCATCCAAGCACGCTTGTCCGGGAGCGCCTACCCTACGGAAGTCCAATAACACCACGACGCTTTTTGCGCCTGTCTGCTAGGATTTCGGCGTCTTCGCGCAAAACCTGAACAATTCTGGTTTTTTCACATAATTTTCATGGGCTTGTGTTGATCTTTGACATGCCGGATTCCCGGCCAATTTCGATGCAGTGAACATTTATAAAGAGGCATGCCACGAGCATTGCTTCATGGGGGATCGATGGACCTTTGGACCGCCTTTCAGGCATTGCTACTCGGGATTGTGGAGGGCTTGACCGAATTCCTGCCCATCAGCAGCACCGGACACCAGATCATCGTGGCCGACTTGCTCGACTTTGGCGGCGAGCGCGCGATGGCTTTCAATATCATCATCCAGTTGGGGGCGATCCTGGCGGTTGTCTGGGAATTCCGGGGCAAGATCCTGGATGTGGTGATTGGCCTGCCGACCCAGCCCAAGGCTCGGCGCTTCACCGCCAACCTGCTGATCGCCTTCCTGCCGGCGGTGGTGCTGGGGGTGATTTTCGCCGACCTGATCCACGCCTACCTGTTCAACCCCGTCACAGTGGCCACGGCCCTGGTGGTTGGCGGCATCATCATGCTGTGGGCCGAGCGCCGCGAGCATCAGGTGCATGCCAACAACGTCGATGAGATCACCTGGAAGGATGCCCTCAAGGTGGGATTCACCCAGTGCCTGGCGATGATCCCGGGAACCTCTCGGTCCGGCTCGACCATCATCGGCGGCTTGCTGTTCGGGCTGTCGCGCAAGACCGCCACCGAGTTCTCGTTCTTTTTGGCCATGCCGACCATGGTCGGGGCCGCGGTGTACTCCGGTTACAAATACCGGCATCTGTTCCAGCCCGATGATTTGCCAGTGTTCGCCATCGGTTTCGTCACCGCCTTCATCTTCGCCATGATCGCGGTCAAGGGCCTGTTGAAGTTCATCGCCAACCACAGCTATGACGCCTTCGCCTGGTACCGCATCGCCTTTGGCGTGTTGATCCTGGCGACCTGGCAGTTCGGCTGGATCGACTGGGCGGCGGCCAAGGCGTGAAGGCTTCCCGATCCGAGCGACACCAGGGCAGCTCTGGGCGGATCCAGCATCCCCGAGCCAAGCTGCTGGCGTTCATCCTGCTGTGCGCCTTGCCGTTGTATGGGGCGCTATCGCTATGGTGGCGCGACGGCTCGGTCATTGCACTGGCAGCCTATGGTGCGGTCAGCCTGCTGACGTTCCTGGCGTATTGGCATGACAAGCGCCAGGCCCGGGAGCAGGGCCAGCGCACGCCGGAGAACATCCTGCATGCCCTGGAGTTGGCCGGTGGCTGGCCGGGGGCGCTGTTGGCCCAGCAATTGCTGCGACACAAGACCCGCAAGCTGTCCTACCAGGCGCTGTTCTGGCTGATCGTCGCCTTGCACCAGGTGTCCTGGATCGACCGGTTGTTCTTGCAGGGCGGCTGGTCGAGGCTGCTCTAGAGCAAGAGCCCGACCTGGGTCCGCTTGGGCAACTTGGCCACCACTAGCTGGTGGGAACGTTGCAGCAACTGCTGCAGTTCGGCTGCGGCCAGGGGGTAGGGGGTCTGCATGATGATCCAGTGGGCTCGGGCCAGGTACGGCGCCGGCGCTATGCCCGGGCGATCCACATGGCCCAGGAACAGCTCCGGGTCGACCTTGAAGGCCAGTGAGTCGCCTCGCAGGTTCTGCATGGCGAACATCTTGTTGCCGGCAACGGAGAACACCCGCACGCCGCCCCACTTGTAGTCTTCCCGCGCACCTGGCAGATCCAGGCAGAAACTCGCCACTTGCTCTTCGGTCATTCGGGTGTTGGCTTTCACAGCGATCGTTCTCCGCATTCTTCGAAGGCTTCATGCAGGTGCTCTATCCAGGCCCGGACGGCCGGCAGCACACCGCGTCGGTGAGGATAGACCGCTTGCAGCCAGCCACCAGGCAGCGACCACTGCGGTAGCAACTGCACCAGTTGACCGCTGGCCAGTTCTTCCTCGCAATACAGCATCGGCAGCACGGTGCAGCCCAGGCCGGCCAAGGCGCAGGCCCGGCGTACGATGAAGTCGTCGATGCCCAGCCGCGCCTCCAGGGCCAGTTCGCAGGTATTGCCTTGCTGGTCCAGCAGGCGCAGGTGCACCAGGCGATCGGCTTCCAGGGCGCCGAGGATCGGCAGGCGGCGCAGGTCCTCGGGCTGCTCCACCGCGTGTTCGCGCAGGAACGCGGGCGAGGCCACCATCGTCGTTTGCGCCGGACGCAGGCGACGGGTCACCAGCAAGGGGTCCTCGTCACCTTGTTCCCGTACCCGCAGGGCCACATCGATGCCTTCGTTGACCAGGTCGACGCGTCGATTGACCAGCAACATCTCCAATTGCACCTGGGGGTACTTTTGCAGGAAGCCGCTCACCAGGGGCGTCAGCAGTTCATGGGCCAGGCCCACTGGGCTCGAGACCCGCAACCGCCCCCGGGGTTCGCTGGCCATGCTGGCCACGGCTTCATCGGCCATCTCTGCCTCCAGCAACATGGCCTGGCAATGCCGCAGGTAGCGTTCGCCCACCGTGGTCAGCTTCAGTTGCCGGGTGGTGCGCTGCAGCAAGCGCGCGCCCAGGCGCTCCTCCAGCTCGGCGATCCGCCGCGACAGACGTGACTTGGGAATGCCCAGGAGGCGGCCGGCCGCGGTGAAACCGCCGGCCTCCACCACCTTGGCGAAATAGTAGAGATCGTTGAGGTCTTGCACTGGATTGGCCTTATTGTCCTGCTGGTGGGACTAACTATCGCATTTATGCTGACTAATCATCCATTGGTTTCATGGGTAGGATTGCCAACATTCGATCGCCAAGCGGCGGTCCTCACTTGGAGAATCCAGATGAAACTGTTGCATATCGATTCCAGCATTCTTGGCGACAACTCGGCTTCCCGTCAGCTCAGCCACAGCGTGGTAGAGGCCTGGAAGGCCGCCGAGCCACAAGCGGTGGTGACCTACCGTGACCTGGCCGCCGATGCCATCAGCCACTTCTCCGCCGCCACCCTGGTGGCCGCCGGCACCGTCGCCGAACTGCGCGATGCCGCCCAGCAGCACGAGGCCCGGCTCAGTGCTCAGACACTGGAAGAATTCCTGGCTGCCGACACGCTGGTGGTCGCAGCGCCCATGTACAACTTCACCATCCCCAGCCAGCTCAAGGCCTGGTTCGACCGCATCGCCATATCCGGCAAGACCTTCCGTTACACCGAGGCCGGCCCGCAAGGCTTGTGCGGCGACAAGAAGGTGATCGTGGTGTCTACCTCCGGCGGCCTGCATGTCGGCATGCCTACCGGTGTCGGACACGAGGACTACCTGAAGGTGATGTTCGGTTTCATGGGCATTACCGATATCGAGTTCGTCCGTGCCCATGGCCTGGGTTATGGCGAAGAGGTACGCAGCAAGGCCATGGCCGACGCCCAGGCGCATATTCGCGGGCCGCTCTTCGCTGCCGCGTAAGGCTTGTGTAAAGACGCTTTCACGCGCCAGCAGGGCCACTAGACTCTGTATTCTGGTCATCGTTTCAGATGATCAGGGTACGGAGTTTTTTTATTGGCTTTTCCAGGTTTTCTGGCTCGGGTTATGCAGGTTGAAGAGAGCTTCTTCTTTAGCGCGCGGTTCCGATTCCAGGACGAATCTCCTCCAGAGCCTTGGCGGCAAGGGATGGCACGGGCAACCGGCATTCTCGATCCTGCGACTAAGGTGGGTGTGTGATGAGCGGTCGTTGTGCAATGTTACTGATCTGCCTGTTCAGCGGCATGGCTTCGGTGCAGGCGGCGCCCCATCCGCATTGGAGCGTCGGCTTTCATGAGTTGAGCTTTCTCGATCCGCTGGACCAGCAGCCAATGCGTGCCATTGCTTTTTACCCGTCCACTGGTATCGAGCACTCCAGCCAGTTGGAGGGTTATCGGATCGGTGCCTCTCGCGATGCCAAGATCGCCATCGGCCGCTTCCCGATGCTGATGCTGTCCCATGGCAACACCGGAACGCCCCTGGCCCTGCACGATCTGGCCACATCCCTGGCGCGCAAGGGGTTCGTGGTGGTGGCGGTGATTCATCCGGGAGACAACTCCAGGGACCACAGCCGGCTGGGTACCCTGAGCAATCTCTATGGCCGGCCGATCCAGATTTCCGAGGCCATCACTGCGACCCTGGCCGATCCGATGCTGGCCCCATTCGTCAATGCCGAGCAGGTAGGGGTGATCGGCTATTCGGCCGGCGGCGAGACGGCGCTGATCCTGTCCGGCGCCACTCCAGACCTGGATCGCCTGCGGCGTTATTGCCAGGAGCGTCCGGATGACCGGGATGCCTGTAATACCCAGGGTGAACTGATCGTCGATCGCGATGACTTGCAGCCGGTAGCCGATCCCCGGGTACATGCCTTGCTGTTGATGGCACCGTTGAGCCTCAAGTTCGGTCGCCAGACCTTGTCCGGGGTGCATGTACCGGTGTTGCTGTACAGCGGTGACGGCGATCAACTGGTCGCCCTGGACAAGAACGCCGCGGCCCTGGCGCGCAAACTGCCGGTGGCGCCGGACTTCAAGTTGCTGGCCGGGGCCGGGCACTTCGTGTTCATGGCGCCGTGTACCGCCGAGCAGCAGGCGGCCATGCCGTTGCTGTGCACCGACGCCGACGGGGTGGATCGGGTCGACATCCACCGCAACTTGATTTCCGAGGCGGGCAGGTTCTTCGCCCAGACCTTGGGCAAGCCGGACCGGGCTGGCATGCAGACTGCCGACCAGTGATTCAGGCCGCAGCGCGGTGCTTGAGCAGCAGGGTCAGGCCCAGGCCGGTGACGGACAGCAGGGCGGCGCAGAAAAAGATCCATGCATAGCCAAGGTTCAGCGCCACCGCGCCCATCAAGGGCCCGGCGACCGCCAGCGCGAGGTCGAAGAACACCGCGTAGGCGCTCAAGCCGGCGCCCCGGCTGCTGTTGGGCACCTGCTTGATGGCCTCCACCCCCAGGGCCGGATACACCAGCGACAGGCCGAAACCGGTAAGGCCGGCTCCCACCAGTGCCCAGGCGGGGGAGGGGGCGAGCCAGAGCAGGCCGAGCCCTAAGGTTTCGACGCTCATGCAGGCGATTGCCGAACGAAAGCCGCCAAAGCGGCTGATGCTGGAAATGAACAACAGGCGCGAGCAGATGAAACAGACGCCGAACACCGTCAGGCAGTAGGCCGCGCCATCCCAGCCCAGGCTCAGGTAGAACAGGGTGATGAAGGTGGTCAGGGTGCCATAGCCGATAGAGGCCAGGCTCAGGCTCACGCCGAAGGGCGCGATTCGCCCGAACACCGCCCAGAACGGCAGGCGCTCACCCCGCACCACCGGTACCGATGGTTTGCTGCGGATCAATAACAAGGCCAGCAAGGCCAGGGCTGAAAGCGCCACGCCCAGGCTGGCGAAACCGTATTGCTGGACCATCACCACTCCCAGCGGCGCGCCAATGGCAATGGCGCCGTAGGAGGCGATGCCGTTCCAGGAGATCGACCGCGCGGTATGTTCCGCGCCGACCTGGCCCATGCACCAGCTGATGGTGCCGACCCCGATCAGGCCCTGGGCCACCCCCAGCAGCAGGCGGCCGCCCAATAGCACCGCCAGGCTTAGCCAGGGCAGTTCTTGCAGCCACACTGAAACCAGGGTCAACACGCCGCTCAGCAAGATGCCCAGCAAACCGTAGACGATCGAGCGCTTGGTGCCGACGGTATCGGACATGCGTCCGGCCATGGGGCGACTGAGCAGGGTAGCCAGGTACTGGGAGCCGATGGTCAGGCCGGCGATCACGGCACTGAATCCCAACTGTTCGTGGACATAACCTGGCAGTACGGCAATCGGCAGGCCGATGCAGAGAAAGGCGATGAAGGTATAGAAAACGATGGAAACGATCTGCTGGGTGATCGCCATGGAGCTTTGCGCGGATGTCTGGGGCTCGGGCATGAAGGCTCGTTCGCGGGCGGCGGTTAGAGGGCCGCATCATCGCGTGCCGCGAAATTAAAAGAAAGCAGGCTAACTATTTATTCCCATCCGGTCCTTTCAAGAGGGCAATGAGGTGAACCAAAAAGCCCCGTCACGCTGGACGGGGCCTTGTCTTGCTACTCACCGGTTGTCGCTGTCTTAGAACAGCAAGCCCTGGCTACGCAGGTAGTCGTCGTAGGTGCCACTGAAGTCGGTCACGCCGTTCGGGCTCAGCTCGATGATGCGAGTGGCCAGGGACGATACGAACTCGCGGTCGTGGCTGACGAAGATCAGCGTGCCCGGGTAGTTTTCCAGCGCCAGGTTCAGCGCTTCGATGGATTCCATGTCCAGGTGGTTGGTCGGTTCGTCCATCAGCAGTACGTTGGGCTTCTGGCAGGCCAGCTTGCCGAACAGCATGCGGCCCTGTTCACCACCGGAAAGCACCTTGACCGACTTCTGGATTTCGTCGGAAGAGAACAGCATGCGACCCAGGGCAGCCCGGATGTTCTGTTCGCCGCTGGTCCACTGGCCCATCCATTCGAACAGGGTTTCGTCGGCCTCGAAATCGTGAGCGTGGTCCTGGGCGTAGTAGCCAGTCTCGGCGCTGTCGGTCCACTTCACGTTGCCCGAATCCGGGGCGAGCTCACCGACCAGAGTACGCAGCAGGGTGGTCTTGCCGATGCCGTTGGGGCCGATGATGGCCACGCGCTCGCCGGCTTCCACGGTGAAGCTGAAGTCCTTGAACAACTGCTTGTCTTCGAAGCCCTTGGATACCTTCTCCAGGGTCACCGCCTGGCGGTGCAGCTTCTTGTTCTGGTCGAAGCGGATGAACGGGCTGACCCGGCTCGACGGCTTGACTTCCTCCAGCTGGATCTTGTCGATCTGCTTGGCGCGGCTGGTGGCCTGCTTGGCCTTGGAGGCGTTGGCCGAGAAGCGGCTGACGAAGGTCTGCAGCTCGGCGATCTGCGCTTTCTTCTTGGCGTTGTCGGACAGCAGGCGCTCGCGAGCCTGGGTCGAGGCGGTCATGTACTCGTCGTAGTTGCCCGGGAACAGGCGCAGCTCGCCGTAGTCCAGGTCGGCCATGTGGGTGCAGACACTGTTGAGGAAGTGCCGGTCGTGGGAAATGATGATCATGGTGCTGTTACGCGCCGTGAGGATGTTTTCCAGCCAGCGGATGGTGTTGATGTCCAGGTGGTTGGTCGGTTCGTCCAGCAGCAGGACTTCCGGATCCGAGAACAGCGCCTGGGCCAGCAATACCCGGAGCTTCCAACCTGGAGCCACTTCCGTCATGGGGCCGAAATGCTGTTCCAGGGGGATACCCAGGCCCAGCAGCAGTTCGCCGGCGCGGGACTCGGCGGTGTAGCCGTCCATCTCGGCGAATTCGGTTTCCAGCTCGGCCACGGCCATGCCGTCTTCTTCGGTCATTTCCGGCAGCGAGTAGATGCGATCGCGCTCGGCCTTGACCCGCCACAACTCCTCGTGGCCCATGATCACGGTGTCGATCACGGTGAATTCTTCATAGGCGAACTGATCCTGGCGCAGCTTGCCCAGGCGTACATTCGGCTCGAGCATGACCTGGCCACTGGAGGGCTCCAGGTCGCCGCCGAGGATTTTCATGAAGGTTGACTTGCCGCAACCGTTGGCGCCGATCAGGCCGTAGCGATTGCCGTTGTTGAACTTGACCGAGACGTTCTCGAACAGCGGCTTGGCGCCGAACTGCATGGTGATATTGGCTGTAGAAATCAAGTGCTTGTCCTGCGGGGGTTCCAGAGGTGTATTTAGGCCATTTCGTCAGTCTTGGGCCAAACTTGGGCCAATTAGACTTGCGGCGGCAGCTTCTCCAGCTCCCTTCAGTCCGAGGAGGAGCTGATCCATTTCGCGTAGGTAGAGAGCAACATCTCGACGCTGTGGCCGAGCTGGTTTGCGATGAACGCTTCGGTTCATCCCAGCTATCAGGCACATTGTTGCGTAGGTGTGGCGGGTGTCGTACTGCCGGCGTTCACGGATGACCAGCGCCTTGAGCGCTGATTTGAAGTCGCGGATTGTAACACTTGGCTCCCTGATCCACAGCCCTCCTTTGTGCTGCTGGAACACTAAAGGGCTTTGCGGCTGGGCTGACTTGGAGATCAAGCGCGAAGAGTCACCTTGGCCGGGCTTGGTTGATGGCTTTCATCGCGCGGTCGTGGAGTGATACTGCCCGGTGGTGCCTGGTCTTCGTTCGCTCATGTGGCGTTCGGTTCATGATGATCCGGTGAAAGCTCAGCGTGTCCTCGGGGAGGTGCCAGTTGGGATGGTGAGTTGCCGATCTCCCGCCAAGTCGATCGCAATGGCTCTTCCTGCGGAGCACCAGACTCCTGGCGGACCCCAGGGGGGATCACGGTGATTGGGGTATACACTGCGCGCTGTTCCCGAGCCGGGATGATCGCCGTTCTTTCTTCAGGCAGACTTCTCCTCGACAGTTATATTTCTCTGCGTTCGACCAAATTGGATTGATTCTTAAAACAAGGAGTGTTTTATGAAACTCGCAATCAATCTGCCCTTGCTATTCATTGGAAGTGTGGTGTTTGGCATGGGCTTGGCCGATGGCGGCAACTGGATGTTGTTTCCAGGTTGTATCTTTCTTGCTGGCGCCTTGATCCTTGGGAAGCGGCATTGAGGTGGTTTATTGTTTCAGACATGACTTGTCCTTGGCCGCTACTGCGTCGGGCTTGAGTGGAAAAGAGCTAGAAGAGGTACTGTGGGGGAGGGTTTTGCAGTCGCTGCCAAGGGAAATCAAAGGGGCGATTGAAGAGGGTATGCTTCGACAAGAATCCACCCTGGAACTACTGAGACTGAAAGCGGCGAAGGTGGCCTTATAATGTTCAATCAATATCCAAATAAAAAGCTTGGGCGGTGACTGTTCTTTTTAGGCGGGTTATTGATACTCGGCGTAGCAATCGTCGCTCTTGTTAGTACTGATGGGCCCCAATCTTTATTGATTACTGTACTTTCGAGCATCTTTTTCATACCCGCGTGCATCCTTAGCGAAAAGACTGTGTGCGTCAGGAGGTGGTTGGCAGCAGCGCGCAGATGCAAGGCAATGTAATGGTCCAGACCAACTACTGGGACGATGTGTCTCACCCGGGTGGTTGAACGATCCTGATGACGGTGGACAAGGCGCGGCATATCAGTGACTTCTCCACCAAGGGCCGTTGCAACGGCGTGAACCTGGTGCCGTAGCCAGCCGGGAGAAAGGCCGGTGAAGTTACTAGCGGGCTTGCCCTGCGATTGCAGTGGCCTGACACAGGTCAGGCACAGGCGTTCCGGCCCCAACCTCTGGTCTGCACCCAGCAATATCATGGGCATGAGCACCCGTCGACTTCTACAGTTCAGGTCTTGGGATGCCAAGAGGCCTTGTGCTGGGCTTTTTACTTCTGGTGTCTGGCTTAGGCTGTTCAGGTGCATTGAGGGGCCATATTGTCTTAGAATGGCTCTTTCCCGCCCTTCAAAGGAATGATTACGTGGTGAGCAACAACGCCATCTGCTGTCCGCAATGCCAAGGCCAAAACGTCCAGCTTCTGTCCGTCATCCATGCTGCTGGCACCTCTCACATACAAGCGACCCATCAAGCGCAATCCCAATCCGGATTCGGCCCCAGCGTGACCGTCGAAACTACAGGTCGGCATCAGACCGACTTGGCTGCCAGCGCCGGCCCACCCCCGGGTAAGCGCCTGCTTGGCCCAGTGATCCTTACAGGGGTTGGCGCCATCATCTTGTATGACGGTCTCAAACTCATGAACACTTTCTGGGGAGTGGATTGGACGAGGTTCTTCATGGGCGTGATATTGATCACGGTCGGCGTGATCGGCTTCGTCCGTCATTGGAAATTCAACGTCGCGCAGTACGACAAATTGGAAGAATGGCGTCGTACCTGGATGTGTCATGCCTGTGGCACTCGATTCCAGCCATAAACGGCGCAAGTGGGCACCTTCGGGTGCCTTTCTTTTTTGTCTTTCTCAACCAGTCCCCGTCAACTCACTGTTAAAGCATGTTTGCGTTTGCAGTGAGTTATTTCCTGTACGTTCGCCGTATTCGCTGGAACTCATTCAAATGCGGCGCCCAAAGAGTGATACCCAGGCACTTGATCGCCACAAGTGCGGGCAACATCAACGAGCGCATGTTGGGCTTATTTACAGAGAGCCGGTGGATCGACACGTTAGCGAAAAGCCAAGTAGCGATAGTTGCACGGGCTTGCTCCGGGGGTATTTGCAGTATCTGTTTTCGTATAGATAGGACGGATGTGCTAGATAGCCCTTTGCCTTATATTCAGGATGTGAAGCTACCGCCTTCAAAGATAACGGCGAAGGACAGGCCTCCATGATCGCTTTCACAAGGCAACTCTTACCTGCCGTATTACTGTGCAATGCCCTCGCTGCTCAGGCGAGCGATGTACAGATGGGGGACTTTTGGGTAGTTCACTACCAAGGAGGCTTGGGCAAGCATCAGGTGTTCATCGCCGACGGTGACCCCAATAACATCTTCAGTCGCCCGGGTGGCCTGAAATCATTGGGCGTCTATCAACTTTACGAAGAGCCTGGCAAGCCCACTTTTACCGCTTGGGATGTGGAAATCGATTGTGCAAAGAACCGTGTGCGCACCACTGGGGCACAGGATTTCCGCAGCGTATTCAATGAGCTTCGCAACGCAAAGTATTCCGACCAATGGCAGAGCAAGCCTGACACCTGGCTGGCGCAAAGCCGTGACTTCCTATGCAAGCCGGCTGAACGCCAAGCCAAGAAGATGGAGCGCCTGGGTGTAATGCCTGCATCGCAAATGAGCAAGGCAGGGCCACAACTGTTCCAGATATTGAACCGCGAGACCGCCAAGGCGGCCATCATGCAGCAGATAGATGAAGGATTCGCACAGATGTCTGCCAAGTAAAGCGGCCTCCAGGGAGAAGACCTTATGAACCGATTGCTCATCTTGGGCCTGTTGGCCACCTTGCTCAGTGGCTGTGCATCACTGGCGGCCAGCAGTGCCTGGAAAGATCGTCCGGTGGGCGAGTTGATCGACTTCTTCGGTGTGCCAAGACGGATCATGGTGGTGCCGGAGGAAGATTTGGTAGTGCTCAGATATGTACGCGACAGTAGTTATGTCACGCGTGAAGCCGCGGGTACTTATACGGGGCCACAGAACGGGCAACTTGTACATGCAGAGTACTGGGAAGACGTGCAGCACTCAGGCAGCTGTGAGATCGATGTGTTCGTCAATAGAGCTCGACTGGTGCAAAAGGTGCGGACGAAAGGGCGCTGTGCCGCTGTCGAGATGGCACCGCAGACTCGGTCGGTATCAGGCTAGCGAATGAGCAGCATCGATCCCATGAAACGAGGTAGCAAGTGCACTAGCATTCTGCAAACAGTCATGGGCGCGTGTTGGTTGCTGCATCTGGCCCCGCAGGCATGTTAGGGCACTCATCTACCCATCGCGCAACCCTCATGTCATTTAGGTGTTCGCCGATAGTGTCGACACGCAGGCACGTGCCTTTCTTTGAGTAGAACAAGATGCAGCGCGAACTATCTAGGGAGCAGGTGTCGACCTCGAAAAACTTGTGTGCAACCAGCTCCCGTTCCACGCCGCTGTATTCACAAGCATCAGAGGTATGCACCAGTGTCGGCTGCCAACCTTGTTTGACTAACTTACTCCTGGCCACGACAAAAGACTCATTGCTGGCAACGCCGGCCGGCCCATGCTTTTCGTTCATCGACTGCAAGCCACCGGCGAACGCTACACTGATATCGATGCAATAAAGTGCGACGAGTGCAAGGATCGATCGATGGAGCGATGTGAAGAGCTGCAGCTTGATTGTAACCCTGTATCCCTTATTCTGAAGTGGCAGAAGACCTTGAAGCCGCTGCTACATGAGCGAGCTGGATTATCAATTTGACCGAACCACTAGTCACGGATGGCTTTTATGCTTACGAACTTGGGAAATCATGACCTTCAAAAAATTGAAGAACTGTTCCTGCTTGCGGTCGACCACAGGGTGTGTTCGCTTTCAGGTAAGTCCGCTAAAGCTCAAATAAAGAATATGACGGCGAGGCTCAAAGGAGCCAACCTTCTAGCAGACGATAGCCTGATCGCCTATTTTGAGGACTTGATTACCGATCCGGAAGTTGAAAATCTGGCTCGCCGCAAGTCAGTATGCAGGGTAGTCAATGCAGCCTATGGCATAGGTACGCAACTGGCTGGAAACGGTGCCTCGCTGGAGATGTACTTGGTTTAACCGGAAAACCGACCTTGGAAAAAAACAGCAGTGCGCTGGGTTTTTATATCTGCAAACTGGTTTCCGGACTTTCCAGGGCTGGAAGTTCAAGTGACCTGTTTGGTCAGGCTGAACTTCTCGCCTAGGGAAGTGATAGTGCGAGTCGGTACGAATGGTATTGGCAACAGATAAGGTTGACTATTGGTACAGGCATCGCAGTTCGATTCGGTCAGCCCAGATCTGCCTGCAGAATTCGGATCTTGTAGGCTTTCAATAATGCCGATCTTCCCTCGGCCACGGCTTCAGCCAACACACACAGATCCAGGTATCGCTCCTCATCGAATGGCAAGCAAAAGGGTGCGATGTTGTCTCGTAGATCGTGCGCAATGCTTTGTGCGACGCCTCCTGCAAGAGCTTCTTCGATGGCGTCGCGGATGTTCATTTTTATTTGAAGCTTATCTGGTCGATTTTCCAACGTTGCCTGGTAGAGGTCGCTTGCCAACTCCAATAGGCGCATGCGGTGCTCTTGGTTATTCAAGTTCTGTTCCTTTGTGGGCCATGGGTAGGCTGGTGGCCCGGGCAGCCTTGTATGTGAAGGGGGATGGGTTCAAGCGCTGTTTGAAGCCGTCTTGAGCGGGCTTTTTACCCATGCTGACTGTTCAGTCATGAACCGTTGCCTTCGTGTTTGTCGGGTACGGCATAACAACCAGGCACAGGAGCAACCTGCTGGCCCGGGCTGCAGACTGACATCCGAGCCTGCGGGTATCCTGCACCAGGGACGTTTTGAGGTTGTGGCCGTCAGGCTTGCAGCGCGCCGTTGTATACGTCGAAGGACTCGTAAACCACCCAGCCGCCTTCGGTTGCCGGCCCTTCGTTGTCGATCACATAGGAGCCCGCCTTGAAGTAGAAGGGGTACCTGTCCCAGGACTTGCCGACTGGCATGTTGGCGCTGAGGGTATCAAGAGCGATGCTCAGTTCGCCCTGGGCATCGACCTCAACGCTGTAGTCGAACGCCTGGCCCAGCGCGACGGGCTTCTTCAACACAGTCCTGGCCAGGCCTCCCGGCGTGCTACGGGTCTCGATCCGCACGACGCCGTTCCACCAGATGACCATCAGGAACGGATTGGGGGCGTTGAGGGCATGGATCTGCCCGACGATGACCTTGCCACTGGATGGAGCGGCTTCCACGCGGACTCGGCCGCTCATGGCGTGCCTGGCACTGCCGCGTGGCCAGTTGAACGAGACAGGGGAGTCAGGCAGAGTCTGGCGACTCTCGGTGCGCGGCGTCTTGGAGGTTCCCGAGGTGCCGCCCTGGACCGAACACCAATAATTGGTGTGGCCGTTCTGGTCGATCCACAAAAGGTCCTGCGGCGGTCGCTCTGGATAGAGGTAGAGGGTGCCGTGGGCGATGATGCTGCCGAAGTTGTTCATGCTGTTCCTTATGGTCCTTGGATATGAAACTCGCAGTTCCTTGCAGGTGCTGCGCTGATGTCGAGCAAGGCATTGGGCAGAAATCCGCGAGCTTTGCGGGACTTCGTTCAATGCCTTGTCTCTCGCTCCCTGGAGATGGCCAGGCCGATCCCAGCTAGCCGCTGACGATCCGAAGTGGCACGTCTTGTTAAAGAGCGATGCAGCCTTCGCTGCCGGGCCGACGGTGAGTCGGCATGGATGAAATATAGGTAAACCTGTATTTATTGTAAATGGGTATTCCTATATTTTGTCGTGCAAAGAAACCCGCCTATGGCGGGCTCACAAGAAGCTTGGGGATGGCATTGGTCAAGCGCCTGGAGGGATTGCAAAACAGCAGGTATCAGCGCGAGTACATTGCCCACCAGAACACATGGCCCAGGATCGAGATTTGCTGTTCCTGGATCTCGGTGAAGCCATAGTCTTCATCAGGGTGTTCTTCCCGGTTGAAGCTACGCAGGCGCAAACCGCCAGGCAGGCGGTAGAGTTGTTTTACTCGCAACTGGCCTTTGTGATCGAGGGCATACATCTCGCCGTCCACCACATCCTTCAGCGCACATCTGCCGCTGTTAACGCCCACCGTGGCGCCATCCCGCAATACCGGGATCATGCTGTTCCCACTCACCGATACGCATCTTGCATCGCCGAGTTGCACGCCGTTCTGGCGCAGATCCTTCTTGAAGAAGCGCAGATGGGCGGTGGTGCTGGCCTCGATCACGAAACGCCCAGAACCGGCAGCCAGTTCCACCTCATGCAGGAACGGGACGTTCATCTCATTGTCACCAAGGGGAGTGTCCTCGTCCCAGGTCTCGATAGCGTCCAGTTCGATCTTCGGCGCCCGCGTTGCAGGACTATCCTGGTTGGCAACCAGCATCTGACCATCACCTTCGGCCAGCCACAGGGCGGATACGCCACAGGCAGAGGCGATCTGCGCCACGAAGGCGGTGGCCTTGGATTTTCCTCGCTCCAGATCGGAGATCGAGGTCTGGGTGATACCCGCCCGTACAGCCAGTTCGGTCTGGTTGAGCTGGGCATGGCGGCGGGCGGTCTTGAGGCGGTCTTTGAGTTCCATGGCGGCAGTATTACGGGGTCTCCCATAATGTGGCAAATCGGTTTTCCTATAATTCGATGGACGGCCTCCCATGGGCGGAGGCGGGGAGTTAGCGTAGCGCGTCCGGGTATTCGGATCGCCAGAAGGGTCAGGATGCTAGAGTCCTTGCCAAACCGCTTGGCTGCTGGCCTTGCGAACACAGGAAGAACTTTTATATGACGAACAACGCTTCACGACTGGTTTACCGACTACCACGTCCCGATGACGCGGAGCGGCTTTTCAGTATCTATGGCGACCCACGCACCAATCTGTTCAATCCTGCGGGACCAATGGCCGATTTCGCTCAAGCACAGGCGCTGCTAGGCCGCTGGATCGAACATTGGGCACGGCACCAGTACGGTACCTGGGCGATCGCCAGCAGTTGCGCGCCTGAGCGCATCCTGGGATTTGGCGGGATTGCTACGCACCATTACCTGGCCGAACAGCGTATCAACCTGGGTTATCGCTTCGCGGTCGAAGCCTGGGGCAGGGGCTATGCCACCCAGTTGGGGCGCGATGCGCTGGAGCATGCTTTCAAACAACTGGGCCTGCCGGAAGTTCACGGGTTGGTGAGGCCCGACCATGGAGCGTCGATCCGAGTGCTGGAGAAGATTGGCATGCAGCTCTGCGGTGAACTGGATGATGTGCCGGGCCAGCCCCCAAGCCTGGTATTCAAGGCGCAGCGCATTGCTCCGGCTTGATCCGCGCGAAGAGCCACAGCGCCTCGATGCATCAACTGCCGAGAGTGGACGATCGGCGGTGTACAGTCGGGCTTTTCGTCAGGAATGGAACTGCTCGAAGGCTTCCGCCTCGATCTCGCCGTTTCCTGAAATGAGGTTGCCGCCTTCTTCTCGCAGTTGGTAGTCATGCTGTTCGCCGCCAATGGCCGCGGCCCCATCGAGGCCCAGCAGCAGGCTGTAGAACACATCGGTCAGCGCCGTATCCATGGCCTCCCACAGCTTTTGCGATTGTCCTTCGCTTAGTTCCAGGGCCCTGAATTGTTGGGCGGCGGCTCCTGTCCCATGGCGGAGCTCCTCCTGGACCAGGCGTTTCTCGGCTTTCCAAAGTGCCACGAATTCTTGTGCATCCATGTGCTCATTCCGCTTTGTGGTTCAGCCGCGAAGTATGCCAGTTCTTTTCGGTATGTTTGGGGTGGGTGCTAATAGCCATCAAAACGCTATTATTTTTCTCGGTGACTACAGGTCCACAGGGCTCTTGGGTATGCTGCGCGCCCGTTTTCGCTGCTCATGGAGAGCTCATGTTCGCTCGCAATGCCTTCGCCTTGACCCTGATGTCTGCCTGCCTGCTGGTTTCAGGTTGCGCTGTTCCCCCGGCCTCTGTGACTACCGAGCCTGTTTCACTCGAGCCTCTGGGCCAACCCTTGCCCCAGAGCGCTGCCCGGAGTGCCTTGATCGAGCGGATCATTACCAATGACGCGGTCGTCGTATCCGCGGGCAAGCCGGTACTGGCAGCCGACATCAACAACGACGCACGCATCGCCGCCCTGAGGAAAGCGGATTCGGCGCGGCTGCCTGAGGCCTACTGGGCGTTATACAAACAGAACCTGGAAGCGATGCAGTACGACCTCAACCATCAACATGACGCGGCCCGGGACCAGTATGTTGCGGCTTACCGCGACGAATTGAACCGTGTTGACGACGGTATGCTGCAAAAGCTCGCCAGCGGGTCGCAAGCCCTGGATGACAAGAGCCGGCGCCAGTGGGGCGCGCGCATGGCGCAAAGGACTTCGCAGTACATGATCAAGAGCGATGAGTCCTTTCGCGCGGCCACCAAGGCGCACCTGGATCGCATGGCGCTGATGGATCGCCAGTACGATGTCTGCTCGCGCAAGGCCGATTGCTGGGATGCGCCTGCCAAGTAGTGAGCCTGGACTCCTGCAGCGTCCTCAGTCGGGGAGCGATGGCGAGCTGTGTCGTTGAAGCATCAGCCATTCCTGCCTGCTGATGTGGCTGATGTGTTCGTCCCGGTAGTCGTTCATGAATGGGTTGAATTTGCCGCTTTCGCTGTGGTGATGCTTGAAGCCGCACTTGGCCTGGGCCCGGAACGATTGTTCGTTCCCGGCAAAGTAGCCGCACCACAAGGCGCCAAGATCCAGATCGACGAAGGCGTGGCGCATCAGTTCCCTGACCGCTTCCGGAATCAGTCCCAGGCCCCAGAACGGCACGCCGATCCAGTAGGCGATTTCCGCCTCGTTCCCGGCAATCTCGAAATGACTGTCCTGGCCAATGAGCAATCCCACCAGGCCGATGGCCACATCGTCCTGCTTGCACGTTACTGCGTAGACTTCCGAGCGCGAAAACAGCGTTTGGATGATTTCCAAACTCTGCGCTTCGCTTTCATGCACTGGCCAGCCGGCGATCGGGCCCACTCGCGGGTCGCTGGCGTACCGGTAGAGGCTGGACGCGTCGCTGGCTCGCCAGGGCCGCAGGACAAGGCGTTGGGTGTTCAACATGACGTGTTTTCCTGATGTTTGTAGAGCAAAATAACCAGCGCAATTGTGGAAAGCCGCCAGGGCAGGGGCAATGTATGGATCGGGGCAAAAAAAGTAATTTTCAAAACAAAGGGCATGCTTGGAGGGCTGGGCAGCAGTGTTGGACCTGACGGAGAGTGGTGCCGAGGACTTCTTCATTGGCTGTTGCCGGTTCGACGGTGACCAGGGGCACCCCCTGGCCTTGGCCTACGTGGTGGTGCTGGTGTGCCAGCAGGGCAGCGCCGAACTGGAGGTGAACTTCCAGCCGTACAAGGTGATGGAAAACGACTTTCTGGTTCTCGCCGAGGATTCGATCGCCTGGTTCAGGCACAGGTCGGATGACTTTGCCTGTCGTTGCTATCTACTGAACCGTGCCATCGCGGCAGAGGTGGCCGCGGCGCTGCCCAACAGCCTGTTCGCCTTCTTGAATCGTTCGCCGTTGCTGCGTGCCAACCGGCAGTTTCAGGCCTTCTTGCAGGCCTGGGAGAACCAGGCGTCGATCATCCAGGAACAGGGCGCGGACTATCGGCGACCGATGCTGGTCAATCATTTCCAGAACCTGTTCTTGTGGTTATGCGCGAGCGTCGACCTGCAGAGCGTGACCAGGAACGACTTCAGCAGGCCGGAAGCGCTCTGCTGGCGATTCTGGGAGCTGATCGCGGTGCACTGCCGGCAGCAACGAGAGGTGGCGTTCTATGCAGACCTGCTGCATGTGACCCCCTATTACCTGGCACAACTGTCGCGCAAGTATTTCAACGATACGCCCAAGACACTGATCGACAGGCAGGTGGTGCTGGAGATCAAGAAGCAGTTGGCCCAACCACGCAAGGCGGTGCAGCGGATCGCCGAAGAGCTGAATTTTGCCGATGCGTCCTATCTCGGCAAATACTTCAAGCGCCACACCGGCCTGGGTTTGAGCCAGTACCGCAGAGGCTGAGCGAGCCTTGGCGGTTGTCTGCGGCAGGCTCATTTGGCATCATGCGGCCCTCATTCCTGGCCTGATCCTCCACCCCTCTCAATTGGGGATCGGGTCGAGGAATGACCTGAACCTGGCGGCTCGGCCAGGGTTTCTTGCATGGAACAGCTGGTTTTGCGATGGATATGCAGCACGAACACCCCTCTCGTGTCGAACGCCCTTCACCAATCAAACGCAGCAAATGGCCATGGCGTGTCCTGTTCTTCGGCACCTGGCTGATTGCCGTTTTTCTCTTCCTGGTCCTGCTGGGCCTGGGTATCGCTGCGGTGGTTGCAGGTTTCGCCCCGGATCTGGACTGGCAGTGGCGCTGCCTGGCCTTTATCGCGGGCGCAGCGATCATCCTGGTGTGCCTGGCGATGCTCAAGGCCGCCTTTCTCGAGCGATCCTCCGCTCCATCATGTGGAGTATGAGCAGGCTGTGCATTTGCACCGGCTCTAGAACAAGGCGGCATAGGGGAATAGGCGTAACGGCCACTCTGTGGGGGCGTATCCGGCTGGCCACCGGCAGCAAAATGCGCGAGCACTTCGACACAAGCACCATGGCGACACTTGTTGGCTGGCGTGAGGGTGAGATCGTCATGACCTATGTCGCAACAGATTTGCTCACCGAGGCCATTCGAGTGCATCCATGCCTTGGGCTTCTGCATTGCCCAGGCAGGCCTGGGGCGTCCACTAGACGCTCTTGAAGTAACGCGCGGGAGTGGTACCGAACAGCCCCTTGAAGGCCGCGACGAAGCTTGAGGATGACTCGTATCCCACCTCCAGGGCGACATTGGTCACGCTTTCGCCATAGGCCAGGTGCTCCATGGCGGTGAGCAGGCTCTGGCGCTGACGCCAACTGCCGAAGGACATGCCTGCCTCGTGGCTGAACAGCCGTTCGATGGTCCGCGCGCTGGCTCCCACTCGCCTGGCCAGGCTCTGCAGGGGCTCGCGGTTCGCCGGTTCGCTGCGCAATATCCTGGCCAGGCGCACGGCCCGTGGGTCAGTGGGGAAGGGCAGGTCCACCGAGGAGCGGTCCAGGCTCGTGACCTGGTCGATCAGCACGCGGGCCAAGCGAGCTTCGGGTGTATGTTCGGCATAGTTCCAGGGGAACCCAGCACAGGCGGTCATCACCTCACGCATCAGCGGCGTGATGCCCATCACCAGGCAATAGCCCTCCCTGGGCATGTCGTAGGCATCCGGGTCGATGTACAACACTCGAGTGTGGGTGGGGCGCTTGACCAGGGTCGCATGTTCGGTGCCGGAGCTGATCCAGATCGCCCGAGTGGCGGGCAATACCCATTCGCCCAGGTTGGTGGTGACATGGATGACGCCATTGGCGGCGCACATCAATTGGTGGCGCTTGTGCCGGTGCGGTGGCAGGTCCTCCGGGAACCATTGCTCCAGGCGCCCGACTATGGGGGCGTAGGCCTTGTCCGGATCAGGGTCGCGCAGGTCGGTATCGTGGCGGGTTATCGACATAACTTGGCATAGTACAGATAAATCACAGGTCGTGCTCCTTGTAATGTGAATGCATCTCAATATCAAAGATGCATATCGCAATTCCGAGGAACGCTCGTGTCGCAGATCCAATTACATTCAGCCGCGCAACTGACGCAAGAGGGCGGGCAAGCTCCGGCCCTGGGCGCTCCCAAGCGCTCCACTCACCTGTCTTTCTTCATGGCCGGGTTCGCATTGTCTTCATGGGCACCTCTGGTGCCTTTCGCCCAGGCGCGCCTTGGCGCAGATCCAGCGACCCTCGGTGCGCTGCTGCTTTGTCTGGGGCTGGGGGCGATCATTGGCATGCCCGGTGCCGGCGCGCTAGCGGGACGCCTGGGGTGCCGGGCGCTGATCCTGGCCGGCGGGATCGGCCTGGTGGTCGCCTTGCCGCTGCTGGCCATCGTTGCTACGCCCATGGCCCTGGGCCTGTGCCTGTTGCTGTTCGGTGCGTCCATCGGGGCTATCGACGTGGTGGCCAACATCCACGGGACCCAGGTGCAGAAGATCGCCAATGTCCCGCTGATGTCGTTGTTCCACGGCCTCTACAGCATTGGTGGCCTGTTGGGGGCCGTGGCGGTGACGGCTGCGATCGCCGCCGGGGCCAGTCCGGCCCTGGCAGCCAGCGTGGCCGCCCTGGTCATCGCCTGTTGCCTGGTAGTGGCTGTTCCGGGCTTCTTGGTCAGCGAGACTGGCCAGAAGGCTCCATTGCTGGTCCTGCCCAAGGGGATAGTGCTGGTACTGGGACTCCTGGCCATGGTGATCTTCCTGGCCGAGGGCGCCATGCTCGATTGGAGTGCTTTACTGCTGGCCCAGGACAAAGGACTGGATGTCGGGCTCGCCGGCGCCGGTTACTCCTTGTTCGCTTGCGCGATGACCCTGATCCGCCTGGTTGGCGACCGGATCGTCGCTCGCATAGGGGAGCGTTCGATGCTGCTGGCGGGCTTCCTGATCACCGCCGCCGGGCTGGGGCTGGCTGCTTGGGCCAGTAACCTGATGGTGGTATTCGCCTGTATCGCCATCGCCGGGCTCGCGGCAGGAAATGTGGTGCCGGTGCTGTTTTCCCTGGCTGGTCGCCAGCAAGTGATGCCTGCGCCCCATGCGATCGCGGCCGCCAGCATGCTGGGTTATCTCGGGGTCCTGCTGGGCCCGGCCCTGGTAGGTTATGCCGCCCACGCGGTGGGCCTGGTCCGGTCCTTCCATGGCATCTGCATCCTGGTGGTGCTGGCCGCCTGCGCCATTCCCTGGACCATTCGCGGTCAGCGGTGAACCAGTGCCGGCTCTTGGTACTGGAGGCCTGGCAGCGCCTGGATGAAATGCCGCAGATGCTGCGCGGCCTCTGCCGGCGCCGCTTGGAGCAGGCAGTGGGGGCCGTCGATCTCGATCACCTGGGTATCTGGGCGCAGCTGCAGGACCAAGGCTGCCGCCGTTGCCGGCACCAGTCGATCCTGGCGGGCGCGCAGGTACATGAGTGGCAACTGCGATGCGGCCAATGCCGCGCTGCAGTCCACATCACGCACGGCCAGCAGGCGTGCCCGCAGCACCGATGACGCTACCTGGGCTATGGCCCCAGCCAGGGCTGTACGCAGTCCCGGGGTGGAAAACCTGCCCAGCAGCAGGGCAGCCATGGGCCACGACGGCAAATGATGCAGGGATACGAGCTTGAGCAGCCCCATCAGGGGACTCATGGCGGGGCGCGGGTTGCGTACGAAACTGGCGCACAGCACCAATCCCAGCAGGCCAGGTGGCTTGCGTGCGGCAAGGGCCACCGCCACCGGGCCGGAGAAGGACTCTCCCAGGAGCACGAATGGCCGATCCTTGGGCAACTGCTCCCAGACCCGTTCTTGCAGGGCGGGATAATCCAGCGGCAGGTTGGCGGGATAGTCCAGCAACTGCGCTGGCACGTCAGGGCCCAGGGTCTTGAGCAGTGGTTCGAACAGGCGGCCGGTGCCGTCCATTCCGGGCAGCAGTACCAGCGTCGGGAAGCGTGGCGGGAGCATGGTTCGGGCGATCCTTGCCAGGTGAGGGCGGTTGATGGCGCGCAGCATACGCTGTCCCATGCCACGCACACAGCCGTCGCGAGCCGTCAGGACGCAAAGTGGCTGTCCGTTGAGCTACGTCAATACCTGTCGCAATTAACGCAGCGCAACTACAAAGTCTCCGCAGCTTTTCACAAATTTGGATTAACCCTTGGTTACAAACTGTGGCTAAAATGCCTGCCGACGGCCAGATGCCGAGAGCCGGACTGGCGACGGAGAGTATCGCCAGTCACGCTTTTTCAATTCAGACGCTGCCATTTGCCTCCGGCCCAGCGGGTTTGTGGAGGCGCAGCATGTTCCCTTCTGACGTGTGACGATTTCCGTGAAACTCATCATTGCCGCTGTATACGTTCTATCCATTGCATACGTACACCTGCGGGGGCGAGTGCGCCACAAACTGGGTCGCCAGCTCAGTGACCACTCCACCTTCCTGGCGCCGATCAACTGCTTCCTCTACCTGTTCTCCAAGCATCCGAACCGGCCGTACCTGGACCCGGCGGACTTCCCGGAAATGGAAAAGCTCAAGGAACACTGGGAAGAGATCCGTGCCGAGGGGCAGAACCTGCTGCAGGCCGGCGAGATCAAGCGCTCCGACCAGTACAACGACGTGGGTTTCAACTCGTTCTTCAAGACCGGCTGGAAGCGTTTCTATCTCAAGTGGTACGGCGACAGCCATCCTTCGGCGATGAAGCTGTGCCCGCGGACCACCGAGCTGGTACAGAGCATCGGCTCGATCAAGGCCGCGATGTTCGCCGAGCTGCCCCCAGGCTCGAAGCTGGTTCGTCATCGCGATCCCTATGCCGGTTCCTACCGCTACCACCTGGGGCTGTCCACGCCCAATAGCGAAGGCTGCTACATCGAGGTCGATGGCGAGCGCTACCACTGGCGCGATGGCGAAGCGGTGATGTTCGACGAAACCTATATCCACTACGCGGAAAACACCACCGAGCAAAACCGCATCATCCTGTTCTGCGACGTCGAGCGGCCGATGAAATACCGCTGGGCCGCGGCGTTCAATGGCTGGTTCAGCCGCACCGTGATGTCGGCGGCCGGCTCGCCCAACGATGCAGGCGACAAGACTGGCGGCCTGAACCGGGCCTTCAACCGGCTGTACAAGATCCGCCTGCGGGGCAAAGAACTGAAAAAACGCAATCGCGCGCGCTACTACCTGGAAAAGTGGGCGATCTTCGCCGCACTGCTGTTGCTGTTCATCTACATCTGATTACCCCCGCCACCTGTGAATTCTTCAGTGGCCAGTCTTGCACCGGCCCTGAAGAGTCCCGCCAATCCCGCTGCCCGCATCCTCCCGTGGACACCGGGCGTTACATCTCCCTCAAGATTATTTGATTAACAAAGCCGAACCCCGGGCGTAGCGTGGAATCGAATCCGATACCTTCGCTCCCGAGGAGATCTGTCATGAACAGTCCGGCTCGCGGCCTTGCCGCATTCCTTGTCCTGGCCTGGGCCGCCGGTACCGCCTGGGCCGCCCCGGAGCCATCCGGCCAGGTGGTGGGCACCTGGCACCTGGCGCAAAACCTGCCCAACAGCGGCAATAACGATCCCTACAGCAACCCGATTCGTCGGGCCAATCCCAACAGCATGCAAGGCACCCAGCCCGCCAACCCTCCAGTGCGCGGCCCCGGGACTGTGCCCTCGAGCCCAGCCCCCACCCTGGAGAACGGTGGGATCGGCAACGGCTATCCTCGTGGTGGGGTACAACGGCCCAACCCCGATCCACGCTTGCCAGCCCCCAGCTACGACGCCAACGGCAACCGGCGCTGAAACGCCCACGGCCGTGCCAGGGAGTGCTGTACCAGCGGCCAGCAGGGAAGCCTCTCGATCCATATAAGGAAACCAGTATGTTGCGTAGAAGCCTGTTCACCACCCTGTGCACCAGCGTCCTGCTGGCTAGCGCCACACCGGCCCTGGCCGTCGAGAAGCAGACATTCGCCAGTGAGCTCGGCACCTTGAGCCTGGCCCCGGTGGTGCAAGGCCTGGACCATCCCTGGGCCCTGGCGTTCCTGCCGGATGGCCAGGGCATGCTGGTCACCGAACGGCCGGGCAACCTGCGCCTGGTGAGCCCCGACGGCAAGCTCTCGGCGCCCTTGAGTGGCGTACCGAAGGTGTGGGCCCAAGGCCAGGGCGGCTTGCTGGATGTGGCGTTGTCGCCGGATTTTGCCCAGGACCGCCTGGTCTACCTGTCTTACGCCGAAGGTGGCGGCCAGGGCGACACTGCCGGCACCGCAGTGGGCCGTGGCCGACTGGCCGAGGATGGCAGTGGGCTCAAGGACTTCCAGGTGATCTTCCGCCAGGAACCGAAGCTCTCCACCGGCAACCATTTCGGCTCGCGGCTGGTGTTCGACCGCGACGGCTATCTGTTCATCACCTTGGGAGAGAACAACGTGCGGCCCACCGCCCAGGACCTGGACAAGCTCCAGGGCAAGGTCGTGCGCCTGTACGCCGATGGCCGGGTCCCAGAGGACAATCCCTTCGTTGGCCAGGCCGGTGTGCGTCCGGAAATCTGGAGCTACGGCCAACGTAATCCCCAGGGGGCAGCGCTCAACCCCTGGAGCGGGACGCTGTGGGAAGGCGAGCATGGCCCCAAAGGCGGTGACGAGCTGAACATCATCGAGCGGGGCAAGAACTATGGCTGGCCCCTGGCGACCCATGGCATCGACTATTCAGGCCAGCCGATCCCCGAATCTGGCGGGCAGACTGCTCCGGGCACGGTGGCACCGCAGCATGTCTGGGAAAAGTCGCCAGGCATCAGTGGCTTGGCGTTCTACGCCGCTGATCGCTTCAAGCCCTGGCAACATAGTGCCTTCATTGGTGCCCTGAGCAGCCAGCAACTGATCCGCCTGCAGTTCGATGGCGATCGCGTCGTGCATGAAGAACGTTTGCTGGGCGAACTCAAGGCCCGCATCCGCGACGTGCGTCAGGGGCCCGACGGTTATCTGTACGTCCTCACCGACGAAGACCAGGGCGCCCTGTACCGACTCGGCCTGGAGTAAGCCTCAGGCACCTTGTGCGGGCTGGCGTGGATAGAGGACCACGGCGGCCCGCAGCTTGCTGCTGCCGAAGCTGCACATCTTGTCGAACTCCCGGTGGCTCACCGGCAGATGCTGGCAATCCATGGCCTGGCGATGCTGGCTATGGTCGACATCGGGGTCGTGCAGGTAGACGAAGTCCTGGTCGCAGTCGGTGACAATCACCCAATGGGGCGCCTTGGAGCGGGTCAGCCGATAGCTGCTGATCAGCACCAATGGCTGGCCACCATCGTCCAGCAGGCGCGGCAGCTCCAGCGGCCCGCCGAGCACCTGCTGCACGTCGCTGGCATCCAATGCCTTGCAGAACTCGTCGTGGACCAGGCGCATGACGTCTTTTTTATGCTCGTCGCGTACGCCGTTGAGGAACAGCGGTCCGGCGCTGTTGACCTGCAGGCGTACGCCAAAGCCCCGGCGCCAGGCCGCCAGGGCCAGACCCTGGGGGCTGCAGCCACCGTGGCCGGCGGTCATGAAGACCGTGGTCGCCTCGCGCCAGATCTGCAGTTCCTCCCGGCGCTCCAGCAGTCGGCTCGGTTGCAACGCGGCCATGGCCATCAGCAGGCAGGCCGGGCCGCAGGTGAAGTCGGTGGTCTGCTGGTAGTAGGGCACGCGGATACTGCGGGTCTCACGATGTTCGCGGATGCGTTTTTCCAGGCGCAGGGCGTCGGCATGGTCCTCGTAGTAGTCGTGGAGCCTGGCGAAGCGTCGATAGCCGTGGCGTTCGTAGAGGGCGATGGCCGTGGGATTGTCGCTGCGCACCTCCAGGCGCAGGTAGGCGCAGTCGTGGGCCAGGGCGCAGTCCTCAATGCGTTGCAGCAGGCGCTTGCCCAGGCCCAGCCCTCGGGCATCGACAGCGATGGCGATGGAGTACAGGCGCGCCAGGGAGGTGCCGCGGTGAAACAGCACCAGGGCGTAACCCAGCAACCGCTCCTGGTGCTGGGCCACCAGCAACTGCCCGTGGGCGCGGCTGATCATCCATTGGAAGCTGCGCGGGGTCAGGCGATCGCTGGTGAAACATTGCTGTTCCAGCTCCACCAGGGCCGCCAGGTCGTCGGGGGTTGCAGTGCGAAAGACAAGATCCATATGACCGCCGTAAAAGTTGCGTAATGAAACGAGACTTCAAAAAAAGTTCGTGCTTAATAGAAAGGGTCAGGTTTCTTCAGCGAGATCGAACTTTATGTCAGCGGTACAAAATCATTGGCCAGAAGTATCCGGGCAAAGTTTGCCGGCGGCAATCACTTCGAAAAGTTATTTGTCGGCAATCGATAAAGTTTCCAGTCAAGTCATTATCATTGTCGAGCGCAAGGAAGACTGGGCCTCGTATTTCCCCAGTGAAGATATCCTCACCGCCCAGGAGTACCTGGAGCACAGCTGCGAAAGCGCCCCGGGCAAGCGGGTCCAGGTCATCAACCTGTGCCGCAGCTACAAGTACCTGGGGCATGGCTACTACTGCTCGCTCCTGGCCGAGGCCCGTGGCCACCGGGTCATCCCCTCGGTTCGGACCATCAGCGAACTGACCCGCAAAGCCCTCTACGGCCTGGCGCTGGACGATCTGGACAAGACCCTGGAAAAGGCCTTGAGCCATCATCTCTACAGCGATACCGAAGGCTTTACCCTGACTCTGTATTTCGGCCGGACCCATATAGAGCCCCTGCAGGAGTTGGCCCGTCAGATATTCGAGTTGTTTCCATGCCCAATCTTGTTAGTTGACTTCAAACGAACTAACAGCTGGCATATCGAGGGTGTGAAGTGCGGCGCCCTGCATAAGTTGCGAGAAGACCAGGAAGATCAGTTCGCCAACTCCCTGGACAGTTTCAGTCGCAAGGTCTGGCGTGTTCCGCGCTCCCGGCGCCTGGCCCGTTATGACCTGGCGATCCTCCATGATCCCCAGGAAGCCTTGCCGCCTTCCAATGCCCGGGCGCTAGAGAATTTCATTCGCGTCGGCAAGGGGCTGGGGATCGATGTGGAACTGATCGAGAAGAAGGACTACACGCGCCTAGCCGAATACGACGCCTTGTTGATCCGTGAAACCACCAGTGTCGACAACCATACCTACCGCTTCGCCAAGAAGGCCGAGAGCGAGGGGCTGGTGGTGATGGACGATCCGGCTTCGATCCTGCGCTGCACCAACAAGGTCTACCTCAGCGACCTGCTCAAGGGCCATCAACTGGGAATGCCGGCTACCGAGATCCTGTACAAGGAGCGACCGCAGGACTTCGAGCGGGTGGGCGAGCGCCTGGGCTTTCCGCTGGTACTGAAGATTCCCGACGGGTGTTTCTCCCGGGGGGTGATCAAGGTCGAGAGCCAGCAGGCGCTGCTGGAAGCCACCGCCGAGCTGTTCGAGCATTCGGTCTTGTTGCTGGCCCAGGAGTTCTTCTACACCGAGTACGACTGGCGCATCGGTGTACTCAACCGCAAGCCGATCTTCGCCTGCCAGTACTTCATGTCCAAGGGCCATTGGCAGATCTACAACCACAAGGCCAAGGGCAAGGACATCAACGGCGAATGCCGGACCCTGGCGATCCACGAGGCGCCACGGGCCGTGGTGGAGCTGGCGGTCAAGACCGCCAACCTGATTGGCGACGGCCTCTACGGGGTCGACCTCAAGCAGGCCGGCGACAAGGTGGTGGTGATCGAAGTCAACGACAACCCCAATCTCGACGCCGGCATCGAGGATGCCTACCTGCAGGACGACCTGTATTGCCTGGTGCTGGAGGAGTTCGTCCGCCGCCTCGAACTCAAGCGGCGTGGCCAGGCCTGGTGAGGTTGCGATGATCCAGAGCTATCGACTGAGCCATGGTGGCCTGTGCTCGGTGCCAGGCCTCGAGGCCCAGGTCATGTTGTTCAGCGATCCGGACCTGGCCGAGCGCGATCTGCTGCACAGCGCGTTCAAGCTCGATGCCCATGCCTTGGCCTCGGCGCTGGACCCGGACGAAGTCTCGCGCATCGAGTTTCACCCCGACTATCTGTTCCTGATCTGGAAACGCCCGGAGAACTATTCCGGTGCTGGCAGCCTGTCTTTCGAGGTGTCTTCCTGTGGCTTGCTGTTCGCCCCGGAGCGATTGCTGGTGATCGCCGCAGACGACACGCCGCTGCACGGCCTGGGCGCCAGGCACGACCTGCACACGCCCCAGGATGTGCTGCTGGACCTGCTGCTCAACAACATCCATCACTACCTGGGGCACTTGAAGGTGATCAAGGCGGTGGCCCGCGAGCTGCAACAGAAATTCAACCAGACCCTGGAGAATCGCCATCTGTTGCAGATGTTCAACCTCAGCGAAAGCCTGATCCACTACCTCAATGCCCTGCGCAGCAATGGCGCGGTGCTGATTCGCTTGCGCAACCACGCCGCCAAGGAACGCTTCTGCGGCCAGGCCATCGGCCGAATCGACGACCTGATCATCGAGAACGACCAGTGCTACAAACAGGCGGAGATCTATTCCACGGTGTTCGCCGGATTGATGGATGCCCGGGGCAACCTGATGAACAACAGCAGCAACCAGCTGTTGCGCAAGCTGACCCTGATCAATGTGGTGTTCCTGCCGCTGAACCTGATCGCCAGCATCGGCGGCATGTCCGAGTTCAGCATGATGACCGTTGGCACACCCTGGTGGCTGTCCTATTCGCTGCTGTTGCTGGCGATGCTGCTGGCCGCGGTTGGCATGGCCCTGGGGTTGCGGCGGCTGGGGGGCCGCCGCGAACGGGCTAGCTGAGGCCTATTGCGGTTGCAGGGTCAGCACTTCGAAGCCGTCTCGGGTCACCGCCACGGTGTGTTCCCATTGGGCGGAGAGGCCGTGGTCGCGGGTGACCACCGTCCAGCCATCCTTGAGACCGCGAACCCGGGCGCTGCCCTGGTTGAGCATCGGCTCGATGGTGAAGGTCATGCCCTCGCGCAGTTCCAGCCCGGTGCCGGCCCGGCCGAAGTGCAAGACCTGCGGTTCCTCATGCATCTGCCGGCCGATGCCGTGGCCGCAATACTCACGGACCACGCTGTAGCCGTTGGCCTGGGCATGACTCTGGATCGCATGGCCGATATCGCCGAGCCGGGCGCCGGGTCGTACCAGGCGGATGGCGTTCCACATGGCCTGGAAGGTGGTATCCACCAGGTGCCGGGCCCGTGGACCGACATTGCCGATCAGGTACATCTTGCTGGAGTCGGCGATGTAGCCGTTCTTCTCCAGGGTGATATCGATGTTGACGATGTCGCCATCCTTGAGCACGGCCTCGGAATGGGGCATGCCATGGCACACCACCTCGTTGATCGAGGTGTTGATGCAGTAGGGATAGTTGTACTGGCCCTTGCTGGCGGGGCGGGCCTTGAGCTCGTGGCGGATGAAGTGCTCCACGGCAGCGTCCAGCTCCAGGGTCGACAGGCCCGGGCCGACGAAACCGTCGAGGTAGGTGAACACCTGTGCCAGCAGGCGCCCGGACTCACGCATCAGTGCCAGTTGATCGGCGGTCTTGATCAGGGCCTGGGTCATGCGCGGCCCCTGAGCAGGTCGGGTTTGTTCAACAAGAGCTTGTTGATCAGGTCGTTGTAGGCCAGGTGCGGATTGAGCTCGGCCAGCAGGCCGATCTTCATCCAGAACTCGGCCTGGGCGTTGATCGAGCGATCCATGGCGGCGCTGGCCACGCGGATCTGTTCGTGCAGGTCATCGGAGATTTTGACGATACCCATGTCGCGGTAGGTTCTCTGTGGAGAATATACGAATCATATATGTTTCGTATATTTCGCTTCAAGTGGCCGGTGCGATTGTTTTGCCGGGTGCTTGCGACAGGGCGATTATTTCGCTAGTTTTCCGTCCATGACTTTTTCCGCCGTTCGTTCCCAGCCAAGCATTATTACCGCCATTACTCATTGGCGGGCTTGCTGACGACTGCACCCAACCCGCCCTGGAGGCGGGTTTTTTCTCTCTGTCTCCCGGGCTTCGTACACCGCCAGGAGATCCATCATGAGCCGCCCCAGCCCAACGCCCACTCCGAGTGCCGACATGGCCCTGCTGGAGCGCTATGTGAAGATGATTCTTGCCGCGCCGGTCTATGACCTGGCCATCTGCACGCCATTGCAGGCGGCGCCGGCGCTGTCCCTGCACCTGGGCAACCAGATCCTGCTCAAGCGCGAGGACCTGCAACCGACCTTTTCCTTCAAGATTCGCGGCGCCTACAACCGCCTCGCGCAATTGAGCAGCGAGCAGAAGCAGCGCGGGGTAATCACCGCCTCTGCCGGCAATCATGCCCAGGGTGTGGCCCTGGCGGCGCGGGAGCTGGGGATCCAGGCCACCATCGTCATGCCCGAGACTACCCCAGAGCTCAAGGTCCTGGGGGTGCGCAGCCGTGGCGGTGACGCACTGCTGCACGGCCCGAGCTTTCCCTTCGCCCTGGCCCATGCCCTGGAGCTGGCCGAGCGCAGCGGGCGCACCTTCGTGCCGCCGTTCGACGATCCCCATGTGATCGCCGGGCAGGGCACGGTGGCCATGGAGATCCTGCGCCAGCAACAGGGGCCGCTGGATGCGATCTTCGTCCCGGTGGGCGGCGGCGGGCTGATCGCCGGGATCGCTGCCTATGTGAAATACCTGCGGCCGGAAATCCGCATCGTCGGCGTCGAGTCCGAGCACTCCAACTGCCTGCAGCAGTCACTGGCCGCCGGGGAGCGGGTGACCCTGGCCTCGGTCGGCACCTTCGCCGACGGGGTCGCGGTGGCCCAGGTCGGCGAACATGGCTATGAAATCTGTCGGCGGCACGTGGACCAGGTGATCAGCGTCAGCAATGACCAGCTCTGCGCCGCCATCAAGGATATCTACGACGACACACGCTCGATCACCGAGCCTTCAGGAGCCCTGGCGGTGGCCGGGATCAAGCAGTACGTGGCCATGACCGGCGTGCGCGGCCAGACCCTGGTGGCCATCGACTCGGGGGCCAATATCAATTTCGACAGCCTGCGCCACGTGGCCGAGCGGGCCGCCCTGTGCAACGTGCCGCAGCCGGCCTGAGCCGGGCGCTGCCTGGGTTCAGGGCAGCAGGGGGCGCAGGAAGCTGCGCTCGTAGCTGAGGATGAATTTCTTCTCCATTACCGAGGCCACCAGCGCCACGCTTTGCGGATCGCCAAGAGCCTCCTGGCGGTAAGCCTCGTAGTGCGCCAGGGACGGAAAACTGAACAGGCAATAGGCGATGTTGCTGGCGCCCTCGCTGGGCAGGAAGTAGCCATGGTGGCTGCCGCCCAGGCGCTGCACCACGCTGATCCAGGCTTTGGCATAGGCTTCGAACTCGGCCAGTTGATAGGGATCGATCACATATTTGACGTGGCAGGTAATCAAGGCGCCGCTCCTGGTGACGGTTGGGGAAGGGCATCGAGTCGGGCCGAAAAAGCCGTTGCTCAGAGCCAAATCGAATTTAACAGACTCGGCAAAGCCGCATAGTCTGTAGCTTGGCCCCGTCTACAAGGACAATCAGGATCGGGCCTGGAACCCTCGAACACGGACGTCGCCCGCAGGCAGCCTGCCTGCCGATTGGCCGCCTCGAACAACGGAGAGAGTCGCCATGTTTCTATCTGCCCTGGAGCTGCGCAACATCATCGAAAGCAGCTTCCTGCCCAAGCGCTGCCAATGCACCCTGAGCCCCGAGCTGTCGATGACGGTAAAGGTGTTCGGCGAACATGAGCCCGATCGCGTCGACCTGCTGGTCACCGGTATCGACGCCGCGCAGCTCAACGGCTGTCGCGAAATCAACGAGCTGATCGCCGGGCTGCGCCATGACCTGGCCCAAGGTACCGGGCATGGTGTACCGCTGAGGCGGGCGCATTATTGAGTCCTTCGGGCCGCTCGCTACCGCGCTCGTTCAAGGAAGCCTGCGGGCCTGGACGAACCCCAGGCCCAGCAGCAATTCCGTACCCACCGCCAGGAAGATGCCCGCCCCGGCATTGCCATTGAGCCATTCCAGGGTCCCCAGCCCGGCAAGGGCGAAACAGCCGATCGCCATGCCATTGCCCAGGGCCTGGCGGGCAGGGCTGTGGCCCACGTCGCGAAACTGATGGAAGATCACCGCCAGCGCCAGGAACAGCAGGGCGTTGCGCCGTGCGACGAATCCCGCGACCGGGTTGTAGTCCAGGCCCCAGAGGGTCAGCAGCAGTCCTGGGACGAGCCCCCAGGCCAGGGCCAGCAACAGGCAGATCAGGGCGGTCAGGCTGCACAGACGACGAAACGACCAGGACATGGCGATTCCTTGCACCAGGAAAAAGGGCGCCAAGGTTAGCCCGCCGCGGAGCCCGGGAAAACCATCTCTTCTGCGCAAGCCATCACCGCTCCTCCTAGAGTTCGCTGTAGGCGACCCGCCGGTATCCGGGCAAGGCCTGGGCCAGCAGTCGCTCCAACGATTGTTGCGCCGGCAGGTAGTCGTCGCCGAAATCGCCATCGGCCAATTGCGTCGGGTGCGCCACCACCTCGATCACCCCCCCGGGGCGCAAGCCTTCCAGCAGGTCCCTGGGGGTGCACACCGAGTCTGCACTGGCGCCGGACAACCAGCGGATGCGCCGGTTCAGGGCGGTCTTGAATAGCCATTTGACCAGCCCGATATTGCTCCCGACATTGCGCGCCAGGCGTACCGGAACCCCTTGCCGGGCGGCGAAGCGGGCGACGATCGCCGCCACCGGCCACAGGTTGTGCACGTGTTGGTGGGAGTCGATATGGCTGGGCCGCAGCCCCTGGGCGAGGCAGCGCTCCCACTGTGCTTCAAGCTCTTGCAGCACCGCGGCGGCCGCCGGCTGCGGCAGGCGCAGGGCCGAGCGCGGCAGGTTCAGGTCGAACTGGCCCTGGGCGTCGCAGAACAGCGGTTGTCGACGGATCGCCTCGCTCAGGGCCGGGCCGTAGGTCAGGTTGAAGTGCAGGCCGATGCGCCCCAGCAGCTCATGTCGGTGGGCCAGTTGGCAGGCATCTTCGAAGGCCGGCATGTTGGCCATCAAGGTGGCGGAGCTGATCACGCCGCTCTTGAAGGCTCGCAGGGTCAGCTGGTTGTAGTCCGGGTCGAGGCCGAAGTCGTCGGCGTTGACTATCACTCGTGGCGCGTTGGCCTGGGATTCCTTCATGGGCGCACCTTCGCTGTGGCGGCGGCCTGGCGTCGTTCGCGCCAGGCCTTGAGATGAGGTTTGAGTCGTTGCCAGAGGCGTTCGCCCAGGCCCGCCAGCAGGCCCAGGGCACGCCAGCTGTAGAAGCTCCAGCGCTGCTGTTCCACCAGGCCGCTCAGGCGTTCGTGCAACTGGTGGCTGGAGCGGCTGAGACTGACCCGGGAGGCGTCCACCCATTGCCAACCATCCTCCAGCCCCCAGCGGATCCATTCGTCCAGCAGCAAGCGGCCGCTGCCCAGGTTGGCGTAGTCGGCCAGGAAGGCGATGTTGTAGTCGTACAGGCGGCCGCGTTCCAGCAGGCCCAGGCGATAGCTGATGCAACGCCCCTGGTGCTCCAGCAGCACGATCCGCACGCAATCCTCGGCGGCCAGCTGGCGCAAGGCGCTGAACATCCATTGCCGGCGTGGGCCACCGGAGAAGATCCCCAGGCCGTCGGTGCCTTTCCAGCTGGCCTGCTCGACCTCGCACAGCCTCTGCAGGATTTCGTCGACCCCCTCGGCCCTGGGCGCCACGCGGATGATCCGTGCATCAATCTGCGCACAGCGCTTCCTGGCCCGGCGCAATTCGTAGCGCAAGGTGCCACTGGCTTCCTCGGCATCGGCGGGTACAACCAGGTGCTCCGGTACCCGGCAAGTCAGCGTTTGCTCGGCGTAGCTGCTGGCCTGGCGCCAGGGTGCCAACAGCTCATCGGCCGCCACCAGCTCATGCAGTTGCAACAGGTCATGGGGCAGGTGCCGACGGATTTGCCGCAGTGCCTCGGGCATGGCGTGCCGGGCGCTGTCGGCCACCAGCAAGGCCAGGCGATCGCTCAGCGGATGTCCAAGGTGGCGCACCACGCGCAGCGGCAGCCCCCCACGGGATTCGCGGCCGGCCACCAATGGCAGGCACAGCACCAAGCGCTGCTCCTGCCAACCCAGCAGGACCTGCAACGCCTGGCCCGGGGCCAGGGCCTGGGCCGCACCGCGCAGCCAGCCCAGGCGATTGAACGGCGTGGCCTGCTCGGTGGCGGCGCGCAATTGCTCATAGGCGGCCTCGGGGAACTGCGCCGCCGAGAGGTCGCTGCACCATTGCCAGCGCATGTTCATGGCCGCTCCTGGTCGGTCTTCGTGCCGGCTTGCTGATCCAGCAGGCGCCCGCGTCGCAGCTGGTGCAAGCGGGTCTGGTGATAGGGGCGGCGGCGATGGAAGTGCAGGCACCGCAACAGGCAGTAGATATGCAGGGATTCGCCGACTTCCTGGAAACCCAGGCGCATGTGCATCTTCAGCGCAGGTTCGTTGCGCACGTTGACCAGGGCCCGGGTGCTCTTGAAGCCGCGCTCGCGGTACTCCTCCCAGAGCAGTTTCTGCGCCAGGATCACCACCCCCGAGCCCCGGTAGGGCTGCGCGCATTCACCGGCGAACTGATACAGGCAGCCCGGTGGCACGCGCATCCAGCAGCGGTACAGCTGGTCGTCGTAGTAATCGCGCTCGCTGATCCACACCATCATCATCACGTTGCCCTGGTGATCCAGGTGCGCGCTGCCCCGGCTGCCCTTGTCCAGCAGGCCACGAATGGCCGGTAGCTGGGCCTTGAAGTATTTGTCGAAGGCCGGCAGCAGCTCCCGGGTGATGGGCACCTGGGGCCAGCGTGCGGGGTCGATGGGACAGGGCACCGGCAGGGCCAGGGAGCGCTCCAGGGTCAACAGCTCCCAGTGGTAATAGAAGAACCGTTCGCGCAGCACTCGCAGGCTGCCGCGCAGGCCCTTGCGGCGGATCTTGGCCAACAGGCCGGTCAAGCGACTCATAGGGTTTTCCAGGTCAAGGCAAACAGGGTCTCGCCGGGCAGCTGGAACACCAGCCGATCCGAATCGCACTGCACGCTGGCGGGGCGCGCCTGGCCATCGGCGCCGAGCAAGGTCAGTTGCGGTTCCGGCGGACAGTGGTGGGTTGGCATGGAGACCTCGATGGTCTGCCGGCGCGCAGTCTTGGCCACGCCCAGCAGGCTATGGCGCGGGCCGTCGCGCAGGGCCAGGGCATCGACCTCGAAGGCCGGGTTGTCCAGGACCTGCACCTGGGGCAGCCAATGCTGCTGGAGGAACTGCTGGGCCAGGGCCACCGGCTTGAGGCGAAAGTGCCGGGCGCCGTGCTGGGCCAGCATGCCCTTGGGATACTCCGGCTCGTCGGCGGCCTGGAACCAGTTGAGCATGTCCAGCAAACCATCCTGGGACGCGTTGAACACCACCGAGGCCCACCACAGGCCGGCGTAATGCGTGTCTTGCTGGTAGGGGCTGAGGTCCGGGCCGCTGGAAATATTGGTCTGGCTCAGCAGCAATGCCTTGCGTGGCCGACCCTGGTCGTCCAGGCCCACCAGGTCGGCGGCGGCGCGTACGCTGGCGCGGTAGCGGCGGGTGGCCAGCAGGTCGCGCACCATCCATTCGTGCCAGGCCAGGGCGTCGATGTCCGGGCCATGCTCGGCCAGCAGCTTGCGTGCCCAGTCGATCCCCCGGCGCTGGCCGGCGCCGACCCGGAACGGTCCGTCCAGCAGGCGCGAGCTCACCGGCATGGCGATGCGTACCCCGGCGGCCCGGGCCTCGGGATGGGCCTTGGTGCGTTCCAGCATCTGGCTGAAATAGGCAGCGAAGGCGGCGTAGCTCGGATAGTTGAGGTTGGGTTCATCGGCGAACGCCAGGTAATGCAGGCCCTGCTTGCCCAACCGCGTGCTGTCGTCCAGCCAGGCATCGAGGCCGGCCAGGGTTTGCGGGCTGGCTTCCAGTACCGGCCTGCGCCCGGTCCCCGCCAGCAGGGTGATATCGCGGTCCACGCCAAAGGTCTCGCGGTAGAGCCTGCGAAAGGCGATTTCCCGCTCGGGCTCGGCCTTGATCACGTCGACGAAGCTGTAGAAGTTGGCGGCTCGGGGGCCCAGGGCTCGCAGCAGCTCGAAGGTCGACTGCGGCGGTTGCGCGTAGGGCAGGGCCACGCCCAGGTGCGGGCTGGGGCCGGCCAGTTGTGGGTGCAGGTTCAGTTCCACGTGCCCCGGGGTCCATTGCAAGGGGTGCAGTTGGCGCAGGTCCTGGGCGAACAGGTTGGCGGTGCCGTCGAGCCAGAAGCCGACCTTGCCGGAGCCGCCCATGGACAGGCGCCAGACTTCGTCGCGCTCGGCCACCGGCAGTTCGGCCTGGTCGAATTGCGGGTATTGATCGTGGGTCTCGAGCTTGAGCCGGACCTTCGCCCCGTCGCTCAGGCGCACCGCTTGCAACACACTCACGCCACCGTGGTACTTGCCTGCGAGCACGGCTCGTTCACCGGCGGCAACGCGAAAGTACAGCTCGGTGCCGTCGGGTACGTCGGCGCTGAAATGCACCTTGGTGGGTTCGAACTGGGCCTGGGTGGCGCTGTCATGGCCGATCCTGAAGTTGCGGAAGCTGTAGCCGGGCACTTGCAGCCGGTAGTCACCGCTGGCGGCGGGCAGCAGGATGCTGTCCTGGCCGTAGGCCTGGTCGGCCGGGATATCCACCTGTTGGCGCAGTTGGCCATCGGGACCGACCAGGTACAGCTGTTCCTGGTTGGCGTCGCTTTGCCAGGCCGGGCTCCAGCGCAGGTGCAGGGTATCGGTAACGCTGGCCTGCAGGTACAGGCTGCCATCGCGGATATCGCCCCATTGCATGGGGGCCGCCTGCAGGGCGGGCGCCGTGAGTAGCAGCAGGACAATCAGGGAACGGGATTTCATCAGGCCTTTTCCTTGGGGCGCAGTAGCTGGCGTACGTAAGTCACGTCCGCAGGCAGCAGAATCAGGGTGCGATACCAGGCCACGCCGCTCAGGCGGCAGTACAGGCCGAGCATCACCAGGCTCACCGCCAGGTAGGCGATGGACGAGGCCAGGCCGGCACCGACGATGCCCAGCCGTGGAATCAGCAGCGCGTTGAGCGCCAGGTTCAACAGGGCGCCGCCGCCCATCAGCAGCGACAGGGCGCCGGGGCGCTGCTTGCCCAGCAGGTCCAGGCGCAAGATGCTGGCGTAGCACAGGCCGAACAGGCCCGGCAGCAATGCCAAGAGGGCGCTGTAGGCCGGGGCATAGGCGGCGCCGAACAAGGTCACGATCAACCATTGGCCGATCAACGCCATGCCCAGGCAGGCCAGCAGCATGACCGTGGCGGTCAGGCGCAGCGCCAGGGCGGTCAGTTGCTCGATGCCGCTGCCTTGTTGCAGCAGGCGTTTCATCAGTGGAGTGGTCACCGCCTCGGGAATGATCAACAGCAGCTCGGCAGCGGCACTGGCCATGGCATACCAGCCCAGGGCTGCCGGATCGAGCAGGGCGCCGATGAACAGGTAGTCCGAGCGCAGCATCAATTGCTGGGCCAGCACCCCGGGGTGACTCTGGGCGCTGTAGCGCAACAGTTCGCGCTGCTGCCCGGTCTGCCAGTGCAGGCGCAAATCGTGCCAGCGCCGCAGCCAGCACCAGCCCACCACGACCACCAGCAGCGTACCGCCCAACCAGCCGCCCAGCGCCGCGGCCAGCGGTTGCTCGCGCCAGATCCACCACAGGCCGACGAACAGCAGCAGCGGCACCAGGGATTCCAGCAGCCGCAGGGCATTGAAGGCTTCGACCCGGCCGTCGGCGTTGTGCAGGGTCAGCAGTCCGCTCTTGAGCACGGTGAGCGGCACCGCCAGCAACAACAGCCAGGCCAGGTCGCCCAGTTGCAGGCTCAGTTCCCACTGGCTGCCCAGGGTATTGATCAGCGCCAGGCCCGCCAGGGTCAGCAGGCTGGCCAGCAGGCAGCCATAGACCAGTACCTGGGTCAGCAACAGGCCCATGGGCCGCTGGCGTGCCGCCTCGTAGCCCACCGCAGTATTGAGGCCGCCGCTGGTGAGCGCGGCGATCAGGTCCGGCAGGGTGCTGAGCAGGGCGAACAGGCCGCGGTCCGCCGGGCCCAGGAGACGCGCCAGCAGCACATTGCGCAGCAGGCGCAGGCCGATCATCGCCAAGCGGGTGCCCATGCTCAGGGCCAGGTGCCAGAGATAGCCGCTGCGCTTCATGCCCGGGCTCCCTGCCACAGGCGCCAGGCCAGGAGCCCGGGGTGGGCGGCGCTGGCATGGCTGACGTCGATGCGCGGCAGGGCCAGCCAGGCGTTGCCACTGGCCTCGATCAGGCCGGACCGGGTGCCCAGGGCATAGCGATAGCCCAGCGCGGATACGGCGGCCCGCACCCGGGGGTCGTGGTCGCCATTGGGGTAGCAATAGACTTGCAGGGGCGCCTGGCAGCGTTTGCGCAGGGTGTCATGGGAGCGTTGCAGGTCGGTGCGCAGGGCCGCGTCTTCAAGCTGGGTGAGGATGCCGTGGCTGGCGCCATGGGGGCCGAAGGACACCAGCCCCGAGCGCTCCAGGTGCTTGACCTGGGTCCAGTCCATGGCGTGCGGCGCGGCGCCTGCCGGGCAGGTGTCGGCCAGTTGCTGCAGGGTGGTCGCAGGCAGTCGCTTGAGGCGCTGCAGATAACCGCCGAGCAGGCGGCTGCGGGCATCGCTGTCGCCAGCCTGCAGCAGCTCCAGCGGTGGCGTCAGTTGCAGGGCGCGCAGGAGCTCCAGCAATGGCTGGCCAGCTGCGGCGCCGGCCTGTCGCCACAGGGTTTCGCCGATCGACTCCCACCAGAAGCCCTGCGGACTGCCGATGAAGTCGGTGGACAGGAAAATACTGGCCGGCACCTCGTAACGCTCCAGGACCGGGTAGGCCACCTCGGCGTTGTCGCGCCAACCATCGTCGAAGGTCAGCGCCACACGCGGCCGGTCGCCACCAGGCAATTCCAGCAGTTGCTGCAACGGCACGCAGTCGAAATGCCGGCGCAGCCAGCGCAGCAACTGTTCGAACTGGGCCTGGCCGACGCACAGGGGCGCGCGATGGGGTTTGGCCGCGGCGGTGGAGTCGACCAGTACCCGGTGCAGCATCAGCACCACCCCGGCCTCGCCCAGGCGCGAACGCCCGGCGCTGTGCAGGTAGGCGCTGCCCAGCAGGCGCTTGAGGGCTAGTTTGAAGGTCATGTCAGCGATTCTGTTGTGGGTTCCACAGGGCATAGCGCTGCCCGCGGAGAAATTGCCAGAGGCCCATGCTCATGCCGGCCAGGGTCACCAGGACGAAACCGGCCAGGCGAAACACCTTGGGCAAGCGTCCGCTGCGGTCCAGAAGACCCATCACGCCGGCGCCGTAGCCCAGCAACTGGGCGATGAGGCACAGGCTGTAGAAGGCCCCGGCATTCCACAGCAGCAAGTTGGCCAGCAGCAGCGGCAGCAACAGGACCGGAGCCAGGCGGCGGATCAGCTTGTGACTGATCAGGGCGATGGCATAGGCGCCATGGCGCCAGGGATTCATCAGTTGCCGACGCTGGGCCAGGCTCTGCAGGCCGCCCACCGTGACTCGCAGGCGCCGGCGGTACTGCTTGCCGGCCTCGTCCACGCCCTGGTCCAGGACCTGGGCTTCTTCCACATAGACGATGCGCTTGCCCGCCACCGGGGCGCAGGTGCTGATGAAGAAGTCATCGTTGACCTCGGCCGGAATGCTCTGGAACAGCTCCCGGCGCAGGGCCAGCAACGCGCCGTCGGCGGATACCATGCAGCCGGTGCGGTTCTCCGCCTGGCGTACCCAGGCTTCATAGTGGCGGTACAGGCTGTCGCCCAGGCTCAGGTTATGCCCGGGCCGCGGGATGATCATGTGCCCGCCGCACGCACCGACCTGCGGATCGCCCAGGGGCGCCAGGAGCTTGCCCAGGGTATCGGTGGACCATTGGTTGTCGGCGTCGGTGAACACCAGGATGTCGTTGCGGGCCAACTCCACGGCGGCGTTCAGGGCCCCGGCCTTGCCCACCCTGGGCAGGTCCAGGACCACGATCCGCGGGTCGCGCACGGCCAGGGCAATGGCTACGGTATCGTCGCTGGAGCCATCGCTGGCGAGGATGATCTGCAAGTCAGGAGCCGGATAGTCCTGGAGCAGCAGGGTACGCAGCTTGTGCTCGATGTGCGGGCCTTCGTTGTGGGCGGCGATGATCACGCTGACCGACAGTGGCTGGCCGGACAGCTCAGGCCTTGGCCGCACGAAGCGGCTGAGCAGGGCCAGCAGCAGCGGGTAGCCGATCCAGGCGTAGATGGGCAGCAGCAGGCAGAGCCAGAAAAGAGTCTTAGCCACGGTCGGGCCTCATGACGCAACGGTTGAACAGACCCTGCACCAGGGCCAGGGCCCCCAGGTGCAGGCGAACCCAGTGCAGCAACCAGAGCTGCAGGACGAACAGCGGATCGCGCTGGCGCAGGCCCTGGCGCAGGGCCAGAACCAGCGGCGCCAGCGCGCCCGCAGCCAGGTACAGCAGGGCGCTGTCGGCCCGGCCCAGGAGCAGGGCGCCCAGCGCCAGCAGGCTGAGCAGCGCGCAAGCCAGGCACAGCAGGGGGAAGCGCAGCAGGCGCGGGCTTGCTCCGCCAGCCTTGAGCAATTGCACATGGCTGCCCTGGCGCCAGCGTTCCTTGGCGGCCCATTCGCGCCAGCTGCCCTCGAAGCCCCAATGCAGCACCTGGGGCCGGGGCAGGCTCAGTTGCCGGGCGCCGGCGGCGTGCAGGCGCAGGCCGAAGTCCTTGTCCTCACCGGTGCGCAGTTGCTCGTCGAAACCGCCGACGCGCTCGAACCACGCCCGCTCCAGGCACAGGTTGGGGCTGGGCATCCAGTGCAGCAGGCGGGCCTGGGTCCCGGCGGCTAGGCTGCGTCGCTGCCAGGCTCGGGCGAACCACGGCGCGCTGCTGGGGGCGGCGCAATCCAGGGCGAAGACTTCGGCGGTCCGTTGTCCCTGGGCCAGTTGCCAGAGTTGCAGCCAATCCTCGGGCACCTCGATGTCGGCATCGAGGAATGCCAGGCTGTCGCCGCTGGCGACCGCGGCCCCGCGGTTGCGCAGGGCGCCGATGCTCAGGCCCGGGCACAGCAGTACCCGCGCGCCCATTTCGCGAGCCTGTTGCGGGCCCTGGTCGATGGAGCCGTTGTCGACCACGATCAGTTCGCAGTCGACACCCGCCACCCGGGCCGCGCGCAGCACGCTGTCCAGGGTCCGGCCTATGTGCCGGGCCTCGTTGTACATGGGCACGATCACGCTGATCCTGTGCATCTTTGCCTCCCTTGGCCGGATTGGGTTGAAGTCACGCTCGCATTGCCGGCGAGCTTGGCGAACGCCGCTGCCCGGGGGCCTGCGGCGCTCAGGCCCGCGGTAGCCGCTCATCGGCTGTCCTCGGCTTGTCGGCGCAGCACGCTGGACAGGGCGAGGAAGATCCACAGGTACTTGTGGTTCGGTGCACTGAGAAACAGCAGGAACACCGCCAGCGCCAACAGGCTCAGACCCAGGTGGGTGGCGATGTCGGCCTGTTCCCGGGCGCCCCGGGCGAGGAATGCCTGGCGCGCGCGCTCGAAGTTGCGCAGGCCCATGAGCATCAGCGCGACGAAGCTCAGGCCCGCGGGAATTCCCAGCTCGCTGAACAGTTCCAGGTAGGTGTTGTGCGCCCGGCGATACAGGTCGGGCTCGTTGAGGTTCTCCGAGAAGCCGCTGGCGAAGCCGGTCTGCGCATAGTGCACGGGGAAGGTGCCCAGGCCCGAACCCAGCAGCGGGTTGTCGCGGATCATCTGCCCGCCCACGACCAGGTAGGAGGTGCGCCGGCCCAGGGAGGTGTCCTCGGAATGGGCACCGGACTTGAGCATGCTCAGGGACTTGATCCGCGCCACGTAGTCCGCTGGCAAGGCGGCGATGCCCAGGGGCACGACGATCGCCACGGCGAACATGGCGAACCCCAGGTGCTTGGGTCGCAGGCCCTTGAGCCGGTCGCGGTAGTGCCAGGCACCGATGGCGATGGTGAACAGCACTACCAGCAATCCGGAGCGCGAGTCGGTCTTGGTCATGCCGGCCATGAGGGTCAGGCCGATGGCGATCCAGAACAGCCGTAGCGGCCACCAGGGCGCGCGCAGGGCCAGGAGGATCGCCGGCGGCACGGCCATGGCGATCAGCAGGGCGAAGTAGTTGGCGTCCTGCAGCAGGCCGATGGCCCGGCCTCCCACCTGGTACTTGGCCGAGACCAGCGCGATCACGCAAGTGATGGCTACGCTCACCGCCAGCAAGCGGCAGAGCATCAGCAGGTTGGTCTCCCGGGCGATCAGCAAGGTGACGAAGAACAGCACCAGGCCCACCGCCAGCTCTCGCAGGCTGTCCAGGGATACGGCCAGGTTCTCGCTGTACATGAGGCTCAACAGCAGGCACAGCAGGAAGGGGCCCAGGGCTCGCCACAGATTGCTGCCCAGGCGGGTATCGGGAATGTGCCGCAACAGCAACTTGAACAGCATGATCAGGATCAGCGAGGCGCCCAGCAGCTTGGCCCCGGAAAAGGCGCTGTCCTTGAACAGGCCTTCGAACGGCACCAGGGCGCAAATGCCCAGCAGCCCCCAGCCCGGACGCCGATACAGCACGGCCAGGCCCGCGAGGCCGACCACCACCAGGGGGGCCAGGAATGGCCAGGGGCTGGCCAGCAGGGCCAGGGCGGCCAGGCCCAGGAACAGGCCTAGAACAGGGGCGGCGATCATGCTGGGTCGGCCTCCCTGGCCAGGCGATACAGCTCGTCCCAGCTACGGGCCAGGGTCGGCAGGTGGTAATGCTCGCGCTGGGTAGCGCGTGCGGCCTCGGCCAGGGTCTGCGCCAGGGCCGGATCGTCCAGCAGCTCGCCGATGCACCGGGCCAGCTCGGCACTGTTCAGGGGGGGGCCAAGAGGCCGTTGTGCCGGTGCTGCAGGACATCGGGAATACCGCCCACGGCGAACGCCGCGACTGGCGTGCCGGCTTGCATGGCTTCGAGCAGGATCATCGGCGTGCCTTCGGTGCGCGAGCTGATCACCAGGACATTGAGGCGTCGCAGCCAGGGCTGCATGTCTTGCTGGTAACCCGGCAACAGGATGCGCAGCGACAGGCCTTCGGCGTCGATGCGCTGGCGCAGGGCCTGGTTCTGCTCGCCGTCACCCAGCAGTACCGCCTTGAGCTGCGGGCGTTGCCGGCACAGGGCGACCAGGGCGTCGAGGAATAGATCCGGGCCTTTTTCCTCACTCAGGCGGCCGACGAAACCCACCAGGGGCTCCATTTCGTCCCGGCGCACCTGGGGTTCGCCCGAGGGCGGGCCCTCGTAGTTGGTGGTGCGGGGCGGGAGCGGCTGCGGCAGGCCGTTGGCAATCACTTGCAGCTTGTCTGGCGCCACCCCGGCCGCCAGATGCAGGCGCGCGATGCTCTGGGCGACGCAGGCCACGCGACGTACCTGGCGGCTGCGGCACAGGCGCAGGCTGGTCCAGGTATAGAGCTTCTGCTTCAGGCTCCTGGGCGTGAAGCCATGCTGGGTCAGGACCAATGGCAAGCGCAGGCGCCGGGCACAGATCCAGGCGAACACCTGGGCCTTGAAATTGTGCGCGTTGAGCAGCCCGGGTTGCTGGCGCAGGTGCACCAGCAAAGCCTTGAGGTCGCGACAGTTGTGGCAGCTCACGCCGGCTTCGGTGAAGCGCTGCAACAGCGCCGGCGGGGCGTCGAGGAACACCACCCGGTGCTGCCCGGGGGTGACCAGGCAGTGATCGAGCAACATGCGTTCGGCACCGTAGAAACCGCCGCTGTGGATCAGGTGCACGATGGGTTGCGCGGCCATGTTCAGGTTGCTCACTGCTTGGCCCAATGCCAGGCCCAACGCCAGGTCCAGCGCGGGTAGGGGTTGACCTGGGGTTGTTCGATCGCATTGAGCACCATCAGCACTGGCAGGCCGAGGTGGTCGTTGACCTGGGCCGGATGCTTGAAGCGATGGTCGAAGAACTCGTAGACATAACCCAGGGCGATGGCCAGCAGCAGGCCGGTGAGCAGACCCAGGGGAATGATCAGCATCGGTTTGGGAAAGGCCGCTTCGCTAGGTTCGTAGGGCTGGCTGAGCACCCGGGCGTTGGACAGCTCGCCGCTGATCAGGCGTTCGCCGCGGCTTTCTTCATAGCGCTGGGTATAGGTGAAGAACGCCTTGTGCAGGGCGTCGATCTCGGTATCCAGTTGGCGCAGCTTGCTCAGCACCTCCTGCAAGTCACGTACACGGGCCTTGTAGTCGTTGATGCGGGTGGTCTTCTGGGCGATCACCGATTGGGTGATCTGCAACTCGCTGCTGCGTTCGCGAACGCGATTCTCCACCACCTTGAGGAACTGCGCCCGGGCCCGCACGATCTGCTCGCGCTGTTGCTGCATCGGTACGCTGTCGGCGCGGTAGGTATCGGCGGTGACGCCGTACTGGCCCACCAGGTTGGTCAGTTGCTCGCCCAGTTGCTTGATCTCGCGATCCTCGTACGCCACGTTGTCCACGGTGTTGGCGAAGGCGAAGGGGAAGGTGTAGTCGGTCAAGCCGGCCTTGCGCGCGGCGGCGAGGCTCTTTTGCAAGTAGTCGAGACGACGCTGGTTCTCCAGGGCCTGGTCGCGATAGCCGTTGAGCGATTGCTCCTCGGTGTTGATGGCGTTCAGGCGGAAGGTGATTTCCTCCTTGGGGTCGGAGGCGTGGGCCGCTTCCAGCAGTGCCTGGCGCTTGCCTTCCAGGTCATCCAGGCGTGACTGGTACTGGGCCTTCTTCTGTTCATAGAAGGCTTCGGGCAGTTCGTTGGATTGCAGGTCCTGGCGGTTCTTCAGGTAGTTGGCCAAGAGGCGTTCGACGAAGCGCGTGCCTTCGGCCGCGGACGGGCTGCTGTAGACGATGGAGATCACGTTGGAGCCGGGCAGGGTGCCGATTTTCAGGTCCTTGACCGCCTGGTTGGTGAAGGCGTCCAGGCTGGTATCGCGCACCGGGTCCACCGCGAGACCGAAGAAGCCGCGCACCGGGTTGATCACATGATTGCGCAGTGGATTGATCACGCCATCGCGCAGGGGGTTGAACAGCAATCTGGCGAGCAACCCCTCGTTGCCGCCGAACAGGCCCTCGTCGCGCAACTGGCCGATGGTGTCGCGGATCAGGGTCGGCGAACGCAGGATGTTGCTCTCGGTCTCCATGTCCGCCAGCGATGGCGGGATGAATTTGTCGTTGTCCGGAGTGAGCACGGTGTTGGCATCGGTCTGCGACAGCTTTTTGGACTGCACTATGACTTCCGCGGTGATCTCGAAGCTCTGCTTGAGCACCAGCGGCAAGAGCAGCGCCAGGAGGGCGAAGCCCAGGAATACCCGCTTGATCAGGCGCCGATTGACGAAGAACACGAGGAGGAACTCGTGCAGGTAGTTTTCGATCTTGGTCATCGAGGCGAACTCAGTTGTTATTCGATTCTTTGTTGTCGACGCGGTAGCCGAAGCTGAAGCCGACACCCTGGAACATGATCACGTCGGCCAGTTGCTTGCTCAGTGCACCGGCCTTGGCCAGGCGGGTCTTGGGCACGTAGAGCATGTCGTCCGGCTGCAGGTAGGCGAATTGCAGCGCCTTGCCGTCCAGCGCGGCGTCGGCGTCGTAGACCCGGGCCTCCACCTGGTTGCCCTTGCGCCGCATGATCACCACCGAGTCGAGGCGTGCGGTGGGGCCTGCGCCCTTGGCCAGGGTCAGGGCCTCGAGCACCGAGATCGGCCGGCGTACCGGGTAGGCGCCCGGCTGGCCGACTTCGCCCATGACGAACACCTCGTTGGCGGCGGTGGTCTTGAGCAGCACGTCGACGCTGACTTGTCCCACCTCCTTGGCGTAGCGCTGGTTGATCAGGCTCTGCAGCTCGCTCAGGCTCTTGCCCTGCAGCGACAGGCTGCCCAGCAGCGGGAAGCTCGCACGGCCATCGGAGCCGACCACGATCTCGCGGCTCAGGCCGGTGGCCGGGTTGGTTAGGCTGGTACGCAGGTTGTCCAGCTGGGCCATGGCGTGGGAGATCGAGAAGGTGATCTGCGGTTTCTTCAGCACCTTGGCGTACTGTGCTTGCAGGGCCTGGCGCGCCTGCTCGGCGGACAACCCGGCGACCTGGATGTTGCCGATATAGGGCATGTCGATGCTGCCGTCGGGCAGCACCAGCTTGTTGCCCCCCAGTTCCGGGGCGGAGAGGAAGCTGATGTCCACCTGGTCGCCCGGTTGCACCAGGTAGCGCTGCTGGCTGGTGGTGCCGATATGGAATATCACGTCCAGCACGTCCTGGGGCCGCAGCACCTGTTCGATGGGCATGACCTCGGTGAGCTGCGCCTGGTCGGCCGGGGCGCTGAGGATCTGCACCGGCATTTGTTGCGGCTCGCGGTTGACGCAGCCGCCCAGGGCCAGCAACAGCGACAGGCTCAGCAGGGAAAGTCTTGGCTTGTTCATGGTTACACGGTCCTTGTGCCGGTCAGAGGCGGTCGTAAACCCACTTGGGCATGTAGTACTTGCGGGCGTTGAACACGCTGCCGATCAGCTTCGCCTCGGCCTGGATCAAGCGTTGCGCAGCGGCCTGGGCCACTTCCCAGCGGGTTTCCTCGCTGCGCACCACCAGCACCACGCCATCGACCTGGGTGCTCAAGGTGAGGATGTCGCCGCTGCTGTACACCGGGTCGCCATCGACGATCACGAAGCGGTACTGGCCGACCAGGGTGTGCAGGAGCTCGCGCAACTGCTCGGCGGTCAGCCGCTCGCTGTATTGCTGGCGCCGGCCCAGGGGCAGCAGGTCGAAGTCCAGTTCCGCGCTGGACTGGATGCATTCGCCCAGCGCGGGCGGGGTTTCGGCCAGGGCCAGGTCGAGAAACCCCGGACACTGTTCCAGGCCCAGGCGCCGGGTCAGGCTGTCATCCGAAAGGCTGGTATCGACCAGCAGTACCCGGCCGCGGCTGGTACGCGCCAGTTCGCTGGCCATGCTCAGGCAACTGCTGGTCACGCCGCTGTTGCGGTTGGCCGCGGTGAGCAGGATCACCTGCAGCTCCTGGTCGAGCACGGTCACTGCCAGGTTGCTTTCACTGGGACGCTGGATCTTCAGACTGGCAAGGTTTGCTGCCGCCATTTCAACTTGCTCCGTGGCCATTGAGGACCTTGAAAGGGGTTTTCATCAGGATCTTCAGGTCGAGCCAGGGGCTCTGCTGGAAGATGTAGGTCATGTCGAGGGTTACCCGACCGTCGAAGTCCACGTCGCTGCGCCCGGATACCTGCCACAGGCCGGTGATCCCCGGGTAGATGCTCAAGCGTCCCAGGTGGTGCTCCTTGTAGGTCTGGGCGTGGAACGAGGTGGGGCGCGGGCCGACGATGCGCATCTGGCCGAGCACCACGTTGATCAGGTTCGGCAGTTCGTCGAGGCTGGTACGACGCAGGAAACCGCCGATCCCGGTGATCCGTGGATCGCGGTCGATCTTGAAGTCCACCGAGTCCGGGCCGTGCTTGTTCAAGTGGCGCACCGAGTCCTTGAGGGCCTCGGCGTTGACCACCATGGTGCGGAACTTGTACATGCCGAACCGCCGACCGCGAAAGCCGGTGCGCAACTGCACGAAGAACACCGGGCCGGGGCTGGTGAACTTGATCAGCAAGGCCACTACCAGCAGCAGCGGCGACAACAGCACCAGCAACAGCGCGGCCAGCGATGCCGAGGTCAGGCGCTTGGTGCGCGACAGGGTCCAGGGGCGTCCACCTTGGCGGCCGCTGAGCCAGCCATGGTGTTGCAGGTCGATGGCGGCCTGGACCTTGCGCCGGAACGGGTCGTTGCGCCGGTCTATGGGCGAGGGGGCGGCGCTGGCGGGCGACGAGACAGGTCTTTCCATATCCACCGGGAATACTTCCATTGCAAAGGTTCGGAAAAAGCGTGGGAATCGCTGTTCAGTTGCTGCTGCGGTAGTAGCCCAGGTACCACTGGACGAAGCTTCGCAGGCCATCCTCCAGGGGAACCTGGGGGCCGAAGCCGGTGAGATTCTCCAGGGCGCTGACGTCCGCGTAGGTGTTGAGCACGTCGCCCGGTTGCAGGGGCAGGTATTCCACCTGGGCTGTGCGGCCGAGCAGTTTCTCCAGGGTCGTCACGTACTCCTTGAGCTGTACCGGGCGCTGGCCGCCGATATTGAACAGGCGCCAGGGCGCCATGCTGGTGGAAGGGTCCGGTTGCTCGCGGTCCCATAGCGGGTCGCGTGCCGGTGGTTTGCCCAGCAGGCGTACCAGGGACTCGACGATGTCGTCGATATAGGTGAAGTCGCGCTGGTGCATCCCGTAGTTGAACAGCTTCAGCGGGCGCCCCTGGCTGATGGCGTCGGCGAACAGGATCGGCGACATGTCCGGCCGGCCCCAGGGGCCATAGACGGTGAAGAAGCGCAGGCCGGTGGCCGGTACGCCGAACAGGTGGGCGTAGCTGTGGGCCATCAGCTCATTGGCTTTTTTGCTGGCCGCGTACAGCGACAGTGGATGATCGACGTTGTCGCTGACCTTGTAGGGCGTCTGCTGGTTGGCGCCGTACACCGAGCTGGACGAGGCGTAGATCAGGTGCTGCACCGGGTAGCGCCGGCACATTTCCAGCAGGTTGAGGAACCCGCCGAGGTTGCTGTCCAGGTAGGCCTTGGGATTTTCCAGGGAGTAACGCACCCCGGCCTGGGCGGCGAGGTTGATCACCACCTGCGGGCGGACTTCGGCGAATAGCCGATCCAGGCCCGAGCTGTCGGCCAGGTCCAGGCGTTGCAGGGGAAAATGCCCCACCTGGCGTTCCACCCAGCGCACTCGATCGTGCTTGAGCTGGGGGTCGTAGTAGTCGTTGAAATTATCCAGCCCGGTGACCTGGTGCCCATCCTTGAGCAAACGCAGTGCGGTATGGGCGCCGATGAATCCGGCGGCCCCGGTGATCAGGATATTCATGCGCAAAGTGCCCCCGGTACGCGATAGGGCAGGCCGATGCTCAGGTAATGCAGCCCGGCATCCGCTGCCTGTTGCGGGTTGTAGAGGTTGCGCCCATCGACGATCAGGCGGTCCTTGAGGGTCTCGCGCAGCAGCTTGAAGTCCACCACGCGAAAGGCTTTCCACTCGGTACAGATCACCAGCGCATCGGCACCCTGCAGGGTGTCGTCGCGGGTCGCGCACAGCTGCAGGTCATCGCGATAGCCGTACAGGCGCCGGCATTCGGTCATGGCCTCGGGGTCGAAGGCATGGACCTTGGCCCCGGCCTGCCACAGCGCTTCCATCAGGTAGCGGCTGGTGGCTTCGCGCATGTCATCGGTATTGGGTTTGAACGCCAGGCCCCACAAGGCGATGACCTTGCCCTGCAGGTTGTCCCCCAGGTGCGCCTTGAGCTTGCGGAACAGCACATGGCGCTGCTCTTCGTTGACGTCGCGCACGGTCTTGAGCATGTGCGGTTCCAGGCCGTGGCTCTGGGCCGTGTGGATCAAGGCGCGCAGGTCCTTGGGAAAGCACGAGCCGCCAAAACCGGCGCCGGGGTAGATGAAGTGGTAGCCAATGCGCGGATCGGCGCCGATGCCCTTGCGCACGGCGTTGATGTCGACCCCGAGACGCTCGGCCAGGTTGGCCATTTCGTTCATGAAGCTGATGCGGGTGGCGAGCATCGCGTTGGCCGCGTACTTGACCAGCTCGGCACTGCGGTTGTCCATGAACATCAGGCGATCGTGGTTGTGGTTGAACGGGGCGTACAGCTCGCTCAGTTGGTGGCGCGGCAGTTCGTGGGCGCAACCGATGATGATCCGGTCCGGGCGCATGCAATCGGCTACCGCCGAGCCTTCCTTGAGGAACTCCGGGTTGGACACCACATGCACCTGCAAGTGGGACTTGCCCAGGTCCGCCAGTTGCTCGGCGACGGTTTCGACCACCAGGTCGGCGGTGCCCACCGGAACCGTGGACTTGACCACCAGGGTCTTGTCGCTGGACATCAGGCTGGCAATTTCCCGTGCCACCGCCAGGACGTGGTCCAGGTCGGCGGAGCCGTCTTCGTTGGAGGGGGTGCCGACCGCGATGAAGATCACTTGCCCATGGCTCACGGCATCGCCGGGACGGGTGGTGAAATGCAGTCGGCCAGCCTTCTGATTCTCTTCGATCAGGGTCGCGAGACCCGGCTCGTGAATCGGAGGAATGGAACGTTGCAGTTGGGCGATCTTGTGGCTGTCTATATCGACACAGACCACGTTATGCCCGACATCGGCCAGGGCGACGGCTTGTACCAGACCGACGTAGCCAGTACCAAAAACGCTGACTTCCAAGGGAACGACCTCGTCCATGATGAGTGTGTGGCGAGGGGATGCCTCACCTTCTGAAAAAAGCGTATGGCACATAGCCTTCATCGCGCGCTTTTTTTGACACTACCATATGGTTAAGACGTTTAATTGACGTTTTCTGGCGTTGCATAAATGACGCAGCGGTTTATCTAGATTTTAGATAGTAAAAAATCCTTTTAAAACAATAAGATAAATACATTCATTATGATCATAATGAAAAACGTCAAATACTTGTTATTTCTTACAAAAAGGCCAAAAAAACCGACGAACGGTATTTTTTTACCGAACAAAAATGATGCTTTTTTGCCATTAACTGCTACCGATAGCTTGTCGAGGAGTATTTTTTGAGCATGTGGACAGCTTTTTTTGACTCGGCTTTCGTCTGGCAGAAAATGTCGAAAATGATCATGTTTTTCTGAATGCGCATGGTCCTGCAGCGGCGCCACGGGGGTTGGAAAATAGTCGGAGACAGACTGGGGAGTCAGACTAAAGTCGGGTAGGGGGTTGGCAGGCGATCTGCCATCATTGCCGGTCTTCATTGATTCAATCAATTCAGTCGGCGCTACTTAATTCGCCGAGTGGATTTCCCCTGGGTCTTTCTTTACCTCGCGTCACTGATTTTCTGCTGGAGCCTGTTCATGCGTCCCCCTTTCCCTCTACTCAATCCGTGCCCGCTCCTGGGCCTCGGAGCCGCCTTCCTGTGCTCGGGTTTTACCCTGCAGGCGCAAGCCGCCGGTTTTCTCGAGGACAGTAGCGCCAAGCTCGAGTCGCGCACGGTCTACTTCAATCGGGACTTCCGTGATGGCCACACCAAGACCGCGCAGGGCGCATCCAAGCGCGAGGAGTCGGCCCAGGGCTTCATTTTCAACCTGCAATCGGGCTACACCGAAGGTACAGTGGGCTTTGGCCTCGATGCCCTGGGCATGTTGGGTATCAAGCTCGACTCCAGCCCGGATCGCAGCAATAGCGGCCTGCTGCCCTCCAGTGGGCATGATCCACGAGGCTCGGCCGACCAGTACGCCAAGCTTGGCCTGACCGCCAAGGTGCGCATGTCCCAGACCGTGTTCAAATACGGCGCGCAATTGCCGGACCTGCCGCTGCTCAAGTACAACGACGGGCGCCTGCTGCCCACCATGTTCAATGGCGCGGTATTGACCTCCAAGGAGGTCAAGGACCTGACCTTCACCGCAGCCCGCCTGAATCGCTACACCGCCCGGGATTCCACCGATTCCCAGGACATTCGCGTGCATTGCAAGAACAAGCGCTATGCCTGCAACACCACGGCGGATCACTTCGACACCTACGGCCTGGACTACAAGTTCAGCGACCGCCTCAGCGGCCAGTACCATTACGCCGAACTCGAGGATATCTATCGCCAGCACTTCATCGGCCTGGTGGCCAACCAGCCCCTGGGGCCCGGGGTGCTCAAGGGTGACTTGCGCCTGATCAAGAGTGACGACAGCGGCAGCGCCCGTGCCGGCAGCATCGATCACCGGGCCCTGAGCACCATGCTCAGCTACGGCCTGGGCGGACATGTGTTCAGTGCGGGTTGGCAGCGCATGTATGGCGATAACTCGATGCCGTACCTGGATGGCAGCAACCCGTACCTGGTGAACTACGTCCAGGTCAACGACTTCGCCGCGATCCAGGAACGCTCCTGGCAATTGCGCTACGACTACGACTTCAAGGCGGTGGGCATCAATGGCCTGAGCTTCCTGACTCGCTATGTCAGCGGCGACAACATCAAGGTCCCGGGCAGCCTGCGTGAAGGTCGTGAATGGGAACGCGACAGCGAGCTCAAGTACGTGGTGCAAAGCGGCACGTTCAAGGACGTCAGCCTGCGCCTGCGCAACGCCACCTATCGTAGCAACTACCAGAAGATCGCCCGCGACATGGATGAAACCCGCCTGATCGTCAGCTACAACTTCTCGATCTTCTGATCCTCTGCCGCAGGCTCCGGGAGCCCGCGGCTTGTAGCCGCTGTCGAACCCGTGGCGAGGCTGCGCGAAGGCCCGCAGGGTCTTGCCTCGATCTACTGCGGGCAGGAGCAGCATCTGCCACGCAGCCCGTGGCAGCAGCTACAGGGAGCGGTTCAGGTCAACTGGTGGCGGTACGGCAGGTCCGGCCCGGTACGGGTGCAGGTCAGGGCCGCGGCGTTGACGGCGAAGCGCAGCAGGGCGTCGATCTGCTCGCGCTCCAGCTGCTCAAGACCCAGGGGCGAGTCCAGTCCTTGCTCGGTCAGCCAGGTGATCAACGCTGCCTGGAAGGTATCGCCGGCGCCCACGGTGTCGGCCACCTGCACTTTGGGCGTCGCGACCGACCAGTGGCCATGCCGCTGGCTGAAGACCGTCGCGCCCTGGCTGCCACGGGTCAGGAACACCAGCTTGGCGCTGCCTTGCAGCCAACCGCGGATCAGCACTTCGGGTGCCTGCCCGGGGTACAGCTGCTCGAGGTCTTCGTCGCTGACCTTGATCAGGTCGGCCTGTCCGGCCAGTTCATCGATGCGCTGGCGCCATAGCTGGATGTCCGGTTGCGGGCCAAGCCGCACATTGGGGTCGAGGCTGATCAGGCGCCGGCCCCGCTCGCGCCTTGCCAGTGCCAACAAGGTGTCGGCAATCGGTTGTACCACCAGGGAGTAGGAGCCGATGTGCAACCCGCGCACCTGTTCGTCCAGCTCTGGTAGATGTTCGACCAGGAGCTGGCGATCGGCACATCCTTCGCCGCGAAAGCTGTAGTGGGGAGAGCCGTCGGCGCCCACGGCCACCATGGCCAGGGTGCTGGGGGCGTCGAATTCCTGCAGGTAGCCAGTGTCCACGCCTTCGTCGTCCAGCACCTGTCGTAGGCGTTGGCCCAGGTAGTCCCGGGATAACCCCGCCAGCAATGCCACATCGACGCCCAGGCGGCGCAGGCCCACCGCCACGTTGAATGGCGAGCCACCGGCGATCGCCTGGAAGGCCACCTTGTTGGCCGGGGCTCCGGCCTCGTCCGCGCTGAAGAAGTCGAACAGCGCTTCACCACACACCAGATACATAGTCATTCGCTCTGCAAGGGGTTGCCAGTTGCTGTCCATGGACTTGCGCAGCGGTTGGCGGGCCGCCCGGGCGCCAGGCGCCGGGTGGTGCATGATAGAGCGAGCGTCGTGGGGTTTTCGATCCTTCATTGCCTGTGGATCAGCTATCGGCAGCCAGCACGAGCTTATAGCCCAAGGTCCACTGGCTTTTTGCGCTTCACTGCCTAAGATGGCCGTCCTGGTCCCTTGCGTTGGAAATCTCTGTTCACGATGTCGGAAAAAGACACCATCTCCTTGCAACTGGTGCGCGAAGCGCTGTTGCAAAGCTGCGCTCCGGGCGCCGCCACCGATGAAGTACTGCACAAGGTCGGCATCGATCCGGCCGGCTTGCAACAGGGCACCGGTCGGGTGCCAGCCAGCGCCTATGCGCGGCTCTGGCGCTTGCTGGCCAGGAGGCTGGACGATGAATTCTTCGGCATGGACCCGCGCAAGCTCAAGTCCGGCAGCCTGGCATTTCTCTGTCGTTCGGCCATGGCCCAGCCGACCCTGGCCCAGGGCCTGGATTCGGTGCTGGGATTCCTGTCGCTGATGCTCGAACACCTGCCGGCGCAACTGGTGCGCCAGCAGAGCCTGGCGGAGATCGTGTTGCTGGAGGAGGTGCCTTCGCGCCGGGCCTTCACCTATTTCACTTACTGGATGATCGTCCATGGGGTGGCTTGCTGGCTGGCCGGACGGCGAATCCCGATCCTGGCCATCGAGCTGCGCTGCCCGCAGCCGGACTTTTGCGACGACTATCGGGTGATGTTCTCCGACAACCTGCGCTTCGACCGGCCGCGCACGCGGATGATCATCGCCGCCGATTGCCTGGACCTGCCGATCAAGCGCAGCGACGAGGAGCTCAAGCGCTTCCTCGGTCATGCCCCGGCCAATATCCTGGTCAAGTACCGCGACCCGCAGAGCCTGGCCAGCCGTATCAAGCAACAGCTGCGGCAGTTGCCGGGGGAGCAGTGGCCGGAAGCCGAGAGCCTGGCCCAGAGCCTGTGCATTTCCGCCTCGACGCTGCGCCGGCGCCTGGCCGAGGAGGGGCAGAGCTACCAGGCCCTCAAGGATGGGGTACGCAAGGAGCTGGCCATCGTCTGGCTGGCCGAGCCGCAGATCAGCTTCGCCGAGATCGCCGAGCGCCTGGGATTTGCCGATACCAGTTCGTTCTACAAGGCGTTTCGCAAGTGGTCCGGCTCCAATCCCGGGCACTATCGCAGCCTGATCCTCAACGTGCCGGCCTGACCCTTGGCCAAACCGGTCACGCAACTTGACAGCTTTGACCATTGTCCGGCCAGGGCCCTGGCGCCAGTATTTCGTTGATTCTGATGAGGTTCCCCCTATCAGGCCGTTGAAAAACTGCCTGCGTTGCCATCGCTGCGTTAAAAACAGGCTCAAAATGCTCATTTACCACGCGTAAACTGCGCTTTTTCGCCTGCTTTGCCTGGCGCTGGCTGCCTCGTCGACGTTTTTCAACGGCCTGCTATAAGAACAACGAGGGCTTCTGGCAATGCGCGATTACCTGTCCGCCACCGCAAACTTCAACTACCAGCACACCGTCGATGCCACCCTCGCCGGGTCGCTGCAGGCGCTCAATGCCTGCGTCGAGTGTTGTGACCGGCATGCATTGCCCGGTCGCATCGCATTGTTCTGGGAGGGCAAGGACGGCAGCAGCGCCAGCTACACCTTCACCGATCTGCAAGACAAGGCCGGGCGCCTGGCCAACTTCCTCCTGGCCCAGGGCGTAGGCAGGGGCGACAAGGTCGCAGGCCTTTTGCCGCGCAATGTCGAGCTGTTGATCACGGTCCTGGCCACCTGGCGCATTGGCGCGGTGTACCAACCGCTGTTCACCGCCTTCGGGCCCAAGGCCATCGAACATCGGCTCAGCAGCTCCGAAGCCAAGGTGGTGGTGACTGACGCAGTCAACCGCCCCAAGCTCGCCGAGATCGCCAACTGCCCGACCCTGGTCACCGTGGCTGGCGCCAAGGGGCAGGGCATCGTGCGTGGCGACTTCAGTTTCTGGGCCGAGCTGGAGCGATATCCGGCCCGTTGCGAACCGGTGCTGCTCACTGGCGAAGACCCCTTCCTGCTGATGTTCACCTCGGGCACCACCGGACCGTCCAAGGCGCTGCAAGTGCCGCTCAAGGCCATGGTCGCGTTCCAGAGCTATACCCGCGATGCGGTGGACCTGCGACCTGAAGATGCGTTCTGGAACGTCGCCGACCCGGGCTGGGCCTATGGCATCTATTTCGGCATCACCGGTCCGCTGGGCCTGGGTCATCCGATCACCTTCTACGACGGCCCCTTCACCCTAGAAAGTACCTGCCGGGTGATCAACAAGTACGGCATCACCAACCTCACCGGATCCCCCACTGCCTATCGGCTGCTGATCGCCGGTGGTGATCAGTTCGCCCGTTCGATCAAGGGCCGCTTGCGCATTGTCAGCAGTGCCGGCGAGCCGCTGAACCCGGAAGTGATCCGCTGGTTCGCCGAGCACCTTGAGGTGGTGATCCACGACCACTACGGCCAGACCGAACTGGGCATGGTGCTGTGCAACCACCACGCCCTGGAGCATCCAGTGCATGTCGGCGCCGCCGGTTTCGCCTCGCCGGGCCATCGCATCGTGGTACTCGACGAAGAGTACCGCGAGCTGGGGGCCGGCCAGCCGGGAATCCTCGCCATTGACCGCCGGCAGTCGCCGATGTGCTGGTTCGCCGGCTACTCCGGGGCACCGACCAAGGCCTTCGTCGGCGATTACTACCTGAGTGGCGATACCGTCGAGCTGAACCCGAACGGCAGCATCAGCTTCGTCGGGCGCAGCGACGATGTCATTACCACCTCCGGTTACCGAGTCGGCCCGTTCGATGTGGAAAGCGCCCTGGTGGAGCATCCGGCGTTGGTCGAGGCGGCAGTGGTGGGCAAGCCCGATCCTGAGCGCACCGAGGTGATCAAGGCTTTTGTGGTGCTGGGTGAACGTTACCGCGCCACCCCGGAATTGGCCGAGGAGCTGCGCCAGCATGTGCGCAAGCGCCTGGCCGCCCATTCCTATCCGAGGGAAATCGAGTTCGTCAGCGAATTGCCCAAGACCCCCAGTGGCAAATTGCAGCGCTTTATCTTGCGCAACCAGGAAATCGCCAAGGCTCAAGAGGCCGCGGCGGCAACAGTCAACGCGTAAACAGGATTTGAACGATGCAGATTCAGAACAAGGTTTTTCTCGTCAGTGGTGGCGCCTCGGGCCTCGGTGCGGCCAGCGCTGAAATGCTCGTGGCCGCTGGCGCCAGGGTGATGCTGGTGGACCTCAATGCCGAGGCCGTGGCGGCCAAGGCGCAGCAATTGGGATGCCAGAGCGTGGTCGCCGACATCAGTCAGGAGGCAGCAGCCGAAGCGGCGGTCCAGGCGACGGTCCAGGCCTTCGGCGGGCTCCATGGCCTGGTCAGCTGTGCCGGCATCGTGCGGGGCGAGAAGATCCTCGGCAAGAACGGTCCCCATGCCCTGGCGAGCTTCGCCCAGGTGATCAACGTCAACCTGATCGGCAGTTTCAACCTGATGCGCCTGGCGGCCGCGGCCATCGCCGAAGGCCAGGCCGATGCCGAAGGCGAGCGCGGGGTGATCATCAATACCGCTTCCGTCGCTGCCTTCGACGGGCAGATCGGCCAAGCCGCCTACGCCGCTTCCAAGGGCGCCGTGGCCAGCCTGACCCTGCCGGCGGCCCGCGAGCTGGCGCGCTTCGGTATCCGGGTGATGACCATTGCCCCGGGCATTTTCGAAACACCGATGATGGCCGGCATGAGCGACGAGGTCCGGGCCTCCCTGGCCGCTGGCGTGCCATTCCCACCGCGCCTGGGCAAACCTGCCGAGTACGCCGCGCTGGTACGGCATATCATTGAAAACAGCATGCTCAACGGCGAGGTGATCCGTCTCGACGGCGCCTTGCGCATGGCCGCCAAGTAAGGAGGACTCATCATGTCCATTGCCCAAGATCCGATTGTCATCGTCAGCGCCGTACGTACCCCCATGGGGGGCTTCCAGGGCGAATTGAAAGGCCTCAGCGCGCCACAACTGGGTGCCGAGGCCATTCGCGCCGCCGTGCAGCGGGCCGGGGTCGCCGCCGACAGCGTTGAAGAAGTGCTGTTCGGTTGCGTGCTGTCCGCCGGCCTCGGCCAGGCTCCGGCGCGCCAGGCGGCCCTGGGAGCCGGCCTGGACAAAGGCACCCGGTGCACAACCCTGAACAAGATGTGCGGCTCGGGCATGGAGGCCACCATCCTGGCCCACGACATGCTGCTGGCCGGCAGTGCCGAGGTGGTGATCGCCGGCGGCATGGAGAGCATGTCCAACGCCCCGTACCTGCTGGACCGCGCTCGGGCCGGCTACCGCATGGGCCATGGCAAGGTGCTGGACCACATGTTCCTCGATGGCCTGGAAGACGCCTACGACAAGGGCCGGCTGATGGGCACCTTCGCCGAGGACTGCGCCGAGGCCAACGGTTTTACCCGCCAGGTCCAGGACGAGTTCGCCATAGCGTCGCTGACCCGTGCCCAGCGAGCGATCAAGGATGGCCTGTTCAAGGATGAGATCGTTCCCCTGCAAGTGACCATCGGCAAGGAGTCCCGGCTGATCAGCGATGACGAGCAGCCGCCCAAGGCCAAGCTGGACAAGATCGCCAGCCTCAAGCCGGCGTTCCGTGAAGGTGGCAGCGTGACGGCCGCCAACTCCAGCTCGATTTCCGACGGCGCCGCGGCGCTGCTGCTGATGCGCCGTTCCGAAGCGCAGAAGCGCGGGCTCAAGCCACTGGCGGTGATCCATGGCCATGCGGCCTTCGCCGATACCCCGGGCCTGTTCCCGGTGGCTCCGGTCGGTGCTATCGAGCGCCTGATGAAGAAGACCGGCTGGTCCCTGGACCAAGTGGATCTGTTCGAGATCAACGAGGCTTTCGCCGTGGTCAGCCTGGTGACCATGAGCAAGCTGGAAATCCCCCATGACAAGGTCAACGTGCACGGCGGTGCTTGTGCCCTGGGCCATCCGATCGGCGCCTCTGGCGCACGGATCCTGGTGACCCTGCTCTCGGCCCTGCGCCAGAAGGGCCTCAAGCGTGGCGTGGCCGCGATCTGCATCGGCGGTGGCGAAGCCACGGCCATGGCCATCGAATGCCTGTAACGAGGACCTGCCATGTTGCCCAATGACGAACAACAACAGATCAGCGATGCGGCCCGGCTATTCGCCCAGGAGCGTCTCAAGCCTTTTTCCGCTGACTGGGACCGCGAGCATCGCTTTCCCAGGGAAGCCATCGCCGAGATGGCCGAGATGGGCTTCTTCGGCATGCTGGTGCCAGAGCAGTGGGGCGGTTGCGACACCGGTTACCTGGCCTATGCCATGGCCCTGGAGGAAGTCGCCGCCGGCGATGGCGCCTGTTCCACCATCATGAGCGTGCACAACTCGGTGGGTTGCGTGCCGATCCTCAAGTTTGGCAATGATGACCAGAAGGAGCGCTTCCTCAAGCCCCTGGCCAGCGGCAGCATGCTCGGGGCCTTCGCCCTGACCGAACCCCAGGCCGGCTCCGATGCCAGCAGCCTGAAGACCCGGGCCCGCCGCGACGGCGACCACTATGTGCTCAACGGCTGCAAGCAGTTCATCACCTCGGGGCAGAACGCCGGGGTGGTGATCGTCTTCGCGGTCACCGATCCGGCGGCGGGCAAGCGCGGTATCAGCGCGTTCATCGTGCCCACCGACGCGCCGGGCTATAAGGTCGCGCGGATCGAGGACAAGCTCGGCCAGCACGCTTCCGACACCTGCCAGATCCTCTTCGAAGACGTGAAGGTACCGGTGGCCAACCGCCTGGGGGCGGAGGGCGAGGGCTACAAGATCGCCCTGGCCAACCTCGAAGGCGGCCGGGTCGGTATCGCTTCGCAGTCGGTGGGCATGGCCCGCGCCGCGTTCGAGGCGGCGCGCGACTACGCCCGCGAGCGCGAGACCTTCGGCCAGCCGATCATCGAGCACCAAGCCGTGGCTTTCCGCCTGGCGGACATGGCCACCCAGATCGCCGTGGCGCGGCAGATGGTGCATTACGCCGCCGCGCTGCGCGACAGCGGCAAGCCGGCCCTGGTGGAGGCCTCGATGGCCAAGCTGTTCGCCTCGGAGATGGCCGAGAAGGTCTGTTCCGCGGCCTTGCAAACCCTGGGCGGCTATGGCTATTTGAGCGACTTCCCGCTGGAGCGGATCTACCGTGACGTACGGATCTGCCAGATCTATGAAGGCACCAGCGACATTCAGCGCATGGTCATTTCGCGCAATCTCTGACTTTTAGCAGGAGCTGATTCATGAGCTACGAAACCATTCTGTTGGATATCAAGGACCGGGTCGGCCTGATCACCCTCAACCGCCCGCAAGCCTTGAACGCGCTCAACGCGCAGATCGTCGGCGAGATCAACCAGGCCCTGGATCGCCTGGAAGCCGACCCGCAAATCGGCTGCATCGTCATCACCGGCTCGAAGAAAGCCTTCGCCGCCGGCGCCGACATCAAGGAAATGGCCGAGCTGACCTATCCGCAGATCTATCTCGACGACCTGTTCAGCGATAGCGATCGAGTGGCCAACCGGCGCAAGCCGATCATCGCCGCGGTCAATGGCTTTGCCTTGGGTGGCGGTTGCGAACTGGCACTGATGTGCGACTTCATCCTGGCCGGCGACAACGCCAAGTTCGGCCAGCCGGAAATCAACCTAGGCGTGCTGCCGGGCATGGGCGGTACCCAGCGCCTGACCCGCGCCGTGGGCAAGGCCAAGGCGATGGAACTGTGCCTGACGGGACGTTTCATCGACGCCGTGGAAGCTGAGCGTTGCGGCATCGTCGCGCGTATCGTGCCGGCCGACGAGTTGGTGGAAGAAGCACTGAAGGTCGCCGCGCTGATCGCCGGCAAGTCGGTGCCGGTAAGCATGATGATCAAGGAAAGCGTGAACCGCGCTTTCGAGGTCAGCCTGTCCGAAGGCGTGCGCTTCGAGCGCCGGGTGTTCCATGCTGCCTTCGCCACCCAGGACCAGAAGGAAGGCATGGCCGCCTTCATCGCCAAGCGCGAGCCGCAGTTCAAGGACCGCTGAGGCGGTTCGCGGAGATAAAAAAATCGCAGCTTTAGCTGCGATTTTTTTGTGTCTTCAAGAATGCCATCGCGGACATGGCGTCCCTGCAGGAGCGCCATGCCCGCGAGGTTCTTGATCAATCAGACCAGGTAGTGCTTCAACTCACGGGCGATCAGCATGCGCTGGATCTCGCTGGAGCCTTCGTAGATCTGGGTGATCCTTGCGTCGCGGTAGTAGCGTTCCACCGGGTAGTCCTCCAGGTAGCCATAGCCACCGTGGATCTGCATGGCCGAAGAGCAGACCTTCTCGGCCATCTCCGAGGCGAACAGCTTGGCCTGGGAAGCTTCGGACAGGCAGGGCTGGCCGGCGCTGCGCAGGCGGGCGGCATGCAGGATCAGCAAGCGGGCGGCGTTGATCCGGGTGTGCATGTCCGCCAGCAGGTTGGCGATGCTCTGGTGTTCGATGATCGGCTTGCCGAACTGCACCCGGTCGCGGGCATAAGCCAGGGACGCTTCGAAGGCGGCCCGGGCGATCCCCAGGGCCTGGGCGGCGATGCCGATGCGCCCGCCTTCGAGGTTGGACAGGGCGATGGCCAGGCCCTTGCCGCGTTCGCCCAGCAGGTTGGCGGCCGGCACGCTGCACTGGTTGAGGGTCACGGCGCAGGTGTCGGAGGCGCGGATGCCCATCTTGTGCTCGGTGCGGTCGACGATGAAGCCCGGGGTGTCGGTGGGGACCAGGAATGCCGACAGACCTTTCTTGCCCAACTCCGGATCGGTGACGGCGAAGACGATAGCCAGTTGCGCACGCTTGCCGTTGCTGACGAACTGCTTGGCGCCGTTGATCACCCATTGGCCGTCGCGCAGTTCGGCGCGGGTCTTGAGGTTGTGAGCCTCGGAGCCGGCCTGGGGTTCGGTCAGGCAGAAGCAGCCGATGGCCTCGCCACTGGCCAGGCGTGGCAGCCAGGCCTGCTTCTGCTCTTGGCTGCCGTAGTTGAGGATCGGCCCGCAACCCACCGAGTTGTGGATGCTCATCAGCGCGCCGGTGGCGCCGTCGCCAGCGGCGATCTCTTCCACGGCCAGGGCATAGGCCACGTAGTCCAGGTAGCTGCCGCCCCATTGTTCGGGGACCACCATGCCCAGCAGGCCCAGTTCGCCCATCTTGCGGACCAGGGCGTCGTCGATCCAGCCGGCCTTTTCCCAGGCCTGGGCATGGGGCGCGATCTCGCCGCGGGCGAAATCCCGGGCCATGTCGCGGATCATCACTTGTTCTTCGGTCAATTCGATGTCGTGCATGAGTTCAGCTCCCGCTGCCGTCGAAACCGCTGAAGAAGCTCGCTACCCGGTCAGCCTCGAGGGCTGCCAGGGTCGGCGGATTCCAGTGCGGGGTCTTGTCTTTGTCGATGATCAGGGCACGTACGCCCTCCATCAGGTCGCCACGCTCGAACCACTGGCGGTCCAGGTGCAGCTCCAGCGCGAAGCATTGTTCCAGGGCCAGGTGCCAGCCCTGGCGCAGCATCTCCAGGGTCACGGCCATGGCCAGTGGCGAGCGGGTCTCGAGCAGGTCGGCGGTGGCCAGTGCCCATTCGTGGCTATCGGCCACGCTCACGCTGCGCAGTTGCTCGACGATGGCTGGCACGTCGGGCAGGGCGAAGAAATGGTCGATGGCCGGGCGCAGGCTGGCCAGAGGCGCGTCGGGCAGGGCCTGGACGCCGAGCTTGGCCAGCAGCCCCTGCAGGTCCTTGAGCGGCGAATGGCTCCACTGCAGGCGGTCCAGGCGCTGGTCGAGCAGGGCCAGCTTGTCGCTTTCCAGGTGCCAGTCAGCCAGGCCGCAATACAGGGCGTCGGCAGCGCGGATCTGCACGCCGCTGACCCCCAGATAGGTGCCCAGCTCGCCGGGGATGCGTGAGAGGAAATAACTGCCGCCGACGTCCGGGAAATAACCGATGGCCACTTCCGGCATCGCCAGGCGGCTGCGTTCGGTCACCACCCGCAGATCCGCACCTTGCACCAGGCCCATGCCGCCGCCGAGGACGAAACCGTCCATCAGCGCCAGCACTGGCTTGCGGTAGTGATGGATCGCCAGGTCCAGGGCGTACTCCTCGACGAAGAACTCTTCGTGCAGGGTGCCGCCGCTCTTGTAGCTGTCGTACAGCGAGCGGATATCGCCGCCGGCGCAAAAGGCTTTTTCACCGGCGCCGCGCAGCACCACTGCATGGATTTCCGGAGCCTGGGCCCAGGCATCCAGTTGCCGTTGCAAGGTACGCACCATGGACAGGGTGATGGCGTTGAGACCGGCGGGGCGATTGAGGGTCAGGTGGCCGATGTGGTTGCGCACCTCGACCAGCACCTCGTCCTGAGGCGCATCGAGTTCCCGGGCCGTGTGGGATGAAACCTGAGCAGTCATCACTAACTCCCTGCTTTTATTGTCTTTATATGAGGCTCGCGGACGAGCATCGGCGGATCGTATCAGTGCAAATTTGCCTTGTACAACCCGGAAAGCTGCAGGTCGGCTGTGCATTTTTGCATGGTCGGACCAGCCCCGCGAACACCAGGTGAAGGCCCCTGGAGCGGGGACTGCAGCCTTGGCCCGAGCAGTGGGGACAGCGCGTCGAGGCTCGCCGGTCGCGGCGGAAAAAACCCATGGATGCTCTTGATCTGGGCCCGGTTTCCAGTGTGCGCCGTCACTATGCTGGTGCGCCATCACTGTCGTGCCTGTTCCATCCCGACCCTGCCGGAGGCCCTTGTCATGATCGTTCGTCCCGCATCCCTGGCCGACCTGCCGGCTCTCTTGCTCCTGGCCCGCAGCGCCGGGGCCGGCCTCACCACCTTGCCCGCCGATGCCGGGCGCCTCGGCCAGCGCCTGGAGTGGGCGCACAGGACCTTCGCCGGGCAGGCCGAACGGGCCGACACCGATTACCTGTTCGTGCTCGAGGACTCCCAGTGCCAGGTGGTGGGCATCTGCGCCCTGGCGGGGGCAGTGGGCATGCGCGAGCCCTGGTACAACTACCGCCTCGGATCGCTGGCCGCCACATCCCGAGCATTGGGGATCAACCGCCAGTTGCCGACGCTGTTCCTGGGCAACGACATGACCGGCCATTCCGAGTTGTGTTCGTTGTTCCTGCACGCGGGGCATCGCAACGGACTGAACGGACGCTTGCTGTCCAAGGCGCGCTTTTTGTTCCTGGCCGAATACCGCCAGCATTTCGGCGACAAGGTGATCGCCGAGATGCGCGGTTATTGCGACGAGCATGGTGTATCGCCGTTCTGGGAGGCAGTGGGGCGGCATTTCTTCAAGATGGACTTCGCCGCTGCCGACCATCTCACCGGCCTGGGCAACAAGACCTTCATCGCCGAACTGATGCCCAAGTTTCCGCTGCCCACCTGCCTGCTTCCGGAGGCGGCGCGGGCGGTGATCGGCCGGGTGCATCCCAATACCGAGCCGGCGCTGGGCATGCTCAAGGCCGAGGGCTTCGGTTTTCGGGACTACATCGACATCTTCGATGGCGGGCCGCTGATCGAATGCGCCACCGGCGATATCCGCGCGGTGCGCGACAGCCAGGTGCTGCAATTGGGCATTGGCATCCCGGGGGACCAGGCCAAGCCATACCTGATCCATAATCGCCAGTTCGCGGCGTGCCGGATTACCGCCGCGCCGGCGCGGGTTGCCGCGGGCACGCTGATCGTCGAGGCCGCCAGCGCCCATGCCCTGGGGCTAGGCGCCGGGGCCTCGGTGCGGGCGGTCAGCCTGGCGGTGCCGGCACGCCAGCGCCAAGTGGCCTAGGACCCTGCGCCGGGCACTTGAACAGCACGCTCTGGCTGGCCCGCAGGCGTTCTTCACAGCCCAGGGCCGCCAGCTGCCCACTGACCGGCGCGAGGTCCTTCTGCCGTCGTACCAGGTAGAAAGCCTGATCGATCGGCAATTCATCCAGGCTCTCGATCCGCTGGGCTTGCCCGGCGGTGTAGAACTGCGCCGAGTACGAGCGTCGGCCCCAGTAATACAGTGGCGCCGGCTGGCTGGCTTGCAGGTCGTTCCAGGCCTGGGCCATGGCTTGCTGGTTCTGCGGGCGTTGCAGGGCCGCGCCATGGGTCACGGTGAACAGCAGGCCCAGTGGCAGTAGCAGGGCCAATCCCAGCCACCAGGGCGAGACTGTCTTGCCATCGGCATGCCGTGGCGTGGTCAGCGCTAATGCCAGCAGCAGGCACCAGGCGGGCAGGGCGGGCAGGACGTAGGTCCACAGGATATTGCCGGAGAAGGTGAAGAACAGCGGGGTGACCAGGGCCCACAAGCTGATGAAGCTCAGGCGCAGGTCCATGCGGGCGAACCGGCGATAGACCCGGTACAGCAGCGGCAGCAACAGGCTCCAGGGCAGCAGTGCCATCAGCAGCTCCAGCCAGATACTGGCGTAGGGCCGCTCATGGGCGCTGCCGTACAGATCGCCAGGCCAGTCGCTGACCACATAGCGTTTCCAGTGCTCGCCCACCAGGAAGTAGTCGAGGAACCCGGGCGTGCGCCATTCGGCCCACAGGTACCAGGGAACGGACACCAGGAGCATCACCCCCAGGCCGCTGAACCAGGGCAGGTTCAGCAGGGCGCGCCACTGCCGGTTGAACAGGGTCCAGAGCCCGGCCTGGGCTCCCACCAGCACCAATACCAGCGGCCCCTTGGCCAACAGCCCCAGGCCGAGGCCGAAGAACCCGGCCACAGCCCAGGCCCGTTGGCCATGTACCGTGCCGCGCCAGAAACCGTAGCTGGCCAGGAGGATCGCGTAGCTCAAGGCCGGGTCGGTCAATACCACGCCGGCGGCCAGTAATCCCAGGCCGGAACTGGAGAACAGGATGGCCGCCAAGAGGCCGACGCGCTCGTCGTATTCTTCGCGGGCAAAGCGGATCAGCAACAGGCAACTGGCTATATGGAACAGCCAGGCGGGCAGGCGCACGGCCAGCTCGTTGATGCCCAGCCACTGCATGCCCAGGGCCTGGCTCCAGAAGGCCAACGGCGGCTTGCCCCAGAACGGCACGCCGTAGTCGAACATCGGGGTCACCCAATCATCGAGTTCCAGCATCTTGCGCGCCATCTCGGCATAGCGCGCTTCGGAGGTGTCCATCAACGGATACAGGCCCAGGGTCAGCAGGCGCAGGCCGAGGATGGCCAACAACAGCCACCACAGGTGGCGGGTGGAAAGTCTGTTCATCGAAGCACTTCTTGTTCGTCGGCCCGGGTCGTGGAAGGTGCTGGCAATTGGCGGGGGAAGCCGCCGAAGGTGCTGCGCAGGAAGTACAGCGGCCGGCGCTTGACCTCGACCAGCGCGGCGCCGATGTATTCGCCGACCATGGCGATGCCCACCAGTGCCAGGGCCATGGCGCCGAGGATCAGGTGATCGATGCTGAAGGCGTCGGCGAACCACTGGTGCAACAGATAGGAACAGGTCAGCAGCAGGGTGGCCAGGCTGAGCACGCTGAACCAGCGCAGGGGCTTGCGGGAGAAGGCCAGGACTCCCTCCATCGCCAGGTCCACCAGGGCCATGGGGCTCCACTTCGATTCGCCAGCCTTGCGCCGGGCCCTCTGGTAGGGAATCTCCACGGTCTTGAAGCCCAGCCAATTGACCAGGCCCTTCATCAAGGTCGCCCGCTCGGGCATGTTGCGCAGGGCGTTCAGCGGCGCGGGACCGATCAGGCGGAAATCGCTGACATCCGGCGGCACCGGGTACTTGTCCACCAGCAGGTTCATCAGTTTGTAGTAGAGCTGGGCGCTCAGGCGCTTGCCGGCGGTATCCTCACGCCGGTCGCTGCGCTGCATGTTGACGATGTCGTGGCCGGCCAGCCAGTGGCGGACCATGGCCGGGATCAGCTCCGGCGGGTCCTGCAGGTCGGCATCGATGAACAACACCGCATCCCCGGCCGCATAGTCGATGCCGGCGGACATTGCCGATTCCTTGCCGAAGTTGCGGCTCAAGTTCAAACAACGCACCCGGGGCACGCGGCAGAACTGTTCCAGCAGTTCGTAACTTCCGTCATGGCTGCCGTCGTTGACATACAGGACTTCATAGGCCACCGGCAGGGCGCTCAATACCAACATCAAACGATGGTGGAATTCCGGTAATACATGGGCTTCGTTGTAACAGCAGACAATGACACTGATGAGTTGTTGATTGTCTACTTGCACATGGCTAGGCAGTTTCATTTTTAAAAGTCCAGGTCCGGTTGATCCAGTAGCTGCCCAAGGTCAGGCAGAAAGTACTCAGTAGTTGCATCGATAACGGCGAGTCCGGTGCCAGGGCCAGCAGGCACAGCATCAGCAAGGCGTTGCCGAGGTTGTAGGCGGCGGCCGTCACGCAGAAGCGCAAGGCCTGGTCGCTGCGAGCCTGGTAGTCGCCCCGGGGAAAGGTCCAGCGCTTGTTGCCCTGGTAGCTGAGCCAGGTTCCCAGGCCGGCGCCCAGCAAACTGGCCAACAGCGCCGGCAGGGGACCGAGTAGCAGCAGGAACACCGCGTAATGAGCCGCGGTGGCGATCGCGCCTACCAGCAAGTAACGTGGAAGTTGCTTTAATGGATGTTTAGAAGTTGATTTTTCTGATCGCGACATTGGCGAGTTCCAAGGTTAACAACGGGTTAATTCTTGGGTCGTGCATGTCGATAATCAGTGGGTGTTTTGTGAAAAATTCGTTTGCCAATATGCGCTGAATATTTCACAAAGTAACATTTCGAAGTTGTAATTTATATTGCCGGGTCAATCATTCTGCGGCTTTGCGGGAATAGGAAGTTACTTGGCTTTGATGAAGATATCCTGGCTGTTAGTTTGCGGTCAGTATCGCCAGTGCCGCAGCCGTGGGTGAATCTCCGAACGCGGCTACTGGTTCCCCGCAGGCGGGCCGCTACAATGGCGCTCGACTTTGATGCTCTCGAGGCAGTATGGATATCGACCTGGCCCGCACCTTCCTGGAAATCGTTCGCAGCGGCAGCCTGATCGCCGCGGCCGAGCGCCTGCACCTGACCCAGACCGCCATCAGTGCCCGGGTACAGAATCTGGAGGGGCAGCTCAACTGCAAGCTGCTGGTGCGCAACCGGGCCGGGGCCCGGCCCACGGCCGATGGCGAAGCCTTCATCGCCTATGCCAACCAACTGGTGCAGACCTGGGAAGCGGCCCAGCGCGACCTGCCGCTCTTGGCGGGTTATCGCAATGTGCTGCATGTCGGCGGCGAATTGAGCCTGTGCAATCCGCTGATGCTGCACTGGGTACGGCGCCTGCGCCAGGCTTTGCCCAACCATGCGGTGCGGACCCAGATCGGCGATGGTGCGAGCCTGCAGCGTCAATTGGAGTTGGGCGTGCTGGATGCGGCGCTGGTGTTCCAGCCGCTGTACTCGCCAGGCTTGCAGGTTGAGCAGCTGCTGGAGGAAAAACTGATCCTGGTGCGCCTGGCCGGACGCCCGGAGCCCTATGTTTATATCGACTGGGGCGAGGATTTCCGGCGCCAGCACGACGCCGCGCTGCCTGAACAGGCCAAGGCCGCAGTGGGTTTCAACCTTGGGCCCTTGGCGCTGCAGTTCATCCTCGATTCCGGCGGCAGTGGCTACTTCCGTACCCGGGTGGTCCAGAGCTACCTGGACAGCGGCGTGCTGGAGCGAGTGGAGAAGGCCCCGGAGTTCAGTTTCCCCACCTACCTGCTATATGCCCGGGAGCGCGATTCGGCTTCCTTGCAGCAAGCCTTCGAGGTCTTGCGCGAAGTGATCGGGCAGGACACCGACTGGTCCCAGCGCTGGTCGCCGATCATCTGACGGGCGTTTCGGCCTGGGCCCGCGGCAAGCACCGCCTCAGGGGCGTGGCTCGGGAGCCGAGGCCAGCACCTGGCCGATGCTGCGACGCCGGGCATGGGCCTCGCTGGCGTGAACCAACTGCTCGAGATCCTCGGGCGTGACGTCGAAGAACTCTTCCATTTCCTCCAGGGCCAGCTTCAGGTCGGCGGCGGTGATCGCCAGGCTGTCGGCGGCAGAGGATGGAACCAGGACGGCCGGTGGCTCGCTCGGCCCCTTGGGGTAGCGAGTGCGGGTCAGGTTGTTATAGGCCAGGGCGCTGGCCAGCAGGCTGGCGGCGGCCAGCATCACCGGCCCCAGCTCCAGCCAGCCCAGGGCGATGCTGTCCGGGTCGGCCAGCACCAGGGTCAGGGCCACCGCACCAGCGGGCGGATGCAAGCAACGTAGCCAGCACATCAGCACCACTGCCATGCCCGCAGCCAGACAGGCGCTGCCCAGGCTACGTCCCAGCACCTGGGCCGCCAATAGCGCCATCACCGCGGCACACAGGTAGCCGCCAAGGATCGACCAGGGTTGTGCCAGGGCCCCGGAGGACACTGCAAACAGCAGCACCGCCGAGGCGCCGAGGGGGCCGATCAGGTGCACGGCCACGGGCATGCCGAACACCTGGGCGCAGAACCAGACACTGAACAGGGTCCCCAGGGCCATGCCGATGGCGGCGCGGCTCCATTCCAGGGGGCGGGTATTGATGGCGGCGGGTTTCCAGCGGGCGAACATCGACAAAAACGATCCATTTCCAGACGGCGGGCAAAAAGAAGGGCTTGTCTGGATCACCAGAAAGCCCTTGAACGTTCCAACATTTGGGGGAGGAACGGGCGCAGTTTGCCGCTGAATGCCCTGGCTGGCAAATTCATAATAATGCTGCTTAAGTGCAGTTTTTTTGCACTGAAATCCCGGCCCCGCCAAGTGGCTGAAGTTGTCTGGTAGCGCATCGACGAGCGCAAGATGAACCGGTTCAGGACCGCATCCGGCTTCACGGCAATGGGATTCTGCTGGCAGGTCATGGTGTCTCGTCGGCAACTTATGACATCCCAGCCAGTCGACGAATATCGCCCCCTGATGAAGTTGCAAAAACGTTATAGCAGCTCTTTTAACTACTGAATTAAAAGCGGCGATGTTCTTCGCCTGCGCAATTCGAACTCCCTTCGAACCGGTCGCGATCACGTTATATCGATATTTAATAGCGCTAGTTGCGTAGGCAAATGTTTCATTGTAAGAATTGCCGGGTCATATGGATCGACGCTTCGAGGGCCGGGTAGTACTCAGGCTGGCTACTTTGACTTTCTGCAAGCTATCAGGACGATAACCCATGAATGACGATGCACTTCTGGATGAAGTAAAAAGCTGGTTTATCAATTGTTTAGGTTGTGCGGCCGGAAGACGAGAGTTCAGCAAGAATCGCTACATGCTGGCTATCGCCCGCACCACGCAGGATGCCCGGGACATCTTCGATGATTACGTCCGGGCCCTGGAGGCCCGCGAGACGGTGGCCTGCCTGATCATCTGCCCGACCACCAGCCAAGAGCAGAAGTCCTACAGCGTGGCCCAGGAGGTACGGCGCCTGTCGGCACTGTTCAGTCCCCTTGGCGAGTTCTCCGCCGAAGAGCTGGCGACAGGCAAGGCGCTGAACAAGAAGCTCTACCTGACCTGTCCGGTTACCAACGCCAAGATATTGTTCGAAGACTTCGATGCGGTGGCGTTCTGTCCGCAGTCGGATGATATCGACGATGAACTTTACGACCCGTTGATGGCGGCGCCCATTCCCGCCGTCAACTTCAACTCGGATGTATATGCCTTCTCGATGTTCTGTCGCGACATGAGCCTGCAGAAGTTTCAGCGAGAAGTCTTCGAGTTGTCGGCGACGCAACGCGGCGAACTCTACAAGATGGTATTGCATGGCTGGCAGAGCATTGCACAAAGGACTCTGGACAATTACATCAAGATGACCGATGTGAGCAAATGCCCGGTCTACCTGCATGACGACAACCAGTACTGGTTCGCCAACCATCAGGACCCGGCCTTTGCCGAATCCGTGAAGGAGCTGTATCGGCATGACATGCCGTTGATCTATGTCCCGAAGATCTTCTGCGAGTGGGAACAGTACTTCAGCGTCGGCCGTATCCCGGACTTCAGTGAAACTGCCACGGCTGGCAGCCAACACCTGGAAGAGCCTGTATCCAGCATGGAGGTGGTGTGATGAGTCAGGACGCTAATTTCTCCGCAAAGTTGGTTTTCATCGGTTTTGGCTCCATCGCCAGGGCCACCCTTGGGTTGTTCATGAAAACCCGCCAGTTCGACCTGGCGCAGGTAGTGGTGATCGCCCCGGATCTCAAGCAGCACCAGCCGTTCGTTGCGCTGGGAGTCGACTTCATCGATCTGGCACTGACCCCGGACAATCTCCACAGCGTGCTGCGCGATGTAGTGGCGCCGGGAGACTTCATCGTCAACCTGTCGGTCAATGTCAGCAGCGCCGAGCTGATTCGGCTCGCCCACGAACAAGGCGCGCTGTACCTGGATACTTGCATCGAGCCTTGGGAGGGCCTCTACGACTCCCCGAGCCTGACGACCTCGCAGCGCTCCAACTACGCCCTGCGTGATCAGTTGCTGGCCCTGGCAGAGGAACTCGGCCCGGGCCCCACTGCGGTGCTCACCCATGGCGCCAACCCCGGGCTGGTCTCGCACTTCGTCAAGGCAGCGCTGCTGGAGCTGGCCGGGAAACTGGCGGTCGCTGTGCCCAAGGTCGACGGCGAGCCGGCCTGGAACGAATTGGCGATGGCCTTGAACGTCAAGGTGATCCACATCGCCGAGCGCGATACCCAGCGCTCCACGCAAATCAAGTCCGACGGCGAGTTCGTCAATACCTGGTCGGTCGATGGCTTCATCAGCGAGGCCGGCCAACCGGCGGAGCTGGGCTGGGGCTCCCATGAAAGAACCTGGCCGCCGTTCGCCCGGCATCACCAGTTCGGCTCGAACAATGCGATCTACCTCGAACGCCCGGGGGCTTCGGTCCCGGTCAAGACCTGGACGCCCAACGGCGGCCCTTGCACTGGCCTGCTGATCACCCATAACGAAGCCATCTCGATTCCCGACTTCCTGGCGGTCAGGGACAATGACGTGCTGCTCTACCGTCCCACCGTGCACTACGCCTATCACCCTTGCGACGATGCCTTGCTATCGGTGCACGAGTACATCGGCCGTGGCTGGCGGGCCCAGGACAGCAAGCGGATCATGGCCGACGAAATCGCCTCTGGCGGGGTCGATGCCCTTGGGGTGTTGCTCATGGGGCACGGGCTGAACGCCTATTGGTATGGGTCGATCCTGAGCATCGACCAGGCCCGGCAGATCGCCCCCTTCAATACCGCCACCAGCCTGCAGGTCGCGGCGGGAGTGTATTCGGGCATCATCTGGGCGATCGAGAACCCAGCGCGAGGGATAATCGAACCGGAGCAGATGGACCATCGCCGGGTACTGGAGATCGCCTTGCCGTTTCTTGGGCGACTCGAAGGCATCCAGACCGACTGGACGCCGCTGGATACCACCAACGCCCTGTTCCATAAACCCGAGGGCGATTTCTGTCCCTGGCAGTTCGAGCACTTCACGGCTATCTAGACAAGGTCGGCACCTCCATGGAAAACCCTGGCATCGAGTACACGGATAAGCAGCGTTGGCTGGCCCTGACCAAGATCAACACGCTGTCGGTACTTTCACAGGTCGTGCAAATCGGCACCATCACGCCCTTGCTGTCGCTGTCACTGGAGCAGCAGGGCGTGCAGCCGGCCAAGATCGGGGTGATCGTCAGTGCCTCGTGGATCGCGATCCTGCTGCTGTACAAGATCGTTCCGCGTCTGTTGGGACACCTGGGCCTGGTCAAGGCCAATATCCTCAGCGCGGCGTTGACCATCGCCGCGCTGATCGGCATGACCTTGACCCGCAACCTGGCGCTGATCTTCGCCCTGAACTTTGTCCTGGGGATAGGCCTGATCCTGCGCTGGATCGCCTGCGACACCTGGATCGTCTCGGTGGCGTCGCGTAACGAGCGCGGCCGGGCGATCGGCGTGCATGAAACGCTCATGGGCCTGGGGATCGCGGTAGGTCCGCTGTTGCTGGTGGTGTTCGGCGTCGGCAGCGTCGTGCCTTATTACGCCTGCGCGACCATCGTACTGGTCTCGGGCGTGCTGGCCCTGACCTTGAAAGAGCACGATACGCAGCCCCAGACGCCGGCGCACAAGCATCACGCGAAGCTGTTCGGCCTGATCCCCCTGGCCCTGTGCGGGGCCTTCATCGCCGGGTTCGCCGAAACCTCCTCGGTGTCGTTCCTGGCCGGCTACAGCCTTTCCACGGGTTATGCCCTGACCGCGGCGACGCTGCTGATCTCGGTGTTCGGTATTGGCGGCACGGTCCTGCAGTTGCCCATTGGCTGGATCGCCGATCGCACCTCCTGCAAGACCGGGCAATTGCTCTGCGGCCTGGTCTTGCTGCTGGGCACGGTGGCGATTCCGTTCAGCCAGCCGTTGCCCTGGCTGGCGACCCTGATCGTCTTCTTCTGGGGGGCGGCGATCGGCGGCATGAATACGCTGGCGGTGATCGAGGCGGGGCACCGGGTTGGCGAACACCAGGTGTCCACGGCCATGACCGCCATTGCCATGTTCTACACCCTGGGCAGCGTACTGGGGCCGATCATCACCGGTGCCACTGTGTCTTACGTCAGCTCGCACGGACTGATGATTTCGGTTGGCGTGGTGGGGGTGTTTTTCGTGGCGCTATTGGCGTTGCGCCGGACGGCCACGGTGCAACTCGAGGGGCAATAGCCGCTCAAGTGAGCCACGCCTGCTGTTCGGTCAGAGCAGCAGGCGCATGGCGCAGCGGCGTTGCGCTGGCAGCCCGTGCGCTACCTCGTCGGCCAGGACCTGATGCAGGCGTGCTGGCAGCCGGTCCGTTTCCAGGGTGACGAAGCCCAGGCGCTGATAGAAGGGTTCGTTCCACGGCAGCTCGCGGAAGGTACTCAGGGCCAGGGACTCGAGCCCTTGCTGGCGCGCATGCTCGATTGCAGCCTGCAGCAGGGCCTTGCCGATACCCCGGCCCTGGTGGTCGCTGGCTACCGATACTTCCCATATATGCAGTTGCGGGCCGAAGACCTGGGCCGCGAGAAAAGCGCATGGGCCAGCATCGCCGGCGATGGCCACCCAGACCACCTGGGTGCGGATGCGTTGCTCATGGCAAGTGGTATCCGCCACTGGCGCGTCGGCCAGCCAGGCTAGTTGCGGATCGCGGCGAAACAGCACGGCAGCGGAAGTCTCGATGGCGGGGAGGAGGCTGGCATCAGGCACTCGCGCCCGGCGGATTTCAATGGTCATGGGCGCGAGTGTAAGGAGCCGCTGGGGCCTTGTGCAACGGCTTCAGGGCTGTGGCAAGGCGGGGCCGGGCAAGTGCAGGAGCACGAAGTCGTTCTTGTCGAAGCGTGCGCTGAGCACCGGTTTCAGCCCAGCCAGGGAACTACCTTGCAGGTCGGCAAGGTCGCCTTGGTCGAGGATGATCCAGGCGGGCCCGGCAATCTGCTCCAGCGCCGTGGGCTGGTCGGTGAAGCGTGGCTGCAGGTCCTGGTCCAGGTTGACCATGAACTTGATCGCCTTGGCGTCCTTGCCCATGCGGTGCAGGACCAGTGGTGCCGGCTGCTCCTCGATCAGGCGCAGCGCCGCCTGACTGAAGTCCCGGGTGTCATAGAGCCGGTGCTGGACGGGTTCGAACACACCGATATAGCAGGCCCAGACCGCCAGCACCGCGCTGTAGGCCAAGCCCACGGCGCGCCACTGGCGCTTGAACAGTAACGCCAGGGACAACAGTTGCAGCAGCCCCAGCACCACCAGCATGGGGGTGAGGTTGGCCAATTGGTCGGGGAATTTGCGCCGCAATACCACCAGGCCCACCATCAGCAGTGCCGGCAATAGCAGCCACAGGCCCTGGATCAATCCGCGCAGCCAAGCCATCAGTCGGCCGCCATGGGCCTGGAACGGATAGCTCGCGATGATGGCCACCATGGGCAGCATCGGCAGCAGGTAGCGGGCCTTCTTCGCCTGGGGAATCGACAGGCCGATCATCACCACCAACGCCGCGGCGGTGCTCCAGCGCAGCAGCCTCAGGGCCGGGCTGGCCGGTTCGCCCGAGCGGCCCACCAGCACGGCGACCCAGGCCAGCAGCGCCAGCGGGTAGGCCAGGGCGTAGTTGCCCAGGGAACTGGTGAAGTAATAGAAGACATCACTGGAGCCTTCGCTGCCGTCCATGCGCCCCATGAACTGCATGCGGATCACATCGTCGACGAAGCCCTGGCCGCCGCTGAGCTTGGCCAGCCACAGCAGCAGGGCAATGCACAGCACCAGTAATCCAAGGGCGCTGAAGCCAAACCCGAACAGGCGCCGCCACTGGCCTGCCAACAGGTAGTAGCTGCACAGCATACCGGTGGGGATCACCAGGCCAATGGGCCCGCGAATGGCAAAACCCAGCACCAGCAACAGCAGGATCCAGCCCAGGCGTCGGGGCGCGGCGAAGTGGTCATGGGCGTAACCCAGGTAGAACACCGCCAGGGACACGGCGGCCAGCATCTGGTCCAGGGATACCGCGCGGGTTTCGCTGATGAAGGTATTGCTCAGCAGCAACAGGGCGATGCTGGACAGCGCCCAGGTGCGGGAGTAGGGCGCCAGCAGGCGATAGAGCAGGCTGACGATCAGTGCCGAGGCGATTGCCGTGGGCAACCAGGCGGTGAAACTGGTGACCTGTCCGCCGGGAAGCGAGAACAGCCACACCAGCAGGGTCGAGGCGCTGGTGTAGTCGGCATAGGGCTCGCCATAGGTGGTAGGGAAGAATCCCGGACCATGGCGCAGCATTTCCTTGGCGAACAGGACGAACCGGGAATCGAAGCCGATCGCCGACTGGTGGTCGGCGCCGGCGCAGAACAGCAGCAAAGTCAGCAGCCCCAGCCCCAACGATTGCCAAAGTAATGTGTTCGAAGGGGAGCTGGAGTGCGTGCTCATTCAGGCCTCGGTGGACCACTGCTGATGAGGGATCGGCAGGTTGCGTGACTCGCCGCGACCGATCGGGAAGTAAGTGAAGCCATTGCGGGCCAGGCGTTCGGCGTCGTACAGGTTGCGGCCGTCGAAGATCACCGGGGCCTTGAGACGCTGCTGGATGAGCTCGAAATCCGGTGCCTTGAACTGCTGCCACTCGGTGCAGATGATCAGGGCGTCGGCGCCGTTGAGCACCGACTCCGGGGTGCCCATGAGCATCAGGCGCGATTCATCCAGATACAGGCGCTGGGTTTCCTGCATGGCTTCCGGGTCGAAGGCCCGGACCTCGGCGCCGGCGGCGAACAGCGCATCGAGCAGTACCCGGCTCGGGGCGTCACGCATGTCGTCGGTGTTGGGCTTGAATGCCAGGCCCCACAGGGCGAAGGTCTTGCCTTCCAGGTCGCCCTTGTAGAACGCCTTGATGCGCTCGAACAGCTTGTGCTTCTGCCGCTCGTTGATGGCTTCCACCGCTTGCAGCAGGTCGCTGGAGCAGTGGGCCTGCTCGGCGCTGTGGATCAGGGCGCGCATGTCCTTGGGGAAACACGAGCCGCCATAGCCGCAGCCAGGGTAGATGAAGTGGTAGCCGATACGAGTGTCGGCGCCGATCCCCAGGCGTACCGACTCGATATCGGCCCCCAGGTGCTCGGCCAGCTCGGCGATCTGGTTGATGAAGCTGATCTTGGTCGCCAGCATGCAGTTGGCGGCGTACTTGGTCAGCTCGGCGCTGCGCAGGTCCATGAACATGATGCGGTCGTGGTTGCGGTTGAACGGCGCATACAGGTCGCGCATCACATCGCGCACTTCCTCGCGGGCGCAGCCGATGATGATGCGGTCCGGACGGCGGCAGTCGGCAACCGCCGAGCCTTCCTTTAGAAATTCCGGGTTGGAGACGATGTCGAACTGCAGTGGACGACCGTCCAGGGCTCTCTCGATGTGGGCCTTGAGGGTATCGCCGGTGCCTACCGGTACGGTGGATTTCTCCACCAGGATCAGCGGCTGCTCCCGGTGACGGGCTACGGCATCGCCCACCGACAGTACGTAGCGCAGGTCGGCCGAGCCGTCTTCGCTCGAGGGCGTGCCAACGGCAATGAACAGCACCTGGCCGTGCTGTACCGCGAGTTTCTCGTCGTTGGTGAAGTGCAGGCGCTTGGCCTCGAGGTTTTCCTTGACCAGGCTCGCAAGCCCGGGTTCGAAGATGCTCACGTGTCCTTGTTGCAGCTGTTTGACTTTGTGCTCATCGATGTCCATGCAGATCACATCGTGGCCGACTTCAGCCAACACGGCAGCCTGTACGAGGCCGACATAACCACTTCCAAATACACTGATTTTCATGGGGTATTCCTGGGACTTGTCGCGGGTGCAGATCGAGAGTTGATGGTGATGACCCCAAGGATGACCAAGGCCACCCCAAGGGTTTTGGAAAGCGTGAACGGCTCGTTGAACAGCGGCAGGCCGGCGGCTAGCAGGTAGACCAGCGCGTAGCTGATGCTCAACAGCGAATAAGCCCGGCCCAGTGGCAGGTCGCGCAGGGCCAGCAGCCAGCAGAGCATCGACAGGGCGTAGGCGCCGATGGCCGCGATGACCACCGCCAGGGCGGCCAGGTCGACGCTGCCGTTACCCAGGGCGTCCAGCCACTGCTGGGGTGCGGGCAGGCGCGTCATGCTCCAGCGCATGGCCAGTTGTGCGCCGCTGACCAGCACCACGCTGCCCAGGGCGAAGGCAAAGCCCTTGGCCCGGCTCATGCGTGACGCCCCAGCAGGACTACGCCGCCGATCACCAGGGCGACCCCCAGCCAATGCCGGCGGTCGATGGGCTCGTGGAAGACGAAACGGGCAACCAGGGTGACCAGCACGAAATTCAGGCTGAGCATGGGGTAGGCCACGCCCACTTCCATGCGCTGCAATACCAGCAGCCATACCAACAGGCCCAGGCCAAGGCTGAACAGGGCCAGCCACAACCAGCCCGAACGCAATTTGGCCAGCAGACCCGAGGGTTGCTCGCGCCAGCTTTCCACGGCGAACTTCTGCGCCACCTGGCCCAGGCAGGTGAGCCCGCAGGCCAGCAATAGCAGCAACAGGCTCATGGCTGGTCCTGGGGAATGATGAAGATCACGATGTTGCCTTGCTGGTAGCGCTTGGCGTCTTTGGGCAATCGGTCGACTTCATGGTCTTCGTCATCGTCCTTGACTCGCATCGCCACGCCCACCGAACCCTGCTTGCGGGCTTCGGCGATCCAGGACTGGACCTGGTCCAGTTCGACCTGGCGCTGCACCGAGTCGGCATAACCCAGGCCGTATTTCAGCTCGCCCTTGGTGTTGTAGAGGGTCACGTCATTGCGGCGCAGGCGCCAGGCCAGCGCGGATGCGGTTCCCAGGTCGTTGCTCAGCAAGGCCTTGGCCTGGTTCAGTTCCGCGACGTGATCGATGATGAACTGGTCGGGAATCTTGTTATAGACCACCGAGTTGGGCAGGGCCGCCGGGGCCAGGGCCACCAACAGAAAGCTGCCCAAAGCCGGAGCCGCCCACATGTTCGATGGGCGCATGGCCGCCAGCAGGTTGCTGAAGATCCAGCCCAACAGCAGGACATACACCAGCACCAGGTGCTGCGGTTCATCCACATACACCGGCTTTTTCAGCTGGAAGTACACCAGTGCCAGGAGTCCCAGCAGGCCCGCCAGCAAATTGAGCAGGCCATTGAGACTGATGAGGCGCGTCTGCTTGTTGCTCAGCCGATCCATCAGGGCATTGCCCATCAACAGCGCCAGAGGCAACAGGCACGGCAGGATATAGGCGGGCAGCTTGCCCTTGCTCAGACTGAAGAAGGCCAGTGGCAGCACCAGCCACAACAGCAGGAAGCCACTATTGCCCAAGCGCCGCTGGTGCCAGGCTTGCATGAAGGTGGCTGGCAGCAGCATGACCCACGGCACACTGAAGGCCACCAGCAACGGCAGGTAATACCACCATGGCGAGGCATGCTGGGCGTCTTCGCCGGCGAAACGACGAATATGCTCGTGCCAGAAGAAGAAACGCCAGTAGTCCGGCTCTTGCGCATGTACCGCCAAAGCCCAGGGCAGGCTGATGACCACCGCGACGAGCACACCGATGCCACCAAAGACCAGCAATGAGCGCAGGCGCTTCTGCCAGATGGCGTATGGCAGGGCCACCAACACCGGCAGTAACCAGGCCAGGAATCCCTTGGTCATGAAACCCATGCCGCAGGCCAGGCCCAGGACTACCCAGGCCAGCAGCTGTCCGCGGGAAGTCTTGCAGTCGAAAGTGAACCACAAGGCCACCAGGCTCAGGTTGACCCAGAAGGTGAACTGCGGATCGAGGTTGGCGTAGCCGGCCAGCAACGCCACTACGGTGAAACTCATGTATAGCAAGGCGCTGGCCACGGCCTTGCGCGAGTCGTTCCACAAGCGCATGGCCAACAGGTAGGCCAGGACTACGTTAAGGCCGGTGCTCAGGGCCGAGGCCACGCGCACGCCGAACAGGTTGTCACCGAACACCGCTTGGCCGATGGCCATCAGCCAATAACCTGCCACCGGTTTTTCGAAGTAGCGAATCCCCATGAAATGCGGCGATGCCCATTGCCCGCCATGGAGCATTTCCTGGCTGATCTGCGCGTAGCGCGTTTCATCGGGAATCCACAGGCCATGGGTGGACATGGGCAGGAGGTAGAACAAGCCGAAGGCGATCAGCAGTAGCGGCAGGGCCCAGCGTCTGGTCATGCTCCCTGTACTCCCAGCCAGCCTTCACGGCCTTCCAGGGCGCCGCGTACCACCTGGCCTGCCGGCAAGCTGGAAATATCCGCGGGGAGCATGTCTCCCAGGGGTTGGAAATGAATGTCGCGCTGCTTGGCGGTGGCCAGCAGCTGACGGAAATCATTGGCCATCAGAATCCCTTCTACTTCGGCGTGGATGGTGTAGACATTGAGCTTGCCTGGCTTGAACCGGTCGAGGATGAAGGCGTTGAAATCAGCGCTCGACACCACGGGGCCGACGACTTCGTCGAAGGTCGGCAGGTCTACCGGGATTTGTGGCGCGCCCAGGCCGCCGTCCGCCAAACGTGGCAGGAACAGGCTCTGGCCGCGGCAATCGCTGTTGTAGCGAAAGCCGAATTGTTGTTTGGCTTCGATGACCCGCTCATCGGCACGCCAACCGGCGGATGCCGAGCAGCTCACCGCTTGCCCGAGAATATCGTTGAGGCTGTCGACGCCACGGCGAATCTGTTCGATCAGCTGGGCCTGGCTCCAGCGCCCGGTATTGGCCTGCCAGCCGTGGTGATCCCAGGCGTGCAGGCCGACTTCATGTCCGGCAGCCAGGGCCTGGCGCATCAAGTGCCCCAGGTCCCGGCCAATGGGTTTACCTGGCCAGGCGGTGCCGGCCAGGAGAATGTCCCAGCCATACAGGCCGGCAGCATTGGACCGCAGCATTTTCCAGAGGAACTGCGGACGGATCAGGCGCCACAGGTGGCGCCCCATGTTGTCCGGCCCGACGCTGAAGAAGAACGTGGCCTTGACCCCGGCCTCATCCAGCGTTTCGAGCAGCCGCGGCACCCCCTCCCGGGTGCCGCGGTAGGTATCGACATCAATGCGCAGACCTGCCTGCATCAGCGTGCTTCTTCTTTGGTGCGATCGGCGATTTCCAGCATGGCTTCGCGCAGGAAGAAATCCAGGGTGTTACCGATGGTCTGGCTCATCTCCACGGTCGGTTCCCAGTCCAGCAGGCGCTTGGCGTTCTCGATGCTTGGCTTGCGGTGTTCCACGTCCTGGTAGCCGGCGCCGTAGAAAGCCTTGCTTTCCACTTCGCGGAAACCGGCGAACGGTGGGAAGTTGCCACGCAGTGGATGGGCCTCGAACTGACGCAGCAGCTCTTCGCCCAACTGGCGGATGCTGGCTTCGTTGTCCGGGTTGCCGATGTTGATGATCTGGCCGTTGCAGCAGTCGTTCTCGTTGTCGACGATGCGGGCCAGGGCCTCGATGCCGTCGGCGATATCGGTGAAGCAGCGCTTCTGCTCGCCACCGTCGAACAGGCGGATCGGGGTGCCCTCCACCAGGTTGAGGATCAGCTGGGTGATGGCCCGGGAGCTGCCGATACGCGCCGAGTCCAGGCGGTCCAGGCGCGGCCCCATCCAGTTGAATGGACGGAACAGGGTGAAGTTCAGGCCCTTGGCGCCGTAGGCCCAGATCACGCGGTCCAGCAGTTGCTTGGAGACCGAGTAGATCCAGCGCTGCTTGTTGATCGGGCCGACGATCAGGTTGGAGTTGTCTTCGTCGAAATTCTTGTCCTGGCACATGCCATAGACTTCCGAAGTCGACGGGAAGATCACCCGCTTGTTGTACTTCACGCAGTAGCGAACCAGCTTCAGGTTCTCTTCGAAGTCCAGTTCGAATACCCGCAGTGGGTTACGGGTGTACTCGATCGGGGTAGCGATGGCCACCAGCGGCAGCACCACGTCGCACTTCTTGATGTGGTACTCGATCCATTCGGAGTGAATGCTGATGTCGCCTTCGACGAAGTGGAAGTTCGGGTGGCTGCGCAGGCGCTCGATGGCGTCGCAGCCGATGTCCAGGCCGTAGACTTCGTACTTGTCGTCGCGCAGCAGGCGCTCGGACAGGTGGTTACCGATGAAACCGTTGACGCCGAGGATCAGCACCCGGGTGCGACGTGGCTTGCGGCCGGACTCGGCACCGCGCAGCAGGGAACCGTCCACCAGGCCCAGTTCGTTGGCCAGTTGCGGGCCGCTCAGGTACAGGCCGTTGGCGTTGCGCTGGCCGGAGGTGATGACCAGTGAGTCTTCGCCACAGGCGATGCGCAGCGGATCGACGCTGATGACCCGGCCTGGAGCCTGGCCTTCGTTGCCCTTGGCGACTTCGGCGCTCCAGACGATCAGCTTGTGCTCGCCGACGGCGCAGAAGGCGCCAGGGTAGGGCTGGGTCACGGCACGCACCAGGTTGAACAGTTCTTCGGCCGGGCGTTTCCAGTCCAGCTTGCCGTCCGCAGCAGTACGCCGACCAAAGTAGCTGGCCTTGGACTCGTCCTGGGCGGTTTCGCTGATCTTGCCCTGGGCCAGTGCCGGCAGGGTGTCGCGCAGCAGGCTGGCAGCGGCATCACGCAGCTTGTGGTGCAGGCTCAGCGCCGTGTCGCTGCGCTCGATGGCCACGCGCTCCTGGGCGATGATCGCACCAGCGTCGGCGCGCTTGACCATGCGGTGCAGGGTCACGCCGGTCTCGGTCTCGCCCTTGACCAGGACCCAGTTGGCCGGTGCGCGGCCACGGTAGCGCGGCAGCAGGGAGCCGTGCAGGTTGAACGCGCCCTTGCTGGCGGTGGCCAGCAGCTGCTCGCTCAACAGATTGCGGTAGTAGAAGGAGAACAGGTAGTCGGGATTGAGCTTGGCGATGCGCTCGATCCACAGTGGGTGGTTGGCATCTTCCGGGGCATGCACGGCAATACCCTTGCGGGCGCACAGTTGCGCGACAGAACCATAGAAGGTGTTTTCCTTCGGGTCATCGGCATGAGTGAATACCGCGGCGATCTCATAACCTGCGTTGAGCAGGGCTTCGATGCCAGCACAGCCAATATCGTGGTAGGCGAAGACGACAGCTTTATTGCTCATTGGGAAACCTGATCAGTATGGGTGGAAGTTAAACCGTCGACAGTCACCGCCGGGGCCGGGACCGCCGGGTGGCTGCGCAAGACTTTTTCGATGAAGAAGCGTGGGCGGGCCCGCACATCGCTGTACATGCGCCCCAGGTATTCACCCAAGAGGCCCATGCCGATGAACTGGCCGCCGGTGAACACGAAGAGCACCGCGAACAAGACGAAGGTGCCGTCGCCGGCCCAGGTGGCGCCGAAGATCAACCGCAGGACGATCAGCATCAGGGCGAACAGTGCGCCCAGGCCGGCCATGCCGAAGCCGATGATGCTCAGCAGGCGCAGGGGCGTGGTGGTCATGCAGGTGATCAGGTCGAACATCAGGTTGACCAGGCGCATCGGGCTGTACTTGGAGTCGCCGTGCTCGCGCTCGGCGTGCTCCACCAGCACCTCGGTGGTATGCCGGGCGAAGCTGTTGGCCAGGATCGGGATGAAGGTGCTGCGCTCGGTGCAGGCCAGCATCGCGTCGATGATGGTCCGGCGATAGGCACGCAGCATGCAGCCGTAGTCGCTCATGGCTACCCCGGTGGAGCGCTGCACCGCCAGGTTGATCAGCTTCGACGGCCAGCGGCGGAAAGCCGAATCCTGGCGGTTGTTGCGCACGGTGCCGACCACGTCGTAGCCCAGTTCGGCCTGGGCCACCAGGCGTGGAATCTCTTCCGGTGGGTTCTGCAGGTCGGCATCGAGGGTGATCACCACGTCGCCGCGGCACTGCTCGAAACCGGCCATGATCGCTGCGTGCTGGCCGTAGTTGCGGTTGAGGATCACCGCCACCACCGGGCTGCCTTCGCGTTCGGCGGCGGCTTGCAGGATGTTGGCCGACTCGTCGCGACTGCCATCGTCCACCAGGACGATTTCAAAGTCGTGCTTGAGCAGGCGGCAAGCCGCTTCGGTACGTCGCAACAGCTCGGGAAGGCTCTGTTCTTCGTTGTAGACCGGGATGACGATCGACACGAACTGAATTGGGTAAGGTTTCAAGGGGGTCAGTCCAGGAGGTTTTCAATGGCGCCGGCGACCCGCTCGACATCATCGAGGGTCATGTCCGGAAACAGTGGGATCGAGCACAGCCGCGCGGAGTTCCACTCGGTATGCGGCAGGTGCACATCGGGGAAACGCTGGCGGTAGTAGGTATGCATGTGGGTCGCGATGAAGTGGATGCCGGTACCGATGTTCTGCTCCTGCAGGCCCTTCATGAAGGCTTCGCGGTCCAGTCCGCAACGCTCGGCATCGATGCGCAGGATGAACAGGTGCCAGCTGTGCTGCTGCGGATACTGCGGCAGGTGCAGCGGTTGCACCGGCAGGCCGGCCAGGCGCTCGAGGTAGGCCTTGGCCAGGACTTCGCGACGGGCGTTGATCTGGTCCAGGCGCTGCAGTTGTACCAGGGCGATGGCCGCGTTCATGTCCGCCAGGTTGTACTTGAAGCCGGGCTCGATCACCTGGGCCTGGGGCTTGCGGCCATGGGTCAGGCGGTCGTAGGCATCCACTCCCAGGCCATGGAACTTGAGCATGCGCACCCGGTTGGCCAGGGCCTCGTCATCGCTGACGAACATCGCGCCCTCGGCGCAGGTCATGTTCTTGATCGCATGGAAGGAGAAGATCGCCGTGCCCCGGGCGCCGATCTCGCGGCCGCGGTAGGTGGTGCCGGCGGCGTGGGCGGCGTCTTCGATCACCGCGATGCCGTGCTTTTCCGCCAGGGCGTAGAGCGGGTCGAGGTCGAAAGCGGCACCTGCGTAGTGCACCGGAATGATCGCCTTGGTCCTGGGAGTGATCGCGGCCTCGATGGTCGCTGCGTCGCTCATCAGGGTGTCGGGATCGACATCGACGAACACCGGGGTCGCCCCCAGCAGGCAGATCATGTTGGCGGTGGAAACCCAGGTCTGGGAGGGGGTGATGACTTCATCGCCGGGGCCGATGCCCAGGGCCAGCAGGGTGATGTGCATGGCGCCGGTGGCCGAGGACAGGGCCACGGCATGGCGGGCACCGACACGTTCGGCGAAGAGCTGTTCGAGTTCCTGGTTTTTCGGGCCGGTGGTGATCCAGCCGGAGCGCAGAACCTGCTCTACAGCGGCCACCTCTTCGTCGCCAATACTCGGACGCGAGAAAGGAAGGAAAGCCTGGTTCATGGTTACCTCGGGTCTACACAATGCGAAAGCTGGGGGTACGGATGTAGCGTGCGAACAACGTTCATGGAGCGCGGGAGGCGGTGGTCATCGGGCACATCCGGTTGATTGGGCCAGCGTGGCGTTCCATGCAGAAAATGAGTAAAGACGATGTTCGTGAAAAGTAAATGTGGATCAAGGCGTTACCGGTGCAAGTTGCGAAACGACTGCATCAGGCCCCTTGTTCGTCGGTGGCTGAGATTAAGCGCAAAAATGTGAAACGAATATGAAAAAGAAGCCAAAACTCCGTTTTTCTGCGAGCTAGACAGCTGGGGTTCAGTTTATTGAAAAAGTGTTGGGGAAATGGCCGTAGACCGCCGGTTTCAGCGGCTTTGCGGTGAAATCCGAAGCGCATGGCGAAGGCCGTTTTGGGACCTCGCGATGGTATCAATCTGGACAACCAGGCAACCTGGCGCCGCCATCAAGCGACTGCCCGGCAACGCGACCAACGCGTCCTGGTCAAGGCGCCGTGGTGGTGGGCGAGAGTTGCCCGGTCAGGTCCCAGACTTCCAGCATCCTGGCATATTCCAGGGCATGGCCCGGGTCGCCCTGCAGCCAGTCCTTGAAGGCCTGGCGCTCCTGGGCGGTGCAATCGTCCTCGCGCAGGCGCATGCACCAGTGCGCGGCCTGCATCATCACGTATTCGTCTGCTTCACTGGCAGAGTCAGTCATTGCTTCGATCCTTGTTCAGGTGGTGCTCAACGCGTCCTTGCAGGACGACATCCCAGCAGTATCGGATTGAAACTCGCCCGTGGCCAAGATCGGCGTTCGGTTGCGTCCGCGAACCCCGGTACGGAGTACTGCAGGAGGAGGACAATCTAAGGCAACGAGCGAGAAAAAATCGTCAAGACAGCGACCATGGGAGGCCTTGCCAGTCGATGGGAGCCAACAACTGTGATCTGGGCCACAGCCCGCGGGTTCAGTGCGCTTGAGGCCGCAGGCAGCGGCCAGTGGTTGCTTTATACTGCACGCGGCAAATACCCATGAAATGGAATCCACCGATCAAGCGAGGGAAGCAACGTGAGCGCCAAGCTGTGCAACAACATCAGTGCCGTCACCTTTGTCAGCAAATACAAGGTGGTATGCCAGCCAATCGCCGATCAACTGGACCTTCCGGTGGAGAACATCCTCGGCCTGGCGGCCCAGGAGAGCCAGTACGGCACCGGGCGGATCGCCCGGGACCTGAACAACTTCTTTTCCATGCACGCACCGGCCCCGCTGCAGATCGGTGCTGAGGCGCCCCTGGGCAATGCGGCGATCAAGGTGGCCAAGTTCGCCTCGTTCCAGCAGTCGGCCCAGTCCTTCGCGCAAAGCTTCGGCGCCTCGGTACGCGGCAAGCGCGAGCCGATGGAGTTCGCCCAGGCCCTGGTACGCAGCGGCTATAACAGCGGCGATGCGGCCACCGGCGGGCGCAACGGCTTCGCCAAGTACCTGGCGGACATCATCATTGCGGTCAGGGGACGCATGGCATGCTGAATCACAATCTGCTGTCCCGGATACTCGGGCTGGCCTTGGCTTGCGCTGCCTTCAGCGCCTGTGCCTCGGCTGGTTTGCAGCCCACCGAAGTCCAGCATTCCGGCCTGACCCGCGAGCAGGCGCAGCAGGTGTTGCTGGTGGCCCTCAAGCACCAGGATTACCAGATGGATCGGCCCGGAGTGTTCGTCGATGGCAACCTGCAGGATGAAAGCGGCAAGCCGCCGCACCCGGGCTACTTCGACTTCAGCCTGGGCTATGAGGATCCCAAGGCCGGCGCCACCGAATACTGGGGGCTGTTCTCGGTCAGCACGGCCACCGGCGATGTCTGGGAAATCAACAGCTGCAAGCGCCTCGATGGCGGCGAGCTGCGCGCCCTGCAGGGCCAGATCATGGGCCGTACCGGCAAGACCCTGGTGGATGAGGAGCCACAACGCCGGGGCTTGGGTTGCGAGGACGAGAAGTAGTGCGGCAGGCGAGTAGGCTGGACGTCTTGCTCGCCTGGTGTTGCCCCCGCCTGGTGTACCTGGCGGGCTAGTCGATATCCGCTTCGATACGCTGGATCAGGTAGGGATAGAAGGGATTGGATGTCAGGCGCATCAACTCATCCATGGGCAGGACCAGCACCCCCCGTTCGCCACGGGCGGCCAGGGTCCCCAGGTGCACGCCAAAACTCTCGGTGCTGGTGGGCTGGGTGCCATACAGCGCATCGTCCACGGGGAAGGGCAGCGCCACATGGGATAGCGAGAACACTTCCGGCGGGTAGGCCAGGTTCAGGGGCTGCCGGCTTTCTTGTCGGCTGCCGGCAGCGGTGCTCAACAGCTGCACCGTGCTGTTGCCGGTGCCTTGGTTGCTCAGGATCCGCGTGCTGTAGTTGCGTGGCGGCGGTGGTAGCAGGCTGGCCACGGAGGTGGCACTGGCCGGATCCAGCAGCCCCTCGAAATCCCGGGCGCGGTTGAGGTCCAAGAGCACCAGCTCGCTGCCGTTGGCCGGCAGTTGCCGATACAGCCCGTTGACCAGCGCCGGTGTACTGACGGTGGAGTCCACCAGGGACTGGAACGCCAGGATTGGCGGTATCTCGGCCAGGCGCGGGTCGTCCGCCAAGGCCTGCAGCTGGCTTTGCAAGGCATCGGTAAGCAGCCAGGACTGGCGGGCACCGTTGACCGGGAACGAGTTGTACTTGAACGGGTTGTATTCCGGACGCAGGTTCAGCCAAGCCGTCTTGCTGAAGGCCGGGAACACCGCCGGCCAGGCAGCCACCCCGGCGAAGCGGGCGGAGGCCGCGACCCCGATCATCGGCGAGACCAGCACCAGGCGCTGGGCCTGGGGCAACTGCGGATCGAGCAGGGCATCCAGGGCGTACTTGACCGCCAGGGCACCACCGTTGGAGTAACCCACCAGGTGCAGTGGCGCCGGCGCCGGGACTTCAGCCCGGGCGGTGCGCAGGGCCAGGCGCGTGGCGGCCAGCCAGTCTTGCCAACGGGCATCGGTCAAGCCCGCTGGCACCGTGCCGTGGCCGGGCAGGCGCAGGCCGATGGCCAGGTAGCCGTGCTCGACATAGCGCTGGGCGATGTGCCGCAGGCTGTAGGGCGAGTCGGTAAGGCCATGCACCAGCACCACCACGCCCCGAGGCTGTCCTTGCGGGCGCAACAGGTAGGAGCGGTTCCAGTCGGTGGCGAACCCCGGGGGATAGACCCGGCTGTCCTGGCGGTAGCGATTGAACGGTGGCACCCGAGTCGGATCCAGGGCGGCGCTGACTGCTTGCTCGACCTCGGCGAATACCCGGTCCTCGGCCTTGAGCCAGCCGGCCCAATCGCTGCGGTCGAGCTCCTCGGCGTCCAGTTCGTGAGGGACATACAGGTGCCAGGGTTGTAGCGCCGGGCCGCGTTCGCTGTCGTAGATCCGCCAGGCCGAGAGGGTCAGGGCCGCGACCGTGAGCACCAGCGCGCCTTGTTTGAACAGCCAGGCGAGCTTGCTCATGAGTCGGCGCCTGGGGCGCTGATGCGGTATACGCAGCGCCGGTCACCGGTGATCAGGTGTTCCATGCGCTGTACCTCACCTAGTTCGCCGATGGCCGCCTGGAACACTTGCAGTTCGGAGCGGCAGAAACCCTGGCATTGCCGCGCGGCGACACAGATAGGGCAGTGGCTTTCGATCAGCAACCAGTCATCGCCTGCGCTTTCCACATGGGCCATGTAGCCGGCCAGGTCACGGATTTGCGCCAGGGCGCGGACCCGTTCCTCCAGCGTCGACAGCGGTGCACAGGTAGCCAGGTACTCGGCACTGTTGATCCGCTCCATGTCGCTGACGATGCGCTCGACGCCGTCGGCACCGAATACCGCGCGGATCGAGTCGATCAACTGCAAGGTCAGGTTGGCATGGGTATCGGGGAAGCGCGCCTGGGCCTGTTCGGTCAGCACCCATTTCTGCGAGGGACGCCCGGCGCCCTGGGCCGGCATCAGTTGGCCGCTGATGAGCTGGCTATCCACCAGTTTCTGCAACTGTTGGCGGGTGGCCTCCAGCGACACCTCCAGCAGTGGCGCCAGGTCGGCGGTTTTCAAGGGGCCGCGGGTTTTCAGCAGGAACAGGATCCGCTCGGCGGTGGCGCCGGGGCTTTTCTTGTCGGCCGGGGAAGAAATCGAAGACATTCGGGACCATTGGCCAAGGGGCGATCGGGAAAATTCGGCTGCCTGCGCAACGCACTCAACCGGGCAAGCATAACAGGCTATGCGGGCCTGGCCTGGAGATTGTCCGTCGGGGTTTCGATAGGAGCGGGGAGTGGTCGATACTGAAAAAACCAATTATCAAAGCAATTACTTGTGTAATACAGTGCGCCTTCTCGAACAACCAGACAGGAACAAGCCATGGCATCGACAACGGGCTGGTCGGCACTGCTACTGGGCAAGAATGGGCTGCGCTCCGCAGCCCTGGCCGGGGGCGTCGCGCTGCATGCAATCAACATCTACCTGGTCACCACTTTGCTGCCGTCGGTGGTGCAAGACATCGGCGGCCTGGACTACTACGCCTGGAACACCACGTTGTTCGTGGTCGCCTCGATCATCGGCTCCGTGCTCTCGACCCGGGCCCTGGCAGTGCTGGGCCCGAAGCTGGCGTATGCCCTGGCGGGCGTGGTGTTCATGCTGGGCTGCGGTTTGTGTGCGCTGGCGCCGGACATGGCCTGGCTGATTGTCGGGCGCAGTGTCCAGGGGCTGGGCGGTGGCCTGTTGTTCGCCTTGCCCTACGCGATGATCCGCCTGGTGTTCGATGAACCGCTATGGCCCCGGGCGATGGCGCTGATCTCGGCCATGTGGGGCATGGCTACGTTGATCGGGCCGGCGGTGGGTGGGGTATTCGCCGAGCACGGCAGCTGGCGTGCGGCATTCTGGGTGCTATTGCCTTGTACCTTGTTGTTCATGCTGCTGGCCGTCGTCCTGTTACCGGGAAGGAGCCGAGAACCGATGCCACGTACTCCAATCCCCGGACTGCAGCTGGTGCTGCTGACGGTCATGGTCCTGGCGATTTCCGTTGGCAGCATCAGCGCCTCGGCGCTGTACAACGTCCTGGGGCTGGCCGTGGGCCTGGGCCTGTTGCTGGTGGTGGGGGCCATGGAGAACCGCTCGGCAAAGCGCCTGTTGCCCCGTGGCAGCTTGAAACCCGGCAGCCTGTTGCTGCCGCTGTACCTGTCCATGGCGTTGCTGGTGGTGGGCATGACCAGCGAGGTCTTCGTGCCATTGTTCCTCCAGGTGCTGCATCTCCAGACACCGTTGCTGGCCGGTTACATCGCCGCCTTGATGGCCGCGGGCTGGACCCTGGGAGCGCTGGCCAGCTCCGGGCTGGGGGCGGGCGCTGCGGCCCGGGCGGTAGCTAGCGCGCCGTTGCTGGTGGTGGCCGGGTTGCTCCTGGCCTGCCTGGCCATGCCCGCCGCCAGCAGCCTGGCGAGCCTGGGGGCAATCTGCCTGGCCATGGTGCTGGTGGGGGTCGGTATAGGCCTGGCCTGGCCGCACCTGCTGGCGCGGGTCCTGGAGAGCGCCCCTGCCGACCAGAAGGAGCTGGCCGGGGCTTCGATCACTACCGTGCAACTGGTGGCTACAGCGCTGGGAGCGGCGCTGGCGGGGATGATCGTCAACCTGGCGGGGCTTGGTAGCGGTAATGACCTGGCCGGGGCAGCCCGGGCGGCGAGCTGGTTGTTCGGCTTGTATGCCGGGCTTTCGTTGCTGTTGTTCGTCTCGGTGCGCCAGGTACGCCGCGACCTGCCTGTGGTCGCGCAGCTCTAGTCGCGAGGCTATTGCAGATTGTGGCGGGAGCTTCATCGGAGTTTAATCGACGCCTTTTCTTGTGATTGCAGGTTCGCCATGGATGACTCCGCCCGCCATATCGTCGACTTGTACCAGCGCCATGCCACGGCCTGGGATCAGGTTCGCCGCGCCAATACCCGTGGCTTTCAGTCCGAGCTGGCCTGGTTGCAGCGCTTTCGCCAGCTCATGGGCGCTGGGCGGCAGGTGCTGGACCTGGGGTGTGGTGGCGCCGAGCCGTTGGCCAGTTACCTGATCGAGCATGGCTGCGAGCTGACCGGGGTCGACAGCTCCAACGCGTTACTGGAACTGTGCCGGCAACGACATGGCGAGCAACGCTGGATCCACGCGGATATGCGCGACCTGGCCCTGGGGGAGGATTTCGCCGGCATCCTGGCCTGGAACAGCCTGTTCCACCTGGCGCCGGACGATCAGCGAGCGATGTTCGCGGTGTTCGAGCGCCACGCCCGCCCGGGTTGTGCACTGATGTTCACCAGTGGCCCGGCGGCGGGCGAGGCCATTGGTATATTTGAGGGGGAGGCGCTGTACCACGCCAGCCTCGATCCCGGCGAGTACTGCACGCTGCTCGACACCCATGGCTTCGAGGTGGTCCGGCATGTCAGTGAAGACCCCGACTGCTGCGGGTTCACGGTATGGCTGGCGCGGGGCCTGGATTACTAAGGCTCAGATAATCCCTTGTTGCCGGGCGATGCTGTGCAAGCAGATGCCCAGGGCGCGCCTTTCACAGTCGTCCGGATTGAAGCCGAGGATAAATGCCGGGCGCCGGACCAGGGACTGGATGATCTTGTCGCTTTCGTCCAGGTCGCGCTGGCGCTTGAGCATGTCGTTCACTTCGGGGGTGTACCACTGGTAGCGTTCCTCCAAGTAAAAGAACCGGGAAAATTCATCCCAGGCGCCGTTGCCTGTCACCGCCAGGCTGAGCTCTCCATTGGTAACGCCGTGGATAGCCAGGGCCGAGCCCTTGATACCGAAGCTCATGTCCAGGGCGACGGCGGGGTCGAAGGGGTGGGGAAGATCGGCACCCGGAACTTCATCGCCCTTGATCGACGAGTTGCACTGGTGGCAACTGGGGACCAGGTTGTGCAGCGACACCGCCAGGTAGGGGTAGATGGATTTGGGCAGGAAGTGATCCAGGGGTGGGCGCATCTCCAGCTTCTTGGGCGTGGCTTTGCTCGTGGCCTGGCCGTGGTAGTTCACATGATTCAGGTGGCAATAGGGACAGATGCGCAGCCCGTGGTTGCCCACCAGCTTGTAGGCATTCCAGCCCTGGCTCTTGTAGATGAACTTGTCGTAGTCGAAGACCTTGTCGAGGGCCTGGAGCAGTTTCTCCATGTGGCTTTGCTTTGTGAAGGACTTTTGCTGACGGGCATGCATGTAGGGAGTCAAGGTCGAGCCGGTGGCGAGGTCGATAGCCTCGATCAGCGCCCGTAGTTCGGCGACGCTGCCGACCAGGACCGTCTTGCGGTTCTTCAGCAACAGCTTGTGCAGCGAGGCGGTGAAGGAAGGGTATCCGGTAAAAGGTGCCTTCCATTTAGCCATCTCCTCGTCAAAACGCTGGCCCAGGGTCGCCAGGTGGCTGTTGATCGTGGCGGTGGATGCCTCAAGCTTGAGCATTGGCACGGCTCCCCAGGATATCCAGCTGTTGCTGTACATGGCGCCGGAGTTCGTCGTTGGCCAGGGAGTCGGCGATGTGCCGGGCCTGGCCCAGTGCCTGGAGACCCCGGAGCTCGCCGTTGAGCACTGCGGCGAGCCGCTCCAGGCGTTGATGGTTGAACTCGCCCGTGAAATCCTCGACCTCGAATACCTTGCTCAGGGTCTGCTTGGGGGTGTAGCCAAAGGCATTGGTCAGCCGTGCGTTATCCAGGTCGAACAGCCGCCCGGCAGGGGTATCGGCCGCGACGATCAGCGAATGGGTGGAAATCAGCACATGGGTGCGCTTGGCCAACTGGCCAAACTGCCCGATGAACTTCAGCAGGTCGAAGATGTAGATGCGCTGCCACTTGGGGTGCATGAACATCTCGCCTTCGTCGATGCACAGCAACATCGATTGCTCCGGGGAAGCCTGTTCGAACTCTCCAAAGGCCCTGGCTACTGCGCAGTAGAGAGACATCATGCTGGCCTGGCCGGAACTCAACTGGGTGAAGGAGAACTGCAGCATATCCAGGCTGCTCAACTCGCTGTAGACCTGTGAATGTTGACGGATATGGTGGCCAACCTGCTGATCCAGGTAGCCCATCCTGGACTTGCGGCCCCAGGAGTTGAGGTCCGCGAACAGCAATTTGGCCAGGTGCAGAACATCCCTGGCCTTGGCCAATTGCTTAAGCAATGGAGGGTGCTCCGTTAGCTGCTCGAGGACAAATTCCGGGTCGCTCAGGGCCTTGCTCAGCCACGGGTGGTGATCCTGGACCAGCTCCTGCAATTCATCGATCAAGTCATACAGGTTTTGTGCCGTGAGGCTTTCAGCACCTTCCAGAATCGCATAGGACCAAATGAACTTCGCCTCGGGCGAGGCGCTTTTCTCCAGTTCGAGCAGCTGTTTCTTCAGTTCCGGGTCCAGTGCCTTGTGTGCCGAACTATCGGGACGATAAACCGTCATCAACTCCACCAGCGACACCGTCTTGAGCTTCAGCGTGACCTGGGCTTGGTCGACAAAGGTGACGCGTTCCTTGAGGTGGGGATAGGCCGTGAAGGCCGCCACCAGTTCCGACTCCACATCCTTGCCAAACCTGGGGCTGATATCTTTTACACCCAGGCGCCGCAGGCGATTGCGCCGGACTCTTTCAAAGGGTGAGGTGGTGTAGAACAGCGCCGAGAAGTCCGGCAGCGAGGCCTTTTGCCCCTGGTCAATCTCAAGTTCCGAATGCAGTTGAACGCCCTTGAGTGAGCTCCCCCGGGAAAGATGCAGCCCCTGCTCATCCTCCCAGAGCAGGCTGAGCTTCTCCTGCGGCTGCCACTTGGCCAGCGCCCGGCACAGTTCCAGCAACAGGGCGGTCTTGCCGCTGCCGTTCTCTCCATAGAGGGTGGTGAACGATGCCACTTTCAACGGCGACCGGGCTTGGCCAGCGCTCGTTGAGCGGCTGATCGTCAATCTAGGTGAGGCCTGCTCGAGCAAGGCAGAGGGTTGATGAACCACCGCCTCGTAGACATCGGTCAATGGCAGGACGGCGCAAGTTCCGGAGTTGCCAACGAAGAACAGCACATGAATGACGGGGCGATTTGACGGCATATTCAATCCTTGGTGGTTATGAGCCGCGCCAAGGATCAGCTCCTCGGCACAGCGCTGGAAGCCTTCCTGGATGGCATTGGGCTAGCAGTTCGCGCGGCGCGCGCAGGTTCGCACAAGGGCAGGGCGGGGGGAATAGGTTCAGCGCCGTGGCAGGCGTAGACACAAAAAAGCCGCTGGCCTTGGCGGGACAGCGGCTTGTTTCAAACAGTGCAGGCTCAGTGCTGCATCTTGCCGTGGTCCATCGAGCCATGATCCATCGAACCATGGCCCATGGCGCCGTGGTCCGGTGCGTTGAGAGCACGAGCCTCGGCGTCGACCTTGATGGTTTCCTTCTCACCCTTGGCGTTTTCCACGGTCAGGGTCAGCGGTACCTTGTCGCCGGCCTTGATCTGGCCTACCAGCTCCATGAGCATCACGTGGTAGCCCTGGGTGTCCAGGCTGACCTTCTGGCCGGCCGGCAAGGCGATAGCCTGCACCTGCTGCATGCTCATCACGTCGTTGTGCATGCTCGATTGATGGATCTGCACGTTCTTGGCCACCGGCGACTGCACTTGCACCAGCTTGCTATCGCTGCTGGCCGTGATGTCCATGAAGGCGCCGCTGGCGTGCTGGCCGGCGACGGTGGCGCGGACCCAGGCGTTGTCGATCTGGGTCGCGGCGCTGGCGGCGTTGGCCAGGCCTAGCAGGGAAGCCAGCAGCAGGGCGGATTTGAAACGCAATGAACGGGGTTGCAGAGTCATTAACAGACCTCCATGACGGTGAGCAGATCTTCTGCGCACTCCTGGGCGTTCAGGGACTGGGACAGGCCCAGGCGCAAGGTGCCGCGGGAGTCGAAGACGAAACTGGTAGCGGTGTGCGAAAGGGTATAGGTGTCGCCGCTGGGGATCTTTTCATAGAACACCCCGAATTCCTTGGCCGTGGCCGCGGTTTCTTCCAGGGTGCCGTACAGCGCCTCGAAGCTTGGATCGAAGGCCTTGACGTAGGCATCCAGCACCGCGGGAGTGTCGCGCTCGGGATCCAAAGTGATGAACACCACCTTGAGGCGATCGCCGTCACGGCCCATCAGCTTCTTGGCTTGCGCCGCGCGGGCCAGGGTCGTGGGGCAGACGGCCGGGCACTGGGTGAAACCGAAGAAGATCATCGGCATCAGGCCACGGTAGCTGGACAGCGATTTGGTTTCGCCCTGGGAATCGGTGAGCTTGAAGGTACGGCCGAGAATCTGATTGCTCAGGTCCTTGCCGTATTTGAAAGACAGCCGGGGACTATTGTCACAACCGGCCAGCAGGCCCAGGCCGAGTACTCCGGCGCTGGTGAGCAGCGTGCGGCGAGTCAGTAGAACACTCATGAAATAACGCCCTTTCAACAGCCAGACAGGCAAAAAACCCGCGCATGGTAACAAACGGACGAAGGACGCGGCGGGCTAATTAGACCAAAGCCTGCGGCCATCGGTCGCACTCCATGGCCGTTGCCGGGCACTCACCCGCGCTTGTCGCCAGGGGGTGGCAACTGGCGCAGCCAGAGGGCGATGTCGTCTACCACGGTGGGCATGTGGCTTTGTCCGTGGTGATCGTCGAAGCGATGGCCCAGCCCGGGATAAGACCGAAAATCCACTCCCGGGCGTGCGGCCAGGGCATGGGCGATCACCGCGCCTTCGCTGCCGCCCAGGGCAATTACCGAGGCGTAATGGCGTTGTTGGCGCAGGTACTGGATCACCGCTTGCAGGTCGTCCGTGCGCTGCGTCGGACTGTCGTGCTCCAGGTAGGCCTGCGGGCAATCCGCGCGTTCGGCGTCCTGGCTGTAGGGCAGGGTCGCCTCCAGCCCGTACTTTTCCACGGTCAGTACATCGGCCTCGGGCATCGCCTGGGCCAGGAGGGGGATGCTCGTTACATGGCTCACGCTGTTGCAATCCGAACCCTGGAGGATCACCAGCAGCGAGCTTGACGGCCCGGATGGCTGGCGTTGCTGCAGGTAATAGCTGATTGACGAGCCATCGGGCCGCAGCAGGTGCTGTGGCGCTGGATCCCCGGCCCTGGCCAGCCCGCCAAGGCCCAGCAGCACGACGAGGATCCAGCGACCTGTGCCGATCAAGACTCCACCGCAGCGATCTGCACCAGCGCCCGTATCGCGGTGCGGGTGGCCTGGGTCAGCGGTTGCGGCAGGCGATCGAGTTCGAACCAGGCGATCTCGCTGTGCTTGTGCGGTTCGAGGTTGCAAGGCGCCATGGCGGGAGCCGAAGCCAGGTACACCGGCGCCACCCAGTGTTCGCCGCGCTGCGGATCGATCTGGTCGACCACGCACAGCAGGCTGACGCCTTGCAGCGTCAGGCCCAGCTCTTCGAGGATCTCCCGGCGCATGGCCTGTTCCACCGGCTCGAGCCAGTCGACCTTGCCTCCCGGCAGACCCCAGTGTCCGGCCTCGGGGTCTCGCAGGCGCTTGACCAGCAGCAGTCGGCCGTCACGCACGATGGCGGCGCCGCATCCCAGGCGGGGCTCTTGTGGCATGGCGGTTCTCCTTGGATGGATGGCTGGATGGGGCAGGCGCCAACGGCGTTGAAGGACAATATCGGTTAGCGGTATGACAACCATGCTGGGCTTTGTTGTTCATTTGTAATCGGCTGCGGCCAGACAACGACCAGTCAGCAGCGCAGCCCGACGCCCCACAGCCAGCAAGTGCGCACCAGCATCGCGCCCAGTACCCCCAGGGCCAGCAGGATGAGCATCGCCCCGGTGCAGCGCTCGAGCCAGGGCAGGACCCGGGAGAAGCGCAGGCGGACCCGGCCATTGCCGATGGCCACGGCCACCAGCACATCCCAGGCCAGTACCACGCTGAACATCCACAGGCCGTAGGCCAGCTTCCAGCCGTTGTCGATCCCGGCACCGACCAGCGATGCCAGGCTGGCGTAGAACAGCGCGTTCTTGGGGTTGAGGATGCCTGACAGGAAACCCATGCCCAGCCCCCGCCACCAGCCGGCCCGGTCCTGGCCTTGGGACGTCACCGCGGTCAGCGAGCTGCCGCCGGCATGGCAGATGAACAGCCCGCCCACATACAGCAGGTAGGCACAGCCGGCCACTTGGATCACCAGGAACAGCAGGCCGTCCGGACGCAATACCGAGACCCCGGCAAATGCCAGGACGATGAATACACCGTTGGCCAGGGCGATTCCCAGGCAGGCCCCGGTGGCCGATCGCCAACCGGTAGCCATGGACATGCGCGCCACCAGGAAGAAATCGGGGCCGGGGGAGAGCAGGGCAAGAAAATGCGCGGCAGCCACCAGCAGGAACTGTTCGAACATGGGCAAGACTTCCACAGAGCAAGAGGGGCAGGAAGTCTGCTTGGCGCCACGGGCCGGGTATTGAAGAAAATTGCGCGGCCTCAGGCCTTGTACAGCCCAGGGGTGACGCCGACATGGGCCTTGAACACCCGCTGGAAGTGCGCCTGGTCGGCGAAACCCAGGCGTTGCGCCAGGGCCGCAGGAGCCTCGCCTGCTTGTAGCGAGGATCGGGCCTGGATGATCCTCTGGTTCAGCTGGAAGGCGTGGGGCGTCATTCCGGTGGCGCTGCGAAAGGCCCGGATCAACTGGTAACGGCTGATGCCGGCCAGTTGCGCCAATTCTGCCAACGGGCTTGCGGCTTGCGGGGCCTGGCGCAAGAAGGCCACGACCCGGCGGACTCCGGCGCTGGCCTGGGCAAGGTCGGCGGCCAGGGTGAGCGTCGGTTGTTCCCCGGTCGAGAAGTCACCGATGAACTCGATCAGCGCTGCTTCCTTGTCCTGCCAGCTGGCGGCGGAAAACAGCAACTCGTTGAGCCGGCAGAAGCTTTGGTAAAGCCGCGGGGTGTCGTTGAGCAGGACCTGGCGCCTGGACCTGGCCGGAACGCCGGGCTGTTCCTGGCGCAGGGCCTCCACCCAGGCGGCATCCAGGTGCAGCATCTGGTAGCTCCAGGCCGTGCCCGGGTGGGGGTTGCAAGCGTGCACGCAATCGGCCGGAACCCACACCACGCTGCCGGCGCGGATCAGCGTTGGCCCCGCAGAGGCTCCCGTGAAGATGCTTTCGCCACGGTCCACCGCGCCGATGGAGAGCGTCGGATGACTATGGGCCTTGTAGTTGGCGCGGCTGTCACAAGCCCGTCGACTCTCGACGTAGGGCAGCTGTGGATCGCGCCAGAACTGAGTGGTGCAAGACATCATCATCAGGGCCTGGGCAGGGGGCGGGCGATCAAGACTAACGTCGATCGGCGTCCAGCAGAAGCTCGCTCGCCGAGGGTCCCGAGGCCCAGGTCAGTGGCCATTGGGCTTCAGGCTATCGAAGAAGTCGCGGATGATCAGTTTCATTTCGCCCGCGGCCTGGGGCTTGTCCCGGGCATCCTTGATGCTGATGGCCGCCTGGGTGAGGAAGCCGTAGACCAGGTTGGTCAGGTTGTTCGGGTCGTAGGGCTTGACCCGTCCGGCGGCATGCAGCTCATGCATCAGCTTGGCGATGTGGTGCAGGGTGTAGCGTGAGTCGATGGCTTTCCAGTCTTCCCAGCCCAGCACGCTGATCACTTCCTGCAACGACAACAACCGCTTGCGGTGACGCATCACGGTATCGATGAACGTCGTGGCCAGCTGTTGAGCCCGCAGCCAGGGATCCTCCGTCGCCGGCAGCTGGTCCAGGGCCTGGGCGATCATGCGCATCTGTTGCTCATAGCACTGGGCGAGCAACTCCTTCTTGTTGGCGAAGTGATGGTAGAACGCCCCCTTGGTCACTCGCGCCTGGCTGGCGATGCTGTCGATGGAGACCCCGGTGTAACCGTGGGCGATGAACTGTTCGCGGGCGCTGTCCAGCAAGGCATCGCGGGTCAGTTCGGAGTTTTCCTGTTGCCGGCTCTTGACATTCATACTCATGCCTTTTTACATACTGTCGGTATGTGATGCTAACACGCGGCGCTCGCAAGTACAGGGCGCTGTTTCATTCAGGTTCGTCCAGGAATGCAGAGGTATCCATGCTGAAGATGAAAACCCGTTGTCAGGCCTGCGCCAGCGCCTTGAGCGATAGCGGCGGGGCGTACATCTGCTCCTATGAATGCACCTTCTGCGAGCCTTGTGCCGTGCGGTTGGCCTATTGCTGCCCGAACTGCGCCGGCAACCTGGTGCAACGGCCCCTGCGCGCACGCAAGCCCGCCCGGGTGCTGGTCGATCGCCTGTTCAAGCGGGGAGTGCGGACATGAGCCGAGAGGTGGAGATTCAATGCGCCGACGGTGTCGTGCTGCCGGGTGATTACCATGATGCGCAGGGGCCGGCGCAGGGAGTGATCCTGGTGTCCGGCGCGTTGGGCGTGCGGCGCGGCTTCTACGGGGCTTTTGCGGCCCTGGCCGCCCAGGGTGGCTTCGATGTGCTGCTGTACAGCTATCGCGGGGCACAGGATGATCTGCCAACGAATGTCCGATGCTCCCTGGCCGACTGGGGCGTACAGGATATCAGCGCCGCCATCGAGTTCTGCCGTGTCGAGCGTCCGGCCTTGCCGCTGTACTTCATCGGCCACAGCATCGGCGCCCAGTTGCTCGGGTTATCTCCTGCGGCGGGGCAGTTGCGTGCAGCAGCCTTTATCTGCGGGTCGTTCCCCTATTGGAAGCGCTGGACGGGTCTCGAACGGCTGCGCATGGGCTTGCTGTTCGGCCTGTTGATTCCGCTGGTTACCAGGATCGGTGCGACGTTTCCGGCGCGGCTGCTGGGCCTGGGTAACCAGAACTTGCCCAGCCGGCTGATGCAGGAGTGGTCACGCTGGGTCCGCGAGCCCGACTACCTGCTGGCCGAGCGCTTCGGGCTGGCCCGGCGGGGCGGTTACGAAAGCCTGGCGATCCCGATGGTCAGCTGGGTGTTCGATGACGACAACTATGTGCCCTGGGCCGCCGCGCAGCGGATGCATGACGCCTATCCAGCGGCCGCCCTGCAGGTCAAGCGCACGCCACGTAGCGCCGGAGCAGTGGGGCACTTCGGTTTCTTCCGCAGTGCGGCCTTGCAGGGCGAACTGCTGCAGCAATTACGGAGTTTCTCCGGCTAGGCAATGCCAGCGGAGGGCTGCGGCAAGTCGATTACCGCCAGCATGTCGTCACCATCCTCGTCCATACCGGTCTCGACGAAACCGAAACTGGAATAGAAGTGACCGGCTATTGGGTTGCGGGGGTGGTAGCAGATCTCGATTTGCGCCAGGCCCTGGATTTGCCGCAGTTCCTCGAGCAGCAAACCCATGGCCTGACGGCCAATGCCGCGGTTCTGATGCTGTTTGTCCACCATGAAGCGCCAGATGGAGACTTTTCCCGGGCTCTCGGCGCTCCACAGGAACAGGCCTACAGGTTCGTCCCGATGGTAGATGGCGCGTGCGCTGCAAGTGGGGTTGTAGCTGGCCTGGACCAGCGACCAGAGGTTGGATGCGACGTAGTCTTCCTGTTTCTCGAACACTTCCAGGTCGCAGATTCGTTCGTAGTTGGATTGATCGACTGCGGTGAGCTTTACCTTGGACACCTTGGATTTCTCTTTGGCTGGCGGGGAAGCAACATACCAAAGGTTTAGTTCTGTCGCGCAACTATTGGTGATGAAAAGTGCGGGCTAGAGCGACAACAGTCGAGCTGACAATACGGATAATTAGTACCTTCTGATATATATAATTTCCCTACTCGGTAAATTTTGCCATGCTTGGGCCAGCATACCGTTCATCGAATAATCATGCGTCCATAAGAAAAAAACAGCCATTGCGCATCGGGCTGATCTAAACAAAGATGGGCACTCAACACCCTCGACTAGTACTGAAACGATACATCTTGTTTTGTGAAATTTTCCCTTGACATGCCTGTAATTCCAAGCGGAAGGTATAAGCAAGAGGCTTGGTCCTGGCTCTTTTGTAAATCTCGGTTCTTAGCTTGCTGAGTATGTAGAGGGTAATTAACCATATAGTTAAAATTTCACCAAGGGACTGCATGCGACCTGCCCAAGGGGTTGGTTATTAATGGATAAAGGAAATATCAAGATGAAGCTGTCGACGTTTTCCACTCCTATTAATGAGCGTTATTTTGAAGACTATATCGAAGGCTCGGTATTCGAGTATGGTCCATTGGACGTCGGTGAATTCGAGATCATAGAGTTCGCCAAGCAATTCGATCCGCAAATGATGCATCTCGACCCACAGGCCGCGGCAAGCGGTCCTTTTCAAGGATTGATTGCCAGCGGATGGCATACGCTGGGCCTGATGATGCGCCTGTTCGTTGATAACTACCTGTCCTCCGTAGCAAGTCGTGCCTCCCCTGGGGTCGATGAGATACGCTGGTTCAAGCCTGTCCGTCCTGGTGATCAACTGCGGTTGCGGATTTCGATCCTGGAAACCAGGCGCTCTCGTTCCAAGCCCGATCGGGGCCTGGTCATCTCCCTGCTCGAAGGCATCAATCAAGACGGTGAAGTCGTGGCGAGCGTCAAGCCGATGAACTTCCTGGCTCTACGCGACCCTGTCGCTCAATAGAACTCCTATTTCAGATCCTGTTATTGGGTACAAGGGAGATTATTCCTTGTCGCTGACTCGACATTACTAACCTGAGCATTTCAACTAATGCACTATAGTGAGGTGGGAACATGCCAACCAGAGCAGATATCGATAGTGTCGTGAACCAATCATTGGCCGAGAGTATTGCCAGTCAAAGCAATGACCTTTCGGTTGATGATATGAGCAAAGTAACCATATATGGAGTGGATGGCCTGTTCGACTCCCTGCAGTTGGTGACATTAATGATGCGAATCGAAGAGTTGATCGCCGATAAATATGATTTGTCTGTATCGCTGACGTCGGATCGTGCTATTTCGCGAAAAGTCAGTCCTTTCCAAAATCCATCGACGCTGGTCGAGTTCATCATGGAAGAGATACCCGCTCTAGAAGTTAGCTAGGAAGCCTTCATGCTGATCCTCGTTACGGGAACACGTACCGGACTAGGTCGAATGTTGGTCAAACATCTGATCGGGAAAGGGCATACGGTCATTGGTTGTAGTCGCAGGCAAGGAGCCAAGATGCCTCCCGGCTACACACACTTCAATGTTGACCTGACTGAATCAAGGTCTGTTTCAGCAATGTTCCATGTAATAAGGAAGCGCTATGGCTTTATCGATGCGTTGATCAATAACGCGGGTGCATCCGTCATGGAACCATTTCTGCTGAGCGATTTGGACAATACAAAAAAACTCTACGATTTGAATGTGTTTTCAGTGATGCAGTGCTGCCGCGAGGCGGTGAAGTTACTCAAGAACAGTAGTGGTTCGGGGGCAATACTGAATATCTCTTCAGTCGCCACCTTGTTTTCCCTGGAAGGGCAGCTCGCCTATGCAACCAGCAAGGCAGCGATAGAGCAGTTCACTCGTTCTCTAAGCCGGGAAATCGCCCCCTTGAATATTCGCGTGAATACCCTGGGATTGCCCCCGCTGCGAACAGCGCTTACCAGGACCCTGGACAAGGACAAGATCGAAGCACTCATTGCCCGCCAGGCCATCAAGCGACCCTGTGAGTTCCAGGATGTGGTCGGGCCAGTGGAGTTCCTTATTTCCGAGGCGTCGGGCTTCGTATCAGGCGAGACGCTCTATCTAGGAGGGGTCAGATGATCAACGCAGGTTGGCTGCGCGGCCTGGAAGCTAGAGGTGTTCGTCGAGCACTGGTTGATGGGGAAGTCGCGCTTTCGTACATGCAGGTAGCGCAGAAGGTCAGGGATCTGGCCACTCACTTCATTCAGTCCGGCATCGCGCCTGGGCACGTGGTGGTACTGCATGGGAATTATTCGGCCAATGGAGTCCTGGCCTTGCTGGCCCTGGCTGCCATCAAGGCCATCGTTGCGCCGGTTACGAACCTGACGTCCTCGGTCGAGGAAACTCTGAAGGTTTCCTGTGATGCAAGTTTCATGATCAGGGCCTTTGAGGATGTGGTCGTCGAGTCTTGCTCCGGCCAGTCCCGGCACCTTTTGTACTCCTCTCTCAACGCCCGTGGGGCCGCTGGGTTGATCCTGCTTTCCAGCGGCAGTACCGGCAGACCGAAGGCGATTCTGCACGACCTGGACAAACTGATCGCTGAAAAAGACAAAGAGTCCAGGGGGCGGCAGCTTGTGGTCATCCTGTTTCTGATGTTCGACCACATTGGCGGCGTGAATACGTTAATCAACATATTGTTTTCCGGTAATTGTGCGGTCGTGGTCAGGGAGAGAACACCGGATGCGGTGTGCCGGGAGCTGGAGTTGCAGCAGGTGCAGGTCTTGCCTGCCAACCCGACATTCCTGAACTTGCTGCGCCTTGGGGATTTCCACCAACGCTACGACTTGTCGGCATTAAGACTCATTACTTACGGCACGGAAGCCATGCCAGCCCAGCTTCTGGTCTATTTGCGAGAAATATTTCCCCGGGTGCGGCTGCTCCAGACATTCGGCACCTCTGAAACAGGAATAGCCGGGACACAGAGCGCTTCTTCGCAAAGCACGCGTTTCAAGATCGTCGATGAGAGTTTTGAATATCGGATTGTCGCTGGCGAACTCCAGTTGAAGTCACCGAGCCAGTTCCTTGGTTATCTCAATGTCGAAAATACTTCGCTGACAGAAGATGGTTGGTTCCGCACCGGGGACCTGGCCGAGTCGGGCAGAGATGGAGAGATACAGATCCTCGGGCGGATGAACGAGGTGATCAACGTCGGCGGAGAGAAGGTCCTGCCGATTGAGGTCGAGTCCTTGCTTCTTGCATGCCCACTGGTCCAGGACTGCCTCGTATACGGGATCAGCAACGCTATTACCGGCCAGGCGGTAGGGGTGAATGTAAAACCGGCATACCCCATCAGTGCCGAGGGCCTGAGAAAGGCAATCATGGATTTTCTCGCAGGCAAGCTGGAGCGATTCAAGATGCCCGTAAGAGTCAGGATGGTTGATGAAATTGCTGTTTCGGAGAGAGCGAAAAAGAAACGCAACGTCGAGCGTTAATTGCGACTTGAAGGAGAACAGGAATGTTACCAGGCAATGTAGTCATCATTGGTGGTGGACCGGCCGGGTCTGTGGCGGCACTGACTCTGCTTAAGTTGGGACACCAGGTCACGATCTATGAAAAAGAGACTTTTCCCCGGTACAGGATTGGCGAGTCATTTCTTCCTGGGACCATGTCGATATTCAACAGGTTGGGCTTGCAGCCACTCATCGACGAAGCCCGGTTCGTCAAGAAACCCTCCGCGACCTTTCTCTGGGGACAAAACCAGCCGCCATGGACTTTTTCCTTTTCAACCCCGAAGAGCACCGCTGAATGGGTTTTCGATCATGCCATCCAGGTCAAGCGAGAAGTGTTCGACCATTTACTCCTGAAGGAAGTCATGGCCCGAGGTGGGACGGTCCACGAGGGGGCGGCGGTAACCAATGTCGATTTAAGCGATCCTGAGAGGGTCATTCTGGAGGTGCGCCAGGGCGATGCATCCTCGACGGTTTCTGGTGACTATCTGATCGATGCTTCAGGTGCCAACAGCATTCTCGCCCGGCAACTGAAAATTCGTCGTTATGACGAGTTCTATCGCAATCTTGCTGTGTGGTCGTATTTTTCCTGCCCGGATCCGTTTCAAGGAGACCTGCGCGGTACGACCTTCTCGATAACTTTCGAAGATGGTTGGGTGTGGATGATTCCGCTCGAGGGGGATATCTACAGCGTTGGTGTGATCGTCGATATCAGCAAGGTAGGAGAGATAAAGGAGGTGGGGCCGGATGAGTTCTACAGACGCACGCTGGCCAAGTGCATTCGCGCCAAAGAGTTGCTGGGTGATTCGGAGCAGATCGAACAGGTCAGGGTCGTTCGTGACTGGTCATACGACACCAGCACCTTTTCCAGCGGGCGTTTCTTTCTTTGCGGTGACGCTGCCTGCTTTACCGATCCGTTGTTTTCGCAGGGCGTGCATCTCGCGTCCCAATCCGCTGTTTGCGCGGCTTCAGCGATTGATTATCTGTCCCGGCATCCGGGCGAAAGCACACAGGTCCATGAGTGGTACAAGAGCACTTATGGCGAAACCTATGAGCAGTACCACGAATTCCTCGCCTCTTTCTACACCTATGCCTCTTTCACCGAGCCCGATTCCGAGTTCTGGAACAAGCGCAGGATAGTGGAAAGCGAGGATGATCGTTTCAATCGCCGTCAATGGTTCGACCAACTCACCGACAAGGCAGGAGGGGAGGAGTGGGCGATCTCGGACTTCAAGGACCGGGCATCTACGATGATCGCCCTTGGACGACACCAGCGCAGTGAACTCTCCGATGAATTTTCCGATGCGGAGCTGACGCCAATGAGGGTCGGCTGGATTGGCAAGTTGTTGAAGCAGTTGTCCAGCATATCCGAATTCAGCTGGAACGGCGGGACGGTCACCTTACAGGATTACTACAAGGTCAATCCCCTGGATTTCAGGCTTGAACCTAAGGAAGTGCTATCAAACGGCGAGAGGCGCATGACCAAATATGCCGCCAACTCCAAGGTCAGGGAAATATTTTCCGATTTGATCAAGGAGAAGTTCGACTACAAGACCTTGATCAGCCGATTGAATGCAGCTGGTTACTCCGAACATGCCTTGCAGATGGTCATACGCCTTTTCGAGGCAGGCCTGTTGTCCGGGAAGAACATGATGGGAGAAAAAGTGCATATACAAGACCGTCTGAGATTCGATGGCGTAGGCATTGAGTACGAAGTTTGAATCAAACTACCGATCGTCATGTGTTCCCGAGCGCGGTGCCCATGGGGAATGACGACTGATCTGTTTCGGACATTTTCAATATCCCGGAGAACCAGATGAAGCTCGATCAAGAGTTTGAGAAACACTATTCCAGGCCAGACCTTGAACAGAAGATCTTCTCTGCATTGCTTGTCAGTGGGAAAGATCCGCAAAGACTGAATCTAGAAGACCTGGCGCCGGTGGATGAAATCCACATCGGCGGGCGTCAAGCGACTGCCGACCTGGCCGACAAGTTGGGGCTCCACGAGGATATGAAGGTCCTTGATGTCGGCTGCGGGTTGGGTGGGGCAACACGCTACTTTGCCAGTACCTTCGGTTGTGAAGTCCATGGCATAGACTTGGCTCCCGACTATATTAATGCCGCCTCTACACTGGCTGCCCGTATAGATGGAGGGCTGAAGGTCAGTTATCAGCAGGCTAGCGCCCTGGCGCTGCCCTTTCCCGATGACTTCTGCGATGTGGTGACCATGTTGCACGTGGGGATGAACATCGCTGACAAGCCGCGGCTATTCGAGGAGGTCCGCCGAGTACTGAAACCTGGCGGCAAGCTTGGGATCTACGATGTGATGCGGGTCGGGGAGGGCCAGATGCTCTATCCGGTTCCCTGGGCATCGAATCCTAGTACGGACTTCGTCGCCCCTCTGGCTGAATACCTCATGTATCTGAAGCAGGCGGGGTTCACGGTGATCAGCGAAACGGACCGCTGGGAGTTCGGCGTGGCGTATTTCGATGATTTGAGGAGCCGGAACCTGGAGCAAGGGGTATCGCCACTTGGACTGCATATTTCATTCGGCGCCACTGCCATGCGGCAGATGGTCAATATTTCAACGCTGATAAAAACACGGGTACTCAGTCCCGTTGAACTTGTCTGCAAACTAGTCGAATGAGGCCGGCCATGACTGATCATGGAAACTTGTATTTCGAAGACTTTGCCAAAGGACAGGTCTTCGCGTTGGGCAGTGCGCAGGTGACGGAAACAGGCATCATCGATTTTGGTCGTGAGTTCGATCCACAGGCATTCCATATCGATCCTGTCGCCGCGCTGGATTCACCGATGGGCGGGCTGGTCGCCAGCGGCTTTCATACGCTTGCCCTGAGTTTCCGACTCTTCATCGACTTGGGGTTGCTCAGGGCTTGTAGCGTGGGCGGCGCGAGCTTGAATGATGTGCGCTGGCTGAAAGCGGTGCGTCCAGACGATCTCATCAGTGGAGCGGTAACGGTTCGCGACGTGCGCAATATCCCCTTGCCCGGTAATCGGGGCCTTGCGCAGTTTTCGTTCGAGATCATCAATCAGGCACAGGAGCGTGTCTTGTCCTACCTGGCCACGATTGTACTGAAGGGGCGAGAGTCCTAGCGGTTGGGTCGAGCCAGGTAACAGGGCAGGCGAGGGCGGGGTTATATCAGGGCCAACTCCATATCCCAGCAGTCCAGGCCGGGCCCATGGCCGTCGGGCGTCACTTTGCGCAGCACGAAACCCAGTCCGGCATAGAAACCCTGGCTGTGCTGGCTGGTGCTGATGCGCACCGCGCGGGCCAGGCCTTGCTCGCGAATGGCTCGTAGCCGGGCTTCGGTCAGCAGGCGTCCAATGCCCTGGCCGTGCAGCGCCTGGTCGACCATGCCCCAGCACAGGCTGGCGGTGACTGTTTCGGGGCGCAGGGCATGACCACCACAGGCAACGATCCGCCCGTCGCGTTCGATGACCAGCAGGTTGACTGTCGAATGTTCGAGGAAGTGCAGGAAGTCCGGGCGCTCCAGGGGATCGAAGAAGGCCGGGGTATTGCTGTCGAACAGTTGTAGGCAGGCGTCCAGGTCGTGGTTGGTGAAAGGACGTATGAAGGTCATGGCGCTCATGCTCGGCGAAAGATCCCGGATATTCGGGATCTTTCGCCGGTGCGGTCAAGTGCGGTGATCGAAGAAGTGCCCCATCAGCTTCAACAGCGGCCGGCGACGGTTGGTCCAGGCGAAATCCCACTCGCTGACCTGCGAATCCCCTGGATGATGCTCATGCTCGTGCAGCAGTTTGTGGGCTTCGGCCAGCCGGTACCAAGGCACCGAGGGGAAGGCGTGGTGCACGATGTGCAGGTTGAAGTTGAGGATGATGAACCGCGACCAGAGCGGCAGGTTCTTGCAGTCGTGGGACACGACATCCTGTTCCCAGTACTGCAGGCGGTCGGCGTCCTTGGCTTGCAGCGGCGCCTCGGCGTGGTGCGGCAGGTTCAACAACTCCACCATGAAGAACAGGAACAGCCAGATGATCAGGTAGAACATCACCAGGTCAGCCAGGTGTCCGAAGTACAGCGCGACCCCGGCCATGGCCAGGTAGGCCACCAGGTACAGGCGGGCGAAGCGGATTTCCTTGAGAATCCGCGGCGAGTTGTCGCCCTTGGCCCGGGCGATGAACGGTGCCCGCCAGTTCAGCAGGAAATGGTTGGCCGCGATCATCGGGATCCAGTGCTTCCACATGAACTCCAGGGTTCGTTCCTGTTTCTTGGTCATGACCGAGAACTTCTCGATCATGCCGCGGTTTTCCGGATCGTTGAGGGGGTGGGAGGTCCAGGTATGGTGGGCCGTGTGGAAGCGACGGCGAACCAGGAAGGGCAAGGCGATCAGCCAGCCGTTGCAGTGCCCGATGAAGTTGTTGACCCGGCGGTTCTCCGAAATTGCGCCGTGCAGGGCCTCATGCAGGATCAGGTAGATCTGCAGGGTGGCGACGCCAGCCAGCACCAGGCCGAGCAACTGCAGCCCGGTGGATGAACTGAGCCAGAGGTTCCAGGCCAGTACCAGGACCAGCATATCGGCGACCCACAACATTACGGTCCAGGGCTCCTTGGCGCCGTCGGGGATCTGTTTACGGACGTTAAGCCATTGTTCTTTTGTCACTTGCTTGACTCTCCAATAATCATCCGAAGGGATGTAGGGCTCGATGGATCAGTTGTCGATGCGCGGAGCGTGGCCGGGCCGGATGCTGCACAGGTTGTCGCCCAGCCTGGCGTAGGCCTGGTCGAAGAAGACGACTTCCTCATCGAAACCATGGCTGCGCGGGGCCTGGTCGAACTTGTGCCACACCAGGTTGATGCAGTCGTAGCGGGCGCCGCCTTGCAGGTGCCAGGCCGGCAAATAGGCGGTCACCGCATAACCCTGCCGCATCAGGCCGCCGAGCAGCTCTAGCTTGTCGGCCAGTACATGAACACTCACGTACTCGATGTCCTTGTGCGCTTGTACAAGTGCCTCGAGCTCCTGCAGCACCTCGCGCTCCGAGGGATAGTTGCCCGAATGCCCGGACACCATCAGCGCATTGGCCTCATGGTCCTGGGTGTACAGCATCTGGCCGTGGCGCTCGGTCCCCGGGGCACCGCTCAGGTAGGTATTCGGATAGGCGCCCAGTACCGGTTCCATTTGCAACGAGGCGTACAGGTACTGGCTGATGAAATCGCTGCCCGAGGACTTGGCATACCAGGGGGCGATATGGACGAAACCGTCCTGGGCCGGCGGGTGGATTGCGGTCAGGTGATATTCGCGGATGCCGTCGACCTTGTTCGGGCCACCGTCATGGCCCACCAACACTGCCGGCTTGATCTTGCCCATCACCGAATGGATGGCGATGTTGCGGGGGGTGTAGTAGCCCAGCTCCATGGCGTCGGGCCGATGATCTTCCAGGCAGAGCCTGATCAGGTTCGAGATCGCACCGCCGCGGCGTGCATCCGGATGGATCACCCCATGGCCGACTTCCCAGGACTGGTTCCAGGGACGCCGGGTGATGCAGACGCAACCCAGCAGTGCGGACTGGTTCTCGACGACGAACCAGCGCTGTTGATCGGAGTTCATCGCGTTGCGGATATACACCGGGCTCTGGCACGGATGGGTCGTGTGCCCATAGATGGACTGGAACAGCTCGGCAAGGCCATCGATGTCTTCGAGGGTGCCCGGGCGAAATTCAAATGCATCGGCTTTGGAATCGATGTTCAAGGGCATGGAAACAGGCGTTTCCAGATAGCTTGTCGTGGTCATTGCACACCAGGTGGCTTTGTTCGAGGCACGTGAAAGCGGTGACTGCCTTGGGCATGTCACGGCTCGTGGATAGACGCTTGAAGTGTTGGGCTAACGGCCGCCATCGCGTCGTGAAAGACGCAGGCAAGAGGTGAGGGCGGTCAACGATAGCTCGCTGGGTTGCATATCAACCGCGCTGTACTGGCAATGGGCGTCATCCTTGATGGGGTACATCTGTAGCTCCTGTCCATGATTGGATAGCTGTGCCGGCAACTGGACTCCTTCCAATTCGCCGCGGCTGCACTATAGGTTGCCGAAACGCATCGGCATATGTGACCAACCGGTCGCTGTCCCGATATTCCCTGTCTTTTTGGTCATTTTTAGTCGCTTCGCTGCAGCATGGAAAAAACTGCAAGTGAATCAAGGTGTTGAACTTCAGGGAGGAGAAGGGGGAATGCCCCTCGGTAAGGTCGTTGCCAGCCAGGAACCTGCGGTGCGAATTATTCGGACGACAAGAGGCTAAAGGCAGCGTGCGCGGGTAGGGCACGCCTAATAAACAGTTGACTGAGCCGTGAAGTACAAAAGGACGAGAGGAGTAAGTTCAGGAATATCTTGGCGTTAGATTAACAGCTAATATAGAAGGTGCTGTTAATACATGAAGTACAACTTTGAAGAGTTATGTGGTTGCGCTGACTCACCGGAGCTTATAACAGGCTCTGGTGCGTGTTCACGCACCAGAGCGCCCTGATAACTACCACTGGCCGCTTGCAAGGCAGCCGACAATTTCCCAGCCGCTGTATTCCCACCAGGAATATCGTTCATCGGAACAACTCCTGGCCAAACTAGCCAACTTGATTTCGCCAGTTGCTTTTTGGGTTCCAAAAGGAGTTTCGGCAGAAGCTGTCACCTGATGGACGGTCTGGGGAGGCTTGATAGTGGTCGGATGCACAGAAGCGTTCGCGACACTTGCGGTGAAAGCGACGGCCGCTGATATAGCGATAACAGTTATGAGCTTTTTCATGTTCGATTCCTTTCAGTTATCTGACATGAGGCTTATGCATCAGCCTGACCTGCTTTTTATCAATGATCCCAAACAGATCGGGCACTCGCGCAGGGGGCGCCACGAAAGGCTACCACCATGGCGCCTTGCGCACAGTCGCTCAAGGGAGCTATTGACAAGCAGGTAGAAGCCTGCATTTTCCATGGATAGAGTTATCCAAGCTGGGACAATTCATTCAGCTTAGTTTCCCGGTGGCCGAACTTGATAAAGATCGGATCAAAGCTATCCTCACCCAGTAATTTCATAATGCGTGTTAAATATTTGGGCAGGAGCCAAGAACCATGACAGGGAAAGATCTGGTTGATGCAATAACAGGTAACCCATTACTGATGGGCTTGAAGGATTGTCCTGCAGTGCCAGTTCAAATGAGCTGCGCTGTCTACGGAAAGGTGCAAGATGACGTTGGAGATGATGTCATCAAGAATGATTCGAAAATGAAATACCAAATTGAACAGGCACTGCTATTTCGTGGTGATAACTCACAGACAGCTGTTTGGCACTTTCTTGTTAAGGGATCAGCAATCCATCACTTTGTCGTTATCCCGTGGTACAAGTCGTCAGTCGGTACAGTGTATACGCTGTTCATGGCCTACGAGAACCAATACTCGGTGGACGCATATGTCAAGCATCTCAGCCCGGCCCCTGGCGCGGACAAGGGATACAAGGAATATTGGACGGCAAATGAACTAAGTACGATGCTCTCTGACTTGCTAACTAATAGAAACGCCTGGGAAGAGTATTTTGGCCATGTTGGAGAAGCCCAGGCAGATGCAATTCACTACTATAAATACAAAATCACAGCATTAAGCACTGCAGTTTCCAATGTGAATCAATTTAAAAAGCTCTGCGGGAAGGCTACTTGACCAAGGCGAGAGCCTGAATACCAAGGAGGGATCTTCAGGTGTTGTCGCTCGCATGAGTGATGGGTGCGTTGCTGGCCGGCCATTTATTCTAGGTGATGAAAGACCCAGGTCAATCTCTGCCCGGAGATTGCCTGGGTTACTCCAGGTTGTCATCATGCTCGCCTTTGAATACTCCAAGAGACAAGGAAAGTTGTAATGCCCATTTATCTGGCAGCTGAAAGCGAATTGAAGGTAGGCCAAGCCCTGGTGTTGGAGGCTCCTGCCGAGGAAGGTTCCTTCGTCGTGGTTTTTGAAGATGATGGTGACACCGGTTACTTCTACGCATTGGATACCGCGGCCGAAGGCAACCCGATCTACGATGCGCTGCATATCTACAATGCCGCCGATGTCAGTGACAGCCACAAGCCATCGATGGTGAAAGTCGGCTGGGCCGTCGATCACCGCAAGGCGGTATTGCTGATCAATGATTTTCCTCATGCGGTGTTTGATTTCGATGCCAAGCAAGGATATTGCAGATCGGGGTTCCCACCGCAGGCTGGCAACGGCTGGTCGGAAGGCGGTCACCAGTGGGACGACGCAGCACTTGGTCTGTTTGCTTGATCAAACGCCTGGCATCGCCAGGCGTTTCACATAGAGGCACGGATGGAAGCTGGAAGATCAGAAGCAGGTGTGAACAACACTTAAAGCAGGTAATGACGCTACCTCTATGATTTTTAATGTGTTTTTCAATTATAACTGTTAAAAAAGGAAAAAGCTTGGATAGCAAGCTTGCTGAAAAATCGTCTAAATCTAGAAGTGTTCAAAATGTCAAAAATCACCTAAGCAACGGAATTTTATGGATTTATATAATCCTGCGTGGGAAATGTTATCAAGCTTTTGACGAACGCTGTTTTTCCCTCTTTTAAAAGGTTGTTCACGAATTGCCGGGAAGGTCGCACTTAATCTTCATGAAAAAGGACTCGCTGTTCCGGTAGCCGTAGGCCATACGCTTAATCACCTTGATGCGGTTGTTGACCCTCTCCAGTTGACCGGTGTACATCGGCCAGCGAACCCTGCTCAAAATGCCCCGCCAGAAACCCTTCAAGCGTTTAGCGAACTGCTTCAAAGCCAGTATTTCGCTTTGGATTGGTTCGCTGCCAGCAGATCCTACAGGTGCACCTGCTGATCTTCGCTCTTGAGGTTTTCCGGATTGCACGGCAGTTACCAGCGAGCTTGCTTGATGACCTTGCGGGCGGGTTTGTCATGACGCAGGCGGATGTCCTCATCGACTCGTACACGGTCAGTCACTTCTCGGCCGTATTTGGCCACCACATGAAATAGGTCGTAGACCACTCGTGCTTGTGGGCAGTGCTGGCTAACTTCACGGTCAAAAGCAGTATTCATGCCCATCGCTACCGCCTCGATTTGCGAGCAGCAAGCCCCAACTCTTCGAAGAAGGGCCTGATAGTGCCCCGGCTACATCCTTCGCCGGGTGGGTATCCGCATCCAGTACGACGCTGGCGTATCGATGCTCTTTGAACAGGACAAACTCGTCCATGACCAATCGCCTGGGACGGGCTACAGGCAACTTATACAGCTCCGTCTGTAGAGTCAGTCGCTCCAGTAATCGCATGCTATGCGACGCGTCATACAAGAGTAACGATCAAGCCAGCCAACAGTCTCCATTTTCTTGCCGCAACTACCGCACCCGACTCGTCTGAGTTCGACGTTTAACTGCACCGAGTACCCGAGAATAAGTAGGCCTCGAACAAGCCGTTGGCAGTATTCATGTGTGGTCGTGCTGGGCTCGTTGCAGCCGCTGTAGGTGCGATTGGGGGATGAGATCGATCTGCAAGGCGTCACCATCAGGCCTGATAGAGACGACAGAAAAGCCCTCCCAAAACGGAAGGAAAGTATTAATATTGCGCATAAGAACGCCGGTTTGTTAGATGTGTTTGTTCGCACGAATATCATCAATCAAATCGGCGTTCTTGTTTCTGTCTTTTCTAGAGTTCTGCGAAGAGTCTTTTAAAGACTATATTAACGTAGAATATTATTATACGAAGTTTATAGCGCTTCGGGAAAAAAACCTCTAAAAAATGTACTGGAGATGTGTGACGCACGCTCAAAAAACACTTATCGTGGCCATTCGGTGTCGATGAGGCGAGCGGATGAAAAATATCAAGAAGATGGTGGGTCGCTGCGATGAGATGGAGTTTGAAGATCTTAAAGAGGCCAAGCGCCGAAATGATGTTATTCGAAAGTACTTAGACAAAGAAATAACATACAAAAGCGCATTGGGACTTATCCCGTGTTCGAAAACCACGTTTTATAGGCTTCTTAATAAATATGATGAGGGCGCTGGATCCACTGCCTTACTTCAGGCCAAAAGAGGTCGAAAAAATGGAGAAAGCCAGTTAGATGAAACGGTTGAGAATATTATAAGGGAATGCATTAAAAACAAGCTGAGAAATAGAGCGGCAGGGCCTTCCGCCGTCTGGAAGGCGGTAAAGGATAAATGCACAGAATCAAGCTTTCCCATACCGAGTTTAGGGGCTGTGTCGAAGAGAGTAAACGCCATAACTCCACTAGAGCTTCGTAAGCTACAGTATGGCGCGGCAGATGCGTACGATAAATTAGGGATGAAGCCTGGAAGACTAAAATTAAGCAGACCGCTGCAAGTTACACAGATTGATCACACGTTGGTCGATGTAATTTTATGTGATGATGATCGGACTCCTCTTGGTAGGCCTTGGCTGACAGTACTAGTTGATGTCAAGACCAGGGTAATATTGTCCTATTATCTGTCTTGGCATAATCCGTCATCCGTCTCGGTGGCCGCAACGATAGCTTTCGCGGTGGCGAATAAAGCAGATTATTTAGCAATGATTGGTTGTGAGCATATTAGCTATCCTTTCTCTGGAAAACCTGAGGCCATTAACTCGGATAATGCGAAGGAATTCAGGTCGCTTAGTATGGAGAAAGCATGTGCTAAAAACAAAATCGACCTCAATTGGCGGCCGCGCGGGAAAAAACACTACGGAGGTCACGTAGAGCGTTTAATCGGTACTCTGATGGGTGAAGTGCATTTCTTACCCGGCACGACTTTCTCCAATACTAAGGCTAGGAAGGGGTACGATAGTGAAAAAAAGTCATGCATGACTTTCATGGAGTTCTCCCGGTGGTTTGCTACGCAAGTTGCGATTTACCATTGCACTGTGCATTCAGCTATAAAAATGACACCTGGAGACGCATGGATTGATTACTTTTCCGGTCATAATCCTCAAGTTTTAACTAATAATGAGAAAGCCGAACTAACTATTGATTTTCTCCCCCAGGATAGGCGTACTGTCTACCCAAAAGGATTGCGTTTCAAGAATAATTATTACTACTGCCCTGATTTAGCGCCTCATGTCGGAAAGGATGTTTTAATAAAGTACAATCCTTTGTCTATCAGAAGAATTTGGGCTCGCTTAAATGACGAATATATAAACGTGCCGTTCTCCGATCTTGCGCAAAATGACAATCTTCTAGAAGCTTCTCGTATTGATGGGTTGTTTCAACAGGAAAAATCCAAATCCCGTTGGGTTTCAGAGGAAGAAAGAATAAAACTTAAAAAAACTTCTAATGAGATTGTAGTAAATGCGAAAACTACAACCAGAAGGGAGAGGAGACAGCAAGCGATAAGCAGGGAACATGGCACTCGAACACCAGCAGAGTCGAACTCAAAAATTAGAATTGATTATTCCAAAAAGCCAATGCCCTTCAATAGCGAGGACTGAATGGACCTTTCCCACATAAAAGAGGCTAAGCGGTCTCTTGCGTTGTTTGGGGTTTCCGAAAGAATTGACATTATCAATAAGAATATTTGGGTAGACTGCCCGCAGTGTTCAAGAGTAGAGCGAGTTGTTAAAAACATGCTCAATGCTCGTGGGATGTCTCCTGCACCTTGTCTACTTGTCTGTGGAGAAGGCGGAGCCGGGAAAACCAGCATAATTAATAGAATTAGTAGTAGACACGATGCAGTCGATGGAATTGTAGCATTTGCTAGTTTAGCTGAAAATCCTGACGATCTCAGGTTTCGAGAGTTATTGCTCACGGCTTTAGGCGTGCCGCTAAAAGCACAAGGGTGGAGCGGAAAAATTCCCAATGGATTGGAGAAATATCTGCAACTTAGAAATATCTTAGCGGTCATTATTGACGAGTTCCATGATGCGCTGTTAGCTCAGGTTGCAGAGCAACGAAGAAATCTTTCGCTGCTAAAAAAACTGTCCGAGCCACCTTATCATCTTAGTATCATGGGTTTCGGTACGACATCAGCAGTCAATGCGCTAAACCAAGATCCCCAACTCGAACGACGATTTGAAGTTCTAAAATTATTGCCATGGGTTGAAGGCGACGAATTTAGGAGCTTCCTGGCCTCGATTGAGGAAAACCTACCTCTTCGTAAAGCGTCCAGGCTTTATTCTCAGGAAACTGTTAAATACCTTCTAACGAACACAAACGGTACGATGGATCAAGTGTTGAAGGCTATAAGATTTGGAGCGATTCATGCAATCAAGAGTGGGGAAGAAAAAATAACCATGGAAAGCATGCAGAAGGGGGCTGTTCGTAGATGGGATTACTAAGGGGGAGAAAGAATAGAAGATTCAAAGGGTTCCCTCAGCCTTATAGCGATGAAACGTTATCCTCATGGCTATTCCGTTGCGCGACCAGCAAACAATGCGTCTTGACTATGGAGGCTGTCGAGGAATATGTAGAAAGCTCATTGAAAAATGGTCTTGACTACGACTTCAGCTTTGGCCAAACGTTTAAGCGGCTCTGTGCTCGCTTTGGGATAGATTATGCTCATTGCAAGGAGTATTTTTATATAAAAAATAAAGAGATGATTTCGAATGTTCGTAATAGAAATTCTTTCTGTCGGCAATGCCTTGATGAGGACGTAAAATACCGGTCGACCCCATACTGGAGAAGATCTTGGTGTCGCTTTGATGTGGCATATTGCTCATTACATAAAACCCTCCTTGCTACCACCCGGACGGATTTTGGATTATATCGTTCATGGGAGTCTTTCGCGTTTTTCTCGGGTTTTTGCTATCAGCGTAAGGGCGATAGAAATATCTATGAGTTTGCCACATTAAACTTTCTTGGTTTAAGAGTTCAAGATTGGCTTTTCACCAATAGAAAAGAAATTGAGCGCACTTCGGGTACGAACCGGCTAATTCGTGATTTGTTGAGAAGCTTTCTGTCTTTGCGAACAGAGTATCGATACTGTGGGATTGCTAGAGTAGCTTTCAATTACGCGTCACAGGTTCCAATAACGCATGCAGATTATCATTACAGTTCGTGCATGTATCATGGGGCAAATAATTCAAGCTCTATTCACAGGAGAGCAGCACTGATTGTCCTTGGGGTTGTGTTGGGGTTTTATGGCGAGCAGGAGCTGCAGAGGTTACAAAAAACTGCGCTTTATAGTTGTGGTATATTTCCGAGCACCCCTTCAGAGGCCGGGGCTACAATTTCAGATCTTCTAGATGAGCCTGAGAGGGAGTGGTATATCTCACAGTTCTTTAATATTCCACCGATCGCGGGAATTGACATAAATTCTCGCATAGAGGAGTTTCTCTCGTGCATTAGGAAGGATAAAGTAGTATTGAGATAGAGGCCTGTATGTTGCACTGGCAAGGTATTCTTAGTGCTATTCTAGTCGTCATGGCAGCTTGAAAATTTATCTCTACTTTGTATCAATGCCCCGCTCCAAACAAAACCTCATCTGATAAGGCGTTCGTCGTCAGTGCGAAAGCATCGCACTTGGACACGTATTTGAATCATTAGTAAAGCTCGGATGTGTTTTGTAAGATTAGAGAAGTGTGAGAGGTAGGGTTCTTCTATAGTCATTCCGAACAATTATCGTCTTATTTACCTAAATGAGAGGTGCAAGTATTAATTTAGAGTTGAGTTGGCTCGCCAGCCATCCTTTTTTGAATATCATAATCGCGGTGATAGCGTCTGGCATACATTGAAGATGTCGCTGGTAACGGGTGCCTGTGTCTGAGATTTTACAGCGCAGCTACAGTTTGATCAGTTATGCGTATCTTCCGACGGGCCTGGTAGTTCAATAGTTTCGAGGCGCTGCTGTTCATTAGCGATCCAGCTTGAAAGTAACCCATCACCGTGCTAACGCTGTCGTGCTCGGTCATCGCCATTACTTCATCAAGCGGCACTCCCTGACGGCTGGCCTCGGTGACAAAACCCGACCTTAAACTGTGCGCTGCACAGTCCCCCTCTAGGCCGGCTAGTTTCGCCCGTCGCTGCACGATGCGCGCCACTTGGTCTCCTGACAATTCCTTAATCCCAACCTTGTTGCCTTTATACATCCGACGAAACAGCGGACCGCTGTCAGCAGGTACGGCGGCCAGCCAAGCGGTGAGAGCCCGTACCGCTGGCCCATCAGTGGTTTCTCACGGCGTACCTCGCTGGTGTCGGTCTTGATGGCACCCAGCGCGTACGGCCACGTGTCGACCTCGAGCTGGCGCACATCGCCCACTTGCAGGCCCGCCACTTCCGAGCGGCGTCGGCCGCCACCGCTCCAGACCAGCAGGAGCAGGGCGCGATCGCGCACGCCGCGCAGGTGGCGAGCAGCGCCTGCAATGGCTCGAGAACGACCGCAGTTTTCTTACGCACCTTTACGCCCTGGCGCGACTGTGCTTTGCGCGCTTTTCAAAGCCGGCGCCTCAGTCGGACTCTCCCATTCATTCAGCCGGTATCATTTGCCGACGACGGCCAGACGATGGCTAACCGTGTTAAAGGCCGGCGGCCCGACTTTGGTTTAGATTCGCGCCTTAACTAGGGCAGTGTCGATTGTCGGTGGAAGCAGGTGTGCCCAAGAGCCATCGGCCAATAAACGAGCCAGGTGATCAAAAACAAACTGAATTGCCACTTCTGTCGACAGTGGGGCATCGTCCAGTCTCAGGCCATAACGCAATTGCAGCCAGCCTGATCAGTAGGCGAGGGCGCTGCGATAACTGCGCACGGTGTTGGCGGCGGTTCCGGCGGCGATAAACGCAGCCGCGGCATCCTGGGCGCAGCAGTACACCTATATCAGTCCAAAGTAGCCCAATAGCGCTGTCGCCTTACCAGGGCCAAGCCCTGGTTTTGACGAGATGGCTATATGAAAATATCACGGTTACGCCAAAAAACTGTCGATTCAAGGTTGTCAGGCGATCAATTTGTGGTTTTGTTGGCGGTAAAAGTGGACTGCTTAAATAGCAATTAGCTACCATATATTCACGAGCCGCCGTTTATCGGATCGTTACTCCAGCACTCTTAAGCCAATGGCCTATGTTTAAGGGCGCTAATTTGCTCTCAATAACACGTGCCCGCTAATCCGTTAGCGTGACTAGGATTGTTTCATGCAAAGCAATAAAACCGACCCTGATGGTTTCTATGCCGTCTTGGGCGTAAGCCCAGTCGCGACTGATGATCAGATCAAGGCTGCATATCGCAGGCGTGCCATGGACATGCACCCTGACCGTAATCCGGGAAAAGACACCACAAAGCAGTTTCAATTATTGAATGAAGCTTATGCAGTGCTCTCGAATCCAAAATCAAGGGCTGAGTACGATCGAGCGGAGTTCGAAAATACGACCAACGAACCAACAGCGCCAGATATCCCGAACCCGATTACCTGCAGCATCTGTGCGAAGGTAACAGCTCAACCTAGGTTTGTGGTTCTCCGCTCCGTAAAAAGCTTCATTGTAGTTACTTTGCGAAAGCCGATAGCTGGTGTTTATTGCAGTGACTGCGCTCAGAAGCAGTCGCTCAAAGCATCTGCAACTACCTGGCTGCTGGGCTGGTGGGGCGTTCCGTGGGGGCCGATCTATTCGCTACAGGCGCTTGTGACCAATATGTTCGGAGGCGCCCATCCACCTCTTGAAAACGCTCGAATGCTGGGCTATCAGTCTTACTATTTTTATGCGATCGGCCGACCAGACTTGGCACAGTCACTCGCTCAAAGCGCGAAGAATTTTGCTAATAAAATTCCGAATGAATCGACCCCTGGAGGGGTATCAGTAAAAGAAAAGGAGGACCTAACCAGCAACCTTGAAGGATTTATACAGGAGCTGGGTGGTCACATTGAGCACAAGCAGTTAAAGAGCAGCTGGGGACTGATCCATAAGCGCTTCTTTATCCATTTGGGTGCAATAGCTGTCGCTGGCTTAGGAATTGCCGTTGCCGTGATCAATTCACCAGGGTCTCATTACACCCCACCACGGGGGCCAATGCCCTATTCCGCTCAGCCTATTTCAGAGCAGTTGCCAGCCGTCCCTAGTGGCAACACAGCCCAGGTTAGCCTAGGCGCAGTGCCACCAAAGACAGTCGCTAAGCAGGCCTATGTCAGGTCCAAGACAGCCCCGAATGGCAAGCCGTGGCCAAAAATCGCATCTTATCTGGCGGGCGAGCCACAAACTCACACCAAAGGCCACTCAGAGATAACGATCGACAACGGAGGGAATAACTCAGACGTCTTTTTGAAGCTCGTTGCGTTGCAAGGAACTGTGGCTCGACCGGCTAGGCAGGTATTTATCCCAGCACACAGTCAATTCACGATCAAGAACCTCGCTCCGGGGCGCTACGATGTTCGGTACCGTGATCTCAACTTTGGCGGGCTATCTCGATCTGAAGCCATGCAGTTAACTGAAAAGACTACGCATCGCGGTACTGAGTACGCAGTGATCACACTCACCCTTTACAAAGTGGCAAATGGGAATGCCGCAACCTTCACGCTTTCTGAAGACGAGTTCTAAAGAACTGAAGGTGGCTCCATAACCACGAAAGGCTAGGGAAACTCCGAACAGGTTGCTCATCATCTAGAAATGGGCGGCTTGGGGATGCCGAAAGCCCGATTTTCAGCCACTGATTATTGGATAACCAAGGCAACGCCTTGGTTATCTACCCTCACGGGCGCACCTCTCCCACACCAGGCACTAATTGCCGGCGTTCCATCCACAGATTCGATAGGGCAAACAGCGTGGTCAATTGCACCGTGTTCTTGGCCAAGCCACGGAAGCGGGTTTTCACATAACCGAATTGGCGCTTGATCACACGGAATGAATGTTCGACCTTCGCGAGCCGCAATCTGCCAGATCACCGGCCACCCTTCATGCTCCGGCTGTTTCTCCGCGCCGGTATAACCCGCATCGGCACAGATAACATTCTCATCGCTATGCAACAGGTGAGCGACCTCCGTTACATCAGCCACATTCGCCGCTGTGTCGTGGACGTGGAGCACCAGCCCCGACTCGCCTTCATACCGGAGAAATACTTATTACCCTTCTTCGTCAGATCCGACCATGAGTATTTGGCAGTGCCGACGTACAGTGTGTGCCGACCTGACTTACGTAGGGTGAGTAGGGCCGGCGAGGATTTCTTTTTTGCTAAGGATAACTGCGCACTGCGACATAGCGATCCCAATCAAAATTGGAGGAATGCTTAGCCACTGCCCGACACTGAGCAGCAACGACTCATAGGTCGCTTGGTGCATCTTGGTAAACTCCAAAATAAATCTGGTTTGCCAAGCGCGAAGATAGGGCAGATGAACATACCATGATCCGCTTCCGTGACTGGTTCCCAACACTACTCAGCACATGAATCGCCTCAATAGGCCGTGACGTGCAATCCGGTCGACGCTACGGCTTCGATCTCTCATGCTCAGTTCCTGCAACTCATGGGTTGAACAGCAATAGCCCATAAACACCGAACAGCACTAGGTGCATATACCCCTGGATCGGAGATGTACGCTGACTGCCAAAGGACTGCATGGTGAGCGCCAGTGTCACCATGAACAGTAGGATTTCCGCATTCGATATCCCCATGATGACCTGTTTGCCAGCCAGCAACCCAATTAGCAGCACCACCGGAACGGTCAGACCGACAGTCGATACGAAAGCGCCTTGGCAGAGATTCACACTACGCTGCAGCTCGTTGTTTATAGCTGCCTTAACTGCCGTGATGGATTCAGGGGTAAACACGATGATTGCGATCAGCACACCACCTACAGCCGGCGGAAGACCCGCAGCGGTGATACCAAACTCGGTTACCACTGCTAGGTCATGAGCCAACAGGACGATAGGCAGGATTAGTGCAAGTAGTACAGCGGAGCGAATGAGCGCGCTCTTTTTGTCGATGGACGCCGACTTGTCAGTGGTCGTTGTCGTCATTTTAGGAATACTCATGCTGCCTTCGGGCGGCTGCACGAAGTAGCGCCGATGGCTTCGCATCTGCATCCAGAGAAAACCGACATACATCAGCAATGTGAATGCTGATATCCCCACAGCCTGAGAGGAGGAGAACTCGCCCGGCGTACTAGTGTAATTGGACAGTACCAGCGCAATACCGGTAAGCAGAGCGATCATCGACAGGTAGGCGCTGGCGCCCTGTACATTGAACTCCTGATCGCCATTGCGCGCCGCCCCTGTAATCAGGCAGATGCCGACTACCAGATTCATGATGATCATCATCACCGCGAAAATGGAATCCTTAGCAATGCTGGGCGCCTCGACCGGGCCCAGCAGAACGGCCGCAATCAGAATCACCTCGATCGACACGATCGACAGCGTAAGGATCAATGTCCCATAAGGCTCACCCAACTGCTCGGCCAGATGATCAGCCTCGTGGACCACCCCAAATGCAGTAGCCAGGATCGTCACGAACAACAGTATGAACACCCAGGCCGCAGTGAAGCCGCTCATAGAACTGCCCAGTATCTGCGAGCCGAATAGTGCAAATAGCAGCACGATTACCCAGGCTCCAGTAATACGCAGCCAGGTTGCCGGTGGAACGAGTGCAGAAAATGAGGTTGTCATCGTATTCTTGAACCTTTGGATCTGGCCCATGAGCCATAAAGTTGGGTCGTCCCAATGATGATTTACCTAACTCGAGGTCGTCCTCCGTCAGTTTTTGCAAGGCTGCTGGTGGCCAGTCAAGCGCCTCGACAGACGCCTAGTAGGCTAGCCCAACAAAGAGCATCGCAATGAAAATCGCCGTTCCTGAGAAACCTATCCATCCAGCTTCACCCACGCACACTGACCAGGTCAGAAAAAACAACACTTCGACTTCGAAGATGACGAACAAGAGGGCCGCCAATAGAACCTGACGGAAGAGCACGGTCGGGCACTGCAGGCAGCATGCCAGCCTTGAGTGGCTCGTCCCTGTGGCGCCCACAGGGCTTACAGCCCCAAAAGCGTGATACGCCTAGCATGAGACAATCACTCTCAGCACAAACGCCACAAATGGCAGCTGCCGGGAGAATTCATCAGTGGTTTGCGTCCCTGATCGGATCGTCAAACACGTCGCATTGCAACCTTTTCGCGTAGGCAGGCAGCAGTGCTGATCAAGGGGAGGGTATTGCCAGGCAACGAAGGCGTCTGGCGAAACAAGAGGACCGGCCATCATGACTTCTCTGGAAGTGAAGGGCCGTCCCTACGAAAAGAAATAGCAAGCCGAGGTCGTCCACGGCGGAGCTGACCGTAGCATCTTGCCAAGCCTCCTAGCAACGTCTGCAGTCGCTCCGCGCGAACAGGGAAGCGACGTACAAGGTGCTCAAGTTCTGGGAAGAAAAGTACGGTGCAGAGACCATGGAGAGCTGGCTGCAGTAAAGCTGCCTCCGCAAAAAATCCTAATCCTCAGGGCCTTAATGAGAAATTTGGCGGAAGCTTAGTCGCTACTTCCTGCCTGCTAAGAATTCTCCGATCAAGTCAGCACAGGTCATCTGAGCTGTCCTGAAATAGCCCTCCGTCCCATCGGCCTCTACAAGCCCTCCATCCCATGAGTCAGATGAGCTTTTCCGATTTTGAGTACGCCAGTAAGTGCAAGAAAACCCGTCGCGAGCGTTTCCTGGCCGAGATGGAGCAGGTGGTGCCCTGGAGCGGTTTGGTGGCATTGATCGAGCCGCATTGCCCAAAGGCCGGTGGTGGTCGCAAGCCGTACCCACGGGAAACCATGCTGCGTGTTCATCTGCTGCAGAACGGGTTCTCGCTGAGCGACCCAGTCATGGAAGAGGCGTTGTAAGAGATCACTTCGATGCGCCAGTTTGCTCGCCTGACGCTCAGCTCCGATCCCCGAAGGTACGACAATCATGAACTTCCGGCGCCTGCTGGAGGAGTACGAACTGGCTTCGGGGATTCTGGAAACCGCCCATTTCAAGATGAGGAGCAACTTGTTCGGAGTTTCCCTAGACACTCAATATCAAACCTAGGGCGTGCCGTTGATGAGGCGGTTGACATTGCCGCTGCCATGGTTAATTATGCGACTATTCAGTCCGTTTATTGAGTGGCACCAGCTATGGCCCGCACCCGCAACGAACAATTGCATGAGCAACGCCGCGAACAGATCCTGTTGGCAGCTACCCGCGTCTTCAAGGAGAAGGGATTCCATGGCGCCCGTACCGAAGACATCTGCCAGCAGGCGGGCATGAGTGCCGGAGCGGTCTTTCGTTATTTCTCCGACAAACGAGAGATTATTGACGCCATTATCGCAATTGAGTGCGAACGCTACCTTTCTCAGGCTCAACAATTATTCAGTAAGGACGGGTTGCACCACTTAGCTAGCATCAGCGCAGAGAAACTGGCGCAGGAATTGTGCCCTGGAGATCTTGATCTCAGCCTGGATAGCTGGTTGGAGGTAACGCGTGGTCATAACCAGACACGTCTCATTGAAGTAGACCAGCAGATGCGTAAACAGCTGATTGAGCTTCTAGCCAATGGTCAACGTGAGGGCTGGGTTCGCCCGGGTCTTTCTCCACAAGGAGCGGCGGGGCTCTTGTTTTCATTACTCAGCGGTCTGTGGCTGGAAATGAATTTGGGCTTGGCCGCCAATACTGACCACGCTGCTGCGGCACTCGGCGATTTTGTAAGAACCTATCTATTTGTTCCTGAATTTCAACGCAGGTTTGGATCATGGTGAATAGAACCGTTTTAAAACGCCCTTCATCGATGGGCTTTTTTTTAAGATATAATGAGACGGAGTACTCCGTTTATTTTTTGAAAGTTTCGAATTGGCCTATTGAGCTTCTGCTGTTGATTGTCGGCGTTTTGCTGATGAGCGCCTGTAGTCATTCGCAGGTGGCGCACTCGGAGGAAGCTGTAAATGACTTTTCTCCACATGTAAATAGCACCGATAGAGCAGTGATCAAGGTCCAGGCTACCGAGATCGCGGCGGAGTCCTCGAAAAGCAATGCCTCGCTAGGGGGAGCAAGAAGATGGATTCTCAAACGAAGCTTCCCATGCCCGAAACGTCCATGAAAAAGACTTGCAGATATTGGGCGACGATCTCGTCGACAGTTACCTATGGACTTCACATGCCGAGAGTCTTACGCAGGAGCCCACTGAGATCCTCCCTCTGTTCGGGCATCTCGGACGCTAAATCAACCCCGTCCAGTGGGCCTTCTGATCTCTCAGGAAAACGTGGTGAACACAGCGATTGCTTCTCTCCATTCTTGAATTCGATAGAAATACTAAGCACCGATATCCAAGCGGGATTGGAAAGTTTTTTACGAGGAAATGTATTGCCTACCGGGAAAATCTACAGCATCCGGAGTATCTAACCTGCCCGCGGTTTATTTCTATGAAAATTCTCTTTACTCAACATGTCACTCAATTAGCGAGTGACAGTTCGCGCCCTACAGGGGAAGCCTGCTCATGCAGTCAACTGCCAATTCAACGGTGAATCCAATGCGGTTGTTTAAACGCCCCCACCGGCTAGCACTCTTTTTTTCTTTTATCAGTACTGCCTTGCTCTTATGTAGTTGTGCAACCAAACATGTGGAGCAACTATCAGCCGATCCCAAAGTGCCGGCGCAATGGGAAGCGCCAATGCCTGATTCACGGCGGGCAACTGAGTTGAAGAATTGGTGGAAATCGCAAAATGAGCCGGAGCTTGTGACGCTAATTGAGGCCGCTAATGAAGTCAGCCCCAATATCGCAAGTGCATTAGCACGAATAGAACGGGCGAAGGCATCACAGGTGCAGGATCTATCATCTTTGCTGCCAGAATTAACAGCAACCATGTCGCGTAATAAGTCCTATTCTCCACTCGCTAATGGTGCCTACACTCAAACTCAAACAGGGGTTCAAGTCAGTTGGGCGCTGGACTTGGCCAAACTTAATGGTTCGCAACTAAGCGGTGGTCGAGCGGGACTAGAAAGCGCCGATGCACAATGGCATGACGCCCGCATTTTGGTTGCGGCAGAAGTAGCCGACCTTTATTACGCGTCACGTATTTGTCAGCGTCAGTCCGAACTCTATAACCGGGACGCGAAGTCTTATGAGCGCTCGGTTCAGATGATGCTGCGTTCTTTGCAAGCTGGCATGGCTGCAGATGGGGATCTGGCAGCAGAGCGATATAACGCAGCGCAGGTGATGGGGCAGTTGCAGAAGCAACAAGCTACTTGTGAGCTACAGATCAAGGGACTAGTAGCCTTGACCGGACAAAGCGAACCTAGTCTCCGACAACTGTTGCAACCCGCCTGGCAACGCCCTCTGTCATTAGCCTCATTCAGCGTGTCGGCAATACCAGCCCAGGCCCTGAGCCAGCGTCCCGACGTCTATGTGGCCGAGCTGGATGTCATACAAGCTCAGGCAAGGGTCATGCAAGCGCAAGCCAACCGCTTACCTCGTTTGAGCCTGGAGGGTTTCGTCGGGCGCAGCAGTATCGATGCTGGAGACGTCAGCGTTCGCAATGCCACTAGCTGGACCTTCGGACCCCTGGCGCTAAATCTTCCGATATTCGATGCCGGACGTCGGGCTGCTGACCAGCGGGCCGCCGAGGAAGATCTCAATGCCTCGATCAGTGCGTACCACGCACGGGTTCGCCTTGCAGTACGCGAAATCGAAGAAGCCTTAGTGCAACTCGACAGTGCCGACCAGCGCTTGTGCTACAGCCGCGTCGCTGCTGAACAAGCGGCTATTCGTCTGCAGTCGAGCGAGCGCTTGCTACAGGAAGGAATGCTCAGTCCGTTCGAGCTGGAGGAGCTCCGGCGCAAGGCGCGCGCGGCCGAGCAGGATTCGTTGGCCTTGGATCTGGAAGGTCGACGTGCCTGGACAACCCTCTACCGCGCTGTTGGCGGGGGCTTCGACCGCTCATCTATGAATACTGAATCTAAACCATGACCCAACCAACACCCTTGAACACCGAGGCCCGCATGCGACCTTCGCCTTTCTATGTCATTGCACTGGCGCTGACTCTTCCTCTGTTCATGACAGCCTGCGGGCCTACAGAACTACCAGCGGTTGCGGAGGCCAGTAAGCCCGCACTGACAGTCAGCCTTGCCACCCCGACCTTGCAACCGGTGAGCAATGTGATCAGCGCCAACGGTTCAGTTGCTGCGTGGCAAGAGGCAATTATTGGCCCAGAGATCAACGGCTTGCGCGTAGAGGAAGTCTTGGTCCAAGTCGGAGACCGAGTGCGAAAGGGGCAACCCCTGGCAAGGTTTGCTCGCGATACGGTGGAGAACGATCGAATGCTGGCAGAGGCGGCCTTGCATGAGGCTAGCGCGGCGGCAGGAGAAGCACGCGCGGATGGCCAGCGGGCTCGTAACTTGGAGGATTCCGGCAACCTAAGCGCGCAACGTATTCAACAACTATTGACCCAGGAACAGACTACCCAGGCCCGCCTGGAAACCGCTCGGGCCCAGCTGGCGTTGCAGAAACTGCGCTTGAGCCAGACGGTACTGCGTGCTCCTGACGATGGAATCGTGGCTGCGCGCTCAGCAACCATCGGTTCGGTACCAGCCCAGGGTAATGAAATGTTCCGCTTGATTCGCCAGGGCCGCCTCGAATGGAGAGCGGAATTGGCTGCGCAACAATTAGAGCAGATTCGCCCAGGCCAAAAAGCCATGATCACCTCGCCTGGCGGCAGCACGTGGAGCGGTGTGGTACGTCTTGTTGCTCCGACTATCGATCCAAGCTCACGTCGGGGGATGGTTTATGTGGACATCGACAGCGCGAAAGCAGGGGAGGAGGGCTTTATCCCACCTGGGGCGTATGTCAGCGGTGAACTGATGACGGGGATACAACGAGCGATGATGGTGCCGCAGTCCGCTGTGGTGGCTCGTGATGGTTTTCACTTGGTATTTGTAGTGAGCAAGGACATGCAGGTCTCTGCACTGAAGGTTAGCGTTGGACGCATCTTCGGCGACCAACAGGAAGTCCTTTCAGGTCTTAAAGGAGCCGAGCGTATCGTCGCCAGCGGCGGGGCCTTTCTGAACAACGGTGACAGAGTTCGGCTAGCCAGTTCACCTGCCAACCCTGACCAGCATTGAGAGCCCCGACATGAATCTTTCGACCTGGTCTATCCGCAGTCCCATTCCTTCTATTCTGCTGTTCCTGATATTGAGTATTGCTGGTCTTTACGCCTTCCATGGAATGAAGGTACAGAACTTTCCGGATATGGATCTGCCGACCGTCTCGGTATCGGCGGCACTCCCGGGCGCGGCGCCACCGCAGTTGGAAACTGAGGTCGCACGTAAGTTGGAAGACTCGATTTCTTCCGTGCAAGGTCTGAAAAATCTACGTAGCACCATCCAAGATGGCATGGTGTCGATTTCCGCCGAGTTCCGCCTTGAAAAACCCGTGCAGGAAGCCGTGGACGATGTACGTTCGGCCGTGCAGCGTGTACGCGCGGACCTGCCGACAGACCTGCGCGATCCAATCGTTAGCAAGCTGAACATCATCGGTAGTCCGATCCTGGCGTTTTCTATCAGCTCTAGCAATATGGATGAAAGCGAGCTGTCCTGGTATGTGGACAACACCCTGTCGCGAGACTTGAGAGGGATCAGGGGAGTGGGCTCGGTGACCCGCGTTGGTGGGTTGAGCCGTGAAATCCAGGTTGAGCTTGATCCATTGAAGCTGGAAGCGATCGGTGTCACAGCGGCCGAAATTTCGCAGCAACTGCGCAATGTACAAACCGACGCTACGGGCGGTTTGGTCGATCTGGGTCATAGCAAACAGCCGTTGCGTCTCATGGCGCGAGTCAAAAGTGCTGATGAGCTGACAGCGGTGGAACTGTCGGCTCCGGGTGGGCAGCATTTTCGGCTCGGGGAGGTGGCAAGCATCAAGGATACCGTTGCCGAGCGTAACTCCCTGGCCTTGCTCGACGGTAAGCCTGTGGTCGGCTTCGAGATCGCTCGAGCCAAGGGGGCTGGCGAGGTAGAAGTAGGCGACGGGGTGCAGCAAGCAATAGCGCAATTGCGTCGTGAACGGCCCGACCTGCAGATCACTCAGGTCTTCGACTTCGTCCAGACTGCGCAGGATGAGTTCGATGCCTCCATGAGCATACTTTACGAAGGCGCGCTTCTGGCGATCCTCATCGTGTTCTTGTTTCTGCGGGATGTTCGCGCCACCCTGATTTCAGCTGCAGCCTTGCCATTATCCGTACTGCCGGCATTCATCGTTATGGACATTATGGGGTTCTCGTTGAACGCAGTGACCCTGCTAGCTCTGTCGCTGGTAATCGGACTGCTGGTGGACGACGCCATTGTTGAAGTGGAGAACATTGAACGCCACATAACCTTGGGCAAGACACCGCTGCAAGCGGCCAAGGACGCAGCCTCGGAGATCGGCTTGGCTGTGGTAGCCACAACTTTCGCGCTGATAGCGGTGTTTCTGCCAACGGCTTTCATGGACGGTATCGCCGGCAGGTTCTTCAAGCAGTTTGGCTGGACAGCGGCTTTGGCAGTATTCGCGTCTCTGGTGGTGGCGCGCCTGCTGACCCCGATGATGGCAGCCTATCTGATGAAGGCTCATTCAAGGCCCCAGCGCGACCCATTCTGGATGCCAGCTTACTTGCGCATAAGCCAATGGGCTTTGGGCCATCGTTGGATCACCCTGTTCATGGCGGGTGGTTTTTTCGTCGGCTCGCTGATGTTGATTCCACTGTTGCCCCAAGGGTTCTTCCCTCCCGATGACAACTCTCAAACCCAAGTCACTTTGGAGCTGCCTCCTGGTGCCACGCTGGCTCAGACCCAGGCGAAGGCCGAAGATGCGCGTCGTCGCCTGGAATCGTTGCCCCACGTGCAGCGCATCTTCACCACCATCGGTGGTGGCTCTGCGGGAAGTACCTCAGGCGAGGAAAGCAAGCCCGAAATGCGTGTCGCCATGCTTACCGTGCTGCTCGACCCGCGTAAGGAACGGCCGAAGAAAAATGTAATTGAGGCCCAGATCCGTACACAGATGGCCGAGCTGGCCGGCGTGCGCAGCAAGGTGGGATTCGGCAATTCGGGTGAGAAGTACCAACTGGTGCTAGCAGGCGACGATCCTAGGTTGCTGGCTGAGGCAGCAGATGCAGTACAGCAGGACCTGCGAAACCTTCCCGGCCTGGGCAACATCTCCTCCAATACGGGTCTGGTCCGTAATGAAATCATCTTGCGGCCGGACTTCGCCAAAGCCGCCGAGCTAGGGGTTACAGGGACTGCTATCGCCGATACGTTGCGGGTGGCGACTGTCGGTGACTATGACCAATTGCTGGCCAAGCTCAATCTGGAACAACGCCAGATACCTATCGTGGTCAAGTTATCGCGAGATGTGCGGGAGGATATGCGTCTCCTGGAACGCTTGACGGTTAGGGGAGCCAAGGGACCGGTGCTGCTCAACCAGGTGGTGCAACTTGAGCAAAATGGCGGTCCGGCACGCTTGAGCCGAATCAATCGTGCCCGCAGTGTCATCATCGATGTTGAACTCTCCGGGATGCCGCTGGGTGACCTAACCGCTCAGGTGGCGACGTTGCCTTCGATCCGCAATTTGCCTGGCGGCGTCCATCAGGTGACGCAGGGCGACGAAGAAATGATGCGCGAGTTGTTCACCGGTTTCGGCGTAGCCATGTTCAGCGGCGTATTGGCGATCTATGTAGTCCTGGTACTGCTGTTCAAGGATTTTTTTCAGCCTGTCACCATCCTTGCAGCGCTTCCCTTGTCGTTAGGCGGTGCCTTCGTCGGGTTGTTGCTGGCAGGTCAGGCGTTCTCGCTGTCCTCGCTCATCGGGTTGGTGATGTTGATGGGGATCGCTACCAAGAACTCCATTCTGTTGGTGGATTATGCAATCGAGGCTCGTCGCGGCCATCCCGGCCCGGATGGAGTGGCGACAGAGCAGCCCATGGGACGTACCGAGGCGTTGATCGACGCCTGCCACAAAAGGGCGCGCCCGGTCATCATGACCACTCTTGCTATGGGGGCAGGCATGCTACCGGTAGCCTTGGGCCTGGGCAGCGCCGACCCGAGCTTCCGCAGCCCAATGGCGGTCGCCGTCATTGGTGGATTGATTACCTCCACAGTACTGAGCCTGCTGGTAATTCCGGCCGTCTACACGATCATTGATGATCTACAGAGTTGGCTGCGCAAACTACCCACTATCCTCAGCAGTGAAAAAGTCAGCTTTAAAAAGAAAGCTGGTTTCGGTTTACTCGGGCTGGTCCTACTTTATTGGTTGGCTTTCCCTATCATTCCCTTCCTCGAGATACCGAATAAGATTGCCGTCATGTCGGTTCTGGTGGTGGTTGGCGAAGTCCTATTTCTTATTGCGATAGCGCTACTGGGGAAAGAATATTGGGAGCAAATTAAACAGTGGGCGCGCTCTAAGTTTCGTAAGCGCAAGCGCTAATTTAATTCCACGCCAACTTTGATAGTTGAATTTCTTGCGCCATTAATTAACTTTTAATGCTTTTCATAAGTTTCCCGGCCCTCCTGAGTCAGGGGCGGCCGGCGGGAAGGTGTTGATGGAAAACTTGGGTTATCCATGCTTGGAAGACAGTTTATGAGAGCACGTCGTAAACATACCGATGATCTTAAAGTTTCACTACTTACCAAGCGGTCGAAGTGGTGGCGGCGAACGAAGTGCTTTTGCGCTTGGCTTATAGCTATATTTATCTGTTTTTCCCTCATGGGACTGACGTCTCCGTGGATATTGTGGGGGGTGGTGTTTAATATGATTAACTTTAGAGGGTCGTTTCTTATGAGCACTAGCTTGTTTCTATGAATCGCAGCTCTCCGAGCTTCAGCGGGAAATTAGTGTAAATTTTTCAATCTTATTTATGAAGTCCTAGGAGGCTTTATGAGAAATCTTGAGTTGTATGGCTTTTAAAAGGTTAATAAAGAGGCAAATGAAAGAGTCTTTTCTATTGGCCTACTAGACTCGGAAGGCGAGAAGGCGGCACGAATGATGGCATGGCAGTGTTTTGCTGAAGACCGTGTAAAAATAGATGATCGCAATGAGCTAACCGCAAAAATTGCTCGAATTAAATATGGTGAAGCTTTGGCTATTTTTGACGAAGCAGGGGTTGAAATGGATATAGATATCAATGATTTCACCTCATTTTTCTTCGATGAATTGATTGTGCTCAGTAGAAGGGTCACGCCGAAAAGTGTTCAGTATGCTTTTTATTTTTTGTTGGCACTTGGGGTGTTTGGAATTTATAAGCTCTTTTTCTAGATCTTTAAGTCTTTTGTAACCTGATCGTTGCGGGATAACTGGCGGAGAAGAATAGTGGAGTTCCGCTGCGTACACTCAAAGTGTAGATTCGATGCTCTCAATAAAACCCTGAATCAGCGGAGAGGCTTGCTGCTTACGCCAAACAAAATGAATGTCACTCGAACCCAGGCCTTGAATGTGTTGGGCATAGAATCCTTTATGTGTAAGAGAAAATTGGTTGACGACACTTTCTGGCACACAGGCAAAACCCAACCCTGCTTCTATACAGGCAAAGATGTTGGGGTATGACTCGATTTCCAGAGCCACCCGCGGTTTGATATCGCAGGTCTCTAACCAATGGTCGACCTGACGGCGGTAATGGCAAGTGTGGCCAAATACGTAAAGCTCAAGATGTTCAAGTTCCTCCGTTGAAGGTGCCGAGAGCTTAGTTGGAGTGACTAGCAATAAGCGCTCACGGAATGCCAGGTGGCTAGCTAGCAATGGGTGCTCAATCGGGCCGTCAGTGAGTATAAGATCCATTTCCCCCTCCATTAGTAGACGCTCCAGTAGCATCGAGTGCTCTGGGCGAATGTGCAGTTCCACTGTTGGATTCTCGCGACGGTATCGTGAAAGGCGTGGGGGCAGATGATTGGCCAGCGCTACGTCCAAAGCTCCCACTCGCAGCACACCATGTGGCTTTTCGCTGGAGAACAACGACTGGGTATCGGCAGTCATTGCCAGAATCTGCTTGGCATTGCGGTATAGCAAGCGCCCCTCAGGAGTCACTAGCAGGCGGTTCTTTTCTCTATTGAACAAGACAACGTCAAGCTGCCCCTCTAGCTCGCGTAGCCGCGTAGTAATGTTTGATGGTACGCAATGCAGCTGTGCTGCCGCTGCCGCAATGGTGCCATGCTCGACCACGGCACAGAAGAAGCTGAGTTGTGAGAGCTTCATATGATCTCTTTTTGTTAGCGTGTTGATGACTATTAGTTACTTTTAATAACTGACCTCCCAGCCTAGCATCCTTCCTGCGATCGCTCCCTATAATTCTTCAATCGGAATCAATCATGACTTATCACGTACTGGTGCAGTTCGATGTTCCTTCTGACAAGCGTGAGGCTTTTGTCAGTGCTGGGCTATTTGATGCCAACAGCTCATTAGAAAAGGAGCCGGGCACTCTTCGCTTCGAGGTGATTCGCGATCAGCACAACCGCAATCGCTTCTATTTGGATGAAGTATATGTCGATGAAGCTGCGTTTCTCCAACACTGCAAGAACGAAACGATTGCGCGATTCAACGAGTTGATAGACGACTATGCCTTGGGTTCGGTATTTCTATTTAAAGGCTACCGCATCGAAGGTTAATCCTCCCAGTCCGACGAGCTTCGTCGGACTTTCAACGGAGCTTATTCATGTATTAGCGGCTGTTTTGGCTATTACACCTGCTTCAATCTATGGCAAGCCCGGAGCTGCATCCTGGGATGCTGACACATAAAAAAGTTTAGATTTCCTCATTGGATGACCCTAATAAGCATCATTATCCAATCTAGTTATTTAGAACATTCGCCATACTCTTGCACCTACTCCCCAGCAAGATGTCAGCTGGTCACTATCCGGTAACCAGCTAGTGGAATTTCCCACCATCCACTTACCCCTTCTTTAGTATGGTTTCCCTCGGGGCGGAACGCTCTAGGATGGACATAGCGCTGTCCATAACAAGGTTCACCTCCAATCGCCGAAAGGCTACATCTAATTCGTCGTTTCTTGGGCGAACCTTCTCGGACGCAATTGCCGCCATTGATATTCAACCAATACAAAAAAATGGAGAATCTGATGAGCTATCCTCACCGCCGTTCCGAACATATGTTCAATGACATATTTCTGCCTGAAGAAACCCTTGCTATTCGTGCCGAGGCCAGGGAGTTCGCTGAGCTTAAGCTTCGTCCAAGAGCTCATTCATTAAATACAGCTCCTGAGCGCCGGGATGGGTTTCCCAGAGAGCTGTTCGAGCTGATGAGTGAAGCCGGTCTGTATGAAATTCCCTTTGCTAGCGATGTTGGGGGGCGCGGGCTGAAGTACCCGACTCTTGCGACGCTGGTCGCCATTGAGGAGTTGGCCTACTACTCACCCGGCGCCGCCTCGGCACTCTACGATGGCCAAGCGATCCTGGTGGGCAAGACGCTGGATCGAGCGGGCCCGGCGTTGCGCCAACGGTACCTACCACAACTGGTCAAAGGCGGATTTGTCGGGGCCTTTGCCACAAGCGAACCGGAGGCAAGTACTGATCTGTCGGTCGGCTCCATGCATAGCCGGGCGGAGCGAGTCGAGGGTGGGTGGGTGGTGAATGCCCACAAGCGCTGGATCACCAACTCGGTTGCCGCCGATTTGATGCTACTCCTTTGTCGTACAGGGGACCGGTTGACCATGCTGTGTGTCGACATGCATGCCTCCGGAGTTTCGGTGGGTGAGCCGGACCTGAAAATGGGTAACCATGCCCAACTGACGGCCGACGTGCATATCGAAAATGTCTTTGTCGCCGATGATCATGTCGTGGGTGAGGTTGGCGGGGGCTTGCGTGCCGCCCTTGGGGCTTTGATGCTCGGGCGGATGGGGATTGGTGCCATTGGGGTTGGCATGGCTCAGGCCGCGGTGGACTTCGCTGTTGATTACAGCAGTAAGCGCAAGGTGTTTGGTCAGGAGCTGGCACGGTTTCAACACTGGCAGTTCGTGTTTGCCGAACATGCTCTGGGTATCGAGAGTGCCCGCAATCTCTATATCAAAGCGGCGCTGCGCTACGACCAGGAGGGCCAGGCGGAAGTCGAAGCAGCAATGGCCAAGATCGCCGGCAGCCGGCTTGCGGTGGATGTGGCTCGCGACGCCATCCAGGTATGCGGTGCCTATGGATTTGTTCGGGAGTTGAAAGAAACCTCCACGTATTTTCCATTGGAGTCGATTTATCGAGATGCCAAGATCGGCGAGATCTATGAAGGCGCGAATGAAGTGCAGCGCTGGGTTGTGGCTCGCAATTTGTTCGGTCGTGAACTGATCGGCTGAAATACAGCGTTTGCCAAAACGTGGAAAACTCTCAACAGGTCCGGCTGATCGCCGAACCTGTTGTAGAGCCTATAACGTGAAGCGGATAACGGCTTCGCGTAGCTGGCCTGCCAAATCGCTCAAGGAGTCACCAGCCTTGGCTGTCACACGGGCCTGGCTCAGGCTGAGGCTGGTCAATTCATGAATACGTGCCAGATTACCGTCGATATCTTGCGATACCATGGCCTGTTCTTCGGTGGCGCTGGCGATGCTGGTGTTGTTGTCGTTGATTCTGGTGCTGAGCTCTGCAAAATGTTGCAGTCTGTCACTGGTTTGAGTGGTTCGGACCAGCGTCTGGCTAGCCTGCTCTGCGCTATTGTGCAAGGCTCGAGTCGCTTGCTGCGTTTCTTGTTGGATCTGTTCGACAATCTGCTCGATGTCCTTGGTCGATGCCTGGGTTCGCCGAGCCAGAGCTCGAACTTCGTCCGCTACCACTGCAAAGCCACGGCCGCTGTCCCCAGCTCGTGCGGCCTCGATGGCGGCGTTCAAGGCCAGCAGGTTGGTCTGCTCGGCGATGTCTCGAATGATCACTAGAGCCTGGCCGATATTCTTGGCCTTGTAGGTCAATTGCTCGGAATGCAGGCAGGCCTCGAGCACCTGTGTCACCAATACCTGGATATCAGTGACCGTCACGTGCAGGCGCTGCTGGCCTTCCTTGGATACGTCGACGCAATCTCGGGAGCTCAGTGCTGTGGCATTGGCGTGTCGGGCGACCTGTGCGACCGAGGCCGTCATCTGGTTGATGGCAGCGGCGGTGTGCTCGACCTGCTGGTTCTGCCGCTGCAGATTGTCGGTGTTAATTTGCGCCGTATTGCGCATTGCATCCGCCGCCAGAAGCAGATCGTTGCTACCTTGCTGGATCTGCGTCAGCGTGCTGTGCAGATTTTCACGCATGGTTTCCAGGGCCAGTCCCAGGCGCCGAGTTTCGTTCGGCCCATGGATCTCCACTGGGTGACCAAGATGACCGGCAGCGATGTGTTCCGCGACAACAACTGCGGCTTGAATGGGCCTGGTAATACTTATGATCAGGCGCCAGAGCAATAGCAGGGTAATCGCCAGCACCGGAGGAATGACTGTAACCACCACATTGCCAACATGCGCCTGCACAGAGGCATCTGACGTGGCCATTCCATAGCTTTCCTCTAGTTGCTGTCTACTCAAGCGCAACAAAGCCCCCTGCAAAGGGGCTTGCATTAGAGGCTCATTCAGGTAGCTCACCAGTGCGTCACGAACGTCCTCGGACGCCGGGGTCGCCTGGCCGGATGGCAGTGCAGCTAATAGATTTCTCAGTACCTGGGTGTCCTGGGGGCTGTTCTGCAACTGGTTTTGCAAATCGAGCAACCATGTTTGCTGGGGTAACCAGGTTTCTTGTAATCGCTGGTTAGTGGCGCGGATCTTGGCCAGGTTGAACAGCGCAAATACACCGAGAAAGACTACGAGAATCAGCACTAGGCTCAGGCAGAGCGCCAAGCGCTGGGAAATTTTTGTTTTCGTCCAGTACTGCATGACGGCTTGCTCCTCTGAGCTGCGCTTTGACTAACAAAGCGCAAGCCCGTTGACCGGTGGCCGCTTGCCACCGGCGCTGTGAGAACTTCAGAAGTAGAACACGACCCCGGCGCTGTAGACGAAAGGGTCCAGGACAATCTCGCCCTTGACCGGAATACCGCCCATGGCTGGAGGGGCGTTGCCAGTAGCTTCTGCTTCCAAAAACAGTCGCTTGACGTCGAAAAACAACCCCATGTCTTCGTTATTGCGATATTCGAAGCCGGCCTGCAGGGTCAGTCCGTTCACGTCGTCGACATTCAGATTGCTAACGGCCTTGTCTTTGGAATCAAGTACAAGCATGTAAGACCACCCTGCACCAAGATAAGGCTGGAATCTGCCGAAGTTGGTAAACCGATATTGGGCGGTCAGGACCGCCGGGCCGTAAGTGATGCTGCCAAGCTTACCCAAGTTCTTGAGCGAGCCCCCCGCCTTCAGTTCAGTGGTGGGTGGGTACCCGAGGGTGAGACCTAGAGCCCAGTTATCAGTGAAGTCATATCCAATCTCAGCTGCCACGCTGACGTTGTCTTTGACACTGGCATTCGCTCCGGGAACTTCGCCGCCGAGTAAGGGCGCTTTCAAGGTGACGTCATTCTTGAAATCAACAAAGGCGGGGCCGGTACGTAGCCACCAATGTCCTTCTTGAGCACTTGCCGGGGAACTGATCAGGAGCAAGGCTGAGCAAAATAGTCCTGAGAGACAAACCGCATTAAGGTTTTTTTTCATAGTTAGGTCGCTCTTGTTGTTGTTCTTTCACTCTCCAGCGGGGGAGAGTGGCAGGGCTGATCCTAAGCAAACGCCGGGGGCCTGCATGGGTTCGAACGGACTAATTTGCATAGAACACATAGAGGCGGGGGTATTACTGGAAGTGTGTCCGAGCGATAGAGGACAGGTTCCAGTGAGCTCTGCGGGATGATCCAACAGGAAGCAGATTAGTCCTAAAGAACGGCGCATCTTCCGACTACCCGCCATAGGCTTCATCCCATCGCGCTGCGGCGCTGGAAACCCGCCTGCCGCAAAGCAGGTTGTCAATTTGGGATGAGGACAAAAGAGATGAGCCAAGCGTATATCGTTGCAGCAGTGCGTACCGCGGGAGGACGTCGTAACGGACGCTTGTCCGGTTGGCATCCAGCGGATCTGTCCGCTCAAGTACTCAATGAGTTGGTCTCCAGGGTCGATGTCGACCCGGCACGAATCGATGATGTGATCATGGGATGCGTCGGTCAGATCGGCGAGCAATCCAACAATATCGCTCGTAACGCGATCATGTCCTCGATGCTGCCGGAAAGCGTGCCAGGCACCAGCCTCGACCGCCAATGCGGTTCTTCACAGCAAGCCTTGCACTTTGCCGCCCAAGCCGTGATGTCGGGCAGTCAGGACGTGGTCATAGCTGCCGGTGTCGAGAGCATGACCCGGGTGCCTATGTTCCTGCCCAGTACGTTGCCTAACGAACACGGCTACGGTCTGTACGTCGGCCCAGCGATAGAGGAGCGTTATCCAGGGATACGTTTCAGTCAGTTCAGCGGTGCTGAGCAAATGGCCCAGAAGTATGGCCTGGGCCGTGAGGATCTGGATGGTTTTGCTTTGCGCAGCCATCAGCAAGCGGCACGTGCCGTCGAGGCGGGAGTGTTCCGTAATGAAATCCTGCCGTTATTGGTCCGTGCCACTGGCGAGGGTAACGTTGATCACCTGCACCAGGTAGATGAGGGCATCCGTTTTGACGCAACCCTGGACAGCATCTCCAGCGTCAAACTGTTGCATGAAGGCGGAGTGATTACTGCTGCCAACGCTAGTCAGGTTTGCGATGGCGCGTCCGGAGTCATGGTGGTCAATGAGCGAGGGCTCAAGGCTCTAGGAGTGGAACCCTTGGCTAGGATCCATCACATGAGTGTACTGGGCCATGATCCGGTGATCATGCTCGAGGCGCCCATTCCTGCGACTCAGAGAGCCTTGGAAAAGTCCGGCATGCGGATCGACGACATCGATTTGTACGAGGTCAACGAGGCCTTTGCTTCGGTACCACTGGCCTGGTTGAAAGCACTTGGCGCGGACGCCTCTCGACTCAATGTGCATGGCGGTGCTATCGCCCTGGGCCACCCGCTGGGGTCTTCGGGCACCAAATTGATGACCACCCTGATCAACGCCCTTGGCGTGCATGGCAAGCGATATGGCCTGCAGACCATGTGCGAAGGCGGTGGCATGGCCAACGTCACCATCATCGAGCGGTTGTGAGGAGTTTGACCATGAGAACCCGGATTACCGAGCTTCTGGGAATCGAATTCCCTATCGTACAAGGCGGCATGCAGTGGGTGGGACGCGCAGAAATGGCCGCGGCCGTCTCTAATGCTGGAGGCCTGGGCATGCTGACCGGCCTGACTCAACCAACACCTGAGGATCTGCGCAGAGAAATCCAGCGGACCCGGGATATCACCACAAAACCCTTTGGCGTGAACCTGACCATCTTGCCTTCGGTGAACCCACCACCTTACGCCGAATATGTCGAGGCAATCATCGACAGCGGGGTAAAGGTCGTGGAGACCGCGGGTAACAGTCCTAAGGAGTTCATTGCTCGCTTCAAGGCGCATGACGTGAAGATTCTGCATAAGTGCACTTCGCTACGCCATGCCTTGTCTGCGCAGCGCAATGGGGTGGACGTAGTATCCATTGACGGCTTCGAGTGTGCCGGTCATCCCGGTGAGGACGACGTGGGTGGCCTGGTGCTGATTCCTCTGGCCGCTAGTGCTCTGGAAATCCCGGTGATCGCATCCGGTGGAATTGCTGATGGCCGCGGCCTTGCCGCAGCACTGGTGCTGGGGGCCGAGGGCGTGAATATGGGTACGCGCTTCTGCGCGACCGTCGAGGCACCGATTCATCAGGCCGTCAAAGAGGCTTTGCTGGGCGCCAGCGAGCGTGAAACCAACCTGATTTTTCGCACCTTGCATAACACCGGTCGCGTCCTGAAAACACCGGTATCGAACGAGGTGGTCAGACTTGAACGCCGCGAAGGTGGTTGCGAATTCAAGGACATCCAACATCTGGTGTCCGGCCAGAAGGGGCGCCTGGCCCTGGAGACTGGGGACTTGAATGCCGGGTTGGTATGGGCCGGACAGGTCGTCGGCTTGATCAACGACATCCCCACTTGCGCGGAGTTACTCAAGCGCATCATTACAGAGTGCCGTGGGCAGCTTGCCCTGGCCAATCGCTTCTTTACCAACTGAGGAGGGCGCATGTATCAAGGTAAGACACTCAGACTCTCTCCATTGGCGGATGGCCTGATCGAACTGTGTTTCGATCGCACAGGCGAATCCATCAATAAGCTGGACAAGCTTGCGGTACGTGAACTGCGCGAGGCACTCGAATCAATTGCCGATGACTCAGCCGTACACGGCCTTTTGATCACCAGCGCCAAGGATGTATTTATCGTCGGTGCTGATATCAGCGAGTTCTCCAGCTTGTTTGCCCTGTCAGCCGAGCAGATCAGTGCTGATGTCAGGTGTTCCAACCAGGTATTCCTGGCGCTGGAAAACCTGCCAGTACCGACTGTTAGCGTCATCAATGGTTACGCCCTGGGAGGAGGGCTCGAGCTGGCCTTGAGCACGGATTTGCGTGTGCAATCTAGCCGTGCCGAAATTGGGCTTCCGGAAGTCAAATTGGGGCTGATTCCCGGTTTTGGCGGCACTGTACGTCTTCCGCGAGTGGCAGGAGCCGCTACTGCTGTGCGGTGGATGGTGAGCGGAGCGCAGATGCCAGCCAGGGATGCGTTGGCTTATGGTGTGGTGGATGCCATTGCCGACCCGCACGAACTACGAAATGTTGCCTTGAACCTACTCCAGCAAGCCGTGCGCGGAGAACTGCAGTGGCGCGAGGCCCGTGGACGCAAGCAGCAGCCAGTAGTTACCAGTGAGCAAGACCTCCAGCTACTCCAGCGTGAGCGTGAGCGTCAGCAGGCGCAAGGAGGTCAGCACCTGCCTGCGGCACGAATCGTTGTCGAGTTGCTTCAAGATGCATTGCTATTGAACGGGCATCAGGCACTGGAGCTCGAGTCGAGAGTTTTTGGCCAGATAGCCAAGACCCAGGCCGCCTCGAGTCTGGTACAGGCATTCCTCAATGAACAGGCGCTGAAGAAGAGCCTGCGACAGTATCGGGACGGTGCCTCTCAAGTATCGTGTAGTGCCGTATTGGGGGCCGGAATCATGGGCGGCGGCATCGCCTATAGCAATGCGATCAAGAGCATCGATACCAAGGTCAAGGACATCTCACCGAGTGCTTTACAAACATGCATGAATGAGGCCCGGCGTCTCGTCGACAAGGGCGTCGCAGCCGCGCGAATGAACAGGACAACGGCCGAGGCAGTTTTGGCGCGCATCACCCCTTCGCTGGACTACCAGGGATTCAATGACGTACAGCTGGTTGTCGAGGCCGTGGTGGAGCGCCTGGACATCAAGCGCGAAGTACTGAGTGAACTGGAATCGCAGGTAACACAGGAGTGCGTTATCGCGACCAACACGTCCTCGCTGTGTCTGCATCAGATGGCCAATGCGCTTCAGAACCCGGAGCGCCTGGTGGGTTTGCACTTCTTCAATCCTGTGCCACAAATGCCATTGGTGGAGGTGGTACGTGACACGCATACCGATCGCGCAAGCTTAGGCACAGCCGTTCAGTATGTCTTGGCTCTGGGCAAGACACCTATCGTCGTCAGCGACTGCCCAGGCTTCCTGGTCAACCGCGTATTGACTCCTTACATTCTGGCGTTCCTTAAATTGCTCAGCGAGGGCGTGGAGTTCCAGCGTATTGACCAGATCATGGAAGCGCTCGGCTGGCCCATGGGACCAGCCTACCTGAACGATGTGGTCGGCCTCGATACCGCGGCCCATGTTTTTCGCACCATCGGCTTGGCCTATCCGCGACGCATGCAAGCGGAGCTCAGCAGATACCTCGACCTATTGGCCAGGTTCGGTCGTCTGGGGCAGAAAAGTGGCGCAGGTTTCTATCTCCACCAGCGTGATGCTCAAGGACGGCCCCACAAAATCCCTTCCAGTGATATTCAAGCGCTCTTAGGTATCTCCCCTGTAGGTGTTTCCCGGGTTAGCGATCAACAAATTGTCCGCCGGCTGATGCTGCCGATGTTGCTGGAGGCTGTGTACTGCCTGGAGGAGGGAGTGGTGGCCAGCGCCCATGAACTCGATACCGCACTGGCCCTGGGCCTTGGCTTCCCCAAGCATATGGGCGGTCCATTGCAGTGCATCGATTGGTTCGGTGCGACGCAGATCGTGGAGTGGACGCAGGCAGCAGGGCTCGAACTGCCTGAGCGGCTCCGAGGCGCTGGCGCACAACAAAAATTCTTCGACTGAATGTCGGCTCACACCGTAGGGGAAGTTTTAACATGCAAGTACAAGGTAGGGTTTTTCTCGTCACCGGCGGAGCTTCTGGCCTTGGTGCCGCAACGGCAGAGCATCTGATCAGTGCAGGTGCCAAGGTCGTGATAGCGGATATGAACAGCGAGACGGGTGAGAGGCTGGTCAGCCGTCTCGGTGACAGTTGTGCCTTTGCCAAGGTCAATGTCACCTCGGCAGATCAGGTCCAGGATGCAATCCAGTTGGCCGTTGAACGATTCGGTAGTTTACATGGGGCGATCAACTGCGCCGGGATTGGTAATCCGGAAAAAGTCCTGGGCAGGCAGGGCCCACATCGTCTGGAAAGCTTTGCAAAGGTAATCGAAGTCAACCTGATCGGCACTTTCAACGTTATCCGACTCGCCGCACTCCAGATGAGCCTCAATGCTGGCAATGAGCAGGGCGAACGAGGTGTCTTGATCAACACGGCTTCGATCGCAGCATTCGATGGTCAGATTGGCCAGGCTGCCTATGCCGCTTCCAAAGGTGGTGTCGTCGGCCTGACCCTGCCAGTTGCTCGCGAATTGGCAAGTAGTGGCATTCGAGTCTGCACCATAGCCCCGGGGCTGTTTGCCACTCCAATCCTCGAAATGCTGCCTGAGGAAGCTAGAAAAGCCCTGGGAGACCAGGTCCCTTTTCCTTCTCGGCTAGGCTACCCCGAGGAGTTCGCTCAACTGGCCCGGCACATCATCGAGAATCCGATGCTCAACGGAGAAACTATCCGCTTGGATGGTGCCCTTCGGATGCCGCCGCGTTGATCTGAGCCAACCAAGCATAAGCCGGCTTCAGGGCCGGCTTTTGTCTGAGAGTGAGGGCAGAGAACAGGTGGGCCGCCCATGCTCGGGATCGCTCATATCCAGCCATGTCGCCGAGCAATGGCCACAGCCTCGGTTCTTGAGTGGGCATCGAGTTTGGAATGAATACGACGCAGATGGGCTTTGACCGTGGTTTCAGAAAGATAAATTTTGTCGGCTATCTGCCGGTTGCGCAGTCCTTCGGCTATGTAGTGCAACACCTGCAGCTCTCGTTTACTCAATGGCTCGATAACAGCAGTGGTTGACGTGGGTTGCTTGCGCGAAGGCTGCTTAGCCGGCGACTCCTCTACAAATTGTCCGAACAGTCGTTCGACGAAATCACTGCTGACCCCTTCCGGTAAAGACAGATGCAGGTGTCGCGCCCGCCAAATGCGCAGCAGCGGTTGCAGAGTTTCACCCTCGTCCAGGAAGCTGCGCAGGAAGCCTTCGTTGCCGGCCAGTTGCAGTGCCTGGGTAACTTGTTGCAGTGCAGCTTGTTGCTTGCCCTGGGAGTTCAGGCCGGTAGCCAACAACAACTCCAGCTTCAAGCCGCGACGCAAGCGCATCTCCTGTCGAGCCTGAATACAGGCTCGGCGAATGTCTTCCTCCACGGTGGCTGCCCGACCGTTGGCGATTGCCAGACGCCAACGCATCATTTGAGGTGTTTCGATATCCTGGGCCGGCAAGCTGTAGCCTGTCAGAGACAGCCAGAACGGCATGCTCTCGACTTCACGGACGATTCGTTCACTGAGAAACAGGTCGCCATGCAGCCAATACAACCTGGCTTGCTCCAGGCGCGCACTAGCGCGAACCCGAGGAAGATCAAGATCGAGGCCAATATTTTCAAGCTCTATGAGATGGCGTAAAGCAGTTTCCCGGTCTGCTTCGGTGGCCGCCAGGCGCGAGAGTAGTACATAGGAAAGGATCAGGGCATCGACGTGACCGTTTTGACGTGCGTAGGGGAGGCATTCGCCAATCAGGCGCCGTGCCTGGTCGAGTTGATTCATCTCATACAACACTTCGGCCAGGGGGGCGCCGATCATGGCGCGTCCACCTGGCACGCCTTTCTGTCCCTCACGCCAGGAACTGCGATAGCTGGTCTGCAATCGAACCTGTGCTTGGACCAGCCGTCCTTGGAGCAAATCGATCCACCCCTCGTTATAGTCGCTGATGGTCCGTATGAACGTAGTGTGCAGCATGGTTTGCTGGCCGCAGGTCTGAGCCAGCAATTGGCGAGCCTCATCGTAGCGGTTGGCGGCAATCATATGGTGCGCCTGAACTGTGGCCAGGAGACCTCGTTGTAATGAGTATCCGCTCGGCAGCTGCGCTAGCAGCTCGCGACTAGCCTGAAAACATGCCGAGATACGATCACTCATTGCCAGCATCAGGCATTCCAGTGTCTGCGCATGGACTGCGTCCGAAGGTGATTGCTGCTTGATAGCCGCGATATGCGCACTAGCCTCGGCATGGCGCCGATTGAGTATCAACGCCCAGGCGCAAGACAAGCGCAGACGTGGATGCCGGGCGAGCAGTTCTGCTGGCAACTGGTCGAACCAGCGCAGCAAACGTCGCACTCGGCCTTGTTCGAGCAGCGCCGGAGCATGCTGTTCCAGCAATTGCATCGCGGCCTCAGGGGAGTCGGCCAAGAGCAGGTGGTCGATGGCGCAAGCCGGTTTGCCTTGCTGGACGAACCATTGCGCCGCTCGGTGCTGCAACTGTCCATAACGAGCCGCAGATTGATGCCGCAACTGATTGCGCAGGTAGCTGGCGAACAGGCTGTGATAGCGATAAAAACTACCTTGGCCATCGAGGGGCAGCAGGAACAGGTTGTTGCGCAACAACCAGGCCAACATCTCTTGACTGTCCTGGCGCTGCATCAGCCAGTCGCAAGCCGGCGCATTGAACTGTTCGAACACACTGCTGGCGATGAGAAACTCCTGCTGCGCCGGTGACAGGCGTCGCAAGATATCTTCGGTAAGAAAGTCCGCCAGCTCACAATGGCGCCCTGAAAAGTGCTCCAGCAGATGGGCGGGATCATCATGTTTGGGCAAAGATAGAGTCAACAGTTGAATGGCCGCTACCCAACCCTCGGTCCGGGAGTGCAACAGAGCAATCTGCGGGGGAGCTAATTGCCGTGGCAAACGGGCGTGCAGCAGGCGGGTAGTTTCCTCAAGACTGAGGCACAGTTGTGTTCGGGTGATTTCCAGCAACTGACCGTGGGCCCGCAGAGTCGCCAAGCGTAGTTGCGGCACCTGTCGTGAGCTGATCAGTACTTCGCCGTGGGGCGGTAGATACTCGAGCAACTGTTGCAGCAGGGCGAGAACATCCGGGGCCTGAATCACCTCGAACTCATCGAGCAGAATGGAAAACGGATGGTTGTACAAAGCCAGTTGTTCGAGCAGTCCGGTAGCATCTACAGGCCTCTGTGCCCGGGCATTCCAACCTACTTGCAGATGGCGCACGAAGCGCTCGAGGTCGTTGTCTGCGGCATCGAGACTCAACCAGAGCGTGCGTCGCTGTTCCCGATGACAAACCGCCAGATATTGCAGGAGCAAGGTTGTCTTGCCGAAACCGGCAGGGGCATGCACCAGTACCAGCTTGCGAGGGGTACGGTTAGCCAATCGACCCAACAAGGCAAGACGGAGTTCTTGCTGAACCGGCTGCTGGGGAGGCTGTAGCTTGGACATTACAAGTTGCGGGAAGGATTGCGCGCAGAGTGGGCGGGCAGGGGTATTCATTCTCGACTCCTGATCGTCGGGCCTTGTGGTCAGATCCGAGGATGGTTGTTCTTCTCGACAGGGGTCGGAGAGGGCGGGCGCCCCCTCCTGATGGGATGTGGATCAGATTTCGTCGAAATCGACCTTGGTCGCTCCACAGTCAGGACACATCCAGTCATCCGGCACATCGCTCAGTGGCGTTCCGGGAGCGATGCCATCTGCCGGCAGACCGGCAGCCTCGTCGTAGATGAATGAGCAGTAACGGCATTGCCAGCGCTTCATGCTGCATCCCCCCGGGCCCGGCTGGATTGGCTTACAGGACGCAAGCCGAAGGTGTTGACGATCAATGGATGCTTGGCCATGTGCTCGGCCTGCCTTAGCTCCCATAACTTGATCATGTTGTAGAAGGGGGCGGTGGGGTACAGGTGATGCATCAGGTGGTAGTTCTGGTAGGCCAACAATGGCGTCAACAGCCACTCCGCACCTGGACGGATGTTGGAGGCGCGATATTCATCCTCCTTGGCGGTGCTCTGGAAGGGCTCGTGGGGCAGATAGACGAAGGCCATGACGAACAGGAAGGAGCTGATACGGGTCGGTAGAATCCACAACATCAAGGCTTCTAGTCCGTAACCGGCCAGCGTCAGGGCAAGCAAGACGGCGATAATGACACTGAAATGGATGATCAGTCGTGGCAGGAACTTCCTTCGCATGGCCGCTGGCGCACGCATGAAGAAATACTTGGTGTAGTAGTAATCGAAATTGCTCCAGCGCAGGGGAAACAGCCAGTCCATCTTGTGCCCGAAATGGTCGGGGTCTAGGGCGTTGTCGTTGGTGAAGCGATGATGCTGCATATGGATAAAGCGAGCGACATTGAACGGTGCAATCGGGCCGAAGAAGAACATACCAACATGGCCTGGCAGTTCGTTGATCCACTTGATACGCGAAACTGCGCCATGGGAGGCATCGTGTACGCAGCTGAACAATAGATAGATGACCAGGCCATTGATGATCGTTCCCGTCCATAAGGGGATAGTGCCTGCCAAAGCCAGGTAGTCCACCAGGCCAAGGATACTCAGTGAACCAAAGAACAGCAGCACGGTAGGCCATGCCAGCAAGGGGGCGTCCATCAGTTTACGGAACTGGGTAGAGTCGCGGGTGCCAGTACTCATAGTGTCTCCACGGCGTTTGCCAACGTTGTTTTTGTGAAGTCACTTTGGCATTGGGCCAGCAGGGGAAACCTAGGAAAAAGTCTGGTTCACCTTCAGGGGAAAAGCTCTGGATCGGTCGACTCATTACAGTCGCTTGGGGCCATTGGTAGACAGCGGTCATGTTCCTTGATCCAGCAATTGCAGATGACGAGCGGCGACCAAGGCCCCGGAGCGGTTCTTGACCCCCAATTTTCCGTAGATGTTGTAGACATGCCACTTGACCGTGGCCAGGGATATGAACAATTGATCGGCGATCTGTTGGTAGGTCAACCCGGATTCGAGCATCGCCAATAACTCCATTTCCCGTCGTGATAGCGGTTCAGCCAAATGGGGTGCCTGTGCTCTGGGGTGCGCAGTCAGTTGCAAGGCATCGCATAGTCGGACAAACAGTTCGCGCTCCGTTGAGGGCAGCTGTTGTTGTTTGCTATTGCACAGCCACTGCAAGGTCGGGCTCGAAAAGCGGTTGAGGTCGAGGAACACGCGATAGAGGTTGTGTTCACGCGCGACCCTCAGCGCAACACACAGAACCTTGTTTGCTTCAACCGGGCTTTCGGCTTTTGCCAGCAACGAGGCCTTGATAATCAGCACTCGGCAATGCAGCAAGGGTTGGAGTGCCAATGCTGGCTCAGCCAACAGGTGTTCGTAATCTGTCCGGGCTTTTAGCCACTGCTCTCGGGCGCAGTTGAGCAGTAGCTCGATATAGACTTGGTATAGCCTTGGCACAAGCCGCGTATCCTGATGCGTCTGTTCGGCCATCAGTTGCTCCAAGGCATCTGCGACGATCAGTGCTTCGTTGGTACGCCCATGATCCAGCAGCAACTCGATACGCTGCTGATGCAGTGAGCTTTCCAGGCGAGGGGGGTAGACCGCACTGATCACCTGAGCATCATCGAATATCTGTAACGCCTCCCCCAAACTGGAGCGCGCGGCTAGACGGGCTCGTACTGTCACCCCGGCCAAAGCGCTCTCGATCAGGCCATGGTCCCTTATATGCCGATAACCGATCTCGACGTAGTCGGCGGCCTCGTCCAGATCATTGTGTTCGTAGGCGACTCGCGACAACAGCAGCGCGCAGGTGGAAAGAATCGCTGAATGCTCGCCAATCTCCCGAGTGGCCAGGTAGAACTGTTCGTTGAGCAACAGACGCGCACGGTTGTAATCACCGAACTCCAACTGGTACAGGGCGTTGAGTAGGTTCACCCAGATCTTGCCGTATACGCTGTCGGAGCGCTGTATGGCCGATATGGCTCGGCTCCCAGCGTTTGCCGCACCTTTGCAGTCGGCATCTAAGCGTCGTGCGATCATCTGGGCGCTGGCGATGACCGCAATGTCGAAGGTGTCGGCATCCTGATACCGCTCCAACCAACGAGCCGAGCACTCAATCACACCTACGGTGCGGTCCTGGAAGATTGCCAATGCCACTTCCAACGCTTCTAGCCTGGACATATAACGGCGGCGCTCCAGTGGTGAGAGCCCAACGTTATCGCGGACGGCGCGAGCCAGCTGACAGATGCGTTCATGAGCCTGTTCCCAGCAGTAGGAGAAGGCCAGCGACCAGGTTGACCAGTACACCAACTCGTTCAGTTCAAACACGGGGCCAACTTGCAGGTCGCGAGTCCAACCGACGATGGTCGGTAGCTCGCCAAGGTTGCGTACAAGAGTCTCGCTGGTCTTACTGATCACCAGGCGGGCCACTCGAGGTTCACCGCTGGCTCGCGCATAGTCGGCGGCAAGCCGATATCGCTGATTGCGAATGGCCCAGCGGGTGGCTCGTACCAGTAGCTTGCGCGGATGGAGTTCGGGCGAATGTTTTTCAAGCAGGAACTCCCGGAACAAGGGATGCAGCCGGTATTCGTTGAGATTACGATCGCAGGCCTCAAGAAACGCCCCCGCTTGGTATAGGCCTTCCAATTCTCGCTGACTATCTTGTCGTTGCAGCGCAACATCACAAAGTTCACCACAACCTTTTCCAAGTACGGCAAAAGCACCGAGAAAAACTTGCCGTTGAAGATCCAGATGGGCCAGTACTTGTTCTTCAAAGAAGAGCCGAAGACCTTGGTCTCGCCCGGAAAAACTCACCAACCTGGCTGCGCGTTTTTTGTCTCTTGCCAGCAGCCCGCAAAGATTCACCGCCAGTGGCCAACCCTCGGTACGTTGGTATAGGTCCTCGCGTTGACTGCCAGGTAGCTCCGGACCGAGTACCAAGGTTGTTTCTTCGGCGCTGAAACTGAGCTGGGCGCTGTCGATACGGTGCAACTGACCTCGCATCTCCAGCAGGGATAGCTTTACTGCCGGCTGGTGCCGACAAGCCACAGCAATATGCAAGCGCGGTTGGTTGAGTCGTAGGACGCGCTCCAGAAGGGCTGTTCCAGGGCAGCTCTCTTTGTATTCATAGCTGTCGATGAAAATCACCAGCGGTGCCTTGAGATCCAGCAGGCGTGCCAGAAGAGACTCAGGCGTGGCAGCGATTCCGGGAAACTGTCGGCAAAGCGTTTGCAACAGCGTATCGCTGCCGACTCCAGGCCATTGCTCGGCCGAGACCCATATCCCTTGGGCGTTGGCACGATGGATATGCTGCATGCAGTAGGCGAGTGCTGTGCTCTTGCCATAACCTGCCGGCGCGCAGAGTAAGGTAAGGCGATGTGTCGTGAGTGTGCTTAACAGCCCATCGTAAAGGTGGCGCGGGATGAAGTTGACGGGTAGATCAACGGAGGAGGGCAGGCCGATCTTCATGGTTCTTGTTCTTATGGGTCAATAGTGGCTAATCAAGTCGTGACAGCCCTGGCCTGTATCGTTCAAGCGCATCCATGCGCAGGCGGTGAAGCCATTCAAGCAGGTAGGGCAGATAGTGCGACATTGATATCACAGGACTCATCGGCCAGCTTGGTCGGATCGACTGGCCTTGCCGTCGCAATCAACCGCTTGCAGGCAATGAATTCCTTGGGACGGTTTACGCAAAGGGCACTGAGTACCACTGCATCGCGCAAATAGAACCGACAAAAGCTGCCTGTAGCAATGTCCCCGCGTTGTACCACGCGCTCGTATTCATCGACCACTCCAGCGATCTGCAGGCGGGTGGCGTACTGGTCCGACCAGAACCAAGGCAGGGCATCATGGCGACGTTCATGGCCACATAAGGTCGCGGCTGCCACTCGTGCCTGATCGCTAGCGTTGGCTAAGCACTCCAGACGTACCAAGCGCTGCAGGTGGGCGCTCGGGAAACGAGTGCAATCACCCGCTGCGACGATTTCCGCATCCGATGTACGGGCAGAGCTATCAACCAGGATGCCATCATCGACGGCCAGTCCCGCATCCTCCGCGAGGCCCACATTGGCCTTTACACCGACGCCGATTACAACGATGTCTGCCGGATAGTGAGTGCCATCCGTGCATAGCACGGCCTCGACATGTTCCTTGCCTACCAGTTGGCTGACCTGACAGCTCGTGCGGATTGTCACGCCATTATCCTGGTGCAACGCCTCGAAGAAGGCCGATACAGGCTCGTCGACACTGCGTCCCAGGATGCGTGGCGCGGCCTCCAGCACGCAGACTTGCAGGCCCAACTGACGCAAGCTGGCAGCGGTTTCCAGGCCTATGTAGCCCGCACCGATAATCACCACGTTACGAGCTCCAGGAAGCTGCGTGCGTAGCCGATCCGCATCGGCGTGATCACGTAGATAATGCACGCCTTGTAGGTCACTGCCTTCGATACTTAGGCGCCGGGGGCTGGCCCCAGTACAGAGCGCAAGCTTCGTGTATGCCAAGCGCTGCTGGTTATCCAACAGGACCTCACGCACTTGGCGATCGATCCGCACCACACGGGTCGAAGCCAGAAATTCTATTTCATGTTTATCCAGGCTTGCCTGTGGGTGGATGATGGCCAGATCGGCTTCGTTTTTGAGATAGGACTTGGACAGGGGCGGACGATGATAGGGGAGACAGGCCTCCTCGCCGAGCAACAGGATACGCCCCTGCCAACCTTCCTGACGCAAGCCAATGGCCAGTTGAATGCCGGCATGGCTAGCACCGACAATGATGCAAGTATCATTCATTAGCTTTTCCTCAACGCGCATTGCCCGCGTATTCGTCACGCAATAGCCGCTTGAGCAGCTTGCCTGTGGGTTCGCGAGGCAGGTCTTCACGAAATTCGATGCTGCGCGGGCATTTGATCGAGGATAATTGCCCGCGGCAGAACTGATTGAGCGCGACCGCAAGCGCATCACTGGCCATGCTGTAGTCATGCAACTGCACTACCGCATGAACCGATTCCCCCAGGTCACTATCAGGAATGCCGATCACTGCGGCATCCAGCACCTGCGGATGGCTGAGCAGGATGTTCTCGGCTTCCTGTGGATATACATTGACGCCGCCAGAGATGATCATGTTGCTTTTGCGATCAGTCAGGAAGAGATAACCATCGGCATCGATATGGCCGATGTCTCCCACGCATGCCCACCCCAGATCGTTGTAGGCCTCGGCCGTCTTGTTCGGGTCTTTGTGATAGGAAAACGGCAGGCTTTCCGAGAAAAACACCAGGCCATCTTTACCAGCAGGCAGCTCTTGTCCTGCTTCGTCAAGAATATGCAAACGCCCATAGATGGCTCGTCCCACGGTACCGGGATGCTTTAGCCAATCGTCGGTGCTGGCCATAGTCATACCGATCTGCTCGGTGCTGCCGTAGTACTCGTAGAGTATCGGCCCCCACCAGTCGATCATGGCTCGCTTGGTAGGGATCGGACAGGGCGCAGCGGCATGTACGACAACCTGCTGGCTACTCAGGGAATATCTGCTGCGGATTTCACTTGGCAGGTTGAGCAGGCGATGGAACATAGTCGGCACCCACTGACTGTGGGTTACCTGATATTCATCGATGGCGGCCAAGGCGGCCTCTGGCTCGAACTTTTCCATCAGAATCGCGGTACCGCCCAGCACATGCACGGCCCTTACCCACTTCAATGGTGCGGCATGGTAATAGGGGGCCGGTGACAGATAGACTGAATGTTCATCGACGGAGAATGACCGCTCCAACTGTTGGGCGATCACCTCGGTACTGCCCAGGGGCAAACCGGTGAGCTTGGGTTTGACTCCCTTGGGGCGTCCGGTAGTGCCCGATGAGTAAAGCATTTCACTGCCTTCTCGCGAGCCCTCCAGTGCAGTACAGGAATAGGCTTGTAGAAGCTCGGGTAGTGACCCTGCCACACCTTCCTGTGGGTCGAGAATCAATACCTTGGGAGCACCGGGCAATTGCTCCAGTATTCCAAGCAGTTGCGGCGTGGCAGATTTAGCGCTCAACACTAACAACTTAGCGTCACAGTCCTCAATGATGTAGGTGACTTCGGCTGTCGTCAGACGCGTACTGAGAAAGGTGTAGTACAGGCCGGCATAATGGGCCCCCCATTGAAGTGCAGGGCACTCGACTCGGTTCTCTAGCAAAAAGGCGACATGCTCTCCATAACGAAGCCCCAACGCCTGAAACAATCGTGCCAGGCGGTTGGCGAAGGCATCCAACTCCTGATAGGTCAGTGACGCCCCCGTTTCGGCGATGAGCACAGCAATGCGTTCCGGCGAGCGCTTGGCGTGATAACCGGGATGACGCAGAAGGGAAGTTGCCATACAACGATTCCTCAATGGCGAAGACTTAAAGCTGATCAGTTGGGCAGCAGCACAGGTTTGACACAGGTACCGGCATGCTGGGCGGCGACGGCTTCGTTGATTTGAGACAGAGGGAAGTCACTCACCAGCCTGTCAATTGGCAGTCGGCCTTCTTGATAGAGACTGATCAACTCCGGGATCGACTGTTGGGGATCACTGTCGCCTTCGATGATGCCCTTGAAGATGATGCCGTTCTGGATCATCTGGGCTAGGCTGCCCGGCAGTTTTTGCTCCCAATCCTGGGGGGCGCCCACCAGGCCGAAGGTGGCCCGTGGCGCGAGACAACGGTAGGCGGTCTCTAGTGCTGCGTTGATACCACATGTATCCAGTGCGTAGTTCACACCGGTCGGGAGCAAGGCCTTCACCACCTTTTCAGTATCTTCGCCGTAGGGGTCGATCACGCAGGTAGCCCCCAACTCCAGCGCCAAAGCCCGTCGGTTTGCATGGGGTTCGACGAGAATGATTTGCTCGCAACCACAAAGCACTGCGCCCATGATCGCCGCCAGACCTACAGCGCCTCCCCCCAGGATCAGGATGGATGAGCCTGCAGTACAGGCCAGGGCTCGGGTGACACCACCAAATCCAGTCTGGATGCCACACCCCATCGGCGCTACCAGAGATAGGGGAATGTCTTTGCTCACCTTGACGACGTTGCGCTGGTTGGCCACGCAATGACTGGCAAAGGATGATTGACCGAAGAAGCTTCCAGCTACTGCTGCGCCATTTGCATCATGCAAGTTGCTACCACCCTGGCGAATACCGGTAAAGTTAAGCAGGCCGAAGGAGTGGCAATAAGATGGGTCCTCAATGGCGCAGCGTTCACACTGCCCGCAGGAGTGAAAACTTAGAGCAACATGATCGCCTGGCCGAACGCTAGTGACCTTGTTGCCTACCTTGACCACTATGCCGGCGCCTTCATGGCCGAACACTGCCGGAGCTTGGATCGGCAGGACTCCGGAAGCCGCAACCAGGTCGGTATGGCAGATACCCACGGCGACGATGCGTACTAGAACTTCTTCATCCAGAGGATCGTCCAGTTCCAGATCTTCGATGCAAAAGCCGTTGGCGTTGTGGCGTGTCACCGCCGCAATGATCTTCATGGCAGGTTCCTTGATTTCGTTTTGTTGTTAAAAGAATTTGAACAACCAGCGCAGGATTCGCCGAGTGGTTTGGGTATAGGGGGGGAAGAACAGGCTAGACAGCATGATTTTGCTTTCCAGAACCGAGCGTTCATGGGAGAAGGCGCGGATCCCCCATTCGGCGTGGTAGCTGCCAATTCCCGAGTTGTTCACGCCGCCAAACGGTAGATTGTTGTGCAGGAAGTGCCCCGCTACGTGATTGATGCAGGATGCACCTGCACTGGTGTTCTGCAGGATTTGTTCGATGTGCTGACGATTCTTGCTCCAGATGTACAAAGCCAGCGGCTTGGGCCCGGCATTGATACGTTGGATAACCTCATCCAGGTCATCAAAGACGATGATCGGCAATACGGGGCCAAAGATTTCTTCCTGCATGATCTTGGCATCGCTCGGTACATCCTCAAGCAACGTGGGAGAAATGAAGCGGTCCTGGACATCAATCACCGATCCATAGCTAGCCCTGGCGCCACGCTCCAGAGCGTCCTCGATTAACCCTGCAATACGACTTGCATGACGCTGGTTGACGATGCGCGCTAACGGTGCAGAACGGGCCTTGGCGCCCTCACCATAAACCTGATCCAGATGCTGCCTGAGCAACTGCACGAAACGGTCCCTGACATTGCTCGCCACATAGAGATGGTCTGGTGCGATGCAGGTTTGCCCGGCATTGAGAAACTTGCCCCAGGTAATGGTTTTTACCGCCATTTCAAGATCGGCGCTTTCATCGATGATGGTCGGTGACTTACCGCCCAGTTCAAGGGTCACGCTAGTCAGATGCTCTGCCGCCGCCCGCATGACCACCTTGCCAATGGTTGGGGAACCGGTGAAAAAGGAGTGATCGAAGGGCAGGGCCAGCAACTCGCTTGCCACCGAAGCGTCACCTTCCAAAATGGCGACTTCGCTTTCATCGAAAGCATCACGGATGATCTCCACCATGACTGCCGATAGGTTCGGTGTAAGCTCCGAGGTCTTGATGATCACCGTATTACCGGATGCGATGGCCGGGACCAGTGGTCCGAATGTCAGAGTTAGAGGGTAGTTCCAGGGCGAAATGATCAGGCAGCGTCCCCGTGGCTCGTACCGCACCGAGGCCGAGGTGCCTAGCATCAATGCAGTTGAGGGAACGCGCTTCGGCTTGAGCCACTTTTTTAGGTGCTTACAGGTATGGCTGATTTCCATGATGACCGTCAGTATCTCGGTCATTTCCACTTCTATATCAGGCTTGCCGAAGTCCGCCGCACCCGCCGCAATAATCTGGTCGTGGCGAATCTCAATAGCCTTGCGCAGGCGGCGTAATTTGCGGATGCGTTGTTCAACGGTAGATTCTCGAAGTTTTAGAGCCGTATTACGTTGAGCGCTGAATATTCGCTGGATGTCTGCGCTTTGCGCATTCACGACTGGGAGGGCCAGAGGGCGGGTAGGGGCTTGGACAGACACAGACAGAGTCTCCATGGTTATTTTTTTGTGGAGATTTTTGTGGGCGCTGGGGCGCAGTTGCCCGGTCACTATGGGGCAGTCCGTGTTTGGAGGATTCGTCATAAAGGACTAAAAGGTGGATTCAATCCCAAGTGGTCAAATCCAACCTTAAGGTTGGGCAGGTGATCTATTTCTAGCGCTAGGCTGCGACGAGAACTTTCCTTTCACTCATGGATCTCGCGATGTCACGCCCTGTCGATTACCAGTTCGATGCCGTCTCCCGTAGTGCAACTCTGACGTTCAACCGCCCGGGTGTACTCAATGCTATTGATGTCGAAACTGCACGATCATTCTGCGAAGCCGTGCTACAGGCTACCGCGCAGGCTGGTATCCGCCTGATTGTCATTCGTGGGGCTGGGCGCGCCTTCGTGGCAGGGGGGGACTTGCAGCGGTTCGCCGACGATTTCGATTACGCAGATCGGGTGGTCAATCATTTGCTGGACCCTCTTCACTCAGCAATCCTGGCGCTCCATACCACGCCAGCATTAGTTCTTGCATGCGTGCATGGTGTAGTGGCGGGGGCAGGGCTGAGCCTGATGTTGGGATGCGACCTGGTCCTCGCGGCTGAAGATACTCGTCTGTTACTGGCCTATAACAAAGTGGCGGCAGCTCCCGATTGTGGTGGGACTTTTTTTCTGCCAAGACGTATCGGCACAGGAGCGGCAATGCAACTGATGGTGGGCAGTGGCGAGTTGACTGCACAAGAGGCTCGGGCCATGAACTTGCTGAACTGGTGTGTTCCTGCGCATGAGCTACAGGAGCGTCTGGAAAGCTTGAGTGCAGAGATCCTCTCTGGACCAAGTCATGCCTATGGTCGTTATAAAGAGCTGATAAGGAGCGCTCCTGCTGAATTACAGGCTCACCTGGAGCGAGAGCGAATAGCTTTTTGTGCTGCAACCAAGACCAAGGACTTCAGGGAAGGCGTAACTGCCTTTCTCACGCGTCGGGCACCGGTTTTTTTGGGCTGTTAGTTGCTGATTCACGTCGAAGGGAGGCGGGTGGAACCTGCGCAGCACACGTGGGCGTAACGCGCCTCCCGATCGCTTGCAGATCAGATTGACAGGCAAACCTTACCGAAGTGTTTGCCCGCAGCCTGATGTCGGAAAGCCTCAGCGATGTCGTCCAGCGCAAACGTCCTATCAATCACAGGCTTCATACCCATCACATTGATCGCACGGACCATGTCGATCTGATGGCTACGGCTTCCGACTATCAGCCCCTGTAGTTTCTGCTGCCGCCTCATCAGCTCTGCGGTTGGTACTTGTCCAACGATACCCGTCAGTACGCCGATTAGCGCAATGTGGCCGCCCACCCTACATGAGTGGATCGATTGAACAAGTGTGTCCGGCCCACCCACTTCTATCACCTTGTCGACACCGCGTCCGCTAGTGAACTCAAGCACTTTAGAGGCCCAATCGGTATCACGTTTGTAGTTGATCAAATGATCGGCACCCAGTTCGCGGGCCTTTTCCAACTTATCATCCGAAGAGGAGGTGGCAATGACTACGGCTCCCATCTGCTTGGCGAACTGCAGAGCAAACATCGATACACCGCCGGTACCCTGAACAAGCACTGTATCGCCAGCCTTTAACGGATGATCAACTACGAGCGCACGCCACGCGGTTAGACCGGCAGTCGTCAATGTGGCTGCTTCCAAATGGCTGTAGCCGCGGGGCGCGAGAGTGAACCAGTGCGCAGGTCGATTCACAGTCTCCCTCGCATAACCATCGACACCATCACCGGGTGTTGTTGAGAAATCGGGAATGGTGGGGGCACCATTCAACCATGAGGGAAAGAAGGTCGAAACCACGGAGTCACCTACCCCGAAATCCATTACGCCTTCGCCAACGGCTTCTACGACGCCGGCGCCATCGGACATTGGAATGCGACCATCTTCAGTCGGCAAGCGGCCCAATACGACCCCAAGGTCGTGGAAGTTAAGCGAGCTTGCCTGAATGCGCACGCGGATCTCGCCATATGCCGGAGCACCAGGGTCAGCAAGATTAATACGAGTAAGGTGTTCGAGGCCTGCAGGGGTGCGGAGAATAATGGCTTTCACAACGGTAGCTCCTGTTGATGATGTTATGGATCTTCCAGCCAAACATCTATCATCACAAGAAGGCACAATTATCACCTGTACTATCAATAATGTAGGTATAAATGCATGCGACCAAAGCGCCTGGATAGCAAGAGTGGTTGTACAGTGGAGGTCACGCTCTCCATCATCGGCGGGCTGTGGAAACCGCTGATCCTCTTTCACTTACTGCACGGTAAGCTCCGGTTCATGGAGCTCACGCGACTCATGCCAAGCACCACACAGCGCATGCTGACTTTGCAGCTACGGGAGCTGGAAGCAGATGGCATCATCACGCGACATGTGTATCCACAGGTTCCGCCCAAAGTGGAATACGAACTCACTCCCTTAGGCCAAACGCTTGCGCCGTTGTTGATAAGCCTCAAGGAATGGGGGGAGGCCTATCAGAAGCGATTGAGCGAAGACGTTTCACAAGCAAACGGCGAGCACGCTGGAGACGACTGACCAACAGGCCTTGAAGAGCAAAGCTCAGTCTCGCGAACATCCAAGAGCAGGCTCAGACCGCACGAACCGAGGCGCAGTTATTGGCTGCGCAGCTAGAACGGACCCTACAACAGGAGTCTGAGGCGACTGCTCAGATCATTGGCCTGAATTGTGAGTTGCAGGCCGTCCGAAACTATCTGACGGGGGCGCGTGAGCGTGCGATCTCGGCCGAAGTGCGGGTGGAGTTTTTGGCCAGTTGCGTCAATCGCGTACTCTAAAAACATAGGTGATGCTGGTGTTGTTTTGCAAAGATAAACGCATTATCCAATTTTGAGTTTAATCAGGCTGGTATTTCACGGCCGTAACAGGGGAGTTACGTTGTTGACCTCTACCAAAAATGTTTGGCACTGGCTGTCCACCAAGCCCGGGCTGCTGCTGGCGCTATTCATCAATGTGGCGCTGAGTTGGGTGGCCCACCATTTCTTTGGCATCGAGGCGTCCGCCATGGCCTATTTAATGGGGGCGTTCGTCGTCTTCATTTTTCTGGTCGATACCCGCGATGATCGTTTTCTCAAGGGCTACTATCTGATCTGTTATGGCGTCATGATCCAGTTCTCCTACGATCTGGTGTTCAAGAAAGGGTTGGAAGAAACAGATATAGCCGAGAACATCAAAATGTTGCTGATGATGATCACCATCGGCGCGACTGGAGCCGGTGGGAGCCTTATCGCCGCCCATAGCGATCGCAGCGCCCAGGATGGCAAGCAGCGCGCCGCTCCTCAGGTGAATGAAGATGTGGCGGCACGACTTGGTGCGTTGGAACGGCAGGTATGTGGGCTGGATCGTAAGCTGGATCGTTTGATCAAATTGGCCGGTGCGACCTGCGTGGGCCTAACGGGGGGCGCGCTGTTGCTGATGCTGCTGTTCATCAGACTCTGAGTTCGTCGATCTTCGATCGAACATCTAGACCGCTGATTGGATTTCAGTTCTCGTTTGACGGGATCTCGCAGTTTCGCTGGGCGGTTGTGCAAACCGAGCAAACCGCAATCGATGGGGCAACAAGGGGCAGATGGCGCATGCCGGGTTGGAGTGATCTGTTCACCTCTAAATTGAGGCCTATGCACCTTTGGAGGATATGACTGCCAGAGCGCAATTTACGCCCTCCTTGATGCTTAATTCGTCTGGTCCATGGCCGCCCGTGTGCAGTGGGGTAGCTAACACTTAGCATGGCTGATGTTGTGGGAAGAGGAGACTCAAATCTTCAACTGCAGGGGCCGCTCAGGCAGGTGTAATGAGAGGTGACACGCTATGTGCCATCACTCCTGGCCATCACGGTATGATGACGATTGATGCGAGTTGAGTAGCCCACTGAATCATCGGAGATTGTTGCATGTCAGTAGAAGGACCTCTACCTCAAACCGGTGATCAGCACGATATTAATGCTGATGCAGACTCTTGTCTTCGGGCGCGACGTCCGCAGCATTGGCGCATCCAGAGCTTGGAGGGGCCGGACGACTACGGGTTCGACTATCAAGTCCAGACAACGCCCAACCAACAGGTCACGGACGTTTTTCGTATTCAGCTCAAAGGTACACGCTCACCATCGACTTCAGCGGACGGCGAGTTTATCTCTGTGGCTTTAAAGGCTTCGACGGTCAGGTACTACAATCGTGTGGTCGAACCCATTCTTCTAGTGGTCTGCGATTTATCTGTAAATGAGGATCCGGTTGACTGCCCTTTGTATTATGTCTGGATTCATGAGGAGTTACGCCGGATCAATGTGTTAGATTTGCCCGCCGAGCAGAAGTCCGTAACGCTCAAAGCGCCTAGAAAGAACATCCTCAATAGAAAGACCGATCTGTCTACAGAAATCGGCCAGCAAAATGATTATTCCCGAGCCGGTAAACTGTTGGGTGAACACGCTGAAGTGACCCATCCGGATATGCCCTCCGAAGAACGGTTATCGCTGGTGCAAGGAGCGGCACAAGGGATTACCGCACGAGGGGCATCTTTTATCGAAGCCCTCGCAGCCCCAGCGCAGGGGCACTGGATTGTCCCAGCGCAAGGATCCCTTGCTTGGGAGCTGAGTCAGGCAAGGGCCAACCTATTATCAAATGCGTTAGAGCGCTTTCACACGCATCTGGACGCCGCCGAGCGGATGCTAGAAGGGGCTACTGTTCTTGAAGAAGCCGAATACTGGTGCCTACAGGGCAACTGGCATGTGGAGTCTGGTGCAAATTTGTCCGCAAGCTCTGCCTTTCAACGTGCCTATCAACTCCACCCATTGCCGAAGTATCAAGCCGCTTGGTGCGAGGCCGAGATCCGACTGCGCTTTGACAATGCCTGTGAAACGTTAGCCGAACTTGGGGAGCAGCTTCAGGGAGAGGATCCGCTGATTATTGCCATCCGCTCGCGTCTTGCCGCGATCCAGGGAGACTATCGGGGGGCAGTTCAGATCGCTGAAGCGCTGCCAGAACCGGAGCGCTCTGCTGCAAGAGCTCTCGTTCATCTGCTCAACGGCGAGCATACCGCTGCCGTGAATTGCTGCGATCAAGGACTTGCGTTTGCCGATCCGCACGCTTCTCTGAGGCAGACGCTCCTCCTGTATAAAGCACGGGCTAAGTTCGCATTGGCTCATGCTGCAGCCCTTGATTCCGAGTTTCCTTTTATCCCTGCCTCTGGTCTCCCTGGCGTCGACCCAGTGATGCTTCTGGAGGTGTGGACAGCTGTCAGCGCGGCGGTAGAGTCGTTCAGGACGGCAGGGTGGCAATCAGATATCGAACACCTTTCCGATATCTGGCCCTCGACCGCGCTCGCTGTGGGTAAGGGGGAGGAAATTTTGCCACTGTTAGTGGAGGCGACCACGGCGCGCCCTAGGTTGTACGGTATACAGGAGGCGCTTCGAATTGTCGCGGTGGAGTGTGGTGAGCATGAATTGGCACTTAAAGCAAACGACTCGTTGCCTCCATCGGAAATCAACAGTTTGTGGGCAACACTGCTGTCTCACTCGACTGGCAAGCATCGCCTTGCCGTGCAAAGTTTCCAGGAGTGTTATGAGGCCGTTGATCGCCTACATCCGCGCTTTGGTGCTGCGTCAGTTGCCGCTATCTTGTCGGCCCAGAAGATGGTGCGGACAGATCTTGTGCGAGCTTGGCAAGACGAACTCCAACGTGACCCGAACCTTCGGGGCTTTGCCGCGTTAGCACGATATCATCTGGCCGTAGAGCACAATCAGAGTGCAAAGAGTGAAGCGCTGCAGACATTACAGTCCTGTTATGAGCAGCTCAATCAACCTCAAGACTTGGCCCCGACGCTATTACTGGAGTTGAACCCGACTCAGCCAGAAGAGGCACCACTTTGTGTCCAGGTCGCGGAGCGAATTACCCAGGAGAGCCTGCTGGCACCTGTGATGGCGGTACGTGTGGGGCTGGCGCTGATTACGTTGAAAGATTGGCCTGCACTGTTGAGTCTGTGTCAAGGGGGAAGGGTCCGTATGGAGGCCGGGGATCGCATGCTGGCGTTCGAAGCATTGGCGCTAGATCAGCTCGGACGCTCTGGCGCGGCACGTGATCGTTTAGCCACTCTTCTAGCTTCGGGCTCAACTGATCATGTTGCGCTGGATACTTATGTCACTATCGCCACCCGGTGTGGCTACGTGAGTGAAGCCATTGAGGCTGCGGAACGTTTTCTGGAAGTTGCCGAATCCAAGCCGCAGCGCCTCGAATGCATGAGAACGCTGTATTCGTTGATCCATCTTGCCGATCCTGCGAGTACGAGGCTCCACGCGTTGGCGCTAAAAATCGGCGAGATGGTTGATCGAAACGATGAGCAGCAGGAAGGGGATTTCCTGCTGATGCTGCTCGCTGCCCCCTTGGATGATGCGGATCGAGACGTTGCAACTGATCGTGAACAGTTTCAGGACAGGGCTTCGGCGTTCTTCGAAAAATTCCCGAACTCTCAGATTCTGCGCAGAGGTGAGATTCGAAAGGACTGGTCTCATGAGGAATTCTTGTCAGCCCTCAAGTCTTTGGCGGGTATTACCGATGCTGGTGAAGCTTTGCAAAGAAGGCTAGAAAAAGGCTTGCAGCAGGGTTCCGCCACGGTTCCATTTTCTTGGCGACCCCGCTTTGCTCTTACATCGGTATCTGATGTGGTTCATCTGTGGGAGGTTGCCAAGGCTTCGAGCCGCGATGACACGAAATATCATCTTCCAATGACGATAGGTTCAGATCGGCCGATCCTGACGGCGCAGGATTTACGTGCGCGTGTGCCACTGTTGGACCTAACGGCTTTGCTAGTGCTACTCGATCTGGAGCTCATTGATCCAGTGATAGCTTTTTTCGGCACCATCGCTGTTTCCAAAGCAACTCTGGAGGAGTTGTTAGAGCTTTCCAGTCCGATTTTTGGCAGTCCCGTTCGTAACAAGTGTTTGGCGTTGCAGCAGGCACTGAGACCACATCTCACCTCAATTATCCAACCGTCTTCATCAACGGCAGGCTATGGCCAGGGAAAACATGCTGTGGTCGGTCGAGGGAACTCCCATATCGCGGATATTTGTGAGGTTCAAGCAGCTGACTTCAGGCTTTATTCTGACGACGCTACCTTTCGAATATTTTGCGCTGGGGGCGCCGAACCTGACGGTATCTGCACCCTCGATGTGCTCGATGGCTTAGTCGAGTTGGAGCTTCTAGATATCAGAGAAAAGGCGCGTAAGATTGCACAGCTCTGTCAATGGAATGTCGGCATAATGGTCCGCTGGCAAGATTTCATTGCACTTCTCCCTCTCGGGTTCTCACAGGCGAGGAGCGTGAGTCAAGGAATTCAGATTCTTGACAGAGATCCTGATTTCAAAATGCTGGTATCTGCTGTGTGGGATTACCGACGTCCCTTCCAGAAAACCATGCAACACGCTGCTTCTCTGCTTGCTCTGATGCTCGTCTTGACTCCGATATGTGACACTGCTATCGCAGCGTTGATGATTCAGTGGTTTGTGAAGGCTGGCATGAGTAAAGAGGCTCCTGATCAAGCTCTGCGAGCGATTACCCATCTAGTAACCTATGCGGCAAGTATCAAGCCCTTTGAGGGAGAGTCGGGTACGCGACTTTGGCGAGTCTATCTTCTGATTGCCGAGTGGCACCAGGGGTATCTCAATGACACTAAAATGGTGTTGGTAATACGGGTGTTGGGGAGTGAATGTGCCCGCTTACAGCTCGTTACACCGGGTTTGGGATCTGACGTTTTTTCCAGTCTCATCAAGTGCCTGCCAGACGGATCAGTCGAGGCACGTATTTTTTCTCACGCCTATTCTGTAGTACTAGCGCAGCAGAAATCTGGAGATGCAAGATTATGATCTGTTGCGGTTCTGGGCGCCTTATCGATGTTTGGTCTGGTCTGTCCCAGAACTGGTGGGCACGTAGTTAAGAGTTACTACTCACATAGCGCCGCTCAAACTCCATCGGGCTGAGATAGCCGGTGATTGCGGATGTTCAGTTCTCGCCTCGTGGTAGCTGGCATAGCGCGTCAGGTACACCCACTCTGCCTTTAGCGAGCGGAAGAAGCTCTCCATCACGGCATTGTTCTAGCCGCTCCCCGGACAGAATTGTTGGGCACGATTCGAGGTCGCCGAAACAAGGCCTGGTAGTCGTATGCGCAGTATTGGCTGCTACGATCCGAGTGCAGCAGCACCTCTTCTTTCGGCTGTCGACGTGCAGCAGCCATCTCTAGTGCGGCGTGTACCAAGGCATGCTGCATGCGGTGGTGCATCGCCCAGCCGACGACGGCGCGTGAATAGATATCGAGCACGACGGCCAGATACAGCCAGCCTTAGGCTGTCCTTAGGAAGGTCATGTCCGGACTAGTGCCGATTGTCACGATATGAGGCGAACTGGCGATCCAGATGACTCAGGCAATCGGCAGCGCATGACGGCTGCTGGAAAGCCGCCGACAGCGCTTGCGCGAGCGAACGCGCAGACCGGCTTCGCGCATCAATCGAGCAACCCGGTGTCGAGCACACGCATGCCCCATGGCCGCCAACTCGGCCTTGATGCGACGACGGCCATAGATCCCATTCACCTCATTGTGGGTGGTGCGGACCTGCCGATTCGCCATCTCTCTCGCCGAAGGTGGTCGCTGCTGCCGGGCATCGTCACCTTGCTGCTCGTACTGGTGCTTCTATTTGCCCAGTAGGCTTTCAGTAATGCCCAGCGTCTCGGCTACATGGCGAAGCGGGGTACCGGCAAGCACCTGGTCTACCGCCTCGCGCTTGAAGGATTCAGGAAAAGGTCATCTGCTCATGGGGCATGAACACTCCTTACGGTGGAGATTATCCACCTTAAGTCAGTGTCCACTCAGCCCAGGACAGACCGGAGCTTTGATTGCTAGGTGACCAAAAGAGACGTTTGAGTCCACATAGCGCAGCGCAGACTTCATATCCTTCCACCCCACATAGCCCATTAGTGCTTTGATATCCCAGCCATTCGCCGATGCCCAGGTCGCAAACCCCCGGCGCATCGAGTGGCTCGTGTAGAGGGCTTCAGGCAGGCCTGCCTCCTTAAAGATCCGGCGAAGCAGTGGGATCAGGCTATGAGGCTGAATAGCTTTACCTGAGAGATTGCCCCAGCGATCAATTCTCTGGAACACGGGTCCATTGGTGAGTCCGGCAACAGTAATCCAGTTGATGTACGCCTCGACCGGGCAAAACTTCGTCAGCGCCGGCGTTTGAAAGGTCTGTCCCTCATGTCCTCGATCACCCTTGGTGTAAGGCAAATAAAAGCTGATCACTTCACCACTTGATGCCTCTGTGTTTTCGACCGTTAGCCTGGCGAGTTCGTCGCCACGGAATCCTCGCCAAAACCCAATAAGCACAATCGCCACCGACCTTCGGTGGCGTATAAGCGATTTGTAATCACCTCGCTCAAGAGCGGCCGCTGCTTCAGCCTCCAGCCAATCAATCGCCTTCTCCAGGTGCTTGATCAGTAGCGGGGCGGCCTGTCTGACCCTGGCGGGGTGTACAACCCTGATGCCCTTGATCATCTGGCGCACGTTAGGAGATTTAGTCGGATCGGGAAAGCCCTGAGTGATATGCCACTGCGCCAAGGCCGCCAAGCGTTGCTTGAGAGTGTTGAGTGACAGCTTGTCAGCGTATTCCGCGAGATAGCGGACGATCCCATTTGCTGTCGTAGGAAGATAACTGCCCCAAGTCACTTCGAAGTGCTCAATCGCAGCCCGGTAGCTCTTACGCGTGTTTTCCCGGGTACCCGCCTGTAGGTATCGATTCGCCTTGTCCATCTCGCTTGACCTTGAAGTCGGTGTGTTCGCGCTGGGAGCAGGGTATCTGGACGCTCATACAGCGCAATTGGCTATCTAGAAGCCATAAAGCTCTATTATGTGTTCCTAGAAATTGAAGATCAAACGACGTAAAATCTATAAATCGCGCCATGTATATACATGTCATGTAACACAGTACGAAATCGTAGGAGATTTGATGGCCAGAGGTGGAATCAATAAGGCTGTCGTGCAAAAAGCACGTCAGGCGCTGCTGGCCAAAGGAATCAATCCCAGTATTGATGCTGTGCGTGTTGAGCTCGGAAATACGGGCTCCAAGACCACGATTTCTCGGTATCTCAAAGAGCTTGAAGCTTCCAGTCCAGCAGTTGCTCCTGTACGTGAGCGTCTGGGAGATGTGCTCAGCGGTACGGTGCAAGCCCTACTGGATCAGCTTATGGAGGAGGGTCAGGAAGCCGTCTCCGAGGCCGCCGCGGCGTTTGCTCTGGAGCGCACGACTCTAGAGAGCCAGATCCTCACACTCGCATCAGAGTTGGAGAAAATCGAGCGCCAGTCAGCCACCCAGCATGCCGCGTTGGAGGTTCAGAGTACTGAACTCGCGACCACCCAATCCTCGCTACAGGCTGAGCTGACGCGAAACGCTGGCCTCAGCCAACGCTGCAGCGACCTCGAAGCTTTAGTTGTCGAAAAGGACAAGCACATTCAGTCGCTGGAGGAAAAGCACGTCCAAGCCCGCGGGGCTCTGGAGCACTATCGAGAGGCAGCGAAGGAGCAGCGAGATCAGGATCACCGCAGGCATGAGTCTCAACTGCACGAGATACAGGTCGAGCAGCGCAAGCTGCGAGAGACGATTGCAGTGAAACAAGATGAGTCGACGCGGCTAAATCGTGATAACGAACGTCTGCTCGGGGAAGCAAGGCAGCACGCCAAATACCTGCACACTCAGGAAGCTTTGGTTCAATCGCTCAACAACCAGGTCGAGACATTGCGTCAAGGGGAGTCAAAAACCGCTGGCGTGGCTGAGCATCTCAACGAACAAATCTCCGCCCTGCGTGAAGAGGTCAAGGCGCTGTACAAGGCCGCCGCTGTAGCAGAGCTGCGGGAGCAGGAAACCGTAGCGAGGATCACTTCACTGCAAAACGAGAACGAACAACTGCTCCACGCTCAAGTTGTTGAGCCAACCCCGGAGGAGGGAAGCGAGGCTTCCCTTCAGCTAGGGACTCAGTAAGGCAACAAAAACGCTAAACCCTCAAAACGACCCAGGAGATGAATCATGGAGCAGATCGTAGGTAGTCCACGTAGCATTGAGGAGGGTTCATCTAGCTGGAAGCACGCTCACCAGCGCCTATCTCTGATGCTGACAGAGAGGCTTAGTAGCGCTGCTCCGACTCAGGCATTCATACGTGGCGTCACCAATGTCCGAACATCTTGCCCATCTGACGAGAGAAGGGTTTTCCGTTCGTGAGTTGTCACGTAACCGGCATCGCTCCAACGGCAGAACAGCGGGGCAGCATCAACTTACTGCCAGGCCCTGGTTCACTAGGATGTAGTTCAATCCAGCTCAGTTTGAGCCTTGAGCCTTGGGCATGGGAGGCAACCGATCTTACCAAAGAGAGTTACTGGAAAGACGGCGAGGGCAGGGTAGACTCGATTTAGTGGCGTGCCGCTCAGGAATACATTGCGGGCGATTTCGACATTGTGTTCGATGACGACAGCGCCGGCGAAGCTGCCGACCTTGTTTGCATAAACGTGGAAGATACCTTGATCAGGCTGTCGCTCATTCATTGTAAATTTTCTGTAGCGACGACGTCAGGCCAGCGGATCAAGGATGTCATCAGGTATTTCCGCTTCGAGACGCAGTGAAGATCAGACATGGTTATTGCCGCTGCCATGGTCTACCTGAGGGAAACCATTGAGTGCGATCTTCAGGTGATCTGCGTAGCTGAATTGTTAGAACTCGCACTCAGAGTAATGTAACTCAACTAAATAGCCATTTAGTAGAGTTATAACCACATGAGGATAAATCGCGACTGGAGGAGGTTAGTTTATCCTTCAAGCAAACGGTCATCTTAGATAGGAAGTGATTCTTGAGCCAAGAGGGAGAACGTCCAACTCCCATGGACGACGCTGCGCTGGAAAGAAGTAGTAGAATTGCTTCCGAGGACTCCGAGCGCAAGGGATTGAGGAGGCCTGTACAAGACTTCATCAATGCGCTGTGTCGCACCTACTTAGCTGTTTCAGAGCGGTGTTCGACTTGTAAGACCACTGGTTATTCGACGGCACGTTTGAGTCCCTCCTTGAGCGAGGGGCAGCCATAGTCTAGATGACTATTCAGGTTGAATCGTTCATGCCAATATGCCATTACATCAATCACATTGGCTGCGGCTATATTCATGAGCACTATCGTCCTACGATCTTGGCGACGCCTCCGAGATCAACCTCTATTGCGCTACGCGATGTTGGTCTTTATCCCATTGTTCGCCCGCCCGCTCCATTTCTCTAAGGCTCCAGACCGGCCTGTTTACACGCGGTTGAAGGGCTTAATGACGTTACCAATGTTTGCTGGGACGCTTTGGCAATCCACGGCGGTTTCGATCTACCAATGGTTGGCAAAACGAGAAAGCGAGTACTTGGAAAACGGGATAACCCAGAGTGACATTTGGGCTCATCTGCACAGCACCCAAGGCTGGATTGGGCAGGGGGCCCTTGGGATTGCAATCTTTGGCATTTATGCAATTGCGATTTTGCGTTGGGCCTACCATGCGGGTACGGTTTCTCTGTTCAGGAGGTTGGGACTCAACTGCGCACCGATTTCCTTTCTGTACTTCGTGGTCACAACGGCTGCCTGGGGATTGTGGGTGGGGCTGATGGTCAAAGGTATCGATTATGGAATTTGGTATTCAAATGGGGATCTTTCGAGCTACTTCAACACATTAACCTCCGAGTACCCATACCAAACCTTGGGAGTATCTCTTTTTATCGGGGCAGTGACCTACTGGGCGTCTATCAATAGTAGTCAAGGTATGGCGGCAGTGTATGCAAACTCAAAATTTCTGGCTTTAGTGGTGGGTGTTTTGCCTGCTATTCTGCTTCTTGGGCTTGTCTATATTTATGACGCGTTCGTTTTATCTTGAGTGTTTCCCAGCTGTTATTTGATGATTCTCCCCATCGTCTATGGAAAGCTCATCGAGCGTATGGATGATGCGTCACATAGGTATTTTTTGAATAAGGAATATTATGAGTACCGTCGCAAAAGGAGACGCGCTAGAAGATGAGACCTTCATGCTTATAAAAAAAGAGCTTGAGGCTGGTCGTCTCGGAATTTCTCCTTCATCTGGGAGGGTTTTTAAGAAAAAAGGGTATTATTCGAGAGATCGAGAGAAAGATATCGTGGTTGATATTTCAATTGAGGTCTGGTTGCCCGGTGCGGACAACTATTCCATGCTTTGGGTTTGTGAATGTAAAGATTATGCTCGTAGCATACCAGTTGATGATGCAGAGGAGTTCAAATCAAAGCTGGATCAAATAGCTGGAAAAAATATTAAAGGAGTCATTGTAACAAGGAGTTCTTTTCAAGAAGGTACGGTTAAGTATGCGAGGAGCCAAGGGGTGGGATTAGTTCGCATTATGCCTAAGGATCAAGTTTCTTGGTTTATGTACTGCATTATGTCCGGTTCGGCACCGATCCAAAATAAACTCAATCCTCGAGAGTTTAAATTGGCCTTGTCAAACGAAGGTTATCAAGCCAAAGAGCGGAGTTTTTATTCCACGTATAACGGCTATATTTTTGGGAGTTGGCTGGAATTATTAAGACACTCTCTTAGTGGTAATGCCTGATGGTTCGCCTAGTTTCTAGGCGAATTACTGATGCATCTAGCATATCCTCAAATATGCCTCCGGGTGTGGCAAATTACTTCTCGTTAGCGAGGCAGCTAAATCGTTGTGGTCGTGGGATTGGTGCGTTGCCACGTAGAGCTGTTTTGACATATTTTGCCGCAAGCTCAAGGCTTTCACGATTCGCCGAGCGCACCGCATCAACCAGCCGCTCCCTGGCTCGACGCTTGATCATCAACATTTCGTCAAAGCTAGCCTCCACTGTACGCTTGTTGCGATAACTCATGTAATCCCTCACTCGTTAATTGACTAAAGCCTGAACTGAAGGGGGCAGAGGCCTCCACTTTGAAAGAGAGCGCAGTGTGTTTTCTCCTGAATGCCGCGCCCGTACACAAGATTCCGGTGGTTTCATTTTTTTTACAATTAACCTATTTTGAAGGTAGCGCCGAAAATCCGAAAAAACGATCACTTCAATCGTAATACCGGAGTTTTGTATAAGGTCATTTGACCATTAAAGGAAACGCACAGGAGGTTGGAACGATGACTGATAATCCCCTTGGGTGTCGTCCCTATAGCCGGTTTGAAGATGGATACGAGGATCTTCCTCTCGATTCAAATGAGGTCGAGGTGCGATTGGCTATCGCTGAGTATGTGATTCGCCGAGTTGCTGGCACACCTACCGGTGAAAGCATTTTTAAGGGGCTGATCAGGCATTTTGAGAGCCGTTACCCACACCATAAACTGCTTGCCCTTTACTTGACTAGCCCTGAATCGTTGGAACCAGAAGACGGTGACACTGGGCCAGAGTCGGCGGTTGAGGATAGCGATGTCAGCTTGCGGGAAAGCCTGCTTCATTGTCATCCGGATCAAGAACCGTGTGGCCAGCTCACAGGATCGAGTTTTAATTTCAATGAGCGAGTATTACGTCGCCGAAAAAGGTGACGCTCTACTGAGGCAGTGCCTGCTTACAGAAAATCAATTATGCCCGTCCGTTTTATGGCTGAACAATACCTTGACGTTTGTGAAGTCTGTTTCGGTGCTGATGTCAATTTGAGAATACGTCCGACCCGCAACTGTCAAAATAGGTATTTTCTCTCCACTTCGACCGACCGCTTCGCTCGCCTCCAGAAGCAGCTCCATACGCCAATGGCCGGTTTTGTTGACAAAACCAGGGGTGACATATTGGATTGATCGGACCCGAAAGGAGTCGTGCTGCTGCTCGAGAATATCTTTAAGTGAATCAAACGAAGAGACCATGAACATCTCACCCACGAATTCCTTGCCTTCACGAACCTCCGCTTGCAGATAAAACCACGGCCACATTACCGTCTGTCGAACGAAAGGGCTTGCTAGAAAATCGTCGTTGAATAGGTGGGAAAAGATCATCGATTGACCATGTTCCTGGTTCATGGCGAGCCTCTCTTCGTCGCAAATGAACAATATATGTTGTAGTCATATATTGTGCAATGAAGCTTTATCGTTCCTTTTGTGAGATCGCAAAATGGAACTGAGAAAAGCTTTTGGGGCGACGCTAAGGCAGGTTCGCCTTCAGAAAGGCCTTACGCAAGAGGATTTTGCGCTTGTCAGTAGCCGAACCAATGTCAGCCTGCTCGAGCGAGGTGGTACCAGCCCTACACTTGATAAGCTCGAGGAGCTTTGCAGCGCCCTCGGCATCCATCCGGTCAGCTTAGTGGCGGCATGCTATATGCGGAAAGAAAATACCGGGGATATCAGGAGATTTTTATCCCATATGGAGGATGAGCTACAACTGATTGGAATGTCATCGACTAGCTGATATTCACAGCTGATCTGGAGTCATTGCGGGTCCGCATAGCGAGCGCAAAACGTAGCCAGGATAAATCCGCTTGTTAATCATTTCAGTGGCGACCGGAGGGACCGATGTGAATATGTATGGCAGTACCTATTTAACAGTTAAAAGAGGGATAAATTTGGTGAGTAAATTTCTTCACCGATCGGGTTGCCAAGCGTTGAACGGAGCGAAATCCTGAAAAGCGTCTTAATTTACCCATGTTTTCCCGCAACCAGTTCCGTTTTCAAATGCTATGCGGCGGTGCCGTTGCCGACGCTTAGCAACGAAAAAAATCTTCAACTTAATCAATGTCTTAGCAGAAAACCTCGCTAAAAAAGGATGTCTTCTATCAAAAAAGTGGTTTTATGGTGCGATCCTATCTGATTGATTTAATTAGAAATTTTATAAGACCGAGCGTTCCCGCCTTTAGTTGACATTCACAGCAGGCTCTGAAATCTGGCCTGCACTGGCCCTGATGTCCCAGCATATAAATACGCATAATGTATATTATGTTAAATTATGTGTATGGCTTGAAGCGCTGATCCCGCTTACCCGCTTAACGTCCTCCCTCTCAACGGACCACGCCTCGTATTCAGATAAGTCATTGTCTGAACGCCATCCCGTCCATGCTCGACCAGACCACACTCGTAATCAGAGCCTGACTTCAATTCCAGATCACTCGTGCACTGATTCACCCGGGTACTGCGCAAAATCTGTTTGATCCGCATCAGGCATGATCTCTTCCTTTACCTGCGGATCTCATCCTCGCGAACTAGGCCGCGCTCTAAGGGATTCAACCGTTGTCCCTGAGAGTCCCGTTTATGTCCGTAAATACCCCATCCCTCTGAACCGGACTGTTCTAGTTTCTACCAGCCTCTGACCAGCAGCCTGGTCTTCAGTGCAGGCTCGCTTCCGACGAGCCTGACAACGCGGGGTTATCTTTTGCACACAAAACAATAAACAGGGAGATTCAAATGAGTATCCGACTGTATCGTTCTGTTCTCGTTGTCATCACCTGCTTGTTATGTTCAACCGGCTTTGCTGGCGAACAACCTTATCGATTTGGCTTGGGCAAAGCCGATGTTACCGGCGAGGCAGCGGAAGTCGGGATGATGGGGTACTCCTCCACCGACCAGAAGACCGCCGGTATTCATACGCGGCAATGGTCGAGGGCGTTCATCATTGAAGATGGGGCCACGGGAAAGCGGCTCGTGTACGTCAACACCGACCTGGGCATGATTTTCCAAGCGGTGCAGCAAGGTGTCTTGCGCAAGTTGGAGAAGAAATACCCGGGGGTCTATAACGAAAACAATGTGATGCTGGCGGCCACTCACACTCACTCAGGTCCTGGTGGCTTTTCTCATTACACGATCTACGACTTGTCGGTACTGGGCTTTCAGGAAAAGACCTTTAACGTGATTGTCGATGGCATCGTGCGTTCAATTGACCAGGCCCATCGACAGATGCAACCTGGTCGATTGTTTTATGCCAAGGGTGATCTCACCAATGCCAGCAAGAACAGGTCGCTGCTCTCTCACCAGCGCAATCCGGATGTCGCCGGCTACATAGACGGTATCGACCCGGAAATGACGGTGTTGAAGTTCGTCGACCAACAGGGCGAGCTTGCCGGAGTCATCAGCTGGTTCCCTGTGCACGGCACATCCATGACCAATAACAACCATCTGATTTCTTCTGATAACAAAGGCTATGCGTCTTACCACTGGGAACACGACATCAGTAAAAAACCAGGGTTTATCGCCGCCTTTGCCCAGACCAATGCCGGCAACTTGTCGCCCAACTTGAACTTGCGTCCAGGCTCCGGGCCGACTGAGGACGAGTTCGCCAACACCAAGGAAATCGGCTTGAGGCAGTTCAACAAAGCCTATGAACTGGTCACAGGGCCGACCGAGGAAGTGACCGGTGGGCTCGACAACCGCTTTCAGTTTGTCGACTTCCACGGCCTGACCGTACGCCCTGACTACACGGATGGCACGCCGAAGACGCTGTGTATTGCCGCCTTGGGCAGCAGTCTGGCAGCCGGCAGCACGGAAGATGGCCCTGGTCCGCTGGGCATCAGTGAAAGCAATAATCCGCTGCTGTCTTTCCTCGGCGGCTTGCTGACCGGTGCGCCGTCCAAGGAGCTGAAGAAGTGCCAGGCTGAAAAACAGATACTGGCCGACACTGGCAACAAGAAACCCTTCCCCTGGACTCCCAATGTGCTGCCGATCCAGATGTTCCGCATCGGCCAGCTCGCCGTGCTGGGCGCACCGGCCGAGTTTACGGTGATGTCCGGTGTGCGCATTCGCCGGGCGGTACAAGCCATAGTCGCGCCCATGGGCATCAACCATGTGATCTTCAATGGTTATGCCAACGCCTACTCCAGTTATGTCACTACCCGCGAAGAATACGGTGCCCAGGAGTATGAAGGCGGCTCGACGATCTTCGGCCCCTGGACCCAGGCCGCCTATCAACAGCTGTTCACCGACATGGCCAACGCCATGCGTGACCATCAGCCGGTCGCCAGCACCGCCCAGCCACCTGACCTGTCCTGCTGCCTGTTGAACTTCCAGACCGGTGTCGTCACCGATGCCCCGTACATCGGCACCTCGTTTGGCGATGTGCTGCAGCAACCAGAAAAGATCTACCACCGGGGGCAAACCGTGACGGTGGCCTTCGTCACCGGGCACCCGAAGAACAACCTGCATACCGAAGACACCTTCCTGAGCGTGTACTACACCTCAGCCGACCCCGCCCGTGAGAAAGCGGCCATACGTGTGGCGACCGACAACGACTGGGAAACCAAATACCGCTGGGAACGGGTCGGAGTTTCTGCATCGAAGGCGACTATTTCCTGGGATATTCCGCAGGATGCCAAACCCGGCTACTACTACATCAGCCATGGCGGTGATCAGAAAAATGTCTGGGGAACGATCAGCGCCTTTACAGGAACTACTCGAAAATTTGAAGTAGTGGCTGATTGACCCTCGGTTGGTGATAACTTATTTCTGGCAAGGTTCGTTCTTGCTCATCAGGGATACTTCAAGTGCTGGTCGCCTGGCCTGCACTTGATATTCGCGTCGTATTTACTATCAGTAAACGTCGCTTTCAAGATGGCCCTCTGTAATATCGCCACCCAAGATAACTCCACCTTACTTGCTGGCATCTCTTGATTCGTTGTTATTCTGACCCGGCAGTCATTATTGGTAAGTGCCGGCCTTGCCTAGGAGCCTGGGTATTGATGAGTTGTTTTGTAATATTTGTACCCTACTCTACCGGCCACTGCGTATAGGGGCTTTTGGCTCAAGTTCGACAACACACGCGTTCTTTCTTCAGGGTCCGACCATGATTGACATCAAAGTGCTCGTTGCCAACATCACCAGGTTTTCTCAATCTGCCAGCACGCTATCGGAGGCGGAGCGCAAGCAACGTGCGGAAAACTTGATAGAGCAAATAAAAAGCGCCGTCGCCAAAGGGGCGAACCTGAACCAGGCCTACGCCCACGTTCAGGAACTGACGCCCTACATCGAGCCTCAGCCCAATCCCCTGGAGGCCTTGAACTACAAGCTCTGGATTGAGCTCAAGGACAGCCATACCCCGCCGCTGCTGCCCTCCTCCCTTCAGCGCGAGCAGATCGGCATCTACGCGAAAGCCTCTGAACAGGTGATTGACGAGGTGCTCGGTAGCGTTGAAGACGAAGAGCAACAGCACAGCCTTATCGAAGAAAGGCTCAGCGCACTGCGCAAGCAGATCTTTGGCATGGAAGAACCTCAGTTCCTGCTGCAATAAGGGGCAGCTAGTGGCGCGGCGACTATTTGAAAATCAAATCTGTGTCTTTCAAAGTCCGCTTTTTGTCCTTTAATGCCCTGGTGGTATTTGCGGCGCAGCCCTCAGATTAGAAACGATAGGAGCCTCTTGCAGGAAAGCGCTTATTGGGCAAAAAAATAGCCATGCCCCATAAAAGTGCATCTTGTCCTTTGCTGGATTTCATGCCTTGAGTAACTGCCTGGGTGTCGTCTTTACTATGAGTGACTGTCGCATTTGAAATGCCAGAACTTAAATTTGCAGCAGAGCATGACTCTGGCGCGTGCGCCTGAAACGTCGAGAAAATAGCGCTCTATTTAATAAAAACATCAAGAAAGAACAATAAGGTCGACCTTTTATGAGGGCGTTTCCCCAACGCACCTTACAGGAAGCTTATCGATGACAGACGCCCCAAAGTTTCATCGTCGTACTTTTTTGAAAGGCAGTGCACAAGCTGCAGCGCTGGCCGGAATGTCCGGACTTTTTCCCGAAACCATACGACGCGCACTGGCCATTGAGCCGGATGTGCGCAGCGGCACCCTGCAGGATGTCGACCACGTGGTCATCCTGATGCAGGAAAACCGTTCGTTTGATCATTACTTCGGCCACCTCAACGGCGTTCGTGGATTCAACGACCCCCGGGTCCTCAAGCGCGCCGATGGCAAGTCGGTGATGCATCAAACCTACAAAACCACCGAATACCTGCCTTATCACTTCGACACCAAGAACGTGCACGCCCAATGGTTAGGTTCGCAGAACCACGAATGGTCGGCGTTTCACGGGACCTGGAACGAAGGCCGCAACGACCAGTGGACGGCGATCCAAGACTACACCGCCATGGGCCATTTCAAGCGGGATGACATCCCGTACTACTATGCCCTGGCAGACGCCTTCACCCTGGGCGAGGCCTATCACCAATCGATCATGGGCCCCACCAACCCCAATCGCCTGTATCACATGACCGGCCGCACCGCGCCTACCGGCGATGGCAAAAATGTCCAATACACCAACAGCATGGGCGACGGCACCATCGGTGTAAGTGGTTCTGTGGACTGGACCACCTACCCCGAACGCCTGAGCGAAGCCAATATCAATTGGCGTATTTACCAGGAAGGCGGCTACCAGTCGTCTTCACTCTGGTGGCTCTACCTCGATCTCAAATGGAAGTGGCTCATACAGGAGGACAACAATTACGACTGCAATGCCCTGGCCTGGTTTAAACGCTTCAAGGAATCAAAACCCGACTCCGATTTGTGGCAACGAGCCATGGTCGCTCGCGGAGTGACCAAGTTGCGCGAAGACGTGCAAAACAACACCTTGCCACAAGTGTCGTGGATCGTGCCGCCGTACTGTTATTCGGAACACCCTTGGTGGGGTCCCTCCTTCGGTGAATACTACGTATCGAAGATTCTCGAAGCCCTGACCAGTAACCCCAAGGTCTGGGCCAGGACCGTATTCATCATCAACTACGATGAAGGCGACGGTTATTTCGACCACGTGTCCGCTGCCGTACCACCATGGAAACCGGGCACCGGCCTTTCGGCCGTCGACACCCAAGGCGAAATCGAAAGCACCACCCAGTTGCCCATTGGCTTGGGCCCGCGCGTGCCGGTACTGGCGATATCGCCGTGGTCCCGGGGCGGAAAGGTCAGTGCCGAAGTCTTCGATCACACCTCTGTGCTCAGATTCCTCGAAAAACGCTTCGGCGCCACCGCGGACAATATTTCCCCATGGCGCCGGGCGGTTTGCGGTGACTTGACCTCGCTTTTCGACTTCACCGGGAAAACCGATAGCAGCGTTCCTGCCAACCTGACCAACCTGACTGAAACCAAAGCTCGTCAGGATGACGCCTACTACAAGCAGTACTATCGCTCCTACCCTTATTACACCAACCCTACGACCTTGCCGGGCCAGGAAATCGGCCAGCGCGACGCCCTGGCAGTGCCCTACCAGCTACATGCCGAGGTCAGCGTCGCCGCCAGCGATGGCAGCCTGCTGCTCAACTTGAGAAACGAGGGCATGGCCCTGCCGGAAAACCCGTACGCACGTTCGGCTGCGGTCTTCCAGGTGCACTCCAACGAACGGGGAGCCCCGGCGTTCTATACGGTGACCAGCTACGATATCCATGCGGCAACGAACCTTAGAAGCCGCGGCCAGACGCTCATTGAAAACCTCAAGGACCGTATCGACGCGAACGGTCGCTACGGCTTTGAAGTGCGTGCACCGAATGGCTTCTATCGGGAATTTACCGGCAATAACCAGTTGGCCAAGACCCTCGCCCGGCCTGAGGTTTCAGTCAGCTACCAGGGGGCGCAGATTGTCCTGACGATCAAAAATACCGGGGTACTGGCCTGTACGGTGACGGTGAAATCCAACCCCGCGTACAAGGGCGATACAGTGCACACCCTTGAGCTCAAGCCGGGTGAAAGCCTGAGCGATTCCTGGTTGCTGCGCAGCAGTTCCGGCTGGTATGACCTGACCCTCACAGCCACCAACACCGAAAGCAACTTCTCTCGACGGCTCGCTGGGCATGTTGAAACCGGTTTGCCAAGCCGCACCGATCCACTCTTGGACATCATGCCGTCCTGATGAAAGGAACCCTCAAGATGAAAGCCATTCTTTTAGCGGTGTGTGCGGCGTTGATTGCCTACCTGGTGCTGTTTCGCCAGCCGGTGGACACCGTCGTGGAACAAGGGCCCGGCGTCGCCTCGCGCCCAGTGAGCGATGCCACGTCGGCCGTGCCTGCGCCAGCCGCTGACAGCCAAGCGCCAGCGTCGCTGGAACAGCAAATCACCGCGTTTTCGCAAACCGCCAACACCTTGTCGGCCACTGAGCGCCGGCAGACCGCCGAGCGCTTGATCAACGAGCTGAAAACCTCGGTCAGCAACGGCGAGGAATTGAAGACCGCCTATGCCCAGGTCGAACGACTGACGCCAAACATCGAGTCCGACCCCAAGTCACAGGAGCGCCTGAACTACAGCATCTGGATGGACATGAAAGACCGCTCCACACCACCGGCCCTCCCCTCGCCTGCCCAGCGCCAGCAACTGGAGACCTACCAGCAGGCCGCGAACCAGGCGATTGACGAAGTACTCAAGACCGTCGATGGCGACGAGGCACGGCGCGCCGCCATCGAGGAAAAACTCAAGGCGCTGCGCCTGGAGATCTTCGGCAGCAGTGCCCCACAGCCGCTGAGCCATTAAGGCACCTTGTCACCCCATGACGCACAGCAGTCATGGGGTGACAAGGTCTGCTCACCCACGGAATCCGCTGATGGCCATAGCCGACTCACCCACACTGACCACGCAAGCTATCGACTGGCTGGTAACACAGGGGCACTTGAAAGGGGCCGAAGTGGCACAAGCCAGGCAGCTAGAGGGCGACGCGCAACAACACGAGCTGCCCGAGCTGCTGATTCGACTCGGCCGCCTCTCGGAACAAGACCTGGCAACGGCCTGGTCGACCCTGCTCGACATTCCCTTGTTGCATGGCAGCGACGCGCCGCGGCTGGAAGGTGGTCTGCCGGACGTCTCGCCACGGTTCCTGAAACACTACGGGGTGGTGCCTTTGCCGCCCTTCGACCAGCAACTGCACATACTGGTGAGCAACCCGACCCAGCGTTATCCGATCCTGGCTCTGGAATATGCCAGCCAGCTCACGGCGCGCCTGTCGATTGGCCTGCGCAGTGAGATTGAACAATTGATCGAACGCTATTACGGCCAGGGCCGCTCGGCCATGGGCACGCTGATCGAAAACCTCGGCGAGAGCGTCGACAAGACCGACGATATCGAACACCTCAAGGACCTGGCTTCCGAAGCCCCGGTGATCCGGATCGTCAACCTGCTGTTGCAACGAGCGGTCGAGCTGGGCGTCTCGGACATTCATATCGAACCCTTCGAAAACCAGCTCAAGGTGCGTTACCGCATCGATGGAACCTTGCAGGAAGGCGAGGCGCCTCCGGTCAGTTCGTCGGCAGCGGTGATTTCCCGGATCAAGATCATGGCGCACCTGGACATTGCCGAACGACGCCTGCCCCAGGATGGACGCATGATGTTGAGGATTCAAGGCAAGGAGCTGGACCTGCGGGTCTCGACGGTGCCGACCCGTCACGGCGAATCGGTGGTCATGCGGCTGCTGGACCGCGAGCAGGTGACCTTCGATTTTCCCAGCCTGGGCTTCGATGGCCAGCGGCTCCGGCAGCTCCTCGACTTGCTCGAACGCCCCCATGGCATTCTGCTGGTGACCGGCCCCACCGGCTCGGGCAAGACCACCACGCTGTACACCGCACTGACCCGGCTCAATACCAGCGAACGGAAAATCATCACCGTCGAGGACCCTGTCGAATACCAATTGCCCGGGATCAATCAGATTCAGGTAAAGCCGGCCATAGGCCTGGACTTCGCCGGCGCATTGCGCTCGATCGTCCGCCAGGACCCGGACGTGATCATGATCGGTGAAATACGCGATCTGGAAACCTGCCGGATCGCCATTCAATCGTCATTGACCGGCCACCTGGTGTTGTCGACCTTGCACACCAACAGCGCTGCGGCCAGCATTACCCGCTTGCTGGACATGGGCGTGGAAAGCTACCTGATCGCCTCGACCGTCACCGGGATCCTTGCTCAACGCCTGGTGCGACGGCTAGACCCGCAATGGCGCGAAGCCTTTGAGGCGCCGGCGCAACTAATCGCCGAGCACCAGCTGGATCGCTACACCGATGAGCGTCCGATCCGGCTGTACCGGCCCAGGGCCGATGCACCGGGAACCGGTTACAGCGGACGCAGTGCCGTCACCGAATTGTTGGTGATGAATGAAGAAATCCGCTCGCTGCTGATGCGCCACGCCGACGCTGCTACCCTGGAGCAGGCCGCTCGCGCTGCCGGTTTGCGCACCTTGCATGAAGAAGGCCTGCGCCAGGCCCTGGCGGGTATCACCTCACTGGAAGAGGTATTGCGCATCACGCGCAATGACTGACCATGGAACAGTATCAATACAAGGCCTTGGACGCCGACCACAACACCGTGAACGGCCATCTTGAAGCCAGCGACCCGCAGGCCGCCGCGAGCCAGTTGCAAGAGCGTGGCCTGCTGGTCCTGCGGGTACAACGCGCCAGCGGCGCCTCGGGTTTGCCTCGCCCCTCCTGGTTGCGCCCGTCCCATTTGAGTCGCGAAGAACTCGGCCGTTTTACCCAGCAACTCGCGACGTTGCTCGGGGCTGACCAGCCGCTGGAACGGGCGCTGGGTATCCTGATCCGACAACCCGGCAAACCAGCGGCTCGGCAATTGATCGAACGCATTCGCGACCGGGTCAAGGCCGGACAGACGCTGTCAGCGGCCATGGCCGTCGAACGGCAATCCTTTACCCCGCTGTACTTGAGCCTGGTTCACGCCGGTGAAGCCGCCGGGGTGCTGGATCAAAGCCTCGGGCAACTGGCGAGCTACCTGGAACGGATGCAGGCCATCCGCACCGAAGTCATCAACGCCTTGATTTACCCGGCCTTCCTGGTGGTGGGTGTGCTCGGCTCGCTGGTGTTGCTGCTGGCCTATGTGGTCCCGCAGTTCGTGCCGATTTTCGACGGCCTGGGGGTGCCTGTCCCGCTGCTGACCCAGCTGATCCTCGACCTCGGGCAGTTTCTTTCCAGCTATGGCCTGCATGCATTGGCGCTCTTTCTCGGGCTGGCCTGGGCAGCGCTGAGCTACATGGGCCGGCCCGGAAATCGCTTGAAATGGCATCGATACCTGCTGCGATCACGCCTGGCCGGCGGCTTGTTGAAACGCCTGGAAAGCGCACGGTTCGCCCGTACCCTGGGCACCTTGGTGACCCAGGGCGTACCCCTGATCAATGCCCTCGACATCAGCCGGCAAGTCGCCAATAACCTGGCGATGAACGCCGCCGTGGCAAACGCCACGGTCAAGGTCAAGGACGGTCAGCGGTTGTCGACGGCATTGGAAACCGAACAACTGTTGCCGGACCTCGCGATCCAGATGATCGAAGTGGGTGAAGAGTCCGGGAAACTCGATGGCATGTTGTTGAAAGTGGCGAGCATTTTCGATGAAGAAGCCAAGCGCAGCATCGACCGCCTGTTGGCCGCGCTGGTCCCGAGCCTGACCGTGGTCATGGCGGCGTTGGTGGCGGTGATCATGCTGGCCATCATGCTGCCGCTGATGAGCCTGACCAGTAACCTTTGACCGGAGACGTTAATGAAAACAGCTCGTTCACTGCCCAAGCGCCAGCGCGGCCTCACTTTACTGGAGATGCTGGCGGTCATTGTCTTGCTCGGCGTTGTCGCGACCATCGTCGTTCGCCAGGTGGGTGGCAATGTCGACAAGGGCAAGTACGGTGCCGGCAAGGCGCAATTGGCCAGCCTGTCGATGAAAATCGAAAGCTATGCGCTGGACGTCGGGTCACCGCCGCGTACCCTCGATGCGCTGCTTGCCCGCCCCGCCAATGCCGCCAGTTGGAGCGGTCCGTATGCCAAGGCCAGTGATCTCAAGGACCCGTTCGGCCATGCATTCGGCTATCGCGCACCCGGCCAGCACGGTTCGTTCGACCTGATTTTCTACGGTCAGGACGGCCAGCCCGGCGGTGACGGCTACAGCAAGGACCTGGGCAGTTGGGAATAGCCATGCCTGCCATGCGGCCGGTTCAACAGGGCTTCACCCTCCTGGAAATGCTGGTGGTGCTGCTCATGGTTGCCGTGGGTTTCAGCCTGTTGGCCTCGGGTATCTCCCAGGGGCTCAAGAGCGCCCAGGAGCGTCAGGTCAAGCGTGACCTGAGCCTGGCGTTGCGCCAGGTCCGAAGCCAAGCCATCAGCGCAGGACAACCAGCCTCCCTGCGCCTGGATGTGCTGCGCAACAGCTATCAGCTGCCCGGCAAGGCACCGCGCCACTTGCCGGACGGCATGACCCTGCGCCTGACGACGGCGGCCACTGCCGATAGCGATGAAGGGTCAGTCGGGCTGATCACCTTCTACCCCAACGGCGGCTCCACTGGCGGGCACCTGTACCTGGCGCGCGGCAGCCAAGCGACGCGCATTGATATCGACTGGCTCACCGGACGGGTCGACTGGCGGGATAGGCAACAGCCATGAAGCCTTTGCCTCCCCGCCAGCAGTGTGGCTTTACCCTGGTCGAATTACTCGCGGCGATTGTCGTCCTGAGCATTGGGTTTGCAGTCGTACTCAACACTCTGGGTTACGCCACCCAGGCACTGGCGCGGGATGGTCAGACAACCCGAATGGCCCTGATGGCCACTTCGCTGATGGCCGAGTATGGAGACGGCCTGGGCAGTGGCGCCCACCTGGAAGGTACCCGCGACGGTATCCAATGGCGCCTGAGCGCCACCCCGCTTCGGGATGAGGGGGCCATTGTGCTCTCCCAGCTAGAACTCATGCTGGTCAAGGGCAGCCGGCATGAACGCTTCGTCACGCTCAAGGCCATCAAGCATCCAGCGGGGAGCCTGCCATGAGGCAAGGCCAGCGCGGGTTTACGCTGCTGGAAGTGCTGCTCGCCCTGAGCTTCCTCGGCTTGCTGATGGTGCTGATCGGTTCCGCCTTGGGCTCCGGTAACCACTTGCTGCTGCTCAGCGAAAAACACACCGATCGCCTGACCCAAGTGAGGACCGCGCAGAACTTTCTGCGCAGCGCACTCCAACAGGCGCTGGCCGAGGATTTTGGCCACGCGGCGGATCAGGAACGGGTGTTCGAAGGAGAGCGACAACGCATGCGTTTCGTTTCTCCAATGCCCGGGCAACTCGCCGCTGGTGTCCAGGTGCATACCCTTGAAGCGGTGGCCGGCCCGGCTGGCGTCAATCGCTTGCAAATCAGTTTCAGCCAGGACCGCCCGGATGGGCTACACCCCTGGGGCAATCCCCAGATACTGGTGCAGGAGGTTCAGGACTTGCGCTTGAGCTACAGAGGCCTGGACCCCAACCGCCAGCCGACCGACTGGCTGGAGCGTTGGCCCTGGCCGGACCGGCTGCCCCAGGCCGTGCGTATCGACGTCGATACTCGCGGAGCCGACCTGTGGCCCACGCAAATCGTGGCGTTGCGCGTGGATTCCGAGGTGACCCCATGAGCCGCCAGCGCGGCGCCGCATTGATCATGGTCTTGTGGGCCATCGCTCTGCTGGGACTGATGATGGGCAGCCTGGTCGAGATCCTGCGCCTGGAAAACCGCCAGAGCGCTTTTGAACTGCAACACAGCCGCGCCCTGCTGGCCGCGCAAGCGGGCCTGGCGTTGGCGGTCGAAGGGTTGTTTGCCTACCCGGCGCGCACGGTGGCTGATGGGCGTGTTTACTCATTGCCCTTTGAGCAGGCCACGCTGAGCCTCCAAGTCAGCAGCGAGCGCGGCAAACTGGATCTGAATTTTGCCGCGCTGGACAGTTTCGCGCGCCTGGCCCATGGCCTCGGCGCAACCTCCGGGCAGGCTCGGCAATGGAGTGAAAGCCTGGGCCAACAGCGCAGTGCCGGCCCCCTCAAAGCGCTCGAACAGTTGCAGCAGTTACCCGGCATGCAGCCGCGCCTGTACGAGCGCTTGCTACCGCACCTCACGCTCTGGTCCGGCCTCACGGTGCCGGATGTGGATGCAGCCAGCCCCGAACTGCTGGCCTTGCTCAAACTGTCACGGCCAAAGGTCGCGCTGCAGCGGGGCCCCGAATCGGTGGTCAACGTGCGAGTCCTGGCGACGCTGGAGAATCAGGTTTCGGCTTCCCTGGAGGCCGTGGTTTTTCTTTCACCACAAGGAAGCGGTCAACGACCGTATCGGGTGCTGCGCTGGAAAGAATGAATCTGCTGATCCAGCCCCTGGCTGACCGGCTACAGCCGCTGATCCGCTGGCTACTGCTGCGCTGGCAAGGGTCGCCGCTGCCTGGATTCCTTGCCTGGTGGCGGGCAGAGCTCCTGGCCTGCCTGCCCGCCTCCTGGCGAGCCAGGATCAACCCCGAGAAAAAACAACCGTTGCTGTTTTCCCGGGACGACCATTTCTGGACCGGGGACGTTGAGCAACTGCAACCAGCCCTCGCGCCATCGACATCTGCGGCAGCGGTCCTGGTCCTGCTGCCGCACCAGCGCTTGCTCCATGAAGTGTCGTTACCGGCGGCGGTGGCCCAGGATCTCAGCTCCATGCTGTCGTACGAGATGGACAAGTACACCCCGTTCAAGGCCAGCCAGGTCTATTTCGACTGTGTTCGCCTGCCCTCTGCCCACGACTCGCTGATTCGCATTCGCCTGGCCGTGGTCAGCCGTGAGCGGCTGGATACGCTGCTCGATCAGGCGCAACAGGCCGGTCATTCGATCATGGCGGTTGATGTGCTGGATGAGCACGGCACACGGTTGCACGTCGACTTGCTGGCACCCCATCGCCGCACCCGCAGACGCCGCTCGCTGATGCGGCCAGCTCCGGCCCTTGCGCTGGTCGCCCTGGTCCTGGCGCTGGCCGGCCTGCAGCTCTGGCTGCACAACCGTCAGCAGGCCCTTGAAGACATGCGGCAGCAGGTCAAGGCCCTGCAACGGCAAACGCAACAGGTCCAGGCGCTCAATCAGCAGATCGACGACACCCTCAACGCTCAACGCTATGTCGTGGAACGCCGGGCACAAACCACCTCGATGGCGGCGCTGCTCGATGAGTTGAGCCAATGCATCCCGCTGAATACCACCCTGGAGTCCCTGAATATCAACCCGGACGGCCAGGTCAGCCTGACCGGCCAAAGCAGCCAGGCCAGCGCCCTGATCAGTGCCATGAAAGCCTGCCGCAGCCTGGAAGGCATCAATTTCCAGGGCGCCATCCAGCCAGACCTTGTCACCGGCCTGGACCGCTTCAGCATGCTCGCCACCCTACGCAAAGCGGAGGCCAGCCATGCGCCTGCGACCACCCCCCGCTAGCCAGCGCGCCCTGGCCCTGGCCTTGGCCGCTTCGAGCCTGGTCGGAGGGTATTTTCTGACCTTGCATGTTTGGTTCAGCCAGCCTTTGTTGGCCATTGCCGATGAGATGGCGCTGCTACGCCACAACCAGCAACGCTACGTGGCATTGTCCGGCCAACGGCCTGCGCTGGAGAACTCGCTGGCTCAGATCAGGCGCTCATCCGTGGGCAATGAAAACCTGCTGGCCGATTCCGACATGGGCACGGCCACCGCACAACTGATGCAGTTGATCGCCGCCGATTTGCAGGTATTCGCCACGGTGGGCGGTGGCTGCACGCTGGCCAATCGAATTCCGGTGCCGGTCACCCAGCAAGGGCCTTATCGGCAAGTCAGTGTGCGGATCAACCTCGAATGCGCCATCGAGCCATTGGCCGGCCTGCTGCACCGCCTGGAAAACGGCAAAGTCTCGCTGTTCATCGAGTCCTTCCGGATCGAGAAAAGCCGGGGCCAGCTTGCCAGCGCAAATCGCTTGGCCGCGCAACTGCTGATCAGCGCTTATCTGCAAAACCCAACGCCAAAAGGAGCGACGCCATGACGCGCTTCCCACCCTCGCTTCGTTGGCTGAGTGCAGCCGTACTGGGCCTGCTGGGGTTGCTTCTGATCTTGCTCAACGGCTTTGGCACCGAGGTTCAGTGGCTCCCTCCACTCGATCCATCGGCTGCCCCGGTGAAAGCGGCCGGCACTGCCGAGCCCATGCCCGTAGCGTTGTCAGCGCATGAATACACCTGGAAAAAACCACTGTTCAACGCCCATAGGCAGCCTGACCCGCCACCCTCCCCAGCCACCGAGACGGCGCCGGCGTCGCTCAATGGCCTGAGCCTGACCGGCGTCATCGCTTCCGGAGCCCTGCGCAAGGCCTTCTTCAAGACGAGCGACGAGCAACAGCTGGCGGCCCTCGAACAGCAACAACTGCCCAATGGCTGGCGAGTCGAGCGGATCGAACCGACATACGTCTCGTTGACCCAGGGCGCCAACACCCAAACGTTGAAGCTGCTGCTATTGAAAGTGCCGCAGAACACACCGGCTCCCCCCTCTTTGCCTGACACTCCCAAGGACAGCGATCTGTGAGAAAACGATTCATCTACACTGGCTTGGCCGGCGCGATGGCGCTCTGTGGTTGCACAACACCGGCCACCGACAGCGCACGGGACGACAGGTTGATCAAAGAAGCCTTGTCCGGCACCGGTACTGATCGCGCGCCGCTGCCGATCCCGGCGCCGAAAGCACCGCCACTGGCCATCATCACACCGCCGACCACGACCCGGGTTGTCCAGGGCAACCAGCACTTCATCAATAAGAAACCGTCAGCGCTGCCCCAAGCCGCTACGGCATCCCAAGAGCCAGGCGTCACCTTCAACTTCGCCAATGTCTCGATCCAGGCCGTGGCCAACACCATCCTCGGTGATGTGCTGAAGGAGAACTACAGCATCGCCCCGGGTGTGGTGGGCGACGTCACCTTCTCGACCTCCAGGCCCGTCGACAAGAGCCAGGCCTTCTCGATCCTGGAAACCCTGTTGGCACTGACCAAGAACGCCATCATCCGGCAGAACGACAGCTACGTTGTGCTGCCGGCGAACACGGCGCTCGCCGGCCGGCTCGCGCCGCAGCTGGCATTGCCACAACCTGGCAGCGGCATGACGGCGCGGTTCTTTCTGCTCAACTATATTTCCGCACCGCAAATGCAAAAGCTCTTGCAACCCATGGCCCGGGAAAATGCCTTCGTGCAGGTCGACGCCGCCCGCAACCTGCTGATCATGGCGGGCACTCCCGATGAGCTGAACAACTATCAGCAGACCATCGACACCTTCGATGTCAACTGGCTCAAGGGCATGTCCGTCAGCGTCTTCGGGCTCAAGCACGCCAACGTCAGCAAGTTGATGCCCGAGCTTGAGCATTTGTTCGGAGCGCAAAGCGCGACACCGCTGGCCGGGATGTTGCGTTTCCTGCCGATCGAGCGCACCAACTCCATCGTGGTGATCTCTTCTCAGCCGCAGTACCTCAGTGATGTCGGGCGCTGGATCGAAGCCATTGACCAGGGCGGCGGCAATGAACCGCAAATGTATGTGTACGACGTGCGCAACATGAAGGCCACCGACCTTGCCAAGTACCTGCGACAGATTTACGGCAATGCGAAAATCACCGACGAGCCGGCCGCTCAGGTAGCACCCGGCCTGCGTACGGTCACCCTGTCGAGCAATGGTTATGGCACTGGCAATGACGGCAGCGGCAATGTTTCAGGCCTGCCATCGGGCATCAATGGGATCGGTGGTAACGGCAACGCCGAAGACACCAGCGCGGCACAGCCGGAAGAAGAGTTCGAGGCCAGCAGCGAGGATCAGGAGCAGGCCGCAAACGCCGCGAGCAACGAGACATTCGACAATTCAGTGCGCATCACGGCCCAGAAAAGCAGCAACCAACTGTTGGTGCGCAGCCGGCCGGCGCAATGGGCTGAAATCGAGTCGGCGATACAGCGTCTGGACAATCCCCCCCTGCAAGTGCAGATCGAAACACGCATTCTCGAAGTCAGCCTGACCGGCTCTCTGGAGCAAGGCGTGCAATGGTACCTGGGGAACCTGGCGGGCAACTCGACCACTCCTGGCGTGCAGAACACCACGGGCAGCCAGGGTGCATTGGGCGGAGGCGGCGTCGAGGTGAGATCGGCTTCGCTGTTCTACTCCTTTGTCAGCAACAACTTCCAGGTGGCCTTGCGAGCGCTGGAAACCAGCGGCAACACCAAGGTGCTGTCGGCGCCATCGCTGGTGGTGATGAACAACCAGCAAGCGCGGATCCAGGTGGGCAACAACATCCCGATCAGCCAGACCACCATCAATACCGGGGTCGGCGCCATCCAGACCAGCTCCGTGCAGTACGTGCAGACCGGGGTGATCCTCAATGTGGTGCCACGCATCAACCCCGGCGGCTTGGTGTACATGGACATTCAGCAACAGGTCAGCGACGCCACGACTCCCGCCAGCGGCGGAACCGGGACCACGGCGACGCCACCGGCCAACCCCACCATCTCGACCCGCGCGGTGTCTACCCAAGTCGCCGTGCAAAGCGGCCAGACTGTCCTGCTGGGAGGCCTGATCAAGCAAAACCAGGCAGAAGCCGATCGCAGCGTGCCGTATCTGGGCAAGGTGCCGGGGCTGAAGTGGTTGTTCGGTACGACCATCCGCAATGACGACCGGTCGGAACTGATCGTGCTCATCACCCCTCGCGTGATCACCGGCAACAGCGAGGCGCGCCAGGTGACGGATGAGTATCGTCAGCGCTTCCAGCTTATCCAGCCACTGCAAAAACTTTGAAAGATCATGACGCTGAAAAGCCTGTACAGCGGCTGTCCAGGCTCAATTGCAGTGGTCAACTCATCCCGGCACTGCGTTGAGTTTTTCTCGGCCTGAGCTGGGGGCGTCCATCAGTGCGTGAACGATAGACAGGGCGCGCAATCTTGCAAGGGAACCGCAGCAAAGCTGGCGGCCAGAGGTTACTTACAGTCCTGGTTCAGTACTTGCAGTCTTGCCAAGGCGTGTCGGAGTGGCCGACCTGATCGCCGTGATGGATGCGGTCGCAGGCAGTGAGCCGGCCATAACGCTTGTTTCACTGCTAGGCTTAGACCCGGCCGCACTCCCCGCCCGGGCATTGGGCGTCACTCGATCCACAAGTACAGATCATGAAGGAACTCGGAATATGAGCACTGTCACGACCAAAGATGGCGTTGAGATCTACTACAAGGACTGGGGCCCACGGGACGGCAAGGTCATCCATTTCCACCACGGTTGGCCACTCAGTTCAGACGACTGGGATGCTCAGATGTTGTTCTTTGTGAACAAGGGATTTCGCGTGGTCGCGCACGATCGACGTGGCCATGGGCGCTCCAGCCAGGTTTGGGACGGCCATGATATGGACCACTACGCGGACGATGTCGCGGCGGTCGTCGAGAAGCTCGGGACCCAAGGTGCAATGCATGTCGGGCATTCGACGGGTGGCGGGCAAGTGGTGCGCTACATCGCTCGACATGGACAGGACAAGGTGTCAAAAGCCGTGCTGATCAGCGCGGTTCCACCACTGATGGTCAAGACGGCAAGCAACCCGGGTGGAACGCCCAAAGACGTGTTTGACGGCTTCCAAGCCGCGCTCGCGGCTAACCGCGCCCAGTTCTACTACGATGTTCCCGCAGGTCCCTTCTATGGCTATAACCGCCCAGGCGCCAAGCCATCGGAAGCGGTGATCTGGAACTGGTGGCGCCAGGGAATGATGGGGAGCGCAAAAGCGCATTACGATGGCATCGTCGCGTTCTCACAAACCGATTTCACCGAGGACCTGAAGGCTATTTCCATCCCCGTCCTGGTGATTCATGGCGACGACGATCAGGTCGTGCCTTACGCGGATTCCGGCGTGCTCTCTGCCAAGTTGGTGAAGAACGGCACGCTCCACACCTACAAGGGAGCGCCGCACGGCATTCCGACTACCCACGCGGACCAGGTCAATGCCGACCTGCTGGCATTCATAAACGCCTGACGCAATAGAACGTACACCAGCCACTGCCGGCCTGCAGGATGCGGGTCGGTCGTTGCGCACGCGCAGTTTAAAGCATGGAAAGTGCGACCTCGTCCTTTGCCTGACAAACACTGAGCTGAAGGCACAATTACAGGTGGAAATCGCCAGCGGCCTCCGGTTGATAAAGCACTTTCCTGATTTCGATCCGGCGGGTCCGATCAGAAATACGCCAGTCGATGGCATCGCCCTCCTGATAGCCCAGGATGGCGGCGCCGATGTCGGAACACACGGAATGCTTGCCGGCGCTGCTGTCCGCGTCGTCAGGGTAGACCAGGGCTACTTCGATTTCTTCGTCGTCCAGGTGCAGCAAGGCCCTGGAGTTCATCGTGACGACATTGCGCGCCACATGCTGCGGCTTGACGACAATGGCCCGCTCAAGCTCATGTTCGAGTTCAACCACGGCCGGGCCCTGCTCGAAGACGATCAGGCTCTCGAGCCTGGCCTTGTCGATTTCGGTGATGTAGATCCCCGTAGAGTCGCCAGCGGCCCCCTCGCGCAAGAACTGCAGATAACGCTCCGCCGTCATGGAAAACGACTTCAATGCCGGCGTTTCGTTCTCGAGCACAAAGCCGCTGCGCACGAAGGCTTTCAGTGAGCGCGAGTTGTCCGGGTGGATCTTGGCGATGAGCTTTTCGGCCCGCATATCGAGAAAGGCCAGTTTCATGCCCTCGCGGATGGTCCGGGCGCCAAGGTTTCGGCCCCATTTGTCGCTGTCTCCGATGACCAGGACTATCTCGCAATTGGAACCGGTCTTGACGAGTCGGACAAAACCCACCGGGGCGTCATGGCGGTCATAGGCCATGAAGAACCGGCCGTCCCGGTTGAATAGATGGGTCAGGATCGGCAGTTGGGTCCGATCGATGACGTGTTCGATGGAACGGGAAACATCACGTGAATCGCTCAGGTAACAGGTAACGCGCTCATCTTCCAACCAATCTTTCAACGTCAGCGCATGTGCCCGAGTGATTTCAGGGCACAGCGAAATGAAAGGCTTGTTCATCTTCACCACACTTGTTTGTAAAGGATGAAAGCCCTTCATGGCGGTTATGGCCATGACGGTTCTTTCGGCAACCGGGCATCTTAAGGCATAAGGCGAGCAATGCCGAAAAGATCACAACCTGCTCCCTGCCCTACCCGCCATCGATGCCCAAGCGAGTTGGCCGTCGTTACGGCTGCTGCGTCGACATCACAGTCGGCCTGACCGGAAGCTGGGAGTATTGCGGGTGCTGCTTGACGAAGGTTCGAACGGCCTGTTCCTGCCTGTCCGTTACACATATGGCAATGCTGGGACGGTCCACCGTACAGGTTCCCAGTGCAAGGAAACCGCAGCTCTTGACCCCATAGACGGCAGCTGGGTGGGCCGCGACCGGGCAGCCGTACGCCATCTCGCCCAGGTAATTGAGTTGGCCGTTGGCCACGGTAAAACGCAGGGGTCTCGAATAGGGTCCCATGAGCCCGCGGCGTGAACCCAGGTCATTCACTTCATAGGTACCTGCAGGCAGCCATGCCGAGTAATAGTCCTTGGGAGCCCAGCCGTAGGTCTTGCCGCTATTCACATTACGAAAACTGATCCAGGTGCCGTAGGGCCCGCCCTCGATCAGCGAACCGAGGACGAGGCCTGCGTTTTCGGTGGAATAGACTTTGGAATCCAGGGCCATTTCAGGCGGTAATGCCGAACAGGCACTCATCAAGGCTGTAACTCCAACTACCAACAACTGACTTGTCTTGCGCATTCGATACTCGATCCATTGAAACAAAATGTGGCTTTCCCATTATGATGCTGCCCCTTTCAAATCAAGCGTTAAGGATGACACCCCACTATGAGTAGTATTTTCACCGGCCGTGTATCGGGTGCCATGGCCTTCGCCTTGATCTTGAGCGGCTGCAGTTTATCGGGCACTTATCCAGATGCAACCGAAGCAGACGCCGCCAAGCTTCGTTTTATCAGCGACATGAGCAGCGCCACGCTGGGTGTGTTCGATGAGCAGAACTGTGACGGGCAAACCACGGGGATTCTCAATAACTTGTTCCTCGCCGATTCTCGCCGGCGAGCGAACATGTCGATCCCTCCTGCCTCCCAGAAGACGCCCTACCTGGAAATCCGCTTGGCCCCGAACAAAGAGCGAATGCTGCACCTCAATACCCAAGGCACCGCCTCGGTATGTGGCATGGCCTTCACCTTCACGCCGCAAAGTGGCGCTGAATACGAACTCACCTTCAGTCGTGCCGGCAGTCAGTGCGTGACATCGCTCAAGCGCCTGCACCAAGCGCAGGGCCAAGTGGTGCGCTCTCCTGTCCCTCTGGTGAACAAAGGTCTGGCAAGCTGCCTGGGCGCCAACGCCCTCTTCCCTGAGCCCGTAAAGGGCCTGCCGGCCACCGTCGAGCGTGACGAAATGATCGAGCAGATTGTCTCGCAGAGCATCATCAGCGAGATGAAGCCTGGGCCGGCCTTGAGCGAGAGCAGCCAGAACGAAGCCGCCGACCTGGTGGTCGACAAGCGCAAGCGGCAGATGAACCTGGACCTGCCGGATGCTTATTGGACCCAATTTCGGCAGAACGTAGCGACTTACCTGAAGCAGGCTCAAGGGGTAAAGGCCAGCGCGCTCGAGCACTACAAGGCCGAGTACCGCACACGCCTCTCGCGCTTGGATACACCAGCCATCAAGGCACTGGTGCCAGACACCCAGGCCACCGATGTCACCCAGGCGCTGGCTACCAACAACGCGATGTTGCAGTACTACCGTGGGCTCGATGAGCAATTGCAAAAAGAAAGGATGGCCGATCACTGGACCCGGATGGCCGACCTGGACAAGCGCTACGGGGTGTGTGAGCGCTACGCGCAGTGCTGGCAGAACTAACCTGGGCAAACCCGCTGCGCCCTTGCCTTGCTCCACCTGGCCATGGGGTTGGCCAGCGTAATCATGCAGGGGCGCCACTCTCTACATCCCCCTGGCCTCCACCGCCCTCCTCCGGCATCACTTGGTCAGTGCCTGGTAACTCACCCGGTGCGCCTCGGTCGGCAGCGGCACCTCCCATTTGAATAGCATGCGGCGGATATCCGCGTTGCGCAGCGAGGTGTCGCGCTGCTGGTTGCGCCGCATGATCTCGCTCTCCGGGCTTTCCAGGTAGACGATCTCCACCTCTGCACCGTAGCCATACAGCAAGTCCAGGGTGCGATTGCGCATCTGCGCCGACAGGTGCGTCGAGTTCCATATGAATGGCCGCTGCTCTCGCAACAAGGCCTTGGCCCGGTCGATGGCGTAGTGCGCGGCGGCGCCTTCGTTCTGCCCGTGGCGCAGGCCCAGGGCCTGGCGCGCATCGTCGAACGAGACCACCGGCAGGTCCGGATGATGTCGCGCGGCCCAGGTGTCCTTGCCGCTGGCCGGCAAGCCGGAAAGCATCAGCACTTGCGAGCCTTGCGGTGCATGCAGCGGATAGTCGGGGTGAACCCGGGCGCCACGCAGGTACTGGATGCGCGTGTAGTCGTCGGCGAAGGCGCGCGGCCCCTGCAGGCAGCCCTCCTCGGCCGCCAGTTCACGCCACAGTTCGATGGCGCTCAAGACATCGGCCTTGCCAACGTAATCACGACCCTGCATGTCGGCCTCGGCCACCGCGCAGAGCATCCACACCGGCAGTTCCCAGGACAGCTTGTGGAGCAGGAACTCCGTGCTGCGCCCGCTGCGATCGCCTTGCAGGGCAAAAAACGGCACCTGGTGCACGGCGATGATGCGGCAGATCTGCTCGCGCAGCTCGAACGGCACAGCGGCGCGCCACAACAGCAGCCGGGCATCCACCGCTCCCCGACGCGAGTGGCCGGGTTGGCCGATACGCCCAGTCTCGGGGTCGATCACTGTGGTATCGGGCTTGGCGATGTCATGCAGCAAGGCGGCGAAGAACAACACGAAGCGCTGCTCGGCACTGGCTTGCTGGTACGCCGGCTGAGCCAGTAGCGCCTCCACCACCATACAGGTGTGAATCCACACATCGCCCTCGGCGTGGTAGGTCGGGTCCTGCGGGGTGTCGGCCAGGCGCGCCAGGGCCGGGATGGCCGCCAGGCAGGCGGCACTGTCCATGGCGTGCCCAGGCTCGGGCACCAGGTGTTGCAGTGGATGAATATCCATTTCGAAAGGCTCCTTCAGTAGCCACGGCAGGAGCCGTGCCAGTCCATGGACAGGCGCGGCGCGTAGAGGTCGACGCCGTCGGCCAGTTGATTGGGAATGAACGGTTGATTGGCATGGTGCTGGTCAGCATCGAGGATGGCCTGGACGAAATCCTGGCGCACCCACTTCAAGCGGCCGAGGGTTTGTTGTGCGTCCTCGAGCTTCAGGTACAAGCCTTCCATGCGACTGGAGCGGTCGCACTGGCGCCAGGCCCGGGCCAGGTCGAGGCCTTCACGGTGTACCACTTGCTCGAATGCCTCGCGCCAATGGGCAGTCTTGGCCAGCGAATCGCCAACCAGCGCCATCAGCTCGGCCTGCCGGCGAGGCACCGGGCCTTCGTACAGCACCGGTACCGACAACACGGGACCGTCCTGGAGCAGCTTGCGGCGTGCGGCCGTAGACAAGAACAACCCGCTGCTGCGATCCCACACGTCGAACTCGCAAAAGTAATGGGGCAAATGGTCGTAGAACACTGAGTGCTTCTTGTGCAGCCACTCGCCGTACAGTACGAAGCGATCTTCCAGGCGCTCCAGCAGCCAGAGTTCGTGGGCCGCGGCCCACTGCTTGAACAAATTGAACTGGCGCTCGCGTCCGCCACCAGTGAGGTAGTGGCCACGGGACTGCAGGCGCAGTTCGCCGCCCTCGGTGAAGCTGATGCCGGCGTTGGCACCGTCGAGTTTTTCTTCCACCACCAGCCATTGGCCGGTCAGTGAGGCATAACGGACCTGTCCGGCGTCAGTGTCGCCATCCTGCAGGCGTGAGCTTTCCAGGTGGGGGGTACGGGGGTATTTGAGCAGTTCTAGGGAGTGCGCGTCGGCACGAATATCCATGTTCATGGGTTTCTCCTTGGGAATAGGGAAAAACCGACGACAGGATCAGGCAGGCACAGCGATGAGGCGCCGCCGCGCAAAGGCGCGGGCAGCCATCAGGCACGATGGACCGTCGTCGGTATCAGGCGTGTTGGCTGGCGTAAGGCACTGGCTTCACCACTTGGGAGAAAGGTTGCAGGGGCTTGAAGGCGCGCATTCAACAGCAGACGACGGCACCTGGTCAAGCCCTGCGATACGTTGAGCTGGGCCAGGTCAGCGAGTTTTCGCGATCACCCCAGTCATGTACTGGTGCAAATCACGAAAGTCCTGAACCTTCCAGGCATAGGGCGCAATCTTCACGCCGTTCTCGCGCAAGGTTCTTGGAATCAAGTCACCGTTTGGTCGCAGTATCACCGAGGAAACGATAACGCCCGGGTAATCGTTCAGGCGTTTCTTGAAGGCGGATGTCGTGAGGTCCGGGGTAGGAGGATTGCTTTTATTGGCCAATGGCCCCGTTCCCTTGATATCCGAGCCGTGGCACACGGCACATCGCTGCAGGTAGAGGTTTTTGCCGTTGGCATTATCGGCGAAGGATAACGGCACTTGGATCAACGCTAGAACAGCCAGTGAAGAGATGAATGATCTTTTCATTTTTATTTTGCATTTCCCTCGGTCAGGTATGAAGTCCTTTTCAGTTGCAGTAGCCACTGTGATTGGGGCCCTGCAACTGCTATCGGGCAACTTGAAAAACGCTTTCGTTGACGATGAGCACGTCATCGTCCAACAGGTTCAAGACGACACAAAAGTTGTGCGTGGACTGAACGTAAACCAGGTCGCCTTCTTGCTTGATCGCCACGAATGGATTGGCTGTGGTCGAGAACAGGAACCACTCCAAATAATTGCTTGCATCGGTCCTGGCGATAAAACCTTCGTTGCCCATTTCGCCCTCGCCACATAGAACGACCTGGCCGTTGCTCAAAGACAACTTATGGTTTACCTGGACTTGCGCCCATACATCGTCATCTTCAGCAAGCAGCTCACCCGGCGTGGTCTTTGCTTCCCGTGAAAGGCTGTAGGCCCTGCCATAGGTATGGGGAAGTTCGGTGTTTTCAACCGAGTCGATCGCTATGGGCTCGATAACCCCGGGCTGGCGATAAATGATGTCCAGGCCGATCAACTGGCCGTCACTCCATCGCTCTTGCAGTCCTTTCATATGCTCTAGCGCTCACTGCTATTTTTATCACTGCCGGCCCAGGTTCGGCATGGCCACCCTTTAGCGCGTCGCCTCAGTTTTTGGGCGTCCGATTTTCGCGGGGCTCGCACTTTTGGGCGGCGGATTCTACCATGCTCCGACGATATCAACTGGCCGATCCAGAGCCTCCGAGAGGGTAAAGCTCTATTTGCCCAGCCGGCAATTCGGCACCTTACCCACCACACTTTGAATGAGCTGCCTGTGCTGGATTTCTCATACTTGGCCGATAGCCGAGGCAACAAGCCCTCTTTGTCCATTCATGACCGGGACATCAAGTTTCTGGAGCCCGCCTTTCTGGACCTTGAGCAGAAAACCGGAATCTATATAGATCCCTACGGGACAACGCGAATCTACCCCGCCCATCAACAAATACTGGTTGATTATCTGCAAGGGCGCAGTGAAGACAAGATTGTCGAGTTTGTGCGCTTGCTGAAGAACGCCATCAGGGAAGACGAGGTTCTAGTGGCCGATGGCGACTAAGCACGATATTCACAGGCGCGTGAATGACGAAGGTGACAGGGTGATTGGCCTGGATCTGGACATAGTCCCTGGGAAGTCGATTGGCGGTATCTGTCTGGGAGACAATGCAGACGATATCGTCTGGAACATCCTGGATGAGTTCGATGTACAGGCCTTTGATTTCGATAACTTCGGAATGAAGTACACCTGCTACAGGATCGCCGGCGGAGCCATCTCATTTTCCGCCAACGAGGCCGGCAATATCGTCTCCTTATGTTGCGAGCCTCCTTATACGGGTCGGTTTGATAAAAGGTTCTACCCCGGGATAACGGCAGGTGAAATCAAGGCACGATCCAAAAGGCAGGAGCTTGTGGGCGGTTATCTGATCCTGGATAGAAATTACCTTGTCTACTACGCAATGCCGGATGAGATCGACGACTTCGATCGTTTTTCCGATCTGGACGACGATGTGGTCTTCAATGAGCTGTATGTAGGGAACCTGGCTTGATGCCAGGACGATACCAAGCCCACCTATAAAGACGGGCTTGGTATGAAGCGCAGGGCCTAGTTGTCCAGGAAGGCGACGGCACGGGCCGGCGCGGCGCTGGTTCCCACCAGCTTCATCGGGAAGAAACCGACCATGAACCCTGACGCCGGCAGCGCGGCCAGGTTGTGCATCTGCTGCACGATGAAGGCTTCCTTCTCCTGGATCGCGAAGTGTCCATCCCAGATGGTGCTGCCCTCGCCCGTTTCCTCGAACCGCTTGCGCATCACTGGGAATGGTCGGTCCCAGCCTGGCGCATCGGTGCCGAGCACCTTGGCCCCGGCCCGCGCCAGGAACAGCGTGCCCTCGCGGGACATGCCCGGATAGGCGAACCATTCGGCGGACAACGACTCGAAGCGCTCCTGCCCGGTACGCAGCAGCACAGCGTCTCCGGCCTGGATCGGCCGGCCCACCGCATCGATGGCAGCCTGCAGCTCTTCGATGGTGTAGGCATCGTTGCGGCGCTCGAAGGGACGCATGTCGAGCACCATCCCCGGGCAAAACAACTCCTGCAGGTCGATTTCGTGGATCTTGCGTGCGGGTTTGCCCTCGATCAGGTTCCCGCTGTGATAAGGCGCGTCTACGTGTGTGCCACAGTGGGAGCTCATGTCCGAGAGTATTTCCTCGCCCCAACCCTCGCCATGGGGCAGGTCGTGGGCTTCGCAGCAGAAGATCCCCATCATGCGTTCGCGGCCCTTGGCCTCCGGACGGTGATAGTCGACAAGTGGAGCGATGACGCTGGCCATCGATGCCATGGCTGGCGGGATCTTCGAACGCAGCTCCGGGTCGATGGGGCGAGTCAGGCAGACCAGGCGTGTCATGTGATGCCTCCTAAGCAAGTGAGAAAGTGAAAGCGACGGTGGTGACCTCAGGTCATGACCAGGCCGCCGTCGTACAAGATCGATTGGCCGGTCATGCCGGCCGCACCCGGTGACAGCAGATAGGCCGCCAGCTCGCCGATCTCTTCGGGGCGAATCGCCCGGCGCAGGGGAATCCGCTCCTCCAGCGAAGCTTGCAAGCTGTCCTTGTCCGTACCCATCGCCTGGGCCTGGCGAGCCAGCAGTTCATGCATCATGTCGGTGGCCACCAGGCCCGGACAGATCGCATTCACCGTGACGCCGTGGGCGGCCGTCTCCAACGCCACGCAACGGGTCAGCCCGACCAGCGCGTGCTTGCTCACGTTGTAGGCGCTCTGGTTCATGGAGCCCCATTTGCCCGCGGTGGAAGCGATGTTGACGATGCGCCCTGCCCTTTGCGTGAGCAAATGCGGGAGCACCGCCTGCATCAGGTTCACGCAGCCCATCACATTGGTCTGGAACAGGTTCTCGAAGTCTTCGGCGGCGAAGTCAAGGAAGGCCGCTGATTTGTATACCCCGGCGTTGTTGACCAGACCGTCGATGCGGCCCCAGCTCGCTAGCAGCTCGGCGACGGCCGAGAATACCGCCGGGCGATCGGTGACATCGAAACTGCGTACCTCCACATCGATCCCATCACGACCCAGTTCCGCATGGAGAGCCCGCAATTTATCCGCGCTGCGCCCGGTGACACAGACCCGGGCGCCCTTGGCCAGCAGGTTCTTGGCGATGGCCAGCCCGATGCCACTGGCCCCGCCACTGACGATGATGTTCACTCCTGCGAGTGCGTTCATTTCATACCCTCCGCTCGGCGCCGAGCCAGAACCGGTTTCTGATTTCGCGCTTGAGCACCTTGCCCGTAGCGCTGCGTGGCAGGTCGTCCCAGATCTCCACCGACTTGGGCGTCTTCACCCCGCCCAACTGCTCGCGGCAGGTGCGCAGCAGCACTTCCTGGTCGATGGACCGGCCTTTCTTCAATTGCACCACCAGCTTGACCGCCTCGCCCCATTTTTCATCGGGGACGCCAATGACCGCGCAATCCTCGACCTCGCCCAGAGAGCACACCACCGCTTCGATTTCAGAAGGATAGATGTTGAAGCCCCCGGAAATGATCATGTCCTTGCTGCGATCGACGATGTACAGATAACCGTCCTGGTCGAGGTAGCCGACATCGCCGGTACGTAGCCACTCGCCGTTCTTCGCCTCTTGGGTGGCGGCGGGATTGTTGTAGTAGCCCACCATCACCAGGGCACCGCGTACTTCTATCTCACCGGCCTGCATGGGCTCGGCCTCCTGGCCATCGCTGGTGATGATCCGTACCTGTGTCAGGATGCCCGGGCGTCCGCAACTGCGCATGCGCTGGCTGAGGCGCGGGTCATCGGGGCGGTGATCGTCCGGCGCCAGGAAGGTGCAAGCCGTGGGAGCCTCGGTCTGGCCGTAACCCTGGGTCATGACCGGCCCGAACACGCCGATGGCTTCCTCGATCTTCGCCTGGGCCGCAGGCGCGGCGCCGTACAGGAAGTATTGCAACGAGCTGTAGTCGTAGCGGCGCACATCGGGATGGGCCAGCAGCGCATACAGTGCCGTGGGCGGCAGGAACAGGTGCGTAACCCCATGTTGCTCGATACTGCGCATGACCTTCTCGGCATCGAAGCAATCGAGGATCACATGGGTGGCGCCCTGTGCAGTCAGGATCGCGGCAATGGCGCCGGCGCCGTGGGTCAGCGGTGCGACCACCAGGTGTACCACCGGGCCCTTGGGCGGCAGCGCGGTGCTCACATTGGCGACTTGGGCGATCCAGTTCAGATTGTTGTGCATCACTCCCTTGGGCTTGCCGGTGGTGCCCCCTGTGGGAATGATCGACACCACATGTTCCGGACCCGGGATCAGGTTCGGGGCCCGGGTCGCAACCTGTTGGCACAGGCTCCTGAGGGAATCACCCTCCGGGCCGTCGATGGCCACGAAGCGGATCGTCCGCCGGACCTGCTGCATGTATTGCGCGACCGTCTCGGCCAGCCGCGTATCGTAGAGCACGATGTCCACCTCGAAGGACTCGAGGATATACAGGTTTTCTTCCAGTCCATTGCGGGCGTTCAGCGGCACCCAGGTGGCGCCCATGCGGTTCATGCCATAGATGCACTCCAGGACCGCGCCGCAGTTGGGGGCATAGATCGAGACCTTGCTCCCCTCGCCTGCCCCCAGTGCCAGCAAGACATTGGCGATCCGGTGGCTACTGTCGTGGGCCTGCGCATAGCTCAGCTGGCCCTGGGCGTCGATGCAGAAAATGCGCTCCGGGTGGGTCCGGTAGCCTTTGTCCAGAAAATCAACAATTCGCACGATGCTGCCCCTTGCTCAATCGCCTACGCGTTCCAGGATGGAGACAACCGCAACACCTTCCTCGATGCCCAGGAATCCGCCGCCATTCTCCTGCAGCGCCAGGCGTGCCCCGGCTACCTGCCGGGGACCGCACTGCCCGCGCAGTTGCTGGGTCAGCTCGAAAACCTGGGCCAGGCCGGTGGCACCGATCGGATGGCCACGGCTTTCCAGGCCGCCTGAGGGGTTGATCGGAATGCTTCCGCCAAGGGTGGTGGCACCGGACTCCGCTAGGATGCCGCCTTCACCGAATGCGCAAAAACCCAGTTGCTCGGCCACATAGAGTTCGCCAAACGCCGTGGCGTCATGCACTTCGGCTACATCGATATCGCCTGGCCCGACCCCTGCCACTTCGTAGGCCCGGCGAGCCGCCCGGGCGCCACCGCTATTCTGGAAGTCTTCCCAGGCGCGCTCCTTGCCGGACACCAGTTCATAGGCACGTACCTTGACCCGCGACCTGCCCAGTCCCAGCCGCGCCGCGCCACGCTCGGTACAGAGGATGGCCGCCGCCGCACCATCGGCGAAGGGCGAGCACATCGGCACTGTCAGCGGATAGCTCAGGGGGCGCCCGGCCAGCACCTCCTCCACCGTGAAGGCCTTGCGGAACTGCGCTCTTGGGTTGTGCACCGAGTGGCCATGGTTCTTCGCGGCGATCACCGCCATCTGCCGCTGGGTCGAGCCGAAGCGCTTCATGTGCGCGCGGCACATGGTGGCGTACAGGTCCATGAACGCGGTCCGATGCCCTAGCTCCACTCCCACAGGTGGTGGAGCGCCCAGTTGATCCATGCGCTGCAGGGTGGCCTCTACCTCGTGCACGTCCATGCCCCCTCGAAAGGCCTCCATCATGCGCTGGTCGAGGGACTCCTGGCCGTAGGTCATCTTCTCGACGCCGATGGCCAAGGCGACATCGCCCGCGCCAGAGCGCAGGTACTGCAGGGCCAGCCAGACCGCCGTCGACGCCGAAGCGCAGGCGTTCTCCACATTGACGATGGGAATCGAGTCCAGCCCCGCCGCGCGCAGTGCGATCTGCCCGGCGATGTTGGTTTGCCCTTCCACCACGTCCTGGCAGCCATTGGAAAAGAACGCCGCTTCGATCTGCCGCAGATCGGCGCCGGCATCGGCCAGTACGTCCTGCAGCGCCTCGATCGTCATCTGCTTGATTGAGGCTGCCGGCCTCCTGGCGAAGGCGGTTTGGGCAACACCCGCGATGTAGATGGGTTCCATGTCAGACCTTTCTTGTTGTTTGCGTTCATGGGGTCCTGAGGCAGGCATGGATGGCATGCCAAGGACCTCATCCGGAGACTGCCTGTTTCGATTGATTGGCCATCTTGGTACCAAATTATCGAATACAGTTCCATTTAACGGCGCCAAAGGTACCATGTCAACATAATTGGTACCCAGCCGAGCCGACGAACATCTCGACAAGCCAACCCTCGTCCGTCCTGGTCCGGCGTGGGCGCTGCTCGTTCCTATGCCCAAGGACATGGGGGAATGTGCAAGTCTGTGCTCGACCGGTTCACCGCTATCCATGGACAGCGACGCGTTCCCACAACCCTGTTGTGTGCTAACAGCCACCTGGGGTTGTGGTACCGTCGCCACCTCGATGCACCTTCCGTCAATTAGGCGCCAACGCTGATGAAGAAAATTTTTGATGACGATGAGTTCCAGGCCGAACTCACCAGCCTGTTCCTCAGTGAGGGCATGAGCGCGCTCAGCGTGGGCGAAATCGCCGCGCGCATGCGCTGCTCGAGGCGGCGTCTCTACGAACTGGCCGGTACCAAGGAAGAACTGTTCTGCCGGATGATCCAGCGCTATTTCGACAGCGTTCTCAAAGAAGGCAACCAGGTCATCGACCAGGCGCAGGGCAACAGTGCCGAGGTCCTGACGGAGTATTTCCGAGTAGGAGCCAAGGCTGGCAGCACGCTCAGCACACCCTTCCTGCTGGATCTGGAGCGGCTGCCGGAAGCCAAGAGGATCTTCGATGAGTACCAGAACGCCCGCGCGGTGGTCGCCGAGCAACTTCTCGAGCAAGGCATACGCGAGGGGTTCTTCGTGCCCTGTCACGTGCAACTGATCGTGGAGACTTTGCGAGCGGCGGCGCAAAGGCTGCGCCAACCGGAATTCCTGACCAAGGCCGGCATGACCATGGACCAGGCATTCGATGAGTTCTATCGGGTCATGCTCGGTGGGCTCCTGGAGAAGCGCCCCGGGGAGCCGGAAAAAGGCAAGGCGCCGCGGGCACGCAAGGCCAAGACGCCGCAATGACTTGAAATGGCGCCCCCCGGCAGGTTCGAACCTGGCCGGGGCGGCGCACCGAGCCGATCGGGGTGGACCGGCTCAGCCGCTCAAGAGCCGATCCTCAGGCATCGCCCGGGGCGACACGAATCACCAGCTTGCCCGAACTCTGGCCGGATTCCAGGGAGTGTTCTGCCGCGGCGACCTGCTCCAGCGGCCATTGCTCGATCTCATACAGGGTTTCGCTTTCCAGCCACTCCAGGGTGAAGGCTTCGGAGGCTTCCCACTCAGGCTGGCCGAACCAGGCAACGATCGAGTACGGCATGATGGTGATGCCGTCATAGCAAATGGGTTGGGTATCGATGGGCGGCATGCTGTCGCCGGCCTGGCGGCCAAAGATGACCCAGCGGCCACGCTTGCGAATGACTTGGGCATCGGTGGCGATCGTCGGCCCGGAAACGCCGTTGATCGAGACATCGACCCCGCCCCCCTGCTCACCGCCGACAAAGAAGCCGCTGGTCTTGGGACCACAGATGCGATTGATCTCATCCACGTAGTTCTGCGTCTTGCGATTGACGACGTGGTCGCAGCCGTTGGCGCGCAGCAACTGCACCTTGTCCTGCGAACTGCAGATGCCGATCACTCGGACGTTGCTGAACTTGCGCTTGAGGATCTGCAATACCAGAAGACCGATGCCGCCGGCTGCGGCATGGAGCAGCACGGTCTCGCCCTCACGGACCTTGGCCCACTGGTACACGATCATGTAGGCCACCCGCATGTTGAGGAAATAGGCCAGGGCCTTGTCCAGCGCGATCGATGGCGGGAGTGGCTTGAGGCCCTCGGCGGGGGCGACGACGTATTCGGCGAAACCGCCTTCGAGTACCGCCGCGGCAACCTTGTCGCCGATCTTCAGGCCGCTCACCCCGGCACCGACCTGGTCGATACGGCCAGCCGCTTCCAGCCCGGCGATGAACGGCGGCGGCGTGTCACGCTTGAGCGTGCCGGTGCGATGCATGACATCGCCCCAGCGCATGCCGGCGTACTCGACCTTGATGCGAACCTGCCCAGGTCCGGCTTGCGGAGCCGGGGCGTCGACCAGTTGATAGTTGTCGACCGAGCCATATTCATTGAGTTGGATAGCGCGCATTACAGACTCCTCTCTAGTGGAATGCTGGAGCTACGGCAGCCGAAACCCGCCCTGCATGGAGGGCATTTGATTGACGGGCATCGGTACCGAACATCCATAATAAAGTACCATTACAGCATGCAAATGGGACCAAATCAAAGAATTTGGTACCGTTAATCAGTGATCCTCTCAAGCGAGCCCGCTACAGATCGGGCCCGGCATCTTGTGGTTGTGGCTCAAGCCGGCCCGGACGGCACCGGGCGAAATGCCGGCACCAGCCAATAGGCCAGTGCCGGGATCAGGATCAGCGCTCCCAGCATGTTCCAGATGAACATGAAGGCCAGCAGCAGGCCCATGTCGGCCTGGAACTTGATCGGGCTGAAGGTCCAGGTGACCACGCCGATAGCCAGGGTGAAGCCGGTCAGCACCACCACCCGGCCAGTGAAGTTCAGCGCCTGACGGTAGGCCTGGGCCAGGGATGCACCGCTGCGCACGCCCGCCAGGGTGACGCTGAGAATGTAGAGCGCATAGTCGACACCGATACCTACGCCCAAGGCGATCACTGGCAGCGTCGACACCTTCACCCCCATGCCGAGCCAGACCATCAGCGCCTCGGCCAGCACGCTGGTGAGCATCAGTGGCAGCACGGCGATCACCACGGCGCGCCAGCTGCGAAAGGCGATGAAGCACAGCGCGATGACCGCCGCGTAGACCATCAGCAACATGGTGCGCCAGGCGCTCTTGACCACGATGTTGGTCGCTGCCTCGATACCGGCGCTGCCCGCCGCCAGCTTGAACTGCAGCCCCGGGCTGTCGTTGTCCTTGGCGAAAGCTTCGACATGGGCGGTCACTCGCTCCAGGGTGGCGGCCTTGTGGTCGCCGAGGTAGGCATACAGCGTCAGCAGGCTGCAACTGTCATTGCTCAGCCCGCGCGGGACCTTGGCGGTGGTCGAGTTGAGGATGGCCTGGTTCGGCACCAGGTCGTACCACTTGGGGTTGCCCTCGTTCATTCCCACCAGCATGCGGCGGTTCATCGTCGCTAGAGATTGCACGCTCTCTACTCCAGGAATCTGCCGCAGCTGCCACTCCAGGGCATCCACCTTGTTCAGGATGGTGTAGTCCGCGCACTGGCCTTCGGGGGTAGTGACCAGCACCGCCAGCAGGTCACTGGCAGTGCCGTAGGCCTTGTTCATGAAGGCGGCGTCCTGGTTGTAGCGGCTCTCGGGCCGCAACTCCGGAGCCCCGGGGTCAAGATCGCCGATCTGCAGGTGAGTGCTGGCAAGCCAGCCACCCAGCGCCATCACCCCGGCCACCACCAGCGCCGCCGTGGCCCAGCGGCGCTGGGTGAACAGCTCCACGCCGCGCCAGTAGTTGCGCCGGAGCTGGGCCTGGTCGTCACGCAAGCTGCGCGCCGCCGCCCGGGCGCTGACACCGGTATAGCTGAGCAACACCGGCAGCAGGATCAGGTTGGTGAAGATCAACAGCGCCACGCCGATGCTCGCCGCGATCGCCAGTTCGCGAATGACCTGGATATCGATGGCCAGCAACACGGCAAAGCCCACCGCATCGGCCAGGAGCGCGGTCAGACCCGCCAGGAACAACCGGCGGAAGGTCATGCGCGCGGCCTCCAGGCGCGGCCTGCCGCGGCCGATGTCCTGCATGATGCCGTTCATCTTCTGCGCCCCGTGGCTCATGCCGATGGCGAAGACCAGAAAAGGCACCAGGATCGAGTACGGGTCCAGCGAGTAGCCCAGCGCGTGCATCAACCCCAGTTGCCAGAGCACCGCAATGATCGATGCCAGGAGCACCAGCACCGTGGAGCGAATGCAACGGGTATAGCCATACACCATCAGGGCCGCCACCAGCGCAGCCACGGCGAAGAACACCAGCATGATCCTCACGCCATCGATCAGGTCCCCCACCACCTTGGCGAATCCGCTGATCCGCACCTCCACCCCCTGCTGTTGGTACTTGTCGCGTAGTCGCTCGAGTTCCTGGGACAACGCGGCGTAGTCCAGCGCCTGGCCATCCGGGGTGGTCGTAAGCAGCGGCACGTAGATCAGCGAAGAACGGCGATCCAGCGCCACGGTCTGGCCGATTTCGCCCGAGCGCTCTATGTTGGCTTGCAGTTGTTCGAGGCTCCTCGGGCTGCCATCGAAGCCCCTGGGGATCACCGGCCCGCCTTCCAGGCCCTCTTCGGTGACCGCCAGCCAGCTGGTCGAGGGCGACCACAGGCTTTTCATGCGGATCCGGTCGACGCCAGGGATGAGGAACACCTCATCGCTCAGCGCCCGCAAGGTTTCCATGTAGTGCTTGTCATAGAGGCTGGCACCGGGATTGCCGACCGAGATGCGCACGGCGTTGCCCAGCCCGGTCAACTCGGCCTGGTACTGCAGGAAGGTCTGGATGTAGGGGTGCTGGCGCGGGATGGTCTTCTCGAAGCTGGCGTTGAGCTTGAGCTGCAGCGCCTGCCAGGCCAGCAGCACAGTGAGCAGCATGCAGATCAACACCACCCAGGGGCGATGGGAGAACACCAGGCGCTCGATCCAGGAGCCCGAATGCGCTTGGAGCTCGCTGGCCTGGGTTTCTTGCGACAAGCTGGGACTCATGGCGGTCATTTTAGGCTCACCTTCTTCACAAGAAAGACACCACGTACGGAGGCCACGACGGACTCGCCATTATCCAGGGCCAGGATTCCATTCAAGGGCGGTAACTGCCCCGGCAGGCGCAGCAGGTGATCGTGCTCCAGGCGCATGAGGCTCCCTCCCTGGTTGGCCAGCAGCACCTGGCCCTGGGCATCGACCGTTGACGCAACGATCGAATCCGAACCCAGGGCCGGAACCCGGCTCCAGTGCTCTCCGGCATCGCGGCTCTTCCACAGGTTGCCACGCAGGCCGGCCGCCAGTAGCTCACCTGATGCGCTGATCTGGGCGGTGAAGAAGCTGCCCTCATAGGGCACGGCGCAGTGGCGGAAAGTCCGCCCCCGGTCGTTGGAGTACAGCAGCGTGCCGCTCTCGCCGGCGATCAGCACTTCGTTGCCACGTGCGTGGATGGCATACAGGTGCCGGTCGGAGCCTCCGGGAAAGCGTGAGGAAATACCCTGCCAATGCTGGCCGCCGTCAAGGGTTTCGAAGGCCAGGCCATAGGCGCCCACCACGATGCCGTGTTGTGCATCGAAGAACCACAGATCCAGCAGCGGCTTGTCCGCACCATCGGCGACCATGCGCTCGGCCTCCTCCACGGCCGGCCCCGCGCCACTGCCGGCCGCCGCCAACAGCTGCTGCGCGGCCTGGTTGCCGTCCAGTTGCCTGGCCCAGGTGCTGCCGCCATCGGTGGTGGCCAGCACCACTGCGCCATGGCCGGTGGCCCAGCCATGGCGCGAATCGACGAAGCGCACCGACGTCAACCCGACACTCACCGGCGAGTCCACTTGCTGCCAGCTATGAGCCTGGTCATCGCTGATGACGATGACCCCGCGCTCGCCCACCGCCACCAGCCGGCTTGCGGCGCTGGCGATGCTCTGCAGGCTGGCGCTCGGTATTTCTCGCAGTGTTTGCGCCGGCCGCTCCAGGGCTGGCAGTACAGGCGCCGCCTGGGCGATGGATAGATAAAGACCGGCAATGAATAAGCCAAGACGCAAAAGCATAGGTGCCACCGAAGAAGGCTTGGAATCGGGGGCGGCCACCGCACGCGGCCGCCTTGCAGGTTGCTCAGCGCACGCCACTGCGGGTCAGCGCATCGGGTCCGAACTCGGACGCGGGATAAATGGGCTTGAGGGCGTACTGGTTCGATTTGCCGGCCATCAAGTCCGACATGTAGCCCACTCCCGCCAGCAAGTCGGTGAACTGCCAGGTCAGGTTGACCACCGCCGGGATCTCCGGGGCGACGATGTTGCTCATCCAGAAGGTGCGCCACAGCTGACCCCTGCTGTCCCAGCGGTCGGCCAACTGGCAGCCCCAGGTGTCTTCATCGCAGTAGTAGCGGCTCTTGACCGCTGCATGGCGTTCGCCATCGCGCAGCGTGGCCTCGACCACCCACATGCGGTGCAACTCCCAGCGCACGTAGTCCGGGTTGGCATAGACCTTGTCGCCGAGGATCTCTTCGTTGGATTTGACCCCCATGAAGGCATTGCCGTTGTAGGGAACGTAGATCTCCTTCTTGCCCAGCAGCTTCCAGTTGAAGCGCGTCAGGGTGCCTTCCCAGATCTGCAGTTCATCGGTGGTGGTCAGGCCCGCGGCCGACGACGATGGCGTGTCGCAGCAGGGGTTGGGCAGCTTGCGCACCCGGCGCTGGCCCGGCAGGTAGGTCCAGGCCTGGTCGTTGGCCGAATCCAGTGCATAGAACGAAGAGATGCCCTCCCCGGCGCGGCTGGGCGGCCCAACCAGGAAACCCGCCATCTGCCGGTACACCGCCTTGCCGTCATTGAACTGCTCGGGCTTGGCATCCTTCAGGTACGAGGGGAACTGGAAGTTGATCCGGGTCTCGGAAACCAGCACCTTCTTGCTGGGCAACTGCTGGTACCCGGCGCCCTGGATCACGAACGAGGCTCCGCGCCAGCGCAGCAGGTGGTTCCACATCACCTGCGCCCCGCTCTTGGGAATGGGGAACGGAATTCCCCCGGCAAAACCCCGTGGCACATCCCCATCCAGCGTGGCGTGAACCGCGTTCCAGGCAGTATTGGCGTACACCGCCTGTGGCGCGCTGGCGGTCCGGTGGGTCGGATAGACATTGATGCGATAGTCCGCAAACTTCTTGAACATCGCCACCTGGCCGTCGTTCAGCTTGTCGGCGTACTCGCCGACGTTGCTGGCGGTGATGGTGAACAGCGGTTTTTCGTCCTTGAATGGATCGCCACGGCTGCCATTGGCCGCATTGGGCAGCGCGCTGGTGTAACCGCCGTTCCAGGCTGGGATGCTGCCGTCCTGGTTGCCCGCGTGCTCGGCCCCGAAGGGGGTCAGCTCGGTACCCAGTTTCGCTGCTTCCTCGGCCGTGACGGCCGCATTGGTACTACTGATAAAAACCGCGAAGCAGGCAGCTACGCCACAAGACATCTGAAAGAGTTTCATCGTTACCTCGAATGACAGCGTTACCAGGTGCGGCGCACCGAGAAGGAGATGTAGTCGCGATCGGCAAGCGACTGGCCGAAGCTCGCCGCCGTGACGCCAGAAGGCAGGGTGATCGTGGCCGGCATGGCCTTGCCGAAGTAGTTGGTGTAGGCCAGCTTGAGCTTCCACACCGTGTCGTAGGTGCCGGCCACCCCCAGGGTGAAGGTGCCGCCGTTTTCGGGCGGGAAACCGGCAGCGAGCGAAGAACGCGAGCCCTTGGGGGCGTACTGGACACCGATCGGCACATCGATATCGAGCCCTGGCAGCACCTGGCGATACGTAGGCTGGAACACCAGGGACAGGGCTGAAGCATCCCGGGTGGTGTTGGCATCCAGGGCCCCGCACTGCTTGGTACAGGACAGCATGCGGTTCCAGGCGATCTCGCCGGTCAGCGAAGCCTCGTTCCACCAGGCTGTCGGTGGCAGGTTGGAGATCGCCGAGAGGTTCAGGTGCCCCGTCCTGCCCACTGCATAGGCCGGTTTATCGCTGTTGTTGCTACCGGCGAAGTCCACCGCGCGGGTCGAGTACAGCGGTTGGTTGTGGTGCACGCCGGCTTCCAGCGCCAGGTTGGTATCGCCGAAGGAGTGGCTGGCACTGAAGGCCAGGGCGGTGGTGTCCTCCGGGTAGACCAGGGTATAGGACGCCGGGACGCCTCCGGCTCCCAGGGTGGTCGTACTCACGGGGCTCTTGCTGTGGAAACGCAGCGCATAGAAACCGAAGTCGGTTTCGTTCCAGTTCCACTTCAACTGCACGCCGCCCTGCCCCGAATCGGAGGCCCTGACATCCTTGTTGCGATTGACGTTGAGCATCTGCCCCGAGGGCAAGGGCACGAGAATGCTCTCGCCGCCGATAGGCGCGGTATCCCCGACGGCGAAATAGCTGCCCGCCGCAGGCAGGCGGTTCTCGACGAACTCGAACTGGTAGTAGGCGCCGATCGATACATCCGGCGTCAGCTGGATCTGCCCCGACACCTGGGGAACGGGCAATACGTATTCCTTGGCTTGCGCCGTCGAGTCGGTGGCCAGGCGGCTCAGATCGTAAGGGCTCTGCGCTCCGGCAATGGCGTTGCTGGAGAAGAACAGGCTTTCGCCCCAGACCAGCGCATGCTGGCCCAGGCGCACGACGCTCGGCATATCGCCCAGGTCGAACTTCTGATAGACGAATGCATCGAGGAATTCGGCGTTGCGGCCCATCCACAATTGCGTATCGGAAGAAAACCTGTTGTGCGGCGTATGGTTGGGAAAGGCCCCTGCGGAAAAACCCGGGTTGTCGTTCTTGCGGTTGTAGACATCGTCGTACCAGGCCGCACCAGAGACCCTGGCACCAAAGCCGCTCGAATGGCTGACGTCGACCTCGCTCACCCAATCGACGCGGTTCGAGACAATGCCCGGGTCGAAGTTGCGGTTGCCATCATCCTGGTTCGGATTGGCCACCAGTGCCGAACGATGGGATCTCAACCGCGAGATCACGCCGTAGCGCAGGGTGTTGTCCCAGCGTATCTGCCAGTCGGGATTGCCCAGGTCGATTTCCGCGGCGTTGCATGCTGGAGAATAAGCTGTCGCCGTGGCCAGTGCGCTTGCTGCGATGGCGAGTGCACTGCAGGTAGAAAAGCATGCTGCTGTTATTTTTATTTTCACTCTGCTGGCTCCTGTCGTTTATCGCGAACCCCCGCCCCAGGCCATCCGAGCAGGGGCACCAACTCCCACCACCCACCCGTGTTCGAGCCAAGCGCTGGGACTGCCCCTCATGACCTGTGGCCCGGGTACTGCCCTGGCCACTGATGCAACGGAGATCGGTACCGACTAATGTTGTTGTGGTACCAATAGAGCATGAGGCATGGAACCAAGTCAACATATTTGGTACCAAAAGCCATGAGGTCGTACCTTGCATGGCCGCCCTGTCCCGAGGTGCCGGCCGCGCTCCCCGGCTGGCCAATCAACACTCCGCGAGGCTTCCTGGCAGGTGGTGGCGCAGGGGGCACGGTTCTGGCGACAGGAGGTGCGCACGGCGCAAGCCGTCGGTGCTAGCGATGAATCCGTTGCCAACCGATCAGCACCGCGCAGGCACAGGCGAGCGCCACCAGGATCTGAAAGTGATTGATGCTCGCCAGCAGCGTGGCCTGGCTGGACAGCTCCCGGGCCTGTTCGGCGAATGCCATCCTGGCTGCCGTGCCCGCTTCGGCGAAGTGGCTGAAGTGACTGCCCATGACCTGGCTGCTCTGCTCGTAGCCCGGCCGTCCCGGCATCAGGTTGGCATTGAGGGCGGCGTACTGCTCAGTGGTTCGCCACTGGCTGAACACCGTGGCGATCGTGGTTCCCGAGGCCATTGCCAACTGGCCGAAAATGCTCTTGATCTGCTGGGCGTGGGACAGCAGCTTGTCGTCCCTGGAAGCTTCCCTGAAGGTCTGGGTCGCGGCGGTTCCCAAGACCAGCATCACGAAACAGCCATTGAGCACCAGGGCCGGCAGCACGTATTGCAGCGGGTCGACCGCAGGGCTCAGGTTCGACAGCAACCAGCCGAAGCCGCCCAGACACGCGAACCCCGCCAGGTAGAACTTCCTGGGAGAAGGCGCACGCAACAGGATCCTGGCCATGATCAACCAAGTCACCAACTCGCCCGCCAAGCCGCAGGACTGCAGCCTGGCGATGCTTTCCCAGGTCATTCCCAGGCCGGTCTGCAGCAGCGTCGGCAGTACATAGTTGTTGGCGTTCATCACCACGTAGCTCAGCGAGAACAGGCTCAGGCCCAGCAGGTAGCGCGGCGTGAGCAACTGCCGCAGTTCGAGCAGGGGCGCCTGCCTGTGCTGCAGGTGGAAGAAGTAGCCGAACAGCGACACTGCCACCAGCAGCCAAAGGACGAGCATCGGTGAATGGTCGTAGAAGTCGTAGCACAGCCGCTGGATGATGTAGAGCAACGAGAACGAGCCCATTGCCAGCAGCCCCAGGTCCAGCAGGCTGGCCTGGTTGTGCCGCTCCCGAGGCTCGGCAGTCGATGGCAGCACCCCGGCCGCGAGGAAAGCGGCGACCGTGGTACAGCAGATCAGTGCCCAGAACATCAGGTGCCAGTGATCCAGCGACACCGCCAGCGATGAGGCCACCGGAGCGCAAGCCGTCCCGGCCGCCAGGGCGCAGCAGAACACTGTGATGCCGGTGAAGCGTCCAGGCCCGGCTGGAATCAGGGTGACCAGCATTCGCGCACTGATCATGAAGGCCGCGCTGCCCAGGGCCATCAGCGCGCGTCCCAGGCTGAAGCTTGCAAGGTCGTGGCTTTGTGCGCAGATCAAGCACCCCAGCGCATGCAGTGCGATGGTCGCCAGTACATACCAGCGCCAGCCGCTGCGTTCGAGCAGCCAGCGATGAATCGCGATGCCCAGGATGGCAATCCAGGCATGTAGGGCCGTGACAAGGCTGTATTCCTCGGGAGAGGCGCCGATTTCCCCGCGAATCGGCGCGGCAGCAAAGGCGAACATGCCGTTTTGCAGGAACTCTGCGAAGCACAGCAGGAAGATCAGCAGCAACAACCTGTGTTGGCCACTCTTCATTGCCGGGCCGCCGCTGGTTGCCCGGCGTTGGCTTGCACGATCTCCTCGACCAGTTGGTCGGCGTCCTGGAGCTCTTTGTCGAAGATCGTGGTACGGCTGGCCGAGAGCGCCGCGACATCCTCGCGCAGCACCAGGCCGCTGCGATCGTGGGTCTGGATCGCGACTTTCATCGACAAGCCCACGCGCAGCGGGTGCTCATTCAAGGCTCTGGGTTCAAGTTCGATGCGCACCGGCACGCGCTGGGTGACCTTGATCCAGTTGCCCGTTGCGTTCTGTGCCGGCAGCAATGCAAAGGCATTGCCGGTACCGGCATCGACCCCGACCACCCTGCCCCTGTAGGTCACCTGCGAGCCGTAGACATCCGAAGTCAGCAGCACTTGCTGGCCGATCCGGATGTTCTTGAGTTGCGACTCCTTGAAGTTGGCGTCCACCCACACCTGGTCGAGCGGGACTACGGACATCAGCGATACCCCAGGGCTGATGCGTTGCCCCACCTGCACGTTGCGGCTGGTGACGTAGCCCGATACCGGCGAGCCGATGCGGGTGCGGTGCAGGGCGACGAAGGCATCGCGCACCTCGCTCGCCGCGGTCATCACCAGCGGATGGGACCGCAGTCGCGTGCCCTCCACCAGCGCCTGGCTTTGCGCCAGGGCTTGTTGCGCAGCCGACAGGCCGGCCCTGGCAGTCTCCAGGGCCTGGCGTGCATGGCTCAGTTCCTCCCTGGAGATCGCTCCCGCATCGGCCAGTTGCGAGCGCCTTTGGAAATCGGCCGAGGCCTTCTGGTAATCGCTGGCCCGCGAGTTGGTTTGCGACTCCAGCTCCTTCACGTGCAGGTACTGCGCCCTGGCGTTGCGCACGGCGGTCGCCAGGGCGGCCTTGGCGCGCTCCAGGCCCAGGGCCTGGTCCACGTCGCTCAGGGCGATCAACCGCTGCCCCGGCTCGACCTTGTCGGTGTCGTCGACTTCGATCGCGGTGACGGTGCCACTGACCTGGGACGTGACCTGGACCAGATTGCCGCGGACGTAGGCATCTTCGGTCACCTCGGTATCCAGTCCGGCCTGGTAGACGGCGGCCGCGATGCCGATGACTGCCAAGGTGGCGACCGCCCATTGCGCGCGCCGGGCATTCTTGCGGGGATCGGGATGTTGTTCGTTCATGGGGCTCATTGATCGTTCCGGATAAAACACGCGCGCGCACGAATACCGCTCGCTTGCAGCGATCTGTGCACAGGCAATTCAGGAGCCACGACCCGTGGCTCAAGGGTGGGGAGCGGCGGCCAGGATCAGGCGACCGGCACCGCGGAGGAAGGAAGGGTCAGCCTGCTGTCGCAGGAGAAAAACGTTTCATGCATTCACCTCTGTAGACGTGCCAGGCACCGCTGCGAGGAATTTTCCGCCAGGCACTGCCTGCCACCATGACCGAGCCGCTCATTGATCATGTCGAATCGATCAAGTCTGTAGCACACCATCCAGGCGCCGCTGCCTGCGACACAGCAGGCAGGTCGGACAAACACATGGGCAACCGCCAGACGCCGGTGTTTTACAAGGCGTGTTTTGCCATAAAATCACTGCTTGTGACCCACGACCGAGGTCGCCACCGTACAGCCGCTCGACCTCGACCTGGCTGGCGGGGACATTCGCTTCGCATCGAGTACTTGCCAATGAAACGCTCAATTACCAGCCGAGCGAACCTGGGTTCCAGCGCCCGGATCATTCATAGCCAGAAACCCTTCACCCATCGCATCCATGTCGAGCAATCGAGCCTGGTGGCGGTGTGGAAAGGCCAGAGCTGCTTGCGCTGGGCCGGGCATGAGTTGCTGGTGCGCCCGGGAGAAATCGTCGCGCTGGCCTCGGAGCAGACGTTCGATGTGATCCACATCCCCTGCCCTCGCTCGGGTTTCTTCGAGGCCCAGGTGCTGGTGTGTGCTGATCCGGTGGTCAAGGAGTTCCTGGAACGGCGGCCCAGGGGGCGGCGGATCAATGATGCGCAGTTGATCCAAGGCGGCAGCGAGGGGCTGCTGGCGTCCTTTCGCCACGCTTATGCCGGCTTCGATGAAAAACTGCAATTGCCCCAGGCCATCGTCACCAGCCGCCTGACGGAGATGCTGACCTGGCTCGACCATCACGGAGGCTACTTCGCTACCAGCTCCAACAACCAGATCACCCTGCGAGTGCGGCAACTGATTGGCAGCGATCCTGGAGCGATCTGGACGGCGACCATGGTCGCGCGACACCTGGCCATGAGCGAGGCGACGCTGCGCCGCAGGCTGGCAGCGGAAGGCAGCCACTTCCAGCAACTGCTGTTGGATGTGCGCATGGCCAGGGCCCTGACCTTGTTGCAGCTGACCGATCTGCCGATCGCCAATATCGCCTGCGAAGTAGGCTACAGCTGCAGCTCACGTTTCTCCTCGCGCTTTCGCCAGCGGTTCGGCGGCAGCCCTTCGGACATACGCTCGGCCGCAGCCTTCGAGCCAGCGGCTTGAAGGCACGGCGCCAGGGAGCGCGCCGTGCCTGCGGGTCATGGCGCCGGGTACACGGTGCCCTGGTTGACGCCAAAACCGATACGCACGAAGTCCTCCCGCTGGCACCAGCCCTTGAACAGCACGGTGTCGCCATCCTCGAGGAACCCCCGGCGCTCGCCGTGGCCGATGTCCACCGGTTGCGTTGCGCAAACCGTCAGTTCGATCAACGCGCCGGCTTCGCCTGCGGTGGGGCCCGAGATCGTACCGCTACCCAACAGGTCGCCACTCTGCAGGTTGCAGCCACCCACGGTGTGCTGAGCGATCATCTGGCCCAGGGTCCAGTACTGATGGCGGAAACTGGTGCGGGTCAGGGTTCGCGGCTGCTGGCCGGCGGCGCGCTGGCTGGCGCTTTGAATCGACACCTCCAGCTGGATATCGAATGCCCCCGCCTCGGCGTTCTGTGCTGCGCTCAGGTAAGCCAGCGGTTGCGGCCGCTCCGGTGCCCTGCTCCAGCTCGTGCGGTACGGCAGCAAGGCCTCGAGGGTGACGATCCAGGGGGATATCGTGGTGGCGAAGTTCTTGGCGAGAAACGGCCCCAGCGGGTTCATCTCCCAGGTCTGGATGTCCCGTGCGGACCAGTCGTTGAGCAGGCACAGGCCGAAGATGTGCTGTTGGGCATCCTCCAGCGCAATGCGGCTGCCACGGGCATTGCCGCGGCCGATCACCGCGCCGATCTCCAGTTCGTAGTCCAGGCGCTGGCAAGGTCCGAAGACCGGAGCGGCAGCGGCATCCGGGCGGCTCTGGCCCATGGGCCGGTAGACCTTCTGCCCGCTGACCTCGATGGATGAAGCACGGCCGTGATAGGCAATCGGCAGCCAGTCGAAGTTGGGGTACACCTCAAGGCCGAACTGGCGGCAGCAGTTCACCGCATGATCGAGGGAGGCATAGAAGTCGGTGTAGTCCCCGACCTGGACCGGCATCCGGTATGCGACCTCCTCCTGGCTGACCAGGACCTGGCGCACGGTGGGCTCGTCCTGGCTGCCGGCTTCCAGCAGTGCAAAGAGCCCATGGCGCAGGGTTCGCCAGGCCTCGGGCCCCAGCTCCAGCAGCGGATTGAGCGATGCCCCCGCCGCGGCCTGCACGGCTGCGGCCAGTTCACCGCTGACGCACCGGGTACGAGACAAGGCTGCCAGGTCGACGATCTGGTCACCGATGCCCACGCCGCCACGCCAGGCTTCGTCGCCATCGCGACGGCGAAACACGCACAGCGGCAGGTTCTGCAAGGGAAAGTCGGTGGCGCGGTCATTGGCTTCGGCCAACCAACTCAGGCGCGTCGCATCATGGGTGTGGTTCAAATGCATGGGGTTCTCCTGGGGTGCGTTGGCGCTCATGCCCCGGCCTTGAGCGCGTCGTCGAAGATGGCCACGGCGCGGGTCCAGCCGGCCGACGCGCTGCGGATCTTGCAGGGGAAGCAGGAAATGAAGAAACCCGTGGAGGGCAAGGCTTCGAGGTTGTGCAGCTTCTCCAGGTGGCAATAGCCGATGTTGCGACCAGACTTGTGTCCTTCCCAGATCAGCGCTGGGTCTTGGGTCTGGGCGTACTTCTTGGCGGTATGCACGAAGGGCGCATCCCAGCTCCAGCCATCGGTGCCGGTCAGGCGCACGCCGCGCTCGAGCAGGTACATGGTGGCCTCCAAACCCATGCCGCAGCCCGCCGATACGTACCCCGGCTGGCCGTACTGCTTGCCCGCAGCGGTATTGACCACCACGATCTCCAGCGGGCTGAGCTGGTGGCCGATCCGCGCCAGTTCCGCCTCGACATCTTGCGCGGTGACTACGTAGCCATCGGGAAACCGGGTGAAGTCCAGTTTCACTCCCGGCTGGAAGCACCACTCCAGCGGCACCTCGTCGATGGTGATGGCCCGCTCACGCTCGCCGAATGACTCGTTCATCGTGCTGTGGAAGTGATACGGCGCGTCCAGGTGCGTGCCGTTGTGGGTGTTGAGTTGCACATGCTCGATGGCCCAGCCTTCGCTGTCGGGCAGGTCCGAGACCTGCAGACCGGGAAAGAACGAGGTGACCTGCTCCGCTGTCGTCCGGTGATCCAGATACTGGATTTTCGGCCCATACCCGGGCGGGTCGGATATCACATCGTTCTCAAGGAAGATTGAAAGATCTACAAATCGACGTCCCATTTCTATGACTCCTCATTCAGGTAATTGCATGCCAATCAAACCCTGTCAGCCACCGGCAATGGCTCAGGATCGCCGGCCCCCTGCACTTGGGCGGGTAGCCAGCAGACTGCTACGGCGGCGAGCAGGAACAGCACGCCGCAAAAACCGAGGCTCAGGCTCAGCCCCACGCTGCTCGCCAGCGATCCCAGGAGGATCGGCGAGAACGCCGACAGGCCGCGTCCGGTGTTGAAGCAGAAACCGGCGCCGGACGCCCGCAGATGGGTGGGGTACAACTGGGCGAAGTACGAGCCGAACAGCCCGACAAACGACAGGAAGAAGGCGTAAACCGGGCCCAGCAACAGCAACAGGGTGCTGTCTGCCACCCAGATGTAGACCGGGAGCATGAGCCCCGACCCCACCAGGGAGACGATGACCATGCGCCGCTTGCCCAGGCGGTCGGCGAGCCAGCCGAACAGGTTGTAGCCGATGAACGCGCCAACGTTCATCACCGCGATCAGGTTCGCCATGGTGGTGGATGAAAGCCCGTGATGCTTGACCAGGAAGGTCGGGATCCAGGTCATCGTCCCCCAATAGGCCGTCAGCGCCAGGGCCGAGGCTGCGCTGCCCAGGAGCGTCCGGCGGGCCAGGCCCGGGCCGAACAGCTGTGCGATGGCCAGCGCCGGCCGGGCGTCCGCCCGTTCCGGTTGGCGGTGGCGCCTGGCAAGCCAGGCGGCGGACTCCGGAACCCGCAATGCGACATACAGCACCGGCACCAGCACCAGCGCACCGCTGAGGAAAAACAGCGTGCGCCAGCCATAGGCTTGCAGCAGGCCGGCAGCCAGCAGCGCGGCCAGGCCGGAACCTGCGGAAAACGCACTGAGCACGAAGGCGGTCGCCCGGCCCCGCTGCCGGGCCGGCCAGGTCTCATGTACGTGGGCCGCGACGATTCCCCAGACCCCACCCAGCCCAAGTCCGGCGAAAAAGCGCAGGACCAGGATCTGCTTCCAGTCACTCGCCGCGGCAATGGCCATGGTCAGCCCGCCGAATGCCACCAGCGATGCCAGCAGGGCTTTCTTGCGGCCCAGGGTATCGGCCAGGGTGCCCATCACCAGGCTGCTGACGCCGACCCCGAGCAAGGTGGCGGTCACCATCAGCCCGGCCTGGCTGGCACTGATGTGCAGGCTTTCCTGGATGGTCGGCAAGGCGATGATCAGCACCAGGATGTCCAGGGCATCGAAGGTGTAGCTGAGGAAGGAACCGATGAGGACACGCCATTTCAAGCTGTCGGGTTGGGTCGTCATGCTGACTCCTGGAGGTACCACCATGCTCGAGCGGAGCGGTGGTTTTGTTGTTTTGCGCAAAACTATACACACGTACAGTTAGCCGGTCTAGCCAAGTCGATGCGGTGGCGTGGGCCGGGTCGGGCAGGCACAATCAGCGTCTGTCCAGCAAGCCTTGAGGATGTCGATGACCCAGGTACCCCAGAAGCAAGAGATGACCGTGGTAAGCAAGCGTGAGTCGATTCTCGATGCCGCCGAGCGCCTGTTCGCCGAGGGTGGCTATGACGGTGTTTCGATGCGCGATATCGCGGCGGCGGCCAACGTGGGCTTGCCCCTGGTGGTGTACCACTTCAAGACCAAGCTCAACCTGTATCGCGAGCTTTTCGAGCGGCGCAAGTCCGTGCTCGAAGCCCGGCAAGCCTTGTTGCGTCAGCCTCTGGCGGACGCAGAAGATCCGTTGGAGCACATCGTCCGGGCCTTCGTGACCCCCGTGATGAGCATCCAGCATGACGAGGCGGGAGTCGCCTATGCCAAGTTGGTGGCGCGCGAGTCTTCTGACCCCAAGGAGGCAGGCCGGGGCATCGTCGAGGCGCTGTTCGACCCGTTCGCCGCCGAGTTCATCGCCGCTATCCGCCGGGCCCTGCCCGACATCACGGCGGCCGCGGCGCATTGGGCCTATCACTTCGCTGTCGGCGCCCTGGTCATGAGCGTGTTCGACGAGCGCATCGAGCGGATCTCCGCTGGCGAGGTCAAGGCCATGGATATCGAGGTGAAGACCAACTACCTGATCTCCTTCATCACGGCCGGGATCCGCGCCACGACCGCGCAACCCTGTCGCTGAAGCGGGCATCTGCGGGCGTGCCCATGCCCGCGAAAAGCGCTGCGCCAGCAGTAGCGGGCACTAGATCTCGAGGTTCATGACCTCGGGGAAGGTGAACTTGAACCAGGGCGTGTAGTCGTCCGGATGTGCCTGGATATCCTGGCGAATGTCCTCGAGGGAGCGATACGCACAGGCGTCCGCTTCGTCGGGATTCAAGACGGGCTCAACATCGCAACGGGCAAAGTACAGGTGCCCGTATTCGTGCTCGATCAAGCCTCCCGGCAGATGGAGAAAGTAACCGAGCTCGAAGCGCTTGGTCACCGGGCAGGTCAAGCCCATCTCCTCTTCCAGGCGTCTTTGCGCCGCATGATCGGTGCTCTCGCCTGGCAGCGGGTGCCCGCAACAGGTGTTGCTCCATAGACCGCCGCAATGATATTTGCGCGCTGCGCGCCTTTGCAGCAGCAGTTCATTGCGGCTGTTGAACACATAGACCGATACCGCCCGGTGGCGCGCCCCGACCTTGTGGGCGGCCAGCTTCTCCATGAAGCCCACTTCCCTGTCGTTGTCATCTACCAGGATTACCTCGATGTGCGGCATGTAGCCTTCCTCGCATTGTGGGGTGGGTTTTCAGCGATGGGCCCAAGGCACCATCGCAACTGCGATCCAGCTTAGTCCAGGCTCGCACCCGAGCTTTTGTCATTAAATCGGCGACAGGCCGGGCATACCCTTCGCCCGGTCTTAACATCGATAAGGAATCGATCATGAATCTTTCACGCCTGTTGCTGGCAGGAGTCATCGGCCTGGCACTCGCCCCCCTGGCCCAGGCCTCATCCACGGCCGATATCGAAGAAAACGCCCAGCTGCGAAAACTCTTCTGCGAGTCCAGGGGCGGCTCTGACATTACCGCCCTGGGTGAACTGAAGAAGTCCGACGACGTCGGTGCCGTGGTGGTGTGCAAGCTTCCTCCGTCGAGGACGACGGTGGTTGAAAACCAGGCCGCCGCAACGTTCTCGCCACTGCCGCTGACTCCTGTCACCGCCACCCTCGCGCCGCCTTCCGGGGTCTACAAGCTTGCTCCGGGGGCCAACAGCATCAACACCTCCTGCTCGGCCAACCTGGCCATCGCCAAGTGGGCTGGCTTCCCCAGCACCAGCAACGGTAACGCCAGCTTGAATTGCCGAGGCTACAACACCAGCGCCGGGGGCAGCACGCTGGGCTGCAAGATCGAATGGACCGGGCCGACCCAGGTCGCCATTGGCGTCACGCCCTATGGCGGGCAAGTGGCAGTGAACTTCAGCTGCCAGGCCATACATCTTGGTTCCATGGGCACCGTCATGGACTTCAGCTACAGCGACCCGGTCTATTCGCGCATTCGGTATGGCTCGGTCCAGGCCACCGGCAGCCTGACCATCACCCAGTAACGTCCTCTGGACCCATTACTGTCCCCGTCGACGCCCATGGGCCGGCGGGGGCTGCCACTTCCCTCCCCCGGGTATCAGGTCGGGGACTTGAGCGCCAGGACCTTCCAGCTCGCCTTGCGCTTGCGGGCGACCAGGGCATCCAGGGCCTCGCCGGTGGGCCTGCCCTTGGCAGTGAACTTCACCGGGACCAGCAACAACAGGGCCACCCGGTCATCGTCGGCAATCTCCTCGGCCGCGGATGCCGGGTCCCAGGGCTTGTCCACCACCAGCATCGCATCCACCGAATCGGGCCAGGCCAGGTCCCCATAGCCAGGATCATCACGCAGCACCAGCATCCCCTCGCCCAAGGCCTGGTGTTCCAGGCTCTGGCGCGCCAGGCGAGCCAGTAGCTGCACCGGGAAGCACCAGGCTGGCTGTTGCGCCAGTCCATGCTGGGGAAGCGCCCAGTCCTCGGGCAGGCAGACGAACAGCTCGGTCATGGGAGTGGTGCGGTACAGGCCAATGGTGAACAACAGCTTGTAGCGACCCTTGGTGAGCAAGCTGATATGCAGCGAAAACCGAGGGTCCGCGCTGGGCGGACTGAACAGCGCCGGCAGCACCCAGCCGGCGCTGTTGTGGACGAAGGTCGCGATCGCCTGCCCTGGCCCCTCGACGTCTGGGACATCGATATCCAGGATGCTCTGTGCGCCATTGGCTTGCAGCAGCTCTGCAACCGCCGGGTGGCCCCAGGTGCGCGCGGCATCCAGGGCGCTGTTGTTGAAGCGCCGATGCAATTGGTTGACCGCGGCGCCCCGCGCCAGAAGCAGTGCGACCACCTGGTCATGGCCCGCCAGCGCGGCCGAGTAAAGTGGCGGGCAGATGCTCAATGACAGGCCATTGGCACTGGCGCCGGCGTCGAGCAACACGGTGCAGGTCGGCAGGCTCCCTTCGCTGGCCGCCAGCCCCAGCGCCGTTTCCTGGCCACTGACCCGCACCGGCCGATCCACCTCCAGGCCCAGCTCGAGCAGTAGTTGGCAAACCTCGGCCTGGCCTTCGCTGGCGGCCATATGCAGCAGGCCGATATCCCCGGCGGAGCCATAGCGGGGCAGCTCCAGCAACTGCGGATACTGTTGGGCAAAGGCCCGCAATCGCTCCAGCCTGCCCTCCAGGACATCCTCGTAGAGGCGATCCAGCTGGGTCTCGTGTTCTTCGTACAGTCGTTGCCACTCGGTCATCAGGTGCAGGTCCATGTTCTGTCGATACGCTCCGGGGGCGCATTGAGTCGTTAACCGCCGCGCTCGTCAACCACTTCGGTAACGGTGCACCTGTGCTCCAGGCGCCGACCCAGCCGGAACATCGCCAGGGCTTGCGGCAACAATGGCCATGGCCAATGACACGGCTACCTCCAGTTGCAAGCCAAGCAGCATCAGCACCATCGAAATGAAAGCGTGCTCCGACGCCCCGAGTGATAGCCAGGTGCCATTGACGCGAGGGTCTCGCCGGTGGTCAGATGCGCGCCAGTTTCAGGTGTCCCATGCCGCCGCGCATGGGGTTAAACGGGAAGCCGGTGCGTCATTGCGATGATCAGTCCGGCGCTGCCCCCGCAACGGTAAGCGAGCGAAGCAATCGACAGACCACTGTGCCAAGGCATGGGAAGGTGATTGCTTCATGTCCCTCGCAAGCCCGGAGACCGGCCTGCAACGTCGTTTGACAACCCCGCGGTGGGCGGGCGCAGTCCGGTTTGCGTGGGCTCGCGTGCCTGCGCTTGCCTATGCGTTGTTCCCTCCGGGATTCATTCATTCCTGATAAGCAGTAGGAATCGCATGTCCCGCACTTCTGTGTTGCTACCCCAGTCTTACCCCTGGCTGTATTTCACCCTGTTGCCTTGCATGAGCCTCACGCCCCTGGCGCTGGCTGGGCAACAGCCCTCCCTGGTTCTGCCGCAAGCGCAAGTGACGGCACAGGCCACCGATAGTCCAATCTCCTTGAGTACTCCCCTGCCGGCCGGTTCACGCCTGAACCTGACGGCCTTGGAAACTCCGGCCAGCACCAGCAGCCTCGACAGTGAGGCCATAGCCCGTAATAACCTGACGATCCAGGACGCGGTCACCCGTTCAGTGGGCATCACCAGCGTCGCCACGCCTGGCAACGGTAATACGGCGCTGTCGGCGCGGGGGTTCATCGGCCATAGTTCGGTCATGACGCTGTTCGACGGCTCACGCTTGTATACCGGTGCCGGCAGCCAGACGTTCCCGGTGGATCCGTGGCTGGTGGAGCGCATCGATATCATCCGCGGCCCAGCCTCGGTGCTCTACGGCGAAGGCGCCACTGGAGCGGTGATCAATGTGATACCCAAGAAGCCCTTCGAAGGTGAGATCCATAACCGCCTGCGCCTGGGCTATGGCTCCAATGACCGGCAACAAATGGGCCTGGATAGCGGTGGCTCGCTCACCGACACCCTCAGCTATCGCCTGACGCTGAACCAGCAGCACAGCAATGGCTGGGTCGACCACGGCCAATCACGCAACCAGGCATTGAGCGCAGCGTTGCGCTGGCAAGCCACTGAAGACCTGAGTTTCACCCTGGCCCACGAACGTGGAGAGAGCGAGCCTGCCAGCTACTTTGGCACGCCGCTGATCGCCGGCCGCTACCGCGACAGCCTGCGGGACAAGAACTACAACCTGCGTAACGCGGTACAGCGTTACAACGATGAATGGACGCGCCTGAACACCGAGTGGGTGCTCAACGACAACCTCAGCGCCAGCAACCAGCTCTACTACATCAAGAGCCGTCGCCACTGGCGCAATGCCGAGGCCTACAACTGGGTCGACTCCAGGGAGCAGCTATTGCGAGGCGACAACCTGGAGATCAAGCACGACCAGGAACAGATCGGCGATCGCCAGAGCTTCACCTTCGATCATTCGTTGTTCGGGTTGGACAGCAAGACCGTGGTCGGCCTGGAGTACAACCGGATCCGTTTCGGCGTGGCCAACAACTCGCCCTACAAGGATATCGGCGGTGACTACATCGATCCGTGGAACCCGGCTCCGGGTTATTTCCACAGCAAGTCGGCCTTCTCACCCCAGACCGCCAGCACCACCCGTACCTTTGCACTGTTTGCGGAAAACCGCCTGCAACTGTCGGAGCGCTGGTCGTTGGTGACCGGTATCCGCCGCGACCAGAACCATATCGATCGCACCGACCTGCGCGCCGATACCCGGACCGATCGCAGCCTTGCAGGTGGTAACTGGCGCGCTGGCCTGGTGTTCGCGGTCACTGATCAGCTCTCACTGTATGGCCAGTACTCCACCAGTGAAGACGGCATCAACAACCTGATCAGTCTCAATCCGACCCAAATGCAGATGGACCTGACCGAAGCCAAGCAGACCGAGTTCGGCCTCAAGCAGCAGTTCTGGAATGGCCGTGGCGAATGGACGCTGGCGGCTTATCACATCGTCAAGAAAAAGCTGCTGGCGACCGATCCGCTGACCCGCCTGGCACAACAGATTGGCCAACAATCGTCCGACGGGCTGGAGGCTTCGCTGGAACTGGCTCTGGATCACGGCTGGCAAATCTCGGCCAACGCTTCAGCGGTTCGTGCCCAGTACGATGACTTCGACGAGGTGGTCTCCGGGAAGCTGGTCTCCCGTGCAGGCAACCGTCCGAGCAATGTGCCGCGGCGCACTGCCAACCTGTGGCTGAACAAGGCCTTGGCCCAAGACCTGGAAGCAGGCATGGGCCTGCGCTATGTCGACGCCAGGTATGCCAACACTGGCAACACCGTCGATGTTCCGGGCTATACCGTGCTGGATGCCAACCTGGGCTGGCAGGCGCTGCCGGACGTACGCCTCAACCTGCAACTGAACAACCTGCTGGACCGCCGATATGCCGTGGCCCAGCAAAACAGCGGCCAGCAATGGTTGATGGGCGAGCCCCGATCGCTGTTCGTGAGCGCAGACTACAGCTTCTGAGGCTATGGCTACCGTAAACCCAGGGTTTGCGGTAGCACCCTTCACGCCCGCCCCGCCTCACTGCTTGCCGCGCATGCTGTTGCGCCAGATCCGGTAGCTCCTGATCCCCGCACGTACCGAGCCGAACAGCAGCTGCTCGTCCATTTCCGCACTCATCCCCGAGCGTTCCAGCATCTTCAGGAAGGTGCCGCGGGCACGGGCGATGGCGAAGTGAATGCCCTGGGCGGCCAGGGTGTCGCGGATTTCCCGCAGCACCGCGATGCCGCTGACATCGATATCGGTGACCGCCTCGGCATCGAACAACACCACCTCGGGCTTGCCGTCGCGCCCGATGTTCTCCAGCAAGCGCATCTTGAAGTAGTCGGCGTTGAAGAACAGGATCGCGTCGTCAAAGCGATACACCACCAGCCCGGGCACGGTCCGGGCCTGCGGGTACTTGCTGATATCGACCTGGCCTTCGATGCCTGGCATCCAGCCCAGTACCGCGTCGGTGGGCTGGTAGATGCTGTACAGCAGGCGCAGGATGGCCAGGGTCACGGCGAACATGATCCCCGGCAATACCCCCAGGCCCAGCACGCTCACCGTAGTCAGCAAGCACAGCCAGAACTCGAAGCGGCTGAGCTTGTGGATCTGCCCGAGGGATTTCACATCGATCAGGCCCCAGCCGGCCATCAGCAGGACCGCGCCCAGGGCCGGCTGCGGGATCCAGGCCATGGGCGCGGTGAAGAACAGCAAGATCAGGGCGATCGCCACGGCGGCGATGATGCCCACCAACTGGCTCTTGCCTCCAACCATGTCGTTGACCGCGGTACGCGAATCCGCGCCGCTGATGGCGAAGCCCTGGGAGGCCCCCGCCGCCAGGTTGCTCATGCCCAGGGCGATGAACTCATGGTTGGCATTGATCGCATAACCATGGCGTGCGGCAAAGCTGCGGGCGGTGAGCATGGCGCTGCAAAAACTCACCGTGGCGATGCCCAGGGCGTCGCGCAGCAGGCTCTTGCTCTCTTCCAGGGTGGTGCTGGGCCAGGACAGTTCGGGGATGCCGCCAGGCACATGACCCAAGACCGCCACGCCGAACTGGTCGAGACCGAAGACCCCGGCCAGCAGGGTGAACACCGCCACCGTCACCAGCGCCGCCGGCACCCGTGGATAGCGGCGCGGCAAGCCGATCAGCAGACCCAGGCTGGCCAAGCCGATGGCCAGGGTCAGCCAGTGGATCTCGCCCAGGCGCTGGAGAAAATCCATCAGCCCGAGGATGAAGCCCTCGCCCTCGATCTTGAAGCCCACCACCTTGCCCATTTGCCCGGCGATCAGGCTCAGGCCGATGCCGTTCAGGTAGCCGATGAGGATCGGCCGCGAGAAGAAGCTGGCGATGAACCCGGCCCGGGCGATCCCCGCGGCGATCAGCATCAGCCCCACCAGCACGGTGACGATCATCGACAACTCGACAGTGCGCTGCAGGTCGCCCATGGCCAGGGGCGCCACGGCCCCGCCGAGCATGGCGCAGGTGGCGGCATCGGGGCCGACCATCAACTGCCGCGAGCTGCCGACCAGGGCATAGACGATCATCGGCAGCACGCAGGCATAGAGCCCGTACTGCGCAGGCAGCCCAACGATCTGGGCATAGGCGATGGCGATGGGAATCTGGATCGCCGCCACCGACAAACCGGCCCGCAGGTCGGCGCGCAACCATTCACGGCGGTAGTGCAGCAAGTTGGACAGGCCGGACAGATAGCGGGAGAGCAACATGCAGGGTCCTTTCGAAGTGTTCCGTTCTTGTTATTCATCCATGCCCTTGCAAGCCATGCGGCAGGCAAGGCGACGCAGCCCGCTATTGAAGCCAATCGCGCACTCGAACGCCATGAGCTGGAGCAGCTTTTATGTTGATCGTCGAATGTTGGCCCGCACGGGCGGCCAATGGCACCCGGAGAGTGTCAAGTGGTGCCTCGTCGCAGCTCACTGACAAGCAACATGAGCTCTATTTCCATTATCCTGGCGCGCACACAAGCCCCATCACGCCCCTGGAGCATGCAATTGAAACGTTTTCGGTGCTTTGGAACAGACGCGGGCAGCGGCAATGAGGCCCTGGTCATGTTTGATGTGGAAGCCGCCTGTTGGCCACCCGCCGAGCGGCTAGCGTTCGCTGCCCGGCAAAATGCCAACGCTTGCGTCTTCATCGATTACCCACAAGATCCGGCGAAGCCATACGTGCTCGATTTCTACTACCCGCACAGCCGAAGCCCGCTCTGCCTGCATGCGTCGCTGGCAGCGGCGCATTACCTGGATACCCAGGGGGGCGCGAGGTACTCGGGTTCGTTATCGACGGCCATGACTGCAAAGCACCTGGCCTTTACCCGCGTGGGCAACGAACTGCATATCCAGGTCATGCCAGAGCGAGTCACAGCCCATGTCCCCGCGACAGGTGAGGTGGCGCAGTGGCTGGACTGTGCCGAATCGGCCATCAAGGGACCTGTCGCCATCGCCTCGGTTGGCAGCGCGAAGTTACTGGTCGAAATGGCAAGTTCTGATGAGCTCTACGCCTTACGTCCCAAGCTCGATGAGATCCTGGACTGGGGCAAACGGTGTGGGGTAAGCGGCATCTACGCCTATGTGCATCGTGGAGCAGATGAATACGAAGGGCGTAACTTCAATCACCGGGACGAGTGCCTTGAGGACACGGCAACAGGCGTCGCAGCAGGTGCGCTCTGTGTGTTGCTCAAGCGTGACATCGTCTTGCACCAGGGACTGATGCTGGATAATCACTGCCGGATAAGCGCTCGCAACGACAGCGGTCTGATCAGCATCGGTGGGTTGGTTCACCAGGCCTGAGCAATGCCCGCCCTCCACATCCTGCTGTCGGTCCGTGCCTAAAGTCCGGGCATCAAGCCGGAGCCTGCCCCTGGGTTCGATCAACATCGTCAGCGCTTCTGCGGATAGCCAACAAGTGCTGCGCCGTGGTCTCCATCAAGCTCGTGGCAATCTCGTCCACATGCCGCCGCTGCCAGGATTCCAGGGGCGTGCCCTTGACCCACTGGTTGAAGGCGCCGAGCGCCGGGCCGGTCTGTACCTGATAGTTGGCCTGGTCCGCGCTTTCGCCGCTGAAGGCCAGCTTGGTCGAGTAGGCGAAGTACCAACGAAACACCCGGGCCATGCGCACCTTGGGGTTGCTTCGGGCCAGGGCCAGGTCTGCTTCGCGGCCCTGGGCCAGCAGATAGTGCTCGCACTCTTGCCAGACCTGCTCCAGCGTGCGCTTGAAGAACAGCCGCTCCAGCACGCCGCGAATGTTCTGCGGTATCGCCTCGAGGCTCTCGTAATGACAGTAGAGCGCATACAGGCGGTTGGCCCGCATGGGAAACAACACCCCTCGCTTGAGTACCTGCACCCTGCTCCCCCGCTCGAACAGGTCCCCCGCCGGGGCATAGGCCATGTCGTGGATGCTCACGTCCTGCAGCATGGTCTTGACCAGGTCCGTAGCGCCCGACTCGACCGTGCACTGGTTGATCGACCCGGTCAGGATGAAGTCGGCCCCCATCGCGAAGGCCGCCGCCGCGGCTGCGGGAGTGCCGATGCCCCCAGCCAGGCCGAGGCAGATGGGCTCGGCATACCCCGCCCGGGCTTGCAACGCGTCGCGCAACTGCAACATTGCCGGCAGCACGATGGTCGGGATACCGCCATCGGTATGCCCGCCGGAATCGGCTTCGACGCAGATGTCATGGCTCATGGGTACCTGCCGAGCCAGTTCGGCCTGCTCCTCGGTGATATCCCCGGCCCTGCGCAGCGCCGCCACCAGCGCCTCCGGCGCCGGGCTCATGAAGGCTTCGGCCACCTCGAGCCGCGAGACCTTGGCCAGCACCCGGTGCCTGCACACCAGCGTGCCGTCGGCGTCGCGCGCAAGTCCGCGCAGCCGGAACAGCACCAGCGGCAATGTGATCTCGATGAAGGCCGCCGCCTCGATATTGCGAATGCCGCGGGCCAGGTACATCTCCACCGTCGCTCGCTCATGACGAGGATCGTCGTACTCCGCCAGCAGGTTCAGCCCGTAGGGCTCGCCCGCCGGCAGCGCGGCTTGCAGCGTGCCGATCGCCTGTTCGATCTGCGCCAGGCTCAAGCCTCCGGTCCCCAGGTAGCCGAGCAGGCCGGCCCGGCCCAGGCGGATCACCAGCTGCGGTGAAGCAGTGCCGCGATACATGGCTCCGGCGACATAGGCGTACTTCAAGCCGTAGCGCCGGCGGAACAGCGCACTGCCCAGGTCCTGCCCGCCTTGGCGCCGTTCGCTTGTCACGGTGCCGACCATCCGTGTCATTGGGTCGGGAGCATTTCCCATATCCATGTCCTCGATCAAAGTCAGTTCCTAGATCAACCCGGCATTGGCCAGTTCCTTCAGGTAGCCCGAAATGAACTTCCGATCGATCGGCGCCAGCCAGTCCTGGGCCACCGGACCGTCGATGAGCGAGCGGGTGCGTTCGGCAAATCTGTGGCTGTCGAACTCGGGCTGGTTCAATACCTCCTGTAATTCGTCCAGTTGATAGATCGATGAATACAGGCTGTAGGATCTTGGCCGGGCGTCCAGCGCTTGCAGGCGGGCCACGAACTCCTGGCTCCAGGCTTCGGAGCTTCCCAGCTTCTCGAGCGGATAACCCAGCTCCCGTACCCAGTCCACCAACACGTCCAGGCTGGGGGCGTCGGGCGCGTTGCTCTGGACGTGGTAGATGGAGTACCCGGCCTCCACGCCCAGGCTGATCTGGGCAATCGAACGTGCGGCCGCATCCACCGGCAACCCGCGAAATATCGGGGTCATGGAGCGGGAACTGTCTAGATGGAAAGACGGCGGAGCAATAGCGGTTTGCACCAAGCTGACCAGAAAGCGCGAGAAGATGTCGGCGAAATTGACGAACCCAGGCTGGGTACTGTGGGGCAACAGCATGCCGCAACGGAACACCTTGACCGGTATCGCCCACTTCTCCCATGCCTCCTGCAAGAGTACCTCCCCGGCCCACTTGCTGGCCGCATAACCGGCGGCGTAGCGCCCTGCTCCAAGGCAGTGGTCATACAGGTCCAGAGCCTTCTCACTCTCGTGGATCGGCTCGTTCCGGTGCACCGCACTGCCCACGGCGATGCTCGAGATGAAGTTGATGGCCTTCTTCTTTCCCGAAAGCGCCAGACGTATCACCTCGGCAGTGCCGTGGACATTGGTCCCGTGCAACTGGTTGTAGGCCAGCATGTGATTGACCAGGGCGCCGTTGTGCACGATGGCCTCGACCTTGTGCACCAGCATGTCCCAGGTCGGTTGCGCAAGGCCCAGGCGCGGCTTGGTCAGGTCGCCCGCCAAGACCACCAGACGTCCGGACCGCTCCAGCGCGACCAGGCGTTGTTGCAGTTCGGTGGACGCCGCCAAGCTCTCGAGCAGGCGCTGCCGCGCTGCTGCATCCGAAGTTGCCCGCACCAGGCAATACAGGGTCCCCGCGCGTGGAGCCAAGCCTTGCGCCAGGTCCAGGGCAAGGAAGCGCCCGGCGAACCCACTGGCCCCGGTCAACAGGACCTGGCTTGGTGGTAGATCGGTGGGTTGCGCAAGTTTCGCTGCCGCGCGCAGGATGTCCGAACCGATCAGGGTGTCCAGTCGAAGCTGGTTCGCCAATACCCGCGATGGCGATTCAAGCTGGTGGCCGGCGGGTGATGCCATCGCAGCCGATACCGGAGCCGGATCAAGCGATGGCTGAGACGGAATCGCTGCTCGCTGGGGCGCGCTTGCCACCGGCTGCGGCGTACCCGGGACAACGGGCGACTCGGTGCCTCGTAGTTGGCCGACCAGGGCCGCCAGCTGTCTGATAGTCGGGTGTTCATAGACCTGGCTGGTATTGATCGAGATCGAGTAACGCTGGTTTATCTCGCGGATCCACTCCACGGCGATAATCGAATCCAATCCATGTTCGGCGAGCATTTCCTCGGGATCGATTTCCTGGCTGTCGATGCGCAAGGACTGGGCAAGGCTTGTCGTCAATTCCTGCTCCAGCGCACCCTGGTCGATCTGGTTCCGCAAGGAGGCCGAAGCTGGCGCGGCGACCTGCGGCTGCGACTGGATAGCGATCGTCGCTGCGCGCTCCATCTGCGTCGCCCCCAAAGACTGGCCGGAATCCTGCTCGTCGGCTGCGGTATTCAAGGCAACCGCCCTCGGGCGTTCCCTGGCTTGTTGCACCAACTTGGCCATCTCGCGAATCGTCGGGAATTCATACACCTGGCTGGTGTTGATCGAGATCGAATACAGCCGATTGAGTTCACGAATCCACTCCACGGCGATGATCGAATCAAGACCATGTTCAGAGAGCATCTCGTCAGGGTCGATTTCGTTGACGTCAATCCGCAGCGCCGCCGCCAGGGTTTCCTTGAGAGTCCGCTCCAACTCATCCAGCCCAGCGTTCTGCTGATGGAGATCCGCTACGGTGTCGATATCGGAGATGCTCCGGGGTGCCTGCGTGAGCGCATGGGCTGCGGCCACCTGCACCGTGGAATGCCCGCTCGACGCCCCGCCCTGGGAAGCGACGGCCCGTAGCTCGGCGCGCTCTTCCGTCGCCCGCAGGCGCAGGCCCCGGGGCTTGCCGGGCAACGACGCAATCGGCGCAGGCTCGCGGTGCGGCTGGCTAGCGTGCGGTTTGACGGATGCTTGCACCCAGCATCGCTCCAGGGCGAAGGGATAGGTCGGCAAGCTGATCCGCCGCGGCCGCTGCTGGCCATACAAGCGCGTCCAGTCGATCTCCAGGCCCAATACCCACCACTGCGCCAGTCGCCCCAGCTTGCCCTGGGCGATCAACCTGCTGGCGGTTTCCTGCAGGTCCTCGTCCGCCTGGAAGATCTTTTGCATGCCCGGGTCGCGCTTGATATCGCCATGGAAGATCTCGCCCTGCCCACCCTCTTCACCCAGGTAAGCCCGCAGCCGGCCGCGCAGGCCATCGGTGGAGTCCACCACGCAAGCCAGGCGCACCTTCATTGCCTCGCGCCCTACCTGCAGGGTGTACGCCAGGGATTGCAGGTCCGCTTCGCGGTGCTCCAGAAAGGCCAGCAGTTGCTCGACCCGCGCCTTGAGTCCCGTGGCGTCCCGGGCCGAGAGCAGCACCAGCACCGGCTTGGCTTGGGCCGTTTGGGCCGGACGTGACTGCGGCCGATATTCCTCCAGCACCACATGGGCATTCACCCCGCCAAAGCCGAACGAGCTGACCCCGGCGCGCCTGGGCAGCACGTTGCCCCGGCCATCGGCGAGCGCCGGCCAGGGCCGTTTGGCATCCACCACATAGAACGGACTGCCCGCGAGCTCGATCTGCGGGTTCAGCGGCTGGCTGTGCAGGCTCTGGACCAGGCACCCATGGCGCATCTGCAATAGCACCTTGACCAGCCCCGCCACTCCGGCCGCCAGTTCCAGATGGCCGATGTTGCTCTTGATGGTCCCCAGGCCGACGCTGTGCTCGGCCAACACATCCTTGCCCGCCAGCGTACGGAACGCCTGCTTCAGGCCCTTGATCTCGATCGGGTCACCCAGTTCGGTGCCGGTGCCATGGGCCTCGATGTAACCGATGCTGTTCAAATCCACCCCGGCTTCACGCAGCGCCGTTTCGATCACTTTGGCCTGGGCCTGCGGATTGGGAGCGGTCAGCGAGTTGGCCTGGCCGCCGTGATTCTGCGCGCTACCGAGGATCAAGCCATGGATCTGGTCGCCGTCACGCTCGGCCGCGGACAGTGGCTTGAGCATCAGCATTGCCACTCCTTCACCCCGTACATAACCGCCAGCCCGGGCCGAAAACGCCCGGCACCGACCATCGCCGCTCAGCACCCCGGCATGCATGAAGCTCTCATGGGCCTCTGCTGAAAGCAGCGTGTTGACGCCCCCCACCACCGCCTGGTCGCACTGCCCAGTGCGCAACAAGGTCACGGCCCGATGCACGGCCACCAGGGAACTCGAACAGGCGGTTTCGATGGGCTCGCTCGGCCCATGCCAGTTCAGCCAGTAGCTCATGCGATTGGGGCCCATCGATCCAGCGGTGCCCACTGCCAGTGCCGCGGTCACGGCCTCGCCGGACTGGGCCAGCAACTGGGCATAACCCGTGGCGCAAGTACCCACCAGCAGCGCGGTATTGCTGCCCGAGAGGCTTTGCACTGAATATCCAGCATCCTCGATCACCTTGTAGACCTGCATCATCAGCAAGCGGTGCTGGGGGTCCATGCCCTGGGCCTCGCGGCGTGAAATATTGAAGAAGGCCGGATCGAACCCATCCAGGTCTTCCAGCACTCCGGCATGGCGCAAGGCGGGCTCTGGCCCGGCGCCAAACCGCCCCAGGGGCAACTCACCGATGCAGTCGCGGCCTGCCTCGAGGTTGCGCCACAGCGCGTCGATGTCCTCGGCCTCAGGGAAACGCCCGCTCATGCCGATCACGGCGATCGGCTCGGCGCCCGCCTTGGTCGGGCCGGGCTCGCCACGCGAACCTTGGGCTACAGCGACCCTGGGTACGGCAGCCTGCGGCGCGCTCGCTTCGGACGTTCGGGGCGCCTGGGCTGGGGTAAAGAACAGCTGCAGTTTGGTTCGGTACTCCTGCGCCAGGTAGCTGGCCAGCGCGGCAATCGTCGGGGTCTCGAAAAACTCCGAGGGCGCCATGTCCAGGCCATAACGCTCATTGAGCAGCCGGGTAAAAGCCGTCGAAGCGATCGAATCGAAACCGAACTCACCAAAGGGCGTATTCCGGTCCAGCTCTTCACGGGCGATCTTCAGGTAATCGGAAATCATCTGGGTGATTGCCGCTTCGACCTGGGTCGCCAGTTCCTGGGCATCCAGGCCGGACGGCGCCACAGGCGGCTGGGTGTCTTGAGCTTCAGTCGTGGGCCCGGCAGGTGCGGCGGAAAGCGGTTCGATGGGCGTGACGGCATGGCGCACGACGCCGTCGCTGATGGCCAGGATGATTTCCTGGCTCAGGGCCTGGGTCGTGCCGCACGGGATGTCCACGCCATGGAACCCTTGTGTTTGCAGCACCCAGCGCCAACTGGCGGGAGTCAGCATCGGCGTGCCCGGGATACGCAGCTCTGGGTCCTCGGCCAGCCACCATCCGGGCAACAGGCCGAACGTCAAGTGCCCGAACAGGTGTGCCTGGGTGGCCTCGTTCAAGAGCAACAGTCCGTTGCCCTTGAGCAGGCTCTTGACCTGCCCCAGGGTCTGCGTGATGTCTCGGGTCGCATGCAGCACGTTCGCCGCCACTACCACATCGTAGCCACCGGCCTGGAAACCCTGGCTCGAAGGGTCCCGCTCGATATCCAGCAAGCCGGTTCGCAGGTAACCAGCCTGGGGCGCGTAGTGCTGCAGGGCATGCTCGAGAAAGGCCGGCGACACATCGGTATAGGCGTACTCGTCGATCTGTCCGGCATATGGCGCCAAGCGCGCCAAGAGCCCGGCACTGGTGCCGCCGGTCCCGGCGCCGACCTCCAGGATCCGCAGGCGCGCCTGGGGCTCAAGGCGCAAGCGCTGCTCGACATAGGCCTGCAGCCGCTCGCCCAGCACTGCGTTGAAGTGATCCGCCACCGGGTGATCCCGATACAGGGCTTCGACCCCATCCAGTCGCCCTTCGGGGAACAGCACCTGGGTCGCCTCCCGTTCGCCACGCAATATCGCCGGCAATGCCCGCAACATCTGGTCGAGCAGGCGAACCTGGGTCTCCAGGCCGCGCGGCTCGGCTCCTGCCAGTACCTGTTCGCAGTAGGCCTGCCACTGCGACCACTGCTGGTTCCAACCGGTATCCGCCTCGGGATGGCCGGCCAGGCGCAACGCCGCTGCACGCCAGCGCTGGTATCGCGGTGCCAGTCCCTGCTCGGTTGCCAACCAGCCGTGCTTTTGCAGCAGGCTGTACAGCAGTGGCTTCAGGCGTTGCTCCAGCGCTTGCCAGGCACTGGCTGCAGCGATCGGTGTGGCAAGTACCGGCGGTACCGGCAGCGACACCGAAGGCACCGCGGGCATGAGTTCTGCCACTTCATCGCTGGCGATGCCCCAGGCGGGGGCGACCCTGGCCAGGTCCAGCTTGGCGAACCCAAGACGCGCCAGGGGACTGGTCAACCAGTTTTCCAGCCACGCCATGGCTTGTGGGGGTTCGATCGAGCCGATTCCGGCCTGGGTCATCCGCGCCCGGTAGTCGGGCGATGCCACCACGCCGACCCCACCCCAATAGCCCCAGTGCACCAGCTTCACCGGATAGGGGCGTTGCGCATTGCGGGCAAATTCATCGACGAAGCAACAGCCAGCGGCGTAGTTTCCCTGCCCCGCCATCCGCGCGAAGCTTTGCAACGACGAGAAGTACAGCATCAGGTCCAAGGGTTCGTTGCCGAAGACTGCGTCCAGGTTCAGCGCCGTTTCCTGCTTGGCCGCCAGCGCCGCCTCGAAGGTCTGTTCATCCATCTGTGCCAGGCTGCGATCGGCCAGCACCAGCGCGGCATGCACCACGCCATGCACGGCGCCGTAGCGCCCGCGGATTTCGCCCAGCGCCGCCTCCAGGGCGGCGCGGTCGCGGCCGTCAGCCTGCAGGTACAGGGGCGCCGGGCCCAGCGCCGCCAGGCGTACACACTGATCGGCGATCGCCTGGTCCTTAGAGCGCCGGCCCAGCCATACCACCTGGGCCTGGTACTGGCGGATCAGGTACTCGCTGAACGCTACGCCAATGCCACCGGCGCCGCCGAGGATCACATACACCCCTGCCTGGCGGAAGGCCGGTTGCGCCGGTGTGGTGAGCTGGCAGGCCAGCAAGCGTTGGCGATAGCTACGGCCCTGGCGATAGGCCAGGGTTTCTCCGGCCACGCCTGGCGTGCGGCCGAGCAGCGCCGGCCAGGAAATCGGGTCTTGCGGCGCCAGGTCCACCAGGTCCAGGCGCCAACTGGGGTATTCCTTGGCCAGGCTACCGATCAGCCCGTGCACACTGGCCTGGAAGGGGTCGCCCAGCTCCTGCGGGCCTACGCCCAGAGCCTGGCGGGTGACGACGCAAAGGCCCAGCGGCCGCCCGCCGTGCCCCAGCTCCAGCAGGGCCTTGATCAACAGGAAGGCGGCCTTGGCGGCCCAGGGCTGGCCTGGCGGAACGTGCCAGACCAGATGCTCGAACGGCTCCTGCTGCTGGAGCCAGGACTGCCAGGCGCCCTGGCCGCCGGCGGTCAATTGGCGTTGCTCAACCTCGCCGCAGATTTCCACCACCCGGTCCACAGGCCACGAATCGCTCAGCGTGTTGCCCGGCTGCTCGAGGATTGGCTCCCAGGCCGGCATCAGGCTCAGTTCCTGGAGCAGGTCGGTGCCCTTCGCCGCCAGCGGCGATTTATCCGCCGGCGCCCGGCTGCTGAATCCGTTCAATCGCACCATGACTCGTCCCTCGCTGTCTGTCAGATCGATATCGATCCCGCGTTGTTTGCCCCGGTCGCTCGTAGCGGGTCGCAAGATCGCCCACATCTCGTGTGGCAGCGCTTGCCACTGCTCGAGCCGCTGTAGCGCAAAGGGCAATGCCAGGGCGTCTTGCGCGGCCAGGCCCAGGCTGGCCTGCAGCGCGCCATCGATCACCGGTGCGGGCAAGCCGACTCCAGGGGCCGTACTAGCGCCGCGCAATCGCGCAAGCACCAGGTCGTCACCCAGCTCCAGGCCCTGCAGCACCTGGAAGCTCGGGCCATAGTCCAAGCCAAGCCGGGCGAAGCGCCCATAGCAGGCGGCACCGTCTAGCTGGCGGCCACACCCTGCGCGCAGTTGCTGGAGGTCGACCCGTGGTTGCTTAGCACTGCTGTCCAGCCGCGCCCGGCCCTGGCTGTACACCAATGGCTCGTCCTGGCCAGCGCTGAAGATCCGATAGGCAACAGTGCCTTCGCCCTGCTCCCGCAGGCCGACATGTACTTGCAGCGGCGAGCGGAGCGCCAGGGGGCGCAGCCAAGTGATTTCCTCCAGTAGCACTGGATGCTCGGCCGGCAAGCCATGGGCCTGGGCCATGGCCGCGCGTGCCCATTCCAACTGCATCGCCGCGGGCACCAACGGCTGCCCCGCGACCTGGTGATCGCGCAAGAAGAACTCGTCGCCCGTCAGGGTCGTGGAGAAACGCTGTTCACCTGCCAGCGAGCCGCTGTACTGGAACAGGGGCTGCAACGAGCTCTGCAACGCTGAAGGCAGCGGCCCGGGCTCGTCGCGCTCATCCGGGGGCTGCTCGATCCAGTAGCGCTCCCGGGCGAACGGATAGGTCGGCAGGGCAATACGGCCCCCGGGCTGCTCGGGGTAGAGCGACCTCCAGTCGATCTGCGTGCCTTCGACCCACTCCCTGCCCAGCTCCAGCAAGGCCAGCCCGTCGGCCCCAGTCAAAGCCTTGGCCGGGTCGAAATTCCCCGTGCGCGCAAGAGACTTGCGAACATCGCCCACCACTACCCGTTCGAGCGGCTGACCTTCGATGAAAGCTGCGAGTGTCGCGATGACCTGCCCAGGCGCGGTGGCGACAAAGGCCAGGCGTTGCTCCAGGGGCGCCCGCCCAACCTGGAGCGTATGGGCCAGGGCCGGCCAGTCCACATCCGTAGTGTTCTCCAGGAACCCTTTGAGCCGTGCGGCGTAGCTCTTGAGCTGCGCGGGGCGTTTGGCCGACAGCACGATCAGCAGCGGGTGCTGCTCGTCCAGTTCCACCCTGGAGCGACTGGCCTGTGGCCGGCGATACTCCTCGAGCACCAGGTGGGCATTGGTGCCGCTGATGCCGAACGAGCTGACCGCCGCGCGCAATGGCGCCCCGCTGGTAGGCGCCCAGGGTTGGCCCGAGGTACAGACGAAGAACGGCGACTGTTCCAGCTTGAGGTCGAAGTGCTCGTTGGGGCTGCTGTAGTTGAGGGTCGGCACCAGTTGCCGATGGCGCATCTGCAACAGCACCTTGTGCACACCGGCCACGCCAGCGGCGGCCGAAGTGTGGCCGATGTTGCTCTTGACCGAGCCCAGGCCGCAGAAACCCGGTTCCCTGGTGCCCTCGCGAAATACCGTGGACAGGGCATTGAGTTCGATCGGGTCACCCAGCTTGGTACCCGTGCCGTGCATTTCCACGTAGCCAATGCTGGCCGGATCGATGCCGTGGCGCTGGTAGACTTCGCGCAACAGCGCGGCCTGGCTGTCCTGGTTGGGCGCGGTCAAGCCATTGCTTCGGCCGTCCTGGTTGATCCCCGAGCCGATGATCAACCCGTGGATCAGGTCGCCGTCGCGCTCGGCATCCGCGAGCCGCTTGAGTACCAGCGCGCCCACGCCCTCCCCTGGCACGAAGCCGTCGGCCTGGTTATCCAGGGTCCGGCATTTACCCCTGGGTGAAAGGACTCCGGCTGCGCACATGCAGACGTACAGCTCCGGCGTCAGGTACAACGCCACTCCGCCAGCCAGCGCCAGGTCCACTTCGCCGTTGCGCAAGGCCTGGCAGGCCAGGTGCATGGCCACAAGCGACGACGAGCAGGCGGTATCCACCGGAATCGCCGGTCCCTTGAGGTTGAGGAAGTAGGCGATGCGGGCCGCGGCGATCGCCGGGCTGCTGCCGATCATGTCCACCAGGCCCAGGCGCTGCTGGACCAGGCTGCCGTACTCGCTGCCGCTGATGCCCAGGTACACGCCGCAACGCGACTCGCTCAGTTCCCGTGGCGCTCGCCCGGCATCCTCGAAAGCCCGATAGCCCTCCTCCAGGAACAGGCGCTGCTGCGGATCCATCCGTTGCGCCTCGCTGGGGGCGATATTGAAGAACAGCGGATCGAAGCATTCGATGGCCTCCAGGCTGCCCAGCCACTTGCTGTAGGCCTTGCCCGGCGAAGGTATGGCCGGGTCGAAATAGGCATCGACGTCCCAGCGCGTGGCTGGAATCTCGCCCACGCAGTCGCGGCCGTCCACCAGGTTGCGCCAATAGGCCTCCAGCGAGTCCGCCCCGGGATAGCGGCCGGACATACCGACGATGGCAATGGCTGCCTGCTCTGGGCAGGCCTGGGGCGATGGCTTGGCGGCCTGTTCGCTGGCGCCAGGCGTGGCGGTGGTTTCGTCCTGCGGCGATCGTGGGTCCATGAATCGACTCCTTCAGTTGTCTGGCAAACCATCCATTGTTCGCGGCCCACCCATGGGCCCAGGTCTTTACTGAACCCATTCGTACTCGCGGTGGAATTCCTTGATTTCCCGCAGTACCAGCTGTGGACGGTCCGCACGCGGCAACTGCGGACGTACGCTGGAAGCGTCGTCGATCCGTACGTTGCGGGTGCCGAAGCGCACCTGCGTGTTGCTCTGCAACAGTCCCTCGTACTCGCTCATCGACAGCCGGTAGCGGTTATCGAGCTGGCGCTCGATCTCCTGGGCCCGCAGTTGCACGTGCCCCTGGTGGCGCACCACACCGCTGTAGAACTCCGAACAGCAGCCCGAGCCATAGGAGAAGCAACCGATGCGCCCCGGCGATTCGAAGCGGCCATTGGCGATGGTGCTGGCCAGCGATAGCAGCACGGTGCCGCCCATGATGTTGCCGACCCGCTGGCAATAGCTGAGTCCCGGCGTCACCCGGCGCTGGAAATCGGCCTCGATGTCCGCCGGCGCGGCCTGGACCTGCTTGCGCATCATGGTGCGATGCGCGCCCTTGATCATCCCGCCGAAGGGCGTATGGAACGCCAGGTAGCGAAACGAGCCGACATAGTCGACGTCGCCGACGCGCTTCTGGTACTCGAGAAATGCGTTCTCGCAGCAGTCCAGGTAGGACAGCAGCGACAGGTCGGAGTCGCCGGCCTCGGTATCCGCGGTTGGCCGGCAGGTGTCCATCACTTCGTAGCCGTAGTAGCCGTTGGCACCGACGTCGATGTCGAAGATCCGCGGCTGGTCGCTGACCAGCATCGCCACGGCGCCGGCACCGGTGCTGGGCTCGGCGAAGGACCAGTCCTCGGTGAGGGCGCTGCCGCCGGTGGTCATGTGCCGGGCCAGGTCGGTGGAGATCACCAGCGCCTTGGCCCCCGGCGAGACCTGGGCGAGGATGAAGTTCACCGCCATCTGCAAGCCCGCGGTGCCCGAATAGCAGGCCTGCTTGAGCTCGAACAACCGGCAGTTGCGGTTCAGTCCCAGGTGGTGGTGGACGTAGGTGCTCAGCGACTTGCCGAAATCGATCCCCGATTCCGAGCAGGTGATCAGCAACTCGATCCGGGCCTTCTCTTCGGCCGATAACGCCTCCACCAAAGGGCGTGCTGCGTTCACCGCATAGGTCACCGGGTCCTCGTCCAGCAGCGCGACGGTCTTTTCCTTCATCAGCAGATTATTGAAGCGCGCCGTATCCAGCTGGCGGTGCGCGGCCAGTTCGGCAACGTCCAGGCAGGCCCGACCGCCGAACACGTTCATCGCTTCGATTCCTACGGATAACATTGGCTTTCTCCTTGGTTGTTCATCGCTCATGACGCGTCAGGCACAACGCGGTGTTGATGCCGCCAAAACCCATGCTCAGGGTCAGGGCGTGCTCTATCGGGTGCGGCCTTGCCACATCACGGATCCAGTCGAAGGACGGATCGATCGGCGTGTCCAGGTTACGGCTCGGGTGCAGGCGCCCTTCGCGCATCTGCACCAGCGTGGCGATTACCTCCACGGTACCGGCGGCGGTGAGCCCATGACCGAGCAGCGACTTGCTGGTGTTGAGGAGCACGTGGCCCAGGCCGCTGTCGCGCAGGGCAGCCAGCTCCACCACATCGCCCAGGGGCGAGCCGGTCCCGTGGGGGTTTACATAGTCGATCTGCCCCGGGGCCAGGCCCGCGCGCTCCAAAGCCTGGGCGATGGCGCGCATCTCGCCCTCGCGCGATGGGTCGGGATTGCGGTTGGCATCCATGGTCCAGCCCCAGCCGGACAATTGCGCATAGGGCCGAATGGTGCTGCGCGCGGGGTTGGCCATCCGCTCCACCACCACCGCGCCGCAACACTCGCCATAGATGAAACCATCGCGGTCGCGGTCGAACGGCCGGGCCGCCTGCATCGGCGCATCGGCATAGCGCTCGGAGCCCATGGCCCCCAACGAACGCAACGCCTGGCACTCCCAATGCGACAGATCCATCAGGGCGCCCAGCGCGATCGCCACATCCACCTGCCCCGACTGCACCGCCTGTAGCGCCTGGATCACCGCGACCTGGCCGCTGGCCGAGGCGCCGCCCACGGTGCAGGCCATGCCCTGGATGCCGAACTGCTGGGTACACAACCCGCACAGGTCGCTGTCCATGAACTCGACGCCATGACCCGGCCGCACGAAGGCCTCGCGCCCGGTGTAGCGCTCATGAAGCTGGGCCAGTTCACGTTGCTGCAGGTTGCAGCCGCCGACGACCAGGCCGATGCGCTGCGGGTCCACGTCCTCCAGGCGGGCGTCCTGCCAGGCTTCATGCAAGGCCACCAGGGCCGCCTCGGCAGTCAGCGACAACTGCCGGAACAGCCGTGGCGAACGCTCCGGCGGCAGTTGCAGGGGGCCGAGTTCGGCGCCGAGAAAACGGCTTTGCCCCTGGCGCCCGGGGCGTTGCAGCACGTCGAAAGCGGCGTCGCCGGCCAGCAATGCGCGGGTGAAGGCCTCCCGGCCCTGGCCAATGGCGGAAACGATACCGACACCGGTGATCGCAACGGGTAGTGGTCGAGTGGCAAGCATGTTGGCACCAGGATTGTCGATTCGGGCGAAGGCAACGGGTCGGCCCATGGCTGCATGGATGGCTACAACGCCCGGATCTCGTCGAGGGCAAAGTAGCCGTTGTGGCCTTGCAGATAGACCGCCGCCCGGTGGCCCAGCAACACCAAGGCGGTGCTGCGGGTCAGCTGGTCGCCGTCGACCCGTAGCGAGCGCACCCGAGTGCCGACGGGATGCCGGGCATTCCACCGGGCGACCTGCTCGATGGCGCTGTGCAGCGCCGCTTCGTGAGGCCCAGGCGCCGCATCCCCCGGCGAAACCGCAACGCCAGGCACAGGCAGGCGGCTGCCAGCGCGGATCTTCTCCACCAGCTTGGTCAACACCTCGCCATGGCCGACTTCTTCGAATTGCACCTCGCCCTGGGCCAGCAGGTATTGGATGCTCTCGCACCATTGCACTGGATGAGTCAGTTGCCGGACCAGGTTGTCGGCGATCGCTTCCTGGCTATAGGGCTGGGCCGAAACGTTGGCGATTACCGGCTTGTTCGGCGGCGCCAGTTCCAGGCCTTGGAGATACGCGCGAAAGGCATCGGCGATCGGTTGCATGTAGCGCGAGTGGAAGGCGCCACTGGTATTGAGCGGATACAGCATGCCGCCCGCGGCCTCGACCGCGCTTTCCAGGCGCGCCAGTTCGGCCTTGGGCCCGGCGATCACGCTCTGCAAGGGGGCGTTGTGAATCGCCAGGTCGACACCATCGGCCTGTTGCGCCTGCAAAAGCTCCACCAGCGCGTGGCGCCGCAGGTTCATGATCGCGGCCATGCCCCCCTCCCCGCCACTGACCTGGCTCATCAGCTCGGCGCGGCGCTGGACCAGGCGCAGGCCCGATGCGAAATCGAAGCACTGCGCGGCCAGCAGGGCGTTGAACTCACCCAGGCTGTGACCGGCGAAACCATCCGCCTGGGCGCCATCGCGCAACCGCTGGAAATAGGCCAGGGCGTTGACCACATAGATCGCCGGCTGGGTGTAGCGGGTCTGGTCCAGCAGGCCATCCGGGTCATCGAGGCACAGGGCCTTGATCGAATAATCGAGTATGTCGCTGGCCGCTTCGGTCAGCTCGGGGAACTCATCGAACAGCTGGCCACCCATGCCGCGCTGCTGCGAACCCTGGCCGGGAAAGATGAACACCTTCATTGGCACCTCCATTGTGCATTGCCCCTGGCGGCGCGCCAGACTTGGCGCGCCCTGTCCGCTCCATCCGTGCTACACCGCCCGCGCCTCGAGCCGGGTGTGGATCAGGTCCGCCAGTTCGCCGATATTGCCCGGGCCGAACAGCTCCACCCGCGGAATGCTCAGGGACAGCGACTCCAGCACCAGCATCACGATTTCCGCGCGATCCACCGAGTTCGCACCCAGGTCACGCAAGCGGTCGCTACGGGTGAACGCATGGCTGGCAAGGGTGGGAATCACTTGCCGGACGTGACGGACGATCAATTCGAATATCTGTTCTCTGGTCATGCTTGTGCCTCGCTCTTGAAGGAATATCGCACCGGGCAACGGCAAAATCAGTTGCCGAACAGTGCCTTGATACGCTCCCGCACTTCGGGGTGATGGAAGGTTTGCTCGTGCATCTGCACCTCGCGGGCCGTGATCGCGGGCAACCGCGCGCGCAGGCCAGAGGTCAGGTGCTCCTTGAGTAGCACCAGTGAATGCCGGGGTTTCTCGGCCAATTGCGCCGCCAGTTGATGGGCGTGGGCCAGCACGTTCGCCCGTGGCAACACCGGGAACGGGATGCCGCGGCCGGCCAGCTCGTCGCCGCGATAGTTCTCGGCGGTCATCAGCAGTTCCTGGGCCAGCGCCAGGCCGAGCTTTTCCTGCAGCACCAGGGTCGAACCGAACCCCGGGGTGAAGCCATAGCGCATGAAGTTCGCCGCATACACGCTCTCGCGGCTGAGCACCGCCAGGTCGGCGAACAGGCCGAATACCAGCCCGCCACCAATCGCATGCCCCTGCATGGCCGCCACTACCGGAATCTCGCAGGTCAGCGGCAATTCGTAGATCGGATAGTCGGTGTACTGACCGCCCCCGGCGGCCAGCTCGAGCAACATTTCCTGGGTGCCGCCGGTGCAGAAGTAGGTGTCGTAACCGGTCAGGACCACCACCTTCCACGCCGGATTGCTACGCACCGTCTCGAAGGTACGGATCAGTGCCTGGGCCAGGCCAGTGGAGAATCCGTTCTTGTGGACGCGATCGGTCATGGTGACCTGCACGATCGCTGGCGTTACCTGTTCGAGCTGTACCAGATCGTCGCTCATATCAAACCTGCTCCCACGGGAACGCGCCCGTCTCGACGTAACGCACGATGTTCGAAAGGTTCTGCGGATCGCTGAACACCTGCCGGTTGGCCGCCAGCGCGGCGTCGCGATCGAGTCGTGGCGAGCCAGAGAGGGACGCGCGAAATTGCTTGTAGCGCGCCACTCCCGGCCGGGACAGGCGCCGCAAGCGCAACAGGTGCTTGCGCAGCAGGTTGTCGCCATCGGCCTCGCAGGCATCCAGCAGCCCCCAGGACAGGGCCTGGTCGACGCCTATCGCGCTGGTCATCAAGGTCATGTAGTGGGCGCGCTGCGGGCCAATGCGGCGCTCCAGGAACGGCAATACGCAGGCCGGCATCAGCCCGAACAGCAACTCCGAAAGGCTGAAGGAGGCGCTCTGGTCGGCGATCACGATATCGCTGGCGGCGACGAACCCGACGCCGCCGGCATTGACCTTGCCGCGCACGTAGGACAGCACCACGAATGGCCCGGTCGCCAGGCGCAGCCAGAGGTCATAGAGGGTGGCCGGATCGAGCACGCTGGAACTGGCCTTAGGGTCGTTGGCCAACTTGCGCACCAGCGCGAAGTCCATGCCGAAGCAGAAAACCTGCGGCAGCCCTTCGAGCACCAGTACCGTCACGCGCTCATCCAGCCGTTCCAGCAGGTCGGCCAGCTCGGCGACCAGGCGATCGTCGATGGTGTTGTTGGCCTCGGGCCGATACAGCTGCACGAAGCAGATGTTGTCCTCGTGGCGCACACGCAGGGTGTGGTATCCGGTTTCGATCATTGCCGCCTCCACTGCGGGCTATCGCCATATCCATGGCGGGTGCGAGATGAAAATGCAGTCAAGCACAGGAATCCGCACCCGGATTTTGCCTCCCGCTCTCTGGGGCTGCCTGAACATGCATGGCGATAGCCTGCTCCAAGTGATCGGGCGCATTTAGCGGCGCGGATGCTTCTACGACACCCGGCACATTCGCCTCGAGCTGAGCGGCCACCAAGGTGACGATGCCGGCCAGGGTCGGATGCTTGTAGACCGCGGTCGCACCGATGGCCAGCCCGTAGCGCCTGTTGATCTCGCGACTCCACTCCACGGCGATGATCGAATCCATGCCCATCGAGGCGAAGGGCTTGTCCGCCTGGATTCGTTCCACGTCGATGCCCAGCGCCCGAGCGAGGCTCTCGGACAGCTCACGCTCCAGCGAGTAGCGGTCAATTCCGGGTACCTGCTGGTTCGGGACGGCAACCGATACCGACTCGGCAACGGCTTGTAGCGTTGCGGGTGGCAGCTGGACGGGGACGACTGCCGATTCTTCCGGTTCGGCAATCGTCCGCAGTGGCCGCAACTGCAGGGTGGGAACATGTTGCGCCGGCGGTGCGACCTCGGGTGCGATGCTGTCCAGGGCTTCCAGGTCTTGCTCCAGGGAGCGCAACTTGAGACGGCCGGATTTGGCATGGGTTGCCGCAGCTGGCTTGCTGGCGCTGACCTGCACCAGCGTGGCGGGCGCTGCCGAGGGTTCGGCCTGGACTGACGCCAGTTGCGCCTGAACAGCGGCCTGCCGGTCCTCTTGCTCCTTGCCGGACGGCCAATAGCGCTCTTTCTCGAAGGGATAGGTCGGCAATGCGACCCGGCCCGGCCGCTGTCCCTGGAATAGTCGCGCCCAGTCCAGCTCGATACCCTCTACATACAGTTGCGCAAGTGACAGCAGCGCACCGCGGAGCACCTCGGGATTGGCCTGCGCGCGGCAGTCCTGCAAGCACTGGTCGGCCACGGCCTGAGCCTTGGTGGAGGCTTCCTGGGTACCGTCGACGATCCCACTGTAGCCGTCGACCAGTTTGCCAACATCCAACCAATGCGCCAGTTGCGTGCGCAGTGCATACACGTCGCTGGTGACCCAGGCCAGGCGCTGTTCGAGGTGGCGTCGGCCCAACAACAGGGTGTGGCTCATGGCACTGGGCTCGACGGGCTCATATTGCAGGTGGGCGAGCAGGTTCTTTGCCTGCAGCCGTAGTTGCCCAATGGTCTTGGCCGACAACACGACCAGATGCAGCGGGCTGGCCGATGGCCGCACCGGCCGCTCGGGCGCTTCGGCGATCACCGCATGGGCGTTGGTACCGCTGAAACCGAATGAGCTGACGGCCGCCAGCCGCTCCCCGGCCACGGGCCGGTGCCACTGTTCGGTGCGGGTGGGGACATGGAACGGACCATGGGAAAAATCGATGTGCGGATTGGCACTGACGAAATGCGCTGACGCCGGGATCTGCCGATGCCGCAACGCCAGCAGGACCTTGAGTACTCCGGCGATGCCCGCCGCTGTGGCCGTGTGCCCCACCGTGCTCTTGATCGAGCCAAGGGCACAAGGTGCGCCACTATGGCCACCTTGGGCGAAGGCATCGGCCAGGGCCCTGGCCTCTATCGGGTCACCCAGCACCGTCGCGGTACCGTGGGCCTCCACCAGGCCGATGTGCTCGACCTCAATGCCGTGGCGCCGGTAGACCTCCAGCTCCAGCCGGGTCTGGGCAGTGGCATTGGGGGCCGTGATGCCGTTGCTCGCGCCATCCTGGTTGACTCCCGTGCCGCGGATCACGCCGTGGATCACATCGCCATCGGCCAGGGCCTGGGAGAGGCGCTTGAGCACGACTGCGCCAACGCCCTCCCCTGGGACGAAACCATCGGCCTTGGCATCGAAGGCATAGGCACAACCGCTGGGCGAGAGCATGCCGGCTTGCTGGGCCTGGAGATGGAACTGCTCGGTGCTCTGCACGAACACGCCGCCAGCCAAGGCCAGGTCGGCATCCCCGGTACGCAGCCCCTGGCAGGCCTGGTGCAGTGCCACCAGCGAGCTGGAGCAGGCGGTATCGATCGCCACGGCCGGGCCCTGCAGATCGAGGTGATAGGCGATGCGCGCCGGAATCACCGAACCGGCATTGCCCCAGAACGCCTGCGCCGGCGCGTCGCTCTCCAACAGCCGCTGGTAATCACCCGCCGCGCAGCCCACATAGACCCCACAGCGCAAGCCTTCGCCGCTAGCGCCCGCATACCCGGCGTCTTCCAAGGCGCGCCAGGCTTCTTCGAGGAACAGGCGCTGCTGCGGGTCCATGACCTTGGCCTCGCGCCCGGAAATATTGAAGAACAGCGGATCGAAGCAATCGATATCGCGCAGGAAACCGCCACGCCGGCAATAAGGCGCATAGGCGGGAAAATGTCGCGACAAGTCCCAGCGCGTCACGTCTTCCAGCAGGTCCTGGCCCTGGAGGAGGACCTGCCAGAGGTCGTCCAGGTTGTCGGCACTGGCGAACCGGCCGCTCATGCCGATCACCGCGATCGGCTCCGGCCGGCCCGGGTCGCTGGCAAGCTGCGGCGCAGGCTCCGGAACGACTTTCGCTTGCGGCACCCGGACCACCACCTTGCCGATGTTGCGCCGGTCAGCCAGCCAGCGGTAGGCGTCCTGCACCTCGCTGAAAGCGAAGACCCGGCTCAAGGTGGGCCGGATCACCCCAGCCTCCAGCAACCTGGTCATTTCATCGGCCAACTCTTGCAGCAGCACCGGGTTGTCCCGGGTCTGCTTGCGCAGGTCGATACTGATGAACGACTGGTTGTCGTTGAGCCGTGAGAGGTCGATGCTGCGGGCCGATTTCAATGCGGTCATCGCCAGTTCGACATAACGCCCGCCAGGAGCCAGGCAATTGAAGCCTTTCTGCAGTGCATCGTCGGCCAGGGTATTGATGACCACGTCCACGCCCTGGCCCTGGGTCAGTCGCGACACCGCTTGCGCGAAGTCCTCTTCGCGATAGTTGATCCGGTGGGCGACCCCCAGCCCGGCCAGGTAGTCAAGTTTTTCCTGGGAGCCGGCGGTGGCGTAGACCTGCGCCCCCGCATGCTGCGCCAGTTGTACGGCGATCAACCCGGTGCCGCCGGTGGCGGTCTGGATCAGTACCCGCTCGCCGGGCTTGACCTGGGCCCGGGCAAAGCTGGCGATCATGGTCAAGGCCACCACCGGCAGCGCGCAGGCTTCCTCGAACGACAGCCCCTGCGGCAAGGCGAACACCCGGTCCTGGGGGCAGGTCATGACGCTGGCGTGGGCACCCAAGGCTTCGCCAGCCAAGGCGAACACCGCATCGCCGAGCGCAACCCGCGACACCTCTCCCCCCACCTCCAGCACCACGCCGCTGGCCTCGAAACCCGGGGTGAAGGGATATGGCGGCTGGGTGGGATACAGGCCGCTGACGCACAACAGGTCGCCGAAGTTCAGGGCGAAGGCGCGTACTGCGATCCGCACTTCGTCCGGCCCCAACGGCAGCAAGGGCGCATCGATAGGTTGCAGCTCATCGATCCGCCCCGGGCCCTCGATTCGCAATTGCCGGCACACCTGCGGCACTTGCTCCACCCCCTCGGCTAATGGCGGTACCTCGACCCGGGCAGGCTCGGCTCTGGCTGGTGCGCGCCGGCGGCTGGGCTCGGTTACGGCCACTGGCGGCACCGGCAGCCTGGCGGCAGGCGCCTCGGCACGGTTGGTTTGTTGTTCCAGGGACGGGTACGTGCGCTGGATATGCTCGGCCAGCGCCCTGAGCGACGGAAAATCGAACAGCGCCGTGACCGGCAGACGCAGGCCGAGCTTCTGGTTGAGCGCGTTGATCAAGGTGATGCCGGTGATCGAGTCCACACCGTAGTTGGCAAAGGCCTGGTCCTCCTGCACCCGGGCGCGGTCGAGTTTCAGCACTTCCAGCAGCGCCTCGTGGATCGCCTGGCGCACCGGCATTCCGCGCTCTTGCGCCAAGTCCGTTGGCTGCGAGCTCGGCGCCGGACTTGCTGGGCGAGTTTCCCGGGCAGCACTGTCGCCGCTCTCCTGCCCCGCCTGCCGCGCCGCCTCGCCCTGGGACTCGATCACCCCATCGCTGATGCCGGTGACGATTTGCTGGCCCAGGCCATGGGCCACTGCCGCCGGCTGGTTCAGCGAGCCATAACCTTCGAGCTCCAGTACGTGCCGCCAGGTCGATGGCGCCAATGCCGGGGTCCCGGGAACCCGCAGCGCGACGTCGGTCGCCATTCGCCAACCATCGAGCAAGCCGAAGGTCAGGTGGGTGAACAGGCTGGCCTGGGTCAGTTCGTTGAGCAACAGCAGGCCATTGCCCCGCAGCAGGCTCTTGACGTGCCGCAGGGTGCGGCGGATGTCTTGCGTCGCATGCAGGACATTGGCCGCTACCACCACGTCGTAGTGCCCGGGTTCGAAGCCCTGGCTGCATGGATCGCGTTCTATGTCCAGGTTGCCGGTACGCAGGTACGACGCCTGCTCCCCGTACTGCTCACGCCCATGGGCCAGGAATGCCTCTGACACATCGGTGTAGCAGTACTCGTCGATCGCCTGCGCATAGGGCGCCAAGTGCTGGAACAGCCGCTCGCTGGTGCCGCCGGTTCCCGCGCCGATCTCGATGATCCGCAACCGTGTTTGGGGATCAGCGGCCAGGCGCTGCGCCACATAGGCCAGCAGCTGTTCCGCCAGCACGGCGTTGAAGTAGTCGGCCAGCGGGTGACCGCGATAGATACCCTGCACCCGCTCCACGCTGCCGCCCGGGAACAGCACTGCGGTGGCCGCGCACTCTGCGCGCAGTATCCCGGGCAACGCCGGCAGCACGTCATCGAGCAAGCGGATCTGGTTGTGCACCACGGCCTGGTCGGGGCCTTGCAGCAGGCGCTCGCGGTCGGCTTCCCATTGTCGCCAGGCGCCAGGCCAGTCCGTCGCCGCCTGCGCCTGGCCACTGGCGTCCAGCAGGCGCAGGGCATCCTCGCGCCAACCGACGTAGGCCGAAGCCAAGCCTGCAGGGCCATGCTCCCAGCCCTGATGGGCCAGCAGATTGCGTAGCAGTTGCGCCAGGGCTCGCTCCAGTTCGGCCAGCACCGGAGCCGCCCGCTGCGGCAGGTCGAGCGAGGCGTCGCCATTCAAGATCACCGGGGCCACCGGCGCGCTGATCTGCAACTGGCGATCGTCCGCCACTGCCCATTGGCTCGCGGCTTGCGCATGCCGGGCCTTGAAGAACGCCAGCTGTGGCAGTGGGTTGGCCAGCAGGCGCTCCAGCAGCGCCATGGCCTGTGGTGCTTCGATCGAGCCGATCCCGGCCGCCTCCATTCGCTGCCGATAGCTGGCCTTGGCCACTATGCCGACACTGCCCCAATAGCCCCAGTTGACGATCTTCACCGGGTATGGCCGCTCCCGCAGGCCCAGGGCAAAAGCATCGGCGTAGCAGCAACCGGCGGCGTAGTTGGCCTGGCCCGGGGCGCGGATGAAGCTTTGCATCGATGAGAAAAACAGCATGAAATCCAGGTCTTGCCGGCCGAACACCGCATCGAGGTTCTCGCTGGTGGCCGCCTTGGCCCGTAGCGCGGCATCGAATACCCCGGGGGCCATCTGCGCCACGCCGCGATCCTCCAGCACGATGGCGGCGTGCACCACGCCATGCACCGCGCCATAACGGCGGCAAACGGTCTGCTCGGCGGCTTCCAGCGCCGCCCGGTCGTTGGCATCCGCCCGCAGGTAGAGCGGCGTGGGGCCGAGGCTGCCCAGGCGCGCCCGTTGCGCCTCGATCGCCGCATCGGTCTCACGGCGGCCCAGCCATATCACCTGGGCCTGGTAGCGACGGATCAGGTATTCACTGAAGACCGTGCCCAGACCGCCGGCACCACCGAGAATCAGGTAGACCCCCCGTTCGCGCAGCACACTGTCGCCGACGTCCGGCAGTACGCAGGGCACCAGGCGCTGGCGATACCATTGGCCGTCGCGCAGGGCCAGGGTTTCCCCCGGCAGTTCTGGCACATCCGGGCCAGCCTGCGCCGAAGGCCATGGGGCCTGGCCGGCGAGGTCGAGCACGCGCACCTGCCAATGGCTATATTCCTTGGCCACCGAACCCATCAGCCCGTGGACACTGGCCTGTTCTGGATCGCCGGTTTCTGCGGCCAGAACAGGCAGCGCCTGGCGGGTGACCACCGTCAACGCCAAGGGCCGGCTACCGTAGTCCAGGGCCAAAAGCGCCTGGACCAGTTGCAGGCCGATCCGTGCGACTCCGGGCTGGCCCTGCGGCACATGCCAGAGCAGATGGTCGAACCCGGTCCTGGCGCCCAACCAGCTGGCACAGGCAGCCGCCCCATCAGGCGTGCCCCATTGGCGAGCAATTGCCCCTGGAACTTCCAACAGGTGCTGGTCCTGGGTATCGGCGATGGTCCTCACGGCCTCTAGCGTTTGCCAACGCGGGGCCAGGGTCAGCTCTCCCGCAAGCTCTGGTTGCGCGGGCGTGCGACAGCAAAAGCCGCTCAAGCGCACCGCAACCTGGCCATCGGCGTGCGCCAGGTCGACATCGAAGCTCTGCCCTGCGCCCTGTTCCCCGCTGGTGCGCCGCACCACCGCCCATGCTGGGTTCGGTAGCGGGCCCCACTGTTCGACCCGGGTCACGGCAAATGGCAGTTGCAGCACCGGTTTGGCCAGCCAGCCAGTGGCAGCCTGCAATGCACCATCCAGCAGGGATGGGGGCAAGGTATAGCCCGGCGCCGCGCTGGCCACAGCCAGGCTCGCCAACGCGGCCAGCGGGCCGCTGCGCAGTTCCTTGAGGGCGCGAAACCCCGCGCCGTACTCCAGGCCCTGTTCGGTGAAGCGCGCATAATAGCTCGCTGCGTCCACCTGCGACTCGCATGAGGCACCTACGGCGGCCAGGTCGACCTGCGGCGCTGGTTGCCCGCTCGTGGGGCGCACCCAGCCCTGGCTATAAAGCAGTTTTTGCGTGCCGGTGCCGCTATGGATCTCATAACGGACCCCGCGCCCCGGCTCTTCCACCAGGCCGATATGCACCAGCAGCGGCTGGCTGACCACCAGCGGGCGCAACCAGGCCACCTCCTCCAGCACCATCGTCTGCCCCACTGGCAGTTCGCTGGCCAGGGCCGCCGCTGCGCGGGCCCACTCCAGTTGCACCACCCCCGGCACCACCGGTTGCCCGGCCACCCGGTGTTCGCGAACGAACCATTCGTTACCCGAGAGTCGGGTGCTGTAGCGCTGTTCGTGCAGGGTCGAACTATTGCAGTGGAGCAATGGGTGCAGGACCGCCCGCTCATCTGGCGTTGAACCAGTCGCCGCCTGGGGCGTTACCCAATAGCGCTCCCGGGCGAAGGGATAGGTCGGCAGCGACAAGCGGGACGGACGATCGGCGCCATACAAGCACGACCAGTCGATCACCACCCCCCTGACCCAGAGTTCGGCCAGCTTCTGCAGGCGCCGTTTCTCCAACAGGCTGACCAGCAGCTGCTGGAACTCCTCCTCGCCGGCCAACACCGAAGCGGCGTCTTTGGCCGTCGTCACCTCGCCGCTCAGCAGGCATGCCGATGGCGTGCCGCTGATGAAGTCGCCCAGCGCCTGGCGTACCTGCTCCAGCGAGGTAGCGACGAAGGCCAACCGCTGCTCCAGGGCAGCGCGGCCGGTTTGCAGGCTGTAGGCCAGGGCCGCCAGGTCGAGTCGTGGTTGCCGGTCGATGAATTGCAACAGTGCCTTGGCGTATTCCTGCAAACGGTCAGCGCGTTGCGCGGACAGCACCAGCAGCGCCGGGGCACCCGCCTCGGCGGCCGCCGATGCGACAGCCGGCTGGTAGGCATCGATCACCACGTGGGCATTGGTGCCGCTGATGCCAAAGGCGCTGACTGCCGCGCGCAGCGGCTGGCCAGTGGCGACTTGCCAGCTCTGGTGGTGGCTATTGACGAAGAACGGCGAACGGGCGAAATCGAAATGCTCGTTCGGCGTGGCGAAGTGCAGGGTCGGCGCCAGTTCACGGTGGCGCATCTGCAGTAGTACCTTGTGCACCCCCGCGACCCCGGCGGCTGCCGTGGTATGGCCGATGTTGCTCTTGACCGAGCCCAGGCCGCAGAAATTGCGCTGCTCGGTCCGCTCACGGAACACCGTATCCAGGGCTGTCAGCTCGATCGGGTCGCCCAGCTTGGTTCCCGTACCGTGCAACTCGACATAGGAGATGCTCCGCGGATCGATACCGTGGCGGGCGTACACCTCACGCTCCAGGGCGATCTGGCTGCTGGCGCTGGGCGCAGTGATGCCGTTGGTCTTGCCATCCTGGTTGATGCCTGACGCGACGATCACCCCATGGATACGATCGCCATCGCGCTCGGCATCGGACAGGCGCTTGAGTACCAGGGCGCCGACGCCCTCGCCGGGTACGATGCCATCGGCGGCGTTGTCCAGGGTCCGGCATTTGCCCGTGGGCGAGAGCATGCCGGCCTTGCACATGCTCATGTATATCTCGGGCGATAGGTACAGGGTGGCGCCGCCCACCAGGGCCACATCCACTTCGCCGCCGCGCAGCGCCTGGCAGGCCAGGTGTGTGGCCACCAGGGACGACGAGCAAGCGGTGTCCACCAGCAGCGCCGGCCCCTTGAGATTGAGGAAATAGGCCAGGCGCGCGGCGGCTATCGCCTCGCTCCTGCCAGTGATTTCCGCCGCGCCGCGCTGCTGTTGGGCCAGCCAGCCGTACTCACTGGGGCCCATGATGCCCAGGTACACCCCGCAACGGGCATCGCTCAATTTCTGCGGCGGATACCCCGCGTCCTCGAAGGCCTTGTAGCCCTCCTCCAGGAACAGGCGCTGCTGAGGGTCGATCCATTCCGCCTCCGCCGGCGAGATGTTGAAGAACAACGGATCGAAACAGTCGATGTCATCCAGCCGTCCCAGCCACTTGCTGTAGGTCTTGCCCGGCTTGCCGGCCTCGGGATCGTAGTAGTCGTCGACGCTCCAGCGCGCTGGCGGGATCTCCTCGACGCAGTCGCGACCGGCCACCAGGTTGTCCCAGTAGGCATCCAGCGTCGGGGCTCCCGGATAGCGCCCGGACATACCGATGATGGCGATACCTTCGCTGGCCGTTGCGCTCCCGGCCGCACCAGGTGCAGGCGCGGCTGGTATTTGCGCCGTCTCTGGTTGTGCAGGCGGTTCTGGGCTGGCCGCAGCCCTGGCGACAGTCGGCTGCGGGGCAAGCGAAGCCGATGGCCCTTGAACCTGGATCGGCGCCTTGGGCTGCAAGGCCTGCTCGACCAGGGCGGCCATGCGCCTGACGCTGGAATGCTCATAAACCACCGGTGCGTTCAGCGCCAGGCCATAGCGCCGGTTGAGATCACGGACCCATTCGACACCGATCACCGAATCCAGGCCCAGGTCGACGAACAAATGATCCAGGCCGATCTCGCCAGGATCGAGGAACAGCGCGGCAGCGAGACTGGTGGTCAGCTCGCGCTCAAGTAGCGCGCGCCGCTCGGCCTGCACATGGGGGGCAACTTCCGGGGCACGGGGCGCCGCGACCGGTTGGGCGGCCATGGGCGAGTCTTGTGCGGCTACCGGCGCGGCCTGCTCCGCCGGCGCCGGGGGCTCGATGGCTGGTCCATCCTCCAGGGCGCGCAACTGCAACTTGCGCGGCTTGCCGGCATCGAGCCCGGACCGGGACGAGGCCCCCGCGAAGGCGGTGGTTGGCGACTGTGGGGATTGACGCTCCATAGTGATGCTCCCTGTTGTGCTTCCATGCAGTACCGAGCAGAGCTGGCGGGCGAACGGATAGGTCGGCAAGTCGATCCGGCGTGGCAACGGCGCTGTGTAGAGTTGCGTCCAGTCCACGACGGCTCCCTGGACCCAGCGTTGCGCCAGGACTTGCAGCCGATCCTGGGCCACATTGGCCGGGGCATCGGCAGGCGGCTGGTGATCCTGGGAGGCTTCGCCCAGCCACAGCTCGCCAGCCTCGATCCCGGACTGGCCCAGCCCTGCCAGTTTGCTGGCCAGATCCGGCAATGAACGGGCCAGCAGCGCCAGACGATGGGCCATGGCCTCACGCCCGACCTGCAGGGTGTAGGCGATATCGCGCAACTGCGCCGGGGCAAAGCGGTCATCCGTCACCACCGCGCGCAAGCGTTCGGCGCTGGCCAGCAGGCTGTTCCGGGTCCGCGCCGAAAGCAGGATCAGCACTGGCGCAGCAATATTCGCTACGGCAGGTGGCGGTGGTTCACAGGCTTCCAGCAGCACATGGGCGTTGGTGCCGCTGAAACCGAAGCTGCTGACGCCGGCAATCCGCCGGCCGTCGAACCACGGGCGGGGCCGATCGACCACCTGCACCGGCAGGTTGGCCCAGTCCACCTGCGGGTTGGGTGAGTGAAAATGCAACTGCCCGGGGATCTGCCCCTTGCCCATGGCAAGAATGACCTTGATCAGCCCCGCCACGCCGGCGGCGGCCTCCAGGTGCCCGAGCTGGGCCTTGACCGAGCCGAGCAGCAGCGGACGCTGCGCTTGCCGGCCAGCTCCCAATGCCTGGGCGGCGGCCTGCACCTCGATCGGGTCGCCCAAGCGAGTGCCGGTGCCGTGGGCTTCCAGGTACTGCACCTGGTGCGGGGCCAGGCCGGCCTGGGCCAGCGCGGCTTCGATGACCCCACGCTGGGCCGACTGGTTCGGCACGGTCAGCCCGGCACTGGCGCCATCGTGATTGATCGCACTGCCTCGGATGACCGCCCATATCGGGTCGCCGGCAGCCAGGGCGTCGGCATGACGCTTGAGCACCAGGAGCCCGCAGCCTTCGCCCCGGACATAGCCATCGGCGGCCTCATCGAAGGTGCTGCAACTGCCCCGCGGCGAGAGCATGCCGGCAGCGCGGAAGGCCTCGGACTCCGCCTGATCCAGCAGCAGGTTCACGCCACCGGCCAGGGCCACCTCGCACTTGCCGCCCAGCAGGCTTTCACAGGCCAGGTGGACCGCCACCAGTGATGAACTGCAAGCGGTGTCCACCGACAGCGCCGGCCCATGCCAGTCGAAGAAATACGCCAGACGCCCGGCCGCGACCGAAGCCGCATTGCCGGTGGTGAAGGCCGGCCTGGACTCGTGCCCCTGCCCCGTTTGCCGCAAGAGCAAGTCATAGCCATGCCCCATCAGGCCGACGAACACCCCGGTACTGGAACCACGCAAACTGCTTGGCGCGATCGCCGCCTGCTCCAGTGCCTCCCAGGCGGTTTCCAGCAACAGCCGCTGCCGGGGATCGAGCAGCTGCGCTTCCCTGGGGGAAATACGAAAGAAACGTGGGTCGAACTCCTGCGCGCCCTCGATGAAACCACCGCGCTCCAGCTCGTCGTCCGGGCCATCCCGCTGACCAACCGCATCGATGCCCTGTTGCAACAGGCTCCAGAAACGCTCCGGTGAAGAGGCGCCGCCAGGAAAGCGACAGCCCACACCGACGATGGCGATGCCCCCGGGGTCGGGAGTACAAGGCGCCGGCTCGGCTACCGGCGCAGGCGCGTGCCTGGTTCGCTCGTGGGCCGGGGCACTGTGGTTTTGCAGATAGGCGATGATCGCCGCCGGGGTCCCGTGCTGGAAAAAGAACGTGGCCGGCAGCGGGCTGGCCAGGCGCTCCGCCAGGCGATGGCGCAAATCGAGCATCTGCAACGAAGTCAGGCCCATCTCCATCAATGGCACGTGCTCGCCGTAGGCCTCGGCCCGGGCTTCGCCCAACACCCCCAGCAGCAATTGGCCTACCACCTGCGGCCACTGTCCGGACGGGACGGCCAGTGATGGCGCTGCCGTTGTCTTGAGTGGCGGGGGCATGTTCCGCACATCGGGGTATTCCACCAGGACCCCGGCGTCGCGGTTGACCGCATCGCCGGGCCGATAGCCCTCCAGTACCTCGCGCACCTGCGCGCCATGACTTTCGTGAAACCACAACATGGGTTCGAGCAAGCGCCCGGAAACCTCGTCCCTGCGGCGGATGTAGTCCTTGAGCGACAAGGCGTCAGCTCGGCGGGCGTCATAGTGATGACAGCGCGTCACCCCGACCACGTTGCGCACTGCGTCGAGGCTGGCCAGGTATACCAGCGTGAAATCGATCAGCTCATCGGCCAGCCCCTCGCCCTGGTGTTCCGGGTGCACGCAAATACCCAGCAGCTGTGCGACGGGGCCGGCCGGATCATGCAAGGCCTCGACCTGAAAGCAATCGCTGTGGCGTAGCTGCTCGACCGCCGCCAAGCGCTGGGAATAGATCGCCGCCACTAGCTGCCCCTGGTACTCGAGCACCAGTTGGCCTTGGGGGTAGAGCTCCAACCGGCGCTGCAACACCGCTTCGGTAGCCCCCAGCCCGCTGGGCCAGCAGGCCAGCTCCAGTTCTCGCAGCCGTGGCAAGTCCCTGGGTAATGGGTGGCGGATACGGTAATGCCGTGGCAACAGACGATTCAGGCTGGCCTGGGTGAACAACTCGCCACGGGGCAAGCCCTGGGCCACGGCCCGATCCGGAAACAATCCGGCTTGCGCCGCGGCCAGCAGGAACACCGGGGCCTCGAACAGTTGGTGCCCGGCAAAACCGTGGCTGGCGTCCAGATGCAGCGCCCCGCTGCGCCGGGCATGCTGTTGCGCGCTACCAGGGTGCAGGCAATGGGCGGCCAGCAGTATCAGGCCGTGGTGTGTGGTGATTTCCTGCCAGCGGGCCAGATGTTCGACCAGGCCCTGCAAGGCTGCCGCCGGTTCGATGCAGGCTCCATGCCGATCCACATGAACACTGCTTGGGCGCGCATGGCGCTGGTCGTCGATGCCCCGGGTCGAGACTGGCGGCTGCCAGGCCCGCCGATGTTCCTGGAAGGCATGGATATAGAGGATGTTCTCCAGGTCGCGGATACCGTTGGCGCCCAGGCTGGCAAGCAGCCCCTGGGGATCGCCGACGTCACCGGTCAATAACAGGTGCGGCAGGCCTTCCAGGGTTTGCTGCCCCCGGGCGTGCTGCTTGCTGCTGGCCGTGACGCCGATCAGCCGCAGCGGGTAGCGCTCGAGGTGCTGGCCACGCCGACTGTGATTGGCGATGGCCAGGTACAGGCGACGCAGCAACGCCCCATCGGAGCAGCCCACCTCGACGAGATAACCTGGTTGTTGCTCCAGCGGCTGTTGGTCGAATCGAGCGACGACGGCAGCCTCGAACGCAGCGAGATACTCGGTCGGCCAAGAACCTGCATCTTCCTCCTTGGGTTCCTGGATCGAGCTGACATCGCCGAACAGCAGTACCTGCAATTGGCCCGGCAGCGGTTGCCAGGCCAGGCTCGCGCGCAACTGCGCAGTGCCTTCCAGCAGTGCACGGCCGGCATCGTTCAGGCAAAAACCGTTGCCTTGCCAATATCCCCAGGTACGTTGCTCGAAGTATCGGCGCAGCGCCTCCAGCACCGCACTGGACAGCCCTGTGGCCGGCCCTCCGGTGCTAGCCCCCTGCTCTTGCAAGACCTGCGCGCCGCCGGCCTGTTCCAGCGCCATCACTAACGGTGCCAACAGCGCCCCATCCAGACAGGTCGCCATCGGCTCGGGAGCATTTTCCCAGCCACCAGCGGAACGCTCGAGCCAGGAGCGCAGTTCGTGGCCGGCAGGCTCGCCCAGCAACTGCGGCAGCGACAGGCGGATCAGCGCGTCGGCGCCGGCCGGGATGCGAATGCTCATCCCTGGCGTCAGCTCGTAGTGATCGTTGGCCAGCTGCACCAGGCATCCCAGCTCCAGCAACAGACGCAAGGCCACCCGCAACTGGCCCTCGTTGGCGGCGCAGGCCCGGGCCAGGCTGCGGGCGCTGATGCCGTCGGGCGCGCTTTCCAGGGCGCGCAGCACGCCATGTTGGTCAAGGACCTCGAGCACCGGCAGCGCTAGCCAACCATCGGCGAGGCGATTGAGTAGATCGGTCACGACATACCTCCAGCGGTATCCGCAGCAGCTAGTGGCCAGCGTCTTGGCGGCATGGGGTTCATGCAGGGACGTGAGGGCATTGGCCCCGGTACAGGCCAGGTCTTGAGGTGTGCTCAGGAACTGGAATGCTCGACGCGCGAACGCATGGCACTCCCCGGATGGATCATTCGCCGGTCCGGTCCACCAGATGGCGGGCCTCGAAGACGGTCATGCCGAGCATGCGAAAGTACGCACGCCAGAACTCCACCGCTTCCTGCGCGGCACTCACGTCCTGCACGCATTCGATTTCGAAGACATCGCCGCTGGCCAGTTGTGTCCGGGCAGGCCAGCGGGCCAGCGCGGGATCGCTGGAGCAACGGATGAAATCCAGGAGTCGGGGCTCGCATGCGCCGGGGTCGTCGACCGCGTAGTCGACGAACAAGCGGCTGTCGGGTTCATGGCAGACGCCAAAGATGTGATACGCACCGTCCCTGGTAGAGTTCATGTCTTGTCCTCCTGACAAGAATCGCCTTCCCCGCACGCAAAGCGGTCTCGGTTACAGCGTCGCTGGCCGGCGCCAGGCTCGAGCGGTGCGGCCCGTGTACGGGCTGGCACCAGAAGTAGAAAAAAAGCCTAGTCAGCTCATTGGATCGCGCCATTTGCGAGTGTCGAAATCCGACGAATAAACATCACCAAACCTGCGCCTGCGCTCGGCGCCCGGGCTCGAACGTCCGGCTGGCCCCACATGACTGCGCCCCTGATTTCCGGGCCTTGGCTGCCCGCTGCGGCAGCGGGCATCGGGTTGACAGCGTGCTGAATCTCACCACTGGATAAACGCTTGACCTTAAAGATAACTTTAAAGTTAAGGTTTTCCCGTGGCCGCAGAACCACCGCCTTTCGATTCGCCAGTCGATCTCGCCCAAGCCCCATGGCCGGCAGGCGCACGTGGATTCGCTAAGCTCAATGGGCCGGGGCTGCCGAACAACCGATCGAGGTTGGCCGCAGGCTCCACGCGGCGACTACGCAACTTCTTCAACGACTCAAGGACACAGCATGCAAACCATATTGGGAGCCAGTGGGCAGATCGCCGTGGAGCTGGCGCGAGAACTGTCCAGCAGCCATACCGATGAGCTGCGGCTGGTCAGTCGCAACCCGGCCAAGGTCAATCCGTCCGACACCTTGCTACCGGCCGACCTGCTGGATGCCGACCAGGCCGCCAAGGCCATCGAGGGCAGCAGCATCGTGTATTTCACCGCCGGCCTGCCGCCGGACACTCGCCTGTGGGAGCAGCAATTTCCTTTGATGCTGAAAAACGCTCTCGAAGCGACGCGCGCAGCCAACGCCAAGTTCGTCTATTTCGACAACACCTACATGTACCCGCAAAACGATCGGCTGCTCACCGAAGACGCGCCCTTCCAGCCCGTCGGCCGCAAGGGCCAGGTCCGGGCGGCCATGGCCTCCATGGTGCTGCAGGAGATGGCCCGCGGCGACATTCCGGTGCTGATCGGCCGGGCGCCGGAGTTCTATGGCCCCGGCAAGACCCAGAGCATCACCAACAGCCTGGTCCTGGATAACCTCAAGGCTGGCAAGACGCCGCGAGTGCCGGTGCGCGACGACACCAAGCGCACGCTGATCTGGACCCCCGACGCCAGTCGCGCCCTGGGGCTGCTCGGCAATACCGCGGATGCCTATGGGCAGACCTGGCACCTGCCCTGCGACGATCAACGCCTGACCTACAAGGAACTGGTCGGCCTCGCTGCACAGGTGCAGGGCAAGGCGCCCTCCTACAAGGTACTGGGCAAATGGACCCTGCTGGCCGCGGGCCTGGTTTCCAGCCAAGTCCGCGAGCTGCGCGAACTGCTGCCGCGCTACGAATACGACAACCTGTTCGATTCGTCGAAATTCAAGCAGCGCTTCCCCGAGTTCCAGGTCACTACCTACCGCCAGGGGCTGGAGCAGGTGCTGGGCCGCCACTGAGCCGGCACGGTGGACGATAGCCGCGCTGCCGGCCGCTCACCGCTCGCCTTGCTCAGCGCTCTCGCGCCAAGCCTTGGCTTGGCAGTACCCACAGCGTTTTTTTCATCTAGTGTTGTGGTGTGCACGGACGTTCGTAATCGGCACGTAGCTTCCCAAGCTGATAACTATCAGTGCCCGGTGCAGCGCGTCCAAGCAGCCCTGCGCAGTCAAGCTTGATCGCAATGACCCATGGCCAAGGAGAGTGCTATGTCATACAGATCCTTGCTGCTTTGCACCCTGTTCACCCTGCCCGCCTACGTCCTCGACGCCCATGCGCTGTCCAACGACGATCACGACCAGGAGGCCATCAAGCTATTCAACACCTCCGCCAAGGCGCCCTGCATCAGTGGTTTTCCCTGCTTTGCCATCAGCAACCAGTACCCGACGAGCCCGCCAGCCCCTGCCACGGACTTCCCCTGGAGCCATACCGACTACAAGACCGATCCAGCTAAATACATGGCCCAGGTACTGGCCTATGTGGTCGAAGGCAATACCGGTGTCGACTGGGAACTGCAAAAGAACCCCATCCGGCGTTGGTATCACGCCCCCTGGATGCATGCCAAGCGCGAGCCGGTCCATGGACTGACCATGGAAAGAGGCAGCCGCCTGCACGAGCTGGGACCTGACCAGACCCGACGCACCAACAACTGGGCGGTAGGCTTCTACAACGACATCGGTGGCAGCAGCTTCGGCAAGGTATGGCAAGACAAGGCACGCCCCACCACGACCCAGGTGGTGTTCCCCGTGGGTACGGTCACCGCCAAGCTGCTGTTCACCGATGCTACCGATAGCGAGGCGCCCTACCTCAAGGGCAACAACCTTCAGTGGCAAGCGGACATTACCAACAAGCGCAAGCCGCAAAACCTGCGCCTGCTGCAAATGGATATCGCGGTCAAGGGGCAGGCCGACGCGACTCATAGCGGCTGGGTGTTCGGGACCTTCGTGTTCAACGGCGCCCGGGGCGCGGCCAACTACTGGGACAACCTGATCCCCGTGGGCCTGGAATGGGGCAACTCGACGAAGTTCACCTACGCCGATTACCAGGCCGGCAAGCGTCCGGGGGAAAGCTGGGTCAATCCCGAGGCCAAGGCGATGTTCGCCAACCGCGCACCGGACGACCAGATGGGCTACCTGGGACGCATGAACGGCCCGGTGGACAGCCCGCTTTCCAGTTGCATGAGCTGCCACAGCCGGGCCATGGATACCAATGGCGGGCCCGGGCCGGACTTCAACCCCAAGACCGACGACAACTGCCTGAAAGTGGTCGAGCTCGATAACCAGCAGACCTACGAGCGCCTGCCCACATGCAAGGTCAATGAGCAAGCGGTGCGCCTGTTCTACCGCAATCTCAAATCCGACGAGCCCTTCATCCCCGGCTTCAACTCACTGGACTACTCCCTGCAAATGGCCCTGGGAGTGGCCAACTGGCATGCCTGGAACAAGACCAAGCACCCGACGGCGCTGAAGGTGGACAGCAGCACCTTCAAGCTCAAGAGTTCCAGCGTCGGTACGCCGGTGTCGTCGAAGATCCCGCTGCTGCCCGCCGAGGAGGCCTTCCAGCGCGGTGATTGACTCTGCCAGCCGCCCGTGGCCAGTGCTGTGCGAGCGCCATGGGCGAAGGTGCTCCGGACCACGCCCGGCATGATGGGCAGCACCGAGTCCACAACGATGGCGTCGTCGCGTTCTCCTGGGCGACGCCACCGTCGGCCTGCGGGCATTCGTTCTTAGCAGATGACACGAGGTCAGGTACGGGTCCTCCCCGCTACCTTGCCGCATCACAACGCCGACGCCCGGTGAGCACGGCGCCAGGAGCTGTTGCACAGTGCCCTGGCCCCGTCCTGCCGGCGTTGCAAGGGATAGTCGGTAAATGAGGGCCGGCGATGTTACAGAATGAATGACCTAGAGAAGACGAACCTCAGTTACGGCCTGCGCCGCAAATTTAGCGCCATAAGCGCCTACCAGTCGGCTTTTTCAGCCACCTTTCTCTCCTCCTCCAAAGGCATTGTCTACACCTTCGATCCAATGTGTCTCAGGCTGCGGACAGGACTTTCCCGCAGTGACCTCTGGATCTGACAGGCACATCTGGACATTGACGTCACTCAGCCAATGGATATGGGCGAACCGATATGGATATTTTTGCAGACCTGGAAGCCAGGCTTTCCCTGCTCGAACGCAGCTTCTCACTGCATCAGGGCAAGCTATACAAGAATCCCGATCTGATAGACACACTCAAGCACATCCAGACACCACTGATTGCCCCTGGAAAACACTCCATCGAGGGTGGCGAAAAACCCTTCAAGCGCAACATCGCCGAGGTTTTTCTCGGGCAACCGGAACGACAGGATGAAATCGCCCTGTGCAATGGCGGCACCCACGGCTTGAGCCTGTGCCTGAATCTGTTCGTGCGCCCCGGGAAACACCGAGTACATGTCATCAGCCCCTATTGGATGTACCTGCCCGGCGTTATCGAGCAAGCAGGTGGCCTGATGGATGAAGTTCCCTCCCTGCATAACGCCGAACTCGTACCCGAACCGGCCTTGCTGGCGCAAATCGAATCACGCCTGGGGCCAAGCTCGGCAATTATCTACCTGGCAGTACCTGCCAACCCGCTGGGCAACTATTACAGCGATTGGTTCATCCTCCAGCTGACTCGCCTGTGCCAATGGCATGACATCGCCCTGGTCATCGACCATGCGTATTTCGGTTTTGGTGAACGAGAGAGTGACCCCGAGTACTTCCCGCGCCTACCCGATCTCTACCAGCACCCAAACATCAGCAATGTCTTCACTTTCAGCAAATTGATGGGCATACCCGGTGCCCGCCTTGGTTTCGTCCATGGCGACGCGTCCAAGGCCAGGCAGCTGGAACAGCTGTATCGCAACACCAATTACACGCTCAACAGTTTCTCGCAAACCATCGCTCATCATTTCCTGCTGGAAAAACAGCTGATCAGCGAGCGACGCCGGCTGTACCTGGAAAACCTGCGGCTGACCCAGGCCGCGCTTCACGATCATTGCCTGGTGCCCCGCGGGGGGTTCTTCGCCTTCTTGCCCATTACGCCACACCTGACGCTTGAGGACTTGCTCAACGCGGGTATCGGCGTGGTCGATGGGCAGTTGTTCGGCGCACATTACGCTGCCTATGCCCGGTTGTGCTTCACCTCCGAACCGCCACAACGCTTGCAACAATGCTTCGCCCTTTTGACTGCCTTGCTTTCACGAGAGGACTGACATGATCAATAAAATGCTCGCACTCAGAAACTCCCCCGAAGCGGCCTGCGGCCTGAAGATCAACCTCTACCGCGACTTCGAATACAAGGCTGTCGCCCGGGCGATCGCCGACCTGAAGCTTGGGAATGTCGAGTCGGTGATGGTCGGCGACTCCTACTTCATGACCCATCTGGGCCGCCACACCACCCAGCTCACCGAGCAGGACCTGGTTCTGTCCCGGACGCTACTGCCGAGCCTGGTCGCCGAAGTGCGCCGGGAGATCGACAAGAACGAATACGACATTCCCCGACCGGCCCTCATGGCGGATATACCCGGTGGGCTGACCCCCAGCGAAACCCTGGGCATCGTCGCCGACTACGTGGAGGCCGGTGCCGACATCATCAAGCTGGAGGTGCTGGAGACTACGGACCTATGGCCACTGCATGAGATAGACAACCCACAGCACGAATGGGCCATCCACATCGGTTATGCACCACAGAAGAACGAGAACCGCGTCTATGGCAATGACGGTGAGGAGATCAGCCGCCTCAAACACCTGCTCGATCGGGGCATCGCGGCAGGAGCGCGGTGTGTCATCTTCGAGCGGGTCACCGAAATCGCCAACCAGATCCTGACCCGCCATGCACTCGACCGTGGGGTGATTCCCTATTCGATATTCTCCGGAAAGGCACGGTTTTCCGGACAGTCGCTCAACGTCTGGGATGCGGTGGTCAAGTCGGGACGCGAATCAATCTTCTTCCCCCCCACCGCGATGATCGCGCGTGAAGAAGTTATCACCCACTACACCGATGAACTGATCAATAGTTGTATTTCCAAGCTTTTGAAGCTGGCCACCGCCAACGTTTTCCCGCCCTCGCCCCATCACAAGATAAGCGTCGATACCTACCTGTCGATCATTGAGGAGAACTTCGATGTCTAAGCTCGATTTCGCGCTGGAGCACTGGAAGAACAAAGCCAGCGTTCGCAACTGGTACCCGGAGTTCGTCACCGATGACCGGCCGGACTACCCCCTGGAATTGCTTCCGGATTTCACCACGCCAGACCAGGAGAAGTTCGAAACCCTGCGTGAGTCGATCGCCACCGGCCTGTGGCTCAACTACAACTGGCGGACCATCCAGGCCGAGGAACATATTGCCCTGCCCGCCATCAGGTTCCTGACCAGCCAGGAAGGCGTGCGTACCGAGGTCAAGCGTGGCTTGCTGCAGACCGCGACCGACGAGCAATACCACACCTACTTTCACACCCTGGCCATCGACGATGCGTTGCAGCGCTACAACCGTGCATTTTCACCCGCTCTGTCGGTGACCATCCGGAGCATGCGCACGCTCTTGCAAGACGAGCAGGACGCGTTCAAACGCGAGTTGCTCGTCGTCGCTTATGCGGCGGTAGCGGAGGTCAGCATCAATGCCTTCCTGGAAACCCTGTCGCGGTGCCACACCATCAAGGAAAGCAACCGTGCGCTGGTCGAGCAGCATAATCGTGATGAGGCTATTCATTCGCTGATCTTCATCGAGGCCACCTTGGATCTGCTGCGCACTCTGCCTGCACAGCACGCCAGTTTTCTCGACACAGCCATCAGCGATGCGCGCGACAGTTTCCTGCTGCATGACTTCAGCATGTACGAAACGATCTTCGCGGCTCACGGTGTGCGCGCCACTTTTTCCACCGCCTCTACCTGCATGAGCCGGGACATGCGTGGCGTCGACAAGCTGCTCAAGACCCTCAGGACCTAGGAGTGCCCCATGTCTATGATCCTGCTCGCCTGGGCATTAGTGCGTTTCCTGGAATGGCGCCGCTACCGCGACGACCAGCCGGTGCGCGATGCCATCAGGGCCGGCCAACGCCCCAATGTGGTGAAGGCCCATGACCATTGGTACGAAATCCTCGCGTTCGTCGCCGTCTGGCTGGAGATCGCGCTGTTGGCCGGAGCATGCCGGCTGTGGCCGAATCCGGTCGTCGTGCTGGTTGCCGCAATCTTCATCGGCGGACGCTTGCGGGTCCTGCAGGAGATAGGCCACACCGCCCTGCACATGGGGTTCGGTGCCGACCGGCCGCTGCAGTTTCGGATCGCCGATTACCTGGGCAATTTCGCAACCTTTCGTGCCGACTCTACAGCACGCTACCAGAGCCACTGTGTCGCTCATCACCCACATGCCGCCACCGAGCAAGACCCCAACGTGGCACGTCTGAGGCGCATCGGCCTGGTCCCCGGCATAAGCCCGGCGCGATTCTGGCTTTTGTTCTTCCACCCGCTGACTCCTACCGGGCTGGTCGAGACCCTGACGATCATGAGGGACGGCACCAGGTCTTCCCATGGTCGGATGGCCCGCCTGTGGGTTAACGGCCTGCTCCTGGCGGCGCTGTATCTGGGGGCTGGAGCCCCTGCGCTGTGGGCGTACCTGCTCGGCTTGCTGGTGTTCTACCCGCTGTATTCCTGGTGGTCGCTCCTGGTGGAGCATCGCTGGTTCGCGCCCCATGATCCAGGAGCGGTGGATAAGGCCGAGCATGATCAGAATGTCACGCAGCGCACCGAGTACGGTCGGTTCAATGGAGTACTCATGCGTATCCTGGTGTGCCCACTGACCGATTCCTACCACCTGCTGCACCACTTGCATCCGCGCCTGCACTGGAAATACAGCGCAGCGGCAGACCAGGCTCTCAGTCAGACCGATGCCCTCTATGCGGTGAATAAAAGCCAGGGTTTCGTGTTCGGTCGCTCCGGCCCGCGCTCTGCCATCAACGACCTCTACCACCGCCTGGTCACCAAGGACGCTCCCAATGGAATCTAACGTCAACGCCTATGGCGCCTCGTTCGGAAAACAGATCGTGCGCGCTCGCAACGAGTACTACTTCACCGCGGACAACCAGCAGTACTTCGACCTGTTTTCCTCTGCCGGCGTGGCCAACTTCGGGCACAATCACCCGCAGATCAAGGCTCGTCTGATCCAGTATCTACAGCAGGATGGGCCGGTACACAGCCTGGATTTTTTCACCTCGGCCAAAGCTGGTTTCATCGAGCTGTTCGAAAGCACCATCCTGCCCGAGCGCTATCGTGGCCATTACCACTATTACTTCTCCCCTCCGGCCGGGACTCTGGCCATCGACGCGGCCCTAAAGTACGCGCGCAATGCCACAGGACGCCGGGAAGTGGCCTGCTTCACGAACTCCTTCCATGGACTTTCCTACAATGCCTTGTCATTGACCGGCAATGCGGCCAAGCGAGCCTCGGCCTACACCGATCTGGCCTCTGTGCTGCGCCTGCCCTATGACCGTTACCTGGGAGAACACGTCGATACCGTGGCGCTCTATGAAAAGCTCCTGGACGATGAAAGCTCCGGATATGGCCTGCCCGCCGCCGTGGTCTTCGAGACCATCCAGGCCGAGGGCGGCATCCATGCCTGCACCGCCAACTGGTACCGGCGGTTGCTGGAACTCTGCGCGCGCAAGGGTATCGTTACCATCGTCGACGAGATCCAGGTAGGTTGCGGGCGGGCCGGAGGTTTTTTCAGTTTCCAGGCCTTGTCGGAGCACTATCCTGACGTCATCTGCCTGGCCAAGAGCCTTTCCGGCTTCGGCCTGCCGATATCCCTGGTGCTGGTCAAGAAGGAACTGGACAGCCTGCAGCCAGGTGAGAACAGTGGCACCTTCCGGGGCAATGCCTTGGCGGTGCAATCAGCCTGTTTCATGCTCGAAACCTTCAACTCGGACGAATTTGCCCATGGACTCAAGCGCAACGAGCAGATCCTTCAGGACGTGATGGCGCAGGTAGCCCAGAGATGCCCTGTGCGAGGACGGCACATGATCCATGGCATCGAGCTGGAAAGTGCCGAGATCGCCAAGCAGGTGCTGGTGCAACTGCGCAACCGGCATATCCTGGTGGAACAGTGTGGTGGCCAGCGCCGGGTGATCAAGATCATGCCGCCTTTGACCTCCAGTGCTGACAACTTGCAGTGCGCACTGGATACGGTCATCCAGGTAGTGCGCGAATACACCTGACATGGAGCCCGGGATGAACACCACCCTGTTGCTTGAACGAATGGCGATCCACGACCTGCTGTGCCGGTTCCAAGGCACCTTCGACTTGCTGGACTGGCCAGGCATGCACCACTGCCTGTGGGAGCGGTTGCATATCGATTACTCAAGCTTCAGGGACGAAGCGCCCGGGCCCATGCTGCGCGAAGACTACATTGCCCGGCGGCAGGCCGCGCTTAGCGAGTTGAAGATGCAGCACAACTTTTCCAACCTGCTGATCACGATCGACGGCACTGTCGCCACTGCTCGCTGCAATTACCAGATCCATAGATTCAGCACGCAGGACTGTCGTGGCCAGGGCGATTTCTTCCACTCTTACGGGCGATATTTCTTCGAACTGGCCAAGCGCGACGGGCAGTGGAGAATTTGCGCGATCCGCCAGCAACTCATTGCCAACCATGGCACACCAGGGCTGCACCGTGCGGTACTTACAGGCGCAACCTGAGATTCGAGGCGATATGGATACACGACAGCTGCTTACCTTTTCGCTGATCGCCTGGCTATCGATAGCCAGCCCCGGACCGGCGGTGGTCATGGCCATAAAGAACAGTCTCAGGCAAGGGCCGGGCGCGGTGTTGTCTGGTGCCCTAGGCAATATCTGCGGGCTGTTCTGCCTTTCGCTGGCGACAATACTCGGGGTAGGCCTGCTCCTCAAGGCCAACCCCTGGGCGTTCACCCTGCTCAAGATCGGGGGTGCACTCTATCTGTTCTACCTGGGCGTTGGGCAACTGATCGCCAGGAAGCAACTGTTCGGGTCGGAAGCGGCAGCGCAGCAACCCAGCCAGTCGTTTGCAGCGCTGTTCAAGGAGTCTTTCTTCCTCGCCATCAGTAACCCCAAGCCCATCTTGTTCTTTACCGCGCTATTTCCGCAGTTCATCAAGCCCGGCTCATCCCTGAGCATGCAATTTCTGGTTTTGACCGGCATTTTCATGTTGCTGTCGCTACTGACGCTCCAGGGCTATGGACTGGCCTCACGCAAGATGGTCTCGCTGCTGAGCCAGCCGCGGATCGCCACTTTGGCCAGCCGGGTCGTGGGCTGCTGCTTCATTAGCTTCGGGGTGTTATTGCTGGCCTACCGTGCGCCATAGCCGAAGACCGTTGCTTGAGCTCCTCGCTGGACGACCCGGCAACTACCAGATCTTGTAGGTGCCAAGCCGATACCGGTCCTCTATAAGGGACCGCTTTACCTACCCTCGAGGACATCCAGCATGCACATGGAAGAGCACAGGCTGAGCGAGATGAACGATGAGTTGCGATTTTCGCTAGGACGTTTCCGCTACGAACAGTTCGTGCAACGGCTGGGATGGCGACTGCCGGCCCATCCCCATCCGGACCAATGCGAATGGGACCAGTACGATACCCAACATGCCCGGTATATCCTGGCCATCAACCGGCAAGGCGCCATCGTCGGCTGTTCGCGGTTGATACCCACCACCTGCCCCAACCTGCTCGAAGGCGTCTTCAGCCAGACCTGCTCAGACGCACCGCCCAGGCATCCAGCCATTTGGGAAATGACCCGCTTCACTACCCGGGAACCACAATTGGCGATGCCGTTGTTCTGGAGAAGCTTGAAGGTCGCCAGCCAGGCGGGGGCCGAGGCCATCGTCGGGGTGGTCAATCGGACCATGGAGCGCTACTACAAGATCAATGGCGTGCACTATGAACGACTGGGGCCGCCGACCCTGCACCAGGATGAAAAACTCATCGCCATCAAGCTTTCGGCCCATCGCGAACAGCATCGCCGCGCCCTGGCCCCAGCGACTTTGGGTGGCAATACCCCTTTGCAGGAAACCGCCTGATCAGGCCGAGCCGCCCGCAGGCGACTCGGCAGCGGCTCAGATGTAGCCCAGGGCAACCGCGTAGGACACCGCCTGGACCCGGTTGCTGGCGCCGATCTTGCGCTGGATGTTGCGGTGGTGATAGTTCACCGTGTCGGTGCACACCCCCATGATCACGCCGATTTCTTCCGAGGTCTTGCCATCGGCAGTCCAGCGCAGCACATCGCATTCCCGTCCACTGAACTCGACCTGGGCATTGAACACGCTGTCATCGCTTTCCAGTTCAGAGATCTTCTCATGGGCAGCGATGGCGAATGCCTTGGTAACAGGTTTCAAGGCCTCGAACTCCTCGAGGCTGATGGCCTTGCTCCGGCGTGCCAGGCTCAGCAGGCCGACTCGCCCCTGGGCATTGAACGAAGGTTGCGCCAGGCCATGGCACAGGCCCGAATCCCTGGCTTCGGACCAGAACTGCGGGCTGTCGCGAAATAGCTCGTTAGTCCACAGGATCGTGGCCGGGGAAAGCTTGCTGTGCTTCACCGTCGGATCGATCAAGGCGTAGTTTTCCCCCTGGTAGCGCTGCACCCAGTGCTCGGGGTAATTGCTATATATAGATGTCCTGGGGCGCATGAATGGGGTCACGCTACACATGCCGTAGGCAAAGAAGTCGAAACCCAGTTCATGCAAGGCTCTCATCGCGATAACCCTGAATTCTTCAGTATCCGCGGCTTGTGCAAAGATACTGTAAAAATAAGCGTCCCATCCAAACAGCTGTCCTAATTCCATTTTGAACACCACTAAAGTTTGAACGAGGTCGTGAGACTAGACCAAACTGAACTCATGTCAACAGGTAAATCGGAAGCTCCATAGACGCCTTCGTACTAACACTAGATTTGTACTATATAGTTAAACTCGCTAGCCATAAGCCAGTATCTACTTTCGATATTACTAGGCCATTACCGGTCTTCAGGCGACGAACGCACGATTCTCTTCACGATACTGAAACAGTCCTTCCGAATGGCTTCTTAGCCACCCTCGCTACAAGATCTGGTAGTTCCAACGCCAAGAAACGCAAGTGTATAAACAACCCCCATTCAACGCCGTTACAACAGCAAGATTCTTGATGGCTGCAACTAATTTCGCCAAGAAATAGTTAACCAGACATTTACTTTATTTTAGAAAACGATGGTTCTAATTAAGTGAGGATGCTGCCCATGACTGCTTCAAGCGCTCCCAGCGACTTTGATGAACAAGTTGAACTTCGCAGGAAAAATCGAGCCACCGTCGAGCAGTACATGCGTACTAATGGCAAAGATCGCCTACGTCGTCATGAGTTGTTCACCAAGGATGGCAGCGTCGCTTCCTGGACCAACGAAACCGGAAAACCCCTGGAATTCAGGGGCCATGCCAAGCTCGCCGCTCTCGGCGCGTGGATCGAGAAGTGCTTCCCGGACTGGGAATTCCACAATGTACGGATTTTCGCCACCAGCGATCCCAATCACTTCTGGGTGGAAAGCGACGCTCGTGGCAAGACTCGGGTACCGGGTTATCCGGAGGGATATTGCGAGAATCATTACATTCATTCCTTCGAGCTGGACAACGGCAAGATCACCCAGAGCCGTGAGTTCATGAACCCTTTCGACCAACTTCGCGGCCTCGGTGTCCCGGTACCGAAGATCCAGCGCGCAGGTATTCCTGCCTCATAAGTCAAGTCCCTAAAACATTGGAGAAAGACCATGCAAAATAGCGCTGCACGACAACTAAATGAGCACGACACCACCGAACTTCGACGGAAAAATCGCGCCACCGTAGAGCAATACATGCATACCAAGGGCCAGGACCGCCTGCGTCGTCACGAACTATTTACCGAGGATGGTTCTGGCGGCCTCTGGACCACGGATACCGGTGCGCCAATTGCCATCAACGGCAAGTCCAAGTTGGCCGAACATGCTGTCTGGTCACTCAAGTGCTTCCCGGATTGGGAGTGGTACAACATCCAGATATTTGAAACCGATGATCCCAATCATATCTGGGTCGAGTGCGATGGCCACGGCAAGATCCTGTTCCCAGGATATCCGGAAGGTTATTACGAAAATCACTTCCTGCATTCTTTCGAATTGCAGGACGGCAAGATCAAACAGAACCGCGAGTTCATGAATGTCTTCCAGCAACTGCGCGCCCTGGGTATTCCGGTGCCGCAGATCAAGCGCGAAGGCATTCCTACCTGAATCCCATCCAGAGAGTGATCGCATCATGGAAGACTTACTGAACCGAGTTCTAAGTTGTGAAGCGTTGCAGCAACCTCAATGGAGCGAGCCTTCACAACTGCACGATGCGCAGGCCTATCTCCGGGACAGCGCGCCGCTGATTCGCGTCGAAGACGTCCTGGTGCTGCGGGAGACCTTGGCCAAGGTCGCGGCCGGCGAGGCGATGGTCATCCAGTCCGGTGATTGCGCCGAGGACATGAGCGAGAGCTCTCCCAACCACGTGGCCCGCAAAGCCGCGGTGCTGGACATGCTCGCCGGTGCATTGCGGCTGGTGACCCAGCAGCCGGTGGTGCGAGTGGGTCGGATCGCGGGGCAGTTCGCCAAGCCCCGTTCCAACAACAGCGAACGCATCGGCGACGTCGAGTTGCCGGTGTATCGCGGTGACATGGTCAACGGCCGCGAGGCCGTCGACAGCCATCGCCAACACGATGCCCAACGCCTGGTGCGTGGGTATCGGGCCGCCCAGGACATCATGCAGCACCTGGGCTGGAGCGAACCGGTGGACCAGGAGCCACTGAACGGTTCGCCGGCCTGGACCAGCCACGAGATGCTGGTACTGGACTACGAACTGCCCCAGGTCCGCCAGGACGAACAAGGCCGGGTATTCCTCGGCTCGACCCACTGGCCGTGGATCGGCGAGCGCACCCGGCAATTGACCGGCGCCCATGTGGCGCTGCTCAGCGAGGTGCTCAACCCGGTGGCTTGCAAGGTCGGTCCGGACATCACCCGCGAGCAGTTGCTGAGCCTGTGCGAACGCCTGGACCCGCGTCGCGAGCCGGGCCGCTTGACCCTGATCGCCCGCATGGGCGCGCACAAGGTCGGTGATCGCCTGCCGCCCCTGGTCGAAGCGGTCCGCGGTGCCGGGCACAAGATCATCTGGCTCAGCGACCCGATGCACGGCAACACCATAGTCGCCCCGTGCGGCAACAAGACCCGCATGGTGCGGACCATCACCGAGGAAATCATCGCCTTCAAGCATGCCGTGACTGCGGCCGGGGGCGTGGCTGCCGGCCTGCATCTGGAGACCACTCCCGATGAGGTCAGCGAATGCGTTTCCGATGTCATGGAGCTGGACCGGGTCGCCAGCCAATACAAGAGCCTGTGCGATCCGCGCCTGACTCCCTGGCAAGCCATCACCGCGGTGATGGCCTGGAAGAACTCGCCCTCACCCGCCCTTTTCTGACTGGAGTTAGTCGCCATGACCGGCATTCCATCGATCATTCCCTATGCCCTGCCCACTTCCCGCGACCTGCCCGTCAATCTCGCGCAATGGCATATAGACCCCGAGCGCGCCGTACTGCTGGTACATGACATGCAGCGCTATTTCCTGCGGCCGTTGCCCGAGACCCTGCGCGAAAGCGTAGTGGGCAATGCCGCACGCATTCGCCAGTGGGCCGCCGATAACCAGATCCCGGTGGCCTACACCGCCCAACCCGGGAGCATGAGCGAAGAACAACGAGGATTGCTCAAGGACTTCTGGGGGCCGGGCATGCAGGCCAGCCCCGGCGATCGCGAGGTGGTCGACGCCCTGGCGCCCCGTCCCGGCGACTGGCTGCTGACCAAGTGGCGCTACAGCGCGTTCTTCAATTCCGACCTGCTCGAGCGCATGCGCGAAAGCGGTCGTGACCAACTGATCCTCTGCGGAGTGTACGCCCACGTGGGAGTGTTGATCTCCACGGTGGACGCCTATTCCAACGACATCCAGCCGTTCCTGGTAGCCGATGCGATCGCCGATTTCAGCAAGGAGCACCACTGGATGGCCATCGAATACGCCGCCAGCCGCTGCGCCATGGTCGTGACCACCGATGAGGTGCTGCTATGAACCAGGCCAGCGCCCCGCTGATCGAACGTATCCTGCAACCGGCCCCCGGCCCCTTTGCCCTGCTCTACCGTCCGGAGGCCACTGGACCGGGATTGCTGGACGTCCTGGTGGGCAAGATGTCGGAACCCCGGCACTTGGCGGATATCGAGCTGCCCGCCACCACCATCGGCGCACCGCGCCTGGACGTGCTGACGCTGATTCCCTACCGGCAGATCGCCGAGCGCGGCTTCGAGGCCGTGGACGACCAGTCGCCGTTGCTGGCAATGAACATCACCGAACAGCAATCCATCGGCATCGAGCAATTGCTGCAGCTGCTGCCCGATGAGCCGATCCAGCTGGACAGCGAGCGCTTCGACCTGAGCGACGAAAGCTACGCCGAGATCGTCAGCCAGGTGATCGCCAACGAAATCGGCTCCGGGGAAGGTGCCAACTTCGTGATCAAGCGCACCTTCCTGGCGGAGATCAGCGACTATGGCCCGACCAAGGCCCTGTCGTTCTTCCGGCACCTGCTGGAACGGGAAAAAGGCTCTTACTGGACCTTCATCATCCACACCGGCGAGCGGACCTTCGTCGGTGCCTCGCCCGAGCGCCACATCAGCGTCAAGGATGGTCTGGCGGTGATGAATCCCATCAGCGGCACCTACCGCTATCCGCCCGCCGGCCCCAGCCTGGCCGAAGTCATGGAGTTCCTGGCCAACCGCAAGGAAGCCGAAGAGCTGTACATGGTGGTGGACGAAGAACTGAAGATGATGGCGCTGATCTGCGAGGACGGCGGCCATGTCCGTGGCCCGTACCTCAAGGAAATGGCCCACCTGGCCCACACCGAGTACTTCATCGAGGGCAAGACCCGCCGCGATGTGCGCGACATCCTGCGCGAGACCCTGTTCGCCCCGACGGTCACCGGCAGCCCGCTGGAAAGCGCCTGCCGGGTGATCCGGCGCTACGAGCCCCAGGGGCGTGGCTACTACAGCGGCATGGCGGCGTTGATCGGCAATGACGGCAAGGGCGGACGGTCCCTGGACTCGGCGATCCTGATCCGTACCGCCGACATCGATGACCAGGGCCAGGTGCGCATCAGCGTCGGCTCGACCATCGTCCGCCATTCCGACCCGCTGGGCGAAGCCGCGGAAAGCCGGGCCAAGGCCGCCGGCCTGATCGCCGCACTGAAGAACCAGACCCCCTCGCGCTTTGGCGACCACCTGCAAGTGCGCGCCGCCCTGGCCAGCCGCAACGCCTATGTCTCGGACTTCTGGTTGATGGACAGCCAGCAGCGCCAGCAGGTGCAGAGCGACTTCAACGGGCGCCAGGTGCTGATCGTCGATGCCGAAGACACCTTCACCTCGATGATCGCCAAGCAGCTACGGTCCCTGGGGTTGCTGGTGACCGTGCGCAGCTTCAACGACGAGTACAGCTTCGACGGCTACGACCTGGTGATCATGGGCCCCGGCCCCGGCAACCCCAGCGAGATCCAGCAGCCGAAGATCAACCACCTGCACCTGGCCATCCGCACCCTGCTCACTGAGCAGCGGCCCTTCGTCGCGGTGTGCCTGAGCCACCAGGTCCTGAGCCTGTGCCTGGGCCTGGAGCTGCAACGCCGGGAAATCCCCAACCAGGGCGTGCAGAAGCAGATCGACCTGTTCGGCAACCCCGAGCGGGTGGGCTTCTACAACACCTTCGCGGCCCAGAGCACGAGCAACCGCCTGGACGTCGAAGGCGTCGGCACCATCGAGATCAGCCGCGACAGCGAGACCGGCGAGGTACATGCCTTGCGCGGGCCGGCGTTCGCCTCGATGCAGTTCCACGCCGAATCGCTGTTGACCCAGGAAGGCCCGCGGATCATGGCCGACCTGCTGCGCCATGCCCTCATCAATACCCCCGCCGACAGCAACGCTTCGGCGGCCCGGAGATAACCCATGCACGAATACGTCATCATCGACGCCTTTGCCAGTACCCCGCTGGAAGGCAATCCGGTCGCGGTGTTCTTCAACGCCGACGACCTGAGCGCCACCCAGATGCAGCGCATCGCCCGGGAAATGAACCTCTCGGAAACCACTTTCGTGCTCAAGCCGCGCAACAGCGGCGACTGGCTGGTCAGGATCTTCACCCCGGTCAACGAACTGCCCTTCGCCGGCCACCCGCTGTTGGGTACCGCCATCGCCCTGGGCGCCCATACCGAGAACCACCGGCTGTACCTGGAAACCCAGATGGGCACCATCGCCTTCGAGCTGGAACGCCAGAACGGCAGCGTGATCGCCGCCAGCATGGACCAGCCGATTCCCACCTGGTCGGCCCTGGGCCGCGATGCCGAGTTGCTCAAGGCCCTGGGCATCGAGTCCTCGACCTTTCCCATCGAGATCTATCACAACGGCCCGCGCCATGTGTTCGTCGGCCTGCCAAGCATCGAGGCGCTGTCCGCCCTGCATCCCGATCACCGCGCCTTGTCGAACTTCCACGACATGGCCATCAACTGCTTTGCCGGTTCCGGGCGGCGCTGGCGCAGCCGGATGTTCTCGCCAGCCTATGGCGTGGTGGAGGATGCCGCCACTGGCTCGGCCGCCGGGCCACTGGCCATCCACCTGGCTCGCCACGGCCAGTTGCCGTTCGGCCAGCAGGTGGAGATTCTCCAGGGCGTGGAGATCGGTCGACCTTCACTGATGTTCGCCAGGGCCGAAGGCCGGGCCGAGCAGCTCAAGCGAGTCGAAGTTTCCGGTAATGGCGTGCTCTTCGGGCGGGGGACCATCGTGCTATGAACAATCCACTACAAGGCAAGCCACTGTTGGGCAGCGGTATGTCGGAGTCCCTCACCGGCACCCTGGATGCGCCCTTCCCCGAGTTCCAGAGCCTGCCGGACGAGCCCATGGGCGTGCTGCGCAACTGGCTCGAACGCGCCCGCCGCGTGGGCATCCGCGAACCCAAGGCGCTGGCCCTGGCCACCGCCGACAGCCAGGGCCGACCTTCGACCCGGATCGTGGTGATCAGCGAGATCACCGATACCGGCCTGCTGTTCAGCACCCATGCCGGCAGCCAGAAAGGCCGTGAGCTGACCCAGAACCCCTGGGCCTCGGGAGTCCTGTATTGGCGCGAGACCAGCCAGCAGATCATCCTCAACGGTCGGGCCGTGCGCTTGCCGGATGCCAAGGCCGAAGAGGCCTGGTTGAACCGCCCCTATGCCACGCATCCGATGTCCTCGGTATCGCACCAGAGCGAGGAGCTGCTGGATATCCAGGCCATGCGCGACGCCGCCCGGGAGCTGGCGCAGGTCTCGGGGCCGTTGCCGCGGCCTGCTGGTTACTGCGTGTTCGAGCTGCGGCTGGAGTCCGTGGAATTCTGGGGCAACGGCCAGGAGCGCCTGCATGAACGCTTGCGCTATGACCGCAGTGACAAGGGCTGGGAGGTACGACGCCTGCAACCCTGAATAAGGCAAGTGTTGGTACGGGATCTACCGCGCGATGGATTGGCACTGGGGGCAAGACACTGCGGTTTACCCGACATGCGTCATGGAAGTCTTTCCGGCCATCCTCACGCGGCTCATCGATTAATCAGAGGAGTTGCTAAATGTGTGGTCTCACAGGATGGGTAGACTATACGCGCAGGCTCGAAGGGGAAAGTCCTGCAATTCGCGCCATGACCAATACGCTCGCGTTTCGCGGGCCTGATGCCGAAGGTACATGGAGGCATCGGCATGCCCTTCTGGGGCATCGGCGGCTGGCGGTCATCGACCTGGACGGTGGCGTCCAGCCGATGATCTATCGTTTCGCCGATGGCCAGGAAGTCGCGCTGGTCTACACCGGCGAAGTCTACAACCACGACGCGTTGCGCAAGCAGCTGCGACAACAGGGTCATGAGTTCCAGACCCGCAGCGACACCGAAGTGGTACTGCATGCTTACCTGCAATGGGGCGAGCGCTGCTGCGAATACCTCACCGGCATGTTCGCCTTCGCCCTGTTCGACGGGCGCGATGGCCACCTGTTGCTGGTCCGCGATCGCCTGGGGATCAAGCCGCTGTTCTACGCCCGGCATCGCGATGGCCTGCTCTTCGCCTCGGAGATCAAGGCCATCCTGGCTCACCCGGAATTCACCGCGACCCTGGAAACCACCGGGCTGGCCGATGTGCTCACGCTGTCCAAGGGCACCGACCAGACACCGTTCAGAAACCTGATGGAGCTGCTTCCCGGCCATCTCCTGTCCTGGCGTCCCAATGGACCGATAAAGATCCGCAGCTACTGGGAAGTACGCCGCCAGGAACACCAGGACGATGTGCAGACCACGGTGCACAAGACTCGCGAGCTGGTCACCCAGGCACTGGGGTCGCAGCTGCATGCCGACGTTCCAGTGTGTTCGCTGCTGTCCGGCGGGCTCGATTCCACCACCCTCACGGCGATCGCCCAGCGTCTGGAAAAGGCCAGGACCGGCGGTGATATCAATTCCTTCTCCCTGGACTTCACCGGCCAGGCCGAGTATTTCAAGAGCGACGACCTACGCCCCGACCTGGACCAGCCCTTTGCCTTGCTGGCCGCAAAAGCCATAGGCAGCCGGCACCAGACCGTGCTCATCGACAACGCGGAACTGATTTCCGACCTGGCCCGCCGCGAGGTGTTCCGGGCCAAGGACGTGCCGCTCACCTTCGGCGATATGGATACCTCCCTGAACCTGATGTTCAGGGAGATTCGCAAGCACTCCACGGTGGCCATCTCCGGCGAAGGCGCCGATGAGGTGTTCGGCGGCTATAGTTGGTTCCGTGACCCCAAGGTCGTGGCCTCGGCGTGTTTTCCCTGGGCATCGCGGGTGCACTTGCAGGCGGGCTTCATCAACCCGGATTTCACCCGCCGGTGCGACCTGGCCAAGTACCAGCAGGCGAGCTACGACGATGCTCTGCGCCAGGTCGAGCACCTGGCCCAGGACAGCCCGCAGGAACGGCGGATGCGCGAGATTTGCCACATGCACTTGAAACGCTGGATGGTGATCCTGCTCGATCGCAAGGACCGCCTGAGCATGTGCAACAGCCTGGAGGTACGTGTGCCGTTCACCGATCACCAACTGGTCGAGTACGTCTACAACGTGCCGTGGTCGATCAAGAGCAAGGACGGCCAGGAGAAGTGGCTGCTCAAGCAGGCCTGTGCCGACTATGTTCCCGAGGCGGTGCTCAAACGCAGGAAAAGCCCCTATCCGACTTCGGCGAACCTGGGCTATGAACGCTTCCTGCGCCGCAGTACCGAGCAATTGCTGCAGGACGTCGGCAACCCGGTGTTCGGCATCGTCTCCCACGCTCATGTCACCGAGGAACTGCGCCAGCCCGAGGGCTACTTCAATACGCAGATGAGCCGGCATGGCCTGGAAACTGCGCTAACGCTGGATGCCTGGCTGCGCTCCCACGGGCTTGCGGTCTGATAGGAACCTGAGGCAGCCGGGAGGCTGCCTCATCTTGCGGGACACTGCGCGCAGTGTCTCGGCTATCCCACTGCATTGCGGCCGGTATTGGCCTTCAGGTCCTTGCCAATGTGCGGCCATCGTTCAAAGGAGCTTGTCCCGCCCTGCTTTCACCAGAACCAGCCACCGCCGCGGGCCAGTTCCTGTTCGCAACTGCGGTATTGGGCGCCGAACAGCGAGGCCCGGGCCTGGACCTTGAGCGATACGTTCTTCAACCAGGGCTTGGCGTCGTAGCTGCGGTTGCGATAGCCACCCCAGCCTTCGTGGTAGTTCAGGTACTGGCCGTAGGCGTCCCATTTGGAGGTGCGATTGACGTTGTAGCTCTTCTGCATGTACCAGCCCATGAAATCCAGGGCGTCGGCGAAGTTGTCGCGGCTTGCCCCCCAACCACCGGCGTCCTTCTTGTAGTCGGCCCAGGTTTCATCCTTGGCCTGGGCGTAGCCGTAGGCGGTGCTGACCCGGCCCCAGGGAATGAAGCCCAAGAAGTAGTAGCGCGGTGGCAAGGCGTCGTGCTTGAACGATGACTCCTGGTACATCATCGCCATGGGCACCTGGATCGGGGCGCCCCAGCGCTGGTTCATCTTCTGCGCGGCTTCGTACCACTTGGGTTTCTCGCGAAAGATCTCGCAGAGATTGTCGGGGTTGGCCGGAGGCTTGGTGGCGCAACCGGCAAGGGCCAGGAGCAGGACGGGGAGCAAGAGCCGAAGCATGGAGGGGACTATTCCTTGGGCGCGGGCCTGGTGCAGCCCTTCGGGCGAAGCTTTATACACACTTTGCCATCAGCCGGCGATACGCCAGCGCGCAGCGCTGTGTTGCAACTCGCAACAGCACCTGGCCAGGACAGGCCTGTCGGCAAGTGCGCGGCAGGCCCGCTGCCGGTCAATCGGGGCGCCAGCGCTCTCCACGATTGTTGCCGGTGCCCTTGTAGCCGCCGTAGCCATCCGGTTCCCAGCCACCGCCGGCATTGTCCCCAGTGCCGATGAAACCGCCACGGCCATCGGGCTCCAGCCCCCTGCCCTGGTTCTTGCCAGTACCGGTGTAGCCACCACGGCCATCGGAGACATAACCACGCTTGCGGTTCTCGCCCGTCCCCTCGTAGCCGCCCTTGCCATCGGAGGCCCAGCCGCCACCCCAGGCGCTGCCTTCACCGTGGAAGGCGCCCTTGCCATCGGACTTGTAGTCTTGGCCGTAGTTGGTGCCAGTACCGGTGTAGCCACCCGAACCATCCGGGGTGAAACCGGCGCCCTTGTTCAGCCCGGTGCCTTTGAGTCCGCCATCGTCGGCCGGAGCATAACCGCGACCAAAATTGTTGCCGGTGCCTCGGAGCGAGCCGTCCTTCTGCAACTCGTAATCGGAACCCTGGTTCTTGCCCGTGCCCTTGAAACCGCCATGTCCGTCGGGCTCGTAGCCGCGATCCTGGGCGAAACCCTGGCCGATGAAACCTTCGGCGGCCAGCAGCGGCGTGCCGGTGCCGAGCAAGGCGATGGCCAATAGCAGGTGGGAATGTCTGTTCATGCCGTATCGATATCCTTATGTAGGGGGAACGCCAGAATTCTTTGCCTGCTTGAACTCAGCGGGAGATCGCCATCCAACCTGCGCAACCGGTCATGATCCCGGCCGAGGTGCGGTTCAGGCGCTGCATGGCCCTGGGCGACTGGATCGCCCGCTTGATCCGCGCCCCGGTCACCAGGTACGCCAGTTGGATGCTCAGGTCGATGCCGACTCCCAGTGCAGTGATGAAAGCCACTTCCGACCAGGACAGCGCCGTCAGGTCGAAGGCATGGGGCAGCACCGCACCGAAGAACACCACCGCCTTGGGGTTGCTCAGGGTCAGCAGCGCTCCGGCGAGCAGCCCGCGGCCGGCCGAGCGCTTCGGCAGCTCCTCGGGCTGCGTGGGGTTCTTCGACCACAGCTTCCAGGCGATGAACAGGATGAAGGCCACGCCGAGCCACTTGACGCCGATGAACAAGTACTCGAAGCGCAGTGCCAGCGCCGCCAGGCCCAGGGTGGCCACCAGCAGCCAGAGCGCATTGCCCAGGACCATGCCACCGATGAACGGCAAGGTGGAACGGGCCCCGCGCGCCACCACCTGCCCCAGCATTGCGGCCTGGGCCGGGCCGGGAATGGCCGCGGCAATGGCGAACGGTACGGCGAAAAACCAGATCGAGGCAGTCACGCTCATCGACGAAATCCCCCGGGTCACTACGATGTCGGCCTGGATATTCGCACCGAGGCATCCGCTTGGGCAATGCCCGCTCCAGTGACGGCGCAGGATTCATGATGGGGCTTGGCCTGCGGGCCACAGGGGCACTGCATCAGCCCCCGGCAAGTACCTCCCGGGCGCACAGCAACAAGCCGTCGACCACCGCGGAAGGCGTTTGCGCACGGGTGGCCAGGCCCAGGGTCGCCCGTGGCTGTTCCAGGGCCAGCTGGCGAAAGTTCAGCCCGGGACGGGCCATCCGCTGCATCGAGGCCGGCACCAGGGCAATGCCCATGCCGGCCGACACCAGGTTGACCGCCGAAGACACCTGGGGGGCCTGCTGGTGGATCAGCGGGCTGAAGCCCTGGGCCCGGCAAGCGCTGACTATCTCGGCGCTCAGGCCGTAGCCGGACTTGCGCGAATAGAGGATGAAGCGCTCATCGCGCAGGTCCGCAAGATCCAGGCGCTCGCGAGCGAGCAAGGGATGGCTATCGGGCAGCACCACCATCAGCGGCTCCTCACTGAGGACCTGGAATGCCAGGTCGCCACCCCCGGCAAAAGGCGGACGGACGATGGCGGCATCGATCTGTCGCTCCAGCAGCCGGCCGACCAGGGTCTCGCTGTTGCCCTCCACCAGGTTGATCTGCACCTGCCGATAGCGCTGCTGGTAGAGACGCAGCAACGCGGTCATGCCCTCGTTGAACGAGGCCGACTCGGTGAACCCCAGGGTCAGGCTGCCGATCTCCCCGCGCGCGGCCCGCAGTGCCCGGACCTTGGCCTCTTCGGCCCGGGCCAGGATGTCCCGGGCACAAACCAGGAAGGTCTTGCCGGCATCGCTGAGGACGATGCCGCGGCCCTGGCGGTGAAACAGCGGCGTGCCGATTTCCTCTTCCAGTGCGCGGATCTGCTGGCCCAGCGGCGGTTGGGCGATGTGCAGGACCTGGGCCGCCTTGGTCAGGCTCTGGGCCTCGGCGGTGGCCACGAAGTAACGCAGGTGCCGGAGTTCCATGGAATGTTCTACGTTCTGATTTTGGATAATTAGAATATTAGACATAACAAATGCCCAGGGCCAAGCTTTGCCTATCCAAGCAACGACACCCGCCAGCCCTGGGAGGCACCATGAAAAACACAAGGAAACTACGCGATCTGTTGGCCAGCGGCGAAAGCCTGGTAGCCCCTGGCGTCTACGACGGGCTCTCGGCGCGCCTGGTGGAACTGGCCGGCTTTTCAGCCGTCTACGCCAGCGGCGGAGCCATCGCCCGCTCCGCGGCGCTGCCGGATATCGGCCTGTTGAGCTTCAGCGAGGTCCTGGAACGCGTGGAGAAGATCGTCGACGGCAGCGCTTTGCCGGTGATCGCCGATGCCGACACCGGGTTCGGCGGCAGTGCCAACGTCGAACGTACGGTACGTGCCTTCGAACGTGCCGGGGTGGCGGCACTGCACCTTGAAGACCAGGCGTTTCCCAAGCGCTGCGGGCACCTGGACGACAAGTCGCTGATCGATACCGAGCAGATGTGCCGCAAGCTGCGCGTCGCCCGCGAGGCCCTGGACGATCCGGACCTGGTGTTGATCGCCCGTACCGATGCGATCGCCGTCGAAGGCTTCGACGCCGCCCTGGAACGGGCGCAGCGTTATGTCGAGGCCGGTGCCGACATGATTTTCGTCGAGGCCCCGGAGACTCTTCAGCAGATCCGCGAAATCGCTGCCCGGATCCCCGGGCCCAAGCTGATCAACATGTTCCATGGCGGCAAGACCCCGATGATGCCGGTCGAGGAACTGGCGGCCCTGGGGTATCAGCTGGTGATCATCCCTTCCGACCTACAACGCGCGGCCATCCATGCCACGCAGCAAGTCCTGGCGCAGATCAAGCGCAGCGGCGACAGCTCGGCGCTGGCCAGCCAGTTGGTGAGTTTCCAGGAGCGCGAGCGCATCGTGCGCACCAGCCGCTACCTGGAGCTGGACCAGCGCTGATCGCCGCGCCGCCCGAACAGGCCATAGCGGTCCCAGCGATACGGCGCCAGGTCGATCGCCGGCTGGCGGCCAGCCACCAGGTCGCTGACGATCCGCGCCGAGCCGCAGGCCATGGTCCAGCCCATGGCGCCGTGGCCGCAGTTGAGTAGCAAGTTGCGCACTTGGCAGGTGCCGAGGAACGGCAGGTTGTCCGGGGTCATCGGCCGCTGTCCGAGCCATTGCGTCGCGGTAACGCCCTGCAGCTGCGGGCAGACCTGCTCGGCGAAACGCTGCAGGGCGGCAAAGCGCTGCTCGATCTTGCCCGGTCCGGGTTGCCCGACATCGGCGAACCCGGTGAAACGCAAGGTCTGGCCGAAGACCGCCCAGGCTACCTTGTGCGGGATCGACACCGCGCCGACGCTCGGCCGCGGGATCCGGCCCAGGGGATAGGACAGCGAGTACCCCGTCACCGGGTGAATCGGCAAGCGCAGCCCCAAGGGCGCCAGCAAAGGTGCCGAAGCCAGGCCGGCGGCGACCACCACGGCATCGGCGCGCCGCCGGCCCTGGTGGGTCCGCACCCCCACCGCCACCCCGGCTTCGACCTCGACCTCCAGCACCTGCTCAGCGAAACGCGCCACGGCCTTGGTCACGCAAGCACGCTCGATGGCTGCCTGGGCATAGCGGGCTGCATCTCCCGTGCCGTCCCGGGCGCAGTAGACCCCCTTGGCAAAACCCACCCGGGCCTGGGCCAGGAGCGGCTCGCGCTCCAGCACCTGCGCTGCATCCAGCTCGGCGAACGGCTCCCCCGCCGCTTGCAGCAACTGGACGTCGTGGGCACCGGGCCCCTGCCCCGGCCCGTACAGATAAAGGATGCCGGCTTGACGACCGCCATAGTCTTCGGCTGCCACGCCGCCCTGGCCGAACAACAGGTCCCGGGAGTAACTGGCCAGGACCAGGGCCGCCCGGGAGTTGGCCAGCCAGCGGGCCTCGCTGGCCTCGCCGGCGAACAGCGCCGCCCAACGCGCCAGGGCGCCGCTCCAGGGGCCGTGGATGCCAATGCCGTCGCCCAGGCCCAGCAGGGACTTGAGAGCAACCCCGACGACCCCTGGCTCGGCCCAGCTGAAGCAATGTCCGGGAGACACCAGGCCGGCGTTGGCGAAGCTGGCACCGGTGGCCGGCCGACCAGCCGCCTCGATGATTTCGACGCTATGGCCCGCCTCGGCCAGCGCCAGGGCTGTGGCCGCGCCGCTGATACCGGCGCCCACGACAATGATGTGCATGCAATGTCCTTGTATTGGAGAAGGTGCGGCACGGGCCGCAAGTGCTGCGAGGCGCTAGAGATGCCCAGCGTCCACCAGCGCGGCGACCCGGCCCTGGGCGCGACGCTGGTTGAGCAGGTAGCAAGCGGAGATGCCCAAGGTCCAGAACGCCCCGGCGTACAGCGAGACCCGGGTCTTGGGGTCGTAGCCGAGCATGAACACCACGAAGCCGACGAACAGCAGGCAGAGGACCGGGGTGATGTGCGCCAGGGGCAGCGGGAACTCCCGGGGCTGGCCACGCTGGCGGCGCCTGAACGCCAGGTAGGTGGCGGCGATCATGCCCCAGGTCCAGGCCACGTTGAACGCCAGCAGCGACATCATGTAGCCGAAGGCCCGGTCCGGCACCAGGTAGTTGAGCACCACGCCCAGGGCCATGCAGGCCACGGTGGCATATACCGCGCGAGCCGGGATGCCGTTGCCCCGGACCTTGGCGAACAGTCGCGGGGCCTGGCCTTCATCGGCCAGTTTCTTGAGGATCCGCGCGCCGCTGAACAGGATGCAGTTGAAGCTCGACAGCGCGGCGGTGATCACCACGAAGTTGATGATGCCGGCCGCCTGGCGAATCCCCAGGCGTTCGAAAGTGGTGACGAACGGACTGCCCTGGGTGCCGATCTGGTTCCAGGGATAGATGGCCAGAATCACCGCGATCGCCGCCACGTAGAACAGCAGGATGCGCCATACCACCGAGTTGATGGCCCGTGGGATGGTCTTGCGCGGGTTGTCCGATTCGGCCGCGGCGATGCCGATCATCTCCACGCCGGCAAAGGCATAGGCGACGATGGGCCAGGCCAGCAGCAGCCCGCTCGCGCCATGGGGAAACCAACCGCCGTGCTGCCACAGGTTGGACAAGCCCAGGGGCACCCCGGCATTGCCCCAGCCGACGAAGATCATCATGCCGCCGCCGACGACCAGGGCGAGGATGGTCACCACCTTGATCAGGGCGAACCAGAACTCGGCCTCACCGAAGGCGCGCACCGCCAGCAGGTTCAACGCACAGATCGCCGCGATCGAGGCGCAGACCCAGGTCCACTGCGGTACCTCGGGAAACCAGCTTTTCATGTAGATGCCCACGGCCGTGGACTCGGCCACGCCGACCCCGACCATCAGGATCCAGTAGTTCCAACTGGAGAGAAATCCCGCGTAGGGGCCCAGGTAGTGGTGGGCGTAGGCGGCAAACGAACCGGACACCGGGTTGTGCACGGTCATCTCGCCCAGGGCGCGCATGATCAGGAAGATCACCCCGCCGCTGAGCAGGTAGGCCAGGAGTACCGAGGGCCCTGCGGACTGGATGGCCGATGCCGAGCCGAGGAACAGACCGACGCCGATGGACATGCCCAGGGCCATGAAGGACAGCTGGCGCGAGCTCAGGAGTTTGTTTGCCATGTGGTTGATGCCTGCTTGATAGCCTGATTGTTATTGGTTGTTAGCTTCTAAGCCGCGACCGGGGCGAGGCATCGCTCCTGTCATCGCGGTTGGCTGCACGCTCGGTCCCTGAGTGCCCTGCCCCTCCTGGCCTTCCTGCAGGGAGGTGCGCTTCGCATAATTTGCGTATACGCAAATCCAATGAGACAACCGCAAAGGATTTTTTGCAAACATAATTTGCGTATACGAAAATTTTGCGACCTGCTCGACCCGCCAGGATGCCCCGGTAACAGCCACGCGATCGCCAGGCGTCGCGCCGCTTACCGGCAGGCAAAGAGGATGCTTCACAAGGGATGGAGCCTGCGCCCGGGCTGGCGCCGGGCCTCAGTGACCGGGCAAGCCCTGGCCCTGGCGAGCCAACAGGATTTGCTCGCTTTCGGCGGTGATGACCCCGATGACCTTGGCCAATTGCTTGCCGACGCTGATGTAGGCGTGGCCGATGCGGCTGTCGAAATACAACGAGTCGCCCTTGTCCAGGGCGGCCACCTCACCGGTTTCGAAGTGCACCTGGACCTTGCCCGAGATCACGTAGACGAACTCCACGCCGGCATGCCGGGCAAAATCCTCGGGGCCGTTGACCTGGCGCGCATGGATGGTGCCGAGTACCGGATTGATGGGCTTGCCCTTGGCCGCCGTGGCCAGGAACTCATAGGTGAACGACAACCCGCGGTAGGCCACGCCTTCCCCGGAACGGGTGATAACCGGGCCCTGCCCGGCCGGTGGTTGTTCGTAGGCATGGGAAAACAGCGTGCCCATGTCCAGTTGCAGGGTCTGGGCCAGGGCCGCGACATTCTCGTAGCCCAGGGCCAGTTGGCCGCGCTCGGCCCGGGATATGGTGGTGATCGAGACATTGGACCGGGCGGCGACCTGGGCCAGGGTCCAGCCCAACTGTTTGCGCGCAGTGCGCAAGCGAATGCCCAGGGTCTCGGGGTTCAGCAGGTTGGGAGCTGCGGCGGCGCGGGAGGTCTTGCTGTTCACGGCTTCTCCTTCGAAGGCCCGGCATTCTAGCACCTATCCCCCGGTGCTCCGGAACCTGCCGGGAAAGCGCAGATACAACTGCAGCCATGGGGGAAGGACGGCAGACTGCGCAAGTTATTTTCTTTATACGCAAATCCACCAGCAGTTAACCAGTCTTCTCCAGCCTGGGACCATGGGCTAGAGCAAGGCCGCCACTTGTTCGGCCGTGGCCTTGGCCGATTGCGGGTTCTGCCCTGTCACCAGGCGGCCATCGACCACCACCTTGGTGGTGAACGGCAACCAGGCCTTCTCGTAGCGTGCCCCACGCTGTTTCATCAGTTGCTCGACGTTGTACGGCACCTTGCCTGCCACGCCCGCCAGCACCTCCTCGATCCAGGCGTAACCAGTCAGGCGGCGCCCCTCCACCAGCAGCCGGCCGTCGCTGAGCCGCGTGTTGAGCAACCCGCAGTAGCCGTGGCAGACCGAAGACACGATGCCGCCCTGCTCGAAGATCTCCCGGGTCAGGCGCTGCAGGCCCGGGTCGTCGGGGAAATCCCACATCACTCCATGGCCGCCGGTGAAGTAGATGGCATCGAAGTCCGCGCCCTGCAACTCATCTGGATGAGCAGTGCGGGCCAGGCGCTGCAAGCTCGCCGGATCCTCCAGCCAGGCCTTGGCCGTGCCATCGAGCAATGGCCACTTCAACGCCCTGGGCTCCAGGGGCGAGGCGCCGCCTCTGGGGCTGACCAGGCGCTGCTCGTGCCCCCTGGCGGCGAACACCTGCCAGGCATGGGTCAGCTCCCCCAACCACAACCCGGTGGGTTGGCCGGGGTCGGCGTAATGGGCGACGTTGGTGACGACATGCAAGATGCGCTTGGCCATCGATAGGTACTCCGCACAGTGCCGGGACTGGCAAAAGGTTAGTCCACCAGGCTCGCAAACGCCCGGCAGGCAGGCTGGGTGGACGCCGCCCTGGTCACGCGGCAGCGCCGTCATTTGCCTGCTTGACATTAAGGTTAAGTTGAACGTTAGGGTTTACCCACCCCGGCCGGTATCGAGCGAACAGACGCCGGCCTTGCCCGGGGTATTCATCAGCGTGATGCACTCTCTGGAGAACTGGAACGTGAAACTTGCAACTGTCACCGCAATGGCCGGCGCACTCCTGGCCCCCCTGGCAAGTCCCGTGCTGGCGGACGCCACGGGCCATGCCGAAACCACGATGATCGATATCGCCGGCCATCCGGTGCCGGTGCTCAAGGGCGGCCTGTACGACCGCTATCGCTCCAACCCGCCACTGTCGGTGATCGAGGCCGAGGCGCCGGGAATGGACCTGAGCTGGTTCAAGCAACTGGCCAAGACCCGGGTCGACATGGGCTTCGAGTCCTACTCGCCGAACTTCTACTACAAGAACAGCCGTATCACCGCGGTCTATACCGCTGACCTGGCACGCCTGCGCGAGCTGATCCCGGCCGAGGTGCTGGCCCAGGTCCAGCCGCTGCAGGTCTGGCCCGGTCGCGGGCTGGTGGCCTTCACCGCCTACACCTACGACTACTGCGACAACGACAGCTACAACGAAATTGCCCTGTCGATCATCACCAACAAGCCGGGCAAGTCCAACCTCGGCCCCCTGACCCTGGTCGGCCAGTCCATCTCCAAGGACTTCTGGGGCTACGTGCTCAAGCTGCCGGTGAACACCGAACTGGCCCGGGTGCGTGGCGTGGTGGGCTACAACCTGCCCAAGTGGCTGACCGACATCAGCCGCCGCGAGGAAGCCCAGAGCCTGTCCTACGACATCATCGACAGCCAGACCGGCAACGTCGACGTGATCTTCAAGGGCAGCAAGCTTGCGGACCTGTCCCACGACGTCGGCATGGTGACCAACAGTTTCACCAACCTCGACCACAACGGCCAGCTGGCCTACGGCTACGCCACCTCGCGCCAGACCAGCCATGCCTCCAGCAGCAGCGCCGACGCCGCGCGCCTGATCCTGGGCGAAGGCAGCCTGTCCGACTACCTGCGTTCGCTGCAACTGGGCAAGTTGGTGAAATACGAGTACGTACCCGAGTTCCAGAGCGCGCTCTATGCCCCCAAGCCCCTGGCCAGCCTGAACGATAGCCACTGATCCCGGGTGTCCTGACGTGACCGGGACCGACCGCCAAGACGGCGGTCCCGGTGGCCACCGATCACTCGATGCGTATCTGGCCCGAACCCGGCAGGCTGCTGACCAGCCCGGCCCCGAGCAACTTCGCCGGGGTGTACGCGCCCCCTGCAGGGCGCTCGCCCGCCAGGTACTCGACCACTGCCAGGGCGCCACTGACGGTCAGGCTGTAGACATTGGCGGTGTGCACCCGGGCCACCTTGCGCTGGTCCTGGGCATTACGCGCCTCGCCCCATACATAGGTGCCCTGGTCGGCCCGCTTGGCATCGTCCGGGCCGGTCACGGTCTTGCCGATATGCGCCTTGAGGCGCTTCTGCACCCAGGCCAGGCCCAGCAGCGGACGGACCAGGTTGGCCAACCTGGCACCGCGGATCATCCCGGCCGACCCGGGGAGGAAGACCTCGATATTGGCAATGCCGGTGGTGTGGTAGGCGGTGGATACGTCGCCCCAGGGAATGGTCATGGCGAGCTTTTCACCGGCGCCGAAATCGATGCGCCGCACCTGGTAGGCCAGCGGCACCGTGACGATCTTGCCGTCGCGCCGCACCTTGCCACCCTGGGCCATGCCCTCCACCGAGGTCTTGGCCGTGCCGGGCGAGAAGCTCGAGCGCGAGTCGAAGCCCAGGGCCAGGTGCGTGGCATCGGGCAGTGCCGCCTTGAGCGCGGCGGCGACGCAGTCGGTGGGGATCACGTCGAAGCCCACGCCCGGGCAGATCACCACCCCCGCCTCCCGGGCTCGCAGCCCCAGGGCCTGGGCATGCTCGAAGACGGCGATTTCGCCGGTGATGTCCAGGTAGTGCGCCTTGGCATCCAGGCAGGCCTGCATCATCGGCGCTGCGGTGGCCGAGAACGGCCCGGCGCAGTGCAGGACCAGGTCCATGTCCTGGATGCGGGCCGCCAGCTGCGGTTCATCGAGCCCGAAGATCCGGGCCTCCAGGCCCAGCTCCCGGGCCAGCGGCTCGACTTTGTCGCGACTGCGTCCGGCCAGCACCGGACGCAAGCCGCGCTGGTGCGCTTCGCGGGCGATCAGCTCGCCAGTGTAGCCATAGGCGCCATAGATCATCCATTGCATCGGTTCGGCTGGGCTGGATCGTTCGTTCATGGTGCGGCTCCTGGCAGGGTTGGGCGAGGCGGCACGCTGCCCTCCTCGATCTGGCTGCGACGCTAACCTTCAAGCCCGGTTCAGGGTCAAGGGGCAAGCCCGGCTCGCCCGTCCTGCTCAAGGATAGAAAAGCAACAGGCCGAATACCGCGAACACTGCCAAATGCATGAACCCCTGGAGCGGCGAGGTGCGCTGGCCGCCGAAGCTCACCAGGGTGAGCCCGACGGTGATGGCGAACAGCAGCATCTCGGCAGCCGACAGCCCCATGATCACCTGCTTTTGGGTGATCAAGCCGATCACCAGCACCGCCGGCACCGTCAGCCCCACGGTGGAAACGAAGGCGCCCAGGCACAGGTTCAGGGTGCGCTGCATTTCATTGTTGCAGGCAGCCTTGATCGCCGTGATCGACTCGGGGGTGAAGACGATGATCGCGATCAGCACGCCGCCAACCGCCACCGGCGCCCCGGCCTGGGCGATGCCGTAGTCGGTGACCACCGCCAGGTAATGGGCCAGCAAAACGATGGGCAAGATGAGCCCAAGCAAGACCAGGGTGCGCAGGAGCATTTCCCGGCGATTGGCCGGCGGCTGCACGTCGGTCTCGGTGCCGGCTTGCGCCTGGGGAAGGTGCAGGCTACCGGCCGGCGGCTGGACGAAAAATCGCCGGTGGCTGCCCACCTGCAACCACAGGAAAGCACCGTACAACAACACCGTGATGGCCGAGACTCCCATGGCCTGGGTGGCGCTGAACTCACCGGCCCCGGAAGTGAAGTTCGGCAGCAGCAAGGCGATGCCGGTGAGCAGCACGATCATCGAGATGTAAGAACCTGCGCCCTGGGCGTTGTATTCCTGCTCGCCGTTGCGCGCAGCTCCAGCCACCAGGCACAGGCCGATGACCAGGTTCATGATGATCATCATCACCGCGAATATCGAATCCCTGCCGATGGTCGGCAGCTCCCCCGGGCCCAGGAGCATGGAGGCGATCAATATCACTTCGATCGAAACGATGGACAGGGTCAGGATCAACGTGCCGTAGGGTTCGCCCAGTTGCCGGGCCAGGTGGTCGGCCTCATGCACCACGCCGAACGCAGCGGCGAGGATGGTGCAGAACAGCAGCAAGAATACCCAGCTGGCGGTCAGTGGCTGCAGGGGCGCGGCCAGCAGCTCGCTCCCCTGGAAAAAGAACAGGCCCACCACCAGCCAGGAGCCGGCCAGGCGCAGGACTGTGGACAACGGCACTACTCGGGAAAGTTCGCTCATGTCGGTCTCATCTTCGGTTCATTGCACAAGGAACATAGCCCAGGCCATGGCAGGTTCCGGTTCGCGGTGAATCACTGGCTGGCACGCCCCTGTCCGGCGTTGCAGGGGGCGCCGGCGGGTAAGCCACGCCGGGCCTGGGCGCAGGCACGCAGCAACCGCGCGGCATGACGAAGAGGCTCGTGCGCAGCACAAGGGATGGAGCAGGCAGGGAAAAGTAGCGGGGACGCTGGCCATGGGGGCTTGCTCAGAAGCTTCGGGCCGTCCCGCATGTCGATCCTGGCCCCGGGGTCGTCCCCGGGCAGGTGGTTGAACGCGCCATGGAAGCGGCGCTGCGGCGCACTCTAGCACCGGTGTGCATGTCGATTCCAGAGTCAACTCCTGCGAATCCCGCGGCATTCAACCAGCGAATCTTGCTTCTGCAAGCCGGCGAATGCAGGCACACGATTATAGTGGCGAGGGTTATCCGAACTTGGCACAAGCGAGGCACACATGCGATCAGCCCATGGTGGCGAAGCTTCATCCCCCGGAATCGAACGCCTGGATTTCGGCCGGGTCTCGGTGTTCTTCGGCAAGCGCCACGGCAAGTACCCGGACGGCAACCAAGTGATGATCCGCGGGACGGACACCCTGGCGGCCTTCGATACCCCCATCGTCGCCAACTGCATCGGCCCCTGGTTCGATGCCACCGAGTTGGTGGTCCTGGGCCATGTCCACGAGGACCACATGGCCGGCCTGCATCGCCTGCCCCGAGCCAGCGTCCACGTCCACCAGGCAGACCTGGCCGCGGCCCGGAGCTGGGAGGGCCTGGCGGCAGCATTCGGGATCAGTCACCCGGATCAGGCCCGGGTCATGCTCGAGTACTTGCAGGGACAGTTCTTCTACGCCCCGCGCCCGGATGCCCAGGGCTACCAGGACGGCGCCTGTTGGGAACTGGGATGCTCCCGGATCCGCGCATTCCATATGCCCGGGCATACCGCCGGCCATACGGTGCTTTTAGTCGAGCCCGAGGGCGTGGCCTTCATCGGCGATATCGACTTGACCGGCTTCGGGCCCTACTACGGCGACGCCACATCCAACCTGGGGGATTTTCGCCGCAGCCTGCAGCGCTTGCCGGATATCCCGGCCAAGGTCTGGGTCACTTCGCACCACCGGGGCGTCTACACCGATCGTGACAGTTTCCTCAATGCCCTGGCGGCGTTCGCCAGCAAGCTCGATGAGCGTGAAAACCGGCTCCTGGCCTGGCTCGACGAGCAACCACAAGCACTCGAACAACTGGTGCAACGCGGGCTGCTGTACCCACCGGGACACACCGCGCCCTGGGTGTCGAGCGCCGAGCGGCGCACCATTGCCCAGCACCTGGCCGAGCTGCAGCAGGCCGGCCGGGTGCAGCAGGACGAACAAGGACGCTACCGCCCCGGCTGAGGGTGTCCGGATGGCTGCGCTACGTTCGAGGTTCGGCATGCCGCCCACCGAGCGTCCGGCACCTGATCAAGCGTGACTGGCCACCAGCACGCCCATGCCGATCATGGCCAGGATCTGCGTGAAGAAGAACGCGAAACGCCAGCTGGCGACCTTGTCGGTCTGTGGCAGGCAGATATGCACCAGGCTCTGGGCCATGCGCGCAGCCAGCATCAGCAGTGCCAGGCCGTCCAGGGCGCCGCTGGTGACGGCCGATACATGGATCGCCAGCACGATGGCGCCATACACCGGCAGGTTCTCCACGCAATTGCGGTGTGCAGCCATGGCCCGCTGGTACCAATCGCTGCCCTGGGGCTTGTTCGGCTGCCACTCGCTCACCGTGGCGCGACCGGTCAGGATGCGCGACCAGCGATAGACGCCGACCGTGCCGAACAAGATGAGCAACGTCCAGCCGGCAAATGCCAACAGGACCCAAGTGGGCGTATTCACTCTGGACCTTCCTGATTGATGGATAATGGCGGGGTTTGCACAGCACTCAAGGTGCTGGCAGGCTCACGACGCTCCGGTTGCCTTGAGCCCGAACCATAATATTAGAATTATCTAAATTAGCAATTACTAATTTAATGGATTACCTGTTCCCATGACTCCAGAACCCATTGGCGACGACGAGCGCTTTCTCGTCGAAGGCGCGCAGAAAGCCGCTACTCTGCTGCGCGCAATCAGCAATGAATACCGCCTGCAGGTGCTGTGCCTGCTGATCGAGCATGGGGAAATCACCGTGGGTGGCCTGCTGCAGCGCATCACGCTGAGCCAGTCGGCCCTGTCCCAGCACCTGGCGAAGATGCGCGAGGAAGGCCTGGTGGCCTTCCGTCGCGAAGCCCAGACCCTGTACTACCGCATCGACAATCCCGACGTGGCAAAGATCATCGCCACCCTCAAGAGCATCTACCGCCCCTGACGACCACTCGCCGGCCCTATACCCGCGCGATCACCAGTTGTTCGAAGACCGGTGCCCGCAGGCGGTCCGTGCGCCCGGCGAAGTAACGTTGCTCCAGCTCGGCCGGTGCGACCAGTAGCGCCTCGGCAAATCCCAGCTCCAGCAGCCAGTGCTGCAACTGCCCGGGGTCGAAGCGGCTGATCCAGGGTTCGCCGCGAGCGGCAGCCAGGCTGGAAAACACCTGCACCGCCTCCTGGTCCAGGCCATCGAGCCCCGGATCCTTGATGATGAAACTCATCACCAGGCCACTACCGACGGGGAGCGCCAGCACATCTTCCAGGGTGCGCTGGATCGCCGCCCGCTCCAGGTACTGGGTGACGCCGAGCCAGGACAGGAAGGTCGGCACTTGGGGATCGAAGCCGACGGTTTCCAGGCCCTGGCGCAGGGTCATGCGCTCGAAATCCATGGCACAGAAACTGAGGTTGCGCGGAATGCCGATGCGCGCCGCGTGCAGGTAATCGCGCTTGCATGCCTGGGAGGCAGGGTGGTCGACTTCGATCAGGCGTATGCCCCGGGCCCAGTCGGGCTGGCGATAGGCGAAAGTATCCAAGCCCGCCCCGAGCATCAGGTATTGCCCTGCCCCAGCCGCTACCGCTCGATGCAGTTCATCTTCGGCCAAGCGATTGCGCATAACGAACAACGCCCGGGCCAGGCACTGCACCGGCCCTTGGAAGTCGTCGGCCCGGGCCTGGATCTGCGCCGCACTGGAGCCCTCGACCAGGCCGACCACCACCGGGTCGTCGACCACCTTGGGGTGCTGGTCAAGTACCTGGTGGGCGGCACGGGCGATGGAGGTGTAGATCGCGGTCCAGCTGGCCGTTACATTCTGCATGGCGGTTTCCTGTCGGTTGCATGAGAAATCCACCGGCCCCGGCAACGCCGCCTGGTCTGGCAGGTGCCGGGCCGGCTTGCCTTACTGGCTAGGCCAGTGCCTGGCGCACGTAGCGGGCAATGGCCTCCACGGTCGGGTGGTTCCAGATGAGCGTGGGCGGCAGGTCGATCCGGTAGCGCTGCTTCAGGCGAATCCGCAGTGCCACGCTGAGCAGCGAATCCATGCCCTTCTCCACCAGCGACCGCTGGGGGTTGATGTCCTCGGGGGCACAACGCAGTTCAGCCGCGATCAACGCCTGGATGTCTTGCGCCAGCCACTGCCCAAGCTGCTCGTCGGGCACCGCGCGCCAGGGATCGAGTGACGTCACTTGCGCCGCCTCTTGCGCGGCGTCGCACAGCAGCCTGCTCAACACCGGCAGTGGCTGGCCGAGGTCCGCCGAGCGCTGCACGCGAAATACCGCCGCATAGGGTGCACCACAGTCCTGGGCCAACTGCCAGGACGACAGTGCCGTGGGGATACTCAGAGCCCCCAGGCCATTGGCCGCGCATTCGCGCAGGGTCGCGTCGATATTGCTGGACATCCCCAACTGCTCCCAGGCCATCCAGGCGATGCTCAGGGTCCGCTGACCGTCCTGCCCTGCCCGATACCTGGCGAAGCCATCCATGAAGGCATTCGCCGCGGCATAACCGGCCTGCCCCGAGGGGCGCGCCAGCTGCCCGCTGGAGGAGAACAGCACCAGGAAGTCCAGGCTCCCGGGAGGAAACGCCCGCTCCAGGGCCAGGGTCCCGGTGACCTTGGCCCGCAGCACCTGGGACAGGCTGGCGCGCTGCAGATGCTCGATCATGCCGCCCTTGAAGACGCCAGCGGCGTGCACCACGCCGCGTATCGCCGGCAGGCCCAGGGCCGACTCGGACAACGCCTCGGCCACCTTCGCCGTATCGGCGATGTCCAGCGCCAGGGGCAGCACCGTCACGCCCTGGCGCTCCAGCGCACGGATGCCGTCGATCACCAAGCGTTGTTGCGGATCCTGCAGCGCGGGCCAGGCGCTGCGTGCCGGCAAGCCTTGGCGGCCGATCAGCACCAGGCGCCGTGCACCCTGGTTCACCAGGTGCTGGGCGGCCTGCAGGCCCAGGGCGCCGAAGCCGCCGGTGATGGCGTAGGTGGCGTCCGGAACGCATTGCGGCTTGCCCTTAGGGCCTGGCGCGACTGCCTCCTGCAAGCGCAGGACCTGGCAGGCCTGGGTACCGATGGCCAGCACATCCTCGCTCTTGTGCCCCAGGGCGCCTCGTAGCAGGCCGAAGGTGCTGTCGCTGTTCAAGGCTGCCGGATCGATGTCGATCAAGCCTGCCCAGAGGCCTGGCTGTTCTCCGGCGACGATCCGCGCCACGCCCCACAGCGGCGACTGGGCCAGGGCGGTCCGGTTGGCCATGGCCTTGACTCCGAAGGTCACGCAACCCAGGCGCAGGGATGGCTGCTCCAGGGCCAGGCGCTGGACCTGCTGTGTAGCTTGCAGCAGGCGCCAGGCATTGGCCTCGACCGCATCCGACAACGCCTCATCGTCTGCCGGTACGCTGCCGAGCACTAGCACCAGCGTCGGCTGTCCGTTCAAGCGCAATTCGGCGCCGTCTCGTACCCGGGCATGCTCGATCCCGGCCCGGCGCAGCCCCAGGGACAAACGCTGCGCGGCATCGTCGTCCGATCCGAGGAGCACCAACTGCGGCAGCGGCTCGGTGGGGGGCTCGAAGCGACAGGTCTCCCAGTCTTCGACGAACACCGTCGCACTGCTGCCGTGGGCCAGTTCGTCCTGGCGGTCCACCGTCATGAACACCAGGCCTTCGATGCGCGCGGCCAGCTCTCCCCGCTCATCGAGCACCAGCAGGTCGATGGGCTGGCGCTCGCCAGTGCGCGGCGCCAGTTCGGCGAACAGGGTAAAGATCTCCGGTGGCGTGGGCCTCGCGCACAACGAGGCGATAGCCGCCGGCATGCGCAACAGATCGTCATCCGGCAACAACAGCGGCAGGCTGGTCAGCGCGGCATCCAGCACCACCGCCCAACTGTTGGCCTGGTTCGGGCCGAGCTGCGCCTGGATCGTCGCCATCAGCCGGCCCGGCCCGCGCCGCAACGAACGGATATGCCACCGGAAGCCGTAGTCGGCGATACCCCGGCGCCGGTACATCGGCTCGAGCTGCGGCCACTCCAGCGACTCGGGGCAGTCAACCTGCCAGGCCGCCACTTCGGGCGCCGGGCCTTGCAGCTCGGTGTTCCAGTCCAGGCTGGCGGTGGTATGGGTCAACCAGCCCATTTCGCGCTCCTGCTCGGATTGCACCGTTTCATCGTCAAGTCGGCTGCACAGGCGGATCTGCTGGCCCTGCCTGACGATCTGGATATCCCGTGTACCTTCCACCGCCACGGGTGTGCGCAACACCACGTCACGCAGGGTCGGCAGATGCCCGTCCCGCGTCCCGGCCTGCATGAAACTGTTCAGCAAGGCCGCCGCTGGCAAGATCTCCACGCCACAGATCGGATGGCTGCCCGGATAGGGACGCAGTTCGAAATCCAGCCGCGTGCGCCAGATGTCACAGGGCGGCGCACTGCGCACCAGCTGGTGGCTGCCCAACAACGAATGCCGCAGCGGATCGTGGCCCTTGCCCAGGTTGGCCCGCACCGGCAAGGCCGTGGTCCAGTAGCGCTGGTGGTTCCAGCCCATGCTCGGCAGATCGAGCAAGGCTCCCGGAGCCGGCCATTGCAGGTCGGCGCCGTGGCAATACAGACGAGCGAGGCTAGCGAGCAGTTCCGGATACTCCGGCCGCCCCTCCCTGAGGCTCGGGCACACCATTACGTGTTCGCGCCCGCAAGCATCGGCGGTCTCCTTCAGGGCATGGGCGACGATGGGCTTGCTGGACACCTCAAGGTACAGCTCGAAGCCATCCTCCAGGGCTGCCGTCACCGCTTGCTCGAAAAGCACCGGGTTACGTGAGTTCGCGCACCAGAAGTCCGCATCCCGAGGCGCCAGGGCCCGGGGATCGCCCAGGGACGAGTTGTACATGGGCAGGCGCGGCGTCAGGCAGCGCAGTTCGCCAGCGGCTTGGCGGATATCCTCCAGGACCTGGTCGATGTGTGGACTGTGGAACGCCACATCGCTCGCCACGCGCCGCGGCACCAACCCCTCCTCGGCCCACTCACCGGCGAGCCGCTCGACCTCGCCGGCCGTACCGGAAATCACCGTGGACGAGGGGCTGGCGGCGATTGCCGCGACCACCTGTGCGCGCCCCTCCAGGCGCCTGGCGGCCTCGGCGAATGGCAGGTTGACCATGACCATAGCCCCCTGGCCGGACAGGCGCTGGTAAAGCGCCGCCCGGCGGCAGGCAAAACGCGCGGCCGATTGCTTGTCCAGGGCGCCGGCGACCACCGCCGCGGCGATCTCACCGGTGGAATAGCCGATCACTGCCTGGGGCTCGAGCCCCAGGCTGCGCCAAAGCGCCGCCAAGGCCAGCTGCAAGGCAAAGGTCGTGGCCTGGATACGCTCCACCGAATCGAACCCGCCCTGCTCCAGCGCCTCGCGGGGCGTGTACCCCAGCTCAGCACTGAACACCTCGGCCAGACTGTCCAGTTCAGCGGCGAATACCGGCTGGCTAGCCAGCAGCTCCCGGCCCATGCCATGCCACTGCGCACCATGTCCGGAGAACACCCAGACCGGCCCTCGCCCGGCCAGCACCGAGCCGCTGAAACAGCGCTCACTATCGCTGCCTGCCGCCATCTGGCCCAAGGCCTCGAGCAACTCAGTGGAATTGCTCGCCAACAATGCGCCCCTGGCAGGCAAGTGCGCGCGTCGTTGCCCGAGGGTATGGGCGATATCTTCCAGCGCGGCCTCGGGGTGCTGTTGCACCCAATGGGCAAGGCGCGCGGCGCTGTGACGCAAGTTCTGCGGCGCCTGCCCGGACAGCGGGAACAGTCGTGTCCCGCAAGGCGGTTGGGCACCCGGCCGCGCCTGGGGTGTCACCGGCGCAGCCTCGATGATCGCGTGGGCGATGGTACCGCCCACGCCGAAACAAGAGACACCGGCCCGCCTGGGCGAACCGGTGTCCGGCCATGGTCTGAGGCTGGAAACCACCTCGATGCCCGAAGTGCTCCAGTCGACCTCGTCGGTCAGGTTCTCGTACAAGCTACGCGGCAGCTGCCCGTGGTTCAGCGCCAGCACAGCCTTGATCAAGCCGGCGATGCCGGCGCCCGCTTCCAGGTGGCCGATATTGGGCTTGACTGAGCCCACCAGGCATTTCTCGCTGCCGCTGCGCGTGCTGCCGAACACCCGGGAAATCGCCGTCAGCTCGGCCTTGTCCCCCAGGCGGGTGCCGGTGCCATGGGCCTCCACGTACTGCACCGAGGCACAGGGAATATCGGCCTGGCGATAGACTTGGCGCAGCATCAGCTCCTGGGCTTCGCCATTGGGCGCCATCATCCCGGCGCTGTGACCGTCCTGGAACACCCCCGAACCCCGGACCAGGGCCAGTATCCGGTCCTGGTCACGCAATGCATCCTCCAGGCGCTTGAGGACCAGCACCCCCGCTCCTTCCCCGCGGCCATAACCGTCGGCAGCGCTATCGAAGGATTTGCAGCGACCATCGGCCGCCGTGGCGCCCGAGGCATCCAGCGCCAGACTCAAACCGGGGAATGTCATCAGGTTCACCGCCGCCACCAGGGCCAGCCCGGTACTGCCATCGCGCAGGCTCTGACAGGCCAGGTGCAGCGCCGTGAGCGAGCCGGCACAGGCGGTGTCGACCACCAGGCTGGGGCCGTGAAGGTCGAGGATGTAGGACACCCGGTTGGCGATGCCGAACAACATCCCGCCGTTGACCACCCAGGGCTCGATATGACTCAGGTCGGCCAGCATCCGGTGCCCGTAGTCGAACGAATTGGCGGCGGCGAATACCCCCGCCTCGCTGCCCTTGATCATCAATGGCGGGATGCCAGCGTGCTCGAGCGCCTCCCAGGCCAGTTCCAGGATCATCCGCTGCTGCGGGTCCAGGGACTGCGCCTCACGGGCAGAAATACCGAAGAATCCCGGATCGAAATGATCGATCCGCTCCATGAAGCATCCACGGCGCGTGGCCTTCTTCAGCGCCGCCGCCACTTCGGGACTGCTGTTCTCATAATCGGCCCAGCGGTCGCCGGGCAAGTCACCGACCGCACAGCGGCCTTGAACCAGAAAGTCCCAATAACTCTCCAGGCTGGAAAGTTGCGGTGCGAAGCGACAGCTCATTCCAACAATCGCGATGGGCTGCAAGCCCGCATGCTGACCCATACCTTGTGCAGGGCGCTGTTCGTCGTCCATGACGCACTCCTGAATATATCCATTTCGTTAGTTTTGAAGGCCTCGAAACTTCATTCCCCAGTCAGTATTCCGTCCACTCGAAAGCCGCCATAGGTTCATATAAAAACCATGGATATCAATGGCTTGAAATTTCATTGAATATTAGAAAAAGCCGCTGGCACGCCGGCTTCAAGGCCAAAATCCAAAACTAGCAGAAACTTTTTCGGACACAAGACGGCTACTTGAGCGGAATATAGCCAATCACACTCAAGGCTATTTCCAATAAACCTGGCAAATCATTGTAGATATAACGATCTGCAACTAATTCGACCCTATTTCCCACCCCGACTTAACAAACAATTAGTCTTGTTATCTTTGCACTGCTGCGCAAATTGCCAATCGTTATATCGGCCTGGAGAGTTTTTTGACCAACGGTAGTCCTCTCAAGCACCGCTGGCAAAACGCTCGCGATAACTGCCTGGGCTGATACCGATGCGTTCGCGAAACAACCGGGAGAACGAACTCACATCCAGGTAGCCGACCTGGACCGCGACCTGGTCGATGTTCTGGTCGCTCTGCTCCAGCAGCACCTTTGCCGCATCCAGTCGCAGGTTCTGCAGGTAGTTCAGCGGCGTGCTTTCCAGGGCCGCCTTGAAACGCCGGACGATGGTCTTCTCGCTCACGCACAGGGCCTGGGCCATGTCGCTCATGCGCACCTCGCGGTGCATGTGGTTCTGCAGCCACTGCTGCGCCTGGCTGACCAGCGAGTCGTTGTGCTCGCGGGCGACCAGCAGCGGCAGGAAGGCGGCCTGGCTGTTCTGGCTGACGTCGATGAGCATGGTCCTGGCGGTCTGCCGACTGACCAGTGGCCCGGAAAATCGCTCGATGATCCGTACCGCCTGCAGCAGGTAGGACGCTTGCGCACCGGCGCAGACCAATCGCTCGGCCTCGGTCAGGATCGGCTGCGGCTGCAGGTCCACCAAGGGAAAACACTCACGGAACTGGCGCTCCAGCCACCAGGTGGTGGTGGCCGTGCGCCGGTCGAGCAAGCGGCTCTGGGCCAGGAGAAAGGTCCCGGTGCAATTGGCGGCGATCCAGGCCCCGCCCCGCCACTGGCGTACCAGCCAGGCGCTGACCGCTTGTTCGCGCTCCAGCAACTGGTCGAAGGCGCGCGCGCCGGCGTAGTGGATGCTGGGGATGAACACCAGGTCGTAACGGCTCCTGGAGCTGATCTTGCGGGTCTGGAGGCTCAAGCCGTTGCTGGTGGTGATCGATCCACCAGCGCGGGAAACGAAGTGCCAGGTATAGCTATCCAGTCCGTCGTCCTGGCGCCGCAGGTGGGAATTGGCCACTTGCAGGATATCGGCGAAGCCGGTGGCACTGGAGGCGTAGCAGCCGTCGAAAGTGAGGATGGCGGCGCAAGGCATGCTGTCCGATCTCGCATAGAAATTGTCTTTATAGACAATATACAGCGCCAGGGCCGCTGCCTAGAGTGTCGCCACCGCAGTTTCCCTCAAGGATCGGATAGCGCTATGACTCAAGCATTTCCTGAAATCGTGGTGGCCGGTGCGGCCCGCACCGCCATCGGCAGCTTTGGCGGCGCGCTGCGCGACCAGCCACCCTGCGACCTGGCCACCCTGGTGGTGAAGGAAGCCATTGCCCGCGCCCAACTATCCCCGGCCCAGGTGGGCCAGATCGTGCTGGGCAATGTGCTGCATACCGAACCCCGGGACATGTACGTATCCCGCGTGGCGGGCTTGCAGGCCGGCATGGACCAGGCGTCCACGGCCCTGACCGTGAACCGCTTGTGCGGTTCGGGCTTGCAGGCGCTGGTGAGCGCGGCCAACGCCATCAGCCTGGGTGATTGCGAGATCGCCATCGGTGGCGGGGTCGAGAACATGAGCCGCTCGCTGTTTGCCGTGCCCGCCGCCCGCTGGGGCGCACGCATGGGCGACAGCCAGTTGATCGACATGATGACCGGCGCTCTCAATGATCCGTTCGGCGCCGGCCCCATGGGCATCACCGCGGAGAACGTCGCCGGGCAGTATGAAATCTCCCGCGAGGAACAAGACGCCTTCGCCCTGGAGAGCCAGCGCCGGGCCACTGCGGCCATTGCCGCCGGGCACTTCCGGACGCAGATCGTGCCGGTCCAGATCACCACGCGCAAAGGCACGCTGACCTTCGATACCGACGAATACCCCAAGGCCGACGCCAACCTGCAAGCGCTGGCCGGGCTGCGGCCGGCGTTTCGCAAGGACGGTTCGGTGACCGCCGGCAACTCCTCGGGAATCAACGACGGCGCTGCCGCCTGTGTGCTGATGTCCGCCGCCGCGGCCCAGCGCCAAGGCATCAAGCCGCTGGCGCGGATGCTCGGTTATGCGGTGTCCGGGGTCGATCCGGCGGTGATGGGTACCGGGCCGATCCCGGCGGTGCGCCGGGTGCTGGAACGCACCGGCCTGGCCCTGGAGGCCTTCGACGTGATCGAGTCCAACGAAGCCTTTGCCGCTCAGGCGCTGGGAGTCTGCCGGGGCCTGGGCCTGGACCCGGCGCGCACCAACCCCAATGGCGGTGCTATTGCCCTGGGGCATCCGCTGGGCGCCAGCGGCACCATCCTGGCCATCAAGTGCATCTACGAGTTGCAGCGCATCCAGGGTCGCTACGGCCTGGTCACCATGTGCATCGGCGGCGGCCAGGGCATTGCCGTGGTCTTCGAGCGCCTCTGAGGTTCCTGGCGCCGGGCAGCGCGGTGAAGCCAGGGCGGGCCTGATCCATAGGATTGTCCCTATGCGTCACCTGCCCTGATGCAGGTGGCGTCCTGGTCATTCGAACGATCAGTCATGCCGATCCTGAGTATCTTCTTCGCCAGCACCTCCCCGCATCGCCCCGGGCAACTGGATGCCTGGTTGCCGCAGCACCTTTGGCGCGTCGGTGCTGCCGGCCTGCCGCTAGACGCTGGCGCAGCTTTGCGGGTCAATCGACGGCATGCACCCGGGTCCGGTTGCGGCCCTCGTGCTTGGCCCGGTACAGCGCCTGGTCGGCCAGGCTGACCCAGTGTTCCAGGGAGGCCTCCTGGTCGACCTGGACCATGCCGATGCTGACGGTGGACGCCAACTCCCCCCCAGGCAGCGCCAAGCGGTGCGCGCTCCAGCATTCGCGCAGGCGCTCGAGCAAGGCCAGGGCCTGCTCGCGATTGGTCTGTGGCAGCAGCAATACGAACTCCTCGCCGCCATAGCGAGCGAACAGGTCCGTGCGCCGGACCTGGCTTTCGCAAACCGCACTGAAGGCCTTCAGCGCCTGGTCGCCCACCAAGTGGCCGTGGTTGTCGTTGATCCGCTTGAAGTGGTCGATATCCAGCATCGCCAGGCACAACGAACGCCCCTGTCGACGGTCCTGGGCCAGCTCGAGCTTGGCCCGCTCGATGAAGGCCCGTCGATTGAGGGCACCGGTCAAGGCGTCCTTGGCGGCAGTCTGGCGCAGCTCCTGCTCCAGGGACTTGCGCCCGCTGACATCGCGGATCTCCGCCACCTGGGTGCCATCGTCGAGGGCCGCGACGGTCAGTTCGGCGGCGAACTGGCTGCCGTCGCGGCGTACCGCCACTCGATCCAGCGGCACCCCATCGAACCGCCGCAGTTGTTGCTGCAGGTCGGCATCGGTTTCGAACAAGTGCTCCAGGGGACGCTCGTGGTAATGCTCCCGCTCGCAATCGAACAGGCGCTTGAGCACCGGGTTGGCATCGACGATCCGCCCGTCGCGGACGATCACCACGGCGGCGCTGGTGATGTTCATCAGGCGCTCGAAGCGCACCGCGCTGCGCTCGGCCGCCAGCAGGAAACGGCGCAGGCTGAGCAGGGTCAGGCCGAACAGGCAGAGGATCCACAACGGATAGCCAATGTTGAAAGCCAGCAGTTCGGCGGCCGCCTCCAGGCCTTTGCGCGGCCGCAGCGCCTGGAGCAGATCGAGGGCACCGCTGGCGGCTGCGCTCAAGGCCAGCAAACCGAACATCAGCGCGGCGAAGATCCGTACGCTGCGCAGCCGGCGATCGCCCGGCAGGCACAACAACGCACGACAGGCCAATGCCCGGACGAAGGCACTGACGAAGGTGTACAAGGCCACCACCAGCTCGGCTTCCAGCGGCTCGCCCAGCCAGTGCCACAACAGCCAGGGCACGGCGGTCAGGCAAACCGCCGGCACCAGCCACCAGGGCGCAGGACGCTCGAGGAAGCGGAACACGCCGATGACCAGCACCGCCTCCCCCGAGGTCAGCAGGCTGTAGCTCAACACGTTGTACGCCAGCTCCGCCGAGTGGCCACCGAACAGCAGCAGCAACTGGCCCAGCCCCACCAGCAGTATGCCGAAGGTCCACAGGCCGGGTCCCGGATAGGGGCGCGAGTAGTACCACAGCGCCAGGCAGATGATCGCGCTGGCGACCAGGATGTTGGTACCCAGCAATAGTGGGGAGAACAGCAAGGCATTCATGGCGTTGGGGAGTCCGGAAATCGAAGGGGCCGACTGCCGTGATGGCGGACAGCCGCCAGTGACGCCTGGGACACCAGGGCGGCCGGAGCTTCTCGATGCACGGGGTCAAGGCAGGGGCGCGATCATGGCTGGACCAGCACCTGGCGTTGCCTAGGGGTTTTCTGCCGGGCACGTCCGAACTTTAGGTGCCTGGGGTAAAAATCCGCCCGCCGGTTGCCGGTCGGGCGGAGCCTGGGTTGACGGTCCCTGCCCCGGCCTTCAGGCAGTCAATGGGCAATCATCGACAGGGCCCGGATCAACTGCGCCAAGTTGCGCTGGCCGTCGGCGGCCAACCGGACGCCGGGGCGGTAGCGCAGGCTCGTTGCCCGCTCCTCGGCCTGTGGTACCGGACGAGACCAGGCCGGGGGCTGGAGCTGATATGGGCCGGGGGCGCGGGCCAGGTCAGCGGATTTCAACGACGCGGCATAGCCGACCCCGGGCTCCAGGCGCTCGAGCAACTGGAAGACACCGTCCAGGTCGCAGTCCAGGACCAGGGTCACGCCGGGGTAGGCCTGGGCCGGCGCAGCGCCAGCGCCTTGGGCAGAATCGTGTGGCTGATCGATCAACAGCCAGCTGCGGTGCTTGAAGCGCGCCCCCACCTCCTTGAGCAGATCGTTCCATTGCATGGCAGGTCCTCAACGGGCGGCAACCAGCACCGGGATCGCGTTGTTCAGGGAGAACGCCACCAGGAACACGGCCAGCCCCACGTCGATCTGCCGGGTGTACTTGAGGAACAGCGCCTTGACCGGCCCCTGGCCGAACAGCAGCGCCACCAGGGAGTACCAGGTGACCTCCAGGGTCGAGCACAGCACCACCACCAGTACCTTCTCGAGATCCGAGCGTGGCGAGGAAAGAAACCCGGCATAGATGCTGATCATGAAGGCGATGGTCTTCATGTTGCTGATGTTGGTGATCACCCCCACGCGATAGGCCTTGGTGAAACTGGTGGCTCCGGGCGCGCTGGCGGTCGGCGCGCTGGCAGTCCTGGCCAGCACGCTGCGGATGATGCTGTAGGCGATGTACAGCAGGTACAAAGAACCTGCCAGGGTGGCCGCCTTGGAGAATGCCGGATACTGGTCCAGCAGTACCGCCAGGCCCAACAGCGAGATGGTCGAAAAGAACACCCCGACGGTGCAGATGCCCAGGGTCGCGCCGATCCCCGTGGACACCGAGCCCAGGGAAGCGAAGCGACTGACGATGATGAAGTTGGGGCCCGGGCTGATGACCGCCAGGATATAGATCAATGCTGCGGTGAACATGGCAACTCCTTGTCATGGCGCGGCAGCCCGGCCGGGCTGCCGCCAGGGTGCGGGCTTCAGGCCAGCGCCGGCTCGGGTGAACGCAGTTCCTGGCCCGGGGCCAGCCGCTCCTGCAAGGCGGACAGGATGCGCTCCACCCGCAGCGAGATCAGGCTGAACGAGCCGGCATCGCCAAGCCCGTGGGAGCTCTCGCACAAGCCGTTGAGAAACACCGCCGGCAAGCCGTCCAGGGCCGTCAGGCTGTAGTCGCGGTTGACCACCAGGGCGCCCTGGCCGTCGCGGCGAAAACCCTGGTGATAGGGCTCCAGCAGCGGCGGATAGAGCTCGCCGTTCTCTTTATCGGCGATGTCCTTGAACCCGGTGGCCAGCACCAGTGCGTCCAGGGTGAGGTGCGAGGCCTGCAACTGGTTGACCTCGGTCAGTGCCAGCTCGACCTGCCCTGCCGCGTTCAGGCTGGCGCGCTCCACGGCGGTGTTGTTGAGGATGTGGATACGCTGCTTGCCCTGCAGCTTCTCTTCATGGATGCGCACGTACAGCGCATTGATCACATCGGCATCGGCCGAGCTGTAGTTGGTACCGCGCAACTGGCGGTCGATCCGGGCCTTGGCCTCGCTGGAGAGCGCGAAGTAGTAGTCGATGAACTCGGGGAAATACACCTTGTCGCTGAATGGGCTGGTGTCCTTGAGGCGAAAGCTGAAGCTGCGGTGCAAGGCGTAGATGTCCTTGTCGGCGAACCGGGCACTCAGATCGAGGACGATCTCCACCGCGCTCTGGCTGGAGCCCAGCACGCCGATACGCTGCACCTCGGGCGGCAGGTCGTGGATGCTCTCCAGGTAATGGTTGAGGTGGAATATGCGCGGGCCGGTCAGGCCCTCGAACACCGCGGGAACGTTCGCCGTGCGTCCGGTGCCCAGCACCAGGGTACGGCCATGGATCACCTGATGATCGTTGTAGGTCACCTTCCACAGGCGCTGGCCCTTGAGCTGCACCGGTTCGACCTTGCTCACCCGGGCCGAGGATTCGACGCTATCGAGGAAATGCCCGGCCACCCACTTGATGTATTCGGCGTATTCGCGGCGCAAGGGATAGGCCAGCGGCAGGTTCAGGTAGTCGAACAGGCGCCCGGTTTCCTTCAGGTAATTGACGAACCCGTAGTGGCTGCGCGGATTGCGCGGGGTGACCAGGTCACGCAGCGGGTTGTTCTGGATATCCGAGCCACTGAGCAGCATGCCGTCCTGCCAGTCCGGCTGGCGCTTGGCGTCGAGAAAACGATAACTCAGCGGCGATTGCGCTTCCTCCAGAGCGATGGCCAGGGCCAGGTTGGAGGGGCCGAAACCGATACCGACAATATCGTAAACAGTATCTGACATGGGAAAGCTCCTATCCTTGGGCATGTTTGAGTGGAAGGTGGTAATAGTGATAGTCACTGTTCTCGATGAAACCGAACTGCGTATATATATTCCGCGCCTTCGGATTATCTTCGGCGCCTTCGATGAAAAGTTGCTTGGCCTGGGTATCGACCCCCAACTTCCGGGCGGCATTCAATAGTGCCAATCCGGCCCCTGCTCCCCTTTGCTCTTCATCGACATACAAGTCGTTCAATATCCACAAGCGCTCCAGGGTGACACTGGAGAAACTTGGGAAAAGTTGGCTGAAGCCGACGACCCGCTGGTCGAGTTCGGCGACGATGATGATCGACTCCCCAAGAAAGAAACGTTCCAGGATGAAAGCCAGCGAGCGCGACAAGTCGCTGGCCTGGCCATAGAACTGGCGGTACTTGTCCAACAGCGGCGCAATGGCCTGGGCGTCGTCGATCGAGGCATAGCGAGTCAGGACCTGGCTCATGGCTCACTCCTCGCGACGTCGGCGAAGGCCTGCTCGAGAAGCTTCAGGCCCTGGGTGATCTGCCCTAGGCTGATGGTCAGGGCGGGCAGGAACTTGAGCACTTGATCGTCCACCCCCGAGGTCTCGATGATCAGCCCCAGGGCATAGGCCCGGGCGGCGATCTTCGGTGCCAGCCCCCGGTCCTGGAACTCGATGCCCCTGAAGAATCCCCGGCCCTTGAGCCGATTGGGCGCCTGGGCGGCGAAACCGGCAGACAGCTCCAGCAGCCCCTCGTGGAGGAACGCCGCCTTGGCCTTGAGCTCCTCGGTGAACCCCGACCGGCTCCAATAGTGGTCGATCACCGCCTTGCCAGTGACGAAGGCCAGGTTGTTGCCACGGAAAGTGCCGTTGTGCTCCCCCGGCTGCCAGATGTCCAGGTCCGGGGCGATCAACGTCAGCGACATCGGCAAGCCGTAGCCGCTGATGGACTTGGACAAGGTGACGATGTCCGGTGTGACCCCGGTGCCCTCGAAGCTGAAGAAGTCGCCGGTGCGGCCACAACCGGCCTGGATATCATCGATGATCAGCAGGCTGCCATGCTCCCGGGCTATGTCCCGTACCGCCTGCAGCCAGGCGGCGCTGGCGCTGCCGACACCGCCTTCACCCTGCACGGTTTCCAGGACGATCGCCGCGGGTTTGTCCACCCCGCTGCCGGCGCGCAACATCTGCGCCAGGTATTGCGAGGTGTCCAGGCCATCGCCGAAGAAGCCGTCGTAGGGCATGAAGGTCACGTTGTTCAGGTTGACCCCGGCACCGGCGCGCTTGCGCGGGTTGGCGGTCAGGGCCAGGGAGCCCAGCGACATGCCATGGAAGGCATTGGTGAAGGCCACCACGTTCTGGCGCCCGGTGTACTTGCGCGCCAGCTTGATCGCCGCCTCGACGGCATTGGTTCCCGTGGGCCCGGGGAACTGGACTTTGTACTGCAGGTTGCGCGGCGCCAGGATCCGCTCCTGGAAGGTGGTAAGGAAGGCTTTCTTGGCCGTGGTCTTGAAATCCAGGCCGTGGGTGATGCCGTCGCGGGCGATGTAGTCGAGCAACGCCGCCTTGAGCAGCGGATTGTTGTGCCCATAGTTCAAGGCCCCGGCGCCACTGAAGAAGTCGATGAAGACCTCCCCCGTATCGCTGGTCAGCGTCGAGCCTTCGGCGGTCTGGAAGGTTGCGGTGAAGTCCCGGCAATAAGAGCGAACGTTGGATTCCTTGAGTTCGAAGATATCCAGGGACGAAGGAACAGCAGGAACAGCATCTACCAGCAAGTGATTTAGCGTGGCCGTCATGTCAGGTACCGTTTATCGATCCAATGAATGGACTAACAACGGAAAGAGCGTTTCCTCAGTGGCCAGGTAGCGAATGCCGAGAAGGCTTCAATCCTTTGCAGTCCGGATTTAAGTTTCATCCAATGAAACATGACCCGCTCTGTTGGCCAGCAGGAACAATGACGACTTTCGAGTTGCAGGCTAACAGCCCTGATAACTCTGCGGAATAATTATAATTTCATATGCATATAATTTAACCCGCGCATATATAGCGACCTGCAATGGCTCGCGAAAATGACAGCTTGAAATCAAAGCGCCCCGCTGCCCTGCCGCCCATCCGGGGAAGCCTGGCGCTTGCCCTTGGCCTGGGTGCAGGTGCCGCGCCTGGGGCGCAGCACCTGCCTGCGGGGCTCAACCCACCAGCGACTTGCCGAAGATCTGCCGGGCGATGACCATACGCTGGATCTCGTTGGTGCCTTCGTAGATCTCGCTGATCTTGTTGTCCCGGTAGATCTCCTCGACCTTGTAGTGGCTGCCGTCCTCGGCCAGCTCGCGCAGGAAGCCGTAGCCGCCGAAGATCTGTACGCCATCGCGGGCCATGTCCCCTGCCGCTTCGGTGGCGTAGTACTTGGCCATGGCCGCTTCCGGCTCGGGAAACTCGGTGCCCCGGTCCATGCGCAGGGCTGCCTTGATATACAGGTTGCGCGCGTTCTCGATCTGGGTCGCGCGTTCGGCCATGCGAAATTGCCAATGCTGGAAGGCCCCCAGCTTGCGGCCGAAAGCCTCGCGCTGGCGCAAGTGGTCCGCGGCATGGTCGAAGGCCGCCTGGGCCATGCCGACCCCGGTGGCGGCGATCCCGATGCGACCGTAGGTCAGGGTCGCCAGCGCCGTGCGCAAGCCCTGGCGCTCCTCGCCGATACGCTGCTGGATCGGCACCTGCACATTATCGAAATGCACATCGGCGGTCAGTTGCCCACGGTTGCCCATCTTGCGGTCCGGCTTGCCGATGAGCACGCCGGCCTGGCTGGTCTCGACGACGATTTCCAGCATGCCATCCTCTTCGCTGCGACACAGCACCACGATGAAGTCGGCCACCGGGGCGTTGGTGATGAAGCGTTTCTGGCCGTTGATGATGTAGTGCTGCCCCTCGCGGCGGGCGGTGGTGGCCACAGCCTTGGGCGACAGATCGGTACTGGCCAGGGGCTCGGTGGTGGCGAAGGCGCCGATGGCGTCGCCCTGGATCACGGCCTTGAGGTAGCGCTCGCGAATCCAATCGCTGCCCTGCTCCAGGGTGCGCCCAGCGAGAATGCAATGCACGTCGAATACCGCGGCGATGGAGTTGCTGTGGTAGGCCAGTTCCTCACAGACCGTGGCCGTGGCCAGCACCCGGTCCTGCAGGCCACGGCCACCATCGCGGGCGGCGAAGGGAATCTGGAACAGGCCCTGGCGGGCCATGGCATCGAACACATCCCGGGGAAAGTTGACCACGCTCTCGTCGCGATGGGCGATGTCGTAGGCCCTGGGGGCGACGAATTCATCGGCGAAGGCGCGCACCTCGCGGCGAATCTCCTGGACCTCGGTCGAGGACATCAGGTCGTGGTAGAGCTCATCCGCCATGCGCTTGGGAAACATTGCCATCATTCACCTTTTTCTGGGTTGGGGAGCCACTGGCGTGACTGGCAGCGGCCCGGCGAGTTATCGGATAGCGGGCCGTTCACGGCCCGTGGAACCGGCGAGGCGGTTAGGCCGCACTGCCACAAGAGGGGATGACACCGTTGTACTTGAGGAAAAACTGGTCGGCGTGCTCGACGATGTCGCCATAGCGCCCGGAAAGGGCCAGGCGCATCATCTCGATCTGCAACTGCTCCTGGGCCAGCATGTAGTCCAGGAACGCGCCAGCCTGGGCCGGCCCCTGGTGATGCAGGCGCTCGAGCCAGGCCAGGTACTTGAGGGTTTCCTTGTAGGTGATCCGCAGCAACAGCCGCACCCCGGCCTTGGGCACCGAGGACACCAGCAGCGCCTTGAGCCGGGTCAGCGGCCCCGGTGCCACGTCCAGGCCCCAGTTGCGGGCCGCGGCCTGGTAGCGCGGGAGGTTGAATTCTTCCAGGTGCAGGTAGGTTTTCCAGAACGGCGCCTGCTCGCTTGCGGCCAGACGCCGGGCCATCCTGCCAATGGCCAGCAGGGCGAAGGCCCGATTGGCCAGTTCATGGCGAAACCCCTTGATGAACGCTTCGGACGGCATTACCACTCTCCACTGTCACGGCCGGCTACCGGCCTTTGCATGACGCCGCCCGCGCGGCGCCTTGGCCCTGGAGTCTATTGGCCGGAAAACGGTGCGGCTTGACCGGCGATGACAGCTGTTTGCCTTTGCATGTCAGCTCCCCCCGCACCCTCCCCAGGCCAGGGGCCGAGGACGCCAGCGCCACCGAACAGCAGTGCCTGGCCGGCGCTGCCAGGCAGCAACGCGGTGAGGTTCTGCCGGTCTTGGCGCTGCGTCACCGCAAAGCGTTCGACCTTCGGGTCCGATATCGCCACCACGCCGCCGTTGCCCACCAGCAATACCCTGCCATCGGCGAGCTGTGAGAGCGCGGTGAGCGCCTCGCCGGTGCCGCTGGGCAAAACCCGCCAGTGCCCACCGGCGCTATCGGAGACCAGCACCCGACCACTCATGCCCACCAACAACAGGCGGCCGTCACGCAGGCCCGCGCCGCTCCACAGGGAACCACTGGCGCCGGTATCCAGCGCCTGCCAGCTGGCGCCCTGGTCGCTGGAGCGATAGGCCTTGCCGGCCTCGGCGGCGATGAACAACTTGCCGTCCTGGCCGGCGAACAGATGGTTGAGGTGGAAGTCGTCGCCATCCAGTTCCAGGCGTTGCCAACTCTGGCCACCATCGAGGGTCCGGGCAAGATAGCCATAGGCACCGCTGACCAGCCCCCGGGAGGCGTTGGCGAACCACACGGAGAGCAAGGCCGGCTTGCCCTCGAAGCGCTGCTGCAAGCTCCAGTGCTCACCGCCGTCGGTGGTATGCAGCAGCACCCCGCCCTGGCCCACCGCCCAGCCCTGGCGAGCATCGATAAAGCTCAGCGCGGTGAGCAAGCCATCCACCGGTACCTCCTGGGACTGGCGCCAGGTCTTGCCGTCATCGGAGAGGATCACCACCCCATGGTCGCCAACCGCCACCAGGCGTTGCCCAGCCTGGGCCGCCGCCACCAGCGGTACCTGCTGCGGGTGATCCAGGGCGATGGCCGGGCTCGCGGCCCGGGCCCAGAGCGGCGCGGCCAAGCTCAGCAGCAACACCAGTGCACTACGCGAAAATCCATTCATATTCAGTCTCCCGTTCAATGCGCGATCAGTGGCGCGCGAACCGGGCCACGCCGTGGCACCAGGGTTTCCAGGACCACCGCCAGGGCCGGCAGCAAGGTAATCGCCATCAGCATGTTGGCCATGAACATGAAGGTCAGCAGCAAGCCCATGTCGGCCTGGAACTTCAGGGCCGAGAACGACCAGGTAGCGACTCCGACGGACAAGGTCAGCGCGGTGAACACCGTGGCCACGCCCACCTCGCGCAGGGCCAGCTGGAACGCGGTGACGATGTCCCGGCCTTCGGCCAGGTGCAATTGCAGGCGGTTGTAGATGTAGAACGCGTAGTCCACGCCGATGCCCACCGCGAGCACCATCACCGGCAAGGTGGCCACGGTGAGGCCGATATCCAGCGCCTTCATGAACCAGTAGCCGAGGAAGGTGGCCAGGGTCAGCGGCAGGCAGCAGGCGAGCATCGCCCGCCAGTCGCGGTAGACCAGGAACACCAGCAGCACGATGGTCAGATAGACGTAGAGCATCATCGGCAGCTCCGAGGCCTCCACCACCTGGTTGGTGGCCGCTTGCACTCCAGCGTTGCCGCTGGCCAGGCGCACCAGCACCCCGTCCATGGGATGTTGCGCGCGATAATCCTCGACGGCCTGCACCACACGCTTGAGGGTGCTGGCCTTGTGGTCGGCCAGGTACAGGTTGACCGGCAGCAAGGTGCAGCTGGCGTTGTACAGATGCAGCGCCTCGGGCACCTGGCGCACCGCTTCGCCCAGGGACAATTCGTCCTGGGGCAAGGCCGCCCACTTGGGGTTGCCTTCGTTGACCCCGGACGCGGCAAGCTTGGTCAAGGCCGGCAGGGACTGGGCCCAGAGCACCCCGGGGACATTACCCAGGTACCAGCTCAGGCGATCCACGTAGGCCATCACGTCATGGCGATAACAACCGCCCTCCGGGGTCTGCACCGCCACGGTGAACAGGTCCAGGCCCAGGGAAAAGTGACTGACCACGCTTTGCACATCCTGGTTGTAGCGCGAATCCGCGTGCAGCTCCGGGGCTCCCGGCAGCACATGGCCTACATGCCGCCCCTGGCTCTGCCAGACCGCCAAGCCCAGCAGCGCCAGGCCCATAGCGGTGACGATGAACGCCTTTCGCGGCTCGGCGATCCGCCCCAGCTTGAGCATGGCGTCGTCGCGCCAGGCCCGCACGCGTTCGGCCCGGGCCACGTAGGCCAGGTCGAACCGGCAATAGCTGGCCAGCAAGGGCAACATGATCAGGTTGGTGACGATCTTGTAGGCCACCCCCACCGAGGCGGTGATGGCCAGCTCGCGGATCATCGGGATCGGCACCAGCACCAGGGTGGCGAAGCCGACGAAAGCGGTGATCAGCGCCAGGGTCCCGGGAATCAACAGACCGACGAAGCTGCGCCGGGCGGCAGTCATGCCATCGGCGCCGGCACACACCTGCTTGGCGATGAAGTTGACCTGCTGCACGCCGTGGGACACGCCGATGGCGAACACCAGGAACGGCACCAGGATCGCCAGCGGATCGAGGCCGAAGCCCAGCAAGGTGATGGTGCCGAACTGCCAGACCACCGACACCAGCGAGCAGCCCAGCGGCAGACAGGTCAGCACCCAGGAACGGGTATACCAGTAGACCGCCAGGGCGGTGAGCACGAAGGCCAGGCCGAAGAACTCCACCACGCTCTTGGCTCCGGCGCCGATATCGCCCATCTGCTTGGCGAAGCCGATGATCTGCACATCGTAGTCGGCGTCGCCGTACCGGGCCCGCAGCTGGTCCTCCAGGCGCTGGCTGAACTCCAGGTAGTTCAGGCGCTGACCGGTCTGCGGGTCCGGGTCGGCCAGCTCGGCCAACACCATGGCCCCGGAATAGTCGTTGGCCACCAGGCTGCCGACGAACCCGCCGACCAGGGTGCGCTCACGAATACCGGCGATGGCCCGGTCATCGAGGGTGGCCACGGTGACGTCGCCACCGATCACATCCTCGGCCTTCATGCCCTGCTCGGTGATCTGCACCGCCCGGGTATTGGGAGTCCACAGCGAGGTCACGCTGCGCCGATCGATCCCCGGCATGAAGAACAGCGCCTGGGTCAGGTCGTACAACCGGGTCATGGCCTGGGTGTTCCAGATGTCGCCGTGCCGGACGTGCAGCACCACGATCACCCGGTTGGCGCCGAACAGCACGTCGCGGTACTGGTTGAAGGTCTTGATGAACTCATGCTGTTGCGGCAGCTGCTTGTCGAAGCCGGCCGACATCTCCAGCCGCGCCGCATAGGACGCCATGATCAGGGTGATCAGCGCCAGTACGCCAAGGGTCGCCAGGCGATGGCGAAAAAACAAACGCTCAAGGGTCGACACCAGAAAAGCCAACATGGAATGCCTCGATGAAGAACCAGTCACGGCCGGCACCTGCCGTGGAGGCAGGCCGGCCGTGAACTACGGCAGGATCAGAAGGAGTAGGAAATGTTGCCGCCGAGGAAGTCGCGGTCAGCCATCAGGTTGTTGGCCCCGCCGCCCCAGAACTGCACCCATTGCAGGCCACCCTTCCAGCGGTCGCGATAGTTGAACAGCAAGGAAGTGCTCAGCGACCGGCGCCCCTCGACGAAAGGCATGGCGTTGGGCGTGGTGCCATGCACGTCGTGGCTGAAGTCCAGTTGCGGGGTGACGGTGATGCCACTGCCGAACAGGTTGGGATAGTTGATCCCGAACTCGGTGACGTAGCCCCAGGAGGTCTTGTCCGGCAGCGAATAGTCCGGCAGCAGGTACGGCACCTTGCCCGAGGTATCCAGGCCCGGGTAGCGGGTGACCACCGCCTCGGCGATGAGAAAAGCATCCGAGGCGCCCAGGGTGCTCGGGATGAACCCCAAGGGGTCGTTGGCCGAGAAGGTATAGGTGGCGTTGACGTCGGCTTGCCACTTGCGTTCCTCGACGAAACCCTTGTTCACGCCGGTGTCGAACACGCTGTACTTGTTGTAGCTGCCGCTGAACGCCTGGCCGAAAGGCACGGTAGGGTCGATGGCGACACTGTCCCTGGGTCGGTAGGACAACTCGCCGGCCACCGCTACCGGACCGACCATGGTGTTCATCGACAGGCCGAACAGGTCCTTGTCCTCGCCGTAGCTGATGAAGTAGTTGTCCACCGCCAGGGCGTCGGGATTGTTGCGCGCGGTATAGCCGACGAAGGGCAGCTTGTCGTGATAGCGCTCGTAGAACAGGCCGAACTCGGTGGCGATGCTTTCCGCCGTCCAGCGCAGCGCCAGGCCGTATTGGCCACCGTTGCGTGCCTCGCGCTGGCCACCATAGGGTACCGCCAGGCCCAGGGCCACCAGTTGCGACTCGCCCAGGCCACTGATGTTCGGCGCCCCGCAGTGCCCCTTGGGCATGCCTGCGCAGACCCCGGGCATCAGGCCCTCGGCGTAGTGGCTGGGGTAATAGATCGCCCGGCGCCCTTCCCCGGCGACATCGGCACTGGAGAAATAGGTACCGACCGGGTCCAGGTCATAGGCGTTCCACTTGAACTGGTAATACCCCTCGACGCTCAGGGTATCGCTCAGCCCGATGTTGAAGGAGGCCATCGGCGCCGGGACGAACACCTCCTTGAGCTGGGTTCCGGGGGTATGGTACTTGGGCAGGCTCAGGGCGTTGATCTGGTTGATGCCGCCCGGCACGAACACCTCCGCGCCCCAGCTGATCACCTGGTTGCCCAGCTTGACCTTGGCCGGCATGTCCCCCAGATCGAAGCTCTTGGCCAGCCACAGGTCGAGCAGGTCGAAACGCTCGGTGGCATCGCGCTTGGCCTGCTTGTCCAGGTCGGTCTGGCGCACATTGTCCATCTTGAAGTCTCGGGCCCAGGCCACCCGCCCCAGGGCGCTCCAGCCGTCGCCGAACTTCAGGCTCAGCTCGTGGGTGCCCTTGACCACCTGGGAGAACACATCGTGCTTGCGGTAGTTCAGGTCGCCGTCGTCGGCGTTGCTGAAGTTGATGTCGGCGTTGGCGTAGCCGTTGCCGCGGGACAGGTTGTAGTAGCGCCCCAGGTCGTTGCCGGTGCCGTTGTTGCAGCCGCCGCTGTCGTTGCCCAGCAGCTTGCAGTCGGGGGACTGCAGGCGGCTGGCGAAACCATAGGACAGGGTCGAATCGAAGCTGCCCGAGATGCCATCGGAGCTGCCGAACAGCACCGCGTGGCTGGCCGGCATCCAGGCCAGGCTGGAGGCGACCGTGGCGCCGATGATCAGGGCCTTGCGTGGCGCGCAGCCCCCGGAGAGCCGATTACCGATTTTCTTATTGTTGTGCATGGGTTGATTCTCCCGGGGCGCTCAGCGTTCGCCGCGACGACGCAGTTCGTTGGAGTTGAACAGCTTGTCGCTGACCCGCCCTTGCAGGCCGGCGGTGAGGTCCAGGGCCTCGCCTTCCTGGGTGAAGCCATCGGCGATGTAGCGACGGGCGATCAGGTCGTAGCTCAGGTACTCGAAGCTGGTGCAGGCCTGGATCTGCGGATCGGCCCACAAGCTGCCCTCCTGGGCACGCCAGAGATTGCCCTTGGCGTCGTACATGTCGACGTGCAACAGGCTCCAGCTGTCTTCGTCGAAAAAGAACATGCGCTTGGCGAAAGAGTGGCGCTTGTCGGCCTTGACCGTGGCCTGGACCACCCACACCCGGTGCTTCTCATAGCGCTGCACGTCGCGGTTGAGGTAATCCTGGCCGATCAGTTGCTGGTACTTGTTGGACTTGTCCACCAACCGGTAGGAGTTGTAGGGCACCACCATTTCCCGCTTGCCCAGGAGCTTGAAGTCGTAGCGGTCCAGGGCGCCGGTGAACATGTTGATCTGGTCGACGAAGTACAGGTTGTCGGAACCGGTGATCGGGTTGTCGTAGGCAAAGGACGGCGCCTGGCGTACCCGCCGCTGGCCGGGGAAGTAGATCCACGAGCTCTGTACCTTGTCGAGGAAGGCGTGCACCAGGTACATCTCCCCCGCCCTGGACGATGGCGAAAGCACGTCGTACAGCAGCTTGGCCTCGATGCCATCGGTATCGGCCGGGGCCTTCACCGCCGGATCGTTGTAGGGGTAGTACTCGTGGGCCCACTGCCGGGCTTCGGTGAGATCACCGTTCTTTTCCCTCAGCAACAGGGAAATCTGCGCACGCCGGCCCTTGGCCATGTAGCGCAGCTTGTAGTTCCACATCACCTCGATACCGTTCTGCGGCACCGGGAACGGCACCGCCGCACCGGCGGCCTGCTCCAGGCGCCAGCCATCGCTACCGATACGCGCCTGGCCGGCGAAGGTCCGGGTGCGCTCGGCCACCTGGGCCGGGATCGGACAGCTGCGATGGGTGGGATAGACATCCAGGCGATAGCCCGGGTAGGTCTTGATCAGCGCCACTTGGCCCTCGGGCAGCAATTGCTGGTACTGGGCCAGGTTGCGGGCATCGATGGAGTACAGCGGCTTATCGCTGGCATAGGGGTCGCCATGGCCGGGCGACCAGCCGCCGGGAGCCTTGTCCAGGCCGCCAGTCCAGGGGGGAATGCTGCCGTCGGCGTTGCCAGCCTTCTGGGCACCGATCGGCGTCAGTTCCGGGCCGGGCTTGCTGGGGTCCGCCGCCAGGGCCAGAGGGGCCAGGGTAGCGCCGAGCAGCGCCAACAGTGCGCCACCCAAAAGCGAGGTCGCTGGGTATTTCATGAACTTCTCCTTGCGGATTTTTCTTGTGTTTAGCGGGAAGCAGTTCGAAGCACTCGGGCTGGCCGGGTGAATGGGAGTGCGTGTCCGACGGCCGACAACGCCTGGGGCATTGCGCGACGCGAAGCTCTTGCCGAGTACCTGGCAGCCGGGCATGCCCGGGAGTGTCCGCAGGGGTGGGATCCAGCCTTGCATGTAGTCATATGCCGGCGCTCTGCTCGTTTATTCTTGTTGTTTGGGCGTACACCAGAAGGCCGTGCAAGACTTGGCTGGGTCGCCTGGGAAAAGAATTAGGCAAAGGCATGGAGCGCGGCTTGCCAGCAGATGACAGAGTGATTGTCATCTGATGCCAAACCAGGGGCTCCGGTCTTGCACGCACACGGGGCAATGTGACGGACGGGCGCCCAGGCCTGTCCGAGTGCCAGGCGATACAAAGGCGACAGGATAAAAATGAGATCCGTACGAACCGTGTTATCCGAAGGCTTCTTCCGGCGTTTCAGCGAGTTTTTCGCCGCGCACCTGGCCCCGCTGGGCATCGACCCGAGGGTGCTGCAACGCGCAGACATCGAGATTCCCGGAGAGCAGTACCTGGCCCTATGGGAGGCCGCCGGCCAGCAGCACCCGGCCATAGGTATCGAACTGGGCAGCCAGACCGAGGCCGACGACTTCGGTGCCATGGGCCACGCCATACATTGCGCCACCAGCGTCGAGCAGGCGTTGCAGACCCTGCAGCGGTTCATCGTGGTGTTCGCCCAGGAGTCGGTGATCGAACTGGCCCTGGACACGCGTCCGGCCCACGTGGGATACCGGGTCATCGCCCCCACCGTGCCGTACCGGCGCCAGGACACCGAATTCGCCATCAGCTCGATCCTGCGCCAGCTGAACCTGGTCAGTGGCCAGTCGATCAAGCCGTTGCGGGTGGACTTCGAGCACGGCAAGCCCGCCGACATCACGCCCCACAAGCGAGTGTTCCAATGCCCGCTGTATTTCAACCAGGACGCCAACCGGCTCTACCTCAGCCAGGACACCCTGCGCCTGCCCGGAACCCACGCCAACGAGCGCCTGTACAGGGCCCTGGAGCCCTACCTGGAGCGCGAGCGCGAAGCCCGCAGCCTGGATGACCAGCTCCTGGCGCAGATCACCCGCATGGTTGCCGCCGCCCTGAGCAGCGGCAACCTGTCCCTGCCGCAGATCAGCCAGCAACTGGGGCTCAACCGGCGCACCCTGCAGCGGCGCTTGAAAGAGCAGCAGATCGAGTTCTCCTCATTGATCGAGGAGGTGCGCCGGGAGCTGGCGCTGTCCTACATGCAAAGCTCGGATTACTCGGTGACGGAGATCTCGCTGCTGGTGGGTTACTCCGAGTCCAGCTCGTTCACCCGGGCCTTCCGCCGCTGGACCGGACAGTCGCCCCAGCAGTACCGGGCGAGTGCGCAACCGCGGCGCTGAAGCGGCTGCCAACTGACGCCAGATGTCGAAAAACCTGTCATCTGCGGTCAATCCAGGGCCGCGACGCCGCCGCTACCCTGCCCCTTCGTGCCAGGCCCATCCATGACAGGGGAAAACAACAATGAACATCGCGGCCCATGCCCATTCTCTGGACCACAGCAAGGCCGAGGCCATGCGCATCTTCGGCGCGCAGCGCGCCGCCTACCGCGACAGGCCGGTGCCGTCCCTGCAAGAGCGCCGGGACCAGCTCAGACGCCTAGAGCGCTTGCTGCTGGACAACCAGAAGGCCATTTGCGAGGCCATCTGCCAGGACTTCGGCAACCGCGCCCACCAGGAAACCCAACTGCTGGAGCTGTTCCTGTCGGTGGATGGCCTGCGCGATTGCCGCAAGCGCCTGGGCCGCTGGATGAAACCCCAACGCCGGCACGGCTCGGTGTGGTTCCTGGGGGCGCGCAACCAGGTGATTCCCCAGCCCAAGGGGGTGGTCGGGGTCATCGCGCCCTGGAACTACCCGCTGTTCCTGGTGATCGGCCCGGTCACCAGCGCCCTGGCGGCGGGCAATCGCTGCATGGTCAAGATGGCCGCCAACTCGCGCCATCTGTGCACCTTGCTGCAAAAGCTGGTGGCCCGGGATTTCGAGGAGCACACCCTGGCGGTGGTACCGGACGTCAGCGGCTCGGTGTTTTCCGCCATGCCCTTCGATCATCTGATCTTCACCGGCTCGGCACGTACCGGGCGCCAGGTCATGCACGCGGCCGCGGACAACTTGACGCCCGTCACCCTGGAGCTGGGTGGCAAGTCGCCGGTGATCGTCTGCCAGGACTTCGACTTGAAGACCGCCGCCGAGCGCATCCTGCAGATGAAGACGGTGAACGCCGGCCAGACCTGCGTAGCGCCCGACTACCTGTTCATCCACGAATCGCAACGGGACGAGTTCGTCGCCCACTGCCGCAGGATCGCCCCAGCGCGTTATGCCTCGCTGAGTACCCCGGACTACACCTCGATCATCGACCAGGCGGCCCACGAGCGACTCATGGGTTACCTGGACGATGCCCGGGAGCAAGGCGCGCGGATAGTCAACCTGCTGCCGGGCAACCTCAGTGACAGCCGCCTGTGCAAGATCGCCCCGACCCTGGTGCTGGATGTCCATGACGGGATGCGGATCATGCAGGAGGAAATCTTCGGCCCCCTGCTGCCGCTCAAGACCTACCGTGCACTGGAGGAGGTCGTGGAGTACATCAAGGACCGCGACCAACCGCTGGCGCTCTACTTGTTCACCCGCCAGCCAGAGGTGCAGCGGCAGATCATCGCCCAGACCCAGTCAGGCGGCGTGGCGATCAACGACTGCGGATTGCACGTGGCCCAGCACGACTTGCCCTTTGGCGGTATCGGCGCCAGCGGCATGGGCCACTATCACGGCCATGAAGGCTTCTTGGAGTTCTCCAAGATGAGGCCGGTCTTCAAGCAGTTCGCCTGGCCGGCCTTTCCCATGCTCTACCCGCCCTACGGCAAGCTCTTCGAGCGCCTGATGAGCCTGATGCTCGGGCGCTGAGCAACCCTGTCCGCCCCTCACCCGGGGCGGTCAGGACGGAGTTCCACAGGTTTTGCCTGAGACTTTTAAGGCCATTTAAAAATACCATTGTCACAAATGAGTCCACAAAGACTCAGGCAAGTGATTACAATGCGCGGGTGCCGGCAAGGAGTGCTTCTTGCTAGGAATCTCCTCACTTGCCTGAAGCCCCGAACACCCCATGACACTGCATGACGCCCGCCTTCTCAAACAGCTGACCACTGCGATAGTCAACCACCCACGTGCCACCATGAAGGAACTGGCGGAACTGGCCGGAGTGAGCAAGGCCACGCTCAACCGCCACTACGGGACCCGTGCCAACCTGGAACAGCAACTCGAACTGCATGCCAAGAACGTGCTCGTCGGCATCACCAGCAACGCCGGGCTGCACGCCGCCGAACCCCTGGAGGCACTGCGCCACCTGATCCGGGAGCATCTCACCCACCGCGACCTGCTGGCCCTGCTGATGTTCGAACATCGTCCCAAGGGGCCGATGCTGGAGCAGGAAGCGTCTTATATCGAGGATCTGGATGCGTTCTTCCTGCGCGGCCAGCACCAGGGGGTGTTTCGTATCGATATCAGCGCCGCGGCCTTCACCGAGCTGTTCATCAACCTGATCTACGGCATGGTCGATGCTGAACGCCGCGGCCGTGCGGCCAGTGCCAATTCCGTCCATTCCCTGGAGCAAATGTTCCTGCATGGCAGCGTCGCCCAGGAGGCCAAGTCGGGCAGGCGCCCATGAAAAAGGCCGGCTGGATCGCTCCAGCCGGCCTTTTTCGCCCCCTTACTTGATCAGCGGTATCTGGCTCCCGATCTGCAGCACTTGCACCGCATCCAGTTGTTCCTCGATCTGCAGCAAGCGCATGCGATCACTGGCGACAGCCTCAGCGACATCTGGTCGATGCGGCACATGACAGGCGCCTGGACATCAGCGATCTGCTTTTGCCTTGACCTGAAAATGAGCGCGCGCTCATTGCCCGGCGTCCTTGAGGGAAATCTTCGGCGCCCACTGCAGCCACTGTTCGTCGACGGCATCGAACAGGGCGAAGGTCTGCCCCGGCTTGGCCGCTTCGCCCATTTGTCCGTTGTCTGGCGTGGCGAACGCGATACCGCCGGCGACCATGGCTTCCAGGGACTCGGTGCGCACCGAAACGCCCTTGAACAAACCGGCCTCGATACCGACGCCGCTGGCATTCCAGAAGCGGCTGCCGGTACGCACCAGCGGCATGTAGCGCGGCTCGATGAGGATACTGATCAGTACCCGGTCCGCCTGCTGGCCCAGGTTCAGGTCGATGACCTTGCCCACCGGCATCTTGCGATAGGTCACCGGGCTGCCGAGCTTGATCGAGCCTTTGTCCGGAGCGCTCAGGGTCAGCCGCAGGCCGTTGCCGCTCCCGAGCAGGTTCGGCGCCTCGGCCAGGGTCTGGAAGCGCGTCTGGCGCTCGCCCGGGCGACTGCTGGCCAGGGCCTCGATGTAGGGTCCGCTGACCAGGGTGCCGAGGTTTTCCGTACGCAGCAGGCCAAGCGCCGGGCGCACCACCCAGAAGCGCGTACCGCTGCGGGCGAACTGCTCGCCGTTGGCCCCCAGGCGTGCCTTGAGCAGCACACCGGACAGGTCGGCCTGCAAGTCGATGCCCTCGACCTTGCCGATCACCAGCCCCTTGAAACGAATCGGCGTCCCTTCGCGCAGGCCCTCGGCGTCTTCGACGCTCAGCTGGATCTCCACGCCCCGGGCCATGGCCGCCTCTTCGCTGTCATAAAGGGCGAAGCGGCGATCCTTGCCCGGGGACGACGCCTTGGGGTCCAGGGTGTCAAAGGAGATCCCGCCATTGATCAAGGTCTGCAGCGACTCGCTCTTGACCTTGAGCCCGGTGAAGTCACCGCTCAGGGTCACGCCACTGGCGTTCCAGAAACGCGTCGAACTGTTCACCAGGCGCGCATACTCGGGCTCGACATGCACGCCGATCAGCACCTGCCGGTTGTCCGCCGACAGTTGGTAGCTCTGCACGCTACCGACGCGGATCTGCCGGTAGAGCACCGGTGCGCCGACCTCCACCGAACCCCGGCGGTCGCTGGTCAGCACCAGGTGCAGGCCCGGCACATTCAGATCCATCGGCGGCGCCTTGGCGCGTGCGCTGAACTCGCGCCGGGGCGCCCCGTTCTTGGCGAAGCGCACGGCAATGTAGTTGCCCTTGACCAGGGCATCCAGGCCGGTGATCCCGGCCAGGGAGATATTCGGCTTCACGGTCCAGAACTCGGTGCCCTCCAGCAACAGGGCCTCGACCCGTGGATCCATCGCCAGCTCGGCGGTGGCGCCACTGAAGTCCTGGTTCATGTCGACGGTCTTGACCAGGCCGACCTGCACCCCGTTGTACATGACCGGAGTACGGCCGGGCTCGATCTCGCTCAGGTCCTTCATCTTCAGCTTCACCCGCAAGCCGACCTGGGCCGCGTCGTAGTCCTCGTACAGGCGGAACGGCTTGGTCGGGTCGGTGGGCGGGCTGTCGCGGTGGTTGTCCGGGGTGGCGAAGGAGATACCGCCCGCGGCCAGGGTCAGGAGCGACTCGCTGCGCACCTTGAAACCCGACAGGCCGCCGGAGATCGAGATGCCGCTGGCATTCCAGAAACGCGTGTGCTTGCGCACCAGGTCGGCGTAGGCCGGCTCGATGTGGACCTTGATCTCGATGGTGCGCTGGTCCTCGCCGAGCTGGAAGTTCTTCACCTGGCCCACCAGGATCTGCTTGTAGAACACCGGGCTGCCCTGCTCCAGGGAACCCAGCCGGTCGGCCTTGAGGGTGATGTGCAGGCCTGGCACCTTCTCGGACATTGGTGGCGGTTCCGCCAGGGCGGTATAGAAGCGCACACCTTGGTCGCCCTTGTCGCCCTTGGCCGGATCCACCGCGATGTAGACCCCCGAGACCAGGGTCTCCAGGCCAGTCACCCCGGCCAGGGAGACCCGCGGCTTGACCAGCCAGAAACGCGTGTCGTGGTTCAGGTAATCCCGGGACTCCTTGGTCAGCTCGATGGAGGCAATCACCCCCTTGATGTCCTCGCTGACATTCAGGTCGACCACCTTGCCGACCGAGATGCCCTTGTACAGCACCTCGGTCTTCTTGGCCTGGATACCGTCGCCGCTCTCGAAGCGCACCTGGATGACCGGACCGGCCTCGTCGTAGGCACGCCAGCCCAGCCACGCACCGATGACAAGGGCCACCAGGGGCAGGATCCAGATTGCCGACCAGTTGGAGGCCGGGTGTTTCTTGGGGACGGGCAAATCACTCATTTTCTTTGTCCAAGTGGGTGTTGTCCCAGATCAGCCGGGGATCGAAAGTCACAGCAGCCAGCATGGTCAGCACCACCACGCTGGCGAAGGCGGCGGCGCCGAGGTTGGCCTCGATGCGCGCCAGGTTGCCGAAGTTCACCAACGCCACCAGGATGGCGATGACGAAGATGTCGAGCATCGACCAGCGCCCCACCCATTCGATGAAGCGGTACATGATGATCCGCTGGCGGGCGGACATCGGTTGGTGGCGCTGCACCGAATAAAGCAGCAGCGCGATGCCCACCAGCTTGAAGGTCGGCACCACGATGCTGGCCACGAACACCACCAGGGCGATGGGGATCATCCCCAGCTGCAGCAGGCTGATCACCCCGCTCATGATAGTGGCCGGCGCGCCCTTGCCGAAAATGCTGACGGTCATGATCGGCAGCAGGTTGGCCGGGATGTAGAGCAACATGGCGCTGATCAGCAAGGCCCAGGTCCGCCTGATGCTGTCCGGGCGGCGCACATGCAAGAGCGCCCGGCAACGACTGCAACGCGCGGGTTGCTGGCCGTCGATGGGATTGAGTTGATGACATTCGCCGCAGACCTGGATGCCGGCATCGATTGCACGCATCGTTACCTTCCTCGAGCGTCGCCCGCCGGGCTTGCTCCGGCGGGCGGCGGTCACTCATTCAGGGGCGGTCCTGGCGTTGCGCCAGTTGCTGGTCCTGATTGTCCTTCCAGCCACCACCCAGGGAGCGGAACAGGTCCACCAGGGCGATCTGCCGTTGAGTGCTGACTTCGATGAACGCCGTCTCGTTGGCGAAGTTGTTGCGCTGGGCGTCCAGGTAACGCAGGTGGCTATCGATACCGCCTTCATAACGAGCCTTGGCCAGCTTCAGCGATTCGTTGCTGGTGTTGGCCAGGGCCCGGCGTGCCTGCTCCTCGCGGCGCAGGGTATCGGTGGCCGCCAGGGCGTCCGCCACTTCACGGAACGCGGTCTGGATCGTGCCCTCGTAGGCCGCCACCGCCGAGTCCTTGCGCGCCTCGGCCAGGCTCAACCCGGCGCGGTTGCGTCCGCCATCGAAGATCGGCAGCGACAGGGTCGGAATGAAGCTCCAGGAGCGCGAGCCGCCATCGAACAGACCGGACATTTGCGCGCTGGACGTGCCGAAGCTGCCGGTCAAGGTGATCCGCGGGAAGAACGCTGCCCGCGCAGCGCCGATATCGGCATTGCGCGCTTGCAGGCGATGTTCGGCGGCGAGGATGTCCGGACGGCGCTCGATCAGCGACGACGGTGAGCCCGCGGCGATGTCTTGCACCAGTAGCGGCTGCTCCGACGACTTATCGGGAATCGACTTGGTGGCATCGGCGGTGCCCAGCAGCAGCACCAGGGCATTGAACGCCTGTTGCTTCTGGCGCAGGGCGGCCTCCTCGTCGGCCCGGGATTGTTCCACCAGGCCCAGGGCTTCCTGGTAGTCCAGCGCGGTGGCGTTACCTACCGCACGGTGCCGGCTGATCAGGGCGAAGGAATATTCGCGGCTGACCAGGGTCTGCTGGGTCAGGGCCAGGCGACGCTGGGCACCGTCATGGGTCAGGTAGGCCTGGGTGACCTCGGCGATCAGCGCAATGCGTGCCGAGCGCCCGGCCTCCTCGGTGGCCAGGTACTGCTGCAATGCGGCATCGCTGAGGCTCTTGACCCGACCGAACAGGTCGACTTCGTATTCCGGCAACGACAGGCCGACCTGATAGGTACTGGCCACGCCGGCCCGGCCACCGCTGGACAGGTCCGACGGCAGGCGCTGGCGGTTACCCGAGGCCCCGGCGTTCAACCCGGGGATCCGGTCCGCCCGCTGGATGCGGTACTGCGCCCGGGCTTGTTCGATGTCCAGCAAGGTCTGGCGCAACGAACGGTTGTTGTCCAGGGCGGTGCCGACCAGGCGGCGCAGCTCGGGATCGACGATGAACGCCTGCCAGTCCAGTTCGCTGGCCTGGCGTCCCTGCTGGGCGGGTGAGTCGCTCCAGCTGTCGGCTACGGGCGCCGTCGGACGCTCGTAGGTCGGAGCCATGGAGCAGCCACCCAGGGCCAGGGCGATCAGCAGCGCCGATACGGTAAAAGCTGGGGTACGCATGCTGATCACTCCTGGGTCAGGGCTGGTTGTTCGGTGGCAGGCCGTTTGGTACGCAGCAACGACAGCAACCAGACGAAGCAGATCGGCACGAACAGCACGCCCAGCAAGGTGGCGCTGAGCATCCCGCCGATCACCCCGGTACCGATGGCGCGCTGGCTGGCCGCACCGGCGCCGGTGGCGATGGCCAGGGGGACCACGCCGAGGATGAAGGCCATGGACGTCATGATGATCGGGCGAAAGCGCAGGCGCGCGGCCTCGATGGCGGCGTCACGCAGGCTGTGGCCCTTCTCCCACAGTTCCTTGGCGAACTCGACGATGAGGATCGCGTTCTTCGCCGACAGGCCGATGATGGTAATCAGGCCGACCTTGAAGTACACGTCGTTGGGCATGCCCACGACCATTACCGCCAGTACCGCACCCACCGCGCCGATCGGTACGATCAGCATCACCGACAGCGGGATCGACCAGCTCTCGTAGAGGGCCACCAGCAACAGGAACACCACCAGGATCGCCAGGGCGAACAAGCCCGATGCCTGGCCGGCAGAGACCTTCTCCTGGTAGGACAGGCCGGTCCACTCGTAGCCGATGCCCTTGGGCAGTTGCGATGCCAGTTGCTCCAGCTCGGCCATGGCCTGGCCGGTGCTGTAGCCTGGACCTGCGTCACCGACGATACGGATCGACGGATAGCCGTTGTAGCGCACCAGTTGTACCGGCCCCTCTTCCCACTTGCTGCTGACGAAGGCGCTGAGCGGCACCTGGTCGCCCTTGTTGTTGGGCACGTACAGCTTGAGCACGCTTTCCGGAGTCATCCGCGCGCCCTGCTCGGCCTGGATCACCACCCGTTGCTGGCGACCGGCGTTGGTGAAGTCGTTGACCACGTCGGAACCAAAAGCCGAGGACAGGGTGGAGCTGATGGTCTCGAAGTTGACGCCTTGGGCCCGGGCTTTTTCGCGGTCGATCACCAGGCGCAACTGCGGCGCCTCGGACAGGCCTTCCATCATCCCGTAGAGGAATTTCGGGTTGCCGTTGACTTGGCCCAGCAGCGTATCCCGTGCCTGCAACAAGGCCTCGCGGCCCAAACCGCCACGGTCCATCAAGCGCAGGGCGAAACCGCCGGAGTTGCCCAGGCCGTCGATAGGTGGTGGCGAGACCGCCATGATGGTGCCGTCGCTCGGCAGTGCGAAATGCTCGTTCAGCGCCGCGACCTCGGCAGCAGCAGACTCTTCCTTGCCGCGTACCGACCAATCCTTGAAAACCGGGAATGCGAGTGCTGCGTTGTCGCCCTGGCCGGAGAAACTGAAGCCGGAGACGAGAAATACCGAGTCCACCGCCTTGCGCGACATCAGGTACTGCTCAAGTTCCTTGCCAGTGGTATCGGTACGCATGCGGCTGGCGCCGGGCGGCAGCTGCACGTCGACGATCATGTAGCCCAGGTCTTCGCTTGGGACGAAGGCTTCCGGCAGGCGCAGGTAGGTGTAGCCCAGCACCGCGACGATACCGGCGTACACCAGCATGAAGCGGCCGGCACGCTTGACCAGCCCGGAACTGAGCACCGAATAGCGCTCGGTGACGCGGGCGAAGCCACGGTTGAAGGCGCCGAAGAAACCGCGCTTCTCGTGATGGCCTTCAGGGATCGGCTTGAGCAGCGTGGCGCACAGGGCCGGGGTGAAGGTCAGGGCCAGGAAGCCGGAGAACAGGATCGAGATCGCCAGGGATACCGAGAACTGCTGGTAGATGACGCCCACCGAACCGCTCATGAACGCCAGCGGCATGAACACCGCGGACAACACCAGAGTGATACCGACGATGGCACCGGACACCTGCTTCATCGCCTTGATCGTCGCTTCGGTCGGGGGCAGGCCCTCCTCGGCCATGATCCGCTCGACGTTCTCCACCACCACGATGGCGTCGTCCACCAGGATGCCGATGGCCAGCACCATGCCGAACATGGTCATCATGTTCACCGAGAAGCCCAGCAGGTACATCACCGCCAGGGTGCCGAGCAGGCACACGGGCACCACGATGGATGGAATCAGGGTATAGCGCACGTTCTGCAGGAACAGGAACATCACCAGGAACACCAGGACCATGGCTTCGATCAGGGTGTGGATCACCTTCTCGATGGCCACGTCGACGAAACGCGAGGTGTCGTAGGGTACGGAGTACTGCATGTCGCTGGGGAAGAACTGCGACAGTTCGGCCAGGCGCTCCTTGACCAACGTCGCGGTCTGGATGGCGTTGGCGCCCGGGGACAGCTGGATCGCGCCACCCACGCCTGGAGTGCCATTCAGGCGCGAGGAGATGTTGTAGCTTTCCTGGCCCACTTCCAGGCGGGCGACATCGGCCAGCTTGACGGTGGAACCATCAGGGTTGGAGCGCAGGACGATCTGTCCGAACTCCTGGGGGTTGTCCAGGGTGCCCTTGACCGCCAGGGTCGCGGTCAGCTCCTGCTCACTGGTACCGGGCGCGCTGCCGAAGGCGCCGGCCGGAACCTGCACGTTCTGTCCACGGATGGCGCTGCTCACGTCTTCGATGGACAGGCCATAACCCACCAGCTTCTGCGGATCGATCCAGACCCGCATCGCCGCTTCGGAAGAGAAGAACTGCAACTTGCCGACGCCGGGCAAGCGACGCAGTTCGTTGTTGATGTTGCGCGCGGCGTAGTCGCCCAGCGCGGTGGTGTCGTTGCGCTCGACCCCTTCCTTGTAGTTCAGGGCGTAGATCAACAGGAAGCCGGCGCTGGTCTGTTCGACCTGCAAGCCCTGGGTGAGCACGGCCTGGGGCATGCGTGCCTCGGCCTTCTTCAAGCGGTTCTGCACGTCGACCTGGGCCAGGTCCGGGTCGGTGCCCGGCTGGAAGGTCACGACGATCTCGGCAGATCCGTTGGAGTTGTTGGTCGACTCGAAGTACAGCAGGTTCTTCGCGCCGTTGAGCGACTCTTCGAGCACGCTGGTGACCGAGTCCACCAATACCTTGGCCGAAGCGCCCGGGTAGGTGGCGGTCACGGTGATTTGCGGTGGCGCAACGCTGGGGTACTGCGCCACCGGCAACTTGGAGATGATCAGCAGGCCGGCCAGGGAGATGAACAGAGCCACCACCCAGGCGAAGTTCGGGCGCTTGATGAAAAAATCGGACATCAAAAAATCCTCGTGTCGTAACCGGGCTTATTGTTTCTGCTCGGTTTCCTGAGCCTGCTTGGGAGTGACCTTGACGCCCGGCTGCACGGCGGCCAGGCCACCGACGATGACCTGGTCACCGGCCTTGAGGCCTTCGATGATCTGCCAGCGCGAACCCTGCATGGTGCCGGTGGTGACCGGACGGGCCTCGGCACGCTCGTCGGCGCCGACCACCATCACGTGGGAGCTGCCGTCGTTGCCACGCTTGACCGCACGCTGCGGGACGAGGATGGCTTGGTTGTCAGTACCTTGCGGGGTCTTGACCCGCACGTACATGCCCGGCAGCAACACGCCATCGGGGTTGGGGAACTTGCCGCGCAAGGTGATCTGGCCGGTGCCCGGATCGACCGCCACGTCGGTGAACTGCAGCGAGCCCTGGCGCTCATAGGGCGTACCCTCGACCCGCAGGGTCAGGGCCTTGCTGTCTCCTGCGGCCAGGCTGCCGGTCTTCAGCGCCTCACGCAGGCGCAGGGCATCGGCGGCGGTCTGGGTGAAGTCGGCGTAGATCGGATCCAGTTGCTGGATGCGCGCCATCAGGGTTGCTTCGCCCTGGCCAACCAGGGCGCCTTCGGTTACCAGCGCACGCCCTACCCGGCCGGAGATCGGCGCGGCGACCGAGGCATAACCCAGGTTCAGGCGCGCGGTTTCCAGGTCGGCCTGGGCCGAACGAGTCGCTGCCTGGGCGCTGTGCAAGTCGGCACTGGCCTTGTCGTAGTCCTGCTGGCTGACCGCTTCGATCTTCACCAGCGGCTCATAGCGCTTGACCCGTGCCTGGGCTTCCTTCATCCCGGCCTGGGCCCGGGCCAGGTCGCCCTCGGCACGGGACACCGCTGCCTTGAGCGGCGCGGGATCGATCTGGAACAACAGATCGCCGGCCTTGACGTCGGCACCTTCCTCGAAGCGCTTCTTCAGCACGATCCCCGCCACCCGTGCCCGCACCTCGGCCACGCGTACCGGTTCGATCCGGCCTGGCAGCTCCGATGTCAGCGCCAGGGTTTCCGGCTTCACCGCGAACACATCCACAGGAAGCACCATCTCCGCGGCGCTCTGCTGCTCGCCCGAGGGGCCACATCCTGCCAGTGCGATGACAACCGCCAATGCACTGACCCTTCCTATTGCACGCAAATCGACCATGGCACACCTGACTATTGATTGAGAATGTCCAGAATGCTACTTTCAAACCCAAAATGAGTCAACAAAGACTCATATGAACTTTTTTGTCTCATATATTGCGGAGCGCTGCGAGCTTTTTTGCACCATGCGCGCATTCGAGGACTCAACCAGGACTTGCGAATGACCCTGACGCCCCATGACGAACGATTCATCAAGGCGCTGGCGGTGGCCATCGTCGACCACCCACGCGGGACACTGAAGGAGCTGGCTGAAGCCGCCGGCACTAGCCGGGCCACGCTGCACCGTTTTTGTGGCACGCGTGACCATCTGCTGGAAATGCTCGAATGGCATGGCAAGGAGGTGTTGCACCAGATCATCGTAGCCTCCCGCCTGCTGGATGCAGATCCATTGGAAGCACTGCACAATTTGATCAGGGAGCATCTCGCCCATCGAGAGCTGCTGACCTTCCTGGTATTTCAATACCGCCCGGATTTCCTCGACCCACAGGCCGATGGCGCCCGGTGGCAGTCCTACATCAACGCGCTGGACGCCTTTTTCCTGGGCGGCCAGCACCAGGGAGCATTCCGCATCGACATCAGCGCATCGGTGTTCACCGAACTGTTCATCACCTTGGTCTACGGCATGGTGGATGCCGAACGCCGCGGACGCGCGGCGAGCTCGAATACCGCCCAGACCCTGGAGCAGATGTTCCTCCACGGCGCCTGCCCCCAGGCCAGAACAGACACCTAGGCCACGCGCCTTCAGGACTTGCCCGATGCCCCAGACCAACCCCGGTGACTTGCCGAACCTGCCGCTCCAAGCCCTGGTCGCTTGCCATGAATGCGACCTGCTGATGCGCCGTGAACCACTGGAACCCGGTGAAAAGAGCTGCTGCCCGCGTTGCGGCTTCGAGCTGGCCGTGCACCGCCATCAATGGCAGCGCCGTTGCTTCGCCCTGGTCCTGACCGCCCTGCTGCTCTACATCCCGGCCAACTTCCTGCCGATCATGCACCTGACCCTCCTGGGCCAGACCCGTAGCGATACCGTCTGGAGCGGTGTGCTCGGGCTGTTCGAAAGCGGTATGCCCGGGGTTGCCGTGCTGGTGCTGCTCAACAGCATGGCCATTCCGTTGCTCAAGCTGCTCTGCCAGTTGCTGGTATTGCTGAGCCTGAGGTTCAAGGTGGCACGCCGCAGCGCCATGCTGCTCTACCGCGGTTATCACCACCTGCGCGAATGGGGCATGCTCGAGGTCTACCTGATCGGGATCCTGGTCTCCATCGTCAAGCTGATCGACATCGCCGACCTGAGCCTCGGCGTCGGCCTGGCCTGTTTCATCGCCCTGTTGCTGACCCAGGTCTGGCTGGAAATGAGCATGTCGCCGCACCAGGTCTGGGAGGCGCTGGACGAGGACGAACGGGCCACACCCGACTGAGCCTTTCCCCAGGGTGTCATCAGAGATGCTTGACCACTTCCCCGATCCCGGTGGCCGGTGGATGCGTATGGCTGGCGCGCGGCACATGGGCATTATCAGTCCCTTCGTTCGGCCTGGATCCAAGGGTGTGGATACCGGCTCCCAGTACCAGCACAGCCATTAGCGAAAGCATGAGTCGACGCATGGAAACCTCCGCCGTCCGGAGGGAAACCGGACGCAGCTTTTTGTTATTAGGTCCTTGCAGTCTGCCTTCGCCCGATAACAAAAAGCTTAGCCTTGCGCGCCATGGAGTTGACATCTCATGCCAGCCATACAGGTTGCTCGAAATGTACTCGAGCGTTCCTGAACCCATGCTGAAATTACCGGTAGCCACAGTCGCTTGAGCATAGCCTGCGACCCGGAACGCGACGGGCAAGCCCCGGACTTTCTTCGCCCCTGCGGCCAGCGCTTCAAGCCGAGGCCTTGGCCTCTTGCCTGATCCAGGCCATGAACGCCTCCACTTCGGGCCGTCGCCAAGCTTGCGCCTGGGTCACCAGGTAATAGGCAAAACGCGCTGGCCAGGGCCTGTCCAGGGCCTGCACCAGGCGCCCGGCGGCAATCTCCTCGCGAGCATATTCCTGGGGCACCAACGCCAGCCCCTGGCCGGCCGCCGCCGCGCGGATCAGCAGGTAGTCATCCTCGAACGCCGTACCACGCTCGGCGCGCAGGTCCGCGGCGACCCCATGGGCCGCCAGCCATAGGGCCCAATCCGCTCGATCGGTATCTTGCAGCAGCGGCCAGGCCAGGCAATCGGCTGGCTCGCGAATGGGCTCGCCAGCAGCCAGCAGCGCGGGCGCCGCGACCGGCAGCAACACCGGCGCCAGCAGGGGTTCCGTTACCAGCCCCGGGTAGTGGCCCAGGCCATGGCGAATGGCGATATCGACCCGGTCACGCTGTAGATCCACCAATGCCGCCGACGCCTCGACCCGCACCTCGATCTCTGGATGCAGGGAAGTGAAGCGCCCCAGTCGTGGTACCAGCCAGGATGCAGCAAAGGACGGCACGGTGCTGATGGTCACGGTGCTCCGGATGCGGTCCGCTTCCAGGGTCCACAAGGCTCCCTGGATCTGCTCGAAAGCCGCCAGCAACTGTGGGTGGACCCTGCTGCCCGCTTCGGTCAGCACCATGCGCTGGTGCCGGCGAATGAACAGCGGCATGCCGACCCGCTCCTCCAGTTGGCGGATCTGCTGGCTGACCGCACCCGAAGTCACCCCCAGGGCCTGGGCGGCATGCTTGATGCTGGCGTGGCGGCCGACTTCGGCAAAGGCGCGCAATGCCAGCAATGGCAGGACTGGATTCATGGTTTAGCTCTTCTAAACAAAGCGGGTAGTTTAAATCGTTTCCTATTCACCTGAGGCAAAAGGAAGATCCCTGGGCAGCTGCATACATAACTTTAGCTCTACTCAACCCGATGGAGATAGCTCGACGATGCTCGATCTGTACACCGACAGCTCACCCAATGGTTTCAAGGTGACCATTGCCCTGCACGAGCTGCAGTTGCCCTACCGCCTGCACCCGGTGAACCTGGACACCGGTGAGCAACACCGTCCGCAGTTCCTCGCCCTCAACCCCCATGGCCGGATCCCGGTGATCCATGACCACGAGACCGGCATCACCCTGTTCGAATCGGCGGCCATCCTGCTCTACCTTGCCGAACGCAGCGGCAGTCTTCTGCCCCAGGACCCGGTCGGGCGCTGGGAAACCATCAAGTGGCTGCAATTCCATGCCTCCAGCGTTGGGCCGATCCTCGGCCAACGAGTGCACTTCGAGCTATTCGCCCAGCAGCAACTGCCCGCGGCCATCGCCCGCTACCGGCGACTGAGCGAGGAGCTGTTCGCGGTGCTCGACGCTCGCCTGGCTGAACACCCCTACCTGGCCGCGGACCAGTATTCGATCGCCGATATCGCCCATTTCGGCTGGACCCATATCGCCCGGATCATCGATTTCGACTTCAGCCAGCACCGCCACCTAAGCGCCTGGCACGACCGAGTGGCGCAACGTCCCGCCGTACGCCTGGGCGTAACCATTCCCGCGCCCGCCAGCGGCGCATGAGCAACAGGAGACAAACAATGCAGAGCACCCTGAACAACGGCGCCCCAGCGACGGCGAATTTTTATGGGCACCCCGGCTACCGGCGCATGTTCGCTCCCGAGCGCTTGACCCTCGGCCTGTTCCTGCCGCTGCGCTTCTACCAGGGCGACATGCAGGTCTTGGCCGGGCAAGCCGACTGGGTCGAGACCATCGACCGTCAGGGTTTTGCCGCCGTCTGGGTACGCGACGTACCGCTGTTCGATCCAACCTTCGGCGATGCCGGGCAACTGTTCGAGCCCTTCGCCTACCTCTCGTTCCTCGCCGCCCGGACCCAGCGAATTGCCCTGGCCACCGGCAGCGCGATCTTCACCCTGCGCCACCCATTGGATTTGGCCAAGTCGGCCGCCAGCCTCGATCGTTTGTCCGGTGGCCGGCTGGTACTGGGCATCGCCTCGGGGGATCGGCCCGTGGAGTTCCCGGCCTACGGCCTGGAACATGCCGAGCGAGGCCAGCGCTTCGCCCAGGCGGTGGAGTACTTTCGCCAAGTCATGGCCGACGGCCCGCAGGCCATCGATTCGCCCCTGGGCCGTTTCGCCGGCGCCGAACTGCTGCCCAAACCCAGCACTGGGGCGATTCCGCTGATCGTCACCAGCTCCTCGGGACAATCGCCAGAGTGGATCGCCCGGCACGCCGATGGCTGGCTGACCTACCCCTTCGCCACCCACACCGCCAGTGGGCCACGACAACTGGCCGAGAAGATCCGTGCCTGGCGCCAGCTGATTCCCGACGGCGGCTTCCGCCCCCACATGACCAACGAATGGCTGGACCTGGTGGACGATCCCGACCATCCGCGTACACCACTCAACGGCGGCTTCGTCTTGCGCACCGGACGCAAGGGCCTTTTGCAGTTGCTGGAGCAATGGCAAGAGGCCGGCGTCAACCACGCCGCGCTGGGCATCCAGTTCTCCCAACGCCCGGTGGCCGAAGTCATCCAGGAACTGGCCGAGGAGGTGCTGCCACATTTCCCCTCCCATCCCGGTCCTCCGGCGCTAGATGCCCGCTGGTAGCGCAGTAGAGGCAAAACGGAGCAACTTCCTGCGAGCCGCAATGGGTGATTCTCGTTGCCATGCGACCAACAAGCGGCAACTTGCAGGCAAGTTCAAAGTTGCTCCGGATGAGCTGCGATGTTCAATACCAGCGACTTTGCTATCAGCCTGACAGCATTTACAGCCTGGGCTACTCAGCTAGTCTTGATTTGCTCATGACCTCAAGCCGAAAAGCCCATGGACACCCTAAGCAAATTCGAAATCGAGGCGGCCCTTGCCCAGCGCTTGCCAAACTGTCGCGTGAACTGCGTGATCAATGCCGACGGCAGCCTCTCGCTGGACATCCTGGCGCCAGGATCGAACCAGTTCACCATTGCCAACATCGACCGCAGCCACTACCACGGGGAATCGGGCATCAATCGACTGGTGCGCGAAATCCTCGAAGAGATGGTGGTTTCCCGGCAGTCTTCGCGCATGTCATGAACCAGCCAACGCCGCCATGGCCGAGCAGAATTCGTTATCTGCAAGAGATCCTGGCCGAGGTCAATGCCCTGGACTGTGAGTCCCTCATCCTGGCGTTGCTGGAACGGGAGCCCCAGCTGGCTGATCAGGGCTGGAGGCGTTCCTGATCCGCGGGGCCGAGTTCGACCCGAGGTCCCGGTTGCGCTCGCTGCGGGTCCTCGCGGCGGACCCGCTGGTCGTCGGTCAAGCCCGGGCCCGGGTCCTGCTCCACCAGGCCGCAGCTAGCGCCAGCAGGGCCCCAGGGACGAGTTAAGCTTCGATCTTTCATTTACGCCTCCTGCACTGGATGCATTGCATTATTCGATACAAGATCCCTCGCCAAGTTTGAAAAGCGCCTGATCGTATTGTTCAAAGTCATTCAGATGATGAGCGGAACATTAGACGAATAACGAACTTGAGCGCCGCTTGCATATATGCGTAAAGACAGACTCGCCCTTGGCTTAAGTGGCTTGTTCTGGCCGATAAACCATTCGTCGCCCCTTACCCAATCATTTCGACCTTTTAAAAACCATCGGCCTCCCAATAAATGCCCGGTTTGATTACGGGCGTAACTTTCCATTAGCAAGAGGTCTTCAACCATGGCTAATACCGGACATCCCAATCCTGGAAACTTTGCCAACGATCGGGAAAAAGCCTCCGAAGCAGGCAGGAAAGGCGGACAGGCCTCGGGCGGCCACAGCACCGGCGACCGGCACAAGGCGTCCGGTGCCGGCAAGCAGGGCAGTCGACGCAGCGGTAGTGGCGGCGGCCGCAGTTGAGCGTCCAACCAGCGGGGCCTTGCACGGCCCCGCCTCTTTTCTCATTCAGGGCCAACAGCACGCGGCTGCAAGATCCGACCTGCACCCACTGAAGCCGAACCGTCCACTGAATCCCTTGCCCAGCGCCCGGCTGTCCAGGCATCCCCCTGGGCAGCCGGTAACTGGCCAGCTACTCGGAGATGCCCATGAAATCCTATCCACGACCACCCTTTCCTTCCCAGCAGCAAGCGGTTCCCGGAGCCCAAGGCGCCATGGAGCCCTACCCCGATTGCGGCGAGCAAAGCTACCAGGGTTCGGGCCGCCTGGCCGGCAAGATCGCCCTGGTCACCGGGGCCGACAGCGGTATCGGCCGGGCGGTGGCCATCGCCTTCGCCCGGGAAGGCGCCGATGTGGCGCTGGCCTACCTAGACGAACACGAAGATGCCCGCGAGACCGCCCGCTGGGTGGAACAGGCCGGACGCGAATACCTGCTGCTGCCGGGCGACCTGGCGGGCAAACAGCAATGTCGCGACATAGTCGCCAAGACCGTGGAGCAGTTCGGGCGCATCGATATCCTGGTGAACAATGCCGCCTACCAGATGACCCACCATGAACTGGCGGACATCACCGATGAAGAATGGGTACGGACCTTCGATATCAACATCACCGCGATGTTTCGCATCTGCCAGGCCGCGGTGCCGCACATGGCACCCGGCAGCTCGATCATCAACACCAGTTCGATCAATTCCGACGCCCCCAAGCCCACCCTGCTGCCCTATGCCACCACCAAGGGCGCCATCGCCAACTTCAGCGCCGGCCTGGCGCAACTGCTGGGAGCCAGTGGCATTCGAGTCAACAGCGTCGCCCCCGGCCCGATCTGGACGCCGCTGATCGTCTCCACCATGCCGCCAGAAGCTGTCACCCACTTCGGCGAGCAGACGCCCCTGGGCCGTCCGGGCCAGCCAGTGGAGGTGGCGCCCATCTATGTCCTGCTGGCGAGCGACGAGGCCAGCTACATCTCCGGCTCGCGGGTGGGCGTCACCGGCGGCAAGCCGATCCTCTAGGAAAACGGCCTGCCGGCGGTGCCTTCTCGAATCTCAAGGGTTTGTGGAGAGCGCTGCTGGAGGCCGCGCCCACGGGCACTGATCAACCGCGTGGCCTGCTGTTTTTTGCCCTGAAGCGATGCTCGAAGGCATCACGGGGATGACGAATCAAGTCGGATAGCGCTACAGCAAATCTCAGGAATAACCCCAGCCTCAAGCAGCGAACGCTTGACTGTTCCGTACGGCGCCTTATCCCTGGATCCTGTAGCGACTGGGCGATATCCCGGCCCATTTGCTGAAAGATCTGGAAAAGCTGTGGCGATCAGCAAAGCCCAGCTTTTCAGCAATCGATTCAATATCGATGCCAGGGTCGCTCAAGAGCAGCCTGGCCATGTAGAACCGCGACCTGGCATGAACTTCGTTGAAAGTCACGCCCTCTTCCTTGAGTCGTCGTTGCAAACTCCGCGGTTCCAAACCCAGCCGCTCACACACATCCAGCAGAGACGTGGCTGGGTGCTGCTTGACCATCACTTCCACGACTTGCTCCAAGCGCCCACGTAGCCCTTGGCGTTGAACCCTCTTCTCTAAAAGAAGCCTGGCCTGAGCGTGCAAGCCCGGGGATGCGCCGCAAAGGGGCTGAAGTAGACAATCGCTAGCCAGAGTCAGTCGATTGAAGGAAGCCGCGAAGATGGGAGCGCTGCCGAATTGCCGAGAATAATGAGTTGCAGACTGTAGGGACTCATGCCTGAAACACAAACTCTTAATATCGCTGAAAGGAGCCACCTGCCTTATCAGCCGCCAAATCACGACGAACACCGTTTCGATGAACCCTGGATTGGCCAGGCGCAAGCCTGACTGCTGCAACTCAGAGAATATGTGAAGTTCGTCACCATGTACTTCAGTCCATATGAGGGTGTCTGGCTGTAACAGAAACGGCAAATAACAAAGAATGGATAACGCTTCCTGCAGCGTAGCGCTAGTTGCCAGGAAAATATCCGCCTCCGGTATACGGTCAAACAGGAAAAGCTCACCCAACACGAATGGAAAATGGTCCTGTAGCGATAGCTTGAGACCTGCCGCATACAAACGACCTAGCGCTTCAGCATCCCAACTACCATCCGAACCGGAACAAGCTGATGCGAAAACACCTATCTCAGCCAGCAAGGCATCCATGTCAAAACCGCATAGGGTGGCCACTTTTGCCAGTCGAGCAATGTCATGGGTATTGAAGGAAGTCATCGCATGCAAATCCGGCCAGTGTTTCCAAATCGTTATGTACAAGCACCGGAGGATCATAGGCAAGCCTATCTAAATCCGCTGCTATGCGACGCACAATAACGCTGCATCGGCTGCAAGCACAAAAACAGCGATCCAGACCCGCCACCAAGCTTGGAAATATACACCGGGAAGCTCAAGCGACCACGCTTGAAAGTCATTCCTGAATGCCATAGCCAGCAAGGTAGGACTATCTGACGCAAGGACCCACAGGCTACCCGCAATAGACTCAGGAGTACCCACTAACAGGATTATCGGGATTGATAAACGCTGACAACGGTTGCCGCAACACCGTCACCAGGTAATAAGTGAATGAATTCAAGAAAGGAAAACCAGCCAATAGACTTGACTGACGCTGACTTGCTCCACATGTAAGTCAGCCACTAGAAATCAGTAGATTCTCGCCGCGACAAAGCGCTTTCCAACATCGCCACTTGTTTTTCCTTAACCTCCAAATCAAAACATCCTACACCCAACTCCCCGCCAGCGCTGCCAATGCATTTATTGCAGTAGCTACACACCGGTGCGTCGGCTATTGGATTATAGACGTGTTGGTAAAAGTATGGATTGGCGATTAACCCACGCCCCATGGAAATAGCAGCAACCTTTCCCGACTTGATAACACTCTCCATTGCCTGCTTGTCGTTAAAGCCACCACAACTAATAACTGGAATATCTAGAACCCTGGTGAAATGCTGCGCCTCGTCGATGTTGAATCCCTGCTTACGTGGATAAAAACGATTGAGAAATGGTTCCATGAACACGCCGACAAGACGCATAAACCAACGTTGCCAGATAGGAAAACTTGCCGCCATCCCGACCGTGACCTGACGCTTCAGAAAGCCTGACCATTGACCAGACAGCGTACTGGGGATTGTTGAAAAATGACCTCGCGTGATTTCAATGGCATCGAGCCCCTCTTCTTCCAATTTTTTTGCCAATTCAAGTTGATGCTCTAGAGCGACTCCACTAGGACGGTCATCACGACCATTCAACTTCGCAATAACAGGAGAGTCGGCTCCTACGCGCTCACGGACTGCCCGATACACTTCCAGGGCCAGCGCCATACGCTTCTCGGCATTTCCACCATAGCGATCTGTGCGACGATTAGTTCCTGGGGTCAAGAACTGGCTGATCAAGTAACCATGCCCCATCTGGATCTGAACACCATCGCAGCCAGATTTCTTGGCTCGCTCTGCTGCATCGGCAAATGACTTTATCAAGCGCGGAAACTCGTCCTCACGCAAGGATCGAGACAGGCTCAACAAGGTAGGATGCAAACGCCCGGTAGAAGTCACCGGCAAATCGGCAATTCCTTCTGCCGGAGTACGCATTTGCGAGCCTCCATGGTTAAGTTGGGCAAACAGCCTGGTTCCATATTGATGACACATATCCGCAAGGATTTTCATTCCAGCAATTTTATCATCATCATCTAATGCCAGTTGCCTACCGCCAGACTTCCCTTGCCAGGAAACAAAAATATTACCGGTAATGATCAGTGGTAACCCGGACTCTGCCATTGGCCGATAGAAGTCCAGAATTCCAGAGGTAACAAATCCTTTGTCACCGGCCAGCGTTTCATGAGTAGCTGTTTTGAAGATACGTCCAGACACTTCCAAAGTCCCAATCGACATTGGCTGCCATAGGACACGAGATACATTCACATCTGGTGTATTTAAAATAGTCACATTCATGATTCGCCCCTGCACAATCAGAAACTGATAATTTAGGTAAAGCGAAGCATCGAGAAAATGACCACAAGCGTCATGTCATGTCAGTAAATGACAAACCAATCCAAAACCTTCGTTTTCGATTGCGCAACTAGACGATCTTTACTAGCCCCATATCTGCAGTGATCTGCGGGATCATCCACAGATCCCGACACCGGAAATTCCTGGTTGGCTTGGTGAGCGCCCTGATCTGATCAAGAGCGCCAGCGGCCAAGCACACGCGGTGCGCTTGGCCCTGATGCTTACGCCACGATCCTCACCGACTTTTTGTGAGTGAAGGTGAGGTAGCTAAAGCGCCCATGGTATTCGCCCATGCCCGAAGCACCGATACCGCCGAAAGGAAGGTACGGGGAGAACGCGTGCAGCAACACGCCATTGACCTGCGCATCGCCCGACTGGATCTGGTCGATAATGCCTTTGGCAAGGTCGATGTCCTTGCCGAATACATACACCGCCAACGGCTTTGGGTGATGCTTGTTGATCAGGCCTACAGCAGTGGGCACCTCATCGTACTCGAGCACCGGCAAGATCGGCCCGAACAGCTCTTGCGCCATCAACGGGTCGTCCCACTGGACATTGTCCACCACCGTGGCACTGAACGAGCGCTTCTCCATGTCGGCCCGGGCACCGACCAGAACCTGGCCACGGGTTTCCTCGATCAAAGCAGCCAAGCGTGCAACCTGGTGCGCGGTCACGATCTTGCCGGTGGAGTCGACCTCTGGCAGCTCGACCTTGACCCGTTCTACCAAGCGTTGCAGCAGGGTGTCTTTGACGCTGCTATGGACATAGAGGTAATCAGGGGCGATGCAGGTTTGGCCGCTGTTGATGAATTTGCCGAACATCAGCTGATCGACCGCCTGGTCGATGTCCGCATCAGGCAGGACGATCAGCGGGCACTTACCCCCAAGCTCCAGCACAACTGGCGTCAAGTGCTCCGCCGCCGCCTTCATTACCACCTTCCCCACGTTTGGACTTCCAGTGAAGAAGATGAAGTCGAAGGGCAGGCTCAACAGATGGGTATTCTCGTCTCGCCCGCCTTGAACGACCGTGACGTATTCAGGGGCGAATGCGGCAGCGATGATGTTCTCGATGACCCGCGATGTCTCGGGCGTGGCCTCCGAGGGTTTGATGATGCAGGTATTGCCGCCCACGATGGCGCCGACCAGAGGCGTCAGGGTGAGGTTCAACGGATAGTTGAACGGGCCGATGATGTAAGTGACGCCGTAAGGCTCCTGGACGATGTAGCACTGCGATGGAGCAATGATGTCCGGAGTCGGAACAAGCTCGGGGACGACCCATTCATCCAGGTTTGCCAGGGCGAAATCAATTTCGTGCAGAACCTCGCCGATTTCGGCCAGGTCCACCACATCCCTGGGTTTACCCAGGTCTTCGGCCAGAGCGAAGTAGAGGGCCTCCTGGTTCTCGACCACCGCGTCGCGGAGCCGTTTCAAGGCCGCCTTTCTAAAACCGACGTCCGCTGTCGCGCGGGTGGCGAAGAAAGCCTTCTGGGCTGAAAAGAGCGAGTCGATCGTCGTCGGGGACAGATAATTCATGGATGTATATCTCTTGGAGTTACAGGTTCGATTGGTAGCGACCGGAGCAAGGGGGCAGCGATCATTTGCCGCTTGAAAACAGCAAGCTGTTGCCGCACTCCCTGCCCAGAAGATGGGTCCCTACCCAAGTCCCCTGAGCGAACACCAGCGATACCTGCCAAGCATGTGTCGCTAGGAGTATGCGGATACTGGTCCGCCCAAAGGCAGGCCCCGTGAGATAAGCGCCGTACATCGCGCCTTGAAACTCACCTGGGGCAGCAGAACCCTCAAAGCAAGAGCCGTTCCAGTTTTTTGATATTAGATTTACTCAATACATATCAATGACTTGCATTATTTTCTCAAAGCTCGGCCAAGACCCTGGACCGATTGCGCATTGCAGATTTGAAACACCGCTTTCACTATAGAAAAAACCATGGAAGCCGCACATGCACAATGAAGAGTACCTGCCCAGGGTGGTCGCGCTGATCACCCACCTTCGCCTACCCGAGGGCCCTAGCCGGATGGCGCGGATAGTCGAACAGGTGATCCCGGACTATTACGGTCGAGCCCGCATAGAGATCGTCGAAACCACGGTCAACCAACTGCTCGAAACCGGGCGCGCTCTTGAGGCCAGGGGGGATGTCGATGTCATCATCGGCTCGGGAGCAACATCCGAGTACCTCAGGCGGCACCTCTCGACCGCCGTCTTGTCGATTCGCATGGGGGAGTACGATCTTATTCGCGCGCTCGACCTGGCCCGGGCGCGAGCCACCAAAGTGGGCATCGTCAGCTTCCAGCACGAGCATCCCGCGCTCCAGGCGATGTCGTCACTGTTCACCGTCGACATCCGTCAAGTCACCTACAGCAGCTACGAGGACGCCCGCCAACAGATCCATCACCTGGTGGATGACGGCTATCGCCTGGTGGTGGGTTCTTCTACAGCGGTGGAAACTGCCGAGGCGGCGGGTGCACAGGGTGTCCTGGTGCTTAACGCAGATACAGTGCGGCGCGCCATGGAGGATGCCCTGGCGATTTGCCGAAGCCGCCAGCAGAGCCTCATTCAGCAACAGCGCCTCAATGCCGTGTTACGCAATCTATCCGATGGCGTGATCGCCGTGGATGCCGAGTGCGCCGTCCAATCGCTGAATCCACGCATGGCGTCCCTGCTGGGGATTACCAGCGATTGGGCGCGCGGACGGCCGCTCAACGAAGTCGTTCCCGGCCTCGATATCAGCCACGTCCAATTCAGCGACGACACAGAAGAAAGCCACATCCTCAAGATCGGCGGCCGGACACTGGCAGCCAACGTCAGCCCCATCATCGAAAACGGCAGGCCCGATGGGCTGGTGATTACCTGCCAGGAAGCGAACGCGATTCAGCGCACGGAGCGACGCATTCGCAGCCAGGTCAAGCCAAGGCAGTTCACCGCCCGATATCGCTTCGAGCAGATGCTCGGCCAGGCCCCAGGCTTTCGCATCATGCTGGACCTTGCCCAGCGCTATGCAGCCGCCGACGCCACGGTGCTCGTCCAGGGTGAAAGTGGAACCGGCAAGGAACTCCTGGCCCAAAGCATACATAACGCCAGCCCCCGCCAGTCCGGGCCCTTCGTTGCCATCAACTGTGCGGCCTTTCCTGAGTCACTGCTGGAGAGCGAGCTCTTCGGCCACGAAGAAGGCGCCTTTACCGGATCACGCAAGGGCGGCAAGGCAGGCCTGATAGAAAACGCCCACATGGGAACCCTGTTCCTCGATGAGATAGGCGACATGCCAGTGACGCTGCAGACTCGCCTTTTGCGGGTGCTGCAGGAGCGTGAAGTACTGCGCCTGGGAGCAACCGAACCGACCCCCGTAGACATTCGCGTGATTGCCGCCACCCACCGGGACCTGCGCGCGCGGGTCCGCGAAGGTGAGTTCCGCGAGGACCTCTATTACCGGGTGAACATCTTGCGCCTGGTCATTCCCCCGCTGCGCCAACGCCCTGAAGACATACCGATGCTCGCCCAGTTCCTGCTGGCCAAGCTATCGCCGCGGACAGCGGCCAGCACGGCTGCCCACGCTCTGCTCGAGCGGCTCATGCCTCATCTTCAGCAGCACAGCTGGCCAGGCAACATTCGCGAGCTGGAGAACATCGTCGAGCGAGCGGTGCTATCGGCCAATGTGCTCCAGGACGGCAACGCGTCGCTGGAGCTGCGGACGCTGTTCGACGAACTGTTCGAGTCGGCGCCGACCCAAACCTCCACAATGGCCGAGCCGCAGCCAGCCCAGGACTTGCGCAGCCTCAGCCGTGCACAAGAAAGCGCTCGCGTCAGTGAAATGGTCGAACGTTGTGCCGGCGATATGGACGAAGCAGCCAAGCGCCTGGGTATCAGCCGCACCACGCTCTGGAGACGGCTGCGCGCCATGAAGTCCACCTAGCAGGCCAGCACCCTCTTTCAACCTTGAACTTTATTTCAGCAATGAAATGAAAAACGCCCGGCGAATGCCTTTCCAGCGTCAAGGCATCACTCAGGCAAATCATCAACTACATGATTTAAAAGGAATTAACTCTCAACTAAAACACGCCCGGCATATTGGCATGGCGCTTGCTCCCGGCAGTTTCGGCTTGGCACCCTCGTGTGCGCAGCCCTACTCAATACAAAAACAAGGCAGGAGGTGCCGATGCTGGGCATGATGATGAACTTCAACCTGAGTATCACCGCCATCATGCGGCAAGCGCTCATGGTTGCCGCCAATACCGAAATTGTCTCGCTGCTCCCCAACGGCCAGGTGCACAGATACACCTACGCCGAAGCATTCGCTCGCGCAGGCCGCCTGGCCAATGTACTGGATACCCTGGGCTGCCCTTCGGATGCACGGGTCGGGACCCTGGCCTGGAACAACCATCGGCATTTCGAATTGCACTATGCAATCCCGTGTTCAGGGCGTATCTGCCACACCATCAACCCCAAGCTGTTTCCCGAGCAGGTCAGCTACATCATTCGCCATGCCGAGGACTACCTGCTATTCGTCGACCCGCAATTCGTGCCACTGCTGGAAAGCATCCAGCATGAAATCAGCAGCGTGCGCTGCTATATCGTGCTTTGCACGGCTGACGCGCTACCTGCCAGCACGCTGCCCAATCTCGTCAGCTATGAGGCGTTGCTCAAGTCGCACGATGAAGACTATGACTGGCCCGACCTCGATGAACATCGAAGCAGCGGGTTGTGCTACACCTCCGGCACCACGGGTGACCCCAAGGGCGTGCTGGCCAGCCATCGCAGCACCGTGCTGCACGGTATGGCCCAGAACATGGCCGACAATGTCGGGTTGCAGGCGCTCGATGTGGTCATGCCGATGGTGCCGATGTTCCACGTCAATGCCTGGGGCATGCCCTACAACGCAGCGATGGTGGGCGCCAAGCTGGTGTTGCCGGGCCCCTGGGTCGGCGATGCAGGGGCCATGGTCAAGTTGATCAATGATGAGAAGGTCAGCCTTTCTCTTGCAGTACCGACCCTCTGGGCCAACATTTCGCAGTATCTCGATATCCAGGGCGGCACCATCCGTTCGTTGCGACGCGCAGTCAGCGGTGGCGCCGCATGCCCGCTTTCACTGATCCAAGCCATGCAACGCCACGGCGTGATGTTGGAAAACGGCTGGGGGATGACCGAACTGAGCCCAATGGGCAGCTACAACCGACGCCAGCCCTGGTATGACGCGTTGACCGAGGAGGCCCAGGCAAAGCAGTTGCTCAAGTCGGGAAGATCATTGTTCGGCATCGAGATGCGCATCGTCGACGAAGCCCAGCGCGCCCTGCCCCACGACGGCCAGGCCGCGGGTTCGCTGCAAGTCCGAGGCCCCTGGGTTCGCAATGGATATTTCGGAGAAGCCCCCGGCGAAGGCTGGTTCGATACCGGCGACGTGGCGACCATCGACCCGCGCGGCTACATGTTGATCACCGACCGCATCAAGGACGTGATCAAGTCGGGTGGCGAATGGATCTGCTCCGTGGAGATCGAGAATGCCGTCATGGCCCACCCGCAAGTGGCCGAGGCTGCGGTCATCGCCATCCCGCACCCTCGCTGGAGCGAACGGCCGCTCTTGATCATCGTGCCCAAGCACGCTGCTACGGCCCCCACTCACGAAGAACTCTTGGCGTTTCTGGACGGCAAGATTCCGAAATGGTGGATGCCGGATAGCTGCGAGTATCTGGACGAACTCCCCCATACCGCCACCGGCAAGGTCAGCAAGAAGGCGCTGCGAGCGCACTTCGCCACCGACCTGCAGCACTGACCGAGACACTGATTACGGCATCGCTCAAGCCGCCTTCGCGTGGTTTGCGCTGCCGTCGCCAAAATACCAAACCCCTGATTTTCTCCTGGAAATCAGGGGTTTTCGTTTTACCGGTATCGAGCAGAGATGGGGATTCGAGTTTCCTCAACGCACTCGCTGGCCCAAGGTTCCATGAATACCCGCTTCGCCACACTGCCGCCCCGCGAGACCTGCGCCCGCCGGCGGCGCTTTGAGCATGGGGCGAAAAAACTAAACCATTGGCCATGCCCCGTGCTCAACAGTAGGGCGACGCCTTTGTCGCGCCCTCCCTAAGGAGAACCTTATGAACCACAAACTCATGCGCCAACTGGGACTGTCGTTGTTGCTGACCGTCAGCGGCTGTGGCTTGGCGTTGGCGGCCGGCAGCAGCGACTTCGTCGACGAAGCGGCCCAGGGCGGCATCAACGAGGTGGAGAGTGCCAAGCTGGCGCTGGAGAAAAGCACCGCCACCGACGTCAAGGCCTTCGCCCAGCAAATGGTCGACGACCACACCAAAGTCAACCAGGAACTGATGAACCTGGCCCACAAGCTCGATATCAAGGTGCCGGACGAAGCCTCGCTGACCGCCCGGGCGAAGAAGATGATCCTGGAAATGCGCGACGAGTCCTTCGACCAGGCCTATATCGATAGCCAGGTCGAGGCCCACGAGAAAACCGTGGCGCTGTTCGAAAAAGAGTCGCAGTCCAAGGACGATGCCCAGCTCAAGGCTTTCGCCCAGAGCACCCTGCCCCAACTGCGCATGCACCTAGACATGGCCAAGCGCTTGCAGACCCAGCACGCCAAATGACGCTGTGGTTGCTCCGGACATCACGCAGCCATGCCGTGCGACTGCGTGCTGCCCGGTTTTAGCCCCTGGTCCACCGCGGTGATCTGCTGCCAGGACCGGCAACGGCTGCATGTACGATCAAGTCGAGGGCCCACCTGCTCAGCGCCTCGCCACCATGCATCGCTCGGGCTTGCCGGTCGAGCACCAGGGCGCCTTGGACTGTTCCTGCAAGACTCGCCATCGCCTTGCAGTTCAACTGCGCCCTTGTCGCGCTATCTGGCGCTACTGATTGAAGAAGTCGATCTTCCAACCCAGAGTCGAGCGCTTGAAACAACGGTTTTTCAAATAACTATTTTTGCAGTCGGCCCTTGAGCCACCCGGTCAGATTATTACCGGTGTACGACAAAGCACATTGCCGGACTGGCGTTCGCCACACGCCGCGACCCTGCGCAGCGATCACGCCACATTCCACTCACTCAAGGAAAAGGGACGACGTCATGTACAGCACTCACCAGAGCTTGCAGCTACGCGCCTGCCGCAAATTCGCCCTCGAACAGAACCAGCGCCTGTTCAAGCAGGCCCACGACCTCAACCGCAAGGCCTATGCACTGCTCGAGCAAGCACAGCCCGATCTCGACACTTTCGAGCGCTACCATCTATTGCGTAACAAGGCCGAGGAAAGGCTCCACGAGGCCAACGAGCACCTGCTGCTGATCAACCACGAATTCGCCGAGGACGAGCCCCTGGCGCCCACGCTCCTGCCCTTCACCGCCGCCCAGCCTCGTCAGCGCCAACAGCCACCACGGCCGCTGTTGAATACCGGGCGCTAGGTTCCGGCATCGGGCACTTACGGCGGTTGTTCCATGCGATCGCCGTGCCCAGGCCGTGTGGCAGCCTCGCTGCCAGGGAGAGAGTCCTATGACCGAACACATCGTTCACTTCCATTGCCAGATCGACCAGAGCACCAGCGAACGTTTTCGCGACTCGTGCCTGCAAGCCATCGAAGAAGGCGCCAGCTCGCTGCTGCTGAACCTGTCGACCACCGGCGGCAGCACCAACTTCGGCTTCACCCTCTATACCTTCCTCAAGTCCTTGCCGGTGCCCTTGTGCGCGATCAATGCGGGCAACATCGAATCCATGGGGATCATCCTGTTCCTGGCGGCCAACCGGCGCATCACCACGCCTCATTCACGCTTCCTGATCCATCCGATGAACTGGTACTTCAGCCAGAGCTCGGTGGATCACCAGCGCCTGCGCGAGTACCTGTCGAGCCTGGACAACGACCTGGCGCGCTACGTGAAAATCTACGAGATCGAGACCGCGGCCGCCGAGACCCAGCTGGACATCTTCAAATGCCTGTCGGCCGAGGAAAAGGTCATCGCCGCCCATGAGTCGCTGGCCTACGGTATAGCCCACGAGGTGCGCCAGCCCGTGTTCGCCGACGACCTCAAGCACTGGAAGGTCAGCGGTGCCTAGGCGCGACCACCCGGCAGGCTGCGGGAACGGCCGCTGGCCTATGGCGTCATCCCGTTGAATGGCCCTGATCCACAAGCCGCTTGCAGCGACGAGGAGTTCCCCATGGCAGTCGATATCCTTCCCTTCATGATCACTACCCCGGTGGCCAGTTCGCCGAGCAACCCCGTGGCCCTGGAGCTGATGGGCGCCCAGGCCCTGGCCCGGGTGCCCCAGGTCATCGGCCAATTGCCCGACGGCTCGATCCGCATGAACGCGCCGACCCGTGGTGCCTCCAGCAAGAGCACCCACCGCACCCGCTGCGAATGGAAGGAGCCGCTGTACTGGTCCCTGGCCAGCGCCAACCTGCATGGCAACCGCCAGGTCATGCGCCTGGAGCAGGTCAATTCGGCGCAAAAGGTGGTGATCTCGCAGATGCACGTCAAGGACGACGACAGCCCGGTGGTCAAGGTGTTCTGGAACAAGGGCAGGATCACCTGGGGCTTTCGCGCCAGTTTCAACCAGGGCGAACCGGCCACCCGCATCATCGCCACCAACGTGCCGTTGCAGGCTCCCTTCGAAATCACCCTGAGCGCCACCACCGCTGGCCTGGTCCTGGTGGTGGTGACCTGCAACGGCGTCACCAGCGCCAGTACTCCAGGGCAATTGGACAGTAGTTGGAACGACCACCGTTTCGACTTCCACGGCGGGGTCTACAACCAGGTCGACTACAGCGACAGCACCCCCGCCAGCGACGGTTCGGTGTGCATCATCAGTGAGCTGCAAGTCAGCCATACGCTGGCTTGAAGCAAACCCCATGAGTTTTACGATCTGGGTCGCGGTACTCGGTGCGGTGCTGCTGATCCTCGCGCTGACCTCCTCGTACCTGCGCTGGCTGCCGATCACCACCTCGGTGGTGTGCCTGGCCCTGGGCGTGCTCATTGGCCCGGGTGGGGTTGGCTTGCTGCAACTGGATATCCGCCAGGCGGCGGACTGGATGGAGAACCTGACCGAGGTGGCGCTGCTGTTCTCGCTGTTCGTCAGTGGCCTCAAGCTGCGGCTGCCGCTGGCCGACCGCAGCTGGTGGGTGGCCTTCGGCCTCGCTGGACCGGTGCTGGGCCTGGGCATCCTCGGTGTCGCGCTGGTGCTGCACGTCTTGCTGGATCTGGACTGGAGCTTCGCCCTGCTGCTCGGGGCGATTCTGGCGCCCACCGACCCGGTGCTGGCCTCCATGGTCCAGGTCAACGATGCCCAGGATCACGACCGGGTGCGCTTCGGCTTGTCCGGTGAGGCCGGGCTCAACGATGGCGTGGCCTTCGCCTTCGTGATCCTCGGGGTACTGCTGCTCAAGCAGGACAGCGCCCCGCAGCACTGGCTGGCGGACTGGCTGCTGTACAGCCTGCTCTGGGCGATACCGGCCGGCCTGCTCTGTGGCTATGGCCTGGGCCATGGCCTGGGGCGCCTGACCTTGCGCCTGCGTACCCGCCACGCCGACAGCAGCGTCTCACCCAACGACTACCTGAGCTTCGCCCTGATCGCCCTGGCCTATGTCGCGGCGGAACTCGTGCACGGCTACGGCTTCCTCTCGGTATTCGCCGCCGGCCTGGGGTTGCGCCAGGCCGAAGTCCATGCCAGCAGCGCCGGCCACCCACCGGCGGAGCATCTGGTGCAGCCGGTGGTCGGCCACCTGCACGGCGACCCACGCCAATCCGTGCACGGCGATGTCCAGGCCCTGGAAGAACGCCAGGTGGCGGCCGGCATCATGCTCGGTGACATGCTGTCGTTCGGCAGCCTGGTGGAGCGGGCCATGGAAGTGTTCATCGTCACCTTGCTGGGAGTGGTACTGCCGGCCCATTGGGATTGGCGGGCGTTGTTGCTGGGGGCACTGCTGTTCCTGGTGGTACGGCCCCTGAGCGTGCTGGCGATGCCCTGGGGCGCCCTGCTCGACCGCCACCAGCGCCTGCTGCTGGGCTGGTTCGGGATTCGCGGCATCGGCAGTCTGTACTACTTGTTCTATGCCCTGAACCACCAACTCGAACCGGCGCAGGCGACACTCAGCATCCAGCTCACCCTGTCGGTGGTGGCGTTGAGCATCCTGGTCCATGGCCTCAGCACCCAGCCATTGCTGCTGCACTACCAACGCTGTCGCCAGCAGGCCGAACGACGATAAAAACTGAACCGCGCCATCGCCGCTCTCCTCAATATGCTGACGACGCCGCTGCGCTGCGCCCGAATCCCCTGGAGGAGCCGTCGCCATGGACATCGAACGATGTATCCGCAAATTCGCGTACCAGATCCAGGAAACCCAAGGACGGCCGACCATCTCACCCGGGTGCAAGCACAGGCGGGCAGACCCGTGCTGTGGGCCGGCCCCTGCCGCGCGAACACACCCAGTTGGTCCAGGCCAAAGACTGAACGCGAGATCGAGGAGCGGATATGCACGGGAATTTTTCATTGTCCAGGCTGGGTACCTGCCTGCGTGAATGGCCATTGGGCTTCCCACTCGAGCCCCGTGCCCTGGCGGGGCTCATGGAGCGACTGGTTGCCCAGGGCCTCGACCGGCTGCCATTGCCCGGCCAGGGCCAGACCCTGCTGCGCTGGCAGGCCCTGGCCCGAGTGGCGGCCTGCGACCTGAGCCTGTGCAAGCTCTATGAAGGCCATACCGATGCCCTGGCGATCATGCGGTACTGGTCGGCGCCACTACCTCCCGCAGACAGTACCTGGGGCATGTGGGCCGCCGAACCACCCCAGGCCAGGGTCACCCTGCACGCTACCCGGCATGCCGGCGCTGTGCGCCTGCAGGGGCTCAAGGCCTGGTGCTCCGGCGCCTCGCTGTTGAGCCACGGCCTGTTGACCGCCTGGGATGCCGAGGACCGCCAGTACCTGGTGGCCGTCACACTGGACCAGACCGGCGTGCAAGTCACGGGCAATGGTTGGCAGGCCGTCGGCATGGCCGCCAGTCAAAGCGTCGAGGTGGTGCTGGACGGTGCCCATGGGCAATTGGTCGGCCCGGCGCACGGTTACCTGCAACGGCCCGGGTTTTGGCAGGGCGGCGCGGGTATCGCCGCCTGCTGGCACGGCGCGGCGCAAGCCATCGGCCAGGCCCTGCGCAGGCATTGCACCGAACGTCCCGAGCCCCATGCCCTGGCTCACCTGGGCGCCGTGGACTGCGCATTGCAAGCCAGCGCCAACCTGGTGCGCAGCACTGCACGCTGGATCGACCAGCATCCAACGGCCGCGGCCGAGGTGCCTGCACGCCGTCTGCGCGCCGCCTGCGAGGCCAGTGCCACGCAAGTGCTGGAACACGTCGGCCGGGCCCTGGGGGCCACGCCCTACTGCCGCGATGCACACCTGGCCCGGCTGTTCGCCGACCTGCCGGTGTATTTGCGCCAAAGCCATGCCGAGCGCGATCTCGCCGTCCTCGGTGGCCTGGTGGCCGCGCACCCGGAAGGAGACTGGTTGCCATGAACGCCAATCCGATCATCGGCAACGGCACGTCGCCCGGGGCCTGGAACGCTTCAAGCCGGCTCGCCGCACTCGGGACGGTGACACCGCAACAGTTGGTGCCGGACGGAGCGCGCGCGGTGATCGTCTCGCCCCACCCCGACGACGAAATCCTCGCCTGTGCCGGCTTGCTCCAACAGCTGGCCCGAATGCAGCGCCAACTCGTGCTGGTCTCGGTCACCGATGGCTGTGCCAGCCATCCCGGCTCGCGCTACTGGACGCCGCGCCGCCTGGCGCAGGTGCGTCCCCGGGAAAGCGCTGTGGCCCTGGCGCGCCTGGGCCTGGCGCCGGAGCACATGACCTGGTTGCGCGCTGGTTTGCCGGACACCGCCGTGGCCCGCCACGAGCGAAGCTTGCAGGCTTTTCTGCAACGCTGCCTGCAACCTGGCGATGTGCTCTTCACTACCTGGCATCAGGACGGCCACAGCGATCACGAAGCCTGCGGTCGTGCCTGCCTGGCAGCGGCCCGAGAGGTGGATGTCCGGGTCCATGAAATACCGGTCTGGGCCTGGCACTGGGCCCTACCGGAAGATCCGCGCTTGCCCTGGCACCGGGCACGCAAGCTGTTGCTGGATGCCCCGACCCTGGCCCGCAAGCGCCACGCGGTACATGCCTTCACCAGCCAGATCAGCCCCGACCCGCTGAACGGAAACGCCCCGGTCCTGGGCCCATTGACCCTGGAGCGCCTGCTGCGGGATTTCGAGGTGATATTCCTATGAGCGTCACCGACGACTATTTCGACCACTTGTTCGATGGCAACCCCGACCCTTGGGCCATGCGCTCTCGCTGGTATGAACAGCGCAAGCGCGACCTGACCCTTGCCGCCCTGCCTCGACCCCACTATCGCCGGGGCCTGGAAGCCGGTTGCGCCAACGGCGAGCTGGCCCTGCGCCTGGCCGAGCGCTGCGACCGCTTGTTGTGCTGCGATACCTCGTCGCTGGCGGTACACGAGGCTCGCCAACGCTTGCAGCACCTGGACCAGGCCGAGGTACGCCAGGCACGCCTGCCCCGGCAATGGCCGGACGGGAGCTTCGACCTGATCGTCATCAGCGAACTGGGCTACTACCTCGACCTGCAAGACCTGCAACGCCTGATTGCCCAGGCCCGTGACTCACTGGCCACGGACGGCACGCTGCTGGCCTGCCACTGGCGTCACCCCATCACCGAATGCCCGCTGGACGGCGACCGGGTGCACCGGCAACTGGCCGCGCAACTGCAATTGCCCAGCTTGCTGCGCCATGTGGAGGCCGACTTCGTCCTTGAGGTATGGGGCACTCGTGCCACCTCGGTGGCCCAGCGCGAGGGCCTGGCATGATCGGGGTAGTGATCCCCGCCCACAACGAGCAAGCCTTGCTCGCCCAGTGCATCCAGGCCGTAGAGCAGGCTGCCCGGCATCCGCACCTGGACAGGGAACAGGTGCGGATCCTGGTGGTGCTCGATGCCTGCGACGACGACAGCGAAGCGCTCGTGGCGGCGGCTGGCATCCAGGGACTGAAGGTCGACGCACGCAATGTCGGTTATGCCCGGGCGGTGGGCAGCGACTACCTGATCGCCCAGGGTGCACGCTGGATCGCCTGCACCGACGCCGACAGCGAAGTCGCCCCGGATTGGCTGGTGGCCCAGCTGTCCCTGGGAGCGCAGATGGTCTGCGGTACGGTGCAGGTCCGCGATTGGGGCGAGCTGCACGAGGGCGTCCGCCAGCGCTATGCCCAGGCCTATACCCAGGCCGATGGCCATCGGCATATCCACGGCGCCAACCTGGGTTTCTGCAGCGCGACCTATTTGCGTTCCGGCGGTTTCCTGCCGGTATCGGCCCATGAAGATGTGCAACTGGTACGCACTTTCGAGCGCCTGGGTGCGCGTATCTGCTGGAGCCAGTTGCCCCGGGTGACCACCAGCGCCCGCCTGCTGGGCCGCGCCAGCGGCGGGTTCGCCGATTACCTGCGCCAGCTGGCGCTGGAGCAACAGACGAGCACCGCACCGCTGGCGGACCAGTCGTCCCAGGCCTGCGGCAATAATTTGAACGGCGCCTGAACCCCTCCAGTCGGAACAGTGAAGAGTCCCGGCACCGCCTGCCGTACCTATTGCAAAGCGTTGCCCTGTTCCTCAGGAGGACGTGCCATGAAAGCCGTTGTATTCCATAGCGTGGGCGATATCCGCCTCGACGACGTCGCCGAACCCACCTTGCTGGCTCCCACCGACGCCATCATCCGCGTGACCGCCTCGGCGATCTGCGGTACCGATCTGCATTTTGTCCGTGGCACGGTGGGCCAGCTCGCCATCGCCAGGCTGCTGGGCGCCGCCCGGGGGTTCGCCATCGACCACCATCCGGACCGCTTGCAAATGGCTCGCCGGCAAGGCGCCGAGACCATCGACTTCGACCAGGAAGATCCGGTGGCCACCCTCAACCGGCTGACCGCCGGCATCGGTGTGGACCGGACCATCGATGCGGTGGGGGTGGACGACGCCATCGCGGCCTTCGAGGCCTTCGACCGGCGCGAGCATGGCTGGATCAAAGTGCAACTGCGCCCGCAGCCCGAGCTTTGAGCGGCAGGAGCACCCAGCATGAGCAGCAAGGTCCATATCGGCATTTCCGGCTGGCGCTATGCCCCTTGGCGCGGTGATTTCTACCCCAGGGGACTGGCCCGGAAAGATGAACTGGCCTTCGCCTCGCGAGCGGTGGGCAGCATCGAGATCAACGGTTCGTTCTACGCCCTGCAGACGCCCGAGCGCTATGCCGGCTGGGCCGCACAGGTGCCCGAGGAGTTCGTCTTCAGTGTCAAGGCGCCACGCTTCATCACCCATGTCCGGCGCCTGCGGGACATCCACGAGCCACTGGCGAACTTCTTCGCCTCGGGGCTGTTCCAGCTGGACCGCAAGCTGGGGCCGATCCTCTGGCAGTTCCCGCCGAGCTTCAAGTTCGATCCGGCCCTGTTCGAGGAATTCCTCGCCCAACTGCCGCACCAGGGCCGTATGGCCCGGCAACTGGCCCGGGACTGCAGCGAACGCCTGCGGCGCGATGGCTACCTGGACATTCCCGCCGACGCAGCGCTGCGCCATTGCGTGGAGATCCGCAACGCCAGTTTCCTGGAGCCGGCCTTCGTGGCGCTGCTGCACCGGCATAACGTCGCATTGGTGGTGGCCGACACCGCCGGCAAGTGGCCCTGGATCGAGGAATTGTGCGCCGACTTCGTCTATGTGCGCCTGCACGGCGACCAGCAAATCTACAGCAGCGGCTATAGCGACCAGGCCCTGGAACGCTGGGGCCGGCGCATCGAGCTATGGCGCCGGGGCCGGCAACCGGCCGATGCCCGGCGCATTCCCGGATTCCAGGACAGGGGGCGCGACCGAGGCGGCGCGCGGGACGTCTATTGCTACTTCGACAACGATATCAAGGTGCGCGCGCCCTACGACGCTCGTCATCTGCTGGAACGCCTTGGCCTGGCCGATACCCTGGCCGTAGAGCCCGGGCATCTGCCCGAGGGCGACTGGCAATGAACGGCATGTCCCTGCCCAGGCCGGACCAGGCACCGGCTGTGGCTTCGCTCAAGGTGCTGACGGTGAATATCCACAAGGGCTTCACCTTCCTCAACCGACGCTTCATCCTGCCCGAACTGCGCGACGCGGTGCGCAGTACCGGCACTGACCTGGTGTTCCTGCAGGAGGTGCTGGGCGATCACAGCCACCACGCCAAGCGCTTCGACAACTGGCCCCAGCAACCCCACTACGAATTCCTTGCCGACAGCATGTGGCACGAATTCGCCTACGGACGCAACGCGGTGTACCCCGAGGGCGAGCATGGCAATGCCCTGTTGTCGAAGTACCCGATCCTGGGCTACCGCAACCTGGACGTTTCGCAACAGGGCGACGAACAGCGCGGGCTGTTGCATTCGGTGCTGGCCGTGCCGGGGCGCGAGGTGCACGCGATCTGCGTGCACCTGGGCCTGCGCGAAACTCATCGGCAGTCGCAGCTGCGCCTGCTGTGCGAACTGGTAGCGAGCCTGCCGCCACAGGCCACTGTGATAGTCGCCGGCGACTTCAACGACTGGCGCCTGCGGGCCGATGCACTCTTGGCCGAACAGGGATTGCACGAAGCCTTCGCTCGCCATCGCGGGCGGGCGGCCCGCAGTTTTCCCGCACGCTGGCCCCTGCTGCGCCTGGACCGCATCTATGTACGCAACGGCCGCACCTGCGACCCCCGGGTGCTCTCCACCCGGCCCTGGTCGCACCTGTCGGATCACGCGCCGCTGGCGGTGGAGGTCTGGCTATGAGCCCCGGCTGGCGCGATGGCAACCGCGTCGAGTTGCTGATCAACGGCGAGCAATTCTACCCACGGGTGCTGGCGGCCATCGCCGATGCCCGCCAAGAGGTGCTGCTGGAGACCTTCATCCTGTTCGAAGACAAGGTCGGCTGCGCGCTGCAACAAGCCCTGATCGATGCGGCCCGGCGCATTCCCCGGGTGGAGATCACCGTCGACGGTTATGGCAGCGCCGACCTGGGCGCGGACTTCGTCGCACAGATGGTCGACGCCGGGGTGCGGGTCCACCTGTTCGATCCGCATCCACGCTTGTTCGGCTTGCGCGCTCACCTGTTCCGCCGCCTGCATCGCAAGGTGCTGGTGATCGATGGCGAACAGGCGTTCATCGGCGGCTTGAACTTTTCTGCCGATCACCTGCGTGACTTCGGTCCGATGGCCAAGCAGGACTATGCCGTGGACGTACGCGGGCCGGTGGTCGCCGATATCCGCGCCGCGGCCCTGGCTACCCTGGTCCAGGTCTCCCCCGCCGGCCCTTCCCTGACTGCGACACCGCCTTGCGGGCCGACAAGCATCCGCCTGGCGATCCGCGACAACCAGCGACACCGCGACGATATCGAGACCCAGTACCTGCAGGCGATCCGCGCTGCCCGCCAGCGCCTGGTCCTGGCCAATGCTTATTTCTTTCCTGGCTATCGCTTGGTCCGCGAGCTGCGCAATGCCGCACGCCGTGGCGTGAAGGTCAGCCTGATCCTCCAGGGCCAGCCAGACCTGCCCTGGGCCCGGGGGTTCTCACGGTTGCTGTACAACTATTTGATGCGCGATGGCGTGGCCATCCATGAATACGTCCGCCGACCACTGCACGGCAAGGTGGCCCTGGCCGACCACGACTGGGCCACGGTGGGCTCCAGCAACCTCGATCCCTTGAGCCTGTCGCTGAACCTGGAAGCCAACCTGATCATCCGTGACGTCGATTTCAACCAACGCCTGCATCGCCACCTGGAGCGGCTGATGATCCGCCACTGTCGCCAGGTCACCCAGCAGCGCTTGCTGCGCGGCCACTGGTGGCGCGGGCCAGTGATTGTCCTGTACTTCCACTTGCTGCGGCATTTCCCGGCCATCGCCGGCTGGCTGCCGGCCCACCGGCCGCGACTCGAATCGATACCGGGCCCGCCTGGACGCCAGTGCCAGCAGCCCCTGGAACGGGAGCACAGTTCATGAACGGCGGGCGCCATGGCTGGCTGGTACGCGCCCGGCGCCTGCTCAACCTGCTGTTCCTGGTGCTGGTGCCGGTACTGCTCTGGCGACTGGCCATGAACCTGCAATGGCACGAGGTCAGCCAGGCCGTTGGCGCCTATAGCGCCACTACCCTGCTGCTGGCGCTGGGGGCCACAGTCCTGAGCTTTGCCTTGTACAGCAGCTACGACCTGCTCGCCGGACACTACGTACGCCACTCCTTGCCGACCCGCCAGGTACTGGCGCTGGGATTCGTGGTCTATGCCTTCAATCTCAACCTGAGCGCCTGGGTCGGCGCTATCGCCCTGCGCTACCGACTGTATTCGCGCCTGGGCCTGGAGGTGGGCACGATCACGCGGATCCTGAGCTTCAGCCTGGCCACCAACTGGCTGGGCTACCTGCTGCTGGCCGGCGTTCTGTTCGCCCTGGAACTGGTGCGCTTACCGGACCACTGGACCCTGAGCAGCAGCGGCCTGCGCATGGTGGGTGGCGCGCTGCTGGCGGTGGCCGCCGCCTACCTACTGGCGTGCCGCTTCGCCAAGCGCCGAACCTGGCGCTGGTGCAACCAGTGCCTGGAACTGCCCGACACGACCATGGCGCTCATCCAGGCCGCGTTGTCATCGCTCAACTGGATGCTGCCGGCGCTGGTGGTGTTCCTGCTGTTGCCCGTCGGCGCCAGCTATCCCCAAGTGCTGGGGATCATGCTGATCAGCAGCATCGCCGGAATCATCACCCACATCCCGGCCGGTCTGGGTGTACTGGAAGCGGTATTCATCACCCTGCTCCAGCATCAACTGGGCAAGGGAGCGGTCCTGGCGGCCCTGCTGGGCTACCGGGCAATCTACCTGCTGCTGCCACTGGCCCTGGCAAGCATGGTCTACCTGGTGCTGGAACGACGGGCCAAGGCCCTGCGTCAGCAACGCCAGCGCGCCTGAGTTGTCCAGGCACAGATATGAACAACTAACAAGCGGGCCGCGTCAATAAAGCCACGACCAGGAAAAATTGTAACTTGCATGGCCATGCAACGCCTGCTCGTAGTGAGCAACTAGTTACTTAGCGCCATTAAAACGCCATAGTCGCTAAAAATTGAAAATAGTTTTTTGATAAAACATACGGCTCTGGCCGTTTGTACTAATTTGAATTGTCGAACAATCGATTTTACTTTGAATTCTTCACCCTGCATGGATATCGACTAGTTGTGTACAAGGAGATATTCATGAGTCAGGAAACCATCTACAAGATCCAATATCTGCTGCATGGCCAACCAAGATTCTTCGTTATCAGGGCCAAGGCCATGGATAACGCCAAGGCTTGGCACTGGGCCAGTTGCGATGCTGGCGTCGGGATCATTCCCAAGTCCGATCGCGACCCTGTCAAGAAGGTGTCCAGGCCATTGGCGGAAAAGTACGGGATAACCGACGTCAAGTGGTGCCACTCGACCCCGCTCTGTTGGACAACGGAGGGCCGGCAATGAAACCCCAATCGACCAGGAAACCAGCCGCCAGGGACCGGGACGCGGAGATAGCCGAAAACACCCGGATGTTCTACGAAGCCGACCGGCTGGATGACCTGGCCTACCAGATCATCGGCAATGGCGCCTGTGACCAACAGGTCTGGGCGCGCTATTCCCAGGCCAAGAACCGGGCGGACGGCAAACGCCGTGAAGCCTTCGCCCAGTGGCTGAGCATCCGGCGGGCCATGCAGCGCGGCTGATCCGCCCTCAGTTCCTGGGGCTGATGCTCAAGCGCTCGCCGACCACCATTTCCGTGACCCAATCCACCAGGATCGTGGTGTAGGCCTCCTGGGAGGTCTCACTGGAGAGCGCGTGGTCGGCGTCGTCGATGATGCGATGGGTCAGCGAATGGCTGCGCTGGAAAGCCGCCCGATAACTCATGATGGTGGCGTGGGGCACATGCTCGTCGTGCTCGGACTCCACCAGCAACACGTCGCCACGAAACCCTGCGCAAGCCTGCAGCGCCCGATTGCTCCGCGCGTCGATGGGGCTGGCCCGATAGCGCTTGAGATCCTCGCGATCCAGGGCGCGCTTGGGCACCAGCCAGTCCCGATCGCGATAAATCGCCGGAACCCGGAGCGCCAGCCAGCGCACCCGGCGCAACTGGCTGAGGATGGTGGCCAGGTAGCCACCGTAGCTGGTTCCCACCACCGCCACGGCCGCCGGATCGACGGCTGGATGGGCCACCAAGTGGTCATAGGCGGCAAGCACGTCCTGCAAGCTGTCCTCGCGCGTTACCTGGGCCTGGCGCCGATTGGCCGCACCGTGGCCCCGCAGGTCGAAGGTCAGGCACAGGCAGCCCAGGCCAGCGATGCCCCGGGCCCGGTTGAGGTCGCGTTCCTGGCTCCCGCCCCAGCCGTGGACGAACAACACGCCAGGGACCCGGGCCTTGGGGCTGAGCAGGTTGCCCACCAATCGTTGCGCTTGGACATCGATCAGGATCTGTTCGCTGTTAACCGCCATGGGCCTGCACCTGTGCATATTTGAGAAGAAAGCCGCCCGCCTCGTCAGGCCCGCGATATAGCAGCACCGCGTCCGGCGGCAATAGTTGCTCCTGGTCAGTCTCGCAGGTCCGGGCCCGCAGCCAATCCACCTGCGGCTGCTGGCGAAACACCTGCAGGGCCGCCAGTTCCGCTCCCGTGGCCCCGCCCACGCGCCACGACTGCTCCAGCACCCCGAGCCTGGACCGGCCGTCGTGGCCCAGCCCGCATACCACGTCGTAGTTGCGCCGCGAAGCGAAGAAGCCTGGCAAGCAGGCCGTGGCCGCCGCGTCGTAGATCCGGGCATGCTCCACGGCCTGGCGCACCTGGGGATCGAGATCACGTTGCAGCAACTGGGTATAGTCCCCCCGCGCCAGCCACAGCTCGGAACCGGCGTATACCGGCTCGCCGCGCTGGTTGGACCGCTGGTACTGACGACCGTGGTAGCTCATCAGCAAGCCGTCGATCAGGACCTGGCCCACGCTGTAGGTGCGGGCGTGGTGCAAGTTCTCCTCCAGCACCAGGCCCTGGCGACAGGTATCGCTGTCCAGTTGCCCGAGCCAGTGTTCCAGGTCCTGGGCAGTGCGCAACACCGCCTGGCCCGCGCCGCCGCTGGCCTGGACCTGCTTGACGCGCAATTCGGCCGGCCCCAGGTACTGGCGGGCGATACGCCGGGCATCGGCGATATCGAATACCGTCAGCCCCGGCAGCACCACCTGGCGCACCTGGCGGCAGAACTGTGGATTCCAGCCGACAGGCCGATAACCGGCGCTTCGAGGCAGTGGATGGGAAATCGCCTTGCTGGCCATGAAGGCCTGCTGCACATGACCTCCCAACAAGTCCTGGGCGCCGCTGACGCCCAGCTCAAGCCGCTGTTCGCCGATCAGAGTGCGCGTAGGCACCAGGTACAGGCCGATACGGGGCATGGGCTCCTGCCAGTCGCCATCGAACGGCCAGCCGAGGATCTCGGCCAGCCAGCGGGCCAGGTTGAGGTTGGTCTGGCGCTCATGCAGTGCAGTGCCAACATGGCAGTGGGCCACGACCCTGCGAATGATGGAAGGTTCTGGCATCGTCCTGGCTTCCGTTCGAGCGCTGCCATGGCTTGCCGCCGGCACCGCGGTTTCACTTGTCCCGGGATTCGGGCTGGCTCATCTGTACCGAGGCCTTGGAGCGGTCCTTGTCCTTGTCGCCGCTGTTTTCAAAACACCCCTGCAAGGCCAGGAGAACAGCGAGCAACAGGATTATTCGGGAACTCCTCACAACGTTGTTCATGGCACACCTCAACAATAAGGTAGGTAGTCATTCAGTAGAAAAACCTGACTGGCACAAGTTCAAGATTCAACGTCCCAGTAATGACCGACCATCGAATCACCCATATGAATGCCAAATGCATCCATATGCGTGTTTATTTATAGGCTCAGGTTTAGCGAGCGCCGCTTGCTTATAAAAAATCGTCCGTAAACGAACTAGCTAATTGCCAGCCACTGCCATTCATCGCCACGGCGAAGATATTTTTCGACCTTGGGAATTTTCCTGCGCTCCCAGTTAATGCTCACTATGTAATGAGCACTGATATTTCATCACCAAGAGGAAATCATCATGACTACTAAAGGCAATAACAACCCGGGCAACTTCGCCAACGATCGCGAAAAAGCATCCGAAGCCGGGAAAAAAGGCGGTCACGCTTCCGGCGGCAACTTTGCCAATGACCGTGAAAAGGCCTCGCAGGCTGGCAAGAAGGGTGGTCAGCACAGTGGCGGCGGGCATGGCCGCAGCTGATAACTGAGGTGATTGCGCAGGGGCTCCGGCCCTTGCGCCTTTCATCCTGACGTCGCCGGGAGCGTCACCCGGAACGTGGTCCCCGCCTCCTTTGTCGATTGCACCTGGATTTCCCCGCCGTGCCCCGCCACGATCTGCGCGGCGATGAACAGGCCCAGCCCCAGGCCTGAAGAAGCCCCCCGCTCATAACCGCTGCCGCCAGCATTGAACAACAGCGGCATCGCCTCGGTTGCGATGGGTTCTCCATGGTTGTGCACTTCAAAGCAGATCTGGGTCGGATCACGCACCAGGCGCACCTCGATAGGCTGCCGAACATCGCCGTGTTGCACGGCATTGCCCAGCAGGTTGGCGAAGACCTGGCCCATGCGCCCGGGATCGAACAGACCATTGAGCGCTTCCCCCTCCGCGAACAAGACCCGCATCCCGGGGTAGCAGGCACGCACCTCGTCGACTATCTGGGTGCAGAGTGCAGTCAATTCGACAGGTTCCTTGCGGATCTGGATACCTTCCCCCAGGTTGGCCCGCGCCAGGTTCAGCAGGTCGTCGACGATCCGGTTGGCTCGCCGCACGCTGGCACCGACCTGCAGCGCCAGATCCTGCTGACGGCCCGCTGGTGCCGAACGCACCAGCAGGTCGGCGCCCATCAACACCGCTCCCAATGGGGTTCGCAGGTCATGGCCGAGGATGCCCAGGAACAGCTTGCGAGTCTGCTCCAGGGCCGCCTCGAAAGAGGCGATGGACTCGGTTAGCGCCTGGTCGATGGCCTGGTTGAAACGCAGCATGTCGTCTGTACGCGTGGCTCTCACCTCCAACTCGTCGGACAACCACAAGCGCAGCACGCTGGCCCGCAAGGCCCGATACTCGGCAACCATCTGGTTCAAGGTGAAACCCGCCGACCAGCGCGCCCGGGCATGGTTCTGCGCCGCAATGTCGGCATCGGCGACCGGGCCACGGCCCTGAGACTTCTCGAACTGCTGCGCATCGCTCTGCGGAGTGAGCATATCCTGGGCGATGCACCTGAGAATGTGCTCGGCCTGGTTGCGCAGGCCCTTGGCGTCCTGGGTCGGATAAGGGGTTTCGATGGATCTGGCGAACCTCTCCCATTCCAGCAGGATCGACTCCATGTGGATGAGAATGAAATTGGCGAGTCGCATGGAGGCTCCTGGCTGCATCCCCAAGCCACGACGGTCCGCTGCAACTGCCCCAACGGTGTCCTCGATGACCACGGGTGCCGACGTTATTGGATTCTCGCTGGCGGTTCCCGTTCAGGTGGCGCCGGCGGAAATAGAAGCATAGAAGCAATGACCGCCGTCGTTGCACCCGGTTCCAGGACAGGCGAAATCACGTCGCAGGCTCGCCTATCCCCAGCTTGCGACGCATCGCCGCGGTGATCGACTGGCGGGTGGCGGTATAGCCGGCCCAGGGATCTTCGGCTTCGTCCAGACGTCGCGCCAGGTCGGCCAGGGTCCACTGCCCCGCTCCACGCAGCTGCTGCAATTCTTCGCGGTGCACCGGCACCGAGACCGGCAGGCCTTCCCGGGCCCGCAGGGAGTAGGCACAGACCGTGGTCGCTCCCCGTCCATTGCGTAGGTAATCGATGAAAATCCTGCCCACCCGGTTGCGCGGCCCGGACACCGCCGACAAGCGCTCGGGAAACAACCCCGCCAGGTGCTGGACCATTGCCTGGCTGAAGGCCTTGACCTCGTCCCAACCGGCCCGGCGCACCAACGGCACCACCAGGTGCAGTCCCTTGCCGCCGCTGGTCTTGATAAAGGCTCGCAAGCCCAGTTCGTCAAGCAGCGTCAGGGTCAGCTGGCAGGCCTCGACCATGGTCTTCCAGGGCAACGTCGGGTCTGGATCGAGGTCGAGCACCAGGCGGTCGGGGCGGTCGAAGTCCTTGCTGGTGGCGTTCCAGGTATGCAGTTCCAGCATGTTCATCTGCACCGCGCCCAGCAGCGTCGGCAGGTCCTCGATGACCATGGCCGCCTGGCCCGCCTGGGCCTTGGTAAAGGTCCGCAAGCCGGGAATCGCCAGTTGCGCGGCGTGCTTCTGGAAGAACAGCTCTCCCGCCAGGCCTTGGGGAGCACGCACCAGCGCCACCGGGCGCTGCTGCAGGTGGGGCAGGATCCACTGCGCCACCCGGGCATAGTATTCAGCCACCTGCAGCTTGGTGGCACCGCTTGCGGCATCGACCAGGCGGTCGCCATGAGTGATACGCAGGCCATCTACCGCTGGCTCGGTCGCCGGGCCCCGGGCCGCTCGCTCCAGGACCACGCCAGTGGCCGGCTTGTCATCGCGCAGGCCATGGAAGACCCCGTGGCGTACCACACCGTCACGGGTCATCTGGCTGTAGGAGACTTGCGCCAACAAGCGCGGCTGCACCCAGTGCACGGTGGCCGCAGGCACCCCCGCGGGCGGTTCATCCAGCACCGGTCGGGATGTTTCCAGCGGTCGCAACCGCTGGAGCAAGTGCTGGAGGGAAGCGCTGCTGAAGCCGGTGCCGACCTTGCCGGCGTAACGCAAGCCGCCCCGGTCCGGGTCGTGCAGCCCCAGCAACAGCGCGCCCAGGGCGCTGCGGCTGCCCTTGGGATCGGTGTAGCCGAGGATCACGAATTCCTGGCGTTGCTGGCACTTGAGCTTGATCCAGTCGCCGCTGCGCCGACTGACATAAGGGCTGTCGGGGCGCTTGCCGATCAGGCCCTCCAGGTGCATCTGGCAGGCGCCGGTCAACAGCTGCTGCACAGGCTGGTCGAAAGTCTCGGAATAGCGCAGCGCCGCCGCGCGGTTGTTGGCCAGCAGTGCCTTGAGCGCAGCGCGGCGCTCGTGCAGCGGTCGCTGGCGCAGGTCCACGCCATTGAGAAAGGGCACATCGAACAAATAGTAGCGGATGGATTGGTCGGCCCCGGCATCGAAGGCGTTCTGCAAGGCCTGGAAGTCGGCCACACCGTCGGCGTCCAATACCACCATCTCGCCGTCCAGCCATGCCGACTCCAATCCCAGCTCGGCCAGGGCCCGGGCCTGGTTGGGCATCCTGGCCGTCCAATCCAGGCCGCTGCGGGTCAGCAGTTGTACTTGCGCTCCTTCGATGCGAGCCAGCAGGCGGTAGCCGTCGAACTTGATTTCATAGAGCCAGTCGCCCGCTGGCGGCGTGTCCACCAAAGTGGCCAACTGCGGCTTGAGCGAGTCCGGCAATTCCTGGTTCGCAGTAGAGCGTGCCCTGCTCCCAGACCTGGGCCGGGAAGTGGACGCCGATGCCTGGCGCGGCGCCAGGGTGCGCTCGCTGAGCACGCTGTGCGGCTGCGCCTGGAGAATGTCGTACTCCGCTTCGGTGCGGGCCTGGTCATCGGCGGACTTGACCAACAACCACTGTTCCTTCTTGCCTGCCAGGCGGGTACGAAACAGATTCCACCAGCCTCGAAGCTTCTCGCCCTGCAAGCGAAAGCGCAGCTTGCCCCGGGCATAACCCTCGTGGGGGTCGCCCTCGGGAAACCAGCTGCCGCGGTCCCAGACAATCACGTCGCCCGCGCCATAGTGACCTTCGGGGATATGCCCTTCGAAGCTGGCGTAGTCCAAGGGATGGTCCTCGACATGCACGGCCAGGCGGCGCACCCCGGGGTCCAGCGAAGGTCCCTTGGGAATGGCCCAGCTTTTCAGGGTGCCATCCAGCTCCAGGCGAAAGTCGTAGTGCAGGTGGCTCGCGTCGTGTTTCTGCACGCAGAACTGCAGGGCCTGCGCCGGCCTGGCACGCGGCCGCCGGCCCGCAGGTTCGGGGGTGGACTGGAAGTCACGTTTGTTGCGGTATTCCGATAACGGTCTGGCCATGGCGCTGCTCCACGTGTGGCGTGCCCGGCGGTCGACAAGGCCAGGGCCCTGTAACGGTGGAGACGGAGCCCTGGGAGAAGTTCAAGGCAGTTGCCAGCCTGGCCTACCGACGGTTGTCTGCCGCATGGCCAGGGCTGCCTAGACTAGGAAGCCCGCCGTCGGGTGCGCTTGTCCGGCTTGGCCTTGCCACCACCAAGGCTGCGCTTGAGCAGTTCGGTAAGGTCGAGGATATCGGCGCTCCGGTCTTGCGCCGCCTGCCCCCTGGGCACCGTGGCGATCCGGCCCTTGCTGGCTTTCTCTTCCACCAGCGCCATGATGCTGTCCTGGAAATCATCGTGATACAGCCCAGGCTCCCAGTGGCCGCTCAAGTCCTCCACCAGCCGCTTGGCCATCTGCAGCTCGCGCTTGTCGAGCTTGGGCCCGATCACGCTGCGGTCCAGCTCCAGCCCCGCAAGATTGCGTACTTCATCGGGCCAACGCAGGGTGATCAACACCAGTGCATCCTCCAGCGCCCGCACCAAGGCCAGGTGTTGCCGGGTATGCAGAACCACACGGGCCAGGGCGACCTTGTTCGTGGCCTTCAGGGGTTCGCGCAGCAAGGCATAGACCTTGCCGCCGCGCCGGTCGGGGCTCAGGTAATAGGGCGTGTCGAATTGCTGCAGGGGAATCTCCGCGGCGGCGATGAAGGAGAAGATATCGATGGTCCGGGTCGCCTCGGGCCGGGCCTGGCGGATCTCGTCCTCGCCGAGCACCACGTAGCGGCCCTTCTCATACTCGATACCCTTGACGATCTGTTGCGGCTCCAGCTCCTCGCCGCTGATCTTGTTGATCCGCCGATAGCCCACCGGCTCCAGGCTGCGTTTGTCGAGCCAGTCGAAATCCAGCCCACGGCTGGCGACGAAGCTATTGAGGGATACCGGGATATGCACCAGCCCGAAGCTGATGGCGCCCTTCCAGATCGCTCGGGCCATGACGACCTCCTGCAAGGCAGTGACGGGAACATCCGCAGGACAACCTGCCCTGTGCATCTGGAAGATTCGACCGCAGGGGCAATACCCCGTTCCTAAGGATTCTCTGCGCGCCCTGCGCTAAGCGGGGCGATTGAACAGGACGAAGCCGGACATCAGGATCATGACAAGCCCGGTGACGATCCGGGCATTCATGGACTCTTCGAACACCAGGACTCCCCAGAGAATGGCGAAGACCAGGTAGGTGTAGTCGAACGCGCCGATGATGCTGGGCTCGCCGATCTGGTAGGCCCTGGCGATACCGGTGCTGACCAGCACCATCAGCACCGCGAGCAAGACCATCAACGTCCAGTCGGCCAACTGCATGTACGACCAGTCGCCCAAGAGGAAACGCAATTGACCCTGCTGCGGCTCCAGGGGCCCGGCCATGGCGATCAAAAGGCTGCCGAGCAAGCCGCTGGCCAACAGCACCAGGTTCATCACCATGGCCAGCACCATGGCGTCTTCATCCGCGCACTTGCCCTTGGTTACCACCGCTGCCAAGGCGTAGAGAATGGCCGCGAGGATCGGCAGCAAGGCGTAGGAGCTGAAGTCGTCCGCCGTAGGATTGAGAGTGACCAGCACCCCGGCGAACCCCAGGACGATGGAGAACCACTTGCGCGGAGTAATCCGCTCTTTCAGATAGATGGAGGAGAACAATGTGATGAACAGCGGTGTCGTATAGATGGCCAGCGCCGCCATGGTCAGGGTAATGAACGGCAAGGCGGCATAAAAAGCGATCCACATCAGGGCCAGCAGCAACCCCCTGAATGTCGCCCAGCCTGGGGACTGCGGCCATAGACTGTCCTTGCCGTTGCGTAGCAGCACCAGCGCGGCCAGCATCACCACCGCCAGCAAGGAGCGGATGACATTGAGCTGCCATAACGAAATCTGCGCGCTTGCGGCCTTGATGATTGCATCCGAAACGGACAACAAGAAAACCGAACCGACCACTATGATGATGCTCTGACGGTTCTCCACGGACGAAACGTTCATGCTTGCGCTCATACTGTCTCCCTTCTGGATGTGCCGACAGATTCTGCTCACGCATCGAGCGCGGTTAAAGCGACTTGTGGTTAAGCAGGAGGAACCAAAGTTATGGACAATTTCAAACGCTCGCTCCCGCCCCTCTCCAGCCTTGTGCCCTTCGAGGCGGCCGCGCGCCTGAAGAGCTTCTCCAAGGCCTCGCAAGAGCTGAACCTGACGCAGGCAGCCATCAGCAAGCAGATCCGTGCCCTGGAGGAATACCTGGACGTCACCCTGTTCACCCGCAGAAATCGCGCGGTATTCCTGACCGCAACAGGCAGGGAATTTCGCGATGTAGTCAGATCCTCCCTGCTGGGGCTGGCCACCAAGACCGAGGAACTGCGCAAGAAACGGGACGCCCGTGAAGTCGCGCTGACGGTGCAGCTTTGCGAGGCCTTCTACTGGCTGACACCCAAGCTGCCACTGTTCCACCAGCGATTCCCCGAGATCGACACTCGTCTGAATGCCTCCACCGCCCCCATCACTGAGGTCACCGAGAAGTTCGATATCGCCATCCAGTCCACCGGGCGTCCCTCGGGCGGCCATTCCCGGCTGTTCACCATCAGCGACGAGATCTTTCCGGTCTGCAGCCCGGGCTACTGGCAGCAGTTGCCTGCCGCGTCCCGGACCCTGGAGCACTTGGCCGAACTGCCACTGCTGCATCATTGGGTGGTTCCCCAGGACTGGATGACCTGGGCCCAGTGGCTGGCCCGCTACCGACTCGCGCTTCTGGACGAGACCCGGGGCAAGTTCTTCGACAGCTACCCGGTGATGATGCAGGCCTGTGTCGAAGGCTTCGGCTTCGCCCTGGGCTGGCGCCGCACCACCGAGAAAATGATCGACAACGGCGAGCTGATCCGCCCGTTCGAGCAGTCGATCAAGGTGGATGAGGCGCTGGCGATCTACCAGTGGCAAAACAGCCCTCTGCGCGCGCGCAGCCGCAGCTTGCTGCAGTGGCTGCGCCGTGTCTGCCAGGACTAGCTCGCGAATCTGGCGGCCAACCCCACAGGCATGGAGATTAGCCAGGCGCAGCGCCATGTGCGCGCTGCGCTGGCCTTGAATCACCCACGCTGCCAGACCACCGGGAACCAGTCTTCACGCATGCGATCGCCATCGTTCAGGTCGATGCCGGGAAATGGCGGCGAGGTGCGTCCCGGGCGCTGGATGTAACGCACGTCATCGCCCATGAACCGGGTGGAGAACGCCCGTCGACGGCCGCTCCCGTTATTGCCGGCGGCGCCATGCACGGTGCGGAAGTCGAAGACGATGGCGTCCCCCGGTTGCAGCTCCGGGGAGAGTATCTGGTACTGGCCGTTGTCCACGTCCGGCATGTCCATGAACAGGCTCTCGCCGGTATGGTCGTCGGTGGCGCCGTAGAAGTCCTGGTTGCTGGCCCAGCTCTTGGGCCGTACCGGCTTGGGCCAGCGATGGGAACCCAGGACCACGCTCAGGGTGTTGCTGCGGGTCACCGGGTCCAGGGGAATCCAGTAGCTGGCGGTCTGCAGGCCATCGACGCAGTAGTAAGGCAAGTCCTGGTGCCAGGGCGTGGGCTTGGAGGTGCCGGGCTCCTTGACCAGTATGTGGTCATGGAAGACCTGCACTTGTTGCGACTCCATCAACTGCCCGGCGATGGCCGCCGCCGGCGAGTTCAGCACGAAGTCCTGGAAGGCGGGGATACGCTGCCAGTTACAGTAGTCCTCGAAGAAGCGCCCGCCTTCGCCACTGCCGACGTTCTCGATGGCGAAGGCACTGGGTTCGGCCAGGTTCTGCTCGAAACCTTCGCGCAAGCGCTCGATCCAGTCGCCAAAGACCCCACGCAGGACAATGGCGCCATTGCGTTGAAACTCTTCGATCTGCGGATTCATCAAGTCAGCCTCTTGTTGTTTTGATCCAGTATCGAGGCCCTGAACTTTTTCCGTAAACGACAGATTACTTATTCATCAATATAGGCACTTTATATAACCAACCGGTTGCCAGTCCTGGCGTTTGCCCAGTTAATACCCCCTGCCTGCCTCCCCCTCATCCATTGCCGGCACAGGAACACCGGCCCCTTGCGTTTCATCATCGGCAGTTGACGCCCGAATAATAAGAACAATCAGGAGTTACTTGAGATGAACGATAAACAGCCTTCCATGCGGCGGGGCCTGAATACCCGTCATATTCGCTTCATGGCCCTGGGTTCGGCCATCGGCACCGGGTTGTTCTACGGCTCCGCCGCAGCCATCCAATTGGCCGGCCCTTCGGTCCTGCTTGCCTACCTGATCGGTGGCGCGGCCATCTACATCATGATGCGCGCCCTGGGCGAAATGGCCGTGCGCGACCCGGTGTCGGGGTCCTTCGGGCACTACACCAGCCAGTACCTGGGACGCTTTCCCGGCTTTCTCACCGGCTGGAGCTATGCCTTCTCGATGCTGGTGGTGTGCCTGGCCGACGTCACCGCGTTCGGTATCTACATGGGCTTCTGGTTTCCCGATACGCCCCGCTGGATCTGGGTCCTGGGCATCGTGTGCGTCATCGGCGCGCTGAACCTGTGCAGCGTCAAGGTTTTCGGGGAAATGGAGTTCTGGCTGTCGCTGCTCAAGGTCACGGCGATCGTCGCGATGATCCTCGGCGGGCTGGCGATCCTGCTGCTGGGCATCCAGCCTGGCGGGGCGGCCCAGGTCCAGTCCGGCATCAGCAACCTGTGGAGCCATGGCGGGTTCTTCGCCAATGGCATCGGCGGGCTGGTCGCCTCGTTCACCGTGGTGATGTTCGCCTTTGGCGGCGTCGAGATGATCGGCGTCACCGCTGGCGAGGCCAGGGAACCGCAACGGGCGATACCCAAGGCGATCAACTCGGTGCCACTGCGGATCCTGCTGTTCTACGTGCTGACCCTGTTCGTGCTGATGGCGATCTACCCATGGTCCAAGGTGGGTAGCGAAGGCAGCCCGTTCGTGCAGATTTTCAGCGCCCTGGGCATCGAGTCGGCGGCGGCCTTGCTGAACATCGTGGTGATCTCGGCGGCGATCTCGGCCATCAACAGCGATATCTTCGCCGCCGGGCGCATGATGTACGGCATGGCCGAGAACGGTCAGGCGCCGGCGAGCTTCGCCAGCCTGTCGCGCTTCGGCGTGCCCTGGATGACAGTGGCGGTGATGTCGCTGGCGCTGCTGGCCGGCGTACTGCTCAACTACCTGGCACCGGAGAACCTGTTCCTGATCCTGGTGGCGGTGGTGACCTTCTCCATCGTCTGGGTGTGGCTGATGATCCTGCTGTCCCAGGTCATGATGCGCCGACGCATGACGCCCGAGCAGGTCGCCGCCCTGGCCTTCCCGGTGCCGCTCTGGCCGGTCGGGCCGGCCCTGGGCATCGCCTTCATGCTGTTCATCTTCGGCGTCCTGGCCTGGTTCCCCGATACCCGCACCTCGCTGTTCGTCGGGCTGGGCTGGCTGGCGCTGCTGTCCATCGGCTACTGGCTGTGCATCGCCCGGGCCGGCAAGCAGCCGGGCGCCGTGAGCAAGCCGATCCCGGCCGACCCCGTGCCCTAGGGTCTGTTGCCGTTTCGGCGCAAGCCGCGTTGCCGCGCAACCCGAAGGGACGGGCCGATTTTAGCGCGGCGCGTCGTTACTCGACGGCTCATTTGGACGGCCAATCTTCGCGTCTCGTGCCTAGCCCCGCGCTAAAACTGGCTCCGGCGCGGTCGCGGCGAAACGGCAACAGCCCCTAGCAGGCAAACTGCTGGCTGGCCCACTCCTGGAAGGCCTGGGCCACCGGCGACGGACGCATGGCGCTGGACTGGGCCAGCACCACCGGCTGCGGACTGACAGCCTCCAGCAACGGCCGGCAGGCCAGCGGCTGGCCGTCATAGCTGCGATCGCCCACCGGCCGTGTGCAGGACAACGCCACGCCATATCCATGGGCCACCAGGCCGCGCTGCATCTCGAAGGTCTGGGTCAGTTGCAGCGAGGCCGGTTGCAGGTCCTGGGCCCAGAACAACGACAGGAAGTACTCGCGGGTACGGGCGATGTCCTCGAGGATCAGGCACTCGGCGGCCAGGTCCACCAGCGAGACCTGCTCCCGGGCCGCCAGGGGGTGATCCACCGGCAACAGCGCATAGGGCGTCAGCCGCTCCAGTACCTGTGCCTCGATGTTCGGACTCAGGCCCACACCGTAGGTCAGGGCCAGCTCGGCCTGGCCCTCCAGCAAGCGCCGGTTGACCCCCGCCAGGTCGCTCTCGAACAGGGTGATCGAGACCTGCGGGTGCAGCTGGCGAAAACCGGCCAAGAGGCGCGGAGCGAAATACGGCCCCAGGTCCTGGAAACACACCAGGCTCAGGTTGCCGCGCAGCCCGGCCTGGTGATCCTCGACGCCGACCATGGCCCCTGCCCGGCCCAGGATGTCCCGTGCCTGTTCCAGGAGCTTGCGGCCCGCCGGGGTCAATTCCAGGCCACGGCTGACCTGGCGATGGAACAGCTTCTGGCCGAGCACGGTTTCCAGCTGGGCGATGGCCAGGGATACCGATGGCTGGGAAATATGCATGGCCCGGGCCGCTGCGCTGACACTGCCCTGCTCCGCAGCGGCGACAAAATACTCGAGCTGGCGAAAGGTGAACCCGATCATCGGCTTGGCCCCCTGATTATTGTTTGCCCCGATCATACAGCCGTCGCCCCCGGCCAGCGCCGATAGAACCTGCGACGATGATCTTCCCTGCTCCCCGCCCGTCCCCGGCATCCATGCCCAAGGCGCGCAGGCCGGAGCTCGATTCGTGACTTCAAGTCAAAGGTGTTTGGTCCATCGATGGCTTAATCCGCCAGCGCCCGGTGGACATACTACGTCCATTCCCAAGCGGTCCTGCGCTCCGGGCCGCCAGGCCCGTCCGGCAACGGCCGCGCCTATGCGCAACAATCACCAGGAGCAGATCCATGAGTATTCCATCCTTTGGCCTCGGTACTTTCCGCCTGACCGGCCAGGCTGTCATCGACTCGGTCAAGTCGGCGCTGGCCCTGGGCTATCGCGTGATCGATACCGCGCAGATCTACGGTAACGAAGCCGATGTCGGCCAGGCGATCGCCGAAAGCGGCGTGGCCCGCAGCGAACTCTTCATCACCACCAAGATCTGGGTCGACAACTACGCCGCCGACAAGCTGGTTGCCAGCCTGCGCGACAGCCTGGCCAAGCTGCGTACCGACTATGTCGATCTGCTGCTGATCCATTGGCCGGCCCCAGGCAATGGCATCGAACTGGCCGAATACATGGAGGCCCTGCTCGAAGCCAAGAAACTGGGCCTGACCCGCCAGATCGGTGTTTCCAACTTCAACATCGAACTGACCAAGCAAGCCATCGCCGTGGTCGGCAAAGAGCAGATCGCTACCAACCAGATCGAGCTCAGCCCCTACCTGCAAGGCAGCAAGCTCACTGCGTTCCTCAAGGAACAAGGGATCAGCGTCACCTCCTACATGACCCTGGCCTACGGCAAGGTACTCAAGGACCCGGTGCTGGCCGAGATCGCCGCCAAGCACAAGGCCACCGTGGCCCAAGTCGCCCTGGCCTGGGCCATGCAACTGGGCTATGCGGTGATCCCGTCGTCCACCAAGCCGGAGAACCTGGCCAGCAACCTGCTCGCCCGCAGCCTGCGCCTGGACGAGCAAGACATGGCGCGTATCGCCACCCTTGAACGCAATGGCCGCGAAGTCAGCCCTGACGGCCTGGCGCCAATCTGGGACTGATGCCATGACCACGTCCCTCGAACGCCTGACCGCCGGTGGTTTCAGCATCGGCCTGGAAGCACCGCTGGACCATGACTGGACCCCGGCCGGCGACCAGGCCCGGCGCCAAGCTGGCCGCCTGCCCGGCGAACCCGACCTCAAGCAGCATGCCTACCTGGCGCAACTGGCTGACCGCCTGGGCTTTCGCGCCCTGTGGATCCGCGACGTGCCGCTGTATGACCCGGCGTTCGGCGATGCCGCCCAGGTGTTCGAGGTGTTCTCCTACCTCGGCTACCTGGCCGGGGTCACCCGCGACATCCTGCTGGGTACTGCTGCCGTGGTCTTGCCGATCCGCGAGCCGTTGCTAACCCTGAAGTCGGCCAACAGCCTGCAACGCCTGAGCGGCAATCGCCTGCTGCTGGGCGTGGCCAGCGGTGACCGGCCAGTGGAGTACCCACTGTTCGGACGGGATTTCGAGGGGCGCGGCCATAATTTCCGCGAGCAGGTCACCCTGCTCAAGGATGGCGCCAACGGCCACCTGCCCGAGGGCATGGCCGTGCTGCCAGCCAGTATCTCGCCCCTGCCCTTGCTGGTGGCGGGCCTGGCCCAGCAAAGCCCGGCCTGGATTGGTAGCCACATGGATGGCTGCCTGGCCTACCCGGGCACCCCCGAGGACCACCAGCGGCGCGTTGCCGACTGGCGCTCGGTGGCGGGCAACAAGCCCTACAGCAGCTTCATCCACCTGGACCTGGCCGAGCGTGCCGACGAACCCATGCGCCGCTGGCGCTTCGGTTTCCGTGGTGGTCGCAACGCGCTGATCGCCGAGCTCAATGCCCTGCGCGCAGCCGGTGTCGACCATGTCGGCCTGCATCTGCGACGCAACGTACGACCACTGGACGAAACCCTGCGGGAGATCGCCGAGTACGTACTGCCACAATTTCATGCCACTGCTGCGACTGCATCACACCCACAACCGGAGGCCATTTCATGAGCAGTTCCCCCCAGGTACCGGCCTTCGCGGGCCGCAGCTTCCAGGTCGCCTACGACGGCCTGGTGGCCCATAACATCTACGCAAGCGATGGCCTGAGCATTCGCTACGCCATCGTCTCCGGCCCCTATGCCGGTGCCAGCGGCGAAGCCGCGTGCCAATGGCGACAAATCGCCGACGGCGTCTACGTGATTTCCTGGCAGGAAGCCGACGGCGCCACCGTGGTACATGTCGACGACTTCGCCCAAGGCCATTCCCAGGCCTTCTTCACCGCCAGCGACCTGAGCTTCTATCGCATGCAGGGCCCCTTGACCGCCCTCGCCAACCAGGAGTGCGCGCAATGAAACCCGGACGCGTTCTCTTCGCCCTGGCCATCGGGGCCTTCGGCATCGGTACTACCGAATTCACCCCCATGGGCCTCTTGCCAGTGATCGCCGAAGGCGTCGGCGCGAGCATTCCCAGCGCCGGCATGCTGATCACCGCCTACGCCATCGGCGTGATGATCGGCGCACCGATCATGACCCTGTTGTTCAGCCGCTTCGGCAAGCGCGCGGCGTTGATGATGCTGATGGGCATCTTCACCATCGGCAACCTGCTCTCGGCCCTGGCGCCGGACTACTACACCCTGCTCGCCTCGCGGCTGGTCACCAGTCTCAACCATGGCGCCTTCTTCGGCCTCGGTGCCGTGGTGGCGGCCAGCGTGGTGCCCAAGGACAAGCAAGCCAGCGCCGTGGCCACCATGTTCATGGGCCTGACCATCGCCAACATCGGCGGTGTGCCCGCGGCCACCTGGCTTGGCCAGCAGGTCGGCTGGCGCATGGCCTTCGCCGGTACCGCAGTGCTGGGCCTGCTGGCCATCGCCGCACTGTGGTACGCCCTGCCCAAGGGCGAGCGTGGCAGCGTGCCTCATGTCCGCCGCGAACTGGCGGTGATCGCCCGGCCCAACGTGCTGCTGGCCATGGCCACCACGGTGCTGGGCGCTGGCGCCATGTTCACCCTCTACACCTACGTGGCTCCGGTGCTGGCGCAACTGACCGGCGCCTCGGACAGCTTCGTCACCCTGGGCCTGGTGTTGATCGGGGTCGGCTTCACCCTGGGCAACAGCCTCGGCGGGCGCCTGGCCGATTGGTCGCTGGATGGCTCGGCACGGATCTTCCTCGGCGTGCTGGCCTTGATCATGGTGTCGATGCCGCTGGTACTGGGCAACCACATCACCGCCGCGCTGGCTCTGCTGGTATGGGGCATGTTCACCTTCGCCGTGGTGCCACCGCTGCAGATGCGGGTGATGATCGCCGCGGCCGAAGCGCCCGGCCTGGCCTCGTCGATCAACGTCGGCGCCTTCAACCTGGGTAACGCGGTGGGCGCCGCGCTCGGTGGCGCCGTCATCAGCCAGGGCCTGGGCTACGCCGCAGTCCCGGTGGCCGGCGGCCTGCTGGCGGCGTCGGGACTGCTGCTGGTGTGGTTGGGCGGACGACGCAAGGCAAGCGATGCCGCCACTGACCTGGCATGACGCCAGCCCTGGGTGAAAGCCCCGCTGTGCGTCGGGGATCCGATCCGGCTTGAGGCAGGGGCTCCCCCGTCCTTGAGCTGGCCCCGGAACAGATCGCCCAATCCCCCGAGAGTTGTGCCTGATCCTGTAAATGAGCGCAGGAACGGATCTATCTGCGGATAAGATCCACAGGTCACCTCAACCGATCAGTGATCTGCCATGAACACTAGCGAACTCAAGGAAATTACCCAGCTCATCACCCGCCACGCCGTTGCCGAAGGAGCCAGCTCCACGGCCAACCCCAGCCTGGAAGTGGCACGCCATAGCACGTGCCAGACGGCGCTGCGCTGCCCGCAGTCGCCGTTCTTTGGCATGGTGGTGCAAGGCCGCATGAGCATCCAGCTGGGAGACACGGTCCGGCACTTCGCACAGGGCGACTATCTGTTCGTGTCATTCAGCGTTCCCGTGGCCTTTCATATCATCGAGGCCAGCGCAGACCAGCCCTGCCTCGGGTTCGGCATGGCGATCACCCCGGAGCGCCTGCATGAAGTGCTCGCCCGGATGGATATCCCGCCCCATCCCTCGACCACCCACGAGGCGTGCAGCGTGGTAGTCGATCGGCTGAACCCCGAGCTGCTCGACGCGACGCTGCGCCTACTGCGTCTGCTGGATGCTCCTGGCGATATCCAGTCCCTGGCGCCGCTGATCGAGCAAGAGATCATCTATCGGCTGTTATCCAGCCCTTATGGCTGCCGCCTGCTGCAACTGGCGGTGATGGACAGCTCGACCAATGGCATAACCCGGGCGATCGACTGGCTGCGCAAGCACTACATGCAACCCCTGCGCATACCGCAACTGGCCGACCAGGTGGGAATGAGCGAGTCCTCGCTGCATCACCACTTCAAGGCCATCACCGGCCTCACCCCGATGCAGTATCAAAAGCAGTTCCGTTTGCACGAAGCACGCCGGCTGATCCAGATCGAACGCCATAACATCGGCAATGCGGGGTTCGCCGTCGGTTACCAGAGCCGCTCGCAGTTCACCCGCGAGTACAGCCGCTTCTACGGTGTATCGCCGTTGCAGCACCTCAAGGACAGCGAAGCTTGACCGCTACCTCACTGCGATACGACAACAGCCCTGGAGTGACGACCAGGGCCTAGCCAGCTTCCAGGGCCGGTTGCGCGTACGCCGCGGCAACCGGCCTGGCCAAGCTACAGGTCGTGGCCGGAAGCCTCCCGTCCTTGTCCCATGCTGCTCTGGCCATGCTGGACCAACTTGCGTCCGGACAACTTGCGCAGGCCGACATAGAACACCGGCGTCAGGAACAGGCCGAACAGCGTCACGCCGATCATTCCGGCAAGCACCGTCACCCCGGTGATTGAACGCACCTCCGCACCGGCCCCCTGGGAGAACACCAGCGGAATGGTCCCGGCGATGAAGGCGATCGAAGTCATCACGATCGGCCGCAAGCGCAAGCGGCACGCCTGTAGGGCAGCCTCGACTATCCCCTGCCCCTGGAATTCCAGCTCCCGGGCGAACTCGACGATCAGGATCGCGTTCTTGCAGGCCAGTCCCATCAGCACCACCAGCCCCACCTGCACGAAGGTATTGTTGTCGCCGCCGAACAGCTTCACCCCGAACAATGCCGAGAGCACGCACATCGGCACGATCAAGATCACCGCCAGCGGCAGGGTCCAGGATTCATACAGCGCCGCGAGCACCAGGAAAGCCAGGAGAATCGCCACCGGGAACACCACCAGTGCGGCCTTGCCCTGAGTGGACTCCTGGAAGCTCATGTCGCTCCATTCGAAATCGAAGCCGTTGGGTAACACCTCCTTGGCGACTGCGGTGATCTTGTCCATCGCCTGCGCCGAGGACAGCAGCGCAGGATCGGCTTCACCCGAGAAGTCCGCCGCCGGATAGCCGTTGTAGCGCAGCACCGGATCGGGACCGTAGGTCTGGCTGATCCTGATCATCGAGGCGATCGGTACCATCTCCCCTCGTTCGTTGCGTGTCTGCAGGTTGCCGATGTCCTCGACACGCTTGCGGAAGTCGCCGTCGGCCTGGGCATATACCCGCCAGGTACGGCCAAACAGGTTGAAGTCGTTGACATAGGCAGAGCCCATATACACCTGCAACGTCTGGAACAGATCCGCCAGTGCCACGCCCTGGGCCTTGGCCTTGATGCGATCGATCTCGACATCCAGCTGCGGCACGTTGGACTGGTAGCCCGAGAACGGAAAGCCCATGCCCGTCTCCTTCATCAGCGCCGCCTGCAACGCGCCGGTGGCTTGCTGCAAGGCGCCGTAGCCGGCACCGGCACGGTCCTGAACGAACATCGAGTAACCAGCCCCGGTACCCAGGCCCAGGATCGGCGGTGGGTTCATCACGAACGCCATGCCCTCCTGTATTTCATTCATCTTGGCCTGGATATCACCCATGATTTGCTTGGCGCTGCGTTGGCGCTCGTTGAACGGCTTGAGGATCACATAAGCCACCGCATAGTTCGGGGTGTTGTTCTGCTGGATCGGGTTGAAACCGGCGAACGTCAGCACATGGGCGACGCCCTCGATGGCCAGGGCGCTCTTGCCCAGTTCGTTGACGACCGCATCCGAGCGACTGATGGAGCTACCCTCGGGGAGCTTCACCACTCCCACCAGGAACAGCTTGTCCTGGGTCGGGATGAAGCCCCGGGGCACGTTATCGAACAGCAGCCCCGTGCCCGCCAGCAGCACTGCATAGACCACGAACGCCGCACCGCGCCGCTTGAGGATGCGTGATACCGCTCCCTGGTAGCGGTTGGAACTGGCGTCGAAAAACCGGTTGAACGGCACGAACAACCAGCCGAAGGCACGGTCGATCCCCCGGGAGAGGGCATCCTTGGGCGCATCGTGGCCACGCAGGAGCATGGCCGCGAGTGCGGGCGACAGCGTCAGCGAGTTGATCGCCGAGATCACCGTGGAAATGGCGATGGTCACGGCGAATTGCTTGTAGAAGGTACCAGTGACTCCGCTGAGGAAGGCCATGGGTACGAATACCGCACACAGCACCAGGGCGATCGCGACTATCGGTCCGGACACTTCCTTCATCGCCTGGTGCGAGGCCGCCAGCGGCGTGAGGCCCTCGCTGATATTACGCTCGACGTTCTCGACCACCACGATGGCATCGTCCACCACGATACCGATCGCCAGCACCAGGCCGAACAAGGTCAAGGTGTTGATCGAGAAGCCCAGCACATGCAACACCGCGAACGTGCCGATCACCGACACCGGCACGGCTATCAACGGAATGATCGAGGCACGCCAGGTCTGCAGGAACAGGATCACCACCAGCACCACCAGCACGATCGCCTCGGCCAGTGTCTTGACCACCGCGTCGATGGCTTCGCGCACGAAAATCGTCGCATCGTAGTCCGATCGGTAGTCCATGCCGGGCGGAAAGCTTTTCTTGAGCTCCTCCATCTTGGCGATCACATCCCGGCGCACATCCAGCAGGTTGGCGCCTGGAGCCTGGAACACGCCGATGATCGGCGCCTCCTGGCCATCGAGCCGGGTGCGCAGCGTGTAGTCGCTGGCCCCCAGCTCGATACGTGCGACATCGGTCAGGCGCACGACCTCCCCATTCGAACCGGTCTTGAGCACGATATCGCCGAATTCGGCCGGCGTGCGCAAGCGGCCCTGGGCGTTGATCGCGATCAGGAAATCGCTGCCGCCCTTGATCGGCTCGGCACCAAGCTGGCCGGCCGAAACCTGCAGGTTCTGATCCTCTATCGCACGCACCACATCGCCCGCGGTCAGGCCACGCGAGGCGACCTTGCCCGGATCGAGCCAGACACGCATCGCGTAGTCGCCGCTACCGAAGAAACGCACCTGGCCAACGCCGGGGATACGGGACAGCTGGTCCTTGATCTTGATGTTGGCGTAGTTGCGCAGGTACAGGCCATCGTAACGTCCGTCCGCAGAGACCGGCGTGATCATCAAGGCGAAGCTCGGTGATTGCTTCTGCGTGGTCACGCCCATCGCGACCACAGCCGCAGGCAGGCGCGATTGAGCCTGGGCCACGCGATTCTGTACATCCACCTGGGCCTTGTCGGGATCGGTGCCGGGCTCGAAGGTAATCGTCATCATCATGACGCCATCGGAGCCGGCCACCGCCTTCATGTACATCATGTGCTCGGCGCCATTGATCTGCTCTTCCAGCGGGGCGGCGACAGTCTCGGCGATCACCTTGGGGTTGGCACCGGGATAGGTAGCGGTGACGACCACCGTCGGCGGTACCACCTCGGGGTATTCACTGACCGGCAGCAGCGGAATGGCGATCAGGCCCACCAGGGAAATGACCACGGATAACACCGCGGCGAAGATCGGGCGCTCGATGAAGAATCTGGAAAAATTCATTGGCGGTTTTCCTTACTTCATCGAGATCGAAGCCGGTGCGCCCATGGCCACCGTGCTGGCGTCCACCGGCGCGCCGGGGAACAGGATCTTCTGCAAGCCAGCGACTATCACCCTGTCCTCGGGCGCGAGGCCGGCCTGCACGATGCGCAGGCCATCCGCGAAACCGCCAAGCTTGACGTCCTTGCGCAGCGCCTCGTTCTTCGCCCCAACCACGTAGACGTACTTGCGATCCTGGTCGGTGAGGATGGCCTTGTCATCGACCAGCATGGCGCTGAACTCACCGCTACCCTGGAGCTGCACCCGGGCATACAAGCCTGGGATCAACAAGCGCTGGGGATTGGCCACAACCGCGCGCAACGTGATGGTGCCAGTGGCGGGGTCGACCTGGTTATTGACGAAGTCAACCACCCCAACGTGGGGAAAACCGCTATCGCTGGCCAGGCCGATGCGCACCGGATTGGCCGAGTTGCTCCGCTGGCCGGCGCGGGCCAGTGCCATGTAGCGCAGGAAGCTCTGCTCGTCCGGCTGGAAGTAGAGGTAGAGCGGGTCCTGGGAGATCACGCTGGTCAACACGCTCTGGTCGGCCTGGACCAGATTGCCGACCGTCAGCATGGCCCGGCCGACTTGCCCGGCAATGGGCGAACGGACCTCGGTGAACTCCAGGTTGAGCTGGGCACTGGCCAGTGCCGCTTCTGCCGCGCGTACATCGGCGGCGCCCTGGGTCGCGGCGGCGCGGCGAGTATCGAACAGCTCGCGGGAAATCGCATTGACCGCAACCAGCACCTGCGCCCGCTGCTCTTGTATCCGCGCCAGCTCTGCCGTTGCTCGCGCTCGGGCGAGTTGCGCCTGGGCGCTGTCATAGGAGGCCTTGTACGGCCGCGGATCGATCCGATACAGCAAGTCGCCGGGCTTGACCTCGTCGCCTTCCTTGAATGCGATGCGCTCTATATAGCCGCTGACCCGCGCCCGGACCTCGACCGCATCGGTGGCGGCAATGCGCCCGCTGAACTCGTCCCACTGGCGCACCGGCTTGACCACCACCTGGGCCGCGCTGACCTGGGCCGCCGGAGGGGCGCCCGCTTGGCCGCCGTCGTCACTGCACGCCGTCAGCGCCGCTGCGATCGAGGCGATGACAACCAGGGAAGTCCCCGGCCCGAATGAAGTCCAATATCGCTTTAGGTCAGGCACAACCGTCTCCTTTGAGTGATTTCGGAGCGCGCCTGACCCTGCGCCGGCATCAGTAGATGCAACGTTGCCGCGAGAGACAGGCGAGGGCCGAAATCGAAAGAGGGAATGAAAAATAAGTTGCGCACGACGCAACTTGCACAATCGGAAAACCTGACCACTGGTTTGAGCTGGCCTGCGTTGGCTTTCGGCATGTGTACGATGCCATTCGGACCTTTGCGAGGGTTACATCGATGCCACGAAAGCCGTGCCTGATCCTGCGAGCGGACGCAGGGGTCCCCATGCTGTCCGGCTTGGCCACAGGTGCATGGAAGCCATGCACCGCATGTCGCTCAGGGTCCGGGCGCCCTGGCGGACGCGGCTCCCAGCCCGGTGATGTAGTCGGCCAGGGCCTGGCGCTCGCTGTCCTGGCGAATTTGCAGGGAAATTCCGCGCATCCAGATACCCAGCGTACCGGCACGCTCTTCGCTGCCCCGGATGCCCTGGGCGTAATGCTCAAGCTGGCGCTGCAGGTAGGCACCATCGAGGAGGTTGAGCCTGGGCGTCTTGAGATGGGCGAAGCCCTGGCCCTCTGGACCATGGCAACCAGCGCAGGTCCCCTGGTACAGATCCCTCCCCTGGGTGGTGTTTGCCGTGCCGGACGCCTCGGGCACGCCAGCCTCCAGGACGGAGTAGTAGCGAGCCAGGCTGGGCAACACGGCATCATCCAGGCTCGCTGCCATGGTCCGCATCTGCAGGCCATGGCTGTCGCGCGCATCGTAGCCGCGGCGACCGGCCTTGAAGTCCTGCAACTGGCTCAACAGGTAGTCGGCTTGCTGGCCGGCCAGGCGCGGTGCGCGCAGCAGCGGATTGCCCTGCCCCCGGTCGCCATGGCAGGCGACACAGGCCTGGGCCTCGGGAGGCGGCGCAGCGGCCACGGCACTACCGGTCGCGGCCAGCAGGAGCAGCCCGACATAGAGCGGTTTGTTCATCGGTTCAGGTTCCCTGTTGTAGTTCTTGCCGGGCAATCCGCTGCAACAGCCGGTTGCGGACCTGCTCGACGTTGGCCGGCACGCCCTGGCGCCAGGAATGCACTTCGGCCTCGGTATAAGGTTTGAAATCGCTGGGTAGTTGCTCGGCGCCAAAGCGCACCAGCATCCAGTTGAGCACGCCGGCCAGGGCCTGGTCGGAGAGTCCCGAAAGCGCCGAACCGGGCACCTGGACCAGGTATTCACGACCGCCGGCAACGCCCAGGAACTTGCCCAACTGCCCCGGGAACGCCGGCACCTGGCGCTGGGGGTTGCCTTCCCCGCCCGGCAGGTGGCAGCCCTGGCAATTGAGCATGTAGTCCACCTGGGCAGGCTCGGTGGCGCTGGCCACCGGCGCATCGGTCGCCCACGCGACAAGGACCAGCAGCGCGAAGCGCGCCACGCTCACGACTCCTTCACCCCGATCACCACCGACAGCGAACAGTGGTACGGCATGTCCGCATGGCTGCCGGAGCACCAGTTCAGGTCATTGGAACTCTGTGGCCGATACAGCGGCGTATCGCCCTGGTCACGCTGGCACACGCAACGCCCGCAATTGCTCTTGCCGCAGCAGTCGTTGTAGGAAATCACATAGTCGCGGCCGTCGGCGGGGTTGCGGCAGGTGCCGATCCAGGTGATGTCCGAACGCACGGTACCGGGTGGGCAACTGTTGGCCGTCCCCCCGCAGCAACCGCAGAGGAAACCGTCGATGGCGCAATAGCGCCAGTAGTCACAACTGTTCGGATCACCGCTCTCCACCAGTGCCGTACCGTCCTTCGCGAAGGCACCGGTGCGCAGTACCGGCAACAGGGTGGTGGCGCCGACACCTATCATCAGGGTCCCCAGGCCGCCGAGAAAACCCCGCCGCGAACTGCCGCGGGCGACCCGCCGGGAGAACATCTCGGCAGCTTCGTCGAACCATTTGATCGCCATGCTCAGTGCACCTGCTTGTAGAGTGAGTCGCCAGGCGCTTGCTGCGCGGCCTGGAAGGACTGGATCGAGGAATGCCCCAGCGCCTGGGCTTCCAGCAGGCTTTCCAGGTGTTCGCGGGAATTGATCAGGCCGTGGGCGGCCACGGTGCCCTGGGCATCGATCAGCACGCCATAGGGCAACTTGCTGATCTGGTAGGCCAGGCCCACTTCCCGGGACAACAGGTAGGGAAATGCCCACAGTTGCTGGGCCTCGATGAACGACCGGTGAGCCTGCGGCTCGCCGTCACTGGCCAGTACGATGCGCAACCGCGCCCGCTCATGCAGGGCCAGGGACTTGAGCACCGGCAGCAAGGTCTTGCACACCGGGCAGCTCTCCGACAGGAAGAACAGCAAGGTCGATTGTCCCATCAGGCTGGCGCCACCCAGGCTCACCGAACCGCCGGTGAGACTGGGCAGATTGAAGCCTGGTGCCTGCTCGCCGGCCTGGATCGCCTTGCCCAGGGACAACGCGCCCACCGGCCTGATGCGTTCGTGCAGCACTCCGACCTGGCGGGCCAGGGCCCAGACCGCAACGATCAGGGCCAGGGTCATCAGCCAGGAAAACACCGTGGATATCAGCAGCGCCTGGATCATGTTCATCACAACTCCTTGAGCAAGGCGTGGTTGGAAATCAGTACGTGCGCCAGTTGGTAGATCGCCACCCCGGCCATGAGCGCCAGGCCCAGGGTCAGCGCGTCGAGCCACTGCAGCGGACGATCGGTCATGGGCAGCAGCAGGTTGAAGGCCATCAGCACCAGCAACAGGTTGCGCCAGACCAGGGCCGCGGCCGGCGGCTGGCGGCGAGCGCCCAGGTGGCAGCCGCAGTCTTCGACCCGTCCCAGGCTGGCGGCGAGCACCAGGGCATAGCCGCCCAGCAGGAGCGCCGCGGGGATGGCGCTCCAGCCCAGCCAGGGGCTGCACAACAGGCCCACGGCCGCCAGCACCTCCAGCACCGGCAGCAACAGCAGCAGGACTCCGCGCAGCGCCACAGGCAGCCACTGGCCCAAGGCCTGGCCATAACCCTCCAGCACCAGGGCGAAACCTTGTCGATCGCGCAATTTGCCCAGGCCGCCCAGGCCCAGCAACAGGGCCAGGCCCAGGGCGCTGAACAGGTGGATCAACGGGTCGTGCAGCCAGCTGAAGGTCACCATGGCATCACCACGTTCATGAAGCCCAGCGGGATATCACCGATGCTGCGCAGGTGCTGGCCAGTGTCGGCGTCGTAGAGATTGATGCCCTGGCGCAACAGCGGGGCCAGCCCCGCGTCGCCCTCGGTGAGATAGACCCAGAGCGTGAACAGCTTCGGCATCGGCACCAGCCAATCCAGGCTGTACAGTCGCGGGTGCTGGCCCTGGCTGACGCCGATGGCGGTGCTCTGCTCCTTGAGTTCGATCCGAGCCAGGCGCTGCTGGCTGCGGATGTCGTAGACCCACACCTCGGTACCGGGCTTCTGGTAGTTCTCCGGCTGGTCCTTGTGCATCAGCACGAACAGCCGGCCACTATCGGCGTGCAAGGCGGTGCCATGGTTGCCGGCGATTCCCCAGCCATCGGCACGCTCGGCGTCGCTGACCAGCGACCATTGCTGCTGTAGTGCAACCCCCTGGGCATTCATGCGCAGGCTGTAGGCGCGGTTTTTCTGGGAGACGAAGAACCACTCGTCCCCACGGCGCATACCGGTGGTCAGCAGCAGGTCCTGTAGCGGATCGAACAGTGGCGCAGTGCGCTCCTGGGAGGCCACATGGCCCTGCTCGTCGAGACGCAAGTGGAAGAAGCCGCCATTGCCGCAAATCGCATAGAAATCACGGGGACCGGCCGGGTAGATGGAGGCACAGCCGGGGATCGGCACTTCCTCGACGAAACGCCGCTGTTGCAGGTCGACGATGGAGATCGACTGGGCCGGAGTGAAGTTGAGCACCAGCAGGAAGCGTTCATCGTCGGAAAGCACGCTGAGCCCGGTGGAGATCAAGGCGCTCATGCGCTTGGCCGGGATCGGGATCTCGTGCTTGGGGCTCAGGGTCCGGGCGTCGTAGACGCTGACCACATCCGAACGAGTGCCGCGCACGCCGCGGCTGAAATAGATCTCGGTGGCATACAGCTCATCGCGCTGTTGCGACATCACCAGGCCGTTGGACCAGGTCCCGGTGCTCAGCAGACCCAGGTTGCGGCCGTTGTCATCGAACAGGTAGGCGCGGCCGTCGACCATGTTCGGTGCATTGCTGCCCCAGATCCAGAACCAGTGTTGGCCGCGGTGGTCATCCAGGACTTCGCCCCCCGCCTGCTCGGGGACGAATCCGGCCAGGGCTGCGCCGCTGGCGATGGTGAGCGACAGGCCACAGAGCCAGTATCGAAATGAACGCATCAGCATAAGGAGGGGGTTCCTTGGCGTCGGCCCTATGGAGGCCGATCTGTTTTGGCCGAAGTCTATCCACGGCCAGCAAGAGACGACTTGCCCCGCGATGACAGCTCGCTTGTCATCCCGCGCCAGCCACCTGCCACGGCCGGCTGGTACCCGCACAAAGACGGGCAAGCCTTGACTTGAAGGGCAGATCCCTGTGCAGTTGCCGCACTAGAACAAGAGGTGCGGCATGACGGCGATCCACAAGGCAAAGACTTCCCCCGACCGACCCATGTTTCGTCCCCCCACCCAGGCCTGGTCGGTGCGCACGGTGCTGTCCGAGGATTTCTTCCGACGCTTCAGTCCACTGTTCGCCCCGCACCTGGAAGCGCTCGGCATCGATGACCTGCTGTTGCAACAGGCCGACGTGGAGATTCCGGGAGAGCAATACATCGCCCTGTGGGAGGCGGCCAGCAAGGACAACCCCAATATCGGCCTGGAGCTGGGCGGCCGGACCGAGGCCAATGACTTCGGCGCCCTGGGCCATGCGCTGCATTGCGCCACCAGCGTCGAGATGGCATTGCGCACGCTGCAGCGCTTCATCGTGGTGTTCTCCCAGGAGTCGACCATCAACGTGCAGTGCAATGCCCGCTCGGCCAGTGTCGAGTACCTGGTCAATGCCCCGGCCATTCTCTATCGCCGGCAGGACTCGGAGTTCGCCATCGCCTCCATCCTGCGCCAGTTCGAGCTGATCACAGGCAGCGCGATCAAGCCACTGCGGGTGGACTTCGAGCATGACAAGCCGGCGGATGTCTCGGTGCACAAGCGGGTATTCCAGTGCCCGGTGCATTTTCGCCAGCCATCGAACCGCATCCATTTCGCCGCCGATGCCATGCGCCTGCCGGTGGCCCACGGCAACGAGCGCCTGTACCAGGCCCTGGTGCCCTACCTGGAGCAGGAACGCCAGAACCGCAGTATCGGCGACGAGATCCTGCTCCAGGTCTCGCACCTGATCGCGACCGGCATGAGCAGCGGCGCCCTGTCCCTGGATGACGTCAGCCAGCAACTGGGGCTCAACCGGCGCACGCTGCAACGCCGCCTGAAGGATCAGGACATCGAGTTTTCTTCGCTGACCGAGGACGTGCGCCGAGACATGGCCATGGCCTACATGCGGGGCTCGGACTATTCGGTGACCGAGATCTCGCTGCTGGTGGGTTATGCCGAATCCAGCTCCTTCACCCGCGCCTTCCGCCGTTGGACCGGCTTGTCGCCGCAGCAGTACCGCGCTTCCTGCCTGCCCCAGGGGTGAGTCCCCTGCCATCCGCGCGCCGACGCTGACGCGATCGGCCGGCCAGACTGGCACCGCCGGACAATTCGCCGGAACACCGGCTGGTTACCCTCAAGGCTCGCCCCCCTGCCCGCTCCTGGTGCGTGGCAGGCGGCATCCCCCGGCCAAGAGAACAACAATATGACCTTCATCCAAGACCCACTGCGAAGCCCCCAATCCTTCTGGCAGCACACCTATGGCGACTATCAGGCCAACCCTGCGCTGGACGAGGACCTGAATGTCGATGTCGCGGTGATCGGCGGCGGCTTCACCGGGCTCAACAGCGCCTGGCAGTTCAAGCAGGACAACCCCAACGCCCGGGTGGTGGTGGTCGAGGCGGCGGTCATCGGCTTCGGGGCCAGCGGTCGCAATGCCGGCTTCAGCACCAAGCTGTTCGGCCTGGAACCGGAACTGGTGCTGCTGCGTTGGGGCAAGCAGAAGATGATCGATGCCCACCACTACCTGAAGCTGGCGGTGGCTCACACCCGCGAGCTGATCGAGACCCATGCCCTGGGCAGCGACTATCGCCACACGGGGCTGGTACGCATCAGCTACTCGCCGAAGCAGTCGCAGCGCATGCGCAAGACCTACCAGTTGTTCCAGGACCTGGGCCTGGACAGCGACATGCAATGGCGGGAAGCGGCCCAGGTCCGGGACGATTTCAATTCGCCGCGCTTCAACGATGCCATCTACGAATCCGATACCGGCTACCTGGACCCGTGCAAACAGGTCCGCGGACTCAAGGGCCTGGCCGAGGCGGCCGGGGTGAGGATCCATGAGCTGACCCCGGTCAGCGCGATCCAGCCTGCGGCAGGCGCGGTGATCCTGCAGACTCCCGGCGGGCGGATCCGCGCCGACAAGGTGGTGCTGGCGACCAACGCCTATTCACGCCAGGTCCCCGGGCCCGAGCAACTCAAGGAGCGCCAGTTCCCCCTCTGGACCTACCAGGTCGTTACCGAGCCCTTGAGCCCGGCCATTTGGGACAGCATCGGCTGGCAGCAACGCCAGGCCTTCGGCGATAACCGGCAGATGCTGCATTACTTCAGGCCCACCCTCGACGGCCGGATCGTCATGGGCGGTGGCGACGTGATCGCCCAGCGCAGCCCGGCCATGCAGGACGCGCCCTCGCCCAGCACCTGGCAGCACTGCGAGGCGCACCTGAAGTGGATCTACCCACAGTTGGCGAACACCAGGATCGACTACCGCTGGGGCGGACCGGTATCGGTGAACCTGGACATGGTGCCGGAGATCAGCTTCATCGGTGACGAGCGCATCATCTATTCCGGTGGCTGCTTCGGCCATGGCGTGGCCCTGACCCACCTCAACGGCCGCACCATTGCCGACCTGCTCAATGGGTACAAGACCGAGCTGACGGACTTCTGGATCGTCAACCGCAAGTCGATCGCCATGCCCGGCGATACCTTGGCGTTCTGGGGCGGCAAGGTCGCACGCCGGGCGCTCAAGGCCTGGGATTGGTGGGAGGAGCGCGAACTCAGGGCCTGACATGGCCGATCACCGATCATTGACGGAGCGAATGGGCTGCCAACATAATGCGACTATTCAGTCCGATTATTAAGCAAGTTCCCATGGCCCGTACCCGCAACGAACAACTGCATGAACAGCGCCGCGAACAGATCCTGTTGGCGGCCGCCCGTGTCTTCAAGGAAAAGGGCTTCCATGGCGCCCGCACCGAGGACATCTGCCAACGGGCGAGCATGAGTGCCGGCGCGGTGTTCCGCTATTTCCGCGACAAGCGCGAGATCATCGATGCGATTGTCGAGATCGAGATCGAGCGCTACACCAACCAGATCCGGCAACTGCTCAGCAAGGAAGGCCTGCATGCGCTGGCCAGGATCAGCGCCGAGGAACTGCTGGCCGAGCTGCATTCAGGAGAACTGGATCTCAGCCTGGACAGCTGGCTGGAAGTGACCCGTGGCAACCAGCACGGCCGGATGATCGAAATGGACCAGCGGATGCGCATCGAACTGGGCGAGCTCCTGGCCACCGGTCAGCGTGAAGGCTGGATTCGCCCCGAACTGTCGCCCCTGGGTGCAGCGGGCCTGGTGTTTTCCCTGTTCAGCGGCCTGTGGCTGGAGCTGAGCCTGGGCCTGGCCATCGACGCCAATCAGGCCGCAACAGCCCTGGGCGATTTCGTCCGGACCTACCTGCTTACTCCTCAATATCAATGAAACCCAGGATCGCCACACTATGCAGAACCCTCTCTCGCGCCTGTCCAACGCCCTTGCCCGGGGCGGCCAGGGCATCAACGAAAAACGCCCCTCGCCGATGGGCTTTTTTTTGCCCAATAACGAGACGAAGTACTCCGTTTATTTTTCACCAAGCCAGCTCAAGAACCATCATTGGCTACTGATCGCGATCGCCGTCCTCCTGCTCAGCGCTTGCACTACTCCCCAGGTCACGCGCTCGGGCCAGGCCAAGAGCTACCAGGGGCTGCAGAAGATCGGTGAGCACGGCATGGGGATCACTCCCCAGGCGGCTCGTGGCGGGCACTATGCCCAGGTCCTGGTGGCACCGCTGCAAGTAACGGCGGCAGTCGCCCGGCAGGTCACTCCCGAGGTAGCGCTGGAAGTCGAACGTACCCTGCGTCAATCCCTGGAAGCCGAGTTGAGCCGCAGCTTCATGCTTACACCGCGCAACCCTGGCACCGACACCCTGATAGTCAGGACCCGCATCACCCGGGTCGCTGAAGCCTCGCCGGTCATCAATGCCATGACCACCCTGCTGCTGGGCCCGGTGAAGAACGGTGGACTGTCCGTGGAGTTCGAAGCCGTCGATGGCCGCAGCGGGCAACAACAAGCGTTGTTGCTACTGGCCGACGATGCCGGGTTCGCGGACATCCTCGACAGCTACCAACGCGCCGCCCATGCCCGGGCCCTGGCACGAAGATTCGCCGGTGAAGCGGCTGGCTTCTTCTCTCCACTCGGGCGTGCTGCCCGCTAAGACGAATCGGTGCGAGGGACGGCGCAGGTTCGCCGTAACCTGGCAACAAGAGGTTGGATATGAAAGAAAAAACCACGGGGTTGCGGAAAAAAATTGGCTTGTCGCTGCTGGCGCTGGTGTTGCTTTACTGGATCGCGCTGCCTATCTTGCCGTTCCTCGAGATACCCCATAAGGCCCTGGTCATTCCCTCCCTGGCGCTGTTCGGCGAACTGCTGACCCTGGTGGTCATGGCCATCCTCGGCAAGGAATACTGGGGACAACTCAAGCTCGGGGCCCGGCGGTTGTTGCGCCGCCACGAAAAACAACCGCCAACCACGGATGACAAGCAAACACCATGAACCAGCCCCCTGCCCTCGACGCCCGCACGGTTTGCCAACGCCTGCGCGAAGCCGCCCTGGGCACCCATCGGCTACAGGTGCTGGATCGACCATGCAAGACTGATCCCCTCAGGGTGGATATCGAGGGTTGGCGCCTGATGCTGGAACTGGACGGTGGGCGTTTGCTGCACTGCCAGAGCTGCCAGGCCCCCGGAGGGTTGCAATGGCAACTCGACACCCGGCAACGCTTCGGTACCGATCCGGTCAGCCTGCTCAGCACTTGGGAACTGGCCCGGATCGAACACCTGCTCGAAACGGCGGGTTGAATCCGCCCCGGCACACCAGGGCGACTCATTTCAGCCGGTTACAGGCAATCCTGGGCGGCCCGGGAAAAGTTCGAGGGCGCAAAGCTCGACGCCAGCAAATGGCGCTCGTAGAGGAACACCTTGCCGCCATTGGGCGCCTTGTACGCCTCCAGCACGTTGTTGGCCGCCACTTTGCTGGGCACTACGATCCGGTAGCTGCGCTGGGTCTGGGAAACCGTGGGGGCCAGCGCCTGGTCACGCAATTTGGGCACTACGCAATCAGCGTATTCGGCGGGAGTCTTGTTCGTCTGCATGACCAGGGTCGGGTCGTTCGGGGCCGTGGCGCAGGCGCTCAGCAGCAGGGAACCTAGGGTCAAGGCAACAACGGGTGCAACACGCATCGGTGAAATCCTGGAAAAGTCTGGTTCGGTGCACAGCGGTTCGGCGTCACGGCGCCGCCGCTGCGTTCATCAATGGACTCCAGACGCCAGGGGGCGGCGTCTGTGACGGCGGCGATTTTCCCTGATTGGCGGGCGCAGCAGAATAGGTGTTTCTTGATTGTCACTATTACTTGAACCGATAGTTACGCCACGTGCAGACTGCCTGACAGCCCGAATACAAATAGAAAAGGAAATCCCCGTGCGAACTTTTGACCTGATTCGTGATGCCGTCTTGCCGGAATTCCGTGAGCGAGTGGCCGACTATCTCATCGACTATGAAACCGCCCTGGGCGATAGCGCTACCGACTCGCAAGAGCGACGCGCCGTTGCCTACCAGTTGCGTGGCTACCTGCGCGGCTTGAACACCACCCGGGTCCTGGGCATGGCTGACTGGGAGGAACTCGACCGACGAGTGGTGGCGTCCTGGCTGAGCCAGCCACCAGCCTGAAGCCCCCTGCCCGGCCAGACAGCACTCGGCGGCGGCCGATGGCACGCCGCCCCCGGATGCGAAAGTCCTAGGCCCCGGACTTGCTGGCGGCCAGGTAGGCCCCCAGGCGCCGGCCCATCTCTTCGCCCAATGCCTGCAACCCGCTCATGGGCCGAACCATCACCTCGAACTCGACGATCTTGCCGTGCTCATCGAAGCGGATCATGTCGATCCCCTTGAGCTGCCGGTCGCCGACCCGTGCGCTGAACTCCAGCACCACGCTCAAACCGTCGGCCGTGGCCAGTTGCCGGTGGTAGGCAAAATCCTCGAAGACTTGCAGCACCGTGCGCAAGATGCTCGCCACCACGGGAGCCCCGGGATAGGCGGTGTGGGCCATGGGCGAGCGGAATAGTACATTGGCGTCGAGCAACTCGGGCAGGTCGCCGAGATCCTCGCGCTCGACCATCGCGTGCCAGCGTTTCAAGGAAGCGTCGGCCTGGGGATGCAGTTTCAATTCGGACATCGGGTTCTCCTATCCAGCTTCAAGGGTACGTCTCAAGAACCCTCGGCCCCGGTCGGTCCGGGAGCGAGGGCGTTTCAGGCGCCAACCGGCGCGGCAAAACGTTGGCGCAGCAAGGTCGCGGACTGCTCGGCCCAGATCCGGTAGGCCGGTGCTCCGGGATGAAAACCATCAGCGGCCAGCAGGCTGGCATCCAGTGGTAGAGAGTCGCCCAGCAGCGTCACCTGGGGCTGATCCCGGCTCCACTGTTCCAGCAGGCGATTGAAGTGCCGCGCCCTGCTTCCCAGGTACCAGCGCAAAGGCTGCGGCAAGGCGATGAAGGCATGCATCGGCGGCAGGCGCAAGAGCAAAACCTGATGTACCCGGAACCGTTGCCGCAGGCGCTGTACCAGCGTCGCCAGGCACTCCAGCCAAGCCTCGGCGGTAATCGCGCTGGTGACGTCGTTGACTCCTACGCACACCAGCACCGCATCGAAGCCTTGCCCGGGGCTGTCTTCGATCCTGCGCAACAATTGCCGGGTATCGAGGCCAGCCTCGGCCAGCAGTTGCCAGGACAGGCTGAAGTCACGGGCCAGGCAGGTCGCCAGCTGGCCGGCCAGGGCATCGTCCTGGTGGCTCACACCGACGCCGGCGGCGGCCGAATCGCCGACGACCAGCAGGCGCAGGGATGGGCCTTGGCCACAGCTGCCGGCTCGCGGCCCCTGGGGCTCGGGCAGCCTGGGGGTGAACCGACGCACATACAGCCCCTGGGCCAGCAGCAGCGGCCCCAGGACGATCCTGAACAGGCTCTCGATCATGATCCATGCACCCGATGGCAGTGGTGGCACGCAGGCTACGGCGCAATCTTAACAGCGTCAAGATTCTTCATCATGCTAAGATTCGCCGCGCGCCAACCCTTCCGTCCGACCTTTTCGAGCCGTGCATGACCAAGAATTACCCGCGCTCGCGCGACTCCTACCACGTGGGCAACCTGGCGCCGCAGTTGCTGGACGCCGCCCGGACGCTGCTCGAGGAAGTAGGCCCGACCCGGTTGTCGTTGCGGGCGGTGTCCGAGCGGGTCGGCGTCAGCTCCACCGCCGCCTATCACCACTTCGCCAACCGCACGCAGTTGATCGGCAGCCTGGCGGCCCAGGGGTTTCGCGAGCTGGCGGCGGTGCTGGTACTCAAGGACCGCGATTGCGGCGGCGTGCAACGATTGCGCAGCGCCTGCCTGAGCTATTTCAGTTTCGCCCGGGGCAATCCCGCGTTGTACCAGCTGATGTTCGGCCCGGAGTTCGCCGGCGGCGACATGCCACCGGAACTGGGCAGCGCCCGCGAGCAGGCCTTCGGTGAACTGCGGCGGATCATCGCCGGCCTGCTGGAGCAGGATGTGCAGAGCGCCGAGGTGCGCCGGGCCGCCCTCGCCGGCTGGTCCTACACCCACGGCCTGGCGTCCCTGGTGATCCACGGAGTGCTGGACTTCCCCGAGGGCACCAGCGACGAGCGCTTCGTCGACAGCACCCTGCAAGGCCTGCAACAGCTGTTCCGGGCCAGCAGTCCGGGTTGAGCCCCAGGCGATCAGCGGCAAAAGCCCGCTGGAACGATCATTTTCCTGGCCGAAGCGGTCATTTACGTTGAAGCCAACGACTATTTCTGCACAATGCGTGCAATTGAAAACTGACTAGAGGCCCTCTGATGCTCTTGACCCCTCAAGACGAACGACTCATCAAGGCGCTGGCCCAGGCCATCGTCGACCGTCCGCGGGCGACCCTCAAGGAGCTGGCGGAACTCGCCGGAGTGAGCAAGGCCACCCTGCACCGCTTCTGCGGCACGCGCGACAAGCTGTTGCAGATGATGGAAGACCATGGGCAAGGCGTGCTCAAACGCATCATCGACGGCACCGACCTGCAACATGACGAACCCGTGGCCGCCCTGCGCACGTTGGTCAGCGAACACCTGGCTCACCGCGAGATGCTGGTATTCCTGTTGTTCCAGTACCGTCCCGACACCATGCTCAACGATGGCGAGGACGAGCGCTGGCAGTTCTACACCGATGCCCTGGATGCGTTCTTCCTGCGAGGCCAGCAACTGGGGGTGTTCCGTATCGACATCACCGCCCAGGTGTTCACCGAGCTGTTCCTGACCCTGATCTTCGGCATCGTCGATGCCGAGCGCCGTGGCCGCGCGGCCAGCGCCAACTCGGCCAATGTGGTGGAGCAGATGTTCCTCCACGGCGCCATCGCCACCAAGCCTGCCTGAGCCCTCGCCTCTTGCTCCGGTGCCTTGCCGGAGCATAAAAAAGCCCCGCGCCCCTGGGGCCAACGGGGCAAAACTGGCTGGTTGCGGCCAACCAAAGGAGCTGGACCGACAAATCCATCCGTACCATGGCAGGGCGACGCGGCCATGGCACTGCGTGCTGTTGGAACCCGAGGGACGGTGTCAGCGCCTTCCCTGCGCACGCGGATTGCCGATGAAACGCCCGGAGCAGTTCCGGAGTGGAACGAAGATACTTTCAAGACTCCAATGAGCCAACATTGACTCATGAGATCCGTTAAAGTATCCAACTGCCCTGCCCCTGACTACCACCTCGCCGCTCAGTCCAGCTGCTTGCCTGCCGTTTCAGGCGCCAGCTTCAGCCCCGCCAGGCACAGCACGATCGCCGCGAACATGTACCAGGCCGGAGCATTGGGGCTGCCCGTAAGGCTCACCAGGCCAGTGGCGAACAACTGGGTAAAGCCGCCGAATACCGCCACTCCGAGGCAATAGCAGATGGACATGCCGCTGGCCCGTATGCGCGCCGGGAACAGCTCCGGCAGCAGCGCCATGTTGGGCACTATGGTGTAGGTCAACGGGATGCTGAGCAGCGTCACCAGCGCCAGCAGCACACCGATGTGCGGGTGCTGGTTGATCAGCAGGAACGCCGGGTAGATCGCCAGCAGCAGGATCGGCAGAGGCCAGAAGATCGACTTGCGCCGGCCAATGCGATCGCTCAAGCGCCCGGCATGGGCCGACAACAGCAAGGGTGGCAGGCAAGCGAAGATGGCAGCCCAGGTGGCGATCCCCAGGGGCATGTGCAACACGCTGATGGCGTGGTTCGCCAGGTAGAACTGGATGGTGTAGATCGGCACCGTGGCGCCGATCACCAGCAGCACTCCCGCCGCCAGTTGCCGGGGGTGGCCCAACAGCAACCTGAGGGAATGGGCGGCGGTATCGCCGTGGCGCCCCTGGTGGCGGTGCACCGGAGTCTCCGGCAACCGGTGGCGGATGTATTCGCTTACCGGAATGGCCAGGATGCCAATGGCGAACACCAGCCTCCAGCCCCAGCTGTCCATGGCCTCGGCGCTCAGCAGATTGCTCAGGCTCATCACCAGTACACCGCCAAAGACGATGCCCAGGCTCTGGCTGAAGGTTTGCCAACTGCAGTAGTAGCCCCGTGAATGCTTGTCCGCATACTCCATCAGCATGGTGGTGGAGCTGCCGATCTGCCCGCCCACGGCGAACCCCTGGATCAGCCGCGCGATGATGATCAGCGCCGGTCCGAACAGGCCAGCCTGGGCATAGGTCGGTGCCACGGTGAACAACAGCGAACCCGTGGCCATCAACCACAGCGTCAGGCGCAATGCCGCCTTGCGTCCGGCGTGGTCGGCATACAGGCCGATGACCAGACCACCCAGCGGGCGCATGACGAAGCCGGTGCCGAACACGGCCAGCGACAGCATCAATGGAATCAGCGAATCATCGCCGAAGGGAAAGAACAGCCGCGCCATCAGGGTCGCCAGCATGCTGTAGACCAGGAAGTCGTAGAACTCCAGGGCGTTGCCCAGGCAGATGGCGGCAATCGCTCGAGGGTTCTTCACCAAGGGCTGGGCATGGCAGGTATCGGTGATGGAGTTGATGGTTGTTTTTGTTGTTGTCATCGATGGTTCCTCTCAGGGTGTTCGGTTCAGGTCAGGAAACGCTGGGCCAGGCGCACCCAGAAACTGGCCCCCAAGGGCAAGGCCTGGTCGTTGAAGTCGTATCCGGGGTGGTGTACCTCGCAACCGCCGGCGCCATCGCCGTTGCCGATCAGCAGATAGCAGCCGGGCACGCGCTCCAGCCAGAAGGCGAAATCGTCGCTGGCGCATATCGGTCGCATGTCCGGCACCAGCCCCTCCTCGCCCAGCCAGTCGCGGATCACCTGGGCGGCCAGTGCGCTGGCGCCCGGATCGTTGACCAGCACGGGGTAGCCCTCGCCGAAGATCACCTCGGCCCTGGCGCCGAAACTGCTGGCATGCAGCTCGGCCAGGTGCTTGATCCGCTGCCTGAGCATCTGCCGGACCTCTGGCTGCAAGGCCCGGACGCTCAAACGCAGTTCCGCGCGTTGCGGTATGACATTGGCCGCGTCGCCAGCCAGGAAGGCCCCGACGGTGACGATGGCGGTCTCGCTGGGCGGCGCGTTGCGCGAGACCAGGCTCTGCAGGGCCATGACCAGCGAGGCGCCGATCACCACCGGGTCCTGGGTCTTGTCGGGCATCGCGCCGTGGCCGCCGGCGCCGTGGATCAGGATCACGATGTTATCGGTACTGGCCATGCATGGCCCGGCCAGCACCCCGAACTTGCCCAGGGGCATGCCCGGCGAATTGTGCAGGGCGAAGATGGCGTCGCAGGGAAATCGCTCGAATACCTGCTCTTCCAGCATGTGCCTGGCACCGGAGCCGCCATGGCCTTCCTCGGCGGGCTGGAAGAACAACTGCAGAGTCCCGCGCCAGGCAGGTTTGCGAGCCAGCTCCCAGGCCGCCGCCAGGAGCATCGCGATGTGCCCGTCATGGCCGCAGGCGTGCATCTTGCCCGGGGTGCGGCTGCGCCAGGGGCGCTCGCCCTGCTCCTGGATCGGCAGCGCATCGAGTTCGGCACGCAACCCCAGGCGCGGGCCCTGGCCATTGCGCAGGGTGGCCACCAGCGCGGTGCCGGCCATGGCCGGGTGGATCTGGTAGCCCCACTCTTGCAGGCACTGGGCCACGCGCTCGCGGGTGAGGAATTCTTCATGGCCCAACTCTGGCTGGGCATGGATCGCCCGGCGTAACTCGATCATGGCCGGGGCGATTTCGGCGATGCCGGGGGTTATCCAGCTTTCATGCATGGGGGAATGTCCTGGGTGACAAGGAAAGCCTGCAACGGCGATTGGACCGGTCTTGGCCCAGTGGCTAACCTAGCGCCGGAAAAAGCCCGGCATAAGCCGCAAAAACGTTGTCGTGACAACCTTTGGTATTCAGGGGAAAGCGCCGTGAAGCTACATCAACTGCAAGCCTTGCTGGCCGTTGCCGAAGGCGGCGGGATTCGCGCCGCCGCGCGCATCCTGGGGTTGTCCCAGGCCGCGGTGACCCGAGCCTTGCGCGAGCTGGAGGAGGAGCAAGGCCTGGCCTTGCTGGTGCGCCATACCGGGGGCGCCAGGTTGACGCCGGCAGGCAAGGTGCTGCTCCCCCACGCCAGCCAGATCGCCAGCCAGTTGCAGCGGGCCCAGCACGAACTGGCGCAGTTGCGCGGCGCAACCCCGGCGCGGCTGTGCGTAGGCGTCACCCCCTGGCTGGGCCAGACCTTGCTCGCGCCGACGCTGCGGGCATTCCGCCTGGCGCTGCCCTCGGTCCAGCTGGAGATCTATGAAGGCCTGCAGGCAGTGAGCCTGCCATTGCTGCGCAGCGGCTTGATGCACCTCGCCCTGGGCCCGGCCAGCACCCTGCCGGCCCAGGAATTCGTCCACCAGCCCCTGGTTCGCTACCGCATGCAGGTCCTGGCTTCCTGTGGGCATCCGCGCGGCACGGCGCGCTCCCTGGGCGAGCTGCTGGAGGACGACTGGGTGATGAACTTCGGCCCCTCCGGTCCTGCCCCGCTGGTCCAGCAGTTGTTCGAGCGCCACGGCTGGAGCATCGCCGCCGGGCGTATCGTCGGCGCCCAGTCCAGTGCCATGCTCAGCAGCCTGATCGTGGATGCCGGCATGCTTGGGTATTCACCGGAGCCCATGCTGCTGTGCGCCCCCCTGCGGGGCCGGGCCCAGGCCCTGGACCTGGTCGAAACCCTGGAAGAGGCACAAGTCAGCGTGATCCACCTGCGCGACCAGCCGCTGGACACCGCCGCGCTGTGCTTCGTCCAGTGCCTGCAGGACAGCCTGAAAGCCTGCGGCCGCTCCCGCAGCCCCGAGCAGCGCCAGCTGGCGGGGATGCTCGAGCTGCTCTTCTGAGTCCCTCACCGCGTACGCCTCGACTGGTAAATGCCGCCATTGATGGCATCATGCGAGGCCCGTTTTCCCAAGGACAAGAAAAGCCCATGGCCAACCACGATATTTCCTTCCTGCCCGACCCGGACGCCGACTCCATTTCTTCCGACGTTGCCGGCTTCGGCGGCCTGCTGGTCTCCACCCAGATCCCGACCCATGCCGACGGCAGCCTGGAACTGGGTGACATCACCCGGCAAAGCGAGTGCACCCTGCAAGCGCTGAAGGTGGCCCTGGAGCGCGCCGGCAGCTCCATGGACCGGGTCCTGCACCTGACCATCTACCTCACCGACATGGCTGACCGCGCAGCCTTCAACGAGGTCTACCAGCGTTTCTTCGCCAAGCCCTGGCCGGTACGTGCGGCCGTTGGCGTAGCGGCGCTGGCGGTTCCCGGCATGCGTGTGGAAGTCACCGCGATGGCCGCCAAGGCCTGATGCCAAGCGGCTGCGCCCAGTGCGCAGCCGCCACCGGGCAGTACACGGGTGCCGGGCAAGCGTTTCGCCGCTACAATGCGCGCCTTGACCCTGATAAGCCTGATTAGAAAAACATGTCCTTGCCCAAGCACCACCTCGAACTGCTCAGCCCTGCCCGCGATGTCGGTATCGCCCGCGAAGCCATCCTGCATGGCGCCGACGCGATCTACATCGGTGGCCCGAGTTTCGGCGCCCGCCACAACGCCAGCAACGAGGTGAGCGAGATCGCCCAGCTGGTGGAGTTCGCCCGTCGCTATCACGCCCGGGTGTTCACCACCCTCAACACCATCCTCCATGACAACGAACTGGAGCCGGCGCGCAAGCTGATCCACCAGTTGTACGACGCTGGTGTCGACGCGCTGATCGTCCAGGACCTGGGGGTGATGGAGCTGGACATCCCGCCCATCGAACTGCATGCCAGCACCCAGACCGATATCCGCACCCTGGCCCGGGCCAAGTTCCTCGACCAGGCCGGTTTCTCCCAGCTGGTACTGGCTCGAGAGCTGAACCTCAAGGAAATCAGCGCCATCGCCGCCGAGACCGACGCGGCCATCGAATTCTTCATCCACGGCGCCCTGTGCGTGGCCTTCTCCGGCCAGTGCAACATCTCCCACGCCCAGACTGGCCGCAGCGCCAACCGTGGCGACTGCTCCCAGGCCTGCCGCCTGCCCTACACCCTGAAGGACGAGCACGGCGGGGTGATTGCCTACGAGAAGCACTTACTGTCGATGAAGGACAACAACCAGAGCGCCAACATCCGCGCCCTGGTCGAGGCCGGGGTACGCTCGTTCAAGATCGAGGGACGCTACAAGGATGTGGGCTATGTGAAGAACATCACCGCCTACTACCGCCAGCGCCTGGACGATGTGCTGGAGGACCGTCCGGACCTGGCCCGCGCGTCCAGCGGCCGCACCGCACACTTCTTCGTTCCCGATCCGGACAAGACCTTCCACCGTGGCAGTACCGACTACTTCGTCAGCGAGCGCAAGATCGACATCGGCGCGTTCGACTCACCGACGTTCACCGGCCTGCCGGTGGGCGTGGTGGAAAAGGTCGGCAAGCGTGACCTGCAAGTGGTGACCTTCGAGCCATTGTCCAACGGCGACGGCCTCAACCTGCTGGTCAAGCGCGAAGTAGTGGGTTTCCGCGCCAACATCGCCGAAGCCCGTGGCGAGTTCGAGGAAGACGGTGAAAAACGCTATCGCTATCGCGTCGAGCCCAACGAGATGCCCGAGGGCCTGCACCGCCTGCGTCCCAACCATCCGCTGAGCCGCAACCTGGACCACAACTGGCAACAGGCCCTGACCCGTACCTCCGCCGAACGTCGCATCGGCCTGGCCTGGCAGGCTCGCCTGCGCGAAGAGCGCCTGGAACTGAGCGCCACCAGTGAAGAAGGTATCGGTATCAGCGTCGCCCTGGACGGTCCCTTCGGCGTAGCCAACAAGCCGGAGCAGGCCCTGGAGCAATTGCGTGACCTGCTGGGCCAGCTGGGCACCACCTGCTACCACGCCACCGACATCAAGCTGGATGCGCCCCAGGCCTACTTCATCCCCAACTCCCAGCTCAAGGCCCTGCGCCGGGAAGCCATCGAGGCCCTGGACGCCGCGCGTATCGCCGCCCACCCCCGGGGCTCGCGCAAAGCCGAGAGCAACCCGCCACCGGTCTACCCCGAATCGCACCTGTCGTTCCTGGCCAACGTCTACAACCAGAAGGCCCGGGACTTCTACCACCGCCACGGGGTGCAGTTGATCGACGCGGCGTTCGAAGCCCACGAGGAACACGGCGAAGTACCGGTGATGATCACCAAGCATTGCCTGCGCTTCTCCTTCAACCTATGCCCCAAGCAGGCCAAGGGCGTGACGGGGGTACGCACCAAGGTGGCACCGATGCAGCTGGTGCACGGTGACGAGGTACTGACCCTGAAGTTCGACTGCAAACCTTGCGAAATGCACGTGGTGGGCAAGATCAAGGGCCATATCCTCGACTTGCCGCTGCCCGGCAGCGCCGCAGACTCGGTGGTTGGCCATATCAGCCCCGAGGACCTGCTCAAGACCATCCCCCGCGCGCCGCACTGACAGCTGGGCGAGCGCGGCGCAATGCCGTCGCGCTCGCAGCTCCGATCAGGGGCCACATCTGCCGATGGCATCCCCGGCTACAGCGCTGTCGGCAGCCCCCAGAAAGCTCCAGATGCCACAGCTGCCACAGTTGCCAGCCCATGCCATGGGCGATATCCGTCGTTCTCTACCTTCTCCGGCACCGCAAGCCGCCCCGGCTGTGCCGACCAGCGCGCCTCAGTCTCTGCCCGCCCCGGATGCTAACCATGCGCTTGCCTTGGGCCCACGCATAACCAGAGCAAGAACCCCAGCAGCGGGACGAAGATGATCACCACCAGCCATGCCCCCTTGTTTTCGGAGCTGGCCCCGCTACGCAGCAGGCTCTTGATGGCCCAGAACTCGATCAGCAAGACGATGACGGCCAACGCGATCCAGATGTATTCGATGTGCATGGATTTCCTCCCGGTCTGTACTTGCTTAGGAAGGAACCTTTAGCCGGGGTTCAGTTTGATTGACCCGAGGCGTTACAACGGAGCCGGCGAACCAGGGCTATCTGGCGGGAGCAGGAGTTAGGCCACTATGGCCATGGCGGCTTTTTTTCCGACGGCGGGAGTTCGAAGCCTGTTGCGGTGGTCTACTACGCGCCGAGCGTTCGGCAAACAGGTATAGTTGCCGGCTTCGTCGCCCAGCGATTGGATTCAGCGCTGGCCGTGCGTTCCGGGCCCAGGCCCATCAAGACAGAATGGATAGCGTGTGTTCGCAAGATTCATATTCATTGCCCTGCTGCTGACCCTCTCGGCCTGCAGCTCCAACTCACCCAGCTCCGGGCCTCTGAAGGCCGGGGAGTACCGGGTCAAACGCGGCGATACCCTGTATTCCATCGCCAGCCGCAACGGCACGAACTGGAAGGAAGTGGCGCGACTCAACGGCCTGAAGGCGCCCTATACCGTGGAAGTCGGCCAGGTGCTGAAGGTTGGCGGCAGCACGCCCAGGACGACCCGGGTGGCCAGCAGCAAGACACGGACCTCCAGCAGCCGGAGCAAGGCCCCGCCGCCCCCGCCGCCGATGCCCAAGGTCACCCTCAAGGGCTGGACCTGGCCACTGCGTGGGGTGCTGATCGGACGTTTCTCGCCCACCGGCAAGCTCAACCAGGGCATCCGCATCGCCACCACCCAGGGCCAGCCGATCCACGCCAGCCTGGGCGGCAAGGTCGCGTTCGCCGGCTACATGCGTGGCTACGGCAACCTGATGATCCTCCAGCACGGCCCGTCCTACACCAGCACTTATGCTTACAACAGCAAGCTGGTGGTCAAGGAGGGCCAGATGGTGATCAAGGGCCAGAAGATCGCCGAGGCCGGCTCCCAGGACACCGATCGCGCCCAGCTGTATTTCGAGATCCGCGCCAACGGCGTGCCGGTGGACCCGTTGCGCTTGCTGCCACCGGGCTGAGTGCCCAGCCCAGCGGTTCACATGGCGCCAGCGATGCCCTGACCTTGGTCGCCAACAGAACCAGCAGCGCCAACAGGGCGCCAATCCACAAGGGCGCCTTCAGCCCATAACCAGCCCGGGCGATCCAGGCCGGCATCGATCATCGACACCTGCACGCTGTTGACCAGGGGCCTGGGATTGGGATTGGGATTGGCAGTGCGCATCACCCGCACGATCAACGCCAGGCTCATGCCAATGGCCAGGAATGCCGCGACACCAACCAACATCTGCCTGGCACAAAGTGCCAAGGCCAAAAGGACCAAGCCCAGCAGCAATCCCGAACTCAGCACAGCGAAGGTGTAGCGATCGGTGTAGCGTCCCACCCCGCTGTTGCCTCTGCCCAGGACGCTGAACTGCTGGCCCAGACCGACGCTGCCCCCCTGCCCTGAGGCCGGTACCTGTGCCACGACTACCACCAGGCACAAGGCCTCATCATTACCCACGGCCAGAAGCTGGCACGCCAGCCCGAGTACTGGTCGATCAAGGCAACCACCGGCTCCCCGACCACAGTGGCCAGCATCATGGTGCTGAGCACTCTGGATGAGCCCTGCACTCGCCTGTCATCAGAGATGGTTTAACCGACCTTGAACCCGATTGATGAGACATATATGTACAGCAACTAACTTCAAACTAACTCAAGGATCGGCCCCGTCATGACAGGCAACTTCTACAGCACTCGCCATCTCCAGTTTTTAAATTCTCGTTCACTTTAAATTACATGTAAACGAGCTCGCAGCCAGCGCCGCCCGGGCTCGCCCTATCAGGCTCCATGGACGCTGCGATCTGCCTGCAAATCAAGGAATGGTCCACGGCACTCAACTTTCATCGAGTGGCCTGATAACTCGCCCCTTCATTGCCGAGAAACTCCAGCGGCGAAAAACAACAACTTCCATCCCAACTTTTCTCCATGGAGAGATGTAGTGAACAGGACACTTACGACTCCCGTACCGCCGTCGCGCAAAATCGGTGGGGGCCTAAGCCAGACGCTGACGCTCAGCGCCTGCCTGGCGCTGGCCGCCTGTGGTGGGCCCGCGCAGCCGGCTGGCGGGATCCCCGGGGCCAACACCTCCAGCCCGGAGCAAGCGGCATCTGTGCAAACACCGATCCGCACCTGGGGCTACATCAGCCTGCCCAACGGCAACCAGATGCGCTACACCCTGCTGTTGCCGCGCGGTGGCAGGCAATTTCCGCTGCTGGTGGAATACGACGGTTACTCGGCGGGCAGCAACCCCAATATCGGCGAACTCTGGGTCGACCGCGGCTATGCCGTGCTGGGGCTGAACATACCTGGCACTGGTTGCTCCACCGGGGAAAACCGGGTCTTCGACGCATCGGTGGGAGCCGCGGGGGCCTTCGCCATCGAGTGGGCCGCGCGCCAACCCTGGTCCAACGGCCGGGTCGGCATGATCGGTTACTCCTACTCCGGCTTCAGTCAACTGTGGGTCGCGGCCCAGCGGCCCAAGTCGCTGCTGGCCATCACGCCGAGCAAGGACGTGGCCGACCCTTACCGGGACGTCGCCTATCCCGGTGGAATCCTCAACGTCGGTTTTCCCCAGATGTGGTGGAAGCAGTTTCCGGAGTACTGGCGCGAGGCGGCGGAAATTGCCGCCCAGGATGGCGACACCCAATGCGCGAAAACCGTGGCAAGCAATATCGACAAGGCCAAGCGGCCGGACCTCGACCTGCACCGCTTGCTGGCCCATCCCTACGCCGACGGCCCTTACAGCGAACACAGCGTGATCCGCGAAACCGCCAGGATCGACATCCCGACCCTGGGCGTACAGTCCTGGCAGGATGAACAGACCGGCACCCGCGCCGGCTACTACGAAGACACCATCGACCCGCGCAATATGTGGCTGGTTTCGGCCAACGGCGATCATCACACCGATGACACCTCGACCTACATCGACCAGATGCTGCAGCGCTTCCTGGCCCACTACGTCAAGGGCGAGGACAACGGTTTCGAAAACGAACCCCACGTGCGCCTGCTCCAGGAAATGCAAGTACGCGAGCAGCCCGACGAAGGCCTCGGCAGCCTGCGGCAACGAGCCGTGGTCGATTTCCCGAGCCTGCCGGTCAGGCCGCGGCCTATGCGCTTGTGGCTCCAGCCCGACGGCATCCTTGCAGATACCCAACCTGGCGCTGACGGCGCGCCATCACGGTACCGCTACCCGGTGCCGAGCCCGGCGGTGAACGATCCGGATCACGAAGGCTGGCCGGCAGTGGCCGAGTGGCAGAAAGCTGGCCAACTGACCTTCACCACCGCGGCCCTGCCCCAAGACCTGAGCTTCTATGGCGAAGGCTCGGCGGACCTGTGGATCAGCGCCACCGCCAAGGACACCGACCTGCAGGTGACCCTGTCCGAGGTGCGCCCGGACGGTCAGGAAATGTTCGTCCAGCGTGGCTGGCTGCGCGCCTCCAAACGCGCCCTGGACCCGGCCCGCTCCACCGAGTTGCGCCCGTTCGGCCACTACACCCAAGCCGCGCTGAACCCGCTCAAGGCCCACCAGGCCAACCTCACGCGCATCGAGATCAACAAGTTCGCCCATGTGTTCCGCGCCGGTTCCAGCCTGCGGCTGACCATCGATACGCCGTCACAGACCGGCTACTGGAAGTTCGGCCACCTGCCCGACGCCTCCACCAACAGCATCTGGCATGACCGCCAGCATCCGTCGAGCCTGGTACTGGGCTACCTGCCCTACACCCATGCCAGCGGCTTGCCGGACTGCGCCACGACCTTGCGCCAACCCTGCCGGGCGAACGCCGTACCAGTGCCGGCCGGCGTCGGGCCGGACCTGCCGCGCTGAAACTGGGCCAAGGCCCCACTTGGCGCGCATGCTGATCGAGACAACCCGCAAGGATGCCAGGTTGAGCACTCGGTTGGTGAGGCGCGCTCCCTGGCTAGGACAAGCTCGCCGGCCTGGCGACCGGCGCCAGCTATTCTTCGCCTTCCCATCCCAGGAGAAATTCCCATGAGCATCAGTAAACGAGCCCAACAGTTCCAGGACCTGCTCCACCAGCGTGGACTCGACCTGACGGTACAAGAACTCCCGGACTCGACCCGCACCGCCGACGACGCGGCCAACGCCCTGGGCTGCGAAAAAGCCCAGATCGTCAAATCCCTGGTGTTTCGTAGCACGCTCGACACTCCTGTGCTGGTCCTCGCCAGCGGTCCCAACCGAGTCAATGAGCAAGCCATTTCCCGTTTGCTCGGCGACAAGATCACCAAGGCCGACGCCGATTTCGTCAAACAGGTGACCGGCTTCGCCATCGGAGGCGTGCCACCGCTCGGGCACCGGCAAGAGCTCGAGCTGTTGGTCGATGAAGACCTGCTGACCTTCGATGAAGTCTGGGCTGCCGCCGGCACCCCCAATGCCGTGTTCCGGATTACCGGCCCACTGACCGCCATCCTGCCCAGGCACCAGGTGATCTGCGTCAAGTAGCAGAGCAGCGAAGGCACCCGCGATCTACCCGACGCCTTGCCGCGTCGGGCGCCTCTGGAATCGGTTGACGACTGTCGAGCCGGCGTTTCTAATGCGTCGCCCCACGCAAGTCCCCATTCCAACGACAGGTGCAGGATGCACGTTCCACTCAATTGCGCAGTTCACAACGATTTGCAGCCCCCACTGCCAGCCGCTCCCCGGTTTCATCCCACACCCCGCTCGTTTGCTCCTTTCATCAGGGGCGCGCTATTGGCCCTGACGGCGTTCGCACTCCATGGCTGCGTGGGTGCCTGGGTGGACATGCCTGAGGAACAGGTATCGAAGACCGCTGCCCACCGACGCCTGATCGAAAATGCCATAACGCCCGTCATCACGCGCACGCAGAAGAACTCGCCCGAAAGACAATGGTGTGGCGCCACACTCCTGGTGGTGATCCTGCCGATCCCGCTCAAGCTGCCGGTGTGCGAGTCCTACAGCAATGCCATCGCCTACGGCAACGACATCAACGGCACTGAGGTACCCCTGCTGCGCTCGAGCCGCAAGATCAGTTCGGACTTCCATGCCTGCGGCCCCTTCATGTTCCTCGGCCCCCTCATGCACGGCTACCAGGGTAATGCGCTCTGCGGAACATTCCGCTAATCGCGCTTGCGCCATCCCGTGGGTTGAAGATGGTGGCCCCGGGCGCGCGCCTCAGGGTCTGGCTCGGCAACTCCCCGAACAAGGCCCGATAGCTGCTGGAAAAACGCCCCAGGTGCCAGAACGACCAGTGCATCGCCACCTCGGCCACCGTGGTGTCCGCCGGGCCGCGGCTGAGCAACTCGCGATGGGCGCTGTTGAGCCGGCGCAAGCGCAGCCATTGGCTGGGAGCCATGCCGGTAAAGCCCTTGAAGGCGCTCTGCAACTGGCGCAGGGACACCCCGGCAACCTGGGCCAGCTCCAGCAGGTTGAGGGTTTCCTCGGGGACATCGGCGGCCCATTGCGCAACTCGCTGCATGATCGCCCGTTCCTCCGTGCGCCGTTGCAAACCGCCGGGGTCCAGACGCACGCAGGCGTTGTCGAGGATGTACAGGCAATCGTCCAGCAACTGCTGGGCCAGGGCCTCGCGACTCGGTGGATCAAGGGTCTGTGACAGCCGGGTCAGGGTCGCGCTGAGCCAGCGGCAGAACAACGGGTTCTGCTGGCAGGTCAAGGGCGCCATGAACAAACCATCGAGGCGCTCGACTCCCAAGGCCTGGCCCTGGACGAACTCGGGGCCGAACACCACTGCCACCTCCTGGTAGTTCTCGGGGGTGATCCAGATGTTGCGGCTTTCGCCATTGAGCACGTACAGCGCGTTGTCGCTGCGATCGAAACAGAACGCCAGGGCCCCTTCGGGGGCGTTGAAGTTCTGTTCGACCCGGGTATTCATGCGCTCTTCGTAAATTTCCACGCCCTGCAGGTCCAGGTAGCGCACCAGGCCATTGAAATGCCCGGGGGACATCTGCCGGTACTGCTGGACCCAACCTGGCGTGGCCCGGACCTGGTCGAGCACATCGAAGCTCTTGAAAGCCTGGACCTGAAGCGGATTGGACGTCGTCATGGGAAGACCTTACGCACTCTTTTGGTGCGTTTTGCTTCTGTTTAAAGTGGATAGATGGAACCACAAGGCTTGCCCAAGATAGTCGCCAATGCGCTGCAGGGGAAGCCTTGCCGGGATACTCCCGCTCACCTGGGTGCAGATGAAAACAATCATCGAGGTCTTTATGAACGCCCCTTTCGATCAGCTTTCCTCATGGCTGAAAGAGCACAAGATCACCGAAGTAGAGTGTGTGGTCAGCGACCTGACCGGGATCGCCCGCGGCAAGATCGCCCCCACCAACAAGTTCCTGCATGAGCGAGGCATGCGCCTGCCGGAAAGTGTCCTGCTGCAAACGGTCACCGGGGATTTCGTCGACGACGACCTGTACTACGAGCTGCTGGATCCGGCGGACATCGACATGCTCTGCCGCCCCGATCCCTCGTCGATCTTCCTGGTGCCCTGGGCCCTGGAACCCACCGCCATCGTCATCCACGACACCTTCGACAAGTTCGGCAACCCCATCGAGCTGTCGCCACGCAACGTGCTGAAGAAAGTCCTGCAGCTGTACACCGACAAGGGCTGGCAGCCGATCGTGGCTCCGGAAATGGAGTTCTACCTGACCCAGCGCTGCGAGGACCCGGACCTGCCGCTGCAAGCCCCCCTGGGGCGTTCGGGGCGTGCCGAGAGCGGCCGGCAGTCGTTCTCCATCGATGCCGCCAACGAATTCGACCCGTTGTTCGAGGATGTCTACGACTGGTGCGAAGCCCAGGGCCTGGACCTGGATACGTTGATCCACGAAGACGGCCCGGCGCAGATGGAGATCAACTTCCGCCATGGCGACGCCCTGGACCTGGCGGACCAGATCACCGTGTTCAAGCGCACCATGCGCGAGGCCGCGCTCAAGCACAACGTCACCGCCACCTTCATGGCCAAGCCGATCACCGATGAGCCCGGCAGCGCCATGCACCTGCACCAGAGCGTGGTGGACATCGCCACCGGCAAGCCGGTGTTCACCAACGACGACGGCAGCATGAGCGAGCTGTTCCTGCAGCACATCGGCGGTTTGCAGAAGTACATCCCCAAGGTGCTGCCGATGTTCGCCCCCAACGTCAACTCGTTCCGCCGCTTCCTGCCGGATACCTCGGCCCCGGTGAACGTCGAATGGGGCGTGGAAAACCGCACCGCCGGCCTGCGGGTACCGACTTCCAGCCCGGATGCCACGCGGGTGGAGAACCGCTTGCCCGGCGCCGATGCCAACCCCTACCTGGCGATCGCCGCAAGCCTGCTGTGCGGCTACCTGGGCATGGTCGAGGGCATCGCCCCCAGCGCCGCGGTGGAAGGCCGCGCCTACGAGCGACGCAACCTGCGCCTGCCGATCACCATCGAGGACGCCCTGGCGCACATGGAGGAGTGCCCGGTCATCGAGCAGTACCTGGGGCGCAAGTTCGTGCGTGGCTATGTCGCCGTCAAGCGCGCCGAGAACGAGAACTTCAAGCGGGTGATCAGCTCCTGGGAACGCGAATTCCTGCTGCTCAGCGTCTGACCCCGGCGATTTTTCGCACAACAAAAACATCCCACAGAGGTGTCGAACATGCGTCTATTCAAAGCAGTGATCCCGGTCGCCCTGGCGACCTTGTGCAGCACCGCCGTCCAGGCCGAGCCCAGTGTCAGCGTGTACAACTGGAGCGACTACATAGGCAAGACGACCCTGGCCGACTTCCAGGCCCAGACCGGGATCAAGGTGATCTACGATGTGTTCGATTCCAACGAGACCCTGGAAGGCAAGCTGCTGGCCGGGCGTACCGGCTACGACGTGGTGGTGCCTTCCAACCACTTCCTCACCCGCCAGGTGAAGGCCGGGGCCTTCCTCAAGCTGGACCGGACGCAACTGCCCAACTGGAAGTACCTGGACCCGAAGCTGATGACCCTGTTGCAGCAGAACGATCCCGGCAACCAGTACTCGGTGCCCTACCTGTGGGGCACCAATGGCATCGGCTACAACGTCGACAAGGTCAAGCAGGTACTGGGCATCGACCATATCGACTCCTGGGCGGTGTTGTTCGAACCGCAGAACCTGAAGAAGCTGGCGCAATGCGGGGTCTCGCTGATGGACTCGCCCGATGAGGTCATGCCGGCGATGCTCAACTACCTGGGCCTGGACCCCAACAGCCAATCGGCGGCCGACTACCAGAAGGCCGAGGCCAAGCTGTTGAGCCTGCGCCCCTACATCACCTACTTCCACTCCTCCAAGTACGTCTCGGACCTGGCCAACGGCAACATCTGCGTGGCGTTCGCCTACTCCGGCGATGCCTTCCAGGCCGCCAACCGGGCCAGGGAAGCCAAGAATGGCGTGAACATCGCCTATGCCATTCCCAAGGAAGGCAGCAACCTGTGGTTCGACCTGATGGCCATCCCCGCGGACGCCACCAATACCAAGCAGGCCCATGCCTTCATCAACTACCTGCTGGACCCGCAGGTGATCGCCAAGGTCAGTGCCCAGGTCGGCTACGCCAACCCCACGCCGGCCTCCCAGCAGTACATGGACGCCCAACTGGTGAGCGATCCCGAGGTCTATCCGCCCAAGGAGGTACTGGACAAGCTGTACATCGCCAGTACCCCTTCCCCGGCGATCATGCGCGTCATGACTCGTTCGTGGAGCAAAGTGAAGTCCAACAAATGAACCAGCCATTCTCCCTGGGCGGCGCCAACGGGCACGCCCCCTCCTACTACGCCGCCTCGGTCGGCGCCCTGCCCGGCTATCCATCCCTGGAAGGCGACCTGCACGCCGATGTCTGCGTGATCGGCGGCGGTTTCACCGGCGTCAACACCGCCATCGAGCTGGCCCAGCGCGGGCTCTCGGTGATCCTGCTGGAGGCCCGGCGCATCGGCTGGGGCGCCAGCGGGCGCAACGGCGGGCAACTGATCCGTGGCATCGGCCATGAAATCGGCGGCTTTGCCCGTTACGTCGGCCAGGAAGGACTCAAATACCTGGAGCGTGCCGGCATCGACTCGGTGGAACTGGTGGGCCGGCGCATCGCCGAACACGGCATCGACTGCGACCTGCGCTGGGGCTTCTGCGAGCTGGCCAACACCAAGGCCCAGTACACCGCGTTCCAGGCTGAGCAAGACCACTTGGTGGGCCTGGGCTACCATCACCCGACTCGCGTGGTGGCCGCGCAAGACATGCATCAGGTGGTGGCGTCCCGAGTCTATGCCGGCGGGCTGGTGGACATGGGCTCCGGACACCTGCACCCACTCAAGCTGGTGGTCGGCGAAGCCCGATTGGCCAGCAGCCTGGGGGTGCGGATCTTCGAGCAGAGCCCGGTGCTGGAGCTGCGCCACGGCGATAGCGTGACGCTGCGCTGCGCCGCGGGCACGGTGCGCGCCGGACGCCTGGTGCTGGCCTGCAACGCTCACCTGGAAGACCTGGAGCCACGCCTGAGTGGCAAGGTCCTGCCCGCTGGCAGCTACATCATCGCCACCGAACCGCTGCCCGAGGCCCTGGCCAGGCAACTGATCCCGGACAACCTGGCGCTGTGCGACCAGAAAGTCGGCCTGGACTACTACCGCCTCACTGCCGATCGCCGCCTGCTGTTCGGCGGCGCTTGCCATTATTCAGGCCGCGACCCGGTGGATATCGCCGGCTACATGCGGCCGAAGATGCTCAAGGTGTTCCCGCAACTGGGGGACATCGGTATCGACTTCCAATGGGGCGGCAAGATCGGTATCACCGCCAACCGTTTTCCCCAGGTCGGGCGCCTGCGCCAGCATCCGAATGTGTACTACGCCCAGGGTTACTCGGGCCATGGGCTGAACGTCACCCACTGGACGGCGCGCCTGCTGGCCGAAGCGATCCATGCCGGGCACAGCCAAGGCCTGGATGTGTTCAGCGCCGTGCCGCACATGACCTTCCCTGGCGGCCGGGCCCTGCGCGCGCCGCTGCTGGCACTGGGCATGTTCTGGCATCGGATGCGCGAGGTGCTGGGCTGATATCCGGACGCCTCAAGCAAAGCGTCGCTGCAGGAAGTCCAGCAGCAAGCGGTTGACCTGCTCGGGACATTCGCTTTGCAGCCAGTGCCCGCAGTCTTGCAGCAGATGTTGCTCGAGGTCGACGACCTGGTCGGGCATTCGCTTGAGGGTATGGGCTTCCAGGACCCCGACCGGGTCGCTATCGCCCAGCAGGAACAAGGTGGGCTGGACGATTCGGGCTTGAGCGAGGAACTCGCTGCGCTGCCAGTTGCGCTCGAAGTTGCGATACCAGTTCAACGCCCCACGGAAACCGCGGCCAGCGAAGGTTTGCCGATAAGCCTGGAAATCCTCTTCGGAACACCAGGCGGGCAAGCTTTCGGGGATAGTCACGCCATCGAACAAGCGGGCCTCGGCCGGCTTGGGTTGCAGCAACGCGTCGATGTTGCCCATGAACAAGCGCAGGCTGGCATCGATGTCGGCATCCAGTTCAGCTTCGGCCAGCCCCGGTTCCTGGAAATACAGGATGTAGTTGAAGTGCGCGCCGTGCACCTGGCGCATGATGTCCGTAGCCGGGCGCTTGGGCCTTCCGGCAAAAGGCACCGACATCGTCACCAGCGCCGCCACCCGCTGCGGCTCCAGCAGCGCCAGGTGCCAGGCCACTGGGGCGCCCCAATCGTGGCCGACCATGCACACCCGGCCATGACCGAAGGCGTCCATGGCCTGCTGGATGTCGGCGCACAGGGTCAGCAGGTCATAGTCTTCTAACGCCTGGGGAGCCGAACTGCGGCCATAGCCACGCATTTCCGGGACGAAGACCTGGAACCCTGCCGCCACCAATGCCGCCGCCTGGTGGCGCCAGGAATGCCAGCATTCGGGAAACCCATGCAGCAACCAGACCGGCCGGCCCTGCTGCGGGCCAGCCACGCGGACGCTGAGTTCGATGCCGTTGACGGCCAGAATGTGCTGCTGGAATGAAGTCATGGCGAGGGCTCCTGGCGAGTGCCAGGAAAACCTAGCAGATGTCCCGCCAGGTACTGAGCATCATCCACCGGCCGAATGATGCGGGTAGCGCACCTGCCCAGTGAGGTGCATGAGTGGGGGCTGGCGCTGCATGTAGTCGCGGGTACCAGCCGCGCAGCGGGAATCGGCTCAGGTTGTCCGCGACCTGCGACTGCTGCGCAGTCGGTCGCAGCCTCGCCAGCTAGCGGCTACGAGTCGCAAAACAGGCTCGTTGGGCTGGGGAAACTCAGCTGGTGGCCAGCCCGGCCATGGACTGGCTTTGCTGGCGGATCGAACGCTGGGTAGCCAGGACCTTGCCCAGCGCCTGCTCTGAATCCGGGTCCTGCATCGGCGCCCGAATGGCCGCCGATACCAGGCTGATCAGCTTGGCCATGACCTCGGCGTCGGTAGCCGGACGGCCCAGGCTCATGGCCTGCATCAGCAAGCGCAGTTCGGTACCGGCCATTACCCCGGAAATCGCCTTGAGGGCGAACTGCAAGCGCACCCCCAGCTCGTTTCGCGGCAGATCCGGCAGGGCCAGGGCGAACGCCTTGAAAAAGCGCTCGAACACCGGCTGGTAGTGTTCCTTGAGGTATTCCTGGATGAAGGGCGAGGTATCGCTGTACACCCGGCCAAGGAAGCGGATGAACGAACGCCCTTCCACCCCGCCGCTTTCATCACTGCGCTCCATGCCCATGGCCGGGGCGAACAACACCCCCAGCAGGGTTTCGCAGTCCAGGGGGCCATCGGCCTGCTCCTCGCACTTGGCCAAGAGTTCCAGGCGCTGGTCGTTGAGTGGGCCCAGGCGCTGCATGAGCAGGGCTTTCATCAGCGAGTCCTTGTCGCCGAAGTGATAGTTCACCGCCGCCAGGTTGACCTTGGCCCGTTCGGTAATCTGGCGCAACAGCACGGCGTCGTAGCCGTACTTGATGAATAATGCCTCGGTCGCTTCCAGCAGTCGGGTCTTGGTGACATTGGGGGCACTGAGTTTCTTGGCGACCATGGAGGGCTAACCTTTACTGGATGAAAAACTGACCGTTCGAACAGTGTTTTAAAAAAAAATTTGATTTTTTATACCCGCGAGATTCCCTAAAAGCAAGGGCCTGAGGGACTCTCAAAGCGCCCATAGGCCGTTTTGTGACCAGTGGGTTCCTACCCCGAACCTGTCAAAAAAAGCTCTCGATTACCCGCCCTAGACGGCTGGCGCACGGGAATGAACGCAGTTACTATTCAAACAAGTTTTTTAAAATAATAAATAAAACCAGAGCTTGGCGCTGTCTCGAAAAAAACCTCCATGCCCTTCAAGACGTGGTTTTTTTCAAACAGGCCGCCGAGCCAGCCGGCGCAGTAAGCAATGACAGAGACGATAATCGAACAAGGTTTGATCTCCCTGCAGGGCATAGGCAAGAGCTATCGGCTGGCAGAACAACCTCTGCATATCCTCAAGAATGTTTCCCTGTCCATCGATGCCGGCGAAAGCTGCGCCATCCTCGGCGCCTCGGGCTCCGGCAAGAGCACCCTGCTGAATATCCTCGGCCTGCTGGACCTGCCCGACAGCGGTGACTACCGCTTCGCCGGCCACGATATCTTTCGCGCCAGCCCCGACCAGCTGGCGGCGATCCGCAACCGCCAGATCGGCTTCGTGTTCCAGAGCTTCAACCTGCTGCCGCGCCTCAGCGCCCTGGACAACGTCGCCCTGCCCCTGAGCTACCGCGGCGTGGCCCGGCGCGAATCCCTGGAGCGGGCCATGCACGTACTCGACCAGGTCGGGCTCGGCCAGCGTGCCGATCACCGCCCGGCGGACCTGTCCGGCGGCCAGCGGCAACGGGTGGCCATCGCCCGGGCGCTGGTGGGCGAACCCTCGGTGATCCTGGCCGACGAGCCCACCGGCAACCTCGACAGCCACACGGCCCTGGACATCATGGACCTGCTGCTGTCGCTGAACCGTGAGCGCCAGGTGACCCTGATCATCGTCACCCACGATCCCGGCATCGCCCAGCGCCTGGAGCGGCAGATCCGGGTCAACAACGGCGTAGTGCAAGAGGTCTGCCCGGCATGAGCCTGATGCTCGAGCAAAGCGCCAGCCAGCTGCTGCACGAAGCCTTCGTCAGCCTGCGAACCCTGGGCAAGCGCTCGATCCTGGCTTTGCTGGGCATCGTCATCGGCAGCTCTTCGGTGGTGGCCCTGATCAACATCGGCCATAACGCGGCAGAGGATGCTGCGGCGATCTTCAAGGACATGGGCACCGACACCCTGGTGGCGCAGTTCCCGGCCGGCGGCGACAGTCGCGTCCCCATGCCGGCGACCCTGGATACCCGGGCGCTCAGCCAAGCCGTGCCCAGCCTGATCGACATCGCACCCACGGTACTGCTCAGTGGGCCGGTGATCTTCAATGGCCATACTGCCAATGCCAACCTGGTGGGAGCGACCGCCGATCTGGCCCCGGCCATGCGCCTGCGCTTGCGTGAGGGACGCTTCCTGTCGGATTTCGACCAGGGCGAAACCTACGCGGTGCTCGGCCACCAGATCGCCGCAAACCTGAGCCTTGCCGGAGCACCTGTGAGGCTAGGCGATCGGGTGCGTATCAACGACTACCTGTTCCTGGTCATCGGCATCCTCGAGAGCCAGCCCAATGCCGTGCTGGTTCCGGTCCAAGCCAACGACTCCATATTCGTGCCCCTACCAGGCATGCGACGTATCTTCGCCTCTCCACAGATCGGCAACGTCATCACCCGGGTCGCTGCCGGCCAGGACATGGAACAGGTCGCGGCAGCCATGACCCAGGCCCTGAAGACCTTGCTGCGTGGCCGTGACGTGGAGGTCCAGGTGCCCCAGCAGATGATCGATGGCATGACTCGGCAAAGCCGGACCTTCGGTTACCTGCTGATGGCCCTGGGCGGCATTTCCCTGGTGGGTGGAGGAGTTGGAGTGATGAATGTGATGCTGATGAATGTCTCCGAGCGGCGCCGGGAGATCGGTATCCGCATGGCATTGGGCGCACGCCAGCGAGATATCCGTAACCTGTTCCTGCTGGAAGCCGTGACCTTGACCGCCGTGGGTGCACTATCCGGGGCGGTGCTCGGACTCACATCGGCGTTCATCTACGCCAAGATGTCCAGCTGGCATTTTTCCCTGGCCACCAGCTCGCTGCCACTGGGTATCGGCAGCACCTTGCTGGTGGGCTTGTTTTTCGGGCTGTATCCGGCGGTATCGGCCTCCAAGCTGCAACCGGTGGAGGCGCTGCGCGATGAATGATTGGCGCCCCTGGATCCTGGCCGGCCTGTGCCTGTCGAGCCCCTTGAGCCTGGCCAAGAACCTGGTCGACCCACCTTCAGCACCGACCATGCGCAGCAGCTATGAACGTAGCGCCCTGCTCAGCCAGCAGATCACCGAGCTGACCCTGGGAGAAGCGGTCTACCTGGGGTTGCGCAACAACCGCAGCATCCGTAGTACCTATTTGCAACGGGTGGCGCAGAAGTTCGACTTGCGGGTAGCCGAGGATACGTTCAATCCCAAGTTGCTGATCCGGGGCAACTATCGCAGCACCAGGAGTAGCGAAGACATCGGCCAGAGGGCCCAGTTAGCCCCCACCACCAGCCTACTGGGTGAATACGGCACGCAATTGAGCATGGCCTGGACCCAGGACCTGAACAAGGCCGACCGAGCCGGGCGCACTCGCAGCGACGGCCTGGACCTGTCGATCATCCAGCCACTGCTGCGCGGTGCCGGCAAGGATGTGACTACCGCCCCGCTACGCCTGGCACGGCTCAACGAACAAGGCAACCGGCTCAACCTCAAGGCGACTGTCGCCCAGACCATCACCTCGATCATTACCGCGTATCGCGAGCTCTTGCGTTCCCAGGAACAACTGATCATTACCCAGGATGCCCTGAAGCGCGCCAATGCCCTGCTGGAAGTCAACCGTGCACTGATCTCCGCCGGACGCATGGCCGAATTCGAAATAGTGCAGACCGAAGCCGATATCGCCAGCCAGGAACTGGGGGTGGAGGAAGCGCGCAACCAGGTCGACCTCAATCGGCTGTCGCTGCTGCAACTGCTGGCCTTGGACCTGTCCTCGCCGATCCACGCCAGCGAGGTCCTGCAAGCCTCGAAGATCAGTGTCGACGCACGGGAAGCTCTGCGCCTGGCGCAGGTTCAGCAACCCGCCTACCTGGTCGCCTTGCTGGGCGGCCAGCAGGCGGAGCTGAACCTGATAATGGCCAAGGACCAGAGCCGCTGGACAGTGAACCTGGTCGCCGGAGCCAACCAGGCGCGCAACACATATGACACCGACACGCGTAACGGTTCCGAACGCAAATGGAATGGCTATACCGGGATCGATGTCAGCATTCCCATTGGCGATCCCGGCACTCGCCAGGCAGAGGTCCGGGCTCGCGTCAATGTAGAAGACCAGGAGATTCGCCTGGCCGATGCGCGCCAGACGCTGGAACGCGACGTCAACAACGTGGTACGCGACCTGGGTACCCGCTGGCGCCAATACGAGATCGCCCAGCGGGCCAGCGAACTGTCAAGGCGCAAACTGGATATCGAGCGGGACAAGCTCAGTGCTGGCCGCTCCAGCAACTTCCAGGTCCTGAGCTTCGAGAGCGACCTGCGCAACGCCGAAAACTCCAGGCTCAATGCACTGATCGCCTACCTCAACGCGCAAACGCAACTGGACCTGACCCTGGGTATGACATTGGAAAGCTGGGAGATCGCGCTCAATGACTTCTGACAAGCCGCAGACTGGCAAGCGTCGACGCCACGCCCTGCAGGCCCTTGCCCTGGCTGTTGGCATCGCCATCGGCGCGGCGGTGCTGTTCAACTATCCATCTCCCGCCGCAGAACAACCGGGCACTGGCCGCTGGGTTGCGGTCCAGGGTTCTGCGCTGACTCACCAGATCGGCCTGGTGGGCAAGATCGAACCGCAAAAGACCATCATCCTGACGGCGCCTTTCGAAGGGAATGTCCAGGCCAACCTGGTGGAACAGGGCCAGCGCGTCGAGGCTGGCCAGGTCCTGTTGCAGATGGACCCGGGATTGGTGGAGATCCAGTTGCGCGACGCGCTCTCCACCCAACTCAAGGCCCGTCGCTCGGTCCAGGAACTGCTGGACTGGAACAACGGCGCCATGGTCACCCGTGCTCGAAGGACCCTGCGCAACTCGGAGATGTCCCTGGCCAACACCGAGCGCAAGCTGCGCGAAAGCCAGGACCTGTTCAAGCGCGGCATCATCCCGCGCAACGAACTGACCGAGTTGGAACAACAAGCAAAGATGCAAAACCTGGATCTGACGGCGGCCCAGGGCGAGTTGCAACAGGTACTGAGCCAGGGCTCGGGAGAATACCGACAGATTGCCGAGATGGAACTGACCAATGCCACGGTCAAGTATGAAAGCCTGCGCAAGCTCCTGGAGGCCAAGGACGTAGTTGCGCCCTTCGCCGGAATAGTCGTTCCACCTCCCGGCAGCGGTACAGGCGCAAACTCGGCTACGACCGCCAGTGGACCGGTACAGACCGGAGCACGCCTCGGCCAGGGCCAAGTGCTGTTCGGCTTGGCCAACATCGAGCAGTTGAAGATCGTCAGCAAGGTTTCGGAACTGGATATCAACCAACTGCACCAGGGCCAGCGCGTGGAGATCCTCGGCGATGGCTTCGATGGCGAACGCCTGGAAGGCGTGGTGGATATCGTCAGCAGCCTGGCCATCCCCAACGATTCGCCCGGGGCCAGCGCCCAGTTCCCGGTGACCCTGTCGATTCCCAAACTGACCCATGAGCAACTGCAACGGGTACGCCTGGGCATGAGTGCCCGGCTGACCATCATCACCTACAGCAACGACCAGGCGATCGTGGTGCCCCCCGCGGCGATCCAGCGCAGCGCCGAAGGCATGAGCGTGGAGTTTCGCCCCGCAGCCGACCAGCCGGCACGGCGAGTACCCGTGACTACAGGCCAATCCACAGCCGAGGGCGTGGAAGTGTTCGGCCTGCAAGCGGGCCAGGTACGCCTGCCCGAGGACCAATGAACACGCAGGGATGACATGGCTGGCCAGCCCTGTGGAAACAGCGGAGGTAAAAAAACGCCCCGCAGGGCAAGGCCGATCGGTTAAGGAAATCAGGCGCGAGGCCTGCCCGCAATGGCGTTCAGGGCGCTGCGTTTATCCAGCCAATACGCGCTGCCGCTAACGACCATCGCGAGCAAGCTTCGCTCCTGCCGGGGATCTTATGCCCCCCGGCAGGAGCGCCCGTTGTGCTCAGGTTCAGCGCAAGGCCCGGCGCAGGACCTTGCCGACGGTGGTCTTGGGTAGCTCTTCGGTACGGAACTCGACGTAGCGCGGCACCTTGTAGCCCGTGAGGTACTCGCGACAGTGGGCGAGCAATTGTTCCTGGGTCAGGTTCGGGTCCTTGCGCACCACGAAGATCTTCACCTTCTCCCCTGTCACTCCATCCTCGACGCCAATGGCCGCCACCTCCGCCACCCCCGGATGCAAGGCCACCACATCCTCGATCTCGTTGGGATACACGTTGAAGCCGGACACCAGGATCATGTCCTTCTTGCGGTCCACCAGGCGGATGAAGCCGCGTTCGTTCATCACCCCGATATCACCGGTGGAGAGCCAGCCATGGCGATCCAGGACCTTGGCGGTTTCCTCGGGCCGCTGCCAGTAGCCCTTCATCACCTGCGGGCCACGTACCTGCAGCTCGCCCTCTTCGCCGATGTCCGCCAACTGGCCGTCCTCGCGTATGAAGCGCACCCAGGTGGAGGGCAACGGCACCCCGATGGTACCGCTGAAGTCGCTTTCACGCATGCGGGAAATATCGATCGGACTGATGCTCACCACCGGCGAGCATTCGGTCAGGCCATAACCTTCGACGATCGGCACCCCGGTGACGTCCTTCCAGCGCTGGGCCACGGCGGTATGGGTGGCCATGCCACCGGCGATCGACAGTTTCAGGTCGGAGAAGTCGCGCCCACGGAACTCCTCGTTCTCCAGCAGGCCATTGAACAGGGTGTTGACCCCGACGATGCCGCTGAACTTCTCCTTGCGCAGGATCATCTGCACCCGCTTCACGTCGCGCGGGTTGGCGATCAGGATGTTGCGCCCGCCCAGGCACATGAACATCAGGCAGTTCACCGTCAGCGACAGCACGTGGTACAGCGGCAGCAGCGTGACGTTGGTTTCCTGCTGGTTTTCGTCCAGCTGGTCGCCGACCCAGGCCTTGGCCTGCATCAGGTTGGCCAGGATGTTGCGGTGGGTGAGCATGGCACCCTTGGCATCGCCCGTGGTACCGCCGGTGTACTGCAAGAAGGCAATGTCGTCCTGCGCAAGGTCCACCGGCCGATGCTCCAGCACCGCCGCCAGCTTCATCATCGCCGGGAAGCGAATCGAGCCTGGCAGATTGAACTTGGGAACCTGCTTCTGCACGTGGCGCAGGACGAAGTTCAGTGCCGCGCCCTTGAAGGTGCCCACCAGGTCGCCGATGGAGGCCACCACGATGTTCTTCAGCTTGCTCCCGGGCATGGCCTGCTCCAGGGTGTGGGCGAAGTTCTCGAAGATCACCACCGTCTCGGCACCGCTGTCCTTGAGCAGGTGCCGCAATTCATGGGCGGTGTACAGCGGGTTGACGTTGACCACCACCGCTCCCACCAGCAGGGTGCCGAACAGGCAGATCGGATACTGCAGGCTGTTGGGCATCATCAACGCCACCCGGTCGCCCTTCTTCACGCCCTTGGACTGCAACCAGGCGGCGAAGGCGAACACCCGCTTCTCCCACAGGTCATAGCCCATCTCGGTGCCAATGCTGACATAGGCCACCCGTTGTCGATACTTGTCCACGTGTTCGAGAAACACCTCGCGCAGCGACTGGTAGCGGTCGATGTCGGCTTCGATATCGCTGGGTACACCCGGCATATAGGCGTTGAGCCAGATACGCTCCACGGGCTGCAGGCTTACGACGCTCATTGGCAGTCTCCTTGTTATTTTATTTTTCGACGATGGCGGTGACACCCAACCCGCCTGCCGCACAGACGGAAATCAATCCGCGGCCTCCACCGCGCTCGTGGATGGCCTTGGCCAGGGATGCCAGCAAGCGTCCGCCGGTGGCGGCAAAAGGATGCCCGCACCCCAGGGAACCGCCATTGACGTTGAGTTTGGCCCGCTCGATGCTGCCCAGTGGTCCTTCGAGCCCGAGCCTGTCCCGACAATAGTCGGCATCTTCCCAAGCCTTGAGGGTGCACAGCACCTGGGCAGCGAAGGCTTCGTGGATCTCATAGAAGTCGAAGTCGCCAAGCCCCAGCCCCTCCCGGGCCAGCATGCGCGGCACCGCGTACGCCGGAGCCATCAGCAGGCCCTCGGTGCCATCGACGAAGTTCACCGCCGCGGTCTCCCCGGTACGCAGATAGGCCAGCACCGGCAGATTGTTGGCTGCGGCCCATTCTTCGCTGGCCAGCAGCACCACCGAGGCGCCATCGGTCAGGGGCGTCGAGTTGCCCGCGGTCAGGGTGCCGTTGTTGCGATCATAGGCCGGGCCCAGGCCGGCGAGCTTCTCCAGGCTGGCATCGGCGCGCAGGTTGTTGTCCCGCGCAAGGCCGCGATACGGCGTCAGCAGGTCGTCGAAAAAACCCCGCTGGTAGGCCGCACTCAACCGCTGGTGGCTGGCCAGGGTCAGTTCGTCCTGGGCCAGGCGCTTGATCTGCCAGCGCTTGGCCATTTCCTCGCAGTGCTCGCCCATGGACAGGCCGGTGCGCGGCTCGCCGTTACGCGGCAGCAATGGCTTGAAGAACATCCCCGGGCGCACCTTGAGCAGGCTGCGCAGCTTGTTGCCGGTACCTTTGGCACGATTGGCCGCAAGCAAGGTGCGACGCAAACCCTCGTTGATGCCGATGGGCGCATCGGAGGTGGTATCGGAACCCCCGGCGATGCCCACCTCGATCTGCCCCAGGGCAATCTTGTTGGCCACCAACAGCGCTGCCTCGAGCCCGGTACCACAGGCCTGCTGGATATCGTAGGCCGGAGTCTGCGGCGACAGCGTGGTGGACATCACGCACTCGCGGGCCAGGTTGAAATCCCGCGAGTGCTTGATCACCGCCCCCGCGGCGAACTCCCCCAGGCGTTGTCCGGCAAGGCCGTACCTGTCCACCAGGCCTTGCAAGGCCGCCACCAGCAGGTCCTGGTTACTGTCGTTGGCGTACACCGTGTTTGAGCGGGCGAACGGAATCCGGTTGCCACCGATGATCGCTACCCGGCGCACTGGCGCCGGATTGAAACTGTACTCAGTCATTACCGAGCTCCCCAGGTCAGTAGGCCGCGCATGTGGGGCTTGTCGCCCGCGTTGTTGCGCACTTCGAATTCATGGCGCGGGCCGTCGGGCACGCGACTCCACAGGCTCACCGAGGCCGGCAGGAAGATCGGCAGCTTGAACTCGCAGTCCAGCTGCGCCGCAGCCAGTGGATGCGGTGGTTGTTGTGCCGCCAGGGCCCGGCCCAGGGTCCACATGCCATGGGCGATGGGCCGGCGGAAACCGAACAGCCGCGCCCCCAGCCAGGAGGTATGGATCGGATTGAAGTCGCCGCTGACCTTGGCGAAACGCCGGCCCAGGTCCCCGGCCAGGCTCCAGCGTTGGGTGCGCACCAGGGCCTGTTCGTCCAGCTCCAGCGCGCCCGCCCAGGGTTCGCCCACAGGGCCGGAGACGCCGCGGCGCAGGTACAGGCTATCGCCCTCCCAGACCAAGCCGCCGCCACTGAAGGCACGAGTGGCGATGGACAATGCCTGGCCCTTGGGATGAGCCACCCAGCGCTCGGCAAAGACTTCCAGGCGCAGGGCCTGGCCCTCCTCCAGGCGCTGATGCTGGCGAATGCGGTTGGCCAGGTGGACCATGCCGCTGGCCGGATAGGGAAAGGTCCGGCTGGTGAGCAGCAATAGATGCAGGGGGAACGCCAGGGTATGGGGGAACGACAGCGGCACCCCATGCTCGCGGCGGAACCCGCAGGCCTGGGCATAACGGGCGACCTGCGTCGCCTGCAGCTCCACCGCCGGGCGCACCAGGCGCTCGGTAGGAAGCTGCGGTGCAGTCTCCAGCTTGGGCTTGCGCAAACCGCGCAGGCCGTCGTAGAGCAACTGGCCACGGGACGGTGGCGGCTCGATGATGCGAATCGCGGAATCGGCGCTCATGGCTCAGGCTCCCAGCAGGCTTTGCCCGCAGACGCGGACCACCTGCCCATTGATCCCGCCCGAAGCCGGATGGGCCAGCCAGGCGATGGTCTCGGCCACATCCACCGCCTGCCCGCCCTGGGACATGGAGTTCATCCGCCGTCCCGCCTCGCGGATCATCAACGGGATCTTCGCGGTCATCTGGGTTTCGATGAATCCCGGAGCCACGCCGTTGACCGTGATCTGCTGGCGAGCCGCCAACGGCGCCAGGGCCTGTACCAGGCCGATGACCCCGGCCTTGGACGTGGCGTAGTTGCTCTGGCCGAGGTTGCCGGCGATACCGGAAATCGACGACACGCAGACAATCCGCCCGCCTGGATTGAGCCCCTGCCCCTCCAGCAGCGCCTGGCTGAGCAGCAACGGCGCTTGCAGATTGACGGCCATGACCTTGCGCCAGGCAGCCTCGGTCATCTTCGCCAGGGTCTTGTCCAGGGTGATGCCGGCGTTGTGCACCACGATATCGAAGGCGCCCTGCTCGGCGACGAACGCCAGCAAGCGCTGGCCGGCATCGGCCGCAGTGATGTCCAGGGCCAGGGCGCTGCCGCCCAAGCTGGCGGCGGCCTGTTGCAGCTCGGCCTCACTCTGTGGGATATCCAGGCACACCACCTGGGCGCCTTCGCGGGCCAGGACCTTGGCGATGGCCAGGCCGATACCGCGACAAGCCCCAGTAACCAGGGCCCGGCGCCCCTCCAGCGGACGCTGCCAATCCAGCTGGCGAGGCACATCCACCGGTTCGCCGATACGCACCACCTGGCCCGAGACATAGGCCGAGGCCCGGGACAGGAAGAAGCGCAGGCTGCTTTCCAGCTCGGCTTCGGCACCGGGCTCGACATACAGCAGCTGTACGGTGATGGCCCGACGCAGCTCCTTGCCCAGGGAGCGCACGAACCCTTCCAGCGCGCGCTGGGCCACGGCCTGCTCCAGCCCGGTGCAATGCTCCGGCGGGGTTCCCAGGATCAGCACCCGGCCATGGGCGGTCAGGCGCCGGACGTTGGCATGGAAGAAGCGGTACAGCTCGTCGAGCTGGGCCACATCGCCCAGCCCGGTGGCGTCGAATACCACGCCCTGGACCTTCACGGTCGAGGGTGCATTGATGCTTGCGGCCTGCGCCGCCACGATGTCGGTGGCGGCGAAGATCCGTTGCAGCTCGCCCAGCAACCGCCCCTCGGGCGCCGCAGCGAGGATCACCGGGTTGATCAGGTTGCCGCCCTGCCCCTCGCGGTTGCGCTGCAGCGGCACCGGTTGTGGCAGGCCGGTGCGCTGGGCCAGCCAGCGGCCCCACCCGGAATTGACGAACGAAAGATAACCGTCAGACATATAAGGATCCCGAACAAAACCAGTAGAGGGTCAATAGGCCGAATCGCTGGCCGCCACCGCGTCTTCGCTGCTGGCGCTGCGTTTGCGCGAGGCTGGCTTGGCGCCCTGCTCGAAGTGCGCCTGGCGCTGCTGCAAGGCCTCCAGCAAACCGAAGTCCTGCGGGAAGTCGTCCACCTGGATCGCGTGGTCGCCGTACTCTACGTAGCGGTCGAGCAACTCATCCTCGTCCTGGCTGATCAACTGCAGCTCCAGAGCCTGTACTCGCCAAACGTCGAAGGCCGTGCGGGAGATCGGCAGCGGCCCCAGGGTGCCCTGCTTGATCGCCGGCTTGAGTCGCGCCTCGATCAGCTCCACCTGCGGTTGCAGGCGGAACGCCAGTTCGCCGTAGGCCAGCTTGTCGATGTCCGGTTGCGGGATATAGGAATCGGCCAGCAGGCGGTCGCGGGTCGCGCCCGGGGTCTGTACCAGTTCGGCGACTTCCGCCAGCAGGCGGTCGCTGGGTTTGTGCTGGGGAATGCCGAACGGGAAGCTCAGGCCGCGAATGATCCGCGCCGCCGCCTTGGACGGGTAGTTTTCCAGCACTTCGGCCAGGGCTTCATGAGCTCGCAGCAGCGCGTCCTGGGCAGCCCAGTGCACCAGGGGCAGATCGGCCTGGGGCCGGCCATCGTCCTCGAAGCGCTTGAACACGCAGGACAGGATGTACAACTGGGAGAGAATGTCGCCCAAACGCCCGGTGATGCTTTCCTTGCGCTTGAGCGCGCCGCCCAACACGCCCATGGAGATGTCCGAAGCCAGGGCCAGCACCACCGACAGGCGCTCGACCTGGCGGTAGTAAGGCGCCAGGGCCTTGTCGGTGTTGCCCGGGGTCTTGATCAGGCGCCCGCCGGTAACCGCATGCACGGCAGCACGCACGGTGTTGGCGAAGACGAAGCTGATATGGCCGAACATGGCGCTGTCGAACGCTTCCAGGCCCTTGCGCCCGGTATCGCGGGCCGCCTCCATCTCGCGAAAGACGTAAGGATGGCAACGGATCAGCCCCTGGCCATAGATGATCAGGCAGCGGGTCATGATGTTCGCGCCTTCCACGGTGATGGCGATCGGGCTCTGCTGATAGGCACGGGCCAGGAAGTTGTTGGGCCCCATGCAGATACCCTTGCCGGCGACGATATCCATACCATCGTTGACGATGATCCGCGCGCGCTCGGTGACATGGTATTTGGCGATGGCCGAGATCACCGAGGGTTTCTCGCCGGCATCCAGGGACGCCACCGATACCCGGCGCACCGAGTCACAGGCATACAGGTGCCCGGACATGCGCGCCAGGGGCGCCTGGACGCCCTCGAACTTGCCGATGGGCAAGCCGAACTGCTTGCGCATCGCCGCATAGGCGGTGGTGCCACGGACCGCGACCTTGCCCAGGCCGACGTTGGACGACGGCAGGGAAATCGCCCGTCCGGCGGCCAGGCACTCCATCAGCATGCGCCAGCCGTTGCCTACCTGCGCCGCGCCGCCAATCACCCACTCCAGGGGAATGAACACATCCTTACCGGTGGTCGGGCCGTTCTGGAACACCGCGTTCAGAGGCCAATGCCGACGTCCGGTATTCACTCCCGGATGGGTGGTGGGAATCAGTGCGCAGGTGATGCCCAGGCTGCCCCTCTTGCCCAGCAGACCGTCCGGGTCTTCGGCGCGAAAAGCCAGGCCCAGCACGGTGGCGATCGGCCCCAGGGTGATGTAGCGCTTGTCCCAGGTGACACGAAAGCCCAGCACTTCCTGGCCCTCGAACTGGCCCTTGCAGACCACGCCGGTATCGGGGATGGCCCCGGCGTCGGAACCGGCATAGGGGCTGGTCAGGGCAAAGCATGGAATGTCTTCGCCACGGGCCAGGCGCGGCAGGTAGTGCTGGCGCTGGGCCTCGGTGCCGTAGTGCAGCAGCAGCTCGGCCGGGCCCAGGGAGTTGGGCACCATGACCGAAATCGCCGCTGCCGAGCAGCGGGTGGAAAGCTTCATCACCACCTGGGAATGGGCATAGTGGGAGAAACCTTTGCCGCCGTACTGCTTGGGAATGATCATCCCCAGGAAGCCGGCTTCCTTGGTGTACTGCCAGGCCTTGGGCGACAGGTCCTGCCAGACCTGGGTGGTTTCCCAGTCGTTGGCCATGTCGCACAGGGTTTCCACTTCGTTGTCCATGAACGCCTGTTCCTCGGCGCTCAGGCTGGCCGGCGCGGCGCCCAGCAGGCGCTTCCAGTCAGGCTTGCCGCTGAACAGCTCGGCATCCCACCACACGGTGCCGGACTCGATGGCTGCGCGTTCGGTATCGGACATGGCCGGCATGATCTTGCGAAACATCGCCAGGGCCTTGCTGGTGAGCAAGACGCGGCGCAGGGGCTTGACCGTCATCAGGGCCGCCGGCAGCACCACCAGCAACACGCCCAGGGCCAGGCCCAGGGTGCCCACCAGGCTCAGCAGATGACCAGCCGCCAGCCACACCAGGCCGGCGCCCAGCCACAGGGCCGCGCTCGCCTGTCGATACGCCAGGGCCAGCGCCGCGGCAACTCCCACCAATAACCAGACAATCATGGAATACCTCTCTTGTTCTAACGAGACAGCTCCTTGGAGCCCGGGCGTTGTGCCGGCCCCTCGGAAACCACACTACAAAGGAACCAAGCGCGTTTCAAATTTTATTTTGAAATTTTTATTTAACGAATTTCAGCAAAACGAAATGGCCGAACGGAGTCAGCCTGGGGGTTGAAAAAATGAATGAAAACGGGCCCTGGAACGGCCCGTTCAGTCAACGACAGCAGCGCAATTCCTTGGCGCTGCCGTTGTGTCTTGCGGGGTCAGCCCTTAGAAGTGATAGGTCGCGGACAGGCTGACCACCTCACCCTTGGCGTTGACTTTGCCGTCCAATCGCGAGGCACCGAGACGATCCACGTTCTGGGTCTTGATCCTGGCTTCCTTGACGAATTGCCGCGAGTAGGCGCCATCGATGGTCAGGCCGGGAATGGCCTTGATGTCGTAGCCAAAACCCAGTGACGTGAACCAGCGATCGTTGTCCGGAATACGTGGGTCACGGGTCGAGTTACGGGTAGGCGTCTGGTCATAGGCCACACCGGCACGCAGAGTCAGCTCATCGGTTAACCGATAGTCACCACCCAGCGAGTACATCATCGTGTTCTTGTACTTGTAAGGGATCGATACCAGGGTATTGCCGTGGGATTTGAGGGTCAGGTCCTCGAACGACGACCATTCGGTCCAGAGCATACTGGCGCCCATGGTGAAACGATCATCGAACACGTGTACCCAATCCAGGCCGAGGGTAGCCGGGATGTCCAGCTTGGCCGTGGCGTTGGCGCCATCCGGATTGAGCTTCAGGCCAGGATAGGCCATCTCTACCAGCGTCTCGCCATTGGGCCCTAGCGGCATGGTGGTGAATCCGCGTCCCTGGGCGTCGGCGTAGATGTTGTACTTCCCTTCCATCTTGTTCTTGATCTTGGCGTGGTAGTTCAAGCCCAAGGTATCGCGATCCGTGGGTTTCCAAACGACGCCGGTGAACCAGCCCACCGAGTTGTTATCCACTTTGACCCGCATCAGGTTCGAACCCAGCCCTGACGGCAGCGGGTTGCCCCCTAACCCGGGAGATACCGAAGCGGAAGCCGTCAGGTTGAGGTTCTGACTGACAAAACCCTTGCTGTGCTGGACGATGACCCCAGCCCCCAGGGAGAAAGTGTCATTGACCTTGAACGACAGCGAACCGGTCAATCCGACGGTCTCGATCTTGGTATCGACGGCGAAGTCACGGATCTTGGAATTGTTTTCGTCCCAGGTACTGCGCATGCCCATGGGAACAACCTGGCTGAGACCGAAAGCGAACCTGTCATTGATCGGCATCACCATGAAGCCGGTAGGCAGCCAGGCAGTGAAACCGCCTTGCCCACCATTGCCAGTCAGAGGAACAGGCCCACCCACGGCTTGGCCATCCGGATCCACGGCTATGGTACTGGCCGGATTGCCCTGGTAGTCATAAGCATCGCCTTTGTACTTCATCTTGATGCGGGCGTAGTCGACCGTCAGTTGTGCAACGTTCTGATCGATAAAGGCCATGGCCGCCGGGTTGTTGAAGGCCGCACTGGGATCGTTCTTGAATAACGAACCACCACCGAATGCACGCCCCCAACCCGGTGCACCATAGGTAGGAGTCGAGAAACCACCCGCCTGTACCGTGCCCGAGCCGATCAAGCCCCCTAGCAGTGCCAAACTAATGGCTGCGTGGATCTTGTGTTTCTTATTATTCATGCCCCACTCCTTTTTATTATCGACTACAGCCGGTTATTTCAGACTTTCCACATTCACTCCAACAGGAACTCCAGAGTGGAACACCTGCTTTAATCCTTATTTAATTATTACTAGATTTTTATTACTGCACATTCAAACTTGGAAGATCAAGCTTCAGAGAGATCAAGCTGCAGCCTCCACTGAGACTTTGGCTAGAGGCCCTGAGAGCACGTTCTTGAGAGATCCACAATACTGAAATGCTGCTGGGCCCACAGTTATTTATAGGAAAGCTTGTGCTAAAACCAAAATTGCTCATGGTACCGTTGATTAGCCCATCGACTTTCCATACCAAGCCAGGTAGAGGAACACTTTTCATTTTGATCATGGAGCACATCGGACCGCCACTTACAGAGAACTGGCTAATAGCCGCTATTTCGCCCTGCACGTCGCCAACGACTGTAACCTTACAAGTTAAAAGGGCTCCAGTGCTTGAAGGAGTAGTTACTACCATTTCACCATGAGAGATGAAAGAGCCTCCAGGAACAATACTTGCCGCATTGGCCATAGATATTATCCCAAGATAAGCGCCTACAATCGCAGCAAGCCTCGAACCCTTGACTTCTTTCATTATCACCCTTCCACATATAATCAAAAAAGCCACTCCAACAAAGTAAAAAACCTAAAATAATTAGATCTTAATCAGAGCAAGCACTTTTAATCTTCGCGTCAAAAAACTTAGCTGTCACTTCGACACTTCTATTCCAACAGGCGCTCCATAAAGGAGCGCCTGTCTTTACAGGGTGATCAACACTTACGGAGTAACAGCGTTACTGCACGCTCAAGCCTGGAGCCTGGACAGCCAGGGAATCCACGCTGCAGTTGCCGCTGAGAGCCTGGTTGTTGGCGCTGATGGTCTTGGTAGCTGGGTCCCACTTCACTGCGATGGTGCTGGCGCCGCAGTTACTGGCTGGGAACGCAACAGTGAAACCAACGTTGGTCACGGTGCCATTGGTCAGGTCATTGGCAGTCAGTACCCAGCCTGGCGATGGGATGTTCTTCAGTTTTGGCAGGCCGCACAGGCCGCCGCCAGTGAGGCTGGCACCGGTGATGGTAGCAACACCACCGCTGACGTTACCGGAGAAGGTAATGCCGCAGGTCACTGGAGCCCCAAACGAAGAAGGCGATTTCACTACGATCGTACCGGCGGAGGTGGTGAAACCGCCTTCAGGAACGATGGTTGCAGCGTTGGCCATGGATGCCGCGCCCAAGCAGACAGCGATGGCAGTAGCGGACACGAGAGTTTTGATGCCTTTCATTGTTGTTTTTCCTCACATGTATGGCGATTTATTCGCCGGGGGTTAATGGCCCTGAACGAGACGACGCGGAGAACAACGACCGAGCTTCCCTTTCCAGCCAAATCTTCAATTCGTTTTATAGGTACACCGTCGACTCAGGGCGCGACCCGGAACGTGGGCGGCATCTGGATCGATACGGTCTTGATGGTGCAACCGCCGTCGAGGCTGACCTGGGTCGCCTCGAGCTTGCCGGTGCTGTTGTTCCAGCTACCTTCGGCGGTGCTCGGCCCGCACTCGCCCCCCACCAGGGGTGCGTGCACCGTGACTCGGATACCTGACATGGCGCCGCTGGTTTCATCCTTGGCGACCAGTTTCCAGGGCAAGTGCGTGGCTTCGACCTGGCCACATTTGAGTCCGCCGCTGAAATCCACTTGCTCGACGCTGGCATAGCTGCCGTCGGCGCTGACCTTGCCGCTGACCTGGATGGTGCAGTCGGCGTTGATGATGCTCTTGGCGAAACTGATGGGGCCCTTGGCGGTGAACGGCGTATTGGCCGGCTCGATACGCGCGGCCTCGGCGGCACCCATCAGCGACACCCCCACCAGGACAACGAACAGACGGGCTGCGAATAGCGGTGAGATAGACATCCGTGACTTCCTTACAGTTGCTTATTGTTGTTGTCGGTCAACGTGTTTAAGGACTTCTGTCTTGCTTTGCTCACCACTCAAGGGGCCGAATCACAGGCGAACACAACCTATTCACGAGCACTTGAGGCGGTGAGCAGTAAAGCTAAAGAGCGGTATCTCAATCGGTTGCGTTGAAGCCGTAACGCTTGAGAATCTCGGCGCGCTTGGCCGGGTGGATGTTGGCCAGTCGCACGTCCCCCGAGTAGTGGGCCAGCACCCGATGATCCATCAGCCGGCGCCAGAGGAACGGCACATAGGCCCAGACGATCATGGTGGCGTAGCCGTAGGGCAACTGGGGGGACTCGTCGAAGTGGCGCAGGGCCTGGTACGCACGGGTCGGGTTGGCATGGTGGTCCGAGTGCCGCTGCAGTTGGAACAGGAAGATGTTGGTGACGATCCGGTTGCTGTTCCAGGAGTGACGTGGCGAGCAGCGCTCGTAGCGACCGTTGGCCTGTTTCTGGCGCAGCAGGCCGTAGTGCTCCACGTAGTTCACCACCTCCAGCAGGGAGAAACCGTAGATGCCCTGGATCACCAGGAAGGGAATCACCGCGACACCGAGCCAGGCGATCAATACGCCCCACAGCACCGCGCTGTACGCCCAGGAACTGAGTACGGTGTTTTTCCAGTGCAGGGTTGGCAGGCCCTGCTTGCGCAGCCGCTCGCTCTCCAGGTGCCAGGCCGAGCGCAGGCTGAACCATACGGTGCGCGGCAGGAAGCTCCAGAACGATTCACCCAGGCGTGAGCTGGCGGGATCTTCCGGCGTTGCTACGCGAACGTGGTGCCCGCGGTTGTGCTCGACGAAGAAGTGTCCATAGAAGGTCGAAGCCAGGGCCAGCTTGGCCAGGAACTTGGCCATCGGCAGGTTCTTGTGTCCCAGTTCATGGGCGATGTTGATGGCGATGCCGGTGGCCGCGCCAGTGGACATGGCCATGCCTATATAGGTGAACCAGGTCACGCTGCCATGCAGCTGCGAACGCTCGGTGACGAATGCCGCGAAGTTCGCCAGACCGCCCTGCAACTGCAGCTGTTCACTCAACTGGACCAGGCCGCCGGCCATGACCCAGTCCACCCCGTGGACCGCCATCCAGGCGGTGACGACCAGGGACAGCACCGAGAGCACGGCGCAGCTGTAGACGATAAAACGGTAGTAGGGTTGTTTTTCCAGGTCCGGAACGGCGGACTCAGGCGGGTTACTGGTGTCTTCGCCGATCAGCCCGTCGATCAGGGGAATCAGGCCGAAAATTACCAGTACACCGATCCACCAGGAGAGCTGGACGCCAGTGAGGAGCGCGAACACTCCGGACAACAAGGGGGTGATCATGGGCAAGGTACCCAGCCACCACAGATGACGCTTGCCATCGGTCCAGACTTGAGGTGCCGCCACTGAAATATTCATGGCAGCCTCCGCAGGATGGCAGTCGACAAGGATGCTATAAAGGAAAGCGCATCAGCGCTGTCCGAAGCGTGAATGAATGAAGATGAAGCGTGAAATGGCGGTATTTTCATTATTTTAACCACTCAATTGCACTTTCAAAAAAAACATTCAAAACATTTTTTAAAATAAATAGCGCGGATTCGATAGCTCGTCAACTATTTTTTCAGTCTGTTTTGAATGTCGCCCGTAAAGCAGTTACAACTGCTGCCAGAGTCGTCGCCAGGTACCGAAAGCACCCCGCATCACGCCCCTAGCCTGCCCGTGAAGCCGCGAACGGCGGATGCAGCACCGTGGCGCTGCGTTGTGGCGCGGCCTGGGAAGCTACCTGATGGACCATCGCCACCACGTGCTCCACGGCGCTGATGGGCAACATGTGCCCACGCCCCTGAACGATTTCCAGCATCAATCCCGGCACCTTGCCGACCATGGCCTCACCATGTCGGCGATAGCTGAGCACCGGGTCCCTGGAGCCGTAGATCAAGCCCACCGGCAGCTTCAGACTCGGGTAATGCTTGACCATGTCGGGCAAGTCCCGGTTGACCACGGCGATCTCGCTGGAAGCGTTGTAGAAGTTGTTCGAGCGCATGCCCAGCAAGCCGCCGCCGCGCACGTCGAAATCTTCGGGCACCGAGTCCGGGGCGAATACCGCCTTGACCAGCTTGTGCCGACCGAGCATGGCCATGGGTGCCGCCAGCGTCAGCGACATCCAGCGGCGCAACAGCGCCGGGCGCACCCCCAGGGACAGGAACACCAGGGGCAGCATGCGTTGGGGGTGGGTGAGCGGCGCGACCAGGACCAGTCCGGACACCGACTGCGGATGGTTCAACGCCAGGGACAAGGCGATAGCGCCGCCCAGTGAGTGCCCGAGCACCAGGGGCTGGTTCAAATCCAGGGCGCGAATGAACTTGGCGACCAGGCTGGCCTGGGCCGGCAGGTCCGCCGGCGCCCCGCGACTACGGGTGGAATAACCGGAACCTGGCCGATCCAGGGTGATCACCCGGTAGCGGTCACGCAACTGCGGCGCCAGGGAATGAGTCAGGTTGCGTCCACACCCGGACAGGCCGTGGATCATCAGCAAGGCGGGCCCCCTGCCCTCATCGGTGTAGTGCAGGCGCTCGCCACCGACTTCGAGGAAACGCCCATTGATCGGCACTTGGCTTTCGATCCGGCGGTCGATGCGAAAACTCACCACCCAGAGCACCACGCTGACTACCAGGAATATCGCCGCCGCTATCAGCCATTCCATGACTCGCCCCCTCGAGCTGCCCCGCACCATGACCGGATCGGAATGATCCGGCTGGCTTGCCGGCCTGGCCTGGTGCCGCCTGTGGCGCTTCGTTCCGCTTGCGGAAGAGCCCCGTAAATCCACAGGCGACGAGCGCAGGTGACATTTGCAGGTGATTTATTTAAATTAATTTTTAAAACATTATTTTAAATTGTGCAATCCTGAGTTTTCATCCACGGACGAAAGTCACCCCAAGCGTCAATACAATCGAGGTACACACAATGAATGCGTACTCGCCACCCGATGACCCCGAGATCGTCGATATCGCCATCATCGGCGCCGGCTTCGCCGGACTGTGCATGGCGATCAAGCTCAAGCAAGCCGGCATCGAGGATTTCTTCGTCGCCGAACAGGCCGCCGCCCTGGGCGGCACCTGGCGCGACAACCACTACCCCGGCTGCGCCTGCGACGTGCAATCCCATGTCTATTCCTTCTCCTTCGCCCCCAATCCGAACTGGACCCGGCAATTCGCCCCGCAACCGGAAATCCGCGAATACCTGGAGAACTGCGCCCGGGATTTCGCCCTGGCCCCCTATCTGCGTTTCGACATGGCCCTTGAGCAGGCAGTCTTCGATGAGGATCGCGAGCGTTGGCAACTGCGCTTCAGCAATGGCCGCCGGGTCAGCGCACGGGTCCTGGTGTCCGGCATGGGCGGCCTGTCGCGCCCGTCGATCCCGGACATCCCTGGGCTGGAGAACTTCACCGGCAAGCGCTTCCACTCCCAGCAGTGGGACCATCGCTATTCTCTGCAAGGCAAGCGGGTGGCCGTGATCGGCACCGGGGCCAGCGCGATCCAGTTCGTGCCCAAGATCGCCCCGCGGGTGGCCCAGCTCAAGCTGTTCCAGCGCACCCCACCGTGGATCATGCCCAAGCCTGACCGGGAGCTCGGCGCCCTGGAGCGCTGGGCCTTCAAGCACCTGCCCTTCACCCAGCGCCTGGCGCGTTCGGCGCTGTACTGGGCCCTGGAAAGCCGGGTGATCGCCTTCGCCCGGCGTCCCAGACTGATGAAGGTGGTGCAACGCGTAGCCCTGCGCCACTTGCGCAAGCAAGTGCCCGACCCATTGCTGCGCCAGCGCCTGACCCCCGACTACACCATCGGCTGCAAGCGCATCCTGATTTCCAACGACTACTACCCGGCGCTGTCCCGGGGCAACGTCGGCGTGGTCAGCGATGCCATCCAGCGGATCGAGGCCGATGCCGTGGTCACCGCCGACGGCAATCGCCATCCGGTGGACTGCATCATCTTCGGCACCGGCTTCCAGGCCACCGACCCGCTGCCCCATGGCCTGCTCTTCGGCCGTCGTGGCCAGGACGTGATGGACTACTGGTCCCGCGGGGCCCATGCCTACCTGGGCACCTGCCTGCCGGGCTTCCCCAACCTGTTCATGATCATCGGCCCCAACACCGGGCTGGGGCATAACTCGATGATCCTGATGATCGAGGCCCAGGTGGACTACATCCTCAAGGCCCTGGAACGGATGCGCCAGGAAGGCATCGGCACCCTTGAGGTCAAGGCCGACGTCGAGCGCCAGTACAACCAGCGCCTGCAGCAACGCCTGGCCGGAGCGATCTGGTCCACCGGCGGTTGCCGCAGCTGGTATCTGGACCCGCGCAGCGGGCAGAACACCACGCTCTGGCCCGGTTCCACCTTGAGCTTTCGCAAGGCCGTGCAGCACTTTGAGCTGCAGGACTACCTGGCCAGCCGCCTGCCGGCTGCCGCTGTCGCCAGCGCGCCGGTCGTCGCGCGCCCACTGAACCTGCAAGAGGCCGCCACCCATGAAGAACTTTAACGGTAAAGTCGCCGCCATCACCGGCGCCGCCTCAGGCATGGGCCGTGCCCTGGCCATAGCCCTGGCCCGGGAAGGCTGCCACCTGGCCCTGGCCGACAAGAACCCCCAGGGCCTGGCCCAGACCGTGGCCCAGGCCCGCGCCGCCACCTTGTTGCCGTTGCGCATCAGCAGCCAGGAACTGGACGTCGGCGACCGTGACGCGATGTTCGCCTGGGCTGCCGCCAGCGCCGCCGAGCATGGCCAGATCAACCTGATCTTCAACAACGCCGGCGTGGCCCTGTCGAGCACCGTCGAAGGCTCGAGCCTGGCGGACCTGGAGTGGATCGTCGACGTCAATTTCTGGGGCGTGGTGCACGGCACCCAGGCCTTCCTGCCCTACCTCAAGCAGGCGGGCGAAGGTCACATCATCAACACCTCCAGCGTGTTCGGGTTGTTCTCGCAACCGGGCATGAGCGGCTACAACGCCACCAAATTCGCCGTGCGCGGCTTTACCGAGTCCCTGCGCCAGGAACTGGACCTGCAGGGCAACGGGGTCTCGGCCACCTGCGTGCATCCAGGCGGCATCCGTACCGAGATCGCACGCACCAGCCGCATCAGCGACAACGTCAAGGGGTTCTTGATCGACAACGAACAACAGGCCCGCGACGACTTCGAGAAACTGTTCATCACCTCGGCAGAAACCGCGGCCAAGGTGATCCTGCTGGGCGTGCGCAAGAACAAGCGCCGGGTGCTGATCGGCCGCGATGCGCATTTTCTCGACCTGTTCATCCGCCTGCTGCCCAGCGCCTACCAGGCCCTGGTGGTGTGGGCCAGCCGGCGCATGGCGCCCAAGCCTGGCAAACAGCACGCGCCAGTCTACGAACCCCAGGACGAGCGCGGCCTCTAGGCCGCCCTTGCCATGTCTAGAGGAGCGACAGCCATGCTGCCCATCCGCCGCGACATCAAGGTCGAACTGCCTGCCGAGCGCATCTGCGACTGGCATGAACAAGGCAGCCACGTGACCCATTTCTTCAATGCCCTGTCCCTGCTGTTTCCTTCCGGCGAGCTGTTCTTCATGGACAGCGTGCGCCACTATCGCGAGCGCATCCACGACCCCGAACTCAAGCGCCAGATCCAGGGTTTCATCGGCCAGGAGGCCATGCACAGCCGCGAACACCAGCACTACAACGACCTGCTGCAGGACGCCGGCTTGCCGGCCCACCTGCTGGACCGAAGGCTGCGGATGATCCTCGACTTCCAGAAGAAGCACTTCGCACCGGCGTTCAACCTGGCCCTGACCATCGCCCTGGAGCACTACACGGCGATCCTCGCCGACCTGCTGCTGCGCGACCCCAGCCGTTTCGGCGCTTCGGTCGAAGGCTACCGGCAGATGTGGCAATGGCACGCCCTCGAGGAAACCGAGCACAAGGCGGTGGCCTATGACGTGTGGAACACCGTGCTCAAGCCAGGACCCAAGCGCTACCTGATACGTACCGGCACCATGCTGTTCACCACCCTGACCTTCTGGCTGGTGGTGTTCGATTTCCATGTGCGCATGCTGATCGCCGATCGCAAGCGCGGCGGCCACTGGCGCGGAATGTGGCAGGTGATCAAGTACCTGTACGGCCCCAAGGGCGTGTTCCCACGGATCGCCCTGCCCTGGCTGCAGTACTTCAAGCCGGGCTTTCACCCCTGGGACCATGACAACCGCCACCAGCTGCAACGCATCGATGGCCTGGTGCAGGACATCCAGCAGACTCGCGCCGCAGCGACCAAGTGACGTGGGCCAAGCACCCTCGATCGACAATCCGCCGGCAGCGCCATGGCTGCCGGCACTCATCCGGCCAGCCACCGGACAACCTTGATGCAAGGCACCGGCCGGCATCCAGCTACGCCCCGCCAGCCGCCTGCTAATCTGCAGCGGACCTTGTGTGCCGCGAGCCTGCGCCATGTTCCTGATCTTGCTGCCCCACCTGGGTTACGACCCCACCGAAAGCAGCCTGCCCTGGCAGGCCGCCCGCGCCGCCGGCTTCGAGGCCTGCTTCGCCACGCCCCTGGGAATGCCGGCCTATGCCGATGCACGACTGGTAAGCATAGGTTTCGGCCCGCTAAATCCCGTGTTGATGACCCGCGCGGCAGATCTCGAGCACTACCGGCAGATGACCTGTGACCCGGCCTTTCGCAGCCCCCTGGGGTATGCCGAGGTCGACCCGCAGGCGTTCGAAGGGCTGCTGATCCCCGGCGGTCATGCCCGGGGCATGCGCAGCCTGCTGGAGTCGGAGCAGGTACGGCGAATCATCCTGGCGTTCTTCCAGGCCGACAGACCGGTGGCAGCGGTCTGCCATGGCCCCCTGGCCCTGGCCCGCTGCATCGATCCGCAAAGCGGACGCTCGGTGCTCTACGGACGCAAGGTCACCGCCTTGCTGGCCGGCCCCATGGAGCTGATGGCCTGGATCGTCACCGCGCCATGGCTGGGCCGCTACTACCGTACCTACGACCAATGCGTCGAGCAGGAGATCAGGGCGGTGCTGGCCAGCCCGGCGGACTTCCTGCGCGGCCCGCTGCTACCCCGGCGCGACTCGGCGGAGCATCCCGAGCGCGGTTTCGTGGTCCGTGACGGCAACCTGCTGACCGCCCGCTGGCCTGGGGATTGCCACCGTTTCGCCAACGAGTGGGTGAGGCTGTTGCAGCAAGCGTGCGCGGCCGCGCCTCAGCCGCTGCAGGCCAGCCGCTGACCGGGCTTGAAGGCATGCCGATGGGCACTCCAGACCAGCACCAGCCCTACCACGGCCAGCGCCGCCATCGCCCAGGGGAACGACCCCGCACCATGGCGTTGCAGCAACAGGCCGCCCACCACACCGCCGCCGGCGATCCCCAGGTTGAAGATGGTCACCAGCATCGACTGGGCTACCTCGGCGCCCTCCCCGGCAGCATCCGCCACCGCCGTCTGCAGCAGGGTCGGCGCGCCCCCGAAGCTCAAGCCCCAGGCGACGATGGCCGGCCACACCAACCACGGCTGTTCGGCGCCGATCCCCAGGAGCAACGACGCCAGGGCGAAGCCGGCCAGGCTGCACAGGGCCAGCCCGCGCAACCAGCGGTCCACCAGCAGCCCGGTGCCCCAGATGCCCAGCAGCGAGGCCAGGCCGAACAGCAACAAAGCCCGGTCCAGGGCGCCGGCCAGCCCCAGGGATTCGAGGAATGGGGCGATGTAGGTGTAGAGAATGTTGTGGGCCAGGATCCAGGCGAAGATCACCAGCAGCGCCTGGACAATCCCCGGGGCCAGGAAAATCTCCAGCACCGGTTGGCGTCGTTCGGCCTGCTGGCCGGGATGATCGGGCACCGCCAGGCGTACCCAGACCCACAGTCCCAGGGCCAACAGCGACAAGCCCCAGAACACCAGTTGCCAGTCCATCCAGCCTCCCAGCCAGGTGCCCAGCGGCACGCCCAGGCACAGGGCCAGCGGCTGGCCCACCCCGACCACCGCCAGGGCCCGCCCCTGCAACGCCGGGACCACCAGGCGCCGAGCGTAACCGGCCAACAAACCCCAGATCAGCCCTGCGGCCATGCCGGCGGCGAACCGCACGGCCAGGGTCAAGCCGTAATGAGTCGAAAGCGCCGTGAGACTGTTGCACAACAGCAAGCCGCCGATAGCCAGCAGTAGCAATGGTCGGCGCCGCCAGCTGCGGGTCGCGGCGATCAACGGAATGGCCGCCACCACCGAGCCCAGGGCATAGACGCTGATCAACTGCCCGGCCATGGCCGGGTCGATGGCCAGGCCAGTGCTGATCTGGGGCAGTAGCCCGGCAGGCAGGGTCTCGGTAACGATGGCGATGAAGCCGGCCAGGGTCAGGGCCAGCAGGCGCCAGACCGGCAGCCGGCTGGCAACGGCCGGCACAGGTGGGTGGATAGTCATCCGCAAGGTACTCACGCAGGAAGAGAACAAAGCGCCGCCAGGCACAGTCGGACCGCGCCTGTACACGCCCAGGATCGATTGGAGCAGCAGGCTCAGGCCAGGTAGGAGGCGGCCATGTCCTTGTCGCCGTGGCCCAGGTCCAGTGCACGCTGGAAACGCTGGATGCCGGCTTCGGCCAGGTCCACCCTGACCCCAGCCTGCTGCGCCGCGGCCACCATCAATTGGGCGTCCTTCAGGGCGTTGGCCAGGGTGAAGCTCGGACGGTAGTCGTCATTGAGCATGGCGGCGGTCTTGGCCTGGAAATAACCACTGTCCAGCGGACCACCCGTCACCAGCTCCACCACCAGCGCCGGATCCACTCCCAGCCCCTTGGCCAGGGCCAGGCTTTCCGCCGCTCCGTGGGTCAAGGCCAGGACCCAGCTGTTGAGGGCCAACTTCAAGCGGCTGGCGCCGCCGGGCTGCTCACTGGCCCACAGCACCCGCTTGGCAATGGCATCGAACAGTGGCTGCAACTCGGCCCGGTGCGCCTCGGGCCCCGCCCCCAGCACCAGCAGTTGTCCCTGCTCCGCCGGTTGTCGGGTACCCAGTACCGGAGCGTCGTAGAACACCAGCTCCCGGGCCCGGGCAAACGCCTCCAGCTCGGCGCAGGCCTGGACGCCCACGGTGGCCATCTGCAACCACAGCGTGCCCGGTTGCAAGGCACTGGCGGCCTGCTCCATGGCTGCCAGCACCGCCGGCCCGTCCTTGTGCAGGGTGATGATCACCTCGGCCCCGCCTACGGCTTCGCTCGCCTGCGTGCAAAACCGGACCCCATCGGCTGCCAGTGCCTGGGCCTTGTGCGGCGTGCGGTTCCAGGCCCGCACGGCGAACCCCTGGCGTTGCAGGTTGCGCGCCACCGCGGCGCCCATGATGCCGATACCCAGTACAGCCACGGAACGCAATTGCTTGGTCATCTTCGATTTCTCCGGTTTCAGCAAATTAATGGAATGATCATTCCAATACAGGACAAAAAAACCGGCCATTCCACCGGATGGCCGATCGACAATCAGTCTTGCCCATGGTTCGCAGCTTGGGGAACTAGGCCAGGCTGGCCAAGGCTACCTCCACCACATCCAGCAGACGGCGACGGCGCTCCTGCGGCAAACTGCCCTTGCCCAGCACCCGCAGGCCCTGGACGGTGCATACCACGAAGCTGGCCAGGGCCCGGGGATCCTTGTGCGCGGCGACCTGCCCCTGCTCCTGGCCGCGGCGCAACAGCCGCTCCAGGGCGGCCTCGATACGCTGGAAGTTCTGCGCCACCAGTTGCGCCACCAGCGAATCCTGCCCGGCGACCTCGAGCGCGGCATTGGCCGCCAGGCAGCCCAGGCGCTGGTCGTCTTGCAGTTCGTTGTCGACGATCTTCATCAACAGGCGCCGGACCAGCTCCGGGGCCGGGGCGTCTTCGGCCAGCAGCTCGACGTTGGCCGTGGTCAATTGCTGGTAGCGCTTGAGCGCGCAGGTGTACAGGCCGTGCTTGCTGTCGAAGGCGTTGTACAGGCTGCTGCGACTCAGGCCAGTGCCCTCCACCAGGTCCTGGATCGAGGTGGCGGCATACCCGCGCTGCCAGAACACCTGCATGGCCGCATCGGCGATCTGGTCAGGGTCGAACTCCTTGGGACGCACGGCAAGTACCTTTTCTGGAATGAACGTTCCACAATTTAGAGGTACAAGCGCTGTTCGTCAACCGCCCCGGAGAAGGCTCCAGGGCGGCGAGCTGGTTTCAAGCGTGGACCCAGCGCCGATGCAGATCCCGGGCCAGGGCATCGAGGACAAAACCGAGGACGCCGATCAGCAGCACCATGGCCATCAGTTCCGAGTAGGCCAGGCGATCGCGGGTATCGAGGATGAAATACCCCAGGCCGGCACTGACCCCGAGCATCTCGCACGGCACCAGCACGATCCACAGGATGCCGATGGCCAGGCGCACGCCGGTCAGTACATGCCCCAGCACTCCCGGCAGGATCACCTTGCGCAGGGTTTCCCAGCGCGTGGCACTCAGGCTGCGGCTCAGTTGCAGCCAGCGCGGGTCCAGTTGCCGCACCCCGGCTGCGGTGTTGAGCAGGATCGGCCACAGGGCGGCGAAGGCCAGCAGGAAATAGATCGGCTGGTCGCCCACGCCCATCAGCATCACCACCACCGGCATCCAGGACAGCGGCGAGATCATCCGCAGGAACTGGAACGCCGGGGTGGTGGCCGCCTCCAGATGCCGATAGCTGCCCACCAGCAAGCCCAGGGGCACGCCGATCAACAGGGCCAGCAGCAGCCCCACCAGGATCCGCTTGAGGCTCACCCAGACATGTTCGTACACCTGGGGTTGCCCAAGCAGCTCGAACAGGCTGGCGAACGTCGCCTCGGGAGAGAAGCGGGCCGCCAGTCCATCGTCACCCGCCAGGTGCACGCCCAGCCACCAGCCCAGCAACAGGCTCGCCAGCCCGGCCAGCCCCAGGCCCCAATGCCCCAGGGAGGAAGGTCGCTTGTCCATCAAGGGGCGAACTCCTCACTGCGCTCGAAGCTATCGGCCAGGCCAAAAGCCTTGAGCCCGCCGACGCTGGCGATGGCGTTGCGCACGAAGCGATCGTCCACCAGGTCCCGGGCAGTGTGCTGGGGGTCGAGAGCGGCAAGGAAACCCTTGTCGCCTTCGATCAAGGTGTCCTTCAGGCGCTTGACCAACTCCTCGGTGTAGCTGGGGAACGGATACGGCTGGAAGTCGATACGCTGCTCATCCCATTGGCCATTGCGGATCGCTCCACTGGCCAGGTAAGCCTCGCGGTCCGTGGCGGCTGGCGCCAACACCCGGTCCAGCACCTGGGGCGCGTGGGGGGTGTAGCGGTTGCTGCCGTCCTTGGACAGCAATCGGGCGGCTTCGGCGCGGTGGTCGCGGGTCCAGAGCTGGGCCTTGACGATGGCGTTGACCACCTTCTGCGACCACTCGGGACGGTTGTTCAAGTCTTGCTCGTGCATGAACACCACGCAGCAGGCGTGGTTGCGCCAGACATCACCGGTGAAGCGTTGTACCCGGCCGACCTTGAGTTCCTCGGCCAGGGCATTGAAGGGCTCGGCGACGATGTAGCCGGCAATGCGCTTGCTGGCCAGGGCCGGCGGCATGTCCGACGGCGGCAGCACTACCAGGTTGACCTCGTTGGCGCCCAGGGCGCTGCCTGCGGCCTTGCTCACCGGCACCAGGCCGTTGTCGCGCAGCAGCTGCTGCAGCACCACGTTGTGGATCGAGTACCAGAACGGAATCGCCAGGGACTGCCCCGCCAACTGCCGGACCTCGGTGATGCCGGGAGCCACGGTCAGGCCGGAACCGCCGACATGGTTCCAGGCCACCACCTTGGCCGGCACCTTGCTGCCGTAGCGGGCCCAGACGGTCATCGGCGACAGCAGGTGGATGACGTTGACCTGTCCGGAGATAAAGGCCTCGATCACTTGGGCCCAACTGCGTAACAGCACCGGGCGCTCGGCCTTGATTCCCTCGGCCTCGAACAGGCCGTTGTTGTGGGCGACCAACAATGGCGTGGCATCGGTGATCGGCAGGTAGCCGATGCGTACCGGCGCATCCGGCTCCAGGGCCGCGCGAGCCTGCAGGCTGTTGAGCAGCGGCAAGGCGCCACCGGCGGTCAGTAGCGCGCTGAGCTTGAGGAAGTCACGACGCGTGTGGGTGAAGTCGTCCAGGCACATGGTCAATCTCCGACGGTGCAGGCAAAGGGGAAGTGAGAGGGTTGCGGCTCGCCCGCCGAAGGGTCTTGAGAATCTCGATGCGCAAGGCGCCCAGTTCCTCGATCCGTTCGGCGCGCGGAGCCGGCAGGTCGATACGCCACTGGCCGAGGATGTGCGCCGGGCTGTTACCCAGTAGCAGCACCCGGTCGGACAGCAGCAGGGCCTCATCGATATCGTGGGTGATCAGCAGCGCCGCAGTGCGGTGCTGGCCGATCACCTGGAGCAGCAGTTGCTGCATGTCGGCCCGGGTCACCTCGTCCAGGGCGCCGAAGGGCTCGTCCAGCAACAGCACCTGGGGTTGGCGGGCCAGGCAGCGGGCCAGCGCGGTACGCTGGGCCATGCCGCCCGACAACTGCGCCGGGTAGCGCTGGCGCGCATGTTCCAGGCCGACATCGGCGATGGCCTGGTCGATGCGCTCCTTGCGCTGGCGGGCACTCAGGTGCGGCTGGCGAGCGAAGTCCAGGCCAAAGGCGACGTTGTGTTCAAGGTTCAGCCAGGGCAGCAGGCTCGGGTCCTGGAAAGCCACCGCAACCCGTGGATGGGGGCCTTCCAGCACCTCGCCGGCCAGGCTCACCTGGCCCTTGTGCGGTACCTGCAAACCGGCCAGGACCCGCAGCAGGCTGGATTTGCCGACGCCGCTGGGCCCTAGTACCGAGACCACTTCCCCGGCTTGCAACTGCAGGTCGAAGTCTTCCAGTACCGAGTGCCAGCCATCTGGCCCGTGGTACCCCAGGCTCACCTGCCGGGCGTTCAACAGGCCGCTCATGCAGCGTTCCGCGCCTGGCGTTGCAGCTCGGCGCGCAGTTGCACCAGGCTTGGGGTGACGATGGGCACGAACGCCGACTCACGCCAGCGCCGGGCGAACCCACTGCCGTGCTCGCACAGGTAGGCCTTGCCGCCACTGGCCTGCAGTTCCAGTTGCACGGCACTGGCAGTGACCTCGGCCAGGGCGATGCGCACCCGGAACAGCGCGGCTGGCTGGCTGAGGAAGCGTCCATCGAGCAGGCCGGCCTTGAGCTCCGTAACGCTCTGCTCCAGCGCCTGGCGCTGCTGCTGCAGAGGCTCCTGGAGTATCGAACGCTCCCCCAGGTGGCTCCCGACTTCGGCCAGGGCCCGGCGCGCCAGGCCAATGGACAAGGCGCATTGCAAGCCGAGGAACCCAGGACGTACCGCCGGCAGGAACACCCGGGCGTCGTCGTGCAGAAGCCAGTCGCGAGTGAGCTGCACCTGCTCCAGGCCCAGGGCCGCGGTGTTGCTCGATTGCAGGCCCATCAGTTGCAGGTCGTCGGAACGCTGCAGGCCCGGCAAGGCATCGGGGATCGCCAGGATCAAGGGCGCACCGCCCTCCTCGCGTTCCACCGCCGCGGCCACCACGAACCCGCTCCTGCGCAGGTTGGTGACCCAGTGCAGGCGCCCGTTCAGGCTCCAGCCGTGTTCCTGGTCCCGGGCGCGGACCTGCAGGGCCTCGATTCCGGAAAGGTACTTCATGGCGTTGGACAGCCCAGTGGCACCGGCCAGCTCGCCACTGAGCAGCGCTGGCAACAGGCGCTCGCGCAGGGCCTGGTTGGGGCTGTGCAGCAAGTACTCGATGAAGGCCCGTTGGCCCCAGCAGACGAACGCTGCCGCCAGGGAATGACTGGCCACTTCGGCCATGGCCTCCAGGGTATCGGTCAGGTCGCCGCCGCTTCCCCCCAGTTCCTGGTCGATGCCGATCCGTAGCACGCCACCGGCCGCCAGCTGGGCGAGCACCGACTGCGGGTCGCATTGCCCCAGGTCCAGTGCCTGGGCCTGGGCATCCAGCCATTGACTCAATTGCGTATCGAGCATGTGATTTCTCCTTGAAAAAGGCGCCGCCAACCTGCCGGCGCCCTGGCTCATTGACCTTGCGCGGACCAGCGATACTTGGCCAGCTCGGGGTTCAGTTCAGTACCGGCGAACACGTTGGCGAAGTTGCACAGGGTCGCCAGGCTGATGCCCAGGATCACCTCCAGGGCATTGCCTTCGCTGTATCCTGCGGCCTTGAATTCGGCATAACGCTGGTCGCTGACCTTGCCACGGGTGGCGATGACTTCCCGGGCGAAGGCCGCCAGGGCCTCCAGCCGGACCTCGGGCAAGGTGCTCTGCTCACGCAGGGCGCTGACCACCGGATCGGCGAGTTTGGCCTTGTTCAGGGCCACGGCGGTATGACCTGCGACACAAAAATCGCAACCATGGGTGGTCGCGGCAATCAATTGCACCACTTCACGCTCGGCCAGGCTCAGTTCGGACTTGGCGTTGAGTCCCGAGACCGTGACATAGGTTTCCAGGGCAGCCGGGGCATTGGCCAGGATGCCCAGCAGGTTGGGAATGTAGCCTGAGTTCTTCTGGGCGTTTTCCAGGAATGGCCGGGCCGCTTCTGGAGCGCTGGACAAGGTGTGTAGAGTGACGCGGGACATGGAGTGGACTCCTGCTGTGTAGGTGTGCGTCAAGTCTGTTGGTTATAAGAATTCCGATCCATATTCTAAAGTAGCGATTACTTGCTCCTGAGTATTTCCCTTAGATGATTTCGTCGAACCCAATGGTTGATTGGTTATTAGAAGGCCTGGAGCTGGACGCCAGCCTGTTCCACGTCGGACGCTACTGCGGCGGCTGGCATGCCAGTACCCAGGGCCTGGCCCGGGCCAGTTTCCACCTGATCGTGCAGGGGCACTGCTGGCTGCATATCGACGGGCTGTCCCAGGCGGAGCGCCTGGAAGCTGGTGATGCGGTGTTCCTGTTGCAGGACCTGGACTACCGGTTGTCCAGCGCGCAGCAAGCCTCCCAGGCACAGCAGCTGCCACGCATGCCCATGGCCGCCCTGGACCTGGGCGCCCAGGATGGGGTCGGACTGGTGTGCGGTTTCTTTCACTTCAAGTCCGGGCTGTCGTCGCTGATCATCGAGGGCTTGCCCGGCTGGATCGTGCTGCGCGCCGGCGATCCATCGCTCGCCGCGGCCCGGGCCCTGTTCCAGCTGATTCTCGAGGAGTGCCGGCGCGACCCCGCACCATCCGCCGCCCTGCTGGAGCGCCTGAGCCACTTGCTATTCCTGTATGTGCTGCGCCAGCAAGTCAATGATCGCCAAGACCTGGGTGGCCTGGTGGCGCTGGCCCGGCACCCGGCCTTCGCGCCGTTGCTCGAGCAGTTGATCCAGCATCCCGGCCAGCCCTGGCCCCTGGAAAGCATGGCGGCCCTCACCGGCCTCTCGCGCTCGGCGTTCTTCAAGCGCTTCAACGAGCTGGCCGGGCAGTCACCGGGGCAGGTACTGCTGGCCTTGCGCATGCGCCATGCCTGCCAGTTGCTCAAGGCCAACCAGACCGTTGAACAAGCCGGCGCCGCCGTCGGTTACCAGTCCATCGCCGCCTTCACCCGAGCCTTCACCAAGGCCGTGGGCCTGCAACCGGGGGCCTATCGCAAGCAGCATGAGGGACGCTGAGCCTCAGGAGCGGCTCGGACACCCCAGCGTCCGTGGCTGGCGCAAGGCCAGGGCGCAACAGCAAGCCGCGACCAGGGTGATGGCGGCCATTACCTGCAGCAACTGGGCGAAAGCCTGGCTATAGAGCTGCCACAGCAAAGGCTGCGACAGCGCATCGGCCAACGTCGGCAGCACGGCCCCATCGCCCATGGCCAAGGCAGTGGCCGCAGCCGCCACGGCACTTGGGCCATATCCCGGCAAGCCGCTGGCCAACCCACCAGCGAGCAGGTCCTTGAGCAAGGCCAGGCCGGCCGCTACGCAGATCGCTTCTGCGCAGGCGCGCATGGTGGTGAAGATGCCCGTAGCCATCCCGGCCCGCTCCACCGGTACCATACTGACCGACAGATCATCCATCAGCCCCCAGGGCAGGCCGGTGCCGATGCCGATCACCAGCAGCGGCCAGAGCAGCGCCATGGCCGGCTGTCCCACCGGTACTTGGCTCAACCAGAGCAGGCCGCCGGCAGCGATCACCAGCCCCAGGCACGACAGGCTGGCCGCGCTGCACCAGCGAACCAGCAGGCCCGCCACGAACGGCACCACCGCCATCGGCGCCGACAAGGCGATCATCATCGCCCCGGCACGCCAGGGGCCCAGGCCTTCGATGCCGATCAGGCGCAATGGCAGGAGAATCAGCAGGACGATGAAGCAGACAGCGGTCGCCACCGGCAACAGCTGGATCCCGATGAATCTTCGGTAACCGAACAGGCTCAGGTCCAGCATTGGCCGCCGTTGCCGCAACTCGATGTGGATGAACAACCCCAGGCTCAGTGCTGCGCCCACCAGCAGGCCCAGGACCCGCAGGCTACCGAGGCCATCCTGGGGAATCTGCATGATGGCGAACGTGAGCAATACCAGGAATGTGCTGAAGGTGAAGATGCCTGGCTTGTCCAGTGCCTGGGCCCCGGGGTCGCGGCTCTCTTGCATACGCGGTACACCGAAGATCAGCACCGCGCCACCTATCACCGCCCCCAGCAGGAAGATCGATTGCCAGCCCGCTAGCTGTACCAGGGCCCCGGCGATCACCGGCCCGGAGGCCAGGCCCAGGCCGAAGGCGCTGCCCAGCAGGCTGAAGGCCCGGGTCCGGGCCCGACCTTCGAACGCCTGGGCCAGGGCCGCAGCGCCGGCGGCCATGGCCAGGGCCGCCGCGAATCCTTGCAAGCCCCGCAACAGATCCAGCAGCCAGACCTCGCGGCAGAAACCGATCAGCAGCGACAGCGCGGTGAAACCGGCCATGCCCAGGACGAAGATGCGCTTGCGCCCGTAGCGATCGGCCAGGGTTCCGGCCAGCATCACCGAACTGCCGAAGCTCAGGGCGAAGGCGTTGATCACCCAGGCCAGGGCCACCGGGCCGCCGCCCAGGGCATGCTCGATGGCGGGCAAGGCCATGGCCGGGCCGGTGTACTCCAGGGGCAGGATCAGGCCAGCGGCGCAGACGGCGAACAAGATCCAGTAACGATCGGTAGCAGTGGAAGAAGACATGGGGCCGGGCTCGAAATCCAGTGAGCCTGTGATGCTATTGCTGCGCCTTGCGCATTGACATGACTGCGATATCAAAATCAAATTGCGTCATGCGCAAGAATCCAGACAACGCCGCATGGCGGGTATTTTTCCGGGTAGTGGAGCGCGGCAGCCTGACCCTGGCCGCCGAGGACCTGGCCCTGGAGCCCTCCTCGGTCAGCCGCCAGCTCACCGCCCTGGAGCACCGGCTCAATACCCAGTTGCTCAATCGCAGCACCCGCAAGGTCAGCCTGACACCGGCCGGCACCCGGGCCTATGAACAGATGCGCCCGCTGCTGGAGGAGATGGACGCCTTGCTAGCCAGCCTCGACCAGGGCACTCCCGAGCTCTCTGGACGCCTGCGGGTCAGCGCCCCGGTGGCCCTGGGCGAACGTCATGTCAGCATCTGGCTCGCCGGTTTCCAGCGCCAGCATCCGGCCGTGGTCCTGGACCTGGTGCTGTCCGACCGGGCGCTGGACCTGATGGCCGAAGGTATCGATGTCGCGCTGCGGGTGGGCCACCTGCGGGCCTCGTCCCTGGTGGCCCGGCCCCTGGGGCAGTTGTCCCATGGTCTGTACGCCAGCCCTGACTATCTGCGAATCCATGGCGCCCCACTCCAGCCAGCGGATCTGGGCGAACATCGGGCGCTGGTCTACTCCTGGATGACCGAGCAGAACCCGAGCCAGCTGCTGCTCAGCCAAGCCGGCGAGGTGGCGAAAGTCGAGCTCAAGGCCAGCTTCTTGCTCAACAGCCTCGGCGCCATCCACAGCGCCCTGCTGGCCGGTGCCGGACTGCACGCCGGGCCGGACTGGCTACTGGCGCCGTCGGCACGCCGTGGAGAATTGGTGAAGCTCCTGCCCGACTGGCAGCTACCCGCCCTGCCGGTACACCTGGTGCGCCTGCACAGCCGTTTCGTGCCCCAGCGCATCAGCGCCCTGTGCGATTGGCTGGAGCAATGCTGGCAGCAGTTGGAAGACTTGCGCTAAGCGTCAGTTCAGCGTCGATGAGCCAAGGACCTGACCAGGCGATCGCCGGCACTCTGCACCCCCTGGACCAGCAGCACCAGGATCACCACCGTGGCCACCATGACCTGGTTGTTGAAGCGTTGGTAACCGTAGCGGATCGCCAGGTCCCCCAGGCCCCCGCCACCAATGACCCCGGCCATGGAAGAAAAACCGATCAGCAGCACCAGGGTCAGGGTCAACCCGGCCAGCAGCGCCGGCAGGGCCTCGGGCAGCAGCACCTTGCCAATCACATGGCCGACATGCCCGCCCATGGCCAGCACCGCCTCGATCCGGCCCTTGTCCACCTCGTCCAGGGCGTTCTCGACGATCCGGGCAAAGAACGGGAAGGCACCGATGGTGATCGGCACTACGGCGGCGGTGCTGCCCAAGGTGGTCCCCACCACCAGCCGGGTCAGGGGGATCAGGGCGATCAGCAGCACCACGAAGGGCAATGAGCGCCCCAGGTTGACCAACATCCCCAGCAAGCGATTGAGTCGCACCATGGGGAGCAGCCCGTCCTGGCGACTGACAAACAGCAAGATACCCAGGGGTAAACCGATCAGCACAGTGAACAGCGCGGCCAGCAGCACCATGTACAGGGTTTCGCCGGTGGCGTTGAGCAGCAGTTGCGCCAGTTCGGTCCCATCCAGTGCCAGGCTCATAGCCGCTCACTCCGCACGCCGCGCTGGGCCAAGGCGCCCAACAGCTGCTCGAAGCGGCCTGGGTCCGCAGCGCCGGCAGCGATGCGCAAGCGCCCTACCCGCTGGCCAGCCACGGTCTCCACTCCGGCGGCCAGGACCTGCAGCTTCAGCGCCTGCTGTTGGCTCAATTGTTCCAGTAGCGGCGCGGCGCGCTGGTTATCGAAAAAGGTCAATTCGGCCTGCAGTTGCTCGCCTGCCACAGGCAGGTTGTAGCCCGGCAGCAGTGCCCGCCCGAGCGCGGACTGCGGGTCCGCCAGCAGGCGCTCGATCGGCCCGCACTCGAGCAACTGCCCGCCAGCCAGCGAGGCCGCGTGGCTGCAGATCGAGCGCACGACCTCCAGTTCATGGGTGATCAGCACTATGGTCAGCCCCAGCTCACGGTTGATCCGTTGCAACAGCTGCAGGATCGAGGCCGTGGTTTCCGGGTCCAGGGCACTGGTAGCCTCGTCCGAGAGCAGGTAGCGCGGATCGGCCGCCAGGGCGCGGGCGATGCCTACCCGTTGCTTCTGGCCACCGGACAACTGCCCGGGAAACGCCAGGGCCTTGTCGCCCAGCCCCACCAGTTCCAGCAGCTCCAGGACCCGGGCGCGGCGTTGCGCCTTGGCCAGGCCGGCGATCTCCAGCGGTACCGCGACGTTATCCTGCACCGTGCGCGAATGCAGCAGGTTGAAGCCCTGGAAGATCATGCCGATGCGCCGGCGCTGGCGACGCAACTCGGCCCCGGACAGGCAGCCCAGGTCCTGGCCGTCCACCAGTACCCGCCCGCTGCTGGGGCGCTCCAGCAGGTTCAGGCAGCGCAACAGGGTGGACTTGCCCGCGCCGCTGCGGCCGAGGATGCCGTAGATCGCCCCGTCGGGAATCTCCAGCGATACCTGCTGCAAGGCCGCCGGCTGGCCGTCACCGTAGCTCTTGCCCAGTTGCTGGACCTGGATCATGGCTGCTGGCCCGCGACCGGGAGTACCGAGCCAGCGAAGGTCCGGGTGATGAAGCCGGCCACTTCGGGCGACGCCAGGTCCTTGGCCAGTTGGCGAATACGGGGATCGTCCTTGAGTTCGGGCGTGGTCACCAGGATGTTGGCATAGGGGTTGTGCTCGGCCTGCTCCAGGCCCAGGGCATCCTTGGCCGGCACCAACCCGGCCTCCAGGGCATAGTTGCCGTTGATCACCGCCAGGTCCACGTCCTCCAGGGCCCGGGGAATCTGCGGCGACTCGATCTCGAGGATCTTCAGGCGCCGGGGGTTCTCGGCAATGTCCTTGGGAGTCGCCTGGTCGCGGGCCGGATCGCTGAAGCCGGGCTTGAGGCGGATCAACCCATGGTCCTGCAACAGGTACAGGGCGCGGCTGAGGTTGGTGACGTTGTTGGGCACCGCCACCGTACCGCCCTGGGGCACCTGGTCGAAAGCCTGGTGCCGCCGGGAATAGATGCCCAAGGGTTCGATATGTACGCTGGCCGCCACGGCGAACGGCTGCCCGAGGGCCTGCTCCTGGGACTTGAGGTATGGCAGGTGCTGGAAGTAGTTGGCATCCACGTCGCCATGGGCCAGCAGCTCATTGGAATTCACACCATTGGGAATCTCGATCACCTTGAGCTCCAACTGGGGGTCGAGCTTTTGCACATAGGCGAGGATCTGGGCGTGTGGCACCGGGTCGGCGGCGACTCGCAACGGTTGCGCGGCGGCGCCCAAGGGGCCGAGCCCGATCAGCAACGCCAGGGCGGACAGATAGGTCTTCTGCATGGGCAATGTCCTTGATCGACGAAAGGGTCAGGCACTCACGGCCTTGGGCACCAGGGCATCGGCATAGAAGCGCCGGGCCACATCCGGATGCGAACGCAGGCGGCCCTTGAGGTAGTTCCAGCCAACTTCTCGAAACAGCGGGTTGTGCGGGTCGCTGGCCGGGCCGCGGGCCTCGTCTCGCAGCGCTGCGGGCAATGGATACAGCGGCACTCGGGCATCCAGCTGGGCGCCGAGGAAAAAAGCCAGGGACAGCCGCTCGCGCCCCGCCGGTGGCGACAGTACCCGGTGCACGGTAGCCCGCAGGTAGCCATGGGTGGCCAGCTCCAGCAGCTCGCCGATGTTCACCACCAGGGTGCCTTCCCGTGGCGGGGCATCGATCCAGCGGTCCTCCTGCACTTGCACTTGCAAGCCTGCCTGCTGGTCCTGCAACAGGAAGCTGAGGAACCCCGAGTCCTTGTGCGCCCCGACGCCCTGGTTGCTCTGCCCGGGCACCTGGCCCGGATAGCGGATCAGCTTGATATGTTCGTTGGGACGCTCCCCGTACAACTCATCGAACGCCGCCTCCGGTAACGACAACGCCTGGGCGAAGGCGCGCAGCAGGCGCAGGGACATGCCGGTCATCGCCTGCTGCCACTGAAGCAGCAGCGGCTTGAATTCAGGCAACGGCCCAGGCCACTGGTTGGGTCCTTGCAGGCGGGCCCAGGCTGGACTGTACGGTTCAAGGTCCAGAGCCGGGCGCTCGGCTCCCAGGTCGAACTGTTCGCGCAGGTCCGGCTGGCCACGGGTGATTTCCGACGCCGCGCGGGTGTAGCCACGAAAGTGCGGCGAGTGGATCATGTCTACCGCAGCCTTGTCGGCCTCGGGCAAGGCGAAAAAGGCCCTGGCCTGGTCCTGCACCCGACGCAACAGCTGGCCATCGATGCCATGCCCGCTGAGGTAGAAAAAGCCGACATCCCGCGCCGCCTGGCGCAGGCCGTCGAGAAAGGCCTGGCGCGGTTCGGGCGCGGCGTCCAGCTGGGCCAGATCCAGGACAGGTAATGCAGTGATATCCAGCGAATGCGACATGTTTCACTCCCCTGTGAATGACCATCTCCGAAGAGCGGTGGCTCAGAGCTTGGCGAGGGAAACCTCGGTGGACTTGACAAAGGCGATCACTTCGCTGCCGACCTTGAGCTCCAGGTCACGCACCGAACGCGTGGTGATCACCGAAGTGACGATGCCCGAAGCAGTCTGCACATCGATTTCCGAAACCACCTGGCCCTGGTGGATCTCCTTGATCACGCCCTTGAACTGATTGCGTACGTTGATCGCTTGAATGGTCATGCGGGCACATCCTCTGTTGGCACCGGACTCAGGAGTTGAGCGGCTGGCGATTAACATGCACCTTCGACCAAAGCCTTAAAAGGAATAAATAATTAGAACTTTATTCTTTTTAGAGATATGCCAGGTTCCACCGTCTTGCTTTCATTCCCACGCCTTCGGTGCTTGACCGGCACTGGACGCTTTGTTTCCCTGTGCCCTTCCCTCATCGATCCACAGATGCCAGGAGATAGTCATGCGCAGGTTGCAGCTCGCGGGTATGCAGGTTCCAGTCATTGGCCAAGGCACCTGGCGAATGGGCGAGGATCCTCGGCAACGAGACCGGGAGGTCGCGGCATTGCGCTGCGGACTCGACCTCGGGTTGAGCTTGATCGATACCGCCGAGATGTACGGCGAAGGCGGCGCCGAGGAAGTGGTCGGCCGAGCCATTGCCGGACGGCGCGACGAAGTATTCCTGGTCAGCAAGGCCTATCCCCACAACGCCGGCCGCAAGAGCCTGCCCCAGGCCTGCGAACGCAGCTTGCAGCGCCTGGGTACCGAGGTCATCGACCTTTATCTGCTGCACTGGCGTGGCCAGTATCCGCTGGAGGAAACGGTCGCGGCCTTCGAGCGCTTGCGCCAGGACGGCAAGATCCGCCGCTGGGGTGTCTCCAACTTCGATGTGGCGGACCTGGACGAGCTCGATACGCCGGCCTGCGCCACCAACCAGGTGCTGTACAACCTGGAGTCCCGGGGGGTCGAGTTCGACCTGTTGCCGACCTGCCAGCGACTGGGAATACCGCTCATGGCCTACTGCCCGATCGGCCAGGGCGGCGCCTTGCTGGCCGAACCGGTGCTACTACAAGTGGCACGGCGCCACGGCGTTACGCCAGCCCAGGTGGCCCTGGCCTGGCTGTTGCGCCAGGACGGCGTACTGGCCATTCCCAAGGCCGTACATCCTGAACACCTACGCCTCAATGCCGAGGCTGGCGAGCTGCAGCTGCAACCCCAGGATCTGCAGGAGCTGGACCGGGTGTTTCCGCCCCCCGCTCGCAAGCAGCGCCTGGGGATGGTCTGAGGCATGTTCGTACCCAAGCCCAGGCTAGACTCCAATTGAACGATCCACGCCCGCCGTGACACCAGGTGGGCTATGGCGTTGTGCTCGGAAAAATCTAATTTGCCGCTCATGATTTAAGAATTGTCTGATCCCGGCCTGTCATGCCCACAATTACAGTTGGCGCATGAGATTAAAAAGCTATCTACATCAGATCAATCCTCTCTTTTCCTCTCCCGAAGCAGCCCGCCGGCTGCTTCGCGTCGTTGCGCTGATTTTCCTGATCGTCCTGCTGGGCGCCGTCTACAACTTCCTGCGCTCGACCCTCAACAATGAGTTGTCTCAGCGTCGCGGCTACATGAGCAGTGCCATCACCGAAGCCCAGGCATTCTTCACCACCCGTGAAGCCCTGCTGGAAAGCCTCAGCCTGGCCACCGTGTACCAACCGCTGCCGATCACCACCGACCTCATGCCAGGCAACGACTCCTCCGAAGAGATCCACCTGCGCCTGGGCTCCCATGGCGAACAACAGTGGGACATCTGGCTCACCCAGCGCATGCGCGACCATCTCAAGCACAAGCAACTGACGCTGTTGTACGTCCAGGCAGGGGCACAGCCCGAAGTCCAGCAGTTGTTCAGCCCCCATCACGAAACCGCCAATCTGCCCCGCCCCCTGCTTGCAAGGTTGTCCAGCCTGACGCCCGACGAAGTGCCCATGGGCGATGAGCTGTGGCTGACGGATCATTCTTCCGGGACTGCCCGGCTATACATCTTCACCCGCCTCGACGAACGCTTTGCCGACTCCGGCTGGCTGGGCCTGGAGATGGACGGAGGGAGCGTTTCCGAAGCCCTGCAGAACCAGGACGCCGGTGACTTCATAATGTTCAGCTCCCTGGGCGGCCTGCTCCTGAGCAGCACTCCCAATCGCCAGTTGGTCGAAGCGGTGCAGCGGGTCAAGGGTGAAAGCTTCTTCGGTTTCCTGGGTGGCCGCTGGTGGCCCGACCACGTGGTGATCCGCAAGCAACTCGGCACTTCCGATTGGCAGTTGGTGTACTCCTTCGACCTGTACACCCTGCTCAAGACCCTGTTGCCACAACTGCTCGCCGCGTTGCTGATCAGCCTCCTCGGCATGGCCCTGATCGGCTTGCTGACCCACTGGATCGAGATACGTCTGATAGCCCCAGCCATGCATCGGCTCCAGGCGCTGATCGAAAGCGAGGCGTTCAGCCGCGACGTGGTCCAGATCGCCCCCGTGGCCCTGTGTGTATTGCGCCGCAGCGATGGCCAGGTAGTGCTGGAAAATGCCCTGTCCCAGCAGTGGCTGGGCAACGGCAACGAACGCGAGCAGTTGTGCGCCAGCTGGATCGGCCGGGCGTTCGATGCCAATCGCTCCGATGGCTCGGACTACTTCGAGACCGCCGGTGGCCGTCACCTCTATCTCTGTTCTGCACCCACCCGCTACAAGGGCGAAGACGTGCTGTTTTGCGCTTTCAGCGATATCACGGCGCGCAAGCAGATCGAGGCCACTCTGCAAGAAGCCAAGCGCCTGGCCGATACCGCCAACGAAGCCAAGACCCTGTTCCTGGCCACCATGAGCCACGAGATCCGCACGCCCCTGTATGGAGTCCTCGGGACCCTGGAGCTGCTGGCACGCACCCGCCTCGACGAGCAACAACGGGATTACCTGCGGGCCATCGAAGGCTCCTCCGGCACCCTGCTGCAACTGATCTGCGACGTGCTCGACGTATCCAAGATCGAGGCCGGACAACTGGCCCTGGAACTCAGCGAGTTCAATACCCTGGAACTGATGCACGAGCTCATCCGGAGCTATGCCGCAGCCGCCCAGGCCAAGGGCCTGCAACTCTATGCCTGTGTCGACCCGCAATTGCCGGAGATGCTCTTGGGCGATGTCACGCGGATCCGCCAGATCCTCAGCAACCTGTTGAACAACGCGGTCAAGTTCACCGATTCGGGACGCATCGTCCTGCGAGTCAGAGGCGGCCTCCACGACGGCCAGCAGCACTACTTCGCCTGGCAAGTGTCCGACACCGGCCGGGGCATCTCCCGAGACGACCAGGCGCTGATCTTCGAGCCCTTCTACCAAACCGAAGGCAACACCAACGTCATCGCCGGTACCGGCCTGGGCCTGCCTATCTGCCAGCGCCTGACCCTGCTGATGGGTGGCACCTTGCGCATGGTGAGTGAACCGGGGCTGGGCAGTAGCTTCAGCCTCACCTTGCCACTGGAAGCTGGCAGCACCACGCCACGGCTCGTGCTCGCCTGCCCAACGCCTGTACGGATGATCCACGTGGTATCACCGATACGCGAACTGGCCGAATCGGTGACCGGCTGGTTACGTCGCTGGGGCGCGCGTGCCCAGGTCGGCCTGTCGGGCCGCAGTAGCCATGACAGCGACAGCGTCCTGATCGAAGTACACCCCGGCATCATGGAGCAGCGACTGGAGCCCGGCTGGACCGGACCATTGGTACTGGCCAGCGGTGACGGGCACCACGCAACACGCACCCACGATGGTATTTGGCAGGTCAACAGCAACAACCTGCGGGCGATCCACCAGGCCGTCAGCCAGGCCCTGGGAACCTGGATGAGTGAGGATGAAGAACACCATGAGAGCCGTGAGCTGAAGAGACTCAGCCTGCATGTACTGGTGGTCGAGGACAACTTGATCAACCAATTGATCCTCAAGGACCAGCTGGAAGAACTGGGCTGCAGCGTAGAGCAGGCAGCCAATGGCGAAGAAGCGCTAGGCATCTGGGAGAACGGAGACTTCGACATGGTGCTGACCGATGTGAACATGCCCAGGCTCAACGGCTACCAGTTGGCCAGGGAGCTGCGTCGCCGCGGTTGCTCGATACCCATCATCGGGGCGACGGCCAACGCCATGCGCGGCGAAGAACAATCGTGCCTAGACGCCGGGATGAATCACTGCCTGGTCAAACCCTTCGCCTTGAGGGCGTTGTTCAACTACCTGGCGTTGTATGAAAAAACCGCCCATGAAGCCCCGAAGCATTTCGATCGCCGAAAGTCCACGACTCCCGGGGGGCGACACTCTGGTGCCCCACCACCCGGGGACGACCCCCGACGCACCAAGCCGACCTTGAGCCGAACGCTTGCCCCGCGACCGGGCGCAGGCTGATTCGCAGGGGCTCGGCCAGCGGGCCGGTCCATCCGACATCGATCCCCCCGCCCACTGTCCCGGCCCTCTGCGGGACGTAGAACCGTATTCAAAGAAACAGCCCCGTCATCGGGTCTTAGCCATGTGCTCGGTATATCAGTGATGAAGTACACCCCCCTCTTCCTGGAGTACCTGGTTCGCTACCAGGCGCGACTGAACCTGGGCCTGTTGATCCTGTTGGGTCTGGCCCTGCCATGCAGCACTCTGGGCTGGGTAGCGATGCGCCTGGCGGAGCAACAGTCCGACCACCTACGGGTGCACTTCACTCGGTTGATGGAAAATATCCAGGAACAGGAACGGTTCCTCAAGCATGCAGCGAGCCTGGCCCCAGTCAGCTCGCATCTGGGCAATACCCGCTACCCACTGCCGTTGCATCCTGCCTCCGGATCCCTGTCCCATGACAATTGCAATGACCGGCAACTACCGGGCTCCCTGGTCCTGGATCGCCCCCTGATCGCCAATGACCTACCGCGTCTGCTCATGGTGGGCATGCATTTGTCGACGTTCTATCGCAGCTTCTGGTCGGACTCTCGCCACAGCCCTCCCAGGGTGCTGCTGCTCAATGCCTGCAGCGGTTTCGACCTGGCTAGCCTCGCGCCCCGCACCCGATCCGGCGCGCTTGAATCCCGTGATGATGCCGGCGGTCCGTCGCTACCAGAGCTACGCCTGGCGCTACTGAAGCAGCAACGCCTCGCCCCGCATCAGGTTAACTGGCAACTCTATTCTCAATCCGGCTCGAACGGCAGCGGTGCTCAACTGCTGGCCCATACCACCCTGCGCTTGGCTCCGACGCAGCTACAAGTGACTGGAGCCGACGGCTGGATGAAGATGGTCTCGCTGCTGGCGCTGGACGAAGCCGGCAAGCAGGAAGGCCTGCTGGCTGCGCCAGTCTATGACGACTTCACCCTGATCGATCCGGCAGGCACCCTACTGGCCGGCTCCCGAGGATCGGCAACGACCCTGCACGACGGCCTGAACTACGGCCACCAAGGCATCACCCTGAAGCTCACCAGTCACACCCCGCCCCTCTGGACCGGGCTCTACGGCATCAGCTACCGCAAGCTCTACGGGCAAGCGCCATGGGTCACGGCCAGCCTGCTGGGATTGATACTGGCAGCGTTCGCCTGGGGTTGGGGGGCCAGCCGCTGGCAACGCAACCGCAAACCGGTCGCGATGCACACGCCCCACGAGCAGGTAGTGGAAAGCGAGGCCTTCAGCCGCACCATCATCGAGACCGTCCCCACGGGCCTGTGCGTGGTGCGCCGCGAAGACTTCAAGCTCCTGCTGGAAAATCCCCACGCCCGACAAGGAGCAGGCAGCAGCGACCTGCTATCGATACTGGAGCAGGACCCGCACCGTATCGACAACGGCGAGTCTTGCCTGGCCGTCGGTGGACGCCACTTGCAGGTGAAGTTCGTCGCGACCCGCTACCAGGACCAGGAGGCGGTGCTCTGCGCCTTCAACGACATCACCCGGCAAGTTGAAAACAACCGCGCGCTGAGGCAGGCCAGGCTTGCTGCCGACCTGGCCTGCGAAGCCAGGGCGCGGTTCCTGGCGATCATGAGCCACCGGCTGCGAACGCCATTGTATGCAGCACTGGGGACTCTCGAGCTGCTCGGCCTGACCCCTTTGGACCCGCGCCAGACCGACTACCTGCACACCAGCCAGCGTTGCTCGAACGCCCTGCTCCAATTGATCAGCAATATCCTCGACATCTCCCGAATCGAGGCCGGGCATATCAGTATCACTGCAGTGGAGTTCTGTCCGCTGGACATGGCAGAGGCAGCCCTGCAGGAGTTTGCGGCCGCCGCCCAGCAGCGGGGCCTGCTGCTCTACGCCTCCATCGACCCCAAACTGCCGGACCTGCTGCGGGGAGACGCCCGGCGGATCCGCCAGATACTCGACAACCTGCTGGGCAATGCCATCAAGTTCACCGACAGCGGCCGGGTGGTGTTGCGCCTCCGGTTACTGGAATTGGTTGGACAGCGAGCCTGCATCGAATGGCAGGTCACCGATACCGGCATCGGCATCCCCCCCGCGGAGCAGGCACGGTTGTTCGATCTGCATCAGCAGTTGGGCGACACTTCCAGTCGTGCCGGCCTGGGGCTGCCCCTCTGCCAGCAGCTCTGCGCCCTGATGGGTGGACGATTGCAGGTCACCAGCGAACCTGGCTTGGGCAGCAGTTTTTCCCTGCGCCTGGAGTTGCCGCACCTTCCCGGCTCCTCGCCAAGGCTGAAGCCTCTTGCGGAAGGGCCACCCGTGCACGTCCGGGCACCAGTGCCAGAGCTGCTGAAAAACACCTGCGACTGGCTCAACCGCCTGGGCATCCAGGCCTCGCCGGCACCTGCCGAATGGAGCCAGCAGCCCCTGCAGCGGGTGCTGGTCGACTTGCTACCCAAAACGACCCTGTGCTCCTGGCCAGGACCACGGGTCAGCGCGCTATGCGCCCCATCCCAGGAGCGACAATCCGAGGACCAGGAGTGGATAGTCAGCGCCTACGATATCCGGGCCATCGCCGAGGCGGCCTCCCAGGCCCGTCAAGGGCGACAGTCTGCCGTGGCGCCACCGGCCGATGGCACCAGGAGCCCGCTGTGCCTGCACGTACTGGTGGCCGAGGATAACCCTCTCAACCAAGCCATCATCCAGGAGCAGCTACAGGCCCTGGGCTGTCGCGCGACCCTGGCGGCCGATGGCGAACAAGCCCTGCAGCACTGGCAACCACAGCTGTTCGACCTGGTACTGGCGGACCTGGACATGCCGCTCATGGACGGTTACGAGCTGGCCAGGCAGCTGCGCCAGCGCGATCCTCGACTACCGATCATCGGCATCACCGCCAATGCCCTGCGTGAGGAGCGCAGTCGTTGTCTCGCCGCCGGGATGAACGCCTGGATCGTCAAGCCCATGGACCTGCAGCACCTGTGGCGGCAACTGTCACAGCTCTGCCCGCCCACGGCCGGAACGCTTGCGCCTGCGCCTGCGTCACAGCCGTCCCACCCCAGCGAACCCGAGCACCCACATTTCCCCCAGCTCTCCCCGAGGATGCGTCCGTTGTTCGTCCAGACCATGAATCACGACCTGCAACGTCTGGATCAAACGCTCGCAAGCACCGACCTGCAAAGTGCCGCCGAACGCCTGCACAGCATCGCCGGAGCCCTGGGCGCAGTGCAGGCCCCGGCCCTGGCCAGGGCCTGTGCCGAGATGGAGTGTCGCCTGCAGGACGGGCCATGGAGCTCATCCCTGGAGCAGCAGGTCCGGCAACTGATGCAGCGGTTGTCCGAACTGCTGGCATTTCTTGAATAACCAGTGGCGGTGATTGCATATACCGCCCGCCCTACGTTCACCCAGCCGATTGGCGTACTACACGGATTGTCTCTGTCATGGAAAAACTCAAAGTAATCATTGCCGATGACCACCCCATCGTACTGCTCGGCATCCGCGAACTGATGGAGCGCGACGAACGCTTCGAGATCGTCGGCGAAGCCATGTGCTCGGAGGAGCTGGTACGGCTGCTGGAGAGTCGGCACGCGGACCTGGTCATCACCGACTACAACATGCCCGGGGATTCGCCCTACGGCGACGGCCTGAAGCTGGTGGAGTTCATCACCCGTAACTTCCAACGCGTGCAGATTCTGGTCCTGACCATGATCTCCAACCCGCTGATCCTCAGCCGCCTGCATGAACTGGGGGTGATGGGAATCATCCAGAAGAACCAGCTGCACGAGGAAATCCAGCTGGCTCTCAAGGCCTTCGCGCAGAAGGGTATCTACCGCAGCCAAGCGCTCTCCAGCCACTCGGTGGTGGAGTCGAACATAGCGCTCAACGAGCGGATCGCGACCTTGTCACCCAAGGAATATGAGATATTGCGCCTGTTCATATCCGGCAAGAGCGTCAGCGATATCGCTCGCAGCCAGAATCGCAGCTCCAAGACCATCAGCGCCCAGAAGATCTCTGCCATGCGCAAGCTGGAGGTGCAGAGCGACCTGGACCTCCTGACCTATTGCATTGGCCGCAATCTCTTCAACTGAAACCCACCCGCAAAAGGAATCGCCCCGACCATGCACCCGTCAACGGACCGTGACACCGACCTGCTGGACCTGGAACGCCTGCAAGGCGCCTGGGAACAGACCGGAATGGAGGACAGCGGCATCGTCAATCCGCCCGACGAGCACAGCGCCCCGGGCGCCCTGACCTGGATCGAGGGCGAACGCTTTCGCGTGGTGACCGTGGATGGCCAGTTGCTGCTGGCCGGCAGCTTCACCCTAGATAGCAGCACCACGCCCAAGTCCATTACCTGGGTCGACTCGATCGGCGCCGATGCCGGCCAGCCATTGCCGGCCAGCTACGAGCTGACGGACGACGAGTTCGTCTTCATCGCCGCCGATAGCGGCCAACCCCGGCCTACCCGCTTCCACACCGGCCCCGGGCAAACCCTGCGGCGCTTCGCCAGGGTTCGTCAGGGCCGCTGAAGCCCCCAACCCTGCACGCCCCATCGACGGCGCAGCAACTGCTACTGGCAGTCCTGCGCCGTTTCTTCTTCGGCGATAGCCCACCAGCGCGGCAACAACCGACGTACCTGTGGCTCGGCAAAACGATCGTCGATCAGCATCAGCACCCCTCGATCGGCCTGGCTGCGGATCACCCGCCCTGCCGCCTGCACCACCTTCTGCAAGCCGGGGTAGAGGTAGGTGTAGTCATAACCTGCACCGAACAACGCGCCCATGCGCTGCTTCATCTGTTCGTTCAAGGCATTGAGCTGGGGCAAGCCCAGGGTGGCGACAAAAGCTCCGATCAAGCGCGAACCCGGCAGGTCGATGCCTTCGCCGAACGCACCGCCGAGTACGGCGAAACCTATGCCCTGCCCCTCGGCCTGGAACCGCTGCAGAAACTCCTCCCGCAAGCTTTCGTCCATGCCTCGCGACTGCAGCCAGATGGGAATTTCCGGATGCTTGCGGGCCAAAAGCTCGGCCACCTGCTGCAAGTATTCGAAACTGCTGAAGAACGCCAGATAGTTGCCAGGACGAGCCGCGAACTGGCCGGCCATCAACTCGACGATGGGCACCAGCGAGGCCTGGCGCCGGGCATAACGGGTCGAGATCTGGCTGACGATGTGCACATCCAGTTGCGTGGCCGCGAACGGCGATTCGACATCCAGCCACACAGCACTATCGGGTACACCCAACAGGTCGCGATAGTAATGCTGGGGTTCGAGGGTCGCGGAAAACAGCACCACGCTGCGGGCCGCCTCCAGGCGCGGGCGCAGCAGCGCCGCCGGCACCACGTTGCGCAAGCTCAGGCGCGACAGGCTGCGCCGGGCGCTCAAGGTGCGCTTGCTGACGTCGAAAATGAAGGGCTGCTCGTCGAACAGCTCCGCCACCCGGGCAAACTGCAGTAGCTCGAAATACAACCCCTGCACAGCCGCGTCCAGGCCCTGGGGGTGTTCATTGAAGTAGTCGCCGATGGCCGCCACGCACAACCCCAGGGCCTTGAGCCAGGCGCCGGGCAAGCACCCATGGGCCTGGTACGGCGCGACCTGGTCCTTGTGCAGGGCATTCCACTCGCGATTCAGACGCTGCAAAGAGCTCTTCAGGGCCTGCGGCGCATTCTTGCGTACCTGGGCCAGTTGCTGCTGGTCGAGGCTGGCGCTGTACATGCCGCGACCGCGCTCCACCAGGTTGTGGGCTTCGTCCACCAACACCGCCAGCCGCCACTGTTCGGCCTGGGCCAGGCCGAACAACAAGGCCGTGAAATCGAAGTAGTAGTTGTAGTCGGCCACCACCAGGTCGCTCCAGCGGGCCATTTCCTGGCTCAGGTAATAGGGGCAGACCTGATGCTCCAGGGCCAGCTGGCGCAACGCCTGGCGATCCAGCAATGGCACCTGGCTGGCTGCCTGGCGGGCCGCCGGCAGACGCTGGTAGAAACCCTTGGCCAATGGGCAGGATTCGCCATGACAGGCGTTGTCCGGGTACTCGCAGGCCTTGTCCCGGGCCACCAGTTCCAGAACCCGTAGCGGCAACCCGGTATGCTCGGCGAACAGTACCCTGGCGGCGTCCAGGGCCAGTTGCCGGCCCGGGGTCTTGGCGGTGAGGAACAGCACCTTGTCCAGTTGCTGCGGGGCCATGGCCTTGAGCATGGGGAACAACGTGCCCAGGGTCTTGCCGATACCGGTGGGAGCCTGGGCCAACAGGCAGCGACCGGTACTGACCGCCTTGTACACCGACTCGGCCAAGTGGCGCTGGCCGGGGCGGAACTGCCCATGGGGGAAAGCCAGCTCGCGACAGGCTCGATCCCGCTCTGCACGGTGCTGCAACTGCTGTTGCGCCCAATCCAGGAAGATCGCGCATTGCTGCTCGAAAAACGCCTGCAACTGCCCGGCGCTGTACTCCTGTACCAGGGCGGTTTCCTTTTCGCTATGGATGTCGAAATACACCAGTGCCACGCGGATGCCCGGCAACTGCCGGCTCTGGCACAGCAGCCAGCCATAGACCTTGGCTTGGGCCCAGTGCAGTTGCCGATGGTTGTCGGGCATGCGCGACAAGTCGCCGCGAAAGGTCTTGATCTCCTCCAGCAGGTTCTGCCGGGGGTCGTAGCCATCGGCCCGGCCCTTGACCAGCAACGGGCCATGCTGGCCCTCCAGGGATACTTCGCTCTGGTACTCGGGATTGCGCCGGGCGGCCACCGTGCGATGGCCCTGCATACCCTCCTGGGCGGTGGGCGATGGAGTGAAGCGCAGGTCCAGGTCCCCGTGCTTGGCGCTGAACTCGCACAAGGCGCGCACCGCGATGCGATAACTCACGCCGGGGCGTCCTTCCATTGCACGTAGCACACCGCCACCGGCATGCCGTGCTCCTGGCAGAAGTCCAGCCAGCGCAACTGGTTGTCCTGCAAGCGGTCGCCCGGGCCCTTGACCTCGATCATGCGGTAGCTCTTTTCCTCGGGCCAGAACTGGATCAGGTCCGGCATGCCGGCGCGGTTGGCCTTGATATCCAGCAGCAGGCGCTCGAACCAGTGCTTGAGGTGCGCAGCCGGCAGGCAGTCCAGGGCCAACTCCAGCAGTTCCTCGCTCAAGGCTCCCCAGAAGACGAAGGGCGATTGCAGGCCCCACTTGGCCACGAAACGCCGGCGGATGCTGTCGCGGTAACGACCATCGTCCAACTCTTCCAGGCAGGCCTGGAACAGCTCGCGGCGGCGCTCATGGAAGTCCTCGCTCAGCAGATCCACCGGGCCGCGCTGGAACGGGTGGAAGAACGCGCCTGGCAACGGCGCGAAGATCGCCGGCCAGCAGAGCAATCCGAACAGTGAATTGACCAGGCTGTTCTCCACATAGTGCACCGGGGCCAGGGGTTGGTGCAGATGAGCCTGGACCACCTGCTCCACCGCCAGGCCCTCGCCATCGCGCGGCAGGCACAGCTCCAGGCGGGATACTTCACGGCTCGCTACCCGGGCCACCGGCGGCCCACCCAGCTTGCGTCGCAGGCGCGGCAACATGCGCAGCAACTGCTGGGCCTCGGCAGCGCTTTGCGGCGCCGAAGCGGCTTGCTCGGCCAGAGCCAGGGCGGCAGGATAGTCGGCGCTGCGCTCCAGGACCCGGATCAGGCGCAAACGGGCCCCGGGATAGGGGCAGCGCTGGTAGATCAGCCTCGCCTGCTCCCAATCCGCCAGGCGCTCGCAGTGCTGGCCCAGCAGGAACAGCAGCTTATCGCGGCGCTTGTGCAGCCAGGGGTTGTCGCTGTCGAAGGCGCTGATGCGAGCCAGCAGCCCAGGCAGCTGCGCGCCGGCCTCGAACGCTTCCTGGCACTGGTGCAGGTAGATGAAGCCATCCACATCGGCACGACTGCGCAAGCCCCGGGCATCGGCGCTGATCTGCACGGTCTCGTAGCTGTAGACCCCAAGATCCGCCAGGACGAACTCCGACCAGTCCTGGTAGAGGTTGCCGAAGAACATCAGGCGCAGGCGATCGCACAGGTCCATGACCGTCAGGCTCAGCAACCGATCCTCCAGCTGCGGGCACCACTGGCCGAATGCCCGGGCCTGGGGATAGGCCTCCTGCAGCACTTGCAGCCACTGCTCCTTCCTGGCCTTGGCCGGCAAGGCCTGGTCCTTGAAGCACAACTGGATCTCGGGCTTGGCCAGCAGGCCGAACAGTTCTTCCAAGGGCAGTGGCGCCTGGTCGTCGATCCAGCCCAGGTCGAGCAATGGCGCCAGGGCCCGGGCCGTATCGCCGATCTCCGGATAGCTGAGCCGGGCCAGGCGAAAATGCCGCCCCTTGCGCATCACCATGCGCACCAGCAGTGCCTGTGCCGGCTGCCCAAGCGAGGCGAAATCGGCGATGAAGCGCTGCTCTTCGCCGCTCAGCACATCGGCATAGCGTTGCTCCAGCCAGCCCAGCACTTGCTGGAAGTTATGCAGGTAGTAAAGAGGGTTCTCGAGGGGGTTGGAAGTCACGGGAGAAAGGCGCCACGGCAGGTCTATACTGGTTATGCGTACAGATAACAGCCGCTGCCCCTGCCTGGCAAACGTTATTGGATAAATGGTGGAGAGAAGATTTTTTCCATGGACCAGCGAACTTTCGTCGTCTTCACTACACCAAGGGCCAGGACTTATAGTGCCCGCGCAATGCGGATACCCCATCGATATCGAGGTCTGTATGAACCTGAAGAACCTGGGCCTGCCCCTGGCCATCCTCGCCACCCTGGCCCTGGCAGGCTGCTCCACCCCCACCGTGGTAACCCTGCAGAACGGTACCCAGTACCTGACCCGCGACCAACCCAAGACCAAGACCACCGACGGTTTCTATGAGTTCCAGGACATCTCCGGCAAGACCATCCGGGTCAAGGCCGACGATGTCGCCACCGTCCGCAAGGAAAAGTGACCCGCCCGGCTCAGGGCGACCAGGGTGACCAGGGCAAACCGCCCTGCCCCGGTTCACAGAACACCCCGGCAGCCTTGCCACGCTTGACCAGTTCATCCCTTACCTGTCGGCAGCGCTGACGCTCCCGGGCGTTGGCATTATCGATGCTGATGTTGCCGGTAGTGTCCGGAACCTTGTTGTCGCCCAGGCGCAGATTCACCACTGGCTGCTCGGGCTCCAGCCGGAAGCGGCTGGTGTTGGTCGGTTGGCTGTCTGCTGGTACCGGCTGCCCCGCCGGCAGTTGGTCCGGGCTGATCCCGTAGCGTTTCAGGATCGAACTGGGAGGCAGCTCCCCGGCCGATGCCAACGTGGCCCACAGGGCCAGCACCAGGCCGCTCGCATACCTCTTGCTGCTACTCACTGTCAAAACTCTCCAATACCTTGAATCGATTGCACCGCGTGTCATGTGCCTGAAGTAACGCATCGGCGCCACGACACTTTAAGAGTATTGGAGTCACTGGTTGACCAAGCAGTCACTTAATTGCCCAAAAACAGCGCGAGTCCTGTCGAAGTCGCGCTGCTCGCCTGTCAGGCGATGGTGATGCCGGAACCGTTGAGCTGCGTGAGGCTGACGCCCACCAGCGTCACCGAGTCCTGGCCGAAGGTCAGTACGGTATCGTTGCCGCTGCTGCTGGCATGGGCCCGGTAGTCCTGTTCCGGCAGGACCCCGCTGACGCCCATGAACACCAGCTTGTCGCCGCCTTGGTAACCGACGATACGATCCTGGCCGAAGTGGCCGGTGAACAGGAAGGTATTGTTGCCGCCCCCCGACTCCATCAGGTCGTTGCCGGCCCCGCCGACGAATACATCGTTGCCCTGAGCACCGATCAGGTGGTCGTTGCCATCCAGTCCGAACAGCCAGTCGCCGCCGGCATGGGCCTTGAGCACGTTGTCGCCGGCATCGCCCCGCACCGACGAGGCGTAGCGGGTCAGTTCGTCACCAACCTTCAGCCCCTGGTCGGTGACCTGGTGTACCACGTCGTCCTTGAACAAGCCCCAGAGGAACCCCGGTTCCTTGCTCTGGATCGCGCCAATGTCGCGGGTGATGCTGATCCCGCCGTTGGCGTCGCGCACATACAGGGTGCCGGCGCCGTCGCTGGCGAAGCTGTAGTCGCTCACCGAGTGCTGCAAGTCGAGGACGTTGCTGCCCTTGCCGCCGAGGATGATGTTGTAGCCGCCGGCATCACGGAAGGTATCGTTGCCATCGCGACCCTCCAGGTAATCGTTGCCGCTGCCACCCTGGATCAGGTCGTTGCCGTCGGTGCCGATGATGAAGGTGCTGCCCTTGTGGGTCTCGGCATTGCGGTTCAGGTCCTGGACCCAGGTGGTGGCCCGGGCCGGGTCCGACAGATTGGCCACCACGATGGTGGAGTCCTTGCTGGTGTACTCATAGAACTTCGAGTCCAGCACCCGGGTCAGGCCATCGCCATAGCCGGTGGGCAGGTGGGAGATCCAGGTGGAGATCTTGAGGATCGAGAACGGCACCACGTTCCATAGGGTCGAGGCGTAGTGGTCGTTGAAGTTGACGATGTTGTTGGTGGCCGACGCCTGATGGGTATCGTGGATGCCCACCGAGGCCAGGTTGAAGCTCGAGCCGTCGAGAGCGCGGAACACCGGGTCGTTCTCATAACCGATGTTCAGCACCTTGTCGCTGGCACTCTGGGTCGGCGAGGCATAGGCGATGTAGTTGGCGTCCTTGAAGAAGCCCGACCAGCGTCCACCACTCAGGTCCGCCAGGCTGTTGACCGCCAGGCCGCCCAGGCTGTGGCCACTGACCAGGATGTCCTTGCCGGACAGGCCATTGGCCTGGGCGAAGGCCGCGACATCCCCCAGCAGCTTGCCGAAGGCCTCGCCGGCGTAGTTCTTGGCGTAGTCCTTGGGCCCCAGCGCTGCCAGCAGGTCGCTGATCAGGTCGCCGATAGAGTCGCTGATCAACGACTCCCGCGGCCCACTGGTACCGCGAAAGGCGATGCCGATGGAACTCAGGTGCCCTTCTGCATCGTACTTGCCGAGGATCTCCACCTGGGCCGTCTCATAGCCGTTCTTTTCCCCGAAGAAAGTCCCGCGGGCATCGACCTTGCCGGTATAGCCCAGTTGCTGGGCGCTGATGGAGGACCAACCCGCCTTGTTCAGCGCCTCCTTGGCGGCCTTTTCCGAATCAGGGTTCCAGGGAATGCCGGGGATCACCCCCTGGGAATCGCTACTGCCGATCAGCGCGGTGATCAGGGTCGCCGGCAGGCCGAGGCCGAAGCCATTGTGCTGGTAACCCACGGCAAAGCCGTTGTCGAGGTTGTGGTAGGAATACAGCGTGATGGCCATGGCATCGGTGAACAGCGCCTTGGATTCAGCCGTACTGAGGTTTTTGTAGTCATAGACACCCATGGTATTGCCTCTCTTTTGTTGGAGTTTTCAGAGATAGCTCGTGCCCCGCGAACCCGTTGCCAGGTTCGCGGGCTGGTACAACACCTTGCATATCCGTTGCCGGGGCCTCAGAACGCCCAATCCAGGGTCAGGCCGACCCCGTGGCTCTTGTCGCGACTACCCAGCAGTGCGTTGTAGTCCAGGTTGACCCGGGCCTGGCGGCCCAGGGCGATTCCCGCCCGTGCGCCGACCACCGCCGCATCGCGATCCAGGGACAGCGCCTGGACCTTGTAGGTGTCGCCCTGGCCAGCGAAGGCCAGGTGCTGGTCGGACCCGGTGGAACTCAGGTTGTGCTGCCAGCCCAGGGTGGCGGACAACTCCAGCGCCTGGCCGCTGGACAATTGCAGTTGCTTGCCGGCACGCATGCCCAGGGTCGAGAGCCAGGCATCGCGATTGTCCTGCCCCCCCTTGAGCGCGGCGGCGCCGCCATGCTCCTTGAAGCTGTCGCTGGCGATATGCACATAGGCCAGGTTGGCGAACGGTTCCAGCGCCATGCTCGGCAGCGCGACCTTCCACGCGGCCTCGCCGAACACCTGGGTGCTCTGGGCATCGCGCTTGCTCTTCTGGCGATCGGAGACCTCGTTGTACTGCAGCTCGCGCTTGGTCTCGATGCGGTGCCAGCTGTGGCTGCCGCCCAGGCTCAGGCGCACCTGCTCCAGCTCCTTGCCGGCATAGGCACCCAGATGGTAGCTGTCGACACTGGCCGAAGAGTGACGGTCATCGCCCATGCTCAGCGAGCTGTCGCTGTAGCCGGTGAAGACCCCGACGCGGGTGTCCTCGCTCATCTGCCCGTCGATACCCAGCAACATGCCGCCAATCGAACTGCTATAGCGCGCATGTCCGGAGTCACCGTCGGCCTTGCCCCAGGCTCCCAGGGCCTTGACCCACAGGCCGTTGCCCTGGCCTTCCGCTGCCGGAGCGGCGGCGATGTCCTGCTGACGGGTACGCGCGCCCACGGCATCGCGCAGCTGGCGGCTGTCGTTGAGCAGCAGGTTACCCACCGCCGGGTGGATTTCCCCGGACAGTTGATCGAAAGCCTGCTGCGCGCTGCTGGCATTGGCCGACAACAGCAGGCTCTCGTAGACCGGATTGCCCGCGCCAAGCTGATCGGCGGCCGCGGCCACCGAACGCTGGTTGGCGGTCAAGCCGACACTGGCGAAGGACGTGGCGTTGCGCTGCACGGCCAGTTGGACCCCGCTGCCGGTATAGGCCAGGCCACCCCCGAGAAACAGCGAATTGGACTGCACATTGGCGAAACCACCCTGTACCCCACCTGCGGCATCCAGGATGTCGAATTGCCGTCCCACCAGGCTCGTGGCTTGCCGGGACTGCAACGAAACCCCGGGGTTCTGCAGATCCAGGGCCAGGTTGGCACCGCCCAGGCTGACCTTGCCATCACTGACCAGGCGGTCGCTGCCTGCGGCGTCCACCTCCACGGCATAGGTCGAGCCCGGCTGGAAGGTCACGTCGGAACTGACGTGCAGGGTGCCGATGGAATTGCCCGGAGCCACCACGCCGCCGGCATTGGCCACCAGCGCGCCGATCCGGCCATTGCCGCCCAGCACGCCGCCGTCGTTGACCGTCACCGTCGATTGCAGCGAACCATTGACCGCCAGGCGTCCCTGGTTGACCAGGGTCGGTCCGGAATAGCTGTTGTTGCCGGTAAGCACCAGGGTGCCGATGCCCTGCTTGGTCAGGCCGCCGTGGCCGGAGATATCGTTGCTCCACAGATCCAGCATGCAGCTCAGGTCGTTGCAACGCCGCTGGGTCGGCTTGCCGGCATCCACCAGGGCGCCGACTCCCGGCAGGTCGACCACGAACTGGCTCGGGCCGTAACCGCCGGCGATGCGGAACTCCTCGGGAATGTCCTGCTCGGTAACCAACATGCCCGGGCCACGGATGCCCTTGTCCAGGTTGATCATGCCCCAGCCGTACAGGGCATCGATGCCCGGCGCGCCCAGGTCGGTGGCAGTGGTACGCAGCACGCTGGCGATCTGCGCGCCGCTCATGTAGGGAAAACGCTCCATCAGCACCGCCGCCGCTCCTGCGGCATGGGGCGCGGCCATGGACGTGCCATTCTTGTTGGCGTAGCCCAGGGTCAGGTCTTCCAGGCTGGTACCGCCAATCACCGCGCTGTAGATCCGGGTACCTGGGGCCGATACGCAGAAGCTCGCGGTATAGCCGCAGCGGGACGAGAACGTACTGATCACGTACGGATTGGCGCTGCTGGTGTCGGGGTTCTGCTGCAACGCCGCCACGGTCATCCAGTTGGGAGCGATTTGCGGGACGAAATAGCCCAGTCCGGCAATCGCATCGGGGTTGTTCAGGTTGTAGTCGTTGCCGGCGGCGAAGATGGTCAGGACTCCGCTACGGGCCGCCGCGATGGCGCCGTCATAGGCTCCGCCGGGCAAGGTGCCCAGCAACGGCTGGATCTGCGCGAACTGCGCACGGGCGTCGTCCACGGTGAAATGCGGGAAGTCCGGATTGCGCCCGCCCTTGGCGAAGCGATCGGTGATGCCGATGCCCCAGCTGTTGTTGATGATCCGTGCGCCGCTGGCCACCAGGCTGTCCCAGCCGGCCTTGTACACCGCGCCGTCGTTGCCCAGGACGATGCCGTCCTCGGGGCCGGGGTCGCCGTTGTCGGCGCTGATGATCTGCGCGTCATAGGCTACGCCATGCATCTCTACGCCATCACGGTTGCCAGCAGCGATGCCGCCGACGTGGGTGCCGTGGGAACCCAGCTTGCCATCCGAACCCACCGACGGGCTGCCGTCATAGCGGAAGGCATCGCCGGCCTTCACCGGGATGTAGGGGTCGGTGTACTGGCGGGTGCCACTGGTGATGAGGGTCACGATCTTGTCCTTGCCGGCGAACTCCGGGTGCTTGGCATACACCGGTTGGTCGAAGATCCCCAGCTTGACGTCCTTGCCGCTGTAGCCGGCGGCATAGGCGCTGTCGGCGTTGATCGCCCCCAACCCCCAGTCGGCCTTGAATTCGCTGCTGCGCCAGCTGCTGGCATCGCCCAGCCGTCCAGTCTCGACGTAGGGCGCGGCCTGGGTCGTGCCCACTAACGCTGCCCAACCCACCAGCACTCGCCCCAGTGGGGCCAGGGACCAGCCCTGCCCGAGCGCGCGGTCATCCTTTCTGACTTGCTTCACTACGACCTTCCTTAGCTGCATTGATGAAAAACTGCGTTGGTCAAACTCCGTATTGCGACGCCTGGCTGGCAAGCCCATGGGCTCGCCAGTGCCACGGCGCTTCAGAAACGCCACTGCAGGTTGAGCCCAGCTCCATGCTGTTGCTCACGACTGGCCAGGCGTCCCTGGTAGTCCAGGCTCAGATCCAGGTCACGGGTCAGCCCGACCCGGGCCTGCAGGCCCACCAGCGCGGTGTCGCGCAAGGCCGGCGCGGTCTGCACCCGGAACGGCAAGTCGCTACCGGCAAAGGCCAGGTGCTCGCGATCCTGGGTCCCGCTCAGGCGGTGCTGCCAGCCCAGGCTCGCCGCCAGTTGCAGGTCCTGTTGCGGGCCCAGTTGCCATTGCTGGCGCCCACGCAAGCCCAGGGTGCTGAGCCAGGCATCACGCTGCTCGTCACCGGCATGCAATGCCGCAGCGTCGCCCTTCTCGTGGAAGGCATCGCGATCCAGGTGCTGGTAGGTCAGGTTGGCGAAGGGTTCCAACTGCACCGCCGACAACGCCAGGCGATAGGCCGCCTCGGCGAACAGCTGCTGGCTGCGGGCATCGAGCCGTGCGCGCTGGCGGCCGGACACCTGGCCATAGTCCAGGTCACGCCGGACCTCGGCGCGGTGCCAGCTGTAGCTGCCGCCCAGGCTCAAGCGCCACTGGTCCAGGTCGTGACGGGCATAGGCGCCAAGGTGGTAGCTGTCGACCGTGGCCCGAGAGTGGCTGCCGCCCATGCCCAGGGAGCTGTCGCTGTAGCCGGCGGCAAGGCCGGCCCGGGTCTGCTCGTCGAAGTCACGGTCCAGGCCCAGCAGCATGCCGCCCAGGGAACTGCTGTAGGATTCGCTGCCCTGCACGCCCTCGATCCGCCCCCAACTGCCCAGGCCCTTGAGCCAGAGCTGGACACCCGGCTCGCCCGATGTGGTGCCAGTGGCGTTGGTCTGCAGGGCCCCACCTTGCGCACGCTCGCCCAGGGCATCGCGCACTACCGCGCCCTGGCTGAGCAGCATCGAGTCCAGCGCCGGGTAGATCTCTCCGGCCAACTGCCGCAGGCCATCCCGGGCCTGGTCCGCCGAGGTCGAGAGCAACAGGCTTTCATACACGGGGTTGCCCGGCCCCAACCGCTCCACGGCGCCGCCGCTGGCGCGCTGGTTGGCCGTGACCCCGACACTGTCGAAGGTCGCGGCGCTGCGGGTCACGTCCAGCTGCACGCCGTTGGCCGAATAATCGAGCAAGGTCCCGAGGAACAGGTAGCCGGGCTGGACCTGGGCGAAGCGCCCGTTGACCCCGCCCGCGGCCTGCAGGATGTCGAACTGGCGCCCCACCAGGCTCGCCACCGGGCCGCCGGCCAGCAGGTTCGGCTGGGCCTCGGGCGCCAGGCTGAGATTGGCGCCAGCGATACTGGCCTGTCCGCCAACCACAAGCCGGTCGCTGGCCGTGGGCGACAGCTCCACCCGATAGGTCGAGCCCGGCTGCAAATCCAGGTTGCCGGCAACATTCAAGGTACCGATGGAATTACCCGGGGCCACCACGCCCCCGGCGCTGGCAGTCAGGGCAGCGATCCGGCCGTTGCCGCCCAGGGTGCCGCCGGCGTTGACCGTCACCGCCGACTGAAGGTTGCCATTGACCGCCAGCAACCCGCCATCGACCCGGGTCGGACCGCGGTAGCTGCTGTCCCCCGCAAGCACCAGCCAACCGGCGCCGGACTTGACCAGGCTGCCCTGGTAGACCCGTTGCGCGGCGGCCGCGTCCCGGGCCATGCCCAGGGCGTAGTCAGTGCGATCCTGCTGGCTGGCTCCCGCTGCCAGGCCATTTTCCCAGCCGCGGTCCTTGAGGGTCTGCTGCCAGGCCTGGCGTTCCGCGGCATCCTCGGCTTGGCGCTGCACCAGGGCCTGGTCGGAGATTCCGTTGCTCCAGATATCGCCCTGCCCACGTCCCAGGTTGACGTCGAATTCCCCCAGCAACTGCCCGGGGCCGTGCAACGCCCGATCCAGGTCCGGCACACCCCAGCCCACCAGGTTGCTTGGCCCCTGGGTCGGCGAGCCATCGAGCTGGCGCGAGGTGGTCAGCAGCACTTGCAGGGCCTGCTGGTTGTTCAGGTAGGGATAACGCTCCATCACCAGAGCCAGGGCCCCGGTGGCATGGGGTGCGGCCATCGAGGTGCCGTTGTAGGTGGCATAACCGCCACCCGGCACGGTACTGGTGATCGCCGCGCCCGGGGTCGCCAGGCACCAGTACTTGGCGATGCCGCACTGGTTGTATTTCTGCTGGTTGTTCTTGTCCAGGCCCGACACCGCCAGCCAGTGGCCTTCCAGCTCCGGCTGGAAGTACGGCAGCGCCGAACGCACACTGGCATTGGCATAACCACTGTTGCCGGCGCTGAACACGTTGATCACACCGCGGCGCGCCACGTCGCCGGCGGCGTCGAGCCAGGTGTCCTGCTGGAAATGCTGGGCATAGGCCGCGCGCAAATCACCCAGGGTCTGGTAGCTGACATCCTTGGGCTGGCTGCCCCAGCTGTTGTTGATGGCCCGCACTCCGGCATCCACCAGGGCGCCGTAGACCGCCTTGAAATAGCGCGGATCGGGGTCGGTGCCGAATAGCAACTTGTCGTTCTTGTTGGTGTTGCCCACATACACCTGGGCATTGAAGGCCACGCCATGCATGCCCACGCCATCCCGGGCCGCGCCCATGGTGCCGGTGACGTGGGTGCCATGGCTGTCGTTGGCGCCATTGAGTACCCCGGACACGCTGAACGGGGTGCCGTCCAGGTACTGCCCGGTGGCGGTAACCGAGTGAAAACGTCCGGGACTGGCCTCGGGGTGGGCGGCATCGAACCCCGAGTCCAGGGCACCGATGCTGACGCCGGCGCCGGTGATTCCGGCGGCGTAGGCTTGGTTCGCCTGCATGCGCTCCAGGCCCCAATCCTGCTGGTATTCGGCCGAACGCCAACTGGAGGGGTCGCCCAGGCGGCCGGACTCTTGATAGGCCGCCGCAGCCGACAGCGGCAACCCGGTGGCGAACGCCAGGCACAGGGTGCCTGTCAGCGTCTTGAGCTGATCACATCTCACATCCATGTCGATGACTTCTCTTGTTTTTGTTGTCGGACCGCCCATTCCGGGTCGATCGGTGTGTCGCTGCATTGCCTGGCCGCAAGCCCGCGGCCCTATCGAGCCGGAGGCGGTCGCCCGCCCCTGGCCTGTGACTTGGACTTCAGGCGAAAACGAAGCTCGAGCCGTTGACTCCCTCCATGCCGACGCCCAGCAGCGTCACCGAGTAGTCGCCCACCTTGAGCAAGGTGTCGCCACCGCTCTGGGACAGGTGCTGGCTGTAGTCGAAATGGCCATCGACCCCCGGCACTCCCATGAACACCAGCTTGTCGCTGGCCTGGTAACCGTGGATCAGGTCATCGCCGAAGTTGCCGCTGAACAAAAAGGTGTTCACTCCGCCACCGCCGGACTGCATCACGTCGTTACCGCTGCCACCGACGAAGGTCACGTTGGGTCTGTCGCTACCCAGGAAGTCGTTGCCATCATGGCCGAACAACCAGTCGCCATCGACGCCGGCCAGCAGGGTATTGCCATAGCCATCGCCATTGAGGGAATGGTTGTAGGCGTACCACGCATGGCCGTCGAACATGCCGTCGGCGCTGAGGCTGTAGGTGACGTCCCGACCGCTCCACTGCCAGAAGCTGCCCTGCTCGTGGCTGACCAGCGCGCCGATATCGCGGGTCATGCTGATACCGCCGTAGGCATCGCGGATGTACAAGGTGCCGTCGCCGTCGTTGGCGATGGAGAAGTTCTGCAAGGGTTGGCGCAGCTCCAGCACGTTATGGCCCTGGCCACCGTGGATGATGTTGTAGCCGCCATCATCGCGGAACCGATCATCGCCGGCACCACCATCCAGGTAGTCGTTGCCCTTGCCGCCGTGCAGCAGGTCGTTGCCATCGGTGCCGATGATGAAGGTGCTGCCGCTGTGCTGTTCAGAGTAGAGGTTGAGGTCCTTGACCCAGACCTGGTCGCGCTTGCCCTCGGACAGGTTGGAGATCACCACCGTGGAATCGCGACTGGTCAGGTCATAGAAATCCGAGGCGATCAGGCGATTCAGGCCCGCGGCGTAGTCCACCGCACTATGGGCCGACCAGGACGCGGGGTTGAGGATGCTCTGGGGCACCAGCTTGCCCAGCAGCGACGAATAGTGATCGGTGAAGCTGACGATGTTGTTGGTCGCCGACTCCTGGGGCCGGTCATGGGTGCCCAGGGATGAGCCGTTGAAATGGGTACCGTCCAACACCCGGAATACCGGATCGTTCTCATAACCGATGTTCAGCACCTGATGACTGTCGGCGCTCTGGGTAGGCGAGGCGAAGGCCACATAGTTGGCATCCTTGAAAAAACCTCCCCAGTGCTCACCGCTCATCGCCGCCAGGCTGTTGACTCCCAGCCCACCCAAGCTATGCCCGGTGACCAGCACGTCCTTGCCGGCCAGGCCCTGGGCAGCGGCGAAGGCAGCGACCTTGCCCAGCAGGTTGTCGAAGGCCAGGCGGCTGTAGTTGTCGGCAAAGCCCGGGGAAAACGCCGCCTGCAGGTCGTTCACCGCATCGGCCAGGCTGTCGGTGCCGCGAAAGCTGATGCCGATGGACAGCAACTGCCCACTGGCGTCGTACTTGCCGAGGATCTCCACCTGGGCATCGCTGACCGAGGCTTGCTCGCCGCAAATCGTGCCCTGGGCGCTGACGTTGCCCTCATAGCCCAGCTGCGTCGCGCTGATCGGCCGCCAGGATGTGCCCGGCAAGGGCTGCCCCGTAGGGGATGAGGCGTACAGGGCCAGGTTGATGGCGTCGCTGTACTGGGCTTTACCGGCACTGCCAAGGGCGTTCTTGTAATCGAAGATGCTCATCTGCTTTCTCCTTTTTTATCCCTGTGCCCGGGTCCTTCGGCAAAGGCCTAGGGCACCGCGCGTTGACCGAAGGCCTCGTCGACCCGGGCCAGGTCAGCTTCACGCAGGGTTCCTGCGTAGTAGTGCAATTTGGTCCAGGCCATCAGGTAGTCGTAGCGGGCCTGGGCCAGGTCGCGTCGGGTGGTGTACAGCTGCTGCTCGGCGTTCAGCGCGTCGAGGTTGACCCGCTCGCCCCCCAGGATGCTCTGCTTGGTGGAGACCACCAGCGCCTCGGCCGAGGTCAGGGCCTTCTGATAGGCACGCAGCTTGTTCACCCCTGATAGACAGGCACTGAATTGCCGGCGCAGTTCAATCAGGGTTTCCCGGGTCCTGCCGTCCAGCTCGTACTCGGCCTGCTCCATGTTGCGACTGGCCTGGCGCGTCGAGGCCGAGACGCCGCCACCGGCATACAAGGGCATGCTGATCTCGATACCGATGGTGTTGGTGTCGTAGCGCTGGTTATAGGTGTTGCCGCTCTCCGATTCGTTCTTGCGCGACATCGCGTAGGCGCTGAGCCTGGGCAGGTGTCCGGCGCGGTTGCGTTCCACTTCGTAGCGGGCAACCTCCACCCGCTGGCGCTGGGAAGCCAGCATCGGGTTGTTGCTCAGGGCCATTTCGTGCCAGCTGTCGTAGTTGGCCGGGCTCAAGGCGAACGACTGGAAGCCCTCCTGCAGCGGATCCAGGTCACGCACGTCGATGGCCGGTTCGCCAATCAGCGCCGCCAGCTCGCGCAGGGCCGCGTCTTGCTCGTCCCGGGCCTGGATCTCCTCGGCGGTGGCCAGCTCGTAGCGCGACTCGGCCTCGAGGATGTCGGTACGGGTGCCCTCGCCCTGCTCGAACAGATGGCGGTTCTGCTGGAATTGCTGGTCGAAGGCCTTCTTCTTGGCCAGGGCGATGTCGATCTGGTCCTGGGCGAACAAGGCCTTGGTGTAGTAATCCAGGACCCGCACCAGCAGTTCCTGGCTCTTGCTGCGAAAGTTCTCGTCGGCGAACAGCGCCTGGGCCACGCCCTTGCGGTAGTTGGCGTAGGCCTCGTAGTCCAGCAAGGGTTGCTGCAGGGTCAGGGACGAGCCATAGCTGTCGTAGTTGCGTTTATCGGTCTGGCTACCGCCCCGGGGGTCCGGATAGGTGGCCTTGGAATTGTTGTGGCCCTTGTTGTAGCTGTAGCTCAACTTGGGCAGCAACCCGGCCCGACCGATGATGCGGTTCTCGAGGCCGGCGTCGCGTTCCTTGATGGCGCCAAGGAACACCGGGTCGTTGCGCAGCGCCAGTTCGTAGACCTGGAACGGCCCCATGGCCTGGGCCCCCTGGCACACCAGCAAGGACAAGGTTGCAGCGAGGATGGAAAACTTACTCATGCGACGCGACATCCTTATTCTTCGGTCAGGGCGGAACCAGCCCGGTCGATCAGGGGCTTGAACAGGTAGTTGAGCAGCGAGCGCTCGCCGGTACGCACGAACATCTCAGCCGGCATCCCGGGCTTGATCACCAGGCCGTCGAGTTTTTCCATGGCCTGGTCGCTGACGCTGCTGCGCAGCACGTAGTACGGCATGCCGGTGCGCTCATCGATCATCTGGTCGGCCGAGACCAGGCTGACCTCGCCGGAGACCCGGGGGGTGCGGCTCTGGTTGAAGGCCGTGAACAGGATGTCCACCGGCAGCTGGGTGCCGACCTTGTCCACCAGGTTCACCGGCAGCCGCCCTTCCACTTCCAGGTGGGTGCCCTGGGGCACGATTTCCAGCAAGGTGTCGCCCTGGCGTACCACCGCGCCCTCGGTATGTACCCCAAGGTTGACCGCGATGCCGTCGGCGGTGGCGATGATCTCGCTGTGCTGCAGGTCGAACCCGGCGGATGTCAGCTGCTGCTCCAGGGTCTGGGTCTTGAGCTGGGCCTCGGCCAACTGGCTACGCACTTCCTTCTGGTACTCCTCGCCGTGCTGCTGCAGCTTGAGCCGGGACTCGAGGATGCCCTGCTCCACCCGGCCACTTTCCCCGGTGTTCTGCGCCAGCTCCTGCTGGACCTGGGACAACTGGCGCTGATACTCCAGCAAGCGGTTGCGCGGTATATAGCCGTTGTCGGCCAAGGGTTGCAGGTTAGCCAGCTGCTGGCGCAGGGAATCGGCCTGGTTGCCCAGGTCGTTGCGGGCCCGACGCATGCCCGCCAGTTGCGCGGTGGCGCCTTCGATATTGGCGCGGATCCCCGCCTGCTCGCGCATGAAGGCCTCGCGTCGACTGCTGAACAGCTGCCGCTGGCCCTCGAGCACCAGGGCCAGGCGTGGGTCATCGCTGCTGGTCAGTTGTGCCGGGAAGTCCACCTGCTTGAGGTTGTCGCGTTCGCTGCGCCAGCGCGCCAGGCTGGCCATGGCCATCCGGTACTGGGCCTGCAACGACTGCACGTCCGCCGCCACCTGGGTCTGGTCCAGGCGGAACAGCGGTTGGCCCTGCTTCACGCTTTCGCCTTCACGCACCAGGATCCGGCTGACCACACCGCTGCTCATGGATTGCACGGCCTTGCGCTTGCCGGACACCACCACCGTGCCCTGCACCGGGATCCCCTGGTCCAGGGGGGCCAGGGCGGCCCAGAGGAAGAAACTGCCGGCGCCGGCCAGCGCCAGGAACCAGCCCAGGCGGGCAAAGAAACCGGCGTCGCGTTCGACCCGTTCGGGCACGTAGTCCTGTTCGATCATCATGTTGCTGTCCTTGCTCATGCGCCTTGATTCCGCGTCGGGGCCTGGTACTGGCGGCTCATACTCAAGCCGCCGGGAGCCGCTGCGGCAGGTCGCTCCCGAGGTGCTTCCGGGGCCTGGGCTTGCTGTGCGCCGGCCAGGGCCTTGAGCACTTCCTGACTGGGGCCGAAGGCTTGCAGGCGTCCTTCATTGAGCACCAGCAGCTTGTCGGCCAGGGCCAGCACCGAAGACCTGTGGGTCACCAGCACCACGCTGGTCCCCCGGGCCTTGAGCTGGGCGATCGCCGCCGCCAGGGCGCTTTCGCCCACGGTGTCGAGGTTGGAGTTGGGTTCGTCGAGCACCACCAGGCTCGGGCTGCCATACAGCGCCCGGGCCAGGGCCACCCGCTGCTTCTGGCCGCCGGACAGGCCGCTGCCGTCATCGCCCAGGATCGTGTCGTACCCCTGGGGCAGACGCAGGATCAGCTCATGCACCCCAGCCATCTGCGCAGCCTGGACCACCTGCTCCGGATCGGCCTGGCGAAACCGCGCGATGTTCTCGGCGACGCTGCCGGTGAACAGTTCGATGTCCTGGGGCAAGTAGCCGATGTAGGGGCCCAGTTCATCGCGGTTCCAGCGGTGGATATCGGCGCCATCCAGGCGCACCGTACCGGCCAGGGTCGGCCACACGCCCACCAGCACTCGGGCCAGGGTCGACTTGCCGGAGCCGGAAGCACCCAGCACCCCCAGTACTTCACCGGCATTGATGCTGAAGTTCACCTGCTGCAGGGTCGCCATGCGCCGCCCGGGCGGGCCGGCGCTGACCTGTTCGAAGCTCACCTGGCCCTTGGGCGCGGGCAGCGACATGGCGCTGTCACCCGGAGGAAACTCGCGCAGCAGTGAATCCAGCCGGTTGTAGGCCAGCTTGGCGGCGCTCCACTGTTTCCACACCGCGATCAGCTGGTCGATGGGACTCAGGGCCCGGCCCATGAGGATCGAGCCGGCGATCATCATCCCGGCGGTCATGTCGCCCTTGATCACCAGCCAGGCGCCCAGCCCCAGCACCAGGGATTGCAGGCACAGGCGCAAGGTCTTGCTCAGGGAACTGATGACCGCGCCAGTGTCGCTGGCCTGGTTCTGCAGGCCGAGAAACCGCGAGTGCACGCCGAACCAGCGCTTGCGCAAGGAGCCGAGCATGCCCATGGCCTGGATGGTCTCGGCGTTGTGCAAGTGGCTGGTGGCCAACTGCGTGGACTGCTGCGAGTACCCGCTGGCCTCGCTCAAGGGCTTCTTGGTCATGGCCTCGTTGAGGAATGCCAGGGCGATCAGCAGGGCTGCGCCCGCGGTGGCCATGACTCCGAGCCAGACGTTGAAGGCGAAGATCACCAGCAGGTAGATGGGGAACCAGGGGGCGTCGAAGAATGCGAACAACGCCGGCCCGGTGAGGAACTGGCGGATCTGGGTCAAGTCGCCCAGGGACTGTCCGGCATATCCCTCGCCGCGGGCGAGGTTGCGTTCGAATGCGGCCTGGTAGACCCGCAGGTTGAAGCGCCGCTCCAGCTGGCTGCCGATGCGGATGACGATGAAGCTGCGCAGCACTTCCAGCAGGCCGATGAAGACGAAGAAGCCCACCACCATCAGCGACAGCATCGCCAGGGTGGTCTCGTTCTGCGAAGACAGCACCCGGTCATAGACTTGCAGCATATAGATAGAAGGAACCAGCATAAGCAAGTTGATCAGCGCGGTAAAACAGCCAACGCTGATCAGGATGCCTTTATATTCGCCCAGTGCCTTGAACAGTGGTGCGGGATGAGTGTTCTTCACCATTTTTTAACCATATCCCTGAGCTGTTAATCCGCGTTCGATTGCGAGGAGACAATGTAGTACATAACTAACAAAGTGCTCTTCTTAGTTCATAAAGCCTGCGGACACAGACAATTCGGACAGCTGTTTGCAACAGCAGCCCGAACATACTCCTGTCGGTCAAGCGAAAGACAAAATAGTGGCCGTCGAATACTAGACGAACATCACCAGCCGTTAATTAGCAGCGCGCTGCAGGACTATCAGACCGTCACTTTTCAGGCGCGCCTCGTACAGGCCCTCCTGCTGGCGACTGAAAAAGATCACCCTGGAGCCTTCGCGCCCGGTGATGGAGATGCCGTCGGGTTCGGGGAACCAGCCCACGGCGGCTTCACCGATCCATCTGGACAGGCATTCAGCGCCATCGCCCAGGGCCGAGCCCTGCAGCAAGTCCAGCGTGCAAGACTCGCCCGGCTGGGCCGCCTGCTGCAATTGCCAGTGTCCAACCAGCTCCGAGGGGTCCGCCAAACGCAGGCTGCTTGCCATGGTCATCGCTCCATAAAACATCGTCAGCGTCGCCAGCAGCCGCAAGGCCGCCTTGCAACTCAAGGTGTGTGGGGTCATAGGGTACTCCGTCAGCGCAGTAGAATCGCTCAGCCCCAGGGCCGATACAACAAAGGAAGGCGACGCATGTGCGTCGCCTTCCGCCTACTTCACTCAGGCGACGATGTCGCTGACTGCTGCCTGGCCGACGGTGGTGACCAGGAAGTCCGCCACGCCGTGCCCGGAGAAGTCCACCGACAGGGTGCTGACACCACCGGAGGTGGTGAGGATGGCATCACCCGCCGCGCCGGTGAAGGCGTTGACGAAGTGCAGGCCGGCGCCCTTGGTGATACCGGTCAGATCGATCTTGTCCTGGCCACTGACGAAATCCATGATCTGGTCGGCCGCACCCGGCTTGGAGTCGGTGCTGGCACCGAACACGAAGGTGTCCGAACCGGAACCGCCCCACAACTTATCGGCACCACCGCCACCGTAGATGATGTCGTTGCCGGCACCACCCTTGAGTTCGTTGGCGACGTTGTTACCGATCAGCAGGTCGTTGCCCGAACCACCGATGGCGTTCTCCACGGTCACACCCTTGGCAATGGAAACGTTGCCGATCAGGCCACCAACGTCGGAGAACGAAGTCTCATTGAGGTTGATTTTCTGATTCTGGGTAAAACCGGAGAAGTCCAGGGTGTCGTTGCCACCACCGTCCCACACCGAAAACACCAGCTTGTCGGCCGACGAGGTCGCGCTGTAGAAATCGCGCCCGGTGTTGGAGTTGAAGCCGTAGGTGGTGTCACCGGCACGGGTGGCGTAGTTGGCTCCGTAGAGCTTCTGGATCGCCGCGATGTCATCGATCAGCGGACCGGACGCGTAGGCTTCTACCCCGCCCTTGCTGAAGTTCTGGCTGGTATTGCTTTCACTCCAGTAGCTCATGATGCTGTAGCCGCGGGTGTCCTGCCCGTAGGTCGCATCCTTGTAGGTCGGGTTGCCGTTCCCGGCGTTGTAGTCGCCAGGGTGGGCCAGGCCCAGGGTGTGACCGATCTCATGGGTCAGGGTCTGACGGCCATAGTTGTTCAGGTCCGGGGTCTTGTTCGGGGTATAGCTGTTGTTGATCAGGTACCACGAAGTACCGTCATAACCCGCGCCAGTGCCCGGCAGGTAGGCAAATGCCGCTGCGCCATCCTGGCCGCCGCTGTAGTTGCCGAAGGTCATGTGGCCGTCACCACCGGAGGCCTTCTCGGTGAAGACCACGTTGGCCACATCGGCCCAGGATTGCATGGCCAGCACGGCCTGGGCTTTCTGCTGGGCATTGAACTGGCTGAACCCGGAGATACCATGCTTGTACATGGTGCTCGAGGAAGCCGAGGTCAGGAAGGTATAGGTCAGATCGATCTTGCCATTGCCGTTCAAGTCCTTGTAGGAAGCACCATCACGCAGGATCTGCGTGGCAGCCTGGTCGACCGAGAACGAAGGTTTGCCATTGACCGTGAGATTGCCGCCACGATCGTACTGGTGGCTGAAGCTATTGACCTGGTTATAAGCCGAACTTGCTGCTGCCAGTGGCACCAGTTGTTGTTCAGCTGCATCAATAGCGTCATTCACTTTTACTTTCGACATAAACACACTTCCTTGTAATCAATGGAACAGTTTTTGTCCGATAGCGACAATCCCTGGCGAGATCGTCCTATCACTCGCCCTAAGTAGGCGCAAGGAAACTGACACAATTTGAAATCGGGCGTCCACTACTTTTTTGACGTCAAATTCCACTGTTCCGCAAAACTCCAGCAAACAATGACTGCCCAGTCAAAATATTCCCTTTTCAATTGCTGGGCAGCACCCATTGTCTGACAATCTACAATTTAATTATTAAATATCGCTCCTGTTGAATTATGCCGACTGTGTCTCAGTTTTCCGGTACTTGTTTATTGTTCCAACCACTGAGTTGCAGTGCATTCCTCAATATTTGTGGGGTCAGGGCCGGTACTTGCACGCCGTCGTCGCTGGTCATCGGCTCGCCAGCCAGCAAGGCATTGATGATCGCCTCTTCCACCGCTTCGGCGGCAGCGCTGAACAGCGGCGAAATATGGTCGTTGTTGAGCATTGCCAGCGGTGAAGTGAAGCCCAGATCCTTGCGCGCGTAGTCCGCCGCCGGCAGGTCCCGGTTTCCCGTGGCAAAGGCCAGGAAGATATCGCCACTGGAATCCTCGGTACCGCCGCCGGTACGTGCGATACCGACGGACGCCCTCTGGGCCAGCCGCTGGCACTGGTGTGGCAACAGCGGCGCATCGGTGGCCAGGATCACCACGATCGAGCCCATGCCCGGGGTTCCGCACTCGGCAAAGGGCGAGACGATATCGCGCAACTGGCGCCCCACCGGATAACCATCGACCCGCAGCTCCTCGCGCTTGCCATGGTTGGCCTGGACCAGCGCGCCGACGGTGTAGCCGCCCTGCTCCGGCGCCAAGCGCCGGGACGCGGTGCCGATCCCGCCCTTGAACTCATGGCAGATCATCCCCGTGCCACCGCCCACCGCGCCCTCGTCCACCGGCCCGGATTCGGCCAGGGCCGACGCTTCGCGCACCTGCTGCGGCCCCACATGCTGGCCCCAGATATCGTTCAGCAGGCCGTCGAAGGTTTCCATCACCACCGGCATGCACCAGTACACCGAAGGATCGGCCAGTTCCTCGCGTTCCAGGGCGATCAGCGCATCACGCACCACGCCCACGCTATGGGTGTTGGTGATGGCGATCGGCGTAGTCAGGGTGCCCGCCTCGCGGATCCACTCCAGTCCCGTGGCATCACCATTGCCATTGAGTACATGGCAGCCGGCGAAACACGGCTGCAGGCGCGCATGCCCGGCGCGCGGCTGGATCAGCGTGACGCCGGTGCGCACCTGCTTGCCGTCGATCTCGGTCTTGAGGGTGCTGTGGCCGACCCGCACCCCCGGAACATCGGTGATCGCATTGAACGGGCCGGGTGTTCCCAGCCCCAGGCTGATGCCCGCTTGACGTGCTCGCATAACCACTCCTTACAGTTTCTGGAACGCCGGGCTGTACCGGCCATTGGTGCCATAGAGGATCACCGACAGCGCCAGCAGGCCGACGATCACCATGATGTCGCGCAGGGACGCTTCGAGGAACAGGTTGACCAGCAGGTAGCCGGCGCCGATCACCGCCAGCAGGGCCGGCAACGGCCACAGCGGCATGCGATAGGGATGCTCGCGATCGCGTAGCAGGACCCGGCTCATCAGTGCGCTCAGAGCCACCACCAGGTACACCAGCATGATCAACAGCACGCTGAAGGACGTCAGGTCCGCCAGGTTCGAGCTGAAGCTGAGCACCGCCGAGGGAATCGCCAGGAACAGCGTGGCCAGCCAGGGTGAATCCCAGCGCGGATGGATGCGGGTGAACAGGCGATTGATGCCTGGCGTCCACAGGGCATCGCGACCGCTGCTGAACACCACCCGGCCGATCTGGATGACGATGGCGACGATGGCGTTGAACACCGAGAGGAAGATCCCCGCGCTGACCACCCGGGCCAGGGTTTCGTTGCCATGGCTGGTGAGCAGGTAGCCGATGGGATCGGGGCTGGCGAGCATCTGGCTCAGCGAAGGCGCACCGATGAGCAGCGCCGTGAGCGGTACCAGCTCGATGATCACCACCAATACCAGGGACCAGAGCACTGCCTTGTGCACACCGCGCCCGCCGCACTTCATGTCTTCGGCCAGCAACACTGCCGGACCGTAGCCGTTATAGGAGAACAGGCCGATACCCACCGCGCCGATCACCAGGGCCCAGGGCGCCAGTTGCAGCACCCCATGGTCGACGATCTGCGGCTGCAGCAGGATGCTCACCGGCTGGCTGGCGTTGCCGAACCCCAGCCAGACGATCACCAGCAACGCCGCCACTTCCAGCAACAGGCAGGTGCCGGTGATCCAGGCATTGAGCTTGATGTTGAGAATCCCCAGCAGGTAGCTGCAGGTGACGATCACCAGGGCCACGGTCTGGGAATCGTACTGGGTGCCCAGGGCATTGTTCAGGTAAGTGGCGGCACCCGTGGCCAGTACCGGCGGGATGAACAGCAACATCACCAGCACCGTGAGGAAGGTCGCGTAGCCCGCCAGGCCGCCGAACACCCGCTTGGCATACACATACTCGCCGCCGGCGCTGTTGTGGGCCCGGCCCAGCTCGGCGTAGCAGAAGGCGAACATCAGCGCCAACAGGCCTGCCATGACAAAGGCCAGGAACACCCCGCTGCCGGCTTGGTGGATGGCGAAGGGGGCGATCACGAACACCGAGCTGGCGGGGGTCACGCCAGACACCGTGATGGCCACCACATCGAACACGCTCAAGGTGGGTTTCAGCGCGCCATCGGGCGCGGAGGGAGAGCTCATATCGTTATCCTCGTGCTTATTGTTGGTCTGAGGCAGGAACGAGATTCATCGGGCGGGTGCGCTCTGGGTCGCACTTGACCGCAGCTACTCTAGGCAGTGGCGCGATGGCGACCAATTCCCCTATTGGAGTACTCCCCCTTGACGGCATCCGGCAAATCGACGAAACCCTGCCAGGACACTTGCAATAGACCCTTGGAGTAAAACCTTTGAGTAACCTGTTCAGGGAAGTCGGCCTGCACGCCAGCCTGGGGCGCACCCTCTCGCTGATCGGCCACCCACGCCTGTGGAAGCAGTTGATCCTGCTGTTGCACCAGGCCACGCCGTTCGACAACGCCCTGGCGATCTTCTACCCGGTGGACGGCCCGCCCCGGGCGCTGGAGGAGTACGACGCCGAACCCAGCAGCAAGCCGGCGTCGATGCTCACCTACCTCAATGGCCTGTATCTGCTGGACCCGTTTTTCCAGGCCTGTCGCGAGGGCTACCCCAGCGGCCTGTACCGTCTCGAAGAGGTGGCGCCGGACCACTTTCGCCAGAGCGAGTACTTTCTCAACTACTTTCACGACAACGTGCTGGAGGACGAAGTGCAGTTCATCCTGCAACTGCCTGGGGCCGGCACCCTGTCGCTGTCACTGGGCAGCCAGCGGTTGTTCAGCAGCGAAGCCATCGGCCAGCTCACCACCTTCGCCGCCTGGGTGTTGCCCCTCATGGAACAGCACTGGCAGCACAGCCAGGCCCGCCCGCAACTGCCGGCCGCCGAGGAAATGGCCAGCCAGATCCGCGATGCCCTGAGCCATTTCGGCAGTGGCGTGCTGTCGGAGCGGGAACTGGAGATCGCCCGGCTGATCCTGCGCGGTTTTTCCTCCAAGGCCATGGCCGAACGCTTGAAGATCTCCCCGGACACCGTCAAGGTCCACCGCCGGCACCTCTACGCCAAGCTGGACATCTCCAGCCAACCGGAGCTGTTCTCGTTGTTCATCCAGTCCCTGGGCCACGACCTGGAAAACCCCTGAGCCCGCGGCCGCTGCGCACCCGTGCGTAGCCTGCGGCAGCGGCTACACGCAGCACGAACTGTAGCCGCTGCTGAGCCTGCGAAGCTGCGACAAGGCCCACAGGGCCTTCTGGGGATCGCCTCGCCCCACCGACGCCGGCGGCAAAACGCCCTCAGGCATTCAAGGAACGCGCGCGGTAGTCCCGGGGCGACTGCTCGAAGTGCTTCTTGAAGGTGCGGCTGAAATGCGCCGAATCGGTGAAGCCCCACTTGAAGGCGATATCGGTGATCGATTCGTTGCGCAGGTGCGGGTTGCTCAGGTCCGCCGCACTGCGCTTGAGCCGCGAACGCTGGATGAAGCGACAAACGCTGTCGCCCTGCTCCTCGAACAATCGGTACAACTGGCGCACCGAGATGTTCAACTGGCCGGCCAGGGCCACCGGGGTCAGCCCCGGCTCATTGAGCGATTGCTGGATCAGTTGCCGGGCCTGGTCGCGCAAGCACTGGCCATGCAGGGTTTCATCGTGACCGGCAAGACTGTCGGCGGTCTGGCGCAGGGTCGGGCCGAGCAAGGCGATCAGCGCCTCCTGCAAGGCCTGGCCCTCCTGTTGCGCCGCACAGCCATGCAGGTCGCCGGCGCAGATCTGCTCCACCAGCAGGCGCATCAGCCGGCCACTGGCGCAATTCTGCGACAACTTGCCGAACTTGCGTTGTTGGGCCGGCAGGTGCCGGTAGACCTCCTCCCGGCACAAATGGAACGAGGCATGCTCGATCAAGCCATGGGGCACGATTTCGCAAGCGCCGGCGGAATCCAGCAGGGCCATGTCGCCAGGCGCCAGTTCCACGCTCTCGCCATCCTGGCTCAGGCGCGCATGGCCGCTGCGCTGGACAATCAGGAAACAGTGCCGATCGTCGGCCTGGTCGGCCCGGGTGCCTTGCCGGGAAATCAGCCCGGCATTGGTGCGGATCTGCGCCACCTCCAGCCCGGCATAGTCCTGCAAGCCCACTTCACCGATGAACAGCGCGGGGTTGTGCGCCGGGCGGGCATCGAAACGACCGCAGACGCCCTGCAGGGCGCCCAGCCAGGAACTGAAACTTTGGGAAGCAAGCACTGTGCACCTCCAGGAGCCGGTTCGGGCCGCCATTGTTTTTATGGCGATATCATTAACATGTTATCTATTTGCCAGGCAAGGCGCCCGGCAGCAGGAATAACCTGTCACGGCTCAAGCAGGGGTCGTGCCAATGGACGCTTCAGTAATCCGCCAGCAAGCGCTGCAGGTGACCGAGGCTGCCCAGCAGCGCCTCTCGTTGCACAGCATTCAAGCGGATATAGCGGCGCATGCCCGGCAGGCGATTGACCACCTCGCTGGCGCCGAAGTGCTCCAGGCGCACCTGCCAACCCTGGTCATCGCGGTGCAGCTCCAGGCGCTTGAAATCCAGGGGCAGCAACTCGGCCAGCAGCTGTGGGTCCTGGCACAGGCGCTGGAGAAGAGGCGCCCAGCCGGCCTGCTCGCCGTCACGCACGCGAGCGGCAAGCCCCTGGCGGCGGATCGCCCCGGTATGGCGCAAGCTGATGCGCGCCCGACCCGGACCGGCAGCGGGCACCCGCATCTGCCATTGGCACACCACGATATGCATCAGGAACTGCGCCTGGGGGCACTCCGCCACTTCGAACTCCAGGCCGCGCCGAGGGCAACGAAAGCGCCCCTGGGCTGCGCCCTGGCCAACATAGTCGAGCCCCGCCAAATCCTGGCGCAACTGGCCCAAGGTCAGCCCCGGGCGATAACCCGAGGGTGGCCGGTGCCACAGTTCAAAGAGGTTTTGTCGCCAGCTTGAAAGGTTCATCGGCCACCTCCTGCCGAGGGTTCGGGAGATCTTCCGGGGCCAGGCCCAGGGCCTGTTCCAGCACCTCTTCCACCGGCACCGGGCGAAACGGATTGACCTTCTGCACCACCAGGGTCCAGACCAGCGCATACGCCGCGGTCAGGCCCAGCATGCTGCCGAACGGCAAGTAGATGTCCCTCGGGTTCATCCCCGGTGGAGTGATGAACCACATGCCCAGCAGGATGCCCACCGAAGAAAGGATCTGCGGCAGTGGGAACCACGGCGACTTGTAGGGCCGTGGCAGGTCCGGCCGGCGAATGCGCAGCATCACCACCGACAGCGTGACCAGCAGATACGCCGTGCTCCAGGCACAAACCGCCGCCAGCACCAGGTGCATGATGCTGTCGGTGCTGCCGCCCAACCACCAGGCGTGCAGGCAAGGAATCAGCACCGCCACGGCGATGCACAGCAACGGCGTCTTGAAGCGCGGATGCAGGTAGGTGAATACCTTCGGCAAGGCGCCGTCCTGGGCCATGCCATAGAGGATGCGCGGCAACCCGGCCATCAGCGTATTGATGGTAGCGGCACCGGCGAACAGCAGGCCGATCCCCAGCCAGATACGCCCGAACGGACCCATGATCTGCTCGGCGAAATGCGGGATGGCCATGGGTGTCTCCAGCAGGTGCACGCTGCCGTCCTCGCTCAGGGCGACGTTGGCCACCTGGCGCTTCATCGCCGCGCCATAGATGAACATGCACACCGCGACCCCCACCAACCCCAGGGCCATGGCCCGGGGAATGGTCCGCGAGGCCTTGCGTACGTCCGGGGTCAGGGGCGTGACGAATTCGCAGCCGACGAACATGAACATCGCCATGCCCACCAGGGACAGGATGGTGGGCAGGTCGGTGCCCACCGTGGAAGCCCCGAACCAGCCATCGAGCTGCACCGCCGGGGCCTTGAGCACGCCCATCACGCCGAAGATGATCAGGGTGCTCCACATGCCGAAGGTCAGGATCACCTCGGCGCGGCTGAAGGCCGTGATCCCCACGGCGTTGAGCAGGCCGAAGAACAGCACCAGCCCCACCCCCACCAGCCAGGCGCTGCCGCTCTGCTCCAGCAGGGTATTGAGGGACTCGAAATTGACCAGAGCCATGACCCCGCTGAGGATGGTTTCCGCGGTGCCGGCGAACACGTGGACGATCAGGTAGGCCGACAGGGTGCCGGTGATGGCGAAGAAACGTCCCAGGCCGCAGGCCAGGTAGTCATAGACCGAACCGTTGGTGGGCAACAGGCAGGCCGCTTCGGCGAAGGTGGTGGACTGCGCCAGCATCATCAGCAGGGCGATCACCATGGCGGCGGCGAAGGCCCCGCCGCCGATGCCGAAACCGGTGGTGGCGGTGAGGATCACCGGGCTGGCCATGATCAGGCCCACGGCACTGGCCAGGGCCGTGGGAAAACCGACGACACCCTGGTGCAGGTGCCGGTTGAGTCTGTCGTTGAGCGACATGCTGGTAAACCTCGAAAGCATGGGTTGATGATTATTGTTCTAGGCATTTCAAGGGCACGCGTGGCCGCAATGCTCGGCTGTCTGGCGCAGCCTGGAGTCGTCCCGCAGGGCTGGCCTGCGGGGTCTGGCTCAATAGGCGATGCACACCGACTTGTTCTCGGTGTAGGCCTCGATGGCCGCATGGCCCATCTCGCGACCGATACCGGACTGCTTGTAGCCACCGAAGGGCATCGATGGGTCGAGCATGTTGTGGGTGTTGACCCAGACCGTACCGGCCTTGATCTGCGGGATCAGTTGCATGACCTGCCCCAGGTCGTTGGACCAGATGCTCGCGCCCAGGCCGTACTGGTTGTCGTTGGCCAGCGCCACCACCTCTTCCAGGGTGTCGAAAGGCATGGCGACCAGCACCGGGCCGAAGATTTCCTCGCGCACCAGCTGCTGCCCGGCCTGCACATCGGCCACCACCGTGGGCCTGACATAGAAGCCGCGCTCGCCAAAGGGCGTACCACCACACAGCACCCGCGCGCCCTCCTCGACTCCGCGCTCGACCATCTGCAGTACCCGGCGCTGCTGCTTGGCCGAGATCAGCGGGTTGATCTGCGCCTGTTCGTCCAGGCCCGGGCCGATGCTCAGCGAGCCGGCAATGGCCACCAACCGGTCGAGCACCTGCTGATAGATGCCGCGCTGGATGTACAGCCGCGAACCAGCGGTACAAACCTGGCCCTGGTTGAAGAAGATCGCCGCACTGGCGCCAGCGGCAGCGGTGTCCGGATCACAGTCATCGAGCACGATCACCGGCGATTTGCCACCCAGTTCCAGGGAAAATCGAGTCATGTTGTCCACCGCCGCATGGCCGATCAGCTTGCCCACCTGGGTCGAGCCGGTGAAGGCCAGCTTGTCGATGCCCGGATGGGCCGCCAGCGCCGCCCCGGCCCCCGCACCAGTGCCGGTCACCACGTTGACCACCCCGGGGGCGATGCCCGCCTCCAGGCACAACTGGCCCAGGCGTAGCGCGGTGAGCGGGGTCTCGTCCGCCGGCTTGAGCACCACGGTGCAACCGCAGGCCAGGGCCGGAACGATCTTCCAGATGGCCATCAGCAGCGGGAAGTTCCACGGCACGATGGCCCCCACCACGCCCACCGGCTCCGGCACCGTGTAGGCCCGGTACTGCGCGCCGGGCACTGCGGCGATGGACACATCCAGGCTCTTGCCCTCGATCTTGGTCGCCCAGCCGGCCATGTAGCGGGTGAACTCCGCCGCCGCGCCCACTTCCAGGGCCCGGGCCAGGTGGATCGACTGGCCGTTGTTGAGGGTTTCCAGTTGCGCCAGTTCCTCGCCATTGGCCTCGAGCAAATCCGCCAGTTTCAGCAACAGGCGTTCGCGATCGGCCGGGCGCTGGGCTTTCCAGCTACCTTCGAAGGCGCGCCGGGCAGCGCCCACCGCCAGGTCGATGTCGGCCTGAGCGGCCATGGCCACTTCGGTCAATTGCTCGCCGGTGGCCGGGTTATGGACCGGCATCCGCGCCCCGGAGAGCGCCGGGCGGCTATGGCCGTCGATCAGCAGGCCGTGCTGGCTGTCTATGAATGCGGCGACACGTGGGTCGATGGCAACGCTCATCGTCAATCCTCTTGGTTGTACCTATTGACCGAGACTCTGAGCCCAAAGCCCGATGCCGTCTTGATCCTGGCTGCCGCAAAACTTGGCGCTGGCTGCCAAGCCCGACAGGCTCGACAAACACCTGGCAGCCTGGATCAAATGCCCTGGCACACAGAGGCAAGCAACACGTCGGCCAATCGCGCCCTAATGGCCCCAAGCTGTTCGAGCCCTATCAGGAGATCCAACGTGAGCCAAACAAGCCATTTCTGGCATCCCATGCTGCACCCCAACGAGATGAAGCAACGCGAGCCGATCCGCATCGTGCGCGGCGATGGCTGCTATGTGTACGACGACCAGGGCCGTCAACTGGTGGATGGCGTGGCCGGGTTGTGGAACGTCAACGTTGGCCACAACCGCAAGGAAGTGAAGGCGGCCATCACCGCCCAGCTCGATGAGCTGGAGTACTTCCAGCTGTTCGACGGGGTCAGCCATCCCCGCGCCGAGGAGCTGTCGCGGGTCTTGATGAACCTGCTGGAGCCTGAAGACATGCGCCGCGTGGCCTTCAGCTCGGGCGGCTCGGACGCCATCGAAAGCGCCCTGAAGCTGGCTCGCCAGTACTGGAAGCTCGAGGGCCAGGCCGATCGCACCAAGTTCATTTCCCTGCGCCAGGGCTACCATGGCACCCACTTCGGTGGCGCCTCGGTCAACGGCAACACGGTGTTCCGGCGCAACTACGAGCCGCTGCTGCCCGGTTGCTACCACATCGACACCCCGTGGCTGTACCGCAACCCCTACAGCCAGGACCCGGAGGAGCTGGGCAAGATCTGCGCCGACCTGCTGGAGCGGGAAATCCAGTTCCAGAGCCCGGACACCGTGGCGGCCTTCATCGCCGAACCGATCCAGGGCGCCGGCGGGGTCATCGTGCCGCCGGCCAACTACTGGCCATTGATCCGCGAGGTTTGCGACAAGTACGGCGTGCTGTTGATCGCCGACGAAGTGGTCACCGGCTTCGGCCGCAGCGGCTCGATGTTCGGCAGCCGCCTGTGGGGGGTCAAGCCGGACATCATGTGCCTGGCCAAGGGCATCACCTCGGGCTACATCCCCCTGGGCGCCACCGTGGTCAACCGGCGGATCGAGGAAGCGTTCGAGAAGAACGGCAACTTCACCGGCGCCATCATGCACGGCTACACCTACGCCGGGCATCCGGTGGCCTGCGCCGCGGCCCTGGCCTGCCTGGACATCGTGGTCAAGGAAGACCTGCCGGCCAACGCGGCGAAGATGGGCGACTACCTGCTGGCCAAGCTGCAGCCGTTCGTCGAGCGCTTCGACAGCGTTGGCGAAGTGCGTGGCCAGGGCCTGATGGTGGCCCTGGACCTGGTGGCCGACAAGAGCACCCGCGAGCCCATCGACCCCACCAGCGGCTACGCCAACCAGGTGGCGCAGATCGCCCGGGAACACGGGGTCATGGTGCGCCCGGTGGGCACCAAGATCATTCTTTCGCCGCCGCTGGTGATCCAGCCGGCGCAAGTGGATGTCATCGTCGACGCCCTCGCCCAGGGCCTCAGCCAAGCCCGGCGCTGACCGGCCCACCGGCGCTGCCCGCATTCGCGGCGGGCAGCGCCGGCACTCTCCAATGGCCGGCCGCCATCGCGCGGCCGGCTACCTGCGCCAGCCCCGAGCCCCTGCCCAGCGGGCAGCCAGGAGCCTTCCATGCACGCAGCCGCCATGCCCCATGAACTGGGCCAACGCTGCATCGCCGCCTTCACCCGGGTAGTGCCCGCCAGCCTCTGCGCCTTCTACCGCATCGACCCACAGCTGCAAGCCCAAGACTTCGCGCTGTACCGCATGCCCGAACAGATGCACCAGGCCTACCTGCAACGCTATCGGCGCTACGACCCGCTGCAACCACAGCTGTGCGCAGCCGCCGGGCACCCGGTGCTATCGCTGCACATGGGCATGGCCCGCCAGGATCGCCACGACACCCTGGTGTACCAGGGCTTCCTGCAGCGCCACGGAGTGCTGGATGTGGTGGAGATCCTGGCCTGCGACAAACAGCGCCCCATCGCCGGGCTTTCGCTGCTGCGCGATGCCAGCCTCGGGCGCTTCAGCAACGATGAGCTGACCACCCTGCAAGCCTTGCAGGGGCTGCTGGAAATCGCCGCACGAGCCCCGTGCCCCGAGGCCGACCCACGCCTGGCCGGGCTGACGCCCCGCGAGCGGGAAATCGCCTGGCTGCTGCGCGACGGAGCGGACAACAAGACCATCGCCCGGCGCCTGGACCTGGGCCTGCCCACGGTCAAGACCCACCTGATCAACCTGTTCCGCAAGGTCGGCGCGGGCAACCGCACCGAACTGGTAAGCACGCTGTTCCTCTGAAACAGCCAGGACTCAACCATCCGGTTGATGGGCAGGCGCCGCACCAGGCCCGAACATGCAGCTCTACGACAACGCACAAGAGCCTTGCCATGAACCAGCAACCTGAATGGATCACCGTCGGCGCCCTGGCCGACGGGTTTGCCGGCGACAACCACATCCTCCCCGCCCGCGACGATTTGGCCGGGCGCCACATGACCCTGCACTTCGACAACGGCTGGCAGATCGAGCATCGTTTCGGCGCCGCCACCCTGAGCTGGAACAACGTCGGCGAAAGCGCCGGCGAGGAACTGGCCTACCGCGCCACCTCGCTGCGCCCCGGCCTGTACCTGGTGGATTTTCTCAAGCAGGACCAGGGCGCCACCCATTCGGTGAGCCTGGTCCTGGACCTGGAGCGCCAGTGCTTCACCGCCGTCCTCGGGCAGATGCCCAGCCGTGACGAAACCCGGACCGATCTGTTCAGTCGGGCCCTGGCCGGCGGCGAGCTGACCAGCGTCAAGGCGCAATTCCTGCACGGTGCCATCGACCGGCCATGCACCGCCGACACGCCACGGCACGCCCCCACGGAGGAGCTGATCGGCCTGCGCAACCAGTACGTCTACAGCGCCAGCGAGGCCTACGAACACGTCTACCTCAATGCCGACTTCTACAGCTGGCAGTGCCTCAAGGGCGTCGAGCAAGGGTTGGCGGACACCGACCGCTGCCACTACTACAAGGTCGCCGAGCAGCTGTACCTGTTCGTCTGGCGGGAAAAGATCGTCCCGACCCTGGGCCTGGTGCTGATCGACCTCGCAGCCGGGCGCAGCGACGGCAAGATCTTCGGCTACCAGGGCGCGGACTTCGAAAGCTTCGCCAACTTCCCGGTGGGCGCCCTGGCCCAGGTGCTCAATCGCACCAGCCATTGCTGAGCCTTTGCCACCGCACATTTTTCACAGGACCTTGCCATGACCCTGGGACTCGACCTGCAACGCGTCGCCGACTGCTACCAGAGCGAACTGCAACTGTTTGCCGAGCGCCATCCGCGCTCCGGCGCCTTCTACCGCCAGAACCTCGAGCATTGGCTCTACGGTGCCCCGCTGCACTGGATGCAGCAATGGCCCGGCTCGTACCCGATCATGGTGGCCGATGCCCAGGGGGCGACCCTGACCGACTGCGACGGCCAGCAGTACGTCGACTTTGCCCTGGGCGACACCGGGGCCATGTTCGGCCACGCCCAACCGGTGGTGGCAGCAGCCATCGCCGAGCAAGCACGGCATGGCTCGACCCTGATGCTGCCCACCGCCGACAGCCTGTGGGTCGGCCAGGAGCTGAGCCGGCGCTTCAAGCTGCCCTATTGGCAGGTCACCACCTCGGCCACCGATGCCAATCGCTTCGTCTTGCGCCTGTGCCGGATGATCACCGGCCGGCAGAAAGTGCTGGTGTTCAACTGCAACTACCATGGCAGCGTCGACGAGTCCCAGGTGGAGTTCGATGCCGGCGGCCAGATGATTCCTCGCGAAGGCGTGCATGCCAACGGCCTGCATCACCAGGCCACCACCCGCCTGGTGGAGTTCAACGACCTGCCGGCCCTCGAAGCGGCCCTGGTCCATGGCGACGTGGCCGCGGTACTGACCGAACCCTTCATGACCAACGTCGGCATGGTGCCGCCGGCGCCGGGCTTCCATGATGGCCTGCGGCAACTGACCCGGCGCTACGACGTGCCGCTGATCATCGACGAAACCCATACCCTGTCCTGCGGCCCTGGTGGCTACTGCGGCGAGCATGGCCTGGAACCGGACTTCTTCGTCCTCGGCAAGTGCATCGCCGGGGGCATTCCCACCGCAGTCTGGGGCGCCAGCCAAGCCATGGCCGAGCGGATCTGGCAGGTGCTGCCGCACTTTACGCCGGGCCAGGCGATCAACCATTTCGGCTTCGGCGGCACCCTGGCCGGCAACGCCCTGCAGATGGCCGCCATGCGCGCCACCTTCAGCGAGGTAATGAACGAGGCCAACTACCAACGCATGTTCCAGCTGGCCGAACGCCTGCGTGCTGGGGTCGAGGCGATCATCCAGCGCCACCGCCTGCCCTGGCACGTGACCCGCATCGGCGCCCGGGTCGAGTACCTGTTCATGCCCCATGCCCCGCGCAACGGCGGCGAAGCCCACCATGCGCGGCACGGGCTGATCGAGGCCTACCTGCACCTGTACCTGCTCAATCGCGGAGTGCTGCTGACGCCGTTCCACAACATGGCCCTGCTGTGCCCCAGCGCCAGCGAGGAGCAGGTGGACCTGCACAACCGCCTGCTGGATCAGTGCCTGGCCCAGGTGCTGCCGGGAGCAGCTTCATGAGCGGCGCACAGGCAGGACGCATCGCCCTGGTCACCGGCTCCGGCCAGGGCATCGGCCGGGCCATCGCCCAGCTGTTCGCCGCCCAGGGTGCCAAGGTGATGCTGGCCACCCGCAGCGCCGCCGCCGGCGCCGAGACCCTGCGCCTGATCCGCGAGGCCGGCGGCTGCGCCGAGCTGCTGGCCATCGACCTGGGTACCCGGGCCGCCGCCGAGCAGGCCGTGGCCGCTACCGAACAGGCCTTCGGCGGCCTCGACCTGCTGCTGCACAACGCCGGGATCTTCCCCATGCAGCGGCTCGCCGAACTGGAGGACGCGACCCTGGACAGCACCCTGGCGGTCAATCTCAAGAGCTGCTTCTGGCTGGCCCGGGCCGCCCTGCCGGCGCTGCGCCGGGCCCAGGACCCGCGGATCGTCGTGACCTCCTCGGTCACCGGGCCGCGCACGGCGATACCCGGGCTGGCCCACTACGCGGCGTCCAAGGCCGGGGTCAACGGGTTCATCCGCGCTGCGGCGCTGGAGCTGGCGGAATACGGGATCACGGTCAATGGCGTCGAGCCGGGGTTGATCGCCACCCAGGCCACCGACAACCTGGGGGATGCCGGTGCCCTGGCCGGGCACATTCCGCTCAAACGCCTGGGCGCGCCCCAGGACATCGCCTGGGCCATGGCCTTCCTGGCCTCCCGGCAAGCCGGCTACATCACCGGGCAGACCCTGGTGGTGGATGGTGGCGCCTTGCTTCCGGAAAACACCCAGATCTAGCAGGAGGTTGAAGAACTACCTGCGTTGCCATCGCGGCGTTAAAAACAAGCTGGTGCGCCAACCCGGTCAAAATGCTCATTCAGCACTCGTAAACTGCGCTTTTTCGCCTGTTTTTGCCTTGCGCTGGCTGCCTTGCCTAGGTTTTTCAACGGCCTGTTAGCGGCTTGGGCTGTCAGTTGCCGCTGCGGATCTTGTTCCACAAACGGGTGCGGAGCCGGTCGATATCCAGCGGCATGGCCTGCAAGGCGAACAGCTTGTCCATCATCGCCGGACTCGGGTAGATCTTGGGGTCGCCCTTGATCGCCGGATCGACCCGGCTGTCGGCTTGCTGGTTGCCATTGGCGTAATGCACGTGGTTGCTGACTTCGGCCATCACCTCGGGACGCAGCAGGTAGTCCATGTAGGCGTAGCCGGCCTTCTCATCCGGGGCGTCCACCGGCATGGCCACCATGTCGAACCACAGCGGCGAACCCTCCCGGGGAATCGAGTAACCGATCTGGATACCGTTGCCGGCCTCCTTGGCGCGGCTTTCGGCCTGCAGGATGTCTCCGGAAAAGCCCACTGCCACGCAGATGTTGCCGTTGGCCAGGTCGCTGGTGTACTTCGAGGAATGGAAATAGCTCACATAAGGCCGGACCTTCATCAGCAAGGCTTCGGCCTTTTTGTAGTCCGCCGGATTCTTGCTGTGATGCGCCAATCCCAGGTAGTTCAGGGCTGCCGGTATCAGTTCCGGGCCGTTGTCCAGGATCGCCACCCCGCACTTCTGCAACTTCTGCATGTACTCGGGCTTGAAGATCAGGTCCCAGGAATCCAATGGTGCATCGTCCCCTAGCACTGCCTTGACCTTGGCCACGTTGTAGCCGATGCCCGTGGTGCCCCAGAGGTAGGGGAAGCCGTACTGGTTGCCCGGGTCATTGACCTCAAGGGCCTTGAGCAGCACCGGGTTGAGGTTCTGCCAGTTGGGCAATTGGGTCTTGTCGAGCTTCTTCAGGGCCCCGCCCTGGATCTGCCGGGCCATGAAGTGGTTGGAAGGAAAGACCACGTCGTAACCGGATTTTCCGGTCATCAACTTTCCGTCCAGGGTTTCGTTGCTGTCATAGACGTCGTAGGTGAAACCGATCCCGGTTGCCTTCTGGAACTGGCGGTTGGTGTCCGGTGCGATGTAGTCGGACCAGTTGTAGATCTTCACCGTATCGGCGGCCTGGGCCAGGGCGGTGGCCAGGCACAACGGGCTCAGCAGCAAAGCGCGAGTCTTGCGGGTCATGGAGCGATACCTGTGGTTGGTTTTGTTATTGGCAGGCAGTTGGCGATCAGAAGATCAGGACGTAGGTCTTGCGCACAGTCTCAAGAATGTCCCAGGTCCCGGTGCTGTTGGCCGGCAACATCAAGGCATCGCCGGCCTGGATGTGCACGGTTGCGCCGTTATCGGGGGTGAAGGTGCAGCGACCCTGGATGAAGTGGCAGAACTCCTGGGCGACGATCTGCCGTCGCCAGCGTCCTGGCGTGCACTCCCAGATGCCGGTCTCGACCCCGTCGCTGCGCTCCACGGCGGTGACCGAGGTCACGGCCAACGGCTCGCCCAGGGGCACGGCGACCGGAGCCGACTGCTCGAGGATGGCCGTGGCGGTGTTCTTCAATTGCGTGATGCTCATGGTGCTACCTCAGGCGGAAGCGCCGAGCGCACAGCGCCCGGCAGGTGAAGCCGGGTCAGTGCATGAAGCCTTCCATGAACCCGGCGATCCGGCTGGCCATCCTGCGCCGCCAGGGAGCCGTGGCCGGATTGGCCAAGGTCTGGTCTTCGTGAACGAAGCTTTGAATGATCGCGTTGTAGCCCAGCCAGCGGCAGGGCTCGGGCTCCCAGGCCCGCAGTCGCTCCAGGCCGCCTTCGGGCAGGACCCAGGGCTGGCGTACCAAGGGGCTGTCGCGCTGCAGAATCAGCTCGGCCAGGGTCCGGCCGCCCAGGTTGCTGGCCCCCACTCCTTCGCCACCGTAGCCACCCGCCAGGGCGATGCCCTTGCGGCGGTCGCAGAGCATGTGCGGATGGAACTGGCGCGACATGCCCAGGTTGCCGCCCCAGGCATGGGTGATGCGCACGTTCTTGAGTTGTGGAAACAGCTCGCCGAACAGGTAGCGGCGCAATTGCACTTCCTCCTCGCTCAGGTTGAAGTCGTGGCGCAGCTTGCCGGCGAACCGATAGCCACCCCGGGCGCCGAACACCAGGCGGTCATCCAGGGTGCGCTGACCGTAGGTGACCTGGCGACTGCCCTCGCTGAAGGCCTGGCCCTGGCTCAGGCCGATCTCGTCCCAGGTGGACTGGGGCAGCGGCTCGGTGGCCACCAGCAGGCTCTGCACCGGCAGTTGGTAGCGCCCCAGGGGTGCCAGGGTCACCGAATAGCCCTCCACCGCCGGTACTATCCAGCGGCTACACACCGCCGCCCGTGGAGTCTGCAGGCTGCCGGACTGCCAATGGGTCACCGGGCTGTTCTCGTAGAGCTCCACCCCCAGGCGCTCCACCGCCCGGGCCAGGCCGCGCACCAGCTTGGCCGGCTGGATGGTGGCGCAATGGGCAGCCTGGATCGCCCCATAGGCATTGGCCACGCGCAGTTGTCCAGCCAGTTGCTCGGGAGTCAGCCATCGGTAGTCGGCCTCGCCCAGGCCCTGGTCATGCAGATGCGCCAGGTACTGGCGCAGGCTGGCGTGCTGCTCCGGATAACGAGCGGCGCAATACAGCACGCCGCCCTTGCGGTAATCGCAGTCGATGCCTTCACGTTCGATGACGCTGGCCACCTCATCGGGTATGCCATGCAGCAGTTCATAGGAGGCCCGGCGCTGTTCGACCGGTAGCGGTGCCAGCAAGCGGTCCTCGCCCAGCAGGTTGCCCATCAGCCAGCCGCCATTGCGCCCGGAGGCACCGAAACCGGCGATCTGCGCCTCGAATACGGCGATCTTCAACCCCGGCTCCAGGCGCTTGAGGTAATAGGCGGTCCACAGGCCGGTGTAGCCGGCGCCGATGATCGCCACGTCCAGGTCCAGGTCCCGTTCCAGGGCTGGCCGGGGGGTCAGCGGCTCGTCGAGCTGATCCATCCACAAACTGATATTGCGCCAAGCAGGCATGCCAACACTCCGCCAACCGAACTTTCGATGGGCCGATGCTAGTGCCCGGCCTCAGGCGCTGTCTTGTGCCCGTGCACGCAAGGAAATTTCCCGGGCATAGGCCTTGGGGGTCTGGCCGGTGTGCTGGCGAAAGCAGTTGTAGAACGCCGACAGTGAATTGAAGCCCGCGGCGAAGGCCAGCTCATCGATCCGCAGCGGCGGCACAGCCTGCTCCAGAGCCGCCAGCACATGTTGCAGGCGCGCCTGGTTCACGTAGCGGTAGAAGCTCTGGCCCAACACCTGGTTGAGCAGGTAGGAAATCTGGTTGCGGCTGTAGCCGGATTCGCCGGCCACCCGTTGCAGGTCCAGCTCTGGGTCCAGATAGGGTTGCTGGTGCTGGAAATACTGCTCCAGGTCTTCGGCCATGCGCCCCAGCTGGCGCGGCGACAACCCCAGGCGGCTGGCTGCCGGACGCGGGCCGCCGGCAGGCTGGGCCGAAGACCCTTCGCGCACCAGGGCCGCATATTCGTTGACCCGCCAGATCAGGCCGTCGCGTACGGTGATCGCTTCGCTGGCCCGGAACGACACCAGCCCCTGGCCGCCCCTCAGGGTCACCTGGTACTGGATGAAGGCCGTGTCGCCATCCAGACGGATGCGATCGCAGTGCTCCAGGGTCTCGTCCGGGGCCCGCGGCATGCTGGCCTGCACGTATTCGCGCAGGTCGGCCAGGGCCAGCGTGCGGTTCTGGAAGAAGTCGTTGTATTGGATCTGCGGGTGATACAGCGCCATCACCCCTTCGAGATCGCGCAGTTTCCAGCACAGGTGGTAGCGCATCACCGTATCGCCGGTGATGGCGGCTTGCAGGGGCCCATCATCAGCGGCAGCCATAGATTTTCCGAGAAGAAAAAAGTGCAGCTTGCCGAACTTGCCGACAAGCGGCAATCACTACCCCGATAACCGGGACAAACAACACGCTCGGTCATCCAATGCAGGCGTGACTGGCATCAAACTTTCATGAACGAACCGCCGGACGGTGGCCAAAAAAACTGCAAGCGCCCATGACCCGGTGCTATTTTTAGAGCCTCAACCGAGCGGCTCAGCGACGAGCCCTCGTTCCTACCGCGAGCACAAGGAAGCGCTCAATGAATCAAGGTGGGCCATCGATGAACACAGTCTGGGCCAGCAAAGTCACCTTTCCCAACGCCTGCCAGCTGATGCGCTGGCATTTTCATCCCATGGGTTTCGAAGCCAGCATGGATGCGCCTGGCAGCATGATCGCCCGGCTCTTCGACCGCGCCAGCGGCGAAACCATGATCGCCATCGCCGGTATTCCCTGCGCAACGGTGATGAGCGCCGCAGACGTCGAACGAATAATCGAGGCGGTGGAGGATGAGCTGGAAGCCTTCTCGCCCTCCCTGGCCCTCAAGGCCTGATCCCCCGTCACCCAGGCCCGCCCAACCGGCGGGCTTTTTCATGGCCGTTGTCGCAGATCCTGGAAGTACGGCTTGTCCTTCGGCACCCGGTCCGAGGCCCTCGGAGCATTGCCCGCACTGGAGTCCTGGCGCTCGACATACCAGTAGCAATGCTTGACCGCACGAGTGATACCCACATAGGCCAGACGCAGGATCTCGTCTTTCTGGGCGCTGTCGTAGGGCGTGGCGTCGCCGTCCTTGCCCAGCCCGGCCATGCGATACACCTGGTTCTTGTAGGGTGAGCTGCTCAGGTGCTGGCAATCGCCCAGCAGGAACACCACATCCGCCTGTAACCCCTTGGCGCTGTGATAGGTCAGTTGCTTGAGCCGGCGAGCCGCCAACGGCAAGCTAGAATCAACATTAACTATTTGTGAAATACTGCTTTCAATCAATAAGTTATCGCTACTTTTTCGAAACAACATCAATATCGAATCACCCTGTCGATAGTGCTCCGCCAAACGCAGGGCCAAGCCTTCGTCATCCCGATCCAGCACCTGCACCGGCCATGGCTCGCGGGCCTCGCCGCTGGCCTTGGCCTTTTTCCCGGCGATGGCCGGGGCCGCACGGACAATGTGCTCGGCGGCATCGATCACATGCTGATGACTGCGGTAGTTCTCGCTGAGCATGACCCGGGTGGTGCTCGGCGAAACGAACTCCTTGTTGAACTCGATGAAGTAGCGCGGCGAGCTACCCCTCCAGCCATAGATCGACTGCCAGTCGTCACCCACGCACAACAGCGAGGAATGCTGTGCCCCCCGCCCCAGATGCAGGGCTGCGCCACGGCGGCGGATCTCGCCGAGGCTGGCCTTGATCCAGGAGACGATCTGCGGCGAAACATCCTGGAACTCGTCGATCATCAGGTGCGACATCGGCCTCAGGCAGGCGTCGGCCAACAGCTTGAAGTTCTCCGGCGAACGCTCGCTGAACAGGGCGAACATGCGGTTATAGGTCATGATCGGTGGCGACTGGTCCAGCAGATGGTCCTCCAGGGCACGCCAGAACAAGCTCAGGGCCTCGAAGAAGTACCGATCTGGGTCGTCCTGGGCAAAGCTCATGCGACCCACGGCGTCGCCCACCTCCAGCCCCAGGTTCTCGATGAACCCGGCGGCGGCGACGAAACAGTCCAGCAACGGCGCCGAAGCCAGCTCGCCCTTTACCCGGTAATCGAAGCCAGGGCCGGCGCTGGCCTGGGCCGAAAAAGCACCGAGGGCGCGCTTTGAATCTTCATAACTATCAAGCCAAATCAATGGCTTATGACAGAAAGCTTGAAACAGGGTGCGCTTTACCGCCCACTCCGCACGGACGCTCAGCTTGGCCCCGGGCCGAGTGATCTGCGGGTTTTCCCGTGGGTCGAAGCCCAGCACCACCCAGGCATCGAGTTCGGCGCAGTAGCCATGACAGTGGAACGGTGCGCCGTTGATCTCGAAGCGCTGGCGCTTGGGTTCGATACCCTTGATCGGCCAGGCCCCGGCCCTGAACCACAGGTCCTCGAGGGTGTCGCACAGTTCTTCGTCGCGCTTGGCCGCCAGTTCGGTGACGGCCATGCGCTTTTGCACATCCGGGTGGTCACGCTCCAGCTCCTTGAGTTGCAGGGCGTGGCGCAACAGCGGTTTCAAGGCCTGGCGAAAACGCTCGTCGTTGTTGTACAGCGCCTGGTAGCAGGCATTGAGGTGCTGGCGCTGGGCATCGTTGATGCGCAGGTCGAAGGGGTTGCTGTCCACCTCGGCATCGTGGCCCGGTTGCCGCTCGTTGAGGTTCTCGAACGCCTGCAGCCGCTCGAACCCCGGCAGGCTGCGAACCATGGGCAGGATCCGCGAATGAAAGGTACGTACCAGGTCCCGGGCCTGCCGGGCATCCAGTTGCCGGTCCCACAGGGCGAACACCTGGATCAGCTTGGCGATGAAATCCTTGCGCGACTCCCGGGTGAAGGTCACCACGGTCATGGAGTCCAGCTCGAACCCCAGGTAGTGATGGAGCAACAGCAGACGCAGCACCAGCGAGGTCGACTTGCCGGCCCCGGCGCCAGCGATCACCGCGGTAGCTGGAGTGTCGCTGAAGATCATTTTCCATTGCGCGGCGCTGGGCTGGGCCTCGGGCGCCAGCAAGCGCGCGACATCGGCCTTGAAGCGCTTCTTCAGCTCGGCCCCCAGGGGTAGGCGCCAATCGTCGAACAACCGGTCATCCACGCCAGGGGGCCTGTGCTCGGTATCGCGGCTGTCGCGGATCAGCAACACCTGGCGGCCTTCCTCCAAGCCTTCGAGTCGCCCCTCGCGGTAGCCGTACTCCACGCCCGCGGTATGGCCACTGCGAAAGCCATCGGCCTGGCCGTGCAGCCAGGAAGCCCGATGCTGGGCTCGCAGGCGGGTCAGGCCGTGGCCGAAGAAACGCGCCGCCAGGCGCTTGAACAACGACATCTGGGCCAGGGGCATGAGCTCGGGGGGCAGATCGGGGGTGTGTTGCGACACGCGGACTCCAGGGTGTGGTGCTTGAGCGGTAATGGTCGCTGGATTTTCTCGGAGCATCCAGCGAATTGCTTGCAGGTCATCAACTTAAGCGATGAAGCGAAGGTTTGACACCAGCTTTCGTCTCGATAAAACATCTAATTTATCGATTGGATAAAGGCATTTTTTGCGCTTTTTATCGATCAATGACTGATAGAAGATGCACGCCATCAACCCACGGCTATCGTCCTTGGCCAGGTGCAACATGCCATGACGAGCCTTGATCAGGAGACGATCATGCTTGAACTCAGACCCTTCAGTTCCCTGGGCGGCGCCAACCACGGCTGGCTGGATGCCCATCACCACTTTTCCTTTGCCGAGTACTACGATCCCGAGCGCATGCACTGGGGCAACCTGCGGGTCTGGAATGACGATGTGATCGCCCCTGGCACCGGCTTCCCGCAGCATCCGCACCGGGATATGGAGATCATCACCTATGTGCGCGAAGGCGCCATCAGCCACCAGGACAACCTGGGCAACAAGGGGCGTACCGAGGCTGGCGACGTGCAGGTGATGAGTGCCGGTACCGGCATCGCCCACAGCGAGTACAACCTTGAAGACACGCCAACCAAGATCTTCCAGATCTGGATCATCCCCAACCAGGCCGGCTCTGCGCCTTCCTGGGGCGCAAAACCGTTTCCCAAGGGGCAACGTGAAGGCTTCGTGACCCTGGCCAGCGGCAAGGATGGCGACGCACAGAGCCTGCGCATCCGTGCCGATGCGCGGTTGGTGGCAGCCAACCTCAAGGCCGGTGAAAGCGCCGAGTATCGCCTGGACAGTGGCCGCCGCGCCTACCTGGTGCCGGCCACCGGGGTCATCGAGATCAACGGCTTGCGCGCCGAAGCTCGAGACGGCGTCGCCGTGCAGGATGAACAGGTGCTACGGGTAACCGCCGTACAGGACAGCGAGATCGTCCTGGTGGACCTGGCCTGAGACCGGACACGGCATAGCGGCGAATAAAAAAGGGGCGACCGTGATGGTCGCCCCTTTTTTATTGCCGGCAATCGCCTGATCAGTTACCGCTGATGGCGCCATCCACCAGGGCCTGGGCTTGCTCTACCAATTGCTTGAGGTGATCGTCGCCGATGAAGCTTTCGGCGTAGATCTTGTAGATGTCCTCCGTGCCCGACGGCCGAGCGGCGAACCAGCCGTTCTCGGTCATGACCTTCAAGCCACCAATGGCCTGGTCGTTGCCCGGAGCGTGGCTGAGGATCTGCTGGATCGGCTCGCCCGCCAGCTCAGTGGAGGTCACCTGCTGTGGCGACAGCTTGCTGAGCAACGCCTTCTGTTGCGGGTTGGCCTTGGCATCGACCCGTACCGAGAACGGCTCGCCCAGCTCACCACACAATGCACGATAGGCCTGGCTCGGATCGCGCCCCGTGCGAGCGGTCATTTCCGCCGCCAGCAACGCCGGGATCAGGCCGTCCTTGTCGGTGCACCACACACCGCCATCCCGACGCAGGAACGAAGCACCCGCACTTTCTTCGCCGCCAAAGCCCAGGGAGCCGTCGAACAAGCCGTCGGCAAACCACTTGAAGCCCACCGGCACTTCATACAAGCGCCGGCCCAGGCGGGCCGCCACGCGGTCGATCAAACCGCTGCTGACCACGGTCTTGCCTACCGCGGCATCGGCACGCCAGTGCGGACGGTTCTGGAACAGGTAGTCGATGGACACCGCCAGGTAGTTGTTCGGTGCCAGCAAGCCACCGCTGGGGGTGACGATGCCGTGGCGGTCGTGGTCCGGGTCGCAGGCGAAGGCCACGTCGAAGCGCTCCTTCAGGCCGATCAGGCCCTGCATGGCGTGGCTGGAGGATGGGTCCATGCGGATCTGCCCGTCCCAGTCCACCGACATGAAGCGGAAAGTCGCGTCCACTTCACGGTTCACCACGTCCAGGTCCAGCTTGTAGTGCTCGGCGATCGCCGACCAGTAGCGCACCCCTGCTCCACCCAGCGGATCCACGCCCAGACGCAGCTTGGCGTTGCGGATGGCATCCAGGTCGATGACGTTGATCAGGTCGGCGACATAGCTATTGAGGTAGTCGTGGCGATGGGTAGTGTCGGCCTTCAGCGCCTGTTCATGGCTGATGCGCTTGACCCCGGCGAGCCGGGCCGCCAGCAGTTCGTTGGCCTTGGCCTCGATCCACTTGGTGATATGGGTATCGGCCGGGCCGCCGTTGGTGGGGTTGTACTTGAAGCCACCGCTTTGTGGCGGGTTGTGCGACGGCGTGATGACGATACCGTCCGCCAGGCCCGAGGTACGACCGCGGTTGTAACAGAGGATGGCGTGGGACACCGCCGGCGTCGGCGTGTATTCGTCGCCTTCGGCGATCATCACGGTCACGCCGTTGGCGGCCAGCACTTCCAGGGCGCTGGCCCCGGCCGGGGTGGACAGGGCGTGGGTATCGATACCGAGGAACAGCGGGCCATCGATGCCCTGGGCTTCGCGGTACAGGCAGATGGCCTGGCTGATGGCCAGGACGTGCCATTCATTGAAACTCAGGTCAAACGAGCTGCCACGGTGCCCGGAGGTACCGAAGGCCACGCGCTGGGTAGGAACCGATGCATCAGGCTGACCGGTGTAGTACGCCGTAACCAGTCGCGGGATGTCGACCAACAACTGCGTTGGTGCCGGTTTGCCCGCAAAAGGACTGAGAGTCATGCAAAACCTCAAAAAAGGATGGTTCGGAAATGCCGCGCAGTTTACTGGCAGTTCGACCATCGCGCGACGGAATCTATCCCGGAATCGACAGCAAGATTTATCGACGGATATACGCCCGCAATACCGGCCATGGGCGGTAGCAGGGAGCAGGAAAGAAGGAAGGAAAAAGCACCAGGCCCCGCGACTGGGGGCCTGGGATCGGGTCAGGCCGGCTCGACCTGCAAGGCGACTCGTTCGCGGCATGGGCATTCGTCCATGTAGCGGTGCGCCTGGACGAACTCGTTGAACGGGAACACCCGGGTCTTGAGCGGCAGCAATACCCGGTCGGCGGTCAACTGGTTGATGTCGCGCAGGGCGCGCTGCAGCGCCACCTGGTCCTGGCTGATGCCCAGCTCGGGCTTGCCGGTGAAGTTGCCGATGCAGTGCACGAAGAACTGGATGTTCTTCTGGAACGCCGCGCAAGCCGGGAACGGTGTCTGGTTGCCGCCCTGCAAGCCGTACAGTACCAGGCTGCCACGGGGCGCCAGGACATCGCCGAGCATCGACATCTGCGGCCCGCCGAGGCCATCGAAGACCACGTCGACCCCACGGCTGTCGGTGAGCTTGTTGACCTGCATCAGCAGGTCCTGCTCCTCGGTGACTATGACTTTTTCCGCCCCCAGGGACAGCAGGTATTCACGCTCGTCGGCATTCTTGGTGACCGCGATCACCCTTACGCCCAAGGCTTTGCCCAGCTGCACGAAGGCCGGCCCGGCGCAGTGGCTGGCATCGGTGACCAGGGCGAACTGCCCGGGCTTGACCCGGGCCAGGTCGGCGTAGGCGAAGTAGGCGATCAGCAACGGCGTGTAGTGCACCGCCGCCTCGATCGGGCTCAAGACCTCCGGATAACGGGTCAGGGCCGAGCGCGGCAAGACGATCTGCTCGCCATACACCGGGTAGTCGTTGGGGCTCTCGGCGGGGAAGCTGGCGACCTTGTCGCCGACCGCCAGGTCCTCGATCCCCTCGCCCACGGCGGTGACCACACCGGCCATCTCATGACCCAGGCCGGAGGGCAGGCGGGCATGGGAGGAGGCCAGGTTCTGCCGCCAGAGCACGTCATACCAGCTGATACCGATGGCTTCGACTCGTACCTGCACTTCGCCTGGCGCAGGCAACGAAGCCGCATGCTCTTCGCATTTGAGCACCTCGGCCGCTCCAAACTTGTGAAAACGAATCGTGCGGGACATCGCAAACCTCGTCAAAAAATAACCTCTAATGCCGCGGACTTTATCCGGGCTTTGAAAGCAAGACTATCAGCGCCTATTAATAGTCGACATGCCTGTCATCGATTCCGTGCCCTTGAAAATCGGGGCTGGGAGGGCTGCGAGCCGCCTGCCAGGCAATTAGCCGGTGCAGAGTAGCAGCCTTTACCCGTAAGATTCACGCCGGCCATTGTTTCGATATGGCCGCTCCAGTCAAGCTCGCTGAATCTGCCAGGACTCCAGATGAATCGTAATGACCTGCGTCGTGTCGACCTGAATCTGTTGATCGTGTTCGAAACATTGATGCACGAACGCAGTGTGACCCGCGCCGCCGAGAAACTGTTCCTTGGCCAGCCCGCCATCAGCGCGGCCTTGTCGCGCCTGCGCAACCTGTTCGACGACCCGCTGTTCGTGCGTACCGGCCGTAGCATGGAGCCTACCGCCCGGGCGACGGAGATCTTTGCCCTGCTGTCCCCGGCCCTGGACTCGATCTCCACCGCCGTGAGCCGCGCTGCCGAGTTCGACCCGGCCACCAGCAATGCGGTATTTCGCATCGGCCTGTCCGACGACGTCGAGTTCGCACTGCTGCCGATGCTGCTCAAGCGCCTGCGCGCCGAAGCCCCAGGCATCGTGCTAGTGGTGCGCCGGACCAACTACCTGCTGATGCCCTCGCTGCTGGCTTCCGGGGAGATCTCCATCGGCGTCAGCTACACCACCGACCTGCCGGCTAACGCCAAGCGCAAGGTCCTGCGCCGCAGCATGCCCAAGCTGCTGCGCGCCGACACCGTACCCGGTCCACTGGGCCTGGACGACTTCTGCGCCCGCCCCCACGCCCTGGTGTCGTTCGCCGGCGACCTGAGCGGCTTCATCGATGAAGAACTGGAAAAGCTCGGGCGCAAGCGCCATGTCGTGCTGGCGGTGCCTCAATTTAACGGCCTGAGCACCCTGCTGGCCGGCACCGATATCCTCGCCACCGTCCCCGACTACACCGCCGAAGCTCTCACCGCCGCCGGCGGCGTACGTGCCGAAGACCCGCCCCTGCCGGTGCGCAGCTTCGAAATGCACATGGCCTGGCGCGGCTCCCAGGACAACGACCCTGGAGAGCGCTGGCTGCGCTCGCGGATCCAGATGTTCTTCGGGGACCCGGATAGCCTCTAAGGCCACGCCCGGGACTTTCCATCGATCTGCAGGCTCGCTGACCAGGTCCCCGCCAGTATCGACCGGCACCATCAATAAGCAGGAAATTTCCTAACCCGAAGCTGGAAAACCTGAGCATGGGGCAATACCCTGCCACCACCGCCCAAGGTTACGAGCTGAAACATGTCAGGGAATACACCGTTTGAAAGCCCACGTTGGATGCGTGATCTGGTCCGCTTCCTGCCACTCAAGAGCCAGTTTGTCCTGTCCGGCAATATCCGCGACTTGCAGGCCAGCGAGGTGGCCCCCGGCACGGTCACGGCCCTGAGCTTCAACCAGACCCTCTGCGACACCCTGCTCGCGGCCGGCTACGCCCATGTACTGACGTGGGACCCGGTGACCGGCATGCGCGCCATCGGCAAGCCGGACAGCGATCCGGCCGCGGGCCAGACCCTGCTCAAGGAGCTGGGCCTGACCCCGGTGGATGGCGCCGCCCCGGCAGGCCCCGATCTCTTGGCCGCCACCGTGCAGCACCTGGTGAATCGCGCCGGCCCGCCGATTGCCCTGGTCATCGACTTCGCTTCGCGCCTGGTGGTGCGCAACGACTCTCTCAGCGCCGCCGAACACCAGCTGTTCACCCAGGCCCTGGTGCACTCCCACCAGGCCCGCAGCCGGCCGCTGCCGGAGCTGCGCAAACCCTTCTTCAATACCCTGCTGTGGCTGGTGGAAAAGGAAGGCGACCTGCCCGACTGGCTGCTGGTGGACAACCCGCGGCTGCGCCACATTCCGGTATCCCGGCCCGACCAGCTGACCCGCCGTGCCCTGGCCCCGGCCCTGCTCAAGAGCCTGGCCGGCAGCCAGGAAGCCAGCGAGGACAGCACGCGCGAGGCGGTGGATGCCTTCGTGCAGAATACCGAAGGCCTGCTGCTGCTCGATCTGAGCGCCATCGCTCAACTGGCACGGGTCGAGGGCGTGGCCATGGAGCAGATCGCCGATGCCGTGCGCCGCTACAAGATCGGGGTCACCGAAGATCCCTGGCTGCGCATCGACCGCCAGCAGATCCGCCAGGCCGATGAACGAGTGCACCAGCGGGTCAAGGGCCAGGATCATGCGGTGACCCACATGCTGGACATCGTCAAGCGGGCGATGACCGGGGTCGGCGCCAGCCGCAAGGGCAACCGGCCCCGGGGCGTGGCCTTCCTCGCCGGTCCCACGGGCGTGGGCAAGACCGAACTGGCCAAGACCATCACCAGCTTGCTGTTCGGCGATGAAAGCGCCTATATCCGCTTCGACATGTCGGAGTTCAGTGCCGAGCACGCCGACCAGCGCCTGATCGGCGCACCGCCCGGTTATGTCGGCTACGACGTGGGCGGCGAGCTGACCAACGCCATCCGTGAAAAACCCTTCAGCGTTGTGCTGTTCGACGAAATCGAGAAGGCCCACCCGCGCATCCTCGATAAATTCCTGCAGATCCTCGACGACGGCGTGCTCACCTCCGGGCGCGGCGACCGGGTGTATTTCTCCGAGGCGCTGATCGTGTTCACCTCCAACCTGGGCATCTATCGCCAGGGCGACAACGGCGAGCGCGTTGCCAACGTGCTGCCCGGCGAACCCTTCGAACAGATGCAGGAGAAGGTCCACAACGAGATCGACCGCTACTTCAAGCTGGTGCTGAACCGCCCGGAGATCCTCAACCGCATTGGCGAGAACATCATCGTCTTCGACTTCATCCGCGAGGATGTGGCGATCCAGATCTTCGAGCAGATGGTCGACACCACCTTCAAGGACCTGCAACAGCAACAGGCGTTGTTCATCGAATTGAGCCCCCAGGCCCGCCAAGGCCTGCGCACGCTGTGCCTGCATGACCTGTCCAATGGCGGCCGGGGCATTCGCAACCAGCTCGAGGCGCGCCTGCTCAATCCATTGTCCCGGGCCCTGTTTGATCAGGATGCGCAGCCGGGCGAGCGTTTCTCGATCACCGCGCTGGACGCCGGCGGGTTGCTCATGGAACGCCGCTGAAGATGCAACTGAGCCTGTCGCGGGTGCATTTCCCGGTCACCACCCTGGGCCCCGGGCGGCGCCTGGGCATCTGGTTCCAGGGTTGCAGCATCCGCTGCCCCGGGTGCATTTCCGCCGATACCTGGGGACCGGGCCAGCGGCGCCTGGACATCGACCAGCTGCTCACGCAACTGGCGCCCTGGCTGCGCGAAGCCGACGGCATCACCCTGTCCGGCGGCGAGCCCTTCGATCAGTTCGAGGCCCTGCTGCTTTTACTCCAAGGGCTGCGCCGCCAAAGTCCGGTGGACATCCTGGTCTACAGCGGCTATCCGCTGGAGCGCCTGCAACCCCAGTTACGCAAGGCCGAGGGTCTGATCGACGGGCTGATCAGCGACCCCTACGAGGAACGCCTCGAACAATCCCTGGCGCTGCGCGGCAGCGACAACCAGCGCCTGACCCTGCTCACGCCCCTCGGCCATGCGCGCCTGGCGTCCTATGAACGTCCACTGGAAGCCGCCGACAAGGCCCTGGACCTGATGTTCGACGCCAATGGCAGCGTCTGGATGGCCGGCATCCCCCGACGTGACGACCTGCTGCACCTGCGCGACCTGCTGCAGGAGCAAGGCCACCAAATACAGACCAGTGCGCACCGCCACTGAATGGAATTCTCCCGATGATTCGCTTCTGCCCCAATTGCCAGACCGAACGCCCACTCCAGGAGCTGTTCTGCGAAGGCACCGTCGACCAGCACCCTTGTAACTGGGACCTGGCCGGCGAACCGCTGCGCGCCGACGGCTGGCGGCCCCAGGTCATCGTCACCCAAGACGCCCTGCCGCAAGATCCCATGCCCCGGCACGGCCCAGGCCAGGACAGCCCGCCGCCAGAGGCCCCGGCCCAGCCCGAGACCATCGCGCCGGGCCTGGTTTGCAGCAACGGCCATGCCATGGAACCAGGCGACTTGATGTGCCTGGAGTGCGACGCGCCCCCGGCCCAGGACCAGGTTCCTGGCAACGCGACGCCTGGGCCGGCACTCCCTGATACCGGAGACGACCCGGCCAGCCCCAGCCAGACCCTGATCGACGGCTGGGCGTTGATTCGCCAGATCAGCAGCACCGACGGTGTGCGCGAACGCTACCTGGCCAGCCACCAGGCAACGCCATTCCAGGCGGTGTTGACGCTCTACCGCCCCGGCGCCGAACCCGACCCGGCGATCTACGACGTGATCCGCCGCCTGCCCCGTGCGCATGTGCCCGAGATCATCGCCACCGGACGCTGGGACGGCCGGGCCTACGAGGTCATCGAAGAGCTCAGCGGCGGCACCCTGGCGGACCTGGGCAGCATCATTCGCGACGCCGACAGCGTGCGCCATGTGGTCCGGGAACTGGGCCAGGCGCTGCATGCCTTCAACGAAGCCGGGCTGCGCCATCGCGACCTGCGCCCGGCCAGCCTGCTGGTACGCGCCCGCGAGCCGCTGGACCTGGTGATCAGCGGCTTCGGCTCGGCGCGCCTGTCGGAGTTCGACCTGGATATCGTGTCGCCCCTGGAAACCAGCCGCTACATGGCCCCGGAAGCCATCGCCGGCGGGGTAGCCGCGGCCTCGGACTGGTGGAGCCTGGGGATGATCCTGCTCGAGCAGTTGACCCAGGGCGCCTGTTTCGAAGGCATCCATGCCAATGCCTTCCTTATTCATGTACTGGCCAACGGGGTGCCGATCCCCGATGACCTGGACCCGGGGCTCAACCTGTTGCTGCGCGGGCTGCTGGCCCGGGACCGGCACCAGCGCTGGCAGTGGCCTGAGGTCGAGGCCTGGCTCGATGGCCATCCGGTCGCGGCGCCGGCCTCGTCGTTCCAGGAGCGCGACGACGGCGAAGGCGCCACCTTGCAGCTGGGCCAGCGCCACTACCACAAACCCCGGGTGTTCGCCCTGGCCGCGGCCCAGGCCGAACACTGGGCCCAGGCCCTGGACCACCTGCTGCGCGGGGTGATCGTGACCTGGGCCGAACAGCTCGGCCTGCCCTCCTCGCTGCTCGCCGGCCTGCGCCAGGTGGTCCAGCATGACGGCCTGGAAGACGACTTGCGCCTGATGCTGGCGCTCAAGCTGCTCAATCCGCAAGTGCCGCTGATCCATCGCGGCGACATCGTCACCCCAGGCTGGTTGCTCGAACACCCGTTGGAAGGCTACCGGCTGATCAGCGGTTCGGCTCCCGATCTGCTGGAGCAGCTGCAGACCGACAACTGGCTGTCGCGCCTCAAGCTGCGCGCCGAGCAGGTGCGCCAGCGCGCCCTGCACCAGCAGGTCGAACTGGTGGAAGAGACCCTGCGCATCTACCTGCTGTCGACCTCTCGCGCCAGGCTCGCCACCCAGTGGCAAGAGCGCCAGCGCCTGCTGCCGGATACCGAGCATCCTGGCCTGGCCTACCTGTCGGAACGGCGAGTGATCGCCGAAGAAGACCTGATCGTGCTGCTCAGCGCCGCCATCGAGCAATTCCGCTCGGTCGACTCGATCATCCAGGAAGCCACCGAGCTGGCCCAGCGCACCGAGGTCGGCTGGTTCGACAGCGAGCAAGCAAGCGCACTGCTTGAGCACCCGCGCCAGGAGCTGTACCGCAGCGTCGACGAGCGCATCCGTGGTTTCGCCCGCAGCGGCGTGCCGGCGGTGGATGAGTGGGCCGAGCAGTTTCGCCTGGAACGGCGCATGCCCCTGGCCAAGGTACTGGTGCTGCTGGCCATTCCCGAGAGCCAGTGGCTGGAGCCGCAAAAGCAGCACTACGTATCGCAGATACTCGACTTCTTCGAAAAGAAGGTGGTCACCGCGGTGATGCGCGGCCCGCTGGTGCGCATGAACATCGGCAAGACCACCGCCCGCGTCGACCTGGCCGAATTGCACAGCGAACGCCGCCCCGCCGCCGCCCTGCTCGACCACCTGCTGCAGCGCAACGAGCGCGCGGTGAACCTCGACCCGGAATGCTTCCAGGCCGATCCGCGGATCGAGGCCCGACTGCATGCGCTGTACCGCCAGAGCGCGTTGTACAAGCGCGATACCGGCATCGACGGGCTCTACCTGGGCTTCCCCTTCTTGCTCAGCCGCGATCCGCGCGGCAACGCCCGCCCGCGGATCATCCCGTTGCTGCTGTGGCCGGTGAAACTGCTGCTGGAGCTGGGCCAGCGCGGCAACGCGCGGCTGGCCTTCGACGGCGAACGCGAAGAGGTGCGCCTGAACCCCGCGCTGGACAGCGTGCTCGGCGCCGAGACCTGCAAACTCTGGCGCAAGACCGCCGATGAATTGCTCGGCCGCTCGTCCATCCGCACCAGCGACGTGATGGATGCCTTCGGCATGCTCGCCGGCGTACGCTCGCGCACCTTCGCCAGCCTGCCGGCCAGCACGGTGGAGGTCGCGCCCTACCAGGACGAACTGGCCTGCGCGGCGGTGCTGTTCCATGTCACCTTCATGGGCCAGGCCATTGGCGAGGACCTGCGCCAGCTCAAGTCGCTGTCACCCAACGGCACGGGCCTCGAGACCGCCTTGCGCCTCAGGAATGGCGAGGACGAACAGCCACCGGCCGATCCCGGCGAGCTGCAGCGCTATTTCACCGTGGCCAGCGACCCGTCCCAGGAAGCGGCAGTACTCCAGGCCCGGCAAGGCCCCGGCCTGCTGGTGGAGGGGCCACCCGGCACCGGCAAGAGCCAGACCATCGTCAACATGGTGGCCGACGCCATCGGCCGCCAGCGCAGCCTGCTCATCGTCTGCCAGAAACATGCGGCGCTGGAGGTGGTGCACAAACGCCTGGTGGCCGAAGGGCTTGGCCAGCGCATCGTCATGCTCAACGACGTCAACCGCGACCGCGAACCGATCATCCGCAGTATCCGCGAGCAGCTGGAGGCCCTGTTCGTCGCTGGCGGCGACAGCCAGGGCTGGTTGCGCCAGCGTGAACAGACAGCGGCGCGCATCGAGGCCCTCGAGGGCGAGCTCGATCGCTACCACCAGAGCCTGCATCACCCGGACCCGGCCAGCGGCCTGAGCTATCGCCGCCTGTTGGGCGAGCTGATCGAACTGGAAGATGGCCCCGCGCCCCTGGAATTCCCGGCCCTGCGCCAGCACCTGGCGCCCCTGGACCCAGCCAGCCTGACCCGCCTGGAAGAGCGCTGCGCGCCGCTGGTTCGCCTGTGGTTGCCGGCACGCTACGAAGGCAGCCCCCTGGCGCAGCTGCAAGCCTTCGCCGCCGATCGCCCGACCCTGCAAGCCTTCGACGACAACCTGCGGGACTTCGCCCAGGCCGAGGCCGATCGCCAGGCCACGCTGCAAGCGCATCCGGCCAGTTTCGAGATCGACGACCCCGCGCCCTACCGCGCATGGATGGCGGCCCACGTCGCCACCTTGCTCGACCTGGACCCGCAGCAGCGGCTGCGCCTGGCCCGCTGGCTACCGCTGTTCCGCCTGCGCGAGCATGAACCGCTGCCCCGTGGCGAGGCGATCCTCGACGAGCTGCGGCAATTGCAGCAGCAACTGCGCCAGTTGCCGGAAGATCGCTACCAGGCGGTGCTGTCGCCCGCCCTGGGGCTGATCGACCACAAGCGCCTCGGCAGCCTGGGCCAGGATTGCGCCAAGGTCATGGCCGCCCGTTCCTGGTGGTCGCGGATCAACCCCTTGCAGCTGCTGCGCCGTGGCCGGCTGCGCGAGTTCCTGCAGGAACGGGGTGAAAACCGGGTCGAGGAGGTCTTGCCCGCACTGCACGCGGCCATCGACCTGGAGCGCCAATGGCGCCCGCTGCGCGCCGAACTCACGGCCCTGCAACGGGAGCTGGGACTGGACGCCCCGGCCCCCGAAGCCGGCCTGGAGCTGAGCGCGACGGTCACCCACGACATCCGCCAGCTGCTGGAGATCCAGGTCCTGGCCCAGGCCCTGGCCCAATCGCCCCGCGCCCGCCAGGCCGACGCTGCGGTGCTCAGCGGCGACAAGCGCGAGTTCGAAGCGTTGCTCGGTGACCTGGACGCCTCACTGATTCGCCAGGGCGTACGCCAGACCAGCCTCGACCAGCTCAAGCTGCTCGGCCACTGGCTGGGCGCCGAGCTGCTTGGGCAACTGCAACAGGCTATCGAGCACAACCAGAGCAACGAGTTGCCCCTGGCCCGCCTGCAACAAGCCCTGCCCTGCCTCGGCGCCTACCAGGCGTTCCGTGGCCGAGCCAGCCTGCTGGGCCCAGAGGAGCTGGAGCTGCTGGCCCTGCTACGCCAACGCCAGGCGCAATTGGACGCCCTGGCGCCCGAGCAACTGGAAGCCGCCGTGCGCCGCCTGCTGAACCGCGAGGCGCGGCTGGGCTGGAAGCACCGCATCGAGCAAGCCAACCCCGAGTTGCTGTACGGCCAGGACGAAACCCAGGCCAAGGTCGCCAGCCTGGCCCAGGCCGATACCCGCATGCGCGAGCTCAACCGCGAGCTGCTGGCCAAGGGCATCGATCCCTCGCGCCTGGGCAATCGCAAGCAATGGGAAGACGTGACCCGGCTCACCGGCAAGCGCTCGCGGCGCCTGCGCGAATTCATCGAGCTGGGCGCGCCGCTGGGGCTGATGAACCTGCGCCCGGTGTGGCTGATGAACCCGGACGTGGCCAGTCGCGTGCTGCCGCTCAAGGCCGGCCTGTTCGATACCGTGATCTACGACGAAGCCTCGCAGATGCCGGTGGAGTTCGCCCTGCCGACCCTGTTTCGCGGGCAGGTCACGGTGGTCAGCGGCGACGAGAAGCAGATGCCGCCGACGGCGTTCTTCTCCAGCCGGGTGGAAAGCGACGAAGCCGAACTGTTCGACGGCGACGAGCCCGACGCAGAAGCCGACCAGGAGCAACGCGAGGCCTTCGAAGACACCTGGAACCGCCGAGAGATCAAGGACTGCCCCGACCTGCTGCAACTGGCGCGCAATGCCCTGCCCAGCACCACGTTGCAGATCCACTATCGCTCCGCCTACCGCGAGCTGATCGGCTTCTCCAATGCCTCGTTCTATGGCAACCGCCTGAATGTGCCCGTACGCCATCCACAAGCCAGCATCGAGCGAGTCAAGCCGCTGGAGCTGATCCAGGTCGAAGGCCTGTACCAGAACCAGAGCAACGCCCAGGAAGCCGAGCGTGTCGTGCAGTACCTGGCCGAGCTGTGGCGCCAACCCTACGAAGAGCGCCCCTCGGTCGGCGTGGTGACCTTCAACCGCAAGCAGGCCGAGCTGATCGAGGAACACCTGGAGGCCCACGCCGCCCAGGACGAGGTGTTCCGCAGCACCTACGCCCAGGAGCGCGAACGCAGCGAGGACGGCGAGGACATGTCGGTGTTCGTCAAGAACGTGGAGAACGTCCAGGGTGACGAGCGCGACGTGATCGTCTTCTCCTCGACCTTCGGCCGCAACAGCCAGGGCACCTTCCGCCGCAGCTTCGGGGTACTTGGCCAGACCGGCGGCGAACGGCGCCTGAACGTGGCGGTCACCCGCGCACGGCACAAGGTGGTGATGATCACCTCGATGCCCATCGGCGACATCTCCGACATGCTCAATACCCACCGTGCGCCGGCCAGCCCCAGGGACTACCTGCAAGGCTACCTGGAATACGCCCGGGCGCTGTGCGCCGGGGAGTTCGCCTACACCGGCAAGCTGCTCGACCGGCTGCAGACCGACCGCGGCAACCTGCAACGCGGCCAGGGCCAGGATCGCGACGGCTTCGCCAGGATCGTCGGCCAATACCTCCAGGCCCAGGGTTGGCAGGCCGCGCCGGCCAGCGAGGGCGACGCCTTCGGCCTGGACTTCGCCATCGAAAACCCCGGTACCGGGACCTACGCCATCGGCATCGAATGCGACGCCCCTAGCCACACCTTGCTGGAACGCGCCCGCGCCCGGGAGATCTGGCGCCCGTCGGTCCTGCGCCGGGCGATCCCGCATATCCACCGGGTGTCGTCCCAGGCCTGGTACCACGACGGCGACAACGAACGCGCCCGTCTGCGCGAGGCCATCGAACGGGCACTGCCGTCCGCCCAGCCAGGTCCGGTCACGGCCCCTTCCAGCGATACGGAGATCTGCCCATGAGTGGTCCCAAGGTTGTGCGGATCGTCACCCGCGAAGAAATCATCGCCCTGTGCGAGGGGCACCTGCAGCGCCTGGAACAGGCCATGGCCCGCTGGGAAGCCCAGGCCGTCAGGCTCGGCGAGTTGAACGAGGAACAACGCAACGCCACCCGCGCCCGCGCTGAACGCCTGCGCACCCTGCTCGGCCAGGAACAGTTCGCCCAATTGCAGAGAGCCGTGCCGATCGAGATCGAGTACCTGCGCCGCGACCAGACAGAACGCGAGGAACGCGCGGTGCTGCGTGCGACCGAACAACGCCAGCGCCAGCGCCGCCAGCAAGAAAATGCCGCGACCCTGCTCGGCGCCCTGCGCGCTGCACAGGCAGCGGTTGCGCCCGAGCTGTTGCAAGACGTGGCGCGCCTGGCCGAAGGCACCGACCTCGCCCATGCGCAGCAGGTCCTGGCCCAGGGCTTCAGCCAGCTGGCCAGGGTCGACGAGACGGACAGCTTGAGCGAGCGTCAACGCGAACTGGCCCGGCAACTGCGCGAAGAGACACCCCAAGCCAGCCTCGAACAGTGGATCGCCGCGCAACAGCCAGCCGAGCGTGATCCGCGCCTGCAACGCATCGACCGGCATATCGCCGAACTGCAACTGCTCCAGGGCGCACCAGCCGCGACCCCGTTCCTGCAACGGCTGGCCCGGGCCGAAGCCCAGGAGCAAGCGCAACAGCGCAACCTGTTGCTCGACAGCCTGGTGATCGAACTGGCCGAGGCCACGCGCGACTTCCAGCAGCGCCGCGAGCTGCTTGGCCAGGTGCAGGACCTGGCCAGCGAACTCCATACCCATGCCACGACCGATCACCCGGCCCTGCTGCGCCAGGTCGCCGAGTGCCACGAGCACAGCGACCTGGCGCTGCTGCAAGCGCTGAAGTCCGAATGCGAGGCCGCGCTCACCGCTGTGCTACAGGCCCAGGCTGCACTGGCCCGGCGCCAGGCCATGCTCGAGGGGCTGGCCCGGCTCGGCTACGAGGTTCGCGAAGGCATGGCCACCGCCTGGGCCGAGTCCGGCAAGGTGGTGCTGCGCAAGAGCGCCACCCCAGGTTACGGCGTCGAAGTCGGTGGCAAGGCCGACAACGGCCGCCTGCAGGTGCGCGCTGTGGCCCTCGACCCACAGCGGGACAAGGGGCGCGATCGGGATATCGAGACGATCTGGTGCAACGAATTCCAGCGCCTGCAAGCACTGCTCAAGGACAGCGGCGGCGAACTGCTGATCGAACGCGCCTTGGGTGTGGGCGAGGTGCCGCTCAAGGAAGCCACGGTCATGGACGAGGAACGAGAAGCGGCGAACCTCCAGCAGCGGACGCTTTGAGCCTAGCGTCCAGCAGCGCTTGCGCCACGTCCCGGGGTTTCCCGCCTCCTGGCACGGCCCCTAACCCTCCAGCAACAGGTGCCGGGGCGGGGCCTTGGCCACATGCTGCAGCACCGCCAGGGTCGCGGAAATCGCCTCCTGCGGATGCGGGTTGTCATGCAGGCATTCATACAGCAGGCCGGTAATGGCGATGCAACAGAACTCCAGCACCCCCGGCACATCGAGGCTGGGCGGCAGTTCCTGGCGCGACACGGCGGTTTCCAGCAGCCGCCGCAGGTGATGCTGGAGCAGCCCCCTGACCCAGTCCAACCGCCGCTGATGGGTGCTGGGGTCGCTGCCGCAGGCGCCCTGGTACAACATGATTTCCGAAAGACGGCGCGGCCCCTCGCCACTGACGGTGGCCACCAGGTCGTCGTGCAGCCGTTGCCAGCCGCGATGGAAATCCACGGCTTGCGGCCGGTCGTTCTCCAGAGGCAGGGTCTGTTCGCTGAACAGCGCATCGAGCAGATCCTGCTTGCCCTTGAAATGCCAGTAGATCGCCCCCCGCGTGACCCCGGCCTGCCGGGCGATCTGATCCAGGGTGGTGCTGGACACCCCTTCCCGGGAGAACAGTTCGCTGGCTGCCTCCAGGATCCGGCGACGGGTGCGCGCGGCCTCGGCTGCGGTCTTCCTGGCCATGGCCGGGGCTAGTCCTGGACCACGCGAGGAGTCCGGCCGATCATCTCCTCGATCTTCTGCTTGCACGCCTGCAAGGCCTGCTGGAACGCCTCGCCCCTGGCCGCCGCCCGTGAATTGGGGGCGACGATGGAGATCGAGTAATGGCCAAGGTAGGTGTCCAGCAGCACTGCGTAGGAACACAGGCCCTCGATGTACTCGTCCTGGTCATTGGCCGCGCCACGGCCCTTGATGGCCCGCAACTGTTCCAGCAGGGCCGCACGCCCCAGGCTCTTGGGGGTGCACACGGGCAACGGATCGGGCAGCAGCGCCTGCTGGGCCTCGCTCGACAACTGCGCCAGTAGCACCTTGCCGCCGGAAGTGGCCGTGGCCGGCACATGGATGCCGATGGGGAACACCACCCGCAACTCACGCTCGGCGACGATGCGATCCAGCACATAGACCTTGTCGCCGGACAGCGACGCCAGGCAGGTCGACTCCTGCACTTCCTCGGACAGGGCGCTCAGGTACGGCCTGACCAGGGAAATGATATCGACCTGGGCCTGGGTCACCAGTTGGCCGAAGGCCGGGCCCAGGCGAAAGCCGCCGGCCGGGCCCAGGGTCTCGACCAGATGCTCCACGCACAGGGCATTGATGATGCGCTGCACCGTCGAGCGCGGCAGTTCCACCACCTGGGCGATGGCCCCCAGGCTCAAGCCCTGGGGGTTGCTGCCCAAGGCCCGCATGACCGACGCGGCCCGCGCGATGACCTGTATCCCGCCGTGCTTGGCGCTGCTTTCTTCCGAATCATTCATACGACTCCTTGGGGCTGGCCGCGAGGCCGTCGTGCCGGGTTCTGTGGATTGGCCGCCACTCTAGTTGCAAGCGGCCGATCAGGCCAGCCGAGCAAATCCGAGCTTGCATTTGCTGAATCTCATGATGGTACACTGTATCGCAATACGGACCAAAAGTCGTAATTTTTGACTATTCAGTCCCACAACAGGAGACGAGCGTGAGACTCAAGCAAGCTTTGTGTGCGCGGCCATTCATTCCCCTGGCGGCCTTGTGCCTACTGGCCGGTTGCGGCGCCAAGGAGACGGAAATGGCTGCCGCCCCCGCGCCGGAGGTCGGCGTCTATACCGCCAAGGCCCAGGCACTGACCCTGACCACCGACCTGCCGGGCAGGACCTCGGCCTATCGCGTCTCGGAAGTCCGGCCCCAGGTGTCCGGGATCCTCCAGCGCCGGCTGTTCGTCGAAGGCGCCGAGGTCAAGGACGGCCAGCAGCTGTACCAGATCGATCCGCGCACCTACCAGGCCCGCCTGGCCCGGGCCGAGGCCAGCCTGCTCACCGCGCAGAACCTGGCCCAGCGCTACGAGCGCCTGCTCAAGACCAACGCCGTCAGCCAGCAGCAGTACGACGATGCCCTGGCCACCTGGAAACAAGCCCAGGCAGACGCACAGATGGCCCGTATCGACGTGCAATACACCAAGGTCCTGGCACCGATCTCCGGACGTATCGGGCGTTCGGCCGTCACCGAGGGCGCACTGGTGACCAACGGCCAGGAACAGGCCCTGGCCACCGTGACCCAGCTCGATCCGATCTATGTCGACGTCAACCAGCCCATCACCAAGCTGCTGGGCCTCAAGCAGGCCCTGGAGTCCGGGCGTTTGCAGGCCAGCGGCCCGGACCAGGCGCAAGTCAGCCTGACCCTGGACGACGGCACCCCCTACCCGCTCAAGGGCACCTTGAAGTTCTCCGAGGTCAGCGTCGATCCCACCACCGGTTCGGTGACCCTGCGCGCCGAGTTCCCCAACCCCGACCGCAAGCTGCTGCCGGGAATGTTCGTCCATGCCCAGCTCAAGGAAGGCGAGCAACAGGCCGCCATCCTGATCCCGCAACAAGCGGTCGGCCGGGATGCCCGCGGCGTACCCACCGCCTGGGTGGTCAAGGCCGACGACACCGTCGAGCAACGTGAACTGCAGACCCTGCGCACCGTGGGCAACGCCTGGCTGATCGGTGCCGGCATCGCCGATGGCGAGCGAGTGGTCACCGAAGGCGTGCAGCGCGTACGCAGTGGCCTGGCCGTCAAGCCGGTGGCGGCCGGCAACGTCAAGCTGGTGGCCGAGTTCGGCGCCGCCGCTGGCCCCCAGGCCCATTGAGGAGTCACTGATCCATGTCCCGTTTCTTCATCGACCGGCCGATCTTCGCCTGGGTGCTGGCCATCGTCGCGATGCTCGCCGGCGCCCTGTCGCTGCTGAAGATGCCCGTCAGCCAGTACCCCAACATCGCCGCACCCGCGGTCTCGATCCAGGTCAGCTACCCCGGCGCCTCGGCCAAGACCGTGCAAGACACCGTGGTCCAGGTCATCGAACAGCAACTGGCCGGGCTTGACGGCTTTCGCTACATGTCCGCCGAAAGCAACGCCGATGGCAGCATGAACATCATCGTCACCTTCGAGCAGGGCACCAACCCCGACATCGCCCAGGTCCAGGTGCAGAACAAGCTGCAACTGGCCACCCCGCGCCTGCCCGAGGAGGTCCAGCGCCAGGGCCTGCGCGTGGTGAAGTACCAGATGAACTTCTTCCTCATCGTCGGCCTGGTGGACAACACCGGCAAGCTGGACAACTTCGACCTCGGCAACCTGATCGCCTCGCAGTTGCAAGACCCGATCTCGCGGATCAACGGTGTTGGCGACTTCCAGCTGTTCGGCTCGCCCTATGCCATGCGCATCTGGCTCGACCCCGGCAAGCTCAACAGCTACCAGCTGACCCCGGGCGACGTGGCCCAGGCCATTCGCGAGCAGAACGTGCAGGTCTCCGCCGGCCAGCTCGGCGGCCTGCCGACCCGTTCCGGCGTGCAGCTCAACGCCACGGTGCTGGGCAAGACGCGCATGACCAGCGTCGCCGATTTCGAGGAGATCCTGGTCAAGGTCAAGGCCGACGGCTCGCAAGTGCGGGTCAAGGACCTGGGCAACGTCAGCCTGTCCTCGGACAACTTCGCGATCTCCTCCAAGTACAAGGGCAAGGAATCGGCCGGCCTGGCCCTGCGCCTGGCCAGCGGCGGCAACCTGCTGGAGACGGTCAAGGCGGTCAAGGCGGTGCTGGAGAAGCAGAAGGCCTACCTGCCCGAGGGCGTGGAGGTCATCTACCCCTACGACACCACCCCAGTGGTGCAAGCGTCAATCCATTCGGTGATCCACACCATCTTCGAAGCCGTGGCCCTGGTGTTCCTGGTGATGCTGCTGTTCTTGCAGAGCATCCGCGCCACCCTGATCCCGACCCTGGCGGTGCCGGTGGTGCTGCTGGCGGCCTTCGCCCTGCTGCCCCTGTTCGGCCTGAGCATCAACGTGCTGACCATGTACGCCATGGTCCTGGCGATCGGCCTGCTGGTGGACGATGCCATCGTGGTGGTGGAGAACGTCGAACGCTTGATGCATGAGGAGGGCCTGTCGCCGCTGGAGGCGACACGCAAGTCGATGCAGCAGATCTCCGGTGCGCTGATGGGCATCGGCATGGTGCTCTCGGCGGTATTCGTGCCCATGGCCTTCTTCGGTGGCTCGGCCGGCATCATCTACAAGCAGTTCGCGGTGACCATCGTGGTCTGCATGGGCCTGTCGGTGCTGGTGGCACTGATCTTCACCCCGGCCCTGTGCGCCACCATCCTCAAGGCCCCCAAGGGCGATGCGCACCACGCGAAGAAAGGCTTCTTCGGCTGGTTCAATCGCACCTTCGACCGCAGCACCCAGCGCTTCGAGCGCGGCGTGGGCGGCATGCTCAAGCATCGTGGGCGCTACCTGCTGGCCTTCGTGCTGATCACCGGCGGCACGGGCTTTCTGTTCACCCAGATTCCCAAGGCGTTCCTGCCCAACGAAGATCAGGGCCTGATGATGGCCGAGGTGCGCATGCCGCTCAACGCCACGGCCGAACGCACCGAAGCGGTACTCCAGGAGGTCAAGGACTACCTGGTCAACGAGGAAGGCGAGCGCGTCGAGCACGTCATGACCGTCAACGGCTTCAACTTCGCCGGCCGCGGGCAGAACTCCGGGCTGGTGCTGGTGGTACTCAAGGACTGGGCCGTGCGCAAGGCCGCAGGTGAGGACGTGTTCAGCGTCGCCCGCCGCGCCAACCAGCGCTTCGCCAAGATCAAGGACGCCACGGTGATGGCCTTCGTGCCGCCGGCGATCCTGGAGATGGGCAACGCCATGGGGTTCGACCTTTTCCTGCAGGACAACTCCGGCCTCGGGCACGAGGCGCTGATGGCCGCGCGCAACCAGTTCCTCGCCCTGGCGGCGCAGAACCCCAAGCTGCGCTCGGTACGCCCCAACGGCAAGGACGACGAACCGCAGTTCCAGGTGCGCATCGACGACGAGAAGGCCCGCGCCCTGCAGGTCAGCATCGCGGCGATCAACGAAACCATGAGCGCGGCCTGGGGCTCGATGTACGTCAACGATTTCATCGACCTGGGCCGGGTCAAGCGGGTCTACCTGCAAGGCGTGGACAGCTCGCGGATATCCCCGGAAGACTTCGACAAATGGTACGTGCGCAACAGCCTGGGGCAGATGGTGCCGTTTTCCGCGTTCGCCACCGGCGAGTGGATCTACGGCTCGCCCAAGCTGGAACGCTACGGTGGCATTCCCGCGGTGCAGATCCTCGGTGAACCGGCGCCCGGCTACAGCACCGGCGACGCGATGCTGGCCATCGCCCAGATCATGCAGCAGCTGCCGGCGGGTATCGGCCTGAGCTACAACGGCCTGTCCTACGAGGAGATCCAGACCGGCGACCAGGCGCCCATGCTCTACGCCCTGACCGTGCTGATCGTGTTCCTGTGCCTGGCGGCGCTGTACGAGAGCTGGTCGGTGCCGGTGTCGGTGATGCTGGTGGTGCCGCTGGGTATCCTCGGTGCGGTGCTGGCCACCCTGTGGCGCGGGCTGGAGGCCGATGTGTACTTCCAGATCGGCCTGATGACCACGGTCGGCCTGTCGGCGAAGAACGCGATCCTGATCATCGAGTTCGCCAAGGAACTCTACGAGAAGGAAGGCCTGCCCCTGGCCAAGGCCGCCATCGAGGCCGCCAAACTGCGCCTGCGCCCGATCATCATGACCTCCCTGGCCTTCACCTTCGGCGTGCTGCCCATGGCCATCGCCTCCGGTGCCGGCGCCGGCAGCCAGCACTCCATCGCCACCGGCGTGGTCGGCGGGATGATCACCGCCACGGTGCTTGCGGTGTTCTTCGTGCCCCTGTTCTACGTAGTGGTGGTGAAAGTGTTCGAACGCAACAAGCCAGCGGTAGCCGCTGAAGGAGAAACGGCATGAAGCGCACCGGCCTCTCGATCGCCCTGGCGCTAGCCCTGGGCGGTTGCAGCCTGATCCCCGAGTACCAGCGCCCCACTGCCCCCGTGCAAGCGGCCTGGCCCCAGGGCGCGGCCTATGACCAGGCGACCACCGCCAACCAGGCCCAGCCCGAGACCGGCGATACGGTCCTGGACTGGCGGCTGTTCTTGCGCGATCCGTCGCTGCGCACGCTGGTGGCCACGGCCCTGGACAACAACCGCGACCTGCGCCAGGCCGCCTTGAATGTCGAGGCCTACCGTGCCCTGCACCGGATCGAGCGTTCGGCGCTGTTCCCCAGCGTCGATGCCAGCGCCGGCGGCAGCCGCCAACGCCAGCCCGCCGACCTGTCGCCCAGCGGCAAGGCCGGAATCCAGAGCCAGTACAGCGTGGCCCTGGGGTTGTCCTATGAAGTCGACCTGTTCGGTCGCTTGCGCAGCCTGGAACGGGCGGCGCTGGAGCAATACCTGGCCAGTGCCGAGGCGCAGCGTGGCGTGCAGATCGCCCTGGTGGGCGATGTGACCATCGCCTACCTGACCTGGCGCAGCGACCAGGAACAACTGGAACTGGCACACTCGACCCTGGCCAGCTACCGGCAGAGCCTGGAACTGATCCAGTCGAGTCGCGAAGTCGGCACCGCGTCGGCGCTCGATGTGCGCCAGGCCCGCAGCCTGGTGGAAACCGCGCGAGTGCAGCAAGCGCTGTACACGCGCCAGGTCGCCCAGGACGTCAATGCCTTGCAGTCGCTGCTCGGCACCGCGTTGCCCGCCGGCTTGTCGCGGACCACGGCCTTCGAGCAACCGCTGGCCGCGCCAACCCCGGGCCTGCCGGCCGACCTGCTGCTACGGCGCCCGGATATCCGCGCCGCCGAGCATCGCCTGCTGGCCGCCAATGCCGACATCGGCGCGGCGCGCGCGGCGTTCTTCCCGAGCATCAGCCTGACCGCCGCGGCCGGCACCACCAGCCGCGAGCTGGATGGCCTGTTCGAGGGAGGGTCGGGACTGTGGAGCTTCGCACCGCAGATCAACCTGCCGATCTTCACGGCCGGGCGCCTGCGCGGCAACCTCGACTACCGCAAGGTGCTCAAGGACGTCAACGTCGCGGCCTATGAGCAAAGCATCCAGACCGCGTTTCGCGAAGTGGCCGACGGCCTCGCGGCCCGGGGTACCTTCGGCGAACAGCTACAGGCCCAGCGCGACCTGGTAAACAACGACCAGGCGTACTACGCACTGGCCAACCAGCGTTACGACGAAGGCGTCGACAGCTACCTGGCGGTACTCGACGCCCAGCGTGAACTGTTCGGCGCGCAACAACAGCTGATCCGCGATCGGCTGAACCAGCTCAGCAGCGAAGTGAAGCTGTTCAAGGCCCTGGGCGGTGGCTGGGACGGCCATGAGCCCCTGGCCCTGGCCACCCAAGGCCAAGGCGGCAACCAGTAGTTGAGCGGGCGTTCAGGCGAGCGGCCACGCCCCGCTCGGCTGAACGCCCAGGACCAGGTGACACCACGGGTTTCTTCCCGCTTGGCCAGTTCATGCAGTTCCCCACTGCATGGCTGGTCTTTTTTATTGCCCGCCCCATCCCGGCTCGCACCGGCCGAACACATACCGATCAACCAGGGCAATGCCCTGCCCCCGCGCCTGGCCCGCCTGAGGCCTGCGGCGTCACTTACCACAAGCCCATCACCCTGGCCTTTATTAAAGACCGGGGCGCAGTTCAGGGTGCGCAAGAACGTGATTTGAAAGCGGCACGGCCCGGTGATCGTGGGCACCGGGCCGCACCATGCCCTCCTGGCGGACGGACAGCGGCCGGCCTGGTGAGCGCCGGCCCTGCCCAGGCTTCCATGCCTGGAACCCTTGAGGACTAGAAGCGGTAGCCCAGGCCCACCGTCAGCATGTGCAGCTCGCCACCGGCCTCGACACCTTCGCTGGCGCCCTCGCCCTTGGTGATGTGCCGCAAGTCGTACATGTAGGCGCCCGTCACCTCCAACTGGTCCGAGACCTGGTAGGTCAGCCCCAGGTGCAGGCTCTTGGGCTGGTTGCAGGGGGCGATGGAGACCAGCGTGGCCTCGCGATCCGGCACCTGGTGATTGGCCAGGGACACACCGGTACGCAACTGCAGGCGCTCGCTGTAGTGGTAGTTGACCCCGAAGCGGAAGACCTGCTGGTCGCGCCAGCCGAACCCCGGCCCGTTGCCGGCTCCCGGTGGCCCGCCCTGGGTCAGTGAATTGGCCAGGGCCTTCTCGCTGCTCCAGTCGATCCACAGGTAGTCGAAGGCGAAGGTCCAGGGTCCCGAGTCATAGGCCAGGCCGAGGCCCGCCTGCTGCGGCATGTTCAGGCGGCCATTGGGGATGATGTCCTCGTGGGCATCGAGCTTCTGGAACCACACCGGGCTCGAGTAGGTCAGGCCCAGGCGCAACCCGGGGGCGATGGTCCCCAGGTAGCCGATGCCCAGGCCCGCGCCCAGGGCATGGTCACGGTCGTTGCTCGCGCCGAAGTTCTCCAGTCCGTGGAGCATCAGGGTCTCGTACCCCAGCTTGAGCGACAGGCCGAGGTAGTGCCCCGGCTGGAACTCGTAGGTGGCCGTGGGCGCCACCAGCATCTGCGCCAGCTCGGACTTGACCTTCGAGGAGCCGAAGGCCGGCACCGACTTGCCGTAGTCGATACCGGCGCCATAGCCGGATACCGCGACGCCGACAGTGATGTCCGGACGGTACTGGTAGTTGGCGCCGAACCCCGGTACGAACACCAGCACGTCATCGCTGTTCTTCGCGCCCTGCACGTTCGAGCGCAACTGCCCGGTGGTGGCGGTCAGGCTGCCATCGATCCGGGTGCCGACCAGGCCCATGCCGGCGGGGTTGTTGACCGCCGCCACCGCGTCGGTGGGGTTGGCGATGGCGGCGCCGCCCATGCCCATGGCCTGGGCACCGTAGCCGGCGTACTGCGGTCCGTTGGAAGCGCCCGCGGTGGTCGCGACCAGCAGCGGACTGGCGAGCAGCAATCGGGAAAATCTGTTCATGACCCTGGTTCCTTGTAGTTGTTGTGATCAGGTCAATGGTTGGCGGTCCTGCGCCGGGCACAGCATCGCCCAGGGCGCTTGCTGGCGGGCAGGCACCGTCGATAGGTACACAAGGCAAGCGCGGGCGCCCAGGCGCCCGCTGTCACTCAGCCCCGCGGGCTAGGGGCGGCCCGCACCTTTGCCGATGGCAACGCGGGTGGTGAAGATCGTGGTTTCGGTGCGCAGGTTGACCATGGCCTCGAAGATGTTGTCGCCCTCGACCTTGGTCGCCACCAGGAACAGGGTCTTGCCGTCCTCGCCGCCAAAGGTGCTGGCCACGCATTCGTAGCCCGGCATCGGGATGCGGTGGGTGACCTCGCCCTGGGGGCTGATGCGCATGAACTGCTCGGCGCGCAGCATGCTCAGCCAGATGCCGCCTTCGGCATCGATGGAGATCCCATCGACGCAACCACGCTTGCGGGCACGGTCTTCTGGCGAAGGGAACAGCAGCGTCAGGTCCAGCAGCACGCGGCGGTTGACCAACTGGCCGTCGACGATGTCCACCGCGCTGAGGCGCTCGGCGAAGGTCTCGACGAATACCAGGGTCTTCTGGTCCGGGGTGATGACGATGCCGTTGGGGAAGTTGCAGTCCTCCACCCCCACCGAGATCTCGCCGTTGGGCTCGACGATCACGATGCGCCCCGGCTTGAGCGGTTCACCCTCGAAGACCCGGGCCCCGACATCGTCGACATAGATCCGGCCCTGCGGGTCGATCACCATGTCGCCGACATAACCGGTGAACACAGCGGACAGGTCGGCATAGAGTTCCGGACCCTGGGGGGTGTAGCGGTACAGCCGGGCTTCGTGCATGGAGCTGAGGATCAGCTCGCCATTGGGCAAGAACCCCATGCCGTTGGGCTTGTGGGGCATTTCGGCGATGACCCGGCGATTGCCGGCGGCATCGATGGCATAGACCTTCTTGCCCAGCATGTCCGAGACATACAGGGTGCCGTCACGCCAGCGCGGGCTTTCACCGAAGTACAGGCCGCGGGTCAGTTCGTTCAGTGCATATTGTTCTTGTTCTACGGTCATTTTGCGTACTACCTCTGGTTTGTTGTCTGGTGGGTGGCGGCCCCGGCCCCAGGCAGGGCCATGGCGCGGGCCGCCACCGTCAAGCGATCTCGAACAACCCCGCTGCGCCCATGCCGCCGCCGACGCACATCGACACCACCACGTAGCGCGCCTTGCGCCGCTTGCCTTCGAGCAGCGCGTGCCCCACCTGGCGTGCGCCGGTCATGCCGTAGGGGTGGCCGATGGCGATGGCGCCACCATTGACGTTGCAGCATTCGGGGTCGATATCCAGCTGGCGCTGGCAATACAGGGCCTGGCAGGCGAACGCCTCGTTGAGCTCCCACAGGTCGATGTCCCGGACCTGCAAGCCGTGCTGCTTGAGCAGCTTGGGAATGGCCAGCAGCGGACCGAGGCCCATCTCCTGCGGCGCCAGCCCAGCCACCGCCATGCCGCGATACAGGCCCAGCGCGCTGTAGCCCCGCTGCTCGGCCAGGCGCCGGTCCACCAGCACGCAGGCACTGGCGCCATCGGACAGCTGGCTGGCATTGCCGGCGGTGATGCTTCCGCCATCGAGCACCGGCGCCAGGCGCGCCAGGCCGTCCAGCGTGGTCTCGGGCCTGTTGCCCTCATCCTGGTGCAGGGTCAGCGCCTGCAAGCGGGAAACCCCGGTGAGCTTGTCGACGATCTGCTGCCGGACCTCGATAGGCACGATCTCATCGGCAAACAGTCCCTGGGCCTGGGCCCGGGCGGTACGCAACTGCGAGACATAGGCGAACTCATCCTGCTGTTCGCGGCTGATGCCGTACTTGCGCGCCACCACCTCCGCCGTTTGCAGCATCGGCATGTAGGCATGGGGCACCGCCTGGATCACCGCGTCATCCTGCTCGTCGGCGACCCACTGGAAATAGCGTTGCTGCACCGCGGAGATATTGTCCTGGCCGCCCGCGGCCACCACGTCCATGCCATCGACGATGATCTGCTTGGCCGCCGTGGCGATCGCCATCAGCCCCGAGGAACACTGGCGATCCAGGGTCTGCGCGCTCACCGAGACCGGCAACCCGGCGGCGAACACCGCATTGCGCCCCAGGTTGGAGCCAGCAGTCCCGGCGGCCAGCACCGTGCCGATGACCACATCGTCGATGGCCCCGGGCTCGACCCCCGCGCGCTCGACGGCATGGCGCAGGGCATGGCCCATCAGCGTCGGTGACTTGATGTGGTTCAGCGCGCCACGCCCGGCCTTGCCGATCGGCGTGCGCGCGGTGGAGACGATCAGTGCCTCACGCATGGGCGCCCTCCTTCACCGCCGGATACAGCCCCGAGAGCAACGCCCCGGCACCGGGCACCACAGGCTCCAGGCCCAGGTGGTCGAGCATGCGGCGTACCGTGCACACCGCAGTGGAAGTCACCGGAATGCCCAGGGCATCCTCGGCCGCCTGGATCGACGGCAGCGACTGCATCTGCACGCAGGCCGACAGCACCACCACGTCCACGCCCCGGGTATCCAGGCGCCGCACATCCTCGAGCAACAACGCCGGATCACGCTTGCCCACCTCGAGGTTGTCGGGGATCTCGAAGGCGATCGAATCGACCACCTCGATGCCTTCGCTCTCGATGTATTCCACCACCCGATCGCACAAGCTGCGCATGTACGGCGCCAGCAAGGAGATGCGCTTGGCACCCATGATCTTCAGGCCTTCGACCAGGGCCCCGGCCGAGGTCATCACCGGCGCCTGGCACTGGTTGGCCCGGGCGATGGCCGTCAGCTCCTCCTGGACCTTGCGGTGGTAGCCGTTGCCCATGGCCATGATCGCCACCAGGCAGGCAGTGCTCATCACGTCGACCCGGGCGTCCGCCAGCTCGGCCGCGCAACGCAGGGCTTCGCGGTTCATCGCCTCCAGCTCCTCGCGGGTCACCTTGTGCATGCGCATGCGGCTGGAGTGGAAGGTGAAACGTTGCGGCCGGATCAGTTGCCGGGCATGGAGCATGGCCGGGATCTCGGTTTCCATCGTGGTGTTGGAGCTGGGCACGATCTGGCCAATTCGATAGGTCGCATTCATGGGCGGCCCCCTTCATCAGTGATGTGGTGGAACTGCAGGATGTCTCGCAGGGCGGGCGGGATCGGCACCCCACGGCGCTCCCGTGGCTCGATGCAGATCGGCGCGAACACGCCTTCGAAAGCCAGGCGCCCGTCCGCCAGCCAGGCATGGGCCAAGAGGTCGAAGCTGCGCTCGCGAATCGCTCCCACCCGGATCATGATGTCCACCGTGGTTTCCGGCGGCAGGCTCACGTGGAAGGTCAGCGCCATGTGCTTGCAAGGCAGGCCGACATTGGCCTCGCCCTTGGCCCCCGGGCCCCAGCCGATATGCCGGTAGAAGTGCATGACGGCACCGATCAGGTACTCGCTGAAACGCCCGGTGAAGGCCACTCCCGCCGGGTCGCAATCGATCCAGCGCACCGTGCGCCGCACCGTGAACGGCTGATGGTCGACGACCATCTCGACACTCTCGTTCATGCCGGGCTCCCGACACGACCCAGGCGCGCCATCAGTTCCGGGTATTCGCGGCGCAGGCGCTGGTCATCCACGCGGCCGGTGCGGGTCATGAACTGGTAGACGAATTGCTCGGCGCTGTAGTCGTCCATCCAGCGCGCCATGTCCTCGTACCACAAGTAGGAGCGCTCCGAGGCGCGGATCAGCTTCTGCTTGCTGGGCTTGTGGCCCTGCTCGTAGGCCGCGAGGCCAGCCAGGGCATCGCCGTTGCAATCGAGCAGCGCCCGGGCCAGGGCAATGGAGTCGTTCATGGCGATGCGCGTGCCCGAACCGATGGAGAAATGCGCGCTGGCCAGGGCATCGCCCACCAGCACGTGGCGGCCATGGGTCCAGTGGGCATTGCGGATCACCGGGAACTGGCGCCAGACCACCCGGGCGCCACCGTCGAGCAACGGCGCGCCTTGCAACTCGGGGGCGAAGATCTTTTCCATCAGCGCCTGGCGCTGGCCGTCGCTGAGGCTGCCCAGGTCCAGGCGCTGCCAGGTAGCGTCGTCGCACTCGGCGACGAAGGTGCTCATGGTGTCGCTGTAGGCGTAGTAATGGGCCACGAAATGCCCGCCGCCATACTTGCGGAATACCAGCGCCGAGGCGTCGAACACCTTGGGCGTGCCGTACCAGGCGAAGTGGTTGCCCAGGGTGCTGCTGGTGGTGCCGAAACCGCCTTCGAAGGCCCGGCGCACCACCGAGTTGATACCGTCGGCGCCCACCACCACATCGGCGTCGTCCAGCCCCAGGTGGGCCAGGTCGGCAAGGCTTTCCAAGCGTTCGCGGTAATGCACCCGCACTCCCGCGGCTTCGGCTTGCTGCTCGAGGATCTGCAACAGGGTCAGGCGTGGAATGGCCCCGCCCTTGACCGGCAGGCGGATATCGATGGCGGTTTCCGCCTGCACGATCACCTGGTGTTCGTGCTGCTTGGTGGCGGCACACAGGGCGTCATAGGACGCCTCGTCAGCCTCGCGCAGTTGCTGCAGCCCGCTGTCGGCCAGCACCACGCCAAAACCGAAGGTCGCGTCCGCCGCGTTCTGCTCCACCACCTCCACTTGCCAGTCCGGCGCGCCGCGCTTGAGCAGCAAGCCCAGGTAGAGCCCCGAAGGGCCGCCACCGACAATCGCGATCTTCATCACTGCTCTCCCCGGCTGATCTGCAACCGATAACGGTCAAATTCACTCACCTGGCCGACGAAACCACCGGTCAACGCGGCGTTCCACAAGGCCGGCACGAAGCCCAGCTGCTTGCGCTCGAACACCAGGGCGTCTTCGGTGGTGATCTTCCAATAGCCGTTGCCGAGCTTTTCCAGCTGCACGCCGCTGGCCTGCTGCGCCGCTTGCACCAACGGCGAGAACTCCGGCGCATCGAGCACGTACAAGGCCAGCTCGTCGTCGGCCCCGGGATCGATGGCCCTGGCCTTGGCCCGCCATACCTGGTCGATGCTGGTGAATGCACCGCCACCGGCCTGCAGGCCGTCTTCCAGGGCCATGGCCGCTTCCAGGGTGCGGGTGGCATCCTCGGCGTCCAGGGCGTCCATCGGCCGTTCCTGGATGGTGATCTCCAGGTAGTAGCCGTTCGGGTCGTTGAAGTAGATCGACTCGATCAGCTCGTGGCGGATCTGGAAGATCAACGCGATGCCCTGGCTCTCCAGGCGCTCGCGCCAGGCCAGCAACTCCTCGCGGCTGTCGACGCGCCAGGCGGTGTGGGTGGCCTCGTAGCGGTAGTCCGCCACAGGCTGGGTGTAGTCCGGCTGCTCGGTGTTGATGTAGTAGAAGAACGCGATGGTGCTGTGCTGGCCGCTGTCGAAGAAAAAGTGCAGGAAATCGGGGTGGTTGGACGGTCCCCAACCACGGGCCGAGATCGCATGAACCAGCGGCAGCCCCAATTTGTCGCGGTAGAACTCCACGGTCTCACGCAGTTTCCAGGTGGGCCTGGCACTGTGGTGGACGCCTTTGAGAACGGGCTGGTTTGCCATTTTCGGTACTCCTTTGAACGGTCTGTCAGTTCGCTTGCTTGGCCTTTTCATGCAGCACGTTGGCCTTGACCTGCTCGCGCAGTTTTTCCTTGCTGAGCTTGCCGGAGGCGGTCAGGGGGAAGGCCTCCAGCACTTCGATGCGCTCCGGCCACTTGAACTTGGCCAGGCCGTAGTCCTCGAGGAAGGCGCCCAGCTCGGCGACCGTGGGCGCGGCGAAACCGTCGCGCAGCACCAGGGCGGCGCACAGGCGCTCATCGAATACCGGGCATGGGTAACCCACGGCCGCCACCGCGGCGACGGCCGGATGCCCGGCGACCGCCAGTTCGACTTCCTCGCAATTGATCTTTTCGCCACCGCGGCTGACCAGGTCCTTCAGGCGGCCGCAGAACACGAAGTAGGTCTTGCCGTCCAGGACCTTGGTGTACATCAGGTCGCCGGAGCGGTAGTAACCGTCGCGGGTGAAGGTTTCGCGGTTGCGCTCCTCGGCACGGAAATAGCCGTGGATGGTGTACGGCCCCTTGAACGCCGGTTCGCCGATCTCGCCGGGCTGGGCGTCCTGCTCGGTGCCGGGCACCAGGATGCGGATGTCGTCGAAGGCCGAGACTGGCCGGCCATTGGTAGTGTCGTGGGCCTCGGCCCCATCTTCGCGGTGGCCGAACATGATCACGCCTTCGGTGATGCCGAACACATTGTGGGTCCGCACCCCCAGCAGCTTCTGCAACTTGGCGGCGCTGTTGGCCACCAGCACGCCCCGGGCATTGCCCAGGTCGACCCGGCCATCCTGGATCGCCGATTCCAGGCGGGCGATGATCGGCCCGCCAAGCATCAGCCAGGTCGGCCTGGTCGAGGCGATCAACGCAATCAGGGTTTCCGGCTGCAGGTCGGGGGTCACTGTGATGGTGCCGCCGGTCATCAGGAACGGCCCGAAGCAGCAACCCATGTTGAGGTTGTGCACCATCGGTTGCGGCATGAACAGCACGTCGTCAGCCCGGTAATCGAGCCACTGGGCCACGGCGCGCATGTTGTACAGGTACTCGTTGTGAAAGCGCGGGATGATCTTCGGCACCCCGGTGGTGCCGCCGGACAGCTGGTAGACCGCCACCTGGAACGGGTCCAGGCGCACGCCTTGCAACAGCGCTTCGGCACTGGCCAGGTCGATGCCGTCCACCAGCGCATCCTGGTGCAGCACGCCGTCCTGGGCCGGGCCCCGGACCTGTATGATCAACTGCAACGACGGCGTGGCTTCGCGCATCTTGCGGGCGAAACCGATGCTGTCGAACTTGGCGTCATCGCCCTGGACGATATGCAGCCTGGCCTCGGCCAGGTTGGCCAGGTAGCCGATCTCGCGCTCGCGGTGCGCCGCCAGGGTGCAGATCGGGATCAACCCGGCCTTGAGGCAGGCGAGGAAGGCGATCACCAGTTGCTCGCTGTCGCGCAGCTGGAACACCACCGGGTCCAGCGGTTGCAGGCCCTGCTGCAGGAAGGCCCCCGCCAGGCGGGTGGAGCGCTGGTCCAGCTCGCGATAGGTGATGCGCAGCCCGGGGCCGAGCAGCGCGACGTTGTCCGGGTACTGGCGGACGATGGCGGCAAAACCATCGACCAGGGTCTGGAAACCGAGCACCCCTTCACGCAGGTAGCGCTCGAGCTCGCCCTGGGGCGGATAGACCACCCCGGGAATCGGCGCGGCGACGTGGCGCAGGGGTTCGCCGCGGGTATCCGAGGCAGTGGCGGAAGAGGCTTGAGTTGTTGTAATTGTCATGACTGCACGCTCTTGATCGTTAGGATGCTTGGCCGTTCAGGCTCTTGGTCGTCTAGAAGTGGTCTTGGAGCCACCGTTGCAAATGCCTGCCGGCGAGGATCTGGCCGCTGGTCTCGCCCTCCTCCAGGGCCTGGCCGTGATGGTTGCCGCGCACCCGCTGGCGCTCCTTGCTGGATGCTGGAATGGCGTCGTAGATGGCGTCGGCGTCACCGGGGAATACGCAGTTGTCGCCGCTGTACTCGATCAGCAGCAGGGGCTGCTCCATGGCCCCGGCGCACTTGGCCAGGGAGGCGTTCGAGGACAACCCGGACCAGGTCGACAGCCACGACTCCGGGGTCACCGTGCGGGCGAAGCTGACGCTGCCCAGGTTGGAAATGAACGGGTCGCTGCCCCACAGGGAGCCGACATAGCGGTCGGACGGGTCGAGGCTGGTGTCCCAGCAGCGCAGGTCGGCATCGGTGCGCCACACCTGGAAGATCGGGCCATGGCTGGCCACGGCCTTGTCCTGGCGCGAGCCACCGCTCTTGAGGCGCTCGCGCGCGGCCTGGCGTTGTTCGACCAGGTGCCGGGCGAAGGTATCGATGCGAGCGACCCGCTGGCGCTGCGCGGCGCGATAACGCTCGATGAACTCGGCGCTGTAGCGCGAGCTGTCCGGCGGTGCGCAAAAGCCATTGGCGGCGCTGAACGGATCGAGCCGCGGATCCACCGAGAACGGGTCCAGCTCATCGGTGACCGAGGGGTCCAGGGCATTCATCAGCAAGATGCCCTGGCCCGGATGCGGCGACACCAGGGCGATGCCGTCCGCCGCGGGCAGGTCGGCACTGGCGAAACGGGTGGGCCGCCCGGCGGGGGTATGGCTGATGCGCTGTTCGGGAGCGCACAGGGCCTGCTGGTTGTAGAAGGCAAACAGCCCGGCGCCCCCCGAATTGCCCAGCAGCACGATGGTCTCGAAACCCTGCGCCCGCAGGTGACGCATGCCGGCGGCGACATCGTAAAGCGCGAATTCGTGCTCCAGGCGCAGGTCGTTGCCGATCGAGCGCGCGCCCTGGACCCAGCAAGCCCAGCCCGCATCCAGGGCATCGGGCACCAGGTAGTGGGTCAGCACCAGCTCGCGAGGATGCATGATGAACAGCACCTTGCGCTCGCCACCCCGGGAAAACAGCATGCCCAGGGCGCCTTGGCCGTCTTCGGTCAGCAACGGGTACGGGGTGGATCGATACGGCTCGAGCATGCGCTGGGCACTCCAGGATGCACCACGCAGACCGGCGGTCACTGCGACTTTCTTGTTGTTGGGATTAGCCACGACGGGCCCTCCTGCCAGATCCCGAAGGATCGCTTACAAGCAATAATTGAGATGCACTCAATTAAACCTGAAGCCAGACTAGAACAACAATTGAGATAGTGTCAATTATAGTCCTGAAAAAATTTCCCGCCCTCGCCCGAAGGCGCTTGTGGATAGCCGGCCAACACCACCTCCAGCGCCCCGAGGGCCGGTTGCAGGTCCTCGGCCAGGCGGATGGCGAAGGGGGTGGGCGCCAGTTGTCGGCCTGTGCGCAGGAACAGCGGATCGTTGAAGCGCCGGCGCAACTTGCCCAGCACATTGCTCACCGCGGGCTGGGTCAGGCCCAGGCAGTGCGCCGCATGGGAGACGTTGCGCTCGCGGTAGACCGCGACGAAGGCCACCAGGGCGTTGAGGTCCAGGCTGCGCAGCAGGCAGGGGTCGAGGGAAGTGGATGGCATAATTGACAGGCCCTTAATTTGAACCCGGCAAAAGCTAGATGCTAATCTGAGAGCCTGTCAATTAGCCCATGGGACATCTGGATGTCTGAGAAGCCCGCCTCCCCCGTCACCGCCAAGGCCGCCCCTCGCAAACGTTCGGGACGTCGTCCCAAGGGCGACCAGGACGTCTCGCGCGAGGCCATGATCAACTGCGCCATCGGCATCGCCCAGGGCGAATCCCTGGCGGAGGTCAGCATGGTCAGGATCGGCAAGGAACTGGGGGTCGCCGCCGGCATGGTCCACTATCACCTGGGCAACCGCGACGAACTGATCAGCGCGGTGATCAACGCCGCGTTCAAGGAGCGCCTGCAGCAACTGCCACCGATCACCGGCCACTGGCGCCAGGACATCGAGGCCTTCGCCCACTCGTCGCTGGCGATCCTCGAACGCTGGCCGGGCCTGGCGACCTACATCCTCACCGAGAACAAGTTCCGCCTGTTCCAGCGCGTGCAGCCGGGCGAGATCGACTATGGCCTGGCCTACTTCGATCACATCGGCCGGATCCTCGAACAGGCCGCCCTGCCCCAGCCCTTCGCCGCCATGGCCTATCACCTGTTGCTGCTGTTCATCTCGGTGATCGCCGCAGAAAAGGAAAACCACCAGGCGCCACAAGCCCACGGCGACTTCATCAGCGGCTACCTGGCCAGGTCCGCCGGCGACTATCCGGGAGCGGCCTTCCTCGGCACGCACTTTGTCCAGGTCAACAGCGGCTCCACCTTCGAAGCCGGCCTGGGCCTGCTGCTGGATGGTTTCGAAGCCTGGCGCCGACCGGCCTGAAAACCCCGCTCGCCTTCAGGCCGACCCTGGTTCCAAGCCTCGATGGGCCTGGCGCCACTGGATCGGGCTGACGCCGTACCAGCGGCGAAAGGCCCGGGAAAACGCGCTGATTTCCGAATAGCCCAGGGCCAGGGCCAGCTCGGAGATCGGCAGGGTCGATTGCTGCAGGTAGTACAGCGCCAGTTCCTGGCGCACGGTGTCCACCAGGCTCGAGAAGGTCAGGCCGCTTTCCCCCAGGCGGCGCTGGATGGTCCAGCTGGGCATGCGCAGGTTATGGGCCACTTGCTCCAGGCACGGGTAACCCTCGCCGAGCAGGTCGCGCACCTGGGCCCGCACCTCGGCGACCATGTCCGGACGGGCCTGGTCGCCGCCGGCCACCGCGAGCTTGTGCAGGCTCTCCAGGAGGATCGCCAGCAGTTTCGGGTCGTGCCCGGGCATCGGCCGCTGCAGCACGCTGCGGCGAAACACCAGCGCGTTACAGGGTTGGCCGAACAGTACCGGGGCGTCGAACACCTTGCAGTGCTCATGCCAGGCCTCGGGCTGCGGATGCTCGAAATGCACCCGCTCCGGCGCCCAGTTCTGGCCCAGGGCATGGCGTATCAGGTTGGCGAACATGCCCAGGGACAGCTCGGCATCCTGGCGCTTGCGCAAGATGGCGCCGTATTGCACCTGGTAGTCGAAGCGACACAGCTCGCCGTCCTCCACCAATCGCAGCAGGCTGCCCTGCTGGTGCGCCGGAAAGGCCCGGGCGACGTTGCGCAGGCCCTCGCCAAGGGTCGCCGAGCACATCCCCACATAACCCAGCAGGCCCAGGGAGTCCGGACGGAACTGCTGGCCATAGCGCAGGCCGAAATTATGGTTGCCGGTCTGCCGTGCCGCCTCCTCGAACACCGAGCAATACTGGTTCAGGTCCAGGCTCAGGGTCGGGTGCAGCAGTTGCTCGGGATCGATGCCGGCCATGCCCAGGATGCGTTCGGGATTACCGCCGTGCATCTGGATGAAGTCGCTCAGGCCGCTGGCGGCCGAGGCCAGGACGCCGACCTGGCTTTCATGGGGACGGCTCGTGGACGTGGTGATGAGGGGCACCGGGAACCTCCTTGCGCAATCACCATGGACGGGGGGCTGGACTACGCAAGTTCCATTCCAGATCCCCGTCTGGCCCCGCGGCGCCGGGCTCCGTGGTCTCAAGCCCGGCACTGTCGGCGCTAGGCGTTGCTCGGTGCCGGGCGACAGTGCACCGGTGCAGGGCGTAGCGGTTTGTAACATCGATTCAGTACCCCCCGTGCGCCAGGACACCCCGCAAGCCGTCATCCAGGTAGCGCCGGCATAACCCCAGGGTCTGCTGCACCCACTCGCGCCCCAGGCACTCGACCTGCGCCGTCCCCCGGTGGGTTCCGGTCCAGGCCAGCAATTGCAGGCGCCGCTGCATGATCAGGGTCGGCAGCATGGCCAGGTCCTCGGCCGCAAGCGCCAGCTGGCTGCAGTAGCCCTGCAGCCAATTGTCGATCCATTGCGCCAGCTCAGGGTGATGCTCGAAGAAACTCAAGGCCGCGGCCAGGTCGTGCAAGTACCAGCCCAGCCCGCAATCGTCGAAGTCGATGATGCGCGTGTGCTCGCCCTGCACCAGCAGGTTGGCCAGGCGCAGGTCGGCATGGATCAGGCCGAAACGCTCGGGCCCCTGGCCATAGTCGGCCAGGCGCTGGCCGAGGACGCCGACCACCTCGCCGATCAGCGCCCGAGCCCCCTCGTCCAGGTAGGGTGCCTGCTGCCAGGGGCCCCAATGCCCTTCGGGACCGAGCATGCTCGCGTGGTTCCAGGTCATGCGCGTGAAGTCCCGGGGCTGGTGCCAGCGCCGGGCCTGTTGGTGCAGGCGCGCATTGATCGCCCCCAGGCGGCGAAACGAAGCATCGAGGCCGTGGGACGAAGGCTCGCTGCCCTCGATCCAGTCGAACAGCACCACATACCGGCTGCCCAGCCCGGCCAGCTCGACTTGCTGGATCAACTGGCCATCCAGGCCGGCGATGGCGTCGGGCACTTGCAGCCCCTCCTCGCGCAGCGCCGCCAGCCAGGCCAGCTCGCTGGCGATCTCCTGGTACGAGTGATAGGCCTGGCGATGCACCCGCATCACCGAACGCCGGCGGCTGTTGTGCAACAAGTAGGTGGCGTTCTCCGAATGGCTGAGCAGGCGCAGCTCACCGTGCAGCGCCGGGGCATAGCGCAGGATGGCCTGGCTGGCCAGGGGGGCAACGGCATCCAGGTCGTTGGCGGGGTTCGAGGCAGTCATCATCAGCGCGCTCCAGGGTAGATAGGCCACCACAGGATGCGAGGCGGCCGGCGCGCATCGCTTGACCGCCCGGGGCGAAATCTTGACTCCAGGACACAAGGCACGCGGCCGTCGCCACAGATTTGATATTTCAGGGTAAAAGTTGTGCCGCGCGGTCAAGTGCGACCCAGCGTCCGCGCTCCACCATCCAGATCAATCCACGCAAAAGGACTTATCCATGCTCACTTCACTTCAAGGCAAAAGCGTTCTGGTCACCGGCGCCACCAGCGGCATCGGCCTGGGCATCGCCTATGGCTTCGCTCGCCAGGGCGCGCGGGTCGCCATCAGCGCCCGCCACGCCGACAAGGTCCAGGGCGTTGCCCGGCGCATGCGTGACGAAGGCCTGCAGGTCGAGGGGTTCGTCGCCGATGTGGCCCAGGGCGCCGCGGTCCGCCAACTGCTGGCCGACGTCGCCGGCAGCCACGGCGGGCTGGACGTGCTGTGCTGCAATGCCGGGGTGTTCCCCTCGGCCAGCCTCGAACAGATGAGCGAAGCCGACTGGGACGGGGTGCTGGCCACCAACGCCAAGGGCAACTTCCTCTGTGTCCAGGCGGCCCTGCCCTACCTGCGCCAGGCCGAGTACGGGCGGGTGATCCTCACCTCGTCGATCACCGGCCCCGTGACCGGCTTCCCCGGCTGGGCCCACTACGGCGCCAGCAAGGCCGCGCAACTGGGCTTCATGCGTACCGCGGCGATCGAGCTGGCCCGCGATGGCATCACCATCAACGCCGTGCTGCCGGGCAACATCCTCACCGAAGGCCTGCAGGACATGGGCCAGGAGTACCAGGACAGCATGGCCGCCTCGGTGCCGCTGCGGCGCCTGGGCAGCGTCGAGGACATCGCCAGCGCCGCGCTGTTCTTCGCCTCCCGCGAAGCCGGCTACATCACCGGGCAGAGCCTGGTCGTCGACGGCGGCCAGATCCTGCCCGAATCCCTCCAGGCCCTTGCCTAGAGGATTTACCTCTCTGACGGAGTGCCCCCATGAGCGAGATCTACACGGACAAGCTGTCCCAGCAACTCGATGACCCGGCCCGGCCCCAGGAAGTCCAGCGCTTGCGCAGGAACGCCGTGGGCTTGATGGGGGTACTGTTCATGACGGTGGCCACGGCGGCGCCGATCACCGCCATGCTCGGCAACGTGCCGATCGCCATCGGCAGCGGCAACGGCCAGTACGCGCCCGCCGGCTACCTGGTGGCCACAGTGATCCTGGCGCTGTTCGCCATCGGCTACGCGCAGATGGCCAAGTACATCACCGCCACGGGGGCCTTCTACGGGTTCATTTCCCACGGGCTCGGGCGGGTGGTGGGCATGGCCGCCGGCATCGCCGTGACCCTGACCTACATCGTCTTCGAAGCGGCCCTGGTGGGCATCTTCGCCTTCTTCTGCGTCGACCTGCTGGCCAGTGCCAGCGGGATCCAGGCGCCCTGGATCCTGTTCGCCCTGGCCATGCTGGCGGCCAACGGCATCCTCAGCTACTTCGACATTTCCCTGACCGCCAAGGTGCTGGGCATCTGCCTGGTGCTGGAGATCCTGATGCTGGCGCTGATGGCCGGCGCCGTGCTCTGGCACGGTGGCGGCCCCCAGGGCCTGGCGCCAGAGTCGATCAATCCGCTCAAGGCCTTCACCCCGGCCCAGGGGGTGATCGGCGCCAATGCCGGCATCGGCCTGTTCTTCGCCTTCTGGTCCTGGGTCGGCTTCGAGTCTTCGGCCATGTATGGCGAGGAATCGCGCAATCCGAAGAAGATCATTCCCCTGGCCACGCTGCTGGCGGTGATCGGCATCGGCGTGTTTTATGTCTTCGTGTCGTGGATGGCCATCGCCGGCTCCGGCCCCAGCGAAGCCATCCGCCTGGCCCAGGACCCGGCCCAGGCCGCCGAGGTGTTCTACGGCCCTACCCGGCTGTACCTGGGCGAGTGGGCGGTGAGCCTGTTCAAGCTGCTGGTGGTGACCGGCTCGTTCGCCTGCGGCATGGCCTTCCACAATTGCGCCTCGCGCTACATCTATGCCCTGGGCCGGGAGAACCTGTTCGACTGCCTCGGCCGCAGCGTCGGTCGCACCCACCCGCGCCACGGCTCGCCCCATGTGGCCTCCACCGTGCAGAGCCTGATCGCCACGGCCATCGTCCTGGCCTTCCTGGCCGCGGGCAAGGACCCCTACGCCGATCTCTACGCGTTGCTGGCGATCCTCGGCACCATGGGCATCCTGATCGTCCAGGCGCTCTGCGCCTTCGCGGTGGTCTGCTACTTCCACCTGGGCACCCGCCATGTGGCCCAGCGCCATTGGTTCAAGACCTTCCTCGCACCCTTGCTGGGCGGGCTGGGCATGCTCTACGTGGTCTACCTGCTATTCGCCAATCTCAGCTTCGCCGCCGGCAGCGCCGCGCAATCGCTGCTGTTCAAGCTGATCCCCTGGATCGTCGCCGCCAGCTTCGCCCTGGGTGCGGCCATCGCCCTGTACTTCCGGCATTTCGACCGACGCAAGTACCACATCATCGGCAGCATCGTCATGGACGATGAGCGCCAAGAGCCCTGAGGAGCCTCGCCATGTTGAAAGTCAACGCCTTCCAAGCCGAACACGCCGAGGCCCTGGACAGCGCCCAGCGCGCCATGATCGAACGCCGGCAACGCTTGCTGGGACCGGCCTACCAGCTGTTCTACGAACAACCCCTGCACCTGGTCAGCGGTAGCGGCGCCTGGCTGCAGGACCGCGCCGGGCGGCGCTACCTGGACCTGTACAACAACGTCGCCTCGGTCGGCCATTGCCATCCCCGGGTGGTCCAGGCCCTGGCCGGGCAAGCCGCACAACTCAATACCCATACCCGCTACCTGCACGAAGGCGTGCTGGACTACGCCGAAAAACTCCTGGCCACCCTGCCCGTGGAACTGGGCCAGGCGATGTTCACCTGCACCGGCAGCGAGGCCAACGACCTGGCCCTGCGCATCGCCCGGGACTACAGCGGCGGCACCGGGGTGATCGTCACCCGCTACGCCTACCACGGCATGACCCTGGCGATTGCCGAGCTGTCGCCCTCGGTGGGCGACTACGTGCCGCTGTCCCGGGACTGCCGGGTGGTGGATGCGCCGCTGCACGCCGCCCGGCACCCGGAACGGGTGGGCCAGGTCTTCGCCAACCAGGTGCGCGCGGCCATCGCCGATATGCAGCGCCATGGCATCCGCCCGGCGGCGTTGCTGGTGGACACCCTGTTCACCAGCGACGGGGTATTCGCCGACCCGCCGGGCTTCCTCGCTCCGGCGGTGCAAGCCATCCGCGAGGCTGGCGGCCTGTTCATCGCCGACGAAGTACAACCGGGGTTCGCCCGCACCGGCAGCCACATGTGGGGCTTCGAGCGCCACGGCCTGGTACCGGACCTGGTGACCATGGGCAAACCGATGGGCAACGGCCACCCGCTGGCGGGCTTGGCGGTACGCCCGCATATCGTCCAGCGCTTCGGCCAGCACGCCAGCTACTTCAACACCTTCGGCGGCAACCCGGTGTCGGCCGCGGTGGGCCTGGCGGTGCTGCAGGTGATCGAGGAAGAAGGCCTGCAAGCCAATGCCTTGCAAGTGGGCGGCCTGCTCATGCAGGGCCTGCAGAGCCTGGCGGCGGATCATCCGGTGCTGGCCGAGGTGCGTGGCGCCGGTTTGTTCCTGGGCGTCGATATCCGCCAGCCGGACAGCGGCACGCTGGACCCGGCGACCGCACGGCGCCTGGTCAACCAGTTGCGTGACGAAGGCATGTTGATCGGCGTTGCCGGAGCGGCCAACAGCACCCTGAAGATCCGCCCGCCGCTGTGCTTCAGCCAGGATCAGGCCGGGCAGTTCCTCGACGCCCTGGAGCGAGTCCTGCGGCGCCTGTAAGGGCACCGCTAAAAACTACCTGTATTGCCATCGCTGCGTTAAAAACCGGCTGGTGCGCCAGCCCGGTCAAAATGCTCATTTACCTCTTATAAACTGCGCTTTTTCGCCGGTTTTTGCCTTGCGCTGGCTGCCTCGCCTACGTTTTTAGAGACGCCCTGCAAGGGCCAGGCCCGCGTTGAAAAACCCGCCAGTCAGTCAACCTGCAGGAGCGAAGCTTGCTCGCGATGATCGTTAACGCCAGCGCGTTTTGACTGGCTCAACCCAGCGTTCCGAAGTCCATCGCGGGCAAGCCGGATCGCCGCCCGCTCGCTCCTACAATCTCCTTTAAAAGCCTAGCCCGGTCCTGCTCCATAGAAGCCCTGCTCGGCGAACAGCTGGCGCAGCTCATCGAGCACCTGGACGTCCTCGATGGTCGCCGGCACCGCCACTTCCGGACCCCGGGCCAGGCTGCGCATGGTCTTGCGCAGGATCTTCCCCGAGCGGGTCTTGGGCAGGCGCTTGAGCACCAGTACCCGACGCAGCGAAGCCAGGGCCCCGACCTGCTCGCGTACCTGTTGCACCAGTTCCTGCTCCAGTTGCCCGGGGTCCACCCGGGCGTCCTGCTTGAGCACCACGAAACCCACCGGCACCTCGCCCTTGAGGGCATCGTCCAGGGCCACCACGGCGCATTCGGCCACCGCCGGGTGCTCGCCCAGGGCCTGTTCCAGGCTACCGCTGGACAGGCGATGGCCGGCCACGTTGATCACATCGTCGATGCGCCCCATGACGAACACATAACCCTGGGCATCCACATAGCCACCGTCGCCGCTCAGGTAGTAGCCGGGAAAGGTCCCCAGGTAGCTGTCGAGAAAACGCTGGCGGTCCTGCCACAAGGTATTGAGCACCCCGGGCGGCAAAGGCAGGCGCAGCACGATGTTGCCCGGTTCGCCACAGGGCACCGGCTCGCCCTGGTCATCGAGCACCGCCAGCTGGTAGCCGGGCACCGGTAGCCCGGCCGAACCGGCCTTGACCGGGTAACCACCGGTTGCACGCGGCGTGCTGACCACCGGCCAGCCGGTCTCGGTCTGCCACCAGTGATCGATCACCGGGCATGGCAACGACTCGCGCAGCCAGTCGTAGGTGGCAGGGTCCAGGCGCTCGCCGGCCACGTACACCGCCTTCAGGCAGGACAGATCGTGTTCCTGGCGCAGTCGGCCATGGGGGTCCTCGCGCTTGATGGCGCGAAAGGCGGTGGGCGCGGTGAAGAACACATTCACCCGGTGCTCGGCGATCACCCGCCAGAATGCCCCGGCATCGGGGGTGCGCACCGGCTTGCCCTCGTAGAGCAAGGTGGTGCAACCACGGATCAGGGGCCCATAGACGATGTACGAATGCCCCACCACCCAGCCGATGTCCGAGGCAGCCCAGAACACTTCCCCGGGCTGGGCGTCGTAGACCGCCTGCATGCTGTAGTTCAGGGCCACCGCATGGCCGCCATTGTCGCGCAGCACGCCCTTGGGCTTGCCCGTGGTGCCCGAGGTATGCAGCACGTACAACGGTTCGCCGGCCAACAATGGCACCGCCGGCACTGCCTCGGCATCGGTCATCAGCGCCGCCCAGTCGACATCCCGGCCTTGGCGCAGTTCGGCGCCGGCCTGGGGCCGGGCCACGACCACCACCCGCTCCGGCGGCTGTGCCACCAGTTCCAGGGCCTTGTCCACCAGCGGCTTGTAGGGCACCACGCGTTCGTACTCGATGCCGCAACTGGCGGTCAGCAGGACCTTGGGCCGGGCATCGTCGATGCGCACCGCCAGCTCCGCCGCCGAGAAACCGCCGAACACCACCGAATGCACCGCCCCCAGCCGGGCGCAGGCCAGCATGCCGATCACTGCCTCGGGGATCATCGGCATGTACAGCACCACCCGGTCGCCCTGCTCCACCCCCAACCCACGCAGCATGCCGGCGCAGCGCGCCACCTGTTCCAGCAACTGCGCGTAGCTCAGGCGTCGTTGCTGGCCGGTGACCGGGGAGTCGTAGATCAATGCCAGGCGCTCGCCATGCCCGGCCTCGACGTGCCGGTCCAGGGCCAGTTGGCAGGTATTGAGCTGCCCATCGGCGAACCATTGGTAGGTCTGGGGATCCTGCTGCTGGAAGATCTGCCGGGGAAAGCGCATCCAGTCCAGCAAGCGGGCCTGCTGGTGCCAGAAGTCGACGGGATCGGCCTGGGCATGGGCCAAGGCGGTCAGGTAGGCATTCATTGCGCGATGTCCTGTTCTTGTTGGAGGTTCGATAGGCCGCGCTCGCCGTGCAGGTCCGCCGCCGGCCTGCGCCCATCCTGGGCAGGCCGCCCGGTCCCTGCTTGACCCTGCACCACAGTTTTTTGACTCTGCGCCGCGAGCCTCCTGGCAGCCTAGTCGATCCGCCACGGCCGGCCAGCCTGGCCCTCAGCTGCGCAGTTGGAAATCGGCGAAGAGTTCGCCCAGCTCCTGCCACAATCCAGGCAACCCCTGCTGGGGCGCTGCCGCAGGCAGGTCGGCATCGAGCATGCGCGCCGTGCGCACCAGTTGCACCACGAAGCGTTGCACGCCGTAGGCCTGCAAGCGCCGCCCCAGGGCCAGCAACCGCGCAGGGTCCGCCAGGTGCCAGTGCACCGTGGTCCGGCATTCGTAGTCCACGTCACTTTGCAGCAGGTATTCCAGGCTGCGCCAGTTGGCCGCGCCGCTGCCACGCACGCCGGTGATGGCCTGGCAATCCTCGGCCAGGGACTTGACGTCGAAACCCACCCAGTCGGCCAATGGCAAGGCCCGGGCCAGGGCTTCGGGCTTGATCCCGGCGCTGTGCAGGCCCACGACGAATCCCAGCTCGCGGACCTGGGCCATGGCGTCCGGCAACCCCTCCTGCAAGGTCGGCTCGCCACCACTGAACACCACCGCTTCCAGCAGCCCCTGGCGGCGCCGGAGGAACTCCAGGACCTGCTCCCAGGGACGCTCATCGAGGCCTCGGGGCGGGATCAGTTGCGGGTTGTGGCAGTAGCGGCAGCGCCAGGCGCAGCCCTGGCAGAACAGCACGCAGGCCAGTCGCCCCGGGTAGTCGAGGGTGGTCAGGGGCACCAGGCCCCCGACCCGTAGTGCTCGGTTCAAGGGTGAGCGGCCGTGGCCGCGCGTTCGTTGAAGTGCAGGCGCTCGCGATGCTCGGACTGTTTGCCGGGATTGAACGCGGCGACCGGGCGGTGGTAGCCCATCACCCGGGTCCAGACTTCGCAGCGCTGGCGTTGGGCGGTAGGCAGGTTGGCTTGTGCAGTCATGGGAGAAACTCCTTGGTCTTCAGGGAAAGTGGCTCAGTGCAGGCTGCCCTGGCGCTGCGCCAGCAACAGGGCCTCATCGCATTTCGGGCAGAACTCGTGCTCGCCATCCAGGTAGCCGTGTACCGGGCAGATGGAGAAGGTCGGGGTTATCGTCAGGTATGGCAGGCGGAACCGCTCCAGCGCCCGGCGCACCAGTTGCTTGCAGGCCTGGGCCGAGGAAATCCGCTCGGCCATGTACAGGTGCAGCACCGTGCCGCCGGTGTACTTGCATTGCAGCTCGTCCTGCAGTTCCAGGGCCTCGAACGGATCGTCGGTGTAGCCCACCGGCAGCTGCGAGGAGTTGGTGTAGTACGGCGCCTCATGGCAGCCAGCCTGGAGTATGCCGGGGAAGCGCTTGCGATCCTCCTTGGCGAAACGGTAGGTGGTGCCCTCGGCCGGCGTGGCTTCGAGGTTGTACAAATGCCCGGTCTCTTCCTGGAAGCGCACCAGGGTGGCGCGCACATGGTCCAGCAGGTTCAGGGCGAAGCGTCGGCCCTGGGCGGTGTGCAGGCCCATCTGGTCGTCGCTGAAGTTGCGCAGCATCTCGTGCAGGCCGTTGACGCCGATGGTGGAGAAGTGATTGCGCAAGGTGCCCAGGTAGCGCTTGGTGTAGGGATACAGGCCGGCGTCCATGTGGTGCTGGATCACCTTGCGCTTGACCTCCAGACTCTCCATGGCCAGTTCCATCAGCAGGTCCAGGCGCCGCAGCAAGCCGCTGGCATCGCCCTTGTACAGGTAGCCCAGGCGCGCGCAGTTGAGGGTCACCACGCCCAGTGAGCCGGTCTGCTCCGCCGAGCCGAACAGCCCGCCGCCGCGCTTGAGCAGTTCGCGCACGTCCAGTTGCAAGCGGCAGCACATGGAGCGCACCTGGTTGGGTTGCATGTCCGAGTTGAGGAAGTTCTGGAAGTACGGCAAGCCATAGCGGGCGGTCATCTGGAACAGCCGCTCGGCGTTGTCGCTGTCCCAGGGAAAGTCATGGGTGATGTTGTAGGTGGGAATCGGGAAGGTGAACACCCGGCCCTTGGCGTCGCCGGCCTGCATGACCTCGATATAGGCGCGGTTGATCAGGTCCATTTCCTCTTGCAGCTCGCCATAGGCGAAAGGCATTTCCTCCCCGCCGATCACCGGGATCTGCTCGCGCAGATCCTGCGGGCATACCCAGTCGAAGGTCAGGTTGGTGAAGGGGGTCTGGGTTCCCCAGCGCGACGGTACGTTGAGGTTGTAGATGAACTCCTGGATGGCCTGGCGCACCTCTTCGAAACCCAGCCGGTCCTTGCGCACATAGGGCGCAAGATAGGTATCGAAGGAACTGAAGGCCTGGGCCCCGGCCCATTCGTTCTGCAAGGTGCCAAGGAAGTTGACCATCTGCCCCAGGGCGCTGCCCAGGTGCTTGGGCGGCGCTGCCTCGACCCGCCCCGGCACGCCGTTGAGGCCCTCGTGCAGCAGGGTGCGCAGGGACCAGCCGGCGCAATAGCCGGCGAGCATGTCCAGGTCGTGGATGTGCAGGTCGGCCTCGCGGTGGGCGCGGCCGATGGCTTCGCTGTAGACCTCGTCGAGCCAGTAGTTGGCGGTGACCTTGCCGGATACGTTGAGGATCAGCCCGCCCAGGGAATAACCCTGGTTGGCGTTGGCCTGGACCCGCCAGTCCTGGCGGTCCAGGTACTCGTTCATCGAGGCCGCCACCTCCACCAGGGTCTTGCGGTCGCGGCGCAGGCGCCCGTGCTGTTCGCGGTAGACGATGTAGGCGCGTAGCGAGAGGAAGTGCCCGGCATCCATCAGCACCCGTTCGACCCGATCCTGGATCTGCTCCACATGCAGCTGCGGACACCCTTCCAGGTGGGCCAGGACCGCCGCCAAAAGGCCTTCGCTTTCGGCTTCGGCGTACTCGCCGGTGGCCTTGCCGGCGGCGATCAGCGCCTGGCGGATCTTGTCCGCGTCAAAGGCCACCAGGCTGCCATCGCGCTTGTGCAGCCGGTTGTGCCCCACTTCGATCAGTGTGCTGTGCATCCACCCTCCTGACACTACATATAGGTGTTTTGGAATTTCAAAACACAAGATGCAGGAATATTACGGAGCATGAGATTGATTGCCATTGATCGTGATCAAGTATTTTCCCGCTCCCCGGCGACTGCCCGACGCCAAACCCTGTAACCGCTGCCGAGCAGCGCGAGACACCGCACGAGACCGCAGGACTCGCAAGGCAGGCAACACCTTTCGCAAGGTTCTGCGGTATGGAAGGCTTGGCGGCGAGTGGCGCGTCAACCCCCGCTCATGTTCATGAAGCGCACCAGTTGCACCGCGCCTTGGGGATCGAAGTCATGGCGCAGCGGCTTGCGCCGCAACGCCTGTTGCAGGGCATCGATCAGCGGCGCATCGTCCAGCGGATAGCGGCGCAGCAGGCCGCGCAAGTCCAGGGAATCTTCCTGGCCCAGGCACAGCAACAGCTTGCCTTCGACGGTCAGGCGCACCCGGTTGCAGGTGGCGCAGAAGTTGTGGCTGTTGGGTGAAATGAAACCGACGCGGGTTCGCGGATGCTCCACCAGGCGCATGTAGCGCGCCGGGCCGCCGCTGTTCTCGGCGCTGTCGAGCAAGGCATGGCGGCTGGCGATCAGCCGCCGCACCTGGTCGCTGGCACAGAACGCCTCGCCCCGCGAGCGCCCCACCTCCCCCAGGGGCATTTCCTCGATGAAGGTGATATCGATGCCCTGGTCGATAGCGTATTGCAACAGCACCGGCACCTCGTCGAAATTGCGTCCCTGCATCACCACGCAGTTGAGCTTGATGCCTTCGAAACCGGCCTGCCGCGCGGCCTCGATACCGCGCAGCACCTGGTCCAGGTCACCGTTGCGGGTGATGGCCCGAAAGCGCTGGCCGTCCAGGCTGTCCAGGCTGATATTCAGCCGGCGCACCCCGGCGTCGGCCAGGGGCCGGGCCAGGCGCTGCAACTGCGTGCCGTTGGTGGTCATCACCAACTCCCGCAGGCCCGGCAAGGCCGCGATCCGCCGGCACAGCTCGACGATCCCCGGGCGCACCAGCGGTTCGCCGCCGGTCAGGCGGATCTTGCGCACACCCTGGCCGACGAACAGCGTGGCCAGGCGCAGCAATTCCTCCAGGGTCAGCACCTGCTGGCGCGGCAGGAACGTCATGTCGCTGGCCATGCAATAGACACAACGCAAATCGCAGCGATCGGTCACCGACAGGCGCAGGTAGTCGATCTGCCGCCCGAAGCCATCCTGCATCAACTTGCCCATGCTCCTGCTCCTATTGCACCAGCGGCGAATCGGCACCCTGCAGGCGGATCCCGCGAATGTCCGCGGCGCCCACCAGGGTCTGCAGGTACTGCACCACCGCCTTCTGCCATACCCCCTGCTGCAGCTGGGTACGGATCGCCGTGGCCACCGCCTCGTAGGGCAAGGGCTGGCCCTCGATCCGCTGGTCGACGCTCAGCACGTGCCAGCCATAACGACTCTCCAAAGGCTTGGCCACCAGGCCCTGGCCCTGGGTGAACAACTGGCGCTCCAGCTCCGGCACGGTCTGGCCCTTGCTGATCTGCCCCAACTCGCCGCCCTGCTCCTTGGACGGACAGGCCGAGTACTTGCGCGCCAGCTCGGCGAACTGCCCGGGGAACTGCACCAACCGCTCGCAGAGAATCTGCGCCTGGGTGAAGGCCTGGGCCCGCGCCTGGGCATCGTCCGGGGCGCACTCGAGCAGGATATGCCGCACCGCCAGCAGCGGCGCGCTGTGGAAGCGCCCGCGGTTGCTGGCGTAGTAGCGGTGGCAGCTGGCCTCGTCGCATTCGGGCACCTGCACCTCATGTTCCAGGAGCAAGCGGGTGGCCGCCTCCTCCTGGTTCTCCCCGGCACCGAGCCGGGCCCCAAGGCCCAGCTCGGCGATCCGTTGCTGCAGCAGCTCGCGGATCACCAGCGCCCTGGCGGCCAGGAACACCGCCTCCTGGCGATCGGCCGCCGGATGGTATTGCAGCTCCTGGGCCATGGCCTGGGGCTCGATCAGGGTGCCGTTGACACTGACCACCGGCCATTCCTGCTCACTGCTGGCAATCAGCTGCGGCGTTATCTCCACCGCCAGCTCCGGCCCCTGGCCAACCGCCTGGGGCGGGTGCACTGCCGAGGAGGAGCAGCCGCCATTGCCACCCCCATTACCGCCACATCCGCATCCACTGGTCATGGTCGCCTCCTCAGGCTTTGTGCCGCACGATTTGATAACGCCGGCCCAGGTACCACACCGGGGCACTGACGATGTGCACCAGTCGAGTAAAGGGAAACAGCACGAACAGGCTCAGACCCAGCAGCACATGCAGCTTGTACACCAGGGCCACCGGGGCGATGGCCGCCGCCGCATCCACCGGCCGCAACAGCACGGTGTACTGCGCCCAGTCGGCGAGCATCACCATCACCGAACCGTCCATGTGCCCGGTGGAGGCGACGATGGTCAGCAAGCCCAGCAGCAACTGGGCCAGCAGCACCAGCAGGATCAGGATGTCCGAAGTACTGGAAGTCGCCCGTACCCGAGGGTCGGTCAGGCGCCGCTTGATCAGCAGCACCAGGCCCAGCAGGCACAGGAGGCCGAAAAAGCCACCGGAAACCATGGCCAGCAGTTGCTTGTGCTCGGTGCTGATCACGTGGTGATAGACCGAGGCCGGGGTCAGCAAGCCGACAAAATGCCCGGCCAGGACGAACAGCACGCCGATGTGAAACAGGTTGCTCGCCAGCCGCATGCCACGGCTGGAGAGCATCTGGCTGGAGCCGGCCTTCCAGGTGTACTGGGACAGGTCGAACCGCGCCCAGCTGCCCAGCAGGCAGATCGCCAGGGCCACATAGGGATACACCCCGAACAACAACAGGTTCCACTTAGACATTACCCACCTCCCCGGCCGGCTTGCGGGCCAGCACTTGATCCTGAAAATCCACCCAGTGCAGCGGCACCGCGCTTTCCTCCCGGGGCTTGCCCGGCGCACTGGCCTGTCCGGCGCAACGGTCCTGCTGCTGGGCCTGGAGGAAGTCCACCGCCTCTTCCTCCCAGATCTTGTCCAGGGCCTCCAGGGAATCGTCGCGCTGCTCCGCCGCCACCTGCTCACGCACATCGGCCACGGCCTGGTGCGGCTCGGCCCCAGCGATCTGCAACAAGGCGCGGAAGCAGCCGGCATAGAAGCTCTCGCGCTCTTCCAGGCGGGCGGCGAGCAGCGCCAGCAGGTGCGCGACATCGGCCAGGCCCTCGCGCGCCTCCAGCTCATCGCGAGTCGACAGGTACTCCAGGTACAGCGGGATGTAATCCGGCAGCTCCTTGACGCCCAGGGCGAAACCCGCCGCCTCGTACTGGGCCAGCAGGTCGACCATGGCCTGGCCGCGATCGCGGGACTCGCCGTGCACGTGCTCGAACAGCAGCAGCGACAGCGAGCGGCCCCGGCCGAACAGCGCCCCGTAGTGTTCCTGGCGGTCCATCAGGTCGTTGTTGCAGATCAGCTCCAGCAGTTCGAACAGCGCCCCGCGCTGGCGCGGGCTGATCTCCCGGGCCTGGATGATCGCCTGCTCCAGTTCGTCGCGGCCCGCGACCAGTTCCTGGGTCGGGTAGTCCAGCAGCAGTGAAATCACCTTGAGAATGCGCATGGTCAGTCCTCCCACAGCTGGACGGTCTTGATGATGTCGCGGCGGTTGGCCTTCTTCGCGCCGAACAGGTTGGTGTCGGAACTGCCGCTGCAGCCGCTGCCGAAGCTGAAGCCGCAGCCCGAACGCTCGGCGAAGGCGTCGCTCATGGCCTCTTCGCGATGGGCGCTGGGCACCACGTAGCGATCTTCGTAGTTGGCGATGGCCAGGTAGCGGTACATCTCCTCGACCTGGGCCACGCTCAGGCCGACGTCGGCCAGGACTTGCAGGTCCGGCGTGCCGTCCACCTGTTCCGAGCGCTTGTAGGCGCGCATAGCCAGCAGGCGCTTGAGCGCGCGCCGCACCGGTCGCTCGTCACCGGCGGTCAGCAGGTTGGCCAGGTAGCGCAACGGAATGCGCAGGCTGTCGACATCCGGGATCACCCCGCTCATGCCCACAGTGCCGGCCGCGGCGGCGTTCTGGATCGGCGACAGCGGCGGCACGTACCAGACCATCGGCAAGGTCCGGTATTCCGGGTGTAGCGGCAGTGCCAGTTGCCAGTCCACGGCCATCTTGTACACCGGCGAGCGCTGCGCGGCGTCGATCACCGACTGCGGCACGCCATCGGCCAAGGCCTGGCGGATCACCGCCGGATCGTGGGGGTCGAGGAAGATCTCCAGCTGCTTCTGGTACAGGTCCTGCTCGTCGGCGGTGCTGGCCACCTCGCTGATGCGATCGGCATCGTAGAGCAGCACGCCGAGGTAGCGAATGCGCCCGACGCAGGTCTCGGCGCACACGGTGGGCATGCCGGCCTCGATCCGTGGGTAGCAGAAGATGCACTTCTCGGACTTGCCGCTCTTCCAGTTGAAATAGATCTTCTTGTACGGGCAGCCGCTGATGCACATGCGCCAGCCACGGCACTTCTCCTGGTCGATCAGGACGATGCCGTCTTCCTCGCGCTTGTAGATCGCCCCGCTCGGGCAGGACGCCGCGCAGGCCGGGTTCAAGCAGTGCTCGCACAGGCGCGGCAGGTACATCATGAAGGTGTTTTCGTACTCACCGTAGATGTCCGCCTGGATCTGGTCGAAGTTGCGATCCTTGCGGCGCTTGGCGAACTCACTGCCCAGGATCTCCTCCCAGTTGGGCCCCCACTCGATCTTCTCCATGCGCTTGCCGGACACCACCGAGCGTGGTCGCGCGGTGGGCTGGTGGTTGCCCGAAGGCGCGGTGTGCAGGTGCTGGTAGTCGAAGTCGAAGGGCTCGTAGTAGTCGTCCAGACCGGGCAGCTCGGGGTTGGCGAAGATATTGGCCAACACCCGGAACTTGCCGCCGATGCGCGGGTTGATCGAGCCATTGGCGTTGCGCACCCAACCGCCCTTCCACTTGTCCTGGTTCTCCCACTCCTTGGGGTAGCCGATCCCGGGCTTGGTCTCGACGTTGTTGAACCAGGCGTATTCCATACCCTCACGGCTGGTCCAGACGTTCTTGCAGGTGACCGAGCAGGTGTGGCAGCCAATGCATTTGTCCAGGTTCAGGACCATGCCGATTTGCGAACGGATCTTCATGACTGCATTCCTCATTCCATCTCGGTGGGCAACGGCTGTGGCAGCTCGTCGCCACGGGAACCGTCGAGCCAGTCGACCTCGGCCATCTTGCGCACCACGACGAACTCGTCGCGGTTGCAACCGACCGTGCCGTAATAGTTGAAACCGTAGGCCTGCTGGGCATAGCCGCCGATCATGTGGGTGGGCTTGAGCACCACCCGGGTCACCGAGTTGTGGTGGCCGCCACGGGTGCCGGTAGTCTCGGAACCGGGCACGTTCACGATCCGTTCCTGGGCGTGGTACATCATCACCATGCCCTCCTTGACCCGCTGGCTGACCACCGCCCGGGCGGTCGCCGCGCCGTTGGCGTTGAAGCATTCGATCCAGTCGTTGTCCTGGATACCGGCGCGCTTGGCGTCGATCTCCGAGAGCCAGACGATCGGCCCGCCACGGCTCAGGGTGAGCATCAGCAGGTTGTCGCTGTAGGTGCTGTGGATCCCCCACTTCTGGTGCGGGGTGATCCAGTTGAGGACGATCTCCGGGTTGCCGTTGGCGCGCTTGCCCTTCACCGCCTCGATGGTCCGGGTGTCCACCGGTGGCCGGTAGTTCATCAACTGCTCGCCGAAGGCCTGCATCCATGGGTGGTCCTGGTAGAACTGCTGGCGCCCGGTGATGGTGCGCCACGGGATGTTCTCGTGGACGTTGGTGTAGCCGGCGTTGTAGCTCACGTGGTCGTCTTCCAGGCCGGACCAGGTCGGGCTGGAGATGATCTTGCGCGGTTGGGCCTGGATATCGCGGAAGCGGATCGCCTCATGGGCCTTGGATTGCGCCAGGTGGCTGTGGTCGATACCGGTAAACCGCGACAGGGCTTCCCAGGCCTTGAGCGCCACGCGACCGTTGGTTTCCGGGGCCAGGGACAGCACCACTTCGGCGGCGTCGATGGCGGTGTCGATCTTCGGCCGGCCCTGGCTGATGCCCGCCTCCTGCTCGCGGTAGTTCAACTCGCCGAGCAGTTGGACTTCCTCCTCGGTATTCCAGTTGATGCCCTTGCCGCCGTTGCCGAGTTTTTCCAGCAACGGGCCCAGGGAAGTGAACTGCTTGTAGATGTTCGGGTAGTTGCGCTCCACCACTTGCAGGTTCGGCGCGTTCTTGCCCGGCTGCGGCGCCACTCCGGCGGTCTTCCAGTCGCTGCCGCCGAAGGGTTGGGCCAGCTCGCCGACGCTGTCATGCAGCAGCGGCACGGTGACCAGGTCTTGCTCGACCCCCAGGTGCCCTGCGCTCATCTCGGAGAAGGCCTTGGCGATGCTCTTGTAGATCTCCCAGTCGGTGCGCGATTCCCAGGCCGGGTCGATGGCCGCCGACAGCGGGTGGATGAAGGGGTGCATGTCCGAGGTGTTCATGTCGTCCTTCTCGTACCAGGTCGCGGTCGGCAGGACGATGTCGGAATACACGCAGGTCGAGGACATGCGGAAATCCAGGGTGGTGACCAGGTCCAGCTTGCCGGTCGGGCCCTGCTCGACCCATTCGGCTTCTTGCGGCTTGCAGTCGCCGGACTGGCCGATGTCCTCGTTCATCACGCCGTTGCGGGTGCCCAGCAGGTACTTGAGCATGTACTCGTGGCCCTTGCCGGAGGAGCCCAGCAGGTTGGAACGCCAGATGAACATGTTGCGCGGGAAGTTGACCGGATCGTCCGGCTGCTCGCAGGCGAAGCGCAGGCTGCCGTCCTGCCAGGCCTTGACCACGTAGTCCTTGGGCGCCATGCCGGCCGCGGCGGCGTCACGGCAGATGTGCAGCGGGTTGCTGCTGAACTGCGGCGAGCTGGGCAGCCAGCCGGCGCGCTCGGCGCGGATGTTGTAGTCCAGGGCGTGCTCGGGGAACTGGCTCTTGTCGGCCAGGGGCGAGAGCACTTCGTGCATGTTCATCTTCTCGTGGCGCCACTGCGAGCTGTGGGCATAGAAGAAACTGGTGCCGTTCATCTGCCGGGGTGGCCGGCTCCAGTCCAGGCCGAAGGTCAGGGGCAGCCAGCCGCACTGCGGGCGCAGTTTCTCCTGGCCGACGTAGTGGGCCCAGCCGCCACCGGTCTGGCCGATGCAGCCGCAGAGCATGAGCATGTTGATCAGCCCGCGGTAGCTCATGTCCATGTGGTACCAGTGGTTGAGCGCCGCACCGAGGATGATCATCGAGCGGCCACGGGTCTTGTCGGCGTTGTCGGCGAACTCCCGGGCGATCTGGATCGCCTTCTCGCGGCTGACGCCGGTGATCTGCTCCTGCCAGGCCGGGGTCCCCGGTACGTTGGCGTCGTCGTAGTCGCGAGCGACGTTGGCGCCGCCCAGGCCGCGGTCGATGGCCAGGTTGGCCGCCGACAGGTCGAACACCGTGGCCACCTTGACCTGGCTGCCGTCGGCCAGGGTCAGGCTGCGCACCGGCACCCGGCGAAACTGCACGGCATCGCCCGCCACATGCTCGAAGTGCTCGTGGCCGGCACCGGCGAAGTAGGGGAACGCCACCTCGGCGACGTCGCCGCCGATCAGGCTCAGGCGCAGGTCGATCTCGCGCCCGGCGCCGCCCTCGCGGGGCAGGATGTTCCACTTGCCCTGCTCGCCCCAGCGATAGCCGATCGAGCCTTGGGGCGAAACCAGCTGGTCATCGGCATCCAGGGCGATGGTCTTCCACTCGGGGTTGTTGTCCTGGCCCAGGTTGTCGGCCAGGTCCGAGGCGCGCAGGAAGCGGTCTGGCTGGTAGCCGGCGCCCGGCGCGGTGCCGAGCATCGGCTTGAGCAGCACCAGCACCGGCAGGTCGGTGTAGCGCTTGGCGTATTCGGTGAAATAGGCGCTGGGCCGCTCCAGGTGGAATTCCTTGAAGATCACATGGTTGAAGGCCTGGGCCAGGGCCGCGTCGGTGCCCTGCTTGGGGTTGAGCCACAGGTCGGTGAGCTTGGCCACCTCCGAATAGTCCGGGGTGATGGCCACGGTCTTGGTGCCCTTGTAGCGCACCTCGGTGAAGAAGTGCGCATCGGGGGTACGGGTCTGCGGGACGTTGGAACCCCAGGCGATGATGTAGTTGGAGTTGTACCAGTCGGCCGACTCCGGCACGTCGGTCTGCTCGCCCCAGACCATCGGCGAGGCGGGAGGCAGGTCGCAGTACCAGTCGTAGAAGCTCAGGCAGGTGCCGCCGATCAGCGACAGGTAACGGGCGCCGGCGGCGTAGCTGATCATCGACATGGCCGGGATCGGCGAGAACCCCACCACCCGGTCCGGGCCGTACTGCTTCACGGTGTAGACGTTGGCGGCGGCGATGATCTGGGTCACCTCGTCCCAGCTGGAACGGATGAAACCGCCCATGCCGCGCTTGCTCTTGTAGGAGTCGGCCTTGGCCCGGTCCTCGACGATGCTGGCCCAGGCCTCCACGGGTGGCAGGGTCTGGCGCGCCTCGCGCCACAGCTTGAGCAGCGCCTTGCGCACCTTGGGGTACTTCAGGCGGTTGGCGCTGTAGATGTACCAGCTGTAGCTGGCGCCCCGGGGGCAACCACGGGGCTCGTGGTTGGGCAGGTCGGTGCGGGTGCGCGGGTAGTCGGTCTGCTGGGTTTCCCAGGTGATCAGGCCGTTCTTCACGTAGATCTTCCACGAACACGATCCGGTGCAGTTCACCCCGTGGGTGGAGCGCACGATCTTGTCGTACTGCCAGCGCGAACGGTAGACGTTCTCCCAGTCGCGCGATTCCTTGCGAGTTTCCCCGTGACCGGCGGAAAACTCGCCTTGCTTGCGGTTGAAAAACCGCAGTTGATCCAGCAAGTGACTCATGATGCTGTCCTCTCAGGCGTGCTGCGGGGTTCTGCGCCCCGACTCGGCAAAGGTTGGATACGGGGGCATGTCAGCAAGGGGTCTGGGCGCCCTTGCGGGCGTACCACCACCAGGTCACGACGATGCAGCTCAGGTAGAACACCACGAACATGTAGAAGGCCAGCGCCGGGCTGCCGGTCAGGCTCATCGAGGTGCCGAAGGTCTTGGGAATGAAGAAGGCGCCGAAGGCCCCCATGGCCGAGCTGAAGCCCAGTACCGCGGCCGACTCCTTGCCGGCGTCCTTGAGGGCCTGCTCGCGGGCGGCGCTGCCCTTGCCGCTGGCGGCGCGCTCATGCAGGGTGCGAAAGATCACCGGGATCATGCGAAAGGTCGAACCGTTGCCGATGCCGGTGGTGATGAACAGCAGCATGAACAGGCCGAGGAAGCCGTAGAAGTTGCCGCTCTCCCCCGGCTGCGGAATGAACGCCAGTACGCCGAAGACCATCAGGATCATCAGCACGAAGTTCCACAGGGTGACCCGCGCGCCGCCCAGCTTGTCCGCCAGCCAGCCGCCCAGTGGCCGGACCAGGGCGCCCACCAGCGGGCCGAGGAAGGCGAACGTCAGGGCGTTGACCTGGGGAAAGGCAGTCTTGATCAGCAGCGGGAACGCCGCCGAGAAGCCGATGAACGAGCCGAAGGTGGCCAGGTACAACCAGCACATCAGCCAGTTGTGCTTGCGCTTGAAGATCACCGCCTGCTCGCTGAACGAGGCCCTGGCGCTGGACAGGTCGTTCATGCCGAACCAGGCCGCCAGGGTCACCAGCAGGATGAACGGCACCCAGATGAAACCGGCGTTCTGCAACCACAACCGGCCACCGTCGGCCAGCACCTGGGGTTGGCCGCCCAGCACCCCGAACAGGCCGAAGGTGATCACCAGCGGTACGCAGAACTGCATCACCGACACCCCGAGGTTGCCCAGCCCGGCGTTCAGGCCCAGGGCCGTGCCCTGCTGCGACTTGGGGTAGAAGAAGCTGATGTTGGCCATGCTCGAGGCGAAGTTGCCGCCGCCAAAACCGCACAGCAGCGCGATCATCACGAACACGCTGTAGGGCGTGGCCGGGTCCTGCACGGCAAAGCCCATCCACAGCGACGGCGCCAGCAGCGAGGCGGTGCTCAGGGCGGTCCAGCGCCGGCCGCCGAAGATCGGCACCATGAACGAGTAGAACACTCGCAGCGCCGCTCCCGAGAGTCCCGGCAGGGCCGCCAGCCAGAACAGCTGGTCGGTGCTGAAGCTGAAGCCGATGGCATTGAGGCGCACGATCACCGTGCTCCAGACCATCCACACGGCGAAAGCCAGCAACAGCGCGGGAATCGAGATCCACAGGTTGCGGGTGGCCGTGCGCTTGCCGCTCTGGCCCCAGAAGGCAGGGTCCTCCGGGCGCCAGTCGTGGATCACCGGGCCAGTGCCGGGCGTATTAAGAACCGACATGTTCTTCTCCTTGGGAAATGCTCGAAAACGGTGCCTGGATGGCGGATGGGTGCTTGCCCAGTAGCGGGCGCCGGCGGATCTCGCTGAGGTACATCCAGATCAGCGACACCCAGACCACGCCGTACATCAACATGAAGCAGGAAGAGCGCACGCCGGTAAGGTCCACCAGGGCGCCGAACAGGATCGGCAGGATGAACCCGCCCAGGCCGCCGGCCAGGCCGACGATGCCGGACACCGCGCCCATGTTCTGCGGGTAGTCGTTGGCGATGTACTTGAAGACCGAGGCCTTGCCGAAGGCGAAGGCGATGCCCATGACGAACAGCAGTACCGTGAACAGCACCGGGCTCAGGCCAATGTGCAAGTCCAGCGTGCCGTCGACGGTCTGCACCTGCAGTTGGGTCTGCGGGTAGGACAGCAGGAACAGGCAGATCCAGCTCACCCACAGCACCCACCAGGTCACGCTCTGGGCACCCCAGCGGTCCGACATCCAGCCGCCGACGGCGCGCAGCACCCCGCCCGGCAGGGAGAAGCAGGCGGCCAACAGCGCGGCGCTCTGCAGGCTGAAGCCGTACTCCTGCACGTAGTACTTGGTCATCCACAGGGCCAGGGCCACATACCCGCCGAAGACGATCGAGTAGTACTGGCAGTAGCGCCACACGGCAGGCTCGGCCAGGGCCTTGAGCTGTTCGCCCAGGCCGACCGTGGACACCCGGCGATGGGCCTTGTTGTCGGCGCTGAAGAACCAGAACAGCAGCGCGGTGAGGAACAGGATGGCGCTGAACACCTTGGGTACCAGTTGCCAGCTGCCGGCGGCGATCAGTGCCGGGGCGAGGAACTTGGTGACCGCCGAGCCTGCATTGCCCGCACCGAAGATGCCCATGGCCAGGCCCTGGTTGTCCTGGTCGAACCACTTGGCGACATAGGCGATGCCTACCGAGAACGAGCCCCCGGCCAAGCCGACGAACAAGCCCAGCACCAGGAACTGCCAATAGGTGGTGGCGTGGCTGACCAGGTACAGCGGCAACACGCAGGCCAGCATCAGCAGGCAGAACACGCTGCGTCCGCCGAAGCGGTCGGTGAGCATGCCCAGCGGCAGGCGCACCAGGGAACCGGTCAGCACCGGGGTGGCGGTCAGCAGGCCGAACTGGGTTTCGTTGAGTTGCAACAGCTCCTTGATCGGCACGCCGAGTACGGCAAACATCATCCAGACCATGAAGCAGACAGTGAAGGCCAGCGTACTCATGCCCAGCACCAGGCCTTGGCGTAAACGCGGTTGAGTCATTTCGGAGTCTCCAGCCAGTGAATCTTGGCTGCAGACTAGGGAGGCCAACCCCGATAAAACTTGACTCCGATCAAAGAAGCCCAGGCGCCTGCATGTCTATGCTTGCGCCGCCTACCTCCAAGGAGGTAGCGCCGAAAAACCTCTGAACCCTTTGTTTATCAGGGTCTTGCCGGTTTCCCCAGGAGCCGCGCGAGGCAACCTTGGGTGAACAACTCTTTGGAGGTAGAGCGCCAGGGACAGGCTGCGAAACAACCTTTTGCCATCCCGGAGCGCTACATGCCCCCTTCTCTGCTGCCCGCTTTCGGTGATCGCCGATGATCGCCTGGTTGCGCAGTTCGCTACCGGCCCGCGCCGGCCTGGCGGTGATCCTGATCAGCGTGCTGGCCCTGGCCAGCTCCCTCAGCGCCGGCCTGATCGCCTGGTTCAGCCAGGGCGACGCAGCGGCGATCAATACCGCAGGTTCGGTGCGCATGGAGACCTACCACCTGAGCTGGAAACTGGCCGCCGGGGCCGGGGCCGACGAGCTCGAGCGCATCAGCCAGAGCCTGCAGCAACGTCTCAACAGCCCGGCGCTCAAGGCCGTGCTGGAAGATGGCAACGACCTCGACCTGCAACTCAGCTACCGGCAGTTGCAGGACGACTGGCAGCAGATCCTGCAACCGGCGCTGCAACGCGGCGATGCCAGGCTGTTCCAGGCCAGCACCCAGCCCTTCGTCGAGCGGCTCAACCAGTTCGTCAGCCTGTTGCAGCACGAGAACGAGCACAAGCAAGGCTGGCAGCAACTGATCCAGGGCGCGGCCTTGTTCACCACCATGATCGTCCTGCTGTTCGGCCTGTACGAACTGCAATCCAACGTGATCAGTCCGCTCAAGGAGCTGGTGGACGCCACCCAGCGCTTTCGCTGCGGCGATTTCCGGGCCCGGGTCAACCACCAGTCCGAGGACGAGCTGGGCCAGCTGGCCACCAGTTTCAACGCCATGGCCGAGACCATCGAGCAGTCCCATCGCACCCTGGAAACCCAAGTCCGGCAGAAGACCCTGCACCTGCAACAGGCCAACGCCGCGCTGGAGCTGCTGTACCAGAGCAGTCGCAACCTGGCCACCCGCCAGGCCAATGCCGAAGGCCTGGACGAGCTGATCCGGCGCTTCCAGGAGCGCCTGCCGGGCCTGCGCCTGTCGTTGTGCCTGCAAGGCCAGGCCCAGGCCAAGCAACTGCTGGCCCTGCATGGCAGCGACAACCGGCAGATCTGCGCCAGCAGCGACTGCGCCAGCTGCCGCCAGCGCAGCGACAGCCTGGCCTTCGATATCAGCCACCAGGGCGGCACCTTCGGTGAACTCAAGGCGCACTTTCACAACGGCCTGGAACCCCAGCCCTGGGAAATCGAACTGATCCAGGCCCTGGCCAACCTGATCGGCACCTCGTTGCAGCTCAAGCGCCAGCGCGAGCAGGATCACCGCCTGGTACTGCTGGAAGAACGCGCGATCATCGCCCGCGAACTGCACGACTCCCTGGCCCAGGCGCTGTCCTACATGAAGCTGCAGGTCAGCCGCATGCAGACCCTGATGCGCCGGGACGAGCCGGTGGCGACCCTGGAGAACGTCACCAGCGAGCTGCGTGAAGGCCTGAACACCGCCTACCGCCAACTGCGCGAGTTGCTGACCACCTTCCGCCTGCGGATCCAGGACGCCGGGCTGGTGCAGGAACTCAAGGACACTGCCGGCGAGTTTTCCCGCCGGGGCGAGTTCCAGGTCCACCTGCACATCGACAGCCTGGCCTTCGAGCTGTCGGCCAGCGAACAGATCCACATCCTGCAGATCACCCGCGAGGCCCTGTCCAACTGCCTGCGCCATGCCCACGCGCAAAACGCCTGGCTGCAACTGCGCCAGCACGGCGAGCGGCTGTGCCTGTCGATCGAGGACGATGGCCGTGGCTTCAGCGGGAGCCACGACCTGCGCGAGCACCACGGCTTGAACATCATGGACGAGCGGGCCCGCAGCCTGCGTGGCCAATTGCAGATTTTTTCCCGGGAGCCCCAGGGCACCCTGGTCAAGATGGAGTTTCGCCCGGAATTCCTCGGGCGCCTGACAGAAGGTAATCCCTCATGAACCCCTCCCCGCGCCACCGCATCCTGCTGGTGGACGACCATCCGATGATGCGCCGCGGCATCCGCCAGATGCTCGAGCTCGAAGACGACTTCACCATCGTCGGCGAAGCCAACCACGGCGCCGAGGCCCTGGCCCTGCTGGACTCGCTGCAACCGGACCTGATCCTGCTGGACAACAACATGCCGCAGATGAACGGCCTGGAAACCCTGCGCCACCTGCGCGCGCAGGATTTTGCCGGCAAGGTCCTGCTGTTCACCGTATCCGATGCCGAGGACGACATTCGCGATGCCCTGCGCCTGGACGCCGATGGCTACCTGCTCAAGGACATGGAACCGGAGCTGCTGATCCAGTACATCCGCGACGCCATGGACGGCGTCCTGGTGATCAGCCCGGGGCTGACCCGGGTCATGGCCCAGGCCCTGCGCTCGCCACCACGGCAGAACGAGGTCGAGCTCACCGAGCGCGAGCGCCAGGTCCTGCGCAGCATCGCCAGCGGCTACAGCAACAAGGTCATCGGCCACAAGCTGGGTATCACCGAGGGCACGGTCAAGGTGCATGTGAAGAACCTGCTGCACAAGCTGGGCCTGCGCTCGCGGGTCGAAGCCGCCGTGTGGGCCATGGAGCACCTGCGCCAGGTCTCCTGACTGCTCCCTTGGAGGTAGGCCGGTGGAGGCATGGGCCACCGGCGTCCGCCGCCCTACCATGGGCGGCAGCGGAGGTACGCCATGCTCAATCACCCATCCACCGTCCTGCTGTTGCGTCGCCACTACCTGTTCGCCAAGCTGCCGGGCCAGGTCTTCGAGGACGTCTGCGCCCTGGCCACCCTCAAGCGCCTGGCTTGCCACGACATCCTGGTGCGCCAGGGCGAACCGGCCAAGCGCTTCTTCCTGCTGGTCAGCGGCCAGATCAAGCTGTACCGGCTCAATGTCGAGGGCCAGGAGCACCTGGTGGAGATCATCCAGCCCGGCCAGACCTTCGCCGAGGCCTTGCAGTTCAGCCAGGCCCACAGCTTTCCGGTGAGCGCCGGTGCCCTCAAGGATTGCGTGCTGGTGAGCATCGACGGCGCGCACTATCGCCACGCCCTGCAGGACCAGCCGCAGGTGTGCCTGGCAGTCATGGCCAGCATGAGCCAGCACCTGCACCAGCGCCTGCGGGACATCGACACCCTGATCCTGCCCAATGCCAGCCGCCGGGTGATCAACTTCCTGCTCCAGGAATGCGACCCCAGCGATGGCCGGGTCGAGTTGCAGGTTTCCAAGCGCCTGGTGGCCTCCAAGCTCGGCATCCAGCCGGAGACCTTCTCGCGGACCCTGCACCGGCTGGTGGACGAGGGCTTGATCAGCATGCAGCGGCGCAGCATCCAGATCCTCGCCCTCGACCGCCTGGCCGACTACCCCGGCTGAGCGCCGGGCCCACTGGTGCCGGCCAGGCCCTGGCCGGCCCGTTCCAGGTTGCGCCACAACCACCCCGGCAGCACCTGCGGGTCAAGGCTGTCGATCAGGTTCTTCAGGGTCAGGCCCAGCTCGGTATCGCCCTCGATCACCAGGCGCCGGCGGAAGAACAAGGTATCCGGGTCTTCCTGGCGGCTGGCCAGCAGCAGGAACTCGCGCCAGTTGCCGCGGATGCTGACATCGGCCCGGGCCCGCCGGGCGATGTGCAGGCCATCGCGCTGGCGCGTCAGGTACCAGGTCAGGTCCAGGTCGCTGATGCGCAGGCACAACCAGCGCCCGCGCAACAGGTCGAACTCGCCATCGGCCAGGGGCTCGGCCAGGCAGCGGTTGAGCGCCTGCTCCAGGGCCAGGCGCTGGAGGCCGAACGGCACCCGGCGCACCAGCGGCAAAATCCGGTCGGCACTCTTGAGGGCACCTCTAAAAACTACCTGCGTTGCCATCGCTGCGTTAAAAGCCGGCTCAAAATGCTCATTCACTTCAAGTGAACTGCGCTTTTTCGGCGGTTTTTGCCTTGCGCTGGCGGCCTCGCCCACGTTTTTAGCGACGCCCTTGAGCAGCCATTGCGTAGGTTTCAGCACAGTCCCGCCTCCTCGACCCGCAGCATGCCCGCCTGGCCATGCCAGTAACCATTGCAGCCGTCCACGCACAGTGGTGGCGCCTCGCCCTGGCAGACCCGGGCGAAGGCTTCCACTACCTGGACCATGCCTTCTGCCCGGGGGCTCAGGCGCAACAGGTCGGCGCCACAGGCCACCAGCCCCGGGTAATCGGCCAGCAGGTTGGTGACCTCGGCCGACATGGTCTGGATGCCATTGAGGGTGAACAGCGCCTGGCCTTCCTGGCTGCTCAGGGCCAGCCCATCGGGGTAGTTGATGCAGCAGAACTGGCAGTCGTCCTTGGGGCGGTTTTCCGCACGGGCGGTGAAACAACGCGCCGAGTAGGCCAGCGGCAGGTGGCCGTAGGCGAACACCTCGACCTCTGGCAAGGCCCGGCCCAGCCCGGCAACTTGCTCGAGTACGGCGCGCACCAGCGCCGCGGAGCATTCCACCGGTGGCACCCAGCGGATCATCCCGCAGTCCTGCAGCTTGGCCAGGGCGTGGCCGTTGTACAGGTTCAGCGCCGGGCCGGCCACGAACGGCAGTTGGCGCTCGGCCAGGAACTGCACCGCGCCCATGTCGTTGGCCTCCACCAGGAACTGGCCGTTGTCACACAGTCGGCGCAGGCTCGACAGCTCGGAGGCGGCCTCGATCAGGGTCAGGCCCGACAGCACGATCTGCGCCGCACCGGCCTGCTGCAGCTCGCGGCCCAGGCCCAGCCACTGGTCCAGGTTGAACACCCGGCGCTTGGAGCACACGGTTTCCCCCAGGTAGATCACATCCAGCGCCAGGCTGGCCATCTGTTCGTAGAATCGCGCCAAGCGCTCCTTGTCCCAGTAGTAGAGGACGGGTCCCAGGCTGAGCTTCATCGGTAATCCCTCATTGCCATGAACGGTGGTAGGCGCCCAGCGTGGTCTGGCTGCCTTCGGAAAGCCCGGCCAGCACATGCCGCCACTGGTCCTTGACCGCAAAACGCTCGGGCGCCAGGCGATGGGCATCCAGCGCCGCGCGCCAGACCCGGGTGACTTGCTCGACATAGGCCGGGCTGCGCTGGCGCCCTTCGATCTTCACCGCCTGCACGCCGATCGCCGCCAACTCCGGCAGCAGGTCTAGGGTGTCGAGGCTGGTGGGCTCCTCCAGGGCATGGAAGCGCTTGCCGCCGACCATGAACCGCCCTTTGCACAGGGTCGGGTAGCCGGCCGGCTCGTCGGGCCCATAGCGGTCGATCAGCACTTCGCTCAGGCGGGCGCTCAAGCCCTCGGCATCCTCGCTCCAGCGCACCGCCTTGGCCGGCGAGCAGACCCCGCACAGGTTCGGCGATTCGCCCGTGATGTAGGACGACAGGTGGCAACGGCCCTCGGCCATGATGCACAGGCTGCCGAAGGCGAACACCTCGATGGGCACCGCGCTGTTGACCGCCACCTGGCGCACCTGGGCCAAGGACAGCACCCTGGGCAACACCGCGCGACGGATGTTGTAGTGCTGGGAGTAGAACGCCAGGGCACTGGCGTTGGTGGCCGAGCCTTGCACCGACAGGTGCAGGCTCAGGTGCGGATGGCGCTCGGTGGCATAGCCCAGGACCCCGGGATCGGCGGCGATCAAGGCATCCACGCCATGGTCGGCGGCGCGGTCCACCGCCCGTTGCCAGCGCTCCCAGCCCTGGGGCTGGGGGTAGGTGTTGACCGCCACATAGAGCTGGCGCTGGTGTTGGCGGATATGGGCGACGGCGGCGTCGAACTGCTTGTCGTCCATGTTCAGCCCGGCGAAGCTGCGGGCATTGGTGTCATCGCGAAAACCGACGTAGACCGCGTCGGCGCCTTGGCGTACCGCGGCCTTGAGTGCAGGCAGGTTGCCTGCCGGGCAGACCAGTTGCATGGGCATTCCTCTTCAAAGAACCTGCTCCACCCACCTTTCGTGCAGACCGCCAGCAGGCCCGGAGCGCTGGAAAAAAGCGCTGCCAGTCTAGCCAGCGCACCCGCCAGGACCTTGACGATAATCAAGAGCGCTCACTGCATCAGCTCGGCGAACGAGAGGAACTGCACCGGATCGTCCTGGCGCAGTTGCTGCTGGCACTCCACCAGCGCCAGGCCATCGGCCCAGCAGGCGGCACTGAGCATCGCCGAACTCTGCTGGGGATGCAGTTGCACGCGGCACTGGCCGTTTTCCCCCGGCACCAGCCGGGCGCGCAGGTACTGGCGCCGGCGATTGGCTTGCGGCCAGTCGAAGCCGGCCGGCAATGCCACCGGTTGCGGCACGACATCGCGCAGGCCCTGGCTGCGCAGCAGGAACGGGCGCAACACCACCAGCGCGGTGATCAACGCCGCCGCCGGATTACCCGGCAGGCCGAGCCAGGGCTTGCCAGCCACGGTGCCAAAGGCCAGGGGCTTGCCCGGCTGGATGGCCAGGCGCCAGAAGTCCACCTGACCCAGTTCGCGGATCGCCTGCTTGAGGTGATCCTCCTCACCCACCGAGACCCCGCCGGAGCTGAGCAACAGGTCGCATTCCTGGGCGGCCAGGTGCAGGGTCTGCTTGCTGGCCTGTAGTTCATCGGCCATCGCGCCGTAGTCGTGGACTTCGACGCCCCAGCCCTTCAGCAGCGCCGACAGGCAATAGCGGTTGCTGTTGTAGATCTGCCCCGGCGCCAGGGGCTGGCCGGGTTCGCGCAGCTCGTCGCCACTGCTCAGCAGGCCAACCCGCAGCGGCCGGTAGACCTCGACCCAACTGACCCCGCAAGCCGCCAGCAGGCCCAGCTCCTGGGCCCGCAGGCGCTTGCCGGCGGGCAACAGCAGATGCCCTTCACGGACTTCTTCGCCGGCCTTGCGCACGTGCTGGCCAACGCTGACCGCCGGCAACCACAGTTGCTGGCCCTCGACCCGGCACAGCTCCTGGGGCACCACCGTATCGGCGCCCGGCGGCAGCGGCGCGCCGGTGAAGATCCGCACCGCTTGCCCGGCCAGCAACGCCGTGGTCGCCGCCTGGCCCGCAGCGACCCGCCCGGCCAGGACCAGGCAGCCACCCGCGGGCGGCAGGTCGGCAGCGCGCAAGGCATAGCCGTCCATGGCGCTGTTGTCCCAGCCTGGCAAGGCACGCGGGGCGTGGACATCGGTCCCGAGGACCCGGCCCAGGGCCTGTTCCAGGGCCAGGCAATGCAGTTGCGGCGGGCGTGGCGCGCGTTCGAGCAAATGGCCGATGGCCAGGTCCACCGGCAGCAGCGTGCCGCTGTCGCAAGGCCCGACGCTCATGGTCGTGCCTCGCAGGCGGCGATGGCCGCGCCGGGTTGCGGCTTCAGATGCGGGGCGAAGTTGCACGGGCCGGTACGGCTGTCCAGCTGGTTGTGCAGGATCTGCGTCCAGGCGGTGCGGCAGGCCCCGGGCGAACCCGGCACACAGCACACCAGCACGCCGTTGCTCATTCCGGCCAGGGCGCGGGATTGCAGGGTCGACATGCCGATCTCCGCCAGGGAGACCTGGCGGAACAATTCGCCGAAGCCTTCCACGTGCTTGTCCAGTAGCGGCAGCACCGCCTGAGGCGTGTTGTCCCGGGCAGTGAAGCCAGTGCCGCCGGTGGTCAGCACCACCTGCACCGCCGGGTCGGCGATCCAGCGCGAGAGCGTGGCGCGGATCTGGTAGATATCGTCCCGGACCAGCTCGCGGTCCACCAGCGCATGGCCGGCGGCCTGCAACAGGTCGACCAGGGTCTGTCCGGAACTGTCGGTCTCGAAGGTGCGGGTATCGCTGATGGTCAACACGGCGATGTTCAAGGATACAAAGGTGCGTTGCGACAAATGGGCCATGGCCTGGGTGTCCTGTAGCTGGGGAATCGGCTTTGGGCCCAAGCCTGGACCCAAAGCCCCGGCGGGCCCATTCCTCCTTGGAGGTACCTCCGGGGGGTGCGGCTCAGGGCGCCAGGCGCTGACGCCGCCACTGGCCGCCCTGGCGCCGATAGTCGAGACGGTCGTGCAGGCGGTCGGCCCGACCTTGCCAAAACTCCAGGCGCTCGGGTTGCAGGCAATAGCCACCCCAGTGCGCGGGCCGGTGCAGGGGTTCTTCGACGAAGCGGCGGATGGTCTGGGCCAGCAGCGCCTGCAGTTCATCGCGATCGGCCAGCGGCCGGCTCTGGGGCGAAGCCCAGGCGCCGAGGCGGCTGGCCAGGGGCCGGGAATCGAAATAGGCGTCGGACAGCTCATCCGCCAGGCGCACCACCGGGCCCTCGATCCGTACCTGGCGCTCCAGGGCCGGCCAGAAGAAGGTCATGGCGGCCTGGGGGTTGGCCGCCAGCTCCAGGCCCTTGGCACTCTGGTAATTGCCGAAGAAGGTGAACCCCTCAGCGCTCACCCCCTTGAGCAGCAACACCCGGCCATGGGGCCGGCCCTGGCTGTCCACGGTGGCCAGGTGCATGCTGTTGGCCTCCACGGGGGCGCTCTCGGTTTCCCGCGCCTGCTCCAGCCACTGGCCGAACAGCAGTAGCGGATCGTCCGGCGCCTGCTCTTCGTGCAGGCCACCTAGGGTGTAGTTACGGCGCATCTGGGCAAGGGACAGCGGCATGGCGGTGATCTCCTGGTAAGTGCCGCGCAGTCTGTAAGCAGCGCCACCTGCGCACCTTGACCGCCATCAACGCCGCTGGCGCTACTTGAGCCGCAAGCGCCTGGCCAGCTTGTGCAGGTTGCTCGGGTCCACTGCCAGCAGCCGCGCCGCAGCGGCCCAGTTGTCGCCGCTCAGGCGCAAGGCCTGGACGATGCACTGGCGCTGGCAGGCATCCACCGCATCCCCCAGGGAGGTCAAGGGCACGCCCGGGGCCGCCGGCTGCTCGGGCACCGGTGGCGCTGCCGGGGTGCTGTCCAGGTCCAGGGCCTCAGGCTCCAGGGTGATGATCAGGCTGCGGCTGCCGTCGCGGCTGAGCTGCTTGAGCGCAGCCCGGCCGATCACGTGTTCCAGTTCGCGCACGTTGCCCGGCCAGCGGTAGCCCAGCAGCGCCCGCTCGGCCGCCGCCGACAGGCGCAGCCCGCGCAAGCCCAGGCGGGTGCGGTTGAGTTCGAGAAAGTGTCCGGCGATCAGCAGTACATCGTGGCCACGCTCGCGCAGCGGCGGGATCGGCACCGGGTACACCGACAAGCGATGATAGAGGTCGGCGCGAAACAGGCCATCGCGGATGCTGTCGGGCAAGTGCCGGTTGGTGGCGGCGATGATGCGCACATTGACGTGCAGCGGCTTGTCCGCCCCCAGCCGCTGGATCTCGCCATTTTGCAAGGTACGCAGCAGCTTGGCCTGGACGCTCAGGGGTAACTCGCCCACCTCGTCGAGGAACAGCGTGCCGCCGTTGGCCGCGTCGAAGCGCCCGGCGCGATCGCTGGTGGCACCGGAGAACGCCCCTTTGACATGGCCGAACAGCTCGCTCTCGGCCAGGGATTCGGGCAAGGCCGCGCAGTTGACCTGCACCAGAGGCTTGTGGCTGCGCCGCGACAGGCGATGCAGGCGCCGGGCGAACAACTCCTTGCCGACCCCGGTCTCGCCCAACAGCAACACCGGCAGCTCGGAGTCGGCCAGCACGTCCAGCTCATTGAGCAACTGGTGCAACACATCGCTCTGGCCAAGGATCTCGCCCTCCTCCACGGGCCGCCGCACATCCACAGGTTCGCTGCGGGATAAGCGCAGGCTGCGGTTCTCCTGCTCCAGGCGGGTGACGCGCACGGCCGCCTCGATCTGCAAGGTGCAGCGCTTGAGCTCGTCCCGGGCGTCATCGTCGAAGGTGCCGGCCTGCAAGGCATCGAGGGTGATCGCGCCCCAGATCCGGCCTTCGATGTACAGGCTCACGCCCATGCAGTCGTGCACGGCCAAGGGTTCGCTGACGGCGGTATCGAGCAGGCCGTCGTAAGGGTCCGGCAGGCGGCTGTCGGGCTCGAACCAGGTCGGCTCGCGCGAGGCCATGATCGCCGCCAGCCGGGGGTGCTGGGCGATCACGAAGCGCCGCCCGAGGGCCTCGTGCACCAGGCCGACGGTGGCCAGCGGCCGCAGGCTGTCGTCCTCCAGGCGCAACAGGCCGACCGCACCGCAACGAAAGTATTCGCGCAGGGTCTGCACCAGTCGTTGCAACCGCACGGCATTGGGCAACTCGACGATCAGGTCGGCGGCCAGGCTTTCTCGCAACATGGTGGTCCTCACCCTCTATGGTCATATCTACCCTGGGAAATCGCGGTGGATTTCACCATAGCCCAGGAAACGGCCATTGATTCCGGGCAATCAAAGCTGGCATGGGCGATGCACTCACCAGGCAGGACCCATACCACCCAGGAATCTCCTGATGAACCAGACACTGTCCCAAAGCGAACTCATCGAACACATCCTGTCGCGTTTTCACGACCGCCACCGCGAGCAACTGCCGGAACTGATCCGCCTGGCCCGCCGGGTGGAACAGGTGCATGCCGGCGACAGCCACTGCCCCGAAGGCCTGGCCGATCACTTGCAGGACATGCAACAGGAACTGGAAAGCCACATGCTCAAGGAGGAACAGGTGCTGTTCCCGCTGCTGCAGCGGGGCATGGGCCGCCAGGCCGGCGCGCCGATCCACGTGATGCGCCTGGAGCACGACCAGCACGGCGAAGCCCTGGAACGGTTGATGCAACTGACGGGGCAGATCACCACCCCAGAGGCCGCCTGCAACACCTGGCGCACCCTGTACAGCGGCCTGCAGGAGTTTCGCGACGACCTGCTGGAGCACATCCAGCTGGAAAACGACGTGCTGTTCACCCAGGCCCTGCAATAACCCGCCCCCCTCCCGGACCGGCCCGTTCCCTGGTGGAAACGGGCCGGACCGCGCCGGTCAATGCCAATAGAACATGGCCTTGGCCAGGATCACGATCAACACCATATGCCCAAGGATGCTGCGGCGGATGCCCAGCGCCCGGGCCTCGCTCAGGCGTCCGCCCAGCAGCCAGAACGCCAGTAGGAGATAGTGGCCGATGATGCTCAGGGCCAGGACGATCTTCAGCCCCAGCAAGCTGGCGAAGGTGCTGCCCAGCGGGTGCGCCAGGGCCAGGCGATGGTGCCAGGCCAGGCCGATTCCAGCGCCATAGAGCAACACCACCACGCCATGCAGGACCTTGCGCGAGCGCACCGACAGCGCCTGGTCGACCCCGGCCTGGGCCGTGGCCGGCACCTGGCGGCGCACCGCCGGCCAGATGAGCAGCTCGAAGAACAGCGTGCCGATGAATGCGATGGCCGCCAGCAGGTGGATCAACAACAGATAGGGATAGAACATCCTGGACTCTCCCGGACCTTAACCTGGGTGGCCGTCGACCCGTGGCTGCAGCAGCATCGGCCCGTAGCGCCAGGCATACAGGGCGAAGGCCAGGGCCCAGCACGCGCCCGCCATCCACAACCCGGCCTGGGGCAGCCAGGGCACCAGCAGCACCCGGCAGACACCCGCCAGGTTGATCAGGATAAAGGCCTGGGTCATCCCCGCCGGTGGCTGCAACGGCCGCCCGGTATGGCCGAGGCTGACCCGCGCGATCATCGCCAGGATCAACCCGGCCATGGCGCCGATGGTCAGGCAGTGCACCGCCAGGCTCGGGTTCAGCGCCACCCCGCCATGCCACAGGGCCATGCCCAGGCAGGCCAGCGCCAGCCAGGCATAGGCCAGGTGCAGCGACCACAGCAGCGGTACCTGCCACAGGCCGCGATCATGCCAGCGCCACAGGCGTACCAGGTGCCCGAGCGCCAGGAAGGCGAACAACAGGCCCAGCCAGGGGCTCGGGGCCAGGGCCAGCCCAGCGGCATACAGCAGCGCCACCAGGGCCGAACCGCCCAGCAACAGCCAGTCGAGCCAGGGCCAGGGCGCCACCGCCTCGGCCCGCCCCAGCCCGCGCTGGGTGAAGAACGGAATCACCCGGCCACCGATCAGGCCCATGATCGCCGCCACCAGCCAGATACCGGCCAGCACCGCCTGGCGCTGCCAACCCTCATCGCCACGCACCAGGCCGCACACCGCCAGGCCATCCACCGCCGTCAGCAACAACAGGACCAGCACCAGCGGATAGTTGCGCTGCTGGCGTACCCGCCACAGGGTCCGCGCCATGACCAGCGCCACCAGCAATGGAAAACCCAGTTCCAGCAGCGCCAGCAGCGGCCAGGGCAGGTTCGCCAGCCAGGCTACCCGCGCCGCCAGCCACAACAGCGCCAGGCCCGCCAGCGGCTTGCCGGACAGGCCCGGCTGGCCGGTCCAGGTCTGCACCGCGGTGAGCAGGAACCCGGCGATGATCGCCAGGCCGAAACCGAATACCAGCTCGTGGCGGTGCCAGGCCAGCCAGCCGCCCGCGGGCTGCCAACTGCCCAGCACGCCCTGCAGCGCCGCCAGCCACAGCGGTATCGCCAGCAGCGCGAGGACGCAGCCGGCGAGGAACATCGGACGGAACGCCAGGCGCAACAATGGCGCTACGGCCAGGGCCTTACGGCGATCAAGTACTTGCATCAAGCCACTCCTTACCTTGTTGCCGGTGCTATCCACGGCGAAGCGAATCCCGGCGTCACCTTCTGCCATTCGCCGACCGTCGCCGCTGCGCCACATCAACGAAGCAGTCGATAGGCTGGTCGACGACAACCGCAACCTGGCTGTCCAGGCGAGTAGTGCAAGGGTCGTGCCCTGTGCCCGGGCGCGGCTGGCCGGCACCCTGGAGTCCATCACAGGGTAAAAACAACCCGATCATGGTCATTAAAACCCTAATCACCAGGGTCATTTAAACCCTGCCGCCATTCAGGCCCAGGATTTGCGGGCGCCCGGGCCTGGTCCGGGTCTTGCTCGGCATTACTGTCCCTCGTTCCCGGAGTCCCCATGAAAAACATCGTCCAGCCCCTCGCCTGGTTCTGCATCCTCAGCGCCCTGGTGGCGGCCGCCAGCGATATTTCCCTGAGAACCTGTTCACGCTCTAGCGAGCGACGCTCAGGCATTTCTAACGCCGCATGAGCTAAGCGCAGCAGATCGTGAACAGGTTCTGAGCCTGGTCTGAACCCCCTTCCCTGCCCTTGCCCACACGAGGATCAATAGCCATGGTGCTTCACCGAGTCCACCACCAGATCTTGCGCAGCCATCACCTGTTCGAGCCCTTGAACGACGAGCAGCTCGACGAGTTGATGGCCACCAGCCAACTGCTCAGCGTCGACAAGGGCGAGCCGCTGTTCCACCAGGGCGAAGCGGCCGATGCGTTCTATTTCGTCATTGCCGGGGCGGTGAAGATCTACCGCCTGACCCCGGACGGCCAGGAGAAGGTCTTCGAGGTGATCGGCCCGCGCCAGACCTTCGCCGAAGCGATGATGCTGATGGACACCCCCAACTATGTGGCCTCGGCCGAGGCCGTCGGCCCCACGCAGCTCTACCGGCTGTCCAATGCCACCTATATCCGCCTGCTGCAAAGCAACAGCCGGCTGACCTTCGCCCTGCTGGGCAAGCTCTGCGTACGCCTGCACCAGCGGGTCAACGAGATCGAGACGCTGTCGCTGAAGAACGCCACCCACCGGGTGGTGCGCTACCTGCTCACCCAGCTGATGCAGGCCCAGCCTGTGGAGCGCCAGTTCGAGCTGCCGATGGCCAAGCAACTGATCGCCGGGCACCTGGCGATCCAGCCCGAGACCTTCTCGCGGATCATCCGGCGCCTGATCGACGACAAGATCATCAGCCAGGACGGCCGGCGCATCGTCATTCTCGACCGGCCACGGCTGGAGCAATTCGAATGAGCTCCCAGGTGCAATGCCTGTATTGCCAACAAAACAGTCCGCCCGAGGCCGGCCACTGCCAGCACTGCGGCATGCCATTGCCGGCCAGGGCGGCCCAGGCCGGGGCACGCCGGCAGAAGCGCTTCATGGGGTTCTGCATCGCCCTGACGCTGTTCTGCCTGGCGATGGTGCTGTGGTTGCCGCGCTAGGAATCGCCCTCGACCCGGCCTCAGGGCTGGGTCAATTGGCGGTACAGCTGCGGCAGGCGCAGGGGTAGCTGCTCGGGCTGGTGGATCAGGCTGTAGCCGTGGCTGCCGAACATGTACGGCAGATAGGCCCCGGCCTCGCGATCGATGGTGATGCAGAACGGCGTGAGCCCCTGGCGCCGGGCTTCGCGCAGCGCCTCGCGGGTGTCTTCGACGCCATAGCGCCCTTCGTACAGATCCAGGTCGTTGGGCTTGCCATCGGTGAGCAGCAACAGCAGCTTGCGCTGGTGCTTGCGCCCTTGCAGCAGGCGCGTGGCCTGGCGGATCGCCGCACCCATGCGGGTGTAGTAGCCGGGCCTGAGGCCCTGGATCTTGCCCCGGATACGGTCGTCGTAGGCCTGGTCGAAACCCTTGAGTTCCTGCAGTCGTACCTGCTGGCGGCGCAGCGAGGAGAAACCGTACAAGGCGAAATCGTCGCCGAGCAGCGACAAGGTCTCGCCGAACAGCAGCAGGCTGTCGCGGATCACCTCGATCACCCGGTGCTGGTCGTTCAGGTGCGCATCGGTGGACATCGACACATCCGCCAGCAGCAGGCACGCCAGGTCGCGCTGGGTCTGGCGCCGCTCCAGGAACAAACCGCGCGCGGCGCTGCGCCCGTGCTGGCGCTCGACGTGGAAGTCCAGCCAGGCTTGCAGGTCCAGCTCGCTGCCCTGGGGTTGCTGGCACAGCCATTGGCGACGGTCGCGCAACTGCTCGAACTGGCGGCGCAAACGCCGGGCCGGGGCCTGCAGATGGCCCGGCAGCGCTTGCGGTTGGCAATCCCGTGGCTCGAACAGCTGCAGATTGACGAAGTCCTCCCGCAGCCGGCCCTGGCGATAGTCCCACTCCGGCAGCTTGATGCCCTCGCCCAGGGGCAGGTCGTCGATGTCCGCCGGTGGCAGATCCAGGTGCAACTTGAGGCCGCCGCCCTTGCGGATCCGCGTGCGCGACAGGGTCAGGTGGTCGAGGTCCTCGGCGACCCGGGCGGCGTCGGGGTCCTGGCTGTCATCCTCCCAGCGGTCGAGCTCGACGTGTTCGGTCCAACTGAACAGGTTCTCCAGGCGCACGATCAGCAGGCCGCCCTTGGCCGGCGCGTCATCGATGCGCGTGGCCCGCTTGCGCCCGCCCTGCTGCTCACCGGCACTGGCCGGCAGTGGGCTGTCGTCCTGCTCGAAGTCCGCCGCCTGCGGGCTGCAAAGGTGCAGCGGCGGATACAGCCACAGGGGCAGCGGCCAGGCGGCCCGTTCGCTACGGGGAAACTCACGGACACTGCCCGGCTCGCGCAGGGCCTGACACAGGGCGCGCTCCAGGGCTGCCTCGTCCGGTCGCAGCGTGGCCGGGTCGGGGCGCAACTGCAGGTGCGCCTCCACCAGGCGCCGGTAGCGCGCGGCCAGCCCCGGATAGGCCTGCAGCAATGCCTGGGTCCAGCGCTGGTTGTCTCGCCCCCAGTGGCGCATGGGGCCGGCCTGGGCCGCCAGCAACACCAACCAGCGGTAGAGTTCCGCATTCAGTTGTGGATCGGGAAACACCGCCAGGCTGGCCGGCAAGCGCAGGTGTTGTTCATCGCAGCAGGCCAGGGGCGCTTGCCGGCACGTCCCGGCGATCTGCTGCAGCAGGCTGCGGCGCAGCAACAGGTCGCGCTCGCTGGCCGCCTCGAGGTTCTTGCCGGGCGCACCGCCCATGGCCCGATACAGCACGGCCAGGGCTCGCTGCCGGGACGCCAACTCGACCCGTGCCTCGGGAAAATCGCTACTGGCCCGGCGAGTGATGAAGCGATGCCAGACGCTGCCGACCCATTCTTCCAGTTCAACCGTGAAGGCCATTGCGGCACCTCCTCTGAACGCCAGGAAGCGGCCCGCCGTGCTGGCCGGGCCGCGTTTTTTTCAAGCGCCAGCCAGCCTCAGGACGCTACCACCGGGGCCGGTGCGGCCAGGGCGGCGCGACCACGCTGGCGAAAGCTCAGCAGGTAGCAGATCAGCCCGGCCATGAAGCCCACGCCACTGGCCAGGCGCGCCCAGAACAGGCCGCGCAGGTGCTCGGTGGTGGACATGAACGGCAAAGCGCTACCGTCTTCGGCCCAGCGTTGCAGCAGCACCTGGACCACACCGGCGGCGGTGAGCAGCAAGGTGATCATCACCATCGACAGGGTCATCAGCCAGAAGCCCCAGATTTCCAGGGTCTGCGCACGCTCGTCGGGCGCCTCGCCCAGACCGCGCAAGCGCGGCATGGCGTAGCTGATCAGGGTCATGACGATCATCGCGTAGGCCCCGTAGAACGACAGGTGACCGTGGGCCGCAGTCAGTTGCGTGCCATGGGTGTAGTAGTTGACCGGCGCCAGGGTATGCAGGAAGCCCCAGACCCCGGCACCGAAGAACGCGGTGACCGTGGTGCCCTTGGCCCACAGCGTGGCGGCACGGTTGGGGTGCTGGCGCCGGCGGTTGCGCACCATGGTGAAGGCGAACATCACCATGGCCAGGAACGGCAGCGGTTCCAGGGCCGAGAAGATCGAGCCGACCCACAACCAGACCTCGGGCGCGCCGATCCAGAAGAAGTGGTGGCCGGTGCCGATGATGCCGCTGATCAGCGCCATGGCGATGATCACGTACAGCCACTTCTCCACCACCTCGCGGTCGACGCCGGTGATCTTGATCAGCACGAAGGCCAGCATCGAACCCATGATCAATTCCCACACGCCTTCCACCCAGAGGTGCACCACCCACCACCAGTAGAACTTGTCGCGGGCCAGGTTGCCGGGATTGTAGAAGGAGAACAGGAAGAACACCGCCAGGCCTATCAGGCCGGTCATCATCACCATGCTGACCGTGGTCTTGCGACCCTTGAGCAGGGTCATGCCGATGTTGTAGAGGAACCCCAGGCACACCAGCACGATGCCCAGCTTGGTGATGGTCGGCTGCTCCAGGAACTCCCGGCCCATGGTCGGCAGCAGTTCGTTGTGGGTCAGCCGGGCCAGGCCCGCATAGGGCACCAGCAGGTAGCCGAGGATGGTCAGCACCCCGGCCACGGCGAACACCCAGAACAGCACGATCGCCAGTTTCGGACTGTGCAGTTCACGGTCGGCTTCCTCCGGCACCAGGTAGTAGGCCGCGCCCATGAAGCCGAACAGCAGCCAGACGATCAGCAGGTTGGTGTGGACCATGCGCGCCACGTTGAACGGGATGGTGGGGAACAGGAAGTCGCCGACCACGTATTGCAGGCCCATGATCAGGCCGAACAGCACCTGGCCGAGGAACAGCATCAGGGCGAACACGAAGTAGGGTTTGGCCACGGCCTGCGAGGCGAATTTCAGATGTGGATTGGCAATGCTCATCACTCAGCCCTCCTTGTTGGGCGGCCAGCCGTTGGTGTCGATGTTCGAGCTCCACTTGAGGAATTCGGCGATATCGTCGACCTCTTGCTCGCTCAGGTGGAACTGCGGCATGGCCCGGCGCCCGGGCACGCCCAAAGGCTGCATCTTCATCCAGGCCTGCATGAAGGGCTTGAACCCCTCCTCGCCGCCACGGCGCTTGTAGACGTTGCCCAGCTCCGGCGCGAAGTACGCGCCCTCGCCCAGCAGCGTGTGGCAGCCGACGCAGTTGTTCTGCTCCCAGACCGTCTTGCCGCGCACCACTGCCTCGGTCAGCTGCGCCTGATTGCTACGTTTGGGAAAGGTCTGCTCGGTGTGATAGGTCAAGGCCAGGAATATCAGGAAGAAGAACACGCTTCCCCCGAAATAGATGTTCCTGGCCATGCCCTTGGTGAAGGTCTCTGACATGGTCGCGTCCTCTTTGCTTGGCGTGGCCATGATAGAAAGCGCGGGGTCCGAAACCGCTTGATGGCAATCAAGAAAGGCCGATTGTTTTACTCAGGCTTTGTCCAACAGGTGCGATACCAGGCCCACCAGGGCCAGCACCACCAGGGCCCAGGCCAGCAGAGGCAAGCGCCAGCGCCAGGAGCTGTGGCGCAATTCCATGAAACCCTCGGTGATCAGCCAGGCCTTGGCCACCGCCAGGGCCATGACCCACCCGCCCTGGCCCAGCAGCACGGTGCCCAGGCTGAGCACGGCCAGGGCCAGCCCGCACAGCAGCAGGATGCGTGAAGCCGTCATGGGGATCTCCTCAATCCAGGATGTAGACCAGCGGGAACAGCACCACCCACACCAGGTCCACCATGTGCCAATACAGCACCCCGGATTCGAAGCCGCTATCGACTAGCGGGGCCCGGGTCCAGGCGCGGTACGCCAGCCAGGCGAGGATCGCCATGCCCGGCAGCACATGCAGGAAGTGAAAGCCGGTGAGCAGCCAGTACAGGGTGAAGAAGGTGTCGTGCTCCAGCCCCAGGCCCAGGTCCGCCAGGTGCCGGTACTCGCCGAGCTTGAGCCAGGCATAGACCCCGGCCACGCAGCAGGCCAGGCCCAGCAGGCAGGCCGCCCGCCGAGGCCGCAGCTCGCGCAGTTGCTCCAGGGCCAGCGCCGCCAGCAACCCGGCCCCCAGCAGGCTCAGGGTCATGGCCAGGCCGGTGGAGGTATCGAGCAAGGCGCGGCCGCTGGCGAACAGTTGCGGCTTGAGTTGCGCGGTCACGGCGAACGCCAGGATCAGCAAGGCGAACACCGACAGCTCGACCAGGATGAACAGCCACATCGCCAGGTCCCCCGGCAAGCGGCGCGCCCTCGGTTCAGGGGAAGTGCACATCGACCACGTCCATCAGCGCCGCCACGGTCACCGGGTCGTCGCTCAGTGGCTCGGCCAGGCAGGCCAGGCACGCCTGGCGCGGGTCCATGCCGGCGCCGATCAGGCGCGCGGTGAAGATCAGCAAGCGGGTCGAGGCCACCTCCTCCAGGTCGTGCTGGTCGAGCCGGCGCAGGGCCTGGCCGAGCTTGACCACCTGGCTGGCCAGGGCCGCATCGACCCCGGCCTCGCGGCGAACGATGCGCTCCTCCTGCGCGGCATCCGGGTAACCCAGGCGCATGGCCACGAAGCGCTGGCGGGTGCTGGGTTTCATGCCCTTGAGCAGGTTCTGGTAGCCAGGGTTATAGGACACCACCAGCATGAACGACGGCGGCGCCTTGAGCACTTCGCCGGTGCGTTCCAAAAACAGCTCGCGGCGGTCGTCGGCCAAAGGGTGCAGCACCACCACGGTGTCCTGGCGCGCCTCCACCACTTCGTCGAGGTAGCAGATACCGCCCTCGCGCACCGCCCGGGTCAGCGGGCCGTCCTGCCACCAGGTGCCCTGGGCACCGATCAGGTGCCGCCCCACCAGGTCGGCGGCGCTCAGGTCGTCGTGGCAGGCCACGGTGTGCAGCGGCAGTTGCAGGCGCTGGGCCATGTGCTGGACGAAGCGGGTCTTGCCGCAGCCGGTGGGGCCCTTGATCAGCACCGGCAGGCCGTGGCGCCAGGCTTGCTCGAACAGGGCCGGCTCGTTGCCCTGAGCCTGGTAGAAGGGTTCGCAGCGGGGTTCAGTGAGGTCCATGGGATACCTGGATGACGACGGGTTCGCGATCACGCTAAGAGTCCCTGCGACAACCTGGCAAGCAGCGCGAAAGGCAAACTTGATCGCGATCAAGTGAGCAATGCCCTGCTGCGCAATAGCCTTCTTGTGCACCAAGAACCTGCGCTCTGTCCTGGCCCTCCCAGCACATCGCAAAGGTCATGCCTGAGGAGAGAAGGATGCTGATCAGTAATCGAAAAACCCTTGCCCTGTCCGTCGCCAGCCTCTGTTCGGCGCTGGCGCTGGCCCTTCCCACTGCCGCCGCCGAGTCCAAGGCATCGGGTGCGGCACCGCCGGCCATGGTCACCAGCGCCGGGGCGCCGGACATGAGCCAGGCCGACTTCGACGCCGCCAAGGAGATCTACTTCCAGCGCTGTGCCGGTTGCCATGGCGTACTGCGCAAGGGCGCCACCGGCAAGCCCCTGACTCCGGACATCACCCAGGCCCGTGGCCAGGCCTACCTCGAAGCGCTGATCACCTACGGCTCGCCGGCGGGCATGCCCAACTGGGGTACCTCCAACGCCCTGACCAAGGCGCAGATCACCACCATGGCCAACTTCATCCAGCACACCCCGCCCACCCCGCCGGAATGGGGCATGGCCGAGACCCGCAACACCTGGAAGCTGCTGGTCAAGCCCGAGGACCGCCCGACCCGGCAAATGAACACCCTCAACCTGCAGAACCTGTTCTCGGTGACCCTGCGCGACGACGGCAAGATCGCCCTGGTGGACGGCGACAGCAAGCAGATCGTCAAGCTCATCGAGACCGGCTATGCCGTGCACATTTCGCGGATCTCCGCGTCCGGACGCTACTTGCTGGTGATCGGCCGCGATGCGCGCATCGACATGATCGACCTGTGGCCCAAGGAGCCGACCAAGGTCGCGGAGATCAAGGTGGGCATCGAGGCACGCTCGGTGGAGACCTCCAAGTTCAAGGGCTACGAGGACAAGTACGCCATCGCCGGCTCCTACTGGCCGCCGCAGTTCACCATCATGGATGGCCAGACCCTGGAGCCCAAGCAGATCGTCTCGACCCGGGGCATGACCGTCGACAAGCAGGAGTACCACCCCGAGCCACGGGTGGCGGCGATCATCGCCTCCCACGAATGGCCGGAGTTCATCGTCAACGTCAAGGAAACCGGCAAGGTCATGCTGGTCAACTACGAGGACATCAAGAACCTGACCATCACCAGCATCGATGCCGCGCCGTTCCTGCATGACGGCGGCTGGGACAGCAGCCACCGCTACTTCATGACGGCGGCCAACAACTCCAACAAGGTGGCGGTGATCGACTCCAAGGAACGTCGCCTGACCGCCCTGGTGGACGTGGGCAAGACCCCGCACCCGGGCCGTGGCGCCAACTTCGACCATCCGCAGTTCGGCCCGGTGTGGGCCACCAGCCACCTGGGCGACGCCGGCATCTCGATGATCGGCACCGACCCGGCCAAGCACCCGCAATACGCCTGGAAACAAGTGGGCTCGCTCAAGGGCCAGGGCGGCGGCTCGCTGTTCATCAAGACCCACCCCGCATCCCGCCACCTGTACGTGGATACCACCCTCAACCCCGACGCCAAGCTCAGCCAGTCGGTGGCGGTGTTCGACATCGACAAGCTCGACGCCGGCTACAAGGTGCTGCCGATCGCCGAATACTCCGGCATCAAGCAAGGCGCCCTGCGGGTGGTGCAGCCCGAGTACAACAAGGCCGGTGACGAGGTCTGGTTCTCGGTGTGGAACGGCCAGACCGAGGAGTCGGCGCTGGTGGTGATCGACGACAAGACCCTTGCCGTCAAGCAGGTGATCAAGGACCAGCGGCTGATCACCCCCACCGGCAAGTTCAATGTCTACAACACCCAGAACGACATTTATTGAGTTTTATCAACGCAAGGAATCGCCATGAAAAATACCCTGCTTTCACTCTTCGTCCTGAGCTGTGCGTTGAACCTGCAAACCGCCTTGGCCGACGACGGCCTGGCCCTGTTCCAGAGCAAGTCCTGCGTGGCCTGCCATAGCGTGGACAGCAAGCTGGTGGGGCCTGCGCTCAAGGAGGTGGCGGCCAAGAATGCCGGGGTCGCCGGTGCTGCCCAGACCCTGGCCGGACACATCAAGAACGGCACCCAGGGCAACTGGGGGCCGATCCCGATGCCGGCCAACGCGGTCAGCGAAGAAGAAGCGGCGCAGCTGGCCAAGTGGGTCCTGAGCCTGAAATGAAACCGACCAGGAGGGCGTTATGAACAGCTACCCCCGCGCAGTGATCCTGGCGACCCTCCTGCTTTGCCCCCCTCTTCATGCCGCGCCTGACGCCCAGCGCCAGGCGCAGCTGCAACACCTGCTGGAACAGGACTGCGGCGCCTGCCATGGCCTGCACCTGACCGGCGGCCTGGGCCCGGAACTGACCCCTGCCGCCCTGGCCGGCAAACCCCGCGACGGCCTGGTCGCCACCGTGCGCCTGGGTCGGCCCGGCACCGCCATGCCGCCCTGGGAGCCGCTACTGAGCGCCGAGGACATCGGCTGGCTGGTCGATCATCTCTTGCAAGGAACCTCTGAACCATGATCCGTCCCCTGATGCTCGGCGCGGCGTGCGCCCTGCTGTTGTCCGCCTGTGCCCAAGTCCCGCTGCGTGGCAGTGGCGACCTGGGCCTGGTGGTGGAGCGTGCCACCGGCAGCGTGCAGATCGTCGAGAGCAGCCAGGGCCGGGCCCTGGCCCGTATCGAAGGGCTGGGCGACCTGTCCCACGCCTCGGCGGTGTTCTCCCGCGACCAGCGCTACGCCTATGTGTTCGGCCGCGACGGCGGCCTGACCCAGGTCGACTTGCTCGAACAGCGCATCGCCCGGCGGGTGATCCAGGGCGGCAACAGCATCGGCGGCGCCATCAGCCAGGACGGGCGCCTGATCGCGGTATCCAACTATGTGCCGGGCGGGGTCAAGGTGTTCGACGCCGCCACCCTGGAGCTGGTGGCCGATATCCCCGCCACGCTGCTGGCCGACGGCAAGAAGCGCTCGCGGGTGGTGGGCCTGGTGGATGCCCCGGGCCAGCGTTTCGTGTTCAGCCTGTTCGACACCGGCGAGATCTGGAGCGCCGACTTCAGCCAGGGCAACACGCCGCGCATCACCCGTTACACCGGCATCGGCCAGCAGCCCTACGATGCGCTGATCACCACCGACGGCCGCTATTACATGGCCGGCCTGTTCGGCGAGGACGGCATGGCCCAGCTCGACCTCTGGCACCCGGAACGCGGGGTCAAGCGAGTGCTTGGCGACTATGGCCGTGGCCAGGAAAAACTGCCGGTGTACAAGATGCCCCACCTGGAAGGCTGGGCCGTGGCCGGCGACCAGGCGTTCGTCCCCGCCGTGGGCCGCCACCAGGTACTGGTGATGGATGCGCGCAGTTGGCAGCAGAGCGCCGCCATCGCCGTGGCCGGCCAGCCAGTGTTCGTCACCGCGCGCCCCGACGGCCGCCAGCTGTGGGTCAACTTCGCCTACCCGGATAACGACCGGGTGCAGGTGATCGACAGCGAGAGCCACCAGATCGTCGCCGACCTGCGGCCCGGGCCCGGGGTGCTGCATATGGAATTCACCGCCCGTGGCGACCAGTTGTGGCTGTCGGTGCGCGATGGCGACCAGTTGCAAATCTGGGACCCCTACCGCCTCCAGCTGCGGCACAGCCTGCCGGCCGCCGCGCCCAGCGGAATCTTCTTCAGCAGCCGCGCCCAGCAGATGGGGTACTGACATGCCCCTCGACACCCTGGAGCAACGCCTGATCGAACGCTTCCAGCACGGCATGCCGGTGTGCGCCGAACCCTACCTGGAAATGGCCCAGGCCCTGGATTGCAGCCAGGAGCAGGTGATCGCCTGCCTGCAGCGGATGACCGAGCACGGGCGCCTGTCGCGCATCGGCCCGGTGTTCGAGCACCGCCGCGCCGGGGCCAGCACCCTGGCGGCCCTGGCGGTGCCCCAGGAGCGCCTGCAGCAAGTGGCCGAGCGCATCAACCACTACCCCGAGGTCAATCACAACTACGCCCGCGAGCACCACTACAACCTGTGGTTCGTGCTCACCGGACCGGACCGGGCGCACCTGCAGAACGTCCTCGCCGAATTGCAGGCCGACACCGGCCTGGTCCCCCTGGACCTGCCGATGCTCACGGCCTATCGCATCGACCTGGGTTTCGCCCTGGGAGACGCCCCATGAACGCCGCCCTCGATGCCTGCCAGGCCCTGGCCCTGCGCCGCCTGCTGGAGACCGGCCTGCCGTTGGAGGCCCGCCCCTACCAAGCCCTGGCCCGGCAGATCGGCGCCGAAGAGCCCCAGGTGCTGGCCCAGGTCGAACAATGGCAGCACCAGGGGCTGTTCCGCCGCCTGGGCCTGGTGCTCAACCATCGCGCCCTGGGTTTTACCGCCAACGCCATGCTGGTGCTGGACATTCCCGACGCGCTGATCGACGAAGTCGGCCAGCGCCTGGGCGGCGAGTCGGCGGTGAGCCTGTGCTACCAGCGGCCGCGGCGCCTGCCGCAATGGCGCTACAACCTGTTCTGCATGATCCACGGCCGCCAGCGCCAACGGGTCGAGGCGCAGATCCACGACCTGTTGCAGCGCCATCTGCTCAGTGACCTGCCCCACCAGGTGCTGTTCAGCACCCAGGCCTTCAAGCAGTGCGGCGGGCGCTTCGCCCCGGGGGCGGTGAGCCATGGATGAGCTGGACCGGCGCCTGGTCAACCGCCTGCAACTGGGCCTGCCGCTGGTGCCCGAGCCCTGGCAGGTATTGGCCCAGGAGCTCTGCAGCGACAGCCAGGTCCTGCGCCAGCGCGTGCAGCGCCTGCTGGACGACGGCACCCTGACCCGCTTCGGCCCGATGTTCGATATCGAGCGCCTGGGCGGCGCCTTCACCCTGGCGGCGCTGTGCGTGCCCGAGGAACGCTTCGAGGCGGTCGCGGCGCTGCTGGAGGCCATGCCCGAGGTGGCCCACAACTACCGTCGCGAACATGCCTGGAACATGTGGTTCGTGCTCGGTTGCGCCAGCGAGCGCGAGCTGCGCCAGACCCTGCGGCGCATCGAGCAGGACAGCGGCCTTGCCGTGCTCAACCTGCCCAAGGAGGAGACCTACCATGTCGGCCTGTACTTCCCGGTCTGAACGCGCGCTGGAGCTGCGCCTGGTGGCCCTGACCCAGGCCGGCCTGCCCCTGGTGGACGACCCCTGGGGCTGGCTGGCCGAGCAACTGCAACTGAGCCGCGACGCAACCCTGGAGCTGCTCCAGCGCCTGCAGGCCGAGGGCGCCATCCGCCGCATCGCCGCGGTGCCCAACCACTATCGCCTGGGTTATCGCTTCAACGGCATGACCGTCTGGGACGTCGACGACGAGCACATGCCGCGCCTGGGCCAACTGATCGGCGCCCAGCCCTTCGTCAGCCATTGCTACCGGCGCCCGCGCCGCGAGCAGTGGCGCTACAACCTGTTCGCCATGGTCCACGGCCGCAGCGCCATGGAGATCGACAGCTATCGCGAGCACCTGCGCTATCTGCTGGGACAGGCCTGCCGGGCCGACGAGATGCTGGTCAGCAGCCGCATCCTGAAGAAGACCGGCCTGCGCCTGCACGCCCAACAGCACTGAGACAAGGAGAGTTGCATGTTGAGGATCAGCCATTACTTGCGCGTCCTGGCCGGCCAGGCGCCGCCCCCCCGCACCAGCATACCGGGCAGCAGCCGCCCGCCGGTGGTGATCTGGAACCTGCTGCGCCGGTGCAACCTGACCTGCAAGCACTGCTACGCCACCTCGGCCGACAGCGTGTTCCGCGACGAGCTCGACACCCCGGCGGCCTTGCAGGTAATCGACGATTTGGCCGAGGCCGGGGTCAAGGTGCTGATTCTCTCCGGCGGCGAGCCGCTGCTGCGCGACGATCTGTTCCAGCTCAGCGCCCACGCCAGGGCCCATGGCATGTTCGTCGCGCTGTCGAGCAACGGCACGCTGATCGACGAGAACAATATCGAGCAAGTGAGCGCCGCCGATTTCGACTACGTGGGCATCAGCATCGACGGCCTGCAGGACACCCACGACAGCTTTCGCCAGCTCAAGGGCAGCTTCGCCCGCTCGCTCAAGGCCATGCGCCTGTGTCGCGAGCGAGGCATCCGCGTGGGCATGCGCACCACCCTGACCCGCGACAACCACCAACAACTGCCCGAGCTGCTGGCCCTGATGCGCGACCTGGACGTGCAGAAGTTCTACCTCTCGCACCTCAACTACAGTGGCCGGGGCAAACGCAGCCGCGGCCTCGATGCCCACCTGCAGATGAGCCGCGAGGCCATGGCTCTGTTGTTCGACCGGGCCTGGGAGGACATCGCCCAGGGCCGTGACAGCGACTTCGTCAGCGGCAACAACGACGCCGACGCCATCCTCCTGCTGCACTGGACCCGGCGCCACCTTCCCGGGCAGTACCCACAGCTGGAACAGATGCTCCGGGCCTGGGGCGGCAATGCCTCGGGCAGCGGCATCGCCAACATCGACAACACCGGCGAAGTGCACCCCGACACCTACTGGTGGCAACACTCGGTGGGCAACGTGCGGCACACGCCATTTCGCACCCTGTGGCTGGAGCAACCCGACGCCCTGCTGCGCCAGTTGCGCCAGCATCCGCGCGCCGTCACCGGGCGTTGCGCCAGCTGCCGCTGGCTGGCCATCTGCAACGGCAATACCCGCACCCGCGCCTGGGCCGCCGGCGACCTCTGGGGCCAGGACCCGGGCTGCCACCTGAGCGATGAAGAAATCGGCCTGCCCCCGCTCGCCCGCATTCCCTGCGTCACCTGTTGAGAACCTGGCCTCGGCAAGCGTCGATACAGGCGCAGCCGGCCACCCTGATGATGGATCGAGGATCGCCCACATGCATTCAGCCCTCACTCTACCTGCCGCCCTACACTCGCCGTTCAACCCCGGGGAAGTCGCCCTGGTCGGCGCCGGGCCGGGCGATCCGCGCCTGTTGACCCTGCGTGCCTGGAGCCTGCTGATGCAGGCCGATGCCGTGGTCCATGACCGGCTGATCAGCGCCGAGCTGCTGGCGCTGATCCCCAGCCGTTGCCAGCGCCACTACGTGGGCAAGAGCAGCGGCTACCACAGCCTGCCGCAACCACGGATCAACCAGTTGTTGGCCGAGCTGGCCCAGCAGGGGCTGAGGGTGGTGCGGCTCAAGGGCGGCGATCCGTTCATCTTCGGCCGTGGCGCCGAGGAACTGGACTACCTGCTGCAACAAGGCGTGGACTGCCAGGTGGTGCCGGGCATCACCGCCGCGGCCGGTTGCAGCGCCTATGCCGGGATTCCCCTGACCCATCGCGACCTGGTCAGCTCCTGCCGCTTCATCACGGGCCACCTGCAACGCGATGGCGCCCTCGACCTGCCCTGGCAGAGCCTGGCCGACAGCAGCCAGACCCTGGTGTTCTACATGGGGCTGGGCAACCTCGGGTTGATCACCGAGCGCCTGCTGGCCACCGGCTTGGCCGCTGATACCCCGGCGGCGTTGATCAGCCGGGGCACCTGCCGCGACCAGCAGGTCCTGCGTGGCCGCCTGGCGCAACTGCCGGCATTGGCCGGGCAATGCTCCCTGGCCACCCCGACGCTCACCGTGATCGGCAAGGTGGTCGGCTTGTTCGCCCAGCACAGCATGGAGCAACCCGCGCATTTCGCCGGCGCCGGGCTCGAACTGGAGCTGACGCCATGAGGGCCCTGTGGTTGCTGCCGCTGTTGTGGATCAGCCCGGCCCATGGCAGCCCGGCCCTCGACCAGGCCGCCCGGGATTACCAGCAGTATTGCCAGGCCTGCCACGCTGCCAACCGCTTTGGCGGCAGCGGGCCGGCGTTGTTGCCCGAGAGCCTGGGACGGATCAAGCCGGCCGAGATCCGACAAGTGATCAGCGCCGGCCGTCCGGCCAGCCAGATGGCCGGCTTCGCCCAGGTGCTGGGGCCGGAGCGCATCGACGCCCTGGCCGCCTACCTGCAACAACCGCCGGCCACGCCGCCGACCTGGAGCGAGGAGCAGGTCCGCGCCAGCCACCAGGTGCTCAACCCCATCGAGCAACTGCCCGCCACACCCCAGCATGGCGCCGACCCGCTGAACCTGTTCGTGGTGGTGGAAGCCGGCGACCATCACATCAGCATCCTCGATGGCGACCGCTTCACTGTGCTGGCGCGTTTCGCCACCCATTTCGCCGTGCACGGCGGGCCGAAATTCTCCCCCGACGGGCGCTTCGTCTACCTGGCCTCCCGCGATGGCTGGGTCAGCCAGTACGACCTGCACAACCTCAAGCTGGTGGCCGAGGTGCGGGCCGGGCTCAACACCCGCAACCTGGCGGTGAGCAAGGATGGACGCTGGGTGCTGGTGGGCAACTACCTGCCGGGCAACCTGGTGCTGCTGGACGCCCGCGACCTGACCCCGGTCAAGAGCATCGCCACCATCGGCCAGGACGGCACCCCGTCGCGGGTCAGCGCGGTGTACACCGCCCCACCCCGGGACAGCTTCATCGTCGCGCTCAAGGACGTGAAGGAAGTCTGGGAGCTGTCCAGCGCCGGCAGCAACCCGGACTTCAGCCCACGGCGGATCCAGGCTCAGGACATGCTCGACGACTTTTCCTTCTCACCCGACTACCGCCAATTGCTGGCCACTTCGCGCCAGGCCCAGGGCGGCCAGGTGCTGGACCTGGACAGCGGCCGGGTGGTGGCCAACATCGCCCTGCCCGGCATGCCGCACCTGGGCTCGGGGACCTACTGGCAGCGCAACGGCGACTGGGTGTTCGCCACGCCGAACATCAGCAAGGGCCTGGTCTCGGTGATCGACCTCAAGACCTGGAAGCTGATCAAGGAGATTCCGACCCTGGGCCCGGGCTTCTTCATGCGCAGCCATGCCAACTCGGCCTACGCCTGGACCGATGTGTTCTTCGGCCCGGACAACGACGCCATCCACCTGATCGACAAACAGACCCTGGAAATCGCCCACACCTTGCGCCCGGTGCCGGGCAAGACCGCCGCCCATGTGGAGTTCAGCCATGACGGTCGCTACCTGTTGCTGAGCATCTGGGCCAACGACGGCGCGTTGATCGTCTACGACAGCCAGACCCTGAAGGAGATCAAGCGCATTCCCATGAACAAGCCTTCAGGCAAGTACAACGTGGGCAACAAGATCGAGTTCGCCGAGGGCACCTCGCACTAGCAGACCGTCGAAAAACGTAGGCGAGGCAGTCAGCGCAAGACAAGAACAGGCGAAAAAGCGCAGTTTACGAGTGGTAAATGAGCATTTTGACCGGGCTGGCGCACCAGCTTGTTTTCAACGCAGCGATGGCAACGCAGGCAGTTTTTCAACGGCCTGCTAGCCCTGGCCAACGCGCCCGCCATCAAGGACGGGCGTCGTGATCCAGCCAGTCGCTCCCGGCCGCCGGTCCTGCCGGCGCCAGGTGCTCGAACAGCTGGCAGATGGCGTCCACTTCCAGGCGCCCGGCCGGCAGGATGCTGATGAAATCCTCGCTCAGTTCCACCAGCCCTGCGCTGCTCATGGCCTCGAGCGCACGCCAGGCACCGGGGAAGAACTGGCGCAAGACCAGACCATGACGTTGCTCGACGGCTCGCACATCCAGCTCCAGGTCACAGGCCAGGCGCTCCATCACTTGCTGGCGGATCTGCGCGCCGCCCTCGCAGCGCCAGCCGCCCCAGGTGGCCAGCTGGTTGTGTTGCAGTTGCTCCAGGTAGTCGCCCAGCACCTCGGTGTTCTGCGCATGCAGAGCATCGAACTGGCTGACCGCGCCCAGCCCCAGGCCGATCTGGTCGCAGTAGCCGTGCCGGGTGAAGCCCTGGTAATTGCGACTCAGGGCGCCACGCTCCTGGGCCATGGCCAGGTCGTCATCGGGACGCACGAACAGCCCCAGGCCGATGTGCAGGTAGCCCGCCTGGGGCAGGCGCTCGAAACACAGGCGGCGCATCCGCGCCTTGTCCCCCAGGGTGCTGGCCGCCTGCCGGGGAGCCTGGGCATAGCGCCGGGGCGGTTGCGCGTAGTCGAATACTTGCACGCGGTCGGGCTCCAGCTCGACCAGGGTATCGAGCTTCAGGGCGAAGCTGTCCGGGGTCTGCCAGGCGTGGCCGTACCCCAGGTCGACACTCACCGAGCGATAACCGAAGGTACGCGCCGCATCGAGCAACGACTGGATCGGCGCCGGATCCTGGCGCCAGGCCGGCGCGCGCTCGCAGGCACAAGCGCCATCGGGCACGCCGATGCTCACGTGGTTGAAACCCTGGTCGCGGAGCAGGCCCATGCTGGCCCAGTCGGTGCTCGGCAAATCGACCTCGACGCCATAGTCGCCGCTGTCGTGGTCGAGGAAGTTGAAGCGCTTGCGCAGCAGCTCCATCAGCCGCTGCAAGTGCGCCGGGTCGGGGGTGCCGCCGGCAAAGTGGAACTGCTCGACCCGCTGGGCATTGCCCAGGTGGCAGGCCACTAGCTGGATCTCCCGGGACAGGGCATCCAGGTAGGTCGCCATGGGTTGGCCGGCGATCCGCAACCTGCCGGGCAGGTGCAGGTTCAGGGCCAGTGGCCGGGGTTTGCTCCGGCTGGCGCGCAAAGCCCGCAGCACATCCAGGGAACCGACGCCGGCGTGGAACTGGCCGACCTCGACATGGTAGCGGGGCTCGAGTCCCCCCTGGTCACGCTGCACGCCCCGTCCGCGGCGAGAGTGAATGACATCGAACATGACAGAAGCTCCGAGACGGGCTGCAAAACTTCAGTGTCGACCGCTGGCCGCAGAGGGACCTTGACCTGCATCAAACCCACCTGGGGTGGCCGGCGCGGGGCGCGGCTACCAGGTGAGGTAGAACATGGCCTTGGCCAGCAGCACTATGGCCAGCATATGGGTGAAGACGCTGCCGTGGATGAAGCGCACCCAGCGGGCGGTCATGCGCTCGGTACGGAACAGCAGCATGGCGCCGAGGAAATGCACCAGGACGCTGGCGGCCAGCAAGATCTTGAGCAGCAGCAAGGTGCCGAACGAGGACTCCAGCGGCGCAGCCAGCAACGGCAGGTAACGCTGCCAGACCATGCCGATGCCAGCGCCGAACAGCACCAGCAATACCCAGGGCATCAGTTGTCGCGCCCGCCGGCCGACGGCCTGTTCGAGCAACAGCATGAGCCTGGCCGGCAATTGCCGGCGAATGTTCTCCAGGAACAGCACTTCGAAGAACACCGTGCCGATGAATACCAGCGCGGCGAACAGATGCAGGATCAGCAGTACGGGATAGATCATCATCCCCTCGTCGATGGCCGGTGTGGATTCCAGCCTAGCGCCGCACTGGCTTGAGCCGTTTGATGCCAATCAAGGAATTTCGCGTCGAGGTAGCGCCGCGCCAATATTGCGTGCAGGACAATGATTATTTGCGTCCGAGGGAATTGATAGGGGCCTAACGAAAGGCGCATGCTAGAGGGCTTGCCATGGGCTTATATCATTCCGAATGATAGTTACCTTTGCTTCATTCGATTCGTGAGATACAAACCCGCCGAGCATCATCCGCCCATCTCAAATTACCTTGGCGGATGTACCCATGGACCAGTCAGTCAAACTCTTAAGTTTTCCACTAGCCGCGCTCGCCGTGCTGGTGTTGAGCGCCTGCGGCAAGGCTCCACAGACCGCCTCCGCCCCGGCGGCAGCCAAGGTCAGCGTGGCCAAGGTGCTGGAGCAGCCCGTCAACGAGTGGGATGAGTTCACCGGGCGCCTGGAGGCCCCGGAAACCGTCGAGATCCGCCCACGGGTCTCGGGCCAGATCGACCAGGTGGCCTTCACCGAAGGTGCCCTGGTGAAGAAAGGCGACCTGCTGTTCCAGATCGACCCTCGGCCGTTCCAGGCCGAAGTGCGTCGCCTGGAAGCCCAGCTGCAACAGGCCCGGGCCACCGCGACCCGCAGCGCCAACGAAGCCCAGCGTGGCCAGCGCCTGTTGACCAGCAACGCGATTTCCGCCGAGCTGGCCGACACCCGCACCAGCGCCGCCCAGGAAGCCCGGGCCGGGGTCGACGCGATCCAGGCGCAACTGGACCTGGCCAAGCTCAACCTCAGCTTCACCCGCGTCCTCGCGCCCATCAGCGGCCGGGTCAGCCGGGCGCAGATCACCGCCGGCAACCTGGTGACCGCCGACGTCACCGCGCTGACCAGCGTGGTCTCCACCGACAAGGTCTACGCCTACTTCGACGCCGACGAGCGCGTGTACCTCAAGTACACCCAGCTCGCCCGCCAGGGCCAGCGCGGCCAGAGCACCCCGGTGTACCTGGGCCTGTCCAACGAGGACGGCCACCCGCACCTGGGCCAGATGAACTTCGTCGACAACCAGGTCAACCCCAAGACCGGCACCATCCGTGGCCGCGCGGTGTTCGACAACAGCGACGGCAGCTACACCCCGGGCCTCTACGCCCGGCTGAAGCTGGTGGGCAGCGGTACTTACTCGGCGATGCTGATCAACGACGAAGCCGTGGGCACCGACCTGGGCAAGAAGTTCGTGCTGGTGATGGACGCCGATAACAAGCCGGCCTACCGCGCCGTCGAACTGGGGCCGAAGATCGAAGGCCTGCGCATCGTGCGCAACGGCCTGAGCAAGGACGACACCATCATCGTCAAGGGCCTGCAACGGGCACGCCCGGGGGCACCGGTCACGCCTGAAGTGATCCCCATGGCCAGCAAGGAAACCCTCGCCGCCCTGGCCCAACAACGCCAAGCACTGGAAGCCAGCAACCTGCCGCAGGTCACCCCTGCCAAGCCGGCTGTGGCCGTGAAACTCGCCGCCGCGACTCCGCGCGGTTAAGGGACGACTCTCAAGATGAATTTTTCCCAATTCTTCATATCAAGGCCGATCTTCGCAGCGGTGCTATCGCTGCTGATCCTGATCGCCGGCGCCATCTCGCTGTTCCAGCTCCCCATCAGCGAATACCCGGAAGTAGTCCCGCCGACCGTGGTGGTACGCGCCAACTTCCCGGGGGCCAACCCCAAGGTGATCGGTGAAACCGTGGCCGCGCCGCTGGAGCAGGCCATCACCGGGGTCGAGAACATGCTCTACATGTCCTCGCAATCCACCGCCGACGGCAAGATCACCCTGACCGTGACCTTCGCCCTGGGCACCGACCTGGACAACGCCCAGGTCCAGGTGCAGAACCGCGTGACCCGGACCCAGCCCAAGCTGCCGGAAGAAGTGACGCGCATCGGTATCACCGTGGACAAGGCCTCCCCCGACCTGACCATGGTGGTGCACCTGACCTCGCCGGACAAACGCTACGACATGCTCTACCTGTCCAACTACGCCATCCTCAACATCAAGGATGAGCTAGCGCGCCTGGGCGGCGTGGGCGACGTGCAGCTGTTCGGCATGGGCGACTACTCGCTGCGCGTGTGGCTGGACCCGAACAAGACCGCTTCGCGCAACCTGACCGCCACCGACGTGGTCACCGCAATCCGTGAACAGAACCGCCAGGTGGCTGCCGGTGCCCTGGGCGCGCCACCTGCGCCCAACGCCACCAGTTTCCAGCTGTCGGTCAACACCCAGGGCCGCCTGGTCACCGAGGAAGAGTTCGAGAACATCATCATTCGCTCCGGCGAAGACGGCGAGATCACCCGCCTGAAAGACATCGCCCGGGTCGAGCTGGGGTCGAGCCAGTACGCCCTGCGCTCGCTGCTGGACAATCAGCCGGCGGTAGCGATCCCGATCTTCCAGCGTCCGGGCTCCAATGCCATCGAGATCTCCAACGAAGTGCGGGCCAAGATGGCCGAGCTCAAGCAGAGTTTCCCCGAAGGCATGGACTTCAGCATCGTCTACGACCCGACCATCTTCGTCCGTGGCTCCATCGAGGCAGTGGTGCATACCCTGTTCGAAGCCCTGGTACTGGTGGTGCTGGTGGTGATCCTGTTCCTGCAGACCTGGCGCGCCTCGATCATCCCGCTGGTGGCCGTCCCGGTCTCGCTGATCGGCACCTTCGCGGTGATGCACATGTTCGGCTTCTCGCTCAACGCGCTGTCGCTGTTCGGCCTGGTACTGGCCATCGGCATCGTGGTGGACGACGCCATCGTGGTGGTGGAGAACGTCGAACGTAACATCGGCCTGGGCCTGAACCCGGTGGAAGCCACCAAGCGCGCCATGCGCGAAGTGACCGGCCCGATCATCGCCACCGCCCTGGTGCTGTGCGCGGTATTCGTGCCCGCGGCCTTCATCAGTGGCCTGACCGGACAGTTCTACAAGCAGTTCGCCCTGACCATCGCCATTTCCACGGTGATCTCGGCCTTCAACTCCCTGACCCTGTCCCCGGCCCTGGCGGCAGTGCTGCTCAAGGAACACCACGCGCCCAAGGACCGTTTCTCGCTGTTCCTCGACAAGCTGCTGGGTGGCTGGCTGTTCAAGCCGTTCAACCGCTTCTTCGAGCGCGCCAGCAACGGCTACGTCGGCACCGTGCGCCGGGTCATTCGTGGCAGCGGCATCGCCCTGTTCCTGTATGCCGGCCTGATGGTCCTGACCTGGTTCGGCTTCGCCCACACGCCCACCGGCTTCGTTCCGGCCCAGGACAAGCAGTACCTGGTGGCCTTCGCCCAGTTGCCGGATGCGGCGAGCCTGGATCGTACCGAAGACGTGATCAAGCGCATGTCCGACATCGCCCTGAAGCAGCCTGGGGTGGAAAGCGCCGTGGCCTTCCCTGGCCTGTCGATCAACGGCTTCACCAACAGCCCGAACAACGGCATCGTCTTCGTCACCTTGAAGCCCTTTGAGGAGCGCAAGGACCCGAGCATGTCCGCCGGCGCGATCGCCGGGGCCCTGAACGGCAAGTACGCTGACATCCAGGATGCCTACATGGCGATCTTCCCACCGCCACCGGTACAGGGCCTGGGCACCATCGGCGGGTTCCGCCTGCAGGTCGAGGACCGCGGCGGCCTGGGCTACGAGGACCTGTACAAGGAAGTGCAGAACGTCATTGCCAAGAGCCGCAACGTGCCGGAACTGGCCGGGTTGTTCACCAGCTACCAGGTCAACGTGCCCCAGGTGGACGCGGCCATCGACCGGGAAAAGGCCAAGACCCACGGCGTGGCGATCTCGGACATCTTCGACACCCTGCAGATCTACCTGGGTTCACTGTATGCCAACGACTTCAACCGCTTCGGACGTACCTACCAGGTCAACGTCCAGGCCGAGCAGCAGTTCCGCCTGGAAGCCGAGCAGATCGGCCAGCTGAAAGTGCGCAACAACAAGGGCGAGATGATCCCCCTGGCGACCTTCATCAAAGTCAGCGACACCGCAGGTCCCGACCGCGTCATGCACTACAACGGCTTCGTCACCGCCGAGATCAACGGCGCGGCAGCTCCGGGCTACAGCTCCGGGCAAGCGGAAGCGGCGATCGAGAAACTGCTCAAGGAAGAACTGCCCAACGGCATGACCTATGAATGGACCGAGTTGACCTACCAGCAGATCCTGGCTGGCAACACCGCGCTGTTCGTGTTCCCACTGTGCGTACTGCTGGCCTTCCTGGTGCTGGCCGCCCAATACGAAAGCTGGAGCCTGCCACTGGCGGTGATCCTGATCGTGCCCATGACCCTGCTGTCGGCCATTGCCGGGGTGATCATCTCCGGGGGCGACAACAACATCTTCACCCAGATCGGCTTGATCGTACTGGTGGGCCTGGCGTGCAAGAACGCGATCCTGATCGTCGAGTTCGCCAAGGACAAGCAAGAGGAAGGCCTGGACCCGCTGGCCGCGGTACTGGAAGCCTGCCGCCTGCGCCTGCGGCCGATCCTGATGACCTCCTTCGCCTTCATCATGGGCGTAGTGCCCCTGGTGATCTCCAGCGGCGCAGGTGCGGAAATGCGTCATGCCATGGGTGTGGCGGTGTTCTCCGGGATGCTCGGGGTGACCTTCTTCGGCCTGCTGCTGACCCCGGTGTTCTATGTCCTGATCCGCAACTACGTGGAGCGCAGCGAGGCCCGCAAGGCCGCCCGCGCCCTGCAACTGGAGACGCAACAATGAGTTCGAAAGTCTTCCTGCCGAGCCTGCTGGTACTGGCCCTGAGCGCCTGTGCGGTAGGTCCGGACTACCAGACCCCGAGCACCGAGGCGGCGCATATCAGCGCCGCCGGCGACACCGCTGCGGGCCAGAAGAACTTCGATCGCGCGCGCTTCGAAGGCATCTGGTGGCAGCAGTTCGACGATCCGACGCTCAACCAGCTGGTGAGCCAGTCGCTCAAGGGTAACCGTGAGCTGCGGGTGGCCTTCGCCCGCCTGCGGGCCGCCCGGGCGATCCGCGATGACGCCAGCAATGACGCCATGCCGACCATCACCAGCCGCGCCAGCAGCAACCTGGGCAAGGGCCAGGTGCCCGGCCAGACCAGCAAGCGGGTCAATAGCGAGCGCTACGACCTGGGGCTGGACATGGCCTGGGAGCTGGACCTGTTCGGCCGCATCCAGCGCAACCTGGAAGCCACCGAAGCCGACCAGCAAGCCGCCGAGGCCGACCTCTACCAGTTGCAGGTGACCATGATCGCCGAGCTGGTGGATGCCTACGGCCAGCTGCGTGGCGCACAACTGCGGGAAAAGATCGCCCTGGCCAACCTGGACAACCAGAAGGCCTCGCGCAAGATCACCGAAAGCCTGCGTGATGCCGGAGTGGGCGACCAGCTGGACGTGGTCCGCGCCGATGCGCGCCTGGCAGCGGTGGAGGCCAGCGTGCCGCAACTGCAGGCCGAGCAGGTGCGCCAGCGCAACCGCATCGCCACCCTGCTGGGTGAGCGCCCGGACAAACTCAGTGTCGACCTTTCGCCCGCGCAGTTGCCGGCCATTGCCAAGGCCTTGCCGATCGGCGATCCGGGCGAGCTGCTGCAACGCCGGCCGGACATCCTCAGCGCCGAACGCAAGCTGGCCGCCGCCACCGCGCGAATCGGCGTGGCCAAGGCCGATCTGTTCCCGCGGGTCAGCCTCAGTGGTTTCCTCGGCTTCACCGCCGGGCGTGGTTCGCAGATCGGCTCCTCGGCGGCCAATGCCTGGGCCCTGGGCCCGAGCATCACCTGGGCCGCCTTCGACCTGGGCAGTGTGCGGGCGCGCCTGCGCGGCGCCGACGCCAATGCCGACGGCGCCCTGGCCAACTATGAGCAGCAGGTGCTGCTGGCCCTGGAAGAATCGGAGAATGCCTTCAGCGATTACGGCAAGCGTCAGCAGCGCCTGCTCTCGCTGATCCGCCAGAGCGAGTCCAGCCGCGCCGCCGCCGATCTGGCCGAGATCCGCTATCGCGAAGGCACCGTGGACTTCCTGGTGCTGCTGGACGCCCAGCGCGAGCGCCTGGCCGCCGAAGACTCCCAGGCCCAGGCCGAAGTCGAGCTGTACCGCGGCATCGTCGCCATCTACAAGGCCCTGGGCGGTGGCTGGCAACCCGAGACGGTGGCCAGCAACTAAAGAATTGCAACGAGCTCCTTTGGTTGGCCGCAACCAACCAATGTTTGGCCCCGTGGATCATTCGGTCGCGGGGCCTTTTTTTTGCCCGGATAGCGACCTGCCGCCACGCAAGGCTGCATCCGGCTTGGGCGGCATGTCGAAATAGCAGGCGCAGGCGCTTGCAACCGCTGAAGATCGTCAAGCAAGGTCCTGCGGACCTTCGTGCAGCCTCGCCGATGGCTCGACAGCGGCTACACGGCGAAGGATCGCCGATAGAGGGGATCGATCAACCAGTCGGCCATTACGATTGGACAGCCACCCGGCCCGCTCCTAACCTGCGCTCGCCTCGTAGTCGCCCAGGCCTTCATGCCCATGATCGTGCGTCCCAAACCGAACCTGATCGCCCTGCTCTTCGCCCTCAAGGGCTCGATCGCCAAGCGCATCGCCTTGCGCTGCGCCCTGGTGACCCTGCTGGCCTCGGTCATTGTGCTGGTGGAAACCCTGCAGCCCAGCTACTTCTCCAGGGTCAGCGCCACACCGTTCACCCTGCTGGGGCTGTCGTTGTCGATTTTCATGAGCTTTCGCAACAACGCCTGCTATGACCGCTGGTGGGAGGGCCGCAAGCAACTGGGGCAGCTGGCCATCGAGGTGCGCTCGCTGATCCGCGAGAGCCTGGTGCTCGAAGGCCATCGCGAACGTGAAGGCTTGCTGCGTGACCTCTGTGGTTTCGCCCATAGCCTGATCGCCCGGCTGCGCCACGAGGACGAGGCCAGTGCCCTGGCACCCTGGGCCCAGGCGCCCGTGGACCGGCAGCACCCGAACCTGACCGACGCCCAGTTGCAGCACATCGGCCGGCGCTGCTCGCAATGGGCACGACAAGGGCTGATCAGCGAATGGCGCTATACCCAGCTGGAAACTCGCCTGGTCAGCCTGAGCCTGGTCCAGGCGGCCTGCGAACGTATCCAGAACACTCCGCTGCCCTTTCCCTATACCCTGCTGCTGCACCGCACCATCTACCTGTTCTGCATTCTCCTGCCGTTCGCCATGGCCGAGCCGCTGGGCTGGCTGGCGCCGATCTTCACCGCCATCGTCAGCTACACCTTCCTGGGCCTGGACGAAATCGGCGACGACCTCGAAAACCCCTTCGGCTACGACGACAACGACCTGCCCTGCAGTGCTCTACTGCGCGGCCTGGAGCGCGAAGTGCTGGCGGCGTTGGGTGAACCGCAACTGCCACCGCCGCTGGAACCCCGGGAATACGTGTTGACCTGATCGCGGGTTTGACTCGAGCCGGTTCCTGGTCGAAGCTTGCTCCCTCTTCAAGTCGCCAATTTCCCATGCCCATGACCCGAGCCCGTCGCTACCTGCTGATCAGCCTGCCCATCGTCATCCTCCTGGTCCTGGCCTGGTCGTTCTGGCGCAGCGCTCCGCCGGCGGTGCCGGATGCCATCAGGCACGGCTACGGCCAGGCCCTGGAGAAGGCGCGCAACGGCCAACCCGGTGCGGCCAGGGTGCTCTACCAGCAACTGGGGCGTCCGGATCTCGATGACCAGCAACGTATCCGCCTGCTGGCGGTACTGCCCAACTACCCCAGCCCCCAGGCCCTGAAGCTGGCCGATGCCGACCTGCAGCACCCTTCGCCCGAAGTGCGCAAGGCGGCCATCAAGAGCGTGCTCGGCCTGGTGCCCAGCGGCAAGCGCAGCCTGCTGCTGGGGCCTTTGCTGAGCGATCCGGAGCAAAGCGTGCGCTTCGCCGCGGTGGACGCCCTGCTGGGCCTGTCCCCGGACGACCAGGGCCTGTACTTCGGCCCGCTGCAGCAGGTGATCGATGAATACACCCAGGTGCTCAGGACCCGTGGCGACAATGTCGAAGCCCAGTACCAGCTGGCTCGCCTGTACCTGCATAACGCCGACCTGGCCAGGGCCCAGCAGACCCTGGAGCAGGCACTGAAACTGGCGCCGGACAACCTGCAGGCGGTGGTCTTGCAGATCGAGGTGCTGGACAAGCAGGGCCAGAGCGAGGCGGCCCGCCAACTGCTGGCCAAGCAACTGCAGGCCCAGCAGGACTCGGCCTACCTGCAGCACGCCCTGGGGCTCTGGCTGCTGCACCACGGCCAGGGTGAATTCGCCCTGCTGGGCCTGGCCCGGGCAGTGGAGCTGGAGCCGAACAATGCCGCCTACCGCTACGACCTGGCCACTACCCTGCACAGCGAGCAGGAACTGGAGGCCGCGCAGAAGCAGCTGGAGGAAATCGTCCAGCGCCAACCCTACAACCGCAAGGCGCGGGTGCTGCTGATCAGTTACTGGAAGGAAAGCGGCCAGTTGCAGAATGTCCAGGTGCTGTTGGCCCAGCTGGAACAACAGAACCCCGACGACCCGGCCCTGCAGCAAGGGCTCTGACCCTCCGCCCCCTACCGCGCGATCCCTTTCGTGGCCGCTACGCGCCCGCGAGGCTGCGCCAAGGTCCGCAGGACCTTCTTGCGATCTTCAGGCGATCCCGCCCGCGGCAGCGGCTATAAGCCATGGTGGCGATAAAAGGTTGAACCGCGCTGGCGGCAAACGGTCAAGTGATCAAAGCGGCATCGCGCCCCGCGTGCCGCCGCCGATCGGATCCATTGCGAGGGGATTGCTTGATCACTTCATCTGCGTTGCTCAACGAAAAGGCCAGCATCGGCATCGAAGGCCTGGACGACATTCTCAACGGCGGCCTGTCCCGCAGCCACGTATTCCTGCTGGAGGGCGAGCCTGGCACGGGCAAGACCACCATCGCCCTGCACTTTTTGCGGGCCGGGGCCCAGGCCGGTGAGCGCTGCCTGTACATCACCCTGTCGGAAACCGAGCGCGAACTGCGCCAGGGCGCCCAGTCCCATGGCTGGGAGCTGGACGACAATATCCATATCTTCGAGCTGACCCCACCGGAGAGCCTGCTCGATACCGAACACCAGCAAAGCCTGCTGTATTCCTCGGATCTGGAACTGGGAGAAGCCACGAGGCAGATCTTCGAGGTGGTGGAACGGGTCAAGCCGACCCGGGTGGTGGTGGACAGCCTCTCGGAGATCCGCTTGCTGGCGCAGAACTCCCTGCGTTATCGCCGCCAGATCCTGGCGATCAAGCACTACTTCGTGCGCTACGACGCCACCGTCCTGCTGCTGGACGACCTGACCAGCGACACCCTGGACAAGACCGTGCACAGCGTGGCCCATGGAGTGATCCGCCTGGAAGAACTGACGCCAAGCTACGGCTCCGAACGCCGGCGTATCCGGATAATGAAGTACCGCGGCCAGAAGTATCGCGGCGGCTACCATGACTTCACCATCCTGGGCGGCGGCGTGCATGTATTCCCGCGCCTGGTGGCGGCCGAGCACCGCAGCGGCTACCAGCGCGGCACCTTGACCAGCGGCATCGCCGAACTGGACTCCCTGCTCGGCGGCGGGATAGCCAGCGGTTCCAGCACCCTGATCCTCGGCCCGGCCGGCACCGGCAAGTCGTTGCTGGCGCTGATCTTCGCCACCGCCGCCGTGGCCCGGGGCGAAAAGGCCGCGCTGTTCATCTTCGATGAAGAACTGGGGCTCTTGTTCGAGCGCATGACCAAGCTGGGCATCGACCTGCAAGCCCTGCGCGACAGCGGCAACCTGGTGATCGAACAGGTGGACGCCGCCGAGCTGACGCCAGGCGAGCTGTCGCACCGGGTGCGGCGCTGCGTCGACCATGGCCAGATCAAGACCGTGGTGATCGACAGCATCAATGGCTACCAGGCGGCGATGCCCGAGGAGAACGCCCTGGTACTGCATATGCACGAGCTATTGCTGTACCTCAACCGCCAGGGCGCGGCGACCTTCATGACCGTGGCCCAGCATGGCCTGGTGGGCGACATGCAAGCCCCGGTGGACATCACCTACCTGGCCGATACGGTGATCCTGCTGCGCTACTTCGAAGCCCTGGGCAAGGTGCGCCGAGCCATCTCGATCATCAAGAAACGCACTGGCAGCCACGAATCGACCATCCGCGAATACCGCATCAGCGGCCAGGGCCTGACCATCGGCGAGCCCCTGGAGGCCTTCCAGGGCGTACTGCGTGGTGTGCCCAACTACCAGGGCGAGGACAAGCCATTGCTCAAGGACGAGGTGCCATGATCCTGGGCCCGGCCTTTTCCGAACGGGCCCTGGTGCTAACGCCCCATGGCCGCGACAGCCAGCTGGCGCAGATGATGCTGAGCGAAGCCGGCGTCAGCAGCTTGATCACCCCGCATCTGGGTGCCCTGTGCGAAGAACTGGAGCAAGGCGCGGGGCTGGCGATCATCGCCGCCGAAGCCTTGCTGGGGGTCGACCTCGAGCCGTTGCTGCGCCATCTGGAACAGCAACCGGCCTGGTCGGACCTGCCCATTGTGTTGCTGACCCACCATGGCGGGCCGGAACAGAATCCGGCCGCCAGGTTCAGTACGCCGTTGGGCAATGTCAGCTTCCTCGAACGGCCGTTCCACCCCGCTACCCTGATCAGCCTGGTCAGTACCGCATTGCGTGGCCGGCGCCGCCAATACGAAGCCCGGGACCGGCTGATCGACCTGAGCCAGAGCGAGCTGCGCCTGCAACGCACCCTGGAAACCCTGGAACAGCAGGTGGAGGAACGCACCGCGCAGCTGCGGCATAACGAAGAAGCCCTGCGCCAGTCGCAGAAGATGGAAGCGGTCGGCCAGCTCACCGGCGGTATCGCCCATGACTTCAACAACATGCTCACCGGCATCATCGGCAGCCTGGAGCTGCTGCGCCGGCGCCTGGCCCGGGGCCGGACCGAGGACCTGGACAGCCTGATCGAACTTGGGGTGACCTCGGCCAACCGCGCCGCCGGCCTGACCCACCGTCTGCTGGCCTTCTCCCGGCGCCAATCGCTGGATGCCAAGCCCGTGGAGATGAATGCCCTGGTCAGCTCCATGGGCGAGCTGCTGCAACGCAGCCTCAGCGAGAACATCCGGCTGGAACTGCGCCTGTGCGAGCAGCTGTGGGTGGCCGAGGCCGACCCCAACCAGCTCGAGAGCGCCCTGCTCAACCTCGCGCTCAATGCCCGGGATGCCATGCCCAACGGTGGCCAGTTGCTGGTGGAGACCTGCAATCGCCAGCTGGACGCGGCCTTCACTCAGGCCCACGACAACCTCGAACCTGGCGACTACGTGGTGCTGCGGGTCAGCGACAACGGCTGCGGCATGCCCGAAGCCATCCTCAATCGAGTATTCGACCCCTTCTTCACCACCAAGCCTATCGGCCAGGGCACTGGCCTGGGGCTGTCGATGATCTATGGCTTCAGCAAGCAGTCCCACGGCCATGTGACCCTGGACAGTACCCAGGGCCAGGGCACCCAGGTCTGCCTGTACCTGCCGCGTTTTCGCGGTGACTCGGCCAGCGACGAACATCAGGTGGAGGAGCATGCGGTCGCCGCACAAAACGGCGAGACGGTCTTGATCGTCGAGGACGACCCGGCGGTGCGGGTGCTGGTCAGTACCGTGCTGGGCGAGTTGGGCTACCACTTCCTCGAGGCCGGCGACGCCCAGGGCGCCATGCCGATTCTCGATTCACCACAGCGCATCGACCTCCTGGTCAGCGACGTGGGCCTGCCAGGCATGAACGGCCGGCAACTGGCGGAAGTCGGGCGGCAATTGCGCCCACAGCTCAAGGTGCTGTTCATCACCGGCTACGCCGAGCATGCGGCGGTCCGGGGCGGTTTCCTCGACCCTGGCATGCAGCTGATCACCAAGCCGTTCACCTTCGACCTGCTGACCACCAAGGTGCGGGAAATGCTCCGCGAGTGAGGCCGGTTCAGGCCAGCAGCTGCTGGATCTGCTCGTGCAGGCTATTGAGGTCGAACGGCTTGGCCAGGATCGGCGCCTTGCGGGTGATGGGGCTATCGCACTCGAGGATTTCGTTGGGATAACCACTGATGAAGATCACCTTCAGGTCCGGGCGCAGCTTGACCGCGGGTTCGGCGATCATCACCCCGGTGATGCCACCCGGCAGCCGGTAATCGGTGACCATCAGGTCCAGGTTGGGCTTGGTGGCCAGGATCTCGAACGCCTGCTCGCCGTTCTCGGCCTGCAGCACCCGATAGCCCAGGCCCGACAGGTAGTCGGCCAGCAGCATCAGGATCACCGGTTCATCTTCGACGATCAGTACGACGTCTTGTGCATCTTCACTCATGGAAAACCTTTGGTTCGGTCAATTACTGCAAGGAGCTGTTGGCGTTTGCCGACCTGCCCGCAGGCAAACGTCAGCAGCCACTGTACGACCATTGGCTCACGCAGAGGTTGCGTGGGCGTGACGCTTTTACGCACCAGTGGGCAATTCCACCTCCGCCAGGGGCAGCGCGACCCGGAACAGGGCGCCCTCGCCAATCCGGCTTTCGACGCTGATCGTGCCGCCGTGGGCAGTGACGATCTGCTCGGAAATGAACAGGCCCAGGCCCAGGCCCGCGGCCACATGGCTGGCGCTGACCCGCTCGAACTGCTGGAAGATGCGCCGCTGGTTGTCCTCGCTGATCCCGATCCCATGGTCCCTGACCTCGACCCGGGCCTCTCCCGCGTGACAGTAGACCCGCACCAGGATAGGGCTCTTGGCACCATAGCGCAGGGCGTTGGTCAGCAAGTTGGAAACCACCTGCTCGATACGAAACTCGTCCCAGTTGCCTTCCACCGGCGCCTCGGCATCCAGGCTCAGGGTGGACTGCGCCGCCTCCACCTGGGGCGCGAAGTTTTCCACCAGGCCCCGCACCAACTGCACCAGGTCGAAACGTGACGGGCGGATCGACAACTTGCCGGTACGAATTCGCGAGATATCCAGCATGTCCTCGATCAGGCGGATCAGGCTCTTGATCTGCCGTTCGTCGCGATCGACCATGGCGTGCATCTTGTCCAGGCTGAAGGCTGCGGCATTGTCCCGGGCCAGGTGCATCTTGCGCAGCTGGGTCTCGAGGATCAGGCCATTGAGCGGGGTACGCACTTCGTGGGCGACGATCGACATGAAGTCATCGCGCATGCGCACGGCCTGTTCCAACTCGTTCTGGGTGGACTGCAATTGCCTGAGCAGGGCCTCCTGCTCGCGCCGGCTCTGCTCCAGGGCCTCGACCTGCTGCTTCATGGCCTTGCTCTGGCGGTACAGGTCGACGAACACATTGACCTTGCTCTTGACCGCGTGGATGTCCAGGGGCTTGTGCAGGAAGTCCACCGCCCCGCTCTCGTAGCCCTTGAAGGCATAGTTGAGCTCGCGCCCGGCGGCACTGACGAAGATGATGGGGATGTTCTTGGTCTTCTCGGTGCCGCGCATCAGTTCCGCCAGCTCGAAGCCGTTCATGCCCGGCATCTGCACATCGAGGATGGCCATGGCGAACTCATGCTGGAGCAACAGCGACAAGGCCTCGTCGGCCGACAGCGCCTTGTACACCTGGCGGTCCTCGCGCTTGATCAGCGCCTCCAGGGCCAGCAGGTTTTCCGGCAGATCGTCGACGATCAGCAACTTGGCTTGGATATTACTTAACATGCGATTGGTTCCAGCTCGGCCAGCAGCAAGCTGATACCGCGCAAAGGGAGGATATGGTCCGGCTGGTGCAGGGCCAGTGCAGCATCGGGCATGGTCGAGACATGGGCCTCGTCGGGGTCCTGGACGATGGTCAGGCCGCCCTGGCGCTTGACCTCGGCCAGCCCGGCGGCCCCGTCCTGGTTGGCCCCGGTCAGCAGCACGGCGGCCAGGTGCTCGCCATAGGCATCGGCGGCGGACTCGAACAGGTAGTCTATGGATGGACGCGAATGGTGGATCCGCTCCTCCTGGCTCAGGGACAGGCTGCGGTCCTGCTCCACCGACAGGTGGTAGCCGGGGGCCGCGAAATACAGGGTGCCCGGCACGATCTGTTCCTTGTCGTCGGCTTCCTTGACTCGCAACGACAGGCGCCGGTCGAACACTTCGGCCAATTGGCTGCGGCGCTCATCGGGCAGGTGCAGGACCACGATCACCGGCAGGCGAAACCCGCGACCCAAGCCGCCGAACAGGCTAAGCAAGGCTTCGACGCCGCCAGCGGAAGCTCCCACCACCACGGCCTCGATCTGTGGCCGGGGATTGGTACTACGGATGTCCTGGCTCATGACTTGCGGTAGATCCGTTCTTGTTTGACCAAGGGCTCGAAATGCTTGGCATAGGCGGAGAAGTCCAGGGTCTCCTTGCTGCCCAGCACCAGAAAACCACGGTGGCAAAGGGACTCGTGAAACAACCCGAAAGCCCGATCCTGAAGCCTTTTATTGAAATAAATCAATACGTTACGGCAAGAAATCAAATGCGTCTCGGAAAATACGCTGTCGGTGGCCAGGCTGTGGTCGGCGAAGGTCACGTTCTCGCGCAGGCTCTTGTCGAAGATCGCGTAGTCGTAGGCCGCGGTGTAGTAGTCGGCGAATGAACGCTTGCCGCCGGCACGCTGGTAGTTGTGGGTATAGGCCCGCACGTTCTCCAGGGAGAAGATGCCCTGCTTGGCCTTTTCCAGGGAGCTGGGGTTGATGTCCGTGGCATAGATGATGGTGCGCTCCAGCAGCCCCTCCTCGCGCAACAGGATGGCCATGGAGTAGACCTCCTCACCGGTGCTGCACCCGGCGATCCAGATCTTCAGCGACGGATAGGTCCTGAGCAGCGGCACCACTTCCTGGCGGATAGCCAGGAAATGCGAGGGGTCGCGAAACATCTCGCTGACCGGGATGGTCAGGAACTGCAGCAACTGCATGAACGCGGTCGGGTCGTGCAGGACCCGTTCCTGCAAGGCGGAAATGGTCTTGCAGTCGAACTGGCGCAAGGCATGTTGCACCCGGCGCTTGATCGAGGCGCCGGAGTAATCGCGAAAGTCGTAGCTGTATTTGAGGTAGATAGCTTCGATCAACAGACGCAGTTCGATCTCGGTATTGCGCTCCACTAAATTCTTTCCATCTTGGGTAGCCACACGCGGATAAGTGAAAACAACCGGTCGAGATCGATGGGCTTGGCCAGGTAGTCGTTGGCGCCGGCCTGCAGGCAACGCTCCTGGTCGTCCTTCATGGCCTTGGCGGTGACGGCGATGATCGGCAGCTTGCGCCAGCGCGGATCCTTGCGGATCTGCGCCGTGGCCTCGAAACCGTCCATCTCCGGCATCATCACGTCCATCAGTACCAAATCGATATCCTCGACCTCGTTGAGCCTTGCGATGGCTTCCAGGCCGTTACGGCCGATCACCACCACCGCGCCCTTGTGTTCTAGGGCGCTGGTCAGGGCGAAGATGTTGCGCACGTCATCGTCCACCAGGAGGATCTTGCGCCCCTCGAACACCTTGTCGCGGCTGCGGGCGGTCTTGAGCATCTTCTGCCGTTCATGGGACAACTGGGATTCGACTTTGTGCAGAAAAAGCGTCACTTCGTCCAGCAGGCGCTCCGGTGAACGCGCGCCCTTGATGATGATCGAGCGCGAATACTTGCGCAGCTCGGCCTCTTCGTCGCGGGTCAGGTTGCGCCCGGTGTAGACGATCACCGGCGGGAAGGAACAGATGTCCTCGGTGGACATGCGCTTGAGCAGGTCGTTGCCCAGCATGTCCGGCAGCTTGAGGTCGATGACCATGCAGTCGTAGATGTTCTCGCGCAGCAGCTCCAGGGCGTCCTGGGCCAGGCCCACGGCGGTGATCTCGATATCGTCGTCGCCGATCAGCCGGGCGATGCTGTCGCGCTGCAGATCGTCGTCCTCCACCAGCAGCACGCGCTTGACCTTCTGGGTCAGCTTGGCCTCCAGGCGGGCGAACACGTCCTTGAGCTCCTCGCGGGTGGTGGGCTTGACCGCATAGCCCACCGCGCCCATGTGCATCGCCGCTTCCACCCGGTCCTCGACCGAGATCACGTGCACCGGGATGTGCCGGGTCTGCGGATGCTCCTTGAGCCGCTGCAGCACGGTCAGGCCGGAGTGGTCGGGCAGGCGCATGTCCAGAAGGATCGCATCGGGGATGAACTGCGTGGCCAGGCCGTAGCCTTCGTCGGCGCCGTGGGCCACCAGGCACTGGTAGCCCAGCTCGTGGGCCAGGTCGAAGAGGATATGGGCGAAGTTGGCTTCATCCTCCACCACCAGGATGCTGCGGCCGCTGAACGGCGCCTTGTCCCGGTCGTCGGCGAAACGCGGGATCGGGGCAAGCTCCACCGCCACCTCCGGCATCGCTTGCGGCGGTTGTGCCACGGCCACCGGCGCAATGGCAGCAGGTTCCGCCGGGAGCACCGGCGACTCGGCATCGTAGTGCTCCGGCAACACCAGGGTGAAGATGCTGCCGCGCCCCGGCTCGCTGCTGACGCTGATGGAGCCCCCCAGCAGGTTGGCCAGGTCGCGGGAAATGGACAGGCCCAGGCCGGTGCCGCCATAACGCCGGTTGGTGGTGCCATCGGCCTGGCGGAAGGCTTCGAAGATGCTTTCCTGCTGGTCCTGGGCGATGCCGATCCCGGAGTCCTGCACGGCGAAGGCGATCCCGGCACCGGGGTGGGCGGACACCGTCAGGCTGACCTGGCCCTGCTCGGTGAACTTGACGGCGTTGGACAGCAGGTTCTTGAGCACCTGCTCGACCCGCTGGCGATCGGTGAACAGCGTCTGCGGCGCCCCGGGTTGCAACTCGACGCGAAACTCCAGGCCTTTTTCCGCCGTCAGTGGCTGGAACAGGTTGCTCAAGCCCTCCACCAGGCGCGATACGCTGGCGTTCTCCGGGCGGACCTCGAGCTTGCCGGCCTCGACCTTGGAGATGTCCAGGATGTCGTTGATCAGGTTCAGCAGGTCGTTGCCCGCGGAATAGATCGACTCGGCGAACTTGACCTGCTCCTCGCTGAGGTTTTCCTGGGCGTTCTCGGCCAGGAGCTTGGCCAGGATCAGCGAACTGTTGAGCGGCGTGCGCAGCTCGTGGGACATGTTGGCAAGGAACTCGGACTTGTACTTGCTCGAGCGCTGCAGCTCTTCGGCGCGCTCCTGCAGCTCGATCTGCGCATCGTTGAGCTCGCTGTTCTTGCGGTCCATGGCATCGCGCTGCTCGGACAGCACCTGGGCCTGCTCCGCCAACTGTTCGTTGGTCTGCTCCAGCTCCACTTGCTGGGTTTCCAGGTGCGCCTGGGACTCCTTGAGAATCCGCGACTGTTCTTCCAGTTCCTCGTTGGCGGTCTTGAGCTCTTCCTGCTGGACCTGCAGCTCTTCGTTGAGCTGCTGGGTCTCGGCCAGCACTTCCTGCAAGCGCTGGCGATAGCGCGCCGCCTCGATGGAGGTGCCGATGTTGCCGGCGATCAGTTCCAGGAACTCGATATCGCGCTCGCCCAGCTCACGCAGGAAGCCCAGCTCGACCACCCCGTTGACCCGCCCATCATCATGGGTCGGCACCACCAGCACGCTGCGGGGCAGGCCCTCGCCCAGGCCGGAGCTGACCTTGAAGTAATCGACCGGCACCTCGTCCAGGCGAATCACCCGCTTGTGCTGGGCCGCCTGGCCCACCAGGCCTTCGTCGCTGTACAACGCCTGGCCCTGGTCCTCCTGCTCGCGGGAAAAGCCATAGGCCGCCACGCGCTTGAGACCGCCGTGCTCCTCGCGCACATACAAGGCCGCCACCGCCGTCCCCAGGTACTGGGCGCAGAACTGCAAGACGTTGCGCCCCAGCAGGTTCAGGCTCAGTTGCCCCAGCATCTGTTCGGCCAGCTCGGTCTGGCCGCTGCGCAACCAGGCCTGGCGCTCCAGGCTGCGGGCACTGCGCAGTTCGGCCTCGAGGTTGTCGCTGTAGCTGCGCGACAGGGACAACAGGTCACGGCGCCCGACATAGGCCAGCAAGCCGCTGATGCCCACCACGAACAGCAGGTACAGGGCAACGCTGAAAATCGTGGTACGGCTGACGTTTTCATTACGCTGCTGGCGCAGTTGCTGCTCCATGGCCACCGCGTCGTCGTATTCCTTGCGGACCTCGTCGGTCAGGCGCTTGCCGCGCCCGGCCTGCACCGCCTCGCGGTAGTCGCCGTTCTTGCGGCGCAGCTCGATCATGCCCTGGGCATAGTTGTTCCATTCCAGTTGCAGGGCCTCGATGCGCCGGATCCGGTCCACCTGCTGCGGGTTGTCCGCCACCAGTTCCTGCAAGCCGCGCAGCTCGCTGATGATGCGCGGCTTGGCCACTTCGTAGGGATCGAGGAAATGTTCGTTGCCGGTGATCAGGAAGCCGCGCATGCCGGTTTCCAGGTCGATGGTCAGGCGCGCGGCCTCGTTGAAGTTGTTGATCACCCGGTCGGTGTGCTGCACCCACTGGATCACCGACAGCAGGTAGGTGATCAAGGACACGAAAAACACCGCACTGAGTACGCCCACGCCAAGCGGCAGGCTGATGTTGCGGGTCAGCAGCTTGCGAAAACTCTGTTCATCAACCGAGGACGGACGAATCATTGGATGGACCTTGGCACTGGTGAAAAGAAGGAAGTTTGCCCCACATTCGGCCATCGCAGCTATTTTTTATAACCTGCATGCCGGTAATCTGGGATTTGCCCTGCCGTAGCACAATAGAAGCGGTTATTCTTGCCGGCACTTGTACAAGCGATTTTTTTGTACAGCTTCGGGAACTTGTGACCTCGCGCCATTTACTGATGCACAGGGCCGCCTGCTGCGGTTCCACCGAATCCAACCCTTGAGAGTGCCCCTATGCCCGCTAGTGCCCCCACCATCCTAATCGTCGAAGACGATGCCATCGTGCGCATGCTGATCGTCGACGTCCTCGAAGAACTGGAATTTTCGGTGCTCGAGGCCGATGGCAGTGAGGCGGCGCTGGAACACTTGCAGGACCAGGAGCAAGCCATCGACTTGCTGATGACCGATGTCGGCCTGCCGGGCATGAACGGCCGGGAGCTGGCCGAGCGCGCCCTGTTGCTGCGTCCCCGGTTACCGGTGCTGTTCGCCAGCGGTTATGCCGAGTCCATCGACGTACCCGGCGGCATGGCGGTGATCGGCAAGCCGTTCTCCATCGACCAACTGCGCGACAAGGTGCGCAGCATCCTCGGCTGAAACGGGTCTGCCCCCGGGGCTGTGGTTTAATGGCGGCCTTTTTTGCCCTCGCCCGCCAGGAACCCTATTCCATGCCCCTCACCGCCGCGACCAAGGTCCTGATCATTGGTTATGTCTGGCCCGAACCGCGCTCCTCGGCCGCCGGCGGGCACATGATGCAGATCCTGCAGTGCTTTCTCGACCAGGGCTGGGACCTGACCTTCAGCAGCCCGGCCAAGCCCGGCGAACACAAGGAAAACCTCGAGGCCCTGGGCATCCGCGAATGCCCGATCGAGCTGAACAACGCCAGCTTCGACCGCTTCGTCGCCGAGCTGGCGCCGGACATCGTGCTGTTCGACCAGTTCATGATGGAGGAGCAATTCGGCTGGCGCGTGGAGCAGCATTGCCCCGCGGCCGTTCGGGTCCTGGAGACCTCGGACCTGCAATGCCTGCGCCATGCCCGCCACCAGCGCCTCAAGGACCACCTGAACAGCGGCGCCGGGGACGACGATTTCAGCCCGCTGTTCGCCCGGGCCCAGGCGGACGAGTTCCGGCACATGGCCGAGACCGACCTGGCCAAGCGCGAGATCGCCGCCATCTACCGTTGCGACCTCAGCCTGATGATTTCCCAAGTGGAGATCCAACTGCTGCAGGAGCAGTTCCGCCTGCCGCCGGCGTTGCTGCACTGGTGCCCACTGATGCTCGACCCATGGCCCGAGGCCTGCGTGCCCTTCGAGCAACGCGCGCACTTCCTCAGCATCGGCAACTTCCGCCATGCACCGAACTGGGACGCCGTGCTCTGGATGAAAAGCCGCGTATGGCCGCTGATCCGCCAACAGCTACCCAACGCGCAACTGCAGCTGTACGGCGCCTATACCCCACCCAAGGCGGTGGCGCTGCATAACCCGGCCCAGGGCTTCCACATCATGAACTGGGCCGAAGATGCCTTGCAGGTGATGAGCGCCGCGCGCATCTGCCTGGCGCCGTTGCGCTTTGGCGCCGGAATCAAGGGCAAGCTGCTCGATGCCATGCTCTGCGGCACCCCCAGCGTGACCACGCCGATGGGTAGCGAATCCATGAACGAACCTGGCCTGCCCTGGCCCGGCATGGTCGCCGAATCCGCCAGTGCCCTGGCGACGGCGGCAGTGCGCCTGTACCAGGACCAGGCCCTGTGGCAACAGGCCCAGACCGATGGCATGCAACTGCTAGAGGCCCGTTACCGGCGGCAAGTCCATGGCCCGGCCTTGATCCAGCGCCTGCAAGAATGCCGCGAGCATCTGGCCCAAGAGCGTCGGGACAACTTCACCGGCGCCATGTTGCGCCACCACCATCACAAGAGCACCCAGTACATGGCCCAATGGATCGAGGCCAAGAACCGCCCCTGACCCTTGGCCGCCGATAATGCAGCGCCGGCGGAAAGTCCCCGGCCAGCCGGCGTTTCGAGCCGTATTCGGGCGGTACATCCCCCTCTTCAACCAGGCTTCTTGCAGCACTGGGGCCTGAGTCCTTGCCCGTGCCTCCCGGCACTCCCCCTCGCTATCCGGCCTGCGGTCCTCAGCCATTGCCCAGCCAGCCGCGTGCCTATCAGGCACTGCGGTTCCCGATCCGGGACGACGGTCGTCGGCAAGACGTCATCGGCCGAGCCAAACCGACAAAGGCGTCTATTCTGAGAAGCGATCTCGTTCAGCTTCCATTCAGCAGTTGTCAATAATCTTCATTTAGCAATGAGTATCATTATGTTACAACTTAGCTCCCTACCTTGTTTCCCCGCGGGGGCTGAATGCTCGTTCCATTTCTGATCATGCTGCGCGAAGGGATCGAAGCCGCGCTCATCGTTGGCATCATCGCCAGCTACCTGCAACAGACCGGACGCGGCCAATGGATGCCCGCCGTGTGGATTGGCGTGTTCCTCGCCGCGGCCCTGGCCCTGCTGGTCGGCGGCGGGCTGGAGCTGGTGAGCGCCGAGTTCCCGCAGAAGCAACAGGAATTGTTCGAGGGCATCGTCGGCCTGGTGGCCGTGGGCATCCTCAGTTCGATGGTGTTCTGGATGCGCAAGGTCGCACGCTCCATCAAGCATTCCCTGCAAGCCTCCCTGGACCAGGCCCTGGCCGGCTCCCGGAACCAGCTCATTGCGCTGATCGCCATGGTGTTCTTCGCCGTCGCCCGCGAAGGCCTGGAAACCGTGTTCTTCCTGTTGGCGGTATTCCAGCAGAGCGAAGGCCCCGGCGCGCCCATCGGCGCCCTGCTGGGGCTGGTGGCGGCGATCATCGTCGGCTACCTGATCTATACCGGCAGCATGCGCCTGAACCTCGGCGCCTTTTTCCGCTGGACCGGACTGTTCATCCTGGTGGTGGCCGCCGGCATCCTCGCCAACTCGGTGCAGGCGCTACATGAGGCCGGGCTGTGGAACCACCTGCAGACCGTGCTCTTCGACTTCAGCGCCAGCCTGCCCATGGACAGCCCCCTGGGCTCGGTCCTGGCCGGCATGTTCGGCTACCAGGAGGCCCCCACCATCAGCACCCTGGGCGCCTACGTGCTGTACCTGGCGGTGACCCTGGTGCTGTTCTTCCTGCCCGGCGCCACGCCTGCCAAGGCGCCCAGCCCGTCGTCTTCCGTTTCCAGTCAGTAAGGTTCCCCATGACCCAGCAAGCCTCTCCCCAGGCCTCGCCGCCTCGCGCTCTGCGTTGGGCGGTTGCCGGTTCGGTGATCGTGATGGTCGCCGCCGGCGGGCTGTTCTACTACGCCTCGCAACTGGCGGCCAGCAAGCGCCAGGCCCACCAGGGCGAGATCACCGTGACCATCCACCCGCACAGCTGCGAGCCCAACGCGCTTACCGTGCCCGCCGGCCGCGCCAGCTTCCGCATCGTCAACCGCTCGGAGCGCGCCGTGGAGTGGGAAATCCTCGATGGCGTGCTGGTGGTCGAGGAGCGGGAAAACATCGCCCCGGGCCTGAGCCAGGTGATCAACGCCAACCTGCAGCCCGGCGACTACGCCATCACCTGCGGCTTGCTGAGCAATCCCCGGGGCACTCTGCACGTGACCCCTACCGCCGAGTCCGACGCCCAGGCCAAGGCCCGGCCGTCGCTGGTGGCCTTCGTCGGCCCGCTGTCGGAGTTTCGCGTCTACCTGAGCACCCAGGGCAGCGCCCTGGTCAAGGCGGTCGCGGCCTTGCAGCAAGCCATCGAGGCCGATGACCTGGCCCAGGCCCAGGCCCTCTACGTGCCAGCCCGCGCCGCCTACCAGCGCCTGGCTCCGGCCGCCCAGCGCCTGGCCGAGCTGGACAACGCCATCAATGCCCGCGCCGATTACTTCGAGCAACGCGAGCAAGACCCAGGCTTCACTGGTTTCCACCGCCTGGAGTACGGGCTGTTCCAGCGCCACGACCTCAAGGGCCTGGCCCCGGTGGCCCAGCGCCTGGCCCAGGATGTCGCCAGCCTCAAGCAGCAACTGCTGGCCCAGACCCTGCCGCCGGAACAACTGGTGGGCAGCGTCGCCCGCAACATGCGCAACCTGGCCGAGTTGCGCGCCATCAGCGGCGAGGAGGAACGCTACAGCCACAGCGACCTCAGCGGTTTCGCCGCCAACCTGGAGACCACGCGCAAGGTCGTCGACCTGCTGCGGCCCTTGCTGGCCAAGTCCGCCGCGCCGTTGCTGGTCCGGGTGGATGAGGCCGGCAACGCCCTGGGGGCGCGCCTGGACAACCTGCGCGACGGCTTCGGCTACCAGGACTACGACAAGGTCGACGCCGGCCAACGCCAAGAACTCGCCGACAAGGCCAAGGCCCTGGCCGACGCCCTCGATGGCATCGATCCCGCACTGGGCCTTTCGGGCCTGTAACCACACGAGTCCTGCGCAATGAACGATTCAGACCAGTCCAACCCTTCCTTCAGCGCACAGCGCCGGCGCGTGCTGCTGGGCATGGGCGCCGCCGGCGTGGCCCTGGCCGGCAGCAGCCTGGCCGGCCCGGCCATGGCCGAACAGGCGCCGGCCCAGGTGACCGTGGCACCCAGCAGCGACCAGACCCAAGAGCACAACGCCTTCCACGGCCAGCACCAGAGCGGCATCGTCACCGCGCGCCCCGCTGCCGGAATGATGGTGGCCTTCGATGTCCTGGCCAGCGACCGCGAGGACCTGGAGCGCCTGTTCCGCACCCTCAACGAGCGCATCGCGTTCCTCATGCAGGGCGGCCCGGTGCCCCAGGTCGATCCGAAGCTGCCGCCGCTGGACTCGGGCATCCTCGGCCCTGTGGTGACCCCGGACAACCTGACCATCACCGTCTCGGTGGGCGAGTCACTGTTCGACGAACGCTTCGGCCTGGCCGACGCCAAGCCCAAGCGCCTGGTGCGCATGGTGGGCTTTCCCAACGACGCCCTGGAACCGGCCTGCTGCCATGGCGACCTGAGTTTGCAGTTCTGCTCCAACACCGCCGACACCAACATCCATGCCCTGCGCGATATCGTGAAGAACCTGCCGGACCTGCTGCTGGTACGCTGGAAACAGGAAGGCAGCGTACCGCCCCAGGCCCCGGCCAAACCGGGCGAGCCGGCTCAGAGCGCGCGCAATTTCCTGGGCTTTCGCGATGGCTCGGCCAACCCCGACTCCAACGACCAGAAGGCCATGCAACAGATCGTCTGGGTCCAGCCCGGCAGCGACGAACCGGCCTGGGCCGCCCATGGCAGCTACCAGGCGGTGCGCATCATCCGCAATTTCGTCGAACGCTGGGACCGCACCCCGCTGCAAGAGCAGGAAAGCATCCTCGGCCGGATCAAGGCCAGCGGCGCGCCCATGGACGGCCAGCGGGAAAGCCAGGTCCCCGACTACGCGAAGGACCCCCATGGCAAGGTGACCAAGCTGGATGCCCACATCCGCCTGGCCAATCCGCGCACCGCCAAGACCCAGCAGAACCTGATCCTGCGCCGACCGTTCAACTACTCCAACGGCGTGAACAAGAACGGCCAGCTGGACATGGGCTTGCTGTTCATCTGCTACCAGGCGGACCTGGAAAAAGGCTTCATCACCGTGCAGAACCGGCTCAACGGCGAGCCCCTGGAGGAGTACCTCAAGCCCACCGGCGGTGGTTATTTCTTCACCCTGCCGGGAGTCACCGGCGAACAGGACTTCATCGGTCGCTCGCTACTCGCCGCCACGGCTGCCAAGGCCAATACCTGATCTGCCCCAACACAATAACCCCCACGGAAACGTCCCATGAAAAAGTCGCCTCTCGCTGTGTTGCTGACCCTTGGCTTGCTCCACGCTCCGCTGTCGGCACTGGCCGCCCCCGCGCCGCTGGAGCTGGTGGGGCCGATCTCCGACTACAAGATCTACGTCACCGAACAACTGGATGAACTGGCCAGCCATACCCAGCAGTTCACCGATGCGGTGAAGCAGGGCGACCTGGCCAAGGCCCGGCAGCTCTACGCACCGACCCGGGTCTACTACGAGTCGATCGAGCCGATCGCCGAGCTGTTCAGCGACCTGGACGCCTCCATCGACTCACGCGTCGACGACCACGAACAGGGAGTCAAGGCCGAGGACTTCACCGGTTTCCACCGCCTGGAATACTCGTTGTTCTCCGAGAACAGCACCCAGGGCCTGGGCGACCTGGCCGACCGCCTGAACAAGGACGTCAAGGACCTGCAGGCGCGCGTCGCTGGCTTGACCTTCCCACCGGAAAAAGTGGTCGGCGGGGCCGCTGCCCTGCTCGAGGAAGTGGCCGCGACCAAGATCTCCGGCGAGGAAGACCGCTACAGCCACACCGACCTCTATGACTTCCAGGGCAACATCGACGGGGCCAAGAAGATCGTCGACCTGTTCCGTCCGCAGATCGAGAAGCAGGACAAAGCCTTTGTCGCCAAGGTGGACAAGAACTTCGCCACCGTGAACAAGATCCTGGCCAAGTACAAGACCGCGGACGGCGGCTTCATGACCTACGACAAGGTCAAGGAGAACGACCGCAAGGCCCTGGTGGGTCCGGTCAATACCCTGGCCGAGGACCTCTCCACCCTGCGCGGCAAGCTGGGCCTGAACTGACTCCTCGGCCCCTGACGGGAACCGGCGTGCCGGTTCCTGCTCCATCGCTCCCCTCTCTTGCGCTGCAAATTAGGCCTGGGCAGCCGTGCGTTATCCCGATAACGTGCACGCCCCGATGTTCCTCATGGAAGACCCGCTATGCCCACTCCCGCCGCCTCCAGGCCCCTCTCGCTCTTGCCGCTGATGGCGGCCTACATGGCCTGCACCATGTCGATGATGGCCTTCGTCTCGCTGATCGGGCCGATTTCCCGGGTGCTGCACCTGCAAACCTGGCATGCCGGAGTGGCGGTGACCGTGGCCGGGGTGATCTGGGTCCTGCTGGCCCGTCCCTGGGGCCAGGCCAGCGATCGCTATGGCCGCCGCCGGGTGTTGCTGCTCGGGATCGCCGGCTTCACCCTGGCCTACTGGGCCCTGTGCCTGTTCATCGATATATCCCTGCGGACCTTGCCCAGTGTCGCCGTGGCCTTCGCCGGCCTGGTATTGGGCCGTGGCTTGATCGGTGCCTTCTATGCGGCAGTGCCAGTGGGCGGGTTCGCCCTGGTGGCCGACCACTTCGAACCCCAGCACCGGGCCCGGGCCATGGCCTCCCTGGGCGCGGCCAACGCCGTAGGCCTGGTGGTGGGGCCGGCCGCCGCCGCGCTGCTGGCCCGGCACAGCCTGAGCTTGCCCTTCTACGTCATGGCCATCCTGCCGCTGCTGGCGCTGGTGGTGATGCATCGACAACTGCCACGCCAGGAACTGCACCTGGCCCAGGCGCCGGGCCGGGTGCGCCTGAGCGATCCGCGGCTGGCCCGGCCAATGGTGGTGGCCTTCGTCGCCATGCTCTGCGTGACGCTGGCGCAGATCACCGTGAGCTTCTATGCCATGGATCGCCTGCAGATGAATTCCGCCGATGCGGCGCAGACCGCCGGGATCGCCCTGACCATGGTCGGCCTGGCCCTGATCTGCGCCCAACTGGTGGTGCGCAAGCTGGAATGGCCGCCACTGCGGATGATTCGCTTCGGCGCCCTGCTTTCCGCGGTGGGTTTTGTCGGGGCCATGCTGGTGGACAGTGCCTGGGGCCTGTGGTTGACCTTCTTCGTCTCGGCGGCCGGCATGGGTGGGGTGTTTCCCTCGTTCTCGGCCCTGGCAGCCAACTCGGTGCAGGCTTCGGAACAAGGCGCCACGGCCGGTAGCATTGGCGCCGCCCAGGGCATGGGCGCAGTGGTCGGGCCAATGGCCGGCACCTTGATCTACGCCATGGAGCCACGCCTGCCCTACCTGCTGGCGGCGCTGCTGCTGGCGTTGGTGGCGCTGTGGCCCTACCCGCCGAAGACAAGCTGATCCACTGGCCGCTGCCCCACGCCAATATCGACTTGCACAAAGGGCCTGTGGCCCTTTGTGCAACCTCGCTGGCTCGACAGCGGCCAGGGGTTGGAGCTTCGTGTAGCCCGCATGCCCCGCAGGGACACGGTGATACTCGCCGCCGGCAGGGCCTGGCGGCGACAGATCAGAGGATGCGGTACAGCAGGCGCTCGATACGCACGCGGCTGACCCGACGCAGGAACTTGCTCACCGCCTCCGGGTAGTCCGCCAGGCTGTCCAGGTGCTGGAAGTGCTCGATGCGCCGGGTATGGCGGTAGATATCTTCCAGCTCGGCACGCCGCGGCTCCAGCAACTCGCCCTTGGGATCGTCCAGCAGCAGGGCGTTTTCCAGGTCCAGGCGGAACGCCCGCGGATTGAGGTTGTTGCCGGTGAGCAAGGTATAGCGCTCGTCGATCCACAGCCCCTTGAGGTGATAGGTGTTGTCGCCGTCGCGCCACAGGTGCAGGTTCAACTGGCCATTGTCGATGAACTTCTGATAGCGCTTGGCGAAACGCCGCAGGCTGATTTCATACAGATAAGGCAGCGCGGCAATGACCTTGAACGGCTCGCTGGGCGGAATAAAGAAGTCGTTGGCGGTCTTGTCGCCGACGACGATATCGATCTTCACCCCACGCTCCAGGGCGCGATTGAGTTCGCGCACCACCGGCAACGGCAGGTTGAAGTACGGGGTGCAGATGGTCAGCTGGCGCTGGGCCCCGGCCATCAGTTCGCAGATCACCCGATTCAACCGATTGCCCTTGCCCACCCCGAGCAACGGGCTGACCGTCAGGCCGCTCTTGTCCAGGCTGCCGGCGGCGGTGTCGTAGGTCGCATGCTTGAGACGGCTGCGCAGGTCGCCGATATCGTTGCGCAGGCTGCGGGTGGTCGGTGGCTTGGGCAGGTCCAGGCGATGCACCGCCCGTGACTCCACCAGGCCGTGCTGCACCAGGTGGTGCATGGAGTCGGCCAGTTCGCGGTTATGCAACAGGTGATAACGGTCGAAGCGGTACTTGTCGAGCTTGTGCAGGTACACGTTGTTCAGGCTGGCGCCGCTGTAGAGCACGCTGTCGTCGATCACGAAGCCCTTGAGGTGCAACACCCCGAACAGCTCGCGGGTCTGCACCGGCACGCCGTAGATCGGGACCACGCTGGCATGGCTGCGGGTCATCTCCTGGTACCAGGCCGAGTTGCCCGGCTGCTTGCCGGCACCGATCAGGCCGCGCTGGGCACGCATCCAGTCCACCACGACCACCACGTCCAGTTCCGGACGGGCAGCCTTGGCGGCGTGCAGGGCTTCGAGGATTTCCTGGCCGGCTTCATCCTGCTGCAGGTACAAGGCGACGATATAGATGCGCCGGGTCGCCTGGGCAATCTGCTCCAGCAGGGTCTGACGAAATTGCGCAGCACCCCGCAGGGTGGCGAAGGCCTCGGCGGCCAGGGGGAAGCTGCGCAGCTTGGGTAGCAGGGTACGTTTGAAAAGCAACGGCATGGGCTCGCGGTGGCTCGAATCCGAAAGAGCGCAAGAGCTTACACCATGGACCGGGCGCAGTCCCCTGTCTGTCTCATATGACACTCAAACTGTCTGCACCGAAGGGACTTGGCGTCGCTCGGCGGCCAGTTCGCAACAACATATTGACCAAGGAGAACGATCGTTCTACTCTCTGCCACATGAACGAAATCACTCACTCCGAAACACGCGACATCATTCTCGATGTCACCGAGAAGTTGATCTATAAAAGTGGCATCGCCGCCACTGGCATGGATCTTCTGGTCAAGACCGCCGGCGTTTCGCGCAAGAGCATCTATCGCTACTTCGACAACAAGGAGCAGTTGGTGGTGGCCGCCCTCGAACGGCGCGACGAGCGCTGGATGCGCTGGTACCGCGGCGAGGTGGACAAGGCCCAGGGCTCGGCCCAGCGCCTGCTGGCACTGTTCAGCGTGCTCAAGGGCTGGTTCGCCAGCGAAGGCTTTCGTGGCTGCGCCTTCATCAACACCAGCGGTGAAACCGGTGATCCGCAAGACCCGGTACGCCAGGTAGCCCGCCGCCATAAACAGAAACTGCTCGACTACCTGCTCGAGCTCTGCCAGGAACATGGCGCAGCACATCCGGCACAACTGGCGGCGCAGCTGCTGGTGCTGATCGATGGCGCCATCACCGTTGCCCTGGTCATGGACGATCACAGTGCCGCCGATAATGCGCAATGCATGGCGCGTAAGTTATTGGACCTTTGATTACCCGCAACCTGAGCGACTTCTTAGTTGGAACAGCAACTTTCACTGGAGACAGGTCATGTCGTCTAACCCGCAAGTGCGTCCACCGCTTCCCCCCTTCACCCGCGAGTCGGCGATCGAGAAGATCCGCCTGGCCGAAGATGGCTGGAATTCCCGGGATCCGGAACGGGTATCCCTGGCCTATACCCTGGATACCCAATGGCGCAACCGCGCCGAATTCGCCCATAACCGCGAGGAGGCCAAGGCCTTTCTCAGCCGCAAGTGGGCCAAGGAACTGGACTACCGGCTGATCAAGGAACTCTGGACCTTCACCGACAACCGCATTGCCGTGCGCTACGCCTATGAATGGCACGACGACTCGGGCAACTGGTTCCGCTCCTATGGCAACGAGAACTGGGAGTTCGACGAACAGGGGCTGATGGCCCGGCGTTTCGCTTGCATCAACGACATGCCGATCAAGGCCAGCGAACGCAAGTTCCACTGGCCCCTGGGGCGGCGCCCGGACGATCACCCAGGCCTCTCGGAGCTGGGCCTGTAATCGCCACGACCTTGTAGCCGCTGCCGAGCTTGCGAGGCTGCGAGCGACAAGGCCGTCAGGCCTGCAATGCTCCAGAGCCCCTTGTGGCCCTGCGGGCCATGCGCAGCCTGCGGCAACGGCTACGCCCAGCACGCAGGGCCTTCAACGCCTCAGGCCGCGGCGTCCTGCCCGGCCTGGGCCTCCAGTTCGCGCACCAGGGGCAACACGCGACGGCCGAAATACTCCACTTCCTCCTGGAAGTGCAGGAAACCCGCCAGCACCAGGTCCACCCCCACGGCCTTGAGTTCGAGGATACGCCGGGCAATCTGCTCCGGCGTGCCGATCAGGTTGGTCTTGAAACCATCGTTGTACTGCACCAGGTCCTCGAAGCTCGACTTGGCCCAGTTGCCCTCGCCCTCCGGCGAAGCCTTGCCGGCCTGCCTGGCCGCATCGCCGAAGGCCCGGACCGCCTCCGGGTCGGCCTGGTCGATGATCTGCTGCAACACCGCCCGCGCCTCTTGCTCGGTATCCCGGGCGATCACGAAGGCATTCACCCCGATCTTCACCTGATGCTGGTTGGCCGCGGCCTTGGCGCGGATGTCCTCCACCTGGGCCTTGATCCCCTCTACGCTGTTGCCGTTGGTGAAGTACCAATCCGAGACCCTGGCGGCCATGTCCCGGGCCGCCCGGGAACTGCCGCCCTGGAAGATCTCGGGCTGGCCCAGGGGCTTGGGCTTGAGGCTGTAGTTGTCGAAACGGTAGAAATCGCCCCTGAAGGTGAAGTGATCCTCGCTCCACACCCCACGCAGGCAGCGGATGAATTCCTCGGAACGGCGATAGCGCTCGTCATGCTCCAGCCAATGCTCGCCGATGGCCTGGAACTCGCCCTTGAACCAGCCACTGACGATGTTCACCGCGATGCGACCTTCGGTCAGCTGGTCGATGGTCGCCAATTGCTTGGCCGCCAACGCCGGTTGCCAGGGCCCGGGCAGGATCGCCGCGATCACCTTGAGTTTGCTGGTGGCGGCCAGCAACGCATGGCTGAAAGCCACCGACTCATGCTGGTACTCGGCACCGTAGCCGGCGGTGAAGCGGATCTGCGTCAGGGCGTATTCGAAACCGGCGGCCTCGGCGATCTGCGCCAGCTTGCGGTTGTAGTCGATGCCCCAGTGGGTACGCTGCTCGATCTTGCTGACCACCAGGCCACCGCTGACATTGGGCACCCAATAGGCGAATTTCACGGATTGCTGACTCATGGTTCGGTCCTCGGGACTGGGAAAGGTACCCAGGCCCCGAGCAGCATATGTGCCAACCCCGCCACGGCCTCACATGGCGGCCACTGCGCGCCCGTGCGCAGCCTGCGGCAGCGACTGCACGAGCCTGCGCTCCATGGGTGGCTTTCACGGATCGGCACAGCGCGTGGGAAGTACCGAGGACAGCGATTTGTTGCTGGGCTGTTGCCAGGGCAACAGTTACCGCCGGACCGGGCACGGGCTCGGCCAGCAAAACCGCAGCCATGACAGTCGGCACGCTGTGTGCAATCACCAGCAGGACCTTTTGTCTTTTCCTGCAGATTGCGGAGCCTTGCCATGACCGAACACCAGGTGATCAATCCATTGTCCACGGGGGTCGACTACGAGCTCCTGGCCGAGCGCTTCCGGCCGATCTTCCAGCGTATCGCCGAGGGCGCGGTACAGCGTGAGCAGCAGCGCGAGCTGCCCTACGAACCCATCCGCTGGCTCAAGGAGGCGGGGTTCGGCGCGGTGCGGGTGCCAGTGGCCTACGGCGGCGCTGGCGCCTCCGTGCCCCAGCTGTTCCAGTTGCTGATCGAGCTGGCCGAGGCCGACGCCAACGTACCCCAGGCCCTGCGCGGGCACTTCGCCTTTGCCGAGGACCGGCTCAACGCCACCCCGGGTCCGGGGCGCGACCTGTGGTTCAAGCGGTTCGTCGAGGGCGACATCGTCGGCTGCGCCTGGACCGAGATCGGCGCGGTGGAGATCGGCCAAGTGCTGACCAAGGTCAGTCCGGACGGCGAGCACTGGCGGCTCGACGGCGAGAAGTTCTACAGCACCGGGAGCATCTTCTCCGACTGGATCGATGTCTACGCCCAGCGCAGCGACACCGGTGACAACGTGATCGCCGCCGTTCGCACCCGGCAGCCGGGCGTCGAGCAAAGCGACGACTGGGACGGTTTCGGCCAGCGCACCACCGGCAGCGGCACGGCGCGTTTCACCCAGGCCAGAGTGGAAGCCGGCAACGTCATCGACTTCGCCACTCGCTTCAAGTACCAGACCGCCTTCTACCAACTGGTCCTGCTGGCGACCCTGGCCGGCATCGGCCGCGCGGCGCTGCGCGATGTGGCCCATGAGGTACGGCAGCGCCAGCGCGTCTACAGCCATGGCAACGCGCCACAAGCCAGCGCCGATGCCCAGGTGCAGCAGGTGGTGGGCGAGATCGCCGCCCTGGTGTATGTCGCCGAAGCCGCCACCCTGCGGGCCGCCCAGCCGGCACAGCGTGCGTACCTGGCGCGGTTCGCCGGCGACCCGGAGCAGGAACAGGCAGCCAACCTGGCGGCGGAACTGGAGTCGGCCACGGCCCAGGTCGCCGTCACCGAACTGATCCAGCGTGCCACCAGTGAGCTGTTCAATGCCCTTGGGGCTTCGGATGTGCGCCGGGGCAAGGCCCTGGACCGCCATTGGCGTAATGCGCGAACCGTGTCATCGCACAATCCGGCGATCTACAAGGCGCGGATCGTCGGCGATTGGCAGATCAATGGCAACGAGCCGCCGTTCGCCTGGAAGGTCGGCAACGGCCCGAAAAGCTGAGGCGCTGCGCACGCATCAACGGTGGCAGCAGGACCTTGGTCGCAGTCGCGCTGCGGCGCGCGATGCAGGTAAGATATCGGCCTTTCGCGCAGCCCCTTGCGCTCCCGCCGAAATAAGCCGAATCCATGCCTTTCGATCTCAGCGTTGACTTGACCACCCTCGCCATCCTCGCCTTCGTGGCCTTCATCGCCGGTTTCATCGATGCCATCGCCGGCGGTGGCGGCCTGCTCACCACCCCGGCCCTGCTCACCGCAGGCTTGCCACCGCACCTGGTGTTGGGTACCAACAAGCTCAGTTCGACCTTCGGCTCGGCCACTGCCAGCTTCACCTTCTATCGGCGCAAGCTGTTCCACCCCCGGCAATGGATGCACGCCATCGTCGGCACCCTGGTCGGCGCCCTGACCGGGGCCATAGTCGCCCACTACCTGCCTGCCGAGTGGCTGAACAAGATGCTGCCGGTGATCGTCTTCGCCTGCGGCCTGTACCTGCTGTTCGGCGGCACGCCCAAGGCCCCGCTGGACAGCGAGGCACCGATCAAGAAGAAATGGCAATCGACCCAGGGCTTCAGCCTGGGCTTCTACGACGGCGTGGCCGGTCCGGGCACCGGGGCGTTCTGGACCGTCAGCAGCCTGCTGCTCTACCCCATCGACCTGGTCAAGGCCAGCGGCGTGGCGCGCAGCATGAACTTCGTCAGCAATATCGCGGCGCTGGCGGTGTTCATCTTTTCCGGGCAGGTGGATTGGATCATCGGCCTGAGCATGGGCCTGTCGGTGATGGTCGGGGCGTTCTTCGGGGCACGCACCGCCATCAGCGGTGGTGCCAAGTTCATTCGCCCGGTGTTCATCACCGTGGTCCTGGGCCTGACCGTGCGCCTAGCCTGGCAGCACTGGTTCAGCGTGGCCTAAGCGACGCGCCACATAGAGGTCGATCAGGTAGCGGGCAATCGAGCGCGACGCCGGCAACGGCGGCAGCGCATGCACGTTGAACCACTGGGCATCCTCGATCTCGTCTTCCTGGGGCAGGATCTCGCCACTGGCGTACTCGGCATGGAAACCCAGCATCATCGAGTGCGGGAACGGCCAGCACTGGCTGCCCACGTACTGGATGTTGCGCACCTCGATGCTCACCTCCTCGCGCACCTCGCGCACCAGGCAATCCTCCGCCGACTCACCGGGTTCGGCAAAACCTGCCAGGGTGCTGTAGACCCCGGGCACGAAGCGTGGCGAACGGGCCAGCAGGATCTCGTCGCCCCGGGTGATCAGCACGATCATGCTCGGCGAGATCCGCGGATAGGCCCGCAGGTCGCAGCTCTGGCAGTACATCGCACGCTCCCCCCGCACCTGCGCCATGGGCTGGCCGCAACTGCCGCAGAAGCGATGTTCCCGAGCCCAGGTACCGATCTGCGCGGCGTACCCCAGCACCTTGTACAGGGTGTGGTCGCCCTCCAGCATGAAGGCCCGCAGGCCTTTCCAGCCGCAGCCCTGGACCTGGGCACGGGAAGCGAGCTCGAGCAGGTATACCGGCTCGCCATCGAGGTGGCCGATGCCATGCTCGGCCAGCACCGGCAGGTCCTGGTTCTTGAGCCAGTGCCGAGGGAACAGCACGCCGTTGTCGTCGTAGAGAAAACCTTCCGGGCCACGGGCCACGGCCCAGCCGCCGGGAAGGTCGGTATCCAGTACTGCGGTGGTCCAGCGTGCAATCATCTTCAGTCAGTCCAGGAATTCGGGTTTCTGTTTGCTCATGTGGGCGGCGATGGCCACGCGCAGGTCATTGGACTGGAGCATGGCGGCGTTCCAGGTGGCCACGTACTCCAGGCCATCGTCGATGCGGTGGTCGCGCATGTAGCTGAGCATTTCCTTGGTGCCGGTCACGGCGATCGGCGACTTGGCGGCGATCTCCCGGGCGATTTCCATGACCCCGTCCAGCAGGCTGGAGGCATCGGCATAGGTGCGATTGACCAGGCCGATCTGGCGCGCCTCCTCGGCGCCGAAGGTCCGTCCGGTGTAAGCCAGCTCACGCAGCATGCCGTCACCGATGATACGTGGCAAACGTTGCAGTGTGCCGACATCGGCGGCCATGCCGATATCGATCTCCTTGATCGAGAACTGCACGTCGGCCGCGGCATAGCGCATGTCGCAGGCGCTGATCAGGTCGATGGCGCCGCCCAGGCAGTAGCCCTGGATAGCCGCCAGCACCGGCTTGCGACAGTTGTCCACGGCAGTGAACGAGGATTGCAGCTCGAGGATCTTGCGCCGCAGCAGGCGGGCATTGCGACCCACGTCCTTGCCCAGTTCGTTGGCGAATCCGGCCAGCATCATCAGGTCGATGCCAGAGGAAAAGTGCTTGCCGGCACCGCTGAGCACCACTACTCGCACCGCGTCGGTCTCGTCGATCCACTGGAAGATATCGACGATCTCACGCCAGAACGCGGCGTTCATGGCGTTGATCTTTTCCGGGCGGTTGATCTGCACATGGGCGATGTTGTCAGCGAGTTCGACGCGAAAGGCTTGGTATTCGGACATGGCAGCGATCCTTTTCTGGTGAGCAAATGAGGGCCGAACTATAGCAAGTGGCAAGCGCGCCCCGTAAGGCAGCGCATTGGCCAAAAGCGGGACTGGCACAGGCCCTGCCCCGCCAGTGATGGCGCAACCGCTCAGCCCACTTTCGCCGTGCGAAACGCCGCGGTCTCATAGGGCACCGTGACTTCGGCCTTGTCCCGCAATTGGGGTTCGCTGGCGATCAGCGCGGCGATCTGCCGGTCCACCTCGTCGCGCCCGGCCTGGGGCAAGGCGGCGATGAAGCTGGTGGAACGCACGCGATTGAACAGCACGTCCTCCACCGGGCCATGGTGCCCATGGCGAAAATGCTCTTCCTGCAACGGGCCGAAGCCGGGGTGGGGAAAGACCTGGCGCCAGGCTCCGGTGTAGTAGCGCGGCGTATCGCCCTGCAGGGCGTTGACGATGCGGTCCAGGCGCGCCACCCAGGGTACCCGTGCATCGCGCTGGTTCCACACCAGCGCCAGCTGGCCGCCCGACTTGAGTACCCGATGGATCTCGTCCAGGGCCCCAGGGGTGGCGAACCAGTGGAAGGCCTGGGCGCAGACCACCACATCCACCGAGGCATCGCGCAGCGGCAGCGCCTCGGCAGTACCCTCCAGGATCTGGACCTCGGGCTGGGCCTGGGCCAGCCGGGCACGCATCTGCGCCACGGGCTCCACCGCGATCACCTGGGCATCGGTGGCCGCCAGGCGCGCAGTGAACTTGCCGGTGCCAGCACCCAGGTCCACCACTACCCTGCCCGCGCGCAGGCCCAGCGCCTGGCGCAGCCAGGGGTCCAGTTCCGGCGGATAACCGGGACGCCCCCGGACATAAGTGTCGGCAGCCTGCTGGTAGCCGTCGGCCGCTGCATGGTGAATGGACTGATCGTTCACGGAACACCTCCTGGTCACGGATGCTGGCGCTTGAGGATAAACCCTCACCGGCCGCGGCCGGGATGAAACAAATGTCAGCTACGCCCGGGCCCGTCAACGGGGTGTGGGCAGGCTCAGGCGAAACCGCGCGCCGCCCAGTGGCGAGGCTTCCACCGTCAAGGTGCCACCCTGGGCCTCCAGGGCCCGGCGACTGATGGCCAGGCCCAGGCCGAAGCCACCGGTGGAGCGATCGCGGCTGCGATCCAGGCGATAGAAGGGTTCGAACACCCGCTCGCGTTCGTCGTCAGGGATGCCGATACCATCGTCGTCGACCCAGATCTCGCACCCCTGGTCGCTGACCAGCACCCCGACCTGGATGCGTTTCTCGCAATAACGGGTGGCGTTGCGCAACAGGTTCTGCAGGGCCCGCGCAGTCAGGCGCGGGTCCAGGGTGAAGCGCTCCAGGGTGCCATGCAGCAGCACGTCGATGACCAGGTCCGATTCCAGCTCATCGTCGACGCTGCCCAGGATGCTGTCGATGAACTCGTCCAGGGCCACCTCGATCTGCTCCGGCAAGCAGGCCGGATTCTGCAGGCGGCTGTAGGACAGCAGCTCCAGCACCAGCTCATCCAGCTCGCGGATGTGCGCCACCAACCCTTGCAGGCGCTCACGGCTGGCTGCCGGCAAGTCGTCGGACAACGCCAGGGCCAGGCCGAAGTCGAGCCGGGTCAGGGGCGTGCGCAATTCGTGGGATACCGCATTGAGCAGGTCGCGCTGCTGGTTCAGCAGTTGCTCGATATCGCCGGCCATGGTGTCGAACACATGGGCCAGGCTGCCGATGTTGGAGCTGGCCGGCAACTGCGTACGCTCGTCCAGATGGCCCTTGCCGAAGCGCTCTGCGGTGCGCTTGAGGCGCTCCAGGTCACGCCAGTGGGGCCGGACCCACAACAGCAGGCAGGCCAGCAGCACCGCACCGATCAGGACGTTGATGCTCCAGTACAGCAGGTTGACGTCCAGCGGGTCCGGCGGCATCACCAGCTTGACCGCCAACTGGTCGTGCAACGGCGACACCGCCAGGGTCCGCGAGCCCCAGTCGCCAACCCGCACCACCTTCTTGCCAGCCAGCAGGCGGGCCCGTTCGTCAGCACTGAAATCGGGGTCGTCGATGCGTACCAGGGCCACCTGCAACGGGCGGAAGTCCTCGTCCATCTCCCGGGCGAGCGCCGGCCATTGCGCCGGGGGCTGGGCGCGGAACTGCCTGGCGATCAGTTCTTGCAAACCGCGGGACTTGGTCAGGTTGTAATCGATGAAGCGCTGGTGAAACACCTTGATCACCAGGTCAGGGACCAGATACATCGCGGCGCTGAAGGCCACGATGGTGATCAGGTACAGCCGGACCAGGATGCGCAGCATGGGTTCAGCATTCCCACTCGGAACGGCTGAACAGGTAGCCCTTGCCCCAGACGGTCTTGATCTTGCGCGCCTCGCCGGCGTGGTCGTCGAACTTGCGTCGCAGCTTGGAGATGGCCACGTCCACCGAACGGTCGGTGCCGTTGAACTCGATACCGCGCAAGCGCTGGAGAATCTGGTCGCGGCTCAGCACTTCGCCGGCATGCCGGGCCAGCACCACCAGCAGGTTGTATTCGCCGCTGGACAGTTCCACCAGCTGGTCGCGCCAGGTCACGGTGCGTTCCGATAGATCGATGCACAGGTTGCCCATGAGGATCCGGTCGCTGGCGGTCTGCGGCTCGCCCAGGCTGCTGCGGCGCAATAGGGTCCGAACCCGGGCCAGCAGCACTCGCGGCTCGCAGGGCTTGGTCACATAGTCGTCGGCGCCCATTTCCAGGCCCAGCACCTGGTCGTGGCTGTCGTCGCGGGCGGTCAGCATCAGGATCGGCAGGCTGGCCGAGTCGGCCCGCAGCAGCCGGCACACTTGCAAGCCATCCAGGCCCGGCAGCATCAGGTCGAGGATCACCAGGTCCGGCGGGTTGCTCCGGGCCCGCTCGCGCACCTGGTCGCCACGGCTGATGACGCTGACCTGGTAGCCGTTGCGCTCCAGGTAGCTGGCAATCAGTTCGGAGAGCGCGGGGTCGTCTTCGACAAGGAGGATATTGGCCATGGAAGAGAAATCTTTATTGAAGAAATACGAAGAACCGGCGTTATCCATAGATGCGCCGGGAACTAGCAGCAAGGTTGCCAAGCATATACAACGCGGCCTCGACAGGCTCGTGCGCTTCACATTTTTTCACACAGCGGCTACATAGCTTCACAGCGCCTTAACCCCCATGCCCTTAGCATGCCGGGTTCATCATTGGGGTATCAGTATGTCGAACAAACTCTTCGCGCCGCTTTGCCTGCTGGTCATGGCCGCGACGCTGAGCGCCTGCGGCCAGTCCGGCAGCGAGCAGAAACCGGCGCCGGCCAAGGTCCGCACCGAGATCGTGCGCAGCCAAGCCTTGTCCATCACCAGCGAATTGAGCGGGCGGATCGCCGCGCCGCGCATTGCCGAGGTCCGCGCCCGGGTGGCCGGCGTGGTGCTGCAACGGACCTTCCGCGAAGGTTCGGACGTCAAGCAGGGCGACGTACTGTTCCGCATCGACCCGGCGCCGTTCAAGGCCGACCTGGACAGCGCCGTGGCCAGCCTGCGCAAGGCCGAGGCCACCGCGTTCCAGGCCCGCCTGCAGGAGCAGCGCTACTCGCGGCTGATTGCCGACCAGGCCATCAGCGGCCAGGAATACGACAACGCCCGCTCCGCCGCGCGCCAGGCCGATGCCGAAGTCGCCGCCAACCAGGCCGCGGTGCAGCGGGCCAGGCTGAACCTGGGCTACGCCACCGTCACCGCGCCGATTTCCGGTCGGGTCGGCCGCGCCCTGGTCACCGAAGGTGCCCTGGTGGGCCAGGGCGAAAGCACGCCCCTGGCGCTGATCCAGCAGCTGGATCCGATCCACGCCGACCTGACCCAGTCCACTCGCGAGCTCAACGAACTGCGGCGGGCCCTGCGCGCCGGCCAACTGCAGCAGGTCGGCAAGGACCAGGCCAAGGCCACCCTGGTGCAGGACGATGGCAGCCTCTATCCGCTACCGGGCAAGCTGCTGTTCACCGATATCAGCGTCGACCCCGGCACCGGCCAGATCACCCTGCGCAGCGAGTTCCCCAACCCGGAACTGGACCTGCTGCCCGGCAGCTTCGTCCGGGTCCGCCTGGAGCAGGCGGTCAACCGCCAGGGCATCAGCGTGCCGCAGCGGGCCATCCAGCGCGATGGCGCCGGCATCGCCCAGGTGTTGCTGGTGGACGCCGAAAACCGCGTGGTACAGCACCCGGTGCACCTGGGCGGCGTGCAGCAAGACCGCTGGATAGTCACCGACGGTCTCAAGCCCGGCGACCGGATCATCGTCGAAGGGCTGCAGCACGCCCGTCCCGGCGAGCAGGTCGAGATCGATGACGCCCCCCTCGCGCACGTCCAGAACCCAGGCCAATAGGTAGTACAGATGCCGCAATTCTTCATTGACCGCCCGGTGTTCGCCTGGGTGGTCGCCTTCTTCATCCTGATCGGCGGCGCCCTGGCGATCCCCCAGTTGCCGGTGGCCCAGTACCCCAACGTCGCCCCGCCGCAGATCGAGATCGCCGCCACCTACCCGGGTGCCTCGGCCCAGACCATGGACGAGTCGGTGGTCAGCCTGATCGAGCAAGAGCTCAACGGCGCCGACCACCTGCTGTACTTCTCGTCCCAGAGCAGCCTGGGCAGTGCCACCATCACCGCCACCTTCCAGCCGGGCACCAACCCGGAGCTGGCCCAGGTGGACGTGCAGAACCGCCTCAAGGCCGTGGAGCCACGCCTGCCCCAGGCCGTGACCCAGCAAGGCCTGCAGGTGGAGAAAGTCTCTGCCGGCTTCCTGCTGCTGATCACCCTGAGCTCCAATGACGGGCGCCTGGACGAGGTCGCGCTCAGCGACTACATGGCGCGCAGCGTGCTGAACGAGATCCGCCGCCTGGATGGCGTCGGCAAGGCCCAGTTGTATGGCGCCGAACGGGCCATGCGGATCTGGCTCGATCCGCAGAAACTGATCGGCTTCAACCTGACTCCGGCCGACGTCAACGCCGCCGTGGCCGCGCAGAACGCCCAGGTACCGGCAGGCAGCATCGGCGACCTGCCCGGCCCTTCCAGCCAGGAAATCACCGCCACCGTGCTGGTCAAGGGCCAACTGAGCAACCCGGATGAGTTCGCCGACATCGTCCTCAAGGCCAACCCCGACGGTTCCACCGTGCGTATCGGCGACGTGGCTCGGGTGGAAGTGGGCAGCCAGGAATACCAGTTCGGCACGCGCCTGAACGGCAAGCAGTCCACCGCCGTCGGCGTGCAGCTGTCTCCCGGGGCCAATGCGCTGAACACCGCGACCCTGATCCGGGCAAAGATGGACGAGCTGTCGCGCTACTTCCCCGCCGGCGTGGAATACAAGATCCCCTACGACACCTCGCCGTTCGTCAAGGTCTCGATCACCAAGGTGCTCTACACCCTGCTCGAGGCCATGGTCCTGGTGTTCCTGGTGATGCTGCTGTTCCTGCAGAACATCCGCTACACCCTGATCCCGACCCTGGTGGTCCCGGTGGCGCTGATGGGCACCTTCGCCACCATGCTGGCCCTGGGTTTCTCCATCAACGTGCTGACCATGTTCGGCATGGTGCTGGCCATCGGCATCCTGGTGGACGACGCCATCGTGGTGGTGGAGAACGTCGAACGGATCATGGCCAACGAGGGCCTGCCACCCCGGGAAGCCACGCGCAAGGCGATGCAGCAGATCACCGGCGCGATCATCGGCATCACCCTGGTGCTGGTAGCGGTGTTCATCCCCATGGCCTTCATGCCAGGCTCTGTGGGGGTGATCTACCAGCAGTTCTCGCTGTCCATGGCCACCTCGATCCTGTTCTCGGCGTTCCTGGCCCTGACCCTGACCCCGGCCCTGTGCGCGACCCTGCTCAAGCCCATCGCCGCCGGCGAGCATCATGAGCGTGGCGGCTTCTTCGGCTGGTTCAACCGCCGCTTCGAGCGCCTGACCGACAGCTACCAGGGTGGCGTGGCCTATGCGCTCAAGCGCAGCGGGCGCTACCTGCTGATCTACCTGGCGTTGCTGGTGGTCATGGCGCTGCTGTTCGTGCGCCTGCCCTCCTCGTTCCTGCCAGTCGAGGACCAGGGCTACACCATCACCGATATCCAGCTGCCACCGGGTGCCAGCCAGAACCGCACCATCCGCGTGGTGGAACAGATCGAGGCACACAACGCCTCGGAACCGGGCGTGGGCGACAGCACCATCATCCTCGGCTTCAGTTTCTCGGGTAACGGGCAGAACGCGGCGCTGGCCTTCACCACCCTCAAGGACTGGTCGCAACGGGGCCGCGACGATTCGGCGATGAGCATCGCCGAGCGCGCCACCGCAGCCTTCGGCGAAATCAAGGATGCCGTGGCCTACGCCATCCTGCCGCCGCCGATCGATGGCCTGGGCACCTCCAGCGGCTTCGAGTTCCGTCTGCAAGACCGTGGCGGCGTCGGCCATGAAGCGCTGATGCAGGCTCGTACCGAACTGCTGCAGGCCGCGCAAAAGAGCCCGATCCTGGCCAACGTGCGGGAAAACGCCCTGGCCGAGGCACCCCAGGTGCAACTGGCGATCGACCGCAAGCAAGCCAATGCCCTGGGCGTGTCCTTCGGCGATATCGGCAGCCTGCTGTCCACCGCCCTGGGCTCGGCCTACATCAACGACTTCCCCAACCAGGGCCGGATGCAGCGGGTGGTGATCCAGGCCGAGGGCGACCAGCGCAGCCAGGTCGAGGACCTGTTGCGCCTGAACGTGCGCAACAGCGCCGGCAAGATGGTGCCGTTGTCGTCCTTCGTCAGCGCCAGCTGGAAGATGGGCCCCGCACAGTTGACCCGCTACAACGGCTACCCGGCGGTCGACGTCTCCGGCGAGCCGGCAGCGGGCCGCAGCACCGGCGAAGCCATGCAGGAAATCGAACGCCTGGTGGCCCAGCTGCCGAACGGCCTGGGCCTGGAGTGGACCGGCCTGTCGTTGCAGGAGCGCCTGTCGGGCAGCCAGGCCCCGCTGCTGCTGGGGTTGTCGTTGCTGATCGTGTTCCTGTGCCTGGCGGCGCTCTACGAGAGCTGGTCGATCCCGGCCTCGGTGCTGCTGGTGGTGCCGCTGGGCGTACTCGGCGCAGTACTGGCGGTGACCTTGCGCGGCATGCCCAACGACGTGTTCTTCAAGGTGGGCCTGATCACCATCATCGGCCTGTCGGCGAAGAACGCGATCCTGATCATCGAGTTCGCCAAGAGCCTGTACGACGAGGGCCATGACCTGCTGGACGCCACCCTGCAGGCCGCCCGCCTGCGCCTGCGGCCGATCGTCATGACCTCCCTGGCGTTCATCCTCGGCGTGGTGCCCCTGGCCATCGCCACCGGCGCCAGCTCCGCCAGCCAGCAGGCGATCGGCACCGGGGTGATCGGCGGGATGATCACCGCGACCCTGGCGGTGATCTTCGTCCCGGTGTTCTTCGTGGTGGTGATGAAACTGGTGAAGCGCAACTCGCGCTAACCGCTACACGACCGCTCGCGGCAGGAGTAGCCGCTGGCGCAGGCTGTGCACAACCGCGCAGCGGGCGCCAGCGGAGCACCAGGCCGATCGCGGCTCCACGGCCGCTACGCGCCCGGTCGCTGCCTCGCAGGTTCGGTAGCAGCTACCGATCGCGCAGGCGCGCCATGGCCAGCACATCGACGTAGCGACCGTCACGCACCGCGTAGTCGCGCAACTGGCCCTCGGTCTCGAAGCCGAACTTGCGGTACAGGCCGATGGCCGCCAGGTTGTCGGCGTACACCGTCAGCTCGACCCGACGCAAGTTCATCCAGTTATCCGCCACCTCCAGCACCGCCGCCAGCAGGCGGCTGCCGATGCCCTGGCCCTGCCAGGCCCGCGCCACCCCCATGCCAAAGCTCGCGCAATGGGAGCGCCGGACCCGCCCGATCTGCTCCAGGCTGCAATTGCCGATCACCACGCCCTGGTGCAGGGCCACCAGGGACACCAGCCGCTCGTTGTCCAGCCCGAGGCGCTTGCGCCACAGTTCGGGGGACTGGTAAGGCATCTGCAGGGTCTGGCTGGCCACCGTCGGTTCACTGTAGAGCGCGGTCAAGCCTTCAAGATGAGCCTCGCTGAAACGCTCGATGACAATGCTGGCGGGAGAACTGGGCATGGCGGGGCGTCCTTGTCGTTGGAATGGCCATCGAGTGTAAAACGCCGGGCCCAGCCATGACGAGCGCCTCCCTCAGGCAAACCAGTCCTCGCGCTCGGTGAAGGTATGCAGGATCAGGTCCACCAGTTGCTGGACTTCTTCCTCGTGCTGCACCTGGGCGTTCATCGCCAGCCAGGCGCGGCGCTGCATGCTTTCGCCGAACAACCCGGGCAAGGCGGTCAAGCCGCGGTCGAAGCGGCTGATGTACTGCGGCAGCAAGCCGATACAGGCGCTGCAGCGGATCATCTCCAGCATCAGCTCATAGGAATGCACGTGCACCACCCCGGCCAGCCGCGAATCCACCAGGCTGTTCCAGGGACGGAAGGGTTCGATCTGCCGGTCGTGTTGCCACTGCACCAGCATGTAGTCGGTCAGGTCGTCGACGCTGTCGGGGCGCGCCGCGACCCGGGAGTAGCGCTTGGCGATGTGCGGCAGGTAGTCGATGCGCGCCAGGGGCATGGGTTCGCGAATGGCGAAGCTAGGCCCCGGCAAGGGCGAGTCGGCGGCCCCCAGCCACAGCACCAGGTCGGCGCTCAGGGCCCGCAGCGACAGGTCGCTGTCGATGGAGATGATTTCCAGGCGCGCGCTGGCGTTGCGCCGCAACAGGGCGATCAGGTCGCGACCCAGGATGTCATGCAGGATGGTCTCGGCCACCGCCAGGCGAATCAGCGGCTGCTCGATCACCGGCAGGCGCCGCTGGTGGGCCAGGGCGATCAACTGGGCCTGCAGTTGCAGGCCTTCGCGGCTCAGGCTCAAGGCGTTGCCCTGGTAGCAGAACAACGCACGCCGCAGGTGCTCCTCCAGCAACGCCAGCTGCTTGCGCAGCAAGGTGGCCTTGATGTTCAGGCTGCGGGCTGCCTGCATGAAGCAACCGCAACGGGCGCTCACCAGGAAATACTGCGCGACCTCCGGATCGATCCCGGCCGCCAGGGCCAGCCAGGCTTCCCGGGGTTCCTGGGGAACACTGTAGGGAACAACGCCCTGGTGTGGAGCAGGTTCGAGAAATGACATCGGTGACTCCCTGTCTTGTTGAGTGTTGCGTCCTTGGCTTGCGCCGGTGTTGGCAGCAAGCAGGCCGTGACGGCACGCGCCACATCCCACTTCCTGCCCTGCCCTGAAACCGCGTGGACCGGACCACGACGCCCCGCAAGATGGCGCCCGCTGCTGGCCCCGCTCCACGCGGGCCGGTTACTGAGCTTTTTCCTCCAGTGCCTGGTTGAGCGCCGCGCCATCGATGCTCAGCGTCGCGGTGTTGAGCATGCCCTCCAGATAGGCCTTGGCGATCTGCTCCTGGCGCTGGGCCCGCAAGGCCTGGACCAGGCGCTCACGCACCTCGTCCAGGCTGGCGGTACGCGCCGGTTGCAGCTCGGTCAGCTTGAGCACATGGAAACCCGCCGCGCTCTGCACCACCTCCGATACCGCGCCGACCTTGAGCCGGGCCACGGCGCCACGCACCTCCGGCACCAGTTGCTGCAGGGGCTGCAAGCCCGAGTCGCCACCGTGCCGGGCACTGTCCGGGTCCTGGGAATACTGTGCAGCCAAGGCGGCGAACTCACCGGGCGCGGCCTGGGCCTTCCTGGCGATCTCCTGGGCCTGGCGCCGCACCTGCTCCAGCGCCCGGGGCTCGGGCACCGCCAGGAAGACCTGGCTGACCCGGTACAACGGCGGGGTCAGCCAGGCCGATTTGCCGCTGTCGTAGGCCTGTTGCAGTTCGGCGGCGCTGGGGTAGTCCGCCGGCACCTGGCTGACCGACTGCATGTAGTCGCGAAAGACGATCTGCTCGGTGGCAGCGCGGGTTTGCTGCTCCACCTCCGGGCGCTGGCGCCAGCCCTGGGCATCGGCCTGCTCCAGCACCGCCTTCTGCGCCAGGCGCGAACGGATCCAGGTCTCCAGGGCCGGGCGATTGTCGCGCAGTTGAGCCCGGGCCTCCTCCGGCAGGCTGGCGAACAGCGCCTGGAGTTCCGCCACCGCCACCTGCTGGTTACCAAGGCGCGCCACCGCCGGAGTATTCGCCAATTGCTGCTGCAGCGCCGCCGGGGCCGGCTGCTGGGCCGCCACCGGATCGCTGCCCGGACGCAAGGCCAGCCCCAGGGCCAGGCCAAGCAGGGTCAGCGCCCCGGCACCGACCACCAGGGTCGGCTTCTTCACAGGACCGCCGCCTCTGCCGCGCCACTGGCCTGCGGCGTGCCGGCTGGCTCGACCTGGGCTTGGGCCTGCAGTTGGGCCGCCTGCTGGCTGTATTCACGCAGGTAGACGATGAACTCCTGGAGCAGGCGGTCCCACAGCTCCAGCTGGCTGCGCAGGTGGGTATCGCTGACCCCGGCCACCACCACGTCCATTTCCATCACCAGGAATTCACCCTGCAACGACAGCCGGGCGAAGCGCCGCGAGGCGTTCCACAGCTCCGCCAGGCCGGCCGGCAACTCGCCTTGGACGCGCAACGCACAGCTATAGGTGAAGTCCACGTAGTGCCCGGCCTCTGCCGCCGGGTTGCCGAAGCGCACGGCGTAGCCGATGCCCTGGCTGGCACTGAGCAATTGCACGATACCGTTCTGTTCGGTGTGGTTGACCCGGTAACCGGCGCCTTGCAGCAGGTCGGTCAGGCTGTCGGTGGTGACGCTGGTGATCAAGGTTGCTTGTGTCATGTCTGTTCTTCCTTGGTAATCAGTGAGCGCTCGCCGCCCGTGGGGCGTCGAACTGAGTCTGGTACAGGTCATCGCCGAAACCCTGGGCCAGTTCCTCGAACTTGACCCTAGCACTACCTGCGAAAGGCTGGCGGATCTTGACCACCTCGGCGACGTCGATCTTCTCGTAGGCCGTGAGGATTTCCTTGGCGATACCGTACATCCGTTGATTCTTGACTGCGCATTGCTGCACTTGTGTGTCACGTTCGTTCAATTGCGCCTGCAGCTTGACCCGCTCGGCCTCCTTGCCCCGGGCCAGCACCAGCAGTTCGTCGTAGGCCTTCTTGAACTTGCCCAGTTGCTCGCTGTTGGCGGCAGCCTGGGCCTGGGCCTGGCTCTGCAGGTTCTGCTGCTGGCCGGCCAGTTGCTCGGCCACGCCACGGCTCTTGGCCAGTTCGGCGGTGAGCTGCTTGACCTGAGCCTGGGCCTCCTTGGCGGCGTTTTCCGCGGCCAGCCGCGCGGCGGCGGCCTGGGCCTGCTCGCTCTGCAGGGCCTGCAACTGCTGGGTAGTGCTGCGCAACTGGGTGCGCAGGCGCTCCTCCATGCCTTCGGCAGCGGCGGGCACACTGGCCAGCACGCCACAGGCCAGCAACAGGCCCACGGCCCCTGCCCTCGTCCGGCTGTTCATAACCTTCCTCCCTGCGCTTAGAAGCGCGTATTGAGTTCAAGCTGCATGACGTCGACTTCATAACGCGGCCCGTAGACTTCCGAGGCGCTCATGTAGCGGGCCGTGGCATAGATGTTCTTGTCGATGCCGTAGTTGCCGCCCAGGAAGTAGCCCTTGGCGTTGGTCCCGCCCAGGTGGAACGAAGAGTCGTTGAAGCCGTCGGGCAAGGCGTCGGGCTGGATGTACTTGTAGCCGGCCAGCAGGTTCCAGTCGCCGGCCTTCTTCATTTCCAGGGCATTACCCAGGGTGAACTGCAGCATCAGCGCATTGCCGCCGCTCTCGAACTCGCCATTGCGGTTGATGTTGTTGACGATCTGGCCTTCGCTGCGCTTGAGCATCTCGGCCTTGTCGTAGGCCAGGTTGCGGATGTAGTTGCCCTGGGTGCGCAGGCGCAGGTCATCCGGCAGCTCGGTGTCCCAGGCCAGGTTCAGGTCCAGCACATCGAACTTCGAGGCCAGGCCCACGTATTGCGGTTGCGGGGTCAGGCCGGGAGTGGCCGGGTTGGGCGCGATGTTGCGCAACAGGAACACGCTGTTGCCCTTCTGCATGAAGGCCACCCGCGAACCGTCGGTATCGCAGCCCGGGGCGCCGGCCCAGGGCGTGCAAGGGCTGGAGCGCTGGCCTTCGATATCCTCGAAGCGGTAGTAGGCCAAGGCGCCCTTGAGGCTGTTGCTGCGGTTGATCTTCCAATTGGCGCCGATCTGCCCGCCGAACAACCACTTGGTGTCGCTCTCGTTCTTGTCGAAGCCGTTGCTGGTGGACGTGTCGTTGGTGTACTCCACCGGGAAGGCGCCGACCGTGCCGAACAGCCCCCAGTCGCTGTCGAGCTTGTGGTTGAAGATCGCCGCCACGCCGTCGAAGTTCAGGTCGTTGGAGTACAGCATGTCGGTGGAATAGAACGGGTTGGCGATCCGCCCGCCGGTCAGGGTCAGGTCCTGGGTGGCCTTCCAGGTCAGGTAGCCCTGGTCGAGCCAGATGTCCTTCTTGCCGAAGCCGCCGCCCAGGGTCTGGGTGGTGGATACCGGGTTGTTGTCCGAGCCGGTGCCGATGCGGATACCTGCGGTCCATTCCGGCGAGATCACCGCCTTCATCCCCAGGCGCGCCCGCAGGCGGAACAGGTTGTCGCGGTCCTCGCGGGTGTTGAGCAGCGGCGGCAGCTTGCTGTTGGTGTCCTTGTTGACGTCGTAGGGGCCGCTGTCGTTGAGCTTGGCGTAGTCGACGATCTCGTTGCTGTTGTTGTCGGCGAAGAACCGCGACTCACTGCGCAGGCGAATGTCGCCATCGAAGGTGATGCGCGAGACCCAGTCCGGGAAGGTGTTGGGCTGGGCCCAGTTCTCCTGCTTGGCGGTGGCCATGACCTCGGCCTTGACCTGGTCGCGGATCTGGTCGCGGACGATGGCCGGCACGTATTGCACCCGCACGTCCCCCGGCGCGGCCGCAGGTCCGCCGGCGGCCACCGCAGCCACCGCGGCGTTGGCCTGGCGAGCCTGCTGGGCCTCCTTCTCGGCCTGGGCGATCAGGCCGTCGGCCTGCTCCTGCTTCAAAACCCCCTGTTGCACCAACAAACGGATCAGGTTGATCGTGGCGTTCTCCGAAGGCGCGGCCGCCGCGGCCGTGGCCTGGCCGGCCAGGCCCAGGGCGACCATGCCGAGCGCCAGGGTCAATCGATTCAGGGTGGAAATCATCTGCACACAACTCCTGTAGAAACTGCAAAAGGGGTTCGATCAATCCGGACGCCGGCCCTTGAGGGACAGGCGCACAGGCAAGGTCAGGGAAGCCGGCATGCGCTCCTTCAAGCGTGGCGTGGCCCGCAGCGCCGCCAGCACCTGTTCGTCGGTCTGGGCATCGCCGCTGGAGTGGGCCAGCAGCACCCGGGTGACTTGGCCGTCAGCGCCCAGCCACAGGTCCACCTGCAGCGAATAGGCCTTCTTGCGCAACTCCGCATCCTCGCGCAGCGCGCGCTGGAAGGTCGCCGCCAGGTATTGCTTGTAGGTTCCGGTGCCCAGGCCGCCGCCACCGGAGCCAGCCATGCCGCCGCCCTTGCCGGCGCCGATGTTGAAAGCGTCGCCGCCCGCCTGGGCGTCGCCATCGATCTGCATCGGGTTGGCCAGGTCGTCCGCCGGCGATGGCGGTGCCTCTTCCTCGGGCTTGACCTCCTCGGGGGTCGGCGTGGGCTCGGGCTCCGGCACTTTCTCCTCCACCGGTTCCGGCTCCTTGGGCTTCTCCGGCGGCGGTGGAGGTGGCGGCGGTGGTGGCGGCAACGGGATGATGGTCGGCACCTTCGGCGCTTCCCGGCGCACCCCGGCCATGTCGTTGGCCCACTGCCACAGCAGCCAGGCGGCGACGCCCGCCAGCAGCAGCCCGAGGCCCCACTTGAGCAGGCGCACGGCTTTTTGCTTTGGCTGAACCGGCGGGAGCTGGATAGGTTGTTGTGCGGTCATGACTCAGCCCTGGGGTTTGCCGGTAACCAGCCCGACCTGGGACAGCTCCAGGCGGCGCAACAGGTCGAGGACCTCGATCACCTTCTGGTACTGCACCGTGGCATCGCCGCGGACGATGATCGGGAAGTCCGGGTTCTGCGCCTTCTCGATGCGCAGGCGCTCTTCCAGCTCGCCCAGGGTCACCGGGTAGGCATCGAGGAACACCTGGCCGCCGTCGTTCACCGAGATGGCCTTGGTCTTGGCCTCAGACAACGACACCGAGGCGCTGGCCTTGGGCAGGTGGATCTGGATGCCCGAGACCTGGGCGGTGGCGGTGAGGATGAACATCACCAGCACCACCATCAGCACGTCCACCAGGGGCGTGATGTTGATGCTGTCGACGGCGGCATCGTCTTCGTCGTCATGGGAGGCGTTCACGGAAGCCATGGCAGTTCTCCTCAGGCCGGGACCGATGCGTTGCTGTGGCTGACCCGCCAGTGGGCGTTCTCATGCTGCTGGCTCTCGCCGTGCAGCTCCGCCAGGCGGGTGATGAACTCGTCGACGAACACCCGCATGTCGGCCCCCACTTCCTTGTTGCGGGTGATCAGGCGGTTGTAGCCGAACAGTGCCGGGATCGCGACGAACAGGCCCATGGCGGTGGCCAGCAGGGCCGCGGCCATGCCCGGGGCGATGGCGTTGATGTTGACGTCGCCGGCCATGGCGGTGCCGAGGAACACCACCATGATCCCCAGCACCGTGCCCAACAGGCCGATGTAGGGACCGCCGGCGATGGCGTTGGACAGGGTCGAGAGCTTGGCGCTCAGCTGCTGGTTCTCGCGGGTGCGCACCCCGTCCATGGAGCAGCGGATGGCTTCGATGGTGGCCGCCGACACCGACGAGGTATCGGCGCCCTGCTCGCGGCGGGTGCGGATCTCCTTGACCGCCACCAGGTACAGGCGCCACAGCGAGGAGTGCTCCAGGCGTGCATCCAGGGCCTGGTCATCGGCGAACATCTCAAGACGGGTGCCGACTTTGGCGAACTGCTCGCGAAACAGCGTATTGGCGGCGCTGACCCGGCTGACCATGCGGTTCTTGCGCAGCATGATCACCCACGACTGGATCATCATCGCCACCAGCACCAGGATGATCACCCAGGCGTCCACCGGCACCGCCTTGAGCAAGAAGCCCAGGCTGCCGAAGCCGAAGCCCGACTGTTCTTCATCGACGCCGTAGGCCACCAGTTTCGACTCGGCGCCCTGGGCGCTGGCATCGGCCAAAAGCAGCGCCGCGGGACGTGCCACCTTGGACAGGCGCAGCTCGTCCATGGCCCCGGTGAACGGCAGGAAATGGCTGGCCTCGGCCCCTGCCGCGACCGGCAGGTCGGCGCCGATGGCCAGCGGCGAATTGAACGACGGGATGGCCTGGGCCAGGCTCGCGGTTTCCCGGCCATTGACGTACAGCGCCAGGCGGCTGCCCTCGCCGCTCAGGGCCAGGTGCTGCCATTGCCCCGGATTCAAGGGCTGGGTGGATACGGCGCGCTGGCCGTCCACTTCCACGAACGGCATGCCCTGGTTGACCCCGACCAGCAGGCTGCCGGCGCCTTCGCGCCGGGCCAGCAGCAGCTGTTCGCCACTGGCCTGGTCCAGGCGGACCCAGGCGCTGAAGGTGAAGGCGCCGCCGGCATTGTGCTGCAGCGAGGGGCTGGCCGGCAGCAGCAATGGCTGGCCACTGAACTGCAGGGCACGGCCGATCACTCCATCGATGCTCGCCCCGGTGGCACCCTGCGCGGTGTTGCCATAGGCGGTGGTGTCCTTGGCCGGGATGCCGTTGCCGCCCTCGAAGTGGTAGATGGCGGTGTAGCTGGGATCGAAAGTCAGCTGGCCGTTGGCGGTGGCCGGGGCCTTCTGGTTGCCGTAGTACATCCAGATGTCCTGGCGCTGGCCACCTTCGACCTTGGGTACGTCGACCCAGATCAGCGCCATGCCCATCAGGGGGTCGAAGCTCTCGATCTGGTGGTTGAGCACGGTCTTGTCATCGGCGGCGACGAAGCGCAGGTCGGAGCCGTGCTCCTTGACCCCGTCGAAGGTGAAGTTGCCGGTATGCAGGCGTACCAGCAGCGCGGTACGGCCCAGGGCCTCGTTGATGGCCGCCCCCTGGGGCGTGGTATCGACACTGATCTGCTTGCGGTAATGCCAGTCGTCCTGCCACCAGGCATGGGCCGTGGCCGGGAGCACGAAGCCCAGGCAGATCAACAGGCTCAGGAATAAGCGTTGCATGGAAGGGTTCTCCGTAAAAAGTCAGAACGTGGCTTGCACACTGAAGTGCAGGCGCGGATCGTATTTCTGGGTGTTGGGGCCGTCTTTGAGGGGGTAACCCCAGTCCAGGCTGCCGGACAGCCACTTGCTCAAGCTGGCTCGGGTGCCCAGGCCGACACTGGCCAGGCTGTATTGGTCTTCCTGCTCGGGCAGTGGCTCGTGCAGGCTCAGGCGCGCACCTTCGGCGAAGGCGTAGAAGCGCCACTCCTGCACGTAGCTGCCGAGGAACTTGGCCAGGGACGGCGTGCGCAGTTCCTGGGAGAACAGCCAACCTTCGTCGCCGGTACGCTCGGCGGCCAGGTAGCCACGCACCGAGGTGGCGCCACCGGCGGAGTACTGTTCGTTGGAGACCAGCGGGCCCGAGGCCAGCTGGAAAGCGGTCTTGGACGCCGATTGCCAGTCGTTGGCGAAGGTATAGGTGAAGCTGGCATCGCCCTTGAGCACCGAGAAGCTGGCACTGGCTTCGTCACGCTTGTAGTGGAACTCGCGGGCGTCACTGCCATAACCGAAGAAACGCCGGGTACCGATCACCAGGTTCAGGCCCAGGCTCAATTGCGACTTCTCGCTGTAGCGGTAGCCGTTGTAGCCGAAGGTCAGCGGTGCGTACTTGAGCGGGATCTGGTCGCTGCTGCGGCCGAAGCGCATCTCTTCGTCGAAGTCCTTGAAGTCCACGCCCGCCGACAGCGAGTTGGCCCAACTGTCGCTGGCTGGCAAGGCATAGATCGCCGCGACCCCGTAGGAATGGCCCTTGCCCAGCACGTTGCTGCCGCCGATGGTGGCGATGTTGCTGTCGGACTGGTAGCCGGAGAACTGCAGGCTCCAGCGATCGCTCAAGGGAGCGGTATAGGAACCGGACCAGACCTTGGCGTTGGAGGTGTCCTGGGGCGCAGTGAAGAAGGTCAGGGAAACGCTGTGGCCCAGTTGCCAGAGGTTGTCGTAGCCGACACTGGCCACGGTGCGCAGCTTCTCGGTATCGGCGCTGTAGTCGTTGTTCAGGCCGATGCTGGCGCGCCAGGGATTCTTGTCTTCCACCTGCAGGTCCACATCCATGGTTCCCGGCCGCTGGCCTTCGCGCACCAAGGGCATGACCTGGCGCCCGGCACCGCGATTGAGCCCCGCCAGCTGGTTCTGCACCGTGGCGAAGTCCGGCACCTGGCCCTCTTGCAGCGCCGGCACCTGCTCGCGGATCTCCAATGGCGAGTAGTGCTTGGCGCCCACCACGCGCACCCGGCCGACCTTGGTCTCGCTGACTTGCAGGTAGACGATGCCGTCATCGACCTTCTGCTCCGGCAACTCGACATACACCGACTGGTAGCCGCGAGCCTGATAGACCTTCTGCAGGGCGTCGCGGGCGCCCTCGATGTCGCTCAGGGCCTTCTGCGGCCCGAGGAACGGATACACCGCCTCTTCGATGGCCCTGGCGTCGAGCACGGTATTGCCGCGCACGAAGTACTCGTTGACGTCCACCAAACGCGCCGGGACCTGGGCCTCCTGCGCGGGTTCGGCCGGCACCTGGCCGCCCTCCTCGGCTTGCACCGCCGGCGCCAGCGCCAGCCATGCCAACCAGCCGCACAACGGCCACCAGCGCCCGCTACTGCCCGGTCGTCCTGATTTGCCCGAATACTCCACACCGCCCCCTAGAAGTCTGAAAATTGGCGCGCGCACGCGCATTGCCGTCGCCGTCTGCACAGCGTTTGGCCGATTCAATTGCTGGTGATCGAGGTGTTGTCGTGACGTGCCAGCCAGGTATGCAGCAGCGCGAAGTTCAGCGAGAACTCCGGCATCTGCAGCAAGGCTTTGCAGAACACTTCACCGATGATCTTGTGGATCAGGTGCACCGCCCGAGGGTTGTTCAACAGCGCGGCGATATCGCGGCTCAGGACACTGAAGCTCCAGACCTTCTGGTTCAGGCCCAGGCCGACGAACCAGCGGAACAGCAGGTTGTAGTTCAGCTGTTCGTAGAGCTGCTGTTCGCTGGGCACCGAGTACAAAAGCTGCAGCAACAGGATGTGCATCACCGTGCGTGGGGCGATGCACAGGCCGGCCTCGGCATTGAGGGTCTCGAACAACTCGGCATGGCGGTCCAGCAGCTCTTCGATCTGCGGGCGCAGCAGCACCAGCGAGTGCCCTGGCGGGATGTAGCTGGACACCTCCTTCAAGGCGCCCTGCCAGTCATCCTGGGAGACGATCCAGACCCACGGCGCCCCATAGCGATAGACCGAGACCGGCTTCTTGCGCGCCGCCTCGACGATCTTCGACAACCGCTGGTCCAGCTCCTGCATGCCCACTTTCGAGTAGCGTTCCATAGTCCCCATAGCCTCACTCCCGGCGTCCCGCCTCGGCTTAAAAAAGTGGCCTGGCGGCCCCCTCAAGCGCGTTACATACCCAAGACGTGCGTGGCGATGTGCTACCGAACTTTTGTCATAAAAGCTTCATTCACAAGCTGGGCAGCGGCCTGAAGCCGTCCGCCAGGTGGCACGGTGGGTCGGGGTCCTGCGGCCGCTGCGCGGTGGGTCGCAGCCCCGTGTAGCCGCTGCCGCAGGCTGCGCATGACCGCGCGGCGGGCACCCTGGCAGTGGGTCAGGTGGGTCGAGGTTCTACGGCCGCTGCGCGACCGGTCGCAGGCTCGACAGCGGCTACACAGGTGGGGCGCCGTAGCTTTTTGCTGGTGGCGGAGTAGACTCGCGCAACCCCCAGGACTACTCGGCAACATGGACGAACTTCACTTCAGCCCCGCGCAACTGGCCAACCGCACCGAAGCCAGCCAGGCCAGCGTAAGTAGCGCCGTCGAGCTGCGGCCCCGGCCCGGTATCGCCCTGCCCGCCAGCGGCAGCGACTGGGCTGCCAGCGCGATCCCTGGCCAGGCCGGCCCGCTCGACGCTGGCGCAGGCCGACCTTCCACTGGCAAAACCGGAACCCACCCATGAAGTTCACTTCGGCAGGCAAGCTCATCGAGCCTCGGCGGGTCGGCTATCGGAGCCTGGGTTTCGGCGAAGCTACATCCCTTGAGACAACCCCCTTTGAGCTGCTGATAGACCATTGGGAGCTGGCCCAGGGCTTTATCCAATGCGCCGATGGGTTCATCAACCAGTGCCGGGAAGACGACCTGGCCCAGGGTTTTGCCGACATCGTGCAATTGCAGCGACTGGACTACCCGAAGTTCGAGAATCTGCTGGCGAACCAGCCGCAACTGGCAGCCGAGCTGATCAAGGACTACCTCTACTTCGAACTGCTGTATGCACTGTTCCCCAATACCAGCGCACTGGAGCTGGTCATCAACGAGATCGCCAGCGTCCTCGTCGCGAGGACCACAGTGACCATCACCGGCCTGACGTTTCCCGTCTATCACCGACACTCAGCGCACTGACCTGCCGGCGCGAACCTCAGCTGGTCGTTTGCAACAGGCGGGCTATGCGCTCACGCAACGCACCATGCTCCGCCTCGGCATAGGCAACGGCGGTTTTCCAGTCGTAGAACCAGACCGGCATGCGACGCTTGTCCTCCGGCTCCGAGGCATAGCGGGGAAAGAGATGGCAATGCAGCTCCGGCTCCGAATTGCCGAGGATCTCGTAGTTCATGCGCAACGCCCCGGTGGCCTCCAGCACCGCATCGCCAAGACGCGCCATGTCCAGCAGGTAGGCGGTCCGGGCCTGGGTATCGAGGTCGTTCAGGCTAGGCACCACCGGGTCCGGCAACAGCAGGCAGTAACCCGGCAGGAACTGCACATCCCCCATGACCGCCCAGCCCGAAGGCATCCGGCAAATCACCTTGTCATTGGCGCCCTGGCGGGCCAGTTCGACACGTTGCGAAATCAGCGACATTCATTTTCCCTTGATGTTGGTCCCGGCATCGGCCGCCGGGCACGGAGTGCTCAAGCTTCGCTCGAGGGCGAGCAACTCTATACCGGCCATCCCAAGCTTCTCCAGCGCCTGGAACCGGCCTACACCGCTCGCACGACGGTGTAGGTCAACGTGGCCGAGAACAACGCCAGGACGATGGCCGTGCCCCTGGAAAACAACGGGCCCGATACCCGACCCAGATACTGCGCCCGAATGCCTGCACCGAGGGAGACCCAAAGCAAGGCGATGGGTGCCAGCGCCAGGAAGAATGCGCTCAATGAAGGAACGAAACTCCCCAGGCTGGCAAACGAAGCGGCCGGGAAAATCACGCTGGCGAAGATCAACCCCTTGGGATTGAGTACGGTCGCGATCAGCAAGTGGCGCGGCCAACTGTCGAAGCGCTCGACCTGATGGGTGCCACTGGTCGAGGTCTTCCAGGTCTTCAGCGCCAGGGCCGCGATATAGCAGGCACAGGCCAGCTTGATCAGGTGGATCAACCATGGATGGTCCTGGGACAACAACACCAGACCCCAACCCCAGGTACAGATCGAGACGGTGTAGCCGAGCATCTCGATCAGCACCAGGGGCAAAGAGCGCAATACACCGAACTTGAAGCCCGAAGCCAGCAGCAAGGTATTCGAGGGCCCCGGTACTATCAGTATCAGGGATGAGAAAAGTGCGATCTTGTAGAGGTCGTCCATTGGCATGTTTTCCTATTCCTTCAGGAAAGTTGTTCTTGTTAGAGGAAATACGACTACTGCGTTGCAATGGGTCAGATGGAGTGCCCACCCATGGATTTGTAGATGCTGATCAGGTGCGTCCTGAGCTGGCTGTCGCTATCGACCAGGTCACGCTGGGCATCGAGCAGGGAACGCTGGGCATCGAGTTGGTCCAGGTAGCTGGCGTCCCCGGCGACGTACCGGGCACGGGTCCATTCGTAGCTGCGAGCCTTGCTGTCGTAGCTGTCCTTGAGGTGTGCCACACGCTGGTACTCGTTGTGGTAGCGGCTCAAGGCATCGTCCACCTCCTGCCATGCCGCCAGCACGGTCTGGTGAAACGCCACGGCCGCTTCCTGCTGTTCGAGCTTGCGCAAGACCACGGTCTTGCTGCGACGCCCGCGGTCGAACAGCGGCAGGTCCAGGCGCGGCCCTACCGACCAGGTCCGGCTGCTCCAGTCGGCAAACTTGCCGCCTTTATAGGACTCGAAGCCGAAGTCGGCCCCCAGGATCACGCTGGGATAGAGTTCTGCCTCGGCTACTCCGATGCCGGCCGTGGCCCGGTGCAGCCTGGCTTGCGCGGCGCGAATATCCGGACGCTCGCGAGCCAGCTCGGCCGGCAGCCCCAGCCGCAAATCCGGCAATGAGTTGCCAGGAGCCGGCCCGGGTGAGCCGGCCAGCAAAGCGTCCAGAGCACCGGGACGCTCGCCCAGCAGTACGGCGATGCGGTTGGCGGCCTGGGTCTGTCGTGCCTTCCAGCCGGGTATCTGAGCGTTCAAATTTGCCAGTCGCGCCTCCTGGCGCTCCACCGCAAAACCGTCCTCCTCACCTTCACGAGCCTGTACCGTCACCACTTGCAGGTGCTCGGCGAGGATCTTCGCTTCCTGCTCCAGCAGGCTGGTCTGGCTCTGCGCGGTACGCACCTCGATGTAGTTTCTCGCCAGTTCGCTGGAGACGCTGAGCAGTACATCGTCCAAGGTCGCGGCTGCACCATCGACCTCGGCCTCGGCTGCTTCGCCAAGGCGCGACACCCGCCCCCAGAGATCCAGCTCCCAGGAAACATCGAACCCGGCTTGGTACAGGCTGTAGGGATCGGTCAGGGCCTTTTCCAGGATCTTGCGGTCGCCACCCAAGGCCTCGAGCATGCGATTGTTCGGGGCGTACCGGCTTTGTCTATTCCTGGAGGCCGCGCCGGAGAAAGACACCTCGGGTGTTTCCAGGGATGCGACGATCTGGCGCTGCAACCGGACCTGGGCAAACCGCAGCAACGCGGTATGCAGGTCCGGGTTGTCCTCCCGCACTCGGGTCTGCAAGCGGTCCAGGATCGGATCGCCAAATACCTGCCACCAATTACCGTCGTTGCCAGGTACAACGGCCATGGATGGTGTTCCAGGTGCTGCCGGCAACTCCGGCCCACTGTGCCAATCCGTCCATCGCTCGGGGCTGTGCACCTCGGGCACCGTGAAGTCAGGTCCGACAGTGCAGGCCGAGACAGCCATCAGCAAGGTCGCTGCCAACCCATTGAGCAGATATCCAGCATGAATCGTTTTCATGACGTTCCTTATCAAGCCAATTCAAACCAATCGATTGCGAAACAGCCAGGCGGCCAGTGGCAGGGTCACCAGCGCGACGGCGAACATCGGCACCAGGTTCGCCGAGACATCAGACAGGGTCGCCCCTTCCAGGTAGATCCTCCTGACCAGGTCGATGGCAAAGCGCAACGGGTCGAGGTAGGTCAGCAGTTGCAAGGCCTGGGGCATGCTATGCACCGGGGTGATCAGGCCGGACAGCAGGATTAGCGGCATCATCAGCACGAAGGTGTACACCATGGCCTGCTGCATGTTGGCCGAGAGGGCGGATATGGACAGGCCGATCCCCACGCAGGCGCTGGTGAACACGAACAGCCCCAGGTACAGGTCCAGCACGGAACCGATCATGGGGATCTTGAACCAGAACAACCCGACCAGGAGGATCAGGCTCGATTGCAGCAAGCCGATCAGCACCGATGGCAACGCCTTGCCCAGCAAGATCACGAAAGGGGTCAGCGGCGTGACCAGCAATTGGTCGAAGGTGCCTTGCTCACGTTCCCTGGCCACCGAGAGCGCCGCCAGCATCAGGGTCTGGATCATGCTCAAGGCGGCGATCAGGCCGGGCACGATGTTCCAGCGAGTCTGCAAGTTGGGGTTGAACCAGGCACGTGTTTCCAAACGCAAGGGAGCGTTGGCGGCCTCCAGGAACTGCTGGTTGAAGTCACCCACCAGGTTGGCGATATGCCCGGCCGCCATCCCGGCGGTCGTGGAGTTGCGGCCGTCCAGCACCAGCTGCAGGCTGGCATTGTCCTGGCGGGCCAGGCGCTCCTCGAAGTCCGCAGAGATGTGCAGCACCAGCAGCGCCTGGCCATTATCGATGGCCGGAGCGATCTCGCCGACGCTGGTCAGCGTCGCCGTACGGGCGAAGACCCCGGAAGCATCGAAACGGGCGATCAGTTCCCGTGAGGCACGCCCCTGGCTCTGGTCCAGCACGGCATAGGGCACGTAGTTCAGGTCGTAGGTCGCGCCATAACCGAAGAGCAAGGACTGGACGATCGCCGGGGCGATCAGGATCACCCGATTGGCCGGATCCTTGACGATAGCGAGGATTTCCTTCTGGATCAGGAACAACAGTTCACGTAGGAAGCTCATCAGTTTGTCCATTGGCTCACCCCACCTTCTTGCGCGTGCACAGGCGTGCTGCGTTCAACAGAAACACCGCATAGACCGCGAGGATCGTCAGGTTCTTCGCCACCAGCGCCCAGTTGTTGCCAGCCAGGAACAAGGTCTTCACCAACTCCATGAAGTAAGTCGCTGGCAGGATCGAACCGACCAAGCGGATGAAGGTCGGCACATTGCGCAGGTCGAACAGGAACCCTGAAAGCATCAACGCCGGCAGGAAGCTGAAGATGATCGCGATCTGGCTGGCCAGGAACTGATTGCGGGTCTTGGCCGAAATCAACAGGCCGATGCCCAGGGTCACCAGCAGGTACAGCATGGAACTGAATAGCAGGAGCAACAACGAGCCCTGGATCGGCACCTGGAATAACAGCCGAGCGGAGACCAGGCACATCACCAAACCTAAAAGTCCTACGACGAAATACGGAATGATCTTGGCCAGCAGGATCTCGATCGACTTGACCGGGGTGACGAACAACGACTCGAGGGTGCCCCGTTCCCATTCCCGGGCCAGCACCAACGAGGTCAGGAAAGCCCCCACCAGCGTCATGATCAGGGCGATCAGCCCCGGAACCAGATACCAGGTACTACTGTTGGCGGCGTTGAACCACATCCGCTCCACCACCAGCACCCGCCCCGAGGGCAGAGCCTGCCTGGTGCGTTCCAGATACTGCTGCTGCCAGACCGCCAGCGCCCCCCTGACATAACGCCCCAGGGTCGCGGCGCTGTTGGCATCGGCGCCATGCAGCAACAACTGCAAGCGAGCGTCGTGCTGTTCGAGCCGCCTGGAGAAGTCGGCTGGAACCCGAACGATGCCATCGACCCGGCGCTTGTCCATCAGCGCCTGTGCCTCGACCATGCTGGTGACCCGAGTGACCGAGAAGTAGGCCGAGCTCTCCAGCTTGGCTACCACGTCCCTGGCCGCGGGCGAGCTGTCCTCCAGGACCACTGCCAAGGGCGTGTTGCGGATATCCAGCGACAAGCCGTAGCCAAATATCAGGATCAGCACGATGGGCAGGATCACACCGATGGCCATGTTGCTCTTGTCTCGCAGCAACTGGCGGAACTCCTTCCTGGTCAGCGCCAGTAGCCTGCGCCACAAACCCGAACCCGCTCCATTGAAGTCGGACATGCTGGCTCCTTAGTGCGCCGCGGCGCGGGCCTGGGCCCGGGCTCGCTCGACAACGGCGATGAATGCACTGTTCATGTCGGCCAGTGCCTGGTTGTCCTGGTGGCGGACTTGTTCCGGGGTGCCCAGGGCCAGCAAGCGCCCGGCATCCTGGATCACGATACGATCGCAGTACTCGGCCTCCTCCATGAAATGGGTGGTGATTACGATCGTCGTACCGCTTGCCGCCAAGGCGGTGATCCGCCGCCAGAAGGCCCGCCGGGCCAGGGGATCGATGCCGCTGGTTGGTTCATCGAGAAACAGGATCTCCGGCTCGTGCAGCAAAGCCACCGCCATCGCCAGGCGCTGTTTGTAGCCACCTGGCAGCTCGCCGCTGCGCACATGTTGTTGTTCGCCCAGTTCGAACTGCTCGAGCATCTGCTCCATCCTGGTCCGTAGCCTGGCGCCATGCAGTCCATAAGCGCCGCCGAAGAAGCGCAGGTTCTCCACGGCCGACAGGTTGGCGTACAAGGCGAACTTCTGAGACACGTAGCCGATGCGACGGCGTGCCGCAGCCCGCGCGGTACGCAGGTTGACCCCAGCCACCTCCAGGTAGCCACTGGATGCCGGGAGCAAGCCGCAGAGCATGCGGAAGGTGGTGGTCTTACCCGCCCCGTTGGGGCCGAGCAAGCCGAAGATCTCGCCCTTCAGGACCTGGAACGAGGTGCTTGCGACTGCCGTGAAATCGCCGAACTTGCGCACCAGATCGCGTACTTCGATGACCACCGGACGCTGTACACCTACCTCTCCCTGGCTGTCGTTGGCCGCTGGCTGTTGCGCCGCATCGACCGCGACGGTTTCCTGGACCTGCTGCCTGAGTAGCACCATGAATCCGTCCTCCAGGCGCGCTGCCAGGGGCCGGGGCTCGGCGAGGCCGGCCAGGGGTTCGATCTGTGCCAACTCCACCTGGGCGCTGCGGATGAAGCGCACCTGGCCACCTTCCGGCACCGCATCGACCACATGCTCGCGGTCATCGAGCAGGTCGGCCTGCAACGACCTGGCGGGAGTACCGCTGGGAGGTGCGATGCCATAGCACATGCCTTGGGCCAGCTGACACAGTTGTTCAGGTGGCCCCTGGGCGATCAATTGGCCCTGGTACAGCACGAAGACCTGGGCACAGCGCTGGGCCTCGTCCATGTAGGCGGTGCTGATCAGCACCGTCAGGTTCTCCTGCTCGATCAACTGCTCGATGATGCTCCATAGCTCCCGGCGCGACAGCGGGTCCACCCCTACCGTAGGCTCATCCAACAGCAACAGTTGCGGGGAGCGGACCAAAGTGCAGGCCAATCCCAGCTTCTGTTTCATACCACCGGAAAGCTGTCCGGCCAGGCGTCCACGAAACCGCTCCAGGTCCATCATCTGCAAGAGCCGGGAAAAGCGCTGCTCGCGCTCCGGGCCGCAGACACCATGCAAATCGGCATACAACTCCAGGTTCTCCTGGATAGTCAGGTCCTCATAGAGTCCGAACTTCTGTGGCATGTAGCTGATGCGGTCCTGTACTTGCTGTGGCTGTGCGCCGACATCCAGGCCCAACACGCTCAACTGGCCCGCGTCGGCCTGCATCAACCCGGCGATCAGCCGCAGCAAGGTGGTCTTGCCCGCGCCGTCTGGACCGACCAGAGCACTCAACTGGCCACTGGGGACCTCCAGGGATACCCGGTCCAGGGCCACCTGGTGCCGGACGCCGGCCTTGAAGTGCTTGACCAGTTCGGATGCCTGGACCGTAGCCACTGCGGCGCTCATGGCGTGTCCCCGGCACCCGGCGCCTGGTCGAGGTAGACGGTAGCCGGCATGCCCAGGCGCAAGCGGTCACCAGGATCCTTGACCAATATCCGGATTTCGTAGACAAGACTGGTGCGCAGGTCCTCGGTCTCGACGGACTTCGGGGTGAACTCGGCGACCGAGGAGATGTAACCCACCCGGCCGTCGATGGACTGGTCGGGGAAACTGTCGGTGAACACTCGCGCTGGCTGATCCGGTCGCACCTGTCCGAGCTGCTGTTCGTTGACATAAGCACGGATCCATTTCGGATCGGTCAGCGCCAGGGCGAATACCGGTCGTGCCGGAGAGGCCATGTCGCCAGGCTCGAGCAGGCGGGTGCGTATCCGGGCCTGGGTCGGGGCCTTGAGCTGGGCCCGGGCGAGGTCATGTTCCAGCAGGTCGAGATCGGCCCTGGAGACCTGCAGGTCGGCTGCTGCCTGGGCGATGTCTTCGTCCCGTGGGCCGATCTTGGCCAAAGCCCAGGACTCGCGCTGTTCCTGAACCTGGGCCTTGACCACCCGCAGACGGGCGGCCGCCTGGTCCAGGCGCTGCTGGCTCACGCCCTTGCCCTGGGTATCGTCGGCAATGCGCCGCAGGCGCTGGTGTTCCAACTGGGCTAATTGTGCTTCGGCCTGGGCTGCCTCGAACCGTGACCGAGCCTGCTCGACCTCCTGGGGCCGGGTACCGTTCTTCAAGCGCAGTAATGCCTGTTCCTGGGCATTGATCCGGGCCCTGGAGCGGGCAATCTCGAGGCGCAGCGTGCGCGTGTCGAGTTCAGCCAATACCTGGCCAGCCTGCACCAGATCGCCCTCCTCGGCATGCAGCGCGGCGATCCGTTCACTGCCTTCGAACGCCAGGGATACCTGGCGGATGTCGACGTTGCCATGAAGCTTGAGACGGCCGTCCGACTCTTCGGGCTTGAGGAGAAACCAGGAAACCCCTGCCGTTACCGCCAGCAGCACGGCAACCCCTGCAATCAACTGCTTCTTCATCCATGAGTCCTTTGTTTGCCAAGGCCTAGTTAAAATTCAATTTGAATTGAAATTGAAAAATAACAGATACTGGCCGTGAAGCAACCCCTATGCCCGACCACGAGGAACCCCATGAGCATTCGACGCAGAGCCAGCAGAAGCGACGGCGAACACACCAGAATCCGTATCCTCGAAGTGGCAGCACGGCTGTTCGCCCAGCATGGCTATGCCGCTACCGCGAGCAAGCTGATCTGCGAGGAAGCCGGCGCCGACCTGGCAGCCATCAACTACCACTTCGGCAGCCGCGAAGAGCTGTACAAAGTGGTGCTGATAGAAGGGCACCAGCAGTTGATCGACGTCGAGGTCCTGGCGCGCATCGCCCGCAGCGCCGAACCGGCACAGACCAAGCTCGATGTGTTCATCGATACCCTGGTCGGCCGGGTACTGGATGAACAAAGCTGGCAAAGCAAGGTCTGCGCCCGGGAAATACTGTCTCCTACGGTTCATTTTTCCAGCCTCATCCAAGAAGAAGTGATGCCCAAGTTCCGCCTGCTGGAGGCCATCATCAGCCAGATCACCGGCTTCGCTCCGGGCGATCCGGCGCTGGCCCGGTGCGTCATCAGCATCATTGCGCCGTGCCTGATGCTGGCGGTGATCGACCGCCAGCAAGCCAGTCCGTTGCAGGCCGTGCTGCAGCACGATGCGCACGCCCTGAAAACGCACCTCAAGCTGTTCGCCCGATCCGGCCTGGCCTCCATCGCCCCATGAGCCGCTCAACTCACCAGTCTGCCGGTCGCTTGGTGCATGGCTCCGCCCAGGACGGTCTTCACCCGAGACATGACCTGACCATCGAGGAAAAAATGCCCGCCGGGAAAAACGAACTGCTCGAAACCGCAGCCCGCATACTCCCGCCATTGCCCCATGGGCTCGGGCGGGGCGATCAAGTCCTGAGCGCCGCTCAAGCAGGTGATGTCGACTTCCACTGGCCCGGCATGGAGGCAGCCATAGGAATGAACCATCGCGATATCCGCCTGGATGATGGGCAGATACATCTGCATCAGGTCCTCCTCGGCCAACACCACAGCTGGCACGCCTCCCATGGCTTGCAGCACTGCAATGGCCTGCTGTGCTGGCAATTGGTGCAAAGGCTCCACCCGCTGCGGCAGATGGGGTGCGACCATGCCTGACAACACCAGTTGCAGGGGCAGCCGCTGTCGGCGCTGCTGCTGCACATTGACGACCGCGAACGCCAGCAATGCCCCCATGCTATGCCCGAAGAAACAGCAGGGAATATCGTCGCTGAACTGCTCCAGACAGTCGGCCACGGCATGGGCCGCGGCTTGCAGGTCGACATAGGGAGCCTCCCGGCTGCGCCCCTCCCGTCCCGGTAGCTGCAACGCATACAAGTCGACCTGGTCGTACAGCGGCAGGAACCAGCGATGGAATACCGATGCCCCGCTTCCGGCATAAGGGAAGGTGAACAGCCGCATCTTGTCCCGTGGCCGACTGGCATAGGGAAACCACAGTTCCTGGTCCAAGCGTGACGGAGTCCGCATGTTCAACCCTCCACTCGCCGAGCCAGGGCGAAGCGATCGACCTTGCCATTGGCGTTGCGCGGTAGCGCATCCAGGCACAGCAAATGGTCGATGATCATGTAGCGCGGCAGGCGCTGGGCGCAGTGGCGCTTGAGGTCGATGATCGACAGCCGGGCCTGCCCCTCGGGGACCAGCACCGCCCACAGTTGGGCATTCATTCCCTCCCCGGTCACCAGTACCGCCGCCTCGCTGACCTGGGGATGGGCCAGTAACGCTGCCTCCACCTCCCCGCGCTCGATACGGTTGCCACGCAACTTGAGCATGTCGTCGCGCCGACCCAGGTATTCGTAATTGCCATCCGCCAACTGCTTGACCATATCTCCGGTCTTGTAGGGCCCCTGGTGCGCCGGCTTGCCGAAATAACCCAACATGACCGTAGGTCCCTGGACGATCAGTTCGCCCTCTTCGCCAATGGCACAGGGGCTGCCATCGTCTTTCTGCGCCCAGATGCGATTGCCGGACGCCGCAGTGCCAATGGACACCGGCAACAGGCGCCGGGGATCGATGGCAGTCACCTCGAACGCAGTGCACACGTTGGTTTCCGTAGGGCCGAACAGATTCGCCAGGCGCACATCTGGATAGGCACTACGCAGTTCGCGCAGGTGCTTGATCGGGAAAGGCTCGCCGGCGAACAACACAACCCGCAAGGTTCCTTGCAGATCACTCAGGAGGTGGCCGTCCTGCATCATCAACATGAGCACCGAGGGCACCGAGTACCACACCGTGATCTCATGGGACCTGACAAACTGGGTCAGCAGCTGCGGAGAATAGGCGATGGACTCGGGCACCAGGTAGACCGTTGCACCGCTATTGAGCGCGCCATAGAGATCCAGGACCGAGAGGTCGAAGTGAAACGGCGCATGGTTGGCGAAACGATCGCCCGCCTCGAAGCCGTAGCTGGAGCACGCCCAATCGACGAACGCCAGAGCGTTGCCATGGCTGAGGGATACGCCCTTGGGCACGCCTGTAGAGCCGGAGGTATAGAGGATGTAGGCCAGATCATCGGGCTGGATATCGAGTTGCGGCACCACACCGGAACCTGCCTCTATATTGCGCCAATGACGAGCGTTGGCTACATCGTCCAACACCACGCAACGCACCTGCTGCAGTTCGGACGCAACGAGCTCTTCCAGGCGCGCACTGGTGCAGATGAGCAGCACTCCCTGGGAGTCATGGACGATCTTTTGCAGACGCGCCACCGGGCTCATCGGATCGACCGGAACATACACCACGCCCAAGCGCAGGGCGGCCAACATCACAGCCACCAGGTCGACCGACTTGTGCGCCCACAGCACGACCCGCTGGCCTTGGCGCACGCCCAGGGCACAGAACATGGCGACGAATTCCCGGGTCCTCGACTCCAGCGCTTCGTAGCTCAGCCCCTGGTTTTCGTCCACCACGGCCAAGTGCTGCGGATAGCGCGCAGCGCTATGCATCACCCGTTCATGCAGCAGCTTCATAGCTTCAACTCCCGGGCGATGATCTCGTGTTGCATGTCGGTGGTACCGGAGAAAATCGTGGTGCCGATGGAGTCACGCAGCATCGACTCGATACCGAAGGACTCCAGGCAGCCCCTGCCGCCGAAGATCCTGATCGCATCGATGCTCGAAGCCAGCGCACCCTCGCTGATCGCCAGCTTCGACAAGGCGATGTTCAGTTGCCCTGGGTCGCCTTGGTCCATACCCCAGCAAGCCCGGAACAACAGCAGCCGGGCCGACTCCAGGCGCAGCTTCATCTGGGCGATGCGATGCGAGACCGCCTGATTGTCACCGATGGCCTTGCCAAACTGGCGCCGGGTACGGGCGTGCTCGATGACCTGCTCCAGCTGCCGTTCCATCATTCCCAGGAATCCCGCGAACAGGCAGGCGCGCTCCCAACCCATCGAGCTCTGGAACACCTGCCGGCCCTGCCCCTCCTCCCCCAGGCGATTGGCTTCGGGAACCTGGCAATCGTCGAAGAACACTTCGCCGGCCGGGCAGCTCTTCAGGCACACCTTGCCTAATGGATCGCTGACCCTGATGCCCGCAGTGCTGCGTTGCACCACGAACCCACTGACGCCCAGGGCGCCGTACTCGGGGTTGCTGGTGGCATAGGTGACGAAGATGTCGGCGATCGGTGCATTGCCGGCGAAGCTCTTGTGGCCGCTGAGCCGGTAGCTACCGTCCGCCTGGGGCCAGGCTCGGGTCTTGAGGTTGCTGGAGTCCGAACCCGCTTCGGGTTCGGTGATCGCGTTGGAACCGATGAACTCGCCACTGGCCAGTTTGGGCAGGACCTCGCGCTTGACCTGCGTCGAGGCAAATTCGGCGATGGGCATGGCGCAGGCGAACTGATGCGCCGCAGCCGCGAAAACCAATCCCATATCCGTGCAGCCGAGGCCGAAGGCATGCATCGCAATGGCCGTCGATAACGCCCCCAGGCCCTGACCACCGTACTCCTGGGGAATCGACAACCCCAACAAGCCCGCCTCGCCGCAAGCCGCCCACTGCTGGGCGGTGAAATAGCTCGAATGTGGGTTGCGGCTCTCGGCCAGTTGGCCGGCACAAAGTTCGGCGATCATGGCAACGTGTTTTTTCTGGGCGACATCATAGTTGAAGTCCATTTCAACTCTCCTTGCGCATGGATGGTTTTCTGAAGGATCGATAGAAGATCAGCCGGCCGACCTCCGAAGGCACCTGCATCAGGCCCCACCAGAGCGCCTTGAGCTTTCGCAGAGTGGTCAGTTGATAGACACGAGCGTGAGGATTAGCAAAATCAAAGATAGGCGGTACAAAACTGGCCTTGGCCAGCTCCGCAAAAATGCAACTTGCAGCTTGCGCCGCAGAAACCTTGGTGCTTTCGACGTCATCACAAAGGTCCAGGGTAGTGTTGAGAATATCCTTGTAGCCCTGGTACAGGGGCATCCAGAAGCCATCCTCGGCCAGTCGGTCGATCTCCTCGAAAGCCCGTTGATCCAGGGACTTGGCGAAGGCATCGTTGACCTTGCGCGCAGTGATGGTGGCGGCGATCGACTGCAGCAGCCAGACCCGGGCGAAGGCGTTCCAAAGCTCGGGGTCGCGAAACGCGACATAGGCACCTGCAGCGATCCGGTCGCTCAGCTTGATGATGCTGTCCTGGGTGACGATGAACTCGCGCAGCGCGCGGCTGCGGTAATCCCTGCTGCGCACGGCATCGATCAAGCGATGGGCCAGGCCCAGTACCAGCTCCGCTCCATTGGAAAGCTTGCGCGAGAACAGCAAGTCATTGGTCGCCGCGCCCTCGTCGAACATCAGGCAGCGGCGCTCGAGCGCCGAAGGGTAAACTTCGCGCAGCGGCTCGCGAACCGTCCACTCCCGTACTCGCCGGGCTCCGCCCAGGTGCTTGGCCAGCCCGGGATACTTGTCGACCAGCCCTGCCAGCACCTGGTCGCCGTCGGCACCCTGGCAGGCATCCTCGCGTACAGACACCAGTACGCTGACCAACGGGTTACGCGAATGCGCGTGGTTGTCGAAAGGAATGATCCCGACCCAGCCTTCTTCGAGCACATGGTGCAACGTGCCTTCATGCCACTGGCCGGGGAAATCGTCTTCAACGCAGGCATCGAACGGCACCACCCCGAGCATATGGGTGGAAAATCCCCGGGTCCGGGCCTGCATGGTGCAGGTCTCTGAGGGCAAGTCGGCGTGGCGGGCGATCATCTGCCCGGCCGGGCTGCCGTCGACGATGAAGTCGGCGCTGATCCAGACTCCCTGCGCCACCGCCACCTTGGCTCCACGATCGTCGAGCACGACCCGCGGGGCATCCGCCACCTCCACCAGTTGCACGCCATAACGCACTGCAGCAGCCAGCAGGTAGGCATCGATATCAGGCCGGAACAAGTGGTTCTCGCCATGTTCGGAAGGCACGTTGAATTGCAGCGCCTGGCCCATGTCCATTGCTCGGCCTGGCTGATGGTAGATGAATCCGAGGTTCTTCTTGACCCCGGAAGACGGCATGACTTTCTGGTGGATATCGCGGGTACGGGCAATATTCTTTATCTCCGGTACCGAATAGCGGTCGGCGATCAACTCGAAAATCATCGACGTATAAGGAATCGTCGCCTCGCCCGTCAGGTCGGGCGGCAGGTGCCGGTTGCGCAGCAAGCCGACACGGACATCGTTCCTGGCCAGGCAGGCAGCGAGCATCGTCACACTGATACTGTTGCCGGCCAAAAGAACGTCGTAATGGTTTGGCACCTGGCCAAACAGCGCATCATTCATAACCACCTCAATGGCAGATCATTCTTCAGATATCTGTGCCACAGGCCCCTCAGGCCTCGGCCAGGCAACCCTGTTCCCTTATCGAGCGGGCCAGGAAATCCGGCCACATCAGGCCCGGGCATTCGAGAAACTCACGAGCCTTGATCTCCAGCTTCAGATCGCGGCGACAACGGGCAACCATGTCCATGACCAGCAACGAATCCAGGCCGTAGTCCATCAGGCTGCCGCCGTCTTCGAGCTTGGCCCGCACTTGCTCGGTCTTGACCCCGAGCAGTTGGGCGTACTGCTCCCAGACGTAGCCATCGAGCAAGGCCAGCACTCCGGCCTCGTCGGTGGCCGAAAGCCGCTCCAGGATGTCGCCACCGGTGCTTTCGGCGACCCTGGCGGCCGGCACCTGGCTGCGGATGTACTCCAGCAGGGGCTGCGGGCCGCGGGACTCCAACAGTGGCTTGAAGCGATCCCAGTCGACCCCCGATACCACTAGCTGGGTCATACCGCTGGCTAGAATCCGCGACAACAGGCCGATGTTCTGCGCCGGCACGATCTGTTTCAGGCCGACGCTGGTGAGGAAGTTCAGGACCTGCTCGTCGAACAGGTGGCTGCCTCCGGCCCAGAGCCCCCAGTCGATCACCAGCGCCTGCAGCCCCTGACTCCGGCGGTGCCAGGCCAGGCCATCGAGGAACTGATTGGCGGCGGCATAACTGGCCACGTGTTGCGACCCCCACACGCTGGCGATCGTCGAGCACATGACGAAGAACTCCAGGTCCTGGTCCAGGGAGAGTTCATGCAACAACCAGGTTCCCTCAACCTTTGGTCGCATGACCCGATCGAAGCTCTCGTTGTCGATATCCTCGAGGTCTTGGGGAATGGAGATACCCGCCGCATGGAAGATGCCCTTTAGCTTCAGGCCTGACGATGCGCACCCTGCGAATACCCCGAGCATGTCCTGGCGCGAGGTGATATCCGCCTGCACGTAGCGAACCCGTGAGGCCAGAGCACCGAATCGCGTCAATTGCGCACCGACCCGCTCCAGTGGGCGCCGACCGGTGATCACCACCTCGGCGGCGCCCTTGTCCAGCAGCCACTGGGCCATGGCCAGGCCGATCCCGCCCATGCCGCCGGTGATCAGGTAGCTGCCCTGGGCGCAAGGCGCATAACCGCGGCTGGGCAAGCGAGCCTCACTGAAGTGATTCAGGCGCTGGACATAACGCTTGCCGGGGCGCAGGCAAATCTTGTCCTCCCCATCCGGATCGATGATTTGTGCAGCCAACTCCCGGGCCCAGCCATTGTCGTCGGGAGCCAGGTCGATCAGGCCGCCCCAGTGCTCGGGATGCTCCAGGGCGATGGTCTTGCCCAGGCCCCACAAGGGCACTGTCGCTACCTGCATGGCCTGCCCGGGCTCCAGGCCGACCGCGTTCGCCCCCTGGGTGACCAGCCACAACCGGCCGCCGCGTTCGCCCAGGGCGATCAGTGACTGGACCAGCTCCAGCACGGGGTGAAACAGCTGCGCCGACAGGTTCGACAGCTCCTGTAGACTGGTGCCATGGGCATCGACGACGTTCTTGCCGTCGAGCACGATGATCTCGGCGGCCAGCGCCTGGCTTTCCAGCGACAATGGCTCGTCGGGTGCTCGAGCCAGTGCCACTCGGCTGGCCTCAAGCACTACCTGGGGTGTCATGACCAGCGTCCGGTGCCCGGACAACTGCAACTGCTCGGCCAGCGGCTGGGCCAGCTCTGGTGAACTCGCGACCAAGGTGAACAATCGATCCGGGCGAAGCACGTCGGCCTGCTTGCGCGGACGCTCCAGCCAGTCGAGGCTGTAGAGCACGTCTGGCTGGCAAAGGGGGCCACACAGCGCCTGCTCGTTGCCTGCCGCGGCCAGGCTCACGCCCTCCAGCCGCCCCACAGGCTGGCCAGCACTGCCATACAAGGTGCAATCGAACTGCTGTAGGTCCGTCTGGCTAGCGACCAGGGCCAGGCTTTGCACCTCGTGCATGCTGGCCCGCGTGCAGAACAAGCGACGAAGACCTGCCACCGTTCCGCCTGCGTTATCCGGTATCGCCTGGCCAAGGTACTCCAGCACCTGGGCCAAGCGGTTGCCGTGGCCATCGGTCTCTGCCGGCAGTTGCATGTGGTAGACGAACCCCGGCTCCTGCGTCTGCTCCTGCTCCGCACCCGGTAGTGGCCCGGCACTGCCGGGGTGCGCTTGCAGGGTCAGTGACAAGACCGCCTGCCAATCGGCAGTGGCGGCTTTGGCCGCGTCGCTCAAGGCAAAGCAGCGCACTTCCCAGGCCGAGCCTGCAAGCGGCTTGAGTTCGGTGAACAGGTTCAGTTGGTCATCCGGATGCATGACCAGGACCTGGGGCATGCTCGCCAGGCTGATAGCGCAGGACTCCAGTTGCAGCTGGTCGATGATCTCGGCCGTGAGAGCCGCCAGCAGGCGAGCCGGCGGTAACAACACCAAGTCATCGCGACACTCGGCCCCCAACGCCTGCAGTCGGGCGCAGTCCAGGGTCGCCTCGAACGCCGGGGTCGGTGCCTTGACCGGATGCCCCAGCAAGCCCGATGAGCCGGGCTGGGCCGATGAGACGCTGGACGATGCGCCCTGGGCTACGTCGAACCAGTAGCGTTGGCGCTGGAAAGCATAGCTGGGCATGGGTTGGCGCAGCGCGCCGTCATGCTCGTGCAGTCTCGCCCAGTCGAGATCGTAGCCAGCGACGTAGAGCTGCGCTGCGGCGATACGCAGGTCCCGCGAGGGCTCGCCGGTACGACGCATGCAGGGGATGGCCAGGACCTCGCTTGCTCCTTCATCACGGCCGATCAGCGGCGTCAGAACCGCATCGGGGGCCACCTCGAGGAAAGTCCCGACCGACAGCTCTTCACGCAAGGTAGTGACGCCAGCACTGAACCTCACGGCCTGGCGGGTATGCATGCACCAATAGTCAGGCGAACTCAGGCTCGACAGGGTATGCACCTGCCCTGTGACTCCGGCGATAACGGGCATACGCGGCTCACTGAAACGAAGCTGCTTCACCTCCTCGCGAAATGCTGCGAGCATCGGCTCGGTAGCGGCGCTGTGGAAGGCATGGGACACGCCCAGTTTGCGCACCTTGCAACCACTGGTACGCAGGCGCTCGGCCAGGGCCTGCACCTCGGCCTGCGGACCCGCTACCACCAGGTCCTGCGGGCTGTTGACCGCGGCCAATTCGACGCTAGTACCCGGCAACTCCCGGAGCACCGCGCCCAGTCGCTCCTCGCTCATGCCCAAGGCATACATTGCCCCACCCGCGGTCATCAGTTGCTGCGCCAGGCGACCACGCGCCTCCACCATGCGCAAGGCATCGGCCAGGGAAATCGCTCCGGCCACGCAGATGGCGCTGATTTCGCCAAAGCTGTGGCCGAACACCGCATCCGGAGCGATTCCCCAATGCATCCATAGGCGAGCCAGGGCGTACTCGACGGCAAATATGGCTGGCTGTGCGTAACGGGTCTGCTCCAGGTAGTCTTCGCTGGCAGCCGAGTCGTCGAGCACCAGGGTGAGCAGATCCACCTCCATCATCGGGCCGAGCAGGGCTCGGCACTCGTCGATTCGGGCCTTGAAGAACGGTTCGTGCTCATACAGTTCTCGGGCCATGCCACGGTACTGGCAACCTTGGCCGGGGAACAGCATGACCAGGCCCTCGGGGGCCCCTTGGCAGCGGCCGTCGAAGACGTTGCCAATGACCTTGCGCGATGCATAAGCCGCCAATTGTTCGCGCAGCCCCTCGCGGCTATCGGCAACGGCCGCGAAGCGATGGCCGAAATGCGCGCGCCCCAGGTTCGCCGTGTAGCACAGGTCGCGTAATTCAAGTTCGTCATGCTCGGCGATGAAACGCTCGTAGCGCCCGGCAACCTGGCGTCGCGGGGTTTCGCCCTTGGCCGAGATAGCCAGCAGTTGCCAGGGGCTGCCGTGTCCTGCACCTCGCGTCCTGGGCGGCGGGTCCCCCACCACCACATGGGCGTTGGTCCCGGTAACGCCGAACGAGCTGACCCCGGCGTGTCGCGCCTTGCCCTGACGCGGCCAGGCCGTGGCTTCGGTGACCACCTTCAGAGCCAGGCGATCCCACTCCACTCGTGGGTTGGGAGTATGGAAATGCACTTGTGGCACCAGGGTCTCGTGCTGCATGCACAAGAGGATCTTCGCCAGCCCGGTGACCCCGGCGACTGGCTCCAGATGCCCCATGTTGGCCTTGATCGAACCGACCAGCAGCGGTTTCGCGCCATCGCGCTGCTGGCCCAGCGCCGCATGCAGTGCACGCAGTTCGATCGGATCGCCCAGGGCCGTACCGGTGCCGTGGGCCTCGACATAGTCCACCTCCACACCCTGAAGCCCGGCCTGGCCCAGCGCCAGCCGGATGACTTCCTCCTGGGCATGGATATTGGGTACCGTGATCCCACTGCTGGCTCCATCGTTGTTGACCGCACTGCCCTCGATCACGGCCATGATCGGATCCTGGTCGCGTACCGCATCGCTCAAACGCTTGAGGGCAAGGATCACGCAGCCTTCAGCACGCCCGTAGCCATCGGCCGCGGCATCAAAGGTCTTGCAGCGCCCATCGGGCGCCACCGCACGCAACTTGCTGACGAGGATGAAACCGTAGGGCGACAGGATCAGGTTGACCCCGCCGGCCAGCGCCACGTCGCTCTCGCGATTACGCAGGCTGTTGCAGGCCTGGTGCAGGGCCACCAGGGACGAGGAACACGAGGTATCGAGTACCACCGCCGGGCCCCTCGAGCCCAGGGTGTAGGCGATGCGCCCGGCGACGAAACTGGTCTCGCCATAGAACTGGTAGGCATTGACGTCCTCGGCCACGCCCAGTTGCTGGCGCAGGCGCACGTAGTCATTGGTGCTGACGCCCATGAACACCCCCATCTTCTTGCCGTGCAGGCTGTCGGGAGCGATAGCGGCATGCTCCAGGGCCTCCCAGGCTACCTCCAGGGCCAACCGTTGTTGCGGATCCATTCCTTGCGCTTCCTTTGGCGAGATGCCGAAGAAGGTCGGGTCGAACTGGTCCACCGCATCGATGAATCCACCACGCATGACATAGGCCTTGCCAGGCACCTGTGGATCGGGGTCGTAGTAGTCCGTACCGTAGAGTCGGTCACTGGGCATGTCTCCCACCGCATCGGTGGCGTTCTTCAACAGGCTCCACAAACGCCTGGGGTTATCGGCATGCCCCGGCAACCGGCAACCCAGGCCGACGATGGCAATGGGCTCGCCGGATACCTGGGACTTACCGGCGACCTTGTCCTTGAGCGCACGGATGGTGGTGATCGCCTGAGCAAGGCTCTCTTGCAGCTGGTCCTTGCTTGCATCGCGGATATCGTTATCCATAAAAAGCCTCGATCGGTGATTCTCTGGCAGTCGCCACGCAACTGCCGGGCTAGTAGTTGGCAAGATCCCGCAGCTCATCCTCGAGTGCGCCAATCAGCTGCGCCCGAGAGAGTTGGTTCAGGTCCTGCTGTTGCCCTGCCTGTGCGGCACTCTCGGCAGCGACAACCGGTGCGGACTCCAGGAGCTGGTCCATCAGGTAATTCGTCACCTGCTCGATGGAGGTGTACTCGAAACCGAAAGTCGACGGCAGGTCGATGCCCAGTGCACGGTTGAGCCTGGCGCGCAGGTCCAGCGACATGACCGACGACATCCCCATGTCGAAGAACCCCTTGCGTACGTCCAGGTCCCGGCCATCGGTGAGGCCGAACACCTGCCCTATCACTTCGCACACCAGCGCCTGCATCGCTCGCTTCTGGCGCGCGGGAGGCATGCCGGCGAACTCGTCCAGGCGTGAGTCTTGCTCGATGTCCTGCATGCCCATGTGCTCAAGCAGCGGCCAAGGGAGGATGCTCTGGTACAGGCGCTTGAGTTGTGGCCACTCGACATTGAGAAGGCCGTATTGGCCATGACCGCCCTCGAGCAGGCGCAGGATGCCCTGCTCGATCTGAACCTGGCTCAGCGGTTGCAGTCCGCTGGCTTGCAGCGCCGCCCTGGCGTTGGAGTCGTGCTCCAGTTCGCGCTCGCTTTGCGTCACCTGCAGCATTTGGCAAGCGAGGCCCTGACGAAGACGCTGGTCGTGGATCCAGGCGGCATAGGCATCGGCGACGGCACAAGCGGCAAAACCCGCGCCGCCCAGCAGGGAGGTGACGCTGCCCATGATCAGGAAGAACGCCCGAGGGTCGTCCAATGCCTGGTGGATCTGTTGCAGGACTTCAAGCTGGCGGGCGAGCGCCTGCGCCTGGGAGCCGAACTCCGCTCGGGCCAGGGCCACGGTGCGCCAGTCAGTGCCCAGATGAACGAAGCCGGCGATGGCGCCCTGCGCGCGCAGTGAGCCAAGAAGCTGCGCCAAGGCCAAGCCTGCCTCCTGCGGCAACATGGCTGTCGACAGCGGCAGCGGTGCTGGTTGCGGCCAGCGCACTTGTTCCGGAGCGTGGCTGAGCAGCAACGCCCGCGCTGCCCCGCGCCGCGCAAGCGCCTTCAGTACCGGTTCCAGGTCGCTTCCGGGGCAGGCATGCACCAGCACCGTTCCCGCCAGCGGTGGCGGGTCCAGCGGCCGTACAGCAGCAGCTGGCTCCTCCACCAGGTACTGGGCCCGGATCCGAACACCCTCGATCGCCAGATGGTCATGACTGGGTTGCCCACGCAGCAGCTGGCAAAGACTGGCGTAGCTTCTCCTGTCGCGCCCGTCGAGACTGACCAGTCCCCCCCACCAGGCGGGATGCTCCATGGCGAAGATATGCGCCGCTCCTTCCCATGCAGCCTGGCTCGCGGCCGCCATCGGCTCATTGGCCTGGCTGCCAGCCACGGCGAACCAGATCGGCTTGGCGGGGTTGGCACTGCTCGCCGTAGCAGCGGCCAGGGCCTGCATCACGTCGGTGCCGGCCAGCAGCGCTGGCGACAGGCTGCAGCCCTCCCCAGCCACAGCACCGGCGGCACCAAGTACTACCAGCCCGCGGCAGGAAGCGTCCGAGCCGACCCGGCGCAACACCTGGGCAAGCCGCTGCGGTAACGGTTGCGTACCGTCCTGCAAGGCAATGATCTCGATCGAGCAATGCCCTGCCTGGAAGGCCGCTTGCAGCGGTCGTGTATCCCCGGCCTGCCGAGCCAGCACCAACCAATATCCCCGAACCGGTTCGCTGGCCGCGGGCAACGGATAGTCGCGCCACTCCCGGCGGATCATCGGTACTTCGGGCGCTGCCTCAGCGATCTCGGCCAGGTATCGCGAACCAGGTTCGGCGAACAGTGGCGCCTCGAATAGAGCGACCCGGCACCCCTGCAAGTCGAAAGCTTGCAGGCAACCCGTCTTGCCATCCTCCCCAGGAGCCAGTACCACCCTCAGGCTCGACGGCAGGCCGGCAAGCACCTGGACCCGGGAAAACCCAAGGAGGGTCGCGGCACTGGCACCCTCAAAGAGCTTGATCGCATTTTCCAACAAGTCCGCTTGCCGTTGCTCCGGCGCCAGGGACGCAGCGAAGTGGCTCAGTGCTTGGCGCGGCCCAGCTGCCGAGCTTACCGACAATCCGGACAAGCCATCTTCGGAAACTTCCAGGCACTGTTCGCCAGACGCCTCCAGCTCGCCCGGCAGGGGCATCTCACACTCCTGCAGCGTTCCGCTCATGCACACTTGGCGGACCTCGTCATGAACGCCCTGCACCGCCAGCTCGAAAGTGGCACCGCACGCCTGGAGATGCAGGGTCAGGTGCGAGATCACAGGCTGCCCGGCGGCCAGGCCTACACGGGCAATGCGCAGGTCGCGAATCTGCTGCAGGCCCCGTGGTGTTTCCAGGACGGCCTGCAGCACCGCATCAAGCAGCCAGTGCGGCTTGAGCTCCTGGCCCCGGCCAGCCAGGGGCTCGTAGTAGTCACCCTGGGGGTCGAGTAATGCAGACCAGTACCAGATGTCGCTCGTCGGACGTGCCAGAGAATGCAGGCAGGGATGAGCCGGTAATGCTCGCGACGGCTGACCGGGCAACGCTGGGGCAACGGTGTCGAGCCAGTAATCGTTGAGCTGCCAGGGGTAGCCGGGTAGCTCGAGTGCCCGATGCCCTTCTGGTAAACGCTCGGGGCAGGACGTCCGCTCCCCGCGCATGAAGGCGTCGGCCAGGAGCGCCCAGGGTTCATCGCAACCTGACACCTTGCCATCAATTACCGAAGAGCCATCGAGCCAGGCCTGCAACGCCTCGCGCAATTCCTGGCAGTTGCGCCCATGAACCACCAAGCGCTCCTTGAACCAGGTGCGGCGTACCAGAGCGTTGGAGCAGATCTCCTGGGCGGCATGCTCGGTCTCACCCAGGAAGTCCAGGTAACGACCGGCCAGGGCCGTCAAGGCCGCCGCAGTAGCCGCAGACAAGCACAAGGCCACGGGCTCGGCATCGCACGACAACGGCGTAACGGGGAGCGAGCGATGTCCCTTGAGCAATACATGTACGTTGGTACCGGTAAAACCAAAGGCACTGACCCCGGCGATCCGCGCCTCGTTCGATTCCGGCCAGGCCACCGCCTGGCGGGGCAGCTTGAGGTTCATCTGCTCCCACGCCACCCGGGTATTGGCAATATGCAGGTGGGGCTGCGGCGGCACCAGGCCCCGCTCTGTCACCAGGCACGCCTTGATCAGCGAGGCAATGCCGGCGGCTGCCTCCAGGTGGCCGATATTGGCCTTGACCGAGGCGACGGTCAGCGCCGGCGTACCATCGGCGCATCCCTGACGATAGGCGTTATGCAAGGCATTGAGTTCGATGGGGTCACCAAGCACGGTCCCGGTACCATGGGCCTCCACGTAGCCGACTTGCTCGGGCCGCACCCCCGAGTTGGCCAGTGCGTCCCGGATCAGCGCTTCCTGTGCCGGTCCGTTGGGGACCGTCAGGCCGGCACAGGCACCATCATGGTTGATCGCCGAACCGAGGATGGTGGCGACGATGGGGTCCCGATCCTGCTCGGCCCTGGCCTGGCGCTTGAGAATGACCACGCCGCAACCCTCTCCCCGGCCATAACCATCGGCGCGATCATCGAAAGTCTTGCTGATACCGTCCGCCGCCAATGCACCGGCCTGCCCCATGGACTGGAAGATCGCCGCCGAGGCGATGACGTTCACTCCGCCGACGATGGCCACGTCGCACTCCGCGCTGCGCAGGCTGTTGCAGGCCAGGTGGATGGCGGCAAGTGAAGACGAGCAAGCGGTATCGACAGTCAGGCTTGGGCCGCGCACGCCGAGAAAATGCGAGAGGCGTCCGCAGATGGCGGAAAACGAACTACCCGTTCCGTAGTGCGCATCCACGCCCTCGGGGCAGTTCAAGACCCTGGCTTCGTAGTCGTGGGAATTGGCGCCAACGAACACCCCAACCCGCTGGTCGAGCAGTTTTTCCTGACTCAGGCCGGCCCGTTCCAAGGCTTCCCAGGCCACCATCAGCAGCAGGCGCTGCTGCGGATCCATGCTCCTGGCCTCTTTGGGGGAAATCCGGAAGAAATCTTCGTCGAATCCCTCAGGGCGCTCGATCAGGCTGGCAAAGCGCGGGAAAGCGTCGCAGGCCACCGCACCAACCAACCGCTCCTGAGGCACTGGCACCACGGTCGGGGTCTGTTCGAGCAGCAATTGCCAGAGCGCCTCGGGGCTGTCCGCCTGGGGAAACCGACAGGCCATGGCCACCACGGCGATCTGCGCCGGGCAATCGCTCGCAATTGCGCTTCCTGCTTCATCCCCTGTGCCTGCCGGTTCGGCTTGCGCTTGGCTGGACAACAACTCTTGCAGATAGTGGCTCAAACGGTTGAGCGTGGGATGGTCGAAACCTACGGTGGCCGAAAGCTTGAGGCCAAGGCGCTGCTCCAGCTTGCGCTTGAATTCGACCAGGGAAATGGAGTCCAGGCCCAGCTCGAAGAATCCGCGATCCGGGTCCGGATCGACACAATCCGCACCGATGATTTCGGTCAGCAGGGTCTTGATCTGGCTGCGTACGTCGGCGGCCATGACTGTCCTCACCGGTTCCCGTGCTGCGACCGACATCGCCACCTGCAAGGCGGGTTCCGCCTGCCCGGGCTGGCTCAGCAATAAATCATGGGCCTGGGCGCGGATATTGCCCTGGGCGTCATAGACCACTACTTGCGCTCGCAGGTCCATCAACGGCTCGACCAAGGGCGCCATCGGCGCAGGGGTGAACCAGAAACTCTGGTGCTGCCAAGGATAAGCCGGCAGGTCGAAGGCCTGCTCCCTGGGCTGATAGGCTTGCCAGTCGAGAGCCACGCCCTGCTCGTACAGTCGAGCGAGGATTGCCGCCAGTTCCGTGGCGGCGTCGCCCTGCTTGTGCAGTGCCCCGCAAACCAGCCCTTCGACACCGCGGTCGGCCAATATCTGGTTGATCGATGGCGCCAGCACCCTGTGCGGGCCCAGTTCGACAAACAATCGATGCCCCTGGTCGACCAGGTGCTCGATAGCCCGGTCAAAGCGCACGGCGCCGCGGGCATTGTCGAGCCAGTACTGGACATCGGCTATCGCTGCGACATCAGGCATGACGCTGGTGGACACCCATGGGGTAGATGCCGGACCAGCCGCCAGTCCATCCAGCCCCAGGCGAATGGCTTCCAGACAGGTATCCATCTGGTAGGAGTGGAAGGCATATTCGGCCGGCATCAGGTAAGTGAAGACACCTTCCTCGCGCAACTGCCGCTCCAACTCCAGCACCGCCTGAGGGCTGCCGGACACCACGCAGCTGTTACGACTATTGACCACCGACAACTCCAACTGCCGGTCCACCGCCAAGCGCGCCTGAAGCGGTTGCGCCGGCAGCCCCACCACCAACATGCGGCCCTGGCCCAATGTGCCCTTCATGGCCTGGGCCCGGAAATGGATCACCCGTACCGCCGACTCCAGGTCCAGGGCTCCAGCGCAATAGGCGGCAGCCACCTCGCCCATGGAATGTCCGACCACAGCCGCAGGCTTCACGCCCCATTGGCCAAGGCACTCGGCCAGCGCCACCTGGATGGCGAAGATGCATGGCTGGGCAAACTCGGTGAGGTGCAACCGGGATGCGCCTTCTGCACTGCGTAATTCGGCCTCGATCGACCAGTCCCCCCATAGGGCCATGGCCTGGTCGCAACGCTGGATCATCGACAGGAACACCGGTTCGCGTTCCAGCAGGTCCTGGCCCATGCCGACCCATTGGGCGCCCTGCCCGGTGAAGACGAAGACCGCCGCTGGTTCGCTCTCCTCGTCCGTGGCGCATGCCGCGCAGGGGGGCGCCAGTTGTGCCAGCTGGCTTTTCAACTGAGCACTATCGACACCGACCACCGCACGACGAAAGGCGAAATGTTCCCGGCGATGTAGTGCGCTGGCGACGAAGGCTCGCAGTTGCCGATCATCCTGCTCCGGCAACTGGTCGGCATAGGCCCTGGCCTGGTCCACCACGCCCTGGGCGGCCTTGGCCGATACCGGAAGGATCCAGGGCCGAAGTTGTGCCGCAGGCACTTGTTGCGATCGCGCCTGACGATAGGCCCTGGCGTCTTCCAGGATCATGTGGACATTGGTGCCGCTGAGTCCGAAACCGCTGACTCCGGCCAGGAGCGGGCGTTTGGGCAAGGCCTCGAGCGTCGTGGGGATGCAGAGCCTCGAACGCTTCCAGTCCACCAGTTCGTTCAAGCGCGTGAGATGCAGTTGCGGGGGCACCTCGGCGTGCTCCAGGACCTTAATGGCCTTGAGTACGCTGGCCATGCCGGCCGCCGCGTCCAAGTGCCCCATGTTGGCCTTGACCGATCCCACCATCAGCGAACGTTCACGGCCCTGGAACACCTGGGCCAGGGAAGACAGCTCGATGGGATCGCCCAGGGGCGTTCCTGTGCCATGGGCCTCGACGTAGTCGATATCGTCCACCGTCAACCCGGCAACCTGTAACGCCTCGGCGATCACCGCAGCCTGGGCGTTGGCATTGGGCACGGTCTGGCCAGCACTGGCGCCATCCTGGTTGATGGCCGAGCCCCTGATCACCGCCTGGATCGGATCACCATCGCGCATGGCATCCGCCAGGCGCTTGAGCACCACTATCCCGCAACCCTCGCCTCGGACAATGCCGTCGGCAGCGGCATCGAACACCCGGCACCGGCCGCTGGGGGAAATCGCCCGGATCTGGCTCATGTAGATCGTCAGGTCTGGAGCCAGCATCAGGTTCACCCCGCCCGCCAGGGCCAGGTCCGCTTCACCGGCTTGCAAGGCACGACAAGCCAAGTGCATGGCGACCAAGGATGAAGAGCAGGCAGTGGTCACGGTCATCGCCGGGCCGTGCACCCCCAGGTGATAAGCGATACGCCCGGCAGCGAAGCTGAACTCCTTGCCGGCGGCATAGTAGGGATTGATCTGCCCGACCCCCGCCTCGCGTGAGTGCAATGCCAGGTAATCCATGCCCAGCATCCCGACATATACCGCGGTGCGGCTATCCTTGAGCTGCTCGCGAGTCATGCCGGCACGTGCCACGCCCTCGCAAGCGACCTCCAGCAACAGGCGCTGCTGCGGGTCCATTTCCCTGGCCTCGGAGGCCGAGATACCGAAGTAATGGGCGTCGAAGCGATCGACATCTTGCAAGAACGCCCCTACCTTGCAGTAGGTCGTACCGGTTTGCGCGGCAGACTCGTCGTAGATTGCCTCCGAGTCCCAGCGTTGAGTGGGTACCGGTCCGATGAAATCGGTCCCAGCACGAAGGAGCTCCCAGAATGCTTCGGGTGTCGTTGCGCCTTTGGCGAAGCGGCAACCACTACCGATGATGGCAATGGGTTCGAAATCCATGGGCGCACGGGCATCCATTCAGTCATCTCCTTCGACTGGGGTATGTGTCGTTTCTTAGAAAGCAGGCTTGGCGGTAGGGACCTGCATGTCGCCCAGGTACTTGTGCCAGAGGTGGTCTGGATCGCTTTCGACTGCGGCGATGATCTCGCGCATCTTGTCCAGCACCTCCAGGCGTTTGCCGCTGTAGACGTCACCCTGGAGCAGTTGGAGGATATCCAGGCGATAGCGTGGGTCCTGGACGAATGCGGTGAACAGGATGTTCAAGCGGTAGTAGAGAGTGATGAACTCGTACCAGTTCTTGATGCCGTTCCTGATCATGCCTTCGTAGCGGGTGAAGCTGGACTTCTGGAAGTCGTTGTTCTTCACCGCCTCGATGATGTCGCCACTGGCGATACGTGCACTGTTCAAAGCCACGCTGACACCACTGGAGAAGATCGGGTCGACGAACCGCGCGGCATCGCCGATCAGGACGAAACTATCGCCACACACTTCCTTCATGCCGTAGCTGTAGTCCGCCTCTTTCTTGAATGGGCGCAACTGCTCCGACGCCTTGAGGGCGTCATGGAGGTTCTCGCGGGTCTTGACCGCTTCCCAGAAGAACTCCTCGTACGAAAGATTGGAGTTGGTGTAGTTCTGCTTTTGCGTGACCACACCGACGCTGGTGATGGTCTCGGTGATCGGGATTTGCCAGACCCAGGTATTGGTCAATGGCAGGAAGTGGATGAAGATGTAGTCGACCTTCTCCGGATTCTGGGTCGCCGACTTGCGGTCGAAATTATCGAACCAGGAATGGATGGCGAACTGGTTGAAAACCGGGTCTTTCTCTCGCAGGCCCAGGCGCCGGCCCAGCAATACGTTACGGCCACTGGCGTCGACCACCATCTTCGCCTTGATCTCGACACTGCGCTTGCCCAGCTTCGCGTTGACGATGACATTGCCTGGGCTGATGAACTCGACGTCAGCGACTTCTACCCCCTGGAACACCTTGGCCCCCAGCGAACCGGCGTGCTCCAGCAGGATACGGTCGAACTTGCCGCGATCGACGTGGTAGGTGAAATCACGGTCGACACCTTCCTGCTTGCGTTCATTGAACAAAATCTCCGCCGAACGAAAATCATGGTCCAACCCCTGGAAACCCATCTTGTCTTCAGGTCCCGAGTCGGCCGAAGTCCAGGCAGCTCCGAACTTCTTCGGGAAGTTGGCCTTCTCGATCTTTTCCATCACGCCAATGTCCAGCAGTACCGGAGTGGTGGCCGGAACCAACGACTCGCCGACATGTTCGCGCTCGAACAAGTCCTTTTCGAACACTGCGCACTTGACACCCTCTTTGGCCAAGTAGGACGCCATCGTCGAACCGGCCGGCCCGCCCCCGATAATTACTACGTCATAATCATGATCGTTCATTGCACACTCCCTGTTATGCGCACTCGGCCTTTAATTGCTCGACTGTCCTGGATATTGCATTCAGATCTTTGAAGTACTTACCGGTAATGTGCGTACTTGGGATGGACACGCCCATTTCATCCCTGATGTAGACCATCAGTTTGACGATATTCATTGAATTTAGAATGCCCCACTCAAGTAAAGGAGTCTGGTCATCCAGTTCGTCATCTTGCGCACTTGGCCCGATCAAGTCCTTCATGATGTAACGACGAATTCGCTCTTTTATTTCCGCTCCGTCCATAGACGTACACTCCTGAAGTCGACACTCGTGGGTTGGAAGAACCCGCACAAGATCGACAATAAGAGAGCACTTGTGAATAGCCTGTTTTGCAAAACGCCTTTGCACATTCGCAAAGGTGAGGACCTTCTCGGGGGTAACTGGATCGGCAACTAACAATATTTCACAAAAATGACAGCATCCCACCAATCATTGGCCTGAAGGGTCGCCCAAGCATAAATCGGCTATCTATTGCAATTAGCCACTAGACTCATTTCGCCCAAGATAGCGCAACCCCACCCTTTAACTTAAGCGTTGCGAGGATTCGATCTGGAACATCAGTACCGCTTTGAAACCTTATGTATTGATTTTTATCAAGCGCAATAAAGACGGCAATCCACGCGACTTGACAAAAAAAAAGGCTGGCCTTACTAAGGAGGAGGACATGATTTATCTGTAAACCGTCCTTACAAAAATAAGACACTACAGATTCTAAAAGGATTTAGAAATGAAGGCACTAGGCGTTGTGAATGACATAGACCTTTATATATCCGTTACCAAAACGGGTAGCTTCTCCGAGACTGGCAGGCTACTTGGAATTCCCCCTTCCTCGGTCATGCGTAGAATAAACAGCCTGGAAAAAGAGCTGGAGACCTGCTTGTTCAACCGTTCAACGAAGTGCCTGATACTCACTGATATAGGGCTGATCTTCCTTGAACATGCAAAAAACATCTCCAGAAGCATCGTACATGCCAGGACTGAAGTAAAAGAGCATACGGCGTCGACGATGGGCGTTCTCAAGGTTTCAGCTCCAGTCGCCTTCGGGCGCCGCCATGTCGCGCCCTTGTTGAGTCGGATCCTGAATCATCATCCAGGTTTGAAGATCGACTTTTCCCTCGACGACAAAGTTGCCGATCCGAGGACCGACAATGTCGATGTGTGCATCAAGCTCGGCATCTTGCCGGACAGCGACCTGATCCCTTCGAGGCTCGCGGATATGCGCCGGGTGCTCTGCGCAAGCCCCGAATACATCAGGCAGCACGGTTGCCCGCAGACCTTGGACGACTTGTCCCAACATGCCTGCCTGATCCACAGCAGTTGCAGCAACCTGTCCCTGAGTTGGCAATTCAAGGTCGGCGGAGTGCTCAGGAAGCTCATCCCCGATAGCCGGCTGTCGGTCAATAGTGCGGAGTTGCTGGTCGATGGCGCTCTGCAGGGCATCGGCATCATTCATGCGCCGACCTGGCTGGTATATGAACAGATCGCCAGTGGCCAGCTGGTTTCCTTTCTCGATGAATACAGCGTAAGCGCTCCCCAGCATGGAGCGATCTATGCCCTGAGGGCTCGCAGCAGCGTGGTCCCGGCAAAGACCAGCCTGTTCATCAACGAACTGAAACGTTCGATCGGCAGTCCGCCGTACTGGGACCGGCCTTTTACCACGGCGGCGCCCCTGGCCATACCGCCCCTGCCATTCGACAGCGCGCTGCAGGCATCGCTGTCCTGGACCTCCACCATGCAGAACAAGAGCCGAGCATGATGAACAAGTACGACGTGATTATCATCGGAAGCGGAATCAGCGGCGCCCTGACGGCGGCTATCCTGGCCAAATCCGGCCTGAAGGTGCTGGTGCTGGATGCAGCCCAGCACCCCAGGTTTTCCATCGGCGAAGCCATGACGCCGGAAAGCGGCTTGCTGCTGCGCTTGCTCTCACAGCGCTTCGGCATACCGGAAATCGAGTACCTTTCGAGCCCGGACAAGATCATCCAACACGTCGGGTCGAGCGCCTGTGGGCTCAAGCTGGGGTTCAGCTTCGCCTGGCACCAGGCGGGCGCCCCCTCTTCTCCCGAACACCTCGTCGCACCATCGCTGGATGCACCGGAAGCACATCTGTTCCGCCAGGATGTCGATGCCTTCGCACTGCTGATCGCCCTGAAGTACGGTGCCGAGCTGAGACAGAACATCCGGATCGAGGACATCAACCTCAATGCCAGCGCGGTCCAGGTCAGGCTGCCTGCCGAGCAAGTGGTACAAGCATCATTCATCATCGATGCTGCAGCCCAAGGCGCCCCGCTCGCCCGCCAACTGGGCGTGCGCACCACGGAGGGCCTGGAGACCGATACCTGCTCGTTCTTCACCCATATGCTCAACGTGAAGAGCTACGAAGACGCCCTGGCTCCTTTGTCGCGCAGCCGCTCGCCCATCCAGCTGTTCCAGAGCACCTTGCACCACATCTTCGAGGAAGGCTGGCTATGGGTCATTCCCTTCAACAATCACCCCCAGGGCACCAACCTGCTATGCAGCGTCGGATTCCAGTTCAACCACGCCAAATATCGCCCCACGGAGGCTCCCGAAGTCGAATTTCGCAAGCTGCTGAAAAAGTATCCGGCCATCGCCGAGCACTTCAAGGACGCGGTCAACGCCCGGGAGTGGATCTATGCACCGCGTATCAACTATCGCAGTACGCAGTGCGTCGGCAATCGCTTCTGCCTGCTCCCGCAAGCCGCGGGGTTCATCGATCCGCTGTTCTCCAGGGGCCTGATCACCACCTTCGAGTCGATCCTGCGCCTGGCTCCCAAGGTGCTCGAGGCCGCTCGCAAGGACGATTGGCAAAGAGCAAACTTCATCGACGTGGAACAACATTGCCTGAACGCCATCAGCACCAATGACCAGTTGGTATCCTGCTCCTACGAGGCGTTCAAGGACTTCCATTTGTGGAATGTATGGCATCGGGTCTGGCTGAGTGGTTCGAACCTGTGCTGCGTGTTCCTGCAAGGCCTGCTGCATGAACTGCAGCAGTACGACGACGGCCAGCAATTCGACCTGGCACTTGCAACCGCACGCTTTCCCGGCCGCATTTCCCTGGACTCCCCTACCTATGAGAGCCTGTTCGAACAGTCATGCCAGGTAGTGCGCCAGGCCCGGGACCAGTGTTTGCCAGCTACGGAAACGGCCCGGGTGCTACATGAATTGCTCAAGGAACACGAGCCTCAGTTACTGCCCTTTGGTTATTCGAGAATTTCCAACCGATTCATCGTCAAGGCTCCGGTACTCGCGGATTGATCGGGGGCTCTTTCACTCCCTGTCAGCGTAGGACGACGACACCTTCTCTGGCCAAAGATGCCGGTACGACCCATCCCTTGATACGACCAGGACCGTCGAGACATACCCCGGGCGAACCCTGGCAACCTGAAGTGACCAGCCCATGCCGCGCGCTGGTCGCAAGGACCTGGGTTGCTTGTACGCAAAACCTCTTCAGATGGCGCTTTTGACTTTGCTCCAGCCCCGGGTGCGGATGCGTGCGAGCTTCAGCGGCAAGGGCTCCAGCGGAACCAGCGTGGCCAGGGTTGGCTTGTCCGGATAGATCCATGGGTTGTCACGCAATGCCTGCTCGACAAACTCGGCCGCGTTCTTGTTGGCGTTGGGATATAGCTTGGGACTCGAGGTCTGGGCGCTGACCTGCGTCCGCCATCAAGGAAAATGCCACTCGCTACAGGTTTCCAGGCCCTCGCCAACCCGGCACAATGCGCCCCGGCCAACGCCCTCGAACAACTCCAATGCCAGCAAGGACCGCCCGTTGAATCTCCTGCACAAACTGCTCAACGCCTTCAAGACACCTGCCGCCACCCGCCAAGAAGCCCATCCCCAGAGCGAACCCGAAGGCTCCAGCCCGGCCCCGACGCCTTATGAGCCCAGCGCCGAAGAACAGGCACTGATCGCCCTGCTCGACGCCGGCGCCGCCAGCCTGGACCGCCACTGGCAAGCCATAGGGACCTGTGAGCAGGACGTCCTGGGTTTCGCCGTCAGCCCCAGTTTCACCGGTGGCCCTGACTGGCCCTCGACGCGCCAGGCCTATCGCATCGTGCGTCGCCCCCACAGCATCATCCTCGCCACCGAGGGCCTGTCCGATCCGTTCGATGGCGTCGAAGGCGAAGACCTGGGCAACGGCTTCGAAATGGAGTTGTTCATCGATACCCCGGACATCCCCGCCCACGCCCAGGGGCCACTGGGCGAAGTGCACCCCTTCGCCGCCAGCTGGTGCTTCGAGCTGCTGCGCTGCGTAGCGGCGACGGTGGCCAATGCCGGAGGGTATCGCCCGCGGCTGGAGCGTCATGGCGTGCTCTCCCTGGAATTGCCCGGGGTCAGCCAGTCCCGCTCCATGAGCGAACAATTGCCCGCGCATTTCGTCAGCGCCGATGACTGCGCCGGGGTGTTGATCGGCGGCCCCGCGGCCAGCTTCCCCACCACCGTGGCCGACATGCCGCTGTCGCCGGTGCTCCTGGTACCGGTGGTGCTGATCACCGCCTCGGAACTGGACTACGTGCGCAATGGCGGCGCCCAGGCCCGCCAGGACCTGGTCGCCCGGCTGGAGGCTGCCGGCCTGGGCCATGTCAGCCATCTGCAACGCGCCAGCGTGATCTGAGCCAGCCAGGAGCCCGTCGATGTCGGAACAGCCGTCGTTCTTCACCTTTCATCTGTTTGCCGCCCGCTTCGCCAGCCACGCCGAGGCCGAGCTGTTCGCCTTCGAACAATGGGAAGCCGAACCCGGTCCCGAGGCCAGTGATGCTCAATACCAGGCCTGGGAGGACAGCAATCCTTCCTGGCGCCTGGCGCAAGAGCTGGGCCTGCACCTGGACTCGGACTTCATCGAACTGCTGCCCCGGGAAGAATACCCGCGCTACCTGGAATCGCTGATCAGCAGCGAAGCCGAGCGCCAACGACTGCATTCGCAAATCGCCGGCGACCATAGCCATTTCATTCTCGTCGCCAGCGCCACGCTGGATGATCAGCAACCTGCCCTACAGGGCACCACGACCCTGGACTACCTGGGCTTATTCAATCCAATCCTGCCATGAACAAGATCCTTGCCTTACTGCTGCTCGGCAGCCTGCTTGGTGGCTGCCAGAGCGGCCCCAACACCCAGAACGATTCCATGGTCGGCCTGCGCTGCTGGCACTACCGCGACCAGGAGACCATCTCCCGGGAGATGCTCGACTATATCCGCCGCCAGGGCGAAGCCGGCAATCCGATGTGCCAGACCCTGCTGGCTACCCTGTACGAACGCGGTCATGGAGTCGCGCAGGATACTGCCCGGGCCAAAGCCCTGTATCTCTCGCAAGCCCAGACAAACCCAAGGGCCTACCACCATCTCGGGCGCCTGGACGAACAAGAGGCCGACTACCTCCTGGCCAGGGATCACTACCAGCGTGCCGCGGCGGTGGGGAGCAAGGAAAGTACCCTGGCCCTGGCCAGGTTGATGGAAGAAGGTAAAGGCGGCCCGCAGGATCTTCCAGGCGCGCAGCAGATGTACTTCAGCGTTCTCAAGCAGAGCGGCGACGCTGCCTGGAAAGGCATCGACCGGCTGCGTGACCAGGGCCTGGAGCTCAATGCCGAGCAACAAGCGCGGTACAACCAAGTCTGGACCGCCTCAGCCAGGAGCCGGCTCAGCCTCAAGCTGCGACTGCTCCAGCACCGAACGCTCGGCAAGCTCAAGCTCGGACCTGATGTAAAGCCCGTGGTGGTCGAGGTGCAGTTCGTGCCCGGCTCCGCTGAGCCGCGGCTCAAGCTGCTGGAAAGCTCCGGCGACACGTCCCTGGACCAAACCATCCTCCAGAACCTGGGCAGCTATCGTTTTGTCGGCCAGCCGATTCCCCAGGCCGGCCAGGATGACTGGCGGGTAAAGGCCCATATCGACCCACATGCCAGATGACCCGGCCTTTTGGCCCAAAGTGCGCACCTGCGATCGAGCGGAGATTCCGCTGACGGACACTTGGTGCTAAAAAGGCCCCCAAGCCCCAATGCCGATCAGTCAAGTAAAGGGTAGGAGCGAGCTTGCCCGCGATGGACTTCAGAGTGCTGGGTTTACCCAGTAAACAGGCGCTACCGTTCACGACCATCGCGAGCAAGCTGCGCTCCTACGAGTGGATCACCTCGCTTGACTGACTGGCATCAACCCAAGCCCCGACTCAACCCTTGCCGCGCCAAGCCGTACCACGAGAACCCGCATGATCGAAGTCACCGAAGTCTCCATTGCCCAACTGCGTGCCGCCCTCGAGTCCGGCCAGACCACCGCCGTGGAACTGGTCCAGGCCTACCTGGCGCGGATCGATGCCTACGACGGCCCCGCCACTGCCACCGCCCTCAACGCCGTGGTGGTACGCAATCCCGAGGCGCTGGAGGAAGCACAAGCCTCTGATGCCCGCCGCGCCAAGGGCCAGCTCCTCGGGCCACTGGACGGCATTCCCTACACCGCCAAGGACAGCTACCTGGTCAAGGGCCTGACCGCCGCGTCCGGCAGCCCGGCCTTCAAGGACCTGGTGGCCCAGCGCGACGCCTTCACCATCGAGCGCCTGCGCGCCGGCGGCGCCATCTGCCTGGGCAAGACCAACATGCCGCCCATGGCCAACGGCGGTATGCAGCGTGGGATCTATGGCCGCGCCGAAAGCCCCTACAACGCCCAGTACCTGACCGCGCCCTTCGCCTCCGGCTCGTCCAACGGCGCCGGCACCGCCACCGCCGCCAGCTTCAGCGCCTTCGGCCTGGCCGAGGAAACCTGGTCCAGCGGTCGTGGCCCGGCCTCCAACAACGGCCTCTGCGCCTACACCCCCTCGCGAGGGGTGATCTCGGTGCGCGGCAACTGGCCGCTGACCCCGACCATGGACGTGGTAGTGCCTTACGCCCGGACCATGGCCGACCTGCTGGAAGTGCTGGACGTGGTAGTCGCCGAAGACCCGGATAAACGCGGTGACCTGTGGCGCCTGCAGCCCTGGGTGCCGATCCCGGCCGTGGCCAGCGTGCGTCCCGCTTCCTACCCGCAGCTGGCGGCCGATGCCGGTGCCCTCAAGGGCAAGCGCTTCGGCGTGCCGCGCATGTACATCAATGCCGACGCCGAGGCTGGCACCAGCGCCAAGCCGGGCATCGGCGGCCCCACCGGCCAGCGCATCGCTACCCGCGAGTCGGTGATCGAGCTCTGGCGCCAGGCGCGCCAGGCCCTGGAAGCCGCTGGCGCCGAGGTGCTGGAAGTGGACTTCCCATTGGTATCCAACTGCGAAGGCGACCGCCCCGGCGCGCCCACCGTGTTCAATCGCGGCATCGTCAGCAAGGAATTCCTCCATGACGAGCTGTGGGAGCTCTCGGGCTGGGCCTTCGACGACTTCCTGCGGGCCAACGACGACCCCAAGCTCAACCGCCTGGCCGATGTCGACGGAACACAGATCTTCCCCCATGACCCGGGCACCCTGCCCAATCGCGAGGATGACCTGGCGGCGGGCATGGACGAGTACGTCAACATGGCCAAGCGCGGCCTCAAGACCTGGGACCAGATCGCCACCCTGGCCGACGGCCTGCGCGGCCTGGAGCAGACCCGCAAGCTCGACCTGGAAGACTGGATGGACGCCCAAGGGCTGGACGCGGTGCTGTTCCCCACCGTCGCCGACGTCGGCCCGGCGGATGCGGACATCAACCCGCAATCGGCGGACATTGCCTGGAGCAACGGCATCTGGGTGGCCAACGGCAACCTCGCCATCCGCCACCTGGGCGTGCCCACCGTCACCGTGCCCATGGGCGTGATGGCGGACATCGGCATGCCGGTGGGCCTGACCTTCGCCGGCCGGGCCTATGACGATGCGAACCTGCTGCGCCTGGCCTCGGCCTACGAGTCCACCGGCAGCAAGCGCCTGGTGCCGCCGCGCACGCCCAAGCTGGCCGTGCAGTAACGCAAAAAACGCAATCGGGGCCGCCATGGCCCCGATCCTCATTCCTGCCTGCTCAAGGCCTCACTGCTCATCCATGGGTTGCAGTGGCGAATGCTGCCAGTCGAACCGCGCGATCAACTGCCTGCACAGCTCATCCAATTGCGGATGGTAGTAATGCATATGGGGCACCGGAATCTGCGCTTCGCCATGGCCGAACCCCAGGCCGTACAGAGCGCTGGCATAACTTTCCAGCGGGCCGTAGGCGTAGATCAGGTTGTGCCGGTCCCAGACCACCGTGGCCTGGTCTTCGGGCGAGTGCACCCAGAAATCGAAGCGGCTGTCGCCACATAGCAATGGCTTGAACTCATCGATGAAGTCCGCGACCTCGGCCAGGGACAACATCGGGCTCATGTAGCGGCCTACCGGCACGTCTTCGCGGCTGGTGTGCAATACGAACAGCAACAGCAGCGGCTGGGTGAGGCAGCGGGCCAGGCTGAGCAACACCTGCGGATCGGACCCCGGCACGCCGGCCACCACCCGCTCGCCGCCGTTGAAGGGCGCGATCTCGAAGACCGGCGGGTAACTGTGCTCGACCCACTGGTCATCGATCATGTGTGCAAATCTGTGCATAACGGCCTGATCCTCCCGATCAACTCTCACACCTGGCCTGACGTCCATTCGTCAGGGCGGCGAATGTAAAGCACTCGGGGCAAGCTAGATAGCCTTATCGAACACGACCTTGAGCCGTGGCGGCTACTGCACCTCCAGCAGCCTGAACTGCAGCGGCGAAGCGGCCTGGCCTGGGCAATAGTCGGCCGTCAGGCTCAGCTCGCCGGGCCGGCCTGCGGACCACAGCCGGCACGTCACCCGCAGCGTGCCCGGCTGCTGGGTCGGGTAGCAGTCAAAGTCCACTCGCCCGCTCCTGTCGGGCGCCAGCGCCATCTCCCAGGCGGGCAGCGCGAGGCTGGCCAGGCAAGCCGCGCCAGCCTCGAGTTCCTCGAGTACTTCCTCATAAATCGCGGTGCTGATGCCGTACTGCGCCAAAACACCGGGCTCGCCGCCCTGGATCGCTCGCAGCAATCCGGCCAGCAAGTCGTAGATCCGTTGCAGGTCCCCTGCGTGCATGGTGGTTCTCCTGAAATTGCGCGGCGGCCATGCTAATGGATGCGCGCCCCGGCACCAACAGTCCGGCCTCGTCAAACCTCGCTGGCGCCCTGTACCCTACTGCCGACCCTTTTGCCCCTAGGACACCGATGAACAACCACCATGTTCCCCTGGCCAATGGCTGGACTGCCCGGTTCACCTACCGTGGCGAATTTCGCATGGGCGCCGAAGGCTGGAGCCTGCTCTTGGAAGGTCCCGGGCAACAGCGCATCGGCTACTTCGACAGCCAGATCGTGCTGGTCAACGACGAAGATGGCGCCCAGGCCCGCTCCTGCATCAGCCTCTCCGAAGACGGCACCCAGGGTTACCTGGCCATGGGGCCGGACCACGGCTGGGTGCTGGACTTCGCCCGCTCCATGCTTGCCCCGCACCGGGTGAACATCTACCACCACCATCCTGGCTACGATGAAAGCGTCTCGGTCTGCGAACAACCGACCTTCAAGCGTGAGCGCCAGTACATCCGGGTGATCGGCAAGTTCATCTACCTGACCTTCCCCCTGACCCGGGACGAGGATTTCCCCAAGGTCTGGGAGGAGTACCTGGCGATACGCCGGCGGCAACTGGACGAGCTGTACTTTCGCAACTGACACGGCACGCCGTCGCACCCGGCACAACCATCGGCCTTAGCGCAGGCTCCAGGACATCCCGACATACACCCCCATGCCCTCGCCCGGGGTCGAACGGGCGGCATCCTGGCCCTTGTCGTCGTAGCCCGGGGTAACGGTGGCGGCATAACGCTGGCCGGTCAGGTTGCGCAGGTCGACCCAGGCCTGCCAGTCGTTCTTCGGCGCGTTGTAGCCCAGGGTCGCGCCGAACAGCGCATAGGGGTCGGCGTAGTAGCTGTTGGCGTAGTCCACCGCCACCTTGGACACCAGCTGGGTGTTGACGGCGGCGAAGAAGCCCTGCGGCCAGTCGTAGCGCAGCTCGCCCTGGTAGTAGTGCATCGGCAGGCCCGGCAGGCGGTTGCCGCCAAAGCGTGGATCGTCGCGGTAGTGGAAGTCGCTGAAGGTGTAGGCCTGGCGCAGGCCCAGGCGTCCTACTCCGGGCCGCGACCACAGCTCGCTCTCCAGGCTGGCCTCCACCCCCTGGTGCACCGTGGGGCTGGCGTTGAGTTCATAAGGCATGGTGGCGCTGGCATCCGGCCATACCGACAACAGTTCATGGCGAACCTGGGCGTAGTACCAGGCCAGGCTCCACTGGCCCAGGATGCTGTCGCCACGGCCACCCAGCTCCAGGGTGGTGGCGGTCTGGTTCTGCAGTTTGATCGGGTCGCGCTGGGTTCCCGTGGCGGCACCGCTATCTTTCGGGAAACGAATGTTGGAGCTATAGATCAGCGACCAGGGATGTGGCGCCTCCACCGAACGGCTGAGGTTGCCGAACAGCTGCACATCGCGGTTCAACTGGTAGCGCAAGCCCAGGCGCGGGGCATAGTCCCAGTCGCCGAGGCTGGTCTTGCCGCCGCCTTCCGGGTAAGTCACCGCGCTCTCGCGGCGGGTGTAGATGGCCGCCAGGCCGGTGGTCAGCCACAGGTCGTCGGCGATCTCCAGGTCATTGCTGAAATGCACGACGCTGTCCGAACCCTGGTAGGTGAAATTGCGCATCCGCGTGCCCGGTGCGTAACCACTGGTATTGCCGGTGGGGATACGCACGAACTCGCTGGCGCCGTCGTTGGGCAGGTGCTTGGTCACCCGCAGGCCCAGGGTGCTGCGGCTCTCCAGGCCCCAGAGGGTGTCGCGGCGCTTGTAGTCGAGGGTGCCGCTGACATCGCTGTAGGCCACCTTCAGGCGGTTGGGGCCTTCGCGCAGGTCCATGGGGTAGTCGTGGTAGACCAGGCCGGCCTGCAGGCTCGAATCGTCATCGATATACCAGGTGGTCTTGTTGCCGACGAAGGTACTGCCAGGCTGCTTGCGCCGGTCGTCCCGGGACACATAGGCCGGGTTGGCCGCCCTGGGGGAATGCTCGATGGAATGCTTGGTCACCCGCCCGGCCAGGTCGTTGTCGGTCTGCCGGTAGCGCAGGTAGAAACGGGTTTCCAGGTTCGGGTTCAAGCGATAGCCAAAGTTGGCCATGACTCCCCGGCTGTCGCTGGCGGTATGGCGCTGGTAGCCGTCGGCATTGGAATCGGTCAGCGAGACGTAGTAGTCGAAGTCCCCCAGCACTTGCCCGGAACTGACCTGGCGCTGCTGGTAGCCGTGGCTGCCGGTGACGTAGCGCACCTGCAACAGCGGCGCGTCGTAGCCGGTATGGCTGATGTAGTCGATGGCGCCGCCCAGGGCCAGGGCGCCGCGATCGAAGCCGTTGGCCCCGCGCAACACCTCCACGCGGTCGACCCACAGTGGCTCCAGCAACTCGTAGGGGGTACCGCCAGGGCCGGTCAGGGGCAGGCCGTCGAGCATGGTGTAGAGCCCCGAGGCGTGGGCCCCGGGGGCACGGTTGATGCCCGAGCCACGGATCGAGATCTTCACCCCTTCGTTGCCCGCCGATTGGGCATAGACCCCAGGCTGGTAGGCCAGCACGTCCTGGTTGCTGGCCACCCGGCCCTGCAATGGCCGGCTCATCTGTACCAGATTGCTCCCGCCGGGAACCTGGGCCAGCCGCGCCCGGGCTTCTTCAGCTCCCTGCCCGGCGTCCTCCTGGCCTTGTCCCAGGACCTGCGCCGGAGCCAGTTCCAGGCCCCCGGGCTCGGCCATGGCCGGACAGGCAAGGGCCAGGCCCAACAAAGTGGTGGGCAGGGTTCTGGGCGAAAGCATCGATACGACTCCGGCGTGGGCAATGGACAATGAAGGTTGCGACGCAGGAAGGAACGAAGAGAACACAGGCCGATTTGGCTTTTTTTGCCAGGACGCGGGGGCGACCTGGCGCGAGGGAGCATGGAGCGATGGCAGGCGAGCCTCGACGCCCGCCTGCCCGGACCGGATCAGCCCGGAACCGGCTGGCCCTGCATGAACGCCAGGTAGTAGCCGTTGCAGTCGCGGATGCCGAACTCGCGGGTGCCGTAGGGCATGTCCTGCAGGGGCCAGGCAATGTCGGCCCGCTCCTTGATCGAATCGAAATAGGCCTGCACATCCTCCAGGGCGAAATACAGGGTCCCGGTACAGCCCGGGGCACTGCCCCACAGGTCCTGCTCGGTGAACGTCAGGCGACAGTCCTGCAACTGCACCAGCAGCGTCGACTCCGCGCCATCGCTGACGGCGAAGCCGAGTATCCGCTGGTAATGCTCACGGGTGCGGGACAGGTCATTGCAGCGCAGCAGGCAGGTCAGCGGCATCTCGGACTCCAGGGGCGGGCGGCACGGCGATGGCTTCGCCATGCATCAGGGATCATGCAGCGGGGGAAAGACGCCACCTTAGCAGCAAACGCCCTCCCCCTGGAGCCAGCCCCGCTTGCCGCTGCCCCGGGCCGACCTCAGGCCGGATAACCGGTGATCTCGCGGATGCTCTGGTACAGCGGCTTGAGCTGGCGGTACATGCGCAAGTACACCTGGCTGTAGAGCCGCTGGTACATCTGCCGGGCCTGGGGCTGGGGCTCGAACACCGCGCCGACCCGGGTCATGGCGCTGATGGCCGTGGAAAAGTCCGGGTACAGCCCCAACCCCACCGCGCAGGCGATCACCGCGCCCAGTCCCGAGGCCTCGTAGACATGCGGGCGCTCCACCGGCAGGCCGAAGATGTCGGCGGTCAGTTGCATCGCCGCATCGCTCTGGGAACCGCCACCGGCCACCCGCAGGCGGGTGATCTTGAGCTTCGAGCGTTTCTCCATGCGCTCCATGCCCTGGCGCAGGGCGTAGGCCAGGCCCTCGAGGATCGCCCGGTAGATATGCGCCCGGGTGTGCACGTCGCCGAAACCGATCATCGCGCCCTTGGCCTCCATCCCCGGCTCACGGATACCCGGCGACCAGTAGGGTTGCAGGGTCAGGCCCATGGACCCCGGCGGCACTGCCTGGACCAGGGCGTCGAACAACTGTTCCGGCTCCAGCCCCTGCTCCGCCGCCTGCTGCACCTCGCGCAGGCCGAACTGCTGCTTGAACCAGCTGACCATCCAATAGCCACGGAAGATCATCACCTCGCAGTTGTAGTGATCCGGCACCGCTGCCGGATACGGCGGAATCAGCGGCACCACCTCCAGGTAACGCGAGCGGGTGGTGGTGATGGTGGCCGTGGTGCCGTAGGAGACGCAGGCCGTGGTGGAATCCTGGACCCCGGAACCCAGCACCTCGCAGGCCTTGTCGGCTCCCGCGGCAATCAGCGGCAAGCCCTCGGGAATGCCGGTGTGGCGACTGGCCTCGGCGGTGATCCGGCCCAGGGTTTCACCAGGCTTGTGCAGGGTCGGCAGTTGCTCGCGGCGTACCGCCAGGGCCTGCCATTTCCAATCGCTGGGGGCGGCCCAGCGCAGGCGCTTGTAGTCGAACGGCAGGTAGGCCACGCAGCACCCCACCGAGTCGACGAAATTGCCGGTCAGACGATGGGTGAGAAACCCCGACAGCAGCAGGAACTTGTCGGTGGCGGCCCAGATGTCCGGCTGCTTCTGCGCCACCCAGTTGGCTTCGGCCTGGGCGCGGAAGTAATCCACCGTGGCCTCGGCGCCAATCAGCTTGAACAGCCAGCTCCAGGGCCCCTTGAGCTTGCCCTCGAGTTCGGCCTGGCGCTGGTCCAGCCAGAGGATGGCCGGGCGCAGCGCCCGCCCCTGGGCATCGACGTTGATCAGGGTGCCGCGCTGGGTGGTCAGGGACACCCCGCGGATCTGCGAACGGTCGATGCCGGTCTGCTGCCAGAGGATCTGGCAGGCTTCGCCGAGCTTGGCCCAGTAGTAGTCCGGGTCCTGTTCGGCCCAACCGGGCTGGGTCGAGTAGTAGGCCTCCAGCTCCACCTTGCCCTTGCCAATCAGGTTGCCCTGAAGGTCGAACAGCAGCGCGCGCACGCTCTGGGTTCCGTTATCGATAGCCAGCAGGTAGTCCCGCTTGTTGTTGTGATTATCCATGGGGCTCTCTTGTTTAGGCATCAGTGCTGGGCAAGCTGTGGTGGCGTTGCCACAGGGCGAGGTAACGCTGTTCTTCGGCTTGCCAATGGGCGTCGCTCCAGCCCAGGCGCTCCTGGCACAGGTTGCGGATGGCTGGCAGGTAGCTGGCACCGCCTTTGGCCAGCAGCAGGCCCAGGCGCGTGCGGCGCAGCAGCAGGTCGTCCAGGTGCAGGACCATTTCCGCCTCGGCGGCAAAGGCCAGTTCGGCCCACAGGGTGTCGCTGGCGCCGACGCACTCGTGGCCCAACTGCTCCACCAACTGCGCCAGCCGCGGCAGGTCACGGCCATGGCGCCCAGCCAGGCGCCGTAGCTGGGCGCCGCTGAGCCCGGCAATCTCCACCGCCGGTACCGGGGCGAACACCGGGGCGCCGTCGTCGCTGACACTGCGTCCGATCATCGCCCCACAAGCGGCCAGCACCTCGATGGCCTGGGGCCGGAAGGTGGTGAGCTTGCCGCCGGCCAGGGTCACGCATCCCGGCTCCTGCCACAGCACATGCTCGCGGGTTTCGTTGGAGGGCTTGCCCTGGGAGTCCGCACCGCCAGCGGCTACCACCGGGCGCACCCCGGACCAGGTCGAAAGCACGTCGCTGGCAACGATCCGCGCCTCGGGAAACTGCTGGGCACAGGCCGCCAGCAAGTAATGCAGCTCCTGCTGGCTGATGCTGGCGCTCAGGTCCAGGTCTTCGCGATGGTCAAGGTCGGTGGTACCGACCACGGTGGCGCCTTCCCAGGGGAAGACGAACACTGGCCGGCGATCCTCGGCATGCATGAAACTGAAGGCATGGGCCACCGGCAGCCGCCAACCCGGCAGCAACAAGTGGCTACCACGCAACGGCCGCAGTTGACGCCCGGCATCCGCCGGACGCAAACGCTCGGCCCAGGCGCCTGTGGCCACCGCCAGGCTCTCGCTGCGCAGCTGGCGTGGCGCGCCGCCTTCGCTGTCATCGATCTCGACCCCGCAGACCCGCCCCTTCTCGCGCAACAAACCGGTCACCCGCACGCCGTTCAACGCCAGGGCGCCATCGGCCCGGGCCTCGGCCAATACCCGCATCACCAGCCGCGCATCGTCGGTCAGGGCGTCGAGAAAACAAGTGCCGCCCAAGAGGCCCGGTTCCTTGACCCCAGGCGCCAGGAACTGCAACTGCCCGGCATCGTGGAACCTGTGGTTGCGCCGTCCGGCCAGGGCGTCATACAGGCTCAGCAGGCTGCCGAACACCCGCGGCCCGGGAAACTGGCCCCGGTAATGGGGCATCAGGAAGCTCATGGGGTCCACCAGCCCGGGAGCCTCTTGCAACAAGCGCTGGCGCTCGCGCACCGAGTCCCGGGTCAGGCGCCACTGGCCCTTGGCGATGTAGCGCAAGCCGCCATGGACCATCTTCGAAGACCGGCTGGAGGTGCCCCAGGCGAAATCCCGCTGCTCCAGCAACAGGCAACGCCAGCCACGCCGGGCCGCCTCACGCAGGATCCCGGCGCCGCTGATGCCGCCGCCGATCACTATCAGGTCCCAGCTCTGCGCCGTGAGGCTCGGCAGGGCTTGCTGCCGCCATTGGCCGTTCCAGTCCTGGCCCATGGCCTTACTGCTCCAGCAGGGTGCCGGGGTTGAGGCGCCCGGCCGGATCGAAGTGCCGGCCCAAGGCCTGCAGGGTGTCCATGGCCAGCGCGCCTTTCTCCAGCGGCAGGTAGGGCGCGTGGTCCTTGCCCACCCCGTGCTGGTGGCTGATGGTGCCCCGGTGCTCGACGATGGTCTGGCTGGCGCTATGCTTGAGCGCCTGCCAGCGGGCCAGGGTCGCCGGGTACTGCTGGTCCGGACGGAACACGTAGGTGGTGTAGATGCTCGAGCCTTCGCCATAGACGTGGGACAAGTGAGTGAACACATGCACCTGTTCGCCCTCGGCGGCCAGGCCGTCGCGCAGGCTGTCCTCGATGCGTTGCAGCAAGGTATCGACATTGCTCCAGTCGGTAGCGGTTTCCAGGGTGTCCACCAGGTAACCGGCATTCCACAGGCTTTCGCGCAGGTAGGGGAAGCGGAAGCGGTTCTGCGCCCACTTCTTGCCCAGCAGGGTGCCGGTGAAGACCCCGCCAAAGGCCTTCAAATGCTGGCGCGCCTGGCGCAGGGACAAGGCGTTCTGCCGGCGATTGCCGGTTACGCCGAAGGTCAACAGGCACTTGCCCTGGCCCGCGCCCCGCAGCGCCAGGTACTTTTCCAGCCAGGCGATCTGCGTCGGGTGGCCGGCCAGGGCCAGTTGGGTCTCGGTCTCCACGGCGTTGGACAGGCGCAGCATCGACAACGGCACCCGGGCCTGGGCCAGGACCCGCACAGCCTGCAGGGCCTGGGTCCAGTCCGGCAGGAACACCCCGTAGAAACGCTCGTCGTCCGGCAAGCGGCTGACCCGTACCTTGACCTCGGAAATGATCCCGAAGCGCCCTTCGCTGCCCAGTACCACTTCACGCAGGTCGGGCCCGGCGGCGGAGGCCGGGAACGTGGCGATCGGCATCGGTCCGGCGAAGGTCTCCAGGGTGCCACCGGCGAACAATTGCTCGATACGCCCGTAGCGCAGCGATTGCTGGCCGCTGGAACGGCTGGCCACCCAACCGCCGAGGGTCGACAACTCCCAGGACTGCGGGAAGTGCCCGAGGGTGTAGCCCCGGGCGCGCAACTGGCTCTCCACCTGGGGGCCGCTGGCACCGGGGCCGAAGGTGGCCAGCAGGCTGTCTTCATCCAGGTCCAGCAGGCGGCTCATGCGCGCCAGGGACACCGTCAGCACCGGCCGCTCAGACCAGGCCGGGTTGATGTGGCCGGCCACCGAGGTGCCGCCGCCATAGGGGATCAGGCACAGGTCGCGCTCCTCGGCCATGGCCAGCAGTTGGCGAATCTGCCCGGCGCTTTCCGGAAACGCCACCGCATCCGGATAGACCCCCAACTCGCCTTCACGCAACGCCAGCCAGTCCGCCAGGCTTTGGCCTCGGGCGTGCAACAGCCGCTCCTGGGGCTCGATGCTGTACAGCGGGTGGGCCGGCAACCGCGATGCAGGTACCCGGGCCAGGGCCTGTTCCAAGGAAGCTTCCGGCAACCTGAATCCCGGCCCCAGGCGCTCGGCGAGAAAGCCCGCGCCTTCGGCCGGCAATTCGACCACCGTGGATGCATCCCCCCAGCCATTCCAGCGTCGCATGCGTATGTCCTTCTGCTGTTCTTATAGGTCTTGCGTAAGGCTCCCTATACTAGTGCGCCGCTGCTACCTGTCACGGTCGCATCGAGCCAGTTGGTGTAGCCGATTGAGTCAGCCACGCCTGCGCCAGGAGCGAAACAGGTGACAAGTCGCCTGTGCTGCCGAACAATCCCCTACCCGTCCCCAGGATCGAATCGCCCCATGCCCGCCTCGCTGAGAACCTGCTCCCCGCTGTTCTGGTCCCCGGACCTGGGAATCGACTATGGCGCCCCGGCCTTGAGCCTGCGCGACCTGCTGCCGCAAGTGGGTCAGGGCATCTCGGCGTTCTTCGAGCCACAGGATCGGCTGAGGGTCGGTGAGACCCTGCAGTTGATCTGGCACCCACCCGTGAGCGATATCAACGGCTGGAGCGAACAACCTTCGGAACTGGCCCACAGCTACTTGCTGCGGGCCAGGGTCAGCGGGCCGCAGCAGTCACCCGCCCAGCCGATGCATGACCTGCATCGGGGCCGGCAGCGCTTTGCCTTGCAGGTCCTGGCCTGTACCCCACTGCTGGCGGCGCTCCAGGCCCAGCCGCTGGAACAGCAGGCCTGGAGCCTGCCTGGCATCGGCAGGCCGCAAGGCGCTTGCCTGAGCTGGGATGAAGCCCATGGATGCGGGCGCGCCGACATCGGCGGATTGACCTGCCTGAGCGCCGCCAATGGCAACGAAGGCATGATGGAGATGATCCTGGAGATCATCGGTGACCAGGTCAGCGGGTTGTTATCGGTGCATTTTGGCCCTGGTGGGAACACTTATGAATTTGGCCGGCGAGTGCTCGCGGGCGCGGAACTCATTGCCATTCGCCGGGCCCTGGAGCACGCCCGGCCGCTGCAGGATACCCAGGACGCCTACCTCGTCGGTTGAGTGTCAATCGGGGAAAGAACTCCCGGGCAGGACTAAGCAGCTGTTTTCAAACCGATTTTTTTTGCGCTGGGGGCTTCCCAAACTGCCAGCGAGTTGTTAAATTTGCGCCCGTTCTTGCAGCGGTCCTCCCCGGACCGGCACTTCAGGCAAGTAACGTCGCAACAGCTACAGGGGCGTCGCCAAGCGGTAAGGCAGCAGGTTTTGATCCTGCCATGCGTTGGTTCGAATCCAGCCGCCCCTGCCATTTTCCTTCCCAGTTCATTCCACCAGGCTTTGCGCCAGGAACTCCAGCATCGCATTGACCTTGGGCAACCCCTGCCGGCTCTTCATCCATAGCAGGTTGATCGTCTGCCCCCGGGTCGCCAGATGCGGCAGGACTTCCACCAGGCTGCCATCTTCCAGTTGGCGCTTGACCAGCCACGACGGCAGGTGGGCGATGCCGTAGCCGCCCAACGCCGCCATCAGCAAGCCCTCCCCCGCACCCACCACGCAACTGGCGGCAATCAACCGACGCTCGATCTGCCCCGGCTCGCTGGTGGCGAAGCTCCAGGGGTGCACGCGCCCGTCCGCCCAGCCATAGGCGATGCACTGGTGTCGCTCCAGGTCGGCGATCACCGCTGGTTCGCCACGTTGCGCCAGGTAACCCGGGGCGGCACAGAACAGGTATTGTTCGGTTCCCAGGTGCCGATGCCCAAGCTCCGCCGGCCACAGGTCGGGGCCACCCAAGCGCACGGCGATATCGACCCCGGCCTCGATGGGATTGGCCAGATGCTCGGAGAAGGTCACATGGGGCTGCAACTGCGGATGCTCCCGGGCAAATTCGAGAATCGGCCCCAGGACCCGGGCCCGGCCGAATGCCCCCGGCAGGTCGATGCGCAGCTTGCCGCGCAGCTCATGCTGTTGCGCCTGCAGCTCGAGCTCGGCCTCTTCCAGTTCGGCCAGCACGCCACTGCAAGTGCGGTAGAACGCCAGGCCGGCATCGGTCAGGGCCAGGCTGCGGGTGGTACGCCGGAACAATCGCGCCTGCAACCGCGCTTCCAGGCGGGCGATGGCCTTGCTGATGGCCGACGCCGTGAGGTTCAGGCGTTCGCCAGCCGCCTTGAAGCTGCCACAGTCGGCCACGCAGACAAACACGTCGATACCCTTCAAGCGTTCGGAGGAAAACATTTGGCATCCTGTCCATTAATGAATCTGATTCACCTCAGTCGATAAAAAGCATCATAAAACAGAACCAGATTCCACAGTAAGCTGATCAGCACTCCACCGGTATCACTGCAAGAGGCACAGATGCTGCACACCCTGAAACACTATCCGGCGGCCCTCAACCTGATGTTGGCCGGCACCCTGGTGCTGACGCTGGCCCGGGCGGTGACCCTGCCCTACCTGGTGATCTACCTGGCAGGCAGCTTCCAGCTGAATGTCGCCGAAATCGGCCTGGTGCTGGGCAGCAGCCTGATCATCGGATCGGTGTTGAGCCTCTATGGCGGTTTCCTGGTGGACAGGATGGCCAACCATCGATTGGTCCTGTACTGCTGCGCGGTATTCACCCTGGGCTTCGTCGGTAGCTTCGCCGCCCGCAGCCTCTGGTCGTTCTACCTGTGCCTGCTGGCGATCAACCTGGCCTACGCAGTGTTCGATATCGCCATCAAGGCCGGCCTTGCCCGGCAGCTCCCGGAAAACCAGCGCAGCACGGGGTTTTCCATCAAATACACCCTGACCAACATCGGTTACGCGATCGGCCCGTTCCTCGGCGCCGGGCTGGCCAAGCTGGATATCAGCCTGCCCTTCGTGCTGTCCGCGGTCTTGGGTGGCGGGTTCTTCTGCCTGTACCTGGCCCGAGGCGAGCGAGTCCCGCTCGTCACTGAACCCGCCCAGCCACCCCTGGCGTTCCTGGCCCTGGGCAAGCAATTGCTGGCGGATTACCGCCTGGTCTGCTTCACCCTGGGCGGCCTGCTCAGCGCCGTGGTCTTCGGCCAGTTCTCGGCCTACCTGTCGCAGTACCTGGTGATCACCACATCGGCTGAGGTTGCCTACACCACCATCAGCACCCTGGTGGCCACCAACGCACTGTTGGTGATCTGCCTGCAGTACGCCATTGGCCGACGCATCCTGCGCCAGCACCTGAACCTGTGGCTGGCCACGGGCCTGGGCCTGTTCCTGCTGGGCATCGGCGGCTTCGCCATGGCCAGCAACCTGGCGCTGTGGGTGCTGGCCATGGCCGTGTTCACCCTGGGCGAAATCATCGTCTTTCCCGCCGAGTACATGTTCATCGACTGCATCGCCCCCGAGCACCTGCGCGGGCTGTACTACGGCGCACAGAACCTGTCCAACCTCGGCGGCGCCCTGGGACCGATGCTCTGCGGCCTGGTCCTGGCCAGCCAGCCACCCCAGGCGATCTTCTGGATGCTGGGCTTGTTCGTCGTCGGCGGCGGGCTGTTCTACTGCCTGGGCGCCGCCAACCTCGGGCAGGCGCAAGCCAGGCCTGCGGACTGAAGGGCAGCGCTCAGGCAGGTGCCTGGCCCAGGTACCGGGCAATACGTAGCAACGCGCACTGGGCAGCCTCGGACAAGACCAGGGGCGGCTCCTCGATCATGTACCGCAGATGCTCGAAAGCCAGGCCGGCCTCGTTATGTTCCAGATAGTCAAGGACGATCTCCCGTCCGTGCTCCAGCCCCGCCTGGGCCAATGCATGTTCCGGCGGCACCCGGCCACCCAACTGCTGATAGGCCTGGGCCATGAGCAACGACGCTTCATCCAGTACCTGGATCAAGTCCGTTCGCCAAGGGTCGATCGATACAGGCATGCTCATACACTCCTCGTTTTCTGGAAATCGCTTGTCGGGTACCGTCCGCGGGATTTGCCAACCGGTCCCCGTCACACCACCAAGCCTTCACAACCCCTGCTGCGTCCCGTTCCTCTGTGCATCTCCCCTGCAAAGAGCGATGCCCCATGAAAAACACCCAATTGAGCCAGTTGATCCTCAACGACCACGCCCGCATCGAAGCGGCCATCAGTACCGGAGCCGCCTGGGAAGTGTGGTTCCAGGTGGAATTCCTGATGCTGTTGCGCGCGGCCCACCTGAGCGCTGCCCGGGAAGTACCCTATCCGAAGCCCAACCAGGACCTGCGCCTGGATGTCCTGGCGCGCCAGGGCGTCGAAGACTACGCCATCGAGCTGAAGGTCGAGAGCGCCACCAATGCCGGTAACCGGCTGCTGGCCGAAACTCGCAAGGACATCACCAAACTGACCAAGTACACCGAACCGGTGGAAGCCCGCTGGGCAGTGGCCCTGGGATACAGCGACGTGGCCAAGCACGGTCTGCGGGACTTTGCCACGGCCAACAAGAGCTGGGTCATCTACCACGAGGCCGGCTACATGGGCTGCATGATCGCCACGGTTCCCTGACCCCCGGCCTGTGGCGGCTGTGCGCCCGTGCGCAGCCGCCGCGGCTACAGGCCCTCGCCGAGGCTCGCCAGGGCCCGCCGGGTCACCTGTTCGATATAGGCCGGCTCGCCATAGATCCGCGCGAGCAAGATCGCCCCTTCGTAGTCCGCCACCAACTGCCTTCCCATGGCCAGCGCCTGCTCCGGTTCGTACCGGGCAACGAACAGCTGGGCCAGGGCCTTGGCCCAATCATCGAGAAAGGCCCGGATCGGCTGCATCAGCTCGCTCTTGCCATAGGTCGCATCCACCGCGATCACCCCCATCAGGCAACCAATGGCCCCGTCCTGGAACAGCTTCATGGACTTGCGCCCGATCTTTTCCAGGCGCTGGCTCGGGGTGAGTTGCTCATCGAAAGCCACGGCGAACAAGCTCCCGGCGATGACCTGGTGGGTCTGCTCCAGCACATCGCGCAACAGCGATTCCTTGTTCGGGTAATGGTGATAGAACGAGGCCTTGGTCAGGCCACAAGCGGCGGCCAGGGTATCCATGGTCGTGCCGTGATACCCCAGGCGCTTGAAGGTGCTGGCGCAGCGCTGGAGCAGTTCGTCGCGGGAAATCTTCGGGGGGCGCATGGCTCACTCCTGGGCGGGATCACGGCCAGTGATTCTAAGGTATAAGCGGCCCTGCCTCAATTTGACGGTTACCGAATGTTTGTTTAGTTTCAGTAAACGAACGCTTGGTCAATAACTCGCCAGGCGCTCGCTCACTCAACAACGTATTTCAGGAGAACGCCAAGATGAGCCAAGCCACTAGCACAGCGGGTCGGGTCACCCGGGAGCAACGGGGACAGGTGTTGTTGATCGGCCTGGACCGGGCCACCAAGCGCAACGCTTTCGACAGCGCCATGCTCGAGGACCTGTCCCGGGCCCTGGGCGAATACGAGCGCGATGAACAACTGCGCTGCGCGGTGCTGTTCGCCCACGGCGAGCATTTCACCGCCGGGCTGGACCTGATGGAGCTGACGCCGAAGCTGGCCAGTGGCGGCATCGCCTACCCCGAAGACGGCATCGATCCCTGGGGCGTGATCGGGCCACGGCGCAGCAAACCGGTGGTGATTGCGGTACAGGGCGCCTGCTGGACCGCCGGCATCGAGTTGCTGCTCAATGCCGATATCGCCATCGCCGCCAGCAATGCACGCTTCGCCCAGCTGGAAGTGCTGCGCGGCATCTCCCCGGCCGGTGGCGCCACACTGCGCTTTCCCCGGGTGGCCGGCTGGACCCGGGCCATGCGCTACATGCTCACCGGCGAGGAGTTCGACGCGGCCACGGCCCTGGACATGGGCCTGCTGGTCGAGGTAGTGGCCCCTGAACACCTGCTGGCCCGGGCCATCGACTACGCCGAGCGCATCGCCAAGGCGGCGCCGTTGGCAGTCAGGGCGACCTTGCAGTCGGCCTTCCTCGCCCTTGAGCAGGGAGAAGAGGCGGCCCTGGCCCAGCTCAACCCGCAACTCATGCAGCAGGTGCGCAGCGAGGATGCTCGCGAGGGCGTGATGGCCATGCTACAAAAACGCCAGCCCGTGTTCCTCGGCCGTTGAACCACCCAGCCCGCTCCCGAACCTCTGCCTCAAGGATGCCTGTATTGAACATTGCAGTCCGTACCGATCAGCCGTCCGCCAGTAGCGAGCCGTTGACCCTGGTGGCCGCCGATGGCTATCGCCTGAGCGCCCTGCGCTACCCGGCCATCGGCACTGCCAGGGGCAACCTGCTCCTGGCCAGCGCCGCCGGTGTCCAGCAGCGCTTCTACCGGCGCTTCGCCGAACATGCCGCGCGCCGCGGTTTCAACGTGCTGACCCTGGACTACCGGGGCATCGGCCAATCCCGCGCCGGGAGCCTCAAGGGGTTTGCCATGTCCTTCCTGGACTGGGCCTACCAGGACCTGGCAGCGGCCGTGGAACTGCTGCGCCACGACGCGCTGCCCTTGTACTGGGTCGGGCACTCCTTCGGCGGCCACGCCTTCGGCCTGCTACCCAACCACCAGGCCGTCAGCGCCTGCTACAGCCTGGGTAGCGGCGCCGGCTGGAGCGGCTGGATGCACTGGCGCGAGGCGCTGAAAATGCGCCTGCTATGGAAGCTCGTCCTGCCACCGCTGGTGGCATACAAGGGCTACATGGCCTGGAGCCTCCTGGGCATGGGCGAGGACCTGCCGCTGGGGGTCTACCGCGACCTCAAGCGCTGGTGCGAATACCCGCACTACTACTTCGACGACCCGCAAATGGCACACCTGGCCGAGCTCTACGCCAGCGTACGCACGCCCTGCCTGTTCGCCACCTCGGTGGACGATCCCTGGGCCCCGCCGCGCTCGCTGGATGCCTTCGCCAAGGGTTACTGCAACGCCCCCATGACCCGGCTCGATCTCAAGCCGCCAGCCGGCGCCCGCCCCTATGGCCATATGGGTTACTTCCGCGACGATGCCCAGCCCCTGTGGGACGATATCCTCGACTGGCTGCTGGGCCAGCCCACCCCGCTGCCGAACTGATCCGGACAAAAAAGGGGCGATCGATGATCGCCCCCAAAGCGTTGCTACCACGAGAGAACCTTATAGCGTCAGTTGCTTGCGCTCCTCTTCGGTGAGGCGAGCCCGCGCCTGCTCATTGAGCGGACCGGCGCCCAGTACCTGCACCGGGCTGTCAGGGTTGTAGGCCGGGGCCTGGTTGGCTTCCTCGCGCGGACGCTGCACCTGCTCGGAACCAAAGCCCAGCACCTCCACGGTGACGATGGATGCCCGGCCCTGCCTGGCCGTCGCCTGCTGGTTGCGTACCGCATCTTGTGCGGCTTGGGAAGCCGCCGAGCCCGCGGCGCTGGCCGAAGTCATGGCACCCGTGTTGATCGTCGCGGTCACCGGGATCCCGGAGGATTTGCCCTGGGTCTGGATGTTCGCGGCGTTGACCACCTGCAAGGCCGCGACGTTGACACTGCCCGAAACCCGGATCCCCGCTTCGCCGGCATCGACCGTACCCAAAGGTGCGATCAGGTCGATATCGCCCGACGGCACTTCGGGAATCGGTGCCAGGGTGGCGATCCCCGCACCGGTGCTGGGCACCGATGGCGCCAGGCTGACGTTGCCCCAATTGTCGTAGACACGCTTGGGCGGGGTGTAGACCACGGTGGTCTTGGAGCCCCGGCCGGCGTTGATGTCGCCCTGGGCCGACCAGCCCATGATGGCCCCGCCGAAGGTGGTCATGATCCGGCTCTGGCCCAGCAGGATGCTGCCCAGGGAGTACAGCTGGATGTCCCCCTCGCCCTGGGTGATGATCCCCGCCGAGGCCGGCGGTGCATTACCTTCGATACCGAAGGTCTGGCTCCCGCCCGGAGTCAGCATCTGGATGTTGCCGCCGAAGTTGGTATGCACCCCGGAGCCACCGAACAGGGTGATATCGCCCTTGTAGGTGATCGGGTTGCCGGCCACGTCGGTCTGCGGGAACAACGCGGCGATCGCCGCCCGGCCCCGGGCGTAGCTGCCCTGGCGTATCCCGCCCTCCTCGTTGTACTCGCGGCCAGCGGCCTTGAGCTCGGCAAAATACACATCTCGGGCGAATACTCGCTGCTGTTCCGCCGGCAAGGCCGCGTAGTAGGCCCGAGCCTCGACAGCGCTGCCGACGAAACCGAAGCGTTCGGCCAGCCAGGCCAGCAACTCGCCCTCGTAGGTCTTGGCCACCCGCTTGCCCGCCAGGGATTCGCCGCTACCAGCCAGGTTGGCCGGGTCGAGGTAAGCCTCGACGAAACGCCGATAATCCGGCCCGCTGGCGCCGACCCCGGCCTGCATCACGATGCTCGCCCCCGGGCGGCTGTCCCCCGGCGCCACGGCGCCGAGGCTAGTGACGCTGACCTTGTCTTCCATCAGGATGTTGCGCCCCGCCGTCAGCTCCAGGGTACCGGGGCCGGCGACGTTGAAGTTGCTGTAGAGGATGTCGCGCCCGGCACTGACGATGGAGATATCGCTGGGGTTGTCGTGGATGAACAGGTTGCCCGTGAAAGTGTAATAACCAAGGTCGTTATTTCCTCCTTGAGCACCGCCCGGTGAGGTTCCACTGCTGACGATATCGCGCCCGGCCATCATCCATACCGCGCCGCCGCCCTCATAGCGAGCTTGGCCAAAGCGCGGATCTCTATCGGTGAACACCAGGCTACGGCCACTGCCGACCGCCAGCAGGTCGCCATTGAGCGCATAGAAACGCGCCGGACCGCTATCGCGCCGCCCGCCAACAACGGCCGAAGGAGAACCGAAAGCGAACAGCGGATAGCTGTACTCGCTGGCACGGTTCGCATCCGTGGACAGGTTACCCATGCCGGGGATCAGCACCCCGCTCCCATTCCATGCCGCATAGGCCGGATTGAAGGGTGTCGCCAGGGTGGTGGGCGCGGCGAAAGACTGGTTGATGGACAGGTTCCCGCCATAGATCGAATCCCCCGCCAAGAACTGCAGTTGGCTGTTGTTCGAAGGCGCCAGCACCAGGGTCGAGCGGTTGTTGTTCACCGTACCGACCCCTTTCGCGCTGCCGTAGTACAGGCTACCGCTGGCGGCCGTTACCCGCAGGATCGACGGATAAACGACAGCCAGGTCGGTTTCCGCCGCCGCCATCATCGGCGTGGCATTGCCGCCTGCGGAATACAGGTCGATGGCGGTGCGGTCGGTCCACAGGGAGAACCAGGTTTTCCCGGAACCCTGGATACCCTCCAGGGCATAACCGTTCATCAATGAGGTACGCCCCGGATCGATCACCCCTTGCAGCACCAGGTCACCGCGGGTCGACAGATTGAACGTGGCATCACCCGGTATCAGGGTGATCCCCCCTGCCGCCAGGGCGGTGGTGGCCCGTACAGGATCGAAGGCCCGGGTTTCTCCCGCGCTGTGGTCGTCCGGACGGCTGCCATAGTGCAGGTCCAGGCTGCCCACCGAAGCCCCGAGCACCTGGGCATTGCCGCGCAGATTCAACAGTACGCCGTCAGTCTGGCTTTGCTTGGTGAGGCTGCTGCCTGGGTTCAGGCCTCCACCCACCTCAAAGCGCAGATCTCCGCCACCGGTCAATTGCAGTCCGCCATCGGCGGTGACCCTGCCGGTGCTGCCGACCGCCAGCACCAGCCCCTGGGTGCGTGGGTTGGCCGATCGTTCCAGCACGCTGCCGGCCAGCGGTTTCAGCACGCCGGCATCGCCGCCCACCCGCACATCGAGGTTGCCGCCGCCCAGGGTGCCGAAACCGGTAAAGCCCACCAACTGGTCGGCGGTGGCGGTGGCGGTGTAGCTGCCGAAGTTGATCCACCAGGCCGTCGGCAAGGACTGCCCTCCCCCCTGGCGCCACAACCAGTTGCCGACCTGGGTCGAGTCATGGCCGCTGTCCTGGGGATTGGGCCGGGCCTGGGACTCCGCGGCGGTATCCGCGATGTTGCCGGTCAGGTTGCCGCCGACCCGCAGGCTCAGGTTGCCCCCTCCATCGGGATACCAGGCGCGGTACAGGCTTTCGCTACCGCCATCGACGAACTTCTCGAAGTAGCTGTTCACGTCGTTGAGCACCGTGGTGCCCCGCCCTGGAGCCTTGGCCTGGTTGTAAGGAGAACCTGGCGCAGTGGCCAGTGAGGAAGTACCCGCGGTGTAGACCCCATACAACGAGTCCATGCTCAGGTTGCCGGCACTGAGCAGTTCCAGATCGCCAGTACCGGTGCGAATCACGCTGAAACCGGTGCTTGATGGCGTGGGGGCGTACTCCTTGTCCGCCATGGCAACACAATACGCCGGGTTGTCCTGGCAGAAAGATTCGACGGAAGACTGTCCCAGGTCCTGCAGCATCTTTTCATCGATTCTGTCACCGGCCTTGACCACTATCCCGGCCCCGGCCAGGTCATCTACCGCTTGCTGGGTCCAGGCATAGCTGGCCTTGATCGCGCAATAAGCCGGAGTGTCCTGGCAGAATTGTTCGATGGAGGTCTGGCCTAGGTCGATCAGCATCTGCTCATCGATCGGCTCGCCAGCCTTGACCACTATCCCGGCCCCAGCCAGATCGTCCACGGCCTGCTGGGTCCAGGTCTGCACGCCCTTGGCCGGCATTTCCTTGGCGAACATGCCGTAGTGGGTGTCGGCCAGATGCAGGTCGCCATTACCCGGGTTGGCTTGCAGGATACGGCTGTCGGCCGCCGTGGTATCCCCCCCGGCCACCAGGCGCAGGGACCAGGACTGCGAACCCTCGGCCAGCATCGGCGCAATGGCCCAGAGCTTGCCCTGGCGCCCCACCTCTTCCGTACGCAAGGCGATGGAGCTGACGCCGTCAGGCAGCTTGACGTTGGTGCCGGACGGAATCAGCGCGCCCTTGGCCAACGGCTGACTGCCGTCGAGCAACACCTGGCCGCCAACAGCCGTTGGCAGGCCCACGCCCTTGGGCCAGGTCATGGCCTTGACCCGAGCATTCTGACCAAGCAGGCTGCCGGCCTCCAGTTGGGTACCGACGGCCAGGGTCTGGGCTTCGCTGAGCAGGGTTCCGGCGGCGAACAGCAAGTTGCCGGCGGCATCACGTATGGCTGCTGCCAGTATCGTACCGGCCGGCAGGACCAGGCTCTGGTCGAGGGTCGCGGTCACCGGCAAGCGGGTACCCGCCGCCAGGGTCAGGCCCTTGATCGGCAGGTCGTAGTTAAGGATCGCGCCAGTCGGGAAGCTGGTGCCATCGGCCAGGGTCACCCCGGTGCCCGGCACGATGATGTTGCCACCGGTGAAGTCCACGCCCGGCAACAGTACCCAGCCCTTGTCGTCCACGGTCTGCGGTGGCGGGGCGAAGCCATCGTTGATGCTGCCGTAGATACTCAGCTCGCCACCAGCGCGCAACACCAGGGCGCCGACCTCGCCCGAGCCATATACCGAAGTCTTCTGGCTGTGGGGGTTGACGCTGGCATAGCGGTAGCCGGACAGGTCCAGGTCGCCCTGCACCACCAGGTCGCCGTCAGGGGTCTTGCTGACGATCTGGACCCCGGGGCGCAAGTGGAAGGCGTCGGCATACCCTGCGCTGTTCAACCCGGCCAGCTTGTTCTGCATCAGGTCGCTGTTCTGCAGGGCGGCGTTGATGAAGGCGCTGCTCAACTGATGCTTCTGGTCCAGGTAGTCCTGGGTAATTTCCTGATAAGGACGGCCGCTGGCGGCATCGTTCTTCTGCGGCGCATCGTCATAGCTGACCATGCCGTTGACCGCGATCGAGCGCGCCCCCTGGATATCCAGGCGACCCCGGGCATCGATGGCGATATCGTCACTGCTGCCATCGGGCTTGAATATCCGTGGGGCATTGAGCTCCAGGGTGCCACGGCTGCCGCCGTCGTTCTGTCCCGCAGCGCTACCGACCGCTACATCCGTCCCATGGCGCAGGTCGATGCGCGCGCCATCGGCCAGGGTCAACTGGCCCTTGCCGGAACCCAAGACGACGGTGGCACGGTTGGGCGCATCGATGATCTTGCCGTAGCTGTCCACCCGCAGCTTGCTGCCATGGGCATCGAGCACCGCGCCGGAGTCCAGGACCAGGCCATTGCCGGCCGCCAGGTTGATACTGCCGACCCGCTCGCCACTGGCATCCACCAGGCCGTTGACCCGCAGGCTGCCGTTGTCCAGGGAGACGTTGATGCTGTTGGCCTTCAGGCCATTGCCGATGGTCAGGTCGCCCTGCTTGAGCTGGAAGCTGCGGGCGCCATATACCTGGCCCTGGTTCAGGCGCTGGTTGAGAGCGGCGAACTGCTCGTCCAGGGTACCGCTGCCACCCAGGCGCTGGGCCTGGATTTCCACCGCGCCGCCCAGGTACGGCATCCGGGTGCCGCCGGCATCGTAAGAACCACTGCTGGCGCCAAGGATCTTGCCTGCCAGGTCCACCAGCCCCGCGCCACTGTCCTGGGCCACGGCGCGCAACTTGCCGGCCTGGTTGTTCTGCGCCGACAGGTCGATGCTCGAACCCGCCGCCTGCAATACATTGCCAGTACGGCTCTGCAGAAGCACCTCGCCGCCGGCTCCGTACTTGGTCAGATCGTTGAAGGCGATGGCACGCCCGGCCACATCGATCAGCGCAGCATCGGTCAACTGCACATCGCCACGGGCATCCAGGGTCACTTTGCCGCTGGGCAGGACCACCGCGCTGGCCAGGCGGATGCTGTCACCGCTCAAGGACAACTCGGCCCCCTGGCCATTGGCCTGGCCACGAGGGCCAGCCGTGGCGCCGATATCGATGGATCCACCGGCCGTGATGCGGTTCACCGAACCGGCTTCGCCAGTCATCAACGGCGTACGGATATTCAAGTTGCCGCCGCTATAGGCAAAACCCTTGAGTGGGTCGTAGCCACCCTGGCTCTGGTACACCGCGAGACTGCCCTTGTGGTTGGCGGTGATGCGCTGGCTGGCGTTGAGATTGACGTTGGCGAACCCCAGGGCCAGGCGATCGAAGGTCTTGGAAGTGCTGGGCTGGGCGAAGGCGCCATACCCGAACTCGATGCGCTCGGCATTGATATCCAGGCGTCCGCTACCGGTGCCGGCACCGCCGGCCACCACTGTCCCAGCCGGGCTGGTGGCCCCCTGCCAGATCAGGTTGGCGGTGTGGATGCTGGCCACGTCATTGGCGCCACCGGAACCGTAGATGGCCGGAGTCGAGAGCATGAGGTTGCTCAGCAACGACTTGCCGGTGACCGGATCGTAGGTATCCAGGCCCGCACTGCCATAGAAGTTGAAGCTGTCCCGGGCCGAGAGTTGCAGGGTCTCCAGGGCTGGGGCACCGAATTGGCTATCGCCACGCAGCAGGCGATCCAGCACTTGCTGGGTCAGGGTCATGCCGGCGGGCAGGCGATTACCCGCGGCTGCCGCAGCCAGGGCCTCGGGGCTGCCCACATTGATGCTGCTCAAGCCCAGGTTCAGATGCCGGGTGCCATAGCGCACCTGGTCCCCCAGCTCGAAGGTCTTGTCGGTCAAGGCAACGATGCTGCCCTCGGAGTACAAAGAGGTCTGCCCGGTGCAAAGGCTACTGCCGCAGCTTCCCACCTTGATACCGTTGCTGGGCTGCAGGGCTGCAGGCGCACTCACCACATTGAGCAAGCCATTGGACACCGCCAACATATTGCCCACCTGATAGGTGAAACCGTCCCGCGCGTCATAACTGGCCTTGCCACGACCGATGGTGTTGATCGAAGCCCCCTGCTCCACCAGGATCTGGCCGGTGTTGGCCACCAGGAATACTTCCGGCGCCGCCAGGGCTGCTCCCTGGCGCAGGATGATCGAGCCATTGCTGGTGTTGGTGCCTTCGGCCAGGGTGATGAGGTTACCGCTCTGACCATACTTGACCAGGGTCAGGCCGCCGAGCATCAGGCGCCCGGCGCCCAGGGAGTTGAGGCTGTCGGCATCCAGGGTGATCCCGGTAAAGCCGTCGGTGGCCGACTGCCCGGCCTTCACCACTTCGATACCGCTGCCGTCGCTCCTGTTCAATACCGAAACAGTACCGCCAAAGCCCCCCGTTGCAGCCTCGAAGCGGCCAGTGCCCTGGAAAGAGAACGCGTCGGTTCCGGCGCCGGCTTCCAGCGCCAACTTCAGGGTCTTGGCATCCACCGGCAGCAAGGGCCGCGGCACGCCGAGCTTGGCCGCATCGGCCATGGCGAACTGAGCGTAGCTGGTCTCGTTGTACTGCGAATAACGGCGCAGGGTATCGGCCGAGGTCAGGATCAACTGGCTGGCGACGCTGCTGCCGATCCCGGTGTTGGCGATGGACAAGCGCCCGGCGGTGCTCCAGGAACCATTGCGCATCTGCTGGGCCGAGCCCTCGCTGCCAAGTCCCGCCAGGCCGTTGATCTCCACACGGAAAGCCCCCGGCATCAGGGCATAGGTGGACGGCATCAGGGTATAGGTACCCGCCGCCAGCCCGGGCACTCCGGCGCCGATGGTCACCTGCTGGCCGATCAGCGGGTCTACCGCGCCGCCTTCCGGTGCCACCGGCGCGTAACCGGGTTGTACCCCGGGAACGATGGCGTAGATCGGGTTGCTGGCCAGGCCCGGCAAGACCAGGACGCCATTGGCACCGATCTGCACCAGCGGGCTGTAGCGGGCATCGGTGGAACCGCCACGCCCGGAGATGAAACCTGCGCCCAGCAACTCGCCGCCGCCGGACAGATCCAGGGTCGCCCCTTGCTGCACCTTCACCGACTTGCCACCCAGGATCACGCCGACACTCAGCTCACTGTTTTCATTGACCAGCCCACCCTGGCCCACGAAGTTCACGGTCTTGCCGTTGTACTTGTAGACCTGGCCATCGACGGTGCCGCCATAGGGCAGCACCAGGCCCTTGCCGCTGACCGAGGTCAGGCTGCCGGGCAGCAATTCGACCTTGCTGCTGCCCAGGTTGCCGATCTCGATCAGGCCCAGGGGGGCGCGCACCACGCCGCCCTGCTTGATGGTCGCGGCGCCCAGTTGCAGGCGGCCGAAGGCCGAGTACGGCACGGCCAGGTCAGCGTTGCCATTACGCGCGATAGTGAGGGTCCGGGTCGGATCGAATGCGAGGCCTGCGAAATCGTACTTGTAACCGGCGATCACCCGTGCCCCGACCTCGGTGCCCGGATACAGCTGCGCAGCACGCAGGGTCATATCTCCCTGGGTCAACAGCTGGGTGCTGATGCCCTTGGCAATCACATCGGCGCCAGCGCCGGCGAGGAAGCGCAGGTCGCCCTGACTATCGAGCCGGACATGATCGAAGCCCCGCCGTTCGATGTTCACCAGGCTGCCGTTCGCCTGGCGCAGGTCGCCCTTGCTGCCGAACATTACATTGCCGCGCACATCGATCAGGTTGCCGCTGGCGCTGAACAATGCCTGGGTAGCGCGCTCCGACGGCCTGGCGATGGAGACCACCGGACGCACATACTGGTCCTTGGCCTCCGGCGGCGCGAGGATGCCAGCCAACAATAGATAAGGCGCCGACAGATTGACCTGGCTGTTGGCCGCGGCGGCTTCCGTCAGGCTCAAGGCACCGCTGTACAGGCGCAGGCTCTGCCCCATGTTCAGCGACACATCGCCATCGAAGCCCAACAGGCCGTTGCTCAGCAAGGCCAGGTTATCGAAGCCGCCGGCCGCCACCTGATCCGCACCGAGGCGGCCACGGCCATACTCCAGCCCGCTGGCCGCAGATTCTGGCGATCCTGGCAGGACGTTGGCCTGGTGAGTCTGGCTGACTACCAGTTCGCGAGCCTTGAGCACCCGGTCGGTCACTGCGTTCTTGGTGTAGTACGGGCTTTCCAGGGCCACGGACAAACTACCGCCCGCCGCACCGGCACCACCGGCCCTGGCGATAAAACTGCCATCCAGGTACAGGCCATTGTTGGAGGCGAAGCTGATGCTGCCGCCATTGCTGGCTACCTGCACCCGCCCTTGTCCGGGAATGTCCAGGGCGGCCTGGGTGCCGGATGCATCCAGCCGCGCGCCGTCACGCACCACCACGAACAGGTCACTGGCCTTGGCGATGCCGGTGGCCAGGTCGATCTCGCCGCCGATGCTGATGTTACCGCCGTTGCGCACCTGGCCATAGCTGCGCCCACGATTGTCCACGGCGTTCGCTGCCCGGGCCGCGACATCGATCAGCGCTTGCTCACCCACCCAGATCGAGCGTCCGTGGCCGGCAGCGTTGGCCGCCTCGGAACTGGCCACGGTGAGGCCACCGAGGCTGACGCTGCCGCCCCAGGCGTTGAGGGTGCCGTTCATGGTCAACTGGCCGACGCTGCGCAAGTTGATGGCTTGTCCCGGATCGACATTGATCACCGCGCCCTGGCCCACGCTCAGCGCCGTAGTCGCCAGTTGCGCGCCGGTGGAGTACTGGTTGCCGGCGGTCAGGGTCAGCCCGGCGCCACGGCGCTGGGTCAGTACGCTCTTGGTCGCATCCTGCTGGTACAACTCTGGGAGCCAGGGCTCCAGCACGCTGGCCGGGGCGCTACCGGTGGCCGCATTGCTCGCCTGGTCGCCAAAACGATAGACCGGGACAGTGACATCGACCTTGGCACCCTCGGCCACCTTCAGCCCTTCATTGCCGGTGATGTCGTAGGCCGAGAAACCTTTGTTGAAGAAGTCTTGCGCCAGTTGCAGCGTGCCCGTCTCAGGCACGCTGCTGCCAGCACCGATCAGTACCTTGTGTGCCTGCAACGCCAGGGTGCCGCCGCCATTGACACCATAGCCGCGCAGTTCCCCGGACACGTCCAGCTTGCCGTCGGCCGCCAGGGTCACGTCGCCGCCCTTGCCACCGCTGGGCTTGCCGTCGATAGCGATGGTAGCGCCGGAGCTGGCATCCACCAGGCTGCCCTTGGCCAGGTTCAGATCGCCGCTGCTGCGCAGCGACACCTTGCCGCCGTTGCTGAACGGTACGCCGCCGTTATTCAGCGGGTCGAGGGCCAGGTTGTTCCAACCCCCCGACACATCCAGCTTGACTCCACCGGCGACATCGACCCGGGCCTGGGCGCCACCGGTGGGCGCGAGGATCACGTCACCAACCACGAAATTACGGTTCACATCCACCTGGCTCAGCACGTTGCCGGCGTTGATGCTGCCGCCGTGGGCGCTGAGGTTGGCGTTGATCTTGACCTGGGGACCGAACAGGGTGATGTCGCCACCGTCGGCCACGGTCAGCGCGCCATCGACCTGGATCTGCTGCCGGGCGCCGACCTTGATCGCTCCCAGTTGCAGGCCATTGAGCTGGTCGCTGTCGAGTACCAAGCGCCCCTGGCGATCGGCTGGCAAGGCGCTGTCCAGGTCCAGGCCGTCGGCGATCTTCTGCTGGTTGGCGTCGATCAGCACCTGGTCCACGGTGGGATTCAGGGCATAGCGCAGGGTACCGCTGGCCTTGTTGTAGATCGGCGTGTAGCTGCCGATGATCAGCTGCGCGCGCTGGGCTGCCGCCTTGTGCGATTGCTGGTAGCCATCGAGGTTGGGCTTGGGCGCCTGGATCTGCCGGTCGCCCTTGAACACATCGCTGACCAGTTGCCCTTCGAGCACCGCGTTGCCGGTGCCGATCACCAGCTTGCCGGCATCACGGCCCACCGTGTAACCCGCCTCATAGCGCTGTTGCTGGGCGATCAGCGGGTTGTAGTAGTAATCGGTGCGCCCCCAGCGCGGGCTGTTGTCCACATAACCCTGGTAGATCCCGGTATAGAGCAAGTCTCCCGGGGCCCGGGACAACTCATACAAGCGCCCGTCCACACCCTTGAGCCAGGTCTGCTGGATATAGCCGCCCTGCACGTCCACGGTGCCGCCGGACAGGTTCAACTGGGCGCCGGACTGGGTCACCACATCCTTGCCAGTGAAAGTCAGGGTTCCACCCTGGGCCATCCATTCACCGATGCTGTGCCGCTGGGTGCCCAGGTAGCCACCCACCTCCAGCAGACCGCCCGCGGTGTACCAGCGGTCGCTGGCGTAACCGTTGGTGCCCGCCGGGACGAAGATCAGCTCGCGCAGGTCGACCCACACATCGTTGTTGATCAGCTTGCCGCCATCGCGGTTACCTGCCGAATCGCGCTGCTCGTTGCCCTGGACGTTGATCTTGATGTTGTTGGATTCCATCGCCACCTTGACCCCGACGGCGCCGGCGACGTCGATCACCGCGCCATCGCGCACCAGGCTGCGCTGCCCGGCGCTGACCGCCACCTGGCCACCGGTAGCCAGGGTGATCGAGCCCTTCTGGAAGTCCACGGTGCCACCGCTGACGATCTCCACCCGGGATTGGTCGGTGCGATCGGCGACGCTGCTGAGATTGTTGAACTGGCCGGTAATCAGGTTGGTCGGGGTGCCGTCCAGATTGCCCAGGCCGCTGTTGCGCTGGCTGTCCAGGGCGCTGCTGCCGCTGCTATCCAGGAGAATCGCGGTGGTGCTGCCCTGCCCCAGGGTCACGCTACCGGTGCCGTCGCTGGCGGAGTTGAGCAAATGGATGGTGCCCCGGGTATCCACCGAGGTACTGGCCAGGGCCACGCCGTTCTGCAGCACTTGGTGGCCGGTCAGGGTGATGTCGCCAGTGGAGGCCATGATCAAGCCGCTGTTGCTGACCTTGCCGGCACTGCTACCCGGCTTGAGCGAGGTGGCCACTTCATTGCCGCGGGTGGTGGAACGCTGGTTGCCCTCGGTCCCGACCCCGCGACGAATGTAGAAACTGTCGCCGGCGGCCAGGGTGGTCTGGCCCTTGGCGGTGACGATGGTCCCGGCGTTCTGCACCTCGCTGCCCAGTAGCAAGGCGTAGCCACCGGCATCGGTGGAGGTAGCCGGGGCATGGGTCTGGATCAAGGCTCCAGCCTGGACCAGGACCTTGCCGGCGGCGTCGGTGAAGGTCGGCTGGCTGCCGTTGGCGTCGACATACAAGCCACGCTTGCTGAATTGCTCGTCGGTGATGGTGGCTGCGGCGGCCACCAGGTTGCGCACATTGACCTGGCTGGTGCCGCTGAACACCACGCCGTTGCGGTTGATGATCATCACCGTGCCAGCGCCCTTGATCTGGCCCTGGATCTCGCTGGGTCGGCCATTGGGGTCATTGACCCGGTTCATCAGCGCCCAGTTGGACTGTTGCTGGAAATCCACCGTGGTGTTGCGCCCGACGTTGAAGGTTTCCCAGTTGAGGATGGCCTTGTCGGCGGTCTGCTCGATGGTCACCGTGGTCTTGCCACCGGCTTGGCTCTGCACCGGGCCCTTGGCGTTGATCCAGCCCTGGGTCAGGCTGTTGTCGACCTTCAACCCACCCTGGCCCAGGCCGTCGGGAATAGCGCTGACACTGCCGAACGCAGCCTGGCGAGCCGCTGCCTGGGCCGCTTGTTGCGCGGCGATGGCCGCCACCGTGGAGTTGAGGTTGCCCAGCGAACGCTGCAATTGCTGGTTGACCCGCACCTGCTGGGACAGCGGCGGCGGCATGCCCGGCATCTGGCTACCGGTACGCGCGGCAGTGGCTGCCTGGGAGGCGCCCTTGTCGGCGAACCAACCGGAACTGAAGGCCGGTGCAGCATTGGCACCGCCGGCCATCAACAACAGGGCGATGGCCTGGGCCAGGGGCTTGAGCCGCAGGATCGACACCTGGGAATCCAGGCCAGGGGTGTTAACCGGTGGTTTGCAGCGAACCATTACTACTCATCCTTTGTTATGACGCCCAGGGGTGCGCGACGCTGTACGACCCAGGGCGCGCGTCACTGCTCTAGGGATAGGCCGTTGTCAGGTGACACGACCGAACGCTTGTCATGGAAAATTCATGTTTTGGGTGTAACGCTCGCCCGTCGGCGACCAAGACGCCCTTGGTCGACCATCCCGGTGGCCGCGAGCAACCTCGGAGCGAGTCCGCGCTGCCGTCGCAGCGGTTGGCGCCAAACTGCGTGCCGAGCCTGGCGATGAACAGGCCAGGCGGCCCTGAATGAAAAGATCAGCAACGGCCGAAACCGTTGCTGATCCAGGTGTTGCGGGTATCGAACGCGTCAGTTACAGCGGACGGCCGATGGCGTTGCAAACGCTGGCGTTACCGATGCTCAGACCGCTGGAAGCAGTGACGAACGAGTCACGTACGGCAGTTTTCCAGGCAGCTGGCAGTGGCACGAAGCGGTTGTTGTTGATTGCAGTGTCGTTGTTCGCCAGAGCGCCGTAGTGACGGCTGAAGAAAGCCCGTACTTGCGAAGTCTGGGTCGCGTCGGCGTAGCACTGGCTGAAGATCAGGTTGGTGAAGCCCAGGATCGGGTAGCCGCTGGTTGGGTACAGGCGCAGGCTCTTGTCACCAGGGTTGGCGTCGATGTTGGCCTGGGAAGTGAAGACCGGAACCCACAGGTTCTGATCGCCACGGTCAGCCACCGCAGGTACCGGAACAGCGCCGATGGCAGCCGATACGTTGGCAGGAGCTGGCGAAACACCGGCGACCTTGGCCACCTTGGTGGCATCGTCCAGGCCTGCCAGGGTAGGCGCGGCGTAGTCAGGGCTCATGTAGGTAACACGACCGTCGCCAGCGTTCAGCGCGTCCATCACGCCCTGGCTGGTCACAGCGGCCACGGCACCGGCTGGCAAGCCACCCGAGTAGCTGGAAGCGAAGTTGGTGGTCACGGCGAAAGTGCCGGTTTCAGCGCACTTGGCGTTCAGGAAGCGGGTGAACAGCTCGGTGGTACCGCTGCTTTCGTTGCGGTAGACCACGGTGATTGGACCAGTACGGCCAGCACCGGCGATCTGGCTCCAGTTGTTGACACGGCCCGAGAACACGCCGCACAGGTCGTTGACGCTCAGGTCAACGGCCGCAGTACCGGCCTTGTTGAACGGAATGGCAACCGAAGTGGCCACCGAAGGCACCTGGATCAGCTTGCCCCAGGCAGTCTGGTGGGCAGTGAAGTAGTTGCCCAGCTCAGTGGCGCTGAGTTTGGAATCGCTACCGGCCCAGTGCACGTTCTTGCCGGTGGTGCCGGCCACGAACTTGGTGTAGTCGTTGTTCAGGAAGGCAGCCTTGCCGTTGCCGCTGCCTACGCCGATGTAGGGAGCGAAACCGGCGGTCAGAACGCCAGCGGTCTGGTACAGCGGTTGTGGCAGGGTAGCGCCACCGCCGTTGATGTCAGCCATTGCAGCCTGTGCCGAGCACAGGGCAGCCAGGGTCAGGGATGCCGCGAGAACATTGCGCTTAAACATGAAGAATCTCCTTTCGTCGTGTTCGTACGTTGGGTGAATAGCTCTTGCATGACGCCATGGCACTCGGGCCAGAAGCCTTGATCCAGAGGGCTTGATGGGTGAGGCCATGGGGAGAGAAGTTCGCAGCTTCCGGTGACAGTTAAAGGAAAAATGCTCGGGAGAAACCGGCTGTTACTGCAAAAGATTCTCGGGTGTTCACAGCGCTTTTTTAAGGCCATTGCGTCCAAGGTGACAGCCAGGTTTCCACAGCCCGGACCGGCATCTTCCGGCAAGCGCCGTAGACTCTGGGAGCGAGGCTGGAACATGACAGAACGAGGAACCCGAGGATGCCTGCCGGGAGGGTCGGGAGCGCGGGGAGCGGCCTGAAAAAAGAATCTGCCGGTGCGGCCCTCGCGCTACGAGCGAAAACTCGTACCGGGCAACTTGATGCCTCGGAACAGGCAGGCATCCATGGCCGGCAGACCAGTGCAATGGGTTTGCCGGCCACGGCCGAACGGTGGGAGCGCCCTCGCCCCGATCAAGTCACCAGCTGGTTGATCTCGATGATCGGCAGCAGCACCGCCATGACGATCACCAGCACCACGCCGCCCATGACCACGATCATCAGCGGCTCCAGCAGCGCGGTCATGCCCATGGCCCGGCGCTCCAGGTCGCTGGACAGGGTCTGCGCCGCCCGCTCGAGCATCGGCGGCAAGGCGCCGGTCTTCTCGCCGCTGGCGATCAGATGGATCAACAGCGGCGGGAAGACCTTCTCCACCCGCAGCGCCGCCGCCAGGTTGGCACCCTCGCGGACTTTGGCCGTGGCCTCGCTGACGCTCTGGCTCAAACGGTCGTTGGACAGGGTCTGGCGCGCCGCCTCCAGGGCCCGCAGCAACGGCACGCCGGCGCCGCCGAGGATCGCCAGGGTCGAGGCGAAGCGTGCCGTGTTCAGGCCCAGTACGAAGCGTCCGACCAGGGGCAGGCGCAGGATCCGGCTATGCCAGCTCAAGCGGGCCTGGGGATTGCGCAGGTAGATCCGCCAACCCCAGAACCCGGCCACCAGGGCGGCGAAGCACAGGCCACCCCAGGCGCGGATGAAGTCGCTGGCGGCGAGCATCGCCAGGGTCAACCCCGGCAGGTCCTGGCGAGCCTGGGAAAAAGCACTGACCACCTGGGGCACCACGTAGCTCAAAAGAAAGATCACGATGCCGATGGACACCAGGCCCACCACCCCGGGATAGATGAAGGCCGTGAGGATCTTGCCGCGCAGGCCGTTGCGTTCCTCGATGTAGTCCGCCAGCCGCTCCATGACCTGGGCCAGGTCGCCGGACTCCTCGCCGGCGGCGATCAGCGCACGGTAGATTTCCGGAAAGTCCCGGGGCCTGGCCGCCAGAGCCTCGGCCAGGCGCATGCCGCTGCGCACATCGGCCCGCACCGCGCTCAGGGTCTGGGCGATGTGCTTGCGCTCGGCCTGCTCCACCGTGGCACTCAGGGCCGCCTCCAGGGGCAGGCTGGCCCCCAACAGGCTGGCCAGTTGGCGGGTGGCCCAGGCCAGGTCGTTGTCCGAGAGTTTCGGGCTGAACATGCCCCCTGCCCCGGCCGCGCCCTGGTTGCCGTCCAGTTGCACCTGCAAGGCCGTCAGGCCACGGCTGCGCAGGCTGGCGAAGGCCGCGCTCTGGCTGTCGGCCTCCAGGTGCCCGGATTCGATCTTGCCGAGGCTGTCGGCAGCTTCGTAGCGATAGCGATTCATCAGGCGTCCCGTGTCACACGAAGGATTTCTTCCGGCGCGGTGGCGCCGCTGCGCACCCAGCGTTCGCCGTCCTCGCGCATGCTGAACATCCCGGCGCGCCGGGCCGAAGCGCGCAACGCCTGCTCATCGGCGCCCTGGTGGATCAGGCTGCGGATATCGTCGTCGATGCAGAACAGCTCATGGATCCCGGTACGCCCGCTGTAGCCGATCTGGTTGCAGGCCGGGCAACCCACCGGACGCCAAGTGCCGGGGTTGGCCGGATCAGGTTCCTTGCACTGGTTGCACAGGCGCCGCACCAGGCGCTGGGCCAGCACGCCGAGCATCGACGAGGCCAGGAGGAACGGCTCGACCCCCATGTCGATCAGGCGGTTGACCGCCGACACCGCATCGTTGGTGTGCAGGGTGGCCAGCACCAGGTGCCCGGTAAGTGACGCCTGGACTGCGATCTGCGCGGTCTCCAGGTCACGGATCTCGCCGATCATGATGATGTCCGGGTCCTGGCGCAGGATGGCGCGCAGGGCCAGGGCGAAGGTCATGTCGATCTTGGCGTTGACCTGGATCTGGCTGATGCCCGGCAGGTCGTATTCCACCGGGTCCTCCACGGTGAGGATGTTGCTGGTGCTGGCATCCAGCCGGGCCAGGGCCGCGTAGAGGCTGGTGGTCTTGCCGCTGCCGGTGGGTCCGGTGACCAGGACGATGCCATGGGGCTGGCGGATCAGGCCGTCGAGCCGGGCCAGCAGCGCCGGGTCCATGCCCAGGGTCTCCAGTTGCAGGCGCCCGGCCTGCTTGTCCAGCAAGCGCATCACCACCCGCTCGCCATGGCCGGTGGGCACCGTGGAGACGCGGATATCGATGGGCCGCCCGGCGACGCGCAAGGCGATCCGGCCGTCCTGGGGCAGGCGTTTCTCGGCGATATCCAGCTGGGCCATGATCTTGATCCGCGACACCAGGGCACCATGCAGCGCCTTGCGCGGCGAAACCACGTCACGCAGGGTACCGTCGACCCGATAGCGCACCACCGAGTGGGTCTCGTAGGGCTCGATATGGATATCACTGGCCTCGTCTCGCGCTGCCTGGGTGAGCAAGGCGTTGATCATGCGGATCACCGGCGCACCATCCTGGGTGTCCAGCAGGTCGGTGATCTCCGGCATGTCCTGCATCAGCCGGTCCAGGTCCACCTCGTTCTCCGCCGCGCCGACCACCGCCGCAGCGCTGCCGGTGTCGGCGTAGGCGGTGGCCAGCAGGCCGTCGAGTTCGTCGTCGCGCACCTGTTCCAGGCGCGCCGGGCCGAACTGGCGGCGGGCCTCGGCGATGGACCAGCCAGGGGTCGAGGGGCACACCAGCAGCACCGCGCCCTCCTCGTCGTGGCGCAGCAGGATGCGCTGGGATTTGGCCCAGGCGTAGGGGAGCTGGGAGGTCATCGCCAAACCTCCATCCGTCCAGGAATCCCTGCACGAAGCAGGCTATGACTCAGACCTGGTGCCTGGCTCATTGCACTGGTACCGCGCGAATGGTGGCCCGTACGCCCTGGGGCGCGTCCTGCAACGACACCGGCTGCGCCCCGGGGATCGCCTTGGCCGCCGGCGGCAGTTGCGGCAGCGGCATGTCCGGCATCGCCCAGCTGTGCTCGGGCTGCAACTGGCCCTGGGCCCGGCGCATGAAGTCATAGCGGTTGAGGGTGATGCTGCGCCCCGCGCCGCTGTCACGAATGATGTAGGGCCGCAGGAACACCATCAGGTTGGTCTTGTTGATGCTCCGGCTTTCGTTGCGAAACAGCGCTCCCAACCCGGGAATGCTCGACAGCCACGGCACTGCGTCGTTGCTCTGGGTGTAGCCATCCTGCAGCAGGCCGCCGAGCACCATGATCTGCCCGTCGTCGAGCAGGATGCTGGTGTCGATCGCGCGCTTCTGGGTCACCGTGCCGGCCGCCACCGAGGCCCGCGCATCGATGCTGCTGACCTCCTGGTAGATATCCAGCTTGACCGTACCGCCCTCGGAAATCTGTGGCCGCACGTTGAGCTTGAGCCCCACTTCCTCGCGCTGCACCGTCTGGAACGGGTTGTTGCTGTTGCCGCCACCCCCGGTGACATAGCTGCCGGTGACGAAAGGAATGGTCTGGCCGACGAAAATGCTCGCGGCCTCGTTGTCCAGGGTCAGAAGGTTCGGCGTCGACAGCACGTTGGAGCCGCCCTTGCTCTTGAGCGCCCGGGCCAGGACCTTGAGGTCCAGCACCTTGCCGATCCCCGGGATATCCACGGTGCCATTGACCACACCGATGTTCAGGCCCTTGGGCAACACATCGATGCTGGTCTTGCTGCCCGGGTTGCCGACCACGCCGCTGCCGCCGAGGTTGACCCCGCCAAAACCACCCTTGCCCCCCAGGTTGCCGGCCTGCCACTGCACGCCGAATTCGTTGGCGTCGTCTTCGTTGACCTCGACGATCAGGCTCTCGATCACTACCTGGGCCCGGCGCTGGTCCAGTTGGTCGATCACTTCCCGCAGGTTGCGATACAGCGGGTCCGGCGCGGAGATCAGCAGGGTATTGGTGGTGGCGTCGGCCTGGATGGTCACGCCACCGGCGCTGAAGGCGGTGTTCTGGTCATTCTGCTGGCCATTGCTACCCAGGCCGCTGCTACTGCTGCCGCCCTGGCCGTAACCCTTGGTGGCGCCGCTGCTGCCGTTGCCCAGGCTGCTATTGCCGGAGGTGCTGGCGCTGCTGCCGGTCTGGCTGCTGCCCTGGCCGCTGCCGGTGCTGGCACCCATGCCACTGAGCATGGCCCGGGCGCCATCGTTGCCGCCGCTGTCGCTTTCCCCGGTGAGCAGGCCGCGCAGGGCCTGGGCCAGCTTGCCGGCCTGGGCATTACGCAGGTACACCACGTGCAGGTTGCTGGGGTTGCTCTGGGCGTTGTCCAGCTTGTAGATCAGGTTGCGCGCCAGCTCGGTGCGCTCGGGGCTGCCGGCGCGAATGATGATGGAATTGGAACGCGGATCGCCGATCACGCTGATCTTCTGGGTCTGGTCGCTGCCCTGGCTTTCCAGCAGCTCGGAAACCATGGTGGCGATGTCCACGGCGATGCCGTTCTGCACCGCCACCACATCGGTGTCGATGGCGCTGGGGGTGTCGATGCCATTGATGATCTGCGCCACCCGCTGCAGGTTCTCGGCGTAGTCGGTGACCACGATGGTGTTGTTGCCCGGATAGGCGTTGATCGGGTTGTTGGGCGAAACGATCGGCCGCAGCACCGGGATCAGGTTCACCGCGTTTTCGTATTGCAGGCGGAAGGTGCGGGTCAGCATGCCGTTGCCGGCCGGCTTGTCGGCACTGTAGATCGGCCCGCCCAGCAGCTTGGCATCGGCCTCGGGCACTACCTGGGCCACGCCGCCGACGTCCACCACGCTGAAGCCCTGCATGCGCAGCGCCGCCAGCAGCATGTCGTAGGCCTGGTGCGCCGGCACCTGGCCCTCGCTGACCAGGGTCAGGTTGCCCTTGACCCGTGGATCGACCAGGAACTGCTGGCCGGTGGAGCGGGACAAGGCCCGCACCACCGCCTGGATGTCGGCCTCGACGAAGTTCAATTGCACTGGCTGGTCACCCAGTGGATTGCGCGGCACGCTGGTGCTGCGCGGCGTGGCCTGGGCACGACTGTTGGTCACCGGATGCAGCACCTTGGGCCGCTGGGCCTGTTGGGCCTGCAGGCGCTGGCGGTCGGCCAGGGCATCGCCACCGCGCCGGGTATCGGCCAGGGGCTGGCCCAGTTCGCTGTCCACCAGCGTCGGCTGTGGCGGGGTGGACTGGGTGGTGCTGCAGGCCCCCAGCGCCAGCAGCAGGAAAGGTGCGGCCTTGCGACACTGGCGCACGTATTTGGAACCTGACCACTTCATGAAGCTTCCTTAGCGCCCTGCGCCTGATCCATGCGAACGGTCCCGGACAGTGTGCCTGCCGAGTCATCGGCGGCGGCCGTGCCTGCGCGTTGCAGGCGAGCCTCCACCACCTGTAGCGAAAGCTGCCTGGGCGAGCCCAGCAACCAGCCGACCACGGCATCCGCCGGGGCCTGCTCGAAGGTCAACCGCCAGCTCTCGGGGCCGGCTTCATCGCTCTGCTGCAATTGGTAGTGATCCTTGAGGCCAGCCCCGTCCAGGGTCTGGCGCAAGGCCTGTTCCAGATCGGCTCCAGCCACCTGGCCCGGGCCCGCCGCCACCTCGTGCAACAGCACTTCCAGGGCCTCGGCCTGGGACCGCAGCTTGGGCGTCTCGACCTGCCAGTAGTCGATCTTGCGCAGGGCCGGCTGGATCAACAGCGACCAGCTCAGCAAGGCCAGCAGGCCAGCGGCGGTGCCGGCCAGCAAGCGCTTCTCGCGCAGGGCCAGGCTGCTCCAATAGGCCCGGGCGCGGGTTCGCAGCGCGCTCCAGCGAGCCCGGTACTGTGCCAACAGGGCTTTATTCATCATCGTCGCCCTCCGGGGTTTCCATGGCGTCGGCGGAACGCGCGCCAGCAGGAGCCAGGGTCCAGCCATTGGCCTCGCGCTGGACGCTGTAGCCGGCCTGGGTCAGTGCGCCCTGCCAGCTGTCATCGGTGACTCGCGGTGCATCGGGCAGCATTTCCAGCTGCAGGCGCTCCTGGGCATAGCTCAGGCTCTGGACACTGCCGACCATGAACGGCATGGCGCTGGCGGCCTGCTGCAACAGGCTGGCAAAACCCTGGGCCGGATCCCCCGTCGAGCCGCTCTGCCGAGCCTCCAGTTGCTGGCGGGCCTGCTGCAGTGGATTGAGCACCACCGGCAACTCGGGGAACACTTGGCGCACCCTCTGGTTCATCTGGGTCTTGAGTCGTTGCCCCTGCTCCGCTTCACGTGCGGCATACAGGTTCAGGCCCAGCACCCAGACCGCCAACGCCAGGGCGCAGCAGCCCAGGGCCCGGCCCCAGCCCTTGGCCGCGACACGCCCGGGCAACGCCCCGACATGCAGGCTCCAGGCCGGGACAGCGCCGTTCCAGCGTTGCTCGGCCGGCTGCTGGGCGATCCCCGCCGGCGCCTGGTCACCGATCCAGGCCAATTCGCCAGCCGTGCCGCACAGCTGCTCCAGGCTGGCCGGCAAGGCGCCGTCCGCGTCCTGCGCCAGCAGCGGTTGAACGCTGCCCAGCGCCAAGCCATGCCGCAGGACCAGCAAGCCATCCACGGCACACAGGTTCAGTTGTCCGGGCGCCGGTACCGCCAGGGCATAGGGCGCCGGGTACAGGCCCTGCAGCTTCAGGCCGGCCTGTTCCAGCCAGCGTCCCAGGGCCTGCAACGGCTCCAGCGGCAGCCAGCCCAATGCCACTTGGCCGTCGGCCTCACGCGGGCCGTGGGCTATATGCATCAACTCGATGGGACCGAGGATCAGCGCCTGGGCGGCACAAGCCACCGCCGCCTTGATTCGCGCCGGCGGCAGTTGCGGCAACTCGATGCTGGTCAACAGGCTGTCCTGGGGGTGCAGGAAACACTCTACCGGCAGTGGCTTGGCGCCTTTGCCCATGGCCCCCAGTTGCTCCAGCGGGCAACGTCCGCTGGCGCTGACCCGGCCATGGCGGTCCAGGCGGGCAAAATCCACTGGGTGCTGCACCGGATAACCGGCCTGGCCCAGCTCAGCCAGGCTCGGCAAGACAATGCGCAAGCGGCTCATACGCCCACCCGCGACCAGATCACCTGGGGCATGCGGTCCTCGGGGCGGTGCAGCAGGGCTTGCAGGCTGACCCGGCGCTGGTCGCGGCGAGCCTGGCCCTGGAGCAGGAACCATTCGCTGGTGATGCCGACCCGCACTTGCTCCACCGCCACTTCCGGCATGCGCAGGCGGTTGACGAAATCACCACGGTTGATGAACCAGTGCCCGGCGTCGCGCTCGGCCACCAGGGCCCTGGCCCGCGACAGCGCCAGGCCCGGCACCACCGCCGCCAACACCTCGGCGGTAGCGGTATTGCCGTTGACCCAGGTATTGCCCGGCAAGATGCTGACGTGCTGGGCCAGGCGCAGCAGCAAGGCTTCGCTCATGCCCGACAGCCCCCGCAGCTCTTCCACGCTGCGCAGCATCGGCTGCCGAGCCGGCAGCACCCGTGCCTCGGCACCGGGCGAGGTCAGGCGACCACTGTCGAAGGTGCCACGGACCTTGGCAGCACTGTCCGGGCTGTCCAGGCGCTGGGGGTAGGAAGCGATCACCCGCTGGCTGATGCGCCGGCCCAGGGCCGAATCGATGCCGATCAGTTGGCACAGCTGTTCGAACCCCTGCAACTGCACCGCATCCACCTGCCCCTGGAACACCAGGTTGCGCAGGTTGAACTTGCCCTGCTGGTCTTGCAGGCGCCCCTGAAAGGAGCCGTTGAACCCACCCAGCGCCTGGTCGCCAATGGGCCGCGCCCAGGGCTGGTCGAGGCGCGTCAGGACATCGCGCTGGCGCGCATCCCAGAGCAGTTGCCGGCTGTACTCAAGCCCACCCTGCAACACCGCGCTGCCCACCACCCGCCCCTGCTCGGCCTCCACCGTGCGCATGAAGGACGTCTGGCGGGTGAGCATCGCCGCGGCGATCACCGCCACCACTGCGGCGATCAGCAAGGCGCTGATGATGGCCATGCCACGCTGCTTCGCCACACTGGGCGAACGGCTGTTCATGGCCGGCTTACAACTGCCAGGAGCCGATGTCGGCATTCACGCCTTCGCCATCGGGCTGGCCGTCGGCGCCGAGGGAGAATACGTCCACCTCGCCGTTGGCCCCCGGGTTGAGGTAGTGATAAGGATGCCCCCAGGGATCGTTGGGCAAGCGCTCCAGGTAGGAACGCCAGTTGCTGTCCTTGGCATTGGCCGGGCGTTCCACCAGGACCTTCAGGCCCTGGTTCATGCTCGGATAGCTGCCATGGTCGAGGCGATACAGCTTGAGCGCCTGCATCAGACCGGCGATGTCCTGCTTGGCCGCAGTGGCACGTGCCTGGTCCGGACGATCCAGGACCTTGGGTACCACCATGACGGCCAGGATCCCGAGGATCACCACCACCACCATGATCTCGATCAGGGTGAAACCGCGCTGGGCACGGCTGCCCCAGGTCCGCGAGCGCCATGCCGAACTGCCGCCGGCGTCCTGGCATACCACACCACAAGCTTCCTGCTCCTGGCCTGGCGAGGCGATCTCCTGGCCTGCCGGCAACGCTCCGCAGGCTTGGGGTGGGGACGTTTCATGCGCGATATCCATCTCGACATTCCTTGGCTTGAGTTCGATTCGTCGCGCAGTGTTGCAAGAAGATATGTCAGTGGTATTGAAAAACCTCGGGAGTTTCGGTCGCCATTCCGTCAAGCCCGCGGGCTAGTCTGCGAGGCTGTTTCCCGGTTTCGAGCAGCCCATGCGAGCGGTGTCCAAACAAGCTGGATTCACCCTGATCGAGGTCCTGGTAGCCCTGGCCATCATCGCCGTGGCGATGTCGGCGGCAGTGCGCGTGGCGGGCCTGATGACCCAGGGCAACGGTTTGTTGCGCGACAAGTCCCTGGCCCTGCTGGCGGCCCAGAGCCGCCTGGCCGAGCTGCGCCTGGAGGGCAATCTGCATCCGGGCCTGAAGAATTTCGAATGCGACCAGGGCCGGCTCAAGCTGCTTTGCGAGCAGGCGATAGTTCCCGGCATTGCGCCGGGCCTGCTGCGGGTCAGCGTGCAGGTACGCGACCGCAGCCGTGAGGCGCCACCCCTGGCACGGCTGGAGAGCCTGGTCAGCCGGCCACAGGCGCCGCGCCAGTGAGGCTCAGCGGGTCAACCGTGGCAGGGCTGGCGAGTCCGGCAGCTTGCTGACCTTGACCCGCGATTGCTCGCCGCCGCGCTCGATGAGCACGCCATCGGCCTCGATGGCAGCCAGGCGCACGCCCTGGGTCAGCCGTTCACCGGCGAGGAAACTGCGCGCAGGCCCGTCGTTGAGGCTGAGGATGGCCACCGCCCCCCGGGCCCCGGCCATGACCCCGGAGACCTTGATATCCACCTGCGCCGGCTGGTTGGCGAACCACTGCAGGGCCGGGCTGTCGGCACGTGCGGCGAGCACCTGGGGCGCGGCCGTCGGCGTCTGGGACTCGGCCGGGGTCAGCAGCAGCGACGACCAGGTGGCGACACCGGCCAGGGCCGCCAGCAGGGCCGTGTACTGCAATAGCCGGGGAGCTGAAGAAGGGTTGAGCATCGCGCGTAGCATGGGCAGGACCTCCTGTTTGTCCGTCCCCGCAGCCTACAGCTCAATTCTCACGGTTTTATTTCACTGGACGATCATCTGCCTCGGGCAGTCTGGACCCATCGCCAAGGAGTGCAACGTGATGCAGAGCGGCAAGCAACAGGGGTTCACCCTGATCGAACTGATGGTGGTGCTGGTGATCATTGGCATCGCCAGCGCCGCCGTGGGCCTGAGCATCAAGCCCGACCCGCTGCAACAACTGCGCAAGGACGCCGAGCGCCTGGCGCAACTACTGCAAGTGGCCCAGGCCGAAGCCCGCACCGATGGCCGGCCCATCACCTGGCGGGCCAATGCCAAGGGGTTCGCCTTCGACCGCCCGGCCGATGGCGGCAGCGGCGTCGACGACTTCCGCCATGACAGCCAACTGCGCCCGCGCCGTTGGGATACCGCCGCCATGGACGTGCGCATCGAGCCGCGCCAGCGCCTGGTGCTCAATGCCGAATGGATCAATCCACCGGTTCGGGTCGTGTTGTCCGATGGTCAGCATAGCTTGTGGGTGGAGCGCACGCCGGCCGGCCAGTTGCGCGTGGTGGAGCAGCCATGAACAGTCGCCAGGAAGGTTTCACTCTGATCGAGGTAATGGTGGCGATCATGCTCATGGCGGTGGTCAGCCTCATCGCCTGGCGCGGCCTGGACAGCGTGAGCCGGGCCGACGCCCACCTCAAGGCCGGCACCGAGCAGACCGAGGCGTTGCTGCGGGCGCTCAACCAGCTGGACCGCGACGTGGCCCAGCGAGCCGCCATCGAGTTGCGCGAGCCGCAGCTTGGTGAAAGCGAGAATGCCGAACCCGAGACCCCGGCGCCCCTGAGCGTGCGCAGCTCCGACAGCAAGGGTTTTCGCCTGGAAGTGATCCGCAGCGCCGCCACCTCTGGCGAAGGCCTGCAACGGGTGCGCTGGTGGCTCAAGGGCGACACCCTGTACCGCGCGGTGGCCGAGGCCCGCGATCGCTACCCGTTGCCGGCGCCGCGCGACGGCGTGGCGGTGCTGGAGCGGGTCAGCGATCTGCAGGTGCGTGTGTGGAACCCGGACAAAGGCTGGCGCCAGCTCAGCGGCAACCGCCAGGACAACCCCGCCGGCCTGGAGATCCGCCTGGTGCGCCAGACGCCCCAAGGCGAAGAACGCTACCGCCAGGTACTGGGCCCGCTGGATTGAGCCCGCTCCTGGAGCACTTGGCGGACACCGGCGGCGGTTCAGATCCGTCGAGATCTACGGTCGCGTAGCGGATATCGGCGGCAGCTCAGGCCGAGCGCGGAGACGGTATCAGCTGAGCAGGACCACGCCGCCAGGCAACTCGGTGCACTTGGCGCCATAGGCGTCGCGGATCAACAGCGCCACGCCGGCCAGTTGATCGAGGTTGAAACGCGCCTGGACCTTGCGTTTGCCGAGCTCGGCATTGAGCAATACCAGCATCCCGGGACGGTAGCGGTTGATCTCGCGAACCACGGTATCCAGCGTGGCGTTGTCGAACACCAGCACCTGCTCGCGCCAGGCGATCACCGCATGGGGGTCCACCGCCACTGGCTGGCCCACGCCACGCTCGTCGTAGGTCAGCTGGCGGCCGCTGTCCAGGCGAATGCTGCGCCCGGCCACCTCTACCTGCAGACTGCCCTCGATACAGGTCACGCACACCTGGCGCTCGGTATTGCGCAGGTTGAAACGCGCCTGGCGCGCGCTCAGCCAACCTTCCCCGGCCTGGACCTTGAGCGCCTGCCCGCCCTGGCTGAAGACCTCCACCTCGCCCTCCAGCAACTCGATGCCCTGCTCTCCCGCCGCCAGTTCACGGCGACTGATACGGGTCTGGGTGTTGAGTTCCAGGCTCACACCATCGGCCAGGTCCACCCGCCGTTGCTCGCCGACCTCGGTGGAAAAATCCGCCGTGAGCCCGGCAAAACCGCCGGGCACCGTAATGCGCACCATGAACAGTGCCGCCGAGGCCGCCAGCGCGCCGCCGAGAAAGGCCCGGCGCCCAAAAGTCCGGAAGCGTGCCTGCTGTTCCAGGCGCTGGGCCGCCGGCTGCAAGCCATGCCACAGCGTCTTGGCCTGCTCGAAGGCAGCCGCGTGTTGCGGGCTCTGCGCGCACCACTGGCGCAGCGCCCGGGCGTCGGCCGCGGTGGCCCGGCCCGACGTCAGGAGGACCAGCCAGTCCCGGGCTTCGCTCAGCAGTTGCTGGTCCGCCGAGGCCCGGGGAGAAGAAATGCTAAAGATGTTCAAGCGCGCAGATACTCACGGATTGATCAGGGACTCTTTGTCTAGGACGGTTTTCCGGCCCCGGGACCGAACCGCTGAATGACTTTTCTTTCAAGACGCAGGGCGCAATGCCCCAGGGCGGCCTTGAGTTCCTTCTCCACCATCCGTGTGGAAATGCCGAAGCGCTGGGAGATTTCCAGGTGCGGCGCCTCTTCCAGGCGCGCAGCGATGAAGATCCGCCGGCGGCGTGCCGGCAGCTCGTAGAGGGCCTTGAGCAGGATCTGGATTTCCTTCTGGCCGCCCACCACCCGGGAAGGGTCCAGGGCCTCGTCGGCGACCTGCAGCAGCTCCTCGACCTCCTCGCCGGTGAGCAGGCGAGCGTCGGACTGGCGCCGGTCGGCGGCGATGTTCAGGGCCATGCGATACAGGTAGGCGTTGGGTTGGGCGAGGTTCGGCGGCTCTTCCATGCGGTCGACCCGCAGGTAGGTTTCATGCAGGACATCGTTGGCCAGGTCCTCGGATCCCAGGCGCCTGCGCAAGCGCACCCGGAAGTCCTCGTAGGACGTCAGGAACAGCCTGACCATCGCACTGTGCCCGGTGTTCTTCATACCCCGGAAGCTCCTTCCCATTCCTTGCAATCCATGCGTTTCCCTGTCGTGTCCGGTACCAAGAGTAAGGTCAGCGGCTGGCTCAACGAGCTGGGCGCCTGACGCTCGACGCGAATCTGTGCCAGGCGCTGCACCAGCGCCTCATCCCGTTGCCAGTCGCCGGTGCTGCCGACCAGGCGACTGTGCTGCACCCTGCCATCGGCCCCCACCCACAACTGCAACAGCGCCCTGAAGCTGCCCGGCCGTGTCAGCGGCGAAGCGCACAAGCTGCGCTCCACCGCCCGCTGCAAGGCCGTGGCATAGCTGCTGTTGAGCCGCGCCCCGCGCCCGCCGCCCGCCGCAGGTTGCGCCGCCGGCTGGTTGGCCGGCGGCACTTGCAAGGTGAAGGCGTCGCTACGGGCGTAACGAGCCATCAGGCCACTGCCAGCCAGCAAACGGCCGAGCCCCTCGCGAGCGCTGTAGCGCCCCTTGACCCCCACCGAGCGCCGGCCTCGAGCCAATTCCCGGTCCACCAGTACCGCCATCCCGGTGGCACGACTGAACAATTCCAGGGCCTGGGCCAGGTCCTGGGCCGGAATATCCAGCGCCAGCAGGGCCTGGGAATCGACCCGGGGCGGCCCTTGCGGACTGTCCTGGGCCCAGCTTTCGGGCACCTGCAGCCACAACGCGAACCCCAGCACACAGGTCGCCAAGCTCCCGTGCAATGAAGTCCATCGCCCGACCTGCGCTCTGCGTCGCTGCACTGCCTTCCAATCCCTGAAAAGCGTCATCCTGAGGCCAGTTTATGAATCTGGTGTTACGGCCATGGCAAAAAAACCATCACTTTTTCAGCACGGTCTTTGCTCTACACTCGGTCGATATCGAAGCCCGCTTTCCCGGGCCAGCCAGGAGGCCCTCATGAACCGATTCAGTCTTTATGCCGCAAGCCTGTTGCTCAGCGTCCTGCCTTGGGTGGCCCAGGCCGAGGAAGCGCGCGAGGGGTGCGTGGAGGTCAGCGTCGGCGGCTACAAGGCCCCCGACTACAACTGCCTGAGCCGGCAGATGGGCAACGACCCGCAAGCGGCCAAGGCCGCCCAGGCCAATGCCGAGGCGATGCGCAAACCGGTGGAAAAACGCCCGCCGAACCAGCTCGGCCTGTCGACCCCGGCCGCCACCGGCGTGCGCATGGGCAACACTTTCGGCAACTCGGTCACCCCGCAACAGCGTCCTTGAACGGCCAGAGGCTAGCGCCAGTAGCTCAGGCCGCCCACTGCCCGGCCACTTGCCGCAGTTCTTGCCGAGCCCGTTCCAGGGCTTCGCTGCGCGCCTCGGGGTTGGCGAACTGCAACGGCTGGGCATCGACGAACCGTGGATCCTGCACGCCGATGAAGGCAAAGGCGGCCCGCAGCGCCGGGGTCAGCGCATCCATCCAAGCCATGGGAGTGCCCGGGCGCAGGTCGGCGCCACGGCTGGTGAGGAACAGTACCTTCTGCCGGTTCACCTGGCCGACGATCCCGTCCGGGGTGTTCAGGTACGTCAGCTCGGTACGGGTGATGGCATCGATGAAGGCCTTGAAGGTCGAAGGCATCGACCAGTTGTACATGGGCATGGCGAACAGGCAGGCATCGGCCTGCAGCAGGCGCTGACACAAGACATCGGATGCGGCCAGGGTCTCGCGCATCTGCGGCGTGCGGGCCGCCGGCGCGGTATAGGTAGCGATGGCGAACGCCTCGGTGACGGCCGCCGGAGCCTCCCGGGCCAGGTCCAGGTAGTCGATTTCCAGGTCCAGCCCCTGCTCCTGCAACTGTTCGATGAAATAACGGCCCAGGGCACGGGAGTTGGAGCGCTCGCCCTTGGCGCTGGCGTCGACGTGAAGCAACTTCATGGGAATACCTGTATCGCAGAAAACAAGGAGGCCAGCGCGAACGCTGGATGACTGGCCGACCCCGCTGGCGGGCGATCCTGGCAAGTCCTTGTTGCGGTATCGGCGCCGTACAGGCTAACGGCCGCCGCGACATTGCCCTATAGCCAATCCACGGGATTCAGGGCAGACCACTCTCGAGCCGGATACTTATACCCACCTCTAACTTGGCGCCGACTAGATTGCGCGACCATGTTCCGCAGCAGTTCAGCAAGCAGACAGTCATGTTGCTCTATGGTGTCGGACCGATGGCCACCGCATATTTGTGTATTCCGGAAGTAACGAGCGCATGAGCAACTTGATGAGACAGGTCAGCCAAAGACCTTGCCTGAGTATCTTTCTAGTAGCGCTTGCGCTGTTCATGGGCTTGCAATACAAGCCTGGAATTCTCAACTACACCACGCGCTTCGTCGACTTTGCCGACTATATGCTCCAGCACGGCATGACGCTGTTTCCCATTGCCGATGATTTGCAGCCCTACCCCGACTACACCATCGCCAACACTTTTCTCATCTACTTGTCCTCACTGCCTTTCGGCCGCCTGTCGATACTGTCGATGGGCCTGCCTTATTGCGTCAGCGCGGCACTGATCCTGGTCTTCATCTACAAACTGGGAGCGCTGCACGACAAGCAATGGGGCCTGTACGGGGTGCTCTTTGCACTGCTGACCTGGGGGTTTCTGGATGCGGTCAACTCGCTGGCGCTGGATGTCTATCCCGCATTGTTCAGCGTGGCGTGCTTCTACCTGGCCTACTCCGGCCAGTTGAAGCGCCGGCCCTGGCGCCTGGCCCTGGTATTTGTCGGGCTGGCCCTGGGCTTCATGTTCCGCGGCCCCATCGGCCTGATCGGCCCGGCGATCGTGGTGGGCGGCTATTACCTGCTGAGCCGGCAGTGGCGCAAGCTGTTGCTGTTCGGCCTGGTCTCGGGCTTGCTGCTCATCGTCGGCGTGGCCTTGCTGGCCTTTGCCGCCCATGTACAGGGCGGCCCGGCCTTCATGCACGAAGTACTGATGATGCAGGGCCTGGAGCGGGTCTCCAGCAATCACAAACCTCGCTACTACTTCTACTTCACCGGTGGACTGATCACCTATGGCGTCACGGTGTTCTTCGCCCTGAATGTCATCTTCAGGAAGTACAAGACATTCTTCGGCGCCCAGCGCCAGGTCGATAGCGAGTTGCTGCTCTACCTGGCGCTATGGTTCGTGGCGCTGATCCTGTTCTTTACCATCCCCAACTCGAAGAAGGCGCGCTATATCGTTTCCATCACCCCCGCCATCGCCTTGCTGGCCGCCTATATCTTCGTCGACAAGAACGATATGTTCGCCCGCGCCAGGAACTGGCTATTGGGGTTCTGCCTGAAGTTGCCCGCCATTGGCGCCGGGCTGGCCGTGGCGGTGTGGATATACAACTTCTACGGTGCCAAGCCGTTACAACCGAACTATCTCGGCGTATTCGCAAGCTTTGTCGTACTCACCGTGGTGCGTTACTTCATCGACCACAACTACTACGTACATCCCCATCGCCAATTGATCGTCCTGGCATATGGTGTCGCGGCCTTTCTTGCCCTGGATGCGTTCTTCTTCAACCCCATCACGTTCCACCAGGAACTGGCCATAGAACCGACACCCAAGTTCCTGCCCTACTGGTTCTGGTGAGCTTGTCCCGGCTGGCTGGCAGCCGGACAACTACACGAAAGGCCACGGGACGAGTAACCTTGCGCCGATCAATCAGACCCGGGCATGGCAATGGAACTTCACGTAGTGATCAACGGCCGCAAGGACCTGGCCGAGCAGCTCTACCAGCAACTGCGCGGCGCCATCGACTCCGGGCGCCTGGCCGCCGGCGCTCAGTTGCCTCCCAGCCGGCTGCTGGCCGCGCAATTGGGCATCTCGCGCAAGACGGTATCCGATACCTACGCCCTGCTGACCTATGAAAACTACCTGGTGGGCAAGATCGGCCGGGGCACTTTCGTCAGCCCGCGCCCAGTCAAGGCCGAACGCAAGCAGAGTGCCCAGGACCTGGCCTGCGTCCAGAGCCTGGAGCGCTGGCAGACAATTCCTTCGCCGCTGCGCCACCCGACCCTGGAAGGCACCCTGCGCTACGAATTCATCGGTGGCGCCACCACCCGCGCGCAATTCCCCCAGGACCACTGGCGCAGCTGCACCCAGGATGCCTTGCGGCGCATGGCCCAGGCCGGCGGTTTCTACAGCCAGCCGGAGGGCCTGCCGGTCTTGCGCAATGCCATAGCCGGCCACGTGGCGTTTTCCCGCGGGGTGGTGTGCACCGCCCAGGACATCGTGGTGTGCAATGGCGCACAGCAGGCCCTGGACCTGATCGCCCGGGTGGTACTCGAGCCAGGCAGCCTGGTGGCCATGGAGGACCCGGGCTATACCCCGGCTCGCCTGCTGTTCCAGGCCCAGGGTGCGCGGGTCGTGGGGGTGCCGGTGGATGCCGAGGGCATCGAGGTGGCGCGGATTCCCGATGGCGTGCGGCTGATCTATGTCACCCCCTCGCATCAGTTCCCCCTGGGCATGCCCATGAGCCAGGCGCGCCGCGAGGCGCTGCTGGAGCGCGCGCGACAGCTGGGGGCCATCGTCATCGAAGACGACTACGACAGTGAATTCCGCTATGAGGGCCGGCCCACCGACTCCTTGCAGAGCCTGGACAGCCTTGGCGTGGTGGCCTACGTCGGGACCTTCTCCAAAAGCATGCTGCCCCAACTGCGCCTGGGGTATGCCGTGCTGCCACCGGCCATCCTGCCGGCGGTGATCAAGGCCAAGCAGCTGTCCGATTGCCATACCCCGACCCTGCCCCAATGGGCCCTGGCCAAGTTCATCGACGAGGGTTACCTGCAAAAGCACATCCGCCGCTGCCACGCGGTGTATGCCGGGCGCCGCGAGCGCATCCTGCTGCGCCTGCAGGGCGACCTGGCGCCCTGGCTGGAAGCGGTGCCCTGCACGGCCGGATTCCATATGGCCGCGCTGTGCAAGGTGCCGGTGGATATCCCGCTGCTGCTGGATCTGGCGAAGAAGGTCGAGGTGGGACTCTATTCGCTGCAGGAGTTCTTCCACGACAGCCCGGTCCGCGAGGGCTTGTTCATCGGCTTCGGCGCCATCGAGACCCTGGACATCGACCCGGCCCTGGACAAGGTGCGCGACATCCTGCAGCAGATCACCTGAAGGACGGTGGATTGGTCTGCGCGTCTTCGCCGGGATTGGTTATAGGGCCCCCGACGCCCAGGGCTTAGCCTGAAAGGACATTCCGATCCGCTGGAGAAACCGAAGATGAAAACCCTGACTGCCGCCCTCGCCACCCTCGCGCTGATCACCTCTGTGGCGGCCACCGCCCACGAGCCGGTGTACGGCAAGGAGAAGCTGGCGATCCTGCAGGACCAGGCCCTGGCCAACCTGCCGGGCAAGAAGGCCATGATGCTCACCGTCGACTACGCCCCGGGCCAGGCCACCGTACCCCACCGCCATGCCGGGGCGGCCATGGCCTACGTGCTCGAAGGCGCCATCACCTCCCGGGTCAACGATGGCCCGAGCATCACCTACCAGGCCGGGCAGTCCTGGTTCGAGCCTGCCGGCTCGCAGCATCCGGTCTCGGCCAACGCCAGCCAGACCCAACCGGCCAAGCTGCTGGTATTCATGCTGATGGACACCAAGGACGAAGTGCTGACGCCCCTGGAACATTGATCCTGTAGCGGCCACACCCACCCGTGGCCGCTGCTGAGCCGGCGAAACTGCGACAAGGCCCGCCGTCCGACAGGACAATCCCATCCCCCCCACGCCGCTGCGCGCCCCTGCGCAGCCTGCGGCAGCGGCCACACCCAGCATGTTGCAAGATTTGGTAACACTACCGGGCAAACACCCAGGTGAAACCGAATCGCCATCATGCTGTCCCATCGCTATCGGTAACGGTCGAGGTCGCCCGATCCAGCCTTCGGGCCCATCGGATTGCGCAGTGCGCTACCCTCTTCGAGTGACCTCGTACCCTGTTTACCGGCGCGCGCATCCTGCCTGCGCAGGCTGCCGCACCTACTCAATCAAGGCTGAAAGAGCGAACCATGAAACAGAATATTCTCCTCGTTGCCGTCTGCGCCGCCCTGCTCCAGGCCTGCACTCCGGCTTCCACCTCCCATGAAGGATCGCCTTCCATGCCCGCCGCCTCCTCGACCACCGCCGCCCAGCCGGCGCTCCCGGCCTATTACTGGAACCTGGTATCGGCCACCGATGCCTCGGGCAAGCCTATCGCAGCCATGGCCAAGGGCACCCAGGGCAAGCTGCGCCTGACCTTCGGCGACCAGAACCTGAACATCAGCGGCGGCTGCAACGGCCAGTTCGGTGGCTACAGCTACCAGAACGGCGTGCTGAAGGTACAACAGCTGGCTTCGACCATGATGGCCTGCGACAAGAGCCTGATGGACCTGGACAGCGAGGTCGGTCGCCTGCTCAAGGGCGACCTGCGTACCACCATCAACGGCGACACTCCCGAGCCGACGCTACAACTGACCACCCAGGATGGTTCGGTGCTCAAGTTCCAGGGCGAAGAAACCCCGGAGACCCGCTACGGCAGCCAGGGCGAGATCAAGTTCCTGGAAGTGGCCGCCAAGACCGTCAAGTGCAGCCACCCGCTGATCCCCAACCACCAGTGCCTGCAAGTGCGCGAGCGGCGCTATGACGACGCCGGCCTGCAGTTGCCGACCCAGGACACCTGGCATCCGATGTACGACTCGATCCAGGGCTACGAGCACCACGCCGGCGTGCGTACCGTGCTGCGGGTCAAGCAATACGAGTGGAAGAACCCGCCAGCCGACGCCTCGTCGCAGGTCTATGTGCTGGACCTGGTGGTCGAGCAGGACGCCTCGGGCAAGACCAAGTAAGAACTCCCTGCGCCCTTCCGGAGCCTGACGCCCCTTTCGACAGGCCATGAAAAAAGCCCCGTATCTTGCGATACGGGGCTTTTGCGTTGCAGCGGGGTCGGTGGTTTACAGGCCCGACTGGCCGCTCATGGCCAGGTCCAGCAGTTCCCGGTTGGCCACTGCGTACATGGCGTAGTCGGTGCCGCTGGCGGCACGGATTTCCACCATCATCGCGCGCCAGCGCTCGACCATGCTCAGGTTCTGCTCAAGCCACAGGGCCACGCGGGCTTCCATGTCTTGCGGCGCATCGGCCATTTGCAGGACCGAGATGGTGATCGCCCGCTGCTGCCAGTCCACGTCGTCGCGGAAGGCTTCGCGTGCCTGGGCCTGCCAGTTGTTGGCCACCGGCAGATCGCTGATCTGCTGCAGGTACCACGGCAGGTCTAGGGCACTGCCCACGGCGAAGTAGGCCTTGGCCACATCGGCGGCGTCGTGCCCGGTGACGTCGGCAGCCTCGATGATCGGCAGCAGGGTGTACAGGTGGGTGGTGCCGGCCACCATGCGTGCCAGCAACTCCGGTACGCCAGCCTCGACATAGGCGGTGTAGCGCGACTGCCAGCCTTCACGGGTCGGACCTTCGAGCAGCTCGTCGAGCTTCAAGCCCAGGGCTGCCAGGTGCGGACCGAAATGCGCCACGTCACGGGCGGCATCCTGCTCGTTGCGACGGCTACGCAGGAACCAGCGGGTGGCCCGACGACCCAGGCGCATCAGCTCATCCATCAGCTCCAGCTGCACCTGTGCCGAGACCTGGTGATCCAGGGCCTCGATCTGGCGGAACCAGTGCGGCAGGTGGAAGATGTCGCGCACGATCACATAGGCGCCGGCCACGTTGGCCGGGCTCATGCCGGTGGACTCCTTCAAGCGCTGCACGAAGGTGATGCCCATGTGGTTGACCAGGTCGTTGGCGATCTGGGTGCTGACGATCTCGCGCTTCAGGCGGTGACGGCGCATGGCTTCGGCGAACTTGCTGACCAGGGTCGGCGGGAACGCGGTTTCCATGTCACGGGTCAGGTAGTCGTCATCCGGCACCAGGGAGCCCAGCAGCTGCTCCTTGAGATCGATCTTGCTGTAGGAGATCAGCACCGACAGCTCCGGACGGGTCAGGCCCTTGCCAGCGGCGACGCGCTCGTTGAGCTGCTCTTCGCTGGGCAGGAACTCGATGGCCCGGTCCAGCTTGCCACGGCCTTCCAGGTCGCCCATCAGGCGCTTGTACTCGGCGATCCGCTCGTAGGCGCGACGCGCAGCCAGGGACAGGGCCTGGGTCTGCTTGTAGTTGTTGCCCAGGACCAGGCCCGCCACTTCGTCGGTCATGCTCGCCAGCAGCTGGTTGCGCTGCTTGTCGGTCATGTCGCCGGCCTGCACCACTTCGTTGAGCAGGATCTTGATGTTCACTTCGTGGTCGGAGCAGTCCACGCCACCGGCGTTGTCGATGAAGTCGGTGTTGGAGCCGCCGCCGTTGAGGCCGAACTCGACGCGACCCAGCTGGGTCATGCCCAGGTTGCCGCCCTCGCCCACCACCTTGCAGCGCAGTTCGTTGCCGTTGACCCGCAGGGCGTCGTTGGCCTTGTCGCCGACATCGGCGTGGCTTTCGCTGCTGGCCTTGACGTAGGTGCCGATGCCGCCGTTCCACAACAGGTCCACCGGCGCCTTGAGCAAGGCGTTGAGCAGCTCGGTCGGGGTCAGCTTGTCGGCCTGGATGTCGAAGCGCTCCTTCATCTGCGGCGAAATGGCGATGCTCTTCGCGCTACGGGAGAAGATGCCGCCACCCTCGGACATGATGCTGGCGTCGTAGTCGCTCCAGGCCGAGCGCGGCAGGTCGAACAGGCGCTTGCGCTCGACGAAGCTGGTGGCCGGATCCGGATTCGGGTCGACGAAGATGTGCAGGTGGTTGAACGCCGCCACCAGTTGCAGTTTGTCGGACATCAGCAGGCCGTTGCCGAACACGTCGCCGGCCATGTCGCCCACGCCCACCACGCTGATCGGGTCTTCCTGGACATTGATGCCACGCTCGCGGAAGTGGCGCTGCACGCCGACCCAGGCGCCACGGGCGGTGATGCCCATCTTCTTGTGGTCGTAGCCGGCCGAACCACCGGAGGCGAAGGCGTCGCCGAGCCAGAAGCCGTAGTCGATGGCGATGCTGTTGGCGATGTCGGAGAAGGTCGCGGTGCCCTTGTCGGCCGCCACCACCAGGTACGGATCATCGTCGTCGTGGCGAACCACGTTGGCCGGCGGCACCACGCCACCGTCCTTGAGGTTGTCGGTGATGTCCAGCAGGCCGGAGATGAAGATGCGGTAGCACGCTACGCCTTCAGCGGCGATCTCGTCACGGCTGCCGCCCAGCGGCAGGCGGCGCGGCAGGAAGCCACCCTTGGCGCCCACCGGCACGATCACCGAGTTTTTCACTTGCTGGGCTTTTACCAGGCCCAGGACTTCGGTACGGAAGTCTTCCTCGCGATCCGACCAGCGCAGGCCGCCGCGAGCGACGTTGCCGAAGCGCAGGTGCACGCCCTCGACCCGTGGCGAGTAGACGAAGATCTCGAACTTCGGCACTGGCTTGGGCAGCTCGGGGATCAGCTTCGGATTGAACTTGAAGCTGAAGTACGACTTGTTCTGGCCGTTGGCATCGGGCTGGTAGAAGTTGGTGCGCAGGGTGGCCTTGATCAGGTCCAGGTAGCGCCGCAGGATGCGGTCCTCGTTGAGCACCTGGACGTCGTCCAGGGCGGTGAGGATCGCCTGCTCCAGGCGCTGCTGCTTGTCGTCCAGGTCTTCCTGGGTCAGCTTGCGTGCCAGGTAGAAGCGAGTCTTGAACAACCGGGTCAGCTCGCGGGCGATATCGGTGTGGTTGTTCAGGGTGCTGGCGATGTAGCCCAGGTCGAAACCGAGGCGGATCTGCTTCAGGTAGCGGGCGTAGGCACGCAGCAGCGCCACATCGCGCCATGGCAGGCCGGCGGTCAGCACCAAGCGGTTGAAGGCGTCGTTCTCGGCGTCGCCGCTGACGATGTGGACGAAAGCGTCCTGCAGCGTGTCGTTGAGCTGCTGGATGTCCAGGTCCAGGCCTTCGGCGGCGGTGAAGGCGAAGTCGTGGATCCAGAACTCGCGGCCATTGTTGTGGCGCAGGCGATACGGGAACTCACCCAGGACCCGCAGGCCGAGGTTTTCCAGGATCGGCAGCACGTCGGACAGCGCCAGCGGGGTATCGGCGTGGTACAGCTTGCAGTGCAGCTCGCGCTGGCCGGCCACCTGGCCCAGTGGCTGGTAGAAGCTCATCACCAGCGGGTTGCTTTCGCTCAGGCTCAGCAGGTGCTGCATGTCCACCACCGCCGAGTGGGCGGCGAAACGCTCGCGGTAGCCGGCCGGGAAACCTTTCGGGAAGTCAGCCAGGACGTTGGTGCCGTGGGCTTCGCCGAAGCTCTCGACCACCAGGCTGGCGTAGTCGTCCTGCCAGCTGCGGCAGGCCTGCACCACTTCGCGCTCCAGCAGCAGCGGATCGATGTCGATGCGCTGCTTCGGGTCGACCCGCAGGATCAGTTGCACGCGGGCAAGGACCGACTCGGAGAAGAAGGTCCAGAACTCGCAGTCGGTGGCCTGCAGGCGTTCCATCAGGACCTGCTGGATCTTCTGCCGCACTTCGGTGGAATAGATGTCGCGCGGCACGTAGGCCAGGCAGTAGCAGAAACGGCCGTACGGGTCCTTGCGCAGGAATACCCGGATCTTGTTGCGTTCCTGGATCTGCACGATGGACATCACGGTGCTGAACAGCTCGTCAACCGGCGTCTGGAACAGATCGTCACGGGGCAGCACTTCCAGGACCTGGGCCAGTTCCTTGCCCAGGTGGGCCTTGGGCTGGAAGCCGGAGCGTTGCTCGATGACCTCGACCTTGCGTCGGATGTACGGGATCACCCGCACGCTCTCGCCATACACCGAGGAGGTGTAGAGGCCCATGAAGCGGCATTCCTTGATCACCTTGCCGTCGGCATCGATCTGGCGGATCGACACGAAATCCGGGTAGGCCGGGCGATGCACGCGGCTAGGCAGCGACGCCTTGGCGAACGACAGCGGCGTCGGTTCGCGCAGGTAGTTCACGGCATAGTCTTCGATATGCAGGTCGTCGCCGGTGAGGCCGGCGCGCAGCAGCTTGGCCAGGCCCAGGAAGGAGTTCGGGTCATACTCGATATGCCCGCCGTCCTGGTCGGCACCGACCACGAATTCCTCGTAGCCCAGGAAGGTGAAGTGGTTGTCCACCAGCCACTCGAGGAAGCTCTTGATCTCGGACTTCTCGTCGGCGGCGATGGCGAACTGGCTGTTGTCGATGCTCTGGATCAGCTCCTGGACCTTGGCCTTCATCGGCTCGAAGTCGGCTACGGCGACACGCACCTCGCCCAGCACCTGCTCCAGCTCCTTGCCCAGCACGCTCAGTTCGGCGGCGTTGGCGCAGCGGTCGATCTCCAGGTACATCAGCGACTCTTTCTGCACGCCTTCGCCCTGGGTGCCCTTGGGCAGGATTTCCAGCAGCTCGCCCTTGCTGCCGCGACGCACGCTGAGTACCGCGGTCTGCAGGGTGTGGATGCTGTAGCCGCGACGGTTGAGCTCGGTACGGACCGAGTCCACCAGGAATGGCAGGTCATGGTGCAGGACTTCCACCGCGGTGTGGGTCGACTGCCAGCCATGACGTTCGTAATCGGGGTTGTAGACGCGCACTTGCGGTTGCGCGTGATCGAAGCGCTCAAGCAGGCGCCAGGCAGAGAGGGTGCAGCCCGCCAGGTCGGACATGCGACGCTGGGTGAGTTCGTCCAGGGAAATGATGCCGAAGAATTGTTCAGCGAACAGCGCCACTTGTGGCAGTGCCTGTTCACTGATGTGCTGCGCCAGTGCCGCTTGCAGTTGGTGCTGGAAGTCGGCCTTGCTGGCTGCGGTGAAGAACGCCATCTGTGGTACTCCGCTTGGGCTTGTTATTGATGGTAGCGTCGTGTTCGGTCCCGCTGGGGGGCGCCGGCGCATCCTGTTCCTGAATCTCGGGCAGAGGTTGCAGGATGCCTGGTGAATGAAGCTGGACGAGACGCGCAGGTCACATTCACACCTTCCCGGGATGGGCATCGGCCAGGGCGAACGGGGCAATGCCCTGGCAGGTGATCATCACAAAACAGACGCAACCTATTGCACTTGAGAACAAATTGTCCGCTGCGCAGCTTAACGAGTGCGATGCGACAGCTGCTTGCGATGCTGCGACATATTCGGTCAAAGGCACGCAACCGGGCAGTCACGCCCAGAACAACACTAGCAGCAGCTGGCGGAAAACCCGGGGTTTTCCATGCACGGACCGGACTTGCGTGCGCAAAATGACTCATCCGCGCCAGGCGTTCACAACTGCCGTACTGACAGACAACCCAGCAGAAATTCCCCCGGGCTGGCAGAATCCTTTCTTTTGCCCTGCCCCAGGAATGTGCCCATGCAGATGACCACCGCCCACCTGATCGCCAACCCTTGCGACGACGAAGAAGACAACATGGCCATGCTCTGCTGCCACAGCACCCAGGGCGAGATGTTCCTGATGAGCCGTTACCCGGACGAGGACGAGCTGGAGATCACCCTCGACGGCGAGCCTTCGACCCTGGACGGGGTCAAGGTGACCCTCAGCCCCACCACCCTGCTGATCGAGATCGCCGCGACCGACGCCGATGCCCTCAACGGCTCGGACCACCTGCAAATCCACCACGCCACCAGCGCCGCCGACCTGGCCGAAGTGGAACTGACCCTCAAGAACATCCTCAAGGGTACGGGCACCTACATCAGCCAGCTCTGATACCCACCCCGGACAGCGGCCGGGCGCAGCCTCGCAAGCTCGACAGCGGCTACAGGGCCACGCCCAACCTCGGGTAGCCCGGGGCTTCATGTAGCCGTTGCGCATGCCCGCCTGGCGGGCACCAGGCTCCCGTCGTGCCAGCCGCCTTGGGAAAAAGCCGGGATTTTTTCGAAATCACTCTTTCCCCGTTAGTCGGCGGGGCCCGCTATGGATTAAAGTATCGCCCCCAGCCCTGGCGTTCTCGCACCGCCCCGGGCGCACCCTCTCCAGGAACAGTCACCGATGGAACATCGTGAAGCGCTATTGGCGCTGCGAACCTTTCTTTCAACGCAGATCCTTGGCCAGGACAAACTCATCGAGCGCTTGCTCATCGCCCTGCTCGCCGACGGCCACATGCTGGTCGAGGGCGCTCCGGGGCTGGCCAAGACCAAGGCCATCAAGGAGTTGGCCGACGGCGTCGAAGCACAGTTCCATCGGATCCAGTTCACCCCCGACTTGCTGCCAGCCGACATCACCGGCACCGAGATCTATCGCCCGGAAACCGGCAGCTTCGTGTTCCAGCAAGGCCCGATCTTCCACAACCTGGTGCTGGCGGACGAAATCAACCGGGCCCCGGCCAAGGTCCAGTCGGCGCTGCTGGAGGCCATGGCCGAGCGTCAGGTCAGCGTTGGACGCAGCACCTATGAACTGTCGCCGCTGTTCCTGGTGATGGCGACCCAGAACCCCATCGAGCAGGAAGGCACCTACCCGCTGCCCGAAGCCCAGCTCGACCGCTTCCTGATGCACGTCAAGATCGGCTTCCCGGATGCAGCGGTTGAGCGCCGGATCCTCCAGCAGGCCCGGGGCGAGGCCTTGAACGGCGAGACCCTGCCCGAGCGCCGGGTCAGCCAGCAGGCGATCTTCGCCGCCCGCAAGGAAATCCTCGGCCTGTACATGGCCGACGCGGTGGAGGAATACCTGGTGCAGCTGGTGATGGCCACCCGCACCCCGGGCAAGTTCGACCCGGAGCTGGCCGAGTGGATCGCCTACGGCGCCAGCCCCCGCGGCTCCATCGCCCTGGACCGCTGCGCGCGGGCCCACGCCTGGCTCGCCGGACGCGACTTCGTCAGCCCCGAGGACATCCAGGCGGTGCTGTTCGACGTGCTGCGCCATCGCATCATCCTGTCCTTCGAAGCAGAAGCGGCAGGCATCGACCAGGACCGTGTGGTACAGCGCATCCTCGACGTCGTTGCCGTCGCCTGACCTCCATGACCCACGCCAGCGCCGAACCCGGCATCCGCATCACCCTCGGTGAATTGATCGAGATGCGCCACCGCGTGCGCGAGGTGCAGCTGTTCTCCACGCCCAGCCAGCGCAGCCCGCTGGTGGGGCTGCACCATTCCAAGCTGCGCGGGCGCGGGGTGGACTTCGACCAGGTACGGGTCTACCAGGCCGGCGACGACGTGCGCACCATCGACTGGCGCGTCACCGCGCGGACCCAGGAACCCCACACCAAGTTGTTCCACGAAGAGCGCGAGCGGCCGATCTTCATCATGGTCGAGCAGAGCCGCCAGCTGTTCTTCGGCTCCGGGCTGATGTTCAAGTCGGTGCTCGCCGCCCAGGCCGCGAGCCTGATCGGCTGGGCCGCCCTGGGCCACAACGACCGGGTCGGTGGCCTGGTCTTTGGCGACGACGAGCACTACGAAATCAAGCCCCGGCGCAGCAAGCAGAGCCTGCTGCAACTGCTCAACCGCCTGGTGCGGGTCAACCAATCGCTGCACGCCGACGCCCAGCCCCAGCGCGACGCCCTGGGCACCGCCCTGCTGCGCGGCCGCGAAGTGCTGCGCCCCGGCAGCCTGGTGATCGTGATCTGCGACGAGCGAGCCCTGAGCGATGCCGCCGAGCAACAACTGAGCCTGCTGTCGCGTCATTGCGACCTGCTGCTGATGCCGCTGTCCGACCCCCTGGACCATGCCCTGCCCGCCGCCGGCCTGATGCGTTTCGCCGAGCGCGGCGCACAGCTGGAACTCGATACCCTGAGCTATGAACTGCGCCAGGCCTACCGCGCCCAGAGCGAGGCACGCATCGCCCGCTGGGAGCGCCTGGCGCAGAAGCTGCGGGTCCTGCTGATGCCCCTGAGCACCCAGAGCGAGATGGTCGAGCAGCTGCGCGAGTACCTCAACCCGCAGCGTCCGGGAGCCGGCCGATGAGCAGCCTGGAACAACTGCAACCCCTGCTGCCGCCACCAGCGGTGGGCCTGTGGCCGCCGGCGCCGGGCTGGTGGCTGCTGGCCGTGCTGCTGCCGGCCCTGGCCTTCGCCCTCTGGCACTGGCGCCACCTGTGGCCACGCAAGAAGGCCCCGAGCCGCGCCGAACAACCCCTGGACCCGGTGCGCCTGGCCGCCCTGGCGGAACTGGCACTGCTGCCCAAACCCTACGACGGCGCCCCGGCCGGGGCCTGGCTGCAAGCGCTCAACGGGCTGCTCAAGCGCCTGTGCCGCAACCACTACCCCAACAGCCAGAGCCATACCCTCAATGGCCGCAAATGGCTGGCGTTCCTCGACAACCGCTGCCCGGCCGCCGGCCTGACCCGCTGGATGGTGCTGGTGGAAGGCGCCTACAAGCCCGAGTGCAAGCTCGACGACAAAGCCATCGCCGGCCTGACCCAGGCGGTGGACACCTGGATTCGCAAGCATGTTTGAGTTCGCCTGGCCATGGATCTTCGCCCTGTTGCCGCTGCCCTGGCTGCTGCGCCTGGTGCTGCCGGTGGCCGACAGCGGCGAGCCGGCGCTCAAGGTCAGCTTCCTCGGCGACCTGGAGGGCCTGGCCCGGCGCCGCGCCCGGGCCAACCTGCCGGCCTGGCGCCAACAGGCGCGCTTCATCCTGCTCTGGGTGCTGCTCCTGCTGGCGGCGGCCCGTCCGCAATGGCTGGGCGAACCGCTGCCAGTGGCGGCCAGCGGTCGCGACCTGCTGGTGGCGGTGGACGTCTCCGGCTCCATGGACTTCCCCGACATGCAGTGGCAGGACGAGGACGTCAGCCGGCTGGGCCTGGTCAAGCACCTCCTGGGCGATTTTCTCGAGCACCGCGAGGGCGACCGGGTGGGCCTGATCCTGTTCGGCAGCAAGGCCTACCTGCAGGCGCCCCTGACCTTCGACCGGCACACCGTGCGGGTCTGGCTGGATGAGGCGAAGATCGGTATCGCCGGCAAGAACACCGCCATCGGCGACGCCATTGGCCTGGCCCTGAAGCGCCTGCGCCAGCGTCCGGCCCAGAGCCGGGTGCTGATCCTGGTCACCGATGGCGCCAACAATGGCGGCGAGATCGCCCCCATCACCGCGGCGCGCCTGGCGGCCGAGGAAGGCGTGAAGATCTACCCGATCGGCATCGGCGCCGACCCGGACCAGAGCGCCACCCTGGGCATCCTCGGCATCAATCCGAGCCTGGACCTGGACGAGCCGGCGCTCAAGGAGCTGGCCGAGGTCACCGGCGGGCGCTATTTCCGCGCCCGCGACGGCCAGGAACTGGCGGCCATCAAGGACACCCTCGACCAGTTGGAGCCGGTGGCCCAGCAACCGACCCAGGCCCGTCCGGCCCAGGCCCTGTACCACTGGCCCCTGGCCGCGGCCCTGCTGCTCAGCGTGTTGCTGGTGTTGCGCGAACGCTGGCCGCACAACCCCCTGCAACGCTTCCTCACCAAGGAGCATTTCCTGCAACCCTTGCCTCACTGGCGGCAACGCCTCAAGCGCCTGCGTCTGCGGAGGCGTCGATGATCGGACTCTGGCCCCATTGGTTCCGACCCTGGTGGTTGCTGGTATTGCCACTGCTGGCCCTGCTGCTGTGGAAGCTCTGGCACCGGCAGAAACGCGCCGGCCGCTGGCAGATGATCCTGCCACCGGCCTTCCATGCCGCCCTGCTCAGCGGCGGCAACGGCCGCGAGAGCAAGCTGCCATGGGTCGCCCTGGGCCTGGCCTGGCTGCTGGCGGTACTGGCGCTGCTGGGGCCCAGCTGGCAGCGGGTCGAGCAGACCAGCCAGAAACCCGCCGACCCGCTGGTGGTGCTGCTGGAACTGACGCCACAGATGCTCGCCGGCGACGTGCCGTCCAACCGCCTGGACCAGGCCCGGCACAAGCTGCTGGACCTGTTGGCCCTGCGCAGCGACGCCCAGACCGCCATCGTGGTCTATGCCGGCAGCGCCCACACCCTGGTGCCGCTGTCCGATGACCTGGCCACCAGCCGCAACCTGCTCGATGCCCTCAAGCCATCGATCATGCCCGAGGCCGGCCAGCGCGCCGACCTGGCCCTGCGCAAGGCCCTCAAGCTGCTGGACCAGGGCGCCCTCGGCCAGGGGCGGGTGCTGCTGCTGGCCTCGTCCCTCAGCGAACAGGAGCGCCAGGGCATTCGCCAGGCCCTGGACGGCGATGCCCCGCAACTGTTGATGCTCGGCATCGGCAGCCGCGATGGCGCCCCGGTGCCGCTGGAAGACGGCAGCTACCTCAAGGACGACCAGGGCGCGATCCTGGTCTCGCGCCTGGACAGCCCCGGGCTCAAGCAATTCATCGGCGAAGTCGGCGGGCGCTACCGCCAGGCCCGCCTGGACGACAACGACCTGCGCGGCCTGGGCTTGCTGGGCGGTCCCCGGGGCGTGCGCGACGACGGCCAGACCCTGCGCCTGGACACCTGGGCCGACCAGGGCTACTGGCTGCTGTTGCCACTGTTGCTGCTGGCCGCCTGCGCCGGGCGCCGGGGCTGGTTGTTCTGCCTGCCGCTGTTGTGCCTGGGCCTGCCCCAACCCAGCTACGCCCTGGACTTCAACGACCTGTGGCTGCGTCCGGACCAGCAAGGCGAGCGCCTGCTGCAGCAACAGCGCCCGGCCGAGGCCGCGCGGCATTTCCAGGACCGCCAATGGCAGGGCGTGGCCTTGTTCGAGGCCGGCAACTACAATGCCGCCGCCGAGCGCTTCGCCGAAGGCAACGACGCCCGCGCCCATTACAATCGTGGCAACGCCCTGGCCCATAGCGGCGAGCTGGAAGCGGCCATCGACGCCTATGAGCAAGCCCTGGAACTGCAACCCGAGCTGCTACCGGCGCAGCAAAACCTGGCCCTGGTCCAGCAGCTGCTGCAACAGCGGCGGGCAGCGGAGCCCCTGCCAGAGGTGAAACCGCAGAGCCCGGATGCCGAGGACAATGCCCGGCCCGAATCTGGCAGCACCGCCAGCACGCCAGTACCGGGCAGCGAGACGCCACCGGCGTCCGCCAGCAACCCACCAGGTCCTGGAGACGCGACCCAGGCCGACCCGCAAGTGCCCGGCCACAGCGAAGTGCCCGGCAGCGAGCTGGACGATGCCCACACCACCACTCCATTGCGCCCAGTGGACGACAGCCTGGACGCTGAGCACCAACAGGCACTGGAGCAATGGTTGCGCAAGATCCCGGACGACCCGGGAGAGCTGCTCAGGCGTAAATTCTGGTACGAACAGCAAACCCATCAGGATCAGGGAAAAACTCGATGACCCGCTGCACCGCCCTTCTGCTTGCCCTCGCCTGCTGGACCGCGCAGTCCCAGGCTGCCGGGCTGCTCGCCAGCCTGGACCGTAGCCAGGTGAACGCCGGGGAGACCGTCGAGCTGACCCTGGAGTCCACCGACGTCACCCAGTTCGGCAAGCCGGACCTCGCGCCCCTGCAAGCGCAGTTCGAAGTCCGCGGCACGCGCCAGGTCAACCAGCTCAACAGCCTGGGCGACAGTCACGCCAGCACCCGCTGGATCGTGACCCTGCTGCCGCGCCACACCGGCACCCTGGCCATCGAGCCTGTGCAACTGGGCGAGCTGCGCAGCCAGGCCCTGAGCCTGCAGGTCAACGCCAGCCCCGAGCAGGACCAGCAGGCGCACCTGGAGCCGGTGTTCATCGATGCCGAGCTGGACCAGCCCAAGGTCTATGTCCAGGCCCAGGCCCTGCTGACCCTGCACGTCTATCACTCGGTGCCGCTGTTCGACGACAGCAGCCTCAGCCCATTGCAACTGAGCGATGCCCGGGTCGAGCAACTGGGAGAAGCGCGCACCTACGAGAAGCTGATCAACGGCGTGCGCCACGGCGTGATCGAGATGCGCTATGCGATCTATCCCCAGCACAGCGGCGTCTTGCAGATCCCGGCGCTGACCTTCAGCGCCACCCTGGCCAACCCCGGCACCGGCCAGGACGCCACGCCCCAGGCTGCCCGGCCCGGCAAGCTGATCCACGTCAGCTCGGCCGAGATGGAACTGCCGGTGATGGCCAAGCCCGCAGCCTATCCCGCCGACGTTCCCTGGCTGCCGGCGCGCAGCCTGAGCCTGGGCGAAAGCTGGAGCCCCGAGCCCGAACATCCCCAGGTCGGCGACTCCCTGACCCGCAGCCTGACCCTGCGCGCCGAAGGCCTGTCCAGCGCCCAACTGCCGCCCCTGCCCATGGCCGAGATCAACGGCCTGCGCAGCTACCCGGACCAGCCGCAGCTGAGCAACCAGCAGGTCGAGCAAGGCGTGCTGGGTATCCGCGAAGAGCGCCAGGCCCTGGTGCCGACCCGCACCGGCAACGTCGAGCTGCCAGCCCTGGAAGTCACCTGGTGGAACACCCAGGCCGATCGCCTGGAAACCAGCAGCCTGCCGGCCCGTACCCTGCAGGTGGCGGACAACCCGAGCCTGGTGGAGGACGCCCCGGCCAGTACCGCCCAGGTCGGCCCGGCCAGCGACAGCCTGTGGTTGTGGCAACTGAGCACCCTGCTGCTGGCCTGCACCACACTCTTGGGCTTCGGCTTGTGGTGGCGTGCCCGTTCGCAGCCGGCGGTGGCCCGGGTGGTCCAGAGCGGCCCCAGCCCGCGCTCGCTGCTTGACGACCTCAAGCGCGCCTGCCAGGCCAACGATCCCCAGGCCACCCGCCAGGCCCTGGACGCCTGGGCCCGCCAGCAGCCCGAGACCCTGGCCGAGATGGCGGCACGCTTCGTCCCGCTGTCCGATGCCCTGGACGGCCTCAACGGCGCCCTCTACAGCGAGAGCGGCCAGTACTGGCAAGGCGAGGAACTGTGGCGGGCGATCCGTGCCATTCCCACCGCCGAGCGGGTCCAGGCGCCCCAGGCCGATACCATCAGCCTGCCGCCGCTCTATCCCAAATAAATGCAGCTGCATGGCCCAAGCGACAAGAACCGCTTGAGCCTGCAGCTTGCCACTTGCAGCTGGTAGCTGCTTTTCCTGGAGTTTGCCTTGCGTCTGTTTCACACCTCCGACTGGCACCTGGGCCAGAACCTCCATGGCCAGGAGCGCGACTTCGAACACGCCTGCTTCCTCGAGTGGCTGTTGCGCCAGCTCAAGCACGAGCAGCCGGACGCGCTGCTGATCGCCGGCGATATCTTCGACACCGTCAACCCACCGGTCAAAGCCCAGGAACGGCTGTACGACTTCATCGTCAGCGCCCACGAGCAGCAACCGGGCCTGAGCATCGTGATGATCGCCGGCAACCACGACTCCGGCTCGCGCATCGAACTGCCAGCGCCATTGATGCGGCGCCTGCGCGCCCATGCCCTGGGCCGGGTGCTGTGGCTCGATGACGGCCAGCTGGATGCCGGGCGCCTGCTGCTGCCGCTGACCGATGCCAGCGGCAAGGTCGCGGCCTGGTGCCTGGCCCTGCCCTTCCTGCGGCCGGCGGAAGTCACCGGCCGCCATTTGGGCGAGGACTACCTCAAGGGCATCGCCCAGGTCCATGAGTGGCTGATTGCCGCCGCCGAGGAACGCCGCCAGCCAGGCCAGGCGCTGATTGCCGTGAGCCACGCACACATGGCCGGCGGCGCGGTTTCCGAGGACTCCGAACGCAGCCTGGTGATCGGCAACGCCGAGGCCCTGCCGGCCAGCCTGTTCGGCCCGCAGATCAGCTACGTGGCCCTGGGGCACCTGCACAAGCCGCAGAAGGTCAACGGCGAGGAACGCATCCGCTACAGCGGCTCGCCGATCCCGCTGTCGTTCTCCGAGATCGACTACAAGCACCAGATCCTCGACATTCGCCTGGACGGTGAGCAGTTGCTCGGCGTCGAACCGCGGCTGATCCCCCGGGCCGTCAACCTGCAACGCCTGGGCCCGGCACCGCTGGGCGAGATCCTGGCCCAGCTCGGCGCCCTGCCGGACATCGACCTGCTGGCCGAGGAGCAGCGCCAGCCCTGGCTGGAAGTGCGCATACGCCTGGACGAACCGCAGCCGGACCTGCGCCAACAGGTGGAGAACGCCTTGCAAGGCAAGGCCGTGCGCCTGGTGCGGATCGCTGCCGAATACGCCGGTAGCGCCAGTGGCGACGGCGAGGACGGCATGGCCGGGCTGATCGAACTGGATCAACTGAGCCCCGAAGAACTGTTCCGCCGGGCCTGGCGCGATGCCTACGCCAATGAAGCGGATGAACAGACCCTCAAGGATTTCGCCCTGCTGTTGCAGGACGTCCAGCACGAAGGTGAGCAGCCATGAAGATCCTGGCCATCCGCCTGAAGAACCTGACCTCCCTGGCCGGCCCGTTCGAGATCGATTTCAGCGCCGAACCCCTGGCCAGCGCCGGCCTGTTCGCCATCACCGGCCCCACCGGCGCCGGCAAGAGCACCCTGCTCGACGCCTTGTGCCTGGCGCTGTTCGGCGCCGTGCCTCGGCTGAACAATGTCGCCAAGGAAAACAAGGTTCCTGAAATCGACAGCGATATCTCCACCGGCGACCCACGCACCCTGCTGCGCCGTGGCACCGGCAGCGGGTTCGCCGAAGTGGATTTTTTCGGCATTGACGGGCACCGCTACCGCGCCCGCTGGGAAACCAACCGCGCCCGCGACAAGGCCACGGGCAAGCTGCAAGCCAGCCGCCAGAGCCTCACCGATCTGGACAACAATCAATTGCTGGCCAGTAGCAAGCGCGATTACGAACAACTGATCGAATCCAAGCTGGGGCTCAACTTCGCCCAATTCACCCGGGCGGTGATGCTGGCCCAGAGCGAGTTCAGCGCCTTCCTCAAGGCCGACGACAAAGAGCGCAGCGAACTGCTGGAAAAGCTCACCAACACGGCAATCTACAGCCAGCTGGGCAAGCGCGCCTTCAGCAAGGCCAAGGAAGCCGACGAAACGCACAAGGCCCTCACCGCCCAGGCCAGCGGCGTTGCCCCGCTGCCAGCCGAGGAACGTGCCGAGCTGGACCAGCAGTTGGGTGCCGTCCGTGACCAGCTCAAGGCCCGGCAACTGCAACTCAAGCAGCTGGAGGCCCAGCACGGCTGGCTCAAGGAATTGCGCCAGTGGCAGGAGGCCCGGCACAGTGCCGCCGAGCAGTTGCAGGAAGCCGAGGCAGAGGCGCAGGTCCTGGCCCCCGAACGCCTGCGCCTGGAGCGCCTGGAGCAGTTGGCGCCGCAGCGCCATCAGTTCCTGCGCCAGGTCGAACTGAGCGCGACCCTCGCACCTCTGCAACGGCAGATCGAGCAGCAACAGGCGCAACAAGCGCAGTTGCGGCAGCAACAAGAACAACGACAGCAGCAGGTCCAGGACAGTAGCGCCAGCCTGGCCCAGGCCCAGGAGCAATCCAGCGCCAAGGCGCCGCTGCTGCGCGAAGCCTTTGCCGAACAAGGCAACCTGCAACGCCTGGAGCAGGAGCTGGCCCAGGCCACCCAGGCTCGGGAGCGCGCCGAGCAGGCCAACACCCAGGGCCAGCAGGACATCCAGCACTTGCAGGAACAGCAACGTCTGGTGGCCGAGCGCCTGGAACGGATCGCCGGGCAACTGCAGCACAGCGCCACCCTCGCGCCTCTGAGCGAAGCCTGGGATGCCTATCGCGGGCGCTTGCAACAGCTGGTGCAGATCGGTAATCGCCTGAACCAGGGCCAGGCGGAACTGCCGGGCCTTGAGCAGCGCGCCGAAACCGCCGCCCGCCAATTGGGCGAGCAGCGCTCGCAGTTGGAGCTGCTGTACCGCGAGGCCGGCGCCGAGCCCCAGGCCGTGGCGGAGCAGATCCAATTGCTGGGCACCCTGCTCCAGGACAACCGCAGGCAGCAACGCTCGTTCGAGGACCTGGCCCGGCTCTGGGCCCAGCAGCAGGAGCTGAACCTGCGTGCCCAGGCGCTGCTGGACAAGCAACAAACCGCGGCGACCCAGCGCGAGGAGCTGAACAAGATCGGGATCCAGGCCAAGGCCGAGCTGGTGGTGGCCGAGCAGACCCTGAGCGTGACCCAGGCCCTGCTGGAGCGCCAGCGCCTGGCCCGCAGCGCCAGCGTGGAAGAGTTGCGTGCGCAGCTGCAGGACGATCAACCATGCCCGGTATGCGGCAGTGTCGAGCACCCGTATCACCAACCCGAGGCCCTGTTGCAGAGCCTTGGGCGCCATGACGAAAACGAAGAAGCCGCCGCCCGGAAAGTCGTGGATGGGCTCAAGGAGCAACTGGCGGAACTGCGTGCCCAGGTCCAGGGCCTGATCGCCCAGCAGAAAGACCTGCTACAGCAACAGGAACAACTGGCCACCCAACAAGAGACCCTGGCCCCGAGCCTGCAAGCCCATCCCCTGGGCGCCCAGCTGCTGGACCAGGACCCGCCCCAGCGCGATGCCTGGCTGCAACGGCAGTTGGAGCAGTTGCAACAGAGCATCGGCCAGGACGAGCAGCGCCAGGACGCCCTGTTGACCCTGCAAAAGGATGCCGCACGCCTGCAAGGCCAGTTGCAGGCCGCCGTCGATGCCAGCCAGCAGGCCGCCCAGCACCTGGAGAAGCAGCGCGAGCAGCTGGACGCCGATCGCCAGCGCCTGGACGAAGAGCTCGGCGGCTTCAGCCAGTGGCTGCCCGGCGAGCTGCTCGACGGCTTGCGCCGTGACCCGGCGGCGAGCTTCATGCAGTTGGACCAGCAAGTGCTGCAACGCATCGAGCAACTGCGCGAACAGCAGGATGAAACCCAAGAACAGCAGCAGCGCCAGCTGGCCCTGGACAAGGAACAAGACCGCCAGCAGACCCGCCAGCAGCAATTGCACGACGCCCGGCAGCAGGCCGAGGCCCTGCACCAGCAGCAACAGGCGTGTCAGCAGCGGTTGGCCGAGTTGCTGGGAACCCACGACAGCGCCGAGCACTGGCAGCAGCAGCTGGAACAGGGCGTCGAGCAGGCCCGCATGGCCCAGGCCACGGCCCAGCAGCAAGCGCAGGAACTGCAACAGCAGCTGATCCAGCTGGCCGCCGAGCTCAAGGCCGGCCAGGAGCGCTGCCAGGCCCTGGAAGCCGAGCAGCAGCAACTGGCCGCCAGCATCGAGCAGTGGCGCGCCCAGCACCCGCAACTCGACGACGCCGGGCTGCAAGGGCTGCTGGAACTGGACGACAGCCAGGTCCGCCAACTGCGCGAGCGCCTGCAGGCCAACGACAAGGCCATCGAGCAGGCCCGGGTACTGCTCGAGGAGCGCCAGCAGCGCCTGGAGCAGCACCAGGCCCAGCACAACGGCAACCTGGAAGCCGAGGAGCTGGCCCAAGCCCTGGAAACCACTTCGCAACAAGCGCTGGCCGACGAACAGCAAGTGGCCGAGCTACGCGCCCGGCAGAGCGAAGACCAACGCCGCCAGGAGGCCAACCAGGCCCTGGGCCAGGGCATCGCCCAGGCGTACGAGCAATGGCAGCGCTGGGCTCGGCTCAGCGCCCTGATCGGTTCGGCCGAGGGCGACAAGTTCCGCAAGATCGCCCAGGCCTACAACCTCGACCTGCTGGTGCACCACGCCAACGCACAACTGCGCCAGCTGGTGCGGCGTTATCGCCTCAAGCGCGGCGGCAGCATGCTCGGCCTGCTGGTGCTGGACACCGAGATGGGCGACGAACTGCGCTCGGTGCATTCGCTGTCCGGCGGCGAGACCTTCCTGGTGTCCCTGGCGCTGGCCCTGGGGTTGGCGTCCATGGCCTCCAGCACCTTGAAGATCGAATCGCTGTTCATCGACGAAGGCTTCGGCAGCCTCGACCCCGAGTCGCTGCAACTGGCCATGGACGCCCTCGACGGCCTCCAGGCCCAGGGCCGCAAGGTCGGGGTGATCTCCCACGTGCAGGAGATGCACGAGCGCATCGCGGTGCAGATCCAGGTCAGCCGCCAGGGCAATGGACTAGGGTCTGTTGCTGTTTCGCCGCAAGCCGCGTTGCCGCGACAAATGGCGCCAGGCTAGGCGTGGGACGCAGGCAATGGTTGTTCCCTTGCCAAGTCCCGCAACGACGCATGGCGCCATTTGCCGCGCAACCCGAAGGGACGGGCCAGTTTTAGCGCGGTAAGTCGTTACTCGAACGCTCATTTGGACGGCCAAACCTCGCGTCTCGTGCCTAGCCCCGCGCTAAAACTGGCTCCGGCGCGGTCGCGGCGAAACAGCAACAGACCCTAAGCCACCTGGAGGTGAAATGAACGACGCCCAGGCCACCCTCTACTCGTTCCGTCGCTGTCCCTATGCCATGCGTGCCCGGCTGGCCCTGCGCTATGCCGGGGTGAGACCACGGATAATCGAAGTCAGCCTCAAGGCCAAGCCACCCGAAATGCTGGCGCTGTCGCCCAAGGGCACGGTGCCGGTGCTCAACGTCGGTGGGCAGGTGATCGATGAAAGCCTGCAGATCATGCTCTGGGCCCTGGAACACAATGACCCCGGGGACTGGCGCCTGCTGGGCGAGCCCCAGGCCCGGGCGCAGATGGCGGGGCTGATCGAGGAGAACGACCAGGTGTTCAAGGTCCACCTCAATCGCTACAAGTACGCCGAGCGTTACCCCGAAGCACCGATGGAGCATTACCGGGCCCAGGGCGAGCTGTTCCTGGCCCGCCTGGAGCGGCTACTGAGCCAGCAGCGCTATCTGCTGGGCGGCCATCCAAGCCTGGCGGACGCGGCCCTGCTGCCCTTCGTCCGCCAGTTCGCCCATGTCGACCGCGACTGGTTCGCCCAGGCGCCCTACCCGGCGCTGCAAGCCTGGTTGCAGGCCTGGCTGGAGTCCGAGCTGTTCAGCGCGATCATGGCCAAGCCCGCCTGACACCAAGTTGCGCTTGCCTGGCCGAACGCCGAGGGTCCTGCGGCCCCTGTCGCAGCCTCGCAAGCTCGGCAGCGGCTACACGCCCTGCGCAGCTACCACCAGGCGAAACCGGCAAAACTGCCGTGCTAAGGTTCAGCACCTGTCCTGCAACGGCGAGCCGCCATGTCCATCGTGATCCGTACCCATCCCCGCCTGACCTTCGGTGTCCTGGCCGGCTGCATCGCCGGCTTGCTGGTGCCGGCCCAGACCCTCACCGGCAAGATCCTCATCGGCTGGAACGTGGCGGTCTGGACCTACCTGGCGTTGATGTTCTGGCTCACGGTCCGGGCCCGGGCCGACCAGGTCAAGCGCATCGCCGAGGCCGAGGACGAAAACGCCGGGCTGGTGCTGCTGATCGTCTGCGTCGCCGCCATCGCCAGCCTGGTGGCCATCACCCTGGAACTGGTGGGCAGCAAGGACCTGGACACCACCCGACGCCTGCTGCACTACGGTTTCACCGGCCTGACGGTGATCGGCTCCTGGCTGCTGGTGGGGGTGATCTTCAGCGTCCACTACGCCCGCCTCTACTACACCTGGGACGGCCCGGAGCCGGCCCTGCGCTTCGCCGAGAACCTCAAGGATCCCGACTATTGGGACTTCCTGTACTTCTCCTTCACCATCGGCGTGGCCGTGCAGACCTCGGACGTCGGCGTGGCCACCCGCGAGCTACGCAGGATCGTCCTCGCCCAGTCGCTGATCGGCTTTTTGTTCAACACCGCGATCCTGGGCTTTTCCATCAATATCGCCGCCGGGCTGTTCAGCTGAACTGCACGAAACTTCTAGACGCCCGTCCAGCCCGGTCGTTGAATGCCCAGGTGAAATCCACCGGCAGCCCAGCATGAGTACGCACAACTGGATCGACCTGGCCCAGGACGCCGACACCGGCATCGAGACCCTGCGCGCTCATTTCACTGGCCACGCCTACGACCCGCACTGGCACGACAGCTACCTGGTGGGGGTCACCGAGCAAGGTGTACAGCAGTTCAACTGCCGTCGCACCCGGCACCAGAGCACACCCGGCAAGGTGTTTCTGCTCGAGCCCGGGGAAATCCACGACGGCGAGGCGCCCACCGCTGGTGGCTTCACCTACCGCATGCTGTACCTGGACCCGCAGTGGCTGACGCGCGAGCTGGGGGCGCTGTTCGCCGAAGCGCCGATCGATAGCCAACTGGGATTCGGCAGCACCCTGGCCTGCGATCCACGGCTGGCCCAGGCCACCAGCGCGGCATTTCACAGCCTGCACCACGGCGAATTGCGCATCGTGCGCCAGAGCGCCATGGATCGCCTGCTCGAGCAATTGACCGGGCACCTGCAGTGGCGCCAGCGCTATGGCCACGACCCGCGCCTGCCCCGGGTGGCGCAACGGGCTCGCGACTACCTGCACGCCCACCTCTACCAGGACCTGAGCCTGCAAGCCCTGAGCAGTGCCTGCGGCGTCGACCGTTTCCGCCTGAGCCGGGCCTTCAAGGCCGCCTTCGGCCTGCCGCCCCACGCCTATCTGGTGCAATTGCGCCTGAGCCGCGCCCGGCGCTTGCTGGCCGGCGGTGCTGCACCGGCCGAGGTGGCCAGCGCCCTGGGCTTTGCCGATCAGAGCCATCTCGGACGCTGGTTCATGCGGGCTTACGGCCTGAGCCCGGCGCTGTACCGCAAGCGCTGCACAAAGCTTCCAGACGCCTGAGGCGGGGGCCGCGAAGATCAGCCCTCCGATCTTCACTGGAGCTACCCATCATGTTGCCTGCCCTGACCAGCCTGCTGCCCTTCGTCATGTTCGCCATCGTCGCCTCCATCACCCCGGGGCCGACCAATCTCCTGGTACTGAGCAACAGTGCCCGCTATGGCCTGCGGGCCGCGCTGCCGATCATCTTCGGCGCTGGTGGTGCCGCTGCCGGCATGGTGTGGCTGGTGGGCGGCGGGCTGGGGGACAAACTGGCCCACCTGCCCGGAGTGCAACTGGCCATGCAAGTGGTCGGCCTGCTGTGGCTCTGCGGCCTGGCCTGGCAGATCTGGCACGCCCCGACCCACACCGCACACACCGCCGCGCAACGGCGCTTGGGGTTTCTCGGCGCGGCGGCCCTGCAAGTGGTGAACCCCAAGACCTGGCTGATGGCGTTGGCGGTGGTCAGCGTGTTCGCCGGGCCTGCGGACGATCGCCAGGGCCGTGTGCTGTGCCTGTCGCTGGTGTTCCTGCTCGTCGCCCTGCCCTGCCTGGGCGCCTGGGCCCTGCTGGGGGCCGGCTCGGCGCGCTGGCTGGGTTCGCCCCGGGCGATGCAGCGGTTCAACCGGGGCATGGCGCTGCTGTTACTGGCCGCCACCTGGCTGAGCCTGTGGGCCTGAACAACCTGCGGTCACTACAGGTCACAGGACCCCAGGCCAGTCGCCCGGGACCCGGGCCGGAATGCACCATTGGTCAGCCGGTAGCCGGATAGACGTTGATTTGCCCTCACGCCGCGCTTGACGGCGGAACCGATTCTGCGGTTTCCTGAAACCGGTTTCAGGCCAACCTCACAGATCCTGCGAACCGATAATTCCAAGAACAAGGTCATCGCCCGTGAATCAGTTTTCCGCCGCCCAGCGCAGCCGCGTCACCATGCTCGATGTCGCCCACCGTGCCGGGGTCTCCAAGGCCAGTGTGTCGCGCTTCATCGGCGAAGACCGCGCCCTGCTTTCCGACGCCATCGCCCTGCGCATCGAGCAAGCCATCAGCGAACTGGGCTATCGCCCGAACCAGATGGCCCGCGGCCTGAAGCGCGGGCGCACGCGCCTGATCGGCATGCTGGTGGCCGATATCCGCAACCCCTATTCGATTGCCGTGATGCACGGCGTGGAAACCGCCTGCCGCCTGCACGGCTACAGCCTGGTGGTGTGCAATACCGACCGCGACGACCAGCAGGAAGCCCGGCACCTGGCCAACCTGCGGGCCTACAACATCGAAGGCTTGATCGTGAACACCCTGGGCCACCACCTGGACCAATTGCAGCAATTGCAGGAGGAAATGCCCATGGTGCTGGTGGATCGCAAGCTGGCGCAGTTGCAGGCTGACCTCGTGGGCCTGGACAACCCGGCGGCGGTGCACCTTGCCATCGAACACCTGGAACAACAGGGCTACCGCGACCTGCTGCTGGTCAGCGAACCCCATGACGGCACCAGCTCGCGCCTGGAGCGCAGCACCAGCTTCCACGCCGAGATCGTCCGGCACCCGGCCCTGCGTGGCCAGGTGCTGGAAACCGGCGCCGGGCTCAATGCCGGCCTGCAGACCTTCCTCGACAGTCCGGGCGCCGGGCCCAAGGCGCTGTTCTGCGCCAATGGCGTGGCTGCCCTGGCAGCCACCAATGCCCTGCGCCAGCTTGATCGCCCCTTGTTCGGCGACCTGGGCCTGATCGCCCTCGATGATCTGGACTGGTACCCGCTGGTGGGCAACGGCATCACCGCCCTGGCCCAACCCACGGCGGCCATCGGCGCCAGCGCCTTCGAATGCCTGCTCAAGCGCCTGCGCGGCGATAGCGGCCCGGCCCGGGTAGTGGATTTCCCAGCGCAATTGATCGTCCGCGGCTCGACCTGCCAGGCCCGAGGATAAGACTGTGGAAGGCCGTACGAGCCTGGGTGCATCGCGTGTAGCCGCTGCCGCAGGCTACACATGGGCGCGCAGCGGCCACAAGGTGCAGCAAGCACAGGAACAGACAGCAACACGGCATTGACTCGAACAAAAATGAAACCGGTTTCAGAGGTAGGCAACATGACTAGATCACCCGTTTCCATCAGCCTGTCCAGCTACGGCGCGGACCTGGTGCGCCAGCACGGCCAGGGGTACTTCATCCCCCTGGTAGCCGCCGCCGGGGCGTCCTGCATCGAATGGCGCGAAGAACTGCTGACCGGCGAGCACCCCGCCGAACTGGCCCAGGACGCCCGTGAACACGGGCTGGACAGCGTGTACTCCTCGCCCCTGGAGCTGTGGCAGCCGGGGCGCAGCGAACCGGCGCCGGAGCTGTCCGCCACCTTGCAGCGGGCCCGGGAGTTCGGCGCCCGCCAGCTCAAGGTATCCCTCGGCCACTTCAATGAGCATCACGACCTGCGCTGCCTGGCCAGCCTGCTGTTCCGCCAGCCGCTGCAACTGCTGGTGGAGAACGACCAGACCGCCCACGGCGGGCGCATCGAGCCGTTCCAGCGGTTCTTCAGCGCCGTGGAAACCCTCAACCTGCCACTGCGCATGACTTTCGATATCGGCAACTGGCAATGGCAGGAGCAATCGGCGGTCAACGCCGCGCGCGTGCTGGGTCGGCATGTCGGCTACGTGCACTGCAAGGCGGTGCGCCAGCGGGTCGACGGCAAGCTGGTGGCGATACCGCCCGGCAGCCCGGAACTGCATCAGTGGGAACAACTGCTGCGGCACATGACCCAAGGTATTACCCGGGCCGTGGAATACCCGTTGCAGGGCGACGACCTGGTGCGGGTGACCGCGACCCAGGTCGAGCAATTGGCCCGCCTGGGCCAGTCGCGACTGGAGAACACCAATGCCTGAGATCGATATCCTGTCCTTTGGCGAGACCATGGCCATGTTCGTCGCCGAACACAGCGGCGACCTGGCCCAGGTCGAGCACTTCCACAAGCGCATCGCCGGTGCCGACAGCAACGTGGCCATCGGCCTGTCGCGCCTGGGCTTCAAGGTGGCCTGGCTGAGCCGGGTCGGCAACGACTCCCTGGGCCGCTTCGTGCTCGACACCCTCAAGGCCGAGGGCCTGGACTGCCGCTTTGTGCGTTGCGATCCGCTGCACCCGACCGGCTTCCAGCTCAAGTCCCGGGAAGAGACCGGCGATGATCCCCGGGTCGAGTACTTCCGTCGCGGCTCGGCGGCCAGCCACCTGAACATCAGCGACGTCGCCCCTGCGCTGCTGCGTGCCCGGCACCTGCACGCCACCGGGATTCCCCCGGCGCTGTCGGATGCGACCCGGGAACTGACCCACTACCTGATGCGCACCCAGCGCGCCGCCGGGCGCAGCGTGTCGTTCGATCCCAACCTGCGCCCAAGCCTGTGGGCCAGCGAAGCGTTGATGATCCGCGAGATCAACCGCCTGGCGGCCCTGGCCCACTGGGTGCTGCCGGGCCTGGGCGAAGGCCGGCTGCTGACCGGCTACGAGGATCCGGCGGACATCGCCGCCTTCTACCTGGACCAGGGCGCCGAGGCAGTGGTGATCAAGCTCGGCGCCCATGGCGCCTACTACCGCACCCAACTGGATGCCGGCTTCGTCGACGCCGTACCGGTGCCCCAGGTGGTGGACACCGTGGGCGCTGGCGATGCCTTCGCCGTGGGCCTGGTCAGCGCCCTGCTGGAAAGCTGCGGCATGGTCGAGGCGGTGCAGCGGGCCAACTGGAGCGGCAGCCGCGCGGTGCAGAGCCGCGGCGACATGGAGGGCCTGCCCTACCGCCATGAACTGCCCGCCGACCGGCCATGCCTGGCGGCCGCGCTCTAGAGCCGGCCGGCCTCGAGGCCAAGAACCCAACAACCACCTGTTGCGACAAGAACAACAAGCTCAGGAGAACTGCCATGGATACGCTCAAACTCGCCGCCCGCCGTTGGTGGTACATCATGCCCATCGTCTTCATCACCTACAGCCTGGCCTACCTGGACCGTGCCAACTACGGCTTCGCCGCCGCCTCGGGAATGGCCGCCGACCTGAACATCACCCCCGGGCTGTCGTCGCTGCTGGGCGCACTGTTCTTCCTCGGCTATTTCTTCTTCCAGGTGCCGGGGGCGATCTACGCACAGCGGCGCAGCGTGAAGAAGCTGATCTTCGTCAGCCTGATCCTCTGGGGCGGCCTGGCCACCCTCACCGGCATCGTCGCCAATGCCTACATGCTGATCGCCATCCGCTTCATGCTCGGCGTGGTGGAGGCCGCGGTGATGCCGGCGATGCTGGTCTACCTGTGCCACTGGTTCACCCGGGCCGAACGCTCGCGGGCCAATACCTTCCTGATCCTTGGCAACCCGGTGACCATGCTGTGGATGTCGGTGGTTTCGGGTTACCTGGTGGAGCACTTCAGCTGGCGCTGGATGTTCATCATCGAAGGCCTGCCGGCGGTGCTCTGGGCCTTCATCTGGTGGCGCCTGGCCGATGATCGGCCGAGCCAGGCCAAGTGGCTGGGCGAGCAGGAAAAACAAGACCTGGAGAACGCCCTGGCCGCCGAGCAGCAAGGCATCAAGGCGGTGAAGAACTACGCCGAAGCCTTCCGCTCGCCCAAGGTGATCATCCTGGCCTTGCAGTTCTTCTGCTGGAGTATCGGCGTCTATGGCTTCGTTCTCTGGCTGCCATCGATCCTCAAGCATGGCGCGCAGATGGACATGGTCGAAGCCGGCTGGCTCTCGGCCCTGCCGTACCTGGCGGCAGTGATCGCCATGCTCGGGGTGTCCTGGGGGTCGGACCGGACCCAGAAGCGCAAGCGCTTCGTCTGGCCACCGCTGCTGGTGGCCGCTTTCGCCTTCTATGGCTCGTACCTGCTGGGGGCCGAGCATTTCTGGTGGTCCTACGGCCTGCTGGTGATCGCCGGGGCCTGCATGTACGCGCCCTATGGGCCGTTCTTCGCCATCGTCCCGGAGATCCTGCCGGCCAACGTCGCCGGCGGCGCCATGGCGCTGATCAACAGCATGGGCGCCCTGGGCTCGTTCGGCGGCTCCTACCTGGTGGGCTACCTGAACAGCGCCACCGGTTCGCCGGCGGCCTCCTACCTGCTGATGAGCGGCGCGCTGCTGCTGTCGGTGCTGCTCACCCTGTTGCTCAAGCCCGGCGCCAGCACGCCGCAGGCCAAACCCCTGGCGCTGCGCCGGCGCCTGGCCCATTCCTGAATCGCCACAGAGACTTCCATGAAAAAACATCTGCTGCTGTACAAGAAACTCTCGCCGTCGCTGATGGCACGCCTGCAGGAACAACTCACCGTGACCCTGGTCGAGGACTTGGCCGGCGCCGGCCTGGAGCAACTGCGTGAAGCCCTGCCCGAGGCCCATGGCCTGCTGGGCGCCAGCCTGCGCCTGGATGCGGCATTGCTGGACCTGGCGCCCCGGCTGGAAGCCGTGGCCAGCGTCTCGGTGGGGGTCGACAACTACGACATCGACTACCTGACCCGGCGCGGCATCCTGCTCAGCAACACCCCGGACGTGCTTACCGAGACCACCGCCGACACCGGCTTCGCGTTGATCCTGGCCAGTGCCCGGCGCGTGGTGGAGCTGGCCGGCATGATTCGAGCCGGCCAGTGGAACCACAGCATCGGCGCGGCGCACTTTGGCAGCGACGTACACGGCAAGACCCTGGGCATCATCGGCATGGGCCGTATCGGCGAGGCCCTGGCCCAGCGTGGGCACTTCGGCTTCGGCATGCCGGTGATCTACCACAGCAACCACCCCAAGCCGGCCGTGGAGCAACGCTTCGGTGCCCGCTATCGCAGCCTCGACGAACTGCTGCAAGAGGCCGACTTCATCTGCCTGACCCTGCCGCTCACTCCTCAGACCCAGGGCCTGATCGGCGCCCGGGAGTTCGCCCTGATGCGCCCCGAAAGCATCTTCATCAATATTTCCCGGGGCAAGGTGGTGGACGAGGCGGCGTTGATCCAAGCGCTACAGGAACGGCGCATTCGCGGCGCTGGGCTGGACGTGTTCGAACGAGAGCCGCTGGATCATCACTCGCCGCTGCTGCAACTGTCCAACGTGGTGGCCACCCCGCATATCGGCTCGGCCACCTTCGAAACCCGTGAGGCCATGGCGCGCTGCGCGGTGGACAATATCCTCGCTGCCCTGGCCGGCGATCGCCCGGCGAACCTGGTCAACCCGGCGGCCTGGAACCGCCAATAACTCAGTGCCCCCTGCGCCAGCGGCTACACCAATACGTCGCTGCGCAGCCTCTATAGCCGCTGCCGAGCCTGCGAAGCTGCGCCAAGGTCCGCAGGACCTTCCAGCAATCGCCCCCCCTGCGACAACGACTGCGCTAGAAACAAAAAGGCCCGCGAGCGCAAGGTTCGCGAGCATGTTGCTCAACGAAACCTTGCGCCGGCGGGCCGGCTTGGCTGGCGTTCAGGCCAGGCGCGCTACGCCAGTTTCTTCTGCGGCTCCAGGGCGAAGCGACGGGCCAGGAATGGCGTGATATCCAGTGGCAGCGCCTCCTCGTGCACCAGCTTGTCCAGCAACACCCCGGTGATCGCCGAGGTCAGGATGCCGGTGCGGAAGTGCCCGCAGGCGTTGAGGTAACCCTGGATCCCGTCCATCGGCCCGAGGATCGGCAGCTCATCCGGCGAACCGGGACGCAGCCCCGCCCAGCAGCGCTTGAGGTTGACCTGGGCCAGCTCGGGAATGCAGCGCACCGCGCCCTGCACCAGGCCGTTGATCTCCGGATAGGTGGTGGTCACGTCGAAACCCTTGTCCTCGGTGGTGCTGCCGATGAGGATCTCGCCGTTGTCCTTCTGCGCCATGTAGCAGTCGCTGGTGGTCAGGCAACCGTTGAGCAGCTTGGGCATGCGCTCGGTCAGGAGGATCTGGCCCTTGACCGGCTTGACCGGGATCTCCATCCCCGTGGCCTGCAGGCTCAGTTCCGCAGCCCAGGCGCCGGCGGCGTTGATCAGGGTCGAGCAATGGAACACCCCGGCCTCGGCGGTCTGCACGCCAGTGACCCGGTTGCCCTGGTGCAAGACACCGGTGACGTTGGTGTTGAAGAACACGTCGACGCCATTCTGCCGGGCGCCCTCGGTGTAGGCGTCGGTGAGGCGGAACGGGTTGACCTGATGGTCGCAGAGGAACTCCAGGGCGCCCTGGGCCTCATGGCTGATACTCGGCTCGGAGGCGCGCAGGGCTGCCTGGTCGAGCCAGCGCACCTGCTCCGAAAGATGCGGGATGCAGCCGACGATATGCTCGGCGTACAGCCGGTCTTCATCGTCGTAGATGACGAACTTGAGCCCGGTGTGCTCGAACTTGAAGTCCATGCCATGCAGGCCGATCAGCTCGCGGTGCAGGCGCGGGTACAGCTCGTTGGACTGCAGGGCGAAGTCGAAGAACGACTGCGGCAGGATGTGCGGCGTGCTGGAGTCCACCACCACCGCCGAGCCCTGGGCCTCGCGCTTGCGGTTGGCCGACATCATGCGAAAGAAGATTACCCCGCAACCCAGGCCCACCGATTCGCCGATGGCCCACAGGCCGCCGGCCGAGGCACGGCTGGCATTGCCCGGGCGCTTGGAGTCGATCAAGGCCACCTTCAGGCCCTTGCGCTTGGACAGCTGATAGGCGCAGGACGCCCCGATCACGCCGCCACCGGCGATTACCACGTCATAGTGCTTAGTCATGCTTGGAGACCTCCTGGTCGGCCGGCGCAAAGGCGGAGAATGGAATCGGATCCAGCGGGAAGCGCGGGCGAATCCAGCCCACATCCTTGCGCCCGGTGGCCTGGCGCAGGCGGTCGCTGCAATAGCCCACGCACATCCGCCCCTGGCAGTCGCCCATGCTCACCCGGGTGCGCATCTTCAGGCTGGCCATGTCCTCGACGCCCTGGGCCAGGGCCCGTTCGATATCGTTGCGAGTGGTGTGCTCGCAACGGCAGATCACGGTGTCGCCCTTGGGCAGTTCTATCTGTCCGACACCACGTGCGGTGTAGCGGTCCACCGCACCGCGAAAACGCAGGATCGAGGCCAGCTTGCGCTCGTAGCCCTGGCGCCGGCGCAGGGCCGCTTCGTTGCTCAACACATCGCGCTGCATCAGGATCGACAACGCTGCGATACGGCCACTGAGCATCGCCGCTTCACCACCACGGATGCCGCCCATGTCGCCGGCCAGGTGGATGTGCGGCTCGCTGCTCTGCTGCCAGACGTTGGCGTTGGCCCGCAGGTAGCCGTCGTCGCTGAAGCTGTGCTCCAGGCCCATCTGCTGGCTGAGCTGGGTGCGCGGAATGAAGCCGTAGCCGATGGCCAGGGTCTGGGCGGCGATGCGCTGGGCCTGGGACATGTCCGGCTGCCAGTCGCTGGAATACGGGGCCACGGTCACTACGCTGAGGGCATCCTGGCCCTGGGCCTCGACCACGCCCCAGCCATAGCGCAGGGCGATGCCGTGCATCTTCAGGTAGGCCAGCATGCTCAAGCCATCGAGGAACAACTGTGGCTTGTTGAGCAGGGCCAGGCTCTGCTTGGCGATCTTGCTCAGGGCACTGGCCTCGTAGACTCCGGCCACTCGCACGCCTGCGGCATGCAGCTGGCAGGCCACCAGGGGCAGCAGCGGGCCGGTGCCGGCGATCACCACCGGGCTCTGGGGCTTGACCACCCCGCTCTTGATCTGCAATTGCAGGCCACCGAGCAGCTTGACCCCGGGCAGGGTCCAGCCGGGGAACGGCACGCTGCGTTCGTGGCAGCCAGCGGCCAGCACCAGTTGCCCGTAGGGCACTTCCTGCACTTGTTCCTCGCCATCGAGCAGCATCAGGCTATGGCTGCCTTCGGCGCCGATCACCCGGCTGTTGAGGCGCACGTCGATCATCTGTTCATGGTCGCCGAAGTCGCCGTGCAGCTTGGCCAGCATCTCGCTGTAGCGCGGCCCCAGGTAATCCAGCTGTACGCCATCGCGCAGTGGCCCGCGATAGACCACCCCGCCCAGGCGCGAAGCCTCTTCGATCAGGGTGCTGTGCACGCCGTGCTCGGCCAACTCGATGGCCGCTGCCATGCCCGCCGGGCCACCGCCGACGATTAGCGGATTCTGGCTCATAGGCTGGGCTCCGTTTCATTGATGCGGTTGGTCAGGGTCTGCACCTGCATGCCTGGCTTGACCAGGGTCTGGCAGGCCCGGCGCTTGTGCCGGCCATCGATCTGCACCAGGCAGCAATGGCACACGCCCATGCCGCAGTAGGCACCCACCAATTGCCCATGGTCGTTGCGGGCCACCTGGCGCAGGCCGGTGGCCTGGATGACGCTGAGGACGGTCTCGCCCAGCGCGGCGGTGACCGGCTGGCCATTGAGGCTGATGGTCATGTCCGCATGCTGCAGCGGCTGAATATCGAAGTTGCGGTCTATCTGACGCATTGCGGTTCATCCGTGAAGAAGTGAAAGGCGGTTGCCGGCATCCTGCCGTCCGGGTCCCGGCGCGGGGACGTGGCAACGTCACGGTTCCGGAGACTCTGCCAGAACCAGGCGCGGGCCAATCTAGTCGGTTTGTCGGACACGAGTATTGACTTGGGCCAAGCAAATGCCCGTGCAACGTCATGAAAATGCCGCCAGTGTCCCGACGTCTCGGGCCAGGGGCAAAAAAAACCGCTGCGGGCACAGGCCGGCAGCGGTTCACAGTGGCATCAACGCGCGGGCATCAATGCATGAACAGGGCAATCAGGATGATTACCGGGATAGGTACGCCGAGGAACCACAAGAGTAATGAGCGCATGGGGGATATCTCCTGATCAATGGGTGGCAACGGGCGCTGTGGTACGTGGCTGGAGGTCGGTCTCGACCCAGACCACCGCGTCCCGACGACGGCCGCCGTATAGCGCGGCCAGGCTGGCGAAGAAAGCGCCGCACAGTAGTGCGATGAACATCCACAGCGAGGACCATGCAGCGACCTTGGCAGCGGTATCGGCTGCCTCCTTGGCCGCTTGCTTGGCCTGTTCCACGGCCTGGTGGGCCTTGGCGAACACTTCATCGACCCGCCGCTCGGCCTCGGCCTGGCCGAGGTTGGTACGCTGGGCCACCAGTTGCGCAAGGTAGGCCCGGTCCTCGGTAGCCAACTGACCATCGTTGCCCAGGGTTCGCACGAAGATGCGCGACACGGTGCCCCGGGCCGCATCGTCACTCACTGCCACCGGGCGATCATCGCGAAACAGACTGTCGACGAAGTAGCCATAATCCTCCCGGGAGCCCTGGCTGGCCGCCTGACCGGCCACTTGGGTCGCCGCTCCTGCAACGCCGCCGGCCAACTGCGCACCAGCCTGCAGGCCGCCGCCAACCAGGCTGCCAACGGTGCCTACCAGCAACGTCGCGGTGACCAGGGTCGCCACGGCCCAGGCCAGGAAGCCATGGGCGGTGTCGCGAAAATACACTTCGTCACCGTGCAGGTTGGCCCATTTCACCCGCAAGCGCCCGGCCAGGTAGCCGCCCAGGGCCGCAGCGACAATCTGCGTCAGAGCCAACCAGACGATGCTGGAGATACCCAGGCCCTTGGCGCCCAGGCCACTGCCGGTCCAGGGCGACACCGAGGAGAACCCCAGGCCCAGGCCCAGAAGCAAGAGGATCAACGACAGGGCCGCAGCCGCCGCGGCGCCGGCGAAGATCGCCGACCATGACACCCCCGAGCCATGGCTGGAGACATCGGTGGTAGCAAGCAGGTGTTCAGAAGGTCTGTTCATTGTTGTTCTGCTCCTGGCAGATGAAGGTGACGAAGCAAGTCTCGATCAGAGGATTGCAGTCGTCATGCCAGTTGCACGAAACCAATGAATGCTTTGTTTTTCAGTAGGTTGCAGCGCGATCAAAACGCCAGGGGCCGGGCAGATTGCCCACTGGATCGGTTGTCCGGCGGGCGTTCTGCACGGTCAGGCTCAAGCCTTGGCGCGGACGTAGTAGTACAGGTCGCGCCCCTTGAGCCAGGCAAAGCGGCCCAGCAAGGCGATGATCCAGTAACCCAGCAGGAACTGGCCGATGCTGGTTCCAGGCCAGGGCCCCAGGATCATCAGCAGGATGCACATCGGCAGGCAGGCCCAGGCGCCAAAGCGCAGGCCGAAGAGCATCAAGAGGCCCGGGATCACGGCGGTCAGCGGCGTCAGCAGGAGGATCTTGACGCCCGTGGTCACCAACAGGCTCCAGGCATAATGCGGCACGGCGCCGACCAGGGCGATGGCCGCGGGTAATGCCAGCAGGATCTGGCTCAGGCTGTTGAGCACCAGGCTCACCAGCAGCAGCCAGCCCAGGCGTTTGAAACGGGAGGTCTTGTTCATCGTCGATAGTCTGGAATGGAAGGATCCGGCGCCGGCTTGGCTAGCGCCGCTTGTAGCTTTTATTGCCAGTAGGCGTCAGGCAATAGACTCCGCCCCTGAGCCCGGTGCAGAAGCTGCCGGAGCCGCAACTGCAACCCTCGGCGTCGCGCAGCAACGGTTGCGCCCGAGGGCTGGGTGCAGGTTCGCCGAACATCAGCGCGCAGTTTTTCTTCGAGGCGCTGATGGAGCCGTCGCGGCACAGGAACAACTCGCCATCGCAGCCGGCGATGCCGCCCTTGCGCCCGGAACAGGGCTGGTTGCCCGCCAGCGCAACGCTGCTGCCCAGCAAAAGGAGCAGGCCCAGGCACAGCAATGAAGCGGATTTGCTGCGCATTTGGATCACCCTGCCCATGCTCATGCCTCCTGGCAAAAAAGTGGCCAGATGATATCAGCGTTCTGGCCCAGTGACGCTGGATTTCACTGGCCATGATGGGGTGAGTGCGATAGATGAAAGTTTTTTTAGAATCCAGGCTGCGGTTTCTTGGCAGAATGCCCTCCTGTGCCATGAACCCTTGCAACAGGTGCTCCGCCCATGACCCGCATTCTGACCATTGAAGACGACGCCGTGACGGCCCGGGAAATCGTCGCTGAACTGAGCAGCCACGGCCTGGACGTTGACTGGGTGGACAACGGCCGCGAAGGCCTGGTGCGCGCCGTCAGCGGCGACTACGACCTGATCACCCTGGACCGCATGCTGCCCGAGCTGGACGGCCTGGCCATCGTCACCACCCTGCGCACCATCGGCGTGTCGACGCCGATCCTGATGATCAGCGCCCTGTCCGATGTCGACGAGCGCGTGCGCGGCCTGCGCGCCGGCGGCGACGACTACCTGACCAAGCCCTTCGCCTCCGACGAGATGGCGGCCCGGGTCGAGGTGCTGCTGCGGCGCAAGAACACGGTCAAGGATTTCGACACCAGCCTGCGGGTGGCGGACCTGGAGCTGAACCTGATCAGCCGCGAGGCGACCCGCGCCGAGCAACTGCTGAGCCTGCTGCCCACCGAATACAAGCTGCTGGAGTTCCTGATGCGCAACACCGGGCAGATCCTCTCGCGGATGATGATCTTCGAGGAGGTCTGGGGTTATCACTTCGACCCCGGGACCAACCTGATCGACGTGCACATCGGCCGCCTGCGCAAGAAGATCGACCCACCCGGCATGGCCCCGCTGATCCGTACCGTGCGAGGCTCGGGTTATGTCATCGCTGAACCCCTCTAAGGGCTGGCGCTCCTCCAGCAGCCGCCTGCTGGCGCTCTACAGTTCGCTGTTCGTGGCCTGGAGCTGCATCCTCATGGGGGTGCTGTATTACGAGGTCTCCAACTACCTGGACAGCCTGGCCAAGCATTCGCTGATGCAGCGCCAGCATCTGTTCGCCCGCTTCGAGGGCGAGCAGTTGGTGGAGGCCCTGGCCACCAGCATGACCTTCGACATGCGCGCCATCGACGCCTACGGCCTGTTCGACGCCCAGCGCCGGCCACTGAGCGGGCCGATCCGCGAGATCCCCGAGGACCTGCCCCTGGATGGCCAGATCCACGAGTTGAAGAACTGCATCGACTCCGACGACCCGAGCCTGCCCCGGGACAGTTGCGATGCAGTGGCCACCCTGACCCGCGACGGCCGCTGGCTGGTGCTGGTGCGCGACAACGGCTCGCTGTTCGCGGTGACCCGCATCATCCTCCACGCTCTGCTCTGGGGGATATCCCTGACCATCATTCCCGGCGCGGCCGGCTGGCACCTGCTGCGGCGCCGGCCGTTGCGGCGCATCCGGCAGATCCAGGCCAGTGCCGACGCTATCGTCGCCGGCGACCTGACCCGGCGCCTGCCGCTGTCCAATCGGCGCGACGAGTTGGACATGCTGGCGGCCATCGTCAACGCCATGCTCGAGCGCATCGAGCGGCTGATGCATGAGGTCAAGGGTGTGTGCGACAACATCGCCCACGATCTGCGCACCCCATTGACCCGCCTGCGGGCCCAGCTCTATCGCCTGCAACAGCAGGCCGAGGAAGGCTCGCCCCAGGCGTTGCAGATGGACCAGTTGCTGGCGGAAGCCGACACCCTGATGGCGCGCTTTCGCGGGTTGCTGCGGATCTCGGAACTGGAAGACCGTCGGCGCCGTTCGGGTTTTCTCGAACTCGATCCTTTGCCGCTGCTGCAAGAGCTGCATGACTTCTACCTGCCCCTGGCCGAGGAAGGCCGCCTGAGCCTGGTGCTGGAGGTGCCGCCAAGCCTGCCGCGCATGGTCGGCGACCGGGCGCTGCTGTTCGAGGCACTGGCCAACCTGTTGAGCAACTCGATCAAGTTCACCCCGCCGGGTGGCGAGGTGATCCTGCGTGGCCTGGACGACGGCGGCAGCCCGCGCCTGGAAGTACTCGACTCCGGCCCCGGGATTCCCCCGGCGGAGCGCGCCGCGGTGTTCCGGCGCTTCTACCGGGTCGACGAAAACAACGCCCAGGGCGGCTTTGGCCTGGGCCTGTCGATCGTCGCGGCGATCGTCGACCTGCACGGCTTCAAGCTCGACGTCGGCACCAGCGAACGCGGCGGCGCCTGCCTGAGCCTGGACTGCCACCCCAACCTGATCACCGAATAGCCGCTGCGCGCCCATGCGCAGCCTGCGGCAGCGGCTACACACAGCGATCTACGCCAATCAGGCCCGGGGCAATTTCCAGCCGTAGTGCACCGAGAGCATGCGCAGGGCGAAACACGCACTGCCGGCCAACCAGGCGCAGGCCATGGGCGCCAGCCCCAGGCGTCGGGCGAGGATCAGGGTGGCAGCGCCGATGAAGGCCGAGCTGGCGTACAAATCCACCTGCAAAACCAGGGGAATGCGCGCCAGCACGATGTCGCGGATCACCCCGCCACCGACCCCGGTCACGGTGCCCATCAGGGTCGCCACGAACGACGAGATGCCGACGTTCAGGGCCTTCTGCGTGCCGGCCACGGCAAACAGCCCCAGCCCCGCCGCATCCAGCAGGATCAGCAACGGCTCGGAAATCCCCAGCACCCCTTCATGGAACACGAAGGCCAGCCCGCCCATCACCAGGGCCAGGGCCGGATAGCGCCAGTCGGCCACCGCCTTGGGCGGGCTGGCGCCGATCAACAGGTCACGGGTGACGCCACCGCCGAGGGCGACGATAAAGGCGATCACCATCACCCCCAACAGATCGAGCTGGGCGCGCATGGCGCTGATCGCGCCTTCCACGGCGAACACCGCGGTACCGGCCAGATCCGCCACCAGGACGATATTGTCCAAACGACCGGGCACACCCTGGACCCGGGCGTTCACGGTTCACCACGATCGGAGTAGGGAAAGACTGCGGGCATGGGGCCGACTCGCAAGGCCGGCCGCGAGCGCGGCCAGCGACCCTTTGCTTATAGTCCAGCGCCGGCGGCGCCGCCATCGAGAAGGCTCAGGGCGTCAGGTCGATGCGCCCCAGGGAGTTGCTGTCCAGCTCATAGAGCAGTTCGTCGATCATCTTCGCCACATCGGCCTCGCTGCGCAGGGCCTTGAGGCTGAGCCCGCTGGCCACCAGGTCGACCCGGCCGCTGTGGGGCTCGAACACCCGCAGGGTCAGGGTGCCGTCGCCCGCCGTGGTGAAGCTGCAAGCCAGTGGCGCCAGGCGCTGTTCGATACAAGCCCGTAGCTGCGCCTGGGTAATCACCCCCGGCACCTCAGCGACGCCGCAGCAACAGGCCGGCCAGCAGGCCGACACCCGCCAACAACGCCACGCTGGCCAACGGACGCTCCCGGGCCCAACGCAAGCCCCGGTCCAGCACCTCGCCGTAGTGCTCCTGCAACTGGCCCGCCGCTTCCCGGGCCATGCCTCGCGCTTGCATCGGCTCATCGTCCAGCAGTTCGCCCACCATCGTCTGGGCCTTGCCTGCCGCCTTGTCCATCTTGCCCTTGAGCTGTTCGCTAGCCATGTCGATTGTCCTTTCGCTGTGGTTGATCGGGCGCCAGGCTCCAGCAACGGACCTGCGCACACTCACAGCCTAAGAACCCGTAACGCCTGGCAAAAGGCGCATATGCACTAGCCGCACTAGTGCATGCGCACCAGCTCAGCGCGGCCCGCCCACCAGGGCACCAGCGAACAACCCGCGCTCGCGGGCCCAGACGATGGCCTCGCCACGGCTGTGCACGCCAAGCTTGGAATACAGGGTCGCCACGTGGTTACGCACGGTATTGAGGGCCAGTTGCAACTGGGCGGCGATCTCCTTGTCCGCCAGGCCCTGGTAGATCAACCCCAGTACTTCACGCTCGCGGGCGGTCAGGTCGGCCGAGGACGTGCCCGGGGCGCCGGGGCCACGGCTGTTGCGGACATTGGCGAGTTTTTCGATCAGGGTCTGGCTGAACCAGGAAGCGTCGCGCATCACCTCCTCGATAGCGCCCACCAGCTCCAGTTCGGAACGCTTGCGATCGCTGATATCCATCAGTACCAGCAGGTAGCTGGGCTGGTCCTGGATCACCACGGTGTCGGCGTAGGCCACGCAGTCGATCAGCTCGGCGCCCTTCTTGCGCACCTTGAGGTCCTGGCCCATGACGTGGCCGCTCTTCTCCAGCTGGCTGAACAACTGCCGGGCCGCCGCCTGCTCGGCGATGAAACCGATGCTGTCGAGGGTCTTGCCTAGCAGTTCCTCGCTGCTGTAGCCGCAGGTGTTGAGGAAGGCTTCGTTGACGTCGACGATCTGCTGCTCGGCGCTGCACACCAGGGTCGGCACCGGGGTCAGGCGGAACGAGCGGGCGAAGCGCTCCTCGCTCTGGCGCAGGGCGACCTCGGCCTTGCGCCGCGGCTCCAGGTCCATGAAGGAAAACAGCATGCAGTCTTCGTCGTTGATATCCAGGGGCTGGCCGGCGACGATCACCAGCTTGCTGCCGCCCTCGGGCAAGCGCAGCTCGGCCTGCATCTGCGGAATGGTCGCGCCCTGCCCCAGGCGCTCGATGGCCAGGTCCTTGTGCTCGGCGTCCTCCAGCACATCCAGCTCATACACCGAACGGCCGATCACCTGGTCCCGGGCGTAGCCGGTCATTTCCAGGAAGCCCTGGTTGACCTTGATGTAGCGCAGGTCGCTGAGGCGGCAGATCACCGCCGGCGCCGGGTTGGCGCTGAAGGTCTTCTCGAAGCGCTGCTCGGCGCTGGCTCAGTCGGTGGCATCGCTGAGAATCAGCACCAGCGATTCCGGGGCGCCGCCGCGGTCGCTGAGGATCATGCTGCGCACCCGGTGCACCCAGTGCCTGGCTTCACCCTCGATCTCGGCCTGGACCTCCACCACCACATCGCTGAAGGTCTCGCCGGCGGCCACCCGGCTGATGGGGTAGCTGTCCAGGGCCAGGGGATGGTTGTTGCGATAGCGCAAGGCATAACGCTTGGCGTATTCCCGGGCATTGGCGCCCAGCTGGCTGACTTCGCTGACCCCGTGCATGGCCAGGGCCGCCTCGTTGGCCCAGAGCAGGCTCCTGGCCTTGTCGGTCTCGATCAGGATCACCCCGTCGGACAGTCCCGAGATGATCTGCTGCAATTGGCGGCGATTGGTTTCGGTGGCAAGTACGGCCTGGCTCATGGCATCTCCTGAAGGCCACGGCAATGGCCGGGCAAGGGACAAGGGCAACTGCCATTACGACCACGGGCCGGCGCCATCGTGCCCCGGCATTGCGCCCTGGCACTCTGGCCCTGGCACGCAGGCTCGGAGTAAGCTGCGCGCCCCCGGACCTGGCAAGGAGCGCAGCATGATCACCATCCGTGAAGCCGAACACCGCGATCTCGAAGCATTGCAGACCATAGGCCGCGCCACCTACCGCGAGCATTTCGCCTCGATCTGGAGCGCCGAGGGTATGCAGCGTTTTCTCGACCAGGACTTCGCGCCCCAGGCGCTGGAGCAATCCCTGGCCGCCCGGCACCAGCATCTGTGGCTGCTGGCCCTGGACGCGCAGCAGGTGCCCATCGGGTTCGCCAAACTCAACTGGAACCGGCCCATGCCCGGCAGCGGCAAGGTCGGGGCCGAGTTGCAGAAGATCTACCTGCTCAAGTCCCAGGCCGGCCAGGGCCATGGCCGGGTGCTGCTGGACCACGTGCTGCAACGGGCCAGCCAGGGCGGCGCGCGCTGCCTGTGGCTGGACGTGCTCAAGAGCAACGCCGGCGCCCGGCGCTTCTATGAAAGCGCCGGCCTGCGCCAGGTCGGCGAAGTACCCTTCAGCACCGACCTGGAACAGATCGGCATGTGGGTCATGGCCTGCGACCTGCCCACCCCCACCTTGTAACCGCTGCTGAGCCCGCGAAGCTGCGCCAAGGTCCGCAGGGCCTTCCAGCCAACGCCCGGCCAACCACCCTCTGGCGGCCGCTACGCGCCCGTGCACAGCCTGCGGCAGCGGCTACACGAGACGATATCTAGCGGCTTACAGACCCAGGGCCTTGAGCCGGCGGTACAGGGTGCGTTCGCTCAGGCCCAGGGCCTTGGCCAGTTCGGCGCGCGAGCCGTCGAACACTTCCAGGGCGTGGGCCAGTTGCTCCAGGTCCTTGCCGCCGCGACGCCGGGCCACCGGGGCCGCAGGCTGGGAACTGCGCAGCTCCGGCGGCAGGTCCTGCAGGCGGATCACCCCGTCGTCGCTGAACAACCGCGCCCGCTCCAGGATATTGCGCAACTCGCGGATATTGCCCGGGAAGGCGTACAGCCGCAGTTGCTCCAGGGCCGGCGGATCGAGCCGCAACATCGCCCCCGGATCGAGCCGGCGCAACAGGCTGTCGACCAGCAGCGGCAGGTCGTCGCTGCGCTCGCGCAGGGCCGGCAGGCGGATCGGGAAGGCGCTGATGCGGTAGTACAAGTCCTGGCGGAAGGTGCCGGCCGCGACCATTTCCTTGAGCGGCTTGTGGGTCGCGGCCACCAGGCGAAAGTCCGAATGCACGGTGCGCAGGCTGCCCACCGGACGAAAACTGCCGGACTCGATCAACCGCAACAGCTTGACCTGCATCGCCAGCGGCACCTCGCCGATTTCATCGAGGAACAGCGTGCCGCCATGGGCCGCTTCGGCCAGGCCGATCTTGCGTTGCAGGGCCCCGGTGAAGGCGCCCTTCTCGTAACCGAACAGCTCGCTTTCCAGCAGGCTCTCGGTCAGGCCGGTGCAGTCCACCACCACCAGCGGTCCAGCGGCCCTTGGGCTGCCGTCATGCAGGGCGCGGGCGAACAACTCCTTGCCGGTGCCGGACTCGCCTTGCAGCAGCACCGGGATCGGCGCCGGCGCCGCCCGCTGCAGGGCGCCAAGGGCTTCATTGAATGCCGGCGAGCGCCCCACCAGGCCATGTTGCTGCGGCTGCACCGAGGCCACCGCCACCGAACTCAGGCGCTCGACATAGGCCACCACCGCCCCGCTGGCATCGATGATCGGCCGCAACTCCACATCCACGTGCTCCGGCCCGCGCGGGGTGTGGTGGATGTGCAGCATGCGTTCCGGCACCCGGCTGTCGTGGGCCTTGCGCATCGGGCAGTGCTCGCCGGCCTGGTCGCACGGCACCGCGAACTGGTGGGACACCCGGTAGCACTTGGCGCCCACATGGGGCTTGCCGGCCACGCCGAACTGGCGCTGGTAGGCCGCGTTGGCGGCAATGATGTTGTAGTCGGTGTCCAGCACTATGCTCGGTTGAGGATCGTGCTCCAGGTAGGACACCAGGGCAGACATCCGCGAATTGGCAAGGTCGGTGGCGATCAGGGACATGACAGGCTCCAGGGCAATGGCGAAAGCTTAAAGCAAGGCGCCCGTCACTGCCATTTTCTGCCACTCAATGCCAACTTACTGCCACTTCCGGGTGACAGTCACCCCGCCCAAAGCCCCGGAGCAGGGCCTTGGCAAGCTTGCACACCCAGTAACGGGTGCCGGCCGGCGCTATGCCGGGTTGGCACGTTTATTGACAGTCCAAGGCAGGAGCGGCAGCGCAGACTGCCCTCGCCCTTCATTGCCGGAGTGCCCCATGATCATCAGCGACACGCTGCGTGTAGAAGCCTTTTTCGACAGCCACACCTGGACCATCAGCTACCTGGTGATGGACCTCGCCACGCGCCGCTGCGCCCTGATCGACAGCGTGCTGGACTACGACCCCAAGTCCGGCCGCACCCGCACCGAGTCCGCCGACCGCCTGGTGGCCCGGGTCCGGGAGCTGGAGGCGCAGGTCGACTGGATTCTGGAAACCCACGTCCACGCCGACCACCTCTCGGCCGCCGCCTACCTCAAGGAGCAGCTCGGGGCCCAGGTGGCCATCGGCGACCAGATCACCCGGGTGCAGAAAGTCTTCGGCGCGCTGTTCAACGAAGCCCCGATCTTCGCCCGTGACGGCAGCCAGTTCGACGTGCTGCTGGCCGACGGCAGCGAGTTCGCCATTGGCCAGCTCACCGCTCGGGCCATGCACACCCCGGGGCACACCCCGGCGTGCATGACCTACCTGGTGCAGGTGGGCGAAGAGCAGGTGGCCTTCGTCGGCGACACCCTGTTCATGCCCGACTACGGCACCGCCCGCTGCGACTTCCCCGGTGCCGACGCGCGAACCCTGTACCGCTCCATCGGCAAGATCCTGGCCCTGGCGCCGCAAACGCGGTTGTTCATGTGCCACGACTACCTGCCCAACGGGCGCGAGCTGCAGTACATGACCACCGTGGCCGAACAGCGGGCCAACAACATCCACATCCACCAGGGCGTCGACGAGGACAGCTTCGTGAAGATGCGCGAAGCCCGTGACGCGACCCTGGACATGCCGGTGCTGATCCTGCCCTCGGTGCAGGTCAACATGCGCAGCGGGCACTTCCCCGAGCCCGAGGACAACGGCGTGAGCTACCTGAAGATCCCCCTGAACACCCTATAACGATTACTCCATACGGAGACCTTGCCATGCGTCCCATCCACCCTGCCCCGCGTGCCGTCGACGGCAGCCACCAGGTGCTGATCGTCGGCGGCGGTGCCGCCGGTATCGCCGTCGCCGCCAGCCTGCTGTCCCGCGATTCCCACCTGGACGTGGCGATCATCGACCCCGCCGACACCCACTACTACCAACCCGGCTGGACCCTGGTGGGCGCCGGGGTGTTCAGCGCCGAATCCACCCGCCGCGACATGGCCTCGCTGATGCCCAAGGGGGTCAAGTGGCTGCGCCAGGCGGTCAGCCGCTTCGAGCCCGAGCACAATGCCCTGGTGCTGGCCGACGAGCGTGTGCTGGCCTATGACCAGTTGATCGTCTGCCCCGGCCTCAAGCTCGACTGGGCAGCCATCGACGGCCTGCCCCAGGCCCTGGGCAAGCACGGCGTGACCTCCAACTACCGCTACGACCTGGCGCCCTACACCTGGGAGCTGGTGCAGCAACTGCAACAGGGCCAGGCGCTATTCAGCCAGCCGCCGATGCCGATCAAATGCGCCGGCGCGCCGCAAAAGGCCATGTACCTGTCCTGCGATCACTGGTTGCGCCAGGGCCGCCTGGGCGCGATCAAGCCGCGCTTCATGAATGCCGGCGGCGTGCTGTTCGGCGTCGCCGACTACGTGCCGGCGCTGATGGAATACGTGAAGAAGTACGCCATCGACCTGGACTTCGGCCACAACCTGGTAGCGGTGGACGGCCCGGCCCAGCGCGCGACCTTCGTCCGCACCCTGGCCGATGGCACCCAGGAAACCCTGGAACGGCCGTTCGACATGCTGCACGTGGTGCCGCCGCAGTGCGCCCCGGACTTCATTCGCCAGAGCCCCTTGGCCGACGCCGCCGGCTGGGTCGATGTCGACCCCCACAGCCTGCGCCACAAGCGCTTCGCCAATATCCACGGCCTGGGCGACGCCACCAACACCAGCAATGCCAAGACCGCCGCGGCCGCGCGCAAGCAAGCGCCGGTGGTGGCCAACAACGTGCTGGTGACCCTCAAGCGCCTGACCCGGCTGGCCCATTACGACGGCTACGGCTCCTGCCCGCTGACCGTGGAACGGGGCAAGATCGTCCTCGCCGAATTCACCTACGGCGGCAAGCTGGCCCCCAGCTTTCCCGCCTGGCTGCTGGACGGGCGCCAGCCGACCCGGCGCGCCTGGTGGCTGAAGGAGATGATCCTGCCGCCGCTGTACTGGCGCGGCATGCTCAAGGGCCACGAATGGCTCGCGCACCCGACCCTGGCCACGGACACCTCCCAAGCATGAATGAACACAGTCTGCTGGGTGCGGGCCTGGGGGCGATCATCGGCGCGATCCTGGCCCTGACCGGGGCCGGCGGCGGCATCCTCGCGGTGCCGCTGCTGGTGTTCGGCCTCGGCCTGAGCATGGTCGAGGCCGCCCCCATCGGCCTGCTGGCGGTGGGCCTGGCCGCCAGCGTCGGGGCCATCCTCGGCTTGCGCCAGGGCATCGTGCGTTATCGCGCCGCGGGGTTCGTCGCCGGCATCGGCATCCTTATGGCGCCGCTGGGGCTGTGGCTGGCCCACCGCCTGCCGAACCTGCCATTGGCCCTGCTGTTCGCCCTGGTGCTGCTGTACGCCTGCGGGCGCATCCTGCGCAAGGCCAGCCTGGAGCTGAAACAGGGCCGGCCGGCGCCGCGCCCTGCGTTCCAGCCCTGCGTGCTCAACCCGGCCCAGGGCCGGCTGCGCTGGACCCTGCCCTGCGCCCGGGCGCTGACCTTCACCGGCCTGCTCTCCGGGCTGCTGTCGGGGCTGCTGGGGGTCGGTGGCGGTTTCGTGATCATCCCGGCGCTGAGCCGCTACACCAACCTGGACAGCAAGAGCATCGTCGCCACCTCCCTGGCGGTGATCGCCCTGGTGTCCCTGGGCAGCGTGGTTACCGCCAGCCTCAGCGGCGTGATGCACTGGGCGGTGGGCGCGCCCTTCGCCCTCGGCGCGGTGCTGGGCCTGGTGCTCGGCCGCCAGATCGCCAGCCACCTGGCCGGGCCACGGCTGCAGCAACTGTTCGCCGTCACCGGCATCTGCGCCGCCCTGCTCCTGGCCGGCGGCGCCCTGGGCCTTTTGCCCCACTGAAGCATCCGGGCCCGCCACGGGTGATGGCCTGTGGCGGGCTGGCTCTCTTCCTGACGTGAGGAACCCTTGCATGTCCATCGACCTGCTGCACTTCAGCCCCTGGTCGGCCCTGGCCGGCGGCGTGTTGATCGGCCTTTCGGCCGGCTGGCTGATCGCCGCCAACGGCCGTATCGCCGGGATCAGCGGCCTGCTGGCCAGCGTGCTGCAACCGGCCGGCGAAGGCTGGGCGGAAAAGGCCCTGTTCATCCTCGGCCTGCTGCTGGCGCCGCTGCTGTGGGGGCTATTCGCGGCCCTGCCGCCCGTGGAATTCCACAGCGACACCCTCGGCCTGATCGGCGCCGGCCTGCTGGTGGGCCTCGGCACCCGCTATGGCAGCGGCTGCACCAGCGGCCATGGGGTCTGCGGGATCTCCCGGCTGGCGCCACGCTCGATCATCGCCACCCTGTGTTTCATGGCCACCGGCTTCGCCACCGTGTGGGTCACCCGTCACCTGCTGGGGCTACTGCCATGAAGCGCCTCAGCGCCTTTGCCGCGGGCCTGGTGTTCGGCCTCGGTCTGCTGCTGGCCGGCATGGCCAATCCGGCCAAGGTCCTGGGCTTTCTCGACCTCGCCGGCCAGTGGGACCCGTCCCTGGCCCTGGTGATGCTCGGCGCCATCGCCAGCGCCTGGTGGCCCATACGCTGGGCCCGGCAACGCTCGCATTCCCTGCTGGGCGCACCGATGCAACTGCCAGGCAAACGCCCCCTCGACTGCCGCCTGATCGGCGGCAGCCTGGTGTTCGGCATCGGCTGGGGCATCGCCGGCATCTGCCCCGGCCCGGCGCTGGTGCTGCTGCCCAGCGGGCATTGGCAGGCCTGGATGTTCGTGCTGGCGATGCTATTGGGGATGCGGCTGTTCAGTTACCTGGAAGGCTGGCGCCAGGCCTGAGGGCAACCCAAGCGGCGCCCATGGCTGCCAGCAGTTCCCAGGGAAGTTCTCTCCGCTGCCAGCGCACAGACGCAACGCCCACCATGACCTGGCGCCCAGTAACCGCAAGGAGCCCGCCATGTCCACCGACCATACCCTGGAACAAAGCTTCCACCGTTGCCTCTGGCGCAAGATCAGCCGCTACGCCCTGCATGTCGGCCGCATCCTGATCACCAAGGCCCTGTGGCTGTACTACGCCGCCCAACGCCCGCAAACCCCCACCTGGGCCAAAGGCACCATCTACGGGGCCCTGGGCTACTTCGTCCTGCCCCTGGACCTCATCCCCGACCTGCTGCCTGGCGCCGGCTACGCCGACGACCTCGGCGTGCTGAGCCTGTCGATCGCGGCGGTGGCCGCGCATATCAATCAGGAGGTCAAGCAGCAAGCGGCTGGACGGCTGGTGGAGTGGTTTGGGGAGTTGGGGGATTGAGCTGGCGCTGCGGGGTGGAGCGCACCGCACCTGCGCCAAGGCGGGCCAGCATCGGATGCATGGCAAGCTCAGCAACTCAGCCCGCCCCTACCGCAAATCAGGATCCGTCCTACGGCAGCGCCGTTGTTCCTGGTGCGCGGCATCCCTATAGTTTTTGGCGTCGCCGGCCTGGCCGGTGATGGGGTTTCGCAGCCCCAGCGGAAAAGTCGAACTACACCGTCAATGACAACTCAGGCACACTCGCCTGCGTTTCGCTTTATGGCGGCTGTGCGTGGGAGGCCTTCGGGCCTGCCGGGTTTACTCTTTTCCTCGGTCTGCGAACCCGCGTACAGCTGCCACCCCATTGATTCGCAGCAGTAGGTGGCAACTTTTCTATTTTTTGAAAAGTACGACACCATGAATCCCCAGGATCACTCTGAACGCTTTATTCCCCTGACCCCGATCGCCAGCGATGGACCAGTGCTGTTTGTCGACAGCCACGCCCCGCTAGAGGATCTGCATGCATGCGCCAGCGAGCGGTTGCTCACTACGCTGGATTATCTGAATTTGATGGCCTGCGCTGGACTGCGCGACTCCAGCGACAAGGACATTGGCACCGTGACCAACACCGCCCGGCTGTTGCTGCAGGATGTGCGGGATGTGTTGGCGGTGATTGAGACGCGGGCTTTTAGTGCGTGACCTAGGGCCATAAAAAAGCTGGTCATAGACCGGCTTTTTTATGAGTTAGCTGTCGGCGTTCAATAGTTCCTGGACTACTTAGTCGGTTACTTGATCGCTTACTTGGTCGCTTTGGCTGAGACCAGTCGACATTCCACAGTCGTCATGACGCGTAAGAGCGCCGCGAGCAATCAAGCGTCGACCGGCTGCTCCTACAATAGGATCAGTGGCCTTGGTTTATTGGCCCGCAGCCCCAGGGCTGCGCAATGTGAGCCTCACACCAACACCCCACTCCCCAACCCCACCAACTTATCCGGATTGCGCATGATAAAGACGCGGTTCACCCGCCCCCTTTCGTCATACCCAAAACTCACCACCGCCACCACTTCCTCCCCCTCCCCCCGTAACACCACCCCACGTCCACCATTGATCTCCACCTCCTGCCACTGATACTCCCGCCAGTACCGGCTCAAGGACTCACCCACAAACGCCAACACCGCCTCCAACCCATACAGCGTCTCGCGAATGGCGCTGGCCTTGCCGCCACCATCGGCACACAGTTCAACGTCTTCGGACAACAACGCCGCCAACCCCTGGGTCGAACCGCTGGCGATGGCGGCATGAAAGGCACTCAACAGTTCCTGCTGGCGGGACGCTTCCGGCTGGTGCCGAACCTGGGCATTACCCAGGCTGGCCTTGGCGCGGGATACCAGTTTGCGGCAGGTGGCTTCTTGAACATCGAGTGCAGCAGCTACTTGTGAGTAGTCCAGGTCAAAGATGTCATACAGCAGATAGGCAGCGCGCTCCTTGGGCGTCAGGCGTTCCAGCAAGAGCAGGAACGCGGTGGACAGCGACGAGGCCAGTTCATGGCTCTGTTCGGGGGATTCGTGGTGCAGGGTGTGGATCGGTTCCGGCAGCCAGGTGCCGATGTAGTCGACCCGGGCGCGGCGGGCGGAGCGCAGCAGGTCGATGCAGTGGCGGGTGCAGGCGGTGGTCAGCCAGGCGGCGGGGTTGGCGATGGAGGCCTGGTCGGCCTCCAGCCATTTGATGAACAGGTCTTGCACCACGTCTTCAGCTTCGGCGCGGGAGCCGAGGAGGCGGTAGGCCAGGCCCAGCAGGAAGCTGCGACGGCTTGCGAACACCGTCGCATCATCGATTCGATCCATCCTCAGTGCCTCGACACCTGCATGCGATTCCACAGGTTGATCATGCCGATATCGGCCGTCAAGGCGGCGATCTGCGCGTCGCTGAAATGTTCGCGCAGGGCCGCGCGCAGCGGGCCGAAGTCGGTGCCTTCGTGCAGCACGGTGAGGGCTTCGGTCCAGGCCAGGGCGGCGCGTTCGGCGGCGCTGAAGTCGCTGACGTGGCGCCAGACCACCAGGCGGTCCAGGCGCTCGTTGCTTTCGCCGTCTTCCCGGGCTTCGCGGGTGTGCATCTTCACGCAGAAGCCGCACTGGTTGATCTGCGAGGCGCGCAGCACCACCAGGTGATGCAGCTTGCGATCCAGGCCATGGGCGTCGATCAGGCCGTGGATCTGGCCCAGGCTGTCGAAGATCTCGGGGATGGTTTGCAGCAGGTTGACGGCTTGGGTGGGGTGGCTGGATGACATGGGGTGGCTCCGTTATTTGAGGGATACACCGACATGACGGGCCAGCCCTAGGCTTTGTGACGGGGTGGCGGAAAAATAAATTATCCCCTCCCTCCAACCCGATAAACCGGCCCCTCCACAGCAGGCATCGTCAGGACATCGGGGTGAGTTTGTCGCCCCCGTGGCGCGACTTTTAGCGCTCAACGTCAGGGTTTCAAACATCAGGGGTTCAAACAATAGTGCCAGCAGTGCCGACACGTTCAGGCCCGTCACGCCCATCCCCACCCTACCCCGGCATACACCTGAACCCACTCGTACTGGCTACTTGCTTGCCCTGCCCGTCATACAGCCGCGCCCGCACTTCGGTGCCCAGGGTCGATTCCACCAGCTTGTAATGCTCGCCGGCCTTGAAGTCGCTGTAGCTGACATGCCCGTTGCAGTCTTGCTGGTTGGAGTCGCCGGTGCTGTCTTCGAATACGGTCACGTCCAGGCGGTGGGCGCCGGGGCGGACCTGGAAGTAGCGGCCGTCGTCGACGTTCTTACCGTCCACGCGTTCGGCCATCAGGTCGCTGGGGGCTTCTTCCTCGAGGCTGATCCAGGCGTCGTTGGGGTCGGCCTTGGGCATCGGCCCGGCGCAGGCGGAAAGCGCCAGCACCAGGCTCAGGGCGGGAATCAGCAGCAGCGGTTTGGCATTCATGGCAGGTACCTCGGCAGTGAGAAGGAACACGGGGTGCGACTGCGAACGCCAGCCGCGCCGGATTGCCATCCAGCTTGTCGAGGCCCGGCAACGAGGACAAATGAATCCCCATGAAAGGAAGTTAAGGCCCAACCTAAAACTTCCTTCACCTGGCTGAAAGCCGCGTGTTAGGTGGGTCGCCGGAGACTGCCGAGCCTCGTTTCCGCCTCGGAGGTCCACCCCATGCTCGGGCTGGTCAAGACCGCTCTGCTCAAGCCCTACACGTTTATCGTGCTGGCGATCTTCATCTGCATCATCGGGCCGCTGGCGGCCCTGCGTACGCCCACCGACGTGTTCCCGGATATCGGCATCCCGGTGGTGGCGGTGGTCTGGCAGTACAACGGCTTGTCGCCGGACGCCATGGCCGGCCGGGTGATCTACACCTACGAGCGCTCGCTGAGCACCACGGTCAACGATATCGAGCATATCGAGTCGCAGTCGCTGCCGGGCATGGGGATCGTCAAGATCTTCTTCCAGCCGGGGGTGGACATCCGTACCGCCAACGCCCAGGTGACAGCCGTTTCACAAACCGTGCTCAAGCAGATGCCGCCGGGCATCACCCCGCCGCTGATCCTCAACTACAGCGCCTCGACGGTGCCGATTCTGCAGATGGCGTTTTCCAGCCCGACCCTGTCCGAGGCGAAGATTCGCGACCTGGTGCAGAACAATATCCGCCTGCCCCTGAGCGCCCTGCCGGGCCTGGCGATGCCCACGCCCATGGGCGGCAAGCAGCGGCAGATCACCCTCGACCTCGATCCCCAGGCGCTGGCGGCCAAGGGCCTGTCCGCCCAGGACGTGGGCAACGCCCTGGCGGCGCAGAACCAGATCATCCCGGTGGGCACCGCCAAGCTGGGTGGCAATGAATACACGGTGCTGCTGAACAACAGCCCCACTGCCATCGATGAGCTCAACGACCTGCCGATCAAGACCGTCGACGGCGCCTTGATCACCATCGGCCAGGTGGCCCACGTGCGTGACGGCGCGCCGCCGCAGACCAATATCGTGCGGGTCGACGGCCACCGGGCGGTGCTGATGCCGGCCCTGAAGAACGGTAATATCTCGACCCTGGCCATCGTCGATGGCATCCGCCAGATGCTGCCGCGCATCGATGAGACCCTGCCGCCAGCGCTGAAGACTTCGCTCTTGGGCGATGCCTCGGTGTTCGTCAAGCAGTCGCTGGGCAGCGTGGCCCAGGAAGGCATCATCGCCGCGCTGCTGACCAGCGCGATGATCCTGCTGTTCCTCGGCAGCTGGCGCTCGACCCTGATCATCGCCGCCTCGATTCCCCTGGCGGTGCTCGCCGCCATCGCCCTGCTGGCCGCCAGCGGCCAGACCCTCAACGTCATGACCCTGGGCGGCCTGGCCCTGGCGGTGGGGATCCTGGTGGACGACGCCACGGTGACCATCGAGAACATCAACTGGCACCTGGAACAGGGCAAGACGGTGAAGGACGCGATCCTCGACGGCGCCAAACAGATCGTCGGCCCGGCGTTCGTCTCGCTGCTGTGCATCTGCATCGTCTTCGTGCCGATGTTCCTGCTGCAGGGCATCGCCGGCTACCTGTTCCGGCCCATGGCCCTGGCGGTGATCTTCGCCATGGCCAGCTCCTTCCTGCTGTCGCGGACCCTGGTGCCGACCCTGGCCCTGTACCTGCTCAAGCCCCACGTGCCGGAGACCAGCCCTGGCCACCACCCGGAAGACGCCTTCATCAACCACCACGAAGGCGAGCAGCACGCCCCGCCCCGGCATGCCCTGGTACGCGCCCTGCTGGGGTTCCAGCAAGGCTTCGAGCGGCGTTTTTCCAATGTGCGCGACACCTACCACGGCCTGCTGCGACTGGCCTTGGCCAGGCGCCGGCCGTTCCTCCTGGGTTTCCTCGCCTGTGTGCTGGCCTCCTTCGCCCTGCTGCCGAGCCTGGGCCAGGACTTCTTCCCCGCCACCGATGCCGGGGCCCTGGCCTTGCATGTGCGCCTGCCCCTGGGCACGCGGATCGAGGAAAGCGCGGCGGCCTTCGACCGCATCGAAGCGCGGATCCGCGAGGTGATCCCGCCCGAGGAGCTGGACAGCGTGATCGACAACATCGGCATCCCCCTGAGCGGCATCGACATGGCCTACAGCAACAGCGGCACCATCGGCCCCCAGGATGGCGATATCCAGGTCACCCTCAAGCCCGGCCACGCCCCCACCGCCGATTACGTGAAGCGCTTGCGCGAGGCCCTGCCGGAGAGTTTCCCCGGTAGCCAGTTCGCCTTCCTGCCGGCGGACATCAGCAGCCAGATCCTCAATTTCGGCGCACCGGCCCCGCTGGACGTGAAGATCTCCGGGCCTGACGATGCGGCCAACCGCGCCTATGCCCTGGAGCTGCAACGGCGCCTGCGCCACGTGCCGGGCATCGCCGACTTGCGCCTGCAGCAGTCCACCGGCTATCCGTCGCTGGCGGTCAAGGTCGACCGCCTGCGGGCCAACGGCCTGGGGATCACCGAGCGCGACGTGACCAACAGCATGGTCGCCTCCTTGGCCGGTAGCTCCCAGGTGGCGCCGACCTTCTGGCTCAACCCGAAGAACGGCGTGTCCTACTCCATCGTCGCCGCCACCCCGCAGTACCGCCTGGACAGCCTGCCAGCCCTGGAGGCCTTGCCGGTCACCGGCAGCAACGGTCAGGCGCAGATCCTCGGTGGCCTGGCGAATATCTCCCGCGTTGACAGCCCGGCGGTGGTCAGCCACTACAACATCCAGCCGACCCTGGACCTGTACGCCAACGTCCAGGGCCGCGACCTGGGCGCCGTGGCCCACGACATGCAACAGGTGTTGGACGACGCCGCGGCCCTGCGGCCCAAGGGCGCCACGGTCAGCCTGCATGGGCAGATCGATGCCCTGCACCAGGCCTTCAGCGGCCTGAGCCTGGGGCTGCTGGGGGCTGTGGTGCTGATCTACCTGCTGATCGTGGTCAACTTCCAATCCTGGCTCGACCCGCTGGTGATCATCAGCGCGCTACCGGCGGCCCTGGCCGGCATCGTGTGGATGCTGTTCCTCAGCGGCACCTCGCTGTCGGTGCCGGCGCTGACCGGGGCCATCCTGTGCATGGGCGTGGCCACCGCCAACTCGATCCTGGTGGTGAGCTTCTGCCGCGAGCGCCTGGCGGCACACGGCGATGCCCTGCTGGCCGCCCTGGAAGCCGGCTACACGCGCTTTCGCCCGGTGTGCATGACCGCCCTGGCGATGATCATCGGCATGCTGCCCCTGGCCCTGTCCGAGGAGCAGAACGCGCCCCTGGGCCGGGCGGTGATCGGCGGCCTGCTGCTGGCCACCGTCGCCACCCTGATCTTCGTCCCCGTGGTCTTCAGCCTGGTCCACGGTCGCCGTTCCCACCCCGCTGTCGCTGGAGAAACCACCCATGTCGCCTGACCACACCCCTTCGCGCAAACGCCTGATGCTGCTGGGCATCGGCGGCTTGAGCCTGGCCGCCCTGCTGGTGGCCAGCGGCCTGGCCGCGCGCACCCGGCATGAGCGGGCCGTCGCCGCCTGGACCGAAACCGCCGCCGTGCCCCAAGTGCTGGCGGTGCAACCACAACCCAATGCCCAGAGCGTCAGCCTGCGCCTGCCGGCCCACCTGGAAGCCTGGAGCAAGGCGCCGATCCATGCCCGGGTCAGCGGCTACCTCAAAGACTGGAGCGCGGACATCGGCACCCAGGTCGCCGCCGGCCAGGTGCTGGCCCACATCGACAGCCCCGACCTGGACCAGCAAGTGGCCCAGGCCCGGGCACGGATGCTCCAGCAGCAAGCCACCGCGCGGCTGGCGCAGACCACCGCCGCACGCTGGCAGAACCTGTTGGCCAGCCACTCGGTATCGCGCCAGGAAGCCGACGAAAAACGCGCCAACGCCACCGCCGCCCAGGCCAGTGCAGCAGCGGCCGCCGCCGACTACGCGCGGCTCTCGGCCCTGGAGGACTACAAGACCATCCGCGCACCGTTCGCCGGCGTGGTCACGGCCCGCCATACCGACATCGGCCAGCTGGTCAAGGCCGACAGCGACAGCGATCCGCAACTGTTCGACCTGTCCGATACCCACAAGCTGCGGCTGTACGTGCCCATTGCACAAAACTACGCCAGCGTGATCCGCCCCGGCCTCACGGCCCGGCTGACGGTGCCCGAGCACCCCGGCCAGCAGTTCAGCGCCCAGTTGATGGGCGACTCCTGCGCCGTCGATCCGCGTTCCGGCACGCTGCTGGCGCAGTTCGTCGCCGCCAACCCCGACGGCGCCCTGCATCCTGGCGACTACGCCGAAGCGAGCCTGGCGCTGGCGGCCGACACCCATGGCCTGAGCATCCCCGCCAGCGCCCTGATCTTCCGCGCCCAGGGCACCCAGGTGGCGCTCATCGACAGCGCAAAACACGTGCACCTGCGCAGCATCCATATCGGCCTGGACCTGGGCGACCGTCTGGTGATCGACCAGGGCCTGCAAGCCTCGGATCAGGTCATCGACAACCCGCCGGACGCCTTGCGCGAAGGCGACCTGGTGCAACTGGCCGACGCCGGAGGTGCCCATGCGCCCAAGGCTTAAGCCCTTCGCCGCGCTGGTGCTGCTGGCGCTGCACGGCTGCTCCCTGGCGCCGCATTACCAGGCGCCGGAGGTGGCGTTGCCAGCGCAGTTTCGTGAACAGAGCGCCGCCGGGCCCTGGCACCCGGCCACGCCCCAGGCTCTCGACGCGCACTGGTGGCGGCTGTACCACGACCCACAGCTCGACGACCTGCAACAGCGCCTGCTCCAGGCCAACCCGGACCTCGCCGCGGCCCTGGCCCACTACGACGGCGCCCAGGCCTACGCCAGCCAGCTGCATGCCGGGCTGTTCCCGCAGATCAGCGCCAGCGCCCAGCCCTTGCGCCAGCGCCAGTCGGACAGCCGACCGCTACGCGGCGGCAGCCAGCCCTCGGTGTACAACAGCAACAGCGCCGGCTTTACATTGGACTTCGACCTCGATCTCTGGGGCCGGCTGCGCAACCAGACGCTGGCGGGCGATGCCCAGGCCCAGGCGTCCGGTGATGACCTGGCGGCGGCGCGCCTGAGCCTGCAACGCCAGCTGGCATCGCTCTATGTGCAGTTGATCGGCCTGGACGCGCAAAGCCGGATTCTCAGCCGCTCCCTGGAAGACTACGGCCAGGCCCTGCAACTGACCCGTGACCGCTACCAGGGGCAGATCGCCTCGGAGCTGGACCTGACCCGAGCCCAGAGCCAGCTGGCCAATGCCGAGGCCGACCTGGACGAAGTCCGGGCCCAGCGCAACCTCACGGAACACGCCATGGGCGAGCTGGTGGGCGAACCGGCCAGCCAGTTCCGCCTGGCGCCCTCGGAACAACTGCTGGGCCTGCCGGAAGTCCCCCGGCAACTGCCCAGCAGCCTGCTGCAACGCCGGCCGGACATCGCCGCTGCCGAACGCCGGGTATTCGCCGCCAATGCCGGCATCGGCGTGGCGCGAGCGGCCTGGTACCCGGACTTCAGCCTCACCGGCATGCTCGGCGGCCAGACCCAGGGCAGCGGCAACCTGCTGGCGGCGGGCAATCGCTACTGGGCCCTGGGACCGCTGATGACTCTGCCGATTTTCGACGGTGGCAGTCTCAGTGCCAACGAGCGCCAGGCCCATGCCGAATTCGAGGAGGCTGCGGCCCATTACCGGGGCCAGGTGCTGCGGGCGGTGCGCGAGGTGGAGGACAACCTGGGGCAACTGCGCGACCTGCAACAACAAGCGCTGGACCGACAAGCGGCGGTGAATGCGGCGCTGCACACCCAGTCCCTGGCGATGAACAGCTATCAAGCGGGAGCAGTGAGTTATCTGGATGTAGTGACGGCGCAGACCGCGGCCTTGCAGGCCCAGCGGGGGTTGCAGGCGGTGCAGACGCGGGAGTTGCAGGCGAGTGTGGGGTTGCTGGTTGCGTTGGGTGGGGGGTGGAAAGGTGGGGTTTGAAACCTGAAACATGATCGCCTGGCGGGTCTCTCCAAGGTGCCCCGGCGCGCAAATCCACAATACGGTGTTGGTGAACCTTGGCTCGTCCTCCTCAGGTACCTTCGCGGCCGGCTAAATGCGGTTTCAGCAAACTCCACACATTGTCGGAGATATCGTGGCGCCGATGAGTTGCAAGGGTATGACACGCACCTAAGCCGAGCCGGCTTAACGTAGGATTTCCCCAAACTCAGCGGCCTACCCTTGTTGTGCGTATCGATCAATCCTGACGGAAACTGTCACTGCCCTGCAGCATAATGACGACAATGAGCAGCTTTAACATGCTAATCATGAGTACTAAACCCTGCTACAAATACGAGATATTAAATTATGAGAGTCAACTACTGCGTACTAGGTACAAATAACATGGAGGCCGCAATTGAGTTCTACAATGCACTCTTTGAGGAAACAGAACTCAGGTACGTGATATCAACAGACAGAATGACTTACTGGCAAAGCAGCAATTTCTCATTTGCGCTAGCAACTCCCTTTAACAAGGAACCTGCAACAAATGGAAATGGCACGATGATTGGTTTTAATGTTGACTCTGTAGAAAAAGTAAAAAGCTTTCATGAAAAGGTGATTGAATTAGGCGGTACCTGTGAGGGTAAACCCGACCAGCGGGGACCCTACTTTTCAGCGTATGCGAGGGATTTGGATAAAAACAAACTATGTTTTTCTGCCCAGATGCCTGCTTAATCTCATGCCCTCAAGCTTTGATAGCCCAGAGGGCAATACAAATATCTGAGCAGAAGTATTGCTTCACCATCAGTTCCTCTGACTGTGAACGGATGGGTAAATTAGGTTTCAGCGAGTTCCATAAATTATCGTAAATATCGTGACGCCGATAGGTTGCAAGACCCACGACACGCTGACCGCTTAACTAGAAAGACCAATCATCAGTGTTTTTTGAGTCTTGTGACGAAACTCTCCATTCTATTTCAAGGGATGATATAGAGGTCGTTAGGGAGGTTCGGAGTACATATTCGCTGTTGCGTTTCTTTTTTACCGCGGTGGTGTACATATCCGTTGCTGCGGGTGTGGCCACTGGCGGTTCCGCTCTTACAGCGGCTCACTTTTGTCAGTCGACACAAAAGTAAGCAAAAAGTCTTGCCCCTCCACTCGGTGCCTCGCTAAAGCTCGGCATGCCCTCACTCCGGCATTGATCCGTGGGCCGCCGCAATGGGCCATCCATGGCCCAGTGCGGCTAACCCGGCGTCCTGCCGGGTTACCCACGGATCAATGCCTGCGTTCGGCCATCGTGGTTAACGGGGCCTTGGAGATCAAAAGCCAGAGCAAGAGCCAGAGCAAACGGCGGCCATGCGGCCTGGTCCTCTCTGCGTAGGAGCTGGCTTGCCAGCGAAGGCGTCCGCCAGGGCGATGCATGCCTTACGGGCCTCTTCGCCAGCAAGCCGGCTACAAAAGCGCGTACAACGCGCTTTGGCTTCGGCCTGTGATCTTGCTCTTGCTCTAGCTTTTGATCTTCCTGCCCCTTCAGGAGGCCGAGTGCAGGCGTTGCGCAGGGGGCAGCTCGGCATGGATGCCGAGCTAGCCGTCCCAGGCCATGGATGGCCTGTGGCGGCGTGCCCCCGGAGCAATGCCGGAGCGAGGGCACGCCGAGCCTAGGCGAGGCGCCGGATGCGGGGGCAGAGAGCCTTTGGTTACTTTGGGCTCCATCCAAAGTGACCCGCTGTAAGAGCGGAACCCTAAGTGGCCACACCCGCAGCAACGGATATGTACCCAAAACTCGCCGTAAGGGCGAAACCGCCAGCCGCCGTGACCGCAGCAACGGATATGTACCCCATCAAAACCAGCCACCAGACAGTCGACACAAGCACTCAAACATCACCTTCAACACCCGGTTGCACTGCTCCAGCATCCTTCCTATAGTCCGCCCCTCGCAGCCAGATCCGCGAGCGACCTTGGCCGGTCGAATATAGGAACGCATCCACTTTCAAACATCCTGGCAGTCGCTTTTGTTCCCGCAATCAGGAACTACGACGGTGCTGCGCGGGACACCCCAGGGTGTGCTGTTGCCCTTTCCTCGGCCAACCTGCTCGCGTACCACTGCCCCAGCTCTTTCGGTCGATAACCAAGGCGATTGCTCTGTAAGCAGGAGCCATACCTATGACTGACCATCACCTTCCCCGCTTCACCCCCATCGACACCCACGACACCGAACACCCGGTGTTCTACCTCGACACCCAAGCCCCTTTGAGCGACCTGGCCAGCAGCGCCGCCCACCGTTTCACCGTGGGCCGCGACCTGATGGACAGCCTGTCCACCCTGGCGCTGAAAGACATCAGCGATTGCGACCTGACCCGTATCACCCGTGGCGTGCACCTGCTGACACGAGAAGGCTGTGCGGTGCTGGAAGTGATTCAGTGGCGGGTTGCATAAGAGCGAGCTCTAAGCCGCAAGCTCCAAGCTTGGAGCTTGGAGCTTGGAGCTTGCAGCTTGCAGCTTGCAGCTTCTAGATATGGCAACTGCTCAACCCATTCTTTTCCAGGTAACGCTGGTGCGCTTCATCCGCCAGGTCGAAGCGGCCCAGGGGCACGATCACCGTGGCCACCGGTTTGTCGAGGCGGCCGGAGTCTTGCAGGGCGGTCTTGGCCGCCCTCGCCTGTTCGGCCTGCACGGCATTGGTGTGGAAGATCGCCGAGCGGTACTTCACTCCGCCGTGCTCGCCCTGGCGATCCACTGAGGTCGGGTCGTGCAGGCCCCAGAAGTGTTCGATCAGGCGGCTGTAAGCCAGCAGTCGCGGGTCGAAGTCCACCTGCACCACCTCGATCTGCACCGCCTCGTCGCCCGCCTCCACGGCATAACCCACCCGGGTATCCAGAACTCCCGGCAGTGCGCGGAACGTCGCTTCCGCGCCCCAGAAACAACCGGCGCCGAAGGTTGCCTGTTCGATGCCGTTCAATGCTTCCACGCTCATTGCACCGCCCCCACCTGTTCACCGCTGGCGCCCAGCCAGCCATCGACGACCTGCGGGTGCGCCGCGACCCATTCCTTGGCCGCCTGCGCCGGCGGTTGTTGTTCCTTTTCGATCTTGAGAATCAGGTCATTCAACGCCTGGGGTTCGATGCTGAAGTTCTCCAGGAACACCGCGATCCGTGGCGCGCGTTTTTGCAGAGCGGTGGACGCCAGGACATACACCCGGGCATCGGGGTAGGCACAGGTGATCTTGCTCTGGGCCAGCCAGTCGGCGCTCACCGTCGGGCTGATGAATTTCCAGCAGCCGTCGGCCTTGTACAGCGGGTCGCCCTTCTTGTTGTCCTGGGCGTAGCCGTCGAACGCTGGTTCTTCCAGGCGCCGGAGGTCGAAGGCGGAGAAGATCCAGTCCGGGGTGTAGGCGTAGAACACCACGCCGCGCTGGGCCTTGTAGGCGCTGGCGAGCTTGGCGTAGGTCACCGAGGCTTCGGTGGACACCGACTCGAATTTGTCGGCAAAGCCGAAATCCTTGGCCTTGATCTCGCCGATATAGGTCGACTCCCAGCCAGCCGGGCCCACCAGCAACTGCGCCCTGCCGCCGCCCAGGGGCTCGAAGAGCTTCGCCACTTCGGGCTTTTGCAGGTCGTAGACCGACTTCACCCCGTACTTGTCTTGCAGGTAGCCGGGCACGTAGAAGCCCTGCTCGCCCAGGTACGGCTGCTTGTTGGGCACCAGCGAGCGGGTGCCGCCACTGACGTACTTGGCCCAGGCGGCGGACTGGTTGGGCAGCCAGATATCGGTCAGCACATCCACCGCGCCATCGCCCTTGGCCGCGGCGGCCAGCAGCACCGGTACGTCGCCGGCCAGGTACGACACATCACCATCGAGGCGGCTCTTGATCACCTCGCCGAGGATGTTCTGGATGGCGATGGCGCCGGTCCAGTTCTGCTCGCCGATGACGATCTTGTCCTTGGCCAGCACCGGTAGCGACAAGCCCAGCAACAGCGCGGTAGCGCCCAGGGCACGGGAAAGGGATGGGTTCATCGAACACCTCATGACTGATGGAAAGCGCGATCCCGCTGGCGCAGGGTCGCTTGAATGATGCGGTCGGGAATCAACGCGCAGAACACGATCGCGGCGCCGGCCAGCATGCCCTCGCCGCCCTTGATGTTGCGCAGCGCGGTCATCACGTCGTAGCCCAGGCCACCGGCGCCGATCAGTGCGGCGACCACCACCATCGACAAGCTCATGACCAGGGTCTGGTTGATCCCCAGCAGCAGCGAGCCGGCGGCCAGGGGCAACTCGACCTTGGTCAGCACCTGCCAGGGCGTGGCACCGTGGGCCAGGGCCGCCTCGACGGCGGTCTTGGGCACCTCGCGGATACCCAGGGCGGTGAGGCGGATCATCGGCGCCAGGGCAAAGATCACCGTGGCGATCACCGCCGGGGTCTTGCCCACCGAGAAGAACGCCACCGCCGGAATCAGGTACACGAAGGTCGGCAGGGTCTGCATCACGTCCAGCAACGGCGTGACCAACCGCCGGGCCAGGGCGCGCTTGGCCAGGAGGATGCCGGTGGGCACGCCGATCAGCAGCGACAGCAGCACCGCGGCGCTGACCAGGGCCAGGGTCGCGACAGTGCGCTCCCAGAAGCCGAACAGGCCGATGTACAGCAAGGCCACGGCGCTAGTCAGGGCCAAGGCTGCCCCGGCGCTGCGCCAGGCCAGCAACACCAGGGCCAGCGCCGGCACCGGCCAGGGCAGCCAGCCCAGCAAGCTCTCGATGCCTTCGATCACCGTGCGCACCGCAACGATCACCCCGACGAAAGTGCTTTCGAAGGTGACCTGGGACCAACCGATCAACTGGTCGATGGCCGCTGCCGTCGCCAGCAGCCACTGGCGATCGGCGGGAAACTGCACCCAGGGCCCACTGGCGTCGACGGCCAGGGCGCGCCACAGCACCAGGCCCTGGCACAACAGCAACACCAGCCACGGCAGGTGCCAGCCGGCGCGAACCTGGCGGCGCGGGCGCCGGGCAAGGGTCACGCACAGCAGGCGGCTGAGCACCAGGCCAAGCAGCGCCAGCCCAGCCCAGCCCGGGCGGAACGTAGCCAGCCACTGGCCCAAGCCTGCGGCCGCCAGTAACTCCAGGGCGAACCCCAGCCAATACAAGGCGCCATGGCCGCTGTCGGCCAGGGCCGCCGGCCCACGCCACAGCGCGCTCCAGAAACCCCGGCCTGGCTTGGCCGGAGCCGCCTCTAGCGCCACCGGGACGGGGCCGACCGCCACCGGCGCAGCCGCCTGGGTCGGGACGCTGCGTGCACCCTGGTCCTGGAAGAAATCCGCCACCTCGGCGTCCGCCGGTTGCTCCAGCAACTGTGCCGGCGTGCCCAGCTGGATCAGCCGGCCATGGCGCAGCACCGCGATGCGGTCGGCCAGGCGCAAGGCCTCGGCGGGGTCGTGGGTCACCAGCAAGGTGGTGATGCCACGCTCGCGCACCAGGCGCAGGAAGTGTCCCTGCAGCTCGCGGCGAATGGTCGGGTCCAGCGCGCTGAAGGGCTCGTCCATCAGCAGGATGTCCGGTTCACTGACCAGCGCCCGGGCCAGGCCGACCCGCTGCTGCATGCCGCCGGACAGCTCATGGGGGTAATGCTCGCCCCAGCCCGCCAGGCCCATGGCTTGCAGTTGCACATCGGCCGCGGCGTGGCGCAGCGCCTCGGGTTCGCCGCGCAGTTCCAGGGGCAAGGCGACGTTGTCGCGCACGTTGCGATGGGGCAGCAGGCCAAAGTGCTGGAACACCATGCCGATGCGCCGCGAGCGCAGAGTGCGCAGGTCCCGGGGTGCCAGTTGGCCGATGGCGGTGCCGTCGATCAGCACCTCGCCGCTGCCGGGTTCGATCAAGCGGTTGATATGGCGCAGCAGCGTCGACTTGCCGCTGCCAGAGGTGCCCATCAGGCACAGCAGCTCGCCACGCCGCACACTGAGGCTGACCTGCTGCACCGCCGGCGCGCTGGTTCGGTCGCGGCGGCTGGCGTAGGTCTTGGTCAGGTTGCGCAGTTCCAGCACCACTTCGGCATTGCCCGCAAGGACGGTGGACGAGGCTGGAACGGCAAAGACCTCTTGGGGTTGAACGGCAGACACAAGAACTCCTGGCGCCGGGCGCGGGATGGCGTAGCCGGCGGTGACAAAGAAAAAGGGGGGCGCTCAGCGGCAAGCGCAACGCTGCCAGGCCGGTGCCTGCTGGCCCCGGCCTGGCAACGGACGATCACAAATGCTTGGGGCTCCAGAGCTGCACGGCCCGTGCATCCACCGGCTTGGGCAGGAGTTTTTCCTGGTAGAAGGTGTCGGCGATCTTCTGCTGCTCGCCCAGGGCCTCCGGCTGCACGGCCTCGACCCGGTAGGTGCGGCGGCTGTTGGCCAACTCCACCGTGGGCACGTCGAGGTTGCCCCACAGCGGCCCGAGCAACTGCGCCGCCTGTTGCGGGTGCGCCTTGACCCAGATGCCGGTCTTCTGCAACTCGCTGAACACCTGCTGCAGGACTTCGGGATGGGCCTTGGCGTAGTCGTTGGAGGCCAGGTAGTAGCGGCGGTAGCTGGCCAGGCCCTGGCCGTCGTGTAGCACCCGTGCGCCTTGCTGGCGCTCGGCGCTGGCGACGAAGGGTTCCCAGGTGACCCAGGCATCGACCTTGGCGGTTTCCAGGGCGGCGCGGCCATCGGCGGGGGTCAGGTACACCGGCTGGATATCGGCGAAGCTCAAGCCCGCCTCGCGCAATGCGGCGATCAGCAGGTAATGGCTGCCGGCGGCCTTGGTCACGGCGATGCGCTTGCCCTTGAGATCGGCCAGGGACTTGAGCGGCGAATCCTTGCCGATGACGATGGACTGGGCCGCGGGCGATGGGGTCTCGGTGGCGAAGTAGGTCAACCTGGCGCCGGCGGCCTGGGCGAACACCGGCACGGTGTCGGCGACATCGGCGCTGATATCGACATTGCCCACGTTCAGCGATTCGGCCAGGGGCAGGCCGCTGGTGAACTCATGCCAGGTGATGTTTACCCCCTGCCCCGCCAGTTGTTTTTCCAGGGTGCCCTGGGCCTTGAGCACCGCCAGCAGGGTCGAGGATTTCTGGTAGCCGATGCGCAGGCTGGTGTCGGCCAGGGCGTTGCAGGCCATGCCCAGCGCCAGCACGGCAAGGACGGAGAGCGACAAGCGACGAGGCAAAGCATGGGGCTGGCGCATGGGGGCGAACCTTCTGGGAGAGGAAAGTCGATAAAAGCTAATCGATCTAATAAATCTAAAATAAATAATTTTTAGGAATTAGCTTAGTGTCAGCCAAAGGTTCGTCGCCCATGCAAACCTGTAGCTGCTGCTGAGCCTGCGAAGCTGCGTACGAGGACGCAGCCTCGCAGGCCGGGAACGGCAGTCAGGATTTCAAGCTGATGGCCTGGGAGGCGGCGAGCATGGCGCGCAGCAGCACCGCGCAGCCGGCGGCCAAGTCGTCGGGATCGGCGTTCTCGATTTCGTTGTGGCTGATGCCGCCTTCGCAGGGCACGAAGATCATCCCCGCCGGGCCCAGTTCGGCAACGAAGATCGCGTCGTGCCCGGCGCCACTGACGATATCCATATGCGACAAGCCCAAGCCCTCGGCGGCGCCGCGCACGGCCTCGACGCACACCTTGTGGAAGTACAGCGGCGGGAAGTCGGCGGTCGGGGTCAGCTCGAAACTCAGGCCGTGTTCTTCGCACGTACGCTCGATCACCTGGCGCACCTCGGCGATCATCGAGTCCAGGCGCGCCGGCTCCAAGTGACGGAAGTCCAGGGTCATGCGCACCTCGCCGGGAATCACGTTGCGCGAGCCCGGGTAGGCCTGCAGGCAACCGACGGTGCCGCAAGCGTGGGGCTGATGGCCGAGGGCCGCGCGGTTGACCGCCGCCACCACCGCAGCGGCGCCAACCAGGGCGTCCTTGCGCAAATGCATCGGGGTCGGGCCGGCATGGGCCTCGACCCCGCGCAGCTTGAGGTCGAACCACTTCTGCCCGAGGGCGCCGAGCACCACGCCGATGGTCTTGCGTTCGTCTTCGAGAATCGGCCCCTGCTCGATGTGCGCCTCGAAATAGGCCCCCACCGGATGCCCGCTCACCGGCCGGCTGCCGGCATAACCGATGGCGTCTAGCGCCGTGCCGACGCTGATGCCCTCGGCATCGGTCCTGGCCAGGGTGTCCTGCAGGGTGAACTTCTCGGCAAACACCCCGGAGCCCATCATGCACGGCGGGAAGCGCGAGCCTTCCTCGTTGGTCCACACCACCACTTCCAGGGGCGCTTCGGTTTCCAGCTTGAGGTCGTTGAGGGTGCGCAACACCTCCAGCCCGGCCAGCACGCCAAAGCAACCATCGAACTTGCCTCCGGTAGGCTGGGTGTCGATATGGCTGCCGGTCATCACCGGTGGCAACTGCGGATTGCGCCCGGGGCGGCGGGCGAAGATGTTGCCGATGCCGTCCACGCTGACCGTGCACCCGGCCTCCTCGCACCAGGTGACGAACAGGTCGCGGGCCTGGCGGTCGAGGTCGGTCAGGGCCAGGCGGCAGACCCCGCCCTTGACCGTGGCGCCGAGCCGGGCGAGCTCCATGAGCGACTGCCACAGGCGGTCGCGGTTGATGTGCTGATGGCTGGATTGCAGAACGTCGACGGCAGCGTTCATGGTGATCTCCTCAGGCTTTTCTGGTTGTGGTCGACAAGGTCGTGCTCGTCTTGAGTGCTGTGGTGTCTGCTGGATTGTTTGTGAACAAGCCCCGCGTTCCCTGTAGGAGCGAGCGGGCGGCGATGCGACTTGCCCACGATGCTCTCAATGCATCACACCGGCGTCTTGGCGCTCACGCCCTGCGGGCTGCGCAGGTTGCACAGGCCGTAGTAGATGAGCCCGCCCAGGGCCGAACCGGTGAACCAGCCGTAGCTGTAGAACCAGTTGAAGGCGCTGCTGCCCAGCGACATCAGGGTCAGCGCCACCGGGATGGCGAAGGCGATGAAGCCGTGCCAGTTCCACGCCGGGTACACGTCGTCGCGGTACAACCCGGCCAGGTCCAGGCGCTGCCTGCGGATGATGAAGTAGTCCACCACCATGATCCCGGCGATCGGCCCCAGGAGGCTGGAGTAGCCCAGCAGCCAGTTGGAGTAAACGGTTTCCAGGCTCACGTCGGACACCAGCAGGCCGAGCTTCTTGAGCAGTTCGTGGCCCATCAGCGCCAGCCCTACCAGGCCGGTGAGGATCACCGCCGTGGTGCGGCCGATCAGCTTGGGGGCGATGTTCTGGAAGTCGTTGGTGGGCGAAACGATGTTGGCCGCGGTGTTGGTCGACAGCGTGGCGATGATGATCAGCGCCATGGCCACGGCCACCCAGCCCGGGCTCTGGATATGCCCGATCAGGCTCACCGGGTCGGAGACCGTGACCCCCACCAGCTTGGCCGAGGCCGCGGTCATCACCACTCCCAGGGCGGCGAACAGGAACATGGTCAGCGGCAGGCCGAAGATCTGCCCCAGCACCTGGTCCTTCTGGCTCTTGGCGTAGCGGCTGAAGTCCGGGATGTTCAGCGACAAGGTGGCCCAGAAACCGACCATGGCCGTCAGCCCGGCCATGAAGTAGCCGGTGACGCTGGCGCCTTCGGGACGCTTGGGCGGGATCGCCAGCAACTCACCGAGCGACACGCTGGGCAAGGCCCATAGCAGCAACCCGATGCCCACCGCCACCAACAGCGGCGCCGACAAGGTCTCCAGCCATTTGATCGATTCCGCGCCGCGCAGCACCACCCACAGGTTGAGGGTCCAGAACAGCATGAAGCCGATCACCTCGCCGGTGCCGCCCAGGGCCTTCCAATCCGGGAAGATCGAGCCGAGGAACAGGTGGATGGCCAGGCCGCCGAACAGGGTCTGGATGCCGAACCAGCCACAGGCCACCAGGGCGCGGATCAGGCACGGCACGTTGGAGCCGATGATGCCGAACGACGAGCGCAGCAGCACCGGGAACGGAATGCCGTACTTGGTGCCGGCGAAGGCATTGAGGGTCAGGGGCAACAGCACCACGACATTGGCCAAGAGGATCGCCAGCAGCGCCTCGCCGACACTCAGGCCGAAGTAGGCGGTGAGCACCCCGCCCAGGGTATAGGTCGGCACGCAGATCGACATGCCGATCCACAGTGCGGTGATGTGCCACTTGTTCCAGGTGCGTTCCTGGACCTTGGTCGGGGCGATGTCGTGGTTGTAACGGGGGCTGTCGAGCACGTCGCTGCCGGCGTCCAGCTCGTACAAGCCGGCGCGCTCGGTCACCTGGGATCTGATCTGTTGCATGGCCGCTCCACTGTTGTTCTGATTATTTTGCTCATCAGGCCAGCGGACGATGGGATCGGGCGCCGGGTGATGGCCGGAGAACTGACGACTTCCACCCTCCGGCGTGACGATCCGTGGCGGCACTCAATAAGTGTGCCGGTGAGCCCAGGTTCGTGACTGACCCGTTGATGGAATCCATGTAAGCAACTGATGTAACTCAGCTTTATTCAAATAACTTTCAGGTCTTCGGTTAGTTGCCAGGCTACTCAGGCAAGGTAGCTGGCAAGTTGCCATTTAGATCAAGACCCAAATAGGTGCACCGCACTTTCAGCAACGATATCCGATTCGTTCTCGTACCTCTTCAAGCCGCTGATAGGACATGGAAAATCTCGACTATTTTTCGATCCTGTCAAGTGCGTCAAAATGGTGAGCGCCTGCACAGTTTCTGGGATTTGTATTTTTTATCGTTAAATTTCAATTAGTTATATTGAATATAAGCTTATAAAAAATATTCTTGATGTTTCCTTGAAGTAAGACTAGCGTTTAATCCTGACACCACTGACAGGATTGTTTAGTTGTCAGTGCGTTCAATAAAAAGTTAGAACCGGCAAGCAGCCGGTCATGCCTGCGAGGAACTCGGAATGTCTCTGTTGATCCGTGGCGCCACCGTTATTACCCATGATGAAAGTTATAAAGCCGATGTCTTGTGCGCAGAGGGCCTGATTAGAGCCATCGGCACTCACCTGGACATTCCCGCAGGCTGCGAAGTGCTCGACGGCAGCGGCCAGTACCTGATGCCCGGCGGCATCGATCCCCACACCCACATGCAACTGCCCTTCATGGGCACCGTGGCCAGCGAGGACTTCTTCAGCGGGACGGCGGCGGGCCTGGCCGGCGGCACCACCTCAATCATCGACTTCGTGATTCCCAACCCGCAGCAATCGCTGCTGGAGGCCTTCCACCAGTGGCGCGGCTGGGCCGAGAAATCGGCCAGCGACTACGGCTTCCACGTGGCCGTGACCTGGTGGAGCGAGCAGGTGCGCGAGGAGATGGCCGAGTTGGTGCGGCATCACGGGGTCAACAGCTTCAAGCATTTCATGGCCTACAAGAACGCCATCATGGCCGCCGACGACACCCTGGTGGCCAGCTTCGAGCGCTGCCTGGAACTGGGCGCAGTGCCCACGGTGCACGCCGAGAACGGCGAGCTGGTGTACCACCTGCAGCGCAAGCTGCTGGCCCAGGGCATCACCGGGCCGGAAGCCCATCCACTGTCGCGACCATCCCAGGTGGAGGGCGAAGCCGCCAGCCGGGCGATCCGCATCGCCCAGACCCTGGGCACGCCGCTGTACCTGGTGCACGTGTCCACCCGCGAGGCCCTGGACGAAATCACCTATGCCCGGGCCCAGGGCCAGCCGGTCTACGGCGAGGTGCTGGCCGGGCACCTGCTGCTGGACGACAGCGTGTACCGCGACCCGGACTGGCAGACCGCCGCCGGCTACGTGATGAGCCCGCCCTTTCGCCCGCGCGGCCACCAGGAGGCGCTGTGGCATGGCCTGCAATCGGGCAACCTGCACACCACCGCCACCGACCATTGCTGCTTCTGCGCCGAGCAGAAGGCCGCCGGTCGCGAGGACTTCAGCAAGATCCCCAACGGCACCGCCGGCATCGAGGACCGCATGGCCGTGCTGTGGCACGAAGGGGTCAACAGCGGGCGCCTGTCGATGCAGGAGTTCGTCGCCCTGACCTCCACCAACACCGCCAAGATCTTCAACCTCTACCCGCGCAAGGGGGCGATCCGCGTCGGCGCCGATGCCGACCTGGTGCTGTGGGACCCGGCCGGCACCCGGACCATTTCCGCCAAGACCCACCACCAGCAGGTGGACTTCAACATCTTCGAAGGCAAGACCGTGCGTGGCATCCCCAGCCACACCATCAGCCAGGGCCGGCTGGTGTGGGCCGACGGCGACCTGCGGGCCGAACGCGGCGCCGGGCGCTACGTCGAGCGCCCACCCTACCCGACGGTGTTCGACCTGCTGAACAAGCGCGCCGAAGCCCACAAGCCGACCGCCGTCAAACGCTGAACCTGTAGCCCTGTAGCCGCTGCGGAGCCTTGGCGAGGCTACGATCGGGTTGGGCCGCATTTCGACGAAGCGCGCCCTAACCCGGCTATCGCATTCTACTTGGCGCACCGCAAGCGCAGGTTTTGTGGCAACTGCGTTGCCGATCGCAGCCTCGCTGGGGCTACAGAAACAGCAGCGAATCAGAGGTCAGCGCGATAACCGCTCCATCGCTGAAAAACAATGCCCATCAGAGGCATTCGATAAAAAACCTGAGGCCAGAACCGTGATCCAGACCCTGAACCACTTGCCCCGTCCGACCCTGGACGGCGCCACCCTCGCCGAGCATTTCAGCGACCTGGCGCCACCCCTGACCCCACGCCAGGCGCAGCTGGAAGCTTCGCGCTGCCTGTACTGCTACGACGCGCCCTGCGTCAACGCCTGCCCCAGCGAGATCGACATTCCCTCGTTCATCCGCCACATCCACACCGACAACGTCCAGGGCGCGGCGCAAAAGATCCTCGCGGCGAATATCCTCGGCGGCAGCTGCGCCCGGGTCTGCCCCACCGAGGTCCTGTGCCAGCAGGCTTGCGTGCGCAACAACGCTCAGGAATGCGCGCCGGTGCTGATCGGCCAACTGCAGCGCTACGCCCTGGACAACGCGCAGTTCAGCCAGCATCCGTTCCAGCGCGCCGCCGCCACCGGCAAGCGTATCGCCGTGGTCGGCGCCGGCCCGGCCGGGCTGTCCTGCGCCCACCGCAGCGCCTTGCACGGCCATGAGGTGGTGATCTTCGAGGCTCGGGAAAAAGCCGGGGGCCTCAACGAATACGGGATCGCCAAGTACAAGCTGGTGGACGATTTCGCCCAGCGCGAACTGGAGTTCCTGCTCGACGTCGGCGGCATCGAGATCCGCCATGGCCAGGTACTGGGCGACAACTTGAGCCTGAGCGAACTGCACCAAGAGTTCGATGCGGTATTCCTCGGCCTGGGCCTGGCGGCCAGCAAGCGCCTGGGCCTGGAGCACGAGGACGCCCCGGGGCTGCTGGCGGCCACCGACTACATCCGCGAGCTGCGCCAGGCTGACGACCTTGGCCAGTTGCCCCTGGCCGAGCGCTGCATCGTCATCGGCGCCGGCAATACCGCCATCGACATGGCGGTGCAGATGGCCCGCCTCGGCGCCCGCGACGTCAACCTGGTATACCGCCGTGGCGCCACCGACATGGGCGCCACCGGCCATGAGCAGGACATCGCCAAGGCCAACCAGGTGCGGCTGCTGACCTGGGCCGCTCCCGAGCAGGTATTGCTGGACGACCAGGGCCGGGTGCGCGGCATGCGCTTTGCCCGCACCCAACTGGTGGAGGGCCGCCTGCAGACCACCGGCGAAACCTTCGAGCTGGCCGCCGACGCGATCTTCAAGGCCATCGGCCAGGCGTTCGACAGCGCCAGCCTGGGCGATCCACTGGCCCGGGAGCTCAAGCGCAGCGGCGATCGCATCGCCGTGGACGAGCAACTGCGCACCAGCATTCCCGGAGTCTACGCCGGTGGCGACTGCACCAGCCTCGGCCAGGACCTCACCGTCCAGGCCGTGCAGCACGGCAAGCTGGCCGCCGAGGCCATGCATGCCCAACTCATGCTCAACGTGGAGGCTGCGTGATGGCCGATCTGTCGATTGTGTTCGCAGGAATCAAGGCGCCCAATCCGTTCTGGCTGGCCTCCGCGCCGCCCACCGACAAAGCCTACAACGTGGTCCGCGCCTTCGAGGCGGGCTGGGGCGGCGTGGTCTGGAAAACCCTCGGCGAAGACCCGGCGGCGGTCAACGTGTCGTCGCGCTACTCGGCGCATTTCGGCGCCAACCGCGAGGTGCTGGGGATCAACAACATCGAGCTGATCACCGACCGTTCCCTGGAGATCAACCTCAGGGAAATCACCCAGGTGAAGAAGGACTGGCCGGACCGGGCGCTGATCGTCTCGCTGATGGTGCCTTGCGTCGAGGATTCGTGGAAACACATCCTGCCGCTGGTGGAGGCCACCGGCGCCGATGGCATCGAGCTGAACTTCGGTTGCCCCCACGGCATGCCGGAACGCGGCATGGGCGCGGCGGTGGGCCAGGTGCCGGAGTACGTCGAGCAGGTGACCCGCTGGTGCAAGACGTACTGCTCGCTGCCGGTGATCGTCAAGCTGACGCCGAATATCACCGACATCCGCCAGTCGGCACGCGCCGCCCATCGTGGCGGGGCCGATGCGGTGTCGTTGATCAACACCATCAACTCCATCACCAGCGTCGATCTGGAGCGCATGGTGGCCCACCCGATGGTGGGCAGCCAGAGCACCCACGGCGGCTACTGCGGCTCGGCGGTCAAGCCGATCGCCCTGAACATGGTGGCCGAGATCGCCCGCGACCCGCAGACCCGTGGCTTGCCGATCTGCGGCATCGGCGGTATCGGCAACTGGCGCGATGCCGCGGAGTTCGTGGCCCTGGGCTGCGGCGCGGTGCAGGTGTGCACGGCGGCGATGCTGCATGGCTTTCGTATCGTCGACGAGATGCAGGATGGCCTCTCGCGGTGGATGGACAGCCAGGGCTACCACAGCCTGCAGGACTTCTCCGGGCGGGCGGTGGGCAACACCACGGACTGGAAGTACCTGGATATCAACTACCAGGTGATCGCTAAAATTGACCAGGAGGCGTGCATCGGTTGCGGCCGTTGTCATATTGCCTGCGAAGACACTTCGCACCAGGCGATTGCCAGCCTCAGACAAGCGGACGGCACCCATAAATATGAGGTGATCGACGAAGAATGCGTGGGCTGCAACCTGTGCCAGATCACCTGCCCGGTGCAGGATTGCATCGAGATGGTGCCGCAGCAGACCGGCAAGCCGTTCCTCGACTGGCTGCATGACCCCCGCAACCCTCACCGCGAGGAAGCAGCCACAAGCGGCAAGTTCTAAGCAGCAAGTCGCAAGCTTCAAGCTCCTAGCGTGAAGCTTGCTTTCACTTGCCGCTTGCCGCTGCGTCTATGGTTCCAGGCCGATACCGCGCAGGATCACGCTGGTGACGGTCTGCACCGCCCGTTCGAACTGCAGATCCGACAGCGGCTGGTGGTCGTTGAGGATGTTCACCTGGTGGTCGAAGTCGGCGTAGTGCTGGGTCGAGGCCCAGATCAGGTACAGCAGCGCCGAGGGTTCCACCGCAAGGATCCTCCCGTCCTCGACCCATTGGCGGATCTTGGCTTCCTTCATCTTCGCCCAGTCGTACAGGCTCTCGTCCAACGCGGTGCCCAGGCTTGGCGCGCCATGCATGATCTCGTTGGCCCAGACCTTGGAACCGTGGGGGCGGCTGCGCGAATGCTGCATCTTGGCGCGGATGTAGCTGCTGAGCACCACCCGCGGGTCGTCGAACATCTCGAAGCACAGGGCGTCCTGCTTCCACACTTCCAGCAGGTCCAGCAGCACCGCGCTGTAGAGCTCGTGCTTGGTGCTGAAGTAGTAATGCAGGTTGGAACGCGGCAGTTGTACCTCTTCGGCGATGTCGGCCATGGCGGTGCCGGCGTAGCCCTTTTCGGCGAAGACTTTCTCGGCCCCCAGCAGGATCTTTTCCACGTTGTTGCGACGAATCTCGATCTTGTGATTGCCCATGAGGGCTCCTACGAAAACAGTCTGCGGCAAGACTAGCACCCTGCTAAGAGCACTTCTAACTCAAGCACTGCCGAGAAAACCGGCTTGCTTGCCCGCTGGAAACAACACAGATCACCGGTGCCAGTGCCATGCCTGCATAAACGTGGCGGCTGATTCATGGGAGCCACACCCAGCTCGCCTTTTCATGTTAAATCACGCCCTGGCGCAGCCCACCCGTACCCTGGGCCGAGGAGACGACTCGCCGCCCAGCGATTGACGCGACAACGCTTTGCCCCAACAGGCAGGGAGCATCCTTACGGAGACCTCATGGACGAATTCAAGCGCTTCAATTTCAATTTGAGTTTCGACAGGCAGAAAATCGCTCAAGTCCCGGAGCACCTCCAGATCCAGAGAAGCCTTGGTTTCTTGCGGGAGATCGGCAGGATCGACCCTATCCTCAGGCACTGGTTCTTGTGCGCTGACAGCCGCAACAAGGGCCTGGAGCATGAGGTGCTGCTCGACGAAGCCAGTTTTGTCCGCGAAGTGCAGTCCTGGAAGGATGAGGACTTCGCCATCAATGACATGAGCTTTGTGCTCTGGAACGGGATATCCGACCCGCTCAAAGGCGGGCTTTCACTCAAGTACCACGCAAGGAACAGAGGTTCGCTGCCCACGGGCCTCGAGTTTTCCGACGCCGGGACCTTGGTCCGCTGCCTGCAAAATCCACGGCAAGGCTTGGTGGAGCTGATCAGCACGGCGCTTGAGTTCTGGCCGGAGATCGCCTGGGGCGTGGTGGCCCCAAACGCTTACTACCGCCGGCAACGAACCTTCGCAGACAGGCAAACCGTCGGCTGGATCGGCTACTGCCCCCAGCCCTTGTCGGCGCAGGATTTCCCCCAGGTGGATGAACTGCGCCCATCCCCGGCCCAAGGCAGCATCATCGTGACGTGCCCCGGCGTCATGGATGAAGGCAATGCACAACATCTAAAGAAAATCGCAACGACCGACGCCAAGCTGGTCGAGCTGGGGTTCTTGCCCATGCGGCATTAAACACGCCTTCGGGGTTTCGCTGACGGGCATCATTGGGTAGGATCGGCCTCCCGCTCATTTGCAGCCGTCACTGCAGTGCTCCGTCCAAGCGTTGATTCGCGACACGGGCATACAGGTCTCTGCCCAAATGCCGGCCCTACCCTACCGCCGGCCATCTAATCAGTTACCAAGATGGATCATCCCCATGAAGATTCGCCCTCGCGTCGCTGCGGACGACGCCTTGCTTACCGCGCTCTGGGAGCGTTCGGTACGCGCCACCCATGACTTCATCAGCGAAGACGACATCCAGCGCCTCTACCCGCTGATACGTGACAGCTACCTGCCGGCCCTGCAAGTGCTGGTCTGGGAGAACCCCGATGCCACGCCTGGCGGTTTCATCGCCATTGGCGACGACACCGTGCAAATGCTGTTCATCGAACCGGCCCAGCGTGGCCAGGGCATCGGCCGCCAGTTGCTGGATCAGGTCCGGCAGCCGGGCCTGAAGGTCGATGTCAACGAACAGAACCCCCAGGCCCACGGTTTCTACCGGCACTACGGGTTCGTCGACTACGGTCGCTCGGAAACCGATGGCGAAGGCAAGCCGTACCCCATCATCCACATGCAGTTGCAAGACGCTTGAACCAAGCCGGCGCCCCAGCGGCGCCGGTTCCCTGGCTTTTCTACAGGTAACCTGCCATGTCGTTGAAAACACTCTGCACCACCTCCGCCCTTCTCGCCTGCCTGCTGGCCACCGGTTCGGCGCTGGCCCACGCCCACCTGAAAACCACCACGCCCGCCGCCGACAGCAGCGCCAGCGCCCCCAGCGAGCTGCGCCTGGAGTTCAGCGAGGGCGTGGAAGCGGCCTTCACCAAGGTCGAGCTGAGCAAGGACGGCGCCCCCGTCGCGCTCAAGGGCCTGGCCACCGAAGGCGCGGACAAGAAGACCCTGGTCGTCACCCCCGCCAGTGCTCCGCTGCCGGCCGGCAGCTACAAGGTGCAATGGCACGCCGTGTCGGTGGACACCCACAAGAGCGAAGGCAGCTACAGCTTCAAGGTGAGCCCGTAACCCGTGGCGTCATGGCTGGTGCTATGCCGCTTCGTGCATTTCGCCGCGATCCTGACCCTGGTCGGGGCCTGGGGCTTGCGCCCGCTGCTGCTGGGCCGAGGCCATGAAGTCGTGCAGCGGCGGCTGGACCGCGTGGCTCGCGGGCTGACCCTGGTCGGGCTTGGCAGCGGCCTGGCCTGGTTGCTGCTGATCAGCGCCAGCATGGCCGGTTCCTGGTCCGCCGCCCTGGATCCGGCGACGTTGTGGCTGGTACTGGGCAAGACGTTCTTCGGCCAGGTCTGGACCTGGCACCTGGCGCTCAACCTGGTGTTGCTGGGCCTGCTGCTGACACCCCTGGGCCGTTCCCTGCCGCTGCGCCTGGGGCTGGCCGCCCTGCTCCTGGGCACCCTGGCCCCGGTGGGCCACGGCGCCATGTTCGATGGCCTCAAGGGGCAATTGCTGATTCTCAACCAGATCGTCCACCTGGGCTGCGTCGGCCTGTGGCTGGGCGGTTTGCTGGTATTGCTGATGGTCCTGCGCCAGCCGCAGGCGTCCATGGAGCCGCTGTTGCGGCGCTTCAGCGGCGTGGGCTACGTGCTGGTGGCGGGCCTGCTGGCCAGCGGCCTGGTCAACGTACGGATGCTCACTGGCCAATGGTGGCCGACTCCGCTGTTCAGCGGTTTCGCCCTGGTGCTGTTGATGAAAGCCTTGCTGGTGGCCGGCATGCTGGCCCTGGCCCTGTTCAATCGCTTGCGCACCCGGGGCTGCGACCAGCGCCTGGACAGCCTGCGCCGCAGCGTGGGCCTGGAGTGGTTACTGGGCATCGCCGCCGTGGCGGCCGTCGCCTTGCTAGGCACCCTACCGCCGCTGCAAGCCTGAACCGCCTTTGTAGCCACGGTCCAGCGTCAGCGCGGCTGCGACCGGGGCGCAGCGCCCGCAGAAGCAGACCCCGCGATTATCCAGATGGAATGCATGGGACGGTTTGGCGAGGACCGCGCCCTCGTGCGCAGCCTCGCGGGCTCGACAGCGGCTACAGAGGGCGGCGCTGGCGCAGGTAATCGAGCACTGCGGCGTGGTCGCCCACGAACTCGATCCGGGCACCCTTGCTCTCGCGCTGGTAGGCGTACATCGGGTCGTAGTATTCGCGGAGCAGGCCCTGGATCCAGCCCCGGTGCAACTCCACCACGCCGCTGCGCTCCTGTTCGGCCAGGGCCTGCTGCATCAGCGCCAGCAACCGCTGGTGGCGCTCGCCGCCCAGGCGCTTGTGGATCTTGTTCAGGCTTTCCAGCAGGCGCTGGGCGAACAGAGCGAAACCCGGCTCGCCATGCACGGCAACGAACTCGGCGCACAGGTCCACCACGTAGTCCTGGAGAATCCGCTGCACCCGCTGGTCCAGGCGGTCCTCCAGCCAGATCATCGGCGCTAGCTGCATGCCCTGGTGCAATGGCAGCGGCAATGCACAGCTGCCGATCATGCGGTTCTCGTCCTCGACGACGAACCCCTGCACGCCACGCTCACGCTTCTTCAGCAGGTCCACCGCCAGGCGGTTCTCGAAGTCGATGTTGCTCGGCTGCCCAGTGGCGCGCCGGCCGAAACTGGAACCCCGGTGATTGGCATGGCCTTCGAGATCGAGGGCGTTGTCCAACTGCCCCAGCACCTGGGTCTTGCCAGTGCCGGTCATGCCGCCCAGCAGCACGAAGTCGCACTGCTGCATGGCCTGCTCCACCGTTTCCAGGAGAAAGGTCCGCATGGCCTTGTAGCCACCGCCCACCCGTGGATAGTCGATGCCGGCCTCGTCGCGCAGCCACTGCTGGACGATCTGCGAACGCAAGCCGCCACGGAAGCAGTAGAGCAAGCCATCGGGATGGGCCCGGGTGAAATCGGCCCAGGCCTGGATACGTTCGGCCTTGATCGCCCCGGACACCAATTGGTGTCCGAGGACGATCGCCGCCTGCTGGCCCTGCTGCTTGTAGCAGGTGCCGACCCGCTGGCGCTCCTGGTCGGTCATCAGCGGCAGGTTGAGCACGCCGGGAAAGGCGCCCTTGGTGAATTCGATCGGCGCACGGGTGTCCATCAGCGGCCGGTCGTTGAGGAAGATCTCGCGGTAATCGGTGTAGTCCAGGGACATCAGCACACCTCGACCGCGTGACTCTGTCGCTCCAACAGCTCGCCGATAGGCGCCAGTTCCAGGCCCAACTGCGCCGCCAGGGCGAGGAACTCGGCATTGCCTTCAGGCGTCACCGCCACCAGCAGGCCGCCGCTGGTCTGCGGATCGCACAGCACCCGCTTGTGCAGCTCCTGCACCCGCCCGACCTTGTCGGCGTAGCTGCTGTAGTTGCGCAGGGTGCCACCGGGCACGCAGCCCTGGTCCAGGTAGTACTCCACCCCGGGCAGGCGCGGCACCCGGTCATAGTGGATACGCGCGGTCAGGCCACTGCCATCGGCCATCTCCACCAGGTGCCCGAGCAGGCCGAAGCCGGTGACGTCGGTCATTGCGGTAACCGCCTCGAGCTTGCCGAAATGGCTGCCGGGCTTGTTCAAGGTGCACATCCAGTCGCGGGCCAGGCCAACATCACCTTCGCGCAGCTTGCCCTTCTTCTCGGCGGTGGTGAGCACGCCGATCCCCAGGGGCTTGGTCAGGTACAGCAGGCAGCCGGCGGTGGCGGTGTCGTTGCGCTTCATGAAGCGTTTTTCCACCAGGCCGGTCACCGCCAGGCCGAAGATCGGCTCAGGGGCATCGATGGAGTGCCCACCCGCCAGGGGAATGCCCGCCGCGTCGCACACCGAGCGTCCGCCGCGGATCACTTCGCGGGCGACTTCCGGGGCCAGCACGTTCACCGGCCAGCCCAGGATGGCGATGGCCATCAAGGGATCGCCGCCCATGGCGTAGATATCGCTGATGGCGTTGGTGGCGGCAATCCGCCCGAAATCGAAGGGATCATCGACGATGGGCATGAAGAAGTCGGTGGTGGAGACCACTCCGCGTTCGCCGTCGATGGCGTAGACCGCCGCATCATCGCGCGAGGCGTTGCCGACCCAGAGCTTGGGATCGAGGTTCTGCGCCCCGCTGCCGGCCAGGATGACCTCCAGGACCTGGGGTGAAATCTTGCAACCACAACCGGCTCCGTGGCTGTACTGGGTCAGGCGAATCGGCTCGCTCATGGGGCACCTCGTCAAGTCTGGGACGGGGATTCTAGCAGAGCTCTCAGGCCCCAGGTCGCGGCGTCCCCTGGTGGAACAGCATCTGCCAGTGCCCTTCGCGCCAGCGCCACAGCGAGCTGCGCCAGGCACTGCTAGCCGCTCGTCCGGGAGCTGCGGCGTTATGGCACAGGTAGGTGGCCTGGGCCAGGTCGACTGCCAGCCGCTGCACGTTGAACTGCTCGATGTGCCGCTTGATGAACAGCTGCTGCGGCAAGCTGGCGAGCACCTGGGCCTTGTCCCAGCGCCCGCCGCTGACGCCGAACTCGAGGAACTCATCGGCCAGCAGCGCATCCAGCGCCTGGCGATCGCCACGCACGTCGGCGTCCTGCAGTTGGCGTTCGAGCAGCAGCAAGTGTTCGCACAGATCCATCTTTCCCCCGGGTGCCGGTCATGCCTGGACAGCGCACTCTAGCACCCGAGCGCACCGCTCTTTTCGGTGTTTCGCAAATGATCACTGGATGCGGCTACCGAGCTACTTGCCGGCCAATGCAAGCTTCAATGCCACCCGCAGTCCCTCCGGGCACCAGTGCCGCTCGATGGCCCCACCGGCGACGATCGCCAGTTCGTCGATCAACTCACAGCCATAGCCATGCCGGAGCGGCGGGGCAAGAATCGCCGGCCCGCCCTGCTCGTGCCAGTCGAGACTCAGCCAGCCCTCATGGCTCGCCCAGCGAATGTCGATCTCACCTTCGACGACACTCAGTGCACCATGCTTCACCGAATTGGTCGCCAGTTCATGGAGCAGCAGGGCCAACAGGTTGGCCAGCGTCCCGGGGACATGTTCGAGGGTGCCGCTGAACCGGCACCGGGCGCCGAAGGGTTGCAGCACGGAACCGATGAAGGCGGTCATTTCCATCGCCGTGCCCCCCTCCGCGTCCAGGATCTGGGTATAGACCCTGGACAGCGCCCTCAGCTTGTCGGCCGCGATCTTGCCCAAGCGGTCGAGAATACCGGTGCTGCGCGCTTCCCTGTCGGCCATCATGACCACCGCGTCGGCCACGGTGAACAGGTTCTTGATCCGATGCAGCCTTTCGCTCGTCAATAGTTGTTCGCGCACCAGCGCCTGGTTCAGCTCCCGCTGCAACAGCACCTGCGGGGTGATATCGCGCGATACGCACACGATGCTATGCACGCGCCCCTGCTGATCGAGGGTCGGGGTCAGCAGGTTATCCCAGTGGATGATCTTGCCGTGGGCATCGCTATAGCCGGTGAAACGCGCGCAAATACCCGCCGCCGCCAAGGCCAGGGCATCGAGGGCGGCGCCGTGGGTCGATGCAGGCAGCAAGGGTACCCAGGCCGTGCCCTTGACTTGCGTCTGGGGTATCTGGAACGCGACGCATCCAGCCTCACTCATGGCCAGGAGCACACCGCCAGGCGTCAGCACCTTGATGCAATCAGGGGTGGCATCGAGCATTGCGCGCTGGATATTGGCAGCAGTCAGCTCCATGCCGGGAGTATCCCGTTTGCCGGACTCTTTCTTCATATGCCTTGACTACCCGAAGAGTGAACCCGGACAACAGCGTCAAAAGTTCACGCGACAAAAACATGACAATTATGGCTACGACGAAAAATCAATATCCAAATAGCCCCACAATACTTTTCGCTCTGCGCCACAAGCACCATTCATGTTGCCTTGCGCAACTCGCCCAACGAAAACCGCACCTGACTATAAATAAAAAAACGAACCATTGGATACAAAAACCCGTTCTGAAAAACCGAACGAACACTCAAAAAAATTTGCCCGCGATTGATTGAGTGCGCCCGCCGGACATCCGTCGACAAAGACCATGACTTGTATTTTTGACAGACTAAAACTGCACCAGGACACTTGCCCAGGACATCTCCTGAAGTTCTCCGCAGAACCAATCAGGCTATCCAGAACGACCCGTAACCTCTACTGGCCGGGATACGGTTTGATTGGCCAGAAAACAGTGAAGATAGGGCCAAGACAGTAAAGAAGAAGATAGGTCGGAATATTTCCGGTATAAGGCAGCCGCTATCCGCACCTCGATAATGCTATCCGTAGCGACCAGCCAAAAACCAGCGGGTAGCCAGGACAGGCAGGAGCCATCGCCAGGAGCGCTTCGAACGCCTGCCTTGCGTCCATCGGTTCGGCCTCGTCCCGGCGGGCTAGCCTCCTGCCCCAAAGCAGGATCAGGCACACATGGGCCGATGTTCTCGACAACCACCCGTACGCTTGCACACAGACGGATGAAATACCCGACTGCCAGCGTTTAAGTATTCAAATCCGCCAGCCGCTTATCACGGCGCATCTCCGCCACCCACTTCAAGTCCTGTGCGGTTTGCACCGAGAGTTTACCTTCGTCGAATAGTCCGTCGATATAACCATGGACATAGGCCGCTGCCGCACGAACATGTACAGCATCAGGCGCATTACCTATAAGTTGCAAAACTGTAATTATTCGAGCCTGACGCTGTTCATCGTACATGACCTGCATCCCGGATTGATCCGCGGTAAGCCCACGCTTATTATCAAAGCCCCACCATAGTGCCACTTAAACCCACAATCGAAACAGCCCAGCCTGATACCGACACACCAGGAAAGTTTCTATCCACGCATACTCACGCGACCTTGTTACAGTTTTATTTCACCTATGAACCATGACAACAGGAGGATCGACAATTTGCCAAGATGCAAGTTCAGCGAATTAACAGCCAGACTTGAAACAAGTCCACTGCAATCAAGCAGCCTTATATTTTAAATATAGGAAAGAGTGATCCAGAACAGCCGGCAAGGCTTGTCGGCCTCCAGTATCGACCAGCACTTCTGCCATGTCCGACAAGCAAGATCGCGCGCCACTGGACGCCACTCAGGGACATTGGTCAGGCAACGCGGCCCGACGACCGGCAACCTCGCGCGACCACCGGACATGGCAAAGCCGCCCATAGGGCGGCTGCCGAACACCCAAGACAGTCAGAAGTCGAGGGTGAAGTTGAGGGTCATGGCATGGTCCTTGGTTTTGTCGGACACCTGCCCCGAGTAACCGATGCCCAGCTTGCCGGCCGGGGTGATCTGGTAGTCCAGCCCAGCCTCCAGCAGCGCACTGTCCTTGGCAATCGGCACACCCTGGGTGGTGAAGGAGGTGCCGCCGTCGATGAAGGTCAGGTCGGCATCCGGCTTGGTGTCGCCATAGGCATGGCGCCAGCCCAGGCCCACCCGTGGCGTGAGCTGGTGCCCATTGCCCAAGGTGAGGCGCTTGCCGGCCCGTATACCGACGGTGGAGAAGGTCACGTCCTGGCTGGCCTTGGCCTTGAGCGCCGCCGCACCGCCCTTTTCCTTGCCGGTGTTGCTGTCATAGTTGATATAGGACAACCCGACGAATGGCTCCAGGGCCACGCCTGCAGCGTCCATCGCATACCCCACCTCACCGAAGACCTGGGCGCTGCGGGCGTTGTAGTGCGCCTTGAGCCGATCGCTGTAGGTGCCGACATTGACGTCGCGCTTGGTCTCGATCCGGTGCCAGCTGTAAGCCGCTCCCAGGCGTACGGCCACGGCATCGAACTGGGAGTTGAGGTAGGCACCCAGGTGCGTGCTGTCGACCTTGGCATCGGATTGCAGCCGGTGGGCCGACAGGTCGCTGCGGGTGTAACCGGCAGCGACCCCGGCACGCCAGGTGTCGTCCAGCTGGCGGTCGCTGCCGAGCATGAAGCCCGACAGGTTGCGGTCCAGCTTGGCGGTATTGCTGTTGCCAGCCATGTCGCCCCAGGTGCCGAGTACCCGCATCCAGCCGACCATCTCACCCTGGCAGCCACTGCTGCTCAGGCGGTTCTCGCGACTGGCCAGGACCTGCCGCGGGTCGTCCTGGGAGCTGGAGCAGCCAGGCTGGCGCATCCGGTCATTGAGGGCATCACGCACATACCGCGAGTCCTCCAGCAAGGCGCTGACGGTGCTGGCATGGATCTCCCCGGACAGGCTGTTGAACGCATCCACTGCCCCGGCGCGGTCCAGGCCGAGGATCTGGTCGTTCAACTGGTCGGCCGGATCGTCGTCGTCCCCCGAGTAGGCCCCCAGGGCCGCGGCCACCGCACGCTGGTTAGGGGTCTGGGCGACGTCGAGGAAGCTGGTCTGGTTGCGATTGACGTTCAGGTTCACCTGGTTGGCGCCGTACACCAGCGAGGTGTCGAAGAACACCAGTTGCGGCAAGTTGCTGCCGCTGAAGGTACCGGTGATACCGCCACCGGCGTTGATCAGTGCATAGCTGGTGTTGGCGCCACCATAGTTCAGGCCAGTGACCTGCAGGTTGCCCGCCAGGTTGGCGGTGCCGCCGACCTGCAACGCCGGGCTGCTGGCCGAGGTCGGCGTCAACTGCAGGGTGCCGGTGCTGCCATTGCTGAAGTTGCCAGTGACCGCCAGCTTGCCGATTGGCCCGCCGGAGCTCACCAGGCCATTGTTGACCAGGCCGCCGACACTGCCGTTGCCCTGCAACGCGGCGCCATTGCTGACCACCACCTGCCCGGCCAGGGAGGCCGGGGTGTCGCCGACCTGCACGGTGCCCTGCTCCACCGCCAGGGTGCCGCTGAACGGCTGGTTGCCATTGAGTTGCAACAGCCCCGCGCCCTGTTTGACCACGGTACCGGTACCACTGAGCAGGCCGTTGAACACGCCATTGCTGTTCTGCGCGAACAACATCCGGGCATTGACCAGCATCCGTCCCTGCAAGCTGGTGGTGTTGCCCGCCAGGGTGCCGCCACTGACCGTGGTGCCGCCGGTGTAGGTGTTGGCGCCGGTGAGCAGCAACACCCCGGCATCGGTCTTCTCGATACCGCCGCTGCCCACCAGTGGTGCGTCGATCTGGGTCACCACCCCGCCGTTGATCCGCACCTTGGCCAGGCTGCCATCGCTGCCATTGGTAGGGCTCAGGCTGCCGTTGCTGCCAGCGACGAAGTTGTAGCCGCTGTCGAGCACCTGCATGCCGGTGAAGCTCTGGTTGCCGGCCACGGTCACGGTGCCGCCCTGCCCGCCGAAGATCACGAACTGGTTGCCCGCGCCCTGGGTCTGGGTACCGGTTGGGTCGGTCCAGTTGGTCGAACCACCCCAGGTTCCGTTGCCGCCACCGATGCTGCCGTTGGCCGTGGTCTGGCCGCCGTTCCAGAACTGCACCTGGCCTGGCGCGCCCTGTACCAGCAGGTTGACCTGGTTGGCCAGGGCGGTCTGCAGGCTCAGGGAGCCCGGCAGCACGCCACCAGGCAGGGTGCCGTAGTTCAAGCCGTTATTGGTCAAGCTGCCGCCGTAGCGGAACAGCTGGTAGACGCCTACGCCGAAGTTTCCGGCATCGGTGATGTTCAAGGTGCCGTCCAGGGTCAGGTCACCCGCCACGTTGACCACCGTGGTGGAACTGGTGGCCTGGCCCAGGCTGAAGTCCAGGTTGGTGCCGGAAGACAGCACCAGCCCGCCCACGGACAATGGCGTGGCACTGCCGCCGGCCTTGAGGCTGGCGCCATCGCCCAGCTGTACGGTGCCGCTGAGCTGGCCGCTGCCACCGATGCTGGCGCCATTGGCCACCTGCACATTGCCGCTGGCCAGGCTGCCGTCTACCAGCAACGAGCCGCCCTGCACCTGGGTGGTGCCGGTAAAGCTGTTGTTGCCGGTCAGCAACAGCGTGCCGCTGCCTTGCTTGACCAGGGTGCCGTTGCCGCTGAGGTTGCCGGCATAGGTGCCATTGGCGTTCTGCTGGAACATCAGCGCCGCGTTGTTGAGGATCGAGCCCTGCAAACTGCTGGCGTCGCCGCGAGTGGTGCCCGCGTTGAGCGTGGTGCCACCGCTGTAGGTGTTGGCGCCGCTGAGCAGCAAATCACCGCTGCCATTCTTCACCAGCGAGCCATTGCCACTGATCACGCCACTAAGGGTCAGGGCCTGCTGGTTGGCCAGGTTCAACTGCGCGCCAAGGGTAATGGCGTTGGCCAGTTGCAGGGCCACCGGACTGTCGAGCTGGGCATTGCCGCCCACCGTCAGGGCCCCGGTGCCCAAGGCACTGTTGTTGCCCAGGACCAATTGCCCGGCCTTGAGCAAGGTGCCGCCCTGGTAGGTATTGACGCCGTTCAAGGTCAGGCTGGCGCTGCCGCTCTTCACCAATCCGCCGCTGCCACCGACCACGCCGCCCAGGGTCAGGGCATTGGAACCGCCGATGTTCAATGCGCCAGCCAGGTTCAGCCCATTGCCCAGGGACACTGCGGTATTGCTGTCCAGGGTGGTGCCATTGGCAGTGCTCAGGGCACCGCTGCCCAGGGCGTTGTCGTTCCCCACCACCAGGGTGCCGCCCTGTAGCGAGGTGCCGCCGCTGTAGCTGTTGTTGCCATTGAGCACCAGGGTGCCGCTATCGAGCTTGGCCAGGGTACCGCCGCCAGTGAGCGTCACACCGAGGGTAGCTGTGGCATTCGGATCGACCCGGATCGCGGTGTTGCCGGTGCCGCCATTGACCAGGTTCAGCGCCCCGCCCACACCGCCGGCCAGGTTGTAGCCGTCGGTGACGAACTGCATGCCGGTGAGGTTCTGCGTGCCGTTCACGGTCACGTTGCCAGCGCTGCCCTGGAACACCGCGAAGCTGCCGGCCCAGGCCTGGTTCAGGCTACCGTCGGCCAAGGTCCAGTTGCTGGTGCCACTGCCCCAAGTACCCGAACCGCCCTCGATCACGCCGTTACCCGTGGTTTGCGAGCCATCCCAGAACAGCACCGTGGTGTTGGGTGCGGTCACCAGCAGGTTGACCTGGTTGCCCACTGCGGTTTGCAGCTGCAGATCGCCCGGGGTCACGCTGCCAGGCAAGCTGCCGAAATTCAGGCCGTTGTCGGTCAGCGCCCCGGTGTAGTTGATCAAGCGATAGACGCCTGTGCCGAAACCGCCGATATCGCTGACGTTGAGGGTGCCGTCCAGGGTCAGGTTGCCGCCGACGTTGACCAGGGCATTGCCGCCACCGCTGACTGGCGTGCCCAGGCCCACGTCCAGGTTGGAGTTGGCCCCCAATACCAGCGAGCCCACCGACAGGCTGTTGCCGGAACTCAGCGCCAGGTGCCCGCCATCGGCCACGCTGAGGGTACCGCCCAGGCTGCCGTTACCGGTCAGGGTCGCGCCGCTGTTGACCGTGACCGTATTGCTGGCCAGGGAGCCGCTGAGGTTCAGCGTGCCGGCGTTGACCTGGGTATTGCCACTCAGGCTGCTGGTGCCACTGAGATTGAGAACGCCGCTACCGGTCTTGACCAGTTGCCCGGCACCGTTCAGGCCGCCGGCGAAGGTACTGCCCAGGTTGTTACCGCCCAGGGTCAGCGTATTGCCGCTGCCGATGGTCACCGCACCGCTGCCGCTGAGGCCGCCAAGGCTGGCGGAAGCGCCCAGGTCAAGGTTGGTTCCAGCCCCGAGGTTGACCCTGGCGTTGTTGCCCAGGGCCCCGCTGCCCTGGGTGATCAGGCTGCCGGACGACACGTCGAACAGGCCGCTGAAACTGTTGTTGCCACTCAGGGTCAGGTTGGCCGCGCCGTTCTTGGTCAAGGTCCCGCTGCCAGCGATCACGCCACCCAGGGTCAGGTCGTTGGCCCCGGCCAGGGTCAGCCCGGCATTGACGTTCAAATCGTTGTTCAGCACCAGCGGCGCACTGTTGGCCAGGGTCGCGTTGCCGCCCACGGTCAGCGCGCCGCTGCCCAGGGCCGCGGCCTGGGCCAGGGTCAGGGTGCCGGCGTTGAGCAAGGTACCGCCCTGGTAGTTGTTGACCCCGCCCAGGGTCAGGTTGCCCGGGCCATTCTTGATCAGCTGGCCGGCACCGCCGATGACTCCACCCAGGGTCAGGTCGTTACTGCCGGCAAGGGTCAGGTTGGCGTTGAGGGTCAGGGCATTGGCCAGGCTCAGGGCACTGCTGGCGTCCAGGGTCGCGGCACCGCCCACGGTCAGGCCACCGGTGCCCAGGGCGCCGTTGTTGCCCAGGGTCAGGGTCCCGGCGTTGAGCAAGGTGCCGCCGGTGAAGCCATTGTTGGCGTTCAGGGTCAGATTGGCCGCACCATTCTTGGTCAGGCCGCCTGCTCCATTGATCATCCCGCCCAGGGTCAGGTCGGCGGTACCGCCGATACCCAGGTTGCCGGCCAGGTTGAGCACATTGGTGAGGCTGACCGCCGTGCTGGCGTCCAGGCTGGTGCCAGCGGCCGCATTCAGCGCACCGCCGCCCAGGGCGGTGTTGCTGGCCAGGATCAGGCCGCCCGCGTTCAACGCGGTAGGCCCCAGGTAGGTATTGTTGCCGCCCAAGGTCAAGCTGGCGCTGCCGTTCTTGACCAGGCTACCGCTGCCACCGATCACCCCACCCAGGGTCAGGGCGTTGGAACCGGCGATATTCAGTGCGCCGGCCAGGGTCACGGCATTGCCCAGGGTCACCGCGGTGTTGCTGTCCAGGGTGGTGCCATTGGCGGTGCTCAAGGCTCCTGTACCCAGGGCGCTGTTGTTGCCCACCACCAGGGTCCCACCCTGCAGCGAAGTTCCGCCGCTGTAGCTGTTGGTGCCATTGAGCACCAGGGTGCCGCTGTCGAGCTTGGCCAGGGTGCCGCTGCCGTTGATCGCCACGCCGAGGGTGGCAGTCATGCCGGGATCGACACGAATCGCCGTGTTGCCGCCGCTGCCATTGACCGCCGTCAGCGAACCACCGGGGGCCCCCACCAGGTTGTAGCCGTCGATGACGAATTGCATGCCGGTGAAACTCTGCGCGCCGGCCACGGTGACCGTACCCGCAGTGCCCTGGAAGACCGCGAAATCATTGGCCCAGTTCTGGTTGAGAGTGCCATTGACCGAGGTCCAGTTGCTGTTCAGCGAATCCCAGGTACCGCTGCCGCCATCGACCACGCCGTTGGCCGTGGTCTGGCTGCCATCCCAGAAACGTATGTTGCTGCCACTTCCCGACACCAGCAGGTTCACCTGGTTACCGACGCTGGTCTGCACCACCAGGTCGCCGAGATTGAAGCCCAGCGGTACGCTGGCCACGTTCAGCCCCTGGTCCACCAGGCTGCCGGTGTAGTTGATCAGGCGATAGACACCCACGCCGAAACCACCGGCATCGCTGACGTTGAGTTGGCCGCCCAGGGTCAGGTTGCCGCCGACATTGAGCAGCGAAGTGGTGGACGGCGCGCCAAGGTTGGCGTCCAGGTTGGCGCCGCTGTTGAGCACCAGCGAACCCACCGACAAGGTACTGCCCGAGTTCAGCGCCAGATGGCCACCGGACGCCACATCCAGGGCGCCCAGCAACGAACCGGCGCCAGTCAGGGTGCCGCCACTGGCGACGTTGACCGTGCCGCTGGCCAGGGAGCCGTCGACCTTCAGGGTGCCGCCGCTGACCAGGCTGTTGCCGGTCAGGCCATTGATGCCGCCCAGGGTCAGGGTGCCGCTGCCGACCTTGGTCAACTGCCCGCTGCCACTGAGGTCGCCGTTGAACACCGAGCTGGCGTTACTTCCACCGACACTCAGCGCCACCCCGGGACTGAGTTGCACCGAGCCGCTGCCGGTCAACCCGCCAAGGCTGGCATTGGCGCTCAGGTTGAGGCTGGCGCCCGCGCTGATATTGGCCCCGGAACTGTTGCCCAGGGCGCCGCTGGAGAGCGTGGTCACACTGCCTGCCAGCACGTTCAAGGGTCCGCTGAAGGTGTTGTTGCCACTCAGGGACAGGTCCGCCAGGCCGTCCTTGATCAGCCCGGAACTGCCACCGATCACCCCAGCCAGGATCAGGTTGTTGTTGCCGGCCAGGGTCAGGTCGGCATTGAGGGTCAGGTTGTTGCCCAGGGCCATTGGCGTGCTGTTGTCCAGGGTCGCGGCGCCGCCAACGGTCAGGGCGCCAGCGCCCAGGGCCCCGCTGTTGCCCAGGGTCAGGGTCCCGGCATTGAGCGCGGTGCCACCCTGGTAGGTGTTGATGCCGTTGAGCGTCAGGTTGGTCGTGCCGTTCTTGATCAATTGCCCCGTACCACCGATCACCCCGCCCAGGGTCAGGTCGTTGCTGCCGGGCAGGGTCAGGTTGGCATTGAGGGTCAGGTTGTTGTTCAGGCCGATACCTGGTGCGCTGTCCAGGTTTGCCGCGCCACCCACAGTCAACACCCCATTGCCCAGGGCGCTGTTGTTGCCCAGGGTCAGGGTCCCGGCGTTGAGCGTGGTGCCGCCCTGGTAGGTGTTGACGCCGCTCAGGGTCAAGTTGGCGTTGCCGTTCTTGATCAAGCTGCCGATCCCGCCGACCACCCCGGCCAGGGTCAGGTCGGCGCCGCCACCGATAGTGACCCCGCCGCCGAGATTCACCTGGTTACCCAGGCTCACCACCGTGTTGCTGTCCAGGGTAGTGCCTGCGGCCGCATTCAACGCACCGCCGCCCAGGGCATTGGCGTTACCGACGATCAACCGGCCAGCATTGAGGGTGGTATTGCCCAGGTAGGCGTTGGCACCGTTGAGGATCAGGTCGGCGCTGCCATTCTTGATCAGGCCGCCGATCCCGCCGATCACGCCACCCAAGGTCAGGGCATTGCTGCCGGCGATCGTCAGGTTGCCGCCCAGGTTCAGCCCATTGCCGATGCTGACCGCGGTACTGGCGTCCAGGCTGGTGCCGTTGGCGGCATTCAGCGTGCCATTGCCCAGGGCGCCGTTGGCGCCCAGGATCAGCGTGCCGCCGTTGAGGGCGGTATTGCCCTGGTAGGTATTGGTACCGCTGAGGGTCAGGCTGGAACTGCCACTCTTGATCAGCCCGGCGCTGCCGCCGATGGTGCCGCCCAGGATCAGGGCATTGCTACCGCCCACCGTCAGGTTGGCGTTGAGGTTGATGGCATTGCCCACGCTCAGGGCGCTGCCGGCATTCAGCGAACTGGCGCCGCCCACGGTCAGCGCACCGCTGCCCAGGGCCGTGGCGCTACCCAGGGTCAGGTTGCCGGCATTGAGCAAGGTGCCGCCCTGGTAGCTGTTGTTGCCATTGAGGGTGAGGTTGGCGCCACCGTTCTTGACCAGTCCATAGGCGCCGCTGACGTCGCCATCCAGGATCAGCGCATTGAGCCCGTCCAGGGTCAGGTCGGCGTTGAGCACTATGTCATTGAGCAGGTCCAGGCTGGTGCTGCCGGCGAGGTTCGCCGCGCCGCCCACGGTCAAGGCGCCGCTGCCCAGGGCGCCGCTGTTGCCCAGGGTCAGGGTGCCGCCGTTGAGCAAGGTTCCGCCCTGGTAGGTGTTGCTGCCATTGAGGGTCAGCCCCGCCGTGCCGCTCTTGGTCAGGCCACCGATGCCGGTGACCAGCCCGCCCAGGGTCAGCGCGTTGCTGCCGGCCAGGTTGAGGTTGCCGGACAGGTTCAGGGTATTGCCCAGGGACACCGCGGTACTGCTATCCAGGGTAGTGCCGGCGGCGGTATTGAGCACGCCCAGGCCCAGGGCCAGGTTGCTGCCCAGGATCAGCGAACCGCTGTTGAGGTTGGTATTGCCCAGGTAGCCGTTGTTACCGGACAGGGTCAGGCTGGCCCCGCCATTCTTGACCAACCCGCCGGCACCGTTGATCTGCCCGGACAGGCCCAGGTTCTGGTTGCCGCCAATGGTCAGGGCGCCGGCCAGGTTGACGTTGTTGCCCAGGCTCAAGGCGGTGTTGGCATCCAGCGTCGTACCGGCCGCCGCGTTGAGGGTGCCGGTGCTCAGGGCGCCGGCATTGCCGACGATCAAGCGCCCGACATTCAGGGCCGTGTTGCCCAGGTAGGCATTGGCCGAATTGAGGACCAGGTCGGCGCTGCCGTTCTTGATCAGGCCACCGGCACCGCTGACCAGGCCACCCAGGGTCAGGGCATTGCTGCCACCCACCGTCAGGTTGCCGGCCAGGGCCAGGGCGTTGCCCAGGTTGATGGCGGTGTTGGCATCCAGGGTGGTGCCGCCGGCCGTGCTGAGCAGGCCACTGCCCAAGGCATTGTTGTTGCCCAGGATCAGGCTGCCGGCATTGAGGTTGGTGGTGCCGCTGAAGCCAGTGTTGTTGCCGCTCAGGGTCAGGCTGCCAGTGCCGCCCTTGTTCAGCGCGGCACTGCCGCTGAGGACGCCGGACAAGGTCAGCGCGCCGACACCGCTGGTGCTCAGAGCGTTGTTGAGCACCAAATTGTTGCCCAGGTTGACGGTGCCCGGCGCGCTCAAGGTGGCCGCGCCGCCCAGGGTCACGGTGGAAGTGCTGAAAGCCTGGCTGTTGCCCACCTGCACCGTGCCGCCATTGAGGGTGGTGCTGCCGGTGTAGGTATTGGCGCCATTGAGGGTCAGTTGCCCGGCGCCGGACTTGACCAGCCCGCCGCCACCGGAAATCACCCCGGCCAGGGTGGTGTCGTTGCTGCCTTGCAGGGTCAGTCCGCCAGCGCCCAGGCTGATCAGGTTGTTCAGAGTCAAGCCGGCGCTGCTGGCTTGCAGCACACCACCATTGGAGGTCAGCAGGCCGCTGCCGAAAGTCGCGCTGTTGTTGTACAGGGCCACCCCGCCATTGAGCGTGGTGTTGCCACTGACCACCGGCCCCTGCAAGGTCCAGGTGCCGCTGTTGAGGGTCAGGTTGTTGAAGTTGACGTAGTTGGCGCTGGAAACCGTACCGCTGCCGGTGGTGCCGCCACCCACGCCCAGGGTGTTCTGCAGCAGCAGGGTGTTGGAACCACCAGCGCCGCCGTCGATCTGCCCGGTAGCAGCAAATGTCAGGTCTACCCCCAGCAGGCCGCCCAAGGCGATGCCGATCCCGCCGCCGCTGCTGACCGAGGAACCGGTCACTGCGGTGAAGCTGTTGGTACTGCCGGCCCCCAGGGACACGCCGCCGGTGATCTGCCCGGTGTTGGTGAAGTTGTTGCCAGCCGTCGAGGATTGGAACGCCACCCGGCCCACCAGGGTGCCGTTGTTGGTCATGTTGACCTGCGAGCCCCCCCGCACCGCCACCACCGGCGCATCGGCGGAGAGCAGGGTCAGGCCCAGCAACGCCGAGGAACCGATGCTGCCGTTGTTGACGATGGTGGTGCTGCCGCCCGCGCCATTGTTGATGTTCAGCGCCATGCCGTTGAGCGTGCCCAGGTTCAGGCCGAGGATGCCGGAGGTGCCGTTGAGGGTACCGCTGGCGGCGTTGTTGATGTTGACGGTCGCGGCGCTGCCATTGCCGATGACCGCACCATTGCTGAGCAGGGTCACCAGCCCGAGCAGGGCCGGGTCGATGGTGCCACTGTTGTTCAGGGTGACGTTATGGCCGGTGAGACTCATCGCCGTGCCGCCGAGCAGCGAGTTGAAGGTCGCGCCGCTGTTGACGTTGACCGTCAGGTCGTCGGCCGAGGTGGCGAAAGCGTTGGTGAGGATCGCCGTGGCATTGCCGCTGCAAGTAACGATACTGCCGGCGCTGGGGTTGGCCGGCGAACAAGCGGCCATGGCTGCGGGACTGGCCAGCCCCCAGAGCAGGCCGGCCAGGCCCAAACGGATCGCCAGAGGCAAAGGCGAAAGACTAGCGAACATATCCCTTGCATGACGTGCGCTCACATGCGGCTCCTTCCTTGAGAGCAGGCTTTTTATTACGTAGGAACGCGTACTACCCGGAAGCTTCAGATCCCTCTACTACACGCAGCAACCCGCAAAACCTGACTGATGGTTAAGTTTCCCTGGCAGTAACCTAGACGACGCCGCAAAGCTTGCCCAACCCAGGCGCACCATCAAATAGCATTAATACCTTGGTAAGGTGCATCGATTAACCTCGGTAAAAATCAGGAAAAATTCGTTTATTTTCGGCGATCCTTGGTGTTTTAAAATTTTTACAACACTGCACAGGCCGCTGCGTCGCACCATTATGGTGCCCCCATTCACCCCTTCCTTCCCAAACAGGCCGGTCACGTCGATCCAGTAGCAAAAAGATGAGTTGGTACGACACATGCAAACGTTTGCGCGCCAGGGAATCCAGGCCATTCGCCGATGATTGCCCAAACCTGATCTCACCCCGCACGAACAAGGATTTTCAATGCTCGTCACCTCCAGGCGTACCGCGCCTTCGTACCCACGCAGCGTTTCCCTGCTACTGGGCATCGTTACCGGACTACTCAGCCCTGCCCTGTTGGCCCAACCCGCCCCCCCGGACGAATCGGCCCAGGGCGAAGGCCTGAGCAAGGACGTGCAACCGGCCAAGCCCGGCGCCTACCTCTCCGACTGGTACAACCAGGACCTGATGCTGATCGGCAGCAAGGACATCAGCTTCGGCCCCCGCCCGGCGGACGACGTCTACCTGGAATACGAATACTTCGGACGCAAGGGGCCGTTCGAGCTCTATGGCTACATCGACCTGCCGAAGATCCTCGATATCGGCAACAGCCACGACAAGGGCATCTGGGACCACGGTTCGCCGCTGTTCATGGAGCACGAGCCGCGCATCTCCATCGACTACCTGGCCGGCCGCAGCCTGGCCATCGGCCCGATCAAGGAGTGGTACGTGGCCTTCGACTGGATCTACGACCACGGCAGCCGCACCGCCAACCGTGCCAACACCCTGTACAGCGGCCTGGGCACCGACATCGACACCCATTCGCGGGTCAACCTGTCCGCCAACTTCTACGGTCGCTACCAGTGGGAAAACTATGGCGCCAGCAATGAATACTCCTGGGATGGCTACCGCGCCCAGCTCAAGTACATCGTGCCCATCGACAAATTCAGCAACGGCGCCTCGCTGACCTACATCGGCTTCACCAACTTCGATTTCGGCTCCGACCTGCACAAGGACAACCCGGCCCGCACGGCCAATGCCACCGTGGCCACCAATGTACTGCTGTACTCCTTCACCCACCTGCGCTTCATCCTGGTGGGCCGGTATTTCCACAACGGCGGCAACTGGGAAGACGGCAGCGTGCTGAATTTCGGCGATGGCGAATTCCGCGCCCGCTCCAACGGCTGGGGGTATTACGCCGGGGTCGGCTATCAGTTTTAGCGACAGCGACAAGTTTCGAGCGACAAGCAGCAAGACAACCACGGTGTAACCTGGATCGAGCAGGATCAGCACCGATCAACGGCAATCATGGAGGTGTTATGCGTGGCATGCAGAAAGTTTCGTGGATAGTGGGCCTGAGTGCGGTGCTGGCCGGCGGGGCCTGGGCCAATGAGGCGCCGATCAAGCCCAAGGTGGTGCTGATCAGCATGTTTGCTCCGGAGGCACAGAACTGGATCGAGCGCCTGGAGCTCAAGCACAAGGTGCGTGTCCCCGGGTTGGCCGGAGAATACCCGGACATCAGTTGCAACAACGACCGGCAGGTGTGCCTGCTGACCACCGGCATGGGCCAGACCAACGCCGCGGCCTCGACCCTGGCCCTGGCGCTGTCGCCGCAGTTCGACCTGCGCAAGAGCTACTTCCTCATTGCAGGGATCGCCGGCATCAGCCCGCACCAGGGCACCATCGGCACTGCGGCCTGGGCCCATTACCTGGTGGAGTTCGGCACCCAGTGGGAGCTCGACTCGCGGGATGCGCCCAAGGAATGGCCCACCGGCTACCTGGGCATCAACACCAAGGGGCCCAATGAAAAACCGCCCCTGGACTACAAGACCGAAGTGTTCGAACTCAACCCGAAACTCCAGGCCAAGGCCTTCGCCCTGAGCCAGAAGGTGACCTTGAGCGAAAGCAAGGAATCAGCAGCCTGGCGCCTGAAGTATCCCCAGGCTCCGGCCAACCAACCGCCGGTGGTCACCCGCTGCGACACCCTGGCCGGCAACACCTGGTTCTCCGGCACGCGCCTGAGCGAACGAGCTGAGGTCTGGACCCGCTTGCTCACCGACAACAAAGGCGTTTACTGCACCACCCAGCAGGAAGACAACTCCACCTACGAGGCGCTGCTGCGGGCCAGCCGCGAAGGCCGAGTGGACGTCCAGCGCCTGGCGGTACTGCGCGCCGGCTCGGACTTCGACCGCCCGGCACCCGGTGCCAGCGAAGTGGACAACCTGCTCAAGTACGCCGACCAGGGCGGTTTCGTACCAGCCCTGGAAAACCTCTACCGAGCCGGCAACCCCCTGGTGCAGGACATCCTCAAGAACTGGTCGGCCTGGGAGCACGGCGTCCCGCAATGACCCCGTGATCGGTCCTACCCAAACCTGTAGCCGCTGCTGAGCCCGCGAAGCTGCGCCAAGGCCCGCAGGACCTTCAGCGATCCCACAAACCCTGCGGCCCTACGGCCCGTACGCAGCCTGCGGCAGCGGCTACACAAACAAACCCTGTAGCCGCTGCTAAGCCTGCGAAGCTGCGTCAACGCCCCCGGCCCTGCCCGCCTCAAGGAATCAGGATCACCTTGTCGCCACCGCCCTGGTTGACCTCGGCATAGCGCTCCAGCCCCTGCTCCAGCGGCGACTCCAGCAATCCCTCGGGCAGCGGCAACAAGCCTTCGTCGAAATAGCGACCGAACTGCTCCAGCATCGCCGCGCATTCCTCGACGCCATACAGCAGCGAATTGATCCCCACCACCGAGCCACCCTTGCGGTACAGGGCCAGGGCCGGCAGCTGCACATGGCCATCCACCGGCGCGGCGATGATGGCGATCCGACCGAACGTGGCCAGGGCCGGCACCGCCGCCGGCAGCCAGAAGCCGGTAGTGTCGAAGATCACCTCGGCGCCGCCGGCATGATGCTCGCCCACCTGGGTGGCGAGGTTTTCCGGCTGCGCCAGTTGCAGCGCCGGATAGCCCTGGGCCTGCAACGCCTGCACCTGCTCCGGCCGGCGCGCCGCCGCCAGCACCTGGGCGCCACGAACCTTGGCCAGGGCCAGGGCCGCAGTGGCCACGGCGCCGCCACCGATCACCAGCAGCCGGGTACCGGCGACCACGCCGCTACGCTCAAGGGCATCCCAGGCGGTGGTATAGGGCACGCCGAGGCTGGCGGCCTGGGCAAAGCTCAGGTGCCGGGGCTTGAGCGCCACGCCGCTGGCCGACAACACCACGTACTGGGCGTGGCTGCCGTCGGCGAAAAAGCCCAGGTCCCTGCCGGTGCCCCAGACTTCCTGGCCGATCAAGTCGTCCGGCCCCTGCTCCACCACCCCGGCAAAATCCCGTCCGGGAATCCGTGGCAGCGTGGTGTAGGGAAAACGCCCGAGGACATTCTTCACATCGCTGGGATTCAGGCCCGCCGCCTTGATCCGTACCAATACCTGGCCGGGCCCGGGGACCGGAGTCGGAACCTCCACCAGTTGCAGGGAAGCGAGGTCGCCGGTGGCGGAAAATTGCAGTGCTTTCATCAAAGACTCCATGGGTCGAAAAACAGTCGATATCAGCGATCAGGACAGCCACTGGCTGAACAGTTGGCGCCCCAGGGGCCACAGCTGTTCGCCACCGAGCATGCCCAGCAGCCCCACCAGGGCGATGGCTGGCGGTGCCGGGGAACGCACCTGCAGGGCACCGTAGAGCAGCCCGACCAGCAGGCCGGCCGCCAGGGACATCAGGTAATTCATGGCTCGCTCCCAAAAGGCCGTGGTGCATGGGCTCGGCTGCAACTACAGCGTCGCTTCGTGTAGCCGCTGCCGCAGGCTACGCATGTCCCGCAGGGCCACCGCGAGCCTTGGATCGCGCAGGGCCCTGCGGCCCCGAACGCAGCTTCACAGGCTCGGCAGCGGCTACAGGCATGGAGTGGATTCTAGAGACAAGGAGGCAGTGGCATCGGCCAAGTACTTCAGGCTATCGGCCAAAGCATCGCGGTGTCTCAGGCCGAGGGCTGGCCGGCGACATACTGCGAGGGGGCGACGCCCAGCTCACGGCGGAACATGTCGCTGAAACTGCTGGGGGAATAACCCAGCTCCCGGGCGATCCGGCTCACCGGCACGCCCTGGATCAGCTCCGCCGCCGCGGTGGCCAGTTGCACCTGGCGCCGCCATTCGGCGAAGCCCAGGCCCAGGCGTTCCTTGAACAAGCGCGCCAGGGTACGCACGCTGGCCCCGACGGCCTCGGCATGCTGCTCGAAGGATATCTCCAGGGACGGTGCCGCCATCACCGCCTGGCACAGGCTGCACAGGCGCCGGTCGGCGGCATCGGGCAAGACGATCTTCAACTCCGAGCGCCGCGCCCGTTGCAGCTCCAGCAGGGCCAGGCCCACCAGGGCCTCGTAGTAGTCCGGCTGGGGTGGTTCGAGCTCCACCAGGCGCACGATCAACTCCCGCAGCAGGGTATCCACTTGCAGCACCTGGACCCTGGTATCCAGGGTCGCCGCCAGGGAGGGACGCAGGTAGATATTGCGCATCTGCAGGTCGCTGACCACGCGGATGCCATGGACCACGCCCGGCGGCAGCCATACCGCCCGCTGCGGCGGCACCACCAGGGCCTCGTGGGGAGTCTCGACCCACATCACCCCGCTCATGGCATACAGCAGCTGGCCCCAGTCGTGCTCGTGGGGCTCGACGAACAACCCGCGCGGGTAGGTACGGGCCAGCGGCTGCACGGGAATCGCGGTGTCGGTGAGGTCGGGAGGAGCGGCTAGGGCCATGGCAAGGTCGCGGCGGGACGGCGGGCGACCATGGTAACCAGCCGTCGAGGCAGCCACCAGCCAGCACTAGCCAAATCGATGCCGTGGCACTCGATATCCATTCGTTTGGATGGCCTGCCGGGATTTTTCGACACCTCGCCGGCCCGCTGGGGCAATCCGAGTGAATTTTTCCGCCGCAGGGGGATCACTGCTGCATCACAGGGAGGATTGAACGCTTTATGAACAACGCAAAACTCTTCGTCATCGAATACACCCTGCACGGTGCTCCCAAGTCCTTCATCATCCGCCAGGAAAAGATGGACAACGCCGAGGCCTGGCACTGGGCCAGCTGCGACGCCGGGGTGGGCCGCATCGGCCGCTTCGGGCGCGAACAAGTGAAGAAGACCAGCCGCCCCACGGCGGAGAAGTTCGGTATCCACAACGTCACCTGGCGCCCTTCGGTCTAGCCGGTAAACCGGATGGCGCCACCCGGCGCCATCCCCAGCGCCGAGGCTCAATCCCAGCCTTGCAGGCGCAGCGTGGCCCGCACCAAGCGCTGCTCCTCTTCTTCGATCTCCTGCAGGTTTTGCGCGATGCCCTGAATATGCGCCTGTGCGGCCTTGCGCGCCTGTTCCGGCAAGCGACCGGTGACCGCGTGGTACAAGCGCGCATGCTGGCGGTCGATCTGGCGCTTGTGCAGTGGCCGGTGATAGAGGTTGTTGACCGAGGCGAACACCGAATTGAGCAACAGGCCGTTGAGCGAGCCCAGGGTCTGCACCAGCACCGGGTTGTGCGAAGCCTCGCAGATGGCCAGGTGGAAGGCATGGTCCAGGCGCGCCAGGTCGGCGGGCTCCAGGTCCTGGTCATGGGCGTCGAGCAGGGCCTGGTAGCTACGGCCGATGAGCACGAAGTCGGCCTCGGTACCACGCAGGGCCGCCAGCCGCGCCGACTCGCCCTCCAGCAGGCCGCGGACCTCCAGCAAGTCGTAGAGAGTGCGTGGCTGGGAGCTGAACAGGTGCAGCAGTGGCGAGTCCGCCGCCGGCGCCGACAGTTGCGCCACCTGCGAGCCACGACCCTGCACCGTGTCGATGATGCCCCGGGCCCGCAACAGCTTCAGGCCCTCGCGCAGGGCCGTGCGCGAGACCCCGAGCTTGGCGGTCAGGCGCCGCTCCGAGGGCAACAGCTGGCCGGTCTTGAATACCCCGTCGACGATCAGGCGCTCGATCCGCGCGCAGACCCTATCGGCCACCTGCAAGCGCGGCTGTCCCGGTTTGTCCTGCATCTCGCCTCCCACTGGTATGACCAGTTCCTTGTCGATTCGCGACCACTTCCTGGCTTGGCTGCAACTTGCTGAAATCAATCAGTTTTACTGGAGCCCGGGGCAAGTACCGGAAAACAAAGTGGTTCGACCACTGCCGGCGCACATGGACACTAAGGCGCCCCGGGCCAATGATGCAAGGCATGCGTGATGCAGTCGCGACCTGATAACAACGACACAAGGTCATTCGCCAGCCATGACGATTCTCTACGATGAACGCCTCGACGGCGCCCTGCCCGAGGTCGACCGCCAAGCCTTGATCCACGCCCTGCGCAGCCAGCTGCCGGACCTGGAACTGCTGGACCGCCAGGAGCAACTCAAGCCCTACGAATGCGACGGCCTGAGCGCCTACCGCAGCACCCCGCTGCTGGTGGCCCTGCCCCGGCGCCTGGAGCAGGTGCAGCAGATCCTCAAGATCTGCCACCAGCAACGGGTACCAGTGGTGGCCCGGGGCGCGGGCACCGGCCTGTCCGGCGGCGCCCTGCCCCTGGAAAAGGGCCTGCTGCTGGTGATGGCGCGGTTCAAGGACATCCTCAAGATCGACCCCGCCGCGCGCTGCGCGCGCCTGCAACCCGGGGTGCGCAACCTGGCGATCTCCCAGGCCGCGGCGCCCTACGAGCTGTACTACGCCCCCGACCCGTCGTCGCAGATCGCCTGCTCCATCGGTGGCAATGTCGCGGAAAACGCCGGTGGCGTGCACTGTCTGAAATACGGTCTGACCGTGCACAACCTGCTCCAGGTGCGGATGCTCACCGTCGAGGGCCAACCCCTGACCCTGGGCAGCGAGGCCCTGGATTCGCCGGGCTTCGACCTGCTGGCGCTGTTCACCGGTTCCGAGGGGCTGCTGGGGGTGATCACCGAAGTCACGGTCAAGCTGCTGCCCAAGCCGCAGATCGCCAAGGTGCTGCTGGCGGCCTTCGACTCGGTGGAGAACGCCGGCCAGGCGGTGGCGGCGATCATCGCCGCGGGCATCATCCCCAGCGGCCTGGAGATGATGGACAACCTGGCGATCCGCGCCGCCGAAGACTTTATCCACGCCGGCTACCCGGTGGATGCCCAGGCCATGCTGCTGTGCGAGCTGGATGGGGTCGAGGCCGATGTCCACGACGACTGCGAGCGGGTGCGCCAACTGCTGCAACAGGCCGGCGCCAGCGAAGTGCGCCTGGCCCGGGACGAGGCCGAGCGCGCGCGGTTCTGGGCCGGGCGCAAGAATGCCTTCCCGGCGGTGGGCCGCTTGTCGCCGGACTACTACTGCATGGACGGCACCATTCCCCGGCGCCAACTGCCCGCCGTGCTGCACGGCATCGCCCGGCTAGCCGCCGAACACCAGCTGCGGGTGGCCAACGTGTTCCATGCCGGCGACGGCAACATGCACCCGTTGATCCTGTTCGATGCCAACCAGAGTGGGGAACTTGAGCGAGCGGAAACCCTGGGTGGCAAGATCCTCGAGCTGTGCGTGGCGGTGGGCGGCACCATCACCGGCGAGCACGGCGTGGGCCGGGAGAAGATCAACCAGATGTGCGTGCAGTTCAGCGGCGACGAGCTGAGCCTGTTCCACGGCATCAAGCGCGCCTTCGACCCCCTGGGCCTGCTCAACCCCGGCAAGAACATCCCGACCCTGCACCGCTGCGCCGAGGCCGGGGCCATGCACATCCACCATGGGCAGTTACCCTTCCCCGAACTGGAGCGTTTCTGATGGCCGCCCCCACCGATTGCGACGCCAGCGAAGCCCTGCTGGAGCAGGTGCGCGACGCCCTGGACAACGCCACCCCGCTACGCATCCAGGGCTCCAACAGCAAGGCGTTCCTGGGGCGCGACAGCGCCGGCGAAATCCTCGATACCCGGGTCCATCGCGGCATCGTCAGCTACGACCCCACCGAACTGGTGATCAGCGCCCGGGCCGGAACACCGCTTGGCGAACTGCAGGCGGTACTGGATGCCGCCGGACAGATGCTGCCCTGCGAGCCGCCGGCGTTCGGTACCGGCGCCACCCTGGGCGGCATGCTTGCCAGTGGCCTGTCCGGGCCACGCCGACCCTGGGTCGGAGCGGTGCGTGACTTCGTCCTGGGCACCCGGATCATCAGTGGCCTGGGCCAGCACCTGCGCTTTGGTGGCGAGGTGATGAAGAATGTCGCCGGCTACGACCTGTCGCGGTTGATGGCCGGCAGCTACGGCTGCCTGGCTCTGGTGACCGAAGTCTCGCTGAAGGTGCTGCCCAAGCCGCGCCACTGCCTGAGCCTGAGCCTGGAACTGCCTGCCGGGCAAGCCCTGGCCAGGCTCGCGCAATGGGGCCAGCAGCCGTTGCCCATCAGTGCCGCCTGCCACGATGGCAGCCGCCTGCACCTGCGCCTGGAAGGGGGCGAAAGCTCAGTTGCCGCGGCCCGCGATCGGCTCGGCGGCGAGCCCCTGGACAGCCACTACTGGAACCGGCTCAACGAGCAGCAACTGCCGTTTTTCGACCCCGGCCTGCCGCTGTGGCGCCTGTCGCTGCCGCACAACACCCCGGAGCTTGCGTTACCCGGCACCCAATTGCTGGACTGGGGCGGCGCCCAGCGCTGGCTCAAGTCCGATGCTCCGACCGAGCGCATCCGCGCCGTGGCCAGCGCCGCTGGCGGTCATGCCAGTTGCTACAGCCATGGCCTGCTGGACAGCCCCTTCCAGCCCCTGGAACCGACCCTGCTGCACTATCACCAACGCCTGAAAGCGCAGCTCGATCCCCAGGGCATCTTCAACCCCGGCCGACTCTACCCGGAGCTCTGATCCATGCAGACCACCCTCAGCCCCGAGGCCCGGCAGTTGCCAAGGGCCGCCGAAGCCGAACGTATCCTGCGCAGCTGCGTGCATTGCGGGTTCTGCAACGCGACCTGCCCCACCTATCAGGTCCAGGGCGACGAGCTGGACGGGCCGCGCGGCCGCATCTACCTGATCAAGCAGGTGCTGGAGGGCGCCGCGGTCACCCACCAGGCGCAACTGCACCTGGACCGTTGCCTGTCATGTCGCAACTGCGAGAGCACCTGCCCATCGGGCGTCGAGTACCACAACCTGCTGGACATCGGCCGGGCGGTGGTGGACGCCGCCCTGCCCCGGCCCGCCGGCCAGCGTCTGCTGCGCCAGGGCTTGCGGACCCTGGCGGGCAACCCGCAGCTGTTCAAGACACTGGTACTGGGCGGCAGCCGCTTGCGCCCGCTGCTGCCCCAGGCCCTGCAAGACAAGCTGCCGCGCCAGGTACCCGCCGCCGGCGTGCGCCCGGACAGGGTCCACGCGCGGCGCGTGCTGCTGCTCGAAGGCTGCGTGCAGCCGGGGCTGTCGCCCAATACCAACGCCGCCGCGAGCCGGGTCCTGGACCGCCTGGGCATCAGCGTGCAGCCGGTGGCCGAGGCCGCGTGCTGCGGCGCCGTGGACTACCACCTGGATGCCCAGGAGCGCGGCCGCCAGCGGGCCCGGCACAATATCGACGCCTGGTGGCCGCACCTGCAACAAGGTGCCGAAGCCATCGTCCAAACCGCCAGCGGCTGCGGCGCCTTCGTCAAGGACTATGGGCACCTGCTGGCCGACGATCCGGTCTATGCCGCCAAGGCGCAGCAAGTCAGCGCCCTGGCCCGGGACCTGGTGGAGGTGGTGCGGGCCGAACCTCTGGCAGCGCTGCAAGTACGCAGTGGGCAGCGCCTGGCCGTCCATTGCCCCTGCACCCTGCAACATGCCCAGCAACTGGGCGGCGCCGTGGAAAGCCTGCTGCAACGCTTGGGTTTCAACCTGACTTCGGTGCCCGACGGCCACCTGTGCTGCGGCTCGGCCGGTACCTATTCGCTGACCCAGCCCGCCCTGGCCCGGCAACTGCGCGACGACAAGTTGCGAGCCCTGGAAAGCGGCAGCCCGGACGTGATCGCCACTGCCAACATCGGCTGCCAGAGCCACCTGGATGGCGCCGGGCGCACTCCGGTACGCCACTGGATCGAACTGCTGGACGCCGCCCTCAAGCCTTGAACCCAATGGAGCCTGCCATGCACCACAAAGCCGTGTTGTGCCAAGACGAAGTCAGCCGCATCCTCGCCGCCGCCCGGGCCGAGGCCCATCGCCAGCAGTGGCCGGTGAGCATCGCCGTGGTCGATGATGGCGGCCATCCCCTGGCCCTGGAGCGCCTGGACGGCTGCGCGCCGATCAGTGCCTACATAGCCCTGGAGAAAGCCCGCACCGCCGCCCTGGGCCGGCGTGAGTCCAAGGCCTACGAAGACATGGTCAATGCCGGGCGCAGCGCCTTTCTCTCGGCGCCGCTGCTGACCTCCCTGGAAGGCGGCGTGCCGATTCGCGTGGATGGCCAGGTGGTCGGCGCGGTGGGCGTGTCCGGCGTCCGCTCCGGCGAAGATGCCCAGGTGGCGCAAGTGGCCGCCAACTGCCTGGAAGGATCCTGAGCCCTCAGCTGCGTGGAACGCCCCTAGACCCTCAGCTACGGCGCAGGCTGCTGCGGTACATGAACAACAAGGCCAGGGCCAGGCACAGCATCGCCAGGATGCGGTTGCCGGAAAGTGCCATGGCCGGGTTGCCGAACCAGCCGAAGTGGTCGATCAACATGCCCATGCCCAACTGCCCGAGGATCACCGCCACCGTCGCCACGGCAGTCCCGACCCGAGGCACCGCGCCGACCATCACCAGCATGTACACCACGCCGAACAGCGCGCCGCTGAGCTGCCACTTGGGCGCCTGCAACAGGCTCATGGCCTGGGGCGGCTGGAAGAACACGATCAGCAGCGAGGTGACCAGGGCACCGACGGCGAAGGTCAGCAGGCTGCTGCGCAACACCCCCACGCTCTGTCCCAGGCGGCCGTTGATCGCCGCCTGCACACTGAGCACCGCACCTGCGGCCACCACGACCACCAGCAATAGAATCAGGTTCATGTTCAACCTCGGGCAATCAGGATCAGGGCGCCGACGATCAGCACCAGGGCCAGCCAACGCTCGGCGTTGACCGGTTTGCGGGCACTGCCGAACCAGCCGAAGTGGTCGATCAGCACGCTCTTGCCGACCTGGCCGGAAAGAATCGCGATCATGGTCATGGCAATGCCGATATGGGGCGTGGCCAGGGTCAACACCACCACGTAGATCGGCCCCAGCACTCCGCCCAGCAACTGCCAGCGCGGCAACTGGCTCAAGGCCGGCCCCGGCTGCGGGCCACTGAACAGCAACAGCAAGGCCAGCAACGCCGCGCCGACGCCGAAGATGCTCAGGGTCGCCCACAGGTGGCCGACCTGGGCTCCCAGGGGGCCGAGCAAGCCGGCCTCCACCGACAGGCCCATGCCGGCCAGGATCACCAGCGGCAGCAGGGCCAGGCGTTGCCAGCCGGCAGTGGATACAGCAGGGGCCACTGGCGGTGGCAGCGTAGGGTCAAGGGTTTCGCAAGACATGGGGTACCTCTTGGGTTCATGGAATGGCGAGCATTATTGGTTGCCCGTGCTTTGCGATAAATGGGAGCATGCCGACAACACTTTTGCGTAAAGCGCACAGCAAGGACTTCCCATGCAAGGCTTCAACGACCTGGGTTTCAAGGCCCTGCGGCTGTTCATCGCGGTGCTCGACCAGGGCAGTTTCTCTGCCGTGGCCCGACGCGAAGGCCTGGCACCCTCCTCCATTTCGCGGCAGGTCCAGCTGATGGAACAGGCCCTGGGCCAACAGTTGCTGTATCGCCATACCCGGGCGGTCAGCCCCACCGAGGCCGGGCGCCTCTTGGGGCACCATGCCCGGCGGGTGCTGGCGCAATGGGAAGAAGCCGAGCAGGCCCTGCAAGAACAGCAGGACGAGCCGGCCGGGCTGGTGCGGATCAATGCGCCGGTGGTGTTCGGCCAGCGGCATATCTCGCCCTGGCTGGGCGAACTGCACCAGCGCTATCCCAAGCTGCAACTGGATATCCAGCAGACCGACAGCTACATCGACCCGTTGCAGGACGGCACCGACCTGCTGTTTCGCATCGGCGTGCTGGGAGACTCCTCGATGCAGGCCCGGTTACTGGCACCGCAGCGCTACCGGGTCGCCGCCAGCCCGGCCTACCTGGCCCGTCACGGCCACCCCCGGCATCCCGACCAGCTGCACCAGCACCAATGCCTGGCCTACAAGGGCGAAAGCGGCCAGCAGCGCTGGTTCTTCCGCCAGGGCCAGGAATTCTGGACGCCCTACAGCGTCACTGGCCCGCTGACCGGCAACCACGCCGACACCCTGACCCAGGCCGCCGAACAAGGCCTGGGGCTGGTGATGTTTCCTTCCTGGCTGATCGGTGAGGCCCTGCACCAGGGACGGCTGGTGGCGCTGTTCGAGGATTTCGAAGTGGCCACCAGCCTCGAACCGCAACAGATCGCCGCCCTGTGGCCGGGCAGCCGGCGCCTGTCGGTGAAGGTCCGCACGGTGATCGACTTCTTCGTCGCGAAGTTCGGGCCAATACCGTATTGGGATCGCTAGCGCGATCAGCTCCAAGCTTCAAGCTGCAAGCGGCAAGTTGAAAGCCGGACGCGATCAGCCTTGGCTTGAGCGCTCTGGCTCTGGCTTGCCGCTTGCCGCTTGCCGCTTGCCGCTAAAGGCTAGCTATGAGCCAGGCATTGGCAGCGCTGATCACGGCGAACAGGCTCCAGGCCAGCCAGCGGGTCGGCCAGCGGTTGACGAACACGCCCATCAGGCGCCGGTCGTTGGTCATGCGGATCAACGGATACAGGGCGAACGGCAGTTGCAGGCTGAGCACCACCTGGCTCAGCACCAGCAGCTTGCCCACCGCGCCGTCGCCCAGCAGCCAGACGCCGATGAACGCCGGGATCAGCGCCAGGCCACGGGTGATCAGGCGGCGCTGCCAGCAGGGAATCCGCAGGTTCAGGTAACCCTCCATGATCACCTGGCCGGCGATGGTCCCGGTGAAGGTCGAGCTCTGCCCCGAAGCCAGCAGCGCCACGCCGAACAGCACGCTGGCCAGGGCCCCGCCCACCAGCGGATCGAGCAGGTGGTAGGCATCCTGGATCTCCACCACGTCGCTGTGCCCGGTGTTGTGGAAGGCCGCTGCAGCAAGGATCAGGATCGCCGCGTTCACCAGCAGCGCCAGGGCCAGGGAACCGATGGTATCGATGCGCGCCAGGCGGATCGCATCGGTGCGGCTGGCAAGGTCCTTGCCCACTAGGCGGGTCTGGACCACCGAGGTATGCAGGTACAGGTTATGCGGCATCACCGTGGCGCCGAGGATGCCGATCGCCAGGTACAACGGCGCGGCATCGCTGATGGCCGCCAGCGACGGGGTGAAGCCCCGGGCCACGTCTGGCCAGTGGGGCTTGATCAGCAGCAACTCGATGAAAAAGCACACGCCGATGGTCGCCACCAGCGCCAGCATGATCGCTTCCAAGCGGCGAAAGCCACGGTTCTGCAAAGCCAGCACCAGCAAGGTATCGAAGGCGGTAATGACGATTCCCGTACTCAACGAGACTCCCAGCAAGAGGTGGAAAGCCAAGGCGCAGCCCAGCACTTCGGCCAGGTCGGTGGCAATGATCGAGACCTCTGCCAGCAACCATTGGACCCGCGCCGAGCGTGGGCTGTAGCGCTCGCGGCAAAGCTGCGCCAGGTCGCGCCCGGTGGCGATGCCCAGGCGTGAGCAGAGGCACTGCACCACCATGCCCGCCAGGCTCGCCAGCAGCACCACGAACAGCAGGCTGTAGCCATAGCGCGAGCCGGCCTCGATGGCCGTGGCCCAGTTGCCCGGGTCCATGTAGCCGATGGACACCAATAGCCCGGGGCCGGCGAAGCGCAGCACGCGCTTGAACAGCGAGGCACGGGGGTCGACGGTGACGGAACCGGCCACTTCCGGCGGGCAGAAAGGAGCGGTGGCGATTTTCGGCAGGCTGAATTTCACAAGGGGGATTCCACGGCGGCTTGAAGCAGGTGCCCAGCTTAGAGGTTTCGCCGCGGCCGCCCAAGCCTGAAATTCATCGGCCAAGGCGAGTATGCTGCGCGGGTTCCGGCCCGGACCGGACGTCGTTCCACCCTTGCAAGGTTTTCTCCGTGGCTCACTCCGCAACGACTATGGCAGGCGATACCCTGCCGCCCTTCCTGCAACCTGGCGAGCGAGTGCTGCTGTTCGATGGCGTGTGCAAGCTGTGCAACGCCTCGGTGCGCTTCGTCATCGCCCATGACACCGAGCGGCGGATCCGCCTGGCCTCGGTGCAATCGCCCCAGGGCCAGGCCCTGCTGGCGTGGGCCGGGTTGTCCACCGAACAGTTCGACAGCGTGGTGCTGATCGAAGGCCAGCGCCTGTCCCTGCGCTCCACAGCCTTCATCCGCCTGATGGCGCAACTGCCCGCGCCCTGGCGCTGGCTGCGCCTGCTGCAGTGGATTCCCCGACCCCTGCGCGACTGGGGCTACAGCTACATCGCCCGCCACCGCTATCGCTGGTTCGGCCGCTACGATGTCTGCCTGCTGCCCAGCCCCGATCACCGTGGGCGCTTTCTCGACGACACGCCCTGACCTGCCACGCCAGGGCTTTGCTTGGTGTAGCCGCTGCCGCAGGCTGCGCACGACCCGGTACCGGGGGCAGGGCCTGGCAGCAGCTAGAGCCGATGATCCAATGAAAGAAATCCCTCTGGAGCCGGCTGCCACGGGCGTGGGATGATGCGCGCCTTCCATCCAGATGCCCGGAGATCGTGCATGTCATCCCTAGCTAGAAAAGCCCTGGTCCTGGTGTTCGCCGCCGTGGCGGGCCTTGGTGCGTTGAACGCCGTGGCCGCCGGCAAATCCACCGCTCGCCAGGCCACGGGCGAAAAAGTCACGCTGCTCGACGGCAAGCTGGCCTTCAGATTGCCCAAGGGCTTCAACGCCTCGACGCTGCCGGTGGGTGACGACGCCAAGGGCACCGGCGGCGCCAGCGGCACCCTGTACGCCAACGACGACACCCGTACCGTGGTGATCGCGGCGCAGAACAGCATTCCCAACGGGGCCCAGGTCAAGGACAACGACAGCGCCTTTCTCGATGACGCGACCGCCGGCTTCCTGGTCCAGCAGTCCCAGGCACTGCCGGACTTCAAGAAACAGGCGCAGAGAAGCCTCACCCTCAAGGGTCTCGGCGTGCGCCAGATCGACAGCACCGCCACCCAGGGCGGCGGCCTGACCCTGAACTCGACCCTGATCGCCGGCTCCGGTACGCACATGGCGGTGATCCAGGTGATCTCCCGGGCCGCCGACAAAGCCGGGCATGCGGCATTGATGAAGCAGATCCTCGGCCAATGACCCTGGTTCAGGGGGCGAGTGCGCGCAGCCAGCGATCCAGATCCTGGATCTCCACTTCGCTGATGCTGTGGCCCATCCCCGGATAGGCATGGAACTGCGGTTCCAGGGCCAGCCCGCGCAATAGCCGGTTGGCCTCCACGCCGTCGCTGTAGGGCAAGCGCTGGTCGCTGGTGCCATGGCCGATGAAGATCCCCAGGCGCTGCAACCCTGGCTCGCTCCTGAGCTGCGAGGCCAGCAGCGGCAGGATCTTCCCGCTCAAGGCGGCAATCCCGCGCACCGTTTGCGGATGCCGCAAGCCCACTTCATAGGCCATTGCCGCCCCCTGGCTGAAGCCCACCAGCACCACCTTGCCAGGCTCGGTGTGATACTTGGCCGCCGCACGGACGAAGCGGCCGATCAACTCGGCACTGCTGGCCAGGTCTTCGCTGACGCCGTCATAGGCGCCCTGCCCCTGGCGCCGGAACCACTGGAAGCTATCTGTGTCCAGGGTCTGCGGCGCGCGCACCGACAGGTAGGTGTAGGTCGCCGGCAAGCGCTCATGCAGCCCGAACAGGTCGGCTTCATTGCTGCCGTAGCCGTGCAGGAAGATCACCAGCGGCTGGTCGCGGGTCTCTGCCGGCGCCTGCTCCAGGTAGCGCAGCGGCAAGTCGTCGTGCAGCAGGGTATCGGCGTGGACAAAGGGCGCGGCCAACAGGGCCAGTAGCGCCAGGCAACGGATCATGGAAGGCTCCTTGGGTGGGAAAAATCGACGGCCAGAGCCTAGCACTGCGGGCCTGGCTGGAGCAGCCGCCGCCAGAGCCCGCCACGATGACCTCCCTGGGCAGCCCGCGCCAGTTCAACCGGGCAAGCGCCGGCATCTCGCTTGCCCGGTGCCGGCAAGCCCCCGCCAGGCCAGCGGCGTGAGCAACAGCACCAGCAGCAGGAACGCCACCTGGGACAAGTAGAAAGACGCCAGCCACTGGTGGTGGGCAGCGACATAGAAGCTGTTGTGCAGGACGTCCGCCAGCATGATCACCAGGGTCAACCCCAGCCCCCAGCGTGGGCGCCGCCACAACAGCAGCACGGCCAGCGGGTCCAAGAGCGTCAGCGAACCCCAGAACGCCCGGCTTGCCAGGGGCGTAGCGGCGCCATAGGCGTAATCCCAGAGCAGGCCATGGGTAAAGGCGGCATGCAGGTGGTTGAACGTCGCCGCCAGCAGGCACAGGGCGAACAACCAGCGGATGCACAGGGACAATCGGAACAAGGCTTGAGCCCCATGGGCCGCAAAGCGGCCTGGTAGTGGAAGGTCCACTGCAAGATCGGCAACGGGCGGTTCGCGGTGTGTAACGGGTCAGTCGTTGACCAGCTTGCCATGGCGCATGGGTTCGCGGCCGGCGACCTTGGCCAGCCAGATCCCCGGTTGGGTGTAGCGCCCTCGATCCAGGGCGAACAGCACGCCGCTGGTGCCGGCCCGGACGATACTGGCCTGGTCGCTCAACGGATCCACCACCTCGAACAAGGCGTCGCCGCGCTCGACCCACTCCCCGGCTTCACGCAGGAAACTGACCACGCCATGGTGCGGGGCGAACAGATACTCGGTGCCGTCGAACGACATGCCCTCGCAGCATTCCTGCGGCGCCGCCGGCCAGTCGCCGTCGATCAGCCCCTGTTCGGCGAGAAAGCCCAGGATGGCTTCACAGTTGGCGCGCGCCTGCTCGACCCGGGTGTCGCCCATGCTGCCCAGCTCCAGGGTGGTGGCCAGGTTGGCCAGGGGGATCGCCGCCCGCGGGAAATCCCGCGCCAGGCGCAGCCAGGGGGCGGAGCAGGACTCATCGAAGGAACTGCCCCCGGAGTCCTCGCACAACAGCGCCACGCCAGCCTTGAGCCGCGCCGCCAGGGACTGCCACTGGGGCCAGTGCTGGGGCAAGGCATACAGGTGGATCGCCGCCTCGAAATCGCAATGCAGGTCGAGGGTGATATCGGCGTCGCAGGCATGGCGCAACAACAAGCGCTGCAGGGCTTCTAGCTGCGACAGCGGGGCTGGCAGCTCGTCCAGCACCTGGAGCATGGTGCGGCGGATCAGGGTCACGTTGGCCGCCGCGTCATCCGCCAACAGCTTGCCGATCCGGTCGCCGACCGGACCGCTGAGCTCGACGAAGGCACGGTTGAAGTTCTTGCCGCTGCCCAGCTCGAAGCGCCCCAGGTGGTTGCCCTGCACCTGCTGGTCGAGACCGATGGGATTGGCCACCGGCACCAGTTCCACCGTGCATTGCAGGCGCCCCTGGTCTTCCAGTAGCGCCAGGCGTTGCTTGAGCTCCCAGGCGGTACGCATGCCGGGCAGCTCGTCGGCGTGCAGGCTGGCCTGGATGTAGACCTTGCGCGGGCCGTTGCCGAAGCGAAATACGCTGAGCTGGCGCGAGGTGCCCAGGTGGCCCCAGGGCAGGGCGTGGTCGATGCGTTGCATGCTGGCTCCGGAAAAAAGGCGTGGCGCAGGATAGAACAGCGCGCATAAAAAAGGTGGCGACCGGGAGCCGGTCGCCACCTTTTTTCATGCCAGCGGCTTATTCGCCGTAGACGTCGAAGGTGAAGTACTTGTCCTGCACCTCTTTGTACTTGCCATTGGCGCGGATCTCGGTGATAGCGGCATTGAATTTCTCCGCCAGCTCCTTGTCACCCTTGCGCACGGCGATACCGGCACCGCCACCGAAATACTTCGGATCGTTGTACTCAGGACCAACGAAGGCGAAACCCTTGCCGGCCTCGGTTTTCAGGAAACCGTCGTCAAGGTTGACCGAGTCGGCCAGCAGCGCGTCGACGCGGCCGGAAACCATGTCCAGGTTGGCTTCCTGCTGCGAGCCGTAGCGCACCAGGTCGATACCGGCGGGCACCAGCACTTCGGTGGCGAAGCGGTCGTGGGTACTGGCACGCAGTACGCCGACCTTCTTGCCCTTGAGCTCGGTCAGCGGGTCCTTGATGGTGGTGCCGGCCTTCATCACGAAACGAGCCGGGGTGTGGTAGTACTTGACGGTGAAATCGACGTTCTTCTTGCGATCGTCGGTGATGGTCATGGACGACAGGATGGCGTCGATCTTCTTCACCTTAAGCGCCGGAATCAGGCCGTCGAATTCCTGCTCGACCCAGGTGCACTTGGCTTTCATCTGCTCGCACAGGGCGTTGCCCAGGTCCACGTCGAAACCGGCGAGCTTGCCGTCGGGAGTCTTCATCGAGAATGGCGGGTAGCCGGCTTCGATACCGATGCGGATCGGCTTGGCCTCGTCGGCCGAAGCGGTGAAGGAAAACAGCGACAGTGCCAGGGCACCGAACAGCACAAACTTGTTCATTTATAACTCCAGGGGGCGGAGGTTTCTTGTTGGCAGAATTCGATCGTGGGCCAATCGAAGTGGCCAGCAGTCTAGAGCGGCGCCCTGGATGCAAATTGTGTTTATGCGACAAATACTTATAGAAATAACACCCCCTTGATCCAGGTCGGTTTTCCCTGCCCCGGGGTGGTGCGTCGACCTGCGCATCGCTGCATGTCCGCCCGCAAACGAGGCATCTACCGTGGCCACGAATGCAGGCCCGACACCAGCCGGCCAACCTGCATCCACGGCGAACCTGGTGCGCCGCGCCACCCGATTTCGCGGGCTCAGTCCTCGGGCTTGCGCAGCAGGTAGGTGTCCATGATCCAGCCATGGGCCTGGCGGGCGTCGAGGCGCACCCGGCGGATCTCCTCGGCGACCTCGTCGAGACGCCCGGCAATGAGGATTTCATCCGCCGTGCCCAGGTAGGCGCCCCAGTAGATGTCCAGGTCCTGGTTGCGCAGTTGCCGATAGGAGTCCTCGGTATCGAGCATCACCACCCGGGTGTCGGCATCGCCTCCCTGCCCCGCCGCCAGGCGCCGGCCGGTGGTGATCTCCAGGGAACGGCCGATACGGTTCAACGGCACCTTGTGCTGCGCGGCCAGGGCCTGGACGCTGGTGATCCCGGGAATCACCTGATAGTCGAACTGCACCGCGCCGGCGGCCAGGATCCGCTGCAGGATGCGCAAGGTGCTGTCGTACAGCGCCGGGTCGCCCCAGGCCAGGAACGCCCCGGTCTGGCCCTCCTCCAGCTCCTGGTCGATCAGGCGCTCGAAGACTTGCTGCTTCTCGCGGTTCAGGGCCTTGACGCTGGCCTGGTAATCCACCTCGCCACGCTCGCGCTCCGGGGTCTGTGCCTCGACGAAACGATAGGGGCGCTCGGTCAGGTAGCGCTCGCACAACTGGCGGCGCAAGTCGATCAGCGAATCCTTGCTCGGCCCCTTGTCCATCAGGAACACCACGTCGCAGCGGTTCAGCGCCTTGATCGCCTGGATGGTGATGTAGTCGGGGTGGCCGGCGCCGATGCCGATGACCAGGACGGTTTTCATGAAGGGATGCTCCCGCTGCTATGCCAGCGGGCAAGTATGGGCCGCTTTGGCCCCGGGAGAAATGCCGGCGCCGAACCTCAGGGGCGGCCATCCAGGCGCAGGCGCCAGCGCCCGGCGTGGCTCAGGTCCAGGCGTGACAGGGGCTCGATATCGATCTGGTTGAAGCTGTGCAGTGGCGCCTGGAGCGCCTCGAGCATGGCGGCGCGCATGACCCAGGGGTGGGTCACCGCCAGCCAGAGCCCGGGCTGCTGCGCCAGTCGCTCCAGCCAGCGGGTCACGCGCTGGCACAGTTCGGCCACCGACTCGCCGCCTGGCGGGGCCTGGTGCGGGTCCGCCAGCCAGGCCTGCAGCGCCTGGGGTTGTCGCTCTTGCAGGAAATCGAGGGACAGCCCCTGCCAGTCACCCAGGGCGCAGTCACCCAGGGCCGGTTCCACCTGGTAGCTGGGGCTGAACAGCGCGGCGGTCTGCCGGGTCCGCAGCTCTGGAGCGCACAGCACCCGGGTGCTGCGCTTGAGCTCGGCGGCGCGGGAGGCCACCTGGGCCTGCCAGTCCATCTCCAGTGGCTCGTCCTGGGGCAAGCGTGCCAATTTCTGGGCGAGGGTACGGGCATGGCAGATCAGGGTCAGACGGGTGGCCTGCACGGGCAGCGCTCCGATGGATTGGCGACCGGGCATCCTACACCCATGGCGCCGCGCGGGTTTAGCCGAAGCGCCGTACGTGCCGCGCCGACTGGGCAGCGGCCAGGGTTGCCAGCGAGGCGCTCGCCGGGTGAACCCTGCTGTTACCCAGGGCGAGTTCTCATATATGACAGCAGGACGCCGGGCAAAACCCCGTTCCAGAGCATTTACCCAGCTTCCAAAAATTCACTGGACATGTAGCGTCCATTACATAAATATCGTTTTCGCCATTTTATGAAACAAAAACTACACCCGGCCTACAAGGCGCCCCGATGCCTTCTCTCAGAGACCTGATCACCAACCCCGCCCTCGACCTGACGCCCTCCGAGCGCAAGGTGGTGCGAGCCCTGCTCGACCACTATCCGCGCAACGGCCTGGGGCCCATGTCGCGGCTGGCGGAGCATGCCGGGGTCAGCGACCCGACCATCGTGCGCCTGGTCAAGAAGCTCGGTTTCAGCGGCTACGGCGAATTCCAGGAAGCTCTGCTCAGTGACATGGACGACCGCCTGCGCTCGCCCAGCACCCTGCTCCACCCCAGGGCCCAGGTGGCCCGGGGCGACACTTGGGGGCGCTATCTGGCCGACAGCCAGCGGGCCCTGCAAGACACCCAGGCGCTGACCCAGCCCGAGGACATCCGCGTGCTGACCGACTGGCTGCTGGACAGCCGGCACTCGGTGCATTGCTTCGGCGGACGCTTCAGCAGCTTCCTGGCCCAGTACCTGCTCAACCACCTGCGCCTGATGCGCCCGGGCTGCTTCTTTCTCGAAGACAACGCGCAATTGCCGGACCGTTTGTTCGACGTACAGCGTCAAGACGTGGTGCTGCTGTTCGACTATCGCCGCTACCAGACCCAGGCCCTGCGCGTGGCCAGCGCGGTCAAGGCGCGCAACGCCCGAGTGGTGCTGTTCACCGATATCTACGCGTCGCCGCTGCGCGAACTGGCGGACCTGATCATCAGCGCCCCGGTGGAGTCGCTGTCGCCCTTCGACAGCCTGGTGCCGGCCCTGGCCCAGGTCGAGGCGCTGATCGCCTGCATGACCCCGCGCAGTACCCATCTGGATCAACGCCTGGAGGGCATCGATGCCCTGCGGGCCGAATTCGCCACTCATGTGCTGGAGGAGAAATAAGGATGTTCAGCCTGCCCCATCGTTCGCCACGGGACCTGCCCTTCGTCGTCGACCACACCGCCCTGCTGCTGGTGGACATGCAACGGGCCTGGCTCGAGCCGCAGTTCGACCCGCACCTGCAAGGCCCCGAAGGCGAGGCGTTCCTCAAGCGCGCCCGGGAGCAAGTGATTCCCAACCAGCAGAAGCTCCTGGCCGCGGTGCGCGAGGCTCGGCAGAACGTGCTGCACACCATCATCGAGAGCCTCACCGCCGACGGCCGTGACCGCTCCCTGGACCACAAGCTGTCGGACATGCACTTGCCCAAGGGCAGCCCGGAAGCGGCGATCATCGCCGAGCTTGAGCCGGTGGAAAACGAGATCGTGTTGCCCAAGACTTCGTCCGGGGTCTTCAACTCCACCAACATCGACTACGTGCTGCGCAATCTGGAGACTCGCCACCTGATCGTCGCCGGGATCGTCACCGACCAGTGCGTGGACATGGCTGTGCGCGATGCCGCCGACCGCGGCTACCTGGTGACCCTGGTGGAAGACGCCTGCGCCACCTACAGCGATGCCCGGCACCAGGCCTGCCTCAATGCGATCAAGGGCTACTGCTGGATCACCGACACCGCCACCGTGCTCGGCCGCCTGCGGGAGATCCGCGGATGAGCCGGGGCCAGGACATCGAGGCCCTGAGCCCGGTGGCGATGACCAGCATCGTCACCACCGACCTGATCGGCGTCACTCGCGGACGCTCGTTTCCCAGCGATGAACTGGAACGCTACCGGCTCGGCGGCTGCGGCTGGGTGCCGGCCAACAGCGCGCTGACACCCCAGGACCTGATCGCCGAGGACAATCCCTGGGGCGCCTATGGCGACCTGCGACTGGTCCCCGACCTGGACAGCCGGGTCAGTGTCGGCGCCGGCCCCGATCCCTTCGCCCCGCCGCTGGAGTTCATCCACGCCGATATCCGCGAGACCGATGGCCAGCCCTGGGCAGCCTGCCCGCGCACCCTGTTGCGTAACGAGCTGGAGGCCTACCAGGCCCTGGGCATCCAGGTCACCGCGGCGTTCGAGCATGAGTTCAACCTCGACACCGGCGACGAGCAGGCCGAACACCTGGCGTTCTCGCTGCAGGCCCAGCGCCAGGGCGCGAGCTTCGGCGGCTGGTTGCTGGCGGCATTGCGCGCCGCCGGGGTCGAGCCGGAAATGTTCCTGCCTGAATACGGCAAGCACCAGTACGAGGTCACCTGCCGTCCGACCCAGGGCCTGGCCGCCGCCGACCGGGCGGTTAACGTGCGCGAGATCACCCGCGAGATCGCCCGGCAGTTGGGGCACCGGGTCAGCTTCGCGCCCAAGACCGCCGAGAACGCGGTGTGCAACGGCGTGCACCTGCACCTGAGTTTGCAGGACCTGGGAGGCACCCCGCTGCTCTACGATCCGCAAGCGGTGAGCGGCGACGACCTTTCGCGCCTGGGCCAGCACTGGGCCGCCGGAGTGCTCAAGCACCTGCCGGCGCTGTGCGCCTTCACCGCGCCAACTCCGATTTCCTATGCGCGCCTGCAGCCCCATCACTGGAGCGCCTCCTATGCCTGCCTGGGCCTGCGCAACCGCGAAGCCTCGCTGCGTATCTGCCCCACCGTGACCATCGGCGGCAAGCCTGAAGCGCCGCAATACAACCTGGAGTTCCGCGCCCTGGATGCCACCGCCTCGCCGCACCTGGCCATGGCCGTGGTACTGATGGCCGGCCGCCTGGGGATCGAACAACAACTGGCGCTCAATGCGGTGACCGACAAGGTCCCCGATGAACTGAGCGCCGAACAGCGTCGGGCCAGCGGCATCGTGCCGCTGCCCGGCAACCTGCCCCAGGCCCTGGATTGCCTGCGCGAGAACCGCGAGTTGCGACAACTGCTGCCGCAGGCGCTGCTGGATACCTATTTCGCCGTCAAGCAAAAGGAAGTGTCCCTGACCGAGCACCTGAACGCCGCCCAACTCTGTGAGCACTATGGACACCTGTACTAAATCCGCCGAGCTGGGACTCTATACCGAGCCGGCCTATCGCCTGTTCCGGGAAGACTCCGAGCATCCGCTGATCCTGGTGTGCGAGCACGCCAGCCACTACATTCCGCCAGCCCTGAACGACCTGGGGCTGGACCCGGTGGCGGCCCGCGAGCATATCGCCTGGGACCCGGGCGCCCTGGAACTGGCCCAGAGCCTGTCCCAGGCCCTGGGCGCGACCCTGATCGCGGCCAACTACTCGCGCTTGCTGGTGGACCTCAACCGGCCACGGCATGCCCCCGACAGCATCCCGTTGCAGAGCGAGATCTACCAGGTGCCGGGCAACCAGCACCTGGACGAAGCGACCCGCGAGTACCGGCGCCAGCAGTTGTTCACGCCATTCCACCAGCGCTTGCAGCGGATCATCGACCGGCGCCTGGCCCAGGGCCGCGAAGTACGGGTGGTGGGCATCCACAGTTTCACCCCGGTGTACTACGGCCAGCCACGGGAGCTGGAAATCGGCGTGCTCTATGGCAACGCCACCGCCTATGCCGCCCGGATCCTGGAAGGCTTGTGGACCTTGCCGCTGAAAGTGGCCGGCAACCAGCCTTATGAAATCGATCCATTGAGCGATATGACGGTACCGGTGCACGGCGATGCCCGGGGCCTGGATTCGGTGTTGATCGAGGTGCGCAACGACCTGCTGCGCACCCCACAGGCGGTACAGCACTGGAGCGATTGCCTGGCGCCGTTGCTGTAGTGCCTCAAGAGCACCGAGGATCATCCAATAACGCTGTTAGCAGGACTGCAATAACAATCAGAAAAACCGCTGTGGTGTGTCTTTGATCCTGCCAGGTTCAAACACCGGCCCGCGGCCCAAGCGTCAATGACGACGCACGCCGCGGGCTTTGCCCCCTATTGGCTACAAGGAGAAGTGCTTCATGGAGATTGAAGAATTCGGCTACAAGCAGGAACTCAAGCGCGGGCTGAACCTGCGCGACCTGGTGGTCTACGGGATGATCTTCATGATCCCCATCGCCCCGTTCGGGGTCTACGGCTACGTCAACCAGGAGGCTCCGGGCATGGTGCCCCTGGCCTACATCATCGGCATGGTGGCGATGGTCTTCACCGCCCTGAGCTACGGCGCCATGGCCCGCGCCTTTCCCATCGCCGGTTCGGTGTACTCCTATGCCCAGCGTGGCCTCAACCCCCACGTGGGGTTCCTCGCCGGCTGGCTGATGCTCCTGGATTATCTGCTGATCCCACCATTGCTCTATGTCTACGCGGCCATGGCGCTCAACCACCTGTACCCGCAAGTGCCCAAGGTCGGCTTCATCCTGGCGTTCCTGGTCAGCGCCACCTTCGTCAACCTGCGGGGCATCACCTTCACCGCACGGATGAACATCCTGTTCCTGCTGGCGCAACTGGTGGTCCTGGGGATCTTCCTGTTCTACGCCTGGAACGCCCTGCACGGCGGCACCGGCCACGGCGAGCTGACCCTGGCACCGCTCTACAGCCCGGAAAACTTCCACTTCGGCATGCTGATGCAGGGCGTGTCGATCGCGGTGCTGTCATTCCTGGGGTTCGACGCCATCTCGACCCTGGCCGAAGAGGTCAAGGGCGATCCCGGCCGTAGCGTTGGCCGGGCAGCGTTGATCACCCTAGTGGTGATGGGCGCGATCTTCGTGGTGCAGACCTGGATCGCCACCGACCTGGCAGCGGGCATGGGCTTCAAGTCCGCCGACACCGCCTTCTACGAGATCGCCGAACTGGCAGCCGGCAGCTGGTTGGCGACCCTCACCGGGGTGGCCACGGCGCTGGCCTGGGGCGTGGCAGTGGCCATCACCTCGCAAGCGGCGGTATCGCGCCTGCTGTTCGGCATGGCCCGCGACGGCAAGCTGCCCAAGGTGCTGGCCAAGGTCCACCCCAAGCACAACACCCCGCACATCAGCATCTACCTGGTAGCGCTGTTGTCGCTGGTGATCTGCTACCTGTTCATCGACTCGGTGGACACCCTCACCTCGCTGGTCAACTTCGGCGCCCTGAGCGGCTTCATGCTGCTGCACATCACCGTGATCAACTTCTACTGGCGCCGGCAGAAGTCCGGCCAGGTGCTGCGCCACCTGGTCTGCCCGTCGATCGGTTTCGTGATCGTCTGCGCCATCATGTACAACATGGGCGTGGACGCGCAGAAACTTGGCGCCATTTGGGTGGTCGCAGGATTGGTATACCTGTTCGTGCTCAACCGGCTGGGCAACGGTGCCGCCCTGCCGGATCCGCTCAAGCAATAGTGAACACGGCGCGTTGCCCTGCGGGGTGACGCGCCATCCCGGCACGGCCATCAAGAGCAGCCCGGGAACCGGCCGCCGGATGCCACGGCCGGAGACAATGCGTGGTAATCGACAGTGATGTCTGGCTGCCCGGCCCAAAGCCGGCGGCCCTTGATACAGGAGTGCACCCATGCTGGCCTTGCGTCCCGTGGCGTTATCCGATCTGCCCCAACTGCGGCGCCTGGCCCGCGAACGCCTGCTGGGCGTGACCTCGCTGGTGGACGACGAAACCTGCCTGCGGGAAAAGATCCTCGACTCCCTGGCGTCCTTCGCCAAGGCCGAGGCCGGCCAGGGGCCGGAGAACTATTTCTTCGTCCTCGAAGATCCCGCCACCAGCCGGCTGCATGGCTGCTCCGACATCCTGGCCACGGCCGGCTTCAGCGAACCGTTCTACAGCCTGCGCAACCGCCCGTTCATCAGCAGCTCGCGGGAGCTGGACATCCAGCATGGGGTGCCGACCCTGTCGCTGTGCCACGACCTGAGCGAGCAGACCCTGCTGCGCAGCTTCCACATGGACGTCGAACTGGCCGGCAGCCCCCTGGCGCAACTGACCTCCCGGGCCCGCTTGCTGTTCATCGCCGCCCACCCCCAGCGTTTCGCCGACAGCTGCATCAGCGAAATCGTCGGCTACAGCGACACCGACGGCCAATCACCGTTCTGGGAGGCGGTGGGCCAGCATTTCTTCGACCTGCCCTATGTCGAGGCCGAGCGCCTGTGCGCCCTGCAGGGACGCGGGTTCCTGGTCGAGCTGATGCCCCAGTACCCGATCTACATCCCGATGCTGGCGCAGGCGGCCCAGGACTGCATCGGCCGCATCCATCCCGACGCCCGGGAAGCCTGCGACATCCTGGTGGACGAAGGTTTCGCCCCGACCCAGTACGTCGACCTGTTCGATGCCGGACCGACCCTGCAGGCGCGCACCAACGAACTGCGCTCGATCATCCAGAGCCGGATGGCCACCAGCTACTTCGCCGCGCAGAGCGGCCGGGGCCGACCATGGCTGTTGAGCAACGACCGCCTGCAAGGTTTCCGCGCCATCGTCGCGCTGCTCGACGAAGCTCCAGAGGAACGTATCGGTCTTGGCCAAGAGATGTTCCAGGCCTTGCAACTGGAGCCCGGCGCTGCCGTGCGGAGCATTGCGCTATGACCCTTTATCGACTCGCAACCGTGGCATTGCCAGGAGCCCGTGCATGATCGTGCGCCCGATTCGCGTCTCCGACCTGCCCGCGCTGCTGCGTCTGCTGGGGGGCAGCCAGCGAGAACTGGACAACCTCAGCACCGACCCCGAGCGCCTGGACCATCGGGTGCGCTGGGCCCAGCGCACGTTCGCCGGCCAGGTGGAACGCGCCGATGCCGACTACCTGTTCGTGCTGGAAGATGACGAGCAGCAGGTGATCGGCATCTGTGGCTTGAGCGGTGCCATCGGCCTGCGCGAGCCCTGCTACAACTACCGGCTCGGCATCACTCGCGGCAGCGCCCCGGGACTGGGTATCGAGAAACAGATCCCGACCCTGTTCTTGAGCAACGACATGGCCGGGCAATCCCAGCTGTGCTCGCTGTTCCTGCGCCACGACCTGCGCCAGGGCTATACCGGGCGCCTGCTGTCCACGGCGCGCTTGTTGTTCGTCGCCGAGTACCCGGCGCTGTTCGGCGACAAGCTGGTGGTGGAGTTGCGCGGCCAGGTCGACAGCCAAGGTTGCTCGCCGTTCTGGGACAGCCTGGGGCGGCACTTCTTCAAGATGGATTTCCAGCAGGCCAACCGCCTGTCCAGCCATGGCGGCAAGTCCTCCATCGCCGAGCTGATGCCGCGCCAGCCGCTCTATACCTGCCTGCTCAGCCTCCAGGCCCAGGCGGCCATCGGCCAGGCCCATGCCAGCACCGAACAGGCGGTGGGCATCCTGCGCGACGAAGGTTTCAGCCACCAGGGTTGCATCGATGTGTTCGACGGTGGCCCGCTGATCGAGGCCGAAGTGGCGAAGATCCGCAGCGTGCGTGAAAGCCAGGTCCTGCCGTTGCTGGTGGGCAACCCGGACGAGCAGGCGCCGATGTGGCTGATCCACAACCGGCGCCTGGAGAGCTGCCGCATCACCGCCGCGCCCGGGCGCCTGGTGGCCGGCTGCCTGCTGGTGGACCGCCAGACCACCAAGCGCCTGCAACTGCAACCCGGTGACTCGGTGCGTGCGGTGCCATTGCTGGCCTGCCCCGCCGATGCCGGTGGCCAGGCCCAGGTACGCACCTCCCCCGCCACCGCCTGGTAACGCCGGGCAAACCCGCTTGGTATAGCCGCTGCCGCAGGCTGCGCACGACCACGCAGCGGGCGCAAACCTTGCGCACTCCACAATGAAGGCCCCGCGGGCCTTGGCGCAGCTTCGCAGGCTCAGCAGCGGCTACGGGAGCTGGGCTGGGCGATAACGGCATGACTGCACAGCGGACGCAATCGTGGCGGCCACAGGATTGACGAACGGCCGGACGGATGTTCAGATGCCGCCCTGTTTCAGGTGCCTCACGCCGCCGTGCGTGAGGTGAAACGGGAAACCGGTGCGCCCCCAGGGGCAAGTCCGGTGCTGCCCCCGCAACGGTAAGCGAGTGCTGCATTCAACACGCCACTGTACCCAAGGTATGGGAAGGCGAATGCAGCCAGCCTCGCAAGCCCGGAGACCGGCCTGAAGCATCTGTTTGGCAATCCTGCGGTGGGCGGGCATGGGCCGGTGTGGGCGCGTGCGCGTGCCTGCCACCTTCTCCCTGCGTGCTTCCCGAAGACACTTTCGAGAAGACCAACAATGACAACAACAGACAATTCCCTTGCGCGCGACTGGCGCGCTCCGCGCCGTTCCATGGGCGGCGCCCTGCTCGGCTGCCTGTTCAGCCCCTGGCTGCTGGCGGACGACACCTCCCTGAAGCTCGAGCAGCAGTTCGTCTCCGCCCCGTCGGTGGAGTCCACCACCGTGGCCGAGATGGCCAAGTACGGCAGCAAGGTGGAGATCATCGATCGCCAGCAGATCGAACGCGCTGGCCCCAGCAGCGACATCACCCGGGTCCTGCAGATGTACGTGCCAGGCCTCTACGTGGCGCCCAAGAACGGCCCCTTCGACTACGGCACCTATTCGCTGCTGGGTGGGCGCAACGATGACACGCTGATCCTGCTCGATGGCGTGCGCCTGAACAACCGCCTGTACGGCGGTTTGTACCTGGATACCCTGCCAGCCAACGCCATCGAGCGCATCGAAGTGCTCAAGGGCGGCCAGAGCCTGCTGTTCGGCACCCAGGCGGTGTCCGGGGTGATCAACATCGTCACCCGCAGCCCGCAGACCCGCGACGCCTCCGGCGAAGTCAACCTGGGCCTGGACAGCTTCATGGGCAGGAGCGGCGATGCCCGGGTGGAACGCATCGTCAGCAACGGCCTGGGCGACCTCGGCTTGCTGGCCTATGTCAGCCACAACGTCTCCGACGGCTACCAGCCGTTTCGCAACAGCGCCTACAACACCAGCACCCGTGACAAGAAGCGCTCCTATGAGGTGACCACCTTCGGCGCCAAGGCGATCCAGGGGTTCGGCGACGACTCGCGCCTGGAGTTGTTCTACCAGTACACCGACGCCAACCTGGATTTCGCCCGCGCCGCGAACAACAAGAAGACCACCAACGACCGGGTCCAGCAGATCGCCACCGCCACCTTCGAGCAACGCCTGGGCGAGCGCTTCAGCTACTTCGTCAAGGGCCATGTCAACGATTGGGACACGCGCTACACCCGTATCAACAGCAACGATGATGGCGGCATCAAGGTCATCAACCACAACGACTACTGGGGCTTCACCGACTGGGGTGTGCAAGCCGAGGGCAAGGCCGAGCTGGACGGCGGCCATGTGCTGGTGTTCGGTACCGACAACCAGTGGTTCAAGGGCCAGGACGACGTACTCAAGATCGACGACAACAAGGCCCAGGCCAACGCCCTGTATACCCAGTTGCGCCCGGTGTTCGAAGCCCTGCCGGACTGGCACCCGAGCATCGGCGTGCGCCACGAGAAAATCAGCGGCGGCGAGAGCGCCACGGTGGGCATGCTCACCTCGCGGTACGACCTCACGCCCAACTGGCAACTGCGCGGCCAGTACGGCAATGCCTTCAAGCTGCCCAACGCCGAGCAGTTGTTCGCTAACGAACCCTATGAAAAAGGCAACCGCAACCTCAAGCCGGAAAAGAGCGTCAACGCTGAGTTGGGCCTGGACTACAAGGGCAGCCTGCTGGCCGGTGAATTCAATGCCAGCGTCACCGCCTACCGGCGCAAGATCGACGACCTGATTGCCCTGGACGGTATCAACTTCGTCAACGGTGACAGCCAGGTCAGGGTCCGGGGCATCGAGGTGGATGGACGCTGGCAGTTCAGCCCGCAATGGAACCTGTCCGCCGACATGACCCGCAACCTGGTCGAATCACGCAACGTGACTCTGAGCAACATCCCCGGGTTCTTCGCACGCTCGCGCCTGGGCTTCGAATCGCAGGCTCGTATGTGGGGCGTGGGCGGCGCGATCCGTTATATCGGCCAGGTCGAGAGTTCGAAGAAAGTGGACTACGGCCATTACTCGGTGGTGGATGCCGACGCTTATCGCTACCTCGACACGGCCCAGCAGCATCGTCTGAGCCTGCTGGTGGAGAACCTGTTCGACCGCGACTACACCACCAGCATGACCAGCGACAGACCGGCGCTGGACAACCTGGGGCGCCCCTTCACCACCGAAGTGCGCTACACCTACCGCTTCTGAGGCCGACCGACATGCATGAACACTATCAACGGGTGTTGTTCGTCGGTCCCGGTCTGCTGGGTGGCGCCCTCGGCCAGGCCTTCTGCCGCGAGCTCGAGGGCCTGCGCGACGACAGCGTCGAGACCCGGGTGATCGATACCCTGGATGGCTTCGACAGTCTCTGGGCGGCCCTGGACGAAACGCTGGCCAAGGCTGGCGCGGCGTTGCTGGTGGTGGACCTGGAGCCCAGCTCCGACAGCGCCTACCTGGACTGGCTGCGCGATGAACTGGGACGCCGCGCCCGTGCCCACTCCCAGGCGCCACGGCTGTGGGTCACCGCCCAGGCCCTGGGTCGCCGGGGGCTGGATGCGGCCCTGGCCTGGGCCAGCATCGCCCAGCGCGAACGCCACCTGCCATGCGACCAGGTCAACCCGGTGGCCAGCGATCCGGACTGGTCGCAGGTGCCGCCCCACGCCCGCCAGGTATTGCTCTGCACCGGCCCGCGCTGTGTCCGGCGCGGCGCCCTGCCCTTGTGGAAGACCCTGCGTCGCGAGCTGCTGCGCCTTGACCTCATGGAGAAGCCCGGAGGCGTGCTGCTGACCCGCACCGCCTGCCAGTTCCCCTGCAACCTGGGACCGGTGCTCACCGTGCACCCGGATGGCTGCTGGTACCGGGTCGAGAACGACCAGCAGGTGCTGCAACTGGTGGAGGGGCACCTGTTGGCAGGCGAGCCCGTCGCCCAGTTGCAGATTGCCGCTCCTTATGGAGTATCCAGCGATGCCTAGGACAACCCGGGCCAGGTGCCTGGCCATCCTGCTGTGGCTGGCCAGTGGGCCGGCCCTGGCCGGCAACTACGAAAACTGCGGCAAGAGCTGGCCCAGCCCCGGAACCCCGCAGCGCATCGTCGCCCTCAACCAGCACAGCGCCGACCTGCTGCTGGCCCTGGGCGCCGGGCCGGCGCTGATCGGCGTCGCCTACCTGGACGACGATGGCCAGGCCATGGCCCAGGGGCACTACCACGGGGTGCCGGTGATCGCCCGCCAATACCCGTCGGCCGAGGTGCTGTACAACCTCAAGCCCGACCTGGTGGTGGGCGGTTTCGCCTCGGCCTTCCCCAACAACTTCAGCTCCCGCGAGCGCCTGGGCGCCATCGGCGTCGGCAGCTACCTGCTGGAGTCGGCCTGCGCCGGGCATGACGAGGACTACTTCGGGCACATCCGCCGCGACCTGCTGACCCTGGGCCAGTTGTTGGGCAAGCAGGAACGGGCACGGCAGTTGATTGCCCAGATGGATACCGACCTCGCCTCGGCCCGGACCCTGTACCAGGACCAACCCCAGCCCTCGGTGTTCTACCTGGACAGCGAGGTCAACGGCCTGGCCAGCCAGGGTCGGCGCGGTTTTGTCGGGGTATTGCTGCAAGCCGCCGGAGCCCGCAACAGCTTCGCCGCCATCGACCGCCCGCGCCTGGTGGTGGACAGCGAGACCCTGCTGGCCAACGACCCGGACGTGATGCTGCTGGCCGATGCCCTGTGGTCGCCGGCCGCGCGCAAGCGCCGCCTGCTGCACAGCGATCCGGTGCTGTCGCGGCTGCGGGCAGTGCGCGAGCAACGCCTGATCGACATCCCCTTCACCCAGCTGGTCCCCGGTATCGCCAGCGCCCGCACCGCCCTGGAACTGGCCCGGCGCCTGCACCCGCCACAGGAATGAGCGCACAACGACAGCGGCCCTGCCTCGGTGGCCGCTGCCGCAAGCTGCGCACAGCCGCGCAGCGGACGCAAAACGTGAGCGCGTCCCCCATCGCCGCAAGGTCCTGCGGGCCTGGGCGCAGCTGCGCAGGCTCGGTTGCGGCTACAGGGAGTTGAGCAGGTGCAGTTGTGGCGGATGGCAACTGACGTTGTCGCGCCCGCAAGTCTTGGCCGCATACAGCGCCTGGTCGGCGTCGTTGAGCCAGCCCATGGCCTCCTCATGCCGGGGGTCGAAGGCGGCCAGGCCGATGCTCAGGCTGACCTGCAAGGCCGGGGTCTGCTCATAGCCCAGGGCGCCGAAACGCCCGCGCAGGGCTTCCATGAGCTCGGCGGCATGCTCCAGGGGAACGTCCGGCAGGATCACGCAGAACTCGTCGCCACCATAGCGGCCGGCCTGGTCGCTGCTGCGCAGGTTCTGGCGCAGCAGCTTGCTCAACTGGCGCAGCACCACGTCGCCGGCCACATGGCCATAGGTATCGTTGATGGCCTTGAAGTGATCGATATCGATCAGGGCGATGGCGCCGCCATGGTCCTGGCGCTTGCAGCGCTGGAACTCGATTTCCAGCTGGTCCTTCCAGGCGCCGTGGTTGAGCAATCCGGTCAGGCTGTCGGTGCGGCTCAAGGCCAATAGCTCGCGCTTGTGCCGGGCCAGGGTCACCGCCTGCTGGTAGCAGATGTACCCCAGGACCAACGGGTACAGGGTCAGCATCGGCAGGCAGGCATACAGCTGCTCGGGCGTGGTCCGGGCACTGAAGGCGAAACCGAAGATCCCCAGGCCCAGGCCGATCCCCAACAGTTGGGCCACGCAGCCAGCGAGAAAGAACCGCACCCCGCCCATGGCGATATTGTTCATGGCCATCATGCCCAGGGTGGTGGCCAGCGGCAGCGGGTTGAACTGCATGGCCGTGACCCAGAAACCGCCCAGCAGCGAATCCACCAGCAAATTGCGGTACTCGGCGCGAAACGGCTGCCGGGCCAGGCGCGCCCACTGGTAGGCCAGGTGTGGCCAGGCGAAGGCGTTGAACAACATGAAGCCCCACACCCAGGGCGCGGGATGCAGCGGCGCCATGCCCTCGAACACGCAGAAGAACCCCAGGGCCAGGCCCAAGGTGCGCGAGCGGTAGAGCCTCCTGGCCAGTGACAATCCCTTTCCTCTGGTGCACTGCGCAGGGACCAAGTCGCCTCCGTCCAGCCATGGGAAAGATACAGCGAGCGGATGAGCATCGAGCCAGGGGCATCGAGCGACATGGGCACAAAACGCCAGCATGGCACAGGCCCTGTTTTACCAGCCTCGGCGCGAGGTTTCGGGAATATTTGGCTATAACCGCGCCGCGCTCGATAACCATTTCCCTGGTCACGGTGCGCCCTTGTACTCACTCGCTGCCAACGCCCGGAGCGGGTGCCATGCATTCGTTTGCAGAATGAAGTTCAGAGGAACTTTCGTTTGTCAGCCCTGGCGGCGCTGCGCAGAATCGAGGCCGACCCGCTCCACTCACGCCTCGATCCACAGCCACGGGAACCTTGTCCATGAGCAACCAGCGCTTCGTCAGTCCTGACCTGATCCGCCAGGGATTTTCCCGGGCCATGTCGGATATGTACCGTGAGGAAGTGCCGCTGTATGGCGACCTGATGCAACTGGTGGCCCAGGTCAACGCCCAGGTGCTGGAGCAACAACCGGCCATTGCCCGGCACCTGCGACACACCGGCGAGTTGCAGCGCCTGGACCTGGAGCGCCATGGCGCGATCCGCGTCGGCACCGCCGCCGAACTGGCGACCCTGGCGCGCCTGTTCGCCGTGATGGGCATGCAGCCGGTGGGCTACTACGACCTCACCCCCGCCGGGGTGCCGGTGCATTCCACGGCGTTTCGCGCGGTGCATGAACAGGCCCTGCAGGTCAGCCCGTTCCGGGTCTTCACCTCGCTGCTGCGCCTGGAGCTGATCGACAACCCCGACCTGCGCGTATTCGCCGAGCAGGTGCTGGCGCGGCGCGCGATCTTCACCCCCCGGGTGCTGGAGCTGATCCATCAGGCCGAGGACCAGGGCGGCCTGGCCGCCGACGCCGCCGAGGACTTCATCCAGCAAGCCCTGGAGACCTTCCGCTGGCACCACCACGCCACGGTCAGCGCCGCCCAGTACGCCAACCTCAGCGCCCAGCACCGGCTGATCGCCGACGTGGTGGCGTTCAAGGGCCCGCATATCAACCACCTGACCCCGCGCACCCTGGACATCGACGAAGTACAGCGGTTGATGCCCGCGCATGGCATCACCCCCAAGGCGGTGATCGAGGGCCCGCCGCGCCGCGATTGCCCGATCCTGCTGCGCCAGACCAGCTTCAAGGCCCTGGAGGAAAGCGTCGCCTTCACCGACCAGGCGCACAACCAGGGCAGCCACAGCGCCCGCTTCGGCGAGATCGAACAGCGTGGTGCGGCCCTCACGCCCAAGGGCCGCATGCTCTACGACCGCTTGCTGAACGCGGCCCGCGATGAGCTCGGTGACTTCCCCAGCGAAGCCAATGCCCAGCGCTACAACCAGCTGATGCAGCAGCACTTCGCCGAGTTTCCCGACGACCACGACGCCATGCGCCAGCAGGGCCTAGCCTATTTCCGTTATTTCGCCAGCGAAGCCGGGCTCGCCGCCCGCACCGAGCCCGGTCGCCCTACCACGGTGCAAGCGCTGCTGGCCGCCGGGCACCTGGGCTGCGAGCCCCTGGTGTACGAAGACTTTTTGCCGGTCAGCGCCGCCGGGATCTTCCAGTCCAACCTCGGCGACGACAGCCAGAGCCATTACGCCGGGCGCTCCAACCGCCAGGCATTCGAAACGGCCCTGGGCCGGCCGACCCTCGATGAATTGCAGCTGTACGCCCAAACCCAGCAGCGCTCCCTGGAGCAGTGTGCCGAAGCCCTGGGCCTGTCCGCCCTGTAAGCGCAAGAATTCATGGCCGGGAAACGGCGGCAAGGCTATCCTGCCGCCATTTGCGCCACCTGCGGGTGGCGTCTTCCAGGGATGGTTCCATGAAACTCAGCACCGGCCTGCTGTTCTGCGTCGCACTGGGCCTGGCCTCGACCAGCCACGGCGAACAAATCGTCAACGACATCACCCAACTCAATCCCATCGTGGTCGACCAGGTGGCGCAACCTACTCGCCTGGAGCAAATCGTCCAGCTGGTGGCCAATCACCCCGGGCCCATCGCCATCGGCGGCGGCCGCTACAGCATGGGTGGTCAGACCGCCACCGAGCACGCGCTGCAGATCGACATGCGGCGCTTCGACCAGGTCCTGGCGTTCTCCCGCGAGCGCAAGGAAATCACGGTCCAGGCCGGTATCACCTGGCGCGCCCTGCAAACCTTCATCGACCCTTACGACCTCTCCGTGAGCATCATGCAGAGCTACGCCAACTTCACCGTCGGCGGCGCCCTGAGCGTCAACGCCCATGGCCGCTACATCGGCTATGGGCCGCTGGTGAGCTCGGTGAAGTCGATCAAGCTGGTGCTGGCCGACGGCCAGGTGATCGAGGCCAGTCCGCAGCACCATGCCGAGCTGTTCTACGGCGCCATCGGCGGCTACGGCGGCCTGGGGGTGATAGCCGAAGCCACCTTGCAGCTGAGCGACAACGTGCGCCTGCTGCGGACCTTCGAAGAAATGCCCCTGGAGCGCTACAACGACTATTTTTTCCAGCACATCGCCAATGATCCCAAGGTGATCCTGCACAACGCCGTGCTCTATCCCAACCAGTACCAGCACCTGCGCGCGGTGTCCTACAGCCAGACCGAGCTGCCGGTGACGGTCGAGGAACGCCTCACGCCCCTGGACCGCAACTACTGGAAGGAACGCCGGGCCATGAAGGTGGTGAGCCAATGGCCCATGGGCAAGTCGATCCGCGAGGAGGTCATCGACCCGCTGGTATTCAAGCGCCAGCAGGTGGTCTGGCGCAACTACGAGGCCAGCCTCGACGTGCGTGAGCTGGAGCCGGCATCCCGGGCCAGGCGCACCTACGTGTTGCAGGAGTACTTCGTGCCCCCTGGGCAGTTGCAAGGCTTCGTCGAGGACATGGGCGATACCCTGCGCAGGCACAAGGTCAATGTGATCAACCTGTCCATCCGCCACGCCAAGGCCGATCCCGGTACGCTGCTGGCCTGGGCCCGGACCGAAGTATTCGCCCTGGTGCTGTACTACCAGCAAGACACCCGCCCGGCCGCCCGCGATGAGGTGCGCCAGTGGACCCGGTCCCTGGTGGACAGCGCCATCCGCCACGGCGGCAGCTACTACCTGCCCTACCAGATCCTGGCCACGCCTGAGCAGTTCCACGCGGCCTATCCCCGGGCCAACGAGTTCTTCGCCCTCAAGGCACGGGTCGATCCGCACAACAAGTTCCGCAACAAGCTGTGGGATGCCTATGCCCCGCAGCGCCCGAGCCAATAACCCTCGGGGCGCTAGCGGGCGATGGACTTCTGCGAGGCCAGGACCTTGCGCTGTTGCAGGTAGATCACCGCATCGCCATCAAAAGCCAGCACCTTGTCGGCGGTCAGCGGGCTGCCGTCGCCATCTTCGTAGCGCACCCAGCCTTCATCCCACAGGTCGCCGCTGGCATGGCGCACCTGGACGAAGAACAGCGGCGGCTCGGCGCGGGTGATCTCGACGAAGTAACCGCCATCGGCGGCGCCCTGCCACTGGGCCCCGGGGTGGTTGGCCAGGGCCAGGGGCGGCGTCGGGGCGAACTCCATCTTGGCCAGCATCAGGCCTAGCAGCACCAGCGCCAGCACACCGACCGACATCAAGAAGCGTTGCAACAAGATCAATCCCGGATCTCCAATAGCGTCCATGCCCCTGTGGGCTCGGGCAAGGGGCGCATTCTGTTGAACGGGCCTGGCCCGCGCAAGCAAAACCATCGCCGCCTTGCCAGCCTGGCCCGGCTGCGGCAGCCTTGGCGCCAGTCATCTGCCGAGCGACGGAAACCCTGCCCATGCGTATCACCCTCACCGCCTTGTACCCGCATATGCCCGGCGGCCTGTGGGTCGGCTTCAACTGCGCCCTGGGCGAAGGCCGCGGGCGCTGGCCAGGGCCGCCCCCGGTGCTGGCCAGCGTGCACGAAGTGGAAATCAGCCTGGACGATGTGTTCGAGTGCGGGCGCAACATGCACGCTGCCTCGCGCCAGCAATCCGGCCTGGGCTGGAGCACCGAGGGCTTGCGGGTCTGCGGGCAATTGCTGGGGGTGGATGAGGATGGTGCGGCCGCCCTGGCTATCGGCCAGTCCATCGTCCTGCTGGAGGTACGCGGCGATCCCGGAGTGTGCCCACGGTGGGTCGAGATCGATTCCAGCGATGTGGTGTTGCACCCGCTCATGCTCTGAGCGCCAGGCACAAGACACCAGCGCCATTGGCGAGGATCGAGAAATCGAGAAGTGGGTTGGCAGCAAGCAGCTCGCAGGACGCGATGGGGAGGGAGTGTTCGCCCAGTGCTCTGGCCTTGGCAATCCTTGCACCGGTAAAGAGCCCTTGCACCGGGCGAACGGTACGCATTCTAGTGCAACTGCTCAGGAAAGTCCGAGGACTGATTCTGAATAAAACTGCATAGAGGAAATGTCCTATACACGATCAGGACGTTTCACACCCCTGTCGCTGAAATCCGCCAATGGCCATCTCAGTATCCGGTCATCTCCAGATAACCTCGCCCCCCATGGCTGCCACTGAAGTCGATCGGCCCTTCCCAATAGGGCACGCTCAGGTTCATCCACGACTGGGGGTTGAGCGCTCGCGCCTGGATGTCCAGGCCCTTGCCGGGAATCTCCAGGCGCCAGGTGGTGGGCACACGCTTGCCGGCGACCTCGGAATACTCTTGCGCGGTAAGGCGGATCGCCTGCCGGTCCAGGCTCTGGCCATGGCCGTCGGCGTCGATCCAGGTACCGGTGACATAGGGCGTGCCGGCCTCCTCGCGGACCCGGAACAGCATCAGCCGCTCGCCGCTGTCCAGGTGCAGGGAGAACCAGTCCCAACCACTCTGCCCGGCCGCCAGGGGCTGGCTGCTCCACTCCCGGTCGAGCCAAGCCGGGCCGCTGACCTGGTAGCGCTGGCCATCGATCTGCAATTCGCCAGATGCCTGGAAGAACGGCTGGCTGTAGTAGTAGGAAGCCTGGCCCTGATCGGACTTGCGGCTGTAGCCGCCCTGCCCCTGGAGCACCAGCGGGCCCTTGCCGGACAACTGCAGGCGGTAGGCGAACCCCGGCCCATGGGCCTGTACCTGCATCTGCGCCAGGGGGTCGCCGGCCTGCGCGAGGCTGGTCAGGCTCCAATCGTCGATCCAGGCCGCAAACGGTTGCGCGCTGACCCCGGCCTGGCCGACGCCGCCCCGGGCGAATCGCTCGGCCGCCTGGTGGCTGTTGGCCGAAGTGGCCGCTGCATGCCCCAGCCAGACCAGCGGCGCGCCCCAGCCAGCCTGCTCCGGCTCGGCACGCAAGGCGCTGCGAAACAGCGTCCACTGCACGCCGAAACGCCGGCCCTGGGCATCGCTGAGGTCGGCCGTGAGGTACCACCACTCGATGCGAAACCCATCGTGGGCGCCATGATCGGCCGGGAAGCTGAAGGTCCGCCCCGGCCGCACCGGGGTGAATTGCGCCGCCTCGTTACCCAGCCCGGCGAACCCCTGGGGTGCTTCGGCGCCCTGGTCGCAGCCGGCCAGTCCCAGGGGCAGCGCCAGGATCCAGGCCAGGAGCCGACAGCGCCACGGGCGTTCAATCTTCATGGGCGAAGCTGCGTAGCAAGTCTGCCGGTTGCGCCCGGTACAGGCGCAGCAACGGCCAGGCCGAGGCCAGCAAGGTGGCCAGCATGGCCAGCCCCAACAGCTGCATCAGTTGCCCGGGGAATACCCGCAACGGCAGGCGCCAGCCGAAGGCCTGGACGTTGATCACGGTATCCAGGCACCAGGCCAGGAGGACCCCCAGGGGCAACGCCAGGACCAGGGTCAGCAAGGCCAGCAGCCAGGTCTGGCCCAGGTTGAGCAGCGCCAACTGGCGCCGGCCCACGCCCAGGGCCCAGAGCGGCGCCAACTGGCCCAGGCGACTCTGGCTCTGGGTCAGCAGGCTGATGAACAAGGCCACGGCGGACACCCCCAGGGTCAGGCTGTTGAGGGCGGCGGTGGCGGCGAAGGTGCGTTCGAAGACCTGCAGCGACCAGCCCTTGAGCCGGGCCTGGTCGACGATCCGGCTGTCGTCCAGTTGCCAGCGTTGTTGCAGCGTCTGGATCAGCGGTGCGCGCGTGCCTGGCTCCAGGCGCAGGTTGAAGCGGTTCGGCGCCAGCCCTGGCCAGTGTTGCAACAGGTGCCCGGCGTTCACCAGCAGATGCCCCTTGGGGTTGCCATAGTCGGCGTAGATCCCCAGCACCCGCGGCGCCCATTGCCCGCCGGGCACCGGCAACGGCAGGTGGTCCCCCGGGCGCAGGTCCAGGCGCCTGGCCAATTGCTCGCTGAGCATCAGGCCATCCTCGCTGGCCAGCCGGTCCCAGGGCCGCTCGCCCTCGGCTTCCAGCAACGGCCAATGCTGGCGATAAGCCGGATGGTCGATCACCCCATACAAATCCGCCGGCCAGCCCTGGACCTGCAACGGTACCTGCCACACCGGCAGGCTCGCCTGCACTCCGGGCTGTTCGGCCAGCCAGCGTTGCAGTTGCCGGGCCTGTTGCGCGTCCCGCGGGTTGATATACAGATCGGCGCTCAGGCGCTGCTCCAGCCAGTCGCCGAAGGTCTGGCGAAAGCCCGCGGTCATGCTGCCGGCGCCGACGTTCGCCGCCAGGGCCAGCAGCAACGCCATCAGCGCCAGGCTCAGGGCCGGCAACTGCTGCCGGCAATCGGCCAGGAACCATTGCCCCAACGCCCCGTGCCGGCGCCCGAGCAAGGCCCCCAGCAAGGCATTGAGCAGCACCGGCAAGCCCAGGGCCGCGGCCAGCAACAGCGCCGCCATCAACACGAACCCACTGGCCAGGCTGTTGCCCCAGTACCAGGCCGCCAAGCCGCTCAATGCCGCGCAGATCGCCACCCGGCCCTGGCGCCGCAGCCAACGGGCATGGGCCTGGTGCCAGGCCTGGGGGGCGGCCAGGGCCAGCAATGGCAGGCGCGCCGCCCGCAGCAGGCTGGCGGCACCGGCGAGCAAGGCGCCGAGCAAAGCCAGGCCAATGCCGCTGAACCACCACCAGGGGCTCAAGCTCAGTTGCCCGGGCACCTGGGCGCCATACAGGCCGCGCAGGCTGGCAGCGACATCGGGCAGCAAGGCGCCAGCCAGCAGGTAGCCGCTGATCACCCCCGCCACCCCGCCCAGCAGCGCCAGGCCTGCGAGTTCGAGGCCCAGGCAGGCAATCAGTTGTCGGGCGCTGACCCCGCAGGCCCGCAGGGTACGCAACAGGCCGCGGCGTTGTTCCAGGGCCAGGCCGATGGCGGCGTGGACGATGAACAAACCCACCACGAAGGACAAGAACCCCAGGGCATCCAGGTTCAGGTGGAAACTCTCGGTCAACCGCGCCAGGTCGCCCTGGGCATCGCCCTGGCGCAGCACCAGTTGCCCGGCCAGCGCCGTGGGCAGGGGCGGCGCCTGGTCGGCGAAGTCCTTGGCCAGCAGCAGGCGGCTGAGCTGGCCTGGCTGGCCCAGCAATGGCTGGGCGAAACCGATGTCCATCAATAGCAGGCCCGGGGCCATGTCCGCCCGCGCCTGGAGCGGTGGCAGGCGTTGGCCATCCTCGGTCCGGGGCTGCTGCCCCTCATGGTAGCCAAGGCTGGCCAGGGTCTGCGGCGCGACCCAGGTGCGCCCCGGCGGGCTGAAGAATTCGGCGATCTGGCGCAAGTCCAGGACCTGTCCGGCAATGGCCGCGCCATTGGGCAGCGACACCGGTTCGATGCCCATCAACTGCAGGGCGGCGTCCTGTCCTTCGAGCTGCACCCGGCCCTGGAGCACCGGCGAGACCGGCCAGCCGGCCCGGCGCAGGTCGACGAACCACTGCTGGGGAAAGCTGCCGCCGCCGGCGGTGGCCAGGCTGGCCTGGGGCTCGCCGCCGATCAGGCGGCTGGCCCGGGCATAGCTGTCGCGGGCCTGGCTATTGAGCGCCAGCACGCCGGTCAGCAGGCTGGTGGCCAGCCACAGTCCGGTCAGCACGCTGAAGAACTGCACCGGGTGCTGGCGCCAATGGCTGAGCAGCGCCCACAGCGCCGTGCCGAAGACTCGCATCTCAGGCCTCGTCCGTGGCGGCCAGGCGCCCGTGGTGCAGGACCACGGTACGTTGCAGGCTGCTGGCGACCCGCTGGCTGTGGGTGACCATCAGCAGGCTGGTGGGGCTGTCCGCCAGCAGCTCCAGCAACAGCTGCAGGACTTCATCGCTGGTGGCTTCGTCGAGGCTGCCGGTGGGTTCGTCGGCCAGCAGCAAGGGTGGCCTGGCGGCCAGCGCGCGGCCCAGGGCCACCCGTTGCTGCTGGCCACCGGAGAGTTGCTCGGGATAGCGCCGCAAGAGCTCCCCCAGGCCCAGGCGCGCCGCCAGGTGGGCCTGCCAGGCCGGGTCGAAGCGCCCAGCCAGGCGCGCCTGGAAGCCCAGGTTGTCCTCGACCCGCAGGCTGCTGATCAGGTTGAACTGCTGGAACACCAGGCCGACCTCGGTACGCCGCCAGTTGGCCAACTGCGCTTCACTCAGCTCCTGCAACTGGCGCTGGCCGACACGGATGCGCCCGGCGTCGAGCCGGTCCAGGCCGGCGATCAGGTGCAGCAAGGTGCTCTTGCCACTGCCGGATTCGCCCATCAACGCCAGGCTGGCGCCCTGCTCCAACTGCAGGTCGACGCCCTGCAACACCGCCAGGGGCCCCTGGGGTGTGGCATAGCTCTTGAACACGCCTTGCACTTCGAGCATCGCGGGGTTCGTCCTTGGGCCAGTGAAGGGGCCAAGGATAAAACAGCCACCGCGCCGTGTGTAACACATGCCTGGAAGATCGGCGCGGGCCGGGTTACGGCCGCTGCGCAGCCGGTCGCAGCCTCGCCGGCTCGACAGCGGCTACAGAGCTTAGCGGGCGTAGCGGGCGCAAGGCCAGGCCGGCAGCGTCAGGCTTGCTCCAGCAAGTCGTCGGCCACCGGGTACTTGACCACCACCCGGTTGCGATACAGGCACTCCTGCTGCACCAGCTCGGAATCCTGGCCCTTGGTGCGGATGTCGCGCCAGATCTGGTTCTCGCGCAGCACCCGACCACCCTCGCGGACGAAACGATGGCCCTGCTGGTAGACGTGATAGCGGTAGTCGCGCGGTTGCTCGCACAACAGTTCGCCCTCGAGCTGGTGCGCGCCGACATGCAGCTTGAGCTGGAAGGCGTGCGGCCCGGGGTTGTGCAGCACCAGGTCGATGTAGTTGTAGAAGATCGCCGCGCCGGAGCCGAAAGGCAGCACCCGGCCCTCGTCGGGAAACGGGTCGAAGCTGTGGTTGGCCCGCTCCACCACTTGCAATGGCGAGTGGATCGCCATCCAGTGGATCAGGTTGCTCAGCTGGCAGATGCCCCCGCCGATACCGCTGCGCGCCTCGCCGAACGACAGCTCCATGCCCTCGACGAACCCCCGCGCCCGACTGGGCCGGCCCACCAGCTGGCAGAAGGAAAAATACTCCCCCGGACCGATGCGCACCCCATCGATGCAAGCCACCGCCAGCCTGAGATTGATCACCTTGTTGTGCTGCAGGGCCAGGTCGCAATCGCCCAGGGTGCGGATCAGCTTGGAGGTGTGCTTGATATAGCGATAAGGCAAGCGTGGGCTACCGGCTACGGGCCGCGCATAACGCCGGCCGGAAAAACGCCAGGCCAGGCTGCGCGCCAGACGCTTCTGGCGCACGCGCAACCAGTACAACAACGGGTGGTACGAAGACAACGGCTTCATCGATGGGTAAGGGCCAGCCCAGGGCCGGCTTCGTCCTTGAAAAAAAGAGCGGCATCTTAGCCGCAAGTCCGCCGCCCCACTAGCCGGCGCGGGATGACAACGCACCGGACAAAGCTCGCCCGCAGGCACAGCGCGAACCTGCTATTGCCTGACCTGCGGACGCTGGCTCCAGGCTGACCCCTTAGTCGTCGCCCGCCAGGCCCCGCAGCCGCGCCAGTTCGGCGGTGGCCAGGGGAATGCCCTCTTGCAGGGATCTGGCCCGGGTGCGGTAGCGCCGGTCACCGGGCAGGCGCTCCAGGCCCACGGCCTGCATCTGCTGTACCAGCTCCTGGCTGCGCTGGGCGAAGCGGCCACCGCCGCAGTGGCTGGGGTCGATGACGATCAGCAACTGGCCGGTCCAGGGCGTCTGTGCCCCGGGATGTCGGGACCAGTCGAACTCGAAGGAGAAGTTGCCTCCTGTCAGCGCCGCCGCCAGCAGCTCCACCATCATCGACAGAGCCGAGCCCTTGTGCCCGCCAAAGGGCAGCAAGGCGCCGCCGTCGAGGATCGCCGCCGGATCGCAGGTGGGCTGGCCGTCCCGATCCACCCCCATGCCCTCGGGCAGCTGCTGGCCCTGGCGCTTGGCGATCTGCACGTCGCCATGGGCAATGGCGCTGGTGGCCAGGTCGAAGACGATGGGCTCGGCGCCTTCGCGGGGCGCGGCGAAGGCAATCGGGTTGGTGCCGAACAGCGGCCGCTGGGCGCCGTGGGGCACCACGCAGGTCATGCTGTTGACCAGGCTCAGGGCCACCAGGCCTTCTTCGGCGAAGGGCTCGACATCCGGCCAGAGCGCGGCGAAGTGATGGGAATTACGGATCGCCAGCACCGCGATCCCGGCGCTGCGGGCCTTGCTCACCAGCGCCTCGCGGGCCGCCGCCAGGGCCGGCTGGGCAAAGCCGCCCCCGGCATCCACCGCCACCACGCCGGGGGCCACATCCTCGACTTGCGGCACGGCCTGACCATCGACCCAGCCGCTGGCCAGGGACGACAGGTAGCCGGGAATGCGGAACACCCCGTGGCTGTGGGAGCCGTCGCGCTGGGCCCGGGCGCAGTTGTCCGCCAGGACCCGGGCCACCTCGGCGCTGGTGCCGTGGCGCAGGAAGATACGTTGCAGAAGATGGGTCAAGGCCGGCAGGTCGAGGTACTCGCTAGCGGCCTGCGCCAGGGGGGCGTCGGACATGGGTGGCTCCATTGGAATTGTTATTGGAAGGCACCTGACTATCGCGTCACGCCAGTTAACTGTCAAACATTGACTTAATGACAGAAAACATCCATTTTTCATTGCCAACGGCCCACAACAACGAAAATAGCCATGAGCCAACCGATCAAGCAACGCCTTGAAAGTGCCCTGTCCGGTACTACCGCCTCAGGCCGGGCAATCGCCAGCTACATGCTGGCCAACCTCCATGAACTGCCGTTCCAGACCGCCGCCGATGTGGCCGGCAAGCTGGGGTTCAGCGAGTCCAGCGTCGGGCGCTTCTGCCGTGCCATCGGCTACAGCCATTTCAAGGATCTGAAGAACGACCTGAAGAACGACCTCGGCGAAGGGCCGTGGCTGGTGGGCGATCGCTTGCAGGAGTTTCGCCAGCAACCCAACCCCACCGGCCAGGGCCTGCCGCGCAGCTTCGAGCTGGAAGTCGGCGCGCTGATGAAGGTCTATGAATACAGCCTGACCCCGGCCTGGCAGCAGGTGGTGCAACGCCTGGCCAGCCGGTCGCGGGTGTTCGTCGCCGGCTTCCAGACCGAGCGCGGCATCGCCGCCTCCATGGTCCACCTGCTGCAATACCTGCGCGACGGCGTGCAACTGGTGGACGGTTCCGCCGGACACTTCGCCGAGGTGCTGCTGGCCCCGCCCGCCGACTGCGCGCTGGTGGTGTTCGAGGCCCGGCGCTACTCGCGCCACGCCCTGGCCCTGTGCCACAAGGCTCGCGCGGCCGGGATACCCGTGACACTGGTGACCGATACCTTCTGCGATTGGGCCGAACAGAACGCCGACGAGGTGTTTCGCGTGCCCACCGAGTTCAACCTGTTCTGGGAGTCCACCGCGGCGATGCTGTCGCTGGTGCACCTGCTGGTCAACCAGGTGTGCAAGCACCTGGGGCCCGAGGTGGAAAAGCGCCTGGAAGCCACTGCCGCCCTGCATAACGAGTTCGTTGGCTACACATCCTCCACCCGAGCAAAACAATAAATAATCGAGGTGCTCCATGAAAAACGTCGTTCGCTTCGCCAGTGCCTGCGTCATGGCCGTCGCCGCTACCGCGGCCCAGGCCGAGGTCTTGAAGATCGCCACCGAAGGCGCCTACCCGCCCTTCAACTACGTGGACTCCAGCAACCAGCTGCACGGCTTCGACGTGGACATCGCCAACGCCCTGTGCGAGCGGCTCAAGGTGCAGTGCCAGATCGTCGCCCAGGACTGGGAAGGCATCATCCCGGCGCTGATGGCCAAGAAATACGACGCCGTGGTGGCCTCGATGATCGCCACCGACGAGCGCAAGAAAAAGATCGCCTTCACCAACCACTACTACCGCACTCCGCTGTCGGTGGCGGTGCCCAGGGACTCGGACATCACCGACGCCCAGACCGACTTCAAGGGCCGTACCGTGGGCGCGCAATCGTCCTCGACCCAGGCCATCTACGCCGAGGACCACTACGGCCCGGCCGGTGCCGACGTGAAGTTCTACCCGACCCTGGACGAAGCCAACAGCGACCTGGCCGCCGGGCGCATCGACGGGGTGATCGCCGACAAGTTCCCGCTGCTGGCCTGGGCCGACACCGCCGGCAAGGATTGCTGCAAGATCATCGGTGACGTCAACGGCACCACCGCCGACGCCTCGATCGCCGTGCGCAAGGAAGACAACGCCCTGCGCGAGCGCCTGAACCAGGCCCTGGACGAGATCGTCGCCGACGGCACCTACAAGAAGATCTCCAGCCGCTACTTCGCCTTCGACATCTACTGATCCGCCGCCACGGTGCCGCGCCGCCCTGGCGCGGCGACCGGCTGCACGAAGCTTTGCGCAAGAGGGTCCGAGCATGTTCGAACAGCTGTCTCTTCTTTCCCTGGCCAGCGGCGGCTGGGGCTCGGCCTTGTTGGCCGGGGCCCTGGTGACCATCGCCCTGGCACTGGCCTGCGTGCCCATCGGCCTGCCCCTGGGCTTGCTGGTGGCCCTGGCCGCCCGCTCGAAAAACCGCTGGGCGCGGGCCTGGGCCACCAGCTTCTCCACGGTATTTCGCGGCCTGCCGGAGCTGTTGACCCTGCTGATCATCTACTACGGCTGCCAGATCGCCGCGCAGAAGATCCTCGGTGCCCTGGGCTACCCCGGGGAGGTGGCGATCAACACCTTCGTCGCCGCGATGATCGCCTTCAGCCTGGTGTTCGCCGCCTTCTCTAGCGAGATCTGGCTGGCGGCGTTCAAGACCCTGCCCAAGGGCCAGTACGAAGCCGCCAGCGCCCTGGGCCTGTCGCGGCGCACCACCTTCAACCAGGTGCTGCTGCCGCAACTGACCCGCATCGCCCTGCCGGGCCTTTCCAACAACTGGCTGTCACTGCTCAAGGACACTTCGCTGGTATCGACCATCTCCCTGGTGGACCTGATGCGCCAGACCAACCTGGCGGTCAGCGTGACCAAGGAACCGATGCTGTTCTACACCGTGGCCTGCCTGGGCTACCTGTTGTTCTCGGCGTTGTCCGGGCAGTTGTTCGGCTTTCTCGAGCGGCGCTTCAGCCGCCATCAACGGAGCCTGCAACCATGAACCTGGATCAATGGCTGAACCTGGTGCTCAACCAGGAACTGCTGGAGCGCTACGGCCCGCGCTTTATCGACGGCCTGCTGGTGACCGCCAAGCTGGTGGCGATCTCCTTCAGCCTCGGCGCCCTGCTGGGCCTGCTGATCGCCCTTGGGCGGCTGTCCGGCAACCCGCTGCTGCGGCGCTTTACCGGGGCCTATGTGTACTTCTTTCGCGGCTCGCCGCTGCTGGCCCAGTTGTTCATGCTGTATTACGGCCTGGGCTCGTTCAAAGGCTTCTGGCAGGACGTGGGGCTGTGGTGGTTCTTTCGCGAGGCGTGGCTGTGCACCCTGCTGGCCTTCACCCTGAACACCGCCGCCTACCAGGCGGAGATCCTGCGCGGCAGCCTGCTGGCGGTGGCCCAGGGGCAGCGTGAAGCCTGCCAGGCCCTGGGCCTGTCGCGCTGGACGGCGTTTCGCAAGGTGATTTTTCCGCAGTCGCTGCTGGTGGCCGTCGGGCCTTTGGGCAACGAGCTGATCCTGATGATCAAGGCCAGCGCCATCGCCTCCCTGGTGACCCTCTACGACCTGATGGGCGTGACCAAGCTGGCCTTCTCCCGCAGCTTCGACTTCCAGATCTACCTGTGGGCCGCGGTGCTGTACCTGGTGATCGTCGAAGTGGTGCGGCGCAGCCTCAAATACCTGGAAGGCCGTCTCGGCCGGCACCTGAACTGAACCCTTGGGAGCCCGCGCACGGCCCCCCGCAGTAAGGATAGAACCATGCATTGCCAAACCCTCGTTCTGGGCGCCGGGATCGTCGGCGTCAGCACCGCCCTGCACTTGCAGGCCCGTGGCCGCGAAGTCGTGCTGCTGGACCGCCAGCCGCCGGGCAACGGCACCAGCCACGGCAATGCCGGGCTGATCGAACGCGCCAGCGTGATCCCCTACGCCTTCCCCCGGGAAGTGACCAAGCTGCTGCGCTACGGCCTCAACCAGCAATCGGACGTGCGCTACAGCCTGCGCCACCTGCCCAAGGCCGGCCCCTGGCTGCTGCAATACTGGCGCCACTCCTCGCCCCAGGGCCTGGCCGCCGCCACCCGCGCCATGCTGCCGCTGATCGAACAATGCGTCAGCGACCACCTGGCCCTGGCAGAGCCGGCGGGCATGCTCGGGCTGATCCACGACGGCGGCTGGCTCGAAGCCTTCAATGACCAGCAAGCCTTCGACAGCGCCCAGGCCGCCGCCGCGGACCTGGCCCAGTACCAGCTCAACTACCGGGTGCTGGACCGCGAGCAGATCCACGCCCTGGAACCCGGCCTGCACGGCGACGTGGTGGGCGGCCTGCACTGGCTCGACCCGCGCACGGTCAGCGACCCCGGCGGCCTGACCCGTGGCTACGCCGAACTGTTCAAGCAGCGCGGCGGCCGCTTCGTCATCGGCGATGCCCTGAGCCTGACCCAGGTCGAAGGCGGCTGGCAGGTCCAGGGCGAACACGGCCCGATCACCGCCCAGGAAGTGGTGATCGCCCTCGGTCCGCAGGCCGCAGGCCTCTTCGAACCCCTGGGTTACCGCATCCCGCTGGCGATCAAGCGCGGCTACCACATGCATTACGCCGCCCTGCCCGGCACCCGCCTGCGGCACCCGATCCTCGACCCGGTGGGCGGCTACGTGCTAGCGCCGATGGTGGGTGGCATCCGCCTGACCACCGGCATCGAGTTCGCCGACCCGGACGCGCCGATCAACGAAATCCAACTGCGCCGCTGCGAAGTCCTGGCCCGGCAGTTCTACCCCCTGGGCGAACGCCTCGACGCCGAGCCCTGGCTGGGCCGACGCCCGTGCCTGCCGGACATGTGCCCGGTGATCGGCCCGGCGCCGCGCCACCCGGGGCTGTGGTTCAACTTCGGCCACGCCCACCACGGCCTGACCCTGGGCCCGGTCAGCGGTCGCCTGCTGGCGCAACTGATGACCGGCCAGACACCCTTCACCGACCCTGCCCCCTATCGCGCCGAGCGCTTCAACTGACCGTCGGAGACCTGCCATGCTGACCCAGACCGCCCCGCTGTCCGCCGTGCCCGAACCCGCCGCCCGCACCACCATCGACCGCCGCGAGGTGGTGATCGATATCGCCGGGCTGAACAAGTTCTACGGCGCCTTCCACGTGCTGCACGACATCGACCTCAAGGTCCGTCAGGGCGAACGCATCGTCCTCTGCGGGCCTTCCGGCTCCGGCAAATCGACCTTGATCCGCTGCATCAACCGCCTGGAAATCGCCGAGAAGGGCCAGATCCTGGTGGACCGCACCGACCTTGCGCAGAACACCCGTGAAGCGGCCAAGGTGCGCAGCCAGGTGGGCATGGTGTTCCAGCACTTCAACCTGTTCCCGCACATGAGCGTGCTGGACAACTGCACCCTGGCCCCCACCACCGTGCGCGGCCTATCGCGCAAAAAGGCCGAAGAACTGGCCCGCAGCTTCCTGGCCAAGGTCGGCATCGAAAGCCAGGCCGGCAAATACCCCAGCCAACTGTCCGGCGGGCAGCAACAGCGCGTGGCCATCGCCCGGGCGCTGTGCATGGAACCGAAGATCATGCTGTTCGACGAACCCACCTCGGCGCTGGACCCGGAGATGGTCAGTGAAGTGCTGGATGTGATGGTGAAACTGGCCGACAGCGGCATGACCATGCTGTGCGTGACCCATGAGATGGGGTTTGCAAGGCAGGTGGCGGAGCGGGTGTTGTTTCTGGATGGTGGGCGGATTGTGGAAGATGCACCGCCGGAGGCGTTTTTTGCGGCGCCCAAGAGTGAGCGGGCGAAGGCGTTTCTTGCGCAGATTGTGCATTGAGTGGATGGGCACCGGGTGTTGTGCGGCGACTGTTTAGCTTAAGTAGAGGTATATATTTCTGCACTTAGCGAAAGACTGCTATCGGCCATAAGCGGACATTCACAAGCGGCCACTATCGGCCAAATGCAGACGGACAGGATTGTGAGTTAATGGGCAAATAACTGCTTCAGCGACTCGCGACGGGCGCAGTATGAAAACTATCGGCCAACTTGTATCGCGCGCCTTTCTCCGCCCAGGTAGTAATCTTCTTTGTGCGGTGGATGTGGCAAGTGCTGTTCTCCCACGACCTTCACCAGCTAGACCACGCCGCGCATTACCTTGAGTGATTTGTCAGGGCATTTTGCTACTATTCGGCAACTGACAGGCGCTGAGAATATGATCTGCTGCCGTGGTCCACGACAACGTCTGATACGTTCCCGACAATTTGCACAAAAAGGAGTTTGGAATGACTGGGACATCTACCGATAAATTTTCAGCAGGTGAGCAGGGGCTGGGATATATCTATCAAGCGCGTCTTGCTCTTCTACAGCTGCTCCAATTGCCGGAAGACACCGCTATCTTCCTAGAAAAGGATGATGATCTTGATTTCGTCGACGGCCAAGGAGGGAAGTCTTTGGCCTCACTTAAGCACAAGGCGATCGGTGACAGGCTAACCGATTTGTCGACCGACTTCTGGAAGTCCGTCAACATCTGGTTGGTCAGGTACAAACGTGATGGCCGTGCTGCATCAAACCTGCGGTTCTTCCTCTTCACCACCGGCGAGGTATCGACCGACTCGTTCCTATCCCATCTTCTTCACATCCAGCCCACCTCCTCGGGCGATGACGAAACTCTGACCGAACTTGCCAAAAAGGCACTTTCGGCATCGAAATCGAAACTCATTGCGCCGATTGCTGCGGCGTTCGAGGAATTGAATGATGCTGAAAAGCAGGATTTTCTCGAGCGCATCTTGATCTTCGATAGCAGTCCCCGCATCGGCGACGTTCCCGTGCTCATAAAGGACAAGCACATGCGAAGCATCCGGCGTGAGTACCGCGAGTTCATCTTCGAGCGGCTGGAAGGTTGGTGGACCGATATTGTGATCAAACAGCTCACTGGTGGTAGGCCCGAAGGAATTTTTGGCTACGAAGTATCTGACAAGCTTTCGAACTTCGCCGAGGAGTACAAAGCAGATAACCTGCCCATCACCTTCCGCGGAAAACTCCCCTCCGACGACATCGACATTGGTACTGATCCGCGCCTATTCGTGGCGCAGCTGCGTGAGATTGGCATTTCCGCTAACCGAATCAGGAATGCGATTTTGGATTATTACCGGGCGTTCGAGCAGCGGTCGGCGTGGGCACGCGAAAGCTTGCTTGTGTTGGGTGAAGTTGAGGAATACGAAGATCGCTTGGCGGACGAGTGGGACCGCTATAAAGATGTCATTTTCGAGAGTTTGGAAGATAACAGTGCTGAAGACGCGCTTTGTCAAGCCGGAGCTCAGCTTTACAACTGGGCGGAATTTGAAACCGCGAAGATCGACTCCCTGCGTATTCGTGCGCAGGTAACAGAACCCTACGTCCTTCGTGGAAGTTTCCATATTCTCGCCGATAGCACTCCCCGGCCCAGAGTCTACTGGCATCCCAGATTCCTTGACCGTCTCGGTAACGTATTGGAGGCGGCATCGTGAAACGATGGGATCAGCGCCCTTTCGAGGTTCGAAACCTATTCAATCCTGCATTCTGTGGTTTGGTCATGTTTCGCGCCCTGTCCGGCTACGAAGAAGAAGACAGCCGTGGCATGCCCTTCTCGCTCTCGCTTCTTGTACTACCCCTAAGCCTACACAAGGACTCACGAGAGGTGATCGCTAGCAGCCCACGCAGCTATCTACTGAAGACCGCAGAGAAGAACCAACAAATCATGGTGGGTTTCTCCAACCGGGCCACGCAGATGCTTCCCTATACCTTCGAGGGGCTCGGTCTGCTGATGGAAAGGGGCTGCATCACCATCGTGGATGACGGACGCATTCAGACAGTATCCAAGAAGGTGCGCAAGAGCGTCGATGGAACTGCCGAAACCGTTGGCTGCCAGAAAGTGGCGCGCATTGTAGGAAAGGAATTCGCACGTATCGCCGACCGGGCGACCGTTTACACGACTTTCGGGATTCGCCCATGAAGATCAGTTCCATCCACATTTACAGCCATGACGGCCAACGTCGTGACCTCACTTTCAAGGTGGACGGACTAAACGTCATCACCGGTCGCTCCTCCACTGGCAAATCTGCCCTTTCAGAGATCATCGAATACTGCATGGGGCGATCTTCGTTCAACGTCCCCGAGGGCATCATTCGCGACAAGGTGGCCTGGTTCGCAGTTATCTACCATTTCGAAAAGGAGCAGGTGCTGGTTGCCAAGCCAACCCCTTCTGGCAGCGGCGCCAGTTGCAGTACGGTAATGCTACGCAGAGGCGCCCAATTACAAGCCCCCGAGTTTAAGGACTTGGCAGTCAACGCAGACGACGAAAGCATTATCGAATTGTTGTCGCGTCTGCTCGGCATTCCCGAGAACCGTACTGACGTGGCACTGGAGCATAGTCGCAACAGCTACGAGGCGAACGTTAAGCACACGTTCTATTACCTGTTCCAGAAGCAAGGGTTGGTCGCCAACAAAGACCAGCTTTTTTACCGACAGAACGAGCAGTTTCAACCGCAAGCGATCCGTGACACGTTACCGATCTTGCTCGGAGTATCTTCCAACGACCGCTACGAACTGGAATCCAAGTTGCGCTTGGCGCAACGGGATCTGAGAATTAACCAGAAGAAACTGGACTTGGCACGCGACGCCGTTGACACGTCGTATGTGCAGGCGATCGGCCTCTACTCGGAAGCTAAGACGGTTGGGGTCCTCGGCACTACCGACGAGAATCTGAATGCAGAGGGGATCATAGAAGTATTGAAGTCTGCGTTGTCATGGCGGCCCGAAACGCCACCAGACGACGACGGCAATCGTATTTCTGTTTTAGAAGAAGAACTCGTTCATTTACGCCGTAATCGACGGGACGCCCAAGGAAGGATTGATGCAGCGCGACAGTTCGCCAAACGCTCGGGTGGCTACGAAAACGAGGCCGCCGAACAGGTAGACCGCTTGGCGTCGATCAAAGCCCTACCGAAGAATCCAGGCAGCGGTGAATGGCAGTGGCCGTTCAGCGAACAAAATCTGGCACTAGAGTCCCCGGTTGCCGTTGTTTTGCTCAACGAACTAGCGTCGCTCGATAAGGAGTTGCGTGTTGCGACCGGTCAACGTCCTAAGCTCGATGCTTACTTGACCGAACTGGCCGGCACCGTGGATGAGATCAAGGATGAGATCAAGCAGAAGGAAGCGGAGCTATCTGCGGCGATATCGGCTAGCGAATATCTCGACAAAGTAGGCTCACGTAACAATGCAGCTGCACGCGTAGTCGGACGTATTAGCCTGTTTGTGGAAACGCTACTCCCAAATGAGGATTTTGCTAATCTGGAAGCCGAGAGTCGCCGCCTAAGCAACAAGGTCAAGCAGCTTGAGGAGCAGATTGGGGCAGATAACAGCAACGAGCGCCTGACGTCGATTCTCAACAATATCTCCGCGAAGATGTCGCGATACATCCAAAAGTTCAACGCTGAATTCGCTCCTTATCCCGCGCGGCTGAATCTACCTCAACTAACAATCATCTTTGATCGGCCAGAACGCCCAGTTCCGATGGGCAGGACCGGCGGTGGAGAAAACCACCTGGCGTACCATCTGTCGGCTCTACTCGCACTGCACCAATTCGCGGCGCAGAACAATAGGCCAATCCCGCGTTTCCTACTGATCGACCAACCAACCCAGGTTTACTTCCCCTCTGAGCAGGTTTACCAGGATGCCGACGGTTCGGTGCAGAAGACGGAAGCCGACGCCGACATCGCTGCGGTGCGCCGATTATTCGAGCTGTTGGTGAAGTTCACCCAAGAAGAGGTTCCGGGTTTCCAACTAATTGTTACTGAGCATGCGAACCTGCGCGAACAGTGGTTTCAGGACGCGCTGGTTGAAGATCCGTGGACCAAACCTCCCGCGTTAGTTCCCGAAGATTGGCCGTCAGAATCGGTGAGTTGATCTGCCAACTGAGTCAACCATATATTTGTAAAAATATTTAAGACTAGAAAAGTAGAAAAGGGGCTGATCTATTTTTTAGTAATAGATTAGCCCGATTTATTTCGCTAGAAATGGCTCTAGCGAAACAACATTTTTTCAATCCGGTCCGTAAAGTGCTATCCGCATCATATTAAAATCTTACCAGAAAGAGGAAGTGCTAAAGGCATAGCAGGTGACTTACAATTAGAAGAGCATACAATCTTGTAGGCTTTGAATTTTAGCTAATAACAAGGATAGACTCGCATGCCCAAACAACCCGAAAATTTAGATTTGCTACGTCGAATTTTTTTTGAAGAACATGCCCGCTACCCTAGATATAGAATTCAATATTATATTCCCCACTTTAAAGAAGACTGCGACTCGGCATCAACGTTTATGGCTTATTGGCCTGGAGTACTTTTTTCTGTTGATTTGTTAGAGTTGTCGCTGATGTTGCCATTCGATATCAGAGAGCTAAAATCCAAGCGTGCGCCGATTGTCATTTCAAGAGTTGCAGGGATCACTTCACCAACAATCATACCGATAACAATTGAGTCGCTAAAAGACAACGTAAAAACCTTCAGCGCGGCTACATTTAAGTGCATTCTGTCAAATGACAGAACTTATAATTCAATAAATGAATTCTTGGCTGAAAATGGAGGCGAATGGCTACATATATCAACGTCATCCAGCGCTGATGAAGAAACTAGGGATTTGAGTAGAGATCGGTTTAACCAATATATTGTTAAGTGGACTGCTCAATTACTAGAAAGTGGAAATGTCAATTCTATTTTTTCCAGTTCAGTTGATGAGTTACTCAGTCCAAAGCGCCCTCCATGGAGTAGATTGCAGTTCCCAGGATACGCTCATGGGATTACTCGGCCTAATGAAATGATTGCTGCATCTCTGGGGTCGGAGATAACTCTAGATAAGGTACTTGGAGTCCATCGCATCAATGATTATATTCCGGCAGCCACTAAGTCGTGCAAAGCTATTATGAGCTTGCGAAGGAAGCTGTCAGCAGAAGCACCAATTGAAAATGAAATATGCCTAACAACCGAGCCAATATTATGGCACCTCTATAAGGTAAATGTAGATAGAGAGCTGTTCAGTGAATTGGCTGCAAATAAAAATGTAATTAACGCACTGCGCAGGCTTGTTAAGTCAATAAGAAAGCCAGGCGGTTACGCTAAATTGAATTTAGCAGACAGCGAAAGGGATCTGGATGAACTGCTTAATAATAAAATCGTGTCAAGCTTTCTTCGCGGTTATCAGATGGAGTTGCGAGCGTTTGGAGTTAGTTTAGCTATATTGAATGCTCCAGAGGTTACTCCCGTACTCAGGATAGAGTCGCGGATCAACGGAATAAAAGGGGATCTTATAAACTTAGCGGCGTGCGCAAGGGGGAACAACCCCCATCTGAAATTTAAAACGTGCAAGCTTGCCTTGAATATACAGAACAAAATGAAATCTCTAATGGCACCGGAATATAGCACGCTAATTCATAACACACTGCCTGAGTTCTCTGGCGTTAGTCTATTAAGTGACATTCCCCTCGAGTGGCTGCCTATTCGAGGTCTTCCGCTCTCGCTACGGTGTGATGTAAGTCGAATTTCCGCCACTCCAGGTAATCTTAGTATGCAGCAGTGTTTGCGAAGTCAGTACGTAAACATCGCAGCAGCAGACTTTGAAGAAATACTCATAGTAAGATCATTCGATAAAGACGACAAAATACGAACCGTGCTGGAAGATATACTCTGCAAGTTATCAGAAGCACATGAGAACTATCCGAAATACAAAATTGTTGATGTCAATGATGTAGACCAGTTCCTTGCCGCCATCAATAATTTCAATGGTGCACTAATGGTTTTTGATGGGCATGGAACCCTAAATAAAACCGCCGGAGTGGGCTCTATAGTTATAGGTGCAGAAGCCATAGATATTTGGGCGCTGCGAGGTTCGGTACGAATGCCTCCGATAGTTTTGCTAAGTGCCTGTGATACTCTCCCTCTCGATGGCGGGCATGGATCATCCGCTAACGGAATGTTAGCTCTGGGAGCTATCACAGTTTTAGGAACTGTTTTGCCCGTTGACTCAGCGCGCTCAGCGATATTTATCGGACGCCTACTGCATCGAATAAAAGAATTCTTACCACTAGTAGTTAAGCGCTCCAGCTACATGCCTTGGCGCTCTTTCATGAGCGGGATGCTACGTATGACGTATTGTACTGAGCTTATTATCTCACTTATTGAAGATGCCAAAATAATTTCGTTCGCAGATTATTCTAGAATACAAATGAAAGCGAATCTCGCAATTAATTCTTTTGATCCTAACTGGTACGATGAATTTATATCCGAAGTCGGTATTTGTTCCGGTCTTGAAAGGCATGTCGTTCTAGATAAATGTCAGTTTTGGGGGGCATTGGTAGATACTTTAAAATACATTCAGCTAGGCCGGCCGGAAAAAATAAAACTCAGATCGATGAGCATTGATGATGTTATTGGTGTCTTGATGCAAGAAAAATCTATTCCGCTTGAAGCAATTCCTACAATGGAGGCCTATCCGAGTTTATTTTGCCACTCGGAGCAGTTCGGCTCTCATTAGGTGAGGGGCCGCTAACCCGAGTTGGCCCTCCTGGCGTTTTAATCCGAATGGGGGGCGTCTTGAATGGCCGCTTCGGTCGTATGTGGTCGCTTGCGAATGTCCGCTTATGGCCGATTGCTGCCCGATACCTCAGGCCAAGAACAGACATTTAGAGGGACGACTAAACCGCAGAAACGTCAAAGGCTACAGGGGAGCGTTATAAAAATCCCTATCTTGCGCCAATGCTTGGTACATGATTTTCTTCCAATGATTAGAAAAATATGATGCTGAGCTAGATACTGATGCCAAGTATCTTGAAAACTCCTCGGGCGAAATGTTAGATAAATATCCACGACGCAAATCGACAAGGGCACTTAGTTCATCTGCAGCCTGTACGCTGTAGCGGGCTCCAATATTGAAGTCCCTAAAATGATTCAACGCCCTGTTTCTTTCAACATCACTCCATTCAATGGGGGGAGCGGAAAAATATACTAAGCTGCATGGGCGTGTAAGATTTACTCTTGCAAACACCCACTGTTCTAAAAAAAACTTATCATCATCAAAATACGGATGAATAGCTTGATCATCTTCTGCAACTGCTAGGGCATTGCTTTTCTCGGTATTACAGTCCCTACAGCAAGGCACCAAGTTTTGTGGAAGCACGGCATACTGTGGGTAATTAGCTTTAGGCAGATAGTGATCCAGGCTCTTAGGTCTGCCTATTCCACCACAGAAAGGGCACTGCTCCTTAGCCGCCACTAAAATCACATCGTACAATCCTCTGCCAGGGTGCCTGTCGACCATGTGATACCCATACAACTTGAGGAGTTCACTTTTCCTTATGTCCGCATTGATGATCGGATCTTCGCCTCTTGGATGTATCAACGGGGGAATAGAATAAACGTTACCAACTCTCGCTTGATTTATATACATTTCCGAAACTTCCTCAATAAAGCCTGAAACGCGATTCAAACGCTCCTTCAAATTCAAGTCAAGAACAGATGCCAAGCATAGATTATATGACTGCATCGAGGTGCATTCGGGTAAGTTGAGACGTCTCATTTACCGCCCTCTAAATCGCGATTAGCAATCAGCGCCCTAACTATTGCCTGAGCTTCAAAACCCAACTGGCCACCGTACTCATGTAGCACCTGCTCAAAAGTTCCGCCGGTGTCGACTGAAAGCTTAAGCATTTTATGGAATCCAGACTTTCTAACCTCCAAACCAAAGACTTCACGCGTCAATACACCAACATTCTCTCCGAAAGTTTGAGTTTCCGGCCTTTCAGTTCCTATCACTAGTCTAGATCTATTAATTTTCCACGAACACGAAGTTGGGATCTCCTGCAAAACAACAGGAGAGTGCGTAGCAATAATAGCCACACCATTTCTGTCGAACAGAAGCTCACTCAAGGCTCTTAGAAAAGCTGATAACAAAGGAGGATGAAGGTGGCTCTCAGGCTCATCTATTACGACTAGAGTTTTTTCTTCTACAGTTGCTACGAGCTTCGTAATTGTCAAAAGTACTATTGCGTGCCCAGAGCTCATCCTGACGATCAGCTCCAATGCCTTAGCACTAAACTCTTGCCCTGCCAAATCCATCAGGCGAGGCAATTCCATGTCAGCGAAATTTTCGTCAGACTCTAGATTCGCAATTGCACTTAACCACCGTGATTTCTTTCCTGGTTGACTCATGCAAAGAGCCAAACATTTTAAGTACTCCTGATAAATTTCTTCTAATGTTTTCAGCTCGAAATTCTTAGAGGCAACTTTCTTCAAGCCTACATAATAGTAGCATGTCCCCTTGGCTGGATCAGATTGTTCAGGAGGAGGCGTGAACGGATCAAAAGCACTGAATGATACAGAGACTAAGCTGCTAAAATAATCAGCACCTATTATAGTTTTCCCAAAAAGCCCATCCTTAAAAAAACCCTCATCACTTCCCAGCCCTCCCGTTACCGCTTGAATCATTCCATTTAATATTGTTGTTTTTCCAACTCCGTTGCGACCAATAAGAGCATGGATGTTGGTGCTTGGCTTGGACTCTGACTTCACATCAAAGGTAAGTTCTATACCTGCTTGCCTCTCAGTCGCTAGCCTCAAGTACGAAAAGGAGAAGTTAGTTCTAATGACCCCACCTTCTAAAACCCTTTTGAATTGCTCCTTGATCGCAGCAAGACTAACCCCCCTTAGTAAGGATGTACTAAATACATCCTCCCCCATCGCTACCTCAAGATACTTTTCACTCCACACAATGTCGCGCAAAGATTCTAGAAACTGATTCCTTGTTTCTTCTTTTTCAACTTTTACTAGCTTTTCGTAGTATTCCAACTCTGTACCAAGAGAGAAAAAATCTTCTGGCAAAAAATTAAATGGAGAAGTTAATTTTGAATAAGTTGATATCGGTGTGGTTTGACCTTTGAACCCAATCTTAACATTACCCAAATCATGTCTACTGCCATCTTTATCGCACAGAGTCACATAAAACATTGTGACATAAGAGTAATCATTCCAGTTGTCGTACCTCAAAAAAGCTGCATTCGAAGCAGATGAAGGGATACTGTCATTTCGACCTAGTATAAAAAAATCCATTTTTCTACCTTATTTTTCTAGCAGAGATAAGTAATTCTGGATTATCTAGAATCAGATCTCAACCTATGAGCTGAATTACCCCTTTCGTAGTCCAATCTGACTAACTCCTTTTGGCCGAAAGCTGCAATTTGGGGACGACAGCTCTCGGCAAAAAGCAGGCATTCGAACCAGTGGCGGTTTGAGAGGTGAGGATGACTACTAAACTAGGAGAGACTCACTTCATCTGAAGTTGGCAGGTTTGATATCGCTGAGGGTGAAGCTGATGTGATATTCAAAAAGCCATACGTTTGGCACCGCGACAACGGCATGTCTAAGGTTGACGCTAATATCCTTCGCGACAATGACCCCTTTGATCTTCGTTCCTTCCGCTTTATTCGTAATCAGCCAGCCCATGTAGCGGCTGATCTGTCCAATAGCTTTGTCTGCTACGCGCCCACGTTTCAGCTCAAAGACTACATACGCACCGTCACTATCTTTAGCCAAAATGTCTATAGGCCCAACCCCTGTTGGGTACTCAATACCGTCCCGGCCTTGGTCATCTACATATAGACTCAGTGCCTTACCATCAACCTTGATCGACTCGATGTTATGGGCAATGAAGTCTCGTAGCTGGTACTCAAGCTCAAAAACTGTTTCACGCTCGCTGTCTGGCGTATCAAGGTCGTTTAAATCAGGATCTTTTTCGCCAAGTGTTTCTAAGGCTGACTGGGTGGTGCCGGGTTTGAAGAAACGCACCTGTGAGTCAGTTTCCTCGACTACCCATCCCAGCCGGTCAAATCCCCGCCGCAAAGCCTGTGAATTTGCTTCGTTGGGATTTAAGGTTGGTGCTTCGGTCGGATTGGCTCTGCACCAGTTCTTCATAGGGTGAAACTCAACGGTTCCTTCTGCGTTCACTTCTACGACGAGATACTGCTTTGGCGAGCGCATGGGCTTCCCTGCTGATTGTGTGTATCGATACTCGAGTAATCTAGCATGGAGAGTTATTTTCTGGAGCCTTTGAAGCGTACTTAGTTTCTTAGACACCCGACGATCGCTTCTGGCCGTAAGCTGTCTCTCTACAAAGCAAGGGGCAATTCGCAACCCTCATTAAATATCTGCGATAACTACTGCTGCTGCCACGACACACCCACTCAAACATCCCGACCACTCCACAGTTGCACCGCTCAAGCTCCCCCCCTATAGTTCGCCCTCGCGGCAAAATCCGCGAACGACCTTGGCCGGTCGAATCACAACGACGCATCAGCGTCCAAAACACCATTGCAGACGCTTTTTTTGTGCCTGCGATTCTGTGTTATGGCGGCTGTGTGCGGGACACCTTCGGGTGTGCCGGTGTCGTTGTTACCGGTCGGCCAACCCTCACACAGCTGCCACCTTCAATTTGCTTGGCCGCAGATGGTGGAAGCTCTACAACGAGTAACGACCATGGACGATCAATCGGTTTCCCGCTTCTCCCCCGTCGATACCCACGACGCCAACCAAGCTGTTTTCTACCTCGACACCCAAGCCTCCCTGAGCGATCTGGCCAGCAGCGCGGCCCATCGTTTCACCGTGGTGCGGGACCTGATGGACACGCTGTCCACCCTTAACCTGAAAGACATTGCCGACTGCGACCTGACGCGGGTCACCCGAGGGGTGCATCTGCTCACCCAGGAGGGTTGCGCGGTGCTGGAGGTGATTCAGTGGCGCACGGTGCTGGAGAGCTGAGCGCCACCCCATTCAACAAGCGCGTAAAACGCGCTTGGCCTTGCTTCGGCCTTTGATCTCGCGTTGATCTCGCGTTGATCTCGCGTTGATCTGGCTTTGGATTTGGCTTTTGATCTTGATCCACCTGCCCCTTCAGGAGGCCGAACGCAGGCGTTGCGTAGGGGGCAGCTCGGCATGGATGCCGAGCTAGCCGCCGTCAGGCCATGGATAGCCTGTGGCGGCGGGCCCCCGGAGCAATGCCGGAGTGAGGGAACGCCGAGCCTTGGCGAGGCGCCGGATGCGGGGGCAAAGAGCCTTTGGTTACTTTGGGCTCCATCCAAAGTGACCCGCTGTAAGAGCGGAACCGATAGTGGCCGCACCCGCAGCAACGGATATGTACGCAGAACCGTATGCAGCCAGGTGAAAAGCATCGGCAGGTTTGGCGAGGACTGCGTCCTCGTGCGCAGCCTCGCTACGCTCGACAGCGGCTACAGGTTTCGACGGTCAGGGCCATCAGTAAATTGGCTGGACTGATCTAGTCCTTGAGCCTTCATCCAATAACCCGCCCCAACCGCCCCGCCACGCCCACCGCCTGCTCCGCACTGCCCACATTGGTAAACCCCATCACCAAACCCTGCCTAACCCCCTCCCCCAGGTACCACTGCGACAGCGGCTCCACAGCAATGCCCTGCGCCCAGGCCCGCTGGGCAATCTGCACGTCGTCCCCCTCCGCCAAGCCGGCCACCACATGCATGCCCCCGGCCTGTGGGTCTATCTGCAACCGCCCCGCCAACTGCTGGTGCAACGCCTCAACCAGCCATTGCCGCCGACGCGCATACAGGCCACGCATCTTCTTCAGGTGCCGGGCAAAGTGCCCCTCGTTGAGAAAGGCCGCCACCGTCGCCTGCAGCAGCTGCGGGCAGTGATTGTGCAAGCGATCCGCCTGCCGGGCGAACGCCTGGGCCTGTTCGGCGGGCACCACCAGGTAGGCCAGGCGCAACCCTGGAAACAACACTTTGCTGAAGGTGCCGGTGTAGAGCACGCGGCCCTGCTGGTCGAGGCTCTTGAGGGCCGGCAAGGGCTTGCCCTGGTAGCGGTACTCGCTGTCGTAGTCGTCCTCGATGATCCAGCTGCCCTGGCGGTTGGCCCAGTCCAGCAGGGCCAGGCGCCGCGGCAAGGACAGCGACACCCCCAGCGGGCTCTGGTGGGTCGGGGTGACCACGGCAAAATCGGCCTCTGGCGCGCGGGCGATGCCTTGGGCGACGTCCAGGCCCTGATCGTCCACGGGCACCGGCACCAGCTGGGCGCCGGCCGCCAGCAGCGCGCTCCTGGCCATGAAGTAGCCGGGCTCCTCCAGCCAGCAGGTGGCCCCTTTGCGCATCAGCGTGTGGCTGATCAGGTCGAGGCAGGCGCGGTAGCCGGCGCAGACGAAAATCTGCTCCGGCTGGCAGCTGATGCCCCGGGAAATCCCCAGGTAGGACGCAATGGCCGCCCGCAACGGCGCATAGCCTCGCGAGTCCGGGTAGATGAAGCCTTCGGTGCCCGCCTGGCGCAATTGTCGGCCTGCGAGGCGGGTCCAGAGCTTGCGCGGAAAGGCATCCAGCGCCGGCAGGCCCATTTGCAGCGCCAACGGCGACGTGCCGGCGTGGGTGGCCTGGTAGGCCGTGGCCGCCACCGGGGTGTGCGGCATGGGCGCGGCAACCGGCGCCAGCTGCGGCGTCACAATGGTCCCGGCTGCCCCGCGCGCCGTCAGGTAGCCCTCGCCCATCAGCAGTTGGTAGGCCGCCTCCACGGTGCCACGCGCCAGGTTCAGTTCCGCCGCCAGGGCGCGCACTGCCGGCACCCGGTCTCCCGGACGCAGGCGGCCATCGGCGATGGACTCGCGAAACCGTTGATAAAGCTGGCGATAGATCGGCGCCGTCTGGCTGCGATCCAGTTCGAATGCGAGCATCATGGCCTAGTCATTTATGCACTTTTTGGCTCTACAGCTTAAGCCATCGGTCTTCTAAGGTGGGTCATCTCTTTTCAGCGGATGACGAACATGCCCTACACCCTTCAACACCTCGACAGCGAAGAGGCCTTTGCCGCCAGTTTCGACTTGATGCGCGTCCTGCGCCCACACCTCACCACCCCCGCAGCCTATAGCGCGCAACTGGCTCGGCAGGCCGCGCAGGGCTACCGCTTGCTCGCCGCGTGGGACGCTGAGCGCATCGTCGGCCTGGCGGGTTACCGCGAAATGGAAAACCTGCTCTACGGGCACTTCATCTACGTCGATGACCTGGTGGTGTGCCCACAGCTTCAGCGCAGCGGCGTGGGCGCCCGGCTGTTGAGCGCCGTGCGGGATGAGGCCGTGCAACGTCAATGCGAGCACTTTGTGCTGGATACCGGCCTGCACATGCCCCTGGCCCAGCGCTTCTATTTTCGCCAGGGGTTGCTGGCCCGTGGCATGCACTTCACCCAGCGCCTGCGCGGTGAGGAGCCGGCATGAACAACCTGCTGCTGATCAACGCCAGCCCCCACGGCCAGGGTTCCCACGGGCACCAGCTGGCCCTGGAACTGGCGAGCGCCCTGCGCCAACGGCATCCGCACCTCGAACTGCTCGAACGCGACCTGGTGGCGCAACCGCTGCCACCGCTCGGCCTGGACTACGCCCACGCCCTGACCACCGCCACGCCCTTCGACGCGCCGCTGTTCGAGGTGTCCGAAGGGTTGATTCGTGAGTTGGAGCGCAGCGATGCCCTGATCATTGCCACGCCGATGCACAACTTCACCCTGCCGGCCGCGCTCAAGCTCTGGGTCGATTATGTCCTGCGCATTCACCGCACCTTCAGCGCCCTCCCGGAGGGCAAGGTCGGCCTGCTCAAGGACCGCCCGGTGCATGTGCTAGTGAGCTCCGGCGGCGCTCACCAAGGCGAACGGGCACGCCAACCGGACTTCCTGACGCCCTACCTGCGCCACGTGCTCAACACCCTCGGCCTGTTCGACCTGCAGTTCACCTACCTCCAAGGCTTGGTGTTCGGGGAAGACGCCGTGCGGCAGACCATCGAAGAAGCCCGCACTGCACTGTTCTCCAACCCCCTGTTCAACCCCCTTGTGGGTGCTTGATCACTTTTTCCCTACCGGAGTTTCAGCATGAGCCAACTCAGACTGCCCTTTGCCACCCTGTCGCCTGCCGCCTATCAAGGCCTGCTCGCCACCAACACCGCGCTCGCCGCCAGCCCACTCGGCTTGCCCTTGCTGGAACTGGTGTACTTGCGCGTATCGCAGATCAACGGCTGCTCGTTCTGCCTGGGCAAGCATTCGCAGACCCTGCGCGAGAGTGGAGTGACACAAGACAAACTGGACTGCCTCGCCGGCTGGCGCGTCAGCGAACTGTTCAACGACCGCGAACGCGCTGCCCTGGCCTGGGCCGAAACCCTCACCTACGTCCACGACAAAGGCGCGCCGGACGAACTGTACGAACCACTGAAAGCACACCTGAGCAACGTCGAGATTTCCGACCTGACGCTGGCCGTGTCTCTGATGAATGCCTTCAACCGGCTGGCGGTGGGCATGAAGCTCTAAGGGCGAGGTCGCCCGTGGGCCAGATCACGAGGGTTGGGCTGAACAACACGGCAGACGCCCTGGCGACTCCAGCCGAGCCGAGCACAACCTTCGACCGTGACGACAACAGCGTCACCTGGCTTTGGCTTTGGCTTTGGCTTTGGCTTTGGCTTTTGATCTTGATCCACCCGCCCCTTTAAACACGATGGCCGAACGCAGGTATTGAGCCGTGGGCAACCCGGCAGGACGCCGGGTTAGCCGCCCCCGGCCATGGATGGCCGGTGGCGGCGGCCCACGGATCAATGCCGGAGTAAGGGCATGCCGAGCCTGGGCGAGGCACCGAGTGAGGGGGCAAAGAGCCTTTGGTTACTTTGGGCTCTTTCCAAAGTGACCCGCTGTAAGAGCGGAACCGCCAGTGGCCACACCCGCAGCAACGGATATGTACGCAAAATCGCGTAAGCAGGTTTAGCGAGGACTACGCCCCCGTGCGCAGCCTCGCTACGCTCGACAGCGGCTACAGGTTATCGACGTGTCCCGCATAAGAACGGAACCGCAGTGGCCGCAACCGCCGCCAGCTCAACGACCAAGCACAGCCCTCCCGTCACGACCCCAGAACAACCCCACTGGCCCCACCATCGGCCAATGCAAAAAGAAGATCCTCCACTGCCGGCGCCGGAGCAGACCCCAGGTCGATCTTCAACTGGAAGCCTTCGGCCGTCGGCTCAGGGTCGGAGATAAAGTGCACCACCCCTTGCAGAGCATCTTCGGTCGGCGGGTTTTCATCTTCCACATCGAACCATTCGAGAAACCAGGGGCCCATGACCTGCACAAGCGCCTCCTGGCCCAGGCCACGGACCTCCAGCGCCAGCCAGTCCCAGCCAAAGGGCGAGATGCGCACCGCCATCTGCTCGATCGCAAAACCCACGGGCTCGAAGGCCAGTTCGGACTCGGCATCGACCTGGACAGGTTCCCCGGCCGCAGCGCCCTCCTGCGCGATCATGTCGACCCGGCACGGCATGGCCATGACCCCTTCGGTGGCCAGTGAGCCGTCGCTGTTGCGGTAGGCGGGCTCGACGTAGGCGGCCCCTTGTGCAATCTGGCGGGCCAGCGTTTCAACATAGGGCTTGCGAATGGCGACAAGCAGTTCGGAGACGGTCATGAATCGGGGCTTCCCTGGCGGACTCGTCGCTGGGCAACCTGCGACGAGAAGATGATGGATGATGCAAAAAGCGGCGCAATTGTGCAGTGGGCGAGCGCCTGGCGTCCATGAAGACCGGTGATTGTTGGCGCTGGCCGCATACCTGGCAGGGGCCACCGCCCACCGGTGGCCCCTGGAACGCGGTGCATCAACCCAGGCGCATGCTCAGCTCGATATCATCGGCGAACGGCACCGACAGGTAGCCGTTTTGCGGCGCCCGGACGTGCGCCAGGTACTCGGGGCAGTAGTCGGTGTTGTCCGCGACCACCAGCGCGCCAGGTTTCAGGTGCGGTTCCACCAGCCCCAGGACCTCGCCATACAGCGCCTTGGCGCCATCGAGCAGGAGCAGGTCGATGCTCTCCGGAAGGTCGCCGGCCAAGGTCACCAACGCGTCGCCCTGGCGAATCTGCACCAGGTCGCCGACGCCGGCCTCGAGCATGTGCTCGCGGGCCATGGCGACCTTCGAGGCTTCGAACTCGCTGCCGATCAGCACGCCTCCGCCGTTGTCGCGCAAGGCGGCCGCCAGGTGCAGGGTGGACAGGCCGAACGAGGTGCCGAATTCGACGATGCTCCTGGCCTTGGCATTGCGTGCCAGCAGGTACAAGAGCTTGCCGGTATCCCGCGAGACCGGCAGCCACAGGTCCTTGAGCAGTCCGTAGAACTCGAGGTAGTCGGTCTTGCTGTGCATCAGCCGTTCGCGTTCTTCCCGGGGCAGGTTGTCGAGGGCCGGGCTGGTGGCGGCATCGGCCAGGGTGTAGAGGCGTTCGATCAAGCCCGCCAGGGGCTCGCAGGTGAGGGTCGTCATGCTGGTCTTCCATCGGATGGGTCTAAGATGTTGGGTCACGACCATGATGGGAGCGATTCGGCCCATCCGCTATTCGCATTCCCAGGCACATCCGAGCTGTCCATGAGCAAGCGCCAGAGCCCCCGTATTTCCTCACGCAAACAGCCACAGCAGTCGCGCTCCACCGAGCTGGTAGCAGCGATTCTGCAGGCCGCCATTCAGGTTTTGACCCAACAGGGCGCCAAGCGCTTCACCACCGCGCGGGTCGCGGAAAAGGCCGGGGTGAGCATCGGTTCGCTGTACCAGTACTTTCCCAACAAGGCGGCGATCCTGTTCCGCCTGCAAAGCGATGAGTGGCTGCAAACCCGACAGATGTTGAGCCGGATCCTCGACGACCAGGCACAAGCGCCCCTGGCGCGCCTGCGCAGCCTGGTGCATGCCTTCATCCGCTCGGAGTGCGAGGAGGCGCCGCTGCGCAGTGCCTTGAACGAGGCCGCGCCGCTGTATCGCGATGCCCCCGAGGCTGGCGCAGCCCGTGCGGCGGGACGGCAGATCTTCACCGGTTTCATGCACCAGCTGCTGCCCGATGCCAGCGAAGCGACCCGCGCCGCGGCCTGCGAGCTGATCCTTTCCACGCTCAGTTCGGTGGGCAAGGATTTCTCCAGCAAGCCCCACACGAAGAACGCCATGACCGAGCGCGCCGACGGCCTGGCGGACATGTTCAGCGCCTACGTCGTGGCGCTCGCACAACCCGGGCCGGCGACCGCGAGCAAGCCTCTGGACAGCTAAGGTTTTCAGGCTGCTGCTTACCTGCCACTGCCGCTGAAGCCTCGACCTAGAGCCCTGGACACAATCGTTCAAACATTGCCCCGACAGGGTTCGTTGTGCCGGCCTCGGCATCATTTTTATAGTGCGATCTGGCGGGGTCAGCCTGCCCTTGCAATTGCTTCTTTAAGGAATGAAGTCCGGCCCTACAGAAGGATGAGCAGCCATGTACGCATACCCTGTGATCATGAACCTGGAAAACGGCCACCCACGGATCAGCTGTGTCGACGTACCCGGCATGGCCTGCGTCGGCGATACGCCGGAGCAAGCCATGGCCGATGCGGTGATCGCCCTGGAGATGGCGCTGTCGTTGTATGTCATGCAGCGGATGGCGATTCCGCTGCCCTCGCCCTGCCCTGCGGGGCAACAGCTGGTGCGCTTGCCGGCGCTGAGCGTGGCCAAGGTGGCGCTATGGAATGCCATGCTCAGGCAGCGGGTGAGCAAGGCGGAACTGGCCAGGCGCCTGGGGGTGAACCGGCCCCAGGTGGACCGGCTGGTGAACCTGCTGCACCGCTCGAAGATCGAGAAGGTGGAACAGGCACTAAGGGTGTTGGGATGGCGGATCGAGGTCACGGTAGTGCGGCCTGCGGTGTAGCCACTGTCGAACATGCGAGGCTGCGCACGGCCCGGCACGGGCCGCCAGGCCTGCCTGCGTGCAATAACTGACATACCGCGCCAGCCGATTTTGCGGCCGCTACGCGCCCCTACGCAGCCGCGCCGCGCTTGGCAACGGCTACAGTACTGCCGTCAATCCCGGGGGGCATTGTCCGGTGCAACCGCCAAATCCCGTTCGGCCGGGTCAGGCCACCTTGGGTATCTCCAGCCCGCGAATCACCGCCGGGCGCGCCACGAATTTCGCCAGCACTCGTTTGACCTCAGGGAAGTTGTCGATACCCACCAGCTCGCCGGCCTCGTAGAAGCCGATCAGGTTGCGGATCCACGGAAAGGTGGCGATATCGGCGATGGTGTAACGCTCGCCCATGATCCAGTCACGTCCTTGCAGGTGCTTGTCGAGCACCCCCAGCAGGCGCTTGGCTTCGTTCACGTAACGCTCCAGGGGGCGCTTGTCCTCGTACTCCTTGCCGGCGAACTTGTTGAAGAAGCCCACCTGGCCGAACATCGGCCCGATGCCGCCCATCTGGAACATCAGCCACTGGATGGTTTCATAGCGGGCCGCCGACTCCTGGGCCAGCAATTGCCCACTCTTGTCGGCCAGGTAGATCAGGATCGCCCCGGACTCGAACAGCGCCAGCGGTTGCTCGCCCGGGCCATGGGGATCGAGGATCGCCGGGATCTTGTTGTTGGGGCTGACACTGAGGAACTCGGGCGTCATCTGGTCCTGGGTATCGAAGCTGACCCGATGGGCCTCGTAAGGCAGGCCGATCTCTTCGAGCATGATCGAGACCTTGACCCCATTGGGAGTCGGCAGGGAGTACAACTGGATCCAGTCGGGAAATTGCGCAGGCCATTTCTGGGTGACGGCAAAAGCGGAAAGATCGGTCATGACAGGCTTCCAGTCTCAATCAAAAGGGGAACAGCGCCACAGGCGGGCAACCGCGGGGAATTATCCGCCGCAGGTTCTTAAATCGGCAACCTGCAGCGTTCAACCTGCCGATGATCGAACCAAATGCCATTCAGGGACTCAGAACCCACGGCCCCGACAGGCCGCAGCAACGACAAGGAACATCGGTTTGTCAGCCGTCATGAATGCCCACGAAGAACGACAAGCCCATGAGCCTGCCCCGCCGCCTTGCCCGCTACGCCCTGCACCGCCGCTACCTGCCGCTCCCCGCCCTGCTGCTGGGCAGCACCTTGTGCCTGTCCCTGGAATCCAGCGTCAGCCGCGCGCAACCAGCGGATGGCACCCAGACCCTGGTCTTTTTGCGCCACGCGGAAAAGCCCGCCGGCGGCCTTGGCCAACTCAACTGCCAGGGCCTGAACCGGGCCATCGACCTGGCCTCGCTGCTGCCGGAAAAATTCGGCAAGGCGCAGTACGTGTTCGCCGCCGACCCGACGCGCAACGTCGAGGAAGGCGAGCTGGACAACTCCTACAGCTACATCCGCCCCTTGATGACCATCAGCCCCAGCGCCATCAAGCTGGGCCTGCCGGTGAACATCGATTTTGCCGCCAACGACACCAGCGACCTGGCGGACGAGCTACTGCATGATCGCTACCACAACTCGATCATCTACACCGCCTGGTCCCACGGCTACCTGCCGGAGTTGATCAACAAGGTTGCTGAAGAGGCTGTGGGCGAAAAACATTCGATCACCGAAGACTGGGCCTCCAATGACTTCGACTCGCTGTACGTGCTGACCCTGACCTGGCGCGACGGCAAGGCCAGCCTGCACAGCCAGAGCTACAAGCAGGGCCTGGACAATGGCGCGCATGAGTGCCCGAGCTGATCAGCCCAGGGCATCGAGCATCCGGTACCAGGCAATCCCCGCACCCAGGTACAGGCGTTGCAAACCATGCAGCGGGATCGGCCGCAGCGGCGTGAGTGGAAGTGGAAAACCCTGCCCTGTGCCAATCAATCTTCCGGCCAGGTGCTTGCCCAACAACGTCGACAGGGCAATGCCACGGCCGTTGTAACCCAGCAGGATCGACAATCCCGGCGCAGGTTCATGCAATTGCGGCAGGAAGCTCGGCGTCAGGGCCACGCGCCCGCTCCAGCGGTACTCGATGGGTATACCCGCCAGTTGTGGAAACAGGGTCAGTAGCGAGCGCTCCAAGTGGCCCCAGTCGGCATCCTGGCGCGGTTCGGAAAACGGCCCGCGCCCCCCCAGCAACAAGCGCCCCTGGGCATCCTGCTTGAAGTACAACAGCAACCGCCGGGCATCGGAGCACACCTCGCCACCGGGCAGGATGCTTTGGCGTAGCGGCGCAGGCAGCGGTCGGGTAGCGATGATGAAGCTATTGGCGGCGATTACCGTCTGGCGCAGTCCCGGCCACAGTCCATCGGTGTAGCCATTGGTCGCCAGCACAACCTTCGGCGCACGCACCCGGATGCCGCGCCCAGTCTCCAGGGTCCATTGCCCGCCATCGCGGTACAGTTGTCGGACCCGGCTCTGGCCATGCAGACTCACTCCCAGCCCCAGGGCCACCCGGGCCAGGCCCCGGGCATAGTTCAAGGGATGCAAGCTGCCGGCCCGCGGGTCGACCCAGCCGCCCACATACTGTTGACTACCGATGCGATGCCCGATCGCGGCCTTGTCCAATAACTCCACGGCCACACCGCGCTGGCGCCATTGCTCGGCGCGTCGTTCCAGAGTGTGCATCGCGGCACTGGAACACGCCGGTTGGATCCAGCCATTGCGAGTGGCATCGCAGCCAATGCCGTACTCCTTGATCAGCTCGAACACTTCATCGGCCGCCGAGCCCACGGCATTTACCAGCGCCTCGCCCTGCACCGGACCGAACTTGGCCAGCAGTTGCTCGGGATCGAACTTGAGCCCGGGAATCACCTGCCCACCGTTGCGCCCGGAAGCCCCCCAGCCGGGCTCACCGGCATCCAGCACACAGACCCTGGCACCGGCCTGGGCCAGGCGCAGCGCCGTGACCAGCCCGGTGTAGCCAGCACCGACAATCGCCACATCGACCTCACGGTCCTCGGCCAGCGCCGGTGTGTGCTCGGCCGGCATGGCGGTCGCCGCCCACAGCGAAGGCGGCAAGCGCAAGGGCTCAGAGATGCTCATGCCTGCACCTCCCCGCCCTGGTTGAGCAAGCGTCGCAGGAAGTCCTGGGTACGCGGATGAGTGGGACTGCTGAGCACGGCCCTCGCCGGCCCGGCCTCGACGATGCGCCCGCCGTGGAGGAAGCACACCTGGTCCGCCACATCCTGGGCAAAACCCATTTCATGGGTAACCACGATCATGGTCATGCCTTCGTCCGCTAGCTTGCGCATCACCGCCAACACTTCCCCCACCAGCTCCGGATCCAGGGCCGAGGTCGGCTCGTCGAACAGGATCGCCTCGGGGTCCATGGCCAGCGCCCGGGCAATCGCCACCCGTTGCTGCTGGCCGCCGGAGAGCTCGTCCGGATAGGCGTGCATGCGATGGGCCAGGCCGACCTTTTCCAGCAGGGCCTCGGCCCGCAGGCGCGCTTGCGTGGGGTCCTGCTGCTTGACGTAGATCGGCCCCTCGGTGACGTTCTGCAACGCTGTGCGGTGGGGAAACAGATTGAAGCGCTGGAACACCATGGCCACCCGGGTGCGCAGTTCGTGGATGCTCTTGGCTTGCCGATCGACCCGCGCTCCGCTCACCAGGATGTCACCCTGCTCGTAGCTTTCCAGGCCGTTGATGCAGCGCAGCAGGGTCGACTTGCCAGACCCCGAAGGCCCGATCAGGCACACCACTTCACCGCTGTGCACCTCAAGGTCGATGCCTTCGAGCACCGCCACGTTGCCGAAGCTCTTGTGTACGCCCTTGATCTGGATCATGGCTTTCTCCGGGTGCTGATATGCGCCTCCAGGCGGCGCAGGGCAAAGGACAATGGCAGGCTCAAGGCCAGGTAAAGCAAGGCGACCAGGGTGTAGACGGTCATGTTCTCGAAGGTCGAGGAAGCGATCAGTTGCCCGGCGCGGGTCATCTCGGCCACGGTGATGGTGGACACCAACGACGAGTCCTTGAGCATCATCACCAGGGTGTTGCCATACGGAGGCAAGGCGATGCGCAAGGCCTGGGGCAGGACGACCCGGCGCATGATCATCGGCCCACGCATGCCGATGGACTCGGCCGCTTCGATCTGCCCCTGGTGGATGGCCTGGATCCCGGCACGAAAGTTTTCCGCCTGGTACGCCGAATAGGCGATGCCCAGGCCGATCACCCCAGCCTGCATGGCGCTGAGTTGGATACCGAAATCCGGCAGCACGAAGTAGATGTAGAACAGCTGGACGATGATCGGCAGCCCCCGAATGACATTGACCAGGCCGATGGCGAACAACGCCACCGAGCGCACCTTGGACACCATCATCAAGGCAAAGACCAGGCCGATCAGCGAACTGAGCACGAATGAGCCAACGGTGACCTGCAAGGTGACTACCGCCCCTTTCAATAGAATGGGCAGGAAGTCCAGAGCGTTCTGGAGAAACATGGCAAGACCTGTTTAATCAGCGAGGAAGGAACCCGGACCAGACGCCGGGCCGCGACTGGATCAGTTGAGCTTCCAGTGCTCGATGATGCGGTCCAGGGTGCCGTCGGCCTTGATTGCCGCGATCCCGCGGTTGACCTCGGCCAGGGTTTGCAGATCGCCCTTACGCACGATCAGACAGACATCGCCCATGACCACCGGCTGATAGCCCTTGACCAGCCGCACCTTGTCCTGGCTGCCCTGGGCCAGCTGGTAGGCGAGGATCGGTCGGTCGGCGAAACCGGCCTTGATTCGCCCCAGGGCCAGGTCACGCATCAAGTCGGGAATCGAGTCATAGCCACGCACTTCCTTGAAGATCCCGCGCTTGTTCAACTCGTCGATGAATACCGTACCGACCTGGGCCCCGACGGTCGCTCCGGCCAGGTCCTCCATGCGGGTGTAGTCAGTCGCATCGTCAGCCTTGACGATCAGGCCTTCGCCGTAGCTGAACACGGGGTCGGAATACTGCACCACTTTCTCGCGCACCGGGGTACGCAGCATGGCAGCGGAAATGATGTCGATCTTGTTGGTGGTCAGGGAGGGAATCAGCGCGGCGAAGGTGGTCTGCTGTATCTCCACGGCGAAACCGCCGGCCTTGCCCACGGCCCGGGCGGCATCGATCATCATGCCCTCGATGCTCTGGCTCTTGACGTCGAGGAAGGTGAAGGGAATCCCGGTGGCGGTGGCGCCGACCTTGTATTGCGGTTCGGCCTTGAGTGCTTCGGACTGGAGTGCGCCAAAAACGCTAGCCAGGACAAAAAGCGAGGACGCGAGAGTACGAAGACGGATCTGCATGGCGAATCTCCCATTGGACGATTTTATTGTTGGAAGTCCGTGATGGATGGTCTCGATGCGAGAGCGGAGACCTGGGAGCGACTATAAACAATTTACAAAAATCGTAAAGAGATTTATAAATATCGAATATCGATATTTATAAACCATAATTACCAAAAGATCCTGCCATGAACGATAACAATAATTCCCTTTTCAACCAGTCACTGGAAAAGGGCCTGGCGGTGCTGCGAGCCTTCAACGCCACGCAACGGACCATGAACCTGGCGGAAATCGCCGCTGCCGCCGAAATCAACAAGAGTTCGGCCCAGCGCATGGTGCATACCCTGGAACAGCTGGGCTATGTGCGTAAGCATCCGCAGACCAAACGCTTCCAACTGACTCCCCGGGTGATGGAGATCGGCTACAACTACCTGGCCGCCGACACGCTGGTGGACGTGGCCAACCCCTTTCTCGCCGAGCTGGCCCAGGTCACCGGTGAAACCACCAACCTGACCGAGCCCGATGGCCTGGACATGGTCTATGTAGCGCGCTTTGTGGCACCCAAGTTCATTCCGATCCATATGCCCATTGGCAGCCGTATTCCGATGTACTGCACCGGCTCCGGACGCGCCTACCTCAGCGCCCTGCCGACAGTCGACGCCCGCCAGATCCTGGAGGCCAGCGACCGCCAGGCCCATACCCGGCATACCCGCACCGAGCTCACGGACATCCTGGGCGAAATCGATGCCAGCCAGCAGCGCGGCTATGCCTTGAATGCCGAGGAGTTGTTTCTGGGCGACATGAGCATCGCCGCGCCGATCCTCGGTAGCCAGGGCCTACCGGTAGCCGCCGTGCATGTGGTGGTGCCCAGCAGCCGCTGGACCCTGGAAGAAGCCGAACGCAAGCTCGCGCCTTCAGTGATCGAATGCGCCCGGGCGATCCGCGCCTCGATACGAACGCTCTAAGCTGCAAGCAACAAGCACGCTGTGATGCTTGCAGCTTGAGACTTGCAGCTTAGGGAAGCGCCAGCAGCTACAATCCGCGCTTATTGTCTTCGTGTGGAAATCCCCTTCATGTCCAACCTCGCCTCCACCCAGCCCGCCCGTGGCTGGTCGTTCTGGTGGAAACCCCTGCTGTTCCTGCTGGTCGCCGCCATCGGCCTGTACTACGTGAAGTGGTCGCCCTACTACTTCAAGGCCTTCGTCGCCGCCGACAGCCACAGCATCGGCGCCTCGATCCTCAACGATCAGCAAAGCTCGCCCTGGAGCGCTGCCCTGGCCTATGCCCAGGTGTACTTCCTGGCGATCTGGAAGGCCGCCGTTCTGGCAGTGATCCTCGGCTCCCTGTTGCAGGTGTTGATCCCCCGGGACTGGCTGCTGCGGTTGTTCGGACGCGCCGGCTTCGGCTCGACCCTGCGCGGCGGCCTGTTCGCCCTGCCCGGCATGATGTGCTCTTGCTGCGCCGCCCCGGTGGCCGCCGGCCTGCGTCGGCAGAACGTATCGGTGGGTGCGGCCCTGGCGTTCTGGATCGCCAACCCGGTGCTCAACCCCGCGACCCTGGTGTTCATGGGTTTCGTCCTCGGCTGGGGTTTCACGGCCCTGCGCCTGGTGGCTGGCATCGTCCTGGTGCTGGGGGTATCGCTGGTCGCCCAGCGCGTGGCTCGCCCCGAGCAACTGCCCGAAGCGGCGGTGGAAGCCGTGGTGCAAGCCGGCACGCCGAACTCTCAGCCCTTCCTGGCACGCTGGGGCAAGACCCTGTGGCAACTGTTCTGGAGCACCATCCCGATCTACATCGTCGCGGTCCTGCTGCTGGGCGCGGCGCGGGTCTGGCTGTTCCCGCATATCGACGGGGCCATGGGCGATAGCCTGTGGTGGCTGGTGCCCCTGGCGATTGCCGGCACCCTGTTCGTGATTCCTACCGCCGCGGAAATCCCCATCGTCCAGACCATGATGACCCTGGGCCTGGGTACCGGCCCCGCCGTGGCTCTGCTGATGACCCTGCCGAGCATCAGCCTGCCGTCGCTGCTGATGCTGCGCAAGGATTTCGACGCCCGGGTGCTGGTCACCGTCGCCGTGTTGACCATGCTGGTGGGCATCGTCTGCGGCCTGGTCGGTGCCGCCCTGCTGTAGCCTCAGCCGCTGCCCAGCGCCGGCGGCGACCGGAACGCAGCGCCCGCAAGAGCAAGCACCGCGCTCATCCAGAAAATACTCATTGGCCGGTTTGGCGAGGGCTGCGTCCTCGTGCGCAGCCTCGCGGGTTCGACAGCAGCTACAGGGCGGTAGCGCTAGGGGGTGACGGAGGTGTCAATGCTGACCACCACCGACAACCCCGGGCGCAGGCGATCCAACTCTTGCTGGTCAGGGTCGACGGTGATCCGCACTGGCACTCGCTGGGCGATCTTGACGAAGTTGCCAGTGGCGTTGTCCGCCTGCAGCAAGGCGAATTCCGAGCCGGTGGCCGGCGAGATCAGCTGCACCTTGCCGGTGAACTTGCGGTGGTTCAGCGCATCCACGGTGAAGCTCACCGGCTGCCCCAGCCGGACGTTGTCCATTTGGGTTTCCTTCATGTTGGCGATCACCCACAGCTGGTCCGGCACCAGGGCCATCAACTGTGCCCCGGAGTTGACGTAGGCCCCCAGGCGCACGCCGATCTGCCCCAGCTGGCCATCGCGCGGGGCGAGGATCCGGGTGTTGGATAGGTCGATCCGCGCCAGTTGCACCGCCGCTTCGGCATTGGCCACCGCCGCCTCCAGGGAGCCGCGATTGACGATCACGGTCTGCAGGTCCTGGCGGGCGATTTCCAGCTGGGCCTGGGCCTGGGCCACCGCCGCCACGGTCTGGGCATTGGCGGCGCGGGTCACGTCCAGTTCACGCCGGGACACCGAACCATCGGCGATCAGCGCCTCGTTGCGCGACAGGTCCGCGGCGCTCTTGCGCGCCTGGGCCTGGCTGTCGGCCAGGGCCGCCTGGCGCAGCTTGATGGTGGCTTCGGCGCTGTTGCGTTGTTGCAGGTTATTGGCCAGGGAGGCCTTCTGCACCGCCAGCTGGGCCAGGGACTGGTCCAGGTGTTGCTGGTAGATGCGGTCGTCCAGGCGCACCAGCAGGTCGCCGGTCTTGACGTGCTGGAAGTCCTGCACTGGCACTTCGAACACATAACCGCTGAGCTGCGGCCCGATGATCGTCACCTGGCCACGCACCAGGGCGTTCTCGGTGCTTTCGATGGCGCTGGAAAACGGCGGCAGCTGCCAGGCGTAGAGCACGATCAGCACGCCGACGATGGCGATCGCGGCGAACCCCAGGGACGAGATGATCCGCACCGCCAATGGCCGTGGCTCGGTGGCGGGAATGGTCGGCGGGCCATTGGGCTCGGGGCTGGAGGCGATGGCATTGGTGGTGGGATTGACGGTTTCGCTCATGAAGAAGGGGCACCACTGGGTTTGACGGGGGTCTGGGGCGCGACGGGCTTGGTGGTGCTCATCAGCCACAGGCTGCGGATGAAGATCCAGATCATGGTCAGCACGGCGATCACCGCGATCAGCATGAATACATCGTTGTAGGCCATCACGTTGGCTTCGCGGGTGGCCGCCGAAGCCAGGCTGCGCATGCCTTGCAGGGTGCGCAGGTCAGGATCGGCGATGACCTTGCCATAGGCCGCCCCGCCGCTCTGCACCCGGGCCAGGACCTGGGGGTCGAGCAAGGTCAGCTGCTCGACGATGAAGCTGGAATGGTATTTCTCGCGCACGATCTGGAAGGTCCCCAGCAGGGCCGAGCCGATCAGCCCGCCGAGGTTCTGGCAGATGCCGAACAGCACCGAGAAGCTCACCAGGTTGCGCGGGTTGGTCAGCACGTTGCGGGTGCCCAGGACCATGGTCGGGCCGAGGAAGAAGGTGCCGCCGAAAGCCAGCAGGAACTGGCTGATGTACATGTTGGCCGGGCGCGTGAGGTTGCTGGAGAAGCTGTCCATCACCGAGCCTGTCGCCATCAGCGCCAGGGAAATGACCAGGGGCATGAACAGATGCGCCGGGTTGATGGTCAAGGCGCTGGTGGCCAGCCCCGCGATGCTGCCCAGCAGCATCACCCCGTAAAGCAGGCGCATCTGTTCGCTGCTCATGTTCAGCGCCTGGAGGAAACCCACCGCGCCGGTGGACTGCTCCGACAGCACCATGCGGATCAGGATCACCGCCAGGGCCAGGCGGATCATCGCCCCGCTGCCTAGCCAGCGGGTCATCAGCATCGGGTTGCGACGGTTATGTTCGATGCACAGACCAGCGAAGATCAGCAGGATCGAGGCCGCGCTGGCGTAGCCGATCCACGGTGCCTCCAGCCACCAGTCGATGCGCCCCAGGGACAGCACTGCGCACAGCAGCGCCACGCCGGTGGCGAGCAAGGCGAAGGTCAGGAAGTCGAGTTTCTCGAAGGTGCGAAAGCGATCGCCGGGCGGCAGCTTGAGCATGAACACGCAGCCCAGGGAGGTCAGCGCCAGGCCCAGTTCGAACAGGTACAGGCCACGCCACTCGGCGATCTGCAGCAAGTCTTCGGAGAACAGCCGCGCCAGGGGCAAGGCCAGCTGCGAGGTGCCCAACCCCAGCACCAGGGCCTTGAGCCGCCACTTGGCCGGGAAGGCCTGGACCATGTAGTACAGGCCCAGGGAGCTCAAGGCCGCGCCCACCATGCCGTGGGCCGCGCGCACGGCGATGGCCGAACTCAGGTCGTTGACGAACAGGTGGCCGAAGGTCACCAGTGCATAGAGCACCAGGAACACTTCGGTGAAGGCCCGCAGGCCGAACTGCTGGCGGAACTTCACCAGCAGCAGGTTCATCGACACGTTGGTCATGACATAGGCGGCCGGCAGCCAGGCCATTTCCGCGCTGGTGGCACCCAGGGCGCCCTGCAGGTAAGGCAGGTTGGCGATCACCAGGGAGTTGCCCAAGCCTCCGGTGATGGCCACCAGAAGGCCCACCAGCGCATAGGCCAGGCGCTTGTGGGTGGGGTGCAGCGGTGTCGAGGGCGAGCCGGGCAAGCTGGGCTTTTCATGGGGCTGCCAGTTGCGCGGGGCGTAGTGATCCATGCAGTGACCTTAGTGTTGTTCTAGTCCGTACCGGGAAGGTCGACGCGGGTAGTGTGACCGCCAGCCTGCCATAACCCCCCGACCCAGGCACACCTGGAGTACGTTGGGTGAATTTTATTGCAAGACGCTGGCGTCGCCGGAGTTTTTTCGAAATCCTGCAACAGGTGGCGGCGCGTGCCGCTACCCGGTCGATCCTGGCCTGGTGGCATATCTTGTCCTGTCCCTGTGGAGCATGAATGGCGCTTAATTTCGTGAAGATGCATGCCAATGGCGACGATTTCGTGGTGATCGACGCCCGCGGTCGCGGCCAGCCGATCACCGCCGAACGCGCCAGGGCCTTGGGCGACCGGCAACGTGGCATAGGTTTCAATCAACTGGTGGTGCTGGGCGATTGTCGCGAGAGCGCGGCGCAACTGACCTTCTTCAATGCCGATGGTTCCAGCCTCGATGCCTGTGGCAGTGCCACCCGGGGTGCCGCCGAGCTGTTGCTGCGCGAAAGCGGCGCCAGCTCGCTGCGCCTGAAGACCGCCCGCGGCATTCAAGAGTGCCAGCGCCTGGCCGACTACAGCGTGTCGGTGGAGATGGGCGTTCCCGGGCTCGCCTGGCAGGACATTCCCCTGGCCCGGGAGCTGGACAGCCTGCGCCTGCCGCTGCCGGGGGAACCGGCGGCGTGCAGCATGGGCAATCCGCATTGCAGTTTTTTCGTCGACGACCTGCAGCAGCTGGACATCGCCAGCCTTGGACCGGCGATCGAGACCCATCCGCTGTTCGTGCACCAGACCAACGTGCATTTCATCCAGGTCATCGACCGCCAGACCATTCGCCTGCGGATCTGGGAACGCCACGGCGGCATTCCCCTGGGGTCCGGTTCCTGCTCCTGCGGCGCAGTGGTCAATGGCATCCGCCGGGGCCTGCTGGACAACCAGGTGACGGTGTTGTGCGACGGCGGACCGGTGAGCGTGAGCTGGGACGGCCAGGGCAAGGTGCGCCTGGCCGGTAGCGTGACTCGGGTGTTCAGCGGCTGGCTGTAGGGCCAGCCCTGCCCCGCTCCGGGCCTACAGCCAGCCCAGCCATTTCCACCAGGTCATGGCGAACACCAGCATCAGCAGGTAGCCGACCAGCGTCACCACCAGCCCGACCTTGGCGAACTGGCGCGCGGTGAAGGTCTCGGTACCCAGGCACACCATGTTCTGTGGGGCGTTGATCGGCAGGATGAAGCCGTAGCTGACCACGAACCCCAGGAGCATGGTCATGCCCAGCCGGCTGAACTCGCCCGGCAGGGTCTGCAGCACCGCGATGAGGATCGGCAGCAAGGCCGAGGTCAGCGCCGTGGCGCTGGCGAACCCCAGATGGATCAGGATCAGGAAGGCGCCGAGGATGGCGAAGACCGCCAGCGGGCCGACCTGGTCCAGCCCGGTGTGAGCCACCACCTGGGTGCCCAGCCATTGCCCGGCCTGGGTACTGAGCAGCGCCGAACCGAGGCTGATGCCGACCCCGAAGACGATCACCGTGCCCCAGGGAATGCGTGACTGTACATCCTTCCAGGTCATGATGCCGATCCGTGGCAGCAGCAGGAACACCAGCCCGGCGTAGGTGGTGGTCGTGGTGTCGAACGGGTGCAGCTTGCCTTCGGTGGACCAGGCCAGCAGCAACAGCAGCGACACTGCCAGCAGGCGCTTCTGCGGCCCGGTCATGGGGCCGATATCCGCCAGGGACCTGGCCACCGCCTCCTTGCCGCCGGGAATGCTGTCGCTCTCCGGGGGCAGCATCTTGAGCACCAGATACAACAGCACCAGGGACATGATCAGCGCCCAGGGCGCGCCGGCGATCAACCAGTCGAGCCAGGCCACGCGCTGGCCGAGCATCTTGTCCATGAAACCCACGGTCAGCAGGTTCTGTGCGGCGGCGGTCTGGATCCCGACGTTCCAGATACTGGTGCCCTGGGCCACCACGATCATCAGCCCGGCAGCGATGTTCGAGCGCTTGTCGACGCCGAACGCGGCGATCACCCCCATCATGATCGGCACCACGCAGGCACTGCGGGCGGTGGCGCTGGGCACCAGCAGACTGAGGAGGATGGTCACGGCGATGGCACCCAGGAGGATGCGCCGGGTACTGGTGCCGACCCGGGCCAGGGTCACCAGGGCGATGCGCCGGTCCAGGCCGGTGTGGGTCATGGCGGCAGCGATGAACAAGGCGCCGGCCACCAGGGCCAGGGCCGAGTTGGAAAACCCGGTCAGGGCCAGGCTGATGGCCGCCGAGCTGCCATACAGTTGGCCGGGGTCGTTCAAGGTTGGCGCGGTGCCGATGAGGATCGCCATCAGGGCGGTGATCATGATCGCGCTGGCCTCGTAGGACACCGCTTCGCTGATCCACACCACCACCGCGAATGCCAGGATCGCCAGCATCCGGTGCCCCGCCACGGGCAGGTCGGCGGGCAGCGGCAGGAACAACACGCCGATCATGGCCAGCACGGCGATCAGCAATCCAATCGGTAATGCGGCCTTGGCCGCGGGCGCCGTTGTCACAGGCGTAGTCATGGGCCTTTTCCTTCTCCATTGGACAGGCGCCAAGCATGGCGCAAAAGCGCAAAAGGCGCGTTGATGGGAGTCAAACCAGGGGCCGTGCACCACGCTTCGTGCAGCCGCTGCCGTAGGCTGCGTACGGTTCGGCACGAGCTGCGGCCCCCATGCGCGGTGTGCCTGCCAGGACGCGTCGTCCGGTTTGCGGGGCGTTGGCGCGCTGGGTGAAACGGAGAAGCATTTACAGCAATATTTTTTAACATCTCTACAGATTTTTCATCATTTAGGAGTCAGAGTGATATCAGGGCGACAAGGAGTCGACACAAACCTGGCTGTATCACTCCAACCTGCAAGGTGCCTCTATGGTGACAAGAAACTTGAAGCTGACTTCCAGGGCGCTGCTGAGCTTCGGCGCCATCTGCGTACTACTGATTGGCCTCGGGGGGCTGGCACTGTGGAAGATGGGACAGATTCACGACGCCGCGCTGGACTTGCAAACCAACTGGATGCCCAGCGTCCGCCAAGCCGCGAAAATCGAATCCGGCACCTTGCGCGTACGCCTGGAGGCCCTGCACTACGCCACTGAAGGAGACAGCCAGAAACCCGCATCGCTGAACAAGCTGGGCACCTTGAAGACCACCCTGGCCGAGGCCATCAAGGACTATGAGCCGCTGGTGTCCGGCCCCGAGGAGAAGGCCGCCTACGAGCAGGTCAAGCGTGGCGCCCGGGACTATCTCGACAAACTGGCGGTGATGATCGACTCCACCCAGACCAATACCGCCCAGCAGACCGCCGACTACATCAACCAGATCACGGTGCCTCTGGCCAACACCCTGCAAGCGTCCATCGAGGAGCTGATTCGCATCAACGAGAGCGGGGCCGAGCAATCCGCGGTCGTCGCCGGCGAGCAATTCAGCGGCGGCCTGACCGTGACCTGGGTGATCATCATCCTGGCTATCGTCCTGACCATCCTGATCGCCACCCTGTTCACCCGCAGCATCACCCACCCGGTGCTGTCGCTGCTGGCCAGCACCCGCAAGATCGCCGAAGGCGACCTGCGTACCCAGGTGGAAGTCAGCGGGCGCGATGAGTTGACCGACCTGCAAGCGGCGACCCAGGCCATGCTCGATAGCCTCAAGTCGACCATCCGCCATATCAGCGATTCCTCGACCCAGCTGGCCTCGGCCGCCGAGGAAATGAGCGCCATCACCCGCGAGTCCAACGCCGGCATCCAGCAACAGAGCATGGAGACCGACCAGGCCGCCACGGCGGTCAACCAGATGACCGCAGCAGTGGAGGAAGTGGCGCGCAACGCAGTATCCGCCTCGCAGTCCACCCAGGCCTCGGAGCGCTCGGCGGGCCTGGGCAAGGAACGGGTCGAGCAGACCATCCATGCCATCGAGAAGCTCACCGGCACCGTGGAGAACACCCGGGTGGAAATGGCCGGCCTGGCCCAGCAGGCCCAGGACATCACCAAGGTCCTGGACGTGATCCGCGCCATCGCCGAGCAGACCAACCTGCTGGCCCTGAACGCCGCCATCGAGGCCGCCCGCGCCGGCGAACAGGGCCGTGGGTTTGCCGTGGTGGCCGACGAGGTGCGGGCCCTGGCCCATCGCACCCAGCTGTCGACCCAGGAAATCGAGCAGATGATCCAGGGCATCCAGAACGGCTCGAGCAAGGCCATGCTGTCCATGCAGCAGAGCAGCGAGGATGCCAACCAGACCCTGGCCATCGCCCACGAGGCCGGCAGTGCCATCGGCCATATCACCGAAGCCATCAGCGACATCAACGAACGCAACCTGATGATCGCCACCGCCTCGGAACAACAGGCCCAGGTGGCCCGCTCGGTGGACCAGAACCTGATGAGCATCCGCGACCTGGCGTTGCAGAGCTCGTCCGCCGCCAGCCAGACCTCCCTGGCCAGCAGCGAACTGTCGTCCCTGGCGGTGGGTCTGAACAAGCTGGTGGCCCGCTTCGCCCTGTAGATGCGCAACGAGGTGGGACAAGGCTTGTGTGGTTCGCAGTTCATCGCTCCGGCCGTTGCCGGACAATCGCCGGAGCGATGAGATTCAAGCGCCCTGAGGGGAGTACTGGTCATGCTGAAACTGATCTCGGTGCAACAACTGCGCTTGGGCATGTACATCCAGCGTTTCTCGGGTTCCTGGCTGGACCATTCGTTCTGGAAGGCCGGCTTTCTCCTGGACAACCACGAAGACCTGCGGCGCTTGCAGCGCTCGAACCTGAACGGCCTGTGGATCGACCCCAGCAAAGGCCGCGACCTGCCCGAACCCCCTGCTCCGCCGGCGGCCAGCGCCGATGCGACGACCGCCACACCGGCCCCCGCAGTCCCGGCGCCACGGGCCAGCATGGGCGAGGAAATGCAGCGGGCCCTGAAGGTCTGCATCCACTCGCGCCAGGCGGTGATGGACATGTTCCAGGAAGTGCGGCTGGGCCAGGTGGTGGCGATGCAACAAGCCAGCGACCTGGTGGGCCAGATCACCGACTCGCTGCTGCGCCATCCCCATGCACTGATCAGCCTGGCGCGCTTGAAGAACGCCGACGACTACACCTACATGCATTCGGTGGCGGTCTGCGCGTTGATGCTGGCCACCGCGCGCCAGCTGGGCCTGTCGGCGCCCCTCGTACAACTTGCCGGGGTCGCCGGGTTGCTGCACGACGTGGGCAAGCTGACCATCCCCGACGCCATCCTCAACAAACCGCAGAAACTCTCGGACAACGAGTTCGAGCAGGTCAAGCTGCACCCCGAGGCCGGCGGCGCAATCCTGCGCCAGAGCCCCGACGTGGATGCCCTGGTGCTGGATGTGTGCCTGCACCACCATGAAAAGGCCGACGGCTCGGGTTACCCGCACCGCCTCAAGGGCGAGCAGATCAGCCTGTTCGCGCAGATGGGCGCGGTGTGCGATGTGTACGACGCGGTGACCTCCAACCGTCCCTACAACCGTGGCTGGGACCCGGCCGAGGCGATCCAGCGCATGTCCACCTGGACCGGCCACTTCGACCAGCGGGTGTTCCAGGCCTTCGTCAAGAGTGTCGGGATCTACCCGGTGGGTTCCCTGGTGCGGCTGGAGAGCGGGCGCCTGGCAGTGGTGCTGGAGCAGCACCCCGAGACCTTGCTGCTGCCCAAGGTCAAGGTGTTCTTCTCCACCCGCTCCAACCTGCCGCTGGAGCAGAGCGTGGTGGACCTGGCCCGGGTCCAGGGCCAGGAGCGCATCGTCGGCCGCGAAGCCCCGGGCAACTGGGACTTCAAGGAGCTCGACAGGTTGTGGCGGGAAGTGCCGGCCTGAGCATCAGGTACCCAGGGTCAGGCCATTGGCCGGCAGCGGCAGCGCGGTCTTGTAGCGCACCTGCTTGAGGGCGAAGCTGGAGCGGATGTTGGCCACCCCCGGCACCTTGGTCAAGAAGTCCATCATGAAGCGCTCCAGGGCCTGGATGCTGGGCACCAGCACGCGGATCAGGTAGTCCGGGTCGCCGGCCATCAGGTAGCACTCCATCACTTCCGGACGATCGGAAATAGCCTCTTCGAAGTGCTGCAGCGCTTCTTCGACCTGCTTCTCCAGGCTGACGTGGATGAACACGTTGACATGCAGGCCCAGGAGATCGGCGTCCAGCAGGGTCACCTGCTCGCGGATCAGCCCCAGGTCCTCCATGGCCCGGACCCGATTGAAGCAGGGTGTTGGAGAAAGGTTCACCGAGCGGGCCAGGTCGGCGTTGGTGATGCGAGCGTTCTCTTGCAGGCTGTTGAGAATGCCGATATCGGTACGGTCCAGTTTACGCATGAGATAAAACAACCTTGTTTTTATGTTTATAGAGATTTTTTATCTGCAAATGACTTTCTGTGCAACGAAACAGAGATAAATATTCTCCTTCTCCCGGCCTATGATGTTTGTAGGACAAGATTTCCCTTACCCAGGGAAGGACTGTCAGCTAGCGCGCCCAAATACAAGAAATCCACAAGATCGAGCGTAGAAAGCCATGACCCCAGCGTATGCACCGCTACGCCTGCACGTTCCCGAACCATCGGGCCGTCCCGGCTGCAAGACCGACTTCACCTACCTGCGCCTGAACGACGCCGGCCTGGTGCGCAAACCCCCGATCGATGTAGAACCCGCCGATACCGCCGACCTCTCCCGTGGCCTGATCCGTGTACTCGATGACCAGGGCAACGCCCTGGGCGAATGGGCCGAAGACGTGCCTGTGGAGATCCTCCGCCAGGGCATGCGGGCCATGCTCAAGACCCGCATCTTCGACAACCGCATGGTGGTCGCCCAGCGCCAGAAGAAGATGTCGTTCTATATGCAGAGCCTCGGCGAGGAAGCCATCGGCAGCGCCCAGGCGCTGGCCCTGAATGTCGACGACATGTGCTTCCCCACCTATCGCCAGCAAAGCATCCTGATGGCCCGCGACGTGCCGCTGGTGGACATGATCTGCCAGCTGCTGTCCAACGAGCGCGACCCGCTCAAGGGGCGCCAGCTACCGATCATGTACTCGGTGAAAGAATCCGGGTTCTTCACCATCTCCGGCAACCTGGCGACCCAGTTCGTGCAGGGCGTGGGCTGGGGCATGGCCTCGGCGATCAAGGGCGATACCAAGATCGCCTCGGCCTGGATCGGCGACGGCGCCACCGCCGAGTCGGACTTCCACACTGCCCTGACCTTCGCCCACGTCTACCGGGCGCCGGTGATCCTCAACGTGGTCAACAACCAATGGGCGATCTCCACCTTCCAGGCCATCGCCGGTGGTGAAGCCACCACCTTCGCCGGACGCGGCGTGGGTTGCGGCATCGCCTCGCTGCGGGTCGACGGCAACGACTTCATCGCCGTGTACGCCGCCTCGCGCTGGGCCGCCGAACGCGCCCGCCGCAACCTCGGCCCGACCCTGATCGAGTGGGTCACCTACCGTGCCGGCCCGCACTCCACCTCCGACGATCCGTCCAAGTACCGGCCGGCCGACGACTGGAGCCACTTCCCGCTCGGCGACCCGATCGCTCGCCTCAAGCAGCACCTGATCAAGCTCGGCCACTGGTCCGAAGAGGAACACGCCGCACTTAGCGCCGAACTCGAAGCCCAGGTCATCGCCGCGCAGAAGGAAGCCGAGCAGTTCGGCACCCTCGCCGGCGGCCAGATCCCCAGCGCCGCGACCATGTTCGAGGATGTCTACAAGGACATGCCCGAGCACCTGAAACGCCAACGCCAGCAACTGGGGGTTTGAGATGAACGATCACAACAACAATATCCAGCTGGACACCGCCATGACCACCACCACCATGACCATGATCCAGGCCCTGCGCTCGGCCATGGATGTGATGCTCGAGCGTGACGACAACGTCGTGGTGTTCGGCCAGGACGTGGGCTACTTCGGCGGCGTGTTCCGCTGCACCGAGGGCCTGCAGGCCAAGTACGGCACCTCGCGGGTGTTCGACGCACCGATTTCGGAAAGCGGCATCATCGGCACCGCCGTCGGCATGGGCGCCTATGGCCTGCGGCCGGTGGCGGAAATCCAGTTCGCCGACTATGTCTACCCGGCCACCGACCAGATCATCTCCGAAGCCGCGCGCCTGCGTTATCGCTCCGCCGGCCAGTTCACCGCGCCACTGACCATGCGCATGCCGTGTGGCGGCGGCATCTATGGCGGCCAGACCCACAGCCAGAGCATCGAGGCGGTGTTCACCCAGGTCTGCGGCCTGCGTACCGTGATGCCGTCCAACCCCTACGACGCCAAGGGCCTGCTGATCGCCTCCATCGAGAACGATGACCCGGTGATCTTCCTGGAGCCCAAGCGCCTGTACAACGGCCCGTTCGACGGCCACCACGACCGCCCTGTGACCCCTTGGTCCAAGCACCCTTCGGCCCAGGTTCCGGACGGCTACTACAAGGTCCCGCTGGACGTGGCGGCCATCGCCCGCCCGGGCAAGGACGTCACCGTGCTGACCTACGGCACCACGGTCTATGTCTCGCAAGTGGCGGCCGAGGAAACCGGCATCGACGCCGAGGTCATCGACCTGCGCAGCCTGTGGCCGCTGGACCTGGACACCATCGTCAAGTCGGTGCAGAAGACCGGCCGTTGCGTGGTGGTGCACGAGGCCACCCGCACCTGCGGTTTCGGCGCCGAACTGGTGTCGCTGGTGCAAGAGCATTGCTTCCATCACCTGGAGGCCCCGATCGAGCGCGTCACTGGTTGGGATACGCCGTATCCCCACGCGCAGGAGTGGGCATATTTCCCAGGGCCGTCCCGAGTGGGCGCGGCGCTGCAACGGGTCATGGAGGTCTGAATGGGCACGCACGTTATCAAGATGCCGGACATCGGCGAAGGCATCGCAGAAGTAGAACTGTCGCAGTGGCACGTGAAGGTCGGCGACCTGGTGGTCGAAGACCAGGTACTGGCAGACGTGATGACGGACAAGGCCATGGTCGACATCCCCTCCCCGGTCCACGGCAAAGTGCTGGCCCTGGGCGGCGAGCCGGGTGAAGTGATGGCGGTGGGCAGCATCCTGATCAGCATCGAGGTCGAGGGTGCGGGCAACCTCAAGGACTCCGACCAATTGCCGACGCCGAGCAAGGCGCCAGCCGCCGCGGAAAAACCCGCCGCCGCGCCGGTGGTCGCCGCACCTCAAGTGGAAAAACCGGCTCCCGCCTGCCAGGCCGGCGCCAGCCGTCCGGCCCAGGCTCCGGTCGCCCGGGACGCCAACGAGCGCCCACTGGCCTCGCCGGCGGTGCGCAAGCATGCCCTGGACCTGGGCATCCAGCTGCGCCTGGTACAAGGCAGCGGCCCTGCCGGGCGCGTCCTGCATGAAGACCTGGACGCCTACCTGGCCCAGGGCACCCAGGCGGCGCACGGACATTCGGCGCCATCTGCCAGTTATGCCGAGCGCCACGACGAAGAGCAGATCCAGGTGATCGGCATGCGTCGCAAGATCGCCCAGCGCATGCAGGAATCCAAGCACCGTGCCGCGCACTTCAGCTATGTCGAGGAAGTGGACGTCACCGCCCTGGAAGAACTGCGCATCCACCTCAACGAGAAGCATGGCGCCACCCGCGGCAAGCTGACCCTGCTGCCGTTCCTGGTACGGGCGATGGTCGTGGCCCTGCGCGACTTCCCGCAGATCAACGCCCGCTACGACGATGAAGCCCAGGTCGTCACCCGCCACGGCGCGGTGCACGTCGGGGTCGCCACCCAGAGCGACGTTGGCCTGATGGTGCCGGTGGTACGCCACGCCGAGGCCCGCAGCCTGTGGGGCAACGCCGAGGAGATCGTGCGCCTGGCCAAGGCCGCCCGCGCCGGCAAGGCCGCACGTGAGGAGCTGTCTGGCTCGACCATCACCCTCACCAGCCTCGGCGCCCTGGGCGGGATCGTCAGCACGCCGGTGCTGAACCTGCCGGAAGTGGCCATCGTCGGGGTCAACAAGATCGTCGAGCGGCCCATGGTGATCAAGGGCCAGATCGTGATCCGCAAGATGATGAACCTCTCCAGCTCCTTCGATCACCGGGTGGTCGACGGCATGGACGCCGCGCAATTCATCCAGGCCATCCGCGGCCTGCTCGAACAACCCGCCACGCTGTTTGTGGAGTAAGACATGCAACAGACTCTCAACACCCAACTGCTGATCATCGGCGGCGGCCCTGGCGGCTATGTCGCGGCGATCCGCGCCGGCCAGCTGGGGATCTCCACCATCCTGGTGGAAGGCCAGTCTCTGGGCGGCACCTGCCTGAACATCGGCTGCATCCCGTCCAAGGCGCTGATCCACGTAGCCGAACAGTTCCACCAGACCCGCCACCACAGCCAGGGCTCGGCCCTGGGCATCGAGGTGGCGGCGCCGACCCTGAACATCGGCAAGAGCGTGGAATGGAAGGATGGCATCGTCGACCGCCTGACCACCGGGGTCGCGGCCCTGCTGAAAAAGAACAAGGTCCAGGTGATCCATGGCTGGGCCCGGGTGATCGACGGCAAGACCGTGGAAATCGACGGCGCCGATACCCGTATCCAGTGCGAGCACCTGCTGCTTGCCACCGGTTCCAAGAGCGTCAACCTGCCGATGCTGCCCCTCGGCGGGCCGATCATCTCCTCCACCGAGGCCCTGGCGCCCAAGGTCCTGCCCAAGCGCCTGGCCGTGGTCGGCGGTGGCTACATCGGCCTGGAGCTGGGCATCGCCTACCGCAAGCTGGGGGTGGACGTCAGCGTGGTCGAGGCCCAGGAGCGCATCCTGCCGGCCTATGACGCCGAGCTGACCCAACCGGTGCTGGAATCGGTCAAGCAACTGGGGATCAAGCTCTACCTCAAGCACAGCGTGCTGGGCTTCGACGCCGGCACCAGCAGCCTGCAGGTACGCGAGCCCAACGGCGACACCCTGGACCTGGCAACCGACCAGGTGCTGGTGGCGGTGGGCCGCAAGCCCAACACCCAGGGCTGGAACCTGGAAGCGCTGAACCTGGAAATGAACGGCTCGGCAGTCAAGATCGACGCGCGCTGCCAGACCAGCATGCGCAACGTCTGGGCCATCGGCGACCTGAGCGGCGAGCCGATGCTGGCCCACCGGGCCATGGCCCAGGGCGAGATGGTGGCCGAGCTGATCGCCGGCAAGCGCCGGGAGTTCACCCCGGCGGCGATCCCGGCGGTGTGCTTCACCGACCCGGAAGTGGTGGTGGTCGGCAAGACGCCGGACGAAGCCAAGGCCGCCGGCCTGGACTGCATCGTCGCCAGCTTCCCGTTCGCCGCCAACGGCCGGGCCATGACCCTGGAATCCAAGGGTGGCTTCGTGCGGGTGGTGGCACGGCGTGACAACCACCTGGTGCTCGGCTGGCAAGCGGTGGGCGTGGGAGTTTCCGAACTGTCCACGGCTTTCGGCCAATCCCTGGAGATGGGCGCGCGCCTGGAAGACATCGGCGGCACCATCCACGCCCACCCGACCCTGGGCGAAGCGGTCCAGGAAGCCGCATTGCGGGCCCTGGGCCACGCGCTGCACATGTAACCACCAGAGCGTAGGAGCGAGGCTTGCCCGCGATAAGGCCAGCAGGCATGCCAGAAACGTCGAACCATCTGCGCCGATGCCATCGCGAGCACGCTTCGCTCCTACAAAAAAGATGCAAGGCAGGTCGCTATCCGTGGGGTGGCGGGAGGGTTCATGAGCAGGCTAAGTTTTTTTGCTCCCCCTCCCATCGTCCGGGATGCGGCCTGCCCCCGGAATGCAGTATTGTTGTGCCCATCCAATAAAAACGTCAGAAGCCTTGAGCCGTTCCGACGGTTGTTAAGAGATAGAGGGTGTCATGGGTAACGAAAGCATCAATTGGGACAAGCTGGGTTTTGACTACATCAAGACAGACAAGCGCTATCTGTCGTACTGGCGCAATGGCGAGTGGGACGCAGGCACCCTGACCGAAGACAACGTGCTGCACATCAGCGAGGGCTCCACCGCCCTGCACTATGGCCAGCAGTGCTTCGAGGGCCTCAAGGCCTACCGCTGCAAGGACGGTTCGATCAACCTGTTCCGTCCGGACCAGAACGCCGCTCGCATGCAGCGCAGCTGTGCTCGCCTGCTGATGCCGCAAGTACCGACCGAACAATTCATCGAAGCGTGCAAGGCCGTGGTCAAGGCCAACGAGCGCTTCATCCCGCCCTACGGCACCGGCGGCGCGCTGTACCTGCGCCCGTTCGTGATCGGCGTGGGCGACAACATCGGCGTGCGCACCGCACCCGAGTTCATCTTCTCGATCTTCGCCATTCCGGTCGGTGCCTACTTCAAGGGCGGCCTGACCCCGCACAACTTCCTGATCTCCAGCTATGACCGTGCGGCGCCACAGGGCACCGGCGCGGCCAAGGTCGGTGGCAACTACGCCGCCAGCCTGATGCCCGGCTCCCAGGCCAAGAAGGCCAGCTTCGCCGACTGCATCTACCTGGACCCGCTGACCCACAGCAAGATCGAGGAAGTCGGCTCGGCCAACTTCTTCGGGATCACCCATGACGACAAGTTCGTGACCCCGAACTCGCCATCGGTACTGCCGGGGATCACCCGCCTGTCGCTGATCGAACTGGCCAAGAGCCGCCTGGGCCTGGAAGTGGTCGAGGGCGACGTGTTCATCGACAAGCTCGGCGACTTCAAGGAAGCCGGCGCCTGCGGTACCGCTGCGGTGATCACCCCGATCGGCGGCATCGAGTACCAGAACAAGCTGCACGTGTTCTACAGCGAAAAAGAAGTCGGTCCGATCACCCAAAAGCTCTACAAGGAGCTGACTGGCGTGCAGACCGGCGAAGTCGAGGCTCCGGCCGGCTGGATCGTCAAGGTCTGACCCGCCCCGCTTCACCCGAGCCCGCCCCTGCTTGCCAGCGGCGGGCTTTTTCATGGGTGGTTTGCGGGATATCAGATTCTTCCTGGCAGCCCCTCAGACTTTTCTTGCCGAGCTTGACTAGCGATCTATATGATAAGCGTTATCATTCGCGACCTCCCTGCCCCGGTAATTGTCCGCCATGCCTGCTCCCGTCCAAGCCAGCGACCTGACCCTGCTGTATCGCCAACAGCATCAATGGCTCAAGAACTGGCTGCGCCTGCGGCTCAACTGTTCCCACAGCGCCGCCGACCTGGCCCAGGACACCTTCCTGCGCCTGCTGGCCAAGCCCGAACCGGTGCAGATCCAGGCGCCGCGCAGCTTCCTGGCCAAGGTGGCGCAGAGCGTGCTGAGCAACCACTACCGGCGTCAGAAACTGGAGCGGGCCTACCTCGAGGCCCTGCAGCACGTGCCGGCGCACGGGGTGCCGGACCTGGAGACCCAGGCCATCCTCATGCAAACCCTGATGCAGCTGGACGCCGTGCTCGAGCGCCTGGAACGCCCGGTGCGCCAGGCCTTCCTCTGGTGGCAGCTCGACGGCCTGGGCCATGAGCAGATCGCCGAACGCCTGCAAGTCTCGGTGACCACGGTCAAGCGCTACATCGTCAAGGCCGGGGCCCAGTGCATCCTTCTCGACGACAGCCTGGGCTCCTTGTGAATCAACCGCTGAGCCGCGACACCAGCACAGACCCGCAGTCCATCGATATCGCCATGGCCGAGCAGGCCATGCAATGGCAACTGGACCTGCAGGAACCCCAGGTCAGTGCCGCCACCCTCGCCGCCTGGCAGCGCTGGCGCGAGGCTCACCCACTGCACGAGACAGCCTGGCAGCGGGCCGAAACCCTCGCCCAACGCCTGCAGCAGATGCGCAGCCAGGGCCACAGCGAGCTGGCCCGGGCCACCCTGGCACCGAACCTCGGTCGGCGTCGCGCCCTCAAGCAACTGGGCCTGCTGCTGGCCGCCGGCGCCGGTGCCTGGGCCGCGCGCGACACCGCGCTGATCCAGGATTGGAGCGCCGACTACAGCACCCGGGTCGGCCAGCAGCGACGCATCACCCTGGCGGACCAGACCCAGCTACAGCTCAATACCGACACCGCGATCACCCTGGCTTTCGACCGCCAGCAACGGCGTATCAGGCTGCTGCGCGGCGAACTGCTGCTGACCCTGGCACGGCAGGACTCGCTCCCGGCCCTGCTGGTGGAAACCGTCGAAGGCTGGGTCCAAGCCAGTGCGGCAAGCTTCAGTGTGCGCCAACTGGCCGGGCGCACCGAACTGGCGGTGTACCAGGGCGAGCTGACCCTGCTTCCCCAGGATGGCGGCCAGCCCCCGCTGCGCCTGGGAGCCGGCGAGCAAGCCGGTTTCAGTCGCCAGGGCTTGCTGCTGCGCCAGGCACAAGGCGCCACGCAACCGGCCTGGAGCCAGGGCATGCTGGTGGCCCAGGCCCAGCCCCTGGCGCAGTTCCTCGAAGAACTGGGGCGCTACCGCCCCGGGCACCTGGGCTGCGACCCGAGCCTCGCGCAGCTGAAAGTTTCCGGCACCTTCCCCCTGGCGGACACCGACCGCGTGCTGTCTGCCGTGGCCCAGACCCTGCACCTGGAGGTGCGCCAGTTCACTCGCTACTGGGTCACCCTCAAGCCCCGTACGGCCCTGGGCTGAAAAAAAGTTGCGCCAAGGTGGTCTGTTTTTCGCGCTGGCGAGACTTAACCCCCAGAACATTCATTTGCATGGGGAGCAACACATGTCATCGGCAGTAATGCAGCGCCGTCAGCGAACCTTTTCACTCAAGCACAACCTGGCCGGCGCCGTGGCCCAGGGCCTGGTCTGCCTCACTGGCAGCGCCGCGGCCATGGTCCTGCCCACGTGGGCCCTGGCAGCGGAACAGGTCCAGGTCGAATTCGATATCGCTCCCGGCAACCTGGCCCGCGCCCTCACCCGCTTCGGCCAGAGCGCGCATATCCTGCTGTCCTACCCGGCAAGCCTGGCCGAAGGCCGCAGCAGCCCGGGGCTCCAGGGCCGGCATGATATCGATGGCGGCCTGGCCCTCCTGCTCAGTGGCACGGGCCTGCAAGCGGTGCGCGGCGCCAATGGCGACTACTCCCTGCAGGCCCGCAGCAGCGGCGCAGGCCTGGAGCTGAGCCCGATCTCGATCTCGATCTCCGGCAAGGCTCCCGGTTCCACCACCGAAGGCACTGGCGAATACACCACCTACTCCTCCAGCAGCTCGACTCGCTTGAACCTCACGCCCCGGGAAACCCCGCAGTCGATCACGGTGATGACCCGCCAGCGTATCGACGACCAGAACCTCAGCACCCTCACCGACACCCTGGAAGCCACTCCCGGCATCATCGTCACCCGCGACGGCCTGGGAGCGGAAACCGACAGCTACTGGTCCCGGGGTTTTGCGATCCAGAACTACGAGATCGACGGCGTGCCCACCAACACCCGCCTGGACAACTACTCCCAGAGCATGGCCATGTACGACCGAGTCGAAGTGGTACGCGGAGCCACTGGCCTGATCAGTGGCATGGGCAACCCGGCGGCCACCATCAACCTGATCCGCAAGCGCCCCACCCGCGAGGCCCAGGCGAGCATCACCGGCCAGGCCGGCACCTGGGATCGCTACGGTGGCGGAATCGATGTCTCCGGCCCGCTGACCGACAGTGGCAATGTGCGCGGGCGCCTGGTGACCGACTACAAGACCGAAAGCGCCTGGGTCGATCGCTTCAAGCAACAGACCCAACTGCTATACGGCATCAGCGAATTCGACCTCAGCGAGGACACCCTGCTGACCCTGGGCTTCAGCTACCAGCGCACCGACGTCGACTCGCCGCTGCGCACCGGCTTGCCCACCCGCTTCAGCAGCGGCGAGCGCACCCACTTCAAGCGTTCCACCAACACCGCCCCAGAATGGTCCTACAACGATCACCAGCAGCGCAGCTACTTTGCATCCATCGAGCAACAACTGGGCAACGGCTGGAGCGGCAAGATCGAGTACACCCACGCCGAGAACCAGTTCGACGAGCTGTTCAACTTCGCCATGGGCTCGGTGAACAAAGACGGTAGCGGGCTCAGCCAGTTGCCGGTGCGCTTCTCCGGCACACCCCGCCAGGACAACCTCGACCTGTACCTGACCGGCCCCTTCAGCCTGTTCGGCCGCGAGCACGAACTGATCAGCGGCGTGACCTTGTCCCAATACAACGAGCGCACCCCTGGCTGGGGCGGTTGGCGCTATGACTATGCCGGCTCCGCGGCCGGTGCCATCGGCAACCTCAACGGCTGGGACGGCCGATCGCCCAAGCCGGACTTCAGCGTAAGCGGCAAATCCTCGATAGATGAAGACCAGTACGCGGCCTACCTGACCTCACGCCTGAGCCTCGCCGATGACCTGAGCCTGATCCTCGGCAGCCGGGTGATCGACTGGAAACGCGACACCAGCGAGCGCCCCTATGGCGGCACCGAGAGCGAGGTCAAGCGCGAAGAAAACGGCGTGTTCATCCCCTACGCCGGGGTGGTCTACGACCTGGACGACACCTGGTCGGTGTATGCCAGCTACACCAGCATCTTCAACCCCCAGGCCTCCTGGGTGCGCAGCGAAGACAACAAGCCCCTGGACCCGATGGAGGGCAAGGGCTACGAGGTCGGCATCAAGGGCAGCCACTTCGATGGCCGCCTGAACTCCAGCCTGGCGCTGTACAAACTGCAGCAAGACAACCTGGCCATCTGGCAGCACGACGACGTCTACAGCGCCGAGCAGGACACCACCTCCAAGGGTGTGGAACTGGAGTTCAACGGCGAGCTGGCCGAAGGCTGGCAAGCGTCTGCGGGCTACACCTACTCGGTCACCACCGACGCCGACGACCAGCGGATCAACACCGGCCTGCCGCGCAACAGTTTCAAGACCTTCACCAGCTACCGCCTGCACGGTCCGCTGGACAAGCTGACCGTGGGCGGCGGGGTCAACTGGCAGAGCAAGGTCGGCAACGACCTGCACACCTTCACCCAGGGCAGCTACGCGGTCACCAACCTGATGGCCCGCTATGACATCAGCCGCAACCTCAGTGCCTCGCTCAACCTCAACAACCTGTTCGATCGCGAGTACTACAGCAACGCCGCCCTGTCCGGTAACTACGGCTCCCCGCGCAACCTGATGACCAGCTTCAAGTACAGCTTCTGACGGCGGCGCATCGCCGCGCCTCGGCGCCACCTGCCCTCTTGTCGATGAAGGCGGGTTGGCTCCTCAAGGGGCGATACCCAGCAGCGCCAGCACCTGGTGCGCCCCCTCCACCACCAGCAGCGCAGCCCGGGAGGCCATCAAGGTGTAGAGAAAACTCGCGATCAACACACACAGTTCGAACCAGATGAACATCGGCCAGTTGCTGACACGCAACGGCCGGTCCTGCATGAGCTGCCTCACCCCATTGCGCGGCTTGTGATAGACGAGCTCGAAAATTTTCATCTCGCGAAAGTTCTTGAGTATCGCGTATACCACGGCGCACCCGGTGACGGCTGCCATCCACCAGAAACCGACGACCTCCACCCCGTTCTGCCCCTGCAACTGGACGCTGGCACTTTGTTGAAAAAAATGAATGCCCACCGCTGAAACCACGGGCATGACGACCCCGAAGTAGACCACCAACCCCAGGCTAGCCATGGCGACACCCGTGGCGAACACACTGAGGCGGATCACCCGTTCCAGGAACCCGGGAGAAAATTTCGAATAGGCCCTCTGTGTCTCGATCACCAGCAACGGGACCAGCATGGTCAGCACCCCGACCCCGATATCCACGGCCCTGAACCCGGTCTTGGGCAGCAGCAATGCCATCAGGAAGGTCACGCCCCGGCTGCCTACCCGCCACATCATCTTGGCGTCGTCGCTCACCCCCTTCGACCAAAACTCCTCGGTAATGCCCTTGCCATCATCCATTGGCTGACTGCCTCATTGTTCAAAGCTGCGCATTGTCGCTGATGACTCCAGCGACGACACCTTGCTCTCCCTTCGCGGGCCGATCTGCTTGCCGCGCTGCACTGCCACCTGGCTGGCCTGGCCGTCGCGCTGCTTGCCGTGGCGGGCCTGGGCGATCAACGCGGGGATCAACGGCCCCTCCGGCAAGTGCTTCCAGAACCGCGCCGGCAAGTGACCTTGCATAACCTTGGGGTTGAGCCGCGCCGGGTTGAAGATATGGCTGTAGTAGGTCAACCACAGCTCGCCCCCGGGGTCTTCCATGCCCTGGGCCAACTGCTGCCAGGCACCGGGGCACTGGCGCTGGTGATGCAGTTGCAAGCCATCGAAATACACCCCATCGCGGGGTGTGGCGATCATCCAGCGCTGGCGCCCCATGCGTCCGATGAAATGCTCGCTGGCGCTGGCCAGGATGTCGTGGGCCGGGTCGTGCCAGGCCACGAACTGCGGCTGCTCGGCCAGGGCCGAACGTCCGGGCGGCACCGCGATAAAACGCACGAAGGCGTGCAAGTGATGAGCCTCGCGATCCACCTGGCGAATGCGCCGTTGCAACTCGCTGCCCAAGGGGTCGCCGCTGAGCATGGCGGTGCGGTCACCATGGCTGACCCGCCACAGCACCTCGTACAACAGGCTCCAGCGCTGCTCGCCACGATAGCTCGCCGCCCGCTGCAACAGCCCCAGCAGCGCCAGGGGAATGCGTGCCTGGAATGGCCCGGGTTGCTGCGGATAGTCCTGCGGCCGGCCGAACAGGTCGGGCTCACGGGCGCCGGACCAACTGACCTGGCTGGGGTCGATGCCATGGCTGAGCAAGCGCCGGGCCTGCTCGCGCCAGGTGTCGAACGACTCGTGGCAGTCCAGGTCGATCATCCCCACAACCCCATCTGCTGCGGTTGCGGGCGATCACGCAGTTGCTGATAGAGCTGCGCGCTGCTGGTCTCGGCCTGGCGCGGGTGATAGTCGCTGGTGATCAGGAACGGCTTGGCCTTGCCCAGCACGCACCGCATGCGCGCCAGGTCCTCGAAGCGGATGCGCCGCTCCCGGCGCAGCTCCACCAGGCGCTGGGTCGTGCGCAGGCCGATGCCCGGGATACGCGCGATCAACGCTGGCTCGGCGCGGTTCAGGTCCAGGGGAAACAGGCTGCGGTTCTCCAGGGCCCAGGCCAGCTTGGGGTCGATGTCCAGGGCCAGGTGCCCCGGTCCCTTGAACAGTTCATTGGCGCTGAAGCCATAACCGCGCAACAGGAAGTCGGCCTGGTACAGGCGGTGCTCGCGCATCAGCGGCGGCGCGGCCAGGGGCACGCTCTTCGGGCTGTTGGGGATCGGGCTGAAGGCCGAGTAGTAGACCCGGCGCAGGCGGAAGTTGCCGTACAGGGCCTCGGCGCTGTGCAAGATGGTGCTGTCATCGGTGTCGTCGGCGCCGACGATCATCTGCGTGCTCTGCCCGGCCGGGGCGAAACGCGGTGCCCGGGGCTCGTTGAGCACCGTCTGCTCGCCGGTGTGGATGGTGCGCATGGCCTGCTTGATCGAACCCAGCTGCTTCTCCGGGGCCAGGGTCTTGAGGCCCTGGTCGGTGGGCAGCTCGACATTCACGCTCAGGCGGTCGGCATAGCGCCCGGCCTGCTCGATCAACGCGGGGTCGGCATCGGGGATGGTCTTGAGGTGGATGTAGCCACGGAACTCGTGTTCCTCGCGCAAGAGCCTGGCCACTTGCACCAATTGCTCCATGGTGTAGTCCGCCGAGCGGATGATCCCGGAACTGAGGAACAGCCCACTGACGCAGTTGCGCCGGTAGAAGTCCAGGGTCAGGCGCACCACTTCCTCGGGGGTGAAGCGGGCCCGCGGCACATCGCTGGAACGGCGGTTGACGCAATACTGGCAGTCGTAGAGGCAGAAGTTGGTCAGGAGGATCTTCAGCAACGAGACGCAGCGCCCGTCCGGCGTGTAGCTATGGCAGATGCCCATGCCGTTGGTCGAGCCCAGCCCTTCCTTGCCCTGGGAGCTGCGCTTGGGGGCGCCACTGCTGGCGCAGGAAGCGTCGTACTTGGCGGCATCGGCGAGGATGCCCAGCTTGTCGATCAGTTGCATGGCCGGCCCCATATACTGTTTTTATATACAGTACAGAGTTCGCACCCGGCACTTCAAGGGGGCGTCTGACCAGCGTCACAGAAATATCCCTGGCCGCTCGGGATAAAACCCTGGCCTGGTGGGTAAAAGTCCTTAAGATACGTGCGCTTATCCATGCCGCTAAAGGATTGCCCATGCGCCCCTTCTACTTCCCCTGGCTACTCGCCATAACCCTGCTGCCGGCCTGGCAGGCCCTGGCCGCACCAGCCCCTGCAACCCCGGCCGAAGCCGTGTCGACCCAGGTTCTGGCACAACCGCAATGGCAGAGCCTGGCCCGGCAATGCCCGGCGACGCTGGTGCCACGAAAGGAGGCGCCGACAGAGCCCGACCGCTGCAGCGAGCCTGGGCAGATGGAAGGATGCCTGCAAAGCTGCAAGCGCGGCGATGGCAATGACTGCTACTGGCTGGGCATCAACGTGCAAAAGGCCAAGGGCCCGGCCATGGGTTATGAGCCGCTGTTCCAGCGGGCCTGCAGCCTGGGCGTGGTCTCCGGCTGCACCAACCGTGCGGCCGGGATGTACGTGTCCACCCCCGACGACGAATCCGTGCGCCAGTGCGTGACCAAGACCTACGCCAAGGCCTGCGAGACGAACGACCCCTGGGCCTGCACCATGTACGGTTTCAACTTGAGCCAAGGCATCGGCACCACGACAGACAACACCAAGGCCCTCAAGGTGCTGGACAGGTCCTGCAACAAGCACGGTACCGAGGACCCGGCCTGCACCGCCGCCATCCAGCTCCAGCAGAAGATCCAGGACAAGCTCGCGGCGCCCAAGCCCTGAGGCACCGCCTCAAGAGTCCAGGGCCCGCCGCGGGCCATGGCCCAGGCGCTGGCGCAGCCATTCATAACCGCTGACCAGCACGATGCCCGCCAGCACCAGTGCTGCGCCGAAGATGAAGCTCGGTTCCAGGGGCTCGTGCAGCAGCCACACGCCAAAACCGATGCCGAACAGTGGCGTCATGAACGACAGCACCCCCAGGCGCGAAGCCAGGTAGCGGCGCAACAGGCCAAACCAGATCAGGAAGCTTGCGAAGGACACCACCAGCACCTGGAAACCCAGGCTGGTGATGACCAGCGGAGTGAAATGGATGGACGTTTGTCCGGACAGCCAGGCCGCCAATCCCAACCAGACACAGGCACCCAGCAACTGGTACTGCAAGGTCCGGGTGGTGGGGCTCGAAGCCAGGCGTGAACAGCGCACCACCACCGTGGTCGCGCCCCAGGCGGCACCGCCCAGCAGTCCGAGAAAATCCCCCAGCAATGCATTGCTCCCGGCGCCCTGGGACGAAGGCCCGCTAAAGGCCACGACAATACCGGCGAACGCCACGCCGATCCCCAGCCATTGCATCGACTTGAGACGCTCGGCGGGCAGCCGCCAATGCAGGCCCAGGGCGGCGAAGATCGGCGCGGTATAAAGGAAGATCGCCATGTGCGAAGCACTGGTATGGCGCAGGCCCTCGCCCACCAGCAGGAACTCCAGGGCGAACAGCGCGCCCACCACCAGGCCGGGGCGCCAGTGGCCTTCGCGCAGCCCCAGGCGCTCGCCGCGCCAGAGCATCAGCAGCCCCACCAGCAACGCGGCGCCAGCGGAACGCAGGGCGATCTGCATGATCGGCGCGATGTCCTGGGCGGTGGCCTTGAGCGCCACCTGTTGCAGGCCCCAGACGGCACAGAGGCCGACCATCAGGCTGCAAGCCGTGGCATCGAGGGGTTGGCGTACAGCCATGATGGATCCTTGGGTGAATGAGTCAGGTGGGCTATTGTCCGCCTGACAGAATTGCTAGATATAGCTCGCCTACGCCAAGTCATAGCGAGTTAAAGACAACCGCATCGGAAATTTCCGAGCAGGGACTTCCAAGCAACTCCCCCCAAGGAGCCGCTGTCTTCTATGGGGCTTGAATTAGCAGCAACACGCTGGAAAAGACGGACAAGCCAAGGTCTAACCCTGCATCGAGCAGATGGTCGCGCCAGGCAGACTTGCAGACGCGGCAACCACCCCAAATAGCAGATGATGTTGAAAAAGCTGCGCAGGAAAGAAATCCATTCCTCACTAGCAAACCCAAATCACCACAGGCAAACGCTTGCAGCGTCCTGAAGGACGCGCCTTGGGCATTCAAATCTGTTGTGCGACTGATTCCACTGAGCTCAAGTGTTAGGCAGGATCAGGCGCTGCTTCACCCCGGCTCGGGCCTCCCGGCAATGCTGGCTTGGCCCCTTTCAATGAGGCACTCGGTTCGCCACTCGCCCTACCGTCTGCGAAGGCAGCTCGCCGAAGAAGTCTTGGTAGTATTTGGAGAAGCGCCCCAGGTGGCTGAACCCAGCGTCCAGGGCGGCGCCTTGGATCTTGTCGTGTGGCGACAACAACATCAACTTGCGAGCGACATTCAACCGCACCGTCCGAACATAGTTGGATGGTGACATACCCATGACCGACTCAAAACTATATTGAAGCGTGCGGCGACTCACCTTCAGGTAATTGCACATCTCCAAGACCCCAAACTCCTCATTGGAGAAATTATCGAACAGGAGTTCACAACTTCTATCAACAATGAATGCACGGGTACTAGGCGGCAACACCTGCAGCACGCCATCCGCTTCGCTCAATGCGATTTCCTGTATGGAGCCCAGCAAACGCTTGGTACTGGCTTGGCACACCTCACCTGAAGGGCTATCAACAAAGTTTTGCAGAACAGTCTTTTGGAAGTCCAGAACCGATCCATGGGAAGGCGTGATGAACGTCTCGAATACCCCCTTGAGAGACTTGATCTTTGCCCCCTCGGTGATGTGCTCCAAGAAAAAGTCTCTATCCAGCGTGACGATATAGGCACAAATCATGCTTTTCGAAATGGCATGAATAGGCTTGCCGGAGGAAACATGAAAACTCCCAGAGTTTACGTATCTTCCATTAATGAGAATATCGCTATCGCCCTGAATGTTAATGAGCATGATTTTATCGGACGGTACATATCCAATCTGTTCCACCAAAGGGGTATCAATTACTTCCCTGGTGACGCGCAGCCGCTTATCCAACTGGATATCGCAAAGCCTGCCATGAAACTTGGCCTTCTTCTCCAACTGGTGATATCGGTTGTCGAGCCATTGATCGAGGCCATTGGCATGCTCGCAAACATCGTTGGAGACAGAAAATCGAACAGCATTGGTATCGGCGGAACTCATGATCGTTTACATCCAAACGGGGGAGCTGGTACATCAAAAGCAAGCAGCGTGCCGACAGAAGCCAAAAAATCCTTAATTTTCATAAAGTAAAGTCAAACGCCCACAGATCCGACAAAAGTCTTGAACGCAGGCTCTGACGAGGGTGTTTTTTTAAAAAAAACAATAAAAAGACCAACCAGAAATAACGATTCGGAATAAATAGACTTGAACAGGAGCACTATCCTAGTGCACACATGCTCAAATGTGAGGAGCCATCAGAACGCTGTTACTAAGGTGTTACCGTTGTCCACAAAAAAGGGTGCACAGGGCACCCTTCACCGAGACCGTACGAAGCCTATTCGAAGTGACCTGCCGTAACACCACCATCAAGTGCGTAGATCATACCGTTGGTGTAAGCCGCATCTTCAGAAGATAAATGCTCAATGACCTTCCCAACTTCTTCCGGAGCAGCGAAGCGCCCAAGAGGAACTTCTTTCATGTAGGAGCGTTTTTCCTTTTCCGGATCAGCCGCTTCAGCGAACAACCGATCCATCATTTGGGTCTGCACGAACCCAGGACAGACTGCATTAGAACGAATTCCAAACTTCCCGTAGTCCAGAGCCAAACAACGAACCAAACCAATGACACCATGTTTGGACGCACAATATGCTGCGTAGCCCGAAGCCCCGCGAACACCTGCATCGGAGCTGACGGCAACGAAGCTACCCCCCTTGAGTTCCATGAAGGCTTGCATGGCACTCTTGGCTAGAAGGTACGTGCCTGTGAGGTTGACGGAAATCTGCAGATCCCAATCATTACGTGGCATCTCATCGATCCGGCCCGTACGAGCCACACCGGCACACGAAACAACCGCCGATAACCGCCCGAAACGCTCTTTGGCATGAGCGATCAAAGCGCTGACCTCGGATTCGTTCGCGACATCGACGGCACGAAAGTCGAACACTCCACCGATAGCCTTGATCTGCTCGGCCGTGTGTTCCATCCCGGCCAGGTCCCGGTCAGCACCTACGACGGTGTAACCGCGTTGGGCAAATACCCGCGCTGTAGCCTGCCCGATACCGGAAGCTGCCCCTGTGATGACGGCTACGTTGTTCATGATTTGCTCCACCCCTTGCTCAGTGACCAGGACTTACTGCGCGAGGAAGCCGCCATCGATGACAAATTCAGCACCGGTAGCGAACTTCGATTCGTCCGAGGCGAGGAACAGTGCCATGTTGGCGATATCCATCGGTTCCCCCAAGTGGCCGATCGGATGGAGCCTGGCCAAGCGAGCCAGCTCCGCCGGGTCATCCCCTACCATCGGGGTTTTGATGTAGCCCGGGTGGATGCTGTTGACCCTGACCTTGTAGCCTTTGCGCCCGGCGTGCAGCGCGGCGGATTTCGTCAAGTTGCGAACGCCAGCCTTGCCGGCGCTGTAGGCGGCATAAGTATCGATACCAACGATGCCCTCGATCGAAGACAGGTTGATGATCGATCCGCCGCGCGTCTTCAAGGCCTTCATGCCGTGCTTGGTGCCGAGGAAGGTGCCATTGAGATTGACATCGAGCTCGTGCTTCCAGTCCTCGAAACTCATGTCTTCAACGTTGCCGGGAACGGCAATACCCGCACTGTTCATCACCACATCAACCTGGCCAAACCGGGCCTGGGACTGCTCGAATAGTTCGACCCAGTTGGACTCGTTGCGCACGTCGAGCCGAACGAACATGGCCTCACCCCCTGCGGCAACTATCTCATCAATCAGGGCGCTGGCGGCCTGCTCGTTGATATCCCCCAATACGAGCTTGGCGCCCTCCTGGGCAAAACGAAGTGCGGTAGCCCTTCCAAGACCTGAGCATGCTCCGGAGATAACAGCGACTTTTCCTTCAAGGCGCATGGCAGGCTCCTTACTTCTTGCTGATCTGGGCCAGGACTTTCTGCGCGACGGCAGCCGACGAGGCCGGGTTCTGCCCCGTGATGACCAGGCCATCTTGAACTGAGTGTTCGGCCCAATCCGATGCTTTGGTGTAGAGCGCACCGAGCGCCTTGAGGTCGGTCTCCACCAGATAGGGAACGTGTTCGACCATCGCCACCGCCGCCTCTTCGCTGTCGCTGAAAGCGGTCACGTTGAGGCCCTTGACGAGCGGACTGCCGTCAACCTTTTTGACCTCAAGCAGCGCGCAGCCGGCATGGCAAATGGTGGCGACAGGCTTGCCTGCGCCCAGCAACGATTCGATCAAGCGCACCGACGCCTGGTCATGACGCAGATCCCAGAGCGGGCCATGGCCGCCTGGATAGATCGCAGCGGCAATGGCTGCGGGGCTTAGGCTGGACAGTTCGGTGGTGCTTTCCAAGGCCTGGTGCAGCTGAGCATCCTTGGCGAAGCGAGCGTAAACCTCACTGTCTTTGAGAGCCTCGACCGATGCCGGATCGATAGGCGCATGACCGCCCTTGGGCGTTGCCAGGAACGTTGGCTGGCCAGCGTCTTTGACTGCGTAATAGGGAACCAGGAACTCCTCGAGCCACAGGCCAGTGCTACGACCGGTGTCACCGAGTACAGCGTGGGAGGTCAGGACGAATACGACGCTCATGTTTCAGCCTCAAGCAGTGGAAAAATGACAGGAACAAGGGTGAGCCATGCCCACCCTTGTCGGCTTAGTGGATCTGCTCGCTCCACAATTTCTGGGCGTCGTAGCAGGTCTGGTTGAGCTGCGAGCCGTCCTTGAGCAGCCAACTGATTGGCCCAACCATTTGCAGGATGAATGTGGTGTCGGCCAGCATTTTGGTTTCTTCGTGCTCGGCACCGGTAGCCTCGTACAGGTAGCCGTCCTTGATGCACAGCGCGCCGCCATTTTCAGGACCACCACGCAGTTCCAGGATGCCGTCGAAGACATAACCTTCTGCTGGGCCGTGATGGATGTGAGGTGCCAGGATCGAACCATTCGGGCAGAAGAACATGACCGTCCAGATACCGAATTCCGGCGCCACGTTCAGCAGCTTCCATTTAACGCCACCGGAGTGGAATTGCTCGGGGAAGTCCTGCCATTGGACTTCGTTGACTTGGACGTATGCGTCTTTGGGTTTCTGGACTTGCATCATCGGGACTCGCTCAGGTCGTACATTGAATTTCTTATGGCCAAAAGCTAACACCCACCTTTGCGGCCCCCTATCCGGTTTTGGCAACCAATCACCGGCGGCGCAATGTTCTTTCCTGGGAGCAATAAGACGCCGGCAGCATCTTCCTAACGCTGCCGGCCAACCAGAGGATTGGGTGAACGATGGATCACAGGTGTTTCGCGAACCACTCGATCGCGTACTGGGAAGACTGGTCGAAGCCCGAGAGATAGGGGTCGAAATGACCACCCTCCAGCAGCTCCAGACGCTTGGGCTGCAGTGCTTGTTCGTAGGCTTTCAACGCGAGGTCGGTCAGGCATGGGCCCTCGCAACAAGGTGCCGAGTACTGTCTATAACGGCTGTGGTGCTTGGGTATTGGGTGATGCAAAGACCTGATCGCGAACTTGCAGCCCGCGCTCACCGGGCCATTGATCCGGGGAAGCATTTGGGGCGCGGTGATCGGCCAACGGGGGCGTTTCACTCACACAAACGAAAAAAACAGCCCCAGGCGCCACTTCAGCATTGCCGATATTGGCTAGGGGGTGCCGCCAGCCGCTCTGATAATCGGCTTGTAACTCGACGATTGAAACCAGGCACGCGATGCTTTGTTCGAGGTCGGGACGGGCCAAACCTTACTAATCAGAGACTAATAAAATGAATAAGACAGTCACCGTCATCGGTACCGGCCTGATGGGCTCCGCTTTCGCCAACACCCTGCTCAAGGCCGGCACAAAAGTGACGGTCTGGGATGGTCGCCCATCCGCCGCTGCCGGTGTCGTGGCCAATGGCGCCACCCTGGCCTCCTCGTTCGCCGATGCCGTCAACGCAAGTGATGTCGTGCTGTCCATCATCAGCAGCGCATCGGGCGGCATCGCTCTGTTCCGGGAACACGCCAGCAAGCTCGACCTGAACAATCGCTTCGTGATCAACCTGAGCACTGCCATGCCTGAAGATGGCGAACAGTTCCGCGCGGTCGTGGAAGGCAATGGCGGCAAGTTCATCAACGGTGCCATAACCTCTTATCCGGACCTGATCGGCGGCCCGTACACCATCATCCAGTACTCCGGTAATCCTGACATCTGGAAACAGGTCGAGCAGACCATGAAGCCGGTTGCCCCGGAAGGCACCCTCTATACCGGTGAGGACCTCGCCGTCCCATGCACCGTCGACGCCGCCATGACCGGCAGCTTCTACGCAGTGGCCTTGGCCGGATTCCTGGAAGCCGCCGCCTACGCCAAGACCCACGGCGTCGACGCCAGCCAGTTGGGGGACTTCGCTGACAAGTGCATCGATCTCCTGCGTTACAAGGTCAAGAAGAGCATCAAGGAAATCGAGTCCAACGACTTCGGCACCATCCAGGCCACCGTGGACGTCTACCTGGATGCCGTAGTCCAGTGGCGCGATGCCCTCCGTGCCTGTGGCCTGCGCGCAAGCCTGATCGGCGCGGTGGCCGATGACCTGGCCGAGACTCAAAAAGCGGGCCATGGCGGCCTGGGCTTCTGCGCTCAATACCTGACGGCCAAGAACCAGTAGAAAGCATTACTCGAGCCCCGGTGCGTGTGACCCAGCCATACCGGGGCTTCTTTCTGCCCCACCGACGGGCGGCCAGGCGTCCTCATCAGCGACGCCCACTTCAGCGCAACCACAGGCAAACACTCAGGCCACTGCGGGTTCAAACCGAGGTTGCCAATTTCGGATATAGGACTGATCAAGGCGAGAGTAGCCTGGTTTCCAGGGGCCGGATCCGAGCATTCAACGCCCCTGCCCTAAACTTGAAAGCTGTACACAACAAAGATAGGACTTTGCGTGTGAGGGATGATTGAAGGCACTCGCCTATCGAGCTTCCACTGAGTTTTCTGCCTCTCTATAACAAACATTACTGGCATACCTCCAAGAGCTGCCTAGAAGAGGGTCAAAATGAGCAAAATCGAAGTCGACGCTAGCTCAGGGATGATGCTGACCAGCCAAAGCTTGAACCAGGACCTGGTTCGCCAACTGAATGCTTTGGCCACTGAAGAACACACCTCCTCCGATTGCTGGAGACCGGCTCGCCCGATGATTGTCGAATCCACCGTCTGGATTCTGATTGCAGCGATCCTCTGGCTCGGCACCTTGATGATCGTCGCGTAGGAGGCCCGCCATGACCCAATCCAGTATCGAGTTCAAAAGCCATGTCGAGCAGGAGGCTCTTGCAGGCCGCCTTCCCGTGCTTGCCCGTGACCGCGTCTACAAGACCTATGGCTCATTCCTTTGGACATGCTGTGCATTCAGCGCAGCAACCTGGGCCTTCCTGATCGGGAGTTACCTCCCCTACGTTGGCGACTGGCGCCTGGGTGTGATGGGCTACGTCATCGGTCTCATGATCGGTATGGCCATTGTCACACTCGCCTCCGGCGTACCCAGCCACAAATACGGTACCGATGTGATCGACAATGCCAAGGCATCCTTTGGCTATCGAGGGATTGTCGTTCCGCTGTTCGGCCTGCTCGCCACCTTGGTTGGCTGGTCGTATGTCGTTGAAGCGCTCACTGCCCGCGGCGCAGCGAACATTGCCGCGACCATGACAGGAACCGAAGTGACCGGGACCTCCCACGAGCACCTGGTCATTGGTGTTGCCTTGGCAGCACTGGTACTGGTCTGGTTGATTGCAAGCAAAGGGCCCAAGCTGTTCGAGCGGCTGAATGGCTACATCGGCCCTCTGCACATGTTCATCACCTTGGTGATGCTGGGCATCCTGATCCACAAATTCGGCCTGCAGCACCTCTGGACGACACAACTGCCTGCCGACCAGATGCTGAGCAAGGACCCTGTTCAGGGATTTGCCCTGGCAGTCGAGTTCGGTGTCTCGAACTCGATGACCTGGTGGCCCGTCATGGGCGGCCTGACTCGCCTCGTAGCCAAGCGCAAGCACGTGGTTGGCCCATCCGTGGTGGGCGTCGGTGTCCTGGGGGCGGCGTTTGTCTCGACCGTTGCCGCCTTGGCAGCCATCAGTGCCGGTACCTACGACCCCACGATCTGGATGATTGCCGTAGGTGGCCCAGTCTTCGGCTCCATCGTCATGGCGATCGTGCTGACGGCAAACATCGCGACCATGGTGGTCATGATCTACCTGGCCGGAGTGTCGGTGCAGCAGATCAAGTTCTTCGCCCGACTGAAGTGGGAGCTCCTCCTGGCCTTGCTGTTGCTCCCAGGCGTCTACTTCGCGTTCAAAACCCAGTGGTTGCTCTCGGTGGTGATGAGCTGGTTGTCGTACAACGGCGTCATGTTCGTCGGCATCACCGGCATTACCCTGGTCGACTACTTCGTGCTGCGTCGCGAACAGATCGATGTCACCAGCCTCTTCGCACACAAGGGTGGCAAGTACGAGTTCTGGAACGGGGTGAACTGGATAGCGGTCATCGTCACTGTCGCCTCGACCTTCGGCTACCTGTGGCTCTACAACCCGGTCACCGTGGCCATGGCTGACCCCTTCCGCTACCTGGGCGCATCGCTGCCGGTGATCTTGCTCTCGGGGGCAGCCTACTACCTCTGCGTTCGCCTGCTCATCTGGCCACTGCGCAAAGGCGACTACCAAGCGACCTCCGGCGCCATCAGCCGACCGAGCCTGGTCAACCAGCGGGCAGCCGGCACCGTTGCCGTAAGCCTCTGAAGCAACCTTGAGGGGAGCTCGAACTCCCCTCTTCTCCCACCAACCACGTTGCTAGTTCGCGCCATTCCTGACGCACGGTTTTTATCGCCCGTAGAAAAACAAGGAGAAATCCCATGGGATTCGTTAAAACTGCCGAAGAAGTCAAAGAAATCCAGAAGCTCCTCGCCGATGGCAAGTTCACTACCGAAGGGGTGACGGTCGAGTTCCAGACCACTCCCGAGTTCGTGCGCAGCGTCCTTGCTCCCTGCTTCGAACCGGGCGACACACCGACCGCCTACGTGAACATCTCGAAGTGGCAAAGCGCGATGTGTGGCGAGTTCGACTGTGCCATCGTGTTCCTCAAGTGCCGCTACAAAGAGCACGAAGGCACCACCATGCTGTGGATCATCGTCAGCGGCGACATGCCCGTGACCATCGGTCGTGAAATGTGGGGGGAGCCGAAGAAAACCGGCACCACCCAGATCTACATGGACGGTCACCAGTTCTATGGCTTTGCTGAGCGCAACGGCCAGCGCTTGATCGAGGTCAACGCTAAGTTCGGTGAGGACCTGGGCCCGGTGAGCGACGAAGGCCTGGACTTCGAGCTGAAGGCCAGCCCCCATGTGAAAGGCATCGGCCTGCAGGATAAGGTGATCCTCACCTGCATGAAGAACATGGAAAACTACCGCGTTCGCCGTGAAGGCACCGCCACACTGAAACTGACCGGTAACGAGTTCGACCCGCTGGACAGCATCCCGGTAGTCTCGGTTGGCAAGGCCTGCTACTCCCAGGGCGAATCGTCGTGGGTTGTCCCATGGTTCGACACCCTGGAGAACCCGGACGCCTACGTGCCATTTATCTACGGCCAGAAGTTCGACGACTTTCGCATGTTCCACAAGGCCAAGCGCTTTGTGAAAGAGTGAGGCTCCGGCAACCGCACCCGAACTGTTTGGGTAAGTTCGTTTCTGGCTCAGCGGTTATAAGTCTGCAGCCGACACTAAAAGCTAGTGTCGGCTTCAGATTGCGGAGTAATAGACTAAACCTCTCAATGAATACTAGCCTTCTTGTGGCAACATTGACTTTACAATGGCAGCTATCTCATAAGCATGATGATGGATGAAAAAGTGGTTACCACTAAGCAGTTTTTTATGAAAGCGAGACGTTGTATATTCTCGCCACAAATCTATTTTTTCTGAAAACTCCTCTTCCGCCCCCATTACCACATGCAGCGGAATATCAACTGGCTCAAACTCGTAGCCATCTGCACGCTCCGCAACTTCGAAATCAGCCCTGATGACTGGCTCAAAAAAGGCGAACAACTCCGAATTATGTATTACACTCTCAGGCAAACCGCCAAGTTCTAGCAATACCTGCTTGAGCTCCTGAGTCTCCAGGAAAGCAGTATTCTTGTATTTAACTAATTTGGGACCTGCATGGCCGGTAAAAATAAGAGCTGATGGACTTTTTTCATAATCCTCCAGCATACGCGCAACCTTCAGGCCGAGAACGGCTCCCATACTATGCCCATATAAAACAAAAGAGCTCCCACTAAGCTGAGATACGATTTGTTGAAAAACATCCTGAGCGGCGGCCTCAAAACCTCGAATAAGCGGCTCGGCTATTCTCTTGCCTCGCCCTGGCAGTTCTATCGAAACAACATCAAAATCGATTAACTCAGGCTTCATGAACTGATAGGAATAACAGTTTCCACCCGCAAAATGCAAAGTAAATATTTGTGGCTTCTTCATAAACACAGGATCTCAACCAAACAAAAAAACAGTGCATCGCACCGCAATGCACTGCCATTGAGAACTACTTAGGACTATGTGCAGAGATGCCCATGAAATCCAAATATCTTGAAAGAAGCGACTTATCGATTGGAGGCGTTTCTATTCCGCTGCCTTTAAGAAACTCAGTAGTATTCCTCCTATCAAAGTAGTAAGTCATCTCATAAGACTCGACCAGAGATTTCCCTGGAACAATCTCCTCGGTGAACAAGCTTAACAAACTATATAGAGGGCTATGCTCATTATTCTTCCACTTACTCAACCATTCGCGATAATGAATCGGCCGAAGTTTAATCCCAAAATACTCATTCAACTTCTCAAAAAACTCTGGCACAGATATGTCATGTACCGGTTCAGGAACGAGATGAAAAAATTTCCCTGGAGCTTCTTTGTTTTGAGAAATGTGCACAATTGCCTTTGCTACAAAGTCCACAGTCACCAGCTGATCCTTAAGACCCATGATCATGGGGTAGGTCCCGAGAGCAACACAGCACCGGACAAAGCTTCCCCACCACTGGTTCATTTCTGTAGCACCGCTATCATTCTGGCACATGACAAATCCCAGACGAATACCAATAACAGGTAATCCTTTCTTTTTTGCCTCTTCCAGGACATTTTCCATCACCCACTTACTTCTGACATAGTTGGTATCTCGACAAACCACGGATAGATTCTGATGAATATCATCATCTTCACACATCCAGGTTTTACCTGTAGTCAGGTACCCCCAACTAAAAACGGCTATAGTGGAACATGCGACTAGATACTTCAATTTTGATGTTGTCGCGAAACGAATAATTTCCTGAATCCCATTTACGTTGACCGCTTTCATTTCAGCATAAGGCTTTACATAATTAACATTTCCGCCAGTGTGATATATAATCTGAACATTTTTCGACGCATTTAAAAAATCTGAATCGGACATCCCAAGCTGTGGCCTAGTAAAATCACCTAAAACGGGAATAATTCGATCAGACTTCTCTTCGGGCCAAGAAAGGCGGTATTTTTTCAGTGTAAACTTTATCCTTTCAATAGCATGCTTAACACTTTCAGCCCTAACCAGACAATATATATTCGCAGATGTTTTATCCAGCAACTCCAGCAACAAATGCACTCCAACGAATCCAGTAGCGCCCGTCAGAAGTACACTTTCCGGATTAGCTAAAACATCAGGATCAATCTCCGTCGGAAATTCATAGTCTGCCGCAAGTTTGATATCACCAAGTAATGTCTTCTTAGATAATTGCATTTTCTCTTCAAACGTCAGCGGACGCTTATTTTCGCGAATCTTTATTTCTTGCGCCAACTGCTCAATGCACGGATAGGTATAAAGATCAACCAATGTTATTTGGCTTCTAATAGATTCCGGCAGCGAGGTGAACACTCGAACTACGGCAACAGAATTCCCTCCAACTTCAAGAACATTGTCCTGAGCTTTAATATCATCCGTCTGCAGAACATGTTTCCATATCGCGACGAGAGTACCTTCAACATCATCCTCTGCCAGATTATCTAACGAGAGCGCTTCTTCCTTCATTAAGGACTGGAGTGCTTTTCGATCAACTTTCCCACTAACCGTCTGAGGAAAGTAATCCAAGATAAAAATCTTATCGGGAACCATGTAGACCGGAAGAGTATTTTGCAATATTTTTTTAATTTCCGACTTTATTTTCATTTCATCTTTTGAGTGATAATTCGATAGCGTAATAAAAGCAGCCAGCATTGGCTGCCCCAGCTCCTTGTTCACTGCTACAACTGCAGACTCTCGGACATTTTTTATTCTATTTATTGAGCTCTCAATCTCACCAGACTCAATGCGAAAGCCTCGAATCTTGAGTTGCGTATCATTCCTCCCTATATATTCAATATTTCCATTTGGCAATAGAGTCACAATATCGCCAGTTCTATAAAGTCTCTTACACTCACTTCTTCCAGTTTTTGAGTCCGCCACGTCGACATGTACAAATTTTTCTTTTGTTAGCTCGGGTCTATTCAAGTAGCCCTGAGCAAGTTGTGCCCCACCAATGAAGAGCTCACCCGGCGAACCTATAGGCAATGCCTTGAAGTTTTCATCCAGCACATAAAAATCAACACCAGACAGAGGGCTGCCGATATTTTTAACACTCTGCCCTGCCACATATTTATGACAAGTAACAGCGACCGTTGTTTCTGTTGGGCCATAAAGATTATACATCTGCAGCCTACTGGCCCAATACAGGAATACATTATCCGCACAAGCCTCTCCGCCTACGACAATACTTTTAAGCTCGCCGATTGGCTGTCCAGTAGGGAATGTAGCAAGAATGGTCGGAGTAATCATTGGAATAGTATCAATACGGTTCGATCTAATATATTCCAACAAAGCCTCACCCAATAACTTATTATCTGGATAAAGATGCAATGTGGCACCAATCAGGAGCGGCATCCATGTATCGACAAAGGAAGCATCGAATGTGTAAGAAAGGATTTGTATGGCGGTGTTTTCTGATGAAACATTGATTACCGGCTGAACATTCTCAATAAAACTAGCAATTGCGCCATGCTGAACAGCTACTCCTTTTGGAACCCCGGTACTGCCAGATGTATATATGACATACATTAAGCTTGACGAAGGTATTTCCTTCAGAAGATTGCTACCTGACTGTTTATCAATCAACGACCTTTCTCGGTCACTATCAGGAACAATCAAAACCCCACGAAAATCGGAAAATTTATGTTCATATGCTTTTGACGTAATCACTAACTCTGTTTGGGTATCCTCGAGAATAAAATCAAACCTTGTGGCAGGGTACTCAGGGTCAAGAGGTAAATAGACGGCACCGACCTTTACTATCGCCATCATAAACACAACACGGCTTATTGACTGCTCAACACATACCGCGACGATGTCGCCACTCTCGACACCACGATCCAGCAAATGTCTTGCCAACTGATTTATTTTCTCATTCAGAAGTCCATAAGTTATACTATCCGAGCAGTAAAACAATGCAGTCTTACTTGAGCGAAAGCTAGCCTGACTCTCAAACATATCGACAATAGTTATATCTCTTGCCATTTCCATATAGCACCTCCAGCAGTCCATTTATTTAAATCAATACAACAACAAACACACTCCGAACAGGCCGTATAAATCAGAATCGACGGCGATCAAACTTAAAAACAAGAGCCAAACGAGAGCGCAAAACTACTTACAGGGCACGCCGCATAGGTCTTCCTAGAAATAAAACCACAGCGTCAAATCAGCTATTAAAGACCTTAACAAGACACTCTATTTCTCATGCAGAGCCCAGTTAAGACAAACAAAAATAAACTGTCAAAAAAAATGCCAATACAAGCATGATTTTTTTGCTATTAAAAAAAAATATAATAATTCCAATATCTCCATGACTCCCTTCCAACCGCCTCCTAAGAAAGCTCCTAGGAGCATAGGAAACACATCTGACTGTACCGTGTACCGACCACCATGAAGACCGAACCACCAGCCCTTCTACTCACTCCTGAATTACGCAACTTCTTTCCCGGAATAGTGCCCCAATAAAACCAGATACCTATTTAGGCGAGAATACTCGCCAGATTGAGGTGCTTGATGACCAGGTAACGTCGTTCATTTTCTGCTGAACTCAAACGCAAGGCCGTAGGGCTCGTACTCGATCAAGGCCATAGCCATATCGAAGCCTGCCGATCGCTTGGGGTAATCAGGCGCGCCTTGAACGGGAGAAACTCATTTTAAAAATGGCTACCGCGCTCTTTGATGTCGGAAGAGTACGCGCGCGGATTGATCAGTTAAGTGCTCAGGCGCCTGTGGATTGGCTTTTCTCGGTCTTCGCCATCACTTGTTCGTGTTACTGCGCCGGTTGTCTCAAACGCAAAACTCCGAACTTTGAACGACTGCGATTGCGCAGTCGGATCAATGAACTGCTTACCAATAGTCTAAGCGCAGCAGGGAGTTACCGCATCGTGTCGATGATGCAGGAAGACGTCGAGCAAATCGGACAGTTCAAGGGGCGGTGCCTGATACAGGAACTGACCTTAATGAGTAAAGAACCGGGATTACATGCCTACAAACAATCGACGGTCGAGCGGCCTGATACTCCAAGAATCTTGGATCAGGAGTCTGATTTGCCGACACTTAATCAGTGTCTGGTGTAGCGATATAGCCTATATCAGGGCACAGGTAAGATGGCATTACTTGGCGATCGTCCTAAAATTCTACGCACGCCAAGTTATAGGCTCGGCGCTGTCAAACACACCAGTTCCGGGTCTGGTGATCAAGGCATTGGATATGGCTTATGAACAGCGTGGCAGTTCTCCAGGTTTGCTGCTCCACTCGGATCAAGAATCGAAATATGGCAACCATCAGTTTCGCAAGCGGCTCTGGTGTTACCGCATGAACCGAAGCATGGGTCGTCTTGGAAACTGTTGAGAAAATCCGCCATTGCAACGCGTATTTCGCAGTTTGAAAACTGAATGGATGCCTAGCGGCCCGAGTTTAGCAAACACCCTTCTGACACCACCTCCAGCGATGGATCTAGTGAGGTCGTGTAGGATTCGCACCTACCCCCTTTTGCTTGTCCACCCACCGGTGCCGCCATGCCCAAAGCCGCGCAACACCTGCACCTGCCACCGTTCAGCCAGGACCTGCCGGCGCCGGTGTTCTTTCGCACGGCCAACCTGCCGGCCCACGCCACCTACCCCCGGCATAGCCATGCCTGGGGCGAGTTCGTCTATGCCTACAGCGGGGTGATGGAAATCGAACTGGACGACCACCATTACCTGGCGCCGCCGCAGTACGGCATCTGGTTGCCACCGAATGTCGAGCATGTGGGTTTCAACCACCAGGAGGCCTGCCACTGCTCGCTGTACCTGAGCCCGGAGCTGTGCGGCGCCCTGCCTGCGCGGCATTGTGCCCTGAGCCTCAGCCCGCTGGTGCTGGCGCTGCTGGACGACCTGCGCCAAGACCCGCCCGGCCTGCCGCAAAGCCCGGAGCAACAGCGCCTGCTGCAAGTGCTGGTGGACAAACTCGGCCAGGCGTCCTGCGCCGGCAGTTACTTGCCCTCCTCCGATGATCCGCTGCTGGGCCCGGTGCTGCACATGCTCAAGGCCAACCCCGGGGACCCGCGCTCCCTGGGCGAACTGGCCCATGCCGCCAATACCAGCGAGCGCACCCTGGTGCGCCGCAGCCAGAAGGAGCTGGGCATGTCGCTGCTCGAATGGCGCCAGCGGCTGAAGGTGGTCCAGGCCCTGGCCTTGCTGGAACGCGGCCAGACCGTGGAGACCATCGGCCTGGACCTGGGCTACAGCAGCGCCTCGGCCTTCATCAGCATGTTCCGGCGGATGATGGGCACCACCCCGGACGAATACCGCCGGCAGTGCATGGGCCGGGGCTGAACCCCGTCACCTGTGCTTCAGCGAACCGGCGGCAGGAGCGCGCCAGGCAACTGCGCGAGAATCCGCTGCACCGCTTGCTCCGGCGCCAGCCGCGCAGTGTCCAGCACCAGTCGCGGTCGGTCCCAGGCCTGGTAGTCGTGGGCCAGTACCGATTGCCAGCTCGGGGGCGAAAGACCCGGGACATCCGAGCACCGGTCCTCGACCCGGCGTCGGTGCTGGTCACGGTCGGAGCACACCACTTCGATTTCCAGCAAGTCGACCTCAAGCTTTCGCGCCAGGGCTTGCCAGGCCGCGCGGCTCTCGGCCACCGGGTTGACGCAGTCGGCCAGCACCCGGTTGCCCAGGGCCAGGTTGGCCTCGGCCAGTTGCAAGGCGATCTGATAGCCCGCACTGCCGACCTGTGCCAGGCCGGCATCACGCAGGCCCTGTTCGATGCTGTCGATCCGCAGGTAGGTGGCCCCCAGGCGTGGAGCGAGGGTGCGGGCGATGGTGGTCTTGCCAGTGCCAGGCAAACCGCCGAACACGATGAGCATGGGGCGCTTCTCCTGATTACGGGTACAGGTCGTCATGTGCCGTTCAGCCACCGAGGCCTTGCAGCTCCAGGCTGGCCGAGGCCGAGAGCGGCCGGGCCGGCTGGATCAGGGCCAGGCCGAAACGCTTGCTGATGGCTCGCCCACCGGTACCGGTCAGGGCGAGGGCGCGGCTGTCCAGGTCGCGGACCAGCCATTTGCGCTGCACCAGGGCTTGCAGCAAGGCCGCGCCCAAAGCGCCGCCCAGGTGCGGACGACGCACGCTCCAGTCCAGGCAACCGCAAGCGAAACGCCGACGCAAGCCGGCCAACGCAGCGACATCGATATCCAGCCCACGGAAGAATTCACTTCCACTGTCGCTGACCCGGTAGCCATCCCCATCCTCCAGCAGCCAACCGGCCTCGAACAAGCGGTCGTGCAACTGCACACCCAGGGTGCCCGCCAGGTGGTCGTAGCAGGTCCGGGCGAACTGCAGACGATCCGGGGTGCGCGGACTGAAGCGCTGCTCGCAGCCCTGGCCGATCACCATCAGCGCTTCCAGGGCCCGGGCTACCAGCGGATCGCCAAGGCCGTAGTAGCGGTGCCGGCCCTGGACCTGGACCCGCAGCAGGCCCGCGTCCTTGAGCTTGGCCAAATGCACGCTGGCCGTGGAGGTACTGACCTCGGCGATGGCCGCCAGCTCGGTGCTGGTGCGCGCATGGCCGTCCATCAAGGCACACAGCATGCGAGTGCGGGCCGGTTCGGCGATGGCGGCCGCCACCTGGGACACGCCGCGGTCGTTCTGCTCAGCATTCATATTTCGCTCCCTGACGAATCATGCCTTCGGAAGGCTGAGGATAGTAGCAACCGACACGCTTGGCTCACACAGAGATAAATCATGGACTTGATCAGCACTATCACCCATCCCGATCCCTACCGGCATTGCTATGCCGCGCTACGGGCCGGGTCCGGCCTGGCCTACGACGCCGGGCTCGGGCTCTGGATCGCCAGCAGCGCCGAGGCCGTGACGGCGGCCCTCGAACATCCGGCCTGCCGGGTGCGGCCCCTTTACGAACCAGTGCCGGCGGCGCTGGCGAACGGTCCCGCCGCAGCGCTGTTCGCGCGCCTGATGCGAATGAACGACGGCCCCCGCCACAGCTGCCCCCGCGCCACCATCGAGCCGGGCCTGCGGGCCATGGCCGGCATCGACCTGATGCTTGCCCTGGAACACCGGCGGCCACCGCTGGATACGCCGAGCGACGCCGCCGGAGTGCGCCGCTGGCAATTCCAACTGCCAGTGGCGATGGTTGCCGGCTCGCTCGGCGTGGCGACAGCCCAACAACCCGAGATCGCCCGGCGCACGGGCGAGCTGGTGGCCGGGCTGTCGCCCCTGGGCGATGCGTCCCAGCGCCAGGCCGCCCATCAGGCAGCGCATTACCTGGACCAGCAGATGCAGGCCCTGTTGCACACCGATGCTCCCGGACCGCTGCTGCAAGCGATCCGGCAACAGCAAGGGAGCCTGGACCCGGCAGACCTGCGGGCCAACCTGGTGGGTTTGCTGGTCCAGGCCCATGACGCCTGTGCCGGGCTGTTCGGCAATGCCCTGCTGGCCTTGCTCGACCAACCGGCGCTGGCCCAGCGCCTGCGCCACGACCCGGCGCAGCTCGGCACCTGGTTGCGCCAACAACAGAAGCTCGACCCACCGGTGCACAACACCCGGCGTTTCGTGGCCGAGCCCTGCACCCTGGCCGGAGTAGCGCTACAACCCGGCGACACGCTGCTGGTGCTGCTGGCTGCGGCCAACCACGACCCGGCCCTGCCCCCGGACCAGGACTTGAGTTTCGGCGCCGGCCGCCACCAGTGCCCGGGCCGGGGCCTGGCGCTGAACATAGTCGCCAGCCTGCTCCTGGCCCTGCTGGGCACGCCGGCCCTGGCCGAGCTGCGGCTACGCTGGCACTACCTGCCGTCACTCAATGGTCGGATCCCGTGGTTCAACGATGCATTGCCGACCCGCTGAACCAGGCCCCCTTGGCAGCGCCCCGGGCTTGCGGTAAAACCTGCGGCCCACGCGGTGCCCGGCACCCCGACCGATCCCGCAACAAGGAACGCCCATGCTGTTTGTAGTGATGCTGGGGGGCAAGCACCCCCAGGCGAAGATCGAGGTCCACGACGTCCAGTTCGTGGTGGCCGACTCCCTGGAAGCGACCTACCCGCAACTACGCGAGGGCTGGTTCGGCAGCCCAGCCGGCCTGCACATCGACTCATGGATGCAGGTCGATGGCGTCGAAGGCTACAAGCTCGAGCTCAGCCCCCTGGCCCCCGCGGCCGGTGCGCCCCGGCTGTTCTTCATCAACCTGGGCGGCTACGAGAGCGCCACCTTCGGCGAAGCCCATCGCTACCTGCTGGTGGTTGCCTCGGACAAGCAGCAAGCCAAGGCCAAGGCCAAGGCCAAGGCCAAGCAGCAGATGCTCGCCCATTGGCACAAGGCCCATACCGATGCCCTGCTGGATGTCGACGACTGCCTGCCGATCGACCTGTTGCAAGGACGCTACGTGCACCTGGTGCCAGGCCCGCACCGGGGCATAACGCAGCACAATGACTACATCATCCTCGGCTAGGCGCGTAGTGGCGGCCTAGGCTCGCGGTGTGCCGGGCACCAGATAATCCAGGGCCAGGTCGTCGATCGGCACCACCCGCTCCAGCAGGTACTGGCGCAAGCGCGCGATCCGCTCCTGCTGGAGGCTGCCGCACAACCACACCAGGTAGTAACCGTCTCCCGAGGCCACTGCCCGCGGGAACGGCAGCCCCACCCGCCCACGCCGAATGTCCTCGGCCACCAGGTGCAGGTCGCCCACCGACAGCCCGTGCCCGGCCATGGCGGCGGAAATCGCCTGGTCCAGGGTGTCGAAGACCGTACCCCGGTCCAACCGCAGCGCCTGTGCCAAGCCCTGCTCCGGCTGGGCCTGCAGCCAGCGGCGCCAGTCGCGGCGATCCGCCGAGGGGTGGATCAGCTCGGCCTGCGCCAGGCGCTCCAGGGTCCAGGCCGGCGCATCCGCAGGTTGCGGCGCACCGATGGGGATCAGCCACTCGTCGAACAGCTTGCAAGCCTCGACGCCGGCCCCGAAGTGGCCATTGCCCAGCAGGATCGCGCAGTCGTAGGGCTCGGCGTGCAGGTCCGCATGATCGAAATCCATCCACACGCTGGCCAACTGCACCGGCAGTTCCGGGCAGTCGCCCTTGAATTGCTCCAGTACCCGCAGCAGCCAGCGCATGGTCAAGGTCGAAGGCGCTTTCAGGCGCAGCTGGCCGCTGTTGGCGCGCAGGGGCAGGCAGGCGTCCTCGATGATCCGAAAGCCGCTCTTGAGCTCCCGGGCCAGGCGCTGGCCGACGTCGGTCAGCACCAGCCGCGGCCCATGACGCTCGAACAGGCGGCAGCCGAACTGGCTCTCCAGGGTACGGATATGCCGGCTGATGGCGCTCTGGGTCAGGGACAGTTCCTCTGCCGCACGGGTGAAGGAGCTGGAACGAGCGGCCACTTCGAACGCACGCAAGGCATAGAGCGGCGGCAGGGACTCGACCATCGGCGGGCACTCATCATGATAAAAAATCATAGTAGGTCACAGCTTTTTGCGTTTTTCAACGCCGGCAAAAGCCCCCAAGCTGCGCGCCTGTCAATTGCCGGGAGCCTGGTCCGTGGAGCTGAATCTGTCGTTGTTGCTGGTCTACATGCTGAGCGTGCTGATGCTGGTGGCGACCCCGGGACCGGTGGTGGCGCTGATCATCAATACCAGCATGAACGCCGGCCCGCGCCAGGCGCTGCTGACCGCCGTGGGCACCAACGCGGCCTCGCTGCTGCTGGCCCTGGTGGCGGTGCTGATGCTGACCACCGGCCTGTCCCTGGACCCGCGCCTGATCAGCTGGGTCAGCCTGCTGGGCTGCTGTTTCATCGGCTGGCTGGCGCTCCAGGGTCTGCGGGAAGCTGCCGCTGCGCCCGGCAGCGAACCTGAGGCCGCTAGCCCACGGCGCCGTGGCCAGGGCCTGGCGACCGGCTTCCTGGTGGGGATCGGCAACCCCAAGGACATCATCTTCTTCGTCTCGTTCTTTCCCCAGTTCATCCAGGTCGGGCGCTCCCTGCAGCACAGCGCCCTGCTGCTGACCCTGGTCTGGGCGCTGATCGACTTCGCGGTGCTGGGGGCCTACATCCTCGTCGCACGCCAAGGCTTCTCACTGAAGTACAAGCGCCTGGTCACCGGCTTGTCGAGCCTGGTACTGCTGGGCGTGGCACTGGTGGGGCTGGTCTATTCGGTGCTGGAGTTGCTGCGCCCGGCGGCCTGAGACGTCAGACGCTGCGCAGCTCCAGGGTCAGGTGCGCCAGCCCGGGCACCGGCGCCAGCCGCCCACGCAGGGCCTCGGCATTGAGGGACGCGCGGGCCACCACACTGACGATCGCCGCCCGTGCCCCGGGGCCCACCTGCCACACATGCAGGTCGACGATATTGGCGTCTCCCGGCGCTTCCACCGAACAGCGGATCTGCTCGGCCACCTGCTCGTCGCTGGCATCGAGCAGCACCGCGGCGCTGGACCTGATCAAGGTGTAGGACCAGCGCGCGATCACCAGGGCGCCGACGATGCCCATCGCTGGATCGAGCCAGACCCACCCCAGGTAGCGCCCGGCCAGCAAGGCGACGATGGCCAGTACCGAGGTCAGGGCATCGGCCAGGACGTGGACATAGGCCGAGTGCAGGTTGTTGTCACCATGGCCAGCGTGCTGCCGTTGATGTTCGTGATGTTCGTGATGTTCGTGATGTTCGTGATGTTCGTGATGTTCGTGATGTTCGTGATGTTCGTGATGTTCGTGATGTTCGTGATGATGCCCGTGGGCGTGGCCGTGATGTCCATGCCCGGCCCCCAGCAACCAGGCGCTGAAGATGTTCACCGCCAACCCCACCACTGCAATCAGCGTGGCTTCGGCAAAAGCCACGCTGGCCGGCTGGAACAAGCGCACCAGCGACTCACCGGCGATGCCCAGGGCTACCAGGCCAAGGATGATCGCCGAAGCGAAACCCGCCAGGTCACCGACCTTGCCGGTGCCGAAGCTGAAACGGCGGTTGCCGGCATTGCGCCGGGCAAAGCCATAGGCCGCCGCCGCGATCCCCAGGGCCCCGGCATGGGTCGCCATATGCAGCCCGTCGGCCAGCAGCGCCATGGAACCGGTGAGATAACCGGCGAGGATTTCCCCCATCATCATCACCACCGTCAGCACCACCACCCACAAGGTGCGCCGAGCATTGGCATCGTGATCGGCACCGAGGAACTGGTGCTCATGGGCCAGGCTCGCGGCCTGTTGCGACAGGTTCATCATGGGCTCCTACTTGGAATAACGGCGAATGGCTTGCAGCAGTTCATCCACACCCTTGGCCCGCTCGGCATCGCTGAGCTCGGGGTGAGCCACATGTTCCAGGGCATGGGCCTCGATGATCTCGTCCAGCAAACCGTTCATTGCGCCCCGGCTGGCGGCCACCAGATGCAGGGTCGTGGCGCATTCGGCACCGTCCTGAAGGGCCCGTTCGATGGCCTGGACCTGCCCGAGAATGCGCCGGACGCGCTTGAGCAGCTGCTCCTTGCGCTCATGAGTGTGCGACATACCTATACCCCCTATACCTATATGGCGAGCATGCTGCGCCCGGATCGGCCGTTGCGCAAGTCGCTATCGCCGCAAACCTTTGCGCTCCCGGGAGACCGCCGACCAGCGGCATGGCCCGGCAGAAAAAGCTGCTGTTCGTCACACTGCGTGGATTAACATAGCCAAGTGCCATCCCTTCTCCAGGACCCTCTCTTCCATGTTGCCCAGCATCCGATGATTGCCGTCTGGTCACTGCTCTGCCTGACCTCGCTGCTGGCCCTGCTGGTGCTCTGGCTGTTGCGTCGCGAGCGGTTGGCCCAGGCCCAGTTGCGGGCCTACCGGGAACTCAGCCAAGGCCGGCCCGACACCGTCGAACGCTTCGAGCGCAGCCAGTACTTCGCACGGATCGGCACCTGGGACTGGGAGGTCGATACCCAGCACCTGTACTGGTCGGAAGCCATCTACGGCATGTTCGGTTTCAAGGTCGGCGAGGTGGTGCCCTCCTACGAACTGTTCTGCTCTTGCGTGCACCCAGAGGACCGCGAGCGGGTGCGCGCCGGCGAGCTCCATTGCCTGCGCACCGGCGACAACCACGATGAGGAATACCGGGTGATCTGGCCCGACGGCAGCATCCACTGGCTGCGCGAGACCGGCAACGTGGTGCGTAACGGGCACAACGCCACGGTGAAGATGATGGGGGTGGTACGCGATATCACCGACGAGAAGGTTTCCACTCGCCAGTTGCAGCGCCTGGCGCACTTCGATCCACTGACCGGCCTGCCCAACCGCCTGATGCTCGAACAGCGCCTGTCGCGAGCCCTGGAACAGGCGCGCCTGGACCAGACCCGGGTGGCCCTGGTGTTCGTCGACCTCAATGGCTTCAAGGCGATCAACGACCAGTACGGCCATGCCATCGGCGACCGCGTACTGAGCGTCACCGCCCAGCGCCTGCAGGGCGTGCTACGCAGCAGCGATACCGTGGCCCGGATCGGCGGCGACGAATTCGTGGTGATTCTCGAAGGCTTGTCGCCGGCGCTGGATCTGGCCGAGGAAGCCGGGCGCATTGGCGAGAAGATCTTCAGCCAACTGACGCCGCCGGTGGAGGTCGACGACCGCCGGCACAGCGTGGGCAGCAGCCTGGGGGTCGCGGTGTTTCCCGACCACGGGGCACGCATGGACCAACTGCTGCACGTGGCGGACCTGGCGATGTACGAGGCCAAGCGCAGCGGCAACAACCAGTACCGCCTGGGCCAGTGAAGCCGCAGCTCAGCGCCGCAGCAGGCGTTCACCCAGATAGGCCAGGGCTTGCTGGAACAGCGGATGCCATTGTTCCGATGGCGCCTCGGCCAGGGGATGCCAGAAGAAGCTGAACTCATGGCCGCCGTCATCGCCACAACGGTGGCTCCAGGATTCGGCCAGCGCCTGGACCACCCGGCATTCATGGAAGGCCCAGACCTGGCCGGGGAATCCGGACTGCCAGATGCCCAGCGGGCGCACCGCGATGCCCTGGACCCCAGCCTCCTCCGCCAGCTCGCGGACCGCCGCCGCGGCCGCCGCCTCACCTACCTCGATACTGCCCTTGACCAGTTGCAGGCCAGCCAATGGGTGCCGAAAAGCCAGGATTTCCAGGCCTGCGCCCTGGCGCAACACCACGGGGCATGCCTTGTTCGCCTGCATGTTCACGCTCCCTGGCTCAGTCGTCGCGGGTCAGCACTTCCAGCAGTTCGATCTCGAACACCAGGTTGGCGTTGGCCGGGATCGAGCCCACGGCACGCTCGCCATACCCCAGGTGCGCCGGCACCAGCAGCTTGCGCTTGCCGCCCACCTGCATGCCCATCAGGCCCTGGTCCCAGCCCTTGATCACCCGCCCGGTGCCGATCACGCACTGGAACGGCTTGCCGCGATCATAGGAAGAATCGAAGCTGCTGCCATCCTCCAGGAATCCGCGGTACTGGGTGGTGATCAGGGCGCCCTTGACCACGGCCTTGCCGTCGCCCAGCTGGATATCGATCACCTGCAACTCATCGCTCATGCGTGCTCATCCTTCAACCATCGCCCCGGTGCGGGGCTGCGGGCGGCTTTTTCGCAGAATTGCCCGGGCTTGGCAATCACTGGGCTTGTCGCCGGATAACGGTGCCGGTCTCGTTGAAGATGCCAGCCAGCGCCGCGTCGAGTTCATCCGGCACCAGCAACCCGGTTTCCCAGCGTATTTCCAGGCTCGGCAGGGAACGACACCAGGCCACCGCCTGGGAGAAGTGCAGGGTCAGTTGGCCCGGCGCCAGCAGCACCTGCTCGATACCGCCGTAGCCGGATACACCCTGGCCCCCGAGCTCCACATGGTAGGTAGCCATGCCCAGTGCCTCGTCCTGCTCGTCGAAGTCCTCGGCACGCTGCAACAGCAGGTAATGCGTGGGCTGCGCCGGGTCGTCGGCCAGGCCGAGGATATGCACCTCGTCTTCGGTATAGGCGCTATAGGTGTTGGCGTGAAATTCCAGGTTCATCCATTGTTTTCCTTGTGCAGTCGGTCTGGCCGTCACTGGCGCAGCAACCCATGTTCATAGTCCAGCCAGCCCTGCTCGCCGAGTTCGTGCAAATAATCCAGCACCTGGTCCAGGGATACCTCGGCCGGCACGTTGAGTGCGTAGAACCAGCGATGCAGCCCTTCCCAACTGCAACCCAGCGCCACCAGGTGCTGCAGGACCTGTTGCGCCTCGTCGTGGCCCGGCTCGTGGAACACCAGGCGCAGGGTGCTGTTGGTGCTTGCGCGGATCACCCGCTCGAACCATTTCAGGCCGTCATCCGCCACCCGTACCTGCACTTGGTCACCCCAGCACAGCTCGCGGGAATAGAAGGGAATGTTGTCGATCCGGTAATGCCCGCAAGGCTGGAGCTGGGCCCAGACGCCTTCGCTGGCAACCGGCGGGTAGTCGTCGACCACCGTCAGCCGGAGCATGATCTTGTCCATCGCCAGTCCCTGGTTGTGCGAAATGGGAGCGCTTTTTCGCAGAATTGCCCGGACCTGGCAACCATCGGCCGGGAGTATTCCGTTACCATGGCCGCCCCCACGCCCCACCTCGATAAGGACATCCATGGCCACCGCCGATATCGTCACCCTGGCGCTGCTCGCCCTGCTGGCGCTGTACCTGTTCAGCCTCTACAACCGCCTGACGATCCGCCGCACCCGCCTGCGCAACGCCTTTGCCCAGATCGAAGTGCAGCTCAAGCGCCGCTACGACCTGATTCCCAACCTGCTGGAAACCGTCAAGGGCTACCTGCAGCACGAACACACCACCCTCACCGCCCTGGCCCAGGCCCGCAACACCGCACGGGACAGCCTGCAGGCAGCGGCCGCCGAGCCCGGCGACCGCGAGAAGATCCTGCGCCTCGGCCAGGACCAGGGCGCCCTGGACCAGGCCCTGGGCCACCTGCACCTGAACCTCGAGGCCTATCCGCAACTCCAGGGCTCGCAGAACATGGCGCAGTTGAGCGAGGAGCTCACCAGCACCGAGAACAAAGTGGCGTTCGCCCGCCAGGCCTTCAACGATGCGGTGACCGACTACAACCTGTGCAAGCAGCAGGTGCCGGCGCTGTTCTTCGCCCGCTTGCTGGGTCATCGCAGCGACGCCACCCTGTTGCAATTCAGCGACAGCGCGCTGATTCAAGACGCCACCCGGGTCTCCTTCCAGTAAAGCGGCCCCTGCCCTGCGGATGTTTGCATGAAATTCTTTCAACACCAGGCCCAGGCCCGGCGTCGCACCCTCAAGCTGCTGTCGTTGATGGCCCTGGCGGTGGCCAGCCTGACCGCCCTCAGCAGCCTCGGCCTCGGCTGGCTGTGGCGCGAGCTGAACCAGGAATCCGGCCAGCCCAAGGTACTGAACTGGCCCCTGGTCGCAGTGGTGGCCGCCCTTATCGTCCTGGTGGTGCTGCTGGGCAGTTGGTACAAGACCTGGCGGCTGCGCGCCGGCGGCAAGGTTATCGCCGAGCACCTGGGCGGACGCCTGATCAACGGCGCGGCGCGCAACAGCGATGAACAGCGGCTGCTGAACATCGTCGAGGAAATGGCCCTGGCTTCGGGCACCACGATGCCTGCGGTGTATGTACTGCCCGAAGAGGCGATCAACGCCTTCGCCGCCGGTCTCGACCCGCAGCAAGCGGTGCTGGGGGTGACCCGGGGCGCCCTCGCCCGGCTGGAGCGCGATGAGCTGCAAGGCATGGTCGCCCACGAATTCAGCCACATCCATAATGGCGACATGCGCCTCAACACCCGGCTGCTGGCGGTGATCCACGGGCTGCTGCTGTTCAGCCTGGCGGGCGTGCTGGTGCTGCGCCAGGCCGAACGCGAGCACCTGGCCAGCGACCGCCACCGCTTCATCTGGCAGATCGTCTTCGCCGTGCTCGGCCTGGCCCTGCTGATCCTGGGCTCGCTCGGCACCTTGCTGGGCAACCTGATCAAGGCCGCCATCGGCCGCCAGCGCGAATTCCTCGCCGACGCCTCGGCCGTGCAGTTCACCCGCAATCCCCAGGGCCTGAGCGGGGCGCTGAAGAAAATCGGCGGCTGCACTGCCGGCTCGCGCCTGAAGGCCTTCAACGCCGCGCAATACAGCCACATGTATTTCCACCAGGGCGTGCAGTCGCGCCTGGACCGGCTGTTCGCCACCCACCCACCCCTGGCCGAGCGCATACGGCGCCTGGATCCGCAGTGGGATGGGCGCTATCCGGGAGACAGTCGATAAGCCCGACTCGTCATCGTTACTACGTGCCTCATGGCGCCTGAGCCGAGTCTCAACCGATACCCCTTACCCACCGTTGCTCGCCTGCGGCTGAAATCGTCACCGCCAGGCCGTTATCATCGCTGCGCCAAGTTTTGCGTGCCCGTTCTACCAGGAGTTCCCCCGATGCCCCATGAAGGCAACCTGCTACAAGCCGCCGTCGTGTTTCTCTGCGCCGCGGTCGTCACCGTGCCCCTGGCCAAGCGCCTGCAACTGGGGGCCGTGCTCGGCTACCTGCTGGCCGGGGTGCTGATCGGCCCGTCGGTGCTGGGCCTGATCGGCAATCCCCAGAGCGTCAGCCACATCTCCGAGCTGGGGGTGGTGCTGTTGCTGTTCATCATCGGCCTGGAGCTGTCGCCGCGACGCCTGTGGGTGATGCGCAAGGCGGTTTTCGGGGTCGGCCTGGCCCAGGTGCTGCTGACCGGGGTAGTGATCGGCAGCGTGGCGCTGTTCCTCTTCGGCCAGACGCTCAACAGCGCGGTGGTGCTGGGCCTGGGCCTGGCCCTGTCGTCCACCGCCTTCGGCCTGCAGAGCCTGGCCGAACGCAAGGAACTGACCAGCCCCCACGGGCGCCTGGCGTTCGCCATCCTGCTGTTCCAGGACATCGCCGCGATCCCGCTGATCGCCATGGTGCCGGTGCTGGCCGGTGTCGATCACCACACCAGCAGCGCCGAGGACCTGCGCCATGGCTTGCAGGTACTGGGCAGCATCGCCGTGGTGGTGGTCGGTGGCCGCTACCTGCTGCGCCCGGTGTTTCGCATCGTGGCCAAGACCCGCTTGCCGGAGGTCTCCACCGCCACCGCATTGCTGGTGGTGATCGGTACCGCCTGGCTGATGGACCTGGTGGGCGTGTCCATGGCCCTGGGCGCCTTCCTCGCCGGCCTGCTGCTGGCCGACTCGGAATACCGGCATGAGCTGGAAGCCCAGATCGAACCCTTCAAGGGCCTGCTGCTGGGCCTGTTCTTCATCAGCGTCGGCATGGGTGCCAACCTCAGCCTGCTGCTCAGCGCGCCCTTGGCCGTGCTGGGCCTGACCCTGCTGCTGATCGGCCTGAAGCTGCCGCTGCTGTTCGTGGTCGGGCGCCTGGCCGGTGGCCTGGACCGCGAGCATGCGATCCGCCTCGGGGTGGTGCTGGCGGCGGGCGGTGAATTCGCCTTCGTGGTGTTCAAGATCGGCCGCGACCAGGGCCTGTTCGACGCGCGCCTGCACGACCTGCTGGTGCTGACCATCACCCTGTCCATGGCCCTGACCCCACTGTTGTTGCTGGCCTGTTCGCGCCTGCTCAAGCCCAAGCCGAAACCAGTGGAGATGCCCGCCGAATACCGCCGGATCGACTCCGACCAACCGCGGGTGGTGATCGCCGGCATGGGTCGTATGGGCCAGATCGTGGCGCGTATCCTGCGGGCGCAGAAGGTGCCGTTCGTGGCCCTGGACACCTCGGTGGAAACCATCGAGCTGATCCGCAGCTTCGGCGGCGGCATCCCGGTGTTCTATGGCGACCCGTTGCGGCCGGAAATCCTCAGCGCTGCCAAGGTCGGCCAGGCGGAGTTCTTCGTCATCGCCACCGACGACCCGGACACCAACATCAAGACCGCCGAGCAGGTGCGCAAGCTCTATCCGCACCTGAAGGTCATCGCCCGCGCACGTAACCGCCAGCACGTGCACCGCCTGGTGGACCTGGGCGCCCAGGCCGTGCGGGAAACCTACTACTCGAGCCTGGAGATGAGCCGCCGGACCCTGATCGGCCTCGGACTCAGCCAGGTCCAGGCCGACTCGCGGATCCAGCGCTTCACCCAGCACGACCAGCAATTGCTGGCCGCCCAGCATGAGGTGTACGACGACGAGGCCAAGGTCATGCAGACCGCCCAGGAAGCCCGTGCCGAACTGGCCCGCCTGTTCGAGGCCGACGAAGAGGACGAACGCCTGGAAGAGAACCTGCTGCCGCCGATGCGCTGAAGCACTCTCCTGACAGATTCTGTCAGCCGCCCGGTCTAGATTGGGCGGCATCCCTCCCCTGACAGGAAACCTCGATGAGCAACGCTGCCCCTGCCCTCAAGGAAATCTTCAACCAGCAACGCCTGGTGCATATCGCCGACGCCATGCGCGAGGTGTATCCGGCGTTCGACCACCCTGGCTTTCTCAAGCGCGCCAGCCAAGGCCTGGCCGAGCTCTCGGTGATGCAGCGCCTGGCGCGGGTCAGCGACAGCCTGCACCAGGTGCTGCCCGGGCCCTACGAGCACAGTCTGGAACTGCTGTATGCCCTGGCGCCACGGCTCGACAGCCGCTTCGTCTGCATGTTCCTGCCGCACTTCGTGGCCAGCCATGGCACCCATGACTTCGCCCGTTCCATGACGGCACTGAAGTTCTTCACCGGTTTTGGCTCCTCGGAGTTCGCCGTGCGCCCGTTCCTGGTCAACCAGCAGGCGGCGACCCTGGAGCATATGTACGACTGGTCGCGCGATCCGGACGAACATGTGCGCCGCCTGGCCAGCGAAGGCAGCCGCCCGCGCCTGCCCTGGTCATTCCGCCTGGAACGCCTGCAGGCCGAACCTGGGCTGGCGGCGCCGATCCTCGAGCGACTGCGCAACGACCCCAGCCTGTATGTGCGCAAGTCGGTGGCCAACCACCTCAACGACATCACCAAGGACCACCCGCAGTGGGTGCTGCAACGCCTGCAAGACTGGCCGCTGGAGCAACCGCACACGGCCTGGATCGTCCGCCATGGCCTGCGCAGCCTGATCAAACAGGGCGAGCGCCAGGCCCTGGCATTGATCGGCGCCGGGGCCCGGGCCGAGGTCCAGGTAAAGCACTTCACCGTCACGCCTGCGGCCTTGCGCCTGGGCGAGCGCCTGGAGCTGGCGCTGGAGCTGGTCTCCAGCAGCTCGCAGCCCCAGCGCCTGGTGGTGGACTACGCCATCGACTACATCAAGGCCTCGGGCGCCACCAGTACCAAGGTGTTCAAGCTCAAGACCTTCACCCTGCCCGGCCAGGCGCGCCAGGCACTGGGCCGCCAACAGCAGATCCGTGAATTCACCACCCGCCGGCACTACCCCGGGCGCCACCTGGTGCACCTGTTGGTCAACGGCGAACGGCTGGCCAGCGCGCACTTCGACCTGCTGCCCTGAGCCCCTCTCAATCCACACAAGGAAGACCTCGTGGCAATCATCAACAGGTGGGCCAAGTCCATCGCCAAGGTGCTGGAAAGCAGCTTTGCAGTGAGCAGCAGCATCGCCGACCACAAGACCATCCTGGGCGACGCCCGGGAGAGTTTCATCAGGGATGTGCTGCAACGCTTCCTGCCGCGCAATATCAGCATCGGCTCGGGGCAGATCGTCGATGCCGAGGGCGGGATCTCCAAGCAGATCGACCTGATCATCTACCGCAACGACTTTCCCATCCTGCGCACCTTCGGCTCGGCCGACGTGTACCTGATCGAAGGCGTGGTGGCCACGGTGGAGGTCAAGTCGCAGCTCAACGAAACGCAGTTGTTCCAGGCCCTGGAGAACGGCAAATCGGTACGCAACCTCAAGGTGTCGATCACCCGGGAATCCATGGACCACTACAGCCAGTTCATGTACCGCAAACCGTTCGCCGAACTGCCCCCGGCGCAATCCTTCTCGGTCCGCGACCAGTTGCTGCCGCCAACCTACATCTATGGCTACAACGGCTATACCGCCGGCAGCCTGGACAAGCTGCGCCAGAGCCTCAACACCTGGCACCGCGAGCCCCTGGCCCAGGGCGAGCAGGACGCGATCCTGATGCCGGAGGTGATCGCCACCCAGGGCTGCGTGGCCCTGAAGAACCTCAACAACATCCTGGGCCTGCCCCGGGTTGCCGGCGAAGAGCTGGAAGCCTGCCGCCAGGCCTTCAACCGGGTGCTTGGACTCAACCTGGACAAACGCAAGTTCCTCGGCTATTTCCGCGAGCGTGACGACCAGGGCTTCGACTACGGGATCGGCCTGAAAACCTGCGAGTCGCCCCTGCAGTTCCTGATCTCCAGCCTGCTGCAGACCCTCACTAGCCGGGTCGGTCATCCGCAGTTGGGCAGCACCGCGATCCAGTACGACCTGAGCCGCTATCACTTGAGCGAAGAGATGGAAGGTGGCTGGTCGGGCGCCGCGGTGAACCTTACGCGCATCAGCGACCCACGGCTGGACTTCGCCCGGGCCAACGGCTTCTGAAACCTGCGCTGCGGCCACGTGCAACTCGGCCGCAGCGCGCCGGGCTTCAGTCCTTGGCGGTCGGGGCCGGCAACGCTATCAGGTGGTCGTCGCAGCCAAAGCCCACCACGTGCTCGCTGCCCCAGGACACCTCCACCACCGCAATGCACGGGTCATAAGACTCGCCCAGCAGGCTGCCATCGGCCTTGAACACCCGCAGGTAGCCACCGGTGGAGTAGCGCGAGCTGTCGCCATCGCCGGGCATGGTCATGGTCGGAATCCAGGCGCGCCAGCTGAACAGCCGGTACTTCTGGTAGTAGAAGGCCCGGTCGTCACTGTAGTAGCGATCCTGGTAGGGCGTGCCGTAGTAGAACCAGCCATAACCCTTGTACGCCAGGAATACGGCCAGTACCGCGCCGAGCAGGCGTTTGCTGTGTTTCATCGGGGTCTTTCCTTGTACCGAGGAGAACTTCAGGGCTGGGTCACGCCGAGCATCCGCAGGCAGGCCTGGACGATGGCGTCGGCCAGGGCCTGGCCATCTTCCTGGCGGGCGGCGATCACGTCATCGGTGGCGCCGTGCACCCCGGCATAGATCAGCGAGGCGATCACCGTCGGCTGTTCCAGGGGCCAGCGACCGGCCTGCCGCCCTCCTTCGAGGATGCCCTGCAACTGCTGCAGGATCGCATTGCGCTCCGGGTTGCCCCGCCCATGGTGGTGATGGTTGGGGTAGACGATGTCGTGCAGGCGGTAGGTGGCCAGGTAGGCCTGGACGCTGGCGCGGACCCAACTGCTGACCTTCGCCACCCAGTCATCTTCGGCGCAGGCCGCCACCGCCTGTTCCAGGCACTCGAGGAAATCCCGGGTATAGCGTTCGCCCAGGGCCGCCAGCATGTCGTTCTTGGATTGGAAGTAGTGATAGAAGGTGCCCTTGGCCACCCCGGCGCGCTCGACGATCTGGCTGATGGTGGTGGCCTCCACTCCCTGCTCCAGGAACAGGCTGCGGGCGGCGCCCATCAATTCTTCCAGGCGCACTTCGGCGGGTTTGGTCCGCGGCTGCGGCAGGTCGCTGGCAGGTTCCTGGGCCTTGTGGCGTTTCACGATCATGAACGATTCCGGGCGGTGGCGAGGGCCGCCAGTCTAGGGCAATTGCCGGGTAAAAGAGAGTTGAGAATATTTATCATTTTCCATTGACCGACGGTCAGTCGAAATACTAACCTGAGTGCCTCGCCCCTCTCCAGCCCTCCATGGGAGATGTTTGATGGAACGCTATCGTCGCCCGGCCCTGGTGGCCGCCGCCTACCTCGGAACCTTCCTCGCCTCGCTGGACATCAGCATCGTCAACGTCGCCCTGCCGACCCTGCAACAGGCCCTGGCCACCGACCTGGCCGGCCTGCAATGGGTGGTCAACGCCTATGCCATCTGCCTCTCGGCCTTCATGCTCTCGGCCGGCCCCCTGGGCGACCGCTTCGGCCACAAGCGCTGCTGGCTGGCCGGAGTGCTGTTGTTCACCCTGGGTTCAGCGCTCTGCGCCCTGGCCCAGGAGCTCGGGTTGCTGCTGGCCGGGCGTGCGGTCCAGGGGCTGGCCGGGGCACTGCTGATTCCCGGGGCGATGCCGATCCTCAGCCACGCCTTCCCCGACCTGCGCCAGCGGGCCCATGTCATCGGCGGCTGGTCGGCGTTCAGTGCCCTGGCGCTGATCCTCGGCCCCCTGGTGGGCGGCCTGCTGCTGGAGTCCGTCGGCTGGCAGAGCATCTTCCTGATCAACCTGCCCATCGGCCTCCTCGCCCTGGCCCTCGGGTGCTGGGGAATCAGCGAGCGCAAGCACCCGCAGCACGCTGCCCTCGACCCACTGGGCCAGGCCCTGAGCGTGTTGTGGCTGGCGGCCCTGACCTATGGCCTGATCCTCGCCGGCGAAGAAGGCTTCGCCAGCCAAGGCCCCCTGCTGACCCTGCTGGTGGCCGCCGCGGGGCTGCTGGCCTTCACCCTGGTGGAGCGGCGGGTGCAACGGCCGCTGCTACCCCTGGACCTGTTCCGCCAGCGCCCGTTCGCCGTGGCCAACCTGGCCTCGTTCATCCTCGGTTTTTCCAGCTACAGCAGCTTGTTCTTCTTCTCGATCTTCCTGCAGCAGATCCAGGGCTGGTCCGCTGCCGAGACCGGCCTGCGCATGCTGCCGCAATTCACCGTCACCGGCCTGGTAGCCATCGGCTTCGGCCGCATCAACCAGCATGTGCCCCTGTCCTGGCTGATGGTGGCCGGCTACGGCCTGGTTGGCCTGGCCATGACCGCCATGACCCTGTTCGACGCCCACACTCCCTACTGGCTGGTGGGCTCGTTGCTGGGGCTGCTGGGCCTGGGCATGGGCCTGGCATTGCCGGGTACCGGCCTGACGGTGATGGCCTGCGCTCCGCCGGAACGCGCCGGGATCGCCTCGGCCAGCATGAATGCCCTGCGCCAGACCGGCATGAGCATCGGCATCGCCCTGCTCGGCAGCCTGATGGGCGCCCGGGCCATCCAGGTGCTGGGCGAATCGGCTCGGGCCAGCGGCATGACCAACGCCAGCGAACTGGCCCGCCAAGCGGTGACCGAACACCAGTTGCCCCTAAACAACCCGCTGTTCGGCGAGCTGTACCGCACGGCCATGACCAGCGGTTTCCACCTGGCCATGCTGCTGGCGGGTGCCTCCGGCCTGCTGGCCATGGGCTTGCTGCTGGGCATCCGCCGACGGGCCCGTGCGAAACAGCCCGCTGGGCCTGGCCGAGTCCAGCCCCGGGCGGTCGAGGATTAACGGGCTGAGGATGATCTGCGTCGTCAATTGCATGGACAGGGCCGGGGCATTGACAAGCGCGATGGCGGCTTCGACCATCGGCGCCGCAACGGCCGCTGCCGGCCATGACTCAGGAGATCAAGGATGAAAAGGCTTTCGCTGGCGCTGTGCCTGATGGCAGGCGTGGACCCGGCTGGCGCGCAGGACCTGGCGGCTGCACGCCAGTCCCTGAAGAACTATGGCCTGGCCTACTGCATGGCCAGGCAGTTTCCCGAGCGCTCGGCCATGGGCGAGGACGTTGGGCACGCCATCGGCATGTATGGCGTCATGGGCGCAGGCCTGCATCAGGTCCTGCAGGACGAAGACACACTCACGACCCTGCATGACCCCTATGACGCCACCACCGACTACGTCTTCAAGGCTTATGACCAGGTCGCGGCCAACAGCAAGCACCGTCCTGGAAAAGTCGTGCTGCACGCTTGCTTGCAGGTCTACAACTCCAAAGCCTTCGACCGGTTCATCCGGAGCCAGGACTCCTACATCCGCCAGCAAGACCTGCAAGCTGCCGGCCCCAACTCCTGACAGCGCTCGATGTGCCAATGGCGACAGACTCGCCCTGGCCTGGCCTGGCCGCGCGCCGACAGCAACCGGTGGCAGGTGTCGCTTAAACACCGGTCGAGGTCGAATCCAGCGCTCGGTCAGCAACGCCACTGTCCATACTCAGGCACTTGTCCCCGGTAATGGAATACGCCCGTGAACCTGTCGCAGCCGCCCGCCCCTTGCCTGGTCAATCCCCTGCCCCTGGACCCGCATCAGCGGCGACTGCTCCACGAACAGGGCTACCTCAAGCTGCCGGGATTGCTGACCAGCGCCGCCATCGAACCGTTGCGCCAGCTGGTGGAGCAGCAACTGCGCCCGGCCCAGGCCAGCGCTGGCGAGGGGTTCAACCGCCTGACCCACCGCCTGGAGCAGGACGGTATTCTCCGGCAACTCCAAGGCCAGCCGGCATTGGCCCAGGTACTGACTTACCTCACCGACAGCCGGCTGATCCTGTGCGAGGCCCAGGGCTTCGAGCTGGACCAGGGGCGCTCGGGTTTCGCCTGGCACTACGATTCGCTGAACTTTCGCTACATCCGCCCCCAAGACCCGGCCTTCAGCCTGTGGCTGCCCCTGCAACCGGTACGCCCAGAGGCACAGGGTGGCGGGATGGCCTGGGTGCCGTTGTCGCTGTGCTCGGCCCTGGGCAACTTCCAGTTTTCGCGAATGCTGGCCCAGCAACTGGCCCAGGGCGAGTCGATCACCGAACTGTCCGAGCTCTTGCGCCAGACCTACGCCAGCCCGGGACCTTTGACCGAGCGCTTCGAGCGACAGCGCATCGAAGAAGCCTTCGAGCCCGGCGATGCCCTGCTGTTCAGCAAGTACCTGTGGCACCGCTCCAGTCCCTTGCTCGCCGGTGAGCTGCCACGGCGCCAGGCCGTGACCCTGCGCCTGGTGGCTGCCCAGGCACGCCTGGACCCGCTGTTGCAGGACGGCGAGACCCGCACCACTGGCGGCCTGGGCATGGGCCAGGAACGCGGGGCACTCAAGCCGCGGTCCTATGGCTCGCGCTTCGTCGATATCCAGGCCGGCGACCTGCTCAGCAGCTCGGCCCACTGTGGGCCGCTTTTGTGAATCACAAGCTGAAAAGCTGGCGAGAGTCACTAGGTCGATCAGCGGTTTATATGCAGAATGAGCAGCCTCCAAGCGAGAGTTCAAGCAACAACTGTCGCATTGAACCGAATCACCCATCATGGACGACTGGTAACCCATCGGTAGCGCATGGTCCCTACAGGACACTCATAAGGATATTGAAATGCTCATCAGCTCTGCTTCGCCACAAGCACTCGTCGACTGGTTCCACACCCGGCAAACAGAACAACGATTACTCTGTGTAATGCTTGCCCCGAGCGACGTCGATCAGCAAAAGCTTGCGTCGCTGATTGCCAACCTGGATGAAGTAGATTCCGCCATGGGACGCAAAGTTGCCTTCATCCTGCTGGATCCGACGACTGACAATACCTTGGGTATTCTCGAGCAACCTGGAGGAAATGTTGTCGCGTTCCCGGGCCGCGCCCTTCCTTCACTGCAGCCTGGCAACCAGCCCATACGCGCCCTGCGAGACGAGCAGGCTTTTCAGGACCTGGGGCCAGGCTGGGAGGTCCTGCGCAAGAGGATGGCGAGGAATTCGTCGAAAGCCACTGCACAGTTCGTTCCTGCATTCGCCGAACTCTTTGCCGTTTCCCCGAGCGAGCAACCCTGTCTGTGTGTCCTGGTCAAAGGACTCGACAAGTCCGTGGTCCTGCCGCTGGGAAGCGATTGGAGCACGACAAGCCTGCTGGCGTTGATGACCCAGTTGCATGAAATCGCAAACCGCACTCCGGATTTTCGTAGCGCCTATCAGCAACTCGAGATAGGTGACCTCAGATCGGCTCTGCCGCCCATGCAAAAAGCCCTCGAGGAAATCGACGAATCCATTTCGACCTTGACCCAGGTCCTGGAAAAACTCCTGTCGCGCTATCAAGGCACCGACAGTGATCGCCACATGGTGGCGAGTTTCATCGCCGACCAATGCCCAGGAACGAAGCGGCTGTTGCAGATCTTCAACGAACTGTCCTTCAACGCCAACCCTGACTTCCAGGAAGACCCTCAAACACTGCGGGCCGAGAAGCTGATGGCACAGATCGGTAAGATCAGGAACAAGATCAGAGACGATCGCCAACGCAGGGAAACAGCCTTGTCCCTTGCCGATCAAGCACAAATGATCGTGGAAAGCCGGGAACAGTTGTTTATTTCCCTGAACAAGCTGCGACCATTGCGCGAGGTGTCCACCAGCTCCATCAATATCCGATTGCTCGGCGGGCTCAAGAACCAGCTGGAATGGATAGACCTGGTAGGTAACACCCAGGAAAAAGTCGTGAGCGCGGTTGAGTGGTGCCTCAAGCTCTTCAGCAAGTAACCGCCTACTCAAGCCCCCAGCAGTACCGGCTGGTGCGTGGCGCACAGCTCCATGAGGTAGTCCCAGACCACCCGCAGGCGCACCGACTTGTGCAGCTCGCGGCGGGTGCTGATCCAGTAGGCGCGCTGGATGCTCTCGGTGGGCAACAACGGCACCAGTTGCCGATCCGTGGCGGCCATGTAGCACGGCAGCACCGCGATCCCCAGGCCCGAGCGGGCTGCCTCTTGCTGGGCAATGACGCTGGTGCTGTGGAACAGCACCTGGGGGTTGCGACAAAAGCTGTTGAGGAACATCAGCTCCTGGCTGAACAGCAGGTCGTTGACGTAGCCGATCCAGGCATGGCGCCCCAGGTCCTCGCGATTGCGCAGCGGCGGCGCGCGGTCCAGGTAGGCCTGGCTGGCGTACAGCGCCAGGCGGTAGTCGGTGAGCTTGCGAGTCACCAGCATGTCGGCATTGGGTCGTTCCAGATGGATGCTGATTTCCGCCTCGCGGTTGAGGATGCTGACGAACCGTGGCACCGCCACCAGTTCCACCTCCAGCCCCGGGTAACGCTCGAACAAACCGCCCATGCGGCTGGCCAGGAACTTGACCCCCAGGCCCTCGGTGACGCCGACGCGGATCTTGCCCAGCAGCGCGCTGGATTGGGTGATTTCCTCCTGGGCCAGCAGCGCCACGTTCTCCATGGCCTCGGCGTGCTTGAGCAACGCCTCGCCGGCCGGGGTCAGTTCATAGCCCTGGGCGTGCTGGACGAACAGCGCGGTGCCCAGGGCTTTCTCCACCGCCTCGATATGCCGCGCCACCGTGGCATGGGTGGTGTTCAGCCGTCGCGCCGCGGTGAGCAGGCGCCCGCTGCGTTGCAGTTCGAGAAAAAAGCGCAGGTCGTTCCAGTCGAACATGGGGATTCCTTGCCGGTGCCTTGGGGCGAACACTGTTAGAAAACGCACAGCGGGTGGGCAAAAACTAACATTCTTTTGACGAAAGCTAACAACTAGGATGAGGCACAAGGCTGCCGCGGATGACGGACAGCTGCTAACAGGCCCTTGAAAAATGTAGGCGAGGCAGCCAGCGCAAGGCGAAAACAGGCGAAAAAGCGCAATTTACACGTGGTAAATGAGCATTTTGAGCCTGTTTTCAACGCAGCGATGGCAACGCAGGTAGTTTTTCAACGGCCTGCTAATAAGAATCTGCCAACGAGGTCACGAATGCTTCCTGCCTTTGACGCTTTCGACTACATCGTGGTCGGTGCCGGTCCTGCCGGCTGCCTGCTGGCCAATCGCTTGTCCGCCAACCCCCAGCACCGGGTGCTGCTGCTGGAAGCCGGCGGGCGCGACAACTACCCCTGGATCCACATTCCCGTCGGCTACCTGTTCTGCATCGGCAACCCACGCACCGACTGGTGCTTCAAGACCGAGGCCGAACCAGGCCTGCAAGGCCGCGCCCTGAGCTATCCACGGGGTAAGGTGCTGGGCGGCTGTTCATCGATCAACGGCATGATCTACATGCGTGGCCAGGCCGCCGACTACGATGGCTGGGCCGCCGAGGGCAACCCGGGCTGGAGCTGGAACGAGGTCCTGCCGCTGTTCAAGAAGAGCGAGAACCACTTCGCCGGGGCCAGCCCGCTGCACGGCGCCGCCGGTGAGTGGCGGGTGGAGCGCCAGCGCCTGTCGTGGCCGATCCTCGATGCTTTTCGCAGCGCTGCCGAACAGAGCGGCATCCCCCGGATCGACGACTTCAACGGCGGCGACAACGAAGGCTGCGGCTACTTCCAGGTCAACCAGAAGGCCGGGGTGCGCTGGAACGCCGCCAAGGCCTTTCTCAAGCCCATCGCCCAGCGCCCCAACCTCACCGTCCTGACCGGCGTCGAGGTGCAACGGCTGCTCCTCCAAGACGGCCGCGCCACGGCGGTGCGCGCCATGGCCCAGGGACGCCAGCAGGACTTCAAGGCCCGCCGGGAGATCATTCTCTGCGCCGGCTCCATCGGCTCGCCGAGCATCCTCCAGCGTTCCGGCATCGGCCCGGTGGCGTTGCTGCAACGCCTGGGCATCGGCGTCGCCCATGCCCTGCCCGGGGTCGGCGGCAACCTCCAGGATCACCTGCAACTGCGGCTGATCTACAAGCTGGACAACGCCCGCACCCTGAACCAGATCGCCGGCAGCCTGTGGGGCAAGATGGGCATGGGCCTGCGCTACCTGTACGACCGCAGCGGCCCGCTGTCCATGGCTCCCAGCCAACTCGGCGCCTTCGCCCGCTCCAGCCCCGAGCAGGCCACCGCCAATCTCGAGTACCACGTGCAGCCGCTGTCCCTGGAACGCTTCGGCGAACCCTTGCACAACTTCCCGGCGTTCACCGCCTCTGTCTGCGATCTGCGCCCGCAAAGCCGTGGCCGGGTCGAGATCCGTTCCGTGGACGCAGGCCAGGCGCCGCTGATCCAGCCCAACTACCTGAGCCATCCGCAGGACCTGCAAGTGGCCGCCGACGCCATCCGCCTGACCCGGCGCATCGTCGCCGCCCCGGCCCTGCAAGCGTTCAGTCCCAGCGAGTACCTGCCCGGCGCGCAATTGCAAAGCCAGGAGCAATTGCATGAAGCCGCGGCGAAGATCGGCACCACCATCTTCCATCCGGTGGGCACCTGCCGCATGGGCCACGACGCCCAGGCCGTGGTCGACGCCCAGTTGCGCGTGCATGGCATCCCCGGGCTGCGCATCGCCGACGCCTCGATCATGCCGCGCATCACCTCCGGCAATACCTGCTCGCCGACCCTGATGATCGCCGAGAAAGCCGCCGAACTGATTCTTGCCACGACCACAAGGAGCCCTGCCCCGGAAAAACAGACCGCCGCCCACGCCTGATTGTAGGAGCGAGGCTGCCCGCGCCAGAGCCAGCCGGCACGCCAGAGAGATCGAGCCGCCCACGCCGACGCTAGCGCGGGCAAGCTTCGCTCCTACAGAAAAATCCAACGCCGGACCGTAGGAGCCAGGACTGCGAAAAACAAGATAGCGACGCCACGCCGGCGCCGACAGTGGAACAACAAAAACAATCACTGTAAGGGATATCGATATGTCGGAACATGCTCAAGCGATGGACTCCACGGCCGTGGCGCCCACCAGCAAGGAAAGCCAGAAAGTCATCTTCGCCTCGTCCCTCGGCACCGTCTTCGAGTGGTACGACTTCTTTCTCTACGGTGCCCTGGCGGCGGTGATCAGCAAGCAGTTCTTCGCCGGGGTCAACGACACCACGGCCTTCATCTTCGCCCTGATGGCCTTCGCCGCCGGCTTCGTGGTCCGACCCTTCGGCGCCCTGGTGTTCGGCCGCCTGGGGGACATGATCGGGCGCAAGTACACCTTCCTCGTCACCATCATCCTCATGGGCCTGGCCACCTTCGCCGTGGGCCTGTTGCCCAACTACGCCAGCATCGGCATCGCCGCGCCGATCATCCTGGTGGCCTTGCGCATGCTCCAGGGCCTGGCCCTGGGCGGCGAATACGGCGGCGCCGCGACCTACGTGGCCGAGCACGCACCCCAGGGCAAGCGCGGCCTGCACACCAGCTGGATCCAGTCCACCGCGACCCTGGGCCTGCTGCTGTCGCTGCTGGTGATATTGGCCTGCCGCTACTTCACTGGCGATCAGTTCGACGTCTGGGGCTGGCGCTTGCCGTTCCTGCTGTCGATCGTGCTGCTGGGCATCTCCACCTGGATCCGCATGAGCCTGCACGAGTCGCCAGCGTTCCTGAAAATGAAGGAAGAAGGCCGGGCCAGCAAGGCGCCGATCCGCGAATCCTTCGGCAATTGGGAAAACCTCAAGGTGGTGCTGATCGCCCTGTTCAGCATCAACGCCGGGCAGGCAGTGACCTTCTACGCCGCGCAGTTCTACGTGCTGTTCTTCCTCACCCAGTTCCTCAAGATGGATCCGGTCCTGGCCAACAGCCTGCTGATCGTCAGCGTGGTGATCGGTGCGCCGATGTTCATCTTCTTCGGCTGGCTCTCGGACAAGGTCGGCCGCAAGCCGGTGCTGATGCTCGGCCTGCTGCTGGCCACGGTGCTGTACTTCCCGATCTTCAAGGGCCTGGCCCACTACGCCAACCCGGCCATCGACCAGGCCAGCCGCCAGGCGCCCATCACCGTCACCGCCGACCCGGCCACCTGCACCTTCCAGTTCGACCCGGTGGGCAAGGCGCGCTTCGACAGCCCCTGCGACAAGGTCAAGACCTTCCTGGTGAAACAGGGCCTGCCCTACTCCAGCATCGCCGCCCCGGCCGGCAGCCCGGTGCAGGTCAGCATCGGCGACGTGAAGATCGACGGTTTCGACGAGGCGGCCCTGCGTGGCGCGGTGACCCTGGCCGGCTATCCGCAACAGGCCGATAGCCAGAACGTCAACAAGGGCATGGTAGTGGCGCTGATCGTCGCCCTGATCCTGATTGCCGCCATGTGCTACGGCCCGCTGGCGGCGTTGATGGTGGAACTGTTCCCGACCCGCATCCGCTACACCTCGATGTCCCTGCCCTACCACATCGGCAACGGCTGGTTCGGCGGTTTCCTGCCCACGGTGTCCTTCGCCCTGGTGGTGTACACCGGCGATATCTTCTACGGCCTGTGGTACCCGGTGGCGATCACCGGGGCCAGCCTGCTGGTGGGCCTGCTGTGCCTTAGGGAAACCCGCAAGGTCGACATCAACCACATCTGATGGCCACGACCGCCAGCCAGGGCACGGCCCTTGGCCGGCGGCCGGCTCACTCAGATGTTGTTGCAGCCCTTGGCGATGGAGTCCTCATTGGAGGTGTAGGGGCGCGAGGGCTCCAGGTTCCACTGCGGCTTGTCCCGGGCGATGTTGAAGTGGCAGACCAGCTGGCGGCGCATGCTGCCCACGCTGCTGTCGCGGTTGTCCGGGTTGTTCTTCCACTGCGCGTCCAGGTAATGGTCACTGGCCAACTCGTTGAAGAAGTTGTTGGTCTGGTTGTCCTGGACCTTGCGTCCGCAATCGGTGGGGGTGACTTCCAGGGTCATGATCTTCTTGCCGAAACCCGGGTCGTCGCGCTCGATCCAGGTAGCGCTCTGCACATAGCGTTCGCAGCTGTTCTTTTCGGTGATGGGGTAGATCACCTGCTTCTTGTTGTCGTAGACGAAGCTCGCCTCCTGCTGGGGTGTCTGCGGCAGCTTCATGTTGATCACCGGCAGGTATTGCCGGACCGCCTGGTACCACTGGATCTGGTTCAGGCGCGCGCCTTCCAGGCCGCCGTCCTCGGTGTAGAACAGCGCCAGGATCGACGGCGACTGCGGCGGTTTTTCTTCCCACTTGGCCAGGCGCAGTTCGTTCTGGGTACCGAAGGATTCGGCGGCGATCTGCGCCATGGAGCGGATGCTCTGGTAGAACGCCGGGCCGGCTGCGGCATTGCGTTCGTCACGCACGTCGAAGGAGCACTGGCGCGAATGATCGCCTCGATTCTGCCGGTAGTTGGCACCCCATTGCTCGGCGGTGGTCACGCCGATCTCGTGGCAGTATTTCTCGACGCTCCCGGGGGTGCGCCGCGAGTCGGTGCAGCCTTGCTGCTGGCGATCGTCGGTGGCGGCATCGATGGGGAAGGAACACAGCACGGCGTAGTCCTGGTGATCCTTGGGGTTGCCGAAGATGGTGTCGAAGATGAAGCCGCTCTGCAGGCCGTAGGCCAGCTTGCGGAACTTGGAGTCCTTGCGCAGGTAGGACGCCGAGACACCGCCACTGGCCTGGCTTTTCGGGCTGATGCTGTAGAACTGGTAGTCGGTGGAGGGCCAGGTGGCGCGAAACAGCACCCCCGAGCAGAGGAACGCCGGCTTGGACGGGCCGCCACAGTCCTGGCGGGTGTCGTTGTACAGCTGGTTGAGACGGGCCACCGTATCGCTGCCCTGGTCGGCCTGGACAGTGGGCAACAGGCACAGGCCGGCCAGGCCCATGGCGAAGGAGATGCTGAGTTTCATGACATGACTTCCGTGTGGAGTGAGTTCCCTGGCCGGTCGCCAGCGCGACCGGCGCCTGCCAGAGGATAGAAGCGCGACCTTGCGCCAACGGGGTTTTTCCGCTGGCTGTCCCCAATCGCCGCTGCCCTGGGATCAGCGCTGCGCGACTTGAACAAAGCGCGACTTTGCGCCACTGTCTCGGCACTTTTGCGCGGGAGACCTTGCATGCTGTTCATCTTTCCCACAGTGGCGGCCCTGGCCTTGGCCCTGCTGTTCTGGCGCCGGCAGAAAGCCCTGGTGGCGCTGCGCCGCGAAGCTTTCATCCGCGACTTCAGCCTGCCGCCCGGCTTGTTCACGCCCCTGCGGGCCCGGCATCCCCAGCTGACCCTCAAGGACTGCCAGCTGGTGGCCCAGGGGTTGCGCCAGTTCTTCCTGGCCTACCTCAAGAGCGGCCAGCGCTATGTGTCGATGCCCTCCCAGGTGGTGGACGACTTGTGGCATGAGTTCATCCTCCATACCCGGGAGTACCAGGCGTTCTGCCACAAGGCCTTCGGCCAGTTCCTGCACCACGCCCCGGCGGCGGCCCTGGGCCAGAATGCCGAGCGCCGGAGCGACGCCGGCCTGCGCCGGACCTGGCAGCAGGCGTGCCGCGAGGAAAACATCAACCCCGCCCGCCCCAGCCGCCTGCCGTTGCTGTTCGCCCTGGATACCAAGCTGCAGATCGCCCAGGGCTTTCACTACGTCGCCGACTGCCAGTCCCTGCGGCGCCTGGCCGATAGCAGCGCCGGCAGCACTGTGGTGCATTGCGGCAGCGACCTGCACGGCAGCTCTGCGGACAGCGACTCGTCCCCCAGCAGTTCCGACAGCGACAGCTCGCGCTTCGGCGGCGATGGCGGCAGCAGCGATGGCGGCGGCGACAGCAGTGGTTGCGGGGGCGGCGGTTGTGGCGGCGGGGGCGGCGACTGAGCGCCGGGGAAACATGTGGCGGCCGAGCTGCTACCGAGCAGGTGGCGGCCCTGGCCGACAGAGTGGAAACGGCGCATCGCGCGCCGCTCCACTGGACCTGATCGATCAGGCGATGATGTCGGTCGTTGCTGCCTGGCCGACGATGCCCACGGCGAAGTCCGTCGTGCCGTGGCCGGTGAGGTCAACCAGCAGGCTGCTTTGGTTGGTGCCGGCGTTGTAGCTGAGGATCGCGTCGCCCGCATGGCCGGTGAAGGCCTTGACGAAGTTCAGGGCTGCGCCACCGGTGGCGAACTGTGGGATCCCGGTGAGGTCGATCTTGTCCTGGCCGCTGGTGAAATCCATGATCCAGTCCGGTGCGTTGACGGTGGAGTCCGACGCCGCGCCGAAGACGAAGGTGTCCGCCCCGCTTCCGCCCCACAGGGTATCGGCGCCGCCACCACCGTAGATGATGTCGTTGCCGGCACCACCCTTGAGCACGTTGGCCGCTGCGTTGCCGATCAGCAGGTCGTTGCCGGAACCGCCAATGGCGTTCTCCACGGTCACGCCATAGGCGATGGAAACGTTGCCCACCAGGCCGCCAACGTCGGAGAAGGCACCGGCATTGAGGTTGATCTTCTGGTTATGGCTGAAGCCGGAGAAGTCCAGGGTGTCGTTGCCGCCGCCGTCCCAGACTGCGAACACCAGCTTGTCGCTGTTGGAGTGGGCACTGTAGAAGTCCCGGCCGGTGTTGGAGTTGAAGCCGTACACGGTGTCGTCGGCACGGGTCTGGTAGTTGGCGCCGTAGAGCTTCTGCACCGCGACGATATCGTCCACCAAGGGTGCCGAGGCATAGGCGCCACTACCGTCCTTGGTGAAGTTCTGCCCGGTGTTGCTCTCACTCCAGTAGCTCATCAGGCTGTAGCCACGGGTGTCCTGGGCGTAGCTGGCGTCCTTGTAGGTGGGGTTGCCATTGCCGGCGTTGTAGGTACCCGGATGGGACAGGCCCAGGGTATGGCCGATCTCGTGGGTCAGGGTCTGGCGCCCGTAGTTGCCGGTGCCGGGGGTCTCGTTGACCCGGTACTGGCTGTTGATCAGGTACCAGGACTGGCCGTCGTAGCTGCCACCGGACGGCAGGTAGGCGAAGGCCGCGCCGCCGGTGCTGACGTTGTAGTTGCCGAAGGTCATGTGCCCGTCGCCACCCTTGGCCGCCTCGGTGAAGCTGACGTTGGCCACATCCGCCCAGGACTGCATCGACAGTACGGCCTGGGCCTTCTGCAAGGCGCTGAACTGGCTGAAGGTACCCAGGGACGGGTTGTAGTTGGCGGGTTTCTCGGTGAGGAAGGTGTAGGTCAGGTCGATCTTGCCGTCACCGTTCTTGTCGTGCCAGGACAGGTTCTTGCGCAGGATCGCATCCGCGGCCTGGTCGGCGGTGAACGACGGCTTGCCGTTCACCAGATCGCTGCCACCCCGGTCATAGCGGTGGCTGAAAGCCTGTACCTGTTGGTAGGCGTTGCTGGCTTGTGCGGCCTGGTCGGCCCAGTTCCAGGTGATTTCCGACAGTGCTTTTGACAGTGTCTTTGACATTGCTACGTCCTTGTTCCAAACAAGATGATGTTCGATAGAACACAAACGACCCCGCCTGCGAGATCGTCCTATCACTCGCCCAAAGAGGCGTTGGAACGCTGCCACAGTGATCGGCGACCAGTCCATGGTTTTCTTCGCCCGACCACGGTGTGAAAACTCCACTGGCGTGGGGTCGATTTCCCCCCTCGCGCGCGCATCGCGCCGGCGATAGGCTAGGCACTTGTCCGGGGCTGGCCACATCGTGCCCGTCCCTTTCACGAGGAGTCCGTAATGCGCAAGATCCTGTTGCTGGGCGCTTTGCTGAGCGTCGCCGGTGCAGCCTGTGCCGAAGGCGTGCCACTGTTCAACGTCGCCTGCCCGGGCAACCTGGCGGTCAGTGCCGACCAGGGCGGGCCGGTCTACATCAACGGCAAGGCAGTGCAGAGCATTGCCGTGGATGACCGGCATTTCCAGGCCAGGATCCCGGAGGCCACCCTGTCCATCAGTGTCGAGGACGACGAGTCGGTCACGGTGAAGTACAGCGGCAAGCACGGCACCAACCTCGTGTGCGAAGCCGTCGACGACTGATCCCTGAAACTCATTCGCTGGCCGTTTTGACAGCTCGCAGGTGGGTGTCGGGTTCTCTCAGAACAAGCCCATCTGCCCGCCCACCAGGGTCGAGAAGTCGTCCTGCACGAAAGGCAGGATGGCGTCCGCCACTGGCTGCAACTGGCGCGTCAGGTAGTGCTCGTAGTCGATGGCGGCGCGGCGGTTCTCCAGGGGCTCGGGACCGGCCAGGGTGATCACGTAGCTGATCCAGCCTCCGCGCTGGTATTGCAGTGGCCGGCCCTGCTCACGGTTGTAGTCATCGGCCAGGCGCGCCGCGCGGACATGGGGCGGGACATTGCGCTCGTAGTCGTCCAGGGGCCGGCGCAGGCGCTTGCGGTAGATCAGCAAATCGTCCTGCTGGCCAGCCAGGGTGCGCTGCACGTAGTCGCGCACATAGTCCTGGTAGGGCTGGCGATGGAAGATCCGTCGATACAGCTCCTGCTGGAATTCCCGGGCCAGCGGCGACCAGTCGGTGCGCACGGTCTCCAAGCCCTTGTAGATCATCTCCTGGCTGCCATCGGCGCGCTGGACCAGGCCGGCGTAGCGCTTCTTGCTGCCCTCCTCGGCGCCGCGGATGGTGGGCATCAGAAAACGTTTGTAGTGGGTTTCGAACTGCAACTCCAAAGCGCTTTCCAGGCCGTACTGCTCGCGCAGGTGATCGCGCCACCACTGGTTGACGTGGGCCACCAGGGCCCGGCCGATCTGCCCGGCGCGCTCCTCGTCATGGGAACTGCCCAGCCAGACGAAGGTGGAGTCGGTATCGCCATAGATCACCTGGTGGCCCTGGGCCTCGATCAACTGCCGGGTGCGGGCCATGATCTCGTGCCCGCGCAAGGTGATGGACGAAGCCAGGCGCGGATCGAAGAAGCGGCAGCCACTGGAACCCAGCACGCCGTAGAAGGCGTTCATGATGATCTTCAGGGCCTGGGACAACGGCGCGTTGTGTTCGCGCTTGGCCACTTCCCGACCCTCGGCCACCCGCTGGACGATAGCCGGCAGGCAATGCCGGGTACGGGAGAAACGCGCCCCGCGAAAGCCCGCCACCGAATGCTGTTCGTCACTCTGGCGCAGGCCTTCCACCAGGCCCACCGGGTCGATCAGGAAGCTGCGGATGATCGAGGGGTACAGGCTCTTGTAGTCCAGCACCAGCACCGATTCATAGAGGCCGGGCCGCGAATCCATGACGAACCCGCCAGGGCTGGCCTGGGGTGGCAACTCGCCGAGATTGGGGGCAACGAAACCCTGGCGATGCATCAGCGGCATGTACAGGTGGGTGAAGGCGGCCACCGAGCCGCCACTGCGATCGGCCGGCAAGCCGGTGACCGTGGCGCGCTCCAGGAGGAAGGTCAGCAACTGGGTCTTGGCAAAGATCCGCGTCACCAATTCGCAGTCCTTGAGGTTGTAGCGGGCCAGGGCCGGCTTGTCCTCTGCGAACATGCGGTTGATCTCGTCCATGCGCTGGTAGGGGTTGTCGATCGACTTGCCCTCGCCGAGCAGGGTCTGGGCGACGTTTTCCAGGCTGAAGGACGGGAAGCTCCAGGTGGCCGAGCGCAAAGCCTCGATGCCGTCGATGATCAAGCGCCCCGCCGCCGAGGCGAAGTAATGGTTGTGGGTGGCGTGCTCGCGCCAGTGCATCTCCTCGCCACAACGGCCCAGGCGCAGCGGCACCGCCAGGCGCCGGGCATGTTCATGCAGTACCCGCAGGTCGAACTGCACCAGGTTCCAGCCGATGATCGCGTCGGGGTCGTGCTCGGCCAGCCACTGGTTGAGCTTCTCCAGCAATTGCTCGCGACTGGCACAGAACTCCAGGTTGAAGTCCACCGCGCTGTCGTCGGAGCGGGCCTTGCCGAGCATGTATACCTGGCGCTGGCCACAGCCTTCCAGGGCGATGGAATACAGTTCGCCGCGCTCGCTGGTCTCGATATCCAGGGACACCAGGCGCAGCTGCGGGCGGTAGTCGGCGGCGGGTTTCAACTGCGCATCAAGCAGCAGCCCATCCGGCCCCGGTTGGCCATTGAACTCTACCGGCGCGGTGATGAAGCGCTCCATCAGGTAGCGCTCCGGCGGCCGGATATCGGCCTCGAACACATCGACCCCGGCGCGGCGCAGGGTCTTGTCCAGGCGGATCAACTGGTTGTGCTGCGGGCAATACAGGCCCATGACCGGACGCTGGTGGAAGTCGCGCAGTTGCAGGGGGCGCAGCTCGACGTCCGGGTCGTCGGCCAGCAAGCGTTCGGCCTGGGGTCGCTGCACGGCCGGGATGAACGCCACGGAGGTCTGCAATGGCAAGCGGAGATGGCGCGGGCCCTGGTCGGTGGCCAGCCAGAACTCGACTTCCGTGCCCGCTGGCGTATCGCGCCAGTGCCGCGTCAGGACGAAGCCTTGTTGTACATCCACCGTTGCAACCTCAGAGCCGATTCAAGGCGCCGATTCTACCTGTCCCGGCCTTGCTTGGGGGCCTGGATGATGACTTTGCGGCTTTTGTCGGACAATATGTAGTGCTTGAAAATTTTCACTACAAAACCGTTGACGAGCGGATTGCGCCCTTGCATGATGCAGGCGTCCCCCCGATCGGGGGATGAGGCAAAGGTGTTATGAGCAAGCTCGTCTGACCGCCGAGCTGTCGACCCGGATGTGTACTGCCCACAAGGCAGATTGATGAAACTGACCTGGCATTGACCGTCCTCGATTCGACGGGAAAGCCGGCGAGAACTCTTCAAGATGCTTGTGGCCGATGGTGGGAATGTCGGCAGCTTCATCCAGGTTCATGCTGCTTTTCTATCGTTGTGACGCTCTCTGCGTAGCAGTTGATCAAGGTAACTACACACATCAGGCTCTGGGCCTTATCTGTATCCGACAGACACCCTCTGTCGCCCTGTTTCCGGTATCAGGGTTCAACTTACCGAAGTAGCAAGATGAATTAGCGAAACAACTTAGATAGATCGATGAATGGTCAAGGGGGCTACAAATGAATCTTAACAACCAACCCACTATTGATGAATTGGCACGTATGTTCGCCGCACGCAAAGACAGCCACGACAGCCACATCCTGTGGGTCGCCAAGTCGGGTCAAGTGCATATCGACTGCCTGTCGCCCCATAACCATGAAGCAGAGTTCGACCGTAACAACCAAGAGCTGGCGGCCCGCCTGAAGATGTACCGCCGCGGCCAGGGCTACGTCGGCAAGAAGGCCGCCGCCGACAAGGACTTCATCGGCCGGGTCCTGGAGACCCTGAAGACCGAATGGCAATCGTTGCGCGGCAACTCGGAAGTTCGGGTCATCGATCGGTTTTGCTAATAAACGGCCATTAGCTGGCCGATAACCAAACAATGAAACAATAATAAAAACGGGCGCTCTTCGAGAGCGCCCTTTTTATTGCCTCATGAAACTAGCCGGCTACTGGCGAAGTGGATTTCCTGGATATCCTGCATCCATGGTCACCGTGATTCGTACTTTGATAAACAGCGGCTCTAGAAAGCAAAGCACGAACAACCGAACGCCCCCCAGAAGCCCTGGAAATCACTCACCGGCACCTTGGCCAATCGCGCCCGCTCGTGCCCGTGGGCATGCACCGCGCAAGGACCGCTGCACTGGTGCAACTGGGCCGACAACGGTGCGGTAGGCTTCCAGTGCCCCGGCACCTTGGCCACCGGCGACCAGTCCGGCGTCACGGGCAAGCTGGGCGGCGCCAGCGAGTGGAAGTCGCCGGCGGCATGCACCACCTTGCCATCCACCACCGTCAACAGCGACTCGATCCACTTGATCGCCTCTTCCTCGACGCTGAAGTAGTCCGCCGACAGGGCCACCAGGTCCGCCAGTTGCCCGACCTTGAGCTGGCCTTTCTTGCCCTGTTCCGAGGAGAACCAGGCGCTGCCGTGGGTATAGAGCTCCAGTGCGGTATCGCGATCCAGGCCCTGGGGATACAGAGCCAGGCCACCGACGGTCTTGCCGCTGACCATCCAGTACAACGAGGTCCAGGGGTTGTAGCTAGAGACCCGGGTGGCATCGGTACCGGCGCCCACTGGAATGCCTTCGGCGAGCATGCGCTGGATCGGCGGGGTCATCTCGGCCGCCTTGGCGCCATAGCGGTCGACGAAATACTCGCCCTGGAAGGCCATGCGGTCCTGGATCGCGATTCCACCGCCCAGGGCCCGGACCCGCTCGATATTGCGCGGGCTGATGGTCTCGGCATGGTCGAAGAACCAGGGCAAGCCGTTGAAGGGGATATCGCGGTCGACCTTTTCGAAAACATCGAGCATGCGCGAAATGGATTCGTCATAGGTCGCATGCAGGCGGAACGGCCAGCGCTGCTCCACCAGATGGCGGACCACCGGCTCCAGCTCCTGCTCCATGTCCTGAGGCAGATCGGGGCGCGGCTCGAGGAAGTCCTCGAAATCGGCGGCGGAGAACACCAGCATCTCCCCTGCCCCGTTGTGCCGCAGGAAGTCGTCGCCCTGGCCGTAGCGCACGCTGCTGGTCCAGTTCTTGAAGTCCGCCAGCTCTTGCTTGGGTTTCTGGGTGAACAGGTTGTAGGCGATGCGCACCGTCAATTGCTGCTGGGCCGCCAGTTGCTCGATCACCTGGTAGTCGTCCGGGTAGTTCTGGAAGCCGCCACCCGCGTCGATGGCACTGGTGACTCCGAGGCGATTGAGTTCACGCATGAACTGGCGGGTGGAGTTGACCTGGTACTCCAGCGGCAACTTGGGCCCCTTGGCCAGGGTGGCGTAGAGGATCATCGCGTTGGGCCGGGCGATCAGCATGCCGGTGGGGTTACCGTTGCCATCGCGGACGATCTCGCCACCCGGCGGGTTCGGCGTATGGCGATCGTAGCCCACCACCCGCAGCGCGGCGCGGTTGAGCAACGCCCGGTCGTAGAGGTGCAGAACGAATACCGGGGTATCCGGTGCCGCCTGGTTCAACTCCTCCAGGGTCGGCATGCGTTTTTCGGCGAACTGGAATTCGTTCCAGCCACCGACCACCCGCACCCACTGCGGCGCCGGGGTGCGCTGGGCCTGTTCCTTGAGCAGGCGCAAGGCATCGGCCAGCGATGGCACGCCTTCCCAGCGCAGTTCCAGGTTGTAGTTGAGGCCACCACGGATCAAGTGCAGGTGCGAGTCATTGAGGCCAGGGATCACCGTACAGCCCTTGAGGTCGATGACCTGGGTGCTGCTGCCGCGCAGGGCCATGGCCTGGGCATCGTCGCCCACGGCGATGAAGCGCCCGTCCTTGATCGCCACGGCAGTGGCCCGGGGGTTGGCCCGGTCCACGGTGTGCAGGCGGCCGTTGAACAGGATCAGATCGGCAATTGCGTTGTGGTTCATGGCATAGCTCCGATTGAAGCGAAAAGGTTCAGGCCGCACCGCGCGGTTGCAGCCAGCGGCTGAACAGGCGGGTGACCCGAGGCATGAAAACGTAGACCACCAGCAGCACGATGCTCAGGGTGATCAGCACATTGGCTGGCACGTAACCGCCAAGCCAGGGCAGCCAGGCGAACAGCGGCTTCCACAGCTGCGGCACGAGGAAGGTCAGCGGCAGGATCACCAGGAAGGTCACGCACGCCTGCTTCCAGCGCGGCGGCGGGGCCGGCGCGGCACCGTCCTGGGGGGTGAACCAGAACTCGCGCTCGACATTGACCTCGGTCTGGTCGCCATCGGCCAGCAGATGCTGGGCCTGCTGCACCAGTTGCCGGCGGTCGGCGGAGTCCAACCAGTCTTGCAACTGCTCGGTGCTGGCAAAGCGCAACACACTGGTGAAGAGCCCGAGGCCATCACTGTGGCTGCGCACCACATCGATGCCCAGGTGTCCCGGATAACTGCGGGCCTTGGCGATGATCTGCCGCAGCCAGGTTTCATAGGCCTGTTCCTGGCCCTGCTTGACTCGATGGCGCACCAGCAAGGTCACCACGCCGTCGGTAAGTTCGATGTTCATCTGCGACTCCACACTGCCAGGAGAAGGAACAACGGCGGGGAGCGACTCGCCCCATGCCGCACAATCTCGAAAACCGCCGCCCAAGCGCCTTGGCGCTGCGGCGGCCAGGGACTACAAGCGGCGCTGCCCGGCCTTGTGCACCATGCTGTAGGCGTAATCGACCCCCATGCCGTAGGCGCCGCTGTGCTCCAGCACCAGGGCCATGACCGCGTCGTAGGTATCCTTGCGGGCCCAGTCGCGCTGGTACTCGAGCAGCACCTGCTGCCAAGTCACCGGCACCGCGCCGGCCTGGACCATGCGCTGCACCGCCATGTCGTGTGCTTCCTGGCTGGTGCCGCCGGAGGCATCGGTGACGATGTACACCTCATAGCCCTCGGCCAGTGCCTCCAGGGCCGGGAAGGTCAGGCAGACCTCGGTCCACAGCGCCGCCATCACCAGTTTTTTGCGCCCGGAGGCCTGCACGGCCGCCACCAGGTGGCGATCCTCCCAGGAGTTCATCGAGGTCCGCTCGATGGGTTGTTGCTCGGGAAACACCGCCAGCAGCTCCGGCCAGATGTAGCCGCTGAAACTCTCGGTCTCCACCGAAGTGAGGATGCTCGGCACGTTGAAGATCCTGGCGGCCTTGGCCAGGGCCACAGTGTTGTTCTTCAGCGCCTGGCGGTCGATCGATTGCACGCCGAAGGCCATTTGCGGCTGGTGGTCGATCAAGATCAGGGCCGAGTTGTTCGGGGTGAGCAGTTCACGAATGGACATGGCGCGTTCCTTTTGCAGTCAGGGTGAAGGGCAAACATGACCGGCTGATGGCGCTGGGAGCGTCCTGTGGGGCCGGCTTGGTGGTTAATCTAGGTCCTGGCTGAAACAGGAACAATTCCCTAAAATCGAGAATCATTGATTCCAAAATAGGGACAATCATGGATCGTATCGAATGCATGCGCGCCTTCGTCGCCACCGTCGACGAAAGCGGTTTTGCCGCCGCCGCACGGGCGATGGACGTGCCCCGCTCCAAGGTCAGCAAGCAGATCCAGGCCCTGGAGGAAAGCCTCGGCGTGCAACTGCTGCAGCGCACCACCCGCAGCCTGCGCCTGACCGAGACCGGCGCCGAGTACTACGAATCCGCCCGTGAAGTGCTGGCAGCGGTGGACGAAGCCGAGCAGCGAGCCCGGGACGGCAACGCCGAGCTGCGCGGAGTCTTGCGGGTCAATGCGCCGATGTCCTTCGGCCTGCGCCGGCTCGGGCCACTGGTGCCGCTGTTCCATGAATTGCATCCGCTGATCGAATTGCAACTGGTGCTCAGCGACCAGCAAGTGGACCCGGTGCGCGGCGGCTTCGACGTGACCCTGCGGATCGCCAGCCTGGCGGATTCCTCCCTGGTGGCCCGGCAACTGGCGCCGGCCCCACGGATCATGGTGGCCTCCCCCGCCTACCTGGAACGCGCCGGCGTGCCGCTCCAGCCCAAGGATCTGGGCAGCCATCGGTTTCTCGGCTACGGCTACCTGCAAAGTGGCGTCAGCCTGCAGTTGAGCAATGGCAGCGATACCCAGCGGGTGCATGCGACCGGCCCCCTGCATGCGAACAATGGCGACCTGTTGGCCCAGGCCGCCGAAGCAGGCATGGGAATCGCCCTGCTGCCGGACTTCATCGTCGAAGAGGCCCTGGAGGCAGGACGCCTGGTGCCGGTGCTGTGCCAGTGGCAGGCGCCGCCCATCAGCATCAACGTGGTCTACCCTTCGGCCCGGCGAGTACCGCAGAAGACCCGGGCCTTCATCGACTTCCTGGTGAGCCGGCTGGCCCAGCCCAGCGCCTGAACCGGACCAACGCACACCTGGCCGAGCCAGCACGCTCCTACACTCAAGGGAGGTTCCTGATGCTTGTGCGGTCATCATGAAAATCTCTCCTCGACTGGCCATCTCCAGCCTGCTGGGTGCCCTGGCCTACCTTGGCCTGGCGATCTGGGGACGCGGCGGCTTCGCGGCGTTCTTCGCCCACCCGGCGCTGACCTTGGTCGCCATCGCCACCTTGCTGATGGTGCTGGCCTCGCTGTACAGCGAGGTCAACCTCAGCAGCGGCGAACAGGAAGACCGGGGCAATCGCTGGGTGCTGCCGGTGTTCGGCCTGATCGGCCTGGCGAGCGGTTTCCTGCCGGCCTATTGCGATCGCCTGGAGTTCTGGACCTTTGGCGGCGAGGCCCTGCGCTGGCTCGGCGCACTGCTGTTCATCGCCGGTGGCGCCTTGCGCCTGTGGCCGGTGTTCATCCTCGGCCGGCGCTTCAGCGGCTTGGTGGCCATCCAGCCCGATCACCGCCTGGTGACCGACGGCCTGTATCGCCATTTGCGCAACCCCAGCTACCTCGGTTTGCTGGTCAACGCGGTGGGCTGGGCCCTAGCCTTCCGTTCCGGGCTGGGGCTGTTGCTGGCGGCCCTGACCCTGGTGCCGCTGATTGCCCGGATCCACGCCGAGGAGGCGCTGCTCCGCGAGCATTTCGGCCAGCCCTACGAGGACTACTGCGCCCGCAGCTGGCGCTTGTTGCCCGGTCTCTACTGAAATGCCGTAAAAAAAATCAGACACCCTTGCCACGGTCAACGCCGCGCTCTAGCCCGGGACTTGGCAGCGGTTCCCTGGCGGCTCGCCGGGGCTGACTGACTCCACCACCCCCTTACATTGGCCAAAGGATTCTTGCAGTATGGGTTCGCCTCGGGGCTTGCTGCCCCAGGGGCACCCGGAAGAACAAGCACAACGAACTCGACAGCGAGATCACCGGCCGATGTACCTCTCGAACCCGTACCACGGATTCACCAGCCCCGCTCCCACGGCTTGCAGCCAGGGTCGCATGGGCATGGCCGTCACACAGGGTTCGCTGCCTGCTCGCCACCTTAGCCACTTCGCCCATCCCCCTCATGAGGTCCATGAGGGTCGCGCCGCCGTCATCGGTTATTACCTGCTGGACAGGTCCTGCCCATGAAGCTCCTGGTCAACCTGCCCATGGCCCTGTGCCGTTCCCGCCTGCGCCACTCCTCACGTCCTCCGGATCACTCGCTCCTGGGCTGATCGCGCAACGTTGCGCATCCCCCCTCCAGACCTGTTTTGCGTCCCTGCGAACGCCCAATGCGTGGTGTCGTCGCAGGACCAGAAAACCTGTGCGCCCTGAAGGCGCAAGCGAGAACGACAATGAATTTTGCCGCCCCCGAAGAGGCCCGTGATTTCCTGGCCGCCAACCCCGATATCGACATGATCGAGCTGTTCATCCTCGATGCCAACGGCGTGCCCCGAGGCAAGCTGCTGCACCGCGAGGAACTGCTGGCGGTGTACGAAAGCGGCCGCCCCCTGCCCAGCACCATCCTCGGCCTGACCCTCAATGGCGACGACGTGGAGAACTCCGGACTGGTGTGGGACGTGGGTGATATCGACTGCCGTGCCTACCCGCTGGCGGGCAGCCTGGTGCGCCTGCCCTGGCGCCAGATCCCCACTGCCGCGGTGCAGGTCAGCATGCACCCGCAAGAGGGCATGCCCGCCAGCATCGCCGACCCGCGCCACCTGCTGATCAAGGTCATCGACCGGCTCAAGGCCGACGGTTATTACCCGGTGATGGCCTGTGAGCTGGAGTTCTACCTGCTGGACGCCAGGCGCGACGGCAATGGCCGCCCACAGCCAGCGCTGGATGCCGACGGCGGCCGGCCGCGTACCACCCAGGTCTATGGCCTGCGGGAACTGGAACAGATCGAGCCTTTCCTCGCCGACCTCTATGCCGCCTGCAAGCTGCAGGGGATTCCGGCGCGCACGGCGATTTCCGAATACGCCCCAGGCCAGGTGGAGATCACCCTGGAGCATGGCGACGCCCTCGCCGCCATGGACCAGGCCGTACGCTACAAGCGCCTGGTCAAGGCCGTGGCCCACCAGCATGGAATGCAGGCCACCTTCATGGCCAAACCCTTCGACCACCTGGCCGGCACCGGCATGCACATGCATGTGAGCGTCGCCGATGCCGCCGGCAACAACCTGTTCGCCGACCAGGACCCGGCCGGCACCCCGCTGCTGCGCCAGGCCGTGGGTGGCATGCTCGCCTCGCTGCTGGACTCGTTGCTGTTGTTCTGCCCCAACGCCAACTCCTACCGGCGTTTCCAGGCCAACAGCTATGCACCGCTGGCCCCCACCTGGGGTGTCGACAACCGCACCGTGAGCCTGCGGGTTCCCGGCGGCCCGGCCAACAGCCGGCACATCGAACATCGCATTTGCGGCGCCGATGCCAACCCCTACCTGGCCGCCGCGGCGATCCTCGCCGCAGTCCATCGTGGCCTGGCTGAACAACTCGACCCGGGTGATCCGGTACAGGGCAACGGTTATGCCCAGGCCAAGGAGCTGTTGCCCACCGACTGGCTGACCTCGCTCACCACCCTGGAACGCTCGAACTGGGCCCGCGAGGCCCTGGGCGACGAATTCCTCGGGGTGTACCTGGCGGTCAAGCGCGCCGAGTACCGCCAGTTCATGGCCGAGGTCGGCGAGCAGGACTGGCGCTGGTACCTGACCCAGGCCTGAGCCCCCTGCGGGCAACCCGACTTGCTGGCCGCTGCCTACCAGCAGCGGCCCGGTTCATTCTTTTGCGAGGATATTCCCATGAGCGCCGCCTTCGATCCGCGGACCCCGGCAGCCGAGCGCTGCCCCAGCTACTACAGCGCCACCCTCAACCAGGAAACCCAGTACCCGACCCTGCAAGGCAGCCAGCAGGTGGACGTGGTGATCATCGGTGGCGGCTTCACCGGCGTTGCCAGCGCCGTGGAGCTGGCCGAGCGCGGCCTGAAGGTGGCCATCGTCGAGAGCCACAAGATCGGCTGGGGCGCCAGCGGGCGCAACGGTGGCCAGGTCACCGGCAGCCTGTCCGGCGATGCCGCCATGCGCAAGCAGATGCGCCGCAGCCTGGGCGACGAGGTGGATGACTTCATCTGGCACCTGCGCTGGCGCGGGCACCAGATCATCCGCCAGCGGGTGGAGAAATACGCCATTGCCTGCGACCTCAAGCACGGCCACCTGCATGCCGCCTACAAGCCCGGGCACCTGGCCGAGTTGCGCGCCGCCTACGACGAAGCAGTAGAGCGTGGCATGGGCGACGAGGTCAGCCTGCTGGACCGCGAGCAGGTCCGCGGCCTGCTGGAAAGCGATCTCTACCACGGCGCGATCAAGAACACCCGCAACCTGCACCTGCATCCGCTGAACCTGTGCATCGGCGAGGCCCGCGCCGCCGAAAGCCTCGGCGCGCTGATCTTCGAACACAGCCCGGTGCTGGAGATCGTCCATGGCCCGCAGCCGGCGGTGGTCACCGCCCAGGGCCGCATCGAGGCCCGCCAGGTGTTGCTGGCCGGCGACGTCTACCACAAGCTCGAGCCCGGACAGCTCAAGGGCAAGATCTTCCCGGCCATGGGTGGCATCGTCACCACCGAGCCCCTGGGCGACCTGGCCCGGCGCTTGAACCCCGAGGACCTGGCGGTGTACGACTGCCGCTTCGTCCTCGACTACTACCGGATGACCGCCGACGGCCGCCTGCTGTTCGGCGGCGGCGCCAACTACAGCGGCAAGGATTCGCGGGATATCGCTGGTGAGCTGCGGCCGTGCATCGAGCACACCTTCCCGGCGCTCAAGGGCGTGGCCATCGACTTCCAGTGGAGCTGCGCCATGGGCATCGTGATCAACCGCATCCCGCAACTGGGCAAGCTCTCGGACAACGTCTGGTACTGCCAGGGTTACTCCGGACATGGCGTGGCCACCAGCCACATCATGGGCGAGATCATGGCCGAGGCCCTGACCGGCCACCTGGGCCGCTATGACACCTTCGCCGCCTGCCAGCACATCCGCGTGCCGTTCGGCGACCAACTGGGCAACCCGATGCTGGCCGCTGGCATGTGGTATTACCAGATGCTGGAAAAACTGCGCTGAAGCCGGTCGGAGGGCATGCTAGATTCGCCCTCCAGCCACTACGGCACACCCTGGAGGAGGACCAGCATGAGCGCAGAGATGTACCAGGGCGGCTGCCTGTGCGGGCAGATTCGCTTCGAGGCCCGGGGGCCTGCCGCCAATCCCCATACCTGCTCGTGCAAGCTGTGCCAGCGCCATAGCGGCGCCCTGACCCTGGCCTGGGTCGAGTTCCCCCGCGAGCGGGTGCGCTGGACTGGCCCGGGCGGCGCGCCGAGCACGTTCAGGTCGTCGGACTATTCCAGCCGGGCGTTCTGTGCCCAGTGTGGCAGCTCCCTGGGCGCCATTGACGACGCACCCACGGTCGCCCTGCTGCTGGGGACGTTCGACAGCAACAACCGCAAGGCCCTGATGCCCACCCACCACTCTTACAAGAGCCAGCGACCGCGCTGGTGGCACGTCGGAGAAACGCCATGAGCCCAGGCAGCGGCCACGAAAAACTGGCGACGAATATCTGGACCTGGTACGGCCAGGACCAGTACCGCTGGCTCATCCTCCTGGGCGAACTGGGACCGGCCCTGGAGTTCCTGGCCATGGATGCGGACCAGCAACGGGTGGAGATCGGTTGCTGCGCGGAATGCAACCTGTGGTCCGATCAACTGGATTACCTGGAGCGTTTCGTGCGGGATTTCCCGGCACGACTGGACCCGGCCCTGCACCAGCACCTGCAAGCCTTGTTGACGGCCTGTGAAGGGCTGAGCCCGGAAGCCTACGGCATGACGCTCGAGGACAATGGTTTCGAACACCGGCAATGGCAGCCATTGCGCCAGGCGGCCCAGCAAGCGCTGGAGGACCTGGGCTGGCCCGAGGCAAGGGAACATATGCCCGAGCTGGTCGCCGATTGCCGTATGGCCCTGGACAAGTGGCGCGATGGTTGAAACCGCGTGTAGCCGCTGACGCAGGCTCGGCACGAGCCACATCTGGATATCCGAAATTTGCCTGATGTACCCCACCGCCAGGTTTGGCGGGCGCTGCGCACCCGGTCACAGCCTCGCCCGCTCGGCAGCGGTTAAAGGGGCCGGGTATGTGGCGCCGGAGTGCGGGGCAAGGCGCGCTTGTGGGCGGTGCGCTGGTAGGCGTTTTCGATCAGTTGGCGCACGGTGTCGGGTACCGGCTGGCCCATCAGGTAGGCGTCGATTTCCTCGTAGCTGCACCCATAGGCGTCCTCGTCCAGCTTGCCCGGCGCCAGTTCCTCCAGGTCCGCAGTGGGCGCCTTGCGCACCAGGTGCCCGGGCGCGCCAAGGGCATCGGCCAGCAGCCGCACCTGGGTCTTGGTCAGGCTCGACAACGGCGCCAGGTCGCAAGCGCCGTCGCCGTACTTGGTGAAGAAGCCCATCAACGCCTCGGCGCCATGATCGGTGCCCACCACCAGGCCATTGCTCAGGTTGGCCAGCGCGTACTGGGCCAGCATTCGGGCCCGGGCCTTGACATTGCCCTTGGTGAAATCCGTGAGTGCCGCCGAAGGTTCCAGGCCGTCGAGCTGCACCTCACGCATCAAGCCATCGACGCTGTCGGCGATATTGCAGGTGCTGATCTCATCGGGGCGGATGAATTCCAGGGAAGCCTGGGCGTCGTGTTCATCCGCCTGGTGGCGATACGGCAGGCGCATGGCGATGAAACGCACCCCATGGCCGGCCTCGCGCATCTGCTCCACCGCCAGCTGGCACAGGCGCCCGGCCACCAGGGAATCGACGCCGCCGCTGATGCCCAGCACCAGGCTGTGGCAACCGGAATCACCCAGGACCTGCTGGATGAATGCCACGCGGCGGGCAATCTCGGCAGGCTCGCCGCCAGCGACCAGTTGCCGGTCGATGCCCAGTTCCCGGGCGATACGTTCTTGGGTCGGATGGGTCATGTCAGGCCTCCAGGGGCGAGTTGGCAAGATCGACGTTGAATACCTGTGCCGCATAGCGAAGGAAGGATGGGTCTTCGCAGACGTTCTTCACCGGGTCGTCGGAGAACTTCACCACCGGCTCGCCATGCACCCGCACCAGCTTCATCACGATGCTCAGCGGTTCCACGCCCTCCACATCGCAGGCCAGGCTGGTGCCCATGCCAAAACCGAAGCGGGCCTGGCCGCGCACATGACGCAGGATCGGCAGGCATTTCTCGAAGTTCAGGCCATCGGAGAACATCAGGTCCTTGCTCCGCGGATCGATGCCCAGTTCCCGGTAGCGGGCCAGGACCTTGTCGGCCCAGACCAGCGGGTCCCCGGAGTCCTGGCGCAGGCCGTCATACAACTTGGCGAAGTACAGGTCGAAGTCCTTGAGGAAGAAGTCGGTGCTGATGCAGTCGGTCAAGGCGATGCCCAGGCGCCCGCGATACTCGCGAACCCAGTTCTCCAGCGCGGCGTTCTGGCTTTCCCGCAGCCGCCCCAGTTGCTGGTGCACCATCAGCCACTGGTGGGCCATGGTGCCGATCAGCGGCAGGTCGAATTCGTAGGCCAGGTGCGCATTGCTGGTGCCGACGAACACCCCGGGAAAATCACTGTGCATGATCTTCACCACTTCGCGCTGGGCCTTGAACGACAGGCGCCGGCGGGTGGAGAAGTCCGAGACCCGCAATTCGGCGAGTTCATCGCGGCTGGCATTCTTCTCCAGCCATTCGAACTTCTGGTAGAGCCGGCGAGTGACATCCGCCAGTTCGACATCCGGGTATTTGTCGCGATTGCGCAGCTCGCTGACCATGGCCAGCACCGGTTGCTCGAACATGATGCAATGCAGCATCGGGCCACGGACGCGGATGCTCAACTGACCATCGATGGCGGCCACATGGATGTAGCGCAGGTTGAAGCGGAACAGCCCGAGGAACTGTTCGAAATCAGGGGTCAGGTATTCGCGAAAACGCTTGTTGAACAAAAAGCGCTGCTCGCCTTCGCGCATCTGCAGATCGGCCAGTTTCTCCAGCTCCTGGCGGATCTCGGGGATCAGGTGCACCAGGGACTCTTTGGAGCGAACGATGAACTGATACTCGACCTCGACATTGGGGTGCTGGTGCAGCACCGCCTGCATCATGGTGAAGGTGTAGTAGTCGGTGTCCAGCAGGCTCTGGATCACGCCGTTGTCGCGGTCAAATGCACTTTCCATGGTGACTCCTCAAGCGCTGGCCAGGCTGGCGGTTTCTTCGCGGGTCGCGGCTATCGCGATACCGGCTTGCTGCATGTCGGCGATGGCCTGGGTGGCGCCCTCGGCGCTGATGGCCCGGCACGCCGGCAGGTGGATGATCACCTTGAAACCGGCGGCGGCCAGTTGCAGGGCGGTGGTCTTGACGCAGAAGTCCAGGGCCAGGCCGCCAACGATGACCCGCTGCACACCCTGGCTCTTGAGGTACTCGATGGCCCCGGTGGAGAGCTTGCCGTGCAGGTCGTGGTAGCAGGCGCCGTAGGGGTGCAGGTCCGGCTCCACGCCCTTCCACACGAAGTAGTCGTAGTCATAGGGACTGGGCAATTCGTCCAGCAGGGTGAAGCCCTCGGTGCCTGGAACGCAGTGGCTGACCCAGGTCAGGTCGGCGTGTTCCAGGCCAGTGGGCTGCAGCATCTGCTCGTGCCCGGCCACCACCCAGGGAGCCTGGGGACTGTGGGCGTCCTTGCTGCCAACGCGCAGGCTGGCCAGGGTCGCCATGAAGTTGAGCTCGCCACCGATGCGGTCGCCCTCGGCCACCGGCAACTCGTCCGGGCACAGCGGGGTGAAGCTCTTTTGCGCATCGACATCGAAAGAAGCGGTCTTCATCGTTTGGCTGTTCATGCTGGGTCTCTCCTCTGCATGGAGTACAAAGTACACGTCATGTACTTTTGTGGCAATCCCCCCTGCTCCAGATTTTTTCAGTGCCGCCAGATCAATCACAAATTAAATAATCGCCTCAAACAGCAGTTGCAGCAGGGCAATGCAGTGGTAAAGTACACGTCATGTACCAAATGAGGATTAGCCGATGTTCGAACTGGCCCTGTATGGCGGCGCTTTCAATCCGCCCCACGCCGGACACGCCCAAGTGATGCTCGAGGCTGCTCGCCATGCCCGGCGCGTCCTGGTGGTGCCCAGCTTCCGCCACCCCGACGGCAAGCGCATGGCCGACTTCGAACAACGCGCACTCTGGTTGCAGGCCATCACCGGACACTTGCAAGCGCAATGCCCGGCCGAGCTGGCGGTGAGCCGCCTGGAGCAAACACTGGCGCTGGCCGATCCCGGCCCGGTGTACAGCATCACCCTGCTCGAGCGCCTGGCCGACGACCTGGCCCTGGAGGGCAAGCGCATCGCCCTGGTGGTCGGTGAAGATGTGGCGCAGCAACTGCCCAGGTTCCATCGCGGCCAGGAGTTGCTGCAGCGCTTTTCCATCCTGCGCATCGAGGAACAGCCCGGCGTGCGCAGCACGGTCTTGCGCCAATACCTGGCTCGTGGCGAAACACCGCCCAGCCAGTGGCTGGCTCCGGGGATGAATCCGCTAAACTACGGCCTCTACGCCGTCCACGGAAGTTGATATGCACGACCGCCCCACCCTCGCCAACGCCTACCTGCACACCATCGACCTGTGCCTGTTGCGCTACAACCGTGACAGCGGCGAACTGGACATCCTCCTGCACCAGCGGGACAGCGAGCCCTTCGCCGGGCACTGGGCGCTGCCCGGGATCGTGGTCAACGGCGATGTCGAGGACCGCAGCCTGAACGACGCGGTGGAACGCCTGCGCCGCTCGAGCAAGGTGGACATGCCCCTGGCCTGGCTGGAACAGGTGGGCACGGTGGGCGATGCCTTTCGCGATCCGCGCTGCTGGTCGTCCTCGACCTTCTACCTGGGGATCGCCAGCGAACCCGTGCAGCCTGGCCCGCAGCAAGGTTTCTTCAGCTTGCGGGAAGTGGCCAGCGGCGCCTTCAAGCTGCCCTTCGACCACAACAGCCTGGTGGCCCAGGCCCATGAACGACTGCTGTCCAAATCCTTGTACAGCAGCCTGCCGCTGATGTTCCTCGGCAACGAATTCAGTGCCCCCGAGGCCGTGGCGATCTTTTCCACCGTGCTGCAACGCCCGGTGCTCAAGACCAGCATCCGCCAACGCCTGCTGAAGATGAGCGAAGCCGGCTACCTGCGCGACACCGGGCGCAAGAAGAGCGGCGACGGTGGCCGCCCCCAGGCGACCCTGGACAACCTCAAACCCGAGCAGGTGTACCTGTTCGATCGCTGCTTCCTGGAGTGACCCACATGAGTTCGAACCCCGATAACCAGTGCCTGCTGGAAACCCCCTATTTCAGGGTGGTCCGTGAGCAGGGCTACTTCATCATCAAGGAGGCCCAGGCGGTGAACGGCGTGGTCGCCATACCGACCCTGGCCGATGGCCGGCTGATGCTGGCCGACCTCAGGCGCCGGGCCATCGGCGGCCAGTCCATCGAGTTTCCACGAGGGGCCATCGATGCCGGCGAAAGCCCTTGTGACGCAGCCGCCCGTGAACTGCTGGAGGAAACCGGCTGGCAGGCATCGCAGGTGCGCCAGCTGGGATTGCTGCACAGCAACACCTCGCTGATCGCCAGTGCCGTTGCCGTGTGCCAGGTGGAAATCGCCGAGCAGCAGGCCAGCGCCACCGATGGCGAAGTGGACAAGGTGCTGTGGGTCAGCCGCCAGGAACTGCTGGCGATGATCGCCGCCGGGCGCATCACCGACGGCCATACCCTGTCGGCGGCGATGATGCTGCTGGCCCACGAAGCGAGCTAGGGGCGCCCCCACTTCTCCAGGGCGAATTCGACGAAACTGCGCAGCTTGGGCAGCCGGTAGCGGTCCTGTGCATAGAGCAGGTGCATCGCCCGCAGCGGCAGCTGGTAGTCCTGCAACACGGCCACCAGCCGCCCCTGGCGCAGGTCTTCCTCCACCAGCGCATCGGGCATCATCACGATCCCCAACCCGCCCCGCGCCGCGCGATGCAGGCCGGAGGACGTATTGGCCAGCAATGAGCCGGACACCGGTATCAGCACATCCCCCTCGGGCCCGTGCAAGGGCCACTGGGTCGCGGTGGAACTCCACTCGTCTCCCGCTGGAAAGGCGAAGGCCAGGCAGTTGTGCTGCGCCAGGTCCTCGGGCACCTGCGGCGTGCCATGGTGCTCCAGGTATTGCGGCGCGGCGCAGATGGTCAGGGTGTAGTCCTGCAGCGGCCGGGCGATCAGTGCATTGGTGTCCAGGTTGCCCAGGCGGATGGCCACGTCGAAGGTGCCATCGGTGAGGTCGAAGCGCTGGTTGGCCAGGTTCAGCTCGACCTTGACCTCCGGGCAGCGCTGGCGGAATTCACTCAGGGCCGGCGCCAGGCGCTCGGTGCCGAACGTCACCGGCGCGGTGATGCGCAAGGTCCCGGACGGCGTGCCCTGGGCCTGCTCCGCCAAGTGCTCGGAGTCGGCCACCAGGCCCAGCACCGCCAGGCAACGCTGGTAATACTCGGTGCCGAACTCGGTCAGGCGCTGGCGGCGAGTGGTGCGGTTGAGCAGGCGCACCCCCAGGCGTTGCTCCAGGGCCCGCAGGTGATTGCCCACCATGGTGGTGGAAAGGCCGCATTCCCGGGCGGCGGCGGTCATGTTCCCCGCCTCCACCACCTTGACGTACACCGACATCGCCTGGAACAGATCCATTATCAAGTCCTGCTTCAAGATGATTAAAGATCTGCCGAGTTTATCTAGCCTGGCTGGCTAACGATACTGGCGACACCCCCCACCCGTGATGGAAGTGAACCGCCATGAGCGCCGCCCTGATGAGTACCTACCAGCCTTTGTCCCTGAACTTCAGCAAAGGCCTGGGCACCCGCCTCTGGGACCAGGCCGGCCGCGAATACCTGGACGCCATCGCCGGAGTAGCCGTGACCGGTGTCGGCCATTCCCACCCGCGCCTGGTCAGCGCCATCAGCGAGCAGGCCGGATTGCTGCTGCACACCTCCAACCTGTACAGCATCGACTGGCAGCAGCGACTGGCGGGCCGGCTGACGGCGCTGGCCGGCATGGACCGGGCGTTCTTCAACAACTCCGGGGCCGAGGCCAACGAAACCGCACTGAAACTGGCGCGCCTGCATGGCTGGTACAAGGGCATCGAGCAACCGCTGGTGGTGGTGATGGAGAACGCCTTCCACGGCCGTACCCTGGGTACCCTGTCGGCCAGCGACGGGCCGGCGGTACGCCTGGGCTACGGGCAATTGCCCGGGGATTTCCTCAAGGTGCCCTTCGGTGACCTGGCGGCCCTGGAGCAGGCCGCCAGCCGCCATGGCGCACGCATCTGCGCGGTGCTGCTGGAGCCGATCCAGGGCGAGAGCGGTATCCAGCTGGCACCAGCAGGTTATCTGAAGGCACTGCGCGAGCTGTGCTCCCGGCGCAACTGGCTGCTGATGCTCGACGAGATCCAGAGCGGTATCGGTCGCACCGGCCGCTGGTTCGCCTGCCAGCACGAAGACGTAGTGCCGGACGTGATGACCCTGGCCAAGGGCCTGGGCAACGGCATCCCCATCGGCGCTTGCCTGGCCCGGGGCAAGGCCGCGCAACTGTTCACCCCCGGCAGTCATGGCAGTACCTTCGGCGGCAATCCCCTGGCCTGCCGGGTGGCCTGCACGGTACTGGAGATCATCGAGGAACAGGGCCTGCTGGCCAACGCCGAACGCCAGGGCGCGTTGCTGCTCAAGCTGTTGCGCGAGGAACTGTCGGAGCATCCGCAGGTGCTGGAGATTCGTGGCCTGGGCTTGATGATCGGGCTCGAACTGCGGCGTCCGGCTCCGGACCTGGTGCAGGCTGCCGCCCGGGATCATGGGCTGCTGATCAACGTCACCCGGGGCAAGACCATCCGCCTGCTGCCACCGCTGGTGATCGATGAGGACGAGGTACGGACGATCGTCCAGGCATTGCGCCAGTTGCTGGATCGCCCATGAGCGCCTGCGGGAAACATCCCGCTGCGCGGAGCAATGCCGGGGGCTAACGCAGCCAGCTCCCGGCAGGTGCTGACACCTGGCTCAGTCGTCCAGGGCCTGGGGCGCCGCTGCGGGCTTGGCCTGCTTGCCAGCCTTGGCATTGGCTGGCTTGGCCTGAGGTTCCGGCGCTGGGGCCGGGGCGGCCGCCTGCTTCTCGGTCGCCGGCAATTGGTCGATGGCGCTAAACACTTCCTTGAGTTCGATGGCCCCTGAATGCTCCAGCTTCTTCTCGCCATCCTTGCCCACCAGGATCACCTTGGTCTGGGCCCCCGCGCCCAGCTTGAGGCTGCGGATCAGGGCCATGGTGGATTGCGGGTCGATGTCCTTGCCATCACGCTGACCTATGGTGTTGAGCACCGTGTACAGGACCATGTTGCGTTCGTTGAAGGCCTGGCGATTGGCCGGCTCCTCGAGGGACTTCTTCAAGCTCACCAGGGTCGGGTCGACGCTGCTGGGGGCGATCACGATCAATGGCCGTGATTTGCCCAGGTCCTGGGCCAGTGGGCCATCGTTGTCGGCAGCCAGGACGGGGCCTGCGACAGCGAGCAGAGTTGCGAGGGTCAATGACCGAATGAACATGCGTCTCTCCTTATATTTTCCACGCAGTAATGATTGCGCATTGCGGGAAAAGGTCCAGGCCACGACTCAAAATCTGACATTTTTCTAACCCCGGCACCCGCGGCCCGGCTGGGCCACGCCAGGCGGCGCAGAACCGCCGACACGCTTGCCAGTGGACTCCCCGCCTTCTGTAACAGCAGCGAAACCTGCCTGGCCACTACTACCTGGCGTAGTCTTCAAGTGCTCCTCGAATAACAGCCTGCAATATCACACCCCTAATTCTTCGCCCCGACAAGCACACACACTTGCGACAACTAACCAACCAGTCCTGAACGCTTTAAAGTTATTTACGAAGTGTCATTTTCCAAACGCCAGAAAACAGTCATTAACGAACCGGTTCATTTAACTAGAGCAGCCACTCCTCGGCGCCAGCGCCGCTCCACCTAGCTGTCGCCAAGCAGCGCCAGGCCTGACGCAAGTTATACAAGCGCCTCCAGGCAACTACACCGAACAATGATCTGGAACAAACAACCCGATTACCCACTACTTGTTCTTTCATTATCCGTCGCTCTATAGTTCGGCGCGGCACGGACAGCCCGTAACAAACACAATACAAACGGCAACTCGTTACATTCCCGAACACTATCCAACTACGGATTTATTCGAATGAGCGTCCGATCCCGATGATTCCCCTCCTCGTCTGCGACGATTCGAGCATGGCCAGGAAGCAGGTGCTGCGTACCCTGCCCGGCGAATGGCGGGTATCCGTGACCCAGGCCTGCAATGGCCGCGAAGGGCTGGAGGCATTGCGCAAGGGACTGGGCAAGGTGGCGCTGCTGGACCTGACCATGCCGGTGATGGACGGCTACCAAGTGTTGAGCGCCGTGCAGGAAGAAGGCATCGACACGCAGATCATCGTCATCTCCGGCGACGTGCAAGAGGAAGCGGTACGCCTGACCCGCGAGCTGGGTGCCCGGGCATTCCTCAAGAAACCTTTCGATCCCCAGCAACTGTGCAGCCTGCTCCACGAGCTGGAGCTCCTGGACAACGGGCGCAGCAAGCCGGTGCCCGATCCGTCGCCGGCACCGGTGGTGACCTTTCGCGATGCCTTTCGCGAGACTGTGAACGTCTCCATGGGCTACGCCGCGGCACTGATCGCCAAGGTCCTGGATGTGTTCGTGCACCTGCCGATCCCCCACGTCAACATTCTGGAGGCCGGGGAATTGCAGATGCTGCTGACGGACGCCAATCGCTCGCGGCAACTGACCGCCATCTGCCAGAGCTACATCGGCAGCGGCATCGCCGGCGAGGCGCTGCTGATATTCCATGATTCCTCGGTGGCCGACATCGCCCAGTTGATCGAACAAGGCACCGACCCCTACCAGGAAATGGAAGTGCTGATCGACCTGTCCAGCGTGCTGATCGGTGCCTGCCTGAGCAGCATCGCCGAGCAACTGGACGTGTTCTTTTCCGTGGGTCATCCCCAGGTACTGGGGGAGCACACCGCCATCGACGAGCTGATCGTGCTCAACCAGCAACGCTGGAAGAACACCCAGGCCGTGGAGATCAGCTATAGCCTGGATGAGCAGAACATCCACTTCGACCTGTTATTGCTGTTCACCGAGGACTCCCTGGCCCTGCTGGAACAGAAACTCGCCTACCTGATGAGTTGAACCATGCCCAAACGAATGGATTTCAGTGAACTGCACTGGCTACTGGCGGTGGTCCACGGCATCGACGTGGGAATCGTCGTGCTGGACCTCGAATGCCGGGTCCAGGTGTGGAACAGCTTCATGGAGAACCGCTCCGGCGTGGCCTCCAAGCAGGCCATCGACCGCTCGTTCTTCGAGCTGTTCCCGGAAGTCGAGCGCCCCTGGTTCAGCCGCAAGGTCGGGCGGGTGGTGGCCCTCGGCACGCCGGCCTTCACCATCTGGAAACAACGGCCGTACCTGGTGCGCTTCAAGAACTACCAGCCGATCACCGGCCAGGGCGAGTTCATGTACCAGAACACCACGCTGCTGCCCCTGCGCTCGTCCAATAGCGAGATCCACCACGTGTGCCTGGTGATCTATGACCTCACCGACGTGGCGATCAACAACCTGGGGCTGCAGAAGGCCAACCAGCAACTGCAACAGCTGTCGCGCACCGACCACCTGACCCAGCTCTACAACCGGGGCCACTGGGAACAGCGCCTGCAATTGGAATATGCCCGCCACGACAGGACCACCGCCCTGCTGATGCTGGACATCGACCACTTCAAGTCGATCAACGATCGCTACGGCCACCAGGCCGGCGACGCAGTGATCAAACGCCTCTCGGAGCTGATCCACCAGCACCTGCGCGACAGCGACGTGGCCGGGCGCTATGGCGGCGAGGAGTTCGCCATCCTGCTGCCGCGCACCGACCTGGACGGCGCCCATGCCCTGGCCGAGCGCCTGCGCCAGGCGGTGGAGCAACAAGCCGTGGTCCACCACGGCCAGAGCATCGCCTTCACCATCAGCCTGGGCATCGCCTGCCTGGATCACACCGCCCGCGACCACCGCTGCCTGGTCGAATGGGCGGACCGCGCGCTGTACGCTTCCAAGCATGCTGGACGCAACCGGGTCAGCACCCACGCTGCCTGAGCCGCCCGGTAAAAAAATCCCTCGGGGCGAGGAGAAATTCCCGGCCTTGGCGGTCAATCCGCAGTCCACTTGCCTGCCCGCGCTATAAGGAGTGCCACGCGCATGTCTCGATCCACGCCGCAACAGAACGCCCAGGAACAATGGCACAACGCCGTGCACCGCTATGCCCAGGACATCAACCGCTATGTCGAGACCGGCATGCGTGAAGGCTGGGACAACCTGCAAGAGCCCTACCTGCCACCCACCGAGCACCTGCTACCGGCCTGGCAGGCAGCCCTGGAAGAGAACAACGCGGGCCCCTGGGACCCAGCCACGCGCCAGGCTTTTCGCCAGGCCTGGCCGCCGGCGCACTTTCCCCTGACGCCACGCCTGGACGACCAGGGCCAGATGGTCCCGGCCCTCGCCCTGCTGGCCGACGGCAGTCTGCTGGCGCGGATCGGCGCGCCCTACGAGGCGGGCTCGGTGGTGCACATCGACAACGATCGCGTCCAGACCCTGGATCGGGTGGAGTACTTCGGCGCCTGCCCGCAGCGCCGCTACTTCGCCTGGGCCCGAGCTGAAGGCATCCAGGTCACCGACGGTTGGGCCGGCCCACAGGTGGCGAGCTTCGCCTGGCCCGAGCGGCTCGCCGGATTGCCCGCGGACCTGGAGCTGCGCGAACGCGCCACTCCCAGCCGCCTGATCCCCTTCCCCGACGGCCAGCGGGTGCTGCTGGTCAGTGCCGATGGCATCTTCGTGCTCCATGCCGACGGCGCCACCCGCCTGCTGCGCAACCTGGAAGAGCTGCGCCAGGACCTGGCCAAGGGAGTCGCCGCCGAGGACCTCAACCTGGACCTGGACATGGAGCACGGGGCGATTTCAGCCGACGGCCAGTGGATCGCCGTGGGCGAGCAAAGCAGTTCGCACCTGGTGTTCGATGCCCAATTGCAGCAAGTGGCCGAGATCGGACCCGGCAGCGAATACCCGCACTTCGCCTGCTTCAACCAGCGCGGCGACCGCCTGCTGCTCAATGCCTGCCACTTCTACAGCGGTGCCAGCCTGGGCGTCGCGGTGGCGGACCTGCCGGGGCTGGCCACCGACTTCTACAGCGACGACCCACGCACACCGGTGCTGCAGGATGGCGCCCGGGTATACGCCGGGGTCTCGCGGGGCGACGAGTTCATCATCGGCGATGCCTACGGTTACCTGCGGGCCTTCAGCGAAACCGGCGAGGAGCGCTGGCAGCACTACGTCGGCTCGACCCTGTGCGCCATGGACATCAGCCCCGATGGCCAGACCCTGGTGGCAGCCACCTACGCCGGGATCATCGTGCGCATCGAACTGGACCGTGGCCGCCCGGACTGGCAGATCGGCACCGGCGCGCACCACGAAGTACAGCGCTGGCTGTTCTGGAAGGACCTGGCCAAGCCGCTTCTATGGTGAAAAAGCTCAGCCCGGCTAACGCGAGAACTCAACCTGCATCTGCAGGTTGGCCGGATCGTCGATGGCTTGCAGGTACTGCTCCAGGCTGACCTCACCGGCACAGGCGCGAGCCCCCGGGAGCAGCGGCTGGCCATCGAGCACCTTGAGGATCACCGCCACCGCTGCGCAGCTGGGGATCTCCGGGCCATGATCGTTGGCGGCGGTCAGTTGCGCTCTCATCGACAACGGCAGGCCGTCCTGGCCCAGGCCATGGACATCGACGTACATGGCGCTCAAGCCATCGCCCAGCCACTCGAACCAGGTTCCGCAGCGATGCAGGCGCGCAGCCCAGGGCGCCGGGTCGCGCACCAGCCCCAGCTTCACCGCCTGGGCCAGCAAGGCATTGGCCAGCCCGGCGACCTTGAGCCCGGCACCCGCCTTGAACGACAGGGTATGGGCGCCATAACGGGCGGCGAACAGATCCAGGTCCGGCACATCGACATTGGCCACCAAGCGTGTGCCCAGCCTTGGCAGCTTGCGCAAGGTCAGGCCCTGCCAGCCGATCACCGGGTGCGGCTGGCCGTCCTTGAGCTGCAGGATCGGCCGGCCGGCATAGGCCAGGACGCCGAGGATGGTGGACAGCCCCGGCATCTTCGCCGAGGAGGAAATGCCATGTTCGATACGTTCGATCCGGGAAAAACGCTGGCGATGCTCATCGATGATCGCCGTCGACAGGGTCGGCACCGAGCTGCAGCCGCTGAGTACCACCACCCCGGCGGCCCGGGCCTGGGCATCGAGGGCCGCGATGCCGGCGACGAACTGGCGACAGTCGGCCAGGTCGCAGTAATTGACCCCGGCCTCGATACAGCCGCGCGCCACGGCATGGGATTGCCCCTGGAACGGTCCACCGGTGTGGATCACCCAATCGATCTGCAGGCGCTTGAGCGCCGGTGCCCACTGCTCGCCCATGGCGTCGCCGCACCAGCCTTCGCAGGACTGGCCGCCCTCCGCGCGCAAGGCCTGGACCTTGGCCTCCAGGCGGGCCGGGTCACGTCCGGAAATCACCAGGTGCAAGCCCGGACGGTGGATCAGGTAGCGGCAGATGATGCTGCCAAAATTGCCATAACCACCGACCACCAACACTCTGAGCGTCATTACCTGCATCCCTGAAATAAATACGTTGCGCCGCTGGATGAGCGGACCTTGCGGCGCGGCAGCTTCCGCGATTTGCCCTGGAGCGACAAGTGCCGGCAGCCGCCGGATACCTTCCGGCGAGGGCCCGACAGGGCCGCGCGGAACACTTGTAACATTAAGTTGCTAAAAAATTGCCAATGCCAGTCCGGCATAATGCTATGCAAATTCCTCATCCTCTACGGCCCGGGAGCGTGTTAGCCTCGTCCTGCTATGTCGGCCTCGCATAACAAACCCGCAGCTTCACTCAATCAAGCGGGATAAAGACGCCTTGCTACCCCCCTGCTTCACCTTCATCTGCCCAACCAACGTTTCGCTGCGAGCCTTTCGATCATCGGCTCGCCAAGGGAACTGATTGCAAAATTCGATTCGACCCGAAGGTCGATCTCTCGATCCCATCTCGGAGCTGTTATGTCCAGGCTTTCCCATCAAGATTTGCGCCGCGGTTTCCGTGAACTGATCGCCTCTTCTTCCTGCTATCACACCGCTTCTGTGTTTGACCCGATGTCCGCCCGGATCGCCGCCGACCTGGGCTTCGAGGTCGGTATCCTCGGTGGTTCCGTGGCCTCGCTGCAGGTCCTGGCGGCCCCCGACTTCGCCCTGATCACCTTGAGCGAGTTCGCCGAGCAGGCCACCCGCATCGGCCGTGTGGCCCAGTTGCCAGTGATCGCCGACGCCGACCATGGCTACGGCAACGCCCTCAACGTGATGCGCACCGTGGTCGAGCTGGAGCGCGCCGGCATCGCCGCGCTGACCATCGAGGACACCCTGCTGCCGGCGCAATTCGGCCGCAAGTCCACCGACCTGATATCCGTCGCCGAAGGCGTGGGCAAGATCCGCGCGGCCCTGGAGGCCCGGGTCGATCCGGAACTGGCGATCATCGCCCGGACCAACGCCGGGATCCTGCCGGTGCAGGAAATCATCAGCCGCACCCAGCAGTACGAACGCGCCGGCGCCGATGCCATCTGCATGGTCGGCATCCGTGATTTCGAACAACTGGAGCAGATCTCCGAGCACCTGAACGTGCCGCTGATGCTGGTGACCTACGGCAACCCGGCGCTGCGCGACGACGCACGCCTGGCCCAGCTGGGCGTGAAGATCGCGGTGGACGGCCACGCCGCCTATTTCGCGGCGATCAAGGCCACCTACGATTGCCTGCGCGAACAGCGGCAGATCTTCACCCAGGCCTCGGACCTGAGCGCCACCGAACTGGCGCACACCTACACCCAGCCCGAGGAGTACATCGTCTGGGCGCGGGAGTTCATGAGCGTCAAGGAGTAACACCGGCAATTGGCCGGGGTGAGGCGCAACGCCTCAACCCTGGGCCGATTTCAACGCCCCTTCCACGCAATCCAGGACCTGGCCTATGGTCCAGGGCTTGCGGATGAAGGACACCGGATAGCGCACCCCGGAACTCTCGGGGGTCTCGTACCCCGACATCACCACGATCGGCATCCCCGGTAAGTGTTCGCCGCACAGGTTGCTCAGGCTTGCGCCATTGAGCCGGCCAGGCATGGTGATATCGGTCAGCAGCAGCGCCACGTCCGCGGCCCGTTCGTGGAGGAATTCCCAGGCCTGGTCGGCACTGTCCAGGGCCTGGGTGGCGTAGCCCTCGTCCTCGAGGATCTCGCACAGGAACTCCAGCACCGTCGGCTCGTCCTCCACCACCAGGATCAAGCGCCCGCAGGCGTCGCTATCGATGGGCGAAGCTGAATACATGGATGACACTCCCTGGCAGGTTGGATGGGCGAGCCAAGCCGCCGACACACTTATGAGCGAAGGCGCGAAGATAAATTCACTTGCCGCGACCGTCGGCGGATAATGCCAGCCCCGCACGCGCCACCCAAGTGGTGTCGTGGTTGAAAACGGAGGTGGTTCTTTCCATGGAGTTCGATCCCAAGCGACTGGCCCAGGCCAGGCACCTGGTGGTATTCAGCGGCGCCGGAGTCTCGGCGGAAAGTGGCATCCCGACCTTTCGCGATGCCTTGACCGGCCTCTGGGAAAACTTCGATCCGGCGCGCCTGGCCACGGTCCAGGCCTTTCGCGACGACCCGGCGCTGGTCTGGGGCTGGTACGAATGGCGGCGCCAGAAGGTGCTCGCGGCCCAGCCCAATCCGGCCCACCTGGCGATCGCCGAACTGGGCCGGCGCCTGCCGCGCCTGACCCTGATCACCCAGAACGTCGATGACCTGCACGAACGTGCTGGCAGCGTCGATGTGCTGCATCTGCACGGCAGCCTGCACAGCCCCAAGTGCTTCGCCTGCAACCGGCCCTTCAGCGGCGCGCTGCCCATGCCATCCGTGCCAGAGAGCGGCGCGCGCCTGGAGCCGCCACGCTGCACCGGCTGCAATGGCAAGCTGCGCCCCGGCGTGGTGTGGTTCGGCGAAGCGCTACCGGAGGCGGCCCTCAAGCGCGCCTTCCAGGCTGCCCGCGAGTGCGACCTGCTGCTGTCGGTGGGCACCTCCGGGCTGGTGCAGCCGGCGGCGCAGATTCCACAGCTGGCCCTGCAGCAAGGCGCCTGCGTGGTGCATATCAACCCGCAGCCACAACCTGGCAGCGCCCCCGGGGAATACCACCTGGTGGGCAAGGCCGGGCAGGTACTGCCACAACTGCTACAGCAGGCCTTTGCCTGATTTCCGGGTGGCCCGCAGTGGGCCACCCTCTGCTTTCAAGGATGTTTCAAGATGTCGGATACCCAAGACTTTTCATGGTTCGAAGCGGCCTGGGAACAGCGCGAGGAACAGATCTACCGGAGCTTGTTCGGTGACCTCGGCCCCGGGATCTACCCCCTGGACCCGAGCCTGTTCCGCGACGCCGAAGTCGATCCGCGCTGGCTGACCCATGGGGTCTTCGAGTCGCCCCCCAATGCCCGACGCGAGAGCTGGCTGTACGTCACCTCGGGCCTGTCCAATGCCTGGCACGCGGAGCAACCCGAGCCGGACGGCTGGTCCGGGATGGGTCGCGAGCTGCTGCTGGAAACCCGTGAGCAATCGCCATGGGCGCTGTACCTGCTGCGTCACTTCTGCGCCTACCAACTGTTGTTGTCTGCCGGTCACTTCGGCGAGCGGCCACTGCTGGACGAGTGGGACCGCATGCGCCTGGGCAACCCCATCGACGGTGCCGGCAGCCAGGTCGAGAGCGTGCTGTTCATCGCCGCGCCGGGGTTTCCCGAGACCCAGCAACTGCTCTGCGGGCGTTTCGACTTCCTGCAACTGGTGGGCCTGACCGCAGCGGAACACACCTGGGCGCAGACTGAAGGCTACCCCGAGCTGCTCCAGCGCCTGACCCAGGCCGGTGCCTCGCCGGTGATCGATCCACGGCGCGCCAGCATCCTGTGATGCGCCCGAAACCCGGGGACAAGGGCACGCCTCATCATTTTTCCCGCCACGACGGCTCGTCATGAGGTAGATTCAAAGAGCGAACACCCTCGCAGCGATCGCCGCTTTCTTGCCCTGCCGCTGGAAACCAGCCCCCCGGATACGGGCGGCCCCGCTCACTGCCCCGCTCTTTCGCGCCCCCGCCCCCGGGATCGGTGGCGCCGCTTTCAGGAAATGGATGAATGCCGCAAAGACATGTGATCAATGCTTCGGTCAGCCCGAAAGGCAGCCTGGAGACCCTCTCGCAACGTGAAGTGCAACAACTGAGCGCCGCCAGTTCCGGCAGCATCTACACGCTGTTCCGCCAGTGCGCCCTGGCCATCCTCAATACCGGCGCCCACGTCGACAACGCCAAGACCATCCTCGACGCCTACCACGATTTCGAAGTACGGATTCACCAGCAGGATCGCGGCGTGCGCCTGGAGCTGCTGAACGCTCCGGCCGATGCCTTCGTCGATGGCGAGATGATCGCCAGCACCCGGGAAATGCTCTTCAGCGCCCTGCGCGACATCGTCTACACCGCCAACGAGCTGGACAGCCAGCGCATCGACCTGGAGAGCTCCCAGGGCATCACCGACTACGTTTTCCACCTGCTGCGCAACGCCCGCACCCTGCGTCCCGGCGTGGAGCCCAAGCTGGTGGTGTGCTGGGGCGGCCACTCGATCAACACCGACGAGTACAAGTACACCAAGAAGGTCGGCCACGAGCTGGGCCTGCGCAAGCTGGACATCTGCACCGGCTGCGGCCCCGGCGTGATGAAGGGGCCGATGAAGGGCGCCACCATCGCCCATGCCAAGCAGCGCATGAACGGCAGCCGCTACCTGGGCCTGACCGAGCCGGGCATCATCGCCGCCGAGGCGCCCAACCCCATCGTCAACGAGCTGGTGATCCTGCCGGACATCGAGAAGCGCCTGGAGGCCTTCGTCCGGGTCGGACACGGCATCATCATCTTCCCCGGTGGCGCCGGCACCGCCGAAGAGTTCCTGTACCTGCTGGGCATCCTGATGCACCCGGACAACCGCGACCTGCCGTTCCCGGTGATCCTCACCGGGCCCAAGAGCGCGGCGCCGTACCTGGAGCAGCTCAACGCCTTCGTCCTGGCGACCCTGGGCGAAGCGGCCGGCCAGCACTACCAGGTGATCATCGACAACCCGGCCGAAGTGGCCCGGCAGATGACCGAGGGCCTGAAGACCGTCAAGCAGTTCCGCCGCGAGCGCAACGACGCCTTCCACTTCAACTGGCTGCTGAAGATCGACGAAGGCTTCCAGCACCCGTTCGACCCGACCCACGAAAACATGGCCAACCTGCAACTCAGCCATGCCCTGCCCCCCCATGAACTGGCGGCCAACCTGCGCCGGGCGTTCTCCGGCATCGTCGCCGGTAACGTCAAGGACCAGGGCATCCGCCTGATCGAGCAGAAAGGCCCGTACAGCATCCATGGCGACCCGGCGATCATGCAGCCGCTGGACCAGCTGCTCAAAGCCTTCGTCGATCAGCACCGCATGAAGTTGCCCGGTGGTGCCGCCTACGTGCCCTGCTATCGCGTGGTCAGCTGAGCCCCGATACCCGCCCCGCCGCGCGCCGGCCCATGGCGCGCGGCTCGTCCCTCGATCAAGGCACGGCGCCAACCTCCGCTGATTCGGCTGGCGGCTGCAACTGGCCTTCGAGCTGGCGCCCGAGGTAATACACCCCGGCCATGACCCCATGCTGCGGATCATGCAGTTGCCTGAGCCAGGCCTGGTCGAATGCCTCGCCCAGGTCCCGGCGGGTCTGGGCTTGCAAGTCGGGCCGAGCGTCATCCTGGACCAGCGCCCGGACGCCGGCCACCCCTACCGAGATCAACGCCCCGGCCACACGCCCTACTGCAGCGGCCACGGCACCGGCGACCCCACGCCCGGCGAACTGGGCCTGGAGTTTTTCGCTGGTCTGTTGTGCTACCCGGGGCACGCCCGAAGTACCAGTGGCCTGCTCGGGCAGGCGTAGCTGCTGCAGCAGCGGCCCGTAGGCCGGCAGCCGGACGATCGGCTCGACCTGCAACAACTGGCGCAGGCTGGCCCGCTGGCTCGCCTGCGGTCCCAGGTCGATGGCCATGATCCCTTCCAGGTGCTGGTCCAGCTGCGCCGCCGGCAACTGCAGGCGGGTGCTGACCTGCGCCAGTTGCAGGCGCAGCTGCTGCACGTAGAACTCCATGGCCTGGGCGGTGATCTGGTCGGCATCGATCTCCAGCGCCACCGGCGCCAGCACCCGCTGCTGGTATTGCTCCTGCAGGTATAGCGCCAGGCGCCTGGCAGCCTGGTCGCTGTCGCCGCCACTGTTGAGTGAATACCAGCCGACCTTCAGCGACAGCCACTCCTGGGTCCAGTAGCCGCTGAACCAGGGGATGAAGCTCTCGTCGGTCTGTTGGTAGACCCGGGTTCGCCAATGCTCCATGGAGCCTTGGGCATAGACTTCGGCCTGTGCGGTGGCGCGAGCGGAGGCCTCCAGCAAGGCACGGTCGACCTGGCGCCAGGTAGCCGGGGCCACCGGAGCCGGCGCCACGGGCTCGGGACCGCGGTTGGCGCAACCGGCCAACACCAGCAAGCCCAGGACGAACAACCAGGTTCGACCTCGACCGGCACCCAGCGCTTGTGAGCACACGGCACGTCCCTCCGCTATAGGCGGCGTCGCGCCCATCCGAGCCGCGCCGACCTTTTTCCAGTATAGGTAGCGCGACACAGGTATATTGCCCGCGCGCTCGCGCCACGGACCTGCCGCCCTGCCCAAGGAACCTTCATGCTCTACCGTATCGCCGCCGACAGCCTGGTGCTGTTCCACCTGTCCTTCATCCTCTTCGTACTGCTGGGCGGCCTGCTGGTGCTGCGCCAGCCACGCCTGATGCTGCTGCACCTGCCGGCGGCGGCCTGGGGCGTGGCCGTGGAAGTCGGGCACCTGGAATGCCCGCTGACCCGCTGGGAGAACCTGCTGCGCCATGCCGCCGGACAACAGGGCTACGCCGCCGGATTCATCGAGCATTACCTGATCCCGCTGATCTACCCCGCGGGGCTGACCCCGGGCATCCAGTTGTGGCTCGGCGCCGTGGTGCTGCTGATCAACCTGTCGGTGTACGCCTGGCTGCTCCGACGCTGGCTGCGCCGGCGCCGCGGCTGAAGCCCACGGGGCCGGCCGCTGGCCCCGATTTTCCGCACAACGCACGGGCAGGCCATCCAGGCCTGCGCAACTGGCGCAGGCAGGGCGCTATATAGTTTTGTATATTGCGCTATCGAATCACGAGATCGCCCCATGCCCGCCCCTCCCGCATCCCCGCAATCACGCCCGCAACCGCCGCCGCGCCGCGAACGCCAGTCGCGCATGCGCCATCGGCAGCTGATCCTCGACGCGGCCTGCAACGAATTCGCCGCCAAGGGCTTCAGCGCCTGCCAGACCCTGGACATCGCCCTGCGGGCCGGAGTCCCCAAGGCCAACCTGTATTACTACTTCCACACCAAGGAGAACCTCTACGCCGAGGTCCTCGAACCGTTGCTCGAGCCCCTGGGCCAGGCCTCGGCCCTGTTGGCCGCCAACGCCGAGCCGACGACCGCGCTCACCGCCCATATCACCGCGCGGCTGCGGATCGTGCAGGCATACCCGTTGCGCTCGAAGATTCTCTGCAGCGAACTGCTCCATGGTGCGCAGCAGTTGCCCGATAGCTGGCGCCAGCAACTGCATGCCCAGCAACAGAACGAAATCGCCTGCCTGCGCAGCTGGATCGAGGATGGCCTGATCCAGGCCGTCGCTGCGGAGCACCTGCTGCTGTTCATCGCAGCGACCACCCAGACCTATCCCACCCTCGGCTGGCAGATCGCCCTGATCCAAGGCCGTGGCGAGCCCAGCGACGCCGACTTCCAGGACGTCGCCAGGACCTTGACCCGGATGATCCTGGCCGGCGCCGTGGGCACTTCGGGCATGGGCCAGGACCGGCCGGCCCGGGCACTGGCGGTCTAAGGTTGCGCCAGCTGCGCGCAGGCCTCGCCCAGGGCCTGCCAGGTGGCTTCGTCGGCCGGGATCAGGTGTTCGATGCGCAGCGAAGCGACCGTGATGTCCTGGGGCATGCCGAAGGTGGTGAAGGTGGACAGGAACCGCAGTTCGCCCTGGGGCCCACGGACCCGAGTCAGCAACAGCGGCGCCGACACTTCGGCCGCATCCACCGCCAAAGGCACCGGCAGGGTCGCCAGCAGCGCCGCCAAGCCGGGAGCCTCGCCAGCCTCCCGGGATGCCCGTTGCCAGGCCACCTGGCGGATCTGCTCGGCATTGATCAGGCAATCACCCAAGCCTGCGGGCGCCAACAGCGTCACCAGCAGGTTGAAACCTTCGCCCAGTGCTTGCCGGGGCAGGCCCAGCAACTGGAACAGCGCCTGGGTCGCCCGATTGGCCGCCAGCACCTGCCAGCCGCTGTCGATGACGATCGCCGGCGCCGGGTTGTTGGCTTCCAGCAAATGCAGCAACGCCGTGCGCACCGGGGCCAATCCCGGATCGCTCAATGGCAGCGCGGCATAACGCGGCGCATAGCCGGCGGCGAGAAATACCCGGTTGCGCACTTCCAGGGGCGTTTCCAGGGTATCCAGAAGGCGCTGCAACAAGGCCGGGCTGGGTTGTGCCCGACCGGTCTCGACGCAACTCAGGTGCCGTTGCGACAAGCCGGCCTGCAAGGCCAGGTCCAGCTGGCTCAGGCGCGCCTGATGGCGCAGCCGGCGTAATTGCATGCCTACGGCCTGCCGGTCGATGCGGGAATGCTCGAGGGTATCGATCATGGAGACGGTCATCCGTCGCGCTCCGCCCTCAGCCCAGGGTCTTGCAGAAGATCAGCTCCGGATCCTGCTCGTCGAGGTTTTCGATCACCCCGCTGGGATGGAACCCGGCCTTGGCGATCATGGCCCGGGAGGCCTGGTTCGACTGGTTGCAAGAGATGAACAACCGTGGGGTACGACACGCCTGCTCGGCGGCCAGGAGCAAGCGCAGCGCCACCCCCTGGCGTTGCTGCCAGGGGGCCACGGCCACCAGCGCGACGAAGCCGTATTCGAAGAAATCATGGTTGAGCAGCAGGTAGCCGACTACCTGCCCCTGCGCCACCTCGACCCAGCCCTCACCCCGTGCGACGGCTTGGTCGACCTGTCGCCCCCGAGCCGGATGCTGGCGGGCGTAGGGATCGCACTCGAGCATGGCCGGCACGTCCGTGGGGTCGGCCAGGCGAATCGTTCGGCCAGCGCCGGCTGCTGGGTTCGGCTGGTGGTTGCTCATGGTCGTTCGGTCCTTGAAGAGAGGGGCACGGGCTTTAGCACAACGCATCGGTGCGCGGCTGTCTATGACCTGCGGGGTCATTGAGTGGCGCAGCGCTCGCCACTTAGCCTGTTTGCCTGACGTTGTTCAAGGAGTTTTACCGTGAAAACCACCTTCTGGATGCTCTGTGTCGTGCTGTTCGCCGGCCATGAACTGGACGCCGTGGCCCAGGCCGAATGGCGCCTGCTCTATGGCCTGCGCGACCTCGAGGCAGCGCTGGCCCAGCAGTTGTTCATCGCCTTGCACGTGCCCCTGGGCGTCGCCTTGATGGCCCTGGCCGGACACCCTCGGGCCCGGCTTCGACGCACTACCCGACAGGCCCTGGCCGGATTCGCGGTAATTCATGCCGGGCTGCATTACCGCCTGCAAGAGCACCCGCTGTACCTGTTCGATTCGCTGCTGTCCCAGGGGCTGATCCATGCCTGGGCGGCTGCCGGCCTGGGCTACCTGCTGCTGGACCTGGGAACCCGGCATCCGCGACTCGCCAATGCCCACCGCCCCTGATCGAGGAACACCCATGCCCCGCCCCTATCCCGCGCTCCTGGCCTTGCTGGCTTTCAGCGGCTACACCCTGTTCACCCTGCTGCAGGCCGAGCAGTCGCTGCTGCAATTCGGCCTGCAGCTGCTGTCGCGCCCGGACACCGCGCAAGTGGTGATCGACCTGTACCTGATGGCCATCCTGGCCGGACTGTGGATGCTGCGCGACGCCCGCGCCCGAGGACGATCGGCGAGTTCGGTATGGCCCTACCTGCTGCTCACCGCCGTGTTCGTCTCCATCGGCCCGCTGCTGTACCTGGTGGTCTGCGACTGGCGGGACCAACGCCAGCCCGGGAACGGCTGACGCCGGGGCTCAGATCAGGCGCTGGATCTGCTTGTGACGCCAGACCAGCTTGAAGTAGCTGACCTGCAACACCAGCATCGCCAGGTAGGCCACCGGGAACGCCATCCACACCCCTTGCAGGCCGAACTGCGCATCCAGCAAGTAGGCCGCCGGCAACTGCACCCCGAGGATGCAGAAGATCGAGATCGCCACCGGCATCAGCACCGTGCCGCTGGCGCGCATGATGCCGCCGACCACCGCCTGGAAGCCGAACACCAGCAGGCTCCAGAGCATGATGTGCAACAGGTGCCCCGCCTGGACCAGGGCCGCCTGGTCGATGATGAACAACCCCAGCAGCCAGTGGGAAATCAGGTAGCCCAGCAGCACCAGGGCGCCGGTCAGGCACAGATTGATCAGCAGTCCGGTGCGCAGGATCGGAGTGATGCGCTGCAGTTGTCCGGCACCGATGGCCTGGGCTCCGAGGATCGAGGCGGTGATGGCGATCGACAGCGCCGGGAACTGCACGTAGTTGACGATCTGGGTCACTGCGCCATAGGCCGCGGTAGCCTGGGAACCGTGGTGGTTGACCAGCGCCAGGATCACCAGCTCCGACAGCGAGATCACCACCATCTGCACCCCGGTGGGCAGGCCGATGCGCAGCACCTTGGCCAGGATCGCCCGGTCCAGCTTCAACGCCGCGAACAGCGCCCGATCGAAGGCCAGCGGATGGGGCTGGCCCCGCAGGCGCCAGACCAGAAAGCCCATGGCGATGATGTTACTGGCCAGTCCGGCGAAGGCCGCACTCTGGATCCCCAGGGGCGGCAAGCCCAGCCAGCCCTGGATCAGCGCCGGGGTCAGGAGCAGGCCCACCACGGTCGAGACGATCAGCGCCAGCAAGGGCGACAGGGTATCGCTGACGCCTCGCAGCAACTGGGTGAAGAGCACGAAGACCAGCAGCAACGGCAAGATCAGCATCATCACCCGGGCATAACCCACCGCGTCATCCAGCACGTCCGCCGGCGTGCCCAGGCCCTGCAGCACCGGCCGGGCGAAGAGCATGCCCAGCACCGCTCCCACCAGGCCGATCATGGCCCCGAGCAACAGGGTGCTGCCGGCCACCGACTTGACCGCATCCAGCTCCCGGGCGCCCCAGGCCTGGCCGATCAGCACCGAGGCCCCCGCACCCAGGCCGATCACCAGGGCGATGAAGAAGAACAGGATGGGGAACATGCCCGACACGGCCGCCAGGGCCTGGGTCCCCAACAGCTGGCCGATGTAGATGCCATTGAGGGTGCCGGAGAAAGACTGCAGGAAATTCGACAGCACCATGGGCAGCAGGAAGAGCAAATACACCTGCCAGAGCGGTCGCTGGGGGGCAATGGACATGGAACGGGCAACCTCGAATCAGGGCGATGAAAAAGGGCCACGGCGGCCCGGGTATGACCGACCGCGATTATCAGGCTCGACGGTTCGGCAGGCGCGCGGGGTGGCCGCGCGCGATATGGCCAGCGCCGGTCAGCGGTTCACGTTGACTACCACCCGCCCACGGACCTTGCCCTCGAGCAACTCGGCGGCGACACCGATGGCCTCGCCCAGCGCCACTTCGCGGGTGATCAACTCCAGGTGCTCAAGGTCGACCTCGGCGGCCAACCGCTGCCAGGCATGGACCCGCTCCTGGTATGGCCGGGTCACGCTGTTGATTCCCAACAGGCTGACCCCACGCAAGATGAAAGGTGCCACCGAGGCCGGAAAATCCATGCCCTGGGCCAACCCACAGGCGGCCACCAGGCCATCGGCGGCGGTACCGGCGCAGACGTTGGCCAGGGTATGGCTGCCCACCGAGTCGATGGCCGCCACCCAGCGCTCCTTGGCCAGTGGTCGTCCCGGCAGGGACAGCTCGGCACGCTCGATCACCTGGCTGGCCCCCAGTTGCCGGAGGTAGTCGGCCTCTTCCGGGCGGCCGGTGGCGGCGATCACCGAGTAGCCCAGGCGTGCCAGCAAGCTCACGGCAAAGCTGCCGACCCCGCCACTGGCGCCGGTGACCAGCACCTCGCCCTGCCCCGGGCGCAGGCCGTTACGCTCCAGGGCCAGCAGGCACAGCATGGCGGTGTAGCCGGCCGTGCCGATGGCCATGGCCTGGCGCGGGGTGAAGGCTTGCGGCAGGTGGATCAGCCAGTCGCCCTGCACCCGGGCCTTCTGCGCCAACCCGCCCCAATGGCTTTCGCCCACGCCCCAGCCATTGAGCAAGACCTGGTCGCCTGCCCGCAAGCGAGGGTGGCTGCTGGACTCCACGGTGCCCGCCAGGTCGATGCCGGGGACCATGGGGAACTGGCGCACCACCGGGCTCTTGCCGGTAATCGCCAGGCCGTCCTTGTAGTTCAACGTGCTGTAGGCAACCTGCACACTGACCTCGCCTGCGGGTAGCCGGGCGTCTTCCAGCTGCGTCATATCGGCGCGATAACCTGCAGTGTCTTTGTCGATCACAATGGCGTTGAACATCCGGGACTCCTGCTTGGAAAGTGGTCTGTCGGCAACGGGCAAAGGCCGGGGGCACCAGCGCGGCACAGGGACATGCCGGCGAAGGCGCCATCCTACGCAAGGCCCCGCGTAGCGTCCACGTTGACGCCGACATGGCAAACCCGGGCATCGCGGCGTTACCATTGCGCCCGAGTTTTTGTTGATCGAACGGATTCCCGACCTTGTCCCACCTTCTGGAAAAAGCCGCTGCCCGTGGCGACCTCGCCGCACTGACCCGCCTGCTGGATGCCGGCGCAGACATCGAATGGAAGCACAAGGGAACCGGCCGCACCGCACTGCTGGCGGCCACCATCGCCGGCCGCCTGCCCGCCGTGGCATTGCTGCTGCAGCGTGGCGCCAACCCGCAACAACCCTGCAAGGCCTTGGGCTACAGCTCGCTGTCCTGGGCTGCCGGCAACGGTGCTTGCGCCATCGCCAAGCTGCTGATCGAACACGGCGCAGCCCTCGACCAGGTCTCCCCAGACCTGCGGCGCAGTGCCTTGATGAATGCCGCCCAGGGCGGCCACGCCGAGATGGTCAGCCTGCTGCTGCAGGCCGGGGCCGATGCCCAGCTGCTGGACTTCCAGCAGCGCAACGCCTGGTCCCTGGCCGAAGACAAGGGCCACGAGCGGATCATGCACTTGCTCGCCCAAGCCGGGGCCGGAGCCCAGCAACCCAGCGTGCCCGCGCCGCACCTGCCCTGGCCGGAACTGCCGGCCACTGGCGACAGCAGCGCCGACCCGGTCACCCAGGTACGAGCCTATACCCTGGCCCTGGAGGCCTGGGAACGGCGCGGCAAGGCCCAGGCACGCGACGGCCTGGACCAGGACTTCTGGGCCGAGCCCCGGCAGCTGCTGGAGCGCTTCTGCACCCAGCGCGACAGGGCCTACGCCCGCGCCTCCTATGGCTCGCCCACCACCTACTCGAAGGACAACGAACTGCTGGCCTGCCAACTGCTCAAGCCGAGCCAGGCCGAAGTGCTGATCCGCGACCCCGCTTCGCGCAGGCTGCGCTACGAGTACCGGTTCCTGGTCAAGCTGGCGGCCGGGCAATGGCGGATCGACAACGTCAAGCGGCGCCTGGCCGGCACCGAGAAATGGGAAAACACCCTTCTTTGAATCGCATGTACACAAGGACCCATGCCCGATGAAATACGACGACGCCTCCTGGCACTACGGCGGTGACTTTCCCAGCGACCTGCCACCGAGCGCCGGGGGCACCCATATCGGCCTGTTCCTGGCCTGGATGCTGCTCAACGGCTTTGCCAGCGAAGAACTTGAAGAAGATGCCGCCGAGGAACTGGCGCAGCTACGTTCACGCAAACTCGACGGCCGTGAGTTCCTGTTCAAGATGCTCGATGAAAGGCTCTACGACGAAGACTTCAACGCCGAAGGCAATGCCTTCGCTGCTGCCTACTATGCGGGAAAGAACAGCAACGTCCGCTACAGCGAGGACTATGAGCAGCTCCTGGCGCCAGTCCCCGATACGATCTACCGGGTGGAGAACAGCTGGAGCAACTACGACCTGCTCGCTCCGGTGCTCGATGGCCGGCTGGCGCAATGGCGAGCCATGGGCCGCCCGGAACACCTGGACTGAACCGCGCCGGCCGGCAATTGTGGTTAAATGCCGCCCCGAAAAATTGCCGGTCGCGCCGATGAACCCTCAAGCCCTCGCCACCCTCAACCAACACCTGCTGGACGCCCTGGCCAGCGCCCCAAGCGAAACCCGGCGCCTGTTCCACGGGCGCGGGCGCTGCTGGCCGGGCCTGGAACAAGTGACCGTGGATTGGCTGCAAGGCGTGCTGCTGGTGTCGCTGTTCAAGGAAGTGCAAGCCGGGGACCTGGCTGCCTTGAAACAGCTGCTGGTGGACCTGGGCACCACCGCGCAGTGGCAGGCCAGCGGCGCCACCAGCCTGATGCTGCAACACCGCTACCTGCCCGACAGCCTCGGCGAATGGTTGCTGGGCGAGCCGGTGGAATCCTGCACCATCACCGAGGAAGGCCTGGATTACCGGGTGGACCTGGGCAGCAAGCAGAACAACGGCTTGTTCCTCGACATGCGCTACGGGCGCAACTGGGTGCGGGCCAATGCCCAGGGCCTGAAGGTGCTGAACCTGTTCGCCTACACCTGCGGATTCTCGGTGGCGGCGATCGCCGGCGGGGCCGAGAAGGTGGTCAACCTCGACATGTCCCGGGCGGCCCTGAGCCGTGGCCGCGACAACCATCGGCTCAACGGCCACGACCTGGGCCGGGTGGGCTTCCTCGGCCATGACCTGTTCAAGTCCTGGGGCAAGGTCAAGCAAGGCGGCCCTTACGACCTGGTGATCATCGACCCGCCCTCCTTCCAGAAAGGCAGCTTCGTGCTGAGCAAGGACTACGCGCGAGTGCTGCGGCGCCTGCCGGAGTTGCTGACGCCGACGGGCCGGGTGCTGGCCTGCATGAACGATCCGGCGTTCAGCGTGGAGTTCCTGCTGGACGGCATGGCCGAGGCCGCGCCAGGGCTGCGTTTCGAACAGCGCCTGGACAACCCGCCGGAATTTCCCGATGCCGATGCGCAATGCGGCCTGAAGGCCCTGGTGTTCAACCAGCCAGCGTAGCCGTGGCGGCCACCGAGCCAGCCTGGCGGCGCAGTTGATCGACCGCATCGTCCTTTTTACGGCCGCTGCGCGCCCGGGCGCAGCCTCGCCAGCTCGGCACGAGCTTCCAGGATCGGCGCGGGGTTAGAGTGGCATCCGGTATTCGATGAATCCCGAATTGTCCGCCACCCAGTCATAGAGCTTTTGCGCGCGCTTGTTGGTGGCGTGGGTGTGCCAGTACAGCCGTGCGCAATCGTGTTGGCGGGCAAAGGCCTGGACCCACTCGATCAGCTGTTTGCCAGTGCCGCCGCCACGGATCTGCGGCGCCACGTACAGGTCCTCCAGGTAGCAGAAGTCCGTGGTGGCCCAGGTCGAACGGTGCAGCACGGAGTTGACGAACCCCACCAACTCGCCACCTTGCACCGCCACCGCCGAATACACCGGCTCCCGGGGGTCGAAGAAACGCTCGAACGTGCGCTGGCTCACCTGTTCCGAAAGGCTTACCTGATAGAAATCCTGGTAAGCCAGCCACAATTGCTGCCATTGCTCCCGATCTTCGGCCTGGATGGCCCGTACCACTACCGTCTGTTGCTGCTCGCCCATGACGCTCTCCTCATGAAAAACCGGAAACAACACTGCTTCCCGGGGATATCGAAGAGCGCCAGCTTAGGCAGCTAACGGCCTGTTGTAGCAGGCCAATTCTAATTTCAACAGCAGACCACTTGCCCTCGCCTGCCAGCACCTCACAACGCTGGCAACTGATGGGTGACGCAATGGATGCCACCCCCGCCTGCGGCGATGGCATCGATATCCAGCTGCACCACCTCGCGCCCGGGGTAGAGCTGGCTGAGCAGGTCGTGGGCCTTGGCGTCGGCCACCGGATCGCCGAACTCCGGGGCGATCACCGCGCCGTTGATCACGAAGTAATTGATGTAGCCCGCGGCGAAGTCTTCGTTGCCCCGGCTGAAGCGGCTCTTGCGCGGATTCAAGGGCGGCGACAGGGTGTGCACCTTGAGCTTGCGGCCATCGGCATCGGTGGCGTTGCGCAGGATCTCCAGGTGCGCGCGGGTCACCGCGTGGTCGTAGGAGTCCGGATCGTTGTCGAGGTTGGCCACCACCACCCCGGGAGCCGCGAAGCGCGCATAGAAGTCGACGTGGGCATCGGTGATGTCGTGCCCCTTGATCCCCGGCAGCCAGATGATCTTGCGCAGGCCCAGGTAAGCCTTGAGCTCGGCCTCGACCTCGGCCTTGCTCCAGTCGGGGTTGCGATTGCGGTTGATCCAGCTGCTCTCGGTCATGATCCCGGTGCCGTGGCCATCCACCTCGATACCGCCGCCCTCGCCCACCAGTTCGCTGCGCAAGTAGGTGGCGCGTGCGCCATCGGCGACCTGGCGTCCCAGGCGCGCATCCCGGGAATGGCGCTGCTTGTTGCCCCAACCGTTGAAGTTGAAGTCCACTGCGCCCAGCTCGCCTCGGGAGTCGACCACGAAGTTGGCGCCGATATCGCGCATCCAGATATCGTCCAGCTCGGTGATCACATAGGTGACGTTGCGAGTGCCACACAGCTCCTCGGCCAGGTCGCGCTCATGCTCGCGGCAGAACAGGGTCAGCGGCTCATGGGCGGCAATCGCCCGGGCGATCCGGCCCTGGGCCTCCTGCACATCGCCAGTGAAGTCTTCCCAGATCGCATCCTGGGCACCGAAGGCCATGAAGGCCCGCTGGTGACGATCGCCTTCGTCGGGCATGACCCAGTCCTCCTGTTCCTGTTCTTGGGCCAAGACCCGACGGGCGCCCAGGCCCAGGGTAGTCACGGCGGCGAAACCGGCCAGTAGCGAGGCCTGTTTGATGAATGTACGTCGGGTCGACATCGGTCTTTCTCTCAAGGGGGATTGCATGAAGTGGAACGGCTCAGGGTGCTTTTATCGTAGCCGTCTTGAACTGGGTCCAGATGCGCATTCGGGCCCGCATGTCGGCCTGGGGAATATCGCGCCCCGGCACCAGGCGGGCAAAGGTCGCGGCATCCGGGTAGATATCCGGGTTGCCCACCATCCGTGGATCGATCTGCGGCCGCGCCTTGGCATTGGCCGTGGGGTAGCCGGTGAAGTTGCTGATGGCCGCCATGTTCTGCGGGCGCATGACGAAGTTGATGAAGGCATAGGCGTACTCCGGGTGCCGGGCATCCTTGGGGATCGCCATGGTGTCCATCCACACCGTGGTGCCCTCACGCGGGATGCGGTACTGGAAGTCCACCGGCTTGCCGGCTCCGTCGGCGGCGCGCTGGGCCTGGGTCACATCGCCGCTGTAGCCCAGGGACAGGCACAGGTTGCCATTGACCAGGTCGGTCACTGGCTGCGACTGGAACTTGCGGATGTACGGCCGCAGCTTGAGCAACAGCTCGCTGGCCGCTTGCAGGTCTGCCGGCTTGGCGCTGCGCGGATCGCGCCCCAGGTAGTTGAGCGCCACCGCCAGTACTTCGTCGGGCGAGTCGATCACCGAGATCCCGCAATCGGCGAAATGCGCCGCCAGCTCCGGCTTGAACAGCAGGTCCAGGCTGTTGACCGGTGCATTGGGCAAGCGTTGGGCGATCTGCCCGGCGTTGTAGGTCAGGCCGATGGTGCCCCAGGTATAGGGCACCGTGGCCTGGCTGGCCCGGGGGTACTGCTTGCGCAAGGCTTGCAGGCCGGGCTCGATGTCGTCCATTTGCGCAAGCTTGGCGGGGTCGAGGTTCTGCAGGCTGCCAGCACGCATCAGTCGCTCGGCCACGGTGTCGCCGGGGAAGATCAGGTCGTAGCCACTGCCGCCAGTCATCAGCTTGGCCTCCAGGACCTCGCTGCCTTCCATGACGTCGTAGATCACCTTGATCCCGGTCTCGGCGGTAAAACGCGCCAGGGTGTCCTGGGCGAAGTAGTCGGCCCAGTTGTACAAGCGCAGGGTCTTTTCTTCAGGCGCGGCCTGGACCTGCGCGGCCATCAATGCCAGTGCCAGCGCGCCAAGGCGCAATGTGCCGATGCGGTTCATGCTCATGCCTCCCGAGGGTTCCAGCGTGAATGCAGGTGTTGGCCGTCGAGGCTCAGCAAGGGCCCGTACATTTCCGGACGACGATCACGGAAGATGCCCCAGGTCCGGCGCTCCTCGGCCATGGCCGCCAGGTCCAGCTCATGCAAGAGCATGCCGGTGGTGTCGCGGTCGGCCTCGGCCAGCAGCCGGCCCTTGTGGTCAGAGATGAACGAGGAACCGTAGAACTGCATGTGCAGCTCTGAGTCGCTGCGAGCCACTTCCCGCCCGACGCGGTTGGCCGCCACCACCGGCAGCAGGTTGGCCGCGGCGTGCCCACGCATGGTCATCTGCCAGTGATCCTTCGAGTCCAGGTCGGCGGCGCCAGGCTCCGAACCGATGGCCGTGGGGAACAGCAGCACCTCGGCACCCTGCAAGGCCAGGCAACGGGCGGTTTCCGGGAACCACTGGTCCCAGCAGATGCCCACGCCCAGGCGGCCGAACGCCGTGTCCCAGACCTTGAAGCCGGTGTCGCCGGGGCTGAAGTACTCCTTCTCCTGGTAACCGATGGCGTTGGGGATGTGGGTCTTGCGGTACACCCCGAGCAGGCGTCCGTCGGCATCGGCCACGCTCAGGGAATTGAAGTAGGCAGTGCCGGCCCGCTCGAACCAGCTCAGCGGCAACACCACCCCCAGCTCCTTGGCCAGGGCGGCAAAGCGCTTGAGTAAGCGGCTCTGGCCATACTCTTCGGCCAGTGCCAGGTGCCGGTGCTGCTGTTCGATGCAGAAGTACGGCGTGGCGAACAGCTCCTGCAGCAGGATCACCTGCCCGCCCCGGGCCGCGGCCTCGCGCACCAGTTGCTCGGCGCGCTCGAGGTTGTCCGCCAGGTCCCAGGTACAGGGCATCTGCAACGTCGCGACGGTCAAGTTGCTCATGCCGACACCTCCAGTGGCCAGCGCGGTTGCTGCTGGGTGATGCAATGCACGCCACCACCGCCATGGGCCAGGTGGTTGATCTGCACCGGCACCACTTGCCGCCCGGGGAAGGCCTTGGCCAAGACCTGGGCCGCGACCTGATCGGCCTCGATGCCATAGGCCGGCATGATGATTGCGCCGTTGGCGATGTAGAAGTTGGTATAGGAAGCGCAGAACACCTCGGCCTGGGTGTCCACCGCGGCAGTGGCTTCGAACAACTCCACCAGTTCGAAGGCGCGGCCCTGGGCATCCCGGGCCAGCTCCAGGGCACGGCGGTTCTCGCGCACCACGTCGGCGTACACCGAGCCTTGGTCATGGGTGGCGTCCACCAGCAGCAGGCCGGGACGGGCGAAGGCACAGACGCCATCGACATGGCCATCGGTCATGTCGCCGGTGACGTAGTCCGGATCGCCGGGCAGCCAGATGGTTTTCTTCACCCCCAGCAGGCGCTCGAAGATCTCTTCCATCTCGGCCTTGCCCAGGCCCGGGTTGCGATTGGGATTGAGCAGTACCGACTCGGTGGTGATCAGGGTGCCTTCGCCGTCCACATGGATGGCGCCGCCTTCGTTGGCCAGGTGGGTGCCGAAGCAGTCCAGCCCCAGCTGGTCGAGCAGGCGCCGGGCCAGGCTGCGGTCCAGCTCGTGGACCGACTTGCCACCCCAGGCATTGAAGCGCCAGCTGACGCCGGCCAGCCCGTGCTGGGGATGGCAGACGAAACTCGGCCCGGAGTCGCGGCACCAGCTGTCGTCCACGGCCTGGACCACCAGCTCGACGTTGGCGCCGCAGTGGCGCCGGGCGCTCTCCAGGGCCGAAGGATCGACCACCAGCTTGACCGGCTCGAAACGTGCGATGGCATTGGCCACCCGGGCGAAATCCGCCTGTACGTCGGCCAGGGTCACGCCCCAGCCCGACTCCCACAGGTCCTGGTTATGGGGCCAGACCATCCAGGTCGCCGCGTGGGGCACCCACTCGGCGGGCATCCGCCAACCGCTGTTTCGACTGTCATTGCTGTACATGGGAATCGCGCCTCTCGATTAAGGTTTTGTTATCAGCCAACAAATACCGGTGCAACCAATGGCGCCCATGCTATGGCTTTGAAAATCCCACAACAAACGATAGATTTAGTGAAATTCTGATTAGCTGGGCTTATCGATAATGTTAAAACACTGGCCTCCCCTGAACGCCCTGCGCGGCTTCGAAGCCGCCGCGCGCCTGGGCAGCTTCCACCAGGCGGCGCAAGAGCTGCACCTGACCCAATCGGCCATCAGCCAGCAGATCCGCAGCCTGGAAACCTTCCTCGAACAGCCGCTGTTCTACCGCAGCGGGCGCAGCGTGACCCTGACCGATGCCGGGCATGACCTGCGCAGCACCACTCAATCGCTGCTGCAACAACTGGCCGTGGGCATTCGCCGTCTGGAGCAGTACCGCAAGCCCAACCAGCTGGTGGTCAACACCAGCCCGGCCTTCGCTCGACACTGGCTGCTACCGCGACTGGGCGAATTCAACCGCCTGCACCCAGAAGTGGACCTGTGGCTGTTCACCAGTTTCGAGCCGCCGGACATGGCCACCCAGACCATCGACGTGACGATCCGCGACGACCTCAGCGCCCAGGCCGAATGCAGCTACCTGGAGCTCTACAGCGACCAGCTCTATCCGGCCTGCCACCCCTCCCTGCTGGAGCAGCCCCAGGCGCTGCGCACCACCTTGCACGGCGAACGGGAAATGGACTGGAGCCACTGGGTGGTGGAAGGCGGCACGGATGTTGGCCAGCGCAGCAACGGCCTGAACTTCTCCGACCCGGGATTGCTGCTGGACGCCGCCTGCGCTGGCCACGGCATCGCCCTGGTCAGCCAACTGCTGGCCCAGCAAGCCCGGGCCCAGGGCCAGTTGCAGCCGCTGTGCGAACAAAGCGTGCGCGGTCCGACCTGGGCCTGGCTGGTGCATCGCGACAGTGAAGGCAGCTCGCTGACCCGCAGCTTCTGCAGCTGGTTGCAAAACGCCCTGGAGCAGGCCGGGCAGGCCTGAAAAACCGCTTTGCATTCCTGGCGGTAACCCCTGCCCCGGCGCCGCCTTAAGCTGGCGCCGGTGCAATCCGCACTGCCTCCAAGGAATCGCGCGTGCCCCCGATCCACGACATCAACTGGTCATTGTGGTTGTCCACCATGCTGCCCATGGCCCTGAGCGCCGGTCCCGGCAACCTGATGGTGGCCAGTTCCGGCGCCCGCAGCGGCGTGCGCCGCTCCCTGCGCTTCATCCTCGGCCTGGACCTGACCTACTTCCTGCTGGCCCTGCTGGTGGGCCTCGGGCTCTACCACAGCCTGGCGCAGCAGCCGCAACTGCTGCGGGGCCTGCGGATCGCCGGCAGCCTGTACATCTTCTGGCTCGGCCTGCGCCTGTTGCTGCGGCCACTGCGCAAGCCCGGCGAGCCAGAACAGGCGCTGTTGTTCCGCGATGGCGTGGTGCTGCAACTGGGCAACGTGCAAGGACTGGTCATGCTGCTGGTGATGTTCTCCACCTTCAGCCCGGCCACCAGTGCCGGTAGCCTGGCGGTGGTGGCGCTGAGCGCCGCGCTGATCGCGGTGAACCTGTTCGGCCACCTGCTCTGGGCGGGCCTGGGCTCGAGCCTGCAACCGCTGCTACGCGCCAGGCCGGGCTTGCTCAAGGCGCAAAATGTACTGTTCGGCTTGCTGCTGATGGGGGTGGCGGCGTGGATCTTCCTGCGCAATGGCCTGGCCTGAGCCGACCGCCTCAGTGGTCTTGCAGGCCATGCTGGCGCAGTACCCGGTCGATGAACTGCACCACCTGCTCGACCCGCTCCTGGCCCTGGGTCGCCAGGTTGCGCAGCAGCCAGATATCGGCCCGATGCGCCGGGACATCCGGCAACACCCGGCACAGCCCCAGGGGTTCGGCGATATAGGCCGGCAAGGCGGCGATCCCCAAGCCGGCCTGTACCGCCTGGAGCTGCGCTTGCAGGTTGGCGGTGCTCATCCACAGCGGCTGGCCGCCACTGAGCCGGTCCAGCCAGCGGGCCAGGGGCATATGCTCCAGGGCCTGGTTCCAGCCGATCAAGCCATGCCGGGCCAAGTCTTCGGGCGCTTGCGGACACCCCTGGGCCTGGGCATATGCCGGGGAGCAGAACAGCGCCTGGGTCAGCGCGCCGACCTTGCGCAAGGTGAAGTTGCTACCGGCTTCCGGCCGGTGCAGGCGCAGCACCAGGTCACTGTGGCTCTGGGTGAGCTTGACCGAGCGCGCGGCATTGACGAAGTCGAAACGGATCTCTGGATGACCCGCACGAAACTCCGCCAGGGCCGGGATCAACAGGTGGCTGCCCATCAGCTCCGGGCAATCGATGCGCACCACCCCGGCCATGCGCGCACCGGGCCGGGCCAACTGGCGCTCCATCTGGCCAAAGCGTTCCTGGGCCTCGAGCGCCATGGGCAGCAAGTCGCGGCCGGCTTCGGTGAGGAAATAGCCCTGGGTGGTCTTCAGGAACAGCGGCGTGTGCAAGGCCTGCTCCAGCATCTGGATCTTGCGCGAGACCGTGGCCGCCGACACCTTCAGCGCCTGTCCGGCATCGGTGATGTTGCTGGCGTTGGCGACCGCAATGAAGAATCGCAGATCATCCCAATTCACGCTTACCTGCCTGTCCTTGCGAAATCAGGCCGGGATCTTATGCGAAAAATACTCTGGCGCGATCAGAGTTTTCTTCAGGCGCGGGCCTGGAGCTGTAGAGTGAAGGCGTCGCCCAACCCGAGGACAAGGACCGCCCCATGCTGGAACTGCACACCGAACGCCTGCACCTGCGCTCCCTCAACGCCAATGACTGGGAGCTGTTCCTGACCCTGCACAGCGACCCCGATAACCTGCGCTATGTCTGCGACCCGCTTTCCCGAGCGCAGATCGAGGAGCGTTTCACCTCGCGCCTGCCGCACTGGAATACGGATTCGACCCACTGGCTGTGCCTGCTGATCAACGACCGCCACAGCGGTGAGGGCGTGGGTTTCACCGGCCTGCGGATCAGCAACGACGACGCCTCCGAGGCCGAGGTCGGCTACTTGTTGCGTCCGCAGCATCAAGGCAAGGGACTGGCCGTGGAATCCCTGCGCGCCGTCATCGAGCACGCCCGGCACACCCTGGGCATCAAGCAGCTGATCGCCACGGTCACCGACGGTAATGCGCCGTCTTGCAAGGTCCTGGAGAAATGCGGCTTCGCCTTCCTACGCCGTGACGAACGGGCCTTCCAGCTGGGCGGCGAGGATTGCGACGATCTGATTTTCGGCTGTCGCCTGACGGCTTGATGCGGCGCCTTGTCGCGGGTTTTTCTTGACAGGAAAAATTCACCACGGCTATTGTCTGACAACCTGACTTCCTAGGTTTACCCATGCTAGAACTCCAGCGCCCCGACTCCCTGGTCGTACGGGTCGTCAACGCCATCCGCAACGAGATCGACTCCGGCCGACTGGCTCCCGAGTCGCGCCTGCCCACCGAACAGCAACTGGCTGAACAGCTCAATGTCAGTCGCTCGGTGGTGCGCGAGGCCATCGCCCAGCTCAAGGCCGATGGCGTGCTGATCGCCCGCCGCGGCCTGGGTTCGTACATCTCCAAGACCCCTGCCGGCACGGTGTTCCGCTTCCCCCAGAGCGAAGGACGCCTGGCGGACCTGGCGCAGATGTTCGAGATGCGCCTGTGGATCGAGACCCAGGCCGCGTCGATCGCCGCCCAGCGCCGGGACGCCGACGACCTGCAACGGATGCAGGCCGCGCTACAGGAAATGCACGACAAGCGCAGTGATTTCGAAGCTGCGGCCCTGGCCGACGTGGCGTTCCACCGGGCCATCGCCGAAGCCAGCAAGAACGATTACTTCGTGGCCTTCCATGACTTCCTGCGCAGCCAGCTGGCCAGTGCCCGCAAGACTGCCTGGGAAAACTCGGCGCTGCGCCTGGTGGGCGGTTCTGCCGACGCGGCCCAGGAGCACCAGGCGCTGTACCAGGCCATCGCCGCCGGTGACCGCCAGGCCGCCGCCGGCTGTGCCGATGCCCATTTGCGTGCCTCGGCCAAGCGCCTGGGCCTGGAGTTGCCTACCCTCGACTGACCCTATTGCGCCAGACCGCAGGCCGAGCTTGCGGTTTTTATCGGACTACTTAGTCTGACAACCTGATAACCAGACTGATACGGACACCTGGAACCATGATCTACGACTTTTGCATCATCGGCGGCGGCATCGTCGGACTGGCCACGGCGATGGAGATCCTCAAGCGCCAGCCCGGCGCTTCGCTGGTGGTCCTGGAAAAGGAAAGTGTGCTGGCCAAGCACCAGACCGGGCACAACAGCGGCGTGATCCACGCCGGGATCTACTACGCGCCGGGCAGTCTCAAGGCCGACCTGTGCAAGCGCGGCGCCGAGGCCACCAAGCAGTTCTGCACCGAGCATGGGATCAAGTTCGAGGTTTGCGGCAAGGTGCTGGTGGCCTCCAATGCCCTGGAAGTGCAGCGCATGGAAGCCTTGTACCAGCGTTCGCAGCTCAATGGCCTGAAGGTCGAGCGCCTGGATGCCGAGCAACTGCGCCAGCGCGAGCCGAACATCGTCGGCCTGGGCGGGCTGTTCCTCGACGCCACCGGCATCGTCGACTATCGCGAGGTATGCGACACCATGGCCCGGGTGATCCGCCGCGCCGGTGGCGAAATCTGCCTGGGCCAGACCGTCACCGCAATCCAGGAGCACGCCGACAGCGTCAGCGTCGGCACCCATGGCGGCAGCTGGCGGGCGAAGAAACTGGTGGCTTGCGCCGGCCTGCAGTCCGACCGCCTGGCGACCCTGGCCGGGGTGCGGATCGATCACCAGATCATCCCCTTTCGCGGTGAGTACTTCCGCCTGCCGGCGGCGAAGAACGACATCGTCAACCACCTGATCTACCCGATCCCCGATCCGGAGCTGCCGTTCCTCGGCGTGCACCTGACCCGCATGATCGACGGTAGCGTCACCGTCGGTCCCAACGCGGTGCTGGGCCTGGGCCGGGAAAACTACCGCAAGTTCTCCATCAACTGGCGCGATGTCGCGCAGTACGCCAGCTTCCCCGGGTTCTGGAAAACCATCTGGCAGAACCTCGGCTCCGGTACCACCGAGATGAAGAACTCGCTGTTCAAGTCCGGCTACCTGGAACAGTGCCGCAAATATTGCCCGTCCCTGGAAGTCAGCGACCTGTTGCCCTACGAAGCGGGTATCCGCGCCCAGGCGGTGATGCGCGATGGCAGCCTGGTCCACGATTTCCTGTTCGCCGAAACCTCGCGCATGTTGCATGTGTGCAACGCGCCCTCGCCCGCCGCCACCTCGGCGATTCCCATTGGCTCGATGATCGCCGACCGGATCTTCCAGGCCGGCTGAAACACCCTGGCACTCGCTTGCCCGGCGCCTTGACGACGCCGGCAGGATCGCGTGCTCGCGTCACCCGACAATAAATACAATGATCCAAGAGGATGCACCCGATGACCGCAGTTGAAACCAGCATTACTGCAGCGGAAACCCCACAGCAAACCAGGAAACGCCTGCGCAAGGTCGCGGCGGCCACCATCTTCGGCTCGATGCTGGAGTGGTACGACTTCTACCTCTACGCCACCATGGCGGCGATCGTCTTCTCGAAGATCTTCTTCGATACCAGCAACCCCAACAGCGCCATGCTGATGTCGTTCTCCACCTTCGCCATCGGCTTTATCGCCCGCCCCTTCGGCGGCGTGCTGTTCGGCTACCTGGGCGACAAGTTCGGGCGCAAGCAGGTGCTGGTGCTGACCTTCTGCCTGATGGGCGTATGCACCGCGCTGATCGGCCTGATTCCCAGCTACGCCTCGATCGGCATCTGGGCGCCGATCATCCTGGTGGCCATCCGGATCATCCAGGGCCTGGGTGCCGGTGCCGAACTGTCCGGCGCGGCGGTCACCTCCTACGAGCATGCCAGCGAAGGCAAGCGCGGCAGCCAGGGCGCCTGGCCGGCACTGGGGCTGAACCTGGGCCTGCTGCTGTCGTCGCTGACCATCTACCTGCTGACCATCAACGGCAACGAATTCCTCTTGGCCGGCGGCTGGCGCATTCCTTTCGTGTGCAGCATCGTGCTGGTGGGCGTCGGCCTGTGGGTGCGCAAGAGCATTCCGGAAACCCCGGAGTTCAAGGAACTGGACCAGCAGAGCCGCAAGGCCAAGGCCTCGCCGCTCAAGGCACTGTTCAAGAACGACCTTAAGGGCCTGGCGGTGGTGTTCTTCGTGGCCATCGGCTACAACGCCCTGAGCTACATCTTCAAGACCTTCTCCCTGGCCTACCTGACCCAGTACAAGCATGTCGACGTGCACGTGACCTCGCTGTCGGTGACCATCGCCAGCCTGGTGGCCATCGTCGCCGTGCCGTTCTTCGGCTGGCTGTGCGACAAGTGGAGCAGCAAGACCGTCCTGGTGCTCGGCGGCCTGTTCTCGGTGCTGTTCGCCTACCCGTTCCTGGCCCTGCTCAATACCGGCGACAGCCTGATGATCTACCTCGCCATCGGGGTCGGCACCGGCATCCTGGCACCGATGATGTTCGCGCCCCAGGGCTCGTTCCTCAGCCGCCAGTTCCCCACCGCGACCCGCTCCTCGGGCTTCGGCACCGGGCGCGAGATCGGCACCGCCATCGCCGGTGGCCTGGCCCCGCTGGGCGCACTGTCGCTGGTGACCGCCTCGGCCACCCACTCCACCGATGGCGTGGTGATCATCCTCGCCATTGCCGCGGTGCTGGTGGTGGTGTTTGCCCTGTGCGACCAGGGCCGCAAGCACTCGGCCTTCAAGAACTGAGCGATGCAAGACTGCGGCAGGCGCCAAGCGACCTGCCGCAGCCTGTTAAGCTGGCGCTGGTTTTTTCTCGCAGGCCATCCCATGCAAATGCCCAGTACGTTCGGCGTCGATGCCGAAGGCTTGATCAAGTTGCCTCCCGAGCCGCCCCTGCAACCTGGGTTCGGTGCCTTGCTCGATGAGCTGTGCCACAGCCTGGGCCAGCCAACGCTGCACAGCCTCTACCTGTACGGCAGCGTGGCCCGGGGCGAGGCCCGGGTTGGAATCTCCGACCTGGACCTGACCCTCATCCTGCGACAGCCACCTGCCCCGGGCCTGCTCGATGAGCTGGAACAACTGCGCCTGCAACTACAGGCGCGACACCCCGAGGTGTCGAAGATCGATTTCGATATCGGCCATCTGGAGCAAGTCCTGGCCAGCGAGAATCGCCCCAGCTGGGGTTATTGGCTCAAGCATCATTGTCGCTGCCTGCTGGGCGAGGACCTGCGCCAGCGCTTCGCCCCGTTCAAGCCCAGCCGGGAAATAGCCCTGGCGGTGAACGGCGATTTTCTTGCGGTGCTGAACGACTACGCCACGCGCATCGACCACGCGCCAACACCTGGGCAGACCCTGCGCCTGCAACGCGAGGCCTCGCGCAAGCTCCTTCGCGCGACCAACCTGCTGCGCCCGGAGCAGGAACCGAGCTGGCCCCGCAGCCTGGATGAGCATGCCCAGCTGTTTGTGCGGCGCTACCCGCAAATGAAGGCGGTCATCGATGAGTTCCGCCAAGCCGCCGAAGCGACAAGTCCCGCCGATGCCGGTTTCAGCAACCGCTTGCGGCAGATGGCGCAGTGGATGAGCCAGCAAGAAAGTGGCGGACAGGTTCGATGAAGTAAAAGCCCTGCTCTGATAACTGCCGAGGGTCAGACCTGCAGTACCTCGACTCCCTGCTGTCGATAGCCTTCGAGCTCCGCGCTCGCCACTTCCCGCTCTGTAACCAGCCGGTGCAGACGGTTGCAGGGCGCCACGACAAAAGGCTCCATGGCCCCGAGCTTGTCGGCGGTAGTCACGGCAATGACTTGCGCGGCGCTGTCGAACATCGCCTGCTTGATCGGCACTTCATCGAAATGCAGGGAGCTGATGCCGATCTCCGGATGGATCGCGCAGACCCCGGTGAACAGCAGGTCGGCCTTGATCCCCTGGAGCATCCGCAGCGCTTCATGGCCGCTGGCGGCCAAGGTCGCCGGGTTGAGCTGGCCGCCAGCCAGGATCACTTGGACCCTGGGGTATTCGGCCAGGGCCACGGCGATCAGCGGCGAGGCGGTGACCGCAGTCAGGCCGATATCCCGGGGCAGCGAGCGGGCGATGTGCAAAGTGGTGGAGCCGGAGTCGAACAACACCGTCTGCCCCTCCTGCACCCACTGTGCGGCGAACTGCGCCAGGCGCATTTTCACCGCGTCGGTCTCGCCTACCCGGGTGAAGTAATCCTTGCCACTGTCCTTGGGCCGGGGCAGCGCGCCACCGTGGACCCGCTGCACCAGGCCAGCGGCATCCAGCTCCGCCAGGTCACGGCGGATGGTGTCCTCGGAGACCGAGAAATGCCGGCTCAGCTCGGCGGCCATGACCTTGCCGTCGCGCTCCAGCAGCAGGAGGATCTTTTGCCGGCGCAGGGACGGCAGTTCAGCGGTGGAATGCAGGTTTTGCATGTTGATGCACGATTCTGCGTGTTTATGCGAGATTATCCAGGCAAGAGCAGCGGCACAAGCCCCTGGCCCCAGTACCACCCGAAGGCCCTGCGGGCCTTGGCGCAGCCTCGCGGTGGCTCGACAGCGGCTACAGGAGCCATGCGTGAGGCTTCGTGTAGCCGCTGCCGCAGGGCGCGCAGCGACCGCAAGATCTGCCGGAGCAGGGTCAGACCAGGCGCGGTGCCCGCGAGCGATGCAAGGCCGCTTCGCCGAGGCGCTCGCGCACCAGGGCTTGGGCCTGGCGGGTCAATTGGTCGAGGTGGCGGTCACGCTTCTTCTCCGCCTCGATCATCGCCTTGCGCCCATGCTGCGCCAGCAGATAGGTATGGATCTGCCGCACCTCCACCGAGTTGTAGATCGGCGCCACATCCAGCACTGCCAGCAAGCCATCGCTGCCATGCTCGCGGGTATTCATCAGCACCTGCGGGCCACGGGCGCCCAGCAGTTGGAACCCCAGGGCCTCGAACCACTGGAGCTTGGCCGGGCTGCAGGCCAGCTCGGCATGGGGATAGCGTGCGCGCATCGCCGCCAGCATTTGCCGGGCAATGCCCTGGCGGCGCAGGTCCTGGCGGACCGCCATGTAGGCCACGGCGCAAGCCTCGGGGTCGTCCTTGAGCGGCAGGTAGAGCAAGAAGCCCTGCACCTGCTCCGGGTCCAGCGGGTCGCCGGCCACCAGCAGCTCCACGGCAAGATCCCGGGAGCCGTCCATGGCCTGCAGGTACAGGTGCACCTCGTAGCCGACGCCATACTGGTAGAGGTTGTACAGCGGATTGCTGGGAGCGATGGCGACCGCGCTGATGTCGGTGATGTAGTCCACCACCATCTGCTGGATCTGGCTCTGGATGGCTTCGGCGGGCGGGGCCTGGAACAGGGTGATGCTGGACATCTGGGTGGTGACTCCGAGGGTTGGGGCATGTCCGCCGGGAGCGGGCGCGCCATGATACCCCTTCATGCAGGCGCAGGGGCGCAGCGCCGCATGGCAAGGCAAGATTGGGAGGGCTTGGGGAGTTTGCTGGTCCGATTGCGGCGGCGACACGCCACCGCAATCGGACCAGCCAGCCGATGCCAAGGGCATCGGCGATGTCCCGCCCGGCGAACGCGGGCGGGAGCGGGGCTTACAGCGCCATGTCGGCCGCTGGGTTGCTCTCAGGCTTGGCCATGCTGGCCGGCGCTTGAGGAGCCGCACCCTTGACAGGTGGCGGTGTGGTCAGCTGCAGCACTTCGGCGGTGTAGGCCCACTCTTTGGCCACACGCTCAGGGCTGTCGTTCAGGGCAGTGCCGTAGCTCGGTACGATCTGCTTCAGCTTCTCTTGCCAGGCTGGAGTGGCCACCTGGTCCTTGAAGACTTTCTGCAGCACGCTGAGCATGATCGGCGCGGCGGTCGAAGCGCCCGGGGACGCGCCCAGCAGGCCGGCGATGCTGCCGTCCTGGGAAGCGACGATCTCGGTGCCCAGTTTCAGCACGCCGCCCTTCTCTTCGTCACGCTTGATGATCTGCACACGCTGGCCGGCCTGCCACAGGCGCCAGTCTTCCTGCTTGGCGTTGGGGAAGTATTCCTTGAGCGCCGCGAAACGGTCGTCATCCGACAGCATCAGCTGGCCGGCCAGGTATTCCACCAGCGGGTACTGCTCGATGCCCACCTTGGTCATCGGCCAGATGTTGTGGGTGGTGGTGCTGGTCAGCAGGTCGAAGTACGAACCTTCCTTGAGGAACTTGGTGGAGAAGGTAGCGAACGGGCCAAACAGGATCACGCGCTTGCCATCCAGCACGCGGGTGTCCAGGTGCGGAACGGACATCGGTGGCGCGCCCACCGAAGCCTTGCCGTAGGCCTTGGCCAGGTGCTGCTCGGCAACGCTGGCGTTGTCGGTCACCAGGAACGAGCCACCCACCGGGAAACCGGCGTATTCGTTGGCCTCGGGGATACCCGATTTCTGCAGCAGGTGCAGGGCACCGCCACCAGCGCCGATGAACACGAACTTGGCGTCGGTCTCGGTTTTCGAACCGTCCTTGAGGTTCTTGTAGGTCACGCGCCACGAGCCATCTTGGTTGCGCTCGATTTCTTCTACTTCGCTGGACAGCTTCAGGGCGAAGTTGGGCTGGGCCTGCAAGTGGGCGACGAACTGGCGGGTGATCTCGCCGAAGTTGACGTCAGTGCCGATCGGGCTCCAGGTCGCAGCGATCTTCTGCGCCGGGTCACGCCCTTCCATCATCAGTGGAACCCACTTCTTGATCTGCTCGGCGTCTTCGGAGTACTGCATGCCGCTGAACAGCGGGCTGGCTTGCAGGGCTTCGTAGCGAGCCTTGAGGAACTTGATGTTGTCATCGCCCCAGACGAAGCTCATGTGCGGCGTGGAGTTGATGAACGAACGCGGGTTCTTCAGGACGCCGCTCTTGACCTGCCACGACCAGAACTGGCGGGAGATCTGGAACGCTTCGTTGATCTCGATGGCCTTGGCGATCTCGATCTTGCCGTCCTTGCCTTCAGGGGTGTAGTTCAGCTCGGCCAGGGCCGAGTGACCGGTACCGGCGTTGTTCCAGCCGTTGGAGCTTTCCTCGGCCACGCCATCCAGGCGCTCGACCATCTCCATGGACCAGTCCGGCTGCAGCTCGTTGAGCCAGACCCCGAGGGTCGAACTCATGATGCCGCCGCCGATCAGCAGCACATCCACTTTCTTCGGCTCAGCCGCATGGGCGGTCGTCAGACCTATCGACATCGCCAGCCCGATGAGGGCCGTGTTCACTTTCTTCAACATTCTGTAGTACCTACGATAGAACGCCATCCGCCGCCCGATCCTCGATCCTGTGAATCCCGGAGGGTGCGAAACAGGCATTTCGCAGGTCCCGGATGAACGCATTCATGAGAACTGGGGGGTGGGCACACAAGGCCGACGAAACGCGCTCGACCTCAGTTGTATATCGCTCCGGTGCTGACTTCTTGTCGTTTTTGGCTCAGCTACATGAGTGACACTTGTTACTCGGGGCTCGTCACGGGACGCAGCCGACAGGCAGCCACCCTGCTCCTTTCCATATTCCGCTGGCGCCGAATCGACGGGCAACGGCGGTACCCGCCTTCGCGGGAACCAGCAGGGAAAAAGGGTCGGATTCCACCAAGGAAGGTGGATGGACACTGCCTGACATTACGCTCGGCGGGTTTGCCAGAGACACCCGCACGCTTGCAAAGGACCCGATCAGGCCATTTGAAGCAAAGCACAGGGGGCATATTTTTGCACAAACGATGAACCGATTCAGCGCAAGAATATCATTACGGCATCAGCCTGTCTTGGCTGCGGCACCCTTGGCAAACCCCGAGGCACTACGACATCCGCCGCAATCAATGCGTCACAAGGACGCTGGCGCAAATCCTTCCCCGGCGCCGCCGCAGACCTTGGCCTGTGGCACCACCACGGGCATCATGGCCGACCGCGATACCCGCCAGACCATCGTCAAGGACAAGAAGAACAACCATGCACGCGACTTCCCTGCAAGACACCACCGCGCCCGAGGGCGCCTGCTTCGGCTGCGGCAGCAGCAACCACCACGGCCTGCACATCAAGAGCCACTGGCACGAGGACGGTATCCACGTGATCGCCGAACACCTGCCGGAGGCCAAGTACTGCGGCTGGCCGGACCTGGTGTATGGCGGGCTGATCGCCATGCTGGTGGACTGCCACTCCAACTGGACCGCCATGGCCTACCACTACCGCAACGAACAGCGGGCCCCGGGCAGCCTGCCGCGCATCGACTGCGTGACCGGCAACCTGGGGATCAAGTTCATCAAGCCGACCCCCATGGGCGTGCCCCTGACCCTGCGCGCCCGGGTCGAAGGTGAGGTGGCACGCAAGAGCCGGGTGGTGTGCGAGGTGTATGCCGGCGACGTGCTCACGGCCATCGGCGATTCGCTGTTCGTGCGGGTCGATACCCAGCAGCTGGCCGACGCGGCCCACGGCCGTGAAAGCTGAGAAACAGCCGGGGCGGCCTTGCCGACGAGTGCGCCGCCCCCTTACCAAGACAAGGAAATACTCCCGAACATGGATATCCAGGAAATCCAGCGCCAGTTGGCCAAACCGGCGCTGAAGTTCACCGCCGGCGGTTTTCGCCCCAGCCATAGCGATGAAGAGAGTTGGCTGGGCCGAGTCTTCCTGTTTCGCGAAGACGAAGAGCTGCCAATCAACAGCGCGGGAGAAATCCTGCTGCCCTTCGCCCAGTTCCACCTGCCCTCCCTGCCCTTTCGCAGCCCGCATTTGCAAGGAGTCAAGGTACTCTCGGTGTTCATCGCCAACCCCTTTCCCGATGAGCTCGAACCCATGGGCGAGCGCTGGCTGGTACGCGAATACCGTGACGAGGACGTATTGGTGCGCAAGGAACTGACGGCCGAGAAGGCCTTTCTCAAGCCCTTCCCGCTCAAGGCCGAGGTGGTGCCCGCCGACTACCCGCTGTGGGACGGTGGCGGCGTGCCCCGGGACCTGGAGCTGGAAATCCTCGAACTGGAACGTTCCGGCCGCATCGAGTGCTACTACGACCTGACCACCCACTGCTACGAACACAAGCTTGGGGGCTACCCATCGTTCTGCCAGTCGGGGATCGACCCGGGCGAAGGCTTCGAGTTCGTGATGCAGATCTCCTCCGACCCCAAGATCAATCTCAACGTGGTGGACAGTGGCAGCCTGATGTTCTGGAAGCACCGGGACAGCGGCGAATGGGCGCTGTACTACGACTTCTACTGAGGCGCTCTGGCTGACGTCGATTTCATCCGCCAATGGGTGAAAAGCCCTGGCGGCGAGTGCATCATGGGCGCGTCCGATTCCTGGGAGACCTTCATGTCCATGCGCTCATTGCTGTTGCCCGTCGCCACCCTGTCCCTGGCCCTGCTGGGCCCGGCCGGGGCCATGGCCGACGACCAGGCGCAGCTGATCGAGTCGATCAACGCCTACCGCAGCCAGCCGCAACGCTGCGCCAACCAGGCCTCGTCCGAACTGCCGCCGCTGGCCAGCGACCCGCGCTTGATCCTGCCGGTGGACAACGTCGGCGACCTGCAGCAAGCCCTGGCACGGGCGGCGTACCCCATGGTCAACGTCCAGGCCATCAGCCTCTCCGGCCCGCGTGATGCCCAGGCGGCGATGCAGGCGATCCGCGAGAGTTTCTGCCAGGTGGTGCTGGACCCGCAGTTCGTCGATATCGCGGTCAATCGCCAGGCCGCCCAGTGGCGCATCGTCCTCGCCCGCCCATTGCTCTCGGCGCGCCTGGGCGACTGGCAGGCCGAGGGCCAGCAATTGCTGGCGCAGATCAACAACGCCCGCAGCCAGGCACGGCAATGCGGCGGCCAGAGTTTTGCCGCCACCGCGCCCCTGGCCTGGAACGCCACCCTGGGCAGCACCGCCCAGGAACACAGCCGGGCCATGGCCAATCAGAACTACTTCGACCACAAGGACCACGATGGCCGCACCCCAGGCGACCGTGCGGAACTGGCAGGTTACGCCGGCCAGCAAGTGGGCGAGAACATCGCCGCCGGCCAGGACAGCGTGCGCAAGGTGCTGGACGGCTGGCTGGCCAGCCCCGGGCACTGCGCCAACCTGATGAACCCCGGCTACCAGGAACTGGGCGCGGCCTACGCGGTGGACCCGAAAAGCGATGCAGGCATCTACTGGACCGCGATGTTCGGCGCGCCTTGAGCGTGCATGCCCCCCTGAACGAAAACGCCCCGACAAGTCGGGGCGTTTGCATTGCAGCCAGGATAACGTCACTGATTGACCGCCATCTGCCCGGCATCCTCCTGGGTCACCAGGGCCTTGAGCGAGACGTCGAATTGTTTCAGGGCATCGAGTTGCAAATCGGTCTGCTGGTTGATCTGGGCAGCGATTTCCGGGGCCGCCTTGCCCCGCACCCAGACTGAAGGCAAGTCCTTGGCCCGAACCCCTTCGGCCTGGCCGATGTACTGCAGGTTGGAGTCGTAGAACTTGGCGATGAAGCGCGCCTCCACTCGATTGTTGCGCTTGGTCACCAGCTGGTTGTAGGTGTCGAGCATCACCACCACATCGGGATGGGCCTGGACCACGGCATCGAGGTTGTCGTAGACGGTCACCGCCGCAAAGTGCTTGTTCAGCGACGCCATCAGCCAGTTGATCGCCAATTTCGGATCGGAGCTGTCGACGAAGGCCTGGCTGATACGAGGATCGAGACCGGCGTTCTTCGCGCCGTTGAGCGCCACCGAATGGTAGTGCTCGAGGTACTCGAGGGTATTGAGGGTGTTTTCGCTGTACAGCACGCCGACCGACCGGGCCCGCTGCAGGTTGGCGCCGCTGTCGGCCATGGGCAGGAAATGGCAGGCCATGTCATCGCCAGCCAGAGCCATCGCTGGAGTACCGGTTCCCGAGAGCAAGACGACGACAAGGGCCAACAAAGTCGAGATTCTCATCGGGTATTTCCTTCTGCAGCAAAAACGGTGTAAGCGCTATCTTCCTCCTTTGCAGGAAAAACGGAACCTCCACTTTTTGATGATAACTATCGATCACGGCAATGATGTAGAGCGGCAGAACCGCCCGCTGCCGTTCATCTTGAGCAGTGCACAAGCCAGCAAGCGGAGCCTTCATGGACCCATCCCCCCTGCAAACCCTGCGCGAAACCATCAGGCAGCAGCCGATCAGCCCGGCCCCGGCGCCCTGGGTACTGGTCACCCGGCGCGCCGCCGGCAGCCTGCTGGAAGTCGGCTTCGATCGTGATCGGGAACTGTTGCTGGTGACTTCCAGTGCCGGACGCAGTGTCATCGACTGCGAGACTGGCGAGAAGATCGCCCGGGACTATACCGAGGAAGTCGAAAGCGATCGCTACCTCGAGACCGAGGGCATCGGTCCCCTGGCGGGTCGGCGCATCGCCATGTCCGGAATCAATGGTGGCAGCCTGCCCTTGGGCAGCAACGATGGTTGGGCGGTGCACAATGTGTCCCTGGCGTGGCCCGAACAACACTTGTTGCTGGTCGAGCCGGGTTCATGGCTCTACGGCGCCCAGCACAACCGCCCGGCGACCTTCCACAAGCTGGCCATCGAGCATGAGTGCCGGGCCTTTGGCTTTTCCTACAGCGGCCGGAGCCTGGTGATCGCCTCGTCCTGTGACCTGGTGGTCTACCACCGACCGCTCTAGCCGGACCTTGCGATGCGTGTCGCAGAGAATTTACCGGCAGTTTTTCCTGTAGAATCCAGCCCTCTTTCCCCGACGAGTCCAAGCCATGGATGCCCACTCGATACTCGCCTATACCCTGGTCGCCGCCATTGCCATCGCCAGTCCTGGCCCGGCCACCCTGGTAGCGCTGCACAACAGCGTGACCTACGGCGCCAAGTCCACCCTGTGGTCATCCCTGGGCAATATCAGTGGCCTGTTCTGCATGTCTGCGGCAGCCATGCTGGGCCTGGGGGCGCTGATCGCCAGTTCCGAATGGGTATTCAACGCCGTGAAGATCCTCGGCGCCGGTTACCTGTTCTACCTCGGTGCCAAGCAGTTGCTGAGCAAGAGCCCGTTGCTCAGCGCCAGCAGCCCGGATGACCAGGGCGTCAGCGCCCCGCCACGGTTCAAACTGTTCAAGTCGGCGTTCCTGACCGCCGCCACCAACCCCAAGGCGACCATCTTCTTCACCGCGCTGTTCCCGCAGTTCATCGACCAGCATGCCGCCCTGCTGCCGCAATTCTTCATCCTGACCCTGATCTTCATGGCGCTGTCGCTGACGTCGCTGAGCATCTACGCCCTGCTGGCCTCCCGGGCCAAAGGCGTGCTGACCCGTCCGGCATTGTCCAAATGGGTCAACCGGGTGGTGGGCTCCACGTTCATCTTCTTCGGCAGCACCATCCTGGCCATGCGCCGGCAAGGGGTGTAGCCAGCGCGCCGACGACAGGCCAGCCCCTTCAACCCTGCTTTTTGCGCAGGGCCTTGAGGCGGGCGCTGGCCCGTTGCACGGCGGCCATCTTCTCTGGGCGCTTCATGCGTTTCCACTTGCGGATATCGTCCTTGGTGCGCCCGCAGCTCACGCACAAGTCGCCGCTGAGCTGGCACAGAGCAATACAGGGGTTGTCGATTTCCTTGGCCATCTCAGCCCCGCCCCGGTCGCAGGCGCGCCAGGCGCCGGGTCCAATCACCACCACTGATCCGCTGGCACTGTTCTTCGCTGTCGAAGAACACATGGCCTGCCACCGGTTCAAGGGTGACGCCGGCATCCGCCAGCGCCTGGGCCGTGAGTTCGATCATCCACGGCCCCTCTCCTGCCGCCAGGGCTCGCTCCTTGTCGGCCTGGGCAGCGAACACCCAAACCACCACCAGGCTGGCGGGAAACACCGCGTAGTCCACTTCGTGGGTCAACCAGGAAAAACCTTCGAGGCGGATCTTGGCCGCTTCGCAGGCTTCGGTGAGGGTAGTGGCCAGCAAGCGCTCCATGGCGGCTTGCTGGCGTTTGGTCAGTGGCATGGCGCAGTCTTGGATCCGTGGCGAAAAAGGCCGCACACAATACCGCAAGTCACCAGGCCAGGACGCGGTTTGCGCAAGTCAGATCTTGCTGCCCAAGGCGGTGGACAGCTGCGGATCATGCCCGTAGATGTCCGGTGCGTACAGCAACTGCCCATGGCTGTCGGCCTGCACCGTCCAGTAGGTGAGCAGGATCGGTACCGGCTTGGCCAGGCGGAACTCGTGGGTCAAGCCGGTGGCCAGCAAATCGTTGGTGCGCAGGCGCTCCGCCGGGCTGAGCAGCCAGTCGCGCAGCTGCAACGCCTGCTCCACCCGCACGCAGCCCGAGCTGAAGGCCCGCGGCCCCTTGCTGAACAACGCCTGGCTCGGCGTGTCGTGCAGGTATACCGAGAACGGGTTGGGAAAACGGATGGCGATGCGCCCCAGGGGATTACGCGGCCCGGCGCCCTGGCGCAGGAGGATGTTGCCCGGACGATCCCAGTCGATGTCCTCGGCGGCCAGGGGTTGGCCATTGGCGTCCAGCACCTGCAGGTTCTGGCGATTGAGGAAACCCTGGTCACGGCGGATCTGCGGCAGCTTGTCTTCCTTGAGAATGGTCGGCGGCACGGTCCAGGTCGGGTTCAGGGTCAGGCGCGTGACCTGGGACTTGAGCAACGGAGTCTGGCGCTCGGCGCGACCGACCTGGGTGCGGGTCTGCCAGACCAGCGCATCGTGCTGGTAAAAACTCAACTGCGCCGCAGCGACGTTGACCAACACGATGTTCGGCTCGAAGTCCCGGGCCAGCCAACGCAGGCGTTCGAGGTTGATGCGCAACTGCTCGCGACGCAGGGCCGGGCTGACGTTCATCTCCTTCAGGGTGCCAGCCCCCACCACGCCGTCGGACTGCAACGAGTGGCTGAGCTGGAAACTCTTCACCGCGCTCACCAGATCGTCGCTGTAGATGTTGTCGGCATTGACCTTGGGGCTGGCCAGGAAACCGCCGTGGTACAGGCGCAGGGCCAGGTCCGGAACGCGCTTGTCCTCCATGTGCGGGCGCAACAGCGGGCCGCCAGCCACGTCCTGCCAATGGGGCAAGGGCTGTTGCCGCTCATGGGCATAGGCCCGGCGCAGGTTGCGGTACTGCTCGAGGTTGGGCCGTGCCCGCTCGAATACCGCACCGAGGTCATCCAGCCCCGGCCCGGCAATGGCCAGCAACACGCCCTGGCGATCGTCCGGCAACGGCTGGGCCCGCCACAATGGCTCGAAGCGGGTCTGCGACAGGCGCCCGTAATGCAGGTCCTGCAGGGCTTGCAGGTACTGGTGGCTGATATCGATGTCACGGCACAGGCCATCGCCCCCCGCGCTCGCTGGCGGCAGGCGATAGCGCCCAGGGTCCAGGCCGTCATCGACCAAGCCCGCCAATTGCGCCTGCAGTTGTTCCAGGCGGTCCCCGGTCGACCACACCGGTTGCTCGCCCTGCTCGCGATAGAACGCCTGCAACAGTTGCTGCGTCGGCAGGTCCAGGCGCGGGGCCAGTGCCGGGCAGGCCAGGGCCGGCTGGGCCAGCGCCCCCGACAGGGGGCTCGCCGGCACCTGGGGCAAGTCCTCGGCCAGCGCGACCAATGGCGCAGCGAGCAGCCACAAGCTCAAGTAACATGCGTGTTTTTTGAACAACTGCTTTACTCCAATCCATTGCCCTCAGGCTGAGGGCCAAGCGTTACGGCAGATGCACAGAACAATCAGGCCTGGGAATTAAACATATAGACCAGACTGCCGGGGAGACAGGACGTCAGGAGCCAAAGTGACCATGGGGATGTTTTAGACATGTTGACCTTCTTGTGCCGATTCTGCCTGGCGGCCCTTGCCCTGGGCGCCATTTGCAGTCCTTCCTTCGCTTCCAGCAAACCTCGCCCCACCACCAGCCCGACGCTGTACGCCAGCCTCGCCCACGCCGCCCCGGACCTCAACCCCCAGGCCCTTAAAAGCGCCCTGAGCGCCATGCAGTGCGCGGTCAGCAGCGGTGCCCGGCAAGCCCGGCACCTGGCGGTGATCGACTACTCCCAGCCCTCCACCGCCCGGCGCCTGTGGATCTTCGACCTGCGCAGCAAGAAGCTGGTGCTGCGCGACCTGGTGGCCCACGGGCAAAAATCCGGGGAAAACTTCGCCACGCAATTCTCCAACCGCCTGGGCAGCTACCAGTCCAGCCTGGGCCTGTTCCGCACCCAGGAAAGCTACGAAGGCAGCCATGGCTACTCGCTGCGCATGGATGGCCTGGAACCGGGCTTCAACGACCGAGCCCGTGACCGCGACATCGTGATCCATGCCGCCGACTACGTGAATCCCTTGTGGAGCCAGCGCCAGGGCCGCATCGGCCGCAGCCAGGGCTGCCCGGCCGTGCGTCCGCAGGTGGCGCGCCAGGTCATAGACAAGCTCAAGGACGGCCAGTTCATGTTCTCCTGGTATCCCGACCAGCGCTGGCTCAAATCCTCGGCCTACCTCAACTGCCAGCCGCGCCAGGTGGCGAGCATCCTCGGCGCCAACGGCGGCTGAAGCCGCCGGCACTTGCACGAAGCAACGAGGGCGAGCTACCGTCGCGGTCCGTCCTCTGTCGCTCGCCCCCATGCCTAGATTCCTGCTCCACGGCCCCGGCCCTCGCCCGGCCTTCTACCTGGTCGCCGAACACCTGTGGGGCACCGGGTGCAATGTCGATTCCGATGGCGACAGTCGCAGCGCGGCCGATGACCAGTGGACGGAGCTGACCCTGATCCTGCGGGCCGACAGCACGCAGCGCCTGGACATCGACCCGCTATCCACGACGCCCCTGGTCCTGGCCATCAACGCCTCCCGGATCGAGCTGGGGCGACAGGCCGGAGAGTTTCTCCAGGCTCGTTGCGGCGGCACCCTGGAGCTCCAGGCAGGGCACTGAACTCGCAGCGACCCACTCCCGTCATTTTCTTTCTCCAGCCAAGGCAGGCCTAGCATGACCCCACCCGATATCGACTTCGTCGCCAGTTTCATTCCCGATCCCCTCGCGCTGTTCGAGCAGCTCAAGGCCTCGGTGTCCTGGGACGAGCGCATGCGCGCGCGCAAGACTGCCAGCTTCGGCCTGCCCTACGACTATTCGCAGATCAGCTACCCGGCGGTACCCATGCCCGAGATGCTGGAGCGGCTGTGCCCGGCCATCGAGCAATTGCTGGGGTTTCGTCCCAATAATTGCCTGCTCAACTTCTACCCCGACGGCCAGTCCTCCATGGGCTTTCATTCCGATGCCAACGAACAACTGGTGCCAGGCACCGGCGTGGTGGTGATTTCCCTGGGGCATGCGCGCAGCATGCTGTTCAAGCACAAGCAAAGTGGCCAGATCCACGAGTACAACCTGGGCGCCGGTTCGTTGCTGCACATGTCCGACGCCTTGCAGACCCAGTGGCTGCACGCGATTCCCAAGGCGCCGGGCGCCGGCGAGCGGATCAGCCTGTCGTTTCGCCAGCTCCAGGAGCGCTAGTGCTGGAGGCGGTCCGGATCGACCCTTGACTCGAATTGCAGCCCGTCGACAATGCCCGACTGTGCCCACCGCCCCTGTCGAGGCTCCATGCAGTTGATTCCCTGGTCCCACCCGTGCCGCGAAGGCTTCACCCTGCGCGGCCTGCGCTCCGTGCCCTCGGGCAAGCCATTGCTGCACTTTCTCCATGGCAATGGCTTCTGCGCCATGGCCTACCAACCGATGCTGGCGCTGCTGGCCGAGTCTTTCGACCTGTGGCTCAGCGACGTCCAGGGTCACGGCGACAGTGACCATGGAGGCCCTTTCCTGGGCTGGAACCGCACCGCGCAACTGGCCGCCGAAGCCTTCGAGGCCGGACTGGGGGACTACGGCGCAGTACCGCGCTACGCCCTGGGCCACAGCTTCGGCGCGGTACTGACCTGCCTGGTGCTGGCCGAGCGCCCGCAACTGTTCGCCAAGGCCGTGCTGCTCGATCCGGTGCTGTTCACCCCCTCGATGATCAGCTCGCTGCGGGTGCTGTCGGTGCTGGGCCTGAACCGCCGCCACAGTCTGGCGCGCAAGGCCGCCGCCCGTCGACGCCACTGGCCCGACCGCGCCGCGGCCCGGGCTGCCTTGGCCAACCGCGGGGTGTTCAAGGGCTGGAGCACCGAGGCCCTGGCCGCCTATATCGAACACGGCCTGAAGGATGACGGCCAGGGCGTGGCGCTCAAGTGCGCCCCCGAGCGTGAAGTGGATATCTTCAGCTCCGTTCCCCGACGCCTGTGGCAGGCCCTGGGCCAGATCCGCACCCCGGCCCTGGCGATCCGCGGGCGCGACAGCTACCCCTATGTCGCCCGCTCGATCGAGCGCTGGGCCACCATCAACCGGCACCTGCATACCCAGGTGCTCGACGGCCACCATTGCTTCATGCAGGAACACCCGGCCGCCAGTGCCGAGGCGGTCGCGGGCTTCTTCCTGGAACAGACTGGCTGAATCCCTTCAGCAAACCGCCCGAAAGACATGTCATTGTGCTATCATCGGGCGGTTTTCCGGCTCGGGGACGTGCCCCCGCCTACACTGGATAACGCTCGCCAAAGGCGCCGCCAGATGCGCCTGGTGCCAGCCTTGTGTGCAAAAACGCCGACGGCGCCATGGAGCCTGCTCCATAGCGCGCCGCACCGATGCAACCGCGCGCTGCCCGCCGGTTGCGCTTTTTGCTGCCACAAGGAACACCGTCATGCTCTTGAGAACGATGAACATATCCCGCCGCGCAGGGCTCAGCTTCGCCCTGATCGCCTTGCTCGCACTGGGCCTGGGGGGCTTCTCGTTGCTGGAAATGCAGCGCATGAACCAGCAATCCCTTGAGGTCGACCAGAACTGGCAACCCTCCATCGTCGCCGCCAATGCCGTGGCCCTGACCAGCACCCAGATCCGCACCATCACCCTGCGCATGCTGGTGGTCCGTGAGGCCAGCGCCGTCCAGGCGCTGCTGGCCCGGGTCGAGCAGCTCGAACAGCAACTGGACCGCCAGCAGGCCACCTACGAACAACTGATCAGCGAACCCGAGGAACGGGCCGCCTACGAGCGTTACCTCAATGCCAGGGCGGCTTATGCGAAGGACCAGCACCAGGTGCTGGAACAGGTCCGCCAGGGCCACAAGGAAGCAGCGGTGAACATCGTCGACGGCGGATCGTTCCTGGTCAACGCCGACGCGATGCTCAAGGAGCTGTTGAGCATCATCGACATCAACACCCGGGGCGGGGTCGCCGCCGCCGAGAAAAGCAGCCAGGTGTTCCAGAGCGCCATCACCATGGTGGTAGTGATCCTGCTGGTGGTCGTGGCCCTGACCATCGCCCTGGCCCTGTTGCTCACCCGCAGCATCGTGCGTCCCCTGGGCCAGGCCCTGGGCGTGGCCGAGACCATCGCCAGCGGTGACCTGGGCCAGAGCATCGCCATCAGCGGCAAGGACGAACCGGCGCGCCTGCTGCAAGCCCTGCAGACCATGCAGGCCAGCCTGCGCAACACCCTGCAGCGCATCGCCGACTCCTCCAACCAGCTGGCCTCGGCCGCCGAGGAGCTGCATGCGGTGACCGATCATTCCAGCCAGACCCTGCACCAGCAAAGCGACGAAGTGGAACAGGCGGCTACCGCGGTCAACGAGATGACCGCCGCCGTGGAGGAAGTAGCGCGTAACGCCGTGAGCACCTCCGAGGCGTCCAAGGAAACTGACCGTACCGCCCACCATGGCCGCGAGCAGGTGCAGCACACCGTCGATTCCATCGGCCAGCTGGCCCAGGACGTGACCCAGACCTGCGAGCGGGTCGAACACCTGGCGGTGGATGTGCGCAACATCGGCCAGGTGCTGGAGGTGATCCGCTCCATCGCCGAGCAAACCAACCTGCTGGCCCTCAATGCCGCCATCGAAGCGGCCCGGGCCGGGGACGCCGGGCGTGGTTTCGCGGTGGTCGCCGACGAGGTGCGGGCCCTGGCCCATCGCACCCAGCAGTCGACCCAGGAAATCGAAAGCATGATCAACACCATCGAAGAAGGCACCGAGGGTGCGGTCAGCGCCATGCGCACCAGCAATGAACGGGCGCACCTGACCCTGGAGGCGGCGCAAGCCTCGGGGCTGGCCCTGGACCAGATCACCCAGGCCATCACCTCGATCAACGAGCGCAACCTGGTGATCGCCAGCGCCAGCGAAGAACAGGCCCAGGTGGCCCGCGAGGTGGATCGCAACCTGGTCAACATTCGCGACCTGTCGACCCAGACCTCGGCCGGCGCCAACCAGAGCAACGCCGCCAGCCAGGAACTGTCGCGCCTGGCGGTGGACCTCAACGGCCTGGTGAACCAGTTCAAGCTCTGAGGGACAGCCGCGAGTCGCGAGCGGCAAGCCTGTAGCTTGCCGCTTCAGAACGCATAGCGGGCGATCACCCTACGCACCTTGAGCAGCGCCTCGCGCAGCTCCGCCAGGCTCACCGAGCCCAGGGCCAGGCGAATGGCGTGGGGCACCGGACCGGCGCAAACGAAAGGCTCGGCCGTAGACACCGAGACCTTCTCGCGCAGCAGCGCCATGGCCACCTGATCGGCCCGCACCTCCTCGGGCAATGCCAGCCAGAGGAAGTAGGAGCCGGGGTGGCCGAGGATCTCCAGCCCCGTCAACAACTCCCGCGCCAGGGCCTGGCGCTGGCGTGCATCGACGCGTTTCTCCTGCTCCAGGCGGGCCACGGTGCCGTCCTCGATCCAGGCACAGGCCATGGCGCTCATCACCCCGGGATTGCTCCAGGTGGTGGCGCGGATCGCCCGCTCCAGGGCCTGGGTCCAGGCCGCAGGCGCCACCAGGTAACCCACTCGCAAACCAGCCGCGACATTCTTCGAGAACCCCGACACATACAGGGTGAGGTCCGGGGCCAGGGCGGCCAGGGGCGGTGGCGGGTCCTCGGCGAGAAACCCATAGGCTCCATCCTCGATGATCAGCAGCCGCTGCTCCCGGGCGATCGCCACCAGGCGCTGGCGCCAGGCCAGGTCCAGGACCCAGCCCATGGGATTGTGCAAGGTCGGCATGGCATACACCGCCCGCACCCGCCGCTGCCGGCACAGGCGCTCGAAGGCCGCAAGATCCGGCCCCTGCGGCGTCAGTGGAATGGCCAGCAATTCCAGGCCATGGGCGTCCGCCACCACCTTGAAACCCGGGTAGGTCAGGGCATCGGTAGCCACCACATCGCCGGGCTTGAGCAATGCCATGGCGGCAATCGACAATCCATGCTGGGCGCCGCTGACCATCAGCACTTGCTCGCCCTCCACCACCAGCCCATGGCTGGCCAAGTAGCGCGCCACCAGGGCTCGCTCATGGGGCCGCCCGGCATGGGGCTGGTAGCGCAGCAAGGCCTCCAGGTCGCCACTGGAGGCCAACTGGCGCAAGGCGCCGCGCAGCAGTTCGGCCTGGCCAGGCAAGGATGGGTAGTTGAAGTTCAGGTCCAGGGTGCCGGCTGCGGTGGCCTGCTGGTCCACACCCTGCCCTGGCGGCAAGGCAGTCTCGCGGACAAAGGTGCCACGCCCGGTTTCACCGCTGACCAGCCCCATGGCCTCCAGTTCGGCATACACCCTGGATGCGGTGACCAGGGCCAGGCCTTCACTTGCCGCCAGCTCGCGGTGGGTCGGCAGGCGGGTGCCGGGAGCCAGTACGCCACTGCGGATATCGCCGGCGAAGGCGTCGACCAATTGCTTGTAGCGGGCACGGGCCATAGGCGCTGTATCCATGACAATTTTTTGATTGTGCTGATTCTCGATCCTAGGATGGATCCGACGCAAGGCTTGGCGCAATGCCGGCCTGAATTTGCCACTTCAAGCGAGATCCCCTCAATGGAACGGACATCGAACCTGCAATCCCCCGTGCTGGAGAAAACCTCCAGCGGTTGGCTCAACGGCTTTCTCGGCGTGCTGATCTTCAGCGGCTCGCTGCCGGCGACCCGGGTCGCGGTTGCCGAGTTCGATCCTTTATTCCTCACCGTCGCCCGCGCCACCATCGCCGGGATACTGGCCCTGGCGATCCTGTTGCTGTTCAAGGAACGGCGCCCGAGCAAGCAGCAACTGCTGCCCCTGGCGGTAGTCGCCCTGGGCGTGGTCCTGGGCTTCCCGCTGCTGACCGCCCTGGCCCTGCAGTACGTGACCTCGGCCCACTCCATCGTGTTCCTCGGCCTGCTGCCGCTGGCCACCGCGGTGTTCGGGGTGATCCGTGGCGGCGAGCGGCCACGCCCGGTGTTCTGGCTGTTCTCGATCCTGGGCAGCTTGCTGGTGATGGGTTATGCCTTCGCCCAGGGCCTGACGGCTTCGCCCCAGGGCGATTTGCTGATGCTGCTGTCGGTGCTGGTCTGCGGCCTGGGCTACGCAGAGGGTGCCAAGCTGTCGCGGACCCTGGGCGGCTGGCAGGTGATTTCCTGGGCGCTGGTGTTGTCGCTGCCGCTGATGATCGCCCTGACTCTGTTCACCCTGCCGTCCACCTTCAGCGGCATCAGCCTGCCGGCCTGGACCAGCCTGGCCTATGTCTCGCTGTTCAGCATGCTGATCGGCTTTGTGTTCTGGTATCGCGGGCTGGCCCAGGGCGGGATCGCCGCCGTCGGCCAATTGCAGTTGCTGCAGCCCTTCTTCGGCCTCGGCCTGGCCGCCGGCCTGCTGCATGAACAGGTCAGCCTGGGCATGCTCGGGGTGACGATTGCAGTGATCCTCTGCGTCGTCGGCGCGCGCAAGTTCTCCAAATAGGCAACCTGGCGCCGCTCACATCGGCACGGCGATCAACCAGATCACCGTGGCGTGGGCGGCGATCGCCGCCAGCACCCCATGTCGCATGCGCAAGCCGGCGCAGATCAAGCCTTCCAGCAGGGTGAACAGCAACACCGGCCAACCAGCGCTGGTAACGCTGAAAGCCAGGAAGGCATGGCAGGCAGCGAATGCCAGGGCGCTGAGCAAGGCTGCCCGCCAAGGTGCGCAACTTTGCTCCAGATACCCCTGCAACAGGCCACGGAACAGCACTTCCTCCAGGGCATTGCCGCCCAGGGCCAACAGCGCCATGCCCAGCAACCAGGAGCCAGTGGCCTGGTCCAGGTCGGTCCCGGCATAGAGGCGCAACGGCAAGCCCAGCGCCATACCGCCGAGCAGCCCCAGGGCGAGGCCCGACAGCCACCCGCGACGCTCCCAGACCACCAGTTTCCAGAGTTGTGCAGCGACGCTCGCCAGACAAGCGAGCGTTGCCAACGACAGCAGGCCCAGGCCCGCCAACACCATCGGGTTGGCGATGAAGCCGATCTGCGCGCCAGCGCCCAGGGACCACAACTGCAACGGCGTCATCACATCCCGCAACAGCACGAATCCCAGCAGCAGGATGGCGATACGCAGCCCCACCAGATGCCTGGGAGTCAGGCCGAACCACAGCGCATACAGCACCAGGCCCGGAAACAGGTACAGCAGGTAACTGCCGAGCAACGCCAGGGCAGCGCTCATCGCCCGGCTCCGGTAAGCGACCGTAGCTGGCAGGAGCAGGAAAGGATGGGGTTCATGTCGGCAATCCATTGCAATGAGGGTGCGCCAGGGTGGCGCAACTCGGTGCTATGGCGCAACGCCCACTGCCAAGGTGGATGAACGACATTCAACGCAAGCAATGGAGCAATCAGAAGCTGCAACGGCAGCACGCCTTGAAGCGAGCCACCGCAGCCTGGGGCGACCCGGCTTCAGGTCGGGGAGATAGTGGCAAGTGCACCGATAGTGATGGTCAAGACCAGAAACCCAAACAAGAACAACGCCATCTTGGTCATCGGACCTCCTGAATATTAGGGTGCAGCGGGCCCGCTCTCCAGCCAGGGGCCGGGCGGGTGCGCCATTTTCCAAGCTCGGCTGTGCTGATAACAGATGCAGATAAACCAGAAAAATACGTATCAGATGCCCGGTCACGCCAAGCGTCATTACCCGACCTTGCTGTTCAGTGGGCACAAAAAAGCCGGAACCCCATTGGGAGTCCCGGCTAAAAGGCCACGCAAACGACTGTCAGGCCAGTTCCCTGCGCAACTGGCGGGCAGCGGCGACCATGTGCACCAGGGCCGCTTCGGTTTCTGCCCAACCACGGGTTTTCAGGCCACAGTCCGGGTTGACCCACAAGCGCTCGGCGGGAATACGCTTGGCCGCCTTACGCAGCAGGTTGGCCATTTCCGAGGCGTCCGGCACCCGCGGCGAATGGATGTCGTAGACCCCCAGGCCAATCTCGTTCGGATAGGCGAAGGCCTCGAAGGCCCCCAGCAGTTCCATGTCCGAACGCGAGGTCTCGATGGTGATCACATCGGCGTCCATGGCCGCGATGGACTCGATCACATCGTTGAACTCGCTGTAGCACATGTGGGTGTGGATCTGGGTTTCGTCACGCACCCCGGAGGCGCATAGGCGGAACACCTCGGTGGCCCAGTCCAGGTAGTGTTGCCATTGCGCCCGGCGCAGCGGCAGGCCTTCGCGGAACGCCGCTTCGTCGATCTGCACAATGCGGACACCAGCGGCTTCCAGGTCCACCACTTCGTCGCGAATGGCCAGGGCCAGCTGCCGGGCCTGGACCTCGCGGGACACGTCCTCCCGGGGGAACGACCACATCAGCATGGTCACGGGGCCGGTGAGCATGCCCTTCATCACCTTGTCGGTCAGGCCCTGGGCATAGCGGATCCACTCCACGGTCATGGCCCGTGGGCGGCTCAGGTCGCCGAAGATCACCGCCGGCTTGACGCAGCGCGAACCGTAGCTCTGCACCCAGCCGAAACGGGTGAACAGGTAGCCATCCAGTTGCTCGGCAAAATACTCCACCATGTCGTTGCGCTCGGCCTCGCCATGCACCAGGACGTCCAGGCCCAGGCGCTCCTGGATCTGCACCGCATGGCGGATCTCGCTCTGCATCGCCTCGGTGTATTCGGCGGCGCTCAGCTTGCCCTGCTTGAACGACTGGCGCGCCAGGCGGATGGAGGTCGTCTGCGGGAACGAACCGATGGTGGTGGTGGGGAACAACGGCAGGTCCAGGCCAGCGCGCTGCTTGGCGATGCGCTGGGCGAATGGCGACTGGCGCTGGCTATCCCGGGCGCCGATCGCCGCCACCCGCGCTTGCACTGCCGGCTTGTGGATACGCGGCGAGGCGGCCCGGCCGAGCTGGAGCGTCCGGCTCTGCTCCAGGGCCTTGAGCACTTGCGGTGCCTCTGGATGGTTGACGGCCTGGGCCAGCAGCGCCACTTCCTCGCACTTCTGCACGGCGAAGGCCAGCCAGCCCTTGAGCTCGGCATCGAGCTGGTCTTCCCGGGCCAGGTCCACCGGACTGTGCAACAGAGAGCAGGAAGGCGCCACCCACAGCCGCTCGCCGACCCGCTCATGGGCATGGCGCAGGGTCGCCAGGGCCTTTTCCAGGTCACAGCGCCAGACGTTGCGGCCGTTGACCACCCCCAGCGACAGCACCTTGTAGGCCGGCAGGCGGTCGAGAATGCTCGGGAATTGGTCAGGGCCGCGCACCAGGTCGATGTGCAGGCCGTCCACCGGCAGGTTGGCGGCCAGGCCGAGGTTCTCCTCCAGCCCGCCGAAATAGGTGGCAAGCAGCTTTTTCAGCGGATCGCGCTGGATCAGGTTGTAGGCACGCTCGAAGGCGTTCTTCCAGTCCTGGGGCAGGTCCAGCACCAGGATCGGTTCATCGATCTGCACCCACTCCACGCCTTGTGCCGCCAGGCGCTGGAAGATCTGCCCGTACAACGGCAGCAAGCGCTCCAGCAGCTCCAGCTTGTCGAAGTCGGCACCCTTGGCCTTGCCCAGCCACAGGTAGGTCAGCGGGCCAAGCACCACCGGCTTGACCTGGTGACCCAGGGCCCGGGCTTCCTCGACCTCCTCGAACAATTGCTCCCAGCCCAGCTGGAACTGCTGGTCGGCGCTGAACTCCGGGACCAGGTAGTGGTAGTTGGTGTCGAACCACTTGGTCATCTCCTGGGCATGGGCACCGCCGCAGCAGTTGTCGCTGACACCGCGAGCCATGCCGAACAGGGTCTGCAGGGTGGCCGGGCCGTTCTGCGGACGGAAACGCTCGGGGATCACGCCGAACATCAGGGAATGGGTCAGGACCTGGTCGTACCAGGCGAAGTCGCCCACTGGCAGCAGCTCGATACCGGCGTCTTTCTGCAGTGCCCAGTGCGCCTGGCGCAGCTCGCGGCCAACGGCGCGCAAGCCGGCTTCATCGAGTTCGCCCTTCCAGAACGCTTCCTGGGCCTTTTTCAGTTCGCGGTCGCGGCCAATGCGCGGGAATCCGAGGGAATGAGCCAAAGCCATGACAGACAACTCCATTGTGTGAATGGCAGCCATTGTCGATAGCACGGCATGAGTGAGACAAACTCATTTTAATCCTGATGACCATAAGTTTTATTCATGATCATCCTTTCACCGCATTTCACTCTCGGGCTCAGCGCCGGGCCAGCTTGTAGCGCACGCAATCGTCGTAAAAGCTTTTACGCAACGCCTCGGGCTTGATCCGCGACGGGCTGTCGTAGGTCTGCTCGGTGATGCCCAGGGCCATCATGCGCATCCAGCCCTTGCTGAACTTGTAGACCTGGATCTTCTGCCGCGCCGCATACAGCGATACTCCCGACAACTTCAGCTCCTGGGCCCTGGCAGCCGTGCCTGCGCCCCAACTGCAGACATACCGGTCATTGGCCGCCAGCTCCCGGGCCTGGGCGCTGCACGCCCCGCCGATCAAGGCAAACGAAGTCAGCGTAATCAACACATGGCGCATTTTGCGGTAACCTAACCACCTGAAATTAAAGTGATTTTGGCGAACTTCCGGGAACCGCGGGGCCAGTATGCCGCCTCAACCGTCAAGGCAAAGTGCCTGCCAATGCTGGCCACCCATGCGATACAACCGCACCGGACGCTGATGCAACTCCATCTGCTGGTACTCACTGAAACCGGCCTTTTCGGCGACTCGCAAGGACGCACCATGATCCGGTTCGATAATCACCACCACGCAGTCCAGGCCCAGCGGGCCGAAGACCAACGCCAGGACGCCACGCACCGCTTCGGTGGCCAGGCCGCGGTTCCAGAAACGCCGGGCCAGGCGATAGCCCAGGTTGGCTTCCCGGACCCCACCCACCTGTTCGGGACTGACTCCGCAGAACCCCACCAATCCGCCGGCGCCCCTCTCCACTAGGGCCCAGGGCCCGATGCCCTGTTCGGCGTAGCAAACCAGGCACTCGTCGATGAACCGGCTGGTGGCCTGTTCATCGCACACGCCACGCAGGGAATGCTTCATCACCCAAGGTTCGCTGAGGATTGCCGCCAGTGCCGGCAAGTCCTCGCGGGACAGCGGGCGCCCGATAAGGCGCGGGGTTTCGAATAGCGGCACAGCTGACCTTGTACAACAGTTGAACGACGTTCATTGCCAAGCGAATCGCTCAGGACGGCGAAACAGCGCCGGTAACGGCGCTCCCCGCCTCCATCAGCATCCACTCGCGCAATGCCGCCACCGCCGGGCGTTCGAGGGCAGTGGCCGGATACACCAGGTAGTAGGCCAGATCGCTGGCGATGCCCTGTGCCATGGGCGCCAGCAGCGTCCCTTCGGCCAGTTCCCGCGCCACCAGCGAGCGGCGCACCAGGGCCACGCCGAGGCCAGCCTTCGCCGCCTCGATGGCCCCGTTGCTATCGACGAACACCCGCCCCTGATGCTCATCGAGCGACGCGCCTCCTGCCGCCTCGAGCCACAGGCGCCAATCATGGCGATGTTCGTCATGCAGCAGGCACAGGCGCGCCAGCTCGGCCAGTGTCAGGATGGCCTCCGGGCCCAGCAACTGCGGGCTGCACACCGGCACCAGCTGATCGTCGAGCAGGCGCTCGCTGACCAGGCCGTCGTAGCGGCCAAAGCCATGGCGAACCGCAAGATCGATGCCATCGCGAGCCAGGTCGAGCACCCGGTTGCAGGCGCTGATGCGTACATCCACCCCAGGTTTTTTTGCCTCGAATTGCCCCAGGCGCGGCACCAGCCATTGCACGGCGAAACTCGGCGTGCAGCTGAGCACCAGCACCTCCAGCCGCGTGCGCCCCACCAGTTCGGCAGTGGCTTCGCGGATCATGCGAAACGCCGTCCGCAAGGTGGCGAAGTACTCTTCGCCGGAAGCGGTCAGGAGCAACCGCCGGGGCCGACGCACGAACAGCGTCACGCCCAGGGCCGCTTCCAGTTCCTTGATCTGCAGGCTCACCGCACCGGGAGTGACGTGCAGCTCGCCAGCCGCCAGGGTCACACTCAGGTGGCGCGCCGTGGCTTCGAATGCACGTAACGCGACGAGGGACGGCAACTCCATGCTCATGATTTAGCCCTTCTTAATCATCCAGCGAAAAATGCTGGTTTGTCAGCGAGTGAAAACTCCCAGAATAATTGGCCCCAGCACGACATCAAGTGCAAGCACTGGACGAAAAATCCGAGCAAGACTCAATCATCGATCGGCAAACGGGAGCTACAGGCATGACCAAGCAGAATGTCATGGGCGCCTCGCAATGGGGCCAGTTGCTGGTGTTGTCCATCCTGTGGGGCGGTTCGTTCTTTTTCATCGGTATCGCCGTCAAGGAGCTGCCGCCCTTGACCATCGTCCTGCTGCGCCTGTGCCTGGCGGCCCTTGCCCTGCTGGCAGTGCTGCGGATCACGGGCCTGAAACTGCCCACCGACCGCCAGGCGTGGCAAGCGTTCCTCGGCATGGGATTGCTCAACAACCTGGTGCCCTTCAGCCTGATCGTCTGGGGCCAGACCCACATCGCCAGCAGCCTGGCGGCGATCCTCAATGCCACCACGCCCCTGTTCGCGGTTCTGGTGGCCCACCTGCTGACCGCCGACGAAAAACTCACCGGCAACAAGCTGGCCGGTGTCACGGTGGGGTTCATTGGCGTGGCGATCATGATCGGCACCGATGCCCTGGCCGGCCTCGGTGAGCAGTCGGGCGCTCAGCTGGCCGTGCTGGGGGCAGCGTTGTCCTATGCCCTGGCCGGGATCTTCGGCCGGCGCTTCAAGGCCATGGGCATTGCCCCACTGCCCAGCGCCACCGGCCAGGTCTGCGCCTCCAGCCTGTTGCTGATGCCCCTGGCACTGCTGGTGGACCGCCCCTGGACCCTGGCCCTGCCGAGCCTGCCGGTATGGGCCGCCTTGCTGGGCATCGCCCTGTTGTCCACGGCCCTGGCCTATGTGCTGTTCTTCCGCATTCTGGCCAGCGCCGGCGCCACCAACCTGATGCTGGTGACGTTCCTGATCCCGGTCAGTGCCATCGTGCTGGGCGCCCTGGTCCTGGGCGAACACCTGCACGCCAAGCACCTGCTGGGCATGGCCCTGATCACCCTGGGCCTGGTGGCCATCGACGGTCGCTTGTTCAAGCGCCTGGCCCGGGCGAAGGACAAACCCGTGGATCGCGAGAGCTTTCTCGGCCGGGACATCTAGCCGGGCAAGCGCTGCCCAGCAGCGCGTGGAGCACCCATCCCCTGCACGCGGCCGGCTGCGCACGGGGCATCCGGCAATGGGGCGTACCGCCAGGTCGCGTATGTGCATGCTGGCGCTCGGCGCAGTATTCCCACGAAGAATAGGCCCATGAAAATCGTGCATTGTATTTCTCGCCCGCGATCTCTTAGCGTGTTCGCTCCCCCATTGGAGATCATGCCGTGACCGCTTCCCGCCCGCGCCTGTACGTCGATGCCCAGTTCACCAGCCCCTATGCCATGTCCGTATTCGTGGCGCTGCGGGAGAAAGGCATCGATTTCGAAATGCTCCCGCTGGACCTCGACGCCGAGCAGAACCGCAGCCAGGACTATGCCCGGCTGTCCCAGACCCAACGGGTGCCGACCCTGATCCATGAAGGGTTCGCGCTGTCCGAATCCTCGGCCATCACCGAATACCTGGAGGAGCTGTTCCCCCAGGTCCCGGTCTACCCCAAGGCGCCGCGCCAACGGGCCAAGGCCCGCCAAATACAGGCCTGGCTGCGCAGCGACCTGCTGCCGATCCGCCAGGAGCGCTCGACCCTGGTGGCGTTCTACGGCCAGCGTGGCGAGCCGTTGTCGACCCAGGCCCAGGTGGCGGCGGCCAAGCTGATCGATGCGGCGCAGGCGCTGCTGGAGGACGGGCGCCAGTACCTGTTCGACACCTGGTCCATCGCCGATGTCGACCTGGCGCTGATGCTCAACCGCCTGGTGCTCAACGGCGACCCGGTACCGGCGAACCTGGTGGACTACGCCCAGCGCCAATGGCAGCGCCCGGCGGTGCAGGAATGGGTGCAGCTGCAGCGCCCGGCACTGTAGGCACTGGCCAAGGTCACGGCTCAGCCGGCGACCGGGGCCTGGCGCAGGTAGGCGAACATGTGTTGCGCGTACTCGGCCTTGCCCAGTGGCACACCGTTGTGGCGCAGGATGTTGTAGGCGGTGACCAGGTGGAAATAGAACTGTGGCGTGGCCCAGTTGCGCGCGTACTCCTCGCCGGTCATGTCGAAGGCGATGGCGTTGGGCAGTTCGATAGCCACGGCCCGCGCACCGCTGTCATCGATCAATCGGCCATCGGCATCGGCGAGAAACGCCACAGTCTGGCGGATCAGTGCCTTGGCCTCGGCCATGTTGGCCGGCGTCGGCAGTGTGCTGACCGATTGGCCGCTCAGGCGCTCCACCGCTTCCCGGGCCTGGATACAGGTAAAACGCACCTGCGCCGCCAGATCGTACATATCCGGGGCCAGGCGCGCATCCAGCAGGTTCTGCGGGTCGAAACCCAGCCCCCGGGCATGCTCCTCGCCCTTGGCCAGCAGGGTCTCCAGGGTATGCAGCATCTGGGCGAAACAGGTGACGGTCACAGCATGGATCGACATAGGCTTGCTCTCAGGCTCGGGGTGCGCCTGGGCGCACGATGATCACAGGGCTTGCAGCCTAGCAGGTGACCAGGCCCGGCTCGACGGTGCCGACCGGTGACAAAGGTACCCGTGCGCCGATCCTGCTGTTATGGTGCGCCCCTTGAGAAATACACCGCCAGCCAATGAGGAAAATGACCTTGAGCAGTGAAGCAACAATGACCGGGGACCTGTTCGAAGTCGACAAGCGCCTGGCCCTCAAGCCCATCGTCGAGTTCAACGCCTACCTGCGCGCCGCCTTCGCCGACGGCCCCTGTGCCTGCGGCCGCTGCGTGGCCAGCCAGGGCGACGAGAGTGGCTACGAATACCGCCACAGCTTCGAGTTTTCCGGCCAGGTGGCCAGCCGCCGCTTTGCCTCCACCGCCGGTAGCGATGTGCTGCAGGCCTTGAAGAAGGCCTGGCTGTCCTACACCAAGGCCGAGCTGCTGGTACCTGGCGAACTGGAACTGGCCACGGTCAAGGAGTTCGTCGAACCACAACTGCACCAGCGCCTGGTGCCGTTGTTCCTGGCCAGCGGGCTGGCCCGGGAAACCGATGGCCAGTTGCACCTGCAGGTCCAGGCCGCCTGAGCCCACCCAGCCCCCCGTTCACAGCCAGCGGCGCACCTGCCGCTGGTAAGCCGTGAAATCGCTCCCGAACAACCGCTCCAGGGCTCGCTCCTCGGGGCCGACCTGCCAGCGGTTCATGTACAGCACAAACCCTGGCACGCCCAACAGCGCCAGGGGGTTGGCCAGGTACAGGCCCCAGGCCAGCAGGCACAGGGCGAAGCCCGCGTACATCGGGTTGCGGGTGTAGCGGTAGATGCCCGAGGTGACCAGCGCCGAGGCGTTCCCCGGCCTGAGCGGATTGACCGTGGTCCTGGCCCGGCGAAACGACACCACGCCAGCGAGCGCCACCCCTACGCCGGCGCACACCAGCGGCAAGGCCAATGCCAGGCGTAGACCGTGGCCCAGTTCCAAGCCCGGCGTCCCCCAGGCCACAAGCCCCATGAGCAGCGCGCACAGCAGCGCGATCGCCGGTGGCGGAATGCGGTGTTCCAGTCCCTGCATGTTTTGCCTCCCTCTTCCCATGGCCCTGTGGTCGATGCCTACAGGTTATCCGTCAGTAAGCCCGGTTAGAATGCCTGGACCTGCCTTGAAGCCGGAGCAGCGCCCCCACGGCACACCGATACCAGAATGGACCGAGGGGATTGAGGCGATGGAGTGCCTGGATCACTATGTCGCTCCCCACGGCGCGGGGATTGCCAGGCAACGAGTTCCAGCAAGGCCTTGCCTGCGATGACAATACCGCCCCAAGGCCCTTCCCCTTCAAGCAAGAGATGAACATGCAGAACCCCCATCGAGGCAGCTGCCTGTGTGGCGCCGTGAACTACCAGGTCCACGGTGAACTCAAGGCCATCACCCACTGCCATTGCCGCAAGTGCCGCAAGGGCCATGGCGCCGCCTTCGCCACCTATGCCAGCACCCTGCGCGCCCACCTCGCCATCGACGACCCAGGCGCTGCGCTCAAGGCCTACGAATCCTCGCCTGGGGTGCTGCGCCAGTTCTGTGGGCAATGCGGCTCCTCGCTGTTCTGGCACAACGCCGGGGGCCAGTTCGCCGATTGGCTGTCGATCGCCATCGCCACCCTGGACAGCGCCTTCGCCGCGCCACGGCAGAAGCACCACTGCGTGGCCACGAAAGCCGACTGGCACACCATCACCGATCAATTCCCCCAGCAGCCATGACCCGGGAATTCAGCTATGTCTGGCTGCTGCCGCTGCTGGAGCGTCCCTGGGCCAGGGTCATGGCCGACCTGCCCGGCGCAGTCGCCGAACTGAAGATCGATGCACCGCTGCCCGAGCCGCTATCGCTGCGCGAACTGCTGCTCACCGCCCTGGGCTCCGGCTCGCCCTACTGGCCACGGTGTGCGGCCCAATGGCTGGAACAAGGGTTTCCCCTCGACCACGGGCTCTGTACAAGGCTGCTGGAACTGGTGCATGGGAAAGCCTTCGAGCAGTCCGTCGGCCAGCGCCTGAGGGCACTGGCCAAGCGCTGGCTGCGCCAGCATCTGCCAACGCCCTAGCGCCGTGCGCTAGCGGGCGGCCACATCCTTGGGCCGGTAGAACAGGAAGCTGCCGATCTCGACGGTCTTGATGTAGGCCCGGGCCCAATCCGGCGAAGCACTGCGATCGTGAAAGTACAGCGCACCGCCGGTGCGGTCCTTGAGCTGCTGGTTCAAGGCTTTGCGGGCGATCTCCTTGGCAACGCTGTAGCGCTGTTCTTCTTCCACCTGGTCCGGACGGCCATCGCACCACCAGGAGAACTGGCAAGGGCTCTTCTGCGAACCCTGCTTGACCACCTCGCACACCGTCCCGGGAAACCCCTCGTGGCCCAGGCGATTGAGTACCACATCGGCCACCGCCTCCATGTCCTCGGCCTCACCGCCCTTGGCCTCCCAATAGATGGTCCGCGACAAGCAAGTCAGGGCATCGTCCAGTGGTGCCTGGCCCGCCGGATCGACGGCCTGGGCTTCGCTCTTGCTCAGGGGAGCGGCCTCGGGCGCGGTCTTCGGGCTTTGCTTGTCCGCAGCCTTCTGCTCCAGGGCCTGGGCCTTGTCCTCGGCAGCAGCCCGGACTGGCGGCTGCGGCTCGGCCGCCCAGGCTGAAACAGTCAAGGGCAGCAAGCAAAAACAGATGACCCTGGCAATCAGGTGCATGATCGATTCGTCCTGGTGAACCTTAACCACCCCGCCCCATCGCGCTGCTGGCAAGTCGGCGGGGCCATGCAGAATCGACCATCGAGCGGCTAAAACATTCCGCAGCCAACCCAGCACCGACCACAGAACACCCGCACGGTAAAAACCTTGAGCATGACTGGAGCAGCCACTGGTAATGATACGAATTCTCATTAAAATAGCCGCCCATTCACGCTGGTGTCGCACCAGCGTAGCGAGGACCGTGGGCGATGGTGACCGGAGACAACCAACAACGACTCAGCACGCTGTTCGTCGACCAGCGCGGTGCGCTGATCCGCATGCTGTCGCGCGTGGTCGGCTGTTCCAGCCTGGCAGAAGATCTGGCCCAGGAAGCCTACCTGCGGGTGGCCAAGGCCATGAACAGCCGCCCCATCGAGCATCTGCAACCGTTTCTCTACCAGACGGCCCAGTACCTGGCTTTCGATCATCTGCGCAACCAGCGCAGCAAGCGCCGTTTCGAATACCAGCTGGGCGACGATCGCCAGATCAACCAGGTTCCGACCGCCGCGCCGGGCCCCGATAGCCACGTACAGGGCCAGCAGCAACTGCAATTGCTGCAGCAGGTACTGGCCACCCTGCCTAAGCGCCAGCAACAAATCCTGGTTTTGCATAAACTGCACGGCCTTTCCCAAGGCGAGATCGCCCAGCGCCTGCAGGTCTCCCTGAGCACGGTGGAAAAGGACCTGCGCCATGCACTCAACGCCTGCCTCAAGGCCACCGACCGGCACGATCTTGATGACTGAACACCCGAACAATGCCCTGCCCTGCGACGCGGCGCGAGAACAGGCCAGCGACTGGTTCGCCCAGCGCGAGGCGGTGGCTGGCAACCCACTGCTGCGCCAACGCTTCGAACAATGGCGCAACGCCGACCCACGACACGCTGCGGCTTATGAAGCGTTGCAGGCACTGTGGGAATCCACCGCCTTCGAGCAGGCCCTGGAACATCTGGCGCTGGATCTGGAGCTACCTCCCGCGCCGCTCCCGGTTCGCCGCAAACCCACCACTGGCCGCTGGCTGGCGGCAGCCGCAGCCTTGTTGCTGATGCTCGGCGCAGGCTGGATCAGCGACTTGCCAATGCGTTTGCAAGCCGATCACCTGGCCGGAGTGGGCCAGGTGCAGGCATTCGACCTGGCCGACGGTTCCCATGTCGTCCTGGGTAGCCATAGCGCTATCAGCACCACGTTCGACGGCGAGCACAGGCGCATCCGCCTGCTGCGCGGCGAGCTCTATGTCGAAGCCTTTCACGATCCTTCCCGGCCCATGATCATCGACGCCGGCGACGCCACGGTCACCGTGGTCGGCACGCGCTTCAGCGTCAATCGTCATGACGAGGCAGTCACGGTGGCGGTGCGTGAAGGCCGGGTGCGCCTGGCCAGCGACGACGGCGAACAGAGCCTGTTGCAGGCCGGCAACTGGCAACGGCTGGAAGACCGGCATCTGCTGGCCTTGAACCCGCAAGGCAGTGAACGGCAGATGGCCTGGCTCAACGGCCGCTTGTCGTTCCAGGACATGCCGCTGGCCCAGGTGCTGGACGAGCTGCGGCGCTACTACCGGGCACCGATCCTGTTGTTCAACGATGCCGCAGCCCAGCAGCAGGTCAGCGGCAACTACCGGCTAGACGATCCGCAAGCGGTCGTCCAGGCCTTGAGCAAGGTCACGGGGACCGAGCTCACCCGCCTGCCAGGTGGCATCCTGGTGCTCCGCTGACATACCCAAGGCACGCGAGAAAAAAGTTTTACGGCTTTGTCAGGGACAACCCGTCAGGGTGTTTGCTTTTGCAAATCATTCCTATTTCGTACGGGACTTCCATGCACTTCTCATCCCACATCCCCGCTCGCAGCATCCTGGCGCTAGCCATCTGCCTGGCCTGCGGGCACGCAGCGGCTGTCGAGCCCGCCAGCGCCCCCAGCAAGCAAGAGTCGAACCTGCATAGTTTCTCCATCGCCAGGCAACCCCTGGCCGAGGCCCTGGACCAACTGAGCACCCAGAGCGGGTTGCAGATTGCCTATTCCTCGCCGATGGCCCAAGGCATCCAGTCCCCTGGAGTCAGCGGCAGGATGAGCGCCGAACAGGCACTGGCCAAGGTGCTGGAGGGCACCGGCCTGGGCTTCGAGCGCAATGGCCTCAATGCCGTCCTGCTGACCCGTCTGCCCGCGGTCGACAAAGCGGTGGAACTGGAAGCGACCCAGATCATCAGCAACCAACTGGGCACCGTGACCGAGGGCTCCGGCTCCTACACCCCTGGCACCCTAGCCACCGCCACCCGGCTGGTGTTGAGCCCCCGCCAGACCCCGCAATCGGTGAGCGTCATCACCCGCCAGCACATGGAAGATTTCAGCCTCAACAACGTCGACGACGTGCTGCGCCACACCCCGGGCATCACCGTATCGGCCTACGACACCGACCGGACCAACTACTACGCCCGCGGTTTCTCGATCAACAACTTCCAGTACGACGGCATTCCCTCCACCTCGCGCAATGTCGCCTACTCGGCGGGCAACACCCTGAGCGACATGGCGATCTACGACCGGGTCGAAGTGCTCAAGGGCGCCACCGGCCTGCTGACCGGCGCAGGCTCGCTCGGCGCCACCATCAACCTGGTACGCAAGAAACCCACCGCCGAATTCAAGGGGCACGCCACCCTGGGCGCGGGCTCCTGGGACAACTATCGCAGCGAAGTGGATGTCAGCGGCCCGTTGACCGACAGCGGCAATGTCCGTGGTCGTGCCGTTGCCGCCTACCAGGACAAGCAGTCGTTCTTGGACCACTACTCGCGCAAGACCGAAACCTACTACGGCATCCTCGAGTTCGACCTGTCCCCGGATACGATGCTGACCGTGGGCGCCGACATGCAGGACAACATTCCCAAGGGCTCCAGTTGGTCCGGCACCTTCCCGCTGGTCAATTCCAACGGCAGCATCAACAAGATGTCGCGCTCCTACAACAACGGTACGACCTGGAGCGCTTGGGAGCAGTACACCCGCACCGCCTTCGCCATGCTCGAACATGACCTGGGCGATGGCTGGGTCACCAAGCTGCAACTGGACCACAAGATCAACAGCTACCATGCCGAGTTGGGCTCGATCCAGTTCGACCAGCCCCAGGCCGATGGCAGCGCCGAGATCAACGGCCAGAAGTACACCGGCGAAACCAAGAGTACCTCCGCCGATCTCTATGCCAGCGGGCCGTTCAGCCTGTTCGGGCGCGACCATGAGCTGGTGCTGGGCGGTTCGATCAGCACGTCACGCTGGCAAGGCAAAGGTTACTGGGCGCCGGTCTGGCCCCAGGGCAACAAGGTGGATTTCTACAACTGGAAGGGCCACCTGTCCCGCCCCATCTGGCAGGCTCCGGCGCAGATTACCGACGACACCACGCGCCAGACTGGCGCCTACCTGACCACCCGCCTGAACCTGTTGGACGACCTGAACGTCATCCTCGGTGGGCGCGTGGTCAACTATCACCAGACCGGCCTGACCCCGTCGTACCGGGAAAGCGGGCGCTTCGTCCCCTATGCCGGGATCATCTATGACCTCAACGAGAACTTCTCGGCATACGCCAGCTACACCGATATCTTCATGCCCCAGGAGAGCTTCAACAAGGACAGGGACCAGAAGCTTTTGGAGCCGGATGAAGGCCAGAACTACGAGCTGGGCCTGAAGGGAGAATTCTTCGAAGGCCGGTTGAACAGCAGCCTGGCCTACTTCGAGATACGCGAGAACAACCGGCCGATCTCCGACGACGCCTACAACAACCTGACCCCCACCCCGAGCAACTATGCCTACAAGGGGTCCAAGGCGGTCACCAAGGGTTACGAGGCGGAGATTTCCGGTGAGTTGAGCCCAGGCTGGCAGGTCCAGGCCGGCTACACCCACAAAGTGGTACGCGATGACAAAGGCGACAAACTCTCCACCTTCGAACCCGAGGACCAGGTCAACCTGTACACCACCTACAAGCTCAAGGGCGACCTGGACAAGTTGACCGTCGGCGGCGGCCTGCGCTGGCAGAGCAAAGGCTGGTACTCGATCTACAACAAGCCGCTGGACCGCAACCAGGACATCACCCAGTCATCCTACTGGCTGGTGGACCTGATGACCCGCTACCAGATCACCGACAGCCTGTCGGCGACCCTGAACGTCAACAATATCTTCGACAAGTCCTACTACACCAACGTCGGTTTCTATAACTCGGCCGCCTACGGTGAACCGCGCAACTTCATGCTCAGCACCCGCTGGGACTTCTAAGCCTTGGCCCTGTCGGACAATGGCATCCGGCAGGGCCTGTCGCGGCCTCGCTGCACTCAGTCGAGCAGACCGGCCTGCTTGAGCAACTGCTCCAGCCCCTGGGGCACCAGGGGCGCTTGCGGGCCGAAGCTCGAACTGTCGTGCCAGCTGACGGTGAAGCCCATGCCGTCGGTTTCCTCGCCGTGCAACTGGCCACGGGAGTAGACACTGGCATCGTCGAAGCGTGCGTCATACACCTGGACGATTTCGTGCCCGGGCTTACCCAGGTAGGTAAACAGGTTCTCCAGGGTACCCAGCAGGCGCAGCTGGCTGATGGACAGGCCGAGCTCTTCCTCCACCTCGCGGCGGATGGCCTGGTCGCTGCGCTCGCCGAACTCGATGCCGCCACCCACCGGGCGGAACACCGTCTGCTGCTGATGGGGGTCGTCGAACTGATGGACCAGGATCTTGCCCTGGTGATGGAAGACACAAAGCGCCAGGGCGCGGATACGCGGTTCAGCCATGGGAAAATCCGTTTGCCGGGGGAAAAAGCGCGGCATTAGAGCATGGGCGCCGACACCTCGGCCAGGACCTCCCCGGCGAACCTTCGCAATTGCTCCGGGCTGAGCAGCAGCGAGGCGTTGACGTGCCAGTCGCTGGCGTCATCTGCGGTCGACCACAGGCTGACCTTGAGCATCCGCAACGGCTGCCAGTCGGCGCCGGCCGTCACTTGCAAGGCCAGGTCAAGGCACGCCGAGCGCCATTGCAACGGCTCCTCAGGCAACGCTTGCGCCGCTTGCAGAAAAAACTCGGCCAACCCGACACAGCCCTCCAGGGGTTCGTGGACGATACGAATATGGGACTGGAAGCCGCTGCCCCGCAGGCCAACGTCAAGCAACGGGCAGACGCCGCCCTCCTCGGCGGCGATGGACAATTGCAGCCCATCGTCCTGGGCCACCACTGCACTCATTCGCAGGCCGGCGGGTAGAAATGACTGGCCGCCAGCGCCGGCACTTCTTCCAGCGCCGTCCACAATTGCTCGTCCAGTTCGCCACCGATCAGCTCATGCTGCTCATCGCTGAGCCGCTCGGGAATATCCCACAGGCGCTCCAACTGTGGATGGGCCTGCAGATCGCCGATCGTCTGCCGCTGGCGTTCCACCACCGCCCTGGCCCGGGTCGCACCCAATGCCTGGAGTGCGTCCAGGGCCAACTGGTAGCTGCGCTCGCCCCAGTTGCAGAAGAACTGCAGGAAACCACCGTTGTAGCCATCTGCTTCCAGGCGCCACAGGGCGACGATGGCCTGGTCCCGCTCAGGCAGGCGCTCCAGGTCCCAATCCAGCGCCTGCAGGCGCGCCATGGACTGCTCGCACACATGCTCCCAGATCCAGTCGGCGCCCTCGATCTCCAGCCCCTGCTCACCCAGTCCGGGCCACAGCACCGAGCTGCCCTGGGGCGCGATCCGCCAAGCCTTGCGCTGCTGCGCCGAGGCTTCCTGCAAGCGGCCATAACGCCCGAGGGATTGGCGCAGCAGCAAGCCATCGGCCCAGCCGAGACAGAGCCGGTCCGCTTCGAAAGCGACGTGGATGATGGGATTGGCGTTGGACAAGGCAGACCTTCCTGGCAGTGGTTTCGATCAAAGACCGGGGGCGTTGCCCCGGGATGCTTCTACACCCATCCGCCGCACGGTGTCATCCTGCAAATGAGCGCCACCACAGCGGGCGCCGCTTGCACATGTCCATCGGTCGAATCTGGCACGCCAGGGTTCCACCACCAGCAGCACCTGGGCTTCAGCCCACCAGCCGCTTGCCCTTGAGCTCGGCATAGGCCGCCTTGATCGGCTCGAAACCGTACTGCTGCTCCAGGCGCTTGACGATGAAATGCCCACGGGCCATGTCCTGGTAGAAGTCGGTGAACAGGGTATTGATGGTGGCGCCGGTGACGGCACCGATCACCGGCACGGCCTGGGCCGCGAACTTGCTGGAGATGGTCACGCCATAGCGCGCCGCGACCTTTTCGATCAGCACCGCCAGCCACTTGCCCGCCTGCCCCGGCGACATCCGGCTGATGGCACTGGAGCCCTGCTTGGCGGCGATGGCGGCCAGTTCCTTGGAGAGTTGCTGCATGGCCTGGGTGGTGAAGCTGCGGGTCAGGTAGTAACCGGTTTCGCTGGCATCGTCGGCCTCACTGTTGCCGCCCATGGCGAACACTTCGATGCACGCCTGCTTGGTGGCGAAGTCCGTCAGGTCGAAACCTTCGCTGCGCGCCACATCGGCCACCGAGCGCATCATGATGGTGGTGGACACCGGCAGCTCGACGAACAGCGAAGCAAAACCGAAGGCGCCCCCCAAGGCCCCCGACGCGGCCGCATACAACTTGTGCAAGCGCGGCGAGGCCTGTTTCTTCGGCTGGTTGTCCAGGCTCCACAAGGCCGCATCGGCGGAACTGTGCAGTGCGGCCACCACCGCGCCGTTGATCTTCTGCGACACCACCGCCGGCAAGGCCTTGACCGCACTCTCGATGGGCGAACCCAGCAAGCCCGACAGGCGTGCGGTCAACGATGGCGACTCCAAGAGGCCCACGGCGCGCTTGAGGTCCCTGTAGTCTTGCGGGTTGTCTTGGATATTCACTGAAGCTTCCCTTGGCAGGCGCTGGTATGGGCGAGCATTTTGGCAGCATCGACCCGGGAAAATAAACCGCCCGCCCAGCGATGCAGGAACAGCGCCGGGCGGGCGGAAGTACAGGGGGGTCAATCCTGCAACCAGACCCGTACCTGCCGCTCGGGGCCTTCGATGAACAGCAAGTGCGCCACCTGGCCCGCTTCCAGCAGGTCCTGGCGGGCCTCCTGCAAACGCTCCAGGGACGGCGCCTGGTCCACCAGCTCGACCCGCGCCACCGGCGCCTTCATCGATTGCCGGGCATCGGACTTGGCCTTGCGGATCGCCGCCAGCGTCGCACTGACCGCCTCCAGCAACGACTCCACATCAGCCTCGACCGCACAGGTTTCAGGCCAGGACGCACGGTGCACCGAACCCGGCTGCCAGCAACGCCAGACCTCTTCGCAAACGAAAGGCAGGAACGGCGCGAACAGCCGCTGCAGGCTGCTCAAGGCTCGGGCCAGGGCGTTGCGCGCCGAGTGCCCTTCGGGCCGATAGGCGCGGCGCTTGACCAGTTCGACGTAGTCATCGCAGAACCACCAGAAGAATCCCTCGATGCGTACCAGGGCAGCGCTGTAGTCGTAGCCTTCCAATGCCTGCCGGGCCTGGCCGGCGACACTTCCCAGGCGTTGCAGCATGGCCTGGTCCAGCGCCTGCGATACCGGCCCGGCGGGGTCGCCGGGCAAGCCGAACACCAGCTTCGAGACATTGAACAGCTTGAGCGCCAGGCGCCGGCCGATCTTCATCTGCTACTCTTCGAAGGCGGTATCGCTGCCCGGCCGCCCCAGGGCCGCCCAGTAGCGCACCGCGTCGCTGCCGTATTGCTCCAGCAGCGCCAGGGGGGTGACCACATTGCCCCGGGACTTGGACATCTTCTTGCGATCCGGATCGAGGATCCAGCCCGACAACGCCACATGGCGCCAGGGCACGGCGGCCTGCTCGAAGTGACTGCGAACCAGGGTCGAGAACAGCCAGGTGCGGATGATGTCGTGGCCCTGGGGCCGCAGGTCCATGGGAAAGACCTGCTCGAACAGGCCATCGCCCTCCTCCCAGCCCGCGGCAATCTGCGGGCTCAGGGAGCTGGTGGCCCAGGTATCCATGATGTCCCGCTCGCCGATGAAACCATGGGGCTGGCCGCGCTGGTCCGGCTCGTAACCCGGCGGGGTGTCCAGGGTCGGGTCCACCGGCAGCGAGTCTTCGCTGGCCGCGATCGGCCGGTCATGGTCCGGTTCGCCCCGGGCATCCAGGGGGTACCAGAACGGCAGCGGCACGCCGAAGATCCGTTGCCGGCTGATCAGCCAGTCGCCATTGAGGCCGCCAACCCAATGCTCGTAGCGGCTGCGCATGAATGGCGGATGCCAGGCCAGGGCCCGGCCACGCTCCAGCAGTTGCTGGCGCAGCTCCGCATCGCGCCCGCCATTGCGCAAGTACCACTGGCGGGTGGCGACGATCTCCAGAGGCTGGTCACCTTTCTCGAAGAACTTCACGGCATGGCGGATCGACCGTGGCTCACCGTGCAGGCCGCCGCACTCGTGCAGCAACGGCAACAACTTCTGGCGCGCCTGGGTCAGGCTGCAACCGGCCAGTGCGGCATAGGCCTGGCGTCCGGCGGGATCGGCCAGCCACTCAGGCGCCTGCGCCAGCAAGCGACCGTCGCGACCGATGATGCAACGGGTCGGCAGCTGCAATTCACGCCACCAGAGCACGTCCGTCAGGTCGCCGAAGGTGCAGACCATCGCCAGCCCCGTGCCCTTCTGCGGATCGGCCAGCGGGTGGGCGAGCAACGGCACCGGCATCTCGAACAGCGGCGAGCGCAATTGCTGCCCGAACTGCCCCTGGTAGCGTGGATCGTCGGGGTGCGCCACCAGCGCCACGCAAGCCGCCAGCAACTCCGGACGCGTGGTGGCGATGCGCAGCGCCTGGCCCCCGTCGCCCCGGAACACCAGGTCGTGCCAGGCTCCCGGCTGCTCGCGATCCTCAAGCTCGGCCTGGGCCACGGCGGTCTGAAAGGTCACGTCCCACAAGCATGGCGCCTGCTGGCTGTAGAGCTCGCCACGCTGGTAGTTGCGCAAGAGCGCGCGCTGGCTGACCCGCTGCGCCCGCTCATCGATGGTGGCGTAGGTCAGCCCCCAGTCCACCGACAACCCCAACTGCACGAACAGGTTGCGAAAGGCCTGCTCATCGATGGCGGTCAGGCGATGGCACAGCTCGACGAAATTGCGCCGGCTGATCGCGAGATACTCGCTGCGGCGCCGGGCTACCGTAGTCGGCGGCTGGAACTGCGGTTGGTACGTGGCATCCGGGTCACAGCGCACGCCGTAGTAGTTCTCTACGCGCCGTTCGGTGGGCAGGCCGTTGTCATCCCAACCCATGGGATAGAACACAGTCTTGCCGCACATGCGCTGGAAGCGGGCGATGATATCGGTGTGGGTGTAGCTGAACACATGGCCGACGTGCAGCGAGCCGGAGGCCGTGGGTGGCGGTGTGTCGATGGAATAGACCGCGTCCCGTGGGGCATTGCGATCGAAGGCGTAGGTGCCTTCTTCGAGCCAGCGCTGGGACCAGCGTGTCTCGAGATGTTCAAGCGAGGGGGTGGGGCAAATCGTCAGGCTTTCACGTTTAACGGTGACATAGCTTCCTCCTGTCATCGGCAGATGGCGCGCAGTGGTGCGCGCCGCAAGGCCGATTTATAGAGCAAGGACACGGATTAGTAAATCGCCCTTTCAAAGCCATTTCACCTGCGGCGCCCACTGCGGGTACTCCGCGCGCATGCGCTCCAGGCACTGGGCCAGCAGTCGGGCATCGTCGGGCAAGCGCTGGCTCAATGCCGACCCGCCGTGGAACGACAATTGCCGTGGCATCTCCACCAGCCCGGTGATCGCGTCCCAGAACGCATCCCAGTTGCAGCCGTACCAAGCGGGAAACCCCAGGGCGTCGCGCAGCAGGATATGCAATTCAGCCGAACTGCCCACCGCGCTCAAATCGATATCCAACCGCTGCAAACCGATTACCTCCCAGTGGCCCTCAACTCCAGGTGCTCGCGTCGATCACTGGCGAACGTACTGCACCTGCTTGCCATCGAAGACGTAGCTGACGTCATCGGCATCATTCATCTTGCGCGTCTGGGTGTCACCCGCAGAGGTGGTGCCGCTGAACTTGACCAGCAAGCGCGGCATGGGTCCTTGGGCCGCCACGAAATTCAGCTCGCCCTGGTTGGCGATGCAGGGGATCACCGTGCCGTCGTCGCAGGCCGCCGAGTTGTCCTCGCCGCTGAAGACCTGGCCCAGGTAGCTCCAGACCCAGCCATCCTCTTCCGGGGTCTTGTTCGGGTTGAACACGAACACGGCATAACCACTGATGCCGTAGCCGCTGTCGAAGGTGGCCGTGGGCACCGCCAGCACCAGGCGGCCATCGTTGGTGCGGTACTCCAGGGCCTGGCGGCTGGTGTCCACTTCTTCGGGCTGCTCGCGGGCGCCGAAGAAGCCGATCTTGCGCTCGATGCTGCGAATATCGTAAGGCTGCTTCTGACCCGGGCGAGCCAGTTCGAAGGTCGCGTCCGCCAGCCGCACCTTGACGTCCGGGGCGATGAAGTCTTCACCCTCGCGGGCCGCGCGATCGCGGGTGAACCAGGAGAACGTCGCGTAGTAGTGCTTGCCGCCCAGGTCGATCTCGCGGCCATACCAGAAGTTGGACACCACGCCATCTTCCAGTTCGAAGGTTTCGGCCTGGTCATCGATCTGGACGTTGTTGATCAGCGCCAGCACCGCGCCAGGCGGGATCAAGGGATCCTTGGCATAGCCGGCCAATGGCGCCGCGAGGGCTGCGGTGGCCAGGGCCAGGGCCGTCAGTGCCCGGCCCAGGCGGCCGGTCTTGTGCGCAGCGTCGAACCTGCTTTTCATGCGTTGAACATCCCTGTAGTGCCTTGCTGGACCGCCTGCCGAAGCGGCCTGCGGTATGGGGCTGGAATCATATAAGCAGGTTTTTGCCAGCCACAAGATGCTGGCACATGGCAATCGCGACGCCTGCTTGCGCCCAGGCGGACCTCAAGCCGCCAGGAAACCGCCAACCTGCTCCAGCACCGCTTGCGGATACTGGCGATGGGGAACATGGCCGCACTCGGCGAACATCTGCACCTGGGCGACGACCGCCGCCCGCGCGGCGATGCGTTCCGGCTGCGCCAGCGAACCGTATTCGTCGTGATCACCATGCAGCACCAGCAGCGGGCAGCGTACCTGCGCCAACTGCGCGTCCAGGGTCCACTGGCCGAAGGCCGGGTCCAGCCAGGTGTCGGTCCAGGCCCGCAGGACCCAGGCGGCCTTGTCCCCGTGGTATTTGTGCAGGCGCGGCAGTTGTCCCGGCTCGGCGAACTGGCGTTGGGCCTGACGGATGCCATCCAGGGTCCGCTGTTCGACAAAAGCCTGGGCCGACTCGGTGACCAGCCCCATGCACTGTCGTGGATAGGCCCCGGCGCAGCCAACCGCCATGCCACCGCCGACACTGTGGCCGAACACCACGAACCGCTCGACACCCAAGGCCTGGCATACGACCTGGAAATCGCCATGGGCCTCATCCTCGATGAAGGTCGCTGCGGGCAAACCACTGCGGGCCGCCGAGCGCCCGAAGCCCAAACGGTCATAGGCGATCACCCGGCGCCCGCTGGCCTGGGCCAGGCACAGGGGAAAGTCCCGCCACAAGGCCACGCAACCCAGGGAATCGTGCAGCAGGACAATGGGCGGCAACTGCTCCTGGCCGTGGCTCCAGCATTGGGCGAACAGTTGCCCGTGGGGAGTGTCGATCCAGTGTTGCCGGGTACTGATGGGAGGCATAGCCGGTTCCGTGTGCATGGCGCCCAGCGCCGTTCAAGGGAGGTGCATCTTGCCCCAGGCTCATTGACCGAGGCGATAGGCCGAAGCGCTGAACAGGGCGATGCGCAAACCCTGGTCGTCGGTCACCAGCACCTGGTAATGGGCGATGTTGCGACTGCCGCCCATCCAGGTGGCGGTGGCGGTCAGTTCGGCGCCACGGGCGCGGGCCATGTAGCGCATCTCGGCCTGCAGGCCGATGTACAACGCCTGCCCGGCATTGCACGCGGCGGCGAAGGCGATATCGGCCAGGGCGAAGATCAGCCCGCCATGGACACCGCCCAGGGCATTGAGATGCTCCGGCGCCAATCGCAGCCGGCATGCGGCCTGCTCGAAACTCGCGTGCAGATGCTCGACGCCCAGCAGACCGGCAAAACGGTCCACTTGCCTGGTAGGGGTTGCTTGCATGTCTGGCTCCTGTTCCTGGTCTTCTTCAAGGCTGCCCATCCTAGCCTTGCACCTGGCCGATTTCGGTGTTCTAAAGGGCTGATCGATAGTCCGATCGGGCCATGGGGAGAGATATGAACGAGGTGGCGATACTGGCCTATGACGGCTGCTGGGGCATGGGGTTGTTCTCGGCGACGGATTTCTTTCGCATCGTCGCGCTGCTGGAGCGCCATACCGGCCTGGCCCGGGGCTACCGGGTCCGGGTGCTGTCGGCGGACGGCGCGCGGATCGCGCTCGCCAGTGGCCATGTCATCCAGCCGGATGCTGCATTGGAGGAACTGGGCGCCGGCGACCTGATCGTCATCCCGCCCATCGAAGGGCCGCGCCTGACGGCAGGCTTCAGCCCCGATCCCCGAGCCCTGGAGTGGCTGGCCCGCAGCCGCGAACAAGGGGCGCGAATCCTGGCCATGACCACGGGGGTCTGCTACCTGGCGGCAGCCGGGCTCGGCCAGGGGCTGCTGGCCACCCACTGGGCCTTCGTCCGGCCACTGAAGCTGCGCTATCCGGCCTGGGACTTCAGCGCCCACCCGTCCTTCCTCCAGGCACAGGGCATCTGGAGCAGCGGCTCCCTGGGCGGCGGCTTCGATGCACTGCTGGAGATCCTGGCCCAGGATCGCGGCGACCGTTTCGCCCAGCTCTGCGCCACCCACTTGCTGGTGGCCGCGCCCGAGCGCCTGAGCCCGATCCTGCCGGGACATCGCAACCATCGCGACCCGGCGATCTTCAAGGTGCAGGACTGGATCGAAAGCCACCACAGCCAAGCCGTCAGCATCGCCGACATGGCCCGCGAAGCCGGCCTCAGCGAGCGCACCCTCAAGCGCCGGTTCCAGCTGGCAACCCGCCTGCCACCCAATCTCTACCTGCAACGGGTGCGGGTCGACAAGGCCAAGAAACTGCTGCTGGCCAGCGACATGTCGGTCAAGGCGATCGCCTACGAAGTCGGCTACGAAAACGTCAGCTACTTCGTGCGGCTGTTCAAGACCCAACTAGGCCAGACCCCGGCCCAGTGGCGCCAGGGCGTAGCGGAACGAGAGCGGGAGCCCAGGCCCTGGCCAGGCGACCACTAGCCCTTCAGCACTGCGAACGGCTGGTACGGGCTACGGTGCGTCCCGGCGCGACGGCCACCAGCCACCCCAGCAGCACCAGCCCGGCTGAGGCCAGCCCCGCCCCGGCCAGGCCCATGTGGGCAATGCCCAGCGCCCCCAGGGTAACGCCCCCCAGCCACGCTCCCAGGGCGATTCCCAGGTTGAAACCGGCGATATTGAGCCCGGCCGCCACTGCATGGGCATGGGGTGCATGCCGCTCGGCGATGCCGATCAACCGAGCCTGCAAGGCCGGCACCGCGGCGTAGGTGAACAGCCCCAGCAAGGCCACGCAGAGCGCCATGCCCAGGGCCGAATGCGCCAGCCCCCAGAACCCCAGCCCGCACCCGGCGATGCCGACGAGCACCATGAGGCTGGCCCGGTCGACACCCAGGCGATCGGTCAGCCGTCCCCCCAACAGGTTGCCGACTGCGGCGAGCACGCCATAACCGAGCATGAACAGGCCAACCGTGGCGATGCTGACCTGGGTCACCCCGGTCAACAGCGGCGCGATGTAGGTATAGGCGCTGAACGAGCCGGCATACCCCAGCACGGTCACCAGGGCCGCCACCAGCAAGGCTGGATGCAGCAATGCCCGAAGTGCCTGGACCACGGATTCGCCAGCGGCCTCCCCTGGGGTCCTGGCCGGCTCGACCATGCCCAGCAGCCCGAGGAAACCCAATGCACCGAACCCGGCAATCGCCCCCAGCACCGGCCGCCAGGACCACAGGCCGCCGAGGTAGGTACTGATGGGCACGCCAATGGCCATGGCCAGGGTGAACCCCGAGAACACCACCGCCACTGCACGCCCGGCTTGCTTCGGTCCGGCCAGGCGCGCGGCGGTGCTGGAAGCCACAGCCAGGAACAGGCCGTGGCCCATGCCCGCGACGAACCGCGCCGCCAACAGCGCCCACAGGCTGCTGGCGAGGGCGGCGCCCAGGCTCCCGGCGCAGAATACCAGCACGGTGCCGAGCATCACCCGCTTGCGCGGCCAGCTTGCGGTCAGGGCCGTGAGGATCGGTGCGGCGCAGGTCGCGCCCAGGGCATACAGGGTGACCGTGCCACCGGCCTGCTCGAGCTTGAGGCCCAGGTCTTGGGCGATGACGTCGGTGAGGCCGATGGGCACGAATTCGGCAAGCCCCAGGGCAAAGGCGCTGAGGCTGAAGATATAGACGATGAAGGGCATGGACACGCGCTCCGAAGAGTTGGAAAACCGGCCTGGGGCCAGGGATGCGCGCAATCGTAGAGAGGCCCTGTCATTTCGAAAAATTAACCTTTTGGCAGTCAGGCCAAAATATTTTTATACCTCAAGCAGGCTTGCCACTATGCTGGCCAGCCCTTGGCCGGCCAGCCAACGCGCCGCCGGACGCTTGTCCACCAATCAACCGGGAACACTTCGCGAGGGCGCCCACCCGGGCGCGATACCGCTTCATGAGCCATCTGGACCACCTGCGTACCTTCATCGAGGCCTATCGCCTGCAATCCTTCTCCCGTGCCGCCCAGGCGCTGGGCATGACCCAGCCTGGCGCATCGCTGCACATCCAGGCGCTGGAAGCCTTCGTCGGCAAGCCACTATTCGTGCGGCGCTCGCGGGGCGTGACCGCGACCGAGGCCGCCGACGAGCTGGCCCGCGCCATCGGGCCAATGCTCGACGGGCTGGAAATGCGCATGGCCTCCTACCGCCAGAGCGATGAACTGAGCGGTACCGTGCACATCGCCGGGCCTTCGGACTTCATCCACGGCAAGCTGGCCTCGGGGCTCGCGCCCCTGCTGAAGCAGGGCTTGCAAATCCGCCTGCACACCGGCAACCGCGAGCGCATCTACAGCCTGCTGGACAGCTCGACCGCGGACCTGGCGATCACCGCCTCGCTGCCGGACGAACATGCCCACGGTTTCGCCCGGCTGCTGACCGAACGATTCCTCCTGGTGCTGGCTCCGGAGCTGGCCCGGAAACTGGGCAAGCGACCATCGGCCGAGGCACTGGCCGCTGTGCCGCTGATTGCCTTCGACGAAGACCTGCCGCTGATCCGCCCGGTATGGACCGCGCTGTTCCAGTTCGCCCCGACCTTGCAGGCCGCACTGACCATCGCCGACCTGCGCATCATCCAGGACCTGGTGGTCCAGGGCCAAGGCTGGAGCGTGCTGCCCGACTACCAATGCCGCGAGGCCCTGGAAGCCGGTCGCCTGGTATCGCTGACGTCCCTGGCGCAGGCTCCCACCAACGAGCTGTACCTGGTCTGGAACAAGACCGCGATGCGCAGTCCGCGCCTGATCCACGTGCGCGATTTCCTCCTCGGGATGTTTGCCAACAGCGTGCACTAACCCCTGCCCGGCCCCGGGAGCCGATGCTAGACTGCGCGGCTTTTTCCCTGGGGCCAGGTTATGCAACGCATCGTGATACTGGGCAACGCCGGGAGCGGCAAATCCACCCTGGCCCGGGAGCTGGGGCGCCGTCTCGCAGTGCCGGTGGTGCACCTGGACCGGCTGTTCTGGGAGCCCGGCTGGGTCGAGGCCGATACACCTGTGTTCCGCAGCCGGGTCCGCGAGGCCGTCGCCACGGATGCCTGGATCTGCGAAGGCAATTACTCGCGGCGCACCTTCGACCTGCGCCTGCCCCGCGCCGAGCTGGTGATCTGGCTCGACACCCCGCGCACCACCTGCCTGCGCCGGGTGTTCATGCGCAGCCTGCGCAACCGTCCACGCGCCGACCTGCCGGCAGGTTGCCATGAGCAACTGAACCTGGAGTTCCTCAAGTTCCTGGGTTTCGTGTGGCACTTCGACCAGCACAATCGCCCGGGCATCGAACAGGTCCGCCAGGCCGTGGCGCCCCAGGTGCCGGTTGTTCATCTGCGAGGCATGCGGGACATCGACAACTGGCTCGAGACGCTGCCGCCCCGCCTGCCGGACTGAGCGCGACAGCCTGGACCGGTCGGCGGCCATGGCGCAAAAGCGCAAGACTTCCGAGTGAAAAACCGGATAATGGCGGCCTTTTCGTCTTGCTCGTTATTCTGGTAGCCCCCATGGAAATCAAGGTCAACTTTCTCGACAACCTCCGACTTGAAGCCAAGTTCGATGACTTCACGGTGGTGGCCGACCAGCCGATCCGCTACAAGGGCGACGGCTCGGCACCGGGTCCGTTCGACTATTTCCTGGCTTCCTCGGCGCTGTGCGCCGCCTACTTCGTGAAGCTGTACTGCCAGACCCGCGACATCCCCACCGACAACATCCGCCTGTCGCAGAACAACATCGTCGATCCGGAAAACCGCTACAACCAGATCTTCAAGATCCAGGTCGAGCTGCCCGCGGACATCTCCGAGAAGGATCGCCAGGGCATCCTGCGCTCCATCGATCGCTGCACGGTGAAGAAGGTGGTGCAGACCGGCCCCGAGTTCGTGATCGAGGAAGTGGAGAACCTGGACGCCGATGCCCAGGCCCTGTTGATGCCGAGCCTCGACGCCGGCACCAGCACCCGCATCCCCGGCAAGGACCTGCCACTGGAGCAGACCATCGCCAACATGTCGGCGATCCTCGCAGACCTGGGGATGAAGATCGAGATCGCTTCCTGGCGCAACATCGTGCCCAACGTCTGGTCGCTGCATATCCGCGACGCGCAGTCGCCGATGTGCTTCACCAACGGCAAGGGCTCGACCAAGGAAAGCGCCCTGGCCTCGGCCCTGGGCGAATTCATCGAGCGCCTGAACTGCAACTTCTTCTACAACGACCAGTTCTGGGGCCAGGAGATCGCCAACGCCGAGTTCGTCCACTACCCCGACGAGCGCTGGTTCCAGCCAGGGCGCAAGGATGCCCTGCCCAAGGAAATCCTCGACGAGTACTGCCTCGGGATCTACAACCCCGACGGCGAGCTGCGCGGCTCGCACCTGTACGACACCAACTCCGGCAACATCGAGCGCGGCATCTGCTCGCTGCCCTTCGTGCGCCAGTCGGATGGCGAAGTGGTGTACTTCCCCTCCAACCTGATCGAGAACCTGTACCTCTCCAATGGCATGAGCGCCGGCAACACCCTGGCCGAGGCCCAGGTGCAGTGCCTGTCGGAAATCTTCGAACGGGCGGTCAAGCGCGAGATCCTCGAAGGCGAGCTCGCCCTGCCGGACGTGCCCCAGGAAGTGCTGGCCAAGTACCCGGGCATCCTGGCGGGTATCCAGGGCCTGGAGGAGCAAGGCTTCCCGGTGCTGGTCAAGGACGCTTCTCTGGGCGGTGAATTCCCGGTGATGTGCGTGACCCTGATGAACCCGCGCACCGGTGGCGTGTTCGCCTCCTTCGGCGCGCACCCGAGTCTCGAAGTAGCGCTGGAACGCAGCCTCACCGAACTGCTCCAGGGCCGCAGCTTCGAGGGCCTGAACGACCTGCCGCAGCCGACCTTCGAGAGCCAGGCGCTGATGGAGCCGAACAACTTCGTCGAGCACTTCATCGATTCCAGCGGCGTGGTGTCGTGGCGCTTCTTCAGCGCCAAGGCCGACTTCGAGTTCGTCGAGTGGGACTTCTCCAGCCAGGGCGCCGACTCCAACGCCGAGGAAGCCGCGACCCTGTTCGGCATCCTCGAAGGCCTGGGCAAGGAAAGCTACATGGCGGTGTATGAGCACCTGGGCGCCACCGCCTGCCGGATCCTGGTGCCGGACTACTCGGAAATCTACCCGGTGGACGACCTGATCTGGGACAACACCAACAAGGCGCTGTTCTTCCGCGAAGACATCCTCAACCTGCACAGCCTGGACGAAGACGGCCTGCGCGACCTGGTGGAACGCCTGGAGCAAAGCGAGCTGGACGACTACACCGACATCACCACCCTGATCGGCATCGAGTTCGACGACAACACCGCCTGGGGCCAGTTGACCATCCTCGAGCTGAAGCTGCTGATCCACGTGGCCCTGGGCCAGTTCGACCCGGCCAAGGAACTGGTGGAGATGTTCCTGCAGTACAACGACAACACCGTCGAGCGCGGCCTGTTCTACCAGGCCATGAACGCGGTGCTGGAAGTGCAACTGGACGACGAGCTGGAGCTGGCGGACTACGAAGCCAACTTGCGCCGCATGTTCGGCAACGAGCGCATGGACGCGGTGATCGGCTCGGTACAGGGCAGCGTGCGCTTCCATGGCCTGACGCCTACCAGCATGCAACTGGAGGGCCTGGACCGGCACCTGCGGTTGATCGACAGCTACAAGAAGCTGCACGCGGCACGGGCCAGAATGGCTGGCCTGGCCAGCTGAGGGCTTCGGCAGGAAAGCACCTTCGCAGGCTGTGGGAAAACTACTGCGTTTGGCAATACTGCGTTAAAAACAGGCTCAGAGCGCTCATTTACAGCCAGTAAACTCCGCTTCCTCGCCTGTTTTTGCCTTGTCTTGCCTTCACTCGCGACGTTTTCACACCGCCTGTTCGGGTGCTTTTTTTGTTTCAGCCCCCGGATTGCGAATCTGCCCCATGTTCGCCACGGCTGAGCAACAATCTGATCAGGCAGCCACTGCCATCCGATAACAGCAACGGAAAATGCCGTCCCCCTGTTTCCCGTCTTCACGAGCTGTACCATGGGCTCCTGACATTCACGACCTGCCAAACCCAAGCCGACGGCTAGCGCCCCGAGAGACCGCCACCATGCAAGCAGACTTTCGCCCCAAGCAGATCTACGAGCAGGTTGCCGACCAGATCCGCGCCGGCATCCTGAGCGGCCAGTATGCCCACGGCTCGCGCCTGCCCTCCGAGCGTGACCTGGCACAGCGGCTGAAGGTGAGCCGGCCCGCCGTACGCGAAGCGATCGGTGCCTTGCAGAACGAAGGCATGGTGACCACCCGCCATGGCTCAGGCACCTACGTCGCCGATTGCCCGCTGCAGGTGAACGAAGCGGCACCGGACTATGCCGGGCTGCCGCCGGTGGATGCCGACTTCAGCCCCATCAGCACCCTCGAAGTACGCTTGCTGATCGAACCGGCGATAGCCCGCCTGGCCGCCCGCCGTGCCCAGCGCGACCCATTGGCCGAGCGCTACCTGGAACAGATGATCGATGTGAAGGACATCGGCGATCCGCTGCAACAAGCGCGCTGGAGCGAAGCCGACCGGCTGTTCCACCGCCAGCTCGCGATGATGACCGGCGATATCCTGATTGCCCGGATCGCCGAGGAAATCAACAAGACCATGGAGCAACCGTTGTGGAACCGCCTGCGGGACGACGGGATCTACGACCCCGAACGCATCCAGCTGTATGCGGCGGAACACCGCCTGATCTACGAGGCGATCATCAGCGGCGACGAAGATGCCGCCGCTTTCTACGTCGAAGGCCACCTCAAGCGGGTGCGCCGCGATATCAGCTCGCGGGAATGAGCGAGGGGCCGGCATGGACGTGCCATGCCGGCCCCTCGCACGCTGCGTTCAACGAATCGGCTGGACCTTGAAGGAGCGCTGCATCCGGTAGAGGGTCTGGGCTCCCAGCCATTTGTCAAAGATGGCCTGCATCGCCCCTTCGGCCTCCAGCTCGCGCAACGCCGAGTTCACCGCGACGAGCATGTCCGGCTCGTCTCGACGTATGCCCAGGCCCCAGACTTCCCGGCCGATGGCCGGTTGCAGGATGCTGTACTGCCCGGCCTTGTCACCCAGGCGGTTGAGCAACTTGTGCAGGACCTCCTGCGAAGTGCTGAAACCCGTGACCTTGCCCTGGAGCAATGCGGTGAAGGCGCTGGACACATCCTCGAAGCCGACCGCCGTCGCGCCCGGCAAGGCCTGCCTGATATAGGCCTCGCTGATGCTGCCCTTGACGTAGCTGATGCGCTTGCCATCCAGCTCGCCGAGGGCGGTGATGCCCCGACCGGCCCTGACCGCCAGCACGTTCTCGCTCACATAGTAGGCATCGGAAAATGCCACCTGCTCGGCGCGTAGCGGCGTATGGGCCAGCCCCGCGCCGAGCACATCCATGTGGCCCTGTTGCAACTCGGCGATACGGGCCTCGATGGATACCGGCTTGATCTCGACCTTCGCTCCCAGCTTGCCGGCCACCGCCTGGCAAACGTCCACGTCATAACCGACCACCGAGCGCGTCTTCACGTCCGTGTAGCCGAATGGCTCGAAGATATCCAGTACGCCGCAGACCAGCACTGCGCGAGCCTTGACCTCGTCCAGTTGCGCGGCCTGGACGCCAGTCGCCCCCAGCAACAGGCAAGTGGCAATGGCAGAACCCCACGATGAAAAACCGCGTTTCATATCTGTGTCCCCAGGAAGAATAAGCATGGCAATGTCGTGCACGCAGCAGCTAACGCCGCGCTAGCGGACCAGGAAACCGTGCCGCTGCGGGTCACGCTCATCGATGATCCAGTTGCAGAACCCACAGATGTAGGCCGTGCCCGAGACTTCCGGGATAACCGCCTGGAATTCCCCCACCCGGGTTTCTTCGATGACCCTGGCGCTGAACACCGACCCTATTACCGACTCGTTGACCAGCACCTGGTCCCGGTCGATCTGCCCCCGCAGGTAAAGCTGGGCGATACGGCCGCTGGTGCCCGAACCTGTGGGTGAGCGGTCCACCTCGCGGTCGGCGAAGATGCAGCAGTTGGCCTGGGTCGATCCAGGCAGGCGCGGCTCACCGTCGATGATGGTGCCGTAGATGTGGTTGATCTCGGGAATCTCGGGATGCACCACCGGGAACGCGGCATTGGCCGCGCGCTTCACCTCGGCCCCGAACTTCTTCAACTCCTCCACCGCCGACTCGCGGATCGGCAGGCCATGGGGCGCACCGCTGGTATAGAAATAGAAGGCCCCACCGTAGGCGATATCGCCGGTAACCGGACCGTAGCTCGGGGTCTGGACCGTCACGTCGCGACGGTAGATGAACGACGGCACGTTGATGAAGCGCACGCTACCGGCATGCTGGCCATCCCACTCGACGAAGGCTTCGATGAAACCGCAGGGAGCATCGATGCCGACCCGGGTGCGTGGCGACGTCCGCTCGACCCAGCCCAGCTCCACGGCGGCGGTAGCCAGGGCGATGGTGCCGTGGCCGCAGTGGTCGCTGTAGCCTTCGTTGTGCAGGAAGATGATGCCGAAGTCCGCCGTGGGCGAGACCGGCTCGGTGAGGTAGCCGCCATACATGTCGGCATGGCCGCGCGGCTCGAACATCAGGGCCTGGCGGATATCGTCCGCATGGTCCCGTAGCCAGGCACGACGCTCGATGATGGTCTTGCCGGGCAACCTGGGCAGGCCGCAGGTCACGATTCGAAACGGCTCGCCGCCGGTATGGACTTCCACGGTGTTGATGCTGCGGGTGATACGCATGGTCGATTCCCCTTGGACAATGGATTCAGGCGCGCTCGGCCATGAGGTTGGCGAGGGCTACACGGGCAGCCGCCAGGTCCCAGGCGGCGGTACCGACACTCTTGACCACCACCGGACGCCCAGGCTCGACGGCGCCATCCAGCGCACTGGCCAGGGACCTGACCTGGGACCAGTCCACCGCCGCACGCAGCAGGTCCCCGGCCTCGTGGCGAGCACCGGCCGGGTCGTCGGCATAGATCAGGCTGCCGTCGAGCAGGGTCTTGCCCAGCTCGGCCATTTCCGGTTTGAAGGCGCCGACCCCGACGACCAGGCACCCGGCCCGGGCCGGTTGGTTGTAAACCGGCTCGAGGCTGGTGGTCAGGGTGATGACTGCATCGACCTCCGGCATGTCGCCATCCAACGGCTGCAACTGGCCATGCCACTGGCGATTGGCTTCGCAGAACTGCTTGGCGGACGCGAGGTCCAGGCCTCGTACCCAGATCCTGGCCTGGGGATACAGCGCGTTGATGGCCTGGACATGAAACCGCGACTGGGCACCGGTGCCGAAGATCAGGATCCGCTGCACAGGCTGGGGCAGGAAGGTGCGCAGGGCCAGCAGGGTGACGGCGGCGGTGCGGCGCCCAGTCACTTCCGGGCCGTCCAGCAGGCACAGCAGCCTGCCGGTGGCGGCATCGCATACCGTGACATTGCCATGCAAGGTGGGCAGATGGCGCCGGGCATTGGCCTGCTGCACGTTCACCAGCTTGTGGATCGCGATGTCCGGCGCGGTGGCCGGCATGCTGAGCAGCACCCCGCCCTCGCCCAGGGGCACCACCATGCGCTCCGGGCTCAAGATCGAACCGGCCGCCAGTTCCCGCACCGCCCGCCCAAGGGCCTCGACCAACTGCTCGAAGCCCAGCAAGGCGGCGGTCCTGGCCGGGTCGCAGACGATGATTCCCGGAGGGTTCGCCAGCATGGCGGCAATGGATGGATCGTTCATTCTGTTGCTCCTCTATGGATGACTCAGCGGCGACCTATGTCGCAAAGGAACTGCTGCGCCCGGGGATGCCTGGGCGTGTTGAAGAACTCGCCGGGAGGTGCCACCTCCAGCAGGCGGCCCTGGTCCATGAACCACACCACGTCGCTCACCTCCCGGGCGAAGTGCATCTCGTGGGTCACGCAGACCATGGTCATGCCCTCGGCCGCCAGGGCCTTCATCACTGCCAGCACCTCGCCGACCATTTCCGGGTCCAGGGCGCTGGTGGGCTCATCGAACAGCATCACCGGTGGCTGCATGGCCAATGCCCGGGCGATGGCCACGCGCTGTTGCTGGCCACCCGACAGCTGGTTCGGATAGGCCTCGGCCTTGTGCCCCAGGCCGACCTTGTCCAGCAGGCCCAGGGCCAGTTCGCGGGTCGGCGCCGCTGCCGCCTTGCGTACCCACAGTGGCCCGCAGGTGACGTTCTCCAGGACGGACAGGTGGGGAAACAGGTTGAACTGCTGGAACACGAAGCCGATGTGGCTGCGCATGGCATTCACATCCACCTGCCGGCCCTGGACGTCCTGGCCATTGACATGGATGGTCCCCGAGCCAATGGCCTCCAGGCGGTTCATGGTGCGGATCAAGGTGGACTTGCCCGAACCGGACGGCCCGCACAGCACCACCACCTGGCCCTTCTTCACCTGAGCGCTGATGTCCGTGAGCACCTGGTGCTCGCCGTACCACTTGTTCACCTTGTCCAGGGCGATGATGACGCTGGAAGCTGCCAGGGCAGCGTTGTGGTTGTGCATGATCAATACCCCTGGGCCGGAGCCGGGCGTGGTTGGTGGGAAGTGGCGGGCATCCGCCCGTTGTTGCGGGCAAGGCGCGCCTCCAGCAGGCGGGCGGCCTGGGTCAGGGCGAAACAGATGGCGAAATAGGCCAGCGACAGCACCAGGAACACGCTGAAGGGCTCGGTGAGCACCGTGCTGTTGACCTGGTTGGCGGCGTAGGTCAGCTCGTTGACGCCAATCACGTAGCCCAGCGAGGTGTCCTTGATGGTGGTGACGAACTGGCCAACCATGCTCGGCAGCATGTTCCCCAGGGCCTGGGGCAGGATCACCCTGCGGGTCCGGGTCCAGTAGCCCATGCCCAGTGCCGCGGCGGCCTCGCCCTGCCCCTTGGGTAGCGATTCGATGCCCGCCCTGACGATTTCCGCCAGGTACACCGCCTGGAACACCACCAGCGTCACCGCCATGGTGGTGAAGCCGGCAACCGGTCGCCCGAGGATGATCGGCACCACGAAATAGGCCCCGAAGATCAGCATCACCAACGGAATGCTGCGCAGCAGGTAGCCGACGCCCATGGCCGGATAGCGCAGTACCTTCGCGGGGCTGAGCTGGGCCAGGGCCAGCAGTACGCTCAACGGGAACGCCAGGCCGATGCCGATGATCGACAGCAGCAGCGTGGCGACGATGCCGCCCAGCGGGCCATTGGGGTAGGACCCCAGCAGGAACAGCAACCAGTACTCCTGGATGATCTCCAGCATGCTCAGCGCCCCCTGATCCGCAGGTGCCGGCCCAGCCAGCCACCGGCCAGCAACAGGCTCAACGCCACCGCCACATACAGCACGGTGCTGAGCCCATAGGTGGCGAAGATGCGGAAGGTGCCGCTGGCCACCTCCTTGGTGACGTAGGTCAGCTCCATCACCCCGATGACCATGGCCAGGCTGGTGGTCTTCATCAGCATCACGGTGTTGCTCAGCAAAGGGGCGATCGCCACTCGCAGCGCCTGGGGCAGGATCACCCGACGCAGGGCGCCGGCCCGCCCCAGGCCCAGGGCCTGCGCCGCTTCCTGCTGCCCCGCAGCGATGCTGCGCAGGCCGCTGCGGATGTCCTCGGCGAAGTAGGCGCCGTAGTACAGCCCGATGGCGATCAGCGCGAATAACAGCTCGCCGTGATGCTCGTTCAACCACTCCTGGAGAGTCTCGGGCAGCAGGCTGCTCACGCCGAAGTACCACAGGAACAGATGCACCAGGGGCGGGACGTTGCGCTGGTACTCGATGAACGCCATAACCCAGAGGCCGACGAAGCGCCCCCCGGCCAGGCGCAGCAACGTCACCAGCAGGCCGACGGCAAAGGCCAGCAGCCAGCTGCCCAGCGCCAGCATCAGGGTCACCAGCAGTCCCCTGGCCAGGACCTGCCCATATTCGTTCAGGAAGTCCATGCCAGGCTCCCGTTGCGTACGCCACCCGAGCCTGGTTTGGTGGGCTCGGCATCCGGCCAGGCATGCGAGCATGGCAGCCCCGCCCAACCCAGGCCGTGCCCTCGCGGATCGTCCCGTGGCGGCAGGTAGCGCCGCCGGAACACCGCCAGGGCCTTGAGGTATCGTTTTTTGTTGTTCTTGTTCATCGCTGCTCTCCTGCTTGCCCTGGCAACCCGATTGGTGGTTCCAGCGAATACCTGGCGCTGGACCGGCAGATTCCCGGGTGGGTCTAGGTCATGCCTGGACGGTCAAACTGGTTCAACAAAAACCATTAACTGGTTATTTTCCGATCCAGACTGCTGCATTCTCAAGCAAAGCCCCGGGAAAAAAGATCAGAAACTTCCCAAACCCCGTTAAGATCCGGTCAGTCAAAGGCCGTAAAAGCGACGTATGTCCCTGGCTGCAAGGTGAAACCCGGAGAAGCAACTGGTAATCAACAATGACCAAATGATCACCTGGCGTGGTACCGCCCCCATCCGTAGCCAGTGAGCCTGATCGCCTGCATTTGAAATACGCGGCGGCGCCCGACAGAATCGCCCCCCGATCCGGCTCGAGATGTGGCGGGCCCACGCAAGAAAGAGGTTGCAGTTGAACGAACAGACATTGTCCATGCGCCTGGAGCGCGTCGCGGCCCAGGTACCGGCCGGGGCGCGCCTGGCCGATATCGGCTCGGACCACGGCTACCTGCCGCTGGCGTTGTTGCGCCGTGGCGCCATCGAGAGGGCAGTGGCTGGCGAGGTGGCGCTGACGCCCTTCCACTCGGCCCAACGCAGCGCTCGTGCCAGTGGTTTCGGCCAACGCATCAGCGTGCGCCTGGCCAACGGCCTGGCGGCAATCGAGCCGGGGGACGGGATCACCGCCATCAGCTTCTGCGGCATGGGTGGCGAGACCATCCGCGACATCCTTGAGGCCGGCAAGGCACGCCTCAATGGCCGCGAGCGCCTGGTCATGCAGCCCAACGGCGGCGAACAACCGCTGCGTCAATGGCTGATGGACAACGGCTACGCCATCCTTTTCGAAGAGGTGCTGCGCGAGAACCGCTTCGACTACGAGATCATCGTCGCCGAGCGCGGCGCCAGCCCAAGCTACAGCGCCGAGCAGCTGTACTTCGGCCCGCTGCAGATGCAGGAGCGCAGCCCGGCATTCCTGGCCAAGTGGCAGCGCAAGTTGCGCCAGAAGCACAAGATCCTGGCCCACTTCGCCCGGGCGCAGCAGGCGGTGCCCGAGGAGAAACTCCAGGACACCCAGCGCAAGGCCCGCTGGATCAGCGAGCTGCTGGCCTGAGTCCGCAGCGCTGCTTTCACTGGTAAAACCCGCTGTGTATCATCGCCCCAGGTCGATGCTACCTGCCGCTCGCATCCGCAAGGAATGGTGAAAGCATCGCTGTCCCCCCTACCCTGTCGTCACTCTTGACAGTCGAGGCCCGGCAACGCGAGCACCCCTGCACCTCGGCGAACAGGAGCAACGATGATCACTCTCGAACACGCCAAGCAAATGGCCAAGCGCCTGCGCACCGCGCTCGCTTCCCACGACCAATCGATAAGCCACGCCACCGCGCTGGAAAGCGTGGCCCGGCAACTGGGCTACAAGGACTGGAACACCGCCGCCGCAGCCCTGCCCCAGGAACAACCCCAGGGGATCAGCTTCGACAAGGCCATCCCGATCCTGCGGATGTTCGACGAAGCCAAGGCTCGCGAGTTCTACCTCGATTTCCTTGGGTTCACCGTGGAGTTCGAACACCGCTTCGAAGCCGACCTGCCGCTGTACCTGGGCATCAGCCGCAATGGCCTGCAACTGCATCTGTCCGAGCACCATGGCGATGCCAGCCCCGGGGCGACGATCTTCGTGCCGATGCACAACATCGAACAGCTGCGCGATGAACTGCAAGCCAAGCGCTACGGCTACGGCCGCCCCGATATCGTCGAAGAAGACTGGGGCAAGACCCTGGAAGTCTACGACCCCTTCGGCAATCGCATCCGCTTCTGCCAGGGCTGATCCTGCGCCGACCATCCAGAGCGCAAGCGAGCCGTACCACGGGCAGGCCCAGTGCCTGCCCGTGGACGCTCATGGGCTGGGGTTTCAGAAGTCCACCGAGGCGGACAGCTCGAAGGTGCGTGGTGCACCCAGGCCCAGGCTGGTGGTCAGCGGCATTCCCCAGTAGGCCTTGTTGGTGAGGTTGCTGACGTTGCCCCGCAGGGTCACCGGGCGGTTGGCGACCTGGGTGGCGTAGCGGGCGCCCACGTCGAACAGGGTGTAGCCGGGAATCGACTGCTGGTTGTCGGCGCTGATGTACTGCTTGGACAACGCCGTGGCGTTGGCGGTCAGCGTCAGGCCCTGCAGCACCGGGGTATCCCATTCCACGCCGAGCTTGCCTTGCAGTTCGGGATAGCCAGTGGCGTTCTTGCCGTCGTTGCGGCCGCCCTCGGTCTTGGTCAGCTTGGGGTCGACATGGGCGACGCCGCCCATCAACCGCACGTCGTCCAGCGGCGCCCCGAAGAAGCCCCACTCCACCCCGCGGTTACGCTGTTCGCCCCCCATGGAGTAGATGTTGGTGGCCGGATCGGTGTAGCTGCCCGGACGGGTGATCTCGTACAACGCCAGGGTATGGGTGAAGGAGCCCAGGTCGAGCTTCAGGCCGACTTCCTTCTGCTTGGTCTTGTAGGGCGCGAAGATCGCGCCGGCGTTGGCTGCGGTCAGCGGCGCCGTGCCGCCTTTGCTCAGGCCCTCGATGTAATTGGCATACAGCGACAGGTCGTCGGTGGCCTTGAACAGCACCGCGGCCGCCGGGGTGGTGGCGCTTTCGTCATAGCGCGAGGTGCGCTTGCCGGTGCTGACGCTGAAGGTATCGCTGAGCACCTCCTGGCGGCGCACGCCCAGGGTCAGTTGCAGGCGATCGTCCAGCACCGACAAGGTATCGGCCACGCCGTAGCTGCGCAGGCGGCTCTCGCTGTGCATGATCAGCGGCCAGCTGGTGGGCGCCTTGGGACCCCAGGTCGGGTGGTAGATATTGGTGGTCCAGTCGGCACCGGGCACCGAGCGACGCCCCCAATCCTTCTTCTTGTCCGAGTACTGGGTAGCGTTCAACGACCACTGGTGCTTGATCTCGCCCGTCTGGAACTGGCCCTTGAGGCCGGTTTCTGCCGAGACCTTGCGCACCTGGAACTTCAACTGGCCCATGCTGCTGCGCAGGTCGCCGGCATCGTTGATCACCGTGGCGATCATGGCGCCGTTGTAGGCGTAGTCGCTCTTGCTGCTGCCTACCGCGGCGTAGGCGGTCAGTTGTTCACTGAGGTCGAACTCGCCACGCAGGATCGCGCCCTTGTCCTTGCTTTCCACCGTCGCCCAGTCGGGGTTGAGCAGCGAACCGGCCTTGGGCGGTCTGGGCACCGCAACCCCGGCAACCAGGCCCATCCCACGGTTCTGGCCAGTGATGCGCTGGTCGGCGTCGTACAGGTCAAGGGACAACCGCGCACGCTCGCCCCGCCAGTCCAGGGCCAATGACGCCAGGTCGGCTTTCTGCTTCTGGTGGTCGGTGGCCGCATCGCCTTCGCGGTGGACGCCGTTGAAACGCACGCCGAACTGCTGGTCCTGGCCAAAGCGCCGGCCCATGTCCAGGTGCCCCCCGAGCTGCGAGTCGGACATGTAGCTGCCGGTCAGGCGTGTCAGCGGTTCGTTGCCGGCACGCTTGGGCACCAGGTTGACCGTGCCGCCCACCGAGCCGCCTGGCGGCATGCCGTTGAGCAGCGCCGAGGGGCCCTTGAGCACTTCGATGCGCTCGTACATTTCAGGGGACACGCGATAGAACGGCGCCATGCCGAACAACCCGTCGACGGTCACGTCGCTGATGTCCGAGGCGAAGCCGCGAATCGAGTAGTTCTCGCTGAAGGTGCCGGTCAAGCCGTTGCTGAACACCGCCGGATCGGTGGCGGCGATCACATCGGTGATGCTCTTGGCCTGGCGGTCCTCGATGTATTTCTCGGTGTAGCTGATGGTGCTGAACGGGGTCTCCATGAAGTCCTTGTTGCCCAGCAAGCCGAGCTTGCCGCCAGAGGCCACCTGCTCCCCCGCGTAGGCCGGTGGCAGGCTGGAGACGGCTTCGCCCTGGATCGTGGTGGCGGGCAACGCCAGTGCCCGGTCCTGGGTCGCTTCGGCCGGCTCGCGAACCTCTGCGCCCGCCGGCGCCGCCAGCGTGGCCAGGACCCCCAGGGCCAGCCCCGCCAGCCCGCGGTGGACGCCGACGGCCAGGGGTTTGGCGACCAAAGCCTGGGAAAGGTGTGCATTACGATGGAAAGAATGACGGTGAGTCACGCTACAGCTCCGTTGAAGTGAAAATGCGGTGTTTTTCTGATTAGTTGGCTTGATTCGAATGCAAGAGCTAAGGCTGTTGATAATCACTTGCTACCACGCAAATGCCGCGAACAGCCCTTAGCTCGAAGTCAGGGCTGATAACCCTTGATGACGTCGTCGATCATCAGCTTCACCGAGGTCGGGCTGGCGGCGGTGACGTACCAGGCCTGGGCATCGGCAAAGACCACACGGCCGTTCTTCCAGGCGTTGGTCTGGCGCAGCAGCGGGTTGTCCAGGCTCAGGGCATCCAGGGCCGGGCGCCCTTCCATCACGGCGGTGCGGTCCACCACGTAGAGGATGTCGGGGTTGGCCTGCTGGATGAATTCGCTGGAGATCGGCTGGCCATGCAGGCCGGTCTCGCCCTCGGGGCTGGCCGGTTTCACCCCCAGCGCATCGAAGATGAAGCCATAGCGCGAATGCGCGCCGAAGGAGCTGAAGGCGCCGTTGTTATGCAGCACGATCAAGGCGCGCTCAGGGCGGCCTGCCGTGACCTGCCGGGCCTGCTGCACCTTGGCCTCCAGTTGCGCGGCCTGCTCCCGGGCCTGTTGCTGCTTGCCGAAGATCTCGCCGAGGCTCGCCAGGTGCTCCTTGATGACCTCGATATGCCGGCCCTGGCTGTCGCGGTAATCCACATCGAAATGCACCGTGGGCGCGATTGCGCTCAGCTCCTGGTAGTGGCTGGCCTGCAGTGAGGTGATCAGGATCAGGTCCGGCTTCACGGCATAGATCCGCTCCAGGTTGGGCTGGACGATCGCCCCCAGGTCCTCGACCTGGGCCGCCTGCTTGTACCGGTCCAGGAAGTGCGGGATGAAATCCTTGGGCATGCCGGCCACGGGGATACCCAGCTGGTCGAGGAAATCCACTTCGTTCATGTCCAGGGCCACCGTGTGCTGGGGCAGTTGCTCCACCAGCGTGGCGCCCAGCTGGTGCCGGACCGTGACCGGGGTGTAGGCCGGGGCCTGGTTGGCAGCAGCCGGAGCCTGGCCCGTTGCGGGCGAGGTGGCGGTTTTATCCTGGCAGCCCTGCCCGGCCAGGATCGCGGCCACCAACAGGGCCAACGTCCCATACCTGCTTGCGTGATGTCGGGTCATTTCAGTTCTCTTGCGGGGTTGAAGTAGTTGCACAGGTAGCCGCGAGCGTCATGGCTGATGCTGAAATCCAGCCCGTAGAGCTCTCGCAGCCGCTCTTCGGTCAGCACCTGGGCGACGCTGCCAGCGGCGTGCACGGCGCCCTTTTTCATCGCCACGATGTGGTCCGAGTAGTTGGCGGCGAAGTTGATGTCGTGCACCACCAGCACCACCGTGCGCCCCTGCTCGTCGCACAGCCGGCGCAGGGCGCGCATGATCTGCACCGCATGCTTGATGTCGAGGTTGTTCAGCGGCTCGTCCAACAGCAGGTAGTCGGTCTGCTGGGCGATGGTCATGGCCAGGAACGCCATCTGCCGCTGGCCACCGCTGAGTTCATCGAGAAAGGCCCCGCGCAGCTCCTGCAGCGAGAGGAAGGCAATGGCCTCGTCGATCGCCTGCTGGTCGGCCCGGGTCAGGGCCCCACGGCTGTAGGGAAAGCGCCCGAAGGCCACCAGTTCCTCGACCGTCAGGCGCAGGTTGAAGTCCGGCGCCTGGCGCAGGGTGGCCACCGTGCGGGCGTAGTCGCCGATGGCCATGCCACGGGTATCGCGGCCCGCCACCAGGATGTTGCCGCGAGTCGGCTCCAGCAGCCGCGCGATCATCATCAGCAGGGTCGACTTGCCCGCGCCGTTGGGACCGATCAGCGAGGTCAGGCGGCGGGCCGGGAACTGCACGTTGACCTCGTGCAGTACCGTCTTGGCGCCGTAGCTCTTGTGAAGGTCGTGGACAGTGATCATGCAGCTCCTCGGGTACGCAGCATCAGGGCCAGGAAGTAAGCGCCACACAACAGGTTGACCAGCAGGCCCACGGTGGTCTTGTAGTTGAACAGGTGCTCGACCATCAGCTGAGCGAGCAGGAACAGGCCCACGGCGATGGCGCAGCCCAGGGGCAGCGTGACCCGGTGGCGGAAGGTCCCGGCCAGGGCATAGGCGATGTTCGCCACGAATACCCCCATGAAGGCCACGGGCCCCAGCAGGCTGGTGGACACCGCCACCAGGCCGGCGATCAGCGCCAGTTGCAGGCGCACGCAGCGTTGGTAGTCGACCCCCAGGGAGATCGCCTGGTCGCGCCCCAGCGCCAGCACATCGAGGGTCGCCAGGGTCTTGCGCCCTGCCAGGCACAGCCCCGCCACCAGCAACCCGGCGTACAGCAACTGCTGGGGCTGCACGCGGTTGAACGAGGCCTGGCTGAACCCCAGCAGCATGGAGAACTCCCCAGGGCTGGCCTGGTACTGGACGAACTGGGTGAAGGTACCGATGACCATGGTCAGCACCAGCCCCACCAGCAGCAGGAAGAACAGGTCGCGCCGGCCATCGCCAAACAGCCAGCGGTGCAGCGCCCAGGAGTAGGCCAGCATCAGCAGCACCGACAACCCGAAGTTGCCATGGGCGCCCAGCACCAGCAGGCCGGACATGCCCAGCACCGCCACCAATACCGCCTGCAACAGCAGGTACACCGCCTCGTAGCCCATGATCGCCGGGGTCAGGATGCGGTTGCAGGTCAAGGTCTGGAAGGCGATCGACGACCAGGCGACGCACACCCCGCCGATCACCATCGCCCCCAGCCGGACCAGGCGCCTGGGGATCACCTGGGCAAAATCCAGCCCCGAGCCCAGCAACAGGAACAGCAGCGCCAGGGCGCACACCGCGAGCCACACCCCATAGTGCGAAGGCTTCATCGGCGCCCCCGTACCAGCAGGATCAGGAACAGCACGCCGCCGAGGCATCCGGCCGTCAGGCCGATGGGCACTTCGTAGGGGTAGATGACCAGGCGCCCCACCAGGTCGCAGACCAGCAGCAGCGATGCGCCGCCCAGGGCCACCAGCGGCAGGGTCCGGCCCAGCTGGTCACCGTGGCGCAGGGCGACCAGCTGCGGGATCACCAGGCCGACGAAGGGAATCGAGCCCACGGTGATCACCGTGGCCGATACAGTCACGGCCACCAGCAGCAACCCCAGGGCCACCGTCGCCGGATAATTCAGGCCCAGACTCGCGGCCATGCCCTCGCCCATGCCGAGCACGGTGAAACGCTGGGCATACAGATAGGCCAGGGCCACGATCGGCAAGATCAGGTAGATGATTTCGTAGTGGCCCTGGACCACCCGGGAGAAGTCCCCGAGCAACCAGCCCTGCATGCTTTGCAGCACGTTATGGCGATAGGCGTAGGACTCGGCGAGGGCGCTCAGCACGCCGCCATACATCAGGCCGATCACCGGCACCAATGCTGCGCTGCGCAACGGCACGCGGCGGATGATCAGGACGAACGCCAGGCTCGCGGCGAAGCACACCCCCAGGGCGAACAGCATGCGTCCCAGGGTGCCGGCGCCCGGCAGCAGCACCAGCGACAGCAGGATGCCCAGCTTGGCCGCATCCAGGCCGCCGGTGGTGGCCGGTTCGACGAACTTGTTGCGCACGATGTGCTGCAGGATCACCCCGCACACCGCCAGCCCCACACCGCTGAGCACCAGCGCCATCAACCGTGGCAGGCGGCTGGCGGTGAGGGTCAGCCAGGCATCGCCGGCCCCGGACAACAGCTGCCCCAGGGAGAACTGCCGGGCGCCCACCAGCAACGAGGCGCCGCAGAGGATGACGAAGGCCCCCAGCCAGCTGGCGCGCATCAGCGGGACGCTCCGATCCGCCAGCCCTGGGCGGCGCCACGCTGGTCGAGCAAACGCGCGTAGTACCCCGGCCTGGCACGCAGCTCATCCGGCGTTCCCTGCTCCACCACCCGTCCCTGCTCCAGCACTACGATCTGGTCGGCCATGGCCACCGTCGACAGCTGGTGGGCGATGACCACCAGTGTGCACTGGCCACGCAACCTGGCCAGGGCCTGGGCGATGACCGCCTGGTTTTCGGCATCCAGGGCCGCGGTGGCTTCGTCCACCAGGAGGATCGGCGCCTGCTTGAGCAGCGCCCGGGCAATGGCGATGCGCTGGCGCTCGCCTCCCGACAAGCGCGCCCCGCCCTCGCCCACCTGGGTGTCGATACCCTGGGCCAGGCGCTCGATGATCTCCACCACGCCGGCCTGGCGCGCGGCCTCCATGACCTGGGCGGCGCTGGCCTCGGGGTCGCCCAGGCGGATGTTGTCGGCAATGCTGCCCTGGAACAGGTAGGAATCCTGGAAGATCTGGCTGATGTGCCCGGCCAGTTGCGCCTCGGACATCTGCCGCACATCCGCGCCACCGACCCGCACGCTGCCCTGGCCGACCTCGAAGAACCGCGCGATCAGCCTGGCCAGGGTGGTCTTGCCCGAACCCGACGCGCCGATCAACGCAGTCATGCTGCCCGGCGCCAGGCGCAGGCTGACGTCCCGCAGGACCTCGGGCTGCCCGGGGCCATAGGCGAAGCTCACGCCTTGCAGTTCGACCGAGGCATCGCCCGGCGCCTGGGGCGACCGGGCCTGGGCCAGAGGCGGCACGGCGAGGATCTGGCTGGCCTCTTCGAGCTGGCCCAGGGCCCCGCGCAGGGTCTCGCCATAGCTGGCCAGTTCCAGCAGCGGATCGACGAAACGGCTGACCACTACCAGGGTCACCGCCAGGGCGATGGCCGGGCCGGTTTCCAGGCCCAGGCCCAACAGACGTTCGAGCCACAGGCCGGCACTCACCAGCAAGGCGGCGAAGATGCCCTGGACCACCCAGGTGTTGAGCACCGAGGATAATGACGACAGGTAGATCAAGCGCCCGGCGGACTGGCGCTGCTGGTCGATGGCCTGGCGCAGCAAGCGCGTGCCGCCCTGCTCGCCGTTGAACGCACGCAGCACCGACTGGGCCTGGGCGAACTCCACCATGCGCTGGCTGGTCTTGGCGAAATGCGCATGGAAAGCGCTATCGGCGCGGCGCCCCAGGCGGGTCGAGAACGACACCGCGAGCGCCAGCAGCGGCAAGGCCAGGAGGGCCAGCAATCCGGTCGGCCAGTGCAACACGCCCAGGGCGACGACCATCGCCAAGGGGGTCATCGCGGCACTGATCAGGGGCGTGAACACATGGGCCGGCAACTGCGCGATGGCCATCATGCCCTGGGTGATGACGTGTCCCAGCCGGGCGTTGTGCTCGGGCGTGAACCAGCCCACCGGCAGCCGGGCGATATGCTCGCCCATGCGCAAGCGCACGCCTTGCAGGACGGCGACGCCTACCGCGACCCCGGCGCGCTCCACCCGGCGCCGCCAAAGCCAGCACAGCAGCACACCGGCCAGCAACAACGCCAGCCAGGCACTGGCGCCTCGGGTATCACCGGCCAGCAAGCGGCCGAGCAATGGCACCAGGACGGTGATGGTCAGGCCGCTGAGCAGGCCATAGCCCACCGCCATCCAGGCATAGCGACGCAATACCGGGACATCCTCGCCCAGCAGTTGGATGAAGGTCTTCAGCATGGTTGTGCTACCTGTTCCTTGCGGTTGTCGCCATAGCCACCGAGCCTCCAGAGCCGTGCGTACAGCCCTCCTTGCTCGAGCAACTGGGAGTGCCGGCCCTGTTCACGGACCCGGCCGTTGTCGAGCACCACGATGCGCTCGGCGTGCATCACGGTATCCAGTCGATGGGCGATCACCAGCAGGGTGCGGCCCTGGGAGAAACGCGCCAGTGCTTCCTGGATCGCCACCTGGCTTTCGGCATCCGCCGCGGCCGTGGCTTCGTCGAGCACCAGCACCGGCGGGTCGAGCAGTACGGCGCGGGCGATGCTCAGGCGTTGCTGCTCACCCCCGGAAAAGTGCGCGTCCTCGCCCACCACCGAGTCGTAGCCCCGGGGCAAGCGCAGGATCTGCTCATGGATATTGGCCAGGCGCGCGGCCGCTTCGATCTCCTGGCGGCTGGCCAAGGGTTTGCCCAGGGCGATGTTCTCGCCGACGCTGGCGTGGATCAGGCGCACGTCCTGCAATACGAAGCCGATATGGCGGTAGAGGCTGGCGCTGTCGAGTTGGCGCAGGTCGACGCCCCCCAGGGTGATGCGCCCGGCACTGGGGTCGAAGAAACGCAGCAGCAGGCGCGCCAGGGTCGACTTGCCGGCCCCGGAAGGCCCGACGATGGCGGTGGTGGTACCAGGTTCGAGCACCAGGTCGATGTCCGCCAGCACCGGATGCTCGGGGTCGTAGCCATAGCTCACCCGCTCCAGGCGCAGTTCATTGCCCTGGGGCTGTTGCCCGGTACCGGGGGCTGGCTGCTCCAGCACCGGAGTCTGCAGCAAGGCCTGCACCCGCTGGGCCGCGCCGGTGGCACTGCCCAGGTCGTGCAGGATGTAGTGCAGCAACAATACCGGCGCGCACAATCCCGGGGTCACCAGGGCGAAGGGCAGCACGTCCAGCGGCGTGGCCCAGCCCTGGCTCACGAACAAGGTGCCGCAGGCCAGCACCACCCCCAGTACCGAGACTGGGGCGACCATCGCGTTGGCGTTGGCCATGGCCGCCACCAGCGGACGGGTGAAGGCAATGAAGGTTTGGGCAAAGGCGTCGATCGCCTCGCGGTAGCGCACATGGGCCTGGCCACTGCTGCCGAAGGCCTTGATCACCGGGATGCCGTTGACGAATTCGACCACCGCATTGTCGATGCGCCCAAGGCCAGTGACGATCTCCTGCATGTTGGCGCCACTGGACTTCATGGCCCGGCCCAGGAACACGAAGAACCCGGGGAACGGCAGCAGCGAGAGCAGCGCCAGGCGCCAGTCCATGGCGAACAGGTAGATCACCCCGATCAGCAACGCACCGCCGGCACGGCCCAAGGTGGTGAAGAAGTGCGCCGTCAGGTTGTGCAGCGTGCCGATGTCGTCCTGCATCGCCCGCTTGACCTCCCCCGAGGCGCGCTCGGTGAACCAGCCCAGCGGCACCAGGGCCAGGCGCTGGACGATCGCCAGGCGCAATTGATGGGTGATGCGGTTGTCGGCCAGGTGCGCCTGCAACTCGCCAGCGCAGAGCAGCGCCATGCCGCAGAACAGGCTCGCCACGCCCACCAGCAACAGCCAGCCAATATCGCCGGCCACATGGGTGGCATCGCCCAGGGCCAGCCTGGCGATGCGTTCGATAACGGCCAAGGGAACCAGGGTCAGCATCGATCCACTGGCGGACAGGGCCGCCGCCGTGATCAGCCGACCGCGCACGGGAGTCAAGACCTGGCTGATCGGACCCTGGGCCTTGGAGTGGGCCGAGGTCGCGTCATGGGTGCTCATAGATGAAGTTTTCCAGACATTCGAAGACCGGCCTGCTCCGCGAACGGAGCCGGGAAAACCCTGGCCGGGGATAGCTCATGGATGGATCTGAGAATCAGAACCATTTAGTTGCATGACTATAAACTAATTTGCCAAAACCAGACAAGGCAGCTACAAGTCATGCCTCATCGAGCCAGGACCTCTCCATGGAACCGCCACAGAAAACCCCGGCGCGCGGGCGCCCGCGCACCATCACCCGGGAACGGATCGCCGATGCCGGCATCGGTATCGGCCTGTCGAACATCACTTTCGTCGGCGTCGCCGCCGCCCTGGGCGTCAGCCACATGGCGCTGTACAAGCACATCGCGGGACTCGATGCGCTCAAGAGCCTGATCGCCGAGGAGCTGTTCCAGCGCTGGCAGATTCCCCGGGCCAACGCCGAACAGCGCACCAGCCTCAAGGACTACCTGATCCTGTTCGCCACTTCGGCCCGGGAGTTCGTCAAGGCGCATCCGGGGCTGACGCCCTACATGATCCGCCGGCTGGCAGCGACCCAGCCGATGCTGGACAAGATCATCGAGCACCAGCTGCATATCGCCCAGGCCTACGACATCGACCCGCTGCAGGCCCGCTGGCTGCTGGCCACGGTGGCGTTCCACTGCTTCGCCGTGGCCGATACGGTGTATGCGGTGTCAGGCCAAGAGCCGGAACTGGAGGCTGATCGCCTGGCGGAAGTGGCGGAGATGGAGGCCGAACTGATCCAGGGCATGCATGCGCTGATCGTCGGCGCCCTGGCCCTGCTCGAGGAAGGCCTGATTCCAGGTTCCTGAGCCAACTTCCCGCCCTCCCAGCGGCCTACCGGAACAAGGACCGGAACATGCTGTTTCACGATTTCGTGCTAGGACACATCGAGGTGCAAGTACAGGGCCGCGCCCACGACCTGCACAACTTCTACCAGGCCGAGCATATCCGGTACGACGTCACGAGCCGCACCCTGGCCCTGCACTTTCGCCGATGGCCAGAACCCTGGGTGCCTCCCGAGGAGCCCGAGGCGATCGACCTGCTCTTCAGCGGCGTGAGCTATTTCTCGGCCGATGGCCGTGATTGCGCCTGGGACCCGGAGGACGATCGTTGCCTGCACGCCATCGGCGTGGTCCCGCAGGACGCCGCCACCGGTGAGTTCTACCTCAGCGACGACTTTCCCGCCGATCACCACCTGGTGATCGAGTTCCAGTCGGGGCTGATCCTGCGCCTGCAAGCCGAAGAGGCGCGGTGCAGCTTGCTGCCCTGATCATCCGCAAGGCATTGCCACCGACTATCCAGGGCTAGCCACCGGCCGAGATGCTCGCTGCCGCAGCCTGGCTCGGCCGGTGGCTGGCCCGCATCGGTAGCGACCAGGATCGACAACGACTCCAGGCACCCATGATCCGGCGCGCCCTGTCACTTGGCAGTCCAGTGGCCTCCTGTCTTGGTACCAGCCCCTGGTCTAGCAGGCGATGGGTTCTGCGCTTCGCCCAGGGCCGATGAATGATCAGGTAGAAGGCTGCGCTGCCCGCCCCCTAACCAACGCTCCCCCTCCCCTGAAGAGGCGAGTTTTCTGCTCGCGACCATATGCACTTAAAACTATTGCAGATGGTTCGAATCATCTGCAAGAATAAAAACTGCAGTATCCGCAAGTGCCTCTGTAGTCACCGCAAGTTCGGAGGATGGGCGCATCACCCATCCGGCAGGCCCGGGTAGCGTCGCGGTGAACCCAGGATCGCAAGCGCCTATTGCTCGAACGCCGGCATCGAGCCGGCAAGACCAATCGCAACTGCCGTGACCGATATCACCAGCGGCTTAAGGAGATTTGCAATGACCGATACAGATGCTCGCGTCTGGTTCATCACCGGGGCTTCATCGGGGCTGGGCGAAGCGCTCGCGCGCCATGTGTTGTCACGGGGCCATCGTGCGGTAGTCACCGCGCGCGATAGCGCATGGCTACAGCACCTGGTCAGTCAATTCGGCGAGGACCAAGTACTGGCACTCACGCTCGAAGTGACACGCCCAGCCGACATCGACGCCGGCGTGGCCGCGGCGATCGAGCGCTTCGGGCGAATCGACGTGCTGGTGAACAATGCCGGCACCATCCTCTTCGGGATGATCGAAGACGGCGACATTGCCGGCGCACGCGCATTGTTCAATACCAATGTCTGGGGTCTGACCGCGATGACGCGCGCGGTGCTTCCGGGCATGCGGGCACGTCGCTCGGGCACCATCGTCAATATCTCCTCGAAAGCCGGGATCGCAGGTTTCGCCACGACCGGTTTCTACTCGGCCTCGAAGTTCGCCGTCGAGGGCCTGTCCGAAGCGCTGGCGCAAGAAGTGGCGCCACTGGGAATCAAAGTCCTGATCGCAGCACCCGGTGCTTTCCCTACCGGTATCAGCGACGCCCCCCTCGCAAGCTTTGCAGCCTCGGCAACCAATGAGGACTACCGCGCAATGAAAGAAGAAACCGTCAACTACATTCAGCAAGCTGGCGATACCGCGCCCGGCGACCCGGCGCGCATCGCAGCGGCGATCTTCAAGGCAGTCCAGGCCGATAACCCTCCACTGCGCCTGCTCCTGGGCAGCGATACCCTCGAACTGGCACGTGGCAAGATCGAGCAACTCGACAAGACCATCGATACCTGGGAGGTCGTGAGCCGTTCGGCTGATGCCATCAAAAAGCAGGCTATCTAGAGCCTGCAACCTGCTGCTGTATCCAGGTTCAAGCCCTGGCGAAATTCGGCTCCCCCTTCTTCTTGAGCGAACGAGGGGGAACTCCACAGCGGCGTCCTGCGGCCAGTGCATGGAGGTTTCCCATCTATGGAGAGTTACTGCAGCGTTGCAATAGAATGTCGTTTTCGTCACGGCCCGCCCCATGATTGATCTTCGCTTTTCCAGCTCGCTGCAAATCATGCTGTCACTCGCCCAGGCCGAGCGGATGGGGATTACCCGGGTCACGTCCAGCGATCTTGCCACCAGCCTTGGCACCAATCCGAGCTTCTTGCGGCAGATGCTCGTGCCGTTGACACAAGGTGGACTCATCAGCTCGACGATGGGCCAACATGGCGGTTCACGGTTGAACCGGCCGGCCGAGGAGATTTCCCTGCGCGATATCCTGCAGGCTGCGATCTCGGGAAAATCGATATTCAAGGCGCGGTGCGACTATCCCACCCAGTGCCTGGTGAGCTGGAATTTCGACAGCTACTTCACCCGGCTCGCACATGATATCGATGAGACGGTATTGCAACGGCTCGGGCAGCAGACATTGGCTGAGGCCCTCGGCGAAATCGACGCGATCGACCAGGCGCGGCCTGATCCGTCCAAGACCTGTAGCGATCGCGCCACCTGACAGGCGACCTGGCGAGACCATGGCCGCCCGGATAAAGACCCAATCGCTCCCGCAGGCACAAGTTCTCAGGGCCCTGATCGGATACCCCTGGCGATACACCAGAAGACAGCCCGCAAGCGCGTGCACTGCGCCTGTTTGTCCCGGCTTCGCTTCGGCAACGGGGTTGCACAACATTTGTGCAACAGCTAAAAACCCAGCTCGCGAACCTGAGAACACAAAGGAACTGTGCATGTCCGAACATCTGCAATCACTCTTTCTCTCGAGCCAGAATTTTTTCCGGGCCAACCCGGGCAAGGCCATGGCGACCTTCTCGGTGACCAGCAGCGGCGACGGTGCGCTGCATCGTCAGGTGAAAATCCGCGAGTTCGTCCTGGATGTCGATGAACCGCAAAACCTGGGGGGAACGAACAAGGGGCCCAACCCCGTGGAGATCGCCCTCGCCTCCCTGGCGACCTGCCAGGAAATCAGCTACCACCTGCATGCCGCCGCCCTGGGGATACCGCTCAAGGAAGTCAGCGTCACCCTTGAAGGAACACTCGATCTCAGGGGGTTCTTCGCGGTCGATGATGAAACCCGCCCCGGCTTCACCGGCATACGCGGGACGGTCAAGTTCGATAGCACGGCGAGTAGAGAGGAGCTCATGGCCCTCAAGGAAAGCGTTGACCACTCTTGCCCGGTCATGGACCTGTTCCGGAACCGGACGCCCGTTGAAATCGCCTTCTAGCCCCCGCGTCGAGTGAGCTGCTCCGGCTCGTTCACCATCCCAAGGAGCGCATCGGCTCACGCCGACGCGCTCCTTGCCCGTCCTTAGAACTTCGTTTGCATCCCCACCCGCAGCGTGCGTCCCGGCGCGGGCATGAAGCTTTGCGCCAGCGGGTCGAGGTAGTAGCGATCGGTGAGGTTCTGCAACGAGACATTGAAACTGGTGTGATCCTGCAACTGATAGTTGAGGAACAGATCCACCAGGGCCACTTCCCGGTAGTTCAACTGCGGGGTGGTGGCGCCAGTCTGCCAGGGCTTATCGGCGGTGACCGTCGGCCCCGAGGTATAGGTGATGCGGGTGCCGAGGGTCAGGCTCTGATCGAAGAAACGCAAGCCGGTGGTCAGGTTGCCGGCGAACCGTGGCGGGTTCTGGGTATTGGTGTAGGAACCCATGAAGCTGCCCGGGGTACAGTTCGGGGTGTCAGCGGTTTTCTGGTAGGGGTTGGCGGTGGCACGCAACGTGGCGGCGAATTGCGAGTCGCAGGTTTCGGTCTTCAGGTAGTAGGTGGACGACAGGTCGGCGAACACCCGGCCGGCGTCATAGCGGGTCTGCAGCTCCAGGCCGCTGGTCTTGAAGCTGTCGGTGTTGCTGAACCGCATCAGGCCCCACAGGCCCGGGCTCGGGTCGTAGTAGCGAGTGATGTAGTTCTTGATGGTGTTGTTGAAGTAGGCGACCTTGATCGCGGCCGAGTCGCCATCCACCAGCAGGTCCTTGTGCAGGGTGCTGGCGCCGATTTCCCAGTTGCTCGAGCGCTCGGGCTTGAGGTTCTTGCCCGGCATGGTCTGCAGCACTCCCTGGCTGGTCTCGAACAGCGACGGCATGCGCATGCCCTGGGTGTAGGAGGCATAGATGAAGGTATCGGGCGCCACCTCCAGGTTCACCCCGAAGGCCGGGGCGAAGGCGCTGCCGCTATTGCGATCCTTACCGGAGTAGTCGTAGCCGGTGACCACCTCCCCCACCTGGGCGCCATAGACGCTGGTGCTGGTGGCACCATACTGGTTGTAGGGCGTGCCTTCGAATGGGAAGTTGGTATTGGTGAACACCGTACCGTTGTTCAACCGCGGATCGGTGGCATCGGTGTACTGGCCGCTCTGGTCGGGGAACCACATCAGGTAGCCGTAGTTGCCGGGCTTGGAAACCATCACGTACTTGTGCTCGAGCTCCTCGCGGCGGGCGCTGGCCCGGGGAATTTCATCCTTGGTGCGGTAGTAGGTGTAGCGTCCGCCACCCCACAGGGTAAGGCTCTCCACGGGCTTGTATTCCAGCTTGCCGTTGAGGCTGAACTCCTGCCGCGAACCTTCGCGCAGCATGCGGTTGGCGTTGATGTCGTGCTGGGTGGTGGCTACGCCTTTCTGTGGCTTGAGGTCCTCGATCTGGAACGAACCGCCCAGGTCCAGTTTCAAGTCGCCGTAGTCGGTCTTGAACCGTGAGCTGTTGTTCAAGTCGCCACCGATGCGCTGGTCGGCCTGGCGGCTCCAGCTGCGGTCCGAGCGATAGGACTGGGATGCCGGGGCAGCCACAGAGGTCAACTGGCTGGTCTGTGCATCGGTCATCCACAGGCCGGCGGTCAGGTCCACCAAGGGGTTGTTGTCGGGCAGGTAGTTGTAGCGCGCGGTATAGGTGTCGATCTTGGTCTGGCCCAACGGATACTGGTAGATGCCGCCGGTGCCGAAACGGAAGATGTCCGAAGGCATGATTTCGCCAATGCGCCCGTCGTAGCGGCGATAGCCCAGCTCGAAGGTGTGGCCGTCCGCCGGGCGCAGGGTGGTCTTGAGCAGGAACGACTCGGTCCGTGACGAGGAGTTGAGCACCTCCTCGCCGGCGTTGTAGGTCTTGGCCACGCTGCTCTCCTCATCGCCATAGCGGTTATACACGCGGTAGCGGTCCTGGCCCTTCTTGCCGGCGAAGTAGTTGCCCTGGTTGCGCTTGGCATAGGCGGCCACTACGTCGAACAGGTCATGGCGATAGGCGAACGCGGCGCTACCGGCTTCAGCTTCGGAACCGAACAGGCCACCACGGCTCTGGTGCGGCTCGGAGTACAGGTCCTGGGTCTTGGAATAACCATCGCGCGAGGCTGGCGCAACGCCGTTGTTCCACAGGTCGCCCTTCAAGCGCAGGCCGACATCCTTGCCCTCGCGCAGGATGTCGTCGACGCCGATGGTGCGCATCTTCACCGTACCGCCGATGGCGCTGGAGGTCAGGCTCGGGCCCTTGTCGATGGCAATGTCGCTGATCAGGTCGGGATCGATGTAGCTGCGCTGCTGGGTGCCGGCGTAGCCGCGATAGACATCCAGCGCCTGCTGCGAACCATCCACTGTCACCGCCACCCGGCTCTGGCCCTGGATGCCGCGGATGTTCACGTCCAGGCCACCGCCATTGCGGCTGTCACCCACTTGTACACCCGGCTGGCCTTTGAGCATGTCGCCCACCGAAACCACGCCGAAGCGCTGCATGTCTTCACTGGAGATGTACACCGACGAGCGCGGTGCCCGATATACCTCTTCCTGGTCGGGGTTCTCGCCCTTGACCTTCTGCACCGGCAGGGCTACCGACTCCTGGCGCAAGCGCAAGGCATAACCACCGTCAGGCTGGCGCTGATAACCCAGGCCGGTGCCCTCCAGCAACTGGCTCAAGCCGTGCTCGGCACTGAACTCGCCATGCAGGCCCCGGCTGGTCTTGCCGGCGGTGAGCAAGGCATTGCCCGCCATGCTGATGCCCGCCTGCGCCCCGAAACGCGCCAGGACCTGGTCCAGCGGGCCGGCATCGATCTGGTACTGGCGCTCGCCGACGGCAAACGCCAGCTCGCTGCCCAATGGCTGCAAACTGAGAAATAGCAGGGCAAATGTGCGGGTGCGCAAGGCACGGGCGGGGGATGTCATGCAAGGCTCCTAGGGGTTGGCACCCACCTGTCCCGGTGGGTAATACCTAGAGGCCCCGCGAGCTCGACAAAAACTGCGCGCAAAAGAAAAAATATTTTCAGACCGGCACCACAGTCACCCAGTAGCGGGTCCGGCGCTCGATGCGCACCGGCAGCGTCTGGGCGATCAGCGCCAGGGCCGCATCGGTGTCGTCCAACTGGAAACTGCCGGTCACCCGCAGGGCCTCCACCGCTTCGCTGCAACGCAGCACGCCCGGCCGATAGCGCGCCAGCTCGGCCAGCACCTGGTCCAGGCGCATGCGCTCGGCCGGCAGGATACCCCGTAGCCAGGCCTGGGCCAGCGCCGGATCGACCGGGCTCGGCACCCCGACGCCACGGCTGTCGACCCGCGCCCGCCAGCCGGCCGCCAGGCTGAGGAAGGCCGGGCGCTGCCGAGCCTCGACCTGCACCTGCCCCCGCAGCACCGTGACCTGGGTCCCCAGGGAATCATGGCGTACCAGCAGATGGGCACCATGGCCATGGAGCAACGCATCGGGAGTCAACAGTCGCAGGGCCGGAGCCTGCGCACGCACATCCAGCGCCAGTTCGCCCTCGATCAGTTGCACGTTGCGTCGCAGCGAATCGAACTGCAGGTCGACCGCACTGGCGGTGTTCAGCCACAGCCCACTGCCATCGGCCAGGGTCCAGCGCCGCCGTTCGCCGACGCCCGTGCGATAGGTGGCCAGGGCCGAGCGCACCAGGGTAGAGTCCGCGCCCTGCCAGGACAGTCCGCCCAGCAGCCCGAAGGCCAGCAGGCACTTGAGCAACTGCCGGCGCCGCCGAGGGTCGGTCCCCGCCGCCTCCAGGGTCCGCCGGGCCGTGGCGTCGGCCAGCAGCCCGGCCCCCGGCTGCAACAGCAGGGGCAGGCTGCTGACCCGTTGCCAGGCTTGCTCATGCTCGGCGCAGGACTGCCGCCAGCGCTCCAGGGCCTGTTGCTCGCCAACGCTCATCAGCCCGGACTGCGAGCGCACCAGCCAGTCGATGGCACGGTCGCGCACCTGCGGGTCGACGGTCATGCCATTCATTCGAAACGGCTCGCGTAGCAGACACTGAAGGCCTTGCCCATGGCTCGCTGCACCTGGGCCACGCTCAGGCTCAATTGCGCGGCGATCTGCGGGTAGGTCAGGCCGTCGAGCTGGGACAAGAAGAAGATCTGCCGTACTTGCATCGACAGCCCCACCAGCAGCGAATCCAGCTCCAGCAACGTCTCGATCATCAGCAATCGTGTCTCCGGCGAAGGCTCCTCCCCCTCCGGTCGGGCCGCCAGGGCCTCCAGGTATGCCCGTTCGATCGCCTGGCGGCGCCAGCGATTGATCAGCAGGCCATTGGCGATGGTGGCCAGAAACGCCATGGGCTGGCGCAACTCACGCACATCATCCTGGGAACGCAGCACACGGATGAAGGTGTCGTGGGCCAGGTCCTCGGCATCGGCACTGTGCCCCAGGCGCCGGTGCAGCCAGCCGCGCAGCCAGCCGTGATGGTTCACATACAACTGGGCAACGGGCGAGACAATGCTGTTGTTGTGCATGAGAGATTCGCATTAATGATAATGCTTCTCATTTTATTATTGCCGCACGAAGGTTGTACAGCATGGCAAGCAATTGCAGCCAGGCGACAGCCACAGCATGCGCAACAGGATCAGGCGAGAAGATTGGCTTGCAAAGACTTTCCAGTACTCACCAGGCAACCTTCCCAGCGCAGAGAGTCAGGTTGGCTGTCGATCGATATCACGGCGCAGCACCACCGCCGTGGTGATGTCCTCGACCGATTCGTGAGTCGCGACGGCATCCCGGACCCGGTTCAGGTCATCGATGGTTCGCGCCTCGATCTCGATCACCAGGTCGAGCTGGCCACTGACCGAGGAGACCCGGCGTACCTGCGAGTGCTGCGCCAGGACGTCGAGCAAACCCATGGCTGGCGTGCGCTTGAGGCTCACCAGCAAGATGGCGCGAATCACATGGGCATCGATTTCGCCGATATCGGCCCGGTAGCCCCTGATCACGCCACTGCGCTCCAGGTTGATGACCCGTTCGCTGGTAGCGCTTCTTGAAAGGCCGATTCGCGCGGCCAGGGCCTTCAAGGCAATCCGCGCCTCCTTGGACAGGATTTCGAGTATTTCGCGATCTTTTGCATCGAGGTCGCGCATTGCAACTCCTCAAGTCCGCTACCGATTTTGTGCCGGTCGATTCCGACAATATGCCGGCCAGGGCCGACCGCATACCTACTGCCCGCCCAGGCCGCGCATGCCAAGCTAACTGAAAAAAACAGCTTGGAAAACCGCCGCCATGACCGACCTTCGCCACCCCGCCCCGCAGTTCTCCAGCAGCGCCGTCGAAAAGCTGGCCGAGCAGTTGTTCAATGTCACCGGCACGGCCACGCCCCTGGCTAGCGAACGTGACTGCAACTTCCGCTTGCAGACGGGCACCGACGCGGGATGGATCCTGAAAGTGGTCAACTCCAGCGAGCCGCGCACCGAAAGCGAGCTGCAGACCGCCATCCTCGACCACCTCGCCAGCAGTGATCCCGAACTTGCCGTACCCCAGCTCAAGACCAGCCTTGCAGGCGACTTCCTCGCCTCTGCGCTGGCCCCTTCCGGCGAGACCCATGCGGTCCGCCTGGTCAGCTGGCTGCACGGCACGCCCCTGGCCGAGGTCAAGCGCACGCCCGGGCTGATGCGCAGCCTGGGCCAGGCGTTCGGCAACCTGGATCGCGCACTGCAAGGCTTCATGCATCCGGGCGCGGTCCGCGATCTGGACTGGGACCTGCGCCACGCCGCACGCGCCAGGTCACGCCTGCACTTCATCAAGGACCCCGGCAAAAGAGCCATCCTCGAGCGCTTCATCGATGCTTTCCAAAGTACGGTGCAGCCGAAGCTCGCACGCTTGCGCACCCAGGTCATCCACAACGACGGCAACGACTGGAACATCCTCGTCGACCCACAGAACCACCAGCAGGTCGCGGGCATCATCGACTTTGGCGATGCGCTGCATACGGTGCTCATCGCCGAAGTCGCCATCGCCTGCGCCTACGCCATCCTCGACATGGAAGACCCGATAGGCGCGGCCGCAGCCCTCACTGCCGGCTTCCACGAGCGCTTCCCCCTGCAACCGCAAGAGCTGGATGTGCTGTTCAACCTGATCGCCATGCGCCTGGTCATCAGCGTCACCTTGTCGGCATCGCGGCAAGAGCAGGCCCAGGACAACCCCTACCTGGCGATCAGCGAAGCCCCGGCCTGGCGCCTGCTGGAAAGGCTGGATCGCATGCACCCGCGACTGGCGACGGCGATCCTGCGCAAGGCTTGTGGCCATGACGCCATGGAGGGCGCCGGCGAGGTGCGCCGCTGGGTCATGGACAACCGCAAGTCGTTCGCGGATATCGTGCGGCCAGCGGCAGCGACCCTGAACAAGGTCATAGTGCCGTTCGCGGACGCCTCCCATGCGATGACGATCGCCTCGGCCGCCCAACGTCCGGCGGAGGCGACCCAGTGGTGGAACGATTTCTCTGCCCGGCACAAAGTCCCTCTCGGCATCGGCCCCTGGGGCGAAGAACGGACCATCTACACCGACGTGGCATTCGTCTCGCGCTTCATCGAAGGGCAACGCCGGATCATCCACCTCGGCGTGGACCTGATCATGCCCGCAGGTACCCCGCTGTACACCCCGGTGGCCGGCGTGGTGCGCAGCGTCGAGGTCGAATCCGAACCCCTTGGCTATGGCGGCTTGATCATGCTCGAGCACACGCCGCAGGGCTGCCCGCCCTTCCTGACCCTGTGGGGCCACCTGGCCCACGAAGCCCTGGAGCGCCTGAAGCCCGGCGATCACCTGGATGCCGGCGCACTGCTGGGCTACATGGGCGCGGACACGGAAAACGGCGGCTGGCTGCCCCACCTGCACCTGCAGATGTCCACCGACACCCAGCTGCAAGCCAGCGAGTTCATCGGCGTTGGCGAGCGGGCCTATCTGGATGTGTGGGCCGACCTGTTCCCCGACGCCTCGGAGCTGGCCGGCATCCCCGCGGAAACCTACAGCCAGGAAGGCCGGAGCAAGGCCCAGATCGTGGCCAGGCGCAAGGAGCTACTGCTGCCCAACCTGTCGATTTCCTATTCGGACCCGATCAAGTTCGTGCGTGGCGACGGAGTCTGGCTGATCGATAACTTCGGCCGGGCCTACCTGGACTGCTTCAACAACGTCTGCCACCTGGGCCACAGCCACCCGGACGTGGTGCAAGCGCTGACGCGCCAGGCAGCGCGGCTGAACACCAACACCCGCTACCTGCACGACACTATCGTGGAGTATGCAGAGCGGCTCACCGCCACTTTGCCCGAAGGGCTGACGGTCGCCTCCTTCGGTTGCTCGGGCAGCGAAGCCAACAGCCTGATGCTGCGCATGGCGCGCAATCACACCGGGCGCGACGAAGCCATCGTGCTGGACTGGGCCTACCACGGGACGACCCAGGAGCTGATCGACCTCAGCCCCTACAAGTACAAGCGCAAGGCCGGCAAGGGCCGCGCGGCACACGTGTTCGAGGCCAGCGTCCCGGATGCCTACCGCGCCGCCGACGACTGGCCGTTCGAGGAACTGGGCCAGCGCTTCGCACAGAGCGTGGCCGACCAGATCCAGAGCATGCGCAAGCAGGGGCGCGCGCCGGCGTTCTTTCTCGCAGAGTCCATTCCCAGTGTCGCCGGGCAGCTGTTCTTCCCGGAAAACTACTTGCAGGAGGTCTATGCCATGGTTCGCGCCGCAGGCGGCCTGTGCCTGGCCGACGAAGTCCAGGTCGGTTTTGGCCGAGTGGGCAGCCACTGGTGGGCCTTCGAGACCCAGGGGGTGGTCCCCGATGCGGTGTCCATGGGCAAGCCCATCGGCAACGGCCATCCGCTGTCGGCGGTGGTCACCACGCGGGAGCTGGCCGACAGCTTCGACAACGGCATGGAGTACTTCAACACCTTCGCCGGCAGCCCGGTCTCGTGCGCCGTGGGGCTCAGCGTGCTGGAGGTGATCGAGCGCGACAACCTGAAGCTCAACGCCCTGACCATCGGCAATTACCTGCTCGCAGGCTTTGGCCGGCTGCAACAACGCTACGAGGCCATTGGCGATGTGCGCGGGCTGGGGCTGTTCCTGGGGATCGAACTGGTGACCGATCGCAAGAGCAAGTGCCCCGCCACCGAGCTGGCCCGGAAGGTCGCCGATGGCGCCCGGGAGCGCGGCATCCTGATCGGCACCGAAGGCCCCTACGACAACGTGCTGAAAATGCGCCCGTCGATGATCTTCAGCCAGAAGAACGCCGACTTCCTGCTGGAGGTCCTGGACGACAGCTTCCGGGCGGCGCTGCAATAAGCCGCCAGCAACGGCACGGCAAAGACAGCACTCATGGGCCGGCGCGGGCTGCACGCGGCGCCGGCATAGTGCCGGCCAATTCCGGCAATGTGCCCGGCAAGTGAACACCTTGCCTGGTGCTTTCCAGGGTGGCCTGTGCAAAGCTTTTTGCGAGGCCTGGGTGAAGAGCCCGATAAAACAAATAAAAATTCTTCAAAGGTGCCATCCAATGCTAGTCAGAACGCTCAAGGGTCTGTTGTTCGCATCCACCGTGGCAGCCACAGCGCTGCTCTGTCCCACTGCCGCCCAGGCCGATGACCTGCAGACGATCCAGCAAGCCAGGGAAATCCGCATCGCCATGAGCGGCCAGTATTCCCCCTTCAGCTTCGCCAACGAGCAGAACCAGATCGTCGGCTTCGACGCCTCCATCAGCGAGGCCCTGGCTGAGCGGCTGGGGGTGAAAGTGACCATCATCACCACGCCATTCGACGGGATCATCGCCGGGCTGCTGGCCAGGAAATACGACGCCATCATCGCCTCCATGACCATTACCCCGGAGCGCCTGAGGGCCGTGGACTTCGCCGGCCCCTACTACCACGCCGGGCGCACGATAGTGGTCAAGGATGACTCGGCGATCCACAGCCTGGACCAGCTCAAGGATGTAACGGTCGGCGTGACCCTGGGCGATGCCCACGACAAATGGGCCAGGGCCCGCGGCAACCTGAAGGTGAAGACCTACAAGGGCCTTCCCGAGATGCTGGTCGACCTGGAGGCCGGGCGGATCGACGCGATCGTGATGGACAGCGTCCCAGTGCTGGTGGCCGTCAAGGAAACCGGGCAGAAAGTGCGCATCATCACGCCCCCGGACAGCGATGGCGGCATCGAAGGCATGGGCATCGCGCTGCGCAAGAACAACCCCGAACTCAAGGCTGCGCTGCAAAAGGCACTGGACAACATGCTCGCCGATGGCAGCTACGAAAAGATCTCGATGCAGTGGATCGGCAAGGATATTCGCTGACACCCTCGTCGCCTGGCTCGACCCGGCGTCGAGCCCGTCCACCTGATTTTTCCGAGCCTTCCCATGGACCTGACTCTCATCCAACGCACGCTGCCGTTCTTCCTGGAGGCAGCGTGGATCACGGTGCAAGTGTCGCTGCTGGCACTGGTGCTCGGCTTGCTGGTTTCCATCGTCCTGGTGGCGGCGCGCCTGTGCAGCAGCTTCATCCTGCGCTGCCTGGCCAGGCTCTACATCAGCGTGTTTCGCGGCACGCCCTGCCTGGTGCAGCTGTTCCTCATCTATTTTGGCGGCCCGCAAATCGGCCTGGAGCTGGAGCCGTTCTCGGCCGGGGTCCTCGGCCTGGGCCTGAACATCGCGGCCTACATGGCCGAATCCATTCGAGGCGCTATTGCCAACGTCGATCCCGGCCAGGAGGAAGCGGCTCGCTCCATTGGCTTCAGCAGGGGGCAGACCCTCTGGCTGATCACCCTGCCGCAAACGGCAAAGCTGATGATCAGGCCCCTGGGCGTGAATGCCGTGGCATTGATCAAGGGCTCGGCACTGGTGTCGACGATCTCCGTGGTCGAGCTGTCCTATACCGCGCAGCGGTTCATCAGCTCGACCTATAAACCCTTCGAGATCTTCATGGTATCGGCGGTGCTTTACATCGTGATGGTCTATGCGGTGAGGCTGCTGGTCGACCACCTCGATCAGCGCTTCGCGGCCAAGTGAGACCCTCCAATGCCAAGCCTCGACCTGAGTATCGTGACACCTTATTCCGAACTGCTGGCGACCGGACTGTGGTGGACCGTCGTCCTGTTCCTGAGCTCCAGCGCCTTGAGCCTGCTGGCGGGAATCGCCTTCGCCCTGATCGTGCTCTATACCCCAAGGCTGGTGTCGCTGCCCATACGCTTCATGACCTGGCTGCTCATGGGCACCCCGCTGCTGCTGCAGCTGTACCTCATCTACTACGGCCTGGTGCAAGTGGGGATCGACATCCCGGCATTGATGGCCGGGATCATCGGCCTGAGCCTGCACTTCGCTGTCTACAACGCCGACGTGATCCGGGCCGGCGTACTGTCGGTGGATCCGGGCCAGGTCGAAGGCGCGCGCTCCATCGGCCTGAGCCGCAGCCAGACCCAGCGCTACATCATCGTTCCGCAAGCCTTGCGCAGCACCATCGCTCCTCTTGGCAACAACCTGATCGTGCTGCTCAAGGACACCTCCCTGGTGTCCATCATCGGCATTGCCGAGCTGGTCTACAGCGCCCAGCGCGCGGTGAGCGAAACCTACAGTCCGTTCGAATTCTATCTGGCCGTCGCGGTGATCTATTACGCCGTCAATCTTGTTCTGGAAGCCGGCCTGCACCTTCTTGAAACCCGGGTAGAGATGTCTCGATGACCACAGAAAAGCTCATGATCCAAGTCAAGGGGGCGCGCAAGGCCTATGGGGCGCTGGAAGTCCTCAAGGGCATCGACCTGTCCGTCGCGCGCGGGCAGATCATCGCCATCATCGGCCCCAGCGGCTCGGGCAAGAGCACCCTGCTACGCTCGATCAATCACCTTGAGGTGCTTGACGACGGCCAGATCTGGCTCGAAGGCGAACAGGTCAACCGACCCTTGAAAGGCCGGGCCTTCGAGCAGCACATCAATAGCGTGCGCCAGCAGATGGGCATGGTGTTCCAGCACTTCAACCTGTTCCCGCACCTGACCGTCCATGAAAACATCGCCATCGGCCCGATCAAGCTCAAGGGGCTCACCAAGCCGTTGGCTCGTGAGCTGGCCATGGAGTACCTGGAGAAAGTGGGCCTGGCCAACAAGCTCGACGAATACCCCTCGCGCCTGTCCGGCGGGCAGAAACAACGGGTGGCCATCGCCAGGGCGCTGGCCATGCGCCCCAAGGTGATGCTGTTTGACGAAGCGACCTCGGCGCTGGACCCGGAGCTGGTCGAAGAGGTCAACCAGGTAATGCAGCAGCTCGCCGCCGAACACATGACCATGCTGATCGTCACCCATGAAATGCGCTTTGCCGGCGAGGTCGCCGACCGGATCGTCTTCATGGACGGTGGCGTGGTGGTCGAGCAGGGAACACCCCGGGAGATCCTGCAGAACCCGGTGCAGGAACGGACTCGCCTCTTCCTGAAAAAGCACCTGCACGATCGATAGATTGCCAGGCCGCTTCGCCAGCAGCTGTTGCGCCAGGCCAATGGTCTTGACCGTTTGCCTGGCGCAACAGGATGGGCCGGGCACCGCCCGACCCGGACTCGGCTCACCGGTGTTTCACAGCGCAGCGAGCTCCAACTCCATGGCCTGGGACATCAGGCTAGAACCCGCGCGCAATGGCTCGAGCGCACCCACGGGGCGAAAACCACAGGCCTGGTACAAATGCATGGCTGGCGTCTGGGCATAGGTGACCCCCAGCCGAATCCGCCGCGCGCCCTTGCCCCGGGCCCAGGCCAGTACCTGCTCGAGCAAGGCAGCGCCGGCCCCGAGGCCACGGCAAGCCGGATCGACCCACATCTGGTAGATATCGGCTACCGCGCTTTCGGCGACCGGCAATTTGCACCAGACCAGGCCACAGGCCTGGCTCCCCTTGAAGGCGAACAACGGCAGGTCATTGCCGCCAGCCAGGCCTGCAGCGATACGTGCCGCCCACTCCTCGTCCGTCCGCACCGCTTCGTCCTCAAGGGTGCTGGCGAAAGCATCCGGTGAATCCTCCAGCGCCCGCAGGCGCATATCCCGGTATTGCGGCCATTCATTGGCCTTTATCGAACGCGTCGAAATCACCCCGCAGCTCCTTTTCAATGGTCAGCTCGTCGCTGCCGACTCCAACCAGGCATGAACCATGGGCCCAGGGTCGATTGCAAGCAAGGGCCGCCGCGTTATCCAGCTTGACCCGAAGTATCCCGGCACTCGAGGTACTTAATACGGGGGCCAGGTATATTTTTTGCCCGCGATGGCTTTCCCACCGTTTGCACCTACGCTTCTCGGCGAAACCTGGCGCTTTGATAGCATTGCGCTGCCCAGGCTCATGGTTCAGATGCAGGGTCAAGCTGGTCAGCCTGTCTTCCTACAAGGAGTTCAAATGCCAAAACATGCAGCAGTATTCAGGACGGTTTCAACGGCGCTGGGGGCCACGATCTTGCTGGGCCTGCCAGGCACGAGCTCCGCCTTCCTGGGGGAATTGAAAGCGACCCTGGGTTTCGAAGTAACCGCCGGGGTCGACAAGGAGACCTTGGCGGTCATCAAGGCGCTGCCCGCCGATGTGCGCACCGAGGTGTTCAAGATCCTCGATCGCACCGACCGAAGCGTCTATGGATACCTCGATAAAGTGAACGAAACCGTGCGCAATGCCGTGGACGAGCTCTCGTGTGCCGCTACCGGCGCAGGCTACGGAGCGGGCAAGGGCTTGAAACAGGTACTGGGATTCACCCCCAACGACGTCAAGGACATGAAGGACGCACTGATAGAAATAAGAAAGGACTTCTCCTACAAGACAACCGCCGATGACTTCACGACCGTCTATGCCGATTACGATGCCAGCGCACGCACAGTGGTATGCGCCGAGGGTAGGACCAGTGCAACCGGCAGGGAAATGACCCGACTGCGAGGACAGGCCAGCGAGTCCTACATCCTCTGGGCCAGGCTGCGGGACATGTGCACACGTTCCGAAGATTGCTATGCCCTGGTCTACAAGACCCTCAAGGACAACCTGAGCTCCGCGGCGCGACAGGATCTTGCCGTGACCAGGGCAGAAGAACGCTTCGCCAGCTTCAAGCCCAGCATCGAGCGAAAGTCTTCCTTCCTGGGCCTGGTCAATACCTACAACGTCCAGGAATACGAACAAGCACTCGGCAAGATGCTGTTCCTGAGCGATCAACTGCTTCTGGTTTCCACCTCCCGGATCGAGAAGGCCAAGGTTCGTCTGTCGGAACAGGAAAGGTACCTGGCAAGTGCCGAGGCGGATCTGTCCAACGCCAGGAAACTTGCCTCGGGCAATACCAGCCAGCGCGTCCACTCCTGCAACCTGGGGTACTCCCTGACCGCTCGCGGCCAGGCCCTGGCACAAGGCCTGGAGCAAGTGAAAAGCTTCGAGATGCTCACCCAACCGCAACTGGCGGAGTATCAGGCGCGGCTGGATACCATCGCCTCCACAGCGAAATCCCTTCAGGCGTACTCCTCCGACGAAGTGGGCAACAACAAGTCCAAGTGCTACGTCAACAAGATCTGGTATGACCCCCATACCGATCACAGTCCCCATTGAAATACACCGGCGCGCGCCTGCTACACTCGCGTCCCGATCCACCTGTCGATGACCACAGGTATTGGTCTCTCAATTGAAAGGACGCTTCCATGAACAAGGCGCTCTACAGCCTTTGTGCCGCCACCCTGGCGCTGTCGCTCGACGTGGCCCACGCCGCCTCCGTGGCCGAGGTCTTCACCGGCGACATGCTGGGCACCAACCAGCGCTACTTCGAATCGATCGCCGGAATCCCCCGGGAATCCAACGGCAACGCCCATGTGTTCAAGGTCCAGGGTTGCCAGATCACCGCAACGGTAGAAGGCGGCAAGGTCAGCGCCCTGCGCATGGAGCTGGGCCCCAAATGCCAGGCCGACCTGACCCAGTTCATCGGTACCTATGCCCCTGCTCCCGGCCAGCCTCTGACCCTGGGCGCCTTCGAGGCTTCATCCGGCGGCGGCCTGAGCTATAGCGCCGACTGCCTGAGCATGTGCGGCAACGCCGCGGACCCTTCGGTCTATGCGCTGTGGGAAGGACCCCATGCCGTGGACTTCAAGCAGGTAATGCTGGAAGTGACGCTGGTCTCGGATGCCGCGATCAACGCCGCCGACCAATGGGCGAGCCAGATGCAAAAGGCCGAAGGCGAGGACTATGTGATGGAAACGCGCTTCAACTGCGACCAGAAATACGCCGCCGCAGCCCAGAAAGCCTTTGAAAAGGTCCAGGTCACCGCGGTCACCATAGGCACCGACCTCAAGGGCCCAGGCTGCTGAGACGACACGCGGCAACCCAAGCGCGCCCAGGGATCCAGCTCAAGCTGATATCATCCGCGCGCTTGTCCCCCAGGTAGAGAACGATGAACCGTCGCAAGAAAATCAAGCAGCTGCTGGACGCCCACGCCAAGAAAGCCAAAGCCAAGCTGGCACCGAAAAACAAGCCCAAGTACATCTGCAAGGCTGACCGCTTGAAGCTGGCCGAGGAAGCCGCCCGTGAGGCCCAGGCCGCTGCCCAGAACTGAGTGAAATGCCCTGGTGCCGCAGCGCATGCCGCCAGCCATGCTCGAGGACACTGACGCCAGGGCCAGACGATTTACGGACAACGACAGAGGGATGATGTGAGTCGAGTGATCAACCGTGTAATCCAGCAAGCCGCACAGAACTTCGCCGATAGCCTGAGTGCGTTCTACCCCTCCTATGGCCGCAATGGCATGAACGAACGCAACCTCACCTTTCAACTGGCCAATGCCTTTGGCGCACGCAACAACGCCCATGCCTTCATGGAAGTGCCGTTTCTCAACCCACTGACACAGCGCTATGAGTATCGGATCGACTGCATGCTGTTCGACAAGGAGCGCGTGTTCTTTGTCGAGGCCAAGCGCCTGTTCACGCCGAAAAAAGCCGCGCAACTGCGTATCGACTTCCAGCGCATGGGGACGGAGAACCTGGCTCCGGTCCTGGAGAAGTTCGTCGCCCCTTCCACCAAGGCGCGCACGGTCTATCGCCTGATACTGGCCGAAACCTGGCATAAGAACATCGTCAGCTGGTGGCGGATGGAAGACAGCACCCGGGCCTGGGACAACAGTTGGCTGCCAGACGATCGCGGCGTAGTCGAGGTCAAGACCTTCGACAACCAAAGAACCCTGTATTGGCTGTATGCCTATGAGCAGTTGGAGATTCCGGCATAGCTTGGGTGGCGAGGATCAAGGCCGGGATGCTTGCAAGGACCGCTGGTAAAGCACACAACTGGAGCACTATTGGACATGTACCCCACCGGAACTCATCTGATTGTTGGTCGAGGCCTCTATACCCACCACGGGATCTTTGTCGGCAGGAATCGCGTGATCCACTATTCCGGCATGGGTTCGGGCCTGCATAAGGGCTGTATCGAATCGACCAGCCTGGAAGCTTTCCTGCAAGGCAAGCAAGCCAGAACCAGGACTTACAAGAAGGTCTATTTCCGCGGCCCCGAGATCTGCCGCCGGGCTCGCTCGCGACTGGGCGAAGATCAATACAACCTGCTGTTCAACAACTGCGAGCATTTCGCCACTTGGTGCGCCACCGATCGGCACTCCAGCAAACAAGTCGAGGCAGCAAGGCAACGACTGGGCGCAGCAGCCACGACCCACTTGCTGGGGCGCCAGGCCGCGAAGCAGGCCGCAGGGCAAACCACCAAGGCCCTGCTCGGCAAAGGAGCAACGACCGCTGCACGCCAGATGCTGGCCGGACAGGCAACCAGGACCGCAACTAACCATATGGCCCGCTCATTGGCCGGCCAGGCCATGGCCAAGGGAGCAGTCGGCACCGTTGCTGGTTTCGCTGCCACTAGTGGAGTTTCCAGCATGGCTGCTGCAGGACTTGGCGTGGCGGGGCTGGCCGGCGGGACAGCCCTTGCTCCGGCGGTGGCAACAGTAGCAGTCGCGGCAGGTGCGGCTTATGTGGTCAGTAGCATCTGGGACTGGATTACGGACTGGTAACGAACCACGGGACAGGAACCCTCTAGTTCGAGAGCCCTGTCCAACCAACAGGCGATCCAGGCGTCGCGTTCTTTCGTATCGTCAGGGCTAGCTCCACATCACCCAGGCTCGACGTTCATCCTGGGGCAACGCTTTATCGTCAAGTTTCAACCCCACCGAAGTATCGCTGAGCCCAGTTAGGGATATCGAGCAGCTAAGTACTGATGAGTACCTTGCTTCAAGCGCGCATGGCGGAATCCAGCTTGGGGTGATTGTCTTTATAGTAAAGCTCCGCATCCGCTGCATCTTCTGAAGGCTTGGGAACAATCTTCGCGACGTAAACGAAGGCTCGATCATTCATCGTCCCCGTAGTACTTGACGCCAATGCGGATGATGTCTCGTCCCTGGTCCTTGCGGTGGTGGTTGGTATCGCGCAGTGAGTAGATGCAACCACAGTACTCTTGCTGGTAGAAACGTTCGCGCTTGCTGATTTCGATCATCCGCGCCGAACCACCGCCCTTGCGCCAGTTGTAATCCCAATAGGTGATCCCCGGATACTTTTGCGCGCTGCGGATGCCGCTATCGGTGATTTGCTTCATGTCTTTCCAGCGCGAGATACCCAGGGAACTGGAAATCACCCTGAAGTTGTTTTCATAGGCGTAGAGCGCAGTGCGTTCGAAGCGCATATCGAAGCACATGGTGCAGCGCGTGCCACGTTCGGGCTCATGCTCCATGCCTTTGGCCCGTTCGAACCAGTTGTCTTTGTCATAGTCGGCATCGATGAACGGCACATTGTGATCTTCGGCAAAGCGAATGTTCTCGTCCTTGCGCAATAGGTATTCCCGTTCGGGATGAATGTTGGGGTTATAGAAGAAGATGGTGTAGTCGATGCCCGAGGCGCTGATCGCCTCCATCACCTCTCCCGAACAGGGAGCGCAGCAGGAGTGCAACAGCAACTTCTGCGCACCATTGGGAAGGCTCAGCCGAGGCCTTTTGAAGTCTGGCATTGGGGGATGTCCTGGATAGATCGCCCAGATGAAAAAACCAGAGCACGATGATGTGCTCCGGCAACCTTTAGGCAAACGTCGCTGGATGCGTGAAGCGCTCCGCGCAGATAGATGCTCAAACCGTGCTGTGTGCGGCGATGTTGCAATACTGCCCCTTGAAGTACAGCAATGGCTGCGTGGCGGCAGCTTCTTGCAAGTTCAATGCCTTCACTTCACCAATCACGATCAGATGATCGCCTGCAGCGTGTTCGGCATGAATTTCGCAATCCAGCCAGTGCAGGCTACCGGCAATGATGGGATTACCCAGCGGTGACTCCTGCCATTGGACTCCGCGCCATTTGTCCGTGCCACGGCGAGCGAACTGGTTGGAAATACTGACCTGTTCGCCTGAGAGGATATTGACGACGAACCGGCCGGCCTGGCGAATTTTTGGGTAGCTGGCCGAGTTGGACATGACGCTGAACGACACCAGCGGCGGGCTCATCGAGACGCTGTAGAACGACTGGCAAGTGAAACCAATCGGTTCGCCATCGATGTGGGAGGTAATCACCGTGATACCGGATGCGTAGTGCCCGAGCGCTTCGCGAAAGCTCATAGGTTCGATAGCAGTACTAGGGAATGGCATATCAGGACCTGAATATTGGGTGCCGTACGAAAGTGCCAAGGACGGTTGAAGTAGCTTGAGCTACCACCGCCCCTTTGGCATTCCTTGCGGCACCAGCTAAGCACTAGTTCGAAAGTTCTCTTCGGACGATTTCCGCACCTGCGCTCAAAGCGCCCAGCTTGCCTCTCGCTACTTTTCGAGACAAAGGCGCCATGCCGCAGTTGGTGCAAGGATAGAGCTTGTCGGCATCGACGAACTGCAGTGCTTTTCGCAGCGTGTTGGCTACTTCTTCTGGAGTCTCAATGACGTTGGAGGCGACGTCGATAGCGCCTACCATCACCTTTTTACCGCGAATGAGTTCTATGAGGTCCATCGGCACATGGGAGTTATGGCACTCCAGTGAAACTATATCGATGCTGGATTTCTGCAGCTTGGGAAAGGCTTCTTCATATTGCCGCCACTCTGACCCCAGCGTCTTTTTCCAGTCTGTATTGGCTTTTATGCCATAGCCATAGCAGATATGTACCGCTGTTTCACATTTGAGGCCTTCAATAGCGCGCTCTAATGTGGCAACGCCCCACTCGTTCACCTCATCGAAGAAGACATTGAACGCAGGCTCATCGAACTGGATGATATCGACACCAGCAGCCTCAAGCTCCCTGGCCTCTTGATTGAGGATCTTGGCGAACTCCCAAGCCAGTTTCTCGCGGCTTTTATAGTGGCTGTCATAAAGCGTATCGATCATCGTCATCGGACCTGGCAGGGCCCACTTTATGGGTTGCTTGGTTTGCTGGCGCAAGAACTTGGCATCTTCGACAAATACCGGTTTTTGGCGAGTGACCGCACCCACGACCGTCGGCACGCTGGCGTCATAGCGATCACGAATCCTGACGGTCTCGCGCTTCTCGAAATCGACACCGTCCAGATGCTCAATAAAGGTGGTGACGAAGTGCTGGCGGGTTTGTTCGCCATCACTGACGATATCAATGCCTGCCTGCTGCTGCTCTTGCAATGACAAGCGCAAAGCATCCTGCTTACCCTCGACCAGCTCTTCGCCTTGCAACTTCCAAGGTGACCAGAGTTTCTCTGGTTGTGCCAGCCAGGAAGGTTTGGGCAGGCTGCCAGCGGTTGAGGTAGGGAGCAATTTCTTCACAATAGATAACCTTGTATTTTTATCATTCAAAGGGCGTAATTTGCGGACCACTGCTCGAGAATGCCTTGGTAGGGCTTGATGAAGTGCTCCTCGACAAATTGTCCCTGTTCAATGGCCAAGCGACTGCGCTCTTCTCGGTCGTAGACAATTCGGGTCAATGAATAGTCCTGATTCTTCAGGCTTGGCTGATAGGATTTTCCTGCCACAGAGTTTGCATTGTAGATTTCAGGCCGGTAAATCTTTTGAAAGGTATCCATCGTGCTGATGGTGCTGATCAACTCAAGATTAGTGTAGTCATCGAGCAAATCGCCGGAAAAATAAAAGGCTAGGGGCGCAGCACTGTTCGGCGGCATGAAATAGCGAACCTTCAACCCCATCTTGTTGAAATATTCATCCGTCAGGGAATATTCATCCTGTTGGTATTCCACACCCAATACAGGATGATTGTTTTCAGTCCGATGATAGGTTCTGCTACTCGAAACACTCAGGCATATGACTGGCGGCTTGTTGAAATTCTGCTTGTACGCACTGGAGTTCACAAAGCACTTGAAGAGGTTGCCATGCAGGTCACCGAAGTTTTCCGGAGTGCTAAAATCTGGCCGCCCATTATTGTGCCCCAACAACAGCACGCTAAAGTCATAATCTCGCACATAAGACGAGAAGTTATTGCCGACAATGCCTTCGGTACGCACATTGGTCTGTCGATCGAGAATATTGGTTTTCAGTATTTCAATCAGCGGCAGGGAATCACCGCTATTGCCGACACCAAGATTCATCGCGACAGAGATGATTTCAAGCTCAACGGAATAACGATCACCCTTGGGGTTATCCCAGTGCGCCAAGGCATTGAAACGGTTATCTATCATTCTCAAGGTATTGCGCAAGTTCTCTTGGCGACTATTACCCCTGGCCAAGTTAGCGAAATTGGTAGTGATCCGTGTATTTTCGGAGGGTTGATAATTCTCGTCAAAAGAAATGCTTTTAATCGAAAATAAAAATTCTCTACTCATTTCAATCCGACACCCTAAAAGAAGAGGCAAACCAGAGGCAATTAATCGGACCTTGATTAATTCCAATTTATTGTCCGGCTTCACTTAATATTCTTTGCGACACTCACAAGTTGCATGTATTTTATGCAAACTGAATGATTGAGTGAAAATGAATTGATTTCACTGAGTCTTTAGCCATCTTCATGATGCGTTATACGGCCAACCGCAGAAGTTCTGCAGCACGGGGGCCTAGCCCCCCCTGCAGCGCGCAACGCCATTGCCTGGGGCAATCCCAGCGCAGGCGACAGCATCCCCACCACAAGCGCTGCAACGGCACCCGACGGGTGTTTGCCAGGGCACAAAAAAGCCCGCGGCACATGGGCGCGGGCTCGAGCGGGGTTACAGCAGGCAATGCCGGATCAGTGCCCTGCCTGCTTAGAAGTTCGCCGGGGTGTTGGCACTGATGATCTCGGCCTCATCCTGGCCAATGTTCCTGAAGCTATGGGGCAAGGTGGTAGGGAAGTAGTAACCATCGCCCGGATTGAGCACGCTCACCTGGCCATCCACCGTCAGTTCCACGGTGCCACGGATCACCAGGCCGCACTCCTCGCCTTCGTTGTGCACGATCGGCTCTTCGCCGGAGCTGGCGCCCGGGGCGTACTGCTCGCGCAAAAAGCGCATCTGCCGGTTGGCCAGGGGTGCGCCGACCATCAACAGGCGCAGGCCGTCACGGCCCAGGTCCGGTTGTTCGCTGGCACGGAATACGTATTGGTGCTCACGGGGCGGCTGGTCGAAGGTGAAGAAGTCGGCCAGGGACATGGGAATGCCTTCCAGCAGCTTTTTCAGGGAACTGACGGAGGGGCTGACGCGATTCTGTTCGATCAGGGAGATGGTGGCATTGGTAACGCCGCTACGCCGGGCCAGCTCGCGCTGGGAGAGGTTGTAGCTTTCGCGAACGAGTTTGAGTCGGGTGCCCGTGTCCATAACAGCCTTATGTGAGAGGAACTGGAGGGAATCGTGTGGCGGTTGGGTCGCGAAAATCGCGATCTGGCTGCCCCTGGAGCCGGAAAGGCGGCTATTTAAACATGTTTGACGGCGGTGCTGTAAAGGCTGGCGACAAGGGGTTTACGGGGATTTTACGGTGGATTTTCGGGGCCTGGGAGGTCCTGCGTTCGACCGCGAAGCGGCAACAAGCCTGTCGACGCGTGGTGCCTGGCAAACCGCGTCATCGCTCATCGCGAGCAAGCTGCGCTCCTACATAGAACAGGAGCGCGCAGTGCCATGCTCATGCATCCTTTCAGATTAGATGCCGAAACGGTCACGCAGGGCGTAATAGGCAGCGCCCATGGCGGTCAGCGGCGCCTGGAAGGTGCGGCCGCCGATCATTGGCATGTGCGGCAGCGAGGCGAAGGCGTTGAAGCGCTCGGCATCGCCACGAATCATCTCGGCGATCAGCTTGCCGGCCAGGTGCGAGCAGGTCACGCCATGGCCGCTATAGCCTTGCATGTAGTAGGCGTTCTTCTCGATCCGGCCGAATTGCGGCATGCGCGACATGGTCAGCAGGAAGTTGCCGGTCCAGCGGTAGTCGATCTTCACGTCCTTGAGCTGGGGGAAGGTCTTGAGGATCTTCGGCCGGATCAGTTGCTCGATGTCGTTGGGCTCGCGGGCACCGTAGACCACCCCGCCGCCGTACAGCAGGCGGTTGTCACCGGTTAGGCGGAAGTAGTCCAGCAGGTAGTTGCAGTCTTCCACGCAATAATTGTTGGTGATCAGGCTGCGGACCAGTGGTTCCGGCAGCTGCTCGGTGACGACGATCTGCGAGCCGCAGGGCATGCTCTTGCGGGTCACCCGCGGGTCCAGGTCCTGCTGCAGGTAAGCGTTGCCGGCGATCAGCAGGTACTTGGCGCGGACCACGCCCTTGGCGGTGCGCACCACGTTGGGCTCGCCGTAGGTGATTTCCAGGGCCGCCGACTGCTCGAAGATCTTGCCGCCCAGGCCGATGAAGGCGCTGGCCTCGCCCAGGGCCAGGTTCAGCGGGTGGATATGCCCGCCCTGCATGTCCAGCAAGCCGCCGACGTAGTTGCGGGTACCGACTTCGTGGTCGATCTGCGCCTTGTCCAGCAGCTTGAGGTTGTGGTTGCCCAACCGTTCCCAGTTGCGCTTCTGCTCGGCCAGGCCCTTGAGCTGCTTGGGGTTCAGGGCGGCGAAGATACCGCCAGGACGGTAGTCGCACTGGATATCGTAGTGCTGGATGCGCTGGCGAATGATGTCCGCGCCTTCGAAGATCATGCTGCCGAGCACCTCGGCGCTCTTTTCCCCGTAGCGCTCTTCGATCACATCCACGTCGCGGCTGTAGGAGTTGACCAGTTGCCCGCCGTTGCGCCCGCTGGCGCCGAAGCCGACCTTGGCCGACTCGAGCACGGTGACGCTGTAGCCGGCCTCGGCCAGGAAGAGCGCCGAGGACAGGCCGGTATAGCCGGCGCCGATCACACAGACATCGCACTCCACCAACTGGTCGAGCTCGGGGTAGTCGACGGTCCGGTTGCGGGTCGCCGCGTAATAGCTGTTCACGTAGGTTTGCATGTCGTAGTTCCCCAGCAGGTGCGGCTCGACCGCCCTGCCGTTGTTATAGGTCTTAGAGCTTGATCCAGGTCGCCTTGAGCTCGGTGTACTTGTCGAAGGCATGCAGCGACTTGTCGCGGCCATTGCCCGACTGCTTGAAGCCACCGAACGGCGCGGTCATGTCGCCGCCGTCGTACTGGTTGACCCATACGCTGCCGGCGCGCAGGCCCCGGGCGAAGCGATGGGCGCGGCTGAGGTCGCGGGTCCATACGGCAGCGGCCAGGCCGAAGATGCTGTCGTTGGCGATCTGCAACGCCTGTTCCTCGCTGTCGAACTCGATCACCGCCAGCACCGGGCCGAAGATCTCCTCGCGGGCGATGGTCATGGCGTTGGTCACACCGTCGAAGACGGTCGGCTCGACATACAGGCCGCCGGTGCCTTGCAGGGTGCGCGCACCACCGGCCAACAGTCGCCCGCCCTGCTCCCGGCCGATGCCGATGTAGCGCAGCACGTTGTCCAGCTGGCGCTCATCCACCACGGCGCCGACGCGGCTGGCCGGGTCCAGCGCATGCCCGGGCTGCCAGGCCTTGAGCGCCTCCACCAGCAACGGCAGGAACTGCTCGCGGATCGACGCCTGCACCAGCAGCCGCGAGCCGGCAGTACAGACTTCGCCCTGGTTGAAGGCGATCGCCGCAGCCGCCGCTCGGGCCGCTTCGCCCAGGTCGGGTGCATCGGCGAACACCACGTTGGCGCTCTTGCCACCAGCCTCCAGCCATACCCGCTTCATGTTGCTCTGGCCGGAGTACTGCAACAGTTGCTTGCCCACCGCGGTGGAGCCGGTGAAGGCCAGCACGTCCACGTCCATGTGCAGGGCCAGGGCCTTGCCCACGGTGTGGCCGTAGCCCGGCAGGACGTTGAACACGCCCTTGGGAATGCCCGCGTCCAGGGCCAGCTGGGCGATGCGGATCGCGGTCAGCGGCGACTTTTCCGAAGGCTTGAGGATGAACGAGTTGCCCACCGCCAGGGCCGGGGCGAACTTCCAGCTGGCCATGATCAGCGGGAAATTCCACGGCACGATGGCCGCCACCACCCCCGAAGGCTCGCGGGTCACCAAGCCCAACTGATCGTGGGGCGTGGCCGCCACTTCGTCGTAGAGCTTATCGATGGCTTCGGCATTCCAGCGGATGGCATTGGCCGTGGCCGGGATGTCGATGGCCAGGGAATCGCTGATGGGCTTGCCCATGTCCAGGGTTTCCAGGAGCGCCAGTTCTTCCTGGTGCTCGAGGATCAGCTCGGCAAAGCGGATCAGAATGCGCTTGCGCTCGGCCGGGGCCTTGCCCGACCACACGCCGCTGGCGAAGGCCTGGCGTGCCACGGCCACGGCATGATCGGCATCGGCCTGGTCGGTACTGGCGACATTGGCCAGGAAGCGCCCGTCCACCGGGCTCAGGCATTCGAAAGTGGCGCCGCCCTGGGCAGCGCAGTACTGGCCGTCGATGAAGGCGCGACCTTCCAGGGTGAGGGATTGGAAGCGCTGCTCCCAATCGCTGCGGGATCTAGTCATGGCGAATACTCAACGCGCGAAGACACACGGCCGTCAGACCGTGTGCAGGTACCAGTTGTATTCCAGGTCGGAGATGGAGTTCTCGAACTCCGCCAGCTCGCTTTCCTTGCAAGCCACGAACACGTCGATGTACATCGGGTCGATGTACCTGGCCATCACCTCGCTGTCGTCCAGCACACGCAGGGCGTCGCGCAGGTTGCTCGGCAAGCTCGGCTCGCTCTGCTCGTAGGCGTTGCCCTCCATGGCCGGGCCGGGTTCGATCTGGTTGGTCAGGCCGTGGTGGATGCCCGACAGCACCGAGGCCATCAGCAGGTAGGGGTTGGCATCGGCACCAGCCACTCGGTGTTCGATACGCACCGCGTCCGGCGAACCGGTGGGCACGCGCACGGCCACGGTGCGGTTGTCGATGCCCCAGGTCGGCGAGTTCGGCACGTAGAACTGGGCGCCGAAACGGCGGTAGGAGTTGACGTTGGGGCACAGGAAGGCCATCTGCTCCGGCAGGGTATCCAGTACGCCGCCGATGGCATGGCGCAGGGCCGCATTGGTCTCGGGGTCTTCACTGGCGAAGATGTTGTTGCCCTGCTTGTCGAGGATCGAGATGTGCACGTGCAGGCCGTTGCCCGCCTGGCCCGGGTAAGGCTTGGCCATGAAGGTGGTGTCCATCTCATGGTCGTAGGCGATGTTCTTCACCAGGCGCTTGAGCAGCACCGCGTAGTCGCAGGCCTTGATCGGGTCGGACACATGGTGCAGGTTGACCTCGAACTGCGCCGGGGCGCTTTCCTTGACGATGGCGTCGGCGGGGATGCCCTGCTCTTTCGCGCCTTCGAGGATGTCCTGCAGGCAGTCGACGTATTCGTCCAGATCGTCGATCAGGTAGACCTGGGTCGATTGCGGGCGCTTGCCGGAGATCGGCGAACGCGGCGATTGCGGCCGGCCGTTCACGTTGTCCTGGTCGATCAGGTAGAACTCCAGCTCGAAGGCGGCGCAGATGGTCAGGCCCAGTTCGTCGAACTTGCTCACCACCTGGCGCAGCACTTCGCGGGGGTCGGCGAAGAACGGCTGGCCCTCGATCTCGTGCATGGTCATCAGCAACTGCGCGGTGGGGCGCTTCTGCCAGGGCTCGACGCTCAGGGTGCCGGGGATCGGGTAGCAGATGCGGTCGGCGTCGCCGATGTCCAGGCCCAGGCCGGTGCTTTCCACCGTGGAGCCGTTGATATCCAGGGCAAACAGCGAGGCCGGCAGGTTGATGCCCTTCTCATAGACCTTGTGCAGGGCGGTACGCTCGATGCGCTTGCCGCGCACCACACCGTTCATGTCCGCAATCAGCAGATCGACGTAGAGAACCTCGGGATGTTTTTTCAGGAAGGCGTTGGCTTCATTGAGCTGAATGGCACGCGGGGGACCGACATGATGCACCTATCGTGTTAATTATTATGTTCACTGCGGTGACGCACCAGCAGTCAATCCGAAAGAAAAACCGAAGTCAATAGCCCCGCAGGGCGCCGATTCGTTAATTATTTTGCCCCATAAAAACCAAATAAGCCTCAGCACCTGCGCCAATCAAGGCTTTCAGATGAAATGCGTTTAGAATTTTTTACATGGAAGTTGTTAATTAAAATCAACGAGGATAAGCTCTGGAAAAACTCGTTCCAGCGTGAATTTCGAGGTGATAAAAATGGCATTCAAGCCATTGATCGGCGTTACTGCGTGCGTCAAAGAGATCGGTCTGCATCCCTACCACGTCAGCGGCGACAAGTACTTGCGTGCGGTCAGCGTCGCGGCCGAAGGCCTGCCCCTGGTCATTCCTTCCCTGGCGGACCTGGTCGATATCCAGGATCTGCTGCACAACCTGGACGGGCTGTTGTTCACCGGCTCGCCATCCAATGTCGAACCCTTCCACTATCAGGGCCCGCCCAGCGAACCGGGTACCGCCCATGATCCGCAACGCGATGCCACCACCCTGCCCCTGCTGCGTGCGGCCGTCGCCGCCGGCGTGCCGGTGCTCGGTATCTGCCGCGGCTTCCAGGAAATGAACGTGGCCTTCGGTGGCAGCCTGCACCAGAAGGTCCACGAGCTGCCGGGCTTTCTCGATCACCGCGAAGCCGACGATCCGCGTATCGAGGTGCAGTACGCCCCCGCGCACCCGGTGGCGATCCAGCCCGGTGGGGTCTTCGCGGCCATGGGCCTGGATGGCGAGATCCAGGTCAACTCGATCCACAGCCAAGGCATCGATCGCCTGGCTCCGGGCCTGCGGGTCGAGGCCGTGGCGCCGGACGGCCTGATCGAGGCGGTATCGGTGGAACACAGCAAGGCCTTCGCCTTCGGCGTGCAGTGGCACCCGGAATGGCAGGTGCTGTCGAACCCGGCCTACCTGCGGATCTTCCAGGCCTTCGGCGACGCCTGCCGGCAACGAGCCGCACAGCGCCGCTAAGCCCTGCGCGTCGCGCATTTGCACCTGTAACAACACGCCCTGCCCCATGGCGCGTGCCCTCGTGCGCGCCCCACATTCGGCGTGAGCGGCAAACGGCAAGACCACAACAACAAATAGCGTCAGGCCGCCAGGGAGGCGGCGCCGAATCAGCCCGCCCCCGGGCTGGCAATCAACCTTTAGGCCGGGCCGAATTGGCCGGGCCGCTGATATCTGTTGGGAGTTTCACATGGCAAACGCCTCCAGCACTTACCGGAAGGCCCTCGAAGGCCACCCGAGCCCGCAGAAGGTTCTGGTGAAGATCGACCGCGTGACCAAGAAGTTCGACGAAACCGTAGCCGTGGACGATGTGTCCCTGGAGATCCACCAGGGTGAGATCTTCGCCCTGCTGGGCGGTTCCGGCTCCGGCAAGTCCACCCTGCTGCGCATGCTCGCCGGGTTCGAGCGGCCCACCGAGGGACGCATCTTGCTGGATGGCGTGGACATCACCGACATGCCGCCCTACGAACGACCGATCAACATGATGTTCCAGTCCTATGCCTTGTTCCCCCACATGACCGTGGCCCAGAACATCGCCTTCGGCCTCAAGCAGGACCGTTTGCCGGCAGACGAGATCGACGCCCGGGTCGGCGAGATGCTCAAGCTGGTGCACATGACCCAGTACGCCAAGCGCAAGCCGCACCAGCTCTCCGGTGGCCAGCGCCAGCGCGTGGCCCTGGCCCGCTCCCTGGCCAAGCGGCCGAAGCTGCTGTTGCTCGACGAGCCCATGGGCGCCCTGGACAAGAAGCTGCGCTCGCAGATGCAACTGGAGCTGGTGGAGATCATCGAGCGCGTAGGCGTGACCTGCGTGATGGTGACCCACGACCAGGAAGAAGCCATGACCATGGCCCAGCGCATCGCCATCATGCACCTGGGCTGGATCGCCCAGACCGGCAGCCCGGTGGACATCTACGAGGCCCCGGTGAGCCGCCTGGTGTGCGAGTTCATCGGCAACGTCAACGCCTTCGAAGGCACCGTCACCGAAGACCTGGAAGGCTACGCCATTATCGACTGCCCGGACCTGGCGCAGCAGATCTACGTCGGCCATGGGGTCAGCACCTCGGTCCAGGACAAGTCGGTGACCTACGCCATCCGCCCGGAGAAGATGCTGGTCACCACCCTCAAGCCGGAGTCGCGCTACAACTGGTCCCGGGGCAAGGTCCACGACATCGCCTACCTGGGCGGCCACTCGGTGTTCTACGTCGAGCTGCCCGGCGGCAAGATCGTCCAGTCGTTCATGGCCAACGCCGAACGCCGCGGCGCCCGGCCGACCTGGGATGACGAAGTCTACGTCTGGTGGGAAGACGACAGCGGCGTGGTACTGCGCGCATGAGGACCTCGACCATGACCCTGGACCGCAAACTGCTGCGCATGCTGCCCACTGGCCGCAAGCTGGTGATCGGCATTCCCTTCCTCTGGCTGTTCCTGTTCTTCATGCTGCCGTTCTTCCTGGTGATGAAGATCAGCTTCTCCGAAGCAGCCCTGGCGATCCCGCCCTACACCGAGATCTATGCCTACGCCGAACAGAAATTCCAGCTGCTGCTGAACCTGGGCAACTACGCCATGCTCGCCAGCGACGAGCTGTACCTCTCGGCCTACCTGGGCTCGCTGAAGGTGGCGCTGATCAGCACCCTGCTGTGCCTGGCGGTGGGGTTCCCCATGGCCTACGCCATCTCCCGGGCCAGCAAGGAAACCCAGAACGTGCTGGTGCTGCTGATCATGATGCCGACCTGGACCGCGATCCTGATCCGCGTCTATGCCTGGATGGGCATCCTGAGCAACAACGGCCTGCTCAACAGCTTCCTGCTGTGGACCGGGCTGATCAGCCAGCCGCTGGAGATCCTCAACACCAACCTCGCGGTGTACATCGGCGTGGTCTACGCCTACCTGCCGTTCATGGTGCTGCCGCTGTACGCCAACCTGGTCAAGCATGACCAGAGCCTGCTGGAAGCCGCCGCCGACCTGGGTTCGAGCAACTTCAACAGCTTCTGGAAGATCACCGTGCCCCTGGCCAAGAACGGCATCATCGCCGGCTGCATGCTGGTGTTCATCCCGGTGGTGGGCGAATTCGTGATCCCGGAACTGCTGGGTGGCCCGGAAACCCTGATGATCGGCCGCGTGCTGTGGCAGGAGTTCTTCAACAACCGCGACTGGCCGGTGGCCTCGGCCCTGGCGGTGGTGATGCTGGCGATCCTGATCGTGCCGATCCTGCTGTTCAACCGCAGCCAGGCCAAAGAGATGGAGGGACGGGCATGAAACGCTTTGAATTTTCCAAACTGATGCTGGTGCTCGGCTTGTCGTTCATCTACCTGCCGATGCTGATCCTGGTGATCTACTCGTTCAACGCCTCCAAGCTGGTGACGGTCTGGGGCGGCTGGTCGGTGAAATGGTACGTGGGCCTGCTGGACAACCAGCAACTGATGGGCTCGGTACTGCGCTCCCTGGAAATCGCCTGCTACACCGCCGTGGCGGCGGTGGCCCTGGGTACCCTGGCGGCCTTCGTGCTGACCCGGGTCACCCGCTTCAAGGGCCGCACCCTGTTCGGCGGCCTGGTCACCGCGCCGCTGGTGATGCCCGAGGTGATCACCGGCCTGTCGCTGTTGCTGCTGTTCGTGGCCATGGCGCAATTGATCGGCTGGCCCATGGAGCGTGGGATCGCCACCATCTGGATCGCCCACACGACATTCTGCGCAGCCTACGTAGCCGTGGTAGTCTCCGCGCGCCTGCGTGAACTGGACCTGTCCATCGAAGAAGCGGCCATGGACTTGGGAGCGCGGCCCTTCAAGGTGTTCTTCCTGATTACCATCCCGATGATCGCGCCGTCCCTGGCGGCGGGCGGCATGATGTCCTTCGCCCTCTCGCTGGACGACCTGGTGCTGGCCAGCTTCGTGTCCGGCCCGGGCTCCACCACCTTGCCGATGGAAGTCTTCTCGGCGGTGCGCCTGGGGGTCAAGCCGGAGATCAACGCCGTGGCCAGCCTGATTTTGCTGGCGGTATCGCTGGTGACCTTCCTGGTCTGGTACTTCGGCCGGCGCGCCGAGGAGGCCCGCAAGCGGGCGATCCAGGAGGCCATGGAGTTCACGGCCAACGAAGCGTGGAGCCCCACACCCGCCAGGCCGCAGGCCAAGCGGGAGCCGGCGACGGCTTGAACCCTTGTGTGACAAGGCCGCCCCGGCGGCCGTTTTGAGAATAAGAATGGAGTTGTCGTGATGAAAATGCCTGGCAGGATATGGTCCGCCAAACTGCTGCTGACACTGTCCCTGACCGGCGCCCTGGTCGCCGGCGCCCAAGCTGGCGACAAAGTGCTGCGCGTCTATAACTGGTCGGACTACATCGCCCCGGACACCCTGAAGAAGTTCGAGGCCGAGACCGGCATCCACGTGACCTACGACGTCTTCGACAGCAACGAGACCCTGGAAGCGCGACTGCTGACCGGCAAGTCGGGCTACGACATCGTAGTACCGTCCAACAGCTTCCTGGCCAAGCAGATCAAGGCCGGGGTCTACCAGCAACTGGACAAGTCCAAGCTGCCCAACTGGCAGAACCTCAACCCGGTGCTGCTCAAGAACGCTTCCGCCAGCGACCCGGGCAATGCCCATGCCTTCCCCTACATGTGGGGTTCGATCGGCATCGGCTACAACCCGGACAAGGTCAAGGCGGCCCTGGGCAGCGACGCACCGGTCAACTCCTGGGACCTGCTGTTCAAGCCCGAGAACGCCGAGAAGCTCAAGGCCTGCGGCATCAGCTTCCTCGACTCGCCCACCGAGATGCTCCCGGCCGCCCTGCACTACCTGGGCTACCCGGCGGCCAGCAAGGACAAGGCGCAGATCCTCGAGGCCGAGGCGCTGTTCATGAAGATCCGCCCGTCGGTGACCTACTTCCATTCCTCCAAGTACATCTCGGACCTGGCCAACGGCAACATCTGCGTGGCCGTGGGTTACTCCGGCGACGTGCTGCAGGCTCGCTCGCGCGCCGAAGAAGCGGGCAACAAGGAGAAAGTCGCCTTCAGCATTCCCAAGGAAGGCGCCGGCAGCTTCTACGACATGATGGCGATTCCCAAGGACGCCACCAACGTCGACAACGCCTACCTGTTCATGAACTTCCTGATGCGCGCGGACATCATCGCCGAGGTCACCAACAGCCTGGGCTACAGCAACGCCAATGCCGCCGCCACACCGCTGGTGGACGAGGCGATCCGCAACGATCCGGCCTCCTACCCGCCCCAGGACGTACTGGCCACCCTGTATGCGGTGCCCGACCAGCCGATCCCGATCCAGCGCGTGATGAACCGCGGCTGGACCCGGATCAAGTTGGGCAAGTGATGTTCCGGCGCCCGTGCTCCCACCGGCGCCCTCCCTCTTCCGTTCACGTCGCGCCTTACCACCGCGACACTCCTGCGAACGGCTTCACCCGGCTCCCTCGGTTGGGGTGAATCCTTGGCGCCTGCGGGCGCCTTTTTTCATGCTGCCTGTCACCTTCTGCGCACAGCCACTGCCCAAGTCTTGCTGGGCGTTGCGGCCATTGACGGGTGCAGTGGAGGCCTCGAGGTCGCTTCGTGTAGCCGCTGCCGCAGGCTGCACACGGGCGCGTAGCGGCCGCCGAGGCTCGACCTTGTCGCAACCTCGCAGGCTCGGCAGCGGCCATAGCACAATGGTATTTTTGCCGCGCGCCACCAGACGCCGTCATGACCTACAGGGAATCGTATCGATGCATACCGCCGTCCAGCCTTGCCCAGTACCCAGCCCATCCAGCATCGCCAACCTGGCCGTCGGGGCAAGCTTCATCGATTGCCGACAAGTGCTGGCCGACGACCCCGAGCGCAGCGCCATGCGCCACCTGCTGGGTCTGATGAGCCGGACCCCGGCCTGGATCGACCGGATGATGGCCCTGCGTAATCGCGTGGTGCAGCTGGTCGGCCTCAAGGATCTGGGGCGCCTGACCCGTATCGACCTGGCACGAGCCGATGAGAACTACCAGCCGGGCCAGCGGGTCGGCATCTTCACCCTGGTGTCGCAGACGCCCGACGAAGTGCTGGTGGTGGACCGCGACAAGCACCTGGACGTGTACCTGTCCCTGAATCGCCTGCCCCTGAACGACGACGGGCAACGCCCAGTGGTGCTGTCCACCGTGGTGCACCCGCACAACCTGCTGGGGCGCCTGTACATGCTGCCGGTAGCGCCCTTTCACCGGATCATCGCGCCCATGACCCTGGCCAATATCAACCGCTGCTGAACCGCTGCGCCCAGGATTGGAGCGCCCGATGCCAAGGCCAGGCGGGACTTTTCCTGGCAAGGCAGCAGAAAAATCCTGCCGATTGACGTTTTTCGCCGTCTATCTGCCGCTTTCAGCCTTGCCGGCCGGCCCAGTCTCTACGATTCTGTAGAAACCCACCTTGGGGCGGCCGGCGCCGCCCCCTGCAGAACAACCGGAGCGCCCCAATGAAGAGCGTCGCAGAACTGCTGAAACTCAAGGCTAAGCACCATCAGCAAGTGCACACCATCGCCCCGCAGCAGATGGTGCTGGAAGCCCTGATGCTGATGGCCGAGAAAAACGTCGGCGCCTTGCCGGTCCTGGAAAACGGCGCAGTGGTCGGGGTCATCAGCGAACGCGACTATGCGCGCAAGCTGGTGCTGCACGGGCGCTCCTCGGTGGGCACGCCGGTGAGCGCGATCATGAGCTCGCCGGTGATCACCGTGGACTCGCACCAGAATGTCGAGACCTGCATGAGCATCATGACCGACAACCACCTGCGCCACCTGCCCGTGGTGGAGAACGGCCAGTTGCTGGGCCTGCTGTCCATCGGCGACCTGGTCAAGGAAGCGATCGCCGAACAGGCCGACCTGATCCGCCAGCTGGAGCAGTACATCCGCGGCGAGTGATGCTTTCCAGGGGCCGGACCTTCGGCTCCTCCCACCACCCCGAGGACCAGCGCAGGCCTTGGCCAACCCTGCCTATCACGGACAACGCCATGGGCAGCGGGGATATCTGCCTGCCCGGGACTCGCCAAGCCCGGGCCCAGGCATACGACGCAGATTGCCTGGCACGGGTGATGCTCCTGCCTCGCCGGCCGGCAGCGCCGCCACTGGCCATGCGTTTTTTTAACAACCTGCAATAGTAAATCCAGCCTGCATACCCGGCCCCTAGGCGCCCCGCGAGCCCCTGTTCCAGGGCCCTGCAGCTCCCTGGTGGCGCACTGGGGCGTTCAGCAACACCTCCTGGATCAGCATCGCGCCGGCAATTTATGGCAGGACTTGCCGTCGGGTCTTGTTACCATTGCGCACATTTGCGTGAAGCTTTGATGACAGGCAGGTTATCTGTGAATTTTATCCGTCGTTGCCTACAACACCCCCTTGCCCCCCTGTGCACCCTGTTCGGCCTTCTGTTGCTGATCCCCATGGGCGCGCGCCTGGCCCTGGGCTGGTCCAACCCGCTGGGCTACCTTTCCGACCTGGCCAGCGCCAGCCTGCTCACCGTGCTGCTGTACCGCCGACGCTGGTGGCTGGCCTTGCCTGTGCTGGTGATCTGGGCCCTGCTGACCCTGGTCAGCGCCGAGCTGGTCAGCGCCGTGGGCCGCATGCCCAACGTCTCCGACCTGCACTACCTGGTGGACCCGCAATTCGTCGAGAACTCCACTGGCGGCGGCCAGGCCCACCCCGAGCTGGGCCTGGCGCTGTTGCTGGGCCTGGTGCTGTGGCTGGTGGTGCAGCGCAGCAGTCGCGGGGTATCGCTGCCGGCCCTGCCTCGCCACGCCTGGAGCCTGCCGGCGGTGCTGCTGCTGGCCCACGGTGGTATCCAGTACCTCAAGCCCAGCGAGGCTGACCAATGGCAGTTGTTCAACCTGCCGCACCAGGCCCTGGCCACTGCCGTGGGCCAGGCGCAAATCCGTGTGGAAGACTGGCTCGATGGCGACGCCCCAGACGCGCCAGTGCAGATGGCCGGCCTGACCAGCCTGGATCTCGAAGGCCAGCCGCTGCTGCCCAGCGCCGGCCGGGCGCGCAACGTGCTGCTGATCGCTCTGGAAGGCATTCCCGGCGCCTATATCAAGACCAACCGCGAAGCGCTGCATAGCCGCTACCAGGAAAACCTGATGCCCAAGCTCAGCGCCTGGGCCGAACGCGGGATGAACACCCCCGACTACGTACTGCACAGCCACCAGACCATCCGCGGCCTGTACGCCATGCTCTGCGGCGACTACGACAAGCTGGACAACGGCACGCCCAAGGGCGTGGAGATGCTGACCCAGAACCAGCGCAACAAGGCCTGCCTGCCGGCGCAGATGCACAAGTTCGGCTTCCAGACCCACTACTTGCAGGGTGCCGGCCTGCGCTTCATGGCCAAGGACAAGATCATGCCGCACATCGGCTTCGATTCGACCCATGGCCTGGAATGGTTCAATAACCCCAATTACCTGGAATTTCCCTGGGGCAAGGATGACAAGGCGTTCTTCGAAGGCGCCCTGGGCTACATCGACCAGCTGAAGAAGAACAAGCAGCCGTGGATGCTCACCCTGCTGACCGTCGGCACCCACCAGCCCTACTCGGCCCCCGAGGAGTACCTGGAACGCTATGACACGCCCAAGCAGGCTGCGGTCGGTTACCTGGACGACGCCATCGGCAACTTCCTCGAGGGCCTGGAGCGCAAGGGCGTGCTCAAGGACACCCTGGTGATCATCACGTCCGATGAGTCCCACGGCATCGACGGCGTGCGCCTGGCCTCGTCCTGGGGCTTCAACCTGATGCTGGCCCCGGACCAGCAACTGTTGCCGCACATCAAGTCCGGCACCTATGGCCATGTCGACCTCAGCGCCTCGGTGCTGGACTACTTCGCCCTGCCGGTGCCCGCCAGCCTCAGCGGCCGCTCGTTGTTCCGCGACTATGCCGGGGGCCGGGAAATCATGTCCTACACCAACGGCAAGCTGCGCTACCACGATGGCCAGGGCACCTTCACCGAGTGTGATTTCCAGCAGCGCTGCCGCAACTACGCCAGCCCCGGCTTCATCGCCGACAGCGCCAGCTTCCTGACCCAGTACGGCGGCCAGCGGGCCCGGCTGGTCAGCGCCCGGGCCACGAACCTGGACCGCAGCCTGTTGCAATCGCCGCTGAACCAGCACTACCAGTTCGGCAGCCCGGCGATCATCCCGCTGCAAGCGCAGATCAAGGACGACTGGGCCGACAACCTGATCGGCGCCCAGTACCTGGAAATGCCCAAGGGCTCGCAGACCCGGGTGCGCTTCACCGTGCGCTCGGCCGATCCGCAGCAGAACGCCTACATCCTGCTCAAGGGCAAGGAACTGGAACAGGACGTGCCCCTGGGCCTGCCGGACGAAATGCTGGTGACCCCGGACCAGCCCCTGCAGATGGATTTCAGCTTCGACAACCCGCAGACCCGCAAGGCATTCTCCTTCCACCTGCTGGGCTATGGCCTGGGCGCCGTGGAAGTCAGCGACTTCAGCGTGATCACCGAACTGCCGGGCCAGGAAGACAACAACGTGGACATGCCCCTGGAGGACGACAACGAGCATTCCAGCTGATCCACGGGCGGGCCTGCCCATGCCCTGCGGCAGGCCCCACGGTAATCCGGAACCTGGTCCAGGTTCCGCCACCTGCTGACGGGCGCTGGCGCAACGCCGGCTTTGCGGCTATTTCTACCAGGCCTGCCTGAACGAGCCCCGAGCATGAACCAACCCGCCGCGCCATCCCTGGAACGACTCGCCGCCGCCCTGGACACCCAGCCTTTCATGGTCTTGACCGGAGCCGGTATCAGCACCCCTTCGGGCATCCCCGACTACCGCGACAACGAAGGCGTGCGCCGTGGGCGGCAACCGATGATGTACCAGGAATTCCTCAACCAGAGCGAAGCCCGCCGGCGCTACTGGGCCCGGGCCATGCTCGGCTGGCCGCGCATCCGCCAGGCCCGGCCGAACGCCGCGCACACGGCCCTGGCGCAGTTGCAGGCCAGAGGACGGATCGCCGGGGTGATCACCCAGAACGTCGACACCCTGCACGACCAGGCCGGCAGCCCCGGGGTCATCGAACTCCACGGCAGCTTGCACTGGGTGCTGTGCCTGGACTGCAACCAGCGCAGCGAGCGCGACACCATCCAGCAACAGTTGGAGACACAGAACCCGTACCTGGCCGGCGTTGACGCAGTACAGGCGCCCGATGGCGATACCCTGCTGGACCCGGCCTTCGAGGCACGCTTCCAGGTGCCCCACTGCCCCCACTGCCAAGGCGCGCGGCTCAAGCCCGACGTGGTGTTCTTCGGCGAGAACGTGGCCCCGCCCACGGCCGCCGAGGCCTGGAGCGCGGTACATGAGGCCGGCGGCCTGCTGGTGGTGGGATCGTCGCTGATGGCCTACTCGGCCTTTCGCCTGTGCCGGGCGGTGGTCGAGCAAGGCAAGCCGCTGCTGGCCATCAATTTCGGCAAGACCCGCGCCGATGCGTTGCTGGACCTCAAGCTGGAGCAGCCCTGCGACCAGGCCCTGCCCTGGCTGGCCGAGCGCCTGAAAGGCTGAGTCAAGCAGGCAAGCGCTCGCCGAGCCTGGCCTCGCGCAGGATGTCGAACAAGGCCTGGGCCGCGGTGGACAGCTCCTCTCCCGGCTTGGTCAGTACCCCGATGGCCCGCTCCACTACCGGCTCGCCGAGGGTGATGCAGTGCCCACCCAGCTCACGCATCTGCCCGGCACACAAGGCCGGTACCGCGCTCACCCCAAGGCCGCTGGCGACCATGCGGCCCACGGTCGCCAACTGGTGGCTCTCGAACTCCACCGGCAACTGCACGCCCTGGGCCCGCAGATGCTCCTCGAGCATGACTCGCACCGTGGAGGGGCGCTGCAGGGTGATGAAAGGCTCCTGCAACAACATCTGCCAGTCGATCTCGCTGCGCTGTGCCAGGGGCGACTCCCGGGACACCACGGCGACGAAGCGATCGACATACAGCGGGGTGAACGCCAGCGAAGTGCTGTCCTGGGGTTCGAAGGCCACCCCCAGCTCGACTTCGCGGTCGCGAACCATCTCCAGCACCTGCTCGTTGATCACATCGTTGACCGTGACGTTGACCTGCGGGTAGCGGGCCCGGAACTGCTTGAGGATCGGCGGCAGCAGGTTGCCGGCGAAGGACGGCATGGCCGCCAGGGTCACCCGTCCGCGTTGCAAGGTGAAGCGCTGGCGCATTTCGTCCTCGGCGTTGTCCCAGTCGGCGATCAGGCGCCGGGCCAGGGGCAACAGCGCCTCGCCCTCGGGCGTCAGGGCGACGTTGCGCGTATTGCGGGTGAACAAGCGTCCGCCCAGACCCTCTTCCAGGGCCTTGATGGTCAGGCTCAGCGCCGACTGCGAGAGGTGCAGGCGCTCACAGGCCAGGGCGAAACTCATGCTGTGGGCCACCGCCAGGAAGGCCCTTATCTGTTTGACCGTCATCCATCATCCTCAGGAGGCGCAGCTACAGGCCACAAGCTATAAGCTTGCAGCTTGCAGCTTGCAGCTTGCAGCTTGCAGCTTGCAGCTTGCAGCGCATTATGCTGTTTTTCAAATCAATCAACCTTAAAAATCAACTTAACAAATCAATCCCATAGCGCAACACTGATCCCACAACGGCTGGCCAGCCGCCAACGAACAAGAAAGAGGATGGTGCATATGGCAGGTTTCGATAAGCGCGTGGCGTCCTACGAGGAAGCCCTGGAAGGTCTGCAAGACGGCATGACCGTGATCGCCGGGGGCTTCGGCCTGTGCGGCATTCCCGAGAACCTGATCGCCGAGATCAAGCGCCGGGGGACCCGCGACCTGACCGTGGTATCCAACAACTGCGGCGTCGACGGCTTCGGCCTGGGCGTGCTGCTCGAAGACCGCCAGATCAGCAAGGTGGTGGCCTCCTATGTCGGCGAGAACGCCCTGTTCGAGCAGCAACTGCTCAGCGGCGAGATCGAGGTGGTACTGACCCCCCAGGGCACCCTGGCGGAAAAAATGCGCGCAGGCGGCGCCGGCATCCCGGCCTTCTTCACCGCCACCGGCGTCGGTACTCCCGTGGCCGAAGGCAAGGAGACCCGCGAGTTCAATGGCCGCACCTACCTGATGGAAGAGTCCATCACCGGCGACTTCGCCATCGTCAAGGGCTGGAAGGCCGACCACTTCGGCAACGTGATCTATCGCCACACCGCACAGAACTTCAACCCCCTGGCGGCCACCGCCGGCAAGATCACCGTGGTCGAGGTGGAAGAAATCGTCGAGCCGGGCGAACTGGACCCGGCGCAGATCCACACCCCGGGCATCTACGTCGACCGGGTCATCTGCGGCACCTTCGAGAAGCGCATCGAACAGCGCACCGTGCGCAAGTGATCGCCCTTCCCCAGCCCGACTAAAAGGACAATAAACATGGCTCTTACCCGCGAACAAATGGCTCAGCGCGTCGCCCGCGAACTGCAGGACGGCTACTACGTGAACCTGGGCATCGGTATCCCGACCCTGGTGGCCAACTACATCCCCGACGGCATGGAAGTCATGCTGCAATCGGAAAACGGCCTCCTGGGCATGGGCGCCTTTCCCACCGAGGACCAGATCGACGCCGACATGATCAACGCCGGCAAACAGACCGTGACCGCACGCATCGGCGCATCGATCTTCTCCTCCGCCGAATCCTTCGCGATGATCCGCGGCGGCCACATCGACCTTACCGTGCTCGGCGCCTTCGAAGTGGACGTGCAGGGCAACATCGCCTCGTGGATGATCCCCGGCAAGCTGGTCAAGGGCATGGGCGGCGCCATGGACCTGGTGGCCGGTGCCGACAACATCATCGTCACCATGACCCACGCGTCCAAGGACGGCGAGTCCAAGCTGCTCAGCCGCTGCAGCCTGCCGCTGACCGGCGCGCAGTGCATCAAGCGCGTGCTCACCGACCTGGCCTACCTCGAAATCGAGGATGGCGCCTTCATCCTCAAGGAACGCGCCCCCGGGGTCAGCGTCGAGGAAATCGTCAGCAAGACCGCCGGCAAGCTGATCGTGCCGGACCACGTTCCCGAAATGCAGTTCGCCTGAGGAGCCCATCATGCAAGACGTCGTAATCGTTGCCGCTACCCGCACCGCCGTGGGCACCTTCCAGGGCTCGCTGGCGGCCATTCCCGCCGTCGACCTCGGCGCCGCGGTGATCCGCCAACTGCTGGCCCAGACCGGCATCGACCCGGCCCAGGTCGACGAAGTCATCATGGGCCAGGTACTCACCGCCGGCGCCGGGCAGAATCCCGCACGCCAGGCCGCGATCAAGGCCGGCCTGCCCCATGCCGTGCCCGCCATGACCCTGAACAAGGTCTGCGGCTCCGGCCTCAAGGCCCTGCACCTGGCCGCCCAGGCCATCCGCTGCGGCGACGCCGAGGTGATCATCGCCGGCGGCCAGGAGAACATGAGCCTGGCCAACTACGTCCTGCCCGGCGCCCGCACCGGCCTGCGCATGGGCCACAGCCAGATGATCGACTCCATGATCAGCGACGGCCTGTGGGATGCCTTCAACGACTATCACATGGGCATCACCGCCGAGAACCTGGTGGAAAAATACGGCATCACTCGTGAAGCCCAGGACGCCTTCGCCGCCGACTCCCAGCGCAAGGCCGCCGCGGCCATCGAGGCCGGGCGCTTCGTCGACGAGATCACCCCGATCCAGATTCCCCAGCGCAAGGGCGAGCCCGTCACCTTCGCCACCGACGAACAACCCCGCCCCGGCACCACCGCCGAGGCCCTGGCCAAGCTCAAGCCGGCGTTCAAGAAAGACGGCAGCGTCACCGCCGGCAACGCCTCGGCGCTGAACGACGGCGCCGCCGCCGTGATCCTGATGAGCGCCAGCAAGGCGCGGGCCCTGGGCCTGCCGGTACTGGCGAAGATCGCCGCCTACGCCAACGCCGGGGTCGATCCGGCGATCATGGGTATCGGCCCGGTCTCGGCCACCCGCCGCTGCCTGGAGAAGGCCGGCTGGAGCCTGGAGCAACTGGACCTGATCGAAGCCAACGAAGCCTTCGCCGCGCAGTCGCTATCGGTGGCCAAGGAGCTTGCATGGGACCCGGCCAAGGTCAACGTCAACGGCGGTGCCATCGCCATCGGCCACCCGATCGGTGCGTCGGGTTGCCGGGTGCTGGTGACCCTGCTGCATGAAATGATCAAGCGCGATGCCCACAAGGGCCTGGCGACCCTGTGCATCGGCGGCGGCCAGGGCGTGGCCTTGGCGATCGAGCGCTAACCCCCCCCCGCGTTCAACGCCCGGCCCGAGGACCCACGACATCCGACGGCCGGGTCGCGACACCCTCGAGCAAGGCCGGTGATCCGCGCAGGCTGCTCGCCTGCCAAGGGTCGCTGTGATGAGCTCGAAAAAAAGCCAGAGCCCTATGGGCTCCGGCATCTTTGGACCGTCCACCCGAGCGCGGGAGACAGTCCCGGTATCAAAGGCTGGCGGAGCGTCACGCCAGATCCAGCTGCACCCCATCCGGAGCGCCTTCGACCGTCCACTGACGGGCCCAGTCACTGTCCTGCTGCACACTGCTGAAACCCTGGTAGACCACACTCAAGTCGGTCGTCTGGGCATTGTTGCCATTGCAGATCAAATACAGGTTGGCGCTGGCATCCGCCGGCAAGACATAAAGCACCACATTGTTACCAGCCGGTATGTTCACGTTGGCCAGGTCATTGCCCTGGCGATTGTTCCTGATGGCGACTTGCTGCGCAGCAGCGGTATTGTTCCGTGCGTGAATGGCGATAGGCATGATGTTCAACTCCAGAAGCAGTCAGAGGATTAGGCGAGTGGCTGCCGGTCCGGGCATGCAGAATGTGCCAGACAGGTGCCGCCATGGCTGCCTGACTGCGCACCCCAAGGCATGCCGTGTTGCGTCACACCGCCCAGCTCTTTCAACATGCCCGGCCGACAACTGACCTGATCCTGGATAATTGCCTGCAGCAATACGAGAGGGACATCTTTCCTCGCGAAGCGAAGCTCCACCCTACCCGGCCCATCACGTCGAAACAGCTCTCGGGAGCGTCCGTTCCCCGAGCGGCTCGCACATGCGCCCAGCCTAGCCCCCCACCACGATCTGGCCCACCTGCGCTTCCAGCGCCTTGGCCTGGGCCCGCAACGACTGGCAGAAACCTTCGACAAAGCTCGAGGACGGCCTGTAGTCCGGGCGAATCAACATCACCCGATAAGGCACCGAAAGCTCAAGCGGACGGATCGCCAGCCCTCTGCCCACTTCCTCCATGGCACTCAACGGGTTGATGATCGCCACCCCCAGCCTCTGTCGCACCATGGCGCACACCGAGGCGGCGTTGGTGGTTTCCACCACCACCCGGCGGTCGACCCCGGCCTGGCGAAAATGCTCGTCCAGGGTCTGCCGATAGATATCCAGCCCCGAGAGGTTGATGAAGTTCTGGCCGCCAAAGTCCGCCACCGACAATCGCGTCTTCGCCAGCAGTGGATGGCCTTCAGGCAGGATGCAGACCATGTCGGCGCAAAACAGCAGCTCGCCCTGGGTGCCCCGGGGCAGGTGTTCGCTTTCGGTCAGCCCCAGGTCGTGGCGCTGGGCACTCAGGGACTCTTCCAGCAATGGCGATTCCTGGGCACTGATGCTCAGGCCGATCCCCGGGTGGCAGGCCTGGAAGTCCTTGCATACCGGGGGCAGCAAGGTCTGGGAAAACAGCGGCAGGCAGCAGAGGCTCAATTGGCCGTGCTCGAAGCGGCGGATCGACTGGGCGACGCTGTTGATCCGCTCCAGGCCTACATAGGCCCGCTCCACCTCTTCCAGCAACAGCAGGGCCTGGGCCGTGGGCAACAGGCGCCCGCCCTCGCGGTCGAACAGGCACAGGCCGGACAGGCTTTCCAGGCGCGCCAGCTCGCGACTGACCGTGGGTTGCGAGGTGAACAACAGGCGCGCGGCGCCAGTGACGCTGCCGGCCTGCATGATGGCGCGAAAGACTTCGATGTGCCGCAGAGAAATCTGCACGGACAGGCTCCAGATTTGAATTCAGCCCATATCAAAACTGAATCACACGACAAAGAATAGATATTTTATTGAATGGACAAGAGTCGGCATGCTGCTCGCTCTCTTACTGACCACAGATTGCATTCGCCATGGCCATCCCCTTCTCCCCCGAACAGCTTGTCGCCGCCGCCCGCCAGTACGGCACCCCGCTGTGGTGCTATGACGCCGCCACCATCCAGGCGCGTATCGCCCAGTTGCAAGCCTTCGACGTGGTGCGCTATGCCCAGAAGGCTTCGTCCAACCTGCACCTGCTGCGCCTGATCCGCGAAGCCGGGGTGCGGGTCGATGCGGTCTCCCTGGGTGAGATCGAGCGGGCCCTGCTGGCCGGCTTCAGCCCGGCCAACGGCGGCATCGTCTTCACCTGCGACCTGTTCGACGAGGCCACCCTCAAGCGTGTGGTGGAACTGCAAGTGGAGGTCAACGCCGGTTCCATCGACATGCTCCGCCAGTTGGGCGAACAGTCCCCCGGGCATCGTGTCTGGCTGCGGATCAACCCCGGGTTCGGCCACGGCCACAGCCGCAAGACCAACACCGGCGGTGAAAACAGCAAGCACGGGATCTGGCACGACCAGGTGGACGAGGCCCTGGCGGTGATTCGCCAGCACAACCTGCACCTGGTGGGCCTGCACATGCATATCGGCTCCGGGGTCGACTACGACCACCTGGAGCAGGTGGGCGCGGCCATGGTGGCGGCCGTGAAGTCCCTGGACCACGACATCGAGGCCTTCTCCATCGGCGGCGGCCTGTCCACTCCCTACCGCGACGGCGACACTCCGGTGGACGTGCAGCGCTACGCCAACGCCTGGAAAGTCGCCCGCGAGGAAATCGAGGCCTATCTGGGCCACGGCGTGCACATGGAAATCGAACCCGGGCGCTTCCTGGTGGCCGAGGCCGGCTGCCTGGTCAGCGAGGTGCGGGTGGTCAAGGATGCCGGCCAGCATCACTTCGTGTTGGTGGACACTGGCTTCAACGACCTGATGCGCCCGGCCATGTATGGCGCCTACCACGGCATGAGCCTGCTGGACGCCAACGGCCAAGCGGTCCGGCGCCCGCAACGACCGACCGTGGTCGGCGGCCCTTTGTGCGAGTCCGGCGACATCTTCACCCAGGACGATGAGTGCCTGACCCCGCGCCTGCTGCCCCAGGCCCAGGTCGGCGACCTGCTGGTGCTGCACGATACCGGCGCCTATGGCGCGAGCATGTCCTCGAACTACAACAGCCGGACCCTGTTGCCTGAGGTGCTGTTCGAAAACGGCCAGCCGAAACTGATTCGCCGGCGCCAGCCACTGGCCGACCTGCTGGCACTGGAACTGGGGCTGTAACTGGGCCTGTCACTGGATCCCCTGTAGGAGCAGCCGGTCGATGCTCGTTAACGGTAGCGGGTGTCTACCGGATAAACCCGGCGCTCAGAAGTCCATCGCGGGTGAGCCTCGCTCCTGCAGTTCCATTAACTGCTCGGCATTGACCTACCAAGGCGCCAGTTGCAGTCGTTCCGGCCGCTCGTCCATGGCGTCGTCCTGCTTGCGGGTCACCAGGGGCGCGCCATCGGCACCGTAGAACTGCACCTGCATTTCGGCGCTGCCCGGCTGCAGGTCGATCCGTGCGAAGTTATCGGCCTGGGTGAAGGCCCAGGTGCGGTAATGCATGGTCTCGCCGCCCGCCAGGGTAAAACCGTCGGGCGTGGCTGGCGCCTGGGAGTCGTGCACATAGCCGGCCGGATCACCATCGGCGAAGGGAAAGGGCCAGTAGAACGCCGATGAGGTCACCGCGTAGGCCACCAAGTCCTTGCCCGCCCCACTGAACTGCAACCGGGAAATGTTCGAGCAATGGATATCCCCGGACAGGAACACCACGTTCTGCACCCGGTGTTCGAGCAAGGTGTCCAGCACCGCGCGGCGAGTGCTGGGAAATGCCGCCCAGGCATCGCTGTCGTTCTTGTGGCGCAGGGCATCACCGTCGCTGCCCAGGGTATCCACGCCATTGGGCACGAAGACGCTGGAGGTGACGATGAACTTCGGCTGGTTGCCTCGATCTTCCTGCATGTGCCGCAGCCACGCACACAAGCGATCGAGTTGGCCGGGCTCGCTGCGATGCAGTGAGGGCCGGCCCAGCAGGTGATTGTCCTCCAGGGCATCCGGGACGTCGTCGAGGAAGCGCTGGGTGCGGGTGTCGAGGACGAAGAATGGATAGTCGACACAGGAAAAATCATAGAACAGCTGGTTGGTCTGCAACTGCTGCAAGTACTGGTCGTCGCCCGACATGCCGCGCCCGTGCACGTAACTGTCGGCAAAGCGCGGGCCATGGCTCCACTGGTAGCTCATGTAGGCGCCCATGGCCAGGTTGAACAACAAGCGCTTGCCGCGATCCTTGCGAATGCGGTCCTGGGTCCAGTTATCCTCGATTTCGTGATCGTCGAGGATCATGTAGGTCGGCAGGCACGCCAGCAGCTGGCGGATGTTCGGCGAACCGAAAGCCGTGTGGTAGCGCTCCTCGAACTCCTCGAACGTATCGGCCAGGCCTATCGGCACCAGGCGGTTGAGCAGGTCGGCATAAATCTGGTCGCCGACCATCAGCACCAATTGCGCATCGCCATGATCGGCCAGCATCGGGGCAAAGATCGCATCGGCATTCTTGCGCTTCCACAGCAGCCCCGGATAACGGCACGAACCCAGCAGGAAACTCAGCGGCGCCGGCTTCTTGGCCGAGCTGGCCTGGGTGGTGAATTCGGCCTCGACGTACTTCTTGTCCGCCCCGCTGCGGTTCAGGTCATTGGCCCAGGCCCCGGGTGCCGGCAGGCGCTGCACCACCGACTCACTGGACACCGCATCGTCGTTGCTGCCCGCGTCATCGACGTTGAGCGAGGCCATGCGTACCCGGTAGCGCGTCGCCGGGCTCAGCAGGAACGGCTTGAGCTGCTTGCGTTCGGTTTCGTTGCGCCACAGGCTCGTGTCGATACCGAGGTTGAAGGTGCCGGTGCGGTGGAACTCGCGACGCAAGCGGAAATAGAAGATGTCCTGGGCGGCGACCTTGCCATTGCCGCCCACCACACCAATGACGCCGATGGTGCGGATGTCCTCGGCCACGCCCTTCTCGTCCAGGGCATCGGAGCCGGCGATCCACAGGCGGCAGGAAGTATCGGTGGTGTGCCCGACGATCGGGCCTAACGAAGGGGTACGCAGGCTGCTCACGATGACCGGCTCCTTGGCAGGGTGTGCCAGCCAAGCTTAGTCCGGGCGCGGTGCCCGGCAAGCCTCGAACGACGCCTCCGGTCGGCGCTCCACCAGGGCCACCAGCAAGGCCAGCAGGACCAGCACCGCCGCCACCCCGAAGGTCACCCGCATACCCTGCGCAGCGGCTGCGGCATGCTCCAGCGCACCACCCCGGGAGGCCCGGGCGAACACCGCGCCCATGGCGGCCGCGCCGCTGATCAGCCCGAGATTGCGCGACAGGCTCAGGAGCCCGGCCGCCAGCCCGCGCTGCGCAGCCGGTGCATCGAGCAGCAGCAAACTATTGTTGGCCGCCTGGAACAACGCATAACCGCCAGTGACCAAGACGATCGGCAGCAGGTACCCGGCCAGTCCCAGGCGCACCGGCAGCAATACCAGCAAACCCAGGCCCAGCAACATGCCGAACAAGCCGACCCGGCAGGACAACCGCGGGCCATGGCGATCCACCAGGCGTCCGGCCGGCACCCCGACCATCGCCGCCACCAGGGGCCCCAGGGACAATCCCAGGCCCACCCAGACGGTTGGCAGCGCCAACCCACGGGAAAGATAGAACGGCCCGACCACCAAGGTGCTCATGATCACCGTGGACACCAACAAGCTGGTCAGCAGGCTGGCGCGCAGTTGCCGGCGCCGCAGCAGGGCCGGCTGGAACAGCGGAGCTCGGGCCCGGCGCTCGACCCACAGCAAGGCACCTGCCGCGACCACGGCCACCAGCAACAACCCCAGGTTCAAAGGCGCCAGCAGGTTGCGGCCCAGGGTCAGGGCCAAGGCATAAGCCACCAACCCCAGGGCCAGGAGCAACGTCCCGGGCACATCGAACCCATCGCTTGCGGTCGAACGGCGATCCTCCGGCAGGCAGCGCCAGGCCAGCACCAGGGCAGCCAGGCCCAGGGGCAGATTGACCAGGAACATCCAGCGCCAACCGACGCTGGCCAGCAACCAGCCGCCCAGCGCTGGCCCCAGGGTGGTCCCCAGGGCCGATAGCGTGCCCAGCAGCCCCATGGCGCTACCGGTGCGCCCCTTGGGCAAGCTATCGCTCACCAGCGCCAGGGGTTGCGCCAGCATCGCCGCCGCCCCTACCCCTTGCACCGCCCGGGCTGCCAGCAAGCCATGCAGGCCCGGGGCCAGGCCACAGCCCAGCGATCCCAGGCAGAACAGCATGATCCCGCCCAACAGCACCCGCCGCCGTCCCAGCAGGTCGCCGAGGCGCCCGGCACTGGCGATCAGGATGGTGATCGTCAACAAGTAGGCCAGCACCACCCATTGCACCTGCTGGAAGGAGGCATCGAACGCCAGGGCCAGCTGCGGCAAGCCGGCATTGGCGATACTGGTATCCAGGGAGGGCATCAGCATCGCCAGCGCCAGGCTGGCCAGGGCCCAGCGCGCCCGGGAGGCAAGAGGTTCCAGGCGCGGGGCGACTTCGAGGGTGGACATGCAACGACTCCTGCGAGGGTGATCGGTCCCCCTAGCCTGGACTGGCTGCAAGGGTGGCGGAAGGCGCGGCAGGTGCAGTTAATAGCTGCAGGCAACGCCATGCCAGCCGCGTTCGGCCATGCTAGATTTCGCCCATGTCGACTCCCGATCTGAATCTACTGCTGACCCTGGACGTGCTGCTGGCCGAAGGCAGCGTGGCGCGCGCCGCCGCACGCCTGCAACTGAGCCCGTCGGCCATGAGCCGGGCCCTGACCCGCCTGCGCCAGGCCACTGGCGACCCGTTGCTGGTGCGCGCCGGGCGCGGCTTGGTGCCCACGCCCCGAGCCCTGGAACTGCGCCAGCGGATCGGCCCTCTGGTGGAAGAGGCCCTGGCCGCCTTGCGCCCGGCCACCGAGGTCGACCTGCGGCAGTTGCGTCGCACCTTTACCCTGCGCAGCCGCGACGGTTTCGTCGAGAATTTTGGCCCGGCACTGCTCGCCCGCCTGCAGCGGGAAGCACCGGGCGTGCGGATTCATTTCGTGCCCAAGCTGGACCGCGACAGCCAGCCCCTGCGCGAAGCCAGCATCGATCTGGAAACCGCAGTAGTGGATGCCGGCACCAGCCCCGAGCTGCGCACCCGAGCGCTGTTCCGCGATCGCCTGATCGGCGTGGTACGTGCCGGCCACCCCTTGAGCCGGGGCCCGGTCAGCCTCGACGACTACCTGGCCGGCCAGCACATCCTGGTATCCCACCAGGGACATGGCCACGGTCCCATGGACGATGTCCTCCAGGAGCGGGGGCTGGCACGCCAGGTGATGGCCCTGGTCAGCGGTTTCTCCGCCGCCCTGGCCCTGGCCCGGGGCTCGGACCTGATCGCCATGGTGCCCGAGCGCCACACCAGCAACCTGCGGGCCGGCCTGCATGCCTTCGAGCTGCCCGTGGCGCTCGCACCGATGACCATTTCCCTGCTCTGGCACCCGCGCATGGAAGCCGACCCGGCCCACCGCTGGCTACGCCAGTGCGTGCACGAACTGTGCAGCATGGCCTGAAGGCGCACGCCACGCGCCACCTGCGCTGGACCGCCCAACGCTGGCCATCGCCCGGTGACACTGGACAGGCACGACCCTGGGCCGTAAAAAGTCCCTGCCCGCCCATCCCGAGGTCCTCATGCCACTGCACCGTCTACCGCTCCAGCACCTGCCCGCCATCATCGCCATCATCCTGGGCATGGCCCTGGCCATTGCCCGGGCCCTGGTGCCACTGGACTACTTCTGGGACAACTTCGCGGCCTATTGGCTGCCCCAGGCGCTGGTCCTCGGCCTGCTGCTCCTGACCCGCCCGACCTCGGCCATGGTCGCCGGCGCCGCCCTGGCCCTGGCCATCCACCTGCTGCTGTTCTGCCTGTGGATCACCACCCCGCAGGATGCCCTGGGCTGGATCTACTACTTGCTCAACTTCCCCGGTGCGGTGCTCGGCGCCGCCGCGGCCCGCTACCTGGCCAAGCGCCGCCCGCCACGCAGCGCCCTGGGCAGCGGCCTGCTGGGGTTCTTCGGTGTGGCGTTGGGCTTGTTGCTGAACTTCAAGCTGCAATAGCTGGCGTACAGCTGATTCGGCGCCGGCGGGCCCGGCGGCGAAAAAGGCCGAAGCCGCCCGCCCGACCCTGGCTGGGTCGGGCGGGCACGGCTTCAGACCTGACCGTGACTGAGATCGGCCAGGCGTCCTGACAAGGCCTGCATGGCCTCGCTGACCTTGTCCAGGGCCTGGGCGTCCCGGGCGTTGTCTTCGCTGATGCTGTGGATACGTACCGCCAGCTCGTTGATTTCCTGGGTCACGTGGCTCTGCTCCTGCGCCGCCACGGCAATCTGCTGCGCCCGCTGGGAAATGTCATCGAAGCTGTTGACCGTGCTCGACAGCGCGTCCGAAGCCCCGGCTGCCTCGCCCACCGCCTGGCGGGTGCGTGACTCGCCGGACTGGATGGCCTGCACCGCCTGGCGCGAGGCCTGCTGCAGATCGTTGATCATGCCGCTGATCTCGTTGGCCGAGGTCTGGGTACGCCCGGCCAGGGTCCGCACCTCGTCGGCCACCACGGCGAAACCACGGCCCTGCTCGCCGGCCCGGGCCGCCTCGATGGCGGCATTGAGGGCCAGCAAGTTGGTCTGCTCGGAGATGGCCTTGATCACGTCCAGGACCGCGCCGACCTGCTGGCTGTCCTGCTCCAGGCGCTGGATCACCGAGGCTGCCTCGGCCATTTCCGTGGACAGCTGCTGGATCGACTCGCTGTTGGCCGCCACCCGCTGCTGGCCATCCTGCACCACCACCAGCGACTGGCGCGCGGTATCGGCGCAGTTGTTGGTGTTCTGCGCCACTTCCTGGGCACTGGAGGACATCTCGGTGATGGCCGTGGCCAGTTGGGTGTTTTCCTGGCGCTGCTGCTCGGCGCGCCGGGCCAGGGTGCTGCTCAACTCGCCCAGGCGCGCGGCTTCGCTCTGCAACTGGCGGGCTTCGCTGGCGATCTTCTGCAGCATCTGCCGCAACTGCCCGGCATAGCGGTTGACCGCGCCACGCAGAGCGCCGATCTCATCGGCCCGATCCACGTGCAGCTCGGCATTGTCAGTGGCCTGGCCACTGCCCAGGGCATCGATCTGGCGGGTGGTTTCCTCAAGCTGGGCAATCAGCTTGTTGCCCGCCAGCCAGGCGAAGAACAGCAACAGGGCCAGCAATGGCAGGAGGAATACCAGGATCTCGGTGGTCATGGCCCGGGCCAGGCCGGTGACCCGCTTCTCTGGAGTCACCAGGCCGATGGTCCAACCGGTGCCAGGCATGGTGAACAGGCTGACTCGCGCCGCTTCCTGCAAGCGTCCGTCGCGGTCCAGGTCGAGGCTGCGCACCTGGCCGGGACGCGCCGCGCCGGCCAGGGTCTCGGCCACCGGGCGCAACCAGGCCTGCTGCTTGCTCAAGGCGTCGAAGCTGAGCATCTGCGCGCCACCGCTGGCCTGGGCGTCGGGGAAGTACAGGACGTTGCCGGCCTGGTCCAGGGCGAAGGCATAACCGCCGGTGACCGCCCCCTGTTCCTTGAGAAAGCGCGCCAGGTCGTCCAGGCGCAGGTCGATGGTGGCCACCCCGGCAAAGGCGCCGCCCTGGCGATAGGGCACGCTGCAGGTGGTCATCGGCACCTGGGTCACCGGGTCCTGGTAGGCCTCGGACCACAGGCAGTGCCCGGCAGCGCTATTGCGCGCCCCCGTGTACCAGGCTTCATGGTGATAACCGGCGCTGCCGGCGGCGTTGTAGTCATCGGAATACACCAGCGAGCCCGCGTCGCTGCGCCCCCAGAAGAAGCTGCGGCGTTCCACGCCCGGGGCGAAGGCATTGGGTTCCGGCCAGATCCCGCCACCGGCGATGGCCTTGTCGTTCTCGTGGTCGATCACCTTGGGCGCGGTGGCCATGACCAGCTCCGGCTCCTTGGGCAGGCCCTCGACCATGTGCGCCATGCTCACGGTCACGCCTTCGATCCCCGCCAACTGCAAGGCCAGTTGACGGACGATGGCACTGCCGGTCTGTTCGATCAGTGCCGAGCTCGCCTCCACTACCTTGGGTTGTCCCCGCAGGGTCATCACGGCAAAAACCGCCAACGCCGTGAACAGCAACAGCAGCACGCTGCCGAGGGTCAAACGATGAGACAGACGAACCGGAAGCAAAGCCATGACGAACTCCGTATCAGTTAGGCATCCCGACGTTATCGACCGCGACCGGTGTTCCCTTGAGAAAAGAGTGACATCGTTCACATAAATATCGCTTCCGGCCAGGGCACGCCCGATGCGTCAGCCTCGCCTGTTGCGCTCGCGCCGGCGGATCGCCGTCACTGTCTCACCGCCGGTACGCCCCCTGGGGGCCAGGGCCTGGAGCGCGGCACGGGTCTGCGGTTCGGTCGGATGCAAGGGGGGATCGACGATGCCCGGCGCCACCGCATTGACCTGGACCGGGAGCCGGCCAGTTCCAAGGCCAGAAGGCGCTCGCCGAGCACCCATGCGTGCAGTTCGAGTTGCCCAGCAGCGGACGCCGTGGGCCCTGGAGCTTTGGGGTCGAGGGGCGGCAGGTGGACATGCACACCTCAGGCAGCCTGACCTGCCTGGAGGATTTCCTGGCCACGGTGATCGCGGTGAAGAACGGCGGCGAGTTGATGGAGGTCCTGGCGCGGAGCCGGTAAGGCCGAGCCGCAGGCTCGAGCCATGGAAGCATGGTCACCTGCGGCTTGAGCCCTTATCGCGTGCGCCTCAACCTTCGAGCACCAGCATGAACTGGCTGAAGCGATCGATGCCGTCCTTGGACAGCTCCAGGCCCTTCTCGCCCATCCGCGACATCCACTTGCCGTTGTCGCCACGCAGGGATATCTGGCCGCTGGCCGTATCGATGGCGTAGGCGAACTGGCAATACGGGTCGATGCTGTCCTTGGACAGCTCCAGGCCCGTGGCCCCCATGCGCGACATGAACTTGCCGTTATCGCCCTGCAGGGCGAGCTTCTTGTCGGTGCCGATCTGCACCAGCACCACCTTGAACTTGCAGTACTGATCGATGGAACCCTTGGACAACTCCAGGCCGGTCGCGCCCATGCGCGACATGTAGTTGCCCGAGTCGCCACGCAGCGAGATGACACTACCGTTTTCGATGACACGTTGTGGAATGACGATCATGGTTGGCACTCCTTGCTGATTGGGTATGTCCTGCTTGCGGACAGCGCCTGCCACTACCGGACGCTGGCCTCTGGTACAGGTGCAACGACCGGCAAGACGCGCCGCAAGCGAAGTCTAGTCGAGCCCCTCGGCAAGCCTCGGGACTCCTGGCAGGAACAGGACCAGCGGTTGGGTGCCCCGGCGCCAGGCGGCGCCGGCGGTCTTCACTCCGGCGAGCGGTTGGTGTACTGCGCGAAATTCTCGGCGTAGTCCGTCAAGTGCTCGTCGAGCATGTGGCGGAACTGATCGACGAAGTAGTCCAGCGTCTGCTGCTTGGAAGCGGCCATTTCCTCGGCGTCACGGCAACCGGTGGCGCGGATGAATGCGCAGAAACGGGCATTGGCGTACATCAGCGAGGCGCTGACCTTGCCACGGCCGCAGGTGGCGACCTGGGAGTTGGCCAGGTCGATGATGGCGTCGGCGCGATCGAAGAATTCGTGATCCGGTTCGTTGGCCACAGGTGGGTCCTTTTACTGGGTATGAAAACGAGGCGCCGGAGTATAAGAGCTTTGCCCGGCAAAACCGACGGTTTTCAGCGCCGCGCCAATCTCCGCCTGCCCCTATGCTCCGGGCAAGGCCCGCAGATGCTCGGCCAACAAGGCTTCGCTCTTGCCCAGGGACAAAATCACGCTGTCATCGGCCAGCCGCTGGACCTGTTCCAGGTGCGACTCGCCCCGCGGCCGGTCACCGTCGAGGAATGCCGCCAGAGCCTGGCCCCGCGGCCGCAACCAGGGTGAGTACCACTCGACCTCGGCGGTCAGCGGAGCCCCTTGCAACAGGCTCGCGTCACGTTGCTGGCAGGCACGGCAGAAGGCCAGTTCCGTGCGCAACAGATCGACCACCACCTGCAGGCCAGGCAGCTCCCCTGCCCGACCCTCCAGCAGCCGCTCCAGTTCAGGTTCCATCGCCTGCGCCGCCGCCCAGTCGCCCTGCTCTTGCCGGGCAGCGAGCCGGTAGCTGAAGGCGACCAGGGGCTGGGGCATGGCCGCCTGGTCCAGGTGTTCGAGGTCCGCTTGCGGCAACTGCCCACTGGTGGCTCCGGCCACGCTCAGGGCCAGCAGTCGGGCGTAGGCCAGTTCCGCTAGCTGGTCATCACGATGAGTGAACCAGCGCCACAGCAGCAGGCCGTCACTGGGCATGGTCCCCAGGGTCGGAATGAGATTGGCCGCCCCCAGCGCCAGGTTGATCGCGGCAAACCCCAGGAGCACCGCGCCGGCCAACCCAGGCCAGGCGAGCCCGAGGCCCAGGGCGGCCAGGCCCGCCAGCAGGTTCAGCAATGGGCCACAGAACGCCACCGCCAGCCATTGCCCGCGCAGCGAGCGTTGCAGGTTGCTCGCCGCCATCACATAACCGCCCAGGCACTTGCGCAGGCGCAGCCGCCAGCCACGCCGTCGCGCCTGGAGTTCGAGGACGGTGAGCCGCATCGACAGCACCGGCATGCCCCACCAGCGGGCCGCCAGGTAGTGCCCGGCCTCGTGCACGAAGATGCCCAGGATCCCCAGCGCCAAGGCCAGGAGCAGCCCCAGCAATGGCCGGCCGCTGCTGGTGCCGATGACGAAGGTGGCACTGAACCAGCCGCTGATCACCAAGGCGCCTTGCACCATCAGCAGCAGTCGGTTCAGGGCCTTGGGCCAGTGCTTGCCATCCATTGCGTAACGTCCTCGAAGTGAACCTTGGGGAATCCGGGCGCGCAGACTGCCAGCTTTGCCCCCAACACCTCAAGCCGGCTCTCAGCAGGATCCGGGCCAATGCCGGGCCAGCACCGGGGCCACCCGGGGCTCGTGCTCGATGCGCTCGAGCAAGGCCACGAAGTGCGGCTGGCTGTGGCGCAGCGCGTCCCTGGCGCCGCCCCAACGCGACACCACCGCCGCCTGGATATCCAGGGCCCCGGGCGCGTCGCCACCCAGGAAAGGCCGTGGGGTGAACTGGCGGGCGAACAGCTCCCAGGCGTGGTGCAGGCGTTGCCCGGTCGCCTGGCGCACCCGCGCCTCCAGCGCCGGGTCGGCATCGCTCACCCAACGTCCCGGGTAGTCGAGGATGCCGATCGCCGAATAGCAGTTGGCGGCGATGTACACCAAGCCACGAATGACCTGGGCCCGCGCCGAGGCCTGGGTCGGCAGCAACCCGGAATCGGCGAACTGCAACCCGAGGTGGATCAGGATCGCCGCGCTTTCCGTGAGGATGCTGCCGTCGGGCAGTTGCAAGGTGGGAATCTGCAACAACGGATTGAGCCGCTCCAGGGCATCCCGCCCCGGGCTGGCTTGCCAGGGCGCGGCCTCGATACAGCGATACGGCGCCTGGCAATACTCCAGGGCAATCTCCACCATGGCCGACCCCGTGCCCTGGCTTCCATACAAGTGATACATCTTGGCGACCTCCAGGTTGACCGGGGCACTCTACGCCTATCGGTCCCGGGAACGACACTCCACGTGCAGCACCTGCTCGGCCACGGAGCGCGTCTGGAAGCGCACCGGCAGGAAGGCTTCGATCACCTGGATATTGCTCGCCAGATGATTGGTCAGGCGCGGCGTGGTGAAGCTGCCGCCACCGGCCAGAGCCATGGGCAGCAACAACTGGTCGGCCAGGCACTCGGCCACCGCCGCGCCGGAGGCCAGCCATTCCCGGGCCTGGTCGATGGCAGCATCGGCGACGCTTTCGGCCCGCAGGCCGTTCTGGGCGAAACCGCAGAACAACTCGGTCAGGTGCTCGTGGGCGAACTCCAGCAACAGCACGTTGCCCGGGCCGTATTGCTCATCCAGTTGCACGTCTTGCAGCTCCTCCCGGGACAGCCCCAGGCGATTGCCCACCCGCCGCAGTTCACGCTCGGCCACATGCTCCGGCAGGCCGGCGCTCAGGGCCCAGGCCCGACGCCCAAGCAAGGCGCCACGCTCTTGCAGATGCACAGGTTGCAGGGTCGAAGGCCGGACCAACAGTTCCAGCTCGCCACCGCCAGCCGGCACGAAACCATGGCGCAGCAACTGCAACTCCACCTGCGCGCCCATGCGCCGCAGCTGCGGCAGCCAGGAGTGCTGGAGGAAGTCCGCCGGTGGCGCCAGGGGATTATGGGTGCCGCCGGTAACCATCACCCGGCTGGGCTCCGGAGCCTGGAGCAACGCCGGCAGCAAGGTCTGCAACACCAGGGTGCAGCTGCCGGCGGTGCCGATGGAAAAGCGGTAGTCGCCGCCACGAATCGGCCCCGGTTCGAAGGCCAGCACCTGGGAGCCCAGCTCGGCCCCCCGGACACTGGCCCCGCACACCTGGGCAGCGGCCTGGACCGCCGTCAGGTGCTGGCGCATCAGGCCCGGGCGGCTGCGCCGGGCGCGTATATTGCCGATCCGCAGGGCCTTGCCGGTGAGCATCGACAGGCTCAGGGCACTGCGCAGTACCTGGCCGCCGCCAATGGCGCCGTCCAGCTCGATCACATCCTGTTTCATCATGTTCCTTAAGCGTAGTGCCGGACGGTGTCTCTCAAGTAGGCGTCCAGCAGGGCATTGTCTTCATGGGTGCGCGCAAGCTTCGGCACCGGGCGCGCAAGCTCGGCGGCGATGAAGTCGTGCAGCACCGGGCGCCGTGGACCGTAGGCGGACTCATCGGCACGACGCTTCAAGTCCAGCAGCTCATCCACCTCGTCCAGCAGTCGCCGGTCATCGACGGTCTCCAGCAGCTCGGCGAAGGTCATGGGCGGTCGGCCCCGGCCCTGGTCGATCCAGCGCACAGCCAGCAACGGTCGCAGCACATAGAAGTATTTCTTGAACCGCACGCTGTCGCCCTGGAGGTAGCCGCGAAAGTTCTTCCGGGCCATCGACAGGTAGTGGTTGCGTGCCGCCGGCGGGCTGTAGAAGGTCTCGGCCAGCTCGCGCAAACGCGCGGTCGCAGTCGCCTCGCGGCGATACACCAGGGGCGAGTCGAGCCATTCCAGCAAGGTCGGGTTGGACTTGCGCAGCAACCCCAGGGTCTTGCGCAGCTCCCAGCCACTGACATCCAGCTCATCGTCCAGAGGGCGCTCGATCACGTCCCGCGCGGCGTCCACCTGGATGAACCACTCGGGTTTCTCCACGTAGATGAAACGCACGTCATAGTCGCTGTCGGTGGAGGAGAACCCCCAGGCCCGGCTACCGGACTCACAGGCATACAGCACCTGCACATTGCGCTCGCGCTCGATCCGCGCCAGCTCCTCCAGGACCCGTTCGCGCATAGCGTCGTCCAGGGGGTGAAGTTCCTTGTCTACTTGCATGTCCTGCTTCCTGTTCAATCGGTGGCACTGGCCATCAGCACCCCCAAGGTCCGGCGTTCGGGGTTCCAGATGCTCAGGCACCAGACGCCCCACCACTCCAGGCCCTCATCGAAATAATCACTCCAGGCCTCGGTCGCCGCAGTGCCCTCGACCTCCCACTCCAACTGCAAGTCGCTCACCCAGTCGATCACCACCGGCCGCGCCTCGGGTTCAAGCCCCAGCAACGCCAGCCAGCGCTGGAAGATCGCCTCCGGCGGCTCGCCATCCTCGGGGAAACGCGTTCGGTAAGGCGGATCGATAAAGGCCTGGTACAAGGCCTGCGGACCTGGTAGCACGCTGGCGGTACCCAGGCGCTGGATCTCTTGCGCACCCAGCTCCCGAGCCACGGCCCGCTGCACTTCCCAGCGCATCGGCGGCGCCTCGCCGAGATCGGCATAGCGCGGATGTTCCTGGATCAGCCGGCGCCGCGCCTCGCGGCGCTGCTCTTCTATCTGCAGGTACAAGGCGCCAAGGGCCTGGCGATGCAGATCAAGGTCGACGCTGGCCTGTGGCGCGACGTCCAGCACCGCGAAATCGAACACGCAGTCCGCCTCACTCAATTGCCGGCGCAGGGCCTGGATCGACTCGTTGTCCTGCAGGTTCAGCAGTGCTGGCAGCATGTTTGCTCTCCTTGGTTCATGGCAGCCACTTGAGTGAGCCCGCCGGCAGTTCTCCGGTTTTTTCCATCATTCGTACCCGCTGGGTCAGCGCCTCGCGCAGCGGCTTGGGGGTCACCGGGTCGAACAGCGCATAACGCCCACTGCACCAGCCGGCCAATTGCGCCTGCCAGTAGCTCGCCTGTTGTGGGGCCTGGTCCAGGCACCAAAGCAGGTACTCCAGCTGCCGCCAGCCCGGCTTGAGACTCAGCAGCATCCGCTGGCGCCATGCAGGCAGCGCTGGCCAGTGAACATCCAGGTACTGCTCCAGGGCTTCGTCGAATACCGCCCAGGGTTGTTCGCGCAGCAGGCTGACCGCCATCTCGAAGACCTTGTCCGAGACATCGCCCAGGGCCTTGAGCTGCCAGGCCATGCCGCGCTCGCCCAGGCTATGCAGGGCCAGCAGACGAGTGTTCAAGGCCGGCGAGTCCAGGGCCAGTTGCACCATGGCATCGGCCCGGGGCTCTTGCAGTTCCCTGGCCAGGCCCAGCAGGCCCTGCCACTGCGACCGGTTTGCCGGCGCCGGTTGCAGCACCCGGGCCAGCAGCACTTCCCGTGGCTCCAGGCCATAGCGTGGCGCCGCCCAATGCCCCAGGCCACGCAGGGCCGCCGAGGGGTCGAGCAAGGCCTGGCGCAATTGCTCGCGCGGGTCGTCCAACAGCGGCAGCAACAAGCGCAGGGCCTTGACCCGCACGCTAGCGCCCGAGGTCCGCATGACCTGCTCCAGCAACGGCCGGGCCTGCTCTTTAGCCAGCTCGGCGCAGGCGTCCACCGCCATCTGCCGCACGCTGACCTCGCCATGGCCCAGGGCCTGGGCCAGCAGTGCCGGGCGATCCGCGCCACTGTCCAGCAGCAGCTCGAAGACGAACCGTGCGGCCCGGCCCCGGCAAGCGGCAAAGGCCTGCTCGACCTTGCCTCGTACTTGCGGCAACTGCAGCACCGCTCGTGCCCGTTCCAGGGTCGCCCCGTGGCTGACCCGCTGCTTGGCGGTCAAGGCCAGCAGCGGACCGAGAACCTGCAACCACAAGGCGCCATGTTCAGGTACCAGGTACAGCTCCACGGCCGTAGCCGCCTCCTGGCGAACCTGGGGTACCCAATCGTTGAGACGCTCCAGCAGCACCACCAAGGCGGCGGCCGACGGCTGGCGGGCCAGGCGTCGTACTGCCGACTGGCGCACGAAGCCATTGCCAAAACCGCTCAGGACCAGCCAGGCATCGTGTTCGTCCCGGGTTTGCCAGACTTCGCGCATCCGGCCAATTTCATAGTCGCTCAGTTGATAGTGCCAATCGGGCGGGCACTCCAGCATATCCATGACATCCATCGCTCTACCCCTTAACGCATACCACCTGACGCAAGGTATGCAGTACTTCCACCAGTTCGCGCTGGGCGTCCATCACTTGGTCGATGTCCTTGTAGGCCATCGGGATCTCGTCGATCACGTTCTCATCCTTACGGCACTCCACATGGGCGGTGGCGCGGATCTGGTCGGCCAGGGTGAAGGTGTTCTTGGCCTTGGTCCGGCTCATGGTTCGACCGGCACCGTGGCTGCAGGAGCAGAACGCCTCCTCGTTACCCAATCCGCGGACGATGAAGCTCTTGGCCCCCATAGACCCGGGGATGATCCCCAACTCGCCCTTCTTCGCCGACACCGCGCCCTTGCGGGTCACCAGCACCTCTTCACCGAAGTGGCGCTCCTTCTGTACGTAGTTGTGGTGGCAGTTCACCGCCTCCAGCGCCACTTCGAAGGGCTTGCTGATCACCTTGCGGGTGGCCTGGATCACCAGTTGCATCATCAACTCGCGGTTCTGCCGGGCGAAATCCTGGGCCCAGGCCACGGCCTCGACGTAATCATCGAAGTGCTGGCTACCTTCCTCGAAGTAGGCCAGGTCGCGGTCCGGCAGGTTGGCGATGTGCTGGCGCATATCCGCCTGGGCCAGGTTGATGAACAGGTTGCCGATGGCATTACCTACGCCGCGCGAACCGCTATGGAGCATGAACCAGACGCGGTTGGCCTCGTCCAGGCACACCTCGATGAAGTGGTTCCCGCCTCCCAGGGTTCCCAGATGCTGGCGGTTGTTGCTGTTGGCCAGCGCCGGGTACTTATCGGTGATCGCCTTGAACCGTGGATGCAGGGCCGCCCAGGCCTGGTCGGCCTGCTGCGGGATCTCGCCCCAGGCCCCCTTGTCTCGCCCGCTACGTGGCGAGGTACGACCGTGGGGCACCGCCTGCTCGATGGCGCTACGCAACCCGGCCAGGTTATCCGGCAGGTCGGAGGCGGTCAGCGAGGTCCGGGCGGCGATCATCCCGCAGCCGATATCCACCCCGACCGCCGCCGGAATGATCGCGCCCACGGTGGGGATCACGCTGCCGATGGTCGATCCCTTACCCAGGTGGACGTCGGGCATCACGGCCAGGTGCTTGAAGATGAAGGGCATCTTGGCGGTGTTCATCAGTTGCTGGCGGGCTTCGTTTTCCACGGGCACGCCCTGGGTCCACATCTTGATTGGCTTACCGTTGGCGACTTCCAGCAATTGGTAGGTCTTGCGTTCCATATCTTTTTACTCGTTCTTCCTGGGGCCCGAATCCGGGCCTTGTTATATCGGCAGCGCAAGAGCGGATTGCAGTCTTGCGCCCATGATCGATCGGGTGGCCGGTCATCCGGCAGGTCTTGGCGACAAAAAAAGGTGAAACATGCAGCCTGCTCTACCCCTGAGCTACCACCTTGCGGTGGGCGGGAATCGAACCCGCGACCAGGCTGTCCTGTAGTTCCACCGGCATTCGCCGGGTCAATCGGTGCAGGCCGGGCCTGCGGGCAGCGACAAGGGAACGGGCACATTTGCTCTACCCACTGAGCTACAGCCTTGCGGCTGGCGGGGCTCGAACCCGCGACACGATGTAGTACCCGTGGCATTCGCTGCCATCCCGCCAAGGCGGGGAAAACCTGCGACGACAAGGGATCGATGAAACGATGCACTCGCGTTCTGGTGGTTGAACCACGGCGCCCTTTTCGAGCACCGGCGGGGCTTGCACCCGCATCTCGAGCCTTGGATGTAGTTCCATCGGCATTCGTCGCAAAAAACCGCAAAACAGGTGGCGCGACAACAGTAGTGACTGATAGCCGGATTCGAACCGGCAAGACCAGGATGTACAGCCACCGGCATTCGCGCCGTCACCGGCCCTGACAAAATCTGCTGAGACGTCTTTGGATGTAGTCACAGCGGCATTCAGGGCCAATGATCAAGAAACTTCTGTGTGCGCCGACTACCCGGCGCATGCTCTGACTCAATAACCTGGCGCTCAGGGCGCCAGGGCCTCGATGGCTTTCACCCAGTGCTGGCCACCGTAGTTGCCGGCGATGAACTGCTCGATCACGTCGAACACCGCATCGCTGAAGCCACCGACATTGAGGATGTCCTCACGGTCCGGGGCCTGGGTGGTGGCCCCGGGTTGCATATCGATGCAAACCAGCCGGGCGTTGGGGTTGATCGCCTTGATCCGCTCCCACTGGCGCATGGTTTCAGTGGCCCCATGGCGCCGGGCGTCGATCCACGACTCATTGTCCGAGACCAGGATCAGCGTATCCAGCTTGAACCGCGCATTGGCCAACTGCGCCAAGGGTGCCGAGCAGTTGGTCCCGCCGCCACCGATAGCCGCCAGCTTCTGGGCGTTGGTCATCACGCTGTCCCGGGGATTGAGGCGGATATCCACCACTTCCCGCTCGAACGGCATGACCCGCGCCGTCGGCCGCTTGCGCAGGACCGCCGCCGCCACCAGGGCCGCCACGTCGATGCAGCGCACCGCTGTGGTGGCACCCTGGCGATGGCCAGTGACCGGACTGTGCATCGACCCCGAGACGTCCGGGCATACCACGACCGAACCGCTGAGCGCCGGCACGTTGGCCAGGGACAGCTCCAGGGCATCCTGCAGCGCTTCACGTACCCGGTACGGCACCTTCTGCCCCGCCATGCGGTAGGCCGCCAGCAGCTGGTACGGGTAGACCCGGGCCTTGGCCACTTCCTCGGCATCCGCCAGCCGCGCCGCCACATACTCCGTGCAACCGCGCACCTGGAACGCACCGTGGCGAGCCAGGGTGTTGAGGTTCATGCGCAGCCCCTGCCAGCCCATGTTGCGAGCCTGGGCGGCCCATTGCTCGGCGCTCAAGGTCTCGTTGCCCAGCAACTGGAACGGTACATCCGGCACCTGAGTGCTGGCCCCGCTGCGAAACGCCAGCAGCTCGCGGGTCAGCCCGGGCAGCGCCTGGACATCCACCGGCTTGCCGATCAGCCAGGCGAAGAATGCTTCGCGCCAGGCCTCGCGGGGCTTGGGGTGGACCATCTTGACCACATCCGCCAGCGACGGCTGGTTGCCGATCGATGCCTGCAACAGCTGGCGCTCGCTGGCGTTGTTCAGCCAGTCCTGTACCAGGCGCTTGGGTTGCGAGCCCAGGGACTTGCGACCAGTCACGCCGCTACGCAGGATCTGCACGTAGTTGCGCAGCATCTTGCCGTTGTCCACCACCTGGGCGAACAGCTCGGGCACCTGGACCGAACGTTGCGCGGTCAGCGCTGCCAGCAGCAGCGCCGGCATGTCCTTCATATGGCCTTGCTGGCGAGCGTAGCGAGCGGCCTGGGCCACGAAGCGGCTGTCGACTGCACCCACCAGTTGCAACACGGCTTCCAGCTGATCCTCGGGCGAGGTGTAGAAGGTCGAGTTCAGGCAACCGGTGACCGCCAGCTGAGCCAGGCGATGCTTGGCGTCGTAGGCGTAGGCCGGAGCCTGGGAGGCATTGCGGGTGTCGCTCGCCGGGGCTTTTGCCTGTTGGGTGTTGAACAGCTGCTGGTTGGCCATCTTGGCGTCTCGCTGGTTGTCTTGTTCGTTGCCAGAGATATTGCAGCCGCCGTGCCAGTTTTGAATTCTTTATCGAATTATTTTTTAACTTATTGATTTTAAACGTATTTATTTTTCATTTTGATTTCTTCGGTGATTTTTCACGACAACCACCTCTCTGATTTTATATCTTTATCTATCGCAATTTATCTAAAGGTATAAACATGTCGGGCAAGTCCACGGTCGCCATCGGTTTCGTCGGTGCCACCCTCGATCGCGTCGGCAAGGGCGCCAACCGTTGGAGCCACTGGCGCCCGAGCGTGGGCTTGTGCCAGCAGCAGGATGTGCTGATCCACCGTTTGGAACTGATCCATGGCGTCGACGCCCGGGACATCAGCCTCGCCGGGCGCATTGCCGACGACATTCGCCAGGTCTCCCCCGAGACCGAGGTGCGCCTGCACCCCATGGAGCTGAAGAACCCCTGGGACTTCGAGGAGGTGTATGGCGCCCTGCACGACTTCACCAGCGCCTACGCGTTCGACACCGAGCGCGAGGACTACCTGGTGCACATCACCACCGGGACCCACGTGGCGCAGATTTGCTGGTTCCTGTTGACCGAGGCCCGCTTCCTGCCGGCGCGGCTGATCCAGACCTCCCCAGCCCGGCGCCGCGATCCGAGCGAGCACGCCACTGGTACCCATGCACTGATCGACCTCGACCTGTCGCGCTATGACCGCATCGCCTCGCGCTTCGCCCACAAGCGCCTGGAGGGCCTGGCCTTTCTCAAGTCGGGGATCGCCACCCGCAACCTGGCCTTCAACCGCTCCATCGAACAGATCGAGCGAGTGGCGGTACGTTCCAGGGCCCCGATGCTGCTGATCGGCCCCACCGGGGCGGGCAAGTCGTTCCTGGCCCGGCGCATCTATGAACTCAAGCGTGGGCGGCACCAGGTCCAGGGGCGCTTTGTCGAGGTCAACTGCGCCACCCTGCGCGGCGACGGCGCCATGTCGGCACTGTTCGGCCATACCAAGGGCGCCTTCACCGGCGCCCAGAATGCCCGCGACGGCCTGCTGCGAGCGGCCCACGGCGGCATGTTGTTCCTCGACGAGATCGGCGAACTGGGCCTGGACGAACAGGCGATGCTGCTCAAGGCCATCGAGGAAAAACGCTTCTTCCCCATGGGGTCGGACCAGGAGGTGGAGAGCGACTTCCTGATCATCGCCGGCACCCACCGCGACCTGCGCGGCCGGGTCGCCCAGGGCCTGTTCCGCGAAGACCTGTACGCCCGGATCAACCTCTGGACCTTCAATCTGCCGGGGCTGGCGGGGCGCCGTGAAGACATCGAGCCCAACATCGATTTCGAGCTGGAACGCCATGCCCGGGAGCAAGGCCAACTGGTGCGCTTCAACCTCGAGGCCCGGCGGCGCTACCTGGCCTTCGCCAGCTCCAGCGAAGCGGCCTGGCTGGGCAACTTCCGCGAGCTGTCGGCGTCCATCACCCGCATGGCCACCCTGGCCGACAGCGGCCGGATCGACGAGGCCCTGGCCCAGGAAGAGATCCAGCGCCTGCGCCATGCCTGGGGCCTGGAACAGGTCGAGGACGAGGTGCAACTGTTGCTGGGTGCAGATGTGGAACTGGACCTGTTCGACCGCCTGCAACTCAAGGCGGTGATCGCCGAATGCCGGCGCGCCGACAGCCTGTCGGATGCCGGGCGGCGCCTGTTCGGGGTCTCGCGCCTGGGCAAGGCCAATCCCAACGACGCCGATCGCTTGCGCAAGTACCTGGCGCGCTTCGGCCTGGACTGGAAACAGATCACCAGTTGAGCATCGCGTAGCTGCTCATGAATGCCCGCTGAAGGCCCTGTGGGCCTTGGCGCAGCCTCGCAAGCTCGGCAGCGGCTACAAAGGCTGCGCCAGACACCAAGAGTGCCCGCCTCGTGTAGCCGCTGCCACAGGCTGCGCACGGGCGCGCAGCGGCCGCGATGCGGCAGATCAGGCCAGCGCCGGCGCCTGCTGCGGCACGGCGAATACACCGCTGGCCCGTGCCACTTCGCGCTCGCCAACACTCAGCACCACGGTGGCGAAGGCGATCTGCCGCCCGCGCCGGGAATGCTCGAGGCGCACCTCCAGCCACTCCCCCACCTGCACCGCGCCCAGGTAATCGAGGTTCATGCTGGCGGTGATCAGCGGCAATGGCGGCTCGCTGGCGAAGGCCATGGCGTAACCCATGCCGATGTCCGCCAGGGTCGCGATGATGCCGCCATGGACGATGCCGCGACCGTTGGCGTGCCGCGCATCGGCACGCAGGCCCACGCGCAGCCCGCTGCCACTGCCGCAGCCATAGACCGGACCGATCAGCTCCAGCAACGGACTGCTGCGAGGCAAGGGACTGAAACCCTGGGGAACATCCGCTTCACTCATGACAGGCTCCTTGAGCACCAGCGCAGCACCATCGCTGCGTACTGCCACAGATGTAGCGCCAATCCGCGGAGCGGCCTATCAGTATCAATCCCGGAAATTGCCGCAAATAAGTCACAACGCCATCGTGGCCGCCCCAGGAAGGACGGTAAGATGCGCGCCTGCGTTCCCAACGCAGTTTCAAGTACCCAAGGAGCTCCCATGCAACATCAGGACGACCACCCTAACCGCCCTCGCCGCCTGGCTTTTGCCCTGCTGGGCGCGCTGGCACTCAGCGCCTGCTCTCCCAGCGACCAGGGCAGAAGCGCCGTGGCCCTTGGCGGCGCCCAGGGCCAGGCCGGCGCCCAGTTGGCCTACGAACATGAGCTGACCCTGTCGTTGCCCTCGGAGCAGATTGGCCCGCGCCTGGTGCAAACCCGTGAGGCTTGCGAACAGGCGAAGTTCGGCGCGTGCAATATCCTGCGCCTGGAACAAGGCAAATACCGCGCTCAGGTGGTGCTGCGCATCGTCCCTGGCGGCGTCGAGCCCCTGGTCCAGCAGGCCGCCGCAGGCGCCGAGCTGGGCGAGCGCATCACCAGCGCCGAAGACCTGGCCGATGCCGTGGCCGACGTGCAGCGCCAGCAGCAACGGCTCAAGGCCCAGCAGCAGCGGCTGGACGAACTGGCCGCGCGCAAGGACATCAGCGTCGGCGACCTGATCGCCTTGAGCAAGGAACAAGCCGGCATCGAGAATGACCTGCAAGCCCTGGCCCAGACCGCCGCTGGCCAGCAACGGCGGTTGGACACCAACCGCCTGACCCTGAACTTCCAGCCCAGCGACAGCGGCCAGCGCAGTTCCAACCTCAAGCGTGCCTTCAGCAACCTGCTGGACAACCTGGCCGACGGTACCGCTGAGGCCCTGGAGAAAGGCAGCTACGTGCTGCCCTTCGTGATCCTCGCCTTCCCCCTGGCGCTGCTGTGGGTCTGGCTGTGGCGCAAGTTCGTCCGTCGCCGCCAGTAACCTCGCCTAGGCCTGGGCCTGGAGCGCCAGTTGCAAGCGCTCCAGGCCGATGCCGAACCCAGCCCCCTGGCGATAGGCCCCCGCCCCCACCACTTGCTGCTGCGCCCCGAGGCGCCGGCAACGCACCTCGAAACCCTCGCCATCCAGGTAATAGGTCAGGCCACGCTTGACCCCGAGGTTGAGCTCATAGTCCAGCGCCAAGGCATCCAGGAAGCCGGTGCACAACTGCTGCGCCTGCAGCAGTGCCTGGCGTGGGTCGGGCCCAAGGATCTCCAATCCCAGCTGGGTGAATTCACGGTAGCGCCCGGCCTGGGGCTTCTCGTAGCGATAACAGCGGGCAACGTAGAAGAACATTGCCTGGGTCCGTCCCGCCAGCAGCTGGCCAGCGGTTTCCTGGAACAGCGCGGTGGCTTCCGGGATCAGGCAGCACGGGCGTCCGGCCTTGTCGGCGAAGGCCCACATCTGGCCGATGACTTCACTGCCACCGGCCTTCTCGATGAAGGTGTCCTGGCCCCACAAGGCCGGGACTATGACCTCTTCAGCACCCGCTTCGATGAAGCCAGCTCCGGAACCGGCCCTCCAGGATGCGCAGGTTGGCGGCTTGTTCGCCGGTGATCATTCGCGTGCCACGGAGCATGGTCATGGGTAGTTCCTCAGGTTTTTTACAGACAATAAAAAAGGCGCCTTGCAGGGCGCCTTGGTGGTGAATCGAGGGTCAGTGGCGAGGGATGCGCATCACTGACGGCTCGACGCGCATACGCGACCACGGCCCCTGGAATGAGGTCGATGGTGATGGGTGCGATTGCCGAGCCGGAAAAAATTCATGGCGCATCCTGGCATATCGGATGCGCCGATGCCAAGCCTACCGACGCGCCATGCAACGCTGATAGCGCTCGTCCACCCGCTTGGCGAACCAGGCGGTGGTCAGCTGGCGCGTGATCTTCGGGCTCTTGAGCTCGATGCCCGGGAGTATCTGCCGCGGTACGCCCTTGCCCTTGGCCTGGTCGGCCAGGGCGAACACCTTGCGGTACAGCGCGGTTTGCTCGAATTGCGCGCTGTCGCCCTGCTCCAGCTGGTCGCGAATCACCGGGTTGCGCAGCCCCAACTGCTTGCCCAGGGTGCGTACTGCCAGTTCGGTGCTGCCGGGCAGGATCGAGTCGTAGCGGATCAGGTCGCCATCGAGCGCCAGGCGAATCCCGCTGAGCTGGCTGACCGCGGCCTGGAACGCGGCATTGCGGCTGGCGTACCAGCCAGCGTTGAAGTCGGCGAAGCGATACAGCGGCTGCGGATAGCTCACCGGATAACCCAGCAGGTGAGCGATGCCGAAGTACAGGCCACCGCGACGACTGAAGACCTCATGGCGGATCGAGTCCCGTGGTGAATAGGGATAGCCCTGGGCGTGTTTCTCGGCAAAGGCGATGCTGACCTGCATCGGCCCGCCGGTGTGCACCGGGTTGAAACCACCGAACAGGGTCTGCCCCATGGGCACCTGGCCGATGAAGTCATCGAAGATCGCGCTCAGCTCCTTTTCGGTACGGGCCTTGGCCAGGCGCTGGCTGTAGGACTGGCCGTCGCCGGAGCGCACCTGCAACGCGGCGCTGACCAGCATCGCCGGCACATGCACCTTGGCCGCGCGACGATCGACTTCATCCCGGGCAATGCGCCCCAGGCCCGGCACCGCCGGATCGACCTGGAAACCGGACTCCTGCTCGGCCACCGCCAGCACCGCGCACAGGTTGCCTGGACTGGGCTCGAGCCCCTGGGCGCTGAATGCCACCTGGATATCCCGGGCCCAGCCCTGGCGGTCGCTCACCTGGGCGGGCAACAGTCGCAGGATGCGCGCCTGGACCTGCTCGGCAGGTATCTCGGGCGAGCGGGAACCGGGCTGGCTGGCACAACCGGCCAACAACAGCAGGCCCAGGAAACTGCCGACAAGGCGATGTGAAATCATGGTTCTCCAAGGAAAGTCGGGACCCGGTCCCATACAAGTAAAGCAACGAACGCGAGCTTCGACCGAAGAGCTGTAGCGCCGTTCCCCTGCCCCGCTGTGATCGGCTTCGTGTAGCCGCTGCCGCAGGCTGTACCGGCGCGCGGCGACCGCCCATGCCCGACCATTCGTGCACTGAAGGCCCTGCGGGCCTTGGCGCAGCCTCGTAGGCTCGGCAGCGGCTACAGATCCGCTCAAATCGCCGGCAACAAGAACAGGGCCGACTAGAATCCATCTACTGCACACCCCCGCCTGGGTGTATGTTCGACGACTCCCCCGCCTTGCCATGGAGTTCTGCCCGGATGTTGAACCTGGATTTCTTGATCACCAGCCTGATCGTCGTGCTGATCCCCGGCAGCGGCGTGATCCTCACCATTTCCACGGCCCTGGTGGCCGGCAAGCGCGCCAGCCTGTTCACCGCCATCGGCTGCACCGGCGGGATAGTCCCGCACCTGCTGGCCTCGATCCTCGGCCTGTCGGCGATCCTGCACACCAGCGCCCTGGCGTTCCAGGGCCTGAAGTTCGCCGGGGTCGCCTACCTGCTGTACCTGGCCTACGCCACCTGGCGCGATCGCTCGGCCTTCGCCGTCGATAGCAACGCGGTCAGCCAGGGCGCCGGCGCGCTGATGCTCAAGGCCTGCCTGCTGAACATCCTCAACCCCAAGCTGACGATCTTTTTCCTCGCCTTCCTGCCGCAGTTCATCAGCCACGACGGCAGCGACCCGATCCCGCAGATGCTGCTCTTGAGCGGCGTGTTCATGGCCATGACCTTCTTGGTGTTCGTGCTCTACGGCCTGCTGGCCAACCTGTTCCGCACCGCGGTGATCGAGTCGCCCAAGGTCCAGGACTGGCTGCGCCGCAGCTTCGCCGCCAGCTTTGCCGGCCTGGGGCTGAACCTGGCCTTCGCCCAGCGTTGAACCCGTGGCAAGCAGCGCCAGGCCCATGACATTGACTTCCTTGCCGAGGATCCAGACATGAACTGCAGCGACGTACTGATCAGCGGCGCCGGCCCCACCGGCCTGGTCCTGGCGCTCTGGTTGCGCCAGCAAGGGGTCAAGGTGCGGATCATCGACAAGACCCACGGCCCGGGCACCACGTCCCGGGCCCTGGCGGTACAGGCCCGGACCCTGGAGCTGTATCGCCAGCTGGGCCTGACCCAGGCCATCGTCGAGCGTGGCTACCACGTGCCGGCGGTGAACCTCTGGGTCAAGGGCGAGCGGGCCGCGCAGTTGCCGTTCAATGCCATCGGCGGCGACCTGACGCCCTACCCCTTCCTGCAGATCTTCCCCCAGGACGAACACGAGCAACTGCTGATCGAGCGCCTGGCCCTGTTGGGCACCCCGGTCGAGCGCGACACCGAACTGCTGGCCTTCACCGACCACGGCCATCTGGTCAACGCCCGGCTGCGCGGCCCCGACGGCCGCGAAGAACACTGCCAGGCGTTCTACCTGGCCGGTTGCGACGGTGCCCACTCCGTCGTGCGCAAGACCCTGGGCAGCGCCTTCCCCGGTGGCACCTACCAGCAGGTGTTCTACGTCGCCGATGTCGAGGCCGGCGGCCCGAGCCTCGATGGCCAGTTGCATGTGGACCTGGACGATGCCGACTTCCTGGCGGTGTTTCCCCTGGCCCAGAGTGGCCGGGCGCGATTGATCGGCACCGTGCGCGACGAACGTGCCGAGCACCCGGAGCACCTGCGCTTCGAGGATGTCAGCCAGCGCGCCATGCACCAGCTCAAGGTGGAGGTCGGCCAGGTCAACTGGTTCTCCAGCTACCGGGTGCACCACCGGGTGGCCGAGCAATTCCGCTGCGGCCGGGCGTTCCTGCTCGGCGACGCGGCGCACCTGCACAGCCCCGCTGGCGGCCAGGGCATGAACACCGGGATTGGCGACGCGATCAACCTGGCCTGGAAGCTGGCCGCGGTACTCAAGGGCCAGGCCAGTGAGAGCTTGCTGGACAGCTACGGCATCGAGCGCATGGAGTTCGCCCGGCGCCTGGTGGCCACCACCGACCGGGTGTTCAGCTTCGCCACCGCCGATGGGCCGATCGCCCAGCTGGTGCGGACCCGCCTGGCGCCCCTGCTACTGCCGAAGATCGCCGCCGTGGAGCGGGCCCGGGAGTTCCTGTTTCGCACCGTGTCGCAGATCACCCTGAACTACCGCGGCATGCCCCTGAGCGCCGGCGGCGTCGGCCCGGTGCACGGCGGCGATCGCCTGCCCTGGGTCAGGACCGAGGGGCAAGACAATTTCGACAGCCTGGAGTACCTGGGCTGGCAGGTGCATGTGTATGGCGAGGCGAATGAGGATTTGCGCGACTGGTGCCAGGCCCGGGGTGTCCCATTGTCGAGCTTCGACTGGCTGCCGGCCCATGCCGAGGCCGGGCTGGTGCGCAACGCCCTGTACCTGCTGCGCCCCGACACCTACGTCGCGCTGGCGGAGCGTTCGGCCGACCCGCAGGTGCTGGAGCGGTATTTCCGTGAACGGCAAATCCATCCCGTAGCCGGCATCGCGCCGGACCCGGGCACACCCTGGAGCGCCTGAAGAAGACCGACAGGCGCCAGAGGCTGACTCAGATCCCGGCCAGGGCCAGGTCCATGGCGAAGTAGGTGAAGATCAGGTCGGCGCCGGCACGCTTGATCGAGCCCAGGCTCTCGCGTACCACCCGCTGCTCGTCGATCGCCCCGGCCTGGGCACCGAACTTGATCATCGCGTACTCGCCACTGACCTGGTACGCCGCCACCGGCAGGCGCGAGGCTTCGCGGATGTCGCGGATGATGTCCAGGTAGGCGCCCGCCGGCTTGACCATCAGCGAGTCGGCGCCTTCTTGTTCGTCCAGCAACGACTCACGCACCGCTTCGCGGCGGTTCATCGGGTTCATCTGGTAGCTCTTGCGGTCGCCCTTGAGCGCGCTGCCGCCAGCCTCGCGGAACGGGCCGTAGAGCGCCGAGGCGAACTTGGTGGAATAGGCCATGATCGGCGTCTGGGTGAACCCGGCGGCATCCAGGGCCCGACGGATCGCCTGGACCTGGCCGTCCATGGCTGCCGACGGCGCGATCACGTCGGCACCGGCACGGGCGGCGGCCACGGCCTGCTTGCCGAGGTTGATCAGGGTCTGGTCGTTATCCACCTCGTGGCCGTGCATCACGCCGCAATGGCCATGCTCGGTGTACTCGCAGAAGCAGGTATCGGACATCACCACCATCTCCGGCACCGCGTCCTTGGCGATGCGCGACATGCGCGAGACCAAACCGTTTTCCTGCCAGGTATCGCTGCCGTCGCCATCCAGGTGGTGGGACACGCCGAAGGTCATCACCGACTTGATCCCGGCACGGGCATAACGCTCGATCTCGCTGGCGAGCTTGGACTCGGGAATGCGCATCACGCCGGGCATGCTCTTGATCGGCACGAAATCGTCGATTTCCTCCTCGACGAAAATCGGCAGCACCAGGTCGTTGAGGGTGAATTCGGTTTCCTGGAACAGACTGCGCAGCTGTTCGGAACGACGCAGGCGACGAGGACGGGCTTCTGGAAACTGACTGGACATGTTTTTTCCTAAGGCTGGGCGCGGGACAACTAGAGCTATATCGAAAAAAGGCTGAAAGCTTATGCCTGCGGCCGCCCGGGTACAAACCCGGGATGCTCAAGAGAGCCTTGCCGATCAGGTAACAATCGCCGGCAACCCCGGTGTTAAGGCACTCGCCACGAGGGCCGGGCAGCATCCTGCGACGATCTGCCGCAAGCGTGCCAGGGCAGCTCCGGGGCTGGGCTACAGCGTCAGATGTCCATCGATGCAGGTCACCGCGTTGCCACCGATCCACAGCTCGTCCCCCACCTGCTCCACCTCGATGCAACCGGCGCGCCCCATGCTCAGGCCCTGGCTGACCCGATAGCGCGCCGGGGCCAGGCCCGCCCCCAGTAACCACTGGGCAATGCCGGCGTTCAAGCTGCCGGTGGCCGGGTCCTCGGGCATGCCGTCGCCAGCGATGAAGGCCCGGACTTCGAACTGCGCATCGCTCTCCTCGCGCTCAGGGTCGCAAGGGGCGATCACCCCCACCGCCAGGCCGCTCAGCTGCGAATAGTCGGGTTGCAACTCCAGCACCTGCTGGCGCTCGGCGAGCATCACCGCCAGCCAGCCGGCGCCGTTATCGACCCACTGGGCATCGACGATCGCCCATGGCGCCAAGCGCAGGCCCTGGCACACCTGCTCCAACAATTCGGGCGCCACCGGCCCGGAGCGCAGCAGGGGCGGCGCCAGGAACGCCAATTGCTGCCCTTGGCGGCGGATCCGTACCAGGCCCACCGCGCACTCCTGGATGATCTCCTGGCCCTTGGGCACCCCACCGGACTCCAGCCAGGCATGACAGCTGCCCAGGGTCGGGTGGCCGGCGAACGGCAGCTCGTCCAGGGTGGTGAAGATCCGCAGGCGATAGTCGGCACGCGGGTCCCGGGGCTGGAGGATGAAGGTGGTTTCACTGAGGTTGGTCCAGTTGGCGAAGGTCGCCATCTGCTGCTCGTCGAGCCCGTCGGCATCGAACACCACGGCCACCGGGTTGCCCTTCAGGGGCGTGGAACTGAAGACGTCGACCTGCTTGAAACCCAGGGAGTTCATGGGGTGTCCTGTTGTTGTACTTGGGGGACGGCGAGTCTACGCCGCCGCGCCCACCTCGTGTAGCCGCTCCTCCAGGCTGCGCACGGTAGCGCAGGGGCCGCAGGGATCGAGACCTGCTGGAGAATTCTCATGCAAGGCCCCCCAGGCCTTCGCGCAGCCTCGCCCTGGCTCGACAGCGGCTGCAGATCTTTCGCTTCGTCGCTGTCGCAGGCGCGGCTTACTGCACCGGCAGGAAGTTCATCAGCAACAGGCTCTGCGCATAGTTGAGCCCCACCCGCCGATAGCGCTCGTCGAGGATCTGCGTCAGCAGGTCCAGGCGCGCGACGATCTTGCCGAACTCCACGGCGAAACTCAGGTTGCTGCCCTCCTCCGAGATCTCGTTGGAGAACAGCAGCAATACCCCGCTGGCATCCTGGCGCTGGCCCAGCATCCAGGTGGCTTTTTCGATATTGCGCGCGGCATTGCTGATGAATTGCGGGTCCAGGGTGTCGGTCATGTAGAACTCGGTGCGCCCGCCATGGGCGGTCACCAGCATGCTGCCGATGGCGTAGATGAAGGCGCCGACCCGGTCGCCCTGGAACTCCGGGTTCAGGGAGTAGCTCAAGGCTGCCAGGTCCCGGCGATCGCCCAGGGCCGGCAGCGGCTGGCGCTGTTCGATGGCATCGCGGATCGCCCGCTGCGCCGTGGTGCCATCGGGGTACCCGGACTTGCGCCACTGGCTGGGGTTGCGCAGGTAGAGCTTGCCCATCAGCAGGTACAGGCTCTGCAAGTTGTCGCGCATGCCGATGGTGGCCATGCGATCGACGCTGGTCTGGAAGAACTCGTCGGCCTTGCCATTGCGAAACTGGTTGGCGATATCACGCCCCTGCTGCTGGGTGCAGCCAGTGGCGCCCAACATCAGCAGGCCTGCCAATAGCAAGGTGGGAAACGGGGTTTGCATCATGCAAGAAGAAGGAGCGTAGGCCATCGGCACCGGGTCGACATTCACGGGCTGCAGCGGGGATCGGCGCAGCCAGGCCTGCTCATAGAACGCAAAACTGTAAAAAAGTGCGATGGCCGTGGCCGGCCATCGCCAAATCGCCCGCTGTCGGGCGCTAGAGCCGACTGGGTGAAACGATGATCTTGACGTTGTGCTCCTTGTTGTTGACCAATTCCTCGAAGCCCTGGCCGACAATGTCCTCCAGCTGGATGCGCCCGGTCACCAGCGGCGTGATATCCAGGCGACCATCGGCGATGAAGGCGATCACATCGGCGAACTCACCGTTGTAGGCCAGGGCTCCCAGCACCTGCTTCTCGGTGGCCACCAGTTCGAAGAAGTTGAACTCGCTGGGCTCCTCGAAAATGCCCACCAGCACGCACTTGCCGGCCTTGCGCACCAGGTCGATGGCCAGCTTGGCAGTGTGCTTGTTGCCGATGCACTCGAAGCTGACATCGGCCCCCAGGCCACCAGTCAGGCGCTTGACCTCGGCCAGGGCATCGCACTCCTTGGGATCGAGCACCAGGCTGGCGCCCACCTCCAGGGCCTTGGCCTTGCGCGCCCCGGACATTTCCAGGGCAATCACCTGGGCCGCGCCGGCGGCCTTGGCGCACATGATGGTGCACAGGCCGATGGTGCCGGCGCCGACCACCACCACGTTCTGCCCCAGCAGGCTGCCGGCCTTCTTCACCGCGTGCATACCCACCGCCAGCGGTTCGATCAGCGCCCCGGCCTCGGCGGGAAAGTTGGCCGGCAAGGCGTACAACAGGTTGGCCGGCACGTTCACCAGTTCGGCGAAGGCGCCGTTGTTCATCAGCCCGGTGAAGGCCAGGTTCTCGCAGATGTTGTACAGCCCGTGGGTGCAGTAATAACAGGTACCGCAGTGCTGACAGGCGTCCGCCGCCACGGGCTGGCCAACACTGAAGCCCTGGACCCCGGCGCCGAGGGCGACGATCTCGCCACAGAACTCGTGGCCGAGGATGCACTGGCCCTTGATCCCGGTCAGCGGGTGCGGTGCCTGCACCGGAATGAACACGGGACCTGCCACATATTCATGCAGGTCGGAACCGCAAATGCCGCACCAGTCGACGCGGATCTGCACCCAGCCGGCAGGCGGCGCCTCGGGCAGGGGCACGTCTTCGACACGGATATCGTGGCGGCCGTGCCAGACCGCGGCGCGCATGCTGGCAACAGGCTTGAGGGAAACGCTCATCGTGGCTTCTCCTGATTGTCGTAGAGCTGCGACGGCCCCCTGGCCGGCGCAGCGAACCTCAGTGCTGCTGGATGAAGTCGAGGATCAGGCGATTGACCTGCTCCGCGCTTTCCATCTGCACCATGTGCCCCTGCCCCGGCAGCACCTCGACCTGCGCCTTGAGATCGGCGCTGTGGCTCACCGGGATGATCCGGTCGTCGCTGCCCCAGATCACCAGCACCGGCTGCTCGCCGCCCTGCACCACCGAACGCAGGTCGGCCTGCTGGCGACCGTCGGTAAACAGCGTGCCGGCCAGCTGCCCGAGGGCCTGCTGCACCCCCTCCAGGCGCTTGTACTTGAGCATGTCGTCGAGCATCTGCCGGTTCACCAGCTCGGGGTTGGAGAACAGCTGCACCAACTGTGGTTTGAGCGCATTGCGATTGCCCGCCTCGACGAAGCCTTGCAGGTAGTCGCCATTGATCTCATGGCCCAGGCCGGCACTGCCGATCAACGTCAGGGAGCGCACTCGGTGCGGCGCCAGGCGCGCGGTGTCGAGGCACACCGCACCGCCCATGGAATGCCCCACCAGGTGCGCCTGGGCGACGTCCAGGTGATCCAGCAGCGCCAGCAGCACTTCGCTCAGCTCGCCCAGGTCACCCCGCTGCAAGGCCTTGGCCGACTCACCGTGGCCCGGCAGGTCCAGGGCGATCACCCGGCGCCCGGCGGCCAGGGCTTCATGGTTGAACAGCCAGTTGTTGAGGTCGCCGCCAAAACCGTGCACCAGCACCAGCGGCGTGCCGCCTTCCCCGCGCTCGAAATAGCGCAGCAGGCGGCCATCGAGCTCGATCTTCCGCGGCGCCGGACCGCTGTCTTCGGCGGCGCTGTCACCCGGTACGAAGCTGGCCTGGAAACGCTCGATCACCGCGTCGATCTCGGCGTCGCTGGCCTCGCCCTCCACCACGATGCCCAGCAGCGCGCCCACCGCCAGGGTCTGGTCCTGGCGCGCCACCTGGCGGCGCAGGATGCCGGAGAACGGTGCCTCGACACTGCTGGAGATCTTGTCGGTCTCCACGTCCAGCACTTCATCGCCCTTGCTGATGCTCTGGCCTTCCTCCTTGAGCCAGGCATCGACCCGGCCCTCGGTCATCGACAGGCCCCACTTGGGCATGGTCAGGGTATGGATCTGGCTCATCGGCGGCTCCACTCGATCAGGTTCAGCACGGCCTGCTCGATCTTCGCCGCGTCGGGGATGTACAGGTCTTCCAGGGCGTCGGAGAACGGCACCGGGGTGTGGGGGGCGGTGACCATCTCGATCGGCGCCTTGAGGGCGGCGAAGGCTTTTTGCGCCACCAGCGCCGAGATGTCGGTGGCCATGGAGCAACGCGGGTTGGCTTCGTCGATCACCACCAGGCGCCCGGTCTTCTCCACGCTTTCCAGGATGCTGTCCTCATCCAGCGGGCTGGTGGTGCGCAGGTCGATGACCTCGCAATCGATGCCACGCCCGGCCAGGTTGCGGGCCGCGTCCAGCGCGGTGTTCACCGTGCGCCCGTAAGACACCAGGGTCACGTCCTTGCCGTCGCGCAGGAAGTTGGCCTCGCCGAAGGGAATCGCATAGGACTCCTCCGGCACCTCGCCTTGCAGGCTGTAGAGCAGCTTGTGCTCGCAGAAGATCACCGGGTCGTTGTCGCGGATGGCCTGGATCAGCAAGCCCTTGGCGTCGTAGGGCGACGAGGGGCAGACCACCTTCAACCCGGGGATATGGGTCCATAGCGAGGTGAGCATCTGCGAATGCTGGGCCGCGGCGCGCAGGCCGGCGCCGACCATGGTGCGGATCACCAGCGGGGTCTGGGCCTTGCCGCCGAACATGTAGCGAAACTTGGCCGCCTGGTTGAGGATCTGGTCCAGGCAGCAGCCGGCGAAGTCGACGAACATCAGCTCGCACACCGGGCGCACGCCCCGGGTGGCCGCGCCCACGGCGGCGCCGACGTAACCGATTTCCGACAACGGGGTATCCAGCACCCGCCCGGGGAACTGGTGGTAGAGACCCTTGGTGACGCCCAGCACGCCGCCCCAGGCATCGTTGTCGCCGGGGGCGCCGGCCCCGCCGGCCACGTCTTCGCCCATGATGAACACGCTGGGGTCGCGGCGCATTTCCTGGGCCAGGGCTTCGTTGATGGCCTGCTGGTAACTGATTTTTCTCGCCATGATGATGGTCTCTTGTTGTTCTTGGAGATGGCTTTAGAACCTGTTCACGATCTAGCGAGCGACGCTCAGCCATTTTTAACGCCGCATGAGCTAAGCGCAGCAGATCGTGAGCAGGTTCTTAGGAATAGGCGACGTACACGTCGCTGAGCAGATCGGCCGGGCTCGGCTTGGGATCGCTCTTGGCCTTGCGCACCGCGTCTTCGATCAGCGCTTGCACCTGGGCATCGATGCCGTCCAGCTGGCTGGCCTGTACCAGGCCCGAGCGAGTGGTGCGCTGGCGAAACTGCATCAGGCAGTCGTTGTGCTCGCGGTAATGCTTGACCTCGTCCGGGGCGCGGTAGGTCTGGGCATCGCCCTCGAAGTGGCCGTAGTAGCGGGTCAGCTTGACCTCGATCAGCGACGGTCCCTCCCCGGCCCGGGCCCGTTCCACGGCGGCGCCGGCGGCTTCATGCACGGCGAAGAAGTCGAAGCCGTCCACCGTCACCCCGGGCATGCCGAAACCTGCGGCGCGGTCGGCGATATGGTCGCAAGCCACCGACCAGTTCGAAGCCGTGGCCTCGGCATAGCCGTTGTTCTCGGCGATGAACAGGCACGGCAGGTTCCATACCGAGGCCATGTTCATGGCCTCGAACACCGCGCCCTCGTTGGAGCCGCCGTCGCCGAAGAACACCACCGACACGCCGTCGCTGCCTTGCAGCCGGGCCGCCAGGGCCGCGCCCACCACCAGCGGCGCCCCGGCACCGACGATGCCGTTGGCACCGAGCATGCCCTTCTCGAAATCGGCGATGTGCATGGAGCCGCCCTTGCCCTGGCAGACCCCGGTCTTCTTGCCGTAGATCTCGGCCATCATCCCGTAGACGTCCACGCCCTTGGCGATGCAATGACCGTGGCCGCGGTGGTTGGAGGCGATGCAATCGTCATCGCGCAGGTGGGCCATGACCCCGGCGGCCGAGGCTTCCTCGCCGGCGTAGAGGTGGACGAAACCGGGGATCTCGCCCGTGGCGAACTCCACATGCAGGCGCTCTTCGAAAGCGCGGATGGTGCGCATCACCCGGTAGGCGTGCAGCAGCTGGTCAGCGTTCAGGGGTGTCGACATTTTTATTCTCCAGGGGTGTCTTCAGGCTGAAGGTTCATGGGGTGTTGCCGGTGGCTGCGGTCGATGGCCAGCAGGCGCTGGCGCGCTGCGTGTTCCAGGACCGCGTTGACGTCGATGCTCAGCGGGCCGCCGGCATCCAGGGTGACCGTGGGCCGGTCACCGGGGTTGAACTCGATCTCGCGCTCGCCATCCAGGGCCAGGGTGCCGGCGCCCAGGCACAGGGGCTGGGGCTGGCCGGGTTGCAGGTAGCCGGCCTCCAGCACCCCGCAGCCTTGCAACAGCCCCGGGGCCAGGGGCACCAGCAGCGCCTCGGGCGAGCCTGGTGCCAGGCGCATCCAGGCGCCGTGGGGCTGTTGCCGGGTCACCGGCAGCCACAACCCGCAGAGCGCGGAAATGCCGATGGACTGCGGCTCGGCGAAGGTCACGAAAACCTCGGCCAGGTCGCTGGCGCGGCTGATGGCCCGGGCCCCGATGAAGGCCAGGGGCGACACCGCCACGTCCACCAGGGCCACTTCGCACAGGCCGCGGGCCGGCTCGCGCACCAGCAGCCGCTTGTTGCGCCGCAGGGCGATCTCGCCACTCACCCGGCCGCTGGCGTAGAGCCCGCCGGCCAGGCCGGCGCTGGTGGCTTCGCGCAGTTCCGGAAAAGCGTTGTTGGTGCCGGTGGACAGGGTCAGCAGCGGGATATCGCCGACCTCAGCCGCCACCGCCTTGTGGGTGCCGTCGCCACCGAGCACGGCGATCAGCGCCACCTCGCGCTCGGCCATCCACCGTGCAGCCTGGCGGGTGTCCTCGACGCTCTGGCGCAGGGTCAGGTCGAGGAACTCCAGCTCCGGCCAGTGCTGCTCGCGGGCCTGGCGGCTGCGGCTGTTCTTCTGCACCGCGGCGGCCATGCCGGTCATGTCGGTGGGCATCAGCACCCGCTCGATACCCGTGGCGCCGAAGGCCGCCAGCAGGCGCTGGATCACCCAGACCTTGTCGGTACTGGAAAACAGCCCGGCATTGGCGGTCAGGCGGCGCACATCGCGGCCCGAGGCCGGGTTGGCGATGATGCCGACACTCAACGGGCGGCGGCTCATAAGGTCACCACAGGCAGTTCACGGCCAGGACAGTGCATGGCATACCTCGTTCTTGTTCTTGGATGGGCCCGCCGCCGCGGGAAACCTGCGGCGGGTTGCCAAGAGCCAGAGCAAGGCCGGTGCCAGTTGTCGAAAATCTTGCGCAAAAGCCCGCCGCAGAGCGCCTGGCACGCAGGCCTCGGCGCCTTGCCCGGCGGTGCCGGTGAGACGTTGCATGTCAGGTTGCACGGGGCAGAGGCGAGACCTTGAGACGTTGCGTCTCAACCTCGCCGCCGGGCCAGCCGGTGCTTGTCCGCAGGCGCGGATCGGCGCTTAATGCGCCCACAACGATAAGAAGCTGCAACCGGAGGCCTGTCATGCTTTCCGCCCATTCCCGCGCCCATGTCGACTGCGTCAGCCGGGTCTTGAAGAACGCCGCGCACCTGCCCCAGGCGCCGGTGCCGAACCTGATCCTCGACTCCTGGCGCCGCTCCATGGAGCAGCACCACCTGGACCCCGCCTCGCTGCAGGGGCCACGCATCCTCTCCGAAGACCTGCTCAAGCAGTGCCGCGAGCGCTCGGAGCTGTTCCTGCGCATCGCCAGCGAAGAAGTGGCGCGCCTGCATGGCCAGGTGCGCGATGCCGACTACTGCGTGCTGCTCACCGACGCCCAGGGCCGCACCATCGACTACCGGGTCGAGTCCGCCATCCGCAACGATTGCCGCAAGGCCGGCCTGTACCTGGGCACCTGCTGGTCGGAGGGCGAGGAAGGCACCTGCGGCGTGGCCGCGGTGCTCACCAGCGGCGCCGCGGTGACGGTGCACAAGCGCGATCACTTTCGCGCTGCCTTCATCGGCCTGACCTGCTCCGCGGCCCCGGTATTCGACCCCCAGGGTGGGCTGCTGGGGGTGCTGGACGTCTCGGCGGTGCGCTCGCCGGACGATCGCCGTTCCCAGCACCTGATCCGCCAGTTGGTGGTACAGAGCGCGCGGGCGATCGAGCAGGCGTTCTTCATGAGCAGCGCCCAGGGCTACTGGGTCCTGCGGGCCCACGCCAGCCCGGGTTATGTCGACAGCCAGCCGGACTTCCTGCTGGCCTGGGACGACGACGGTTGCCTGCAAGCGCTGAACCCCGCCGCCCGGGCCTACCTGCTGCGCCGCCACGGCCAGTTGCCCCGGCACATCGCCCAGGTGTTCGACACCCAGTTGCTGCAGCGCGCCAGGGACCAGGCGCTGTGGCCCCTGGATGGCGAGCTGCACGGTCGCCTGCAAGCGCCGCGCAGGCCGGCCAGCCGGCCACGGCTGCAACTGGCCGGGCAGGCGCTGGACCCCAGGGTGGAGCAGAGCCTGCGCCTGGCGGTGCGGGTCAAGGATCGCCACCTGCCGGTGCTGGTCCAGGGCGAGACCGGCAGCGGCAAGGAAGTCTTCGCCCGCCAGTTGCACCAGGCCAGCCAGCGCCGCGAGCGGCCGTTCGTGGCGCTGAACTGCGCGGCGATTCCGGAAAACCTGATCGAGAGCGAACTGTTCGGTTATGTCGCTGGGGCCTTCACCGGAGCCTCCAGCAAGGGCATGCAGGGCCTGCTGCAACAGGCCGACGGCGGCACCCTGTTCCTGGACGAGATCGGCGACATGCCCCTGGCCTTGCAGACCCGCCTGCTGCGGGTGCTGGCCGAGGGCGAAGTGGCGCCGCTGGGCGCCGCGCGGCGCCAGGCGGTGGATATCCAGGTGATCTGCGCCACCCACCGCGACCTGGAAGCGCTGGTGGCCGATGGCAGCTTTCGCGAAGACCTGTATTTCCGCCTGGGCGGCGCGCGCTTCCAGCTACCGCCCTTGCGCGAGCGCAGCGACCGCCTGGCGTTGATCACCAAGATCGTCGAGCAAGAGTCCCAGCGTTGCGGCACGCCCCTGCAACTGGGCGACGCGGCCCTGGAGTGCCTGCTGGGCTATCGCTGGCCGGGCAACGTGCGCCAGCTGCGCCACGTGCTGCGCTATGCCTGCGCGGTGTGCGAAGGGCCGGTGATCCAACTGCAGGACCTGCCGGAGCAGTTGCACCGGGCCAGTACCCAGGCAATCGCTACCCAGGCCCCGGCGAGCAGCCCGGAACGCCAGGCGCTGCTGGATGCCCTGGTGCGCCATCGCTGGAAACCCGTGGCCGCCGCCAAGGCCCTGGGCATCTCCCGGGCGACCTTGTACCGCCGCGTCCGCCAGCATGGCATCCAGATGCCGGGACGCAGTTGCCCCTGAGTATCGGCCCGGAGTATTGGGCACATGACGACAAGCGCTCTAGCACGGCGCTTTCACCCTGAAAACGGGTAGTTTCGTCCATTGGTCGCGGATGCTTTTGCCCCGGAAATTACCTATGCTGACGGCTCACAAGGAAGTCCACTTCCCCCCGACAGGCAAGCCAAAGACCCCACTCATTCCTATGCATGATTCTCGACTCTCCCCATCCCCCACGACAGCAAGCGGCAAATCCGGCAGTCCCGCGCGACGGGGGCGCCCGCTCGGCAACCACGAGGAGAAGCGCGCAGAGCTGCTGAAAGCGGTGGTCGCCGTGGTGGCGCAAGAGGGCTACATCGGCACCTCCATGCGCCGCGTCGCCCAATATGCCAACTGCACCACTGGCGCGGTGACCTACTACTTCGCCAACAAGGAAGAGATGCTCGCCGCCGCCGCGCAGGACCTGTTCGACCAGTTCGACGCCGTGCTCGAGCGCGAGGCCGCCAAGCCCCGGGTGGACATCAAGACGATCATTTCCAGCTGGCTGAGCTGGGGCAAGGGCGGCGACACCAACGCCCTGCTCGCCGCCCTCTTCCACCTGCTGACCCACGCCCGCCACGAACAGGCCCTGGCCGATATCTTCCAGCAACGCTATTGCCGCTTCCGCCAGTCCTTCGCCGCGATGTTGACCAAGGGCCAGGCCCAGGGCGATATCCGCGACGATATCGATGCCGAGCTGCTGGCCGACCAGATCTGTGCCATGGGCGATGGCTGGAAGATGGTCCAGCCGGTGGAACCGGAACGCTTTGCCCCGGAGCGCCAGGAAGCGCTGCTCGACGCCGTGGTGGTGCTGGTGGCGCCCTATAGGCCCCGTCCCCAGTAAAGCCCGCGCCAGGCCCCGGCGCCGCTGGCTAGCCCGGCCCTGCGGGCTGGAAACGCGCGCGATAACGGCCGGGGCTCTCGCCGATCCATTTCTTGAAGGCCCGGTGGAAAGCGCTGGGCTCCTGGAATCCGGTCAATTCGGCGATCTCGCCGATGCTGGCCGCCGAGCGGCGCAGCAGGTCCACGGCGACGTTGCGCCGGACCTCGTCCTTGATCTCCTGGTAGGAGCCACCTTCGCGCTCCAGGCGCCGGCGCAGGGTGCTGGGGCTCATCTGCAGTTCACTGGCGAAGGCTTCCAGGGTCGGCCACTGGCTGTAGTGGCTGCCCCGCAGGCGCTGGTGCACCTGGGTGGTGAGGCCATGCTGGTTGCGAAACCGGATCACCAGCCATTGCGGGGCGCTGCGCAGGAATACCTTCAGCGAAGCCAGGTCCTGGACCACCGGCAGACGCAACAGGCGGCTGGCGAACTCGATTTCGGTGCGCCCGGCGTTCCAGGTCAGGTTGCTGCCCCACAGCAGCGCGTCGTCGTCGAGGCTGAGGCGAGCATGGCGAAATTCCGCGCGATCGATGGGAATCCGCCGTCCACCCAACCAGCACAGCAGGCTGATGACCAGCACCAGCAGGGTTTCCTCGGCGTAGTGCGCGCGCAGCGGCTCGGCGCCCTGGCTCTGGAGGCTGATCACCGCACGCTTGCCGCGCACGCTGAGGCTGGCGCGCAGGTCGCGCAGGAACAGGCCGAAGTTGTTCAGGCACTGGCGCAGGGCCTTCTCCAGGTTCGGCTCCTGGATCAGTCCACGACAGATCAGGGCGAAGGCCCCGGGCGGCAAGCCGTGGGAATCGAGCTGGAAGAACTCGTCGTGCAATTCACGGATCTGCATCAGCCACAGGGCCGCGAACGCGCTGCCAGGCACCCGCGCCCGGGGCTGCTCGAGGAGCGCGGGGTCGATGCCGACCTCGGCCAGCAGCGCTGCCAGGCGCGCCGGCCGCGATTGCAGGGCGTGGGTCATGACCCGCAGGTAATAAGCGGCGACCGAATCGGTTTCGCGCATCTGGCAGCTATCCTCCGGCATGGCCGCTGTGGCAAAAAACGCCAGCACGGTTGACCGCTTTCGGCATAGTCCGACCCCTGTGCGGGGCCCTAGACTCGCGCTCGACAATGGGCCGTGCAAGGCATGGCCGCCATGCTCCGCGAAGGCAACGAACAAAGGAAGAGCTGAAGATGAATCTTGCGAACATCGGTGTGATCGGCGCCGGCACCATGGGTAACGGTATCGCCCAGGTCTGCGCCCAGGCGGGCTTTGCCGTGACCCTGCTGGACATCGCCCAGCCCGCCCTGGAAAAGGCCCTGGCCACCATCGGCAAGAACCTCGACCGGCAAGTGGCCAAGGGCGGCCTGAGCGAGGAGCAGAAGCTCGCGACCCTGGAGCGCATCCGCATCAGTACCGACTACGCCACGCTCAAGGATGTCCAGCTGGTGATCGAGGCTGCCACCGAGAACCTCGAGCTCAAGCTCAAGGTGCTGCAGCAGATCGCCGCCCAGGTCGGCCCCGAGTGCGTGATCGCCTCCAACACCTCGTCGCTGTCCATCACCCAGCTGGCGGCCAGCGTCAGCGCCCCGGAGCGCTTCATCGGCCTGCACTTCTTCAACCCGGTGCCGGTCATGGGCCTGATCGAAGTGATCCGTGGCCTGCAGACCAGCGATGCGACCCACGCCCTGGCCATGGACATGGCCCAGCGCCTGGGCAAGACCGCGATCACCGCCGGCAACCGCCCGGGCTTCGTGGTCAACCGCATCCTGGTGCCGATGATCAACGAGGCGATCCTGGTGTTCCAGGAAGGCCTGGCCAGCGCCGAGGATATCGACGCCGGCATGCGCCTGGGCTGCAACCAGCCGATCGGCCCATTGGCCCTGGCCGACCTGATCGGCCTGGACACCCTGCTGGCGATCCTCGAAGCCTTCTACGACGGCTTCAACGACAGCAAGTACCGCCCCGCCCCGCTGCTCAAGGAAATGGTTGCCGCCGGCTACCTGGGCCGCAAGACCGGACGTGGCTTCCATGCCTATGGCTGAACGCTGCTCGCGCTTCGCGCAAAGCCGCGACAAGGCCCTGGAGCTCTTCGCCAGCAAGGGCTTCGGCCAGGTCGGCATGCGCGAGCTGGCCAGCCACCTGGGGCTGACGCCGGGTTCGCTGTATCACCACTACCCGAGCAAGCAGCACCTGTTGCTGGACCTGATCGAGGAGTTCTTCGACGAGCTGCACGGCACCCTCAAGCGCCTGCAGCGGCGCAAGCTCCAGGACGGCTGCCTGGTGGCGCTGATCCGCGCCCACCTGAAACTGCACCGGGAACTGCCCCAGCACTTTCGCCTGGTGGAGCGCGACAGCGGCTGCCTGAACCCCGACCAGCAGTTGCGCGTCGAGCAATTGCGCGCAGGCTACGAACAGCAGTTGCTGCAACTGCTGGGCACGCCGGTCGGGCAAGGGGAAGCCGCGCGCCGGGCCACCGCCCATGCGGTGGCCAACCTGCTCAATACCGCCCCCAGCTGGTTCCAGGAACAGCCCCTGGGCGAGCGCGAGCGCGAAGCCTTGCTGGAGAACCTGCTCAGCGGTGCCATCGAACGCCTGCTGGGCACAGGCCCGAGCCACAGCGCCGTGGCCTGAGGCCAGGCCTCAGCGCAATTGCAGCGGGTCCACCAGGCCGGCGGCGATGGCCATGCCCACCAGCTCCGGCAGATGCTCGGCCTGCATGCGCTTCATCACCCGCGAGCGGTACAGGTCGATGGTCTTGATGCTGACCCCCAGCTGCTCGGCGATCTCGCGATTGGTATAGCCCCGCACCAGCGGCAGCAGCACATCCTTTTCCCGGGGCGTCAGGCTCTCCAGGCGCTCCATCACCCGGGCCTGCCCGGCGCCCTGGCGCTGGCGGCTGCCGGCGCGGTTCAGCGCCTGCTGCACGCTATCGAGCAGCAGTTGCTCGTTGTAGGGTTTCTCGATGAAGTCCGCCGCCCCGGCCTTGAACGCGCGGACCACGATGGGCACGTCGGCATGGCCACTGACGAAGATCAGCGGCAGGTCGATTTCCCGCTGGCGCAGCTCTTCCTGGACATTCAACCCGCCCATGCCGGGCATGCGTACATCCAGCAGCACACAGGCGTTGCGGCTCGGGTCGCAATGCTCGAGGAACTCGCGGCCACTGGTGAAGGGCACGGCCGCCAGGCCCACCGACTCCAGCAGCCAGACCGTGGAGTCGAGCATGGCCGGGTCATCGTCGACCACGTACACCAACTGCTGCGTCGCACTCGTCATGGCCTTGCTCCTGTATTCGGGGAAATGGATGGGTCGGTCTCAAGCGGGGCCGTGGCCGGCAGATGGCAGTCCATGCGCAGGCCCCGGGCCTGGGGCCGGGCCTGCAAGTCGCCACCGAAACCCTCGACGATGCTGCGGCTCATGGACAGCCCCAGGCCCAGGCCATTGGCCTTGCTGGTGTAGAACGGGGTGAACAACTGCTCCAGCTGCTGGGTAGAAACCCCGGGGCCCTGGTCGCTGACACTGATGCAGACCCCACCCTCGGCGCCGGCCACGGCCTGGAGCACGATCTGCGAGGCCTGTTGCGCATGGACCTCGCGATTGGCCTCGATGGCGTTGCGCAAGAGGTTGAGCAGCACCTGCTCCAGCAGCACCCGGTCGGCGTAGACCGGCGGCAGATTATCCGCCAGGCGCAGCTCGATCACCACCTGGCACGCCTGGGCTTCCCAGGCGCACAAGCGCACGGTTTCCCGGGCCACCTCGGCGCTGTCCAGGGCCTGGAGCCGCCGCCCGCCCTTGCGCAGGAACGCCCGCAGGCGCTTGATCACCTCGGCGGCGTGGGTCGCTTGCTCGGCGATCCGCTCCAGGCCCTGGGCCACCTTCCGCGCGGCCTGGGGCTGGGTGTCCAGTGCCTGCAGATAGCGCTGGCTGGCATTGGCATAGTTGACCACCGCCGCCAGCGGCTGGTTGATCTCGTGGGCGATGCCCGAGGCCAGCTCGCCCAGGGTCACCAAACGCGCGGTATGGGCCAGCTCGTCCTGGTGATGACGCTGCTGGGCCTCGCGCAATTCGCGCTCGCTCTGGTCATGGGCCACCAGGGAATAGAAGCGCTCGCCGCTGGCCGCCCGGTGCGCCAGGAGCATCAGCGACACCGCCACCGAGTCACCGCCCGAGGGCGGCTGCAAGCGAGTCTCGATGCTCCAGCGCCCGGTGCGCTCGGCGCATTCCCAGCCCTCTCGCTGCAGGCTTTGCAGCACCGCCGGACTGAGGATCGCCGCCAGCTCGGGTATCACCTGCGCGGGCTCCAGGCCCAGGGCGCGCCGGGCGGCCGGGTTGAGGTAGGTGACGCTGCCGCCCGGCTGGACGAACAGCACCGGATCGGGGTTGGCTTCCACCACCTCGGCCAGGCGCCGCTTGTTCTCCTCGGCCTGGACCCGGGCGGTGATGTCCCGGGATACCGCCACCACCTCCACCACCGCCCCGGTGTAGGTCTCGCGGATCGCCCGGCAGGCGGTCTCGAACCACAGGTAGTGGCCGTCGCGATGGCGGATGCGATAGGTCATGGTGTGGTAGCCGTCCTGCTCCAGGGCATCCCCGGTGCGCTGCATCAGCCCGGCCAGCCCGCGGCTGTGCAACAGGCTGCGGGCGGGCATGCCGCGCAGCTCCTCGGGCCAGTAGCCGAGCAGGGTCCAGGACGCAGGCGAGGCGTCGAGGAAGCAGCCGTCGGGGGTGTGCCGGGAAATCAGGTCGGTGGTGTTCTCGGTGATCAGCCGATACAGCCGCCGGGCCCTGGCCGACTCGCGCTCGGCCTGCACCTGGGTGGTGGCCTCGCGGCAACGGGCCAGGACCCGCTGGCGATACGAATCGGGGATGAAGGTCCAGAGCAGGATTCGCTCGCCGCACTGGGCCTCGACGTCCTCGATCGGCCGTTGCTGGTCGAGGCAGGCCCGCACCAGGGCCGGGTGGTTGACCGGCAGCCAGGCCGCCACCCCATCCCCTGTCGCGCCCTCCAGCCACTGGCGCAGCGCCGGGTTCAGATCCAGCGGCCGGGCCTCGGCATCCAGCAGCGCACTGGGCTGCGGGTCATGGCCCAGCCAGGGCGAATCCGGCAGGTGGCCTTCGCGCTGCTGGCGCAGCCAATGGCTCAAGTGAGGGGAGCTTTGCATCATCGTTGGACCTTTAGGGATCATCGGCAACCAATATAGTATTAATACTATACAACTCAGGTATTACTTCCATATCAATCCGCAAACAGTATATAAAAGCCTCCGGATAAGTCACCGAGGCGCCAACGAGCGCCTCGGTCAATAGAGCTAACAATCAGCCACCGGGTGCCCGAACCATGTCCATCTACGAGCAAGGCCTTGCGCCGTCTGCCGTCAACCACATCGCCCTTTCGCCCCTGAGCTTCATCGAGCGTACCGCCGCGGTCTATCCGGACTACCCGGCGGTGGTCCATGGTTCGATCCGTCGCACCTGGGCCCAGACCTACAGCCGCTGCCGGCGCCTGGCCTCGGCCCTGGCCGGGCGCGGAATCGGCAAGAACGACACGGTGGCGGTGATGCTGCCCAACATCCCGGCGATGCTCGAGGCGCATTTCGGCGTGCCGATGATCGGCGCCGTGCTCAACGCCCTCAACGTGCGCCTGGACGCCGAAGCCATCGCCTTCATGCTGGCCCACGGCGAGGCCAAGGTGCTGATCGCCGACCGCGAGTTCCATGCAGTGATCCAGGCCGCCGTGGCCATGCTCGACCACCCGCCGCTGGTGATCGACCTCGACGATCCGGAGTACGGCGAGGGCCAGCCGGTCAGCGACCTGGACTACGAGGCGTTCCTCGCCGAGGGCGACCCGGAGTTCGCCTGGCAGTGGCCGGATGACGAGTGGCAGGCCATCGCCCTGAACTACACCTCCGGCACTACCGGCAATCCCAAGGGCGTGGTCTATCACCACCGCGGCGCCTACCTCAACGCCCTGGGCAACCAGATGACCTGGGCCATGGGCAACCACCCGGTGTACCTGTGGACCCTGCCGATGTTCCACTGCAACGGCTGGTGCTACCCCTGGACCGTCACCGCCCTGGCCGGGGTCCACGTATTCCTGCGCCGGGTCGACCCGCAGAAGATCCTCAACCTGATCCGCGAACACCAGGTCAGCCACCTGTGCGGCGCGCCCATCGTGCTCAATGCCCTGGTGAACATGCCGGAATCGGCCAAGGCGGCCATCGACCACCCGGTCAAGGCCATGGTGGCCGGGGCCGCGCCACCGGCCAAGGTGATCGGCGCCGTGGAAGAGATGGGCATCCAGGTCACCCACGTCTACGGCCTGACCGAGGTCTACGGCCCGGTGACCCTGTGTGCCTGGCACGCCGCCTGGGACCCGTTGCCCCTGGAAGAGCGGGCGCAGATCAAGGCGCGCCAGGGCGTGCGCTACCCAACCCTGGAAGGGGTGATGGTGGCCGACCCGAAGACCCTGGAACCCACGCCCCGGGACGGCCAGACCATCGGCGAGATCTTCATGCGCGGCAACACGGTGATGAAGGGCTACCTGAAGAACCCCACCGCCACCGCCGAAGCCTTCGAAGGCGGCTGGTTCCACACCGGCGACCTGGGCGTGACCCACCCGGACGGCTACGTGGAGATCCGCGACCGGCTCAAGGACATCATCATTTCCGGAGGCGAGAACATCTCGACCATCGAACTCGAAGGCGTGCTCTATCGCCATCCGGCGGTGCTGGAAGCGGCGGTAGTGGCCCGGCCCGACGAAAAATGGGGCGAGACACCCTGCGCCTTCATCACCCTCAAGGCCGACCACCAGGACGTGCGCGAAGCACAGATCATCGCCTTCTGCCGCGAGCACCTGGCGGGGTTCAAGGTGCCGCGCACCGTGGTCTTCAGCCAGTTGCCCAAGACCTCCACCGGCAAGATCCAGAAGTTCGTCCTGCGCGACATGGCGAAAAACCTCTAGCCTGAACCCAAGATCCCCGCGCATGCTGGCCCCGGCATGTTCGCGGGGCCCGCCCCTTTTGAATCACGCGGCCACGGCCGTGCAACCTTCACCCTTGCACGAGGTTTCCTGCAATGCCCGAATTCAACGCTCCCCTGCGCGACATGCGCTTCGTCCTGCATGAAGTGTTCAACGCCCCCAAGCTCTGGGCCCGGCTGCCGGCCCTGGCGGACATCGTGGACGGCGACACCGCCGATGCGATCCTCGAGGAAGCCGCCAAGGTCACCGCCACCCTGGTGGCCCCGCTCAACCGCAGCGGCGATGAAGAAGGCGCCACCTGGGACGCCGGCCAGGTGCGCACCCCCGCAGGCTTCAAGGAGGCCTACGCGACCTATATCCAGGGCGGCTGGGTCGGCCTGGGCGGCAACCCGGCCTATGGCGGCATGGGCATGCCGAAGATGCTCGCGGTGCAGTTCGAGGAGATGCTCTACGGCGCCAACTCCAGCTTCGCCCTGTACTCGACCCTGAGCTCCGGCGCCTGCCTGGCCATCGACGCCCACGCCAGCGAGGAACTCAAGGCGCGCTACCTGCCGGCGATGTACGAAGGCCGCTGGGCCGGTTCCATGTGCCTGACCGAGGCCCACGCCGGCACTGACCTGGGGATCATCCGCACCCGCGCCGAACCCCAGGCCGACGGCAGCTACCGCATCAGCGGCAGCAAGATGTTCATCACCGGCGGCGAGCAGGACCTGACCGAGAACATCATCCACCTGGTATTGGCCAAGCTGCCGGATGCCCCGGCCGGGCCCAAGGGCATCTCGCTGTTCCTGGTGCCCAAGATCCACGTCGACGCCAACGGCAACCTGGGCCAGGCCAACGCCGTGAGCTGCGGTTCCATCGAGCACAAGATGGGGATCAAGGGCTCGGCCACCTGCGTGCTGAACTTCGACGGCGCCAGCGGCTACCTGGTGGGCGAGGCCAACAAGGGCCTGGCGGCGATGTTCACCATGATGAACTACGAGCGCCTGTCCATCGGCATCCAGGGCATCGGCTGCGCCGAGAACTCCTACCAGAACGCCCGGACCTACGCTCGCGAACGCCTGCAGAGCCGGGCCCCGTCGGGGCCGGTGGCCAAGGACAAGGTCGCCGACCCGATCATCAACCACCCGGACGTGCGGCGCATGCTGCTGTCGATGAAGGCCATGACCGAGGGCGGCCGGGCCTTCGCCAGCTACGTCGGCCAGCAGCTGGACCTGGCCAAGTTCGCCGACCAGCCCCATGAGCGGCACAACGCCGAAGCCCTGGTGGCGCTGCTGACCCCGGTGGCCAAGGCGTTCTTCACCGACAACGGCCTGGACAGCTGCGTGCTGGGCCAGCAGGTGTTCGGCGGCCACGGCTACATCCGTGAGTGGGGCCAGGAGCAGCTGGTGCGCGACGTGCGCATCGCGCAGATCTACGAAGGCACCAACGGCATCCAGGCCCTGGACCTCCTGGGGCGCAAGGTGGTGGCCAACGGCGGCGTGGCCCTGCGCCTGTTCACCGGCGAGATCCGCGACTACGCCTACCTGCCCGGCGCGGCCTATTCGGCGCAACTGCTCGATGCCGTGCAGCGCCTGGAAGGACTCAGCGACTGGCTGTGCGAACAGGCCGTGCAGAACCCCAACGCCGTGGGCAGCGCCTGCGTCGAGTACCTGCAGTTGTTCGGTCATGTGGCCTACGCCTACCTGTGGGCGCGCATGGCCCAGGTGGCCGGGCACAAGCGCGCCGAGGACGAACGCTTCTACAGCGCCAAGCTTGGCACTGCGGACTTCTATTTCAGCCGCCTGCTGCCGCGCATCCTTGGTCTGGAGCAGAGCATCCGTGCCGGCAGCTCGCCGCTGTTCAGCCTCGCCGACGAGCAGTTCTGAAGCATCGGGCCGGGCGTGCGACGCCCTGCCCGGCCCTTGCACCAGCAGGTGCAAAACCCCGGGCGCCCCGGCATACTCGGCGCCCCTGCCCACCACCCAAGGATGAACCGTGTCGGCACCTGCCCTGCTCGTCGCCGGCGCAGCCATCGTGCTGCTGCTCGGTACCCTGCACCTGATCTACACCTTCGCCACCGACAAGTTCCAGCCCCGCGACCCGGCCCTGGCCGAACGCATGCGCGCGGTCGCCCCGGTGATCAGCGCCCAGACCAGCCTGTGGCGCGCCTGGATCGGTTTCAACGCCAGCCATAGCCTGGGCGCCATGCTCTTTGGCCTGGTCTATGGCTACCTGGCCTGGCTGCATCCCGAGCTGCTGCAACAGGCCCCGGGGCTTTTGTACCTGGGCCTGGCCTTCCTCGCCGGGCTGTGGATCCTGGCCATCCGCTACTGGTTTCGCATCCCGCTGCTGGGCATCAGCCTGGCCTTGCTGTTGTTCGCCGTCGGCAGTGCACTGGCACTGGCCTGAACCTGCACCGCAACCACCCTTCACCTTCATCGAGTTTGCCCATGCCCCGCCTGTTCACCCTCTGGTCCTGGCTCTACCACCCCCTGTGCTGGGTCGCCGTCGCGGCGCCGCTGGCGCTGATGGTGTTTTGTGACGTGCAATTGATTGTCCCGCGGGATGTCGGCGGCACCCTGTTCGGCGGCTCAATGGGCTTCATCCTGTACCTCAGCATCTGGCTGGTGTGTGCCCTGGGCCTGGGCCTGGCCTTGCTGACCCGGATGCCCGGAGCTCGCCTGGCCTGGATCGGTGCCGGCGTGGCGCCTTTGCTGCTGGGCGCCTGGTGGCGGATCAACTACCCGGACGATGCCGACGGCAACCTGATGTTCAGCCCCATGGCCCGGGAGCTGGACTACGCCATGGCCATTGGCTGCGCCTTCATCTACAGCGGCGTGCAACTGTTGCGCCGACGACGCCTGGCACCACGCCCTGCGGCCACCAGCGCCGATGAGCTGTTCCTGCGCACCGTCTGGGCATTGATCCTCGCGGCGCTGTTCATTCTTCCTCCCTTGAACACCATGCGCCAGCGGGCCCTGCCCTATTGCGCATTCAACAAGGCGGGCGAGCAGTTGAGCGTATGCCTGGGCGGTGGTCCGGAGGAGCGGGTGATCGTCGACTGACGCCTGTCAGCGGCCCGGTCGAAACCGGTGTGCGCCGCAGCGTCCAGGCTCGCGCCGGTTCAGTTCGCGGCCGGGGGAAAGCCGTGCTGCCTGGCCCGCCAGATCACGATCCAGGTGACCGCCAGCAGCACCAGCAGGGCCGGGGCCAGGGCCTGGGGCCCGAAGTGCTGCAACAGGATTCCACCGACGATGCCACCACCGGCGATTGCCAGGTTCCAGACCGTCACGGTCATGGATTGCGCGACATCGCCAGCCTCGCCCGCCGCCTGGAACAACGCAGTCTGGAACAGCGTCGCCGCGCCTCCCAGCGCCAGGCCCCAAGTAGCGACCGCCAGGTAGATGACCACCGGCTCGTGACCGGCGATGCTCAAGGCCAGCGCGGTGGCGGCAAATCCCAGGGTACTGGCCAGGGTCAGTCGCCGCAGGTGCCGGTCGATCAGCATCCCGATGATCCAGATGCCCAGCAACGAGGCGACGCCGAACACCAGCAACACCAGGTCCGTGCGCTCGGCCATGCCGGCATCGGCCAGGAACGGAGCGATGTAGGTGTACAGGATGTTGTGCGCCAGGACGAACGCCAGCACCACCAACAGGATCGACCGAATCCCGGGGATGACGAAGACCCGCGCCACCGGCAGGCGCCGGCCCGGGGCCTGTCCCGGATAGTCCGGCACCTTGAGCTGGATCCAGGCCATCAGCAGCAGCGCCAGCAAGCTCATGACGGCGAAGCACAGCCGCCACCCGACCAGGGTGCCGACCCAGGCGCCCAGCGGCACTCCCAGGGACAGGGCCAGCGGCGTGCCCGTCATGACCACGGCGATCGCCCGCCCCTTCAGGCGGTCGCTGACCATGCGCGCGGCGTAGCCAGCCAGCAGCGCCCATACCAGGCCGGCCGACACTCCCGCGAGGAAGCGCGCGAGCAGGGTCAGCAGGTAGCTGGCAGAGAAGGTGGTGATGCTGTTGGCGACGACGAAACCGGCCAGCGCCAACAACAGCAACGGCCGGCGGCGCATGCCCTGGGTCGCCACCGTCAGCGGTATCGCGGCCACTAGCGAGCCCAGGGCGTAGCAGGTGACGAGCTGGCCGGCCAGGGCTTCGGCCACCCCGAGACTGGCGCCGATCTGTGGCAACAGGCCGGCCGGCAGGGTCTCGGTGAGCATCGTGATGAAGGCCGCCAGGGCCAGGGCGATGAGCGCCGGCAACGGCAGGCGCTCATCCGCCGGGGCCGTCCGGGACTCCTGGCAAAGTGCAGCTGTGACGCTCATGAGCAAGCTCTCCGGTCGCGGGGAAAGGATCGATGGGTGATTGGCAAGGCAGCCTCCGGTTTCGTGATGTGTTGACCATCCGCACCATAGAGGGCTTAGGAATCAGGAAAAACCAGGCTAGAGTTCCGCGCTATGCGGAAAGAAAATTCCGCAATCAGGGAGCATTCATGGACAGCCTTCACGGTTTCACGGTCTTCGTACAAGTCGCCGAGACCCGCAGTTTCGTAGCCGCCGGCCGCCTGCTCGGCGCTTCGGCGTCGGCCATCGGCAAGAGCATCGCCCGGCTGGAAGAAAAGCTCGGTGTGCGCCTGTTCCACCGCAGCACCCGCAGCGTCACCCTGACGGCCGAGGGCACGTTGTTCCTGGAACGCAGCCGGCGCATCCTGGCCGAGATCGAGGCGGCCGAGATGGAGCTGTCGCAAACCTCCGCCACGCCCCGCGGGCGCTTGCGGATCAGCCTGCCGGTGGTCAGCTCCCTGGTGTTGCCGGTGCTGGGGGATTTCATGCAGGCCTACCCGCAGATCGAGCTGGACCTGGACTTCACCGACCGCCTGGTGGATGTCATCGCCGAAGGTTTCGACGCCGTGGTGCGCACCGGCCAGCCCAGCGATTCGCGGCTGTCCGCGCGCAAGCTGGGCAACTTCCAGTCGATCCTGGTGGCATCCCCCGAGTACCTGCGCCAACGGGGAACACCCCAGGTGCCGGCCGATCTCCTGGAGCATGCCTGCCTGCACTTTCGCTTTCCCCATAGCGGCAAGCTCGATATCTGGCCCATGGGACGCGGCAGCGATGCCCTGGCCTCCCGGCTGCCCACCACGATGATCTGCAACGACATCGAGACCCGGGTGTGCTTCGCCCGCCAAGGCCGGGGCATCGCCTTCCTGCCGGAATATTCGGTGCGTGAATTCCTCGCCGACGGCCGCCTATGCCGGGTGCTGGCCGAGCATGTGCAGCGCACCGGGACGTTCCACGTACTCTGGCCCGCCAGCAAGCACCCTTCGCCGAAGGTCCGGGTGCTCGTCGACTTCCTCGCCGAGCGGGTATTCGCAGCGGATCGAAAACCCTACGCCAACGCCCCCAAGGCCTGAGCAGGCGGCGCCTTCCGAGCCTAGCTGCGCGGTTCGCGAAAGGCGCTGGCGATGACACGAAGGGATTCACGGGTGCGGGTGTCCGACAGCTTGGAATGCACCACCAGCTTGGACGATGGCAGGCCGGGCAGGTCGAAACGCTGAGAGACCTCCACCAGTTCTGCCGGAGCCAGGCGGCAAGGCAAGACGCCCACCGCCAGCCCGGCAGAAATCGCCGCGATGACGGCGGACACCCCGCCACCGACGAACACCTCGATCCAAGGGATGGTGGCACGATCGAGCGACATTGCAGCAAGATCCCGCACGCCGCATTGCGGGCTCAGGTTGGCGACACGCAAGGGTTCGTCCCGGTTGAATTCAAAGTCTGCGGCGGCGAACCAGCCGAAGGTTTCGACGCACAACACGTTGCCGTCACGGCGATCTTCACAGTCGCGAATGATCACCGCATCCAGCGCTCCAGCGTCGTAGTCATCGAGCAGTGGCCCGACGCTGTCGAGCCGTACCTCGATGGACAAGCCCGGGTCCATGGATTTCAACCGAGCCAGCAATGTGGTGATCTCCGGCCCCATGACATGGCAAGCCATGCCGAGCTTCAGATGCTTGCGCTGGGTCGCGAGGTTGGCCAGCGCCCGCTCGTGGGCCGCGAGAAAGTCCCGAGCCGATTCGATGAACAGTTCACCCTTGGTGGACAACCTGACGTGGCGCGGAGTGCGCTCGATCAGACGATGCCCGAGCTTGTCTTCCAGGCGCTTGAGTTTGACGCTGAGCGCCCCCTGGGTAGTGCCCAGGAATTGCGCAGCACGGGTGAAACTCTGCGAATCGGCGATGACCACGAAAGCCCGGACCGAGTCCACGTCCAGGGTGAAGTTGGCGACCATGGAACCATCCCAAATTGTTGTCATAGATATGGCAGGTCATTCTATTTCGTTGCGCTTAGGATCACTAGCGCTTGCTCAGCGCTGCCCAGGCGTCCTGGGGTTACCTTCACCCGCGCTGAGTCGATAGGAGTGAAACGCGCAATGATCGCAATCGCATCATCCAGAAATCGGATCGCCCTGCTGGCGGTCTGCTTGTCCGCCACCATGCTAGGTTTGGAAATCACCAGCATCCCCGCCATCCTGCCCACGCTTGAACACACCTTGGCCGCCGACTTCCGACAACTGCAATGGATCATGAACGCCTACACCATCGCGATGTGCGCCATGCTCATCGCCATGGGCGCGTTGGCCGACCGCTATGGCCGCAAGCGCCTGTTCATGCTCAACGTCGCGGCCTTCGGCGTGGCGTCACTGGTCTGCGGCCTGGCCAGCAGCGCCCCGCTGCTGATTGCCGCGCGCTTCGGCCAGGGCGTCAGTGCCGCGGGAATGCTGGCCTGCCAGGTAGCGATCCTCTCCCAGCAGTTTCGTGAAGGCCCCGAACGGGGCGTAGCGTTCTCCTGCTGGGGCGTGGTCTTCGGCTTGGGCCTGGGCACCGGTCCGGTCGTTGGCGGGGCGATCCTGGCGGTTTCGAGCTGGCAATGGGTGTTCCTGATCCATGTGGTCCTGGCGGTGCTCACCCTTGTCCTGACCCAACGCGGGGTGGAAGAGTCGACCGACCCCCAGGCCACTCGTACCGACATCGGCGGCATGATCACCTTGCCACTGGCGGTATTCGGTTGCGTCTACCTGATCACCCAGGGCCAGGAGCTCGGCCTCGGGAGTGCCGGGGCGATGGGCGTGCTGGCGGCCAGCTTCGCCTGCCTGCTGCTCTTCGTCGTGATCGAGCGCCGGACCGAACGACCCATCTTCGATTTCAAGGCCTTTGGTATCCGCAACTTCTCTGGAGCCCTGCTGGGGGCCTGCGCCATGAACTTCAGCTTTTGGCCCTTTATCATCTACTTCCCCCTCTACCTGCAGTCGGCACTGGGTTATGACGGTGTGCAGTCCGGGCTGATCGTACTCACCTACACGCTGCCGATCTGCCTCGTGCCGCCCTTGGCAGAGAAGATGCTGGCCAAGCACGGCCCTGGCTGGGTGATCCCCCTTGGGATGTTTGCCATAGCCCTGGGATTTGGACTCCTGGGCCTTGTCGCCACCACGTCCTACGCCGGTTGGGCCAGTCTGCTGCCTGGCTGTCTACTGGCAGGCGCGGGAGTCGGCCTGACCACCACCTGCGTCACCAACACCGCCACCGGGGCTCTCCCAGCGGAGCGCGCAGGCATGGCCTCTGGCATGGAATTCAGTGCGCGGATGATTTCGCTGTCCATCAACATCGCCGTGATGGGATTGATCCTGGGGCTGGGAGTCTCTTGGTCGCTGGAGCAAAGCCTGGTCCATCTTGGGGTCCAGGTGGACCGTGCCCTGGTGGACGCTATCTGCGCAGGCAACCTGAGGGCCAGTGAAGCACTGGGGGTTTCCATCGACCTGGCGCGTAGCGCATTGATGCAGGGAATCGGCTGGGTCTTGGGCTACGGCGCCAGCGCTACCCTGGTCCTGGCGTTGCTGGCGCGGGTGGTCTTTGGCAAATATCGCCGAGCAAGCCTCTCGCCAGTGGCTGGGCTCGACTAGCGAGCGTCACCGACCACCGCTGGCACTCGCCAACGAAAAGCCCGGACGAACCGTCATGCTGATCATTCAAGCGAGGTGATCTCCTGTAGGAGCAGCCGGGCGACGCTCGATTGCTCGCGATGGGCGTTGGTAGCGCATGTTTACGGGGTAAACGCAGCGCCCTGAAGTCCATCGCGGGCAAGCCTCGCTCCTACAAGCTCCGCAACTGATCGGCATCACTTCTCGTTGCCAGTCAGCTATCGTGCGGCGGGCCTGGGCCGGTCCTTGCGCACCGGCAAGGCAGCGGCGAAGGCCAGGGCCTCTTCCCGGGTGCCGAAGGTGGCAAGCCGGTCGCCCGGGGTGCAGACCTTCCAGGGTCCGTTATTGACGCTCAGTACCTGATAGCCATTGATCTGCATCTTGTTCAGCAGTGGCGTACTCATACACACCTCCCTCTCGTCAGCAAGCCTGGGGCTGGCCGGTCCACCTTACACCCGCCCAACGCTATGGCGACTGCCACATGTCGGCGCGACGGCTCACTTCTTCAGGTTGGCCAGGGGGTCGTAGGCCCGGGAGCGCTTGCGCTCGTGCTCGGGGCGTGGTCGGTCCAGCGGCGCCCTGGCCGGACCCACCGGATCTACCTGGGGGTCCTCGAGATCCGGCGAGTCAGGGTCGAAACCCGGCTCATGGCGGCCGCTGGCGTGCTCGGACGAACTGGGCCCGGTGGGTGGCTTGGTGCTCATGGGGCTCCTCCTGCTCGGGGCGACTGGACGACGGTTAAAGACATAGATCGTCGTGCGCCGCGAGGGTGCCGTCGACCGGACCAATGGCGCGGTTGCATTGCAATGCACCACCCGGCACCGCAGGATGACGCCCTGGCCCTCAACCGCTTCAGGAAATGTTCATGACGATTCGTGCTGTGGTTTTCGACTTCGGTGGCGTGCTGTTCGACTGGAGTCCCCATCATCTGTACCGGCGACTGATCCCCGACGACCAGCGTCGCCAGTGGTTCCTCGACACCATCTGCACCCAGGCCTGGAACACCCTGCAGGACGGCGGTCGCAGCCTGGCCGAAGCGACCCGCAGCCTGGTGGCCGAGCACCCCGAACAGGCACCGCTGATCGAAGCCTATTACGGGCGCTGGGTGGAAATGCTGCGCGGGCAGCTGGACGACGGCGTGGCCCTGCTGGAGGAACTGCACCAGGCGCGAATGCCGCTGTTCGGCCTGACCAACTGGTCCCGCGAGACCTTCCCCCATGCCTGGGACAACTACCCCTTCCTGCGGCGCTTCCGTGACATCGTGGTCTCCGGCCAGGAGCGGCAGCTCAAGCCCGAGCCGCCGATCTACCACACCACGGTGCAACGCATCCGCGCCCACCTGCCGGACATCGCCCCCGGGGAACTGGCGTTCATCGACGACCACGAACCGAACATCGTCGCGGCCCGGGCACTGGGCTGGAATGCCATCCACCACCTCAACGCGCAGCAGACCCGCACACAATTGCAGGCGCTGGGCGTCAGCCTCTGACCACCCCGCCACCCCTCGATCCAGCAGCGGCGGCCTGTAGCCGCTGCTACAGGCCGCAACGGCTGGCTCCAGGTTCCGCCTGACTCAAGGTTCCGCCTGACTCAAGGTTGCGCCTGACACACCGCGCCGCACGCCTCTCGGGCGCTGCGCGACCGTACGCGGCCTCGCAGGCGCGACAGCGGCTACAAAGGCTGCGAGGGGTTCGGCACGGGCGGCAAGACAGCCGCGCTATCGCCCCGGGCAATCAGCCCTATCGCCCTTTGGAATCAGCAGCCGAACCCCCGCAAACAGCCGCTCATCCGGCGTGAATCCACCGGTCGGAAACCCCTGAAATCAGTGTGCCATTAGCCGGCCTTTTCCAACGGCGCTGCTTAACTGCAAAAGCTGCCGAGTACCGCAGCATTTCCCCCCAATCACCACGGAAGGCATACGCCATGAGCAATGCACCGCACCATGTGATTCCCCCCTATGGAGTAGCGATCCAATCGGCGATCTCCGAAGGCCAGCTGCCGCAGATGAAAGCCTTGCTGGCCAAGCGCGACAGCAACCAGGCCGAGCCTGCGGAACTGCGCGCCGCCTATGAACAACTGGCCAAGGAAGTCGCCCGCCTGGAACGGCACTGACCGCTGTTCCCCTGTCACTGTATGGAGGCAAAGCAAATGTCCGGTTCCAACGCACAAGAAAGCCTGTTCCCCCTGAGCTATCGCATCGGCACCTCGCAACCCGGAGCGCCGAACCTGCAACTCAACCTGCTGGTCTACACCCCCGAGCGCAGCCTGCGTGGCAACTCGTCGATCACCCAGGCGGCCAGCCCGCCGCTGGACCTGCAGACCGACGACTGGGGCCAGTACACCTACCTGACCGTGACGTCCGGCACCAAGATCCTCCTCAGCGTCGCCGGCAACCAGGGTGGCCCGGGCGCCAACTCGATCATCACCTTCAAGCTGCAACTGGTGGTCGACGACGACTGGAAGCAAGGCGTCGCCAACTACCAGTTCTACAACGGCCATACCTGGTCGACGGTGAACAACGCACCGGCCTACCTGGAGAACAACATCCAGTCCAGCAGCCTGTCCCGGCCCCAGCCCCACGGCCATGCCCATCATCCGCTGCCACCCCTGGCGGCGCTGTACGCGGCCCCGATCCACGGCGCCATCGCCAGCGGCGACCTGGCGCAGATGAAGAGCCTGCACCGGGTGGCGACCCAGCAACTGGAGCAGCTGCCGCTGATCCGCACCGCGCTGGACGCCGCCAAGTCCGAGATCGCCAGGCAGGAGCGGCGCTGAGCCCCGGGCCCGGCGCACTTCGACGCATCCATCACGCCAAGGAGTAGCAGCATGACAACTGGACTGTTCCATACCCGCCTGATCATCACCAACCCCGTGGTCGGCGCACCGATCCTGACCCTCGACCTGCTGGTCAATACCGTGCAGAAAACCGTCTCCGGCCTGGCCCAGGTGACCCAGAGCACTTCGCCGCCAGTGCGCTTCAGCGCCGACGTCTGGGGCAACTACTCGCAGATCAAGCTCGACCAATCCAGCGAGGGGCACCTGGTGCTCAACCTCGCGGGCAACCCCAGCGGCCCCGGTAGCCAGGCCGCCGAAACCTTCCACTTGCAGGGCCTCCTCGGCCTGGACTGGGCCAGTGGTTTCGCCAGCTATCGCTTCAACTACCAGGGCCACTGGCACGAGGTGCAACACGCCGCCGTCAGCCCGGCCCCGGTGGAACAGGCGGCGCAGGCCGAGCCCCAGGGCCGGGCCGGCAATGCGGCCGAGCAGGCGCACCTGCACCCGCACCCGCTGTACGCCGTGGCGTTGCAGCAGGCCCAGGCCAGCGGCGACCTGGCCCGGCTCAAGGCCCTGGTGGCCCAGGCCGAGCAGCAGGTGGCCAACGGTGAGCGGCTGAACAAGGCCGTGCAGCAGCTGCAGGTGGAAATCACCCGCCTGGAACAACGCTGAACCCGGCTTCCGGGACCGGCCCACCACGGCCGGCCCCGGACCGCAGGACAACCGACCGCGCCACTGTCGCTCAAGGAAGGCGCGCCTATTTCCATGGGTTGGTGCCGCGCACCGCTGGGTGCGCAAGGATCTTTCATGTCAGACCATCTCCCCGCCCGCTACCTCAGCGAAAGCGATATCAAGCGTTACGTGCCTGTGCACGTGGTCTGGGAAATCACCCTCGCCTGTGACCTCAAGTGCCTGCACTGCGGCTCCCGGGCCGGCCACCGGCGCCCCGGCGAGCTGAGCACCGGCGAGTGCCTGGAAGTGATCGACGCCCTGGCCGCCCTGGGTACCCGGGAGGTCACCCTGATCGGTGGCGAAGCCTATTTGCGCAAGGACTGGACCCGACTGATCCAGGCCATTCACGACCATGGCATGTACGTGGCGATCCAGACCGGTGGGCGCAACCTGACCCCGGCCAAGATGCAGGCGGCGATAGACGCCGGGCTCGATGGCGTCGGCGTGTCCCTGGATGGGCTGGCACCGCTGCATGATGCGGTGCGCAACGTTCCCGGCTCCTTCGCCAAGGCCCTGGACACCCTGCACCGGGCCAAGCAGGCCGGGCTCAAGGTCAGCGTCAACACCCAGATCGGCGCCGCCACCCTGCCCGACCTGCCGGCCCTGATGGAGCTGATCATCGAGGCCGGCGCCAGCCACTGGCAGATCCAGCTGACCGTGGCCATGGGCAACGCCGTGGATCACCCCGAGCTGCTGTTGCAGCCCTACCAGTTGCTAGACGTCATGCCGCTGCTGGCCCGGCTGTACCGCGAAGGCAGCGAGCGCGGGCTGCTGATGAACGTCGGTAACAACATCGGCTACTACGGCCCCTACGAACACCTGTGGCGCGGCTTCGGCGACGAGCGCGTGCACTGGAGCGGTTGCGCCGCCGGGCAGACGGTGCTGGCCCTGGAGGCCGACGGCACGGTCAAGGGCTGCCCGTCCCTGGCCACCGTGGGCTTCTCCGGCGGCAACGTGCGCAACATGAACCTGCACGATATCTGGCACTACAGCGAAGGCATCCACTTCGGCCGGCTGCGCTCGGTGGACGATCTCTGGGGCTACTGTCGCACCTGCTACTACAACGATGTCTGCCGGGGTGGTTGCACCTGGACCTCGCATTCGCTGCTGGGCAAGCCGGGCAACAACCCCTACTGCCACTACCGGACCCTGGACCTGGCGAAAAAGGGCCTGCGCGAACGTATCGTCAAGCTCGAGGAAGCAGGCCCGGCCTCGTTCTCCGTGGGGCGCTTCGACCTGATCACCGAACGCATCGACAGTGGCGAAACGGTCTCCAGCGTCAGCGACAGCGGCCAGGTGATCAAGCTGGCCTGGGTCAACCAGGGCCACGCGTCCCCCGAGGAAGGACGTGTCCCGCCGCGCCTGGCCCTGTGCCGTGCCTGCCTGCAGTACGTCCATGGCCATGAAACCACCTGCCCGCATTGTCAGGCCGATATCGCCAGTGCCGAGGCCCGGCACCAGGAAGACCGCCTGCGCCAGCAGGCGCTGATCAACACCCTGCACCAGTTGCTCGGCCTGCCCCAGGAGCAGCCCCGCCTGTAGCGCCGCCGGCCGCCCCCCCGGGCGGTCGGCTATAAGCCCTGGGCGAACCATAGGAAAAGCGTCTAAAAAAAAACCTCGCGCCGGCGCGTTCGGCGCTTTGCTATGCAGTATCCACCGATGCCGCCAAGGCTGTCGGTTTCTCCAGGGTCCGCCCTGGCCGCACAAGGAAAGTACGCGATGAAGATCAATCCCTACCTGGTATTCAACGGCGATTGCCGGGCCGCCTTCACCTTCTATGCCCAGTGCCTGAACGGCACCCTGGAAATGATGCTGACCTTCGGCGAGAGCCCGGCCCGCGACCAACTGCCGGCCAACTGCCACGCCCTCATCATGCATACCCGGCTCAATGTCGGCGACCAGGTGCTGATGGCCTCGGACAGCACCCCGGACCTGCCCTACGCCGGCATCCGGGGTTGCTCCATCGCGTTGAACATCGACAACGCCGCCGAAGCCGAACGGGTATTCAATGCCCTGCTCGAGCAAGGCAGCGTCCGCATGCCCCTGGAGGAAACGTTCTGGGCCGAGCGTTTCGGCATGCTGGAAGACAGGTTCGGGGTGTCGTGGATGGTCAACTGCGAAAAAAAGAGCCATTGACCCGCAGCGCCATCGGCTGCGCTGGCGACCAGTGGCGCGCAACGCCCTGAAAGGAGGGGGCCCAGGGAGCAGGCCCCTTGTTCGTGGCCCATCCCAGGGGCGAAACCCTGCACCCAATCCGCGAACCGGGTGCAGGGGCCCTTGCAGGCCACGGCACCCGGATCAGTATCAAGTCATCTGCATGGTGGTCTGCATGATGCTGTTCTGGGTGGAGATGATCTTGGCGCTGGCCTGGTAGTTACTCTGGGCCTTGATCAAGTTCACCAACTCGTTGGTCAGGTTGACGTTGGACTCCTCCAGGGCACCCGACACCACGGCGCCCAGCGTGCCGGTTTTCGGCGCATCGTAGCCAGGAATGCCCGAGGCGAAGGTTTCCCTCCACTGGGTGCCACCTACCGGCTGCAGGCCCTGTTCGTTGGTAAAGCTGGCCAGGGAAATCTGGCCGATCGCCCTGGTCTGCTCGTTGCTGAAGCTGGCCATCAGCACGCCGTTGCCATCGATGGTCAGGCTGGCGATCTGGCCGGTGGAATAGCCATTCTGGGCAATGACCGAGCGGTTGGTTTCACCGGACACCGAGCCGGTTCTGGTCATGTCGATATTGACGCCCTTGGGCGCGGCCTTGGCCCCGTTAGGGGTGAACACACCCTTGGTCACGGTGCCGGGAGTCCAGGCGTCGGCCGCCATGACGATCTTGTTGCCCTCCACCGTGAACTGGCTGGCGGAGGCAGGCGTGGGCGGCGTGAGGGACTGCAGCTTGCCCGAGGCATCGAACTTCATGGTGATCGGGGCCTGGTTGTTCATGCTGAAGGCCGTGCCATCCGGGTTGCGCCCATTGACCAGGGTGTAGGTCTGCCAGGTGTTGGGGCCGGTCTTGATCATGTACTGGTCCATGACATGCTTGTTGCCCTGGGTGTCATAGATCGGCGTGCTGAACTGCTTGGTGTAGGTGGTGTTATCACTGGGATTGAACACATAAGCCGGAGACTTGGCCGCGGTATCTATGACCTTGGCGTTGGAGTCCAGGTTGATGGTCGAGGAGATCGAATCGGTGGGCTTGGGCGCCAGGTTCGAAGTATCGATCCGCAGGTCGGTCAGCACACCGTTGATGATCTTGCCGTTGGCATCCACCCCATAACCTTGCAAGCGGGCGGTGCCGTCGCTGTTGGTGATGTAGCCCTCCTTGTCGGTCCGGAAGTTGCCGGCACGGGTGTAAGTCAGGGAGCCATTGCTGTTGAGCACGAAGAAGCCCTGGCCCTGGATCCCCACGTCCAGCACGTTGCCGGTGTTGTTGATGTCGCCGTTGGTGAACTGCTGGGAAACGTTGGCCAGGCGCACACCGTTGCCCACGACCCGGGCGCCGCTGCCCAGCTTGGTGGCCGAGTACACGTCGGCGAACTCCGCACGGGAGAACTTGAATCCCTTGGTCGCAACGTTGGAGATGTTGTTCCCGGTCACGTCCAACTGTTTATTCGCTGCAAAGAGCCCGCTAAGGCCGATATTGAAAGACATGTTCCACTCCTTTATGCCGTTATCCGGCGCTAGATACCTATGGTTCTTATTTTGGAGAGGCCAATCGGGTTGCTGATGCCCGCCAGGTTCAACATCAACTCGCCACCGGTCTGGCTGACGGTGACGCTGTTGACCCTGGCCGGCAGGTAAGTGACCAGGGATGTGCCCTTGCCATCGATGGTGGTACTGGCCTTGAAGGTGTAGGTGCCAGGCGGGGCCTTGGTGCCATCGGCCCTGGTGCCGTCCCAGACGAAGCTGGCGTTGCCGGCCTTCTGGTTGCCCAGCTCGAGAGTCTTGACCGTCTTGCCGTCCTTGTCGGTGATGGTCACGGTGACCGACTTCACACCAGATGGAACAGCCACCGAGCCGGTCATGCTCTTGCTGGTGTCGACCAGGGTGGTACCGGTCTGGACCACGACCGAACGGCCTATCAAGGATGAGGCCAGCAAGGTCTGGGACGACTTGTAGGAACCGGCGATGGCGCTCACCGAGTTGTTGAGGGTGGTGATGCCTTCCAGGGTCGAGAACTGGGCCAACTGGGCCACGAACGAACTGTTGTCCTGGGGATCCAGCGGGTTCTGGTTGTTCAGCTGGGTCACCAACAGCTTGAGAAACGCATCCTTGCCCAGCGATTGCCTGCCCGGCGCGCCATTGGCGGGGTTGGCTTCAGGGGCGTCTCTGGTCTTTCTCGGCGAGAGGGCCGCAGAGCTGGGAACATCGCTAATACCCATGGGAATGACCTCCTAATGCACTGATAGAGGTTCGGGGCTTTTTGCCCCTTTTGGTTTTTCGTTTCAGCGCTTGGGCATCAGCAATCTGTGTGCCAGGCAAGCCAATGCGGTAAATCAAGGCTTCGGCGCTGGCGGGCAGGCGGCAAGCTGCAGGAAGCGGCAAGAACTTGCCGCCAAATATCGGAAATTTCGCCAATAATCAGCGATTATCGGAAAAATCCTACATCATCGATAAGAATAAACAACCTCACTCTTCAGGCAGAGCGAACCGCCCTGGAAGCCCGGCAAGGTTCAGGTTCGGCAGAACGCCAAGATGGGCATAACTCTTGTGCCGGCAAGGCCCGATCGAAAAAATTTTTACCCCCGGCAAAAAGCCGCGATCCCCCCGCCAGCCGGCGCCTTGCGGGCAGTACGGCGGTCTAGGTCGCGGACTTTTGCGCAACTTCATCAAACGGCCACCGAATCCCTGTACTAGGATACGAAGCGCCCTTTGGTCGATCTGCATGAAACAGGAGTTAAACAGGCAGTCGACCAAACCCGTTGCTATAAGGCAGCCCTTCCACACTTCACATTCATGGATGAAATGATGAACTCACAAGCACTGTTCCCCCATATCGGCAAGGTCATCGCCAGCACCGGCAGCCGCCGTTTTCCACGCATGCTGCACGACCTGATCCTCACCCAGCTGGCGGTGGACGCCACCCATATCACCCAGCTGCGGGCAGATCCGGAACAGGCCAGCGAAGGTCATCGGCGCAGTGCCGTGCACCACCGCCATCCCCTGCACGACAAGCCGGCCAACGACGATCCGCTGCTGCGCGCGGCCTTTCCCGAGCAGAGCGCCGAGTCCGGCCCCGCCCTCCTGCGGCGCCGTGGCCCCGGCAAGGACACGGCACAGCTGCACCTGACCGTCCGCAAGGATGCCTACCAGTACGTGCTCTCGGTGTACCGCAGCAACCAGGCCCGCAGTTTCTCGCCCCAGGAACGCCTGCTGCTCGAAGACTTCTCGCCGCTGCTGCTGCCCATGGTGGAAAAGCACATCAGCGCCCTGCAGCCCCGCGGCCAGGACGGCGAGCAGGACAACACCGCCGTCGAGGGCCTGGAGACCTTGCGCCTGCGTTTCGCCGACCGCCTGGCGCAGTCTGGCCTGAGCCTGTCCAACCGCGAGATGGAAGTCTGCGTCGGCCTGCTGGCCGGGCGCACCGCGCCACAGCTGGCCGAGCAGTGCCAGCTCAAGGTCAACACCGTCGAGAGCTACCTCAAGCGCGCGGCGATCAAGCTGGGCATCAGCGGCCGGCACTCGCTGCTGCGCTGGATGTACTCGCCCCAGGAAGCCGCCGCGCCGGTCGCCGCCAACGCCGAGTAAAGCCACCGCGGCGCCGGTGTCCGGCGCCGCGCCGCCCGGCGTCAATCCCGGGCCAGGGCTTCGATCGGATCCAGGCGCGCCGCGTTGCGCGCCGGGACGAACCCGAAGACCACCCCGATCAGCGTCGAGCAGGCGAACGCAGTAATGATCGAGCCCATGGAGAACACCATCTCCCACTCCTTGATGAACAAGGTGAACAGGTAGCCGATGGCGAAGGACAGGGCGATGCCGATGGCGCCACCGATCAGGCAGACCATCACCGCCTCCACCAGGAATTGCTGGCGGATGTCCGACTGCCGCGCCCCTACCGCCATGCGAATGCCGATCTCGCGGGTGCGCTCGGTGACCGACACCAGCATGATGTTCATCACCCCGATGCCGCCCACCAGCAGGGAAATCACCGCGATCAGCGATAGCAACAGCGCCAGCGAGCGGCTGGTGCGCTGCACCGTCTGCATGATGCTGTCCAGGTTGTTGGTGAAGAAATCCTTGGTGCCGTGGCGCTGCTCCATGAGCTTCTTGACGTGCTCCTCCACCACCTTGCTCGGCTGGCCGTCCTTGATCTTCACGCTGATGCTGTCCAGGTGGCGCTGGCCCAGCACCCGCCCGGCGGCAGTCTCGTAGGGCACCCAGACGTTGAGCAGGTTGGCCGCGGTGAACAGGTTCTTGTTCTCGGCGGTGACGCCGATCACCGTGCACGGCAGGTTGCCCACCAGGATCACCTGCCCCAAAGGATCGACATCCGGGCCGAACAGGCGATTGCGGGTGTTGTGGTCGATGACCACCACCTGGGCCTGGCGTCGGGCGTCGTTCTCGCTGAAGGCGATGCCGGCGGCCAGCTTGATGTCGCGGACCTTGAAGTACAGGTGGCTGACGCCGTTGACCGTGGCATTGAGGTCGATGTTGCCGTAGCGCAACAGCAGGCTGCGGCCGACCATCGGCGTGGCGCTGTCGACGTAGTACAGCTGGTTCAGGGCGGTGACGTCGGCGGGCATCAGGGTCTGGATCCCCGCCGCCCGGCTGTCGCCGAAGCTGGCCCCGGGAAAGATGTCGATGGTGTTGCTGCCGATCGCCTGGATGTCCTTGAGCACATAGCGCTTGGCGCCCTCGCCGATGGCCACGATGGACACCACCGAGGTGATGCCGATGATGATCCCGAGCATGGTCAGCAAGGTGCGCATGCGGTGCGAGACCAGCGCCACCCAGGCCATCACGAAGGCCTCCTTGAACAGCCCCAGGCTGGCCACCAGGCGCCGGCCCGCAGCCGCGCGGGCGCTCACCTGCGGCGGCGCCTCTAGCTCCTGCGGCGGCCTTGGGTTGGTCCGGTCGCTGACGATCTCGCCGTCGCGCACTTCGATGATGCGCTCGGCATTGGCCGCCACCTTGGGGTCGTGGGTGACGATGATCACCGTGTGCCCGGCGGCGTGCAGCTCCTGGAGAATGCGCATCACCTCCTTGCCGCTGCTGGTGTCCAGGGCCCCGGTAGGTTCGTCGGCGAGGATCACCTCGCCGCCGTTCATCAGCGCCCGGGCGATGCTCACCCGCTGCTGCTGGCCCCCGGACAGCTGGTTGGGCCGGTGCTCCAGGTGCCCGGCCAGGCCCAGGCGCGCCAGCAGCTCGCGAGCCCGGCCATGGCGCCGGGCCAGGGGACTGCCGGCGTAGATCGCCGGGATCTCGACGTTGTGCATGGCGTTGAGGTGGGGCAGCAGGTGGTAGCGCTGGAAGATGAAGCCGAAATAATCGCGGCGCAGTTCCGCCAGGGCCTGGTCGTCCAGATCGCGGGTTTCCCGGCCATTGACCTGGTAGCTGCCGGCCGTGGCGTAGTCCAGGCAACCGAGGATGTTCATCAGGGTCGACTTGCCCGAGCCCGAGGCGCCGGTGATGGCCACCATCTCCCCGGCCTCGATGCACAGGTCGATGTTCTTCAGCGCCAGGAACTCACGCTCGCCGGCCTTGAAGCTGCGGCTGATGCCCTTGAGCTGCAACAGTGGCTGGGTCATGGTCAGGCCCCCGCCGTGCCGGACAACGGATCACCGATCACCACCTTGTCGCCCTCGGCCAGGCCGTCCTTGACCTGCACCTTGACGTTGTTGTTGATCCCGGTGCTGATGTTGCGCGACTGGGCCTGGCCCTTGGCATCCAGCACCCGGACCGCGAAGCTGCCGTCGGCATTGCGCGGGCCTAAGGCCGCCACCGGCACCATCAGCACATCCTTGGCGGTGTCCAGGACGATGCGCACCTGGGCGGTCATGGAGATGCGCAGGCGGTGGTCGGGGTTGGGCACATCGAACAGCGCGTTGTAGAACACCGCGGTGTTCTGCTTGGGGGTACCGGCCGGCTGGGTTTCGAGAAAGTTCTGCGGCGCCGGTTCCGTGCCCCGCAGCTTGGCGTAGTAGCGCTTCTCGGATTCGCCGAGGATGGTGAAGTACACCTGCTGGCCGGGGCTGATGTGGATCACGTCGGCCTCGGACACCTGGGCCTTGACGGTCATGGTGTCCAGGTCGGCGAGTTTGAGCAGCACCGGCGCCAGCTGGTTGGCGATCACAGTCTGGCCTTCCTGGGTCACGATCCCCACCACGTCGCCGTCGATGGGCGCGACGATGCGGGTGTAGGCCAGGTTGACCTTGGCCGTGTCGATCTGGATCTGCGCGCTCTTGATCTGCGCGTCCAGGGACATCAGGGTGGCGCGCTGCACCTCGTAGTTGGACTCGGAGGTATCGAAGTCCTGCTTGGAGATCGAGGCGTCCGTCTGCAGCTCGCCATAGCGCTCGTAGATGGCCTTGGTTTCCTTGAGCTGGGCAGCGGTGGCACGGCGCTTGGCCTGCAGGTTTTCCTCGTCCACCTCGGCCTGGCGCAGGGTGTTGCGCAGGACCAGGGGGTCGATCTCCGCCAGCCACTGGCCCTTCTTCACCTTGTCCCCGACCTTGACCTTGAGGGACTTCAATTGCCCGGAGACCTGGGCGCCGACATCCACCTGCTTGATGCCTTCCAGCAGCCCCGAGGCCAGCACCGCGTTCTCGATGTCGCCCCGTTCGACGATGGCGGTCAGGTACTGCGGCGGCTGTGCCGGCGCGCGCACCGTATAGAAAATCAATCCGGCCACGACCACCAGCAACAGCCCCATACCGATTTTGCGAAACTTCGACTTTTCCATAGATGACCACGAGTACGTTGAGGGTTGGCGGCGCCGGCCAGCGGCGCGCCCCCTGGCGGGACACCGTGTTGCCGTGATGAGCGGTGTCCCAGGTGGATGAAAGGTCCTATCCGGCCGCCGGCGGGCACCCGCCCGCCGCCAGCCTGGTCGTCCCTGGCGTCATGACACGACCTCCTCCCGGGGCAGCGCCAGACCGTCCTGCCACCAGGCCGCCAGGTGCCGCACATTGGGTGCCTTGAGCAGGCTGAAGTGGTTGCCCGGGGCGTACCACACGCCCAACTCGCCCACCAGGCCGCGCCAGCCCTGGATCATGTCCTGCTGTTCCCGACGGTTGCCGGCGGCGTCCAGCACCGGGTCGTCGGCCAGCACCAGGCGCACCCGTCCAGGGTAGCCATCCCCGGGCCGGTAGCAGGTGCGCAGGGCCGTGGCGAAGGTCCGCGCCGGGCCATGCATGGCCCGGGGGTCGGCACGCTGGGACAGCAGGCCGATGCGCACCATGCCCGCGTGCAACTGGCGCATCTGTGCGGCGTCATCCGCGGCGGCAAAACCCTCGGCATCGATACCCATGTCGCGACCGGCGGACAACTGCATGGATTCGATCAGGCGTTGCAGCGCCGCCGTGGTGGTATAGGGCCGTCCCACCAGGCCCGTTCCGCCTGGGGCCTGGCTGTCGAGCAGGGTCAGGGACGCCACGTCGCGGCCGGCGGCCTGCAACAGCGTGGCCATCTCGAACGCCACCCAGCCGCCGAAGGAGTGGCCGATCAGGTGCAGCGGCCCGCTCGGGTGCTGCTCCTTTATCGCTTGCAGGTAATGCCTGGCCGCCACCTCCACCTGGCCATGGGGCGCATCGTTGCCATCCAGGCCCCGGGCCTGCAGGCCGAAGATCGGCCAATCCGGCCCCAGGGCCTCGGCCAGGCCGATGAAGCCGGTAATGCTGTCGCCGGCTCCGGGCACGCAGAAGATCGGCACCTGCCCGGCACGCCCACCCTGGATCCGCAGCAACGGCTGGTGGGCCTGGCCGGCACGGGCGGCCAGCCTCGGAGCCTGCTCCAGGGCCAGGCCCATGGCCTGCCCCAAGGCCTGGACATGGGGCGGCTGCATCATGCTCAGGTGGTCGCCGGGAACGCTGATGCAATGCAACTGCTCCACCGCCAGCACTTCACCCCAGCCCAGGGTCGGGCTGCGCCGGGACAGTTCGGTGGGTCGTTCGGCGGCGCAGAACAGATGCACCGGCACACCGATCGGATGCAACCGGTAATGGGCCAGCGCATGCCCATGGGCCACCTCGCGATCCAGGTACTGCCACAACTGCTCGGGGTTGGCCGCCTCCAGCTGGTCGAACAACAGGCGCTGATCGCGCAGGCAGTGCAGCAAGGCCGCGAAATCGAGGCCGTCGAGCTGTCCGCGCAATCGCTCCAAAGCCGCCAGCGCCACGCTGCCGGCCTCGCCCTGGGCGCTCCAGTAGGCCTGGCACTGCAACAGCAAGTGCTGCTGGTGGGCATCGGCGCCGGACCAGCGCGCCTTGCCCTGGTCGGTCAGGCGCGGCACGTAGCTGTCGATCAGGCCGAGGAACTCCACCTGCTGATCCAGCCCGAGCAGTTGCTGGGCGATTTCATAGGCCAGCACACCCCCGAACGACCAGCCGGCGATACGGTACGGACCCTCGGGCTGGGCCTCGCGCAAGACCTGCACCAAACGCGTGGCCAGGCATTCCAGGGTGCGCAGTTGCGGCTGGCCGAGGGCGATGCCGGGCAGGCCATAGATGGGGAAATCCCCCGGCAGATGTTGCCCCAGCACCGGGAAGTACAGGTCCAGCCCGGTGAACTCGTGCACCAGGAACAACGCCGGCCCACTGCCGCAGCGGATCGGTACCAGCTCCAGGGCCGGCGCCGCGCCACGCTCCTCCAGCAGCCGCGCCATGGCGGCCACGCTGGCGTGCTGGAACAGGTCCGCCAGGCCCAACTCGAAACCCGCCTGCTGCAGGCGGTTGACCAGCTGGATCGCCAGCAGCGAGTGCCCGCCCTGCTCGAAGAAATGCTCGTGGCGCCCCACCTGGGGCATGTGCAGGACCTGGGCCCAGTGCTCGGCCAACGCTTGCTCCAGGGGCGTGCGTGGCGCCTCGTAAGTACTGCTGGCCCGGGTTTCGGGCCCCGGAGCCGGCAGCGCCTTGCGATCCAGCTTGCCATTGGCGGTCAACGGCAACGTCTCCAGGCAGACATAGGCCGGCGGCACCATGTACTCCGGCAACCGCTCCAGTAGGTACTCGCGCAACATCTCGCTGGTTGGCGGCAGCTGCCCTGCATTGACGCTGTAGTAGGCCACCAGGCGCTTGTCTCCGGGCTCGTCCTCGCGCACCAGGACCACGGCGTCGCGCAGCCCGGCAAAACTCGCCAGGCAGGCCTGGATCTCCCCCGGTTCGATGCGAAAGCCACGGATCTTCACCTGCTCGTCATTGCGGCCGATGCACTCCAGCACGCCGTTCTCCAGCCAGCGTCCCAGGTCGCCGGTACGGTACATCCGGGCCTCGGGCTCGCTGCTGAACGGGTCGTGGAGGAAGCGTTCGGCGCTCAACTCGGGGCGATTCAGGTAGCCCAGGGCCACGCCGTCGCCACCGATCACGATCTCGCCCGCGACCCCGATGGGCAGCGGCTGCTGGTGGGCGTCGAGGATGTACACCTGGGTGTTGGACAGCGGTCGGCCGATGGGCACGCTGTCAGCAGCTTCCGGCAGCTCTCCGGGCTCGTGGGTGACGGCGAAGGTGGTGGTCTCGGTCGGGCCGTAGCCATTGACCAGGCGCAGCCCCGGCGCCTGGGCCTGCATCCGCCGGAACGCCGTGGCATCCGCCCGCTCGCCGCCACACAGGAGCATGCGCAGGCCCTTGAGGGCCTGGGGGATCAACTGCACGTACTGGTTGAACAGGCTCGTGGTGAGGAACAGCAGCGTCACGCCAGAAGCTTGCAGCAGTTGGGCGAACGCCGGCGGGTCGAGCAGGGTCTGCTGGTCCACCACCACGACCCGGCCACCGTTGAGCAGCGGGCCCCAGACGTCCATGGTGCTGGCGTCGAAGGCCGGGTTGGAGGCGAACGCCACCCGGTCATCGGCGTTGAAGTCGGCGTAGCCGTTGTTGATCACCAGGCGGGTGATGGCCCGGTGCGGCACCCTTACGCCCTTGGGCTCGCCGGTGGAACCGGAGGTGTACATGATGTATGCCACCGCCGCGCTGGAGGCTTCCAGGTCCGGGTTATGCCCCGGCAGGCGATCGAAGCGCAGGCGGTCCAGGTCCACCCGTTGCGGCGCGCCGTCCAGTGGCTGGTCGCTGTGGGCCAGCAGCACCAGTGCCTGGCTGTCGGCCAGCATGAAGCCCAGGCGTTCGGCCGGAGCATGGATGTCCAGCGGCACGTAGGCCGCGCCGCACTTGCTGACCGCCAACTGGCTGGCCAGCAGGTCCAGGCTGCGGGGCAACAGCAAGGCCACGTTGGCCCCCGGCCGCACCCCCAGTTCCAGCAGGTGGTGGGCCAGCTGGTTGGCCCGGGCATTGAGCCGGGCATAGCTGAACACCTCCTGGCCATGCACCGCCGCTACCTGTTGCGGCCGCTCCCGCACCTGCTCCTCGAAACGCTGGTGCAGGGCCTGCTGGCGTGGGTAGTCGCGGGCGGTGGCGTTGAACTCCACCAGCACCCGCTGGTGCTCGGCCTGCGGCAGCACCGCGACTTGGCCGATGGCCAGCTCCGGGGTCTGCTCCAGGGCCTGCAGCAGGTTCTCCAGGGTGCACTGCAGGTACTGGCAGATACGCTGGGCATCGACCCCGGCGGCCACCGCCGTGAGCAGGAAACCATCGCCCAGGTCGTCGACGCTCAGGGTCAGGGGATAGTTGCTGCGCTCCTGTGCGTTGAGCAGTTGCATGCCTTCCCAGGCCTCTGCGGCCGAAGCCGCCGCGGGCGCACTGTGCCGGTAGTTGAGCAAGCTGCTGAACAGCGGCGTGCCCGGCTCCACCCCGCTGCAACGCTGGACCAGGGCCAGGGGCGCCTGCTCGTGGCCTAGCAGTTGCGCCAGGCGCTCATGGGTGGCCAGCAGCGCCTCGCGTACCGGCACCTGGCCCAGGTCGACCCGCAGCGGCAAGGTATTGATGAACACCCCCAGGGCGTGTTCAGCGCCCTCGCCGCCCTGCATCCGGCCCAGCAGCACGGTGCCGAACACCACCTGCTGCTGCGCCGCCAAGCTGCCCAGCACTCGGCCCCAGGCCAGGTGCATCAGGCTTGCGGCACTGACCCCCAGTTGCCGCGCACGCTCGCGCAGGCGCCGGGCCAGCAGTCGGTCCAGAGGCAAGCGCGCCTCGCTGAGTGCCACCTCGCCCCCTGGCGCTTCCTGCAAGCCCAGGGGCAGGGTCGGTTGCTGGATATCCCCCAGCATCTGGCGGAAGAACGCCTCATGCTCGGCCTCGCCCATGCCCAGTCGCGCCTGGGCCACGTAGTTGCGATAAGGCACCGCCGCTGCCAGGCGCTCCTGGCGCCCCAGGAGAAAAGCCTGCAGCTCGTGCTGCAGCACTTCCAGGGCGACGTGATCCATCACCAGGTGATGGAACAGCAACAGCGCCACCACCCGTCCGTGGTCCGGGTCCAGCGCATGCACCAGGCGCAGCAACGGCGCCTGGGCGATATCCAGGCGGTAGCGACGGCTGTCGAACCGTGCCTGCAACTGCTCCAGCACCGGCCCTTGGGCGGCGTCCAGCACCAGCTCTTCACAAACCAGCGGCGCCTCGCGCCAGACCACTTGCAGCGGCTGTTCCAGGCCCTCCCACAGCACCGCGCTGCGCAGGATGTCATTACGTTCGATCACCCCCTGCAAGGCCTTGGCGAAGGCTTGCAAGCGCCCGGCACTGTCGAAGGCGAACTGCGCCTGGAGCACATAGGGATCGCCCTGGCCTGCGGCCAGGTGGTGATAGAGAATGCCCGCCTGCAACGGCGCCAGCGGGTAGATGTCCTGGACGTTGGCGGTGCCCCCGGGCACCGTGGCCACGACCCGGTCGATGGCCGCCTGGTCCAGTTCGATCAACGGCAACAGTGGCGGGGTGATGCGCGGGCAATCGCGGTAGATCAGGTTCTGCGGTACCTGTACCTCGCGACCACGGCCCACGGCAGCGGCCAGGGCCGCCAGGGTCGGCTGGCCGAACAGCACCCGCACATCCGCCGACAAACCGGCCCGGCGCATGCGCCCGATCAGGTTCACCGCCAGCAGCGAGTGCCCGCCCAGTTCGAAGAAGTGATCGTGGCGCCCCACCCGCTCGACGTTGAGCAGCTCGGCCCACAACTGCGCCAGCAGGATCTCGGTGTCGCCCACCGGCGCCTCGTACTCGCGCACCAGCGCCGCTTCCAGCCCCGGCGCCGGCAGCGCCTTGCGCTCCAGCTTGCCGTTGGGGCTCAGGGGCAGCGCATCCAGGTGCACGAACAGCGCCGGCACCATGTAGTCCGGCAGGTGCTCCAGCAGCGCCTGGCGCACCTGCTCCACGGGCAACTTCGCGTGCCCGGCGGCGCTGGTGTAGTAGGCCACCAGGCGCTTGTCCCCAGGCACGTCCTCGCGGGCCAGGACCACCGCTTCCTTGATGCCTTCGAGCTGGGTCAGGCGCGCCTGGATTTCCCCCAGCTCGATGCGCAGGCCACGGATCTTCACCTGGTCGTCGTTGCGCCCCAGGTACTCGATATTGCCGTCAGCGAGATAGCGCCCCAGGTCGCCGGTGCGGTACATGCGCGCGCCTGGTTGATCACTGAACGGGTCGTCGACAAAACGCTCGGCGGTCAGTTGTTCGCGGTTGAGATAACCACGGGCCACCTGCACCCCGGCGATGAACAGCTCGCCCACCACCCCCAAGGGCACCGGCTGCAATTGCGCATCCAGCAGGTACAGGCGGGTGTTGGCGATCGGCTTGCCGATGGGCGTGTTGTCCGGGGTGGTGTCCAGCGGGCCGGTGCAATCCCAGGCCGTCACGTCCACTGCCGCTTCGGTGGGGCCATACAGGTTGTGCAGGGCAACGTTGGGCAACTGCTGCTTGAAGCGCCGCACCAGGCTGCCCGGCAGCGCCTCGCCGCTGCACATCACCTGGCGCAGGCTGGCGCACTCGCGGGTCTCGCCATAGGCCAGGAACACGTCGAGCATCGAGGGCACGAAATGCAGCGTGGTGATGTTTTCCCGGGCGATCACCTGACGCAGATAGGCCGGGTCCTTGTGCCCTTCGGGGCGGGCCATCACCAGGCGGGCGCCGGTGAACAGCGGCCAGAAGAACTCCCACACCGACACGTCGAAGCTGAACGGGGTTTTCTGCAATACCGCGTCGCCGCTGGTGAGCCGGTACCGCTCCTGCATCCACAGCAGGCGGTTGACCACCGCCCGATGCTCGTTCATCGCGCCCTTGGGCTGGCCAGTGGAACCGGAGGTGTAGATCACGTAGGCCAGGTGCCGCGGCGTGAGCCCATCGAGACGTGGATTGACCCGCGGCTGGCGGCTCCATAGCGCCTGCCCGAGGTCCACCAGCGGCACGCCGGGGTCGCCCAGCAGGCCCAGGGTCGCGCCGTCGGCCAGTACCGCCAGCGGTGCGCTGTCCTTAAGCATGTAGGCGATGCGCTCGGCCGGATAGGCCGGATCGATGGGCACATAGGCGCCCCCGGCCTTGAGGATCGCCAGCAGGCCCAGCACCATGTCGACGCTGCGCTCGACGCAGATCGCCACCCGCTGGTCCGGGCCGACGCCCAGTTGCAGCAAGTGCCCGGCCAACTGGTTGGCCTGCTGGTTCAGCTGGCGATAACTCAAGCGCTGCTCGCCGGCCTGTACCGCCAGCGCCTCGGGGCTGCGCAGCACCTGGGCTTCGAACAACCCGTGCAGGGTCTGTTCCAGCGGGTAGTCGCGGGCCGTGGCGTTGAAGCCTTCGAGCAACTGCCAACGCTGCTCCCGGTCCAGCAACGGCACCTGTTCCAGGAGCATCTGGTCGTCGCTCACCATGGCCTGCAGCACCCGCTGCAGATAGCCGACATAACGCTGCATGGTGGCCTCGTCGAACAGCGCCGTGGCGTATTCCAGGGTTCCTTCGATATGGTCCTGGACCTCCCCCAGGTTCAGCGACAGGTCGAACTTGGCGAAATGGCTGGGCTCGTGGACCCCCTCCAGGCGCAAGTCACCCAGCACCAACTGCGGGGCATCGCCGTTCTGCCAGGTCATCAGCGTCTGGAACACCGGACTGTGGGACAGGCTGCGCACAGGCCGCAGGATCTCCACCACCTGCTCGAACGGCAGGTGCTGGTGGGCCTGGGCTTCGAGGGTGCGGGCGCGGACCTGGGCCAGCAATGCCTCGATGCGCGGCGCGCCAGCCAGGTCCACGCGCACCGCCAGGGTGTTGACGAACAAGCCGATCAAGCCTTCGACCTCGGCCCGCATGCGGTTGGCCACGGGGGTGCCGATCACCACCTCGGCCTGCCCCGACAGGCGCCCGAGCAACAGTGCCCAAGCGCTCATCAAGGTCATGTACAGGGTGCTGCCATGGCGTTGGCCCAAGGCCCGCAGGCTGGCGGTGAGCTGGCGGTCCAGGCGCACCGGGACGCTGCTGCCGGCGTAGTCCTGCTGGGCCGGGCGCGGCCGGTCGGTGGGCAACAGCAGCAATGGCGGCGCCCCATCCAGGGCCTGACGCCAGTAGTCACCCTGGCGTTGCAGCACCTCGCCGCTGAGCCAGCGGCGCTGCCAGTGGGCGAAGTCGCTGTACTGCAACGCCAGCGGCGGCAGGGGGTCGGGCAGGCCACGGCTGAAAGCGCCGTACAGGGCCACCAGCTCCCGGGTCAGCACCCCCATGGACCAACCATCGCTGACGATGTGGTGCAGGGTCAGCAAGAGCACATGGTGATCGTCCGCAAGGGTCACCAGGCGCCCACGGATCAGCGGCCCGCGCTCCAGGTCGAACGGCGCCGAAGCCTCGCCCTGGACCAGCGCCTGCAAGGCGTCGTCGGCCTGGGGATGGCCGCGCAGGTTTTCCACCTGCAGGCCGAGCCCGGCGTCTTGTGGGGCGATCAGTACCTCGGCCTGGTCGCCGTACTGGGCGAAGCGGCTGCGCAAGGTCTCATGCCGCGCGACGATACGCGCCAAGGCCCGTTGCAGGGCCGAGCTGTCCAGTTGCCCACGCAGGCGCAGGCCCAGGGGAATGTTGTAGGCGGTGTTGGCGCCTTCCATCTGCGCCAGGAACCACAGCCGCTGCTGGGCGAAGGACAAGGCCAGGGGCTGATTGCGCGGCGCCGGCAGCAAGTCCGGCAGGCTGCTGCGCTCGGCCCGGGCCACGGCCGCGGCCACCGCGTGCAGTTCGGCGTTGGCGAACAGGTCGCCCAGGGCCAGCTCCACCCCCAGGCTCTGGCGCACCTGGGAGAGCATGCGCATGGCCAGCAGCGAGTGCCCGCCCAGCTCGAAGAAGTGATCGTGGCGGCCAACCCGCTCCACCTGCAGCAGCTCGCTCCAGATCTGCGCCAGGGCGATCTCGTTGTCGCCCTCGGGGGCCTGGTATTCCCGGGCCAGCAGCGCGTCCAGCGCCGGCTCCGGCAGGGCCCGGCGATCGACTTTGCCGTTGGCGGTCAGCGGCAGGCTGTCCAGCCGCACGTAGGCCGCCGGCACCATGTACTCGGGCAACTGCTCCAGCAACTGCGCCCGCAACTCGGCGGGACTCGGCACCCGCTGCCCGGCAACGGTGAAATAAGCCACCAGCCGGGTCTGCCCCGGCTGATCCTCGCGGGCCAGCAATACCGCCTCCTGGATGGTCGCCAGGCGGTTCAGGCAGGTCTCGATCTCGCCCAGCTCGATGCGCACGCCGCGCACCTTGACCTGGTGGTCGTTGCGCCCCAGGTAGTCGATGCGCCCGTCCGCCAGCCAGCGCGCCAGGTCGCCGCTGCGGTACATGCGTGCCCCCGGCACTTCGCTGAACGGGTCGTCGAGGAAGCGCTCGGCGGTCAGCTCGGGACGATTGAGGTAGCCCCGGGCCACCCCGGCACCGCCCACGTACAGCTCGCCGGCGACGCCGACCGGCACCGGCTGGCGCTGCTCGTCCAGCAGGTAGATGCGCGCATTGGCCATGGGCCGGCCGATGTCCAGCACCCCGCCGGCCACCAAGGGCCCCGAGGTCGCCACCACCGTGGCCTCGGTGGGCCCGTAGTTGTTGATCACGGCAAAGGCCTGGGGCTGCTCGAAGTGGCGCAGGCGGTCGCCGCCGATCAGCAGGGTCCGCAGGGTCGGGTGCCCGGCCTGCTGGCCGAAGGCATACTCGGCCACCGGGGTCGGCAGGAAGCTCACATCCAGCGGCTGGGCCCGCCACCAGTCCAGCAACCGGTCGATGTCCTGGTGGTCGGTGCCGGCCGGCGGCAAGTGCAGGGTCGCGCCGCCGCACAGGGCCGGCCAGACCTCCCAGGCCATGGCATCGAAACCCAGCCCGGCAACGCTGGAAGTGTGCCGGCCCGGGCCCAGGTCGAAGGCCTGGCAATGCCAGTGCACCAGGTTCGCCAGGCTCTGGTGTTCCACCATCACGCCCTTGGGCTGGCCGGTGGAACCCGAGGTGTAGATCACATAGGCCAGATGCTGCGTGGTCAGCCCGGGCACCTGCGGCGCGCTGGGCGGTTGCTGCAGCCAGGCCGGATCGTCGAGGTCGACCCGCGAGAGGCCCGGGCTGGCGGCCACGGTCCGGGTCGCGCCTTGCACCAGCAGCGCCAGCGGCGCGCTGTCCTCCAGCAGGTAGGCGATGCGCTCGGCCGGATGGGCCGGGTCGATGGGCACGTAGGCGCCCCCGGCCTTGAGGATCGCCAACAAGCCCACGACCAGCTCCGGACCGCGTTCGACACAGATCGCCACCCGGCTGTCCGGGCCCACGCCCAGGCCGCGCAAGTGATGGGCCAGGCGATTGGCCCGGGCCTCCAGCTCGGCGTAGCTCAGGCGCCGGTCGCCGGCTTGCAGGGCCGTGGCCGCAGGCTGCTGCGCCGCCTGGGCGGCGAACAGCTGGTGCAGGGGCGTACCCCGGGGATAGTTGGGGCCAGCGGCATTGAAGCCTTGCAGCACCTGGTGCCGTTCGGCCTGGTCCAGCAGCGAGATCCGCGCCAGCGCTTGCTGGTCGTCGGCGACCATCGCCTGTAGCACCTGGACCAGGTAGCCGGCAAAACGCTGGGCGGTGCCGGCATCGAACAGCGCGCTGGCGTAGTCCAGGGAGCCGCGGACCTGGCCCTGGCTTTCCCCCAGGCTCAGGGTCAGGTCGAACTTGGCCACCTGGTTGGCGGCGACCACCCCTTCGAGCTTGAGCTCGCCCAGCACCAGGTCCTGGGCGAAGTCCTCGACCCAGGTCAGCACCGTCTGGAACAACGGACTGTGGGCCAGGCTACGCTGGGGCCGGACGATTTCCACCACCTGCTCGAACGGCAGGTCCTGGTGGGCCTGGGCTTGCAGGCTGCGGGCGCGGACCTGGGCCAGCAGCCCGGCCACGCTCTGCGCACCGTCCAGCTCCAGGCGCAGGGCCAGGGTGTTGACGAACAAGCCGATCAAGCCTTCGACCTCGGCGCGCATGCGGTTGGCCACCGGGGTGCCGACCACCAGGTCGTCCTGGCCGGACAGGCGTGCGAGCAACAAGGCCCACCCGGCCAGCAAGGTCATGTGCAGGGTGCAGCCATGGCGCTGGGCCAGGGCCTTGAGCTGGGCACTGAGCGACGGCTCCAGCGCCAACGGCACGCTGGCACCGCGAAAATCCTGTTGCACCGGCCGTGGTCGGTCGGTGGGCAGCATCAGCAGGGTCGGAGCCCCGGCCAGTACTCGCCGCCAGTAGTCGGCCTGTTGTTGCAGCACCTCGCCGCTGAGCCAGCGCCGTTGCCACAGGGCGAAGTCACCGTATTGCACCGCCAGGGGTGGCAGCGGGTCCGCCTGGCCTTGGCTGAAGGCGCTGTACAGGGCCACCAGCTCACGGGTCAGCACACCCATGGACCAGCCATCGGCGACGATATGGTGCAGGGTCAGCAACAACACATGGTGCTCGTCCGCCAGGCGCAGCAAACGCCCGCGGATCACCGGCCCGTGTTCCAGGTCGAAGGCTTGCGCCGCCTCGGCCTGCACCCGCTCGGCCAGGGTCAGCGGCGCATCGCCCAGGTCCTCCAGCGACAGCTCCAGGGCGCCCTCCAGCGGCCCCACCTGGACCTGGGGCTGGTCATCCACCAGGACGAAGCGACTGCGCAAGGTGGCATGCCGGGCGACGATCGCCTGCAAGGCCTGTTGCAGTGCCTGGCGATCCAGCTGCCCGCGCAGGCCCAGGCCGATGGGAATGTTGTAGGCGCTGGCGCCGCCGGCCATCTGCGCCAGGAACCACAAGCGCTGCTGGGCGAAGGACAGCGGCAGGTCCTGGTCCTGGGGCGCCGGGAAGATTTCCGGCAACTGGCTGCGCCCGCTGCGCTCCAGGACGCTGGCCAGAGCGTGCAATTCGGCATTGGCGAACAGTTCGGCCAGGGCCAGCTCCAGGCCCAGGCACTGGCGCACCAGCGAGACCATGCGCATGGCCAGCAGCGAATGCCCGCCCAGCTCGAAGAAGTGATCGTGGCGCCCCACTCGCTCCACCTGCAGCACTTCGCTCCAGATCTGCGCCAGGGTCGTTTCGACAGGCCCTTCAGGCGCCTGGTAGTGACGGCTGAACAGCGCCTGCTGGTCAGGTGCCGGCAAGGCGGTGCGGTCCAGCTTGCCATTGGCGGTCAGCGGCAAGGCCTGCAACTGCACATAGGCCACCGGTACCATGTAGTCCGGCAATTGCGCCAGCAGGTATTCGCGCAGCTCGCCCGGGGTCGGCGCCGCGAGCCCTTCGCGGACGGTGAAGTAGGCCACCAGCCGCAGGTTGCCCGGCTGGTCCTCACGGGCCAGGAGCACCGCTTCCTGGATGCCGGGAATCTGGTTGAGACGGCTCTCGATCTCGCCCAGCTCGATGCGCACGCCCCGGATCTTCACCTGGTGGTCGTTGCGTCCCAGGTATTCGATGCGCCCATCCTCGAGCCAGCGGGCCAGGTCGCCGGTGCGATACATACGCGCCCCCGGCACGGTGCTGAAGGGGTCGTCGAGGAAGCGCTCGACGGTCAACTCGGGACGATTCAGGTAGCCGCGGGCCACTCCCGCCCCGCCCACGTACAGCTCGCCGGCGACCCCGATGGGCACCGGCTGGCGGCGTTCGTCCAGCAGGTAGATCCGCGCATTGGCCATGGGCCGGCCGATATCCAGGGCGCCACCGGCCTCGACGGTGCCGGAGGTGGCCACCACCGTGGCCTCGGTGGGGCCGTAGTTGTTGACCAGGGTAAAGCTCTGCCGCTGGCCGAACTGGCGCAGGCGATCGCCGCCGATCAGCAGGGTACGCAGGCTCGGGTGCCCCAGTTGCTGGCTGAAGGCGTACTCGGCCACCGGGGTCGGCAGGAAGCTCACATCCAGCGGCTGGGCCCGCCACCAGGCGAGCAAGGCGTCGACATCCTCGGTGCCCTGGCTGGCCGGCGCCAGGTGCAGGGTCGCGCCCACGCACAAGGCCGGCCAGATTTCCCAGGCCATGGCGTCGAAGCCGAAACCGGCCAGGCTCGAGGTCTGGCTGGCGCGGCCCAGCTCGAACGCCTGGCAATGCCAGTCCACCAGGTTGCCCAGGGTCTGGTGCTCGACCATCACGCCCTTGGGCAGGCCGGTGGAACCGGAGGTGTAGATCACGTAAGCCAGGTTCCGCTCACTCAGCCCGGGCACCTCCAGGTTGTCCCCGGGCTGGTCCTGCCAGTGCCGCGGGTCGAGTTCGAGCACCGGCACCGCCAGGGCCGGCAGGCGCTGGCGCAACTCGGCCTGGACCAGCACCACCCGTGGGCTGCTGTCGTCCAGCAGGTAGTTCAGGCGTTCATCGGGATGGGCCGGATCGATGGGCACGTAGGCGCCACCAGCCTTGAGGATCGCCAGCAGGCCCACCAGGGTCTCCAGGCCCCGGCGGGCGACGATCGCCACCCGGTCGTCGGGCCGCACTCCCAGGGCCCGCAGCCGGTGGGCCAGGCCATTGGCCTGGGCATTGAGCCGGGCATAGCTCAGTTCACGACCCTGGCAGCAGGCCGCCAGCGCCTCGGGGGCATGGGCCGCCTGGGCCTCGATGCGCCGATGCAGGGGTTGGCCCCGAGGGTAGTCCCGCGTGCTGCGGTTGAAACCTTCGAGTACCTGCCGGCGTTCGCTGGCCGGCAACACCGCCAGCGCTTCCAGGGCCAGCTGCGGCTCCTGCTCCAGGGCCTGGGCCAGATGCTCCAGGGTGCACAGCAGGTAACCGAGGATCCGCCGCGGATCGACCTGGGTGCTGGCCAGCAGGGTCAGGCCGAAGTCCTCGGCGAAATCATCGATGCTCAAGGTCAGGGGGTAGTTGGTGCGTTCCTCGCTGTGCAGGGTGCTGATCCCGGCCCAGGCGGCCTGGGCCTCGGCACTGGCTCCGGCGGCGCTGTGGCGGTAGTTGAGCAAGCTGCTGAACAGCGGGGTCGGCGCACTGACTCCGCTACAGCGCTGGGCCAGGGCCAGGGCCGCATGCTCATGGCGCAAGAGACTGGTCAGGCGCTTGTGGGTGTCCTTGAGGGCCTCGGCCAGGCCCTGCCCGGCCACGTCCAGGCGAAACGGCAAGGTGTTGATGAAGATGCCCAGGGCCCGGTCGGTGGCTTCGGCGCCCTGCATCCGGCCCATCAGCACGGTGCCGAACACCACTTTGTGCTTGCCGGCCAGGGTCGCCAGCACCCGGCCCCAGGCCAGGTGGAACAGGCTCGCGGCACTGACCCCGGCCTGCCGCGCCTGGCTGCGCAGGCGCAGGCTCAGGGCGGTGGGCAGAGCCAGGCTGGCCTCCTCGATCGCCCGACCATCGCCTTGCACGTCCTGCAGGCCGAACGGCAGGGTCGGCTCGTCGACGTCCGCCAGCATCTGGCGGAAAAAGGTCTCGTGTTCTTGCTCACTGATGCCCAACCGGGCCTGGGCCACGTAGTTGCGAAACGGCAGGGCCGGGCCCAGGCGCGCGGCCTGGCCGGTGAGCAGGGCCTGCATTTCGTGGCGCACCACGTCCAGGGCGCTGTGGTCCATGGCCATGTGGTGGAACAGCAAGATGGCGACGATGCGTTGTCCGGCTTCGTCCCAGGCATGCACCAGGCGCAGCATCGGCGCCTGGCTGATGTCCAGGCGGTAGTGGCGGGCATCGAAGCGCCCTTGCAGTTGCTCCAGCACGGCGCCGCCGGCCGGGTCCGGCTCGACTTCCTGGAGGATCAGCCCGGCTTCGCGCCAGACCACCTGCATCGGTTGCGCCAGGCCGTCCCAGAGCACGGCGGTACGCAGGATGTCATGGCGGGCGATGACCCCGCGCAGGGCCTCGGCGAAAGCCTCCAGGTGCTGCGCGCTGGCGAAGGCGAACTGCGCCTGCATCACATAGGGATCGCCCAGGGTGGCGCTGACGTGGTGATAGAGGATGCCTTCCTGCAGCGGCGCCAGGGGGTAGATGTCCTGGATGTTGGCGACCCCGCCCGGCACCGTGGCGACGATGCGATCGATGGCCTGCTGGTCGAGGTTGGCCAAGGGCAGCAGGTCCGGGGTGATGCGCCGGGTCTGCGCGGTGATGCCGTTGGCCGGCACCTCGACCTGGCCGGCCTTGGCCGGCGCGTACTCACCGCTCTTGATCAGCTCGATCAACTGCGGCTTGAGCTCGCGCAGGCGCGCCAGCAAGGCCGGGTCGCTCAAGGCCTGCTTGTTGCCCTGGACCACCAGTTGGTCGTCCTTGAGCACCAGCTGGACGTCCTTTTCCTTCAGTGTCGCCAACAGTTCGATCACGCTCACAGGACGATCTCCATTCGTTCGGTAATTGCCGCGTAGCCGGCCAGGGTCGGTTGTTCGAACAACGCGCGGACATCGGCCTCCATGCCGTGTTCGCGCATCCGGCTGATCAGGCTCACCGCCAGCAGCGAGTGCCCGCCCAGTTCGAAGAAGTGATCGTGGCGCCCCACCCGCTCGACGTTGAGCAGCTCGGCCCACAACTGCGCCAGCAGGATCTCGGTGTCGCCCACCGGCGCCTCGTACTCGCGCACCAGCGCCGCTTCCAGCCCCGGCGCCGGCAGCGCCTTGCGCTCCAGCTTGCCGTTGGGGCTCAGGGGCAGCGCATCCAGGTGCACGAACAGCGCCGGCACCATGTAGTCCGGCAGGTGCTCCAGCAGCGCCTGGCGCACCTGCTCCACGGGCAACTTCGCGTGCCCGGCGGCGCTGGTGTAGTAGGCCACCAGGCGCTTGTCCCCAGGCACGTCCTCGCGGGCCAGGACCACCGCTTCCTTGATGCCTTCGAGCTGGGTCAGGCGCGCCTGGATTTCCCCCAGCTCGATGCGCAGGCCACGGATCTTCACCTGGTCGTCGTTGCGCCCCAGGTACTCGATATTGCCGTCAGCGAGATAGCGCCCCAGGTCGCCGGTGCGGTACATGCGCGCGCCTGGTTGATCACTGAACGGGTCGTCGACAAAACGCTCGGCGGTCAGTTGTTCGCGGTTGAGATAACCACGGGCCACCTGCACCCCGGCGATGAACAGCTCGCCCACCACCCCCAAGGGCACCGGCTGCAATTGCGCATCCAGCAGGTACAGGCGGGTGTTGGCGATCGGCTTGCCGATGGGCGTGTTGTCCGGGGTGGCGTCCAGCGGGCCGGTGCAATCCCAGGCCGTCACGTCCACCGCGGCTTCGGTGGGGCCATACAGGTTGTGCAGGGCGACGTTGGGCAACTGCTGCTTGAAGCGCCGCACCAGGCTGCCCGGCAGCGCCTCGCCGCTGCACATCACCTGGCGCAGGCCGAGGTCGTCCGGCGTGGCGTCGTGGGCGAGGAATACATCGAGCATCGACGGCACGAAGTGCAAGGTACTGATGCCCTGCTCGCGTATCAGCTGGCGCAGGTAGGCCGGGTCCTTGTGCCCTTCGGGGCGGGCCATCACCAGGCGGGCACCGGTGAACAGCGGCCAGAAGAACTCCCACACCGACACATCGAAGCTGAACGGGGTCTTCTGCAACACCGCATCGTTCGCGTCCAGGCGGTACTGCTCCTGCATCCACAGCAAGCGGTTGACCACCGCCCGGTGCTCGTTCATCACGCCCTTGGGCTGGCCGGTGGAGCCGGAGGTGTAGATCACGTAGGCCAGCTGCCGTGGCGCGCAGTGCGGCGCTGGCGGGTTGTCCCGGGACTGTGCGGCCCATTGCGGCTGGTCCAGGTCCAGCAACGCCAGCCCGCACGCCTGCGCCAGGTGCCGAGTCGCGCCCTGGACCAGCACCGCCAGCGGCGCGCTGTCCTGGAGCATGTAGTCGATCCGCTCCTGGGGATAGGCCGGATCGATAGGCACGTAAGCGCCCCCGGCCTTGAGGATCGCCAGCAGGCCCAACACCATGTCGACGCTGCGCTCGACGCAGATCGCCACCCGCTGGTCCGGGCCGACGCCCAGTTGCAGCAAGTGCCCGGCCAACTGGTTGGCCTGCTGGTTCAACTGGCGATAACTCAGGCGCTGCTCGCCGGCCTGTACCGCCAGCGCTTCGGGGCTGCGCAGTACCTGGGCTTCGAACAACCCGTGCAGGGTCTGCTCCAGCGGGTAGTCGCGGGCCGTGGCGTTGAAGCCTTCCAGCAGTTGCCGGCGCTCGGCCTCGGGCAGGATCGGCACCTGCAGCAGGGAACGCTGCGGCGCTTGCTCCAGGCTGTCCACCAGGGCCAGCAGGGCTTGCTGCAAGTAGCCGCACACCCGTCCGGCGCCAATCCGCGCCGGGGTCATGGCGGTCAGGCGGAAACCCTGGCCAAAGTCGTCGACGTTGAGGCTCAGCGGATAGTTGGTGCGCTCCTCGCTGTGCAGGGTCTGGATGCCCTGCCAGGCCTGGCGTACGGCCTCGCTTGGCGGCGCATCGCTGCCGTGGCGGTAGTTGAGCATGGCGCTGAACAGCGGCAGCGGCGCGGCCACCCCACTGCAACGCTGGGCCAGGGCCAGGGAGGCATGCTCATGGCCGAGCAAGGCGCTGAGCCGGGCGTGGGTGGCCTTGACCGCCGCACGCACCCCACCGGCGTCCAGATCGACCCGCAGCGGCAAGGTGTTGATGAACATGCCCAGGGCCCGGTCGGCGCCCTGCCCGGCCTGCAGGCGGCCCAGCAGCACGGTGCCGAATACCACCCGCTCCTGGCCGGTAGTGAGGCTCAGCACCCGGGCCCAGGCCAGGTGGAACAGGCTCGCGGCACTGACCCCCAGCAGCCGCGCCTGGGCCCGCAAGCGAGTGGCCAGGGTCGCGTCCACAGCTTGCTGCACCTCTTCGATGGCATCGCCATCGCCCTGCACATCCTGCAAGCCGAACGGCAGGGTCGGGGCATCGATGTCGCCGAGCATCTGGCGGAAGAACGCCTCGTGCTCCTCGCGGCTGACACCCAGGCGCGCCTGGGCCACGTAGTTGCGATAGGGGATCGGCGCGCCCGCGGGCTGCTGCCCCAGCAGGCAGGCCTGGATCTCCTCGCGCACCACATCCAGGGCGGTGTGGTCGAGGACGATATGGTGGAACAACAGGATCGCCGCCACGCCCTGACGTACCGGGTCCTGGGCGAACACCAGGCGCAGCAACGGCGCCCGGGTCAGGTCCAGGCGCCAATGGCGAGGATCGAAGCGTTGGTGCAACTGCTGCAGGATGTCGCCATCGGCCGGATCCAGGTCGACTTCCTCGAGGGCCACCCGGGCCTCGCGCCAGACCACTTGCAGCGGTTGCTTGAGTCCCTCCCAGAGGATCGCCGTGCGCAGGATATCGTGGCGCTCGCCGACCCGTTGCAGGGCCGCGGCGAAATCCTCCAGGCGCTGGCGGCTGGCGAACGCCAGGTGCGACTGCAACAGGTAGGGGTCGCCTTCGCGGGCGCTCAGGTGATGGTAGAGGATGCCCTCCTGCAAGGGCGCCAGGGGGTAGATGTCCTGCACATTGGCGGCGCCGCCGGGGACCGTGGCCAGCACCCGGTCGATGGCCTCCTGGTCCAGCTCGATCAGTGGCAACAGCTGCGGGGTGATGTGCCGGCAGCCGGCCGGGATGCGATTGGCCGGCACCGCGACCTGGCGCCCGGCACCCACCGCCCCGGCCAGGGCGGCCAGGGTCGGCTGTTCGAACAGCACCCGCACGTCGGCTTCCAGGCCGGCCTGGCGCATGCGCTCCACCAGGGTCACCGCCAGCAGCGAGTGCCCGCCCAGCTCGAAGAAGTGATCGTGGCGGCCGACTTGCTCGACCTTGAGCAACTCGCTCCAGATCCGCGCCAGGGTGGTTTCCACCTCGCCTTGGGGGGCCTCGAACTCGCGACTGAGCCAATCGCCCTGGGCCGGCGCCGGCAAGGCCTGGCGATCGAGCTTGCCGTTGGCGGTCAGTGGCAGGGCTGCAAGGCGGACGTAGGCCGCCGGCAGCATGTAGTCCGGCAGGCGCCCCTGCAGGTGGTCGCGCAGGTCTTCGGCCGCCAGTTCCGCGGCGCCTGCGCGCAAGGTGAAGTAAGCCAGCAGGCGCTCTTCGGCCACCAGCACCAGGGCTTCCTCGAGGGCCGGGTGCTGGAGCAGCGCGGCTTCGATTTCCCCCGGTTCGATGCGCATGCCACGCACCTTGACCTGGTCGTCGTTGCGCCCCAAGTAATCGAGGGTGCCGTCTTCGCGCCAGCGCGCCAGGTCGCCGCTGCGGTACATGCGCGCGCCGGGCTCGGCACTGAATGGGTCGTCGAGGAAGCGCTCGGCGGTCAGCTCGGGACGATTCAGGTAACCCCGGGCTACCCCGGCGCCGCCCACGTACAACTCGCCGGCGACACCGACCGGTACCGGCCGCAGCAGCTCGTCCAGCAGGTAGATGCGGGCGTTGGCCATGGGCCGGCCGATATGCAGCGCGCCACCGGCCACGAGCGCCCCGGAGGTCGCCACCACCGTGGCTTCGGTGGGCCCGTAGTTGTTGACCACGGTAAAGCCCGGGTCGCGGGTGAACTGGCGCAAGCGGTCACCGCCGATCAGCAAGGTACGCAGGGTCGGGTGCCGCAGTTGCTGGCTGAAGGCGTATTCGGCCACCGGCGTCGGCAGGAAGCTCACATCCAGCGGCTGGTCGCGCCACCAGGCCAGCAGCCGCTCGATGTCCTGGTGGCCGATATCGGCCGGCGGCAGGTGCAGGGTCGCGCCACTGCACAGGGTCGGCCAGACCTCCCAGGCCATGGCGTCGAAGCCCAGGCCGGCGAGGCTGGAGGCATGCCGCCCGGGGCCCAGGTCGAAGGCCTGGCAATGCCAGTGCACCAGGTTCTCCAGGCTCTGGTGCTCGACCATCACGCCCTTGGGCTGGCCGGTGGAGCCCGAGGTGTAGATCACATAGGCCAGGTGCGCCGGGGTCAGCCGTGGCACCTGCGGGGTGTCCGGATCGGAGTCGGTCCAAACCTGCCGGTCGAGGTCGAGCACCGGCACCCCAGGCGCTGGCGACAAGCCGCCGGCCACCAGCAGCGCCCGGGGGGCGCTGTCCTGTACCAGGTAGGCGATGCGCTCGGCCGGATGGCTCGGGTCGATGGGCACATAGGCGGCCCCGGCCTTGAGCACCGCCAGCATTCCTTGCAGCAGTTGCGGGCCACGGGCCAGGCACAAGGCCACCCGGTCATCGGGTTGCACGCCGAACGCCAAGAGTTTCCGGGCCAGCTGGTTGGCCTGCTGGTCCAACTGGCGATAGCTCAGGCGCAGCGGCCCCTGGACCAGCGCCACGGCGTCGGGGGCCGCGCGGACCCGGGCCTCGAACAGGCCATGCAAGGTCTGCCCGCGCGGATAGGCGGCGGTGCTGGCATTGAAGTCCCGCAGCAGGCGCTCGCGCTCCGCCAGCGGCAACACCGACAGTTGCCCCAGCTCCAGCTCGGGGCTCCACTCCAGGGCATCGACCAGTTGCTCCAGGGCACGCGACATGTAGTCCCCCAGGCGCTGCGCGCCGATCCCGGCCAGGGCCAGCAAAGACAGGCCGAAGCCTGCGCCCAGATCGTCGACGCTCAGGCTCAGCGGATAGTTGCTGCGCTCCTCGCCACCGAGCAGTTCCACGCCCTGCCAGATGTCCTGGCCGGCGGCGGCCGGTTGCGGGGCGCTGTGCCGGTAGTTGAGCAAGGCGTTGAACAGCGGCGCCCCGCTGGCCAGGGCGCTGCAGCGCTGGGCCAGGGCCAGGGAAGCATGTTCATGGCCGAGCAGGGCACTGAGCCGGGCGTGAGTGGCCTTGACCGCCGCGCGCACCGTGCAACCCTGCACATCCACCCGCAACGGCAAGGTGTTGATGAACACCCCCAGGGCCCGGTCGGCGCCCTCGCCGCCTTGCATGCGGCCCATGAGCACGGTGCCGAACACCACTTGCCGGCGGTTGGCCACCTGCCCCAGCACCAGGGCCCAGGCCAGGTGCATCAGCGCCGCGGCACTGACCCCCAGTTGCCGCGCCTGCTCACGCAAGCGCAGGCCCAGGGCCTCGGGCAACGCCAGGTGGGCCTCCTCGATGTCCCGGCCGTCGCCTTGCACATCCTCCACGGCGAAGGCCAGGGTCGGCTCGTCGATGTCGCCGAGCATCTCGCGAAAGAACGCCTCATGCTCGGCCTGGCCGGCCCCCAGGCGGGCCTGGGCCACGTAGTTGCGATACGGCACCGGGGCGCCGAGGCCGCGACCACCGTTGAACAGCAGCTCGCGCATTTCCTGGCCGATCACCTCCATGGCGGTGTGGTCCAGGGCCAGGTGATGGAACAACAGGATCGCCACCACCCGCTGGCGTTGCCGGTCATAGGCATGCACCAGGCGGATCAGCGGTGCCTGGGCCAGGTCCAGGCGCCAGTGGCGGGCGTCGAAACGCTGTTGCAGTTGTTCGAGGATGTCGCCGTCGGCCGGGTCCAGCGCCTGCTCCAGCAGTTGCAGCCGAGCCTCGCGCCAGACCACCTGCAGCGGCTGCGCCAGGCCCTCCCAGAGCACCGCGGTGCGCAGGATGTCGTGGCGGTCGATGACTTGCTGCAAGCCCGCGGCGAAGCGCTCCAGGCGCTCGGGACTGTCGAAGGTCATGCGCGATTGCAGCAGATAGGGATCGCCCTGCCCGGCGCTCAGGTGGTGGTAGAGAATGCCTTCCTGCAAGGGCGCCAGGGGATAGATGTCCTGCACATTGGCCACCCCGCCCGGCACACAGGCCACCACCCGGTCGATGTCCGCCTGCTCCAGCTCCACCAGCGGCAGCAGGTCCGGGGTGATCTGCCGGCACTGGGCGCCGATGCGGTTGGCCGGCACCCGAACTTCGCGGCTGCTGCCCACGGCGGCGGCGAGGTCGGCCAGGGTCGGCTGGCTGAACAGCACCCGCACATCGGCTCCCAGGCCGATCTGGCGCATGCGTTCGATCAGGCTCACCGCCAGCAGCGAATGCCCACCCAGTTCGAAGAAGTGGTCATGGCGCCCGACCCGCTCTACCTTGAGCAGGTCGCTCCAGATCCGCGCCAGGGCGATTTCCACCTCGCCCCGGGGCGCGACGAACTCACGGCTGAGGCTGGCCGAGGCGGCCGGGGCCGGTAGGGCCTTGCGGTCGAGCTTGCCGTTGGCGGTCAGCGGCCAGGCATCCAGCCGCACATAGGCCAGCGGCACCATGTATTCCGGCAATTGCTGGAGCAAGGCGTCGCGCAGGGTCTGGGCGGACAGCTGCGCGACATCGTCCTGCACCCGGTAGTAGGCCACCAGGCGCTGGTCCCCGGGCTCGTCCTCGCGCACCAGGACCTGCGCATCCCTGATCCCCGGGCACGCCGCCAGGCGCACCTCGACTTCCCCCGGCTCGATGCGCAGGCCACGGATCTTCACCTGGTCGTCGTTGCGCCCCAGGTACTCCAGCAGGCCGTTGCCCAGCCAGCGGCCGATGTCCCCGGTGCGGTAGAGCAAGGCACCGGCGCGGTTGGCGAACGGATCGTGGATGAACTTCTGGGCAGTGAGTTCGGGACGGTTGAGGTAGCCCAGGGCCACGCCGTCGCCACCGATCACGATCTCGCCCGCGACCCCGATGGGCAGCGGCTGCTGGTGGGCGTCGAGGATGTACACCTGGGTGTTGGACAGCGGTCGGCCGATGGGCAGGCTGTCGGCAGCTTCCGACAGCTCTCCGGGCTCGTGGGTGACGGCGAAGGTGGTGGTCTCGGTCGGGCCGTAACCATTGACCAGACGCAGCCCCGGCGCCTGAGCCTGCATCCGCCGGAATGCCGTGGCATCCGCCCGCTCGCCGCCACACAGGAGCATGCGCAAGCCCTTGAGGGCCTGGGGGATCAACTGCACGTACTGGTTGAACAAGCTGGTGGTGAGGAACAGCAGCGTCACGCCAGAAGCTTGCAGCAGCTGGGCGAACGCCGGTGGGTCGAGCAGGGTCTGCTGGTCCACCACCACGACCCGGCCACCGTTGAGCAGCGGGCCCCAGACGTCCATGGTGCTGGCGTCGAAGGCCGGGTTGGAAGCGAACGCCACCCGGTCATCGGCGTTGAAGTCGGCGTAGCCGTTGTTGATCACCAGGCGAGCGATGGCCCGGTGCGGCACCCTTACGCCCTTGGGCTCGCCGGTGGAACCGGAGGTGTACATGATGTATGCCACCGCCGCGCTGGATTGCTGCACTTGCACGTCATCCGCTGGCAGGGCCTGCAGCTCCAGCCGGTCGAGCTCGATCCGGGGCACCGCCACCGCCAGCGGCAGGTCGCTGTGGGTGACCAGGGCCACGCTCTGGCTATCGCTCACCATGAAACCCTGGCGACTGGCCGGGGCGTTGCTGTCCAGCGGCACGTAGGCCGCGCCGCACTTGCTGATGGCCAGCTGGCTGACCAGCAGGTCCAGGGAGCGCGGCAGCAGGATCGCCAGGTGATCGCCCGGCTGCACCCCGAATTCGCGCAGGTGATGGGCCAACCGGTTGGCCCGGGCATTGAGCCCGGCGTAGCTGAGCCGCTCCTGGCCGTGCACTGCCGCGACCTGCTCGGGGTGGGCCTGGACCCGGGCCTCGAACAGTTGCGCCAGGGTCTGCTGGCGCGGGTAGTCGCGGGCGGTGGCGTTGAATTCCACCAGCACTTGCTGGCGCTCGGTCCTGGGCATCACCGGGATCGCCAGCAGGGCCTTGTCCGGCGCCTGCTCCAGGGCCTGGGCCAGGTGCTCCAGGACGCAAGCCAGGTAGCCGCAGACCCGCGCCCCGTCCACCGAGGCTTGCGCCTGCACGGTCAGGCGCAGGCCCTGGTGGTCGTCGTCGACGTTCACCGTCAGCGGATAGTTGCTGCGCTCGCGGGATTCGAGCACGCGGATGCCATCCCAGATCGCCGGCCCCTGGGGGTCTGCGTCGAGGCTGGCGCTGTGGCGGTAGTTGAGCAGGCTGTTGAATAGCGGTTGCGCCGCCGGGACTGCGCTGCAACGTTGGGCCAGGGCCAGGGAGGCATGCTCGTGGCCGAGCAGTTGCGCCAGCCGCGCATGGGTGCAACGCAGCGCCTGTTCCACGCCCTGCTCGCCCAGGCTGATGCGCAGCGCCAGGGTGTTGATGAACATGCCCAGGGCGCGGTCGGCCCCCTCGCCACCCTGCATGCGGCCCAGCAGCACGGTGCCGAATACCACGTCATCACGCCCGGACAATTGCCCCAGCACCCGGCCCCAGGCCAGGTGCAGCAGGCTCGCGACACTCACCCCAAGAGCCCGGGCCTGGGTGCGCAAACGCTGGCACAGCAGCGGGTCCAGGTGCAGCTGGCGTTCGTGGATATCGCCACCGTCACGCTTCACGTCCTGCAAGCCGAAGGCCAGGGTCGGCTCGTCGATATCGCCCAGCAACTCCTGGAAGAACTCCTGGTGCTGCGCCTCGCTCAAGCCCAGGCGGGCCTGGGCCACGTAGTTGCGATACGGCACGGCGGGTGGCAGTTGCCCGCTACGGCCTTGCAGCACGGCGCTGATTTCCTCCACCAGCACCTCCAGCGAGGTGTGGTCCAGGGCCAGGTGATGGAACAGCAGGATGCCCAGCCAGCGCGACTGCCCCGGGTCCCGGGCGCAGGCCAGGCGCAGCAGCGGCGCACTGCCCAGGTCCAGGCGGTAGTGCCGTGGATCGAAACGCTCCTGCAACTGGGCCAGGGCCGAACCCCGGGTCGGGTCCGCCGCCAGCACCTGCACCACCAGCGGTGCCTGGCGCCAGACCACCTGGACCGGCTCGTCCAGGCCTTCCCAGGCCAGGCTGGTACGCAGGATGTCATGCCGCTCGATCACCTGTTGCACGGCCTGGGTAAAGGCTTGCAGGGTCGCTTCGTCGGCGAACTCGAACTGCACTTGCAGCAGGTAGGGATCGCCCTCCTCGCAGCTCAAGTGGTGATAGAGAATGCCCGCCTGCAACGGCGCCAGCGGGTAGATATCCTGGATGTTGGCGGCGCCGCCGGGCACTCGGGCCACCAGCCGGTCGATGGCGGCCTGGTCGAGGCTGGCCAGGGGCAGCAGGTCTGGAGTGATGCGCGAACAATCGCCGGGAATGCGGTTGGCCGGCACCTGCACCTCGCTCACCGCGCCCACGGCAGCGGCCAGGGCCGCCAGGGTCGGTTGCCCGAACAGCACCCGCACATCGGCGCACAGGTCCACCTGGCGCATGCGTTCCATCAGCTTGACTGCCAGCAGCGAATGTCCGCCCAGCTCGAAGAAGTTGTCCTGGCGCCCGACCTGGGGCAGTTGCAGCAGCTCTTGCCAGATCCCCGCGATGGCTTGCTCCACCTCACCCTGGGGCGCCTCGTACTCACGCCGGGCCACTGCCTGGCTGTCGGGCGCCGGCAGGGCCTTGCGGTCGAGCTTGCCATTGGTGGTCAGCGGCAGGCTATCCAGCAGCACGAAGGCGCTGGGCAGCATGTAGTCGGCCAGGCTGTGGCGCAGCTGTTCACGCAATTGCGTGGCGCTGGGCGCGGCACCCGGGGCGGCGATCACATAGGCCACCAGGCGCTTGTCCCCGGACAGGTCCTCGCGGGCCACCACCACGGCTTCACGAACGCCGTCGCAACTGGCCAGGCGCGCTTCGATCTCCCCCAACTCGATACGGAAGCCGCGGATCTTCACCTGGTCATCGTTGCGTCCCAGGTACTCCAGGCTGCCGTCTTCGCGCCAGCGCGCCAGGTCGCCGGTCTTGTACAGGCGGGCACCTACCTGCTGGCTGAACGGATCGGCGATGAAGCGCTCGGCGGTCAATTCCTCACGATTGAGGTAGCCCCTGGCGACCCCGGCCCCACCTACGTACAGCTCACCCACCACGCCGGTGGGCAGCGGCTCGCGCCAGGCATCGAGGACGTATAGCTGCAGGTCGGGGATGCGCCGACCAATGGGACTGCTGCCCACCAGTTGCGCGTCCGCCGCCTGCAATGGCCGGTAGGTCACGTGCACGGTGGTCTCGGTGATGCCGTACATGTTCACCAGCTGGGTGCCGACGTTGCCCACGCGCGCGTACCAGGGCTTGAGCAGCCCGGGCTCCAGGGCCTCGCCACCGAAGATCACCTGGCGCAGCGAATGCTTGAGGGCGCTGCGGCCCTGGGCCGCGATCAGCGAGCGGAAGGCGCTGGGCGTCTGGTTGAGAATGCTCACCGAGGCTTCGCACAGCAGCGCATAGCAGGCGTCGGGCGAGCGGCTGACCGCCTGCGGCACGATCAGCAACTGACCGCCATGGACCAGCGCCCCCCAGATTTCCCAGACCGAGAAATCGAAGGCGAAGGAATGGAACAGCGCCCAGACATCGCGCCAGTTGAAACCGAACCAGTCGCGGGTGGCCGAGAACAGCCGGGCGACGTTGCGGTGCTCGACCATCACCCCCTTGGGCAGGCCGGTGGAGCCGGAGGTGTAGATCACATAGGCCAGGCTGGCCGGGGTCAGCCCGGACACCTGGGGATTGTCCAGGGCCTCATGGGCCAGGGTGCGGCTGTCGAGGTCGATCAGCGGCACCCGCAGGTCGCTCACCAGGGCCTGGGTGTCGGCCTGCACCAGCAATGCCACCGGGGCGCTGTCCTGCAAGGTGTAGGCAATCCGTTCGCGCGGGTAAGCCGGGTCGATGGGCACGTAAGCCCCACCGGCCTTGAGGATGCCCAGCAGGCCGACGATCATTTCCAGGCCGCGCTCGACGCAGATCGCCACCCGTTGGTCCGGACGCACACCCAGGGCCAACAGGCGGTGGGCGACCTGGTTGGCACGCTGGTTGAGCTCGCCGTAGCTCAGCCGCTGGTCCTGGAAGATCAGCGCCGTGGCCTCGGGCTGGACCCGGGCCTGGGCCTCGACCTGCTGGTGGATCAGCGGGTGATCCGGGTAGTGGCCCTGGGGTGTGTTGAGCCCCTGCAACAGGTACTGGCGCTCGCTGGCCGGCAACATCTGCAGGCTGTGCAGCGGTGCCTCGGGGCTGTCCTGCAAGGCCAGGGCCAGGCTCTCCAGCACGCCCAGCAAGTAGCCGGTGATGCGCTCGGCGCCGATGGCGACGTCCGCCAGGGCGACGATCCGCAGGTCTTCGCCGAGATCGTCGACGTTGATGGTCAGCGGATAGTTGGTGCGTTCCTCGGCTCCCAGGATCTGCATGCCCGGCACGACTTCCTGGACTTCCTGGGCGTCGCCTGCGTGGCTGTGGCGATAGTTGAGCATGGCGCTGAACAGCGGGGTCGGCGCGCTGACGCCGCTGCAGCGCTGGGCCTGGGCCAGCGACGCGTGTTCATGGCCGAGCATGGCGGTCAGCCGGCGGTGGGTGGTCAGCACTCCGGCGCGCACGCCCTGGGCACCGACATCCACCCGTAGCGGCAAGGTATTGATGAACATGCCCAAGGCCCGCTCGCCGCCCTCGCCGGCTTCCATGCGGCCCAGCAGCACCGTGCCGAATACCACCGCCTCGCGTCCGGATACCTGGCCCAGGACCCGCGCCAGGGCCAGGTGCATCAGGCTCGCCACGCTCACCCCCAATTGCCGGGCCTGGGCCCGCAGGCGCTGGCTGAGCTCGCTGGGCAGGGTCGCCCGGCGCTCCTCGATGTGCCGGCCCGCGCCCTGCACATCGGCGATGCCGAACGGCAGCGTCGGCTCGTCGATGTCCCCCAGCATCTCGCGAAAGAACGCCTCATGGTGCCCCTGCTCCTGGGCCAGGCGCGCCTGGGCCAGATGATTGCGAAACGGCACCGGGGCCGGCAGCCGGTCGCTGTGTCCGAGCAAGCGGGCCTGGATTTCCTGGCGCACCACATCCAGCGCGGCATGGTCCAGGGCCATGTGGTGGAACAGCAACAGGGCCACCTGGCGCCCGTTGCCCGGGTCCTCGGCGTAGACCAGGCGCAGCAGCGGTGCCTGGCGCAGGTCAAGGCGCAGATGCCGGGCATCGTAGCGGGCCTGCAACTGGCCCAGGGCATCGCCGCCGGCAGGGTCCAGGGCGACCTGCTCGCACACCAGCGGCGCATGGCGCCAGACCACTTGCAGCGGTTCGTCGAGGCTTTCCCAGGCGATGGCGGTACGCAGGATGTCATGCCGCTCGATGACCCATTGCAAGGCGCCGACGAAGTCCTGGCGCAACGCATCGTTGGCGAAGGCGAAGCGTGCCTGCAGCACGTAGGGATCACCCTGGGCCGCGGACAGATGGTGGTAGAGCATGCCTTCTTGCAGTGGCGCCAGGGGGTAGATGTCCTGGACGTTGGCCGCGCCACCGGGCACCGCGGCGACGATGCGCTCGATGGCCGATGCGTCCAGCCGGGCCAGCGGCAGCATGTCCGGGGTGATCTTGAAGGCCGGGCTCAGCCAGTCGCCGCCCTGCTCGTCCAGCAGTTCCAGGAGCCGTGGCTTGTGCTCGACCAGACTGTCCCAAAGCCCATCGTCCAGGGCCTCGTCATCGCCCTGGACCAGCAGGTCCTGGCCGTCGCGCTGGAGTCGGATCGCCAGGGTGGAAAGAACCGCCATCAATTCGCTGAACTGCATGTGTGACCTGCCTAGGATTCGGAAACGGTTGAAGAGAACGTCCGTGTTTCAGATGCAACGTTTCAGATGTGGCCGCTGTCCACTTCACGAGCAGCCACGCCCCTTGGGTGCAGGGGGCCGCGCAACAGCCAGGATCTGGCGCAGCGAAGGAACGCTAAAACATCCCTCCACAGGTGTCTGGCATGGGAACTCGGGACACTATCCCGGGCCTGTCCCCCTTGGCGTCACGCCGGCGCGCCGGCATCCGGGCCGGCGCGCCAAGGTCATGACAGAAGGTACGAAAGGCTCAGAGGCGCCGCTGGCGCTTGAGCTGTGGAATGGTGGTGGCGGGAATGTCCACCTGTTGCAACTGGCTGCGGGTATTGGCCGCCAGCGCGGCCAGGGTCGGCTGGCTGAATAGCAACCGGGCATCGGCATGCAGGCCTTCCTGGCGCATGCGCGCCACCAGGCTGACCGCCAGCAGCGAGTGTCCGCCCAGCTCGAAGAAGTGGTCGTGGCGCCCCACCCGCTCGACCTGCAGCACTTCGGCCCAGAGCCGCGCCAGGGTGGTTTCCAGTTCACCCTCGGGGGCCACGAATTCCCGGGCCAGCACCGCATCGGCCCCGGGCTCGGGCAAGGCCTTGCGATCCAGCTTGCCATTGCCGCTCAGGGGCAAGGCGTCCAGGCGCACGTAGGCCGCCGGCACCATGTAGTCGGGCAGGCGCTCCAGGACCTGGGCGCGCAAGGTCTCGATCCCCGGTTCCGTGGCTCCCGGATGCAGGCTGTAGTAGGCCACCAGGCGCTCGCCGCGCAGCAGCACCGCCACCTCGCGCACCGCCGGATGCTCGGCCAGCCGTGCCTCGATTTCCCCCGGCTCCAGGCGCAAGCCGCGCAGCTTGACCTGGAAGTCGTTGCGCCCGAGGAACTCCAGGTTGCCATCCTCGGCATAGCGCACCAGGTCGCCACTGCGGTACAGCCGGTCGCCGGCGACGAAGGGGCTGGCGATGAACCGCTCGGCCTGCAACTGCGCCAAGCCCAGGTAGCCGCGGGCGACCCCGACGCCACCGATGTGCAACTGGCCGCTGACGCCCCGTGGCACTGGCTGGTCGTGGGCATCCAGGACATACAGCCGGGTGTTGGTGATGGCCCGGCCGATGGGCAGTTGCACCGGCGGAATCGGCGCATCGGGCTCCAGGGTCCAGGCCGTGCTGTCCACCGTGGCCTCGGTAGGCCCGTAGACGTTATGCAGGCGGGCCCGGGGCAGGCGCTGGCGTAGCAACCGGGCGATGGCCTCGGTCAGCTCGCCGCCGCCGCAGAACACGTCGGTCAGGCTCTGGCACTGGCTCGACTCTTCCAGTTGCAGGAACTGCAGCAACATCGCCGGGACGAACTTGATCATCGTCACCTGCTGTTCCACTACCAGATGCGCCAGGTAGTCCGGGTCGCGGTGGCCGCCGGGCCGCGCCAGCAGCAGGCGCATGCCGGTGACCAGGGGCCAGAACAGCTCCCAGACCGAGCCGTCGAAGCTGAACGGGGCCTTTTGCAGCAAGGTGCCGCCCGCAGACTGCGGGCACAGCTGCGAGCCCCAGTGCATCAGGTTGCCCAGGCCACGGTGCTCGACCATCACGCCCTTGGGCGTGCCGGTGGAACCCGAGGTGTAGATCACGTAGGCCAGGTGCGAGACCTGCAGGTCCGGCACCTGCGGGTCGTGCTGCGGCTGGTGCTGCCAGGGGCTGGCGTCGAAGTCCAGCAGCGGCAGGGCCAGATCCGCCAGCAAGCCGTGGGTCGGCTGGTGCACCAGCACCGCCAGCGGCTGGCTGTCCTGCACCAGGAAGTGCAGGCGCTCGGCCGGGTAGTCCGGGTCCAGGGGCACGTAGGCGCCGCCGGCCTTGAGAATGCCCAGCAGGCCCACCAGCAGCTCGGGACTGCGCTGGACGCAGAGCCCGACTCGCACGTCCGGCCCCACGCCCAGCTCGCGCAGGTGATGGGCCAACTGGTTGGCCTGGCGATTGAGCTCTGCATAACTCAAGCGGCGCTCGCCGGCCTGTACCGCGATGGCCTCGGGCGTGCGCCGGACCTGGGCCTCGAACAGCGCATGCAGGGTCAGCTGGCGGGGATAGTCCGACTCGGTGGCGTTGTACGCCGACAGCAACTGCGTGCGCTCCGTCTCGGGCAGGATCGACAGGCCGTGCAGGAATGTCGCCGGCGCCTGCTCCAGGGCCTGCAGCAGGCTTTGCAGCGTGCATTGCAGGTAGTCCAGCAAGCGTTGCGCGCCGATCCGCCGGGGCGCGCGAAGACCCAGGCGCAAGCCCGGCTCCAGGTCGTCCACCGCCAGCATCAGCGGATAGCTGACCACCTCCTCGCTGGCGAGCAATTGCACCCCGGCCGGCAGGTCCTGCAACAGCGCCTGGGCGTCGGCCTCGACGTTGTGCCGGTAGTTGAGCAAGGCATTGAACAGCGGGGTCGGCGGCGCCACTGCACTGCAACGCTGGGCCAGGGACAACGGCGCCTGTTCATGGGCCAGGAGCGCGCTGAGACGCTCCTGGACCTGGCGCAGCCCGTCGACGACGTTGAGCCCCGCCAGTTCCAGGCGCAGGGGCAAGGTATTGATGAACATGCCCAGGGCCCGGTCCGCCCCGGCACCGGCTTGCAAGCGTCCCAGCAGCACGGTGCCGAACAGCACGTCGTCGCGGCCGCAAGTACGTCCCAGCACCAGGGCCCAGGCCAGGTGGAACAGGCTGGCGGCGCTGACCCCATGGCGCCGGACCTGCTCGCGCAGGCGCTGCTCGAAGCCGGCGTCGAGCAACTGCCCAGCCTCTTCGTGGTCCGCTTGCTCGCCGGGGCGCTCCTTGAGTTCGAAGGCCAGGGTCGGCTCATCCACTCCGGCCAGGGCCTGGCGGAAGAACGCGGCGTGGCGCTCCTGGTCCAGGCCGGTGCGGGCCACGTATTCGCGGTAGGCGAAAGGCGCGGCCAACTGCTGCTGGCGGCCGTCCATGTGGGCGCCGATCTCCGCCATCAGCACCGCCGTGGAAGTGGCGTCGTTGACCAGGTGATGGAAGCGCAGCAGCGCCAGCCAGCGCCCCTGTGGCCGGTCCTCGGCCCAGGCCAGGGCGAGCATCGGCGCCTGGCGGATATCCAGTGGCCGCTGGCGTGGATCGAAGTGCCGGCGCAATTGCTCGAGCACCGGTTCGCCTGCCACCGGCCGCAGTTCTTCCAGGTTCAGCCGGGCTTCGCGCCAGACCACCTGCACCGCCGGCTCCAGCACTTCCCAGACCAGGCTGGTGCGCAGGATGTCATGGCGCTGGATCACTGCCTGCAAGGCGTTGGCGAAGGCGTCCAGGTCCTCGCGGCGGGCGAAGGCGAACAGCGCATGTTGCTGGTAGGGATCGCGCTGGACCGAGGTCATGTGGTGGTACAGCAGGCCGGCCTGCAAAGGCGCCAGGGGATAGATCTCCTGGACGTTGGCCGCCCCGCCGGGAATCGTCGCCACCACCCGGTCGATGCTGTCCTGGTCCAGATCCACCAGGCTGAGCATGTCCGGGGTGATGCGCTGGCAGCCCGGCGGCACACGGTTGGCCGGGACCTGCAACCCGGCCCCCTGCTCCACCGCGGCGGCGAGGCTGGCCAGGGTCGGTTGGCCGAACAGTACTCGCACGTCGGCCTGCAAGCCTTCCTGATCCATGCGCTGGATCAGTTGCAAGGCCAGCAGCGAATGCCCGCCCAGTTCGAAGAAGTGATCCTGGCGCCCGACCCGCCCGACCTGCAGCACTTCGGCCCAGAGCCGCGCCAGGGTGGTTTCCAGCGGCCCCTGGGGCGCCTCGTATTCGCGACTGATCAAGGCCAGCGGGTCCGGCGCCGGCAGGGCCTTGCGGTCCAGCTTGCCGTTGGCGGTCAGCGGCAAGGCGTCGAGCCGCACATAGGCCATCGGCACCATGTAGTCCGGCAGGCGTTGCAGCAGGTGTTCGCGCAGCTCACCGATGGGCACCTCGCCGTCGGCACTGAACCAGGCCACCAGTTGGCCGTCGCGGGCCTGGACCACCGCCTCGCGCAGGGCCGGATGGCGACCCAGGCAGGTTTCGATTTCCCCCAGCTCGATGCGCAGGCCGCGGATCTTCACCTGGTCGTCGTTGCGCCCCAGGTACTCCAGGGTGCCGTCGTGGCGCCAGCATGCCAGGTCGCCGGTGCGATACATGCGCGCCCCCGGCACTTCGCTGAACGGGTCGTCGAGGAAACGCTCGGCAGTCAGCTCGGGACGATTGAGGTAGCCCCGGGCCACTCCGGCGCCACCAACGTACAGCTCGCCGGGAATGCCGATGGGCAGTGGCCGCTGCTGCTCGTCCAGCAGATAGATGCGGGTGTTGGCGATCGGCCGGCCGATGTGCAGCGCCCCGCCCGGCTCGATGACCCCGGAAGTGGCCACCACCGTGGCTTCGGTGGGGCCGTAGTTGTTGACCAGGGTAAAGCCCTGGGCTGCAGGTGGCTGGCGCAGGCGGTCGCCGCCCACCAGCAGGGTCTTGAGGTGCGGATGGCCGGTGTGGCGGCTGAAGGCGTACTCGGCCACCGGGGTCGGCAAAAAACTCACATCCAGGGGCTGGGCGTGCCACCAGGCGAGCAGGCGATCCAGGTCCTCGGGACCGTCGCTGACCGGCGCCAGGTGCAGGGTCGCCCCGGCGCACAAGGTCGGCCAGATTTCCCAGGCCATGGCGTCGAAGCCAAAACCGGCCAGGCATGAGCTGTGGCGGCCCGGGCCCAGGTCGAACGCCTGGCAATGCCAGTCCACCAGGCCAGACAAGCTCTGGTGCTCCACCTGCACGCCCTTGGGCAGGCCGGTGGAGCCCGAGGTGTAGATCACATAGGCCAGGTGCCGCGGCGTCAGCCCCGGCACTTGCGGGTTGGCAACGGTCCCCGGTTGCCACTGCTGGCTATCCAGTTCCACCACTGGCATCGACAACGCCGGCAGGCGCTGGCGCAGGTCCTGCTGGACCAGCACCGCCACCGGGGCGCAGTCCTCCAGCAGGTAGGCCAGGCGCTCGGCCGGGTGCGCCGGATCGATGGGCACGTAGCCGGCGCCGGCCTTGAGAATCGCCAGCAAGCCCACCAGGGTTTGCGGGCTGCGCCGGGCCACGATGGCCACCCGCTCATCCGGGCCGGCGCCCAGGGCCTGCAGGTGCCGGGCCAGGGTGTTGGCCTGCTGGTTGAGCCGGGCATAGCTGAGCTGCTGGCCCTGGGCGATGAGGGCGATGGCCTCCGGGGTGCGCTCGGCCCAGGCCTCGATCCGCCCATGGATGCGCTGCTCGGCGGCGTTCGCCTGGCCGGTGGCATTCCATTGCTCCAGGCGGGCGCGATCGGCGTCGGTGAGCAACGAGAAGCGCTGCATCGGCAAACCTGTGTCTTCCAGCCCTTGCTCCAGGACGTGCAGCAAGTGCCCGGCCATGGCCTGGATCTCCTCGGCCTGGAAATACCGGCGGTCATAGACGTAGTGCATCCAGGCACTGTCCTCGAAGCTGTTGCTGCGCAGGTGGATGGCCAGGGGTTCCGGTTCGTGGCGGTTGGAAACCTTGACCGACGAGGCGCTGGCCTCGCCGTAGCGGTAGTCCAGGTTCTCCACCTCGTAGGACAGCGACAACTCGAACAGCTGGGTGCGGTCTTCGCGCAGCAGGCCGAGGGCACGATTGAGCTCGCTCAAGGGGAAGCGCTGGTGGCGAAAATCCTGTTTCAACCTGTCGCGCACTGCCATCACCAGGGCTTCGAAGGTCAGGTCCGGGGCGAAGTCCATGCGCACCGCGCTGACCTGGGTGAAGGAGCCGATGGTGGCCTTGAAGGCGGCGTTGGGCCGGTTCAGCACCGGCATGCCCAGGACCCAGTCACGGCGCTGGTCGACCCGGGTGAAATACACATGCAGTGCGGCCAGCAGTACATGGAAAGCCGAGCCGCCAAGCTGCTTGCCCAGGGCCTTCATCCGTTCGTGCAACACCGCGGGGAAAGCCTGTACCAGCGCCCCGCCGGGGGTCTCGTCGGTGGCGCTGGGGCGATAGCGCGGACGCAGCAACGGTTCCGGCACGCTGTGGTACTTGGCCAGCCAGTAGTCGCGGTCGCGCTGGTAACGGCTGGACTGGTGGTAGCGGCCATCGTCCTCGACGAAGTCGCTGAAAGATGGCGCCTCGGCCGCCGGCTGCTCACCCTGCAACAGGGCGCCGTAGACCTCGCCCAGGGCCTGGGACAACTGGGCGAAGCCCCAGCCATCGAGGATCAGGTGATGGGCCTCGGCCTGCATCAGGTGATGTTCGGGGCCCAGGCGAAACAACGAGAAACGGCACAGCCGCTGGCCTTCGAGGGCGAACGGCTGCTGCATCTGCCCTTGAATCTGCACTCGGGCGGCGGCCAGCGGATCGGCGGCATCGGACAGGTCGTGGAGCGCCAGCTGCACCGGCCAGTGGCGGTCGAAATACTGCAGCGGCAGGCCGTCCTGGCTGCCCTCGCGGGACAGCACGGTGCGCAGCACGTCGTGCCGGGCCACCACCAGTTCCACGGTGCGCTGCATCAACTCGGGACGGAAGGGGCCGCGCAACTCGGCATAACCGCCGATGTTGTACAAGGGCGAGTCGCCGCGACTGAGCTGGTCGAGCCAGATGTCCCGCTGCCCGGCGGTCAACGGCAGGCCCGGGGCCTGTAGCGGACCGGCGTTCATGACTGCTTCCGGGGCAGGCATCCGGCCTGCGGCGAGCGACGGATGGCGACGGCAACGTCGCCCACGGCAATGGCAGAAAAACGCGTCATAAGATCCTTCTCATGTGATGGCCAAGGCACCGGCGAACGAAATTTAAGCATCGGCCCCCTGGGCTGTATGTCACCCCAAACCCGGACAGTCCGCCGGGCTGCCGGCCGCCTGGGACGCGGCTCTGGCGGGTATTGGAGGGGTTGGCGATGGTTTGCGGATCGGCTGAATTAGCTGTAGGAAATTGACCATCTGTACCTGAGGTTCCTGACTCGTCAGTCCAGTCCCGAACTCTTTGCGAAGCCTGTCGCCAAAGTCCGTTGCAACTCACTGCGACCCCGTGCCCACGGGCTTGCGGCGCACTGGCCGAGGCCCGGCGCAGGGGGCTTGGCGAGCCCGGTCCGGGGTTTTGTGTCCCGGTTTCCCCCTACAGACGCGAAGCAAATGCTTAGGCTTAAATCAGACGCATCTGACCGGATCGGGTTCATGGAGGACCTGCTGCGGTGCGCCGTCGCAATAAGGTTTCAAGGCTTCGATCAGCGATTTGCCTTGATCAAGGATGATAGGGATATGAGTCTGACCAGCAGTATCGCCAACCTGGAAACACCGAATTTCTACTTGGAACTGGGACAGTTGATCTCCAACACCGGCCAGGGCCAGTTCGCCGCGAACATGCTCGAACTGGTGAACAAACTGGTGCCGGCCGATCACCTGGTGCTCAGTGAATGGACCCTCGACGAGCGCCAGACCCGCGCCGAGGAAATCACCCTGCTGGGACGTGCCGGACAGCCGGAACAACTGCCGGAAGCCGCCCGGCGCCAAGAACCGCTGCTGCACAAAATGCTGGAAATGGATGATTCGCTGCTGATCCAGATCAACGCCCAGGTCCATGCCCGGCAAGCACGCAATACCCCGCACCAATGCCACCTGGTGTCGCGCAAGGCCAACCGCCGCTGCGTGATCGCGCTCTACCGCGAATCGACCCAGGGTGGGTTTTCCCTGTCCGAGCTGTCGTTCCTCAAGAGCCTGTCCTCGACCCTGCTGCCGCTGCTGGAACGCCATGCGCAGATGCATCGCCAGCAAGCCCTGAAGAACCTGCGCAGCTGGACCAGCCGCCCCCGGGACAACCAGGAGCAGTCACCATTGCAGCGCGAGTTCGACGAACGCCTGTCACTGGGCGATATCACCCTCTCGGCCCGGGAAAAAGAAGTCTGCCTGGGGCTGCTCACCGGCGGTACCGTGCCGGAGATGGCCCAGCGCCTGAGCGTGAAGAACAGCTCCATCGAGACCTACCTCAAGCGCGCCGCCGCCAAGCTCGGGGTCAGTGGCCGCCACGGCCTGGCCAAGTGGATGGTGGGCGCCTGAACCGGCACGGCCCGGGCCACACCCGCCTGCACCGCTAAGCCGTCAGATCTCGCAATCGGGGTGGATCACCAGCCACTGGCCGAACAGCTCCAGCCCCGCCGCCCGAGCCAGCGCCACCGAGGCCAGGTTGTCGACCTGGCAGCGGTACTGCGGCTCCTGGCCCTGCTCCAGGGCATGCCGACAGATCGCCCGCACCAACCTGCGGGCATGGCCCCGGCCGCGAAACGCCTCCAGGGTCAGCACGCCCAGATCGGCGAGCGGCGACCCGTCCCAGGCATACATGCTCGCCGCCGCCACCAGCCGGTCCTGCTCGAAAGCGCCGAACACCGCCCAGTGATCCAGTTCGACATAGGCATTGTCCAGGTCCTCTGCGCTGGCGCTGGACTGGAAGCGGGCGAACCGCTGCTCGTCCGCCGCCGACAATGCCCGGGTATCGCCCAGGGCCGTATCGCGCAACAGCTCGGCGTGACGTTGCCGGGGGTAATAGAACACATGGTCGGCGCCGTTGAGGCGGATACCGGCCTGCTCCAGGCGCGCCAGGAAGGCGGCCTCGGTATCCACCGGTCCCTCGGCCAGGCCGAGGGTCTGCGCCAAGCCCGGGGTCAACACTGCCTGGCTGCCGCCGGGAGTGCGCAGCAGCATCAGGCGCGATTGGTCTTCCAGCCCGGGATCGACCCGCACGCTGAAGCCGCCGTCCTCCCGCAAGCCTTCAAGGGCGCTCAAGCTGGATTGCCAGTAGTGGTAAATGCTCGTTGCAAACAGGCTCATCAGGGTCATCCATCGAGATTGTCGTTGCGTGACCACGCACCTCCCCTGGCTGGTGGCCTGCAAGTGCCCAGGCTAGCGCGGTGCTGTTCCGGCAGCTGTAAATCTGTGTGAAAAACAGTGCAGGAGCACCACGCCAGCAGCGCCATGCCCTTGTCTCTTCCCGTCCTCGAGCCTTCGTTCATGGCGTGCCAGCTGCAGCTGGCAGCCCGCGCTGCACCTGCCAGGACAGGGGCAACGTAAGCAGCAGGAGCGCCGCCAGGACCATCACCGCCGGCGCCACGCCGGCGACATCGCTGAGCAGTCCGGCCAGCATCGGGGCCAACGCGCCGCCGCCGATGGTGCCGGTGTAGAACAGCGAGAATGCCTGCTCGCGCTTGCCGGCCCCTGCCAGGTCCGGCACTGCGCCATACAGCACCGACGAGGTGCCGTTGAGCACCAGGCCCAGCAGCGGCAACGTCACCATCAGGGCGCCATAGGGCAGGAACACCGCCAAGACGATCAGGCACGCCGTGCTGGATTCGGTCAGCCAGACGGTCTTCATCATGCCGATGCGTGCCCCCAGGTAACCGCAGAACAGCTTGCCGAACGCGCCGCCGATGAACAGCAGGGTCAGGGCCAGGCCGATTCCGGCGCTGCCGGCGCCCTTGGCCTTGAGCAGGAATGGCAGGAAGGTCAAGAAGCCCATGCGCACCGCGCTGTCCAGGGTGCCGGTGACGATCAGCGCCCACAGGCCACCGACCGAACCCTGGCCGCTGAGGATCCTGGGTGCCTTGTCGCGCAGCGCCGAAGTGCTGGCCCGGGACGGGAGCAGCCACCACAGCAGCAACGCCGCGGCCAACCCCAGCAGGCCCACCAGGGTCACGCTGGCGCGCCAGCTGACCAGCGCCAGCAACAGACCCACCACGCCGGGGACCAGGGTCTTGCCGATATCGCCGGCGAAGTTGTATTGCGCCAGGGCCTCCTTGACCCCGCCACCAGCCTCATGGGTATCGGTGATCAGCGACGAGGCCAGCGGGTGCTGGGTACTGGCCCCCAGGCCGCCCAGCAACAGCGCCAGGAACAGCACGCCCAGGCCAGTCGCCTGCCCGGCCAGCAGATAGGCCAGGCCGGCCAGCGCGGTTCCTCCCACCAGCAGGCGCTCGCGCCCCCAGCGCCCGGCCGCGCGACTGGCCAGCAGTTGGACGCCAGCCATCATCCCGGCATAGACCCCGCGCAAGAGGCCGACCTGGGCATAGCTCATGGCGAACTGGGCCTGCCACACCGGCAGCAGGACATAGATCACATCGGTCAGGCCATCGTGCACGGCATGGGCGCTGCAACCGGCCAGCAGCGAGCGGCGCCGCACCTGGGTGGCGCTGGCGGAGGCTACAGCAGGAATCGCGGGGTTCTGGTCATTCATGGGGGTGGCCGGATGGGTTGGGGGAAGAATCGGCGGGCAGTACCCGGGCGCAAGCGAGCATGGCCCGGGAACGGCGCTGCAAGTACTGGGCGAACAGGTTGCGGGCGGCGGGCTCGTCGGGGGCGATCGCCATGGCCTCGGTGCAGGCATCGACGGCGGCCAGGGCCGACTGGAAGCGCGCCTCCTGCAGCGATCCGGCGTGCAGTTGGCACCAGGCCTGGGCAGCCGGTGCGAGCTGCGCAGGCCACCCCTGGGTACCGGCCAGCCAGCGCTGGAGCAGCGGTTGCAGATACCGCGCCTCGCCCAGCACGTAGACCTGCCGGACCAGGTTGGCCTGCAGCCCGGGCAACTGGCCATCCAGGCAACCGGCCTCCAGCCACCGGCGAAATTCCAGGGCCGCAGGCACGCGATGCGTGCGCTGCAGCCAGCGGTCATTGCCGCAGGCCAATCCAGCCATGGCCTGGAACAGCTGCGGGGCGCGGTCCTGCCCTGCCCCGGGCGGCGCACCGGCGCCCGGCCGTCCCTGGCCCAGGCTGGCCTCGGCCCACTCGCGATAACCGCAGGCCGAGGGGCTGTCGGCGGCCAGCGACTCCAGGCATCTAGCTGGGATGGCGTCAACGCGCAGGCCGTCATGGACCTGCCACCAGCCGGCGAAGAAGCTCGCCAGCCCCGGCCCCAGCCCCGGGTATTCGACCAGCTTCAAGAAGACATCCTCGATGGCCAGCAGGTCGCGCCGCTGGCTCCAGAATGCCTCGAACAGCGCATGCTTCCAGGCACTGGCGGGCATGTCGTTGAGCAGCGGCTCGACGAACTTCAACAATTGGCTCTGGCGCAGCGGCAGATCGCTCAGGCTCATCTCAGGTAGTCCCTTGGGGCTGCATCAGCCGGCCAGTTGCTGGCGTGGCCGCGGCGCGCGCCAACCGTGCCAGCCGATCAGCAGGGCCAGCACCTGGAACGCCAGGATCAACGCCACACAGCCCGGCCAGCCCCAGCGGTTCCAGAGTACTGCCGGCAGCACGGCGCCAGCGCTGCCGCCCAGGTAGTAGCAGGTCAGGTATAGCCCCACCGCCCTGGCCTTGTGCGGCCCGGCGCTGGCGCTGATGAAGGCATTGGCCGCCGCCTGGGCCAGGAACACCCCGGTGGAGCTCAGGGCCAGGCCCAGCACCATCAGCCACAATGACGACAACAGGCTCAGGGCCGAGCCGCAGACACCCAGCGATGCCGCCACCAGCAACAGTTCGGCCTGGGGTCGGGACTTGCTCAGGCGCCCGGCGAGCGGGATCACCACCAGCGCCAGCAGGAACACGCCATAGAGCGCTCCCAGGGCCGCCGGGCCCAATTCGAATGGCGGCTGGCCAAGGTAGAGCCCGGCGTAGGTGAAGGTGGCGACTTGCGCGAACAGCACGCAGAACCCCACGGCGTAGGACGCCAGCAAGGGCTTGCCGCAGAGTTGACGCCAACTGCCACGACGCTCGGCCAGATGGCGCTCGGCCGCCGGCGGATTGGCCGGCAACAGCCAGTGGATGGCCAGGCCAAGCAGCAGGCTCAGGCCCGCCAGCAGCGCGAAGGCCTCGCGCCAGCCCAGGTACTGGGTCGCGACACCGGTGACGAAGCGCCCGGCGAACCCACCGAGCACGGTGCCGGCCACATACAGGCTGGTGACCTCGGTGATCATGCCGCCGCGCCAGCGGTCGCCGATGTAGGCAACGCTGGTGGCGAAGACCAGGGGAATCAGCAGGCCTTCGACAAAACGCCACAGCAGCAACTGGGCCAGGTTGCCAGCGCAGGCCACCAGCACAGCCGGCAGCGCCAGGGCCAGCGCCGCCAGCACTATCACCCGGCGTTGATCCCAGGCACTGCTCAGGCGGCTGGTGAATGGCGCCCCGAGAGCCACCGCCAAGGTAGTGACGGTGATGCTCCAGCCCGCTTCCCTGGCGCTCACGGCAAAATCCGCGGCGAACACCGGGAGGATGCCCTGGGTCGCATACAGGTTGAGGAAGGCGGCGCAGCCACATAGAAACAGGGCCAGGCGGGCACGGTGTGCAAACAGGGACATGAAACCTCTCGTTTTGTGGCGAAAGGCTTTTATAAAATACGTCGCTGGACCAGGACCAATACCGATTTCCGACCGATCAATACCCAGGGAACAGGATGCTCGATCTACGCAGGCTGCGTTACTTTCTGACCGTCGCCGAAGAACTGCACTTCGGCCGCGCCGCGTTGCGCCTGCACCTGGCGCAACCTCCTCTGACCCGGCAGATCTCGGCGCTGGAGAGCGAGCTGGGGTTTCGCTTGTTCGATCGCACCAGCCGCAGCGTGACCCTCACGGCCCAGGGGCAGCATTTTTTACCCTATGCCCGGGCGGTGCTGGAGCAAATGGAACTGGCCGAGGCCATGGCCGCCAAGCTGGCCGCCGGCAGCGCCGGACAACTGGCCCTGGGATATGCCAGCTCGATCGCCTTGTCGGAGTTGTTCAGCGAGGCGATCCAGGCCTTCGCCCAGCGCTTTCCCGAGGTACAGTTGACACTGGTGGAAGGCGCCTCGGCCAGCCAGTGGGCGCAGATCGTCGATGGGCGGATCGACATCGGCCTGAGCCGGATGCAGCCGCCGGACGAGCTGGCCGAGATCCACACCCTGTCCCTGGGGGACGAGCCGCTGGTGGCGGCGCTGGCCAGTGACAGCCCGTTGGCGGCCCAGGCCGAGGTGACCCTGGCCGAACTCAGCGAGTCGCCGCTGATCCTGTTTCCGGCCGGCTATGGCTCTGGGCTCAATGAAGCCATCGAACAGCTGTACCGTCGCAACGACCTGTCCCTGCGGCCAGGGCCCAGCGGGCGCCAGATCACCTCGATCATCGCCCTGGTCGCCGCCGGCCAGGGTATCGCCCTGGTGCCCAGTTGCACCCGGACCCTGGCGAAAAAAGGCGTGAGCTACCGGCCGGTGGTGGACCTGGGCGCCACCGCTCCGTTGCTGGTACTGACCCACAGCCAGAAGCGCAGCCCCCTGGTGCAGGCCTTCATCGGCGTACTGGAAAACCTGCACCAGGCCCGGCAGGCCTGATTCAGAGGACTGTCAGGCCCAGGCCGGCCAGGAGCATGCCGGCCTGGCTACGGGAGATGATCGCGCCCTTGAACAGCTTCGCATCCACCAGTCGCAGGCCCTGTAGGCTGGCTTCACGCAGGTCGGCGTCGTCGAAACGGGCATTGTTCACCCGGGCCAGGGACAGGCTGCCCCCCTCGATGAACACTGCCTTGCGAAAGTCGCAATAGGTCAGGTCCGCTTCGCTAAAATCGATGCGATACAGCTGCGCCTTGTAGAACGAGATACCGGACAGCATGGCGCTGTTGAGCAGGCAGTCGGAGAAGCCCAGGCCCAGGGCCGAGACATCGGCGAAGTTGGCGCCGGTGAGCTTGCAGCCTTCGAACTGCACATGGGCGACCTTGCTGCGTTGCCACAGGGTGTTGTTCAGGTCGCAGCGTTCGAAGCGGGCATCGGTGAGCACCGCCGAGCGCAGTGTCGCCTGGCCGGCCCGGCAACTGGTCCAGCGGCTGTTGGCCAAGTTGGCGGCGGTGAGGTTGGTAGCACTGAAGCTGCAGCGTTCGAAATGGGCACCGGCCAGGTTGCTGCGGGACAGGTCCTGGCCGCTCAGGTCCAGGCCCACGCCACGCACGGGCAGTGGCTGGCTGGCGACCAGTTGCGCCAGGGAGCGCTCCTGCAGATCCTCGGGGGTGATTTCGAAGTAGCCGTCTTGTGCCTGCATGCCCTCTCCTGAGCCTGGGATTGAAGGTAGGCATCTTCTGGATAGCGGACCGGCAGGTCAAGGTTGGCCTCGCTCCCGGCCCTTCGAATGGCGTGCGAGGCGAGATAATTGAGTTAGGCTTGGTGCCTGCCCGCCCCCGGAAACGAGGAGATGCTCCATGGATGTCTACGCGATTTGTGGCGCCGGCGGCTTCGGTCGCGAAGTGATGCCGTTGGCCGTCCAGCAGTTGCACAAGACGCAGCGCTGGCAAACGACACGGCTGGTGTTCGTCGATGAACAACTGGCCGGCACCTGCCTCAATGGCTTCAGCGTGCTGGGACTCGAGGAGTTCCTGGCCCTGGATGCCACCAGATACTTCAACATCACCATCGCCAACAGCCATATCCGCGAAGAGCTGGCCGCGCGGATGGCCAGCGCCGGAGCCCGGCCCTTCTCCATCATGGCGGCCAATGCACTGGACCTGGCGTGCAACGAGATCGGCGAGGGCGCGGTGCTGTGCCCATTTGCCGTAGTGACGGCCAATGCGCGAATCGGCCGGTTCTTCCACGCCAATCTCTACAGCTACGTCGCCCATGACTGCATCATCGGCGACTTCGTCACCTTCGCGCCCAACGTGCATTGCAATGGGACGGTGGTGATCGAGGACCATGCCTACCTCGGCGCCGGCGCCATCATCAAGCAAGGCACGCCCCAGCGGCCCATCGTCATCGGCCGGGGCGCCGTGGTGGGCATGGGAGCGGTGGTGACCCGCAGCGTGGCGCCCGGCACCACGGTCTGCGGCAACCCTGCTCGCCCTCTGCACAAGGAACCCTGACACGGCCGGGGCAGCGCGGGGGCAATGAACAACCCGCCGTAGCGGGTTCCGGTTGCCTCGTTGTACCGGGCTAGCCGATCACGTTGATCCCCAGGCGCGCGGCAAGGTGGCTCATCTGGTCGCGGTCGAGCTTGACTCCGTCCAGGTTGACCAGCCGGATATCCAGGTCGCCCAACTGCGAGTTGGTCAGGTCGCAGCCGGTGAAATCGGCGGTTCGCCAATCCAGGAGGCTGAACTCGCCACCGGACAAGTCCGACCCGGCAAAAGTGGCGCCGGTGACATTGGCGCCGGTCCAGCGGTTGTCCCACAGCTCGCACTTCTCGAGGTTGACCTTGGAGAAGTTGGCGTAGGCCAGGTTGCTCTTGTTGATGTAGGCATTGCAGAACCAGGACTTGCTGGAAATCACGTTCATGAAGCTGGCGCTGCTGAAGTCGGCCCCCTGGGCCTTGCACTCGGTGATCTCCAGCCCCAGGGCGCTGGCGAAGTTGAATACGCAGACCGTCAGGTCACAGCGCTTGAACGAGGCGCCCTTGAGCTTGGCGCTGCGAAAGTTGCAGCCGACCTGGCGCTCGGGATCGTAGAAACTGCAATCGATGAACTGGGTTTCCGACAGGTCGACCCGGGAAAAATCGCAATCCAGAAAGGTCATACCCGTGACCACTTGACCGGTAAACTCCTCCACGCCAATGCGCTTGTTCTCAAAAACTTGGGATTCCATGGCGCTTTCCTACACAATCCGCGACCGATAACGCGACAAACCTAGCATCCCAGGCAGAGCCATTTGAAGCCTTTTTGTCTCAAGCCGTAACCACCTCGGAAGCACAATCCCAGCGTGCCGGGCTCATTCGCCACGTCCAGCTGCAGCCCCGCTATCGCTTGTGGCGCACGACTCGCACCAGTCTCAGGAGACAGGAAGTCATTCTATGGAACAAATCATGAAGCACCTTGTGGTCCAGGGTGCGGTGCTGTTCATGTTCCTTTCGATCATGTGGCACATGAACAACATCCGTAGCTGGGAGACCAGTACCCGGCAGGACTTCGAACAAGCGCTGAAACGCCTGAACATCGAGGATTATCAATTGCTGGTGGAGCGCAGCGTCACCCCGGGCTCGAGACGCCAGGGCAATATCTACCGCATCCTGCATGACCAGGCGGAGAACTACTTTTTCTACCAGCGCATCGGCAATGACCAGGGTGTACTCAAGCCGCTCACCAAGGAGCGAGCCCTGCTGGCGGCGAAGATGAATAGCTGAGCCAGGTTCCATAAAACAGTTCATGAGGCACCCGGACGTGGCACCCCGGCTTCAGGGGGAAATTGTTCGACCAGGAACGCCACAAAGCTGCGCAGCCTGGCCGAGTGATAGCGATCCGGCAGGTATACCGCGTGCACTGGGCGGTCCGGCAGGCTCTGCTCGGGAAACAGCTGCACCAGGTGGCCCGCCTGGACGTCTGCCTGCAACAAGAGCGCAGGTTGCAGGACGATCCCCAGGCCATGCAGGGCGGCGACGCGCAGTGCCTGGCCGTTGTTGACCTGCAGCCGCGCCGATGGCGCCCGGTGGGCCAGTTCTTCCCGAGCGTCGGGCCAGTCGTTCAATGCTGTCGGACTGAACGACAGGCATTCGTGATGCAGCAAGTCCTCCATTCTTCGCGGCATTCCCCGACGCGCCAGATAGCCCGGGGAGGCGCACATCATCAGCCGGTAGGGAGCCAGCGGCCTGGCCACCAGCGGCGCATCCTCCGGCAGCGCGCCAATGCGAATGGCCACCTCGAAGCCATCCTCCGCCAGGTCCGTGACCCGATCGCAGAGCACCACCTCGAGCCGGACCTCGGGATAACGATCCATGTAGCTCGACAAGGCCGGCATCAGCGCGTCTGTTCCGAAGGTCACCGGCGCCGTGATCCGCAGCTTGCCGACGGGCGCCAGATGCTGGTGCTGGGCTTGCTCGTCGGTCTCGGCCACCAACCGCAGGATTTCCTTGCAGCGCAGATAGTAGTCCTCACCGAAGCTCGTCAGATGCTGGCGCCGCGTCGTCCGCTTGAGCAGTTGCATGGCCAGTCGTGCCTCGAGGGAGCGCAGGTGCTTGCCAGCCATGGCCGCGGAGATACCCAGGGTAACGGCGGCGGCACTCAGGCTGCCCTTCTCTACCGTCAGGACGTACACCCGCATGCTGTCCAACAAATCCATTCGAAACTCCTGGTTCCAAGTTATGCAACTGGATGCAAGTTTATCTACTTGGGGTAATCAATAAACTCTCCGCAAGCGCTCAGCCATTCGGATAGAGGCCACCCGGCCCCAGAAGCGGCTGGAAGCTCTTACAGGAGAAGATCATGGAATTGAATCTGACAGGCCGTACGGCCCTGATTTCTGGAGCCAGCAGCGGCATCGGGGCTGGCGTTGCCCGGGTGCTCGCCCAGGAGGGAGTGCGCATCGCCATCACCGCGCGCCAGCCTGATCGATTGCAAGAGGTTGCCGCCCACATCGAAGCCGCCGGGGCTACCGCGCCGATTGTCATCAGCGCAGATGTGACGAATGCAAGCGATGTTGCCCATATCGCTGCCGAAGCCGCCAGGGCCTTGGGTAGCATCGATATCCTGGTCAATTGCGCTGGCGGCGCCCGCCCCACCGGGCTCTATGCTTGCGATGACGACTGGGAGGAAGCCTTCGCCCTCAACTTCTCTGCGGCGCGACGACTGACCCAGGCGGTATTGCCAACAATGCATGCACGCCAGTGGGGCCGCATCATCAACCTCAGCGGCTCGATGGAGCCTCGATCGCTGAACGCCGCTACCGCCGCCAAAGGTGCGCTGCATCTCTGGGCCAAGGGATTGTCATGCGAGGTAGCCTGCGCGGGCATCACGGTCAACTGCATCGCCCCCGGCCGGATCAACAGCGCCCAGGTGCTGGAAAGGTTGCACCCAACGCAAGACAGCCGGCAGGCATTCATCGCCCGTCATATCCCCATCGGTTACTTCGGCGAACCGCAAGATGTTGGCCAACTGGTCGCATTCCTCGCCTCGCCCCTGGCTCGCTATATCACCGGAGCGGTGATTCCCGTCGATGGTGGCATGCACTTCCATGCCCATTGAGTGGCGTCTGGGACCGATAACTGCGCCCGCCCCTCAGGGGCAAAGGCCTGGAGAGCCTGGCTCGAACCAGGCCCTGCAAGCTGTGCATCTACTCCGATTTGGCTCGCGGAGTGGCTCGTGCTCGATGGGACGGACCGTTATCAAGGAGAGGACCCGGGATGTGAATGGCAAGCCGGCGCTCGATGCTACGTGGCAATTCCAAGGGGTTGATCCAGGAAGGCCGCAATAGCCCAAGCCGTCTTGCTACCCAGCACAGGATCTTGCGCGCCTGGCCAGGTAGTAAGCGATACCCAGGGCGAACAGGGCTGGCGCTACATTGTCGAGGTCAGTGACACCGCCCGCCAGGTGCCGCCCCGCCTGCACGACCATGGCGCCAGCACCGACGTACAGGATCACTACCTTAAAACGCTTCCACTTCATCGGGTCCTCCCACTTTGGGAGCGAACCTACCAGAGGGGCATGGTCTTTCCAAACGAGCAACTGGATTGTCACCCGCACAGCGATGGCGCAGGTCTGGAGGCAAACCGTGAGCAAACCTGCGCCGCCATTTCATCAATGCATTCCAACGAGCTAGTGCATGGACATTCGCAGCGCCGACGAGCTGGGTATAATCCGTCGATTTTTCGAGGCATCAGCCCCATGCACGGACGCTTGTATCTCTGCGCACTATTCATCGCCGCCCCAACCCTGGCTGCGCAGCCATCCCCTTACAACTACGACCGGCCCCCAACGGACGGCTACATGTACGCCGTTAGATATCAGCAAGCCAAGCTGGCTTGTAAAGCCCTGCCCGATGACCTCGAAACTGACTACGCCAAGGCGATGCTATTGGCCAAGGCGGCCAGTCCTGAGTTTGAAAAGACCTATGCGAAAGGTCTTTCAGCTACCCCTCGCTGGCATAGACCTGCAACTACTGAAGAGCAGGAAGCACAGTGCAATGAAGCTCAAGTTGCACTTCGAGTGACAGTCAAGCTCGCTCGCCAGTGGTTTCCAGGAGGCTGGTGACAGCCCGTCACTGGCGAAGGTCGTCGAACTTTGGGCAAACCTAGTGAACCCGGTCGTCTGACGCTCCTCAGGACCAAGCTGGCGTAGTTGGCCTCCCGCGGGGGCATTGTCGGGTTGATCCTTTTGCAAACCAGAAACCATCCTTGGCGTGGATGACCAACTAGCCCCCCAATACTCAGCGTGGCCTCGGGTCAGGAGCCGCTCCGCCCCATCAAACGAACCGAAAGGCAGCGGGTTGTTCTCGCCGGAATGCAGCTTGCTGTTACCCGGATGAGAGCGGCAATGCCGTTGCCACTTTGTAAAGAATGCGCGGAAAACCATTGCCGCTTTTCTGCATTTGCCACATCCCCCCTTTCGGGGAGGCCTTGAGTTATGGAGCTCTCAGGCTTGGCACACAGGTTGCTAAGCCTCAGCCAGCGAAGAGTCTGGTCTCCTGGAGCTTCCCGACTCAAGCGTCAGCATCGATAGAGCCCCGGTATCCAAAAACCGAACCGTGACGATCAATCGCTGCTGTAACCGACACACAAGGAGTGGAACATGTCTTTCAACATCGGACTTAGCGGTCTCTACGCTGCCAACAAGCAACTGGACGTTACCGGCAACAACATCGCCAACGTCGCCACCACTGGCTTCAAGTATTCCCGTGCGGAATTCGCCGACGTGTACTCGGCCACCAAACTGGGCAGCGGCACCCAGGTAGTGGGTAACGGTGTGCGCCTGGCCAACGTGTCCCAGCAGTTCACCAACGGCGATATCAACAATACCGGCAACGTGCTGGACATGGGGATCCAGGGCCAGGGCTTCTTCGTGCTGAGCACCAATGGCTCGCTGAGCTACACCCGCGCCGGCGCCTTCAAGGCCGACAAGGAAGGCTACATCACCACCAGCGACGGCACTGCCCGCCTGCAAGGTTATGCCGTGGATGCCAACGGCAAGATCATCAACGGCGTGTTGACCGACCTGCGGATCGATACTTCGAACCTGGCGCCAAAGCCGACCAGTTCGATCTCCTCGACCATCAACCTGAACTCCAGCGAAAAAACGATCAACGTCAACCCAACGGCCCCGGCCCCGGCGTATGTGTTCGATCCGACCAAGAGCGAGACCTACAGCAAGCAGTTCAGCACCCCGGTGTATGACTCCCAGGGCAACAAGCACGTCATGGATCAGTACATGATCAAGACGTCCAATCCCAACGAGTGGCAGACCTACACCCTGATCGATGGCCGCAACCCCGACGGTACGGCTTTCAGCATGGCCAACCAGAAACCGATCACCATCAAGTTCGATTCCTCGGGCAAGCTCCAGTCCCTGACGCCCCCCACTCCTGCTACAGGTAGCCAGTTCACGGTGAGTGGCAACAGTATCGTGATGGGCAACTGGACCCCGGGCAACGTGGTCAATGGCAACTTCGTCCCCAACGGTTCGATAGCAGCGGCAGGCGGCGTGAAGATCGACATGACCAAGACCGGCTCGGTACTGGGTGATACCGCCCGCTCGGTAGTCGCGCAGAACGGCTATTCCACTGGCCAGATCACCAACCTGACCATCGACGGCAGCGGCGTGATGCTGGCCAACTTCAGCAACGAGCAGACCAAGCCGATCGGCCAGATCTCCCTGGCCAGCTTCACCAACGAGCAGGGCCTGCAGCCGATCGGTGGTACCCAGTGGAAGGAAACCTACGCCTCGGGTATCCCAGGTTATGACGCACCCAAGACCGGCACCTTGGGAGCGATCCAGTCCAACTCCCTTGAAGAGTCCAACGTCAACCTGACCAACGAGTTGGTGAACCTGATCAAGGCCCAGAGCAACTACCAGGCGAACGCCAAGACCATCTCCACCCAGAGCACCATCATGCAGACCATCATCCAGATGGGCCGATGATGCGCTGATGCCGATAAGCAAAAGCCCCTAGCTCAAGGGGCTTTTTTGAAAGCAGGGTCTAGTCCTGAAATAGGTTTACACCTGTTTCACTCTCAAAACGCCCGATGCACCACATCGGGCATTTTGTATTTCAAGGCCTGATGTGGCCGCTTGCGGTTATAAACCTCTACCGATTCGTCGACCATACGCTTGGCTTCGGCCAAGGCTTTCGGGCGATCGCGCAGAAACTCCGTCTTCAATAACCGCGATGCTTCGCCTACCTCAAAATCGCTTTCAAGAGAGCCGTCATCCGGGTTCATGGTAAGTGGCATTACCTGACGGCCGTTCTGGATCGAGAAGCAGCGGATTGTTACAAAGGCTGGAAAGAGCAAGGGATTCCGGGCTTTCGCGAAGTGCGGGCATTGTCGCTGCACCTGTATTCAAAAGCAGGTAAGGACGGGCAGAAGATCGCCGGACACACCAGCAAAAGCATGATCAAAAACTAGCAGCAAAACCATGCGCAAATCGCCTGGTTCGAGACCACTCCAGACCTGTGCCTCAGCGAAATAACCGGTTAGTTTTGCACGGGCTTATGCGCGGGCACAAAAAAGCCGATCTAGCTGATCGGATTAACTGTCTGATTTTACTCAGGAATATGGTCGTGACGGAGTGATTCGAACACTCGCCCGCTAGCACCCCATGCTGGTGACTGTAGCTACCCAACTTATTGTTTTAAAAGGAAAACAGACCTTTTTCTTGGTAGCAAAAAACCTGATTTTTCGTGTTTATGCAAACGGAAACACCCGACCTCCAGAGGATGTTTTGCGCACTGGATGTGGCGGATTTTCTGCGTGCCCTGCTACCTTTAGCGGGCACTAACTCTCAGCAGGATGCTTCCCCATGGACGGCAAAAAGGTTTCCCGGCGCATGCTTCTGCTTCTTGCCGCCGGCATGCTGAGTGAAGCGACTTTCGCCAGGGGCGGTCGCGGTGGAGGGCGTGGTCGCAGTGGGGGTGGCCGAGGAGCGCGTGGTCGCGGTGGGGGTGCCGCCGGGGGGCTTTGGATACTTGCATTTATCGGAGGAGTCTTCGGAATCTTCTGGCTCTGGGGCCGGATAGTGGGACTGTCTTCAAAGGGTGGAGCGCCTTTGCAACCATCGCGCCCTGGGGTTCCATCAGGGGTCCAGCTATCGTCGCGGGTCAACCAGACTATCCCTGATAAACCACCCAGCTCAGAATGGGAAAGGCTGGGGCTATGCCCCAGTTGTGGCAGCGCGATGATTACCCGCACTGCAAAAAGAGGAAGGTACGCTGGTCGTGCATTCTTCGGCTGCACTACTTACCCGCACTGCAACGGAACCAGGAAAAAGCCCCTCCTTGGCTGACATGAGCGCCACCATGTCAAGGTGATAGCGAGCCATGCATAACCTTATGATTTAAAAAGGAAAATATCCAAATAACGCAGACCACAAAACTGGCAATACCCCCTAAAAGAATCAATAACTTAGCGTTGTATATTCCTACAGTAGCCCCCCTCCGGCGTCCTGCCGACCGAACACCAGCCCCCTTCCCTATACACCTCGTCGCCTCGAATCGCAGGCATGCTAACCCTCGATTACTGTATGCACATACAGCATCAGTTAAAGCAGTCTGATCCGATGAAGAATCACCCCCTCCCCCCACCAGGCGCGAAAGCCGAGCGGATGGCGCAATGGCGCCGATATCTCGACGACCAAGAAAGCCGTTTCAACAATCCAGAGGTGCACCGCGGTATGTGCCGGATCATCTCGCAAGACATGCTCAGCGAGCAGATCATCAGCGCAGCAGAGAAATTCGAACTCGACGAACTGGCCGACGCGGCGTACTGGCACGCAGTCGAAACTCTGATCGACTGTGAGCAGGGCTTCATGCCTTCAGCCTTCTATGACCTCGTTGCACGCGACGGAGGGCCAAGCATCGGCCGGCTTTCGAGCGGCCTCTTTTACTCGGCCGGCTGTAACAACTACTCGGCACAAGTGATGGAGGAAAAGGGTGATCGGCGCCTGGTTTTCCGCATGACTGGCGGCGCCTGGAAAATGGACGGCATGACGATCACAACGCCGGACGGGCGGATCCATGATCTCGTGGTCACAGGTCAGCGAATCAACGGCATCGAATACACGAACATCGATGACGCGGACTCATACAGAGCGCTCTCCGACTGCGCCGGCCTGGCGCTGGAGAATCACGACTTCGAAACGTACCGGCGCGCACGCCCGCTGCTTCTAGCCGCAGCATTCAAGAAGTGTCCCGAATGCCTTGACCGATTCGCTGTCCGCGAGGAGTGCCAGGCCTGCGCCGGGCGAGGGTTCATTGCTAGGGGTGGCCCAGGGTCTACAGTGTAAAGATCGCCTACGCTTGGTCGAGGCCTCAAGATGTGCGGACGACTTTCGCAGTATCGCGGCATTCACGACTTTGTAGCTGTCCTCAGCATGCCTGGCGCATGGCAGAACAACGTCAGTGACAAGCCCTTAGGGCGATACAACGCTGCACCAACGATGCAACTCGCCCTCCTCCATACTGCCGACGATCAACTACATGCTGACCCTGTCCGGTGGGGATGGCGCCCGCACTGGGCGAAGGATCGCGCCGCGCCAATAAATGCCCGCGTCGAGAAAGTCGCGCACGGGCCATTCTTCAGACAGATCTGGCCACACCGCGCTATCTGCCCGATCGATTCATGGTTCGAATGGGTTGATGAAGGTGGCCCGAAGAAGCAGCCCTACCTGATCAGGCACCGGAACGGCTCCCCCATCCTCTGTGCCTCAATCGGGCAGTTACCTGGCCAAGACCGGAGCGAGCACGAAGGCTTTGTGATCATCACAGCAGACAGCGAAGGCGGCATGGTCGACATTCACGACCGGCGGCCGGTGGTCCTGGCGCCCGCTCTGGCTCGAGAGTGGCTAGACCCGGCCACGCCGAAGGAACGCGCCGAGCAGATGGCGCTGCACCAAGGCGAGCCGGTCGAGGCCTTCGAGTGGTACAAGGTCCACCCTGGTGTCGGCAATGTGCAAAATCAAGATGCCGAAGTTATAGCCCCCCTAAATAGTGGAGTCTCTATATGGCAATGCGACACCAATTGAGCTTTACTTACAAAAATACACGACAAAACTTACAAGCAACACCTAATAGAAGACTTAACATCACATCATAAAAGTACATACCCACAACAAAACAACTCAAGGACGAGAAATGAAAAGCATCAAAAAAACCTCAATCACACTCATTGTAATCGCTATTACTTCATCATGCAGCAACACCCCCCCCCGCTCCACCTCTGCGCTTACTTACACATGTCCTTATAGTGGCGCGTACCCAGCGACCCCCAAAAAAAGCTACATCATAAACATGGATCATATTTTTTGCGGAAAAATAAATAGCAAAGGGGAAGCCGTAGGTTTTCACTCAGCACCAGAAGGAAAGCTCCCATCAACTATAAGTATCATTGTTCCGCCTGCAAAAACATCGTCAACAGAAAACAACACAACAACTATCGGCGCTTTTGCCAACTCAAAAGACCTGAGCCACATTAGCTCTAATACCATTTTTGAACTTTACCACTTCAATATCAAGACAGATGGAAAAACAAGAGAAAAACAAATATCTACTATGTTTCCACTAGACTGCAGTGCGGACCAAGTTATTGCCAGCATTGCAAATGCCGCCGAACAGGTTGCTACCCCAGACCTAACCAGAAATCAGATAGGCGACTCTGCACCGTCATTAGACAACCCAAAATACTGCTACCACAATGGTGCCAAATTCACAATTGAATTTGGTTTCACATCCAAGAGAGTTGGCAGCGATACCATATATACAATCAACACTGCATACCCAAAGATGCCGTAACCAAAAAATAGGTGATTCCCGCATAGCAATATCCAGAGAAAAACCTTGTACGCGGGGTTCTACTTCTGCCCCGCGTTCAATTCAAACGAAGTGAACTTGGCGACTTACACCGAAGAGAGAATAATGCACTCTGCTAACCGCTATTTTTACTTCATTGACAAAACTCCCTTCACGTAATTCTGGCACGCCGCCAGAGCAATCAGTCCTTGGTCACCGTCGCCAGCGATGGCGACAATTCGTTGAGCAGCCGCTGGGTCAAGTTCGGCTCTCGCCGCTCCATGATCCACGCCGCTGGTGCCGGCGGTGGCTGGCATCCCACAGCTACCACCCGAGGCGGTAGCGTTGAGTAGGACTGACAGCCGCAACTCAGCAGTAGCAAGCCGGTCACGCAAACGAGCTTGGTTCGATTGAGCATCGCGCAATTCCTTGTAGTGGGTTTCGTCATTCGCTTGCAGGCGATCCTCGAGCGTACGGCGGGTGTCCTGCTGCTCACCCTGCCAGTTGATTACCGCCGTAGCGGCCTGCTCGCGGTCGGTGCTGTACGCCTCGGCTTGCTCGGCCAACGCCCTGTCATAGGCGTTGGCCTGCCAGGACCAGGCCAGCCAGCCACCCAGGGCGAACCCCAGCACCAGGGCCAGGGCTGGCAACAACCAGCCCGGGGCCTTCACGCCAACACCTTCAATGCACGCTCATACAGCGCCTGGCGATCCTCCAGACCATTGGTGCCGCCGTTGATGCGCTTGGTGATCGTGAGAAAGTCGCCCTTGTCGGCCAGATCGTTCAGACCATGAGCGGCCCACCACCAGGCGGCCGACTGTGCCGCGTGCTCGGCCTGCTCGAGCAGCTCAGGCTGGGCTTCTAGAGGCAGGCCCAGGCCTTCGCCGGCGGCACGGTAGTTCGATCTGCCGGTGACCTGCAGCAAGCCGCGGCCACGAAAGCGCCAGCCATCGCCAGAGGCATCCGGGCCGTTGCCCATCCGGCCGCCGTAGACCTTGTTAGCGATCTTCTCGGGCTGCCTGGCGTACGCGCCAGCTGTCTGTGGTGTGAACCGGTTTGGCCAGGTTCGCGCCAACGCCTCGGCGCTGTAGTTCAGGTTCTCCACGAGGCTGCGCAGCTGACCAGACTCATGCCCGACCTGGGCCAGGAACTCGGCCTGGCGCACGCGGGAATCGATCTTCCAGCGAACCATCGCGCGGTTGAGGGCGGGAACAAAAACGCCCGCGACTGGGCGGGCGTTCGGGAGAATCTGCAGCAGCTGCTGCTCTGTGAGTGGCATTGTGTTTTCTCCAGGCAAAAAAAATACCCGCTCGCTGGCGGGTGTGGTCGGGTGTTGAGGATCAGGCGGGAGGCGTCTCGGCGACGGAAGGCATTTCCAGCCGAACATCAATCCAGCTATTCAGCGGTACATCGAGTGGAGCGCCTTTTCCGAGATGCATCTCGCCGTCGTCGTCGAGGGTCCAGCGCTGCTTGAAAAGCCGCACAGTCACAGTGCCCTGGTCATCCTGCTCGCTTTCAGTTATGCCGAGTGCTCTACCTCCATCGGGCGAGCTTGGGTCATGAATGCGCCACCCTTCCAGGGCCAGGCCCAAACTGCCGGCTATCACGTAAACGCCCACAGCGACACGATCAACAGTGACACCCCGAGCCTCATCATTTCCCGCGCCCCAGGCGCCGGCGGCTTCAAACGTCTGCTCGAGCAGATCTCGGCGCTCGCTGCTTGCAACATCGGCGATGCGCACGATTGGCGACGCAGCAGAAAGCGCGCCGCCCGAGCCGCGAGTCGTGTTTGCAGTTGTATAGATCTCAGCAATTGCTGAAATCGAACCATTGATACAGGCCTTCAGGTAAGCCTTTGAGGCCCCCATAGACATGAAAATTTGTGTCCAGCTCTTCTGCGCGACAGCCAGATCGTACGCACAGTGGATCAATGTTCCGTAGCCTGCTGGCGACGGAGCATTTGCCGTTGTGGGGATGAATCGATACTGCCCTGCTGCGGAAATAGCGTTCGCATCGACAACAACGTTCGGCGCTCTCGCCCCGACACCGAAGTCACCGACCTTCAGGACGCGGCCGGCAGTCTCATCAACGCTGCTTGCTGTCAGATTAGCTGCAGCTGCGGTTCCAAGGCCGAGTCCGGCACGCGCAGAATCTGGATCAGCCCCTCCTGTCCCGCCCTTTGCAACAGGCAGCACGTCATAGTTCCCGGTCGTACCTAGGGCCGCCATTTTCGCGCCATAGCTGTTTGTCCAATCGCGAACGAGGTCGGCAAGCAACTTCTGATAGCCCTGAACAGGCATTACCGCATAAGGCTGCCCAGATGCAGTGGGCCCCAAATAGGCGGGCAGAATCGAGACCACCGTGTCGCTTGCAACATTCTGGAGCTCGTACTGGCGGCCATCTGGACCGATAAAAGCATCACCAACTCGAGTATTGGCGGCGAAGCCTGTACCAATACCTGTGACTGTTGTTGACCCGCTCGTTACGACAACTGTTCCAGCTCTATGCCATGCCATAGCTTGGTGTTCTCCAGGCAAAAAAATACCCGCTCGCTGGCGGGTGTGGTCGGGTGTTGTTGCGTTAGGTCAAGCCGCGCCTGCAGCTATTGCTCATCGGGGAGGATCAAAAGGATATTGATATTCAGAGACATCAATATAAGGACATTGAGGAATACGATCAGTAGCAGTCCCCCAAGTACCCTGCGGGGTGCCTGGATAACCATTGATTTTTCCATAGGTTGACTCTGGGGAAGTCCACATATTGTGCACGACCATGCCTTCTAGACCGTAGCAACCTTCGTGCAGGCCGCCACGCATGATGTCCTGCCCTACAGGTAACTGGTTTTGGAAAAAACATCCCCTGCTCCACGGGATGTATGCCGCATACGTCTTACTTGGGTTTAGCTGGTATATGAACCCGTACTCAGGGTAGCCACCAAGATAACTACCACCAACATTGTATTGAGGAACAACTACTCTGTAGTAGCCTGCACGACCAAATGGCGTGCCCCACTGGTCTTCAGCTTGTGGGGGTGGTGGTGCCGTAGAGGTACCAATAATATTTAGAGGCTGCTGTAGACTGTTGAACGTGAAAGATCCATCTTTAGCCCTTGTTTTAAGTGCCGGCCCTGTAAAAATTGGCGCCATCAAGTCAAAACAATAAACCTTAATATCGGCTACTTGCCCGGCAAAATAGAAAACCGTGTTATCTCCCTCTTTTGAGACAATGGGCTGATTGCACGCACCCGTTACAAAAACAATAGGACTTATCGCATTCTTGACCACGAATTTATAGATATTATCGTAGTAGATATGAGGACCTCCGGTTGGCTGGGTGCGCCTCCAAGTCTCAGCAAACTCCACTGGACCGCTCTTGATCAAGCCATAAATAGACTTTGACGTATCGTACAAGATGCTACCATCAGGATTCCTGGCGATTAATGCTGCTGTAGCCATTAAAAGTATCCGTAATAGATTCGACAATTGATCGGAAAACCGCTAGGCAAACGATACTGCCAAGTAAGCAGGTCATTTGTGAGCGTCACGCCAGGCGGCTTACCAGCAGATCGCACGCTAGGTTCAAGCGGAGCAATTGTATAGAAATAGCTCTTACCTGCTGGCATGGTTATAGATGCAGATCCATTATCTTTGTTTGTAGTAACAAACCCAACGCACTGACTAAGAAACTTGGTCATGTCCGCTGTGATCTTGTTGCTACTGTTCCTTGTGACCAGGCCGACCATTACGAAGCATCCACGCTGAGGTCAATTGCTTTGACTCCGTTCGGGTAGTAGACGTAAACGCCACTATTGTTAATAACCAATTTGTTACCTCCTGGGGCCAAACCCATCATCTGGAATGTACCGTCAGGCAAGAACGCCCAGCCGGAAACATCCTTCTCATAGTTGTTAGAAGTCAGGTTACTGCCGATTTTTAGCATGTTGATCGATCCGTTTTCGATGAATGCAGAGCGAATAAACGTCTGCCCGCCAGAGACCGAGAAAGGCGATACGGGCGTTCCGTTTGCCAGGTTCAGCAACATGAAAGTGTCGGCCCGTACAACGAATTGCGACGAGACTCCGGAGGGATCCACCTGTAGGCCAAGGCCGAAAGACGTTGCGTACTTCTGTCCGCCAGCGGTGGCCTCCATCTTCACCGACCAGATGGTCTCCATCTTGCCGTTCGTGTTTGCAAGCGCCGACGAGGTTTCTTGGATTGCAGAAGTGTTTTTCCCTACTGTCGCTTCCAGCTGCGTACGGCGCGTAGCCTCAGCCTCAATTGCAGTGGCCCGCACCTTCTCTTCTTTTGCGATTGCCGCCACGCTGTTGAAGCCACGAATGGCATCGGCAAGGTCGCCTGCGCCATTGTCCTCGCGCGCCGCGGCTCGCAGCGTGCTCTGCGTAGAGGCCTGGGCGGTCACCTTGTCGTCGATACGTTCGATGCTGGTCTTGTTGGTCTGAACCTGCTGCGCGAGGCCGTTCGCACTTTCAACCGACTGCCCAACATCGATCCAGAATGACGGGGCCGGCGGCGGATTGTTCGCTGGCACATCCTTGATGGCTTGGTAGATACGACCGCCCTCCACCACCATCTGGCCTTTGAGGTACACCGCCGAGGGGTCGTAGCCCTTCAGACCGTCGAGCGCGTCGATCTGCTCTTGCAAGCCCGGGATCTTCTCTATGTCGCTGAGCAGATCCTGGCCGAGCTCGGTCTTGCTGATCTTGCCGGCCAAGTAGTCGAGGATCGGCGAGGCGTCCGAACTGGCCTGACCGCGCACCCCATTTACCGCTGGATAGAACGGTCCGACATTGCCGGTGCGGTCCACCAGGCGAGCCCAGAAGAAGAACGTTGCACCAGCAGCCAGGCCCTGCAGCAGAAAGTCCGACTGCGGATAAGCCAGGTCCGAGAGCTTCGTGGCTTGCTCCAGGCTGTTGCCAGCGCCATACCAGATCTCGGTTCGCTGGGTATCCTCGGCGCCGACTGGGAACCCCCATTTCAACTTGATGCCGAACAGCTCGCTTGAGGTGTTCAGGTATGCCACCGCCGGCGGAACACCATCCTTGCCCTTGAGTTGGGTCAGATCGGAGCTTTTCCAGGTCGAGGAGATCTCAAACGCACTCACCGCCCGTACCCGGGCCAGGTATGCGCCAGCGTAAATACCAGTGACATCTACGCTGGTGGAGCCTGTGCGCTGCAGCTTGACCCAATTGCCGCTGTCCTTGCGCCATTCCACGTCGTAACCGACAGCGCCGGATACCGCGGGCCATGCAATCGTCATCGTGCTGACAGCCAGGCCTTGGTCGATGGCGTAATCGGAAGTCAGCGCCACGCTCGCCGGCGCCGGAACAGTAGTCACCGGAATGATGCTGATCGGCCGTTCTTCCAGGCGAGCCCCGGTGTCGATCGATGCGTATTTGCTGGGCTCATACTGCAGAGCACTGATTTCGTAGTCGCCTTCCGGCGTTCGTGCAGTTCGAAGCACGCGATACAGCGGAATGGCCAGATCATCAGCATCGAGGGCCCACTGCAGGTCCTTGGCGGGAGGTTCGCTGTAGGCTGTGGTTACCGTCACCTGGCGCCCCATGACGCTCTGTACCGTGCGCCCTTCAGCCCTGCCGGCTGGTAGGTTGATGATCAGACGATCGCCGGCCTTCGCCTGGGTGTCGCGGTCCAGCGTCACTACACGACCAGCCGCTGCCGCGATTCGTCCGCCCACCTCCCGGCCCGCCAGCAGCGAATCGGCAACCGGGATGATGAAGCCAGGCAATGGAATCTGCCCTTCCATCCCTGTTTTGAAAGTAACTGTCCGATCCTGGTTGTTGCTCAGGATTGCCCACTTGGCGCGGCGCTGAGCTTCACTGGCCCGGGTGCAGCCGATTGCGCTGATCTCGGTAGGCTTGTCGCCAAACCGACGTTGCAGCGGAAGGTCGGCATAAGGAATGACGTCGGTGTCGTAGTTGTTGGCCGGGTTGTCGTAGCTCACCAAGCAGCGGGTGTAACGGGTCTTGGCCGATGCGCTGCCGTAGGAAAACTTGCCATCCACCACGTTCGCGCGGGTGAATACATAGTCGATGTCTTGGGCCCGAGGCATATCGGCCTGCATGACGAGCTGGCCCTGAGCCCAGCAAGTCATACCGCGATAAATGCCGGCGATATCCCGCAGCAGTGACCAGGCATCGGCCTTGCCTTGCAGGTTCATGTCGCAGAGGAAACGCGGCTCCTGGCCGCCCAGGCCGTTGGAAACCAGCTGATCGCAGTATTGCGCGATCCGGTAGAGCTCCCACTTGTCGACCATCCAGCTCTTGATGCGCTTGCCCAGGCCGAAGCGGTTTTCGGTGCAAATGCCGAAGGTGATCCACGCAGGATTGTTGGTCCAAGCCTGCTTCATCGTTCCATCCCAGATCCCCGAGTAGGTCCTGGCCACCGGATCGTAGTTGCTGGGTACCTGCCACTTACGGGCCTTGCATCGCACCGTCACCGCGGGAATGTTGGTGAACTGCTCGGCGTCGAACTCGATGTAGAGCAGTGCGGTATTCGGGTACCGGATCTTGGCGTCGATCACCTGCGTGTAACCGGCGATCAACATGGTGTCGGCTACTTTGTTGGTGTTCTGGTTCGGGGTAATGCGACGCACCCGGATCTGCCAGCCCGACGTCGCAGGCGGCAGGTCAATTCGGCGAGAGCGCTCGTAGCGAGAGGTGCTCTTGCCGTCCACGGCCTCGACCAGGACTTGCTGATAGGCGCCACCGTCGGTGGCCACATCGATCGCGTATTCGATTCGGTAGCCGTTGACGTTGCCCTCGTTGTCCTGGGCCTGCAGCGCCGGCCAGGCCATCCGCACCCGTACCGCCGAAAGCTGGGTGTTGCTGATGGACTGAACCCACGGCGCACCGCTGCGCAGTTCGATGTTCAGCGAGGTTTCATTCTCGACCGAGGGAATGCCTGGAATGTAGTCCTGGTCCACAGAACCCGGCCGCCACTCCCACTTCACGTTGGTGAAGTTGTAGGAGCCGCTGGCATCCTGAATTGGCGTGTTGTCCAGGTAGATATCGCGAGCCGTTGGCGTGCCCTCGAACTCGCCCTCGCCTACCGCGATCAGGATCTTGGCCAGGTTGGTCGACCGAAGGCTGTCGGCCGCCTCATAAGGCATTTTCGGCTTTTTTTCGCCGCCCTTGGCGCCGTGGATCTCGACGTCCATCTTTCCTCCAGGCATAAAAAAACCGCCTCAAGGCGGCTGTTTGACGTTGTGGTGTTTAAGCTTTGTCTTCCGCGTATATCGAGGCAGAAATGATCGCTCCGCCCCACCGGCGCTCACCAATGCAGATAGGGACCGGATTACCGCTGGCGGTGGTGTTCTTGGCGCTGCCAAAGGCGTAGGAAGGCATGTTTTCGGGGGAGGCGCTTTGCTTGAGACCGCCTTGCTGGGGGCTGAGCATTTGGATTACGCCTCCCAGCATCATCGACCCGCCCATCATGATCAGCGCAGAGCCGAATGGCGCCCCTGCACCGAATGTACCGCCAGTGATGACGAGACCAACAACGATCAGTACTGCGCCGACAATAGTTTGCAGCGCACCGCCTCGCTTGCTGCCGGCTATCACCGGAGCAATGCGAATGTCCCCCCCGCCCGCAAATCCAAGCTCCTTCGCTGCCAGGTTTGTCTTACCGCGAAATACGGCGAACTCAACCCCGCGGTACTTGGCATTGGACAAGAAACGCTCAAACCCTGGAATTTGCACGCAAAGGGCCTTAACTGCTTCTGCCGGCGACCTTACAGCCATCCGAAAAGACCTCCCAAACCGACGAAGCTGTCCATAGAGCAGGATCGTGGTCATGGGCTGATAATTGATAGCAAGTTCCGCCATGTGCTTTTCTCCAGGCAATAAAAAGGCCCGCCAAGCGAGCCTTGTACAATTTGATGTGTCGCTACAAGCAGCCTTGCAGCGCGGTCAGCCGTTTATTGGCGATCCAATTACCCACTACCACGTAATACTTCGCCTCTGAGCCAGAGCCCTTGGGCTGGATGTCAACGAAGTACTGAGAGCCCTCAGTGAACACTGTATATCCGGTGTCACGCCCCGGCTGAAGCGTTGCCCCAGGCGTGCCGCCGAAGATCGGCTGATTCTGCCATTCGTACTGGACACATTTTGCCAGCGCGTCGTCTGCTTTCTTCGAGATCAGCACCTTATACGGCCCCGCCTGACGCGCCTCATTCATGGTCGGCGCCATGCACCCCGCCAGCAATACCAAAGCCGCCGCCCCTATCAAAACTCGCATAATTATTCCTTGTGACCGTGCATGTTGAAGGAGAAGAAGCAGAACGAGATTTTATCGCCCTCAACATCCCGCAGCTCGTATCTGATTCTGTCCAGACCATCATTTATCCGGATCACTCTCAGGCCCATAAACTGAGTCAGCCCACCACCAAAACCGTTGAGATTGAGCACACTGATATCTTGAAAAAGCACCGTCACTGCATCAACGCCTGACTCATCGGTGGACATCTTCAGTGCCAGGTCGTACTTGTAGCACCGGAACTCGATGCCCATCGAAATCACACAGCACTGCTCTATCAGTAGCTCATTTAACTGATCGACTCTATCCATGTCAGAAGTCGGCAGTGACTTCGATAATCGCGCACTCCCGGCCTTCCCCTTCCGCTGCTGCAGAGATCTCAGGTCGCCGCATCTCATCGCGGCTTGTCACGACATTGAAGGCTGACACGCCATTAATCTCAAATGGTCGAACCAAATAGCCTGGAACAACCACATCCGGATCTTCGGACGTTACATAGACCTCAAGGTTTGAGTCGAGCTTCTGTAGTTTTTCAATGAGTTCTTTGACTTTCACTTGGCATCCTTTTCAGTTGGTGTGCCACCGGCACATTAGTCAGCAGAATACTACTCGCCAGAAGCAAAAAGCCCAGCGCGGGGCGGGGCTGGGCTGGGCTAGTCGCGTCACTTCTCTGGAGTATTGAGTGGGTCGACGGGCTTCGAACGGATAATGATCTCTACCTGATCTGGATCGACACCGTAAGTGTCCGCGAGCTCCTGGATGGCTGTATCCATGCTTAACGGCCCATAAATTCTAGGCCGAGCCTTGAAGCCCACAACATCCCCAATATTGTAGAACTGCAAATCTGGGAACTCAGTTGGGCACGCCCCAGCTCCATTGTAGTAATGCGATTCGTATGCGCGCGAATAATGGGCATCACTATTTTTTTCAGAGAGGGAGCGAATCTCAGAAAGACGCGCAATCATTTCTCTAGACTTTTCCTTGAGAATTACTATTTCTTCTATTTTTGCCACCCAGCTAGGGCTATGCGCCGAGCAGAGAACCAGATAGTCGATATCCTTCCAGTTTGCTTCACCGTTGATTTTTGAAGGTATAACTATAAATCTGTCAGAAGTTATGGAATCAAACTGCTCTAGAGAACACTGCATAGAAACTGCTTTGATCATAGCTATCACTCATCCTGAGAAAATACTGAGAGTACCGAGATAATGATCAAGCATCCACCCAGGACGGAAAGCCAGTACGTGGCCTAGCCGCATCAGGTTGTTGGTTGTACGTCTTTGTGCCGCCAGTAGCTCACTACCTGGCGGCAGACACACTCAGCATTCCCGGTTCATTGTTGAAAACCTCTACCAGGACCCTCCTCTTTTCAGAGTCGCAAGTGATCAGGACGTCCATGCCGTTGCTGTAAACGCGCACAGCCTTTTGGCCAGGCGCATCCGAGACCTTTTCTATGCGAGACGGACGAGAGTTCAGCTGGGCGATGATCTGAGATTGTGCTTGCTCGCACCGACTGAAATCCATTGGTACCACGCTTGAATGGGTGTCAGCAGACACCGTGAACGGGTAGGAAAGAAAAAGTAAGGCAACCGCAAAACATCCTTTACCCATGACCAGCTCCTCCATGCACATGATCAGTTATCTTGGCGGTGTACCCGCCAGCACCTACATATGCCTGGACCTGCCGCTTATCCTTTCGTTCAAGCTATTTGATGCTGCTGCGAAAAGGCTGACTCCAGATGCAAAAAGCCCAGCGAGGGGCTGGGCTGAACTGAGTACAAAGTAAGCTGCTAATTCAGAATTCGATAGAGACTTTGACGTTCTCGCGTGGAACTCCATAAGTCCAAGCCAAGCGGGAAATTGCATTGGTAGCGGTCAGCACTCCAGGCGTGTCGCCTTTTTCTGTTAGGCGCGCACCGAGCCCAAACAAATGATTTACATCAAGGTCAGCGAATCTAGCACTTCTGAGATCCGCGCTATGGACTAGTGGGGATACATCCGACCACGCATCCTCCAAAAGCACTAGATCACTTAAGAAAATCTCAACATCTTTTGGGAATTTTCCTGTCGAAACATTGAATGAGTCTATCTTCCCGATCCAAATCGGTATCCCACCGTCGACCACAATCACAAAACCTACTTCCAAGGGTTTTGGGTCTGACAACCTGATAGCAAGCTTTCGCCCAGCGCGCAACGCGTCAGAAACAGGGGCTGTGTACTTAACTACAAAAACTTCACTCATGTGCCTTTCCTTTTGCTCATGATGCCGCGCATAACTACGGCATTCTAACTGACGGCACAATAATCGTAACGAATCGCCATCGGTGATTTCCACCCTGTCCACCCATCCACCCTGGACGGAAAGCCAGTACACGGCCTGCGCCAGAGCGTAGTAGCGTTAAGCCTTCTTTAGCTCATGGAGTAAAGCTATGGCGCTTTTGATTAGGGACACCCAGCAATTTGTGCAAGTCGAAACTCCAACCCTGCTAGGCGGTGTGGGCTGGAATACTCTTTATGAAATTGGATCAACAGTCCCAGTGTCGGGGATATATCGCTGCGATGGATGTGGTCGGGAGATTGCATCAAATACTGGTACCCAGTTCCCTCCACAGAACCACCATCAGCACCCAAACTCTTCGCCAATTCAATGGCGCCTAGTAGTGAAAGCTGAGGGATAAAGATAATAGGCAGTCTGTGTTAATCATTATAACTGCACCATTTTTTGCACATACAACACAAGGAAAGTGAAATGAGCGAAGTTAAAACAGCAGAGCAACGCCTGAGCGAACTTGAGATCGTCGTCAAGACCTTGATTCTCTTCAATCAAAATGCCATCGCCACTGTTAGCCGGCGAGTCACCCAAGGCAACCCAGCCATAGCAGATGCTCTTATTCGCGACCTGATGGAACTGAAGAGTCGCAGCTATAGCGGCATCGACAAAGGCCTGCACGACCAATATGTTGACAGCCTTATAGCTGGGGTTAGCTGACCCTTCCAAGCCCAGCAGCGTAAAGCAGGCCGCTGCGCTCGCATTTTCTTAAGATGACGCGCCAGCGGCCTGCCAGTGTCTGCTTAGGAACGTCTGCCCGCGCATTCCCCTGGGGGGCGGTACCGCTTGTACTTCTAACCTCTTCAGTTTGCTTTTTCATGACTCTTTTCCGCGGCCCTGCCGCATCATGTAGTTGGTTGTACATTTTTGTGCCTGAGGATCAGGCGTGTCCGGTCATACCAAGGGCCGCCGAAGACGATAATTTCGCTCGGACGCCCGTACAGGTGGTGCAACAGGAAAGGCCCAAGCCCGAAGGTGCCTGAATCTTCCCCGGGCAATGCCGGATCGGCACCCAGGTAGATCCCGGCATGATTGGGATGTGCAGTCCGGCCTACGGCCATAACGATCATGTCCCCGCGCTGCGGCTGGTCGGCCTGGTAGAAACCGGCAGCCTCATAGGCCTGCTCGTACAGGCTTGGACCGGAGGCCTGCTCCCACCAGCCGTCCTCGCGGGCATAGGGCGGGAAGTCCAGGCCCCACTCACGCTTGTACCAGTCGGCGCAGACTTGCCAGCAATCCCAGGCGCCGTGCACGAATGGCCGCCCCAGCAACGGCGCTTCACCTGTTGGCATCACGGCCCGCAAGTCGCCCTCAGGCCATGACAGGATGTACCACGGCAGGCCGGTGGCCTCACATATGGCCAGATCGCGCGGCGAAGGCCTGCTGGTGGCGTCTGGATGCGAATGCACAATACCGATTACCTCGCCCTGCTCCTCGGCTTCGGCGTACTGCTCCGGTGCGATGCGGAACTCCTCCGTAGGCTCGATGGCGACGTTGGCGCAAGGGAAATAGAGCTGCTTTCGACCCACGACCAGGATTAGCCCGCAACACTCCCGCGGATATTCAGCCGCAGCGTGCTTCTGCACGGCAGCAAGGATGTGCTTGAGCATTATCAACTCCTCGCAATCAAGGAGACAGCTGGATACCCCCCGAATGGCAAGGCATTCCCTTCGCCAAACCTGCATTTGCAGCCGGTCGAAAGCAGCCCATTGCACTGGTCTTTTTCGGGATCATCGGTGGGGTTGCCGTCCATGTCGAAATAGCCTCCAGTCCACCCGCAGTTCGGGCCCCGGTACCCGGCAGTCAAAGCCCAATGGCAGAGCGTGGTCATCTGGCGGCCAATTGACTCCGAACCCACATCACCAGGGCTTGCAAGCTCCCAGGTCACCGACTCCCCGTCCTCGTTCGTCTTCTGGTCGATGTACCAGACCTCTATGGCTTCCTGGGTAGGGTCAGCCTGAGGATTTCCACCTTCGAAATTGGCAGCGTCCAAGAACTGGCCCAGGGTGTTACGCATGGTCAGCTTGAACTCCAGCAGATCATCGAACGCCAAGCACAAGGCCGTGATACGCCCGTTCACGTTGCCTACAGAGAGCTTGGGCCGAACAGCAGTACCATCGCCGTTTGCCTCAATGCCCTCGATCTGCATCGGCCAGGCACCGTACTCGTTGCCCTGCCACCAGATCGACTTGGCGGGCAGCTCATCCGCTGCAGCGCCGGCGGCGATCAACTCCCTAGGCGTGTGCGGTATGGCGTGCCCGTGGAAGCGAAGGATATCGGCGCCATAGTCCGTACCGTCGAGTTCAAACAGCAATACCTCGCTGCCAGGCTCGAGAGTCTGGATATCACGAATCAGCGACATAGGATTCCCTTAGGGGTGAAAGGCCCGCTCGAAAGTGGCCGTGAGTTTGAACACGCCTCCGCCCACAGGAACCGGTGTTGGATTCTTGCAGGTGAACAGGCCCAACTGGCCCAGGGGTGTAGTCCAGAGAAAGGCTTTCGCGCCTGCGTGCCGGTCGAAGAAGGCCATGATGTCGGCCACCTTCGACTTCGAGCCGGTATATGTGATCGGATAGGAGTCTTGTTTGTTGTTGGGACCGTCTCCCACCACCTGCTTGTACCCGCCCCCAAACTGGGTTGATCGAGTTCGATATTCGATGGTGGGGGAATCCCCGTTCTGCGTTGGCCAGGTGAAGGTCTCTATCGCCATCACACCCTCCCGTTGGTGAGTCGCCAGATGGATCCGCCAGGCTGTAGCGCCCGATTAATGGCTGTTTCCGCTTCGGTCTTGGCTGCCTGCTGAATGCTCTTCCCAATCTGTGCGGCGTCCTGTGGTGCCGTGGCCGCCCCTCCATCACTGGAGGTCTGGACTGAGACTGATACAGGGAAGTTGTAGGTATTGCCGCCGCCCTGGGCGCCAGCAGCACCAGTAAGCGCACCAGAAGTTAGCGGAGTGACACTACCGCCGTTGGCACCTGTCATCAGGAACGACCGACCGCCCTCGCTGTAGAGTTCGGGGCCCAGTTCGTTCACCTCGTATAGGGAATTTGGAGACACGGGACCACCAGCGGCCCGGTACCCGGAGAAGTCGACACCGGTATATCCAGCCTGGGTGGAGCCCGCTGACGACGCCCCGCCACCGAAGTACGAACCAGCAGCCGATGCAGCCATGCCGAACAACGAACTGAGCGCAGAAGAAGCCGCCTGCCGTGCTGCGACCCGAGCCATGTCGGCCAGAACCGACTTTGTGAAGTCCGCAAACGAAAACTTGCCAGTGGTAGCGAACTGCACGATCGCGTCTTCCATTGAGCCGAAGGCGTTGGTGAATAGGCTCTTGGTTTGGCCGGCAACATCCCGCGCTGACTCCAGGTAGTTCTGCCAGGCGGAAGAAGCTCCATTCGTCCAGTCGCCCTGGGCAGCCGTCATCTCGTCGTAGTTACTGACAACGGTGTCGTGCAGCTTCTGCTGGGAGGCTTCCAGCGCCTGCAACTTCTGCGTGTACTCGTCGAGGCTCATACCTCGGGAGCCATTGCCGTACTGGTTGGCCAGGTCCAGCTTCTGCTGGTTGATACGGTCGTCGATCGCGTTCTGTTGGTTGGTCAGATCCCGCTGGCGATCACCTTGGCCAAGGCCGGCTGCAGCTCGCAGGCCCTGCTCGCGCAAGGTGTCGACTTGCTGCTGCAGGGCGTTGGTGTAGGTCTTGACCGCCAGCTCCTGCTTCTTCAGTCGGCCTTCTTCATTCTTGGCCAGCACGCTCAGCTCGGTGTCAGCATCTTGCTGAGCCTTGACCATTGCGGCGCGGGCATCGGCGATCTTCTGGTCTAGCTGGATGCGCTGTGCGGCAGAGGTGCTGGCCTTACCCTTGGCGGCCTCAAGTGCCGCAATCTCCGCCTCATAAGCCGCTGTGACCTCGTCCCGCTCATTGCCGATCATGGCCTCGCGCTTGAGCAGGTAGTCGGCCTGGGATATCAGTCCGGCCTTCTGCGCCGCGTCCAATTCCTTCTGGGCGTTTTTGTACTCGGAAAGGATGCCGGTGAGGGTGTTTTTCGAGTTATTGAAGGCCGTCAGGTCGACGGCACCCACAACAGATTTGGAGTCCTTTTTCTGCTCATCAATCGCCTTGCGCAACTGGTCGTACGCACCGCCCGAAAACTTCTTGCCGTCGAACTGGACCCCATCCAGCAGCGCCGCTTTCTGGCCAGTCTTCTCCGCATTCTGGTAGAGCGTGGTGAACTGGTCGTCGAGCTTTTTGTACGCCTCCTGCCGCTTAGCCAGCGGATTCAGGTTCTCCATCTGCCGATCCAGATCCTTCTGGACCGCAATAAGCTCCTTGTTTGCCCTGGTAGCCTCACCGGTTGCGTTTGCGTTGCTCTCGCTGGCCGCCTGCCGCGCCTTCAGTGCAGCAAGCTTTGCTTCCAGCGCAGGCGTAGAGTCGTCGTTCTCTCCATCAGCCAAGCCAAGGAAAGAATTGAGCGAGCTGAGGCCATTTGACAAGGCTCCCGCGACACCGCCACCCTTTCGTGTATCCAGCACCCGCTGTGTGATTTCGATTTGCTTGGCCAGGTCCGGGAAGATCTCAGACCGAATCTCTGCGTAAGCGCCCTTGATGGCGACCTTTACCCGATCCCAATCACGCTCGATATCCGACAGTGAATCGCGGTAGTCCTTCAGCCGTTCCTGTGCAGACTGATTCAGGTTCTCACTGAGGGTATCCAGAGCACGCTGATGGTCACCCTGTTCATCGATGGACTTGATGACCTGGTACTGCTCATAAGTCAGCAGACCATATTGATCGCTGATCTTCGAAGCTGCTTCCGTCGCGGTATCACCAGCGTTGGCCAGTGACTTCGCGATATCCCCTGCCCCTTTACCAGTCACCTCACCGATAGCGGCGGCGGCCTGGGCTAAGTTCTGCATCTGGACGCCGCTGGTAGCTGCACCAGAAGCCAGTGCGATAACAGCTTCACGCGCACCACTCAGGTTACCGGTGAGAGCTCCGGCCGACTCACTCATTGCCTTGAGGCTGGCGATGCTTTGCCCTGCATCGTTTGAACCGCCATTGATGACGCTATTGAATTCTCGTGCCTGCTTCACGGCGTCGAAGTAGGCATAGGCAAGACTACCGATGACTCCGGCGAGCAGGCCGGCCGGCATCAGGGCCGCAGCCAAACTCTTAGCCGAGGCACCAGCTTCGGCGCCGAGCTGGGCAACGGCACGAACGCCGCTCCCCCAATCCCCCGACTGCAGGGCATTGCTCAACTGCATGACGTTTTCTTGAGCCTGGCGGGTGCCGAGCTTCAACTTGTCGAATGTAGTTTCTGTTGCAGTCAGGCCGGCTCGGTCCTTACCGATCTTGGCCAGGGCCTCGTTGTAGCGCTCAGCGCTGATCGCTCCGCGCTGAAACGCCTCATTCGCCGCCCTTTCCTGCGCCTCTAGCTTGGCCAGCTTCACATTCAGAGGATCTATGCTATTGACCGTGCGCTTGAGCGCCTCGATCTGCCGGTTCTCGGCGTCGATCAGGCGCTGCTTCTGCGCTGCCTCCTTGGCTTCGGCCTTCTCGATCCTGTCGAAGGACTTGCCGAGACGTTCTTGGTAGGCCTCCTGCTGCTCGATGGTGACCAGGCCACCCTTGCGGGCACGCTCAAGCAGTCCCTCTGCCTGGACCAGTTTCTCCATGCTGTCGATGTTGCCGGTCATTGCCCTGTCGAGCTGGCTGATGATGGCAATTTCACTGGCGGCGCTTGTTCCGGCCTTACGGCTGGCGTCGACCTGGCGCTCTTTCGCACTGGTCGCTTTATCGATGCCCTGGGCGGCCTCCACCTCCGCCTGGCTGATCTTCTTGCCGGTGTTGGCCAGGCCCTCCCCAGCCTTGCCAAGGTCATCGACGGCCTTCTCTGCCCCTTCGGCCGCGTCGACCAGTTTATCCAGATCATCGGCAGCCTTGACCGCCTGAGACGACTCAACCGCAATGCCAAGCGAAGCGAAGGTAGTGCTCATTTGTTGTCTCTCTGTTCAGCCATTAAGGCCAGGGCCTCAGCCTCCATCTGCCGGATGTCACTGAAAATGCTTTGCCTGGAACCAGCCGGCACGCCACACATTCGGATAACGCTCGGGAGGACGCCGTAGTCCAGGCCGGTAGCGCCGCACGCGCCGACCCGCCACTGGGTGCTCATCGCCTCGAAGACGGTGAAGGCCGGCCAGTTGTCTGGCCAGACCTCGCAGTCCTGGCCGGTGAGATCGCCCACCAGAAAGCCAAAGGTCTTCAGCTCTTCAGCAGAAGGCCCTTGCTCGTAGAGTGCGCGTGCGGCGCTTAGGAGTTTCCCAGGCGGGCCTGGTTGAAGGCATCGGAGTACGTCGCGAGTACTGCGCTGGGCACCGAGAGAATCGAGGAGACCAGGAGACGGACGTTCTGGTCGTTGAACTCTTCCTTGAAATCCCAGCCAGCCACCACGGCCTTGACTTGGTCGACCTGGAGATCGATCTGAGCTGCGGTGAAAGTCATCAGGTCCATGTCATCAGCCTTCGCGACCAACGCCTTGTGGCGCTCAACCCACTCGGCGTAGAGCTCGGCCAGACCAGCCCTGTCGAGGTACTTGAACACGAACCCAACCTTTACCGGCTGGCCGCCCAGTTGCGGGACCATCACGTCGGCCTTAAAGGTCGGATTCTGGATCAGTGAGAACTTGGCCATGGGTTACACCGAGGTCAGGTAGCGGGTCGGCTCGGACTGCAACGCCAAGCTCACGGTACGGGTCAGCAGATTGTTGCGAGATACCGCAGGCTGCTTAGAAAACGAGGTATAGGCCCCGTACAACAACGTGTCATTGCCCGGCAGGTTGAGGCGTGCGGCCTGAACCTTCTTGCCCGAGTCAGCAGACATCAGGACCGAGTTGAAGGGCTGGGCCGGATCATCCGCGATGGTCAGCGTCATGCTCGCCGCCGATTTATCGGTCGGGATCTGCTTGCCCTGGTCATCCTCCAGAAACACCACATCGAGGTAGTTCTGTTCGCCGCCGGAGAACGCCAGGTCTGTGACTTGAGGAATCAGCACCCAGCTGAGGATCTTCTTCATCGAGCCCGCACCATTGCCGGCCGGGAAAAGTTGCGTGTCGGTGGTGTCGATCCCTTCCAACGTAATCGCAGTGGCGGTTGCGGCCTTCACGCGAACCACCTTGTTGTCCAGCTTGCTCCAGCCCGAGGTCAGCAGCACGATGTCGCCAACGTCCAGGTCGGCAGCCACCACAGAAGCGACTGCTTCGGCGGCATTGGTGATGGCAGTGAACGCCAGGGGTGGAGCGTAGGTAGCGGCGTGCTGGAAGGTACCGCCGTTAGGAATTTTGTATCCCATTGGGTTTTCCTCTCTTTAGAAATAACAAAACCCGCTCAGTGGCGGGTTCGTTGGGGTTGCCCGATAGGCAGAATCAGTTGGTATCAGCTCGGTACTGGAAGGACACGGGCAGGGTGTAGGTTGTGTCTCCCTGAATGCCTGGGCCTTGCTCTGGAGGCGTCATGGTGACCACTGTCAGGCCGCCCTTCTCGTTCCGCTCGTACAGCGGAAACAGTGCGCCGATCTCGTCAGCCAGGCCGCCGGCCGGACCGCGGTACTTGCCAGATGGTGCGACCACGCTGACCTGGAAGATGCCGGTGTACAGCCGGTGATCGCCCGCCAGAGTATTGCTCGCCGTGTCAGCCGGCAGTGTGTAGGCACGGAGGTAGGTTTCTCCGTCCTTTGGCGTGTGGGCCTCGTTCTCAACGACCACTTTAAGTGGTGCTGCTCTGGCCTTCGCCCAGGCGATAACCCTGGCCTCGAAGATCGAGGCAATGACGTTGTGGCTCATACCTGGTTGTTCCTGATGGCTTCGTCGACGATCTGCTGGAACCTTGCGAGCGTGATTCGAACCATGCCGCCGGGGGCCTGCTGTGAATGCCCGTATTCAAGCGGCACCGCATAAGGCAGGTTGTTTACGATGTACGCCGTTTGCCCGATGGTCAGTTGCTCAACCTGAAGCTTCAGCTTCGCCAGGGTGACATTGCCGGATGGGTCGATCTGATCCAGCACACCCTCAGCCGGCGTATCGATCGAGAACTGCCAGTTCCCCCGGAAGCGGCCGCCGACATAGTCCTTTCCGGCGACCAGGCCGTTCACGTTGAAGTTCTGGTCACGCTCGGTCTTGGTCAGGGGCTTGGCGTACTTCACACCTCGACGCAACTTGCCTGCCTTAGTGAAGTTGCTAGGCGTCAGCGACTTGATCACGTTGCGCACTTCAACATTGGCGTCATAAGCATCCGCCTCTGCGGTGTTCTTGGCGCGGAATGCCACGTTGGCCGCCCAGATCTCCGGATTGCCCACCGGCGACATGCGAATCACGCTGCTGCCGATCTCGATCACGATCTCGCGGAAGGTGGCGTCAATGCCGGCCTGGGCCTGCTCGGCGAACTGGCGGATGTTCTCGGCGAAGCTGCCGTTCCTGCCCGCATACCGGTTCATGACCGCACCTGCAACTCGTACAGAATCGGCGTACCGGCGGGGTTGATCTCTTTCAGCGGCGGAACGATGGACCAGGTCCGCCCTTGAATGACCACCTTATTCAGCAGATCCGGCGCCCAGGCCAGCCCCTGGGCGGCGACCTTGAGCTTCTTGTCACCCTGCTTGATGAGACTGTTGTTCTGAAACTCCAGGCCTGTGAAGTCGAGCAGGATGCCCTGGGCGGTTTGCTCGGTGACGGTGTCGGGGCCGGCCGACCCGGTTTCAGGATCGTACTCGCCGGGCTTGATGTCACGGATGGTTACGGGTTGGCCGAAGCGCGTAATCAACCGCAACGCGGTTTCAGCCGTGCGGTCATAGAACGCGCTCATGATCATGCCCTCACGGCAAACAGGCCTCGCTTGGCCAGGTAATCGGCGAACTGGGTTCGACTTGGGCGGTCCGGTGCAGCCGGTAGAAGTCTGCCGCTGGCATTGCTAATTGGCGCATATTCAACATCAACTGCGCCCTCGACACGCTCGCGAATTACTGCGCCTTGGCGCTGGTCAATCGGGTCAACGTCGTCGGTGTGGATCTCGGCGGCCAGGGCCATCTGGCCGTACTGAATCCGCGCCGGCAGGTAGTTGTTGGGCTTGATCTCCTGATCCAGCAGCACTTCCCGGCGCGGCCAAGCCAGAGCCTGCTCGCTACTAGTCTTGCGGCCCTTCCAGATCATGCCATCCATTGCCAGAGCCGCCCGACGAAGCAAGGCTTCCTGGGCAGGCACCTGCGCAGGGATGGCTACGCCGAACTTCACGGCGTACATGGCCAGATCCTCGGCGGATGCGTAGCTTTCGGCGTCAGGCTTTCCGGTGCCGTCCTCAATGATGAGTGTCATGCGTCAACTCGCTGGTATGGGTTGAAGATTGGCCGCCGGATCACCGGCAGCCAGCAGTATCAGGCCTTGGGCAGATCAGCGATGAGCTTTTCAAGCGATTCTTTCGAGGCGTTGGCCCGGTACTGCACCTTCGCTTCATCAAGCTTTGCCTTCAGCGCCGCAATTTCGCCAGCCTCATCAGTCGGCGCCGCAGGTTCCGCCTTCTTCAGAGCTTCGACCTCACCGCGCAGTGCATCGATAGTCAGGAGCAAGCCGTCACGCTCAGTTGTCAGCTCGCCGACTGAGGCGTGGATGATGCCCAGCGATTCAAACAGACGTATCGCCAGCTCACCAGACTCGGGGCGCTGGATTTCGCCAGCGTCCAGACCATCAAGCAGGAGAATGACCGCGCCATTTTCAGCTCGTAGCTTTGCAACTTCGTCTGCCAGGTCACCACATGCAGGCGCCTTGGCACTCGGGACAAGCGCGGCCGGGGCATCTTCGACCAATACGTCAACACCTGCTGCCTCATAGGCAGCGACAATGTCCGGATAGTCGCCGACGACCACCACCGCCGTCGCATCGCGCTCGATGCCGCGAAACAGGCTAGCAGTCCGGTAACGCTTGTCTGGATCGAAGCCTTCAAGCTGGTTCGTGTAAATCAGTTCCATGGAAATCTCCGTATCGGCCATTGCTGACCGCTTCCAGGGGCAGGTATCAACCACCAGCTGGTGGCGTCGGGGTCAGCGTGATCATCACGCCGGCGGTGACCTTGTTGCTGTCCGCGTGCTTGGCCCAGTTGGCTGCCGAGCCTACGGCGGCCAGGGTTGGGTTGACGCCACCAGCGGACTCCTTCCAGCTGTAGCCCAGAACATCGATGTTCACTGTGCCCTCGGCGCGGTAGCCGATGCCCAGGTTCTCTTCATCGTTCACAGGGTACGAGCGGAAGCCCGGGGCCTGGGATTCGGTGATGACCACAGCATTCGGCAGCAGACCGAAGATCACGTCCGCAGGCGCGGTGTCGGTTACCAGTACCGGCTTGCCGAGAGTGCCCGGCAGGCCGCCGTAGATCACAACGCCGGCTTCTTCGTAGATCTTGCTGGTGATGGCCTCGTCGACGATGTCGAAGTAGGCGCTGGAGTGCATGACCCACAAGGCAATGCGGCCGAACTTGTCGCCGAACTTGCGCATGCCACGGGTCAGAGTCTTTTTGCCATCGGTTTCGATGTTGGCGGTGACCACCATGCCGGCGTTGGAGCCAATCGAAGCCCGAAGCGCAGCAGTGGCGTACTGGATGAAACCTTCCAGGGTCGCGTCAGCCACGTCGGCGCCAATGATCTGAGAGAACTCATCAACCGGACGGCCACGACGCTTGAACGCCTCTTCGGTGGTCTGGTACGGGCCGTACTTCCATGGGGCTTTAACGCCTACAGCCTCGCCGGCACCAATCTTCTTGGCGGTCACCTTGCCGGTGGAGTTGACGTCGCGGTGTTCCAGCGAGCCGCCGATCTTATAGAAAGCGCGCTTACGAAAGTCGCCTTCGATCAGCTCATTGTCGAGGACGATCGCACCATTGGAGGATGCGTTGAACACGTCCAGGTTGTCCTGGACACGCTCCAGGTATGCGGTCTGCGCCTCATCGTTGTAGATGATCAGGTCGCTGTTAACGGTAGTTGGCATGGATGAATCCCCTTACTTGGGCAATGCGAGGTACGCGGTTTGGCCGTGCTTGCGCTGGTAGTCGCGCTTCTGCTCAGCAGTCATTTCGGAGCGCTTGAATGCAGCCTGGCCGCTACCCCCGCCCGGGGCTTGTGTGCCTGAAGCCCTTGGCCACAGGTGAGGTGCGCTTTCGCGCAGAGACTCCGCCCATTCGAGCGGTGTCAGAGGGGTCTTGCCGTCCTTGCCGAGAATGATCTCGCCAGATTCATCAACGGCAACGGCTTCGCCCTCTTCGTTCAGGGTGAACACGCCTTTGGCGCGTAGAATGATGTCGTCGGTTGCTTCGGGGAGAGCCCCAGCCTTCAGCGCTGCGCCACGCACCGAATCACCCAGAACCTTGCCCTGGAATTTGGCAGCGAAGGCTTCAGCCTTCTCCGCCCGCGCTGTGACCGTCTTCAGTTGCTTGTCGAAGTCGACACGCAGGCGCTCGGTGCGACGGTTGAAAACCTCGTCCACCTTGCCTTCGGTGAGCAGCTTGGTTTCTTCATCCTGACCGGCCCGACTCAGCAGTCCTTTGACCGCATCGATATCGATGCCTTCGAACTGGGTTTCAAACTGGGTCAGCTTGCCGGTGGTTTCCTTCAGCTTGCCCAACAGCTCGGAGTTCTTGGTTTTTAACCCGGAGACGGATGCTTCAACAGCAGTCGCGATAGCGGCCTTGACTGCCGGGTTTTCCAGGTCGATTTCGTTTTCTTCTGCCACGTTGCTGCACCCCTTGGGTATGTGTTGCCCGCTTTGCAGGCATAAAAAAACCCCAGCAGATGCCAGGGTTAGTGAGTTGCCGAAAACACTACGGAGCGATACCAGAGCACCGAATCTTTCCATCCGCGGTGAGCGTGAATGCCACCCACGGGTAGCTTTCTTGTAGTCGCTGGCTCACCAGTCGGTAGACTTCCTCCTTGTGATCAGATGGCCCATCGATTGGAAAGTCATCAAAGCCTCCTGTACCGCTTGGATAACGCGCCAACATCCTCAGAAAGGACTCAATCAGATCGCCCGTCACCCTTACAACTCGCTCAAACTCCATGCACATGTAACACCTCGCTGTTGATTGAGGCGATATGGTAAAGCTCTTTTGGAAAGGCAAAATTGCGTGGTTTGCATGGTTTCTATATGCCAGCCTGCTCAAATGCCAGTGGCTCCAAAATCTTCATCTGGGCCAGTGTCAGCGGCGCGAAGTTGCGATCGAGCTGCAGCTCTGCGAACCGCTCCACGGTCAATCCGCCCTCCCGAAACAACTTGCCCCGAACAGGACCGATTGCCACGGCCTGAAACGCTGCTGGCTGCTGCTGAAGCCACTGGTAGTAGTCCAGGCTCGCGCTGACCTGCTGGGGGCCGCCATCACCGATAGAGGCTCGGGTAGCGCCCTCGGCGAAAGCCGCACTCAGTTTGGTGATGAGGACGAAGGTCGTCCGGCAGTTCGGGTGAAACGGCGGCCTTGGCCCGGAATCGACCGGAAACCGCCGCTTATCCATCGATCGGCAGGTCTGACTGGTCTTGCTGTCCAGCGTGGCGACCATCTCAACCTCGGACACGATGTCCGTGTTGGCCTTGGCCACCTCCATGCGCGCCTGAGACGATACATGCTGAATCGCGGTGTGCACGACAGTGCTGGCATTGCGGCTGGTCGTGGCCAGGATGCCGTCCTTGTAGCCGGCCGCCTTGGTGCCGCGGATGTTGCGAATGATCTGGAAGTTCGTCTCTCCTTCGAAGAAGCCCTGCCGGATCGTGCCTGTGACGCGTTCGCGCTCAGCAGTGGTCCACCCCTTGATGAAGGCCTTCAGCAGCTTCCCACCACCGGTACCGCGCACACTGAGCGGGTTTGTCAGGACTGCCGTGCGGACCGCCGCAACAGTCGGAGCTGCCACATCCAGCGATACGCCAACCGGTGCTGACCGGGCAAGGCTGGTGGCTTCGAACTCAGCCTCGTAGTTCGCAATGTCCACCAGGTCGAGATTCAGTTGCGTGCTGTAGCGGTCGAAGATGCCCAGCAGGAGGCTATCGACCTCCTTCAGCAGCGCTTCCAGGCGCTTGACGTTGTACTCAGTCAGATCCGACCGGGTGAGCCGGTCCCGAATCGAACGATCAATCTCCTTGAGGAAGGGAGCGAACTTGCCCACCTCCCCCGCCTTCAGCTTCTCGAGAAAGACCGCGTGCCGGATCGTGGCGTCAAGAATTGCTTGGTTTGCCGCCATTGGGGTTGTCCTCGTCGTCCAGGCCCAGGCCATCGCCCTGCTCCTGCTGCTCGCCATCAATCTGCAAGTCCGTGCGCTCAGGAGCGATCAGCCCCAGCTTGCGCAAGTAGGCGCGCAGGTCAGCCTTCGCAAACCCGCCGTTCTGCCAGAGCCCGACGAGAGCGGTGATCATCTGCGGATCCGCTGTCAGCTCCACGAACTCCTGGTTGACCTGGTAAGCGACCTTCTTGTCAGTGATGCCCATGTAGGAGCAGCACCACATAAGCGCCCTGGTGTAGGCCTCGCTGATGTTGGCCACGCACCCTGCAAGGACAGAGGTCGATGCAGACTGATCTCCGCGAGCCTCGGTTGCGGTCTTTGACGACAGAGACGCTACGGCCATGCGAGCGCCCAGCTCGATCATCATCTGGTTCTTGTCGGCCATGGCCTCCTTGACCAACGTGTTGGGCTGGGGCTGTGCGTACCCGAAGGAACCGCCAGCAGGCAGCATCATCGGCGCCCTGGAGCCCACATAGACGCCGTTCTTCTCCATCCAGTCGCGCCACTGCTCATCCAAGCCGGAGATCCACGGCTGGGCCTGGCCGCACCAGAAGACGCTGTCTTCATAGTCGGCGCTGTTCCGGTAGTGGCCCAGGTTGATCATGGCGATGTCGTAGAGGGGCGATTCATCAATGCTCGGGTCGTTGTTCTGCGCGCCGACGAAGGTGAACGGGATCTCTTTGAGGCGCCCGGAGCCGCCTTCAGGCCTGAACTCCTCAACAATGGCCAGCGGGCCGCCGCCTTTCGGTCCAGATCGACGCCAGACCCGACAGACGAAGCCATCGGGCTCCAATGCCAGCTCTCGATACTGCTCAATCACCTTGAAGCCGAAGCCGTCTTCCTCCTCCGGCGCCTCTCGCAGCACCACCAGGGTCAGCACACTGTGACCATTCACCATCCCGGTACGCCAGTTGATGATGTCCTCAGCGCAGTAGGACAGGATCACCGAGTGGCCACCGATGCCATCGTCCTGGTGGTAGTCGACATAGAGGCCATGCCGACCAGCCTCAAGCACCTTCTCAAGCGTGCCCTGGGAGTGCTGGTAGATGCTCACGCCGGAGCCGTTGGCGTTGTCCTGCAAGTACTCCAGCTTCTTCGATACCACCAGTGTCGGGTCTTTATGGAACGCCAAGCCCAGCAACCCGTTTCGGGTGTGCCCAGTGGCGTTCTTGAAGACTGCGCGCTCGCGGTACGCTCGGTTTCGGTCTTGGTTCTCTGGAGACTTGTCGTGCGCGTTGATGTACGGCAGTCGATCGACAACCCGATGCTGGCCGGCACACACATCGCGCACTGTTGCCCATCGGCCCAGGGCCTCGATGTAGTCCGCCCGCTTGAAGGAGACGTCGTTGCTCATCGGGCGTATCCCATTTTGATAGCGGTGACCGGTTTGATGATCGGGTACTCGCGGTGGATGAAGTAACCGCCGCCATCGTTGGCGTGGTCGTTTCCTTGTGACTTGTCGGGCTCGCCATTGGCAGCCCATACCTGCTGTTCCAGGCCATCGGCATAGGTCGGGCAGGTAAGCGGATTTACCAGGTAGCGCCGCTCGCCCTGGGCATTGCAGAACATGGCGTTCATGGCGTTGATTCGGTCCTTGACTGGCGGGTTGGCCGCCGGCGCAATGACCGAGAAACCGGCCTGCTTGAGCATGGCGATGTCCGTCATGCTGGCGTTGACCGACTTGCGCGAATCGCCCGAGGCGTCCGGGTAGATCCTGATCTCGCACGTCTTCTTGAAGTCGTTGCCGTCGTGCTGCCAGTAGCGCTCCTTGATGCGGCGAATCATGTCCGGCGTGTCGTAGCCATCGATCAGCTCATCGACCGCCCTGGGCAGCCCCTGGCCGCGTTTGACGTGGGTGATCGCCGCCATCTTGCCGACGTTGAAGTCCATGCCGATAAACAGCGGCTCGCCAGCCTGGACCGTGTCGAAGCACTGGTTCAGCTTTCGGTCATAGGCGTGGTAGATCGAGCCTGACGTCAGGTTGACGAACTGGCCGTTCAGGTAGGCCCTGATCAGTTGCTCGGGGTACGACTCCATCAGCGACGGGATGTAGTCGTCGGGCAGGTTCAGCTCGTTGTCGAAGGTGCTGGCCTGGACCAGGCCATACATCTCCTTGAGCGCCGGCTTGTCGCGCAATTGCTTCACGAACTGCTGGAAGACGAACTTGAAGCCCTCGGGCGTCGTGGTGACGTCTACCCCGTTCTTCAGGCCCGGCAGGTTGTAGCGCATCCGGGCAATGATCTTGCGCCAGGCCTGCTGTGCCTTGATCGACGTCAGCACGTCCAGCTCATCCACCAGGGCGTGGCCGATCTTGAAGCCGACGATGGTCTGGGGCTTCTCCATAGACCGGCAGATCACAGTGCCGCGGCATTGCTGGCCGCTGTAGATGTGAACCTCATGGTTCGCCTGGTTGATCTTGGTCTTCAGCCCCCAGTCATAGGCCACCTCATCCATGGTCGGATAGAAGATGTCCCGGATCTGCGGATAGGTTGGCGCGAAGTAGCCAGCGTTGACGCCGGGCCACTCCATGAAGTGCTTGCTCAGCGCGGAGCAGCCTACCCAGGTCTTCCCGGATCCAAAACCGGCAACGAAAGCACGGAACTTGTGGGGCAGCGTGAGGAACTGAGCCTGAGGAATGTTAAGGCTCGGCATTCGGCTTCCTCGCATCCACCACATCGACCTGGATGCGGGTCGGGATCAGCGGCTCGTCGTCCGGCTCTTCCTTACGGGCGCGGTTGACGTACATATCCCCGCACTCCTTGGCGGCCTGCTCGTAAAGCTGGGCGGTCAGGGCCAGGTTGCGCATGTTCTCGGCCTTCTCGGCCATCCTGGCTAGGCCGCGGAGACGAAACGCGCGGTTGGCGATCGGGATATCAGCCGTGTCCTCTCGAAAGCGCTTGCGGGTATCTTCGAAGACTGTCCGCCACTTCACTCCAAGATCACGCCCTGCGTACTTCGTGGGGTCGTACAACTCACACTGCTGACGGGTTACATCAAGCCCGAAGGTTTCCTTGACCGCCTGCACTACTTGCGTGGGCGTATCAAAGCAGGCCAACGCCTGCACAATGAAGCGCTTCACCTCATCTTTCAGGGCTGCCATATGGGTTTATTCCGTCAAGGTCCTGTCAAGGATCAGGCCGACTTGAGCAGACAGGTTCCGCAGGCCCTCGATATGTTCAATTTCCCCACCTCAGCAGGATTGTTTGCAGCGTCTACCAGGGCCTGAACGTCAGGGCTCGCACCGTAGCGGCGGACCACTCCGACGAATTCCTCGACATCATGGCCACGTAGCTTCAATTTGGGTGCGCCTTCCTGGGTGAAGGCTGGCTGGCCGTACTTATCAGTCGCCTGGGCGATGTGGTAGAGCTCGTGTTCGATCAGGGCGCAGAACTCAGCGTCGGAGCACTGAGCACAGTAGTCAGCGGCCAGGGTGATGATGAAGGCCGGCACATCGCCGAACCAATCACGCATCTGTTGCTCCATTCGGGCCTTCTGCCAACCGCCAGCGCGGAACGCCACCTGCTCGGCTTGACCCAGGACTATGCGGCCCTGCTTCTCGAAGCTCGACGATGCCCACATGACCCGGATGTCTGCATCCAGTAAGTGGGCATGGTCTTCGTTGTGGATGCTGCCAGTGTCAGAAAGGATCTCGGCCTGGATCCACTCCCATACCTCATGAGCTGGAGTCAGGCGGATACCACAAAGGCTCGATTCGGAAACACGCAAAAGCGCAGGGTAAGGCATAGGCCTGAACATCACATGCCTCCAGTTGACAATGATGAAATCCTGATAGAAGATCATAAAACCCTGATTTAGGGTTTTATGATCCGAATAAAGGAACTCAATATGCTTAGGTCACCTGAAGATACTGCGACACTCGTGGCGCTGATGTTCGAACGCTCCGGCCAAACCCGAATCCGGATCAGTCAAAAGACCCTTCGGTTTCTTGGTTATCGGTACAAGCTCCGCTCAGCCTTCATCACAGCCGTTTCCGAAACTCTATCCAACTACTATGACATTACTATGCTTGAACTGGACAACGGAGCCTTTGGCCTCTTCAGGACCAGTAGCCTAGAGGGAGCGAAAGCATTTACAGCCAGGCGGTTGTTGGAAGATCTGCTGCCAGATCTCAAGAAAGGGAAACACATTGATTACGAAGAACTGGACAAAGAGATTACTGGGTCAGAGCCAGTGGAGATTGACGAGTAACACGCTCCAGTTCAGTAGCAGCAGTGGGCCTGCGACTACCTGCCAGTCTTTAACCATCGCACCACGATTTTGCCAACACCAAACGTGGCGCACTACTGCTTGCGGCGCTCGATACCGCCCGACGCCTTGTCACAGCGCAGACAGTGCTCGCAGTTCAGTGCCCCGCACAGCCAGACCTTCACCCGCTGCCAGTACGTGACCATGAAGACGTGCCGAACACCGGCAAGGGCCAGGGAGGCGTACAAAGTCGCCTCTGCCACCGACTGGGACATGATCAGCCTATCGTTGCGCACCAGAAGCGCGTACCCGCTCAGCGCGATAGTCGCGTAGATCAACTTCCCCAGCACCCCGTCGCGGACCTTCCCGCTCAAGCAGCACCAGGTCGCCCATAGCGCAATCAGTCCTGCCGACCAGATTGCAACATGCTCCAGGATCATGTGCCACCTCCCCCGAACTTCGAACGAATGAACGCCCAAAGGTCAGCAGCTTTGATTGCCCGGGTGATGGCAGCGATCAATGAGCCACCGAAGGTACCGAGCAGAAAACCGATACCGGCAACGCTACGGGGTTCGACTACTCCCAGGTATGCGCTTACCAGTCCGGTCAGGTAATGAGCGCAGACGGCACCCGAGAAAATAAAGACAGCCCAGGCCTTTCGGTCCACCAGGTCATCGCGGTGCCACCAGCTCGCGGCGAACGCACCAACCAATCCTGCGGTAAACCAGGTATCCAGCCTGTCGAGCAGGCGGTACAGAAACTCCATGCGCTCGACTCCGTGGGCATAGTAAAAAAGGCTGTTACAGACTTAGTAGGAACCCAAAGACAAAAAGGCCCGGCATATGGCCAGGCCAGTGGCTACATCTAGCCTTTATGCAACCAAGTCCCAAGTGATGGCTATCGACCCAGTAGCGCTGGCTCCTGCGACCCTAGAGCCAGCAGTAACCCAAAGCCCCAGACCAGCTGGCACAAGCAATGGTTCTGGAAGCGTGATTAGGGAATGGCTGGTTGCGACAGCAGGGCCGTTGCCGCAGAAGATAATGCGAGTATTGGCGTCACCGGCACCGGCAGGAGCAGTCTCCGAGGCATAAAGGTTGACGTACCCGTCGGCAGGATCGATATAAGCTGTTTGAATGGTCAGACCGTTTACGTTCTGACTGGGCGAAACGATTTGCACAACATCCTTCGGAAATACGTTACCGAAGTGCTTACCAATTTTTATTGCACTCATTTTTCACCTATTGAGTCGAATGATTGTTTGCGGAAAATTCCGCTTTCATGTCGCTCAAAGGCGATTGCTCGAGGCTCAAGGCCTTCACACGAGTCGAGAATGTAAACACCAGCAACGCGTTGGGTTCGCTTCTGATGCACCCGAGGAGTGGAATTACTATCTCAGCAAAATACTGGACATGCAACCAGTAATTGTTCTAGCCATTCGCATCCACAGCCAGGACGCCTAACCGGACGGGCATGGTCGCGCCCATCGACGCTTTAGAAATGAAAAAGCCCCAGCGGGTGCCAGAGCCTGAATAGATGCGCGCATCTTTCCGCTCTGCCTGTCAAAGACCTTCCCTGCGTCGACGCCCCGCTGCATCGATCTCGCCGATCCAGCCTCGCGCCACCGAGATAGCATGTAGATAAGGGTGTGTGGGCTGCCGGTGTAAACTGGGGTAGCTGACCGCTAACCATTAGAAGCGTCGCAATTGACTCTGCGCCAAAGGACTCTCGCACGATGAATCTCGCCAATTTCCAAACTAAAGACTTACTCAAGCTTCAGTCTAAAGTGATCGAAGAACTCAAAGGTCGCGGAGTCCTTAGGACGATGAACAATCCTGTCGGCGACTATGCCGAATGGCTGGTAGCCTCAGCTTTGGGGTTGAAGCTCGCCAAGAACTCGGCCACCGGCCATGACGCGGAGTCTGAAGAGGGCAAAAAAATTCAGATAAAGGCTCGTCGCGTAAATCAAAACAACAAATCCAGACAGCTAGGCGCTATACGAAATCTGGATAAAGGTGATTTCGATGAACTCGTTGCGGTGATCTTCAATGAGGCATACGAAGTAATAGAAGCCGTATCGATCCCTCACTCCGTCATAGCTACTCACAGCAAGTACCGGGCGCACGTGAATGCGCATATTTTACAACTGCGCGGACCATTGCTTTCCGATAGCGGAGTGCAGGATATAACCGAGATACTAAAGGCTTTCAGCAGTGCACACGCATTGCTCCCGAAGGCCGATAACGCTGCGCTGGCAATTTGAGTGCAGGAGCGCCTTGTAGGAACACACCTGCACTTCTCGATTAAAAAACCCGGCGCTTGGCCGGGCTCAGGGTTTCGTGTGCGTTTCGCGTTACTTGTGCACTATGGGAAAAGTACGCTCAAAACCCCACCATGTCAATATCTTTATGCCGCCTTTTCATCATTTTCCGAGTGAATCACCTGCCAGATCGGCTGTTGAGCCTGAATATCCACTTCCTTGATAACTGCTTTCAGTGATTCCCATAAGGCGAACCAGTCACGATTCCAATGCTTAGGCTCGATAGTGACACCGAAGAACTCCTTCATCTCTGCTGCGACTCTGGCCGGCCCCCACTCTGCCGCGCCGTGAGCCTCACCCTTGTAGGACTGCAGGGCCAGGGTCACCAAGTACTGAGCCTTCACGCGCTTGGCCGATGTCAGATCGGGCAACGCCGCCTTAGCGGTAATCAGCAGCACTGCGTTCAGCAGATGCTTCATGTTCATCGCCGGGTGGTACAGGTAGTGCCCAAACTGCTGTACCTGGAACGGCAACGTGTCGATGGCGCGCAGTACCTTGCCTATCGTAGCCAGGTGCGCAGCGCGGGCCGTAGAGCGGCCGATCGGCGTGCGGCGGGTCTCACTTATGCTGATGCGCTGCCCAGGTACTGAGAAGCGAGCGGCCTCCTCCCCTTTCTCGCTGCCCAGCGCCGGGAACTGCACCTCGCGCTTGCTGATACGCCCCCGAGTCTTCACCGGTGCCGACTCGGCCCGCTCAATGGCAACAGCGCTGATCGACGCGTTCGATTCGTGCTGCGCCTCTGTCCATACCTGCCTTGCGTTGATCAGCTTCATGCTGCGATCCCCTTCTTCAGTTCACAGGTCTTGGTTCGGAATTTCGATAGTGCCGCCGTTAGATTGCTCATCGTTCAGCACTCCGAGACTGGTTTGAAGGCTTGTATTTACTGGCAAAGCCACGACCCATCTCAACCTCCTCGGTCGATGGTCCGCGGTTTCCGGTGAAGTTGACGAAACGGGCGAACTGCCCCTGCTGCTGAACCAGGCAAGATCCTATCGGCGCGTGTCTGCACTTAGGCATGATCAGTTCGGTAACACCGTTCTGGCCCTCCTCCGACTCGTTGTCGCGATGAACGAGGATGATGCAGTGAGCGTCCGCCTCGATTTGACCTGATTCGCGAAGGTCAGAAGCAATTGGTTTCTTGCCTGGACGCTTCGTTGATTCGCGGTTGAGTTGTGCCAACAGGATCACTGGCACTTCGAGCTCCTTGGCAATGTTCACGATCCCAGTAGAGATCTTGCCGAGCTCCGAGGCACGGTTGCAGGCTTTGCCCTCAGAGCCGATCAGACCGATGTAATCAATCACGACCACGTCGAGACCTTGGACGCGCTGAACCTGGCGGGCGATACTGCGGATGCGCGCCACGGTCAGTCCAGATTTGTCGCAAACGAACAGAGGCTTATCGAGGATTTTGCTCACAGCCGAAGTCAGTCGTGGCCAGTCATCATCCTGCAGTTGCCCGTCATCAAGTTTTCGTAAGTCGATGCCACCGATTGAGGCGAGCGTACGGTTGCCCAGTTCTTCCTCCGGCATCTCCAACGAGAAAACCATGCCGACGCCGGATCCACCGCACGCAATGTGCTGGGCAATTTGCAGGCCGAGCGTAGTTTTACCACTCCCCGGAAGCCCGGCCACGATGGTGACGGTCTTTTTCCGCAGGCCGCGGATCAGCTTGTCCAGATCCACCAGCCCGGTCGACAAACCAGATTGCAGCGCGCCGTTGAACTTTGAGTCGATTATGTCGATATTGCGCGTCACTACCTCATCCATGCGCTTGTAGTCCGGTTCACCAGTTTGCAGGTCTCGCAGATCCGCCATTGCCTGCTGGGCGTTTGCGATAATCTCGGCGACCGGTCGGTTCTCGGTTGCTAGCTCGCGCACCGCGTCAGCAGCATCAACCAGGCGGCGCAGAACGGCGCGCTCTGTCACAACCTTGGCGTAGGCCTTCCAATTGGCGATGCTTGGCGTGTTACGCGCCAGCTCGCCGGAATAGGCCAAGGTCACAGCCCCACTTGGCAGGGCCGGCATGAATTCATGCAGCGTCACCGGATCAACTGGCGAGCCTGCGCTATGCAACTCTGTCATCGCCCGAAACAGCGCAGCATTCTCCAGATCGTGAAAGTCCGCCACAGACACTTGGCTGGTAATTGCATCTAGCAACTCGCCATCGAGCAGCATTGCTCCCAGCAACGCGTGCTCGGCCTCATCGCTGAATAGTTCGCGATTCATACAGCACCTCGCGCTGATGCCCAGGTAAACCCAACTGCCTGGCCGCCAGCTTGGCGAAGGCGGTCTAGAGCCCGTTCACCGATGTAACGAGCAAGATCTGCAGTAGCCAGATTCGACACCACCACCGTTGGCAAAACATACTGATAACGGCGATCGATAACCTCATGCAAAACGCCCAGTTCGTAAGCACTACCGCTTTGGGCTCCAAGCTCATCAATGACGAGCAAGTCGAAACCCGATAGCTCGCTGAGAACATCGCGATCTGAATACTCGGCACATCGTTCCATCGCCCCTTTGAAAACACGAATGATCTCCGCTGCCGTGGTAATCACAGCCTGGGCGCCATGCTCACGAATAACGGCCTGAACCATCGCGCAAGCAAGATGGGTTTTTCCGTTGCCAACGTTTCCGGAAAGGACGAGCGATCGACCGGCTGCGTAGTTATCGGAAAACCGAGCAACGTAGTCTTTGCACGCATTGAGGGCCTTGGTCATACCAGCGTCCCCTGCAGTAGTTCTGTAACTGTCGAATGTGCACCCTTGGAAACGTGGTGCAATACCAGCCCCTACGAGCAACCTATTGAGGTCTTCAGCCTTCTTCCTACTGCTCGCCTGGGTATACTCAGCACTCGATTTTGGCGCTGTATGCAGGGCCTCCCAGTGACAGTGCTTGCATCCCCGAGCAAGCACAGAACCATCGAACTGCTCCGTCTCAGAACTATTCACCGAGCCATGCAACGGACATTCGAGATCAAAAAAGCGGACACGAGGCTGCCTGCAAAAATTAGAAGTTAGCTTGGCCATTTGGCACCTCTGGATACATGTCAGGGGTGTGGTTGGGCAGGTTGTTGAAGGCTGAAGGTTTCGCGGCGGATGCCGGCTTCAGCTCATCGTGCCACTTCTCTCCGTTTAGCCATCTCGACGCCATGGGCACGTATTGACCGTCATCCTTGGTCCAGTCGCGGGAAACGCGGTGGTTGCCCAGAGCAATCATCAGGGTCAGGCGAAGCTCTGCGTTTGGCTTGAGCTTCTCCCATGCCCTGCGTGCGTCCTTCTTCGATTTCTTATTCGGGTACAGCTTCCAGAACACTTCGAAGGCTTCGGCAAGTTCCACTTCTTGTGCACACAAGGTTTTAGGTTCCTTGACTGGTTCAGAAGAGTGACTGGTTCTGGGGGCAGCTCCTGCCCCACCCCCTAGGTCAGCTCCTGCCCCAGGTAGGTTATCTGATGCCCCACCTGGGGCAGGAGATGACCCACCATCGAGAGTTAAGTGAAAGAGGTTCGACTGATTCAAATCGCCCTTGCGGCGATACTCGCGGCGAAGAAGTCCAGCCTTTTCAAGTTCTCGAATATGTAGCTTCACAGTAGAACGTCCGATCTCGCATTGATCGGCGATGTGCTGGTATGACGGCCAGCACTCGCCTTGGTCGCTGGCATTGTCGGCCAGCTTGACCAGCACCAGTTTGCGCAGCGGATTACCCACCTTGATCTTCATAGCCTTGACCATCAACTCCATGCTCATCGGTCAAAGCTCCAGCTCGTCAGTGACACGCTTGATGAACGAGTCGTAGGACTCGGCCATGACGAACCCATGATCTTCCAAAGCTTGCCGATACGCCTTGGCGCTGCCGTAAAGCGTCCAGCGCTCACGCTCGGGAAGATTTCGGAAACGGGTATAGGTAGGCCAGGGGCCAGCGATCTTGCACGCCGTAACGGACTCCACAAACGCATCCGGTTGAGTTCTCATTTGGCGGCCCCCTCAACAAGCGCGCCTTCGATCAAAGCGTTCAAGCTCTCACCGCGCGACATCAGTTCACTGCCGACGATTCGCAAGCCGGCAGCAATTCCACCCAAGGTGTATCCATTGAGAATTCTCTCGACCGCATCAGGGTCTTCACCGGCGAGGTCCTGAAAAAGACGATCCAAAGCATCGATGAAATATCCCGTGTCGTGCATAGAGTTGGCGTCCTTCGAGATGCGAACATCGTTAGCGATTGATTGGCGCATCAACGGTACTCCTTCTCGACCGGAGCAAAGCCCTCTCCACCATTGCGCAATGCGCGCAACCCCAACACCGCCGCTGCAGCAACACTCTGAGCAAAACCAATCTCCAAGCACGTGTAACGGCCTCCCATGCCCGTTATGGCGAACTGAATGGCTTCATACGCTGCCGTTTCATCGACAGAAGCGAGTGCACTTATTTCTTCGTCGAAAAAGGCCATCCCCTTTTTCCAATCTTCTTTGACTCCAGGGTTATTCTTGGGCCAATTAACCATCAGCCCTTGGGCATCTCGACTTGTGAAACTCAGGTCTTCCCGCGTACAGATGAGCGGAAAATGGAATGGGGTGACAGGGTGACCTTGTTCACTACGGATTGCGTGTGCCATGATTAGTACCTCTGTGAGATGTGTTGTCCTGGTTGCGCAGGACGATTGATAGGCCCGGTTCCCGCCGGGCTTATTGCTTTCTGCCCCGGGTGATTCTCATCATCCACCCGTTTGAAATAGCGATTTCACTCGGGCAGGCACATCATCAACGCTGCCTCGAGAGAAAGTAATTTCAGGGCCGCTTAAGCTTTTAGCGGGCCTTCTCAAGCCGCCTTCACCGACTCCTCCAGCACCAGCAAGCTCTGTCGCACATGGCCGATTTCTTTCTGGATGCCTGCCTTCTCTATTTGCGTTACACGACCATCCGCCAGGGCGTCGTGGACAGCACGAGAGACATCACCTGACTCAGCAGCCAAGTGCACCAGCGCCTGAATCAAGCTGACCCCTTCAGGCCTCTGCTGAGGAACAAGGACATAACCCAAAGCGCCTGCCAGAAGCTGCAGTGGCTCTGGGTTCTTGCTGTGCACCAGAATCTGTAGGAACTGCTCCAGATTCAGCCGGTGCGAGTCGTCGTTCGGATTGCTGCGATTGAGTAGCGCGGTATGACTCATGCCCATCAAGTGGGCCAATTGCTTCGGCCCCGCCTCCAGCACTGCCTCATGAATTGCTCGATGTACCTGTTCCATTCGGGAAACCTCTTCGGGGTTGTCGTGGCAGTGTTTTCGCTTGATGAGCACAATGGACTCACCACCGCAGGAAGGCTTTTAATCAAGTTTAAAGACTGAGCTTCTGGGCTCGCTGAGTTCGAAATTAGGCTGCGGACTGCTTCGTTTCAGTCGTGGTATTTCGCAAATACGCCCAATCGACATCAGGCCTGAGCTCCTCACAGGTCACCTCCCTCCCCGACTCGCGCTCGAGCTTGATAGCGAGCGCCGGGTTGGCCCGACGTACGTTGTAAGCAACCTGCTTGAGCTGGCCCACGCTGGTACCGCAACGCTTAGCCAAGGCATCCAGCGAAACGGCGTCCAGGGAGCGCATAAATTCGATTAGCGTCATGGTCATCCTCCTAAGGACTCAAAGATTACTCTTTGCTAATTTGCAACACAATAGCAATTTATAATTTACTGTTTGCTAACGCAGGGACACTATTCGTCTATGGATATGAAAACTCTTCGGGTCGAAGCGCTGCGGCGTGTGATCGGCCCACTCAGCCAGAAAGATTTCGCCGATCAGCACGATCTGGACGCTTCCTATTTGTCCCAGATCCTCAACGGGCATCGAGGCTTGGGCGAGAAAGCGGCACTCAATCTCGAGCATAAAATTGGCTTGGCGCCAGGTGTCCTAGTCAACCCTGGAGGTTATGGCTCAAACCTCATCGAGGGTGAGTTCACACGCCACGAAGTTCGAGACCAGCCATCCCCTGCTTACAAAGCACTGCAACAGTCCGCCTCGCCCAGGGCGATCGCTGCGATAGAAAAGCTGGCCAGAGCCGCAGCCAAGGGAAAGCTCAAGGAATCTGACCTGGTGCTACTCGAGGGCATTGCAGGCCTGCTTGAGAAGGCCAACGCCGAAAAATCTTGAGCCAAATGCAAAAAGCCCGGCACTGGGCCGGGCTTTCTCATTCTGAGTGATTACTTCTAAGGTGGGAAGAAACGAAAAAGCCCAGCGGGCGGGCTGGGCTTCTACTATTTACTCAAAAAACTAGCCACCTGGCTTTTTGTTACTACCAGAGTCACCAGTGGACAATGAGCATTTTATTTTTGCCGCGCGTGCAACCACCTCACGCTGAGAAGCGCTTGCCTTGTGAAGCACTTCCCTGAAAACCTCATGCTTGGTTTCATAGGAGGCGTTACTGAAGAAATCCACCAACAGGCTGGAGTCTTCGGTGTAAGTTTTACGCATGACGATCAGCCTCAGTCAGTAGCTCAATGAGCTGCTCGTAATCATAGGTATTAGGTATTAGGGCGTCAATCTGCTCCACTGTTACCCCCGGCTCATAGAGCGCCTTGGAGCTATCAGTGTTTTTTACAAGTAAATCTATCTGTAGATCCTGCCCATAGGACTGCCTCAGCTTAACAATATTCTCCCTTACGGCTAGGTACTGTTGAGCAAATTTTTCCCTCGGAATATTTCTTCCCTCAGTTATCTCCCGTGCCTTCACGAACTCCCAAGCGAGCTCTGGGCGCTGATAGACGTACATGATCAGGGCACCTCTATTCCCCTTTAGACCCCTATCTATATTTCGTCTTGCGACATCAAGGTTCGACATCGTCCCATCAAGGATGAACGAAATACGCTTTTCAAAAGCCCTGTCCAAGACCTTTTCGAGGATTTTTGTCACAGCACGCTGGAAAAGATAAGAGTTTTTGCCTGAGTACCCTGGAATATTCTCTCGGAAATCGTCGGGATCAATTCGGAGAACTCGCCCCGCACCAACATCCTGTCCTCCCTTCTCGAGGGCCTCCACTATTGCCTTGGAAACCTCTGTCTTCCCTGCACCTGGTGAGCCCGCCATAAAGACAGTGAGCGGAGCACGCTCAGGGATAAAAACATCGGTATCGACAATTTTCTTTGCAAGAGGACGACGATGGGCGATTGCGAACTGAAACGCCGCTTCTTCTAACTCTATTTCTTCAGGGGTCATCGAAAGCTCGAAATCCGTTTTCCAAAAACTAACATAGCACCGTCCTAAACCGCACAGCTTTGGGGCAAAGCAAAGAGCCCGACACTTAGGCCGGGCTCCCTTCTCTACTACTCAAGCAAGTCCACTTCCCTGCTCTGCCACACGGCCTGCAGCTTGGTTAGACCCTTGCCGGTGATCAGCGTCGAGCACGTAGGAACAGTGCCCTGGGTCGGATGATCAAACGTACCCAGCTTCACATCGAGCAACCCAGCCTCGATCTTCGCCTGATAGGGTTCGTTCGTTCTGGTCACCCAACCCTTCTGCCGCATGAACTGCAACAATCTGGTACGGCCAGTGCCAATGATCTTCGCAGCCTGGGCCGCGTTGTACGTCTTGTGTGACACCACAACCATGTCATGGAAGGCCACCTTCGGCGCGTCCTGCTCCACCTTCACTTCCAGCAGATGGTTCTCTTTGGTCAGCTCGGTATTGTCAGCCTCGAGCGCAACGACCTTCGTTACGTTTTCGGTAAGCAGCGCCAAGAGCGTTCGAGGATCGCTTAGTGCCGCGGCGTAGTCGAAGGCTGGCTTGGCTACCCGCTCCTCCAACTCTTGCCAGCGATCGACTAGGCGGGCCGTGAACTCAGGGCAGAGCTGCGCGACGATGATGTAGGTGTCACGCTTGCAGATTTGGTACTCCAGGGCCGGGCGACCAAGGCCATCGAGGTATTCCACCAATGGTGGAATACCGATCACGCCTTTTTCTGCCAAACGTTCGACAGCACGCTTCACACTATCGTGACGAGAGCCGACCAGATCGGCGACCTCACGAGAGGACATCGTGGTATGCGACACACTTTGTTGAATCTGAAAATGTGTCGCGGCGCTAGGCTGGCCATGCTGGCTAGAGGAAATATTCATTACACCTCCTCCAGGCCAGCTTGGACTGAGTCGATTACAGCCTTCACCGAATCTACCGCCCGGAAAAACGACCAAGCATTGATCGACGGGATGGCATTTCCCCCCATTGCCATGAACTCGAGTTGTCCTTTGAGCTCGCTGAGGATACAGGACGCCTCGCCAAGTGCATCCACTGCAGAAATGCCTGGTTGAACAGCAAACAACTCCTGCCGCTCGACGTTGCAGATCGTGAAGGTTCTCTCAACGGTGACCGGTACTTTGCTAGCGCCAGCATTGAGTTTTTCGGTTACTTCGGTATGCTCATTCATGACGATTTCTTCCTCGAAGCTGATCTCGTTCCCGAAGCCCTGACGACTCTCACCTCGTCGGGGCTTCTTCGTTTCAGGCATTTGCCTGCTCTTGTCGCCTTTTCTCTTCCATCAGCCGGAAAACAATTTCCGCTGTCTGTGACCGGCAATTTTCCTGCGCCTGGCTCTCCACCCATTGCTTTAGCTCCTCCGGAAGCCTGAGATTGAACTGTGGATCTTTTCTAGACATGGGTTCACCCCTTATGCATCACCGTGATTCACCAAATAAATATAGAACCGTGATGCATTGTCGTCAATACCACGGTGATGCATTCTCTCGCGTAAACCTAGTAAACCTATAGTTGACCGAGTTGACATGAGCCGAACCGACCCGCAATTCAACCTACGCATTCCAGAATCCTTACGCGATCTTGTAATGACGGCTGCAAAACGGAATAAACGCTCCGCTACAGCCGAAATTCTTGATCGTCTCGAGCGGAGCTTTACCGAAACCGATGAGCCTGGAGTTAACGACAGTGATCGTATGAATCCCGACCACGCTCCCTATGTTCCGTACACTGATGCTCAGGTGACCACAAAAATCCATAAGGATCGCCTGTTGGCTGGGTTTGATGATCCGCTGACCTCGCAAGAAAAAGAAATTATGTTGGCGATGATCCAAGCTCTTCGCAAAACCCAAGGACCTGAGGACGAAACCGAGCGTCCCAATAAAGGTTCCACCTCACGCAAGCGCTTTCCAAAAAGTTAACTCCGGCATCTGGTTTCCGAACTCCTTCAGCTTTCTGCGCACACAGCTATGTTAAAAGCGGTTGAATATGATTTTCCTGATTAGCCCGATCATGAGAAAGCCGCCGCTGATTCCACCCTACGCCCAAGACTCAACTTGATGTGCAGCAGGGTCTTCATGCCAAACCCAGTCTCAGTAAAGTTTCTCACCAGTCAGGCTCATCAGCGGAGTAGCTTGAGGAGAAGACCAACAGCGCTTTCCGGAGGACAAACATAGCTTGACCGCAAAGTTATGCACAGGCCAGCCCCAACCTCACAGTAATAGGTCACCTATTCATTCAGCTAGGGCCACTAAGCCTCAAGCGAACCCCGAAAAACAAAGACCTAACAATGGGTCACCTATTATTTTGACCTGATGGCACCGCTTCCCTTTCCACGCCAACCGATTACCGCTGCAAGCCGCTTTGCACGTAAACCTGGTTTTTTTATCGTGCCTGTCTCTGGCTCCCCGCGGGCTTTCAGCCAGTCCAAAACCAAACTCAAAGCCCCTCTCCCTCCAGGCCCTGAAGGATCTCGCGCGCCATTATCAGTAACCGCCTTCCAACACTGAAAGGCCTCGTATAGCCCTTTTGGGTGAACCGGACTTTCAGGATTGAAGCAGTTCAAAAAACCATCGAGCTCCGCTCTCAATAGTTCAATTTGCGAATCCTTTTCTTGGATTTTTCTATCCTTGGCTCGGAGCTCGTTATAAAGATTTCGGCTATCATCGGCTGAAGCCTTCTCCTTAGCCTTCAGCTCGACAATTAATGACTCAGCCTCGGCAAGGCGGTTTTCAGCTTCCAGTAAAGCGAGCCGGTCTTCGGCAGACCGCACGATTACCTTGTCACTATCGAGCTCAGATAGCCCATCACCATGTCGATGGTTTCGCGCCTGAGCACTCTCTCTGTTTGGCGCCCCTGTATAATTTGAAATCAACGCGCTGCCCTTCAAGCGAGCTTTTTTTTCAGCGTCACTCACTTGCCGATCGAGCCACTCCCGGTTAACCATGACCTTGTTCGAATCAATCGGTCCTTGTAGAGTTTCAAATAAAGCAGGCACATGCCTACCGGTCGCTCTTCTAAAATATTCAGATACTTCAGAGTAAGTAATCGGAATATCCAAAACAGCGTTTTTGGTGCCTTTGATATAGATAGTTCCGGGATTAAACTCAGCATCTGGCTGAACAATTGAAGATAATCGTTCTGAAATATATGCAAGCAGAGCAGGATTCCTTCCTTTGACATCAGAGCAAGATACATCCAGCGACACGTATTCTTGCATTGACGCCTTTCCTCTCTCTAAGACTAAATCTGCCGCCAGACACTGTTTATCAGCAAATAGCACTCAGTCTATCGCCAGTTAGCAAAATGTAATAGCCGGAACAGCATGAACAGAACACTGCCATGGCATCATGCCTATGAGGTGGGGTATCGTCAGCCAACACCGAGCAATGATCATCAGGGAAGGGAAGATGGGACTGTTCACAAAATGGAAGCTCGCTCGATACCTTCGCATTCAAGAACGCGAATTATCAGCTTTCACTGCACAGCTCAGCCAAATGGACTCCGATGAGATCGGCATGATCGTCGCGTTGGCCGCGGACACTCGAAACCGACTAGAAGAAACAGGTTTTCTTCTGAGTGATCCAATTGGAGCTTACACAGTTCAGCCGGAAACCCCTTCCGCCCTCAACGGGATGATCCGAACCCTCCAAACCGAAGGACGCCTTCAGGAGGCTGCGGCAGTGATGATTTGGCTCCACACTTCGCGAGTAGGCGCACGACTAGAGCTACGGCCACTGGCAAGACAAATGTGGGGGCAACTTGAGCGAGGTTTTCCTCATGCCGAGGAGGCATCAATGGCACTTATGAGAGTCTTTTTTCGACCAATCCGAATTGATGGGTACGATCAGTTCCCCAAAGGCCTGTCACCAGATCCCCTCTGAGCCGCTTCGCACTGCGTGATCACTGTATCGTCTGCTAATGGCGATTTAGCTGACCCGGGTGATACGGTGAATCTCCAAACTCACCGAGCCCCCCAATAGAGATCAGAGCATGGCAGCACTGGAAAAGCGCTATCCCCGTGAGTCGTTCACCAAAAAGCTGATCCGGATATGCCAGAGGATTGATGGGCAATCCATACGCACCATCACACATAAAGAGATCTATAGCGAATTTACTTGCGAGATAGAAATCAACTCGATCTGGGCCGTTGGCTCCTATGCCCGCGGCGCGATTACGTGCGGAGATTTGGATCTGGTTATAGGGTTGCGAAGCGAAGGCGCCTTACCCTCAACCAGGAGCTGGGCCAAGACGTTCTTTGGCTCCCTTTCACTCGTGCGCTATTACCCTGGCAATCCAAGCGAGAACGCATCAGGCGTAGCATTCCCAGAAGCGGTCCCGATTTGGTCAGGCCCAGGGTGTGATTGGCGAGCAGCGATCGAAGCGATCAAGCCAGATAGCCATGCCGGCAGAGCCACTCGCGAAACGGACGCTATCCCGCTACGGGATGAACAACTACGCACCTACCATGATGAGTATCACGATGCGGTTGATATGCAGCGTGATGGGCTCTGGGAGTGGGAGTTTGTAGAGATCGGGAAGCAGATGCTTGCCCCACTTCCAAGCGACGCCGTTGCAGAGGATGAAGCGTATTTCAAGCGCTGTGCTCCGATGATGGGGCGCAAGTCTCAGGATCTGATCCCAGCGATTATCAAACTTATGAGGGAGCAGGAACCATTCGGTTCATGGTCCTCTGCAGACAGTCATCGATCAAAGTTTAGGTGTGGTAGCTCTGAGCTACACCTCGGCCGCCCAGCCCTCCCCCTCGACTTCTTCGACTATTCACCGTGGGTCCGCCAACTGGTCCTGATCCCTCACTTCAGTGCCAGAGGACCAAATGGAGCCTGGATTATTCGCCGCGGCCCAGAACACCCAGACCGCAAAGCACTCGTCGGGAAATACGCCTACTACCTCACGAGCTCAGGACATCCAGACACCATCACCTATTGTGATCACTCCAAACATTGGGTGCCCATTGCAATAGAACTGCTTGAAACCCATGAGGAAGCACGGCACCTCGCCACTCAGTATGCTGATGAGGATGAATTCGAAGCCCCTGAAGTAGGGAGAGTCGAAGGATGTGATTTACTCACTCTGTTTGGGCTTGTGGACATAGTCGAGGTTGGAGGCGAACAGCTGGCTATGACATACGCTGGGTCTTCTTTCTTGGAGACAGACATTATCTCCCTTGAGGAGCTTGTTGCCGCTCTCCCCTCAATGTAAAAAACCGGCTCAGTGGCGCGCTCATGGATTGGTCAGGGTTGGAGATGTGAGGACTTCAGGTCATGAAAGGACGGCCCTGTAGCAGATTCAGAACCAGGATGATGCAGGAAGGGCAGATAAAAGAAGCCCGGCGCTGGGCCGGGCTTGTGCATTATTGGGACTTCTGAGACTGCTTCAATTGCTCAAGAATCTGCTTGGTCTCATTCGATTGCTGGCGAAGATCCTGCACCATCTGAGCTGTATCTCGTCCAGAATCAAAGCTTGATGTGCCGTATGCCATGACTCCGACAACGATACCGACTATAGCAATCACCGAAAGCACAGAGTTGAGGATGATGGTTCCTTTTAGGCCGCGCACTCCTGATAGGTCCCTATCCAAAAGCTTCAACGTATTGTTCATATCCACAATACCTTGCGCCACCCTTTGCTCAAAAAGGTTCAGGCGTGCATCTACCTTCAGTTCCTGATTCTCAAGATGTGCTTTGAGTTCGTCGCGGTTGAGTTCGCTCATAGATTCATTATGGACCGATTTTTCAGGTCTGGCATTCATTTCATCCTTGACGTCGCCGTCCCCCCAATTCACCAGAAAACCTCCTTCAGACAGGAATTTCCCAGCCATCGCTACCGTTTTGACATCTGGCGTGCATCCAAATTCTATGAGCGCTCGATTAGTTTCACTAATGTCCGAGCTGATCACTGAGATCTTGCTAGGCTGCATTATTCATCGCTCGGACTGGTGTCAAAACCTTTTAAGGTTTTATCAAGATTCCTAAGCAACGCCTTAGCTGTCTTGATAGACATTGATAGATTTGCAATGTCTAGGCGAAACGCAGAAATAGCGTCCTGCCCTATCGTTGGCACAAGTTTTTCAGGGTCATCCTTCGAGGCGACCAAGGTCTCGTGAGTGACTTCCAGCTCATCGCGGGAGAAAAAAATGGAAATTTTTATGGTGCCGTCACTTGATGTCATTGATCCAACATTGACATGCTCAACTACATCTCGCACGAATGTCGACGCAGGCTTATGCAGAATGACATGCCCTGCTCCCTCTATTGCTTTTTCAGTCATAACCAGAAATTCCTTTTGCCGATTCTATGAAAGTGATGAATAAAAGAAATCACTAACCTTGGAGCAACGCGGATGCTAAAGCATTCCTGCGCGCCAAACCACACGCTGGCTCAAGCCCGGCAACCATCACACAGAAAACCACAAACCCGCGAGTGAAGACGCGACGAGGTTTTTGATAGGGCTAGTAATTGCTGAGTGAGCTGCAAAAATTCCCCAAGAACTCTAGAAACTCCATCAGGAATTAGCCCCACCTCATCCACTCAGCCAAAAAGTGCGCGCTGCCATTGCTGCTCGCCGATGATGGCGATAGGTGTTCCAGCCTCTCTCAACTCCACCGCCTTCATTATTTTTGTCCCATAGGAGCTGTGGCGCCATTGGTCATTTCCAATGCTGCCAACCACTAGGTAGTGAATTTTTTTACTCACCCCTCCCCCGATGATGCCGCCACGCTCTTCTACTAAGGCCTGACAGTCTTTTCGAGGTCCGTAGGCCATGATTCCGGTGAAAACGAACAATCTGCCGTCCCAAGTGAGATCTGGTTCTGGACGATTGAAGGGAAGGTCGTTGGGCGTGCTGAAGGTTTGATCACTAGCCTTCGGCTTTTCGGCACTCAGGCCCGAAAAGCTCTGCAGCAAGCCAATGAGCTCAAGGGATTCCTCTGCGTCTAACACCCCGTCTAAAAGCATATTGGAGAGACGCGAATACAGCAGGTTGATCACGGGGTCATCAAGGTAAGCGAGATTCGTCTCAAGCCAGTCCTTGAGGAATAGGCCCTCAGCAGTAGACACGACGCCGTCAGCGGCAAGGCCTGCCGCTAAACCAACGAGCGCGTCAGCTGAGCGTCGATCAATCCTGGAACGATGGAAGTACTTGCTCTGCTCAAACTCAGCGTGAATATCAGTCATCTCAACTCCTTTTTAGATGAGGTGCGATAGGTCCAAAATCTATCCATAGCGCCAGTCAGAACTCTCCTGATCAGAATCTAGCACCATTACTTCGCCACTACGATTAGCAACCCCCTTCCCTACCTCACTCAAAAATTAGCAATTTGAAATTTAGCAAAATGCATTGCACAAACATTACTTTATGCTAATTTAGCTAAACGCCAGCCGCGAGCTGGTTTACCCCATCCATTTTTTGCAAGGCCAACAACGCGGCAGGCCCTCGGCTTGCCTGGAGAAAAGCATGCACACTGCCACAACACCTACTCAAGGAAATGATTTCGCCAACCTTGGCGCCCGTCTGATTCGCTTCGGCCAAGCGCTACAGCAAGGCTCGACAACTGTTGGAGAGCTCACCTCGCTAGCTGCAGCATGCGGTATCGACCTCAAACTGAAAGCTACTGCGGAACAGGGAGAACCCTAGAATGGCTAGGACACTCCTTCGGGTTCGAGGAAAGGGTGTGGCCTTCTACCTGAACTCTGAAACCTCATCCCCCAATACCGGGCACCGGAATCGCTACCGCCTATTCAAGACAGAGAACTACGGACGCGCCAAGTCGGGATGGATTCAAGTTGGATCGATTGCTGGCCAGGAATTGATGGCGATAGAGGATGAGACAGCCCTGCTTGAGGCATGCGAGAAGCTGTTCGCTAGCAAGAATCCTCGACGCTTCGAGCAATATGGCGCGATACGCGGAAAGCCCGGCCGGTGGGAGGGAGAAGCCTTTCCCATGCGCTACTTCAATCGTCTATCAACCAGGTGCAACCAATGAACCGAGAGTTGATAAAAATAAGCGAATTTCAGCGCAGACACTGGGGTAAAAACGGCACTCCACCATGCCCCCAGGCAATCCGAAACTACATCCGCAACGGCAAGGTGCCAGGCGAGCAGATAGGCAAGCTCTGGTACGTTGACTGGGCTGCATTCACCAAGTCAGCCGGTAACGATCTCGTCGCGATGGTATTGAAAGGAGCTGCATGATGGCACCAAGGCCGCGCAAAACTGCGAACAAGAGCCTTCCGCAGAATCTGTACTTCGATGCGCGGCGCGGGACATATCGCTACCGGCGGCCGACCGACGGGAAGTTCTTCCCGTTCGGATCCGATCGCCTAAAAGCCATCGACGCCGCGAAGCAGTTGAACCTGGAGTTCATGCGCGGAGCCGATCTGGTGGGCGCAGTAATGGGCAACACCTCCGAATCTTTCGCCGGCTTCCTCGATATCTATGAGCGCGATGTCCTGCCGCCGCGCGAGCTAGCCAAGGGTACCTTGGGCCTTTACGCCGTCCACTTTCGGCGCTTTCGGAAGCACTTCGAAGGCCGGGCCCTCGATCAGATCACGATCCGTATGATCGCGGAGATGCTGGACGCCCTTACACCTCGGACTGCAAACCAGTGCCGCGCACTGCTGATCGACATCTTCAATCACGCCGCTGCCAAGGGACTGTGTCCGGACAACCCGGCAGCCAGCACTATCAACCGAATTGAGAAGAAGCAACGCAAGCGACACACCGTCGAAGGTCTGAAAGCCATCCGGGAGAAGTCGCCGGCCTGGCTGCAGAACGCAATCGACCTAGCCTTGATCACGGCGCAGCGCCGCACCGACATCCTCAACATGCGATTCGATGGGGTTCGGGAAGGGTTTCTGTATGTGGTGCAGCAGAAGACGGCCAAGGCCAGTGATGCGGCATGGATCCGGTTCAAGGTGACCGAAGAACTACAGGCCGTTATCAGCCGGTGCCGGGACGAGATCGTCTCGCCTTACCTGATCCACCGCCGACCTGACCGCAAGAAGCAGAAACAGGCGCAGACAAAGGACCACTGGACGCAGGTCGAAGAACGATATTTGACGCGAGCCTTCAAAGAAGCCCGGGAAGCGGCGGGTTGCTACAAGGGATGGAAAGAGGAGGAAATGCCTGGCTTCCATGAAGTGCGAGCACTATCACTGCACCTGTATCAGAAAGCCGGAAAGGATGGTCAGAAGATAGCCGGCCATGCCAGCGAGACCATGACCAAAAACTACCAGAAGGACCACGCTGAAATCGTCTGGTCGGAAGCCATTCCTGACCTGAATATCAGCGAAATAACGGGGTAGTTTTGCGCCAGTTTTGCGCGGGTTTTGCGCAGGCACAAAAAAGCCGATCAAAAGATCGGCTTAAGTGACTGATTTTACTCAGGAATATGGTCGGGACGGAGTGATTCGAACACTCGACCCCTAGCACCCCATGCTAGTGCGCTACCGGACTGCGCTACGCCCCGACTAGGCGTGAAACCTGTTTCACTTCTCAGGAAACGCTGAAGAATATACCGCAACCTTTTGAAAAGTGGAAGTATTTAAAACAGAGAATTATTTCTTGAGTACTACGAGCACATCTTCCAGTTCGGAGATCATCTGACGGATCAGTTGCTTGTACTGGGTGGTATCGTCTTTGGCTTCATCACCGGAGAGGCGCAAGCGCGCGCCACCGATGGTGAACCCCTGATCATAAAGCAACGCGCGGATCTGCCGGATCATCAGCACATCCTGGCGCTGATAATACCGGCGATTTCCGCGGCGCTTGACGGGGTTGAGTTGAGGGAACTCCTGCTCCCAATAACGCAGCACATGCGGTTTGACCGCACAGAGCTCGCTGACTTCACCAATGGTGAAGTAGCGTTTACCCGGGATAACCGGGAGCTCGTCGTTATGACTTGGTTCCAGCATAAGCCTCAACCCGGGCCTTCAACTTCTGCCCTGGACGAAAGGTGACGACTCGGCGAGCCGTGATCGGGATTTCTTCGCCTGTCTTCGGGTTCCGGCCAGGACGCTGGCGTTTATCCCGAAGATCGAAGTTACCAAAACCGGACAATTTGACCTGTTCGTTATCTTCGAGAGCGTGCCTGATTTCTTCAAAGAATAGCTCGACCAATTCCTTGGCCTCGCGTTTGTTCAGGCCCAGCTCTTCGTAGAGACGTTCGGCCATTTCAGCTTTCGTCAGAGCCCCCATACGTCACTTCCTTAACGTGGCGTTCAACCTTTGTTCGAGCGAGGTGAGGATGTTTTGCGTCGCTGAGTTCACCTCATCGTCATTAAGAGTGCGCGATGGATGCTGCCAGGTCAAGCCAACGGCAAGGCTTTTTCTATGAGGATCAATGCCTTTACCCTGATACACGTCAAATAGCCTGAGGTCGGTCAGCCACTCGCCAGCATTCTCGCGAATGACCTCCAAGACCGCACTCGCGGCAACGTCACGATCTGCCAGCAGGGCCAAGTCACGACGCACTTCAGGGAAGCGCGACAGCTCGTGGAACTTCGGCAAACGACCTTGGGCCACTTCGCTCAGGACCAGTTCGAACACGAAAACCGGACGATCCAGCCCGAGTTGCTTCGCCAGTTCCGGATGAATGGCACCCAGGTAACCGACTTCACGCCCAGCGCGCTCGATGCGTGCTGTCTGGCCCGGATGCAGCGCAGGGTGCTTGCCCGGTACGAAAGTGAACGCATCCAAAGCCCCGGCAAAGCCCAGCACCGCCTCGACATCTGCCTTGACGTCGAAGAAGTCCACGCCATCGCGGCCTTGCGCCCAACCTTCAGGCAACCGGGTACCACAAACGATACCTGCCAGCATCTGCTGCTGTTTCAGGCCTTCCAGCTGACCAACGAACCGCAGGCCGCTTTCGAACATGCGGACGCGATCCTGCTGACGGTTCAGGTTGTGCTGAAGCGCCTTGACCAAGCCTGGCCACAGGGACGAACGCATGGCAGCCATGTCGGCGGAAATCGGGTTCGCCAACAGCAACGGCTCGACACCAGGGCTGAACAGTTCGAACAGTTTCGGGTCGATGAAGCTGTAAGTGATGGCTTCCTGGTAACCACGAGCCACCAGCAGGCGCCGCAGTGCCGGCAAGTCGCCTTGCGCCTCGGCCTTGGCCTGAGGAGCCAGGCGGGCTTGCGGATAACGAACCGGCAAGCGGTTGTAACCGTACAGGCGTGCCAGCTCCTCGATCAGATCGACCTCGAGGCTGATATCGAAACGATGACTCGGCACGTCAACGCGCCACTGCCCTGCCCCATCGGCAGCTACCGTCAGGCCCAACGCGGTGAGCAGGCGCTCGACCTCAGAATCTTCGAGTTCCATGCCCAGCATTTGGCTGATGCGCTCGGCCCGCAGGGTGACAGGCGCCACCAATGGCAAATGTTGCTCGCTGACGGTTTCGATGATCGGGCCGGCTTCGCCGCCGGTGATTTCCAGCAGCAGGCCAGTAGCACGCTCCATGGCCTCACGGGCCAACTGCCAATCCACGCCACGCTCATAACGATGGGAAGCATCGGTATGCAGGCCGTAGGAACGGGCTTTGCCAGCCACGGCGATCTGGTCGAAGAATGCGCTTTCCAAAAATACATCGCGAGTCTTGGTGGTGACGCCACTATGCTCGCCCCCCATCACACCGGCAATCGCCAGGGCACGGGCATGGTCGGCGATCACCAGGGTATCGCTGCGCAGGGCCACTTCCTGACCATCGAGCAATACCAGCTTCTCGCCTTCTTCAGCCATGCGTACGCGAATGCCACCGTTGATCTCGGCCAGGTCGAACGCATGCAGCGGCTGACCCAATTCAAGCATCACGTAGTTGGTGATATCCACTGCAGCATCGATGCTGCGGACTTCGGCACGTCGCAGGCGCTCGACCATCCACAGCGGGGTCGGCTTGGACAGGTCCACGTTACGGACCACCCGCCCCAGGTAACGCGGGCAGGCTGCTGGCGCCAACACGTCAACTGGACGTACTTCATCGTGCACTGCAGGAACTGCCTTGACTTCCGGACGCTGCACCTTGGCCGCATAAAGGGCACCAACTTCGCGTGCAATACCGGCCAACGACAGGCAGTCACCGCGGTTTGGGGTCAGGTCGACTTCGATACTGGCATCGTCCAGGCTCAGGTAGGCACGAATGTCCTCACCCACTGGCGCGTCAGCCGGCAACTCCATCAAGCCGTCGTTGCCTTCACCGATCTGCAGCTCCGCCTGGGAACACAGCATGCCGTTGGACTCGACGCCACGCAGCTTGGCCTTCTTGATCTTGAAGTCGCCGGGCAGTTGGGCACCGATCATCGCGAAAGGGACCTTCAGGCCGGGGCGCACGTTCGGCGCACCGCAGACAACCTGGAAAGTCTCGGCTCCGTTGCTGACTTGGCAGACCCGCAGTTTGTCGGCGTCAGGGTGCTGCTCGGTACTTAGCACCTCACCCACGACCACACCACTGAAGTCACCGGCGGCTGGCGTAACACTGTCCACCTCAAGGCCAGCCATGGACAGACGAGCGACCAGCTCGTCACGACTTACCTGCGGGCTAACCCAACCGCGCAGCCATTGTTCACTGAATTTCATCCTGCTCTCCTAATAGATTCGTTACGGACGCGCGACTAGCGAAATTGCGCAAGGAACCGCAAGTCGTTGTCGAAGAACAGGCGCAAGTCATTGACACCGTAACGCAGCATGGCCAAACGCTCGGCGCCCATGCCGAAGGCAAAGCCCTGGAATTCTTCCGGATCGATCCCGGACATACGCAGCACGTTGGGGTGAACCATGCCGCAACCCATCACTTCCAGCCAGCCAGTCTGCTTGCAGACGCGGCAACCCTTGCCACTGCACATCACGCATTCCATGTCGACTTCAGCGGATGGCTCGGTGAATGGGAAGTAGGAAGGACGGAAACGCACCGCCAGTTCTTTCTCGAAGAACACCCGCAAGAACTCCTCGATGGTGCCCTTCAGGTCGGCGAAGTTGATCCCGCGATCCACCAACAGGCCTTCGACCTGGTGGAACATCGGCGAGTGGGTGATATCGGAGTCGCTGCGATACACACGGCCTGGGCAGACGATGCGAATCGGCGGCTGCTGCGATTCCATGGTGCGGACCTGTACCGGCGAGGTATGGGTGCGCAACAGCATGTTCGCATTGAAATAGAAGGTGTCATGCATCGACCGGGCCGGGTGGTGGCCTGGGATGTTGAGCGCTTCAAAGTTGTGATAATCGTCTTCGACCTCGGGGCCTTCGGCGATGCCGAAGCCGATATGGGTGAAGAACTGCTCGATACGCTCCAGGGTCCGAGTGATCGGGTGCAGGCCACCAGAGGTCTGGCCACGGCCCGGCAGGGTCACATCAATGCACTCGGCGGCGAGCTTGGCGCTGAGTTCCGCCTCCTCGAAAGCCGCTTTGCGAGCATTGAGAACCTCTGTCACACGCTCCTTGGCAACGTTGATCAGCGCACCGACCTGCGGGCGCTCTTCGGCCGGCAGGTTGCCCAGGGTCTTCATCACCTGAGTCAGCTCGCCCTTCTTGCCAAGGAAGTGAACCCGGATCTGTTCCAGGGCATTGATGTCTTCAGCGTGTTGCACGGCCTCAAGTGCTTGAGAAACCAGCGCATCCAGGTTTTCCATGTACAGACTCCAGATACAAAATAGGGGAAGAGCTTGAAGGCTCTTCCCCTATTTATGACGTTTAACACCAGAGCCCACGAAGGTGAGCCCGGGTGACTGTCGGGGATACTTAAGCCAAGGTGGCTTTAGCTTTCTCGACAATCGCAGCAAACGCCGCTTTTTCGTTCACTGCCAGATCAGCCAGAACCTTACGGTCGATCTCGATGGACGCCTTTTTCAGACCGGCGATCAGACGGCTGTAGGACAGACCGTTGGTACGAGCACCAGCGTTGATACGAGCGATCCACAGAGCGCGGAACTGACGTTTTTTCTGACGACGGTCACGGTAGGCGTATTGGCCTGCCTTGATTACCGCTTGCTTGGCAACACGGAATACGCGCGAGCGAGCACCGTAGTAACCTTTAGCAAGTTTCAGAATTTTCTTGTGACGCTTACGGGCAATGACGCCACGCTTTACACGAGCCATGAGTTACTTCCTCTATTCTTGATCCAAAAATTAACGAAGGCGCAGCATGCGCTCGACTTTTGCCACGTCAGACGGATGCAGCAAGCTGCTACCGCGCAGTTGACGCTTACGCTTGGTCGACATTTTGGTCAGGATGTGGCTCTTGAAAGCGTGCTTGTGCTTGATACCGTTAGCAGTTTTCAGAAACCGCTTAGCAGCACCGCTTTTGGTTTTCATCTTTGGCATGTTCGGATACTCCGCATTCAATTGATAAACATAATCAGAAGGCCTGCCGTGCCCTGTTGATTACTTCTTCTTTTTCGGGGCGATGACCATGATCAGCTGGCGTCCTTCCATCTTAGGATGCTGTTCGACCGAACCGTACTCTTGCAGGTCAGTTTCAACCCGCTTGAGGAGTTCCATCCCCAGCTCCTGGTGGGCCATCTCACGGCCGCGGAATCGCAAGGAAACCTTGGCCCTGTCCCCGTCACTCAGGAAACGTACCAGGTTGCGTAGTTTTACCTGGTAATCCCCTTCCTCCGTCCCTGGACGAAACTTGATTTCTTTAACCTGAATCTGCTTCTGGTTCTTCTTCGCGGCAGCAAGCTGTTTCTTCTTTTCGAAGATCGACTTGCCGTAGTCCATCACCCGGCAAACAGGCGGGACTGCGTCGGCGGAAATTTCCACCAGATCCAGTTTGGCTTCTTCAGCTATACGGAGCGCTTCATCAATCGAGACGATGCCAATCTGCTCGCCGTCAGCGCCAATTAACCGAACCTCGCGTGCCGAGATATTCTCGTTGATCGGGGCCTTCGGTGCAGCTCGTTTATCTTGTCTCATATCACGCTTAATAGTAATTACTCCGAATCTTGGCGACCACGCCGGGAAACCGCTTGTGCGAGCAACGCCGAGAACTGGGCGACAGGCATCGAGCCCAAGTCTTCACCTTCGCGGGTACGCACAGCGACAGTCTGCATCTCGACCTCCCGATCTCCAATAACCAAGAGATAGGGAACCTTGAGCAAAGTATGCTCGCGGATTTTAAAGCCGATCTTTTCATTTCTCAAGTCGGACTTGGCACGAAATCCGCTTTGGTTGAGTGTTTTTTCCACCTCGAGGGCGAAATCGGCCTGTTTGTCGGTGATATTCATGATCACCGCCTGGGTTGGCGCCAGCCAAGCCGGGAACACACCTGCGTAATGCTCGATCAGCATGCCGATGAAACGCTCGAACGAACCCAGGATCGCTCGATGCAACATAACCGGGCGAACACGGCTGTTATCTTCGGCGATATAGCTGGCATCCAGACGTTCTGGAAGGTTTGGATCGTACTGCAGAGTACCACACTGCCAGTTACGGCCGAGGCAGTCACGCAGGGTGAACTCGATCTTCGGGCCGTAGAACGCGCCCTCTCCCGGCTGGTATTCCCACTCCAGGCCGGACTCGTTCAAGGCATCGGCCAAGGCACCCTCGGCGCGATCCCACAGCTCTTCGGAGCCCACGCGCTTGGCCGGACGAGTCGACAGTTTCATCGCGATGTCACTGAAGCCGAAGTCCTTGTAGACGTCCAAAGTCAGCTTGATGAAGTCAGCGGCTTCTTTCTTCACCTGTTCTTCGGTGCAGAAAATGTGCGCATCGTCCTGGACGAAACCACGCACGCGCATGATGCCGTGCAGGGCGCCAGACGGCTCGTTACGGTGGCAGGCACCGAACTCGGCCAGACGCAGTGGCAGGTCACGGTAGGACTTCAGGCCCTGGTTGAACACCTGTACGTGGCATGGGCAGTTCATCGGCTTGACCGCGTAGTCACGACTTTCCGAGGACGTGGTGAACATGTTCTCGGCGTAGTTTGACCAGTGGCCGGAACGCTCCCAAAGGATACGGTCGACGACTTGCGGGGTCTTGATCTCGAGATAGCCGTTTTCGCGCTGTATATTGCGCATGTACTGCTCGAGCACCTGGTAGATGGTCCAGCCGTTGGCGTGCCAGAACACCATGCCTGGCGCTTCTTCCTGCAGGTGGAACAGGTCCAGTTGCTTGCCGATCTTGCGATGGTCGCGCTTCTCGGCTTCTTCGATACGCTGGATGTAGGCAGCCAATTGCTTCTTGTCGGCCCAGGCGGTGCCATAGACGCGCTGCAACTGCTCATTCTTGGCATCACCGCGCCAGTAGGCACCAGACAGCTTGGTCAGCTTGAAAGCCTTGAGGAAACGCGTGTTCGGCACGTGCGGACCGCGGCACATGTCGACATATTCTTCGTGATAGTACAGGCCCATGGCGGTTTCGTTGGGCATGTCTTCCACCAGGCGCAACTTGTAGTCTTCGCCACGGTTCTGGAACACGTCGATGACTTGCGCGCGCGGGGTCATCTTCTTGATGACATCGTAGTCCTTGTCGATCAGCTGGTGCATGCGCTGCTCGATGGCGGCCAGGTCGTCCGGAGTGAAAGGACGCTCGTAGGCGATATCGTAATAGAAGCCTTCGTCGATCACCGGGCCGATCACCATCTTGGCGGTCGGATACAGCTGCTTCACCGCGTGGCCGATCAAGTGGGCGCACGAGTGACGGATGATCTCCAGTCCCTCTTCATCTTTGGGGGTGATGATCTGCAAAGTGGCATCGTGTTCGATCAGGTCGCAAGCATCGACCAGCTTGCCATCGACCTTGCCTGCCAGGGTGGCCTTGGCCAGGCCGGCGCCGATCGAGGCGGCGACTTCAGCTACGGATACGGCCTTGTCGAACGAACGTTGACTGCCATCGGGAAGAGTAATAGTGGGCATGGCGCCTCCTCTCCTAGTGGTGACCCCTACCAAAGGTCACGTGGGTTGGGATGAGCCAGTACAAGATCCGCCCTGCCTTTCCCACGGGAAAGCCTGCCTCACAGTGGCAGAGACCTTTCGGCCTGCCAGGGACGAACCAGAGTGACTGGAATTCAAATCAAAAAAAGGTATCGACCGCGAGGGAAAGTGAAACATCCAAAGCCTGAAAACACCCAAGCCGGGCATGCTAGCACAGAAAAATCACAATCATCGTGCGGCAAACTTCGCAATTTGCAGTTTCCGGTCTTTTATTGAAGAAAGTGAACTTGGCATGTACGCCAGCCCTCAAATGCCCCGAGAATCGTCGCCTTTGCTACCGACTTCAGGAGAAATCGACCCATGCGCCTCACCAACCTGCTTGCCCTAGCCGCTCCGCTCGCCCTGCTGCTGCCCCTGAGCGCCCAGGCCGCCTGGCCAGCCGGCGCCCGTGCCGACTACATGAAGGACTGCACCGCAGCGGCCAGCCAGAGCATCGATGCCAAAAGCGCCGAGCAGCATTGCGCCTGCGGTGCCGAAAAGCTGAATGACAAGTTCACTACCGAGGAAATCAAGGAACTGATGAGCAAGACCAAGCAACCCAGTGCCGACCTGCGCACTCGGGCACTCGATGCCATTGCCGCGTGCCGGGTGACCAAGTAACCCGACACCGCCAGGAGCGAGAACGGCCGCATCGACGCTAGCCAAGCAGGCTGAAACGCGGCCTTCCTGCACTGAAATGCAGCTTTTACGGTTTTTTTATCACCGCTTGTTTTCCCACGAGAGCCCCTTAAACCGGGGCCTGCAGCCAACCCAAGCAGAAAAACCCACCAAAGCGCCAGGCAAACAACCTCTGCAGGGGGCTCCCAAGCCGAACATTTCGACTATGATAGCCCGGTGTGCCCAGTTGGCCTGAGCAACACAGCACTACTGAAAATATATGTTTCTTGGAGATACACCATGTCTAATCGCCAAACCGGCACCGTAAAATGGTTCAACGATGAAAAAGGCTTCGGTTTCATCACTCCTCAAGGTGGCGGTGACGACCTGTTCGTACACTTCAAAGCTATCGAATCCGACGGTTTCAAAAGCCTGAAAGAAGGCCAGACCGTTTCCTTCGTGGCTGAGAAAGGCCAAAAGGGTATGCAAGCTGCACAAGTTCGCCCTGAGTAATTTCTCAGCGAGCTAAAAAAACCCCGTCCATGTGACGGGGTTTTTTGTGGGCGGGTAAACCTGCAGCCTTAACCGCAATTGACCCGAGTGACCACCAGATCGGCGTCGGTATTGAGATTCAGGCGATCGGAGCGGTACTCCAGCGTAATCATGTCGTTGGGCTTGAGGAAGCGCGCGTACTGCGCACCAGCGCGGGTACGGGCTTGCTCGAGCAGTTCCGCAGAGGCCTTCTTGCCGATGGCGAATTCGGCGGCGGTTGCTTCACAACGAGTATGCCCAGCCTCGGCTGCGGCCACGGGTTCCTTGGTCGACCCGCCGGTACTGCAGCCACCCAGGACTGCGACGGCCAACAAGGTTGCGAATGAAGCGAACTTCCAAGGCATGAAGCCTCCTTTTTCAAAAATATACAGAGATCGTGCGACAGTCGATTTCGAGTTTGGTTGCAAAACGAAATGGCATTTTGCCCCATGGAACGGGGCGGGCAAGTCTGCCTCAGCCGACCTTCCGGTTTCAGCGGACAATCGTCACTGGATATGAATGACGCTCAGTAGATATCGATGTAGTCGAATGCAGGCTTCGGCCAGTTCTGCTTGAGCGCATTGAGGACCTGCATCACCCAGGCCTCATCGCTAGCGGCCACCTCCCCTACGTAACCGGAGCCAGCAGCCCAGGTCTCCAGGCGAAACAGCACGTTATCGATCTGGACGCCGCCCACCACTCCCGAGGAAATATAGGCGATACCGCTCTTGCTCACGCGCAATTGGGTGTGGACGTCGTCGCTGGCCGAAGCCAGCAATTGGCGCACCGCTTGCGCAGTCAGGGCATCAGGCTGGTTCAGATCGATTTGCACACAGGCTTCCTTGAACGCGGAAAAGCCGCAGTGTCGCACACCCCTCGCCTGATGCCTAAGTCGCAGTGCGTAAACCAGGGCGACATGCTTAACTCTGCGACCTTGCCAGCCCACCTCCACAGAACCAGCGAGACCGTCATGCCCATCGTCAACATCGACGCCGACATCAAGGCCAGATGGCCCCAAGGCCAATGCTCCTATAGCCCCGCAAGCCCGGAAGAACTGGCGATCATCGGCGTCGACTTGTTGGTCAGGGAGCTGGGGGCGGAGTCGGCCCAGGCGTTCATGAACCAGGTATTCGAGAAGTACCCGACAAGCCGCCGGGAGTAGAACCCCGCAGGCAGGCGCCTGCGGGGGCGATGCTTATTTCAGGCGAGCCAGGCGCTCGGTGAGCAGATCGAAAAAGCCCTGGGCGTTGCCGTTCTCGACCCAGAACACATTCTTCGGCTGCTTCAGGCCGTCATACCAGTCCACGATGGTCTGGCCGAAGGTAGGCCCTTCGCGACTGTCGACGACCATGTTGGCCTGGCGCCCGGTGAACAGCTCAGGCTTGAGCAGGTAGGCGATCACGGTCGCATCGTGCACCGGACCACCTGGAATGCCGTAGTGCTCCATATCGCCCTTGACGTACTCGTTGAGAATATCGCCCACCACCTTGCTGGCATTGTTGTTCAACGCCGCGATCTTCTGCAGGCGCGCATCGCTGGTGAGGATCTTGTGGGTGACATCCAGCGGCAGGTAGGTCAGCTTGACGCCACTCTTGAGCACCACTTCGGCAGCCTGGGGATCGGCGTACAGGTTGAACTCCGCCACCGGAGTGATATTGCCACCGTTGAAATGTGCACCACCCATGACCACCACCTCCTTGATGCCCTGGGTGATGTCGGGAGCCTGGATCAGCGCCAGCGCCAGGTTGGTCTGAGGGCCAAGCATGGCGATGGTGATGCTGTGGGGCTTGGCCGCCCGCAGCGTGTCGATCAGGTAGTTGATCGCACTGCCCTTGGCCAGGGGAGCCTTGGGCTCATGCACCGTGACCCCGGAGATACCTTCCTTGCCATGGATGTTTTCGGCATAGATGGGCGTGCGCAGCAAAGGCGCAGGGGCACCAGCGTACACCGGAACCTCCTCGCGCCCGGCCCATTCACGCGCCAGGCGCGCATTGCGCGAGGTCTTGTCCAGGCGCACGTTGCCGGCCACGGTGGTCAAGGCGCGAACATGCAGTTCCTCGGGCGACGCCAGGGCGAACAACAAGGCCACCACATCGTCGGCCCCCGGGTCGGTATCGATGATTAGATCGATCTTCTCCGCCGCCTGGGCGCCGGTAGCAGTGAGTAGAGACAAGAGCAGTAGACTCCGGAACCAGTGGTGGAACAGCTGAGCATAGCGGCGCATAGCGCACTCCTTGTGCAAAGTGGGAAAAACCGGTTGGCGAACTAGAAAGTCACTCCGGCGATCAGGGCGATGTTGCAGTACGGCTGGCATTCACCGGTGCGGACCACGGCACGGGCCTGGCGACTGAGCACCTTGAACTCTTCATGACTCAGGAGCTGGCGCTGCCCCAGCTCGCCGGCCGCGGCCAAGGCGTCGAGGGCTGGTAGCGGCGTCGGCCGCTTGAGCAGGATTTCCTCGGCCAGCACGTGGCGCTCCACCTGCATCTCGCTGAGCAGCACCTTGAGGGTAGCGAGAAAGTCGGGAACGCCATGGGTCAGCGCCAGGTCGATCAGCTCGACTCCGGGCGGCACCGGCAAACCGGCATCGCCGATCACCACGATATCGCCATGCCCCAGGGAAGCGATGAGGCGCGACAGGGCGATGTTGAGCAAAGGGGTCTTTTTCATGAGGGAATGAACGCCTGGACGTCGGACTGAGTGGGAATGGAAGGCTGGGCGCCGGCACGAGTCACCGACAGGGCCGCCGCCACCTGACCGAAACGGATGGCCTCGGCCTCGCTCTTGCCGGCCGCCAACGCGGCAGCGAAGCCGCCGACGAAGGTGTCCCCCGCCGCCGTGGTATCGAGGGCCTGCACCTTGGGCGCCGGGAAATGCTCGAAGCGGCTGCCATCGGCGAACAATGAACCCTGGGCACCCAAGGTGATGATGACCTTGCCGGCACCAGCGGCGAGCAAGCGGTTGGCCGCCTGCTCGGCGCTTTCCAGCGAATCGACGACCACGCCGCTGAGTGCGCCGGCCTCGCTTTCGTTGGGAATCAGGTAGTCGATCGAGGCGTACCACTGCTCCGGCAAAGGTCCACTGGCTGGCGCAGGATTGAGAATCACCGTCTTGCCCAGCTCACGACCACGCTGGAGGCTGTAGCCCACCGTGGCCAGCGGCACCTCGAGCTGGCAAATGATCACCTCGGCCTGCTGCAATACCGCGTCCACGGCCGCTACTTTCTCGGGCACAAGTTGGCCGTTGCCACCGGCAACGATGACGATGGCGTTCTGGCTGCTGTCATCCACCACGATCAGGGCCACGCCACTGGAACCCTCGACCACGCTCACGGCCTGGCAATCGATGCCCTCGGCGAGCAACGCATCACGCAACTGCACGCCATAGGCATCGTCGCCAACGCAGCCGACCATGGCTACTTCCGCACCCAGCCTGGCTGCCGCCACCGCCTGGTTGGCACCCTTGCCGCCGGACACCGTGGCAAAGGACTTGCCCGCCAGCGTCTCGCCACCCCGAGGCAAGCGCTCGGCCCGGGTCACCAGGTCCATGTTGAGGCTACCCACTACCACTACTTTTGCTGGCATACATCGATACTCAATCAATAAGGTTCAGCGGTATTGCACAAACGCGCCAGCAACGGGCGCGGTCGATTCCCGCAAGACGATGCTCGGCGTGACGATGCGCTGGTCCAGCGGCAGGTCCCGCGTGGCGATACGGCGCAGCAACAGCTCCGCCGCGGTCTCGCCCAACTGCAGGATCGACTGGCCCACAGTGGTCAGCGCCGGATAGACATAACGGCTCAACAAGATGTCGTCGAACCCGATCACCGACAGCTCGCCGGGCACGCGGATATTGCGCTCCGCCGCAGCACGCAACACGCCGATGCCCATCATGTCGTTGGTAGCGAAGATCGCGCTCGGCGGATTCCCGTCCAGCAGTTGCGCCGCCGCCAAGTAACCCCCGGTGCTGCTGAAATCGCTCTCCAGGATGCGTTGTGCCGGCACCTCGACTCCCGCCTCGCGCAACGCCTGGTGAAAGCCCGCCAGGCGCATCTGGGTCACGCTGGTATTGGCCGGGCCGCCTACACAGGCGATGTCGCGATGCCCCAGCTCCAGCAAATGCCGGGTCGCCAGGTAGGCACCGTACTGGTGGTCGATGCGCACCAGGTCGGCATCCACGCCCTCCAGGCCACGGTCGACGATCACCATGGGCGTACGCACCCCGAGCAGCCCTTGGGCCAAGCCGCTGTCGCCACCGACGGAGGTCACGATCAGCCCGTCGATGCGTTTCTCCAGCAGCACCCGCAGGTAGTTGCGCTGCTTGTCCGGATCGTCGTCGGAGTTGCAGAGGATCACGCAATAGCCGTTGCGCTCGCAGTAATCCTCGATACCCCGCGCCAATTCGGCGAAGTACGGATTGAGACTGTTGGGCACCAGCAAACCGATGGTGGCGGTGGTCTTGGCCTTGAGCGAACGAGCCACCGCGCTGGGCACGTAGTCCAGGCGCTGGATCGCCGCTTCGACCTTGAGCCGCACTTCTTCGCTGACCGGCCGTGTCTTGTTCAGTACATGGGACACCGTGGTATAGGAAATTCCCGCCAGCGCCGCCACATCCTTGATTGTTGCCATGAATCAAACCCGCCGGTTGGCGCGCTGGCTGCGATAGGTATCGAGCACCACGGCAATCACGATGACCGCGCCGGTGATGATGCGCTTGGTCGGTTCGGTTGCGCCGATTTGCGCAAGACCTGCAGCCAGCACGGAAATGATCAAGACGCCGAAGAAGGTGCTGATCACCGAGCCGCGTCCACCCATCAGGCTGGTGCCGCCGATCACCACCGCAGCGATGACCTGCAGCTCCAGGCCGGAGCCTGCGTTCGGGTCAGCCGCCTCAAGGCGGGAAATCTGGAACAGCGCGGCGATACCCGCCAACAGCCCCATCAGGCTGAACACCAGGATCTTGTAGGGCTTGGGATTGATTCCCGCCAGGCGCACTGCCTCTTCGTTGGTGCCGATGCCGATCAGGTAGCGGCCGAACACGGTACGGGTCAGCACCGCCTGGGCCAGGAAGATGATCAACAGGGCAATGATAAACGACGGCGAAATGCCAAAGGCAATCGGATTCGACAGCCAGGCGAAGGCGTCGCCGATATAGGCCGTGCGCGAACCGGTCATCTGGTACGCCACGCCCCGGGCCATTTCCAGCACGCCCAGGGACACGATGAACGACGGGATGCGCCAGGCCACGGTGATCGAGCCGGTGATGGTGCCAGCCAGCGCGGCAGCGGCCATGCCCAGCAAGGCCGCCGGCACCACGCTCCAGCCCCAGCCGAGGATCGCCACGCTGACAGCTGAGGCCGCCAGGGCCAGCACCGAGCCGACGGACAGGTCGATGCCGCCGATGATCAGGACGAAGGTCATGCCCACCGCCAGCACCATCAGGTCCGGAATCTGGTTGGCCAGGGTGCTGAAGGTGTCGTAGGACAGGAAATGGCTGCTGAGCACGGAGAACAGGACGATCATCCCCAGCAGGGCCCCCGCCAGCCCCAGGTAGGTACCGAGGCCATAATATTGGCCGCCGCGCTTGCCGCTTGCAGGTGCAGTTTTCATGATGCATTCCTAGGCGCCGCTTCATTGAGCAACGCATCTCGTTTTTGATAGCCGGCGAACGCGGCGGCAAGCAATTCATCCTGGGTCCAGCTGTCACGCTCGAAGGTGTCGATCAGACGCCCGGCCGACAGCACGCCGATGCGATCGCAAATCAGCATCAGCTCCCGCAGGTCACTGGAAACCACCACCAGGGCCTTGCCCTGGCGCGTCAGCTCACCCAGCAAGCCATAGATATCGAACTTGGCACCGACGTCGATCCCCCGGGTCGGCTCATCGAACAGCAGCACCGAACAGTCGCGTTCAAGCCAACGGCCGATCACCACTTTCTGCTGGTTGCCGCCGGAGAGTTCGGACACCAACTGCGCCGGACTGGAACTGCGGATCCGCATCGCATCGATCTGCCGGCGCGCCAGCTGTTCTTCATCCTCGGCCTTGACCAGGCCGCCGCTGGAAATCGCCGGCATGTTGCCCAGGGCGATGTTCGCGCTGATGGACTGGGTCAGTAGCAGGCCCTCGCCCTTGCGATCCTCGGTGATCAGGGCAATGCCGTTGGCCACCGCGTCCACCGGGGAGCGGATGCTCACCGTCCGCGCCGGAGCGCCCAGGGCAATGCTGCCGCTGTCGGCGATGTCGGCGCCGAAGATCAGGCGCAACAACTCGGTGCGCCCTGCCCCGATCAATCCGGAGATACCGAAGATCTCGCCGCTGCGCACCTGGAAGGACACATCGCGGACCTTGTCCGCACGACTGAGGTGGCTGACGGTCAGTGCCGGCGCGCCGATGTTGCGGTCGCCCAGGTCGATATGTTCGCCCAGCTCGCGCCCCACCATCAGGTTCACCAGTTGCTCGCTGTTGTAATCGGCCATCGGCTCGACACAAACCAGGCAACCGTCGCGCAGCACGGCGATGCGCTGGGCCACCCGGGCCAGCTCTTCCAGGCGATGGGAGATATAGATGATCGATACGCCACGGGCCTGCAGCCGGGTGATCTGCTCGAAGAGCATTTCCACCTCCCGGGCGGTGAGCATCGCGGTCGGCTCATCAAGGATCAGCACATGGCAGTCGCCGATCAGGTTGCGGGCGATCTCCACCATCTGCTGGTGGCCGATCCCCAGCTCACCCACCAGGGTGTCGGGATCGATGGCGTCGAGGCCGACCTGGGCCATGGCCTCGATCGCCGCCTTGCGCAGTTGCTTGCGGCTGATCCAGCCACCCTGGCTGGGCAAGTTGTGGAGGAACAGGTTCTCGGCTACCGACAGGGTCGGCAGCAGGTTGAGCTCCTGCATGACCATGCGGATGCCCAGTTCCTCGGCCTGGGTACGACTGCCCGGGCGATAATCCTGGCCATTGAAACGCATATGGCCGGTGGTGGGGCTGACCAGGCCACCGATGATCTTCGACAGGGTGCTCTTGCCGGCGCCGTTCTCGCCGGTCAGCGCCAGCACTTCACCACGCAGCAGCGTCAGGTCGATGCCGGTCAGTACCGGTTGCGCATAGGTCTTGCCGATAGCGCTGACCGAAAGGACAGCGTTCGCAGCGGAAACAGACATAAAGACTCTCCATCCGCCCATCCGCCGGATGGGCGCCGTTGTACCGCCGGGAGGACTACTTGGTGACCAGTTCGACCGGAGTTTCGATCACGCCGTTGGCGCCGCTGTCGACCTTCTCGCCCTTGAGGATCTTCAGCGCAGCCTCGATGCCGAACACAGCCTGCTTGGCGGCGAACTGGTCGGCGGTGGCCAGGACCCGGCCATCCTTGAGCATCGGCTTGATGGCATTGATGTTGTCGTAGCCGACCACCTGCACCTTGCCGGCCTTGCCTGCTGCGCGCACCGCGGATACCGCGCCGACGGCCATGCTGTCGTTACCGGCCAGCAGCGCCTTGAGGTTCGGGTATTCGCTGAGCATGGCCGCGGCGACACGGTTGCCCGCGTCGATTTCCCAGTCACCGGACTGCAGGGATACCACCTTGATCTGCGCGGCCTCCATGGCGTCCTTGAAGCCAGCGGTACGCTGCTGGGCATTGGTAGTGGTGGAGACCCCTTCGATGATCGCCACTTCGTCCCCGGCCTTGAGCTGCTTGGCCAGGTACTCGCCCACCAGGCGGGCGCCCTTGCGGTTGTCGGGACCTACGAACGGTACGCTGATGTTCTTGCTCTTGAGCACGCCAGGGTCGAGCTGGTTGTCGATGTTGATCACCGTGATCCCGGCATCCACGGCCTTCTTGATCACCGGCACCATCGCCTTGGAGTCGGCGGGCGCGATCACCAGGGCATTGACCTTGGAGACGATCATCTGCTCGACGATGCGGATCTGGTTGGCGGTATCGGTTTCATCCTTGATGCCGTTGGACACCAGGTCGAAGTCGGACGGGTGTTCTTTCTGGTAGGCCTTGGCACCGTCTTCCATGGTCAGGAAAAACTCGTTGGCCAGGGATTTCATGACCAGGGCGACCTTGGGTTTCTGCGGGGTATCGGCATAGGCCGAAGAGAGGGGAAGCGCTGAGCAGGTGGCGGCCAGGACAGCGGCGGCAAGCAGACGTCCAGCAAAGGGCAGCTTCATGGGTTCACTCCGATCTTATGATTATTGTGGGCAACGCTTGGATGACATGCACAACCAGGTGCCGGGTATCGCTCAACGGCCTGGAGGTGCGGAAAAGATAGTCGATTATCCTTGCCGGAAGTCCGCGCAAACGTTTGCGTAAGGCGAACTATGCGAACCCGACCGGGGTTTGTCAACGCTGATTACTACGCGAAGGTGCCATCGGCGCACAGCTGCGCCGATGGCCAAGAGGAAGCAGCCGCCCAGCGCTTGGCACTGGGCGGCTGCTGATCAAGCGGAGGTATTCACCAACTTGCCGGAGGAGCCTGATTCCTTGGCCAGCTCGCGAACCAGGTTGCCCGAAACTTCAGCCAGTGCAGCGTTGGTTTGCGCTACCTGCCCCTGGATGGCCATGACCGCAGTCTGCTTGGCCTCGGGTGTCGGATAGCTGGCGGCCTGGGCAGCGGCCAGTTGCTGTTGCTGCTGCTTGAGCTGCTCTTGCAGCTCCTGCATGCGCTTGAGCAGCATCTTGACGACGATGCTGTGGTTGTCGCCCTCGCCACCCGCATCGCCGCCCTCGGCCTTTTCCGCCTGCTTGGCCGAGCCGACGCGCAAAGTACCCGAGTCTTCAGTACCCAGCGCTGCCGGAGCGCCCTCGGCACTGGCATCGCTCAATGCATTGATGGTCGCGGGCGACTTGCCATTGATCAGAATGGCCCCCGGCCCTGGAAATCCGACTGACAGCGACATATGAACTCCTGGTTAAAAAAATCCTAAAAGACTCATCGACCGCGTCAGAACAATCTTTAATTCATGAGCGAAAAGCCCGCCTGCGGCTGACGACTGTCGCTTTCGGATTGCCGAACGCCACACTCCGAAACGTTCGGAAACCCGGACACAAGCCTGCCGAGGCCCGCCAAAAACAGAAATAAAATTGATATAAATCAGTAAGTTAAAATACTTATCCGGCCAAGGTAGCGCTGGTACAGATCCTGCTCAACCCGCGATGCCCCGCCGCATACAGATCTGCAGCCGAGGTGTTTCTAGATGAACCTGCACCAGCACCGTCTCACTACTAGAGAGAAAACAATGAAATCTGCCTTCAAAACCTTCGTTCCGGGCGCTTTGGCCCTGCTCATGCTCCTGCCCGCAGCCCTGCAGGCCAAGGAAGCCGAAACCCAACAGAAGCTCTCCAACGTGGTGATCCTTGCCACCGGCGGCACCATTGCCGGCGCCGGCGCCAGCGCGGCCAACAGCGCCACCTACCAGGCAGCCAAGGTCGGCATCGAACAACTGATCGCCGGCATCCCCGAGTTGAGCCAAGTGGCCAACGTACGTGGCGAGCAAGTGATGCAGATCGCCTCGGAAAGCATCACCAATGAAAACCTGCTGCAACTGGGTCGCCGCGTAGCCGAGCTGGCCGACAGCAAGGACGTGGACGGTATCGTCATCACCCACGGTACCGACACCCTGGAAGAGACTGCCTACTTCCTCAACCTGGTGGAAAAAACCGACAAGCCAATCGTCGTAGTCGGCTCCATGCGCCCAGGCACCGCCATGTCCGCGGACGGCATGCTCAACCTGTACAACGCCGTATCCGTGGCCGGCAACAAAAGCTCCCGGGGCAAAGGCGTACTGGTGACCATGAACGACGAGATCCAGTCCGGTCGCGACGTCAGCAAGATGATCAACATCAAGACCGAAGCCTTCAAGAGCCCATGGGGCCCGCTGGGCATGGTGGTGGAAGGCAAGTCCTACTGGTTCCGCCTGCCAGCCAAGCGCCACACCATGGACTCGGAATTCGACATCAAGAACATCAAGAGCCTGCCTGACGTAGAAATCGCCTACGGCTACGGCAACGTCAGCGACACCGCCTACAAGGCCCTGGCCCAGAGCGGCGCCAAGGCCATCATCCACGCTGGCACCGGCAACGGCTCGGTATCTTCCCGCGTGGTACCGGCCCTGCAGGAACTGCGCAAGAACGGCGTGCAGATCATCCGTTCTTCCCACGTCAATGCTGGTGGTTTCGTACTGCGTAACGCCGAACAGCCTGACGACAAGAACGACTGGGTCGTGGCTCACGACCTGAACCCGCAGAAAGCCCGCATCCTGGCCATGGTCGCCCTGACCAAGACCCAGGACAGCAAGGAACTGCAACGCATGTTCTGGGAATACTGATTCCCGCTGCTCGACCGGCCCCGGTCGAGCAGGCTTGCCTCCACTCGCCCGCCCGGGCGAGTGGTCCTTGATCCCAGATCACGCTGCTTCTTGTCCCGCCTTAAAAAATTTCCAGCATGTATGAGACAAACGCGCAAAGCGTTGTCAGAGGAACTTCTTGAATTTTAAGCAGTTGCGAAATGCCCTACAGTTAAATACTGTATGCACGTACAGCTTAATAAGGATTGTTCCGTGGCCTCATCCCAAACACCCCTCAGCTCCTACGAACGCCTGGGTGTACGCATCCAAAAGATCATCAACTCTCCTACCGCTCAAAAAGCCAAAGCCGCCTTGATCTTCCGCCTCGCCGATGAACCCCAGGACGAATGGGAGCGCCTGCTGGAAGAGATCGCCGAAAACGACAACGTCACCCTCGCCTATCGCGACGATGGTGGCGTGCAGATTTTCTGGGTCGTACCGAAGGAAGATTGAGCTGATGATCGTTCGTTGTTTCGCTGTACTGCTGTTGCTCCTTAGCTCCACCGTCCAGGCCGACGCCCCCCGCACTTTCAGCGAGGCCAAGAAGGTTGCCTGGAAACTCTACGCCCCCCAGTCCACCGAGTTCTATTGCGGCTGCAAGTACAGGGGCAATCGAGTGAACCTGGCCGCCTGCGGCTACGTACCCCGCAAGAATGCCAAGCGCGCCGAGCGCATCGAGTGGGAACACATAGTGCCGGCCTGGCAGATCGGCCATCAGCGCCAGTGCTGGCAGCAAGGCGGCCGCAAGAATTGTTCGCGCAACGACACCGTCTACCAGCGAGCCGAAGCCGACCTGCACAACCTGGTACCGAGCATCGGCGAGGTGAATGGCGATCGCAGCAACTTCAGCTTCGGCTGGCTGCCGGAGCAGTCTGGCCAATACGGGTCCTGCCTGACCCAGGTGGACTTCAAGGCCAAGAAGGTCATGCCCAGGCCGTCGATCCGCGGCATGATCGCCCGTACCTACTTCTATATGAGCAAGCAATACGGCTTGCGCCTGTCAAAGCAGGACCGGCAACTTTTCGAAGCCTGGAACAAGACCTATCCGGTGCAGGACTGGGAGCGCCAACGCAACCAGAGCGTGGCGTGCGTGATGGGACGCGGCAACGAATTCGTCGGAACGGTCAACCTCAAGGCCTGCGGCTGACCTGCAATCGCCCGCAGGACGCGGGCGATACTCCAGGAAGGAAACCCGGCCTACTGCGCGCTCTGGTGCTCGATCACCGTGACATCGATATCGCGCTTCTTCGCCTTGACCAGCTTCTCGACCACTTCGGTCTTCTTCGCCTCGGCTTCGGCCTGGGATGCAAAAGGTCCGACCAGCACTCGCTGCTTGCCGTCCACCGTCACCACGCTGGAGATGATCCCGTGCTCGATCAACCAGCCGGTGAGGTCGCTCACCGCCTGGGGCAGCTCGCTACCCACCAGCACATCCCATTGCGCAGAAGTGGCGGCCACCGCCGGGGGACCCTGCTCCGCAGCCGCGACATTCTTGCTCACCTCGGCTCGCTTGCCTTCGCCACAACCGGCCAAACCCACTACCGCCAATGCGGCTAACATCATCGCTATCGTGCGCACAACCTACCCCTAGAAAATCTGACTCGGCGATTTTACCACCCAAGGCTCGAGAGACCTCGTCACAAAATCGAGCCGAAACAGGAAGAATGAATTTTATTGCATCTGTATAGTTGCGCCTTGGGAATTTATAGATCTTCTGCGCGTCAGAAAGAGGCACCCACTTAGTGGAACTTCGCACTAATCTATACCTAAGACCGACCTCTGCACTGTTTCAATCTGGTGCCCTACCAAGCTATCAAGGAGAAGATCATGCTGATACTCACCCGCAAAGTCGGTGAAAGCATCAACATCGGTGACGACATTACGATCACCATCCTCGGCGTCAGCGGCCAGCAAGTCCGCATCGGCATCAATGCGCCAAAAGACGTCGCGGTCCACCGTGAAGAAATCTACCAACGTATCCAGGCGGGCCTCACCGCACCGGACAAACGCGAAACCCCTTGAGCCCCATGAGCATCAGTCTTCGGCCCGCGCGCTACGATTGGCGCGGCGTATACCTTGTTCGCCTTGAGCTTTTTCCCGCAATCCCGCTGCATGCCCCGACAGGGCGGCAAGCACCACAGACTCCCAGGCACCAGACCACCCCTCATCACTGACGACTCTCCTCCCCGACTCACACTCCATCCCTGACTCCCGATACGCGACGCCCCGCTCTGCAGGCGTCGCCCCAGACCAGGACTAGGCCGGCCTGAAACCCAGCGCCTGGGTGAAACGCAGCAGGTAGCCATCCGGGTCGAGCACCAGCAGGTTCGACTGTCCGCAAAGGCGATCATCTTGCCGATACCAGCACTCCTGGATATCCCGGCGCAGCATGATGCCGGCGTGGACCAGGGCCTGCGCCAAGACGCGAATGTCCGGGCACTCGATCGACAGGTTCATCCCGCGCCCGAAAGGCGCCTCCAAGGGCTCCACGCGCCAGGGAGACGGCTCCTGGTCGTCCTCCTCCAGCATCAGCTGGGCACCGTTGAAATCAAGAAAGGCAAAGCCGGACTCCGGTCGCTGGTACTCGACCCTGAAGCCCAGGATGGTGCAATAAAATTCCAGGCTGCGGTCCAGGTTCGTGACCAGCAGTTCCGGGACCAGCTTGTTCATCTGAAACCCTGGGGTCATCGCGGCATCCATCGTTCATTGATCGAGTCGCGAGACTACTCCCAAGCCCAGGCCAATGCAGTAGCGCTTACCATTGATTACAAAGTTCCAGCCTACAGCTGCGCCAGCCCTACTCCCCGCGCCATACCGCTGGCCGCGACCACCAGCAGCACCAGCAACAGCGCCTGCAACTGGCTGGTCCGGACGAACGAAGAAGCCCGGGCGATATCCGGCTGCGTCCCGCGTGCCAGGGCGATACGCCAGCGGACCAGACTCAACATGGGAAAGACCTCCAGCAGCAGGATGCCGATGAACAAGGCCATTTTCAGATGGAACAACGGCTGCTGCAGATAGTAGTCGGTGCCCTTGCCGTAACCGCCGAAAGCCCGCAACAAGCCGGTCACCAGCAGCACCAGCGCGGTCAGCCCCCAGGCATTGTCGACCAGCAACACCGATCGGTAGCTGGACTCGCCACGGACCAGGCGCCCCAAGGCTGCGGCACGGGCCAGCACCGCCGCGAAAGCGCCGGCAAACGCCAGCAAGTGCACAGCCGCCAACATCCACTGCATCAGCATCGCGCTCACCTCCATCTGGTTGATCGAGAAATCCGGGCAGCTCAATTAATAGTCCATGGGCGCGGCATCCGCCGCCTCCGGGAAATGTGCAAGACAAAAAAAACGACCCAGGCACGGATCGCAAGATCCGCACCTGGGTCGCCTGGCCATCCAATCCAGCAATGACCCGCCATGCTCAAGCATGGCGCTCCAGCAATACCTTGCGCCACAAGGTGAAAGCCACCGAAGGCGTCCACGCCGGGTTGGAGGTGTGCTCCTGAAGGCACAGGTAGCGATTGCCCTCAAAGCTCACACCGTCTTCCTTGCGGTAGTGCTGGCTGACGCGCCACTGCGGGAAGCCCGGGTCTACCTCGCCACCGGCAGTCCTGGCTGTCACGCTGCGACTGGGTAACGACTCCTGCCCCTGGATATCGGTGGCAGTGACGAAGTAGCTGTACTCGGTATCAGGTTGCAGGCCCTGGTCCTCGACGCCTGGAGCAGGCGTCTTGGCCACTGGCCGACCGTCGCGATACAGGGAATAGAACTCCACCGGACGTTCGCCGCCGACCACGCTCCAGCCCAGGCTGATGCTGTTGCGGCTACGGCCCGATACCGCCAGGTTGCCAGGTGCCGGTGGGCGCTCCGGTTCACCGCCATCGCCATGGATCAGCGGCGCGTAGCGATTGCAAAACTCCCAGTTGTAGTGCGCTCCCTGCCGGCTGGTGCCGGCATCCCAGTTCACCGACCAGGTCATCAGCCCCTTGATGGCATGGCCAGCCTTATGCAAGCGCTTGAAGGTATTGGTCAACGCCGCCGGATCGATGACGTACCCGGTAGCCGCCGCATCGACGTTGCTTGGCAGGCCGATCGCCAGCTTGTCCGCCGGGATGCGAGTGAAGCCACGAGTGCCGGAAGCCAGGCTGTCGGTGAGGTAGAACAGGAAGTCCTCCTTCACCTGGTCGTTGCTCTGGGCAAGCCAGGCCCCACGACCACCGTTGGCCTCCGCTACCCACAGGCCATCACCGCCCTGGTTGTAGTACTGCGGGGCGATGAAGTCGTAGTAGCCCTCCAGCGCCTGCAAGTACGGCAGGTACTTGCCACTGCTGGTCAGGTACGGGAACTCCGGCGCCATGCTGATGATGAAGTGCTTGCCCTGGCCGGCGTAATGATCCTTTACCAGTTTCAATGCCGCTGGCAGCACGCTCTTGTTATCGGCGAAGTCGATGGCGCTCTGCTCCAGGTCGATGTCCAGGCCATCGAAGCCATAGGTTTCGACCAGGCGGATGATCTCGTTGGCCAAAGGCTGCTCGTTGCCCTTGTGCAACTCGATATGCGCATCGGCGCCACCCAGGGAAATCAACACTGCCCGCCCCTGGCTGTTGAGTACGCCCACCTGACGCCGGAACTCGACGTCAGACAGGTTGTAGGGCTTGAAGGTGGGAATGCCGTTGCCTTTCATGAAGGCCACCGCCACCACGTTGTACTCCTTGGGTACATCCAGCAGGCTCAGGTTGGCGAACTGCCCGCGCTGGTAACCATCGGCGGCGCCAGCGGCCCAGTTGTGCCAGAAGCCCATGAGGATCTTCTTGCCGGCGAGGCTGGGCATCAGCGATGCGGCATCGGCGGCTTGACTCTTGATCAAGGAAAAGTCGATTTTATCCATGTTCTATTCCTTCAGAACTATTAAAAGAGTTTCTTCCACTGCAACTTACTTGAAGTCCAGATCGAAGGCCTGATAGAAAGCGTTACCGGTATTGGCCACAATCCAGGCCAGAACTACAACATGGTGCCCCTTCTTGTTCTTGGGCAGCACGACTTCATGTTCGGTCTTGGCTTTCAATTCCGGGCCATGAGCGTGATACGGAACTTGAGTATAGAAATCCTGGTAAAAAGCCTTGGGCTCAAGTTGCGCACGGCTGATCCGTTGTTTCGGATCCCAACCATCTTTGGTGATGAACCAGCTATACCCACGGGTAACGTGTGGAGCGCTGTAAACCCACTGCACCCGGAATACTTGCCCAGGCTCCACGTTCACCAGCGGCCAGCTGAATGGACGATTGAGTTTCTTCGACATTTCTTCGTCGGTGAAGTTGACACAATCACGCGCATCGGTCTTGCCGCCGCTGAGGATATGGCCATCTGCAGGCGGTGCGACACTGGGTTCGTCGCTGCCGTAAGGGGCCGGGAACGGTCCAGCGCCCAGGGCCGGCAAGTTCTTTCCGCCTTCCATTTCGTTGACCTGCCAGGTGCCCAGGAGACCCAGATCCACCGCGACCGCACCGCGGCTGGAAGGAGATACGACACGACCATGTTTAAGTTGAGTTTGTGGCTTATTCATTTCTTTCACTCCATTGATTAATTAAAACTCGCTCTTGGCGAGCACCTTTAACTTAGCGCACTTTTTCCTTCTTTTTTCATGCGCTCGACAAGTAACCACTTCGGACAATTTGCAAAAAACAGCGCAAACCCCACTAAACCCTGGACTTCCTTATTTGCGCTGACAATTTGAAGAGTCAATGTATTACACGCTTTTCTGGAGTAAAAATGACTTCTCCCCGATTTATTCCAGAGAAGAACTTGAAACTAATCCCGAAAAATCCAAGTTCCAGAAACGACAAAACCCGGCCAGGGCCGGGTTTGCAGGAAACGCGTTGAAGGCTGCGCCAGGGAAAACTACAAGCAGGTGGCCAAAGCCGCCAGGCGGCGCTTGGAGACGAAATTGTCTTCGACGGCGTAGAAGCGAACGGTAGTCGCCGCCGCCTCCGCCTTGATATCCACGAAGGATTCGGCGGACCGGCTATACACCGTATAGCCACCGCCCTTGCCCGACTCCAGATAGGCTGCGGCATCGACACCGAATACCGCCTCATCCTGCCAGGCGAACTGCACACACTGCGCCACCAACTGATCGGCCTTGGCCGAGCTCAAGGTCTTGGCGGGAGCTTTGGCCCGCGCATCATCCATGTTAGAGCTCGCGCAGCCGGCCAACAGGGCCGCCACCGTTACCGCCATCAAAACCCGCATGCTGCCTCCTGGTCCGTGAAACGCGAGAGTATCGCCCAGGCGCTGGAAAAAAGCCGTCCAGGGCCGAGAAAAAACCCGCACCAGGCTTCAGCATTCGGCCAGGGACGACGCCAGCTGGGCAATAGCCTCCTGGTCGTCGTCGCCAAGATGGCGGTAGTTCTGGATGATGCTGCTTTCATCGGCGCTCAGGCTGCCCTCGGGCAGGCGTGAAGGCTCGCCGGTCAATACGTAGAGCAGATCTACCCCATGGCGTCCGATCGCCATCAGGTAATCCGACTTGGGTACCCGTTCACCGCTCTCATAGCGCCCCTGGGCATTGGCCTCGACTCCACCGATAGCCCCGAACTCCTGCTGGGAGAGCCCCAGCGCCTTGCGCTGTTCTTTCAAGCGCTCACCGAAGGTCTGCATAACCATCCTCATTCGACAATGTGATGGTTGTTACGACCACGGCCATTGGCGAAGGTGCCCATTCTGAAAAATGGCCCATTGCCAGCCACGGGACAAACGATTAACCTTCGCGCCCCTTCCCACACTTTTGACAAGGAGACTCATCATGGAACAGCTGATCACCCCTTGCAGGACGTGCCTGGTTTAAACGCTGCATCCGCTATTCGTTAGCGCCTTCGCTTAATCCCGCTTCGTCCTGCCATTACCTGAATATTTTTTCCAATCAGGAATTGGACATGGACACTTGCATCCGTCATTTGTCGAGCGGCGTCTCTCTGATCGCCTCCGACACCACCTGGATCGAAGACAAAGCGCTCCAGCAACTGCATACCACCGCCCAACTGCCCGGCATGCGCCAGGTCGTCGGCATGCCCGACTTGCATCCCGGCCGAGGCTACCCGGTAGGCGCGGCATTTTTCTCCACCGAGGTGATCTACCCAGCCCTGGTGGGCAACGACATCGGCTGCGGCATGGCGCTGTGGCAAACCGATATTTCCAGCATTCGCCCGAACCTCGACAAGCTGGAAAAGAAGATCGGCAACATCGACCTTCCGCTGGATGAGCAGTGGGATGAAGAACGTGCGCAATTGGGCCTACCGGTGACTGGCCACGAGCACTCCCTGGGCACCATTGGGGGTGGCAACCACTTCGCCGAGCTGCAGCAACTCGACCAGGTGTACGACACCGAGGCCCTGCAAGCACTGGATCTGAACTCCAAGGCCCTGCTCCTGCTGGTGCACAGCGGCTCCCGGGGCCTGGGGGAAGCCATTCTGCGCCGCCATGTGGACCAGCATGGGCATCAGCCCCTGGAAGTCGACAGCGTCGCCGGCGCCCAGTATCTGCAGCAGCACAATGAGGCCTTGCGCTTCGCCGAGGCCAATCGCCGACTGATCGCCGAGCGGCTGCTTTGCAACCTGCGGGCCAAGGGACATGCCGTACTGGACATCAACCACAACCTGGTATCGCCGGCCAACGTCGACGGAGTCAGTGGCTGGCTGCATCGCAAAGGGGCCACGCCTTCTGACGTGGGACCGGTGGTCATCCCGGGCTCCCGGGGCGACTACAGCTACCTGGTACAACCCATCCCGGCAACCGCCAGCCTCTATTCCCTGGCCCATGGGGCCGGGCGCAAATGGCTGCGCAGCGACTGCAAGGGCCGCCTGGATGCACGCTTCAGTTTCGAGCAGCTCAAGCGCACCCAACTGGGCAGCCGGGTGATCTGCGAAGACCGCGGCTTGATGTACGAGGAGGCCCCCGAGGCCTACAAGAGCATCGATAGCGTAGTAGGTAGCCTGCGAGATGCCGGACTGGTGAAGATCATCGCCCGGCTCAAGCCGGTACTGACCTACAAGCGCCGGGGGTGCTGCTGATGTTGTTGCTGCAACTCTCCTCCGCCCAGGGCCCGGTGGAGTGTGAAATCGCCGTGAGCAAGGCCTTACGCCAACTGTATCGCGAGGCCCAGATCCTGGGCGTTCGTATCGATATCGTGGAGCAGGTTGCCGGGTATGGCGGCAACCACTGCAAGTCGGTCCTGACCAGCCTCGACGGCGAGCAGGCCGAGGAGCTTGCCCGGCGCTGGACCGGCACCCTGCTGTGGAGCTGCAAGAGCCCTTCGCGGCCCGGCCACAAGCGCAAGAACTGGTATTTCGCCGGCCAGCTGTTCAATCCGCCCCAGGGCGCCCAGGACAGCGAGATCCGCTTCGAAGCCATGCGTGCCTCAGGTCCCGGCGGCCAGCATGTGAACACCACGGACTCCGCCGTGCGTGCCACGCACCTGGCTACCGGCATCAGCGTGAAGGTGCAATCCGAGCGCAGCCAGCATGACAACAAGCGCCTGGCGCGCCTGTTGATCCAGCAGCGCCTGGAAGCCCGGCAACAGCAAGACCAGGAGCAGCTGCGCCAGGATCGCCGCTACGCCCACCACCAGGTGGAACGCGGCAATCCGGTGCGCACCTTCAACGGCAGCGCTTTCACGCCAGGCAACTGAAACCCTGCCGGCACGGGGAGTCGGTCATCGGCCAGCTCCCTCCCACCGCAACAAGACAAAGGCAGGCACCATGCCTGCCCTTTGCCCTCGACTCGAAAAGTTTATCCGGCGACAGCCCCGGAGGTGCGCCCGGTCAGATAAATCCTGCCTCGATCATGGCAAGATTCCCTCCCGGCTTCCTCGGTTCATATAAGGATATTTGCATGCGATTCCTGCCGCTGCTCGACGCCAGCTCCGAGCTTCAAGCACATATACGCAACTTGCGTAACCAGGAGCCCGTTCGAAAGCACATGTACACCTCCCACGAAATCACCGAAAGCGAACACCAGGATTGGCTGGCTTCCCTCCAGGGCAACCTGCGGCAAAAGGTATTTGTCGTTATCCAGGATGAACAGGCGGTCGGTGTCGTTTCACTCAATGCCATCAATAGCCTGCACCGAACCGCGGACTGGGCCTTCTACCTGGACTCCGAGCGACAGGGAAAAGGCCTCGGGAGCAGGGTGGAATTCTGGATGCTTGATTACTCATTCAATGAAGCAGGCCTGGAGAAACTCAATTGCGAGGTACTGGAAACAAATACCGCTGTGATCAACATGCATTTGAAGTTTGGTTTCAAGCTTGAAGGCACCCGCCGCAAGCACATTCTCAAGGAAGGTGTGCGGATTGACGTGGCATTGCTTGGCATCACAAAAGATGAATGGGCGAGCAAGCGCCCAGAACTCGAACCCCTGCTCAAACGCCTGGGCAACCCAGAGGCCAACCTCTAACCCATCAATCATTGATCACCAGCCAGGTCACGGGGTAATGGCCGCCCCTCCCCCTAGCCTGGCAGCACCGGCAGGCAATCTGTCGACGCTTTCAATCAACTGCAGCAGACGCATCCTCAGGGCTTGGGCGACGACCGACGCTGCCCCGCACCCTCCCCTGGCATCTGATGATGATAATTAACGCAAGCGTCTCGTTTGCTGCCGCTCTGGAGCCACCTGCGCTCGCTGCCTAGCCAACGACGAAGATCCCAAGAATGCGTTCATCGAAAGCCATCTTTCATCTATCAGAAGAACCAGGACGCTAAATTTTCGCCATAAAAAACACGGAGTTATGATTTTTTTTGCTGTCCTCGGGGAAAAACACAGACAGAAATGGCTGCCAGCGATACAGCCACCGCTGTTTTATTTTCACGGCTTGTTCGCCACCTTTCATATTTGCGCAGCAAAATGCATGTGCCAGCCGCACCAGCATCCACCAAGTGGCTACACGCGCCATCACGCCACGCGTACAAACGGCCAGGTAACGAGGAATAAAAGGAACCTGAGGCGTCATCAGAGCAACACCAGGCATCAGCTCAGCGTGGGCAAGACAGCCTATGCAGCGGGCACCGGGAAGATCGGAGGGATTTGGCAAAGGCCGTGAAAAAGCCCCATAACGAAAAAAGGGTTCACCTTTCGGTGAACCCTTTTTCAGACCGCCCAGCAGAGCGGATTTTGTTTGGTAGGCGCGATTGGACTCGAACCAACGACCCCCACCATGTCAAGGTGGTGCTCTAACCAACTGAGCTACGTGCCTGCTGTGAGGCGGCATTCTACGGAATTCCGGAGGGGTGTCAACACCTTTTTTCAGCTAAGCCTATGAATATGCGAATTTTTTAATTTCCCGAGGGCGAAGAAGTTTTTCTTCTGCTCTGGCAGCCCATTTGCAACTCAGGTAGCATCGCCGCACTCGTAAAATATATTAAACACAAGAGGCCGCAGGATGGCGCACATTCCATACCCACAGTCCTATTACGCCGCTTCAGCCAACGCCGCCCCGGAACGCCCCCAACTGCAAGGCGAGATGGAAACCGACGTATGCGTGATCGGTGCGGGTTACACAGGCCTGTCCAGCGCCCTCTTCCTCCTGGAGAGCGGCTTTCGCGTCACCGTGCTGGAGGCCGCCAGGGTCGGCTTCGGCGCATCCGGACGCAACGGCGGCCAGATCGTCAACAGCTACAGCCGCGACATCGATGTGATCGAGCGCAGCGTCGGCCCCAAGCAAGCGCAACTGCTGGGACAGATGGCATTCGAGGGCGGCAAGATCATTCGCGAGCGCATCGCCAAGCACAAGATCCAGTGCGACTTGAAGGACGGTGGCGTGTTCGCAGCCCTGACGGGCAAGCAGATGGCTCACCTGGAGTCACAGAAGCGCCTGTGGGAGCGTTACGGCCACACTCAACTGGAACTGCTGGATGAGCGCCGGATTCGCGAAGTCGTGGCCAGCGACCAGTACCAGGGTGGCATGCTTGATATGAGCGGTGGCCACATCCACCCACTGAACCTGGCATTGGGCGAAGCGGCCGCCGTCGAGTCCCTGGGCGGTGTCATCCACGAACAATCCCCGGCAGTGCGCATCGAGCGTGGAGCCTCTCCCGTGGTGCACACCCCCCAGGGCAGGGTCCGCGCCAAGTTCGTCATCGTTGCCGGCAACGCCTACCTGGGCAACCTGATTCCGGAGCTCGCAGCCAAGTCCATGCCTTGCGGCACCCAGGTGGTCACCACCGAGCCCCTGGGCGACGAACTGGCAGCCAGCCTGCTGCCCCAGGACTATTGCGTCGAAGACTGCAATTACCTGCTCGATTACTATCGACTCTCCGGCGACAAGCGACTGATCTTCGGCGGCGGCGTGGTATATGGCGCCCGGGATCCAGCGAACATCGAGGCAATCATCCGCCCGAAAATGCTCAAGGCTTTCCCGCAGCTCAAGGATGTGAAGATCGACTATGCCTGGACCGGCAACTTCCTACTGACGTTGTCGCGCTTGCCGCAAGTTGGCCGCCTGGGGGACAACATCTATTACTCCCAGGGCTGCAGCGGCCATGGCGTGACCTATACCCATCTGGCCGGCAAGGTCCTGGCAGAGGCCCTGAGAGGCCAGGCAGAGCGCTTCGACGCCTTCGCCAACCTGCCCCACTACCCCTTCCCTGGCGGGCACGCACTGCGCGTCCCATTCAGCGCCCTGGGGGCCTGGTATTACAGCCTGCGGGACAAGCTCGGCTTCTGACGTGGCTTTTCATCACCGACAAAAAAACCGCCAGCCAGGCGGTTTTTTGTGGGCGAATCATAACGACAGAAACCACAGAGGCGAAAAACAAAAAACCCCGGTCTTGCGACCAGGGTCTTTGCTGTTTCGCTGCATCAAGGCGTTCAGTGGTCCTTGAAGCATATATGGCGCAGCGGACGGGACTCGAACCCGCGACCCCCGGCGTGACAGGCCGGTATTCTAACCGACTGAACTACCGCTGCGTATCGCTTGGACTTACATCCAGGTGAAACTTTTAAATCGTCTGATCGAGGCCCTAAGGCTTTCAATCTCAAACCAGGAAAACCTGATCTTGAAAATATGGCGCAGCGGACGGGACTCGAACCCGCGACCCCCGGCGTGACAGGCCGGTATTCTAACCGACTGAACTACCGCTGCGCGTCGGTTGGAGGCTTCCTTGGAAGCTTCCGCCTTTCTTTCGAAAGACACTCAGGAAGTGGTGGGTGATGACGGGATCGAACCGCCGACCCTCTGCTTGTAAGGCAGATGCTCTCCCGGCTGAGCTAATCACCCTTTGCTTCGCTGAGGCCGCGAAATTTACGCACGTATCGAAGCTAAGTCAATAGCAGGATTGAAGTTTTTTTCAAAAGAGCTGTAAACGACACGCTTCAAGCCCCAAGAAAAATCCCCAGCGATTGGCAAGCGCTCCGCTCCTTGCCCGCGAAAGAATTCAATCCTGGTAAATCATCTTCTTGGACATGCCACCGTCCACCACGAACTCCTGGCCGGTGACGAATCCCGAACTGCGTGAAAGCAGCCAGGCCACCATCGCCGCCACATCTTCAACGGTGCCCACCCGACCTGCCGGATGCTGGGCATGGTCGGCATCGGACAAGGGCTCCGCGCGCCGCACGGCCGGGTCACGAGCATCGATCCAGCCCGGGCTTACCGCATTGACGCGAATCTCCGGCCCGAGGCTGATCGCCAGAGCATGGGTCAGGGCCAACAAGCCCCCCTTGCTCGCAGCATAGGCTTCGCTGTCCGGCTCCGATTGGCGGGCACGGGTAGAGGCAAGGTTGACGATCGCACCGCCGTGGGCCCGCAGATAGGGCGCGCAGTGCTTGGCCAGCAGCATCGGCCCGCCAAGATTCACCGCCAACACCCGATTCCAATGGCCCAGGTCGAGGCTTTCCAGGGTCATATTGTGCGGATCGGCCACGGCAGCATTGCAAACCAGGGCATCGAGACGCCCGAACTGCCCCAGCACCTCGGCGACCGCTTCAGCCACCTGCTCCTCATCGGCCACATCCATGGTGATGAACCAGGCGTTGTCGCCCAGCACCTTGGCCACCTTGGAGCCGCGCTCGCGATCTAGGTCGGTGAGGACCACCTGCCAGCCTTCGCTGATCAGCCAGGCGGCGATGCCCAGGCCGATACCCCGTGCCGCGCCGGTAACCAGCGCAACACGACCATTGCCCGCCCCCGGGGGCGTCGACAACTCGATCACAAGGCTGCCAGGCCGCGAGCCAGGTCGGCTTGCAGGTCGGCAACGTCTTCCAGGCCGACCGCAATACGGATCAGGCTGTCGCGAATACCCGCAGCCTCACGCTCCTGCGGCGCCAGGCGCCCGTGGGAGGTGGTGCTTGGATGGGTAATGGTGGTCTTGCTGTCACCCAGGTTGGCGGTGATCGAGACCAGGCGAGTGGCATCGATGAAGCGCCAGGCGCCCTCCTTGCCCCCCTTGACCTCGAAACTCACCACCGCGCCGAAGCCACGTTGCTGGCGCTTGGCCAATTCATGCTGCGGATGACTGGCGAGCCCGGCGTAATGTACCTTCTCGATCCCTTCCTGGCGCTCCAGCCACTCGGCCAGGGCCTGGGCATTGGCACAATGGGCACGCATGCGCAGGCTGAGGGTCTCCAGCCCCTTGAGGAAGACCCAGGCATTGAACGGACTCAGGGTCGGCCCCGCGGTACGCAGGAAACCCACCACTTCTTTCATCTGTTCGCTGCGCCCGGCCACCACACCGCCCATGCAGCGACCCTGGCCATCGATGAACTTGGTGGCCGAATGCACCACCACGTCCGCACCAAGCTTGAGCGGCTGCTGCAACGCCGGGGTGCAGAAGCAGTTGTCCACCACCAGCATCGCCCCCTTGGCATGGGCCACCTCAGCCAGTGCGGCGATATCCACCAGTTCGGCCAGAGGATTGGAGGGCGACTCGACGAACAGCAATCGGGTATTGCTCTTGATCGCCGCATCCCAGCCGGACAGGTCCGCCAGGGGCACGTAGTCGACTTCGACGCCGAAACGCTTGAAGTACTTCTCGAACAGACTGATGGTGGAGCCGAACACGCTGCGCGAAACCAATACGTGGTCACCGGCGCTGCACAGGCTCATGACCACCGAGAGGATCGCTGCCATGCCAGTCGCGGTAGCCACCGCCTGCTCCGCCCCCTCGAGGGCCGCGATGCGCTCCTCGAAAGAACGCACCGTAGGGTTGGTGTAGCGCGAATAGACGTTGCCCGCCACCTCGCCAGCGAAACGCGCGGCCGCATCGGCGGCCGTGCGGAACACATAGCTGGAGGTGAAGAACATCGGATCACCATGCTCGCTCTCCGGCGAACGGTGCTGACCAGCGCGCACCGCCAGGGTATCGAACGCTACGCCTTCAAGGTCGCTATCCAGCCGACCGGCATCCCAATCCTGACTCATGCCGCCTACTCCTAATCTCTTCGTGAATGCTCTGGATCAGTTGTTGTACAGATCGATGATCGCGCTGACCGCCTGGGTCTTGGCCTTGGAGGCATCGTTACGGGCATTCTCGATCTTGTTCAGATAGGCCTCGTCGACATCACCAGTAACGTACTTGCCGTCGAACACTGCGCAGTCGAAGCTTTCGATCTTGATCTTGCCACCACCGACCGCCTCGATCAGGTCCGGCAGGTCCTGGTAGATCAGCCAATCGGCACCGATCAGGTCGGCCACATCCTGGGTGGAACGATTGTGGGCGATCAGCTCGTGGGCGCTCGGCATGTCGATGCCGTACACGTTCGGATAACGCACGGCCGGGGCGGCGGAGCAGAAGTAGACATTCTTCGCACCGGCCTCACGGGCCATCTGGATGATCTGCTTGCAGGTGGTGCCACGCACGATGGAATCGTCCACCAGCATCACGTTCTTGCCGCGGAATTCCAGCTCGATGGCATTGAGCTTCTGGCGTACCGACTTCTTGCGGGCGGCCTGGCCCGGCATGATGAAGGTCCGGCCGATATAGCGGTTCTTCACGAAACCTTCGCGGAACTTCACGCCCAGGTGATTGGCCAGTTCCAGTGCCGCGGTGCGGCTGGTGTCCGGAATCGGGATCACCACGTCGATATCGTGCTCGGGACGCTCGCGCAGGATCTTCTCGGCCAGCTTCTCACCCATGCGCAGGCGCGCCTTGTATACCGAGACGCCATCGATGATCGAATCAGGACGGGCCAGGTATACATGCTCGAAGATGCACGGGGTGAGCTGCGGATTGGTGGCGCACTGGCGGGTGTAGAGCTTGCCTTCCTCAGTGATGTAGACCGCCTCGCCCGGCGCGAGGTCGCGGATCAGGGTGAAGCCCAGCACATCCAGGGACACGCTTTCGGAGGCGATCATGTACTCCACGCCCTCGTCGGTATGGCGCTGGCCGAACACGATCGGACGGATGCCATGGGGATCGCGGAAACCGACGATGCCGTAGCCGGTGATCATCGCCACCACCGCATAACCACCCACACAACGGTTGTGCACGTCGGTCACGGCGGCGAATACATCTTCCTCGGTGGGCTGCAGCTTGCCGCGCTGGGCCAGCTCGTGGGCGAAAACGTTGAGCAGCACTTCGGAATCGGAACTGGTGTTGACGTGACGCAGGTCGGACTCGTAGATCTCCTTGGCCAACTGCTCGACGTTGGTCAGGTTGCCGTTGTGCGCCAAAGTGATGCCGTAAGGCGAGTTGACGTAGAACGGCTGGGCCTCGGCCGAAGTGGAGCTACCGGCGGTCGGGTAACGCACGTGGCCGATGCCCATGTGGCCGACCAGGCGCTGCATGTGGCGCTGCTGGAACACGTCACGGACCAGGCCATTGTCCTTGCGCAGGAACAACCGGCCATCATGACTGGTCACGATACCGGCCGCGTCCTGGCCGCGGTGTTGGAGGACGGTTAGCGCGTCATACAGCGCCTGATTAACGTTCGACTTACCGACGATACCGACGATGCCACACATGCGACGCAACCCCTACTTAATGGAACTGAACTGAGCTCATCTTACTGAGGCGCCTGGGCCGGTAAGAGGTGCTCCTTGAAAGGTATTTCAGCGGGTACGCTGATACCGCTGGCCAGCCACTGACTGCTCCACCCCAATATGAGGTTCTTGGACCAATCTGCAACCAATAGAAATTGTGGCACCAGTCGCGACTGCTGCCACCAGGAATCCTGCTGAACCGGCCCCAGGCTCAGAAGCCCGACCGCCACGACCACCAGCAACGCGCCACGCGCCGCGCCGAAGGCCATGCCGAGGAATCGATCGGTGCCGGACAGGCCGGTGACGCGAATCAATTCGCCGATGAGATAGTTGACCATTGCGCCCACCAGCAAGGTGGCGACAAACATGATTGCGCAGCCCGCGATCACGCGAGCCGAAGGAGTTTCGATATAAGCGCCGAGGTACTCGGACAGTGAGCCACCGAACATCCAGGCGACGACTCCTGCGATGATCCAGGTAAGCAACGACAAGGCTTCTTTGACGAAACCACGGCTCAAGCTGATCAAAGCGGAAATGGCGATTATTGCAACGATCGCCCAGTCAACCAGGGTAAATGGCACAGTGCAGCCTACAGACGGATAAGGCGGCGCATTTTAACAGAGCGCTTGGCTGTCGGTAAGCTGCGATTCACTGTGCCGTACAAATCAACCGCGCTCTGGCTGGAAGCGCACCACGAAGCCCTTGAGGTTCTGCTGGCGGCCCAACAGGTCACGCAGGCGATCCGCTTCGGCACGCTCGATCAGCGGCCCGACGAATACCCGGTTCTTGCCTTCGGCCGAACGGATGTAAGCGTTATAGCCTTGGCTACGCAGGGTCTTTTGCAGGTTTTCCGCGCTTTCCCGGCTCGACAGGCTGGCCAGTTGCACCGACCAGCTGACGGACAAGCCATTGGCATCGACACGGCTCTGGCTGGTATCGGGCTTGGCGCTCACCACCGGCTGCGCTGGCGCCGGCACTGGCGCGGGCTTGGGCGTCGGGGCCGGCTTGTTGACCACTACCGGAGCCGGAGTCGCTGGCACACTGGGGGCGATCGGCGCCGCAGGGGCAGCCTGCTGCACCACCGGATCATCGGCAGGCACGGAACCTTGCGGCAATGGCTGCGGCTCCGGGACCACCACCGGCTCGACCTGGACCTGGGGCAACGCCGATGGCTGCGGCGCAGCAGGCGCCTCGACCACCACGTGGCGCTGCTCGTCTTCTCGCGAGAACAGCATCGGCAAGAAGATCACTGCCAGTGCCACCAGCACCAACGCCCCGACCATCCGCTGCTTGTAGACGTTATCCAGCATAGCCATGTGCAGCTTCCTCCGTGGCGCGCCGGGCAAGCCACTCAAGGGCCTCGGCAACACAATAAAAAGACCCGAACAGCAGTATTTCGTCATCGGCGGTGGCCTGCGCGCATTGCGCCTCCAGCGCCGCCGCCACGCTGGCATAAGACGCCACGGGAGCGCCAAGGTTCTCCAGCGCCGCCTGCAGCTCCTCGGCCGGACGCGCCCGGGGCGAGTCCAGTGGAGCTACGGCCCAGTGCTGGATCGACGCCTGCAGGCAGGCCACCACGCCCGCCAGGTCCTTGTCGGCCAACAGTCCGAACACCGCCAGGCGCCGGCCAGCCACCGGCCGGCGCGCCAGGCGCTCGGCCAGGTACTGCGCCGCATGGGGGTTGTGCCCGACATCCAGCAACAGGTTGAGGGATTTGCCCTGCCAGTTGATCCGGCGACGATCCAGGCGCCCGGTCACCCGGGTCTGCTGCAACGCGCTGGCGATCCGCTCAGGCTGCCAGCGCAACCCGGTCAGCAGATAGGCCTGCAGCGCCAGTGCCGCGTTTTCCATGGGCAGGTCGAGTAGCGGCAGGTCACGCAATTGCACCGGATTGCCCTGGTTATCCAGGCCACGCCATTGCCAATGGGTATCGGTGATTCCCAGATCGAAATCCCGGCCACGGAGGAAAAACGCACAACCCAGCTCTCGCGCCTTGTCCAGCAAAGGCTGCGGCGGCTCGAGGTCGCCGCACAACGCCGGGGCGCCAGGACGGAAGATCCCGGCCTTCTCAAAGGCCACGGACTCGCGGGAGTCCCCGAGATACTCCACATGATCGACACCGATGCTGGTCACCAGGGCGATATCGGCATCCACCAGGTTGACCGCATCCAGGCGCCCTCCCAGGCCCACCTCAAGCACCACGGCATCCAGGGCCGCGCGCTGGAACAGCCAGAACGCCGCCAGGGTGCCCATTTCGAAATAGGTCAGGGAGACATCGCCACGCCCGGCCTCCACCGCAGCGAAGGCCTCGCACAGCTGCTGGTCCGTGGCCTCGATGCCATTGACCTGCACCCGCTCGTTGTAGCGCAACAGGTGCGGCGAACTGTAGACCCCGACCTGCAGGCCCTGGGCCCGCAGCAGGGAAGCGATGAAGGCACAGGTGGAGCCCTTGCCGTTGGTACCGGTAACGGTTATCACCCGGGGCGCCGGCTTGCCCAGCCCCATCCGGGACACTACCTGCTGCGAGCGCTCCAGCCCCATGTCGATGGCCGAAGGATGCAACTGCTCGAGGTAGGCGAGCCACTCGCCCAGGGTACGTTGGGTCATAGGCTTGCAGGAGCCGGGGGAACCACGATCGGCTCGACCGGTGCAGCCACGAACTCCGGCGTCGGCAGCCCCATCAGCTGGGCCAGCAGGTTGCCCAGGCGTGGACGCAGCTCCTGACGAGAAATGATCATGTCGATCGCACCGTGCTCCAGCAGGAACTCGCTGCGCTGGAAGCCTTCAGGCAGCTTCTCGCGCACGGTCTGCTCGATCACTCGAGGGCCGGCGAAACCTACCAGCGCCTTGGGTTCACCGACGATTACATCACCCAGCATCGCCAAGCTGGCGGATACGCCGCCGTAGACAGGGTCGGTCAGCACGGAAATGAACGGCAGGCCTTCTTCACGCAAGCGCGCCAGCACCGCGGAGGTCTTGGCCATCTGCATCAGGGAGATCAGCGCCTCCTGCATCCGCGCACCACCGGAGGCGGAGAAGCAGACCATCGGGCAGCGGTTTTCCAGGGCGTAGTTGGCCGCACGCACGAAACGCTCGCCGACGATGGCCCCCATGGAACCGCCCATGAAGGAGAATTCGAAAGCCGAAACCACCACTGGCATACCCAGCAGCGTACCGCTCATGGAAACCAGCGCGTCTTTCTCGCCGGTCTGCTTCTGGGCTGCGCTCAGGCGGTCCTTGTACTTCTTGCCGTCGCGGAATTTCAGGCGGTCCACTGGCTCCAGGTCGGCACCCAGTTCGGTGCGGCCTTCAGCATCAAGGAAGATATCGATGCGGGCACGTGCGCCGATCCGCATGTGGTGGTTGCACTTGGGGCAAACATCCAGGGTCTTTTCCAGCTCCGGACGATAGAGCACGGCCTCGCAGGACGGGCACTTGTGCCAAAGACCTTCGGGCACCGAGCTCTTCTTCACCTCGGAACGCATGATCGAAGGGATCAGTTTGTCTACTAACCAGTTGCTCATGCTTTCTTTCTCCAGTACCGGCGGCCCGAACGCTGTGGTTCGCGACCCCGCGTATGCCCTTGAGCCAAATTCATGTATGCGGCGATGATCGGCTCGCTACCGCGGTCAGCACTTGGCTCGACCTGCCCGCAGCGAACCCCTCCTGCGCCATCCCGACAACCCGCGATAGAGCGGTTGCCACTCGATTACGACTCCGCCTCACGGCGGCGCCTGCCTGTTTTGTACAGTGGTCTTATGGACGGCGGCAGACTGCCAGCCGTCACATCGACTCACTGCTGCGACGTACAGCCTGCATAAACGCCTGGATTCTCGCTGGATCCTTGATGCCCTTGCTCTGCTCCACCCCGCCGCTGACATCCACCGCATAAGGACGCACCTGGGCAATGGCCAGGGCGACGTTATCGGCCGACAGGCCACCGGCGAGGATGATCGGCTTGCTCAGCCCCTGCGGAACCAGGGACCAGTCGAAGGCCTCTCCGGTTCCCCCGGGCACGCCTTCGACATAGGTATCCAGGAGAATCCCGCTGGCCCCAGGATAGGCCTGGCAGGCCGCAGCGATGTCATCACCCGCCTTGACCCGTAGCGCCTTGATATAGGGGCGATGGTAGCCCTCGCAGGCAGCAGCCGATTCATCGCCATGGAACTGCAAGAGATCCAGCGGCACGGCGTCGAGGATTTCCCCCAGCTCGCAGCGGCTGGCATTGACGAACAACCCGACCGTGGTCACGAACGGCGGCAGGGCGGCGATGATTGCCCGCGCCTGCTGCACACTCACCGCCCGCGGGCTCTTGGCGTAGAACACCAGGCCAATGGCATCGGCCCCCGCCTCCACCGCCGCCAGCGCGTCTTCTATGCGGGTAATCCCACAAATCTTGCTGCGAACGGCCGACATATCGTGTGAACCCCTGGGGTAAATCCGGAAAGTCCCGGATGGTAGCAAATGCTTTTCCGGGCGTCAGCCGCCAAATTCCGGGAATCCGGTGAGGAAATGCGGCCCGATGTAGCGCTCGGGCAACTGGAACTCATCCCGGTATTCGACCTGTACCAGATACAGCCCGAAAGGATGGGCGGTAACGCCGCCAGCTCGGCGCACCCGGCTTTCCAGGACCTCCCTGGCCCACTCCACCGGGCGTTCGCCGGCCCCAATGGTCATCAATACCCCAGCGATATTGCGCACCATGTGATGCAGGAACGCGCTGGCGCGAATATCCAGGACGATCATCTTGCCGCAGCGGATGACCTGCAGGTGATGGATCTCCTTGACCGGCGACTTCGCCTGGCATTGCCCGGCCCGGAAAGCACTGAAGTCGTGAGTGCCCACCAGGTAGGCAGCAGCCTCGGCCATCCGCTCGGTGTCCAGTGGCCGATGATTCCAGGTGATTTCTTCGTTGAGGTGGGCCGGGCGGATCTGGTCGTTGTAGATGACGTAGCGATAGCGCCGGGCGATCGCCTTGAAACGTGCATGGAAATGCGCCGGCATCTCCCGAGCCCAGCTGACGCTGATGTCATGGGGCAAGTTGATATTGGCCCCCATGACCCAGGCCTTCATCGGGCGCACGACCTGGGTGTCGAAGTGCACCACCTGGCCGCTGGCATGCACCCCGGCATCGGTACGCCCGGCGCAAGTCAGGGTTATCGGGGAGTCCGCGACCCTGGACAGGGCCTTCTCCAGAGTCTCCTGGACACTGGGGACGCCGGACGACTGGCGCTGCCAGCCGTGATAGCGCGAGCCTTTGTATTCGACGCCCAGGGCGATCCGGGAAAAGCCTGCGGCCGCCATTTCGGCGGCCGCGTTATCTATATTTGCCAAGAACTTACAGCCTGCTGATATGCGCAAAGGCGCCCATTATAAGGCCAGAGCAAGCGGACGCCATGCGCCACGGGGGTTTAGTTGCAGATTGCAGCGATCATCTATCAAGCGTTATATATAAAGCTATATAGCGAATGATAACAAAAACCTGATCGGGACCTGATGAATGAACGCAGTCAACAAAGAGGCCGTCGGCCTGGCCTATAGCCTGGAAGGCATGCTCCACGCCAAGCGCATGACCTGGGAGGCCGTGGTCGAGATGGCCCGCCGGATCGAGCCGGGCATGCTGGAGTCCGCAGCCAGGGAAATGGGCCTTGAGGTATTGCAGGAACTGGGCATGGAGCGGATCTGGCATCCGCTGCTGATCCGCTTTGGCAGCAATACCCTCAAGACCTTCAAGCAACGCTCCGAGGGCGACCCGCGGCTGGGAGAAAACGATCTGTTCTTCATTGACCTGGGAGTGGTCTGGGATCGCCATGAGGGCGACTGTGGAGCAACCTTCGTCGTCGGTGACGACGCCGAAATGCATGCCTGCGCCGCTGCCGCCAAAAGCCTGTTCGACCTGGTGTACGAGCACTGGAAAACCCACCGGGTGGCCGGCCCCGAACTGTATCGATATGCCGAGGAACAGGCCCATGCCATGGGCTGGCTGCTGAACCTGGACATCAAGGGGCATCGCGTCAGCGACTTCCCCCACGCCATCTACCGTGCCGGCGACCTGGGGGATTTCGCCGCCTGCCCGCAGGTCGGCCTGTGGATCCTGGAAATCCAGATCGCCCACCCTACCCGCCCTTTCGGCGCGTTCTACGAGGACCTGCTGGCCTGAGTCCCGCGCAGCACCAACAAAAACGGCAGCCTCATGGGCTGCCGTTGCACTCAAGCTTCAGGTCGAATCAAGCCAGCCGTGCGAGCATTTCCTGCGCCTCGCTCTTCTGCCCTTCGTTACCTTCGCTCAGCACTTCACCAAGAATATCCCGGGCTCCGTCGTTGTCGCCCATGTCGATGTAGGCCTGGGCCAGATCGAGCTTGGTCGCCACTTCATCGCTACCGGCGAGGAAGTCGAACTCAGTGTCCTCAGGTGCCGCCGCGGCATCCTCGGCAGTGAAGGTCGGGCTCCCCGCTTCCGGCTGATCGAGAGTCTGGGCGAGTCGCTCGAGCTCGGCATTGACGTCGTCCAGCTCGGAACTGAAGGCATCCTTGGGTTCGTCCGCGGTCATCTCATCTGCCAGGGACAAGTCAAAATCCGCCGACAGGTCAAGGTCATCCAGGGCCGACTCGGTCACTGTAGGCACTTCGCCAGCCGGAAGGTCCTTGAGATCGTCCTCCAGGCTCAGCAGGAAATCGTCATCGCTCTGGGTGGCCGCAGGCAGATCCGTGCCCAGGTCGAGATCGAAATCTCCCAGGTCGTCCAGGTTCTCCTCGGGTGCGATCTGCTGCTCGAGCACCGAACCGAAGCTCAGGTCGTCATCGAGCGGAAAATCCTCCAGCTCGACTTCAGGCTCGGGCGTGGGCTCTGGCGCCACCACCGCTGCCGGCGAAGCGGCCTCCAGGTCATCCAGGCTCAGGTCGAAATCTTCATCCAGGCCTTCCACCGGGGCTTTTGGCTCAACTGCCGGCGGCTCATCCTGGAGCAATTCCTTGACGTACTCGGCATCCAGTTCCGCCGCTGCGGCTGCGGTAGCCAGGCCTGCCGCGGCCGCCACTGCGACCATGGCCGGATAACGGCTCTTGAGCTGCTCGACCTGCGCATGGTTATCGCCATTGGCCACCAGCTGGCGCTCTTCGGCGACGAAGGCGCTGCGATCGCCCTGGCGGGCATAGACTTCCATCAGCTTCAGGCGCAGCTCACTGCGCTGCGGCTCCATCTTGACCGCTTCTTCGAGAATCGCCGCTGCCTGGTTCAGGCGGCCGCCGTCGATATGGTTCTGCGCCTGGCCCAGGACATCGGTCGCCCGTTCCTGCGGCGCGGCTGGCGCCACGATCGGCTCCGCTACCGGAGCTGGAGCTGGAGCTGGAGCCAGCTTGACGCTCGGCGGCGGCACCTCAAGACCTTCGAAGCTGCTTTCCGGCAGATCCATCTCTTCGGAAAAATTGTTCTCCTCGGACAATGCCCGGGCCATGCGCAGGTGCTTCTCCGCCTCCTGCTGGGCCTTGCGGCGACGCGCCAGCAACAGCAGCAACAGCAACAGGGCCGCCACCACGCTACCGGCGATAAGGCCCAAGAGGATCGGATTGGTCAACAGATCGCCGTACTTGTCTTCGTCGGCCTTGGCCGCCTGCGCCTCAGGTGCAGCTGCGGGCTCGCTGGCTGGCGCCACTGGAGCCACCGGGGCCGGAGCCTCGGGCTTGCTCACCAGTTCCGCCGGCATGGCTGGCGCCGGCTGCGCTGCAGGCGCCGCCGGAGCCGCACCCTCGGCCTGCAACTTGGCCAACTGGTTGTTCTTCAACTCGATCAAGCGCTGCAGCTTGTCCAGCTGGCTCTGCAGATCCGCCATGCGATCTTTCAACTCGGCATTGTCGCGCCGAGTCGAATCCAGGCTTTCCTGGGTGACCGCCAGCTTGTTGCTCAGCGCCTTGCTGTCGCCTGCGGCGCCCTTGCCGCGGGTCTTGCCACTCTCGGCGGAGACCAGACTCAGGTTGTCCCGGGTATTGGCCTGCTTGGGCGCCTTGTCGGCACCCGCACGGCGGGTCGCGTCCACTTGTTGCTGGCCACGGGCTCCGCCACGCCGCCCCTGGCGCCAAGCAGCATTTTGCGCGGCCACTTCGGCGATCGCCTTGGGCTGCGGCAACGCGGTGCTCTGGACCACATCCGGCAGGCGCAACACCTTGCCGGTTTTCAAGCGGTTGATATTGCCGTCGATGAATGCATCCGGGTTCAGCGCCTGGATCGCCAGCATGGTCTGCTGGATCGACGCACCATTACGGTTCCTGGCCGCGATTTCCCAGAGGGTGTCACGGGCCGAGGTGGTGTATTGCTCGGGCTTGCTGATCTTGCTGGCCGACGTGACCGGAGCATTCACCGCAGGACCGGAAACCGGTGCGCCCTGGGCAGCTTGCGCGGCCTCGGGAGAGAACTTGGAAGGGTCCAGCAGGACGCTGTAGTCGCGCAACAGGCGACCGTTGGGCCACATCACCTGCACCAGGAACTTGACCATCGGCTCGGACAGCGGGCGGCTGGACGTTACCCGCAGCACACTCTTGCCGCCGGGATTGAGAACAGGGGTAAAGCTCAGGTCGTTGAGAAAGGCCTGGCGATCGACGCCGGCCTTGGCGAACTCATCTGCCGGGGCCAGGCTTGGCACCACTTCGGCGGCAGTGAGGTCCTTTACATCGAGCAATTCGATTTCTGCTACCAGAGGCTGGTTCAGACTCGACTTCAGGGTCAGCTCCCCAAGCCCAAGCGCCTGCGCCATACCGGAGGACAGCGCCGAGGCGGCCGCTATTGCTAACACCAGTTTGCGAACTTGAACCATAGCCTCATCCTTTGTTTGAACTTTCCTCGGCTAGCGAGAAGGTTTTGTAGCGGCTGCCATAAGGCATTGCGCGGGGCCAGGATGGCCACGACGCGCGATTAATTCTTGCATGCCCCGGGAGCACCTGACGGCCACTCACCTCCAGCAACTTGCCAAGCATAGCGCCCAGCTAGATTCATTCTGCAAATTGTTGCCAAGTATCTTTTACAGCAGGTCTTTTATCAACAATTCAGCCAGCTGCACCGCGTTCAACGCCGCGCCTTTGCGGACGTTGTCCGAGGTCAGCCACAGGTTGAGCTCCGCCGGATCGTCGACCCCGCTGCGAACCCGGCCAACGTAGACCACATCCTGGCCCACGGCGTCACCGACGGCCGTCGGATAGTCGCCAACGTCCACCAGCTCCAGGCCAGGCGCCGCTTCCAGCGCGGCATTCACCGCCGCAAGGTCGATATCGGCAGCCGACTGCAGAGTCACGCTATAGCTATCGCCAAAAAACACCGGCGCTTGAATGCATGTGACAGAAATCTTCAGCAAAGGTAGCCCCAGCACCTCGCGCAGCTCCCTGACCAGGCGTTTTTCCAGCAGGGTATGGCCCTGGGCATCCGGCGTGCCGACCTGGGCCAGCAGGTTGAAGGCCATCTGCCGGTCGAAGAAACGCGGTTCCAGGGGACGTGCATTCAACAGTTCGGCGGTCTGCCGGGCCAGTTCGCTGACCGCCTCGCGGCCCTGGCTGGAAACCGCCAGGCTGGCGCTCAGGCCCACCCGCTGGATGTCCAGCAGATCCTGCAATGGCGCCAGCGCGACCGCCAGCGCCGTGGCCGAGGCACTGGGACTGCTCAGTTGCACCGGTTTACCCAGGCCGGCCAGCACCTTGGCATTGACTTCGGGCACCACGCTGGGGGCCTGCGCCGAGGGCAAGGCCCCGGAAAGATCGATCACCGCGCAATTGGCCGCCGTCGCCCGCGGCGCAAAACTCAGGGTCACGGCCGGACCTGCGGCGAAGAACGCCAGCTGGGCCTTGCCGAAGTCGAACTCGTCGACCTCGCGTACACGCAGGTTCTTGCCGCGAAACGGCACCGAATGTCCTGCCGACTCGCTGCTGGCCAGCAAGTAGAGGTTGCCGACCGGAAAATCACGCTCTTCGAGAATCTGCACCAGGGTTTCGCCGACGGTACCGGTGGCACCGATCACGGCAATATCAAAGGACGGAGTCATGGTGCTACCTCAGGCAAAACGGGGGGAGCGGCACTTTACCCGGCACGCGGGGACGAGGCAATTCGCCGGAGCGACCACAACTTGCGGCCCATGAAAAAACCCGCGCCCTTTGAGGGAACGCGGGTTTTTCGCGGCGATGCAGAAGAATCAGCGCTCCAGCAGGATCCGCAGCATGCGGCGCAGCGGCTCGGCCGCGCCCCACAGCAGTTGGTCACCCACAGTGAAGGCGCCGAGGAACTGCGAGCCCATGTTCAGCTTGCGCAGACGGCCCACCGGAATGTTCAGGGTACCGGTGACCTTGGTCGGGCTCAGCTCCTGCATGCTGATCTCACGCTGGTTCGGCACCAGCTTGACCCAAGGGTTGTGCTGGCTGATCAGCCCTTCGATATCGGCGATCGGCACGTCCTTGTTGAGCTTGATGGTCAGCGCCTGGCTGTGGCAGCGCATGGCGCCGATACGTACGCAGATACCGTCCACCGGAATCGGGTTCTTGAAGCGACCGAGGATCTTGTTGGTCTCGGCCTGGGCCTTCCACTCTTCGCGGCTCTGGCCGTTGGGCAGCTCCTTGTCGATCCACGGAATCAGGCTGCCGGCCAGCGGTACGCCGAAGTTCTCGGTTGGATAGGCATCGCTGCGCATGGCCTCGGCCACCTTGCGGTCGATATCGAGGATGGCGCTGGCCGGGTTGGCCAGGTCATCGGCGACCGCAGCATGGGTGGCGCCCATCTGCTTGATCAGCTCGCGCATGTTCTGCGCGCCGGCGCCGGAGGCCGCCTGGTAGGTCATGGCGCTCATCCACTCCACCAGGCCGGCTTCGAACAGGCCACCCAGGCCCATCAGCATCAGGCTGACGGTGCAGTTGCCGCCGACGTAGTTCTTGGTCCCGGCGTCCAGTTGCTGGTCGATGACCTTGCGGTTCACCGGATCGAGGATGATCACTGCGTCGTCCTGCATGCGCAGGCTGGAAGCAGCGTCGATCCAGTAACCCTGCCAGCCGGCTTCGCGCAGCTTGGGGAAGACTTCGCTGGTGTAGTCGCCACCCTGGCAGGTCAGGATCACGTCGAGGGTTTTCAGCTCTTCAATGCTGTAGGCGTCCTTGAGCGGGGCAATATCCTTGCCTACCGACGGACCCTGGCCACCGACATTGGAAGTGGTGAAAAACACCGGTTCAATAAGATCGAAGTCCTGCTCTTCAAGCATCCGCTGCATGAGCACGGAACCGACCATACCGCGCCAACCGATCAGACCTACACGTTTCATCGCAACTACACCTATACAAAAGTGGGCCACTGTCAGTGCAGTGGGCCCGAAAGATTACAGATTCCGCAGCGCCGCGACTACTGCATCGCCCATTTCCTGCGTACCGACCCGGGTGCAACCGGCCGACCAGATGTCACCGGTACGCAAGCCCTGGTCCAGCACTCGGCTGACGGCTTGCTCGATGGCGTCCGCCGCTGCGGTCAGGTTGAAGCTGTAGCGCAGCATCATCGACACCGAGAGGATGGTCGCCAGCGGGTTGGCGATGCCCTGCCCGGCAATGTCCGGCGCCGAACCGTGGCAAGGCTCGTACATGCCCTTGTTGTTGGCGTCCAGGGACGCCGAAGGCAGCATGCCGATGGAACCGGTGAGCATCGAGGCCTCGTCGGAGAGAATATCGCCAAACATGTTGTCGGTGACGATCACATCGAACTGCTTGGGCGCGCGCACCAGCTGCATGGCCGCGTTGTCGACGTACATGTGGCTGAGCTCGACGTCCGGATAGTCCTTGGCCACCTGCTCGACCACTTCACGCCAAAGCTGGCTGGACGCCAGGACGTTGGCCTTGTCCACCGAGCAGAGCTTCTTGCCGCGCACCCGCGCCATGTCGAAGCCGACCCGGGCGATCCGGCGGATCTCGCTCTCGCTGTAGGGCAAGGTGTCATAGGACTGGCGCTCGCCGTTCTCCAGCTCGCGGGTGCCGCGAGGAGCACCGAAGTAGATACCGCCGGTCAGTTCGCGGACGATGAGGATGTCCAGGCCGGAGACGATTTCCGGTTTCAGGCTCGAGGCATCGGCCAGTTGCGGATAGAGGATCGCCGGCCGCAGGTTGCCGAACAGCCCCAGTTGCGCGCGAATCTTCAACAGCCCGCGCTCCGGACGGATGTCGCGCTCGATCTTGTCCCACTTCGGACCGCCCACCGCACCCAGCAGCACCGCATCGGCGGCACGGGCCCGGTCCAGGGTCTCGTCGGCCAGGGGCACGCCATGCTTGTCGATGGCCGCGCCGCCGATCACATCGTGGCTCAGCTCGAAACCCAGGCCGTACTTGTCATTGGCCAATTCCAGGACCTTGACCGCTTCGGCCATGATTTCCGGGCCAATACCGTCACCAGGGAGAATCAGAATCTGCTTGCTCATGCATTCCTCGTTCGTTCTGTCGGCACGCCCTTGGGCGCACCCGGAAAAATTCTATCGTTCGGCCCACAGTACCAGTACATCTGTACTGAACGAACCATCGGCCTCAATCTGAAAATATTCGCGCACTTCATTGCCCATCGCCTGCTGCAACTGGCGAATAGCTACCCTCAGCGGCTCCGGGGTGCGCATGCGCTCGACCCAGGAGGCGTATTCCAGGCGCAGGCGCTGCCGGGCGCTGCTGCGGGCCTGCAAACCGGCCTCGTTGATCTGGTGCAGCCATTCCCCGGCCGAATAGTCGCGGACATGGCTGGTGTCGCGCAGCACTTCGACGCTCTGCAGGTAGGTATCCAGCAATGGACTGCCAGGTGACAGGACATCGATGAACGCCGCCACGCCGCCAGGCTTCAGGACCCGGCGCACCTCCCGCAGGGCCAGGCCCAGGTCGCTCCAGTGGTGGGCCGAATAGCGACTGAAGACGAAGTCGAACTCGCCATCGGCGAACGGCAGGCGCTCCGCGGCGCCCGCTACCGTGCGGATGTTCTCCAGGCTACGCTCCCTGGCCGCCGCCGCCACCACATCCAGCATCTGCTGCGAAAGGTCATAGGCCACTACCTGCGCGACCAACGGCGCCACATGGAAGCTGACGTGCCCGGCACCACAGCCCAGGTCCAGCACCCGGGCCTCGTTCTTGCCCGCTACCTCGGCCTGTAGCAACGCGAATTCGGCACCCTGGGCATGCACTGCGCTGTTGAGGTAGGCCACGGCTTGTCCGCCGAATTGCTGCTGTACCACCTGGGTATGGGCATTGCTGGTCATGCTTGGCTCCTTGGGGCGTAGAGAACGGTGCTCACTGACCGACCCTGCAACAAACGGCAAGGGCCGGACCAAGGGCACTCAGGCGTCGCGGAACAACCAGGGCTGGCGCTGCTTGTAGCCGACCTCGAAACTGCGGATGGCGTCGGCGTCCTGCAGGGTCAGGCCGATGTCGTCCAGGCCATTGAGCAGGCAGTGCTTGCGGAACGCATCCACCTCGAAGCTGTACTGCTTGCCGTCCGGGCGGGTCACGGTCTGCGCGGCGAGATCGACGGTCAGCTGGTAACCCTCGGTGGCTTCGCTCTGCTGGAACAGTTCGTCGACTTCTTCATCCTTGAGGATGATCGGCAACAAGCCGTTCTTGAAGCTGTTGTTGAAGAAGATGTCGGCGAAGCTCGGCGCGATCACGGTGCGGAAACCGTACTCGTCCAGCGCCCACGGCGCATGCTCGCGGGAAGAGCCGCAGCCGAAGTTCTCACGGGCCAGCAGCACGCTGGCGCCCTGGTAGCGCGGGAAGTTGAGCACGAAGTCCTGGTTCACCGGACGCTTGGAATTGTCCTGGTTGGGCTGACCCACATCGAGGTAGCGCCACTCGTCGAACAGGTTCGGGCCGAAGCCGGTACGCTTGATCGACTTGAGGAATTGCTTGGGAATGATCTGGTCGGTGTCGACGTTGGCGCGGTCGAGCGGTGCGACGAGGCCTGTGTGCTGGGTGAATGCTTTCATCTCTGGTCTCCTCAGGCCTGCATCAATTCACGTACATCGATGAAACGACCGGTCACCGCGGCAGCCGCGGCCATGGCCGGGCTCACCAGGTGGGTACGCCCGCCGGCGCCCTGGCGGCCTTCGAAGTTGCGGTTGGAGGTGGACGCGCAATGCTCGCCACTCTCCAGGCGGTCCGGGTTCATCGCCAGGCACATGGAGCAGCCCGGCTCACGCCATTCGAAGCCGGCTTCGAGGAAGATCTTGTCCAGGCCTTCCTGCTCGGCCTGGGCCTTCACCAGGCCCGAGCCTGGTACCACCAGCGCCTGCTTCACGGTGGAGGCGACCTTGCGCCCCTTGGCCACGGCGGCGGCGGCGCGCAAGTCTTCGATGCGCGAGTTGGTGCAGGAACCGATGAATACCCGATCCAGCTGGATATCGGTGATCGCCTGGTTGGCGTTCAAGCCCATGTACTTCAACGCCCGGACGATGGAATCGCGCTTGACCGCATCGGCTTCGGTGCTCGGATCCGGTACGTTCTGGTCCACCGCGAGCACCATCTCCGGGGAAGTGCCCCAGCTGACCTGCGGCTTGATGTCCTCGGCACGCAGCTCGATGACGGTGTCGAAATGCGCGTCGGCATCGGATACCAGGTCGCTCCAGGCCTCCACGGCCTTGTCCCAGTCGCTGCCTTGCGGCGAGAACGGGCGACCCTTCACGTAGTCGATGGTCTTTTCATCGCAGGCCACCATGCCGACGCGGGCGCCCGCCTCGATGGACATGTTGCAAATGGTCATGCGGCCTTCCATGGACAGATCGCGAATGGCGCTGCCGGCGAACTCCAGGGCGTGGCCGTTGCCGCCAGCGGTGCCGATCCTGCCGATCACCGCGAGGACGATGTCCTTGGCGGTCACGCCGAAGGGCAACCGGCCCTCGACGCGCACCTGCATGTTCTTCATCTTCTTGGCCACCAGGCACTGGGTGGCGAGCACGTGCTCCACCTCAGAAGTGCCGATACCGTGGGCCAACGCGCCGAAGGCGCCATGGGTCGAGGTGTGCGAGTCGCCACAGACCACGGTCATGCCCGGCAAGGTGGCCCCCTGCTCCGGACCGACCACATGGACGATGCCCTGGCGGATATCGTTCATCTTGAATTCGAGGATGCCGAAATCGTCGCAGTTCTCATCCAGGGTCTTGACCTGGATACGCGACACTTCGTCGGCGATGGCGTCGAGGCCACCTTTGCGCTCGGCCTGGGTAGTCGGCACGTTGTGGTCCGGGGTGGCGATGTTGGCATCGATGCGCCATGGCTGGCGTGCAGCCAGGCGCAAGCCTTCGAAGGCCTGCGGCGAGGTCACCTCGTGAAGAATGTGACGATCGATGTAGATGAGCGACGAACCATCGTCACGGCGCTTCACCTCGTGCATTTCCCAGAGCTTGTCGTAGAGCGTCTTGCCAGCCATCGGACCTTTCCTCATCAGCTTGTTTCTATGCCCCGGGCCCTGATCGAGCATCGATCAATAACCACTTGGCTTGTGAGGCTGATGCTATGGCGTTAGATTAAATAACTCAAATTCATATTTTTCATGATTTGGATAACCAATAGGAATGCAAGATGGACCAGGCCAATCTCAATGCCTTCATCGCCATCGCCGAAACCGGCAGCTTCTCTGGAGCGGGCGAGCGCCTGTACTTGACCCAACCGGCCATCAGCAAGCGCATCGCCGCGCTGGAACAGCAGCTCAATGTGCGACTGTTCGATCGCCTGGGCCGTGAAGTCGGTCTTACAGAGGCTGGCCGGGCCCTGTTGCCCCGGGCCTATCAGATCATCAACGTGCTGGACGACACTCGCCGGGCCCTGACCAACCTCACGGGCGAAGTCAGCGGGCGCCTGACACTGGCCACCAGCCATCACATCGGCCTGCATCGCCTGCCGCCCCTGCTGCGAGCCTATACCCGGCGCTACCCACAAGTGGCCCTGGACATCCAGTTCCTCGATTCGGAGGTGGCCTATGAGGAAATCCTCCACGGCCGCGCCGAGCTGGCCGTCATCACCCTGGCTCCCGAGCCACACGGCCTGGTCAAGGCCACCGCGGTCTGGGACGACCCACTGGACTTCGTCGCCGCCCCGGAACACCCGCTGGTCAGCAACGGCCAGGTCAGCCTGGCGGATATCGCCCTGCACCCGGCGGTTTTTCCCGGCGGCAACACCTTTACCCACCACATCGTGCAGCGATTGTTCCAGGCCCAGGGCCTGACGCCGAACATCGCCATGAGCACTAACTATCTGGAAACCATAAAGATGATGGTCTCCATCGGCCTGGCCTGGAGTGTGCTGCCGCGCACAATGCTCGACGAACAAGTGGCGCGCATCCCTTTACCGGGCATACAACTACACCGCCAGCTAGGCTATATCCTGCATACCGAACGGACGCTGTCGAATGCTGCGCGGGCTTTCATGGCCTTATTGGACGCACAGGTCGATTGGCCAGGGAACCCGGCATAAGTATTCCGGGTTTTGCCCGTGCCCTGTCGCCTCCCGCCATGAGCCCTCGCGCCAAACGAACTACTCAGCACAAGGCCTGATCACCATGCCCAAACCCGCTGACCGTATTCCGCCCATGCCACGCATCCACGCCGTCGACCCCAGGGAGTCGGAACAGAGCTGGGAAAGTGCGCCACAACTGCTCGCCGCGCTCAACGGCGCGAGGCTGGGAGCCTGGTATTGGGATATCGAAAGCGGGCAAATCAGCTGGTCCCGGGGCACCCAGGCGCTGTTCGGCTTCGATCCGCGCCAACCCCTGCCGGAAAACCTCGAATACCTCGACCTGCTACCCATCGAGGACCGGGCCCGAACCGTACGCGCCTTTCACTCGGTGCTGGCCGGCGCGCCCCTGGAACAAGCCATGCACCATCGCATCCGCTGGCCCGATGGCAGCCTGCACTGGCTGGAAATCAACGGCAGCGTGCTGCCTGACAAACACGGCAAGCCCCGGATGATCGGGGTGATCCGCGAAATCACCCACCAGCGCCAGCGCGAAGAAGCCCTGAGCAGCTCGGAAAAGCGTTTTGCCACCCTCTTCCACCTCTGCCCCAACATGGTGCTGCTGACCCGCCTCGAAGACGGCCTGATCAGCGAAGCCAACCAGTACTTCGAAAGCCAGTTCGGCTGGCCCGCCGAGCATGTGATCGGCCGCACCACCCTGGAAATCGGCTTGTGGGTCAACCCCGAGCAGCGCGCCCAACTGATCAAGGCCGTACAGAAGAAGGGCCAGGCCGCCAGCCTCGAAGTGCAATTGCGTGCCAGCAACGGGCAGATCCACGACGGCATCCTCAGCGCACAGAAGGTCGAACTGGAGGGCAAGGCCTTCCTGCTCAGCACCTTCCTCGATACCAGCGAGCGCAAGCGCGCCGAACAGGCCCTCAAGGATAGCCAGGAGCGCCTGGACCTGGCCCTGGACTCCGCGCAACTGGGCACCTGGGACTGGCACATCCCCAGCGGCATGCTCTATGGCTCGGCCCGAGCTGCGCAGTTGCATGGCCTGGAGCCAGCGCCGTTTCACGAGTCCTTCGATGCCTTCTTCGAGGGTGTGCCCACCGAGGAGCGCAACTCCATGCGCGACGCCTATCGCAGCCTGCGCGAAGGCCCGGCGGGCAACTACCAGCTGACCTATCGCGTGCAACTGGCCGATGGCAGCTCGCGCTACCTGGAGAGCCGTGCCCGCCTGTATCGCGACGAGCAAGGCAACCCGCTGCGCATGGCCGGAACCCTGCTGGACATCACCGAACAGGTGGAGCGCGAGCAGCGCCTGATCACCTCCGAGGAGAAATTCGCCAGCCTGTTCCAGGTCAGCCCGGATCCGATCTGCGTCACCCTGCTGGAAACCGGCCAGTTCATCGAGATCAACTCCAGCTTCACCCAGACCTTCGGCTGGACCCTGGACGACGTGATCAACCGCAGCGCCGAGCAGATCGGCCTCTGGGAAGACCCCGCGCCGCGCTTGCGGCGAATCGAACAGGTAATCCGCGAACAAGCGCTGAACAATGTCGCGGTGGTGGTCAACCACAAGGATGGCCAGCCTTTGACCTGCATCATCTCCAGCCGCCAGATCATCGTCGACAAACAACCGTGCATCGTCACCACTCTGCGCGACATCACCCAGCAACAACGCTCGGAAGCGGCGCTCAAGGCCAGCGAGGAGAAGTTCGCCAAGGCCTTCCACTCAAGCCCCGACGCCATCACCATCACCGAGCGCGATACCGGACGCTACCTGGAGGTCAACGACGGCTTCTGCCGCCTGACCGGCTACCGCACCGACGAGGTGATGGGCCATACCCTGTACGAAGTCGGGATCTGGGCCGAGGAGGCCCAGCTGGCCACGTTGCTGGCCGAACTCAAGCTCAAGGGTCGGGTGCACCATATGGAGATGCTCGGGCGCAACAAGCGCGGGGAAATCTTCACCCTCGAGGTTTCAGTGGAGCCCATCACCCTCAATGAAACCCCTTGCCTGCTGCTGACCGCCCGGGACGTCAGCTTGCTGAAGAACGCCCAGGCGCAGATCCGCCACCTGGCCTACCACGACCCTCTGACCAACCTGCCCAACCGCGCCCTGCTGATGGACCGCCTGAGCCAGCAGATCGCCCTGCTCAAGCGGCACAACCTGCGCGGCGCCCTGCTGTTCCTCGATCTGGACCACTTCAAGCACATCAACGATTCCCTGGGGCATCCGGTGGGTGACACGGTCCTGAAGATCATCACCGCACGGCTGGAAGCCAGCGTACGCATGGAGGACACGGTGGCGCGCCTGGGCGGCGACGAGTTCGTGGTCCTGCTCAGCGGCCTGGAAGGCTCGCGCAACGACGTCAGCGAACAGGTCCGGCAACTGGCGGGCACCTTGCGCGAATTGCTGTCGGAGCCGATGTTCCTCGACGGTCAGCGCCTGCAGGTCACGCCCAGCATCGGCGTGGCGCTGATTCCCGATCACGGCTCGACCCCCACCGACCTGCTCAAGCGTGCCGATATCGCCCTGTATCGCGCCAAGGACTCGGGGCGCAACACCACGCAGATGTACCACAACACCATGCAGAAGGCCGCCAGCGAACGCTTGCGCATGGAAACCGACCTGCGCCTGGCCCTGTCCCGGGGCGAATTCAGCGTGCACTTCCAGCCCCAGGTGGATGCCCGCGACAATCGCATCGTCGGCGCCGAGGCGCTGGTGCGCTGGCAGCACCCGGAACTGGGGGCGCAGTCACCGACCGAGTTCATCAAGGTGCTCGAAGACAGCGGGCTGATCCTCGAGGTGGGCACCTGGATCCTCGATGAGTCCTGCCTGGCTTTCAGCCAGTTGATCGAAGAAGGCCTGGTGGACCCGCACCAGTTCAGCCTGTGCGTGAACATCAGCCCCCGGCAGTTCCGCCAGAACGATTTCGTCGAACGGATCGAGCACAGCTTGGCGGCCTACGCCCTGCCTTCCTCGCTGCTGAAGCTGGAGATCACCGAAGGCATCGTGATCCAGAACCTGGAAGACACCATCAGCAAGATGCGTCGCCTGAAGAAGCTCGGGGTCAGCTTCGCCATGGATGATTTCGGCACGGGCTATTCATCCCTGACCTACCTCAAGCGCCTGCCGGTGGACACGTTGAAGATCGACCAGTCCTTCGTCCGCGATGCCACCCACGACCCCAACGACGCGGAGATCATCCGGGCCATCGTGGCCATGGCCCGCAGCCTGGAATTGAAGGTGATCGCCGAAGGCGTCGAGACCTTGCAACAACTGGAGTTCCTGCGGGGCCTGGAGTGCCACCTGTACCAGGGCTACCTGCACAGCCGACCGCTCCCGCTAGGCGAATTCAAGAAACTGCTGGAATGACAGGCACGAAAAAGGGCGCCACTCGGGCGCCCTTTTCTGCTTGCGGTCTTAGTGTTGCAGGGCCGCTTGCTGCATGCCGCTGATCGGGATGCGCTTGGGCTTGGCCTCTTCCGGCACGACCCGCAGCAGGTCGATGTTCAGCAGGCCGTTGTTCAGGGCCGCGGCCTTGACCTCGATATGGTCGGCCAGGCGGAAAGACAGCTTGAAAGCCCGCTGGGCGATGCCCTGGTGCAGGTAGGTGACGCCTTCGTTGGCATCGCGCTTGCCACCGCTCACGGTCAACACGCCTTTTTCCACCTGCAGCTCCAGGTCTTGCTCCTGGAAGCCGGCAGCGGCGATGACGATGCGGTACTGGTCATCGGCATGCTTTTCAACGTTGTAGGGTGGGTAGCTGCTGCCTGGTTCGTTGCGCAGTGCCGATTCGAACAGGTCGTTGAAACGGTCGAAGCCGACAGAGGAACGGAACAATGGGGCCAGGGAAAATGCAGTACTCATGGGTAAATCTCCTGATATTCAGCGAGTGGTTATCTACGCGACCCGAATTCGGCATCGCGTACCCAAGAGATAAGGACCGCCGGAGGCATTTCAAGAGCGGCCATGGAAATTTCTTCAGGCCGCCTCGCTGCACGGCATACCCAGCAACCTGCCGACCTGGTCCAGCTCGGTTTCGCGCCGCAGCGCGGTGAACAACTCGACCGCCTCGGGGTAGTTGCGAGTCAACATCGCCAACCACTGCTTCAACCGACCCGGAGCCGAGCGCGGGGTCAATTGCGTAACCACCTGGGCCCAGAAGTCATGGATCAGCGGCAGCAACTCGGCCCAGGACATCTGCACCACTTCTTCGCCAGCCCGAGCCGCGGCGATCTGCCGAGCCAGGTCCGGACGCGAAACCAGCCCACGCCCCAGCATGATGTCCTCGACCCCGCTGATTTCCCGGCAGCGCCGCCAGTCCTCGACGCTCCAGATATCACCGTTGGCGAACACCGGCACCTTGACCACTTCCTGGACCCGAGGAATCCACTCCCAATGGGCCGGAGGCTTGTAGCCGTCAACCTTGGTCCGCGCATGCACCACGATATGCTCGGCGCCACCTTCGGCCAACGCGGTGGCGCATACCAGGGCACCATCCGGGCTATCGAAACCCAGGCGCATCTTGGCCGTGACCGGGATATGCGCCGGAACCGCACGTCGTACATGCTCGACGATCTGGTTGAGTAGCTCGGGCTCCTTGAGCAGCACCGCGCCGCCACGGGACTTGTTGACGGTCTTGGCCGGGCAACCGAAGTTCAGGTCGATGACTTCGCTCCCCAGCTCGCAGGCCAGCGCGGCGTTCTCGGCCAGGCACACAGGATCGGAACCGAGCAGTTGCACGCGCAGCGGCACCCCGGCCGCAGTCTGCGCGCCTTGCAGCAATTCGGGGGCAAGCTTGTGGAAATAGGCAGGCGTCAGCAGACGGTCGTTGACACGGATGAACTCGGTGACACACCAGTCGATCCCGCCAACACGGGTCAGTACATCGCGCAGGATGTTGTCGACCAACCCCTCCATGGGCGCCAGGGCAATTTGCATGAAACACACTCGACGAAAACGGGCGAAAAACGGGCGCCAGTTTACTGGGTTTCAAACGCTGGCAGTACCTTGCCGTTAGCAACTGCCGGCGAACGGGGCCAGCATTCCACGCAACGACTAAAGATTCAGCAGGATTGCAGGGCCGGCCCATAGCCGTCGAGGAACTCGGCGGGCATGCGCTTGGGCTTGCCGCTGGACAGCTCGATGCAGACGAAGGTGGTCTGGGCCCGCAGCAGGGTCGTGCCATCGCTCGGGCGCACCAGCTGGAAACGCCGGGTCATCTTCAAGCGCTGATCCCAATCGACGATCCAGGTGGCCAATTGCAGCTCGTCGCCCTCGTAGGCGGCGGCCAGGTAGTCGATTTCATGCCGCACCACGGCCATGGCCCGGTCCAGGCGGCGATATTCAGCCAGGTCCAGCCCCAGGCGCTGGGAATGACGCCAGGCACAACGCTCCAGCCAAGTAACGTAGACCGCATTGTTGGCGTGCCCCAAGCCATCGATATCTTCGGCCGCCACCTGCAGATCGATGACGAACGGCGTTGCCAGATCCCAACTCATGCCCGACTCCCGGTCAGTTTTTTGACCGATGCAGTGTAACGGATGGCCAGCCCGATTGGCGCACCCATCCCGGGACCGGCTCGCTCTGGCTCGAGGCTTTGCTATCTCGAGGGCTTGGCGAACCGGGGCTCGCGGGGCGTATCGAACCTTGATTGGATGATCATTCGCGATGTGAATGACCAGGTGGCGACAGGGCTCGCCACGGTTCCGGGTCAGAGCACGGCGGACTTGGCAGCGCGCAGCAGGCGATCGGACAGCTCCCCCGGTCCCAGGGCACGCGCCAAGGACAGGCCGCCGATCATCAAGGCCATGTCCGCCAGGGCCTTGTCCGTGTCCTCAGGAGTCTCGGCCAGTTGCGCCACCATCAACTCCATATGCTCGTTCAGGGCCTTGCGGAAGCTCTCCGGCAGACGTCCCAACTCCCCTACCGAGGCGGGGATCGGGCAGGCCAGCTCGGTGGAGTCGCGATGCTTGCGCGACAGGTAGAAGGCGGCGGTCAACGCCCGACGCTCCACACCGCTCAGGTTGCTGTCCATTTCATCGAGCAGGCCGCGCCGGTGCGCGAGCAACTGGGTGAAGGCCTCCAGCATCAGCGCGTCCTTGCTCTCGAAGTGCGCGTAGAAACCACCGACCGTGAGCCCGGCCGCCCCCATCACCTCACCTACGCTCGGCTCGGCCGGACCACGCTGGATCAACGCGGAACTGGCAGCCTGGAGAATGCGCTCCCGGGTCTGAGCTTTTTTATCGTTCATCGTTGCCTCCGAATATCACGAAAAAATATTATTCCCATAATAATTTTCCGCAAGTCGCTAGCGTGACCGTCGGTCAGAGGAGCAAGCTGGGAAAAGAAGAGAGAGAAATTGCCGGACGCCAGAAAAACAAAAGGGTCATTCAATAATCGAATGACCCTTGAAATCCCGCAAAGCGGGCAAACCTGGCGTCCCCTAGGGGACTCGAACCCCTGTTACCGCCGTGAAAGGGCGGTGTCCTAGGCCACTAGACGAAGGGGACACAAACCTTCTATACAACTGACCGGCGCTGAGTACCGATCGATTCAAGGCCGGTGTGGCCAGACCTTGAACTGTAAATTGGTGGAGCTAGACGGGATCGAACCGTCGACCTCTTGCATGCCATGCAAGCGCTCTCCCAGCTGAGCTATAGCCCCGGATTTTTCGCCTCGCGGCGCAGCGACATCCTGCAACATCGCTTGTGTAAAACTGGCGTCCCCTAGGGGACTCGAACCCCTGTTACCGCCGTGAAAGGGCGGTGTCCTAGGCCACTAGACGAAGGGGACACAAACCTTCTATACAACTGACCGGCGCTGAGTACCGATCGATTCAAGGCCGGTGTGGCCAGACCTTGAACTGTAAATTGGTGGAGCTAGACGGGATCGAACCGTCGACCTCTTGCATGCCATGCAAGCGCTCTCCCAGCTGAGCTATAGCCCCGGATTTTTCGCCTCGCGGCGCAGCGACATCCTGCAACATCGCTTGTGTAAAACTGGCGTCCCCTAGGGGACTCGAACCCCTGTTACCGCCGTGAAAGGGCGGTGTCCTAGGCCACTAGACGAAGGGGACGCAAACCCTTCTATACAACTGACCGGCGCTGAGTGCCGATCGATTCAAGGCCGGTGTGGCCAGACCTTGAACTGTAAATTGGTGGAGCTAGACGGGATCGAACCGTCGACCTCTTGCATGCCATGCAAGCGCTCTCCCAGCTGAGCTATAGCCCCTCGTCGGTGAGGACGGGGCGAATCTTAAGGGGCGTTCGCAAAGCTGTCAATTTTTTTTCAGCTTTTTGCAAAAAAATTTGCCGGGATAACAATCACTTACCGGCCCGCCCTGAAAAACCGGGCTTTTGCGCCCTTCCCGACTTGTGCCGACTCCCGCAAAAGAGTTGAGCCAAGCCTGGAGAATTGCCGGTCGCGGCAACCAATTCGCCTGACGCCAGAGATTCAAGCGTAGTCGAAAAGCTCGCCGCTCCTGGCAGCACTACTGCGGCGCCACGCCGCCTCAGGCGATGGCGCCCAGCAGTTTTTCCCACTCCTTGTTCTCTTTCTTCGACACGCCACCGAGCAGATCGATAGCCTGGCGCAGACGGAAGCGAGTCAGGTCCGGACCAAGGATTTCCATGGCATCGAGCACCGACACCGAACTGGCCTGGCCGGTGATGGCGGCGAACATCAGCGGCATGGCATCGCGCAGCTTCAGCTCCAGGGATTCGACCACGGCCTGGATAGTCGCGGTGATGTTGTCCTTTTCCCACTGGCGCAGGCTTTCAAGCTTCCACAGGATCAGCTGCATCAGCTGGCGCACCTGATCGCCCGACAGCTTCTTGGATTCGAACAGCTTGGCATCCGGAGTGACTCCACCAGCGAAGAAGAACCCGGCCAGCGGCGCGATCTGGCTGAAGGTTTCGACCCGACCCTGGACATGGGGGGCGATCTTCATCATGTAGTCGCTGTTGAACGCCCACTTCTGCACGCGAGTGGCGAACTCCTCCACCGGCAGGTCACGCAGCCACTGACCGTTGAGCCAGGACAGTTTCTCGATATCGAAGATCGGCCCGCCCAGGGAGACCCGCGACAGGTCGAAGTTGTCGACCATTTCCTGCAACGAGAACTTCTCGCGCTCGTCCGGCATCGACCAGCCCATGCGCCCCAGGTAGTTGAGCATGGCCTCGGGCATGAAGCCCATGCGCTCGTAGAAGGTCACCGAAGTCGGGTTCTTGCGCTTGGACAGCTTGCTCTTGTCCGGGTTACGCAGCAGCGGCATGTAGCACAACTGCGGTTGCTCCCAGCCGAAGTACTCGTAAAGCAGGATCAGTTTCGGCGCCGACGGCAGCCATTCTTCGCCACGCAGCACGTGGGTGATGCCCATCAAGTGATCGTCGACCACGTTGGCCAGGAAGTAGGTCGGCAAGCCATCGGTCTTCATCAGGACCTGCATGTCCATGCGATCCCACGGGATCTCGACATCGCCACGCAACATGTCCGGTACCACGCAGACACCTTCGCTGGGCACCTTCATGCGGATCACATGGGGCTCACCGGCCGCCAGGCGCTGGGCCACTTCTTCCTTGGACAGCAACAATGCGCGCCCGTCGTAGCGCGGGGTTTCGCCGCGGGCCATCTGCTCGGCACGCATCTGGTCCAGTTCCTCGGCGGTACAGAAGCATGGGAACGCGTGCCCCATGTCCACCAGTTGCTGGACGTACTTCTGGTAGATATCGCCACGTTCGCTCTGGCGATACGGGCCATGGGGACCGCCGACATCCGGGCCTTCGCTCCAGTTGATCCCCAGCCAGCGCAAGGCATCGAAGATCTGCTGTTCGGACTCGCGAGTGGAACGCAGTTGGTCGGTGTCTTCGATACGCAGGATGAACTCACCGCCGTGCTGCTTGGCAAAGCAATAGTTGAACAAAGCGATATAAGCAGTACCTACGTGGGGATCCCCGGTAGGCGATGGCGCGATGCGCGTACGGACGGTGGTCATGGCATGTCTCGGAAAGAATAGAAAAGCTAAGGAACAAACAAGGGGCGAATGGTAACAGGCGATACCAGGCGCGCTCCAGTAAGGAGGGCATTTAAGCTCAGGTCACGGTTACGGACGATCGCGCCCCATGGCCGCTGCCATGGGGCGCGCACCGCTCAGACGTTGAGCAGGCGCTCACGCAGCTTGCCGATCTCGTCCCGCAGCTGGGCTGCCGCCTCGAACTCCAGGTCCCGGGCCAACTGGTACATCTTTTCCTCGAGCTGGCGGATGCGCTTGGTGATCTCGCTCGGCGAACGCAGCTCGTTTTCGTAGCGAGCGCTCTCCTCCGCGGCCTTGGCCATGCCCTTGCGCTTCTTGCTGCGCGAACCTGGCACGGTGGCACCTTCCATGATGTCGGTGATGTCCTTGACCACCCCCTTTGGGGTGATGCCATTGGCCTGGTTGAAAGCCAGTTGCTTGTCGCGCCGGCGCTCGGTCTCGCCGATGGCGCGCTGCATGGAGCCGGTGATGTTGTCGGCGTAGAGGATCGCCTTGCCATTGAGGTTACGCGCAGCGCGGCCGATGGTCTGGATCAGCGAGCGCTCGGAGCGCAGGAAGCCTTCTTTGTCGGCATCGAGGATCGCCACCAGCGACACCTCGGGCATGTCCAGGCCTTCGCGCAGCAGGTTGATCCCCACCAGCACGTCGAAAGTCCCCAGCCGCAGGTCGCGGATGATCTCCACCCGCTCCACGGTATCGATGTCCGAGTGCAGGTAGCGCACACGGACGCCGTGGTCAGCCAGGTAGTCGGTGAGATCCTCGGCCATGCGCTTGGTCAGCGTGGTCACCAGCACCCGCTCCTCCAGGGCCACGCGCTTGGTGATTTCCGACAGCAGGTCGTCGACCTGGGTCAACGCCGGGCGCACCTCCACCAGGGGGTCCACCAGGCCGGTGGGGCGTACCACCTGCTCCACCACCCGGCCGGCGTGCTCGGCCTCGTAGTTGCCGGGAGTGGCGGAGACGAAGATGGTCTGCGGGCTGACGCCTTCCCATTCGTCGAAGCGCATCGGCCGGTTATCCAGCGCCGAAGGCAGGCGGAAGCCATATTCCACCAGGGTTTCCTTGCGCGAACGATCGCCCTTATACATCGCGCCGACCTGGGGCACGCTGACATGGGACTCGTCGATCACCAACAGGGCATCGGGCGGCAGGTAGTCATACAGGGTCGGCGGCGGCGCCCCGGCCGGACGCCCGGACAGGTAGCGCGAGTAGTTTTCGATACCATTGCAGTAGCCCAGCTCGAGGATCATCTCCAGGTCGAAGCGAGTGCGCTGCTCCAGGCGCTGGGCTTCCACCAGCTTGTTGTTGGAACGCAGGTACTCCAGGCGCTCCTGCAGCTCCTCCTTGATTCCATCGACGGCCTCCAGCAGGGTCTCGCGCGGGGTCACGTAGTGGCTCTTGGGATAGAAGGTGAAGCGTGGCAGCTTGCGGATCACCTCGCCGGTCAACGGGTCGAAGGCACTGATGCTTTCCACTTCGTCGTCGAACAACTCGATGCGGATCGCCTCCAGGTCGGATTCCGCCGGGTAGATATCGATCACGTCGCCGCGGACCCGGAAGGTCGCGCGGGCGAAGTCCATGTCGTTGCGGGTGTATTGCAGGTCCGCCAGGCGCCGCAGCAAGGCACGCTGGTCGAGCTTGTCGCCGCGATCCACGTGCAAGACCATCTTCAGGTAGGTTTCGGGGCTGCCCAGGCCATAGATGCAGGACACCGTGGTGACGATGATCGCGTCCTTGCGCTCCAGCAACGCCTTGGTCGCCGACAGGCGCATCTGCTCGATATGGTCGTTGATCGAGGCGTCCTTCTCGATGAAGGTATCGGAGGACGGCACATAGGCTTCGGGCTGGTAGTAGTCGTAGTAGGAAACGAAGTACTCCACTGCGTTGTTCGGGAAAAACGCCTTGAACTCGCCGTACAACTGCGCCGCCAGGGTCTTGTTCGGGGCCAGTACCAGGGTCGGCCGCTGCACTTGCTGGATGACGTTGGCGATGCTGAAGGTCTTGCCTGAACCGGTCACACCGAGCAGGGTCTGGTGCGCCAGGCCGGCCTCGATGCCTTCGACCATCAGGCGGATGGCCTCCGGCTGGTCGCCGGCAGGCTGGAAACGGGTAACGAGCTGGAACTCAGACATAACCTACCTCTGGAATCATCCTGCGCGGCGCGACCGGACAGCAATGGGAAAGACCACGTACGACCCAGGTCGTCGAGGAAAGAAAACGGGAATATTCAGAATGTGGAGCCAAATCCCACAGCTTTCAAGGTAAAGGTCCTACACCCGCTAACACGCCGAATGTTGCAATAAGACTAACGGTCAGAAAATAACCCGAAAAACTTGTCGCAAAAGGCTAATAGCCTGTCGCCCGCCGCGATGATGGCCTCTATACTAGCTCCCCGTTTGTGCACCGCTCTAGTGCATTCGGCTGGAGCGCGACACGTCCCTCCACACTCCATTCAGAGCCGCCGTAAAATGAGCCTGTTCTCCGCTGTCGAAATGGCACCACGCGATCCAATCCTGGGCCTCAACGAAGCATTCAACGCCGACACCCGTACCGACAAGGTCAACCTTGGGGTGGGCGTGTACTGCAATGAGGAGGGACGCATTCCACTCCTGCGCGCCGTTGTCGAAGCCGAGACGATCCGCGCAGCCCAGCATGCCTCCCGTGGTTACCTGCCGATCGACGGCATCGCCGCCTACGACCAGGCGGTACAGAAGCTGCTGTTCGGTGCCGACTCGCCACTGCTGGCCGCTGGCCGCGTAGTCACCACCCAGGCCGTCGGCGGCACTGGCGCCCTGAAGATCGGTGCCGACTTCCTCAAGCAACTGCTGCCCAATGCCGTGGTCGCCATCAGCGACCCGAGCTGGGAGAACCATCGCGCGCTGTTCGAGACCGCAGGTTTTGCGGTGCAGAACTACCGCTACTACGACGCGGCCACCCATGATGTGAACCGTACCGGCCTGCTGGAAGACCTGAACGCCCTGCCAGAGCAGTCGATCGTGGTGCTGCACGCCTGCTGCCACAACCCGACCGGCGTCGACCTGAGCCCCGAGGACTGGAAGAACGTCCTGGAAGTGGTCAAGGCCAAGAACCTGGTGCCGTTCCTGGACATGGCCTACCAGGGCTTCGGCGATGGCATCGACGAAGATGCCGCCGCTGTCCGCCTGTTCGCCGACTCGGGCCTGACCTTCTTCGTTTCCAGCTCTTTCTCCAAGTCGTTCTCGCTGTACGGCGAGCGTGTCGGCGCGCTGTCCATCATCAGCAGCTCGAAGGAAGAAAGCGCCCGCGTGCTGTCCCAGGTCAAGCGCGTGATCCGCACCAACTACTCCAACCCACCGACCCATGGCGCCACCATCGTCGCCGCGGTGCTCAACAACCCGGAACTGCGTGCCCAGTGGGAGCAGGAACTGGCGGAAATGCGCCTGCGGATTCGCGGCATGCGCACCCAGATGGTCGACCTGCTGGCCAAGGGCGCCCCACAGCACGACTTCAGCTTCGTTGGCCGCCAACGCGGCATGTTCTCCTACTCCGGCCTGAGCGCCGAGCAAGTGGGCCGGCTGCGCAACGAGTTCGGCATCTATGCCCTGGACACCGGCCGCATCTGCGTTGCCGCGCTGAACCAGAGCAATATCGGCGCGGTGACCAAGGCCATCCTCCAGGTGATCTGAGCCACTGCCGGTAGCCTGTAAACAAGAGGGGAAGCCACGGCTTCCCCTTTTTCATGGGCGCCCGGCATTCTCCCCCACGCCCTCTAGACTCAAACCGTGTCTTGCCAAGCGAGAGCCGCCAATGAAAAACGATGACCTGCGGGCCGAACGCGACGACCCCGAACATTACCTGCCCCGCTCGCAGAAACGCGAAAAAAGCCTGGTGCTGCAGATCGCCCTGGGCGTATTCCTCGGGGGCCTGGCGTTGTGGCTGGTGCAACTGGCGGCCAATGCGCTGATGGCCAGGCTGATGCTTGGCACCTTGACCTTCGGTGGCTGAGGGCAGCGTCTGCACACCGGAAGAAAAATTCGCCTTTTTTCTTCAAGCGCTTGACTTCCCTTTTTGAATCAGTAAGATACGGCGCATTCCGCGATAGCTCAGTTGGTAGAGCAAGTGACTGTTAATCACTGGGTCCCTGGTTCGAGTCCAGGTCGTGGAGCCATCTTCCAAGACTGATTTGCCACGCAATCCACGAAGAGCGCCCTGCTCCTCAGGCAAATCGGCTCAAGCAATATCTCCTCAGATACCTCCTCCGCATGCCAGCCAGGCATGCGGCCAAGCTATTCATGTATCCCTGAAAACCCCATGCACATGCCTGGTTGCTTTGGCGCAAGGGCCTGACGTAGGCTGTGCGCCTCTTTTTCCAACCAGTCAGACAATGATGTCCGTGCCAGCACAGTTAGCGTGCAGTTCTTCCTCTAACTCCCCTTCGGCCAGCCTGGCCATTGTCCAGCATGACTGCGCGATCAATCGTCGGCGTCGCAGCGTGCTGTTCGCCTTCACCTTCTCTCCGCCCCAAGGCCTGCGCTGACCGCGACTGCCCCGGCACCCGTAACCCCCTGCGATCCGAACCTGGCGCAAGCGACCTGAAAACAACTCGCTTGCCCCAAGACCTGCGCGCGCCACCAGGGTTCGTCCGGCAATCGTCTGCACCGCCGCCGGCGTCACGACGCATGACTGCACCTCTTTACTTTATCTAGGCACCTGGAAATCCGGGTGCAGGTCTCGAGCAATGAACAAAGCCTTGTTAGCCGCCCTGATCCTGGGCATTTCCATCGTCGGCCTGAGCATCGGCTCCAGCGTGCCGATCCTGGCCCTGCGCCTATACCAGGCCGGGGCCTCCAACAACCAGATCGGCCTCATGTCGGCCCTGCCCGCCGCCGGCATGATGCTCTCGGCCTTCCTGGTCAACATCCTGTGCCAACGCCTGACACGCCGCCAGATCTACCTGCTGTGCTTCAGCCTCTGCGCCCTGAGCGTGGCCGCCCTGGAGTTGCCGGGCCTTGATCTCTACAGCCTGGGCCTGGCGCGTATCAGCATGGGCCTGGGCGCCGGGCTGATCATTATCCTCGGGGAAACCTGGGTCAATGAAATGGCCGAAGACAGCAGCCGGGGACGCCTGGTGGCGGTCTATACCACCTGCTTCACCTTTTTCCAGCTGCTGGGACCGGGCCTGGTGTCGGTACTGGGCACCGAAGGACCGGCCGTGCTGGGCATCGTCACCATCGGTTATGCGCTGGCCATCGCCGTGGTCTGGCTGACCCTGCCCCGGGAAGATGCCCCGAGCTCCCACTCCGAAAGCCGGACCTTCTCGGTACTGGGCTTCATCCGCGTCGCCCCGGCACTGTGCGTGGGCATCCTGTTCTTCGCCTTCTTCGACAGCATGGTGCTCTCGCTATTCCCGGTCTATGCCGCCGACCATGGCTACAGCATCAAGCTCGCCGCCCTGATGGTGACCGTCATTCTCCTGGGCGACACGGCGTTCCAATTCCCCCTGGGCTGGCTCTCGGACAAGCTCGGACGCCCCGGAATCTACCTGGGATGCGGCATCATCTCGCTGCTGATCGGCCTGGGCCTGCCGGTGTTGATGCAAACCCCCGGCCTGCTCTGGCCGAGCCTGCTGATCCTCGGAGCCGCGGCGGGTGGCATCTACACCCTGGCGATCGTCCTGATCGGGCAGTCCTTCAGCGGCCCGGACCTGGTCACCGCCAACGCCAGCGCCGGCCTGCTCTGGGGCATCGGCAGCCTGCTCGGACCGCTGCTCAGCGGCGCGGCCATGGGCGGCGGCAGCTACGGTCTGCCCCTGACCCTATCGGCAGCCGCCGCCATCGTGGTGCTGTTCGCCCTGTCCCTGGTGCGGCAGGGCCAGTTCAAGGTCGCACAATAAGCATCTGCGGGCGCGGCCAGTGATCATTCACAGGTCGCGTCTTTGTCATTACCATCACCCCTCCCTCCCCGCCCATGGACACCTTTGCGATGGACCGAACCCTGCGCCTCCTGCCGCTGTGCGGCCTGCTGTTGCCTTTATCCCTGCCAGCCCTGGCCGAACCTGCGGTGGACTGCGCCGCCCTGGGCGAAAAAGCCTCCCGGGAAGCCGGCGACTATCGCCCGCCCCTGGAGGCCAAGGTGATCGGCACCGGGCGCCTGCATTTTCACAGCGCCCCGCACGCGGCCTGCATGGACAAGAAGCTGTTCGTGATTCCCGGCGATGGCCTGACGGTGTACGCCGCCACCGAGGACGGTTGGGCCCAGGTCATGTACATCGCCAAGGATGGGGAGGACTACAGCGGCTGGGTCGAGGAACAGCGCCTGAAACTGGGAGGGCACTACGGCGGCGCTCAACTGCCGGCCGACGCCAGCGCCCTGATCCAGCGCCACGAGGAATGCCAGCACTTCGCCGGCGAGGAGCCTTATGACGCCGAGCGCCGAGCCGAGCTTGAAAAGGCGGTGAAGGAGAGCTGCACCGGCGTGGATCGCCAACTGGCGACACTGCGCCAGCAATACAAGGACGACCCCGAGGTCCTCCAGGCCCTGGCGCCCCTGGAGAACCTGGAATAAGCAAAAACCGGCGCCTGGGCGCCGGTCGTCAGTAACCACGGAGCCACTCAATGGGTGGTTTCGACGCTGCCACGAACCTGGCTGGGTGGCGTCGCTTCGCCTTCCGCCCCGACCGCCGGACCATCGGCCAGCAGCGGTACTTCCTTGCCCTCGGCATCATGCAGCTTGCCCCCGCTGAAATAGTCCCCCTCCCGCAGGCCGGCGATGTCCTGGAAGCGCAGGCTGCGCTCGGTACCGGCGACGAACACCGACTGCTGGTCCGAGTTGCCAGTGGTGAAATGGTTGAACGCCAGGTTCAGCAGGATCGCCATGATCGCCGAGGAACTGATGCCCGAGTGGAATATCGTTGCGAACCAGCTGGGGAAATGATCATAGAAGCTCGGTGCGGCAATGGGGATCATGCCGAAGCCGATGGAGGTAGCGACGATGATCAGGTTCATGTTGTTGCGGTAGTCGACCTTGGACAAGGTGCGGATACCACTGGCGGCCACGGTGCCGAACAGCACGATGCCGGCCCCGCCAAGCACCGAGGTCGGTACGGCGGCGATGACCCGCCCCATGAACGGCAACAGGCCGAGGATCACCAGGAACAGGCCACCGGTGGCCACCACGAAGCGACTCTTGATCCCGGTGACCGCTACCAGCCCGACGTTCTGGGCGAAGGCGCTCTGGGTGAAGGAGCCGAAGATCGGCGCGATCATGCTTGACAGCATGTCGGCCCGCAGGCCATTGCCCAGGCGCTTGGAGTCGACCTTGGTATGGATGATCTCCCCTACTGCGAGGATATCCGCCGAGGTTTCCACCAGGGTCACCATGACCACGATGCACATCGACAGGATCGCCGCGAGATGGAAGGTCGGCATGCCGAAATGGAACGGCGTGGGCAAGCCGAACATCGGTCCCTGGGTCACTCCGGAAAAGTCAGCCATGCCCAGGAACACCGCGACCACGGTGCCGATGACCATCGCCAGGAGAATCGAGAGTCGAGAGATCGCCGCACTGCCGACCTTGCTCAGCAGCAGCACCAGGACCAGGGTGACGGCAGCCAGGCCGATGTTCGACATGCTGCCAAAATCCGCCGAACGGCTATTGCCGCCCATGGCCCAGCGCGCCGCCACGGGCATCAGCGTCAGGCCGATGGTGGTGATGACGATACCGGTGACCAGGGGCGGGAAGAACTTGGTGATGCGGGAAAACACCGGGGTGATCAGCAGCCCGATCAGGGATGCAGCGATCACCGCGCCGAGCACCGACTGGAAACCACCCTCGCCGCCACTGGTGACGATCGCCACCATGGTCGACACACCCGCGAAGGACACCCCCTGCACCAACGGCAGGCGGCAGCCGAAGAACGGCACCCCCAGGGTCTGCAGCAACGTGGCCAGCCCCCCGGCGAACAACGAGGCGGCGACCAGCAGGCCGATTTCCGCCGGCGCCAGGCCGGCAGCCTGGCCGATGATCAGCGGTACCGCGACGATGCCGCCATACATGGTCAGCACGTGTTGCAGGCCATAGGCCATATTCGCGCCAACACCCAAGTTTTCGTCTTCGGGCCGCTGCTGTGAAACCTGAGGGGTAGTCATGGTTTGGGGTTCCCTGTTTTTGTTATGCGCACACTGTATGCAACATCAAAGAGAACTGTCCATAGAATTGTATACAGTTTATCCGCCAACTTTCCGGCGTCTTCGGCTCGCAAAACCATCGCCCAAACTGCTGCTCGCGATTCTGTCGATGCCCCGGCCACACCGGGAAAAAGCCGTTGCAGAGCCCTCGCTTCAGGGCCACCGAAACCCTGGGCAAGCAAAGTCATGGACTGGCCAGCCTCACCTGGCGGCCCAATAAAAAAGGGCCGATCCGACAAACGAATCAGCCCTTGGGCGCGATCAGCCAACCCACCGAGGCAACGGCACCTGGATTCTGTACACAGTCGCGGCACATCACAGCGCGACGCCAGGTGCTGGTCAGCCCTGCGTCATGCGGGTACGACTTCGGCTTGCAGCAGTCGCTCCAGCACCTGCGGCAGATCTGGATGGTCCGGCAGGCGCAAGGCGAACTCACCCTGCAGCAGACTCATCAATTCCTCGACCTCGGTGATCTGGCGGCGCTCGCTGGGCTGGCCCATGCGATGCAGGGCGTAGCTCTGGTTGTGCAGGGTATGGCGTACTCCCGGGCCGATCCGCGCCACCATCAGTTGGCCGAGAAACGGCGAGGCCGGATGAGTGGAGACGTACCAATTGCCCATTTCGTAATCCACTTCGCCCTGCACCTGCAGGTCGAACACGTACATCGCGCGCCATTCATCAGCGACCTTGGCCCGCAGGATGTAGCTGTCGTCATGCCGGATGATGCGATAGGGCTCATGGGGCGTGGCCTGCTCCTGCTCGGTATCGAGCAGCAAGGGCGCGGTCGGCACCATGCCGCCGAAACCCACATCGACGATATAGCGCCGGCCATCGAGTTGCAGCAGCGTCAGGCGATGACTGCGAGGCGTGAGCGCATCTTCCGGTCCCCCCATCACTACCCGTCCGGTGATGCCCCGGACCTCGTAGCCCAAGTGCTGCAGCAGCTCCAGGAAGAGCTGATTGAGCTCATAGCAGTAGCCGCCGCGTCCGTCCTGCAAGATCTTGCGCTCCACCGCCGCCAGATCGATGGGTACCGGTGCATGCAGCAAGGTCGAGAGACTCTCGAAAGTGAACCGGCAGACATGGCGCAGCTGCAGCTCCTGCAGGGTTTCCAGGGTGGGCGCTGGCGCTCGGTCGTAGCCGAGACGGTGCAGGTAGAGGTCGAAGTTCATCAGGTGCGGCTGGCTCATGCACGGGTCCTTGATTGAGTGTCGCGCAAGGCTCCGGCAATCCGCGTGCCGATCCATTCGAGCAACGCCAGCCCCTGCATGTCGGGTTTATGTATAAGCCAGAACAGACACGGATCGACAATCGATTCGGCTGATATTTTTTATCGCATTGGTCCCGGATTGGCCCTTGCCAAGCCGTGTCCGGGGTCCTGTAATAGCCGACCGCCCAGCCCAGACCTGGAGAATCCCCCGCCATGCGCCCACTGGAAGGCCCGCGGATCATCCTGCGCCCCCTGCAAGAGAGCGACGCCGACGCCCTGGTCGAAGCGGCCCGGGACGGCGAACTGTGGAACCTGCCCTTTACCGTGGTGCCCTCACCCAGCACGGTCGGCCACTACCTGGCCAGCGCCCTGGAGGGCCGCGCCGCCGGCAGCGTGCAACCCTTCGCCACCCTGCTGCGCGCCACTGGCCAGGTCATCGGCTGCACACGGTTCTGGAAGATCGACCGGCACAACCGCAAGCTGGAAATCGGCAGTACCTGGATAGCCAGCCGCTGGCAGCGCAGCTTCGTCAATACCGAAGCCAAGTACCTGATGCTGCGTCATGCCTTCGAGGATATGGCCTGCGTGCGGGTACAGTTCACCACCGACGAGATCAACCACAAGTCCCGCGCGGCGATCCTGCGCCTGGGCGCACAGCAGGAGGGCATAGTGCGCCACGAACGCATCATGCCCGATGGCCGCAAGCGCAACTCCGTGCGCTTCAGCATCATCGACGACGAATGGCCGGCGGTACGCCAGCACCTGGAACAGTTGCTCGAGCGATCCGCCGCCCACTGACTACCGGCAATCAACTACAAGGATGCAGTCATGCCCACCACCCTGACCTTTCGCCATGCTCGCCACGAGGACGCCCTGTGCCTCGGCGGCCTGGCCACCCAGGTCTTCTTCGATACCTACGCCCTGGATGGCATGCGTGCCGACCTGGCCGAGGAGGCCCTGAGCGTCTACGCCCCGGAGCAGTTCCGCCAACGCCTGGCCGATCCCCGGCGAATCCTGCTGCTGGCCGAAAGTGAGGGGCACCTGCAGGGGTTCGCCGAGCTCGCCGCCAGCGGCACCCGCCCGCCCCTGGAACAACTGGCCGACGGCATGGAACTGGTGCGCTTGTACGTCCAGCGCCATGCCCAGCGCCAAGGCATCGGCCAGGCCCTGCTGAGCCAGGCGGAAAACCTCGCCCGGGGACGTGGCGCCAGCTGCCTGTGGCTCTGCGCCTGGGAGGGCAACCAGCCGGCCCTGGCCTTTTACCTGGCCCAGGGCTATGACGCGGTGGGTGTCACGAGCTATGAGTTCGGCGGCAATAGCTATGGCAACCAGGTGTTCTGCAAGGCCTGGTAAGGCTCAGCGATCGGAACGCTGCAGTGGCTGGGCGGACAGCGCCGAGACCCGGTTGCGCCCCGTGGCCTTGGCCTGATACAGCGCCGCATCCGCCCGCTCGATGAACACCTCGGTACTGTCGCGGCCGCTGGGCACGAAGGCATAGCAACCCAGGCTGACCGTCACGCAACCGGCCGCCGAACCGCTATGGGGAATGTTGTGCGCCATGACGCTCTGGCGGATCTGCTCGGCCATGGCCACCGCACCGTGGATATCGGTGTCGGGCAGCAACACCGCGAACTCCTCGCCACCGTAGCGCACCGCAAGGTCGGCCTGGCGCTGGCAGCAGGCTTGCAGCGCCTGGGCCACCTGCGTCAGGCAGTGGTCGCCGGCAACGTGGCCGTAGGTGTCGTTGTAGCGCTTGAAGTAATCGATATCGACCATGATCAGGGCCAGCGGACTACTCTGCCGGGCCCCTCGGCCGAACTCGATCACCAGGGCCCGCTCGAACAAACGCCGGTTGGCCAGGCCGGTCAGGCTGTCATGGGTGGCGATCACCTCCAGCGCCTCTTGTGCCTCGCGCAAGTCGGCCTCGATCTGTTCGTTGTTGCGCACCTGGTTGACGAAGACCCAGCCGAACAACCCGACTCCCAGCAACACCAGGGCGACGATGGCCGTCGACTGGTAGGCCGAGGCATACCAGCCCTTGAGAATCGAATCCTTGGAATTGGCGGCAGCCACCACCAACGGGTACGCCTGCAACTGGCGATAGCCATACAGGCGCGGCACTCCATCGACGATCGAAGTGATCATGGCATTGCCTGCCGGGGCTTCAGGCAGGTATTTGGAAAAGATCTCGCCCCGGGACAGTGAAGCCCCGACCTGGCGAGCCTCGAATGGCCGCCGGGCGATCAGGGTGCCATCGGAGAGCGCGAGGAACATCGTCCCCTGCTCGTCGATATTGAAGCTTTTGAAGAACTGGTCGAAGTAGGTCAGCTTGATGCCGGCCATCAACACGCCCTGGAAGTTCCCAGCCTCGTCGTTGATGCGGCGGGAAATCGGGATGATCCATTCGCCATTGGCACGACTGCGGATCGCCGGGCTGATATGGGCCTGCAACGAAGCGTTCTGCTGGTGGAAACGGAAGTAGTCACGATCGGCCACGTCCTTGCCATGGGGTGAATCGTTGAAAGAGCTGACTACCCACTGGCCCTGCCGGTCATAGAGGAATACCCCGCTGAGCTGACTCAGGGCCAGCACCCGCCGGGCGAAGATCTTCTGCAGCCGCTGACGTTGCTCCGCCCCCTCGCCCAACGCCTCGATCCATTCGGAGAGGCTCATCAGCACCAGGTCGGCCTCCATGAAGGTGTCTTCGGCCTGCTGGGCCATGGCCTGGGTCAAGTTGGTGGAGTTGACCTCGGCCTGGGCCAGGTCATGGCGCCAAGACTGCTCCAACTGCAAGTACAGCAAGCCGCACAGGCAGAGGAAAACCATGGAGATGAAACCTACCGCCGCCTTGAGCAAGGGCAGGCGTTTCAAGGTGCCACCAGGGGCATTTACATCGTATATGGGGACAGGCAATGGGTCGTCCTGACGGGAAAAGGCGTAATTTGCGACGCAAATCCCTTTGTTGTTGTCTTGGCCAGACCGGATACGCGGCAACCGGCTGGGAAGCGAGCGGATCGGCACATCGAGGGTTATCGGCAGCGCCTGGCAATGCCTGAAGCATAGATCGCCATGGCGGTATTTCCGCTATGCGTCTTGGCCGACGACCGCTGGGGCGGCGCAGTATCGCACAACGCCCCCCACCCAATGCAGCTCTCCCAAACCAACCGGCCACAAGCTGACCGGCCAGCCAAGCAGCCACAGACTGGAGATTTTTGCTGATGGCTCTTTACTAGCATCCCCTTTATCAGAAAGAATCATTTCCCCACCTTCGATGTGGGAAATTCTGGTCTATAAACAATTCCAAAAATAACTGTACCGAACCCAACACATCGACCCATTTCCCCGCGCCGCTTGGTCGGGCAAATCGCGATGCTGGAATAGTTGACCGCCAAGGAGTGGAAGTTGACCAGGGGCATCACACTCGAGCGTTTCAGTTTCCGGCCCATGCGCCAGCAGCGGCTTCGGCTCCTGATCGACCATCGCGCCATATCCGGTTTGGGGGCTTGCGCCCATGTGCACTGACCTGGCTATCAGGACCCAGGGCCTGGGTAAGTGCTACCAGATCTACGACCATCCCAGGGATCGCCTGCTGCAGATACTGTTACCCAACAGCAGGCAGCGCTATCGCTCGTTCTGGGCGGTCAAGGATGTCTCGCTGGAGGTGCGCAAAGGCGAAAGCCTGGGCATCATTGGCCGCAACGGCAGCGGCAAATCGACCCTGCTGCAATTGATCTGCGGTATCGTCAGCGCGTCCTCGGGCAGCGTGACCAGTCACGGACGAATCGCCGCCCTGCTGGAGCTGGGATCGGGATTCAACCCGGAGTTCACTGGCCGCGAGAATGTCTATCTCAACGCTACGGTACTAGGCCTCACTCGCGAAGAAACAGAAGCGCGCTTCGAAGAGATAGTGGCCTTCGCCAACATTGGCGAATTCATCGACCAACCTACCAAGACCTATTCCAGCGGCATGCTGGTGCGCCTGGCGTTCGCCGTCTCGGTGTGCGTCGAACCGGACATCCTGATCGTCGACGAGGCGCTGGCCGTCGGCGATGCCTCGTTCCAGTTCAAGTGCCTGGAACGCCTCGAACGCCTGACCCACCAGGGCACCACGCTGTTATTCGTGTCCCACGACATGAGCATGGTCAAGCGCTTCTGCAACCGGGTTCTGTACCTGCGCAACGGCGAAGTCCGGGGCAGTGGTGCACCTGAGGAAATGGCCGAACTCTATTTGCTGGATATGCGCGACGAGCAGCGACGCTGGGCCAGTGATGGTGCGATCCAGGTCACCAGCAAACCTGCACTCGCCCAAGACCAGGGCATCGCCTTCGGTACCCACGAAGGCCAGATCGCTTCGGCGCTGTTCAGTGCCACGGGGACCTCATACTGCAGCTTTGTCCATGGCGACCCGGTGGAGATCGAGGTCCAGGCCCTGGTCAGCGACCAGGTCGCACGTCCCAATCTCAGCCTGACTGTGCAGGAGGCTAGGCTGCTGGTGGTCGCAGGAGCCAATGTGGCCTTGGCACGCCAGGCCCCACAGCAAGGCTGGTGCAGCACCAGCACACGCTTGAGATTTGCCGCCAACCTGGCGCCCGGGCGCTATCACGTCACCCTCAAGCTGATGAATGGGGAAACCGAGGAGACGTCCCAACTGATCGAAAAACAGGTCGCGCCCCTGGCCTTCGATATCTTGCCGGGGGACAAGCATTTTCTCGGCCTCGTCGACCTGGATATCCGTGCGGTCGAGCCTGAGCAGCCGAGTATCGCCAGAGCAGCCCCCCGCTCAGCGGACAAACCTTGGCGGGTAGCGATCCTCGGCACCTTCGATGTTGCCAACTACGGCGACCTGCTGTTCCCCATCATCGCCGAGCGCGAACTGCAGTCGCGCCTGGGGGCAGTGCAACTGCGTCCCTTCTCTTATCACCAACGCCGCACCCCGCAGTGGCCCTACGACGTGACTTCAGTAAGCGAGCTGCCCGAGTTGGTGGACTCCCTGGATGGGATGTTGATCGGCGGCGGCTTCATCGTTCGCTTCGACAAGTTGGTGGCCGTCGGCTATTACCCGCCGACGCCGCTGATCCACCACCCCACCGGCTACTGGCTGTCCCCTGCCCTCCTGGCCCTGCAACACGATGTGCCGCTGATCTGGAATGCCCCGGGCATGCATTGCAACGAGATCCCGTCCTGGGCCCGACCGCTGCTCCAACTGTCCCTTGAGCTAAGTCCCCATGTACGGGTACGCGACGCCCTGTCCCGGGAGGCCTTGTCGGCACTTAGCGAACAGGCGCAGGTCGAGGTGCTGCCGGATACCGCCTTCGGCCTGGCCAATCTCGTCGACCTGCAACAGCCCTCGGCCGAGTATCGCCAATTGTGCAAACAGGCAGGCCTGGGCCGTCGATACCTGGTGGTGCACACGATCGCCGGCCTGGAGAACTTCCTGCAATTGTGGAAAACCCAAGGCACCGACCTGGAGCAGTGGCAACTCTTGCTGCTGCCCATAGGTCCGGTGCTGGGCGACCATGAATCGATCCTTGGCGACGACCTGCCGCGAGCGGTGACCCTGCCCTACTGGCCAGAGCCACTGTTGCTGGCGGAAATTCTCGGACATGCCGAAGGCGTGATCGGCCACAGCTATCACCTGGCGATCAGCGCCCTGGCTTTCGGTGTCCCCATCTTCTGTTCGGCCAATCTGCACACGGGCAAGTACACCGCCCTGCTCGACTACCAAGGCATCTACCCGCTGCCGAACGGCGAGCCCATCGCCCTGGAGTGGTTCCTCGAACGCCTGCGACGCCGGTCCCCCTGCCCTCGCCTGGAAGCGGCCAGGGAGCAGCTGCGCGAACACTGGGACAGGGTGGCCGAACTGATCCGTCAAGGTCGCCGCCCTACCCGCCAATGGATGAACCGGCTCTGGCAAGACCTGCCCAACCTGCTGGAAGGCCAACAACAGGAGTGGCGTGAGGAGTGCCTGCGCCAGCGCGCCGAACTCGATGAGCTGCGCCGGCAAATGCGGCAGTTACAACAGTTTCAGGAATGACAATGGCCCGCCACGGACCAGTCCCACGTCGAATGGGACTGGCCGTGGCCCCGGCTCCTTGCGTGGCACCGCAACACTGCGTCGCACATGACATGGATTCAAGGAGGAAGAACATGCTGCTGGACCTGAAGATGCTCGCCCACCAACCGTTGCACCAGCAGCCCTTTCGCTGGGGCCGGATCGATGGCCTGTACTCGGCCGATGATGCCGCCACGCTGGCGGCCAGCTACCCCCACGATGCGTTCAAGCGGGTATACGGCTATGGCGGGGAAAAGGACTACGAGTACCAGGCACGACAACTGGTGGAGTTGGGCACCGGACGTATAGTCCACGCCCAGGGCCTGAGTCCGAGCTGGTTGCAACTGGCCACCGAACTGACCCGGCCAGCCTATCGCCTGGCCTTGTCGATGCTGGCCGACATGGACCTGCGTACGGCGCCGATGGAGGTCAACGTCTTCCATTACGGCCCCCAGGCTTGCCTGGGCCCACACCTGGACCTGGACGACAAGCTGGTGACCCACATCCTCTACTTCAACGATACGTGGAGCGTCGAGGATGGCGGTTGCCTGAACATTCTGCGCTCGGCGGACCCGCAAGACGTCGTCGCGGTAATCCCGCCACTGGTGGGCAGCTCGGCGCTCCTGGTACGGAGCCAAAGCTCATGGCATGCGGTCTCGCCGGTGGTGGACAGTTGTCGGACCTCGCGACGCAGCATGACCGTGACCTTCTACCGACCCGGGTCGCAGAGCTCCATGTGGCCAGCGGATGACCAGACACCCCTGCACTCCTATGTGAGCCAGCATGAATAAGCCAGGATCGTCGCCAGTGCCAGCACAAGAACATGCCCAGGCGATCGTCGAGCGCGATGCCGCCCTGGCACATATCGAGCATATGCGGCGCTCGCGCTCCTGGCGCCTGACCCGCCCACTGCGGATGCTCCTGCAACTGCTGCGTCACGGGGCCGTCGGCAGTGGCAGCGAATATCCGCTCCCCATCGCGCCAGCCCCACGGTTGCTGGCGCCCAGGCCTGCGCCGGAAATCGTACTGCCCCCTGTTGACGCGCAACCGACGACGCCGGACAGCCAGGGGCCATTCGACCTGCTGTGCTTTGCCAATATCGACTGGTCAGCCAGGTTCCAGCGCCCCCAGCAGCTGATGACGCAGTTCGCCGCCCATGGCTATCGGGTGTTCTATATCGTCCTGGCCCCCACGCCTGGACAGCCATATCAGGTACGCGAAGTGGCTCCGAGAGTCTACGAGGTGCACCTGCGCGGGCACTCATCCCAGGATCCCTACGCCACCTGCATCACCTCGGGCAACCTGCGCAGCAACCTCGAGGCCCTGCAGGACCTGGTCGCCGACTTCCGAATCAAGACTGCCGTGTCAGTGGTCCACCTGCCCTACTGGACTCGCCTGGCCTTGCACCTGCGTCAGGAGCGAGGCTGGCTGGTGCAGTACGACTGCATGGACGAATGGCAAGACTTCCCGAACATCGGCGCCCCGTTGCTGGCCGAGGAACAAGTGCTGGTGGAACAAGCCGACCTGGTCACCGTCACCGCTTCGGTGCTGTATGACAAATGGGCCAGCCGCTGCCACCGGTGCGTGCTGGTGCGCAACGGCGTGGACTTCGAATTCTTCGCCCGCCATTGCACGCCCAATGCCTTGCTCGCCGATCTGCAAGGGCCGGTGATTGGTTTCTATGGCGCACTGGCCGAATGGGTCGACCTGGAACTGATCGCGGCCATCGCCCGGCAACGGCCAAAATGGAACCTGGTGCTGGTCGGCGATGTATTCGTCAACGACCTCGCCGGCCTCGAGCGACTGCCCAACGTACACCTGACTGGGCGCCAGCCCTACACCCAGATGCCGCAGTACCTGTATCGGTTCGACGTCTGCATCATTCCGTTCCGCCTGTACAACGTGACCCATGCCGTAGACCCGGTGAAATTCTACGAATTCATCAGCGCCGGCAAGCCGGTAGTCTCGGTGCCGCTTCTGGAAATGCAGCTCTACGCGCCCTACCTGTACTTCGCCGAAGGAGCTCCAGGCTTCGTGACCCAGATCGAAAAGGCCCTGGAGGAAACCGACCTCCAGCGCTGGGAGCGGCGCATCGAACTGGCCAGGGCCAACGACTGGCGGCACCGCTTCGAGGACACCCGCGACGCGCTGGTGGCCCTGTATCCGAAGGTCTCGGTGGTGGTCGTCACCTACAACAATGTCCAGCTGACCCGAGGCTGTGTCGACAGCCTGCTGGATAACAGCGCCTATCCCAACCTCGAACTGGTCATCGTCGACAACGCCTCCAGTGATGACACCCGTAACTATCTGCGCTACCTGGCCCGTACCGAGCCGCGGGTGAACATCGTGCTCAACGCGCGCAATCTCGGCTTCGCTGCCGCCAACAACCAAGGACTGCGGCGCGCCCAAGGCGATTACCTGGTACTGCTCAACAACGACACCGTGGTCCCCAGGGGTTGGCTGACGCCCCTGCTGCGCCACCTGGCCGACCCCGGGATCGGCCTGGTGGGGCCCACCACCAATGCGGTGGGCAACGAAGCCAAGGTCCGGATCGACTACCAGCGACTCGATGGCCTGGAAGATTTCGCCGACCGCCGCGCAAGCCAGTATCACGGGCGTTGCTTCGATATCCCGATGCTCGCCATGTTCTGCGTGGCATTGCGCCGCGAAGTGCTGGAGCAGGTGGGCTGGCTCGACGAGACCTTCGGCATCGGCATGTTCGAGGACGATGACTACAGCCGCCGGGTACAGACAGCGGGCTGGCGCACCGTATGCGCCGAGGACGCCTTCATCCATCACTACGGCCAGGCCTCGTTCAAGGCCCTGATCCCGACCGGCGAGTACCAGCGCTTGTGGGACAGGAACCAGGCCTATTTCGAAAGCAAGTGGGGCACCTGGAAGCCTCACAGCCCACGACACCGGGAGATGGAAGCGGACGCCCCGAAATCAAGGATCGCTGACTGAACCCATCAATCGGCTCCAATCAGAACAAGAGGCCAAGCGTGCTGAAGAACATCATCAACAAACTCAGTGGGCCGGTCGCGCCCTCCTCCACCGCAGTGGACAACGAAACCGAAGAGCAGCGGCGCAAGGCCCGGACCGCTGAACACTGGTCGCAAAACCAGGCTGGCTCGGACCCGTTTTCCGCAGACGTCTACTGGCGTGCAGTACCGGCCATCCAGCGACGCCACCAGCAGAAGGCTACCGCAGGAAGCGGCCATGATTATTGGGTGTCCTACTGCCTGGACACCTTTTTCGGCGACCGCCTGCCCGTGGCCCGCATGCTCAGTGTCGGCTGCGGTACCGGGGACCTGGAGCGCGACCTGTACAACCTCAAGGCATTCCAGCACTGCGACGCCCTGGACATCGCGCCCGCGGCCCTGGACACCGCCAGGGCCCAAGCGGCATTCCTGGGCGCCGGGAGCATCGATTACCAGTTGCTCGATGTCGAGCGTACGGAGCTACCCAGCGCCCATTACGACGCGGTCTGGTTCAACGGCTCGATGCACCACATCCGTGAACTGGAAAGCGTCTGCGCCAATGTTCGCCAGGCGCTGAAGCCCGACGGCTGGCTGTTTCTCAACGAGTACGTCGGCGCCAATCACTTCGCCTTCGACGAAACCCAGTGCGCGGCCATCAGCCATGCCTTCGCCCTGATTCCGCCCTCGATGCGGTATTCCTTCGTCCAGGGTTCCTATGGCCAGGTGCAAAACCAGGTGCCACTGCCCGATCCACTGGAGGTGGTGAAGGTCGACCCCTCGGAAGCCGTGCGTTCCCAGGACATCCTGCGGGTGGTCCAGGAGCATTTCGATATCCGTGCCTTCAACCCTTGTGGCGGCACCCTGCTGCAATTTTTGCTGCATGGCATTGCCGGTAACTTCCGGGATGACGATCCGCAGGCTATGCGGATCCTGCAAATGCTCTTCGACATCGAGGACGGCTTGATCGAATCAGGCACGCTGCACAGCGATTTCGTGATCGTCGCCGCGACCCCGAAACCCTGGGACACCAGCCGTTGAGATCGTCCGTGACGAGAGCCTGGTAATGAGCCAACCCACAGCTGAGCTGCTCAAGCACCTGCGCAGTGCCTACCAGCGCTTGCCGCTACCGACGCCGGCCAAGGCCCTGGTTAGACGCTTGTACCGCAGCGCCTGGCTGCCAGCCTGGCGCGCGCTGCGCCGCTACCAGCAGGCAAGCCGGCCGTTCGTCCCCGCGCCAGGTTTGGTACCGGCAGCACCAACGCAATTGCCCGACTACCTGGTATGGGGCGCCATCGACTGGGATCTGCGTTATCAACGCCCACAACAGTTGGCCCATGGCCTGAGCCTTGCGGGGCGGCGGGTGTTCTATATCGCAGCCAGCCTGGAAGACGACCTGCGTGATGGCTTCAGCGTACGCTCCCTGGATCGTCAGGGCCGGCTGTTCGAGGTACGGCTGTTCGCCTGCAAGGCGCCGGTGATCTACCAGGGCCCGCCCGACGCCGGGACGATCCGGCAGCTGTGCCGCAGCCTGGGCCAGTTCCTCGGCTGGGTGGACGCACCAAGGGTGGTCTCGCTGGTCCAGCACCCATTCTGGTTTCCGGTAGCCAGGCTGCTGCCCAACAATCACCTGGTCTATGACTGCATGGACCATCACCAGGGCTTTGGCAACAATGCCCATGGATTGCTGCCATTGGAGCAGCAACTGCTGGGCGAGGCGGACCTGACCCTTTTCACCTCGGAGTGGCTCGCGCAGCACTGGAAGCAACAGTGTCCGACCCTTGCCGATAGCCCACAGGCCCTGCTACGCAACGCTGCCGACTTCGAGTATTTCTCCAAGGCTCCCCGTCACTGCCACCGGGACCCAAGCGGCCGCAAGGTGATCGGTTATTACGGTGCGCTGGCCGACTGGTTCGACGTGCAACTGGTATCGACCATCGCCCAGGCCTTCGCCGATTGCACAGTGCTGTTGATCGGCGCAGACACGGCAAAGGTCGGCTCACGACTGCGCAGCCACGCCAATGTCAGGCTGACCGGCGAAATCCCCTATACACAACTGTCCGCCTATCTGCATGCGTTCGACGTGTGCATCCTGCCGTTCCGGATCCAGGCGCTGACCCTGGCCACCAACCCGGTGAAGGTCTATGAGTACCTGAGCGCAGGCAAGCCGGTAGTCGCGGTGGACCTGCCCGAACTGCATGAATTTACCCCTTTGGTGAGAATCGCCGGGGATGCGCAGTCCTTCATCACCGCCATCGCCCAAGCCCTGGACGAGCCCGAACCGGCCAAGGCGGCTCGGCAACGCCAGGACTTCGCCCGGCAACAGACCTGGAACCACAGAGTACGGACGCTGCTGGCCCTGGCCGAGACTCCCCAAACGCAACCGTTGATCAGCGTGATCGTGGTGACGTGCAATAACCTCGCCTTCACCCGTGACTGCCTGGCCAGCCTGGACGCCGATCCTTCGGGCCGGGAACTGGAGCTGATCGTCGTCGACAATGCCTCCAGCGACGGCAGCGTCGAGTTCCTGCGACAGTGGGCCGCCAGCGGCGGGCACCAGCTGATCCTCAATACCAGCAACCTGGGCTTCGCCGCCGCCAACAACCTGGGCCTGGCCAAAGCCCGGGGCGAGTACCTGGCACTGCTCAATAACGATACCCAGGTCACCTGCGGCTGGGCCCAGAGCCTGCGCCGGCACCTGCAACGCAATCCCGGGCTGGGCCTGGTCGGGCCGGTGACCAACAACATCGGCAACGAGGCCAGGATCGACATCGGCTACCGGACCCTCGGGCAAATGCCCGCTTGTGCCCGGCAATACACCTGGCGCCACATCGGCCAATTGGTGCCCTGCGCTACCCTGGGTTTCTTCGCCGTGATGCTGTCGCGCTCGACCTACCTGCGCGTTGGCCCGCTGGACGAGGCCTTCGGACTGGGATTCTTCGAAGATGACGATTATTGCCGGCGGGTGGAGCAGATCGGGTTGTCTTGTGCTTTCGTCGAGGACGTCTTCATCCACCACCACCTGTCCGCGTCGTTCGATCGGATGCCCGAGGGCCAACGCCAGCAACTGTTCAATCGCAACAAGGCGCTTTACGAAGCCAAGTGGGAGCGCTCCTGGGTACCCCATGTGTCCCGGGAGAAGTCATGAGGCTGGTCTACCTTTCACCCGTCAGTTGGCACAGTTTTGCCCAGCGTCCCCATGAACTGGTCCGCCAATTTCACGCGGCGACCCGGGCTCAGGTGCTATGGGTCGAACCGTATCCCACGCGCCTGCCGGGAATCTCCGACCTGCTCGGCCAACGCCCGCCCCAGGGGCCGCGTGAGCCGCAGCCCGCCTGGCTGACGCTGGCCAGTCCGCGGGCCCTGCCGATAGAGCCGCTGCCCGGATCGGGATGGTTGAACAGCCTGCTCTGGCGCGGCCTGGTGCGCCAGGTGCGAGATTTCGCCCAGGGCATCACGCTGCTGGGCATAGGCAAGCCGTCCAGGCTGGCCCTGCAGTTGTTGCGTGAACCGATTTTCGCCAGCAGTTTCTACGATGTCATGGATAACGTACCGGCCTTCTACCGGGGCTGGTCACGCCGCTCCATGAGTCGCCGCCAACACGAAACCGCCCGGGCCGTGGACATCACCTTGGCTTCCTGCTCGGCTTTGCAGCGCTATTGGCAAGGACAAAGGGTCCACACGCAATTGCTGCTCAATGCCTGCGCCACCGAACGCTTGCCCGCCCTGGGGCTGCGTCGCTCCGGTAGCGCGGTGGCTGCGCCCGTATTCGGTTATGTCGGAACCCTGGCCAAATGGTTCGACTGGGATTTCGTGCAGGCTCTGGCACTGGCTTTTCCTGACGCGGAAGTACGTTTGATCGGCCCTCAATATGGCGCTGCGCCAACCTCCCTGGCGACCAACATCCGTCTTTTGCCGGCGCTGTCCCACGCCGATGCGCTGCAAGCCATGACCGAATTCGCTGTCGGGCTGATCCCCTTCAAGCGCAACGATCTCACTCGCTTCGTCGATCCGATCAAGTATTACGAGTACCGGGCACTGGGTTTGCCGGTGGTCAGCAGTGCATTCGGAGAAATGACCAACCGCCGGGATATTTCGGGAGTATTCCTCTGCGACGAGGTCCGGGACATCACTCAAGTCGCTCGACAAGCTCTGGACTTCAGTGAACCCAAAGGCAACACCCTTGCGTTTCGCGAGAACAATTCGTGGGCAAAACGCTTCGAGGTGGTCCATGCCGAGATCCTGTGACGTGGTGATCGTCAACTACAATGCCGGCCCGCTGCTTGAGGAGTGCATAGCTTCGGTGCTGGCAGAGAATGCAGGCCGCCTGGTTCTGGTCGACAATGCTTCCCACGACGATAGCCTGCGCAGGGTGGAGATCTGTCATGGCAGCCACGAACGCCTGGTCATACTGCGCAACAGCAACAACATCGGATTCGCCGCAGCCTGCAACCTTGGCGCACAACAATGCCTGCAGCCGTACATCTTGTTCCTGAATCCGGACACCGTACTGCAGCCCGGTGCAATCGCTGGCATGCTCCAAGCCCTGACCCATTCCAAGGAGCGAGGCATGGCAGGCGGCCAGTTGTGCAATCTCGATGGAAGTGAGCAACCCGGGGGCCGCAGGGTGTTTCCTACGCCGCGTCGAGCAGTGGTGCGCGCCTTGAATCTGTCAGGGCTGGCTCGAGTGTCGCCACGCTGGTTTTCCGACTACCTGCTGCACCGAGAGGCACTGCCTTGCACACCGGTGAACGTCGAGGCCATTTCCGGTGCCTGCATGCTGGTCAAGCGTGAAGCGCTGGACAGCGTTGGAGGTTGGGATGAAGGTTATTTCCTGCACTGCGAAGACCTGGATCTGTGCATGCGCTTTCGCCTGGAAGGCTGGAAAGTCTGCTTTGTACCACAGGTGAAGGTCTTCCACGCCTGGGGCGCCTGCAGTCGGGCTCGTCCGATATTTGTCGAGTGGCACAAACACCGAGGCATGCTCCGTTTCTATGGCAAGTTCTTTCGTAAGCACTACCCCTCGCCCTTGTCTTGGGGCATCTGCATAGGCGTCTGGATGAGATTTGGCTTCATGGTGGGTTACCACATGATGAAACGCTTTGGGAAAGTCTTCGACGCCAGATGATTCATCTGCGCAGCCTTGTTCTCACAAGGTCGTTACCTGCAGCAGAGTCACGCGTATTAAGCCGATCTTTTGCTGATAGAGTGCGCCCCCATCATCTTTCGTATCTTTGAATTCAATCCTCAAGACAAGAATGTCGCAATGAACATCCTGCTTCTCACTTGGCTCCTGCTCATGGGCATGACCGCCTACGCCGCGAACACCCGCGGCCGCTCAGGTCCTCGATGGCTGGCCATTGCTCTCTTCTTACCAGGGCTCGCCCTGGCCGCCGTACTGTTATTGCCACGAGTAGCGAAGACTGGCATCGACGCGCTGGTGCACGAGGATCTGCGGCCCTGCCCGATGTGCCTTGAGGCCATTCAAGCCGCAGCCATACGATGCAAGCACTGCGGGAACGAAGTGGAACCTATCGCTCTGGAGGATCGTAGCGGCTGGGTGGTGCGTTTCACTGCCCCTACGGATGAAGCTTTCGCCCAGTTGACAGCACAGATGGCGCTGATCGATCTGCCGACGATTCTCGACGAAGCACCGCATGCCTTCGCAGGCCCCTTTGAAGAAAAGGCCGAGGCACAGAACGTGCTCAGGTACTTGAAATCCAGCCATGGCCTGGATGGCCTGGTGACATGGCGGTCGGTGAAGAGGTAGCAAGACCGGGATCGATCTGTCTGGAGATGGAGCCCGTAGGCCGGATCTGGCGGAACGCACCGATGACCCTGCCTAGGACAATCCTGGGTACAGTACCTAGCGCCGCTGGGGGCTCTGGCAATCGATCACACTGGCGTCGGTGATGATGTTCTTGCTGTCGGTGTACAGGGTGATGCTGCAGAAGTAGTCCAGCACGGTCTGGTTCTCGTAGTACCCCGTCTTGCGATAGACGGCCTCGCTGCTCACCGGCATCACACCGCTGACACCCTGGCCGCCGACACCAACCAAGGTCTCGCGCTGGCCGACATACTCGGTACCGGTCTGTACGAACACCTTGTCGGGCCCCAGGTGGGTCTGCACCCGGTTCCAGGCATAGAAACCACCACTGCCGTAGGATGAAGGCCCCATGCCCTGGTCGGGTTTGCCGAACAACTCGAAGGCTTTCTTGGCCGGTTGGCCAATCAACCGTTGCGCGGCGAGCTTGACCTCATTGTCCTGGTTGCTGGTTTTGCCAGGCACGGCGCAGGCCGTGAGGGCCATGACGGCGATGGCGAGGCTGGCGAGCTTGATCGAAGGCATGACATTCACTCCATGTGCATGTGGCGTAGGGGAAAACGACGGAACTTTGGCTCAGCCACAACGCCGCGTCCATGCTAGCCAATTGCCGTTAGCGTATATCGAGGATGGGCTTGATCGCTTGTCCGTTGCCAGCGCCTATCTGGATCGCGGGTCTTCGGGCAATGAGCGTGCATGGGGTATTTTGTCGAACCGCTCAACACCAAGGAAATCCATGTTCAGCTCGCTCATAGCAAATGGTAAGCCTGCCACGCCTGATGGCCCGGAGCTGATCGTCCCCTGGTGGAGCTTCACCAAGACAGTCCTGGCGGCGACCGCCCTGTCTTTGGTGCGTGACGGGCTGTTGCAACTGGACGCCCCTGTTCCCGAGCGAGTCTTCACATTACGCCAGCTACTACGCCATGAAGCAGGTCTGGCCGACTATGGCGAGCTGGCGGAGTATCACGCCGCCGTTGCCCACAATGAACCAGCTTGGCCAGCTGCGGAAATGCTGCAACGCCTTGACGGGGCTCGACTCCGATACGCTCCCGGCACCCATTGGCGATACTCGAACCTTGGCTATCTGTTGGTGGGCAGGCTGATTGAGCGGGTGACCGACCTTGAACTGGGCGATGCGGTCACTCAACGTGTACTGGCGCCCCTGGGAGTGTCGAATGTCCGTTTCGCTAAAACAGCAGCGGATCTACAGGTAACGGCTGCAGGAAACGCGTCGAACTATGACCCCGCCTGGGTCTATCACGGCCTGCTGATCGGGCCGATTTCGCAAGCGGCGCTATTCTTGGATCGCTTGCTCTCCGGGCAACTGTTCTCAGCGTATCTGCTTCAGGAAATGCAGACAGTTCGAACATTGGGCGGCCCGATTCCAGGGCGACCATGGATCGAGCCCGGCTATGGCCTGGGTCTTATGCAGGGCTCAATCGAGGGCGGTTTCTTGCTTGGCGGGCACACAGGTTGCGGACCAGGCAGCGTGATCGCGGTTTATCGAATCGGCGATGGCAACACATCGGCTTGCTGCGCCGCTTTTGCAGCAGGCGCCAGCGAAGGCACGGTAGAAACTCTGGTGGCTGAACGACTGGTACAGGTCCTACGACGAGAGTGCTGAACCGAAGCCTGTGCAGCTTGCCTGCCTGCGTATCCGGGCCTGGGCAAGCTGTTTACAGGCGAAGACCTGGCTCTCTTGGTAAACTTGCAATCCATTTCGTTTGATGCGGATCCGAGCGGTATAGCTCAGCTTCCCATCTGCCAGTTTTCTTGCCCGGATAGTCGCCATATCCGACGTGCTACGTACCAGCCCCTGAAGGGGCCTTCGTACTGCAGAAATCCAAGAAACGCCCCAAAACACACCGGAAACACGTAGAGCAAAATGGTCCAGAATTCAGCTACAACCCCAGTAAACTCAAGCCCTACGCTGTCCCGGCGGTTTAGCGTTGCACCGATGATGGATTGGACGGACCGGCACTGCCGGTATTTTTTGCGGCTGCTGTCCAAGCACACGCTGCTCTATACCGAGATGGTCACAACGGGCGCCCTGCTCAACGGCGATCATGAGCGCTTCCTGCGTTATCACCAATCCGAACACCCGCTGGCGCTGCAGTTGGGCGGCAGCACTCCGGCGGACCTCGCCGCCTGCTCGCGGATGGCCCAGGAGCATGGCTACGATGAGGTCAACCTCAACGTCGGCTGTCCCAGCGACCGCGTGCAGAACAACATGATCGGCGCTTGCCTGATGGCTCATCCGGCGCTGGTGGCCGACTGCGTGAAGGCGATGCGCGACGCGGTGTCGATTCCGGTGACGGTCAAGCATCGGATCGGTATCAACGGCCGGGACAGCTATGCAGAACTGTGCGATTTCGTTGGGCAGGTGCATGAGGCCGGCTGTACGAGCTTTACCGTACATGCCCGGATCGCGATCCTTGAAGGCCTGTCGCCCAAGGAGAACCGCGAGATCCCGCCGTTGCGCTACGAAGTGGCAGCCCAATTGAAGGCGGACTTCCCGCAGCTCGAGATCATCCTCAATGGCGGGATCAAGACCCTGGAGGCCTGCCATGAACATTTGCAGACCTTCGATGGGGTGATGCTGGGCCGCGAGGCCTACCACAACCCCTATCTGCTGGCGGAGGTGGATCAGCAACTGTTCAACAGCAGCGCGCCGGTGATTTCCCGGGCCGAGGCCCTGGCGCAATTACGACCCTACATTGCCGAACACCTGGCCAGCGGTGGCGCGATGCACCACATCACTCGCCATGTCCTGGGCCTGGGAAGCGGCTTTCCCGGGGCGCGCAAATTCCGCCAGCTGTTGTCGGTGGATATCCACAAGAGCAAGGATCCGCTGGCGCTGCTGGACCAGGCCGGCCAATTGCTGGAAGGACGCTAGGCGTCAGCCAGGTTGAACCTGACCCGGGTTTTGGCATCGTATTTATCTGGACCATGCCCCGACATTCAAACACCTGTTTCCAGGTCATGGTTTTCGGGGCCATTGCAAGCATTCCGCGCCCTTGAGCGCCTGCCAGCGCTCGGGTAATGTCATCAGACCCATAGGACAGAGCACGCTCATGACTTCCAAGCTGGAACAACTGAAGAAAATCACCACCGTGGTGGCCGACACCGGCGACTTCGACGCCATCGCCCGGGTCAAGCCGGTGGATGCCACCACCAACCCCTCGCTGCTGCTCAAGGCCGCGGCCATTCCCGGTTATGCCGACCTGCTCGGCGCCAGCGTCAGCGACTGCAAGGGTGATGTCGGCCTGGCCAGCGACCGTTTTGGCGTTGCCGTGGGCCAGGAGATCCTCAAGGTGATCCCGGGCCGGATCTCCACCGAGGTCGACGCCCGCCTGTCTTTCGATACCGATGCCATGCTCAAGCGAGCCCATCGCCTGATCGACCTGTACGAGAAAGCCGGCGTAGGTCGCGATCGAGTGCTGATCAAGATCGCTTCCACCTGGGAAGGCATCCGGGCCGCCGAGAAGCTGGAGCGCGAAGGCATCCAGACCAACCTGACACTGCTGTTCTCCTTCGCCCAGGCAGTAGCTTGCGCCGATGCCGGGGTTTTCCTGATCTCGCCATTCGTGGGCCGGATCTACGACTGGTACAAGAAGGCCACCGGCAATGACTACACCAGCTCCGACGATCCCGGCGTGCAGTCGGTAACCCGTATCTACAACTACTACAAGGCCAACGACTACAAGACCGTGGTCATGGGCGCCAGCTTCCGTAACCTCAACCAGATCGAGCAACTGGCAGGCTGCGATCGCCTGACCATCAGCCCGGACCTGATCGAGAAACTGGCAGCCGACACCGGCAAGCTGGAGCGCAAGCTGAGCCCGGGCAAGACCGGTGAAGCTCGCCAGAGCCTCAACGAAGCGCAGTTCCGCTGGGCATCCAATGAAGACGCCATGGCCACCGAAAAACTGGCCGAAGGCATTCGCCAGTTCGCCCGTGACCAGGAGAAGCTCGAGGCGCTGCTGACTGCCAAGCTCTGAGTGAACGAAAGGCATGAACGCAAAAAGGGCGAACCCTCACAGGTTCGCCCTTTTTTATCGCCCGGTTTCAAGCGCTCAGTGACGCTCCAGGGCATTCACCAGGTCATGAAAGGCTTCACGGTTGGAATCGTTCAGCCCCATGAGGATCTTGTGCGCCTCCAGCACCTTGACCCGCACCACTTCTTCCGACTGGTCCTGGGACGGCAGGTCGGTCAGGCACTCCGGACAAGGCACCGGGCGATCGACGATGTTGAACACCTGATCGAATCCCATGGACTGCAGGAGCCGGGTGATGTCCTCGTGGGTGGTGACGACGGTGGGCAACAGGCCAACCTTCTGCCGCGAAAGGATCGACAACTTGGCCAGCAGGCCGAGGGTGGTGCTGTCGATGCTGCGGGTTTCCGTCAGGTCGATCACGATCGCCGAGAAGTTCAGCGCCGTGAAGATCCGCTCAATAGTCGCATCCAACGCCGAACACAGGGTCAGGCGCACTTCACCGACGAATTTCAGGACAAAGGTGCCGTCCTGCTCGGCGAACTGGATTCTACCGGTACTCATCAAAGGTTCCTGCTCAACACTAACAGGGCGATATCATCCGGCATCTCCCCTAGCGTGGCCAATCCAAAAACTTGCCGCAGGCCATCCAGGCTGCCGCCCGCAGCCTTCACCCGTTCAGGCAAGGCCGCTTCTTTCTCTTTGAGTGTAGGCTCGGTCAAAAGGTCCAGGATGCCATCGGACATCAGCGACAGGCTGAATACCGGCGGCAACTCCAGGATGTGGTCCTCATAGGTCGCTTCGTCGAACAGACCTACCGGAAGACCGCGCCCTTCCAGATAGCGCACGCTGTCTGGTGTATACAACACCGGCAACGGCAGGTGCCCGCCAATGCTATAGGTCAGCAAACCAGTCTCCTCGTCGATGACTCCACCGACCATCGTGACGTGTTTACCCAGCTTACAACTGATCAGGCCCCGGTTGATATGGCCCAGCACCTGCGACGGCTTGAACTCCGGCAAGGTGCCGTTGCGCTTGGACTCGAACAACAGGCGCGTGGTCATGAACTTCAACAGTACGGTGACGAAGGCCGAAGACGCGCCATGACCGGAGACATCCGCCAGGTAGAACGCCACTCGGCGCTCGTCCACGCGAAAATAGTCGACAAAATCCCCCGACAGGTAGAGCGACGGGATGATCTGGTGGGCGAAGTTGAAGGCATCGATCGACCAGGGGCTGGTAGGCAGCATGTTCATCTGCACCTGGCGCCCGGCGTTCTGGTCTTCCTGGAGCAGGTTCAGGCTGGCTTCCAGCTCACGATTGGCCGCTTCGAGCTTTTCTCGGTAGCGCTGGTTCTCCAGCAGCAGGCGGGCACGATCCAGGGCCCGACGCACGGAATGCTCGAGTACCGCCAGGTCTTCCAGGGGCTTGATCAGGTAGTCCGCCGCGCCCAGGCGCAGGGCCTCCACCGCATCGTTCATCACGCCAGCACCTGAAACCACGATCACGGGGGTTTGCGATGACAGTTCGGTCACTTGACGGATGAGTTCGAGGCCGCCCATCTGCGGCATGCGCAGGTCGCAGATCACCAGGTCGGGTTTATCGCGCTCGAATACCTGAAGACCCTGCTGGCCATTGGCAGCCTGCAGTACGCTGAAGCCACTGTCTTCCAAATAGGCCGCGAGACTCGCGCGTACTACTTCGTCGTCATCGATTATCAGCAGCGTGGCACTGGTTTTTTGCATGTGGGCAAACGGCGCCAGAATTGGGTTGGCGTAGCTGACTTGGCCATGGGCCTGAGACACGCTACTGGATTCGCTTTCTAGCCACTCCGACAAGGCCAGGATCTTGAATCCTGCACGCCCGACCGCCAGAGGTGCCCTTCTAAGGCGCAGACGGTACTCCCATCCGCGGGGCGTTTCAAGCTCATGCCGATGGTCGCTTGGCGTCTTTACACCACAAATCACCGAGAGTTATAAAAACCGTCAAAACCGCAACTCAATTGCAGGATGGACCCCATGAATCAGAATCAGCGTGACTATAGCGAAAAGCGCGATTACATCCGCATGCGGGTAGATGCCGAGATCACGCTGATCCACCAGGGACAGGTGATCGAAGCGGTCTGCATCGACCTTTCCAGCGGCGGCATGCAAGTCCAGACTCCGCGCTCGTTCCAGATCGGCGATCAATTGAGTGTGCGCATCGATTCCGAGCACACGGCGCTCCGGGGACTGGAAGCGGATACCGAGGTGGTGTGGATCAAGTCTCTGGACGGTGGAGGGCAGAAACTTGGCCTTACAATCCTTAAAATGAACTAACCCTTCCTGCAATGAAAACAAGCCAATGAAAAAGGCAGCCTGATGGCCGCCTTTTCGCTAACGCAAGACCCTCCAAAGACTAGAAATCGTCTTCGACCTTGCCATCCTTGACCTTGAACTCGCGGTTCTGCAGATAAGCATTGCGAATGAAGGTGTATTTGTCGCCGCGGATCAGCTTGTCCGCCGCCAGCAGGCTGGCACGGGTATCGACCACGTTCACGCCCATGGCGATGTTGCGCGCCGGAACATCATTGATGTAGCGATAAGGCGCGGTGTAGCTGTCGACGAACTTGGCCGGCGCATCACGCAGGGTGCTCGGCCCCAGCAACGGCAGCATCACGTAGGGACCGCTCTCCACGCCCCAGTGACCCAGGGTCTGGCCAAAATCTTCATCGTTGCGTTGCAAGCCCATCTTGGTGCCGACATCGAAGAAGCCGGCCAGGCCCAGAGTGGTGTTCATCAGCAGGCGCGCGGTATCGACACCGGCGGCATGGGGCTTGGCCTGCAGGATGTCGTTGAACAGGTTGCCGACGTCACCGACGTTGCGGAACATGTTGTGGATGCCGTCTTCCAGGAATTGCGGCGTGACCGCCTGATAGCCTTGGGCCAATGGCTTCAGGGCATAGGTGTCCAAGGTATCGTTGAAGGTGAAGATCGGGCGGTTGACGCCTTCCCACGGATCCTCCTCCGCCGCCTGGACGGCCAGGGGAGCCAGCGTCACGCCGGCACTCATAAATAGTGGAACTAGATAACGGCTCCAGCGCATCGCAGGAAACTCCTCGGCTTGTTCTCTCATCGGGTCATGCCCTGAGGTTAGGCCCGGAGTATAAAACGGATGTGCCGCTTTAGGCAGCATCGACACCAGCCGCACGAACGAATCAGCTGGGCATTCACCTGGCTGTAACCTTGATGTCATGTTCTGCCGCTAGTTTCGGAAGGCACTTCAAGGACGCCGCCATGCCCCACCTCGACACCCCAGCCCAACCCTCCCGCCCCCTGACCGCGGTGCTTTTCGGGCTCAGTGGCTGCCTGGTGGACTTCGGTGCCTTGTCACGCCTGCAAACGGCATGGCAACCCACCCCGGAACGACTCCAGGCCACACCCGGCGCCCTGGAAAGCCTGCAGCACCTGGAACGACAGGGCATACCCTGTGCCTGGTTGGAACAGCTGCCCGACACCAGCACTCGCCAATTGGCCGCTGCGCTGCCGGAATGGATCGAGCCGGCTCCGGCAACCACAATCCCCTGGCCCGCTCCCGACGCTTGCTGGCAGGCCTTGATGGCGCTCAAGGTCAAGGGCCTGGACGGTTGCGTGCTGGTCAGTGGCGAACCGCATTTGTTGCAGTCGGGGCTAAATGCCGGCCTGTGGACCATCGGCCTCGCGTCCTGCGGTTCTCTGTGCGGCCTGCCTCCCAGCGAGTGGCAGGCCCTGAGCCAGCAGGAGCGCGAACTCAAGCGCGGCAAGGCGACGGTGCAATTGTTCGGCCTGGGAGTGCACTCGGTGATCGACCACCTGGGTGAACTGACCACCTGCCTGGAGGACATCGGGCTGCGAAGGCTCAAGGGCGAAAAACCCTGAAATACGCCTGTTGATCAAGATCATGCACGGCGCTTGCGGGTGGATTAATCTAAATCCCGTGGGCATGGACCTTTGCCTCAGGCACGCGGTCCATCCCTCTGCCTATCACTGAAGGGAGAACGCCATGCCTGCCCGCGAACTGCAACAACAACTCGATACCCTGCGCGAGCAATTGGAACAGAACCCGCCGCTGTCGCCGGCCGAACGCGAGAACCTGCAAGAACTGATGCAGCAGATCGAACTGCAGCTGCAGCTGGAGAACAGCACCCACGACACCAGCCTCGCCGATGGCGTCAACCTGGCCGTCGAGCGCTTCGAACTGGAGCACCCGGCCATCGCCGGAACCTTGCGCAACATCGTCCAGACCCTGGGCAACATCGGCATCTGACCGACCTTCGATGCACGCGCCCAAATGCAAAGCCCCGCCATCACAGCGGGGCTTTGGTTTATTGGCGCACCAACCGGTGATTGGCGAAGTCCGCCGTTTCGGTACTGCGGTAAGGGTTGATATCCAACCCGCCGCGACGCACGTAGCGCGCGTAGACAGTGAGCTTCTCTGGTTTGAGCAGGCGCTGCAGGTCGAGGAAGATCCGCTCCACGCACTGCTCATGGAAGTCAGAGTGCTGGCGGAAGCTCACCAGGTAGGCCAGCAGACTGGCATGGTCCAGGGCCGCACCACGGTATTGCACCACCACGCTGCCCCAGTCCGGCTGGCTGGTCACCGGACAGTTGGACTTGAGCAGATGGCTGTGCAAGCTCTCCTCCACCACCCGCGAGCTGTCGCAGCGCAGTAGTTCGGGACGCGGGTGCTCGTAGCTGTCGACGCTGATATCCAGATCGTCGATGCACACGCCCGGTAGCGCCACCAGGCCTTGCGCCTCGACTTCCCCAAGACTGCGGACATGCACCGTCACCGGCTTGCCCGCAGCGGCCGAAAGGTCCTTGCGCAAGGTCGCTTCGAGCGTGGCCCGATCGGCGAACGGCGTCTGGTTCAGCGAGTTGAGGTAAAGCTTGAAGGACTTGGACTCGATGATGTTCGGCGAGTCGGCGGGAATGCTGAACTCGCCGATGGCCACCACCGGCTTGCCCGAAGGCAGCAACCAGGACAGCTCGAAGCAGTTCCAGAAATCCACGCCCTGGTAGGGCAGGGTCTCGGCGCTCAAGCCTAGCTCGGCCCATTTCGCCGCCCGAGGGATGGGGAACAGCAACGATGGCGTGTAGGTGGAGATGTATTCACTGGACTTGCCCAGCGGCGAATGTTCGGCTGCGGGATGCATGGCGGAAACCTGACTGAAGAATCAGCGGATTCTAACAGCCTTTGCTCCCGCCTTTGAGCCCCGGCCGCCTATGGACTGACCGTCAGCTTGCCGACCATCCCGGCCTGGTAGTGCCCGGGGATATTGCAGGCGAACTCCAGGCTGGCGCTTTTGCTGAAGGTCCAGGTCAGCTCGGCCTGCTTGCCCGGCTCCACCAGCACGCTATTGGGATCGTCGTGTTGCATGCCCTGGGCCATCCCGGGCATGGAGCCGTGCCCCATCGAGGCATGATCCATCGAACCGTGCCCCATGGCCTTCATGCCGGTGGGGGTCAGCATGCCGCTCTGTTGCATCTGCAGCATTTCCTGCTGGTGCCGGGCATGCATCGCCGCATCCCCCAGATTGAATTCATGCAACAGCTGGCCCTTGTTGATCAGCACGAAACGCACCGTTTCACCGGCCTTGACCTCCAGCGCCTTGGGGTTGAAGGTCATGTCCCCCATCACCACCTCGACACTGCGCGTGGCCTTGGCCGCCGCGGCCGGCTGGCCGAAATCATAGGACGTGGCCGGCGACGCCCAGAGCGGTGCTGCCGCCAGCATCAGGCAGGCACCGAGCATGGAACGGCTTTGCAACAACAACTTTTGCAGATTCATCATCAAACCCCGACAAGAACAGAATTGAGCCTGTGCCACACTCTAGGACCGGACCGCTGCCAGCCAGCTGACAAGTAGATTACAACTTTGTCAGCTTCACCTGCGCAGCGCCCCTGCAAGGTATAAAGCTCCGGTTCCATATGCCAAGAGTCCCGCCATGAAGTTATTGATCGTCGAAGACCAACCCAAGACCGGCCACTACCTGCGCCAGGGCCTGAGCGAAGCCGGCTTCAATACCGAACTGGTGGCGGACGGCAATACCGGCCAGCACCTGGCGCTGACCGGCGACTACGCGCTGCTGATCCTCGATGTGATGCTCCCCGGCCGCAGCGGCTGGCAGATCCTGCAGGCAGTACGGGGGGCCGGGCTGGAGATGCCAGTACTGTTCCTCACCGCCCGCGACGCGGTGGAAGACCGGGTACATGGCCTGGAACTGGGCGCCGACGACTACCTGGTCAAGCCCTTCGCCTTCTCCGAACTGCTGGCACGGGTTCGCAGCCTGCTGCGCCGGGGCGGCAGCGCGACCCAGGAAACCAGCCTGCAACTGGCCGACTTGCGCCTGGACCTGATCCGTCGCCGGGTGGAACGTGGCAACCAGCGCATCGACCTGACCGCCAAGGAGTTCGCCCTGCTGGAGATGCTCCTGCGACGCCAGGGCGAGGTCTTGCCCAAGTCGCTGATCGCGTCCCAGGTCTGGGACATGAACTTCGACAGCGACACCAACGTCATCGAAGTGGCGATCCGCCGCCTGCGCCTGAAGATCGATGACGACTATCCCAACAAGCTGATCCATACGGTACGCGGCATGGGGTATGTGCTCGAAGAGCGCCTGGCCTGATGCGCCGCCTGTCCTTGAGCGGGCGCCTGGCGCTGCTGTTCGCCGCCTGCACCGCCGTGGTCTCGTTGCTGGCCGGAATACTCTTCAACCGGGCGAGCCAGGCGCACTTCGTCGAACTGGACCAGCAACTGCTGGAGGGCAAGCTGATCGCCCTGCGCAGCGCCTTGCAGGACGTCACCACGGCGGCGGACTTTCCTCGCCACCGGCCACGACTACAAGATGAACTGCAGCACCAGCCGGACCTGGCCCTGCGCGTGGGCGCCGCCGATGGCCAGGCCTGGTTCGATACCTTGCCAGCCCTGCCCGCCCCGCTACCCGCCACCCAGGGACTGCACAGCCTGGACCTGGCCGGAACCGCCTACCGGGTCTACAACGCAGCGCTGGTGCCCGGCCAGGCGGACTCGCCACGGCTGACCTTGCTGCTGGACATCACCCATCACCAGCACTTCCTGCAGCGCATGCAGCACTTGATCTGGCTCACCGTAGGCCTGTCGGCACTGGCCACCGCCCTGCTCGGCGCCTGGGCGGCCCGGAGCGGCCTGCGCCCATTGCGCAGCATGGGCAGCGTGGCGGCCGGCATCTCCGCCAACTCCCTGACCCAACGCCTGCCGGCGGAGCAGATGCCCGCCGAATTGGCAGAACTGGCCGGCAGCTTCAACGCCATGCTCGGTCGCCTCGATGAGTCGTTCCAGCGGCTCTCGGCCTTCTCCGCCGACATCGCCCATGAACTGCGCACGCCGCTGTCCAACCTGCTGACCCATACCCAGGTCACCCTGACCCGCCCCAGGCCCATCGAGGACTACCGCGAAGCCCTGCACAGCAATCTCGAGGAACTGCAATGGATGGCGCAGTTGGTCAACGACATGCTGTACCTGGCCAAGGCCGACCATGGCCTGCTGGCCCCCCGACGGGAAATGCTCGACCTGGCCCAGGAGACCGACATGCTGCTGGAGTTCTACGGCCCCCTGGCCGAGGACGCGCAAGTGCAGCTCGCTCGTGAAGGCAACGCCCGGATCTCCGGGGACCGCAGCATGCTGCGCCGGGCGCTGTCCAACCTGCTGGACAACGCACTGCGCTTCACTCCCGCTGCCGGCACGGTGCAGGTGCAGATCAGCGACCGCCCCAAGGACCTGTCACTGAGCATCGAGAACAGCGGCGAAGGTATCGCCAAGGAAGTGCTGCCACGCCTGTTCGACCGGTTCTACCGGGCCGATCCGGCGCGCCGTGAAGGTAGCAGCGAACATGCGGGGCTGGGGCTGGCCATCACCCAGTCGATAGTCCGCGCCCATGGCGGACAGATCCATTGCGAATCCGGCCCGGGCTGGACCCGCTTCGTGATCGAGTTGCCCAAGCAAGCCTGAGCCCCGCGCCACTGACGCAGCGCAGGGGCCCTGGGCTCAGGAGTAGCGCAGCGCCTGGGCCGGTTCGACCTTGGAGGCGCGCCAGGCGGGATAGACCGTCGCCAGGAAGCTCAGGATGAACCCGGCGCTGCAGATCAGTGCCACATCGCCGCCCTGCAGTTCCGAAGGCAGGTTGCTGACGAAGTACACGTCAGAGCTGAAGATCTGCTGGCCGCTGATGCGTTCGAGCCAGCCCACCAGCTCGCTCACGTTGAGCGCCGCCAGGACGCCCAGCACGCCGCCGATCAGGGTGCCGACGATGCCGATCACCGTCCCCTGGACCATGAAGATCGCCATGATCTGCCGCGGAGTGGCGCCGATGGTGCGCAAGATCGCGATATCCGCGCCCTTGTCGTTCACCACCATGATCAGGGTGGCGATGATGTTGAAGGCCGCCACCGCGACAATCATCAGCAGGAGCAGGCCGATCATGGTCTTTTCCATCTTCATCGCGCTGAACAGGCTGCCTTGGGTGTGGGTCCAGTCATCGGCCCTGAAGTCCGCCCCCAGGTCCTTGGCAATGTTCGCCGAGACCTGCGGCGCGGCATACAGGTCCTTGACCGCCAGGCGCACGCTCTGCACCTGGTTGGGCTGCCAGTGCTGCATCTGGGCGGCATCGACCACGTGGATCAGGCCCATGGAACCGTCGAGCTCGGCACCGACCCTGAACACTCCCACCACCGTCAGGCGCTGCATGCGCGGGGTGATACCACCGGGTGCCGTGCTGACTTCCGGCACGATCAGGGTCAGCTTGTCGCCGACATTCAGGCGAAACCGCCGGGCCGTGATCTCGCCGACCACCACCCCGAACTCGCCAGGCTTCAAGTCCTGCAGGCTGCCCTGGACGATGTGCTGGGCGACGATGGAGACCTTGCCCTCCTGGGCCGGGTCGATACCGCTGATCTGGATCGGCTGCATCGCACCCTTGTAGGACAGCATGCCCTCCATTTCGGTGAACGGTACCGCTGCGGTGACTTGCGGATTGCTCAAGGCTGCGGCGGCTACCGGCTGCCAGTCGTCGATGGGCTTGACCCCGACGATGGTGGCATGGGGCACCATGCCGAGGATCCGCGAGCTCATTTCCCTCTGGAAGCCGTTCATCACCGAAAGCACCACGATCATCGCCAGCACACCCAGGGCAAGGCCGATCATCGAGGTCATGGAAATGAAGGAAACGAAGCGGTTACGCCGCTTGGCGCGGGTGTAGCGCGTGCCGATAAAGATCGATAAGGGTCGGAACATGGGCAAGGCACCCTGGAAAGATTAATGACCCGGCGCCGGCCGACGAGCCGCCGACGCCGCGTGCGGTCGCGTCAGATCGCGACCAGGTGACCTTCTTGCAGGTGCAATACGCGATCCATCTGCCGGGCCAGGTTCATGTCGTGGGTCACCACCAAAAAGGCAGTGCGCATCGAGGTGCTGAGTTCCAGCATCAGGTCCTGGATGCCCTGGGCGGTATGGGAATCGAGGTTGCCGGTGGGCTCATCGAGCATCACCAGCCCCGGCTTGTTCACCAGGGCGCGGGCGATGGCCACGCGCTGGCGCTCACCACCGGACAGCTCGGCGGGCTTGTGTTCCAGACGATGGGCCAGGCCGACCCGCTCCAGCAGCGCCGTGGCCCGCTGGCGGGCTTCCGGGATCGGTGTACGACCGATCAGCAGCGGCATGCAGACGTTCTCCAGGGCGGTGAATTCCGGCAGCAGGTGGTGGAACTGATAGACGAACCCCAGGGCGCGGTTGCGCAGCTGGCCACGGGCCTTTTCCCCCAGGGCCGAGAGCTCCTCGCCGGCCAGCCAGACGCTGCCCTTGGAAGGGGTATCCAGGCCGCCCAGCAGGTTGAGCAAGGTACTTTTACCGGAACCGGAGCTGCCGACGATGGCTACCCGCTCGCCCGGATGCAGTTCCAGTTGCAGGCCGGACAGGACCACCACCGACTCCGGGCCTTCCTCATAGGACTTGCCCAGGTCGCGGCAGCTCAGGATTGCTTTTTCACTCATGCCCAACTCACTCATAACGTAGCGCCTCCGCAGGCTGGGTGCGCGCCGCACGCCAGGCAGGATACAGGGTGGCGAGGAAACTCAGGACCAACGCCGCACCGCAGACCATCAACACGTCCTCGGCCATCAGCTGGGACGGCAGGTAGTCGATGAAGTACACGTCGGCATTGAGGAACTTGTGTCCGATCAGGCGCTCGAGACCGGCGATCGCAGCGCTGACATTCAGTGCCGCGAGCATGCCCAGCACGGCGCCGATCAGGGTACCGACCACGCCGATCACCGTGCCCTGGACCATGAAGATCGCCATGATGGTCGCCGGCGTGGCACCCAGGGTGCGCAGGATGGCGATGTCGCCCTTCTTGTCGTTCACCACCATCACCAGGGTGGAGATGATGTTGAAGGCGGCGACCGCGACGATCAGCAACAACAGCAGGCCGATCATGGCTTTTTCCATGCGGATGGCCTGGTACAGGTTGCCATGGGTGCGGGTCCAGTCACGGGCGTAGAAATGGTTCTCGCCCAGCTCCTGGGCGATCTGCCAGGCCGTGCGCGGCGCCTGGAACAGGTCGTCGAACTTCAACCGCAAGCCCTGGACCTGGTCTGGCTTCCAGCGGTGCAGGCGGCCCAGGTCCTGGAGGTTGGTCAGGCCCAGGTAGCCATCGATCTCGCCGGCGCCAACGTGGAAGATACCCACCACGGTGAAGCGCTTCATGCGCGGGAACATGCCTGCCGGGGTCACCGAGACCTCAGGGGCGACGAAGGTCAGCTTGTCGCCCAGGCCGACGCCCAGCTTGTTGGCGGCCTTGTCACCGATGACGATGCCGAAACTGCCGGGCGCCAGGGCATCCAGCTGTCCCTGTTGCATGAAGTGGTCGATGATCGAGACCTGGCGTTCCTGGGCCGGGTCGATGGCGTTGAGCAACACCTTCTGCACCTGGCCGTTGTTGGTCAACAGGCCCTGCATCTGGGTGAAGGGCGCCACCGCCAGTACCTGGGGATTGGCCTTGACCTTGGCGGCCAGGCCCTGCCAGTCACTGATGGGCTCGCCGGATTCGATGGTGGCGTGGGGCACCATGCCCAGCACGCGGGTGCGCATCTCATGGTCGAAGCCATTCATCACCGACAGCACCACGATCATCACGATCACGCCGAGGGCGAGACCGATCATCGAAGTCAGGGAAATGAATGACACGAAATGGTTGCGACGCTTTGCACGGGTATAACGCGTGCCGATGAAAGCAAACAGAGGTCTGAACATGTCGGGGCTTGTTCGGAGGAAAAGAAGACGTCCTTGTGGCGAGGCCTGGTAAGCAGCTTTACACTCAGACCACCGCCTCTACCATGGGTTCGCCATGTCGACATTAGATGAAGAAGATCGCCGCGAATACTACCGTATCGAGGACACGATCGCACTGGAAATTAGCCCCTTGTCCGCCCACGATGCGGCGAGCAAGGAAGTGTTGCAGGATGAGTCCGTGCTGTTCAATCTGCTCAGCGAATTGCACCTGAGCGAGTTCGAATCCCAGCACCTGCTACGCCAGGTCAGCGAGCGCGATCGCACCCTGGCCAGCTACCTCAAGGCCATGAACAAGCGCATCGACCTGCTCGGCCAGGTGGTGGCCCAGACCGTGCTGGGCAAGTTCGGCGAACCCCAGCGGGTGATCCTCTCCGAAGGCGGCATCGAGTTCAGCCATCACCAGTGCTATCCCACCGGCAGCCAGCTGGCGGTGAAGCTGCTGTTGATGCCCCAGGCCCTGGGCCTGCTGCTGCGGGCCAAGGTCACCCACTGCGAACCCCAGGGTTTCGGCACCTTCGAGATCGGCACCGAGTTCGAAGCCTTGACCGACTCCCAGCGCCAGCTGCTGGCCCGCTACATCCTGCAGAAACAGGCCCAGCAACGCCGCCAGGCCCGGGAACAGAACGACCCAGCCGCCGGCTGACCCCTGCCCGGCCCTCCCTGAAGAACAACCACACCCTTGAAGGAGCAATTGTGACCCTGATCTATGGCCATCGCGGCGCCAAGGGCGAAGCGCCGGAAAACACCCTGACCAGCTTCCAGGAATGCCTCAAGCACGGCGTACGCCGCTGCGAGCTCGACCTGCACCTGTCCATGGACGGGGAACTGATGGTGATCCACGACCCGACCCTCAAGCGCACCACCGATCGACGCGGCAAGGTGGTAGAGCACAGCGCTGCCGAGCTGGTGACCTACGACGCGCGCAAGGGCGGGCCGGGCTGGGTCAGCCCCTGCCCCATTCCACGCCTGGAAGAATTGTTCGAGAAATGCGACTTCGAGCACTGGCAGCTGGAGGTCAAGAGCGCCTCGCGCACCCGCGCCGCCACCACTGTGCTGGCGATTCGCGAAATGGCCCAGCGCTTCGGCCTGCTGGATAAGGTCACCGTGACCTCGAGTTCCCGCGAAGTCCTCAAGGCCGCGCTGGAGCTGACCCCGGACCTGTCCCGCGGACTGGTAGCCGAATACGCCTGGCTCGACCCGTTGAAAGTCGCCCAGAGCTATGGCTGCGAGATTCTTGCGTTGAACTGGACCCTGTGCACCCCGGAACGCCTGCAACGGGCGCAGCGCCAGGGCCTGCATGTGTCAGTGTGGACAGTCAACGAGCCAGCGCTGATGCGCAGGCTCGCCGACTTCGGCGTAGACAGCCTGATTACAGACTTTCCCGGTTTGGCCAGCGCCACCCTCGAGAATTACTGAAATCGGTCTCCCCGGCCGGCTCAGGCCACCGGCCGGAGCCGCTCAAAAAAGCCGGTTGAGGCCGTCGTACGCAGCTACCCGATAGGCTTCGGCCATGGTCGGGTAGTTGAAGGTGGTATTGACGAAGTACTTCAGGGTATTGAGCTCGCCCGGCTGGTTCATGATCGCCTGGCCGATGTGGACGATCTCCGATGCCTGGTAGCCGAAGCAGTGCACGCCCAGCACCTCCAGGGTCTCGCGGTGGAACAGGATCTTCAGCATGCCTTGCGGCTCACCGGCGATCTGCGCCCGGGCCATGCCCTTGAAGAACGCCTTGCCCACTTCGTAGGGCACCTTGGCCTGGGTCAGTTCCTGCTCGTTCTTGCCGATCGAGCTGATCTCGGGAATGGTGTAGATCCCGGTCGGCACGTCGTTGACGAAACGCCAGCTGCCATTGTCGACGATGCTGCCGGCAGCGGAGCGCCCCTGGTCGTGGGCGGCGCTGGCCAGGCTCGGCCAGCCGATCACGTCGCCGGCACCATAGATGTTCGGCACGCTGGTGCGGTAGTTCTCGTCCACCTCGATCTGGCCACGGCCGTTGACCTTGATCCCGATGTTCTCCATGCCCAGCTTGTCGGTGTTGCCGGTACGGCCGTTGCACCAGAGCAAGGCGTCGGCCTTGATCTTCTTGCCGGACTTGAGGTGCAGGATCACGCCGTTATCCACACCCTCGACCCGCTCGTACTCTTCGTTATGGCGCACGGTGATGTTGTTGTTGCTGAAGTGATAGCTCAGGGCCTGGGAAATCTCCGAGTCCAGGAAGCTGAGCAACTGGCCACGGTTGTCCACCAGTTCCACCAGCACCCCAAGGCCGCTGAAGATCGAGGCGTATTCGCAACCGATCACCCCGGCGCCATAGACGATGAGCTTGCGTGGGGTATGGCCGAGGCTGAGGATGGTGTCGCTATCGTAGATCCGCGGGTGGTTGAAATCGATGTCCGCCGGGCGATAGGGACGCGAGCCGGTGGCGATGATGATGTGCTTGGCCACCAGTTTTTCCACCACGCCATTGGCGCAGACCACTTCGACCGTCTGCTCGTCGGCGAAGCTGCCGGTACCGAAGAACACGTCGACCCGATTGCGCGCGTAGTAGCCGGTACGCGAGGCCACCTGCTTGGAGATGACCTTCTCCGCGCTCTTGAGCACGTCCGGGAAGGAGAACCAGCGCGGCTCGCCGATGGCCCGGAACATCGGGTTGGTGTTGAACTGCATGATCTGCCGGACCGAGTGACGCAAGGCCTTGGACGGGATGGTACCCAGGTGCGTGCAGTTACCGCCGACCTGGCGACGGCTGTCGACCATCGCCACCTTGCGTCCTGCTTTCGCGGCGTTCATCGCCGCACCTTCTCCTGCGGGGCCTGAACCCAGCACCACTACGTCGTAGTTGTAGACAGCCATGCGTACTCCTCAGAACAGGCCGCGATGCCCGCTTGGCATCGACGGCTAAATCATGCCGCGGCCAGCGACATGAAGGATCAATTTGGCTCGGTTACGAACCCGGGCACAGTCTATAGAAGCGTCAACGCCGCGCACATTAACCCTTGGTCGCGTCGTAAGCTACTTTTGCCTGCACTACGGCGCCCACAACCCCATGCAAGGTCAGTTGGCCTGCCCGGCGAACAATTGCTCGAACGCCGGATTGCCACGTGTGACGAAACCTGTATCGGCACGCAGCACAAAAAATGCGGCGATATCGTGTTTTTCTGCATAGTCCCAACCAGCCTCGGGACCGAGGATCAGCAACAACGTCGACAAGCCATCGGCCATCAGCGCCGAGCGGTGGACCACCGTTACCGCCGCCAGCTTGTGGGTAATGGGCCGGCCGAGCCGGGCATCGAAGGTGGGGGAATAACGCTGGCCATCCTGCTCGAAGTAATGACGGTAGTCGCCGGAGGTGGAAACGCCATAACCGTCCACCGCGATCACTCGCTCGGCCACTTGCCGATCATCCCGGGGCTCCTCCAGGGCAACGCGCCAGGGTGCGCCTCCAGGCTTGCGCCCTGCCGCCTTGAGCTCGCCCGTGGCCTCGGCGAGATAGCTGGAGATACCCAGCTCCCCGAGCCGCGCCGCGATGCGATCCACAGCGTAGCCAGCAGCGATACTGTTGAAATCCACCTCCACCGCCGCGTCCTTGCACAGTTGGGCGCCCTCGATGCGCAGCAACCCATGCCCCACACGCTGGCGCACCTGGGCCAGCGCTGCCACGTCCGGCACCTTCTCGACCCGCCCTTGCGGGCCGAATCCCCAGAGATCCAGCAGCGGCTCCACCGTCAGGTCGAAGGCACCGTCACTGTCCCGGGACAGTTGCTCGCCAAGCCGGACCAGTTGCAGTACCGGCCCGGGCATGGGCTGGCAACTGTGGGCGGGCAAGCCATTGAACCTTTCGATATCCGAATCGCTGCGATAGGTGGACATCTGCCGGTCCACTTCGGCCAGGATCGCCTCGACTTCGGCCTTGACCGCCGGGGCCGCAGGCCCGCCCTCCGGCTTGACGTACTGCACCGACCAGGTACTGCCCATGGTCGGACCGGAGACAGTTTCCAGCCGTTCCCCGGCGCCACACCCGGCCAGCGACGCCACCACCACGCACCACATCCACCCCCTGCAAGCTGCCAAGTCCACCTCTTCCGATCCGTGCCCTACCGGGCCTGCCCGCCAAACAACGGGCCATTATGCGACAGGCGCCAGGTTCCCGGCGCGCCCAGGCCGATAGCAAAGCCACGAACCAGAGGCTCGGGCCATGACCGAGAGTTTTAGTTGCCTGGCGCCGCCCACACACATATTGTTACAAAACTGTTCAGTGTGCAGCCTCGCGCCCCCACCTTTGCAGTGAGGACGACCAATGACCAGGGATTGCTAACAAGACAGCCAAAGTGAGTGCAAAACATGTCCACGACCACGGGCAAAGGCAAGGCGATCTTTCGCGTTGTCAGCGGCAACTTTCTCGAGATGTTCGACTTCATGGTCTATGGCTTCTACGCCACGGCGATCGCCAAGACCTTCTTCCCCGCCGACAGCGCCTTCGCGTCGCTGATGCTGTCCCTGGCGACCTTCGGCGCAGGCTTCCTGATGCGCCCCCTGGGGGCGATCTTCCTTGGCGCCTACATCGACCGTCATGGCCGCCGCCAAGGCCTGATCATCACCCTGGCGCTGATGGCCGCCGGCACCGTATTGATCGCCTGCGTCCCCGGCTACGCCACCCTCGGGGTGGCAGCACCGCTGCTGGTCCTGCTCGGCCGCCTGCTGCAGGGCTTCTCCGCCGGCGTGGAGCTGGGTGGCGTGTCGGTATACCTGGCCGAGATCTCCACTCCCGGCCGCAAGGGCTTCTTCGTCAGCTGGCAATCGGCGAGCCAACAGGCCGCGGTGGTGTTCGCCGGCTTGCTGGGCGTAGGCCTGAACCACTGGCTGAGCCCGGAGCAGATGGGCGACTGGGGCTGGCGCGTACCGTTCCTGGTGGGCTGCATGATCGTGCCGGCCATCTTCATGATTCGTCGTTCCCTGGAGGAAACCCCGGAATTCCAGGCACGCAAGCATCGTCCGACCCTGCAGGAAATCGTACGCTCCATCGGCCAGAACTTCGGCATCGTCATCGCCGGCATGGCCCTGGTGGTGATGACCACCGTGTCCTTCTACCTGATCACCGCCTACACCCCGACCTTCGGCAAAGCCGAATTGCACCTGTCCGACTTGGACTCGCTGCTGGTGACCGTGTGCATCGGCGCATCCAACTTCTTCTGGTTGCCGGTCATGGGTTCGCTGTCGGACAAGATCGGGCGCAAGCCACTGCTGCTGGGTGCCACCATCCTGGCGATTCTCACCGCTTATCCGGCGTTGTCCTGGCTGGTGGCCAACCCCAGCTTCAGCCACCTGTTGATCGTCGAGCTATGGCTGTCCTTCCTCTACGGCTCGTACAACGGTGCCATGGTGGTGGCCTTGACCGAAATCATGCCCGCCGAAGTCCGCACCACCGGTTTCTCCCTGGCCTATAGCCTGGCCACCGCGACCTTTGGCGGCTTCACTCCGGCAGCCTGCACCTACCTGATCCACGTGCTGGACAACAAGGCCGCTCCCGGGATCTGGCTCAGCGGCGCCGCCGTGCTGGGGCTGATCGCCACCCTAGTGCTGTTCCACGGCAACCGCCATGCCCTGCGGACCGCGCAGGCGGCCGTGACTGGCGGCGCTCAGTAAACCCATCGCGGGCAATCGCCACAAACAAAAACGCCCCGACAAGTCGGGGCGTTTTCACATCGATAGACGCTTAGCGTGGGAACGCTGGCGGGTTTACCCCAGCCATGTCTTCCATCACGCGCACTACCTGGCAGCTGTAACCGAATTCGTTGTCGTACCAGACGTACAGGACAACGCGGTTATCGTTGCAGATGGTGGCTTCAGCATCGACCACACCGGCGTGGCGCGAACCGACGAAGTCGGTGGACACCACTTCCTGGGAATTGACGAAGTCGATCTGCTTGTGCAGATCCGAGTGCATGGCGGTCTGGCGCAGGTACTCGTTGATCTCGTCGCGAGAGGTGGCCTTTTCCAGGTTCAGGTTGAGGATGGCCATCGACACGTTCGGCGTCGGCACACGGATCGCGTTGCCGGTCAGCTTGCCCTTGAGCACAGGCAGCGCCTTGGCGGCAGCGGTGGCGGCACCGGTCTCGGTGATCACCATGTTCAATGGCGCGGCGCGACCACGACGGCTGCCCTTGTGGAAGTTGTCGATCAGGTTCTGGTCGTTGGTGAACGAGTGAACGGTTTCGACGTGGCCATTGACGATGCCGTACTGGTCGTTCACGGCCTTGAGCACCGGCACGATGGCGTTGGTGGTGCAAGAAGCAGCGGAAACGATCTTGTCGTCAGGGGTGATTTCACCGTGGTTGATGCCGTGCACGATGTTCTTCAGCGCGCCCTTGCCAGGTGCGGTCAGGACCACGCGGGCAGCGCCCGGGCAGGCCAGGTGCTGGCCCAGGCCATCGGCATCGCGCCATACACCGGTGTTGTCGACGATCAGCGCATCGTGGATGCCGTACTGGGTGTAGTCGACTTCACTCGGGCTCTTGGCGTAGATCACCTGGATCAGGTTGCCGTTGGCGGTGATGGTGTTGTTTGCTTCATCGATGGTGATGGTGCCGTTGAACGAACCATGTACCGAGTCGCGACGCAGCAGGCTGGCGCGCTTGGTCAGGTCGTTCTCGGCGCCCTTGCGCACCACGATGGCGCGCAGGCGCAGGCCGTCGCCGCCACCGGTCTTCTCGATCAGGATACGCGCCAGCAGGCGACCGATACGACCGAAGCCGTACAGCACTACGTCAGTGCCCTTGCGCGCCGAGGCGCTTTGTTGGCCCACGACATCGGCCAGCTCTTCGCGAACGAACTGTTCGGCGGTGCGGCCATTGCCCTGGGTTTTGAATTTGACAGCCAACTTGCCCAGATCAACCGAGGCTGCGCCGAGCTTGAGCTCGCTCATGGCCTTCAGGAGAGGGAACGTTTCGTGGACGGACAATTCGCTGTCGTCGGACTGACGATGGCGAGCAAAGCGGTGAGCTTTGAGAATCGCGATGACAGACTGGTTGATCAGGCTGCGGCCATAGATCGAGCTCACCACATTGTTGTTGCGGTAGAGCTGACCGATAAGCGGAATCATCGCTTCTGCGAGTGCTTCACGGTCGATCCATTCACCAAGACACTGGTCGGGCTTCTGAGTCACGGGAACCTTCCACATGTAGGGGCAGAAAAAAGGGGCTACATTATGCCGCCCAGAGCCTCCTCTAGCAATGCGCGCCTGTCGTGCGGAACGTAACAAAAGCCCTTGCAAAAAAATTGACGCCGCGCTGCAGCCCAGTAAACACGCGGCTTCCAGCGACGCCAATTTTTACCCGCGCCAGGCCTTCTGTCCGTAACCCTCCGTAACACCGCACGAAATCGGCACTACATCTTGCCGTCAAAAGCCGATTATTTTGTCATTGCCACTACATTTTCCCTAACTGGCCCAATCGACACATCAGCCACTGACAGTGGCGACCCCGGCCCGTTACAATTACCGACTTTGTCGCAACGCCTGGAGCTTGACCGTCCGTGCCTGTCCTGCGTCTACCGCTACTCCCCGCCGCCACCGGGAAACAGCACTGGGGCAATCTGCCCGGTGCCGCCCTGAGCCTGGCCATCGCCGAAGCCGCCAGCGCCGCCAAGCGCTTCACCCTCCTGCTGACCGCCGACAGCCAAAGCGCTGACCGGCTGGAACAGGAGCTGAGCTTCTTCGCCCCGGATCTGCCGGTCCTGCATTTCCCTGACTGGGAAACCTTGCCCTACGACCTGTTCTCGCCGCACCAGGACATCATTTCCCAGCGCATCGCCAGCCTCTATCGGCTGCCGGAACTGGAGCACGGCGTGCTGGTGGTGCCGATCACCACCGCCCTGCACCGCCTGGCGCCAACCCAGTTTCTGCTGGGCAGCAGCCTGGTGCTGGACGTGGGCCAGAAGCTCGACGTGGAGCTGATGCGCACCCGCCTGGAAGCCAGCGGCTATCGCTATGTCGACACGGTTTACGAGCACGGTGAGTTCACCGTGCGTGGCGCGCTGATCGACCTGTTCCCCATGGGCAGCAAGCTGCCCTACCGCATCGACTTGTTCGATGACGAGATCGAGACCCTGCGCACCTTCGACCCGGAAAACCAGCGCTCCATCGACAAGGTCGACTCGGTGCGCCTGCTGCCGGCCAAGGAATTCCCCCTGCAGAAAGAAGCCGTGACCCGCTTCAAGGCACGCTTTCGCGAACGCTTCGACGTGGACTTCCGCCGCTGCCCGATCTTCCAGGACCTGACCAGCGGGATCACCCCCGCCGGCATCGAGTATTACCTGCCGCTGTTCTTCGAAGAAACCTCGACCCTGTTCGACTACCTGCCCCAGGACACCCAGGTGTTCTCCCTGCCGGGCATCGAGCAAGCCGCGGAAAACTTCTGGAACGACGTGCGCAACCGCTACGAAGAACGCCGGATCGACCCCTCGCGGCCCTTGCTGCCACCAGCCGAGCTGTTCCTGCCGGTGGAAGACTGCTTCGCCCGGCTGAAGAACTGGCCACGAGTGGTAGCCAGCCAGCAAGACATCGAGACCGGCGTCGGCCGCGAGCGCTTCCCGGCGCGCGAGCTGCCAGATCTTGCCATCGAGGCCAAGGCCAACCAGCCGCTGGCGGCCCTTTCCAGGTTCCTCGACGAATTCCCCGGGCGGATACTCTTCACCGCCGAATCCGCCGGGCGCCGGGAGGTGTTGCTGGAGCTGCTGGAGCGCCTCAAGCTGCGCCCCAGGACCGTCGACAACTGGCCGGACTTCGTCGCCAGCAAGGAGCGCCTGGCGATCACCATCGCCCCCCTGGATGAAGGCCTGGCCCTGGACGAGCCGGCTTTGGCGCTGGTCGCCGAAAGCCCGCTGTTCGGCCAGCGCGTGATGCAGCGTCGGCGCCGGGAGAAACGCGCCGACGCCAGCAACGACGCGGTCATCAAGAACCTCACCGAGCTGCGTGAAGGCGCGCCAGTGGTGCACATCGACCATGGCGTGGGCCGCTACCTGGGCCTGGCGACCCTGGAGATCGACAACCAGGCCGCCGAATTCCTCACCCTGGAGTACGCCGAGGGCGCCAAGCTCTACGTGCCGGTGGCCAACCTGCACCTGATCGCCCGCTACACCGGCAGCGACGATGCCCTCGCCCCCCTGCACCGCCTGGGCTCCGAGGCTTGGCAAAAGGCCAAGCGCAAGGCCGCCGAACAGGTGCGCGACGTGGCCGCCGAGCTGCTGGATATCTATGCCCGCCGGGCGGCCCGGGAAGGTTATGCCTTCGCCGACCCCAAGGCCGACTACGCCACCTTCAGTGCCGGCTTCCCCTTCGAGGAGACTCCGGACCAGCAGAGCACCATCGAAGCGGTGCGCGAGGACATGCTCTCGCCCAAGCCGATGGACCGCCTGGTCTGCGGCGACGTGGGCTTCGGCAAGACCGAAGTGGCCATGCGCGCCGCGTTCATCGCCGTGCATGGCGGCAAGCAGGTGGCGATCCTGGTCCCCACCACCCTGCTCGCCCAGCAGCACTACAACAGCTTCCGCGATCGCTTCGCCGACTGGCCGGTGACCGTCGAGGTCATGAGCCGCTTCAAGTCGGCCAAGGAAGTCAGCGCCGCCGTGGCGGACCTGGCCGAGGGCAAGATCGACATCGTCATCGGCACTCACAAGCTCTTGCAGGACGATGTGAAGATCAAGAACCTGGGCCTGGTGATCATCGACGAGGAACACCGCTTCGGCGTGCGCCAGAAGGAGCAGCTCAAGGCCCTGCGCAGCGAAGTGGACATCCTGACCCTGACCGCCACCCCGATCCCGCGGACGCTGAACATGGCGGTCTCGGGCATGCGCGACCTGTCGATCATCGCCACGCCACCGGCCCGGCGCCTGTCGGTGCGAACCTTCGTCATGGAGCAGAACAAGAGCACGGTCAAGGAGGCCCTGCTGCGTGAACTGCTGCGTGGCGGCCAGGTGTACTACCTGCACAACGATGTGAAGAGCATCGAGAAATGCGCCGCCGACCTCGCCGAACTGGTGCCCGAAGCGCGGATCGGCATCGGCCACGGGCAGATGCGCGAGAGCGAGCTGGAACAGGTGATGAGCGACTTCTATCACAAGCGCTTCAACGTACTGATCGCCTCGACCATCATCGAGACCGGCATCGACGTACCCAGCGCCAACACCATCATCATCGAGCGCGCCGACAAGTTCGGCCTGGCCCAGCTGCACCAGTTGCGCGGTCGCGTCGGTCGCAGCCACCACCAGGCCTACGCCTACCTGCTGACCCCGCCACGCCAGCAGATCACCACGGATGCAGAAAAGCGCCTGGAAGCCATCGCCAACACCCAGGACCTGGGCGCCGGTTTCGTGCTGGCCACCAACGACCTGGAAATCCGCGGTGCCGGCGAGCTGCTGGGCGATGGCCAGAGCGGCCAGATCCAGGCCGTCGGCTTCACCCTGTACATGGAGATGCTGGAGCGGGCGGTGAAGGCCATTCGCAAGGGCGAGCAGCCGAACCTCGACCAGCCCCTGGGCGGCGGCCCGGAAATCAACCTGCGCTTGCCGGCGCTGATTCCCGAGGATTACTTGCCGGACGTCCATGCCCGGCTGATTCTCTACAAGCGCATCGCCTCGGCCACCGACGAAGATGGCCTGAAGGACATGCAGGTGGAGATGATCGACCGCTTCGGCCTGCTGCCCGAGCCGACCAAGAACCTGATCCGCCTGACCCAGCTCAAGCTCCAGGCCGAGCAACTGGGGATCAAGAAGATCGACGGTGGCCCCCAGGGCGGGCGCATCGAGTTCGCCGCGGACACGCCGGTGGACCCGTTGGCGCTGATCAAGCTGATCCAGGGCCAGCCCAAGCGCTACAAGTTCGAAGGCGCGACCCTGTTCAAGTTCATGGTGCCGATGGAACGCCCGGAAGAGCGCTTTAATACATTGGAGGCCCTGCTTGAGAGCCTCACCCCGAAAACAGCTTGAAGGACGCCCCATGCGCCTGTTCCGCTCCTTGCCCCTGCTCCTGGCCCTGGTCGTCGCGCCAATGGCCCTGGCCGATGACCTGTACCAGGTGGAAATGATCCTGGTACGCCAGAATGCCGAACCCCAGATCATCAGCCGCGCCGCGCCGGAGGACTGGGCCGCCGGCGCCCAGCGCCTGGGGCCGGACAGCCAGCGCACCCCGGCCCTGGGCGGGATCGTCGAGAAGCTCGGAGCCAGCGGCAACTACAGCGTGCTGCTGCACCGAGCCTGGCAACAAAACCTGGGGGAAACCCCGGTCAAGGTCGCCATCAGCGACGGGCCCGAGCAGTTCGGCCAGTTCCCCATCGAGGGCACCCTGGGCCTGACCCTCGGGCGCTTCACCGACGTCAATGCCGACTTCTGGGTCAACCAGATCGACAGCAACGGCCTGGTGACCCGCAGTGAGCGCCTGAAGCAGCAGAGCCACACCAAGAATGGCCAGCTCAACTACCTGGATAACGGCCACCTGGCGCTGCTGATCAAGATCACCTCGCTGACCGCACCGGCACCGCGCCCTGCCCCAACTGAAATTCCGGACTGATCGAAGTCCCTATGACCCCGCCCCTGACCAAACCCCTGGCCCCGTCCTGGGTCAACCGCTTCAAGGAACAAGCCTTGGAGCGCGGCCGGCGTTATGCCCTGGAAAAACGCGTGCGTATCGTCAGCGCCGGAGACAGCGCTATCACCGCCAGCTGCGAAGGCTCCGGCGGCAATGTCTACCGCCAGACCATCACCCTGCGCGAGTCGAGCAAGGGCAACCTGCTGCTGATCGACGGCCACTGCACGTGCCCGGTACACAGCAACTGCAAGCACATCGCCGCCGTCCTCCTGCAAGTGGAGGAAACCCTGGCCTACCCGGCGGCGGCCAAAGACGCCGAGCTCCTGGAGAAACTCTCCGCCGTGCTCGACAGCCGCCGCCCACCGGCTCCCCCCCAGCAACTGCTGGACGACGTGCGACCGGTGCCCCGACTATGGCTGGCGAGCATCGAGTTCAGTGCCTTCGAGCCGCGCAACGGCAAGATGCAGCGCTACATCCAGCACCGCGCCGCACTGTCCTTCAACTACCTGGGCGAATATGCCAGCGGCCAGAAGCACGCCGACCTGATCATCCACCAGGAACAACAGACCCTGCGCATCAAGCGCCAACCGGAGCTGGAACAGGCCTACCGCGAGCAGTTGCGCGCCCTGGGCTTCAAAATCGCCACCCGGCAAAGCAAGGCGCTTGCGGAAAGCGCCGGTGAGCTGTACGAGATGGTCAACGACAGCGCCTGGCTGACCTTCACCCTCAACGAGTTGCCCAAGCTGCGCGAACAACAGTGGGAGCTGCAGATCGACGAGGGCTTCGGCTTCGACCTGACGGCGGTGGACGACTGGTACGCCAGCGTCGATGAAGCCCCGGGGCGGGACTGGTTCGACCTTGAGCTGGGGATCATCGTCAACGGCGAACGCCTGAGCCTGCTGCCGATCCTGCTCAACCTGATGCGCTCGCACACCGAGATCCTCAACCCGGAGCGCCTGGCCAAGCGCCGCGACGACGAGCTGATCCTGGTGAACATCCCCAACCGCCCCAACTCCCTGCACGGCCCGCTGCAGGTGGCGCTGCCCTATGGCCGCTTGAAACCGGTACTGGCGACCCTGGGCGAGTTCTACTTGCAGGAAAACAGCGATCTGGCCCTGCGCCTGAGCAACGCCGACGCCATCCGCCTCAACCCGCTCGAGGAACTGCCGCTGCTTTGGGAGGGTGGCGAACACATTCGCAGCTTCGCCCAGCGCTTGCGGGACATCCGCGACTATTCAGCGTCAGTCCCCGAGGGGCTCAACGCGACCCTGCGCCCCTATCAACTCGAAGGCCTGAGCTGGATGCAGTCGCTGCGCCAACTGGAAGTGGGCGGCATCCTGGCCGACGACATGGGCCTAGGCAAGACCTTGCAGACCCTGGCTCACATCCTCAGCGAAAAAAACGCCGGGCGCCTGGACCGCCCGTGCATGGTGGTGATGCCTACCAGCCTGATCCCCAACTGGCTGGACGAGGCCGCGCATTTCACGCCGCAGCTCAAGGTCCTGGCGCTGTACGGCGCCGGGCGCAAGAAGCATTTTCCGCAGTTGGCCGACTACGACCTGTTGCTGACCACCTACGCCCTGCTCCCCAAGGACATCGAGCAGTTGGCCGCGCAGCCGCTGCACGTGCTGATCCTGGATGAAGCCCAGTACATCAAGAACCCATCGAGCAAGGCCGCCCAGGCCACCCGCCAGCTCAATGCCCGGCAGCGCCTGTGCCTGTCCGGCACGCCTTTGGAGAACCACCTGGGCGAGCTCTGGTCACTGTTCCACTTCCTGCTGCCTGGCTGGCTGGGGGACGCCAAGAGCTTCAATCGCGACTACCGGGTGCCTATCGAGAAGCAAGCCAGCGAGGCGCGCCTGCAGCACCTCAACGGCCGGATCAAGCCGTTCCTCTTGCGCCGCACCAAGGAACAAGTGGCCACCGAACTGCCGCCCAAGACCGAGATCATCCACTGGGTCGAGCTCAACGAAGCGCAACGCGACGTCTACGAAACCATGCGCCTGGCTATGGACAAGAAGGTTCGCGACGAGATCACCCGCAAGGGCGTGGCGCGCAGCCAGATCATCATCCTCGAGGCGCTGCTCAAGCTGCGCCAGGTGTGCTGCGACCTGCGCCTGGTCAATGACTCGCCGCCAGCCCGCGGCAGTTCGTCCGGCAAACTCGACAGCCTGATGACCATGCTCGAGGAACTGTTCGATGAGGGCCGTCGCATCCTGCTGTTCTCGCAGTTCACCTCGATGCTGGGCCTGATCGAGATCGAGCTCAAGCGACGCAACATCACCTACGGCCTGCTCACCGGCCAGACCCGGGACCGACGCACCCCAGTGCGGGATTTCCAGAGCGGCAAGCTGCAGATCTTCCTCATCAGCCTCAAGGCCGGCGGGGTCGGCCTGAACCTGACCGAGGCCGACACGGTGATCCACTACGACCCCTGGTGGAACCCGGCCACCGAAACCCAGGCTACCGATCGGGCCTATCGCATCGGCCAGGAAAAACCGGTGTTCGTCTACAAGCTGATCGCCCGGGGTACCGTAGAAGAGAAAATCCAGCACCTGCAGCAGGAAAAGTCCGGATTGGCGGCAGGCGTACTGGATGGACGCCAGGCTGGCGACTGGAAACTGCAGGGCGAGGACATCGAGGCATTGTTCGCCCCACTGCCGGATAACAAGACAGGCCGCTGAGGCGGCCTGTCGAGAGGGCGAGGTCAGTCGATCAACTGCGCCTCGCGCAGCGCGGCCAGTGCGATCAACCAACGAGGGTCCTGCTTGTACTCCAGGTCGGCGAAGGCTTGGCCACGCATCCGCGCGATCCGTGGCGACGGGCTGACCTTGAGGCGCTGGGCAGCGCTCAGGGCCAGCTCGGCGGCAGCACGGTCGTTGCACACCAGGCCCATGTCGCACCCGGCGCTCAGGGCCGCCTCGATCCGGCTCGCGGCGTCGCCCACCACATGGGCTCCAGCCATGGACAGGTCATCACTGAAGATCACCCCGTCGAACTGCAACTCGCCACGCAGGATGTCCTGCAGCCAGCGCCGCGAGAAGCCGGCCGGCTGGCCGTCGACCTGCGGATAGATCACATGGGCCGGCATGACCGCCGCCAACTGCTTGCTCAGGCGGGCGAATGGCAGCAGGTCCTTGGCACGGATCTCTTCCAGGCTGCGCTCGTCATTGGGGATTGCCACGTGGGAGTCCGCCTCGGCCCAGCCATGGCCGGGGAAGTGCTTGCCGGTGGCCGCCATGCCGGCGCTGTTCATGCCCCGGATGAAGGCTCCGGCCAGCAGCGCGGCGCGCTCAGGATCGCCTTCGAAGGCCCGGGTGCCCACCACAGCGCTACGCTGGTAATCGAGATCCAGCACCGGCGCGAAACTCAGATCCAGGCCAACCGCCAGGACTTCGGTGGCCATGACCCAGCCGCACTGCTCGGCCAGGTACTCGGCATTCGGGTTGTCGGCCAGGGCACGCATCGCCGGCAGGCGGACGAAGCCCTGGCGCAAGCGCTGCACCCGGCCACCTTCCTGGTCCACCGCCAGCAGGAGGTCGGGACGGATCGCCCGGATCGCCGCGCACAGCTCGCGCACCTGGCGTGGATGCTCGATATTGCGGGCAAAGATGATCAATCCACCCACCTCAGGCTGACGCAGGAGGTGGCGATCTTCGGCCGTCAGCCAGGTACCGGCGACGTCCACCATCAAGGAGCCTTGCAGGCCAGCGGTCATAGAGTTTCCTTAAACACGAATGCGCGCACCATCGACGCCGGCAGCCGCGAAACACGGGCGCCCACGGCGATCGATGTCGCGAAGGGGAAGGTACGGAAGTGGAAAACGAGAATCGGCATGGGCGGCTAGCTTAGCGGATGTAAGCTGTCGCGCCCAGCCGGAGGGTCAGGCTTTGGCGGCCGCCGGGGCCGGCTTGCTGCGCGGCCTGAGCTGGGCACTGGCCATGGCTTCGTCGGTGACGCCGGTTTCGGCACGCATGCCGGCAGCCAGGAACGGCACCATCAGGCGCATCACTTGCTCGATGGAAGTGTTGACCCCGAAGTCGGTCTCGGCGATGGCCCGCAGGGCCTTGATCCCGGACATGCTGAACGCCGCCGCGCCCAGCATGAAGTGCACTCGCCAGAACAACTCGATCGGTGGAATACGTGGCGCCGCTTCATTGACCAACAACATGTAGCGACGGAACACCTTGCCGTACATGTCTTCCAGGTAACGCCGCAGGTGGCCCTGGCTCTGGCTGAAGGCCAAGCCCAGCAAGCGCATGAAGATCGACAGGTCGTTGCCACTGCGCGGCTGTACCACCAAGGCTTGTTCCACCAGGATTTCCAGCAGCTCTTCCAGGCTCGGCTTGCTGTCGGGCTTGGACTGGCGCCGCTCCAGCTCACGATCGAGGCTGATGCAGAACGGCCCGAGGAAGCGCGAGAACACCGCCTGGATCAGGGCCTTCTTGGAACCGAAATGGTAATTCACCGCCGCCAGGTTGACCCCGGCCTTGCTGGTGATCAGGCGCAACGAGGTTTCGGCAAAACCTTTTTCCGCGAACAACTGCTCGGCAGCATCGAGAATGCGTTCAACGGTTTCCGACTGGGCCATGGCTACTCCGCCTGACAAACACTTGTTTGAAACATACGTTTCAGGCTCTGCAATGTCAAGCCTGCCTGCCCTTCCGGAGGCCTTCCGGCGCGCTATTTAATCATACCTGCCGGCCCCTGTAGCCTGCCCGGGCCGGCAGATTCCGACACCAGGACGACAACCGTCGGGCCGGACATGGCAAAAGGAGGATTGCCAAGCCATGTCCACTGTATATAATCCCAGCAACTGTATAAAAAGACAGAGCGATCGACATGCTAAAACTGACGCCACGCCAAGCTGAGATTCTGGCTTTTATCAAACGTTGCCTCGAAGACAACGGCTACCCGCCGACCCGCGCCGAAATCGCGCAGGAACTGGGCTTCAAATCCCCCAATGCCGCCGAGGAACACCTCAAGGCCCTGGCACGCAAGGGCGCCATCGAGATGACCCCGGGCGCCTCCCGCGGCATCCGTATTCCGGGCTTCGAAGCCAAGAGCGACGACACCCTGCCGATCATCGGCCGGGTCGCCGCTGGTGCACCGATCCTCGCCCAGCAGCACATCGAAGAGTCCTGCAACATCAACCCGGCTTTCTTCCATCCGCGCGCCGACTACCTGCTACGAGTCAACGGCATGAGCATGAAGGACATCGGCATCTTCGACGGCGACCTGCTGGCCGTGCACACCACCCGCGAAGCCCGCAACGGCCAGGTGGTCGTGGCACGCATCGGCGACGAAGTCACGGTCAAGCGCTTCAAGCGCGAAGGCAGCAAGGTCTGGCTGATCGCCGAGAACCCCGAATTCGCCCCCATCGAAGTCAACCTGAAAGATCAGGAACTGGTGATCGAAGGCTTGAGTGTCGGCGTCATTCGCCGCTGAAGGAGGCTCCATGCAGTTCCCCCATATCCCCCAGCAAGCACAGCTTCCGCTATTCGAAGCATTCCTGGCCCAACCCCTGGCGCCGGCTCTCAAGGAAGCAGCCGAATCGCCCTGGAACAACGCACCAGAAGCTTTCAGCGAACTGTCATTACGTGGCGCCGCCGGGAACTGCCTGAACCTGTTGGCCCCCATTCTCAGGGAACTGAGCCAGGACCAGGATGCCCGCTGGCTCACCCTGATCGCCCCGCCCTCCAGCGTGACCCAGGCCTGGCTGCGGGATGCCGGCCTGAATCGCGAACGCATCCTTCTACTGCACCCCCGCGGCAACCAGAGCCCGCAACAATTGGCATGCGAAGCCCTGCGCCTGGGCCGTAGCCATACAGTGGTCAGTTGGCTTAATCCACTGAGCGGCAGCGCCAGGCAACAACTGGTCGGTGCTGCACGCACCGGCGAGGCGCAAAGCCTGAATATCCGCCTGGGATAAACAACGGAAAATAGCTGGGAACACGCTTGAATGATTCAAGGCTTCTCCAGGACGGAGAAGCCCAAACAACGCGACGAGTGGCCTGAAGAAACCGATGGACGGGCCTTAATGAAGAACCCGCGGCCCCTCTTCCTTCTCGATTTCGCCCTCGACCAAGCGACCGGCCATTTGTACGCCGACGCTCAGCATGGCCTTGGCCACTTCCACATGCTGGCCTTGCAGAAAGGCCTTGGCATCCTCGGAGAAATCCAAAGTCACCAGAGAACCCTCGTCTTCAGCCCTGCGCAGCTCGATACGGCCGTCTGGCAACTCGACAATTTCTAGAAAGGACGTTGGCATATAGATCTGTTCTCCACGAAAGGCGAGGGATTATACCAGCCATCGCCCAAACCTCGCGCGGGAATCGCTTGCGTCCGGCTGGCCGCCCCTCGAAGGACCAGATACCAGCCAATAGCGCAAGAACCTCCCAGCCTCTTCAAAAATTTGGCTTGTATTCAAAACCCGACGCGGCCTGACTGTCCGAGAAAGGTGTGATCAGAGACTTGTTCAAACTCAACCGATTGATCAGCGAACCGGGAAATAACTGAATGCTGTTATTGAAATGCTCTACGTTCAGGTTGAACAGGGTAATGGCGGCACCAATATTGCTCTCTTGCTCGGCAACCTCACGCATCAGATTACTCAATAGCTCTACTGACTTGAGATCGGGATAAGCCTCAAAGGCGAGGCTCAAGCCCCCAACAAGGCTTTGGCGCTCTGACTCACCGACTTCAATGCGTCGCCATCGGCTGCCGATGGCAAACCGGCAATAGCAGTACGCAATTCGACTATCCGCTCCAGCAACTGGCTTTCGTATGCCTGGAAACCAGCCACTTGCGGCTCCAGCATATCCAGGACCTTGGTCCGCTGCCGCTCGTATACCAATACATCCGACCAAGCTCGCTGCGCCTTGTTGTGAGCACCGACTATCTTGTTGTAATGCGTATAGGCAATAACACACAAGACAATCGCAGCGACCAATAGCAACTCCATAAACCTACTGCTCCATTTCTTCAGTGACTTTCAACGGGCGATCAAAATTATCGTCTTGTAACTCCGCCAATTCATGCACCAAGGCCAGTACCGGGAACAGGTTCGGCAACGCCAATCCCCGCTCGATGTTGTCATAGAAGCCTTGCAGGTCCTCGAACGTGCCCGGGTCGTCATAAGCCATGACCTCGGCATCATCGAAACTCAGGCACAAACGCCCTCGACTGGAAAACTCCAGGTTCACATTCTTCAATCGCCGATGAAGCCCCAGAAGAAAAACCAGCGTGGCGGGCTTCGCGAATTTCGCGCAGACCAACTCACTCTCACCATTGAGTATGAAAGCGCGGTTGAAGTCAGCGAAAGTCGTCTCGAAAGCCTCTAGCCTGGCTTTCTTCTGATCTAGCGCGTTACTGAGCACCACAACGTCTTTGATCCAAGGAAAATCGATTACCAGGCTGTATCGATCGAAGTTCTCGTAAACCCTTTCACTTTCGTTATTGGGCTGGTTCTTGATATGCGAATTCACATAGCGAAGGTGGTGGAAAACAAACGACAACTGATGGCGTGGGCCCTGATAGAGCCCCTTGGCCGAGGCCTCTATACGACGGCTGTCATTACCACGGTCATAATCAGCGAACTCTTCACTCAACTGGTTGAAACGCTCATCCGCAGAAGCACTCGGGTCCTGCAGGCCATTGCTGAGAAACGAACACTTGCGGGCAATTTTCTTCGGCAGCTCATCAACGGCCGCCTTCCGGCTCATCCAGATGTACAGGCTGGCGAATACCAGGCATGCCGTGGCAAACCACATCAGCAGCACGCCTGCCAGGGCGGGAATCGCCGCCATGATGGCGAGCAGCAACAACACCCAGGGCTGGGCATGATCGAAATGCAGCCCTCCCTTGAAGGACTTGAGCCTGTCGATAATCACCAATAAATCCGCGTTGGATCGAGCCCGCGCCACTGCCGAATCGCAATCGCCCAGCAAGCGCACCAACTCGGCATCGTGCTTTAGCAACTGCATCATTCCTCCCTGACCAGATCACCAGGACTCTTCTGCCGGACATCGTCCTGCACGGACTGATCGGCCGAACCATCTTGCAGCAGCGCCAACTGGTGCACCCATTCCAGTACCGGAAACAGCCCAGGCAGTTCAACCCCCTCCTCAATCCGCTGGCGAAACACGGCAAGATCGCTCAAAGCCCCGAGATCGGCATGGGCCATGATCTCATCGCCAAAGCTCAGGCAGAGCCGCCCCTGACTGGAAAACTCCAGGTTGACCTGATCCAGGCGACGCGCAAGCTCCAGCAAAAAAGCCAGGGTCGCGGCCGTGGCGAATCGCTCGCAACCGGCCTGATCATTGCCTCGCAGTACGAAGGTCTCATCGAAAGCGCTGCAACCGGTCTTGAACGGCTGCAACGTCTGTGGGGCCGGCAAAGGGCTGGAACGAACCGCGATATCCATCACCCAAGGGAACTCCACCACCAGGCTATAGCGATTGAAGGTATCGAAGACCTTCCTGTAGCTGCCACCCGGCCCACGCTGGTTGCTGGAGGTAACGTACTGCAGGTGGTGGTATTCGAACGCCAGCCGGTGGCAACCTCCCCGATAGACGCCCTGGACCGAGTCGACGATGTGACGCCGCTCATTGCCTCGCTGATATTCGATGAATTCACTATTGAGCTTCTTCAGGCGCCAGTCGGCGGTACTGTCGAATTCGCTCAACTCATTGCAGAACAGTGCACATTTGCGAGCAATGCTGGCGGCCAGGTCCGTCGACGATCCAGAAAGCCCTTTACCGATGTAGTAGCTGGAAAAGACCAGGGCTAGACCCAGCCAGAACATCCCGCCCATGCCATCCATCAACCACATCGTGGCGAAGGCGGCAAAGGCCAGCACCAGAAGGACTATCGACTGCACATGATCGAACTCCAGCCCACCGGGAAACACCTCGAGCCTGTCGAGCACCTCCAGCAAATCCGCGTTGGAGCGGGCACGGGCGACCCGCACCTGAGAGTCATTCAGCAGGCGAACCAATGCCTGGTCACGCAAGAAGAACAGCATGAATCTTCCTTGATCAAATAGTCGTACGGCGGATCAGCCGGCGTCCGGGCTCAACACTCGTTCAAGCCGTCCCGAAAACGAATAGCCAAGGCCTTGAGATTCTGCCGCCAGCTTTCCAGCTCCTCACGCCCCAGCTCTGGCGGCGCCTCTTCATCCAGGCTGACCGCCACGATCAACGGCTGGGTGACATCGCCCTTGGGCTTGTGGGGCGCCCTTGGCGGCTGGAGCAAAGCCCCATAGGCGGCCAGCAACTGCGCCAGCCAGCTTTGCGGGCTCTGCGCCAGCTCGACCAACTCCGCCAGCTCGGGAATAGCGATGTTTTCCAGCACCTCACGGTTGAGGATCTGCTCCACGCGGGAAGCACCTGCCTGGGGCAATCGGTAGAACCCGGCAATCTCGTGGCACAACCCGAGCAGCGCCCCGTACAGGTGAAACAACACCGATTCGCGACCAGCCTGGACCAGGGCCTGGGCATTCATCGCCCGCCCCTCTTGCGCCCGCGCCAAAGCCTCCAGGGCCAAACCGGCGAAATAGATTTTCTGATTGGTACGGGTATAGAGCTCATGGGCCATGTAGGCAGCCTCCACCATAAGAACAGAGCCGGATGCGGGTATCACAGTTTCAGGGATCGCTCCCACCAGCCGCAAGCCAAAAGAAAGACCGCATGTTCCAAGGGAACATGCGGCCTTGTCAGTCACCGCGCGGAGGTCGCCCACCAGCGCTCACGGGACTTCAGCGCTTGTCCTCGACCTTCCAGCTGCCGCCGTCGTAGAAGGCGCGCCAACCAGTAGGCTTGCCATCGACTTCGGTCTGCACGTACTGCTCTTTGGTCTTGCGGCTGTAGCGCACAACCGCTGGACGACCTTCCGGGTCCTTTTGCGGCGCTTCGCAGAGGAAGTGATACTTCGGATCGATCTCGTCCTTGTGCGGGATCAGCTCGAGCACCAGTGGCGCGCGGGTCTCGCGGTTCTTCGGGAACTGGCTGGCGGCCAGGAACAACCCCGACGCACCGTCACGCAGGATATAGGTGTCGTTGACCTTCTCGCACTTGAGCTCGGGCATCTTCACCGGATCCATCTTCGGCGGCGCCGCATCGCCGCTCTTCAGCAGCTTGCGGGTGTTCTTGCAGGTCGGGTTGGTGCAACCGAAGAACTTGCCGAAACGGCCGGTCTTGAGCTGCATCTCGCTACCGCACTTGTCGCACTCCAGGCTCGGGCCTTCATAGCCCTTGATCCGGTAGTTGCCCTCTTCGATCTCATAGCCGGCGCAATCCGGATTGTTGCCGCAGATATGCAGCTTGCGCTTTTCATCCAGCAGGTAAGCGTCCATCGCCGTACTGCAGATCGGGCAGCGATGCTTGCCGCGCAGCACCAGGGATTCGGACTCACCCTCGTCGTCCGCCGCGATCTCGTCGCCCGGAACCAGGTTGACCGTGGCCTTGCAGCGCTCCTTGGGTGGCAGGCTGTAACCCGAGCAGCCCAGGAACACGCCTGTGGAGGCCGTACGGATCTGCATCGGCCGACCGCAGGTCTGGCACGGGATATCGGTCATGACCGGCTGGTTGGCGCGCATACCGCTTTCTGCGCCCTCCGCGACCTCTAGCTTGTTCTTGAAGTCGCCATAGAACTCGTCGAGGACGTTCTTCCAGTCACGCTCGCCCTGGGCTACATCGTCGAGGTTCTCTTCCATGCCGGCAGTGAAGCCGTAGTCCATGAGGTTGGAGAAGCTCTCGGAGAGGCGCTCGGTGACGATATCGCCCATCTTTTCCGAATAGAAGCGGCGGTTGTGCAGGGTCACGTAGCCGCGATCCTGGATGGTGGAGATGATCGCCGCATAGGTCGAAGGACGACCGATGCCACGCTTTTCCATCTCCTTCACCAGGCTGGCCTCGGAGTAGCGCGCCGGCGGCTTGGTGAAGTGCTGGCTCGGATCCAGCTTGATCAGCTTCAGGACTTCGCCCTGGGCCATGTCGGGCAGCACATCGTCATCGCCCGGCTTGCTCACCTGGGGCATGACCCGGGTGTAACCGTCGAACTTGAGAATACGGCCCTTGGCGCGCAGCTCGAAGTCGCCGGCGGCAACGCTGACGGTAGTGGACAAGTATTGTGCTGGAGGCATCTGGCAGGCCACGAACTGGCGCCAGATCAGCTCATACAGGCGCTCGGCATCACGCTCCATGCCCGACAGCTTGCTCGGATGGGTGTGCACATCGGACGGACGAATCGCTTCGTGCGCCTCCTGGGCCCCTTCCTTGCTGCTGTAGACATTGGGCGAGGCTGGCAGGTACTTGTCACCGAATTCGCTCTCGATATAGCTACGAGCCATCGCCACGGCGTCGGCCGAGAGGTTGGTGGAGTCGGTACGCATGTAGGTGATGTAGCCCGCTTCGTACAAGCGCTGGGCCATCATCATGGTCTTCTTCACCCCGAAGCCCAGGCGGTTGCTCGCCGCCTGCTGCAGGGTGGAAGTGATGAACGGCGCCGAAGGCTTGCTGCTGGTGGGCTTGTCTTCACGCTTGGCGACGCTGTAGGACGACGCCTTGAGCTTCTCCAGGGCCGCCATGGCCTGGGCTTCGTTGAGCGGCTTGAAGGCCTCGCCGTTCTCGCGAGCCACTTCGAAACGCACCTTGGCGTTCTTCGCGGTACCGAGGTCGGCATGCACCTCCCAGTATTCTTCGGGGATGAACGCGCGGATTTCGCGCTCACGCTCCACTACCAACTTGACCGCCACCGACTGCACGCGACCGGCGGACAGGCCACGGGCGATCTTGGCCCACAGCAGCGGCGACACCATGTAGCCCACTACGCGGTCGAGGAAGCGCCGGGCCTGCTGGGCATTGACCCGATGGATATCCAGCTCGCCCGGCTGGGAGAAGGCGTCCTGGATCGCCTTCTTGGTGATTTCGTTGAACACCACGCGCTTGTAGCGCTCGTCGTCACCACCGATGGCCTCGCGCAGGTGCCAGGCAATGGCTTCCCCTTCGCGGTCCAAGTCCGTCGCGAGATAGATGGTGTCGGCATCCTTGGCAAGGCGGCGCAGCTCTTCGATGACCTTTTCCTTGCCAGGAAGGATTTCGTACTTGGCTTTCCAGCCGTGCTCGGGATCGACGCCCATGCGCGCCACCAGCTGCTTGCGCGCCTTTTCCTTCGGCGACAGGGCCGGAGCCTCGCCTGCGGCCTTGCCACGCTTGGCGGCTGGCTCCTTGGCGGCACTTGCCGAACCGCTGGTGGGCAGGTCTCGGATATGGCCGATACTCGACTTCACCACGTATTGGTTACCCAAGTACTTGTTGATGGTCTTGGCCTTAGCCGGGGATTCCACAATGACCAGCGATTTGCCCATGGATCGGAAAATTCCTGAATTCGAGAAGTTGAGGCGGATGGCGCCTGACGCGGCACCGCTATATATAGTGGCAACAAGGTGAGGTCAAGCGCAGGGTACCGCGCGACCTGCGCTCAAGCCGGTGAAAAAAGACTGGGTTCGGCCTGCACCAAAGCAAAGCGTGGGACCTGCTCGCCGTCAACTTCGACTGACTCCAGGAACATGCTCAAGGGACGCACCCAGAAGCCGTAATCGCCATACAGGGCTTGGTAGAACACCACTTCTTCTTCCGTTTCCGAATGCCGCGCCACGCTGAAGACGCGGTACTGCGGCCCTTTGTAATGCTGGTAGAGCCCGGGTTGTAACTGCATGCTCTGGCCCTCGTGCAAAAAAAATTAAAAATCTTCAGAAAAACAAAAACCGGGGCACAGGGCCCCGGCTTCCATCAACCCAACGCTTAAACGCGTTCGAAGACGGTCGAGATACCCTGGCCAAGGCCGATGCACATGGTGGAGACACCGAAGGTGCCGCCATTCTGCTTCATGACATTGAGCAGAGTCCCGGAGATACGCGCGCCGGAACAACCGAACGGGTGACCCAGGGCGATTGCGCCGCCGTGCAGGTTAACCTTCTCGTCCATCTTGTCGAGTACTTTCAGATCTTTCAGCACTGGCAGGGCCTGTGCGGCGAAAGCTTCGTTGAGCTCGAAGAAGTCGATGTCGGCGATTCCCAGGCCCGCACGCTTCAGGGCTTTCTGCGTGGCCGGTACTGGACCATAGCCCATGATCGCCGGATCCACACCTGCTACCGCCATCGAGCGGATCACCGCCATCGGCTGGATGCCCAAGTCCTGGGCACGCTGGGCGGACATCACGATCATGCACGAAGCGCCGTCGGTGATCTGCGACGAAGTACCGGCAGTCACGGTGCCGCCCTTGGGGTTGAACGCCGGCTTCAGGGCCGCCAGGCTCTCCAGAGTGGTATCCGGACGAATGGTTTCGTCGTAGTCGAACAGCTTCAGGAAGCCATTCTCGTCGTAACCCTGCATCGGGATGATCTCGTCCTTGAACTTGCCCTCCAGGGTCGCCTTGTGGGCGAGCTGGTGGGAGCGCAGGCCGAAGGCATCCTGCTGTTCGCGGGTGATGCCGTGCATCTTGCCCAGCATCTCGGCGGTCAGGCCCATCATGCCCGAGGCTTTCGCCGCGTACAGGGACAGGTGCGGGTTCGGATCCACGCCGTGCATCATGCTCACGTGGCCCATGTGCTCCACACCACCAACGACGAACACGTCGCCGTTGCCGGTCATGATCGCTTGCGCCGCGGTGTGCAGGGCGCTCATGGACGAACCGCACAGGCGGCTGACGGTCTGGCCGGCCGAGGTGTGGGGGATCTGGGTCATCAGCGATGCCATGCGGGCGATGTTCCAGCCCTGCTCCAGGGTCTGGTTGACGCAGCCCCAGATCACATCTTCGACTTCCGCCGGGTCGACCTTGGCGTTGCGCTCCAGCAGCTTGCTGATCAGGTGTGCCGACATGTCTTCGGCACGGGTATTGCGGTGCATGCCGCCCTTGGAGCGGCCCATCGGAGTACGACCGAAGTCGACAATCACGACGTCTCTAGGATTCAAGCTCATATGTTCACTCTCGCTCTAGTGTGGGCGCTTAACCGAAGAAGCTCTGGCCGTTCTTGGCCATTTCACGCAGCTTCGCGGTCGGGTGGTACAGCGCGCCCAGATCGGCGTACTGGTCGGCCAGGGCAACGAACTGGGCGACACCGATGGAATCGATGTAGCGCAGCGCACCGCCACGGAATGGAGGGAAACCAATACCGTAGACCAGGCCCATGTCGGCTTCGGCAGCCGTCTCGACGATGCCGTCTTCCAGGCAACGAACGGTTTCCAGGCACAGCGGGATCATCATCCAGTTGATGATGTCTTCGTCGGTGACTTCACGCTGCTCGTAGACGATCGGCTTGAGCACTTCCAGCACCGACGGATCGGCGACCTTCTTCTGCTTGCCGCGCTTGTCGGTCTCGTAGGCGTAGAAACCCTTGCCGTTCTTCTGGCCCAGGCGCTTGGCCTCGTAGAGCACGTCGATAGCCGAACGGCGGTCGTCCTTCATGCGATCCGGGAAGCCTTCGGCCATCACGTCGCGACCATGGTGACCGGTGTCGATGCCGACCACGTCCATCAGGTAGGCCGGGCCCATCGGCCAGCCGAACTTCTCCATGATCTTGTCGATGCGTACGAAGTCCACGCCAGCGCTGACCAGCTTGGCGAAACCGCCGAAGTACGGGAACAGCACGCGATTGACCAGGAAGCCCGGGCAGTCGTTGACCACGATCGGGTTCTTGCCCATTTTCTTGGCATAGGCAACGGTGGTGGCGACGGCCAGCTCACTGGACTTCTCGCCACGGATCACTTCCACCAGCGGCATCATGTGCACGGGGTTGAAGAAGTGCATGCCGACGAAGTTTTCCGGACGCTTGAGGGCCTTGGCCAACAGGCTGATGGAAATGGTCGAGGTGTTGGACGCCAGGATCGCGTCTTCCTTGACCTGGGCTTCGACTTCAGCCAGTACGGCTTGCTTGACCTTGGGGTTCTCGACCACGGCTTCGACCACCAGGTCGACGTTGCCGAAGTCGCCGTAGGACAGGGTAGGACGAATGCCGTTGAGCACTTCGGCCATCTTCGCTGCGGTCATGCGGCCCTTCTCGACACGACCAACCAGCAGTTTCGCGGCTTCCGCCAGGCCCTGCTCGATACCGTGCTCGTTGATGTCCTTCATCAGGATCGGCGTGCCCTTGGAGGCCGACTGATAGGCGATGCCGCCACCCATGATGCCGGCGCCAAGTACAGCGGCCTGCTTCACGTCCTGGGCGATCTCGTCGTAGGCCTTGGCCTTGCGCTTGAGCTCCTGGTCGTTCAGGAACAAGCCGATCAGGCTCTGGGCGGCCGAGGTCTTGGCCAGCTTGACGAAGCCTGCGGCTTCCACTTCCAGGGCCTTGTCGCGGCCGAAGTTGGCGGCCTTCTGGATGGTCTTGATCGCCTCGACCGGAGCCGGGTAGTTAGGACCCGCCTGGCCAGCCACGAAACCCTTGGCGGTTTCGAAGGCCATCATCTGCTCGATGGCGTTGAGCTTGATCTTCTCCAGCTTCGGCTGGCGCTTGGCCTTGTAGTCGAACTCGCCGGAAATGGCGCCCTTGAGCAGGGTCAGGGCAGCATCCTTGAGCTTCTCAGGGGCCACCACCGCATCCACAGCACCAACCTTCAGCGCGTCTTCGGCACGGTTTTCCTTGCCGGCGGCGATCCATTCGATGGCGTTGTCGGTACCGATCAGGCGTGGCAGGCGCACGGTGCCGCCGAAGCCCGGGTAGATGCCCAGCTTGACTTCCGGCAGGCCGATCTTGGCGCTGGCGGACATCACGCGGTAGTCCGCTGCCAGGCACATTTCCAGGCCGCCGCCCAGGGCGATGCCGTTGATGGCGGCAACGGTAGGCACGCCAAGGTCTTCGAAATCGCTGAAGATCTTGTTGGCTTCGAGGTTGCCTGCCACCAGCTCCGCATCCGGCAGCTTGAAGTTGTCGACAAACTCGGTGATGTCGGCGCCGACGATGAACACGTCCTTGCCACTGCTGACGATCACGCCCTTGATCGACGCATCTGCCTTGATGGTGTCAACAGCCTGACGCAATTCGTTCAGGGTTAGACGGTTGAACTTGTTGACGGACTCACCCTTGAGGTCGAAATTCAATTCGACGATGCCGCTTTCAAGAGCCTTAACCGTGATGGCTTTACCTTCGTAAATCATCAACTGATCTCCACGATATGGAAGCTGAACAGTACACGTCGGACGCTAACTTCTGGCATGGCACTGACGTCACCGTCGATGCTAACGCCAATCCGCCAGGCACACCCGCCAACGCGATAATCGGGAATCTGTATAGAGACGCTTGAGATACAAACGCTCATTTCATACGCCCGTTTGATTTGGGTACGCCACATTCACGGAAAATCCGCTAATTGTCAATCGTCCGAAATGCTGTTTGAAACGCGACTTTGCGGTCATTCCTGGGTGCTGCGGACCACCAACACGCCCCTGCATCTGCAGTCATTCATAAGATCAATATTTAGAAAAATCGCCCTAAATCTCCCGCCGACATGACAACCCCTGGCTAAGCTTCAGGAATAAATCCGAACAACGCCGCATGCATGGCTGCTGGAACTGCATGCCGTCTCAAACCCGAGTCCCAGGCAACAAAAAGCCACCCGAAGGTGGCCTCATGAGAGTTTCCGGCCTGCCTGGCCACCCCGCCCGATGCTGAGTCGGGCTTTTTATTGCCTGGCACACAGGCTCGCCCAACTTGCTCGGCGCTCAAGCCAGGGCCTTGAGTACTGCGGCGATATCCTGCAACACCCGGGGCTCACCCCGCTCATTCCAGTACAGGGCGATCAGCTGCTTGTCGGCCTCCACCTTGAACACACCAGCGGGCAGGGTTCGCAGGTGCTGGAGCAGCGACTCATCGTCACATGGCTCGCGCCATTGGTTGACCCAACTTCCCGGGGCCACTTGCCAATAACTCCAGCACGCCACCGCCCCCCCACGCCGTGAGCGGTGGTATTGCGGGCACGGGTCCGGAGGCTGCTGGCCCAGCCAGTGCGGCCACTCCTGGGGCGCCAACTGCATGGCCAGGCCCATGCGCCGAGCCTCCATGCGCACGGCGATCAAGCCACTCTGGCGACGCGAAGGTCGTAGCCATGCCCAGGGACTCAAGACCACCACAAGGATTGACACCACTATCCAGACCGTCATATCTGTACTCTCGATTCTCAATGAGCGGGTCGTTGCAACCAACCCGCTTTAAACCAGCCATACTTGAAGCTATTGCAATCCTCTGGAGGAGCGCCTCATGCCCTACCACCATATTCTGGTCGCCGTAGATCTAACCGAAGAGTGCGATCCTGTTATCCACCGGGCCCGCGAACTGTCGGTGAGCAATGGCGCCAAGCTATCGCTGGTGCACATCGTGGAACCGATGGCGATGGCCTTCGGTGGCGACGTCCCCATGGATCTCTCGCAACTGCAGCAGCAACAATTCGACCAGGCCAAGGAACGCCTCGACCGCCTGATCAACAAGTACCCGGAACTGACCAAGGAATACAGCCACCTGACCTATGGCCAGCCGCGCCAGGAAATCCATCACCTGGCCAAGGAGCAGGAGTGCGACCTGATCGTGGTCGGCAGCCACGGTCGCCATGGCCTGGCCCTGTTGCTCGGCTCCACCGCCAACGACGTCCTGCACGGAGCACCTTGCGACGTGCTGGCGGTACACCTGGCCAAGCGCTGAAGCTTGCCGTTGCCGAACTGATGAAGCGACAACCACACCGACAAAAAGCCCGACTCTGGAGTCGGGCTTTTTGCATCAGGCATCCAGCAATCAGGCATCCAGCTCCGCCCAGCGCTCGACCATCTGGTCCAGCTCGGCGTTCAGTTGTTCCAGCTTCGCGATGACCGCAGTGGTTTCTGCCACGGGCCGCTGGTAGAAACCGGCATCGGCCATTTCCGCCTCGACGGCAGCAATCTGCTGTTCCATGGCCTCGATCTGCCCCGGCAGGGCCTCGAGCTCACGCTGCAGCTTGTAGCTGAGCTTCTTCTTCGCCGCAGGTGCAGCGACTTCCTGTACTGGCTCCAGCGCCTGGGCCGGCACTGGCGGCACTACGGCAGAGTTCAGCTCGGCCTTGCCGGACTTGTTCTCGGTCACACCCAGCAAACGCGGCGAGCCACCCTGGCGGATCCAGTCCTCATAACCACCGACGTACTCGCGCACGCGCCCCTGCCCCTCGAAGACCAAGGTGCTGGTGACCACGTTATCGAGGAAGGCCCGGTCGTGGCTGACCATCAGTACCGTGCCCTGGTAGTTCGACAGCACCTCTTCGAGCAGCTCGAGGGTTTCCACGTCCAGGTCGTTGGTCGGTTCGTCCAGCACCAGCAGGTTGGCCGGCTTGCTGAACAGCTTGGCCAGCAGCAGCCGCGCACGCTCACCACCCGACAGTGCCTTGACCGGCGTCCGCGCCCGCTGTGGGCTGAACAGGAAATCGCCCAGGTAGCTGAGCACATGCCGGTTCTGGCCATCGATCTCGATGAAGTCGCGACCTTCGGCGACGTTGTCGATCACGGTCTTTTCCAGGTCCAGCTGGTGGCGCAACTGGTCGAAGTAGGCCACTTCGATCCGCGTCCCCTCCTCGACCTTGCCGCCGCTGGGCACCAGGCCGCCCAGCATCAGCTTGAGCAAGGTGGTCTTGCCGGTGCCGTTGGCGCCCAGCAGGCCGATGCGGTCGCCGCGCTGCAGGACCATGGAGAAATCCTTGACCAGGAACGGCCCTTCCGGGTGGGCGAAACTGACATTCTCCAGCACCATCACCTGCTTGCCGGACTTGTCCGCCGCTTCCAGCTGGATGTTGGCCTTGCCGGTGCGCTCGCGACGCTGGCTACGCTCCACGCGCAAGGCCTTGAGCGCTCGCACGCGGCCTTCGTTACGGGTGCGACGGGCCTTGATGCCCTGGCGAATCCAGACTTCCTCCTGGGCCAGGCGCTTGTCGAACAGTGCGTTGGCGGTTTCTTCCGCTGCCAGGGCCGCTTCCTTGTGGACCAGGAAGCTGGCGTAGTCGCCGTTCCAGTCGATCAGGCCGCCACGATCCAGCTCGAGAATACGAGTGGCCAGGTTTTGCAGGAAGGAACGGTCGTGGGTGATGAACAGCACGGCCCCCTGGAAATCCTTCAGCGCTTCTTCCAGCCAGGCGATCGCACCGATGTCCAGGTGGTTGGTCGGCTCGTCGAGCAACAGCAGGTCCGGCTCCGCCACCAGGGCCTGAGCCAGCAGGACGCGCCGGCGCCAGCCACCGGACAGCTCGGCGAGGGTCTTGTCGGCAGGCAACTGCAGGCGGCTCAGGGTGCTGTCCACCAGTTGCTGCAAGCGCCAGCCGTCACGAGCTTCAAGGTCGTGCTGGACGTGCATCAGTTTTTCCAGGTCGGCGTCGGTGACGATGTTCTGGCTCAGGTGATGGTACTGAGCCAGCAACTCGCCGACCCCAGCCAGACCCTGGGCGACCACATCGAACACTGTGCGCTCGTCGGCCACCGGCAACTCCTGGGGCAATTCGCCGATCTTCAGGGCGGGTGCGCGCCATATGGAGCCGTCGTCGGGCTTCTGGTCGCCCTTGACCAGCTTCATCATGCTGGACTTGCCAGTACCGTTGCGACCGATGATGCACACCCGCTCGCCACGGGCGATCTGCCAGGACACCTTGTCCAGCAACGGCATGGCGCCGAAAGCAAGGGACACATCGCTGAATTTGAGCAGGGTCATGTTCTTCTCCAAAAACCGGGCGCGCATTCTACCTGAGTTAGGCTCGCAGAAGGCCGGCTATTTCGCCGGTGGCGACCCTGGCGCGACATTTGTTGCCAACTGATACCAGCGGACCGGCAAAGCTTTCGCCGGTTGCTGGCAAAAGGCTAAGCTAGTGAGCAATCAGTGTTGGCCCTGTCGGCACTTGTCATGATTTCTCTGCCCGGATGTCTCATGCGCAGTCGCCTTTTCAGCCTTTTATCCTGCCTGCTTCTTTCCGCCGCTGCCGCCCAGTCCGCCCAGGCGGCAGACCTGACCCTGCAACGCCAGTACTACGACGAAGCCAAGCGCGCCCTGGCCAAGGGTGACTCCGGCCCCTACTTCCGTTACGCCGATGCGCTGCGCGACTACCCGCTCGAGCCCTACCTGGCCTACGACGAACTCACTGCCCGGCTGAAGAGCGCCAGCAACGCCGAGATCGAGAAATTCCTCGCCGAACACGGCGACCTGCCCCAGGCCAACTGGATGAAGCTGCGCTGGTTGCGCTGGCTGGCCGAACGCGGCGACTGGGCGACCTTCGCCAAGTACTACGACCCAAAACTCAACTTCACCGAGCTCGACTGCCTCAACGGCCAGTACCAACTGGGCCACAACCTCAAGGCCGAGGGCTACGCCACCGCCGAAAAACTCTGGTTGAGCGGGAAGTCCCAACCTGCGGCCTGCGACGGCCTGTTCGGCCAGTGGGCCGCCGAGGGCCAGCTGACCGAGCAAAAGCGCTGGCAGCGGGCCAAGTTGGCGGCCGAGGCGCGTAACTACGCCCTGGCCAACAGCCTGGTCAACAGCATGACCACCCTGGCGCCCCAGGGTCGCCTGCTGGTGGATGTGGCCCAGAAACCGGAGCTGCTGAGCCAACCTTCGCGCTTCCAGCCCGCCAACGAGGCCATGTCCGATGTGGTCGGCCTTGGCCTGCGCCGCCTGGCCCGCCAGGACCCGGACAAGGCCATGGCCCTGCTCGACGGTTATGCCAGCAGCATGCACTTCTCCCGTGACGAAAAAGTGGCCATTGCCCGCGAGATCGGCCTGACCCTGGCCAGGCGCTTCGACAGCCGCGCCCTGGACGTGATGACCAAGTACGATCCTGAGCTGCGGGACAACACCGTGTCCGAATGGCGCCTGCGCCTGCTGTTGCGCCTGGCGCGCTGGGAAGATGCCTACCAACTGACCCGCAAGCTGCCCCAGGAGCTGGCCAGCACCAACCGCTGGCGCTACTGGCAGGCACGCAGCCTGGAACTGGCGGAACCGAAGAACCCCCAGGCCCAGGCACTGTTCAAGGGCCTGTCCCGGGAGCGGGACTTCTATGGTTTCCTCGCCGCCGATCACGCCAAGGCGCCCTATCAGTTGAACAACCAGCCGCTGATGCTCAGCCAGGCGGTGATCAACAAGGTACGCAACACTCCAGGCGTGCGTCGCGCCCTGGAGCTCCATGCCCGGGGACAGATCGTCGACGGGCGTCGCGAGTGGTACCACGTCAGCCGGCATTTCAACCGCGACGAAATGGTCGCCCAGGCCCGCTTGGCCTATGACCTGAAGTGGTACTTCCCGGCCATCCGCACCATCAGCCAGGCCCAGTACTGGGACGACCTGGACATCCGTTTCCCCATGGCCCACCGCGATACCCTGGTACGCGAAGCCAAGGTCCGTGGCCTGCATTCCAGCTGGGTGTTCGCCATCACCCGCCAGGAAAGTGCGTTCATGGACGACGCCCGCTCCGGTGTCGGCGCCAGCGGCCTGATGCAACTGATGCCCGGCACCGCCAAGGAAACCGCGCGCAAGTTCAGCATTCCCCTGGCCTCGCCGCAGCAAGTGCTGGATCCGGACAAGAACATCCAGCTGGGCGCAGCCTACCTGAGCCAGGTCCACAGCCAGTTCAACGGCAACCGGGTGCTGGCCTCAGCGGCCTACAACGCCGGCCCCGGCCGCGTGCGCCAGTGGCTCAAGGGCGCCGATCACCTGAGTTTCGACGTGTGGGTGGAAAGCATCCCCTTCGACGAAACCCGCCAGTACGTGCAGAACGTCCTGTCCTATTCGGTGATCTACGGCCAGAAGCTCAATTCACCGCAACCACTGGTGGATTGGCACGAACGCTACTTCGACGATCTCTGATCTCCCGCCCAAGAAAAAGCCCGCATGATTGCGGGCTTTTTCGTATTTCCCCCACCCCTTCGTTGTGATCGGGTACGACGCAGCAGCAATATATGGCTGGCGAGACCTACGCCCTCGTGCGCAGCCTCACAAGCTCGGCAGACGCGACAGGAACCTGTCGCCATCAAGCCCGCTGAACTCAAGAACCATCGCTGAACTGTAGCGCCGCCAGACGCGCATACAGGGGGCTGTCGGCGATCAATTGCTGGTGCGTACCCACCGCCACCAGCCGGCCCTGGTCCATGACCGCGATTCGATCGGCATTCTTCACCGTGGCCAGGCGATGGGCGATCACCAGGGTAGTGCGATTCTGCATCAGGCTCGGCAAGGCTTGCTGGATCAGGTGTTCGCTCTGCGCGTCCAGGGCACTGGTGGCCTCGTCCAGCAACAGGATCGGCGCATCCACCAGCAGCGCCCGGGCGATCGCCAGGCGCTGGCGCTGGCCTCCGGACAGGCCCTGTCCACCATCGCCCAGGTGAGTCTGATAACCCTGGGGCATCTGCTCGATGAACTCATGGGCGTAGGCGATCCGCGCGGCCTCCCGGACTTGTTCCGCAGTCGCGGCAGGATTGCCGTATCGCAGGTTCTCCTCGATGCTGCCGAAGAACAGCGCCGGACTCTGCGACACCAGGGCGAAACAACGCCGCAGGTCCTGCGGATCGAGGCTGGCCAGGGGCACGCCATCCAGCAGGATCTGCCCTTGCTGCGGATCGTAGAAGCGCAGCAGCAAGTCATACAAGGTAGACTTGCCAGCTCCCGAGGGGCCGACCAGGGCCAGGGTCTCCCCGGCGCGAATGCTCAAGGACAAACCATCCAGAGCGTAGCGATCAGCTCGTGAGGGATAGGCAAAGCGCAGGTTCTCCAGTTGCAGCTCCCCTCTAACCCGGGCCGGCAAACGGACCAGCCCGGCGCTCGGCGCCTGGATGATGCTCCGCTCCCGCAGCAGCTCGGCGATCCGCTCCGCAGCCCCTGCCGCCCGCTGCAACTCGCCGATCACCTCGCTCAGGGTACCGAAGGCGCTACCGACGATCAGGCTGTAGAACACGAAGGCCGCCAGCTCACCGGCGGAAATTCGCCCGGCGATCACATCCATGCCGCCGACCCAGAGCATCACCCCTACGGCACCCAACACCAGGACGATCACCAGGGTGATCAGCCAGGCACGCTGGATGATGCGCTGGCGCGCGGTATGAAAAGCCTCCTCCACCGTCAGGGCGAAGCGCCGTTCGTCCTCGGCCTGGTGGTTGTAGGCCTGGACCGTCTTGATCTGCCCGAGGGTTTCCGCCACGTAGCTGCCCACATCGGCGATCCGGTCCTGGCTCAAGCGCGACAGGCTACGCACCCGGCGACCGAAAAGCAGGATCGGCACCAACACCAGCGGCAGGGCGATCACCACGATGCTGGTGAGCTTGGGATTGGTGATGAACAGCAGGACTATGCCGCCCAGCACCATCAGTGCATTACGCAGGAACAACGACAGCGAAGATCCGATCACCGACTGCAGCAGCGTGGTGTCCGCTGTCAGGCGGGACTGGATTTCCGAGCTGCGATTGTTCTCGTAGAACCCCGGGTGCAGGTAGATCAGGTGATTGAACACCTGGCGCCGGATATCCGCGACGCAGCGCTCGCCGATCCACGACACCAGGTAGAAACGCACGAAGGTACCTACGGCCAACGCCAGTACCAGCAGCAGGAACAGGCCGATGGTCTGGTTCAGCAGGTGCGGTGACTGGGTCATGAAGCCCTGGTCCACCAACAGGCGGATCCCCTGCCCCATGGACAGGGTGATGCCCGCGGTGAGCACCAGGGCCAGCAAGGCTCCCAGCGCCTGCCAACGGTAGGGAGCGATAAAGCGACTGGCCAGGCGCAAGGCCCGGCGATGACGAGAAGAGAGCATGCCGTTCATCCATTGACGCGCCGGCGATCGACCCACGGCAGCGCCGGTAACGGGATGAATTCGCAGGAACTTTGGTAAATCGCAATGAGTCAGGTTGATTATGACCAGTAACGCTAGCACCTAGAGATTATCGGTCTAATCCATGACTGGCACTCCTGCGGTATTTCTGGTGGAGTGAAGTTACCGGACCTGCCCTGGCGCTGGTCTGTAACAGCCTGGTCACCCGGTCATTCTAAAGTAAGCACACAACCTGATGAGGAGACAGGCCATGTCCTTGCAACACAGCAGCAATGACAAGATTCAAGTGATCCGTACCCAGCCCAACCAGTCTCTGGGTTGTGCCATCATCGATGCCCAGGGCCGCGAAGTACCTATTACTGAAGACATGATCCAGAACGCCTGCCGCGAACTGGAAAAGCGACTGGTCAAGCCTGCTCGGCAAGATTGACACATAGCCTCACGTCCTCTTGACCCGGCCTGGTGGCCGGGTTTTTTATACCCGCGATTCAGGCCAGCGTGGCCCCCAATGCCCGGACGATCCGCTGCAGATCAGCCGACTCGCCCTGGATCCGCACCTCCAGGCCATCGATCTCCCGGCGCTGCGGGTAGTGCTTGCGCAACCCGTCGAAGGCGCTGCGCTGCTGCGCGACATCGTCGGACAAACTCCGGCGAAAATCCGCATCGTCGCGACGCGGGTCGTACACCGCCCGGCAAATCGTCGCCAGGGCCCAGGCCGGGTCGGCCTTGGCATCCAGGCAAACCTGCGCCACCCAGGGCGCTGGCAGCAGGCTCTCCAGCAGGACCTGCTCGGCATGGCCGAAGTGCCGGCAGAACGCCTGGTAGATCTGCGCCGTACCACGCTGCTTGCCATCCAGGCTGTAGCCGGCGATATGCGGCGTGGCCAGCACGCACAAATCCGCCAGGGCACTGTCCACCGTCGGCTCTTGCTCCCAGACATCCAGCACCGCTTGCAGGTCCTCACGCTGCAAGAGCACTTCACGCAGGGCACTGTTGTCCACCACCGGGCCTCGTGCAGCGTTGATCAGCCAGGCACCCTGGCGCAGCCGCTCCAGGCGCTGGCGATCCAGCAGGTGCCAGGTGCGGTGTTCGCCATCACGGGTCAGCGGCGTATGCAGGCTGATGATGTCGCAACGCTCGAGCAACTGCTCCAGGCTGACGTAGTCGCCGCCCTCCAGCGCCTGACGCTGCGGATCGCAGACCAGCACCTGCCAGCCCAGGCCACGCAACACTTCGATCAAGCGACCACCGACCTCACCAGCGCCGACCACGCCGTAGCAGCGGCGCGACAGATCCACGCCCTCGATCTCGGCCAGGGTCAGCAGGCTGCCCAGCACGTAGTCCACCACCCCGCGGGCGTTGCAGCCCGGGGCGCTGGACCAGGCAATGCCGGCCTGCTGGAAGTAGTCCAGGTCCAGGTGGTCGGTGCCGATGGTGCAGGTTCCGACGAAGCGCACCGGGGTGCCTTCGAGCAAGGCACGGTCGACCTGGGTCACCGAACGCACCAGCAGCACATCCGCCTGGGCCACGCAGGCGCGATCGATGGCGCGCCCGGGAAAGCGCCGGATCTCGCCGAACCCGGCAAAGAATTCATCGATCAGGGGAATGTTTTCGTCGGCAACGATCAGCATGGCAGGCTCCTCTTGGGGAGGCGCAGTTTAGGCCCAGATCACCCGGCGAACCAGCGCGGCTTGCAGGCGCGAGAGCAATCGAGGCCCGTATTACAAATCCACAACACGGGACTTATCCCAGGCATGAGGGCAACGCGTAGACTGTCGCGTCCCGCGCAACACACCTATGGACGCTTCGCCCCGTGAATTCCGTGACCGACTCCGCCACCACCCTCTCCACCAGCCGCCCCGCCCGGGTTGGCCGCGAGCTGAAAGACCTGCTGGTACTGGCCCTGCCCATCATGATCGCCCAGGTGGCCACCACCGCCATGGGCTTCGTCGATGCCGTGATGGCCGGGCGAGTGAGCCCCCGCGACCTGGCGGCCGTGGCCCTGGGCAACTCGATCTGGATCCCGGTATTCCTGTTGATGACCGGCACCCTGCTGGCCACTACCCCCAAGGTCGCCCAGCGTTTCGGTGCTAACAAGCTCGAGGAGATCGGCCCACTGGTGCGCCAGGCGTTGTGGCTGGCCGTGTCGGCCGGGATCTCGGCCATGCTGATCCTCATCAGCGCCGAGCCGGTGCTGCACTTGATGAAGGTCGATCCGCAGCTGATCGAGCCCTGCATGGGTTACCTGCACGGCATCGCCAGCGGCCTGCCGGCGGTGGCCCTGTATTACGTGCTGCGCTGCCTGAGCGATGGCCTGGGCCGCACGATACCGAGCATGATCATCGGGCTCTGCGGCCTGGCCCTGAACATTCCCATCAACTACATCTTCATCTATGGCCACTTCGGCGTGCCGGCCATGGGTGGCGTCGGCTGCGGCTGGGCCACGGCGATCGTGATGTGGGTGATGATGCTGGGCATGGCCGGCTGGATCCGCTGGGCGCCGGCCTATCGCAAGATCCAGCTGTTCAGCCGTTTCGAGTGGCCGCAATCGGCAGTGATCAAGCGCCTGCTGGGCGTAGGCCTGCCCATCGGCATCGCGGTGTTCGCCGAGTCGAGCATCTTCGCGGTGATCGCGCTGCTGATCGGCAGCCTGGGTGCCACCGTGGTGGCCGGGCACCAGATCGCCCTCAACGTCAGCGCCCTGATGTTCATGATTCCCTACTCCCTGGCCATGGCCGTGACCGTGCGCGTCGGCCAGTCCCTGGGGCGCCAGGAGCCACGCAGCGCCCGCTTCAGCGCCGGGGTCGGCATGGCGACGGCGCTGGCCTATGCCTGTCTGTCGGCAAGCCTGATGTTCTTCCTGCGCGAGCCCATCGCCTCGATCTACACCACCGATCCGCTGGTGATCCAGGTGGCGTCGATGCTGATCGTGTATGCGGCGCTGTTCCAGTTCTCCGACGGCATCCAGGTGACCGCCGCCGGCGCGCTGCGTGGCTACCAGGACACCCGGGTGACGATGATCCTGACCCTGTTCGCGTATTGGGGCATCGGGTTGCCGGTGGGTTATGCCCTGGGCCTGACCGAATGGTTCGGTGCGCCCCGAGGGCCGAGCGGCCTGTGGGAAGGCCTGATCGTCGGCTTGAGCTGCGCCGCGCTGATGCTGTCGATCCGCCTGGTGCGCAGCGCACGCAAGCAGATCCGCATCAGCCGCTCGGCGAGTTAATCGAGCTTCTTGCGGATCCAGTAGAGATAGGTGCCCGCGTCTTCCTCCTGCGCCACCAGTTCATGGTCGAGGAAAACGCAGAACTTGGGGATGTCGCGGCGGGTGGACGGGTCGGTGGCGATCACCTTCAACAACCCGCCCGGCGGCAGGTCACGAATATGCTGGTGCAACATCATCACCGGCTCGGGGCAATTGAGGCCGGTGGCGTCGAGGATACCGTCTACCGGCGTATCGATGATCTGACTCATGGTTCACTCCTGAAACTGGCCGGCATTGTCGCGCAATGCCGGCCATGTGGCGAGGGGCTTAGCGGGAACGGGCAGGCTTGGTGTCCAGGCGCCGCAGGTGACAGGTCACCTCCTCGCGGTCGTGGTACAGCTGCTTGCAGCCGATGGCCACGCGGATGCCCCGGGCCTTGAATCCATCCTCGATCCGCTCCAGCAGGCGCTTGACCTCGGCATAGCGCTGCTTCATCGGCAGCTTCAGGTTGACCACCGCCTCGCGGCAATGGCCTTCACCGATCCAGGTTTCCAGCAAGGCGGCATTGCGCGCCGGCTTCTCGACGATGTCGCAGACCATCCAGTCCACCGGTTGCCGGGGCTGGTAGGTGAAGCCGTCGGCCATCAGGTGCTGGACCAGGCCGGTGTCCATCAGGCTCTCGGCCATCGGCCCGTTGTCCACCGCGGTCACCAGCATGCCGCGATTGACCAGCTGCCAGGTCCAGCCGCCCGGGGCGGCTCCCAGGTCGACCCCGGTCATGTCGCTGTGCAGGCGCTCGTCCCACTGCTCACGCGGAATGAAATGATGCCAGGCCTCTTCGAGCTTCAGGGTCGAGCGGCTAGGAGCCTCCCGGGGGAACTTCAGCCGTGGGATGCCCATGGGCCACATCGCCGAGTTGCCGGCATCGGCCAGCCCGACGAAGACTTCCCGCCCACTCTTGAAGGTCAGCAACAGGCGCGGCAAGCCGGCATCTTCCACCAGCTTGCCGGCGCCCTTGAGCGCCTTGCGCAGCGGACCTTCGAATTTCTTGCAGAAGTTCGACAGTTCCTTGCCGTCGTTGGTATCCACCACTTCCAGCCACAGGCTGCCGCACTGCGGGAAAACGTCCAGGTGGGCCAGGATCACGCTGATGCGGTCGGTTTCCGGTAGCTCGACGAAAGCGCCCCGCGCCCACTGCCGGGGAAAGATCAACTGGGAAAAACGCAGGCCCTGCATCAGCCGCTGCGCACCGTCGTCCTCGGTGCAGATGAACTCGGCGCAGGCGGTGCCCGGCTTGGCCCTGGCATATCCGGCGACATTCAAATGGGCCGCATGATCAGCGATCTCCGAGCAGACCTCGCCTTCGAAACCGGGACGGCAATGGATAAACAGGGTGTTCATGGAATCTCCTGGGCGTTGGCGATCAATCGTTGCGCAAACCTGCCCGAAAGTGCCCCGGATCAACGAAACGGAGCACGCGCAAAGCCTGTCACGAAAAACGGCGCATGATAACCGAGTTAGGAACCTTGGGCTGAACCCAGCAGTCCAGTGATTAGCGATAAGACCCAAACAGAGCTAGGTTAACTCTCTGTCCGTATCACAGGCCCGTAGCCGTGCGGGCCAGAAGGAGTCGTTCAATGCCATCCCTCGATAGCCTGAAAACCCTCAAGACCCTGAAAGTCGACGACAAGACTTATCACTATTTCAGCCTGCCGGACGCAGCGCGGAGCCTGGGCGATATCGATGCCCTGCCCATGTCGCTCAAGGTCCTGCTGGAGAACCTGCTGCGCTGGGAGGACAACGAGACCGTCACCAGCGACGACCTCAAGGCCCTCGCCGCCTGGCTCAAAGAGCGCCGCTCCGACCGCGAGATCCAGTACCGCCCGGCGCGAGTGCTGATGCAAGACTTCACCGGGGTACCCGCGGTGGTCGACCTGGCCGCCATGCGCGCGGCCATGGCCAAGGCCGGTGGCGACCCGCAACGGATCAACCCGCTGTCGCCGGTGGACCTGGTGATCGACCACTCGGTGATGGTGGACAAGTTCGCCAGCAGCAGCGCCTTCGAACAGAACGTCGACATCGAGATGCAGCGCAACGGCGAACGCTACGCCTTCCTGCGCTGGGGCCAGAGCGCCTTCGACAACTTCAGCGTGGTACCGCCGGGCACCGGCATCTGCCACCAGGTCAACCTGGAATATCTGGGGCGCACCGTCTGGAGCAAGGACGAGGACGGCCGCACCTATGCCTTCCCCGACACCCTGGTGGGCACCGACTCCCACACCACCATGATCAATGGCCTGGGCGTGCTGGGCTGGGGCGTGGGCGGGATCGAGGCCGAAGCCGCGATGCTCGGCCAGCCGGTGTCGATGCTGATTCCGGAGGTCATCGGTTTCAAACTCACCGGCAAGCTCAGGGAAGGCATCACCGCCACCGACCTGGTGCTGACCGTGACCCAGATGCTGCGCAAGAAAGGCGTGGTGGGCAAATTCGTCGAGTTCTACGGTGATGGCCTGGCCGACCTGCCCCTGGCCGACCGTGCCACCATCGCCAACATGGCCCCTGAATATGGCGCCACCTGCGGGTTCTTCCCGGTGGACCAGGTGACGCTCGACTACCTGCGCCTGTCGGGCCGCCCGGCCGAACTGGTGAAACTGGTCGAGGCCTACAGCAAGGCCCAGGGCCTGTGGCGCCTGCCAGGCAAGGAACCGGTGTTCAGCGACAGCCTGGCCCTGGACATGGGCACCGTCGAAGCCAGTCTCGCCGGACCCAAGCGGCCCCAGGACCGGGTGGCCCTGCCGGATGTGGCCCAGGCCTTCAGCGACTTCCTCGACCTGCAGTTCAAGCCCACCAGCAAGGAAGAAGGCCGCCTGGAAAGCGAAGGCGGCGGTGGTGTCGCCGTGGGCAATGCCGACCTGGTCGGCGAGACCGACTACCAGCATGAAGGCCAGACCTACCGCCTGAAGAATGGCGCGGTAGTGATCGCCGCCATCACTTCCTGCACCAATACCTCCAACCCCAGCGTGATGATGGCCGCCGGGCTGGTGGCCAAGAAGGCGCTGGAAAAAGGCCTGCAGCGCAAGCCCTGGGTCAAGAGTTCCCTGGCGCCCGGCTCCAAGGTGGTGACCGACTACTACCATGCTGCGGGCCTGACCCCCTACCTCGACCAACTGGGCTTCGACCTGGTGGGATACGGCTGCACCACGTGCATCGGCAACTCCGGACCGCTGCTGGAGCCGATCGAGAAGGCCATCCAGGGCTCCGACCTGACGGTCGCCTCGGTGCTGTCCGGCAACCGCAACTTCGAAGGCCGGGTGCATCCACTGGTGAAGACCAACTGGCTGGCCTCTCCGCCCCTGGTAGTGGCCTACGCCCTGGCCGGCACAGTGCGCATCGACCTCAGCCGCGAGCCCCTGGGCCAGGGCAAGGATGGCCAGCCGGTGTACCTGAAGGATATCTGGCCCAGCAGCCAGGAAATCGCCGAGGCCGTCGCCCAGGTCAACACCCGGATGTTCCACAAGGAGTACGCCGAGGTGTTTGCCGGCGACGCCCAGTGGCAAGCCATCGAGGTACCCCAGGCCGCGACCTATGTCTGGCAGGACGACTCGACCTATATCCAGCACCCACCGTTCTTCGACGACATCGCCGGCGCCCTGCCAGAGGTCAAGGACATCGATGGCGCAAGGGTCCTGGCGCTGCTGGGGGATTCGGTGACCACCGACCATATTTCCCCTGCCGGCAACATCAAGGCCGACAGCCCCGCCGGGCGTTACCTGCGGGACAAGGGCGTGGAGCCCCGGGACTTCAACTCCTATGGCTCGCGGCGCGGCAACCATGAAGTGATGATGCGCGGTACCTTCGCCAATATCCGCATCCGCAACGAAATGCTCGGCGGCGAGGAAGGCGGCAATACGCTGTACATTCCCACCGGCGAGAAAATGGCGATCTACGACGCGGCCATGAAGTACCAGGGCACGGGCACACCGCTGGTGGTGATCGCCGGGCAGGAATACGGCACCGGCTCGAGCCGCGACTGGGCAGCCAAGGGCACCAACCTGTTGGGGGTCAAGGCGGTGATCGCCGAGAGCTTCGAGCGTATCCACCGCTCCAACCTGGTGGGCATGGGCGTGTTGCCGCTGCAGTTCAAGGCCGGCCAGGATCGCAAGAGCCTCAAGCTCAGCGGTCGCGAGACCCTGGATATCCTCGGCCTCAGCGGCACGCAACTGGCCCCGCGGATGAACCTGCAGCTGGTGATCACCCGCGAGGATGGCAGCCGTGAGCAGATCGAGGTGCTGTGCCGCATCGATACCCTGAACGAAGTGGAATACTTCAAGTCCGGGGGGATCTTGCACTACGTCTTGCGCCAATTGATCGCGGCCTGATCCGTGACAGCCACAGACACCGCCTTCGGGCGGTGTTTTTCATTGGGTTAACGCACACAAATCGACTGGTTATAATGCCCGCCCGCCAAACCTGACCAATCAGTCACAACAACGACTACAGATCAGGCGGCGAACAACGTCTGTGCAATATCCATTCTTTCGCAACAAGGATTCCCCATGACCGCTCTGCCATGGATGTACCTGGCACTCCTCTCCATTGGCTATGCGCTGGCCCTGAGCTACGGACAACTGGGGCTGCTGGCCGCCCTCTCGCTCTTGCTGTTGTTGTGCGCAGGCTTGGCCGTACGCCAGCAGAGCAGCCCCATCGGCCAATACCTGGGCCACGGCCTGTTCGTGGTCGTCGCCCTGGCCCTGGCCATGCACTGGCTACCCGGCTTCTACAACGGACGCGCCATCGACCCGCAACGCCTCACCGATGACGCCGTGCCGTTTTCCCTGTACCTGAACCAGGACAAGCCGCTGATCGGCTTCTGGCTGTTGCTGGTCTGCCCCTGGATCGTCGGTCGTCGCTCCCTGCGCCTGTCGCTGTACGCCGGTGCCCTGGCCCTGCTCTTGTGCGCCATCACCGCGCTGGGCGGCGCCTTGCTGCTGGGCATCATCAGCTGGGCCCCCAAATGGCCGGAACAGGCCTGGCTATGGGTACTGAACAACCTGCTGCTGGTGACATTGGTGGAAGAGGCGCTGTTCCGGGGCTATATCCAGGGAGGCCTGAGCCGACGCCTGAAACACCTGCCCTACGGCGAGAACCTGGCCCTGCTGGCCTCGGCCCTGTTGTTCGGCCTGGCGCACCTGGGAGCCGGCTGGCAATGGACGCTGCTGGCGACCGTCGCCGGGATCGGGTACGGTCTGGCCTATCGGTTCGGGGGCCTGGGAGCCGCGCTGGCCACCCACTTCGGACTGAACCTGCTGCATTTCGGGCTTTTCACCTACCCGATGTTGGCTTGAACCTGCAGCGTCAAAAAAGGTTCAAAGCGCATGCTGCAAGGCCCAAGCACACACCAAGATTGATATAGTGTCAGAAGGAATAACAAACGACGTTTTGTTGAATGTGCAAACGGACTCTAAGCCATCGAAGGAGGGGCGGTGTGACGGCGAAAAACGTACTGGTTATTGGGGGCGCCGGTTATATAGGTTCTCACATGGTGAGAATGCTGACTGAAGAGGGCTTGGGAGCCGTCGTGCTCGACGACCTTAGTTCAGGGTTTGCCGACACAGTGCCTCAGGGCGTGCCTCTTATTGTAGGGGACGCTGGTAATCGCGAACTCCTCGAGCAAATTTTTCAGGAACATGAGATCGACGCAGTAATGCATTTTGCGTCCTACATTCAAGTGGGGGAATCGGTCCTGCAACCTGCGAAGTATTACGAGAACAATCTGAGCAAGACCCTCGCCTTGCTGGCGAGCATGGCGCACCATCAGATCAAGAATTTCATATTTTCATCTACTGCGGCGATTTTTGGGAGCCCTACCAACGGTGCCATTTGCGAGGCTCACCAAACCGTTCCAATAAATCCTTATGGCCGATCCAAGCTCGCAGTCGAGCAGCTTCTACCTGATTACGAGCAGGCCTACGGTATACGTCACGTGTGCCTGCGGTACTTTAACGCTGCAGGCGCTCAACCAGACGGTTCGCTAGGCGAACGTCATGAGCCGGAAACACACTTGATACCTTTGGCAATCAATGCCGCCCTGGGCAATGGCCCATCGCTGAAAATTTTTGGCAATGATTACTCAACTGCCGATGGCACATGCGTGCGCGACTACATTCACGTCTGCGACATAGCCGCCGCCCACCTGTCGGCATTGAACCATTTGCGAAATCAGGGCGACTCCCTGAAGCTGAACCTAGGGAACGGCGCAGGTTATAGCGTTAAAGATGTTCTGAATAGCGTGCAACGAATCACTCACCAAGCAGTACCTCATGAGTTTGTAGCCAGGCGCATGGGCGACCCGTCAGTGCTCGTCGCCGACTCCGCACAGGCAAGGAAGGCTTTGAACTGGACCCCGCGTTACCCTGCTCTAGACGATATCATTGCCCATGCCTATGCATGGCATTCGTCCCTGTAACGCAAATGACGCAATCTTTTCAGAAGTAAGGATGAAACAATGGCAGGGCCAACATTATCGGTAGTCATTCCTTGTTATAACGAGGAAGACGGGATTCTCGAGTTGCACCGACGAGTTACCGCCGTCTGTACAGAGCAACTGAAAGATGACTACGAACTCGTCCTGATCAATGATGGGTCCAAGGATTCAACGTGGAAAATCATGCAGAATCTGTCACAAATTGATCGCCACGTGGTTGCCATCAACCTCTCACGCAACCATGGTCATCAACTTGCATTGTCGGCTGGCTTGCAACTCTGTCGGGGCAATCGGGTTTTCATCCTCGACGCCGACCTTCAGGACCCTCCAGAACTGCTATCAAAAATGATGGAGCGAATGGACCACGGATGCGACGTTGTCTATGGCCAGCGGATTAAACGCGACGGCGAGACGATGTTCAAAAAAGCTTCGGCTCACTTCTTCTATCGCATGCTTAATCGGATGGTAGACATCGACATCCCGGCAGATACCGGGGACTTCCGCCTGATGAGCCGTCGAGCCGTCGACCTGCTGAACGAAATGCCTGAACATCATCGCTTTATTCGCGGAATGGTCAGCTGGATCGGACTTAAGCAAGAAGCCCTTCCCTATGAGCGCGCAGCACGATTCGCCGGGGAAACAAAGTACCCACTGTCGAAGATGATTAAGTTTGCAATAGATGCAATCACGGGATTCTCTGTACGCCCTTTGCGCATGGCGTCGTATTTAGGCATTGGTTTCGGTGCTGCCACAGTACTGCTATTAGGTTATGTGTTGCTTCACTACTTCACAGGCAACAGTGTAGAAGGATGGACATCGCTGGCAGTAATCATGCTGGCGCTGGGGAGCATGCAGTTATTTGTTGCCGGTGTCATGGGAGAGTATTTGGGAAGACTCTATATAGAAACCAAAGGCCGACCTTTGTTTATTATTCAAGAGATAGTCTCATCTCTAGAAAAGGAGATCAAAACAGAACCCACCAAGGAGACATCCAATTGAGCGACAATATCAATCCGGATAAAGATCAACGGGTACGTGCCGAATTCGACCTGCTTGCTGACGAGTACCATGATCAGCATAAAGAGAACGTAGCGATTACCGGCGAGAACCCGGAGTTCTTTTCTGAATACAAAATTGCAGACTTGGCAGCGCTGGTAGCAGATCAAAAACTGCCCTCTGCTTCTGTTTTTGACTTCGGCAGCGGCATCGGAAACTCATTGCCCTTCTTCAGAAAATATTTCCCTGACAGCGCGATTACCTGCGGGGATGTTTCATCCCGCAGTATTGAAATCGCAAAAATCAGATTCCCCGGTGACGAAAAATACGTTCAGATTGAAAACACCATCCCTTTGCCGACACACAGCCAGGATATCGTATTTACAGCTTGTGTCTTTCACCATATACCGCACGAAGACCATGAGCACTGGTTAAAGGAGTTGCTGCGCATCACCAAACCAGGGGGAATTCTAACGATATATGAGCATAATCCGCTGAATCCACTGACCGTAAAAGCAGTGAACACCTGCCCCCTTGATGTAAACGCAGAACTGATTTTGGGGCGAACTATGGCGAAACGCGCAACTGCCGGTGGCTGGGCAAAACCCAGTGTTGATTACAAACTTTTCTTTCCGGCCTTCTTGAGCTATTTGCGCCCGTTGGAGCGTAAGTTGAATTGGCTCGCACTGGGTGCTCAGTACCGTATGTTTGCGCGAGCGCCAGAATGATTGCACTGGCCATTCAGACGATGAAATTCTTACTTGTCGGCGTGTTAAACACGTTGACAGGTTTGGCCGCTATCTATGCAATCATGTACTTCACGTCCCTCAGCCCACTGACAGCTAATGCTGCGGGTTATGCCGTAGGCTTGGCCATTAGCTTTACCCTGAACAGTATCTGGACATTTGAAAGTACGAATCCTGCGAGACACTCGCTTCCTAAATATATACTGTGCGCCGCTATTGCCTATTTATTGAACGCAGCCGCAGTGGTACTCGCGTTAAACGTCTTGAAAATCAATCCTTATATTGCGCAACTCTGTGGAATAGTAATTTACAGCACCTTCATGTTCATCGCCTGCAAATTATTTATTTTCAAAAATAACGCAACCTAAAAAAACAACACAAGGCACACTCCAGGATGCAAGAAGTATTGCACCAAAACAACAAATCATTATTAAAAAACTAGGAATTTACATTGGCATTCTGATAATTTTGCCAATGGTGCTAGGCTACTATGTTCTAGGGCTTAACCATTGGGACATGTCGACCCCTATGGTATACGGAAATGGGGATGACATATGGCAATTGACCCTAACGAAAGTATTAACCGATACGGGATGGGTGCTTAGCAATCCATTCCTAGGAGCGCCAGAAGTTGCAAGCTGGCATCACAATGCCGCCGCGCAGACCAGCGCAATGCACTCAGTCATCATGCTGGGTTTAAATATTTTCATCAAAGACCCCATTTACCTTCAGCAATTCTACTACCTGCTGAATTTTTCATTGATCGCACTCACATCCTTCACTGCTTGCAGACTGCTTAATATATCTAGATTCTGCGGCGTTTGTGTCGCCTTTCTATTTGCTTTTAGCACATTCAGAATAAATTTCCTTATTTATTCCTTTATACCCAATTACTTCGTAATTCCTCTTGCTATTGTTTCTGTCATATGGACTCTGCAGGGAAAATTTGATCACATACTTTTGACAACCCCAAAAAAACTCCTAATTGATCGCTTCTTTCTGCTCGGCGCACTCTTCATTTTACTCATAGCGATTTCCGATGGGTACTACGCGTTTTTCATACTGCTCACACTCGGATTTTCCGCCGGCGCCCGAACTGTTCTAGTGGGATGGAAAAAGCCTATCCTGCTTACCCCACCTACCATCTATATCCTGCTGCTTGTCGCAGCGTCACTACTGATACAACTACCACTCTACGCTTACAAAAAAAATCATCACAGTGAGTTTTACCCGACGGGAAATACAGTAGACCCTGTATTAACAAAGCACTCATTTGAGGCTGAAGTTTATAGCTCAAGCTTGAAGCAACTTATCGCCCCTGCTACCAATCATAGAATATCGTCAATCGCAAAAACAGGAGAGATAATTCTAAGTTCTAATACGGCTGCAAGAAAACATTCATCCGTCGCCGCCGTCTCTCTCGGCTTTCTGGGATCGATATTACTTGCAACAGCACTCACCGCCCTGGCGCTTCCCATACTCAGAAAATCCGACACCCCCGCCACAATCAACAATCAATTGAGCTTGATCGACACCTTACTCCCCTTAATCCTATTTTCATTACTATGCTGCATATTTGGAGGCATTGGCACACTGGTAGCTTTGATATTCCCTACCATCCGCGCTTATGATCGTTTCGCCGTACTCCTTATGTTCTTCCTATTATTATTCGGCGCCCGAATAGCTGACAGATGGCGAGATCAAAAAAAACAAAAAGGACGAATGATCGTTTCAGCGCTGATTCTAACCATTACTATCTTAGGACTGTTCGATGAGATCCCTGCGACTTCGAACCGTAGAAATCAACCCTTTGCGGACCAGTATATAGCAGAGCGCAATTTCGTTAGAAAGTTAGAACAGGCCATTCCAAAGAACTCAATGGTCTATCAATACCCATACGCTCAGTATTTACGCGAAGGCCCTTACTACGCCTGGGGCGCATTTTCCCACGTTCGCCTTTACCTCAACTCACACACAATTCACTGGAGTAATGGTGGAGCGAAAAATAGTCCAGCAGACGACTGGAATTACAGAATATCCAAACTCACCTTTACGCAACAACTGACCGAAACTGAAGCCTTGGGTTTCAAATCCATTGTAATCGACCGAACTGTCGTCAAAGACGAGGAGTATTCGGCAATTCGCCAAACCTTACAAGCGCGCAACTACGAAGTAATCGAGGACGACGCGAGCAATCTTGCCTACGTGCTCCTGAATGATCCTGGATACCGTATACACTACGAACCTGACTACAAAAACATCAGTACCATTGAAATCAATTCAAAAGAAGCGGCAAACAGAAAACTTTACCCTATATTGGTAAACAGAGACACGTTTATTGCCTTTATTCATGGTTATTCTGGCAACACTCCAGTCACTGTCACCAATAAAACACACCCAGAATTATTTCTGGATGAATCAGTATTAACAAAAGGCACAGGTGACTTTGCGGTAACTCCACTTGACGCCATGAAAGGTAGTCTCTCCTGCACGCAAAAAGAAGGTACATCTTCAAATAAGAAACTAACATTGACCTTAACTAATAAAAGTAATTTCAACTGGAGCATAGGGGCAGGACAATTTCCGATAAAAATCGGATACCACATTGAAAGCATAGATGGAACAACCACTCAATGGGACAACGGATACCGTGCATCAAGTAATCGTGTTCTTTCGCCCGGCGAAAGCGAGACGCTAACAGTACCTCTCAGCGCCCTCCAGTTACCGAGCGTTAGCAAGACCGAATCACTCCAGTTACGATTCGCTCTCGTACAGGATGGCAATGCCTGGTTCTCTAACATTAGTTGTACTATTCCGCTTTGACGGCAAGTGCTGCCCCCCCCCCCCCTAATGGCCATAAATTCCAACTGGAAGCAGTGCTCGTCACCAACAGTTCTTTAAACCCGGCCCTGCCCCCACGGGATCAGAGCCGGATAGAGTAAGCAGCAGTGCTCATGATTGCTCATGTGATAAAGTTTCGCACTCTGGGAGGAACCACCTCTTAACGGTTGTTCCTATTGCTCACGGTCTCCCAAGAATGAATCGAGTAGTTCACATTACCTCTCAAAGCTTGACCACCTGCGACTAGCTGCTGCACTCGTAGTGCTTGCCTGGCACATCACGCGATGTAACTTTTAAGTACCAACCAGGCTCATGCCGGGATTGTTGTCGATGAGTTTTTTGAGCAAGGACATCCTGGCGTAGCGCTGTTTATGGTATTAAATGAGTATATCTTATGGACATGGCGAATTTCTGGGCGGCAATGACGTTAGGTTTTTCGGCAGTTTTCCAATATTGTTGTTTATGTCGATTGGTACGTATTATCTGATTAAGAGGCCCGTCACTTGAGATGAGAACAAAATACCTGAAGCCTATTGCCAAAATGGAGCCTGAAGGAAGTCAGTTTTCGTCAGACAGCTCGCCTGTAAAGCAATCAGAGCCCCCCCCGGACACACTGCCTCGCTCACTTCCTGACTAGCCCATATCGGCAATTTACGCAGGATGAGGAGCATTTTTATGGCGTAAGCTGTTACGTGTAATATTTGGGCAATCCATCCTGATTCTGAATCCGGAACGAAAAACAGATCAAAAAAGTCATTTTTGCGGTTAGAATCCCCCCATAAATTGAGTAACCACAAGGGTTTTTCCAAGACATGAAGTACCGCTCAGATATTGATGGGCTCCGGGCGATAGCCGTCCTGAGTGTAGTAATTTTCCATTTGAATGTCGGATTACTTCCTGGGGGATTTGTCGGGGTCGACATATTTTTCGTGATTTCTGGCTACCTTATTTCGAAAATCATCTACACAGAAACTGGGGGCGACTCATTCTCTATCGCAAATTTCTACGTAAGACGAGCACGCCGAATCCTGCCTGCCTTTCTGTCGGTGATCGTCGCAACATCGATTGCCGCCTATTGCCTGCAATATCCGAGTGAACTTGCAAACTACGCAAAATCCGCCATCGCCTCAGCGCTTTTCTCCGCAAACATCTACTTCTATGCGACCCTCAATTATTTTTCGCCCTCTGCGGATGAGATTCCGCTTTTGCACCTTTGGTCACTTGGTATCGAGGAGCAATTCTATATCTTCTTCCCGTTAATCATCTTGGGATTTTCTAAATTCTCAAAACGATTGATACCCGCAGCCATCGTTATCATGCTGGCTGCATCGTTGTTTTTTTCGCAGCAATTACTCTCTACAAACCCAACCGAGTCGTTTTATCTTCTACCGTTTCGTGCATTCGAGCTTCTTATCGGGAGCTTGATTGCACTCCCTGCACTACACATAAAAAAACCTCCGATCATCTCGCTTTGCATGTTTACGCTGGGCATGGCGGGATTGGCTTACCCAATATTCTTCTATAATAGTCAAACCCCGTTCCCTGGAATCGCCGCAGCCCTACCGTGCTTAGGTGCAGCGCTCATTATCATGGCTGGCGAGCAAGGCGGCAGGATGTCGATACTCCTGGGCTCCCGGCCGATGGTATTCGTGGGAAAAATATCGTACTCCCTGTACCTCGTTCACTGGCCTTTGATTGTATTCGCCAAACGCGCATTCCCTAATGCAGACAAAGAGATCGCCGCTCTGGTGATTTTTACATCAGCCATTCTTTTAGCTTTTTTAAACTACAAACTGATTGAGCAAACCTTCCGTTACGCAAAAAAGCAATGGACGCCTGCACGCATCTTGTCAGTCGCATCTATGTCTCTTTGCTTGGTGGTAGCCGCAGGATGGTTCGTCTCACACAAACACGGCTTCCCCTCATCTTCCCAAAGTCGAATCGATCAAGTACTCACAGCAATGTCCTACAATCCAACCAAGGATTATCAAGCGGGGGAATGCTTTTTAGACCCAGATCAAGATCCCGCTAAAACCGACCTCCTACGTTGTATGCCCTCTGAAAACAAGAAAACGGCGCTTCTTTGGGGAGACAGTCATGCTGCACACCTCTATATGGGGTTACGTAAAACAATGGGCGAACATAATATCTCGCTCGGGCAGTTAACGGCCTCAGCATGCGCTCCGATTCTAGGTATGGATATGCCGGCGCGCCCTTACTGCAAGGATGCAAACGAAATATTCTTAAAAAAAATCGAGACCGCTCGACCTGATCTTCTGATCATTACTGCCGGCTGGCCCATATCGTCTGAATACATGGCGTCCTTAGATAGAACGCTGGACAAAATAGACACCTTGAACTTGACTAAAGTGGTTGTAATCGGTGAAGCGCCACTTTTCAAACGCAGCGTTCCCTTGATCATAATTGATAGGATGAAAGGCAAGATATTCAACTTCAATTCGTCAGATGACGTTGATTGGGATGCCATGCAACGGTCCGAGGCTGCCGTCAGCGAGGTGGTCTCTCATCACAACCGTATTGCTTATGTATCACTGATAAAAGCGGTATGCCCTAAAGGATCCTGTCCAATGGCATCTCCAGATGAAAAGCCTCTGATCTATGACATAGTGCACCTGACGCCAGAAGGATCAGCCCTATACGCCAAGGAGATAACACCATTGATCGTAAATTAAAGCCTCAATACGCTATCAAGGATCCAGTGGCGAGCAGGGCGTTTGTGTGAGATATCTGGCCACATTACCGCAGGCCCAGTCTGGACTATCGAGAGCCTCCACAGGTCGGACAGACCTGTGGAGGTATGCGCGCCCATAATCAAAGAAAATCCATCCGCGCGACAGTACGACCTGATATTTGAGGCGGACAATCTGACCATGTCTGTATCACGCTGTGTCTGTACCTGAACAAACACGGCCTCTTGCAGAGCAGCACCAGGAGATTAACGTTTACAATGCAGCGTCCACTGACTCCCCCCAACCCGATCAGTAGCCAATACCACATCAATAGACAAAATGTACCAATGCCCTTGTAGGGAAAGAAAAAAATACGACGTGGGGACATCGTCGATGTCGCGCAGCGCCCTATATCTCGACTATCGCATCTACAGACGCAATAGTTCTCGACTGATCATCGAGGAAGAGGAATGAAGCCGGGCAGTGGCTAAGGCCTTGAGCCTGCACTGTATATTGAGCTCCTCCTCTTCACTTCAACCTCACTCGCTAAGTCCGAACTGTATCCTGAGCCCTGCATCGCACGGTAGCTAGCATCAACAAGGCTGAGACCGAGTGACGGATGATCCTCAACCCGCGCATCCGAGGAAGAGAATATGTCTGGTCTGTCCCGAAGCTGGTGGACAGGTAGTTAAGAGTTACTGCTCGCATAGCGCCGCTCAAACTCCATCGGGCTGAGATAGCCCAGCGTCGAGTGGCGGCGACGGTGATTGTAAAAGCGGATGTAGTCGAACAGGTCGGTTTTCGCCTCGTGGTAGCTGGCATAGCGCGTCAGGTACACCCGCTCAGCCTTCAGCGAACGGAAGAAGCTCTCCATCGCGGCGTTGTCCCAGCAGTTCCCGGGACGTGAATGGCTGGGCACGATTCGATGTCGCCGAAGTAAGGCCTGGTAGTCGTACGCGCAGTATTGGCTGCCTCGATCCGAGTGCAGCAGCACTTCTTCTTTCGGCTGCCGGCGTGCAATGGCCATCTCCAGCGCGGCGTGTACCAAGGCCTGCTGCATGCGGTGGTGCATCGCCCAACCGACGACGGCTCGTGAATAGAGATCGAGCACGACTGCCAGATACAGCCAACCTTGGGCCGTCCGCACGTAGGTCATGTCCGAGACCCAGTGCCGATTGGCGCGATCCGAGGCGAACTGGCGATCCAGGTGGTTCGGGGCAATCGGCAGAGCATGACGACTGCTGGAAACCAGCCGCCAGCGCTTGCGCGAGCGAACGCGCAGACCGGCTTCGCGCATCAGTCGAGCAACCCGGTGTCGACCACACGCATGCCCCATGGCCGCTAACTCGGCCTTGATTCGGCGATGGCCATAGATCCCATTCACCTCGTGGTGAATGGTGCGGATCTCCTTGCTCAGACGCCGATTCGCCATCTCTCTCGCCGAAGGTGGCCGCTGCTGCCAGGCATAGAAGCCGCTACGGGATAGCGACCAGCCAACGCCTCGATGGCGCGGAACTTCACTTCGCGGGCTGCGAGAAGATGGCGAGCGCCTTTTTTAAAACATCGCGCTCCATGGTGACCTGAGCCAGTTGCTGGCGTAGACGACGCAACTCCGCGCTCTCTCCACGCTGCTTGCCGTTGCCCGGAAAGGCATCGTCGTCACCTTGCTGCTCGTACTGGCGCTTCCATTTGCCCAGCAGGCTTTCAGCGATGCCGAGCGTCTCGGCTACATGACGAAGCGGCGTGCCGGCAAGTACCTGGTATACCGCCTCGCGTTTGAAGGATTCGGGAAAACGTCGTCTGGTCTGGGTCATGAACACTCCTTGCGGTGGACATTACCCACCTTAAGTCAGCGTCCACTCAGCCCGGGACAGACCACATCACACCGAAACCAGCGAGACACAGATCTACAGTACTGACGACATCCGGTGCACAGAGCGCCATTTCTTCAATAAGTGTACCCGCACAGAAACAGAACATCCCGGAGCTCCAGTAATACTCACCAGACGCCAGGTAGTCTTTCGCGGTATCCAAATCTGGTTTTTCGACGAAACGCTTGACCTTGAAGCCGCTACCGAATGAAGCCTCGATATCTTTTTGAATATATCCGTAGCCAGTTTCCTGATATGCGGGCTTCACACTAAAAGCCACCAGCCAGCTGTCCCCGGCCTACTGTGATGCAGGCTCCATTACAGCAACGAACGCCGCCGGATTGTCGATCAATTAGTTCGCTGGCAACACCAGCATAATAGCGTCAGGGCCGTGAGCTCGAGTCACTTCCCGCGCCGCCAATGCGACCGCAGCAGCGGTGTTGCGACCAAAAGGCTCGAGTACGAAACCCAGGCTGGTGAAGTTCGGCGCAGTGGTACCGTATTCATCAAGGGCTTTAAAGTAGAGATCACGGTTTGTAATCGTCAATACTTCAGTTACGTCATTTAGCGGCAAGGCGCGACTGCATGTTTTTCAAATCAAATTGCCAGTGTCGGGCAATTCGATAAACGGCTTGGGATGAGCAGTGCGTGAAACAGGTCATAAACGGCTGCCTGAACCGCCGTAAATAATGACTGGAACGAGGATCACGCGGTACTCCTTTACTAAATATCACATCATTTATTAGGTCAAAACTCACCAACATAAATACTGCGGGCTCGAAGAAGACGACTTAGACTGTCCCTAGACAAACCTAACCGAGAAACGCCAGACATGTAGAAAAGCAAGTCATTCCCCTTACAAAAGTGGGGCTCATTTCTCACTGGATGGTAATTTTTTCTAGGTGAAGCCGCGGCTGTACCCGCGCAGCTATCCGCATCCAGATGGAAAAAGCTGACCTACCATTCACAACGGCTCACTTAATTGAGGATTAAGACATACCGGCTTACAATTCGTGTAATTGATCTTTATTACTTTTCGCTCGGGTTTCGTACACGTCGGGATTACGACGTACAAAAAGCCCGCAAACCGTCACCGGACATTTAAAGAAATTTCTTTCAACTATTCTGGAAACCTGCCGACAACCTACCAAAGCCTTGCGGATTGAAAAAACATGCGTAATAACCAGCCTGTCACTCAGCGCGAACGTACCTTCCCGGCTCAACAACGGTTGATTTCCACGACCGATGCCAAGGGCGTCATCACCTACTGCAACGACGCTTTCGTCGAGATCAGTGGGTTCTCCCGCGAAGAACTGGTTCGCGCGCCGCACAACCTGGTACGCCACCCGGATGTGCCACCGGCGGTATTCGCCCACATGTGGACCACCTTGAAACAAGGCCTGCCATGGATGGGTATCGTCAAGAACCGCTGCAAGACCGGCGATCACTACTGGGTCAACGCCTACGTGACCCCGGTGTTCGAAGGCAGCAAGGTGGTGGGCTACGAATCGGTACGGGTCAAGCCCACCGCCGAACAGGTGCGTCGCGCCGAGTCCCTCTACAAGCGAATCAACCAGGGCAAGTCGGCCATTCCCAAGCGCGACAAGTGGCTGCCGATACTGCAAGACTGGTTGCCGTTCATCCTGGTCAGCCAGCTGAGCTTCATGATCGGTGCCTGGCTCAACTCCCACTGGGGCTTCGTCCTGGCCGCCGCTCTCTCGGTACCGCTGGGCCTGCTGGGCCTGACCTGGCAGCAGCGTGGCCTCAAGCGGCTGCTACGCCTGGCCGAGCAGACCACCTCGGACCCGCTAATCGCGCAGATGTACACCGACAGCCGGGGTGCCCAGGCGCGCCTGGAGATGTCGATCCTCAGCCAGGAGGCACGACTCAAGACCTGCCTGACCCGCCTGCAGGACACCGCCGAGCACCTCAACGAGCAGGCCCGGCAGTCCGACACCCTAGCCCACAACAGTTCCAGCGGCCTGGAGCGCCAGCGCCAGGAGACCGAGCAGGTCGCCACCGCGGTCAACCAGATGGCGGCCACCACCCAGGAAGTGGCCAGCCACGTGCAACGCACCGCCGACGCCACCCAGGAAGCCAATCGTCTTACCGGACGCGGCCGCAACATCGCCGGGGAAACCCGTGAAGCTATCCAGCGCCTGTCGGTGGTGGTGGGCGAGACCGGCCAGACCGTGACCCAGCTGGCTAAGGACAGCGATGAAATCGGCGGCGTGGTGGACGTGATCAAGGGCATCGCCGACCAGACCAACCTGCTGGCGCTGAACGCCGCCATCGAAGCGGCCCGGGCCGGGGAGATGGGTCGCGGTTTTGCCGTGGTGGCAGACGAGGTGCGCCAGCTGGCGCAACGCACCAGCGAATCCACCGGGCAGATCCACGCCCTGATCGCCAAGCTGCAGCAAACCGCCGCCAGTGCGGTGCAGACCATGGATGCCGGCCATCGCCAGGCCGAAGAAGGCGTGGCCCGGGTGTTGGAAGCCGACCAGGCGCTGGTGGGCATCAGCGAGGCGGTAGCCAACATCACCGACATGACCACCCAGATCGCCGCCGCCACCGAAGAGCAAAGCTCGGTGGCCGAGGAGATCAGCCGCAACATCAGCACCATCGCCCAACTGGCGGACCAGACCTCCGAGCAGGCCCAGCATTCGGCCGAACTCAGCGAGGCCCTGACCCATACCGCGCACACCCAGTATTCGCTGGTGGAGCGGTTCAACCGCTGACCCAGCAAGGGGCATAAAAAAGCCGGAAGCAGGTGCTTCCGGTTTTTTTATGCCCGGCCAAACCTGGCGTTCAGCCTGCCGCCCGCAGGAACCCGGCGACCCTGGCCGCGGCGGACTCCAGATGCTGCTCGTGACTGTATCCCGAGGCCTTGAGAGGCTTGAGATCGTGGTCGGCCGCTACCAGCCATTCCAGCTCGATGGCCGGCGCCAGGGTATAGGCCTCCACCGTCGGGCGATTACCCAGGGCATCGCGCTCGCCCTGGACGATCAGCGTCGGCGTGGCCAGTTCGGCCAGGTGCGCTACCCGGGGTTTTTCCGGTTTGCCGGCCGCATAGAAGGGATAGCCCAGGCAAACCAGGGCATCGGCTTGCAACTCGTCGGCCAGCAAGCTGGCCATGCGCCCGCCCATGGACTTGCCCCCCACCGCCAGCACCCCAGTGGCATAAGGTCGCACTTGGGCATATACCTCGCGCCAGCACTCCAGGAGCCTGGGCGCCGGGTTCGGAGGGCGCTTGCCACCGTCCAGGCGACGCTGGGCCATGTAGGGGAACTCGAAGCGCAAGACGTTCACCCCATGCCGGGCAAGGCGTTCAGCGATCTGTTCCATGAACCCGCTGTCCATCGGTGCGCCGGCACCGTGGGCCAGGATCAAGGTCGGCGACTTGCCCGGGGTCGCACTCGCCGCGACATCCCACAACCAGCCCCGCTCCCGCACGCACTGCGCCCATTGATCCCCGTCAATACTGGCCTTGTGCTCATTGCTCATGCTTGCCTCGCTTTTAGTCTGCCTATAACTCCAGACGAAGTGGGCGCGCCGTGCCGCGCGCAGTCGCTTTCACTTCAGCTGAACCGTGGATGGGGAACCATGAACACTTCTATCAGTACCGCCTACAACTACAAGGTGGTCCGCCAATTCGCCATTATGACGGTGGTGTGGGGCATCGTCGGCATGGGGCTCGGGGTTTTTCTCGCAGCCCAGTTGGTGTGGCCCGAACTCAACTTCGATCTGCCGTGGACCAGCTTCGGTCGCCTGCGGCCATTGCACACCAACGCGGTGATCTTCGCCTTCGGTGGCTGTGCACTGTTTGCCACGTCGTTCTATTCGGTGCAACGCACCTGCCAGACCACGTTGTTCGCGCCGAAAATCGCCGCGTTCTGCTTCTGGGGCTGGCAGTTGGTGATCCTGCTGGCGGCCATCAGCCTGCCATTGGGCTACACCAGCTCCAAGGAATACGCCGAACTGGAATGGCCGATCGATATCCTGATCACCATTGTCTGGGTGGCCTACGCCATCGTGTTCTTCGGCACCCTGGTCAAGCGCAACACCAAGCACATCTATGTGGGTAACTGGTTCTTCGGTGGCTTCATCATCACCGTGGCCATCCTGCATATCGTCAACAACCTGGAACTGCCGGTCAGCCTGACCAAGTCCTACTCGCTGTACGCCGGTGCGACCGACGCCATGGTGCAATGGTGGTACGGCCACAACGCCGTGGGCTTCTTCCTGACCGCGGGCTTCCTGGGGATGATGTACTACTTCGTGCCCAAGCAGGCCGAGCGTCCGGTCTACTCCTATCGCCTATCCATCGTGCACTTCTGGGCACTGATCACCCTGTACATCTGGGCCGGCCCGCACCACCTGCACTACACCGCGCTGCCGGACTGGGCGCAGTCCCTGGGCATGATCATGTCGCTGATCCTCCTGGCTCCAAGCTGGGGCGGCATGATCAACGGCATGATGACCCTGTCGGGCGCCTGGCATAAGCTGCGCAGCGACCCGATCCTGCGCTTCCTGGTCGTGTCCCTGGCGTTCTACGGCATGTCGACCTTCGAAGGTCCGATGATGGCGATCAAGACCGTCAACGCCCTCTCCCACTACACCGACTGGACAATCGGCCACGTACACGCCGGCGCCCTGGGCTGGGTTGCGATGATCTCCATCGGTTCGCTGTACCACCTGATCCCGAAAGTCTTCGGTCGCGAGCAGATGTACAGCCTCGGCCTGATCAACACCCACTTCTGGCTGGCCACCATCGGCACTGTGCTCTACATCGCCTCGATGTGGGTCAACGGCATCGCCCAGGGCCTGATGTGGCGTGCAGTCAACGAAGACGGCACCCTCACCTACTCCTTCGTCGAAACCCTGGTGGCTAGCCACCCAGGCTTCATCGTGCGACTGGTCGGTGGGGCGATCTTCCTCAGCGGCATGTTCCTGATGGCTTACAACACCTGGCGCACCGTGCGTGCCGCGGTGCCAGCCGAAGTCAACGCTGCTGCGCAGATGGCCTGAGGAGTCCGCCATGAAACACGAAACGATTGAGAAAAACGTCGGCTTGCTCATGCTGCTGATGGTCTTCGCGGTGAGCATCGGCGGTCTGACCCAGATCGTCCCGCTGTTCTTCCAGGACGTCACCAACAAGCCGGTGGAGGGCATGAAGCCCTACACCGCGCTGCAACTGGAAGGCCGCGACATCTACATCCGCGAAGGCTGCGTACAGTGCCACTCGCAGATGGTCCGTCCGTTCCGCGCCGAAACCGAACGCTATGGCCACTACTCGGTAGCCGGTGAAAGCGTCTGGGACCATCCATTCCTGTGGGGTTCCAAGCGTACCGGTCCGGACCTGGCCCGCGTTGGCGGCCGCTACTCCGACGACTGGCACCGTGCGCACCTGTACAACCCGCGCAACGTCGTGCCGGAGTCGAAGATGCCAGCCTACCCATGGCTGGTGACCGCACCGGTGGACAGTAGCCATACCGAAACCAAGCTCAAGGTCATGCGTACCCTCGGCGTGCCTTACACCGACGAAGACATCGCCGGTGCGACCGCCTCGCTCAAGGGCAAGACCGAGATCGACGCCCTGGTGGCCTACCTGCAAGTGCTTGGCACTTCGATCAAGAGCAAGAGGTGAGCCATGGGTTTTGCACTCGATAGCGGCATGATCCGCGGGCTCGGGACCCTGGTAGTGATGATCGCCTTCGTCGGCTTGTCGATCTGGGTGTTCAACACCAAGCGCAATCCCGAGTTTGCCCAGGCACGCCTGCTGCCCTTCGCCGATGACCCGGCGGCGAGCACTTCATCTGATGACGCTCAACCTCAAGAGCCTGCAACAAGGAGCATTCGGCCATGACCACCTTCTGGAGTACGTGGATCTGCGTACTGACCATCGGCAGCCTGATCGGCCTGACCTGGCTGCTGGTCGGCACCCGTCGGGGTGAAACCAAGGGCAGCGTGGACCAGACCATGGGCCACGCGTTCGATGGCATCGAGGAATACGACAACCCCCTGCCGCAATGGTGGTTCCTGCTGTTCGCCGGCACCCTGGTGTTTTCCGTTGGCTACCTGATCCTCTATCCGGGCCTGGGCAACTGGAAAGGCGTCCTGCCGGGCTATGAGGACGGCTGGACCCAGACCAAGGAATGGGAAAAGGAAATGGCCAAGGCGGACGTGAAGTTCGGTCCGATCTTCGCCAAATTCGCCGCCATGCCCGTGGAAGAAGTCGCCAAGGACCCGCAAGCGTTGAAAATGGGTGGTCGCCTGTTCGCCTCCAACTGCTCGGTCTGCCACGGCTCCGACGCCAAGGGTGCCTTCGGCTTCCCGAACCTGGCCGACGACAACTGGCGCTGGGGTGGCGATGCCGAGACCATCAAGGCCACCATCATGGGCGGACGCATGGCCGCGATGCCGGCCTGGGGTGAAGTGCTCAAGGAAGACGGCGTGAAGAACGTCGCCGCCTATGTGCGTCATGAACTGGCCGGCCTGCCGCTGCCAGCCGATAACGACGCCGACCTGGTAGCCGGCCAGCAAGCCTTCAGCACCACCTGCGTGGCTTGCCACGGTGCGAATGGCAAGGGCACCGCCATCATGGGCGCGCCGGACCTGACCCAACCAGCCGGCTTCATCTACGGCACCAGCCTGGCCCAGCTGCAACAGACCATCCGCCATGGTCGCCAGGGCCACATGCCGGCGCAGAGCGAACTGCTGGGCAACGACAAGGTGCAGCTGCTGGCTGCCTACGTGTACAGCCTGTCCCACAACAGCAGCAACAAGCCTCAAGCTGCAAGCGACAAGTAAAAGATCAACGGCAAGCTGCGAGTCTTCACTTGCAGCTTGCCGCTTCAAACTTCCCCTCTGCTTCTTTGCGACCAAGTGTCGCACCCCTCTACCCCGCCACGTTTGCACCCATCCGAATCAGGTCTAGGCTTACCCCGAAGTGGACTGGCGAAGGCCGGTCGCAGGCCAAAGGTATGGGCGACGCTCGAAGCTTTCGTTCGATGACAGGCCGCAAAGGCTGGTTTATACCGGCTGTCGACTCGCTGACCGCCTGTCAGCTGTTCAAGGGGCTTCCACACACCCGGTTACAACTGACCTGACACCCCCGATTTTTTTGTCCACTGCGACAGTTTGTCAGAGGGCGTTTTTTGTCCCTACTCGGCATAGGGAAAGGCCGCAGAATCAGGCATGGAACGCATTGACGCAGGTCATGGCGCGTTGCAATGACCCCCTGCTTTCTCCATACTTGCGACCGATTTTTATCCCTAATAAAACACCCAAACCGTGGAACCTTAGAAATGAGCACAGCAATCAGTCCGACTGCTTATAACTATAAGGTAGTCCGCCAGTTCGCCATCATGACGGTGGTCTGGGGGATCCTTGGCATGGGGCTCGGTGTCTTCATCGCCTCGCAACTGGTCTGGCCGGAGTTGAACTTCGGTCTGCCATGGACGACGTTTGGACGCCTGCGCCCGCTGCACACCAACCTGGTGATCTTCGCCTTCGGTGGATGTGCATTGTTTGCCACCTCTTACTATGTCGTGCAGCGAACCTGCCAGACGCGACTGATTTCCGACAGCCTCGCGGCCTTCACCTTCTGGGGTTGGCAGGCGGTGATCGTCGGTGCCATCGTGACCCTGCCACTGGGTTACACCACCACCAAGGAATACGCCGAACTGGAATGGCCCCTGGCTATCCTCCTGGCGATCGTGTGGGTCACCTACGGCCTGGTGTTCTTCGGCACCATCACCAAGCGCAAGACCAAGCACATCTACGTGGGTAACTGGTTCTACGGCGCCTTCATCGTGGTCACGGCGATGCTGCACATCGTCAACCACGCCTCCCTGCCGGTCAGCTTCTTCAAGTCCTACTCGGCCTATGCCGGCGCCACCGACGCGATGATCCAATGGTGGTACGGCCACAACGCCGTGGGCTTCTTCCTGACCACCGGCTTCCTGGGGATGATGTACTACTTCGTACCCAAGCAGGCCGAGCGTCCGATCTACTCCTATCGCCTGTCCATCGTGCACTTCTGGGCACTGATCACCCTGTACATCTGGGCTGGTCCGCACCACCTGCACTACACCGCGCTGCCGGACTGGGCGCAGTCCCTGGGCATGGCCATGTCGATCATCCTGCTGGCTCCAAGCTGGGGCGGTATGATCAACGGCATGATGACCCTGTCGGGCGCCTGGCATAAACTGCGCACCGACCCGATCCTGCGCTTCCTGGTGGTGTCCCTGGCGTTCTACGGCATGTCGACCTTCGAAGGTCCGATGATGGCCATCAAGACCGTCAACTCGCTGTCCCACTACACCGACTGGACAATCGGCCACGTACACGCCGGTGCCCTGGGCTGGGTAGCGATGATCTCCATCGGCGCCCTGTACCACCTGATCCCGAAAGTCTTCGGTCGTCAGCAGATGCACAGCATCGGCCTGATCAACACTCACTTCTGGCTGGCTACCATCGGTACCGTTCTCTACATCGCCTCGATGTGGGTCAACGGCATCACCCAGGGCCTGATGTGGCGTGCGATCAACGACGACGGCACCCTCACCTACTCCTTCGTCGAAGCGCTGCAAGCCAGTCACCCAGGCTTCATCGTCCGCGCCCTGGGCGGTGCTTTCTTCGCCGCCGGCATGCTGATCATGGCGTACAACGTATTCCGTACCGTGCGCGCCTCGAACCCGGCGGAAGCTGAAGCCGCTGCTCAGATCGCTGTAGTTGGAGCTCACTGATGAAGCACGAAGTAGTCGAGAAGAACATTGGCCTGCTGGCCTTCTTCATGGTCATCGCCGTCAGCATCGGCGGCCTGACCCAGATCGTCCCGCTGTTCTTCCAGGACGTCACCAACAAGCCGGTGGAAGGCATGAAGCCACGCACCGCGCTGGAACTGGAAGGTCGTGACATCTACATCGCCAACGGCTGTGTCGGCTGCCACTCGCAGATGATCCGTCCGTTCCGTGCCGAAACCGAACGCTATGGCCACTACTCGGTAGCCGGTGAAAGCGTCTGGGACCATCCATTCCTGTGGGGTTCCAAGCGTACCGGTCCGGACCTGGCCCGCGTTGGCGGCCGCTACTCCGATGACTGGCAGCGTGCGCACCTGTACAACCCGCGCAACGTTGTCCCCGAGTCGAAGATGCCGGCTTATCCGTTCCTCGTAGAAAACAAGCTCGACGGCAAGGACACCGCGAAGAAAATGGAAGTCCTGCGCACGCTCGGCGTTCCCTACACCGACGAAGACATCGCCGGTGCCAAGGATGCCGTGAAGGGCAAGACCGAAATGGACGCGCTGGTGGCCTATCTGCAAGGCCTGGGCACCATCATCAAAAGCAAACGGTGATCTAGATGGATATCGGGATGATTCGTGGCCTGGGCACCCTTGTCGTGATGGTGGCCTTCGTCGGCCTGGCACTCTGGGTGTTCAGCCCCAAGCGCAAGTCCGAGTTTGACGACGCGACCTTGCTGCCGTTCGCGGATGACCCCGACGCCATCAAGCACGTCGAGCAAGCTTCTAGGAGTAACAAAGAATGACTACGTTCTGGAGTCTGTACGTCACAGTCCTCAGTCTGGGTACCATCTTCGCCCTGACCTGGCTGCTGCTGTCGACCCGCAAGGGCCAGCGCGCCGAGCAGACCGACGAGACGGTCGGCCACTCTTTCGACGGGATCGAGGAGTACGACAACCCACTGCCCAAATGGTGGTTCATGCTGTTCGTCGGCACCATCGTCTTCGCCTTGGGTTACCTGGTGCTGTACCCCGGCCTGGGCAACTGGAAAGGCGTACTGCCTGGCTACAACTACCTTGATAACGAGAAGCAGACCGCATTCGCCAACGGCCAGTCCGGCTGGACCGGCGTGCATGAGTGGGAAAAGGAAATGGCTCGCTCCGACGCCAAGTTCGGTCCGATCTTCGCCAAGTACGCAGCCATGCCGATCGAGGAAGTAGCCAAGGATCCGCAAGCCCTGAAAATGGGTGGCCGCCTGTTCGCTTCCAACTGCTCGGTCTGCCACGGTTCCGATGCCAAGGGTGCCTATGGCTTCCCTAACCTGACCGACGCCGACTGGCGCTGGGGCGGCGAGCCGGAAACCATCAAGGCCACCATCATGGGCGGTCGTCACGCAGTGATGCCGGCCTGGGTGGATGTAATCAAGGAACAAGGCGTCAGCGACGTTGCCGCCTATGTCCTGACCAACCTCGATGGTCGCAAGCTGCCGGAAGGCATCAAGGCCGACCCGGCCAATGGCCAGAAGCTGTTCGCCGCCAACTGCGCGGTCTGCCACGGTCCTGAAGGCAAGGGCACCCCAGCTATGGGCGCACCCAACCTGACCCACCCGGCAGCGTTCATCTACGGTTCGAGCTTCGCCCAGCTGCAGCAGACCATTCGCCATGGTCGCCAAGGCGTGATGCCTGCCCAGGAGCAACTGCAGGGCAACGACAAGGTCCACCTGCTGGCGGCTTATGTCTACAGCCTGTCCCACGGTGACAAGCAGGCCGATGCTGAATAAGCCCATGGCCTGAAGGCAATACCCGAACGGCCCCGCCAACGCATGTTGGCGGGGCCGTTTTCATTGGGCGCCGTTCTCTGCCAAAAACGTCCTGCGTGACGCATAGAAATCTAAGGCAAGACCGACAACTGCCTAGGGATTTTTCCGACGCCATGAAAGATTCGAACGGTATGGAGTGCAAAACGGTCCATAATCCACAAGTCAATTGATTCAGGTCATTACACTATCGATTGGCTTCCCCCAACGCGACCAAAGGTCGCACCCTTGTCCTAGAGCTACAGGCGTATCATTGCGCCACTGCAACACCCCTTTTTGACCCCGGTCGGCACGTACTGGCCGAGGCATTTTTCCACTGCCGTGGGATGCAATGATGAGCAATCAGATTCCTGTACACGATGTAACCCCGCCTGCCAAAAACGCCAGCAAAAGCGTCGACCTCTACGCCTCCAGAGAAAAAATCTACACCCGTGCCTTCACCGGCCTGTTCCGCAACCTGCGCATGGTGGGCGGTGCTGGGCTGTTCCTGCTGTACTTCGGTACCGTCTGGCTCAACTGGGGCGGCCACCAGGCCGTCTGGTGGAACCTGCCGGAACGCAAGTTCTTCATCTTCGGCGCCACCTTCTGGCCCCAGGACTTCATCCTGCTGTCGGGCATGCTGATCATCGCCGCCTTCGGCCTGTTCTTCATCACCGTCTATGCCGGCCGCGTCTGGTGCGGCTACACCTGCCCGCAGAGCGTCTGGACCTGGATCTTCATGTGGTGCGAAAAGGTCACCGAAGGCGACCGCAACCAGCGGATCAAGCTGGACAAGGCGCCCATGGGTGCCAACAAATTCCTGCGCAAGTTCGCCAAGCACAGCCTGTGGCTGCTGATCGGTTTCGTCACCGGCATGACCTTCGTCGGCTACTTCTCGCCGATCCGTGAACTGGTCATCGACTTCTTCACCGGCCAGGCCGATGGCTGGTCTTATTTCTGGGTCGGGTTCTTCACCCTGGCCACCTACGGCAACGCCGGCTGGCTGCGTGAGCAGGTGTGCATCTACATGTGCCCCTACGCCCGCTTCCAGAGCGTGATGTTCGACAAGGACACCCTGATCGTGTCCTACGACCCGCGCCGGGGCGAAGGTCGTGGCCCGCGCAAGAAAGGCGCCGACTACAAGACCCAGGGCCTGGGTGACTGCATCGACTGCACCATGTGCGTCCAGGTCTGCCCGACCGGTATCGACATCCGCGACGGCCTGCAGATCGAGTGCATCGGTTGTGCCGCCTGCATCGATGCCTGCGACAGCATCATGGACAAGATGGACTATCCTCGCGGCCTCATCAGCTACACCACCGAACACAACCTTTCAGGCCAGAAAACCCATAAACTGCGTCCGCGCCTGATCGGCTACGCCCTGGTGCTCCTGGCCATGATCAGCCTGCTGGTCACCGCGTTCCTGATGCGCTCGCTGGTGGGCTTCGACGTCAGCAAGGACCGGGTGCTGTACCGCGAGAACGCCGAAGGCCGGATCGAGAACGTCTACAGCCTGAAGATCATGAACAAGGACCAGCGCGACCACACCTACGTCCTGGACGCCACTGGCCTGCCGGACCTCAAGCTGCAGAGCAAGCGCGAAATCCATGTGGTGGCTGGCGACATCGTCAGCATGCCCGCGGAGCTGTCGATCGCTCCGGAACAACTGCCATCGACCACCAACGAGGTGAAGTTCATCCTCAAGGACATCGATGACGAAAGCGTCCAGGTCGAAGCCAAGAGCCGATTCATCGGCCCACAAATTCGTTAAGAGAAATAAGCATGCCTACAGCCGTCGCCACAAACCCTTGGTACAAGCACCTCTGGCCCTGGATCATCATCGGCATCCTTGCCTGCTCGGTAGCCCTGACCCTGTCCATGGTGACCATTGCGGTGAACAACCCGGACAACCTGGTCAACGACAACTACTACGAGGCCGGCAAAGGCATCAACCGCTCCCTGGACCGCGAGCTGCTGGCACAAACGCTGAAAATGCGCGCCAGCGTGCATCTCGACGATCTGACCGGCGAAGTCGAACTGCGCTTGAGCGGCGACAGCCAGCCCAAGAGCCTTGAGCTGAACCTGATCTCGCCGACCCAGCCAGAGAAAGATCGCAAGATCGTCCTGACCCGCAGCGAAACCGAACACGGTCGCTACATCGGCCAGGTGAACGACAAGGTCGAGGGCCGGCGCTTCGTCGAGCTGCTTGGGGTCGAGGGCGACAAGACCTGGCGCATGTTCGAGGAAGAACAGGTCAGCCACGACAAGGACCTGCTGTTGGGCGACGAGCCGCTGCAAGGCGCCGAAGACCTGAACTGATCGACACCCGCCACACATCGCCGGCCTGCCGCCTCCCTGCCCCCAGGCAGGAGTCGACTGGCCGGCGATGAGTTTTTCCCAGAGCCAAAAGACTGCCGATGACCACGCCACTGCCTTGCTACCACTGTGCCCTGCCGGTTCCTCCCGGCAGCCGGTTCACCGCCGTCGTGCTCGGCGAATCCAGGGAGTTCTGCTGCCCGGGTTGCCAGGCGGTCGCGGAGGCGATAGTCGCCGGCGGCCTGGAGCACTACTACAGCCACCGCAGTGAAGCATCCGCCAACCCCGAGGCCTTGCCGGTACAACTGGTGGACGAACTGGCGCTATACGATCGCGCCGATGTGCAACAGCCCTTCGTCCGCCACGAGGGCGAACTGGCGCAGACCACCCTGCTCATGGAAGGCATCAGTTGCGCCGCCTGCGGCTGGTTGATCGAGAAGCACCTGCGCAGCCTGCCGGCAGTGGCCGAAGCCCGGCTCAACCTGTCCAATCATCGCCTGCACGTGAGCTGGGCCGACAGCGACCTGCCCTTGAGCCAGTTGCTCGCGCAGCTGCGCCAGATCGGCTACGCCGCCCACCCCTACCAGCCGGACAAAGCCAGCGAGCAACTGGCTGGCGAGAACCGCCTGGCTCTACGCCAACTGGGCGTGGCCGGCCTGCTGTGGTTCCAGGCAATGATGGCGACCATGGCCACCTGGCCGGAATTCAACATCGACCTGAGCCCGGAGCTGCACACCATCCTGCGCTGGGTAGCGCTGTTCCTTACCACTCCTATCGTCTTCTATAGCTGTGCGCCGTTCTTCAAGGGTGCGATGCGTGACCTGCGCACTCGCCACCTGACCATGGACGTCTCGGTTTCCCTGGCCATCGGCGGGGCCTACCTGGCGGGCATCTGGACCTCCATCAGCGGAGTCGGCGAGCTGTACTTCGACGCAGTAGGCATGTTCGCCCTGTTCCTCCTCGCCGGCCGCTACCTGGAGCGCCGGGCCCGGGAACGGACCGCGGCGGCCACCGCGCAACTGGTCAACCTGCTACCGGCCTCCTGCCTGCGCCTGGACGCAAACGGTCAGAGCGAACGCATCCTGCTCAGCGAATTGCGCCTGGGCGACCGGGTACTGGTGCATCCCGGCGCGGTGTTGCCGGCGGACGGCAAGATCCTCGACGGCCAGTCGAGCGTCGACGAATCGCTGCTCACCGGCGAATACCTGCCACAACCCCGGGGCCTGGGCGATACCGTCACCGCCGGAACCTTGAACGTCGAGGGGGCATTGACCGTGGAGGTCCAGGCCCTAGGCCAGGACACTCGCCTGTCGGCCATCGTTCGCCTGCTGGACCGGGCCCAGGCCGAAAAACCCCGCCTGGCCGAAGTGGCCGATCGCGCCGCCCAGTGGTTCCTGCTGTTGTCGCTGATAGCCGCAGCCGCCATCGGTTTGCTGTGGTGGCAACTGGACGCGCCACGGGCCTTCTGGATCGTCCTGGCGATGCTGGTCGCCACTTGCCCCTGCGCGCTGTCCCTGGCCACACCCACGGCCCTCACCGCCGCCACTGGCACCCTGCACAAGCTTGGCCTGCTGCTGACCCGTGGTCATGTCCTCGAAGGCCTGAACCAGATCGATACGGTGATCTTCGACAAGACCGGCACCCTGACCGAAGGCCGCCTGGCCCTGCGCGCCATCCGCCCGCTTGGCAGCCTGTCCGGCGATGCTTGCCTGAGCCTGGCCGCGGCCCTGGAAAACCGTTCCGAACATCCGATCGCCAGGGCGTTCGGCCGTGCACCGGTGGCCGCCGAGGATGTCACCAGCAGCCCGGGGCTGGGCCTGGAAGGATCGGTCCAGGGCCAGCGCCTGCGTATCGGCCATCCGGCGTTCGTCTGCCAGCTCAGCGGATGCGCGGTACCGCAAATGCCCGATGAAGCCGGCCAGTGGTTGCTGCTCGGCGATACCCAGGGTGCCCTCGCCTGGCTGGTGCTCGACGACCGCCTGCGCAGCGATGCCCCGGCCCTGCTGGCAGCCTGCAAGGCCCGTGGCTGGCACACCTTGCTGCTGTCCGGGGACAGCTCGCCGATGGTCGCCAGCGTCGCCGCACAATTGCAGATCGACGAAGTCCGCGGCGGCCTGCGCCCGGACGACAAGCTGCAAGTGTTGCAGCAGTTGCACCAGCAGGGCCGCAAGGTGCTGATGCTCGGCGACGGGGTCAACGACGTGCCGGTGCTGGCCGCCGCCGACATCAGCGTGGCCATGGGCTCGGCCACCGACCTGGCCAAGACCAGCGCCGATGCGGTGCTGCTGTCCAATCGCCTGGAAGCCTTGGTACAGGCCTTCAGCCTGGCTCGCCGGACTCGCCGGGTGATCATCGAGAACCTGCTGTGGGCGGGGCTGTACAATGGCCTGATGCTGCCGTTCGCCGCCCTTGGCTGGATCACTCCGGTCTGGGCCGCGGTCGGCATGTCCATCAGTTCCCTGACCGTGGTGCTCAACGCCCTGCGCCTGACCCGCATGCCGCGGCTGGCCGACAGCGCCGAAGCCCCCGCAACCCGCCCGCTGCCGGCCTGAGCCGCCGGGCCTGGAGTCCAGATGCCAGCTCTTTACGTGATGATCCCGGCCGCCCTGCTGATCGTGGCCATCGCCATCTACATCTTCTTCTGGGCCGTCGACAGCGGCCAGTACGACGACCTCGACGGCCCGGCCCACAGCATCCTGTTCGACGACCAGGATCCAAGCCACACCGCCGCGGTGGATGCCGCCAAGGGCCAACCGGCCGCCGAGCAGGATCCAGCCAAGAAATCGGAACCGCCCCATGCTTGAGCTGGCCCCGCTGCTGGTTTCCGCAGTGATCCTCGGCCTCCTCGGCGGCGGCCACTGCCTGGGCATGTGCGGAGGCCTGATGGGCGCACTGACCCTGGCCATCCCCCAGGAACAACGTGGGCGGCGCCTGCGCCTGCTATTGGCCTATAACCTGGGGCGCATCCTCAGCTACGCCCTGGCCGGCCTGCTGCTGGGCCTGGCGGGCTGGGCGGTGGCCAACAGCCCCGTGGCCCTGTTCATGCGCACCCTGGCCGGGCTGCTGCTGATCGCCATGGGCCTGTACCTGGCCGGCTGGTGGAGCGGCCTGACCCGTATCGAGGCCCTGGGCAAGGGCTTGTGGCGGCATATCCAGCCCCTGGCCAGTCGCCTGCTGCCGGTGTCCAGCCTGCCGCGGGCCCTGGTACTCGGCGCACTCTGGGGCTGGCTGCCCTGCGGCCTGGTATATAGCACCCTGCTGTGGTCGGCGAGCCAGGGCAATGCCCTGGACAGCGCACTGCTGATGCTGGCCTTCGGCCTGGGCACCTGGCCGGTACTGCTGGCCACCGGCCTGGCGGCGGAACGGGTCACGGCCCTGCTGCGTCGTCGCAGCGTGCGCCTGGCTGGCGGCCTGCTGGTCATGCTGTTCGGCATCTGGACCCTGCCAGGTCCGCACCAGCACTGGTTGATGGGCCACTGAAATCTTCGCGGAGCACTACCCCAGCCGCCTGGGAACACCCTTGATACAAATCAAGATGGCTTCAGCCCCTACCCCCTAGACTCGCGAGCATTGCCAGCCTATCCGGGGGAATTCCCGCATGCTCGACGCCATTCGTTGGGACACAGATCTGATCCGCCGCTACGACCTGGCGGGCCCACGCTACACCTCGTACCCGACCGCTGTGCAATTCAACAGCCAGGTCGGTGCCTTCGACCTGCTGCACGCACTGCGCGACAGCCGCAAGGCCCAGCGCCCGCTGTCGCTGTACGTGCACATCCCGTTCTGCGCCAACATCTGCTACTACTGCGCCTGCAACAAGGTCATCACCAAGGACCGCAGCCGCGCGCTGCCCTACCTGCAGCGGCTGGAGCAGGAGATGCAATTGATCGCCTGCCACCTGGCCCCGAACCAGCGGGTCGAGCAACTGCACTTCGGTGGCGGCACCCCGACCTTTCTCAACCATGACGAGTTGCGCCAGCTGATGGCCTTGCTGCGCAAGCACTTCAACCTGCTCGACGATGATTCCGGCGACTACGGTATCGAGATCGACCCCAGGGAGGCCGATTGGTCGACCATGGGCCTGCTGCGGGAGCTGGGGTTCAACCGGGTCAGTATCGGCCTGCAGGACCTGGACCCGGCCGTGCAACGTGCGGTCAACCGCTTGCAGAGCCTGGAGGAAACCCGCGCGGTGATCGAGGCGGCCCGGACCCTGCAGTTCCGCTCCATCAACATCGACTTGATCTATGGCCTGCCCAAGCAGACGCCGGAGAACTTCGCCCGGACCGTGGACGAGGTCATCAGCCTGCAACCGGATCGGCTCTCGGTATTCAACTACGCTCACCTGCCCGAGCGCTTCATGCCACAGCGCCGGATCAACAGCAGCGAACTGCCGGCCCCCGCGGAAAAACTGCAGATGCTGCAACGCAGCATCGAACAACTGACCGCTGCCGGGTATCGCTACATCGGCATGGATCATTTCGCCCTGCCCGACGACGAGCTGGCCATTGCCCAGGAAGAGTCGACCCTGCAACGCAACTTCCAGGGCTATACCACCCACGGCCATTGCGACCTGATCGGCCTGGGGGTATCGGCCATCAGCCAGATCGGCGACCTGTACTGCCAGAACAGCAGTGACCTGGCCCACTATCAAAATACTTTGGCGGGGGCACAACTAGCGACAAGTCGCGGCTTGGTTTGCAATGCCGACGACCGTCTGCGCCGCGAAATAATTCAACAACTGATATGCAACTTTAGTCTCAAGTTCGAAAACATCGAACAGGCATTCAACATCGACTTCCGCGGTTATTTCCATGAACTATGGGCAAACTTGCAGGAGATGGCCGACGATGGCCTGATCGAACTAAACGACCAAGGCATTACGGTATTGCCGGCAGGTCGCCTGCTGGTACGTTCGGTATGCATGGTGTTCGACGCTTACCTGGGCCAACAAAACCGCCAGCGGTTTTCCCGGGTAATTTAAGACGGGCAAGAAAACTTGCCGGACATCGACACCAAAACATGATCGAAGCCCGGCTCGCTTTCGTAGCGTCACTAGGATTTCATCAGCAACGCAGCGGCCTTCATCACTTGCTCCGGGGTCAGGCTTTCCTGCCTCATCGCCTTGACCAGGGAGGCATTGGCAGACAGCAAGCCACTGTTCAGAGTCGCCAGGTCCGCTTGCAGGCCACCGACCTTGATCCTGGCTTCTTCGGGGCTCAAGCGCTTGTCGGCCATGACCGCCTGTAGCTCGGCCGTCTTCTCTGAAATCTGTTGTTGCAATTTCCTGATCATCTTGAGGATTTGCTGAATGGTCTGGGGCAAGCCACTTTCCTCGATGTCGCTGTCGTCCCCGGCAGCCTTGGAGGATTTCTTCAGCCCGGCCCCGGACAGCGACACTTTGACGCCCTCCCCCGGTAACGGCTCGGCAACTAACGGAGAAACCCTTAGTTCTTCACCATCAGCGCTTTTCGAGGACTCAGAAAACAGCTGCAAGTTATTGCTGCCATTAGTAATACCGTCAACGGACGACATAACCGCGCCTCTCCAAGTTGCTTTCGTTAACAGGCTATCGACCCATTAAAGGATTGCTTTACGACTGATCGTCAACACGGCACGGACTGGCCGGAACCTCCTCCCGTGAGTTACCCTTACGGCTTATGTGTGCTTTCCCACAAGGATTCTAGAATGTCCGAGCCAGTTAAACTGCGCGCTCATAACCAGGCCCATTGCAAGGACTGCAGCCTGGCCCCTCTCTGCCTGCCACTTTCTCTGAATCTGGAAGACATGGACGCGCTGGACGAAATCGTCAAACGTGGCCGCCCATTGAAAAAAGGCGAATTCCTGTTCCGTCAGGGTGATGGCTTCGACTCGGTCTATGCCGTCCGCTCGGGCGCCCTGAAAACCTTCAGCCTCAGCGACAGCGGCGAAGAACAGATCACCGGCTTCCACCTCCCCAGCGAGCTGGTGGGGTTGTCCGGCATGGATACCGAGAGCCATCCGGTTTCGGCACAGGCCCTGGAAACCACCTCGGTCTGCGAAATCCCCTTCGAGCGCCTGGACGAGCTGGCATTGCAGCTGCCCCAGCTGCGTCGCCAGTTGATGCGGGTCATGAGCCGCGAGATCCGCGATGACCAACAGATGATGCTGCTGTTGTCGAAAAAGACCGCTGACGAACGCATCGCCACCTTCCTGGTGAACCTGTCGGCGCGCTTCCGTGCCAGGGGTTTTTCCGCCAACCAGTTCCGCCTGAGCATGTCGCGCAATGAAATCGGCAACTACCTGGGCCTGGCCGTGGAAACCGTGTCCCGAGTGTTCACCCGCTTCCAGCAGAACGAACTGATTGCCGCCGAAGGCAAGGAAGTCCACATCCTCGATCCGATCCAGCTCTGCGCCCTGGCCGGCGGCTCGGTGGACGCCTGATCCACAGGCGCTGCGACTGAGCCAAGCGGCTCGGTCGCGGGTATACTGGCGCGGCTTATTTCGCCCGCCAGGACACCTGCAGATGGCCTTCGACTCCTTCGACATCAAATCCCTTATCCGCCCCGTCATCGACTTCCCGAAGCCGGGCGTGATCTTCCGCGACATCACCCCCCTGTTCCAGTCTCCACGGGCCCTGCGCCTGGTAGCCGACAGTTTCGCCCAGCGCTATGTCGAAGAAGACTTCAGCCACATCGGCGCCATGGATGCCCGGGGCTTCCTGATCGGTTCGATCATCGCCTACCAGCTGAACAAGCCGCTGATCCTGTTTCGCAAACAAGGCAAACTGCCAGCGGATGTATTGGCCGAGGGCTACCAGACCGAATACGGCGAAGCCTTCCTCGAAGTCCATGCCGATAGCCTGTGCGAGGGTGACTCGGTGCTGATGTTCGATGACCTGATCGCCACCGGCGGCACGCTGATCGCCGCTGCCAACCTGGTACGGCGCATGGGCGCGAAGATCCATGAAGCCGCAGCCATCATCGACCTGCCGGAGCTTGGCGGATCGCAAAAGCTCCAGGACATGGGCATCCCGACCTTCTGCCTGACCCAGTTCTCTCTGACCGAACGCTGATCCCGGCATGCCGTCCCCCCGGGGACGGCGCCTCATACCAGCAGCCACACCAAGCACCGGGCCCACCGGCTGGCCGTCTAGACATAGTCCGATAGCGGTTGCCGCAGCCATCTACCGGTTTGACGCCCGCCAGGGCCATTGAACCGGCGCAGTCGCTGACGCTGCTCATCAGTGACGAAGACCGTGGCCCGCTGGTGATTCCCGAACCTGGCTAGAGCCCCATCTGCTTGCTGATGATTTCGTTCATCACCTCGCGGGTGCCACCGCCGATGGACAGGATGCGATTGTCGCGATACAGGCGCTCCACCAGGCTCTCGCGCATGTAACCCATGCCACCGAGGATCTGCACGGCATCGTAGGTGACGCGATCGGCAGTGTCGGTGGCGAAGTTCTTGGCCATGGAGATTTCCTTGATCACGCTCTTGCCGGCGGCCATCTTGGCCGCCTGGCGGTAGGTGAACTCCCGGGACACCTCCACGGCCGTGGCCATTTCCGCCAGTCGATGCTTGATCACCTGGAACTTGGCCACTGGCTTGCCGAACGCCTCGCGCTCGCGTGCCCACTTCAGGCTCTCTTCCACAGCCATCTGCGCAGTCATGTTGGCCATCAACGCCAGGGCCAGGCGTTCGCTCTGGAAATTGCCCATGATGCAGGCGAACCCCATGTTCTCGACACCGATCAGGTTGCCCACCGGTACTCGGCAGTCCTCGAAGAACAGCTCGGCGGTATCAGACGCCCACCACCCCATCTTCTTCAACTGCCGGCCCACGGTGAAGCCGGGCGTGCCCTTCTCGATCAACAGCAGGCTGATACCGCCATAACCCGGCTCACCGGTACGCACGGCCACGGTGTAGAAGTCGGCGCGCACGCCACTGGTAATGAAAGTCTTGCTGCCGCTGACGCGATAATGATCGCCGTCGCGCACTGCGCGGGTCTGCAGGTTGGCCACGTCGGAACCGCCACCGGGCTCGGTCACCGCCAGGGCGCAAATCTTCTCTCCGGACAGCACCAGGGGCGCCACACGCTCGCGAACCTCGGGACGCGCCCACTTGACGATGGGCGGCAAACCGATGTCCAGCGACCCCAATCCCGCCACCAGGCCACCGGAACCGCTGCGCATCAACTCTTCGCTGGCGGCGACCTTGGCGAACAGGTCGCCTTCATGGCTGCCCCCCAGGGCCTGCGGATAACCGATACCGAGAATGCCGGCCGCGCCGGCCTTGAGATACAACTCACGGGGAAAGCTCTCGGCCTCCTCCCAGTGTTCGATGTCGGGGAGGATCTCACGCTCGACGAAACGTCGGACGCTGTCACGGATCAGTTGGTGGCTGGGATCGAAGTATTCCTGGCAGGCAGACATCGGCAAGCTCCTCTGAAGGGTCGGAGGAACTTACCAAGCGCTTGCTTGGTTTTCAAGAGAGCGCAAGAAACCGTCCGCCGACGGGCCGGCAGACGGATGGGGTTACAGGGTGATGGGCTTGCGTCCGGCGAAGGAGTGGGCCAGCGTGCCGCCGTCCACCAGTTCCAGCTCGCCCCCCAGGGGCACGCCGTGGGCGATCCGCGAAGCGATCAGGCCCTTGTCGGTCAACAGCTGGGCGATGTAATGGGCAGTGGCTTCGCCTTCCACCGTGGGATTGGTGGCCAGGATGACCTCGCTGAAGGTGCCCTGCTCTTCGATCCGCGCCAGCAATTGCGGAATGCCGATGGCTTCCGGACCCAGGCCGTCCAGGGGCGACAGGTGCCCCTTGAGCACGAAATAGCGACCGCGATAGCCGGTCTGCTCCACCGCGTAGACATCCATCGGCCCCTCGACCACGCACAGCAGGCTGTCGTCGCGTCGCGGATCGGCGCACTGCGGGCAGAGCTCGTCTTCGGTCAGGGTCCGGCACTGGCGGCAATGCCCCACCCCATCCATAGCCTGGCTCAGGGCCTGGGCCAGGCGCAAGCCGCCGCTGCGATCACGCTCGAGCAGTTGCAGGGCCATGCGCTGGGCAGTTTTCTGCCCCACCCCGGGCAAGGTGCGCAAGGCATCGATCAGTTGGCGAATCAGGGGGCTGAAGCTCATGGGCAAAGGTCCGACAAAACGACGAGACGCGGTTTATACCCGCGCCCCGGGATAGCGTCAAATGCTGCCGTCGGTGGCGACCTTGACCACCAGCTTGCCGAAGTTGCGCCCTTCCAGCAGGCCGATGAACGCTTGCGGCGCCTGCTCCAGGCCTTCGACCACATCCTCCTTGAACTTGACCTTGCCCTCGCGCACCCAGGGCGCCATGGCCTTGATGAACTCCGGTTGGCGATCACCGTAGTCGTCGAACACGATGAACCCCTGGATCCGTACCCGCTTGGTCAACAGGCTGCGTTGCAACAGCGGCAGGCGATCCGGCCCCGCCGGCAACTCCCGGGCGTTGTACTGGGCAATCAGGCCACACAAGGGGATTCGTGCCTTGGTATTGAGCAACGGCAGCACCGCATCGAACACCTTGCCGCCGACGTTCTCGAAATAGATATCCACGCCCTTGAAGCACGCCTGGGCCAGCTCGTCGGCGAATTCCGGGCTCCTGTGATCGATACAGGCATCGAACCCCAGTTCCTCCACCACGTAGCGGCATTTGTCGAGCCCACCGGCGACTCCCACCACCCGCAACCCCTTGAGCTTGGCCACCTGCCCCACCACCGAACCCACCGCCCCGGATGCCGCAGCCACCACCAGGGTCTCCCCGGCCTTGGGCTGGCCGATGTCCATCAACCCCATGTAGGCGGTCATGCCGGGCATGCCCAGCACTCCCAGGGCCATGGACGGGCTGGGCAAGCCCGCCGGTACTGGCACCAGGTTGCGCCCATCGCTGATGCAGTGGCTCTGCCAGCCGGTGGCGCCCACCACTAGGTCGCCTTCCTGGAACTTGGGATTCAGCGAACGCTCGACCCGGCTCACGGCACCCCCGGTCATGACTTCGTCGATCTCCACCGGCGCCGCGTAGGAGGGCGCATCGCTCATGCGCCCACGCATATAGGGGTCCAGGGACAGGTACAGGGTCTTGAGCAGCACCTGGCCGTCCGCCAGCTCCGGCAGCGTCACCCGCTCCAGGCGAAAGTTCTCCGGAACCGGCGCGCCCTGGGGGCGCGACACCAGTACCACACGCTGATTGAGGGTCATTGTTTGCGGCATCACAGACACTCCGTTATCGATGAATGGACAAGACTGTATAGGGTGCAGACCATGGCCAGGCACCGGTGTTCGATGTTTCTGCCCCTGGCCGCAGTGGCGCACGGGGCGCTTGGCCCCCCGCCGGGCCAATCGATGGGCAAAAAAATGCCAGGCTCCGGGCCTGGCATTGTTCGTTGCAATCCGATAAGCCGCAGCGAATCAGAAAGGCAGCTTCATGCCCGGAGGCAGCTGCATGCCGGCGGTCATGCCGGACATCTTTTCCTGGCTGTTGGCTTCGATCTTGCGCACGGCGTCGTTCACCGCTGCAGCGAACAAGTCTTCCAGCACTTCGCGGTCGTCGTCGCTGACGCCTTCCAGCAGGCTCGGGTCGATGCTCACGCGCTTGATGTCATGACGGCCGGTCATGACCACGCTGACCATGTCGCCACCGGCCTTGCCGGTGACTTCGGCGTTGGCCAGCTCTTCCTGCATCTTGGCCATCTTTTCCTGCATCTGCTGCGCCTGCTTCATCAGGCCGGCCATGCCACCTTTCATCATGGTAATTACCTCAAAGTATGGTGATGAGAACGGCGCCTGGCCCTTGGCCGGCGCCCTTTAAGTTAAATGCTCAACCCTGCGCGGCCGGGGCCTCGACAGGTTCAATAGTATCGTGGCGCACCACGGCACCGAACTCCTGGACCATCCGCTGGATGAACGGATCGCCATGAATCGACTCCTCCGCTTCGCGCTGACGGTCGGCGCGACGCCGGGACGCGGCCTGGGCCGGGGTTTCCTGCTCGGGCTTGATCAGCTCGATGTTCAGCGTCAGCGTACGCCCGTGGTACTGGTTCAGCGCCTCGTTGAGACGGCGCTGCTGGGTGGCGTTGAACAGCGCGCTGTGGGCCGGATCCAGATGCAGCAGCCACTGGTCGCCGTCCACTGCGATCAGGGTGCAGTTGGCGGCAATACTGCCTGTCATCCCGGAAATAGGCAGCTTCGGAAACAGTTCCAGCCACTCCAGGGCCAGGCCGGTGGCCGGCATGGCGGCCGGCTCAGGCTCGGGTTCCGGGGCCGGCTCGGCGGTATGTTCGCTGGCCAGTTCATCGAGGTAGCTGTAGGCCGAATCCATGTCCGGCTCGATGTAGTCCTCGTCCAGCGGCGGCTCGTCGTCCAGGTCGCTCCCCGGGGTCGCGGCATCCACCTGGGCCACGGTCGGCTCGGGCATCGGCGCACTGGCCCACTCGGGGACGTCCGGCACCACGCTGTCCGGCACCGGAGTCAGCACTGCCGGCAACTCCGGTGGTTCGGCGATGACATCCAGCATCGGCTCCACGGCCGGCTGTTGTTCCAGCGGTGGCTCCACCGGGTCGTTCCACGGCAGGTCGACTATTTCTTCGGCCTGCACCGGCTCAGGTTCAGGAGCGGCTTCGACCGAGGCCGGGGCTGGCTCAGGTTCAGGCGCGGCTTCGACCGAGGCCGGGGCCGGCTCAGGTTCAGGCGCGGCTTCGACCGAGGCCGGGGCCGGCTCGGGTGCTGGCGCAGGTATTGCTGTTGGCGCAGCGGCCGGCTCGGCTACCGGCTCCGCAGCAGGAGGTGCGGCAGGAGCCGGAGCGACCGGCACACTGGCCACAGGCACGGCAACGGACGCGACCGCTGCTGGCGCCGCCACGGCTTGGGCGGAATCAACTGTGGCCTGGCTGATCCCCACTGGCTTTAGCGGTTGTCTCGGTGCATCCGCGGTATCCGCCGGCCGGAAGGCCAGCATCCGCAGCAGGACCATTTCGAAACCGCCACGCGGGTCCGGCGCCAGGGGCAGGTCGCGCCGGCCAATCAGGCCCATCTGGTAATAGAACTGTACGTCTTCGGCCGGCAGGGCCTGGGCCAGGGCCAGCACTCGCTCGCGATCGCCGTGGCCGTTGTCGACACCCTCGGGCAGCGCCTGGGCGATGGCCACCCGGTGCAGCACGTTGAGGATCTCCGAGAGCACGCCGTTCCAGTCCGGCCCCTGCTCCGCCAAGTGGCGCACCGCCTCCAGCAGAGCCTTGGCATCGCCCTCGATCAGCCCATGGAGCACATCGTAGACCTGGCCGTGATCGAGGGTGCCGAGCATCGCTCGTACATCGGCGGCCATGACCTTGCCCTCGCCAAAGGCGATGGCCTGGTCGGTGAGGCTCATGGCGTCGCGCATCGAACCATCGGCGGCGCGGCCCAGCAGCCACAGGGCGTCGTCCTCGAACGGCACGTTCTCCACACCCAGCACATGGCTCAGGTGCTCGACCACCCGCTCGGGGGTCATGTTCTTCAGGGAGAACTGCAGGCAGCGGGACAGGATGGTCGCCGGCAGTTTCTGCGGATCGGTGGTCGCCAGGATGAACTTGACGTAGGGCGGCGGCTCCTCGAGGGTCTTGAGCAGAGCGTTGAACGAGTGGCTGGAGAGCATGTGCACTTCGTCGATCAGGTAGACCTTGAAGCGCCCGCGGCTCGGGGCGTACTGCACGTTGTCCAGCAGTTCGCGGGTGTCCTCGACCTTGGTCCGGCTCGCGGCGTCGATCTCGATCAGGTCGACGAAGCGCCCTTCGTCGATCTCGGTGCACACCGAACAAGTGCCGCACGGGGTGGAGGTGATGCCCGTTTCACAATTCAGGCATTTGGCAATGATCCGCGCGATGGTGGTCTTGCCCACCCCGCGCGTACCGGTAAACAGGTAGGCATGGTGCAGCCGCTGGCTGTCCAAGGCATTGATCAGAGCCTTGAGCACATGGGTCTGGCCGACCATTTCGCGGAACGAGCGCGGACGCCATTTACGTGCAAGAACCTGATAACTCATCGAAAACCGTCGCAACTGGAAAGCGGAAGCCGGTAATGCTAGCGGAGCAAGGGCGAAATTGCATCCGGCGCGCTCGTCTAATCTGTCTAAGCTGCCTTTTGCCAAGGATTGCCCGCTCGCCGATACCCGGAGACTCTATGCGCTGGACCCCAGGCGCCCTGCTTCTGCTCTGCGGCAACCTGCATGCCACGGAACCGCCCCTGCGCTTCGCCGTCGCCGACAGCTGGGCCATGCCGACCGTCGCGTTGGAGGATGATCGCCCCAGCGGCGGCATTCTCTACGACACCATGGACAGCCTGGCCCGGCATCTGGGCCTGCGTGCCGAATTCCATGTCCTGGCCCGGGCCCGGGTACAGAAGGCCATGGCCCAGGGCGAAGTCGACGTGCGCTGCTACGCCGCCCCGGCCTGGCTGCCGGCTCCGTCCGCCGACTACCTGTGGAGCGCCCCGCTGTTCCGCCAGCGCAACTTGCTGGTGAGCACCAGCCCGATACCCGCCATCGTCAAGCTCGGCGACCTGCCGCGCCAGCACATCGGCACCGTCCTTAGCTATACCTATGCCCCCTTGCAGCCACTGTTCGACGCCAACCTGCTGATCCGCGATGACGCACGCAACGAGCAGCAGGTACTGCAGAAGCTAGTGGTGGGCCGCTACCGCTACGCTATCGCCAGCCAGTGGACCCTGGACTGGTTCAACAAGACCCAGGCCAGCGACAACCCGCTGCATGGGGTCGCCCTGGTTCAGGACCAGGCCGTGGGCTGTTATGTGCGCAATGATCCGGCCGTACCGGGCGAACAGATCCTGGGCACTCTGCGGCAAATGAAGGAATCCGGCGAAATCGATGCCATCGTCCAGCGCTACGTCGATTCCGCCCCGCCCGCGCAAGCCTCGGCCACGCCCTGAGAGCCGACGCGCCAGGCTGGCGGCGGCAGATAGCGATGGGCCCACTCCAGCACGGCGCCCGCCGGCATCGGCGCGGCGATGAAGTCACCCATGGCCACCTCGCAGCCCAGGGCCATCAGGCGCTCGCCATGGGCCAGGCTTTCCAGGCCCTCGGCCACCACCTGGCGGCCAAACGCCTGGGCCAACCCCACCAGGGCCTGGACCAGCGCCTGGTCGTCCTGGTCGTGGAGCATGTCGCGCACGAACAACCGGTCGATCTTGATGGTCTGGGTCCTCAGGTGCTTGAGATAGCTCAGGGACGAATGCCCGGTGCCGAAGTCGCCCAGGGAGAACTGCACGCCAAAACCCTGGCAGGCATCCAGGCAATCACTGACTTTGCGGATGTTGTCGATGGCTACCGACTCGACGATCTCCAAATCCAGCAAGGTTGGAGACACGTTCGGAAAACGATCGAGCATGCCCTTGAGCCGCTCGACGAAATCCGCACGCTGGAAATGCCGGGCGGCGACATTCAGGCTGACCGGCCATTGCTGGCCGGCGGCCTGCCAGCACTGCAACTGGTCCATCACGCCATCCATGACCCATTCGCCGATATCGACGATCAGGTCGGTCTCTTCCACCTGGGGCAGGAACTCGTGGGCCGCCAGCAATCCGCGCTGCGGATGCTGCCAGCGCAACATGGCCTCCAGGCCCACCACGGTCCCGCTGCGCATGTTCACCTTGGGCTGGAAGAACAACCGCAATTGTCCGCCATCCAGGGCCTGGCGCACCTGCTCGACAGTCTGGTAAGTGACCATCACCTCGCGATCGCGCAATACATCGAACAGGTGGAAGCGGTTGCGGCCGCTCTGCTTGGCCACGTACATGGCCTGATCGGCATGGCGCAGCAGGGTGTCGGCATCCTGGTTGTCGGCAGGAAACAGGGTCACGCCGATACTGGCGAAGACATTGATGTCCTTGCCCTGGATCGAATAAGGCTGGGAAATGGTGGCCAGCACCCGTTGCAGCGCAGCGCGCAACTCCAGCATGTCGCGCACGTAACGCAGGATCAGCACGAACTCGTCGCCCCCCAGGCGCGCCACCACGTCTTCGCCACGAATGATCGAGCGCAGCCGCGCGGCCACTTCCACCAGCAGCAGATCGCCACAGGCATGACCATAACCGTCGTTGACCGCTTTGAAGCCATCGAGGTCGAGCATGCATACCGCCAGGGGAATTTCTTCCTGGCGGGAGAACTCCAGGGCCTGGTGCAGCCGGTCGGAGAGGAACGCGCGATTGGGCAGCCCAGTGAGCACGTCATGCCCGACCCGCCATTGCAAGGAATGCAGGAGCTGGCGTTTTTCGCTGACATCGAAACGAATCGACACATAGCGCACCACGCGCCCCGAACGCTGGTCCACCAGCGGCACCATGGTGCTGTCGACCCAGTACAGGCTGCCGTCCTTGGCGCGGTTGCAGATCTCGCCCTTCCATACCTGGCCCCGGGTAATGGTGCTCCACAGCCCGGCGAAGAACTCCGGAGCATGCAGTCCGGAACTGAGCATGCTGTGGTCGGCGCCGATCAGCTCTTCGCGGCTGTAGCCCGAGACCTGGCAGAACAGGTCGTTGACATAGGTGATGCGTCCGGCCAGGTCGGTTTCGGAAAAAATGGCGGCGGCATCGACGGCCCTGCGGTATTTCTCATCCATGAGTCGAACTCACTGTCGCTAGCGGTTGAACCGCTCGACCAAGGCATGCAGCCCGGAAGAGATGTTTTCCAGCTCGGCGCCACGCAGCACCCCGGCGCTGGCGTCCTCGGCAGTGCGCTGCACCGTGGCGGCGACACTGTTGATCTGTTCCGACACCGATTCGGCTACATGGGACTGCTCCTGCGAAGCGGCGGCCATCTGCTGGCTCATGTCGGTGATGCGCTCGACCGCGGCGCCGATGCCTTGCAAGGCCTGCTGCGCCTGCAATACCTGCTGCACCCCCTGCTCGGCCTCCTCGATCCCCAGGCTGGCGATCTGCACCGCTTCGTCGGCCCCGGCCCGCAGGCTGTGGATGATGCCCTGGATCTGCTCGGTGGATTCCCGGGTCTTGCCGGCCAGGGCCCGCACCTCGTCGGCCACCACGGCGAACCCGCGTCCTTGTTCGCCGGCCCTCGCGGCCTCGATCGCCGCATTCAGGGCCAGCAGGTTGGTCTGGTCGGCGATCGCCTGGATCATGCTCGCCGCCACCATGATGTCCTGGGTCTGCCCGGCCAGGTCCCCAACCGCTTGGTTGATCTGGGTGACCGTGCGCGCCAGCACCTGGATGGCGTCACGGGAAGTACCTGCCACCTCGCTGCCCTGCTGTGCCAGCAGGTTGGCGGTATGGGCTTGACTGGCGGTGTGCTGCACATGCTCGGCGACTTCGGTGATCGAAGCGGCCATCTGGGTCATAGCAGCGGCGGTCATGTCGGTTTCCGCTCGCTGCTCCAGAAGAGCGGTCTCGGTACGGCTGGACAACTGGCTGGAATCGGCCGCTGCTTCCGCCATCTGCCGGGCCAGGTCGCTGAGGCGGGTCAAGGCGGTTTTCAACCGTGCCTCCTCGCTCACCAGGATCATCTGCAGCTGCGCTGCCGGACCAAGGGATTCGCTATAGGCCAGGGCGCAGATCGGATCGGCGAAGGTGTTCGGTGTGCTGCTGACGATCTCCTTGAGTTGTCGTCCCAAGCGGCGCTGAGCCAACAGACCAACGCCGAGGAAGCCAGCCAGCGTCAGGCCCTGGGCCGCCAGGGTCGGCAACCAATTGAATGCCGCAAGGCAGGCCGTGGCTACGGCCATGGGCAGTAACAAAGGCCGGGCGCCAGCCTCCAGGCGCCGCCAGGCCGGGACCGGTGATTTGTCGGCACGCAACCTTGCATACAGGGCCTCGGCACGGCTTACCTGCTCGCGGGTCGGCTTGACCCGCACCGACTCATACCCCACCAATCGCCCGTCCTCGAGAATCGGCGTGACATAGGCGCTGACCCAATAGAAGTTGCCGTTCTTGCAGCGGTTCTTCACCACTCCCATCCAACTGCGCCCGGCCTTGAGATAGCGCCACATGGATTCGAACACCGCAGCCGGCATATCCGGATGCCGCACCAGGTTGTGGGTGCTGCCGATCAGTTCGGCCTGGCTGAAGCCGCTCATGGCGGCGAACTCGGCATTGCAGTACGTGATGTGACTGCTGGTGTCGGTGGCGGAGATAAGCCGCTGCTGGTCGGGAAAGGTCTGCTCGATAGAGTTGACCGGCAAATTGAGACGCACTTTAGAACTCCATAGACAGCCTGCAATCAATAGTTGCCGGAGCCGGCATTAATTGATTGGCGATTACTTTCCTGGCGGTACGACTCAATCGGAAGATACGCCCTGATTGCAGCCGTACAGCGGGTTTGCGCCGCGGTTGACCGTCGGTGCGACATAGATCAACTAGGATCAGGTAAGGCGTCAGATGGAGGCGGCGGACGGAGTGTTGGCGGGATTACGAGACGTTCGAGCCTCTGCCAAGTCCTGGGTTTAGGTGAACAAGGGAAATGCAATGATTTCTTGTTTCATAAACCTGCCTTCTGAAACTAGATCACCAAATACCTGTCCGAAGCGCCGATTCTACGAAATGCATCACATTTTGCAAAGCAAGGTGATGAAACATGGTGTTGTCTAATGCCAATATTTATCGTTAAGTTCTTGATTCTAAATGGGAATTGAGCGATGCAAATTTCAAGTTTGGGTGCAGCCATAAAGCGCTATCGAAAGGTAGCGGGGCTTACTCAGGCTGAACTAGGTGAAAAAACCGGTTTTGACCCCAAAACCATCAGCCGCTTCGAAACCGGCACCTACACCCCCAGCGTTGAAGCTCTATTTCTATTGGCCGAAGTACTGGGAGTGAAGCTGAAAGCCTTCTTTGCCGATCTGGGTGATGAAGAGGAACAGCGGGCTTATTTGTTCGGTGTCATTCACAAAGCCACCCCGAAGGATCTGGGAAAGCTGATAGCAGCGGTAGACCAGGCCTTGTCCAAGCCTTGAGCCCCGCAGTCAATCAACCAAGAGAGGCCTGCTCGCCCCCCTTGCGAGCAGGTCTCTTTTTCACCTTGCGACTCCTGACAGGAACTGACGGACTCGGCGCATAAGCTGCCGCTCCAATCCAGCCCCCCCAGGAGTCATGATGATCACCAACACCTATTTTTTGCTCTACGTGGATAGCCCCATCGCCAGCGCCGACTTCTACAGCCGGCTGCTGGACAAACCGCCGGTGCAGGCTTCGGCGGATTTCACCCTGTTCATCCTCGACTCGGGAATCAAGCTCGGGCTCTGGTCCCGCCAGGTCGTCAAACCCGAATCCCAGGTACTGGCCGGCGGTGGCGAACTGGGCTGGGCCGTGGACAGCCGCGAAGCCGTGGATGAACTGCATCGTCACTGGCAGGCGCTGGGCATCCCCATCGTCCAGGAGCCGACCGTGACGGGTTTCGGCTACACCCTGCTCGCCCTCGACCCGGACGGACACCGTCTGCGAGTGCTGTTCCTCACCGCGAACTGATCCGTTTATTCCCCAGGGGCGCAATCGCCGCCCTTGGGCTGCCCTTCTACCAGTCATCGGAAATAAATGGAAACATTGCATTGAGCAGCACGCGGCTCATCGCTATCCTTGCGCGCCTATCACTTGTCACAAAATGTAAGGGAATACGATGAAGTACCTGCGTCACCTCATGGCCATGGTCGTGCTCTGCGCCACCCCATTCTTGGCCAACGCTGCCGACACGCCCGACACCAAGGACGCCGAAACCCAGACTGCCGAACAGTTTCTCGCCTCGCTCTCGCCACGCCACGGCAACATCAAGCTACCTGGCGATATCGCCAGCCTCGACCTGAGCAAAGAGTTCTACTACCTCACACCCAAGGACACCGAGAAGCTGCTGACCGAAGGCTGGGGCAACCCGCCCGGCTTCACCACCCTGGGCATGATCGTGCCCAGCGCCGTCAGCCCGCTGGCCGCCGAAGGCTGGGGAGTGATCATCAGCTACAAGAACGACGGCCACATCTCCGACGACGATGCAGCGAAGATCGACTACCAGGACCTGCTCAAAGAAATGCAGGCCGCGGACGAGGAAGACAACAAAGAACGCAAGGAACAGGGCTACGGCGCCATTCACCTGCTGGGCTGGGCCGAGCAGCCAAGCTATGACGCGCAATCGCACAAGATGTACTGGGCCCGCGAACTCAAGGCCGAAGGCGCCGAAAGCAACACCCTGAACTACAGCATCCGCGTGCTGGGCCGTGAAGGCGTGCTGGAACTCAATGCGGTCGCTTCCATGCAAGACCTGCCCACCATCAAGCGCGAGATTCCCAAGGTGCTGGCCTTCACCAACTTCACCGACGGCAACCGCTACGCCGACTACAACCCGAGCACCGACAAGCTGGCCACCTATGGCCTGGCAGCCCTGGTGGCCGGCGGTATCGCCAGTAAGGCCGGACTGTTCGCCAAGCTCGGGGTCCTGCTCCTGGCCGGCAAGAAGTTCATCGTCATCGGCGTGCTTGCCGTCGTCGCCTTCATCGGCCGACTGTTCAAGAAGAAAAGCTGATCCACTGCACAAGGCCCCGTCAAACCGGGGCCTTGTCGTTCATGGCACGTGCACTGGCGCTCTTGCTCCAGCGCCAGCGCCCCTCCAACTGCATCGCCATCACACTGCCCAGCACCACCGCCGCCCCCAGCACCACCCCGGAGCGCAACGTCTCGCCCAAGACGATCGCGGCCAACAACATGGCCACCGGCGGGATCAGGTACATGGCGATCGACGCCCGGCTGACCTCGACCCGCGCCAGCACATAGGCCCAGGCCAGGTAGGCCAGCGCGCTGGGAAACAACCCCAGCAACAGCACCGCCAGGTTCACCCGCAAGGGCGCCTGGACAACGGTCTGGGCCAGGCCCGGGGTATACACCGCCAACAGCAAGGTACCGCCCCAGACCATGTAGCAAGTGGTGGTCAAGAGCCCGTGGCGCCCGGAAAAGCGCCGCTGCAGCACGAAATACAGCCCCCAGGAAAAAGCCGCCAGCAGCACCAGCAAGCCCTGCGGCTGGATCGAACCCAGGCCGCGATCACCAGCCACCACCAGCAATGCGCCCACCAGGCCCAGCGCCACACAACTCCAGCGCCAGGCACTGACCGGCTCCTTGAGCCAGAAAAACGCGATCAGGGTGCTGAAGATCGGTGCCGATTGCGCCAACACGCTGGACGCGCCGGCACTCAAACCCTGCTGCCCGTAGTTGAGGCTGACGTGATGCAGGGCGATGGCGAAGAACCCCAGCACCAGCAACCAGGGCATGTCACGCCAGCGCGGCAGGGAAATTCCCGCCACCAGCGCAATGCCGACCATGAATACCGAAGCGATGAGAAAGCGCAGCAGTGCCAGGTGCCCGGGACTGTAGCCCTCAAGGCCGATATGGATGCCCACCGGCGAATAGGCCCAGCACAAGATGACCATGGCCGTGGCCAGAACCAGTTTCAGCGAGGGCGAGATCTTCACGAGACAAACTTCCAGGCAAGGTAGGGAACTACAGTGTCGCGCCCTCGAAAGCTCACCACAATTGATCAATACTGAGCCTATTGCTCACTGGAAATGAACGATGGAACTGACTCAATTGAAGATGGTGCAGGCCGTGGCCCGCTTCGGCAGCATCGCTCGCGCGGCCGAGCAGCTGCACTGCGTGCCGTCCAATATCACCAACCGCCTCAAGCAGCTGGAAAACGAGCTAGGCACTCCCCTGTTCACTCGCATCGGGCGCGGCCTGAGGATCAGCCCGGCCGGGGAAATCTTCCTCGGCTACAGCGAGCGCATCCTCGCCCTGGTGGATGAGGCCCGACGCGCGGTCGACGGCCAGGCCGAGCCCAGCGGCCTGCTACGCCTGGGTTCGATCGAGTCCTGCGCCGGCGGCCGCCTGCCCCCGCTGCTGGCCGAGTATCACCGGCGCTACCCACAAGTCAGCGTGGAACTGGTCACCGGCACCTGGTCGCAACTCTTCGAAGAATTGCGCCACCAGCGCATCGACGGCGCCCTGGTGGCCATCGATACCCTGCCGGCGAAACTGCAGCAAACCGTGCTTTACCACGAACCCCTGGTGCTGATTTCCAGTGCCGGTAGCGCTCCGATCCACAGCGCCAGCGACCTGCAAGGCCAGCACCTGTTCATGTGGCCAGCCGGTTGCCCCTATCGCCGCGCCCTGGAGAACTGGCTCGGCAAGCACGGCCTGAACCTGCCGATCACCGGTTATGCCAGCTGGGGCACCATCATCGGCTGCGTCAGCGCGGGTGTGGGGGTGTCGCTGATCCCCGAAGGCGTGCTGGAGCGCTATGCGCAGTCCTCGACCCTGACCGTGCAACGCTTCGATGACCTGGCGCCGGTGGACAACCGTTTTGTCTGGCATCAGGACGTGCAGCAGCACCGCGCCCGGGATGCCTTCGCCCAGTTGCTGCGCGAGAAACTCGACGCATGAGCGCGCCCGGAGCGGTCACGATCGACAGCTCTCCATCACCGCATCAATGAAAGGCGCCTTGCGTGCAAGATACTCACCGATACCGTCGCGGTTACTGGCTTCCAGTTGCAGCTTCAGTTCCTGATAGCGCTGGCGCAGGCCGGGGTCACTGCGCAACAGGTCGCGAAACCCCAGCATCCGCCGGATTTGCCCATGCCCCGCCAGGCACACATGCACCTTGTGGGTCCGCACCCCATCGACGTCCCGCCGATAGAAATGATGCCCGGCAGACAAGTCGCTGCCCCGGACATAACCCAGGGTCGCCATGAAAGCCTGGCGCAGCGCCTCGTCCCGATGCTGCGCGACCACCAGCAGCACATCGATTTCCGGCTTGGCCGCAAGCCCGGCCACCGCAGTACTGCCCACGTGATGAATGTCCAGCAGCTCGCCGACAAAACCCGGCGCAATGCGCTCGCGCTCCGCGGCGAATGCCAGGGGCCATCGCGGGTCGTAGGGGGAAATCTTGCTGGTCAACGCCATGTTCACTCCTTGGATGTGCGTTCGTTTCGATTATCCAGGGCACTACAACACCCTCGCGAGTGCTTCGGCACTTGCCACTCGTCAGCAATATGGCGAAGCGCCATATCGATCTTCTGACTGCATCTAGACTCCGGCAGAACATGAAAAACCATGATCCAACGGAAGGGAATTCGATGAAACGAGCCTTGTCAGCAGCTCTTTGCCTGGCTTTGTTGTCGGGCTGCACCACCGCCCGCCTATCGACCCGGACTCTCCAGGCAGAGGATCGAGTCATAACAGGTATCGAGCGCAAGGAGTTGGTCAACAACGTCCTTCAGGATGTCCGGATCATCTGCCCCGAGCCCAGCCCCGACGCCTTGAAGACATTCGCAGCATCAGGCACGGCGTCCAAGGAAGATATCGCGGCGCTGTCTGCCGCGTACCAGCAGTCCGGAGCCAGTATTGGCCTGCGCACCCAATCCATCCAGCTCCTGCGCGACCAGCTGTTTGCCGTGTGCCAGGCTTATGCCAATGGGGCGATAACTGCCGACATGTATCAGATGTACATGACCCGCAACCAACGCAACACCGTCGCCATTCTTGCAATCGAGCAACTCACCGGTGTAGCCAAGGGCCCCGCCGTGGCCCTGACCAGCGCCAGTTCGACCGCCAACAGCCAATACCTGATCGACCAGAGCAAGATGATCAAGGACGCTCAGGACAAATTGGCCAAAATGACCGCTGGCAGTGAAGAAGCCAAAACCATGCAAGGCAATATCGACGCCATGCAGGCCCAGCTCAAGCAAGCGCAGCAAGCAATGGTGCAAACCTCCAGCGCAGCAACCCTGAGTGCCGCGCCTGCCACCACTCTTCCTGCCGCAGACGTGCAGGCAATTGCCGAAGCGGTCCAGCGCATTACCGAAATGACCACCTGGACCAACGACCTGTTCTACATCTGCCTCAACGCCTATGCGAACCTGCCCAGCGCACGCCGGCCCCCATCATTGGACAGCGCTTGCGCGAAGATCTATGACAATCTCGCCCAGGCCAACCTGCTCCAGCTCAAACACATGATCGGTCTTGAAGGTACAACAGGACCGGCTGCCGCCGCTCCGGAGGCCAAGCCAGCAGCGCCTGCGCCCAAGGGAGGTAAAAAGCTCAAACCTGATTTCAGCAAACTGGATGGCATTCCTCTCTACCTCAGAAAACCATTGGATTCCAGCAAATCGCTGTTTGATCCCGGCCTCTGAGTCGCCATGCCAAGGACAACTGCGACCGTTGCTGATTCTTCCGCAGTTCGTTCTCCGAACTGGCGCAGAGAGGTCTTTTAAAATGGAAACGAAACAGTCCTGCGACTTGACTCAACGATGAGCAGCCGAAGATAGGGGTATGCAGGATTGGAAAAGATACGAAACAAGGCCCAAACACGCGCTAAAGCCTTGGAATTCGTTGAGACTCAATCATCTAGATGATTGGAGGCAGCCCCACCAGCCACACCCCGGCACACAATGTTCCCGCTGTGGCTGCTCCCTTCCGGGCCTGACCGGGTGGCATGCGAGCATGCTCGGTAATCGTTGCGGGCCTTATGGAGTAAGGGTTTCAGGCTGATCAGGTTGCGTGATATCTACCGTGCGAACTCATTGCACGGGCAGTCAAAGGACGAGGTGTGACCAGAATTGTTCCACTCAATTGGTCCACTTTGTTGGTCCACTCTGGTGCCCCATCATGGCCTACATCGTCCGTCGCCAGTCCATTTACTACCTCAACCTTCGACTACCGAAGCACTTGTTCCCGAAGCGTCAGACCCTACGCATATGCTTGCGCATTCGAGAACGTCAGGCTGCACTATTCCTAGCCAGCTCATTGGCCCAGCAAGTGAATAGCCACTTGAGCGAACACCCACTGACAGCTCCTGAGGTACTTCGTGAGTTATGCGTGCAGTGGCGAGATTCAGCCCCCTTACCAACCATCCAAACTGCACCACGGAGAGCACCAACGATTACCGTGAAGCCCAGCAAGGACGGCCCCACCCTCGCCAACTTATCGAAGCTATATATAGAAGAAGGAAAACGTGGCGGTACATGGCGGGAAGTCAGCATCTTCGAGGTGGAACGTGCTCTGCGTGATCTGCTCGAGTTGATGGGTGACATGCCTATCTCCGAATTCGATGTGCATCAAGCTCGCTTACTGAAAGACCGCCTCAGTAGGTGCCCTCAATACTTCGGCCTCAGACCCGAATTCAAGGGTAAAACATTGCTACAGGTGGTCGAGTCCGCAAGCACCTACAAGACCGTCACCGCCGTTACCGTGAACAACCGGCTACGCAAACTCTCTGCCTTCCTCAACTGGTGCAAGGCGAACGGGTACATCACGGACAATCCACTGGTGGGATTGAAGGTCATGACAGGCTCAGCCAAGGACGCACGGCTTTCATTTGAACGACACGACCTGACCCCCCTACTCAATCTGAATGGACTTAAGGCAGAGTCCTGTAAGTATCCTTGGCGGTACTGGATACCATTGCTGGGTCGCTATACAGGCGCCCGCTTGGAAGAGATATGCCAACTGCACGTCGACGACTTCATCCTCCAACAGGGCATTCAATGCATCCGTATCGATGATAGTAGTGAAGGCCAGAACTTGAAGAATTCTAGTAGCCGACGCTTGCTACCCCTCCACCCCGCCTTGCTCGAACTTGGTCTACTGCAGCATGTTGATTCAATCAAAGCCACTGGAGCAGATCGACTGTTCCCAGAACTTGATCCAGTGCGGGGAAAGCTGGGACACGCCCCCTCCAAATGGTTCGGCAGATACAAGGCTAAATGTGGGGTCTCAGATACCCGCAAGACCTTTCATAGCTTCCGTCATACCTTCATCGACGATTTGCGTGATGCAGGGGTTCAAGACTCACTGATCAAGCGAATGGTGGGGCATGAAGACAGTTCCGTCACCTTCGGCATTTACGGCAGCAGGACTCCAATTAAAGCGATGGCAGAGGCATTGTTGCACATTCAATAACGTCGAATAACTTACCAATAACCCCGACTAAACCTTGCCTTTCAAACGACGCTATCCAGCCGCCTACAATGCCAACCCCAATGTTTGCAGGGCACATCGGCGGTCTGGACTAAGCGGGGCGCTTTCTCTCCCACCGGAAACCAGTTTCTGACGGACTGGATTTAGAGGTGGTTAAAACCTCGCTAGTGCGAAACGCCTACATTATTCTATCGGCACATGCAACAACTAATGCTTGACAAATCGGGGCAACTTGAGCGACAATTCAGAACTCAGCCAAACATACCGAACACGTCTTGCATCCATACAGTGCCAGATGATCGGTACAGTGTTGTCTGCGATCTACCAAACTAACCGGCACAACCCGAGAGGATTGCCTATGCACTAAACTTGAACAGGAGAATGAACAATGGCGATCGAACGCCCAGCTTTTACCGCAATACCCTTTCTTCACGTCGATGGACTGTTGATCAGTCCAGCAACCGGCGAAATCTTCGGCTATGACGACAAGCCTTCTGTATTCAACGAACGTCCTGATCACTGCCCCGAACTAAGCAAGTGCCGGAGTGCTGACGACCTGAGTGCGTTCCTGAAGCATATTGACCGTCGCAACTTGCCTGCACATACGCTGCACTCACTGCTCGACACACAAGATATTGCCCATGGCGTTTGGCGCCGTACAGGCGTGGATTGTCGTATCACCCTGCCGATGATGAACATCCTTCGCACGCTGCACGGGTTGGTTCAGTACCATAACGTCATCATCATGCCTCAAGCTGATCTGGCGAATGCACTGAACACGATAGAATCGAATCTGATGAAGAAGCTGAACACGCTGACCAATGCCAACATGGTACAGATCAGCACATCGAGGAACGGTGATATTCGCAAGGGTGAGATCAAGCTGGTGATCAACCCTAGACTGATCTTCCGGGGTGATCAATACGCGCAGGAACGGTACGTGAAAGACTGGTATTTGAACCCTGCAAGCGGCAGGCTGCCCTCAGCCACAGTCACACTAGTTGCCGCATAGCCTCACGTAACTTTTTCGAAAAAATTACGCAATAATTCCGCTGTAAGCCTTGCAATACAAGGGCTTTAGCAAATTCCTATTATTAAAGAAAGACCTTTCGACGGGAAGGTCGAGCAGCCTCAATCAGACAGAAGAGGAATACTACCAACAACAAAACAAGGAGCCCAACATGTTCATGATTTACGAAACACAAGAAACAGAAATCCTTCCTTCTCGTGACAAGGGTTCGAAATCACACACCCCAGACTACGCACCGATAGAATTTACGATACCAAAACTCATCACCAACAAATTGAAAAGTGATTTGTTGTTCGGTGTGGGCATTGACGACTTCACAGACACTTCTGGTGCAGACGACTGGTCATACAATGTTTGGCAGAGAATGTTTGACTGCTGCTACAACGCAAACTCAACAAGGTCTCGTGCTACCTACTCTGATTGCACCGTAGCACCGTGCTGGTATAGATACTCCGACTTTAAGGTCTGGTTTTACCAGAATGCCGTCGGCGACTACCAGTTGGACAAAGATATCTTGTACCGGGTAACAGAATCTACAGCCCTGACACCTGTTGCTTTGTACCTCCGAGCATTAATATGGCAGTGCGATGGAGAAGGAAAACACCTCGATCAGGGTATCCTGGCGTCCGGACCTTCGCTGATGGATTCCAAGCCGAGATTATGCACAAGGGATCAAGCCAGATCGGAGAATGGAGAACGGATGCTCTGGAAGCCCATTGCGACTGGCAGAGATTGAAAGCTGATGTGATTGACGATCACCTTCGTGATTATCTGAGAGAGATTGCACCTGATCTTCGCGTTGTACGAGCACTGATTAAGTACGCTGATCGGCTGCGGTCCAATGCAGATGTGATGATTCCTACGTTCCAATATCAGCACTAGCTAGCAAAGGAGCGATAGCCTGCACAGCTTTCGCTCCTAATACTTTTGGATACCATTCAGCTTCGCGACCTGTTCGAAGTCCTAGAATTAGACTTGCCGAGTTCGAAGCTGAGCTTTAACGATCCTTGGAAGAAAATTTATCGAACGGCAGGCTCGATATTGATTGAAGAACTTACACTTGATGCACTTTGAAAAGTACCCAGTGCATTCAGGAAAAACCACTCTGCTCCAACCGTCTTAGCAATAGAGAGGCAAACGCAAGGTGATCTAAGCAGGTGTCAGGATCATCACTTAAATTTATCTCATGACCTCTGGGGTTTCGAATGGCCATCACCGCCCCACTGAAAAGAAAGCTGTAACCTTTCTGCTCATCTCGGCCACTCGTTGTTGATAAGTCGGCAAGGGTGAGAATCGGTTTACTCTCGTTAAAGGCATTCATCATGAGCTTAAAGCCCGACTCATCAACTCGACATAACCGCTGCACGAGCTTATCTATAAGCTTGAATGCCTCGAAGGTAGACTCTGCACAGTGACCATTGTCGAAGAGCTTTTTGACCTTCCCATAAAGGCTTTGATGAATATTCCTTAGCTCAAATGGATGCAGAGCATCGTTTTTGACCTCAGCTTCTTCGTGAACGAATGCCCCTGTGGTCCTGCGGACTATTCCTTCGAAGAGTTCAAGAGACATTGCCATTCAGCAGGTTCTCTCTAATGCTTTTGAAGATGCGGTCATACGTCTCTTGGTCACCACCAGCAGGTAGGTTGATTTCTACCCGTACAGTAAGAGCCATGGCTGACGACTGGGTTACTGGGCTTGCCGATTGAATGGGCAAAGGCATTTCGACTTTAGATTGCTGCAGAGTGGCTTTAGGGGGCTTAGATCGCACTGGGCGAGTAGGCGTGGATGGGTCGCTTGCCTTCGGTTTAGTTACGGGCGATCGTACTACTCCATCTACCTTACCCGAGAGTACTCCAAGTGCTTGAAATGTAGCGGCCTGCTTCTTTCCTACAACGTCGCTCGTGCTGTCTGTGTGCCTGAAGTAAGCGATTAATTTGGTCAGCGGGAGCGTCCAAGCACCCTCACCGTGCAACTCAAAAAGCTCGCTGTAAGCAGAAGAAACGATTCCCGAAAATCCTCGCTGAAACTCCTCATCTTCATGCTGACTGAAAACGGAGCCAACGTTTTTCCCTTTCTTCCCATCTTCATCGAGTACGCCCAGAAATCGCAACGTATTCAACACGTAACTTTCGTTGTTAGGTGCTATCCCTAATTTCTTCATCGTATCTGAGCCAAATTGGGCTGGGAACGATTTTCTGAGCTGGGCAATAGTCTGTGTCAGCCCTGCAATTCCGGAGTACGGGTGCTTATCTGCCATGTACTGTATCCCTGTCATCTCGACTAAGTAACTGACGCTACCTGCAACTACACAAAGTGTCCAGTGTGATGACAAGAGGTAAGGAGGTAGGTACATGACCACGAAATCGTCGTTTAAGCCTGGAAGCCCTTGACCTAAACGCCGACGCCATCAAGGTCGAGTCAATAACTGCTATCAATGGAGTAGACGTAAATGGTAGTGCGAGAGCTGCCCGCCAGCCACTATCAAATATCTATTGAAGATAGTCATACGATTCAATTATCATTTATCTATCAAAGCGAACGACAAAGGATAGCAGCCCATGAACGCCCACCTCTACCTCCGTGCATCAACGAAAGACCAAGACGCCAGCCGTGCAAGAGTCGCGTTGGAGCTGTTCGCTGGTGAGAAGGGTTTGAACATAGTGAGGGTGTATGCTGAGAACATCAGTGGGACAAAGCTCAACCGGCCAGAGCTGCTCTCCCTGCTCAACAATGCCCAGAGTGGTGACGTACTACTGGTCGAGTCTGTAGACCGCCTCAGTCGCCTCTCGCAAGCTGACTGGGATACTCTCAAGACCACCATCAAGACCAAGGGATTGCGTCTGGTTGTAGCTGATTTGCCCACCAGTCACATGCTAGTTGAGGCGAAAGGAATCACAGGTCAAATCATGGATGTGATCAACAACATGCTGATCGACCTCATGGCCACCATGGCACGACTGGATCAAGAAAAACGCGTGGAGCGTATCAGGCAGGGTCTGGACAACAAACGTATTGCTGAACCTGAATGGAAGCCAGCAGGCAAAGGCAGGAACGCGGCCAAGTGGGAAAAGGTACAGTCGCTGATGCAGAAACATCCAACGATGTCGGCTGATGAGATTGCCAAACTGGCTGAGTGTGGCGTTGCAACGGTGTACCGGATCAAGAAGGAGTCAACAGCAGTGTGATGGATACTCGCCCTGTGTCTGTTGGGGTCAGCAGATGCAGGGCAAGCTGAGACTTATTTTCAAATTTTGATGGCGCTCATTTGAGCACCTCGCACCTTGCTTAACACCTTGGGCAAAAAGGCCAGATTACATTTTCAACCCGAAAGCCATGCTCATATTGAAGTGCACGCGATTTCTGGCGGCGGGGCATGAGCCCTACAATGGAAGTATCCTTATCGACACTTGCACGGGAACGCCTTGTGGAAGGTGACTAGCGTGAGGAATGCTAGGCGTCAGTCTTCCCAAATGTCTACAACGTGCTCTGGAAGAAATATCACCACATCTCCAAACTTAAGACGGTCCTGTTCATCTGAGCAAGCAGGGTGGTTTTGTAGCTCCCCCACGAGGTAGGGGCCAGAGTGACCTTTGACATCAACCCACATTCTCTCACCAAAGAGCTCATCATCCCCATTTTCATCGAGTAGCGAGAACTCGAACTGAAGCTTGACGCTATCCCCTAAACCAAGACTGTACCGCTCTGAGTCTTCTGGGATATGAAAGGTTTGAGGCCAACGCTCATTACTAGCTACTCCGCTAAGCAGATGCCACCCATCAATATCCAGTACGGCCAACCGTTGGTTGGGTCTTACAGCAGTTTCGGGGGCGAGAACCGCACCAAAGGTTGGGCGAGGTCCTATTGGTGGCTGTGTCAGGGCCGGGTCCCTGAATATTGCCCTTAGTAAATCTTCGACCCGCTGATCTAGCTTGTCCTCATCCCGCATATCGACAGCATAGATTCCTAAAAACTGGGCGGGTACGGAGCAATCGGGACCGGGGGTAAATTCGCCATCTCGAATGATAGGGATGAAGCGCTCCCTCTCCAAACCGGCAGCAATACGCCCGGTAATTATCTGTTGCTCATAGCCAACACCACCAGCCCGCACCAAAGATTTTCTGCTGTAGTCTTTCGTGCAAATGATCAGAGCGAAATCACAATCTTGTGCCTCCACCTCCATGAACTGGGTGAGGCTTTGCCCTGGAGCGATATGCCACTGGTCTAGCCGGACGTTTACGCCGTTCTTTGTTAGCCTTTCGGCCAAAGATCTTACCCAAGACTTATGAGCATCACTTTCCCACGAGTATGAAATGAATACCTTCGGGGGGACTTCCGTTTCTGGCATGACGCAAATCCTCTGCTTTCAATTTGGTACGTGGAGCATAAGTAGCTGTCACTGCCCTCTATATTGATTGAGAAAAGGGCAAGCACTAAGCGTTTTAGGGCACTGGAACCGCTACCTACGTCAAAGCTCAACCTCATCAGTGGCGCTAGATACGCCCCCTCACTTCGAGTTTTCCCCTCAGGGCAACGCAGCTGCCAAGCGACGAGCTTTGGAGATATCTAGCTCATACTGTCCTGACGGGGCGTAGTATCGAGCCGAGCCAATAGCCACGGCAATCTCCCCATAATAAATGGTAGTCAAAGCACCCTCTAGATACTGAACAACCATGATGTCATCCACTCGATCAATAGTAGATTTCGAGATTGGTACAAAGCCATTCATTTGAGCGGTCGTTTTGACGCTTACCCTCCTGCCCTTTCGGCATAGCACATCAAACCCATGCTGATTGGCTTGGCTTGCCAAGGTTCCGCCCAATTGAAGCGCACAATGAAACTCACCCAGCCTACCTATGAGGTGGCGAACCTCCGTGGCTTTGACCCCAAATTCGTTTACCTCGAGCTTGATTAGCTCAAGATACTTATCATGGAGGATCTGGATACGCTCGGGCGTAATCATGAATTTAGACGCTCGCAATGCATGCAGGAGAACAAGTCATTGGCGAGGGACACGGAGCTTGGAGAGGACGTTTGAGCGAGCTAGAATGCTCAGCACAGTGCACCACTTAGGTGTACCTAAACGCTGTTCCACTTCGAGATTTCTGACTGATAAATCCTTGTAGAACCAAGGACTTAGAGATAGGAGGCAGCCCCACCAGCCACACCCCGGCACACAATGTTCCCGCTGTGGCTGCTCCCTTCCGGGCCTGACCAGGTTAACGGGTAATCGTTGCGGGGGGACCGATGGGGCCACCATAACGACGCTCACCTGACGGCGAGCCGCGCCATTGTACCTATCTGAGTTGAAGATACAACCGCTCATTGCAGAATAAAAAACTCGAAGGGCTTCAAGCACTTGGAGTGTCACCAAGCAGGGCCGGCGGGCGCTGGCTCGCGCCGGCCGGCCCACGCTTCAGGCCGAAGCGGAAATGCCGTGCTCACCGAGGAAGGCGACGAATGCCTCCTCGTCCAGCACCTTCAGGCCCAGTTCGTTGGCCTTGGCCAATTTGGAACCGGCCCCCGGGCCTGCCACCACGCAATGGGTCTTGGCCGAAACCGAACCAGCCACCTTGGCTCCCAGGCTTTCCAGCTTGTCCTTGGCCACATCGCGGCTCATCAACTCCAGGGAACCGGTCAGCACCCAGGTCTGGCCGGCCAGGGGCAAGCCTTCGACCGCCTTCTTCTCGCTCTGCCAGTGCATGCCGAAGTCACGCAACTGTTGCTCGATGGCCTGGGCCAATTGGGCATTGGCCGGATTGTCGAAGAACTCACGGACCGCCTTGGCCTGCTTCTCCGGCAAGGCCTGGCGCATGTCCAGCCAATCGGCGTCGATCACCCCTTGCAAGGAACCGAACTTGTCCGCCAGCTTCTGTGCCGCGCCCGGCCCCACTGAAGGAATGTTCAACTTGTCGAGCATGCCGCCCAGGGTGGTGCTGGCGGCGAATTCCGCCCCCAGCTCGCCCTGGTCCTGCAGCACCAGGGCGCATTGGTCCGCCGCCAGCAAGGCGCCGATCACCTGCTGGTTATGGCTGTCCTCGAAGAAACTGTGGATTTCATGGGCGACTTCCAGGCCGACATCCGGCAAGTAGGTCAACACCTGCGGCAACGCCAGGCGTACCCGCTCCAGGGTGCCCAGGGAACGCGCCAGGACCTTGGCGGTCTCTTCGCCGACATCGGGGATGCCCAGGGCATAGACGAAACGCGCCAGTGACGGGCGCTTGCTGTCTTCGATGGCCTTGAGCAGCTTGTTGCTGGAGACCTCGGCAAAGCCTTCCAGGTCGATGATCTGCTCGTACTTGAGCTTGTAGAGATCAGCCGGCGAGGCGATGAGCTGCTCGTCCACCAGTTGCTCGATGGTCTTGTCCCCCAGGCCTTCGATATCCATGGCACGCCGGGAGACGAAGTGGATGATCGCCTGCTTGAGTTGCGCACCGCAGGCCAGACGGCCCACGCAGCGATAGACCGCACCTTCGCTGACGGTTTCGCGGCCCTTGCTGCGCTTGACCAGTTGCGTGCGCTCGACATGGGAACCGCAGACCGGACAGCTTTCGGGAATCTGCACCGCCCGGGCATCCTCCGGGCGCCGTTCGGTGACCACTTGCACCACCTGCGGGATCACGTCGCCAGCACGCCGGATGATCACCGTGTCGCCGATCATCAGCCCCAGGCGCGCCACTTCGTCCATGTTGTGCAAGGTGGCGTTGGATACGGTCACCCCCGCCACCTTGACCGGTTTCAAGCGCGCCACCGGCGTTACCGCGCCGGTACGACCGACCTGGAACTCCACATCCAGCAGCTCGGTGAGCTCTTCCATGGCCGGAAACTTGTGGGCAATGGCCCAGCGCGGCTCCCGGGCCCGGAAGCCCAGCTCGCGCTGGGAAGCGATGCTGTTGACCTTGAACACCACACCGTCGATTTCGTAGGGCAGCGCGTTACGCCGCTCGCCGATCTCGCGGTAGTAGTCCAGGCACTCGTCGATCCCCTTGGCCAGGCGCAGCTCGCGACTGATGGGCATGCCCCACTGCTTGAGCTGCTCGAGGTTGCCGATATGGGTATCGGCGATGTCCGCCGTGACCTGGCCCAGACCGTAGCAGCAGAACTCCAGGGGCCGACTGGCGGTGATCTTCGAATCCAGCTGGCGCAGGCTGCCCGCCGCGGCGTTGCGCGGGTTGGCGAAGGTCTTGCCGCCCGCCTCCAGTTGCGCGGCGTTCAAGCGCTCGAAGCCGGCCTTGGACATGAACACTTCACCGCGCACTTCCAGGGTCGCCGGCCAACCACTGCCCTGCAGCTTCAGCGGAATGTTGCGCACGGTACGCACGTTGACGCTGATGTCCTCACCGGTGGTGCCGTCGCCACGGGTGGCGCCACGCACCAGCAGGCCGTCCTGGTACAGCAGGCTGACCGCCAGGCCGTCGAGCTTGGGCTCGCAGCTGTACTCCACCGCCACGCCACCACCGAACAGGTCGCCGCTCGGCAGGTCCAGGCCCTCATTGACCCGGCGATCGAACTCGCGCATGTCGACTTCTTCGAAGGCGTTGCCCAGGCTGAGCATGGGGATCTCATGGCGGACCTGGGTGAAGGCCGAGAGCGCGGCGCTGCCGACCCGCTGGGTCGGCGAGTCGCTGGTCACCAGTTCCGGATGCTCGGCCTCCAGGGCCTTGAGCTCGCGGAACAGGCGGTCGTACTCGGCGTCCGGGATGCTGGGTTCATCGAGCACGTGGTAGCGATAGTTGTGCAGGTCCAGCTCGGCACGCAGCTCAAGAATGCGGGTTTCGGCGGCGGTCATGGGGTTCTCTCATAAAGCAAAAGAGCAGCCTAGGCTGCTCGATCGAAGATGGTGTTCAGGCTTGGCTGGCCAGTCGACTCCTACAGGATAGATCCCGCTTCGGCGAAATCGCTGGCCAGCGATCAGAGGGTCACCGCTTCTGGGTCAGCGCACGGCGCTCGAACTCGACGATGCGCTGGCGGTAGTGTTCGATGGTCTGGGCGGTCAGGACGCTGCGCTGGTCGTCCTTTAGCTCGCCATTGAGCTCCTGGGACAACTTGCGTGCCGCGGCCACCATCACGTCGAAAGCCTGTTTCGGATGACGTGGGCCCGGCAGGCCCAGGAAGAAGCTCACGGCCGGGGTGCTGAAGTGGTCGATATCATCCAGGTCGAACACCCCGGGCTTGACCGCATTGGCCATGGAGAACAGCACCTCGCCGTTGCCAGCCATGCTTTCGTGGCGGTGGAAGATATCCATCTCGCCAAAACGCAGGCCGCTCTCGAGGATGTTCTGCAACAGCGCCGGCCCCTTGAAGCCCGCCGCATCACGGCAGATCACGCTGATCACCAGCACCTCCTCGGCCTGGGGCTGGTCCTTGTCGCCGAAGCTGGCAGACTTGCCCTCATCGGCCGGGAAATCATCGTCACGGCTGCTGAAGCTCGGACCGTTGTCCAGATCCAGGTCCAGATTGAGGTCGCCCTGCTGCGGCTCGCTACCACGCTTGCCGCGCTTGGACGAAGAACTTTCCCGAGGCTCGCGGGCCGGCATGCTCACCGATGGCAAGTCATGCTCATCCAGTTGCGGCTCCTTGTGGTTGTCCAGCACCCGGGACGGACCCAGCAGTTCGGCATTGCCTTCCTCATCCGGCAAGTTGGAAAGACTTCGATCAAGACGGAACTTCAACTTGCCCTTGCCGCCGCGCATACGCCGCCAGCCATCAAAAAGAATACCGGCGATGACAATAATGCCGATGACGATCAGCCACTCGCGCAGACCGATTTCCATGTAATCCCGTGCCTCTATGAAAAATGCTGAAAAATAAGGGGCTTACAATCTGCAAACCGCTTTAAAACGTGGCGCCAACTCTATGTTCTGAATGGCCTTTTGCTCACGCGTAGAAAAAATTGACATTAAACTAGCACGACCAAAGGCAACTTTACACCGTCTGTCGCAACGCTTATGGCCAATATGTCGCCTGGCTGGCTCGACAATGGCGAAAAACCTCCTGCGCTGCCCCCGACAGCCCCCTCAACCCCGCTGGTTCAAGCGTCCACCATCGCCATGGCCTCTTCGACGTCCACGGCCACCAGGCGCGAACAACCGGGCTCGTGCATCGTCACCCCCATCAATTGATCGGCCATTTCCATGGCGATCTTATTGTGGGTGATATAGATGAACTGCACCGTTTGCGACATCTCCTTGACCAGCTTTGCATAGCGTCCAACGTTAGCGTCATCCAGCGGTGCGTCAACTTCGTCGAGCATGCAGAAAGGTGCCGGATTCAACTTGAAGATGGCGAATACCAGGGCCAGTGCGGTCAGTGCCTTTTCTCCACCGGAGAGCAAATGAATGGTGCTGTTCTTCTTCCCCGGAGGGCGCGCCATGATCGTCACCCCTGTATCGAGTAGATCTTCGCCCGTCAGTTCCAAATAAGCGCTGCCGCCACCGAAAACTTTTGGAAACAATGCCTGTAGGCCACCATTGATCTGGTCGAAAGTGTCCTTGAAACGATTCCGGGTTTCCTTGTCGATCTTGCGGATCACGTTTTCCAGGGTTTCCAGGGCCTGTACCAGGTCGGCATCCTGGGCATCCAGGTAGCGCTTGCGCTCGGACTGCTGGCGGTATTCGTCGATCGCCGCGAGGTTGATCGCCCCCAGGCGCTGGATCCGCGCCGCAATCCGCTCCAGTTCCTCTTCCGCGGCCGGCTCGCTGGCATCCGCCGCCAGGGTCGCCAGGACCCCATCCAAGTCATAACCATCGGCCAGCAACTGCTCCTGCAGCGCCTTGCGCCGCACGCTCAGCGCCTGCCACTCCATCCGTTGCTGCTCGAGCTGCCCGCGGATCAACTGCGACTGCTGCTCGGCCTGGCTGCGACGCTTCTCGGCTTCACGCAATTCACGGTCGGCGTCTTCCATGGCGATCTGCGCGGCCTTGAGCTCGACATCCACGCTCATGCGCCGCTCCAGCAACTCTTCGAGCTTGAGGCGCAACTCTTCCAGGGGCGCCTCGCCCTCCTCCAGGTTGAGGCTCAACTGTTCGCGCTTCTCGGTCAGGCGCTCGGACTGCATCTCCAGGCGCTCCAGGGCCTGGCGCGTGGAGTCGTGCTGGGCCTTGAGCGAGCCCATGCGCACCGCCAACTGATGGGCATGGTCCTTGTGCTGGCGGGCCTCCTGGCGCACCCGGTCGAGACGCTCACGCAAGCTGTCGCGCTGGGCCAGCAGCGACTCGCGCTGCTCGGTGTCCAAGGCCATGCCATCCAGCGCATCCTGCAGTTGCAGGCGCGCCTCGCCGATCTGCTCATGCTCCAGTTCGCGCTGCTCAGCCAGCTCCAGCAGCTCCTCGTCGAGGCGGCTGCGGCGCAGATGCAACTGCTCGGCCTTGGCTTTGCCAGCGGACAACAGGGCTTTCAACTCACCCTGCTGGCGAGCCTCGTCCTGCAATAGCCGGCGCAGATGCTCACGCCCGTTTTCCTGCTGGCGCTGCTGGGCCCGCAGGTTGAGCAACTGGCTTTCCAGGTCCTCGACACTGGCTTCACGCTCGTCGCGCTCGAGTATCAGTTGCTGGATTTCCTGGCCCCGGGCCAACACCCCGCTCTGCGCGTCGCTGGCGCGGCGCACCCGCAAGAAATGCCGACCGACCCAATAACCGTCGCGGCTGATCAGGCTCTGCCCCACCGCCAGCTGGCCACGCAAGGCCAAGGCCTGCTCGAGACTGTCCACCGGCTTGACCTGGCCCAACCAGGGCGCCAGGTCGACCTGGGACTGCACCTTGTCCAGCAAGCTGCCGGGCAAGGATGAAGCCTCTCCCGGCAGGCTCAACAAGCGCAGGTCGCCCTGCTCGAACCCACCCAGGTCGATACCGGTGAAATCCTCCACCAGCACTGCCTGCAGGTCGGCACCCAACACGGTTTCCACCGCCAGCTCCCAGCCGGCCTCCACCTGCAGGTCATCGGCCAGGCGCGGGCGCTCGGCCAGTTGCTGCTCACGCAGCCATTGGGCGGTACCGGTGTCCGGGTCCAGGGCCGCTTGCTGCAGGGCCTCCAGGGACGCCAGGCGACCGTTGAGCCGCTGCAACTCGCCCTGGGCTTGCTGCTGGGCCTGGGTCGCCTGCTGCAACTGCTGGCGCAGTTGTTCCAGGCGCTCGACCTGGGACTCCTCGCTGGCTTGCAAGTCCTCCAGGGTGGCCTCGCTGGCGGCCAGTTGTTCATTGAGCTCGAGCATGGCCGCGTCTTCCGGATCGGCGGTCAGTTGCTCGCGCTCTTCGCCCAGGCGTCGCTGGCGCTCGGCCAGGCGCTCCAGGCTGGCCTCCAACTGCTGGATGCGTGACTGCTGCACTTCCGCCTGGCGCCTTGGCTCGGCGGAACTGAGGTTGAAGGCGTCCCACTGCTCCTGCCAGCCATGCATGGTGGCCTCGGACTCTTCCAGGGCCGCCGCGGCTTCCTCGGCAGCGGCGCTGGTGAGCTCCTGCTCGGGCTCGAGCATCGCCAACTCTTCGCCCAGGGTCGCCAGCAAGGTGCGGTCGAGGCCCAGGTGCGATTCGGTCTCCAGGCGCGCGCGCTCGGCCTCTTTCAGATCGTCCTGTAACTGACGCAGGCGCTGCTGGCCGTGCTGGATGCTCTGCTCGACCCGGGCGATGTCGCCACCTACCGAGTAGAAACGCCCCTGCACCTGGTTGAAGCGCTCGGACAACTCATGATGGCCGTCGCGCAGGCGCTCGATGGCGGCATCGGCGTTGCGCTGCTCGGCCACCAGGGCCTCGAAGCTGACCTCCTGGCTGCCGATCACCGACTCGCGCTGCCCCACCTGCTCGTTCAGCGCCTGCCAGCGCAAGGCCGACAGTTGCGCCTTGAGCTGACGCTCCTCGGCCTTGTATTCCTGGTATTTCTCAGCGGCCTGGGCCTGGCGATGCAGGCGCTCGAGCTGGCGCTCCAGCTCCTCGCGCAGGTCGGTCAGGCGCGCCAGGTTCTCATGGGTGCGACGGATGCGGTTTTCCGTCTCGCGCCGGCGCTCCTTGTACTTGGAAATGCCTGCGGCTTCCTCGATGAAATTGCGCAGGTCCTCGGGCTTGGCCTCGATCAGCTTGGAGATCATGCCCTGCTCGATGATCGAGTAGCTGCGCGGCCCGAGGCCGGTGCCCAGGAAGATGTCGGTGATGTCCCGGCGACGGCACTTGGCACCGTTGAGGAAATAGCTGTTCTGGCTATCGCGGGTGACCTTGCGCCGGATCGAGATCTCGGCGTAGGCGGCATACTCGCCCACCAGGGTGCCATCGGAGTTGTCGAATACCAGTTCGATGCTCGCCTGGCTCACCGGCTTGCGGCTGGTGGAGCCGTTGAAGATGACGTCGGTCATCGATTCGCCACGCAGGTTCTTCGCCGAGCTTTCGCCCATCACCCAGCGTACGGCGTCGATGATGTTCGACTTGCCGCAGCCATTGGGCCCGACCACCGCCGCCATGTTACTGGGGAAGTTGACCGTGGTCGGATCGACGAAGGACTTGAACCCCGCCAGCTTGATGCACTTGAGTCGCACGTTTATGCATCCGCCAGGGCAGACACCACCAGGTCGCTGCTGCGCTGGCCGTAGGCGGTCAGTACCCGGCGGATCTGCGCCAGGTCACGGGCCAGCACGGCAGCCAGCAGTTGCTCGAACAACTCCAGGTACTCGCTCATGGACGCCTTGCGCTGGTCCAGCGCCAGGTAATAGGCGCGGCTCATGGCCGGGTGCAGGTTCTCGACGGTCTCCTGCAGGTACGGGTTGTTGGCGAAGGGATAGGCGGCGCGCATCACGCTGAAGCTGTCTTCGACGAAGGCGCGGATGTCCTGGCTCTGGTAGGCACTTTCCAGGCGTTGCTGGATCTGCAGGAACGGCGCCATGTCGCTTTGCTGCTGCCAGCCGCTGGCTACCGAATTGCCGAGCAGGATGTACATCTCGCTCATCAGGGTGCAGAGGCTGCGGACCTTGTGCTCGGTGAGCTCGGTCACGTGGGCGCCACGGCGCGGCAGGATGGCGATCAGGTGGCGACGCTCCAGGATCAGCAAGGCCTCGCGCACCGAGCCGCGGCTGACATTGAGAGCCAGGGTGACCTTCTGTTCCTGAATGCGCTCCCCAGGCTTGAGATCCCCGCGAATGATACGTTCGGCGAGGTGGTGAGCAATTTGCTCGGCGAGACTGTCCGGCGCCTTGAACGTCATGGTTTTCCTTCAGAATCTTTAATCGGCACAAGCGGCGAAGTGTAGCGCAATTGATACCTCGGCGCGGAGTGCCACGGCAGCGGAATTTGCCATGAAACCCGCACATAGACGGCTATTGGTCGGGTCTGCACCGATGGTTGTCGACTGACGCCCGGCCCCGCGCCTGCGGCCACGAGGATCTTGGTCATACTTGAATTGTTGGGCGAATAAATTTCCTGACCTTGAAGTCAGAAAATCATTGACCGAAAAGTCAGACATGACTAAATTCGGCCCACGTCGCTTAACAACAATAATGAGTTTGCGAGGCCTTCCGTGATCCAGTTTCTACTCAACCAGGAGCTCCGCAGCGAGCACACCCTGGACCCGAACCTGACCGTGCTCGACTACCTGCGCGAACACCTGGGCAAGCCTGGCACCAAGGAAGGCTGTGCTAGCGGTGACTGCGGGGCCTGCACCGTGGTGGTCGGCGAGCTGCAAGTCGATGCCCGGGGCGGCGAATCGATCCGCTACCGCAGCCTCAACTCGTGCCTGACCTTCGTGTCCTCCCTGCATGGCAAGCAGCTGATCAGCATCGAAGGCCTCAAGCACCAGGGCCAGTTGCACAGCGTGCAGCAGGCCATGGTCGACTGCCATGGTTCGCAGTGCGGCTTCTGCACGCCGGGCTTCGTCATGTCGCTGTTCGCCCTGCAGAAGAACAGCAGCCAGCCCGACAGCCACAAGGCCCACGAAGCACTGGCCGGCAATCTGTGCCGCTGCACCGGCTACCGGCCGATCCTCGCCGCCGCCGAACAGGCCTGCGCTGATGAACGCGGCGACCAGTTCGATGCCCGCCAGGCCGAGACCATCGCCCGCCTCAAGGCCATCGCCCCGCAAGACACGGCCGAGCTCAACAGCGGCGACAAGCGCTGCCTGGTGCCCCTGACAGTCGCCGACCTGGCCGACCTCTACGACGCCTATCCCCAGGCCCGTCTGCTGGCCGGCGGCACCGACCTGGCACTGGAGGTAACGCAGTTCCACCGCACCCTGCCGGTGATGATCTACGTCGGCAATATCGCCGAGCTCAAGCGCATCGAACACTTCGAGGACCGCCTGGAGATCGGCGCGGCCACCGCCCTCACCGATTGCTACGACGCCCTGCGCGGCGAGTACCCGGACTTCGGCGAACTGCTGCAACGCTTCGCCTCGCTGCAGATCCGCAACCAGGGCACCCTGGGCGGCAACATCGGCAACGCCTCGCCCATCGGCGACTCGCCGCCGCTGCTGATCGCCCTGGGCGCGCAGATCGTACTGTGCAAGGGCCAGGTGCGCCGGACCCTGGCCCTGGAGGATTACTTCATCGACTACCGCGTCACCGCCCGCCAGGACAGCGAGTTCATCGAGAAGATCATCGTGCCCCGCGCCAGCGCCGAGCGGCAGTTCCGCGCCTACAAGGTGTCCAAGCGCCTGGACGACGATATCTCCGCGGTCTGCGCGGCCTTCAACCTGCGGATAGTCGACGGCGTGATCGAGGAGGCGCGCATCGCCTTCGGCGGCATGGCCGCAACCCCCAAGCGCGCCAGGCACTGCGAGGCGATCCTGACCGGCGCCGACTGGACCCAGGCGAGCATCGAGCAGGCCTGCGCGGCCCTGGCCCAGGACTTCACGCCGCTCTCGGATTTTCGCGCGAGCAAGGAATACCGCCTGCTGAGCGCGCAGAACCTGCTGCGCAAGTACTTCATCGAACTGCACACACCGCACATCGAGACTCGGGTGACCGCTCATGTCTAACCAGCACAAGGTCGAAAAGACCCAGGACGAACTCTCGGCCCTGTTTCGCCAGGACCTGACCACCGGCGTCGGTCGCAGCGTCAAGCATGACAGCGCCGAAAAACATGTGTCCGGCGAAGCGGTGTACATCGACGACCGCCTGGAATTCCCCAACCAGCTGCACGTCTATGCCCGGCTCTCGGACCGTGCCCACGCCCGGGTCATCAGCATCGACACCACCCCCTGCCATGCCTTCGAAGGGGTGCGCATCGTCATCACCCACGAGGACATTCCCGGCCTCAAGGACATCGGCCCGCTGCTGCCCGGCGACCCGTTGCTGGCCATCGACACCGTGCAATACGTCGGCCAGCCGGTGCTGGCGGTGGCCGCCCGCGACCTGGATACCGCTCGCCAGGCCGCCATGGCCGCGATCATCGAGTACGAGGACCTGGAACCAGTGCTGGACGTGGTCGAGGCCCTGCGCAAGCGCCACTTCGTGCTCGACAGCCACACCCACCAGCGCGGCGACTCGGCCAGCGCCCTGGCCAACGCCAGGCACCGCATCCAGGGCACCCTGCACATCGGCGGCCAGGAGCACTTCTACCTGGAGACCCAGATCTCCTCGGTGATGCCCACCGAAGACGGCGGCATGATCGTCTACTGCTCGACCCAAAACCCCACTGAAGTGCAGAAGCTGGTGGCCGAGGTGCTGGATGTCTCGATGAACAAGATCGTGGTGGACATGCGCCGCATGGGTGGCGGCTTCGGCGGCAAGGAAACCCAGGCTGCCAGCCCCGCCTGCCTGTGCGCGGTGATCGCGCGCCTCACCGGCCAGCCGACCAAGATGCGCCTGCCCCGGGTCGAGGACATGCTGATGACCGGCAAGCGCCACCCGTTCTACATCGAATACGACGTGGGCTTCGACGAAAGCGGCCGGCTGCACGGCATCCAGCTGGAGCTGGCGGGCAACTGCGGCTGCTCGCCGGACCTGTCGGCGTCCATCGTCGACCGGGCGATGTTCCACGCCGACAACTCGTACTACCTGGGCGACGCCACGGTCAACGGCCACCGCTGCAAGACCAACACTGCCTCCAACACCGCCTATCGCGGTTTCGGCGGCCCCCAGGGCATGGTCGCCATCGAGGAAGTGATGGATGCCATCGCCCGTCACCTGCACCTGGACCCGCTGGCCGTGCGCAAGGCCAACTACTACGGCAAGACCGAGCGCAACGTCACCCACTACTACCAGACCGTCGAGCACAACATGCTCGAGGAAATGACCGCCGAACTGGAAGCCAGCAGCCAGTATGCCGAGCGCCGCGAAGCCATCCGGCTGTACAACGCCAACAGCCCGGTGCTGAAGAAAGGCCTGGCCCTGACCCCGGTGAAATTCGGCATCTCCTTCACCGCCAGCTTCCTCAACCAGGCCGGCGCGCTGGTCCACGTCTACACCGACGGCAGCATCCACCTCAACCATGGCGGCACCGAGATGGGCCAGGGCCTGAACACCAAGGTGGCCCAGGTGGTGGCCGAGGTGTTCCAGGTCGATATCGGCCGGGTGCAGATCACCGCCACCAATACCGACAAGGTGCCCAACACCTCGCCGACCGCGGCCTCCAGCGGCGCAGACCTCAACGGCAAGGCGGCGCAGAACGCGGCGCAAACCATCAAGGACCGGCTGGTGGAGTTCGCCGCGCGCAAGTACCAGGTCAGCGAGGAAGATGTGGAGTTCCACAACGGCCACGTGCGGGTTCGCGAGCTGATCCTGACCTTCGAGGAACTGATCCAGCAGGCGTATTTCGCCCAAGTGTCGCTGTCCAGCACCGGCTTCTACAAGACTCCGAAGATCTACTACGACCGCGCCCAGGCCCGCGGCCGGCCGTTCTACTACTTCGCCTTCGGCGCGGCCTGCGCCGAGGTGCTCGTCGATACCCTGACCGGCGAATACAAGATGCTGCGCACCGATATCCTGCATGACGTCGGCGCGTCGCTGAACCCGGCCATCGACATCGGCCAGGTGGAAGGCGGCTTCATCCAGGGCATGGGCTGGCTGACCACCGAGGAATTGGTATGGAACGCCAAGGGCAAGCTGATGACCAATGGCCCGGCCAGCTACAAGATCCCGGCAGTGGCCGACATGCCGGCGGACTTGCGGGTCAAGCTGGTGGAAAACCGCAAGAACCCGGAAGACACGGTGTTCCACTCCAAGGCGGTGGGCGAACCGCCGTTCATGCTCGGCATCGCCGCCTGGTGCGCCATCAAGGACGCCGTGGCCAGCCTTGGCGACTACCGGCACCAGCCACGGATCGACGCCCCGGCGACCCCGGAACGGGTGCTCTGGGGCTGTGAACAGATGCGCCAGCTGCAGGTGGCGAAAGCCGTAGAGAGCGAATCCGAGCTGGCTCCGCTCTAGACCCAGGCGCGCCTGTCGCGGGCAGCCTGGCTCCTGCCGGGATGGCATTTCCCTGGAAGAGCCAGGCTTGCCCGCGATGAGGCCCGAACACACAACAGCGATGTCGAGGTGAACATGTACGACTGGATCAGCGCCCTCGCCGACCTGCAGAACCAGGGTGAACCCTGCGTGCTGGTGACCATCATCGAAGAGCTGGGCTCGACCCCGCGCAACGCCGGTTCGAAGATGGTGGTCAGCGCCAGCCGGGCCTTCGACACCATCGGCGGCGGCCACCTGGAATACAAGGCCATGCAGATCGCCCGGCAGATGCTCGCCAGCGGCCGGCAAACCACCCACCTGGAGCGCTTCAGCCTCGGTGCCAGCCTCGGCCAGTGCTGCGGCGGGGCCACGGTGCTGCTGTTCGAGCCCATGGGCCAGGTGCAGGCGCAAATTGCCGTGTTCGGTGCCGGCCATGTCGGCCGCGCCCTGGTACCCTTGCTCGCCGCGCTGCCCTGCCGGGTGCGCTGGATCGACTCGCGGGAGCAGGAATTCCCCGAACAGATTCCCCAAGGGGTGCGCAAGATCGTCAGCGAGGAGCCGGTGGACGAGATCGATGACCTGCCCCCAGGCAGCTATTGCATCGTCATGACCCATAATCACCAGCTGGACCTGGAGTTGACCGCCGCCCTGCTCAAGCGCAACGATTTCACCTATTTCGGCCTGATCGGCTCCAGGACCAAGCGGGTGAAGTTCGAACATCGCCTGCGCGATCGCGGCTTCGACGCCGCCACCGTGCAACGCATGCGTTGCCCCATGGGGCTGGGCGAGGTCAAGGGCAAGCTGCCCGTGGAAATCGCCATCTCCATCGCCGGTGAAATCATCGCCACCTACAACGCCCATTTCGGCCAGCCCAGCGTCATCGCCGAACCCATTGCCCAGCTGCTGCCGGTCTCGCGCCGCAGCCAGGCCTCGAACTGAAACAGCCACACACTTGAGAATGACCATGTCCCAGACTCGCAAAGCCTACCGTGCCGCCATCCTGCACAGCATCGCCGACCCGGCGGAGGTCGGAATCGAAGCCTCCTACGAGTACTTCGAGGACGGCCTGCTGGTGGTGGAAAACGGCCGGATCAGCGCCCTTGGCCATGCCAGCGAACTGCTCGCGAGCCTGCCCGCCGAGGTACCGGTGAACCATTACCCGGACGCGCTGATCACCCCAGGCTTCATCGACACCCATATCCACCTGCCGCAGACCGGCATGGTCGGCGCCTATGGCGAACAACTGCTGGACTGGCTCAATACCTACACCTTCCCCTGCGAAAGCCAGTTCGCCGACCGGGCCCACGCCGACGAAGTGGCCGACGTGTTCATCAAGGAGCTGCTGCGCAACGGCACCACCACCGCCCTGGTGTTCGGCAGCGTGCACCCGCAGTCGGTGGATGCTTTCTTCAGCGCCGCGCAGAAGCTCGATCTGCGAATGATCGCCGGCAAGGTGATGATGGACCGCAACGCCCCGGACTACCTGGTCGACACCGCCGAGTCCGGCTACCAGGACAGCAAGGCATTGATCGAGCGCTGGCATGGCAAAGGTCGCCTGCACTACGCAGTGACCCCGCGCTTCGCCCCCACCAGCACCCCGCAGCAGTTGACCCTGGCCGGCCAGTTGCTCAAGGAGTATCCCGATCTCTACATGCAGACCCACATCAGCGAGAACCTGCAGGAAATCGAGTGGGTCAAGGAGCTGTTCCCCGAGCGCAAGGGCTACCTGGACGTCTACGACCATTACCAGTTGCTGGGCGAACGCTCGGTGTTCGCCCATGGCGTGCACCTGTGCGACGACGAGTGCGCGCGCCTGGCGCAGACCGGTTCGGCGGTGGCCTTCTGCCCGACCTCGAACTTCTTCCTCGGCAGCGGCCTGTTCAACCTGCCGATGGCCGAGAAGCACAAGCTCAATGTCGGCCTGGGCACCGATATCGGCGCCGGCACCAGCTTCTCCCTGCTCAACACCCTCAATGAGGCCTACAAGGTGATGCAGTTGCAGGGCGCGCGCCTGAGCCCGTTCAAATCCCTGTACCTGGCCACCCTCGGTGGCGCCCGGGCCCTGCGTCTGGAAGAACGGATCGGCACCTTGCACCCCGGCACCGACGCCGACTTCCTGGTCCTGGACTACAAGGCCACGCCGCTGCTGGAGTACCGCCTGCAACAGGCCAAGAGCATCGCCGAGACCCTGTTCGTGCTGATGACCCTGGGCGACGACCGCACCGTGCTGCAGACCTACGCCGCCGGCCAGCAAGTGCACCAGCGCTGATCGGTCCCCGGCGTCAAGGATCCCCCGCTCGATACCGCTCGACCGGGGGATTTTTCATGGAGTCGCAACCTGCTGCGCAGGCTCGCGCCGACCATCGGCAAAGAGCTCACGCGGATGGGCTCGCACTGCGTATCATCTGCCCCCTTCGCCCGGGCCCTGCTGCTCTGCCCCGGGCCCCATGGAGCAACAAGGGGCTTCGCCGCAGGCCGCCCCCGAACCGGAAGAAAGCACATGAGAGAGCTAGCTGAACTCGGCATCTACTACCAGAACTGCGTCATCGAACGGCCCATCCCGAGCCTGGATGAGATCGCCGAATTCCAGGCCAGGCAGGGCGTCGCCCTGCCCGCCGACTACCTGCAGTTCCTGCGCACGATCAATGGCGGCGCGCCCACGCTGAACTTCTTCGAGAACGACGAGGCCGCCTTCGCCATCGAGGCCTTCCACTACCTGGCCCTGGAAAGCGATCCGGACGACAGCTACAGCATCGCCGTGGCCTCCGAGTGGCCTTGCGAGGAACTGGGCAGGAAGGTGATCGCCATCGCCGGGGACGGCAGCGGCGACCAGCTCATCATCGACCCGAGCCTGGGGCCCGAGGTGCGCCTGTGGCGACACGACGACGGTAGCGAGCCGGAGATTCTCGCCCCCAGCTTCGAGGCGTTGCTGGCCGGCCTCAAGCCCGATCCGGATGAGGACGAGTGAAACGGCGTTGAGATCTTGATCGGCGATGGCGGCCGGGCCCTGGGGAGGGCCCGGCTCCGGTACGGGTGCTCGGACTAGAAGGTCACTTCCAGGTTCAGGGTTGGCGCCGAGGTGCGGGTACCACGGCCGCCATCCACGCCGAACTTGTTGTGCCAGTACTCGTAGCCGACCCCGAGGTAGAGGTTGGGCTTGACGTTCTTGCCCGGCAGCACGGCGAACATCAACGAGGTGCGCATCAGGGTTTCCGGGGCCGTGTCACGGTCGTTGTAGTCATGGCCCTTCTCCCCGATGTAGTTGACGAAACCCTGGAACTTGGCCGCATGGCTGCCTACCTCGAATGGCCTCATCCAGGCCAGGTTGAGCAGGTAGGTATCGTCGAAGGTATGGTCCGGATCCTTGGCCCCGGGGATGCCGGAATGGTTGTTTTCCTTGTAGTACAGCAGGCTCAGGTCGAGCACGCCGACGGTGTTGAACTTCAGGGTCGGGCCGAACACCAGGGCGCGTTTCTTCGCCGAACCCAGGTTGTTGTTGCGGCTGGCGTCGAAACCCAGGGTCAGCGCGTAGTCCTTGACCAGGCCTGTGCCCAGGGGCGTATCCAGCACCCGCGAGGCGAAGAGCTGGTGACGATAGACGCCGTACACTTCGCTGCTACCCCTGTTGGTGCCCTTGCGCGGGTCATCGTTGTCGGAGAGCAGCACATCCAGGTGCAGGTAGTTGCTGCCGTACTGATAGCCGCTGGCGTGGGTGAAGCTATAGACACGCTTGCTGATGTAGTGCGGGTTGTTGGGATTGGTGAATTCCTTGCCATAGCGAAAGCCCACGCTGTTGCTCATCCATTCCAGGGCGGTCGCTTGCCCCGCTCCGATCAAGGTCATCAGCAGGGTCGCGCCTTGTAGTGCCTTTTTCATTTTTATTATGTCCTGTGGCTGATGGCAGCTTCGCTGGCTGCCGACCGGCGCAGTATCGACACAAGCGCCGCAGGGGCCAAAGCACAGAATATCGCCCGGCGTGCTGCCAAAACGGCAGCGCTGGCCTGATGCCGGTCAGTTAAGCGAGGTGATCCCCTGCAGGAGCAGCCGGTCGACGCTCGATTGCTCGCGATGGCTGTCAGCGTTAGCGCTTGCTGACTGGATAAACGCGGCGCTCTGCAGTCCATCGCGGGCAAGCCTCGCTCCTACAATTTCCTTAACTGATCGACATTAAGCACTGGCTGGCGGCCAGTGCATTCGGCGCGCTGGCGAATACCGATCTCTTCATCCAGCAGGTGCGCCAGTGCCTCCACCGCGCCAGGCAGCTCGCGACCGCTTCGGGCATAGAGCCCCAGGTCGCTGTAGATGCCGCCCTGGTCGCTCAGGGGGATGTGCACCAGCGCGCCCTGGGCCAGGTCCGCCTCGACTCCGATCCGGGTCTGGAAGGCCACGCCCAGGCCGTGGCGGACCATCTGCCGCGCCAGCTCCATGGAGTTGCTCTGCAGGGGTGGTTTGTCCAGCAGGCCGAGACGCTTGTGCAGGGGCATCAGCAGGTGATGGATCGACAACTCGCTCTTGGCCAGGATCAGGCCATGCTCGGCACAGGTGGCGAAATTCACGCTTCCCCGATCGGCCAGGGGATGCCCGGGGCTGACCAGCGCTCCCAGGCGAAAATGCCCGACGCTCAATTGGCGGATCTCGGCCGCCCTGGGCAAGGCGAACGCCAGCCCCAGGTCCGCTCGATTGCTGGTCAGCGCCTGGGGAATCGCCTGCGAGCCCTGGACCGTCACACCGATGGTCACCTGGGGATAGAGGTCGCGCATGCGCTTGAGTACCGCCGGCAACAGTTCGACGGTGGCGCCCTCCACCGTGGCGATCTCCACGTGCCCGCTCTGAAGCCCGCGCAGCGCATCGAACTCCAGGCGCACTCGCTCCAGGTCCTGCAGTACCAGGCTGACATGCCGACTCAACGCCTCGCCGGCCAGGGTCAGGCGCAGGCCGCCGGGCACGCGCTCGAATAGCGAGGTACCGATTTCATCCTCGATCTTGAGGATCTGCCGGTTCACCGCCGAGGAGGCGACATTCAAGCGCCGGGCAGCCTCGCGGATCGAGCGGCAACGGCGGACCATGTCGAAATAATGGATCGCGCAAGAATGAATACGCAGGGTTCTGCCGCTCATGCCTTGGACTCCTTGGGCACGATGAAAGGCCGCCACGGGCTGACCGAGAGCGTTGACGACAGAACTGTATACAATTAAACAAGAAAACCACAACAATCCAGCAGTTGCCCAGCGCTCGGGGCGCCAAACAAAAATCCCCCGCCCCATGGAACATGGAACGGGGGATCGGTCGTGCGGGACGAGGTCCTACAGCTTGGCGCTGGAGCGGCCCGGTTTTTTCGTCTGCAGCAGGTGCGAGAACACCGCATGCAGGTCGTCCGAGGCACTTTCCTCGTCGAGATTGAGCTTGCTGTCGATGTGGTCCATGTGGTGCATCATCAGGTTCACCGCCAGCTCGGCATCCCGCGCCTCGATGGCATCGATCAGCTGGGTGTGCTCGTCGTAGGAGCAATGGGAGCGGTTGCCACTTTCATACTGGGCGATGATCAGCGAGGTCTGGGATACCAGGCTGCGCTGGAAGCTGATCAGCGGGGCATTTTTCGCCGCCTCCGCCAGCTTCAGGTGGAATTCCCCGGAAAGACGGATGCCGGCACCGCGATCGCCACGGGAGAAGCTGTCGCGCTCCTCGTTGACCATCTGCCGCAGCTCCAGCAACTGCTCGGTGGTGGCGTGCTGCACTGCCAGCTCGGTGATGGCCCGCTCCACCAGGCGCCGGGCGAGGAACACCTGGCGCGCTTCCTCGACGCTCGGGCTGGCCACCACTGCCCCACGGTTGGGACGCAGCAGCACCACGCCTTCATGGGCCAGGCGCGAGAGCGCGCGACGGATGATGGTACGGCTGACCCCGAAAATCTCCCCCAGCGCCTCTTCGCTCAATTTGGTACCGGGCGCCAGGCGCTGTTCGAGAATGGCCTCGAAGATATGCGCGTAGACGATATCGTCCTGGGTTCCGCTGCGTCCGGCCTTGCCTGCTCGCGGTTGTTTCTTCAGGGGTTGCAACTGTTCGTTCATGGGCACTCGGGTCGGGAGGACTGCAGCGGTGTCAGCGTGACTTTAATACGCCACGGTGGGGCGCTGGCAAGTATCGCGTTAAAACAGGTGCACATTGTACACAACCCTTGGAACGCAACAGTAAAAAGTATACTTGCCCCCCTGCTGGCGCCCCCTGACTGTACGGCTGTTTGCAGGCGCGGCTGTATGGCAACGGCAAGCGCCGTTTACGTTTAGGCTTGGCCCCTGGACCTTTCAGCATTGCAGTGCCCTCCTTCGCGGCTCGCACCAGGAACAAGAGCGGTCCATCGCGTCTTTCAAGAACAAGGAACCCCATGATGTCCGATGCCAACCCCGCGCAACTGCGCCCCCTGGCCGACACTTCGCCTTCAGCCATAGTCGCCGGCTTCATCGCCATGATGACCGGCTACACCAGCTCCCTGGTGCTGATGTTCCAGGCCGGACAAGCCGCCGGCCTGAGCAACGGCCAGATCTCCTCGTGGATCTGGGCCCTGTCCATCGGCATGGCGGTATGCAGCATCGGCCTGTCCCTGCGCTACCGCACCCCCATCACCATCGCCTGGTCGACCCCGGGCGCCGCCCTGCTGATCACCAGCCTGGGGGGCGTGACCTACGGCGAAGCCATCGGCGCCTACATCACCTGCGCGGTGCTGGTCATCATCTGCGGCCTCACCGGTAGCTTCGAACGCCTGGTGAAAAAGATCCCGGCGTCCCTGGCGGCGGCCCTGCTGGCCGGGATCCTGTTCAAGATCGGCAGCGAGATCTTCGTTGCCGCCCAGCATCGCACCGCCCTGGTGCTGGGCATGTTCTTCACCTACCTGGTGGTCAAGCGCCTGTCGCCGCGCTATGCGGTGCTGGCGGCCCTGCTGATCGGCACGGCGCTCTCTGGAATGATGGGGCTGCTGGATTTCAGCGGCTTCAAGCTAGAAGTGGCGACCCCGGTCTGGACCACTCCGCACTTCTCCCTGGCGGCCACCATCAGCATCGGCATCCCGCTGTTCGTGGTGGCCATGACCTCGCAGAACATGCCCGGGGTCGCCGTGCTGCGAGCCGATGGCTACAACGTGCCAGCCTCGCCGCTGATCACCGCCACCGGCCTGGGTTCGTTGCTGATGGCGCCCTTCGGCTCCCACGGCATCAACCTTGCGGCCATCAGCGCGGCGATCTGCACCGGCCCCCATGCCCATGAAGACCACGCCAAGCGCTACACCGCAGCGGTCTGGTGCGGGATCTTCTACGGCATCGCCGGGACCTTCGGCGCCACCCTGGCCGCGCTGTTCGCCGCTCTGCCCAAGGAGCTGGTGTTGTCCATCGCCGCCCTGGCGCTGTTCGGCTCCATCATCAACGGCCTGACCATCGCCATGAGCGAAAGCAAGGAGCGCGAAGCGGCGCTGATCACCTTCATGGTGACCGCATCCGGGCTGACGCTGTTCTCGGTGGGCTCGGCATTCTGGGGCATCGTCGCCGGGGTGCTGACCCTGCTGATCCTCAACTGGCGCAACGCCTGAGACCCGGAACCGGCGTGGGCGCCAAATGACGCCCACGACAAAACCCGGGACAAGCCCGAGGCCGGAGCAATGATCGATAGGGAATAAGGAAAGGTTGCCCTCGGGCAACAACGCACGGACGACCCGGCCGGGTCGTCCGTGCATGACATCACGCGGTCGGGTTGATCGCGTTGTCCGGGTACCACACGTCCAGCAGCGGGCTGACTTCAACGTTGGTCAGCTCGGTGCGTGCCTTGAGCCAGGCTTCAACGGTGGCACGTTGCTCTTCGCTGACGGAACCGCGCTTGCTCAGGCAAACCAGACCGAAGTCGTCACCGCCCACATAGCCCAGGCCGTTGGCTTCCATCGCTTCTTTGAGGAATGCGTCGAGGAAAGCGTCGATGGCTTCGTCGGACAGATCTTCTTTGAAATCCAGGTTCAGCTCAAAACCCAGCTCCTGGAATTCATCTACGCAGAGCTTTTTGCGCAGACGGCGGGAACGGTTAGTGGCCATGGAACAATCCTCATAAGTAATAACGGGCGGCACTTTACCAGTTTAGCCAGGCGATTGCCTGACTCTATGAGAACGCCGGTCGGTCATTGGCAAAAAAAATACCGCCACCGCAGGCCGTGGCACGGCACAAGCCGCTATACCTTGGGGCATAATGCCGACACTTTCATGACCACTGAGGGATTTTCATTTGTACCCCTCGCCTTTTTTCCCCTCGACTGCAGGGTTCCATTCCATATGATCAAATCGTTGCGTCCACTACTGCTCGCCAGTGTCGTCTTGCCCCTGGCTTTACAGGCTTACGCCGCCCCGATCAACACCACCCTGACTCCCAAGGTCCAGCAAGCCCTCAAGGCCGCCAAGGTCCCGGACAACGCCCTGTCCCTGGTGATGCTGCCTCTCGATGGCCCTGGCACCCCGACCATCTTCAACGCCGACGTATCGGTCAATCCGGCCTCCACCATGAAGCTGGTGACCACCTACGCGGCCCTGGAAATGCTCGGCCCGACCCACCAGTGGAAGACCGAGTTCTACACCGACGGCACCCTCAGCGGCGGCATCCTCAACGGCAACCTGTACCTCAAGGGCGGCGGCGACCCCAAGCTGAACATGGAGAAGCTCTGGCTGCTGATGCGCGACCTGCGGGCCAACGGCGTGCAGCAGATCACCGGCGACCTGGTGCTGGATCGCAACTATTTCGTCCAGCCGCAACTGCCGGAATTCGATGACGACGGCAAGGACGAGAACAAGCCATTCCTGGTCAAGCCCGATGCCCTGATGGTCAACCTCAAGGCCCTGCGCTTCGTCGCCCGCAACGACTCCGGCCGGGTGCTGGTATCGGTGGAACCGCCGATCGCCAAGATCCGCATCGACAATCAGGTCAAGGCCCTCAGCGGCAAGCAATGCACGGGCGATGTGCGCTACAACCCGGTGACCCAGGCCGATGGCAGCGTGATCGTTACCGTCGGCGGCCAGTTGGGCGATGGCTGCAGCTCGCAGACCTACCTGTCGCTGCTGGACCATGCCACCTACACCGCCGGTGCGGTACGGGCGATCTGGAGCGAACTGGGCGGCAGCATCCAGGGCAAGGATCGCCTGGCCGTGGTGCCCAAGGACGCCAAGGTCCTGGCCCGGGCCTTCTCCCCGGACCTGGCGGAGATCATCCGCGACATCAACAAGTACAGTAACAACACCATGGCCCAGCAGCTGTTCCTGAGCCTGGGGGCCAAGTACCGCAACGAAGCCGACGGCGACGACGCCAAGGCCGCGCAGCGAGTGGTGCGCCAGTGGCTGGCGAGAAAAGGCATCACCTCGCCGCACCTGGTGATGGAGAACGGTTCCGGCCTGTCCCGGGCCGAGCGGGTCAGCGCCCGGGAGATGGCCGGCCTGCTGCAAGCGGCCTGGAAAAGCCCCTACGCTGCCGAGTTCATCAGCTCGATGCCTATCGCCGGGATGGACGGGACCATGCGCAAGCGCCTGAAACGCACGGCCATGAGCGGCGAGGCGCACATCAAGACCGGCACCTTGAACACCGTTCGGGCCATTGCCGGCTACAGCCGCGATGACAATGGCAACACCTGGGCCGTGGTGGCGATCCTCAACGATCCGCAACCCTTCGGCGCTTCCTCGGTGCTGGACCAGGTCCTGCTGGACCTCTATCGCCAGCCCAAACTGGCCGGTAGCGCAGCGACGCGCTAGGCCCTGTTGCAACGGCGGCGCATCCGCCGCCGCTGCCGTTCACACCTGCTCCGGCTGTACCCGGTCGCGCCCGGCCTGCTTGGCGGCATAGACGCCGGAGTCGGCCCGCAGCAACAAGCCATCCGCTCCCTCGCCCACCCGCCAGCTGGCAATGCCGAAGCTGGCGGTGACCCTGCCCACCGGCTCGATCGGCGCACTGCGCAAGCCCTGCCACAGCTCTTGGGCCAAAACCTGCGCCTGCTGGCCATTGGTGTCCGGACACAGGAGCATGAATTCCTCGCCCCCCAGGCGGCAGAACACATCGGTGCGGCGCAAGCGCCGGCTGATGCGCTGGCACACGCCGCGCAGCACCTGGTCGCCCACGGCATGGCCGTAGCGGTCGTTGATCCGCTTGAAGTGGTCGATGTCCAGCATGATCACCGCCATCTCCCCGCCACTACGCTCCAGGCGCTGCATCTCATGTTGCAGCTGCTCCTGGAAATAGCGCCGGTTGTGGATGCCGGTCAGGGCGTCGGTGACCGACAGCGCGCGCAACTCTTCCTCGACCCGCTTGAGATCGGAAATATCCGAGATGTAGCCGTGCCATAGCACCCCGCCGCCAGGCAGGCTTTCCGGGCTGGCCGCGCCGCGCATCCAGCGCAGGCCTCGCTCCGGCAGGCAGACCCGGTATTCCTCGCGCCAAGGGCTCAGGTGCTGCGCCGACACCTGGATCGACTGGCTTATCCGTTCCAGGTCCTCGGGATGAATGCGTTCGAACACCGGCGCGGCATCCTCTTGCAGTAGCAGCGGATCGATCTCGTAGATCTCCCGCATGCCATCACTGGCATAGGTGAAGCTCATGTGCCCGTCGGCGTCGATCTTGAACTGGTAGATGCCGCCAGGAACATGGGCGCTGAGCCGCTTGAGCAAGCGGTCACGGGCAGCCAGGGCCTCGTGAACGCGCTTGCGCTCGGTGATGTCGATGCAGATCGCCAGGTGGCCGATCCACAAACCCTGGTCGTCGAGTACCGGGGTCGCCAGCATGTTCACCGGCAGGTGGCTGCCATCCCGGCGCACCAGGGTCCACTCCCGGGCTTCGTGGCCGCCCGCCATGCCCTCTTCCACCAGCATCGCCTGGGACATCGGGATCGGCTTGCCATAGCGCTGGCTGAGGCTCTGGGCCCAGCTCTCCAGCTCCTTGGGCAAATGCAGGCTCTCCAGGGTCAACAACCCCACCACTTCGCTGCTGCTGTAGCCGAGCATCTGCTCGGCCCCGGCGTTGAAGGTGGTGATGATCCCGCGCAGGTCGGTGGCGATGATCGCCACCTGGGTCGCGGCGTTGAGCACGCTGCGCAGCTGGCTGTGGGTCCCGCGCAGTTCGTGCTCGCGACTACGCAGTTCGGCGGTGCGCTGCTCCACCAGGGTCAGGGCCCGCTGGCGCTGGCTGACCAGCACGTAGAGCAAGGCGCTGAGCAACAGGCTCAAGAGCCCGCCGAGGATCACCAGGCTAGCCAGGGAAAAATGGTTGGCATGCAGGAAGGCCGCTCCCGGCCGGATCTCCACCTGGTAATCGCGGTCCGCCAGGCGTAGCAGGCGGCTGGCATTCAGGTACCCGTTGATCGGCGGGTTGTTCGATTCATAGAGCACCTCGTGCCGGCCTTCGCTGGACAGGTCGAGGATGCGCACCGAGAGATTGTCGCTGGCCGGCACCGACAACCCTTCGGCCACCAACTGCCGCAGGCTGATCACCGCCAATACGTAGCCGTCAGGCCGCGACTGCTGTTGGCCGCCATGCACAGCACGCCGGACCGGGGCCGCCAGCACCACGCCACGGGCATAGGCCGGGTCGACCGCCACCAGGTGCACTGGCGCCGACACCGCCATGCCATCCAGCTCCCGCGCCCGCTCCAGGGTGGCCCGGCGCAGGGGCTGGGCCAGCAGGTCGTAGCCCAGGGGCGAACCCATGGGGCTCTGAGTCTGGCTGTACAACACCGGGGCATAGTCCTCGCGCTCGCCGGCCGGTTCCATCTGCCCGGCGCCATTGAGTTGCAGGATGGAGAACCCTGCCACGCCCTGGTCGCGCACCTCCTGCTCGAAGGCCGGGCGCCGGGCACGACTGATCAGCGGCGCCCAGGCATAGGCCTGGGTACGACGCAACAAGGGCTTGGCATAACCATCGAAATCCTGGCGACTCACCAGGTCGGAATTGACGAAGAAACGCCGCAGGCCATCCAGGCGTTGCTCCTGGTCCTGGAAGCGTTCCTCGATACGGCTGTAGCGCTCGCTGGCCAGCAACTGGAAGCGCTGGCGCAACTGCTGCTTGTTGAGGTTGTAGGTGGACCAGGCCAGCAGGCCGGTCAGGATGCCGCCGGCCAGCAGCACCAACAGGGCCACCAGCCAGGCGGAAACTTCTTCACTGATGAAACCCAGGATTTTCGGGCGTACCACATGCAACGGCATAAGTAGAACTCATCACGCCAGCGAGTTTGGGTGTCATTCGGACTTGCTGTGAGTTATAGCCATTAGCCATTAATTTGACCAGTATCAAGCCATTCCGAAGCCTGGAAATTCAGGCCTCGGCGGCTTGTCCGGTCTTCAGCGGACGCTGATTTTCCAGGCGCGGTGGATCTTGCCGTTACGGGCGAAGTCCGGGTCGATGGTGCTCGCGGTGATCTCCTCGACCTGGTAGCGCGCAACGAGATTCTCATCCAGCTGGAACTTGCGGAAGTTGTTGGAGAAATACAGCACGCCGCCAGGAGCCAGGCGCGCCAGGGCCAGGTCGAGCAACTGCACGTGGTCGCGCTGTACGTCGAACACCCCTTCCATGCGCTTGGAGTTGGAGAAGGTCGGCGGGTCGATGAAGATCAGGTCGAACTCGTCGCGGCAGGTTTCCAGCCAGGCCATCACATCGCCCTGCTCCAGGCGGTTCTTGTCGGAGAAGCCATTGAGCGAGAAGTTGCGCCGTGCCCAGTCCAGGTAGGTTTTCGACAGGTCGACGCTGGTGGTGCTGCGCGCCCCGCCCTTGGCCGCATGCACGCTGGCGGTAGCGGTGTAGCAGAACAGGTTGAGGAAACGCTTGCCCGCCGCTTCCTTCTGGATGCGCATGCGCATCGGCCGGTGGTCCAGGAACAGCCCGGTATCCAGGTAGTCGGTGAGGTTCACCAGCAGCTTGACCCCGCCTTCGCGGACCTCGGTGAACTGCCCCTGGGCCCCCTGGCGCTCGTACTGGCGGGTGCCGCTCTGGCGCTCACGGCGCTTGATCAGCACACGGCTCTTGTCGACGTCGAGTGCCTGGGGGATCGCCGCCAGGGCATCGAACAGCCGCGCCTGGGCCTTCTCCGGATCCACCGACTTGGGTGCCGCGTATTCCTGCACATGCACCCAATCCTGGTACAGGTCGATGGCCAGGGAGTATTCGGGCATGTCGGCATCGTAGACCCGGTAGCACTCCACACCCTCGCGCTTGGCCCACTTGCCCAGTTGCTTGAGGTTCTTCTGCAGGCGGTTGGCGAACATCTGCCCACCTTCGCTCAAGCGCGCCTGCTCCACCACCGGGGCCGGGGCTGGAGCCGGCTTGATCGGGTTGCCGTTCTTGTTGTACTGGCGCTCGACCGGCTCAGGCGCGGCCTGGGCCTGCTCGCGTTCCAGCTGGCGTTGCTCGGGAGTCCGGCGCTCGCCAGTGACGAACTGGTCCGGCTGAACCTTGATCAACAGCAACTTGCAAGGCAGGGCACCGTTCCAGAACGAGTATTGCTTGTGGCTGCGGATGCCCATGCGCTTGCCCAGCTCCGGGGCGCCGGTGAAGACCGCCGCCTCCCAGTTCAGGCAGGCCTGGCGCAGGCGCTCGCCAAGATTCTGGTAGAGGTACAGCAGGCTTGCTTCGTCCCCCAGGCGCTCGCCGTAGGGCGGGTTGCTGATCACCAGGCCCTTCTGGTTCTGGTCCGGGCGCGGCTCGAAGGTCGCCACCTCGCCCTGGTAGATCTTGATCCAGTCGCTCAAGCCGGCACGCTCGACGTTGTTGCGGCCCGGCTGGATCAGGCGCGGATCGGCTTCGTAGCCACGGATCCACAGCGGCGGCCGGGCCAACCCGGCCTGGGCACGGGCCTGGGCCTCGTCGTGCAGCTTGCGCCACAGCGCCGGCACATGTCCCTGCCAGGCGGTGAAGCCCCAGCGCTCGCGCTTGAGGTTGGGGGCGATGTCGGCGGCGATCATCGCGGCCTCCACCAGGAAGGTCCCGACACCGCACATCGGGTCGGCCAGAGCCCCGCCTTCAGCCGCGATACGCGGCCAGCCGGCGCGGATCAGCACCGCCGCGGCGAGGTTTTCCTTGAGTGGCGCGGCGCCCTGCTGCAAGCGATAGCCACGCTGGTGCAGGCTGTGGCCGGAGAGGTCCAGGGAGAGGATGGCTTCGCCACGATCCAGGCGCAGATGGATGCGCAGGTCCGGATTGAGCTTGTCCACCGAGGGACGCTCGCCGGTTGGGGTCCGCAGCTTGTCGACGATGGCGTCCTTGACCTTCAAGGCGCCGAAATGGGTGTTGTCGATGCCCGAGCCATGCCCGCTGAACTCCACCGCCAGGGTACCGTCGGCCAGCATGTGGTCCTGCCAGTCGACATCCAGCACGCCCTGGTACAGGTCGTCGGCGTTCTTCATCGGGAAGCGCTTGAGGACCAGCAAGACCCGGTTGGCCAGGCGCGACCACAGGCACAGGCGGTAAGCCGTCTCCATGTCGCCCATGCCGCGCACGGCGGAGGTGTGTTCGCGCGCTTGTTCAAGGCCAAGCCCGGTGGCTTCCTCGATCAGCAGGCCTTCTAGGCCTTTGGGACAGGTGAGGAAGAGTTCGTAACGATCCGACATGGAAATACCAGGGCCTTAGGCAAATAAGTGAACGGGCAACGCATCGCCCGCTCGGTTTTTAATCAAGCGCTTTTCTTCAAGAGCGCTCGTGTGGCACGCAACGTGCCGTCCCACCCCGGCGGGCAGGCTTTCTTGCAAGACAAAAGAGCTTAGAGGCCGGGGCAGATGAAAAGTCAGGGCAACAAAATGACATAAGTCTACCCTTCGTCGAATAGTAGTTGAGTGCAACCGTTCGACATTCTCACTAAAGCATTAACCTCATCATCTAGTAGAGACCTGATCACAGCAGGCTTTGCTCCAAGGAGACCGTGCAAAAACCGCTCTGGCTTATGGCCTGGACAGCATTATGGTTACGTTCTTATGACAAAACGATCATTCACTTGCTGTGACCTATTGGTTAGAACTCAACACAGGTTGGCGCCGCAACGGCGTCGACATCAAGGCTCGCGACGCCGGCAGCGAGCACCAACGGCAGAACCGATCTGCCCGACCTCAACGAAGGTCGACGGGACATATACAGTCAACAAGTGAGGGAAACACCCTATGAGAAGACTAAAGCGTGATCCGTTGGAAAGAGCGTTTTTACGCGGATATCAGTATGGCGTTAATGGCAAGTCCCGTGAGCTTTGCCCATTTACTCTACCGTCGGTACGCCAAGCCTGGATCAACGGCTGGCGCGAAGGACGCGGCGACAACTGGGACGGTATGACAGGCACTGCGGGTATACACAGACTCAACGAACTTCGCGCTGTCGGCTGATCAGGGCACATTCCGACACCTAAAACTTGAATAGATGACGATTTAACCACGCGCGCCCCATCCGGGCGGCGGGCTTCGGCCCAGGGGCTCCTTCAAGGAGCCCTTTTTATTGCCGCCGCAACAGTCCGCCGATGCCTCAGCCCATCGCCGCGATGGCATCCACCGATTCGCGAATCAGCGCCGGTCCTTTATAGATGAACCCCGAATACAGCTGCACCAGGCTCGCTCCGGCGGCGATCTTCTCGGCCGCATGCTTGCCTTCGGTGATGCCGCCCACCGCGATGATCGGCAGGCGACCGGCCAGCTCGGAAGCCAGGACCTTGACCGTATGGGTGCTCTTCTCCCGCACCGGCGCACCGGACAGGCCACCGGCCTCGTCGCAATGCTCCAGGCCTTCGACGCCTTCACGGCTGAGGGTGGTGTTGGTGGCGATCACCGCATCCATGCCCGCCTCCAGCAGGGCGCGGGCCACTTCCACGGTTTCTTCATCGCTCATGTCCGGAGCGACCTTGATCGCCAGCGGCACACGCTTGCCATGGATCGCGGTCAATTCCTCCTGGCGCCGGCCCAGGGCGGCCAACAGCTGCTTGAGGGACTCGCCGAACTGCAGGCTGCGCAGGCCCGGGGTGTTGGGTGAGCTGACGTTGACCGTGATGTAGCTGGCCCGGGAATAGACCTTGTCCAGGCAGATCAGGTAGTCGTCCACCGCCCGCTCCACCGGGGTATCGAAGTTCTTGCCGATGTTGATCCCCAGCACGCCCCGGTACTTGGCGGCGGCGACCCGCGCCAGCAGGTTATCGACCCCCAGGTTGTTGAAACCCATGCGGTTGATGATGCCCTCGGCCTCCGGCAGGCGGAAGATCCGTGGCTTGGGGTTGCCTGGCTGCGGGCGCGGGGTGACGGTGCCGATCTCGACGAAACCGAAACCCAGCTGGGAGAAGCCATCGATGGCCGCGCCGTTCTTGTCCAGGCCGGCGGCCAGCCCCACCGGGTTGGCGAACTCCAGGCCCATGACCGTCACCGGCTTTGATGCCGGAGCCTTGCACAGCAAGCCGTTGAGGCCCAGACGCCCGCCCGCGCCGATCAGGTCCAGGGACAGATCGTGGGAGGTTTCCGGGGAGAGTTTGAACAGCAGCTGGCGGGCCAGGTTATACATGGGCGCGATGGACTCGGTGGACAGCGAAATGGGGCGGCGATTATAGCCGGGCCCGGGCCCCACAGGCGAGGCACATCGGCAAATCCGACCAGCGCTGGCATATGCCTTGCACCTGCTGCTTCGCCATCCTCCCGGGCCAAGGCCAGGTCCTTCACGCAAGGTAGCCCCATGACTGAACACCTTCGCCCAGCGCTGGCCTGGGTCAACGGTAGCGATGCCCCGGAAAAGCCCGAACTGGACCTGGGCTTCATGGCCCTGACCGATTGCGCCTCGCTGGTAGTCGCCGCCACCCAGGGGTTCGCCCAGCCCCACGGCCTGACCCTGAACCTCAAGCGCCAGAGCTCCTGGTCCAGCCTGCGGGACAAACTGGTAAGCGGCGAACTGGACGCCGCCCACAGCCTGTACGGCCTGGTCTACGCCGTGCACCTGGGCATCGGCGGTACCAGCCCCTGCCCCATGGCGGTACTCATGGGCCTGAACCAGAACGGCCAGAGCATCAACCTGTCGCCGGGGCTGCAAGCCCTCGAGGTGACCAGCCCTGAAGCACTGGAGCGCCATGTGCACCAAAGCCGGGCGCGCCTGACTTTCGCCCAGACCTTTCCCACCGGCACCCACGCCCTGTGGCTGTACTACTGGCTGGCCAGCCAGGGCATCCATCCGCTGCAGGACGTGGACAGCGTGGTGGTACCGCCGCCGCAGATGGTGGCCCACCTGCAGGCAGGGCGCATCGACGGCTTCTGCGTCGGCGAACCCTGGAGCGCCAGCGCGGTGCAGCAAGACCTGGGCTTCACCCTGGCCACCAGCCAGGCGATCTGGCCGGATCATCCGGAAAAGGTCCTGGGCTGCACCCGAACCTTCGCCGAGCACTACCCCAACACCGCCCGAGCCCTGGTGATGGCCGTCCTGGAGGCCAGCCGCTTCATCGAGCAAAGCCTGGAGAACCGTCGAGGCACCGCCCGGCTACTGAGCGCCAGCGACTACCTCGACGCGCCGCTTGCCTGCATCGAACCACGACTGCTGGGCGACTACGCCGACGGCCTCGGCCATCGCTGGCGGGATCCCCATGCCCTGCGCTTTCACCAGCATGGCGCGGTGAACCAGCCCTATCTGTCAGACGGCATGTGGTTCATGACCCAGTTCCGCCGCTGGGGCCTGCTGCGCGAAGACCCGGACTACCTGGCCGTGGCACGCCAGGTACAGCAAGTGCAGCTCTACCGCGAAGCAGCGACAGCCCTGGGCATCGCCTGCGGCCCGCAGATGCGCAGCAGCCAGTTGATCGATGGCAAGGTCTGGGACGGCTCACAACCGGCCGCCTATGCCCGCAGCTTCCACCTGCACGCCCTGAACGACACCCCTGCCCTCTGCGCCCGGCACTGAGCGGAGCCTGCGAACATGCTGCGAATCTTGCTGATCAACGACACCGCGAAGAAAGTCGGGCGGCTCAAGGCGGCCCTCAGCGAGGCCGGCTTCGAAGTCATCGACGAATCCGGCCTGACCATCGACCTGCCCGGACGCGTCGAAGCGGTGCGTCCGGACGTGATCCTGATCGATACCGAGTCACCGGGGCGCGACGTCATGGAGCAAGTGGTGCTGGTCAGCCGCGACCAGCCCCGGCCCATCGTGATGTTCACCGACGAGCACGACCCGGGCGTGATGCGCCAGGCGATCAAATCCGGGGTCAGCGCCTACATAGTCGAAGGCATCCAGGTCCAGCGCCTGCAACCGATCCTCGATGTGGCCATGGCCCGCTTCGAGAGCGACCAGGCCCTGCGCGCCCAGTTGCAGGCCCGGGACCAGCAACTGGCGGAGCGCAAGCGCATCGAACTGGCCAAAGGGCTACTGATGAAGATGAAGGCCTGCGACGAGGAGCAGGCTTACACCCTGATGCGCCGCCAGGCCATGAGCCGGCAGCAGAAGCTGATCCAGGTGGCGGAACAGATCATCGCCATGCAGGAACTGCTGGGCTGACCCCGCCCCTGGCGGCGATTGGCCCGGCTCTTGCTATCGGATAAGCATCGGTAACCAACGGCGGTTGCCCCACCCACGACAAAGACGTCGCGCATCCTGCTCGCCCACCGCGAGCCGGGTGCCGGCGTCTTTTCGTTCTGGCCCCACTGCACGGGGCTGGTGGTGCGGCCGGCGTGGCGCACCCCCTCAAAGCCCATGACCACTTTCACGATTGCTGTCAGCCGAGGTGCGCGATGAGTTCAAGCTTCTGGAAATCCGGCCATGCCCCGACCCTGTTCGCGGCCTTTCTCTATTTCGACCTGAGTTTCATGGTCTGGTACCTGCTGGGACCACTGGCGGTACAGATCGCCAGCGACCTGCAGCTGACCACCCAGCAGCGCGGCCTGATGGTGGCCACGCCGATCCTCGCCGGCGCGGTGCTGCGCTTCGCCATGGGCCTGCTGGCCGATCGCCTGTCCCCCAAGACCGCCGGCCTGATCGGCCAGGCGATCGTCATCGGCGCGTTGTTCGGCGCCTGGACGCTAGGGGTCCACAGCTACCAGCAGGCCCTGCTGCTGGGAGTGTTCCTGGGCATGGCCGGCGCATCGTTCGCGGTGGCCCTGCCCCTGGCCTCGCAGTGGTATCCGCCGCAGCACCAGGGCAAGGCCATGGGCATCGCCGGCGCGGGCAACTCCGGCACGGTGTTCGCCGCGCTGCTGGCCCCGGCGCTGGCCGCGGCCTATGGCTGGAGCAATGTGTTCGGCTTCGCCCTGATCCCGCTGCTGCTGACCCTGGTGCTGTTCGCCTGGCTCGCGCAAAACGCCCCCGAACGGCCCCGGGCAAAGTCCATGGCGGACTACCTAAAGGCCCTGGGCGACCGCGACAGCTGGTGGTTCATGTTCTTCTACAGCGTCACCTTCGGCGGCTTCATCGGCCTGGCCAGCGCCCTGCCCGGCTACTTCAACGACCAGTACGGGCTGAGCCCGGTGACGGCCGGCTACTACACCGCAGCCTGTGTCTTCGGCGGCAGCCTGATGCGCCCCCTGGGCGGGGCCCTGGCGGACCGCTTCGGCGGCATCCGCACCTTGCTGGCGATGTACAGCGTGGCGGCGGTCTGCATCGCCGCGGTGGGTTTCAACCTGCCCAGCTCCTACGCCGCCCTGGCGCTGTTCGTCTGCACCATGCTCGGCCTGGGAGCGGGCAATGGCGCGGTGTTCCAGCTGGTGCCGCAGCGCTTTCGGCGGGAAATCGGCGTGATGACCGGGCTGATCGGCATGGCCGGCGGCATCGGCGGTTTCGCCCTGGCGGCCGGCATGGGGGCGATCAAGCAAGACACCGGCAGCTACCAGCTGGCGCTGTGGTTGTTCGCCAGCCTGGGCTTGCTGGCCTGGTTCGGCCTGCATGGGGTCAAGCGTCGCTGGCGCACCACCTGGGGCTCGGCTGCCGTGACCGCGGCCCGGGTCTGACACTGCATGGCCCTGCAACTGAGCCACGCCCAGGCCAGCGCCACCGGCCCCCGGGCCGAGAACCAGGATGCCCTGCGCCGGGTCACCCCGGAGCCGGTCCTGGCCGCGAGCAAGGGCCTGCTATTCGCCATTGCCGACGGTGTCAGCCAGTGCGCCGATGGTGGCCTGGCAGCCCGTTCCAGCTTGCAGGCGCTGGCCCTGGACTACTATGCGACACCAGAAACCTGGGGCGTGGCCGAATCCCTGGAGCGCCTGCTGAACGCACAGAATCGCTGGCTGCAGGCCAATGGTGGCGGCCAACCACTGCTGACCACCCTCAGCGCCCTGGTGCTGCGCGGGCGGCGCTTCACCCTGGCCCACGTCGGCGACTGCCGGGTCTACCGCTGGCACCAGCAACGCTTGCAGCGCATCAGCGAAGATCATGTCTGGGAGCAGCCAGGCATGCAGCATGTGCTCAAGCGCGCCCTGGGGCTGGACCAGCACCTGGTGCTGGACTTCCTCGACGGGGAACTGCGCCAGGGCGAGAGCTTCCTGCTGCTCAGCGACGGGGTCTGGGCCACCCTGGGCGACACCGCCATCGCGGCGATCCTGCACGACCAACCAGACCCGGAGAGCGCCACCCGGACCCTGGTCAGCGCCGCCCACCTGGCCGGCAGCCAGGACAACGCCAGCGCCCTGCTGGTACGGGTCGATGCCCTGGGTGAACAGAGCATCGGCGATGCCCTGCTGCACCTGCGGCAATGGCCCCTGCCGCCGCCATTGAAGCCCGGCCAGATGTTCGAGGGCTGGCAGGTCGAGGCGCTGCTGGGCCAGAGCCGGCAGTCGCTGCTGTATCGGGTGCGCGACGAGCAAGATCAGGCCTGGCTGCTCAAGACCCTGCCCGGCGCCCTGCACGATGACCTGCCGGCCTGCCAGGCGCTGCTGGCCGAAGAATGGCTGCTGCGTCGGGTCGCCGGCCGGCACTTTCCCCAAGTACATGGCGGCAGCTCGCGCCAGCACCTGTACTACCTGATGCGCGAATATCCGGGACGGACCCTGGCGCAGTTGTTCCAACAGCACGGCCCCCTGCCCCTGGACCAGTGGCAGGCCCTGGCCGAACGCCTGCTGCGGGCGGTGGGCCTGCTGCATCGGCGGCAGATCGTGCACCGCGACCTCAAGCCGGAGAACCTGCTGCTGGGCGAGGATGGCGAACTGCGCATCCTGGATTTCGGCCTGGCCTACTGCCCCGGATTGACGGTGGACCCGCAACACCTGCTGCCCGGCACCCCGAGCTTCATCGCCCCGGAAGCCTTCGCTGGCGAACCTCCCGGCCCCGGGCAAGACCTGTACGCCGTGGGCGTGTGCTTGTACTTCCTGCTGACCGGGCACTATCCCCATGGCGAGGTCGAAGCCTTCCAGCGCCCGCGATTCGGCCTGCCGACCAGCCCCGGACGCTACCGCCCGGACTTGCCGCAATGGCTGGAGGAAAGCCTGGAGCGCGGAGTCTGCGCCCAACCACAGCAGCGCTACGAAACTGCCGAGCAGTGGCTGCTGGCGCTGGAACAGGGTGAACGCCGCAGCCTGCACAGCCGGCCCCGGCCACTGCTGGAACGCGAGCCGCTGAAGGTCTGGCGCGGACTCGCCCTGGCCGCCGTGCTGCTCAACCTGGTGCTGCTGTGGCTGGTGCTGCGCGGCTGAGGCCTTGGTTGCGCATGACCGGGCGATGAAGGCCCTGCGGGCCTTGTCGCAGCCTCACAGGCTCGGCAGCGGCCACGTGGGAGTGGAAATGGCCGGTATCGAAACGGGGCAGGACGCGTCAATTCGGTGCAGAAACTGCCCCGGTAGCGCGAACAGCTGCCTGGGCAGCACGCAAATACGCGGTCTCGGTAACTTGGCACAGGCGCTGCATTGCTCCTGGCAACAGACATAAAGCCCGGCCTTCAACGACGAAGGTAGGCTTCCCGAGAGAACGGGATCGGACAAAGGCGTCCTCGTCAGGCCACTGACGGGACGCCTTTTTTGTTTGCGCGCATTTTGTCGAGCCAGGCCCAAGCCCTGCCTGCGCTCCCGGAGGAGCCCATGAAAAAACTCAAGCTGGTGATGATCGGCAATGGCATGGCCGGGGTCCGCACCCTGGAGGAACTGCTCAAGCTGAGCGAGGAGCTGTACGACATCACCGTCTTCGGTGCCGAGCCCCACGCCAACTACAACCGTATCTTGCTGTCGCCGGTGCTGGCCGGCGAACAGCAGTTCGAGGACATCATCCTCAACGACCTTGGCTGGTACCAGGAGCACGGCATCAAGCTGCTGCTCAACCGCAAGGTGGTGCAGATCGACCGTATCCGGCGCCGGGTGATCGCCGACGACGGCACCGAGGCCGAATACGACCGCCTGCTGATCGCCACCGGCTCCACGCCCTTCATCCTGCCGATTCCCGGCAACGATCTGCAGGGCGTGATCGGCTACCGGGACATCGCCGACACCCAGGTGATGATCGACACCGCCAGGACCCACCGCCATGCCGTGGTGATCGGTGGAGGCCTGCTGGGCCTGGAGGCCGCCAACGGCCTGAAGCTGCGCGGCATGGAAGTGACCGTGGTGCACCTGGGGGAATGGCTGCTCGAGCGCCAGCTGGACCAGACCAGCGCCCAGCTGCTGCAAGGCGCCCTGGAAAGCCGCGGATTGCAGTTCCGCCTGAGCGAGCAGACCCAGGCGCTGCTCGATGCCGGCAACGGTCGGGTCGGCTCGGTACGGTTCAAGAACGGCGACATCCTGCCCGCCGACCTCGTAGTCATGGCGGCCGGCATCCGGCCCAATACCGAACTGGCGGAACGGGCCGGCCTGCCCTGCAATCGCGGGATCCTGGTCAACGACACCCTGCAGACCTACGACCCACGCATCTATGCCATCGGCGAATGCGCCAGCCATCGCGGCATCGCCTATGGCCTGGTGGCGCCGCTGTTCGAGCAGGCCAAGGTCTGCGCCAATCACCTGGCCCAGCTGGGTTTCGCCCGCTACCAAGGCTCGGTCACGTCGACCAAGCTCAAGGTCACCGGGATCGACCTGTTCTCCGCCGGCGACTTCATGGGCGGCGAAGGCACCGAGACCATCACCCTCGCCGACCCCATCGGCGGGGTGTACAAGAAGCTGGTGATCAAGGACGACGTGCTGGTGGGCGCCTGCTTGTATGGCGACACCGCCGACGGCGGCTGGTACTTCCGGCAGATCCGCGAGAACCACAACGTCAGCGAGATCCGCGACCACCTGATGTTCGGCGAGAACAGCGTGGGCGACGTTGGCCACCAGGGCCAAAACAGCGCGGCGAACATGCCCGACAGCGCCGAAGTCTGCGGCTGCAATGGCGTATGCAAGGGCACCATCGTCAAGGCCATCCAGGAGAACGGCCTGTTCAGCGTCGACGAGGTGAAAAAGCACACCAAGGCCGCCAGCTCCTGCGGCTCCTGCGCCGGGCTGGTGGAACAGATCCTGATCAGCACCGTGGGCGGCGCGGCGGACGTCAAGCCCAAGAGCGAGAAGGCCATCTGCGGCTGCAGCGACCTCACCCATGGCCAGGTGCGCCAGGCGATCCGCGAGCACCACCTGATCACCCTGGGCAGCGCCATGCGTTTCATGGACTGGCGTACCCCGGACGGCTGCGCCACCTGCCGTCCGGCCCTGAACTACTACCTGATCTCCACCTGGCCGGGCGAGGCCAAGGACGACCCACAGTCGCGCCTGATCAACGAGCGGGCCCACGCCAACATCCAGAAGGACGGCACCTACTCGGTGGTGCCGAGGATGTGGGGCGGCGTGACCAACCCGTCCGAGCTGCGGCGCATCGCCGACGTGGCGGACAAGTACCAGGTGCCCATGGTCAAGGTCACCGGCGGCCAGCGCATCGACTTGCTGGGCATCCGCAAGGAAGACCTGCCGGGAGTGTGGAAGGACCTGGACATGCCGTCCGGCCATGCCTACGGCAAATCCATCCGCACTGTGAAGACCTGCGTTGGCAGCGAATTCTGCCGCTTCGGCACCCAGGACTCGACCCGGCTGGGTATCGACCTGGAGCACGACCTGTTCAACATGTGGGCGCCGCACAAGGTCAAGCTGGCCGTCTCCGGCTGCCCGCGCAACTGCTCGGAAGCTGGGATCAAGGACGTGGGCATCATCGGCGTCGACTCCGGCTGGGAGATGTATATCGGCGGCAACGGCGGGATCAAGACCGAGGTCGCGCAGTTCTTCGTCAAGCTCAAGACCGCCGACGAGGTGCGCGAGTACAACGGCGCCTTCCTCCAGCTGTACCGCGAGGAAGCCTTCTACCTGGAGCGCACCGTGCACTACCTGGAGCGGGTCGGCCTGGAACACGTGAAACGCGCCGTACTGGAAGACCCGCAGCGGCGCCAGGCGCTCAACGAACGCCTGCAGTTTTCCCTGTCCTTCGAGCAGGACCCCTGGCAGCAGCGGCTGGCCGAGCCGCAGCTGAAAAAAGAGTACGAGACCATTCCCGTCAAGCAACTGGAGGTGCCGGCATGAACTGGCTGGATATCTGCGCCCTGGAAGACATCAACATCCTGGGCTCGCGCATCATCAAGGGGCCCCGGGGCGATATCGCGATTTTCCGCACCAGCGACGACCAGGTGTTCGCCCTCGACGATCGCTGCCCGCACAAGGGTGGTCCGTTGTCCCAGGGCCTGATCCACGGCAAGCGGGTGGCCTGTCCGCTGCACAACTGGCAGATCGACCTGCAATCGGGTCAGGCCCAGGCGCCGGATGTCGGCTGCGCCCACCAGCACGCGGCCCGGGTCGCCAGCGGCCGGGTGCAACTGGCCCTGCGGGATGCCGGGTGATGGAGCGCCAGAGCACCGCCTCGACCTGTTGCTATTGCGGGGTCGGCTGCGGCGTGCTGATCGAGCACGATGGCCGGCAGATCCTCGGGGTCAGCGGCGATCCGGCGCACCCGGCGAACTTCGGCCGACTCTGCAGCAAGGGCGCCAGCCTGCACCTGACCGGCGACCCGGCGGCCCGCGCGCTGTACCCGCAGCTGCGCCTGGGCAAGGCCCTGGCTCGCAGCCGCTGCGATTGGGACAGTGCCCTGGACCACGCCGCCGAAGTCTTTGCCCGGACCATCGCCGAGCACGGCCCGGACAGCGTGGCGTTCTACCTTTCCGGGCAACTGCTGACCGAGGACTACTACGCCTTCAACAAGCTGGCCCGGGCGTTGGTGGGCACCCATAACATCGACAGCAACTCACGGCTGTGCATGTCTTCGGCGGTGGTGGGCTACAAGCGCAGCCTGGGTGCCGATGCGCCACCGTGCAACTACGAGGACCTGGAGCAGAGCGATTGCGTGATGATCGTCGGCAGCAACATGGCCTATGCCCACCCGGTGCTGTTTCGCCGCCTGGAACAGGCCAAGAACCAGCGCCCGACGATGAAGGTCATCGTCATCGACCCCAGGCGTACCGACACCTGCGACCTGGCCGACCTGCACCTGGCGATCCTGCCGGGCACCGATGTCGCGCTGTTCCACGGCATCCTGCATCTGCTGTTGTGGGAGGACTGGATCGACCGGGATTTCATCCAGGCCCATACCGAGGGCCTGGCCGAACTCAAGGCCCTGGTGCGCGACTACACCCCGGCCATGGTGGCGCAGCTGTGCGGCATCGGTATCGAGCAACTGCAGCAGTGCGCCCAATGGATCGGCACCGCGCCGAGCTTCCTGTCGCTGTGGTGCATGGGCCTGAACCAGTCCAGCGCCGGCAGCGCCAAGAACAGCGCGCTGATCAACCTGCACCTGGCCACCGGGCAGATTGGCCGGCCCGGCGCTGGGCCCTTCTCCCTCACCGGCCAGCCCAATGCCATGGGCGGTCGGGAAACCGGTAGCCTGAGCAACCTGCTGCCGGGCCACCGGGAAGCCGCCAATCCCGGAGACCGCGCCGAAGTCGCCAGCTACTGGGGCGTTGAGCGCCTGCCGGAGACACCCGGGCTGAGCGCCATCGAACTGTTCGAGCAATTGCACAGCGGACGGATCAAGGCGCTGTGGATCGCCTGCACCAACCCGGCCCAATCGCTGCCCGACCAGAATCGCGTACGCGCGGCTTTGCTCGAGTGTCCCTTCGTGGTCCTGCAAGAGGCCTTCGCCACCACGGAAACCGCGGCTTTCGCCGACCTCTTGCTGCCAGCGGCCAGCTGGGGGGAAAAAGAAGGCTCGGTGACCAACTCCGAGCGCCGGGTTTCCCATGTGCGCCAAGCGGTGCCGCCGCCTGGAGAAGCTCGTGCGGATTGGGCGATCACCCTGGATTTTGCCCGACGCCTGGAGCGCCGCCTGCGTCCCGGGCTGCCCAGCCTGTTCGCCTTCGAGAGTGCCAGCCAGCTGTTCGATGAATACAAGGGCCTGACTCGGGGGCGCGACCTGGATCTGTCCGGCCTCGGCTTCGAACTGCTCGACCGGCTTGGCCCGCAGCAGTGGCCATTTCCAGAGGGCGCCGACCACGGCACGCCACGCCTGTATGGCGACGGCGTGTTCCCCACGCCCACGGGGCGCGCACGCTTTATCAGCGATCCCTACGTAGCGGCCCGGGAGCAGCGCGAGGCGCGCTTTCCCCTGACCCTGATCACCGGCCGGCTGCGGGACCAATGGCACGGCATGAGCCGTACCGGCACCGCAGCGCAGGCGTTCGGCCATGTCGGCGAGGCGCTGCTGAGCCTGCATCCGGATGACCTGCGCCGCCAGCGCCTGCAAGACGGCGACCTGGTGAGCCTCAAGAGCCGACGCGGCAGCGTGATAGTGCCCGTGACCGGCGATGACAGCGTGCGCCCGGGCCAGGCGTTCTTGCCAATGCATTGGGGCGATCGCTTCCTCAAGGGCGGAATCAATGCCGTCACCCAACCGGCCTTCGACCCCCTGTCCAAGCAACCGGAGCTCAAGCACAGCGGCGTGCGCCTGGAGCCGGTGCACTTGCCGTGGCAACTGTTCGCCCTGGTCGAAGGCGATGTACAGGCCCGCTTCCAGGCCCTGCGCCCGCTGTGCGAGTCCCTGGCCTATGTCAGCCTCGCCCTGACCGGCCGCGAGCGCCCGGCCTTGGTGATTCGCGCCGCCCACCTGCAGGCGCCGGAACCCCAGCTGCTTGCGGCCATCGACCAGCACCTGGGGCTGGATGCCGGCCCGGTGCTGGCCTATGACGATCCGCGCCGGGCAATCGGCAAGCGGGTGCGTATCGAGCAGCAGCGGATCACGGCCATCCGCCTGGCCGGGGAAACCCTCGCCCGGCATTGGTTGCAGCAGCTCTGGCTCGAAGGACGTGCCGACGAACAACTGCGCCGCTGGCTGCTGGCCCCCCTGAGCACGCCACCGCAAGCCTGCGGCCTGGGCGAGCCTGCGGACCGCACCTTGTGCAACTGCAAGAACGTCGGTTATCGCGCCGTGCAAGCCGGCATCGCCGCCGGCCTGGATCTGGGGCAACTGCGACAACAACTGGGTTGCGGCAGCCAATGCGGCTCCTGCGTGCCGGAGATCAAGCGTCTCCTGGCCACTGCAGCGCAACCTTTGGCCATCCCTGTGTGAGAGGAATTCCCATGAGTGCAAAAGTCTGGCTGGTCGGCGCGGGTCCTGGCGACCCGGAGCTGCTGACGCTCAAGGCGGTACGCGCCCTGGGCGAGGCCGATGTGGTACTGATCGATGACTTGGTCAACAGTGCCGTCTTGCAACACTGTTCCGGAGCGCGGGTGATCGCGGTGGGCAAGCGTGGCGGCTGTCGTTCCACGCCCCAGGCCTTCATCCATCGCCTGATGCTGCGTTATGCCCGCCAAGGCCATTGCGTGGTTCGCCTCAAGGGTGGCGATCCATGCATTTTCGGACGCGGTGGCGAAGAGGCCCAGTGGCTCCGGGAGTACGGAATCGAGGTGGAGTTGGTGAACGGCATCACCGCCGGCCTGGCCGGCGCCACCAGTTGCGATATCTCCCTGACCTTGCGTGGCGTGGCCCGCGGCGTGACGTTACTCACCGCCCATACCCAGGACGACAGCCCGTTGGACTGGCAGGCACTGGCCCAGGGCGGAACGACCCTGGTGATCTACATGGGAGTGGCGAAACTGACAGAGATCGCCGAACAGTTACGCGCCGCTGGCATGCCGGATTGGACACCAGTAGCGATGATCGAGAACGCCTCGCTGCCAGAGCAGCGGGAATGTCGCAGCATGCTGGGGAATATGCAGCAGGATGCCCTGGATTTCGGGCTCAAGAGCCCGGCGATCCTGGTGATCGGCGCAGTAGCGGCAACTGCCGATACCAGCGCCACCCGCCTGCTCCAGGCCTGAGGCCCAGGACAAAATCCGGGCAAAGAAAAACCCGGCCTAGGCCGGGTTTTTCCAAGCTTACAGGCTAATTACTTAGCTTGAGCTTCTACCGAGGCTTCTACGCGACGGTTAACAGCACGACCAGCTTCAGTTGCGTTGTCGGCAACTGGGCGGGACTCACCGTAACCAACGGACTGAACGCGCTCAGCGCCAACGCCGTACTGGTTAACCAGTACTTGCTTAACGGCGTTTGCACGACGCTCAGACAGCTTCTGGTTGTAAGCGTCAGGACCGACGGAGTCAGTGTGACCTTCAACAACGGTGGTGGTCTGTGGGTACTGCTTCATGAAGTCAGCCAGGTTCTTGATGTCAGCGTAGCTGTTAGGCTTGACGACCGACTTGTCGAAGTCGAACTTCACGTCCAGCTCAACACGTACGACTTCAGCAACTGGAGCTTCTGGAGCTGGCTCTGGAGCCGGAGCTGGAGCTACTGGAGCTGGAGCGACTTTACCGGCGTTGCCGCCGAAGTTCACACCCAGACCAACCAGGGCAGCGTAGTCCCACTTGCCGTTGTCCATGCCGTAGTCGGCTTCAACGCCAGCACGGGCGAACAGGTTGTCGGTGAAGTAGTACTTAACACCAGTACCGATGATGGCCTGGGTAGTCTTGTCACGACCGCTGTGACCGTCGGCTTCTACGCTGCTACGGCTCTGGTGACCGAAACCACCGGAAACGTATGGACGCAGGGAGTCCACGCCAGCTTGGCCGAAGTGGTAGGTGGCCAGCAGGCTGGCGGTGTCACCCTTGATCTTCTGGTTGCCGGTACCGTCGTTGGAACGGGTGTGGTTAGTCTTGTCGTAGCTCAGGTCCAACGACAGGTCGTCGGTCAAGAAGTAACCAATACGGGCGCCTGGGTTGAAGCCATCTTCGATGTGCTTAACGCTGTCGTTGTACTGTTTTTTGTAAAACAGTTCACCCTCGACCGCGCCTTGGCCTTGCGCCAGAACGCCGAACGAAGTCACGGCAACAATAGAACCAATGGCAATGCCCAAGGTGTTTTTCAGTTTCATCCGTTAAATCCCCATCTGGTGATTGTAAAGCAGTCCCACATACCGGGGGACAACTCGGCGGTAAGTCTATCAGAACTCACCTAGACGTAAGAGATATTTGCGCCGAACTAAGTTTCAGCAATGCCTGCAAATTTCTCACGCAATTTATCAAGAGCACGTTTGTAACGCATTTTTGTAGCACTCAAACCCATATGCATGATGTCTGCGATCTCCTGGAACTCCAGTTCTGCGACAAAACGCAGCACCAGAATTTCCCGATCGATCGGGTTCACATGCACCAACCAGCGGTCAAGTCCGCCCTTCTCCTCAGGTTTCGGCGCCTTCTCTTCAGACGCCTCCTCGAGGGGATCAAGACTCAAAGCATCCATCAACCGCCGCTTGCGTCGCTCCTTGCGATACTGCGTGATGCATTCGTTGTACGTGATGCTGTATAGCCAGGTCTTGAACTTCGATTTACCCTCAAAGTTCTTAAGGCCATACAGCACCTTCAACATCACTTCCTGACAGACATCATCGGCATCCCGATCGTTCCCCAGATAACGCGCACAAACATTAAATAGGGTTCGCTGATAACGTCGCATCAACTCTTCATAGGCGCGTGTTACGTGAAACAGCTCCGTATGTGAACGCGCAACCAACTCCTCATCAGAGAGCTCACGGGGGTCATAGCGCGTGGATAGCGTTTGGGTGTTATTCAAAACGAGTCGTGCCGACAGTCAGGTCAGTGTCCACCGCAGCCCGGCGAGGGGCATTTTGCGGCGGCATACATTAGCAGGGTGCCGGGTTAGCGGCTACTTACATGCTGCTCCAGCAGGATCCGATTGGAGAGAGAGACTAGCTCACCCTCATCGGTCAGCAATGTAGTTTTGACCGTGCCAATCTCCTCGATCTGGCCTTCAACCTCGCCAACACGCACTTGTTGACCCACCTGGTACAACTCACGCACATAGATTCCCGCAAGAATCTGACCGGCAATTTCCCGGCTTCCCAATCCCATCGCCAGCGCAACTGCCAGACCAACGGTAATCAAAACGATCACGATCACGTGGTTGAGCAGGTCGGTCTTGACCTCCAACTGGCTGATCGCCACGGAAATACTGATGATGATCACCAATCCCTGAGCGATCCGCCCCACGCCACTGGCGTACTCCAATCCCACGCCTTCCGCCGCGCCCCGCACCAGCCCATTGGCCAGTTGCGCCAGCAGAACCCCCACCAACAGCACCAGCGCAGCGCCGAAAACCTTCGGCAAATACAGCGCAAGCATGTCGAGCGTAGCCGAAACTCGCTCAAGGCCAAGGGATTCAGCAGCAGAAACCAGAAAAATAAGCAGTACGAACCAGTAGACGATCTTGCCGATCAGGGTCGAAATGGGAACTTGCAAGCCCGCACGGGACAACAATTTGGTCAGGCCGGTACCACCCATGAGCCGATCCAGCCCCAGCTTGGCCAGCAATTTGGACAGCAGGGTGTCGAGCAGCTTCGCAACCACGAAGCCCAGCAACAGCACCACCAATGCGCCGAACAGGTTCGGAATGAAGTTCGCCACCTTGGTCCACAAGGCGGTCATCGCTGTGACGAGGCTCTGCGTCCAGAGATCAAGTTCCATATTCAATCAGCCTTATCAGCAGTGCGAGCAGTAGATTTAAGACGAGAAACCGGCGCGATATGGGCCGATCCGTTATTCAGGGCGATCATCAAGGCCGGCAACCAGCGACCCAGCAGGCTGAACAGGTCCCCTGCCCCCACTTGGCGGTTGGCGGTTTTCAATACGCGGCCCAGGCAAGCGTCGTCATCGCGACTGGATGGCGAGGCCTTGAGCATGTCACGCAGCGACTCTTCAAACGGATCGTGCATAAGCACCTCTGGTGATGTTTGAAAAAGACGCGATCAGATTTATTCGGGTCACATGAAGCCTCTTCATACCCAACGCAAACGCCGGAATAGCCACCATTGGCCCAGCGCCACCGCCACCAGCAACAGGCAGGCGATGATGAAGCCATAGGGACTGGCAGAGAACGGAATACCCCCGACATTGATCCCCAAAAGCCCGGTGAGAAAGCTCATCGGCAAGAAGATCCCGGTAATGATGCCGAAGCGGTACATGGTGCGATTCATGCGCACGCTCAAACGCCGATCCTCGGCCTCGAGCACAAGCCCCACGCGCTCCCGGGCCAGTTCCAGCTCTTCCAGGTAGCGGGTCAGGCTGTTGTGCAATTCATTCCAGTAGTCGCCATCGTCGGCAGCGAACCAGGGCAGTTTTATCCGGCTCAACTGCGAGAAGATATCCCGTTGCGGGGCCAGGAACCGCTTAAGTCCGGCAGCCCGACGACGAATCTGCAAAATGCTGCCATGCTCCGGGGTATACCGTTCGTCGGCATCCAGTTTTTCTTCCTCATCATCGACCACTTCAGCGAGATCGCTGACCAGGTTCTGCACCTTGTGGGTCAGGTATTCGGCCATGTAGAGGAGCAACTCGGCGGCGCTTTTCGGGCCATTGCCCTCGCTCAACTGCACCAGTAGCTCATCGGTGGCTCGCAAGGGGCGCAAACGCAGCGAGATCACCCGCTGCGCACTGGCGAAGATCCGCACCGAGACCATGTCCTCAGGCTCGGCACCCGGGTTGAGATTGATGCCACGCAAGAACAGCAGCAGTTCCGAATCAGGCAGTGCCAGCAAGCGTGGCCGGGTATTTTCCTCCAGCAGCAAGTCACAACTGAACTCGCTCAAGCCACTGGAGCGACGCAACCAGGTCTGGGTCTGCGGATGGCTGCGATCCCAATGCAACCACAGGCTCTCATGGGCCTGCAGTTGCAGATCGTCGAGCTCAGTCCGGGCAATCGAACGCGCACCGCCTTTACCATCCAGCACCAGGGCATGCACCAGCCCCCACTGCGCGTTTTCTTCCTCGAACATCCTCACCCCTTGTCTGGTCGCTTGGTCATTCAGGCATTTTCAGCGGGCTGGGCGAAACGATCACGCCATTGTTGTCGGCGTAAACATATTCACCCGGACGGAAGGTCACCCCGGCAAAGGTCACGGCCACGTTGAGGTCGCCGATACCGCGCTTGTCGGTCTTCATCGGGTGGCTGGCCAGGGCCTGGACGCCGAGGTCGGTCTGGGCGATGACATCCACGTCGCGGATGCAACCGTAGATCACCAAGCCTTCCCAGCCATTCTTGGCTGCCTTCTCGGCCAGCATGTCCCCCAGCAGGGCGCGTCGCAGGGAACCGCCACCGTCGACCACCAGCACCTTGCCATGCCCCTTGAGCTCGACTTGCTCCTTGACCAGCGAGTTGTCCTCGAAGCACTTGATGGTGACGATTTCGCCACCAAAGGAATCGCGCCCGCCAAAGTTGCTGAACATGGGCTCGACCACCTGCACCAGGTCCGGGTAGGCGTCGCACAGGTCGGGAGTAAGGTAATGGTTCATCGAGAAGCTCCTGTAACAGAAAGAACACGATCGACGGTGTCGGTCATTCCGGGGCCAGCAATGAAAATACGAGCCCAATCGGCAGATGTTTAGCCTACCGCACTCGGGCCGCCCACCAACCTGGCGGGCATTTTCGCAAGACTGCCGACAGAACGGAAAGTCGACTCAATAACTGAATGTGACCAAAACGGTTCAGCGCGTCATATCTTAGCCGCAAGCGCTATCCAGCGAAATGCCCTTGTCAGAGCCTCTGCGTCAAACCGTCGCCATCTGCTCGGTGGCGCAAACCAGCAACGGCGCCTGCTGGTCCCTGAGCCAGCGCGCCACCAACGGCCAGACCTCGGCCTGCGCCGGTTTGCTCACGAGCATCTCGACATGGCCGAAATTACCGCCAAAGCCCTGTTCACGCCCCAGGCAGACGAACTGCTTGTGCTCGCTGCCCAGTTGATCGAACAGCTTGCGGCAGGCCCAGGTCGGATCCTGGTGGTCGCCAGCGGCGCTGACCGCCAGGGCCGGTACGCCGACCTCCGTCAGGCCGGCCCACCAATCCTTGTCGGCATCACCGAAACGCCCGAACAGCCCATGCCAGCGCATGCTCTCCAGGGCCAGGCCGATGGGCTCGTCCTCCGGGCCGCGCTTGAGCCGGGAACCGGACAACTGGGCAAACCGCTTGATGAACAGGCGTCCGCTCCATTCCACCAAGGGAATCTTCAAGGGCCAGTAGATACGGCTGACCTGGGTGCCGAAGAACGCCGCCGAGGCCACCCCCGCATCGCCCAGGTATTGACCGCCCAGCGCCGCGGCCAGGGTGGTGCCGCCCAGGGAATGGCCGATCCAGTGGGGAACCTGCCCACTCAGCTCACGAACGAAGGCCGCGATGGCCGGCAGGTCGTAGCGTGCGTAATCCGCCACTCGGTTGTTGCGGTACTGGGCATTGCGGCGCGACAAGCCATGGCCACGCATTTCCGGGATCCACACATCGAAACCGGCCCGTGCCAGGTAGGCCCCGAGGCCGATGCCCTTGGGCGAGTACCAGAAGCGCCGGTTGGAAAAGCTGCCGTGCAACAGGACCACGGGCACGCCTTGGGCCCCAGGCGCATCGGCCAGGCCCAGGCGCGTCACGGCCAGCTCCACCGAAGGATCGGGGCTGTTGCCGGGTTTCAAGCGATAGACATCTTCGCTGAGGTCACCTCGACGCTCGGCGCTGATCAAGGCGACAGGAAATAGGTTGCTGCTGCTTTGCATATTCTTTCTTGCACAAAAAAGGGCGGCATCCGGAAGAAGCGCGCCCTGCTTGAATCGCAAGGCCCGGCCAGTCGCTGGCCAGGCCTGCACTCACCGATTATGCGGCGCCCTGGCCCTCGGCCAGGAAGAACCAGGTCTCGAGCACCGAGTCCGGGTTCAGCGAAACGCTTTCGATGCCCTGCTCCATCAGCCACTTGGCCAGGTCAGGGTGATCCGAAGGGCCCTGGCCGCAAATGCCGATGTACTTGCCAGCCTTGTTGCAAGCCGCAATGGCGTTGGCCAGCAGCTTCTTGACCGCAGGATTACGCTCGTCGAACAGGTGGGCGATGATGCCGGAGTCGCGGTCCAGGCCCAGGGTCAGCTGGGTCAGGTCGTTGGAACCGATGGAGAAACCATCGAAGTACTCCAGGAACTCCTCGGCCAGGATCGCGTTGGATGGCAGTTCGCACATCATGATCACGCGCAGGCCATTCTCGCCCCGCTTGAGACCGTTTTCCGCGAGCAGATCAACCACTTGGCTGGCTTCGCCGAGGGTACGCACGAAGGGCACCATGATCTCGACGTTGGTCAGACCCATCTCGTTGCGCACGCGCTTGAGGGCACGGCACTCGAGCTCGAAGCAATCGCGGAAGGATTCGCTGATGTAGCGCGAGGCGCCACGGAAGCCCAGCATCGGGTTTTCTTCTTCCGGCTCGTAGAGCTTGCCGCCGATCAGGTTGGCGTATTCGTTGGACTTGAAGTCCGACAGGCGCACGATGACCTTCTTCGGCGTGAATGCCGCGGCCAGGGTGCTGATACCCTCGACCAGCTTGTCGACGTAGAAGTCCACCGGATCATGGTAGCCGGCGACACGCTTGTCGACGCTGTCCTTGATGTCCTGTGGCAGGCCCGCGTAGTTCAGCAGCGCCTTGGGGTGCACGCCGATCATGCGGTTGATGATGAATTCCAGGCGGGCCAGGCCCACACCGGCGTTCGGCAGCTGGGCGAAGTCGAAGGCGCGGTCCGGGTTGCCGACGTTCATCATGATCTTGAACGGCAGCTCCGGCATGGCATCCACGGAGTTCTGCTTGACGTCGAAGCCCAGTTCGCCCTCGAAGATGAAGCCGGTGTCCCCCTCGGCGCAGGAAACGGTCACGCCCTGGCCATCCTTCAGCAGCTCGGTGGCGTTGCCGCAACCCACTACCGCCGGAATGCCCAGTTCACGGGCGATGATCGCCGCGTGGCAGGTACGGCCGCCGCGATTGGTGACGATGGCGCTCGCGCGCTTCATCACCGGCTCCCAATCCGGGTCGGTCATGTCGGAAACCAGCACGTCGCCGGCCTGGACCTTGTCCATCTCCGACACGTCCTTGATGATCCGCACCTTGCCGGCGCCGATGCGCTGGCCGATGGCACGGCCTTCCACCAGGACGGTGCCTTTTTCCTTGAGCAGGTAGCGCTCCATCACGTTGGCCTGGGTACGGCTCTTCACGGTTTCCGGGCGGGCCTGCACGATGTACAGCTTGCCGTCGTCACCGTCCTTGGCCCACTCGATGTCCATCGGGCACTGGTAGTGCTTCTCGATGATCATCGCCTGCTTGGCCAGCTCGCTCACTTCGGCGTCGGTCAGGCAGAAACGTGCGCGATCGGCCTTGTCCACGTCCACGGTCTTCACCGAGCGACCGGCCTTGGCTTCGTCGCCGTAGATCATCTTGATCGCCTTGCTGCCCAGGTTGCGACGCAGGATCGCAGGACGGCCGGCGGTCAGGGTGTTCTTGTGAACGTAGAACTCGTCAGGGTTGACGGCGCCCTGCACCACGGTTTCACCCAGGCCGTAGGCGCCGGTGATGAACACCACGTCACGGAAGCCCGACTCGGTATCCAGGGTGAACATCACCCCGGCGGTACCGGTTTCCGAACGGACCATGCGCTGCACGCCGGCGGACAGGGCCACCAGCTTGTGGTCGAAGCCCTGGTGCACGCGGTAGGAAATGGCGCGGTCGTTGAACAACGAGGCGAACACTTCCTTGGCAGCGCGGATCACGTTGTCCACGCCACGGATGTTGAGGAAGGTCTCTTGCTGGCCGGCGAAGGATGCATCCGGAAGGTCTTCGGCGGTAGCCGAGGAGCGCACGGCCACGGCCATCTCGGGGTTGCCCGCCGACAGCGCGGCGAAGGCCTTGCGGATTTCCGCGTCGAGGCGCTCGGGGAACTCGGCGTCCATGATCCATTGGCGGATCTGTGCGCCGGTCTTGGCCAGGGCATTCACGTCATCGACATCCAGCGCGTCGAGCGCTGCATGGATCTGGTCGTTCAGACCGCTCAGCTCGAGAAAGTCCCGATATGCCTGGGCGGTCGTGGCGAAGCCACCCGGGACCGAGACGCCGGCACCCGCGAGGTTACTGATCATCTCGCCCAGGGATGCGTTCTTGCCCCCCACATGCTCAACATCGTGTTTGCCGAGCTTATCGAGGGAAACTACGTACTCTACCAAGGTGATCTCTCCACTAACTGTGTTGGAAAAGCTCAGAAACGGGCTGCTTCAGGGGTGCATCTGCCCGTCATATGGCCTGGACCTGGAAAATAAGTGAGAATGCGGGCCATTCCCGGCCGACAAATCGCGCCTATCATATCCAAGAATCGTCACTAGCTTAAGGCCCAAGCCGCAAATGAAACGATCTGCCTTCTTCATCTCCGACGGTACCGGTATCACAGCGGAAACCCTCGGCCAGAGCCTTCTGGCGCAGTTCGAGAACATTACGTTCAGCAAATTCACGCGGCCGTATATCGACAGCATGGAAAAAGCGCGGGCCATGGTACAGCAAATCAATATAGCCGCCGAAAAAGACGGTTATCGACCGATCATTTTCGACACTATCGTCAACCAGGACATCCGTGAGATTCTCGCGACCTCCAATGGTTTCATGATCGATATCTTCTCCACCTTCCTCGCCCCTCTGGAACAGGAGCTGAGCGAGCATTCCTCCTACTCCGTGGGCAAATCCCACTCCATCGGCCACAACTCCAACTACATGGAGCGGATCGAGGCGGTGAACTTCGCCCTGGACAACGACGACGGCGCCCGCACCCACTACTACGACAAGGCCGACCTGATCCTGGTGGGCGTGTCACGCTGCGGCAAGACCCCGACCTGCCTGTACATGGCCATGCAATTCGGCATCCGCGCGGCCAACTACCCGCTCACCGAAGAAGACATGGAGCGCCTGCAACTGCCCAACGCGCTGCGCCCGCACAAGCACAAGCTGTTCGGCCTGACCATCGACCCCGACCGCCTCACCGCCATCCGCAACGAGCGCAAGCCCAACAGCCGCTATTCCAGCTTCGCCCAGTGCGAATTCGAGGTACGGGAAGTCGAGAACCTGCTGCGCCGGGAAAACATCCCGCATATCAACTCCACGCACTTCTCCGTCGAGGAAATCTCGGCCAAGATCCTCGTGGAAAAAGGCGTCGAACGCCGTTTCAAGTAAAGCTGTCCCCCATTCCCAGGGCCTGCGCGGCCCCGGCGACCATCGGCAGGCAGCGCACCAGGCGCTGCCTGCATCGCGGTTTCAAATCACCAGCAGATCGACGAAGCGCTGCACCGGCGTGGCCGACAGCCGTCCCGGGTCCTTGCACAGATCGAAGATCTGCGCCGAGCGCTGGGCGCTGAAGCGCGTGGCCAGGTTGGCCTTGAACTTGTCCTCCAGCAGCGGGATGCCCTCGGCCCGCCGCCGGCGGTGACCAATGGGGTACTCCACCGCCACCTGTTCGGTGCAACTGCCATCGGCGAAGAACACCTGCACCGCGTTGGCGATCGAACGCTTGTCGGCCTCCAGGTACTCGCGGGTGTAGCGCGGGTCCTCGACGATCTGCATCTTGTCGCGCAACTGGTCGATGATCGGATGCGCCGCGTGGAAATCATCCTCGTAGTGCTCGGCCACCAGGGTGCCGAACGCCAGGGGCACGGCGGCCATGTACTGCAGGCAGTGGTCGCGATCGGCGGCATTGGCCAGCGGTCCGACCTTGGAAATGATGCGGATCGCCGACTCATGGGTGGTGATGACGATCCGCTCGATCTCCTGCAACCGATCGCGCACCAGCGGGTGCAGGGCCACTGCCGCTTCGCAGGCGGTTTGCGCATGGAACTCGGCCGGAAAGCTGATCTTGAACAGGATGTTTTCCATCACGTAGCTGGCGTACCCCTGGGGCAGGCTGAAGCGCCGCTGGCCCTCGGGCTTGAGCGAAAGGTCCTTGTTGGCATGGCTGAACAGCACGTCGTAGAAGCCCCACTGCGGCGCGCTGAGCACGCCAGGAATGCCCATTTCGCCACGCAGCGCCATGTCCGCCAGGCGCACCCCGCGGCTCGAGGCATCCCCCGCCGCCCAGGACTTGCGCGACCCGGCATTGGGTGCATGGCGATAGGTACGCAGCGCCTGGCCGTCGACGAAGGCATGGGACAGGGCGGACAACAGCTGCTCGCGATTGGCCCCCATCAAGCGGGCGCAAACGGCGGTGGAGGCCACCTTCACCAGCAGCACATGATCGAGCCCGACGCGGTTGAAGGAGTTGTCCAGGGCCAGCACACCCTGGATCTCGTGGGCCATGACCATCGCCTGCAGCACATCGCCCATGCTCAGCGGCGCCTCGCCGTTGGCTACGCGTTTCTGCGAAAGGTGATCGGCCACGGCCAGGATGCCGCCGAGGTTGTCCGACGGGTGCCCCCACTCCGCCGCCAGCCAGGTGTCGTTGTAATCGAGCCAGCGCACGATGCAGCCGATATCCCAGGCGGCCTTCACCGGGTCCAGGCGATAACTGGTACCCGGCACACGGGCGCCATGGGGCACCACGGTGCCTTCGACGAGCGGCCCCAGGTGCTTGGTGCATTCAGGAAAACGCAATGCCAGCAGGCCGCAGCCCAAGGTATCCATCAGGCAATGGCGGGCGGTATCGAGGGCTAGGGGGGAGTCGACGCGATACTCCAGGACATAATCGGCGATGTCCTGCAAAACCGGGTCGTAATCGGGACGGTTGTTCAGATCAACGTTGGCGCTCATGGATCGTGCACTCCAATGACGGGGTTATGGGTAGGTCGATTCCTCAGGCTGCAGGTTCAGGTCAATAACGGCATCGCAGGTCTGCGTCTGCTCAATGATTCGATAACGGCATCGGTGGCGAGGGAGCCGGCTCCCTCGCCACCGCCGGTCCTTAGAAGGTGTCGCCGGGCACTCTCACCCAGCCTTCCATCAGCACCCGCGCGCTGCGGCTCATGATCGCCTTGACCACGCTCCACTCGCCGGCCTCGAGGCTGGCCTCGGCGCCTACACGCAAGGTGCCCGAAGGATGGCCGAAACGCACGGCGCTACGCTCGCCGCCACCGGCCGCGAGGTTGACCAGGGTCCCGGGGATCGCCGCTGCCGTGCCGATGGCCACCGCCGCGGTGCCCATCATCGCGTGGTGCAGCTTGCCCATGGACATGGCGCGCACCAGCAGGTCGACATCCGCCGCCTTGACCGCCTTGCCGCTGGAGGCCTGGTAGTCCGCCGGCGCGGCGACGAAGGCCACCTTCGGCGTGTGCTGGCGCTGCGCGGCCTCGTCCAGGTGCTTGATCAGGCCCATGCGCAAGGCGCCGTGGGCACGGATGGTCTCGAACATCGCCAGGGCCTTGGGGTCGCCATTGATCACGCCCTGCAACTCGGTACCGCGATAACCGATGTCCGCCGCATTGACGAAGATAGTGGGGATCCCGGCATTGATCAGGGTCGCCTTGAGGGTGCCGACACCGGGTACTTCCAGGTCGTCCACCAAGTTGCCGGTGGGGAACATCGAACCGCCACCGCCCTCCTCCTCGGCCGCCGGGTCGAGGAACTCCAACTGCACCTCTGCCGCCGGGAAGGTCACGCCGTCCAGCTCGAAGTCGCCGGTCTCCTGGACCGCGCCATCGGTGATCGGCACATGGGCGATGATGGTCTTGCCGATGTTGGCCTGCCAGATGCGCACCACCGCCACACCGTTGTGGGGAATGCGCGCCGGGTCCACCAGGCCGCTGCTGATGGCGAAGGAACCCACCGCCGCCGACAGGTTGCCGCAGTTGCCGCTCCAGTCGACGAAAGGCTTGTCGATGGCGACCTGGCCGAACAGGTAGTCGACGTCGTGGTCGGGCTTGATGCTCTTTGACAGGATCACCGTCTTGCTGGTGCTGGAGGTGGCGCCGCCCATGCCGTCGATCTGCTTGTCATAGGGATCGGGGCTGCCGATCACCCGCAACAGCAAGGCATCGCGGGCTGCGCCGGGCAGCTGCGCAGCCTCGGGCAGGTCTTGCAGGTTGAAGAACACACCCTTGCTGGTGCCGCCACGCATGTAGGTGGCCGGAATCTTGATTTGCGCTACAAATGCCATGGATTTCAGGTCCTGATAAAGACCGGGGGCGGCGCCTTGCGGCCCACCCCCGGTACGTCGCTTAACTGGCTGTGGCCGATTCCAGGAAATCCTGGGCAAAGCGCTGCAGCACACCGCCGGCCTCGTAGATCGACACCTCCTCGGCGGTGTCGAGGCGGCAGGTCACCGGCACCTCGAGCCGCTCGCCATTGTGGCGGTGGATCACCAGGGTCAACTGCGCCCGGGGAGTGCGCTGGCCGAGCACGTCATAGGTCTCGGTACCGTCGATGCCCAGGGTCTTGCGGTCGGTGCCCGGCAGGAACTGCAGCGGCAGCACGCCCATGCCCACCAGGTTGGTGCGGTGGATACGCTCGAAGCCCTCGGCGACGATCGCCTCGACACCCGCCAGGCGCACGCCCTTGGCCGCCCAGTCGCGGGACGAACCCTGGCCGTAGTCGGCACCGGCGATGATGATCAGCGGCTGCTTGCGCTCCATGTAGGTCTCGATGGCTTCCCACATCCGCGTGACCTTGCCTTCGGGCTCGACACGGGCCAGGGAACCCTTCTTCACCTCGCCATCGACCACCGCCATCTCGTTCACCAACTGCGGGTTGGCGAAGGTCGCGCGCTGGGCGGTCAGGTGGTCGCCACGGTGGGTGGCGTAGGAGTTGAAGTCCTCCTCCGGCAGGCCCATCTTCGCCAGGTACTCACCGGCCGCGGAGTCCGCCAGGATGGCGTTGGACGGCGACAGGTGGTCGGTGGTGATGTTGTCCGGCAGCACCGCCAGCGGGCGCATGCCCTTGAGCGTGCGCTCCCCGGCCAGCGCGCCTTCCCAGTACGGCGGACGACGGATGTAGGTGCTCATCGGGCGCCAGTCGTACAGCGGGCTCTCGGCTTCCTTGACGGTGCCCAGGTCGAACATCGGGATGTAGATCTGGCGGAACTGCTCGGGCTTCACCGAGGCGGCGACGATGGCGTCGATCTCCTCGTCGCTCGGCCACAGGTCCTTCAGGGTCACCGGGTTGCCGGCCTGGTCATGGCCCAGCACGTCCTGCTCGATGTCGAAGCGCACGGTGCCGGCGATCGCATAGGCCACCACCAGCGGCGGCGAGGCGAGGAACGCCTGCTTGGCGTAGGGGTGGATACGGCCGTCGAAGTTGCGGTTGCCCGACAGCACTGCGGTGGCATACAGGTCGCGGTCGATGATTTCCTGCTGGATGACCGGGTCCAGCGCACCGGACATGCCGTTGCAGGTGGTGCAGGCGTAGGCGACGATGCCGAAGCCGAGCTTCTCCAGCTCCGGCAGCAGGCCGGCCTCTTCCAGGTACAGCTTGGCGACCTTCGAGCCCGGCGCGAAGGACGTCTTGACCCAAGGCTGGCGCACCAGGCCCAGGGCGTTGGCCTTCTTCGCCACCAAGCCGGCAGCCACCACGTTGCGCGGGTTGGAGGTGTTGGTGCAGCTGGTGATCGCCGCGATGATCACCGCGCCATCGGGCATCAGGCCCTCGGCTTGTTCGACCTTGCCGGCGGCCAGCTTGGTTTCGTCGGCGATCCCCCGCTCGGCCAGGGCCGAGGTCGGCAAGCGCCGGTGCGGGTTGGACGGACCGGCCATGTTGCGCACCACGGTGGACAGGTCGAATGTCAGCACCCGCTCGTACTCGGCGGTGACCAGGGCATCGGCCCACAGGCCGGTGGTCTTGGCGTAGTTCTCCACCAGGGCTACCTGCTCCGGCTCGCGGCCGGTGAGCTTGAGGTAGTCGATGGTCTGCTGGTCGATGTAGAACATCGACGCGGTGGCACCGTACTCCGGGCACATGTTGGAGATGGTCGCGCGGTCGCCAACGGACAGGCTGTCGGCCCCTTCGCCGAAGAACTCGACGTAGGCACCCACCACCTTTTCCTTGCGCAGGAACTCGGTCAGGGCCAGGACGATGTCGGTGGCGGTGATCCCGGGCTGGCGCTTGCCGGTGAGCTTGACGCCGACGATGTCGGGCAGGCGCATCATCGACGCGCGACCGAGCATCACCGTCTCCGCCTCCAGGCCACCGACGCCGATGGCGATCACGCCCAGCGCATCGACGTGGGGGGTATGGCTGTCGGTGCCGACGCAGGTGTCGGGGAAGGCCACGCCGCCGCGCGCCTGGATCACCGGGCTCATTTTCTCCAGGTTGATCTGGTGCATGATGCCGTTGCCGGCGGGGATCACATCGACGTTCTTGAACGCGGTCTTGGTCCACTCGATGAAGTGGAAGCGGTCCTCGTTGCGGCGCTCCTCGACGGCGCGGTTCTTCTCGAAGGCGTCCGGGTCGAAACCGCCGAACTCCACGGCCAGGGAGTGGTCGACGATCAGCTGGGTCGGCACCACCGGGTTGACCAGGGCCGGGTTCCCCCCCTGGTCGGCGATCGCATCGCGCAGGCCGGCCAGGTCCACCAGCGCGGTCTGGCCGAGGATGTCGTGGCAGACCACGCGGGCCGGGTACCAGGGGAAGTCGAGGTCGCGCTTGCGCTCGATCAGTTGCTTCAGCGAGTCAGTGAGCTGCGCCGGGTCGCACCGGCGCACCAGTTGCTCGGCCAGCACCCGGGAGGTGTACGGCAGGCCGGCGTAGGCACCCGGGGCGATGGCATCCACCGCCTCGCGGGTGTCGAAGTAGTCCAGCGCCGTACCAGGCAGGTTCTTGCGGTATTGGCTGTTCATGATTACTTGCGGTCCTTCAGGGGCACGAACTTCAGGTCTTCGGGGCCGACATAGTTGGCGCTCGGGCGGATGATCTTGCCGTCGATGCGTTGCTCGATGACGTGGGAAGACCAGCCGGAAGTACGGGCGATCACGAACAGCGGGGTGAACATGGCGGTGGGCACGCCCATCATGTGGTAGCTGACGGCGCTGAACCAATCGAGGTTGGGGAACATTTTCTTGATTTCCCACATGGTCGATTCCAGGCGCTCGGCGATGTCGAACATCTTGCTGTTGCTCTGCTCGACGGACAGCTCGCGGGCCACTTCCTTGATTACCTTGTTGCGCGGGTCGGACACGGTGTAGACCGGATGGCCGAAACCGATTACCACTTCCTTCTTCTCGACGCGGGCGCGGATGTCGGCTTCTGCTTCGTCCGGGTTGTCGTAGCGCTTCTGGATCTCGAAGGCCACCTCGTTGGCGCCACCATGCTTGGGACCGCGCAGTGCGCCGATGGCCCCGGCGATGCAGGAGAACATGTCGGAACCGGTACCGGCGATCACCCGCGAGGTGAAGGTCGAGGCGTTGAATTCGTGCTCGGCATAGAGGATCAGCGAGGTGTGCATGGCGCGTACCCACGACTCACGCGGCTTCTCGCCGTGCAGCAGGTGCAGGAAGTGGCCGCCGATGGAATCGTCGTCGGTCTCCACGTCGATGCGCTTGCCGTTGTGGCTGAAGTGGTACCAGTAGAGCAACGCGGAGCCGAGGCATGCCATCAGCTTGTCGGCGATGTCCCGGGCGCCCGGATGGTTGTGGTCGTCCTTCTCCGGCGACAGGCAACCCAGCACGGAAACGGCGGTGCGCATCACGTCCATCGGGTGGGCGGACGGTGGCAGTTGCTCCAGCGCCAGCTTGACCCCGGCCGGCAGGCCGCGCAGGGCCTTGAGCTTGGCCTTGTAGCCCGTCAGCTCGGCGACGTTCGGCAGCTTGCCATGGACCAGCAGGTGGGCGATTTCCTCGAACTCGCAGGAGGTGGCGAAGTCGAGGATGTCATAACCGCGGTAGTGCAGGTCGTTGCCGGTACGACCAACGGTGCACAGGGCCGTGTTGCCGGCGGCGGTGCCGCTCAGGGCCACGGATTTCTTCGGTTTGAAGGCGGTGGTGGTTTCGCTGGGGCTCATCGCGTGAATCTCCTCATTTTTATCCGGTTGCTTGCATCTTGTTATATCCGCAGGCCGCTCTCGGGGAGCGGCCCGGGTCCGGTCATTTCTTGGCAGCGAACAGGGCGTCGAGCTTCTGCTCGAAGGCGTGGTAGCCGATACGGTCGTACAATTCGGCACGAGTTTGCATCAGGTCGATGACTTCTTTTTGATGGCCGTCGCGGCGGATAGCGGTGTAGACCGCCTCGGCCGCCTTGTTGGCGGCGCGGAAGGCCGACAGCGGATAGAGCTGGATGGCGACGCCCACCGAGGCCAGCTCATCGCGGGAGAACAGCGGGGTGGCGCCGAACTCGGTGATGTTGGCCAGCACGGGCACGTCGAGGGCGTCGACAAAGCGCTTGTAGGTCGGCAGGTCGTAGGCGGCCTCGGCGAAGATGCCGTCGGCGCCCGCCTCCACATAGCGCTGGCAGCGCTCGATGGCGGCGTCCACGCCCTCGGCCTGGATGGCGTCGGTCCGGGCGATCAGGAAGAAGCTCGGGTCGGTCTTGGCATCGGCGGCGGCGCGCACGCGGTCGGCCATTTCCTCGGTGGAGACGATTTCCTTGCCCGGACGGTGGCCGCACCGCTTGGCACCCACCTGATCCTCGATATGGGCGGCGGCGGCGCCGGCCTTGATCAGGTTCTTGACGGTACGCTCGATGTTGAAGGCGCTGGGGCCGAAACCGGTGTCGATGTCCACCAGCAGCGGCAGGTCGCAGACATCGGTGATGCGACGCACGTCGGTGAGCACGTCATCCAGAGTGTTGATGCCCAGGTCCGGCAGGCCCAGGGAGCCGGCGGCGACACCGCCACCGGAGAGGTAGATGGCCTTGAAGCCGGCGCGCTTGGCCAGCAGTGCATGGTTGGCGTTGATGGCGCCGATGACCTGCAGCGGATGTTCTTCGGCAATGGCGTCGCGGAAGCGCTGGCCGGCGGTTTTCTGACTCATGACTCACCTCGTGTCTTGGACGGGTTGACGAGCGCTTCCTGGTAATGGCGCTCGATATTGCGCTTGGAGGCACCGATATGACGGCGCATCAGCAACTCGGCCAGTTCGCCGTCTCGGTCGGCGATGGCATCGAGAATTCGGTGGTGTTCGGCGAAAGCCTGGCGTGGCCGGTTCGGCACGCTGGAGAACTGCAGGCGGTACATGCGTACCAGTTGGTAGAGCTCGCCGCAAAGCATCTTGGTCAGGGTCTGGTTGCCCGCGCCCTGGATGATCCGGTAGTGGAAGTCGAAATCCCCTTCCTGCTGGTAGTAGCCAACCCCGGCCTGGAACGCCGCATCGCGCTCGTGGGTCTCCAGTACCCGGCGCAGTTCGTCGATCTCGGCCACGCTCATGCGCTCGGCCGCCAGGCGGCAGGCCATGCCTTCCAGGGATTCGCGGATTTCGTAGAGCTCGATCAGCTCGGCATGGCTCAGGGAAACCACCCGGGCGCCGACATGGGGCACGCGCACCAGCAGCCGCTGGCCCTCCAGGCGATGGATGGCCTCGCGCAGCGGGCCACGGCTGATGCCGTAGGTGCGGGCCAGCTCGGGCTCGGAGATCTTGCTGCCCGGGGCGATCTCGCCCTTGACGATGGCCGCCTGGATACGCCGAAAGACGTTTTCGGAGAGGGTCTCGGAGTCGTCCTGGGCCGGCGTCGAATGTTCCAGTTGATCCAGCATATTGTCGACACCTTGAAAATCAATGAGGCGAAAATTAGCCAATACCCCCATTACAGTCAAAGGAAAAATATAGATTGTCGACAATCGTCTAAGACTCCATGAACTCTAAACGAGACAAATGGCCCGCCCCGGACGCTGGCGCCAACAAACCAGCATGCTAGAATGCCGCCCGCATTGGCCTGTCATCTTTTTATGCCACGCACACGAGGGAGCTTGCGCAGCAATGCCGGTCGCCTTGAACTGAAGAACCCATGACCATCAGGATCTATGACTCTCAAGGCCCTTCTCCCACTGCTCTGCCTATTCATCCTTCCTGGTACCGGCATCGCCGCCGGCAAGACCGTCTACGGCTTGAATGAATACGCCCAACTGGCGGGCATCGACCTGGAGGTCGCCGCCAAACTCGACACCGGGGCCAAGACCGCTTCGCTGAGCGCCCGCGACATCAAGCGCTTCAAGCGCAATGGCGAGTCCTGGGTACGCTTCTATCTGGCCATCGACACCGCCCACTCCCACCCCATCGAACGCCCCCTGGCCCGGGTCAGCAAGATCAAGCGCCGCGCTGGCGACTACGACCCCGATGAGGACAAGAACTACACCGCGCGCCCGGTGATCGCCCTGGAAGTCTGCATGGGCAGCGCCTTGCGCAGCATCGAAGTGAACTTGACCGACCGTAGTGCATTCCAATACCCGCTCTTGATCGGCTCCGAAGCCCTCAAGCGTTTCGATGCGCTGGTCGACCCCAGTCTTAAATACGCTGCTGGCAAACCTGCCTGCGCCACCGCCGCTCTTACCGCAGAGTAATTCCAATGCGCTCTCTTACCCTTCATCTGAAAGTCCTGATCGCCGTGCTGGTGGTGCTGGGCATTTCGATCACGGCCTACCAGATCTTCGTGCTCGGCATTCCGGTGACCGAAGACGCTACCGACGACTTGTGGAACATCGACGCCAAGGTCGAGTTCGTCGCCAACGGCAAGGACCCGATCAAGATCCAGATGTTCGTGCCGCCCCTGAGCCGTGACTATGTGAGCCTCAACGAGAGCTTCATCTCCAACAATTATGGGGTGGCGGTGAACCGCATCGACGGCAACCGCAAGGTCACCTGGTCGGCACGCCGGGCCAAGGGCAACCAGACCCTGTACTACCGCCTGGTCCTGACCAAGCGCTACAGCGCCGAGAAAGCCAAGGTCAAGGGTCCGACCTTCCGCGACAGCATGGCCATCGAAGGGCCGGAGAAGATCGCCGCCGACGCCTTGCTGGCACCGATCCGCCAGCACTCGGCAGACGTCGAGACCTTCATCAGCGAAGCCATCAAGCGGGTCAACAACGCCAACGACGACAACGCCAAGCTGCTGCTGGCCGGCGACCCATCCAGCGCCAACAAGGCCAAGATCGTCGAACTGCTGCTGTCCATCGCCCACGTGCCGGCCGAGAAGGTCCACACCATCCGCCTGGTGGCCGACCAGCCGCAGACCCCGGAGCTGTGGCTGCGCAGCTTCAACGGCACCGACTGGCTGTACTTCAACCCCGAGACCGGCGAGCAGGGCCTGCCCAGCGATCGCCTGCTGTGGTGGACCGGCGACGACAACCTGATCACCGTCGATGGCGGCAAGAAAGCCAACGTCACCTTCAGCATGAACAACAGCGAGATGAATGCCATCCGCCTGGCCAAGCTGACCGACGAGAACACCGACGCCAACTTCCTCGAATACTCGCTCTACGGCCTGCCGCTGCAGACCCAGCAGACCTTCATGATCATGGTGATGATCCCGATTGGCGTGCTGGTGATCCTGGTGCTGCGCAACCTGATCGGCCTGCAGACCCTGGGCACCTTCACCCCGGTGCTGATCGCCCTGGCCTTTCGCGAGACCCAGCTGGGCTTCGGCATCGCGCTGTTCACCGTGATCACCGCCCTGGGCCTGTCGCTGCGCTCCTACCTCGAGCACCTGAAGCTGCAGATGCTGCCGCGCCTGTCGGTGGTGCTGACCTTCGTCGTGGTACTGATCGCCGCCATCAGCCTGTTCAGCCACAAGCTGGGCCTGGAGCGCGGCTTGTCGGTGGCGCTGTTCCCGATGGTGATCCTGACCATGACCATCGAGCGGCTGTCCATCACCTGGGAAGAGCGTGGCGGCGGCCATGCGATGAAAGTCGCGATCGGCACCCTGTTCGCCGCCTCCCTGGCGCACCTGATCATGAGCGTGCCGGAGCTGACGTACTTCGTCTTCACCTTCCCGGCGATGCTGCTGATCCTGGTGGGCTTCATGCTGGCCATGGGTCGCTACCGCGGCTACCGGCTGACGGAGCTGGTGCGGTTCAAAGCCTTCGTCAAGGCTGACTCCTGATGTTCGGCCTCTGGAAGACCTGGAAGGCCCTGGAAGCGCGCGGGATCATGGGCATCAACCGGCGTAACGCCGACTACGTGCTCAAGTACAACAAGCGCAGCCTGTACCCCATCGTCGATGACAAGATCATCACCAAGGAGCGGGCGCTCAAGGCCGGCATCCACGTGCCGGAGCTGTACGGGGTGATCTCCACCGAGAAGGAAATCGACAAGCTCGACGAGATCATCGGTGGGCGCAACGACTTCGTCATCAAGCCGGCCCAGGGCGCCGGCGGCGATGGCATCCTGGTGATCGCCGACCGCTTCGAGGGTCGCTATCGCACGGTGTCCGGGAAGATCATCAGCCATGAGGAAATCGAGCATCAGATCTCCAGCATCCTCACCGGCCTGTATTCCCTGGGCGGCCACCGCGACCGCGCGCTGATCGAATACCGGGTGACCCCGGACCAGATCTTCAAGAGCATCAGCTACGAAGGCGTGCCGGACATCCGCATCATCGTGCTCATGGGCTACCCGGTGATGGCCATGCTGCGCCTGCCGACCCGCCAGTCCGGCGGCAAGGCCAACCTGCACCAGGGCGCCATCGGCGTCGGGGTCGACCTGGCCACCGGCCTGACCCTGCGCGGCACCTGGCTGAACAACATCATCACCAAGCACCCGGACACCACCAACGCGGTAGACGGCGTGCAGCTGCCCTACTGGGACGGTTTCATGAAGCTGGCGGCCGGTTGCTACGAGCTGTGCGGCCTGGGCTACATCGGCGTGGACATGGTGCTGGACCAGGATAAGGGGCCGTTGATTCTCGAGCTCAACGCCCGCCCGGGCCTGAACATCCAGATCGCCAACGACTGCGGCCTGACCCAGCGCACCCACGCCATCGAGGCCCACCTGGAACAGCTCAAGGCCCAGGGCATCGAGGAAAGCGTCGAGGAGCGGGTACGTTTCGCCCAGCAGTTGTTCGGCCATATCCCCGCCGTGGAAGGCTGATCGCGACGGCTGCCTGAAGGTCCTGGCGCAGCCGGTGGCCATGGCCAATGCAAGCGGTACGTCGCAAACCACTCCATTGCCGACCTCCCCCCTAGGAGCAAATCCCCGGGGGGACTACAATCGCCAGCCGCGCCCCGATGGCTGATCTGCCCCGCATGTTGACCTGTTCCGTACACCCGCTCCCCTATCGCGACAATCCCGCCGACTACTTCGCGGCAATCGAACACGCCCCCGGCGCCGTGCTGCTCGATAGCGGCCGCCCCAGCGCCGAGCGCGGCCGTTACGACCTGCTCAGCGCCTGGCCCCTGGCGCAACTGACCGTGGCCGCCGAGGAAAGCGGCGGCGCATTCCTGCAACGCCTGCGGGACAACCTCGCGCAACTGGGCCCGGCACAGATTCCGGCACCCTACGAACTGCCGTTCGCCGGCGGCCTGATCGGCTACCTGAGCTATGACTTCGGCCGGCACCTGGAGCGCATGCCCAGCCAGGCCCGGGACGACCTGCACCTGCCCGATGCACGCCTGGGCCTGTATGCCTGGGCGCTGGTCAACGATCACCAGGCCGGTACCAGCCAGTTGGTGTTCCATCCGGCCCTGGAGCAAGACGAACGCCAGCGCCTGGTGCAACTGTTCGAACAGCCACTGCCGGCGCCAAGCGGCTGGTTCAAGCTGGATGGGCCGATGCAGGCCGACCTCGGCGCCGACGATTATCGCCAGGCATTCCAGCGCATCCAGCAATACATCCAGGCCGGCGACTGCTACCAGGTGAACTTCGCCCAGCGCTTTCGCGGCCAGTACCAGGGCGACCCCTGGGTGGCCTACCGGGCCCTGCGCGCCGCCTGCCCCACGCCGTTCTCCGGCTTCCAGCGCCTGGCCGACGGTGGCGCGGTGCTGAGCCTGTCACCGGAACGCTTCGTTCATGTCAGCCAGGGCCGGGTGGAAACCCGGCCGATCAAGGGCACCCGCCCCCGCGGCCGGGATGCCGCCGAGGATGCGGCCAGCGCCGCCGAACTGCTGGCCAGCGCCAAGGACCGGGCGGAAAACCTGATGATCGTCGACCTGCTGCGCAATGACCTGGGCCGCAGCTGCCGCATCGGCTCGGTCAAGGTGCCGGAACTGTTCAGCCTGGAGAGCTACCCCAACGTCCACCACCTGGTGAGCAGCGTCACCGGCGAGCTGGCGGCAGACAAGGACGCCCTGGACCTGATCGCCGGCAGCTTCCCTGGCGGCTCGATCACCGGCGCGCCGAAGATCCGCTCGATGCAGATCATCGACGAACTCGAACCCACACGCCGGGCGCTGTATTGCGGCTCGCTGCTGTACCTGGACGTGCGCGGGGAAATGGACAGCTCCATTGCCATCCGCAGCCTGCTGGCCAAGGACGGGCAGATCAGTTGCTGGGGCGGCGGCGGAATCGTGGCCGACTCGGACTGGCAGGCCGAATACCAGGAGTCGATCACCAAGGTGCGAGTGCTGCTGGACACCCTGCAGCAGCTCTGACGAACATCGCGGCTACACGAAGCATCTGTAGCCGCTGCTGAGCCGGCGAAGCTGCGCCAAGGCCCGCGGGGCCTTCCAACGATGGCGGAGGCTGCCCGATCTTGCGGCCGCTGCGCGCCCGTGCGCAGCCTGCGGCAGCGGCTACACGAAGCCTGATTCCGTAGCCGCTCCAGCCAGCGCGATTGCCGCCGTCGTTACAGACTCAGGCTACGGTTGGAAGCCTTGAGGAACTCCTGCTTGAGCTCGGCGAAGCTGTGCACCGCCGGGAACTGCGGGAACTCGCGAATCACGTTGTCCGGCGCGTGGAACAGGATGCCGGCATCCGCCTCGCCGAGCATGGTGGTGTCGTTGTAGGAGTCGCCGGCGGCGATCACCCGGTAGTACAGGCTCTTGAAGGCCAGCACCGACTGGCGCTTGGGATCCTTTTGGCGCAACTGATAGCCGGTGACGCGGCCGCTGTCATCGGTGACCAGGCGGTGGCACAACAGGGTCGGGAAACCCAGCTGGCGCATCAGCGGCTGGGAGAACTCATAGAAGGTGTCGGAGAGGATCACCACCTGGAAGCGCTCGCGCAGCCAATTGACGAACTCCACCGCGCCGTCCAGCGGCTTCAGGGTAGCGATCACTTCCTGGATGTCCGAAAGCTTCAGGCCGTGCTCATCGAGAATGCGCAGGCGCTGCTTCATCAGCACGTCGTAGTCGGGAATATCCCGGGTGGTGGCCTTGAGGGATTCAATCCCGGTTTTTTCGGCGAAGGCGATCCAGATTTCCGGGACCAGCACACCTTCCAGATCGAGACAGGCGATTTCCACGAGATACTCCCATTGGTTCTGATTATTGAAATTGAGCGAGCAAAAGGACGGCCGAACTATAGGGTCTGTTGCCGTTTCGGCGCAAACCGCGTTGCCGCGTCAAATGGCGCCAGGCCCTGGGGGATTTTGCTAAGATCGCCCCCCTATAGAGCGCATAGCGCCACCGACCTGTAGGAAACCGCCCTGATGACCCCATCGTTCGACGTCGCTGAACTCGCCGCGACCTATGCCAACAAATCCGCCCAGGACATCCTCAAGCTGGCCTTTTCCCAGTTCGGCGATGACCTGTGGATCTCCTTCAGCGGCGCCGAGGATGTGGTGCTGGTGGACATGGCCTGGAAGCTGAACAAGAACGTCAAGGTCTTCAGCCTCGACACCGGGCGCCTGCATCCGGAGACCTACCGCTTCATCGACCAGGTGCGCGAGCACTACAAGATCGATATCGAGCTGATCTCGCCGGACCACAGCAAGCTCGAACCCTTCGTCAAGGAAAAGGGCCTGTTCAGTTTCTACAAGGATGGCCATGGCGAATGCTGCGGCATCCGCAAGATCGAGCCCCTGCGACGCAAGCTGTCCACCGTCAGTGCCTGGGCCACCGGCCAGCGCCGCGACCAGAGCCCGGGCACCCGCAGCCAAGTGGCGGTAATGGAGATCGACAGCGCGTTCTCCACCCCAGAGCGCACGCTGTACAAGTTCAACCCGCTGGCGCAGATGAGCAGCGAGGAAATCTGGGGCTACATCCGCATGCTCGAACTGCCATACAACAGCCTGCATGAGCGCGGCTTCATCAGCATCGGCTGCGAGCCCTGCACCCGTCCGGTCCTGCCCAACCAGCACGAACGCGAAGGTCGCTGGTGGTGGGAAGAAGCCACCCAGAAGGAATGCGGCCTGCACGCCGGCAACCTCATCGGCAAGGCCTGATCCTCCCGGGCATCCGTTGGGGTGCCCACCCCACGAGCACAAAACATGTACACAAAAATGTCACTCAAGGTGCCATTTTTGTGTGCACTAGATTCTTCGATCGCCCCAGAAAGTTACACATCCCCTCCCCGCCAGTTGCTGCCTCCTGCTGCCTGAAAATAAATACCTGTTCGAACGGTCAATTTTTAACTGCGCTATTTCAGTCGGTTAGCGTAAACCAATAACCAAACGAAATCAGCAGGAAAACCCATAGAAGCAAACCTGGCATAAAAGTGGCTTGAGTCGAAACATGTTTTGTATACAAAAATAATCAAAACATACATACACTCACCATCCGCACGCCCCAGGCTGCAGATGCCCCGAAGCCAGGTGATTCCACCCTACGCGGAAGATTGTCGAGCCCAGGCTCAGGCACAGTCATCCAGGGGCGGAATCGGAGTACGCCGGAATGCAGACCCGCCCTTCCCACGACATCGCACTGGACACCGCCTCCCCGCTGCACCCGTACACCTCGTCACAGCCCATGACCGACAGCGATCAAGGGTCCGTCGCCCTCAGCCCACGCCTGCACAACCATGACCTGGCACCCACCAGGATCGCGGGCCGGCGCTGGGGCCGATACAGCATCTTCGCCCTGTGGACCAACGATGTGCACAACATCGCCAACTACTCCTTCGCCATCGGCCTGTATGCCCTGGGCCTGGGTGGCTGGCAGATCTTGTTGAGCCTAGGTATCGGCGCACTGCTGGTCTATGGCTTCATGAACCTCTCCGGCTACATGGGACAGAAGACCGGCGTGCCGTTCCCGGTGATCAGCCGCATCGCCTTCGGCATCCATGGCGCGCAGATCCCGGCATTGATCCGCGCCGTGATCGCCATCGCCTGGTTCGGCATCCAGACCTACCTGGCCTCGGTGGTGTTTCGCGTGTTGCTCACCGCCATCCATCCAGGCTTCGCGGCCTACGACCATGATGCGATCCTCGGCCTGTCGAGCCTGGGCTGGGCCTGTTTCGTGACGATCTGGCTGGTGCAGCTGGCGATCCTGGCCTACGGCATGGAGACCATCCGGCGCTACGAAGCCTTCGCCGGCCCGATCATCCTGCTGACTGTGGCCTGCCTCGCCGGATGGATGTACACCCAGGCCGACGGGCACATTGCCTGGTCGATCCGCGAGCCCCTGAGCGGTGGTGAAATGTGGCGGCAGATCTTCGCCGGCGGCACGCTGTGGCTGGCGATCTACGGCACGATGGTGCTCAACTTCTGCGACTTCGCCCGCTCCGCGCCATGCCGCAAGACCATCACCGTGGGCAACTTCTGGGGCCTGCCGGTGAACATCCTGGTGTTCGCCAGCATCACGGTGCTGCTGTGCGGCGCACAACTGCAGATCAACGGCAAGATCATCGAAAGCCCCACCGACATCATCGCCTCGATCCCCAGCACCCCGTTCCTGGCCCTGGGCTGCCTGGCATTCCTGATCGTCACCGTGGCGGTGAACATCATGGCCAACTTCGTCGCCCCGGCCTTCGTCCTCAGCAACCTGGCGCCCCGGCACCTGACCTTCCGCCGGGCCGGGCTGATCAGCGCCACCATCGCGGTGCTGATCCTGCCGTGGAATCTCTACAACAGCCCGCTGGTGATCCAGTACTTCCTGGCCGGCCTCGGCGCGCTGCTGGGCCCGCTGTACGGGGTGATCATGGTGGACTACTGGATGCTGCGCAAAGGCCGGGTCGACGTGCCGCAGTTGTACAGCGAAGACCCTCAAGGACCGTACTTCTACAGCCACGGCGTCAACCTGCGAGCAGTGGCGGCATTCGTTCCCGCGGCGCTGATCGCCATCGTCCTGGCCCTGGTCCCGGGGTTCGCCAGCATCTCGCCGTTCTCCTGGCTGGTGGGCGCCGCTATCGCCAGCCTGCTGTACCTGATCATCGCCAAGCGCCAGTCGCACTATGCGGACGTCAGCGGCGAGTCGATCGCCGTGGACGATGCCGGTCATTGAGCCCCCATGCACGGCCCGCTCCGCCGGGCCTGAACCTATCCAACCTGCAAGGAACCCCCATGCGAATTCTCGTGGTCAACGTCAACACCACCGACAGCATCACCCAGGCCATCGCCCAACAGGCCCGGAGCGTTGCCGCCCCAGGCACCGAGATCATCGGCCTGACGCCCTACTTCGGCGCCGAATCGGTGGAAGGCAACTTCGAAAGCTACCTGGCGGCCATCGCCGTGATGGATCGGGTACTGGCCTACGATCAGCCCTATGACGCGGTGATCCAGGCCGGCTACGGCGAGCACGGCCGCGAGGGCCTGCAGGAGCTGTTGAATGTGCCGGTGGTGGACATCACCGACGCCGCCGCCAGCACCGCGATGTTCCTCGGCCACGCCTATTCGGTGGTGACCACCCTGGACCGTACCGTGCCGTTGATCGAGGACCGCCTCAGGCTGTCGGGCCTGGACCAACGCTGCGCATCGGTGCGTGCCAGTGGCCTGGCGGTGCTGGAGCTGGAGGAAGATCCGGCACGGGCGGTGGAGGCCATTGTGCGCCAGGCGGAACTTGCGGTGACCCAGGACAAGGCCGAGGTCATTTGCCTGGGCTGCGGCGGCATGGCCGGGCTGGATGAGCAGATCCGCCAGCGTACCGGCGTGCCGGTGGTGGACGGGGTGACGGCAGCGGTGACCACCGCCGAGGCCCTGGTGCGCCAGGGCCTGTCGACTTCCAAGGTGCGCACCTATGCCACGCCACGCCCCAAGCGGGTCGTCGGCTGGCCGATGCGCCAGGGCCGCTGAGCCGACTGGTCGCTAGACCGCGCTGAAGGCCTGGGCCAGGCCCTGTTCGGCGAACTGCTGGATCACGAAATCGACGAAGGCCCGGGTCTTGCCCGGCAACATCTTGTGCTCGGCGTAGTAGATCGAGGTGAAGCCATCATCCACGTACCAATCCGGCAGCACTCGCCGCAGGGCGCCGGAGCGCAAGTGATTGACCGCGAACGGCATGCTCACCAGGGCCACGCCCAGCCCCTGGGCGGCGGCGATACAGGCCGCCTCGGAATCGCTCATGGTCATGGCCGCCTTGAGCTCCAGGGGTTGCTGCCCCCCTGCTCGCCCAGTCAGCTGCCAGGTGCGGATACGCCCGGTCTGCGGGGAGCGGATCAGGATGCCGCGGCAATCGCGCAGGTCCGCAGGCTCGCTGATCGGCCCTCGCCCATGCAGGTAGGCTGCGCTGGCCACCAGCACCCGATGGGCCGGGGTCAGGCGCCGGGCCACCACGCCGGGCGGCAGCTCGAAGCCACCGCCGATGGCGGCATCGAAGCCCTGGCCGATCAGGTCTACCTGGCGGTTATCGAAATGCCAGTCCGGCTGGATATCCGGATAACGGGCCAGGAACGCCCCCAGCAGAGGCACGATGTACAGGCAACCGAACACTGTGCCCACGCTGACCTTGAGGGTACCGGCGGGCCGCCCCTGGGCGTTGGCCAGGCTGCTCACGGCATGCTGGATGGTGTGCAGGCTGTCGCTGACTTCCGCCAGGAACAGGCGGCCGGCCTCGGTCAGGGTCAGGCGCCGGGTACTGCGCTGGAACAGCCTGACCCCCACCCGCGCCTCCAGCTTGGCCACGCTCTTGCCCACCGCCGCCGGGGTCAGCCCCAGGCGCCGTGCCGCTTCGGCAAAACTGCCGACTTCGGCGCTGCGCACGAAACACTCAATGCTGCTGAAGCCTTCCATACACCAGGATTCCAAACTTTTGGTTTACACAGAGTATAGGGATTACCCGCTACCCAGGACTCAATCAGCGCTCGATACTGGGCTCCACCCAAGGCATTCGCCTTTCAATCCAGGAGACCTACATGAGCAAGTTCGACCTCAACGGCAAAGTGGCCTTGATCCAGGGCGGTTCCCGCGGCATTGGCGCCGCCATCGTCGAGCGCCTGGCGGCCGAAGGCGCTGCCGTGGCCTTCACCTATGTCAGCTCGGCGGATAAAGCCCGGGCCCTGCAAGAACACATCATCGCCCAGGGTGGCCAGGCCCTGGCGATCCAGGCCGACAGCGCCGATGCCGCAGCCATTCGCCAGGCCGTGGGCAGCACGGTGGAGGCGTTCGGCCGCCTGGATATCCTGGTCAACAATGCCGGGGTGCTGGCGGTGGCACCGCTGGATGAGTTCCAGCTGGAAGACTTCGACCGGACCCTGGCGATCAACGTCCGCAGCGTCTTCATCGCCACCCAGGAAGCCGCCCGGCACATGGGCGAAGGCGGCCGCATCATCAACATCGGCAGTACCAACGCCGACCGCATGCCTTTCGCCGGTGGCGGCCCTTATGCCATGAGCAAGGCCGCGCTGGTGGGCCTGACCAAGGGCCTGGCCCGGGACCTGGGCCCGCGCGGTATCACCATCAACAACGTGCAACCCGGCCCGGTGGACACCGACATGAACCCGGCCGACAGCGATTTCGCTGACAGCCTGATGGATCTCATGGCGGTGGGCCGCTATGGGCGCGCCGAAGAAGTGGCTGGCTTCGTGGCCTACCTGGCCAGCCCCGAAGCGGCCTATATCACCGGTGCCAGCTTGAGCATCGACGGTGGTTTCGGCGCCTGAAGCCCCGGGCAAAAAAACGCCGGGCTACCCTTGCGGGGGCCCGGCGTCTTGGTTGATACGATGGCCTGGCTGTGCGGCGTCAGCTCCACGCCAGGTGCGGCAAACCACAGGCCGCGGGCTGGAAGCCTTGCAGCGAACGCAGGATCCCATCGGCATGGGCGAACTTATGATCGGCCATGGCCGGGTCGGGCACCGCGATCGCGGTCATGCCGGCGGCCTTGGCGGCAGTCACGCCGAACGGCGAGTCCTCGAACACCAGGCATTCGGCCGGATCGACTCCCAGGCGTCGGGCCGCGGTCAGGAAGATGTCCGGCGCCGGCTTGGCGGCGGTCACTTCCGGGTCGTCGGCGGTGACGATGGTGTCGAACAGGGCGAACCAGTCGCCATGGCGGGTGGTTTTCTCGACGAAGGACATCTGCGAAGAGCTGGTACCCACGGCGATCGGAATCCGGTGCTCCTTGAGATGGCGCACCAGCTGCTGTGCCCCGGGCATCGCCTCGGCCCGGGGAAAGCGCTCGCGCATCAGCGGCTCGCGCATCACCAGGAACTCCTCGGCAGTGATCGGCAGGTCCAGGGCCTGCACCACATAACGCGCGAGGTCGGCGGCGCCACGGCCGATGATGTTCTGCTTGATGGTCCAGTCGTAGGTACGGCCATAACGCTCGGCGATCAACTGGGTGATCTCGGTGTAGATGCCCTCGGTATCCAGCAGCAGACCGTCCATGTCGAAAATGACCGCCTTGATCGGCCCAAAATCATTCAACTGTGCATTCATCGCATCTGATCCGTTAGCAAAAGTACATTCCAGGGAGCGGCTCAGGTACGGCCCGTTCGTTAGCCAGCCTTTCGATGAAAGGGTTCAGCAGCATAGCGGCGGGCCTGTGCCAGGGGCAACCCGGCACAGGTGCGACGGGGCACGCAGGCTTCAATCGCGCGGGTCGGGCCCGCTGGCGTCCGGATCGAGGGCTTCTTGCAGAGGGACGCGGGCATCGTCCAGCAAGGAACCTGGGTCCTCGTTGCCCGGGTCGTTGATCACCTCGGGCTCCCCGGAGATGGGTTGGGTGTTGCCTGGAGCTTCACGGGCCATGATCGCCTCCTCGATCGCCAGGACCATCCTGGCAAGTATGGCGAAACCTGGGCGAGGCGCACAAAAAACCCGGCGCATGGCCGGGTTCTCGGGTTGCTTGCGCCTGGATCAGTGACGCTTCTTGTGCCCCATGCTGCTGCCCAGGGCACCGCCCGCCGCACCACCGATGCCAGCACCGACAGTGGCGCCGGTGCTGCCGCCCAGGCGATTGCCGATCAACGAGCCACCAGCCGAACCCAGGCCGCCACCGATCGCCGCCTTGGCCCGGCTGCCCTTGCGCGCACCAGCCGCGCTGCCGGCTGCCCCGGCGACACCCGCGCCGATGGCCGCTCCGGTGCTGCCGCCAAGCTTCTGCCCCACCACATTGCCCAGCGCGCCGCCGAGGCCACCGCCAATGGCTGCTGTACCGTCACCGGCCATCGCGCCTTGGGCCAGCAAAAGTCCCACAACCAGGGCAGGGAGAGTTAAACGCATGACTTGAACCTCGAAAAAAGACTGTCAAACTGACATGTAAGAACCCGGCGCCGCATGACTCGACGCAGGTCACCGCGAAACCACCCGGGATTTGGCGCCGGATTGGACAACCAATTCCAGAAGAGTTTTATCACCACGCAAAAAAAAGCCCGCTGGGGAACGGGCTAGGGTGTTGCGTTTAACGGATGGTTTGAGCCTACGCAGGCAGATGTGAAGAAAGCGTGAAAAATTTCACCGCCAGGCCCGACGCCCCTCCAACGCGACCTCTGTCGCCCCCGGCCTGCGGGCGTGGCGGCGCGAATGAAAAATTTTCTGCCGCCCGCCACCCGCGCCTCTTCGCCCACATACAAAAAGCCCCGCAAGTGCGGGGCAGTCGTTATTCAAGATCGCTTGTTCTTGGGCAGGGCCCGAGGAAAAAACATCGTATTGCTGGCGACCGATGTCACCGCGGATTTTTTCCTGACGACATTCGCAGAAGGCTCAGCCTTCGCCTCGAATGCCGCCTGCCCGCAACGCACCAAGTTGTTGATTGGGAACTCATCCCCGTTGTCTTCGATATAAGCAAGACTCCTCATCTCCCAGCTCCCTCCAACAACCGACCAGCACCGGCAAGCTCCTGATTGCCTGGAAAGTACTGATCGTCACGGCGCTTGAGACTAGACAGTCATTCGCCGACCTGCCGGCCAAAGCACCGCAGACGCCGACGAGCGGCCAGCCAGTGGAAGAAAAACTGATCCAGGGCAAATTTTCCCTCGACGTTCAGCTGTCGTACGCCGCCAGGGCCCGGGCCAGGCGCATGTCGTCGGCATCACTGGCAGGATGCAGTGTCCGATAGCAACGCAGTGCCTGCTCCAGCTGGGCGCCGCGAATCTGGCCCCCGGAACCGACGAAGGCCAGGGCATCGCCCTTGGCCGAATGAAAGATCTCGCCAGGATTGGATGTGGTGCCCAAGGTGCCGAACGTGGTCAGGCCGGTCACGCCGGTGACCATCATCGAGGCCCGGTCCACGGGGTTCCTCTCCTCTCCCGCCACCACCGAGAGCGGGGTGACACACAACGCACAGATCAATAACGCCTGGTTACAACTCTTCATCGGTGGATCGCCATCCTGGGCCAAGGCAGGCGCGCAACTTAGCATCCGGCGTGTCCGAACGCAGCCTCAAGCCGCTGGTGATTGCCAACGGGACAGGTAGGCGGTCGCCGCCTGCTCCGCCTCGACGCAAATGGTTTCACTGATGCGGCCTTCGGCCAGGTAGCCGTACTTCATGCAGGCGAATGCGATTTCCACCGCCAGGGTGGTCACGTCCGGCTGCCGAGGCAGGCTGTCGAAGCCGCCCCGGGCCAGCAGGTAGTCGCGCAGCAAGCTGCCGATCATGGCGTCCTTGCGCTCGTGGGCCTGGCTGTCCAGCGGGGTGAAGTTGCCGCGCAGGAGCAGCAGGCTGGCGGCCGGGTGAGCGTTGTAGTAACCGGCAACGCCGCGAATGACCCGACCGATGGCCTGTTTCCAGTCGCCCTCGGGGCCGGGTCTGGAGCTATCGATCAGCGCGGCGATACGCTCCATCTGCTGGCTCGCCAGATGGGCGAGCAACGCGTATTTGTCCGGAAAGAACTGATAGATGCTCGCCCTCGGGACTCCCGACAACTTGGCGATCTCGGGGATCGATGTGGCGTCCGGGCCGACTTCCTGGAGCAGTTGCTCTGCAGCCGCCAGCACCTTTTCCATGCGCGATTGCGAGCGCTCCTGCTGGGGCAGCCTTGCGACCTTCTTGCCTTTGGGAACCGACGAGCTGTCTTGCATATCGCATAAATCCAACATAAGTTATATTTCAACGTGACAAATGTCATGTTCACCAAGCGCTCCATCTTCCCCGTCCAGAGCGAGACCTGCAATGAGCTACCAAGACCAGACCCAATGGCAAGACATCCAGGCCTTCCTCCCCGCGGCCTATCGCATCGACGCTGAAAATGCCCCGCAAGAGGAGTATTGGCCATGGCGTGGGCATCAGGTGCACCTGGACCGGTTCGTCAATCCGACAGCACCGGCCAAGGTCATCCTGTTCCATGGGGTCGGGACCAACGGTCGGCAGATGTCGACCATCGTCGGCCTACCCCTGTCGCGGCAAGGGCTGGAAACGGTGGCAATCGACATGCCTGGATACGGCGAGACCCGGGTCGCCCCAGGCGCCCAGGTGCGCTATGACACCTGGGTGGAACTGGCCCATGAGTTCATCGAGCATGAACGGCGCCGCGACCCTCGGCCGATCTTTCTCTACGGCCTCAGCGCCGGCGGCATGCTCACCTACCACGCGGCGGCCATGAACCAGAAAGTGGCGGGCATCATCGGCATGACCTTCCTCGACCAGCGACTGGCCCTGGTCAGGGAGCAGACCGCCCTCACCCCCTTGCTGGGCCGCCTGGGCGGGCCGCTGATGCACGCCCTGGCCGGTACTCCATTGGCAGGAATGAAGATGCCGATGTGGCTGGCAAGCAAGATGCACACCCTGGTCAACGACCGCGCCGCGCTGAAAACCTGCCTCAGGGACCGCACCTCGGCGGGCAACTGGGCCAGCCTGCGTTTCCTGAGCTCCTATTTGAACTACGTGCCGGTGGTGGCCCCGCAAGACTTCCAGGCCTGCCCGGTACTGTTGACCCAGCCGGCTGCGGACCGCTGGACGCCACTGGAACTGAGCCAGCCGTTCCTCGAGCGCTTGGCCCGGGTCGAGGTACAGATCCGCATGCTGGAGAATGCCGGGCACTATCCACTGGAAGAACCGGGGTTGACCCAGATGAACCAGGCCATCTTGCAGTTCATCGAGACGGTCCTGGCCAGCACCGGCGATCCGACGACCGCGCCCCCCGCCCGGCAGCAGTTGCCCGAGCCCCTGGACCGGCGCAGCTGAGCCTTCAAGTCCGGGCCAGGAAGCTGTCGGCGTCGCCTCCTTCGCATTTCCAGTCGGCGAACACCCCGACCAAATTGCAGGCATCGCACCGGCAGCCGATGTAGTACCAGCGCACATCGTTGCTATCGGCATAGAGCGCGACTGCCGAGGTGATCGCAAAGTGTTCGTGGTCACAGACGCAGACATGGTTCTCGAAAGCCGCCTGTGCCGCATAGTCGGCACTGTCACCCAGCAGCTTGACGGTTGCGCACCGGGTGCAAGTGCATCTGCCGGCGCCGACTTCCTCGTCGGTTTCCAGGGTGAACCTGTCGTTCCCGCAGACGCACCGGGCAGCGTTGAACCTCACTGCCTCGTAGCTCGGTTGGCTGTAGCGGTGGATCTCCGGCTGGATATCCGCGTCTTCGCTGCCGTACCGGTAGCGGCCTTTCCTTGAAATCGTCATGGTGTTCCAACTGCCAGTGATTATTCGCCGGGGATGAACGGCCGGGCCCCGCGGCGAACATCCGGGCGCCAGCTGGTCTGGTGGTATTCAGGCCGCCGGGGCGGACTCCTCGAACAGACTGCGAATGGTGCCCTGGATGCGCAGGATGTCCGAGAGCGCATACAGCCCCACTGAAGGGGCCAGGTGGCGGCTATCCGGGGGATTGGCGACACAGGCGGCAATCAGTGTCAGCTGATTGGCAGGATCGGGCTGGAACTTGATGCCGCTCACGCAATACAGGCTCTTGCGCCGGATGCCATCGTTGTATAGCTCGCCCTGGGCCAGTGCTTGCTGCAACTGTTCCAGCGTCGGCACCTGGTCGAATACCCGGGCGTAGAACTCGATGATCGGGCTCTCGTTGATGCTACCCAGGCGGTGCACATAAGCGGCGTAGAACCGGCCTTCCAGCTGAATGGCCAATACGTCGCCAGCACGGTAGAACGTCACGGAGTCCGGGAGCGCCGGCTTGCGCGCCAGGGCCACGGGAGGCACTTGCAGGCCAGCGCTGAACTCCTGCGAGCGCTGGTGAAACTTGTCCCCCAGGGCCACCGCTCGATTCAGTTCCTCGATCGCCTCCACGGCCCGGGCGGTAATGCCCGGCTCGGCCAGGCCATATTTATGTAACAGCGTGGCCAGCGCGAGCCAGGCCTTGTGCCGATAGAGCGGCGCGACCTGGGACTCATCCGCCAGCAGCACGCAATTCCAGCGAGCCAGCAGACCTGGCAACACCACATCGATCCGCGGGCCCTGGTGACCATGCTGCTGTGCAACCATCGCCTTCCAGGTCAGCCGCGCAAGGTCCTCGTCCAAAGCCTGGACCAGGTGCCTGGCGGCCAGTTTCTCCAGCAACTGCTGATGCTTCACAAGCTCATCTCCATTCGATGCTTAGTCCGGTGCCATCTGAAGGCGCTACCCCAGGCGTAGCCGCTGTGGTCGTTCTTTGTTTCAATGGCGGCCTGCACAGGGCCAGTAGCACGCCAAGCGCCCTACTCCGGGAAAATCGCGCAATGATAACGATCGACGCCTTCAAGGCATACGGCACCCGCACCGGTTCGCCTACGCAAATGCCGCTGGACGAAATAACCCTGCTCGCCTCGCCCGCGGCTCTCAGGGCGCTGGGGGATTTCCTGCTGCAGGCCGCACAACGCATGCAGGAAGACGGCATGGAGCATTTGCACCTGCAGGATGCCTGGGCCGACTTCGATCCTGGGCTGCACGTGGACCTGGTGCTAGTGAATAGCCAGCAGGCCGCCGCACACGAGCCGCAGACCACGACCGTCGACAGCGCCGATACTCCCCACGGAAACTACCGATGAACGCCAGTCCCTCGCCTGCATCCCTATCGGCCTTACAGGAGTACGCCGCCCATTGCCTGGATGCCTACTGTCAGGCGCAAGGCATCGCCCACCCGTGCATCGACGAACTGCTGGAGCATCTGCGATCCATGGCCAGCTACTCGAACCTGACCTTGTGGGAACAGGCCGGCGCCGGCCTGGCCCTGAACGGCCGGGGCGACGACATGCCGGCCTCGCTCTGTGCAATGCTCGATACGCAACAGGTCGAACAATTGCAGGCGCTGGCCTGCAATGTCGTGGAAGTCGGCCTGGCGGATATGTACGGCCAGGGCTCGCCCCTGCCCCGGTACTTCCTGGCGCAGGTGGAGGCAATGCTGGAAAGGGCAAACGTGCAGTTGCCCGAGGACCAGAACAACAGCAACCCCCGGTGAGCGCACCCACGCGCCGAGAACGACCGAGCCCTGGGCGGGAGGCTATTTTCGCAGGCAACAAAAAACCCCTGGAAGCCATGGGCCTTCAGGGGTTTCTTGTATCGAATATGGCGGTGAAGGAGGGATTCGAACCCTCGATACAGTTTCCTGTATACACACTTTCCAGGCGTGCTCCTTAAGCCACTCGGACACCTCACCGTTTCTCTTCAAACCGATTCAGTCTGTCGAGGCGCGCTAATGTAGTCGAAAGCTTTTCAGATGGCAAAGGTTTTTTTCAGAATTTTCATGCGCTTAAGCACTTTTCTGGTTTTCAGGGCCTACACGCCCCTGCGGCACACGGCAAACCGGCCAATCTTCGGCTCGCTCCTGGCTGCCGTGCAGCTACAGGGATGCAGCCCAGCGGGTCGTGCGACCTGCCACCCGGGACAAAGCCTGACTCATCAGTCAGTCATGGCGCTTTACCAGGCCGGTCATGCTGGGTAACTTCTGCTGCACTTCTAATACAAGGAATTGCGTCATGAGTGAGTTGATTTCCTACCATCTCGAAGACGGTATCGCGACCCTGACCTTGAGCAATGGCAAGGTCAATGCCATCTCCCCGGACGTGATTGCCGCTTTTAATGCCGCGCTGGACCAGGCCACCGCCGATCGCGCGGTGGTGATCATCACTGGCCAGCCAGGGATCCTCTCCGGCGGCTACGACCTCAAGGTCATGACCGCCGGCCCCAAGGAGGCCGTGGCCCTGGTGACCCTGGGCTCGACCCTGGCCCGGCGCCTGCTGTCCCATCCGTTCCCGGTGATCGTCGCATGCCCCGGGCACGCAGTGGCCAAGGGCGCCTTCCTGCTGCTGTCGGCCGATTACCGCATCGGTGTCGAGGGCCCCTTCAGCATCGGCCTCAACGAAGTGCAGATCGGCATGACTATGCACCACGCCGGCATCGAGTTGGCTCGTGACCGCCTGCGGCGTTCGGCCTTGCACCGCTCGGTGATCAACGGCGAGATGTTCGACCCCCACAGCGCGGTGGATGCCGGCTTCCTCGACAAGGTGGTCAGCGCCGAAGAACTCCAGGGCGCCGCCCTGGCCGCAGCGCGCCAGTTGAAGAAGATCAACATGCTGGCCCACAAGAACACCAAGCTGAAGGTACGCAAGGCCCTGCTGGAAAGACTGGACAACGCCATCATCGAAGACCAGGGGCATCTGGGCTAAACCCCGGCATGAACGAGCATGGCCCGGCCCTTGTGCCGGGCTTTTTATTGCCTCGCGAAGCCTCCCCCCCTGCACGCCCCGCCATCGGACACATCCGCTCAATCATCACTGCTCATCCTGCCTGGCGGAGCAATTGCCGAAAACAGTGCACATTCGTACACTGCGCCACCTTTTGTCCCCTGCGCGGTGGCCGTTTAGATGCTGTATCTGTTTCGTATGTCTTTGATGGGCTTGCACTTTATAGCTGCTGGCAGCCTGGGCTTGCTGCTTGGACTGTGTCGTCCCTTCAACCCTGACAACAGCCGCCTGTGTGCCCGCCTGTATGCCTGGCCGGCCATGCGCATCCTGGGCCTGAAGGTCAGGGCCGAGGCCGGGCCATTGATGGACAAGCCACAAAGTTGCGTGATCATCGCCAACCATCAGTCCAACTACGACCTGTTCGTGTTCGGCAACGTGGTGCCGCCACGCACCGTATGCATTGGCAAGAAGAGCCTGAAATGGGTTCCGCTGTTCGGCCAGTTGTTCTGGCTGTCGGGCAACGTCTTGATCGACCGCGGTAACCCACACAAGGCCCGGCGCTCGATAGTCACCACCACCCACACCCTGCAACACAAGGACACCTCGATCTGGGTATTCCCGGAAGGCACGCGCAACGGCGGCGAAGAGCTGCTGCCATTCAAGCGCGGCGCCTTCCAGATGGCGATCGCCGCCGGGGTCCCCATCGTTCCGGTCTGTACCAGCAACTACATCAAGCACATGCGCCTGAACCGCTGGAACAGCGGTGAAATCCTGATTCGTTCGCTACCGGCGATCCCCACTGCCGGCTTGAGCATGGACGACTTGCCACGGCTGATGGCGCAATGTCGCGAGCAAATGCTCGAGTGCATCGCCAGTATGGATCGTCAGTTGCAATCGAACTGAGCCCTGTTGAGCCAAAGCCCGCCTCGCGCGGGCTTTCATTTATCTACGAACTCGCATCTCCCAGGGGACTCTGATGCTGCAATGCAGGCTAAGCTGCTGATTTGCCACCGCTCCCTTGATAAGAAGAAGTGAACCTGAACCATGGGTAGAGTTGTTGCTGCCGCCGTCTACAGCGGCGGAAAGAAAGTCACGAACATCAGCCTCGACGAGGGGGCGGCCTGGGCGGCCAAGCCCGGGCATTTCGTCTGGATCGGCCTGGAAGAACCCAACGCCCACGAACTGGCCAACCTGCAACGCCAGTTCAACCTGCATGAACTGGCCATCGAGGATGCCCTGGAGAAACACAGCCGGCCCAAGCTGGAAACCTTCGGCGATGCCCTGTTCATCGTCACCTACTCGCCGGTGCGCACCGACGGCAAGCTGGAGTTCATCGAAACCCATATCTTCGCCGGCAACGGCTACATCATCACCGCCCGCAATGGCCACTCGGCCTCCTACGGCCATGTGCGCCAGCGTTGCGAGGCCCGCCCGTTGCTGCTCGAACATGGCGAGGACTTCGTGCTCTATGCCCTGCTGGACTTCGTCACCGAGAACTACCAGCCGGTCAGCGAAGCCATCCACGCCGAGATCGAGGAGCTGGAGAGCAACGTGCTGTGCCAGTCGATGAACGAGCGCGACATCCTCAGCCTGCACAGCCTGCGTCGCGATGTACTGCGCCTGCGCCGCCACGTGGCGCCGATGGTGGAGATCAGCGAGGACCTGCAGAAGCTCAGCTTCCCCTTCATCGACAAGAACATGCGGCCGTATTTTCGCGATGTGCAGATCCACGTCACACGGCAGATGGAAGACCTTTCGACCCTGCGCGACATCGCCAGCCAGACCATCGAGATCGGCGTGCTGCTGGAGGCCTCGCGGCAAAGCATCGTACAGCGCAAGTTCGCCGCCTGGGCGGCGATCCTGGCGTTTCCCACGGCGGTGGCGGGGATCTACGGGATGAACTTCCAGAACATGCCGGAGCTGGGCTGGCACTACGGCTACTTTGGCGTCCTGGGTTTCATCAGCGTGGGCTGCGTGGCCCTCTGGGCCAGCTTCAAGCGTTCAGGCTGGCTGTGAAACGACGTGGCCCCGCGCCAGGCGGGGCCACGGCTTGCCTCAGGCCGCTGCGGGCTTGTGGGCGACGAAGCGCATCATCCATTCGGCCACGGTAGTGCCGTGATGATCGTGCTGGAGACTGGCCACGCCCTTCTGGTAGACCTGCTCGCCGAGGAACTCATGGCGCAGGTCGAGCAAGGCGCGGGAATAGTCGTGGATGAATTCCGGATGCCCCTGGAAGCACAGCACCTGGTCATTGATGTGGTAGGCCGCGTACGGGCAGAAATCGCTGGAGGCGATCACCGTGGCGTTCTCCGGCAAGGCGGTGACCTGGTCCTGGTGGCTGATCAGCAGGGTCAGCTCCTCCACCACCGGGCTCATCCACGGCGCCTTGGCCGCAAGCTTGTAGTTGTGGATGCCCACGCCCCAGCCCTGGTTCGCCCGCTCGCTCTTGCCCCCCAGCAGCAACGCCAGCAACTGATGGCCGAAGCAGATGCCCAGCAGCTTGTCGCCACGCTCGTAGCGCTCCAGCAGGTAGGCCTTGAGGGTCTGGATCCACGGATCGGTGCCGAACGAATCGGCCTTGCTGCCCGTCACCAGGTAGGCATCGAACTTCAGGTCGTCAGCCGGATACTGGCCCTGCACCACGTTGTAGACACTGAACTGCGCGGCGATGGGCTGTTGGGAAAACAGGCGCTGGAACATCTGCCCGTAGCCCTGGTACTGGTCGATCAGTTCGGGACGCAGGATATCGGTTTCAAGAATGCAGATGCGTAGCGACATAAAATATTCCTGACAAGGCGATGGCAATAACGAACACCCCAGAGCCTGCCTTGAAATACCACGGCAAGGCAAGCCCCGGGGGCCGTCATTTAACGCCCGCCAGGCTCAGAACAACTGGCCCTGGCGCGCCTTCTCCAGGAGCAGGTCCGGCGGGTTGAAGCGCTCGCCGTATTGACGTGCCAGGTACTGGGCGCGGGCGACGAAATCCTGCACCCCGTACTGGTTGATGAACTGCAGCGCGCCGCCACTCCAGGCCGCGAAACCGATGCCGAAGATCGAACCGACGTTGGCGTCGGCCGTGGATTGCAACACGCCCTCTTCCACGCAGCGCACGGTCTCGATGGCCTGGATGAACAACAAACGGTCGCGCACGTCCTGGGGCGAGATCTGCCCGTCGGCCTTGTAGAAGCGCGTACGCAACTGCGGCCACAGGTGTTTCTGGCCACCGGCCGGGTAGTCGTAGAAACCGCCACCGGCGGCCTTGCCCGCGCGCTTGTACTCGTTGAGCAGCAGGTCGATCACGGCGAATGCCGGGTGTTCGATGACAGGCTTGCCTTCGGCTTGCAGGTCCTTGGTGGTCTGCAGGCGAATGTGGCTCATCAGGCTCAGGGACACTTCGTCGGAGATCGCCAGCGGACCCACGGGCATCCCGGCCTTGCGAGCCTCGGTCTCGATCATCGGCGCGGCGATGCCTTCGCCGAGCATGGCGATGCCTTCGTTGGTGAAGGTGCCGAATACCCGGGAGGTGAAGAAGCCGCGGCTATCGTTGACCACGATCGGGGTCTTCTTGATCTGCTGGACGAAATCGAACCCTCGGGCCAGGGTCTCATCACTGGTCTTGGCGCCCTTGATGATTTCCACCAGCGGCATCTTTTCCACCGGGCTGAAGAAATGCAGGCCGATGAACTTGTCCGGATTGGGCACCGCGCTGGCCAGCCCGGTGATGGGCAGGGTCGAGGTATTGGAGGCGATCACCGCCTGCGCACCGACCACCTGCTGCGCCGCCTTGGAGACCTTGGCCTTGAGCTCGCGATCCTCGTAGACCGCCTCGATGATCAAGTCGCAACCGGCCAGGTCGGCATCTTCGGCGGTGGTGAGGATGCGTGCCAGGGTCGCGTCGCGCTGTTCGGCGCTCAGTTGCCCACGGCCGACCTTCTTCTCCAGCAGGGCCGCGGAATGGGCCTTGCCCTTCTCCGCCGCCTCGCGGCTGACATCCTTGAGCACCACCTCGATGCCCGCCACGGCACTGACATAGGCGATGCCCGCGCCCATCATCCCGGCGCCCAGCACCCCGACCTTGCGGGTCGCCTGGGGCGCCACGCCCTGGGGCCGCGAGCCGCCGGCGTTGATTTCATTGAGCTGGAACCAGAAGGTGCCGATCATGTTCTTCGCCACCTGGCCGGTGGTCAGCTCGGTGAAGTAGCGAGCCTCGATCAACTGGGCGGTATCGAAGTCCACCTGGGCGCCCTCAACCGCGGCACAGAGGATCTTCTCCGGTGCGGGGAAGCAGCCCTGGGTCTTGGTGCGCAGGATCGAAGGAGCGATGGCCAGCATCTGCGCCACTTTCGGGTTCGAAGGGGCGCCGCCGGGAATCTGGTAGCCCTTCACATCCCAGGGCTGCTTGGCCGTCGGGTTGCTGGCGATCCAGGCCCGGGCCTTGGCCAGCAGCTCGTCGCGATCGCCAGCCAGCTCATTCACCAGGCCCGCCTGCAGCGCCTGCTGCGCCCGGACCTTCTTGCCCTCGAGCAGATACGGCAAAGCCTTCTCCAGGCCCAGCATGCGCACCATGCGCACTACCCCGCCGCCGCCAGGCAGCAGGCCCAGGGTGACTTCCGGCAGGCCTACCTGCAGCGACTTGTCGTCCAGGGCCACGCGGTAATGGCAAGCCAGGCAGATTTCCCAACCGCCGCCCAGGGCCGCGCCGTTGATTGCCGCCACCACCGGCTTGCCCAGGATCTCCAGCGCCCGCAGTTGGGCCTTGAGGGCCAGAACCATGTCATAGAAGGCCTGGGCCTGTGGTTTGCCGACCTTGATCAGCTCGTTGAGATCGCCGCCGGCGAAGAAGGTTTTCTTCGCCGAAGTGACGATCACCCCGGCGATGTCGGCTTGCTCGGCCTGCAGCCGGGCCAGGGTGGCGGCCATGGCGTCGCGGTAGGCCGCATTCATGGTGTTGGCGCTCTGGCCCGGCATATCGATGGTCAGGACCACGATCTGGTCCTGGCCTTTTTCGTAACGGATGGCATCGGTCATGAAAGGATTCCTTGATATCGGGGCTCAGAGGCGTTCGATGATGGTGGCGATGCCCATGCCGCCGCCGACACACAGGGTGGCCAGGCCATAGCGCTGGCCGCGGGCCTCCAGTTCGTCGAGCAGGGTGCCGAGGATCGCGCAGCCCGTGGCGCCCAGGGGGTGGCCCATGGCGATGGAGCCACCGTTGACGTTGACCTTGGCGGGGTCGATGGCCATGTCCTTGATGAACTTGAGCACCACCGAGGCGAAGGCTTCGTTGACCTCGAACAGGTCGATGTCCTCGACCCGCAGCCCGGCCTTGGCCAGGGCCTTGCGGGTGGCCGGTGCCGGGCCGGTGAGCATGATGGTCGGGTCGGTGCTGGTGACCGCAGTGGCGACGATCCGCGCCCGGGGCTTGAGACCCAGCTCACGTCCCTTGGCCTCGGAGCCGATGAGCATCAGCGCCGCTCCGTCGACGATCCCGGAACTGTTGCCCGGGGTGTGCACATGATTGATCCGCTCGACGTGGCTGTAGACCCGCAAAGCCGTGGCGTCGAAACCCATCTGCCCCATCATCTCGAAGCTCGGCTTGAGATTGCCCAGGCCCTCGAGGGTCGAGTCGGCACGAATGAATTCGTCATGGTCCAGCAGGACAATGCCGTTCTGGTCCTGCACCGGCACCAGGGACTTGGCGAAGGCTCCGGCCGCCCGGGCCCGCGCGGCCTTGTGCTGGGATTGCAGGGCGAACTGATCGACATCCTGGCGGGAGAAGCCTTCGAGGGTGGCGATCAGGTCGGCACCTATGCCCTGGGGCGTGAAGTGGCTGTGCAGGTTGGTCTCGGGGTCCAGCACCCAGGCGCCACCGTCGCTGCCCATGGGTACCCGCGACATGGACTCCACGCCACCGACCACCACCAGCTCCTCGAAGCCGGAGCGCACCTTCATCGCTCCCAGGTTCACCGCCTCGAGGCCCGAGGCGCAGAAGCGGTTGATCTGCACCCCGGCCACGCTGACATCCCAGTCCGCGACCTGCACCGCGGTCTTGGCGATATCGGCGCCCTGGTCGCCGATGGGCGTCACACAACCCAGGACCACATCGTCCACCTGGCTGGTATCCAGCTCGCAACGCTGGCGCAGGGCCCGCATCAGCCCCGCCACCAGGTTCACCGGCTTCACACTGTGCAAGGCGCCATCGGCCTTGCCTTTGCCACGGGGCGTGCGTAACGCATCGAATATCAAAGCTTGGGTCATGACGTCCTCGAACCGTTTGTGCAGGGAGAAAATGTCGAGTTCCCACCTTAGGCGCGGCAGCGTCGGATTCAATGACCGATGCGCTCAGCCGCCTTGACGGTGACGCTCAGACGAACGGTAGGCAGCTAATGGATAGCCCGACCAAGGGTCGCGAGCTGTCTAGCCAAAGGGCGGCCAGGGGGCATCGGGAAGAACTTATAAGGTTTTTATCGAAGCTCGCGATGACGTCATATGAATTGGATCTAAGCCAGGGGATTCAAGGCCCCTAAGGTAGAAACTGTAGGAAGTCCCGGAGGGTCTTTGCACCGGGACAGGTAAGAAAATGGAAACATGGCCGGCCCATAGTGAAGAACAGGGACCGGCTTGCATTGATGCTCAGGAATAACAACAAAAGGCATTCAGCCATGTTCAAACACTCGAAAGTTCGCCAGGCGGGACTCATCCTCTTCGCAACCACGCTGCTGCTGATCTTGCCGAACCTCACCAAGGTGATCGGCTGATTCATGGCGGCTCGATCAACGAGTCATAAAATTGTCCCCGGTTCCTACCGGGGCACGGACTTGTGTGCCAGTCTTCCTGGGGAACATCACGGGGAAGATTCATGCGCCATTGGATTGCACTTGCCGCGCTCTTGAGCGCCTTCAACGCCCATGCCGGGATCATCGACGTCAACCGCGCCGTGGATGAGATCAACGACGGTGCCCTGATCCTGGATCTGCGCAACGACAGCGACTTCGCCGCCGGCAACCTGCACAACTCGCTGCAGGTCAACCTCGAACTGGAAGACGGCACCGGCATCAGCGCCGAGGGCCTGGCCTACCAGCTGCGCAAGGTGGTGCTGGACCCCAACGCCACGGTGGTGATCTACAGCGACACCAACCAGCACGCCCTGGAAGCCGAGGACACGCTGATCCAGCGTGGTTATTTCGGTATCGTGAACGGCGGCAACTACGAAGAACTCCGGGACGCCTTGTTCGATCACGTGTCGCGACCGGACGACGTGCTGCCCGGCAACGAACCCACTGACGACGATCCGACGGCCATCAATTGAAAACCCTGTTCCTGTGCACTGCCCTGTTGCTGAGCATGCCCCTGCACGCCGCACAACTGCTGATCGACCTGGGCTCCGGCAGCCGCGCCTGGCAGACCGAAGAGCTGTTGCGCCACCCCGAGGCCCGGGACATCAGCATCCAGGACGATGTCTCCTACAAACGCCAGATGCGCTACCGCGCGGTCCCGCTGGCCGACCTGCTCCCCGGCCTCAAGCCCGAGGACCACTTGCAGGCCGTGGCCCTGGACGGCTTCGCCGCCGAATTGAGCGCCGCGCCACTGCTCGAACGCCAGGGAGCCCGGGCCTGGCTGGCCATCGAGGATCCACATAAGCCCTGGCCAGCCCTGGCAGCCGGCAAGCCCAGCGCCGGCCCCTTCTACCTGGTGTGGACCAACCCCGCGGCCGGGCATATCAGCCCCGAGCAATGGCCGTTCCAGGTGGCGCGGATCCAGCGCCTGGCGCCGGTGGCCGAACGTTTCCCGGCCCTGCGGCCGGACCCTGCGCTAGCCGCCGATGGCCCGGTGAACCAGGGTTTCGCCCTGTTCCAGAAGAACTGCCTGGCCTGCCACCGGCTCAACGGCGCCGGGGATTCGCAGTTCGGCCCCGACCTGAACGTCCCCTATAACCCCACCGAGTACTTCGGCGGTGACTTCCTCAAGCGCTACATCCGCGATCCACAGAGCCTGAGACGCTGGCCACAGGCGAAGATGCCGGGCTTCAGCAACAGCGTCCTGCCCGATACCGAACTGGAGCTGCTGCTGGACTACCTGCGCCACATGGCCGGGCGCAAGCAGCCCTGAACCCCTCGGTTCGACTAGAGACCCTGGCTATCGCTGGCATAGCCAGAGTCGATTTCACCCACTGCGCATGCCGGCGGATAATCGCCCCCATCGAGCAACACTTCACCTGCCTGATGAAGCCACTGCTGCAAACCTGATGACGCCGACGATCAAAGGATCCGGACTCTCCTGACCGGCTCCCGCTCAAGACCGGTCTTCCCTTTTAGCCACCCTCCCGGGTGGCTTTTTTTTGCCTTTGCGGGCCCTGAAATGCAATTGGCCAACCCGTGGGTTGGCCAATCGTCGGTCTCGGTGCGCTTATCCGGCTATATCAGCCGCCCACGAATCTCGTGCTTCACTCCCCAGCCCTCGATGATGCCGCCCAAGGGCTCGACCACTGCTTCGAAGTCCTGCTCGAAATCACCGATGCCACCATGGGTGGCATACATCACCTTGCTCAGTTCCAGGTACCAGGCACCGTCGTCACGGGGACTGACCTGGGCATTCAAGGATTCGCCGCGAAACTGCCCCGCGGCCCTGCGCGCCCGCTCCTCATCCGGAAAAATGGCGTAGAACTCGATGGGATGAAAGCGTGAAAAATCGAAGCCGCCCTCTTTCATGCGGCGCAGCACGCTGCTGCTGATGTCGTCTTGAAAGGCTGTGCTCATGAAACGTCCTCCTCAAACCGATGGATAGACTTTCCGTGCTTCCCGAATGACAGGCCCAAAAGGCCCGTATCACGACCCGGGGGAGGTCGACAGGAAACAAGCATGGAGCTGGCAAGATCAGGCCTTGGTGAAGAATTCGCTGACCTTGCTTGCAGATTAGCGCCTGCCTCTGGACGCTGCCAGAAATCATGGCCGGTGCCATCTCTGCTACTTACTGGATCGGCGTGATGCTCAGAATCTGAATGCTGTTCTGTTCTTTCAGGCTCTTGAGGGTGGGCGTGTCGGTGCGCCCCTCCAGGTCGTTGAGATCCAGTTCGGCACTCACCGGCAGTAATCTGGCCCGCACCAGCTGCGCGGCACGCTCCAGGGTCGGTGGCTGTTCGCAGTCGAAATGCTCGACGGACTGGACACCATGATCATCAACGAAAGTGACTTGCCACTTTTGCATCAATGCCTCCTCGATGGCCCCTGTATGGGCCCACATAATCTGGACCTTGTGGCCCAGGCAAACGTTCCGCTGCGCCATGGCCCGAAGCCATTAAAAAAGCCGCCCGAAGGCGGCCTTTTGCATGGCGGATGCAACGCTGCGATCAAGGCTTCTCGGCACGGGCCCTGAGTGCCTTCAGGGTGTTGAACGGAGCATCGACCACAAATTTGTTGGCCAGCCAGGAAGGGACACTGCCACCTGGCTCGGTATGGACCTGGTAGGTCACTTCCACCTGGTCGGCGCCCTTGGGCACGAACTTCCAGTAGCCCTCGACCTGGGCCACGCGCACGAAGCCTTTCTCCTCGGGGATATAGGTCGGCACACCCTCCAGCTTGCGGGTCAGGCTGCCGTCGGCGCCTTGGCTGGTGGTGATGTGCAGGACCGAGTCGCGGGCAGTGACCGGCCATGGGGTGTTGAACTGGGTGTAGGTCCAGCTCTGGTCGCCCTCATGCTTGAGCAGCTTCTGGGTCTTGCATTCGTGGATCCAGGAGCAGGCTCCGGCAACGTCTTCTTGCAGCGCGCGGAGCTTGTCGATGGAGGTCTTCATGGTGGTGACACCACGGTAGGCCTTGTACTTGGAGCCGGCCACTTCGCTCAAGGAGATCTTGATGCCGTCTTCGTCCTTGGCCGTCTGCCAGTCTTCGGCCTGGGCCGTTGCCGACAACAGCACGGTTAAACCACAGAGCACAGCGATTCGATGCAGCGAACCCATTGTCTTATTCCTTATTGTTGAAGTTCCGTTCATTGAGAACACCCTAAGCCGCCGTCACTTGCTCCCACCAGCCGATCAGGCGGATGGCTTCTTCACGACTCTGGCCACAGACCTCGGCCTCTGCCTGGAAGGCCCCACACACCGCCGGCCGCTCAGGCAGGCCGAACAGCCCACACAGGTGTTCGACCGAAAGATGCAGGCAACGTTCTCCAGCCGGCTTGCCCTGGGGCATTCCGGGAATCGGGGTGCTGATGGAAGGGGCGATGCAGCAAGCGCCACAACCTTCACGGCAGTTCATGACGAAGATTTCCTCGCGACAAGCAAAGAGTTGGATGACGCCGCACAAGAGTAACCGCTAAAACAGCCGTTTAAAATTACTCGAAGAACGGATTTGACGCACAACCGTGCGTGACTGATCAGTCTCCGACAAAGTGTCGGCCACGACGGTCACAAGGACGGCAAAGAATTTACTGCTTGAACTCGAAATCCAGGGCGGCGCCCTCGATGTCCCGACGCTCTTCCCGACGCAATTGCAGCTGCATCTCGTTGGTGAGCAGGCGGCCGTTGAGCTGGAACGGGGTACTTTCCTTGGGTTTCTCGCCAAACATCGGCGGCAGCAACGGCGCGCGCTTGGGTAATGGCGTGGCGCCCAGGGGTTGCAGGTGCTTGACCATCTCGGTTGGCAGGTTCAAGTCCAGCTTGGGGCTGACCAGCGGCGTCTTGATGTCCTGGTAGGCCCACTTGGACTGTTTGGTGGGAGCAGGCTTCTTGTTTGCCGGTTGGGTCTTGCTGGCCTTGGTTTTACTGGCCGGAGCTTTCTTTACCGGGACTTTCTTTGCCGGTGCTTTGCCAGAGGCTGTCGAATGGTCCGTCCGAGTAGTGCCGGCAGCGGTTTTTTCCACAGGTGCTGCGGCCTCGACGGGCATGGCAGCAACCGCTCCCAACAGGCAGGCACATAACCAGATGGCAGGAAGAAAGGCTTTCATAAAAACAGGCAGATCGAGAACAAGGTGCCTCTATGCTCGCTTGTTGCACGCCCCATGACAAGCACGGGACTGCATTGTCTAGAATCCGCCTGCCGCCTCCTGGCACAACTGGCTGGCGAGCATCCCCAAGGTCATCAGCGCCCGCTCGGCCTCGCGATTCCATGGGGTGCCGCAGTTGAGGCGTACGCAGTGGTTGAACTGCTCGGTATTGCTGAAGATCAACCCGGGGGCGATGCTGATGCCCTGTTGCAGGGCCCGGACATGCAATTCCTGGGTGTTGACCCGCCCCGGCAAGCTGACCCAGAGGATAAAGCCGCCAGTGGGCCGGGTGATCTGCGTGCCCTCCGGGAAGTACTGCTGGACCGCCAGCTGGAAGGCGCTGAGGTTCTTGCGATACTCCTGGCGGATGTAGCGCAGGTGCCGATCGTAGCCGCCGTTCTCAAGGTAAGCCGCGACGGCCATCTGGGTCACGCTGCAGGCCGAATGGGTGCTGAAGGTCTGCAGGCGCTGGATTTCCTGCTGGTACTTGCCGGCGATCATCCAACCGATGCGTACGCCGGGCGACAAGGTCTTGGAGAAACTGGAACAGTAGATCACCCGGTCCAGGCGGTCATAGGCCTTCAGGGACTTGGTGCGGCCGACCTCGAACATCAGCTCGCCGTAGATATCGTCCTCGACCACCTGGATATCGAAGTCCGACGCCAGGCGCAGCAACTGCTTCTGCCGCTCCTCGGGCATGGTGCCGCCCAGGGGATTGCTCAGGCGCGTGGTCAGCACCAGGGCCTTGATCGACCACTGGTTGGCTGCCAGTTGCAAGGCCTCCAGGCTCATGCCGGTGGATGGATCGCTGGGGATCTCGATGACCTTGAGCCCCAGCAAGTCGGCCAGTTGCAGCAACCCGTAATAGGTCGGCGACTCGGCGGCGATCAGGTCACCGGGTCGGGTCAGGACCCGCAGCGACATCTGCAGCGCGTCGACGCAACCGTGGGTGATCACCACTTCGGACGGGTCGACCACCACGCCGGCATCGCGCATGCGAATCGCCACTTGGCGCCGCAGCGGCTCGAATCCCGGGCTGAACATGTAGCTGAAGGCGCGAGGGCTATGGAAGCGCGTGACCTTGGCCAATTGCTGGTGCAGTGCGCGCACGGGCAGGTAGTCGACGCTGGGCACCGCGGCCCCCAGGGGAAACACCCCTTCCCGGCGCGACTCCACCAGCACCTGCTGGATGATACTGCTGCGAGTGACCAGCCCCGGACGCTCGACCCGGGCGATATCCGGCGTCGGCGCGGTGAGCGCAGGCGTCTGGTGCACGTAGTAGCCCGACTGCGGTCGCGCGCGGATCAGCCCCTGGTCTTCCAGGTTGGCGTAGGCCTGCAGCACCGTGGCGTGGCTGACATTGAGCTGCGAGCTCATCTTGCGCACCGACGGTACGCGCTCCCCAGGCTGATAGACACCACGGCGAATATCCTCAGCCAACTGCTGAGCGATACGTTGATAGAGCAAGAGATTGGTCATGGCGCAGCACCCGATTTCACGGTGTTTTATTCTTGTGTGAAACAATACCGGCACAGTTTAGAAGTGTACTGGGACAGTTTCCACAATAGTCGAGGACACCAGGCAGTGAAAAGCACCACGGCAAGTTTTTTCCAGCCGTTGGGCAGGCATAAAAAAACCCGATGCGGCCAGGCATCGGGTTTTTCATGAAAGCTGGCAAAACCTCAGCGTGCGGCGCCGAGCTGGCCCTTCTCATCGGAGAAAACGATCTCTACCCGACGGTTCTGCGCCCGGCCGCGCTCGGAAGCGTTGGCCTCCACCGGATAGTCGTCGCCATAACCCTCGACCTGGATGCGTTTTTCGTCGACGCCCAGGTCCACCAGCACATCCGCCACTGCCTGGGCCCGGTCGCGGGACAGCTGCAGGTTGCCCTGATGTTCACCGGTATTGTCGGTGTACCCCTCGATCCGCACCACGCGCTTGGAATTGAGCTGGAGGAACTGGGCCACCTTGAGCACGATGCGGTTGGCGGAGTTATTGAGCTCCGCCTCGCCGGTATCGAACTGCACATCCCCCAGGGTCATCACCAGGCCTCGATCGGTCTGGGTGGTGGCCATGTTGAGGATCTGCTCCTCCAGCCACTTGCCCTGCTGTTGCACGCTGATCAACTTGGCTTCACGCAGGGCCAGTTGCAGGCGCTGGCGCTCCAGCTCGAGCTTGGCCGCCCGCTCCTGGTTCAGCGTCTGCTCGGTATGCTCGCGGGCAATCTCGCTGTAGCGGCGGCTCAGGTAGGCGTAATGCTCCACGTCGCTGCCGCTGCCCCAGTAGCTGGACAGACGATCGGCACGAGCGAGGGACTCACCGGCGCGGATCACATCCTTGGGGGCGACCCGAAGGACATTGGAGTCTTCCTTGACCTTCTGGAAGTCGTTGCCGGCTTGTTGCAGCGCTTCCTCGCTCTGCTGGCCGGCACATCCCAGGAGGCTGGCGCCAGCCAGCAACACCGCGGCACCCAAGAGCGGCTTGGAAATCTTCATTGGGCATCCCCCAGTTGCTTGCGCAGGCGAGTGATGCGGGTCTCGAGCATATTCACCTGCTCCCGGCTCTTCTGGGTCAGGACCTTGGCCTCGGCCAGGCGCGCATCCAACTCCGCCTGCTCGGCACGGACCCGCGCCTTCTTGTAGGACTCATCCTGCATATTGCCCTGGGCCCGGGAAAACTTGTCTTCGGCCAGCTTCAACTCCGGCACATCCTCGGCCGAGGCTCCCACGGCCTTGGCCTGCTCCAGGGCCTGGGCAGTGAGGCGCATCTGCTCGTTGGGGGCTGGGTCTGAGGCACAACCCGCCATGGCCAGCAGGGCCAAGGCAGCAAAAAGAGGTCGAATAGTCACACGAGATTCCTACGGTTTGGGACTGCTGACGGGTTGCTGCAACTGGGCCTTCCAACGCTCGAGATTGCGCTGCAACAGGGCCTCCGTCAGACCGGACGCGGGCAATTCTGTCATCTTTTTCGCCAGCTGTCCGCGCAACCATGGGTCATTGCAGGCAGAGTTGTGGGACAGCGCCAGGAACAACCCGGGCTTGTCGATGGGCAGGGGAAATGCCGCCAGGTCGGCGGCCATTCCCAGGGACTGGGCCATGACCATGCCGGCGTAGCGTGGCGCCAGCACATAGTCGAACTCGCCCAGCAGCAGTTTCTGGAAAACCTGGGTCAGGTTCGGCAGGCGCTTGAGCTGCAATTGCTCCTTGGCCAAGGCCTGGAATGGCTGGGTCAGGCGGGCCTTTTCCGAAACGGCGCCGGAGTGGCCCTGCAAATCGGACAACTGGCGGTAATCCAGGGTCGTTTCCTTGCGCGTCCAGACCAGATAGTCGTTCTGCACCAGGGCCGGGTGGATATAGTCCAGGGACTCCAGCTCGTCGAGGGTCAACGGGGCATCGGCGAGCATGTCCATGCGCCCGGTACGCACCTCCTCGAGCGCCTCGGAACGCTTGCCGGCGTACAGCAGCTCGACCTTGAGCCCCAGCTCCCCGGCCACCTGTTGCAGCAAGTCGGCGCTGGCACCGATCAGGTGCCTGGGATCCTGTGGATCACGCCACAGGTAGGGTGGCGCATCGGGACTGCCGGTCACCACCAGCCGCTCGCACTTGCCCACCGCCATCGCCAGCGAGGGCAACAGCGCCAGCCCCAGCAACACGGGCCAACCACTCATGCGGCGCAGTTCCATGACATCACTCCCTCGATAAACGACAGACAAAAAAAACCCGGCCATGAGGCCGGGCTCTTTATAAGTGAAGCGGCTGGATTAGACCAGCTTCTCCAGCTCAGGTACGGCTTCGAACAGGTCAGCCACCAGGCCGTAGTCAGCCACCTGGAAGATTGGCGCCTCTTCGTCCTTGTTGATCGCGACGATCACCTTGGAGTCCTTCATGCCCGCCAGGTGCTGGATCGCGCCGGAGATACCGACAGCGATGTACAGCTGTGGCGCGACGATCTTGCCGGTCTGGCCGACCTGCATATCGTTAGGCACGAAGCCTGCGTCCACGGCCGCGCGGGAAGCGCCGACCGCAGCGCCCAGCTTGTCGGCCAGGGCGTACAGGTGCTTGAAGTTGTCGCCGTTCTGCATGCCGCGGCCGCCGGAAACGACGATCTTGGCAGCGGTCAGCTCAGGGCGATCGGACTTGGCCAGCTCTTCGCCGACGAAGCTCGACTTGCCAGCATCGTGGGCCGCGCCGACAGTTTCCACCGCCGCCGAACCACCTTCGGCGGCAACGGCGTCGAAGCCGGTGGCGCGCACGGTGATGACCTTGACCGCAGCAGTGGACTGCACGGTGGCAATGGCGTTACCGGCATAGATCGGACGCTTGAAGGTGTCGGCGCTTTCTACCGAGATGATCTCGGAGATCTGGTCGACGTCCAGCTGGGCAGCAACCCGCGGCAGGATATTCTTGCCGTTGGAAGTGGCGGCAGCCAGGATGTGGCTGTAGCCAGCGCCCAGCTCGGCAACCAGCGGTGCGACGTTTTCCGGCAGTTGGTGCGCATAGGCAGCGTTGTCGGCTACCAGCACCTTGGCCACGCCAGCGACTTTGGCAGCAGCCTCGGCCACGGCGCCAACGCCTTGACCGGCCACCAGCACGTGAATGTCGCCACCGATTTTGGCAGCAGCAGCCACGGTGTTCAGGGTGGCCTGGGCCAGCGCTTTGTTATCGTGTTCAGCGATTACCAAGATAGTCATGATCAGATTACCTTCGCTTCGTTTTTCAGTTTCTCGACCAGTTCAGCCACCGACTTGACCTTGATGCCTGCGCTGCGTGCAGCCGGCGCTTCGACTTTCAGGGTCTTGTTGGTGGAGGCGGTGGAAACGCCCAAAGCATCAGGAGTCAGCGTCTCGAGCGGCTTCTTCTTGGCTTTCATGATGTTCGGCAGCGACGCGTAGCGTGGCTCGTTCAGGCGCAGGTCGGTGGTGACGATCGCTGGCAGGTTCAGCGCAACGGTCTGCAGGCCGCCATCGATTTCACGGGTGACGTTGACCTTGTCCCCAGCCACTTCGACCTTGGAGGCGAAGGTGCCTTGGGCGTAGCCGCTCAGGGCAGCCAGCATCTGGCCGGTCTGGTTGTTGTCGCTGTCGATGGCCTGTTTGCCCAGGATCACCAGCTGTGGCTGTTCCTTGTCGACCACGGCCTTGAGCAGCTTGGCCACGGCCAGGGAGGTCAACTCTTCAGCGGATTCGACGAGGATCGCGCGATCGGCACCCAGTGCCAGGGCGGTACGCAGCTGCTCTTGGGCAGTAGCAGGACCGATGGAGACGACGACGATTTCAGTCGCCACGCCTTTCTCTTTCAGGCGTACGGCTTCTTCCACTGCGATTTCGCAGAAAGGGTTCATCGACATCTTGACGTTGGCGAGGTCGACGCCGGAGTTGTCCGCCTTGACGCGAACCTTGACGTTATAGTCGACCACTCGTTTGACAGCTACAAGAACCTTCATGGATTCCTCGTTACTCTCCGGTGAAAAGAAAGTCGCCTAGGCGAGAACCTGGCGGTTGATGCTCATCGGCACAAGGGCACCTCCAAAAACGCCGGCACACTAAGGTTGACCTTGCTCACGGGACGATGACCGTTCGTCAGTGGCGACCGACGAGTCATTCATTATCGCGGCGTGTAAACTGCGCACCTTCAAGCTGCGCGGCGCATCACCTTCACTGCCTTTGCCCTGTCTTTAGAGGTGCTCTTGAGACCAACAGTCAGCCTACGGCGAGCGCAAAACCGACCGTATCTTGACCGGAACACCTTTTCCGGTCAATACGGCAAAATGGCCGTTCATGAGCCGCGCTTCTTTGATTTACCTGGCCTGCGGCAATTTCAAACAAACGTTTGTATTGGACGCTAGGAGTGGTGTAGATATAATGCGCCGCCCAGAGAGAAAGGTCGGCCGTCCCTCCCCTCTCCCCCCATCGGCGATGGGAGAAAGCGGGACGCAATGCCAAACCTCCAATTAGAAAAAACCGTTGAGCCTTGAGTAGGAGATAGCCTAGTGGAACGCGAATACATGGAATTCGACGTAGTCATCGTCGGTGCCGGCCCCGCAGGCTTGTCCGCCGCTTGCCGCCTGAAGCAGAAGGCTGCAGAAGCAGGCAAGGAAATCAGCGTCTGCGTCGTTGAAAAAGGCTCCGAAGTCGGTGCCCACATCCTTTCCGGCGCCGTGTTCGAACCACGGGCCCTGAACGAACTCTTCCCTGACTGGAAGGAACTGGGCGCCCCGCTCAACACCCCGGTCACCCGCGACGACATCTATGTCCTGCGCAACGGCGAAGCCGCCACCAAAGTTCCCGACTTCTTTGTGCCCAAGACCATGCACAACGAAGGCAACTACATCATTTCCCTGGGCAACCTGTGCCGCTGGCTGGCCCAGCAGGCCGAGAACCTGGGCGTGGAAATCTACCCAGGCTTCGCCGCCCAGGAAGCCCTGATCGACGAAAACGGCGTGGTTCGCGGCATCCTCACCGGCGACATGGGCGTGGATCGCGAAGGCCATCCCAAGGACGGCATGTACACCCCGGGCATGGAGCTGCGCGGCAAGTACACCCTGTTCGCCGAAGGCTGCCGTGGCCATATCGGCAAGCAGCTGATCAAGCGCTTCAACCTGGACAGCGACGCCGACGCCCAGCACTACGGCATCGGCCTCAAGGAAATCTGGGAAATCGACCCGGCCAAGCACCAACCGGGCCTGGTGGTACACACCGCCGGCTGGCCGCTGGACATCATGGGCACCGAGAACACCGGCGGCTCCTTCCTCTATCACCTGGAGAACAACCAGGTGGTGGTCGGCCTGATCGTCGACCTGTCCTACGCCAACACCTACCTGTCGCCGTTCGATGAATTCCAGCGCCTCAAGCACCACCCGGTGCTCAAGCAATACCTGGAAGGCGGCAAGCGCATCAGCTACGGCGCCCGTGCCATCTGCAAGGGTGGCCTGAACTCGCTGCCGAAGATGGTGTTCAAGGGCGGCGCGCTGATCGGCTGCGACCTGGGCACCCTGAACTTCGCCAAGATCAAGGGCAGCCACACCGCCATGAAGTCCGGCATGCTGGCCGCCGATGCCGTGGCCGATGCGCTGCTGGCCGGTTCCGAAGGCGCCGACGAGCTCAACAGCTACGTCAGCGCATTCAAGTCCAGCTGGCTGCATGACGAGCTGTTCGCCAGCCGCAACTTCGGCCCGGCGATCCACAAGTTCGGCGCCATCGTCGGTGGCGGCTTCAACTGGGTCGATCAGAACCTGTTCGGCGGCAAGCTGCCGTTCACCCTGCACGACACCAAGCCGGACTACGCCTGCCTCAAGCTGGCCAAGGACTGCGTGAAGATCGACTACCCGAAACCCGACGGCAAGCTGAGCTTCGACAAATTGAGCTCGGTGTTCATCTCCGGCACCAACCATGAAGAAGAACAGCCTTGCCACCTGAAGCTCACCGACCCGAGCATCCCCCTGGGCCGCAACCTGCCGCTGTACGACGAGCCAGCCCAGCGCTACTGCCCGGCCGGCGTGTACGAAGTGGTCACCCAGGAAGACGGCGAGAAGCGCTTCCAGATCAACGCCCAGAACTGCGTGCACTGCAAGACCTGTGACATCAAGGACCCTGCGCAGAACATCACCTGGGTTACCCCGGAAGGTTCCGGCGGCCCGACCTACCCGAACATGTAAGTCGACGCCCTGCGAAAAGGCCCCCAAATGGGGGCCTTTTTCATTCCAGCATTCAAGCTACGCGCTCATCCCCAGGGCTGCGCTCGAAGTAGCGCTTGTACTCGCGGCTGAATTGCGAGGTGCTCTGGTATCCCACCCGATGAGCCACCTGGGCCACGCCCAACCCCTCGCCCAGCAGCAATTGCTGGGCCTTGAGCAACCGCAAGCGCTTGAGGTACTGCACCGGCGACAACAAGGTGCTGCGCTTGAAATGCTCATGGAAGGTCGAAGTACTCATATTGGCGCAGCGGGCCAGGGTCTCGACGTTCAACGGCTCGGTGTAGTGCTGGTGCAAATGGTTGAGCGAGGCGGCGACCCGGGCGAAATGCCCCTGCTGCTCCACCAGTGCCCGCAAGGCTTCGGCCTGGGGTCCGCGCAAGGCAGCGAACAGCAGCTCACGGACCCGCGCCGGTCCCATGACCTTGCACTCCAGGGGATCGTGCAGGCAGCGCAACAAGCGCTCCACGCAACCGCGCATGCTGTCGTCGAGGACCACCGAGGTCATGGACTCCAGGGTCTGCGCCGCAGCAGCCGGCCCATCGCCGATGCCCATGGCCAGCACCAGCTCCCTGAGCATGGCGCGGTCGATACCGATGGAGATTCCCAGCAGCGGCGCGTTGGGCAAGGCGAAGGTTTCGCACTCGAAGGGCACCGACAGCGCCTGGATCAGGTAATGCCCGGCGCCGTACTCCAGGGTCCGGGTGCCCAGGTAGGCCAGCTTGCTGCCCTGGACGATGATCATCAGGCTCGGCTCGTAGATCTGCGGCCCCCGGGCCACATCGCGACTGGCCCGCAGCACCTGGATCCCGGGCAAGGCAGTAGCGGCGAAGCCCTCGCGACTGGCCAGGGGCTCGAGCAGCGCGACCAGGGGGGCATTGGCGTCCAGATGGCGGGTCAACAACATATGGGCAAACTTCATGCAAGAGAGGGGATACCAGCATCATCGCAGGTCCGTTGGCCAATGCCCCGTGAAAACCGTCGATGGCGGAGGAATAGGCATGACATGCCGAGGAATCGCCATGGTTGCCCGCAAGCCTCGCGCCGACAATGCGCCGCCTCACTTGTCAGCGCTTTGCGAGGTTCACCATGTACACCGCCATCGGCTATGCCGCCCAGTCGGCCACCACTCCCCTCGCCCCCATGAGCTTCCAGCGGCGCAGCCCGCGCCCGGACGACGTGGCCATCGAGATCCTCTACTGCGGCGTCTGCCACTCCGACATCCACCAGGCCCGCAACGAATGGGGCATCGCCGTGTACCCGCTGATGCCGGGCCATGAAATCATCGGCCGGGTCACCGCCGTCGGCTCCAGCGTCAACCTGCATAAGGTCGGCGACCTGGTCGGCGTCGGCTGCATGGTGGACTCCTGCCGCCAGTGCGAGGCCTGCGCCGCCAACCTGGAACAATACTGCCTGCAGGGTCCGACCTTGACCTATGCCTCGCCAGACCGGGTCGATGGCAGCAACACCATGGGTGGCTACTCCGACAGCATCGTGGTCAGCGAGCATTTCGTGGTGCGCATCCCCGAGTCCCTGGACCCGGCCAGCGCCGCGCCGATCCTCTGCGCCGGCATCACCACCTACTCGCCGCTCAAGCACTACGGCGTCAAGGCCGGGGACAAGGTGGGGATTCTCGGCATGGGCGGCCTGGGCCACATGGGCATCAAGTTCGCCAAGGCCCTGGGGGCCGAAGTGACCTTGTTCACCCGCTCGGCGAGCAAGGCCGAGGAAGCCCGGCAACAAGGCGCGGATCACGTGGTCGTGTCCACCGACCCGGCGCAGATGCAGGCCGCGGCCGGGCAGTTCGACTTCCTCCTGGACACCATCCCGGTGGCCCACGATCTCAATCCCTACCTCGATACCCTGCGCTTTGACGGCGTGCACATCCTGGTGGGCCTGATCGAACCGGTGGACCCGGCACTGCACGCCGGCAAGCTGGTGATGGGCCGCCGGGTGCTGGCCGGCTCGTTGATCGGCGGCATCGCCGAAACCCAGGAAGTGCTGGATTTCTGCGCCGAGCACGGCATCCGTTGCGACATCGAGATGCTGGATATCCGCCAGATCAACCAGGCCTACGAGCGCATGATCAAGGGCGACGTGAAATACCGCTTCGTGATCGACATGGCGACCCTCAAGGGCTGAGTCACCCTGAAGTACGGCGCCAGCGACCCGGATCGCTGGCGCCCGCGCCTCAACCCCGGGCGAAGGCGCGCAGCACCTCGCCATCCATGCGGTACTTGACCCACTCCTCCTGGGGCTGCGCGCCCAGGGACTTGTAGAACTGGATCGCCGGTTCATTCCACTCCAGCACACTCCACTCGAAACGCCCGCAGTCGTTGTCGCAGGCGATCTGCGCCAGGTGCCGCAACAGTTGCTTGCCGGCCCCTCCCCCACGCTGCTCGGGGGTGATGTAGAGATCCTCCAGGTACAGGCAGTTGCTGCCCAGCCAGGTGGAATAGCTGAAGAAGAACACCGCAAAACCGATCGGTACGCCGTCGCGCAGGCACATCAGGCCATGGGCCGTGGCGCCTTCGCTGAACAGGCTGCGCTCGATGTCGGCGACGCTGGCGATCACCTCGTGACGGGCTCGCTCGTAGTCGGCGAGTTCGGTGATGAACGCAAGGATCTGCAGGGCATCGCTGGGCAGCGCAGGGCGAATTTCGACGGTCATCGGCGGGTCTCATGGCGGAATCAGGTCGGCCATATTAAAACGACAGCCGAAAGACATGCACGGGCATTTCTCCGCCATCGGCCATCCATGCTCCGTACCGGCCTTGCCCCCATCGACACTTATCACCACCGGCGCCAGCGGTTAGAGTGACGGCCCAACCGCCAACCGGAGCCTGCCCATGACTTTCGCGCCCCTGGAGTCCTTGGCCGCCAGCCTGCTGCCCCATGCCTTCGAGCCCCACGACGACGGCGCCCACGACCTGTCCCACCTGTATCGGGTGTGGAGCAACGTCCGGCGTATCGCCGCAGAGGAAGGCGGCGACCTGCGCCTGTTGCTGGCCGCGACTCTGCTCCATGACTGCGTGAACGTGGAAAAAAGCTCGCCGCTGCGCTCCCAGGCGTCACGGCTCTCGGCAGAGCGGGCGCGGCAGATCCTGGCCGACCTGCACTGGAGCGCCAGCGATATCGAGGCCGTGGCCCATGCCATCGCCACCCACAGTTTTTCCGCAGGACTGACGCCGACCACCCTGGAAGCGCGAATCCTCCAGGATGCCGATCGTCTCGACTCCCTGGGCGCGCTCGGCGTGGCTCGCACCTTTTATGTCTCGGGGCGCCTGGGGCGGGCCCTGTATGACCCGGCCGACCCACGCGCCAACCACCGCGAACTGGATGACTCGCGCTTCACCCTGGACCACTTCCAAAGCAAGCTGCTGCACTTGGCCGAAGGTTTCCAGACCGCCGCCGGCAGCCGCCTGGCCCAGGTCCGGCATGAGCGCCTCGTACGCTTTCGCCAGGAGCTGCTGGAGGAAATCGGCCAATAGCGCCCGCTCTTACTCCGCTGCCGGCTAACCCTGAGGCAGCGAGGAATACAACCAACACCCGCCACCGTCATGCTAGAAAGCCCCGCATAACCACAAGCATAAAGAGGCGCCTGCATGTCCCCCTGTTCTATCCCGGCCACCCGCGTCCCCGGCCCGGTGTTCGGCTTGCTCTGCCTGGGCAGCTACCTGTTATCGCTGTCCTATGGCTCGACCTTCCTCCTGGCGTTGCTGATCGGCAGCCACGGCGGCAACGAACAGGACGCCGGCCAAGTGATTGCCGTGGCGATGCTCAGCACTTTCGCCGCGGTGATCGGATCCGGCCACCTTTCGGACTGGCTCGGCGCCGCCCGCTCGGTGGCCTGCTTCGGCAGCCTGCTGGCCGTGGCCTGCCTGGGGTTCGCCCTGAGCCCGGGGGTTGGCCCGGTGCTGCTGGGGTTCGGCCTGCTCCTGGGGCTGGGCTGGGGGGTGTTCTATACCCTGGGCCCGATCATCGTCGCCATGCTGGTGGAGCCGGCCCACCGAGCCCGCTACTTCGCCCTGCTCTCGGGCAGCATGATGACCGGCATCGGCAGCGCGCCACTGCTGGGGCGCCTGGCCAGTGCCCTGGGCTATCCGTTGAGCAGCGCCTTTTTCATCGCTGCGGCAGCCAGCCTGCTGGGCGTGCTGATCTTCTGGAGGCTGGCTGGCCAGTTGCGCAACCAGGCCAACCACCTGCAGGCCACTGCGGCACGAATCACCTGGAGTGGCAGTGCCCGCGTCCTCAGGTCCGGGGCGTCGCTGCCGATCCTGATGGTGGGCCTGGGCGGTTGCGTCTTCGGCGGCTTGTCGAGTTTCCAGACCAGCTACGGCCCCTCCAGGGGCGTGGATTACTCGCTGTTCTTCATCGGTTTCATGAGCGCGGCCATCGCCAGCCGGATGCTGCTGGCCGGCCTGGTGGTCAAGCGTGATCCGTACCGCGCCGCCTGCCTGCTGTCGGGGCTGATGGTGGTGGCGGTCCTGCTGTTGCTGTTCGTCGTGGACAGCAGCACCAGCTACTTGCTGGCTGCCATGGTGCTCGGGGTCGGCTATGGCTTGACCTACTCGGTGATCAACGGCCAGGCAGCCAATGAAGCGCCACCGGGCCACACCTCGCAGGCATTGCTGCTGTTCAGCCTGGCGTATTTCATCGGCGTGTTCGGCTTCCCCTGGCTGGCCGGCAGGCTCATCGTCGGCTCCGGCATCCAGGCCCTGCTATCCACCGTCCTGGCGATCGCCGTGCTGAACTGGCTGATCAGCCTCGGACGCCTGGGCTGGCGGCAGCGCCAGCGACTCCAGGCCCGGGAAACCTGACACCGTTCGTCGCGTCCCCGGCACCAAGGCCCCGTCCGGGCGGACCAATATCAGGTAGCGACTCTAACGAATGGAGGCGACATCATGATCAAGGTCCAACTCTCTGCCCTGGTCCTGGCCGGGCTGTTGTCCAGCGCGGCCGTGGCCGGCTCCACCGGCCCCACCAACCCCGTGGAAGGCCCCAAGTCCCCGGCCACCCAAGGCTCACCGAAGATCAACATCAACCCGCCGACCATGGACGAGGGCTCGTTGCCACCAGCCACCGGCACCGATCCACGGATCCAGGGCAACGACAACGGCCGCCAGGGCGGCGCCGGCACCCTGGACTCCGGGACGCCGGACAACGGCAAGAGCGGTACCGGCTCCAAGACCACCACCGGCGGCTCGGGCTCCGAAGGCAGCAGTCAGTAACGGGCCATTCGCGCTGTCATCCAGCCAGTCCTGATTGCCAGGATCCAAGAGGAAAGATGCCATGACTCGAGGAAGCAAAGCCAAGTACACCCTGGCCCAGCGCCGCAAGGCGGCGGCCATCGAGGCCAGCTATGAAGAACGCGGCCTGCCCCCGGAAGAGGCCGAAGCCAGGGCCTGGGCCACGGTCAACAAGCAGTCCGGCGGTGGCGAGCGGGCCGGAGGCTCCGGCAGGGACAAGCACCCGGCGGACAAGGCCCGGGCCCGCAGCGACTCAGCCCGGCGCGCAGCCGCGAGCCGCGAGGGCCACCCGCGTAACAGCAAGGCGTCGCTGGCCACCCAGAGCAAGGACAGCCTGCTCCAGGAAGCGCGGGTGAAGAACATTGCGGGACGCTCGCGGATGCGCAAGCAGGAGTTGATCGAGGCCCTGCGCAAGGCCGGCTGAAGCCTTCAACCGGTCCGCAGCAGCACATCCACCTCGGCGCTGCGAGGAGCGGTGGCCGGCCCCCGGCGCGTCACCGCCAGGGCCGCCGCCGCATTGGCCCGGCGCGCGGCGGCCAGGGGTGCGAGGCCAGCGGCCAGCGCGGCGATGAACACCCCGGCGTGGGCATCACCGGCACCGTTGCTGTCCACCGCCTCGACTGCAAATCCAGGTACCCGCACCGCCTCGCCCTGCTGGTTGAGCCAGCAACCCTGGGCACCGTCGCGCAGCACCATCAATGCCTCGCGGGCCAGTTGCGGGGCCAGCCGCAGCATGGCCTCGGCGATGTCCTGGCTAGCGGTGAACTGCAGGGCCTCGGCGCGATTGCTGCTCCAGATATCCACCCGGGGCAGCAAGGCCGCCAGCAGCGCCGGTTCCACCAAAGCCAGTAGCGGCCCCGGGTCGAACATCAGCGGCAGCGTGGCCGGTAGCTCCAGCAACCAGTCGAGCAGGGCCTGGGCTTTGTGCGCCTGCAACAGGCTGTAGCCACTGACGTACAAGTAGTCTGTGGCTGTCACCGTTACCTGGGCCAGGTCCTCGGCCGACAACTCGCCCTCGGCGCCGATATGGGAGATGAAGGTGCGCTCGGCACTGTCATCGGTCAGCGCCACGCACACACCAGTGTCGGCACCGGGGCTGCAAGCCAGGCTCAGGCGAATGCCTTCGGCCTGCATCGCCGCGCGTACCAGGTCGCCGAAGCGACCCTGGCCATGACGGCCGAGATAGACCACCGGCATACCGCTGCGCGCCGCCGCCGCCATGACATTGAAACCGCCACCGGCCTCGAAGTTCGCCGACCGGGCCAGCACATCGCCGCCTGGTGACGGCAGGCCGGGCACGTCCATGACCAGGTCGACGATGACCTGGCCGCTGTGCAGCAACCTAGGCATTGGCCTGCTCGATGAAAGCGGCGCGTCGATCGCGAGCCCCGCCCAGGAGCCCATAACCGCCACCGGCTACCAGGAAGGTGATGACCCAGCCCAGGCCGTTCTGGCCCAGCCAGGAATCAGCCAGCGGCCCGGTGAACCAGACATCCTCGGCGGTGGTACCGATGCTGGTGAAGCAGAACCCCAGGACGATGGCCAGCACCCAGGCGCCAAACGCCCGCCACTCGATGCCGCCCTGGTACCAGTAGGCACTGGTGGGGCTGACATCCAGCAAGTCGGCGGCGCTGTAGTGGTGACGGTGGACCAGATCCATCACGAAGATCCCCACCCAGGCGGTGATGGGTACCGCCAGCAGGGAAATGAAACTGATGAAGGGGCCATAGAAGCTGTCGGCGATCAGCATGAAGTAGATCGAGCCGATGAAGATCGCCACGATGTCCACCAGCACCGCATAGACGCGCTTGACCTTGAGGCCCAGGGTCAGGGCGGTGAGCCCGGCGGAATACACCGACAGGTTGTTCGATAGCAGCAACCCGCCAAAGGCGGCAACCAGGTATGGCACCGCCATCCAGGTCGGCAGCATGTCACGGATGGCGATGATCGGATCCACCGCCGACGCCAGGTGGTCATTGCCCACCGATAGCAGCCCGCCCAGGGTGATCAGCAGCACCAACGGGATGCCGGCGCCAAAGGCCGCCGAGGCCACCAGGCGGCCGGCAGTGACCGAGCGCTGCTGGTAGCGCGACATGTCCGCGCCGGAGCTGGCCCAGCCGATCCCGGTGCCGGCGGCCATGGTGCCAATGCCTATGATCATCGCGCTCATGGGCGCCGGCGACGCGTTGAACACCGCCGTCCAGTCGATGGTGGCACAGAGAAAACCGCCCACCAGCACGTTCAACGCACCGAAGCCGTAGGTCGCCCACTTCTGGATCAGCAGCAAGGTGGCATGGCCCAGGCCGGACACGCTCAGGGTCAGCAGGACGAAGATGGCGATGAACAGCAAGGTCAGCAGCGGTGCGTCCTTGGCCGAGGCCGGGGTCTGGAAGAGGATCGAGCTCAGGGACAGCAGGACGAAGGCCGCAGTGGTGGTATTGACCGTTTCCCAGCCCACCCGGGACAGCATCGACACCAGGGTCGGGCCGATGTTGCCACGCACACCGAAGATGGCCCGGGACAGGGTCAGGCTTGGCGCCCGTCCCCGTCGGCCAGCCACGGAGATCAGGCCGACCACCGCGAACGACCCCACCGACCCGAGGATCGCCACCAACAGCACCTGCCAGATCGACAACCCACGAAAAGCCACCAGCGTCGCCCCGAGGGGCAAGCCCAGGATGCTGATGTTGGCCGCGAACCAGACCCAGAACAGTTGCAGCGGATGACCGTTGCACTCCGCCTCGGGAACCGGCTCGATCCCCCGGGTCTCCAGTTGCCCGGCACCCTGCCCGCCTGTCGATGAACTCATGTTTGACGCTCCTTGCCATTGTTGTGGTGTCAGGCAATTTCGGAAGTCGTTGAACGTCCCGGCATTCCCGGCCATATCCGGCGCCTGCGTGGTCTGGCAGGCACCGGGCTTTCCCTGACGATCGGCAGCTTGCCGACGATGCAGCAACAAGCCCGGCGACTCAGCGCAGGGCCAGCAGTTGTTCTACCAGAGGCTGCAGGTCCAGCCCATTGACTTGCCGCAACAGGGCGATCAGCTCGCCAGGCCAGCACTGCAAGCCCTGGCAGGCACCGAGCATGGCGCCGAGGATCGCCGCGATGGTATCGGTATCGCCGCCCAGGCTGGCCGCCATGCACAGGGCCTCGAACGGCTCCAACCGGCCCTGCGCCACTTGCCCGGCCAGGGCGAAGCTGGCCACCACCGACTCCTGGGAAGCCACCGAGGTACCGACCAGTTCATACAGGGTCTGGGCGAATCCGGCCTTGTCGCCAGCCACACCCAGGGTCGCGGCCCATTGCAGCCGGGCCGCCATGCTCGCACCGGCCACCCAGTGCCCCTGCACCTCGGCCTGGTTGGCGATCTGCCGGCCCAGGGCCAGGGCGTCGCCCAGGGACGCACCATTGATACCAGCGGAGACCACTGCCGCGACAGCGGCGGCACTGGCGATGCCCAGGCTGGTGTTGTGGGTCACCTGGCAGGCCTGGACCACCGCCCGGATGAATGTCTCGGGCGCCGCCACGTCGCTGGCGATGCCCACCGGGGTGATCCGCATGGCCGCGCCGTTGGTGGTGCCGTAGCGCCCCGCCTCCTCCACCGAGTGGCCGGCGAGGATCATTTCGATAGCGTGCTTGGTGGAAGGGCCGAGCAGGTCCTGGGAGCCTCTGGCCTGCATCGCCGCTTCCCAGTCGATCAGGCTCTGGGCCAGCTCCTGGGGCGCGATCCGCCCGTGGCCGCGGACCAGCAACTGGCCCACCAGGATGGCTTGCTCGGTGTCGTCGGTGATCGAACCCCTGGGCATGTTGGCGGCGATCGGCTGGTCCGGGCCGGCGTCCTCCAGGGTATGGATGGTCCCGAAGCGCTGCAGGATCTGCTCACGACTCAGGGATTGGGTGGGCATGCCCAGGGCGTCGCCCAGGGCCAGTCCATAAAAAGCGCCAAGTGCCCGCTGCAGCGGGCTCACTGGGACTCTCCAAATTGCAGGTGCATGCGGAAATGCTGCGGATCCAGCAGGCTCTCGACCTGCTCCATGAAACGCCCCTGGCGGTCGTAAGTCGTGCGCAGGGCCTTGAGGAACACCTCTCCTGTGGCGCGCCCCAGCAGTTCGGCATCTTCGACGCTCAGCGGCTCGGCGCCGATCCACTGGTCGCCACGCTCGCCGATATAGCCGTAGGCAGCCAGGGTTATGGTCAGGGAATCATCGATCAGGCCGACCCGGGGCAGGCCTTCCAGCCCACCGGATGCGGGGATCAGCGAGCGCTCCAGGGACAACACCCGGCCATCGGTGCTGCGCCGGCGCCGATCCAGGGCGATGAACTGATCGGTACCCAGGCGATGCTTGAGATCCGGGCGGCAGATCGCCTCCAGGCGCAGCACCTCGGTATTGATCAGTGCCCCGCTGTCGGCCAGCGCCTGGGCCCAACCGTGGTTCTGGTCCAGGGCGACACCGTCGAAGGTGACGATGGAACCGACCCCGCTTTGCGTGGCGATGTAGTTGCGACGCTTGAGCTCGGCCAGGGCCTCGCGCAAGGTGCCGCGACTGACACCGAATTCCTCGGCCAGGCGATGCTCGCCCGGCAGTTGAGAGCCGTCTTCCATCAGACCGCTTTCAATGCGCCGGATCAGTTCGTCGACCACCCTTTTTTTCTTATCGAATCGGACATGTTTGATCATGTCCGGCTTGATACATGAAACATCCGAGGAAGAGCAAGAAATATCTTCTTACAACAGTTCGAAACGTCCCCGAGGCGACCGGGCGGCTTGCGCCCGTTCATTTCCCGGCGAGCCTGCGACGGCTGGCAGCCTGGAACGGATCCCGGAGGGCTAGGGCTCCTGGCCGATGGGGAAGAACACTCCGTCGCTCCACACCCCGAGCCAGCTCTGGCCATCGAGGATGCGGGTCTGCGCCAGGTCCACCAACTGATAGAAGACGTTGCGGTGGATCAGCGCCTCCAGATTGTGTCGAACCAGGATATATGGCGCCGGCTCCTGGGTCCGGGGATCGATGGCCACCCGCAGCGGGTGCTGGTTGCCGGCACACACCTGTTCATCGACATTGGTGGCAAAGCGCAGCACCTGGTCTTCACCCTGCCCTTGCACCTCGAGGGTCACGGCGACGAAGGGCGCATCGTCGACCTTGATCCCCACCTTCTCCACCGGAGTGACGAGGAAATAGTCGTCGCCATCGCGGCGGATGATGGTGGAGAACAACTTGACCATGGGCTTGCGGCCGATGGGAGTGCCCAGGTAGTACCAGGTGCCGTCGCGGGCGATACGCATGTCGATATCGCCGCAGAAATCGGGGTTCCATGAATGGACCGGTGGCAGGCCTTTTTCGGCCTTGGGAATCTGCGCCAGCAGATCATTGGCTTTGCCTGGACCACTCATGCCACCCTCCTCGTCAATCAGTCGCTCAGACCCAACAGGCTACGAGCGTATTGCTGCAAGGGCGGGCCGAGCAAGTCTTGTGGCTTGTTATCGTGGAACGTCAGTAAACCGCCGCGACTGCGAATCCGTGCCGAATCGATCAGATACTGGGTGCTGGTTTCGATCAACATGATCTGGATGGTGCTGGTGTCGATGCCAAGACGGTCCACCGCTTCCTGGTCCAGCCACTCATCGGAGTTGCCGATGCGATCGTCGGCCTTGGCGAAACGCGCATAGAGCAGGTAGTGCGCACCCTGGCTGCGGGCCTCGGCCATGGCCTCGTTGAGACCTTCCGGAGCGCGGGCCCGGCGAACCATGGGGAAATACTCGACGAAACCGTTGAAGGCCTCTTCGGCCACTACGTTGGGCCGTGGATAGGCATTGCCAGGCGGCACGAAATGCCCCTGGGCGATGAAAATGTACGAATCAGGCTGAATGCGGAACGAGCTGGTGCGACGGGTATCGCTGTGATCGAGCACACCCGCGTCGCTCAGGTGGTAGCGCACCCCCTCACCCATATCACTGACATTCATGCAGCCGCCGAGCGCCAAAAAGGCCAGCAGCAAAACCAGGCTACGCATCCTACCCCTCCAAGATCCGGTGACGGAAAACCGGCGAATGGCCACGAGATGCAGCTTCCGCGCCAGCTCCGCACTTGCAGGGCAGCGTTTGCGCAAGAGGATCAACCACCGATGATCTTCATCACCGTGGCACCACCTGAGAAGGCCACATCCTGCTTGTCGCCCAGGGCCTTGACCAGCAGCCGTTGCAAGGCTGGCAAGGCCTGGTGCCGTGGCTTGTCCAGCAGGTCGCCGACATAGTGGCGATTGCTCGACGACAGGCAACCGTGCAACCAGCCGGTGGACGACAGCCGCAGGCGCGAGCAGGTCCGACAGAACGGCACGCTTTCGTTGGCGATCACGCCGAAGTGGCCAAGGCCGGGAATCTGGTAGCGCACGGCCGTGGCATCCACCGGCGCGTCAGCCTGAAGGTACTCGTAGCGCTGGCCGATCAGGTCCAGCAATTGCCGCAGGCTGACGAATTGCTGCAGGAAGGCGTTGTTGTCGCTGGCCAGGTGGCCCATGCGCATCAACTCGATGAAGCGCAGCTCATACCCCTGCTCGAGGCAGTAATCGAGCAACGGCATGACCTGGTCCAGGTTCTGCCCGCGCAACGGCACCATGTTGACCTTGATCTTCAATCCCGCGGCCCGCGCCTGCCCCAGGCCGTCGAGCACCGTGGCCAGGTCGCCGCCACGGGCGATACCGCGAAAGGCCGCGGCGTCCAGGGTGTCGAGGGAAACGTTGATGCGGCGGATACCGGCATCCACCAGCAGCGGCAGCTTGCGGGCCAGTAGCTGGCCATTGGTGGTCAGGCTGATGTCTTCCAGGCCCATGCGCCCCACCGCGCCCATGAAGGCTTCCAGCTTGGGACTGACCAGGGGTTCGCCACCGGTGATACGCAGGCGCTCGATGCCCGCCGCCTCGATCAGGTAGGCCACGCCGCGTGCCATCGCCTCGGCCGACAACTCGTCCTGGGCGGCCACCAGCCGCTTGCCGTTGGGCACGCAGTAGGTACAGGCGTAATTGCAGGCTGACGTCAGGCTGATCCGCAGATTGCGAAAGCGCCTGCCTTGACGGTCAACGATCATGGATGACTCCGGCGAAGGAAGGGAAAGGCGCGCAAAACCTGACTCAAAAATCAGGTTTTGACAAGTCCCATGCCTGAGTATATTCCTCGGGCACTGCGCCATACAGATCCTGATGGCGCAATCCCAAGGCGGGCGGGCTCAGCTGCCGGAGGTGTCGGGGTCGCGCTTGCGCTTGTTGCCCATGCGCACGCCGATGTCCATCAGGAACTGGAAGAAGCCTTCCTGATCTTCCAGGACATTGCTCCAGAACGGCGAGTGATACAGCGCCACCGCGCCATGCACCAATGCCCAGGAAGCGCAGTAGTGGAAGTACGGCGGTACGTCTTCCAGCTTGCCTTCGCTGATGCGGCCCTTGATCAGCAGGGTCAGGCGTTCGAAGTTGGAAGCACGGATCTTGTGCAGCTCCTCGACCATCTCCGGTACCTGGTTGCCCTTGACCACCTTTTCTTCCAGGCGGTCGAACAGCCGATAGCGCTGCGGGTCACGCATGCGGAACTCGAAGTAGGCCCGGGACAGGGCTTCCTTGTCCTTGTCGACATCGGCAGAGTGCAGCAACTCGTTCAGGTCGCGCTCGTAGTCGAGCATCAGGCGCAGGTAGATCTCCGCCTTGGACTTGAAATGCTTGTAGATGGTCCCTTTGCCGATACCCACGGCATCCGCAATCATCTCGACAGTGACGCTGTCTTCACCTTGATCGAGGAACAGCTTGAGCGCGGTATCGAGAATTTCTTGCTCGCGGCGGCGAAACTCACGGACCTTACGAGGTTCTTTCTGCATAAGAAAAGATCTGTTCGGGGTCAAAATCGAAGCCGCGTATTATGCCTAACTTGCGCCAAAATGCACGGATCATCCATCGTTGCTGCTGCTTCAGGCATAAAACCCAACTCACCGCCAGCGCCCCGGAAGGCCTGGAAAAGCCGGTATAGGCCATGAATACGGGGTCGGCAACCGGTTCCAGGAAAAAACACCAGGCAACTCCAAGCCCCGGAACAGACCACGAAGTCTTCGTTCCCCCGCAACGGGAACCGCTACCCCTGGCCAGGGCTGGTCCTTGACGAAAACCAGGCAACGAGTCGCGTTCTCAATCAGCCACGACAGCATGCTCTGCCCTGGCCACAAGCCGATTACATCAACAGCATCGATGCCCACCAGGGGAACAGCCTATGCCCAGTGACGCTCAAGACAAAAGGCGAGGAGTGATTATTTCGTGGAAAACCGAGGGATATCCAGGCAATTTCGGCAAATTATCGAGCAAGATCCGGCTTGCGCCGAAAGTGAGAACTCAAGCGAAGCGCCCGTATTCCAAATTTGTTTAAGAAACGGACAAGGCAAACTGGACTGAACCCGATCCTGATCAATACTTGAACTGTCGGCGGGACATCTCCCCCAAGTGAAACGCCGATCTAGGTGCCGAAGGACCGCGCGCCTAAGTTTTACTCCTAATGGTCTTAACCCGGATTCACCCCCCAGAACCCGGGTTTTTTTTGCCTGGAATTCCTCCAGGCCAGGGCAGGATCAGGCCTGCTCCTTGACCCGCGCCAGGGGGAACAGCCGCTTGAAGTTCGCCGTGGTCTGTGCGGCAAAGGCCTCGTAGGACTCGCCGCGCAACATCGCCAGGAACTCCGCCACTTCACGCACGTACTGCGGCAGGTTGGGTTTGCCGCGATAGGGAATCGGCGCCAGGTAGGGGGAATCGGTTTCCACCAGCAGCCGATCGGCCGGTACTTGCCGGGCCACATCACGCAAGGCGTCGGCATTGCGGAAGGTGACGATCCCCGACAGGGAAATATAGAACCCCAGGTCCAGGGCCGCCTTGGCCATGTCCCAGTCCTCGGTGAAGCAGTGCAAGACCCCGGCATTGGGCAGCGCTGCTTCACGCAGCAAGGCCAGGGTATCGGCCCGCGCGCCACGGGTATGCACCACCACCGGCTTGCCGGTCTGCCGGGCCGCCTGCAGATGCAGGCGGAAGGACGCCTGCTGCAGCTCGGCCGCCTCGGGCTCGTAGTGATAGTCCAGGCCGGTCTCGCCGATGGCCACCACCCGTGGATGGTTCAGTTCGTCCAGCAGCCAGTCCAGCGCCGGCGCGGCCCCAGGCTGCACATCCAAAGGATGCACCCCCACCGAACAGTCGACATCGTCATAACGATCGGCCAGGGCCCTCACGTCCGCGGCATTGTCGGCGCTGACACCGATGCACAGGAAGTGTCCGACGCCGCGCTCGCGGGCCGCCGCCAGCGCGGCATCCAGGGAGCCGTCATGGGCGGCCAGGTCGAGGCGATCAAGGTGGCAATGGGAATCTACGAGCATAGGCGCGACAACTTGCATCCGATAAATGAAAAGGCCGGATAACTGCATCCGACCAGGGAAAGAACTGATTCTAGGCGCCGGGCGTCAGTTCTGGGTAGGCAACGCCGCCCATTGCACCAGCAGCGCCTCGAGCAGCAGCACCCGGTTGAGGTTGGCCTTGTTCAGCACCTTCTGCCGCTGGGCCAGGATCCAGTCCTGCATGGCCAGCACCTTGGCCTGGGCGGACTTCTGCGCCAGGTACTGCACCACCTTGCGCATGTCCGCCAGCCCCAGGCCTTGCTCATCCTGGGTCAGTTGGTAGCGCAGGATCAGGTTCGACCAGTCGCAGAACCAGTCGAACAGCAACAACAACGGCACGGCGTTCCAGGACTCGGCCAGTTGGGTCGGCGATTGCTGCTGTTTGAGCAGCTTCTTCACCCCTTCCACCACCTGCGCCCGCTGCTCGCGCGCGCCCTGGGTGTGCAGGCTGACGGCGGCCAGGGGCGAACCGGCGGCCAGGGTCAGCAACTCTACCCGCTCCTCGTCGCTGCATTCGGGCAAGGCAGCGGCCAGCCAGTGCATGCTCATGGCCTCGCTGGGCAACGGGCACGCCTGCTGCACGCAGCGGCTCTTGATGGTCGGCAGCAATCGGCTGGGCTGGTGGCTGACCAGCAACAGCACGGTGTCCCCGGAAGGTTCTTCGAGGCTCTTCAAGAGGGCGTTGGCGGCATTGATGTTCATCGCCTCCACCGGCTCGATCAGCACCACCTTGCGCCCGCCCAACTGCGCGGTCTGGACCACGAAGCTCACCAGGTCGCGAACCTGATCGACCTTGATCGGCTTGTCGGCTTCCTCGGGCTCCAGGATGTAGTTGTCCGGATGGCTGCCGGCCTGCAACAGCAGGCAAGACTTGCACTGGCCACAGGCCTCCAGGCCCTCCGGGCGCTGGCACAGCAGCCGGGCCATCAGGCGCTCGGCCAGGGCCCGCTTGCCGATACCCGCCGGACCATGCAGGAGGTAGGCATGGGCATGCTGGGTACGCCCCGCCAGTTGCTGCCAAAGGCCATCCTGCCAGGGGAAGACGTCAGCCACGGGCGCGCTCCAGCAACTGCGGCAGCAAGCCATCCAGGGAGCGCTGGACCTCGGCCAGGGGCTGGGACGCATCCACCAGAAAATAACGCTCGGGAGCGGCTTGGGCACGCTTGAGGAAGGCTTGGCGAACCTTCTGGAAGAACTCCCGGCCTTCCTGCTCGAAACGATCCAGTCGACCGCGGGCACTGGCACGCGCCAGGCCGACTTCCACCGGCAGGTCGAAGACCAGGGTCAAGTCCGGGCGCAGCGGGCCCTGGACGAAATCTTCCAGGGCCTCGATCCGTGCCAGGCTCAAGCCGCGACCGGCGCCCTGGTAGGCATAGGTCGAATCGGTGAAGCGATCGCAGAGCACCACTGCACCGCGCTCCAGCGCCGGGCGGATCACCGTTGCCAGGTGCTGGGCCCGGGCAGCGAATACCAGCAACAGCTCGGTGTCGGCATTCATGATCTCGTCGGCCGGAGTCAACAGCACCTCGCGAATCCGCTCGGCCAGGGGCGTGCCACCCGGCTCGCGGGTCAACACCACCTCGATGCCCGCTGCGCGCAGGCGCTCGGCGAGGTACTCGCGGTTGGTGCTCTTGCCGGCGCCTTCCGGGCCTTCCAGGGTAATAAACAAACCAGTCACGGGCAGTCCTTGATCAAATTCATTGCGGGCTTTTCGGCGTTTGCCCAGGCTCGGCAGGAACGGCCGCTGGCGCCGTTGGAGTCGGCTCAACCTCGGCCGGTGCCTGCTCCGGCGCGGCGCTCGGACTCGGCGCCTCGGGAGCCGCCGGGCTGGCGGTCGGAGCCGGGCTGGAACGATAGTCGGCACGGCGCTTGATTTGGAACTCGCGCACGGCGCTGTTGTGGGCGTCCAGGTCATCGGAGAACACATGGCTGCCATCTCCGCGAGCGACGAAGTACAGGCTCTTGCCCGGCACCGGGTTGAGCGCGGCGTGGATCGCCTCGCGCCCCACCATGGCAATCGGCGTCGGTGGCAGGCCGGCGTTCACATAGGTGTTGTAGGGCGTCGCCTCCTTCAGGTGAGCCCGGGTCAACTTGCCGGTGTAGCGCTCACCCAGGCCGTAGATCACTGTGGGATCGGTCTGCAGCAGCATGCCGATCTGCATCCGGCGCACGAACACACCGGCAATCTGCCCACGCTCCTGGGGCACTCCGGTTTCCTTCTCCACCAGGGAGGCCATGATCAGCGCCTGGTAGGGATCGGCATAGGGAGCATCCTCGGCGCGCTTGTCCCACTCCTTGGCCAGCACGCTGTCCAGGCGGTCGTAGGCCTTGGCCAGGAGCTCGGCATCGCTCATGCCCCGGACGAAGCGATAGGTATCGGGAAAGAACCGCCCCTCGGGAAACACCCCGCCGTGGCCGAGTTTTTCCATCACCTGGGCGTCGCTGAGACCGGCCAGGGTTTGTTGCAACTTGTCGCTCTTGGCCAGGGCATTGCGGACCTGGCGGAAGTTCCAGCCCTCCACCAGGGTCAGGCTGTATTGCACCACCTCGCCGCGCTGCCAGACACCGATCAGGCCCTGGGCCGTCATGCCCGGGGTCATGCGGTACTCACCACTGTGCAGGGGCTGGCCCGGCAGATTGAAACGCCAATACAGGCGCAACCAGAAAGCATCCTGGATCACACCGTCGGCTTGCAGGCGATTGAAGGTTCCGGTGGGGGTGGAGCCGGCGGGAACATCGAGCAGTTGTTCCTGGCTCAGGTTCAACGGTTGTTCCAGGGCCGAGTTCAGTTTCCAGGCACTGACACCCAGCAGCAGCCCTGCCAGGACCAGTCCGGTTTCCAGCAGGAGCAGTAATTTACGTCTCACGAATCAAGCATCCAGTAGTGCGCGGGTAATGCCCTGCAGTTTACGGGTGAGCGGTCCCGCCGACCAGCGCATCCCGGCGCAGCACAGTACCGGCCAGATGCCATAGACGCTGTTGCACACGAAGACTTCATCAGCCTGCCGCAACTGCTCGAGACTGATATCGGTGATCGCCACGGGAATGCCTTGCAGCTGGGCCTGGGCGAGGATTTCGCCGCGCATCACCCCGGCCACGCCACACCGGCTCAGGTCCGCCGTCAGCAGCTGTCCTCCAGCGACCAGGAACAGATTGCTGAACACCCCCTCGATCACGCGCCCGGCGCCATCGAGCATCAAGCCTTCGGCATGCTCGCTATCGCGCCATTCGGCACGGGCCAGGACCTGCTCCAGGCGGTTGAGGTGCTTGAGGCCAGCCAGCAAGGGCTGCTCGGACAGGCGCGTGGCACAAGGAAACAGCTGAATCCCTTGTGCGGCATGGGCCGCCGGGTAGGCCGGCAAGGCGCCGCCCTGGAGGATCCGCCGCGCCGGCGCCGCAGGATCGGCCGCGTAGCCGCGCAGGCTATCGCCCCGGGTCAGGATCAGCTTGAGTACCCCTTCATCCAGGGCTTGGGCGTAGGCCAGCACTTCGCTGCGCACCAGCTCCGGATCCGTCACCAGGGCCAGGCGCCGGCAGCCTTCGACCAGGCGCTGCAAGTGCCGCTCGAGCAGCAGCGGCTTGCCGGATCTGACGGCGATGGTCTCGAACAGACCATCGCCGTAGGCCAGGCCACGGTCCTTGAGCGACAGAGCGTCAGCCGGACGACCGTCGACCCAGCCGTGCATCACTCGGAAAACCGACGGAATACCAGGGAGCCGTTGGTACCGCCAAAACCGAAGGAGTTGGACAGCACGACATCGATATCCATGCTGCGCGCAGTGTGCGGCACGAAATCCAGGTCGCAGCCTTCATCGGGCTCATCCAGGTTGATGGTGGGCGGCGCGACCTGGCTGTTGATCGCCAGCACGCTGAAGATCGCCTCGATCGCCCCGGCGGCACCCAACAGGTGGCCAGTCATGGACTTGGTGGAGCTGACCGCGAGCTTGTAGGCGTGGTCGCCGAACACACTCTTGATCGCTTCGGCTTCCGCCAGGTCGCCAGCAGGCGTCGAAGTGCCATGGGCATTGATGTACTGCACTTGGTCGGCATTGATCTTCGCGTCGCGCAAGGCATTGGCGATGCAACGGGCAGCACCGGCGCCATCGGCGGGTGGCGAAGTCATGTGGTAGGCGTCACCACTCATGCCAAAACCGATCAGCTCGGCATAGATGGTGGCACCACGCGCCTTGGCATGCTCCAGCTCTTCCAGGACCAGGGCGCCGGAACCATCGGACAGCACGAAGCCATCACGCCCCTTGTCCCACGGCCGGCTGGCGCGGGTCGGTTCGTCGTTGCGGGTCGACAGCGCACGGGAGGCGCCAAAACCACCCATGCCCAGGCCGCAAGCGGCCATCTCGGCGCCACCGGCAATCATCACGTCGGCTTCGCCGTAGGCAATGTTGCGCGCAGCCATGCCGATGCAGTGGGTGCCCGTGGTGCACGCCGTGGAAATGGCGTAGTTCGGTCCCTGGAGCCCAAGGTGAATGGACAGGAAACCGGAAATCATGTTGATGATCGAACCGGGCACGAAGAACGGAGAAATCCGTCGCGGGCCGGAGTCGTGCAGGGTGCGGCTGGTTTCTTCGATATTGGTCAGACCGCCAATACCCGAACCCATGGCCACGCCGATGCGATCACGGTTGGCATCGGTGACTTCCAGGCCGGCATTGCGTACTGCCTGGAAACCGGCCGCCAGGCCGTATTGAATGAACAGGTCGAGCTTGCGGGCCTCTTTGGCCGACAGATATTCCTCGACATTGAAGCCCTTTACCGAGCCGCCAAAACGGGTGGAATAGGCAGAAAGGTCGGTGTGCTCGATCAGACCGATGCCACTTTGGCCAGCCAGAATGCCCTGCCAGCTAGTCGGTACATCCGTACCCAGCGGCGACAACATACCCATACCGGTGACTACGACGCGTCTACGCGACACAGCACTCTCCTTTTTCTAATGACGACACTCTTTGCATCAGGCCTAAAGAAAAAACCGCACGCCGTGACGGCAGTGCGGTTTTTTCCATGACAGCAAAATACGACTACAAACGATTAAGCCTGGTGGCTGTTAACGTAGTCGATAGCTGCTTGAACGGTAGTGATCTTCTCAGCTTCTTCGTCAGGGATTTCGGTCTCGAATTCCTCTTCCAGAGCCATCACCAGCTCAACGGTGTCAAGGGAGTCGGCACCCAGGTCTTCAACGAAGGAAGCGGTGTTAACAACTTCTTCTTCTTTAACGCCCAGTTGCTCAGCAACGATTTTCTTGACGCGCTCTTCGATGGTGCTCATACCTTGTTTTCACTCCTAATGGACAAATTCAGGCAGCTGGCCAGTGGGTAAGTGTATAGAAAGGCTTTTCAGCTTTTCAACCGAAAGCTTTACCACTCAACCCTTTGGCCATCTGCCTATAAATAGATTGCAGCTTTATAACGGATTTTAGACAGCTCGTATGACACTTTTTTGAAGCAATCCGTCACATTTGCCTCACATGTACATCCCGCCGTTGACCGGGATTGTAGCCCCAGTAACGTATGCCGCACCGTCGGATGCCAGGAAAGCGACCACTTGCGCGATCTCTTGGGCCTGACCCAGACGGCCCAGCGGAATCTGTGCCTGCAGGGCTTCACGCTGTGCTTCCGGCAGCTCGCGGGTCATATCGGTATCGATGAAACCAGGAGCGACCGAGTTCACAGTGATCGACCGCGAACCTACTTCCCGCGCCAGGGCACGGCTGAAACCTTCGAGGCCGGCCTTGGCGGCGGCGTAGTTTACTTGGCCTGCGTTGCCCATGGCACCCACAACCGAGCCAATATTGATAATTCGACCCCAACGAGCCTTGGTCATGCCGCGCAGGACGCCCTTGGACAGGCGATACAGGCTATTGAGGTTGGTATCGACCACGTCGTACCACTCGTCATCTTTCATGCGCATCATCAGGTTGTCGCGGGTGATACCGGCGTTGTTCACCAGGATCGCCGGCGCACCGAACTGCTCGGTGATGCTGGCCAGGACCGCAGCCACGGACTCGTCGCTGGTGACATTGAGTTCCAGGCCAGTGCCTTGAACGCCGTTTTCCTTGAGGGTGGCAGCGATACGCTCGGCACCCGAGGCGGAAGTGGCGGTACCCACCACGATGGCACCCATGCGCCCCAGCTCGAGGGCGATGGCCTGGCCGATCCCACGGCTGGCGCCGGTCACCAGTGCAACTTTACCTTGCAGACTCATGCAAGCTTCTCCTAGTTCAGGCCAACACTGCGCGGGCGGCAGCGAAAGCATCCGGGGTATTCAGGTTAGAGGTCGAAACGCCTTCGGCGCAGCGCTTGTTGAGGCCAGCCAGGACCTTGCCCGGGCCGCACTCAACCAGCTCGGTAGCACCGCTGGCGGCCAGGGTTTGCACCGATTCGACCCAACGTACAGGCTTGTACAACTGCTCCAGCAGATCGCGCTTGAGACTATCCAGGTCAACCGCCACCGCAGCGCTGACGTTCTGCACCAGAGGGATCTGCGGAGCCTGCCAGTCGATCGCGGCGATCGACTCGGCAAAACGCTCGGCCGCAGGGCGCATCAGCTCGCAGTGGGATGGCACGCTGACCGGCAACGGCATGGCACGCTTGGCGCCACGGGCCTTGCAACCTTCGATGGCACGGTCCACGGCAGCCTTGGCACCGGCGATCACCACCTGGCCCGGGGAGTTATAGTTCACCGCGCTGACCACTTCACCTTGCGCCGCTTCTTCACACGCAGCCACCACGTCGGCATCGTCCAGGCCAAGGACCGCCGCCATGGCGCCCTGCCCTGCCGGCACCGCTTCCTGCATCAGCTGGCCACGACGCTCCACCAGCTTGACCGCCTCGGCCAGGGTCAGGCTGCCGGCAGCGACCAGGGCGCTGTACTCGCCCAAGCTGTGGCCGGCAACGAATGCCGGGCGCGCACCGCCCTCGGCCAACCACAGGCGCCACAGAGCGATGGACGCGGTGAGAATCGCGGGTTGAGTCTTGTCGGTCTGATTCAGCAGCTCCGCCGGACCTTCCTGGGTCAGAGCCCAGAGATCGTAGCCCAGGGCATCGGAGGCTTCCTTGAAAGTATCGAGGATCAACGGGTACTGCGCGCCCAGCTCGGCCAACATGCCGAGGGACTGCGAGCCCTGTCCTGGAAAGACGAATGCGAGGGATGCAGACATGTAACGAGCCCCTAATGATCTTGTCGTCGGAGAATTGACGTCACACCGTAGTGGACGCAAGAAACTGACAGTTGGATGGCCAATCGTACCGAGCGGTCACATTTAAGCATCCCGCCGGGAAAATGCCTAAGGCAGCAGGTCTTCGAGGCGCCCGTGCAAGCGTCGCGGCAGATCTTCCTGGATCTCGATCAGCGCGCGCTGAATCGCACTCTGGAAGCCCTGAACTCCCGCCGAGCCATGGCTCTTGACCACGATCCCCTGCAAACCCAGGAAGCTCGCGCCATTGTGCCGGGCCGGCGCCAGGTCCGCCTGCAGTCGCCGCATCAAAGGCAAGGCCAAGGCCCCTACCACCCGAGAAAGCATGCCCTGCTTGAACAGCGCCTCGATGCGGGATGCGATCATGGTCGCCAGGCCTTCACTGGACTTGAGCAGGATATTGCCGACGAAGCCGTCGCACACCACCACGTCCGCCTCGCCACGATACAGACCGTCTCCCTCGACAAAGCCGATATAGTTCAAGCCCCGGGCCTGCTGCAGGAGATTCGCCGCCAGCTTGACCTGCTGATTGCCCTTGATGTCCTCGGTGCCGATGTTCAGCAAGGCCACCCGGGGACGAGCGATGCCCAGGCTCTCCGCCGCAACCGAACCCATGATGGCGAACTGCAGCAAATGCTCGGCACTGCAATCGACGTTGGCCCCCAGGTCGAGCAACTGGCAGTAGCCGCGCTGGGTGGGAATGGCAGCCACCATCGCCGGGCGATCAATACCGGGCAAGGTCTTGAGTACGTAACGCGACAGCGCCATGAGCGCCCCGGTATTACCGGCACTGACACAAGCCTGGACCTTTTCCTCGCGCAACAGCTCAAGCGCCACCCGCATCGAAGAATCAGGCTTGCCGCGCAAGGCCTGGGAAGGCTTTTCGTCCATGGTGATCACCTCGCTCGCAGGGGCGATCGACAGGCGCGCGCGATCCACGGCCGAATGGCTGGAAATCAGTTCTTCAAGGAGGGAGGGTTGACCCACCAGGGTCAGGTGCAGCGAGGGGGTAGCAGACAGGCACGCAATACTGGCCTGAACAATGCTGCGGGGACCGAAGTCCCCGCCCATTGCGTCAATCGCGATGACTTGAGCGGACAAGGATTACTCGTCAGCGCCCTTGTCGATCACTTTACGACCACGGTATACGCCTTCTGGCGATACGTGGTGACGCAGGTGAACTTCACCGGTGGTCTTTTCTACGGACAGGGTGCTAGCCTCGAGAGCATCGTGGGAACGACGCATGTCACGGGCAGAGCGGGATTTTTTGTTCTGCTGAACAGCCATAATTGATTAACTCCTAAACGTTTGGGTCACGCTTTAACTGCGCCAATACACTGAACGGGTTGGACCGCGTTACCTCGTCCTCGCTCGGTTCGGGCTCATCGAGCCCCGCCGGCTGCTGGCATTCTTCCGGATGATGAGCAGGCACGATGGGCAAGGCGAGCAACAGCTCATCCTCGATCAACGCCTGCAGATCCAAAGGATCTTCGCCCAGTTCCAGCACGTCATAACCTTTCGGCAACGACTGGGTATTCGCACCCTCCTTCACCACCGCGTAACTGCATTCGCTGTGGATCGGCAGGGTGACCAGCTCAAGACAACGCTGGCAAACCATTTTGACTTCGACGTCGATGGAGCTGTGGATAACTACAGCTTTACGCTCGTCACGCTCGAAAACGAATTTAGCCTGCACCGTACCGACATCGTCGGCAAGCGGGTCGCAGAGTCTCTCCAAATCGGCCAGCAGCACTTCCCCCTGGAGGGTGGTACCACGGTCAGCCAATTTGCGCGGGTCAACGTGAGGTGGAATCGGGTCATTCAACATAGGCGCAGCATTATAGGGATGCCCCCGGCCATGTCAAAGGAAATTCAGCCCTGTCCGTCACTTGCCCGCCCCGCTAGAATTCCCGGCCCGCCCAGGAGATGCGCATGCTGCCTTTACTACTCGCCTCAAGCTCGACCTACCGCCGGGAATTACTGTCCCGCCTGCAACTGCCATTCACCTGCAGCTCCCCCGACATAGACGAAAGCCATCGCCCAGGCGAAAGCGCCGTGGAACTGGTCAAACGCCTGGCCGAGGAAAAGGCTCGCGCCCTCGCCCCCAGCCACCCAGGCCACCTGATCATCGGCTCGGATCAAGTCGCAGTATTGGGCGAACGAATCATCGGCAAGCCCCACACCTTCGACAAGGCCCGCCAGCAACTGCTGGACGCCAGCGGCGCCAGCGTGACCTTCCTCACCGGCCTGGCCCTGCTCAACAACCAGACCGGCCAATGCCAGGTCGACTGCATTCCCTTCACAGTGCACATGCGCACCCTGGACGACCAGCGCATCGAGCGCTATCTGAATGCCGAGCGCCCCTTCGATTGCGCCGGCAGCTTCAAGGCCGAGGGCCTCGGGGTCAGCCTGTTCAAAAGCACTGACGGCAGCGACGCCACTAGCCTGGTCGGGCTGCCACTTATCCGCCTGGTGGACATGCTGCTGGTCGAAGGCGTGGACATACCTTGAGGCCACGAAAAAGCCGGCCATAAGGCCGGCTTTCATTGGACGCCAGAGGCTCAACGCAAGGTCGGCCCCTGGAAGCCCATCCACATGGCGATCTGCTCGGCGACGCTGGCGCCAAGCTTCTTCGAGAAGCGATCGAAGGGCGACTCCTGGACGGTGAAGTCCACCACTTCCTTCTCTCCGATCACGTCACGCGCAACCGAACTGGTATTGCCCAGCCCGTCAATCAATCCCAACTGCAACGCCTGCTCGCCGGACCACACCAGGCCGGAAAACAGCTCGGGGTGCTCCTTGTCCTTCAACCGCTCGCCACGCCCCTGCTTGACGCTGGCGATGAACTGGCGATGAGTGGTGTCCAGCACACCCTGCCAGAACTGCGTCTCCTCGGGCTTTTGCGGCTGGAAGGGGTCAAGGAACGACTTGTGCTCACCAGAGGTATAGGTACGACGCTCGACCCCCAGCTTCTCCATGGTCCCGACAAAGCCATATCCAGCTGCAGTGACGCCGATGGACCCCACGAGGCTGGCCTTGTCGGCATAAATCTGATCAGCAGCACTGGCGATGTAGTAAGCGCCCGAAGCTCCAAGATCGGAAATCACCGCATAGACCTTGGTGTCCTTGTGCAAGGCCCGCAGACGGCGGATCTCGTCATAGACATACCCGGACTGCACCGGGCTGCCACCCGGACTGTTGATTCGCAGCACGATGCCCTTGACCTTCGGATCGTCGAAAGCGGTGCGCAGACTGCCGACGATATTGTCCGCACTGGCAGATTCCTTGTCCGCGATCACCCCGGCCACATCGATTACCGCGGTGTAGCTGCCACCACGGGTGGCGCTCTTCTCGATGCTCATCAACGGAGTGAACACGAGCAATGCCACGAACAGATACACAAAGGTCAGCAACTTGAAGAAGATCCCCCAACGCCGCGACCGCCGCTGTTCCTGGACACCGGCCAACAGGGTCTTTTCCAAGAGTTTCCAGCTTCTGTCGTCAGGGCCTGACGCGCCCGATGCGCGTGGTGCCTTCCATTCGTCGGTCATGCCTACTACCTCAGCCAAAAATTAACTCGCAGCCCGATTGAGCCAGGCATGCAATTGAGGAAAATGATCGATGGACAAGCGCGGCTCCAGCATTTGCAACGCCTCGATAGGCTGGGCACCGTAGCTTACGGCGACCGAATCCATGCCCGCATTGCGCGCCATCAACAGGTCGAAGGAAGAATCCCCAACCATCAGCGCCTGCCTGGCTCCAACCCTACAATGCGCAAGGATTTCTTCCAGCATCAAGGGGTGCGGTTTGCTGGCAGTCTCATCCGCGGCCCGGGTGATATCGAAGTACTCCCCCCAACCATGAGCCTTCAGCACCCGATCAAGGCCACGCCGCGCCTTGCCGGTCGCGACTGCCAACCGATACCCCTCGACCCGAAAGCTCTCGAGCGACTGCACCACCCCGTCAAATAGCGGCGAGGGCTCGGCATCGAGCGCGATGTAGTGATCCGCGTAGTGCTGACGAAACGTCACCAACTGCTCATCATCGATTTCCGGATACAGGGTCCGGATCGCCTCCGGCAGGCCCAGGCCGATGATGCCCTTGACGGCGGAGTCATCGCACCGGGAAAAGCCGGAACGGTCGGCGGACACATGCATCGATTCGACAATCCGACCAATGGAATCCGCCAGGGTGCCATCCCAATCGAAGATCAGCAGCTTGTAATCAGGGTGCACTCAGGCGCTCCACGGTCTTGGCCCACATCTCGTCCACCGGGGCCTGCAATTTCAGCTCGCCACCATCGGGCAGCGGCACCGTCAACATGTAGGCGTGCAGGAACAAGCGTTTACCGCCCAGATCGCGGATTTCCCGAGTGAAATCATCGTCGCCGTACTTGCTGTCACCGGCGATGCAATGCCCGGCATGCAGGGTGTGCACCCGAATCTGATGCGTACGTCCGGTCACCGGCTTGGCTTCGACCATGGTGGCAAAATCACCGAAGCGACGCAGAACCTTGAACACCGTCAAGGCCTCCTTGCCCTCTTCGTTGACCTCCACCATGCGCTCCCCAGAGCGCAGGTTGCTCTTGAGCAACGGGGCCCGCACTTGCTTCAAGGCAGTCGCCCAATGGCCACGCACCAACGCCATGTAGCGTTTATCCACACCGTCGCCACGCAATGCAGCATGCAAATGACGCAACATGCTGCGCTTCTTGGCGATCATCAGGAGACCGGAAGTGTCGCGATCGAGGCGATGCACCAACTCCAGTTCCTTGGCATCCGGCCGCAACTGACGAAAGGCTTCGATCACGCCGAAATTCAGGCCGCTGCCGCCATGCACGGCAATGCCGGCCGGCTTGTTGATCACGATCAGCGCCTTGTCTTCGAAGACGATGGAAGACTCCAGACGCTGCAGCAACCCCTGGGCCAGAGGCACAGGCTCATCGCGCTCGGGCACGCGCACCGGAGGCACGCGCACAACATCGCCCTCCTGCAACTTGTACTCGGGCTTGATCCGCCCCTTGTTCACCCGCACTTCGCCTTTGCGCAAAATGCGATAAATCAAGGTCTTGGGCACGCCTTTGAGTCGAGCGAGAAGGAAATTATCAATACGTTGGCCGGCATATTCCGGCGTGACCTCAAGCAGTTGAACGCCTGGAGTCGAGGGGGCAGTAGTCGTCATGTCGCGGATAATAACAATTTTTATGGATTTGAAGCACTTAATGATTACTGCTATAGTCGCGAACGCCGCCAAAAGCGGCTGGACAGAGGAACAGCGGCCAACAGCCGGCCCTGACCAACGCAATTCATGAGGACGCAAGGCCGTCCTACGCAACTCTCGCCACATAACGGACGAGTTGGACGCTGTAACAAGCGCAGGTGACATGAGGCCTGAAACCCGTAGGAAGCAGAGTTCCACTCGCCTCTTACGCAGCGATTAACGGCCAGTTCACAAAGTGCAGTCAGCGACTGACGACACCCAGGCGGAAGTTGTGGAAACAACGCCTTAGCCATGATGCGTGACCTCCCCTTTCGGAGTTCACGGTAAATGCCAACCCGCTGCGGATTCTGCGCGCGGCAGCACCCGAATTATCAGGGATACGTGTAGGGTGGAGATGCACAACCGTCGGACTGTGTAGCATTAGGCTTTATCAAGACGCTTCATCTCGTCCACAGTCGCCGGTTGATTCCTCCTCCTGACAGACTTTTGCTTAAGCGGTGCTTTAGTCACCACAGCAAGCAGGACGCGTGAGTCGCGACTTCGTTCCCGGTTGACAGGGACGAACCTCGCTAGACACTCGAGTGGTCAACCACTCCTGACGCACCTGACACCGACCGTGAGAAGTCGTGTGTGCCGAACGCCGTTTCCGGCAGCCCGGAAACCGACGGTACTACATGAAAAGAATGCTGATTAACGCAACTCAACCCGAAGAGTTGCGTGTTGCCCTGGTAGACGGCCAGCGCCTCTACGACCTGGACATCGAGTCCGGTGCACGCGAGCAGAAAAAGGCCAACATCTATAAAGGCCGCATCACTCGTATCGAACCTAGCCTCGAGGCTGCCTTTGTCGATTTCGGCTCTGAGCGCCACGGCTTCCTGCCTCTCAAAGAAATCTCCCGCGAATACTTCAAGAAAGCCCCTGAAGGCCGCGTCAACATCAAGGACGTCCTGAGCGAAGGCCAGGAAGTCATCGTCCAGGTCGAGAAAGAAGAACGTGGCAACAAGGGCGCAGCCCTGACCACTTTCATCAGCCTGGCCGGTCGCTACCTGGTCCTGATGCCGAACAACCCTCGCGCCGGTGGCATCTCGCGCCGTATCGAAGGCGAAGAGCGCAACGAACTGCGCGAAGCGCTGAACGGCCTGGTGGCACCTGCCGACATGGGCCTGATCGTCCGCACTGCCGGCCTGGGCCGCAGCAGCGAAGAAATGCAGTGGGACCTGGACTACCTGCTGCAACTCTGGACCGCCATCAAGGAAGCGTCCCAGGACCGTTCCGCGCCATTCCTGATCTACCAGGAAAGCAACGTCATCATCCGCGCGATCCGCGACTACCTGCGCCAGGATATCGGCGAAGTGCTGATCGACAGCGTCGAAGCCCAGGACGAAGCCCTGACCTTCATCCGCCAGGTGATGCCGCAGTACGCCAGCAAGATCAAGCTGTACGAAGACAGCGTGCCGCTGTTCAACCGCTTCCAGATCGAAAGCCAGATCGAGACCGCCTTCCAGCGCGTGGTCGAACTGCCTTCCGGCGGCTCCATCGTCATCGACCCGACCGAAGCCCTGGTGTCCATCGACATCAACTCGGCTCGCGCCACCAAAGGCAGCGACATCGAAGAAACCGCCCTGCAGACCAACCTGGAAGCGGCGGAAGAAATCGCCCGCCAACTGCGCCTGCGTGATATCGGCGGCCTGATCGTCATCGACTTCATCGACATGACCCCTGCCAAGAACCAGCGTGCCGTGGAAGAAAAAGTCCGCGAATGCCTGGAAGCCGACCGCGCCCGCGTGCAGATCGGCCGCATTTCGCGCTTCGGCCTGCTGGAAATGTCCCGCCAGCGCCTGCGTCCATCCCTGGGCGAGAGCAGCGGGATCGTCTGCCCACGCTGCAGCGGCACCGGCATCATCCGTGACGTCGAGTCGCTGTCCCTGGCCATCCTGCGCCTGATCGAAGAAGAAGCCCTGAAGGACCGCACCGCCGAAGTCCGTGCCCAGGTACCGATCCCGGTCGCCGCGTTCCTGCTCAACGAAAAACGCAACTCGATCACCAAGATCGAACTGCGTACCCGCGCCCGTATCATCATCCTGCCGAACGATCACCTGGAGACGCCGCACTTCGAAGTCCAGCGCCTGCGTGATGACAACCCGGACGCCAACAACAACCAGTCCAGCTACGAAATCGCCGCTGCCGCAGCCGAGGCCGAAGAGCCACAACCGGCCGCCGGCACTCGCACCCTGGTTCGCCAGGAAGCCGCGGTGAAGACAGCTCCAGCGCGTGCCAACGCTCCGGTTCCTACCGAAGCCGCCGCCCCGGCGCCTGCTCCGGCACCGACTCCGGTGGCCGAGCCAAGCCTGTTCAAGGGCCTGGTCAAGTCCCTGGTCAGCCTGTTCGCCAGCAAGGAGGAGCCTGCCGCACCAGTGGTTGCCGAGAAGCCGGCTCCCGAGCGTCCTGCCCGTAACGAAGAACGTCGCAACGGTCGCCAGCAGAGCCGTAGCCGCAACGGTCGTCGTGACGAAGATCGCAAGCCGCGCGAAGAACGTGCTCCGCGTGAGGAACGCGCACCACGGGAAGAGCGTCAGCCGCGTGAACTGCGCGAAGCTCGTGATGAAGGCCAGGCCACTGCTCGCGAAGAGCGCCAGCCGCGTGCACCGCGTGAAGAACGCCAGCCACGCGCCCCGCGCGAAGATCGCAAGCCTCGCGGCGAGCGTGAAGAGCGCGTACGCGAACTGCGCGAACCCCTGGATGCCGCTCCAGCGGTAGCCGCTGCCGCCGCTACTGCAGCCGTGGCCGAAGAGCGTCCGGCTCGCCAGCCACGCGAAGAGCGCCAGCCACGTCCGCCACGTGAAGAGCGCCAACCACGTGCCGAACAGGCCCAGGCCGCAGCCGTCAGCGAAGAAGAAGCGCTGCCTAACGAAGAGCAACTGCTGGAAGAAGGCCAGGACAACGCCGAAGGCGAGCGTCCACGTCGTCGCTCCCGCGGCCAGCGTCGTCGCAGCAACCGTCGCGAGCGTCAACGTGACGCCAACGGCAACCTGATCGAAGGCTCGGAAGAAAACACCGAAGAGCCAAGCAGCGACGACCTGGCCGCCGGCCTGGCAGTCACCGCTGCCGTTGCCAGCACCGTGATCAGCGCCAATGCCGAAGCCGAGGCTCATCAGCAAGCCGAACGCGCTACCGCCGCCGTTGCCGAACCGACCCCTGAAGCACCGGTGGTCGAGGCCACCACTGCGGTAGAGGCTCCAGCCGCGCCAGCTGTGGAAATGGCTCCAGCAGCCGAAGTCGCACCAGCCGCTGAACAGCCGGTCGAGATCGCTGCCGAACCCGCCGTGGTCGTCGAGACCCAGCCGGTGGTTGCCGAGCAGCCTGTCGTAGAACCTGTAGCCCCAGCTCCAGCGTTCGAAGAACCAGCCGCCGAGCCAGCCCCGGTAGCCGCTCCAGTAGCTGAACCGGTGATCGAGCAGCCAGTGGTTGCCGAGCAGCCAGCCCCGGTAGTGGAGCCTGCTCCGGTTGTCGCTCCAGTAGCGGTCGAGGCTCCAGCTCCGGTAGCCGAAACGGCTCCAGCCAGCGCCCTGACCAGCAACGGCCGCGCACCCAACGACCCGCGCGAAGTGCGTCGCCGCAAGCGTGAAGCCGAGCGCCTGCAGAAGGAAGCCGAACTGGCTGCCGCTGCTGCTCCGGCCGAAGCCGTGGTCGCTGTCGAAGCTGCACCGGTAGTTGAAGCCCCTGCGATCGTCGAGGCAGCTCCTGCACCTGTCGAAGCACCTGCCGCAGCTCCTGCGCCAGTTGCCGAGCCTGAGGCGCAGCAACCTGCCCCAGTGGTCGAAGAAGCGCCACGCGCTGTCGAGCACAGCCCTGAGCACGTAGCCCACGCCGAAGAGAAAGAGCACGAGACCAAACCTCTCGTCTGATTCCATCGGCTGATAAAAAGCCCTGCTCCGGACCTCCGGGCGGGGCTTTTTTCATACCCGTGTTTCAGCCCTGCCGATAGTCCAGCGCCTGCGGCACATCCACATCCCACAGGACACCCGGATCACTCACCGGTACCTCGACCACCGCCCCGGAAGCAAACAGCGACCTGCCCCCGCGATCACCGGCCAACCCGAGCAACGCTTGGCCATAAGCCCGGCCAAAACCCACCGGATGTCCCAGCTCGCCCCCCTGCCTTGGCACGCAAATCCGCCCTGGCTGCATGGCCTCGACCACTTGCCGGATAGTGTCGGCCTGAATGAAGGGCATATCCCCCAACACCACCAGCCAACCCTTGGCCTCTGCCGCGGCGCTCACCGCTGCTGCCAGGCTATGGCCCATGCCGGCGGACTCCAACTGCAGCACTTCACAGCCATGGGCCCGGCCCAATGCCAGGACCTGCGGCCGGTGCGCAGTGGTCACCAGGACTCGATGCACAATCTCCCCCGGCAGATTCACCAACGCCTGCTCCAGGACCGGCCGCAACACCCCGTCACGCCCCAGGCAGGGCGCCAGCAGCTTGTCCTGGCCATGCCCCGCCACATCCTGATAACGCCTGCCCTGCCCCGCCGCCAGGATCAGCGCACAGGGCAGCAGGCTCATACGGCCACCTGACTGGCGTGGGATGCGGGCTTTTTCTGCACGGTTTCGACGCCGTTCTTCAGTGCCACGATCTCGGCCATCAGCGACAAGGCGATCTCCGCCGGGGTATGGCTGCCGATATGCAGGCCCACCGGCCCGTGCAGACGCCCGATAGCCTGGGCCGACAGCCCCAGCAGTGCCAGGTTGTCCCGGCGCTTGCGACTGTTGACCCGGGAGCCCAACGCACCGACGTAGAAGGCCCGGGAGTCGAGCGCCGTGAGCAAGGCCATGTCGTCCAAGCGCGGATCATGGGTCAGGGCCACCACGGCAGTACGCTCATCGGGCTCGATACTCGAAACCGCATCGTCGGGCATGCCGGCGACAAACCGTCCGTCCTCCGCGTCCCAGCCATGCACGAACTCCCGCCGTGGATCGCAGACCAGCACCTCGAAGTCCAGCAGGCGGGCCATTTGCGCCACGTATCGGGACAGCTGCCCGGCGCCGATCAACAGCAAGCGCCAGCGCGGCCCGTAGATCGCCCGCAAGATGGCTCCGTCGAACGCCAGCTCATCGCTCTTGCGCGCCGGCTCGAGCCGCACCGCGCCGGTGGCCAGGTTCAGTTCCCGGACCACGATCTGGTGCGCCTGGCACCGCTCGAGCAGTTCGGCGACCCAGGCCGGATCGCCGACCCGCTCTTCGGTCAGGCGCAGGGTGCCGCCACACGGCAAGCCGAAACGCGCCGCCTCCTCCAGGGTCACGCCATAGGTCACCAACTGGACCGGCGGCCCCTGCATCGCCAGGCGCCCATCTGCCAGACGCGCGATCAGGTCATCTTCGATGCAGCCACCGGACACCGAGCCGATCACCATCCCGTCATCGCGCAGCGCCAGCATGGCGCCTGGCGGTCGCGGTGCACTGCCCCAGGTCTGGACCACGCTGTACAGCACCACCGCCCGACCGGCGCGCCGCCACTCCAGGACACTGCGCAGGACATTCAGGTCGACGCTGTCCATCAGGCGCTCGCCTGCTGCCAGCCCTGCAGCTGGTAGCGTACCGGCAAGTTGCGGATGCGCTTGCCGGTAGCGGCGAAGATCGCATTGCACAAGGCCGGCGCAATCGGCGGTACTCCGGGCTCGCCGACACCACCCAGCGGCACCTCCCCGGGCGGCGTCACCAGGTGCACCTGCACCTCCTTGGGCGCCAGGGACATGCGCGCCACTTCGTACATGTGGAAGTTGTCCTGCTGGACCTTGCCGTCCTTGAAGCTGATTTCCCCCAGCACCGCGTTGCCCAGGCCCATGACACAAGCCCCCTCGAACTGCGAACGGATACGCTCGGGGTTGATCTGCGGACCACAATCCACGGCGATATCGGCCTTGTGCACGATCAGGGTGCCATCGCCCTTGACCTCCACCTCGATCACCGCTGCGACGTAGGTCACGAAGCTGTAGTGCACCGCCAGCCCCAGGCCGCGACCCTTGGGCAGCTCCCGTCCCCAACCGGCGGCCTTGGCGGCGGTTTCCAGCACCGTGCGCAGGCGACCGGTGTCGATGGGATAGCGCTCGGGGGATTCGCCATAGTTCCACTCCTCGCTCAAGGTCCGCGGATCGATCTGCCGATCAGGCCCCAGCAGGCGCAACTGGTAGCGCAACGGATCTTCACCGGCCTTGTGGGCCAGCTCGTCGACAAAGCTCTGGATCGCGAAGCCATGGGGAATGTTGGACACCGAGCGATACCAGCCGACCCGGGTGTGGGCAGCCGCCTCGGGGTTCTCCAGGCGCACGTTGGGAATGGCATAGGCCATGTTGGTAAAACCCATGCCCAGCTCGAAAGCCGCTTCATGGTTCATGCCCGGAGCGAACAAGGCCGTGATGCTCGGCGCCACGGTGCGGTGCAGCCACGCCGCAGGCATGCCGTCCTTGTTCAACCCGGCCTTGAGGTATTCGGCCGACACGGTGTGGAAATACGAGTTGTGGATATCGTCCTCGCGGGTCCACTGCACCCGCACCGCCTTGCCGGGAAAGGCCTTGGCCAGGATCGCCGCCTCGATGATGAAATCGGGCTTGGACTTGCGACCGAAGCCGCCGCCCAGCAGGGTGACGTTCACCGTGACCTGGTCGAAACCAATCCCCAGCCGCTCGGCGATGCGCTCGCGAGTCACCTGGGGCGCCTGGCTCGGCGCCCAGGCTTCGCAGCGACCGTCCTGGAAGCGGGCCACGGCCACCATCGGCTCCATCGGCGCCTGGGCCAGGTGCGGCAAGTAGTAGGTGGCCTCCAGGCTGCCGTCGGCGCTCCCCAGGGCCTGCTCGAGGTTGCCGGTGCTGCGCACTACCTTGCCTGGCTGGTGCGCGGCCGCCTCCAGCTCCTTGCGGTAGTCGATGGAGTTGTAGCCGGCGTTGACCCCATCCTCCCAGTCGAGCCTCAACGCCTCGCGGCCCTTGATCGCCGCCCAGGTATTGCTCGCCACCACCGCGACCCCGCCCAGGGGCTGGAACTCCGAGGGCAAGGGACGGCTTTCGATCGGGATCACCTTGATCACCCCGGGCACCTTCAGCGCGGCGCTGTCATCGACGGACTTGAGCTTGCCACCATAGACCCGGGGCCGGGCCACCACGGCGAACAGCATGCCTTCGAAATGCACGTCGGCTCCGTACACCGCACGACCATTGACGATGTCCTGGCCGTCGATCGCCCGGGTCGCTTCCTTGCCGATGTAGCGGAACTGCGAAGCTGGCTTCAGGCGCAAGCTGTCCCGCGCCGGCACCGCCAGGGCCCCGGCAGCCACAGCCAGGTCGCCATAGCCCAGCTCCCGCCCGCTGGGCTGGTGGACCACCTTGTGCAACTGCGCCCGGCATTCCGCCAGTGGCACCTGCCACTGGGCGGCGGCCGCTTGCTCGAGCATGGTCCGCGCTGCCGCGCCGCAACGGCGCATGGGCTCGTACCAATGGCGCATGCTGCGCGAGCCATCGGTGTCCTGGTTGCCATAACGCGCCTCGTCACCCGGCGCCTGCCTGACCTTGACCAGGGCCCAGTCGGCTTCCAGCTCGTCGGCCACCACCATGCTCAGGCTGGTACGCACGCCCTGGCCCATTTCCGAGCGGTTGCAGGTGACCGTTACGCTGCCGTCGGCATCGATGCTGACATAGACCTTGGGATCGTCGACCCAGCCGTGGGGCATGCCGTCGGCGCCGAACTTCTTGTCCTCGGCAAAGGCGTCCTGCCAACCCCAACTGGCGGCCAGCACCAGGGCGCCGGTGGCGCCCACGCCCTTGAGAAAGCCCCGGCGACTCAGGTTGGCCAGGGTGAAATCAGTGGGTAGAGGACTCATGCCTTGGCCTCCTGCAATTGGCCGGAGGCGCGACGGATCGCGGTCTTGATCCGGTTGTAGGTGCCGCAGCGGCAGATATTGCCGAGCATCGCCTCCTCGATCTGTTCGTCACTGGGGTTGGGGTGGATCTTGAGCAGCGCCGTGGCGGACATGATCTGCCCGCCCTGGCAATAGCCGCACTGGGCTACCGCGGTGTCCAGCCAGGCCTGCTGCACCAGTTGGCCCACCGGATCGTTGTGCAGGTTGTCGATGGTGCTGACGTTCTTGCCCAGCACCGAGCCAACCGGGGTGATGCAACTGCGGGCAGGATCGCCGTCGATATGGATGGTGCAGGCACCACACAAGCCCATGCCGCAGCCGAACTTGGTGCCGTTGTAGCCGATCACGTCGCGGATCGCCCACAACAGGGGCATATCCTCGCTGACGTCCAGTGGGTGGTCTTGTCCGTTGAGTTTCAGGGTAATCATGGGCACGCCCGCATTCTATGGAGGGATGGGGTCGAACCATCTGTCGCGCGGTACCGCGACTGCGGGGCACGCAGATCGGCTCAGGCTAATCGGGCTCTCTTGTGAAGCTCGAGCTTCACCGGGCCCTTGGGAACAGTAAGAAGCACATTCTTAGCCTGCTAAGTTAAGCCCTAATTAAGCAAAAAGCCTTGTCCGAACGTCATTCGGGCAAGGCTTTTTTGCGAGCCAGGGGCGGCGAACGGTCATGCTCCGTAGAGGTTGGGCTCCATCTCCAGCTCGACGCCGAAACGCTCGGCGATGTCGCGCTGGATCCTCTGGGCCAACGCCAACAACTGCCGTCCGCTGGCGTTGCCGTAGTTGACCAGCACCAGCGACTGCAAGCGATGGACCCCGGCATCGGCCTCGCGAAAGCCCTTCCAGCCTGCCTGCTCGATCAGCCAGCCGGCCGCCAGCTTCATCTGCCCATCCGCCTGGGGGTAGGCCACCAGGCCTGGGTGCGCCTGGCGAATGCGCTCCGCCAGCGCCGCCGGCACCACCGGGTTCTTGAAGAAGCTGCCGGCATTGCCCAGCACCGCCGGGTCCGGGAGCTTCTCGCTGCGAATGCTGCAAATCGCCTGGCTGACATCGCCGGCAGTGGGCCGCTCGATGCCCTGCTCCGCCAGGCGCTGGCGTACCGGACCGTACTCAAGGTGCAGATGCTCGGCCCGGCTCAGGTCAAAACGCACCCGCAGGATCAGCCAACGACCAACCTCCTGCTTGAACAGGCTGTCGCGGTAGGCGAACCGGCACTGCTCCAGGTCGAACTCGCGCAACTCGCCGGTCTGCCGATCGAGGGCGGTGAGACCGGCGAACACGTCCTTGATCTCGACACCATAGGCACCGATGTTCTGCATCGGCGCGGCACCGACGGTGCCGGGAATCAGGCTGAGGTTCTCCAACCCGGACAAGCCCTGCCCCAGGGTCCACTGGACGAAGGGGTGCCAGGGCTCCCCGGCTTCGGCTTCCACCACCACCCGCTGCCCATCGTCCTCGAGCAGGCGGGTACCGCGGCTGGCCATGCGCAGCACCAGGGCCTGGATATCCCCGGCCAGCAGCAGGTTGCTGCCGCCACCGATCACCAGCAATGGCAACTGGTGCTCGCGACTGTAGTCCAGGGCCTCACGGACTTCGGCGTCATCATGGGCCTGAGCGAACAGCCGGGCCTTGACCTCGACCCCGAAGCTGTTGAACGGCTTGAGCGACACATCGGACTGGATGACCAGGCTCATAGGCGCCCCTTCAATTCGATCACCAGGCGATCACAGGCCGCTTCAATCAGGTCCAGCACTTGCTCGAAACCCTTTTCACCGTCGTAGTACGGGTCCGGCACCTCGTCGCGCACCGCCTCGTAGCGGCGCAGGAACAGGTCCAGCTCGGCCTTGCCATTGGCCGGTTGCAGGGCCTTGAGGTTGCGCAGGTTGCTCTGGTCCATGGCGAAGATCAGGTCATAGCGCGAGAAGTCGGCGCTGCTGACCTGCTGCGCCCGTTGCGCCGACAGGTCGTAGCCGCGCTGCAACGCCGCCCGCTGGCTGCGGGAGTCCGGCGCCTTGCCGACGTGCCAGTCGCTGGTGCCGGCGGAAGCCACTTGTACCTGCTCGGCAAGACCGGCTGCACGCAGTTTGTGGCGCAACACGCCTTCGGCGGTGGGTGAGCGACAGATGTTGCCCAGGCAGACGAACAGGACCTGCATCAGGCCTCCAGCAGGCGTCGGACGCGCTCGAGGTCTTCGGCGGTATCCACGCCGGTGGGCGGGGCTTCGAGGGCATCGGCCACATGGATGCGCACGCCGTGCCACAAGGCCCGCAGCTGCTCCAGGGACTCGGTGTTCTCCAGCCAGCAAGGCCCCCAGTTGACGAAGTCATGGAGGAAACCGGCACGGTAGGCGTAGATGCCGATATGGCGGCGGTAAGGCACGCCGGCGGGAAGTTCGTCACGATTGCGGGCAAAGGCGTCACGGGCCCAAGGCAGGGTCGAGCGGCTGAAGGTCAGCGCCAGGCCGTTGAGGTCGCTGACCACCTTGACCACGTTGGGGTTGAACAGGGTCTGTGCATCTTCGATCGGCTCGGCCAGGGTGGCCATGCGCGCTTCGGGATGGGCCGCCAGGTTGGCCGCCACCTGGTCGATCACCGCCGGCGGGATCAGCGGCTCGTCACCCTGGACGTTGACCACGATAGCGTCCGCCGCCAGCCCCAGCTGGGTGGCGACCTCGGCCAGGCGGTCGGTGCCGGAGTTGTGGTCTTCACGGGTCAGCAGCGCTTCGGCGCCAAAGCCCTGGCACGCATCGACGATACGCTGGTCGTCGGTAGCCACCACCACGCGCTCGGCGCGGCTCTTGCGGGCCTGCTCCCAGACCCACTGGACCATCGGCTTGCCGGCGATCATCTGCAGCGGCTTGCCCGGCAAGCGGGTGGAGGCGAAACGCGCCGGGATGACAACGGTGAAGGCGCTGGTCATTTGTCCAGGCGCTCCTCGGTGGTCAGGGTGCGAGCCTCGCTTTCCAGCATCACCGGGATGCCGTCGCGGATCGGATAGGCCAGGCCGGCGCCCTTGCTGATCAGCTCGGTCTTGTCGGCGCTGAGTTTGAGAGGGCCCTTGCAGATCGGGCAGGCCAGGATGTCGAGCAGTTTGGTGTCCATGAGGGTTTCCCTGGATAGAAGCGGTTTAAGGCAATAGACGGTCAGGCAGCAGGCGCATCAACTGGGTGTCGAACCAGGCGACGAAGGCTGGCGATGGCACCGCGTCGACCGCCAGGTACCACCAGTCGGCCGCCGCGAATTCGCGGCACTTGACCGCATCTTTCTCGGTCATGACCAGCGGCAACGACGGGGTGAAGGCCAAGGCCTGCGCACTGTATTGGGCATGGTCGGCAAATGCATGGGGGACAGGTCGCAAGTGTAGCGTTTCAAGGGTATTGAAGAAACGCTGGGGGTTGCCGATGCCGGCCACCGCGTGCACCGCTTGCCCCAGGGTGAAATGCGCCAGCGGACGACGCTCGCCGCTTTGCAGGTTGATCAGCGCCGAAGGCTGGAGCTCAAAGGCGAAACCATCGTCGCGATCGGCGGCGGCACCGTTGTACAGCACGGCATCCACACTGTGCAGGCGCTCCACCGGCTCGCGCAGCGGGCCGGCCGGCAGGCAACGGCGATTGCCCAGGCCGCGGGCCGCGTCGATCAGCACCAGCTCCAGGTCGCGAGCCAGGCGGTAATGCTGCAGGCCATCGTCGGAGAGGATCAGGTCCAGCGGCTCGGCGGCGAGCAGGGCTTGCACCGCGCGGCTGCGATCGGGATCGATCATCAATGGCACGCCGCAGCGCTGGACGATCAGCAGCGGTTCGTCGCCCGCCACCTCGGCGCTGTCCGTGGCCGTGACCCGCCAGGGCAACTGGGCTGGCTTGGCGCCATAACCACGGCTGACCACGCCGACGCGCAGGCCGAGGCGCTGGCAATGCTCCACCAACCACAGGATCAACGGAGTCTTGCCGGTGCCACCGACCGTGATGTTGCCCACCACCACCAGGGGCACCGGCGGCTGGTAGATCTCGCCCTCGCCGGCCAGGAAGCGCTGGCGCTTGCCCACCACGATACGGCGGTACAGCCATTCCAGTGGCTGCAGCAGTTTCAGTGCGCGATGGCCCTGGTACCAGGCGGCGAGCAAACGATCGGAAAGTGCCATCAGGGAGCCGGCGCCGCCTCGACGGTGGTCATGCGCAGGTGGCTGAAACCGAGCTTGCCGGCCGCGTCCATGGCAGTGATCACCGCTTGATGCTGGGTCTTGCCGTCGGCGCTGATGGACAGCGGCAGGTTGGTATCGCCAGCGGATTCCTTCTGCAAGGCCTCGATCAGGGTCGCCAGGTCGTTCTTGGGCAATACCTGGTTGTTCACCGAGAACACCCCGTCGGCGCTGATGGCGATATCCAGCTGCTTGATCTGCTGGTCCTCGGCCGGCGAGCCGCTGACGGCTTCGGGCAGGTCGACACGCAATTCGGTTTCCCGGGTGAAGGTGGTGGTGACCACGAAGAACAACAGCAGGATGAACACCACATCGATCAGCGACGCGAGGTTGATGTCCACGGTTTCCCGGGGTTTGCGACGGAATTTCACGCTGCGCCCTCGGCCAGGTCGACATCGCGGTCGCCCTGGATCACTTCCACCAGCTTGATCGCCTCCTGCTCCATGCCCACCACCAGCTCATCGACCCGGCGTTGCAGGAAACGGTGGAAGAACACCGAGGGGATCCCCACCATCAGGCCCGCAGCGGTGGTGATCAGGGCCTTGGAGATACCTCCGGCCAGCACATGGGCGTTGGTGGTCATGCCCGAGCCCATGAACGAGCTGAAGATATCGATCATGCCCAGCACGGTGCCCAATAGGCCCAGCAGCGGCGCCATGGCGGCGATGGTGCCCAGGGCGTTGAGGTAGCGCTCCAGCTCGTGGATGACCCGGGCCGCCGCTTCCTCGATGCATTCCTTCATGATCTCGCGGCCATGCTTGGAGTTGGCCAGGCCCGCGGCCAGGATCTCGCCCAGGGGCGAATCGGCACGCAGTTCCTTGAGCTTGTCCTTGTTCAGCTGCTTGTCCTTGATCCAGCGCCAGACCTGGCCCAGGAGGTGGGGCGGGGTCACACGGCTGGCCCGCAGGGTCCACAAGCGCTCGGCGATGATGCCCACGGCCGCGATGGAACTCAGGATGATCGGCAGCATCATCCAGCCGCCGGATTTGACCAATTCCCACACAGTGACAGCCCCCTCGAAAAAGTGCGCCACTCTAACATAGGGGCCGGACGCACCGAAGACCGTGATGTCGCATGTTTCCAGGCTTTAATAACCCACGGTTATTTAAGGCATTGTTACCGGCTCACGCCAGAACCGCCGTTGCTCGCGCACGCTGTAGGGCCGCGCAAAAGCCCCCAGGCGCAACCTCAACGCGCCCTGCTCGGCACTGTCATAAAGCGCCACGCCCAGGCTCCGGTAACGCGCCACCACCTGCGGGTGCGGGTGACCGAAGGCATTGCCCCGGCCCCGGGAAACCAGTACCGCGTCGGGCGCCAACCGTTGTAGCAGGGCCATGGACGAAGAGGTCCGGCTGCCATGGTGCGGCGCCTGCAACCAATGGGTCCGCTGCGCCAGCGGGCCCTGGAGCAAAGCCCGCTCCGCATGGATATCGATGTCGCCAGTGAGCAGCAGGCGCTCACCCCGGGCCTCGACCTGCAACACACAGGAAGCCTGGTTGCCATCGCGCGCCCCTGCCCATTGCCACTGGCGGAAACGCACGCCATCCCATTGCCAGCTCGCCCCGGACTCGCACGGCATGGCTTGCAGGATGGCCGGCAATGCCTCGGGCTCGCCACTACGCACCAGGCGAACCGGCAACGCCCGCTGCACCGCCTGGGCGCCACCGGCATGATCGTTATCGGCATGGCTGAGCAACATCAGGTCCAGCTGGTGGATGCCCAAGCGCTGCAGGGTCGGCACCACTACCCGCTCGCCGAGGTCGAAATCGCCGCTACGGGCGCCCGCGTCGTACAGCATCGCGTGGTTACGGGTACGCAGGACGAACGACAGCCCCTGGCCCACATCCAGCTGCCAGACTTCGGCCTCGCCGAAGGGCACTCGAGGCTGCGGCGGCCAGGCCACCAACAGCAACAGCGGCCAGCCGAGAATCCGCAGCGGCACGCCGGGCGGCAGCAACAGCAACAACGCCCCCAGACTGGCGAGGCTCCAGATCCAGCCGGGCAACAGCGGCGCGACCCAGGCCGGCCACCATCCGGCGATCAGCCCCAGCACACGGAACAGTCCCTCCAGCAGCCCACCGGCCAGCCACAACAAGCCTTCGCCCACCACTGGCAGGGGCAACAACAGGCTTCCCAGCAAAGCCGGCGGCAACACCAGCAGGCTGACCCAAGGCACCGCCAGCAGGTTGGCCAGCGGACCGCTGAGACTGATGGGCAGGCCCAGGGCCAGCATCGGCGGCAGCAGGCCGATCGCTATCAGCCATTGGGCGCGGGTCCAGCTCTGCCACCAGCGCCAGGCCCCCAGCCGCCCGGCGAAGGTGAAGATCAGGATCGCCACCGCCGCGAACGACAGCCAGAAACCCGGTTGCAAGCTGGCCAGGGGTTCGAGCAACAGCACCGCATCCAGCGCCAGCAGCAGCGGCCACCAAGTGCCCAGGTGACGAAAGCGCAAGCGCCAGAGCAGGACCAGGGCCACCATCACGCAGGCGCGCTGCACCGGCACGTCGAACCCCGCGAGCAACCCGTAGCCCAACGCCCCGAGAAAGCCCAGGACACAGGCCCACGGCAGCCATGGCCAGCGCGCGGGCCAGGCGCCGAGCCGCGCCAGCCCCGCCACGACGAGATAGATCACCCCCGCCAAGAGGCTGATGTGCTGCCCGGAAATGACCATCAGGTGCACGGTGCCGGTGTCTTGCAACAGCTGCCAGTCCTCTCGCGTCAGCCCGGAACCATCCCCCATCACCAATGCGGCCAGCCCTCCGCCCCGGCCATGGGCCTCCACCGCCAGCAAGCGCTGGCGCAAGCGGTCGCGCCAGGCGCCCTGGGCCGGCGCCAGCAACTGGCCATCCTTGACCGTACCGACGGCGCCGATACGCCGCGCCAGCAGCCACGCCTCGTAGTCGAACCCCTGTACGTTGAGCAATCCCACGGGGCGGCGCAGTGTCACCGCCAGGCGCCAGCGCTCGCCGCTCTTGACCGGCGGCCCGTCACGCCAGCTCACGCGAATTCGCCGTGGCAGGCGCTCGCGTCGGGCCTGGGCATCTTGCAACTCGAACCGCACCACCTGCGCCCCAGCCTCCGGCAAACCGGTGATCCGTCCTTCCAGCCAGCGAGTCTGGCCGTCCAGGCGCGACGCCAACCGATCGTCGAGCGCCCACTGCGCACAGGCACAGGCCCAACTGAAGCCGAATAGGAAAAATGCCACCGGATGTGTACGAAACGGCAACAGCAGCAAGGCCAGCACCAATACCGGCAACAACCACCAGAGCGGCGGCAAGGCCGGCAGAAAACCCAGCGCCAGAAGCCCCGCGGCCAAGCCCAGCATCCCTGTTCGCATCAGCCAATCCATCCATGACGAGCCCTACCCTTGGCTTAGCCGAGGACGGCCGGACACGGCTTTATCATTTGTCACAATGTCTGAATTTGCCCTGTTTACAATCCAGTCATAATTACCGCTTGACCCGACCGAGAAGCCTTATGCCCCGGCGCTTATTCAAACGTTACATGCCAGATCCCACCAGCATCCGGGAACACAAGTCCTTACGCTTTCTCGGCACCTTGCTGCATGACGCCAACCTCTGGCACCTCAACCGGCACTCCGTGGCCCGCGCCATGGCCGTGGGCCTGTTCGCCGCCTTCATCCCGATCCCGATGCAGATGTTGCTGGCCGCGGTGCTGGCCATCTGGTTGCGGGGCAACATGCCCATCAGCGTCAGCCTGGTATGGCTGACCAATCCCATCACCATGCCCCCGGTGTTCTTCTGCACCTATCAGCTAGGCGCCTGGCTAATGAACGTGCCGCCGCGCACCCTGCCCGACAGCCTCACCTGGGAGTGGATCAGCAGCCAGCTGGCCACCCTCTGGCAACCTTTCCTGCTCGGTTCGGTGGTGGCTGGCCTGGCCCTGGGCGCCCTGGCCTACTGCCTGACCATGCTCTACTGGCGCTGGTGGGTCGGCCGCCAATGGCAACGCCGCAAGCTGCAGCGGCGCTAGAAACGACAACGGCCTCCCGAGGGAGGCCGTTGTCGTTGATGGGGCAGTTGCCTACTGGCGCATGCCGCGCCCGCTGACCAGCAACCTGGCACAGCCTATGTAGAGCACCGCGGTGGCCACCAGCATGAACGTGATCGCCGTGCCGATACTGATATCCGAAACCCCGAGGATGCCGTAGCGGAACGAGTTGACCATGTGCAACACCGGGTTGGCCAGGGACACGGTCTGCCAGAACGGCGGCAGCAGGTTGATCGAGTAGAACACTCCGCCCAGGTAGGTCAGCGGCGTCAGCACGAAGGTCGGGATGATCGAGATATCGTCGAAGTTGCGCGCGAATACCGCGTTGATGAAGCCCAGCAACGAGAAGATCGTGGCCGTCAGCACCACCACCAGCACAGTGACGCCCAGGTGGTGCACCTGCAGCTTGGTGAAGAACAGCGACAGCAAGGTCACGATGATCCCCACCATCAGCCCGCGCAACACGCCGCCCAGGGTATAGCCGATGAGGATGGTGTGGGGCGAGACCGGCGACACCATCAATTCCTCGATGGAGCGCTGGAACTTGCTGCCGAAGAAGCTCGACACCACGTTGCCGTAGGAGTTGGTGATCACCGACATCATGATCAGCCCCGGCACGATGTACTCCATGTAGGTGAAACCACCCATGTCGCCGATCTGCCGGCCGATCAGGTTACCGAAGATGACGAAGTACAGGACCATGGTGATGGCCGGCGGCAGCAGGGTCTGCGGCCAGATCCGGGTGAAGCGCCGGACCTCGCGGTAGACGATGGTGTTGAGCGCTACCAGGTTGGGCTTGAACTCCGAACTCATACCGCCACCTTCGACAGGTTTTTCTCCACCAGGGACACGAACAGCTCCTCAAGTCGGTTGGTCTTGTTACGCAGGCTCAGCACCTCGATGTTCTGCAGCGCCAGCTGGCTGAACAGGGCCGTGATGCCCACGGCCTTGTCCACCTGGACCTCCAGGGTATGGCTATCCACCAGGCGGGTCGGATAGCCGGCCAGTTGCGGAACCACGTGCAAGTCATGCTTGAGGTCGAGCAGGAAGGTTTCCACATGCAGCTGGCTGAGCAGCTGGCGCATGCTGGTGTTCTCGACGATGGTGCCGTGGTCGATGATGCCGATGTTGCGGCACAGCTGCTCGGCCTCTTCCAGGTAATGGGTGGTGAGGATGATGGTGATGCCCTTCTGGTTGAGCTCGGTGAGGAAGCTCCACATCGAACGGCGCAGCTCGATGTCGACCCCGGCGGTCGGCTCGTCGAGGATCAGCAGGCGCGGCTCGTGGACCAGGGCCCGGGCGATCATCAACCGGCGCTTCATGCCGCCGGACAGCGAGCGCGAAGGTACATCGCGCTTGTCCCACAGGCCGAGCTGGGTCAGGTACTGCTCGGCCCGCTCCTTGGCGATCTTCGCCGGGATGCCGTAGTAGCCGGCCTGGGTCACGACGATGTCGAAAGTCTTCTCGAACTGGTTGAAGTTGAACTCCTGGGGCACCACGCCAATGCTGCGCTTGAGCGCGGCCGGCTGGCGGTCCAGGTCATGGCCGAAGACATTCACCGTGCCGCTGGTCTTGTTCACCAGGGTCGAGAGAATGCCGATGGTGGTGGATTTACCGGCCCCATTGGGACCGAGCAAGGCAAAGAAATCACCCTCGGCGACGTCCAGATCGATACCACTCAGGGCCTGGAAACCGTTGCCGTAGGTTTTGGTTAGCTGCCGGATGGACAGAGCGGAACTCATATCGGATTCATGCACCAAGAAGGGGAAGTTTTATAGGTAAGGGCAGGCCGGGTCGATTGCAACATTGCCGGACGCCCGCCATGTTGCGGGCCGGCGCCCTGCAAGTACAGTCATGCGTATCGATAGTGGGTATTAAGTCAAAGCGGTCATCACCGCTCGACGGTAGGCCGGCCGTGCTGCCAGCCGCTGGTACCAGGCCTGCAGGTGGGGTAGCGCCGGGCGCTCGATGGGCATCTCGAACCAGGCGTAGATGAAGCTGCCCAGGGGAATATCGCCCATGCCGATCTCCTGGCCGGACAGGTAAGGCTGGTTCGCCAGGGCCTGGTCGACCCGCTCCAGCAACTGGGCACAGGTGTCCCTGGCGGCGTCGATTCGCACCCAGTCCTGCTCGGCCGAAGGGGTGCGCAGTACCCCCCAGAACAGGGGACGGAATACATCAGCGAAGGTCGAGGTGGTCCAGTCCATCCACTTCTCGGCGCTGGCCCGGGCCTGCACGTCGGTCGGATACCAGGGCGTGCCGGCGGCATGCCGGGCCAACAGGTAGCGTACGATGGTGTTGGATTCCCAGAGCACGAAACCTTCGTCCTCGATCATCGGGATCCGACCGTTGGGGTTCAGCGCCCGGTACTCGGGGGTGTCCACCACGCCGAAGGCGCCGCCGGCATCCAGGGACTCATAGGCCAGCCCCAGCTCTTCGGCGCACCACAGCGCCTTCCTGACATTCGATGAATTCTTGCGGCCCCAGATCTTCAGCATGACCATCCCTCGGTAATGAATGCCGGGGCAGTCTACGCCTGATCAGTCGCGACTCAAATCGCTGTGCATATCACCAAGTCCCGTGAATTGCGGCTGGCCGATCAGATGCGGATAGCATTTTTTCAGGTGGTCGAAAAAGAAGTGCTCCGGGACATCGGCGAACTGCCCATGGTCCACCAGGTACTCCATCGCCTGCTCGCCCTGGCGGTTGAAGGGCTGGAACACGCTGTCCTGCACACCGTCGAAATCCAGCGGTGCCACATCGAACAGCTCGCACAGGTCCTGGTTGAACGCCGGCGTGGCCTTGACCCAGCGCCCATCCAGGTACAACTCGGTGTAGCCGTGCATGGCGAACACGTCGCTGCGCAACAACTCCAGCAGGTGCGGGGGCGACAAGTGATTACGCACATCGGCCAGGCCGATGCGTGCCGCAATCCCGCAGTGCCGGGCACAACCGGCCAGCAAGGTGGCCTTGGGCACGCAATAGCTTTCCCCCGTGGCCAGGGCATGGCTGCCGCGCAGGGTTCCGGGATCGAGGCTGAAGGTATAGGGGTTGTAGCGCACGGCCTCGCGCACCGCGTAGTAGAGGCTCATCGCCTGCTGCCGGGGATCACGATCGACACCGCGATGAGATTCGGCGAACTCCACCACCGCAGGGTGGTCACTATCGATGAAGCGGCTGGGACGCAGGTACTCGTGCATGGGCATAACCTCCAGGTGAACCCTGAGTCTATAGAGGCATCCAGCACAGAGATAACGACGTTTCGGCCAAAGATCATGGCCTGCTTCACCCAGCCGGACGGAATGTGCAGCCGACGTTCACCGGCCAGGGCCAGCCTGCCCCGCACCGCCCCGGGCACCCGCTTGGCCGCACGCCGGCTAAGCTCTGAAGGTGCTTCGGGTCCCTGGCCTCATGGAGGATTGAATATGCTGTTGTTGTGGATACTGGTTCTGTTGGCAGGCATCGCCTACCTGGCACACCGCCGCACCGCTCCGTTGCCCGCCCTGGGCGCAGTCGCCATCTACCTGCTGGCCATGGGCATCTTCAGCCACGCTCCCGGCTGGTTGCTACTGGTGTGCTGGGTGCTCTTGGCGGCAGTGGCCGCGCCCCTGTTGCTACCCGACCTGCGGCGCAAGCATTTCAGCGCCCCGCTGTTCAACTGGTTCCAGAAAGTCCTGCCGCCGATGTCGCAAACCGAGCGCGACGCCATCGACGCCGGCACCGTGTGGTGGGATGGCGAGCTGTTCAGCGGGCGTCCTGACTGGAACACCCTGCTGGCCTACCCCAAGGTCCAGCTCACCGAGGAAGAACAAGCCTTCATCGATGGTCCCACCGAAGAGCTCTGCGCCATGGTCAGCGACTGGCAGATCGGCCAGCAGATGGACCTGCCTGCGGAGGCCTGGGCACATATCAAGGAGCATGGTTTCTTCGCCCTGATCATTCCCAAGGAGTACGGCGGCAAGGGCTTCTCGGCCTACGCCCACTCCCAGGTGGCAATGAAGCTGGCGACCCGTAGCGGCGACCTGGCCTCCACGGTCATGGTCCCCAACTCCCTGGGCCCGGCCGAACTGCTGCTGCACTACGGCACCGACGAACAGCGCAACCACTACCTGCCACGCCTGGCCCGGGGCGACGACATTCCCTGCTTCGCCCTGACCGGCCCCCTGGCCGGCTCCGACGCCGGCGCCATGCCGGACACCGGGATCATCTGCAAGGGCCAGTGGCAAGGACAGGAAACCCTCGGTCTGCGCCTGAACTGGGAAAAGCGCTACATCACCCTGGGGCCGGTCGCCACCCTGCTGGGCCTGGCCTTCAAGGCCCATGACCCGGACCACCTGCTGGGCGACGAAGAGGACCTGGGCATCAGCCTGGCCTTGATCCCCACCGACACCCCCGGGGTGGAAATCGGCCGCCGCCACCTGCCCCTGGGCGCCGCATTCATGAATGGCCCCAACTCCGGCAAAGACGTGTTCATCCCCCTGGACTTCCTCATCGGCGGCCAGGAGATGCTCGGCAAGGGCTGGATGATGCTGATGAACTGCCTGTCGGTGGGACGCTCCATCTCGCTACCGGCAGTGGGCACCGGCGCCGCCAAGTTCACCAGCCTGGTCACCGGCCAGTACGCTCAGGTACGTGAGCAGTTCAACGTGCCGCTGGCGGCCTTCGAAGGCATCCAGGAAGCCCTGGCGCGCATCGGCGGCAATGCCTGGCTGATGGACAGCGCGCGCATGCTCACCGCCAATGCCGTGGACCTGGGGGAAAAACCCTCGGTGCTGTCGGCGATCCTCAAGTACCACCTCACCGAGCGCGGCCGCGAATGCATCGGCCACGCCATGGACGTGCACGGCGGCAAGGGCATCATCATGGGGCCCAACAACTACCTGGGCCGCAACTGGCAGGGCGCGCCGATCTTCATCACCGTGGAAGGCGCCAACATCCTGTCGCGCAACCTGATGATCTTCGGCCAGGGAGCGATCCGCTGCCATCCCTTCGTGCTCAAGGAAATGGCCCTGGCCGGGCGCGAGGACCATGACCAGGCCCTGAAGGAGTTCGATGCCCTGCTGCTCAAGCACATCGGCTTCGCCGTGAGTAACGCCGCCAGCACCCTGGTGCTGAACCTGGGCCTGGGCCGCTTTGAAAAAGCCCCGGGGGACAGCCTCAGCCAGGGCTACTTCCGCGCCTTGAACCGCCAGGCCGCGGCCTTCGCCCTGCTCGCCGACCTGTCGATGATGCTCCTGGGTGGCGAACTCAAGCGCCGCGAGCGCCTGTCCGCACGCCTGGGCGATGTGCTGAGCCACCTGTACCTGGGTTCGGCGGCGCTCAAGCGCTACCACGACCTGGACTCGCCGGAGTACCTGCAACCGCTGCTGGCCTGGGCCATGGAAGAAAGCCTTGGCCACTCGGAACGAGCCCTGGACGAACTGCTGCGCAACTTCCCCAGCCGCACCTTCGGCTGCCTGCTGCGGGTCCTGGTGTTTCCCTTCGGCCGGCGCCATACCGGCCCTTCGGACCGACTGGACGCCGAAGTGGCGGCGATCGTCGGCCGGGCCAAGGGCGATCCTGCCCTGGAAGCGGTGCTGGCCGGTTGCTACCGCCCACAAGCGGCGGACGATCCGGTGGGTGCCCTGCAGCATGCCAGCGAACTGCTCAGCGCCGCGCACCCGCAGTACAAGCGCCTGCACGAGGCGTTGAAAAGCGGCCAGTTCAAGCCTGCTGCCGGCGAGTCGGTCATCGACGCCGCGCTGGAGGCCGGTGTCCTGCAGGCAGCCGAGGCGCAAAGCCTGCACGCGGCCGAAGCAGCGCGGCGCAAAGTCATCGATGTGGATGACTTCGCCAAGGAAGAGTTGACCTTGAGCGAAGGCAAGACCCGCTAGCAGGCCGTTGAAAGAGGTAAGCGAGACAGCCAGCGCAAGGCAAAACAGGCGAAAAAGCGCAGTTTACGAGTGGTCAATGAACATTTTGACCGGGCTTTAACGCAGCGATGGCAACGCAGGTAGTTTTTCGATGGCCTGCCAGGCGACCGCCCTTGGGCTGGTCGATTATGAAACCGGGCGCGGGAGCTATATACTCCCGCGCCCGTTTTGCTCTTGAGGACCCTGTCATGTCCAACGCCGTCGCCGATCATCTCGTCCTGCTGGACCACCTGCGCAGCATCCTGGTGGCCGTGGGAGAAGCCGAACAGGTTCCCGAAGAAAGCCACGCGCTGTTCCTGGAGCGCTTCGATGAACTGCGCGCCTCGCTGCCGATCGATCCGATCGAAAGCCAGTACCTGGGCCAGGACCTGCTGTGCCAGATCATGCAACGCTACCCACAGATCGCCCACCTGGTGCCGCGCGACCTGCTGTGGTACTTCGCCGGCGACTGCCTGCACTACATGCCCGACGAGGAAATCGACCTGTTCCAGGCCCTCGAGGAGCGGCGCTACGAGGCCGAGCAGAACGACGAGCCCTTCGACTGGAACCAGGAAAAACAGCTGCTGGCGCTCTCCGACCAGGACAGCAAGCACTGATCGATACGCCTGGCGTCACCAAGGCCCGCACGGTTGCACCGGCGGGCCTTTTTCATGGGCGCCGTTTGCCGGCGACTAGGGCGCCCTGCCCGGCCGGCCCAAGGTCGGCTCCTTGGCCAGGCATTCCACCAGGTAATCGATGAACACCCGCAGTTTGGGCGGCAGGTAGCGGGTCGGCGAGTGCAGCAGCCAGGCGCCGCCATGGTAGGAGGCCAGGAAGGTCCACTCCGGCAGCACCTGCACTATCAAGCCCTGCTCCAGGGCATGGCGCGCGGTGAAGTACGGCAGGCTGCCGATCCCCAGGTGCTGCAGCACCGCATCCAGGCGTACGCCGGTGTGGTTGGCGGCGTAGCGCCCACGCACCGCCACGGTGACCGCCTTGCTGCCCTGGGTGAACTTCCAGCGCGCGTCGCTGGGCGTCTCGCCCAAGTAGATGCAACTGTGCTGGCGCAGGTCCTGGGGATGGACCGGCGTACCGTGCTCCGCCAGGTACTGCGGCGTGGCACACAGCAAATGGTCGATGCGCAACAACTGGCGGCCGATCAACCCTGGCGGCGGCCGGTCGGTGATGCGGATCGCCAGGTCGACATGATCGTCGATCAGGTCGACGTCCCGGTCTTCGTGCAGCAACTCCACATCCACCTTCGGGTAACGCCGCAGGAACTCGGGCATATGCGGGTGCACCACAAAACGCCCCACCGCCTTGGGCACGCTGACCCGCACCACGCCCTGGGCCTCGTGGGTGAACTGGCCGCTGATCTCCATCACCGAACGCGCCGCGCTGACCATCTCGCAGCAACGCTTGAACACTTCCTCGCCACCGTCGCTCAGGCGCAGCTTGCGGGTGGTGCGTTGCAGCAAGCGGGTGGCCAGGGCCTTCTCCAGACGCGAAACGCTGCGACTCACCGCCGAAGGCGAAGAGCCCAGCTGGCGCGCGGCCTCGGAGAAGCTGCCGGTCTCCACCACGCGGACGAAAATGGCCATTTCGGCCAGCAAAGGCAGGGGTAGATTTATGCTCATGACGCAATAGTCCATTGAGTTTCGAACGGATTATCACGCAATCGAGGCCGCCACATAATAAAAAAACACTCACTTGCAAGGTCTCGACCATGACGCTGCGCCTGTATTTCCAAGACGATGAATTGAATGTCCCGGTGCAAGTCCTGGACTGCACCAGGGTGGACGACTCGTTCATCGCCACCCTCGACGCCACGCCCTTCCACCCCCAGGGCGGCGGCCAACCCAGCGACACCGGCCGGATTGGCGAGACCCGGGTATTGCGGGTGCTGCAGGAGGGTGAACAGATCCTGCACCACCTGTCCCAGCCCCTGGAGCCTGGTTCTTTCATCGCCCGGGTGGACCCGGACCAACGCCTGTTCAACAGCCGCATGCACTCGGCCGGGCACCTGATCGGCCACTTCGGCCAGAGCCAGGGCTGGATACCGGTCAAGGCCCACCACTGGCCGGGCGAAGGCCGGGTGTCGTTCAAGCCGGGGCCGGCAGCACAGGCCATCGATGCCGACCTGGTGCACAACGCCATCGAGCAATGGATAAGCGCGGACTTGCAACGCCGCATCGAGCTGCAGGACGGCATGCGCCAGGTCGGCTTCGGCCCGCTGCCCACCTTCGGTTGCGGTGGTACCCACGTGTCTCGGCTGCGAGAACTGGGCCAGGTACGAATTGAATCGGTAACGGAAAAAAAGGGCGTGCTCTCGGTCAGCTACGACCTGGCCTGAACCCGCCCTCGCTCGCCCACCTGCTTTGCGGAGTCTCCATGTTGTCCACCTATCTGGGTGAATTCGCCACCCTGGCGCTGGTTCACTTTCTCGCCGTGCTCGCTCCCGGGCCGGACTTCGCCGTCACCATCCGCCAGAGCGTGCGCTTCGGCCGGCTGGTCGGCACCTGCACCGCCCTGGGGATCGGCGCCGGCATCTCGGTCCACGTGCTCTATACCTTGCTGGGGGTCGGCGCCCTGATGCACGCCACGCCCTGGCTGCTGGGCGGCGCCAAGCTGCTGGGCGCCGCCTACATCCTGTACCTGGGCATCAGCCTGCTGCGCAGCAAGGCCAAGTCCGCCCTGCCCGGCGACTCGCCCGACCAGGAGCCGCAACCGACGGCGGCCCGGGCCTTCGTCACCGGTTTCCTGACCAACGCCACCAATCCCAAGGCGACCCTGTTCTTCCTGGCGATCTTCACCACCCTGGTCAGCGCCACCACGCCCTTGGCTATCCAGGCGCTGTATGGCGCCTGGATGTGCCTGGTGAACGGAGTGTGGTTCGTCATCGTCGCGCTGTTCTTTTCCAGCGCCCGGGTGCGCTCGCTGTTCATGCGCCTGGGACACTGGTTCGAACGCGGCATGGGCCTGGTCCTGCTGCTGTTCGCCGGGCGCTTGCTGCTCTCGCTCTGAGCCGCCCGGACCGCCGTGCTAGCTGACGGCCGCCAATGCCCGGCGGCCGACGCAACGCTCAAGGCAAGCGCGCAATGCATCGGCATCCAGCTGCCTGGAACCGATCACCACCAAATGGCTGCCCGGCGCGTCTTGCTCCGGCCAGGCCCCGGCGGGCTGGATATCCAGGCGCGAGCCCACCAGGTGCAGGATGAAGCGCTGCCCGGGATAGTCCTCCAGCTGGACAAAACCCTTGGCGCGATAGACATGCTCCGGAAACTCCCCCAGGACCTTGCGCAGCTCTTGCAGGGACAAGGGCGCCGTACTCTGCCAGCTGAAGCTGCTGAACAACTGGTCGTGCCGGCGGGAGGCTGGCTGGCCGTCATGGCGGGCAAGCGGCACCAGGCGATGGGGACGGATATCGAAAATGAACGGCAGGGGGATGTCGGCAAACACCGCCTCATGGACCTTGGCCCGGGGAAACAGCCACTGGTGCTTGAGTGCCTGCAGGCGCTCGGGGCTCACCAGGTCGACCTTGTTGATCACCACGATGTCGGCGGCAGCCAGTTGTTCCTGGGCCAGGGGCCTGACTTCCTGCGGCAGTTCGCCCTGGCGTTCGGCATCGAGCAGTACCACCACGGTGTCCAGGGCCAGCCGCTGGCGAAACTGCGGGTACCTCAAGGTGTGCACAACCCGCCCGGGATCGGAGACGCCACTGGTCTCGATCAGGATATGCTCGGGCCGCCCCTCGACCATGCTGCACAACTTCTCGAGTTGCTCGATGAGATCGCTTTCCACCGTGCAGCAAATACAGCCATTGGCCAGGCTGGTGATATTTTGCGTGGCACTGACGATCAAACCGGCATCGATGTTTATCTCACCGAAATCATTGACCATGACGCCGATCTTCAATCCATGGTCGCCATTGAGGATACGGTTCAACAAAGTGGTTTTTCCGGAGCCGAGAAAGCCGGAGATGACACTCACATGAATGGTTGGAAGTATCGATGACATTGTTTTCTCACCCTTGAAAGTTCAGAGCGCTCAGCGCGCGAATGACTGGCACACCCGCAACCAGCTACATCTTGTCGTAGAACTGCGGCAGGTCCTTGCGCCAGCGCGCCTGCCAGGGCGTGCCGCCGAAACGATCGTGCCGATCCCAGACCACGCGGCCCTCCAGGACGGTGAGCTCGACCTGGGTGTTGTGGATATTGCCCCGGGGCTCGAGCTCGAACAGGTTGCGGTCGAGCACGATCAGGTCCGCCGACTTGCCCACCTCGATGCTGCCGCAACGATGCTCAAGCTCCATGCACCAGGCGCCGTTGATGGTCATCACGCGGATCGCCTGCTCCAGGGAAATGGGGCTGCCGTAGTAACGCTCGTCGCTCTGATCCCAGGGGTTCTGGCGGGTGATCATGGTCTCGAAGCCGATCCACGGGTTGATGTTGGATACCGGCCAGTCGGTGCCCATCACCGCCACCCCGCCGGCCTCGAGCACGCCCTTGAAGTTGAACAGGCGCTGGGAGCGCTCCTCGCCATTGGCCTGGGCCCGGGCCATGGAGAACGGATAGGGATACCAGGCTACCGGGGAGAAGTCGGCGGTGACCTGCAGGTCCTTGAAACGCGGCAGGTTCTCGTTCAGCAGTACCGATGAATGCGCACAGTGATGGCGTACGCCGTCGGGCCCATTGCGCCGCCGGGCCTCGGCCACCGCGTCGAGGAAAATATCCGACGCCGCATCGCCGGTGCAGTGGGCGATCACGCGGATGCCCTGGCGGTCCAGGTCCACCACCAGGTCGGTGATGTGCTCCGGGGTCAGGTTCAGGCTGCCGCGCCACTGCCCGGCGCCGCTGTAGGGCGTGGCGAAATACGAGGACTGGGTCTCGTGGGTGCCGTCGAAGTGGAACTTCACCGCGCCGGCATTCAAGCGGGCACTGCGATAGAAGTGCCGCTCGCCGGCGAGCAACTCCCAACGCCGCCTGACCGGGAAGATATCGTCTTGCCAACTGATCGCCGCCTCGACCCGCAGCGTCAGGTCCCCGGCATCGTCCAGGGTCTTGAGGGCATTGAGGCGATGCTCGCAGACGTGCACGTACTTGGTCCCGACCACCCCGCGACCGGTCTGGTACTGCACGCCTTCGCCATAGGCACGGACCAGGGCGTGCATCGGAGTGGGCGGCATCGCCGCATGGATCATGGCGTAGCCACCGTCCACCAGGATGCCGCTGGGCTCGCCGGTCACCGAGTCGCGGACGATGTAGCCGTTGGCCGGGTCCTTGGTCTGCGCATCGATGCCGGCCAGCTCCAGGGCCTTGGAGTTGACCATGATCGAACCCCAGGAGCGGTCGAGGATCGCCACCGGGCGATCGGCGATGATCCGGTCCAGCCAGGCACGGCCAGGCTCGATCCCGGCCTTGCGAAACTCGAAGTGGACGAAGTACTGCCCGTAGATCCAGCCGTCGCCCGGATGCTCGCTGGCGTACTTGAGGATGCTGGCCTCGATGTCTTGCGGCGTGGGGCTGTCCAGGCCGACCTCCAGGTAGCCCGAGTAGCCTGGCGCCAGGGCCAGGTCGGGGTGGGTATGCATGTCATAGATACCCGGCATGGCGAACGCACCTTCCAGGTCCACCACCCGGGTATGTTCATCGACATGCGCCTGGATCTGGGCATTGCTGCCTACCGCGACGAAGACCCCGTCCTTTATCGCCACCGCCTCGGCCCAGGGTTGTCGTTCATCGACGGTGTAGATGCTGCCGTTGATGAATACCGTGTCGGATTTTGCGGTGCCATGCCCGGTGTGGCTCGACTTGAAGTTGTTGTTCTTGTTGCTGTTCATGTGAACACCTTCGCCAGGGATATCTAGCGAACAAGATCCATCAACCCCAACGTGCCCTCAATATCATCTCCCGGCATTCGAATATCATTAGGCGGCAACCGGCAAGTTGATCACCGAGCGACTTGTTCCAGGCCGAAACGACACTCCTGGGCGGTCATGCCGAACCACTTCTTGAACGCTCGGTAGAAGTTCGGCGGATAGTCATAACCCAGGGTGTAACTAACTTCCTGCAAGGGAATACGAGTCTTCTCCAGGTACTCCCTGGCCAGCCCCATGCGCACCTCGAGGACCACCGTGCGGTAATTGACTCCGGCCCTGGCCAGGTGCCGGTAGAAAGTCACCGGGGTCATCCTGAACCGTTCGGCCATGGCCTCGAGGCTGGGAAACTCGCGCTGGGGATTCATCAGCAAGCGACGCCGCACCTCATCGATCAGATCGCTCTTGTTGCCATCGAGCTGGGCCATGACCAGCAGGCATTGTTCATGACACAGGCGCGACGTAGAGGGGTTGGCCGCCGGAAACGGCAATTCGTACCAGGCTTCGGGAAACGACAATCGGGTGCAGGGCCGGGAAAACTCGATCCGCCCAGGAAAGATCTCGCCATAGAGCGCCTTGTAGGCCGGCGCCGGGTAATCCAGTTCAAGGCGCAGCTCCCGACTGCCGCTGACTGCAGGCAGGCGCTGGCAGATCCAGTGCCAGGTGGAGGCCATCCATTCCTCCTGCAAGCCCCGGATATTGCTCGGGTGCAGGGGCGAATCGAGGATCACCTCGACCCGCCCGTCGCACACCTGCCTGGTGCCGTTCAGCGGATGGGGCAGCAACGGCGTGCTGCCGAAGGTCAGGTCCCAGGACTTGCGCAGGTTTTCCGCACTCAGGCAGGCATACCCCAAGAGGCCGATATCGGTGATGTCGTAGAGCGCTCCCAGGCGCAGGTAGAAGCCCTGCTCGGCCATGGTTTCGGGGATTTGCTCGAGCAACTGGTAGTACTGCCGGAAACTCAGGCCGTGTTCGTCGCCGGCCAGCACGGCCTTGGCGTCGACACCCACCTGGTACAGCGCCGCCGACAAGTCGAACGGCGGGGCAAAGTCCCGCAGGCAGCGACGCAGATGCCGCAGGAAGTTGGCGGCGATACGATTGGTTTCCTGCGTGGCGATCAAGCGCACCATGTTCCTGCTCTCCTCCCGGCAACCTGTGCTCACAGCAGGCTAGCCCCATAAGCGTCATTCAATAAGGCCAGTGGTAAGGCGTATGCACCCGTGGCGCCAGCTCCAGCGAGTGGACATGCTCGGCGATGTCCCCCAGCGAAGCGAACCAGATGCGCTCGTCGTCCAACAGGCGCTCGATCATCTGCTCCATGGCGTGGATGCGCGACGCACGTCCGCTGACGAAGGGATGGTTGACCAGGTTGAACAGGCCGCCATAACGCACCTGGGCCTCGATCTCCGTCCACCACAGCTCGTGTACCTTGCCCGGAGTCTCGATGGGGCGGCCATCGTCGAAACCGGGAATCCAGTTGTATTGCTCCCAATCGTCGCTGGACCAGTGGAACGGCAATTCCACCAGGGTCCGCCCGCTGCCATCGCCGACATCCAGCAGGTACGGAGCGTCGCTGTCCATCAGCGAGCTGTCGTAGTGAAAACCGCGATCGGCCAGCAATGGCGGCGTGAGGAATGACATTTCACCCAAGGGTGCGCGAAAAGCCCGGGGACGCATCCCGGCGACCCGCTCCAGGGCCTCCAGGCCGCGATCGAGTACATCCGCTTCCTGTTGCGCGCTCATGTCCCGCAAAGGCTCATGCAGGTAGCCGTGGTGGCCGATCTCGTGCCCGCCATCGACGATGGCGCGCACCATATCGGGATAACGCTCGGCGGTATAGCCGGGGATGAAGAAAGTGCTGCGCAAGCCATAACGCCGCAGGACATCGAGAATCCGCGGCACTCCGACCTCGGGCCCGAACATCTGGTGGGTCATCATCGCCAGGCGATACCGGGCCACGGGATCGTTGCTCAGGATCGCGGCTTCGGCGTCGACGTCGAAGCTCCAGGCCACGGCGGCCTGCTTGCCATGGGGCCAGGGAAAGCGCGGCAGATCGGGGAGTGATCCGGACATATGAGGGTCCTCAAGAAAATATCGATGGAGACAGGGTGTCGGGGCCGGTACTCCGGCGGCCGTTCACCACTGCACGAATTCGGGCCGGGACAACCGCCAGGACAGGCGGTCCAGGCAGGCCAGTTGCTCCTGGTCCAGGCGGATGGCAGGCGACCAGGAGGCCTCGGCCAGTTGCTCGAGCCGGTCCGGACCGATGAGGGTCGAGGTGACGCCCGGCTGCGCCTGGGTCCAGGCCAGGGCCACGGCGGCCATCGGGACCTGCAGGTCCCGGGCGATCTGCTGCAGGGCTTCGAGCAGTTGCCAGCCCTCCTCCACGCAGTACTGCGCCAGGAAGCGCGCCCGCGATCCGCAAGGTGCCTGGCGCAGCGGCACCGCTCCGGCCAGAAAACCGCTGGCCAGGCTGGAGTAGGTGACGATGCCCAGCCCATGGTCCAGGGCGATGCGTTGCAGTGCCGGCTCGTACTCGCCACGGTTGAGCAGGTTGAAACGTGGCTGCTCCACCTGGATCGCCGGATAACCGCTGCCGCGCCGGGCCAGTTCCAGCAGCGGTGTGAGCAAGTCGCCGAACGTCTCGAAACCGCAGAAGTTGGAGGTGCCAGCCACCCCGACCTTGCCCTGGCGAATCAAGTCGCCGAAGGCCTCCAGCCACTCCTCGGGATGGGCCTGGGGATCGGGCCAATGGGCATACAACACATCGATGCACTCGGTACGCAGGCGCCGCAGGCTGTCCTCCACCGCACGCATGATGTGGGCCCGGGTCAACCCTTCGCCGTCGGCCCCCTCCCACATGCGCGCCCGCACCTTGGTGGTCAGCACCAGGTCATCTCGCCCGCCCCGGGTTTGCAACCAGCGGCCGATGATGTCTTCGCTCATGCCGACATGGGCCCGGTTGGCAGCGAACTGCTCGGTGCTCTGGTCACCGCCATACATGTTGGCGGTATCGATCAGGTTGCCGCCCGCTGCGCGGTAGGCGTCGAGGATGCGCATCGATTGCACGTCACTGGCGGTCCAGCCGAACTGCATCGTGCCCAGGGCCACCGGCGATACCCGCAGCCCCGTGCGCCCCAGCACCCGCCGTGCCCCCACGGCCGTGGCCACCGTCGTGCCGCATGCTTGTGGAGCCATGGCGTCAATACCCCGCGATGATCTGGCCGCCGTTGATGGCGATGGTCTGGCCGGTCAGGTAGGCGGCTTCGGCGGATGCCAGGAAACACACCAGCCGGGTGATTTCCCAGGCATCGCCCCAGCGTCCCAGGGGGATGCTCTTGCAATCCTCGGCGATCGCCTCGGGGCCGTAGTCGGCGGCCATCCGCGTGGCCACGCTCCCCGGGGCCACGGTATTGACCAGGATGCCCTTGGGCCCCAGTTCCACTGCTAGGTTGCGCGCCAAGCCCAGCAACGCGCCCTTGGCTGTGCAGTAGGCATGGCCGAAGCCCGGACCGCGCTGGGCCCACATCGAGGAGATGATGACGATCCGTGGGTGGCGGCTCTGTTCCAACCAGGGCAGCGCCGCCCGGCACAGGTTCCGGGCCCCACCCACATGTACCGCCATGGTCCGGTCCCAGTCGGCATCGTCGGTGTCGAGCAGGCCCTGCTGGGCGTGCACGGTGCCAGCGTTGGAGACCAGGGCGTCGATCCCGCCGAACAGCTGTGCGGTACGGGCCACCGCCGCCTCCACCGCTGGGCGATCGCTCATGTCGACCTTCAGCGCCAGCAACGGTCCGAGGCCGGCGAGTTGCGCCCTAGCCTGCCCCAGCGCGGTTTCATCGATATCGAAGATCGCCACCCGGGCACCACGCCGCAGTAACTCGGCCGCGTGTTCCGCGCCCATGCCCTGGGCACCTCCGGTGACGATGACGCAACTATCTGCGAAAACAGCGGGACCTGAAGCCATGGTCGGGATACTCCTGGACAGACGAAGGAAGGAAAGTCAGTGCAAGTGGATTTCACGGGGCGCCGCCCCCGCCGCCTCCCGGGTGCCCAGCCCGGGGCCCGAAGGCCCGAAGACATAGGCCGGCTCGGGATAGAGCAGCAGCGACAGATAGAACAGCAGGCCGCCGCAGACGAAAGCCACGACGAAGCTCAGGTCCAGGCCTCCAGCCAGGTGGGCCCAGGGCCCGGTATACAGCGGCGGTGCCGCGCAGAAGGCCAGGCCCAGTAGCGCGGCGGCCAGCCAGGCACCCGTGGCCCGCCAATTGATGCCGCGGACATACCAGTAGCGCCCGCCGGTCTGTGCCCGGGTGAAGACCTGCAGGTCATCGCAGTGGTAGTGGCCACGCCGCTGGGCATAGCCGATGGTCATGATCAGGATCCAGGGCGCGGTGATCACCAGCAGCAAGACCAGGAAGGCATTGACCACGCTGACCGCACTCCAGGCGAACACCCCCAGGTAGACCAGCGCCACGGCGACCATCGCGATTCCCAGCGTGGCTTGCTGGCGATTCAGGCGCGGGATCAACGACGAGGTGTCCAGCCCGGTGCCGTAGAGGCCGACCGTCGCCTGGGCGATGCCGGCGACCAGGCCCAGCAGCACCAGGCCGGCGACATACCAGGAGGGTGAATGGGAGATCAGCGCCGGGATGAAGTTGGCCGCCTCGCCGGCGAAGCTGATGCAGACGAAGGCACCCCAGAGCATGGGCCCGCCCATGCCCAGGACGCCACCGAAAAAGGTGTAGGCCATGATGCTCGGGCAGGAGTGGCGCTGGGGATCGATATAGCGCGTCCAGTCGCCGACGAAGACGCCATAGGACAGCACCACCGAGGCATTGATCAGCATGCTGCTGATCCAGGTCCGCCAGAAATCGCCCAGGGCATATTCCCCGCCGGCGTAACCGGCATCGAAACCCTCGCCGAATGCCAGCAAGCCGAGCAACAGCACCGCGCTCATCAACGGCATCATCAGGCGCTCCTGGATACGCACCAACAGATGAAAACCGCGTACCGCCACCACTATCACCACGATCGCGATGAGGGCGTAGCAGGCGGCCTGGTGCAATGGCCCGGGAGTGATCCCCATCATTCTGCCGAAACCCGCCGCCAGTGCATCGCCGCTGGTCCAGATGGTGATGGCGATGAAACCCAGGGCCGAGAACAAGGCCAGGCAGGTGCCGATGAAACGTCCGGCGACACCAAAATGCGCGCCACTGGACACCGCGTTGTTGGTGCCGGTGCGCGGGCCGAACAGGCTCATGGGCGCCAGCAGCAGGGAACCGATCAGGCAGCCGCAAAGGATGGAAGCGACCGAAGCCCACCAACTCAGGCCGAACAGGATGGGAAAGGATCCGAAGATGATGACGCTGTAGGTCAGGTTGCTGCCGTACAAGACCGTGAACACATGCCAAGGGCGGTAGTTTCTTTCACCGACCGGGACAGTGTCGACACCACGGCTTTCGACGGTGGTGGCAGAAGGCGATCCGGGGGTCATCGACGCATACCTTTATTCTTATAGGTAGGGGCAAGTTGCTTTCGATGGAGAAACTAGGTCCCGGCGCCATTGGATTCAATATCATATTCGATCAATAAAATATCATTTTCCGACATGATTGCAGGCCGCTGGAGCCCCCCGGACAAGGGCACGCGATAAACCAACGTAGTGAAGAGACTTTTATGACACGCAAACAAAAACGCCGCTCGAATGAGCGGCGCTTTTGTGAATTTGGAGCGGGAAACAAGGCTAGAATTAAGTCCATAAGCATATGATTTATAAATGAACTTTATTTATCCCTACTGTAAGGAAGGACTGTGTTACGGACAAATTCTTGCCTCACAGCAAGTCTTTTTCACAGCCTGTCCTGATACCTCTAAGAGTGATGTTCCAATAGGTTGTCTACTCAGTCACGCGTGACGCCCAGATAGCAACGCACGATGCGGTGATTGCCGATCGGGATCGGGTACTGCACATCAAACAGACGCACATCGACCCGCTCATGCAGGAGCTGTCGCTGTACAAGCGCTGGCGCTATGGCAAGCGCAGCGAGCGATTGAACCCCGCGCAGGCAAGCCTTCTGGAGGAGACGATGGATGCCGACATGGCGGCTATCGAAGAGGAAGCCAACGCGCTGCACGAGGCGGTATCCGCCAAGCCTGCGCCGCATGAGGCTGCCGGTCGAACTGCCACGCACCGACATCCATCACGAACCGGCGTCCACGACGTGCCGCTGCGGCTTGAGGCGCATCGGCGAGGACGTCAGCGGGAAGCTGGACTACCTGCCGGGCGTCTTTACGGTCGAGCGCCACATCCGCGGAAAATGGGTGTGTGAGCGCTGCGAGACGCTCATGCAGGCGCCCGTGCCCGCGCAGGTCATCGACAAGGGTATCCCGACGGCGGGACTGCTGGCGCAGGTGCTGGTGGCCAAGTTCGCCGACCACCTGCCGATATACCGCCAGGAAGGCATCTTTACGCGCTCCGGCCTGGCGCCGACGCGCTCGACGCTGGGCGAGTGAGTCGGCGTGTGCGGGCAGCGGTTGCAACCGCTGGTCGATGCGCTCAAAGCCGAAGTGCTGGGCAAAACCGTGCTACATGCCGACGAGACGCCAGTGCAGATGCTCAAGCCGGGCGCGGGCCAGCATCTATGAACAACCATGCCAGCCACTGCTGCTGTTCTAACCGGCAACCGCTGGCATGTTCAATATTCGATTATGACGACTGGCCGGTCGATGTAGCTGCCGACGGGGACGTCCGCTTGTTTCAGGTTTACCCGGCCCGTCACCGAAAGCCGTTGCATCTGGCCCGTGCCCTGGCCGCGCTGGCGGTTGCTGGCGCTGATCGGTGAATTGCCACCCGATTCGAACAACTGGTACTCGATGTAGCTGTTGCTCGAGGCGCCGCCTGTTCCTTTCATACGGCGCCAGGAGCCCGATGGGTTGTCGCCGTTGCTGATATGGACGTTGTAGACGGACTGGTTGGTGCATACGAAGTCGATATCGGTGCGGGCATCGCCAAATTGGGATACCAGCGGTTGGGCGCCGAAGTCGATGCGGGGTTGCGTGGTGCGAAATTCGCAGGTCGGGACGACAGTGAGGGCCAGATTCACCGTCACGGTAGCCGAGTCTTCGTACCACCAGAGGCAGAAAAAGGCGCCAACGGTACATATTTTCCAGCGGTATGTGATGGACAAGGTGTCCGTGTAGCGCCCGGCGACAAGCCCTGGGCTGGCAGGTTGCGTCTGGATATAGAGCTTTCTGTCCGACAACGCCTCTCCGTTGAGGATGATGTTGACCTTGCTCGAGATCTCAGTTTCGATGGAACTGAGTATTTCGTTCGACCAATTGCCGTCAAGAAATATGCGATACGGAATACTGCCCGAGCCAGAGTTGTTCAGGCTGTAGCCGTTCGTGCTGTTCGCCTTGATCCAGAGCTTGGATTGGGTCATGAAAGTCAGCGTGAACTTGCTGCACCGGAAGCTCGAGTCGAACTGTCGTCCCATCCGCTGATTGGATAGTTGAATCGAGTCGGTCGGTCCGAAATCGACCATATAGACCTGCCCCCCCGAACAGTTTTCGCCCGCTCTCGGTTGAGCCTGGACGATATTCGTCAGTAGCGGCAAAGCCAGCGCCAAAAACCAGGAGAAACGATGAGTAAAAAATCTGATCATGGTGGAAACTTTAATCATTGACATGTTTGAGGACCGATACGCGTTATGCCAGCCATCGGCGGAAGTGCGACCGAAGCCTGGCAAGCCTTGCCATCGTCGGCGCGCACGACGTTCAAACGCAGCGCGTCGCGCACGTTCTCCAGGTAGACCTCGCCTTCCCAGCCCACCCAGCCAGTCGCGCCCGAGCTGATGTCGGTCACCTGGCTGCCGCGCGGCAGGGCCTCGCCGTTGCTGTCGCGCAGTTGCAGCAGCGCGGCGCGCAGCTTTTCCAGCTTGAAGTCCACCACGTAGCCGCTGCCCGCGCGCACCGCCACCTGGGTCTCGACGTCCGGAGTCTTCACGTCGACGGGCAGGTCGATCGGATCGATCTGGATGCGCGCCGGGTACCAGGACGTCATGGACGGGATCAGGAAATAGCCATTGTTGTTGGTCTTGCCCAGGTACTGGTTTTCGTAGCGCACAGGAACGTCGGGATAGCCGGCGGTGGACACCAGCGCGAAGGCATCGTTGACCTTGTTGGCGGCGTAGAGCTGGCCGTCCAGCCCGATCAGCGAACCGCTGAGCTGCGCCCAGCCGTTCTGGGACGAGCGCGTGCCATAGGTGCCGCCGCGCACTTCATACTGGGTGCCGCGCCATGACACGTCCGCGCGCCGGTACTGGTCCATGTCCTGGCCGTCGCTCACGCCCAGGCTGTAGCCCAGGCCGCCGCTGGCCGGCGCGGAATGGTTGTAGTTGACCTGTCCCGAACGCCGGCCGTCGTTGCCGCGCATGAGCGACACGCTGGTCGTGGAACGGTCGCCCAGCGGGATGGACAGGGTGACCTGCGCGTTGACGTCGTTGCCGCCCACCTCGCGATTGACGCTGGTGTACAGGAAGGCGCTGCGCCACAGGCTGACGCTGTGCGACAGGTTGATCAGGCGCAGCTGTCGTCCGGTGGCGTCCTGGGTGTCGACCCAGCCGGCGCCCACAGTACCGTAGTCGCCCAGCGCCACGCTGGCGGTGACCACATCTTCCCGCCGGCTCAGCCGGCCGGTATTGCGGTACGTGCCCAGATTGGCGTAGTGCGCGCTGCGCTGGGTGCGCCTGGCGTTCAGGCTGAACTGCGACGAGCTGTAGGAGTAGCCATAGGAAAGCTGTCTGCCGCTGTCGGCTTCCGTGGGCTTCAGGTCGATGTCCTCGTCGCGATAGGGCCAGCGGTCGTCCCAGCGCGAGTTGCGCCAGGCGCGCTGCGGGCCGATGGCGCGCGGGTCGGTCTTGCTGGCGCCCCAGGACCCGGTCAGCACGCCCAGCATGCCCAGTTGCACGTTCGAGCCCAGCCCGCCATCGTGCAGGCCGCTGGCGCCTTCTCCCCAGCCGAATACGGTCCACCCCGGCGTCACGCCGTGGCGGAACACGCCCGAGGCCGCGGGATGTGCATACCGGCCGGACGCCAGCCCGTAGTCCTGACGCAGCAGGCCGGCGGACAGGCTGTAGTCGGTCAGGCCGGGCTTGAGCAGGTCGTTGGAGACGTAGAACGACACTTCCTTGCTGACTTCCCGGCCGAGCGCGTCGCGCGTCACCACCGTGGCGCTGCCCGCGCCATTGATGTACGGCATGGTCTGCAAGGTGAACGGGCCCGGGTCCACCCGGTAGGAGTCCATCTTGTAGCTGTTGATGAACAGATCCACCGTGCTGGGCACCGCCGTCTGGCCGGCGAAACTGGGCAGGGGGTAGGTCACCAGATCGGGGCGCGTGGCGAAGTTCCTGCCGATCTGAAACCCGGCCATGCGCACCGAGCTGGAGGGCGCCAGGGCATCCGTGACGAGGTCGCCCGCCGCGTACTTGCGCATCGACAAGGGGTCGCTGTAGGACCAGCCGGTGTCATACCGCTGGTACCGCGAGCGGTCGTTGTCGTCGCCCATGCTGGTGCCGCCATACCAGACGCCGGTGTTCGAGAAGATGCCGTAGGGGCTGAACAGGCGCTGTTCGCTCCAGGCGGACAGCCGGTTGTTGTTGCGCAGGCCGCGCGTGCGGTTGAAGTTGGCGTAGATGTCGTAGTTCATCAGCAGGCCGACGCTGCTGCGGGCCTGCATGTAGCGCTGGCTCTCGCCACCGAACATCTGGTCGGGCAGCCAGTCGGGCGGCAGCTCGATCAGCAATTGCTGCCTGGCGTTGTCGTGCATCGCCTTGACGCCCTGGATCAGATCCACCGCCACCAGCGATTCCTGCTCGGCGCTCACCGAGACGCCCATGGCGCGCAGCTTTTCCGTCGGTAGATAGTAGTGTCCGTCGCGGTAGGGCACGGGCAGGATCTCGCCGGACGTCTTGCCGTTGACGACCAGCTCCAGGTACAGCGTGGAATCAGGCAGCTTGAAATCGCCGAGCTTGTCCTTGGCCCGCGCGGGGGCGCTCGCGGCCATCACCAGCGCGAAAGCCAGCGCGCAAGGCACGTTGCGGAATCGCACAAGGCGTCGTTTCATGGCGGGCATGTTCCGCAGGCGGGGATCGCTTGCGCGTCCGGGTTGCTGTTGACCTTGGCCTTCAATACGCCGCCCGCGCCGACGCCGGCGAGCTTGAAGCGCATTTCGGAATGCGCCAGCACGTAGCCCAGCAGGCCCGGCACTTCCCAGGCCGGGCGGCCGCCTTGCTGATACGTCACCGCCGACAGCCGCGCATGCGCCTGCCCATCGTTACGCACGGCCAGCCACTGGCCGCCGTCGCGGGATTCCACGCGGAACTTGAGCCGTGGTTGCGTGGCTTTCGTCATGTCGCGGGGTTTCTGATAGTCCTGACGCGTCCAGACGCCTTCGCCGCTGACGAACAGCGGTACCGAATAGCGCATCTGCAGGGCCAGCCCCACGGAGCGCTTGCCGGGCGCCGCGGCCGGACCTTCGGCCTCGGGAGATGGGGCAGCGGGTATCTCGTCGATCAGCACGCGGAAGGCGCGCTCGGTGCCGGCGGGAACAGGTTGGGTGCGGATCAATCGCAGCAGCTGGCGCTGTCCCGGCTGCACTTCGGCCGCGGGCGGACTGACGACGATGATGTCCTGCGGCGTGTAGTCTTCCTCTCCCGCGACCTGGTTCCAGCCCAACACACGGACCTGCAGCCGAGACGGCATCTTGCTGTTGTTTTCCAGCCAGAGGGCGGTGCCGTTCTGGTCGTGCTCGATCGTGGGATCGATGGGCCAGACCAGCAGCGACGATTGCGCCTGCGTTGCCGCGGGTAAGACCATGCCGAGGATCAGGACGCCCAGCGTCCGGGCAAGAAAGCTCATGTTGTGGGTACTCAATAGGAGACCGTGACAAGTACGGTATCGGTGTAGACGCCCGGCGGAATCGCGATGCTGGCCGCCTCCACGAGGATGTAAACGGGAAATTCCTCCGGACCGCCCTTGGCGAGGCCGGACTTGGCGAACGTGCCGTCCGCCCAGATCTTTGAGTAGCCCGCGTCCTGGAATAAGTAGTAGGGCAGGAATGCATTGCCGCTGGACGTGCTGCTTTTCAAGCGCCTTCCAGCGCCGCCAGCACTGTCGGACCACAATCCATCGTTGAGAGAAATCCGGTAATCGGTGCCCGGCGTACAGTTGACGACGATGGTGCCCGCTCCGACGCTGGAAGAAGCGAGTATGGCTTGCTCGAGATTGGCGACCGTGCCAAGGTCGAGAACGCCGTAAGTGCTGACATCGGCCTGGCCGCTTCCCAGCCGGCACCCGGGCGTGATGGCGGCGGCGACCGTCAAGGTCAGTTGCTTTGAACCGGCATGGACCGTGCCGGTCAGGGGTGAGGTGACAATGGCCAGGGCAAGCAGTACCGTGCGCAGTCTGGACATACGCATCACCACTCCACCACAACCTGGACCGTGTCGCGATAGACTCCCGCCACGGGCGTGCGCTGCGGCTTGACCACGGAATAGACCGGCAACAGCGCGTCGGCGCCCGAGCCCTGGCCGCTGACCCCATTCGTCCTGTCCCAGGGGCGGCTGTGGCCGCTGTCCTGGTACAGCCCGTACTCGATCAGTCCGCCTTGAGGTCCGATCATCCGGCGCTGTGCGCCGGTGTCGTTGCGACCCTTGCCGAGGAATACCTTGTAGGCGATGCCCGGCGCGCATTTCACCCGTATCGCGCCCGCGTTGCTCAGGGTGCCGACGGCTTCAATCTGGTTGCGCAGGGACGGCACGGTGCCCATGTCCAGCGTGCCGAAGTTGACCGCCGCGGCACCCGCCTTGCCGCCGGCTTCGCAGGCCTGCGCCACCGTCAGCCTGAAGCCGATCGTGGCGCTCTTGCTGGCGGCTTGCACGGGGCCGCTGGCATGCAGCGACGCGAGAACGAGGATCAGTAGAGTTCGCGTGGCGGCAGGGCGGCGAATGCGATCGTCGCCCATGAAGGCGCGGTGCATTTACCAGGCCACCGTGACCAGCACAGAGTCGGTGTACACGCCAGCGGGGGGCGTCATGGCCTTGGGCACGCGGCCGTACACGGTCAGGTCGATTGGGGCGCCCGTGCCCTTGCCGGTGAGCTGATTGCTCGGAGTGTCGCCCCAGGCCTTGCTGCGGGCGGCATCCTGGTAGAGGTTGTAGGCGACCAGATCAGTGCCGGAGGCCTTCATGTTGCGCTGACCGCTAGTGGCGTTGCGGCCGTTGCCCAGGCTGATCGTATAGGCCACGTCCTTGGTGCAGTTCAACTGGATGGTGCCGGTGCCGGTGGACGCCACGGACTGTGCGTCGATCACGCTGGTCGCCAGCGAAGACTGGGTACCGAAATCGATCTTGCCAAACGAGTTGCCGGTGCTGCTGCCGGAGGAGGTACCGTTGCTGATTTCGCAGCCGTCGCCAATGGCAAGCTGGATGTCCAGGTCGCCCTGGATCTGGCCTGTCGCGTAGACCGAACTTGCGCCGCTCAACATCGCAATAATCGTCACCGCTTTTATCGATTTTTTCATGATTGCCTCAGAGGATTGATTGATCTTGCAAGGGTCGCCCCAACTCTTGAGTTGTTGCGCCTGTGCTTGCGAGTCGTATTACACCCAGCGGGGCCGCAGGTTTTAATCAGACGATTCTGAAAACCTCAGCTACGCAGCTAGGCTCTGTACGAAATCCTTTGAAATATCGATTTGGATAGAATCCGCCGCCATTAACGCCAGGACACCATGACGGCAAAACGGCATGAGCTCCCCGGTGCAGCCTGGGATTTGGTTGCCGATCTCTTCACTGAAATCCGCCGCAGCGGGTGCCCACGAGCCGATGATCGCCTGATGCTCAGCGGCGTCCTTTGAGTACTCTGTTCCGGCGCGGCTTGGCGAAACATGCCGGAGCGTTTTGGCCCTTGGTCAACGGTGTATCAGCGGTTTCGCGATTGGCGTAATTGCGGCGCTTTCGATCAGATGCTCAAGCGCCTTCATATCCGATTGAACGAGCAAGGCTTGATCGACCTGGAAACCTGGCTGATCGACTCCACTGCCGTTCGTGCCACCCAAGCCTCATCAGGCGCCGGGAAAAAAGGGGGCCTGAAGAACCGCAAGATCACGCGCTCGGGCGCAGCCGGGGCGGCCTGACGAGCAGAATCCACATGCTGTGCAATGCCAATGGTGTGCCGCTGCGTTTCCTGCTGTCTGGCGGGCAAGCCAGCGATACTGCCTATGCCCTACCGCTGCTGGACAAGGCTTATATCCCCAGCCAGCACGGCCGCCCTCGCAAACGCTGCCGATGCTTGCTGGCTGACAAGGGATACGATGCTGAAGCTCTGCGTCGCTACTGTGATCGCTATCGGATGCGACCGGTGATCCCGAAGCCCAAACCAGGTCTGCCCAGGCTGTTTGATCGGCCCAAATATCGGCAGCGCAATATCATCGAGCGCATGTTCGGCTGGCTGAAGGAAAACCGCCGCATCGCTACGCGTTTCGACAAGCTCGCGACAAGTTTTGCGGCGATGGTTTCATTGACCTGTGCCATGCGGTGTTTGCGACAATGCTTTTCGTACAGAACCTAGTAGGTAGCGCACGATCTCCATTGCCTGAACGGACAGCGGTGCGATGTACGGCGGAATGTCTTGTGGCCGCTTACCCTTCTTGCGCATATCGTTCTGGAGTTGCTTGACCACTTCTGGGGGGATACTCCAGAGGCCCCGATCTAGGTCGAACTGGTCGGGCGTGACCAGACGCAGTTCCCCGGTTCGGGCTCCAGTCAGGAACAGCAAGCGGATGCCAAGTTGCGTGGAGGGCTTACCGCGATAGCGGCGAACCTTTTGCAGCAATTCGAGCAGTTCAGGTAAGCGCAGGAAGGGGGTATGCAGCACTGGTGGCTTAGGCAAGGCCACCACGTTCAGATCGGAGGCCGGATTGATATCAAGGTCATCGATCTTGATCATGGCGAAGCGAAACAACTGATTGAGCCATGCCCGCACTTTCTCCGCCGTGGTATGGGCGTAAGGCTGACTTCAGGATAAGTGACTAGCAACATGCGCTTTTTGCTTGCCGACCCAAACGTAGCGAAAGTGCCAAGAACGACCGCCTTGTTCGCTCACAGCAAAAGATAGGCCGTCGATGTCACCGAGGGTATAAGGCTTGCCGGTTGCTTTGGCCTGGCGAGCGGCCATGTCTGAAAGTGCCATGGTTCTAGCTCCTAACGTGAGTTAGGACTGGATCCTGGTCTCGCCTGCCGCCTTCGCCCAGCAAGAATACTGAGCCTCACACAACCGTATTGATGGACTAAAAATTGGACTAAAAAGTCCCGGATGTGAGTGGATTCCAGTGGCACTTGCCGGAATGAAAAAAGGGGCTTTCGCCCCTGTTTTCAATGATTTGCAGACATTGCCAAAATGTCTGCGGATCAAAATTTGGAGCGGGAAACGAGACTCGAACTCGCGACCCCGACCTTGGCAAGGTCGTGCTCTACCAACTGAGCTATTCCCGCAAATGGCGTCCCCTAGGGGACTCGAACCCCTGTTACCGCCGTGAAAGGGCGGTGTCCTAGGCCACTAGACGAAGGGGACACGCTACCCGGAACACATGGTGTGTGTTTCGGACTCCAGAACCGCATCCGAAGACTTGAATTCTGGTTTCACTCAGCCTCGCCCGAAGGCCAGACCGTTTAAAATTGGAGCGGGAAACGAGACTCGAACTCGCGACCCCGACCTTGGCAAGGTCGTGCTCTACCAACTGAGCTATTCCCGCAAATGGCGTCCCCTAGGGGACTCGAACCCCTGTTACCGCCGTGAAAGGGCGGTGTCCTAGGCCACTAGACGAAGGGGACACGCTACCCGGAACACATGGTGTGTGTTTCGGACTCCAGAACCGCATCCGAAGACTTGAATCCTGGTTTCACTCAGCCTCGCCCGAAGGCCAGACCGTTTAAAATTGGAGCGGGAAACGAGACTCGAACTCGCGACCCCGACCTTGGCAAGGTCGTGCTCTACCAACTGAGCTATTCCCGCATTGGCGTCCCCTAGGGGACTCGAACCCCTGTTACCGCCGTGAAAGGGCGGTGTCCTAGGCCACTAGACGAAGGGGACACGCTACAACATTCACTCCCTTCAGCGTTTCGCGTTTTGCTTTCCGCTGAAAGTGGCGCGCATTCTATGGATGCTTTGGAAGGTCGTCAACCCCCAGATATAACTTTATTTAAATCAATGACTTCGAGGCTGTTTTCAGGTCGCCACAGGCTTTTATGCCGTCCGGGCTTTGACGCCTATATTCTGTCACCCGCCAAGGCGTTATAGTCCTCGCAGCCGGTGATATCAATTTGAACCCAGTGGCCACCTCCGACCCTGCCCTGCTATGCCTGATAGAAGTAGAAGGCGCACGCACAATCCATCCCGGCTCGTCGAGCGGCGCTATGCGCCCAAATGCCAAGCCACTACACTCGCACGCGAAATCCTATAACGAGGTTTTAACGGTGACACCACTCATGATCACCCTGCTGGTAATAGCCGGGATCGCACTATTGATCGCCATTGGCTACATGAACCATGTGGTGGAAAACAACAAACTGGAAAAGGCCCGCACCAAGGTCGAACTCAATGACCGCCTGCGCCGCTGCGGCGAAATCACCGAAACCTTCCCCGGCCAGTTCATGTCGCCAGGCCTCAAGCTGCTGCTGACTCGCCTGGAACTCAACGTCGTGCAGCGCATGCTCAACCTCGACAAATCCGACGCCAAGCTCAAGGCCCGCCTGGCCGAGCTCAATACCCTGGTGGGCCAGGGCGAATCGATTCCGGTGAACAATCCGCCCTCGCCGATCCAGACCGAAGCCAAGGCCAAGGACGTGCGCTTTCTGCTGGAGGCCATGCACGGCCAAGTGACCCGCGCCGCCCACGACGGTTTCCTGCAGCCCAACGAAGCCAAGCGCTGGATCAAGGAGATCCGCCATATCCTGGTCCTGCTGCACATCGAGTTCTTCAACAACCTGGGGCAATACGCACTGCAGCAGAACCAGCCCGGCCAGGCCCGCCTGGCCTTCGAACGCGGCGTGCAGTACCTGCGCAAGCAGCCGGAGCCCAAGGCCTACAGCGAGCAGCTGGAGTACCTGGACAAGCTCCTGGCCCGCGCCAACGCCATGGTGTTGTCGACCCTGGAGCCAGCCGAGGATGAGGTCAACGAGTTGACCCAGGGCCTGAAGGAAGTGGAAGCCGACGCCGACTGGAAGAAGAAGGTCATCTACGACTGATCGACCGCAGGTGCCCGGCCCCGCGCCGGGCACCTGCGCAGCGCGACACCGCCCTCCCCACCGCTACAGGCGGAAATGCCCCACCATGGATTTCAACTCGCTCCCCAATTGCGCCAGCTCGATGCTCGAGGCCGCACTGCCCTGCATCGCCTGCGAAGACTGATCGGCACTGGCGCGAATGCTGGTCACGCTGCGGTTGATCTCTTCGGCCACCGAACTCTGCTGCTCGGCGGCCGCGGCGATCTGCTGGTTCATCTGCTGGATCAGGGACACCGCCGCGGCGATGCTGCCCAGGGCGCTCTCGGTCTGCAACGCATCGCTGACCGCCTGCTTGACCAACTCCCCACTGCCCTGGATCTGTCGCACCGAAGCATCGGCCGCGGCGTGCAGGGTCGCCACCAGGCGGGTGATTTCCTCAGTGGACTGCTGGGTCCGCTTGGCCAGCGCCCGGACTTCGTCGGCCACCACCGCGAACCCACGCCCCTGCTCACCGGCCCTGGCCGCTTCGATGGCGGCATTCAGGGCCAGCAGGTTGGTCTGCTCGGCCACGCTCTTGATCACATCCAGCACGCTGCCGATGTTGTCGATTTCCGCGCTCAGGCTCTGGATGCCGCTGCTGGCCTGGTTCGCGGAGTCGGCCAGTTGCTCGATCCGCTGCATGCTCTGGCGCACCACCTGCTGGCCGCTCTCGACCTTGTCGTCCGCCGCCTGGGCCGCCAGGGCCGCCTCCTCGGCATTGCGCGCCACATCGTGAACCGTGGCGGTCATCTGGTTCATGGCAGTGGCCACCTGCTCGGTCTCTTCTTTCTGGGTGCTGACTTCGAGGTTGGTCTGCTCAGTCACCGCCGACAGCGATTGTGCCGAGTTGGCCAGGCGCTCGATCCCGGATTGCAGGCCGCTGACGATACCGCTCAAGCCGCCGCCCATCTGCTGCATGGCTTGCATCAACTGGCCGATCTCGTCGCGCCGGGTCACGCTCACCGTGGCGCTGAGATCACCGGCGGCAATCTGCTGGGCCACCTGCATCACACTGCGCAGCGGCCGGACGATCAACCGGGTGATGCCCAGCGCCGCCAGCAACCCGGCCAATAGCGCCAGGGCCGAGGAACCGAGGATCAGCAACGAGTTCTTCGTAAGCTCCTCCTGCATGGCCTGGTCCTGGGCGGCATAGGCCTGGTCGACCTGCTGCATCACCTGGGCGGCCCGCTCGTGCAACCGGTGGTAGACCTGTTGTTCCTGAACCAGCAGGTCGGTGTACTCGTTGAGTTTCTCGCTGAAATTGCCGATGTGCCCCGAGACCTCGTTGAGGACCGTCTGGTAACCGGCATCCTTGACGCTGGCCTTCAGCTGCTCCACCAGGGCCAGGGCCTGCTCGGCCTGTTCGATCTTGCCCTGCCCGGCCGCCTCCTGGTCGCCGCCCTTGCGGTTCTGGTCCAGGCGCACCCGGGCCTCGTTCATGGCTTGCAGCATCAAGCGCGAGACCTGGCTGATCTGATTGGCCTGCTCGATGAACTCGGCGCCCTCCTTGCCCTGGGACTCTTTCAAGCCATAGGCGCCGTCGTCCGCCAGGCCGGCTTGCAGTACGTCGAGGTTGTTGGCCACGCTGGATACCGACCAACTGGCCATCTCCAGCGCCAGGTCCTTGGCCTGGGTCAGCTCGACGAATCGATCGAAAGCCTGGCGATAGTCCGCCAGCATCCCGTCGACCTGGCCCATGGTCGCCGGGTTGCCCGGCTCTTCGAGTTGGCGGGCCAGGGCCAGCAGCGCATCCAGGTTCTCGCGCAGGCTATCGACGCTCTGGTTGTCACCGTGCAGCGCATACCCCTGCTCCAGCAGCCGGACCTTGAGCACGCCACTGTTGAGCTGCGACATGCGCTTGAGGCCCTCGAAGCGCTGGCTGACGGTTTGCAGGGACCAGAGGCCGATGCCGGCCACCAGGGCCGTCAACAGCAACACCAGGGCGAAGCCCACCCCCAACTTCCTGGCCATGCCCAGGTTGGCAAAGCGTCCACTTGCGGCCGTCGTCATGCTGCGAACTCCCCTCAAGTCCCCAATGGCTGTAAGGCCATGGTTTTTTTCGAAGGGTGGCAACGGCGTGCACCGACGCACAAGCCTCTGGTGTCGCAATAGTGGCAAAAACCAGGCTAGAGGTCGTTTTCAGGACGCTGGAGGTCGATTCCATCATCGCCCCGGCGCCTTGGTCGCCAGGGCGGCGATATCGATCAGATGGCCGTGGCGCCACCGTCGACAGCCAGTGCATGGCCGGTGGTGAAGGCGGCGCCATCGCTGCACAGGTAGAGCACGGCGCTGGCGATTTCCTCGACCTTGCCAATGCGCCCCACCGGGTGCATGGCCGCGGCGAACTCGGCCTTCTTCGGGTCTGCCTCGTAGGCCCGGCGGAACATGTCGGTGTCGATCACCGCCGGGCACACCGCGTTGACCCGGATCTTCTTCTTGGCGTACTCGATGGCCGCCGACTTGGTCAGGCCGATCACCGCATGCTTGGAAGCGGCGTAGATGCTCATCTTCGGCGCCGCCCCCAGGCCCGCCACCGACGCGGTGTTGACGATGGCCCCGCCGCCCTGGGCCAGCAGCAGCGGCAGCTGGTACTTCATGCACAGCCACACACCCTTGACGTTGACCCCCATGATGGCGTCGAACTCGTCCAGCGAGCCCTCGGCCAGACGGCCCTTCTCGATCTCGATCCCGGCGTTGTTGAAGGCGTAGTCCAGGCGACCGTAGGCCTCGATGGTGCGGGCCATGAGCTGCTGGACATCGGCCTCGCGAGTGACGTTGCAGGACACGAACAGCGCTTCGCCACCGGCCTCGCGGATCAGCGCCACGGTGCCTTCGCCGCCGGCCGCATCCAGGTCCGCCACCACCACCTTCAACCCTTGGGCGGCGAACGCCTGGGCGGTGGCCCGGCCGATCCCGTTGGCCGCGCCGGTCACCAGGGCCACCTGGCCGGAAAACGTCATGCTCATGCAAAGCTCCTCAATCCAGTACGGGCCCAATACCCTGGCCCATCTAGCCATAGAGCACAGACGCCGCGGCAGCACTATCAGGCATCCGTTTGCCACTCCATGCATCCCGATGATGAAGGCCCCGGGCCATTTATCACGCCCCTGGATCGTGGCTCATTCGCCGGGCAGGCACGCCTTGCGGCTGCCGGCCCGAGGGTCTATCAACTAGGGTTTCATCCAGTTCTCGAGGACCTGCCATGACCAGCCTGACCAACCGCCAGTTCCTGCTCGCCAAGCGTCCCGTTGGCGCGGCCAGCCGCGATACCTTCACCTACCAGCAAGTGGCCGTGACCGAGCCCGGCGCCGGGCAGATCCAGGTGCAGAACCAGTACCTGTCCCTGGACCCGGCCATGCGTGGCTGGATGAACGAAGGCAAGTCCTACATCCCACCAGTGGGGATCGGCGAGGTGATGCGGGCCCTCGGCGTGGGCCAGGTGACCGCCTCCAAACACCCGGATTTCGCCGTCGGCGACTACGTCAATGGCGCCCTGGGGGTACAGGACTACTTCGTTGGCGAGCCCCGTGGTTTCTACAAGATCGACCCACGGCTGGCGCCACTGCCACGCTACCTGTCGGTGCTGGGAATGACCGGCATGACCGCCTACTTCGCCCTTCTGGAGGTCGGTGCGCCCAAGGCCGGGGAAACCGTGGTGCTGTCCGGGGCCGCCGGCGCGGTGGGCAGCATTGCCGGGCAGATCGCCAAGCTCAAGGGCTGCCGGGTGATAGGCATCGCCGGCGGCCAGGACAAGTGCCGCTTCCTCGTCGAGGAACTGGGCTTCGACGGGGCCATCGACTACAAGAGCGAAGACGTCCAGGCCGGCCTCAAGCGCGAATGCCCCAAGGGGGTCGACGTGTATTTCGACAATGTCGGCGGCCAGATCCTCGATGCCGTGCTCACTCGCCTGAACCTCAAGGCCCGGGTGGTGATCTGCGGCGCCATCAGCCAGTACAACAACAAGGAAGCGGTCAAGGGGCCGGCCAACTACCTGTCGCTGCTGGTCAACCGGGCGCGCATGGAAGGCTTCGTGGTGATGGACCATGCGGCGCAGTTCGCCGCCGCCGGGCAGGAGATGGCCGGCTGGATGGCCAAGGGGCAGCTCAAGAGCAAGGAGGACATCGTCGAGGGCCTGGAAACCTTCCCGGAAACCCTGGCGAAGCTGTTCAGCGGCGAGAACTTCGGCAAGCTGGTGCTCAAGGTCTGAGCCCAGGGTCAAGCTGCGGGAGCCGGCACGCCGGCTCCCGTGGGTGTCACAGGGCCAGTTCGGCCACGACGTCGGCCAGGGCCTTGGCCGGATCGGCTGCCTGGCTGATGGGGCGGCCGATGACCAGGTAATCGGAACCGGCATCCAGGGCCTGGCGCGGAGTGAGGATCCGCCGCTGGTCGTCCTGGGCGCTGCCCGCAGGGCGAATCCCCGGGGTCACCAGTTGCAGGGACGGGTGGGCGCTCTTGAGCGCCTGGGCCTCCAGGGCCGAGCACACCAGGCCATCCATGCCGGCCTTCTGCGCCAGGGCGGCCAGGCGCAACACCTGTTCCTGGGGCTCGATGTCCAGGCCGATGCCAGCCAGGTCCTCGCGCTCCATGCTGGTGAGCACGGTGACGCCGATCAGCAGCGGCTGCGGGCCACTGCGCTTGTCCAGCTCCTCACGGCAGGCGGCCATCATGCGCAGGCCGCCGGAGCAGTGGACGTTGACCATCCAGACGCCCATTTCCGCAGCAGCCTTGACGGCCATCGCGGTGGTGTTGGGGATGTCGTGGAACTTCAGGTCCAGGAACACTTCGAAACCCTTGTCGCGCAGGGTGCCGACAATCTCGGCGGCGCAGCTGGTGAACAGCTCCTTGCCGACCTTGACCCGGCACAGTTTCGGGTCCAGTTGATCGGCCAGTTTCAGTGCGGCGTCACGGGTGGGGAAATCCAGGGCGACGATGATAGGTGTCTGGCAGGCGGACATGAAAAGGCTCTCAGGCAAGTCGAAATCGGCGCGGATTGTAGCGCAAGCCGCGTCGCTCCGGGACCCGCTGTGCGCTAATTCGCCCGCGACAAGGCGCCGGGCCGACGATCAGGCCGGGCTGTGTATCAATCCCGATACACTGACGACACGTCGGCAACATCCCCCGCCGCTACCCTCGCCTGCCGCAACACCTTCGAACAGCACTTCCAGCCTCCGGGCCGGACGCCTATGCTGAAGCCATAACCTCGCCGTCGCCGCCCGGCAACGACAGCCTACCTGGCAGATGATCGCCCATGCACAACACCCCAGCCCCCTTCAGCGACGACAGCAAAGCCCCGCTCAATGGCGACGACAAGCGCTGGAATACCCGGGCCTTGATCGTCGATGACGACGTACCGATCCGCGAACTGCTGATCGGCTACCTGGCACGCTTCAACATCCACGCCAGTGGCGTCACCGATGGCGCCGCAATGCGCCAGGCCTTGCAAACCGAGCATTTCGACGTGGTGGTGCTCGACCTCATGCTCCCGGGTGAAGACGGCCTGTCCCTGTGCCGCTGGCTACGTAACGAATCGGACATCCCGATCCTGATGCTCACCGCTCGCTGCGAACCCACCGACCGCATCATCGGCCTGGAACTGGGGGCCGACGACTACATGGCCAAGCCCTTCGAGCCCCGGGAACTGGTGGCGCGGATCCAGACCATCCTGCGCCGGGTACGCGACGACCGCAGCGAGCAGCGGAGCAGCATCCGCTTCGACAACTGGCGCCTGAACAGCGTCCTGCGCCAGCTGATATCCGCCGATGGCCTGGTGGTGCCGCTGTCCAACGCCGAATTCCGCCTGCTCTGGGTATTCCTCGAACGCCCACGCCGAGTGCTGAGCCGCGAGCAATTGCTGGATGCCGCCCGTGGGCGCTCCATCGAAGCCTTCGATCGCAGCATCGACTTGCTGGTGTCGCGCCTGCGGCAGAAGCTCGGCGACGATCCGAAATCACCGCAACTGATCAAGACCGTGCGTGGCGAAGGCTACCTGTTCGACGCCCGGGATATAGGCTGATGCGTGGGCGCTTCGATACGCTGTTCGGCCGCCTGTTCGGCGTCTTGCTGATCGCGATCGTACTCGCCCACCTGCTGGCCTTCTTCTGGTTCCAACACTACGGCCCTCCACGCCCGCCGCCGCCCCCACCGCCGACCGCAACGGCAATGGACGACGGCCGACCGGCGAGCCCGCCAGCGCATTTTCCCCGGCGGCCACGCCACTGGTTCAACGGCCCGCTGGTGCCGCTGACGTTCCAGTTCATCTCGCTGATCATCGCCGCCTGGTACGGCGCCAAGCTGCTGTCGCGGCCCATCCGACGCCTCAGCGCCGCCGCCGAGCGCCTGAGCGAAAACCTCGACAGCCCACCCCTGGAAGAACTCGGCCCCCATGAAGCACGACAGGCAGCCAACACTTTCAACCAGATGCAAAAGCGCATTCGCGAGCAAGTCCAGCAGCGTGGGCGCATGCTCGGCGCGGTTTCCCACGACCTGCGCACGCCGCTGTCGCGCCTCAAGCTGCGCCTGGAGCAGATCGAGGACAGCAAGTTGCAAAGCCAGATGCGCCAGGACCTGGACGACATGATCAAGATGCTCGACGCCACCCTCAGCTACCTGCACGAGCAACGCACCAGCGAGATCTGGCAACTGATGGACGTGCAAGCGCTGGTGGAGTCGATGTGCGAGAACGCCCAGGACCGGGGCGCCGATGTCCAGACCCAGGGGCATTGCGCACCGCTGCTGGTGCAACCCATGGCGCTGCAGTCATGCCTGAACAACCTGCTGGACAATGCCCTGCGCTATGCCGGCCAAGCGACCCTGGCCCTGGAGGACAGTCGCGAGCAGTTGCTGATCCGGGTCATCGACCACGGCCCGGGCATCGCCGCCGACCAGCGTGAAGCGGTGTTCGAGCCGTTCTTCCGCCTGGAGGGTTCACGCAACCGCAATTCCGGCGGGGTCGGCCTGGGCATGACCATCGCCCGCGAGGCCGCGGAGCGCATGGGCGCCAGCCTGCAGCTCGAGGAAACCCCGGGCGGCGGCCTGACTGCGGTACTGCGGCTGACCCGCCCCTGAGCTCAGCGCGGTTCCTGGTTGCGGGCCTGGCTGGCACTCCAGTCCAGCAACAGGCTGTAGGCCACCGCCAACAGGGTCGGGCCGATGAACAAGCCGATGAAACCGAAGGCGATCAAGCCACCGAACACCCCGAGCAGGACGATCACCAGTGGCAGGTTGCCGCCACGGCTGATCAGGTAGGGCTTGAGCACGTTATCCACCCCACTGATGATGAAGGTGCCCCAGATTCCCAGGAACACCGCCATGCCGTACTCGCCCTTCCAGGCCAGCCAGGCCGTGGCTGGGATCCACACCAGCGGTGGCCCCATGGGGATCAGGCTGAGCAGGAAGGTGACGATCCCCAGTACCAGCGCCCCGGGCACCCCGGCGATGATGAAGCCGATCAAAGCCAGCAGGCCCTGGGCCGCCGCAGTACCTATCACGCCGTTGACCACGCGCTGCACGGTGCCGGCCACCAGGTCGATGTAGTAGCCAGCACGATCGCCGATCAGCCGCTCCAGCAGCTTGTGCACGAACAGCGCCAGGCGCGGGCCGTCACGGTAGAAGAAGAACACGAAGACCAGGCTCAGGGTCAGTTCCAGGATGCCCCCGCCCACCTGGGCGCTACGGGCCAGCAACCAGTTGCCCACCTGCCCCAGGTACGGCTTGACCGCCACCATCAGCGCCGCGCCCTGTTCGTCGATGCTGTTCCAGACGCCCACCAGGCGCTCGCCCACCAACGGCAAGCCGCCCAGCCAGGCTGGCGCCTCGGGCAGGCCATCGACCTGGACGTCCTTGATGAAGGCGGTGGCATCACGTACATGGTCCGCCAGGTTGAGACCCAGCCAGACCAGCGGCGCCGCCACCAGCAGCATCCAGCCCAGGGTCAGCAGGCCTGCGGCCAGGGATTCGCGACCATGCAGCCAGCGGGTCAGCAAACGCATCAGCGGCCAGCTGGCAAAGGCCAGCACCGCCCCCCAGAACAGGGCCGACCAAAAGGGCGCCATCACCCAGAAGCTGGCACCGAACAGCACCAGGAGCAGGATCTGCACCAGCAGGCGATCGTTATTGGGCATGAAATGTCTCGCGCAAGAGTAACCAGTGAAGAGTAGGCGAACCCGCCAGGGCGGGTCGCCTGCAAAGCTTAACGCAGCAGTTCGAAGTGCAGGCCGGCGGCCTGGGTATCGCCGGTTTCCAACCGCGTAGCGCGCACGCCCTGGCCGATCAGGGCCTGGCGCCAGGCTTCGGCGTGCTGGCCGGAAAGACTGACCCGCAACGTGGTGTCCAGGTTCAATCCCCGGGACAGCAAGGTGAGCCAGGTTGGCTGCGGCTCGGCCAGCTTGGCCAGGTCCAGCCGGCCAGTGTCTTTCAATTGCCGGAGCAACGTCGCGGAGGTGGGCAGCAGTTCGCCCAGTGGAGCACCGGCGGCGAACTGCTCCACATGCAGGTAAGCCCGGCGATTGCCGCGGGTGATGCTGTACAGGGCCACCAGGGAATTGTCCTGGGGGGCCGCCAGGCGTAACAACAAGTAGGCCTGCTGCTCGTCGGCGCCGTACAGCTTGGCGTTGCCGAACACCTCATTGGCCCACAGGCTGCTTTCGCCGCAGTCCCGGGCCTGGCACCAGAACAGCAGCTCGGCACCCTGTTTCTGCAAAGCCTCGCGGGCCAGGGTGAAGGCTTCGTTGGAACTGCGCTCGGCCGGCAGTTGGTAGGTGATGGCGGTGAGCTTGCCCCGGGCATTGACCTGGCCATCGAAACGCAACTGGCCGCTGATCTTGCGGATCGAGCCCATGGGGTAGATCCGCTCCTGTTCTACCTCGGGGCGGTAATCGACGATCTGGGCATCGGTCAGACGGGGCACCAGGGGCAGGTCCTGGCTTCCGGGAAGGTCGGCGGCAACCGCCAGTGCGCTGGCCAGGGACAGGCCCAGGAAACTGAGTGAACGCATCGGGGCCCTCATCGGATCAGCATGGCCTGGGCGCCCTTGACGACGCTGGCGTCGTCACTGCGTTGCGGAACCTGCAAGCCGCGCTGGACCGCGGGGCGCGCCTCCATGGCCGCCATCCAGCGCTGTAGCGCTTCCAGCCCCTGGACCGGAACTCCCGACCAGTCATGGCCGCGTACCCAGGGGAAGGTGGCGATGTCGGCGATGCTGTAGTCGCCGGCCAGGTAGTCGACCTGCTGCAGGCGCGTGTCGAGCACCTCGTACAAACGTCGGGTCTCATGCTGGTAGCGGTCGATGGCGCCCTGCAGCTTCTCCGGGAAATAGCGGAAGAACACATTGGCCTGGCCTTGCATGGGGCCGATGCCGCCCATCTGGAACATCAGCCACTGCATGACCTGCGAACGCCCCTTGGCATCGGCAGGCAGCAGGCGACCGGTACGCTCGGCCAGGTAGATAAGGATCGCCCCGGACTCGAATACCGGGAAATCGCCATTGTCGCGATCGACGATGGCAGGAATACGCCCATTGGGATTGATCTTGAGGAACGCCGGCGCCTTCTGTTCCTTCTTGTCGAAGCTCAAGGCGTGCACGGTATAAGGCAAGCCGAGCTCTTCAAGCAGGATGGAAACCTTGTGGCCATTGGGGGTCGCAGCGGTGTACAGATCTATCATGGTTGTCTCCCATTTCAACCCGCCAAGCCTCGACAGTTGACCAGGTCAAGTCAAGGAACGGCGAAAAACCTATTGAAACAGTCTGCGACAAAGGTGGCACCGGTTTCATCGTTCAAATGCAGATGGTGCCCGCCCGGCAGCTGTTCAAGGTTGAAGGGTAGACGCTGCAGCAACTCCTGGTGCCGGGCCAGCATGCCATCGGCCGCCACCACCAGCTGCGTCGGGCAGGCCACCCGCTGGACGAAGGACATGGCCTGCTCCTCGGTCAGGCGCAGGGGCGAAGCCAGGGTCAGGCGGCTGTCGCTGCGCCAGGTATAGCCACCGGCCACCGGCATCAGGCCTCGTTGGGCCAACAGCTCGGCGGCTTCCCGGCTGACGGCCACCAGGCCTTTCATCCGCGCCTCGACGGCGCGCTCCAGGCTGCTGTAGACCGGCTTGCGCTTGTCCTGCAAGGCCAGTTGCGCTTGCAGGGCCATGCCCAGGCGCTCGGCTGCGCCCTCGCCACTGGCCGTGGGCGGGATGACGCCGTCGATCAGCGCCAGCTGGCTGACTCGCTCGGGCATGGCCGCCGCCAATACCAGGGACACGATGGCCCCCAGGGAGTGGCCCATGAGGGCGAAGCGCCGCCAGCCCAGCTGCTCGGCCACTTGCAATACGTCGTACACGTAGTCCCACAGGGCGTATCCCGCGCCCGCCGGGCGATGCCCGGAATGCCCGTGGCCGGCCAGGTCCAGGGCCAGGATGCGCAGGCCGCGCAACTTGGGCGCCAGGCGCGCGAAGCTGTTGGCGTTGTCCAGCCAGCCATGCAGGGCGATCACCGGCAAGCCATCCTCTGGACCGAACAAATGCGCCGCCAGCTCGATATGCGGCAGGCTCAGGCGCACTTCCTCCACACCCTGGCTCATGCAAGGCTCCGCTGCTGGCCGTGCTGCCAGCGGTTGAACAGGTCCTTGAGCAAGAGCGCAGTGGCCTCGGGTCGCTCAAGGGGGAACATATGCCCGCCGGGCATGGTCAGCGACACCCCCTGGGACATGCGTCCCACGGCACTGGTGTGATGGCGCATCACCACCCTGCTCTGCTGGCCTCGCACCACCGCCAGGGGCACCTTGAGCTGATGGGCGCTGCCCGGGCTGGTGTGCGGCACGCCACGATAGATGCTGATCTCGGTGGCCGGGTCGAAGCGCAGCCGCAAGCGATCCCCCACTTGTTGCAGGCCATGCTCCAGGTAGGCATCCAGGCAATCGGGGTCGAAGGCGCGGAACAGCGTCTTGCGCGAAAAGTAGCTGCGGGCCGACTCGATATCGCTGAACTCCTCGCGCCGCCCCAGGGTGCGCCCGGCCGGGGTCAGTCGATCGATGAAACCCAAGCGTTTGGCCGCACGGATCACCCATTGGTCGGCCCGGGTCAGCACCGGTGAGTCGAGCATCACCACGCCCCGGTACAGCTCCGGGCAGCGCAGGGCCGCATGCAGGTGCAGCACGCCGCCCAGCGAGTGCCCGACGCCCCACACCGGCTGGGACTGCTGTTGCAGGTGGTGGATCAATTCGTCCACCAGGCTGCGCCAGTTATCGTCCACCGGAAAACGCGGGTCATGGGCATGCTGTTGCAGATGAGTCACCTCGAATTCCGGCGCCAGGGCGGCGAACAACTTGCCGTAGGTGCCGGAGGGAAACCCATTGGCGTGAGCGAAAAACACCTGTTGCGACATACCGACTCATCCATTTACCAAATCAACGGCGATTTTCCGCAAGCTCCGCCGCCAGGGCAATGACCGTAACCGCCAGGAATACTGACACCCCGGCCCGGCCTATGGCCGCGGGTTCAGGCGGCCGGCGGGTTCTGCCCCAGCGGCACCACCGCCATGGTCAGGCGCGATACACAGCTGGCCTTGCCTTCGTCGCTGCTCAGGCGGATGTCCCAGACGTGGGTGGTGCGACCGAGATGGATGGCCCTGGCCACCGCCGTGACCCGCCCGCTGCGCAAACCCCGCAGGTGGTTGGCATTGATCTCCAGCCCCACGCAATAGAACTTGCTGGCATCGATGCACAGGTAGCTGGCCATGGAGCCGACGGTCTCGGCCAGCACCACCGAAGCCCCGCCATGCAGCAGCCCGTAGGGCTGGTGGGTACGATGGTCGATGACCATGCTGGCGGTCAGGGACTGCTCGTCGAAAGCCTCGAAGCGGATATCCAGCACTTCGCCGATGGTGTTCTTCTGGAGCGCGTTCAGTTGCTCGAGGTTGGGGGTGGTACGCCACAGGCTCATCGCCACTTCCTTCTTGTAGGTTGGTCGCTCAATCCTGCCACAGCACGACTTCCTCGCGCTCGCTCCAGGCCTGGAAGCTGTCGCCATAAGCGGACTCGACCACATTGCGCTTGATCTTCAGGGTCGGGGTCAGGAAACCGTTTTCCACCGCCCAGCTACCCTTGACCACCACCAGCCGATGCAGGCGCTCGTGCTTGTCCAGGCCGCCATTGACCTGGGCCAGGAGGTTTTCCAGGCTGCTGTGCAAGCCTTCGCGAGCGCTGCCATCGGCCTCGCGCTGGCCGGCCGCCGACAACACGCACAAACCCAAGGGCGCGCTCAGGCCATCGCCGACCACGCATACCTGCTCGATGTGCGCATGCTCGGCCAGGCGGATCTCGATGGGCGCCGGCGCCACGTACTTGCCCTTGCTGGTCTTGAAGATTTCCTTGAGCCGACCGGTCAGGCGCAGGTTGCCGGCAGCATCCTGCTCGCCCTTGTCGCCGGTGCGTAAAAAACCATCCTCGGTGATGGTCTCGGCGGTCTTCTGCGGGTCCTTGTAGTAACCCTGCATCACCGCCTGGCTGCGGACCTGGACTTCGCCGTCCACGGCGATGCGCACCTGGACCTCGGGACAGGGCCGGCCGATCCAACCCGGGATGTATTCTCCCGAGCGGCCCAGATGGGAGTAACCACAGTTCTCGGTCATGCCGTAGACCTCCAGCACATCCAGGCCCAGGCGCTGGTACCAGTGCAACAGGGCCTGAGGCACTGGCGCGGCTCCGGACAGGGCCACGCGCAGCGCATCCAGCCCCAGCCCCGCCAGGACCTTGTGCCCGACCCACTTGCCAATCAGCGGCAGCCCCAGGAGCAGGTCCAGGCGCCTGGCCGGCATCTTGGCGTAGACCCCCATCTGGAACTTGGTCCAGATCCGTGGCACGCCGAACATCGCCGTGGGCCGGGCACGCCGCAGGTCGGCCAGGAAGGTATCGAGGCTCTCGGCAAAAAATATCGTCTGTCCGGTGTAGAGCGCGCCCATCTCGACGAATACGCGCTCGGCCACATGGCACAACGGCAGGTAGGACAGCAGCCGGTCGCCGGGCCCCAGGCCGAACATCTGGACTCCATGGCTGGCGGTGAACCCGAGGTTGCCGAAGCTGTGCATCACGCCCTTGGGCGATCCGGTGGTACCGGAGGTATAGATGATGGTGGCCAGTTGGTCGGGCCCCGGGCAGGGGCTGTCGGTCATTGGCTGGCAACGCTGCAGCGCCTCCCAGCTGAAATCGAAGCTGCCCTGCGGGGCCAATGGCAGGCTGATGGTGGGTAAACCAGGCCTGATGCCCCGGGACATTTCCGGCCAGGCATCGAGCTTGCCGATGAACGCCAGGGCCGACCCGGAATGCTCCAGCACCTGGGCCACCGACTCGGCGGTGAGGTTGGGGTACAGCGGCACCGAGACATGCCCGGCCATCCAGATCGCCAGGTCGGCGATGATCCAGTGGGCGGAGTTCTTGCCGATGATCGCGATATTGCTGCCCGCTGGCAGTTGCCGCTCCCGCAGCCACTGGGCGGCGCGTCGGACCTGCTGGGCGACCTCGGCCCAGCTCAATTCCTGCACCTGGCCACCGGCGCTGGGCTGGACCAGGAAAAGTTGCTGGGGATGACTTGCTTCACGCTGGTAGAACACTTGCAACGGCAAACGAAAAGCAGCAGACATGACGCGCTCCTTTGTTCTTGTTGTGTTCGGGAACAGCCGCTAACCAACCAAGCACTTGCTCGGCCGACTATTCCACGCACCAGGGAGCGCTGCAAGTTAAGAAATGTAGCCGGCATCAGCCTTGCCGACACCCACCACCGGAGCCCATGGGCCCGGCGGCGAGGACATCAGGGATGGTCGACGCGAACCAGGGTCATGGCCCCGGCCAGCGGCCAGTCGCCCGCCAACTCCGCCAGGCTGGCGGTGTCCATGGCTTGGGGGTCACGCAGGTGGCCATGCTGCAACAGGCCGATCAGGCTGCCCACCAAGGGTTGGTGGCTGACCAGCAACAGGTTCTCGGCGCTGTCCAGTTGCTCCAGCACCCTCAGTGGATTGGTATCCGGGGTGAGCCAGGACACGGTACGCACCTCGCCCTCAAAGCCCAGGGCCTCGCGCACCAGGTGCGCGGTTTGCTGGGCCCGGACATAGGGACTGGCAAGGATCCCGGTGATGGGCAGGCCGATCAGTTGCGCGGCGCTGGCCAGCACCTGCTGCCGGCCATGGGCCGTCAGGTTGCGCTCGGCATCGGTGGCCGCATGGGCTTCGGCCTGGCCATGGCGCAATACCCAGAGCCTCACAGCTTGGGCTCCTCGTCACGCACCGGATGCGGCGCCGGAGGCACGCTGTGGGGCGCCTCGCCCTCCGGAGCCCGGGGCGCCGGCCAGTCGGCGAACGGCCAGGGCTTTTGTTCGGTGTGGAAACTGCCGAAGCGGCCGATCTGCGCCAGGAACTGGCTCAGGCTGTCGCCGAAGTTCATCAGGCTGGCATTGGGAGCGCCGTAGACCAATCGGTAGATGAGCTGCACTACCACCAGCGCCCCCAGGAGGAACTGCGCCACCTGCCACACCAGGGCGAACACCAGCATCCACAACACCCGCAGGAGAATGGATTCGTACTTGGCCTCGGAATTCGTATCGTTCATGTCTCGCTCCTGTACTGCTCAGTTGAATCCACTGGTGGAGATAAAGTCGACATCGGTTTTCGGTTCGCCGCGCATCAACAGCTCGATCACCTGGGCGAGCGTCCGGCCTTCGAACAGGATCGCGTGCAACCCGGCTACCAGCGGCATGTAGACCCCCAGCTCCTGGGCCTTGGCCTTGAGCACCTTGAGGGTGTTGACCCCTTCCGCCACTTCGCCCAGGCGGCTCACCGCCTCGTCCAGGCTCAGGCCCTGGCCCAGGGCGAAGCCCACCTGGTAGTTGCGGCTCTTGGGCGAGGAACAAGTGACGATCAGGTCGCCGACCCCGGCCAGGCCAAGGAAGGTCATGGGGTTGGCCCCCTGGCTCACGGCGAAGCGGGTCATTTCCGCCAGGGCCCGGGTGATCAACATGCTCTTGGTGTTTTCCCCCATGCCCAGGGCCACCGCCATGCCGGCGATGATTGCGTAGACGTTCTTCAAGGCGCCGCCCAGCTCGACGCCGAAGCGGTCGGCACTGGCGTAGACCCTGAAGGTACGGCCATGCAGCACCGCCTGGACTTCTTGGCACAGTTGCTCGTCCTCACTGGCCACCACCGTGGCGGTCAGGGCATGCTCGGCCACTTCGCGGGCCAGGTTGGGGCCCGAGAGCACGCCGATCCGCGCCTGGGGCGCGATGTCCTCGAGGATCTGGCTCATCAGCTTGAAGGTCTGGGCCTCGATGCCCTTGGTCAGGCTAACCAGCATCTTGCCGCTGAGTCGCTGTGCATGGGGCGCCAGCACCGCGCGCAGGGCACTGGAGGGCAAGGCGACGAAACACAGGTCGCTGTCCTCGAGGGTGGCCAGCAGGTCGGTGACCGGCTCCACCGCCGGGTGGATCTTGATGCCCTTGAGATAACGCGGATTCTCGCGATTGAGCCGAATGGCCTCGGCCTGCTCGGGATCACGCATCCACTGCCGCACCGCCTGGCCGTTCTCGGCCAGCAGGTTGGCCACGGCGGTACCGAAACTTCCGCCTCCCAGGACCGCAATAGGGCGCTGTTGTGTCATATGCAATCCGTTTTTCCATAGCAGTGGCGATGGCGGCATTATACGGGGCGGCCATCCGACCACCAGCCCCGGTCAACTGTCCGGGCGATCTGTCGGAAACCCGCGCAGACGCTCGGCGGATGCAGGCCCATCGAATGGAAAACTCGACCGTCTCGGTTAACATGCGCGCCATCTTTCACGTTTCAAGGCTGCGCCGTGCCCGCTGGTCCCTCCCCCCTTCGCCTGTCATTGCTGCTGGGCATGCTATCCGGTCATCCGGCGCTGGCCGAAGATCTGTTCGTCGACGACGGCGCACTGCCCCAGGTATTGACCGCCACCCGCCTGAAACAATCCCCCGCCGCAGTGCCCGGCAGCATGACCGTGCTGGACAACGAATTGATCAAGGCCAGCGGCGCCCGGGACATCAGCGAACTGCTGCGCCTGGTCCCGGGGATGATGGTCGGCGCCATCAGCGGCAACCAGGCCACGGTCAACTACCACGGCACCAGCGCCAGCGAAGCCCGGCGCATGCAGGTCCTGATCGACGGGCGCTCGGTGTATCGGGCCGGATTGGCCACCGTGGACTGGAGCGACATTCCGGTGGCCATGGAGGATATCGAGCGCATCGAGGTATTCCGCGGCCCCAATACCGTCAGCTACGGCGCCAACGCATTGATGGCGGTGGTCAACATCATTACCCGCTCGCCGGCCAACAGCCATGGCACGCGGATCAAGGTGACCCGTGGCCAGCGTGGCGTGGCCGACTGGTACGCCAGCCAGGGTACCGGCTGGGACGGCGGCGACCTGCGCCTGTCGCTTTCGGGCCAGGAGGACGATGGCTTCGACAAGCGCCAGGACGGGTCGGACTATCGCGACAGCCGGCGCCTGAACCGCATCAGCCTGGCGCTCGGCCAGATGCTCGACGAACGCCAGAGCATCGATTGGCAGTTCAATGCCAAGGAAGGCAGCAACCAGCGGCCTTACACCTATCAGCCGGTGTTCAGGGACTACGCCGAGAAAGGCTACAACTCCGACGTGATCGCCAAGGACTATGCGACCTCCCTGCGCTGGAACCTGGACCTGGACCCACGGCACAGCCTCTACGTCCAGGGCTCGGCCCAGCACTGGGATCGCCAGCAGACCTGGAGGGCTTGCGATGCGGCCCTGTCCTTCAGTCCCGAACTGGCGCGCCTGTGGCAGCTCAACCCGAACTACACCGAGCGCCTGGCGCGCAACATCGTCAACGTTACGTCCGTACCGCCTGGCACTGCGGCTGAAGAGGAACTCGCCAGTCAGGTCCTTCATCAATGGAGCAAAGAGGGAGGGAGCAACCCCGTCTGCGGCAATATCGACCAGAGCACCCGGGAAACCCGCTACGACCTGGAAATACAGGACACCCTGAGCCTCGCCGACGACCTGCGGCTGGTCAGCGGCATGAACTACCGCTACGACCGCGCCGACTCCGAGACCTATTTCAACGGCGTGCTGGATGACACCACCTGGCGCCTGTTCGGCCAGTTGGAATGGCGGGCCAGCGAACACTGGCTGATCCAGGGCGGGGCCATGTACGAAGACGCCCGGCTCACCGGCAACTCCCTGACCCCGCGGATCGCCGTCAACTACCTGATCAACCCGCGCCACGGGTTGCGGGCGGTGTACTCCGAAGCCATCCGTTCCCCGGACATGTTCGAGAACAACGTCAACTGGAGCTATCGGGTCACCGGCCTGAGCGCTCCGGTCTACGGCCAGAACAGCGCCCAGTACTTCGTCAAGACCCGCGGCCCCGGCGACCTCGACCAGGAACGCATGCGCTCCCGGGAGCTGGGCTACAACGGCTATTTCGTCGACCAGCGGCTGAACCTGGATATCAAGCTGTTCTACGACGAAATCAGCAGGATGGTCAGCGAGCCGCTGCGCAACAACCAGTACATCGCCAGCAACAGCAACTCGGCGCGTTTCACCGGCAGCGAAAGCCAGCTGGATTGGCAACTGAGCCGCGCCGACCGCCTGCGCCTGACCTACGCCTATGTCCATGCCCAGGCCAGCAACCGCCTGGACCAGCGCTTGAGCGCCAGCAACAGCGGCTCGGCCGGCTGGCTGCGCAACTGGGGCCAGGGCTGGTCCAGCGCGCTCTTCTATTATGGAGACAGCGCCCTCAACGGCTACCGTTTCCAGCGGGTCGATACCCGCGTCGCCAAGCGCCTGTCCCTGGGCAAGGCCGACCTGGAACTGGCCGGCACCTTGCAACAGCGGCTCGACCACCAGCCCGTCACCTTCGCCGACAACCGCTACGACTCCCGCCACACGTTGTACTTCAGCGCGGAGCTGGAGTTCTAGTATGGCTCGCTCGCGCAAGGGCCTGCCTCGACTCGGCTGGAGCCTGGTGCTGCTGGGCTGGCTGCTGTGCGCGCCGTTGCGCGCCGCCGAAGTGCTGCTGACCGCCAGTGAAGACAGCGACAGCGTGCGCAGCTTCGCCCGGGAACTGGCGGAGCTGCGCCCCCAGGACCAGGTGCGCTTCGAGCCGCTCGGGCAATTGCCCGCACCGGGCCTCTTGCCGGCGGCCACGCGCTTGATCCTGCTGGACCCGCAAAGCCTCGACTGGCGCCTGCAGGATGCGCAGGGCCCGGCGACCCTGGTGCTGCGCATCAGTCGCCTACAAGCCGCCCAACGCCTGCCAGGTACGCCGCAGCCCAGGCTCACCCTGCTGTGGAGCGACCCGCCCGGGGCCCGCCAGCTACGCCTGATCCGCGAGGTGCTGCCCCAGGTCCGCCGGGTGGGCGTGCTGTACAGCCAGGACAGCCGGTTCCTGCTCGAGGAACTGCGCCAGGCGGCGCGCGCCCAGGGGCTGGAGATCGTCGCCGAGGCCTGGGACGACATCGGCGACAGTCGTCCATTGCAGGAAGTGCTGCGCAACAGCGAAGTCTTGCTGGGCCTGGACGACCCCAGCCTGTACAACCCCAAGACCGTCAAGAACCTGCTGCTCAGCAGCTATGCCCGACAACAGGCCCTGATCGGGCCCAACGCCGGTTTCGTCAGGGCTGGCAGCCTGGCCAGCACCTACAGCGACCAGCAGGACTGGCTGCAAACCCTGGACCAGCTGCTGGACCGGCCACCAGCCCAATGGCCCCGTTCGCAGTACCCGGCGGCCTTCAAGGTATTGAGCAACCCACAGGTGGCACGCTCCCTGGGCATCGAGGAAATCGATCCTGAGGCCGTCGCCCGCCAGTTGAGCGAAGGAGAGAAACGCCCATGACATTGCGTCGCCGTTGGGATATCCAGGCCCGTACTCAGCTGATCAGCCTCGGCCCCGCGCTGCTCCTGACACTGTTGCTGATCAGCTTCTTCACTTTCGTGCGCATCCAGGACCTGCACCAGGAGCTGGACCACACCGGCCAGCTGATCGCCAACCAACTGGCCCCGGCCACCGAGTACGGGGTGATCTCCGGCAACAACGAGGGCCTGGAAAGCCTGTTGCAAGCGACCCTGAGCACGCCCCACGTGCAATTCCTGGAGGTCCAGGACAGCGCCAACAACATCCTGGTGTATGTCGAGCAGCCTTCGGCCAGCCATGACCATGCGAAACAGATCAAAGTGTTCCAGGCTCCCGTGCGGCTGCAGCGGATCCAGGTGCACAACGACTTCCTGCAAGAGGATCCGGGCAGCCTGGCCAGCCAGGGCGACGGCTACCTGGGGCGCGTGCTGGTCGGCATGTCCAACGACGCCTTCAGCCAGCGCCAACAGGAAATCGTCCTCAAGGCCGGGATCCTCGCCCTGTTCGCCCTGCTCTTCACCTTCCTGCTGGCCCGACGCCTGGCCGCCGGCCTGGCCCAGCCGATCAGGGCCATGAGCAACGCGGTCAAGGCGATCCAGGAAGGCGACTTCAAGACCCCGTTGCCGATCGTCGACGATGGCGAGCTGGGCAACCTGGCGCGGCACATCAACAACCTCGCGGCCGGCCTGGAACTGGCCAGCCGCGAACAGCAGCAGGCCATGTCCCAGTTGATCCAGACCCGGGAAGAAGCGGAACAGGCGAACAGGGCCAAGTCGGACTTCCTGGCGATGATGAGCCATGAGTTGCGCACGCCGATGAATGGCGTGCTGGGCATGCTGCAGTTGCTTGAAACCACCGAAATGACCCGCGAGCAACGCGAGTACGCGGCACTGGCCTCGGAATCCACCGAGCACTTGCTCAAGGTGATCAACGACATTCTCGACTTCTCGCGTATCGAGCGCTCGGCCCTGGAGCTGGAACACATTCCGTTCAACCTGGCCGAACTGATCGCCAGTTCGGCCCAGGCCTTCCAGCACAGTGCCCTGCAACGGGGCCTGGACCTGAAGTTGCGGCTGGCGCCGGGACTGGAGGCGTTGCAGGTCAAGGGCGATCCGACGCGGATCCGCCAGATCCTGGTCAACCTGGTCGGCAACGCGCTGAAGTTCACCGAACAAGGCAGCGTGACCATCGAAGCCCAGTGGCAGGCCCTGGACCACGAGCTCCTGTGGTTCACCTGTGCGGTGCGCGACAGTGGCATCGGCATCAACCCGGCCAGCCTGGAATCGATGTTCGACGCCTTCCAGCAGGCCGACAGCTCGATCTCCCGGCGCTATGGCGGCACCGGCCTGGGCCTGCCCATCGCCCGGACCCTGGCCGAGCGCATGGGCGGCACCCTGCGGGCCCAGAGCGAGGAAGGCCGGGGCTCGGTGTTCACCCTGGAAATCCCCCTGGCGCTGTTCCAGCAGACACTGCCGGTAGCGGCCCCACGGGCCAGCACCGCGGCGGACCAGGGCGCAGGCCGCAACGTGCTGCTGGTGGAGGACAACCCGGTGAACCAGACCGTGATCCAGGCCATGTTGCGCAGCCTGGGCTTCAGCGTGAGCATCGTCACCGATGGCGCCCAGGCGGTACGCAGTGCCGAAAGCCTGATTTTCGAGGCGATCCTGATGGATTGCCGGCTGCCGCTGGTCGACGGCTACGAGGCCACCCGGCAGATCCGGCAACTGCCCGGTTGTGCCGATCTGCCCATCATCGCGCTGACCGCCAATGCCCTCCAGGGTGACCGTGAGGCCTGCCTCGCGGCCGGCATGAACGACTATCTGGCAAAGCCCTTCAAGCGGGCGGATCTACAGCAAATTCTCCAACGTTGGGTGCAATAGCGGGCTATTTTCAAACATCTGCGACTGGCGTGGCGGGCGAAAGTGCGGCAGTCTTAGGCACCCGATGGGGCCCTGAAAAGGCCTCCGAAAAAAATTTCAGTGCACAAGTGTACATTCATGCCCTTTGCGCTGTGACTTTCACTACAACGCAATAGTCTATGAGTAGGCTGCCGGCTCGAGGCATGAACGCTTCGATCGGCCGGGAAGATTTGCCCAACCCTGCCGCACGGGACTATTGAGGAGCTCGCATGACCAAACAAAACGCCTTTACTCGGGAAGATCTGCTGCGCTGCAGTCGCGGTGAGCTGTTCGGCCCAGGTAATGCGCAACTGCCCGCCGGCAACATGCTGATGATCGATCGCATCACTCACATCAGCGGCGAAGGTGGCAAGTACGGCAAAGGTGAGTTGGTCGCCGAGCTGGATATCACTCCGGACCTGTGGTTCTTCGCCTGCCATTTCGAAGGCGACCCGGTGATGCCAGGCTGCCTGGGCCTGGATGCCATGTGGCAGCTGGTGGGTTTCTTCCTGGGCTGGCAAGGCCTCCCGGGCCGCGGTCGCGCCCTGGGCTCGGGAGAAGTCAAATTCTTCGGCCAGGTGCTGCCAAGCGCCAAGAAGGTCACCTATAACATCCATATCAAACGCGTCCTGAAGGGCAAGCTGAACCTGGCCATCGCCGATGGTTCGGTCAGCGTCGACGGCAAGGAAATCTACACTGCCGAAGGCCTGCGGGTCGGCGTGTTCACCTCCACTGACAATTTTTAAGGGTTATCCGCATGCGCCGCGTCGTTATCACTGGTCTGGGCATCGTTTCGTGCCTGGGCAATGACAAAGAGACCGTCTCCGCTAACCTGCGTGCAAGTCGCCCTGGCATCCGCTTCAACCCGGAATATGCCGAAATGGGTCTGCGTAGCCAGGTTTCCGGCTCCATTGACCTGAACCTCGAAGAACTGATCGATCGCAAGATCTACCGTTTCGTCGGTCACGCGGCGGCCTATGCCTACCTGGCCATGAAGGACGCCATTGCCGACTCCGGCCTGACCGAAGAGCAGGTATCCAATCCGCGCACCGGCCTGATCGCCGGCTCCGGCGGCGCCTCGACCCTGAACCAGATGGAAGCGCTGGACATCCTGCGCGAAAAAGGCGTCAAGCGCGTTGGCCCGTATCGCGTCACCCGGACCATGAGCAGCACCGTTTCCGCCTGCCTGGCCACGCCGTTCAAGATCAAGGGCCTGAACTACTCCATCGCTTCGGCCTGCGCCACCAGCGCCCACTGCATCGGCACCGCCATGGAGCAGATCCAGATGGGCAAGCAGGACATCGTGTTCGCCGGCGGCGGTGAAGAAGAGCACTGGACCCAGTCGTTCCTGTTCGACGCCATGGGCGCCCTGTCCACCCAGTACAACGAAACCCCGGAGAAAGCCTCCCGCGCCTACGACGCCCAGCGTGACGGTTTCGTCATCGCCGGCGGTGGCGGCATGGTGGTGGTCGAGGAGCTGGAACACGCCCTGGCCCGTGGCGCCAAGATCTACGCGGAAATCGTCGGCTACGGCGCCACTTCCGATGGCTACGACATGGTGGCTCCGAGCGGCGAAGGCGCCATCCGCTGCATGCAGATGGCCATGTCCACCGTCGACGCCCCGATCGACTACCTGAACACCCACGGCACTTCGACTCCGGTCGGTGACGTCGCCGAAATGAAAGGCGTGCGTGAAGTGTTCGGCGCCAAGGCTCCGGCCATCAGTTCCACCAAGAGCCTGTCGGGTCACTCCCTGGGCGCCGCCGGCGTTCACGAAGCGATCTACTGCATGCTGATGATGGAAGGCAACTTCATGGCCGGCTCGGCCAACATCGACGAGCTGGATCCGGAAGTGGCCGATATGCCGATCCTGACCAAGACCCGCGAAGACGTTGCCTTCAACACCGTGATGAGCAACAGCTTCGGCTTCGGCGGCACCAATGCCACCCTGGTCCTCAAGCGCTGGCAGGGCAAGTAGGCCCCGCCGTAGCCTGAAAAAAAGCCCCGACTGGTTCGGGGCTTTTTCTTGCCCGGGATTCACACCGAGAAACGCGCCACCATGGCGTTGAGATCCACCGCCAGGCGCGACAGCTCCTGGCTGGCGGCGCTGGTCTGGTTGGCCCCCGCCGAAGTCTGGTGGGCCAGGTCGCGGATATTCATCAGGTTGCGATCCACCTCCCGCGCCACCGCTGCCTGCTGCTCGGAGGCGCTGGCGATGACGGTGTTGCGCTCGTTGATCTCGGTGAAGGCCGAGGCGATTTCCTCCAGGGCCTGGCCGGCCGCCTTGGCCACTTCCAGGGTCGAGCGGGCGCGGCTGTTGCTCTGCTGCATGGAGTTGACCGCCAGGTCGGTGCCTTGCTGGATGCCCCCGATCATCTGTTCGATTTCCTGGGTCGATTGCTGGGTCCGATGGGCCAGGGCCCGTACCTCGTCGGCCACCACCGCGAAACCGCGCCCGGCATCCCCGGCCCGCGCCGCCTCGATGGCGGCATTCAGCGCCAGCAGGTTGGTCTGCTCGGCAATGGCGCGGATCACCTCCAGCACCTTGCTGATGCCGTAGACCTTCTGGGCCAGGTCTTCCACCTGGTTGGCGTTGGCCGTCACATCTTCCGCCAGCGACTCGATGGACAGCACCGTCTGCTGCACCTGCTCGCGCCCGTGCTTGGCGATCCGGTCGGACTCCCGGGAAGCCTGGGACGTGGCCACGGCATTGCTGGCCACCTCCTCCACTGCCGCGGTCATCTGGTTCACCGCCGTGGCCGCCTGTTCGATTTCCTGATTCTGCTGGTACAAGCCCCGGGTCGCATCCTCGGTGACGCTACTGAGCTCCTCAGAAGCCGAGGCCAGCTGGCTCGAAGAATCGGAGATCCGCTTGATGGTTTCCCGCAGGCTGTGCTGCATGGCCTTGAGCGCATGGAGCAAGCGCGCTGGCTCGTCCTTGCCGCTCACCCGGATATCGCCGGTCAGGTCGCCGCCGGCCACCACCTCGGCCACGCTCAACGATTGCGCCAGGGGCAGGACGATGCTGCGGGTCAGCAGCAACGCCAGGCCAACGGTCACCAGCGCCGCCGCCACGATCATCACCACCACCCAGATCCGCGACTTGCTGAACACCTCCTGGGCCAGGTCGGTGGCCTGGGTGGCGCTCTGCTTGTTCAGGTCGATCAGGTCATGCAGGGTGGCGGCCATTTCATCGGCCAACTGGTTCATCTCGCCGTTGACGACCTTGGCCGCCGCCTCCACCTGGTTCTGGCTGGAGTACTGCATGACCTGGGCCTGGCGCTCCAGGTACTGCTTCTCGATGGACTTGAAGCGATCGAACAGCACACGCTCCTGGGGCAGCACGATCAGCGATTCATAACGTCCCTGGGCAATGCCCAGGCCCTTCTTTATGTCGTTGATCTTGGCTTCGTTCTGGGCGATCGCCTGAGGATCGCGATTGATCAGCAGGCGCAAGGTCAAGGCGCGGACCCGCAGCAGGTCCTGGCTCATGTCACCAACGGACATGACGCTGGGCAACCAATTGCTCTCTACCTCATCGGATTGCTGGCGCATGTTGGCCATTTGCATCAGGGCGAATGCCCCGAGGATAAACATCATGAGCGCCAGCAAGCCAAAACCCAGGCTTGCCCGTGGCGCAATATTCAAACTTCTGAGGCTCATTCCTTTGGCTCCTTCCTAGAGCGCTGCAAGACTTGCAGCAGGGTGCTCTTAGACGGTATCGGGCCAGATGGAATTTGCGTAAGACGAAAAAGTGATATCAAAACGCCCAAGTACTTCGATACCTGGGCATAAAACGATTCAGCGCACCGAAAATCGCTGTTCTGCCAACAAACGGTCGCCCTGGAACACCATGAAGTGCCATTCACCCGGCACCACTTCGTGGCTTTCGGTGAACTCGTAGGCCATCACATCCTGAGGGGCATTGGGCACCAGCTTCTGGGTCACTTCCAGCTTGTCATGGCGCAAGCCATCAGGAGTGCGAATACCCGGCGTCAGGTACAACAGGGTCAGCGGCTGTCCGTCGGCGACCTTGCCCAGCAGTTGGTAGCGCATGCCGAACTTGGTGCCCAATCGGGCCGGTACCACGGCAGTCTGCTGGATCTTCTCGTTGCTGCGACGCAGCACCCGCTCCCCCGATTGCAGCTCGGCCTTGGGGCCTTCGAACACGCCGAACTCCACGGGGCCTTCGACACGGACCTCGGCACTGGCCAGGCCGCTGACGATCATCAGCGCCGCCAGGACGCTTGAACGAGTGAAATGCATATCGCGCTCCTTGATTGAGATGGCGCGAGCATATGAACCAAGGGTGACAAGCTGATGACAATCCGCCTGGACAGCGGCTCAGCGAGAAGCCGGGAGCACGGCCAGGAAATTGTCATGGGCCACCTTGCGGGCCACCTCGGCCGGCAGGGCATCGAGGAACCCATCGAAGCCGTGCAACTCCCGCCCCAGCTTGTCGAAACGCCCGACCACATCCGAGCCCAGCATGAAGCGCTCCGCATAGCGCTCCACCAAGCGCAGCCATTCCCGGCGCGGGGTGCCCTGCTCGTCCAGCAGATAGGGAGTGAGCAGGCTCCAGGACAGGTCTATGTAGAGGTTCGGGTAGCGCTCCAGCAACCGCTCCAGGGTCGGCAGCAGGAACTCCAGGCGCTCCTGGTGACGATGGATTTCGGCACTGGTACCCGCGTGGGCCCAGATGAACCGGGTCTGCGGATGCTGGCCCAAGGGCTCCTCTATCTCTGCCAGGTACAGGGGATTGCGCTCGCGCTTGGAGGTGATATTCGAATGCAGCATCACAGGCAGATCATGCTTCGCTGCCAGGCGATAGACCTTGGCCATGGCCTCGTTGTTGGCCCGTGGCGTATCGCCGTCGATCAACGCGGTGAGGTCGTCATGGCGAGTGAAGACCTCGCCGATGCCCTGCCACAACCCAGGATCGAGATCGAGCATGCGCTGGATATGGGCCGCGGAATTCTTGTCGTTGGGATTGAACCCCGAAAGGAACGGATGCAGGCGCCGGCGTTGCTCGACCGGTAGTTGCTTGACCGCGGCGGCCACCAACACATCGGTGGCGCTGTACCAGTAGGCACCGGCATCGTCCCCGGCGTAGTAGCGCGGACGCTTGGGTTCGTCCTCGTGCCATTTCTTGGCCACCGGGATCCCGGAGATCATCGCCTGCTCGACCCGGTTGTCGGCCATGGCCTTGAGCAAGGCCTGCATGCCCTGGGTTTCCTGGAAAAAATCGACATAGTGCAGGTGTGCATCGCTGTAGATGTAGTCCCGTGCCTGGGCTGCCGCCAGGGGCAGCATCAGCAGCAAAGACAGGCAGCTTGCGTGAAAATGGCTCCAGTGCACCGCTCAGGCTCCCGAGTATCGAAGCAGGATAGACCGTGGCGCCAGGTCGCAGGTTCAGAAAATGGGGAACACACGAGTCGTGCGATGCTCTATAACTTCAGCACCTTTAATGCCTGATTCCATCAATCACTGCCTGAGGTTTGCCATGACCATCACCGTCAACACCGAGTCCAGCGAAGGTTACCGCCACAGCATCCAGGTGGACGACCACCACTTCTTCACCGACCTGCCCAAGTCGGCAGGTGGCGAAGGTACCGCTCCCGAGCCCCATGATTACTTCGACGCCGCGCTGGGGGCATGCAAGGCCCTGACCCTCAAGCTCTATGCCCAGAAGAAGAACATCCCGCTCACCGGCGTCACGGTGGAGATCAAGCATGACAACAGCGAGGAAACCAAGGGCAAATACGCCCTGCATGTGAAGCTGACCCTCAAGGGCGTGCTCACCGATGCCCAGCGTGAAGAACTGCATCGAGTGGCCGATCGCTGCCCGATCCACAAGCTGATGACCACCAGCGAAGTGAGCATCGAGACCCACCTCTCCGAAGGCGCCTTCAGCCAGTAGCGCGCGGCCTGGGCAAGCGGGTTATGCTCCCAGGCATAACCCGACCAGCCTGGAGCCCGCCATGAATTCCCCCCTCGTGATCCGTCCCCGTGCCGAGGACGTCGAAGGCCAGCCCATCCTCCGCCCCCTGCCCTCGGCGCAATGTCGCAGCGTCGGGCCTTTCGTGTTCTTCGACCACATGCTGGAAACCACCTATCCGGCGGGCAAGGGCATGAACATCCGCCAACACCCGCATATCGGCCTGTCCACCCTGACCTACCTGTTCAGCGGGCAGATCCAGCACAAGGACAGCCTGGGTTCGGACCAGGTCGTCGAGGCCGGGGACGTCAGCTGGATGACCGCCGGCAGCGCCATCGCCCACGTCGAGCGCACGCCATCGGCGCAACTGGACCGGGAGCGGCGCATGCATGGTCTACAGGTATGGCTGGCTTCGCCCCGGGACCAGGAACAGGGACCGGGGCACTACAGCCATCACCCCGCTGCCAGCCTGCCGGTGAACGACAACCTCGGCGTGAGCATCCGCATGATCGCCGGCCATGGCTTCTGCCTGGAGTCGCCAGTGCCGGTGCTGTCCCCGACCCTGTACGCCGAACTGCAGCTGCAAACCGCCACCAGTCTGCTGATTCCTACCGAGCATCAGGAACGGGCACTGTACGTGCTGGCAGGCGAGGCCCAGCTGGATGGCCAGCCGGTGGAGCTGAATACGCTGGTGATCCTGCCGGAAGGCGAAACCGCGACCCTGTTCGCCGAAAGCGATTGCCATGCGGTGTTGATCGGTGGCGCGCCCCTGGACGGGCCACGCCGGATCAACTGGAACTTCGTCGCCAGCGATCCGGCCCTGATCGACGAGGCCCGCCGGCGCTGGGCGGCCGGGGACTGGCCGCAGGTACCGGGAGAAAGCGAGCGGCTAGAGCTGCCAGCGGGCAAACGCTGAGCCCTCCCGCCCGCCACGGCCGTGGCATGGGTCGTGGCGGGCGCAGGAGCAGTTGTCAGCCCCGGAACACTTCCTCGAGCAGGTGATGCATGGTGGCGAAGGCCCGGCCGGAAACCTTGGCGTCGTACATCATCTTGCCCGGCACATTGGCATGGGTATCGGTGAAGGAATGCACCGCGCCACCGTAGCTCACCAGTTGCCAGTCCACCCCGGCGGCATCCATCTCCGCCTCGAAGGCCGGCAGTTGTTCCTTGGCCACGAACGGATCGGCCGCACCATGCAGTACCAGCACCGCGCCCTTGATATTGCGCGCATCGGCGGGCTCGGGAGTATCCAGGGTGCCGTGGAAAGACACTGCCGCCTTCACCGGTGCGCCGCTGCGAGCCAGCTCCAGGGCACAGCAGCCACCAAAGCAGAAACCGAAGGTCGCCAGCTTCGAGGTGTCGACTGGCGCCTCCCCTTGGGCCTGCAAGGCCGCGAACGAGGCCTGCATACGCTTGCGCAGCAGCGCGCGGTCATCCTTCAAGGGAGTCATCGCCGCCCCCGCTTCGTTGAAGTCACGAGGCCTCAGCGCCTGGCCATACAGGTCGGCGACCAGCACCACATAACCCTTGGCAGCGACATCCTCGGCGATCTTCTGCGCGCCGGCGGTAACCCCCATCCAGTTCGGCGCCATCAGCAAGCCCGGGCGGGGCCCCTTGTGGGCGGCATCGAAGGCCAGGCGGCCCTCATAGGGTTGTCCATCGACCTGATACACCACGGAACGCACGGTGATTTGACTCATGATTCAGCTCCTCCAGCAAAGGGACACCAGAATGAAAAAACCCGCCGTTAGGGCGGGTTTTTCTTGCTACTTGATTAAACCGACAGCTCGACCAGGAGCTTGTTCAACCGGCGGACATAAGCCGCTGGGTCTTTCAAGCTATCACCGGCCGCCAGGGCAGCCTGGTCGAAGAGGATGTGCGACAGGTCGCCAAAACGCTCTTCGCTCTGCTCGCCGTCGAGCTTCTCGATCAACGGATGGCTCGGGTTGAACTCGAAGATCGGCTTGGAGTCCGGCACCTTCTGCCCGCTGGCTTCGAGGATCTGGCGCATCTGCAAGCCCAGGTCCTGTTCACCGATGGCCAGGATCGCCGGCGAATCGGTCAGGCGGTGGGAAACCCGCACTTCGCTGACGTTCTCGCCCAGGGCGGTCTTGATCCGCTCCACCAGGCCTTCCTTGCTCTTGGCGACTTCCTCGGCGGCCTTCTTGTCCTCTTCGGAGTCCAGGTTGCCCAGGTCCAGGTCACCACGTGCCACGTCGACAAAGCTCTTGCCGTCGAACTCGTTGAGGTAGCTCATCAGCCACTCGTCGATCCGGTCGGTAAGCAGCAGCACTTCGATGCCTTTCTTGCGGAAGACTTCCAGGTGCGGGCTGTTCTTGACCTGAGCGTAGGATTCGCCAGTGAGGAAGTAGATCTTGTCCTGGCCTTCCTTGGCACGCGCCAGGTATTCGGCCAGGGAAACGTTTTGCTCACCGTCTTCATCCTGGGTAGAAGCGAAGCGCAGCAGGCCGGCGATCTTCTCCTTGTTGGCGAAGTCCTCGGCCGGGCCTTCCTTCATCACCTGGCCGAAGTTCTTCCAGAAGCCCTTGTATTGCTCCGGCTCGTTCTTGGCCAGCTTCTCCAGCATGTCCAGTACGCGTTTGGTCAGCGCCGACTTCATCGAATCGATGATCGGGTCTTTCTGCAGGATCTCGCGGGAGACGTTCAGCGACAGGTCGTTGGAATCCACCACGCCCTTGATGAAGCGCAGGTACAGCGGCAGGAAGGATTCGGCCTGGTCCATGACGAACACGCGCTGCACGTAGAGCTTGAGGCCCTTCGGTGCTTCACGCTGGTACAGGTCGAACGGCGCGCGGGCCGGTACGTACAGCAGCGAACTGTATTCCAGCTTGCCTTCGACCTTGTTGTGGCTCCAGCTCAGCGGGTTCTCGAAGTCATGGGCGATGTGCTTGTAGAACTCCTGGTATTCCTCGTCCTTGATCTCGGTACGCGGACGGGTCCACAGGGCACTGGCACGGTTGACGGTTTCCCACTCCAGCGCCGGCTGCTCTTCGCCTTCGGCAGCCGCGGCTTCCTTGGGCAGTTCGATCGGCAGGGCAATATGGTCGGAGTACTTCTTGATGATGTTGCGCAGGCGCCAGCCATCGGCGAACTCGTCTTCGCCGGACTTCAGGTGCAGGACGATGCGGGTGCCACGCTCGGCCTTGTCGATGGTAGCGACTTCGAACTCGCCTTCACCCTTGGACGACCAGTGCACGCCCTCGCTGGCGGCCAGGCCGGCACGACGGCTGAACACTTCGACCTGGTCGGCGACGATGAACGCGGAGTAGAACCCGACGCCGAACTGGCCGATCAGGTGCGAATCCTTCTTCTGGTCGCCGGTGAGGTTCTTCATGAAATCGGCGGTGCCGGACTTGGCGATGGTCCCCAGGTGGGTGATCACATCTTCACGGCTCATGCCGATGCCGTTGTCTTCGAGAGTGACGGTCTTGGCGTCCTTGTCGAAGCTCACGCGGATTTTCAGCTCGGCGCCACCTTCCAGCAACTCGGGCTTGGACAGGGCTTCGAAGCGCAACTTGTCGACCGCGTCGGAGGCGTTCGAGATCAGCTCACGCAGGAAGATTTCCTTGTTGGAATACAACGAATGGATCATGAGGTGCAGCAGTTGCTTCACCTCGGTCTGGAAGCCCAGGGTTTCCTTTTGAGTTTCCACACTCATGGTCATCAAACTCCAATCAGATGGCATTGGCCGCACTCCGGAAGCGGTGAGCGGCGGGATGACATGAAAGTGGGGATCACTCGGCAGATTTCAAGAGCCGGTCCGATCCTGGATCTTGAAATGTGCACGAGCGGTGGCGATCGGCTCGTCGGCAGTGCTCTGCCACGCCGTAATCGCGACATTGGCCACCCGCCGCCCCTGGCGGCATACCTGGCAACGGGCGAAGGTGTCGCGAAAGCGCCCGGCGCTCAGGTAGTCCAGGGAAAAGTCGATGATCTTCGGCACCTCGGGAGAACCGGTGAAGATCAACAAGTGCAGGGCTGCCGCCAATTCCATGAAGCCGGCGATCACCCCGCCATGCAGCGCCGGCAACAAGGGATTGCCGATGTTGTCCTTGTTGGCCGGCAGGCGAAACAGCAACTCGTCGCCCAGGCGCGAACACTCGATACCGATCAACGCGGCGTAGGGAATCCCCTGCAGCAAGGCTGCGTACTCGCCCTGGCGGTGGGCCTGCTCCAGCAGGGTCTTGAGATTCTCGCTCATGCCCGCTCTCCCTTGCTGGCAGCGAAAGCGCCCGGCAAGCCCTTGCCCATGCGCATGAAGGTTCCTACCACATGGGCCACCGGATGCTCGGGATCGTCCTGGTAGGCAAAACCTCGGGTGAAAATCACATCGGTGGTGACCCTGTAACACTGGGCAAACCCGTGCACGGCCTGATGCGGTTGCGCCGGGTGCATATAGTCTATGCGTAGGTCCAGGGTCGGGCACACCTCGAACTCCGGCAGTACACAAAGGGTGGCCAGGCCGCAGGCGGTGTCCATCAGCGTGGTCAGGGCCCCGCCATGGATGACCCCGCTCTGGGGGTCGCCCACGATTTGCGGGCTATAGGGCAAGGTCAGGGTCAGCCCCTCCGGGGAGGCGCTATGGACGCCGATACCCAGCACCTGGCAGTGGCGCAGCGCGGAAATAAAGCGCTGTGCTCGTTCGAAGATTAGATCTTGCGCCATGGCGAATGCCTCTAGTTATTGTCTGGAATGTGCGCTCGATAAAGTAAAAAAGTTCCGTGACATCAATCTTTAATATATCTGCGCAGCCAAGGAACTTAAGTCACAAGGCCATGATCGAAAGGCCAGTAGATATCTTCACTCAGGAGAAACACCCCATGCGTAAGACTTTAGCTATTGCCCTGATGCTGACCGCTTCCCTCGGTCTGGCTGCCTGCGACAAGAAATCCGAGGACAAAGCTCAAGATGCCAACCAACATGCTGAGCAAGCCCAACAGAAAATGAACGAAGCTCAGGATAAGGTGAACGACGCAGCCAAGGAAAACGCCGAAGCTGCCAAAGATCAGGCTGAATCCAACAAGGCTGCAGCCGAAGAAGCCGCTAAGGAAGCAGCACCTAAAACCAACTAAGTCGGTTTTAGCGCAGTACAGAATAAAGCCCGCCAAGTGCGGGCTTTATTTTTTCGGCGTAACTTCTATGCCAACAACCAACGAAAAGTTGGACTAAGCATCAATAACAAAGAACACGACAGGCCAACTCCCCAGGCCAGGCTCCGCTGCCACGCCAGGTCGGCCAGATAACACCCCAAGTAAAGCACACGGGCAACCACGAAGACGATCGCCAGCGTATCGATCAACCAACCCTGGGTCTGCGTGGTGTGTGCCATCAACACGCCCACGGCGAACAGGATGAACGCTTCGAAACTGTTCTGGTGCGCCGCCAGGGCTCGGGCACCACGCCCGCTCAACCGGGCCTGTTGCAGGCGCGGAAGATGGTTGTCGTAGCCGCCCTGCTCCTTCATGGCCTTGGCCACAGGCATCCGCGCAATGAAGATCAACAACGCACTGATAAACACGCACCAGAACGGAATGGTCATCAGTTGCTCTCCTTGTTCACCTCGGGCAATGGCGCCTCTGTAGGGGTATAGACCATGACGTCCAGAACGTCGGAATGGAACTCGCGACGATAGAGCACCAGCACCACCCCACTGCTCATCAACATGAACAACCAGGGACTGACGAACCAGGCCAGCATGCTCATGCCGAAGTAATACGAGCGCAGGCCAAAGTTGAACTGGTTGGCCGCCATGGAAATCACCCGCGCGGCGCGGGCGGCAAAGGCCTTGCGCTCCTGCTCGGAGACATGCCGCTCACCGATCATCGGCGCCGAACCCACCAGCACCGCGGCGAAGTTGTATTGGCGCATGCACCAACTGAAGGTGAAGAAGGCATAGACGAACACCAGCGCCAGGCACAGCAACTTGATTTCCGACATGCCCTGGGATGCCTGCTGGACCATGGGGATGTCGGCCAGCAGCGAGACCGCGCGCTCCGATGCTCCCAGCACAGTGATGATGCCGGCCAGGATGATCAGGGTACTGGAGGCGAAGAACGAAGCATTGCGCTCCAGGTTACCGATCACACTGGCATCGGCGATGCGGTTGTCCCGCAACAGCATGCGGCGCATCCAGTCTTCGCGATACAGGTGCAGGACGCTGGCCAGGCAAGGTGTGTCACGGCCTTTCCAGGTGGCATAGCGGGTGTAGCCGCCCCAACAAACGATGAACCAGAGGGCGGCCAATAGGTGGATCTGGTTGGCTTGGATGAACGACATGCAAATTCCTGTGGGCATTGGCGAAAGCTGGGAGCAATGTTTCGACGCCTCGCCAGAGAAAAAGACACCGCGCAAGTCCCATAAAAAATGCCCCGTATCGATGGATACGGGGCATTTTCAACAGCGCTGGCCGACCGCTCGTGACGGCCGGTGAACACAGGTCAAATCAGGCCAGGGCTTCGCTGGGCTTGCCCAACAGGCGATCGCAGACCACGGCCAGGGCCAGGACGATCACCGAAGGCACCAGCCAGGCCAGGCCCTGCTCGCTGAGTGGCAGGTGGGACAGCTGGCTGGGGATGAGACCGGCAAACGCGGTGCCCTTGATCGCATCGATCAGGCCGAAGATGAACGATACCAGCATCACCGGACCAACGATGCGGCGCTGATCCTGCCAGAAGTCCTTGCAGAAGCTCAGGGCCACCAGGACGATGCATGGTGGATAGATGGCGGTCAGTACCGGGATCGAGAACGCGATCAACTTGGTCAGGCCCAGGTTCGACACCACCAGCGAGAAGCCCGCGAGGATCACTACCAGGGTCTTGTAGGACAGCGGCAAGACCCGGCTGAAATACTCCGCACAGGCGCAGGTCAGGCCTACGGCGGTCACCAGGCAAGCCAGGGAGATCAGTACCGCGAGGAAACCACTGCCCAGGGAGCCGAAGGTGTGCTGCACGTAGGCATGCAGCACTGCCGCGCCGTTGGTCGCACCGACAGCCACTTCATGGCTACCGGAGCCCAGGCGGAACAGGCTGACGTAGACCAGCGCCAGGCCGACACCGGCGACCAGGCCGGCGATCACCGCGTAACGGGTGATCAACTGCGGCGACTCCACCCCACGGGAACGGATGGCGTTGACGATGACGATGCCGAACACCAGCGCGCCCAGGGTATCCATGGTCAGGTAGCCATTGATGAAACCTTGGGAGAACGGCGCCGCCACGTATTCCGGAGTGGCCTGGCCGATGTCACCAGCCGGCAGGGCGAAGGCTGCGATGCCCAGGACCGCCAGGGCGATGATCTTCAGCGGAGCCAGGAAACGCCCGACGGTATCCAGCAGGCGGCCAGGGTACAGGGAGATGAAGAACACCAGCAGGAAGTAGGCGGTGCTGTAGAGCGCCAGCGCCAGCGGGCTTTCGCCAGTCAGCGGGGCCAAGCCTACTTCAAAGGATACGGTGGCCGTGCGCGGGGTGGCGAACAGCGGGCCCACTGCCAGGTAGCTCACTGCAGCCAACAGGCCGCCGGCAACCTTGCCGATGGGGCTGCTCAGGGAGTCCATGGCGCCACCGACCTTGGCCAGGGCCACCACGGTGATCACTGGCAGGCCGACCGCGGTGATCAGAAAGCCCAGCGCCGCCATCCAGACATGGGGTCCGGACTGCAAGCCGACGATAGGCGGGAAGATGATGTTGCCTGCCCCGACGAAGAGGGCAAAGGTCATGAATCCGAGCGCCAGGATGTCCTGGCCTTTCAACACTTTCATTAAGGAAATACCACACTACTGAATCGGAATTTAGAGAGGGATTTCCCTTTGGGGTGAGGGAAATGCTGTCAATCCGTATAAGACTGACCCGTTTAGCGTGCCGCAGCCTTGTGGGTAGCAGACACATCAAAGAGGCGGCTAGCGTAACGAATCTGTAAGACGAACGCACCGCCACGGTGCGAATTTTCTTATATGCGACATGTCAAATGTCGCTTTTTTGAAACTATATTTCCGCGGGTATTAATCCCCTTCTCGCTCCAGCCCTGGCCCTGGGCTGCTTGCGGCTCGCAGAAAGGACAAAGGCCACCCGAAGGTGGCCTTTGTCAGCAGGGCTGCAAGCTAAGCGCGGGGCTTACTTGACAGTCCAGCCAGTCAGCTCGGCCAGGGCCTTGCCGATGTCTGCCAGCGAACGCACGGTTTTCACGCCAGCGTCTTGCAGGGCAGCGAACTTCTCGTCCGCAGTACCTTTGCCGCCGGAGATGATTGCACCTGCGTGGCCCATGCGCTTGCCCGGAGGAGCAGTCACACCAGCGATGTAGGAAACAACCGGCTTGGTCACGTTGGCCTTGATGTAGGCAGCTGCTTCTTCTTCAGCCGAACCGCCGATCTCGCCGATCATCACGATCGCCTCGGTCTTCGGGTCTTCCTGGAACAGCTTCAGGATGTCGATGAAGTTGGAGCCTGGGATCGGGTCACCACCGATGCCGACGCAGGTGGACTGGCCGAAACCGGCGTCAGTGGTCTGCTTGACGGCTTCATAGGTCAGGGTGCCGGAACGGGAAACGATACCGACTTTGCCTGGCAAGTGAATGTGACCTGGCATGATGCCGATCTTGCATTCGCCCGGAGTGATCACGCCTGGGCAGTTAGGGCCGATCAGGGTCACGCCCAGCTCGTCGCACTTAACTTTAGCGTCCAGCATGTCCAGGGTAGGAATGCCTTCGGTGATGCAGACGATCAGCTTGATGCCGCCGAAAGCCGCTTCCAGGATCGAGTCCTTGCAGAAAGGAGCTGGAACGTAGATCACGCTGGCGGTGGCGCCAGTGGCAGCTACAGCGTCTTTGACGGTGTTGAACACTGGCAGGCCCAGGTGCTCGGTGCCGCCTTTGCCTGGAGTTACGCCACCCACCATCTGGGTGCCGTATTCGATGGCTTGCTGAGTGTGGAAGCTACCCTGCGAACCGGTGATACCTTGGCAGATAACCTTGGTGTCTTTATTGATCAGGACGCTCATTATTTGCCCTCCGCAGCTTTGACAACTTGTTGAGCAGCGTCGGTCAGGCTGGTAGCAGCGATGATGTTCAGACCGCTTTCTGCCAGTACTTTAGCGCCCAGTTCAGCGTTGTTGCCTTCGAGGCGAACAACAACCGGGATTTTCACGCCGACTTCTTTCACGGCGCCGATGATGCCTTCGGCAATCATGTCGCAGCGAACGATGCCGCCGAAGATGTTGACCAGTACTGCAGCGACGTTGGCGTCGGACAGGATGATCTTGAAGGCTTCGGTCACGCGCTCTTTGGTAGCACCACCACCTACGTCGAGGAAGTTGGCTGGCTTGCCGCCGTGCAGGTTGACGATGTCCATGGTACCCATGGCCAGGCCAGCACCGTTGACCATGCAACCGATGTTGCCGTCCAGGGCTACGTAGTTCAGTTCGAACTTGGCAGCGTGAGCTTCGCGCGGATCGTCCTGGGACGGATCGTGGAAGGTCTTCAGCTTAGGCTGGCGGTACATGGCGTTGGCGTCGATGTTGATCTTCGCGTCCAGGCAGTGCAGATCGCCGTCGGCCTTGATTACCAGTGGGTTCACTTCCAGCAGGGCCAGATCGTGATCCTGGAACAGTTTGGCCAGACCTACGAAGATCTTGGCGAACTGGGCAACTTGCTTGCCTTCCAGACCCAGTTGGAATGCCAGCTCGCGACCCTGGAATGGCTGAGCGCCAACCAGTGGATCGATAGTGGCCTTGAGAATTTTTTCTGGGGTGTCGTGAGCGATCTTCTCGATGTCCACGCCACCTTCGGTGGAAGCCATGAACACGATACGACGGCTGGAACGGTCAACGACAGCGCCCAGGTACAGCTCTTTAGCGATATCAGTGCACGATTCAACCAGGATCTTGGTGACAGGCTGGCCATTGGCGTCAGTCTGATAGGTCACCAGACGCTTGCCCAGCCATTGCTGTGCGAATGCCTTGGCGTCTTCCTTGTTGCGAACCAGCTTGACGCCGCCCGCTTTACCGCGACCACCGGCGTGAACCTGGGCTTTGACAACCCACTCGGAGCCGCCAATCTTGTCGCAAGCTTCTGCTGCTTCTTCCGGGGTGTCTACCGCGTAGCCTTTGGATACTGGCAGGCCGTATTCAGCGAACAGCTGCTTACCCTGATACTCGTGAAGATTCATGCTTTTTACCGTCTTCGTTAGGTACTGCGCATTCGGCGCTGCACTCCAGATGAGTGCCGCACCACCTGTGACCGCTACTCTCAAACCAGCGCCACACCTGGGTTCCGGAGCCTGGGCCCCGGTCCAGTGTGTGGCGCTACCCTGAGAGGTCGAGTCCAGCGGATATTCCGCGGTGAGTCTTGCGCGCAAGGCTCACGACGGGCCAACCGCCGTGGTTTCTTATTATTGCTTAGCGTTTCTTGCGGTTGGCAATGTGGATGGCGGTGCCATTCACAGCCAGGGCTGCTTCGTGCAGGGCTTCGGACAGGGTCGGATGGGAGAAAACCATCATGCCCAGGTCTTCGGCGCTGGTGCCGAATTCCATGCCGATCGCACCTTGCTGAACCAGTTCCGCAGCGCTTGGGCCAATCACGTGGACGCCCAATACGCGATCAGTCTTGGCATCGGCGATGACCTTGACGAAACCGCCGGTGTCGTTGGCTGCCATGGCACGGCCGCTGGCGGCAAACGGGAAGGTGCCGACGTTAACTTCTACGCCTTCAGCTTTCAAGGCCTGCTCGGTTTTACCGACCCACGCGATTTCCGGGTGAGTATAGATAACCGACGGGATCAGGTCGTAGTTCATCTGAGCCTTGTGGCCCTTGATGCGCTCGGCAACCATGATGCCCTCTTCCGAGGCCTTGTGCGCCAGCATCATGCCGCGAACCACGTCACCGATGGCGTACACGCCCGGTACGGTAGTGGCGCAGTGATCGTCAACGTGCACGAAACCGCGCTCGTCCAGGGTCACGCCGCAGTCGGCAGCCAGCAGATCAGTGGTCACCGGACGACGACCAACGGCAACGATCAGCTTGTCGAAGGTGATGTTCTGCTCACCATTGGCGTCGGTGTAGGTCACCGCGACTTCTTCGCCATTGACCTTGGAGCCGGTCACGCGAGCGCCCAGCTTGATGTCCAGGCCTTGCTTGGTCAGGGTCTTCAGCGCTTCCTTGGAAACCGCGGTATCAGCGGCCATCAGGAAGGTGTCCAGGGCTTCCAGGACGGTCACTTGCGCGCCCAGACGCGACCAGACCGAACCCAGTTCCAGACCGATGACGCCAGCGCCGATCACGCCCAGACGCTTGGGCACTGCCTGGAATTCCAGGGCGCCGGTGGAGTCCACGATCACGTTCTGGTCGACCGGAGCCGGCGGAATGTCGATCGGACGCGAACCTGGAGCCAGGATCACGTTTTCGGCTTCGATCACTTCGACCGAACCGTCAGGCTTGGTGACTTCGACTTTCTTGCCGGCCAGCAGCTTGCCGTGGCCCTGGATCGAAGTGACGCCGTTGGCCTTGAACAGGGTGGCGACACCGCTGGTCAAGCCTTTGACGATGTTGGCCTTGCGACCGACCATGGCCGGTACGTCCATGCTCACGCCGGAGTGGCTGATACCGTGGATGGCAAAACCGTCCTGGGCTTCGTGGAATTTCCAGGAACTGTCCAGCAGAGCCTTGGAAGGAATGCAACCGACGTTCAGGCAAGTACCGCCGAGGGCCAGCTTGCCCTCCTTGTCGGTGTACTTCTCGATGCAGGCAGTCGTCAGACCAAGCTGTGCGGCCTTGATGGCGGCAACATAACCGCCTGGGCCCGCACCAATCACTACCACGTCGAATTTCTGAGTCATAAAAGGTTCCTTTTAACGGCAAGCTAGAAGCTGCAAGCCACAAGTTCCAAACCACCGCCCAGGGGCTAGTGGCTTGGCGCTTGCAGCCTGCAACTGCTTTTTAGATGTCCAGGAGCAGACGCGCCGGATCTTCCAGCAGGTTCTTGATGGTCACCAGGAACGACACGGCTTCTTTACCGTCGATCAGGCGGTGATCGTAGGACAGTGCCAGGTACATCATCGGACGAATGACCACTTGGCCGTTGATCGCCATAGGACGCTGGATGATGTTGTGCATGCCCAGGATGGCCGCTTGCGGCGGGTTGACGATCGGGGTCGACATCATCGAACCGAAGGTACCACCGTTGGTGATGGTGAAAGTACCGCCAGTCATCTCTTCCATCGACAGCTTGCCGTCGCGAGCCTTCTTGCCGAAGGTGGCGATGCCGTTCTCGATCTCGGCCAGGCTCATCAGCTCGGCGTTGCGCAGCACCGGTACCACCAGGCCACGATCGCTGGAAACGGCGACGCCGATGTCCGAGTAACCGTGGTAGACGATGTCCGCACCGTCGATCGACGCGTTGACCGCCGGGAAGCGTTTCAGGGCTTCGGTGGCAGCTTTCACGAAGAAGGACATGAAGCCCAGGCGCACGCCGTTATGGGTCTTCTCGAACAGGTCCTTGTACTTCGAACGCAGGGCCATGACTTCGGTCATGTCGACTTCGTTGAAGGTGGTCAGCATCGCCATGTTCGACTGGGCTTCGACCAGACGCTCGGCAACCTTGGCACGCAGGCGGGTCATAGGCACGCGCTTCTCGACGCGATCGCCGGCAGCGAAGACCGGAGCAGCAGCGGCCGGAGCCGGAGCCTTGGCAGGCGCGGCAGCCGGAGCGGCTTTCTTGGCGGCGATGGCAGCCACTACGTCTTCCTTGGTCACACGACCGCCCTTGCCGGTGCCGGCAACGGAAGCGATGTTGATGCCGTTTTCTTCAGCCAGCTTGCGTGCAGCAGGTGCGGCGATTGGATCGTCTTCGCCTTCGGCAGCAGCCGGGGCAGCGGCAGCGGCAGCCGGAGCAGCTGCGGCGGCTGGAGCTGCGGCAGCAGCACTACCCTCTACGATGGAGCCCAGGACTTCGTCGGACAGAACGGTGTCGCCTTCGTTCTTGACGATAGCGCCCAGCACGCCGTCGGCGGTAGCCAGCACTTCCAGTACGACTTTGTCGGTCTCGATGTCGACGATCAGCTCGTCACGCTTGACGGCGTCGCCCGGTTGCTTGTGCCAGGTGGCAACGGTGCCATCGGCAACCGATTCCGGGAAAGTGGGGGCTTTGATCTCGATAGCCATTATCTGTGGTTCCTTAAATTCGGTTTCAGGTGCGCGAAGGCGTTAAACGGTAAACGCGTCTTGCAGCAGTTTTTCCTGCTGCTCGGCGTGCATCGATGCGTAACCACATGCTGGAGCAGCAGAAGCCTCACGGCCCGCGTACTCGAGTACGAGAGACTTGTTGAGGTTGCTGATGCTGCGACGCAGGTGGTGCTGGCTGCAGTACCAGGCGCCCTGGTTCATCGGCTCTTCCTGGCACCAGACGGCCGCTTTGGCATTGGTGTAAGGAGCCAGGACTTCCTTCAAGTCGTCCTCAGGGAATGGGTACAGCTGCTCGATACGCACGATGGCGATATCTTCGCGGCCTTCGGCACGGCGTTTTTCCAGCAGGTCGTAGTAGACCTTGCCGCTGCACAGAACCACGCGCTCGACCTTCTTCGGATCCAGAGCATCGATTTCCGGGATAACGGTCTGGAACGAACCTTCAGCCAGATCTTCCAGGGTCGAGATGGCCAGCTTGTGGCGCAGCAGCGACTTCGGAGTCAGGACCACCAGCGGCTTGCGCAGCGGACGGATCACCTGACGGCGCAGCAAATGGTAGATCTGTGCCGGCGTGGTCGGCATGCACACCTGGATGTTGTGCTCGGCGCACAACTGCAGGTAACGCTCGAGGCGTGCCGAAGAGTGCTCTGGACCTTGCCCTTCATAGCCATGCGGCAGCAGCATGGTCAGGCCGCACAGGCGACCCCACTTGTGCTCGCCACTGGTGATGAACTGGTCGATCACCACCTGGGCACCGTTGGCGAAGTCGCCGAACTGGGCCTCCCAGATCACCAGCGCATTCGGCGTGGTGGTCGAGTAGCCGTATTCGAACGCCAGCACGGCCTCTTCCGACAGGAACGAGTCGTACAAGTCGAAACGCGGCTGACCTTCGAACAGATGCTTGAGCGGCACGTAGGTGCTGGCATCTTTCTGGTTGTGCAGGACCGCATGGCGGTGCGAGAACGTACCGCGGCCGATGTCCTGGCCGGTCATGCGGATCGGGTGGCCTTCGAACAACAGGGTGGCGTAGGCCATGGTCTCGGCGTAACCCCAGTTGATCGGCAGGCCACCGGCTTGCATCTTCTGGCGATCTTCGTAGATCTTCGAGACCTGACGCTGGACCACGAAGCTATCAGGCACTTCCAGCAGCTTGGCGGACAGTTCCTGCAGGGTCTTCAGGTCGAAGCGAGTGTCATGACGCGCGGTCCAGGTGTGGCCCAGGTATGGACGCCAGTCGACGAACAATTCCTTGTTCGGTTCCTTGACCAGGCTCTTGACCACATGCAGGCCGTTGTCCAGCGCATTGCGATACTCGTCGACCTTGGCCTGGACGCGCTCGGCATCGAGCACGCCGCCCTGGGTCAGGCGCTCGGCATACAGCTCGCGAGTGGTGCGCTGCTTGGTGATCTGCTGGTACATCAGCGGCTGGGTGCCGCTTGGCTCGTCGGCCTCGTTGTGGCCACGGCGGCGGTAGCAGACCAGGTCGATGACCACGTCACGCTTGAACTGCATGCGGTAGTCGATGGCCAGCTGGGTGACAAACAGCACGGCTTCCGGATCATCGCCATTCACATGGAGGATCGGCGCCTGGATCATCTTCGCAACGTCGGTGGCGTACTCGGTGGAACGCGAATCCAGCGGGTTGCTGATGGTGAAGCCAACCTGGTTGTTGACCACGATATGCACGGTACCGCCGGTCTTGAAACCGCGGGTCTGCGACATCTGGAAAGTTTCCAGGACCACGCCCTGACCGGCGAATGCCGCGTCACCGTGGATGGAGATCGGCAGGACCTTGTCGCCGCTCGAATCGTTGCGGCGGTCCTGACGGGCACGCACCGAACCCTCGACCACCGGGGAAACGATTTCCAGGTGGGAGGGGTTGAAGGCCATGGCCAGGTGCACTTCGCCACCGGAAGTCATCACGTTGGAGGAGAAGCCCTGGTGATACTTCACGTCACCGGAACCCAACTCGACCTTCTTCTTGCCTTCGAACTCGTCGAACAGCTCGCGCGGGTTCTTGCCGAAGGTGTTGACCAGCACGTTCAGGCGGCCACGGTGGGCCATGCCGATCACGACTTCCTTGGTGCCGTAGGAGCCGGAGCGCTGGATCAGCTCGTCGAGCATCGGGATCAGGCTTTCGCCGCCTTCCAGGCCGAAGCGCTTGGTGCCCGGGTATTTGGTGCCCAGGTACTTCTCCAGGCCTTCCGCCGCGGTTACGCGCTCGAGCAGGTGGCTCTTGATATCAGCCGAATAGGCTGGGCGGCCACGTACGCTTTCCAGACGTTGCTGGAACCAGTGGCGCTGCTCGGAATCGGTGATGTGCGTAAATTCAGCGCCGATGGTGCGGCAATATGTCTGCTGCAACGCTTCGTGAATTTCGCGTAGGCTCGCTTCCTCTTTGCCGATGAACAGGTCGCCGGCACGGAAGGTCGTATCAAGATCGGCATTGGTCAAGCCGTAATGATTGATCGACAGGTCTGCAGGTGCAGGACGCTGCCACAGTCCCAGCGGGTCCAGCTGGGATGCCTGGTGGCCACGCATCCGATAGGCCTGGATCAATCGCAGCACTTCAACTTGCTTCTTCTCGTGCTCACTGCTCACGCTCCCGGCGGAAACCGGTTGGGCGCGGCGCTGGTTCTTTGCCAGCAAGACGAAATGATCGCGGATCGTCGAGTGCGAAACATCGATGGCAGTGTTGCCGTCGGTAGGCAACTTATCAAAGTAAGTGCGCCACTCTTCTGGCACAGCGTTAGGGTCGTGCAGGTAGAGCTCGTAGAGCTCTTCCACATATGCAGCGTTGCTACCGGATAGGTAGGCGCTGTTCCACATGCGCTGCATCACGCTTTCTTGCATGCTTGGTCACCCTCGGTTAGGGGAACACCACCGGCGACGACACCGAGCAAGCTTGCAGAAGTCCGAATGCAGCGACCAAAACAAGCCACTTAGGATCACGCTGATAGTCCGGGTACCAGCCCGGATGCCCCTGCTTGTCTCATTTCTTCAAAATATAGAGCAGCCACTTCGTGAGCTGCTGCTCAGGTTAGAGCCAGGACGCGGGTTGAAGCCCGCGCCTCGGCTTTTACGGTACAGCGGTCCTACGGGTACAACAGCTGAATCACACGCCGCTCTGCAGCAGCATGTTACGAATGTGACCGATGGCCTTAGTCGGGTTCAGGCCTTTCGGACAAACGTTGACGCAGTTCATGATGCCACGGCAGCGGAATACGCTGAACGGGTCATCCAGCGAAGCCAGGCGCTCGGAAGTCTTGGTGTCGCGGCTGTCTGCCAGGAAGCGATAGGCTTGCAGCAGAGCGGCTGGGCCCAGGAACTTGTCCGGGTTCCACCAGAAGGATGGGCAAGAGGTCGAGCAGCAGGCGCACAGGATGCACTCGTACAGACCGTCGAGCTTCTCACGTTCTTCCGGCGACTGCAGACGCTCGATGGCCGGAGCCGGAGTATCGTTCTGCAGGAATGGCTTCACCTTCTCGTATTGCTTGTAGAAGATGCTCATATCGACGACCAGGTCACGGATAACTGGCAGGCCTGGCAGAGGACGGATGACCAGCTTGTTCTTCTTGACCACGGCGGACAGCGGCGTGATGCACGCCAGGCCGTTCTTGCCGTTGATGTTCATGCCGTCGGAACCGCAAACGCCTTCACGGCAGGAGCGACGGTAGGAGAAACCCTCGTCCTGCTCCTTGATCAGCGCCAGCACGTCCAGCACCATCAGGTCCTTGCCACCGGTATCGACCTGGAAAACCTGGGTTTTCGGGGCAGAGTCGGTGTCAGGGTTGTAACGATAAACTTCGACTTGCAACATGACTGCCACCCTTAGTAAGTCCGGACTTTAGGCTCGAAAGCCGGTACGGTTTTCGGCGAGAAGTTAACACCACGCTTGGCAACGCGCTTCTCACCCGGGAAGTACAGGGTGTGGCACAGCCAGTTTTCATCGTCGCGATCTTCGTAGTCTTCACGGGCGTGAGCTCCGCGGGACTCTTTACGCACTTCAGCGGCGATGGCGGTGGCTTCAGCCACTTCCAGCAGGTTTTGCAGTTCCAGAGCTTCGATACGGGCAGTATTGAACGCCATGGATTTGTCGTTGATCTTGACGTTGGCGATGCGCTCACGCAGGTCGGCCAGTTGGGCAATACCCTTCTGCATGTACTCGCCGGTACGGAATACACCGAAGTAGTTCTGCATGCAGCTCTGCAGTTCGCGACGCAGGCTGGCGACGTCTTCGCCGGTGGTACGCTCGTTGAGCTTGGCCAGGCGGCTCAGGGCAACGTCCACATCGGTATCGCTGGCATCGCGGTATTCGATACCGTCGGTCAGCGCTTTTTCCAGGTGCAGGCCAGCCGCACGACCGAATACCACCAGGTCCAGCAGCGAGTTGCCGCCCAGGCGGTTGGCACCGTGTACCGATACGCAAGCCACTTCACCCACTGCGAACAGGCCAGGGATGATGGTGTCTTCGCCAGCGGCGTTCTGAGTGATGGCCTGGCCATGGATGTTGGTGGCAACGCCGCCCATCATGTAGTGGCAGGTAGGCACGACCGGAACCGGAGCGACTACAGGGTCGACGTGGGCGAAGGTCTTGGACAGCTCGCAGATACCTGGCAGGCGGCTGTGCAGCACTTCCTCGCCCAGGTGGTCCAGCTTGAGCATCACGTGGTCGCCGTTAGGACCACAACCGTTGCCAGCGATGATTTCCTTGACCATGGAGCGCGCCACTACGTCGCGGCCAGCCAGGTCCTTGGCGTTCGGAGCATAACGCTCCATGAAGCGCTCGCCGTGCTTGTTGATCAGGTAGCCACCTTCGCCGCGGCAACCCTCGGTAACCAGAACACCTGCGCCGGCGATACCGGTCGGGTGGAACTGCCACATCTCGATGTCCTGCACCGGAACGCCGGCCCGCAGGGCCATGCCCACGCCGTCGCCGGTGTTGATCAGGGCATTGGTGGTCGAGGCGTAGATACGACCCGCACCGCCAGTGGCCAGAACGGTGGCCTTGGACTTGATGTACAGGGTTTCGCCGGTTTCGATGCAGATCGCGATCACACCAACGAACGCGCCATCCTGGTTCTTCACCAGGTCAACTGCGTAGTACTCGTTGAGGAAAGTGGTGCCGGCCTTCAGGTTGCCCTGGTACAGGGTGTGCAGCAGTGCGTGACCGGTGCGGTCGGAAGCGGCACAGGTACGGGCGGCCTGGCCACCTTTACCGAAGTCCTTGGACTGACCGCCGAACGGACGCTGGTAGATACGACCAGTTTCGGTACGGGAGAACGGCAGGCCCATGTGATCCAGCTCGAAGACCGCGGCCGGGCCTTCCTGACACATGTATTCGATAGCGTCCTGGTCACCGATGTAGTCGGAACCCTTGACGGTATCGTACATGTGCCAGCGCCAGTCATCGTTCGGGTCGGCCGAAGCGATGGCGCAGGTGATGCCACCCTGGGCGGATACAGTGTGCGAGCGGGTCGGGAACACCTTGGTGACTACAGCAGTCTTGTGACCGCCCTGGGCCAGCTGCAGTGCGGCACGCATGCCGGCGCCACCGCCGCCAATGATGATGGCGTCGAAAGAAATGGTTGGAATGTTAGCCATGAATCAGATACCCCAGAGAATCTGCACACCCCAGACGAAGTAAGCGAACATTGCGACGCCGCATACTGCCTGGAAAAGGAAACGTACCGCTGTCGCCGACTTGCCCAGCGCCATATGCGTCAGGTAGTCGGTCGAGATGGTCCACATGCCGACCCAGGCGTGAGCGCCAAGGGCCACCAGGGCCAGCAGACTGAAGATACGCATCCAGTTGTTTGCGAACAGGCCATGCCACTGGGTGTAGTCAATGCCCGGATTCGCTACGAGGTACCCGATCAAAAAAATGAAATAAGCCGCGAGAACGACCGCAGAGACACGCTGCGCCATCCAGTCATAAAGGCCCGAACGCGACAGGTTCGTAACGCTGGTTACCATATCCAAACTCCCGCCAGAACGATTACCACCACGGATACGGCGATAACGATTTTCGAGCCCAGCTTGCCGCCTTCCAGCGTCTCACCGATGCCCATGTCCATAATCAGATGGCGTACACCGGCCACCAAGTGATACAGCAAGGCGGACAGGAGGCCCCATGCAACGAATTTGGCCAGCGGACTGGTCAAGCACGCCTTCACCTCGGCATAACCTTCCTCGGAGCCCAGGGACTTGCTCAATGCGTACAGCATGATGCCGATGCCCAGGAAGAGGATGATGCCGGAAACACGGTGGAGAAACGACGTAACGCCGGTAATGGGGAGTTTGATGGTCCTTAGGTCTAGGTTTACAGGTCGTTGGCTATTCACGGCTTTTTTTCACACTGAAGAGCCCCTAACAATCAGGGCAAAGTTGTTGGGGAGTGCACTGGTCAGGTAACCACCACCCAGGGAGTGCGACCCCCATCAAAACAGGCCCAGAAGCCCATGGCGGTCGGTGGCCGAGTATAGACAGTTAGGCTACTAATGACAACGCAAACGCCTTCCCCTAATAGCTGATTGCGTTAGCTTTATAAAAGGCGTAAATGGCAGTGAATTTCGCTAAAAAATCCCTCTCAAAGCCTTCTGGGACAAGACTTTAGGCAAATTGACATTCAGATTTATCCCACTATAGTGGTGCGGGCCCTGCGTGGGGGGTCTGTCTGATGATTTCAAGCATAAATAGGAGGCCACATGGCTGACAAAAAAGCGCAGTTGATCATCGAGGGCGCAGCCCCCGTCGAGCTGCCCATTTTAACCGGCACCGTTGGTCCCGATGTAATCGATGTTAGGGGCCTGACGGCCACGGGCCGCTTCACTTTCGACCCCGGTTTCATGTCGACCGCCTCCTGCGAGTCGAAGATCACCTATATCGACGGCGACCAGGGTATCCTGCTGCACCGCGGCTACCCGATCGAACAGCTGGCCGAGAAATCGGACTACCTGGAAACCTGCTACCTGCTGCTCAACGGCGAACTACCCAATGCCGAGCAGAAGGCCCAGTTCGTCAGCACCGTGAAGAACCACACCATGGTTCACGAGCAGCTGAAGAGCTTCTTCAACGGCTTCCGTCGCGACGCCCACCCGATGGCCGTCATGTGCGGCGTAGTCGGCGCCCTCTCGGCGTTCTACCACGACTCCCTGGACATCAATAACCCGCAGCACCGCGAGATCTCCGCCGTGCGCCTGGTCGCCAAGATGCCGACCCTGGCAGCGATGGTCTACAAGTACTCCATGGGCCAACCGATGATGTATCCGCGCAACGACCTGTCGTACGCGGAGAACTTCCTGCACATGATGTTCAACACCCCGTGCGAGATCAAACCGATCAGCCCGGTGCTGGCCAAGGCGATGGACCGGATCTTCATCCTCCATGCCGACCACGAGCAGAACGCCTCCACTTCCACCGTGCGCCTGGCGGGCTCCTCGGGCGCCAACCCGTTCGCCTGTATCGCTGCCGGTATCGCGGCCCTCTGGGGTCCTGCCCACGGCGGTGCGAACGAAGCCGTGCTGACCATGCTCGATGAAATCGGCGACGTCTCGAACATCGACAAGTTCATCGCCAAGGCCAAGGACAAGAACGATCCGTTCAAGCTCATGGGCTTCGGCCACCGCGTCTACAAGAACCGCGACCCACGCGCCACCGTGATGAAGCAGACCTGCGACGAGGTCCTCAAGGAACTGGGCATCAACAACGATCCACAACTCGAACTGGCCATGCGCCTGGAAGAGATCGCCCTGACCGACCCGTACTTCATCGAGCGCTCGCTGTACCCGAACGTCGACTTCTACTCGGGGATCATCCTCAAGGCGATCGGCATTCCAACCAGCATGTTCACCGTGATCTTCGCCCTGGCGCGTACCGTCGGCTGGATCTCCCACTGGAAGGAAATGCTCTCCAGCCCTTACAAGATCGGCCGTCCTCGCCAGCTGTACACCGGCTACGAGTCGCGCGACATCACCAAGCTGGAAGACCGCAAGTAAGACCGGCCTTGCGCTCCCGTCTTAGCTACATCGCATACGGCCCCTGAACAGGGGCCGTATTCTTTTCCCCCTCCCCTTCCCCCCGACCACGGCACATGGCCTGCAGCCATCAGCGCAAGCGCCTGTACAAGCTCTCTGCCGCCCCCTGACACCGGCACCTCCCCACCCGACGCAACCAGCAGATCCACGGCCAATAAAAATGCCCTGGCCTTGCGACCAGGGCATTTCGCCATCATCGAGCCCCTATATAGATAGAAGCCCAGTGCCAGGAACTTAGTGCGACACCGCCCCACTGGCACCGAGGCCGGTCTGCGAACGCACGAACTGCGGGAAGAACAGCGCCCGCTCATTGGCCGCTGCCGCCGACTTGTCGGTGATGGAGAAGAACCAGATACCGACGAAGGCGATGATCATCGAGAACAGCGCCGGGTACTCGTACGGGTAGATCGGCTTCTCATGATGCAGAATCTGCACCCAGATGGTCGGACCGAGGATCATCAGCGCCACTGCGCTCACCAGGCCCATCCAGCCACCGATCATGGCGCCACGGGTAGTGAGTTTCTTCCAGTACATGGAAAGCAGCAGTACCGGGAAGTTGCAGCTGGCAGCGATGGAGAACGCCAGGCCCACCATGAACGCGATGTTCTGGCTCTCGAACAGGATGCCCAGGCCGATGGCCAGCACGCCCAGGGTCACAGTGGTGATCTTGGAGACGCGGATCTCGTCCTTCTCGTTGGCCTTGCCCTTCTTGATCACGCTGGCATACAGGTCATGGGACACCGCCGAAGCACCGGCCAGGGTCAGGCCCGCCACCACAGCCAGGATGGTGGCGAAGGCCACCGCCGAGATGAAGCCCAGGAATACGCTGCCGCCCACCGCATTGGCCAGGTGCACCGCCGCCATGTTGTTACCGCCCAGCAAGGCGCCTGCGGCGTCCTTGAAGTCCGGATTGGTACTCACCAGCAAGATCGCGCCAAAGCCGATGATGAAGGTCAGGATGTAGAAGTAGCCGATGAAACCAGTGGCATAGAGCACGCTCTTGCGAGCTTCCTTGGCGTCGCTCACGGTGAAGAAGCGCATCAGGATATGCGGCAGGCCGGCGGTACCGAACATCAGCGCCAGGCCCAGGGAGAACGCCGAGATCGGATCCTTCACCAGGCCACCCGGGCTCATGATCGCCTCACCCTTGGGGTGGACCTTGATCGCTTCGGAGAACAGCACGTTGAAGTCGAAGCCCACGTGCTTCATCACCATCAACGCCATGAACGATGCGCCGGAGAGCAACAGCACCGCCTTGATGATCTGTACCCAGGTAGTGGCCAGCATGCCGCCGAACAATACGTACAGGCACATCAGGATGCCCACCAGGATCACCGCCACGTGGTAATCGAGACCGAACAGCAGCTGGATCAGCTTGCCGGCACCCACCATCTGCGCGATCAGGTAGAACGCCACTACCACCAGCGAACCACAGGCCGACAGGGTGCGGATCTGGGTTTGCCCGAGGCGATAGGACGCCACGTCGGCGAAGGTGTACTTGCCCAGGTTGCGCAAGCGTTCGGCGATCAGGAACAAAATGATCGGCCAGCCCACCAAAAAGCCGATGGAGTAGATCAGCCCGTCATAGCCGGAGGTGAACACCAGAGCGGAAATCCCCAGGAAGGACGCCGCCGACATGTAGTCGCCGGCAATTGCCAGGCCGTTCTGGAAGCCGGTGATCTTGCCGCCCGCCGCGTAATAGTCGGCAGCCGACTTGTTGCGCTTGGAAGCCCAGTAGGTGATGCACAGGGTGGCACCGACGAACACCACGAACATCACGATCGCCGATACGTTGAGAGGTTGCTTGTGGACTTCTCCCGTCAGGGCGTCTGCGGCCCACAGAGCGGGAGCGAAAGCGGCCAGGCCGAGCGCTGCGAATAGACGGCGGATCATTGCTGAGCCTCCTTCAGGATCGCGTTGTTCAGCTCGTCGAACTCACCGTTGGCGCGCCGGACATAGATGGCCGTCAGGATGAAGGCCGAGACAATCAAGCCGACACCGATGGGAATGCCCCAGGTGATGGATGATGAAGGACTGAGTTTGCTCCCCAGGATCTGGGGTCCATAGGCGATCAACAAGATGAAAGCCGAGTAAAGCCCAAGCATGATCGCCGAAAGAATCCAGGCGAACCGCTCCCGTTTGCTCACCAGCTCCTTGAAGCGTGGGCTGTTTTGAATCGAGAGGTAAATGCTGTCGTTCATTGTTTTTATCCTCGCAGCACAGATTTTAGGTGGAACCTAATCCACTCTATGCAGCTCTCAAACGCGTTCTAGACGACCTTAGTATTAGAACGACATTAACCCCCGCGCCAATTCTCCCCCGCAAAAAAACGGGGGCATCCGCGACGCCGTCGCAGACACCCCCAAGACCCTTGAAATAGACGCTGCGCTACTATTTAGCGGTCCACTCGGCCACCCGCTCCGGGTGCTTGCCCACCCAGTCCTTGGCCGCCGCATCAGGCTTGGCGCCCTCCTGGATGGCCAGCATCACTTCGCCGATTTCGTCTTTCGACGCCCACTGGAACTTCTTCAGGAACGCCGCCACCTCAGGCGCCTTCTTCTCCAGTTCCTTGCTGCCGATGCTGTTGACGGTCTCGGCGGCGCCATACACGCCCTTGGGATCCTCGAGGAAGCGCAGTTTCCATTTGGCGAACATCCAGTGCGGCACCCAGCCGGTCACCGCGATGGAATCCTGTTTTTCCTCGGCGCGGGTCAGCTCGGCGATCATCGCCGCCCCGGAACTGGCCTGCAGCTTGTAGTCCAGCCCATAGTCCTTGATCGCCTGGTCGGTCTTGAGCATCACCCCTGAGCCGGCATCGATCCCGACGATCTTGTTCTTGAAGCTGGCATCGCCCTTCAGGTCAGCGATGGACTTGGCCTTGACGTACTCCGGCACGATCAGGCCGATCTTGGCGTCCTTGAAGTTGGGGCCATAGTCCACCACCTTGTCCTTGTTCTTGGCCCAGTACTCGCCATGGGTCACCGGCAACCAGGCCGAAAGCATGGCGTCGAGCTTGCCGGTGGCCACGCCCTGCCACATGATCCCGGTCGCCACGGCCTGCAGCTTGACGTCATAACCGAGCTTCTTGATCACCTCCGCCGCCACATGGGTCGTCGCCACGCTGTCGGACCAGCCGTCGACATAGCCGATGCTCAGGGTCTTGCTGTCGGCGCTGGCCAAGGTGGAGCTGATGGCAAGTACCATTGCGGCACCTGCGCCTAAGAGTCGTCGCATCTTCATCGTTACTTCCCCGAAAAGTGCAGTGCCGGGCAGTTGCCGGGCACATCAACGTATGGTTATGGTGCTCGGCGCCTCCATCACGCCCGACCGCAAACACGTTCGATCATCAGCGGAGTACTGATGCCTGGATCATCAACCCGCCACCAGCGGCGACCTGCTCTGACTACGACCTCAAGGCAACAGTCAGCGACATCAGAAAGCCAGTAGCCGTCCCTGCTCCCCGCGACGACAAGCCTGCGCGAACTTCGCATGACAGCCCCAAGGCACAACCGAATACAGGTAAGATGCCCGGCTTTGTCCCCCTGACGGCCTGACCATGCCCGCCACTCCACGCTTCCCCCTCCTCGCCTACCTGTGCGCCTGCCTGATCGCCCTGCTGGCCCTGTGCAGCTACTGGTACGGCCTCGGCCGGCCGGTGCAGTTGCCCGACGTCGCCAGCGCCAGCCACAAGCTGCAATGCGCCTCCTACACTCCGTTCGACAAGGACCAGTCGCCGTTCGACCAGCCGCTCAAGCTGCGCCCCGAGCGCATGGACGCCGACCTGGCGCTGCTGGCGACCCGCTTCGAGTGCATCCGCACCTATTCCATGAGCGGCCTGGAGGCCCTGCCGGAGCTGGCGCGCAAGCACGGCCTGAAGCTGATGATCGGAGCCTGGATCAACAGCAACCCGGCGGATAACGAAAGAGAGGTGGACCTGCTGATCGCCTCGGCCAACGCCAACCCGGATGTGATCAGCGCGGTGATCGTCGGCAACGAGGCACTGCTGCGCAAGGAAATCACCGGCGCCCAACTGGCCCGGCTGATCACCAAGGTCAAGCACAACGTCAAGCAGCCAGTGACCTACGCCGATGTCTGGGAGTTCTGGCTCAAGCACCCGGAAGTGGCCCCGACCGTGGACTTCCTGACCATCCACCTGCTGCCCTACTGGGAAGACGATCCATCGAACATCGACGTGGCCCTGGACCATGTGGCCCAGGTACGCCAGGTGTTCGGTAACCGCTTCGCCCCCAAGGACGTGCTGATCGGCGAGACCGGCTGGCCCAGCGAAGGTCGCCAGCGCGAGACCGCGATCCCCAGCCGGGTCAACGAAGCCCGGTTCATCCGCGGTTTCGTCGCCCTGGCCGAGCAGAATGGCTGGCACTACAACCTGATCGAGGCCTTCGACCAACCCTGGAAACGCGCCAGCGAAGGCGCGGTCGGTGGTTACTGGGGGCTGTTCGACGCCGATCGCCAAGACAAGGGGATCCTCGAAGGTCCGGTATCCAACCTGCCCTACTGGCCCCTGTGGCTGGGCCTGGGAGCGGCGCTCCTGGGCGGTACCCTGCTGCTGGGAGGCAGGGTCGGCAGCACTCGGGCGGCCGTCCTTCTGCCACTGCTGGGTGCCGTGGCGGCCTGCAGCATCGGCACCTTCGCCGAATTGACTCGGGTCACCAGTCGCTTCGCCAGCGAGTGGGCCTGGGCCGCCCTGCTGCTGGGCCTGAACCTGTTGGTCCTGGCCCACGCCGCGTTGGCCCTTGGCTCGCGTGAAGGCTGGCGCCGGCGGCTGTTCAGCATCCTGGAAAAGCGTGCCGGCTGGCTCCTGGCGGCAGCCGGTTTCGCCGCGGCGGTGATGATGCTCGAGCTGGTGTTCGATCCACGCTATCGCAGCTTCCCCAGCGCCGCCCTGCTGGTGCCGGCCCTGGCCTTCCTCTGCCGACCGGTGCGAGTACCACGGCGCGAGGTCGCCCTGCTGACCTTCATCATCGGTGCCGGCATCGCGCCGCAGCTGTACCAGGAAGGCCTGGCCAACCAGCAGGCCTGGGGCTGGGCCCTGGTCGGCCTGCTGCTGGTCGCCGCGCTGTGGCGCAGCTTGCGGGCGCGGGTCGGCTGATCCGCCCGGCTAGGGGCGAGGAGCGCGCACCAGGCGCAGGCTGGCGATCACCAGGGCGAACACCGCCAGGCTGGTGTTGTACAGCACCAGGGCCGGGATCCCGGCCGCCATGGCCAGCAGCGCCAGCCCCCAGCCCAGCCGCCCTGGCACGACGAAAGCCAGCAACGCCGCGCCCAGGGCGCTCCAGCCCAATACCTTGAAATGAATCATCCAACCCAGGCTGGAGCGCAACGAGCACTCCCAGCGGCCGGCCTCATCGATGCATACGCCCACCCAGCGGGCATCCTCCATGAAGCCATAGCGCAGGCCATAGCTGGCGGCCAGCCACAGCACCAGGGCCAACAGCAGCAAGAACAGGGGAAAGCGGCGAGACATGGGGCACTCCAGGCAATCAAAACGGCGCCCAGCATAATCCCCCGGAAACACTTGGCAAGCACCATGCACGCATAGCTATTCAGCCGAGGGTGGCAACGTGTATCGTCCGGCTACTATCACCACTACCCCCAGGCCAGACTGCCACGGACGTTATTTGCGCCCGCACATGGCACTTCGGCAGCAGCACGGTGGTCATAGCCTGCGAACCTCATTCGGCACCTTCCTTCTAGGGATACAGTCATGCTTCGTTCCTTGCGCCTCACCGCCCTGTTCGGTGGCCTTATCCTGAGTGCGTCCGCACTGGCGGTCGATGTCGATCCGGCCAGCTACGGCTACCCGTTGACCAATCCCTTCGAAGCCACCATCGCCACCACACCGCCGGACTTGCGCCCGGAGCTGCCCTCGGACGATGACATCCGCCAGTCCGACTACAACCTGACCCTGCGCCCGGAACGCGAATTCACCCTGCCGGACAACTTCTGGGCAGTGAAGAAACTCACCTACCGCATCGCCACCCAGGACCACGCCGCCCCGTTGATCTTCCTGATCGCCGGTACCGGCGCGCGCTACGACAGCACCCTCAACGAATACCTGAAGAAGCTCTACTACAAGGCCGGCTACCACGTGGTGCAGCTGTCCTCGCCCACCAGCTTCGACTTCATCAGCGCCGCATCGCGCTTCGCCACTCCCGGGGTGACCGCCGAGGACGCCCAGGACATGTACCGGGTGATGCAAGCGGTGCGCGCGCAGAACTCCAAGCTGCCGGTCACCGACTACTACCTCACCGGCTACAGCCTGGGCGCCCTGGATGCGGCGTTCATCAGCAAGCTCGACGAGACCCGGCGCACCTTCAACTTCAAGAAGGTCCTGCTGCTCAACCCGCCGGTCAACCTCTACACCTCGATCAGCAACCTGGACAAGCTGGTACAGACCGAGGTCAAGGGCATCAGCAGCAGCACCACGTTCTACGAGCTGATGCTGGCCAAGCTGACCCGCTACTTCCAGCAGAAGGGCTATATCGATCTCAACGACGCCCTGCTCTATGACCTGCAGCAATCCAAGCAGCACCTGAGCAACGAACAACTGGCGATGCTGATCGGCACCGCCTTCCGCTTCTCGGCGGCGGACATCGCCTTCACCTCGGACCTGATCAACCGGCGCGGCCTGATCACCCCGCCCAAATACCCGATCCGCGAGGGCACCAGTCTCACGCCATTCTTCAAGCGCGCCCTGCAGTGCGACTTCGACTGCTACCTGACCGAGCAGGTGATTCCGATGTGGCGCGCCCGTACCGATGGCGGCAGCCTGCTGCAACTGGTCGACCAGGTGAGCCTCTACGCCCTGCAGGACTACCTCAAGGCCAGCCCGAAGATCGCCGTGATGCACAACGCCGACGACGTCATCCTGGGCCCGGGCGACCTGGGCTTCCTGCGCAAGACCTTTGGCGATCGCCTGACCGTCTACCCCCATGGTGGCCATTGCGGCAACCTCAACTACCGCGTCAACAGCGACGCCATGCTGGAGTTCTTCCGTGGCTAAACATCTCCTGCTTATCGCTGCGTTGCTCTGCGCAGGCTATGTCCAGGCCGACGACGGCCATGCCGGCACCACCACCGCGCCCGACGCCGACGGCTTCACCGAGCCGCTGAAACAGCTCAAGTTCAACCCGGGGCTGGACCAGCGCGAGTTCGAACGCTCGACCCTCAGCGCGCTGAACGTCTACGATCCTCTGGAGTCCTGGAACCGCCGGGTCTATCACTTCAACTATCGCTTCGACCAATGGGTGTTCCTGCCCGTGGTGGACGGCTACCGCTACATCACCCCGAGCTTCCTGCGCACCGGAGTGAGCAACTTCTTCAACAACCTGGGCGATGTACCCAGCCTGCTCAACAGCCTGCTGCAGTTCAAGGGCCAGCGCTCCATGGAGACCACCGCCCGCCTGCTGGTCAACACCACCATCGGCATCGCCGGCCTGTGGGACCCGGCCACCAAGATGGGCCTGCCACGCCAGAGCGAGGACTTCGGCCAGACCCTGGGCTTCTACGGGGTGCCGAGCGGAGCCTACCTGGTGCTGCCGCTCCTGGGCCCCTCGAACCTGCGCGACACCGCGGGCCTGGCGGTGGACTACAGCGCCGAGTCGGCGATCAACTTCCTCAACGTCGCCGAAGTCAGCAAGAACCATCCGGAGCTCTGGCTGTTGCGTGGCGTCGACAAGCGCTACCAGACCAACTTCCGCTATGGCGAGCTGAACTCGCCGTTCGAGTACGAACAAGTGCGCTACGTCTATACCGAAGCGCGCAAACTGCAGATCGCCGAGTAACCTTCCGTCACGGCAAGCCCGGGCCTCCGGGCTCGCCACACGCCCCGCAAAATGCTCTAGCCCGGTACTTCCAGCCTCGACAGCAGCGCGATTCACACTGCCTGCAACCCGCCGCGATCCAGCCGCCATGGCCGTGAAACCCCGGAAAAACCGAGGCCTCGTAGCGCACAAACGAACTTAAAAAAACAAATGTGAATTTTTTATTAACTTATTGTGACGGTCGGTGTAAGCTCCAGCGCAACACAGCTAAGGAAGCAGTAACGTGTTCTACGATAATCAGGGACTGATGTCGTCCATCCTCGCTATTCCTCCCCGGCGTTCACCCGCCAATCTTCAGCACCAACTACCGCACAGGTCGATCATGGTCAACTTGCGCCCGTGATTATTGCTGTGCAGATGTTTGCCCGCTGAACTGCCGGTAACTTCCAGCCAATACGAAACACATTGATCCCCCAAGATCCAGGCCATTGCGTGCTGGTTCCCGGGAAGTGCATCACTATTGCCCGCTGAAAACCAAATAGGCAGATTCCGGCAACTAACGAGGGCTGGTCGATGTATTCGGCCGGGCCAGTATTCCGTCAAGTAATTCAGACATCCGTTACCATGAAACTATCGGCCAGACCCCAGTCCCGCGTGCAGCGTTACTTCAGCGAGTTGCCTCTTTTCATCTGGATCCTGTTCATCGGGACCTTCATTACCCGAGCGACCTCGATGATGGTCTGGCCATTCATCTCCGTGGTGCTCTATACCCGCTTCGACTTCAGCCCGACCTTCATCGGGCTGGTGCTGACCCTTTCGATCGCCATCTCCTCGGCAGTCAGCTTCTACAGCGGCTACATCTCGGACAAGATCGGCCGGCTGAAGATCATCATCCTCGGCTGCGTGGTCGCCACCCTGTCCTACTGCCTGCTCGGCCTGTCCGGCAGCGCCCAGGGCTACATTGCCGGTACCTTGCTGGCCAACCTGTCCTGGGCCCTGGTCAACAACCCGATCAAGACCGTGATCGGCGACATCATCGAGTCCCGCCCCCTGGTGGAGCGGGCCATGCACCTGCGCTACTTCTTCCTTAACGCCGGCGCCGCGGTAGGTCCCTACCTCGGCCTGCAACTGGGGATCAGCGCCGGCTCCCTGGCCTTCGTCCTGGTGACCCTGTCCTATGTCCTGCTGCTGCTCGGCGTGGTGGTGTTCGGCCGTGGCATCGTGCTCAAGGCCATCAACAGCACCAGCTTCGCCAACACCATGAAGGTCCTGTCCCGGGACCACATCTTCCTCGCCCTGGTGCTCAACAACATCCTGATGATGTTCATCTTCGGCAACTTCGACTCCAGCCTGCCCCAGCTGATCACCGCCATCGGCTTCGAAGGCTACCTGGGCTTCATCGCCTCGCTGATCGTCCTGCACGCCACCACCATCGTCCTTTTGCAACTGCCGCTGTCCGGCGCGCTGGCATCCTGGAGCCTGAACGCGAAGATCTATGTCGGCAGCGTCCTGCTGATCGCCAGCGAATTCATCTTCGCCCTGGCCGCCCACCACTATGAAACCAAGGCCCTGTGGTACAGCGCCGTATTACTCATGAGCATCAGCCAGACCATTCTGTTCCCCTGCATCAACATGTTCGTCGACAGCCTGGCTCCCAACAACTTGCGGGGGGCCTACTTCGGTGCCGCTTCTTTGTATGGAGTTGGATTTTCCCTGTCGCCCATCGTTGGCGGGCTCTTCATACAGTGGCTCGACGGTACTGCGCTATTCATTTTCCTGGGCATTGCCAGCAGCCTCATGACTTATATCTTCTTCAGCATCTTCAAACATGCCGGCAAGCCCCGCCAAACAGCAGATGACAGTTCCGGCACGGCATCCCCCGTATCCAGCGGCTGAATAAAGTCGGCGCGACAAACGACTTCTATATCAATTACTACAACTTCAACTGATATCTCAGCGGCCCAGCCTCGCCTGCAACTTCTATCGCTTATATAACTTCAACCAGGAGCATTAGATGCCCATCCAGAACTATGACGTGATCTTGTGCGGTGCCGGCCCAGCCAATATTTCGCTGCTGCCGGAGCTGATTCGGAACGAACAAGCTGGCCGCTGCCTGATCCTGGAAAAGAACCATGTCGTAGGCGCCGGGGAAATCGGCCAGTACCGGATCACCGCCAACTCCCTGGGGGGCGTATTCCTGGAAAAATTCCAGGACCAGGAAGATCGGCTCAGCCGCTTCCTCAAGGACACCCCGCAATGGCGCTACTTGCGCGAAAACCAGGACCGGGCCGTCGAGCTGAGCCAGGTCGGCGCCTTCCTCGAACAGATCGCCGCCTTCGTCATGGCCGACAAGGCCCTGCGCCAGCGCTTCGTGTTCTCCACCGATAGCTGCGTCCAGGCGATCCGCCAATTGCCCGAGGGCGGCTACCTGGTCAGCTACAGCCTGGATGGCGTGCTGATGCAGGCCCAGTGCCGCAAGGTCATTTGCAACCTCGGCGGGCAGCCCCAGCAACGCGGCCCGCGCCACGCCTCTTGCAACATCAACTCCGACGAGTTCATCAAGGGTCTGCACGACCGGCAATTTCGCACATCGGCCCCGGACTCGGTGGCCATCCTCGGCTCGTCCCACAGTGCGGTGTCCTGCCTGATCCGCCTGGTGGAGCAACTGGATTACCGGGGTCCCATCACCCTGCTGGCCAAGCGCGACTTCAAGCTGTTCTTCGACTGTGCCGAGAACGCCCGGGCCCAGGGCTATCACTTCACCGACGCTGACGTGTGCAACGCCAGCGGGCGAATCAACCGCTACTCGGGGCTGCGCTACGACTCCTTCGAGTTCGCCCGCAAGGTGCAGCGAGGGCAGATCGACAACCTCCAGGTGGTGGATATCTCCACCCGGTCCCCGGAGCAGGTCGACGCCTTGATCAACTCCAGCGCCGTCTTGCTCAACAGCACCGGCTACAGCGCCAGGGCCGTGGAGTTGCTGGACGCCGACAGCCGCCCGATCCAGTTGCAGCAGGACGCCCACGGCCTGCTGACCAATGCCCGCCTCAACCCCATGGCCGTGGATGGCCGGGCGCTGGAGGACTTCCATACCTTCGGCCTCGGCTCAGGCATCAAGACCGGTGGCGACAGTGGCGGCGAAGAAAGCTTTTCCGGGCGGATCGACGGCGTGTGGGTCTACCAGCACGTAGTGCCCGGATTGATATTTGGTAAATAAGGAAATTCCAATGAATAACAATACAGCCATCCTGCTTTGCGCGGGCCGAGGCAGCCGCCTGGCCAACCGAACCGAAAACACTCCGAAGCCGTTGGTCCAGACCAACGACATCGCCTTCATCGACAACGCCCTGGCCAACCTGGAACGGCTCGGCGCCGGCAAGGTGGTGGTCGTGGTCGGCTACCAGGCCGAGACCATCACCGCGCACCTGGAGCAGATGAACACCAGCCTTTGCTTCGAGTTCGTCTACAACCCGGACTGGGCCACCACCAACAACATCTATTCGCTGTACCTGGCCCGGGAACATATCGGCCGGGACACGCTGATCATCGAAGGCGACATCTACTTTTCCCAGCACTGCCTGGAACAGCTGATGGCCAAGTCGGCTGACCTGGTCACCCTGGTGTCCGCCCTCGGGCCGAACATGGAAGGCACCTACACCACCATCGAGAACGACCGGCTGCTGGGTTTCGGCTCCACCAAGGAGGCTGGGCACCAGACCCTGGACAGCCACTACAAAACCGTCAACCTGTACAAGATCGGTACGCAGGAGTTCGCCCGCTATGTGGTCCGCCAACTGGACCTGTACATCGCCCGGGGCGACAAGAACACCTACTACGAAGATGTCTTCAAGCAGGCCTCGCTGGACAGCCAGTGGAACATCCAGCCGGTGATCGTCGACAACACCCAGTGGTACGAAGTCGACAACTACTACGACCTGACCATCTGCAACTACATCTCCCACCAGGATCGCCTGGGCTTCGTGCAGAACCGCCACGGCGGCTACTGGCGCTACCCGCTGCGCGACTTCGCGCTGATCTACAACTTCCATTTCCCGCCGCAACAGCTCAAGGACAAGATCAAGGACAACTTCGAGCACATCCTGCTCAACTACCCGGGCGGCCGCCGGCTGATCGAGGAGTCGCTGGCCGAGTTCATCGATGTCCCGGCCCAACGGCTGTGCGTGGCCAACGGCGCGGCGGAGATCATCAAGATCCTGCCGGACCTGTACCCGGGCAAGGTGCTGGTCACCGTGCCCTCGTTCAACGAGTACGCCAACGTCTTCGGCGAAGACCGCACCCTGTGCCTGCACACTCGCGAAGCCGAGGCATTCGCCATCGACACCCAGGCGCTGTTGGCGCTCTGCCATGAACAGCGCCCCTCGGTGGTGGTGATCGAGTCGCCGAACAACCCCACGGGCGCCCTCACCCCGGCGGCCACGCTCCAGGCCCTGGCCCGCGAGCTGCAGGCGCTGCAGATCGCGTTGATCGTCGACGAATCGTTCCTGGACTTCTCCCGCCATGCCGACCAGACCCTGCTCCACGTCCTGGACGAACACCCCAACCTGGTGGTGATCCGCAGCATGAGCAAGACCTTCGGCATCGGCGGCATTCGCATCGGCTACCTGGCCAGCGCCGACCAGGCGCTGCTCAAGGCCCTGAACGCGCAGTTGCCGATCTGGAACCTCAACGGCTTCGCCGAGGAATTCCTGCTGCACCTGCCGCAGTACAAGGACCAGTACCTGGCAAGTTGCCAGACGGTGATCGGCGACACCCTGGACCTGCAGATCGCTCTGAACGACATCGACGGCCTCAGCAGCTTCGAAACCGAATCGAACTTCGTCTATTGCAAGACCCACTACGCCGACGCCCGGACCCTCTGCCGCCTGCTCCTGGAGCAGCATCACATCTACGTCAAGGAATGCTCGGGCAAACGCAACGAGGGTTCCGACCAGTACCTGAGGATTTCCTGCCGCACCCGCGAGGAAAACATCGAGCTGCTGCTGGCCCTCAAGAACGTCATGGCACAACTGGCCCGTCATCATGGCCATGCCCATCAACAGGAGAACGACCATGCATTCGCCTAAGCGCGTGGTGATCTGCGGCAAGGGCGAACTGGCGATCTTCGCCTGCCGCTACTTCCAGGACCACCCGGACTACCTGCTCAGCCACGTGGTCGCCGACCCGTTCGAACCGGTGAGCAGCGAACAGACGCTGATCGACTACTGCCACCAGCAGCAGATCCCGGTGGTCGAGGACGGGCGTTTCGAGAACCTGCCGGGATACGCCGAGCAGGCGTTCTCCTGCGACCTGTGCCTGGTGATCTTCCACAAGCGGATCCTGCCCAGGGCCTTCATCGATTGCTGCGCCAAGATCCTCAACCTGCACCTGTCCTACCTGCCCCACTACCGGGGCGTGCGTCCGGTGAACTGGGCACTGAAGAACGGCGAGCGGCGCCACGGCGTGACCCTCCACGAAATCAACGAGGGCATCGACGACGGCCCGATCCTCAGCCAGGTGGCGTTCGATATATTTCCCGAGTTCGAAGAGGTCGGCGACACCTACCAGCGCGCCATGGGGTATGCCCGGCAACTGCTCAGCGACAGCCTGCCGCTGATCTACCGCATCACCCCGGTGCCCCAGGACCATGGGCAGATGAGCATCTACTACGAACGGGACAATCTGCGCCTTGAAGAGCGCATGACCTTCACCAAGGCCAAGTCCCTGGAGCTGCTGGCCCAGAGCGCCGCGAAACCCGCCTGAGGCGCATACCGCCCCTCCCGACGGCCGGGTCGGCCCATTGGCATGACCCGGCCCGTGCCAACCGGAGCCTGCGATGTACGACCTGATAGCGTCCGACCTGGACGGAACCCTGCTGTTGCCAGGGGACCGGATCGGCGACTACACCTGCAATACCCTCTGGCAGCTTCACCAGGACGGCCGTCAGATAGTGCTGGCCACCGGCCGCCACCAACGCGATGTCCGCTCGCTGATGGGCAAGCGGCTACCGCCGGTGCACTTGATCACCGCCAATGGCGCCAGCATCGCCAGCGCCTGCGGCAACCTGCGCCTGGTCCAGGAACTGGACAACGAGCTGGTGCGCAAGCTGATCGCCAGCGCCACGGACCGCCAGTGGGTGATCAACGCCTACTGCCAGGCACAGTGGCTGATCAGCGACCACTACCCGAACCTGGACAGCTTCAGCCAGAACCCGGCGTTCCAACCGACGCTCTGCGCGCCGGCGGATTTTCCCGAGCAAGGGATACAGAAACTGTTCTTTTTCCATCACGACCAGGACCACGCGGCGTTGGCGCGCCTGCAATCGCGCCTCGACGCCTGCTTCGGCGCGCGGATCAGCAGCGTTTTCTCCTTTCCCTGGTGCCTGGAGGTGATGGCTGGCGGGGTCAGTAAAGGCCATGCCCTGCAGCGCCTGGCGCAGCTGCTGGGGGTTGCCCTCAAGCGCTGCGTGGCCTTTGGCGATGGCATGAACGATGTGTCGATGCTGGCCAAGGCCGGGCAAGCGGTGGTGATGGATAGCGCCCACCACGATGTCCGGCGGGCCTTGCCGGAGGCCGCAGTGATCGGCCACTGCGGCGAGGAAGCCGTGGCCCGCTACCTGGCCACGCTGCTGCCGGTCTAGGCCGCTTGGCCGCGGACGGCGCGCCAGGCCTTGCTGGCCAGGGTCACGCCGAGCAAGACCACGGCACCAGCGACGATCCCGGCCACGGCATTGAGCAGGGTCGGCATGAGCAACGAAAAACCACCCACCAGGCTGGCGCTGCGCGCGGTGAGCTCTTCGATCAGGTGGTGGGCCGCCGGCACGCCGTGGGTGAGGATGCCGCCGCCGACCATGAACATGGCCGCGGTACCGATCACCGACAGGCTCTTCATCATGTAGGGCGCGGCCCGCAGGATCGCCCCACCCACGCTCCTGGCCAGTTGTCCCGGCTTGCGCGCCAGCCACAAGCCCAGGTCATCGAGCTTGACGATGCCGGCCACCAAGCCATAGACGCCGACGGTCATCACGATGGCGATGCCCGACAGCACCACCACTTGCTGGGCCAGCGGCGCGTCGGCAACGGTACCCAGGGTAATGGCGATGATTTCGGCGGAGAGGATGAAGTCAGTGCGCACCGCGCCCTTGATCTTGTCCTTTTCGAAGGCCACCAGGTCGGTGGCCGGATCCGCCACGGCCTCGATCAGCTGGTCATGGGCCGCCTGGTCCTGGGCCTTGCTGTGGAGGAACTTGTGGGCCAGCTTCTCGAAACCCTCGAAGCACAGGTAGGCGCCTCCGAGCATCAGCAGTGGAATCACCAGCCAGGGAGCGAAGGCGCTGATGGCCAGGGCCGCCGGCACCAGGATCAACTTGTTGCGAAACGAGCCCTTGGCCACGGCCCAGACCACCGGGACCTCCCGTTCGGCGCGAACCCCGGACACCTGCTGGGCATTGAGGGCCAGGTCATCGCCCAGCACACCGGCGGTCTTCTTCGCCGCCATCTTGGTCATCAGGGCCACGTCGTCCAGCACCGCGGCGATATCGTCGAGCAAAACCAGCAAACTGCTTCCTGCCATGGGCCAGGCTTCCCTGCGTGAAATGAGGCGCGCAGCATACCGCGCCGCAGGAGGACCAGGCGAGATGCCGGCAAACGGTCGCCACCCCCTCTCGAATGCTGGCAAGACCACGGCCAATGGGCATTCTTGAGCCTTTCGCGAGCCCGGTGCTACCATGCGCAACCGCCGAACAGGCAAGGAATCCCCCGGTTTATGAGCACCATCCGCGAGCGCAATAAAGAACTGATCCTGCGGGCCGCCAGTGAAGAATTCGCCGACAAGGGCTTCGCCGCGACCAAGACCAGCGATATCGCCGCCAAGGCCGGGCTGCCCAAGCCCAACGTCTACTACTACTTCAAGTCCAAGGAAAACCTCTACCGCGAGGTGCTTGAAAGCATCATCGAGCCTATTCTCCAGGCCTCCACTCCATTCAATGCCGATGGCGTGCCCAGCGAAGTGCTCAGCGGCTATATCCGCTCGAAGATCCGCATCTCCCGCGACCTGCCCTTCGCCTCCAAGGTGTTCGCCAGCGAGATCATGCATGGTGCCCCGCACCTGAGCCCGGACCAGGTGGAACAGCTCAACGCCCAGGCCAAGCACAACATCGAATGCATCCAGACCTGGATCGACCGTGGCCAGATCGCACCGCTGGACCCGCACCACCTGATGTTCAGCATCTGGGCCGCGACCCAGACCTATGCCGACTTCGACTGGCAGATCTCGGTGGTCACCGGCAAGGCCAAGTTGACCGAAGAAGACTACGAAGCCGCCGCCCAGACCATCATCCGCCTGGTGCTCAAGGGCTGCGAACCCGAATCCGCATAACCCCCCTCATGACGTCGCCCGGTTCACGGGCGCCACGGGGTTCGTGTGGCCGCTGCCCCAGGCTGCGCACGACCCGGCACGAGCCGCCTGGTGGCTATCGGCAATCAACCTGAGGTACCGCGTCCCCCGGTTTGGCGGGCGCTGCGCACCCGATCGCAGCCTCGCAGGCTCGACAGCGGCTACACGTACTGCGTGACCTAGGCGCTGACGCCGGCATCCGCGGCCAGGCCCTGGGCTTCGATGGCGCTGATGGCGCACTGCTCGTCAATATCCGAGGTATCGCCACTGATGCCGATGGCGCCAATCACCAAACCCGCCTGATCACGAATCAATACCCCGCCCGGTGCCGGCACCACACTGCCCTGCCCCAGGCTGTTGAGCGCGCCGATGAAGGCCGGACGCTGCTGGGCATCCAGCGCCAGCAGGCGCGAGCCCTTGCCCAGGGCGATCGCCCCCCAGGCCTTGCCGATGGCGATCTGCGGGCGCAGCAGGCTGGCGCCATCCTCCCTTTGCAAGGTCACCAGATGACCACCGGCATCGAGTACCGCGATGGCCAGTGGCGCGGCACTGATGTTGCGCCCCGCCTGGATGGCCTGGTTGGCCAGGTTGACTGCGACTTTCAAGGTTAAAGCGCTCATGGGTGCCGTCCTCATCTTGTTATTGGAAAGCCTGGTGAAGCTTCTTTCAGGAGAAGCTCGATACAACGAATAGAACACAATGAACTTTGTTTTTGTATACAATATTTATTGAAATATAGCCAATGCGACAAAATGACACCGGTTTATCAGGGCTCAAAGCGCAGCTGATCGCTTCCAAGAAAAGCCATTGACCTGTGCTGCTCGCCATGAATACACTCTGCGCAAAGCCACTTGTATACAATTACAAAACGTAAGAGGCACAAAATCATGAGCAAAATGAGAGCAATCGAAGCCGCCGTTCTGGTGATGCGCCGTGAAGGGGTCGACACCGCCTTTGGCATCCCGGGCGCCGCCATCAACCCGCTGTACTCTGCCTTGCAGAAGGTCGGCGGCATCGATCATGTGCTCGCTCGCCACGTCGAAGGCGCCTCGCATATGGCCGAGGGCTACACACGTACCAAGGCCGGCAACATCGGTGTGTGCATCGGCACCTCGGGCCCCGCCGGCACCGACATGGTCACCGGCCTGTACAGTGCCTCGGCCGACTCCATCCCGATCCTCTGCATCACCGGCCAGGCTCCCCGTGCCCGCCTGCACAAGGAAGACTTCCAGGCCGTGGACATCACCAGCATCGTCAAGCCGGTGACCAAGTGGGCCACCACCGTGCTGGAGCCGGGCCAGGTGCCCTACGCCTTCCAGAAAGCCTTCCATGAAATGCGCTCCGGCCGCCCGGGCCCGGTACTGATCGACCTGCCGTTCGACGTGCAGATGGCGGAAATCGAATTCGATATCGACGCCTACCAGCCCCTGCCCCTGGCTAAACCCTCGGCCACCCGGGTCCAGGCCGAGAAAGCCCTGGCCATGCTGGCCCAGGCCGAACGACCGCTGCTGGTGGCCGGCGGCGGGGTGATCAACGCCGATGCCAGCGAGCTGCTGGTGGAGTTCGCCGAACTCACCGGCATCCCGGTGATCCCGACCCTGATGGGCTGGGGCAGCATTCCCGACGATCACCCGCAGATGGTGGGCATGGTCGGCCTGCAAACCTCCCATCGCTACGGCAACGCCACCCTGCTCAAGTCCGATGTGGTGCTGGGCATCGGCAACCGCTGGGCCAACCGCCACACCGGCTCGGTGGACGTCTATACCGAAGGCCGCAAGTTCATCCACGTGGACATCGAGCCGACCCAGATCGGCCGGGTCTTCACTCCCGACCTGGGCATCGTTTCCGACGCTGGCAGCGCCCTCACCGTACTGCTGGAAGTGGCCCGCGAGTGGCAGGCGGCCGGAGAGCTCAAGGACCGCAGCGCCTGGTTGCATGACTGCCAGCAGCGCAAGGCCAGCCTGCAACGCAAGACCCACTTCGACAACGTGCCGGTCAAGCCGCAGCGGGTCTACGAGGAAATGAACCAGGTGTTCGGCAAGGACACCTGCTACGTCAGCACCATCGGCCTGTCGCAGATCGCCGGCGCGCAGTTCCTCCACGTCTACAAGCCGCGCCATTGGATCAACTGCGGCCAGGCCGGCCCGCTGGGCTGGACCATTCCGGCGGCCCTGGGGGTGGTCAAGGCCGATCCAAGCCGCAAGGTGGTGGCACTGTCCGGGGACTACGACTTCCAGTTCATGATCGAAGAGCTGGCGGTGGGTGCGCAGTTCAACCTGCCGTATATCCACGTGGTGGTGAACAACTCCTACCTGGGGCTGATCCGCCAGGCCCAGCGCGGCTTCGACATGGACTATTGCGTACAGCTGTCCTTCGACAACCTCAACGCTCCCGAGCTCAATGGCTACGGCGTGGACCATGTCGCGGTGGCCGAAGGCCTGGGCTGCAAGGCCCTGCGAGTATTCGAGCCCAAGGACATCCAACCGGCCCTGCGCCAGGCCCAGGAACTGGTCGAAACCTTCAAGGTGCCAGTGGTGGTGGAGATCATCCTGGAACGGGTGACCAATATCTCCATGGGTACCGAGATCAACGCCGTCAACGAGTTCGAGGACCTGGCGCTGGTGGGCAACGACGCCCCCACCGCCATCGCCCTGCTCGACTAACCAGCCAGCACAACTCCCGTAGCCGCCCAGGACCGCGCTCGAGCGCCAAGCCAACGCCGTCTTCGCGAGCCGCCAGGGTCCACCGGGCCTTGGCGCCTACTGCCCCGGCGACTACAGGACTTGATAGATCCACAGGAGACCACCATGCCGCGTTTTGCCGCCAACCTGTCCATGCTGTTCACCGAGCAGGATTTCCTCGCTCGCTTCAAGGCTGCCGCCGATGCCGGCTTCAGCGGAGTCGAGTACCTGTTTCCCTATGAATTCAGCTCGGCCGAAATCAAGGCCCAGCTCGACGCCCACGGCCTGACCCAGGTGCTGTTCAACCTGCCGGCCGGCGACTGGGCCAAGGGCGAGCGCGGTATCGCTTGCCTGCCCGACCGGGTCGCGGAGTTCCGCGCCGGGGTCGACCTGGCCATCGCCTATGCCCAGGTCCTGGGCAATACCCAGGTCAACTGCCTGGCCGGCATCCGCCCCCAGGGCGTGGACGAGGCCCTGGTGCAAAAGACCTTCGTCGACAACCTCAGGTACGCCGCCGACAAGCTCCAGGCCGTGGGCATCAAGCTGGTAATGGAGGCCATCAACACTCGCGACATTCCCGGCTTCTACCTCAACAACACCGCCCAGGCGCTATCGATCCGCGAACAGGTCGGCAGTGCCAACCTGTTCCTGCAGTACGACATCTATCACATGCAGGTCATGGAAGGAGACCTGGCCCGGACCCTGGCCAACCACCTGGAGCAGATCAACCACGTGCAGCTGGCGGACAACCCCGGACGCAACGAACCGGGCACCGGCGAGATCAACTACCGCTTCCTGTTCGAGCACCTGGAGCGCATCGGCTACCAGGGCTGGGTCGGCTGCGAGTACAAGCCGCTGACCACCACCGAAGCAGGCCTGGGCTGGCTCAAGAGCCACAACGCCATCTGATCGGCCACCGCGTCATCGTTCATCTGGGGCCAGTCGGATCGCCGCCGGCTCGCTCCTACGGTAGGAGCCAGGCTGCCCGCGAGACGAATGCCTTGGCACCCGCAACCTTATAGAGCAATAAAAAGAGGATTTTCCCCATGGCTAAAATCGGATTCATCGGCACCGGCATCATGGGCCACCCCATGGCCGCCAACCTGCAGAAGGCCGGCCACAACCTGCTGCTCTCGGAACACCACGGCAAGGCCCCGGCCGACCTGATCGCCGCCGGCGCAGTGGCCCTGGCATCCCCCAAGGATGTGGCCCAGGAAGCCGAATTCGTGATCATCATGGTGCCCGATACCCCACAGGTAGAAGACGTGCTGCTGCGCGCCGACGGCGTGGCCGCCGGGATCGGCAAGGGCAAGATCGTCATCGACATGAGTTCGATCTCGCCCACCGCGACCAAGGCCTTCGCCGCCAAGATCAACGAGAAAGGCGCGCAGTACCTCGACGCCCCGGTGTCCGGCGGTGAAGTCGGGGCCAAGGCCGCGACCCTGAGCATCATGGTCGGCGGCGACAGCCAGGCCTTCGAACGCGCCCTGCCGCTGTTCCAGAGCATGGGCAAGAACATCACCCTGGTCGGCGGCAATGGTGACGGCCAGACCGCCAAGGTGGCCAACCAGATCATCGTCGCCCTGAACATCCAGGCCGTGGCCGAAGCGCTGCTGTTCGCCGCGAAGAACGGCGCCGACCCGGCCAAGGTGCGCGAAGCGCTGATGGGCGGCTTCGCCTCCTCGCGCATCCTGGAAGTGCATGGCGAACGCATGATCAAGGGCACCTTCGACCCGGGCTTCCGTATCAACCTGCACCAGAAGGACCTCAACCTGGCCCTCAGCGGCGCCCGCGAGCTGGGCATCAACCTGCCCAACACCGCCAACGCCCAGCAGGTATTCAGCACCTGCAACGCCATCGGTGGTGGCAACTGGGACCACTCGGCCCTGATCAAGGGCCTGGAGCACATGGCCAACTTCTCGATCCGCGACAAGCAGTAAGCCGTATTCGTAGTCGCCGCCCCGGGCTGTACCGAGGTCCGCGGGAAACGCATCGCTGCGGGCCATGGACGGGCCCCGCCGACCCTGGCGCCGCCCCCGGCGGCGACTACACCTGTTCCACGCCCCCCATAACAAGAATCCGGGAGCCCGCCATGCCGGCCGATCCGCAACAATTGCTGCGTGAGCTGTTCGCCACAGCCATCGACGCCGCCCATCCGCAACATGTCCTCGAAGCCCACCTGCCCAGCGACCGCAGCGGCCGGGTCATCGTCATCGGCGCCGGCAAGGCCGCCGCGGCCATGGCCCAGGTGGTCGAACGCAGTTGGCAGGGCGAAGTCCGCGGGCTGGTGGTGACCCGCTACGGCCACGGCGCCCCTTGTCACAAGATCGAAGTGGTCGAGGCCGCCCATCCGGTGCCCGATGCCGCCGGCCTGGACGTGGCCCGGCGCGTGCTGGAGTTGGTCAGCGACCTGACGGAACAGGACCGGGTGATTTTCCTGCTGTCCGGCGGTGGCTCGGCGCTGCTGGCCCTGCCCGCCACCGGCATCACCCTGGCCGACAAGCAGGCGCTCAACAAGGCGCTGCTCAAGTCCGGCGCCACCATCGGCGAGATAAATTGCGTACGCAAGCACCTCTCGGCGATCAAGGGCGGGCGCCTGGCCAAGGCCTGCTGGCCGGCCACAGTGCACACCTACGCGATTTCCGATGTGCCCGGCGATTTGGCGACGGTCATCGCCTCCGGGCCCACCGTGGCCGATCCCAGCACTTCGGCCCAGGCCCTGGCGATTCTCCAGCGCTACGCCATCGAGGTACCGTCGGCGGTGCGCGCCTGGCTGCAGAGCCAAGAGTCGGAAACCGTCAAGCCCGGCGACCCGTGCCTGGCCCGCAGTCATTTCCAGCTGATCGCCCGGCCCCAGCAATCCCTGGAGGCGGCGGCAGTCAAGGCGCGCCAGGCGGGTTTCAGCCCGTTGATCCTCGGCGACCTGGAGGGCGAGTCCCGCGAGGTGGCCAAGGTCCACGCCGGGATTGCCCGCCAGGTGGCCCAGCATGGCCAACCCCTGGCCGCGCCCTGCGTGATCCTGTCCGGCGGCGAGACCACGGTCACGGTACGCGGCAACGGCCGTGGCGGGCGCAATGCCGAGTTCCTGCTGAGCCTGACCGACAGCCTCAAGGGCCATCCCGGCATCTACGCCCTGGCTGGCGACACCGACGGCATCGACGGCTCCGAGGACAACGCCGGGGCCATCATGACCCCGGACAGCTTCGCCCGTGCCACGGCCCTGGGCCTGAACGCCAGCGACGAGCTGGACAACAACAATGGCTACGGCTACTTCGCGGCCCTGGACAGCTTGATCGTCACGGAGCCGACCCGTACCAACGTCAACGACTTCCGCGCCATCCTGATTCTCGAGACCACCAAACATGACGCCTGACAAGAAGGTCAAGATCCTCGCCACCCTGGGCCCGGCCACCGACGGTATCGAGGATATCCGTGAGCTGGTGCAAGCCGGGGTGAATATCTTCCGCCTCAACTTCAGCCACGGCAGCCATGCCGACCACGCCCAGCGCCACGCCTGGATCCGCCAGGTGGAAAGCGAGCTGAACCGACCCCTGGGGATTCTCATGGACCTGCAGGGGCCGAAGCTGCGGGTCGGCACCTTCAGCGCCGGCAAGGTCCAGTTGATACGCGGCCAGGCCCTGCGCCTGGACCTGGACCCGACCCCGGGCGATGCCCGGCGGGTCAACCTGCCCCATCCGGAAATCATCGCCGCGCTGGAGCCCGGCATGGACCTGCTGCTGGATGACGGCAAGCTGCGCCTGCGGGTCGACGCCAGGCATGCCGAGGCCATCGATACCACGGTGCTGGCCGGTGGCGAGCTGTCGGATCGCAAGGGTGTCAACGTGCCCCAGGCGGTGCTGGAGCTGAGCCCGCTGACCGCCAAGGACCGCCGCGACCTGAGCTTCGGCCTGGAACTGGGAGTGGACTGGGTGGCGCTGTCGTTCGTGCAGCGCGCGCAGGATATTCACGAAGCCCGGGAACTGATCGGCAACCAGGCCTTGTTGATGGCCAAGATCGAGAAACCCTCGGCGGTGGCCCAACTGCGGGACATCGCCGAACTCAGCGACGCGATCATGGTGGCCCGGGGCGACCTGGGGGTCGAGGTGCCGGCCGAAGCCGTGCCGCAGATCCAGAAGGACATCATCGCCACCTGCCGCCAGCTGGGCCGGCCGGTGGTGGTGGCCACGCAGATGCTGGAGTCCATGCGCTTCTCCCCGGCACCCACCCGGGCCGAAGTCACCGATGTGGCCAATGCCGTGGCCGAAGGCACCGACGCCGTGATGCTTTCGGCGGAAACCGCTTCCGGGGAATACCCGCTGGAGGCCGTGCAGATGATGAGCAAGATCATCCGCCAGGTGGAAACCGGACCGGACTACCAAACCCAACTGGACGTCAACCGGCCCCAGGCCGAAGCCACGGTGTCCGATGCCATCAGCTGCGCGATCCGGCGTATCTGCAGCATCCTGCCGGTGGCGGTACTGGTGAACTACAGCGAGTCCGGCAGCTCGACCCTGCGCGCCGCCCGGGAACGGCCGTCGGTGCCGATCCTCAACCTGACCCCCAACCTGCAGGCCGCGCGCCGCCTGTCCCTGGCCTGGGGCGTGCACTCGGTGGTCAACGACCGCCTGCGCCAGGTCGACGAAGTCTGCAGTACGGCCCTGGAGATCGCCCAGGCCCAAGGCCTGGCGCAGCGTGGGGACACGGTGGTGATCACCGCCGGTGTGCCGTTCGGCCAGCCGGGGACGACTAACTCCTTGCGTGTCGAAACCCTTCTCTGACCTGCCCCACTGCCGGTGCTGCGGCCCCGGTCCATTCAGAGCTCTCCAGAGAGGGAGCCTGATGGCCCGGACGCAGCCAACAGCGGCCGCACTGACCGATATCCATCATGCCGTCACAGTCGTTCAACGCTTTCTGCCCCGATTGGGCCACTGCCCTGCTCAATGGCTTCAGCCAGATCTTTCTCCAGCGCGACCCGCTGTGCGGCCTGCTGTGCCTGCTGGCGATCCTGGCCTGCGCCCCGGCGCTGCTCGGTGGCGCCCTGCTCGGCGCCCTGGCCGGGCTGCTGACGGCCCAGCAACGGGGCTACGCCAAGGCCGATCGACAAGCCGGGCTGTTCAGCTACAACGGCGTGCTGCTCGGGCTGCTGCTGAGCCTGTACCTGCCCTGGACGATCTTGCTGCCGCCCTTGATCATCGCCGCCGGCGGCCTGAGCGCGATCATCACCCAGCAGTGGCTCAAGCGCGCCCGGCAACCCGCCCGGCTGCCGGCCTACACCGCGCCCTTCGTCGGCCTCGGCTGGCTCCTGGCCGGCCTGTTCACGCCGCTGGCCGCCAACCCGGCGCCCACCGGGCTATCGCCCACGGGGCTGCTGGGCGGCCTGTTCCAGGGCCTGGGCCAGGTGATGTTCCTCGGCGACTGGCTGGCGGGGCTGCTGGTCTTCGCCGGCCTGTTGCTGGCCAACCGCCGGGCGGCGATCTGGGCCCTGGGCGGCTCGGGGTTCGGCCTGGGCGTGGCGGCGATGCTGCAGGAGCCCGGCCAGGCGCTCTCGGGACTGGCCGGCTACAACTGCGCGCTGGTGGCCCTGGCGCTGGGCCAGATCGGCCTGCGCCCCTGGTGGCCGCTGCTGGGCATGGTCCTGGCGCTGCTGATCACCCCCGGCATCGCCGCGATAGGCTTGCCCCCACTCACCGGCCCCTTCGTCCTCGCTTGCTGGTTGGTGCTGGCCTGCAACCGGGTGTTGGGCCGCACCCCGCGCCGCGACGCGCCTTGCGCTAGCGCAACGAATCCACCTAGGCTTCGCTGATCTTCGATTCAGGCGATTTCCATGGGTAACAGCGACAACTGGCGGCAACGCCTCTACGTGATGATCTTCCAGACCGACACCGTGGCTGGAAGACGCTTCGATACCACCTTGCTGCTGATCATCCTCGCCAGCCTGGTGATCGTGATCCTCGACAGCATCGACCAGGTGCACCGCGACTACGCCAACGTCCTGGCGTACATCGAATGGGGCTTCACCCTGATCTTCGCCATCGAGTACGGGCTGCGCCTGTACTGCTCGCCCAAGCCGCTGCGCTATGCCTTCAGCTTCTACGGCCTGGTGGACCTGCTGGCGATCGTCCCCGGGATCCTCGCCCTGTACTACAGCGACGCCCAGTACCTGTTGATCATCCGTATCATCCGCATGCTGCGGATCTTCCGCGTGCTCAAGCTGGCGCCCTATCTCAAGCAGGCCCACTACCTGCTCGACGCCCTGCGCGGCAGCAAGCAGAAGATCCTGGTGTTCCTGCTCAGCGTCTGCACCCTGGTCACGGTGTTCGGCACCCTGATGTACGTGGTGGAAGGCCCGGAGCACGGCTTCACCAGCATTCCCAAGGGCATCTACTGGGCCATCGTCACCCTGACCACCGTGGGCTACGGCGATATCGTGCCCAAGACGGTGATCGGCCAGGTGATCTCGTCCATGGTGATGATCACCGGTTACTCGATCATCGCCGTGCCCACCGGGATCTTCACCGCCGAGCTGGCCAGCGCCATGCGCGGCGAGCAGCAGAAACACGACTGCCCGGTGTGCCGCAAGAACAGCCACGAGCCGGCCGCCGCCTTCTGCTCACGCTGCGGCAATGCGCTGTTCAAGAAAATGGAATAAGCAAAGTACTTTTCAATCTTTAAAGAGATATAGCGCCCCGGCTATAGTCGGCGGCAAATTGCCTTCACTCTCGAATAAAAGGAAATGTGCAGTGAAAAAACTCTTCAGCGCTTCGCTCCTGGCCGCCGGCCTGGCCCTGGCTGGCGCCGCCCAGGCCGCACCGACCCTGCTCAACGTTTCCTACGACGTGATGCGCGACTTCTACAAGGACTACAACAGCGCCTTCCAGAAACACTGGAAGGCCGAGCACAACGAGAACATCACCCTGCAGATGTCCTTCGGCGGCTCCAGCAAGCAAGCGCGCTCGGTGATCGACGGCCTGCCGGCGGACGTCATCACCATGAACATGGCCACCGACATCAATGCCCTGGCGGACAACGGCAATCTGGTCCCGGACAACTGGGTCACCCGCCTGCCGGACAACAGCGCCCCCTTCACCTCGGCCACGGTGTTCATCGTGCGCAAGGGCAACCCCAAGGCATTGAAGGACTGGCCGGACCTGCTCAAGGACGGCGTACAGGTGATCGTGCCCAACCCCAAGACCTCGGGTAACGGTCGCTACACCTACCTCTCGGCCTGGGGCTACGTGCTCAAGAACGGCGGCGACGAGAACAAGGCCAAGGACTTCGTCGGCAAGCTGTTCAAGCAGGCGCCGGTGCTGGACACCGGTGGCCGCGCCGCCACCACGACCTTCATGACCAACCAGATCGGCGACGTGCTGGTGACCTTCGAGAACGAGGCGGAAATGATCGCCCGCGAATTCGGCCGCGATCAGTTCGAGGTGATCTACCCGAGCGTTTCCGCCGAAGCCGAGCCTCCGGTGTCGGTAGTGGACAAGGTGGTGGAGAAGAAAGGCACCCGCGCCGCCGCCGAGGAATACCTGAAGTACCTGTGGTCGCCGGAAGGCCAGGAGATCGCCGCCAACAACTACCTGCGCCCACGGGATCCGAAGGTGCTGGCCAAGTTCACCGACCGCTTCCCGAAAGTCGACTTCCTCTCGGTGGAGAAGACCTTCGGCGACTGGCGCAGCGTACAGAAGACCCACTTCAACGATGGCGGGATCTTCGACCAGATCTACACCAACGCCAAGTGACCCCTCGCGGGTGAATGAAAAAAGCGACCTGTACGGTTAATGCCGATCAGTCAAGGCAATGGCAGAGAATCACCTCTGCTTGCCTGACCGGCATCAATCAACTTCCACGGTCGCTTTTTTATGCTTCAGGTGGCAGTCAGAGGGCCAGCGCCGGATTGAACAGCGCCGCTTCGGCGGCCTGATGCCGCTCCTCCAGCACCGCCTCGGCCTCGACTTCGATCAGCCATTCGGGCAGCGACAGGCCACTGACGATGATCCATGAAGACGCCGGCGGCTGGCTGGCGAAGCGCTCCAGCAAGATCGCGCTGATGTGCTCCTGCTGATCGCGGGCCGCTTCGGCGATATAGATCCGCAACATCACCACATCCGCCAGCGTCCCACCGGCCTCGGCCAGCACCCGCTGGATATTGTCGAAGGCCTGCTCGGTCTGCTCCCGCAGGCCCGGGCCCACGGTGCGTTCATGTTCATCCACTCCCACCTGGCCGGACAGCAGCAGGCGCCGCCCGCCCCGCACTTCCACGGCCTGGCTGAAGCCGTACTGCAGTGAATCGAACACGCTGCCGGGATTGAACGTCGACTTTTGCATAAGGACCTCCGCCTCGATGAACGACCGCAAACCCTAAACCAGGGCCCCGCGGACTTCCAGCGCCAGCCCGGCGCAGCAACATCCGGCAACGCAACAGTGGATGGCGGACCTACATCGGAGGCGTCACCCCGTCCTTGCCGGCGGAAATCGATTGCGCGATCAGCTTGCCGTCGGCGCCCTGGGTGACGAACATCACCACCTTGACCCCGGTCTTGAGCAAGCTGCGATCCCCCGGCACCAGGTTGACGATGGGCACATCGTCCGGCACCAGGATCTTCTGCTGGCCGCCCTTGTAGTTGACGGTCAGGGTCCGGCCATTGCTCACCACCAGGTCGCCGACGCTACCGTTGGTCATGCTGCTGCCCTTGGCCAGGTCGAAAGGCCGGTGGCCGTCGCCGGTGCCGGCCATCTGCGGCGGGAACACATGCACTTCCAGGGCCTTGAGGGTGCCATCGGCCATGGGCATGGCCGCCGAGCCGATGTAGCTGCCCGGTTTGATGTCCTCGATATTGGCCAGGGTCACGGCGCGGACCTGGGTCTGCGGCGTCAACTCGATGCTGACGTTCTCCCCGCTATTGGCATGCACCCGCAGCACATCGCCGCCAAGGCCGGTGATTTCCCCCCGCACGCCGATGCGCATGCCGGGCGCATCCTGGGCCAGGGCACTGCCGAGCAGGGCCATCAGGGCGAAGCATTGGATAACGCACAACACACCAGACAGAGATCGTTTCATGGCAACAAGGTCCTCGGCTGAGCGAAGCGGTACAGGGCCGAGCCAGCAGCCGGCCCGGAAAGACCACCAGCCTGCTACCAGGCGCGAGCCAAGTAAATGCCTGGCCGGCGCCTGGGCCGACTGGCGGCACCTGGTCTGTCCATGGCCAAGGCTCAGATCCGCTCGCGGATCAGCACCTCGATGTTCGCCGCCGCACCCCAGCGGCGAACCAGCGCGAGCAGTTGCGGATCGGTTTCGCCCACCAGGTAGAGGGTGTCGATGACCTGGGTGGCCGCCCACTCGACGAACTCGCTGCCATCGAAGTCGGCCGCGCTGGCGAGGTGGAATTCGTTCTCGTAGAAGCCGGCGCTCACCGCCACCGGGGTGTCCTGGGGGCCGGCAGCGGTGATGAAGTCGCAGGCCAGGTGCACCACGCCCCACCCCGCCACCCGCCAGTTGCCCAGCGCCTCGTCGAGCCGGGCCCGTGCGCCCCGGGCAAATCCCAGGCCGTCGAGCACTACGCGGCGGTTGACGATCAGCCACAGCTTGCGCCGTTTCGGCACCTTGAGCCGTACTTCACCGGTGACCTTCGAGGCGCGCAGGGCCAGGGCGAACACCAGCAGCAAGGGGGCGAAGTAGCTATAGATTTTCTCGGCCTGGCTGGTTTCGGTCAGCGCGCGCAGGCGATCGACTTCCTTGCGCTGGCGCTGCTGTTCGGCGAAGTCTTCGGCCAGGCGCTCCAGCCACTGGCCGACCACGGCCGAGGAGTACTCGCCGCGCAGATCCCCCAGGGCCTGTTGTACCCGGGTCACGGCCAGTATCGACAATCGGCCATCGTCCATGCGCGGCAAGCTGGCAAAACGTTCGCACAGGTTGAGCACCTGGGCGGCGTCCTGGGGTTCGTGCAGCTGGGTGGCGGCCTGGCAGTGCTGCTTGCCCAGCAGGTCGTCGATATCCGCCGCGACACCCCGCTGCAATCCGGCCTGGGTGCTCTGCGCCAGGCGATAGTCGCTCTGGAACCAATCCACCCGCACCACCTGGGTGGCACTGATCAGGGCCAGGGACGCCAGCGTCAGCCAGCCGTAGTCCACCTTCTTCCAACCCACCTCGGTGAGCGGGAAAACCGAGATGAGGGTCCAGCAGCAGAAGTAATAGAAAAACGCGAAGACCACCAGCAAGGACAGTGGCTGCACCGACAGGTAGATCAGTTCCGGCACTTCGGCCGAGCCCGATCCGTAGAGCAGCAACAGCACGCCGCTTAGCGCCAGCCAGAACAGCATCGGCAGGAAATAGGGTTTGTTCAGGGATTTTTTCATCGGTCGCTCAACGGCAGCGGCTCAGGAACACCTCGCTGTATCGGCCAAGGCCCACGAGGCTTAAGCATTTGCGACAAAGGCCCTGGGATGGGCCTTGGCGAGGGTCTGGCGGTACAAGCGCCAGCAGCGTTACTGGAACTGGCGGCCGAGCCCGGCGGGCACGCCATGGATATCGGTATCTTCCCAGGGGCCGTCGGGGCTGATGGAGCGGCTCCAGCCGTTGTTCCAGCGATAGTAGGTGCGCTGGCGGTAGAAGGTGTTGCTTTGGTTATCCAGCACGTAGACCCCCAGTCGTGGGTCCCAGTGGCTGTGCCCGCCCGGAGGCGGAGCGAAGCTGGCCGAAGTGCGTGGCAGGGCCTTGGTTGCAGGCGCTGGTGCATGGGGCGTGGCAGGCTTGCCGGAGGGCACCGTGGAAGGAGCCGGGCGCGTGCTCGGCTCCGCTGGCGGGATGGGCTCGGAACTGGTGGGTACTGGCCGCTGGACCGTACAAGCGCTCAACCCCAGGACCAGGGACAGCAGGGTGATGCGAGCGATGGCGGTCATGGTGGTTTCTCTTTATTTATCCGGGCTGTCGATGGTCAGCTGCTGGGCCGTGGTGGTGCTGCTGGCCAGGGGCTGGCTGTGTCCGACCCATTCACCGGCCGTTGGCTGGCCAGCGCGGGAAACACGCGCAACCAGTTGGACTTCAGGGAAGTTCGACAGTTTCAGCTGCGGCATCATCGCGTCGGCATCCCCCAGCTCGACGGTGGCCGGCAAATCGGCCACCGTCAGGCGCTTGGCCGCCAAGGGCGCCGGTGGTCCCTGGGTGGCGCGGGCGAAGATGAACACGCTGTCGCCCGGCTGGACCTTGGCCTTGAGCTCGGCGGCCAGGTCGACCCGGACCTTGAGCAGCGCGCCCTTGGCCTTGGTCGCCGGCTCGGCGGCCACTTTGCCACCGCTTGCCACCAGCTTCTCGCTGGCCCGGTCGATCCCGCCTTGCAGGGCTGCACGGGAATTGTCGTCCGGCGGCAATTGCGCCTGCAGGCGCTTCCAGTAGTCGATGGCATCCTGGAACCGCTCGCTTTCAAAGGCGGCGATACCCAGCAGACCCAGGCTGGTGACCTCGTTGGGATCGGCCTTGAGCGCTTCGTCGGTGAGGGCCTGGACCTTGTCCGACCACTTCTTGTCATCGGCGAAATACTGGGCCTGGGCCCACTGCCCCAGCAGCTCGGGCTGGCGCCCGGCCAGGGCTACGGTACGCTCGAAGATCTTCGCCGCATCCGCCGGCCGATCCTGGGCCATGTAGGTGCGCCCGAGGAAGTACAGGCCTTCGGCGGAGTCCGGCTGGGCCGCCACCGCACGCTCCAGGCGCTGGGTCATTTCTTCCATGGTCTGCGGCGCCTGGGCGAACTCGCGGGTCAGCTCGACCTTGTCGCTGGCTCCGAAGTGCAGGTACAGGCCCAGGCCCAGGAGCGGCACCAGCACTGCCGCCAGCAAGGGCAGCGGCTTGCCCAGCCGCGAATTGCGCACCTGGCCGTTGCCTTCGGTATCCGCCAGCAGCTCGCGGGCGGCCTCGGCCCGGCCGCTGTCCAATTGCTCGGCGCTGAGCACGCCCTCCTGCTGCTGGCCCTGCAGCTCGGCCAGGCGTTCTTCATACAGCGCAACGTTGAGCGCGGTCCGGTCCTCTTCGCGCTGGGCGCGACGCTCACGCAGTATCGGGATCAGCAGGAAACTCAAGGCGATCAGGAGCAACAAGCCTGCCGCGAGCCAGAAATCAGTCATGGGTGGTTTTTATCCAGCAGTTGGTCGAGGCGCTGCCGCTCTTCGGCGGAAAGCGTGTTCGGGCTATCGCTGCGCTGGGCGCGGCGGCGCCGGACAATCACGGCGATGATCACCATGCCGCCCAGCAGCAGCCCGGCAGGGCCGAACCAGAGCAAGGCGGTCTTGCCGGTCAAGGCCGGGTTGTAGCGCACGAAATCACCGTAGCGATCGACCATGAAGTCGATGATCTGCTGATTGTCCTTGCCTTCGCCGAGCATGCGGAAGATTTCCTTGCGCAGGTCCGCGGCGATGGGGGCATTGGAGTCGGCGATGTCCTGGTTCTGGCACTTGGGACAGCGCAGCTCCTTGGTCAGCTCGTGGAACCGTTCACGCTCGCCATCATTGGCGAACTGGTAGGTGTCGATGGCGGCCTGGGCCACCCCGACGATACCCAGGCCCAGCAGGGCCGCGATCAACCAGCGCTTCATGGCTTGGCCTCGTCGACCAGGGCCTGGTACTTGGCGGCCAGTTGCTCACGCCAGACCACTTCGTCGATCACCCCGACGTACTTGTCGCGGATGATGCCCTTGGCGTCGATGAAGAAGGTTTCCGGGGCGCCATACACACCGAGATTCAGGCCCAGGGAGCCCTCCTCGTCGCGCACGTCCAGCAGGTAGGGATTGTGGAACTCGGCCAGCCACTTCACGGCATCGGCGTTGACGTCCTTGTAGTTGATCCCGTAGATCACCACGCCACGCTCGGCCAGCTTGTTCAGCACCGGGTGCTCGACCCGGCAGGAAATGCACCAGGTGCCCCAGACGTTGACCAGCGCCGGCTTGCCCAGCAGGTCGGCGCGGGTCAGGGTCTTGTCGCCCTGCACCGAAGGCAGGGAAAACTCCGGGAACGGCTTGCCGATCATCGCCGACGGCAGCTCGGCCGGGTCCAGGTACAACCCGCGATAGAGAAACACCGCCACCACCAGGAACAGCGCCAGGGGCAACATCATCATCCAGCGTTTCATGCAGTGGCTCCTGTCATGCCCAGCGCTTCACGCACCCGGCTCTTCACCTTGACTCGATAGCGCCGGTCCATCGCCGCCAGCACGCCGCCAAGGCCAGTCAGCAGGCCGCCGAGCCAGATCCAGCGCACGAACGGCTTGACGTGCACCCGCACCGCCCAGGCGCCATTGCCCAGGGGCTCGCCGAGGGCGACATACAGGTCGCGGGTGAAACCGGCGTCGATCCCGGCTTCGGTCATCATCGAGCTCTGCACGGTGTACAGGCGCTTTTCCGGATGCAGCACGGCCACTTCCTTGCCGTTGCGCACGACGCGGACAGTGCCCTTGTCGGAGGTGAAGTTGGGGCCTTCGAAATGCTTGGCACCCTCGAAGATGAAGTGGTAGCCCGCCAGCTCCATGGACTCGCCCGGCTCCAGGCGCAGGTCGCGCTCGGCGCTGTTCTGGCTCGACAGCACCACGCCCAGGGCACAGACCGCGATCCCCAGGTGCGCCAGGTGCATGCCCCAGTAGCTGCGGGTCAGGCTCGGCAGGCCCTTGACCAGGCCCTTGTGGCGAGTCTTGTCGAAGATATCCCGTACTCCGGACAACACCACCCAGGCCGCCAGCAGGAAAGTCGCCAGCACCGCCCAGTTGAAGTCGCCATAGGCGATGCCCGCCACCACGGCCAGGGCCACGCTGCCCAGCAGCACCGGAGCCAGCATGCCCAGCAGCCATTTGACCGGGGTGTCTTTCCAGCGCACCAGCACGCCCACCGCCAGCACCACCATCAACAGGGCCATCAGCGGGATGAACAGCGCATTGAAGTACGGCGGCCCCACCGACAGCTTGGCGCCGCTCAGGGCGTCCAGCACCAGCGGGTACAAGGTCCCCAGGAGGATCATCGAGGCCGCCACCACCAGCACCAGGTTGTTGCCCAGCAACAGGGTTTCCCGGGACCACAGGTTGAAGCCCACCTGGCTCTTGACCACCGGTGCGCGCAGGGCGAACAGGGTCAGCGAGCCCCCCACCACGAACAACAGGAAGAACAGGATGAACACGCCACGCTCAGGGTCGGCGGCAAAGGCATGGACCGAGGTCAGGACCCCGGAGCGGACCAGGAAAGTGCCCAGCAGGCTCAGAGAGAAGGCAGCGATGGCCAGCAGCACGGTCCAGCTCTTGAACACCCCACGCTTCTCGGTGACGGCCAGGGAGTGGATCAGCGCGGTGCCTACCAGCCAAGGCATGAAGGAGGCGTTTTCCACCGGGTCCCAGAACCACCAGCCACCCCAGCCCAGCTCGTAGTAGGCCCACCAGGAGCCCAGGGTGATGCCGATGCCGAGGAAGGCCCAGGCGACTATGGTCCAGGGCCGCGACCAGCGGGCCCAGGCGGCATCGAGGCGACCGCCGAGCAACGCGGCGATGGCGAAGGCGAAGGCCACCGAGAAACCGACATAACCCATGTAGAGCATCGGTGGGTGGACGATCAGGCCGATGTCCTGCAACAGCGGGTTGAGATCGCGGCCATCGGCCGGGACCTGGGGCAGGATCCGCGCGAAGGGGTTGGAGGTGACGATCAGGAACGACAGGAAGCCGGTGCTGATCATGCCCATGATCGCCAACACCCGGGCCAGCATCACTTGCGGCAACTGCCGCGAGAACACCGACACGGCGAAGGTCCAGCCACCCAGGATCAGCGCCCAGAGCAGCAGCGAGCCTTCGTGGGCACCCCATACGGCGCTGAACTTGTAGTACCAGGGCAAGGCGCTGTTGGAGTTGTGGGCGACGTAGGCCACCGAGAAATCGTCATTCATGAAGGCGTAGGTCAGGCAGCCGAAGGCGAATACCAAGAAGGCGAACTGCCCCCAGGCCGCCGGCTGCGCCAGGCTCATCCACAACCGGTCGCCACGCCAGGCGCCCAGCAACGGCACCACCGCCTGGACCAGGGCCAGGCACAGCGCCAGGATCATCGCCAGGTGGCCGAGCTCGGGAACGAACAAAGCGGAACTCATGACTCAACCCTCCTTGGCCGGCGTCGGTGCCGACTGGCCGCTGTCTTTCAGGGCCTTGGTGACTTCCGGCGGCATGTACTTCTCGTCGTGCTTGGCCAGTACTTCATCGGCGACCACCACGCCATCGGCGTTGATCTTGCCCAGGGCGACGATGCCCTGCCCTTCGCGGAACAGGTCAGGAAGGATGCCGCGGTAGGTGATGGTTACCGACTTGTTGAAGTCGGTGACCACGAACTTGACGTCCAGCGAATCGGCGGAGCGCTCCAGCGAGCCGGCCTGGACCATGCCACCGGCGCGGATGCGGGTGTCATGGGGGGCTTCGCCATTGGCGATCTGGGTCGGGGTGTAGAACAGGTTGATGTTTTCCTTCAGCGCGCTGAGGGCCAGGCCGACGGCGATGCCGACACCCACCAGGATCGCCAGGATGATCAAAAGACGCTTTTTACGCAGCGGATTCACTTACCGTTCTCCCGGCGCAGACGACGCGCCTCTTGTTGCAGATAGCTCCTGCGGTCCAGGATCGGCGCCACCAGCTCACGCACCAGGACCACCAGGCAGATACCGTAGGCCGACCAGACGTACAGACCGTGATGGCCCATGGCGAGAAAGTCGCTGAAGGATGCAAAACTCATTGTGCGGCCTCCAGGCTGCGTTGGACTTCGGCCTTGACCCAGCTGGTCCGGGCTTCGCGCTTGAGTACTTCAAGGCGCATGCGCAGCAGCAGGACCACGGCGAAGAAACAATAGAAACCCAGTACCGTCAGCAACAGCGGCAGCCACATTTCCACCGGCATGGCGGGCCTTTCGGTCAGGGTGAAGGTCGCCCCCTGGTGCAGGGTGTTCCACCACTCCACCGAGTACTTGATGATCGGGATGTTCACCACCCCGACGATCGCCAGCACCGCACAGGCCTTGGCGGCGCTGTCACGGTTGCTGATGGCGGCGTTCAGGGCCATGAGGCCGGCGTACAGGAACAACAGGATCAGCATCGAGGTCAGCCGGGCATCCCAGACCCACCAGGAACCCCAGGTCGGCTTGCCCCAGATGGCCCCGGTCACCAGCGCCAGGAACGTGATGGAATGGCCAATGGGCGCGGCGCATTGCAGGGCAACGTCGGCCAGCTTCATTTTCCATACCAGCCCGACCACCCCGCACACCGCCAGCATCACATAGCAAGACTGGGCCAGCATCGCCATCGGCACATGAATATAGATGATGCGAAAGCTGTTGCCTTGCTGGTAGTCCGGTGGCGCGAAGGCCAGGCCCCAGACCACGCCGATACCAATCAGCAACACGGCGGCGACGCCCAGCCAGGGCAGCAGCTTGCCGCTGATGCCGTAAAACCATTTAGGCGAGCCGAGCTTGTGAAACCAGGTCCAGTTCATTCGTTGTTTCCATCACGGTTGCTCTTCGTCTATACGAACAGCCAGGGTCTTTACTGGTCAAAAAACAACCAGACCTCATTATTCGCCGACGCTGATCTTCAGGCCAGCAGCTATTGCAAAGGGTGTCAGGGTCACCGCCAGCGCAGCCAGGCTACCAAGCCACAGCAGGAACCCTGTAGTCGGCAGGCCCTGCAATGCCGCCTGCAAGGCGCCACTGCCGAGAATCAACACCGGGATGTACAACGGCAGGATCAACAGCGCCAACAACAAGCCGCCGCGCTTGAGCCCTACCGTCAGCGCCGCGCCCACCGCCCCGAGCAAACTGAGGACCGGCGTACCCAGCAGCAACGAGAGCAGCAGTACTGGCAGGCAGGCGGCAGGCAGCCCGAGCATCACCGCCAGCAAGGGCGCGAGCAATACCAGTGCCAACCCGGAGAAGATCCAGTGTGCCAGCACCTTGGCCAGCACCAGAAGGGCCAGGGGGTGCGACGAAAGGACCCACTGCTCCAGGGATCCATCCTCGAAATCACTGCGAAAAAGCCCGTCCAGCGAGAGCAGGACAGACAATAGCGCCGCCACCCAGACCAGGCCAGGAGACAAGGTTTGCAACAATTGTGTCTCAGGTCCCACCGCCAGCGGAAACAAGGCAACGACTATCGCGAAAAATACCAGGGGGTTGGCCAACTCTGCCGGGCGCCGGCACAACAGCCGTGCCTCACGGGCCACCAACAAGACGAAGACACTCATGCGGCCCACCGTCCCAGATCGATATCGCGGTATCCCGAGGGCATGCGGCCAAGAGTGTGGTGGGTGGTCAGCACCACCGTGCCGCCGCCTTCGCAATGGGCGGCCAGGTGTTCCTCGAGTTGCGCCACGCCCTGCTTGTCCAGGGCAGTGAAGGGTTCATCGAGGATCCACAGCGGCGGGCTGTCCAGGTACAGGCGGGCCAGGGCCACGCGGCGCTGCTGGCCGGCGGACAGGGTATGGCAGGGAACGTCTTCGAACCCCTTGAGGCCGACGGCGGCCAGGGCCTGCCAGATCGCCTCGCTCCGGGCCGGCTGGTGCAGGGCACAGAGCCAGCTGAGGTTCTCTTCGGCGGTGAGCAAGTCCTTGATGCCGGCGGCATGGCCGATCCACAACAGGTTGCGGGCCAGTTCGGCGCGCTGGGCCTGCAATGGCTGGCCGTTGAGCAGCACCTGCCCACTGGTGGGCTGCATCAGCCCGGCGAGCAGGCGCAACAGGCTGGTCTTGCCGCTGCCATTGGGACCGCTGATCTGCACCATGTCTCCAGCCGTCAAACGCAACTCGAGGTGTTCAAAGAGCATCCGCCAATCGCGCTCACAAGCGAGTGCAACGGCTTCGAGAAGAGGGCTGGTCAAGGGATAGCGGGCCTTTACGGGTTCAAGTCGGCAGTGGAGCGGCCGTTAAAGGAATGCAGGATAAATGCATTGGCGGCCTGTTCTAGAGAGCTGCGTCAAACAATTGTATTGTTTTTAACACTCCTTAAAAGACGGGCGGCATTATACATGTGAGTCCCTACCTTACAGGGGGTTAATTTCCACAGGTTGTGTCCGAATGACAGGCGAAATGAACATCCCCCCGCTGCCACCGACGCCCGCTCCCGGAGCCTCGCGTGCGCAGTTACCCAGCGGTGAACTGCTCAAGCTGACGCCGCCGCTGGAGGGGCTGATCGCGCCCGGCCAGAGCGCCCGGGCCGAGGTGCTGTCGCTCAAGCAGACGAACCAGACCTTCGAGCTGCTGCTCAAGCTGACCCTGGACAATGGCCGGCAAACCACCCTGCAAGCCACCAGCAACCAACCCCTGCCCCAGGGCACCAGCCTGGCAGTGACCCAGCCATCGGCAGCCAACCTGGCCATCACCGTGCAACAGGCCATCGCGTCCAGTGTCGCCGCCCTGACCAGCCTGGATATCGCCCAGCTGCCTCCGGGCACCCTGCTGCAGGGCAAGGTCCTGACCTCGCAACTGCTGCCCCAGGGCAGTAACCAGCCAGCGCTGTACCGTTCCCTGGTGAGCCTGCTCAATACCGCCCAGAGCGGCAGCACCCTGGACATCGAGAGCCCGCAGCCGTTGCGTATCGGCAGCTTGCTGAGCGCCCTGGTGACAGATGCCCGGACCCTGAGCTTCGTCCCCTTGAGCAACCGCCAGGACCAACTGGCGATCGCCGCCCAGTTGGCCAGCCAGCAAAGTCGCCAGGGCTCCCTGGGCGGCCTGCTCAATGCCCTGCAGAACTTGCCCGTCGACGACCAGCCCGGCCCGGCCAGCGACCTGCGCGCCGCAGTCGAACGCCTACTGGGCAGCCTGCCCAATGCACAGCAAATGAGCACCGCCCGCGGCGTGGCCCAGGCGCTGCTGGGTAGCGGCGTGTTCCTCGAGGCCCAACTGGCCGCAGGCAACCCGGGCCAGGCCGCAGACCTGAAGGCCGACCTGCTACGCCTGATCGCCCAATTGACTCCGGCGCTGCCCTCCTCCACCAGCTTCAACGCGATCCTCGCCGCCAATACCCTGGCCCAGTCGCTACCCAGTTTTGTACGCAGTGCCCTGGGCACCCTGGGCCAGGTCAGCGCCAAAATCACTGCCGGCGGCTTCCCGCTGCCGGAGCGCCTGCTGCAAAGCCTGGAAGGCTCAGGCAGCCTGGAGCAACTGCTGCGCCTGGCCGCTGCGGCGGTATCGCGCCTGCAGAGCCACCAACTGGCGGGCCTGGAACAAAGCGGGCGTACCGACGATGGCCGCCAGCTGACCACCTGGCAGCTGGAAATCCCCATGCGCAACCTGCAGGACATCGTGCCCCTGCAGGTCAAGTTGCAGCGCGAGGAGCCGGCACAAGCAGAACAGCAAACCCCGGACAAACGTGAAGAACGCGAGCCCCGGCAGGCCTTGTGGCGGGTCGACCTGGCCTTCGACCTGGAGCCGCTGGGCCCGCTGCAGGTCCAGGCGCAACTGCTCCAGGGCCGCTTGTCCAGCCAACTCTGGGCCGAACGCCCCTATACCGCGAGCCTGATCGAAAGCCACTTGGGCAGCCTGCGCGAGCGCCTGCTGGCCTCGGGCCTGGATGTCGGCGACCTGGATTGCCATCTCGGCATCCCGCCCCAAGGCCCGCATACCCGATTGGAACAACGCTGGGTCGACGAAACCGCATGAAGCACTCTGCCCCACCTCGCCAGGCCATCGCCCTCAAATACGATGGTCAGCAGGCTCCGACACTCACCGCCAAGGGCGATGACGAACTGGCCGAAGCCATCCTGAAGATCGCCCGCGACTATGAAGTGCCGATCTATGAGAACGCCGAACTGGTGAGGCTGCTGGCGCGCCTGGAGCTGGGCGACAGCATCCCGCCGGAGTTGTACCGGACCATCGCCGAGATCATTGCCTTCGCCTGGAACCTCAAGGGCAAGTTCCCGGCAGGCCACGATCCACGGCAGATAGAGTCGGAAAAGGACATCACCGAGCGCGGCGACGATTACTAGAAGAGCAACTGCAAGCCATGAACCGCAAGCTGCATGCTTGAAGCTCAGCCTTTGTGCAGCTTGCTCACCAGTTCGGCCTCGGCCTGGGTCAGGCCGCAGGATTGGGTCAGCTCGTCGATGCTGGCGCCCATGCCCACCAGCCGTGCGGCCTGGGCAAAGGACAAGGTGGAAGGGTCACGCTGTTCCAGTTGGGCCAGTTTGTCCGGCAACGGCGCCACCACAGCCCGCAGCTCGTGCAAGTCCTCGCCCATGCGCACCGTGCCGTTCTGGTAATGATCGACCCGCTTGGCCAACTCCTTGATTCGCAGGTCGCGCAGGGCATCGCCCTCGGCCTGCTGCGCAGCGATCTGCCGCTGGTTGCGGGCGAAGGACAGGAATAGCGCGAGAGTGGCGACCCAGAGGATCGCCAGGACAATTACCGCTACCTCGAGGATCAATCAGATACTCTCCAGTTCCGACCATTCCTCTTCGCTCATCATCTTGTCCAGCTCCACCAGGATCAGCAGCTCGCCGTTCTTGTTGCAGACACCCTGGATGAACTTGGCCGACTCTTCGTTGCCGACATTCGGCGCGGTCTCGACTTCGGATTGGCGCAGGTAGACCACCTCGGCCACGCTGTCGACCATGATCCCGACCACCTGCTTGTCAGCCTCGATGATGACGATCCGGGTGTTGTCGTTGACTTCGGTGGGCACCAGGCCAAAGCGCTGGCGGGTGTCGATCACGGTCACCACGTTGCCGCGCAGGTTGATGATGCCCAGCACATAGCTCGGGGCACCCGGCACCGGGGCGATCTCGGTGTAGCGCAGGACTTCCTGGACGCGCATCACGTTGATGCCGTAGGACTCGTTATCGAGCTTGAAGGTGACCCATTGCAGGATCGGATCTTCGGAACCCTGTGCAGACGACGACTTATTCATACCCTGACCCCTCAAAATACCGTTGGCAACGGCGTGTGTTCTGTATGGCCGCGCCCCATTGGCACGGCCTGTTGTTGGTTCACTTCGGCTTGTGGGCCGCTTGACTGATTGCCAGCTGCTTGGCGCCCCCGGTGGCGATCAGTTCCGCCAACTCGGCGACGTCGAGCAACGCGCACATGTGTTCGATAACCGTACCGGCCAGCCACGGACGCTGGCCCCGGTGGCTACGCCACTTGATTTCATTGGGGTCCAGGCGCAGCGAACGGCTGACCTGGTGTACGGCCAGCCCCCACTCATAGCCCTGGACCGAAATAACGTATTGCAGGCCCTGGCGGAAATCGTCGCGATAGCGATCCGGCATGACCCAGCGCGCCGTGTCCAGCACCTTCAGGTTGCCGGCCTGGCTCGGCAAGATACCGAGGAACCATTCCGGCTGGCCGAACAACGGCGTCAGCTCCTGACCCGCCAGGGAATAGATCGACCCCAGGCACACCAGGGGTACCGCCAGGGTCAAGCCGGCGACATCGAACAACAGACATTCGAAAGGCTCGGCCGCCCATGTCGGGCGATCGCTACCGGCGACCGGCGGCGGTGTGTTGCCAGGTGGCAGATGGACTTCCACAACGGGCGGCACCAGGGCCTGGAGCATCGGCACCACGGGCGAGATCGAGGCCGGCAGGGGTGCCGGTGCATCCTGCACGGGAGCCGCGGGCACGACAGCAGGCGCCTCGGCCCGAGCAGCAGGCGGTGCCTGGTGCTGGATCCGTGCATCCCGGGCCTGCTCCTCGAGTACCGCAGCCTGGAATTCGTCCAGTACCTCGCTGGAAGCTTCAGTACCGGCCTCAACGACAGGCGGAATCGGCTCAGCAACGACCTCGGGAAGCGGCTCTTCCTCGGTGGCATCCTGCAGCAAAGCATCCAGGTACGACTGCAGCGCCAGCTGCGGCCGGTTCTTGACATCCAGGGGACGGTTCATGAAGACACCCACGCACAAAACCCCACACAGTGAACTGTAGGGGTTATCGGCCGGGCTGCCGGGCGACTTGAATGGTGCTTCACGTCAGGCCACCTGCGCCACGGCTTGTTGCGCCAGCAAATGCTTGAGCAAGGCTTTGTAGGCCAGCACGCCACGGCTCTTGCCGTCGAACTGCGAAGGCGTGACCCCGGCCCGACTGGCATCGCGCAGGCGCGTATCCACGGGAATGTAGCCTTGCCAGATCTGCTCCGGGAACTTGTCCCGCAGAATTCGCAGGGTGCCCAGCGAGGCCTGGGTCCGCCGGTCGAACAGGGTCGGCACGATGGTGAACGGCAACGGCTGCTTGCGGGAGCGGTTGACCATCGCCAGGGTATTGACCATGCGCTCCAGCCCCTTGACCGCCAGGTGCTCGGTCTGCACCGGGATCACCAGTTGCTGGCTGGCCGCCAGGGCGTTGACCATCAACACCCCAAGCAGCGGCGGGCTGTCGATGACTGCATAGTCGAAGTCCTGCCACAGCTGCGCCAGGCTCTTGGCGATCACCAGGCCCAGGCCGCTCTGCCCGGGGGACTGGCGCTCCAGGGTGGCCAGGGCCGTACTCGACGGCAACAGGGAAATCCGTTCGTGACTGGTGCCCAGCAACAGTTGCCCAGGAAGATCCTCGGGCACGCTGCCCTTGTGCAGGAACAGGTCGTAGCTGCTGTGCTCCAGGCTGTCGGGGTCATAACCGAAATAGCTGGTCATGGACCCGTGTGGGTCGAGGTCGACCACGACCACGCGCTTGCCCGCCTCCGCCAGCAAGCCGGCTAAAGCGATGGAACTGGTGGTTTTACCGACACCACCCTTTTGATTGGCAACAGCCCAGACTCTCATTCAGTTTGTTCCTCCCGCCCAGCCACAGCAGGGCGAGACATAGCGCTAAGTTATAAAGCAGGTGACGGAGAATTGACGGCACTCCCCTGTACCGGCGATTTCACCGCGGTTGGTGCAGTTTGTGTGCCAGCCCGCTTCAGAGCCGCATCCGGGGTCGCATTGGCGGTGCCGGTACCGGTCAGGCTACGGCGCACATCCAGATTGCGCGAGACCACCAGCACCACCCGGCGGTTACGCGCCCGGCCCTCGGCGGTGGCATTGTTGGCCACCGGCTGGAATTCGCCATACCCCACCGAAGCCATGCGCGCCGGGTTAACCCCCTGCATCGCCAGCATCCGCACGATACTCGCCGAGCGCGCCGAAGACAGCTCCCAGTTGGTGGGATATTGCGCAGTCTGGATCGGCAGGTTGTCAGTGAAACCCTCTACGTGGATCGGATTGTCGAAGGGTTTGAGGATCTTCGCCACCTTGTCGATGATGGTGAACGCCATATCGCTGGGCATGGCATCGCCACTACCGAACAGCAGGCTGGAGTTAAGCTCGATCTCCACCCACAGCTCGTTGCCACGCACGGTCATCTGGTCGGAGCTGATCAGATCGCCAAAGGCCGCGCTGATGTCATCGGCAATGCTCTTGAGCGGGTCGCTGCCGCCCGAGATGCCGGCATCGATCTGCTCGCTGTCCTTGACCAGCGGCTTGGCCGGGGTCACGGTCTTGGGCCGCTCTTCACCGATAGGGATCGGCTTGAGGGCGCGATCGGAATCGGTGAAGACCCCGACCAGCGCTTCGGAGATGATCTTGTACTTGCCCTCGTTGATCGAGGAAATCGAGTACATGACCACGAAAAACGCGAACAACAGGGTGATGAAGTCGGCGTAGGAAACCAACCAACGTTCGTGGTTGACGTGTTCTTCATGTTGACGACGACGAGCCATGATCAGTCCATGAAGCCTTGCAGCTTCAACTCGATGGAACGCGGGTTCTCGCCTTCGGCGATCGACAGGAGGCCCTCGAGGAGCATTTCCCGGTACCGCGACTGGCGCAGGGCGATGGACTTGAGCTTGGCCGCGATCGGCAGCAGCACCAGGTTGGCGCTGGCCACGCCATAGATGGTGGCGACGAAGGCCACGGCGATACCGCTACCCAGCTGCGATGGATCGGCCAGGTTGCCCATGACATGGATCAGGCCCATCACCGCACCGATGATCCCGATGGTCGGCGCGTAGCCGCCCATGCTCTCGAAAACCTTGGCGGCCTCGATATCCCGGCTTTCCTGGGTATAGAAGTCCACTTCGAGGATGCTGCGGATGGCTTCCGGCTCGGCGCCATCCACCAGCAACTGCAGGCCCTTGCGTGAATAGGTATCGGGCTCGGCATCCGCCACGCCTTCCAGGCCCAGCAGGCCCTCCTTGCGCGCGGTCAGGCTCCAGTTGACCACCCGGTCGATGCCCGCCGGCAGGTCGACCCGCGGCGGGAACAGGATCCAGGCGAGGATCTGCATGGCGCGCTTGAAGGCGCTCAACGGCGACTGCAGCAAGGCCGCGCCGATGGTGCCGCCGAGCACGATCAGCGCAGCCGGGCCGTTGGCCAGGGCCGAAAGATGACCACCTTCGAGGTAGTTGCCGCCGATGATGGCGACGAACGCCATGATGATCCCGATAAGGCTCAGTACATCCATTACATGCAAGCCTCGACCAGGTGCCGGCCGATATCGTCCAGGCTATACACCGCGTCCGCCAGGTTGGCCTTGACGATAGCCATGGGCATGCCATAGATCACGCAACTGGCTTCATCCTGGGCCCACACCGCGCTGCCCCCCTGCTTGAGCAGGCGCGCTCCCTCACGACCGTCGGCGCCCATGCCGGTGAGTACCACCGCCAGGACTTTATCGTTGTAGGACTTGGCTGCAGAGCCGAAGGTGATGTCCACGCACGGCTTGTAGTTCAAGCGCTCGTCGCCAGGCAGGATCTTCACCGCACCTCGGCCGTCGACCATCATCTGCTTGCCGCCGGGGGCCAGCAGCGCCAGGCCTGGGCGCAGGATGTCACCGTCCTCGGCCTCCTTGACGCTGATCTTGCAAAGCTTGTCCAGGCGCTCGGCGAAAGCCTTGGTGAAGGCCGCTGGCATGTGCTGGATCAGCACGATCGGCGCCGGGAAGTTGGCCGGCAGTTGGGTCAGTACCCGCTGCAGCGCCACCGGGCCGCCGGTGGAAGTACCGATGGCCACCAGCTTGTAGGCCTTGCGCTTGGGCGCAGGCGCTGCGGGGCTCGCGGCGGGCGCTGGGGCACGGCTCGGAACCGGGGCCGGTGCGGCCGGACGGCTGCTGGCGAAGCTCGAGGTGGCCGGAGTCGGCGCGCTGCTCTGCGGTGCCGGGGCACTGTAGCTGCTGAAGCGCCGGTTGCTGCGCGAGATGCTGTGGACCTTCTCGCACAACAGTTGCTTGACCTTCTCGGGGTTGCGCGAGATGTCCTCGAAATTCTTCGGCAGGAAATCCACCGCCCCGGCGTCCAGCGCATCGAGGGTCACCCGCGCGCCTTCATGGGTCAGGGAAGAGAACATCAGGACCGGGGTCGGGCAGCGCTGCATGATGTGCCGCACTGCAGTGATGCCATCCATCATCGGCATCTCGTAGTCCATGGTGATCACGTCCGGCTTGAGGGCCAGGGCCTGATCGATCGCCTCTTTACCATTGGTCGCGGTACCGACGACCTGGATGCTCGAATCCGCTGAAAGAATTTCCGAGACGCGGCGGCGGAAAAAACCCGAATCGTCCACCACCAGGACTTTGACTGCCATAAACACTCCGTTAGGTGGGGCGAGGCCAAGCGCCCCTCCCCGCCGAATCAAATACGCCGTGCGGCGTAACGCTTGAGCATGCTCGGGACATCGAGGATCAGCGCGATGCGACCGTCACCGGTAATGGTGGCGCCGGACATGCCCGGGGTCCCCTGGAGCATTTTGCCCAAGGGCTTGATGACCACTTCTTCCTGGCCCACCAGTTGGTCGACGACAAAGCCGATCCGCTGGGTGCCCACCGAAAGGATCACTACGTGGCCCTCACGCTGCTCTTCATAAGCGGCGGAACTGACCAGCCAGCGTTTGAGGTAGAACAAGGGCAAGGCCTTGTCCCGCACGATCACCACTTCCTGGCCGTCCACCACGTTGGTGCGCGACAGGTCGAGGTGGAAGATTTCGTTGACGTTGACCAACGGGAAGGCGAACGCCTGGTTGCCGAGCATGACCATCAGCGTCGGCATGATCGCCAGGGTCAGCGGCACCTTGATCACGATCTTCGAACCCTGGCCCTTGGTCGAATAGATGTTGATCGAACCATTGAGCTGGGAAATCTTGGTCTTGACCACGTCCATGCCCACACCGCGACCAGAGACATCGGAGATCTCGGTCTTGGTGGAGAACCCGGGGGCGAAGATCAGGTTGTAGCACTCGGTATCGCTCAGCCGGTCGGCGGCGTCCTTGTCCATGACCCCGCGCTTGACCGCGATGGCGCGCAGGACATTGGGATCCATGCCCTTGCCGTCATCGGAGATCGACAACAGGATGTGGTCGCCTTCCTGCTCGGCGGCCAACACCACCTTGCCCTGGCGCGACTTGCCCGATTCCTCGCGTTCTTCCGGAGATTCGATACCGTGGTCCACCGCGTTGCGCACCAAGTGCACCAACGGGTCGGCCAGGGCCTCCACCAGGTTCTTGTCGAGGTCGGTTTCTTCCCCCACCAGCTCCAGGTTGATCTCTTTCTTGAGCTGCCGGGCCAGGTCGCGAACCAGGCGCGGGAAGCGCCCGAAGACCTTCTTGATCGGCTGCATGCGGGTCTTCATCACCGCGGTCTGCAAGTCGGCGGTGACCACGTCGAGGTTCGACACCGCCTTGGACATGGCTTCGTCGCCGCTGTTGAGACCCAGGCGCACCAGGCGGTTACGCACCAGCACCAGTTCGCCCACCATGTTCATGATTTCATCCAGGCGCGCAGTGTCCACGCGCACTGTGGTTTCCGCTTCGCTGGCCGGTTTCTCGGCGGCTGGCGCGGCCGGCGCGCGGGCCGGAGCAGGAGCCGCGGCGGGTTTTGGCGCCTCGGGCTTGGCCTCGGGCTTGGCAGCGGCGGCCGGCTTGGCTGCCGCAGGCTTGGCCACCGCGGCACTGGCAGCCGCCGGTGCCGCCACTGCAGGAGCCGCAGCGACCGTGGCCGCCGGCTGGGCAGTGCCTGGCGTGTCGGAGAACTTGCCCTTGCCGTGCAGCTCATCGAGCAGGGATTCGAATTCGTGATCGGTGATCAGGTCACTGCCAGCCGCAGCTGCACCTGGCGCAGCGGCGGCAGGTGCGGCAGCTACCGCCGATTCCAGTGCGTCAACGGCGAAATTGCCCTTGCCATGCAACTGGTCCAGCAGGGCTTCGAACTCGTCGTCGGTGATCTCATCGCCGCCGGCAGCGGCGCCACCCTCGGCATCGGCCGCAGTGGGAGCGAGCGCATCGGGGGCGAACTGGCCCTTGCCGTGCAACTGGTCCAGCAGGGACTCGAACTCGGCATCGGTGATCTCGTCGCCGGCCGGCTCACCCTCGGTGGCAGATACGGCGGCGGGCGCGGCCTCGGCATCGGCCTTGGCGGCGCTCAGCGAGTCGAGCAACAGTTCGAATTCGTTGTCGGTGATATCGCCCGCCGGCGCTTGCGGCTCGGGCTCGGGTTCCGCCACGGCCTCGACCACTTCTTCCACGGGGGCAGGAGCGGGCTGCGCGCTGGCCGGCTCGGCCAGGCGCGCCAGGGCGGATAGCAATTCAGGTGTCGCAGGAGTGATCTCGGTACGCTCGCGGACCTGGCCGAACATGCTGTTCACCGTGTCCAGAGCCTCGAGCACCACGTCCATCAGTTCCGAGTCGACTCGTCTCTCACCCTTGCGCAGGATGTCGAAAACGTTCTCGGCGATGTGGCAGCACTCCACCAGCTCATTGAGCTGGAGGAAGCCGGCGCCCCCTTTAACAGTGTGAAAACCGCGAAAAATTGCGTTGAGCAGATCCGCATCATCTGGCCGGCTTTCCAGCTCGACCAATTGTTCGGACAGTTGCTCTAGAATCTCGCCGGCCTCAACCAGGAAATCCTGAAGGATCTCTTCATCGGCGCCGAAGCTCATTAATGGGTGCTCCTAGAATCCAAGGCTGGAAAGCAAATCGTCAACATCGTCCTGACCGGACATAACGTCTTCCCGTTTATCGGCATGAATCTGCGGACCTTCACCCTTGGCGAGATGTTTTTGCGGATCTTTTTCCGCCAGGATCGATGCGCGGTCATGTTCGATACCAGCGAAACGATCGACCTGGCTGGCCATCAAGACGAGTTTGAGCAGATTGCTTTCGACTTCCGTGACCAACTGAGTCACGCGCTTGATCACCTGGCCGGTGAGGTCCTGGTAATCCTGCGCCAGCAGAATGTCGTTGAGGTGGCCGGAGATGGTACGGGTCTCCTGCTCGCTACGAGTCAGAAAACCGTCGACCCGCCGCGCCAGTTCGCGAAACTCCTCGGCACCGACCTCGCGCCGCATGAAGCGGCCCCAGTCCACGCTCAAGGCCTGGGCTTCAGTGCTCAGGCCGTTGACCAGCGGGGTGCTGCTCTCCACCAGGTCCATGGTGCGGTTGGCTGCGGCTTCCGTCAGCCGGACCACATAGGACAGGCGCTCGGTGGCATCCGTGATCTGTGAAACTTCCTCGGCTTGCGGCATGTGCGGGTCAATCTGGAAATTGACGATCGCGCTATGCAGCTCGCGGGTGAGCTTGCCCACTTCCTGGTACAGGCCGCGGTCACGGGTCTGATTGAGCTCATGGATCAGTTGCACGGCTTCGCCGAACTTGCCCTTCTCCAGACTCTCGACCAGTTCCAGCGCATGTTTTTTCAGGGTCGACTCAAAGTCGCCCAGTGAAGATTCGTTATGCTCCATAGCTCCCCCGTGGCGGAATGGCTACGCATCTCAACCGATGCGTTCGAAGATCTTCTCGATCTTCTCTTTCAGCGCCTGGGCCGTGAATGGTTTGACGACATAGCCGTTAACGCCGGCCTGGGCGGCTTCGATGATCTGCTCGCGCTTGGCTTCGGCAGTCACCATCAGTACCGGCAGGTGCTTGAGCTTTTCATCGGCGCGCACATGGCGCAGCAGATCGATACCGGTCATGCCCGGCATGTTCCAGTCCGTTACCAGAAAGTCGATGCTCCCGCTGTTGAGTACCGGAATGGCGGTAGTGCCATCGTCGGCCTCGACCGTGTTGGTGAAACCCAGATCACGCAACAGGTTTTTTATGATCCGCCGCATCGTTGAGAAGTCATCAACGATGAGGATTTTCATGTTCTTGTCCAATTCGACCTCCAAGCAGTCTTAAACGCATCCAGTTCCTGGACGCGCCATTCAATCAATCCGGCATAACACGCAACGACTGCATGGAGCACATACTGCAAAACCGGCAAGGCGCAAGGCCTGACCGGTCTTGGGCGCAGTGTCCCCACACTGCCTGTCAGCGCGCTCGCCACTCCCCCAAACGCCCCCGCAAACGGGCCGCGCACTGGCTGTGTAACTGGCTGACCCGCGATTCGCTGACCCCCAGGACCTCACCGATTTCCTTGAGGTTCAGCTCTTCGTCGTAGTACAGCGCCAACACCAGTCGCTCGCGCTCCGGCAAATTGGCAATCGCATCCGCCAACGCGGCCTGGAAGCGTTCATCCTCCAGGTCCCGTGACGGCTCGAGATGAGCACTGGCGCCATCCTCGTGCAGCCCTTCATGTTCGCCGTCCTGCAACAGGTCGTCGAAACTGAACAGCCGGCTGCCCAGGGTGTCGTTCAAAATCCCGTAATAATCGTCGAGACTCAATTGAAGTTCGGCCGCAACCTCGTGATCTTTAGCGTCACGACCGGTTTTAGCTTCAATTGCGCGAATGGCATCACTGACCATGCGCGTATTACGGTGCACCGAACGCGGTGCCCAGTCGCCTTTACGAACCTCGTCGAGCATCGCGCCACGGATACGGATACCCGCGTAGGTCTCGAAACTCGCGCCCTTGCTCGCGTCGTACTTGGTCGACACTTCGAGCAAACCGATCATCCCAGCCTGGATCAGGTCCTCTACCTGGACACTGGCCGGCAACCGCGCCAGCAGGTGATAGGCGATACGCTTGACCAGAGGCGCATAGCGCTCGATCAGTTCGTATTGGCTGTCACGCGCCGACTTCTTGTAGAGGTTGTAGCCACTGGCAGTCATAGCACCGGTCCCGCTGTTTGATGCACTAGCCGCTCGACAAAGAATTCCAGATGCCCGCGTGGGTTCGCCGGCAACGGCCAGGTATCGACTTTCTGTGCGATGGCCTTGAACGCCAATGCACACTTCGAACGGGGAAAGGCTTCATAGACCGCACGCTGCTTTTGCACGGCCTTGCGCACGCTTTCGTCGTAGGGAACTGCGCCGACATATTGTAAGGCCACGTCCAGGAAGCGATCAGTGACCTTGGTCAACTTTGCAAACAGGTTGCGCCCTTCCTGGGGGCTCTGGGCCATGTTGGCCAGGACCCGGAAGCGGTTCATGCCGTAGTCGCGGTTGAGCAGCTTGATCAGCGCGTAGGCGTCGGTGATCGAAGTGGGTTCGTCGCAGACCACCAGCAGCACTTCCTGGGCCGCGCGGACAAAACTGACTACCGAGTCACCAATACCCGCAGCGGTGTCGATCACCAGGACATCGAGGTTGTCGCCGATGTCGCTGAAGGCCTGGATCAGGCCGGCATGCTGGGCAGGGCTCAGGTGCACCATGCTCTGGGTGCCCGAGGCGGCCGGAACGATGCGGATGCCACCCGGCCCCTGGAGCAGCACGTCGCGCAGCTCGCAGCGCCCTTCGATGACATCGGCCAGGGTGCGTTTGGGGGTCAGGCCCAAGAGGACATCGACATTGGCCAATCCCAGGTCGGCATCCAGCAGCAAGACCCGTCGACCGAGCTCAGCCAGAGCCAGGGACAAGTTCACTGACACATTAGTCTTGCCGACGCCACCTTTGCCGCCGGTCACCGCGATCACCTGTACGGGATGCATGCTGCCCATGTTCTTTCTTTACCTTGTCTTACTTAGACGGGGCCACATAACTGGCTGCGTGTTCACCGTGAGAACAATGCCTGGCAGACCATCGATGTAGATACACTGCAATCTATTCATGAGTACCTCAGCCGACCCGCTTGGCCGGGTTGTGGTACAGGTCAGCGAACATATCGGCCATGGCTTCTTCGCTGGGTTCTTCCTGCATCTGCACGCTCACGGCGCGGCTCACCAGCTGGTGCCGACGCGGCAGGTGCAGGTCGTCAGGAATCCGCGGGCCATCGGTCAGATAGGCAACCGGTAATTCATGACTGATGGCCAGGCTCAACACCTCGCCAAGGCTGGCTGTTTCATCCAGTTTAGTCAGGATGCACCCGGCCAGACCACAGCGCTTGTAGCTGTGGTAGGCGGCGGTCAGCACCTGCTTCTGGCTGGTGGTGGCCAGCACCAGGTAATTCTTCGCGCGGATCCCGCGGCCGGCCAGACTTTCAAGCTGCATGCGCAGCGCCGGATCGCTGGCCTGCAGGCCTGCGGTATCGATCAGCACCACGCGCTTGCGCAGCAGCGGGTCCAGGGCCTGGGCCAGGGACTGGCCAGGATCGACATGGGTCACCGAGACATTGAGGATCCGCCCCAGGGTCTTGAGCTGCTCCTGGGCGCCGATGCGGTAGCTGTCCATGCTCACCAGCGCAATGTTCTGCGCGCCGTACTTGAGCACGTAGCGGGCCGCGAGCTTGGCCAGGGTGGTGGTCTTGCCCATGCCGGCAGGACCGACCATGGCAATCACCCCGCCCTCTTCCAGAGGCTCGACTTCCGGCGTCAGGATCATTCGCGCCAGATGGGCCAGGAGCATGCGCCAGGCCTGGCGTGGCTCGTCGATATCGGTGATCAGGGCCAGCAGGTCGCGAGCCAGCGGGCCGGACAAGCCGATGCGCTGCAGGCGGCGCCAGAGGTTGGCCTGTTCGGGACGACTGCCCTGCAACTGGCTCCAGGCCAGGGAACCGAGCTGTACTTCCAGCAGCTCGCGCAAGCCGTTGAGCTCGGAGCGCATGGAGTCCAGGGCACGATTGTCCACCGCCGGCGCGACCGGGGCCGGAGCCGGGCGCGGGCGCTCGGTCAGGGTTGGCTCGATCAAGGGCTCGGCTGCCGTCAGCGGCAGGCCGGCGAACAACTGGCGATTGCTGATCGAGGCAGTGTCACCTTCGCCCCGCAGGCTCAGCTCGGCCTGGGCGGTAACGATCCGCGACTGGGTCTTGCGCAGCTCGTCTTCGAGCTCCACGTTCGGAATCCGTGGCGACAAGGCCGACAACTTGTAATCCAGGGCCGCCGTCAGCTCGACGCCACCGGCGATCCGGCGGTTGCCGATGATGGCAGCCTCGGCCCCCAACTCATCACGAACCAGTTTCATGGCCTGACGCATATCGGCGGCGAAAAAACGCTTAACTTGCATAACCCACTACCTCAGCCGTTGGGCCCTACTGTCGCAACGATGGTCACTTGCTTGTTGTCGGGAATTTCCTGGTACGCCAGCACATGCAAACCCGGGACGGCCAGACGACCGAACCGCGAGAGCATGGCGCGGACCGGACCCGCCACCAACAGAATCACCGGTTGACCTTGCATCTCTTGACGCTGCGCCGCTTCGATCAGCGAACGCTGCAGCTTCTCTGCCATGCTTGGCTCGAGCAGAACGCCTTCTTCCTGGCCTTGTCCTGCCTTCTGCAAACTGCTGAGCAAAATCTGTTCCAACCTTGGCTCCAAGGTGATCACAGGCAGCTCGGACTCAGTACCTACAATGCTTTGGACGATGGCGCGAGACAATCCGACGCGCACCGCAGCAACCAAAGCGGCAGTATCTTGACTCTTAGCGGCATTGTTGGCGATAGCCTCGGCAATGCTGCGGATATCACGCACCGGCACCTGTTCGGCCAACAAGGCTTGCAGCACCTTGAGCAACTGCGAGAGCGAGAGCACGCCCGGCACCAGCTCTTCAGCCAGCTTCGGCGAACTCTTGGCCAGCACCTGCATCAGTTGCTGGACCTCTTCGTGGCCGATCAGTTCGCTGGAGTGCTTGTACAGAATCTGGTTCAAGTGAGTGGCGACCACGGTACTGGCGTCGACCACGGTGTAGCCCAGGGACTGGGCCTGGGGCCGCTGGCTGATCTCGATCCACACCGCCTCCAGGCCGAAGGCCGGATCCCGGGCGGCGATACCATTGAGGGTGCCGTAGACCTGCCCCGGGTTGATCGCCAGTTCGCGATCCGGATAGATCTCGGCCTCGGCCAGGATCACGCCCATCAGCGTCAGGCGGTAGGCGCTGGGGGCCAGGTCGAGGTTGTCACGGATATGCACGGTGGGCATGAGGAAACCCAGGTCCTGGGACAACTTCTTGCGCACCCCCTTGATCCGCGCGAGCAGTTGCCCGCCCTGGTTGCGGTCCACCAGGGGAATCAAGCGATAACCCACTTCCAGGCCGATCATGTCGATCGGGGTCACGTCGTCCCAGCCCAGTTCCTTGGTCTCCATGGCCCGTGCCGGCGAGGGCAGCAGGTCCTGCTGGCGCTGGAGCTCTTCCTCGGCGCGGACCTTAGCCTGGTTCTGCTGGCGCCAGAGCAGGTACGCCGCACCGCCGGCCACCAGGGCCAGGCTGAGGAAAGACACATGGGGCATGCCCGGCACCACGCCCATGACCGCCATCAGCCCGGCGGCCACTGCGAGGGCCTTGGGCGAGGCGAACATCTGCCGGTTGATCTGCTTGCCCATGTCCTCGGAGCCCGAGGCACGGGTGACCATGATCGCCGCCGCGGTGGACAACAGCAGCGAAGGCAGCTGCGCCACCAAACCGTCACCGATGGTCAGCAAGGCATAGACCCGGCCAGCGTCGGCAAAGGTCATGTCGTGTTGGAAGATACCGACCGCCATACCGCCGATCAGGTTGATGAACAAGATCAGCAAGCCGGCGATGGCATCACCGCGAACGAACTTGCTGGCACCGTCCATGGAGCCGTAGAACTCGGCTTCCTGAGCCACTTCGGCGCGGCGCGCCTTGGCCTGGTTCTGGTCGATCAGGCCGGCGTTGAGGTCGGCGTCGATGGCCATCTGCTTGCCGGGCATGGCGTCCAGGGTGAAGCGCGCGCTCACCTCGGAGATCCGCCCGGCACCCTTGGTCACTACCACGAAGTTGATGATCATGAGGATCGCGAAGACCACGATACCCACGACGTAGTTGCCGCCGATCACCACCTCGCCGAAGGCCTGGATCACCTTGCCCGCGGCGGCGTGCCCTTCCTGCCCATGGAGCATCACCACCCGGGTCGAGGCCACGTTGAGTGCCAGGCGCAACAAGGTGGCCACCAGCAGGATGGTGGGGAATACCGCGAAATCCAGCGGTCGCAGGGCGTAGACGCAAACCAGCAGGACCACGATCGACAGGGCGATGTTGAACGTGAAGAACACATCCAGCAGGAACGCCGGTACTGGCAGCATCATCATGGCCAGCATGACCAACAACAGCACCGGCACACCCAGATTACCCCGACCAAGGTCGGCCAGGTTACTGCGAGCCGTGTTGATTAACTGAGTGCGATCCACCGATTTACCCCGTTCCGTAAAGCAAACTTTTGACGCCTGAAGCGGCACAGGGCGGCTACTGCAAAAAGCTCTCCAACTTTTAGTGAATCAACATGCACTACTGGTTTTCAGGCAAGAAATACAAAATGGCTGGGCCGCCGGAGTCAATCCGGAAGCCAGATGTTGCGCCAGGCCACCAACCCATCCCGATCGAGCAGCCAATCGCGCCGCACCGCCTCGCGCAACACATCCCCTGCCCGGGCATTGGCTTGCGGGTCGGCCAGATGCATACGGATGGCTTCGATCCAACTGTCGAAACGATTAGGCACCCGAGTCACCGGCAACTCATTACGAAACCCCGGCAGGTCACTGCAAACCACCGGGAATCCACAAGCCCCGTACTCCAGCAAACGCAAACTGCTCTTGCACTCGTTGAGCAGAGTCTGCTGCAGCGGCGCCACTGCCAGGTCGAGATTCAACCGGGCTAGAGCAGCCGGATAGAGACTGATCTCGACACCGCGATGCACCTCCTTGACGTAGGGCCGCAGCGTCTGCGGACAAGCCCCCATGAATACCCAATCGACCTCCGCCGCCAGGGCCTGCACCACCTCGCCGATCACCTCCAGGTTGGCCGACTGCCATTCGCCTCCCGCCCAACCGACACGAGGCTTCTCGCCGCTACGACGACGGCTGGCCGGCAACGCGTCCCCCCAGGCCAGCGGATCCAGGCGACTCTGGATGACCCGGATGTCCGGATGCATCCCATGCATGGTTTCTGCCAGCCGGTCAGTGGACACCACCAAGCGATCGACACATCCCAGGGCCTGGCGCAGATAGCGGGCAACGTCCTCGGGCGTCATTCCACGCCCTGCCTCTCCAAGCACCAGGCTGGGCAGGTGATCGTTCAACTCGAAAACCTTGAAGCTCCGGGAAAAATCTCGCGCCCGGCGCATTGCATTCAGCGACTCTTCACCAACATGGCGCTGGAAGATGATCGAGTCGGGCGTGATCCGCTCCAACTCCGGTGCAGACAGCAACGCCATGGAAACGACCCCATCAATCAGCCCCGCGGCATTCTGCCCCTCCATTGGCTGAATGGCCCGATAGTGCCCACTGGCATAACGATCGGACGGATGGACCAGCACCACAGGCAGCGGACGCCAGACCAATGGCCGCCAACATAACGACGGTTCGGCCAACTGAAAGCCCTTTGGCTGCCCCAGCGAGAAGTTCAGGTTGTAGGCCGGGTCCCGCGCCAATACCGAGAGCCAGCGCTGAGCCAGGGCATCTTCGTCACGAGCCGTCAGGACCTCGGCAGCGCCCTCGCGCATGACCATCGCTCGCGGAGTCCATACCGTCAGATAACCGTGTCCGGCCAAGCGCAGGCATAGGTCGATATCCGCACCGGCGCCGGGAAACTGCCCCGCATCAAGACCACCGACGCCGTCGAACAAGGCTTTGCGCACCATCATGCAAGCACTGGAAACAGCACTGCAGTCACGATCCACCACCAGGCTGCCCATGTAGCCAGGCGCATCGGCACCCTGCTGGGCAAATGCCGATACCCCCGCCCCGGGCAACCCGAGGATCAAACCTGCGTGGGTCACCTCTCCTTCGCCGGATAGCATCTTGGCCCCAACCACCGCTACCTCCTGGCGCAGCGCATGGTTCAGCAAGGCATCGATCCAGCCGCCCTCGAAAATGGCCGCCTGCGCATCCAGGAATAACAGGTAGTCCCCGCAAGCCTGCTGCGCCACAAGATTGTTGGCCGTGGAACGATCCACCCGATAAGGCAGATGGAATACGCGGACTCGCTCGGCCGCCATCTCTCCGATTGCCTGCAACCACTGCCGAGCCTCCGGCGACTGACAGGCGTTATCCACGATCAGCAGTTCATATGAGGGATATCGCGAGTGTTCTAGGATGCTGAAAATGCAGCGCTGCAGCGCAGCCAGATCATCGTCGGCCAGCACCAGGATCGATACCAGCGGGCGCGGCTGATGCCCATAGTCGATCAGGTAATGGCCCGGCAGGGATGCTTCGATATGCGCTCCGGCATATCCGCGCTGCGCCAGATGCTCGACCAAGGCACGGCGCTCATCGGCATTGTCATGCAGTCGCACGGGGGCACAGCTCAGCAGCAGTTCGGGAATATGACCGAAACCGTCTGCGCCTTCCTGATTGATCATCCGCAGGATCAGTTCGAACTCCAGGGCTTGCCCATAGCGCCCATCAAAACCCCCGGCCCGGATCAGCGCCTGGCGCCTGAAGATCCAATGACGAGCCATGATCCCAGGGCAACTCAGCAAATAGTCCAGATTGAAGTCGGGGCGCAACATCACCCCTGCCTCACCCTTGCCATCGCTCTGTACACCGTCACAAAAAACCGCTCGGCAATCGGGATTGGGCAAGAGCTCCAGGCTGGCGATCATCAAGCCGCCCGGAGTGAACTCATCACCCGCCTCAACCAGCAGGCACCACTCGCAATTCACCTCTTCCAGCAACCGGTTGATCTGGCCGGCGTAGTCACTCTCAAGCACAGAAAACTGCAGCACCATGTCATGCGCAGCGAGATCGAGCAGCGACGGTGCGATCACCAGCACCTGCAGCCGAACAGCCCGATCTTGCACGGACAAGCTGCGCAGAGTGCGTCCCAGGGCCTCAGGATCACCCAGACGATCCAGGACGACGATACCGATCGACGGGCTGCCGGCACCGGAGCGCAGGTATTGGTCAATCAAGTGCAACTGCGCGGAACTGGGCACACGCTGGCCAATCCAGTTGGCTATCTGCCGATCAGAGATCCCCTTGGCATGGCTCTGGCGCAACGCCGCGAGGATATCCAGCTTTTCGAACCCCGCAGCGCCATGCAAGGCACGAACACCGACCAGCTGATTGTCAGGCCGCCCCAGGTGCCACCCCAGCTCGCGCAAGGTGCGCTTGAAATCCGCGTGCCCCTGATTGCCGATGCCCGGTTTGTCACGCCCCTGCTGGCTACCCTGGTCCAGGGAGACGCGGAAATCGGCCAGCGGCGCCTTGAGCATGGCCAGGTCGCCTTTCTGCAGGAGCTTCACATACATGGCCAGGTCGCCAACCCAATAGATGAGGCAGCCATTGAGCGACATCAAGTCGTCACCGAGCGCCAGCAGGTCTTCACGGCGACACAGCACGCAGCTGGGCTCGCCAATGAAATTGAGGCTGTGATCCGCCAACAGGCTGGTTAGCTCCCGACCATCGATGACCACATCGGTGGCAAAGGGCAGCGACGTGGCCAGGGCATCCGGCAGCACCTGGCCTGCGGAGTCGATCAGGCGCCGGCGCGAAGAAGCGATGGAAATAGAGGGATCGGCTTCCATGGCTGCAACCAGTTCCGCGACACACTCAGGGTGCAGCACATCATCGTCATGCAGGAACTTGATGTATTTGCCACGGGCAATCTTTATACATTCGATGGCATTGAATAGTTCACCACGCTGCTGGTCGTTGAACTCATAACGAATGGCCACGGAAGACAATTGCTGATAACGAGCCGTGCATTCACGAATGATATCGGTGCGCGAATCATCACAGATCACCACCTCCAGGCATTCGTAACTTTGCGCACAAGCACTAGCCAGTGCCACTTCGAAGTATTCCGCCTTGTAAGCCGGGATGACCACACTGACCAGTGGTTTTTCGCTCATGTGAATCTCTTTTCCTGTTTATCTCGACAACTTTTCTCGCCACCTCGCTCACACCCACCTTGACCCGGTTCGTGCGAGTTCAGATTCAATAGAAATAGAGGCAAGTATCCCAACGCTCCTCGGTATGATGCCGAAGCCCGATCTTGTAATCTGCGCGCAGGCTTTGCACATAACGAGTGATTTCAAGCAAGTCGCAAGCACGGTGATAAGCGGAAATAGCCAATTTGGGACGCGCATGACTGATATGTCCACACGCCCCTTGGAGCGCCTGCAACTCTGCCCCCTCGATATCCATCTTGATCAGCGTCGGGCTGTCATCCAGCAATGCATCCAACCGACGGACCTGCACATCCCGGCAGATTGCCTGGTCGGTCGCCGAGGCCAGGAGATGGCCACCATGCCCCCCTTCATGCAAGAACGGCATCTGCCCATCTTCATTACTCACGGCACAACCCAACAGCTCGATCACACCTGACTCGGGCAGCGCGAGAGTATCGTTATAACCCTGGATAAATGACCGGATGGTGGCTTGATTGACCTCATCCGGTTCAATCATCCAGATCTTCTGGAAGCGTCCGTCAGTCGCATCGAGAAAGGCCTTGGCCGACTCGGCAATCGAAGCTCCGCAGTCGGCGAATCGCTCGTTTTGACCCGGCTGCCATAAACCAGAACGGAAATACAGGGTCAGGTAGGGTTTGGCAGCATTGAGTATCCACTCGGGATCGCAAGTCAGATGCGCAAGCAAGACGCTGAACAGGGTGAAACGTGAATAGTCATCATCAAGACGCTTGCCGAGAGCGAAGAACTCTTGAGCATGAGCAACGATATAAGCACCCCAATCATCAATACGGTGATCGCTTGCAGGCCCCTTGAAGAACAACCGCAGAGCCTGCTCGAAATTGAGCATTGGAATAGCGTTGCGCAGAGCCAGGCTCTTGAAATAGCGCCGGGAATAATCGTATCGACAACCGTTGATGCTGATCAGCGCGGTGTCGCGAGCCAACTTGAGAAAGGCATCCGAGCTGATCACCGGTACACCATGGAAACTCTCCATCTTGCCGGCCTTGAAATCATCGACCACTGCAACGATCCGCACCTTGCCGGCAGCCTCGTTGATGAAAAGCTGGGAAAACTGAGTCGTACCCAGTAGCACGACTTTTGTATCAGCCCCACTTGCATCGTAGACATGACAGGCCTCTGGCGCGATGCAGAAGCGTGGATCCTGCTGGTATGCAACGACCGCCTGTTGAAAAATGGCGATCAGATTTTCATGGTTACCAGCAACTTCCAGTCTTTTAATACCAGCATAATTACTTGGCATATAAACTCCAAAACTGCCTGTCCCATGGCTGGGATCAGGTCAGCTAAATAGTAAAAACTCAGTTCTTCAGAATTCTGGCGCCATCGGGCATCAGAGCATCATAAAAGGACTTGTCAGGAAGAACTTCCGGTAACTTTCCACCCAACAACCATTCACAGTGGCGACCGATCTTGGTGCCCGCCAGCGCTAAGCTTCCAACCCCCAACGTAGTCCCTGTGCCAACTTCCGCCCCGCGCCCCAGGGTTACTCCCGCCAATAAAGTCACGCAGGCCCCCAACTTCACGGAGCAATCGAGGATCACTTGACGATCGAGCCAGCAGCCAAGCCCAAGCACAGAACCAGCAGCCAAGTTGCAGCCTGCCCCGATATAGACACTGCCCTGCAGTACCGCGCTGTCATCGATGATGGCCTGAGGGGAAACAAGATTGAACAGGCGATAACCTGCCAGGCGAACCTGGGCAATAAGCTTGTGCCGAGAATAATTGACCGCTCGTTCATCGAGCGCCACGAACACTTCGAAATCCTCGGCCGGATACTGGCCGATGAAGTCATCCAGTTGAAAGTTGTAGCGATCAGCCGAGGTCAGGCAGTGCTGCACATGGGGCAACTCCAACTCGGTCGCTATCTGGCAAGCATGTTCGAAGGCCCAGCCCTCCCCCATCACTATATGGCGAGTCATGGCTGCTCTCCCAGGACATGCGTGCGATACCACAGATGCTGTTGCACGATATGAGCTTCATACTCGCCATGCATGAAGCGCCCAGAGTGCTCGCCCATCCCATCCTGTAAGCGCTCAAGTACAAGGGTATCTTCAGCAATCACTTTGCGCTCACCTCTAATCAAGGTTGAAAGCAGCGCAGTGAAATCAGTGCGTTCATCCTTGCGTGCGGCAGTCATCATCCATAAATGGTAATCAGTGACCCCTGGCGATACAGGATCATACTGCTGAAGAAGAAAGTGATCACCCTTGAGGCTGCAGAAATTAACATTTGGATAAATAAACCAATTGTAATAAGCATGCTCATCTCCATACTTATTACACAATTTTGAAAACCAGTTCTCATAAGGCTTGACCATTGCCTTAGTAGTATAACTTAACGCATTCAGGCGAGGAGACTCACGCTCTGAAATAATTCTGATAACTTCAGAGTCCTCACCTTCCAAATTCAACGGCACCTCTCTAACCATCTGATCCATAACCGGCATAAACGTCTGGGAATGAATAAAAGGAACATGATTATAGTCCTTGACATTCTCCATATTTAATTTCCAGTTATACCTAACACGATGACAACTATAAATAACCTGCGAATCCAGACATAACGAAACCTCAAGCAAACTCTTCAAAAAGCCATCAGAAAACTGTTCACTCAGAGAAATAGGATTTTCAGAAAAGTTAACAAATAGCAGTTTTCCGACCTCTTCCACATGAAGTTTTTTCAAACAAATTCTTTCTCGCTCTTCGGCAGTAAACTGGTATAGGCCTTGATTAGGAATACCGCGCAACTCCCCTTCGGCCCCGAAAGACCAAGCATGGTATGGACAAACCATAGGACGCTTGCCACTTTGCTCAAGCTGAATAGGCGAGAGCCGATGTGGACACTCATTGATAAAAGCACGAATTCCAGCATCGGTCCGCTGGATAAGAATCGGAGTACCTGCGATTTTTCGCGTAAAAAACTGATTACGCTCTCGCACCATTGAAGTGAACCCGACAAAATTCCACAACCTACCGAACAGCTTGGCTTTTTCAAGCGAAAGGGTTTCCAAGGAAGTATAGTTAGCTACATCCAAAGCATGTCGCGACATAAGCCAATCTCAAATTACCCAGAGGTGAGACTTTTTATAAGACTCAACTTTTCTTGTTGAAAATAACGCGCGCCGGATTACCTACCACTGTCGCCCCAGCAGGCACATCACCGAAAACTACCGCCCCCATGCCGATGACAGCACCATCCCCCACACTTACCCCACGAGCCAACATTGCCCCAGAGTTAATCACTACACAGTCGCCTATCTTTACATATCCGGCCAACAGACAACGAGGAGCCATGTGAACATAATTGCCAATCACTACATCGTGACCAATCATGCAACCTTGATCAATAAAACCATAATCACCAACTTTGCTATCGACACCAAAGCTCACATCATAGCCATAGAATGTCGCTCCTCCCGAACACCTTGCACCCCAAAGGCAATTTGTCCCGACACCTATAAACCTTGCTCCTTTCTGAAGCAATGACTCCACTTGTTTCTTTCGACTAATTGGATCACCCACTGCAACAACAAAACAATGATCTGCATCAGGCTCAAAGCTTTCAGGATAACCCAGCCAAGGACACTCAAGTGACTCAGCGACAACATTAGGTCCGCGCTCATCGAGAAATCCACTGATAGTCCAATCAACTCCCCGGGAGACATGCACCTCCAATTGAGCCAAAACCTGGCGCCCAAGACCTCCAGCTCCGAGAATAATCAATCTATCCATAGCGAGCCTCTTTGCCCTTAGCTAATAGTTAATCCGCCATCCATAACCAGAGTAGTACCTGTGATCCAGCGGCTGGCTCCTGAAAGCATAAAGATCGCAGCATTTGCAATATCATCCGGCCTTCCGAAACCCAATGGATAATCCTTCAGCAAGCCCTCAAGAGAAGTAACTTTTGCTGTCGCATCCATGATCGGTGTTTCCACCATTGCTGGTGAAAGACAATTCACCCTAATTCTTCGTTTTACTAACTCCATCGCCAGACATCGAGACATTGCGATCAAAGCCGCCTTCGTTCCCGAGTAAGCACCGACACCCGCCACACCAATGTGCGCAGCAATAGATGCAAGAAAAAGGATAGAGCCGTCAACCGCAACGAGATTGCGCTTCAATATCCCCTGAGTGAGCAGCATAGGTGCTTCGAGGTTAGTCAAATTAACCAAGCGAAGATGTGCTTCACTAATCATCCTGATCGGACTCAAGCGGGAAATTCCCGCACAATGCACAAGGCCATGAATTTCAATATCAATTGCTGCTATTAAGGCATCACGATCTTCAGTAACCGTCAGGTCGGCCTGAACAATTTGATGTCGTAAATCCGAGATCGCCTTTAACTCCTCCAGGGTTCTAGACAACCGCTCCTGATCACGACCAGTGGCGACAATCTCAGCTCCCATTCGCGCGCAACTTACTGCAATTTCCAACCCCAAGCCTGAACTAGCACCTGTAACCAGAATTCGCTTCCCCTTTAGACTAAAGGGATTAAAACCGTTGTCAGCATTCACAGTGCTGTCCTCCGAAGAAAATATACGGGTGTTGGGAGGCAACCCTCCCACCCCATCAGGACTCGATCAGGTCTGGGAACTTCGCACCCTGGATATCCACCAGGCAAGTTCCCCAGGACAGGCCTATGCCAAATCCGGACAGCAGCAGACGCTTGGTTCCTTCCTCAAGCTGCTTGTTGATTCGCACCGTCATGGTGACCGGCAACGAAGCACCACTGGTATTACCAAAGTCACGCAGACTCGAAGGTACTTTCTCGACTGGAAGCCCCAACTTCTTACGAATGGTTTCATTGATCATGCGGTTGGCCTGGTGAAAGATGAAGTAGTCGACTTCGTCTTTCGAAGCACTGGCGTACTCCAGCAACTTCTCTACGGCAGGTGGAACCCGCTGGGTCGAGAAGCTCAACACCGCAGTGCCGTCCAACTGCAGATCGATCGCTCGATGCCAATGATCGTTCTCATTCTCGCGGAATGGCACCAGATGCTGGATATCGACCGGCTCGCGATGGCCTCCGACCGGCAGGATGATCGCCTTGTGGCCGCTGCCGTCACTGTTCAAGTCGAAGTACATGGGCGGAGCATCGGCGCAATACTCCATTGCCGTCGCCGTCCCCGCATCGGAAAAGATCGGGTCATCCAACCGCGCGCCGCTATCCCCCACCAGCACCAGGCCCTTCTTGATTCCGCCGGCATTGATGAGCGAGCCCAGCAGGTGCAAGCCGAACGGATACCCGGAACAACCCAGGTTGACGTCAAAAGCCAGGGTCGTCTGGGGTAGCCCCAAACGATCCTGAAGAATGATGGCCGTGGCCGGAGCCAGGTAATCGGGGGACTGGGTCACCACGATCAGGGCATCGATTTCCTCGCGTTTCCATTCCAGGCTTTCGATCAACCCGACGGCGGCATCGAAGGCCAGGTCGGAAAAGCACTGCCACTCCGGCGTGAGCCTGCGCAATTCGATGCCGATATTGCGTACCAGCCTTTCGCGTTCTGGACGGATCTGCGGCTTGCAATCGGTCAGATTGGAAACAACTCGTTTGGGAACGCAAGTTGCCATACCGGCAAAGCGCACAGAGTTCAACGTAACGAGTGGCATGAGGCTTACCCTACCAAGTTGTAAAGATCACCAATGGTAACGGCCTTTTCCAGGTCATCGCCCGTAATCACTTTCTTGTATTCCATATCGAACATGACAATCACGCCCAGGGCCGCTAGCGAGTCCCACTCTGGCAAGTTCCGCAGCTCGGTCGCCATGGTGACTTCAACCGGCTCTTGGAAATCGGTGGCAGAAAGAAAATTTTCGATAAATGCTTCTTGGCTCATAGCAACCTCTTGATCTAATTAAACTTGCAACGCAAGCCTCATAAAACATCGCCTTCTTGGCGAAAATACTGCTCCAATAATGCTCAATCAGTTGCCCGAACGAATCACCGCGATGATTCGTTGAAGGTCCTCCATTTCCAATCCTGGATACATTGGCAGGCAAATGACTCTTTCAGCGACGGCCTCGGCATTGGCTACTGGATGGCGATGCAGTCCTTCCATTCCCTCGTAGACCGCCATTTGCGTGATCAACGGATAAAAATAACGTCGGGCGAATATGTTGTGCTCTTGCAGCAATCCGTAGAGTTCATCGCGACTCAGTCCGTATTCCGGCTCGATGGCGATTGGAAAGTAGGCATAGTTCGGCACCAGGGCTGCCGGAATCGGCTCCAGGCTAATACCGCGGATACCTTGCAACTGAGAACGATAGAAGATGTCGATAGCCTTGCGCTGCTGCAACGCTTTGTCGATATGCTGCAATTGCAGAAGCCCGAATGCTGCATTGACCTCGCTCATCTTGCCGTTGATGCCACAGGTCACCACGGTGACCTCATCGACAAAACCAAAATTGCGCAATTGATCGATATGCAACTTGGTCTGGGCATCCGGACTGATGATTGCACCTCCCTCGAAGGTATTGAATACCTTGGTGGCATGCAGGCTCAGGACACTCAGGTCGCCATGGCGCAATATGCTGCCGCCGGCGTCTTCGACGCCAAAGGCATGCGCCCCATCAAAAATCACCTTCAGCCCATGTTTATCGGCAATGGCCTGAATGGCCTCCACATCGCATGGGTTGCCATAACAATGCACCGGCATGATAGCCGTGGTCTGGGGCGTAATTGCCTGCTCGATCTTGCTGACATCGATGTTGTAGGTCCGTGGATCGATATCGACGAACACTGGAGTCAGGCGATTCCAGACCAAGGCATGGGCGGTAGCGACAAATGAATAAGGCGTGGTAATTACTTCACCTTTCACATGCAGTGCTTGCAAGGCTGTAATTAGCGCCAGGGTACCGTTGGCAAACAACGACAGATGTCCAACACCCAAGTAACGGGCCAATGCCTGCTCCAACTCCTGATGGAAAGGGCCACAGTTGGTCAGTCGCTTGTTTTTCCAGATTTGCTCCAGATAAGGAACAAATTCCTCCAAAGGCGGCAGCAATGGACTGGTGACAGTAATTATTTTTTCCATGGCCTATCAGCTCTGAGCAGCTCGAACATCCCAAAGAACAAAGTCAATCCAGCTACTGGCTTTCAGATTGAATCTGCCCAGTCAAAAAATTAACCCTTTGCAAACCCTGGGCTGGTCCAAGCAATAATCCAGCCAACAGCCTGGCTGGATGATGATTAGTTGTCGCGCCGCAAGTCCGCAGGAATCTGCGGGTCCTTGAGCGGTTCCGGGCGCTTGCCCTTGCCCGCGCGGTATTGGCGGATCTGGTAGACGTAGGCCAGTACCTGGGCCACCGCCAGGTACAAGCCGGCCGGAATCTCTTCCTCAAGCTCAGTGGAGTAGTAGATCGACCGCGCCAGGGCCGGCGACTGCAGCAGCATGATCTCGTGGGCGGTGGCGATCTCGCGGATCTGCTGCGCCAGGAAGTCGGTACCCTTGGCCAGCAGCACCGGCGCCCCGCCCTTTTCGGCGTCGTACTTGAGCGCCACGGCGTAGTGGGTCGGGTTGGTGATGACCACGTCGGCCTCCGGGATCGCCGCCATCATCCGCCGCTGGGACATCTCACGCTGCACCTGGCGAATCCGCTGCTTGACCTCCGGACGCCCTTCCTGGTCCTTGTGCTCGTCGCGCACTTCCTGCTTGGTCATCAACAGCTTCTTATGGGCCTGGTACAACTGCACCGGCACATCCACTGCGGCGATCAGGATCAGCCCGCAAGCCATCCACAAGGTACTCCAGCCCACCACCTGGACACTGTGGATGATCGCCAGCTCCATGGGCTCATGGGCGATGCGCAGCAGATCGTCGATATCCGCGGATAGCACCGACAGCGCCACGAACAGCACCAGGCTGAACTTGGCCAGGGCCTTGAGCAATTCGATCACGGCCGTCGAGGAAAACATCCGTTTCAGGCCGTTGGCCGGGTTCATGCGGCTGAACTTGGGCGCCAGGCTCTTGCCGGCGAACAGCCAGCCCCCGAGGGAGATCGGCCCGATGATGGCCGCCAGCAGCAGGGTCAGCAGCACGGGTTGCACCGCCAGGATGGCGATCTTGCCCGAATGCAGCAGATACAGGCCCATGGCTTGCGGGCTGAGCAGCACCTCGCGCGGCAGGGAGAAGTTCAGGCGCATGATCTCCAGGAGGTTCTGCGCCAGGTTCGCGCCGAACACCAGCAACCCACCGGCTCCGGCCAGCATGATGGCCAGGGTGTTGAGCTCCTTGGAACGAGCGATCTCGCCCTTTTCCCGGGAGTCCTTCTTGCGTTTCTCCGTGGGGTCTTCTGTCTTGTCCTGACCGCTCTCGCTCTCAGCCATGGCTCAACGGGCCCTCGCCAATTCGCGCAAGAACTGCAGGGCCTCGGAGGCCAGCGGCTGATACTGGTTGAGGATGTCGGCCAGGCTGATCCAGACGATGCCCATGCCCAGCACCAGGGTCAGCGGGAAGCCGATGGAGAAGATGTTCAGCTGCGGGGCCGCCCGGGTCATGACGCCGAAGGCAATGTTGACCACCAACAGCGCGGTGATCGCCGGCAGCACCAGCAAGAGCGCCGCCCCCAGGACCCAGCCCAGCTTGCCCGCCAGGTCCCAGTAGTGGTTGACCATCAGGCCGCCACCGACCGGCAAGGTGGTGAAGCTCTCGGTCAGCACCTCGAACACCACCAGATGGCCGTTCATGGCCAGGAACAACAGGGTGACCAGCATGGTGAAGAACTGCCCGATCACCGCCACCGAGACCCCGTTGGTGGGATCGACCATGGAAGCGAAGCCCATGCCCATCTGGATCGCCACGATCTGCCCGGCAACCACGAAGGCCTGGAAAAACAACTGCAACGAGAACCCCAGCACCGCGCCGACCAGGATCTGCTCGGCCACCAGCAGCAAGGCACTGAGGTCCAGGGCATGTACTTCGGGCATGGGCGGCAGCGCCGGGGCGATCACCACGGTGATCGCCAGGGCGAAATACAGGCGCACCCGCCGCGGCACCAGGGTGGTACCGAAGATCGGCATCACCATCAGCAACGAGGTGACGCGAAACAGCGGCAGCATGAAGCTCGCCACCCAACTGCCGATCTGGGTATCGGTCAGCGCCAGCAATGACACGGGGTCAGCCAATCAACTGCGGAATACTGCCGTACAACTGGCGGATGTATTCCATGAAGGTTTGCACCAGCCAGGGGCCGGCGACGATCAGCGTCACCAGCATCACCAGCAAGCGCGGCAGGAAGCTCAGGGTCTGCTCGTTGATCTGCGTGGCCGCCTGGAACATGGCCACGATCAAGCCCACCAGCAGGCTGGGCACCACCAGTACGGCGACCATCATGGTGGTCAACCACAGGGCTTCGCGAAACAGGTCTACCGCGACTTCAGGAGTCATAGTCGATCACCCGCAAACAAGGTTCTAGACACCACCGAAACTGCCGGCCAGGGTGCCGATGATCAAGGCCCAGCCATCCACCAGGACGAACAGCATGATCTTGAACGGCAGGGAAATGATCAGCGGCGACAGCATCATCATGCCCATGGCCATCAGCACACTGGCTACCACCAGGTCGATGATCAGGAACGGGATGAAGATCATGAAGCCGATCTGGAACGCCGTCTTGAGCTCCGAGGTGACGAAGGCCGGGACCAGGATGGTCAGCGGCGCCTGGTCGGGGCTGGCGATGTCGGTCCGCTTGGACAGGCGCACGAACAATTCCAGGTCGCTGCTGCGCGTCTGCGCCAGCATGAAGTCCTTGATCGGCACCTCGGCCTTGGCCACCGCATCCTGGGCGGTGATCTTCTCCGCGAGGTAAGGCTGCAGCGCGTCCTGATTCACCCGGTCGAACACCGGGGCCATGATGAACATGGTGAGGAACAGCGCCATGCCGGTGAGGATCTGGTTCGACGGCGTCTGCTGCAGACCCAGGGCCTGGCGCAGGATCGAGAAGACGATGATGATCCGGGTGAAGCTGGTCATCAGCATGACGAACGCCGGGATGAAGCTCAGCGCGGTCATGATCAGCAGGATCTGCAGGCTGACCGAGTACTCCTGCTGGCCATCGGCATTGGTGCCGAGGGTGATCGCCGGGATCGACAACGGATCGGCCGCCAGCGCCAACGGCGCAGCCAGCATCAGGGCCAACATCAAGATGATGCGCAACGGCATTACTTCCTATCCTTCTGGTCCTTGCCCAACAGCTCCATCAGGCGCTGGGCGAACTCGGGCGTCGCCTGCTCGGCATTGGGCACCTGCACCGGCTCCTTGAGCACATGCAACGGGGTGATGGTGCCCGGGCTCAGGCCCAGGAGGATCTGCTCCTTGCCCACCTGCACCAGCACCAGGCGATCGCGCGGCCCGAGGACCCGGGAACCGATCAGCTCGATCACCTGGCCCTTGCCGGCAGGACCGGCCTGCTGCACGCGGCGCAACAACCAGGCGAGGAAAAAGATCAGCCCGATCACCAGCAGCAGGCCCAGCAACAGCTGGGCCAACTGCCCGCCAAGACTACCCACCGCCGGGGCCGCGGCCGTCGCGGCGGCCCCGGCCCTGGCCACCGGCTCCGCGGCCAGGGCACTCAGCGGCAAGCCAAGCAGTACGCCAAGCAGCTTGTTCACTTAGCGCAGCTTCTTGATGCGTTCGCTGGGGCTGATCACGTCAGTCAGGCGAATGCCGAACTTCTCGTTGACCACTACCACCTCGCCGTGGGCGATCAGGGTGCCATTGACCAGCACATCCAGCGGCTCGCCGGCCAGGCGATCGAGCTCGATCACCGAACCCTGGTTGAGCTGCAGCAGGTTGCGGATGTTGATATCGGTACTGCCCACTTCCATGGAGATCGACACCGGGATGTCGAGGATCACGTCCAGGTTCGGCCCTTCGAGGCTCACCGGCTCATGGCTCTTGGGCACACTGGCGAACTCTTCCATCTGCAAGCGGCCACTGGCCGAGGCGGCACCGGCATCGGCAGCCAGCAAGGCGTCGATATCGGCCTGGCCGGCATCACCGGTTTCTTCCAGCGCAGCAGCCCATTCGTCGGCCAGCGCCTGGTCGTCCTGGGGGTTAATTTCGTCAGCCATCTTGGGTCCTCGACGGGCAAAAATTCATTGAACAGCAAACAGGTTGGAGCGCCTCAACGGCGCTCGATCGCTTCGATCACTTGCAACGCCAGGTTGCCCTTGTGGGAGCCCAGCTTGACCTTGAACGACGGTACGCCATTGGCGCGCATGATCATGTCTTCCGGCAGCTCCACCGGGATCACATCGCCAGGCTGCATGTGCAGGATGTCCCGCAGGCGCAACTGGCGACGGGCGACCGTGGCACTGAGCGGCACCGCCACATCCAGCACGTCCTCGCGCAGCGCCTTGCTCCAGCGCTCGTCCTGGTCGTCCAGGTCGGACTGGAAACCGGCATCGAGCATTTCCCGGATCGGCTCGATCATCGAGTACGGCATGGTCACGTGCAGGTCGCCGCCACCGCCATCGAGCTCGATATGGAAGGTCGAGACCACCACCGCCTCGCTGGGGCCGACGATGTTGGCCATGGCCGGGTTCACTTCGGAGTTTATGTACTCGAAGTTGACCGGCATGATCGCCTGCCAGGCTTCCTTGAGGTCGACGAAGGCCTGCTCCAGCACCATGCGCACCACTCGCAGCTCGGTGGGGGTGAACTCACGCCCTTCGATCTTCGCGTGGCGGCCATCGCCGCCGAAGAAGTTGTCCACCAACTTGAACACCAGCTTGGCGTCGAGAATGAACAGCGCCGTGCCGCGCAGCGGCTTGATCTTCACCAGGTTCAAGCTGGTGGGGACATACAGCGAGTGCACGTACTCGCCGAACTTCATCACTTGCACACCACCCACCGCCACATCGGCGGAGCGACGCAGCATGTTGAACATGCTGATCCGGGTGTAGCGGGCGAAACGCTCGTTGATCATCTCCAGGGTCGGCATGCGTCCACGGACGATGCGATCCTGGCTGGTCAGGTCGTAGCTTTTGACACTACCGGGTTCGGCAGCGTGTTCGGTCTGTACCAGACCGTCGTCGACGCCATGCAACAGCGCGTCGATCTCATCCTGGGACAGCAGGTCCTGCACGGCCATGTCGTGTTCCTACTGCAATACGAAGTTAGTAAAGAGCAACTGCTCGACCACTACCTTGCCCACTTCTTTCTGGGCCACTTCCTGGACGCTGGCGGTGGCTTTCTGACGGAGCATTTCCTGGCCGACCGGGGTCGCCAGGGTGTCGAAATTCTGCGCGGAGAACAGCATCACCAGGTTGTTGCGGATCACCGGCATATGCACTTTCAGTGCGTCCAGGTCCGCCTGGTTGCGCGCCAGCATGGTGATGCTCACCTGCATGTAGCGCTGCCGGCCATTCTGTGTGTAGTTGGCGACGAAGGCCGGGGCCATGGGCTCGAAGATCGCCGCGGGCTTGACGTTGGTAGCGGTTTGCGCAGCCGGGTCGGGCTTGCTCTGGGCACTGTGCATGAAGTACCAGGTCGCACCGACCGACAGGCCGATGGCCAGCAACAACGCCAGGACAATCAACAGGATAAGCTTGAGTTTGCTTTTCCCTGCGGTGGGTTTTTCTGCTGCTTCGCTCTTCGCCATGCCAATAATCCGTCACTATTCGGGGGTTCACAGTCGCACGGCAAGGCAAGAGCAAGTGTTATGCCAGATTTGTCAGGAATGACAGGAGAAGGCAGGCACGGGAGTGTCCTGCGAAGTTGACCAGCCGGGCAGCCGGCTCGCGATCATGAGGATCGAAGCGGGGGCCAGCTTACCTGGCCGCCCGCTCGCCAGCAGGTCAGGCGTAGTAGTCCACGACACTGCTGCCGATCACGGTCTGTACCGGCGCTGTGACCTCGGCCACGGCGTGGGGCTGTCCGTCATCGCCGGCCTCGCCATCCAGGCGCGTGCCGTTGCCCGAGGAGCCATTGGCACGGTTCTGCCCCTGCTGCGCCTGCTCCTGGCCCTGCCAGCCACGGGACTGGTCGGAGACGTTGACGTCCACCTGGCCCAACCCCTGCTGCTGGAACATTTCCCGCATGCGATGCACCTGCCCTTCCAGGGCTTCGCGAACACCGGCGTGGGCGCTCATGAAGCTGACCTGGGTCTGCTGGTCGGGAATCATGTGCACACGGATGTCCAGGCGCCCGAGCTCGGCCGGCTGGAGCTGGATGTCCGCCGACTTGAGATTGACACTGGACAGGTACATCACCCGGTTGACCACCTCGTCGGTCCAGCCCCCCTGGTTCATGGCCAGCGGCTGGTTGACCGGGACCGCGTTGGCGGTCTTGGGTGTTGCCGCCTGCGTGAGGGCTGCCAGGCGGTTGGCGAAATCGTCCACCCGGGTATCGCTGGACGCGCCCTTGAGGTCCTTCAGGCCCTCGGTGATCAAGCCACTGAAGGCCTTCTCGCCACCCTGCTCGGTGCCGCCCTTGCCAACCTGCTCGAGCATGCCAGCCATGCCGCTGGCGATGTTCTGCGTAGACGCCAACTGGGCATCGGGGTTGTTACTGGCCGAGGCCGCCTTGGGTTGCGAGCGACTGGATTCGGACACATGGCCACCCTGCTCCATGGCCAGGCGTACCGCTGGCAACGCATCCAGGGGATCGGCCTCAGGATCGAATGCCTCCTTGGGTGGTTCCGCCGCCGGCGGCGGTGTCGGCATTACTGCCGCCGCCACTTGGGCCGGCACCACCACCGCAGCGGTGGCCTCGACCTGGGGCTGGGCTGGCGGCACCACAGGAGCCGGCTCGACCGCGGCCACAGGCGGACTCTGCACCAGGCTCGGGTCCAACGGCGACTGGGCGCTGGGCGGCGTTTCAACCTGGGCGCTCTCGGCCGGCTTGCCATCATCGCTGGCCGCGGGCTTGTCGTCGCCGCCAGCAGGTTTGTCGGCGGACTTGTCGGCAGGCAAGGATTTGCCGCTATCGGCAACCGCTGGTTGCGGCGCGGCAGATTGATCGCTACCGACCTGCTGCTTCTGCGGGATGCCGGCACTCTTGTCGCGCAACGGCTGCGGAGCGTTATCGACGACGGGCTGGAACTTGCCCTGGGGCTTGCCTTGGGATTCCTTGGCATAGAGCTGGGCGAAGCTGGGCGCCTTGTCCCCAGGCTGGGCAACGTTTGCCAAAGGGCTGACAGGTGCCGCTGGTGTTTTGGCCTGAGGGCTGGCCTGGGCGGTGGCCTGAAGAAGCGAATTGGGGGTAACAGCCATGGAACAGTCTCCGCTGCACTGGAATCATAGGTACAGTGGGAGACTTCATAGCAAGACTTGGGCCAGCTTTATAAAGCGTGGGTAAAAACACTGCCCTCAGCAATGGAAACGCTGCAGCTCCTGCTCACACAGCCGCCGGACAATGGCGAACTCACCATCGATGGCGCCCACCAGCTCGCGCACATCATCACCCGAACGGGCGGCACGCAACTCCAGTTGATGGCACAGCTCGGCCAGGCGAATGGCGCCCATGTTGCTGCTGCTGCCCTTGAGGCTATGGGCGGCGGCCACCAGTTGGATGCTGTCCTCGGATTTGTGCAGCAAGCGCACCCGCTCCTCGGAATCGCAGACGAAGGTATCCAGCAGGACGGGATACTCGTCCTCCATGACTTCCTGCAATGCGTTGAGCACAGTGTGGTCCAGATGGATCTCAGCCACTTGTTCACTCCTTGATCAAGAACCTGGAAATTATGCCAGAGCCTCCCAGGAAAACTCCACGCAGACGCTACGTCCGTCGTCCGCCCACTGTGCCTGGCGGCTCATCTGGCGAATCAGGCTGACCCCACGTCCGGACAGGCGCCCGATATCGCTGGGCCGGGCCATCACCGCCGCCACGTCGAAACCTTCGCCGCTGTCCTCGACCCGCACGGTCAGGCGCCCTCCCGTCTCCAGCGGTTCGACCCGCAGGTGGACGCGGACGAAGCCGTCGCGCAGCTCATCCAGGCGGCAAGTACGCTCCCGATAGTAGCGGGTGAAACCTTCGGCATCGCGCTTGAGCCGTGAGTCGAGCTTGAGCACGCCATGCTCCAGGGCATTGGAATAGAGCTCGGCTAGCACGCTGTACAAGGCTCCACTCTGGGAGCGCAGGCCGTGGACCTCCAGCAATAACTGCAACAGGTAAGGCAAGGGGTTGAAGCGCTTGAGGGTCTGGGCCCGGAATTCGAAGCTCACCGACCAGTCCAGGGGGCACGACTGGCCGCTGTCGGAATACACCAGTGCCGGCGGCGCCAGCTCGGCCAACTCCGGCAGGCTGACCTCGACCATGCTCAGGTCGTCCCGGGCCTGGCCGCCGAAATCCTCCAGGGCCTGGCGCACCTCGTCGAGCAGATGCTGCGCGTGCCGATTGGCAGCGAAGACCTGCTGCAAACGCTGCACACCGAACAGCTCCTCGGCAGCATTGCAGGTATCGATCACCCCGTCGGAGAGCAAGAACACCCGATCGCCCGGCGCCATGGGAAACACCTCGGTGCGATCCTCGAAGACCTCGGCGCTCAGCACCCCCAGCGGCAGGTGCCGGGATACCAGGGGCGTACGCCCGCCACTGGCGCATGCATACAGGTATCCCTCGGGCATGCCGCCGTTCCAGACCTCCAGGGAGCGCCGCTGGACACTCAGACAGACCATGGTGGCGCAGCAGAACATGTCCACCGGCAGGATGCGCTTGAGCTTGGCGTTCATCTCCCGCAGGGTTTCCGGCAGGCCATAACCCTTGGCGGTCATGCCATAGAACACCTCGGCCAGGGGCATGGCGCCCACCGCTGCCGGCAGGCCGTGGCCGGTGAAGTCGCCGAGCAGCACATGCATGTCCCCGGCCGGGGTATAGGCGGCCAGCAACAGGTCGCCATTGAACAGGGCATAGGGCGATTGCAGGTAACGGATGTTCGGAGCGTCCAGGCAACCGGAGTGGGCGACCTTGTCGAACACCGCCTTGGCCACCCGCTGCTCATTGAGCAGGTAGTCATGGTGACGGGTGATCTGGTCGCGCTGGCGCAACACCGTATCCTGCAAGCGCCGCAGGCGGTCCATGGCGTTGATCTTGGCGGCCAGGATCACCGGGTTGTAGGGCTTCGCCAGAAAATCGTCGCCCCCAGCCTCCAGGCAACGGGCCAGCGCCTCCCCTTCACTCAGGGAAGTCAGGAAGATGATCGGCACCAAAGCCTCGCCGGCCAGGTCGCGAATCCGCCGCGCGGCCTCGAACCCATCCATCACCGGCATCATCGCGTCCATCAGCACGATATGCGGACGCTCACGCTGGAACAGTTCCAGCGCCTCGGCGCCATTGCTCGCCGCCAGCACCTGGTGCCCCTGGCGCCGGACGATACTGGACAGCAGCATGCGATCGGCTGCGCCATCTTCGGCGATCAGCACGCACAAGGACTCGGTCATCGACCGCATACCGCTCAACTGATATCGAACAGCTTGTCGAAATTGGAGATGGCAAGGATCTTGCGCACGTCCGAATTGCTGTTGATCACCCGGACGTCGGCATTGTCGCCACCGGCGTGGTCGCGCAGCAGCAATAGCATGCCCAGGGCCGAACTATCGAGATAGGTGGCTTCCTTGAGATCCACCACGATGGACTCCGGCGTCTTGTTGAGCCGTTCGTAGGATTCACGAAATTCCTGGTGCCGCCCGAAATCGAAACGACCCTTGATCGAAATCGTGAGTTTCTGCCCGTCCGGGGATATTTCTGTAACGACCGACATGAGACTGCTTCCTTGTCATTGGCGACGTGTAGAAGGTTTAGCACCCACTGGACAGCCGAACAACCTGCAGGGAAAAAATCCGTCGTATCAGTAGGGGGATTGCCGGGGCAAACGCTGGGACAGTTCGTCCAGCAACTTCTGCTCGCGCTTGTCTTCAAGGATCCGGGCCTCGTCGATGTAGCGCTGCACCAGCTTGCGCAGGCCTTCGACCCGGGCATAGGCCTGCTGCCAGGCCTCGCGGGCACGATCGAGATTGTTCTGGTGCCAGGCCAGGCTCTGGCGCTGCTGGCCCACGGCGGTATCCAGCTGACTGAGGAAGAACTGGTAGTTCAGCAACCAGTGACCGGAAACCCCAAGCTTGCCGCGCTCGACCCACTGCTCCTGGTAATCGTTGCGAAAACGCTCCAGGTCGCCCAGCTTGCTCTCGGCGACCCGCACCTGGCCATGGAAGTACTCCAGGCGCTGGGCGGCGGTGCGCTCGGCGCTTTCCGCCATGTCCACCACCGGCGCCAGGCGCGCCGCACGGCTATCGGCCATGATCGGTTACCCGCCCGCGATCTGGGAGAACAGCATCTCCAGATGGGTCTGGCTATGGCCCAGACTGACGTTGTCGTTCAGCCCCTGGCGCAAGTAGGCCACCATCGCCGGATGCAGGGAAATCGCAGTATCGGTGTCGCGGTCGCCACCGGCAACGTAGGCACCGACGCTGATCAGGTCGCGAGCCTGCTGGTAACGCGACCACAGCTGCTTGAAATACTGGGCCCGTCCCATGTTTTCGGGACTGATCACCGCCGGCATGACCCGGCTGATGGAAGCCTCGATGTCGATCGCCGGGTAATGCCCCTCCTCGGCCAGGCGCCGGGACAGCACGATATGCCCGTCGAGCACGCCTCGCGCGGAGTCGGCGATCGGATCCTGCTGGTCGTCGCCTTCGGACAGCACGGTATAGAACGCGGTGATCGAACCGCCGCCGGCCTCGGCGTTGCCCGCACGCTCCACCAGCTTGGGCAGCTTGGCGAACACCGATGGCGGATAACCCTTGGTCGCCGGTGGCTCGCCGATCGCCAGGGCGATTTCCCGCTGGGCCTGGGCGAAACGGGTCAAAGAATCCATCAGCAACAGGACATTCTTGCCCTTGTCGCGAAAGTATTCGGCGATCCGCGTGCAGTACATCGCCGCACGCAGGCGCATCAACGGCGCGTCGTCGGCTGGCGAGGCCACCACCACCGAGCGCTTGAGCCCTTCCTCGCCGAGGATATGCTCGATGAACTCCTTGACCTCGCGGCCCCGCTCGCCGATCAGCCCGACCACGATGATGTCGGCCTCGGTGAAGCGGGTCATCATCCCCAGCAGCACACTCTTGCCCACGCCGGTACCGGCGAAGAGACCCAGGCGCTGGCCGCGACCCACCGTCAATAAACCGTTGATGCTGCGAATGCCCACATCCAGCGGCTGGCTGATGGGATCGCGGTTGAGCGGGTTGATTGTCGGACCATCCATGGGCACCCAGTCCTCGGCGCGCATACCGCCCTTGCCATCCAGCGCCCGGCCGGCGCCGTCCAGCACCCGGCCAAGCATGCTCATGCCCATGGGCAGGCGCCCGGTGTCGGCCAAGGGCACTACCCGCGCGCCCGGGGCGATCCCTGCGACGCTGCCCACCGGCATCAGGAAGACCTTGCTCCCGGAGAAGCCCATGACCTCGGCTTCGACCTGGACCGGATGGTAGCTGTCATCGTTGATCACCAGGCAGCGAGTACCCATGGCGGCCCGCAGGCCTTCGGCCTCCAGGGTCAGGCCGACCATGCGCAGCAGGCGCCCTTCGAGGATCGGCTGGCCCGGCAGCGCGATCGCCTCGGCGTAGCCGCCCAGGCGCTTGCCGAAGCTGGTGCGCTCAAGACGCATGGTCGGGGCCTGCGGGATCGGGCTGCCCGGCATCCGGGTCGGCGCCAGGATCGACCGCCGCCTGCGGCAGGTCCGGAGTGCGCGGGCCGAGCTCCAGGTTCAGGTCCGCCGACGCCGGGTGCAGCGATTGCTCGTGCAGTTGATCGAAGAGCTGGTCCATGGCCTGGGTAATCCGGGTCTCGACGCTGGCATCGATGCGACTGTGCTCGGTCTCGACCCGGCAACCGCCCGGCAGCAGGGACTCGTCTTCGACGATGCGCCAGCTTTCCTCATGCCGGTCGCGCAGGCTCTTGACCTGTTCGAAGTCCTGCGGATTGATGTAGAGCCGCACGTTGCCAACGCCCAGGGGCAGCAGCTTGAGGGCCTCGCGCATCACGTGCTCGATCTGGCTGGAGTCCATCGCCAGTTCGCGCTGGATCACCTGGCGGGCGATATGCCTGACCAGGTCCACCAGGGTTTTCTCGATCTGGGTATCTTGTTCGGCGATCGGCTCGAACAGGTTGCCCATCAGCAGCTCGAGCGCCTGCAATTTGGCGTTCAGCGCGACTTCGGCTTCCTGGCGGACCTTGAGCGTGGTGCTGTGGAAGCCCTCGCGCTCGCCGGTGGCGAAACCTTCGTTATAGGCTTCCTGGCGAATGCTCTCGAGCTCCTCGAGGGTCAGTGGCTGGACTTCCTCCAGCGGCACCTCCTCGATTTCTTCCTCGACTTCCTCTGGCTCCGGTTCCGGCTCGGGCTCGGGTTCCGGGTCGAAGCTGGGCAATGCCCAGACGTCGAAACCCTCCACGTCCCGAGCACGGATCAGGCCGCTCTGGGTTTCATCACTGCTGGACGACATAAAGCGACCTTAGATCATTTCTTCGCCGCCCTTCCCACCGAGAACGATCTCTCCGGCTTCGGCCATACGGCGGGCAATGGTGAGGATTTCCTTCTGCGCGGTCTCCACGTCGCTGACGCGTACCGGACCCTTGGCTTCCAGGTCGTCGCGCAGCAGCTCGGCGGCACGCTTGGACATGTTCTTGAAGATCTTCTCCTTGACCCCTTCGTCCGACCCCTTGAGGGCCAGCACCAGTACGTCGGAAGACACCTCGCGCAACAGCGCCTGGATACCACGGTCGTCGACGTCGGCCAGGTTGTTGAAGACGAACATCAGATCCTCGATCTGGCCGGACAGGTCTTCGTCCACTTCGCGGATCGAATCCATCAGCTGACCTTCGATCGAGCTGTCGAGGAAGTTCATGATGTCGGCCGCACGCTTGATACCGCCCAGGGTGGTACGCGAAGCATTGGAATTGCCGGAGAACTGTTTCTCGAGGATCTGGTTCAGCTCTTTCAGGGCCGCAGGTTGCACGGTATTGAGCGAGGAAACGCGCAGGATGATGTCCAGGCGCGCCTTGTGGTCGAAATTGCCCAGCACCTCGCCCGCCTGGTCCGGATCCAGGTAGGCCACCACGATGGCCTGGATCTGCGGGTGTTCGTAGCGGATCACATCGGCCACGGCCCGCGGCTCCATCCACTTCAAGCTGTCCAGGCCGCTGGTGTTGCCGCCCAGGAGGATACGGTCGATCAGGCCGTTGGCCTTGTCCTCGCCCAGGGCCTGGGTGAGCATCTTGCGCACATAGTCGTCGGAGCCTACACCGAGGCTGGTCTGGTCGCCGACGATGTCGACGAACTCGCTCATCACCTGCTCGACCTGCTCACGGTGCACGTTACCCATCTGGGCCATGGCCACGCCCACCCGCTGGACCTCCTTGGGCCCCATGTGGCGCAGCACTTGCGCGGCATCGGTGGAACCCAGGGACAGCAGCAGGATCGCGGCCTTGTCGACCCGGGTCAGTTTGGCGGTAGCGGCTCGGTTATCACTCATCTGCGTTAATCCACTCTTTCACGACCTGGGCCACACGACCCGGGTCTTCTGCCACCAGACTCTTGATTGCATTCAACTGAGCGTCATAACCCTCGCTCGGGCTAGGCAGCAGGATGCTTTGCGGACCGCCGAGGCTGACCCGATCGTTGGCCAGCTCGCCATCCAGGCCGCCCATGCCGCCCAGCTCGACGTCGCTGCCCAGGCCTGCCAGCTGTTTGCCCTTGCCGCCGCCGGTGATGTTATTGAGCACCGGACGCAAGACCCCGAACACCAGCACCAGGATGAACAGCACGCCCAGCACTTGCTTGACGATGTCCCAGAACCAGGGCTGCGAGTAGAACGGAATATCGGCGACCACTTCCCCACGGTCGGCGGAGAACGGCACGTTGATCACGCTGACGCTGTCACCGCGACTGGCGTCGAAGCCCACGGCGTCCTGGACCAGGCGAGTGAAACGCGCCAATTCGTCGGCGCTCCACGGCGCACGGGTGGTTTCGCCATTGGCCGGGTTGACCTTGACCTGATCGTCCACCACCACGGCCACCGACAGGCGGTTCAGGCGACCCTGCTGCTGCTTGGTATGGCTGATGGAACGGTCGAGCTCGAAGTTCTTGGTGGATTGTTGACGCTTATCCGACGGATACGGTGCCAGCATCGGCTGGCCGGTGGCCGGATCCATTACCTGCTGGCCGTTGGCATCCAGCAAAGGCTGGCCTGGCTGCACCATGCCGGCCGAGGCGGTGGCGCCACCGGTGGTTTGCGGAGCCGAAGCAGGCGACGGCGGCTGGTTGCTCAGGGCACCAGGCACGCCTTGCGGGCCATTGCTGCTGGAGCGCTGCTCGTTGACCGACTGCTCGCTGCGCAGGGCCGGCTGGTCGGGGTTGAACTGCTCGGAGGTGGACTCCACCGCGCTGAAATCGACATCGGCCGAGACTTCGGCCTTGTAGCGATCGTTACCCAGCACCGGTTGCAGGATGTTGTGCACCCGCTGGGTCAGCATGCTTTCCATGCGACGGCTGTAGTCGAACTGCTTGCCGGCCATGGTCAGCGCGGAGTTTTCCGCCTGGTCGGACAGCAGGTTGCCCTTCTGGTCGACCACGGTGACCTGGGACTTGCTCAATTCGGGGACGCTGGTAGCCACCAGGTTGACGATGGCCATGACCTGGCCAGGCTCCAGGGAGCGGCCGGAATACAGCTCGACCAAGACCGAAGCGCTGGGCTTGCGTTCATCACGGACGAATACCGAGCTTTTCGGAATGGCCAGGTGCACCCGGGCGCCCTTGACGTTGTTCAGACTGGAGATGGTCCGAGCCAGCTCGCCCTCCAGGCCACGACGATAACGGGTGGCCTCCATGAACTGGCTGGTGCCCAGGCCTTGCTCTTTATCGAGGATCTCGAAACCGACATTGCCGTCGCCCGGTGCAACGCCAGCGGCGGCCAGCTTCAGGCGCGCCCGGGGCAGGTCGTCGGCCTTGACCAGAAGAGCGCCGGAGTTGGGCTCGACGGTATAGGGAATGTCGGCAGAGGCCAGGGTATCCATGACCTGCTTGGCGTCCATCCCCGCCAGGCTGCCGTAAAGCGGCCGGTAATCGGGCTGCTGGGACCACAACACCACGGCGAAGCCGATCGCCACGCTGGCGGCCAGGCCCACCAACAGGCCAACCTGACGCAACATGGTCATCTGGGACAGGTTTTCCAGGAACGACAAACCGAACAGCGGCGGTTTCCCGTCTACCGGCGGCGTGGTCTTGGCCGGTACGTTATCGGCGACTGCTTCTGCCATGACTCAATCTCGTCCTTAAACCGGCATCTGCATGATGTCTTGATACGCTTGAACCAGCTTGTTACGCACCTGGGTCAAGGCTTGAAAAGACACACTGGCCTTTTGCGAGGAAATCATCACGTCCGTCAGATCGACGCCGCTCTTGCCGATCTCGAAGGCACTGGCCAGCTGATTGGACGCCTGCTGGGTGTCGTTGACCTTGTTCACGGCCTGGCCAAGCAGATCAGCGAAGCTGCTACCGCTGACCTGTGCTACTGCGGCAGATTTTGGCTGCGACATGGCGTCCATTTGCATGGCCCGCATATCCAGCATCAACCGATTAAATTCAATACCTTGGCTCATGGTTTACTCTCTCTGACGACCCGCATTTTTTTGACGCTCACTCCGCGGTTAGTGAGGTGTTAGCAACAAGGGTGCCAGCTCCATGGCCCAACCCCACAAAAGCCATCCTGGCCTTGCAGGTCACTCATCAAGTAGCGAACAGATAAGCCTCGACGTCCATCCCGGCGTCACGCATCTGCGCCAACTTGTAACGCAGCGTGCGCGGGCTGATGCCCAGGCGCTCCGCCGCCTCCTTGCGTCGCCCGCGCTCGGAGCGCAGGGTATCGATGATCATCTGGAATTCCCGACGTCGCAGATCGTCGCCCAGGCCGCCCGGCTCCTGGAATGCAACCTCTGCTTCACCCGCCACGCCAGGCGTCGAGACCTGGCCTGCGGAGGCCAGCGCCGGCAATGGCGCGCACGCCACTGGACCGGCCAGGCAGAAGTCCTGCGGGCGGATCACTCCTCCCTGCTGCAGGATCAAGGCTCGCTGCAACGCGTTGTCCAGCTCCCGCACATTGCCCGGCCAGGGATAACCCAACAGGCAGGCCCGGGCCTCGGCGGACAGCTTGGCGCTGGCATGCTTCATTTTATTGACATGCTTGACCAGCAAGCGCTCGGCCAGCGGCAAGATATCGGCAGGCCGCTCGCGTAATGGACGCCAAGCCAGGGGGAAAACCGACAGGCGGTAATAGAGGTCTTCACGGAAGCGGCCGGCGGCCACTTCTCCCGCCAAGTCACGGTTGGTGGTAGCCACCACCCTGATATCCAGGCTGATCGGCTTGCGCGCCCCGACCCGCTCCACTTCGCGCTCCTGCAGGACTCGCAGCAACTTGGCCTGCAGGCCCAGGGGCATCTCGGAGATCTCGTCCAGCAGGATGGTGCCGCCGTCGGCCTGCTCGAACTTGCCAGGCTGGGCAGCGATGGCGCCGGTGAACGAGCCCTTTTCATGGCCGAACAACGTGGCCTCGAGCATGTTGTCGGGGATCGCCGCGCAGTTGATGGCGATGAACGGTTGCCCGGCACGATGGGAATGCTGATGGATATAACGCGCCAACACCTCCTTGCCTGTGCCGGACTCGCCGGAAATCAGTACGGTGGAGTCGCTGCGTGCCACCCGCGTCGCCAACTCCAGCAACTGCACACTGGCAGGCTCGAAGGCTACCGGCCCCTCCTCCTCGACCGCCCCCAGGCAACCCAAGGCATGGCGCGCCACAAGGTCGAGCAGCGCCCTGGGCTCGAAAGGCTTGACCAGGTAGTCGGCGGCCCCTTGGCGCATGGCATCCACCGCACGCTCCACCGCGCCATGGGCGGTCATCAGCAACACCGGCAGTTGTGGCTGGCGCGCGCGCAACAGGCCAAGCAGCTGATGGCCATCCATGCCCGGCATGTTGACATCACTGACCACAAGGCTGAAGGACTCGGCCGACGCAGCCTCCAGAGCCGCCTCCGCACTGCCCACGGCCTTGTAGTCATGGCCAGCCAGCAAGAGGGTATCCGCCAGGGCCTCGCGCAGGGCGCGATCGTCTTCAACCAGTAGAACCTTGATTGCCATTACCTTCACTCCACTCCAGGGGCACTGGAAAACAGAGGCAGGGTCACCAGTGCACAAGTACCGCGCCCGGGACGCGAGCGCAGGGACAATTCTCCCTGATGGGCACGCGCCACTGCCTTGACCACCGTCAGGCCGAGCCCGGTGCCGTTGGCCTTGGTGGTGAAAAACGGTTCGCCCAGGCGCTCCAACACCTCGGTCTCGATACCGCTGCCACTGTCGCTGACGCACAGGCGCAAGGTGTCGTCCCGGCGATACAGGTGCACCTTCAGCCGCGCAGTACCGGCACTGGCCTGGACCGCGTTTTCGATCAGGTTGAGCAACGCCCCCACCAGGGTGTCGCGATTGCACAGCAGCTCACCCTCATGGCTGTCGCACTGCCAGCGCACGGCAACATCCTGGACATGGGTCAGGGCGGCGGCCTGCAGGGATTGCAACAACGACTTGGGCGTCAGGCGATCGGTGAGCGGCAGCTCGCCACGGGCGAATACCAGCATGTCGCGCACCTGGTGCTCGAGCTCATGCAGGCGCTCCTTGAGCCGCCCGGCAAAGCGCTGGTGAGTGGCCACCGGCAGCTCTTGTTCGGTCAAGTGACTGGCGTACAGCAACGCCGCGGACAGCGGCGTACGGATCTGGTGGGCCAGGGAGGCGACCATCTTGCCCAGGGAGGACAGACGCTCGTGGCGCGCCAGTTGGTCTTGCAGGTGGCGGGTCTCGGTCAGGTCATTGAGCAGCACCAACTGTCCAGGCTCGGCATCCAGCGAACGGGTGGAGATGGACAGGCGCCGGCCGTCGCGCAGGGAGATCTCGTGGCCGTCATCCTCGCGAGGGGCGAAGCTGCGGGCGATGATGTTGCGCCACAACTGCCCCTCCAACGGCAAGCCCAGCAACTCGCAGGCCGCCGGGTTGGCCTCGCTGACGATGCCATGGCCGTCGATGACGATGACCCCGCCCGGCAACAGGTCCAGCAGGTTCTGCAAGCGGTTGGCCAAGCGCTCTTTTTCCGCCAGCTCCTGCATGCGCTGGGCACTGACCACCGCCAGCTCGCCCTTGAGCTCGGTGACCCGGGCTTCGAGCATGCTGTAGGAGTCAGTAAGTTGGCTCGACATCTGGTTGAACAAGGCGAAGGCCTGCTCGAGGCCAAGCCGGCTCACCTGCTCTACGGACGACGATTGCCCCTGGGTATCGGGGGCAGGAGACATCTGGGCGGCTTGGGGCATGGGGCTCTCTCGCGTGGCTGACCGTCAGTTAAACGGAACGTTGCGAGAGACTTAGCAATACCCGTGCCTAAAAAAAACCGCCCGGATTTCAGCGACCTGGAAAACAGGCGTCAATCATCCGCCTGCTCATCCCCTTCACGACGGCTCATACCGTACTTGCGCATCTTCTCCACCAGGGTGGTACGACGAATACGCAAGCGCTCGGCGGCCCGCGCCACGATGCCGTTGGCATCGTCCAGCGCCTGCTGGATCAGGCCCTGCTCCAGGCTACCGAGGTAATCCTTGAGGTCCAGGCCCTCGGGCGGCAGCATGGCGGTGGCGGAGAAGTCCGGCGCATGGCCGTTGATCGCCACCCGCTCTTCCAGGTCGCTACGCAGGCTGTCCACCAGTTGCTCGTCTTCGTCATCGACGTAGCGAAACTTCTTCGGCAACTCGACCACGCCGATCACCCCATAGGGATGCATGATCGCCATGCGCTCCACCAGATTGGCCAGCTCGCGGACGTTGCCCGGCCAGCCATGGCGGCACAGGGACATGATGGCGGCGGAATTGAAACGGATCGAACCGCGCTTTTCGTGCTCCATGCGCGAAATCAATTCGTTCATCAGCAGCGGAATATCTTCCACCCGCTCACGCAACGGCGCCATTTCGATGGGGAACACATTGAGACGGTAGTACAGGTCCTCACGGAAACTGCCCACCTCGATCATGCTTTCCAGGTTCTTGTGGGTCGCCGCGATGATGCGCACGTCGACGCCCTGGGTCTTGTTGCTACCCACGCGCTCGAAGGTGCGTTCCTGCAGCACGCGCAGCAGCTTGACCTGCATCGGCAGCGGCATGTCGCCGATCTCGTCGAGGAACAGGGTCCCGCCGTTGGCCAACTCGAAACGCCCGGCACGGCTGGTGATGGCACCGGTGAAGGCGCCCTTCTCATGGCCAAACAGCTCGCTTTCCAGCAACTCGGCAGGAATCGCCCCACAATTGACCGGCACGAAGGGCGCGTCGCGGCGCTTGGAGTGATAGTGCAAGTTGCGTGCAACCACTTCCTTGCCAGTACCCGACTCACCCAGGATCAGCACGCTGGCATCGGTATCCGCCACCTGCTGCATCATCTGCCGGACATGCTGGATCGCCCGGCTGGTGCCGACCAGGCTACGAAACAGATTGGGTTCGCGATGACGCCCGCGCTCACGCGCCTGGTCGTACATCTCGCGGTAGACCTGGGCCCGGTGCAGGGAATCGAGCAACTTGCTGTAGCTGGGAGGCATCTCCAGGCTAGACAACACCCGGCGCCGCTGGTCTTCGGGCAGCTCGACGGAAGAATTTTCGCCCATCAGCAAAACTGGAAGGAACTCATCCCAGGTCGAGAGTGTCTTTAACAAGCCCAGAAGCGCACCAGGAGCATTTACAGTCCCGATGAGGACGCAGATCACTTCTCGACTAGACGACAGAGAGCCGACAGCCTGCTGCCAGTCATGGCTAGCGCAGGGTAAATTTTCTTCACCGAGAAAATTTAAAATCACCGCCAGGTCGCGGCGGCGAACGCTATCGTCATCGATCAGCAGAATTTTGGTTTCACGCCACATGCAATAGCAACTTCCCTAGTCAACTCAATGCCCGGAAATTAAGGGGCAAGCTAGACGCGCTTGAAGGCATTTGCCTGCCTTCATAGACGCCTGAAATCTGAAAACAGCCACTAGTTAAGTCAAAAAAGCGTGCACAGTCAAATTTATGGCGCGCAGCGTTCGGATCAACTCGACATTAACCGAACAAATGGTAAACCTTTGCCGCGTTCTGCGCTTGGTGGATCTGCGACATCTCGTCGAATATCGCCTGGCGCTCACCTGTCGCCACTTCCAGCAATTGCCGGTAGACCCCCAGCAACTCTTCAAGATTGCTCCTGAGGGCAACCTCGTCGACCTCGGCCTCTCCGAGCACGTCCTCCATGCATGAACGACAAGCCAGGTCCAATTCACCGATGGCTTGCCAATTGCGCTCAGCCAGGGCGTCGACCAGGGCCACGCGCGTTTCTTCAATGCGTTGCAGGACAGCACTCATGGTGTTTCTCCTTTAAAACTGCGGGCCTGGAGCCGCAATGGCATCCCAGCCCTCTTTGACCGTGCGTAGCAGCCCAGCCACCTCGTCGAGGATCTTGGGGTCGGTCTTGAGGTTGGCCTCGGTGAGGCGCTTCATCATGTAGGTATACAGACCATCCAGGTCCGCCAGGCTGTCCATGGAGTTTTCCAGATCCAGGCCTTCGCGCAAGCCACCCACAATGCCAATGGCCTTAGTGATGAATATGCCCTTGTTGGCGATATCACCGCGCTCCATGGCGCCCTTGGCCTGAGCGATACGGTCCAGGCCACCTTCCATCAGCATTTGCACCAGACGATGCGGACTGGCCTCGGAAGTCTGCGCCTGCCCACCCACCTTTTGATATTGCCGAAGGGCTAACATCGGATTCATGTGGTACCTCTTCAAAACTCAAGGGTTCGTATAAACAGCGTATCGACGCAACGTCAAAAAACTTTAGGTCAAATGCAAAAGCCCGGAGCGCTGGGAAACGCTGCCGGGCTTTTGGCGCAGATTATATATCAGCCTTTCTTCTGGGCGTTCATGGCCTCGAACATGGAGGTGATGTTGCTGGCGGTGGCCTTCAGCTTGCCCACCAGGGTATCCATGTCGTTGTACTTCTTGGTCAAAACGGCCGTCAGGGTTTCAATCCGCCGATCCAAGGCTGCCTGCTGGTCGGCTAGCTTTTTCTTGGTCAGATCCAGGGTCTTGCTCCGAGTGGTCAGGATCCCCTCGCTCATCGTGCCGACACCCTGGGTGAACGGCTTGATGGCGCTGGTCATGCGGTCCAGCAGGCCCGGATTGGTGCCGTCGCCGGTAAACAGCTTTTGCACTTCACCACCAAGCTTCTTGTCATTCACCGCCGCAGTGAACTTCTTGTCGTCAAAATCCAGGGCGCCAGTCTTCTGGTTGGTAGTGATCCCCAACTGCGACAACACAGTGAGCTTGTCACCGGCACCGACTTCCGACAGTGGCCCACGAATGGCCGACAGGATCGAGCGCGGCAGCGGATCACCGGTCAGCTGCGCCGGAACGGTCAGCTTGCCGTTATCGTCCAGGGACGGCTTGGTCAGGGTACTGATACCGTTGACCACAGCGTTGTAGGCTTCGACGAACTTCTGGACCGAAGCCTTTAGGCCATCGGTGTTGGTCTTCACTTCCACAGTGATCGGAGCGGTAGTCTTGGCCACCAGGTTCAGCTTCAAGCCCGAAACAGCCTGGGTAACGGTGTTGCTCTTGCTGGTCAACGGCATGCCGTCGACGGTGAACTTGGCATCCTGGGCCAGGCCACCAATGGCGCCCGAAGAATCGGCCTTCATGGGATCGGCATCGCTACCTGCCGGCATCGGCTTGGTACCATCGATCTCCAGGCCGGCAATCCCGCCCACGGAGATATCCGAACCGGCGCCGGTCTTGTCCGAACCGATTACCAGGCGCGAACCGAAGGAGTCGGTGACGATGTTGGCATTGAACCCAGCCCCAGACAGCGTGGAGTCGGCGTTGATCGCATCCCGCACCGACTGCAGGGTCGCATTGGCACCGACGGCCAACGAGTAGTTAGTGCCATTTTGAGTGATATTCAAGGTACCACTCGCACTCGTAACAACACTGGAAGCCCCCCCGGCAAAAGCCTTGGTAGCTACTTTTGACGAAGTTGCAAGTTGCGAAACACTGACACTGTACTTACCAGATACCGCAGCGTTGGTCGCAGTGGCGTCCACAAATTTGGCATCACTGGAAGTGGCGGCAAAACCGGCAAATGCGGGAGTAACCGCACTGCCCAAGCCAGTGACAGAGAGAGTGCTCTGGAGGGTCGACAACAACGACTGCAAGGTGCCGATACCGGAGATACTCGCGCTGTTATTCTCAGTCGCACGGTCGATCTGGCCCTGTTTGGCTGCCTTGTCGGCACTCACCAACGCCTTGACGATGGCACCGGTATCGAGACCGGAACCCAGGCCGGTACCCGGTAGAATTGGACTTGCCATGTGTATCTCCCTTCAGTGTGCCGCCAGTCTTTTGACCACCATTGCGATCAAAAAATCAGAAAACAATATTCGTGCCAGCCATCAAACCTTGGCGCTAAACAGCAGGCTGCTGGCATCGTTCAAGCTATTGGCCAGCTTCAGGACTTCTTCATTGGGGATCTGGCGAACCACCTCCCCCGAATCGCTGGCAATGACCTTGACTACAACCTTCCCGGAGGGCTCGTCGATGGAGAACTCCAGGTTACGCTTGACCGATTGAACGAACTTCTCGATTTCCTGCACGGCCATCTTCAGTTTTTCCTGTTCGGCCTGCGCCTCTTTCTTGCTGCCCTGCGTGGACACAGCCACTTCAGGAGCGGCATGAACGACAGAAAGATCCTCTCGAGGCTTCTCCACGGGCTTGTCGACAACCGGAGTCGCGGACTTGGCCACGGGATAAGACAAGTTCAGCTTCACGCTCATATCCATGTCCACCACCTCTCAAAGTAAAAAGGCGAGAGAGCACGACCAGCGCACTCCCCCGCCAAAGCTTAGCCGGCTATTACTGAAGCAGCTTCAGTACAGCGGATGGCAGCTGGTTGGCCTGAGCCAGAACTGCGGTCGAAGCTTGTTGCAGAGTCTGCTGCTTGGTCAGCTGGGCAGTTTCAGCAGCGAAGTCGGTATCTTGTACGCGACCCAGTGCAGCACTGGCGTTTTCGTTGATGTTCTGCAGGTTGGAGATGGTGCTGGTCAGACGGTTCTGAGCGGCACCGAGGTCAGCACGGCTGGAGTTGATGGTAGCCAGAGCTTTGTCGATGGCGATCATCGCGGCCTTGGTGTTGGTCTCAGCGGTGGTGCTGTTGTTACCGGTGATGTTGATGGTACCGGAGTCAACGCCCAGGGTAGTCGCGTCGAAGCCGCTGTCCAGGGTGATGGTGATCTGGTTGGTAGCACCGGTGTTGGAACCGACCTGGAAGGTCATGGTGCCAGCGGAACCGTCGATCAGGTTCTTGCCGTTCAGGTTGGTCGACTTGGCGATACGGGTCAGTTCGTCCGACATCTGAGCAAATTCTTTGTTCAGAGCGGTACGGTCTGCAGTGCCGTTGGAATCGTTACGGGACTGAACGGCCAGTTCACGCATACGCTGCAGGATGTTGGTGGATTCTTGCATCGCGCCTTCAGCGGTCTGGGCGATGGAGATACCGTCGTTGGCGTTCTTGATTGCCATGGTCTGGCCACGGATCTGCGAAGTCATACGGGTAGCGATCTGCAGGCCGGCGGCGTCGTCTTTAGCGCTGTTGATCTTCAGGCCGGAAGACAGGCGAGTCATCGAAGTCGACAGAGCGTCGGAAGCACGGTTCAGGTTTTTCTGAACGTTCAGCGACGTAACGTTGGTGTTTACTGTTAAAGCCATGACGAATTCCTCGTTGGTTGGGTACTGCGGCTTCCGGCCCTGGCAACCGCCGGGTAATGGCCTAGAGAACCTTCGTAATAGTTATCGTCGCGGATGCAAGTTGCTTTAGGGCTTTTTCAAAAAAATTTGCCATCACCCTGCCACCCCTTTAAATACAAAGGCTTAAGCCCACGCGAACGAAAATCTGACGCCAGAAAAAACCACCCTGATCGACTCGCACTGCAACGCAGGAAAACTCAACCGGCGAACCCGGCTTGCAACCACTCCACCAGTTCGTACTCCAGATAATCTGCCAGGCCCAGCCAGTCCTGCGCTTCCTGACAGGCCAACAGCAAGCCCAGTAGGTGGACCCAATCCTGTTGCACTGACGCGGCGGCGGTATCCACGAGCATCTGGACAGGCTCGAACAGCTCCACCATCTCCCCCACTGCCTCGACATCACGTCCCAGCCGAAACAGCTCGGCAACGCTCCTGGCACGGCCCAGCAAAGGCTCAAGTCGATTCATTGGGCAAAATCCACATGGAAGGTAGTCCCGGCGATCATCGCGCCATCACGACTGGTATTGAAGAAAGCCACCTCAGGCTGACTGGCGATGTAACGCTCCAGCTCACATAGATAACTGCGGAAGTTGAGCTGGGTCCTCACCCGCCGGCCATGGCCATCCAGCACCCAATGCTTGGCAGCACTGAGCTGCGGCCCCAAATCACCATCCTGCCAGCCGGCATGGGTACGGTTCATTGGAAAGGCGAAGTCCGCCCCGAACAAGGTGATGCGCTTGCCACCCATCTTCACCGCCAGATCCACCGCCGGATGAATCACACTGCCTCCAGCGTGCAGCAGTGCCCGCGGCAAGCGCTGGCGCAGCTGTTGAAAAATCGGGCTGGCGGAATAAGCCACATAACGCGGCCCGCGCCACCCTTCGAGCACCAGGGGATCGGCCAACGGCAAGTAGACCAGGGTGGTGCCTTCACTGCCCTGGGACGGCAGGTGCCGACTGGAAATACGCTGATCGATGCTCAGCACCAGGTCTGGCCGGATACCCTGCCTGAGCAGCGGCTGATAGGCCGTGTCGACACAGATCAACAGCGGCCGCCGTGCCTGTTCACTCAGCGCACGCAGTGCAGCGAAATGGCGCTCCAGGCTCGGCCCGGTGGCAATCACGAAGACTTCCCGACCGGCGCAAGTGTCGAACAGCTGGGCCACATCGCGATCACCCGCTACCCAGGGTTCCACAGCTGCCAAGCGCTCATTGATAGAGGCTGCATCTGCATTGAACAATCGGTTGTTGAACTCCAGGTGAGTCTCGCTGATCAACCGATCGCGAATCTTCGCGTTGTAGTCGTCCGCCAGCACCAACTCGGCAGGCAGCGCGAAAAATGGCAGCTGGATCTCGTGCAAATCACCGGCATACAGCAGCTCCACCCGCGGATCGACCAACCACGCATCCTGCTCCAGCAATTGCAGCACCAACTTGAACACCGCACCGTTGAGAATATGCACATACAGGCGCTGCAACCCAGGGCGCGCCAGCAGCGCCTGCTGCAGATCGCCCAATCCACAGCCATACACATGCAGGACAGGCTCATCGGGCAGGCTGGCGGCCTGCAACCGGGCCTCGTGGGTACGGTCGTGGCGACTGGTGAGCTGGATGCCGGCGATACTCAGGGTCGAGCCCAGCCCCTCCACCAGGCTTGCCTGCAACGAAGCGCTATCCTCTGCCACCAGTCGCGCCAGCAGTGCTGGCCAGCGCCTTTGCAGTACCGCCGCGTTGTGTTCAAAGCTGTCGCTCATGCTTCCTCGCTTGCCGCAGGTACAAAAAAATAGCGCCCAAGATTACACCTTGAGCGCTATGTGTGCCGCTACGAACCAGGTCTCAGGCGCGATAGATGATCGCCGACCCCCAAGACAAGCCAACGCCGAAGCCACTCAGGGCTACGCGCTTCCAGCTCGAATCGAACATGTGCTTTTCCAGGAGCAGGGGAATGCTCGACGAGACAGTGTTGCCTGTCTCGACCATGTCCTTGACGAACTTGTCCGGATCACCCTCGAAACGCCGGGCCACGGCATCGACGATGGCTGCACTGCCCTGGTGAATGCAGAACGCGTCGATGTCCCCAGCTACAAGGCCGGACTCTTCCAGCAACTCATGCAGATGGGCTGGAACCTTGAGCAGGGCGAAGTTGAATACCTGGCGACCGTTCATGAAGAACACACCGTCAGTGACCTTCAAGTGCGGCGCACCGGAACCGTCGGTACCGAACTTGGCCTTGCCCAACTGCCAGGTCGCATCCTCGCCCAGCCAGGTGGCGGTGGCGGCATCACCGAACAGCATGGTGGTATTGCGATCCTCGGGATCGACGATCTTCGAATAGGGGTCGGCGGTCACCAGCAGGCCGTTCTTCAGCCCCGCGGCCTCCATGAAACCCTTGATGGCGTAGATGCCATAGACGTAACCGGAGCAGCCCAGGGAAATATCGAACGCCGCCACATTGGTCGGCAGGCCCAGCTTGTCCTGGACGATCGCTGCGGTATGGGGCAAGCCCTCTTCATCGCCGTTCTGGGTGACGACGATCAGCGCATCGATGGCTTCGCGCTTCAGCTCGGGGTTGGCGGCGAACAATGCATTGACAGCTTCGACACACAGATCGGAGGTCTCTTGCGTGGCCTCCTTGCGCGGCAGGAAGGCCGAGCCGATCTTGCCCAGGATGAACTCCTCATCCTTGCCGAATTTTGCACCTTGTGCGTAATTGTCCAGGCCGGCTACAGGCACGTAGCTCGCAATGCTTTTTATGCCAATCATCACGGCTTCCCAATAATAAACAGCTCAATACCCCCGCTCAGTCGCCTGGCAGGGGCTGCCGAAAAAACACGGATAATTCCGTCGAGCACGGCGTTATCGGGAAGAACCAAGGGCTATCACGGACCTGGCACGCAGGGCTGGCGCCATCTTCCCGGGCCATACATTACAGTGAAGATGCACGTTCTGACCCGCAGGTCACGCCATTTTGCGAATCAGCGCCACAAAGGCCTATTCGACCAATGCCCAATCCAGCGCGGTCCCACGCTTGATCGCCTGGCGCGCCCGACGACCGAGCAGCGCGTCATAGTGCTTGGGAGCCAGCCCGAGCCCGGGACGAATGGCCCTCAGGTTATCGGCACTGAACACCTCCCCCGCCTGCATGTCCCGGGTGACATACAACGAGCGCCGATAGACCAGGGACTTGCCCTCGGCCTCGGTGGCGCCATAACGCACCTGCCCCATGGCCTGCCAGGCTCGCTCGGTTTCCACCACCAGGCTGGCCAACTCCGCTGGCTCCAGGGAGAAACTGGCGTCGACTCCACCAGCCGCCCGATCCAGGGTGAAGTGTTTCTCGATGACGGTCGCGCCCAGGGCCACCGCCGCCACTGAAACCCCAACCCCCATGCTGTGGTCGGACAGCCCTACTTCGCAGCCGAACAGCTCCCGCAGATGAGGAATGGTCAGCAAGTTGCTGTTGATCGGAGAGGCCGGATAGGTGCTGGTGCACTTGAGCAATACCAGGTCCCGGCAACCAGCCTCGCGAGCAGCCCTTACGCTCTCATCCAGCTCGGCAATGCTGGCCATGCCGGTGGAAATGATCAGCGGCTTGCCCGTGGCCGCCACCCGGCGGATCAACGGCAGGTCGGTGTTTTCGAAACTGGCGATCTTGTAGGCCGGGACACCGAGCCCCTCCAGGAAGTCCACCGCGCTTTCATCGAAGGGCGTGGAAAACGCCAACATGCCCAACTCCCGGGCCCGGGCGAAGATCGGTTCGTGCCACTCCCACGGGGTGTGGGCCTTGCGATACAGCTCGTACAACGAAGAACCCGCCCACAGGCTGCCAGGGTCCTTGATGAAGAACTCGCCCTGATCCAGGTCCAGGGTCATGGTGTCGGCGGTATAGGTCTGCAATTTCAATGCGTGGGCTCCAGCCCTGGCGGCCGCCTCGACAATCCGCAACGCCACATCCAGCGACTGGTTATGGTTGCCGCTCATCTCGGCGATGATCAACGGCGCGGCGCCAGCACCCACTGGGCGTGAACCGATCTTGAAACTAGTCATCCAGATGTTCCTTCAGTACACGGGTGAAATCGCAAGCGCCCTGCTGATAGCCAGCCCGGCGAAACAGCGCAAGCGAAACCTGATTCTCCGCCATGACATGGGCCCGCAAGCGCTCCACCTCAGGCCAATGCTGCGCCAACCAGGCCTCGCCTCGCTCCAGCAAGGCCCGCCCCCACCCCAGGCCAAAGCGTCCGGCGAACAGATAGACCGAGACTTCGGCCTCAAGACCTTCACGGTCATAACGCAACACACCCACAGGCCCATCGGCCAGTTCGCCGATCAACAACCGGCGCTCGGGGTCGGCCAGGCACGCTTGCAACCACCGCAAATGCGGTGGCCAATCCAGCGCCTCGGGCTGCCTGGACCAACGCCTGACCGACTCATCCTGGCGGCCATCGAACAACAAGCGAGCATCCTCGAGGGTCGCTGGCCGCAAGCGCAGCGTGGCGGCGAACAGCGCGGCGGCCACCCGCTCGACACCTTGCCCATCCACCAACTGGCGCCCATGGAGTGCCAAGCTATGGCGCAACCCCGGATTGCCCAACAACAGCACCAGGGCCTGGCGGATCTGCTGGACACTCACCCCCTCGCACGGCCCCAGGTAGAGGTGGGCCCCCGCCTCGGCCAGCAATCGGGCATTGAGCTCCTGGTTGCCAGCCACCGTGATGCACAGCGTCGGCAGGCCAAGCACGGCTCGCTCCCAACTGGTGCCGCCACCCGCCCCCAGGCACAAATCGGCACCGGCCATCAGTTCGGCGAAATTCTCCACGTAGCTGTGCAGACGCCAGTTATCCTTGCCGGCGCTCAGCGCCTGCATGGCTTGCCAATCGGGGTTGCCGCTGCCAGCGACAAAATCCACCTGCAGCTCCTGCATGTCGACCAAGGCTTGCATGGCCTTGTAGGTCTGGCCGGCGGCATCGAAACCACCGAAGTTCACCAGCACCCGTAGTGCCCGGGGACGAATGGCGATGGCCGGCCGGCGAAACTCCTCGCGCAACATCGCAAAACGCGGACCGAACAAGGTCCGGCAAGCCGGATCATGCAAACCTTCATAGGCTTGGGCAGTTCCACTGAAGTTCTGGTCCAGCAACAGGTCCACGGCATGCCGCCGATTGGCCAGGTCGTCGATCGCCGCTATGCGCGGCGCCCAGCGGCGCGCGGCGGCCTGCCAGCGATGATCGAGAGCATAGTGATCCACCAGCACCCAGTCGAAGCCTGGAGAGCAGCCCAATGCTTCTGCCAGGGCCGCGATATCCGCCTGCCAAGGCAACAACGCCTCGATACCCGCCTCAGGCTGCTCCCCTGGATAAAGGCCAGGCAGTTGAAAAGTGGCAAACCCCTCGGCCTGCAAGACTGTCAGGCGGTGGCCAGGCAGATCGCGGCAAGCGAAGGCCACTTCAGCCCCCTGCCGGCGCAACACCCGGGCCAGGGTCAGGCAACGAGCCACATGCCCGCTGCCGATGGCCGGTGAAGCGTCCGCGCGGATCAACACTCTCACTCCAGCTCTCCCCCGGCCTTGAGCGCGGCATACAGGTACTCGGCGCGCTGCCAGTCTTCCTCGGTATCGATGTCTTGTACCAGGTGGCGTGGCAACACCACCGGCAGACTGCAGGACGAGAACAGCATCTCGCCCTGCAACCAGGCCCTGGAGCGCCCCCAATAGAATTGCCCGGCATCCTGGTAGGCTTCCGGCAGATCCTGGGAGCGCACTTGCCGAAACTCGGGATACAGCGCCTGCAAGGCACCGTCCTGGTTTAGCGTCAGGGCCCGCTGGACCGGAAAGCCGAAGCCACAGACCGAGAAGGCGAAGGCCTTGTCTGGATGAGCCATGAGCACTTCAAGGCCCTGACGCAGGTAGCGCTGCTGCAGCAACGGCGCGGTGGCGTAGATGCAGCAGGCGTAGTCGTAGCTGCGCCCCTGCTCCTGCAAGGCTTGCAGGGCATGGGCGATCACGGCGCCAGTGCCAGCGAAGTCATCCGCCAGGCTCTCGGGGCGGAAAAAGGGCACCTGGGCCCCACAAGCAATGGCCAGTTCGGCGATCTCCTGATCCTCGGTACTGACCACCACCTGCTCGAACAAACCTGACTGCAATGCCTTGTCGATGGACCGGGCGAGCATCGGCACGCCATCGAATGGCTTGAGGTTCTTGCGCGCGATACGTTTGCTGCCACCGCGCGCAGGAATCAGTGCCACACAACTCACAAGCCTGGTCCTCCGCCATTCATCACTGCCACCAGCAACCGGCGCCCCATGCTTCGTCATTTCGCCCCACCGCACCAAACCCGCTCAATCCAGTATCCGCCGCAAGTGTCCCACCACTTCATCCTGCAACTCTTCGCTCAGTTCCGGGAACAGCGGCAAGCTCAAGGCCTCCAGGAAGTAGCGCTCGGCCTCGGGAAAATCTCCCGCGGCAAACCCCAGCTCCTGGTAATAGGGCTGCAGGTGGACCGGGATGTAATGCAAGTTGACTCCCAAGCCTGCCGCCCTCAGCGCCTCGAAGACCTGGGCCTGGCTCAGCCTGATACGCGCCAGATCCAGGCGCACCACATACAGATGCCATGCCGACTCTGCTCCGTCCTGGGCGACCGGCAGGATCAACGGCAGGCCAGCCAGCAGCTCCTGGTAGCGTGCCGCCAGCTTGCGACGCCGGGTAACGAACTCATCGAGCCTGGCCACCTGTGAGAGCCCAAGGGCGGCATGCAGGTCGGTCATCCGATAATTGAATCCCAGCTCCAGTTGCTGGTAGTACCACAGCCCCTTTTCCACGACCTGCATCGCTGCCGGATCACTGGTGATCCCGTGGCTGCGCAGGCGACGCAGACGCTCGGCCAGATCCTGGCGATTGGTCAGCACCATCCCGCCTTCGGCACTGGTGATGATCTTCACCGGATGAAAACTGAAGATGGTCATCGCCGCATAAGCGCCACAACCCACTGGCCGCCCCATGTAGGAAGCTCCCACGGCATGGGCCGCATCCTCGATCAGGAGGAACCGGTAACGTTCGGCAAGCCTGGCGATAGCTTGCAGGTCAGCGCTTTGACCAGCGAATGCCACCGCCACTACCACCTTGGGCAAGGTCCCTGCGCGCTCCGCTGCCTCCAACTTGCGCGCCAGCAACTGCGCATCCATGTTCAAGGTCCGTGGGTCGATGTCCACGAAGCCCACTTGGGCCCCGCAGTAACGCGCGCAGTTGGCCGACGCGACGAAGGTATTGGGGCTCGTCCACAACCAGTCTCCCGGCCCCAGGTCCGCAGCCAGGCAAGCGATGTGCAACGCCGCCGTGGCGTTGCACACCGCCACGGCATGCTCGGCCTGGCAGTATTCGGCCAGGGCCCGCTCGAAGCGCTCGATGGTCGGTCCTTGAGTCAGCCATGGAGACTTGAGCACCTCCACCACCGCATCGATATCAGCCTGGTCGATGCTCTGACGCCCATAGGGGATCCGGTACGGGCTCATGATGGCAACCCATCGCGAACTGCCGCACTCAAGCCTGGAAGCACAAGACGCAACATCCACAGGTGATCGGACATATGAAAATCCCTCAGGGCAATCAATTGGCAAGCAGTTGCGGCCAGTCCACCCGACCCTCGGTCTTCAGGGTGAAGCCAGCGCCGGTCAGCGCCAGGTTTTCGTTGTAGCTGGTATCCAGGGCAAAGCGCTCCGCCCACTTGTCACGCAGCGCTGCGCCAGCCTGCGAATCATCGGCCAGGGTTCCCGGGTGCAGGATTTGCGCCTGCGGTGTCAGCACGGTGAGGTAACCGGCGGCAGCGGTTTTCAAGCACAGGTCGACATCGGCGAAAGCCTGCTCGAAGTGCTCTTCGTCCAACCCGCCCACGGACTCGTAAAGCGCCTTGGCGATCATCAGGCAGATGCCGGACACCGCCGAGTAGTTCTTCTCTGCCCACAGGCTATTCATGTAGCCCGATGCATCCTTGGCCGCACCGGCGAAAGCCGCCCCCAGATGGCCATTGAGCCCTAGCACCAGACCAGCCTGGGTCGTCATGCCCCGCTCGTTGACCAACCGTGCACCCACCACCCCGACTTCCGGACGCTGGGCCTGGTTGAGCAAGCTTTCCATCCAGTTGGCATTGACCACCTCGGCATCGGACGACAGCAGTACCAGGTACTCGCCCTTGGCCTCGCGGGAAGCGGCGTTGTACAGCGCCGAGCGGCTCACGCGGCGCGCGTTGCGCAATACACGGATACGCTCGCCGCGGCTCTCGAGGCTGGCCAGCCAGCTGTCGAGCTCGGCGTCCTGGCTGTGGTTTTCGGCTATCAGCACTTCGTAGCGTTGGTAGCGAGTGCGTTGCAGTACGCTGACCAGGCAACGCTGCAACTGGGCGAAGTTGTCCTGGCTGGCCAGGATGATGGACACCAGTGGACGCTCGGCATGCTGGTAATCGATCTGGTAGGTGCCCGGCTGCGCCGAACTGACTTGGGCGCGGTAGCCACGATTGGCCAGATGGCGAGTCAGTACCTGGCGCTCCTCGGCATTATCCCTGGCCTGCTCGGCCTGGCAGATCAACAACGGCTCGGCCAGGTGAGCCAGGCCCGCAAGGCCACCGTCCTCGATCAGGCGCAAGATCAGGTCCAGCTCGATGGCCTTGGGGAACTCCCGACTGAATCCTCCTGCCTGCACCATGGCCTCACGCTGGAACAGCCAGTGACGAGCCATCAATCCCGGGGCGCTCTGCAGCAGGTCCAGGTTCACTCCTGGACGGAACACCGAACTCAGGGAACCATCGGCCTGCCGCTGCAACTCATCCATCGCCACTGCCCTGATGCCTTCAGCCCCCATCAACTCGAGACTGGCACGCAATAGCCCACTGTTCGCCAGCTGGTCTCCTGCTTCCATCAATACGACCCAGTCGGCGGCGGACTGCGCCACAACCTGATTGAGGCACTCGATATGGCTGCCGATATCGACCTTGATGAAATGCACGGTGTCTCGCGCAGTGGTAGCAGCCGGCAGCGCACCAGTGGTCAGGACCGTCAGCTTGAAGGCCTTGCAATGATTGGCCATCAAGGAGTCGAAAGTCGCCTGCAACTTGACCATATCGGCATCGAGATCAAGCAGCAGGATCTGGAATTGCGGGCCACCAGCGCGCTTGCCCAGGCGGTTGGCAATGAACTTGAGCTGACCCGGCTTGGGGTTGCGTCCCTCCAGCCAACTGAGCAACTGGCCAGAGCGGGTGCTGGTAAACAATTCGCGATTATTGGTCGCTGGCAAAGCTTCGAGACGCGCCGACCATGCCTGTAACTGACGGTATACCTCGGCCTCATCGGTATTACGCATGGACTCGGCCAAGCGCTTGACGACGGTGGCGTGGAACAGATTCAGCTCCAGGGCCTCCCACAAGCGGCTGCGAATGGTCTTGGCGTTGTCGTTGGGATGGACCCGCAACAGCTCCTCCTGACGCAGCAGCACACCTTCCAGGGCATCGAGTTGCCGCGGGCTCGCCGGCATGGCATGCATCAGGAACTCGATATCCGCCAGCAATTCGAACACTGGCTGGTTATAGAACGGCAGCTCGACAAATTGCTCAGGCTCGAAGGCCCGCACGGGCGGCTTGCCCATCTCGCTCCAGGTCGAACGGAAGACCATCGGGCTCTTGAGCGCACGGCCACTGGCGAAACATTCGGCCAAAGCCTCGAAACTATCCAGGACCGCCTGCTTGACCGGCAGTGCTTGCAAACCAGGAAACTCGCAAGGCAAAGCACCGAGCAACTCGGCGAACTGCTCCCGCTGGGCCTGGGCGCCCGCATCCTTGCGCGCCAGCATGGCTTGCAACTGGGCATTGCAATCGGAAACACCGTTTCCAAGGGCACGGACGACGAAAGGCACCGGCAACACACGGGCCTTGGCACTCGCCAACAAGTAAAAAGCGCGGCCGATTTCCTGCAGTTCAAGCCCTGTGCCCGATGGCAGGTGGGCGTACCACTGGCGCAGCAGTTGAGTCCGGACGACTGCATTGAACGGCGCCAGGAAATTGCCCATGAAACTCAGGACCCGCGCGCGAGGATCGTCGCTGGAGAAGTCCTCGATACCCTTGCGATCGCGCAGGTAGTAACGGGTCTCCAGGCCCTGCGCCGAATACATCAGCCCATAACCATGGCAGAAACCATAATCGGCGTGAGCTTCCAGGAACTCCAGGGCTTGCCCAACCCCATCACGAATGAGGAAATCATCATCATTGACGAAGGCCATGTAGGGCGTTGCAACCAGCTCCGCGCCTTGGGCCAGCTTGGCCTGCAGATCAAGTTGCGGCAGATGCCGATAGCCGATCCCGGGAAACTCCCGGGACAGAGCCGTGTCGGGTTCCTCGGACGAGTCCAGGACCAGGATTGAGCACGAATAGGCGTTGTGGTACTGCAAAGCCCGCCGCACAAGCGCCTTGGAGTTGTGGGTCAACACCACCAGCGTGAAGCGCTCACTGAGTGGGAATGCATCATCGCCTGCCTTAACTTGAACCCGCATCTGTCTTTTCCTCATCCGGCCGATCGCCTGGAATCTCAAACCGTTAATACTCGATGAACCTGGCCGCAACACTGCTCATGCCGGCATCATCGAATCGAGTCACGCAGCTGTTCGACCTGCCCGCCACGGCCAATACCAAGGGCACCTATTACGCGCCACGTTGCGCCAAAGAATTGGCTTGAAAAAAAACACTGCCAACGCTGCCCATGGGATCGCCGAAAGAACGAGCGGCGGTGGCACCCCTCACCACCAACAACGTTTGTTTTATGACAATTACCAGGAGGAACTGCAGGAAACGCGCCAGTTCACGGTATTGTCGTGCTGCTCCCTGTTCGTCCTCCCGATCCTCGAGAACTCCAGGCAAAAAAAAGCCACGCGGCGCAGGCGTGGCTTTCCGTGGTAGCCGACTCAGTCCGCCAGCCACCCCCACATCCAATGCTGGAGATTGTCGCTACCCAGCATGAAGTCCCGATGCACAGCCTCACGCAGCTCATCGCCCATGCGGTAACTGGCCAGCGGATCCGCCAGATGCATGCGAATAGCCTGCAACCACTCTTGCGTACTGTTACTGCGAACCTTGGTGCATGGCAGGAAGCCGCGATACGCCTCGGTATCGGTGCAGATGACCGGGTAACCGCAAGCCCCGTATTCCAAAAGCCGCAGATTGCTCTTGCAGTCGTTGAAGATATGGAACTCCAGTGGCGCCAACGCCAAGTCCAGGTTCAGGCTGGCCAGCTTGAAGGGATACTCCTGCAAGCCGATCGCCGGATGGAATTCATGCACATAAGGACGCAGCCCCTCAGGGCACATACCGAAGAACACCCACTCCACCTCATTGGCCAGTTCGCGCACCACCTGCGCGATGACCTCCAGGTCTCCCGTATGGCTGGTGCCGCCACCCCAGCCCACCCGCGGCTTGCTGGAAGTACCACGCTGGCTGGTCAGGCGCGCCCAGGGCTCGGGTGAAAGCATGTTGGGCACAATGCGGATATCGCTATGCATGTTCGACAGCAAATCGGCCAGGGGCTGGGTAGTGACGACCACTCGATCGCACAAGGCGATGCCATCACGCAGCATCTGCTCGATATTCGCCGGCTTGTTCCGGGCATGGCTGTTCTTCTTCGGAGCATTGACGACATAGTCGTCGAGCTCGAAGATCCGCAGTGCATCGGAATATTTCTTCATCCGCAGGATGTCACTGGCCGCCCCGTCGCTATAGCGTCCCTGGAGCACGATGCTGCTGGGCGACAAGCGTTCGATTTCCACCGAAGTCGGCGACTCGTAGGCCACCCTGGCGACGATCCGGCCGGCCTCCTCAAGCGCTTTCAAGGGACTGAGCACCCGGTAATGCCCGACCGCCGAACTGTTGACCGGCAACCCCAGGACCAGGGGCAAGGATCGACTGCAGAATGGATTCCAGTTATTGCGCAAGGGCGGTTCCAGGCTGAAGCTGGAAAACCCCAGGCTCAAGGCCGGATTGTAGGCAGGGTCGCGGGCAATCTTCGGCAGCCAACGGCGATAGAAAGCCTCCTGGTCGGCTTCCGATGCTTGCTGGCCCGGGACCTGGGCAGCCCCCAGCATCAAGGTGGCATGAGGCGTCCAAACCACCAGGTAACCATTGCGATCGACTCGCAGGCATAGATCGGCAGCCCCCAGGCTGCCCGTGAAATCCTGTTCATCCAGGCCACCAAGGTCTTCAAAGACCTCCTTGCGCACCATCAGACAATCGGCACTCACCGCACTCCAGTTCTGCACCACCTGCAAGCGCTGCATGTAGCCTCGCACGCCCAAGGCTTCACCGACGAAAGGCGAGCCCAGCGGCCCGGCCAATCCGAGGATTTGCCCGGCATGCAGGATGGAGCCGTCGAAGGCCAGAAGCCGTGCGCCAACTACGCCTACTTCCGGACGCTGGGCTTGATTGAGCAGTTCGTCCAGCCAGTCGCCGCTGCAGATTCGCGCGCTGTTACTGAGCAAGAGCAGGTAATCACCCCGCGCCTGGGCCGCCACGCTGTTGATCAGCGCGGTCTGGCTGGAAGCCTCGGCACCGTCCAGCACCCGTAGTAGCGCCCCGCCCAATTGCGCCATGGCCGCCAACCAGTCCGCCATGGCCGGATCCTGGCTGCCCGCGTCCACCAGGAGAATTTCATAGTGGTTATAGGCTGTCTGCTCGATCAGGCTTTCGACGCATTGTTGAAGTACCGGAAGACAATCACCACAAGTGATGATGATCGATACCAGCGGCCGAGCCCCATGCAGGTAGTCGATACGATTGAGCAATGGCAGGTCATCGTGGCGGATCCGATATTCCACCCCGATACGCTGCAAGTGAGCGGCCACCAGCCCTTCGCTGGACTCGATCACCCGCGGACTGGATAGCCACTGGGCGAAGGACAGCTCGGCCTCCAGCTGGATCTCGGCGATATGCTCGATAGTCTGCGGCCCGGCATTTTCCACCAGGCGCCACAGCAAGTCCTGGGGCGCCAGCTCGCCGCGCCGCGGATCGAATCCATCCTCGGCCAGGAAGCGCTCCCGCGAGAACGCCAGGGCGCGCCCGACATACGGGTAGCAACGCATCAGGTCCAGGTTGAAATCGGGCTTGAACACCGGCTCGGTCGATTCCCCCTCTCGCAGCGCACCTTCATCGCTGTAGGCACAGAGCATCGCCGGCGTATTGGCGATCCGCTCGGCCAGCACCAGCAATGCCGACTCCTGCAACCGGTCTCCGGCCTCTAGCAGATAGAACCAGTCGCAACCGTCCAACTGCGGCAACAACAGGTTGAGTTGCTCTACCCAACTGGATTGCAGCGGTTGATACAGAGTCCGCCCGGCACTCTGGTGGTCACCAGGGGACAGAACCAGCACTGCCTGTGGCGGATACAACTGCTCTTCCAGGCTGCCCAGGGTTAACCGCAAGGCTTCAGCATCACCCGTCGAATCGATGACCACCGGCACCAGGTTGACCTGACGCGGCCAACTGGCGATGCGCTGTGGCATCAGACGCTGCTCCGCCTCCGAAAACCTGCGTGCCGCCAGCCACAGGCGATAGAACTCTTCATAACTCTGGCTTTCGCCACCAACCCTGCCATTGACTACCGCGCTACGGTTGCCGAGTACATGCAGCACCCCCAGCTCCTTCCAATGACGAGGCTGTTCGCTGGCCAGCGACAGATCCACATAACGTACCCAGCCAGGCGCCGGCGCCGGCTCACCGCGGCGCTGCTCCAGCATCCGCGCCAACCAGCCCCATTGCGCGGCCGCAGCCTCGAGCATTTCCGGCGTGCGGCTCAAGCGTTCGGGATACAAGCGCTCGCAACTGAGCACTGTGGAAAGTGCCACCAGGTTGCCGCAACGCATCAAGCAGACGAACAGAGCCAGATCGATCAGGGCCGTGAAACCTTCCCCCGCCTGGGTCAGGGCCGGCAACAACTCCAGGACATCGGAGCGGCGCATCATCGCCGCACTGAAATTACCCAGGAAGTTCTTGCGCGTGGTTTCGAAGATAGCCGCCATGTCACTGGCCTTGAGCAACACATCTCCAGGAGCGAAACGACAGTTCTCTATCCGCGGCGGCAGGATGAAATTGCTCTCGTCATTGAACAGTCGCAAGGCAAGAACCAGGCTGACTCCTGGCTGCGCAACCAGAACTGCGGCCTGCTGGGCAACACAAGGGGGAAACAGCCGGTCATCGTCGCAAAGCACCTTGATCAGCTCGCCACGGGCCTCCCTCACACAGCGCAGCAGATTTTTCTGCAACCCCAAATGCTCCGGGTTACGCATGTAGCGCACCGGGTGCGCAGGCCCGACCAGGTCCTGGACGATACGCTGGATTTCATCATCGGCACTGTCGTCGCACACGACGATTTCCAGCGGTTGATAGGTCTGCGCCAGAGCACTTTCCAGGGCCTGGGCGAAAAAGCGCGAGTTGAAGGCAGGGATGACGATGCTGACGAGGGGGGCTTGGTTCACGGCGGGAAACTCTCGAGCGGCGAACCCCGGCAACGAGGCCGGGGCTGCAAAACCGCTTGTAGAAAGACGGTTGGCGGCTCGACGGCCGTGGCGCCCCACTCAGGACGCCACGGGCCAGGCTCAGCCCTGGTTGAACAGGCCGAGCTGGCTGATCTTGCTGAAGGCCAGTTGCGAGGCCTGCAACATGGTCTGCTGCAGGGTCAGGCGGGTCATCACCTCGGCCGGATCGGAGTCGGCGATCGCCGAGCGAGTGGTGACGTTGGCCGCCGCCAGGTTGGTGTTGATCTCGATCTGGGTATCCAGGGCCGAGCCACGACCACCTACCGAACTGATGCCGATCGTCAGCTGATCGGTACCACTGGCCAGGTTGGCCATGCCCGAAGCCAGGTCGGCCAGTTGTTTCTGGGTCGCTACGGTATTGCCGTCGGTCGGAGTGCTCAGGGCGCTTTTCAACTGGCTCACGGTATCCAGGATGTTCTGGGTCTCGTGGGTATTGACCGCGACGCTGAACTGGTCGTTGGCCGCCGGGGTACCGCTCAGGTTGAAGCTCACACCTGCAGCAGTGGCCACGTTGCCCACCAGGGTGCCGGAGGATACCGGCTTGCTGTCGGCGGTCAACGGAGCGGCATACAGATCGAAATTGGTGGCGCTGGTGAACTTCAGCACTGCCGAGCCACTGGGGAAGGTCGAGTTGTAGTCCGCCTGGTTGGTTACGCTGGCGCTGGATACCTGGGCGGTGCTGGGGTTGCCCGGGCTGCGCGCGACGTTGAAGGTATCCGGCTTGGAGCCCAGGCTGAAGGAGTATTGCGGCAACACCGTAGCGGCGTTGTCACCGGCCTTGAGATTGACGTTCAGGCTCAAGTCGACACCACGGAAGCTCACGGTCTGGTTTGGCGTATTACCGATCACACCACCTTGACTGGCCTCGGAAGTCACGTCGTTGCCAGCGGCGTCGGTGATCTTCAGCTGGGTGCCACTGACGAACGACACGCTGTAGGGCTCGCCCTTGCGGAAATCGGTGTTGTACTTGCCGGCGTTGGACATCTGCCCGTTGGACATGAACACCTTGCCGTTGTCTGGAGCCGGCGCGGTCTGGGTGGTGACCTGGGTGCGGCTGGTATTAGGCGCCTTCTGGAACACGTCCCAACCGGTGCTGTTGGCGGCCATCAGCATGGTGTCGCCCACTGGCAGCATCAGGCTGCTCTGGTCGCCGTTGTAGCTGTAGGTACCGTCGGAGTTGCGGCTGAACGGCGGCACGTCATCCTTGGAACCACCGAAGATGTACTTGCCGTTTTCGTCCTGGGTATTCATCAGACTGAGCAATTGTTCTTCGATCTGTCCCAGCTCCGAAGCATTGGCCTGGCGGTCCTTGTCGGTGTAACCGGCGTTGCCGGCACCGGCGGCCAGTTCCTTGGCACGGGTCAGGACGTTGTTGATGCTGGTCATCACCGATTCGGTCTGGCCCAGGGAGGCCTTGATCGAAGTGGTATTGGTCTTGTACTGGTCGAGCAGCGAGGCCTGCTGGCCGAGCTGCAACAAGCGCGCAGCGCCTACCGGATCGTCGGCCGCGGTATTGATCCGCACCAGGCTGCTGGCCTCTTCGCTGCTCTTGATCGCATTGGAGAAGTTGCGCTGGTAGTTGGCAGCCGAAGTCTCGAAGAACTGAGAAGTGGAAATACGCATGGGCTACGGCTCCTTAAAGGCTGCTGATCAGCGTGCTGAAGATGGTTTGTGCGGCCTTGATGATCTGCGAAGACGCGGTGTAGTACTGCTGGTACTTGACCAGGTTGCCGGTCTCGTCGTCCAGGTTGACTCCCGACAGCGAATCACGCGCCCCCTTGGCGTTGCTCAGGATCACCCCGTTGGCGGCCGAGTCGAGCTTGGCCTGGCTGGCCTTGGCGCCGACGTTCTCGATCAGCTTGCCGTAGGCGTCCACCAAGGTGATGCCCTTGCTCGCCGAACCGGTATCGACGGTCTGCTTGCTCTGCAGACCAGCCAGCGCCAGGCCGTTGCGGTTGTCCGAAGAGCCGGCGCCGTTGACCGAGATGTTCATGCTGTCGCCGGAGTTCGGCGCACCTGCCACATCCATCTTCACCGCGAAGGTTTTCTGCACACCGGCACCATCGAGGATCGGTGCGCCGCTGGCATCGACCATCTTGATGTTCAGGTTGAGGGTGTTGGTCTGCCCGGGAACGATGGTGCCGCTGCCCATCTTCGTGCCCTTGGCATCGAAGTAGTCATAAGTCTGGCTGCCGCCGGCAGGTGCGTTGAACACCACCTTCACCGGACCGGAGTTCTTCAACGCGGTCTGCATCTCCAGCTTGGCGGCCGCATTGTAATTGTCGATCGGCGTTACCAGCGATGGTTGCGAGCCGATGCTCAGCGAACTCTTGACCCCGGCAGCGATCTCGGCCTTGAGTGGCGCGGCGATCGCCAGACGCTTGGCGTCGGTCATCTCGGTCTGGATCGCGCTCGCACCATTGCGGGTCGGAGTGATCTTGAAACTATCGCCCACGGCAGCGCTGCCATTGAGCTTCAACGCGAAGCCATCGATGACCGGCGGCGGGTTGGTGGTGGTGCTGAAGGAGCCCAGGTCGGTGCCGTCGGAACGCTTGACGCTGTAGTCCGTCGGGCTGCTGAAGGTCACCGTGTAGTCGCTGGTGGTCAGCTTGCCGGAGTCCTTGATGGTGACATCGAAGTTGCCCGAAGCCGTGTTGTTACCGCCGCTGGCGATGCTGCGCTGACTGATCAGGCGAGCACTGTTGATGTCATTGAACAGATTGCCGCCGAAATCACCGTTCTTGTCGATGCCCTGGGCCATCTGGCTGTTCATCTGGTCGGCGACCACCAGGGCCACACGCCCCAGTTCATTCATCGCCGGGTCCAGCACCTCGCTGCGATAACGCAGCAGGCCGCCGATCTCGCCACCGGTGGTGAGATTGGTGATGTCCACGGTGCTGCTACCGCGATTGATCTGCAACATGGAGCGGGTCGGGTCGTCCTTGCCCTGCACCACTTCCAGGGAGTTGGCGCTGTTGCCCATCACCAACGGCTGGCCGCTGCCCAGGTACAGGTCGACGCTGGAGCCACGCTCGGATACGTCGACCTTGATGAACTGCGAAAGCTGGCGCACGGTTTCGTTACGGGCGTCGAGCAGCTCGTTGGGCATGCCCTTGCCGTCGTTCGACAGCTCGGAGATCTTCTGGTTGAGCTGGGCCACGGTGGTGGCCAGCTTGTTCACCTGGTCGGCCATGGTCGACAGGTTGCCGTTGATGGTCTTGTTCTGCTCGTTGAGCTGGTTGGAAACCGAGTTGAAGCGATTGCTCAGGGCCTGGGCATCGCTGAGCAGCAACTGCCGGGAGGCTTCGTCGGTAGGCTTGGCGTTGAGGTTCTGCACCGAGGCGAAGAACTTGGTCAGGGCGCCAGTCATGCCGGTACCGGCCTCGGAGAGCAGCTTGTCGATCGGCGTGATCTGCTGCTGGTAGGCCGCCACGTCGCTGTTGAGCGAAGTCGCGGTACGCAGCTGGGCATCCAGGAAGCTGTTGTACACCCGGCGCACATCGGCCAGGGTGGTGCCGGTGCCGATGAAGACATTGCCGAATTGGCTGGAGGCCTTGGTGCCCTGTACGGTCTGCTGCCGCGAATACCCGGCGGTATCGGCGTTGGCGATGTTGTTACCCGTGGTCATCAAAGACGATTGGCTGGCAGCCAGCCCGGACATCCCGATATTGAGCAAACTCATGATTCAGACCTTATAAATTCGTGGGAGCGCCTGCCGCAGCGTAGTTCTGGTAACTCTTCATCTGCTTGGCTATCTGCGAAATCTTGCTTGCGTAATCCGGGTCGGTTGCATACCCGGCTTTTTGCAACTCGCGAACAAACTGTTCTGGTTTATCGGCAACCTTCAGCACTTCTTGATAGCGATTATTGCTCTGCAGCAAAGTCACCAGATCGTGGAAGCTGTCCTGGTAGGAATCGTAGGAACGGAACGCCGCCGTTTCCTTGACCATCTGGCCGTTGCGGAACTCGCTGGTGATCGCCCGGGCCTGGCCGCCCTGCCAGCTGCTGCCGGCCTTGATGCCGAACAGGTTATGGCTGCTGCGGCCATCCTGCTGGCGCATGACCGACTTGCCCCAGCCGGTTTCCAGGGCCGCCTGGGCCACCAGGTAGCGTGGGTCCACACCAATACGCTTGGCCGCCTGCTCCGCCATGGGCAGCATGGTGGCGACGAATTCATCGGACGAACCGAAGGCGCGCTTGGCCGGCGCCAATGGTGGCTGGGCCATGGCCCGGCCATAGACACGCATCTTGCCCTGGGCCGCGGCGTACCCCTGGTTGACCCGCCACTCACCACGCAGCACTGCATCGGCGGCCGCGCTATTGCGGGTAGGCGCGGCGTTCTGCGCGGTGACTTCCACACTTCCCGCCGAAGGCACGATGCCGGCCAGCAAGCGATCGGTGAGCTTGCTCGGCAGCGACAAGCGCCGCTGATTGAGCAAGGCCATGTCGTTGTGGGCCAGACTGGTACGCACCGGATCGGCAGTACGGGAGGCCCACAACGGCCGCTGGCCATTGAGCCGGCTCAGAGGACCATCCTGGGCCGCGGTACCGGCCGCGATCGGCGTCGGCGTCGCGACTGGCGGAGCTACCGGCGGCGCCGAGGTCAGCCCGGTAGGCGCCGCCCTTGGCTTGTTCTGCATCATCTGGCGCACCAGCACGTTGGCCAGGCCGATACCGCCACCCTCGCGGGACAGGGACACCGCCAGTTGCTGGTCGTACATGTCCTGGTACTGCTTGGTGGTCGGGGTATTGAGCGGGTTGTCCTGGGCCAGCACGTCGGTGGCCTTGCGCATGGACTTGAGCATCTCGTTGAGGAACAGCGACTCGAACTCCTGCGCCACCTTGCGCACGTTGGCTTCGCTGTTGGTGTCGCCGACCTTCAGCTGCTGCAGGCGATTGAGGTCCGAATAGGCCCCGGAATCCCCGCTGGCGACCAGACCGCTCTTATGTATATCCATGGCCACCCCTCAAATCACGATCAGGTCGGCCTGCAAGGCGCCGGCCTGTTTCAGGGCTTCGAGAATCGCCATCAGGTCGCCTGGCGCCGCTCCCACCTGGTTCACCGCCCGCACGATCTCGTCGAGGGTGGTGCCCGGGCCGAACTTGAACATCGGCTTGGCTTCCTGCTGGGCATTGACCCGCGAGCGAGGCACCACGGCGGTCTGCCCATTGGACAAGGGGCCGGGCTGGCTGACGATCGGATCCTCGGTGATGGTCACCGTCAGGCTGCCGTGGGTCACCGCCGCCGGCGAGACCTTGACGTTCTGGCCGATCACGATGGTGCCGGTGCGGGAGTTGATGATGACCTTGGCCACCGCCTGGCCCGGATCGATCTCCAGGTTCTCCAGGATCGACAGGTAGTCCACCCGCTGGCTCGGGTCCAGCGGGGCAGTAACGCGAATCGAGCCGCCATCGATGGCCTGGGCCACGCCCGGGCCGAGCATGTCGTTGATCTTGTCGACGATGCGCTTGGCCGTGGTGAAGTCCGAACGGTTGAGGTTCAGGGTCAGGCTGTTGCCCTGGTTGAAGCCACTGGGCACCGCGCGCTCCACCGAGGCCCCGCCCGGGATTCGCCCCGCCGACGGAACGTTGACGGTGATCTTCGAACCATCCCGACCCTCGGCATCGAAACCACCTACCACCAGGTTGCCCTGGGCGATGGCGTAGACGTTGCCGTCGATACCCTTGAGGGGAGTCAACAGCAAGGTGCCGCCACGCAGGCTCTTGGAGTTGCCGATGGACGAAACCGTGACATCCACCTGCTGGCCCGGCTTGGCGAACGCCGGCAGGTCGGCGCTGATCGATACCGCGGCGACGTTCTTGAGCTGCACGTTGCCCGACCCAGGCGGAACCTTGATGCCGAACTGCGACAGCATGTTGTTGAAGGTCTGCAGGGTGAACGGCGTCTGAGTGGTCTGGTCACCCGTGCCGTTGAGCCCCACCACCAGGCCATAGCCGATCAGCTGGTTGGAACGCACGCCGGAAATACTGGCGATGTCCTTGAGCCGCTCGGCCTGGACGCCGAGGGACACGGACAGCAACAAGGCGGCCGCCATCAGGTGCTTGAAATTCAACATAGTGCGCCTAGAAAGGGAACAGCGGGCTGAGGAAGAAACGATCGAACCAGCCAGGCTGGTTGGCGTCGGCGAACGACCCGGTACCCGAATAGGTGATGCGCGCATCTGCCACCCGGGTCGAGGACACGGTGTTGTCCGTGGCGATATCGTCCGCGCGGATCAGGCCGGCGATACGCACCAGCTCGTCACCGGTATTGAGGGTCATCCACTTCTCGCCACGCACGGCGAGGATACCGTTGGGCAATACGTCGGCCACGGTGACGGTGATCGAACCGGTCAGGCTGTTGCTTTGCGCCGCCTTGCTATCGCCCTTGGTGGAGCGATCACCCTTGTAGCCGGCATTCAAGCTCAGGTCGCCATCGCCGAACGGGTTGTTGGTGTTGGGCACAGCACCGAACAACGACGTCAGGCCGATGCTGTTGCTGCTGTTCTTGCTCGACGCCGAGTTGGCGCCTTTGCTGGCCGCGGTCCGCTCGTTCAGGGTGATGGTGATGATGTCGCCGACCCGGAACGCCTTGCGATCGGTGTACAGGCTCTGCTCGAACCCGGCCTGGTAGATCGAACCGTTGTTGGAAGCCGAAGGCAGCGGCGTGCGCGGCAACACTGGCGCGTAGTAAGGGTCATTGGGCTTGGGTGGCGGGGCGACACAGCCCGCGAACACGGCACTCCCACTCAGCGCTAACACACAGATAAACCGATTCATGACCCTTCCTCACGATGTTACCGGCACGTCATCGACTCATGACGGCCTCAAGACTTGATTACAGCTTCTGCGTTACGAACGACAGCATCTGGTCGGCGGTGGAGATCACCTTGGAGTTCATCTCGTAGGCCCGCTGGGTGGTGATCATGTTGACCATCTCTTCCACGGTACTGACGTTGGACGCTTCCAGGGTGTTCTGCAGCGTGGTGCCAAAACCGTTCAGGCCCGGGGTACCGACCTGCGGCGCACCACTGGCGGCGGTCTCCAGGAACAGGTTGTTGCCCAGCGCTTGCAGGCCGGCCGGGTTGATGAAGTCGGCGGTCTGCAGGTTGCCGATCACCTGGGACGCCGGGTTGCCGGCCACGGTGATGGAGACGGTGCCGTCGTTGCCCACGGTGAAGGTCTGCGCGTTGTCGGGTACGACGATTGCCGGCTCCAGGGCGAAACCATTGGCGGTGACGACCTGGCCATTGGAGTCGAGGTGGAAGGTGCCGTCGCGGGTATAGGAGGTGGTGCCATCGGGCTGCAGGATCTGGAAGAAGCCACGACCGTTGATCGCCAGGTCCAGCGGTTGCTGGGTGGTCTGCAAGCTGCCGGCACTGAAGTTCTTCTGGGTGCCGACGATGCGCACGCCGGTACCGACCTGCAGGCCGGAAGGCAGTTCGCTGTCCTGGGTCGACTGGGCACCCGGCTGGCGCTTGATCTGGTACAGCAGGTCCTGGAACTCGGCACGGTCACGCTTGAAACCCGTGGTCGAGACGTTCGCCAGGTTGTTGGAAATAACACTCAGGTTGGTGTCCTGGGCGGACAGACCGGTTTTGGCAACCCATAGAGCCGGAAGCATTCGATTCTCCTCGCGCGCCTGTTTTACGGCGCTAGGTACTGGTAATTAGCTGATCTGCAAGACCCGAGCCATGGCCTGGTCGTCTTCTTTGGCGCTGTTCATCATCTTGACGTGCAGCTCGAACTGCCGGGACAGGGCCAGCACCGCGGTCATTTCTTCCACCGCATTGACGTTGCTCGACTCGAGGAATCCCGAGACCAGCTGCACATTGGCATCGACCGGAGCAGGCTGGCCGTCCTTGGTCTTGATCGAACCATCCAGGCCCTTGACCATGTTGCGGGTATCGGGGTTGACCAGCTTGATGCGGTCGACCTCGGCCAGCACCCGCGGACCTTCGCCCATGGCACGAATGGTGATGGTGCCGTCCTGGCCAACCTCGATCTTCTGCTCGGGCGGCACGGCAATGGGACCTCCATTGCCCATTACCGGCATACCGTTGCCGGCCCGCAGCACGCCCAGGGCATCGACGTTCAAGCTGCCGGTGCGCACATAGCTTTCGCTGCCATCGGGACTTTGCACGGCGATCCATCCCTTGCCGCTGACGGCCACGTCCAGGTCACGCCCGGTCTCGACCATCGAGCCCGGCGTGAAGTCCGTAGCAGGACGCTCGCTCATGGCGAAAGCTCGTGCCGGAAAGCTGTCACCGAATACCGGCATCGCGCGAGCCTGCTCCAGGTCACGCTGAAAACCGTTGGTGGAGATGTTCGCCAGGTTGTTGGCATGGGCCTTTTGCGCCAGCGCGTTCTGGCTGGCGCCGGTCATCGCCACATAAAGGTACTTGTCCACTGTCGTTCCTCATCTGCCGGACGCTTGCCGTCCGCCACTGTACTGCGAACCCCTAAGCAATAAGCGCACCAACTTTTCAGAAAGAGGTTTAACCTCAGGCAGGACAGGGCTTTGCCTGGTAATGGAAGGAAAATGGCGGCTTGTCAGGAGACGGAAAAACGGCGCTCTTATGCCGCTACCGGCAAGCTACCGCCCCGATGCACCACCGGCGCTGCCGCCAACGACAGCTAGAGCGGATCACCGGAAGCCTTGCCCACTTCATATTCGCGCAGCTTGTTGGCGATGGTGGTATGGGACACCCCCAGGCGCTTGCCCAACTGCCGGCTGCTGGGAAATTCGGCGTAGAGGTTTTCGAGCACGGCTTTCTCGAAGCGCCCGACGATCTGCTCCAGCCCGCCGTCCAGGGAAAACTCGCCAAGAGGCTGGCGCGCGCCATAGTCCGGCAAGCGGATGTGCTCGGCCTTGACCATGCCGCCGTCGCACAACGACACCGCCTGGAACAATACGTTTTCCAACTGCCGGACGTTGCCCGGCCAATGGTAGTGACTGAGCCGCTCCATGGCCGCCGGCGCCAGCTGCGGCAAGGGACAGCCGATCTGCCGGCTGGCCTGGTCGAGAAAGTGCTCCACCAGGGGCCCGAGGCCATCCAGGCACTCGCGCAGCGGCGGAATGTGCAGGGACAGCACATTGAGCCGGTGGTAGAGATCCTGGCGGAACTCACCACGGGCACAAAGCTCGGAAAGATCCAGCTGGGTGGCGCAGATCACCCGCACATCCAGGTACACCTCTTCGTCGCTGCCGACCCGGCGGAAACAGCCGTCCTGCAAAAAGCGCAGCAGCTTGACCTGCAGCCGCGGGCTCATTTCCCCCACGCCATCGAGGAACAGGGTACCGCCCGCCGTCAACTCCAGCAGGCCCAGCTTGCCTTCCGCCCGCGCACCTTCGAACGCCCCGGGGCCGTAACCGAACAGTTCGGTTTCGGCCATGGATTCAGGCAACCCGGCGCAGTTCAGCGCCATCAACGGCGACTGGCCGCGCGGGCTGGCCAGGTGGCAGGCGCGGGCCAGCAGCTCCTTGCCGGTACCGGTTTCCCCTTCGATCAACAGGGGCGCGTCCAGGGGCGCCATGCGCCGCGCCTCACGCACCACCGCGGCCATTACCTTGGAACTCTGGAAGATACTGTCGAAACCGCGCAGCTCCTGCTTGCGCACGTTGTAGATGCGCTCGCCGACCCGGTCCGCGCGGTGCAGGGTCAGCACCGCGCCGGCCATGGCCTCGCTGTCGTCATGCTCGGACTGCAAGGGCGCGATATCCGCCAGGAATACGTCGCCCTTGACCTTGACCCGCAAACCGTTGATCCGCGACTTGTTGGCCCGCACCAGCTCCGGCAGGTCAAAATCCTCGGCATAGCGCGACAACGGGATGCCCGGCACCTCGTCCACCCGCACCCCCAGCAACTGGGCGGCGGCGCGGTTGGCAGCGACGATGGAACCGCCCATGTCGATGGACAGCACGGGAAAATCCAGGGCCCCCAGCAGCGCATTGAGCTCCATGTGCCGGCGCTCGCTGGGCATCAGCCCGACACGCTTGACCCCGAACACCCCGGCGATGGATTCGAACTTGGGCCGCAGCGCCTGGAACTGCAGGTTGATCAGGTTCGGGCAGTGCAGGTAGATGGCGTTGCCATGCTCCCCGCCTACTTCGCCCCGAGCAACGTTGATGCCGTATTCCACCAGCAGATTGAGGATGTCCCGCAGGATGCCGATGCGGTTCTGGCAGTGAACTTTGATGCGCATGGATTAAAGGCCCGAAAGGAAATATGGAGGGCATAAACGCCGACGAGCGACGCTTTTGGCGCCATGGCCAGCAAAATTTCTGCTGGATGCCGCAGATAATCGTCAAGATTATGTGACAGCTTCCGCTATTTTCAAATGGTTCATCCCCAACGGGGCAGGGCTTTGGCCATATTCGTAACGATAATTTTACAACGAGCCCCTTCAAGGTCGCCCCTTCAACCACCGCCACCTGCTGCAAAGCGTCGCACCCTGGCGTATCACTGGGGTCATTCATAACAAGAACGCATCCCCTGGCAGGAGAGCAGCATGAAGCAGACGCAGTACGTGGCCCGCGAGCCCGACGCGCAAGGTTTTATCGACTATCCACCCGAAGAACACGCGGTGTGGAACACCCTGATCACTCGCCAGTTGAAAGTGATCGAGGGCCGTGCGTGCCAGGAATACCTGGACGGCATCGAGAAGCTGGGACTGCCCCACGATCGCATTCCGCAGCTCGGCGAAATCAACAAGGTCCTGGGCGAAACCACCGGCTGGCAAGTGGCCCGGGTCCCGGCGCTGATTCCTTTCCAGACCTTTTTCGAACTGCTGGCCAGCAAGCGCTTCCCAGTCGCGACCTTCATCCGCACCCGCGAAGAACTGGACTACCTGCAGGAACCGGACATCTTCCACGAGATCTTCGGCCACTGCCCGCTGCTGACCAACCCCTGGTTCGCCGAGTTCACCCACACCTACGGCAAGCTCGGCCTGCAAGCCACCAAGGAAGAGCGGGTATACCTGGCCCGCCTGTACTGGATGACCATCGAGTTCGGCCTGGTGGAGACCCCAGCCGGCCGGCGCATCTATGGCGGCGGCATCCTGTCTTCGCCCAAAGAGACCGTCTACAGCCTGTCCGGGGAACCGGAGCACCAGGCCTTCGACCCGCTGGAGGCCATGCGCACGCCGTATCGCATCGACATCCTGCAGCCGATCTACTTCGTCCTGCCGGAGCTCAAGCGCCTGTTCGACCTGGCCCATGAAGACATCATGGCCCTGGTCCACCAGGGCATGCAGCTGGGCCTGCACGCACCCAAGTTTCCGCCAAAACCCAAGGCGGCCTGAGCGGCCCGCACTCGCGAGCCGCTGCGAAAGATAGTAACGTCCACGGGCTGCGCGAAATCTCAAGAGCGCAGGCAATCCCGCCTGGGACAGGTGGCAAATGGCGGTCCGGCCAGTTCGGACCGACACTTTTCGCCGACACCCGGAAGAGATTGCCCAGCGCAGCAGTTTTCCCCAGCCCGCCCCAACAAGAATCGATTTCGGGAATACACCATGACCGCTCTGAACCAAGCCCATTGCGAAGCCTGCCGCGCCGATGCCCCTCAGGTCAGCGACGAAGAACTGCCGGTGCTGATCAAGCAGATCCCTGACTGGAACATCGAAGTTCGCGACGGCGTGATGCAGCTGGAAAAAGTCTTCCTGTTCAAGAACTTCAAGTTCGCCCTGGCCTTCACCAACGCCATGGGCGAGATCTCCGAGGCCGAAGGCCACCACCCGGGCCTGCTGACCGAATGGGGCAAGGTGACCGTGACCTGGTGGAGCCACTCCATCAAGGGCCTGCACCGCAACGACTTCATCATGGCCGCCCGCACCGACGAAGTGGCCAAGACCGCAGAAGGACGCAAGTAATGCATTTCGACGCAATCGGTCGTGTGCCTGGCGACCCGATTCTCGGCCTGATGGGGGCCTACGCCAGCGACCCCAACCCGCGCAAGTTCGACCTGGGCGTGGGGGTCTACAAGGATTCCCAGGGCCTGACGCCGATCCCGCGCTCGGTGAAACTGGCCGAACAGCGCCTGGTGGAGAGCCAGGACACCAAGATCTACATCGGCGGCCACGGCGACGCGGCCTTCGGCAAGGTGATCAATGAACTGGTGCTGGGCAGCGCTTCGCCGCTCATCGCCCAGCAACGCGCCGGGGCTACCCAGACCCCAGGCGGTACTGGCGCCCTGCGCCTGAGCGCTGACTTCATCGCCCACTGCCTGCCGGGCCGTGGCGTGTGGCTGAGCGATCCGACTTGGCCGATCCACGAGACCATCTTCGCCGCGGCCGGGGTCAAGGTCAGCCACTACCCCTACGTGGGCAGTGACAACCGCCTGGATGTGGAGGCCATGCTGGCGGCCCTGAACCAGGTGCCGGAAGGCGACGTGGTGCTGTTGCACGCCTGCTGCCACAACCCCACCGGCTTCGACCTGAGCCAGGCCGACTGGCAACGGGTGCTGGAGGTGGTGCGCAGCCGCAAGCTGCTGCCGCTGATCGACTTCGCCTACCAGGGCTTCGGCGATGGCCTGGAGCAGGATGCCTGGGCCGTCCGGCTGTTCGCCGCCGAGCTGCCGGAAGTGCTGATCACCAGTTCCTGCTCGAAGAACTTCGGCCTGTATCGCGACCGCACCGGCGCCCTGATCGTCTGCACCCAGGATGCCGAGAAGCTGCTGGATGTGCGCAGCCAACTGGCGCACATCGCCCGCAACCTGTGGTCCACGCCACCGGATCACGGTGCCGCCGTGGTAGCGACCATCCTCGGCGATGCGCAGCTCAAGAGCCTCTGGAGCGACGAAGTGGAAGCCATGCGCCTGCGTATCGCGCAACTGCGTGCCGGCCTGGTGCAAGCCCTGCAACCCTATGGCCTGGCCGAGCGCTTCGCCCATATCGGCGTGCAACGCGGGATGTTCTCCTATACCGGCCTGAGCCCCGCCCAGGTCCAGGAACTGCGCGAACACCACAGCGTGTACATGGTCAGTTCGGGCCGCGCCAACGTGGCCGGGATCGACGCCAGCCGCCTGGATCAGCTGGCCGAAGCCATCGCCCGGGTCGTCTAGCCAAGGGCTTGCCGGCGAGGATGGCCCTGGCGCCTCCTCGCCGGCGATCGGCCCTCGATGAACACCCTTTCATCCTGAAAAGTGCGATAAAAATCTTTTTGTCATTTCCAGTGCTGTATCCTGCCCAGGCTTTTTAAAAGCGCGGACCTACCCAGCGATTTAAAAAACAGACTTTGCGAGGAGCAACGATATGCACGAGATCCCGAATCTCCCCTTCCCGAGCCTGCACGAAACTGAGCAGACAACCCCGCCGCAAACCAGCGCCGAACAGCCTGCTGCGAAAGAAGCCGCCGACAGCCGCAAGGCCGACAGCGAAGACTGAAGAAGCTGTAGCCAGACAGTGTGGAAAGCGCTACTCAAGCGCTTTCCACACCGCCTGAACCCTCTCCCGAGCCCTCGATGACCGATACCTTCGACGAAACCCAGGCCAACGCACTGATTGGCACCACGCAGCAGATGATCGAGGTATGGAACCGCCTCACCCCGGAAAAACAAGCCGCCCTGCTGGCTCGTTTCGGTACCCGGGAAAACGCCCTCGCCGCGCTGGTCACCACCCGCCTGCTGGGCAGCCAGGACACCTGAGCTTGTACCCCAGCCCATGGGGCACATCGATTTCTTCCCCTGCACCCGCCCTTGCACCGGTATCATGAGCAGCCTATCTATCTAGCTGCAGTAGCGGACCCCTTCCCATGCCAGATACCCAGCGCCCCTTGGCGGTCACGCTGCAAGTCGTTTCCATCGTCCTGTTCACCTTCATCGGCTACCTGAATATCGGCATCCCCCTGGCGGTGCTTCCCGGCTACGTCCATAGCGACCTGGGCTTCGGCGCGGTGATCGCCGGCCTGGTGATCAGCGTGCAATACCTGGCCACCCTCCTCAGCCGCCCCTACGCCGGGCGCATCATCGACAACCAGGGCAGCAAGCGCGCGGTGATGTACGGCCTCGCGGGCTGCGGCCTGAGCGGCGTGTTCATGCTGGCTTCGGCCTGGCTGCAAGCATGGCCGGTCCTGAGCCTGGCGAGCCTGCTGCTGGGGCGCCTGGTACTGGGCAGCGCGGAAAGCCTGGTGGGTTCGGGCTCCATCGGCTGGGGCATCGGCCGGGTCGGCGCGCAGAATACCGCCAAGGTGATTTCCTGGAATGGCATCGCCAGCTACGGCGCACTGGCCATCGGCGCGCCCCTGGGCGTGATGCTGGTCGACCGCCTGGGGCTGTGGAGCATGGGCGTGAGCATTATCCTGCTGGCCGTGCTGGGCTTGCTGCTGGCCTGGCCCAAGGTCGCCGCGCCCATCGTCGCCGGCGAACGCCTGCCGTTCATCCACGTGCTGGGCAAGGTCTTCCCCCACGGCTGCGGGCTGGCCCTGGGCTCCATCGGCTTTGGCACCATCGCCACCTTCATCACCCTCTACTACGCCACCCGGGACTGGTCCAACGCAGTGCTGGCCCTGAGCCTGTTCGGCGCCAGCTTCATCGGTGCGCGGCTGCTGTTCGGCAACCTGATCAACCGTCTCGGCGGCTTTCGCGTGGCGATCGCCTGCCTGTCGGTGGAGACCCTGGGACTGTTGCTGCTGTGGCTGGCCAGCGATGCCCACTGGGCCCTGGCCGGCGCGGCGCTGAGCGGCTTCGGGTTCTCCCTGGTATTCCCGGCCCTGGGCGTCGAGGCGGTGAACCTGGTGCCCGCCTCCAGCCGAGGCGCGGCGGTCGGTGCCTATTCGCTGTTCGTCGACCTGTCGCTGGGCATCACCGGGCCGCTGGCCGGGGCGATCGCCGCCAGCACAGGCTTTGCCTCGATCTTCCTGTTCGCCGCCCTGGCCTCTTGCAGCGGGCTGTTGCTGAGCCTGTACCTGTATCGCCAGGCATCACGACAGCGCCAGGACCGTAGCGCGACCTAGAAATCCACCTTGCCGCGCCCAGCCTTGATGTTGCCCCGCTTGGCCTTGCCTTCCAGGCGACGCTTCTGCGACCCCAGGGTCGGCTTGGTCGGGCGGCGCTTCTTCTGCACCTTGATGGCGCCCTGGATCAACTCCACCAGGCGCAACAGCGCATCGGCGCGGTTCTGCTCCTGGGTGCGGTATTGCTGGGCCTTGAGAATCACCACCCCGTCGCTGGTGATCCGGCTGTCACTCAGCGCCAGCAGGCGCTCCTTGTAGAAGGGCGGCAGGGATGAGGCGGGAATGTCGAAGCGCAGGTGCACGGCGCTGGACACCTTGTTGACGTTCTGCCCACCGGCGCCCTGGGCGCGAATGGCAGTCAGCTCGATCTCGGCATCGGGCAGATGCACGTTGTTGGAAATCACCAGCATGGAACAGGAATCCTTTTTAGCGGCCCACAGGATACGCCCATTCCCCCGCCATTGCGCCGGAGCCAGAAATGACAAACCCGGCCGAGGCCGGGTCTGTCGAGGCAGCGAGGGCACTTATTTCAGCGCGGAACCGGCGGCCTGCAGCGGCTGCTGGGCAGCACGCTTGTTCTTGATGCTGTAGCAGACCCACATGAAGACCAGCCACACCGGAATCGCGTACACCGAAACCTGGATGCCGGGGATCATCAGCATGATGCCCAGGATGAACACCACGAACGCCAGGCAGATGTAGTTGCCATAGGGATACCACAGGGCCTTGAACAGCGAGGTCTGGCCTGTGCGGTCCATGTGCTGGCGGAACTTGAAGTGCGAGTAGCTGATCATCGCCCAGTTGATCACCAGGGTCGCCACCACCAGGGACATCAGCAGCTCCAGGGCATGCTGCGGGATCAGGTAGTTGAGCACCACCGCGACGAAGGTCACCACCGCCGAGGCGAGGATCGAACGCACCGGCACGCCGCGCTTGTCGATCTTGGCCAGGCTCCGCGGGGCATCGCCCTGCTCGGCCATGCCCAGCAGCATGCGGCTGTTGCAATAGGTGCCGCTGTTGTACACCGACAGCGCCGCGGTCAGGACCACGAAGTTGAGGATGTGCGCCGCGGTGTTGCTGCCCAGCATCGAGAACACCTGGACGAACGGGCTGCCGCTATAGGCATCGCCGGAAGCGTTGAGGGTAGTCAGCAGGGAATCCCAGGGAGTCAGCGACAGCAGCACCACCAGGGCACCGATGTAGAAGATCAGGATGCGGTAGATCACCTGGTTGATCGCCTTGGGGATCACGGTCTTCGGCTTGTCGGCCTCGGCCGCAGTGAAACCGAGCATCTCCAGGCCACCGAAGGAAAACATGATGATCGCCATGGCCATCACCAGGCCGCTGACACCATTGGGGAAGAAGCCGCCATGGGACCACAGGTTGCTCACCGACGCCTGCGGGCCGCCATGGCCGCTGACCAGCAGGTAGCTGCCCAGGGCGATCATGCCGACGATCGCCGCTACCTTGATGATGGCGAACCAGAACTCGGCCTCGCCGAAGACCTTGACGTTGGCCAGGTTGATGGCGTTGATCAGGACGAAGAACGCGGCTGCCGAGGCCCAGGTCGGGACGTCCGGCCACCAGTAGTGGATGTACTTGCCGACCGCGGTCAGCTCCGACATGCCCACCAGGATATAGAGGATCCAGCAGTTCCAGCCGGAGAGAAAACCGGCGAAGCCGCCCCAGTACTTGTGGGCGAAGTGGCTGAAGGAACCGGCTACCGGCTCCTCGACGATCATCTCGCCCAGTTGGCGCATGATCATGAAGGCGATGAAGCCGCAAATGGCGTAGCCGAGGATCATCGCCGGCCCGGCGGACTTGAGCACCCCGGCCGACCCCAGGAACAAGCCGGTACCGATTGCGCCACCCAGGGCGATCAATTGGATATGGCGATTTTTCAGGCCGCGTTTCAGCTCGCCTGACTGCGAGTTTTGTCCACTCATGAAAACTTTCTCACGCAAGGTTTGATGATATTTGCAGACGTTGCCGCCCGGTGAAGGCTTAAGCGGCGCGGATCAAACCCCAGCGCAGGCACCAGAAGTTCAGCGTTTTTTTAACGGTCATGCGTCACCTGTTTGTTTTTATCTGTGACGAAATCGAACCCATCACGCTCGTGACGCGACGGAATGAACAAGGTGGATAACCTTGAGTTATTGGTTCTGTGCAGGTGTTTCCAGGGCTATGCAGGCAGGCTGGAAACCGCTGTCCAGACGCAAAATGCGCGGGTACGCAGTGGGGTCACAGTTAAAACGCCGGGCATTGTACACCCCTGACCCCCTGCCGCCAGACATCGCTGTATCAGCGTGCCGGTAACCGGGATCTTGCGTGGCCTGCTCGATGCTCGGCATCGGCGGCGAAAAATGAGACGGACCGAGTGGGGTCGTCGATGGAAAAGCGACGGTCGACGCTCTTCGAAGGGGATCGATGGAAGTCGGTTACGGCGTTCATTGCGCCTCCTTCTTGTTATGCACCTGTACGCAGGCAGGTGTACATCTCACCTGCCCGAGGGGCCTGGAACAAGCGGGCCAGAGCCCTTGGCGGACCATGACGGGCGGCCCTGCGGAAGATTTTCCTTACAGGCGCAGAGCGATCTCCTATCCACGGGGCAAAGCGCCGCATTTCGTAAACAATCCTTTACAAGCCGTAACGTAGATTTGCCATTCCGCTACCAGGCCTGGACCGACTGCAAATTGACGCTAGTGCGCCCGAGCCGAGAGAAGTTGCCTAGGATTCTGTTTTCCGGGGTGAATTTTTCCAGGAGAAATAGAAAATAAAGTTCATCAGAAAATAATCTAATTATTTTTTTGCACTTCAAAACACCCTGGTCTAGGTTTCCAGCCACTTGCCGGCTCAGTCACCCGGCAAGCTCGAGGAACGAATGGGCGGCTTCGGCAACCATCCCGTTCACTGCTGTCGATCCGTTCCACCAATGGACTGCCAAGCGCAATGTCATTCAGGAGAAGCACCATGCAAGCACTGGAACAAGAGCTGGAAACCGAACTGCAACTGGACGACTGGTTCGAAGCTGCAACCCACGATGCGGCCGTGGAAATGATGCAAGCCGATGCCGTGGTGCCGTTCGGCACCGCCATGTGGCCGATGTAAGACGTCCGCGGACCGGAGCAGGCCCTGCCTGCTCCGGTCATCTTTGTCCTACAGGGAGGTTTTATGGACCAGACTCGCGCCATCCGTCATTTCCTGTACTACCTGGAACGGCACCCGGCCCTCAACGGCCTGGCAACCGCCAAGGTACTGATCGGCCATACCGCCGAGTACCAGGCCATGACCCTGGCCATCATCGAACAAGCCCGCCAGGCCACGCCGCTGACCATCAGTGCCCTGCGCCTGGACCTGGAGCCGGCCGAGAACCTCGTCCGGGCCATCACCGAATGTGACCTGTACATTTTTTTCTACGATTCCTCGACCCTGCCCCAGCCGCGTCCCGACGGTCCGGAGTTCCTCCGTCCGCTCCATGGACTGATGGCCGAGCACTGGAAGAAATCCTTGCTGTTCAAGGACTACGGCGAGTACTTCTACGACACCTTCAGCGTCGAACCCCAGCGAATCGCCGACCTCAACGCAACCCTGATCCGCCGCCTGTCCCAGGCCAGCATCCTGAGCTTCAGCGACCCCCTGGGGTCGTACTTCGAGGCGCCACTTCACACGGTGAAGAAGTGGACGGATATCAATGGTGTGGGCAACTACGACCTGGCGCCGGGCGAGATCGCCACCCACAGCGACGAGATCAATGGCCATGTGAAGTTCCTCGGCACTTTCCTCAGCACCATCCCCTTCGCCCGTAAATACGGGGTCCTGCAGGTGCCGCTGGAGCTGTGGATCGAGAACTCGAGCATCCGCCAGGTGGCGAGCCAGGTGCCCGGCCTGGTCAACGACTTCAACAAGTACCTGGATGCCAACCCGTCGAACCGGCGCATCGAGGAACTGGGTATCGGCACCAACGAAGGCATCAAGTCGCTGTATGGGCGCAACTCCGGCTTCGAAGAACGCCATTGCGGGCTGCACCTGGGCCTGGGCGGTGGCGCCAAGGGTAGCCACCACCTGGACCTGATCTTCAGCTCCGGGGTACTGGCAGCGGACCGCAAGCCGGTATTCAACGGTCAGTTCGCCTTCTAGCTCGGCAAAACCGGCCAGGATTGCAGGCAAAAAAAACGCCAACCCTAAGGTTGGCGTTGTTTCATCCCGGGATGGGCTTATTCCGGCTTGCGTCGACCGAAACCCGGACGCTGGCCGCCACCGGCCGGAGCGCCACGGCGCTTGCCCGACGGTGCATCCTGGTCCAGGCCCGGGCTTGGGCGCTTGGACTTCGGCGCAGGACGCTTGGTATCCGCCGGACGTTCGGCCACCGGAGTTCCACGGCCGGCTGCCGGGCGCGGGGCCCGTGGAGCGCGCTCGCCATCCTGGCGGCCAGCCGGCTTGCGGCCAGGGCGTTCGGCTTCCAGTTGCGGTTCGCGCGGGGCACGCGGGGCGACCGGGGCACCATTGGCCGGGCGCAGGGTACGCACACGCTCGCCCTTGGCCATCGGCCGCGAGGATTTGCGCTGCATGCGCTCCAGCCGGTCCTTGGACTTGGCATTGAGCTGCGGCATGGCTACCGGCGTCAGGCCGACTTCGGCGCTGAGCACATCGACTTCGTACTGGCTCATTTCGCGCCAGCGGCCCATGGGCAGGTCGGAGTTGAGGAACACCGGGCCGAAACGCACGCGCTTCAGGCGGCTGACCACCAGGCCCTGGGATTCCCACAGGCGGCGCACTTCACGGTTGCGACCTTCCATCACCACGCAGTGGTACCAGTGGTTGAAGCCTTCGCCGCCGGGAGCTTGCTGGATATCGGTGAACTTGGCCGGACCGTCTTCGAGCATGACGCCCGCCTTGAGGCGCTCGATCATCTCGTCATCCACCTCGCCACGCACCCGTACCGCATATTCACGGTCCATCTCGAAAGAGGGGTGCATCAGGCGGTTGGCCAGTTCGCCGTCGGTGGTGAACATCAGCAGGCCGGTGGTGTTGATGTCCAGGCGGCCGATATTGATCCAGCGGCCTTCGCGCGGGCGCGGCAACTTGTCGAATACGGTCGGGCGGCCTTCCGGGTCGTCGCGGGTGCAGATCTCGCCGTCGGGCTTGTTGTACATGATCACGCGGCGCACCGACTCGGCGGCCTCTTCGCGCTTGACCACCTTGCCATCGATGGAAATGGCATCGTGCAGGTCGACGCGCAGGCCCAGGGTGGCCTCCACGCCGTTGACCTTGATCCGGCCCTGGCTGATCCAGGCCTCGACGTCGCGGCGCGAGCCGACGCCGATGCGGGCGAGGACTTTCTGCAGCTTCTCGCCGGCTGGACGGATTTCCTGGTCGTTCTGGTCTTTGTCGCTCATCTGGGCACCTCCCGGTGTGTCGCTTCAGGCCGAGCAGCCTGAAGGCATGGAAACAGGTTCTATGGCGATGGGCTCGCCAAAAGGTGGCGAATCATACGCTGATGGCGGCCGTTGCGCATCACAGACTAGTCGATCATCGGCCATCGTGGCGCTTTTCCGCTGGCCGGCGGCCGCGCGTCAATCCTCCAGCAGGCGCCGCTCTTGTTCGATCGCCTCGGCCAGGGCCCGGGCTTCGGCTTCTTCTTCGCTCAGCTGGGGTTCCAGGGCCGCCACGGCGGCCAGCAGCTTGGCCCGGGCCTCGGCGACACCCAGCACATCGTCCCCTGGCGCCTCGGGCGACTCGTCCACCGGGAAGTCCGCCAGAGGCTCCAGCGGCTCACCGCTGGCAGGTTCAGGCGGCTCGCCAGCAGCGGTTGTACTCGGCTCCCGCGTCTCGTGAAGCTCGTCCTGCTCGGGATCGTCACGGTGCAGATCGTCGAAATCGGTCTTGAGCCCTTCTTCCATGGAGTCAAGCTCCAGCAACAAGGTATGGAAGCTGGTTTCCTCCTGGGGCGGCTCGGGCTCGGCGCTGGCGTCGGCCAGTTGCTGCAGATGCTCGGGCACCGGCGCATCGTCGAACTCCAGCACCGGCTCGGCTTCCATCTCGCGCAGCTCGGCCAGCGGCGGCAGCTCGTCGAGGCTCTTGAGGTTGAAGTGATCGAGAAAGGCCTTGGTGGTGGCGAACATCGCCGGCTTGCCAGGCACGTCGCGATACCCCACCACTCGAATCCACTCGCGCTCGATCAGGGTCTTGACGATGTTGCTGTTGACCGCCACGCCACGCACATCCTCGATCTCGCCGCGGGTGATGGGCTGGCGGTAGGCGATCAGCGCCATGGTTTCCAGCAACGCCCGGGAATAGCGCTGGGGCCGCTCTTCCCAGAGACGACCGACCCAGGGAGCGAACTTCTCGCGGATCTGCAGGCGATAGCCGGAGGCCACCTCCTTGAGCTCGAAGGCCCGCCCTTCGCAGGACTTGCCCAATAGCGCCAGGGCCTTCTTGAAGACCGCCGGGTCAGGCCGCTCGGCCTCCTCGAACAGCTCGTAGAGCCGCTCCAGAGACTGGGGCTTTCCCGAGGCCAACAGGAAGGCTTCGAGCAGGGAGGCCAGCTCGCGGGGTTCGTTCAGATTCATGATTTAAGCTCGTTATTCGGCTCGCGCCCGTACGTGGATGGCCGCAAAGGGCTCGTTCTGCACCAGCTCGACCAGGGACTCCTTCACCAGTTCGAGGATCGCCATGAAGGTCACCACCACCCCCAGGCGCCCTTCCTCGGCGCGGAACAGCTCGACGAAGGGTACGAAACCGCCGCCCTTGAGGCGTTCCAGCACATCGCTCATGCGCTCCCGGGTGGACAGGGCCTCGCGGCTGACCTGGTGGCTCTCGAACATGTCGCCCCGGCGCAAGACCTCGGCCATGGACATCAGCACCTCTTCCAGCGCCACGTCCGGCAACAGCTTGCGCACCTGGGCCTGGGGCGCATCGAGCTTGGGCACCAGCACCTCGCGGCCGACCCGGCTCAACTCGTCGATGCCTTCGGCGGCGGCCTTGAAGCGCTCGTATTCCTGCAGGCGGCGGATCAGCTCGGCCCGGGGATCCTGTTCTTCTTCCTCGATCTCGGCCGAACGCGGCAAGAGCATGCGCGACTTGATCTCGGCCAGCATGGCCGCCATCACCAGGTACTCGGCCGCCAGCTCCAGACGCACCGACTGCATCAGCTCCACGTAGCCCATGTACTGGCGAGTGATCTCCGCCACCGGGATGTCGAGGATGTCGATGTTCTGCTTGCGAATCAGGTACAGCAGCAAGTCCAGCGGGCCCTCGAAGGCTTCGAGGAAGACCTCCAGGGCATTGGGCGGGATGTACAGGTCCAGGGGCATCTCCATGACCGCCTGGCCGTAGACCATGGCGAATGGCAGCTCCTGCTGGGCGCCGGCCTGCTCGTCGACGGTTTCCACTGCGGACATCTAGGCCTCGGCCATGAAGGGCGCTGGATCGCCGCAACCGACGCGGATCACTTGCGGCTCGCCGTCGGCGAGGCTGATCACCGTGGAGGATTCGGTGCTGCCGAAACCACCGTCGATGATCAAGTCCACCTGGTGCTCCAGCAACTGGCGCATCTCGTGCGGGTCGCTCAAGGCCTCGGTATCGCCGGGCATGATCAGGCTGACGCTCATCAGCGGCTCGCCCAGTTCGGCCAGCAACGCCAGGGCGATGGGATTGCTCGGCACCCGCAGGCCGATGGTGCGGCGCTTGGGATGCAACAGCAAGCGCGGCACTTCACGGGTGGCATTGAGAATGAAGGTATAGGGCCCGGGCACATGGGCCTTGAGCAGGCGGAAAGTGCCGGTATCGATCTTGGCGAACAGCCCCAGTTGCGAGAGATCGCTACAGATCAATGCAAAGTTGTGCTTGTCGTCCAGCTGGCGCAGGCGCCGTACCCGCTCGATCGCGCCCTTGTCGCCCATCTGGCAGGCAACGGCGTAGGACGAATCCGTGGGATAGATCACCACACCGCCGCCACGAATGATCTCCACGGCCTGCTTGATCAGGCGTGGCTGGGGGTTTTCCGGGTGGATCTGGAAAAATTGACTCACTGTCTCTACCTGCTCAGGCGGCAATAATTGGCTCATGCTTGAACCGACACCAAAGTGGCGGCAGGTCCTCAGGGACCGGGCGGTACTCACCGATCTCGGACCAGCCCCCGGGCCATGGAAGTCACTGCCGGCGCTGACCAGCAGTCCGAATTCACGGGCAAGGATGGACAGGCTGCCCACTTGCTCCGCTGGTTGGTGACCATTGACCACCTCGATGGCGTGGCCACCGGCTTGAATATAGTCGGCAATCAGCCGGCGACGCTTGCTGCGGGTGAAATCGTAGTGCCAGGGATGGGCCAGGCTGACCCAGGCGCCGGCCTCGCGCAGGGTGGCGACGGTTTCCTCAAGGGTCGGCCAGTGCTGCTTGACGTCCCCCAGCTTGCCGGCACCGAGCCATTTGCGAAACGCCTCGGCACGATCCTTGACGAAACCCGCACGCACTAGATAGTCGGCGAAATGCGGGCGAGCCGGGGCATTACCGCTGTCGCCCAGCTCCTGCTGGATCGCCCGGGCGCCCTCCAGGGCCCCCGACATGCCCTTGAGGGCCAGCTTGCGGCTGATTTCCTCGGCACGCAGCCAACGCCCTTCATGCAGCTTGCCAATGGCCTCCACCAGCGCCGGGGCCTCGACGTCGAAGCCATACCCCAATACGTGAATGGTTGCACCGCCCCAAGTGCAGGACAGCTCGACACCGTTGACCAACTGCATGCCCAGCTCCCGGGCGGCGGCGCGCGCCTCGGCCAGGCCCTCGACGGTATCGTGGTCGGTCAGGGACAGGATTCGCACACCTTTCTCGTACGCCCGGGCCACCACCGCCGCGGGCGCCAGGGCGCCGTCGGAGGCCGTGCTATGGCAGTGCAAATCAATGTTCACGGGACGGTAAAACCTCGAATCAGCTGGCGCTTTCGCTACCTGGGATGTTTGTTATTATGCCGACACATCCTGCTTCTGGCTGCCACTGTGAAACAATTCATCGACTTCATCCCGCTGTTCCTGTTCTTCATCGTCTACAAAATCGACCCTCGCGTCGTCGACCTCGCCGGTCACGAAGTCACCCTGGGCGGCATCTACAGCGCCACGGCGGTGCTGATCATCAGTTCCCTGGTGGTCTACGGAGCGCTGTTCATCTCCCAGCGCAAGCTGGAGAAAAGCCAGTGGCTGACCCTGATCGCCTGCCTGGTATTCGGCAGCCTGACCCTGGCCTTCCACAGCGAAACCTTCCTCAAGTGGAAAGCCCCGGTGGTCAACTGGCTGTTCGCCCTGGCCTTCATCGGCAGCCACTTCATCGGCGACAAACTGCTGATCAAGCGCATCATGGGCCATGCCCTGAGCCTGCCGGACGCAGTCTGGACCCGCTTGAACATCGCCTGGATCGCGTTCTTCCTGTTCTGTGGCGCGGCCAACCTGTTCGTCGCCTTCACCTTCCAGAGCATCTGGGTCGACTTCAAGGTATTCGGCAGCCTGGGCATGACCGTACTGTTCCTGGTGGGCCAGGGTATCTACCTGTCGCGCCATCTGCATGACACCGACTCCACCACTCCGAAAACCGAGGACTGACATGCTTTACGCAATTATTGCCACAGACGTCGCCAACTCCCTGGAAAAACGCCAGGCCGCGCGCCCGGCGCACCTGGAGCGCCTGAAGCAGCTCCAGGCCGAGGGTCGGGTGGTGCTGGCCGGCCCGCATCCAGCGGTGGACAGCGAAGATCCGGGCGCTGCGGGCTTCACCGGCAGCCTGATCGTCGCCCAGTTCGATTCCCTGGCCGCCGCCCAGGCCTGGGCCGAGGCAGATCCGTTCGTGACCGCTGGCGTCTATGGCAACGTTCTGGTCAAGCCCTTCAAGCAATCCATGCCGTAACCCCCTCCCACGCGGTGAACCTTCCCGGTTCATCGCGTTCTCAATCGCTCATTATTCTCGTTTGACGGCCGACAACCTGCCCAACATCCGATTGGAATCAGGAGTTTCGATGCGCCAAGGTCCGTTGTGCCTGTTGTTGGTCATGTTGTCGATCGGGGCCCCGGCCCTCGCCGAGGAAACCCAGGAAGGCGGGTACTCGACGCCGCTGTCCCTGAGCGCTGGTAGCCAGATCACCGAACTGCAGCAACGCTTGAAGGAAAGCGAGCGCCAGCGCGAGGAATTGAGCAAACAGCTGCAAAGTGCCGATGCCGAACGGGAAAGCCCACAACTGGCCCGCTTGCGCCAGGAGAACCAGCGCCTCAAGCTGCAACTCAAGGAGGCCCAGGCCAACCCGACGCCGCGCCTCTTGACCGAGCAGCAGCAATGGTTCATCACCGGCGGCGGCGTGGCCCTCATCGCCCTGCTCTGCGGTATCTTTGCCAGTGGCGGGCATCGCAGACGTCGACAATGGCTAAATTGAGTGATTCATGAGCGACCTGTTACTGATTGATGATGACCAGGAGCTGTGCGAGCTCCTGAGCAGCTGGCTGAGCCAGGAAGGCTTCCAGGTTCGCGCCTGCCATGACGGCCTCAGCGCCCGCCGGGCCCTGGCCGACCACACACCGGCGGCCGTGGTGCTGGATGTGATGCTGCCCGATGGCAGCGGCCTGGAACTGCTCAAGCAACTGCGCAACGACCACCCCGAACTACCGGTGCTGATGCTCTCGGCCCGTGGCGAACCCCTGGACCGTATCCTCGGCCTGGAGCTGGGCGCCGACGACTACCTGGCCAAGCCCTGCGATCCTCGCGAACTCACCGCCCGCCTGCGTGCCGTGCTGCGCCGTAGCCACCCGGTAGCGGCCTCCAGCCAGCTGGAACTGGGCGACCTGTGCTTCAGCCCGGTACGCGGAGTGGTCACCCTCGATGGCCAGGACATCAGCCTGACGGTTTCCGAAAGCCGCCTGCTCGAAGCATTGCTCAAGCAACCGGGCGAACCCCTGGACAAGCAGGAACTGGCGCAGATCGCCCTGGGTCGCAAGCTGACCCTGTACGACCGCAGCCTGGACATGCACGTGAGCAACCTGCGCAAGAAGATCGGCCCCCATCCTGACGGACGCCCCCGGATCGTCGCCCTGCGCAGCCGCGGCTACTACTACAGCCTCTAGCCACTGGCCCGTACGCCTGGCTACGGGGTCGCCTTCCCGGAACAAGCAACAACGTCACCTAGGCGGTTTTGTCAGGAGGCCGGCCTCGCGTCTTTACCCAAGCTTTACCCTCAGCTGACCGCCGCTGACCTTGATGTGCGTAACCTGAACTCATCCGGAACCGACCGGGAATGAGACAAGGAGACACACCATGCGCAAGACCCTGATCGCCCTGATGTTCGCCGCCGCCCTGCCGACCGTGGCCATGGCCATGCCCGAAGGCAACGGCCCCATGGGCCCGATGGATGGCCCACGGCATAGCGAGCACATGCGTGGCAAAGGCCCCTGGAGCCAGCTGGACCTGAGCCGCGAACAGCGCCAGCAGATCGGCAAGCTGATGGGCGAGCAAATGCACGAACGCAAGGCGCTCGTGGAGAAATACCTGGAGAAACTCTCCCCGGCCGACCAGAAGGCCATGAAGGACGAACTGGCCGCCAAGCACCAGAAGACCCAGGCCGATATCCGCGCCCTGCTCAAGCCTGAACAACAGAAGCAGTTCGACGCCAACCTCAAGAAACAGGAAGAACGCCGCGCCGAATGGGCCCAGTTCAAGGCCTGGAAAGCGCAACAGCCGCAAAAAGCGCAATAATGCGCTAGCGTCCCCACCAGCCCAGTGGCCCCGCCACTGGGCTTCGTGCATTCAAGGAGTCTTTGTGCGTTCATTGTTCTGGCGTGTCCTGGCCAGCTTCTGGCTGGCCATTGCCCTGGTTGCCGGGCTGTCGATCCTGCTGGGCCACATGCTCAACCAGGACGCCTGGATCCTCAGCCGCCACCCGGGCCTGAACAACCTTGCCGAGCAATGGACGCAGACCTACGAGGAACAAGGCGAAGACGCTGCCCAGGAAGTCCTCCAGCAGCGCAAGCGCCAATATCACATCGACGTCCAGGTGCTCAACGAAAGCGGCGACCCGGTGGTACGCGGCACCTTCCCACGCCGCGCGGCCGCCTTCGAGGCACGACAGAACAACGATGACCGACGCCTGCCCTGGCGCCGCCTGACAGCCGAATACACCAGCCCGCGAACCGACGACACCTACCTGTTCATCTACCGCATTCCGCACCCGGAGTTGAACGCCTGGCATCGCGACAGCCTCACCTGGCCCCTCAGCGCCCTGGCCATCGCCCTGGTGGTGCTGACCCTGTTCAGCCTGCTGGTGACGCTATCGATCACCCGCCCCCTGAGCCGCCTGCGAGGCGCGGTGCACGACCTGGGCCAGACTACCTACCAGCAGAACAGCCTGGCCCGCCTGGCCAACCGCCGTGACGAATTCGGCGTGCTGGCCCGGGACTTCAACCGCATGGGTTCGCGCCTGCAGGGGCTGATCGGCAGCCAGCGCCAACTGCTGCACGACGTATCCCATGAACTGCGCTCGCCCCTGGCACGCCTGCGCATCGCCCTGGCGCTGGCGGAACGGGCCGCGCCCCTGGAGCGCGAACAGCTCTGGCCACGACTGACCCGTGAATGCGATCGCCTGGAAGCCTTGATCAGCGAGATCCTGGTCCTGGCCCGGGTCGATGCCGACAACGCCAGTGCCGAGCAGGTGGACCTCAATGCCCTGCTCCTGGCCTTGCAGAAAGACGCACAACTGGCTTGCTCCGAGCAACTGGTACAGATCGAGGCCCAGCCCCAGCTGCAAATACGTGGCTGGCCCACCCTGCTCGAACGGGCCCTGGACAACCTGCTGCGCAATGCCCAGCGCTTCAACCCGGCCGGGCAACCGATCGAGGTCCAGGCCCGGCGCCAGGGCGAACGAATCCTGATCAGCGTGCGCGACCATGGCCCCGGGGCGCCCGAGGAGTACCTGGCCCAGCTGGGGGAGCCGTTCTTCCGTGCCCCCGGGCAAAGCGCCGCCGGGCACGGCCTGGGCCTGGCCATCGCGCGCCGCGCGGCAGAACGCCACGGCGGCAGCCTGATCCTGGACAACCATGCCCAGGGTGGTTTCATCGCCACCCTGGAACTGCCGCTGGTCCCCGGCGCCGTGGTCCAGGCCTGAATGCACAACGGGCAAGTCGTTGCCACCAGAGCCGGTGACGACGTACTTGCCCGCTGGTAACGCGAGATCGCTGGAGCCGCTCAGGCCTTGGCGGTCCAGGCGCTGACGAACTCGCTGGTATCGACTTTGGGCGCGATCCGCGGCTCGTTCAGCGGTGTCCCCAGATACAGGAAGGCGATGACTTCTTCCTCTTCAGCCAAGCCCAGGCCCTTGGCCACATGGGGCGAGTAGGACAGCTCGCCGGTACGCCACACGGCGCCGATGCCCTGGGCGTAGGCCGCCAGCAGGATGCCATGGGCCGCACAGCCCGCAGCCAGCAGTTGCTCGCTGCGGGGTACCTTGAAGTGCTCTTGCAAGCGGGCGACCACCACGACCACCAGTGGCGCGCGCAGCGGCATGGCGCGGGCCTTGTCCACCGCCGCCTGGGTCACTTCGCCGCCCTGCAGTTGCACCGCCTCGACCAGCAGCTCGCCCAGGCTGTCGCGCGCCTCGCCCTCCACCGTCAGGAACCGCCAGGGCCGCAATTGACCATGATCGGGAGCACGCAGGGCCGCGGCGAACAGCGCCTCACGCTGCTGCGCGTTGGGAGCAGGCTCCACCAGGCGTGGCACGGAAACACGGTTGAGCAAAGCGTCGAGAGCCTCCATCGGCCACCTCCTTGGAAAAAATGTCCGGCTATTCTAGCGGTATCCGCTAACCGGATGCCTGGTTTACATGCCCTGCCTCGCAGGTAGAATGAGCGCCTTTCTATTCCAGCCCGAGCTGAACACATGGCGTTGCCGACCCTCAGGATCATTGGTTTCATCATCGGCATCTTCCTGATCACCCTGGCCATCGCCATGGTCGTGCCCATGGCGACGCTGGTGATCTTCGAGCGCACCGGCGACTTGCCGTCGTTCCTCTGGGCCAGCCTGATCACCTTCATCGCCGGCCTGGCCCTGGTGCTCCCGGGGCGGCCCGAGCATGTGCACCTGCGCCCCAGGGACATGTACCTGCTGACCGTCTCCAGCTGGGTGGTGGTGTGCATCTTCGCCGCCTTGCCGTTCCTGCTGACCCAGCACATCAGCTACACCGACTCGTTCTTCGAGAGCATGTCCGGCATCACGGCCACCGGCTCCACGGTGCTCAGCGGGCTGGACGACATGTCCCCGGGGATCCTGATCTGGCGTTCGTTGCTGCACTGGCTGGGAGGCATCGGCTTCATCGGCATGGCGGTGGCGATCCTGCCGCTGCTGCGCATCGGTGGCATGCGCCTGTTCCAGACCGAATCCTCGGACCGCTCGGAGAAGGTCATGCCGCGCTCGCACATGGTGGCCCGGCTGATCGTCGCCACCTACGTGGGCATCACCATCATCGGCAGCCTGGCGTTCTGGTGGGCCGGGATGAATGTGTTCGATGCCATCAACCACGCCATGTCGGCGATCTCCACCGGCGGCTTCTCCACCTCGGACGAATCCCTGGCCCACTGGAAGCAACCAGCGGTGCACTGGGTGGCCGTGCTGGTGATGATCCTCGGCAGCCTGCCGTTCACCCTGTACGTGGCCACCCTGCGTGGCAACCGCCGGGCGCTGCTCAAGGACCAGCAAGTCCAAGGGCTGCTGGCCATGCTGCTGGTGACCTGGCTGGTACTGGGCACCTGGTACTGGTGGACCACCAACCTGCATTGGCTCGATGCCCTGCGCCACGTGGCGCTGAACGTGACCTCGGTAGTCACTACCACCGGATTCGCCCTGGGCGACTACAGCCTGTGGGGCAATTTCTCGCTGATGCTGTTCTTCTACCTGGGTTTCGTCGGTGGCTGCTCGGGTTCTACCGCCGGCGGGATCAAGATCTTCCGCTTCCAGGTAGCCTACATCCTGCTCAAGGCCAACCTCAACCAGCTGATCCACCCTCGGGCGGTGATCAAGCAGAAGTACAACGGTCATCGCCTGGACGAGGAAATCGTCCGCTCGATCCTGACTTTTTCGTTCTTCTTCGCCATCACCATCTGCGTGATCGCCCTGGCCTTGTCGCTACTGGGCCTGGACTGGATGACCGCCCTGACCGGCGCCGCCAGCACCGTTTCCGGCGTGGGCCCGGGCCTTGGGGAAACCATCGGCCCGGCGGGCAACTTCTCCACCCTGCCGGATGCCGCCAAGTGGATCCTGTCCCTGGGCATGCTCCTGGGGCGCCTGGAGATCATCACGGTGTTCGTGTTGTGTATTCCGGCGTTCTGGCGTCATTGACCGAGGCCGGCAACTCCGCCAGCCGCGCCCGGTACTCGCCGGGCGTGGCGTCGAACCAGCGGCGGAAGGCCCGGAAGAAGTTGCTCGGATCGGCGAACCCCAACAGATAGGCGATCTCCAGCAACGTCATGTTCGGCTGCGCCAGGTACTGCTCGGCCAGTTCCCGGCGCGTGTCGTCGAGCAGCGCCTGGAAGCTGGTGCCCTCTTCCTGCAGGCGACGCTGCAAGGTGCGCTGGGACAGGTGCAGGATCTGCGCCACCCGCTCGCGCTTGGGCTCGCCCTGGGGCAACAGGCGGCATAGCACCTGGCGCGCCTTGTGGGTCACCCGGCTTTCGGAGAAACGCGCCAGGTACTCGCCGGCAAACCGGTCGTGCAGCTGGGCCATGGCCTCGTTGGCAGTGGGCAACGTGCTCTCCATGTCGGCCCGCTCGAAGATCAGCGCATCGAAGGGCGCGGCGAACATCAGCGGCGCATGGAACATGTCCTTATAGGGCTGGGTGTCCTCGGGTTGCGGTCCCTGCAGCATCACCTTGCGTGGCCGCAGGTCACGGCCGGTGAGCCAGCCGCACAGGGCCAGGGCGCAGGCCAGGGACGCCTCGGCGCTCTGCCGGGTCGGCGGCAGGTGGTCGCCATGCACCGTGAGGATCAACGCATAACCTTCAGGCAACAGGCGAAAGCTCAGGTCGGCGCTTTCGGCGATGATCCGCTGGTAGCGCACCAGGCGCTGGAAGCCCTCGGCCAGGGTCCGGCTCGACATCAGGGCATAACCGGCCACATTGAAGGACGCCGGGCGCACCACCTTGCCCATGTTCAAGCCGATCGCCGGGTTGCCGGACAGCTCCACCGCCCGCTGCCACAGCCGGGTCATGGAGTCCTGGGTGAAACGCGCGTCCGGATCTTCCAGGGCGGCATAGTCGAGCCCCAGCTGCTCGAACAGGACACGACAATCCAGGCCATCCATTTCCAGGGCCTTGACGATTCCCAGGGTCCAGCTCGCCGACGTGGTTCGTTCGCTCATGGGGGCTTCTTATATGATGAGCCGCAGGTAACGGCCAATTTCCCAAGGATACTAAAGTGGCGCCTATTGTCACTGGCCGCTGCGGCCCGGGACTCTAGACTCAGGTAGGCTCCTTGCAGAACACCCGCTCACATAACAACAAGCACCGAGACCGCAGCCATGGAAAACGTCCGCCAGTTCCACAGCTTCGCCGAGTTCTACCCCTATTACCTGAGCGAGCACAGCAACAGCACCTGCCGCCGCCTGCACTTCATCGGCACCACCCTGGTGATCTTCCTCCTGGCCCTGGCCATCGGCAAAGGTGCCTGGCTGTTGCTGCTGGCCTTGCCGGTGGCGGGCTACGGCTTCGCCTGGGTCGGGCATTTCTTCTTCGAGAAGAACCGCCCCGCGACCTTCCAGCATCCGCTGTACAGCCTGCTGGGCGACTTCGTCATGTACCGCGACATGCTGCTGGGCAAGGTGCCCTTCTAGGCCGGGCCGCTGCCGGAGGGGAGATGTTGCTGCAAAGGTAGCGCCAGGCTCATCGCCGACAGGTAAATGCGCTGAATAGCTTCAGGACGGCCTGCCCGAGCCGGTCAGCCCGGCTCAGGCAAACGCGAACCACGGGATTCAGGCGGGTTCGGCCAGCTTCATGCGCTCGGCCTTGAGCTGGGCCTCGCGGGCCTGGGCTTCGGCCAGGCGATAAAGCTCGATGGTGCCATCCCAGTGCTCGATCAGCGCCGTGCAGGATTCCACCCAATCCCCGCAGTTGAGGTATTCCACCTCGCCCACCTTGCGGATCTCGGCATGGTGGATATGGCCGCAGACCACACCGTGCAGCTCGCGCTTGACGCATTCATGGGCGATGGCTTCCTCGAAATCACTGATGAAGCTCACGGCGGTCTTGACCTTGTGCTTGAGGTAGGCCGACAACGACCAGTAGCCATAGCCGTAGCGCGCCCGCCAGTGGTTGAGCCAGCGGTTGAGGGTCAGGGTGAACTCGTAGGCCGAATCGCCCAGGAACGCCAGCCAGCGGTGATAGCGGGTAATGACGTCGAACTGGTCGCCGTGGATCACCAGCAGGTGGCGGCCATCCGCGGTGACGTGCACCGCCTCGTCCACCAACTGGATGTTGCCCAGGATCAGCTTGGAATAGCGCCGCAGGAATTCGTCGTGATTGCCGGTGACGTAGATCACCTCGGTGCCGCGCTTGCTCATGGTCAGCAAGCGACGGATGACGTTGGTGTGGGCTTGGGGCCAGTACATCCCGCCCCGCAGCTTCCAGCCATCGATGATGTCGCCCACCAGGTAGATGCGGTCGGCGTGATAGCTCTTGAGAAACTGCGCCAGGTGCTCGGCCTGGCAATCCCGGGTGCCCAGGTGCACATCCGAGATCCACAGGGTGCGTACCCGCTGCTTGCGGCTGGGTTTGGCGAGTTCGGCATGGGTCATGGACGCTCTCCGGGATTTTTTGCGAGCTTGCTCCCAAGCGGTTAATGGCCCATGACAGATATGCGGCAGAGCGATGACAGCGCGAAAGGCCCGACGGCCGGTGTAGACTGCGGGCCTGCCAAGGAGACCGCGATGGGATCTATCCTCACCCTGCGCCACTACAGCCACGACCTGATCGCCCACAGCCACGAGCATGCGCAACTGGTATTCGGCCTTTCGGGCCAACTCGACTTCGAGGTCGAGGGCCAGGGCAGCCAAGTGCGGCAGCAGAGCTTCGTGGTGGTGCCGGCCGGCGCCCGGCATATCTGCGGCAGCCCCGGCGGCAGCCAGTGCCTGGTGCTGGACATACCCGGCGAACATTGGCTCGGCCAGTCCCTGGGAGAACATGCCGAGGCCAGCCGACGCTTGCTCGACAGCCCGCGGCGCCAGGTCCTGGCGCCGAACCAGAGCCGCCTGGTCAACTGGCTGGCGGACAGCCCGGTGGACGACCCGTTGATCGCCCAGCAAGGGGCGGTGCTGCTATTGGCCAGCCTCAACCATCCGGCCGCTGGCCACCCTGGTGAACGACGCCTGCCCTTTGCCGCGCTGAACGCCCATATCGATCGCCACGCCGCCCATCCCTTGCAGGTGGCCGATCTGGCGCGAATCGCCGGTTTGTCCGGCACACGCCTGCACGCGCGCTTCATCGCCGAATGCGGGCGCACGCCCATGGACTACGTGCGCAGCCGGCGCCTGCACATGGCCGTGGAACTGTTGCGTGGCTCGTCGATGCCCATCGGCGAGGTGGCCGACCGCGTAGGCTATGGCTCCCAGAGCGCTTTCTCGGCGGCGATATTGCGCGAATTCGGCCGCTCGCCCCGCCAGTTGCGCCAAGAAGCGCGCGCGAGTTGCTCGACAAAAGCCGGCAGCCTCGCGACAGACGACATCGGTGCCGGCCCCGTAGACTGAGCCCATCGTCCCGGCCATCACGGCCCGTCTTGCGTTAAGGAATGACATGACCCCGCGTACCGCCCTTGGCGCCCTGCATATCGGCGCACTGATGTTCGGCCTGACCGGTGTGTTCGGCAAACTGGCCGCCGCTTCACCGGCGGTCATCGTGTTCGGCCGCGCGGCCTTCGCCGTGCTCGCCCTGGGGTTCTTCGCTCGCCTGGCCAGCAATACGCCCTGGCAGCGGCTGGCCACCGGCGACTGGTTGCGCTTGCTGCTCAGCGGCCTGTTGCTGGCGGGCCACTGGGTGAGTTTCTTCGTCTCGGTCAAGATCGCCGGCGTGGCCATCGCCACCCTGGGTTTTGCCAGCTTCCCGGCCTTCACGGTGATTCTCGAAGGCTTGATCTTCCGCGAGCGGATCCGCATCAACGAGATCGTGCTGGTAGCCCTGGTGAGCATCGGCCTGGTGCTGGTTACTCCGGACTTCGACCTCGCCAGCCAGGCCACCACCGGCCTGCTCTGGTCCGTGGCCTCGGGCTTGCTGTTCTCCCTGCTGTCGCTGAACAACCGCGCCGGCTCGGGACGGATTCCAGCGGTACAGGCGGCGCTGTGCCAGAACCTGGTGGTGGGCCTTTGCCTGCTGCCGGTGGCGGCGCCGGAACTGCCCGAGGTACGCGCCATGGACTGGCTGTGGATCAGCCTGCTGGGTATCTTCTGCACCGGCCTGGCCCACAGCCTGTTCGTCGCCAGCCTGGCGGTGATCAAGGCACGCACCGCGGCGGTGGTCTTCGCCCTGGAGCCGGTCTACGGGATCACCGTGGCCTGGGTGCTGTTCGGCGAGAACCCGACCCTGCGCATGCTGCTGGGCGGAGCCTTGATCATCACCGCGATCGTGGTCTCCAGCCGCCTGTCCGCGGGTTCAGGCAGCCAGGGCAAAACCGCCCAGGCAGGCTCTCACTGAGACCGGTCGTTGTGGCCCAGGTCACGCTCGGGATCGATGCAGTCGCGGACCCGTTGCTTGAGCACCTTGGCTTCGGGAAAACCACCATCGGCCTTGCGCTCCCAGATCTGCACGCCATCGCACTGGATGCGGAAAGTACCGCCGGTGGCGGGCTCCAGGGAGACCTTGGCCAGGTCGTCGCTGAAGGTGCTCAACAGCTCCTGGGCCAACCAGGCCGCTCGCAGCAGCCACTGGCACTGGGTGCAATAGGTGATGATCACTTCGGGTTTACGTTCAGTCATGGTACGGCCGGGTCCTGAGTTCGAGGGCGTCGCTATAATAGCCGGCTTTATCGCCAGCCCCGAGAAGCCTGATGCGCCGCTTGCTGTCTTGCCTGTTGCTCTGCCTGCTACCCGTGATCGCCCAATGCGCCGAGCCTGCGCATCCGAAAATCGGCCTGGTGCTGTCCGGTGGCGCCGCCCGCGGCCTGGCCCATGTCGGGGTGCTCAAGGCCCTGGAAGAACAAGGCATCCGCATCGACGCCATCGCCGGTACCAGCATGGGAGCGGTGATCGGCGGGCTTTACGCCTCGGGCTACCAGATCGACGAGCTGGAGAAGCTGGCCCTGGAGATCGACTGGAAGCAGGCCCTGTCCGATGCGCCGCCCCGGGAAGACGTGCCCTTTCGGCGCAAGCAGGATGACCGCGATTTCCTGGTCAAGCAGAAGCTCAGTTTCCGCGACGACGGCAGCCTGGGCCTGCCGCTGGGCGTGATCCAGGGCCAGAACCTCGCCCTGTTGCTGGAAAGCAAGCTGGCCCACGCCAGCGACACCCGCGATTTCGACAAGCTGCCGATCCCGTTCCGGGCGGTAGCCACCGATATCGCCAGTGGTGAAAAAGTCGTGTTCCGCAAGGGCCACCTGCCCCAGGTGATTCGCGCCAGCATGTCGATCCCGGCGGTATTCGCCCCGGTGGAACTCGACGGCCGGTTGCTGGTGGACGGCGGCATGACCGACAACATCCCGCTGGACGTGGCCCGGGAAATGGGCGTGGATATCGCCATCGTGGTGGATATCGGCACGCCGCTGCGCTCGCGCAAGCAGCTCAACACTGTGGTCGACGTGCTGACCCAGTCCATCACCCTGATGACCCGGCGCAACTCCGAGGAACAGCTGGCCGCGCTGCACAAGGACGACGTGCTGGTCCAGCCGGCACTCTCGGCATTCGGCGTCACCGATTTCGGCCGCGCCCAGGAGATTATTGACGCTGGCTACCGCGCCACCCGGATCCTCGACACCCGCCTGGCCCACTTGCGCCGGGAAAATCCGCAGCCCGCGCAGCTCACCGCCGCCCGCCAGCCCAGCCAGCGCACGCCGATCATCAGCCAGATCAAGGTGGAAAACGATTCCAAGGTCAGTGACGACGTCATCCGCTACTACATCCGCCAGCACATCGGCGAGCCCCTGGACCTGGGCCGCCTGGAAACCGACATGGGCACCCTCTACGGCCTGGACTTCTTCGAGCAGGTGCAATACCGGGTGATCCACAAGGGCCAGGACAATACCCTGGTGATCAGCGCCCGGGGCAAGCGCAGCGGCACCGATTACCTGCGCCTGGGCCTGAGCCTGTCCGATGACTTGCGCGGCGACAGCGCCTTCAACATCGGCGCCAGCTACCGCATGAACGGCATCAACAGCCTCGGCGCGGAGTGGCTGACGCGACTGCAGATCGGCGACCGCCAGGAGCTGTACAGCGAGTTCTACCAACCCCTGGATGCCGGCTCGCGCTACTTCGTCGCCCCATTCATCACTGCGCAGTCGCAAAACGTCGAGGCCACCCTGGACAACGACCCCATCGCCGAATATCGCGTCGAGCGCTACGGCTTCGGCCTCAACCTGGGCCGGCAGATCGGCAACAGCGGCGAGGTGCGCTTCGGTGTGGGCGAAGCCTGGGGCAACGCCGATGTACGCATCGGCGACCAGGACCTGCCGAAGCTGCACTTCAACGAAGGCTACTACCAGCTGCAGTACTCCTTCGACTCCCTGGACAACGTCTACTTCCCCCACTCGGGTGAGGACATTCACCTGACTCTGCGCCAGTTCGAACCGGGCCTGGGCTCGGACAAGCACTACCGCCAATGGGAGTTCAAGCTGGACAAGGCCCTGAGCAGCGGCCCCAACACCTTCATCCTCGGCGGGCGCTATGGACGGACCCTGGACACCGCCGACGTGGTGACGTCCAGCTTCCTGCTGGGCGGTGCGCGACAGTTGTCGGGGTTTCGCCAAGACGCCCTGTCGGGACAGAACATCAGCCTGGCCCGCGCGGTGTATTTCCGCCGGCTCACACCACGCTCCTACCTGCCCCTGGATTTCCCGCTGTACCTGGGCGGCTCCCTGGAACGGGGCCGGGCCTGGAACAACGACAACGCCTTCGACAGCGGCTACATCAACGCAGCCAGTATCTTCCTGGGCTTCGATACGCCACTGGGACCGCTGAATTTCAGCTATGGCTTCAACGACGAAAACCAGAAGGCCCTGTCGCTGAACCTGGGCCAGACCTTCTGACAAGCGTGCGCCAGCGGCCCGCTGGCGCAGTGGCGACCAGCAGGATCAGCAATGATGGGAGATGATGAAGACCGGAGTCAGGCGACCCCGGTCGCAGGCTTCAGGACTTTTCCAGGTTGGCCAGGATACGTCCGTGGACACGCATGCAAACCCGCATGTCCTCTTCATCGACGCCAATGAACAATTCATGGCGCAAGGCAGTGGCGATAGTCTCGATCTGATCGATCAGGGGGCGCGCCGAAGGGCAGAGGACGATCTTCTTCGCCCGGCGATCTTCCATCACCGATTGCCGCTGGACCAGGCCCTGGGTTTCCAGGCTATCGAGCAAACGGGCCAGGGTCGGCCCTTCCACACCGACGCTTTGCGCCAACTCGCGCTGGGTCGGCGCTTCTTCGAAACGGGCCAGGTGCAGCAGCACAAGCCAGCGGGCTTGCGAGAGGCCCAGGCCAGCCAGGCGGCGGTCCAGTTCAGCACGCCAGCCGCGGGACATTTGCGCCAGCTGCATGCCAAAACGGTGTTCATCGGTCAACGGCATAAAACACTCATGATCAGGCTGAAAATAAAGAAAAACTAATTATTAGTCAGCTAAGCATGCCCCTTGCCAGTAGGCAAGTTCTGTAAGGCACTGAATCGTTACAACATTGACGCACCCAAGTTAAATCTCGAACTCCGATTGCAGCGCCGCACGCACGCAGTACAGCACGCCCTCGGGCACCCGGCCGGCGAACAACTCGATCACCTCGGCCACCGGCGGCAGCTCGCCTTCGCCATCGAGGAACGCGTCCTGGATTTCCCCCAGCAAGTCCTCGGGCAAATCCAGCGCCTGCTCCAGGGACAATTGCTGCTTGCCGATCGCTTCGGCGAGCAGGGTGTAGACGTTCTTTTCGGTGCATTGCAACTGGCCGGCGATCTGCACCGGAGTCATGCCGGCACGGGCCAGGGTGATCAGTTCATGACGAATATCGGCAACCACCTTCGGCGCCTCGGCAGTTCCGCCCAGCACCTCAAGGAACGCCGCACCATAGCGCTCCAGCTTGCGGGCACCGACACCGCTGACCCGAGCCATCTCGGCCATGGACCCAGGCTGGCTGCGGAGCATTTCCAGCAAGGTCGAATCAGGGAAGATGACATAGGGCGGTACGCCGTGCTCTTCCGCCAGCTTGCGGCGCAACGCCCGCAGCGCTTCCCACTGCTCGCGCTCTTCGCCTCGAACCAGCTGGCTGGCCTGACTGGTGCTCTTGGCCGCGGTTTGCGGCTTGAGATCGCGGCGCAGCTCCAGGGAGACTTCGCCCTTGAGCAACGGCCGGCAACTGTCACTCAAGCGCAAGCCGCCGTAGCCTTCCAGGTCGATGTCAGCCAACCCGCGAGCCACCAGTTGGCGGAACAGCGAGCGCCACTCGCCTTCGCTACGGGCCTTGCCGACACCGAACACCGACAAGTGCTGATGACCGAAGCTGCGGACCTTTTCCGTGTCCTTGCCCAACAGCACGTCCACCAGGTGCCCGACGCCATAGCGCTGGCCGGTGCGGTAGATCGCCGACAACGCCTGGCGCGCCGGCTCGGTGGCATCCCAGGTCTGCACTCCATCGACACAGTTGTCGCAATGACCGCAGGGCTGCGGCATGTCTTCATCGAAATAGGCCAGCAGCGCCTGGCGCCGGCAACGGGTTTCCTCGCACAGCGCCAGCATCGCGTCGAGCTTGTGCTGCTCGAGACGTTTGTGGCGCTCGTCGCCCTCGGAATTCTGCAGCATCTGCTTGAGCATCAGCACGTCCTGCAGCCCATAGGCCATCCAGGCATCGGCCGGCAGGCCGTCACGACCGGCACGCCCGGTTTCCTGGTAGTAGGCCTCCAGGGACTTGGGCAAGTCCAGGTGGGCGACGAAACGTACGTTGGGTTTGTCGATACCCATGCCGAAGGCGATGGTCGCCACCATGATCAGCCCCTCCTCGTTGAGGAAGCGCTTCTGGTGATAGGCACGCAACTCGGCCGGCAGCCCCGCGTGGTAGGGCAAGGCGGTGAAGCCCTGCTCGCAGAGGAACGCCGCCACCTCGTCGACTTTCTTGCGCGACAGGCAGTAGACGATCCCGGCATCGCTGCGCCGCTCGTTGAGAAATGCCTGCAACTGCTTGCGCGGCTGCTCCTTGGGCACGATCCGATAAAAGATGTTCGGCCGGTCGAAACTGGACAGGAAGCGCTCGGCGTTCTCCAGGTGCAGGCGATTGACGATCTCTTCGCGGGTTCGCTTGTCGGCGGTGGCCGTCAGGGCGATTCGCGGCACCTCGGGGAACATTTCCGCCAGTTGCCCCAGTTGCAGGTACTCGGGACGGAAGTCATGCCCCCATTGGGATACGCAGTGGGCTTCGTCGATGGCGAACAGGGCAATATCCAGGCTCTGCAAGAACGCCAGCATCCGCGGCTGGACCAACCGCTCGGGAGCGAGGTAGAGCATCTTCACTTCGCCACGCCGGATACGCACCGCCAGGTCACGCTGCTGCTCGGGGCTCAGGGTAGAGTTCAGCGCCGCGGCTGCGACCCCCAGCTCCTCCAGGGTGGCGACCTGGTCCTCCATCAGCGCGATCAATGGCGAAACCACCACCGCCAGGCCAGGGCGCAACAATGCGGGGACCTGGAAGCACAGGGACTTGCCGCCACCGGTGGGCATCAGCACCAGCGCGTCGCCACCGCTAGCCACGCGCTCGATGATCGCCCCCTGGCGACCACGGAAACTGTCGTAGCCAAAGATGTCCTTGAGGACGCGCTGAGCCTGTTCGAGCATGAAAAACTCCAAAAATTACGGAAATCACCAGGGGGACGCCGTTGCCCGGCCGCCTGTGCGATGGGGCTTGGCAAGGCGTCGCCGCCAGGTTGCAACGCCCACTTGCACCGGTGCTTGGAACCGCGGCACCTGCCTGGGCGGGCGGACCCGGCCTGGCCATCGGCCTGGCGGGTCACACGAAACGCGCGAGTATACCCGAGCCCTCCCCCGCAAAGGGCGCCGACAATGGACCGCTGGTAACCTTTGGAACCGCTCGCAGCTGCATCGTGGCTGGCCTGGGCGCTCAAGAAAGCCTAGAATTCAGCATCGTTTATTCCCCAAGGTAGCCGTCAATGTCCTTCGCTGAGCAACTAACCCGCCTGCAAGTCTTCCTCGATGCAGATGATCTGCACGACGAGGCGCTGGACTACGTGGCCGCTCACGGCTACCTGACCGCGCTGTCGATCTGCTCGGAAAGCGTCCCCGAGCGTGAATGGATCGACACCCTCTTCGCCGAGGAGCCGCACTACCGCGATGCCGCCGAGCGCGAAGCCATCGAATCGACCCTGCTGGCCCTGAAGGCGCACATCGCGCGCCAACTGGCCTCGGATGAAGAATTCGAACTGCCTTGCGATCTCGACCTGGGCGACGACCCGGACGACTCCGACCTGCGCGGCTGGTGCATCGGCTTCATGGAAGGCGTATTCCTGCGTGAAGCGGCCTGGTTCGAAACCGCCGAAGAAGAAGTCAGCGAGATGCTCCTGCCGATCATGGTGGGTTCCGGCCTGTTCGACGAACAGCCCGAGTTCTCCGACATTGCCAGCGATGCCAACCTGATGGACGACATGATCGTGCAGATTCCTGAAGCACTGACCGCGTTGTACTTGCTGTGCAACGCACCCGACGAAAAACCGGCACTGCTCAAGCCTCGCCACCACTGAGTCCGAGCCTATGGCCAAGCCCATAGGCCAGCGTCCCCTGCTGTTGCGTTACGTTCTACTGGCCATCGGCTGGTCGAGCGTAGCGCTAGGGGTACTCGGCATCTTCCTCCCGGTACTGCCCACCACTCCTTTCCTGCTGCTGGCGGCCGCCTGCTTCGCTCGCAGTTCTCCGCGCTTCTACCGATGGCTGGTAGACCACCCGCGCCTGGGTCCATGGATCCGCGACTATCTGGAAGGCAACGGCATTCCGCTCAAGGGCAAGATCTATGCGATCGGCCTGATGTGGCTGAGCATCGGCTTGTCCTGCTACCTGGTGCCATTGCCCTGGGCCCGCGGTTTCATGCTCACCAGCGCGGTGCTGGTGAGCATCTACATCCTGCGCCAGAAGACCCTGCGCCGGCCCTGAAAAACCCGAGCGGGATCAGGGCTTGGCGTGGTTGCGCTGGTAGGTTTCGGCGCCCATGGCGGCGATCTGGCCTTCGATCAAGGCGTCGAAGGGACGCAGCAGCGGCTCGAACGAAGCCGGTGCCTCTAGGGCCTGCAATGCCTCGACTATGGCCTCCAGGGTCGACAGGGCACCGGGACCGGGGGCCTTGCGCAGGCGATAGCGCGAAGCCGGCGTAACCTCCAGGGTGACCCGGGGCAATTGCGCCAACAGCGGGTTGAGATGCAGCAGCTTGCGCGCCTTGCGCCAGGTACCATCGGGGACCACCAGCAACATTGGCTCCTGGCTTGGCGAGTAGGCCCGCAGCGGTTGGGCAGCGTCCGCCGGAAACAGCAGGTGCGGCCGGTATCCGGGACGCCCGAGCAGCTCCGGCAGGTCCTCGAACACTTCCCCGACCCTCAGCTCGGCGTTGCTCAGCCCCAGTGCCGCCAACCGCGCGGTATTCAGGGCGTGATTGACCTCGCTCGGATGCTGCAACACCAATACCCGGGTACGACTGGATAACCGTGGAATCAGCGGACACAGGCAATGGCCAGCTGGACGCAGGCATCGCTCGCAACGTGCTCGAGACATGAAAACTCCTTGCAGGCTGTTGAAAAATGTAGGCGAGGCAGCCAGCGCAAGGCGAAAACAAGCGAAAAAGCGCAGTTTACGCGTGGTAAATGAGCATTTTGACCGGGCTGGCGCACCAGCCTGTTTTCAACGCAGCGATGGCAACGCAGGTAGTTTTTTAACGGTCTGCTAGCTAGACCTGGTTCAACTGGGCCTTGAGCAGGTCCCGGAAAGTCTGGATCAAGGGCTCCCGGCCACGGCCACGGCGCATGATCATGGAAAACGGCGCCTGGTAACCGAAGGTCGCGGGCAGCAGCACCCGCAGATCGCCCCTGTCGGCCCAGGCTTGGGCATAGTGCTCCGGCAGGTAGCCGATATAGGCGCCGGAGAGCACCAGGATCAACTGCGCCTCCATGCTCTCCACCGTCGCCGCGCTGTGCTTGAAGCCATGCCGGGCCAACTCGGCCTGGCTCCAGTAACCGCGCCCCACCATGCGCTGCTGGGTGATCACCTGCTCGGGGATCCGCCGCTCGCTGTACAGCGGATGGCGGTTGCTGCAATACAGCCAGTGCTGCTCGCGGTACAGCGGCATGTACACCAAGCCGCTCATGCGCGTGGAAAAAGCCCCGATGGCCAGGTCCAGGCGATTATCCTGCACCCCCAATTGCAGCTCGTGGGGGCTCATCACCGACAAGTGCAGGTGTACCGCCGGGTGTTCCTGGCTATAGGCGCCAATCGCCTCGGCGAACGGCAGGGCCTTGTCGCTCACGGTGGAGTCGATCACCCCCAGGTTCAGGGTGCCGCGCAACTCGCCCTTGAGCGCGGCGGCATACTGTTCGAAGCCCTCCAACTCACCCAGCAGGCGCAGGGTTTCCTGGTGGAACAACTCGCCCTTGCTGGTCAGGCTGAACCCGCCCCGCCCCCGGTGGCACAACACCAACCCCAGGGACGCTTCCAGCTGGCTCATGTAGGTGCTGATGGCCGACGTCGACAGATTGAGCTCATGCTGGGCATTGGCGAACCCCTGATGCCTCACCACGCTGACGAAGATGCGCAATAGTTTCAGATCAGGTAAAGCGTTGGCCATGACAGGCTCCGCTAGCAGGTGAAAAAGACACCTTCCCTGTGGCGAACAGGCTCGCGACGCTGGGCGGTCGAGCAACTGCGATGACGTCCATGTGCACTTCAAATCAGCCCCGGCAACCCGGATGACGGCGACTGCATCACCAACCGGGAGCGAGCGCCTGCGCCATGCAGGGCCTTGGAAAGCGCGTCAGAGTCTAGCCTGCCCGCTGCAATTAGTTTAGAAAAATCTGAACTAAGTATTTGCTCGTAGCGATTCTTTCCCCGCACTACATTTCGCAGAATCGGCCTCACTCGGTCGAATGGGCAGGACCTGCTGCGCCTCGACCCCATAAATAGAACAACGATGAGGCCTATCCCGTGGACAAGACTCTCCACCAACCACTGGGCGGCAACGAAATGCCGCGTTTCGGCGGCATCGCCACCATGATGCGTCTTCCCCATGTCACCACCCCTGCCGGCCTGGATGCCGCATTCGTCGGCGTTCCCCTGGACATCGGCACCTCGCTGCGCTCCGGTACCCGCTTCGGCCCGCGGGAGATCCGCGCCGAATCGGTGATGATCCGTCCCTACAACATGGCCACAGGCGCCGCGCCGTTCGACTCGCTGAACGTGGCCGATATCGGCGACGTGGCCATCAACACCTTCAACCTGCTGGACGCCGTGCGCATCATCGAGGAAGCCTACGACGCCATCCTCGAGCACAACGTCACTCCCATGACCCTGGGCGGCGACCACACCATCACCCTGCCGATCCTGCGGGCCATCCACAAGAAACACGGCAAGGTCGGCCTGGTGCACATCGACGCCCACGCGGACGTCAACGACCACATGTTCGGCGAGAAGATCGCCCATGGCACCACCTTCCGCCGCGCCGTGGAAGAAGGCCTGCTGGATTGCGACCGCGTGGTGCAGATCGGCCTGCGGGCCCAGGGCTACACCGCCGAGGACTTCAACTGGAGCCGCAAGCAGGGCTTCCGTGTGGTGCAGGCCGAAGAGTGCTGGCACAAGTCCCTGGCCCCGCTGATGGCCGAAGTCCGCGAGAAGGTCGGCAACGGTCCGGTGTACCTGAGCTTCGACATCGACGGCATCGACCCGGCCTGGGCACCAGGCACCGGCACCCCCGAAATCGGCGGCCTGACCACCATCCAAGCCATGGAAATCGTCCGTGGCTGCCAGGGTCTGGACCTGGTGGGCTGCGACCTGGTGGAGGTCTCGCCGCCCTACGACACCACCGGCAACACTTCGCTGCTGGGGGCCAACCTGCTCTACGAAATGCTCTGCGTGTTGCCCGGCGTGACCCATCGCTGAGAACCAAGGCATGAGCCACTGGCATTACGTGCTCGACGCCGCAGCCGGATGGCTCGCGGAGCCAACGGCCGATGCCGGCTTGCGTCACCACCGTCCCCAACCGTCGCTGTCCCGTGATGCCGAACCGGCATCGCAGGGTCGGCGGCGGGCCAGGGATGGTTTCGTGGTACGGACACGTAGCGCGAACAACGTTGGCGCCGGCCTGCAAGCCGATGCCGGCGGGTTAATTCATGACGTGGCCACGATGTCGCGCATGCAAGGGGAGCAACACTTTAGCCAGGAGCGCACAACCCTCGGGTTGCGCCAACAACAAGAAGGCCTATGGCTGGCCTGCCACGAGTTTTTGTCCGCGATGCCGGAAGGGCTGCCACCCCCTTAGCCAATGTGATCGGAGCAGATCATGAATAACAACAACAAAGAAACACGCCTTAGCGGTACTGAAATCAACAGGGTCGAACAGATCCCCGGCCACGCACGCAACGCGGGAGCCCGCGACCGCCTGCGCCCTATCCCCGCCGGCATCCGACTTACTGTGCCCAAACGCCTCAGTGGCTCGTTGCGCGGCCTGTCGTCCTCCCTCGTCCCCTCTTCGCTCGGCAGCTGCGGCAACGTTCTGTCGGGCCCCTGCCCGAAACCTGCCCAGACCTCCCGCCCCGAGGATTCGTGCGACCACCAGCATGCCCCTCGTTCCCGGCGTAGCCCCCTGCGCCAAGTCGCCTGACCTGCGGGCGGTGGCGCGCCAGCCACCGCGGTACATGACCTGTTTGTTTCACATAAAAAAGATAATCGGAGACACGCCATCATGGCTCTAGATCTATTCGTCGTACTCATCTACGCCGCCGGCATGCTGGTACTCGGCTACTACGGCATGCGCAAGGCCAAGACCCACGAAGACTACCTGGTGGCCGGACGCAACCTGGGACCGACCCTGTACATGGGCACCATGGCCGCCACCGTGCTGGGCGGCGCGTCCACCGTCGGCACCGTGCGCCTGGGCTACGTCCACGGCATCTCCGGCTTCTGGCTGTGCGCCGCCCTCGGCGCCGGGATCATCGCCCTGAACCTCTTCCTGGCCAAGCCGCTGCTCAAGCTGCGGATCTTCACCGTGACCCAGGTCCTGGAAAAGCGCTACAACCCCATGGCCCGCCAGGCCAGCGCGGTGATCATGCTGGCCTACGCGCTGATGATCGGCGTGACCTCGATCCTCGCCATCGGGACCGTGCTGCAAGTGCTGTTCAACCTGCCGTTCTGGCTCTCGGTGCTGCTGGGCGGCGGCGTTGTGGTGATCTACTCGGCGATCGGCGGCATGTGGTCGCTGACCCTGACCGACATCGTCCAGTTCGTGATCAAGACCGTCGGCCTGATGTTCCTGCTGCTGCCCATCTGCCTCTACCGCGTCGGTGGCTGGGATGAGCTGGTGGCCAAGCTGCCGGCGGCGAGCTTCAGCTTCACCGCCATCGGCTGGGACACCATCATCACCTACTTCATGATCTACTTCTTCGGCATCCTGATCGGCCAGGACATCTGGCAGCGGGTATTCACCGCCAAGACCGAGAAAGTCGCCCAGTACGCCGGCACCCTGGCGGGCTTCTACTGCGTGCTCTACGGCCTGGCCTGCGCCCTGATCGGTATGGCCGCCCACGTGCTGCTGCCGGACCTGGACAACGCGAACAACGCCTTCGCCGCCATCGTCAAGGCTTCGTTGCCGGACGGCATCCGTGGCCTGGTGATCGCTGCCGCCCTGGCCGCCATGATGTCCACCGCCAGCGCCGGCCTGCTGGCCGCTTCCACCACCCTGACCGAGGACCTGCTGCCACGGCTGCGTGGCGGCAAGCAATCGAGCCTGGGGATCAACCGCCTGTTCACCCTGCTCACCGGCATCGTGGTGCTGGGTATCGCGCTGGTGGTCAATGACGTGATCAGCGCCCTGACCCTGGCCTACAACCTGCTGGTAGGCGGCATGCTGATCCCGCTGATCGGGGCGATCTTCTGGAAGCGCGCCACCACCGCCGGAGCCATCGCCAGCATGAGCCTGGGGTTCATCACCGCCCTGGTGTTCATGTTCAAGGACGGCCTGGATGCCAACACTCCGATCTACTACAGCCTGATGGCGGGCCTGGTGAGCTTCGTGGTGGTCAGCCTGGCTTCGCGGCGCACGGCCCCGCTGGCCAGCGCGATCTGAGCTGAAGAGCGGTAGCTGAAGTTTTTCTTCGACGGGTGCGGCGTCGGTGGCCGCACCCGTTTTTTTTTACGCCCAGGCAACGCAGCACAAGGCTTGTGGCATTTCCCAGGGGACGAATGGTCACCCCTGCGGCAAAAATCCTGTGCTGTACTCTGACTCAGCGACGATCGTTCCTGCAGGAGAACGGTACAAGGATCGCTGGCAGCATCTGTGCGCGCTATCGCATCACCCTTGGACGGGGTCATAACAATAAAAACCTCTCCCCCTGCCCCGAGGTGTTTATGGACCGTTTCGACATCCAGCAAAGCATCCGCCAGGCCATCGAAGCCCAAATGGCGCAGAAATGGCGGACCCCTCCCAGCCAGGCGCAAACCAGCGACACCTACTCACTGGACCTCAAGGCCCTGTTGCACAGCCTGGAAAACGAGTTCGACATCCGACTCGACGCCGAACATGACCTGTACTGGATCCACTCCATCAGCGAACTGAGCCTGTTCATCCTGGAAAAGACCCGGCGCCGGGACCTTCGCCCCATGCATCCGTGACCCGCGATCATCGCCCAAGGCGGTCCGATGAACCGCAGCGAAGCCCGTCGGGCCGTGCATGCGCTCATTCGCTGCTGGCTGGGCGAACGCATCTGCCTGGACGACGACAGCGAGCTCGGGGACCTTGGGCTGGAGCGAGATGATCTGGAAGAGTTGCTCTGGCGCCTGGAGGATCGCTTCGGCCTGTGCGTTCCCACCGGCGAGGAACAGCGCGCGCTCCAGGAACTGCGCTGCGTTCAGGAACTGATCGAGTGGTTGCTGGAGATGTCACGGCGACAAGAGGATTGATTCGCAGGGCCGGCTTGCGGCCCGGCGTCAGGGAGCTGCGGGCGAGAGCCGGGGCCTGTCCCCGCTCTCGCAGCGAGATCAGCGACGACGTTGCCGACGGCGCCGCAGTTCTTCCTCGGTAGGAATCGGCACCGGTTGCAGCGGTGGCTCGATCAGGCCCAGTGCAACGCCAAGGTCGTGCAGCCAGCTTTGCAGTTTGTCTTTCATAGTGCCCCCCTCAAGGGTCATGCCAAGCGGCTGTCATACGCCGCCTCAAGCAGATAATAGTCCTAAGTTTTCCCGCGCGCTGCCCTGTAATGGCAATGAACTGTTACTGGATTATGGCCAATCGCCCAGGACCGCTCATGCCAAGGCACGCACCGACTGCTCTATCGGACCAGCGGAGCCTTGTTGCAGTTCGATCCAGGCATTGAGGTTGGCCCCCACCATGCCCTTGCGCCACATCAACCAAGTGGTGCAGTGGGCGAACGGCTCGGCCAGGGGATGCACCGCCACGCTTTCGCGCCCGGGCAGGCTATCGAGCATCGAACGAGTCATCAGGGCAATCCCTGAACCGGCGATCACGCAGGCCAGCATGCTCTGGTAGGACTCGATCTCCATGGCCCGGCCCATTGCCGCATGGTAATGGGCGAACCAGGACTCCAGGCGAGTGCGATAGGAACAGCCCTGGCGAAAGGTGAATACCGCCCGCCCCTCGACATCCAGGGCCGTGTGCACCGGCGGATGATCGATCTCGCTGATCAACACCAGGTTCTCCCTGCACAAGGGCACGCCGTCCAGCCCCGCCAGCTCCATCGGCCCGTCCACCAGCACGGCATCCAGGCGTCCGGCGAGCAGCCCTTCGAGCAGCTCGCCCGTGGGGCCGGATTGCACATGCAGGTTCACCGCCGGATAGGTACGGTGGTATCGCGCCAGGAGCCCCGGCAGGTGAATGGCCGCCGTGCTGTACATGGTACCCAGGACAAAGTCGCCGGCCGGCTGGCCCCCCAGCACCGCTACCTGGGCCTCGTCGTGCAGGGCGAACAGGCGCGCGGCATAGTCCAGCAACACCTTGCCCGCCGGCGACAGTTGCAGGCGCTGGCGCTCGCGCAGGAACAGCTCGACGCCCAGTTGATCCTCCAATTGCTTGAGCCGGGTCGACAGGTTCGACGGCACCCGGTGCAAGCGCTCGGCGGCCCGGGTGATGGAGCCTTCTTCGGCTACGGCCTGGAAGATACGCAGTTGGCTGAACTCCATGACCTTCTCCAAAACTGAACAAGTTGCTCAATATTATTCATTTTTAACGAAAGTCAATCGACTCTAGCCTGACGGTCATCCTCCCTGTCACTGGAACAACGACCATGTCTCCCCTGATCCGTCTGCTCGCCAGTTTCGTTGCCCTGATGCTGGCCATGGGCATTGGCCGCTTCGCCCTGACCCCGCAGTTGCCGCACCTGATCAGCGAAGGCCAGGTCGGTCTGACTGCCGGCGGACTGATCGCCGCCGCCAACTACCTGGGTTATCTCATCGGCGCCCTGGATGCGATGCTGGCACGAGGCCCGTCCCAGGTGCGCGGGCGCCTGCTGGGAGGGTTGTGGCTGTGCGTGCTGCTGACCCTGGCGTCGTTCTGGGCCCAGGGCTTCTGGCCGCATTTGCTCCTGCGTTTCGGCACCGGGGTGGCCAGCGCCTGGGCTCTGGTGATCATCACCGCCTTGAGCCAGCCCCTGGCCCAGGCTGCCGGGCGCCCGCGGCTGGGAGCACTGGTGTTCGCCGGCCCCGGGCTGGGCATCATGCTCACCGGCCTGCTGGCCCTGGGCTCCAATCTGCTGGGGCACGACTCGGCCGACCTGTGGCTGCTGTACGCCGCAGTGGCCTTGTTGATGCTGCTGGTCATCCTGCCGATCCTGCCCCAGGCCGGCACCGGCCCGCAGGGTACCGGCCAGGCCAACCCCGTGAGCGAGCCTGGCGTGGGCCGCCTGGGGCTGGTCTACGGTTTGTACGGCATGGGCTACATCATCCCCGCGACCTTTCTCGCGCAAATGGCCAGCACCCAATTCCATGGCCAATGGCAGGCCGATCTGTTCTGGCCCGGGTTCGGCATGGTCGCGGCCCTGGGGGTATTGCTGGTCAGCCTGCGCCGGCACTATCCGGACAGCACCCGCCACTGGCTGGTCGCGACTTTGTGGCTACAGGCCATCGGCGTCTTCGCCTGCCTGCTGGACAGCGGCTGGGGGCTGTTGCTGGGGGTGCTGCTGTGCGGCACGCCGTTCCTGGCCTGCATGCAACTGGTGATGCAACGTTCCCGGGAGCTGGCGCCCCACGCCGTCCAGCGCAACACCGGCTTGCTCACCGCCTGTTTCGCCGTGGGCCAGTTGAACGGCCCACTCCTGGCGGCGCTGAGCAGCCACTTCAGTGGCAGCCTGCAACTGGCCCTGCTGGTTGCAGGTGGCGGCCTGCTGCTTGGCGGGGGCCTGCTGTTGAGCCGACAACGGCTGCAGCCCTCGTGCGCGGCGCTGTCCTGAGGCCGCTCAGCCTTCCTTGATTTGCTCCCACAGGCGGGCGACATCCTCGACACTGCTCGCCGCGACCCGAGCCAGGCTCCGGGGATAGTCGACCCCGGGGTTCTCACTGAAGCGGGTCGCGGTGAACTGGCCATTGCTGGCCCGCAGTACGTAGCCACTATCACGGCAAGCGGCGCTGGCCAGGTAGAGCACTCCCGGGGTCACCCATTCCGGCTTGAGCTCGACCGGGGCCTCGGTCACGCCCCACATCCGGGTCTTGGCCACCGGCGAGACGGCGTTCACCAGGATCCCGTGCTCCCGCCCCTCCATGCCCAGGGCATTCATGATGCCCAACTGGGCCATCTTGCCGGCCGCATAGGCCAACAGCCCGGGTTGGGCATACTGCTGATACATGGCCCGGTCCGAGGTGGTCAGGACCACCCGCGCCGCGTCAGAACGCTTGAGATAGGGCCAGGCGTGCTTGCACAACCAGGTCGGCGCCTGCACGTTGACGTCCAGCGCCCGCGAAAGAAACTCGCGGTCGGTGTCCTCGATGCCCTGGTAACCGACCCAGCCGGCGTTATGGATGATGATGTCCACCCCGGCGAAAGTATCGACGGCCAGGGCCACCAACTGCCGGGCCGTGGCTTCATCGGCCAGGTCGCCGGCATGGGCGACCACCTGCCCGCCTTCGGCCTGCAGCATACGCGCCGCGGTGACGGCCACCTGCTCATCGGCGCCCGCGCCCAGGCGATCGGTGCCCAGGTCGCTGATCACCACCCGGGCGCCCAGCCCGGCCAACGCGCGGGCATAGTCCAGGCCCAGGCCGCGTCCGCCCCCGGTGACGATGGCAGTCCTACCCTTGAAATCCATGTTGGCCTCTCCTGTTGTGTCGCCCGCACCTTAACAACAAACAACGGGAGGACTTGATACTTTATCGATGCGCCACTGATACCCCGCAGCTATCAGCCCGGGCCCGGTTGGAGCCTGCCGGCGGCGCCTCTATGATGGCGGCCTGTCGCTCAATGCCAACGAGGGAATGCGAGAAATGGTCGAGACCCGCCTGCTCAGGCAGTTCATCGCGGTCGCCGAGGAACTGAACTTTCACAAGGCCGCCAACCGCCTGTTCATGGCGCAACCGGCCCTGAGCCAGGCTATCCATCGCCTCGAGCAGAAGCTCGGCTTCGGCCTCTTCATCCGCAACCGACGCGAGGTCAGGCTGACCCCGGCCGGCTCGACATTCCTCGATGTCGCCTACCGTACCCTGAAGGACCTGGAGCAGGGTATCGAGCAAGCGCGCCAGGTCGGTGCAGGTATCGCCGGCCAGCTCACCATCTGCACCCTGTCCCTGACCTACTACGATGGCCTGCTCCATGGCCTGCGGCGTTTTCGCGAAAGCTATCCCAAGGTCCGGCTGGTCATCCGCGAGATGCCCTCCGCCAGCCAGGCCAAGGCCCTGTTGGCGGGCGAGGCGGATATCGCCTTCATGCGCCTGTTGCCCTTGCCTGCCGACTCCATCGAATCACGCTTGATCCTCGACGAGCGAATCCTCATGGCCCTGCCTGCCGGGCATCCACTGGCCAACAGCCAGGAGGTGCGCTTGCAGGAGTTTGCCGACGAGCCTTTCGTGTTCACCCCCCAGCCCCTGGGCAGCGGATACCACAGCCAGTTGATGGGCCTGTGTGCAGCCGCCGGTTTCCAGCCCCGGGTGGTCCAGGAAGCGGCGCGGGTCCATACCCAGATCGGCTTGGTAGCCTGTGGTTTCGGAGTGGCGCTGGTACCGGAATCGGTGGCCGATACCACCCTGCGGGACAAGGTGGTGTTCCGCCCGTTGACAGCGCTGGAGCGCAAGCCGAATCCCGGCATCGGCCTGTACATGAGCCACAACCGGCTCAATGCCTCGCCACTGCTGGAGAACTTCATCGACTTGCTGGATTTTGCGCCACCGGCGTCCGCCGAAGTGGCCTGAGAGCCGCCCCGGGGACGCAAAGCCCCCGGAGTGGAAGGGAACGAGCCTTAGCTGAGCTCGATACGATCGGCGTGGATGACGATCTCGCCCTGCTTGTAGAGGGCGCCGATGGCCTTCTTGAAATTGCCCTTGCTGACCCCGAACAGGCGGCTGATCAGGGCCGGATCGCTCTTGTCGCTGACCTCCAGGGTGCCGTTGTTTTCCCGCAGCTTGGCCAGGATCTTGGCGTTCAGGCTGCTGGCGGCCTGGGCCCCCACAGGTTGCAGGCTGAGGCTGATCTTGCCATCGGCACGCAGCTCCTTGATGAAGCCCTTTTCCTGCATGCCGGAACGCAGGAACTTGAACACCTCGTTCTTGTGGATCAGGCCCCAGTGCTTGTTGTTGATGATCGCCTTGAAGCCCATGTCGGTGGACTCCACCACCAGCAGATCGACTTCCTGGCCGGCCTGGTAGTTGGCCGGGGTCTTGTCCAGGTAACGATCCAGGCGAGCCGTAGCGGTGATGCGACGGGTGTGGCGGTCCAGGTAGACATGCACCACGCAGTAATCACCGGCATTGAGCTGGCGCTTTTCCTCGGAATACGGCAACAGCAGGTCCTTGGACAGTCCCCAGTCCAGGAAGACGCCGATGCTGTTGACTTCGACGACCTTGAGGCTGGCGAACTCACCGACCTGGACTTTCGGCTTCTCGGTTGTTGCAATCAACTTGTCTGCACTATCCAGGTAAACAAAAACGTTCAGCCAGTCTTCATCTTCACTGGGAATATCCTTGGGGATATAACGATTGGGCAGCAATATCTCGCCATCCGCACCGCCATCCAGATACAAACCGAAGTTGGTATGTTTAACCACTTGCAAACTGTTGTAACGCCCGACTAAAGCCATTTCCAATACCCTCATTGCGTGGGCGGCATTCTACCTGTTTTCCATGGCCAGGTTGGCGCCGCTGTGGCACCGCGGCGGAAAATCCGCGCCAGGCTGCGGTTTTCCTGGCTTTGGCGACAGACTGCAGCCCATTCGTCAGGCCAGGGGTCGCCGTCTTGGCCATTTTCCCTCGCGCCGCAGCCGCCACTGGCCGGGCAGGTCTTATTTAAAACAGCGACTTAGCGACATATTCGAGATACTGCTTCAGGAACAAGAATAAACTCCGACCTGCACTAACACCCGGGGAAACAAACAATTATCGGGCGAGTCTGTTAGGATGGCTGGCCAAATTAATTTTCCCAAAGGTTAAATGGCAATCATGCGAGTAAAAAACTCCAGCAGCAAAGTCAAACCTGTCCCCGTGGTGGAAACCAGCGAATCGATCAATGAACAGGTCGCGGCCTTCCTGAAATCCGGTGGCCAGATCCAGCAGATCGCCAAGGGCGTCAGCGGCCAGACCTTCAGCCCGTCCAAGCAGATCAGCCTCGGCAAGAAGTAATACTCCCCCGCTTTTCCTGGTCCCCTGGCGCTTGCTCCAAGCGTCGGGGCCGGCGCTACCTTCTCCCCCGCTCCCGCAAAAATCGACGAACGGCACGAGCCTGCAGGCCACGACCGGTATCCTTGCAGCCTCTGGATAAATCGTTTCAGCCATCCCAGGCTGTCACTCCCCGCAGTCCAAGGAGTGCTGCATGCGCAAACCCACTTTCCTGGCCATCTGCCTGGCCCTGGCGTGCCCGCTGGCCCAAGCGCAGATCTTCCAGCGCGAACTGGGCGACTTCGACCTCAAGCTGGGCACCAGCCCCAGCCGCAGCATGGCCCAGGGCCTGGTCAAACCATCTTCCAGCGGCTCCTTCCATGGCGGCCTCGACCTGGACCACGACAGCGGCTGGTACTTCGGCCAGTGGTCGCCAAGCCTGGGCCTGAGCCCCGCGAGCCGCCTGGAGGTCGATTCCTACCTGGGCTTCAAGCAGCCCCTCGACCAGAACCTGGGCTATGAACTGGGAGTGATCCACTACAACTATCCGCAATTGCGCACCCAGGACAGCCAGCAGCTCTACGGCGGCCTGAGCCTGCTGGGCAGCCGTTTCGGCGCGGCTTTCAGCAACGACCCGGACCGACGCAACAGCACCCTGTTCGCCGACTTGGGCGGCAACCCACCGTTCGGGATCGGGGTCAGCGTCAAGTACAGCACCTACCGCCTGAACAATGCCGTGTCGGTGGCCAAGGGCGGCTACATCTCCAGCTTCAACGACTGGTCGATCAAGTTCTCCCGACCATGGCTGGGGATCGATCTCAACCTAATCTACAGCGACTCCAGCCTCAACGGTAGCGATTGCCCGGCCTATTCTGGACACAACAGCCGCTGCGACGGCCTGCTGACCTTCAAGGCCGAGCGGAGCTTCTACTAGAAGAGCTGAACTGCCAGGGGCCATCGGAGTTCAGATGCAGCAACCCGCACACCCAAGGACCTGGATATGTCGCGCCGGTGTTACCTCTTCATCGCCTTGCTGATCGCCAGCCTGCTGCTGGGTGCCTGTAGCCGGGTGGGCCTGGCCTACCGCAACCTGGACGTGATCATTCCCTGGACCCTTGACGATTACCTGGATATGAACAGCGAGCAGAAGAGCTGGCTCAACCAGCGCCTGCAGCAGCACCTGAGCTGGCATTGCAGCACCCAGCTACCGGGCTACCTGGACTGGCTCGACCGCCTGCAGTCGATGGTCCGCGACAACCAGGTCAATGATGCGGCGCTGCAGGCACGCACCCGTGAAGCCAAGCAAGCCATCGCCGAGATCGCCCGCCAGATCACCCCATCGGCCGTGGAGTTGCTCCAAGGCCTGGATGAGCGGCAAGTGGCGCAGATGAACAGCTCCCTGGCCAAGGACCTGCAGGAACACCGCGAGCAGTACCTCCAGCCGCCCCTGGCACGGCAGATCGATCAGCGTAGCCAGCGCATGGAAAAACGCCTCAGGGCCTGGCTCGGTACCTTGAACCCACAACAACGCCTGCGTGTCGAGCGATGGTCCGTCTCTCTGGGCGAGCAGAACCGCCAGTGGCTCGCCAACCGCGCCCACTGGCAGGCGCTGTTCAGCGCTGCAGTACAGCAGCGGCGGGCCAGCGACTTCCCGCAGCGCATCGAACAATTGCTGGTGGACCGCGAAAGCCTGTGGACCGCCGACTACCGCCAGGCCTACGAGCACACCGAACAGGCCGCACGCAGCCTCGTGGTGGACCTGATGGCCAGCAGCAGTCCCGAGCAACGCCAGCGCCTGCTGAAGAAGATCGACGGCGTGCGCCAGGACTTCACCAACCTGAAATGCCTGCAGGACGCCCGCCGTCCCTGACTCAGGCGATCTGGGCCTTGGACGCCAGCTCGTCGAAGGTCAGTGGGTCCAGGGCATCGGCCTGTTCGTCCAGTACCTGGCGTGGATGCTCGTTGCCCGGAATGCTGCTGTCGAGCAAGCACAACAGGCTCGAGCCCCGGGGCGTGAGCATGAAGTTCTCGCCGTTACCGCCCTCCTGCTCCGGCCTGCTCTGGATGAACCCCCGGTCCAGCAGCAGTTTTTCGTATTCGGTGGCGGTAGTCTTCAGTTCATCCAGGTTGCCCGTGGACTCGCCTTCGGCGGCCATGGCCGCCGCATGCTGCTCGGCATAAGGCCGTGGGGTGAAGCTGTGGCCAGCACCGTTCTGCACTTCGTGCAGCAAGCGTTCGATCAGATCCCAGTTGTAAGTCGTCATTTCGATTCAACCTCCAGAATGCAATGCCTTGCCTGGGTTGTGACCGGTGGCTACGCCAGCCGTTCAGGAAATTCGCACCACCTGGCAGCTTGTCGATCTGCTTGCCCACCAAACGACTAGCGTGTGTAGAACCCATCCCCCGCCCTGAGGAACGATGTCATGGATATCAGCGACCATCCCGTGGTCAGCCGGGAACAATGGCTGGAAGCACGCAAGCAGCACCTGCTCAACGAAAAGGCCTTCACCCGCCAACGTGACCGGCTCAGCGCCGAGCGCCGGGCACTGCCCTGGGTGCGGATCGACAAGCCCTACCGCTTCCACGGGCCCCATGGCGCACTGACGCTGGCCGAGTTGTTCGGCGGTCGCAGCCAATTGGTGGTCTATCACTTCATGTTCGCAGACGGCTGGGAAGAAGGCTGCAAGGGTTGCTCATTCCTGGCCGATCATTTCGATGGGGCCAACCTGCACCTGGCCCACCATGACGTGGCGCTGGTGGCGGTGTCCCATGCGCCCTACGAGCAGTTCCAGGCCTTTGGCCAGCGCATGGGCTGGCGCTTCGACTGGCTCTCCAGCGCCGGCGACGACTTCAACCAGGACTTCGGCGTCAGCTTCGACAGCGAACAGCTGGCCAGCGCCACAGCCAGCTACAACTATGCGCCAGTGAGCGGTAACGAGCTGGAGCTGCCCGGCTTGAGCGTGTTCTATCGCAACGAGCAGGGACAGATATTCCACACCTACTCCACCTATGCCCGGGGCCTGGACCTGCTGCTAGGGGCGTACAATTTCCTCGACCTCACGCCCAAGGGGCGCAACGAGGGGCCGATCATGAACTGGGTTCGCCACCATGACCGCTATGCGCCAACCCCCGGTGCGAAACAGGGGGCGGGATGTTGCTGCGACGACTGAACACTCGGCACGATCGACGGTGGGACCGCGCTAGCGGTCCCACCAAAGCGCCAGCTAAGCTGTAGGCATGACCCCCACCTACCACAGTCTCCACGAATACACCCTGCGCATGAACCGGGTGCTGGAGCATATCGACCAACACCTGGACCAACCCCTGGAGCTGGGTGACTTGGCGCAGGTGGCGCATTTCTCGCCTTATCATTTTCATCGCCTGTTCAGCGCCTGGGTCGGTGAACCCCTGGGCGTTTACCTGAGGCGCCGGCGCCTGGCCCGTGGCGCACACCTGCTGGCCAGCCGGCCTGAAGCCTCCATCCTGGAGATTGCCCTGGAAGTGGGTTTCGGCTCCGGCGAGGCCTTTTCCCGGGCGTTCAAGCAGCACTTCTCGGTCTCGCCCAGCACTTGGCGCGATACCGAGCCCAAGCGTTGGCACCGCCGCCTGGACGACATTCGCGAACGCCGCCTGCGGCAATTGCGCAATCCTGATCAGACCCACATCCCGGCTTTCGACGACCCTGATGCCTTCATCCACCTGAAGGAGCTCACGATGAAGGTCACCATCAAGGAACTGCCCCCCGTACGCGTCGCCTACCTGCGCTATACCGGCGCCTACGGGCCGGGGATCGGCCTGTTCTGGCAGCAGGCCGTCATCCCCTGGATGGCCGAGAACGGGCTCATGGGCCGCGCACGCTACGGCATCGGTCATGACGACCCTTACGTCACCCCACCCGAGAAATGCCGCTACGACGCCTGCGTCGAAGTCCCCCTCGACTTCAAGGGCCGGGCTCCCGCAGTCGTCACTACCCTGCCCGGTGGCCTCTATGCAATCACGCACTACCAGGGCAAAGGCCCCGATATCGCCGATACCTGGAGCGAGTTGTGCCGCGATTGGCTGCCCAAGAGCGGTATGCAGCCCGACGCGCGGCCAGCCTTCGAGCTGTATTCGATGGACGCCTGGAGCGATCGAACCGGTGATCTGGAGTTCGATATCTGTTTTCCAGTCAAGGCGCTGTAAGCCACGACAGAGCAGAAACGACACGGGGCAGCCAAGGCTGCCCCGGTTCAATACTGCGACATGGCTTGGTAGCTATTGCCAAGACCTTCTAGTGGACACAGGGCAGCTACCCCAGAACACAGATCAAACGTCAGAAATTAAAATCTTCAAGAGCCTTGCCCTTGCTTCGCAAAAGAGCGAGAGCAAACTCAGCATCAAAATCCAACAGTAGTTCAATCACCTCCTTGATTTTCCAACCATGCACTTCTGGATAGTCAATGATCGACTGCAAATGCCGCTCCAGCAGAGGTAGATACTCAAACGCCCTCTCACTTCGGACAAAATCAAAAAGCCTGGATATCTCGAACGGCATTCGGTTCGCCAGCAAGATCAACTTTTCTATAAGAACATAGATCTGCGCTCTCGCTCCTTGGGCATCACCTCTGTCCGCAACGTTAGCAAAATACTTGATGACCGCCATCAGTACCTGCCGGCCAGTATCATCGTAGCCATACATTCGGTGAGTGAAGGTGCCGGCAACTTTCTCATATTCATCGATATGCCTTTCCAACTCGACCAGGCCTTCGTGATATCCCCAGCTAGCGAGCAACCTTGCAGCCAAGAACCGCTGCGCATCGTCAGTTGCGTAGAACAACAAGTGCCTTACACCATCCACTCTGGACTGGGGAATATCCTCAGGATCTAGATCGGTCGCATCAACAGCATAATCAGCACTCTCCGGCACTCTACAAAGCAGATCATTCGTTGCCACGTCCATTACCCCCCTATTATCGGCCAGAGTTCATGAGCCAACTCAAAATATAAAACCCGAAATTGCTACCGACTAGGCTCAATCAAAAATCCAGGCTCTATAAATTTCTCCAGAATCCTGGAATCTATCTTTTATAGCGACGACTTCTTTCAAGCCGATGCAGTTCACCAAAACCGCATCAAGCCCCAATGACCAGGCCTGCCAATGGCAAACCTCAAGATCAGCCTCCTCGCCCTTGCCCATTTTTTAAAAGCTCCAACTTCCCTATCGACTCAGAACGTCATTTTCCGGAGTACGCACCGGAGGTTGCCGGTCGCTCGCGTTCAAACATCGTCCGGCGGATGCCTCATGATTCGGGGGCCGATGACCTGGAATACCAGCCCGGCATGCGCTCACGGTCCTGCAGCCGCCAGTGCCGGAATGCAAACGGGGGAGCCTGTGCTCCCCCGTCATTTTTTTGCCAGGCCCATGACCAGCGGGCTTGCCTCAGCGGGACGGAATGGCCCTGATATCGCGCACGATGAAGCGCGGCAGAACCCGAACATAGAAGGTCTCCACATCGGAGTTACCGCTGTTGGTAATCACCCCAAGCATGGTTTTCATATTGCGTAACTGGCCCATTGCGCCGGCAGGCTGGAGCCCATCGCGTTGCTGGGCGAAGTGCAACACTTCGACACCGGCACGCTTGACCTGGACTTTGTAGCCGAAGTCGACACTGGCCAGGATCGTATTATCGTCGACGATCTTGGACACCAGCCCACCTTGGGAGTCACTGAGCCGGCGCTTGTACACCGCCTCTACATCCAGCAGGTAATCGGCACTGTCCTTGGTCGCCGCGTAGCGATTGGCATTGCCCAGTTGCTGGATCAACTCCGTGCCCAATTGCTGGCGCAGCTTGTCCTCAGGCAAGAAGCGCGGGCTCTCCCCGATCAGTTGCAGATCGAAATGGTCGATCCAGTAGGTGGCGTCGGCAGGAATCTGCACGGGTTTGGACGAGATGTAGTAATCCGGCCGGGAGGCACACCCGACGAGCAAGACACAGGTGAACAACAGCGACAGCAGGCGCATTAAGGATCTTCCTTGAAAGCGATTTCGTTGGGTGCACTGGCTCGGATCAAGGAAACGTATCCAGGCGCTTGGCGCTCGCCCATGACCCGGAACGCTTGAGGGGAACGTGAAGATTCGCCCGTTCGGGACAGCAGCGATACCAGGAAAGGCGCGCGATATTAGTTCGCCACTACCCAGGCGTCAATTGAACCCAGCTTGCAGAACTGGCGTGCCGAGGCCGATCCAACTGAACTTTGCCCGCTGCAGGCGCCTCAACCGGATGTCCCCCTGTCCACCACATGAGGCGCAGCCCATGAAAACCCTGAACCTGCTCATCCTCGCCGGCAGCCTGCTGCTGGCCCTGCCCGCCTGGGCCTGTACCCCGGACGAAGCCACCGCCAAGCGCGAGCAACTGGCCCGGGAGGTCAGCAAGATCACCGAGCAGAACCCGGCCAAGGCCAAGGAAATCAACGATGAGTTGCAGAAGATGAACCTGGGCAGCGCCAGCAAGGATCTGCCCGACGATTGCCAGTTGATCGACCAACGCCTCAAGGAACTGGCCGACGCCGAGAAAAAAGCCGACCACTGAAAGTCCGGAAAACAAAAAGCCCGGACCAGGTCCGGGCTTTTCAGTGGCCTCAGGCCGGCGCCTTACTCAGCGGCCGGCGCGGGCTTGCGGCGCTTGAGAGGCGCCAGGCCATCCTGGCTGACCAGGGCCGGGCCGTCGCTCTTTGGCCGGTTGGCGCTCTTGCGCTTGGTCGGCGACTTGGCCAGAGACTTTTTCTTGTCGCCCTTGGCATCGGTCTTTTTCTTCTTGGTACCAGCGGCCTTGCCCGAGGCCTTGACCTTCTTCGGACCGCCGTAGGTGCCCTTGACCTCCTTGATGGTGCGACGCTCGAAGCTCTGCTTGAGGTAGCGCTCGATGCTCGACATCAGGTTCCAGTCGCCATGGCAGATCAGCGAGATGGCCAGGCCTTCGTTGCCGGCACGGCCGGTACGGCCAATGCGGTGCACGTACTCGTCGCCACTGCGCGGCATGTCGAAGTTGATCACCAGGTCCAGGCCCTCGACGTCCAGGCCGCGGGCAGCGACATCGGTGGCCACCAGGATCTTCACCCCGCCCTGCTTCAGGCGGTCGATGGCCAGCTTGCGATCCTTCTGGTCCTTGTCGCCGTGGAGGACGAACGCCTTGTAGTCCTGGGCCACCAGGCGACCGTAGATGCGGTCGGCCATGGCCCGGGTGTTGGTGAAGATAATGGCCTTCTGGTAGGTCTCGTTGGCCAGCAGCCAGTTGACGATCTGCTCTTTGTGCTGGTTGTGGTCGGCCGTGATGATCTGCTGGCGCGTGGTCTCGTTGAGCTGGCTGACGCTGTTGAGTTGCAGGTGCTCAGGGTTGTCGAGGACCTTGGCGACCATTTCCCGCAGACCGGAACCACCGGTGGTGGCGGAGAACAGCATGGTCTGCTGGCGGCTCGGGCACTCATCCACCAGGCGTTGCACGTCTTCGGCAAAGCCCATGTCGAGCATGCGGTCGGCTTCGTCGAGCACCAGCACTTCGACTTCCTTGAGGTCCAGGTTGCCGGCGTTGAGGTGTTCCAGCAGGCGACCCGGGGTACCGATGAGGATATCCGGCACTTTGCGCAGCATGGCGGCCTGGACCTTGAAATCCTCGCCACCGGTGATCAGGCCGGACTTGATGAAGGTGAACTGGGAGAAACGCTCGGCTTCCTTCAGGGTCTGCTGGGCCAGCTCCCGGGTCGGCAGCAGGATCAGGGTCTTGATGCTGACGCGGATCTTCGCCGGGCCGATCAGGCGATTGAGGATCGGCAGGATGAAGGCCGCGGTCTTGCCGCTACCGGTTTGTGCCGTCACCCGCAGGTCACGCCCTTGCAGCGCGAGCGGAATAGCCGCGGCCTGTACCGGAGTCGGCTCGACAAATTTAAGCTCGGCCACGGCTTTGAGCAGGCGTTCGTGCAGGGCGAATTGGGAAAACACGGGTGCTACCTCGAAGATGTGCAAAAAAACAGCTGCATAGGGTAACGGTTTCGGAGGCCCAGGCCGAGTTTCTTTGTGCAAACGGTGGCAAAGAGTTGGTTTTTTGTTAGCCGATTTTTCTCAAGCCGTAACTTTGCCGGGGTTAGATGCTCTAATCCCCCCCTTGTGCCACACAGAAGAATCGTTTTAGCCCATGGACTTCAAACAGCTCTGGCTCGATACCCAGGACCTCTGGGGAGCCCTCGACCAACACCCGCTCCTCCACGCCGGCCTGGGCCTGGCCCTGTTGCTGGTAGTCGCCCTGGTACTCGGACGGGTGGCCCGCTACCTGGTGCTGCATGGCGTGCGGCTGCTGGGGCGGCAACCGGCCCTGCACTGGCTCAACGACCTGCGCCAGAACAAGGTGTTCCACCGCCTGGCACAGATGACTCCGTCCGTGGTGATCCAGTTCGGCCTGCACCTGGTGCCGGAGTTGAGCCAGGCCAGCCAGCTGTTCCTCGGCAACCTGGCCATGGCCTTCACCATCCTGTTCCAGCTCCTGGCCCTGAGCGCCCTGCTCAATGCCCTGCTGGACATCTACGCCCGCACCGAGCACGCCCGCACCCGCTCGATCAAGGGTTATGTGCAACTGGCGAAGATGGTGCTGTACGTGTTCGGCGCCATCATCATCGTCGCCACCCTCATCGACCGTTCGCCGCTGTTGCTGCTCTCGGGCCTGGGCGCCATGTCGGCGGTGATCCTGTTGGTGTACAAGGACACCCTCTTGTCCTTCGTCGCCAGCGTGCAACTGACCAGCAACGACATGCTGCGGGTCGGCGACTGGATCGAGATGCCCCAGGTGGGCGCCGATGGCGACGTGGTGGACATCACCCTGCACACGGTCAAGGTGCAGAACTTCGACAAGACCATCGTTTCCATCCCCACCTGGCGACTGATGTCCGAATCGTTCCGCAACTGGCGCGGCATGCAGCAGTCCGGCGGTCGGCGGATCAAGCGCAGCCTGTTCATCGACGCCAGCGGCGTGCGTTTCCTGCATGACGACGAAGAGGCGCGGCTGAGCGGGGTACGCCTGCTCACCGACTACATCGGGCGCAAGCAGGCCGAGCTAAAAAGTTGGAACGAGGCCCAGGGCAACGTTGCCGCACTGTCGGCCAACCGCCGGCGCATGACCAACCTCGGCACCTTCCGCGCCTATGCCCTGGCCTACCTGAAAAGCCACCCCGAGATCCAACCGAACATGACCTGCATGGTGCGCCAGATGCAGACCACGGCCCAGGGCATTCCCCTGGAGATCTACTGCTTCACCCGCACCACGGTGTGGGCCGACTACGAACGGATCCAGGGGGATATCTTCGACTACCTGCTGGCGGTGATGCCGGAGTTCGGCCTGAGCCTGTACCAGCAACCCAGCGGCAACGACCTGCGCGCCGGCCTGCTACCGGCGGTGCTGGGTGCCAGCCATATCGGCCCGAGCCAGAAGCAGGCGCTCTGACTAATGCCGATCAGCTAAGGCAACGGTAAGAGCGAGGCTTGCCCGCGATGGGCTTCAAAGCGCTGCGTTTACCCCGTAAACACGCGCTACCTTTGACTCGCATCGCGAGCAATCGAGCGTCGACCGGCTAGGGGATCACCTCGCCCAATGCAAACGCCAGTCCCCGATTCCTGGTGTTTTCAGGCTGCCGTCGGTGCTGCCTGCGACAGCGGGTCAGGCAGCGAACGGCAAGCCAGCAGGATGAACAGCACGGACAGCAACGCGCACCCAGCCCCCAGGCAAATCGCCGCACCGTAGCCCTGGTACAGGTCGAACAACCAGCCGGCGAGACTGCCGCCCAGCAATGCCGCGATACCTACCGACATGTACAGGGCGCCGAGTATTGCCCCCAGGTTGGCGGTGCCGAACCAATCGGCCGCCACCGCCGGGTAGAGCGAAATGCAACCGCCGTTGGCCACGCCAAAGCACAGGGCGAACAACGCCAGGGCCATGAAGCCATCGGCCACCAGCCACAGCAGGTTCAACAGCACCAGGACCAAGGTCAGGGCGATGAGCAGGCGCCGGCTGCCGATCCGGTCGCCCAGGCTGCCGAGGAACAGGCGACCGCCGACGTTGCCAACGCCGATCAGGCCAATCAGCAAGTTGGCTGCGGATACCCCCAGCCCTGCCTGCCGGGCATAGGGATTGATGTGCACCAACGCCACGAACAACCCCACCGAACCGCACAGGATCGCCGCGAAATACCACCAGAAGCGCGCCATGCCCAGGGCTTCGCTCAGGCGCAAGCCAGCCGTGGCCGCCTGGGGCCGCTCGGCCATGGCGGGCAGGCCGTCCGCGAACAGCCCCAGCTCCTGGGGGCCGCTGCGCATCAGGGCCGTGGCACCCATGCCAAGCAGCAGGATCGCGCCGGCGAAGATCTGCAAGGTCGCCTCCCAAGAAAAATGCTCCATCAGCCAGCCGGCCAGCAGCGGCCCGGCAAAGGTCCCGACCCCGGTTCCCGCCAGGGCAAGGCCCGAGGCCTGGCTGCGCCGCCTGACGAACCAGCGCTGGACCACCGCCACCGCCGGCACATACACCAGGCCGACGCCCAGTCCCACCAGCACGCAGAAGCACAGCAGGAACCACCACAACGACCCGGACGCCAGGCTCGCGCAGAAAAAACCCAGGGCCAGGGACAAGATGCCGGCCCCCACCACCCGCCGGGTGGAAGTGCGATCGGCCAGCACGCCGGCGACAACCCCCATGGCGTAGTAGATCAACGCAGTCAGGGAAAACACCGAGGCCACGGAAAAGCTCCCCACCGCGAAATTGGCCTGGATCTGCGAGAAGAACGCACCGAAGGAATAGGCACCGCCAAAGATCAGCGCCAACAGCACATGGGTGGCCAGCACCACATACCAGCCGTGGAATACCTGGAACTTCATGGCGCAACGCCCTCCCTTGCCTGGAGCCGGCTTCAGCAAAGCCAGCCCCACCTTGTAATGTCTTGTATATACATATGAATGCAATTTCATGGCCAGCCGCGTCACCTTGCGCTCGGCCATTTGCTTTAACTAGCTAACTATTTGTTTTAAATGACAAAAACAGTGACAAAAAAAGAACCCGCCGATGTGGCGGGTCCTGGGCAGAGCATCGCTCCTGGGGATGGGGGTAACAGCTGCGTAGAACCGCTACCCAATCTGGCTAGCGCCCGTAACCTTCACGCCGTGGCCACCCTGCGCTGGCCATGGCGGCTGACCCACACCGCCAGCAGGATCACCAGCCCGCCAAGGGCCAGGCGTCCCAGATCTTCATGGCGGTTCCAGATCAGCAAATTGAGCAAAAGGCCCACCGGCACATGCAGGTTGTTCATCACCGCCAGGGTCGCGCCGGTGACCAGGCAGGCGCCCTTGTTCCACCAGTACAGCCCCAGGGCCGTGGCCACCAGCCCGAGGAACAGCAGCACCGCCCAGGTCACCGGAGCATCCGGCAAGAAGTGCGCCTTGCCGAACAGCAGGAACGCCGGCAACACCACCAGCAAGGCTCCCAGGTAGAAGTAGCCGAAACGCCGGTAATGCGGCAGGTCGCTGGGGTAGCGGGCCACCAGGTGCTTGTACAGCACCTGCCCGGCGGCATAGGTGAAGTTGGCCAATTGCAGCAGCAAGAAGCCCATGAAGAAGTCCGGGTTGATCCGGTCATAACGGATCACTGCGGCGCCCGCCACCGCCACCAGGGCCGCCAGCAGGCCCCAGGGATTGAAGCGCCGGTTCAGGGCGTCCTCGATCAGGGTCACATGCAACGGCGTGAGGATGGTGAACAACAGCACCTCCGGCACGCTCAGCACCCGGAAGCTCAGGTACAGGCACACATAGGTGATGCCGAACTGCAGCGCGCCGATCAGCAGCATGCCGCGCATGAAGGCCGGCTCCACCCGGCGCCAGCGGGTCAGCGGGATGAAGACCAATCCGGCCAGCAGCACCCGCACCAGCACCGCGAAGTAGCTATCGACATGCCCGGCCAGGTACTCGCCGATCAGATTGAAGGAAAACGCCTGGATCAGGGTGACAACAAGTAGATAGCCCATGCTCGCCTCATCTTTGGATGGCGGCGACGATAACGGTTTTGCCAGCGCGGGTGAAATCGCCGGCAAAAAAAAGCCCGATCTCGCAAGGCGTTCGATCGGGCATTGGCACTGAAGGAGCACGCAGTGCAAAGGGAGGTTCGATGCGCGAACCGGCTTGAAGGGGGTACGCAGGAGCTACTTGAACATCCCGCGATTATCTGGGGATTAACCCGTCAGGCCACCTGGGCCAGCCTGGCGTTGGCCTGGTTCAGGCCCTTCTCGTGGAAATCGCCACCCAGGTTCAGGCCCTCGGCATGGATGAACTGCACGTCGTGGATCCCGATGAAGGCCATGACCTGGCGCAGGTAGGGTTCCTGATGGTCAGTGCTGCTGCCGGCGTAGATCCCGCCACGGGCCGTCAGCACGAAGGCACGCTTGCCAGTGAGCAGGCCCTGGGGACCGGTCTGGGTGTACTTGAAGGTGACCCCGGCGCGCAGCACATGGTCGAGCCAGGCCTTGAGGGTGCTGGGGATGGCGAAGTTGTACATGGGCGCCGCCATCACCAGGACGTCGGCCGCCAACAGCTCCTCGGTCAGCTCATTGGAGCGTTGCAGCGAATCCTGCTCGGCGGCGTTGCGTTGCTCGGCAGGCTTCATCCAGCCGCCCAGCAGGTTGGCGTCCAGGTGCGGCACCGGGTTGCGAGCCAGGTCGCGCACGGTGATCGAGTCCGCCGGATAGGCCGCTTGCCACTGCTGGATAAAGGTCTGGGTCAGTTGGCGGGATACGGAATCCTGCTGGCGGGCACTGCTTTCGATGATCAGGACGCGGGACATGGGTGAAGCCTCCATCGGGGTATGCGTAAGTCGATGGGGCGCAGATTAAACAGAGATATATCGATGAAAAAGCGCAAATAACTGCTATAACCAATCAATAATTTCGTTTATAAGCGAAGCCAGTCCCAACGTTGTCGTCGACCCTGGCTTCACTGGAGTCACTTGGCCTGGCAGTTCAGGTCCAGGCGCAGCTTGATGATCTTGCGGTTGAACTTGGCGGTGACGTTCCGGCTCTGCCCCGCCGCGACCTCCACCCGGCGAGTGCGAGGCGATTCGGGACCGTTGCGAAACACCACGGTGCAGGTAGCGTCGGTCTTGCCATAGTTGTTCAACTGGATGGAACCGATGTCCTCATCGGTGTCGTAGGCGGTGTAGTCGATGCCCAGGCCGTTGAGTTGCTTGTCGACATCGATGGGATAGGCCCAGGCCCCCAGGGGCAACAGGGCCAGCAGCACACAACAGAATTTTCTCATTCGGCGCTCTCCAATGCGGGAGCGCCAGCTTAGGACAAGAGGAGCCCCTCATGAAAGCGCCCCGCGTGACCCTGGATCAATGGCGCACCCTGCAGGCTGTGGTCGATCACGGCGGCTTCGCCCAAGCCGCCGAAGCCCTGCATCGTTCGCAATCCTCGGTCAGCTATACCGTGGCACGCATGCAGGACCAGCTCGGCGTGCCGCTGCTGCGTATCGATGGGCGCAAGGCGGTGCTCACCGAAGCTGGCGGCGTGCTGCTGCGCCGCTCCCGGCAGTTGGTCAAGCAGGCCAGCCAGCTCGAAGACCTGGCCCATCACATGGAGCAGGGCTGGGAAGCCGAGGTCCGCCTGGTGGTGGATGCCGCCTACCCCAATGCGCGCCTGGTCCGCGCCCTTACCGCATTCATGCCGCAGAGCCGCGGCTGCCGCGTGCGCCTGCGCGAGGAAGTGCTGTCCGGAGTCGAGGAAGTGCTGCTCGAGGGCGTTGCCGACCTGGCCATCAGCGGTTTCAACATCCCCGGCTACCTGGGGACCGAGATGAGTTCGGTGGAATTCGTCGCCGTGGCCCATCCCGAACACGCCCTGCACCGCCTGCAACGACAACTGGCCTTCCAGGACCTGGAAAGCCAGTTGCAGGTAGTGATCCGCGACTCCGGCCGCCAGCAACCGCGGGACGTGGGCTGGCTGGGTGCCGAGCAGCGCTGGACCGTGGGCAGCCTGGCCACCGCCGCGAAGTTCGTCAGCAGCGGCCTGGGTTTCGCCTGGCTGCCACGGCACATGATCGAGCGCGAGCTGAACGAAGGCCTGCTCAAGGTGCTGCCCCTGGACCAGGGCGGCAGCCGCCATCCGACCTTCTTCCTCTACTCCAACAAGGACAAACCCCTGGGCCCGGCGACGCAGATCCTGGTGGAACTGCTGCGCACCTTCGACACCGCGCCGCTGGACGCGCCGTTCGCCGCCCCCGAGCAAGCCTGAAGTCCCAACCACCAGAACAAGGAGTTCTGCCATGGCGTATTTCGAGCATGAAGGTTGCACCCTGCACTACGAAGAATACGGCCGGGGCGAGCCCCTGCTGCTGGTCCACGGCCTGGGTTCCAGCGCCCAGGACTGGGAAAAGCAGGTCCCGGAACTGGCGACCCGCTATCGCCTGATCATCCCGGACGTACGCGGCCATGGCCGCTCCGACAAGCCCCGGGAGCGCTACAGCATCCCTGGATTTGCCGCCGACCTCATGGCCCTGGTCGAACACCTGGGCCTGGGGCCGGTGCACTATGTCGGGCTGTCCATGGGCGGCATGATCGGCTTCCAGCTGGCAGTGGACCAGCCGCACCTGTTCAAGAGCCTGTGCATCGTCAACAGCGCGCCCGAGGTCAAGCTGCGCTCGGCCGACGACTATTGGCAGTGGTTCAAGCGCTGGAGCATGTCCCGGCTGCTGAGCATGGCGGCCATCGGCAAGGCCCTGGGCCAGCGACTGTTTCCCAAGCCCGAGCAAGCCGAGTTGCGGCAGAAGATGGCCGAACGCTGGGCAAGAAACGACAAACGTGCTTATCTCGCCAGCTTCGACGCCATCGTCGGCTGGGGAGTCCAGGAACGCCTGGGCCGTATCACCTGTCCAACCCTGGTCGTCAGCGCCGACCACGACTACACCCCGGTGGCGCTCAAGGAGGCTTACGTCAAACTGCTGCCGCACGCGCAGCTGGTGGTGATCGAGGACTCCCGGCACGCCACACCGCTTGACCAACCGCAGCGCTTCAACCAGACCCTGCTGCACTTCATCAATACAGTCGACACCACCACCCAGGATCACTGACCCATGTTGAAAAAAATCGCCCTCGTCGCCGGTTCCGTACTCTTCGCCGCCAACCTGATGGCAGCGCAACCGGCCAAGGCACCCCACGTCATGCTGGACACCAGCTTCGGCAAGATCGAGATCGAACTGGATCCGGTCAAGGCGCCGGTCTCCAGCAAGAACTTCCTCGACTACGTCGACAGCGGCTTCTACTCCAACACCATCTTCCACCGGGTGATCCCCGGCTTCATGGTCCAGGGCGGTGGCTTCACCGCGCAGATGGTGCAGAAGGACACCCGTGACCCGATCAAGAACGAAGCCTCCAACGGCCTGCACAACGTGCGCGGCACCCTGGCCATGGCTCGGACTTCGAACCCCAACTCGGCCACCAGCCAGTTCTTCATCAACGTCGCCGACAACGCCTTCCTCGATCCGGGCCGCGATGCCGGCTACGCGGTATTCGGCAAGGTGGTGAACGGCATGGAAGTCGTGGACCAGATCGTCAACTCCCAGACCACCACCAAGCAAGGCATGCAGAACGTCCCGGTCGACCCGGTACTGATCAAGTCGGCCAAGCGCATCGACTGATCACGCAGCCTGTCCCCGACGGCGGCGCCCTACCCGGCGCCCCGTCCGCTATAGCACAGGAGAGCCCGTACAACGGGCTGCAGACCCCATGCTCTATCGTCGTTTCGAACAACTGATCGATATCTTCCGCGACACCCCCGCGACCGCCCCGCCCAACCGGGTCCTGCCCTTCTATTTCCACTACATCAAGCAAGTCTGGCCCAGCTTCGTCGCCCTGCTGGTGGTCGGCCTGTTCGTGGCCCTGATCGAGGTGTCGCTGTTCAGCTACCTGAGCACCATCATCGACCTGGCCCAGGGCACGCCCAGCGTCCAGGTCTTCAGCGACCATGGCCTGGAACTGGCCTGGATGGCGGTGGTGGCGCTGTTGCTGCGCCCGCTAATGGTGGGCCTGCACGACCTGCTGATGCACCAGACCATCACCCCGGGCATGACCAGCCTGATCCGCTGGCAGAACCACAGCTACGTGCTGCGCCAGAGCCTGAACTTCTTCCAGAACGACTTCGCCGGGCGCATCGCCCAGCGCATCATGCAGACCGGCTACTCGCTGCAGGACTCCTCGGTGCAGGTGATCGACGCCCTGTGGCACGTGACCATCTACGCGGTCGGCGCCCTGGTGCTGTTCGCCGATGCCGACTGGCGCCTGATGATCCCGCTGCTGTTGTGGATCGTCGGTTTCATCGGCGCCATGCGGTTCTTCGTGCCGCGTATCCAGAAACGCTCGGTGGATGCCTCCGACGCCCGCTCCAAGCTCATGGGGCGGATCGTCGACGGCTACACCAACATCGCCACCCTGAAGCTGTTCGCCCATACCCATTTCGAGCAGAGCTACGCCCGCGAGGCCATCGCCGAACAGACCGAGAAGAGTCAGTTGGCCGGTCGCGTGGTGACCTCCATGGACGTCACCATCACCACCCTCAACGGCCTGTTGATCGCCGGCACCACGGGCCTGGCCCTGTGGTTGTGGAGCCAGTCGCTGATCAGCGCCGGGGCCATCGCCCTGGCCACCGGCCTGGTGATCCGTATCGTCAACATGTCCGGCTGGATCATGTGGGTGATCAACGGCATCTTCGAGAACATCGGCATGGTCCAGGACGGCCTGCAGACCATCGCCCAGCCGCTGCAACTGACCGACCGCGAACAGGCACCCAAGCTCGAAGTGACCCGAGGCGGGGTGAACTTCGAGCATGTCGAGTTCCACTACGGCAAGGCCAACAAGGTCATCAGCGATCTCAACCTGCACATCCGTCCCGGGGAAAAGATCGGCCTGATCGGCCCCTCCGGGGCAGGCAAGTCGACCCTGGTCAACCTGCTGCTGCGCCTCTACGACCTGCAGGGCGGACAGATCCTGATCGACGGCCAGGACATCGCCGGGGTGACCCAGGAAAGCCTGCGCGAGCGTATCGGCATGATCACCCAGGACACCTCGCTGCTGCACCGCTCGATCCGTGACAACCTGCTCTACGGACGTCCCGACGCCACTGACGAGGAACTCTGGGAAGCCGTGCACAAGGCCCGGGCCGACGAGTTCATCCCGCTGTTGTCCGACGCCCAGGGCCGCACCGGCTTCGACGCCCACGTGGGTGAGCGCGGGGTCAAGCTGTCCGGCGGCCAGCGCCAGCGCATCGCCATCGCTCGGGTGCTGCTCAAGGACGCGCCGATCCTGATCATGGACGAAGCCACCTCGGCCCTGGACTCGGAAGTCGAAGCGGCGATCCAGGAAAGCCTGGAGACCCTGATGCAGGGCAAGACCGTGATCGCCATTGCCCACCGGCTCTCCACCATTGCCCGCATGGACCGCCTGGTAGTGCTGGAACAGGGCCGCATCGCCGAAACCGGCACCCATGCCGAACTGCTGGCCCACGGCGGCCTGTATGCGCGGCTGTGGCAACACCAGACCGGCGGCTTCGTCGGCATCGACTGAGTGCTCAGCAGCGGCTACAGGTGGTTGGTGTAGCCGCTGCCGCAGGCTGCGTACGGGCGCGCGGCGGCCGCAAGATCGGGTAGCCACCACCACCGCTGGAAGGCCCTGCGGGCCCTGGCGCAGCTTCGCAGGCCCAGCAGCGGCTACAGGGTCTGCACAACACCCCGAAAAGACGCCAGAGCCCCAGCCCACGGGGCCTGGCGTTTTTCATGGGCGGGTGGAATTGCCGCCAAAGCCTGCTGTACTGAGCCTAGGTTGCGGAGCGAAACCTGTAGTTAATCTGCTGGATGCATAACAGCTGTAGCGCGTTGATAGGTCGACCTATCAAGGACTCTCCCATGTCGTTGTTCAAGCGTTCCATGACTGAAATGCTCGGTACCTTCTGGCTGGTGTTGGGCGGTTGCGGCAGCGCCGTACTCGCGGCGGCCTTTCCCGATGTCGGCATCGGCCTGCTGGGGGTCGCCCTGGCCTTCGGCCTGACCGTCCTGACCATGGCCTTCGCCATCGGCCATATCTGCGGTTGCCACCTCAACCCCGCCGTATCCGTGGGCCTGGTGGTGGGTGGACGCTTCCCGGCCAGGGAACTGCCGGCGTACGTGGTGGCCCAGGTGATCGGCGCAGTGATCGCCGCGGCGTTGCTGTACTTCATCGCCAGTGGCAAGCCCGGCTTCGAGCTGGCCTCGGGGCTGGCCGCCAATGGTTATGGCGAGCACTCGCCCGGCGGCTATTCGCTGGCTGCGGGTTTGGTCTGCGAACTGGTGATGACCGGCATGTTCGTGGTGATCATCCTCGGCGCCACCGACAAACGCGCCCCGGCGGGGCTTGCGCCCATCGCCATCGGCCTGGCGCTGACCCTGATCCACCTGATCTCGATCCCGGTGACCAACACCTCGGTCAACCCGGCCCGCAGCACCGGCCCGGCCTTGATCGTCGGTGGCTGGGCGCTGCAGCAATTGTGGTTGTTCTGGCTGGCGCCGATCCTCGGCGCGGTGGTCGGTGGCCTGGTCTACCGCTGGCTGGGCCAGGAAAACCGCTGAGGCTCAGGCCTGGCGGTAGGGCAAGGCGTCCCTGGCCTGTTCGGCATAGGCCTGGACGCCGGCCCGCTCACGCTGGAGGAAATCCTGCACCGCAGTCTTCAACCCGGGATGGCGCAGGTAATGCCAGGAGCGGGTGAGCACCGGCTCGAAACCGCGAATCAGCTTGTGCTCGCCCTGGGCTCCGGCGTCGAAGCGCTGCAGCCCATGGGCGATCGCATAGTCCATGCCCTGGTAGAAGCACGTCTCGAAATGCAGGCGGTCGAGCTCCGCCAGGCAGCCCCAGTAGCGCCCATAGAAACTGCCGCCCCCGATCAGGCTGAAAGCCATGGCCACCGGCCGCCCGCCCTGGCAGGCCAGGACCACGCGGATCGCCTCGGGCATGCGTTCGGCCAGCAGGCTGAAGAAGTCGCGGGTCAGGTAGGGTGACTGGCGGCGCACCGCATAGGTGTTGGCGTAGCAGGCATAGACGAAGTCCCACTGCGCCTCACTGAGTTCGGCCCCCTCCAGCCACTGGAAGTCCATGCCCTGCCCCGCCACCTGCTCACGCTCCTTGCGCATCTGCTTGCGCTTGCGCGAACTCAGGGTATCGAGGAAGTCCTGGAAATCCCGATAGCCGCGATTGTGCCAGTGGAACTGGCAGCCCAGGCGCAGCATCCAGTCCGCCTGGCGCTCCAGGGCCTGGTCGCTGAAGTCGTCGGTGAAATTGACATGGGCACTGGATAGCCCCTCGATCTCCAGGTAGCCGGGCAAGCTCTTGAGCAGCTCCAGCGCGTCGGCCTGGGTCGCCGCCAGCACCCGCGCACCGCTCACCGGGCTGAACGGCACCGCGCTGAGCAACTTGGGGTAGTAGTCGATGCCAGCTCGCTCGCAGGCCTCGGCCCAACCATGGTCGAACACGTATTCACCGTAGGAGTGCCACTTGCGATAGCTGGGCAGCGCCGCCAGCAGCCGGCCATCTTCCACATGCAGCAGGTGTTCGGCTTGCCAGCCGGAACGTGGCCCGAGGCTGCCGCTGTCTTCCAGAGCACTGAGAAAGGCGTGGCGGACGAAGGGTTGCCCATCCTTGAGCAGTCCATCCCATTGCACGGGATCGACGGCGGAAAGGCTGTTCAAGGATTGCAGCGGCATCAGGTTCCCCGGGAGTCAGCTCGAACGACCCGCCGAGTATATCCCCCCATCGACGGCCGCGCCGAGACACTCAGGCAGGGCCCAGGTGCTCGGCCAGGAAGTCGATGAACACCCGGGACTTGCGCGGCAAGTGCGGGCTGTTGGGAAACAGCACATGGACCGGCTGCCGGGCCAGGCTGTAGTCGGGCAGCACCCGTACCAGCCGTCCCTCGCCCAGGTCGCCCAGGACCAGCCACTCCGGCAACACCGCCAGGCCCATCCCGCCCAGGGCCATGGCGCGGATCGCCGACGCCGAGTTCGACTCGTGCCCGGGCGTGACCCGCACCTGCACCTCGCCCCGGCGCGGGTGGCTGAAGGTCCAGCCCGGCGGCCCGCCCAGGTTGCTGTTGCCGATCCAGGGGCAGTTCGCCAACTCCTCGGGGCGGCTCACGGCGAGGCTCTCCTGCAACCCCGGGCTGGCCACCAGGACAATGCCGTAGTCCGCCAATTGGCGGCCCTTGAACCCCGAGTCGACCAGGTGCCCAAGGCGGATCACCAGGTCGAGCTTCTCCGCCACCAGGTCGTTCAACGACGAGTTGAAGTGATAACTCAGGCGCACCTCGGGATAACGCGCGGTGAACAGCGGCAGCAGCGGCAGGATGAAGGCCTGGGCGTATTCCGCGGTGGAGCTGATGCGCAGCTTGCCCGACACCCGGTTGCGCCCATGCAGCACGTTGTCGAAGGCCGTATCGATATTGGCGACAATTCCCTTGAATTCATCGTAGAGATCCTGGCCGGTCTCCGTGAGGGCGATATGCCGCGTGGTCCGGGTCAGCAAGGGCGTCGCCAGCACTTGCTCCAGGGTCTTGATATGCAGGCTGGCCATGGCCTTGCTGATTCCCAGGTAATCCGCGGCACGGGTGTAGGAGGCAAAGTCCACCACCGCGAGAAAGGTCTGGATCCGGTGCAACTGGCCGTGCAGGTTCTCGTTCACTGTCAAATTTCCTAGAACAATGAATCAAGTATAGGCGCCTCGACAGGCTCGGCCCAGGCTCCCTAAGCTGCGGGCAAAACGGGAGGCGGCATGACCTACAGATATAAAGTGGCGGTGGTATTCCTCCTCGGCTTCTTCATCGATTGCGTGAACATCTTCATGTCGGCGGTGGCGCTGCCCAGCATCGCCACCCAGTTGCAGGTTTCCAGCGCCAGCGTGGCCTGGGTGGCCAACGCCTACATCCTCGGCCTGACCCTGGTAATCCCCATCAGCCCCTGGCTGGCGGCACGCCTGGGCAACCGCCAGGTCATCGCCGCCTCGATGCTGCTGTTCAGTTTCGCCGGGCTGTTCTGCGGGCTGGCCGAAGGCTTCCTGCCACTGGTGGCCTGGCGCTTGCTCCAGGGCATGGCCGGCGGCCTGTTGATCCCCCTCGGGCAGGCCCTGACCTTCAACCTGTTCCAGGGCTCGCAGCGGGCGCGGATCTCGACCCTGGTGATGGCGGTGGCGCTGCTGGCGCCGGCGCTGTCGCCGACCCTGGGCGGAACCATCGTCGACCTGGGCTCCTGGCGCTGGGTGTTCTTCGCCAGCCTGCCCCTGTCGCTACTGACCGCGCTGCTGGCCTGGTGCTGGATCGCCAATGAAGACCGCCAGGTGGCCAGGCGCCCGGATCTGCGCGGCCTGTTGCTGGTCAGCGGCGCCCTGGCCGGACTGCTCCTGGGCATGTCGCTGTACGGCAGCGGATATCCGACCCAGCAGGCCCTAGCCTGCCTGGCCGGCGGCCTGGCGTTCGCCCTGGCATACCGCTGGCATTGCCGGCGCAATCCACAGCCCATCGTCGACCTGCGCCTGCTGGGCAATGTCCGCCTCGGCCTGTCGGTGGCGATCTACCACGCCATTCCCGGGATCTTCACCGGGGTCAACCTGCTGAGCCTGTTCTTTCTCCAGGACAACCTGCACCTGAGCGCCCGGCACAGCGGGATGTTTATGCTGCTCTACGCCGCCGGCGCGCTGTTGGCGATGCTGGCCTGCGGGCGCTTCTACAACAAGCTCGGCGCCGCCCGGCTGTTCGCCATCGCCCTGGTGCTACACAGCGCCGGTATCGCCACCTTGTGCTGGGTCGACTCGAGCCGCGACCTGCCATTGCTCATCGGTGCCTACCTGCTCATGGGCCTGGGCGGCGGCGCCGGCGCCAATACCGCGCAGACCACCGCCCTGCTGGACTTCAGCGGCAGCGACACACACCAGGCCAGCGTGATCTGGAACATCAACCGGCAGATGGCCTTCAGCCTCGGCGCCGCCTGGTTGCTGATGCTCTACAACCTGTTGCTCGGGCATGTCCCGGCCACCAGCGCCTTTCACCTGAGCCTGCTGCTGGCCGCCCTGGCCGGCCTGCTCATCCTGCCGCTGCTCGGCAAGCTCACCCCACCGAAGAAGGTCCTTCATGCACCAGTCGATCGTTAAACAGGCACTGCACAGCGTTCACCAGATCCACCAGTTGATCCATGGCGTCTTCACTCACTCCCAGGGCGACGGCGCGGCACCGATCGAACAGGTCATGGCACTGCTGGCCGAGGACTTCCAGATGGTCACCACCGCCGGAACCATGGCCGATCGCGAGCAGGTCGAGCAGCTGTTTCGCGGCGCCCTGGGCGCCCGCCAAGGCTTGCAGATCGAGGTCAGCGACCTGCGCTGCGTATGGCAGGAAGGCCAGTGCGCGGCGATTCGCTACAAGGAGACCCATCGCCTGGATCAAGTGGCGACAGCGCGCCTGTCCCTGGCGTTGATCCGCATCCAGGGCGACTCGGCGCAGTGGCTCTACCTGCATGAAACCAACTGTCCCTGAGCCTGGCCGACAGGCAAAAAAAACCCCGCCAGGGCGGGGTCAAAACGAGAGGAGCTATAACGGATGAGAAAGAGCTCGACTTTGTTGCGACAGCCTTAGAACACGTACTGCACGCGGGCTACCAGGGCATCGCCGCTGTCGTCGCCAACGCTGTTGGTGATCTTGTCGGTGTTGACCTTGATGTAGTTCGCGGAAACCTTGATCGCCTCGTTGGCATACCAGTTGACGCCGATGGTGTTCATGTTGGCCTTGGCATCGCCCACTTCGCGGGTCGCGGTGGAGGTCACGATGTTCTTGTCATCGACCTTGATGTTGTCGTAGCGGTAGAACACTTCCCAGGCACCGTACTGCTTGTTCTCGGGCTTGATGGTGTCGAACTTGGCGCCATCGAGCTTGTACACGCGGGACTCGCCGGTCAGGGTGTAGGCCAGTTGGCCGTAGAAGCCGGTGGCCTTGACGTCCTTGTAGGAGGCGCTGTCGGCCTTCATCTTGCGGGTCAGGTATTCGGCCTGGGCCGAGAACGGACCGCTGGCGAAAGCGAATTCACCGCCGAACACCCGGTCGTTGTCGTAGGCGCCAGCAGCGGTCAGGTTCGAAGCGTTGAGGCCGGCACCGCCGCCGAAGGTAGCGCGGTTGCCGTTGGCACCGGCATCGTTGCCGCCATTGGTGGCGATACCACGCACGCCGAGACGCGGGCGGATCCGCGAGTCGAAGGCGGTATCGCCAAGATCGCGGCTGGCGAAGTCCAGGCCGAAGTGCAGGACGTTGCCGGTTTCGTGCATCGGGGCGAACACCGCACGGGCGTTGAACTGCTTGACGCTGTCGCCGTCGCTGTCGTTGATGTCCTTGGCGGACACGCTACCGGACAGGTAGGCCATGTCGGCCACCACGGAACTGACCTGCAGGCCCATGCCGTTCTCGTGGGAGTTGACCCAGTCGGCCAGCTCGTAGGCGGCGTTACGCTCCATGGCGGTGATCCACTTGGAACTGGTGGCTTTCTCCAGGCCGAAGTCCTGGTCGAAACGACCGGCGCGGATGGTCACCGGCTTGAAGCCCACATAGGAAATGGTCGCTTCGTCGAAGTAACCATCATCGGAAGAACCGGAGTTGTGGGAGAAGTCGTAGTTGATCTGGTATTTCCAGTCCTTGTAGGCGGTACCGCCCAATTCCAGATAGGCGCGGCGGAAGTAGGCGCCGTCACCGCTGTTTCCATTCTTGGTATAGAACCCGTCGAAACGGCCATAGTCGGCTTGCAGGCGACCGCCCAGCTTGAAGCTGAAGGCGGAGTCGGTGGTAGCAACCTCAAGGCCGCCCTTGGTCTTGACTACGATATCGGCGCCGTCGGTGGTGACGGTGCCAGCGAAAGCCTGGGCGGTCACTGCCAGGGCCAGGGCGCTGGCGGCAAAACCGGCGAAGTGCTTACGGATCATCGAAGAGTTCCCCTAATTGGTGGTCTGTAGCGTTGGAAAACACGCGGACTGGGCCGCTGGTGTCGGGGGGAATCTTGGGGTTCGAGGATTTCAGCCAGGTTGCTGGAAAATAAAGATTTGATTACAGAGGAACTTTTTTACTTCGAAAAGAAATAAGGCAAAAGGCCCGTCCTAGAGCGGTTTGCGGCTGTTTTCAGGGACAATGCCGAAGATGACGAAATGGTTATTTTTGTGCGGACCACCGCGCAGCGAGCACGACGGGAGAGGGAATCACGAACGTGACTCCCTGGCAGGAACAGGCAGAAAAACATCGCGGCGGATGTCTGGCGACATCCGCGGCTTCATGGCGCTCAGCGCTCGCGTTTACTCTCGGCGGCCAGGCGTTCGGCCAGCTCGTCGAGACCTTCCAGCGGTGGTTCCGGCAACACGCGCAAGGTGGCCTGCAGCAGGCGCATCTGGCGAATGAAACGCCGGCAATTGGGGCAGAACAGCAGGTGATGGCGAACCATCAAGCGTTCGCGAAAGCTCAATTGGCCATCGAGATAATCGCTGGAGCGCGCCACTTGTTCCTTACAGGTCAGCATTGGCCGGTTTCCTCAAAATGCTCCACCGTGGCGAACACCTTCAACCGCGCCCGGTGCAGCAGTACCCGGACATTGGACAGGGTGATCCCCAGAAGATTACAGATTTCCTCGAGCTCCAATCCCTCGCGCTCACGCAGCTTCAGCACGCTGCCTTGTAGCTCGGAGAGACTGAGCAAGGTGTGCTCTAGGCAATCTCGCAGCTCGGCTTCGGTCAGCAGCGCTTCGGGGGTGTCCTCGTGCCAGGCGAAGGGCGCCACCAGCCAGTGGCCGTCACTGGAGGAGAACCGCTCGTCGCCCACCGTGCCATGGGGCGCGGGCAGGTCATCGAGCAGGACTTCGCGGCGATTCTGCTTGTAGCGGCCCTTGGCCGCGTTGGCGGTGATGGTCAGCAGCCAGGTCTTGAGGCTGGAACGCCCCTGGAAGCCCGACAGGTTGCGTACCACCGAAAGCCAGGCATCCTGCACCACCTCGTCGGCGTGCCGGTTGCCGACGATGGCGTAGGCTACCGCGCGCATGGCGCTCTGGTAGGTACCGACCAGTTCCTTGAAAGCCCTCTGTTCGCCCGCCAGAAGGCGCTTGAGCAGTTGCGTGTCATCAACAGCAGCCATTCGTGCCTCGTTCAATCATGCGGGGTTGCCCGGGTGTGACGCCTCGCAGGCGCCTCGCGCCACACCCGGCCCGCGCCGATCAACGCTTGCGCAGGAGCACGCTGCCGATGGAGTAGCCCGCGCCGAAGGAGCTGAGCACCGCCAGGGCACCACTGGCCAGGTCGTCCTGGTACTTGTGGAAAGCGATCACCGACCCCGCCGAACTGGTGTTGGCATAGGTATCGAGGATCACCGGAGCCTCTTCCAGCGTAGCCTCGCGGCCCAGCAGTTTCTTGACGATCAGGTGGTTCATGCTGAGGTTGGCCTGGTGCAGCCAGAAACGCTTCACGTCGCTGACGTTGAGCTGGTTTTCTTCCAGGTGGGCGGCGATCAGCTCGGCTACCATCGGGCAGACGTCACGGAATACCTTGCGGCCTTCCTGCACGAACAGCTTGTCCCGGGCACCGATGCCTTCTTCCGCCGTGCGGTTGAGGAAGCCGAAGTTGTTGCGGATGTTGTTGGAGAACTGGGTCAGCAGCTTGGTGCTGACGATCTCGAACTGGTGGGCCGAGGTGGCCTGGTCGGCACGCTCGATGACCACCGCGGTGGCGGCATCGCCGAAGATGAAATGGCTGTCGCGATCGCGGAAGTTCAGGTGCCCGGTGCAGACTTCCGGGTTGACCATCAGGATCGCCCGGGCCTGGCCCAGCTGCACGCTGTTGCAGGCGGCCTGGATGCCGAAGGTGGCCGAGGAACAGGCGACGTTCATGTCGAAACCAAAACCCTGGATACCCAGCGCGGCCTGGACCTCGATGGCGATGGCCGGGTAGGCGCGCTGCAGGTTGGAGCAGGCGACGATCACCCCGTCGATGTCGGCGGCAGTGCGACCGGCCCGTTGCAGGGCTTGCTCGGCGGCGGCCACGGCCATCTGGCAGAGCACCGACCACTCGTCGTTGGAGCGTTCCGGCAGGCGTGGAGTCATGCGTTGCGGATCGAGGATGCCGTCCTTGTCCATGACGAAGCGGCTCTTGATGCCCGAGGCTTTTTCGATGAAGGCGGCGTTGGATTCGGTCAGGGCCTGCACCTCGCCACGCTCGATGGCGGCGGCGTTGTCGCTGTTGAACTGGTGGACGTAGGTGTTGAAGGACTCCACCAGCTCTTCGTTGGAAATGCTGTTGGCCGGGGTAAACAGGCCGGTGCCGCTGATGACGACGTTATGCACGGTCGTTCCTCTAGTGTGTATGAGGCAGAAGGTATTGGCACCCTCGTGCCAAACCGTAAAGGGAGCGCCCCGCAGCTCAGCCTGTGCTGGAGCGCTTTCCTGGCATCGCTTTATTCCGCTTCGCCCGGGTCGCCTGGAGTACAGGCTGCCGGGGCCGGCATTTATGACGGCGAAGTTTGCCATAACCTCTGGCGTTTCGCCGCAATTGCAAGATCGACGGAGCCCGGCTCCGGGGAGCCGGGCCTGCATGGATCAAGCCTCCACCTGGCTCCACTGCTTGTTCAGGCGCTTGTCGGAGATCGGCACCTTGGTCCCCAATTGCTGGGCGAACAGCGATACCCGGTACTCTTCCAGCCACCAGCGGTACAGTTCCAGCTGCGGGTCACGCTTGCCTTCCTGGGCGTGCTTCTGGGCCCGGGCCTGGTACTGGGCCCAGAGCCCGGCGAGCTCGGTGCTCCACACCCGGTCCTTCTGCACCTGGCTGCCCAGCTTGTCGAACCGCAGCTCCACCGCCTTGAGGTAGCGCGGCAGCTCCTTGAACCACAGGGCCGGAGTCTCGCGGACGAAGCCCGGGTACACCAGGTTGCCGAGCTGGGCCTTGATATCGTTGAGGGCCACCGCCTGGGCCAGGTCGATCTTGCCCTTGAAGCGCTTCTGCAGGCCGTGCCAGAGCTTGAGGATCTCCAGCGTCAGGCGGGCCAGGCGCTCGGCATGTTCGGTCCAGGCACCACGCTTGCGTTCGGCCAGGGAAGCCAGGCCAGCGCCATCCCGGGGCAGGCTGGCCTCGCCGTCGAGAATGCAGCTGTCGAGGCTGGCCAGGAGGATGTCTTCCACCAGGGCCTCGATCCGCCCCAGCTCGCGGTACAACAGGCCCAGTTCGGTGAGCCCCGGCAGCTTGCCGCGCAGGAACTTGGCCGGCTCGGCCAACTGTTGCAACAGCAAGCGCTGCAAGGCCCGGCGATGCTGGAACTCGGCCTCGGCAGCGGTGGAGAAGCGCCCTTCCTTGACCGTCCCGGCTTCTTCCACCAGGGCCGGATAGACCGTCATCGACAACCCGGCGATCTTCTGCTGGGTCTTCTGCGCCACCGCGGCGAACACCTTGGCTTCCACCGGCTGCTGGCTCTTGGCGGTCTGCGGCACCGCCAGGGCAGCCTGGCTGGCCTCGGCGAAGCGCGCGGTGAGTTCGGCCAGGTCCCGGCCTTCGCCGAGGAACTTGCCCTGGGCATCGACGATTTCCAGGTTCATCCGCAAGTGGCTTTCCACCTGCTGCGCGGATTCGCTCCAGGCTTCGTCGCTGACCCGCGCGCCGGTCATGCGCAGCAACTCGCGCCCCAGGGCCTGGGGCAGCGAGCCGTCGGCAAAGTCCATGCGCTGCAAGGCCGCCTTGACGAAGTCCGGCACCGGCACGAAGTTCTTGCGCAGGGCCTTGGGCAGGTTGCGTACCAGGGCGATGCACTTGGCCTCGATCAAGCCCGGCACCAGCCATTCCAGGCGCTCGGCAGGCAACGCCGGCAACAGCGGCGCCGGCACCCGCAGGGTCACGCCATCGCGGGGATGGTTGGGCTCGAAGTGATAGCTCAGGGCCAGCTCCAGGTCGCCGATATGCAGGGTGTCCGGGTACTGCCTGGCGGTGACTTCGCTGGCCTCGCGGGCCAGCACGTCTTCCTCGCGCATGATCAGCAGTTGCGGGTCTTTCTGGCTGTTGACCCGGTACCAGCTGTCGAAGGTGGCGGTCTGGTGAATCTGTGCCGGCAAGCGTGCGTCGTAGAAAGCGAACAGGGTTTCCTCATCCGCCAGGATGTCCCGGCGCCGAGCCTTGGCCTCCAGGGCATCGAGCTGCTCCAGCAACTGGGTATTGGCCGTCAGGCACTTGGCCTTGGACTGGATCTCGCCCCGCACCAGGGCCTCGCGGATGAACAGCTCGCGGGATACCACCGGGTCCACCGGGCCGTAGTGCACTGGCCGGCGGCCGACCACGATCAGGCCGAACAGGGTGATCTGTTCATAGGCCACCACTTGACCGCGCTTCTTTTCCCAATGGGGTTCGAAGTGGTTCTTCTTCACCAGGTGCCCGGCCAGGGGTTCGATCCAGTCCGGCTCGATCTTGGCCACCATGCGCGCATAGAGCTTGGTGGTCTCCACCAGCTCGGCGGTCATCAGCCACTGCGGGCGTTTCTTGCCCAGGCCCGAGGACGGGTGGATCCAGAAGCGCCGCTGGCGGGCGCCCAGGTAGTCGCCATCCTCGGTCTTCTGGCCGATCTGGCTCAGCAGGCCCACCAGCACCGCCTTGTGCAGTTTCTGGTAGTCCGCCGGTTCCTTGTTCAGGCTCAACTGCAAGTCACGGCAGATCAGGCTCAACTGGCGATGGGCGTCGCGCCACTCGCGCAGGCGCAGGTAGTTGAGGAAATTCTTGCGGCACCAGTTACGCAGCGGGCTGGCCGTCAGGGCCTGGCGCTGTTCTTCGAAACCACGCCACAGGTTGACCAGCGCGGCGAAGTCCGAGTCGGCGTCCTTCCACTGGGCATGGGCCTGGTCCGCCGCCTGCTGGCGCTCCGGTGGGCGCTCGCGCGGATCCTGGATCGACATCGCACTGGCGACGATCAGCACTTCCTGGAGACTGCCCAGGCGCGCCGCCTCCAGCAGCATGCGGCCCATGCGCGGGTCCACCGGCAAACGCGCCAGCTGCCGGCCCAGGGGCGTCAGCTGGCTGTTGCGATCCACCGCCGAGAGTTCTTGCAGCAGGTTGAAGCCGTCGCTGATGGCCTTGCCGTCCGGCGGCTCGATGAAGGGGAACGCGGTGATTTCACCCAGGCGCAGGTGGAGCATCTGCAGGATCACCGCCGCCAGGTTGGTCCGCAGGATCTCCGGATCGGTGAACTCCGGCCGTCCGAGGAAATCCTCTTCGCTGTACAGGCGCACGCAAATGCCCGGCTCGACCCGACCGCAACGGCCCTTGCGCTGGTTGGCGCTGGCCTGGGAAACGGCCTCGATGGGCAGGCGCTGAACCTTGGCCCGGTAGCTGTAGCGACTGATGCGCGCGGTGCCGCTGTCGATCACATAGCGAATGCCAGGCACCGTCAGCGAAGTCTCGGCGACGTTGGTCGCCAGCACCACCCGCCGTCCCGGGTGGGACTGGAAGATGCGCTGCTGTTCGGCCGGCGACAGCCGCGCGTACAAGGGCAGGATCTCGGTGTGCTTGAGCTGGGCCTTGCGCAGCATTTCCGCGGCATCGCGGATTTCCCGCTCGCCCGGCAGGAATACCAGCACATCGCCGGGGCTGCGGCGCTCGCTGCGCTCATGGGCGGCGATCTCGTCCAGGGTGGCGAGGATCGCCTGGTCCACCGTCAGGTCGTCCTCGACGCGGTTGCCATCCTCGTCCTGCTCCAGGGTCAAGGGCCGGTACCAGGTTTCCACCGGGAAGGTACGACCGGAGACCTCGACGATCGGGGCATCGTCGAAGTGCTTGGAGAAGCGCTCCAGGTCGATGGTGGCCGAGGTGATGATCACCTTGAGGTCAGGGCGCCGTGGCAGCAGGGTCTTGAGGTAGCCCAGGAGGAAGTCGATGTTCAGGCTGCGCTCGTGGGCCTCGTCGACGATGATGGTGTCGTAGCGCTCGAGGAAACGGTCGTTCTGGGTTTCCGCCAGCAGGATGCCGTCGGTCATCAGCTTGACCAGGGTGTTGGCATCGCTCTGGTCTTCGAAGCGCACCTGGTAACCCACCAGCGCCCCCAGGGGCGTGGCCAGTTCTTCGGCGACCCGGCTGGCAACGCTGCGGGCGGCGATCCGCCGGGGCTGGGTATGGCCGATCAGGCCATGCTGGCCGCGGCCGATCTCCAGGCAGATCTTGGGCAACTGGGTGGTTTTGCCCGAACCGGTCTCGCCGGCGATGATCAGCACCTGGTGCTTGAGCAGCGCGTCCTTGATCTCGTCGCGCTTGGCGGCGATCGGCAGGCTGTCGTCGTAGCGGATAGTGGGCACGCTGTCGCGCCGCGCCGTCACCAGGTTGCACGAAGCCTGCATCCGCTCCAGCCACTGGGCGAGCTTGGCCTCGTCGGGCTTCTTGCGCAGTTCGAGCAGCTGCCGACGCAACCGGTGGCGGTCGGCGAGCATGGCTTGATCGAGGTTTTTCAGTAGTTGGTCGATAGCAGGCGATTGGTCGGTCATGGGAAAGCAGCGACTGGCTTCAAGCGAAAAGCCGCAAGGTTAACGCAGCTTGGCGCTTTTAGCTTGCAGCTTGTGACGGCCTTTCGCCGCGTTATTCCTCGTCGCGCCCCTTGCGCCGGTACGGGAAGACATCGATCACCTTGCCGGCGAGGATCGCGTCCTGCAGTCCCTTCCAGTAATCGGCGTTGTACAGCTCGCCGTGCAACTGGTCGAACAGGCGGCGCTGGCCGATATCGGCGAACAGGAACGGCGGGAACTCCTCGGGGAACACATCGTGGGGGCCGATGGAGTACCAGGGCTCGGACGCCATCTCGTCCTCTGGCGTGCGCGGCGCCGGGATATGGCGGAAATTGACCTCGGTGAGGTAGCTGATTTCATCGTAGTCGTAGAACACCACCCGGCCGTGGCGGGTGACCCCGAAATTCTTCAGCAGCATGTCGCCTGGGAAGATATTGGCCGCCGCCAGTTGCTTGATGGCCAGGCCGTAGTCTTCCAGGGCCTCGCGCACCTGGGCTTCGTTGGCGTGCTCCAGGTAGAGGTTGAGCGGGGTCATGCGCCGCTCGGTCCAGCAGTGGCGGATCAGCACCGTATCGCCCTCCACCACCACGGTGGACGGCGCCACCTCCAGCAGCTCCTCGAGGCAGGCCGGATCGAACTTGGACAGGGGGAAGCGGAAGTCGGCGAACTCCTGGGTATCGGCCATGCGCCCTACCCGGTCGACGCTCTTCACCAACCGGTACTTCTCGATCACCGTGGCCCGGTCGACGTTCTTGGACGGCGAGAAGCGGTCCTTGATGATCTTGAACACGGTGTTGAAGCCCGGCAGGGTGAACACGCTCATGACCATCCCGCGGACCCCGGGCGCCATGATGAAACGATCGTCGGTATTGGCCAGGTGGTTGATCAGCGCCCGGTAGAACTCCGACTTGCCGTGCTTGTAGAAACCGATAGAGGTGTACAGCTCGGCGACGTGCTTGCCCGGCAGGATGCGCTTGAGGAACCCGATGAACTCCACCGGCACCGATACATCCACCATGAAGTAGGAACGGGTGAAGGAAAAGATGATCGAGACCTCGGCCTCGTCGGTGATCAGCGCGTCGACCTGGATGCCCCGGCCTTCGCGGTGCAGCAGCGGGATCACCAGCGGCCACTGCTCCTCGTGGGTATAGATGCGCCCCACCAGGTAGGCGCCCTTGTTGCGGTAGAGCACCGAGGAAAACAGCTCCACGGTCAGCTCCGGGTCCTTGCAGACCCAATCCGGCAGGTTCTCGCGCAGTTGCGCCTCCAAACGCCGCATATCCCCGGACAGGTCGGCGTAGTCCACGCTGAAGCGGTAGTCGGTGAATATCTGCCTGAGCATGCTCGACAGCTCGCCCCGAGGCGTATAGCTGCGGGTCTGGGCAGCCCGGGCGCGGCGCAGGCTGGGCCGGGTGGTATGGATGAACATGCAGCCGTCGCTGATCAGGTCATGGCTGAACAGCCCGCAGAAGATCGAGTTGTACCAGGTCTCGGAGAGTTCATCGTCCAGGCGCAGGTCGATCATGCCGATGCAGGCGCTCTTGGCCAGCGGCCATTGGCTGACGTCCATCAGCACCTCGTCGCTGAAGGCCTGGTGCAGTCGGGCCACGGTTTCCCCGACCTTCTCCTCGTAGAGGTTGATCCGCGCGGTGGAGGCCCTCTGCGCTTCCTGCCATTGCGCTTGTTCGAAGCGATGCCGGGCGCCATCGGCGATCCGGCGGAAGTTGTCGCGGTAGTCGTCGAAGCCACTCAGGATGATTCGAGCGATGTCGGCGGCGGGCCATGACTGCGGCATAGGAAGACCTCTACGGGAATTTGGATTGCCTGAGCTTAGCCACTGCAATGGCCCGAGGAGAAGCGCATTTTTGTGACCCGACGGTCGCCTCGCCCTGTATCGGTCGCCAGAGATCGGCCCCGGGAAAATCCGGCACGACAATCGAACGCAACAATCGGAGTGCAGGCTTGGCCCGGCCCGTGCACCAATAAGGTTTGCCATGCCCACCCGCGCTGGGCAAGATTCCCGCCCTGCCACCCAAGGAACTTTCCGTGAGACCTGTCGATCTGTTGCGCCTGTTGTCGCTAGCCGCCATCTGGGGCGCGAGCTTTCTGTTCATGCGCATCATCGCCCCGGTCCTGGGCAGCGTGCCCACGGCCTTCTTTCGTGTGTCGATCGCCGCCGTCGGCTTGCTGGCCATGCTGGCGCTGATGCGCGTCAGCTGGAATTTCCACGGCAAGTTCAAGACCGTCCTGCTGCTGGGCGTGATCAACTCGGGGCTGCCCGCCACCCTGTACTCGGTGGCGGCCCTGGTGCTGCCTGCCGGTTACTCGGCGATCTTCAACGCCACCACGCCGCTGATGGGGGTGCTGATCGGCGGCCTGTTCTTCCATGAGCGCCTGACCCCGGCCAAGCTCGCCGGCGTGTTCCTGGGGCTGCTCGGGGTCGGCATCCTGAGCCGCGCCGGGCCGGTGGCCTTCGACCATGAACTGGCGCTCGGCGCCCTGTCCTGCCTGCTGGCCACCACCTGCTATGGCTTCGCCGGCTTCCTCGCACGGCGCTGGCTGGACCAGGCCGGGGGCCTGGACAGCCGCCTCTCGGCCCTGGGCAGCATGCTCGGCGCCACGCTGTTCCTGTTGCCGCTGTTCGCCTACAGCGCCCTGAGCCAGCCACCGGCCAGCTGGGGCGGCGTAAGTGTCTGGCTGTCGTTGCTGGGCCTGGGCCTGGGTTGCACTGCCTTCGCCTATGTCCTGTACTTCCGCCTGCTGAGCTCCATCGGCCCGGTGCGCTCCATGACCGTGACCTTCATGATCCCGCCGTTCGGCGTGCTCTGGGGTGCCCTGTTGCTGGACGAGCCGCTGTCCATGGGCCATCTGTATGGCGGGGTGCTGATCGCCGCGGCCTTGTGGCTGGTCCTCAGGCCAGCGGCGAAGACCGCGGCCTGAGATCGCCGGGCATCCGCCTTCAAAGAGCGGCGCTGCTGGGCTCTCCGTCCACCAAACGGCGGATACCCAATGGGTTGGCATCCTGCAAAGCCCCGGGCAACAGCGCATCGGGGTAGTTCTGGAAGCACACCGGGCGCAGGAAGCGCTCGATGGCCAGGGTACCCACCGAAGTTCCCCGTGGGTCCGAAGTTGCCGGATAGGGTCCGCCGTGGACCATGGCCTCGCAAACCTCGACACCGGTGGGATATCCATTGATCAGCAGACGGCCGACCTTCTCTTGCAGGCTGTCGCTCAGCCAACGCTGCGCCAGCAACTCCTGCTCCTGGCCGATCAGGGTCGCGGTCAACTGTCCACGCAAGCCCTGCAGGGCCATGGCCAGCTCGGCCATATCGGCCACTTCGATGATGATGCTGGCCGGCCCGAAGACCTCTTCCTGCAACAAGCCATCGCCCTCCAGCAGCAGGCTCGCATCGGCCTGGAACAACTGCGGGCACGCCTGGTCGCCCTGCTGTGCCTGGCCCGCCAGCCGCCGTACCTGCGGGTGCTGCGACAGGGCCTGCACGCCCCGGCAATAGCTGGCCAGGGTGCCGCTATTGAGCATGGTCTGTGGCAGCTGCCGGTTCATCTGCGCGACCAACTGCTCAAGGAACGAGCTGAAGGCCGTGGAGCGCAGGCCAATGATCAGTCCCGGATTGGTACAGAACTGGCCACAGCCTTGGGTCACCGAACCTGCCAGCTCAGCGGCGATCTGCGAGCCACGCGCCTGCAATGCCTCGGGCAGCAGGATCACCGGGTTGATGCTCGACATCTCGGCGAACACCGGGATCGGCTGTGGTCGGTTCGCCGCCATCTGGCACAGGGCATTGCCGCCCTTGAGGGAACCGGTGAAGCCCACGGCCTGGATGGCCGGGTGCTTGACCAGCCACTCTCCGACCCCGGCGCCATAGACCATGTTGAACACTCCGTCGGGCATCCGGCAGCGCTGTGCCGCACGGATGATCGCATCGGCCACCCATTCGGCGGTCGCCATGTGTCCACTGTGGGCCTTGAATACCACCGGGCAACCGGCGGCCAGGGCTGCCGCGGTATCGCCGCCGGCGGTGGAGAACGCCAGGGGAAAGTTGCTGGCGCCAAACACCGCTACCGGTCCCAGGCCAATGCGGTACTGGCGCAGGTCGGGCCGTGGCAGGGGGTGGCGCTGGGGCTGGCCGCGATCGATCCGCGCCCCGAGATAATCACCACGGCGCAGGACCTTGGCGAATAACCGCAACTGGCCGCAAGTACGCCCCAGTTCGCCCTGTATACGCGCCGTGGGCAAGGCGGTTTCCCGGCATACCGTGGCGATGAAGTCGGCACCCAGGCCTTCCAGCTCTGCGGCGATGGCGTCGAGGAACAAGGCCCGTTGTTCAGGGCCAAGATCGCGATATTCGGTGCAAGCGCCGGCTGCCGCCCGGGCCGCGGCATCCACCTCCTCCTCGGTGGCCTGGTAGAAGACGCCTGGCAGGGCTTGCCCGGTCTGGGCGTCGAGGCTTTGCAACTGGACATGGCCCCGGGCACTGCGGGTGCCACCGATGTAGTTGTATCCGGACGATGAAGTCATTGGGTCTCCCTGGCCGGCCGCCACGGCCGGCAATTGAAAGTCACAAGCCACGAACCTGGCCCGCCGCCACCGGACGCGGGCCTTCGCCGATGCCGTTCTCCAGCGGGGCGCCGAATGCCTCGAGGCTGATCTGGAAACGGTCGCCGGGCCGGGGCCGGATGCCGTCGGCAAAGGACAAGGTGGCAGTGCCGAAGTAATGCACATGGACATCGCCAGGACGCAGGAACTGGGCGTACTTGAAATGGTGATACTCGAGGTTGGCCAGGCTGTGGCACATGTTGTCCTCGCCACTGAGGAATTCCTGCTCCCAGAGCACCTTGCCGTCACGCAGCACCCGGCTGGTTCCGGCCAAGTGGCCCGGCAATGCACCCACCCGCAACTCAGGACCATAGGCGCAATAGCGCAGCTTGGAATGGGCCAGGTACAGGTAGTTGCGCCGCTCCATCACATGGTCGGAGAACTCGTTGCCCAGGGCATAACCCAGGCGATAGGGCCGGCCATCGGCACCTATCACGTAGAGGCCGGTCAACTCCGGTTCCTCGCCCGCATCCTCGGCGAAGGGCGGCACCGGAAAGTCGCCGCCGGGCCGCACGACGATGCTGCCATCACCCTTGTAGAACCATTCCGGCTGCGCTCCCACCTCCGTGGCCAGCGGCTTGCCACCTTCCAGGCCCCATTTGAAGATGCGCATGGTGTCGGTGATACCGGCATCGCCCTGGGCCTGCTGCTGGTGCATCTTGTCCCGGGCGGCTGCACTGCCCAGGTGGGTCAGGCCAGTACCACTGACCAGGCAGTGGGCCGGGTCTGGATGGTCCAGCGGCGGCAGCAGGCGCCCCTGCTCCAGCAACCGGGGATAGTCGAGGCTGCTGTCGCTACCACGGGCTTGGGCTTCTTGCAGCAGGCCGCACTCGTTGTCGATCGCCGCCAGGGCCAGCTCGCGAGTGCTGGCGGTATTGCGCAAAACGTGGACCCGGTCGCCTTCGACCCTACCGACCTGGCGCTGGCCGGCATCGTTCTCAAACTGAATCAGGCGCATGCCCGTCCTCCTGGATGTCATGGCGGCAGCCGTCCACGGACGGCTGCCGAGGCTTATTCGATGATGTTGAATTCGCCGAGATGGTCTTCACAGATCTCCAGGCCCAGGCCCGGCTTGTGGTCGTCGAGCTGGATATAGCCTTCCACCGGCTGCGGCTCGCCCTTGAACACGTAATAGAACAGCTCGTTGCCGACCTCGACATCGAACACCGGGAAGAACTCGGCCATGGGCGAGGCGGTGCTGGACATGGTCAGGTGATAGTTGTGCATCTGGCCGGCATGGGGGATGACCGGCACCGACCAGGCCTCGGCCAGGGCGTTGATCTTGCGCGCCGCGGTGATGCCACCGACTCGGTTGGTGTCGTACTGGATCACGTCGACGGCACGCCGCTCCAGCAACTCCTTGAAGCCGTAGGAGGTGAACTCGTGCTCGCCGCCGGAGATCGGCATGATGCCCATCTTCTTCAGCTCGACGTAGCCTTCCAGGTCATCGGCGATCACCGGCTCCTCCAGCCAGCGCGGCTCGAATTCGGCCAGCTTGGGCAACATGCGCCGGGCGTACTCCAGGGTCCAGCCCATATAGCACTCGAGCATGATGTCGACATCCGGTCCCGCCAGTTCCCGCAAGGCGCGCACTTGTTCGATGTTGCGGCGCATGCCTGCCGGCCCATCCTTCGGGCCGTAGCCGAAGCGCATCTTCAAGGCATCGAAGCCCTGGTTGAGGTAGCCCTGGGCCTCTTCCAGGAACAGGTCGAGGTCATCGTTGGCGTAGAGCTTGGACGCATAGGTCCAGATCCGCTCCTTGGTGCGTCCGCCCAACAGCTTGAACACCGGCTTGCCCACGGCCTTGCCCATGATGTCCCAGATGGCGATATCGATCGCCGAGATCGCCGCCATGCCGATGCCCTTGCGTCCCCAGGCATGGCTCTGGCGATACATTTTCTGCCAGATGTATTCGTTGTCGAAAGGGTCCTCGCCTATGGCCAGCGGTGCCAGGTAGGTATCGATGACCTGCTTGGCCACACGCGGCGCCAGGGCACAGTTGCCGATACCCACCAGGCCGTTGTCGGTTTCCACTTCCACCACCAGCCAGCCGTGGAAACGGAACGAGCCCATGGCGTCGCCGCGCTCGAACAGGATGTCCGAGGCGTTGGTGCAGAAGTGCGCCTTGGGGGGCACGACCTTGCCTTTCCATTCGAAGACACGGGTACGGATCGCTTTGATTTTCATGCGGGGGTCCTTGTCAGGGCTTGGGTAATGATCAGTCGAGCCGGGCCGGAGCCAATTGCTCGGTGGAGCCTTCGACGGGCCGGGCACTGAGGCGCAAGAGCAGGATGGCGCCGAGAATGCCCACCAGGGCCAGGGCGAACATTCCGGCACGGGGGTCGGCGAACTGGGCTTCGGTCAGGGTCTTGAGATTGGGAGCGACGAAACCGCCGAGGTTGCCGATCGAGTTGACCAGGGCAATCCCTCCCGCCGCCGCGGCACCGCTGAGATAACCGGTGGGAATGGTCCAGAACAGCGGCTGCACGGCGACGAAGCCGGATGCGGCAAAGCAGAACGCCAGGACCACCGCGACCATGCTGCTGCCCAGGGCCGAAGCGGCGATCCCGATGGCGGCCATGCTCAGCATCAGCACCGCCAGGCGCCGATGCTGGCCACTGCGGTCGGCATGCCGGGTCACCAGGCGGGTGACCAGCAGCGCACAGATCCAGGGAATCGCCGTGATCAGGCCGACGCTCAAGCCCACGTGACCGTCCAGCAATCCGGCGATACGGGTCGGCAGGTAGAACACCACCCCATAAACGCTCATCTGGATGGTGAAGTAGGCCAGGCAGAACTGCAGCACGCGCGGATTGCGCAAGGCGCTGAAGAAACCATGGGGGCTGCTGTGCTGCTTGCGCGCATCTTCTTCGGCCAGGGCGGCTTGCAGAGCCTGCTTCTGCGCCGCGTCCAGCCAGCGAGCATCGGCCGGGCGGTCGACCAGGTAGAAATAGGCAGCGACTCCCACTACCGATGCCATCAAGCCTTCGACCACGAACAGCCACTGCCAGTTGGTCAAGCCGAATATGCCGTGGAACTCCAGCAGCCAGCCCGACAGCGGGCTACCCAGCACCAGGGCCAGGGGCAGGCCGAAATAGAACAACCCCAGGGCCTGGCCACGGCTCTGGGCCGGAAACCAGTAAGTGAGGTAGAGGATGATGCCCGGGAAGAATCCGGCCTCGGCCACCCCTAGCAGGAAACGCAGCACATAGAAGGTCTGGGCATCGTGGGCGAACATCATCGCCGCCGACACCAGGCCCCAGGTGACCATGATCCGACACAGCCAGACCCGGGCGCCGAGACGGTGCAGCATGAAATTGCTGGGCACCTCGAAGAACGCATAACCGATGAAGAATATGCTCGCGCCGAACGCGAAGGCAGCATCACCCAAGCCGGTATCCGCCTGCAGCGCGGCCTTGGCGAAACCGACATTGGAACGGTCGATGAAGGCCAGGATGTACATCAGGATCAGGAAGGGCAGCAAGCGCAGCCGACTTTTGGAGATGGCGCTGGCAAGTACCAGGGCAGGGTCTGGACGAGTCATGTCGATGTTCCTTGAATGCCGGTCAGTGCCTTGCGCAAGGGACAAGGCGGCTTTTTGTAGTTGTGCGCCCCTTGAAGACAGCGGCTTGGCAACAGCTCAAGGGGTGAACCGACTGTAGCCAGCCGGTCGAGCGCCGGCTAATCACTTATGGGCATCCGCTGATAACCCCAGGTAATCACTAATCTGCATTTGTTAGCAGTTAGGGTTATCGGATAGCTTGGGATCGCCCCATCCACCGACCAAGAGCCGCCCATGACCAGGATTCCCGATGCCCATCTGATTCACAGCCGCCTGCGCCTGCGGCAACTGCGGCTGGTGCTCGCCTTGCAGGAATTCGGCTCGCTGCGCCGTGCCGCCGAGCACATCGGCATGACCCAGCCCGCGGCGACCAAGATGCTCCACGAGGCCGAAACCCTGCTGGGCGTCGAGCTGTTCGAGCGGCTGCCACGGGGAATGCGCGCCACACCGTTCGGCGAAACGGTGATCTATTACGCGCGAATGGTCTTCGCCGAGCTCAGCGGCATGCGTGAGGAACTGGTGTCCCTGGAATCGGGCAACCTGGGTCGGGTCACGGTCGGTGCCATTCCGGCCCTGGCCTCGGGACTGCTGACCCGGACCATCGCCACCCTCAAGCAAAGCCATCCACGGCTGTCCATGAGCATCCAGGTGGATACCAGCGACGTCCTGGTGCAAGCCTTGCTGCAGGAGCAACTGGATGTCGTCCTGGGGAGGATTCCAGCTGGAGCGCGGGCCGAGGAACTGTTGTTCGACAGCCTTGGTGAAGAAGCACTGTGCGTGATCGCCGGAGCCCGCAACCCCTTGGCCCAAGCCACGCAACTGGACTGGGCGCAATTGCAGGAGCAGACCTGGGTATTGCAGCAGCATCCCAGCCCCATGCGCTCGATCGTCAACCAGGTGTTCCACAACGCCCGGGTCGATATTCCCAGCAGCATCGTCGAGACCACCTCGATCATGACCCTGCTGTCCCTGGTCCAGCAGACAGACATGATCGGCGTCACCCCGGTCTCGGTGGTCGAGGACTATCCCGGCCGGCACCTGCTGGCTGTCCTGCCGATCCAGTTCCAAGCGCGCCTGCCGCCCTTTGGCTTGATCACCCGGCGCCAGCGGATCCAGTCATCGGCGATGCAGGCCTTCATGGATGCCGTACGCCAGGAGCAGGCCCCCATGCGTAGCTGAAGGGTGGCGTGGCGAAGGAGCAAGCTCCCTCGCCACTGCCTGCGACCGGGCATTGCACCCGGCCGGTGCGCCTCGATCAGGCGCTCTTGCGGAACACGAACACCAGCCCGACGATGATCAGGCCCATGCCGAACAGGCTCAGCAGCGCCAGGCGATTACCGAAGATCAGGTAGTCCATCAGCGCCGTCACCGCCGGCACCAGGTAGAACAGGCTGGTGACATTCACCAGGTTGCCCTGGGCGATCAGGCGGTACAGCAGCAAGGTGGCCAGCACCGAAACCACCAGCCCCATCCACAGCACCGGGATCAGAAAGCCTGCGTCGTATTCGAAGTGGAACGGCTGGAACGGCACGAACAACGCACACAACAACAGCCCGGCCAGGTATTGCACCGGCAGGGTACCCAGCGGGTTATCGGTGATGCGTTTCTGCATGATCGAGCCGGCGGTCATGCTCACCAGGGCCAGCAGGCCGCAGAGCATGCCGGAGATCGAGATGCCTGCCAGGCCGATGCCCTGGTACACCACCATGATCAGGCCGGCGAGCCCCAGGCCCAGGCCGAACAGACGGCTCCAGGAGCGCTGGCGCTCCATCAGCACCACGGTGAGGATCGGCTGCACCCCCATGATGGTGGCCATCACCCCGGGGGTGACCTTCAGGTCCAGGGCCAGGATGTAGAAGATCTGGTAGGCGCCCAGCAGCACCAGGCCCGTGGCCACGGCAAACCCCATGGCCCGGCGGCCCCTGGGCCAGCGCAGCTTGAGCAGCGGCACCAGCAGCACCAGGCCGGCCAGGGCAATGGCGAAGCGCACCAGCAAGAAGGCGAAGGGCGAGGCATGGGCCAGCCCCCATTTGGAGAAGATCGCGCCGCTGCTCCAGAGCAGGACGAACAGACTCGTGGAGGCCGCCGCAAAAGCGGACTTTTTCGAAATGAGCAACATGAAACCACCTGTAGTCAGGCAAGAAGCCAATTCAGCCGGAGCTGAAGTTCAGTAGTGTTTTTTCAGGCGGGCGGAGGAAACAGCAGCGGTTGCTGAGTCAGCCCGAGAAGCCAACGCCCGACGGCGATACGACTGCGTATACCGGCGTGCTACTGACAGGTGGGGGGTTCTGACCGATCTGCACAGGCTGCTGATTCCCGCACGGCACGACGCCAGCGTTGACCGCTGAAACCACTACCGCGTTGATGAGGGATAAGGCCATGTGCCAAGGGTTCTCGAAGGAAGAAAAGAATGAGTCGCTTGACTCATCGAGCGCCGAATATAACCAGCGCCCGATATTCATTGCAAGATTTATCCGAACAGCCATTTCCACAGGATAACCAGCACAACCACCGCCAGGACCGGGCGCAGGATGCGGTACAGCTTGGGATTGCGGCGTTTCCACTGCTTGACCACACCACTGAAGCTGTCGCTAAAACGCTTGCTCCAGGCGTAGGCCTGGTTGATGCCGCCAACCCGCTCGTCGTCCAGGTTCTGCGGTGCGGTGGCACGCCCCAGCTGGGCACTGACCCAACGGTTGATGCGGGTCATCAGGCCGCTGCTCAACGGACGCTCGATGTCGCAGAACAGGATCACCCGGGTGATCTCGGTTTCGTTCTTCACCCAGTGCACGTAGGTCTCGTCGAACATCACGTCCTCACCGTCGCGCCAGGCGTATTCCTCGCCGTCGACGAAGATCCGGCAAGCGTCGGAGTTGGGCGTCGACAGGCCCAGGTGATAACGCAGCGAGCCGGCGAAGGGGTCACGGTGCGGGTTCAGGTGGCTGCCGCCGGGCAACAGCGCGAACATCGCGCCCTTGACGTTGGGGATGGCGCTCACCAGCTCGACGGTCTTGGGGCACAGGGCCGCGGCCGAGGGCAGCGGCTTGTCGTACCACTTGAGGTAGAAGCGCTTCCAGCCCTTCTTGAAGAAGGAACCGAAACCGGCATCGTTGTTCTTCTCGGCGGCGCGGATGTAACCCTCGTCGAACAGGTGCATGGCCTCGTCGCGAATGGTTTCCCAGTTGTCGCGCAGCACATCCAGTTCGGGGAACTTGCTGCGGTCCAGATACGGCTTGGAGGGCACGCCGGAGAACAGGTACATCAGGGTGTTGTAGGGAGCGAATAGCGCCGAATGGTTGACGAACTGGCGCAGTACCGGCAGGCGCGCCTTGCCGCGCAGATGCACGAAAAGGATGCTGCCGATGAACAGCGACAACACCGCGAACTTGGCGGCAAAGGAAAAGCTCATGCAACAACTCCTTGGAAATAGGCACCGGTGGGGGGAGCGATCACCCGACCTGGCAGCCGGTCATGATAAACACTCCTGAACCCCGGAAAAACCCGCACGACCGAACATTCAGCATTAACGGTCGTGCAACAAAGGCGTTAAGTAGCATAAGCCGCACAAGCAGCGACTGATATGGATCAGCCATCGGCCCATGGGGCCAGCGCCATGGACCGACGGCCAGCCGACGCTACTGCTGGGTCTCCTGCTCGGTGAACAGGTCGCTGAACAGCATGCTCGACAGGTAGCGCTCGCCTGAGTCTGGCAGGATCACCACGATGGTCTTGCCTTGCATTTCCGGGGTTTCCGCCAGGCGTACCGCCACCGCCATCGCCGCGCCGCAGGAAATCCCGCAGAGGATGCCCTCCTCCTGCATCAGGCGCAGGGCCATGGCCTTGGACTCCTCGTCGGTCACAAGCTCCACCCGGTCGACCATTTCCAGGTCCAGGTTCTTGGGTACGAAACCGGCGCCAATGCCCTGGATCTTGTGCGGGCTGGGCTTGATCTCCTGCCCGGCGAGCTTCTGGCTGATCACCGGCGAGGTGGCCGGCTCTACCGCCACCGCGAGGATCGGCTTGCCCTGGGTCTTCTTGATGTAGCGCGACACGCCGCTGATGGTGCCACCGGTGCCGACACCCGCCACCAGCACGTCCACCGCGCCATCGGTGTCGTTCCAGATCTCCGGGCCAGTGGTCTTTTCGTGGATCGCCGGGTTGGCCGGGTTATCGAACTGCTGCGGCATGAAGTACTTGCCCGGGTCGCTGGCGACGATTTCCGCCGCCTTGTCGATCGCGCCCTTCATGCCCTTGGCCGGCTCGGTCAGCACCAGCTCTGCCCCCAGGGCCTTGAGCACCTTGCGTCGCTCGATGCTCATGGAGGCCGGCATGGTCAGCATCAGCTTGTAGCCACGGGCAGCCGCCACGAAGGCCAGGCCGATCCCGGTGTTGCCCGAGGTGGGTTCGACGATGGTCATGCCCGGCTTGAGCCGGCCTGTGCTTTCGGCGTCCCAGATCATGTTGGCGCCGATCCGGCATTTCACCGAGTAGCCCGGGTTACGCCCTTCGATCTTGGCCAGGATGGTCACCCCACGCGGGGCGATGCGGTTGATCTGCACCAAGGGCGTATTACCGATGGAATGGGCATTGTCAGCAAAAATTCGGCTCATGGCTGGGTCCTTATGCAGCAGTGAAGAAGTCCCCAAGGGTATGCCTGGCATCCTTGAGCGTCCAGTCGTGCCGAACGACCTGGAGCCTGGGCAGTCAATGCCTTTATAGGACTGGAGGCTGCCCCATGAAACGTCGCTATCGTTGGCCCCTGTGGACCCTGGCGGGCCTGGTCGTACTGCTGGTCGGCCTGCACATCGCCCTGCCCTACCTGGTGCGTGACTACCTGAACGACAAGCTCGCGGACATGGGCGACTACCGCGGCCGGGTCAGCGATGTCGACCTGGCCCTGTGGCGCGGCGCCTACCGCATCAACGGCCTGGAGATCGTCAAGGTCAGCGGCAAGGTGCCGGTGCCTTTCGTCAAGGCGCCGTTGATCGACCTGGCGGTGAGCTGGCATGCGCTGTGGTACGACCATGCGGTGGTGGCGCGGGTGCAATTCGTCCAGCCCCAGGTGAACTTCGTCGATGGCGGCAGCGACCGCCAGGCCTCGCAGACCGGTGCCGGCACCGACTGGCGGGCGCAACTGGGCAAGCTGTTGCCCATCACCCTGGATGAAGTGCGGATCGACGATGGCACCCTCCACTTTCGCAACTTCGGCTCCAATCCACCGGTGAACCTGGGCGCGACCCAGGTCAATGCCAGCTTCTACAACCTGACCAATGTGGTCGACACCCAGGGCAAGCGCGACGCCCGCTTCGAGGGCAAGGCCCTGCTGCTGGGCCAGGCGCCCCTGGAAGCCAGCGCCACCTTCGATCCCCTGAGCAACTTCGAGGAGTTCGAGTTCCGCCTGCGGGCCCGGGATATCGAGCTCAGGCGTTTCAACGACTTCGCCTCGGCCTACGGCAAGTTCGACTTCAAGGCCGGACACGGCGACCTGGTGATCGAGGCCCAGGCCGAGAAGGGCCAACTGCGCGGCTACATCAAGCCGCTGCTGCGGGACGTGGAAGTCTTCGACTGGCAACAGGACGTGGAGAACCGCGACAAGAATGTGTTCCGCTCGGTCTGGGAAGCCCTGGTGGGCGCCGGGGAAACCCTGCTGAAGAACCAGCGCAAGAACCAGTTCGCCACCCGGGTCGAGCTCAGTGGCAACGTACACCAGCAGGATGTCAGCGCATTCCAGGCGTTTTTGCAGATTTTGCGCAACGGTTTCATCCAGGCCTTCAATGCCCGCTATGAACAACCCAAGCCGTCGACTGACTGAGTCACCCCGTGACGCTCCATTCAGAGACTGAATGGGGCGTCTGCGTTCACAGTCAAGCGAGCGCCGCGTTATAGTCGCGCCATTCGTGTCCATTCAAGCGACCTGCCCCGGGCAGCTCGTCGTCACCGTTCGAGGAATTGCAGATGAAGTTCGAAGGCACCAGCGCATACGTTGCCACCGATGACCTGAAGCTGGCGGTCAACGCCGCCATCACCCTGGAGCGTCCGCTGCTGGTCAAGGGCGAACCCGGCACCGGCAAGACCATGCTCGCCGAGCAACTGGCCGAATCCTTCGGTGCCAAGCTGATCACCTGGCACATCAAGTCCACTACCAAGGCCCACCAAGGGCTCTACGAGTACGACGCGGTGAGCCGCCTGCGCGATTCGCAACTGGGCGTGGACAAGGTCCACGACATCCGCAACTACCTGAAGAAGGGCAAGCTCTGGGAAGCCTTCGAGTCCGAGGAGCGGGTGATCCTGCTGATCGACGAGATCGACAAGGCCGACATCGAGTTCCCCAACGACCTGCTGCAAGAGCTCGACAAGATGGAGTTCTACGTCTACGAGATCGACCAGACCATCAAGGCCAAGCAGCGGCCGATCATCATCATTACCTCCAACAACGAGAAGGAACTGCCGGACGCCTTCCTGCGCCGCTGCTTCTTCCACTACATCGCCTTCCCTGACCGCACGACCCTGCAGAAGATCGTCGACGTGCACTACCCGGACATCAAGAAGGACCTGGTCAGCGAGGCGCTGGATGTGTTCTTCGACGTACGCAAGGTGCCGGGCCTGAAGAAGAAGCCCTCGACCTCCGAACTGGTGGACTGGCTCAAGCTGCTGATGGCCGACAACATCGGCGAGGCGGTACTGCGCGAACGCGATCCGACCAAGGCCATCCCACCGCTGGCCGGCGCCCTGGTGAAGAACGAGCAGGATGTACAGCTCCTCGAACGCCTGGCCTTCATGAGCCGGCGCGGCGGTCGTTAAGAGGGCATCGGCATGCTGCTCAACCTGTTCAATGAAATGCGCGCCGCCAAGGTACCGGTGTCGGTGCGCGAGCTGCTGGACCTGATCAACGCGCTCAAGCAGCGCGTGACCTTCGCCGACATGGACGAGTTCTACTACCTGGCCCGGGCGGTGCTGGTGAAGGACGAGCGCCACTTCGACAAGTTCGACCGGGCCTTCAGCGCCTATTTCAACGGCCTGGAGAAACTCGACGACCACCTGCAGGCACTGATCCCCGAGGACTGGCTGCGCAAGGAATTCGAGCGTTCGCTCAGCGATGAGGAACGGGCGCAGATCCAGTCCCTGGGCGGCCTGGACAAACTGATCGAAGAGTTCAAGAAGCGCCTGGAAGAACAGAAGGAACGCCACGCCGGCGGCAACAAGTGGATCGGCACCGGCGGCACCAGCCCCTTCGGCTCCGGCGGCTTCAACCCCGAGGGTATCCGCATCGGCGATGCCGGCAAGCGCCAGGGCAAGGCGGCCAAGGTCTGGGACCAGCGCGAATACAAGAACCTCGACGACTCGGTGGAACTGGGCACCCGCAACATCAAGGTGGCCCTGCGCCGGCTGCGCAAGTTCGCCCGCCAGGGCGCGGCCGAGGAGCTGGATATCGACGGCACCATCGACCACACGGCCCGGGATGCCGGCTTGTTGAACATCCAGATGCGTCCGGAGCGGCGCAACAGCGTCAAGCTGTTATTGCTGTTCGACATCGGTGGCTCCATGGATGCCCACGTGAAGATCTGCGAGGAACTGTTCTCGGCCTGCAAGACCGAGTTCAAGCACCTGGAGTACTACTACTTCCACAACTTCATCTATGAGTCGGTGTGGAAGAACAACCTGCGCCGCGGTTCGGAACGGACTTCGACCCAGGACCTGCTGCACAAGTACGGCGCCGACTACAAGGTGATCTTCGTCGGCGACGCCGCCATGGCGCCCTATGAAATCACCCAGGCCGGCGGCAGCGTCGAGCACTGGAACGAAGAAGCCGGCTACGTGTGGATGCAGCGCTTCATGGAGAAGTACAAGAAGCTCATCTGGATCAACCCCTACCCGAAGGACACCTGGGGCTACACCGCGTCCACCAACATCGTGCGCGAGCTGATCGAGGACCAGATGTATCCGCTGACCCTGCGTGGCCTGGAGGAAGGCATGCGGTTTCTGTCCAAGTAGGCCGTCAAGCAAGGCCCTGCGGGCCTTTTCGCAGCCTCGCCATGGCTCGACAGCGGCTACAGATCAGTACCCTGTAGCCGCTGCCGCAGGCTGCGTACCGGCGCGCAGCGGCCGCCAGCCATTACACAAAGCGGCGCAAGAACGCCAACTGCTGCCGATGCGCGGTCTCCTGCACCACCGGCGCCAGGCGCACCTTGCTGCCGGGCAGGCATTGCGCCAGCCGGGCCAGGGACAAGGGCGTCAATGCGCCCAGGCGCGGATAACCGCCGATGGTCTGCCGGTCGTTAAGCAAGATGATCGGCTGGCCATCCGGCGGCACCTGGACCGCCCCCAGGGCGATGCCTTCGGAAATCATCGGCTGGCCCTGGTACTCCAGCACCGGCCCCAACAACCTGGCGCCCATGCGGTCGGCCCGGCTGTCCAGGGTCCAGTCGCGGTTGAAGGCATCGAACAGGCTCAGGCCACTGAACTGGCCGACCTGGGCCCCGAGGATCAGTTCCAGCGGTGCAGCGCATTGCCAATCCGCCAGCTGTGCGGCCGACAAGCACTTGAGCGCACCACCGGTTCCGGAATACCCCAGCACCCCGCCCTCGCCCAACGCCCGCCCCTGCCCGTCAAGGCCACCCAGGGCCTCGCGCTGCACACTGGAACAACTGCCCAATACCTGCGGCGCGTCGAAACCGCCAGGGGCCGCAAGATAGGCCCGGGCCCCGGAATGCGGCTGGGTAAAGCGCAAGCGCTGGCCCTTCTGCAGGACGAAACTGCGCCCCGGGGTCAGCGGGCGCTCATCCACATAGGCCCCCAGGTCGGCCCCGGCCAACGCCAGCAGGCAGTAGTCCTCGGCCAGCAAGGTCAGGCCGCCGAGGGTGATCTCCAGCACCGGTGCGTCCAGGGCATTGTCCAGCAGCCAGTTGGCCCAGGACATCGACACCCAGTCCAGCGCCCCGCCCTGGGTCACGCCCAGGTGGCGCACACCGAACCGCCCGGCGTCCTGCAGCAGGCACAAGGGCGTGCTGGCCTCGATCGACAAACGGCTCATGCCGGCACCTCCAGCGGACTGTCGTCGCCACCCAGGCGCAGGAACTCGGCCCGCTCCACTGCCGCGAAGCGCACCCGGTCTCCCGGCTGCAACAGGCTGTAGCCCTCGCGCTCGCGGTCGAACAAGCGGCTCGGGGTTCGCCCGATCAGGTTCCAGCCCCCCGGCGACACCGCCGGATAGGCCGCGGTCTGGCGTTCGGCGATGCCGACGCTGCCCGCCGCCACGCGCTTGCGCGGGGTATCGAGCCGGGGCGCCGCCAGTTCAGGCGCCACCAGGCCCATGAAGGCGAAACCGGGAGCGAAACCCAGGGCGAACACCCGATATTCGTGCTGGCTGTGCCGACGGATCACCTCGGCCACCGGCAAGCCGCTGCGCCGCGCCAGCAGCGCCAGTTCCGGCCCGACGCTGGGGTCGTACCACACCGGCAATACATGCTCGCGCCCGCCTCCGGCATCCAGCGGAACCAGGCCCGCCAGGGCCGCATCGATCAACTCGCGGGCCTGGGCCGGGTCCAGGCTGCGCAGGTCGTAGTGCACCATCAGCGTGGTATACGACGGCACCAGATCGATCAAACCCACGCCGAAGCCCTGGCGCAGGCGCTCGGCGGCGGCCAGCATCCAGGGCATGTGGTCTTCGGCGATCCCATCGAACAGGCGCACCATCAGGCAATCGATGGCCGCCACCTCCACCCGGTAGTTCATGAATCGGACTGCTGGTTCAGGGCCTCGCGGATGCGCTGCACCGCCGCCACCGAGCTGGCGTTGTCACCGTGCACGCACAGGGTATTGGCCTGCAGGAGCAAGGCACTGCCATCGCTGGCCACCAGCGGTTCGCCACGGGCGATGGCCAGGGCTTGGCGGACTATGGTGTCCGAGTCGTGGTGCACCGAGCCCGGCACTTGGCGCGAGACCAGGTGCCCGGCGCTGTCGTAGGCGCGGTCGGCGAAGGCCTCGAACCACAGGGTCACGCCGTGCTCATCGCCCAGGGCCTGGGCCGCGCGGTTGTCGCGGGTGGCCATGAGCATCAGCGGCAATTGCCGGTCGTAGGCGGCCACGGCCTGGATTACCGCGCGCAGCTGGGCCGGGTTGGCCATCATGTCGTTGTACATGGCGCCGTGGGGCTTGATGTAGCTGACACGAGTGCCTTGCGCCCGGCAGATGCCATCGAGGGCACCGACCTGGTAATGCAGCAGATCCTGGATCTCCGTGGCGGAATAGCTCATGGACCGGCGCCCGAAACCCGCCAGGTCCTGGTAGGCCGGGTGGGCGCCGATACGCACGCCATTGGTCAGGGCCAGGGTCACGGTCTTGCGCATGATGCCCGGATCGCCGGCATGGAAACCGCAGGCGATGTTGGCGCAATCGATGAAGGGCATGACCTCGGCATCCAGGCCCATGGTCCAGTTGCCGAAGCTTTCGCCGATGTCGCAGTTCAATAACAGGCGGCTCATGGTCGGTGCTCCTGTGTTTTTATAAGTGCCGGCCACGGGGCCGGGTGCAGTATCCGCAGGTTATCAGCTAGCGCGCCTCGAGTTCCTTGCCACGGGTCTCCGGCAGGCTCAGGGCGGCCAGCACCACCACGCCATAGGACACCGCGGCGAAGGTACCGATGGCCACGCCCAGGGGCACATGCTGGCTGAGCAAACCGATCAACAGCGGGAACAAGGCCGCCACCGCGCGCCCGCTGTTGTAGCAGAAGCCTTGCCCGGAACCACGGATACGGGTGGGGAACAACTCGGTGAGGAAGGCCCCCATGCCGCTGAAGATGCCCGAAGCGAAGAACCCCAGGGGAAAGCCCAGCCAGAGCATGGCCTCGTTGCTCACCGACATCTGGGTATAGAGCAGGACGATGGCGAAGGAGCCGGCGGCGAACAGCACGAAGTTCTTCTTGCGCCCCAGGATATCGGTCAGGTAGGCGCTGATCACGTAACCCACATAGGATCCGAAGATCACCATGGCCAGGTAGCCGCCGGTGCTGAGCACACTCAGGCCGCGCTCGGTCTTGAGGAAGGTGGGCAGCCAGAAGGTAATGGCGTAGTAGCCGCCCTGGGCTCCGGCCGCCAGCAGCGAGGCACGCAGCGTGGTGCTGAGAATCCCCGGGGCGAAGATCTCGTAGAAGCGCGGCGGATTGCTCGGCGCTTCCTTGGCCCGGGTTTCCCGGTAGACCTCGGGGTCCTTGACCAGGCGCCGGACGAAGATCACGAAGATCGCCGGCAGGATGCCGAGGATGAACAGACCGCGCCAGGCATCTTCCGGCGGTAGCAGGGAAAACAACAGTGCATAGAGCAACGCCGTCAGGCCCCAGCCCAATGCCCATCCGGACTGCACCATGCCCACGGCCTTGCCACGGTTCTTGGCGCGGATCACTTCGCCGATCAGCACCGCGCCGGCGGTCCATTCACCACCGAAACCGAAGCCCATCAGCGTCCGGGCCACCAGAAGCTGTTCATAGTTCTGGGCCAGGCCACAGATGAAGGTGAAGAAGGCGAACCACAAGACGGTGAGCTGCAGGGTCCGGACCCGGCCGATGCGGTCGGACAGGATCCCGGCGATCCAGCCGCCCAGGGCCGAGGCGAGCAAGGTGCTGGTATGGATCAGGCCGGCTTCGGCCGAAGTGATGCCCCACAGGGCGATCAGGGTCGGGATCACGAAGCTGAGCATCTGGGTGTCCATGCCATCCAGGCCGTAGCCGATCTTGCAGCTCCAGAACGCCCGGCGTTCCTGCTGGTTGATGTCGCGATACCAGTCGAACGGGCCGACGCGATGCGGGGCCTTGGCGGCCTGTGGTTCGGGCGCACTCATGGCGATCTCCAGGATTATTGGTGTTGTTCTGGACCACGACGACGCATATCGTGGGTCGGCGCATTTTTCGACTCGGGCAGCGCCCACGTCCAACTAATAAAAGCCGCTCCAAGGCATAAGAAAAGTTGATCCCATGAATCTCAAGTTCCTCGAAACCTTCGTCTGGGTCGCACGGCTGAAGAACTTCAGCCTGACCGCGGAAAAGCTCTGCACCACCCAGGCCGCGGTTTCCAGCCGCATCGCCGTGCTCGAGGACGAGCTGGGGGTCAAGCTGTTCCGGCGCGATTCGCGGGGCGTCAGCCTGACCCCCGAAGGCCTCAAGGTGCTGGAACATGCCGAGCAGATGCTCGATACCCTGCAGGTGCTGAAGCAGTCGATCGAAGCGCCCTCAAGCAAGGTCGGACGGCTGCGCATCGGAGTCATGGATACAGTGATCCACACCTGGCTCAGCCCCCTGGTGGCACAGCTGATGGATCACTATCCCCAGGTGGAAATCGAGCTGGTGGCCGACACCTCGCTGAACCTGTGCGAGCAGTTGCAAAAAGGCTTTCTCGACCTGGTGCTGCAAACCGACCTGCTGCGCCAGGAAAGCATCCGCAGCCTGGAACTGGCCAGCTATCCGGTGTGCTGGGTCGCCGCCAGCAACTCGATCTACAACCGCCACTACGGCTCGCTGGTGGAACTGGCCCGGGAGCGGATCGTCACCTACTCGAAGAACTCCTTGCCCCACCAGCAGATCCTGAGCCTGATGCAGGCCAGCGGCGTACTGGCACCGCGCCTGAACTGCGTCAATTCGGTATCGGCCATCACTCGGCTGCTGCGTGACGGCTTCGGCATCGGCGCCTTGCCGCCGGTCCTGGTGCGCGAGGAACTGGCCCGTGGCGAGCTGACGCTGCTGGACATCGAGCAGCGCCCGCCGAACCTGCAGGTGGTGGTGTCGTGGCGAGTGGGGGTGGAACTGGTGGAAGACATCGTGCAGCTGTGCCAGCGCGTGGTACAGCGCTACGCCCAGCAGGTCGGCCAGGAGCACCTGCTCCTGGCGCCGTCCCCGTAGGCGCTGCGACGCGGGCTCAGAGGCCCTTGAGGTCGCGCTCTTCGATAGGCCGGCTCTGGCGCTGGCGGCGACCGCCGAGCACGACCCAGTCGATCAGCCGATACAGGCATTCCAGGCCGAAGGACAGCAACATGGCGCCGCCCATGGCCCAGGACATCGCCTCCGGGGTCAACAGGATCTGGTAGCTGTAGCCATCCCAGGTTTCCTGGCGGATCGCGGGGTCGGCCGCCAGTACCACTTGCAGCAAGCGGATGTACCAGGGGCCTTGCATCGCCTGGTACTGCTTGTCCAGGGCCTGCTGGCGGCCGAGCAAGGCGCTCAGGCTCTGGGCATCGCTACGAAACACCGGGTCGTCGCTGGCCCGGTAATGGGCCACCAGGGCGTTCAGGTCGCCCTTGAAGAACTGCTGCGCCGTGGCCTGGAAGCCCTGCAGGCTGTTCTGCGACTCGATCAGGTGGGCTTCGACACGCTTGGCGTAATCGTTGATGAAACCCGGCACCTGCACACCGATCAACAGACCGGCGGCGAACAGCACCAGACGCAGATAACTGAGCAACATAGGGATGTCCTTATTCGGTCTGGCCCTGGCTGACGCATTCGCCGCGCCGCCACAGGCTCCACTGTCCCGGCTGGTAGCGGGTCCAGGTTTCGTTTTCGGTCAAGGGTTCGGTGGCGATCACCGTGACCACGTCGTCGGGGGTGGTCTCGGCCTGGAAGTCGACGATCACATCGACATCCTTCAAGCGAGCCGGGCCGAACGGTGCGCGCCGGGTGATCTGCGCCAACTTGGTGGAGCAGAAGCAGAACAGCCAGTCACCATCGCTGAGCAGGGCATTGAACACGCCCTTGACGCGGTACTCGCCGCACGCCTGGATCAGTATCGGCAGCAATCGCTCGATCTCCACCGGCTCGGGAAAAGCCGTGCGGACCCGGTTGAGCAGGTCGCAGAATGCCGCCTCGCTGTCAGTGTCGCCCACGGCCCGGTAGAAACCGGCCTCGGGGTGGAAGTCCGCCAGCTGGCCGTTGTGCGCGAAGCACCAGTTGCGGCCCCACAGCTCGCGGACGAAAGGATGGGTATTGGCCAGGCAGACCTTGCCGACGTTGGCCTGGCGGATGTGGCCGATCACCACTTCGCTCTTGATCGGGTAGCGCTGCACCAGGTTGGCCACTTCCGATTCGCTGCTCGCGGCCGGATCCTGGAACAGGCGCAGGCCGCGGCCCTCGTAGAAGGCGATGCCCCAGCCGTCGCGGTGGGGGCCGGTCCGGCCGCCACGCTGCATCAGCCCGGTGAAGCTGAAGACGATATCGGTCGGTACATTGGCGCTCATGCCCAACAATTCACACATGCTCGGACTCTCGCTGCAATGCCGGAAACGGGGTTACAGGCGTGGCTCGACCCGCGCGCCACCCACGGACGGGCGGCCGTAGCGGTCGTTGCCGGCGCTGCCAAAGGGCTGGTCATCTTCGACCTCGGCGGCCTTGGCCGCGGCTTTCGCCGCTTCGTTGCGCTGCCGGCGCTCCCGGGCGGCGCGTTCGATGGGCCAGCGGATCAGCACGAACAGCAGGTACACGCCGAAGGCGATCATGCCGTACATGAACAGGTCGGATACCGCGCGCCAGGCGTTGTTACCCACCTTGAAGGCGACGTCCAGGGCGGTGATGGCCACGGCCGGAGCGAGCTTGTCCTTGACCGGGTCGATGATGGTCGGGCTGAACAGCAGCACCGCCACCAGCACGCGCAGCGGCTCGCGCAACCAGCGCCACATCCAGCGGGTCAGGCGCATCCACACCAGCAGGCAGCCCAAGGCGGCGAAGGCGTAGCACCCCCAGGCGATCAGATAGTCGTTCTCGGTCATGGTGTCCGTGGCAAGGCAGGCAAAGAGGCGCTTATGATAACGACTTTTCCCGTGTCAGGCTGCACCGCCGTCTGCCAAGCCCTCATTTGTCATCGTCCGAGAGCCTCCCATGCCCCTACCCGCCCATGACACCAACGCCCCGATCGCCCACAAGGCCGATGGCGCTGACCCGTATGCCTGGCTGCAGGAGCGCGACACCGACGCGGTGCTCGACTACCTGAAGGCGGAGAACAGCTACCAGGAACAGCAACTGGCTCGCCAGGCGCCCCTGCGCGAAGCGCTGTTCCAGGAGATCAAGGGACGGATCCTCGAGACCGACCTGTCCCTGCCCTCGCCCTGGGGACCGTACCTGTACTACACCCGCACCACCGCCGGCGACGAGTATCCACGCCACTACCGCTGCCCACGCCCGACGGACGACAGCCTGGCGGTGGACGAGAGCCGTGAGCAGCTGCTGCTGGACCCGAACGTCCTGGCCAACGGCGGATTCTTCGCCCTGGGTGCGTTCAGCATCAGCCCCGACCACCAGCGCCTGGCCTACAGCCTCGACACCAGCGGCGAGGAAATCTACAGCCTGTTCGTCAAGGAACTGGCCAACGACCAGGTCAGCGAACTGCCATTCGAGCAATGCGACGGCAGCATGACCTGGGCCAACGACAGCCAGACCCTGTTCTTCGGCGAGCTGGACGAGACCCATCGCCCGCACAAGCTGTTGCGCTACCGCCTGGGCGACAGTACCGCTGAGCAGGTATTCCACGAACCCGACGGGCGCTTTTTCCTACATTGCTACCGCGCCAGTTCCGAACGCCAGTTGCTGCTATCCATGGGCAGCAAGACCACCAGCGAAACCTGGGTCCTGGACGCCGATCAGCCGCACCTGCCGTTCACCTGCGTCGCGCCGCGCACCGAAGACCATGAATACGATGTCGACCACGGCCTGCTCGATGGCCAGTGGACCTGGTTCATCCGCAGCAACCGCGATGGCATCAACTTCGCCCTCTACCAGGCGCAGGACACCGGCGGCGTCCCCACCCAGGACACCTGGCAACTGCTGGTGCCGCACGATCCCGAAGTGATGCTCGACGGCGTGACCCTCAATGCCGGGGCCATGACCCTGAGCCTGCGTGAAGGCGGCCTGCCGATCATCGAAGTGCGCCCCCAAGGCCTGCCCGGCTACCGCGTGCAATTGCCGGATGCAGCCTACAGCCTGCATGTGCAGAACAGCCTGGAGTTCGGCAGCGAGCGTATCCGCCTGCGCTACGAGGCCCTCAACCGCCCGGCCCAGATACGCCAGCTGCAACTGGCCGACGGCCAGCAGCAAGTCCTCAAGCAGACTCCGGTGCTGGGCGAGTTCGATGCCGACGCCTACGTCAGCCAACGCTTGTGGGCCACCGCCACCGATGGCACCCAGGTGCCCATCAGCCTGGTGGTCAAACGCGAGTACCTGGGCCAGCCCACGCCCCTCTACCTGTACGGCTACGGCGCCTATGGCGCGAGCCTCGATCCCTGGTTCTCCCATGCCCGCCTGAGCCTGCTCGATCGCGGCGTGGCCTTCGCCATCGCCCACGTGCGCGGTGGCGGTGAACTGGGCGAAGCCTGGTACCGCGCCGGCAAGCAGGAGCACAAGCAGAACACCTTCGACGACTTCATCGCCTGTGCCGAGCACCTGGTCGCCCAGGGCCTGACCACCTCCAGCCAACTGGCCATCAGCGGCGGCAGTGCCGGCGGCCTGTTGATCGGCGCGGTGCTCAACCAGCGCCCCGAGCTGTTCCAGGTGGCCATTGCCGAAGTGCCGTTCGTCGACGTGCTCAACACCATGCTCGACCCGGAACTGCCGCTGACCGTCACCGAGTACGACGAATGGGGCAACCCCGAGGAGCCGCAGGTGCATGCCCGGCTCAAGGCCTACGCCCCCTACGAGAACGTCCGGGCCCAGGCGTACCCGGCCACCCTGGTGATCGCCGGCTACAACGACAGCCGCGTGCAGTACTGGGAAGCGGCTAAGTGGGTGGCCAGGCTGCGCGCCACCAAGACCGACGACAACCTGCTGTTGCTCAAGACCGAACTGGGCGCCGGCCATGGCGGCATGAGCGGGCGCTACCAGGGATTGCGTGACGTAGCCCTCGAATATGCCTTTGTCCTGAACATTCTGGGCCTGGGCTGAGGAACTCCCGGCGGCGCTCCTGTCTTAACCCAGGACCGCCGCCGATCCGGGCCCGAGCCACAGACACAAGAAAAAGACCCATGTCCGAACCCACTCTCCTGAACAATGAAATCCGCGACTGGCTGATGGACTGCGGCCTGTTCAACCAGTTGCTGCCCGCCGACTTCAACGCCGCCGCCGGCTACTTCAGCATCAACAGCATCGCCCAGGGCGATGTGATCTTTAATGAGGGCGATGCCGGCAGCTTCATGTGCATCATCCACAGTGGCCAGGTAGGGGTGCAGAAGCGCGGCCATGATGGTCAGCTCGTCAGCGTCGCCACCCTGCGCAGCGGGCGCGCCTTTGGCGAAATGGCGGTGCTCGATGGCGAGCGGCGCTCGGCCACTTGCGTGGCCGCCAGTGATTGCCAACTGCTCAACCTGGGCAAGGACTCCCTGGAGAAGATGCTCAACGACGCGCCGAAGATCGCCGCCAAGATCATCCGCGCCCTGGCCGTGTCGCTGTCCAGGCGCCTGCGCATGGCCGACGGCCAGTTGCTCGCGCAGCAGATCTGAACCACGAAACCCGGGGACCTAGTGCCCGCTCTTGCTGTCGTTCTGTTCCAGCCCTGGCAGGGTCTGGTCCTTGGGCGGCTTGGGCATGTCGATGGGTGGCAGCAACGGCGCGCTGCCACTGCTGCCGGCTTTCGGCGTGCTGGGCGGGGTCACTTGCGGATAGGGGGTCGGTGTGGCGGTTCCCGGCGTGCCCAGGGTCGGCGTCGGCGTGACCACCGGGGCGCTTTGCGGCTCGTCGGCCAAAGCCGGGCCAGCACTGAGCGCCAGGGTAGCGGTGAGGGCGAGCGCCGCTTGGGCGATCACCGTTAGAATAGTGCGCTTCATCAATGGCTCCATTGCTATTGTCTGGCGTCAGGCTACTCCCAACCGGGGCGTTTTGCCTTCCTCAATGAGATCTCCATGAAACGTTTCGTACTGCTGGACACTACTGCGATTCCTGAAAACGGCGGTGCCTTGTGCCTGTTCGAATACGGTGAGGATTTCGTCATCAAGATCCAGGGCGGCGACGGCGGCCAATTGATGAACACGCGCATGCACGGCTCCGAAGATGCCCTGGCACAGATCCCTTGCAGCAAGGTCGCCGGACGCCCTGATTCGCGAGTGCTGATCGGCGGCCTGGGCATGGGTTTCACCCTGGCCGCGGCTCTCAAGCACCTGGGCAAGAGCGCCGAAGTGGTGGTCGCCGAACTGGTGCCCGGGGTGGTGGAATGGAACCGTGGCCCGCTCGGCGAAAAGTCCGGCCGGCCGCTGCTGGACCCACGCACGGTGATCCGCCTGGAGGACGTGGCCAAGGTCCTGCAGGCCGAGCCCCAGGGTTTCGACGCGATCATGCTAGACGTCGACAACGGCCCCGAAGGCTTGACCCAGAAAGCCAACAGCTGGCTCTACTCCAGCGCCGGCCTGGCTGCCTGCGCCCGAGCCCTGCGGCCCAAGGGCATTCTTGCGGTGTGGTCGGCCAGCGCCGACCGGCAATTCTCCGAGCGCCTGCGCAAGGCCGGCTTCAAGGCCGAGGAAGTACAGGTCTTCGCCCATGGCAATCGCGGCACCTGGCACACCATCTGGATTGCCGAGAAGCTCAAGGCCTGAGCTAAACTTTGTCCATTACCGTCATTAGTCCTTCTACAAAGGTGAACCCATGAGTTCGTCCACTCCTTCGTCCAACACGTCCAAGCTGGATCGTATCCTTGCCGATGCCCAGCGCGATCGGGAAATGGGCTATCGCGACAAGGCGTTGAAAATGTACCCGCACGTCTGTGGTCGCTGCGCCCGGGAATTCTCCGGCAAGCGCCTGAGCGAGCTGACCGTGCACCACCGCGACCACAACCACGACAACAACCCCCAGGACGGTTCCAACTGGGAGCTATTGTGCCTGTACTGCCATGACAACGAGCACTCGCGCTACACCGACCAGCAGTACTTCGGCGAAGGCTCCCTGAGCACGCCGAAGATCGCCAAGGCGACCCACAACCCCTTCGCTGCCCTGGCCGGACTGATGAACAAAGACCCGGAGTAAGCGCCGGCGGCCGGGCACCTTGTGGCGAGGGAGCTTGCTCCCGTTCGACTGCAAGGCAGCCGTAAAGCCTATGTCCCCGGCCGGCCTGCTACACCGCATCGACCGCTGCCTGGCGTGCTGCGCACGCCAGCGCGAGCAAGCTCCCTCGCCACAACAAGCCCCCCCGGCCCTGGGACAATCCCCGTATAATCGCGCTTTTTTTCTCCAAGGCTCCCCGCTCGTGGCAAACAAAAGGTACAGCTGCATCGGTTTGTATAACCCCAAGTCGCCGGAGAACGTCGGTTCGGTGATGCGCGCCGCCGGCTGCTATGGCGTCGCCTCGGTGTTCTACACCGGCAAGCGCTATGAGCGTGCCCGCGACTTCGTCACCGATACCAAGAAGGTCCACCAGGACATTCCGCTGATCGGCATCGACGACCTGAAGAAGATCCTTCCCCTGGGCTGCATCCCGGTCGCGGTAGAACTTGTTGAGGGCGCTCGCCCGTTGCCGGAGTACACCCACCCGGACCGCGCCCTGTACATCTTCGGCCCGGAAGACGGCTCCCTGGACAAGGAGATCCGCGACTGGTGCGAAGACGTGATCTACATCCCCACCAACGGCTGCATGAACCTCGCGGCGACGGTCAACGTGGTGCTCTACGATCGCCTGGCCAAGGGCAACAACACCCGCTCCGGCCCCAAGTTCTGAATCACCTGCGCCCAATCTCCGGGAACCGGCAAGGTCCCGGTGTAGTCAGCCCTATATCCCCCACCTCCCCAAGGAGACTGATCATGAGCGAGCGCAAACAGCTGCAATCCATCGAGTCGACCCCGTTCCAGAGCCATCCACAGCAGAACGTCCAGGGCTGGGAACGCATCGGCTCGCTGGCCGGCGGCGTGGTGATGATGGGCAAGGGCCTGCGCCGGGGCGGCGTGTTCGGCCTGGTGCAGATGGCGATCGGCGGCGTGGCCCTGGCCCGCGGCATCACCGGACACAGCTCGGCCAAGAGCCTGCTGGAAAAGAGCCGCCGGGACATGCAGGACGTGCGAAGCAGGATCGAGCGCGCCGGGGCGCAGTTGCGCGATCTCAAGGCCAACGCCGATGTCGCGGAACGCACTGCCAAGACGGTAGAGGAAGCGGCCAAGGCGCCCGAAACCAAGGTCTGAAGCGGGCGACTCAGCGCAGCAGCGGGCTGTCCAGCACCTGGGACGACCCGCCCAGCACGCTCTCGCCCAGTTGGATGAACTCAGCGGTAGTGACGCGCTCCAGGCGCATCGCCCCTTGCAGCACATCGTCCAGCGAGCGTTTGTTGCGGGTCTTCAGGCGAATCTCCCGGTCCAGTTCCTGCAACAGCAGCACGGCCCGGGCCACGGTCGCCGCATTCACTTGCTCGCCGCGCAAACTGCTGACGCCCTGGCCGTCCCGCACCAGGCGCTTGTGCAGTACCTGGTAGCGCTCGTCGCTGATGCCACCGGCCCGGCGCAGCAGCTCGATGGCGTAGTACTCGGCCAGGCCTTCGCTGATCCAGTCGCTGTGCTGGCTATCGTTGATGCGCCCCAAGGATTGCACCAACTCGCGCAGCAACGGACTGGCACCGCTCTCGCTGACCAGCGGCAGGCGGCTATGCAGGTACAACGAATCGCGACCGGCGAGGCTGCCGCGCCACATCGGATCGGCGGCGCCGACGATCAGCAGCTTGCCCGGCTGGCGTGGAAACACCGCTTGCACCTGCGGCCAGACGAAGGTCAGCAGGGTCAAAACATCCATGCGCCGCATCCCCTGGCCCAAGGGCGACACCACGCTGACTTCCGTAGCGCCCAGGCGGGTGCGGCGGCTGCCCAGGTTACCGGCGAGCATCCAACCGGTGGGGCGATCGAACAGGCGTTCGGGGTTATCGATGCGAAAGCGGTGCTTGCCGATACGTGGCCAGGCGGTCTCGACGCTCTTCCAGCCGCTGGGCAGTTCGAAGTCCAGGCGCGCCACCAGCTCGACGCCATCTTGCTGGTCGAGCCGGGCCGGCGGCACCAGCGTCTCGCCGCGCAACAAGGCCCAGTTGGCGGTGCTGCGGCTGTCGTAGCTGCCCTTCTTCGGGCTGTGGCTCAGGCGTACCCGATAGCTCAGGCTGGCCTTGCCGCCGGCCGGGCGCCAGGTACCACGTCGGCCACCCGCCTCGGTGGTGGCGGCCTGCCATTGGCCATCGGCCTTGAAGTCGCTGTAGTCGCCGTCCTTGCCCAGGTCGAAGTCCAGGCTGCGCAGCGCCGCGCCGTCAGCCAGGGTCAGGCGCACTTCAGCCTGGTCGCCCTGGGACAGGAACCGCACGTGATAATCCAGATCGACCTTCTTCGCCGCGACAGCCGCTGCGCTCAATCCCAGCAGCACCCAGGCCAGCGCCAGCTTCGCCCCCACCCTCATACACACTCCTTGCTTGAGATCCTGTCTGCGAGCCGTGCACCCAGCCCATGCGGCCTTGAAAAGGCGGCCGGGCAAGCTCAGCCCGCGCGGAAAATCAGATGGTCTTCCCAATCATCTTCCGCAACGCTGCCCTCGGCGAGCATGCGTCCGGATTGGGAAATCCGCTCGTGGTGCACCGCATCGCGATCGCCGCACACCAGGTGATGCCAGAGCGGCAGGTCCTTGCCTTCGCTTACCAGGCGGTAGCCGCAGGTGGGCGGCAGCCACTTGAACTCGTCGGCCTTGCCCGGGGTCAGCTGGATGCAGTCGGGCACCGACTCGCGGCGGTTGGGGTAGTCGGTGCACTGGCAGGTCTTGAGGTCCAGCAGCTTGCAGGCGATACGCGTGTAGTAGACGCTGTTGTCGTCCTCATCCTCGAGCTTTTGCAGGCAGCACAGGCCGCAGCCATCGCACAACGACTCCCATTCCTCCTGGTCGAGTTGTTCGAGGGTCTTGCGTATCCAGAAAGGTTCGACTTTGGCGGCCATGGCTCAAGCATCAGTATCCGAGGGTGAAAAGGCCGCCAGTCTAGTGCCGAAGGCCCGGCGGGCCAAGCATTGGCGACTGTCGGTAGCCCGGAGCTTGCCAGCCGCCAATGGGCACAGTAGCTTTGCTTTCCGAACCGACCCTCGCCCCGGATGCCATCCACGCTCACCGCGTTGTATCCGGCGCACCCCACGGGGTCAGGAAAGCCTCTGCGCCCAGCCAACTGCGCCTGCCGGTTATTCCATTTTCCCAACGTTGTATGGAGTCTTTGCATGAGCGCCAATCCTCGCGTTGCCGACCACGCCATCCACCCGCAATTCACCGAGCGCTGGTCGCCACGAGCCTTCACCGCAGAAACCATCCCTGAGAAAACCCTGCTGAGCTTCTTCGAAGCCGCACGCTGGGCGCCTTCGGCCTACAACTCGCAACCCTGGCGCTTTCTCTATGCCCGGCGAGACACGCCGAACTGGGAGCGCTTCCTGGGCCTGCTCAACGAGTTCAACCGCGGCTGGGCACAACATGCCTCGGCGCTGGTGATCGTGATCTCCAAGACCACCTTCGCCGCCCCTGGCGCCAGCGAGGAAACCCCGGCCCTGTGGCACACCTTCGACACCGGATCGGCCTGGGGCCACCTGGCGCTGCAGGCCAGCCTCAGTGGCTGGCACACCCACGGCATGGCCGGTTTCGACCAGGAACTGACCCGCAAGGAGCTGAAGATTCCCGATGGCTATGCGCTGCACGCCGCCGTCGCGGTGGGCAAGCTGGGCGACAAGTCGACCCTGGCCGAGTACCTGCAGGCTCGCGAAGTACCGAGCCCGCGTCGCCCGCTGAGCGAAACCGTATCCGAAGGCGACTTCAACCTCTAAAGCCTCAAGCCTCAAGCTTGGAGCTTGCCACTCCGGCGTCCTAGTAGCCCCGGGCGAAGTCCACTTCGCCGCGCAGGGGCTGCTTGGCCTGGTAGGCCCGCAGGTTTTCCACGAACAGTTGCACCATCAGCTCCGGCGAGGTGGGGGCGGAACTGTGGCCGGTGAGCAGCAAGCCCCAGGCGGTCCAGAACGGATGCCGCTGTGGCAGCGGTTCCTGGCGACAGACATCGATCACCGCGCCCGCCAGGTGGCCATCCTTTAGAGCCTGCACCAGGTCCGCGTCGACCACCGAGACCCCGCGGCCGACGTTGATGAACAGCCCGGTGGACTTGAACTGCTTGAACAGCGCCGCGTCGTACAGGTCGTGGGTGCTCGGGGTGTTGGGCAGCAGGTTGACCACATAATCCACCTCCCCCACCAAGCGTCCCAGGTCCTCCAGGCCGGCCACTTCGACGAAGGGCGCCTGCTCCCGGGGCCGGCTGGCGATGCCATACAGCTTGACCCCGAACGGCACCAGGAACTGCGCCACGCTCTGGCCGATATCGCCAGTCCCGACGATCAGTACCTTGCGCCCCACCAGGCTCTGGCCCAGGCGGTTGTCCCACTTGCGTTCCACCTGGCTGACCAGCCGCGCCAGCACTTCACGCTCATGGCCCAGGATGTAGGTCAGCACGTACTCGGCCATCACCTGGCCAAAGATCCCCACCGCCCGGGTCAGCCGGTAATGCCGGGGCAAGCCGTCGGCCAGCAGCGGCGTGATGCCGGCCCAGGTCGATTGCAACCACTGGGGCTTGTGCCCCTGGCGCAGCAGGGTCGCCAGCAGGTCCGGCTGGCCCAGCCATACCGGACAGTCCACCGCCAGGCGAGCCAGCTCGGCGGAATCGCCGCTGGTCAGCACATCCAGGTCCGGGGCCGCCTGACGCAACAGGCGGGCATAAACAGCGTGATCGTGTTCGGCAATCAGAACGCGCATGGTTCAAACCTTAAAAAACGGTACAGGCCACCGCCGACGGAGTATCGCTCCATCGTTCCAGGCGGCGGCCAGGTCAGTCAGGTGCACAGGGAAAGCGCCCGGGATCGAGCGCCTAGGAGTCAGACCGGATCATTGCGGCGCAGCAGCTCTTCGGGCAAGTGCTCGATGTACTCGTCTTCCGCCGGTGGCATCTGCAGGTGATACCCCTGCTTGTCGAGGTTCTCCAGCACCTTCTGGATGTCTTCCCGGGCCAACTGGCGCTCCGGGGTCAATACCAGGTCGAAGGCATGCTGCGGCTTGCCGAAAGCCGCCAGCAGGGTTTCCGGCACGCGCTCCAGTGCTTCGCTCTTGAGCACATAGAGGTACATCTCGTTCTTGCGCGGACTTCTGTAGATGGAGCAGATACGTTTCAAGGCTGTTCTCCGGCGGTGGCCAGGCTATCCAGCAGCGCCTGGCCCATCAATTCGCGGCGCCAGCCACGCAGCGAATCGGGCAATTGGTAGGGTCCGCTGGGGAAGCCGCTCTTGAGCAGGCTCTCCAGGGTTTTCTTGCGCAGCATCAGCTCCGGGGCGATGCCCAGGCGCTCGGCTTCGGCCTGGCCCACGGCCTTGAGGCGCTTGAGCAGGGCCGAGGCTTCGATCGGCAATGGCTCGGGCAGGGCCGGCGGCCAGTGCTCCGGGCCCAGCTTGGCGCTGCGCTTGATCAGGTCGAGAAGGAACTCGCCATCCTGGCGCACGGTGCGCGGATGCATGTCTTCGATCTTGGCCAGCGCCGACAGGGTATCGGGCTGGGTCCTGGCCAGGGGCCAGAGCGCATGCTCACGCACGATACGGTTGCGTGGCAGGTCACGGGCGCGGGCTTCCCGCTCGCGCCAGGCACACAGCTCGCGCAGTACCGCCAGTTGGGCGCGGGATAGCTTCCAGGCCAGCTTGGCATCACGGTAGACCTCGTTGGGGTCCACCTCGCGGCGCAGGTTGGCCACCAGCTCGGCGCCGTCCTCGAGCACCCAGCGATACTTGTCCTCGGACAGCTTCGGACGCAGTTGGCTGAACACCTGGGCCAGGTGCACGGCATCCTCGGCGGCGTAGCTGACCTGGGTTTCCGACAGCGGGCGCTGCAGCCAATCGGAGCGGGTCTCGCCCTTGGGCAATTCGATGCCCAGAACTTCCTGCACCAGGCGCGAGTAGCCCATGGAGAACCCCAGGTTCAGGTAGGCGGCCGCCAGTTGCGTATCGAACAACGGCGCGGGCAGGCTGCCGGTCAGGCGCAACAGGACTTCCAGGTCCTCGCTGCAGGCATGCACCACCTTGACCACCGCCGGGTTCTCCAGCAATTCGGCCAGGGGTTGCCAGTTGTCGATGGTCAAAGGGTCAATCAGGTAGGCGCGCTGCCCATCGCCTACCTGCAACAGGCCGGCGATGGGGTAGAAAGTGTCGACCCGCATGAATTCGGTGTCGAGGGCGACGAAGGGCAATTGCTGCCATTCGGCGCAAAGCTGACCGAGGCTATCGTTGTCGCGAATCCAGTGAATATCGATGGCCACACGGCTCTCCCTTGAAGAATGGCGCGCAGTATATATCGCCCCCGGCGATTTCCGAGCATTGACCCGATAAGAGCAAGCGTGAAATCTGCTGCCGGAGAGCAAGAATAGTCCGAGAGCCGGGACTAACCCTGTTTTCTCAGCACGTAGACCCGTGAAGGTGCGCAACCAGGCAGCAAGTCCTGGTGGCTGAGGATCTCGAATCCAGCCTCGGCGAACTCTTTTTCCAGCTGCGCCTTGTCGGTCACTGGCAGGCCCGTTTGCACCGCTGGCCGCCAGGCCTTGAGGAAGAATTCGACCCGGGCGGCGACGATCACCGAGTCACGGCTGACCCGGTGGAATTCGCGCAGCAGGGCCAGGCGATCTTCGCCATGGAGGATGTGCGCGAACAACTGCATGCAGATGATGCTGTCCACCGCGTTGGCCGACAGCCCGATATCGAACGCCGAGCTGTGGAAGGTCTTGACCCGCTTCATCAGGCCGGCCGGATGATGGGTCTGGGCATGATTCAGCATGTCCTGGGATGGATCCGCCGCGAGGATCACCCGGTTGCCATGCTCGGCCAGCAACGGCCAGTAGCGCCCGGCACCGCAGGCCACGTCGAGGATCAGCCCCGGTTCGCCGGCGACCTTCAGCGCATGGCGTACCAGGTGCGCCATGCGCCACAACCCGAGGCGCGCGCCCATCCCGGTAGGACGAGGTTCACGGCAGACTCGCGCGTGCTCCTGGTCGTAGCGCCGAGCGAACTCCAGCTCGATGGACGGTGGGGGGTGGGACGACATGACGGGTGAGCTCTGGTGGTGATCCTGGGCCACAGGTTAACCAGCCATTCGTGAAAAAAAGGTCGAAAGCCGGTCAAACCGCCATTGGCCGCAGTTGTGCGCCGGGTTCCGGGCCCTTGCCCGGCCCGACATGGCTCCTGCACTATGCCCTGCCGCCATTCAAGGAACGACTCGATGCTCCCGCGCTTTCTGCTCAGTACCCTGTTGGGCCTCACGGCCCCCGCCCTCTGCCTGGCCCAGGAGCCGACCTCACGCCTGGACCAGGTGCTGGAAAGCGGCCACCTGACAGTCTGCACCACCGGCGACTACAAGCCCTACAGCTACCTGCGCGACGACGGGCACTACGAGGGCATCGACATCAGCCTCGCCGAGTCCCTGGCCCAGAGCCTCGGGGTCCGGGTGAAGTGGGTCAACACCACCTGGAAGGGCCTGATGGCGGACTTCCAGAGCCAGCAGTGCGACATCGCCGTCGGCGGCGTCTCGGTGTCCCTGGAGCGCCAGAAGAAGGCCTTCTTCAGCCAGCCCCTGGGCGTCGACGGCAAGATCCCCCTGGTGCGCTGCCAGGATCTCAAGCGCTACCAGACGGTGGAACAGATCAACCAGCCCTCGGTGCGCCTGATCGAACCCCCGGGAGGCACCAACGAGGTCTTCGCCCGCACGCGCCTGCCCAACGCCAACCTGACCCTGTTCGCCGACAACGTGAACATCTTCGACCAGTTGCTCAACCACCAGGCCGACGTGATGATCACCGATGCCTCGGAGGCGCGCTTCCAGCAGCGGCGCAAGCCGGGGCTGTGTGCGGTCAACCCCGAGCATGCCCTGCAGTACAGCGAGAAGGCCTTCCTCCTGCCCCGGGACGATGTGGCCTGGAAGAGCTACGTCGACCAGTGGCTGCACCTGAGCAAGGCCACCGGCGCCTACGACCAGGTGGTCAATCAGTGGTTGGCGGCGCCGTAATCCTGCTCCAGCAACTGCCGGAAGGCCTGGCAAGCCGCACTGCGATAGGCACCCCGGCGCCCCAGCAGCACCACGCTGCGCGGCGCCAGGGGTGAGGCCAGGGCCAGCGCGCGCAAGCCCGGTTGTTCCCGGGCTATGGCACTGGGCAACAACGTCACCAGCTGCCCGCGACGCACGATCTCCACCAGCGCACTGACCGAATTGGCCTCGATGGCAATGCATGGCGCAATGCCCTGCTGGCGACAATACAGGTCGATATGGCGGCGGGTGGCGAAGTCGCCACTGAGCAACGCCAGCGACTGACGCCCCAGCGCTGCGGCATCCAGCGGCTCGTGCTCCCGGGCCTGATACTGCGGCCCGACCACCAGGCTCAGGGTCTCGCTGAACAGGTCCTGGGGCTCGATTTCCGCCAGGTGTTCGCCGGCAAAGGCAATGCCCAGGTCCAGGCGATCTTCGGCCAGGGCCGCCTCCAGGCGATCCTGGGTCATTTCCTCGATGCTCAGGCGGATGCCCGGATAGCACTGGTTGAAGCGGCTGAGCAAAGGCCCGGCCAGGTAGGCGGTGAAGGTCGGGGTCAGGGCCAGGCGCAACGAGCCGCGGCTCAGGTCCTGTACGTCATGCATGGCCCGCCGGGCGGCTTCCAGGTCCTGCAGGGCACGCCGGGCATAGGCGACATAGGCCTGGCCAGCGTCGGTCAGGCGCACGCTGCGCCCGGAACGATCGAACAAGGGCGCCCCCAGGGACTCCTCCAGTTGCTTGACCTGTTGCGACAAGGTCGGCTGCGACACGTGCAGCGCCTCGGCGGCGCGGGTGAAGTTGCTGTGTTCGGCAACGGCCAGCAGGTAACGGATATGACGCAAGAGCATGACGGCTCCAACTATAGGCATGACTTATTGAAAGCATAATAAACAGGTCTTGGACGCTATAGCTGAAAACTCCCATCCTTGCCCCATCAGCGACGCAAGGAGACCCCCATGCAGCACATCATCGACGGCTTCCTCAAGTTCCAGCGCGAAGCCTTCCCCCAGCGCAGCGAACTGTTCAAGCAACTGGCCAGCACCCAGAGCCCCGGCACGCTGTTCGTCACGTGCTCCGACAGCCGGGTGGTACCGGAACTGCTGACCCAGCAGGAGCCTGGCGACCTGTTCGTGATCCGCAACGCCGGCAACATCGTGCCCAGCTACGGCCCAGAGCCCGGCGGCGTATCGGCCACGGTGGAATACGCGGTGGCGGTACTGGGGGTGAGCGATATCGTCATCTGCGGCCACTCCGATTGTGGCGCCATGACCGCCCTCTCCACCTGCAAATGCCTGGAGCACCTGCCAGCCGTGGCCAACTGGCTGCGCCACGCCGAATCGGCCCGGGTGATCAACGCCGCGCGGCGCCATGCCTCGCCCGCCGAACACCTGGACGCTCTGGTACAGGACAACGTCATCGCCCAGTTGGCTAACCTGAAGACGCACCCCTCGGTGGCCCTGGCCCTGGAACAGGGCCGGCTGAACCTGCATGGCTGGGTCTACGACATCGAGAGCGGCGCCATCGCCGCCCTCGACGGCCCAACCCGGCGCTTCGTCTCCCTGGCCGAGCACCCGCATACCTGCGCCTTGGCCAGCCGCCCTTCGACCGCTGCCTGAGCAGCAACCTTCACTCACCCAAGAGGAATCCACCCATGCTGCAATCCCAATTTGCCCAAGCCCCACGCCTGACCCTGGCCGACACCATCATCGACGCCAAGGCGCGCAAGAACCTGTCCTGGCAGGACCTCACCGACGGCACCGGCCTGAGCCTGGCCTTCGTCACCGCCGCCCTGCTGGGCCAGCACGCCCTGCCGGCCACCGCAGCCGACCTGGTGTGCGACAAACTGGGCCTGGACCAGGACGCCAGCCGCCTGCTGCAGAGCATTCCCTCGCGCGGCAGCATCCCTGGTGGCATCCCCACCGACCCGACCGTGTACCGCTTCTATGAAATGCTCCAGGTCTACGGCTCGACCCTCAAGGCCCTGGTCCACGAGCAGTTCGGCGACGGCATCATCAGCGCCATCAACTTCAAGCTGGACATCAAGAAGGTCGAGGACCCCGAAGGCGGCTCCCGCGCGGTGATCACCCTGGATGGCAAGTACCTGCCGACCAAGCCGTTCTAAGAGCAGCGGCAAGCCTCAAGCCTCAAGCGCATGCTTGCGGCTTGGAGCTTGCCGCTTAAGTCTTATTTAATTTTTAAATAGTGCGGCAAACTTTCTGATTTGCCCCCGGCACGCACGGCACCGCCTAATCAGCCCACTGCTTATTGAAGGTCTGGTTATGGAAAGCGTTCGTGCAACCTCCCGCCCCGCACTCTGGCTGATGGTCAGCGTGGTCCTGGTGGCACTCAACCTGCGGCCGTCGATGGCCGCCGTCGGCCCGTTGCTCTCGGGCATTCGTGGCGATATTCCCTTGAGTTTCAGCCTGGCATCGCTGCTGACCATGCTGCCGGTCATGGCCATGGGCCTGGCGATGTTCTTCGGCATGGACATCGCCCGGCGCCTGGGCGAACACCGCACCGTGGTCTTGTCGTTGCTGATCATCGGCCTGGCCACGGCCTCGCGATTGTTCATGGATTCGGCGGCGCAGCTGATCCTCAGCGCCGTGCTGGCCGGTATCGGCATCGCCCTGATCCAGGCGCTGATGCCGGCGCTGATCAAGTCGCGCTTCGCCGACAATGTCTCGCTGTTCATGGGCCTGTATGTCACCTCGATCATGGGCGGCGCGGCCATCGCCGCCTCCTTCGCCCCCCTGGTGATGAACCAGAGCGGCAGCTGGCGCCTGGCCCTGGCGATCTGGGCCGCCCTGGCCTTGCTGGCCCTGGTGTTCTGGTATGCCCAGCGACGCTCCCTGCCCAGCCTGCCGGGCGCCAGCGGTGGCCGCGAGTCGTTCGCCGGTAATCGCCGGGCCTGGTTGCTGGCGGTGTTCTTCGGTCTCGGCACCGCCTCCTACACCTGCGTGCTGGCCTGGCTCGCGCCCTACTACGTGGAGAACGGCTGGAGCGAACAGAGCGCCGGCCTGCTGCTGGGCTTGCTCACTGCCATGGAGGTGATCTCCGGGCTCATCACCCCAGCCATCGCCAACCGCAGCCAGGATCGGCGCCTGGTCCTGGTGGCGCTGTTGCTGCTGGTCATCGCCGGCTTCTGCGGGCTGATCCTCAGCCCGCGGCACCTGAGCCTGCTCTGGCCGTGCCTGCTGGGCCTGGGTATCGGCGGGTTGTTCCCCATGAGCCTGATCGTGTCCCTGGACCATCTGCACGACCCGCGCCGCGCCGGCGGCCTGACGGCCTTCGTGCAAGGCATCGGCTACCTGATCGCCGGGCTGTCGCCACTGCTGGCGGGACTGATCCGCGACCAGCTGGGCAGCTTCGAATGGGCCTGGTGGTCGCTGACCGCAGTGATGCTGCTGATGATCTTCATGGTGCTGCGCTTCGACCCCCGGCACTACGCCAGGCACATTCGTTGAGCCGCCTTGTACCCCGGCCCGGGAGGCCTGCATGAACCCTGTGAACTTCACTCAGGCCAACCTCGGCATGCTGCTCTGGGCGGCGCTGATCGCCGCCTCGTTCTTCGCCGCCGCCCAGGTCGGCCAAGCCATCGATCCGGTACTGCTGACCGCCTTGCGCTTGCTGTTCTCGGCGCTGCTGTTCGTACCCCTGCTGTGGTTCAAGGGCTTCTGCGTGCCGAACCTCTCCGGGCTGGCGGCCCACGGTGTGCTGGGCCTGTTGCTGGCGCTGTACTTCGGTTCGCTGTTCGAGGCGCTGCGCTACACCTCGGCGGTCAACACCGGGACCCTGTACACCCTGGTACCGCTACTGACCCTGTTGTTCGAAGGCTGGCTGCTGCCCGGCGACAGCCGCAAGCGTAGGCTGCTGCCGATGCTGACGGCCGCCGCTGGCGCGCTGCTGCTGATCCTCAAGGGCGGCGCGCCAGGCCAATGGCCGTCGTGGTACGCCGTGGGGGTCTACGCCCTGGGTTGCCTGGCCATGGCCGCCTACCCGCCCCTGAGCCAGCGCTTCAAGGCCCGGTCCCTGCAAGGCCGGAGCCCGGCGGCCATGACCTTCTGGAACATGCTGTTCGGCTCACTGTTCCTGTTCATCGCTTGCCTGGCCAGCGGCGGCTGGCGCAGCGCGGCATTGCTCACCGGCCACGACCTGGCGTGGCTGCTGTACCTGGCGCTGTTCGCCACCCTGGCGACCTTCTGGCTGCTACACCGGGCCATCGGCGTCATCGCCCCTTCCACGGTGATTTCCTATGTCTATCTCAGCACCCTGTTCCTGACCCTGTTCCATTGGTCATGGCTGGGCCAGGCACCGCGTCTCGGGGAAATGATCGGCGCCCTGCTGGTGGCGCTGGGCATGCTCGGCCTGGTGCGCAGCAGTCGCCCGCAGCCGGCCATGGCGGCAAATCCCCCCTGAATACGGGACAGTTTCGCAGGCCTGAATGACCAAGTCGTATTATCGGAAATTTATGTCCCGATGCTGTCCGCGATTCCCCGCCCCGGGCATTTAACTAGGACGATCGTTCCGCTAGCATCGATCCGGTTTGTGCGCCACCGGCGCCAGGTGCCCAGCGGGATGGAACGGATGCTCATCAGCAATGTGCTCAGGAAACTCGACATGCAGGACCTCATGGTCTTCGTTGCCGTGTATGAGCAAAGCAGTGTCACCGGGGTTTCGGAAACCCTGTGCGTCAGCCAGTCGACCGTCAGCTACTGCCTGAAGAAACTGCGCACGGGCTTTCAGGACGAGCTGTTCATCCACACCCGCACCGGCATGCGTCCGACCTACAAGGCCACCAGCATGTACAGCCACGTGCTGAGGATCCTGGAGAGCATCAACCTGTGCCACAGCGGGGTGCCGGCCTTCGATCCGACCCACCAGGCCGTGACCTTCAACCTCTGCGCCCCCGAGTACTTCGAGCTGTTGATCCTGCCGCGCCTGCTCAAGGGCTTCGACTACGCCGACCTGCCGGTGACGGTCAACGTGCAGAAGCTGGAAGCGGACATTCCCGTTGACGAGTTGCGCGACGGCAGCCTCGACCTGGTGATCTGCTTCGGCCCCAACTTCCACCGCAGCCACGCCGATCTCCAGTCCCAGGTGCTGCTGGAAGACGAGTTGGTATGCGTCTTCGACAAACGCGCGACGCCGCCCACGCAAGCGCGTTTCAGCCTGCAGTCGTTCGTCGAGCGACGTCATGTGTTCCCCACGCCCTGGACATCCGACAGCAACATGGTGGATGGCTGGCTGGCCCGCCAGGCCCGGAAACGCCAGATCGCCGCCCGCTCCAACAGCTACAGCGCGGCGCTGAAGATGATCACCGGCACCGACTTCATCCTCACCCTGCCCCGGCGCATCCAGGCCCTGCTGGCCAACGAGGCGGTGTTCAACCACTGCGAGGCGCCCGCCGGCCTGCCGGGGTTCACCCTGGACATGCAATGGAGCCAGGCCAGTGACCAGGACAGCGCCCAGGCCTGGCTGCGCGAGCAGGTGGTCAAGGTCTGCGCCGAACCGGGCCTGCTCTAGCAGGCCGTTGAAAAACTACCTGCGTTGCCATCGCTGCGTTAAAAACACGCTGGTGCGCCAGCCCGGTCGAAATGCTCATTGACCACTCGTAAACTGCGCTTTTTCGCCTGTTCTTGCCTTGCGCTGACTGCCTCGCCGACTTTTTCAACGGCCTGCCAGGCGCCTGTTGAATACCCGGCAACGCGCCTGCGCTGGCAGCCTTGGTCAGAGACCGATGGCGGCCTTGGTGTAGGAGGCCCGGTCGATATCCAGGAGTTCCACGCACAGCTGGACCTGCAGCTCTGCCGACCAAGGCGCGAGGTCTTGCAGCACCACCAGCAAGCTATCGGACAACTGCTTCTTGATTTCCGGCGAACGGCCGCTGAGCAGCGCCAGCTTGACGTGGACGAAGGCACGCTCGCCAAGGCCGGTGCCGACCCGGAACGCCTCGACCTTCACCGCCCGGCTCTTGATATCGAACTCATCCGAGAACTGCCCGGACGCCACCAGCGCATGGTTCAAGCGCAGCAGTGCCTTGTCGGCATCCAGTTGCGGCAGGTTGGCGGTGTATTCCATATGCAGGTGCGGCATGGCAAAGCTCCCGGTCATTCAGGGAAAAAGGGCGTTCAATACTACACAAGCGCCGAGGGCCTTGAATCATCCATTGGTGTCATTGCCTTGCCGCTGCGCGCTCGCGCAGGGCCAGGGTTTCCCAGGCCGCCACCAACAGCATCACCAGGGTGGTCAGGCTGCCCAGCGCCAGGGCGGAAAACACCTGGCCCAAGGCCACCGGCAACAGCAGCGTCAGGCCGGCCAACCCCGCCAGGTGCGACAGCGGCGGCCAGGGCCGGTCGTTCATCACCCACTTGAACAAGGCGCAACCGAGCAGGAACAACCAGGGCCCGCCGATGATCACCAGTATTCCCGCCTGGCGAGCGTGGTCCGGATGGATGAGCACCAGTTCGTCGGCCACCGCGCTGACGATGATCCCGGCGACGATCAGCAAGTGAATGTAGGTATAGGCGATCCGCGCCTGGCGCCCGGGGTCAGTGGAATGGGCGATGCGGTGATGGGCGCGTTCGGCGCCGCTGTCGAAGTACACCCACCACATGCCGATGCTACCCAGCACCGCGACGATGAACCCCAGCAAGCCTTGGCCGGTGGTGGCCAGTTCGGCGAAGGTGGCGCCGGTGACCAGCAGCGATTCGCCCAGGGCGATGATCACGAACAGCGCGCAACGCTCGGCCATGTGGTTGCCTTCGATATTCCAGTCCTCCAGGGTCGAGCGGCCAAGCCCCGGTACCCAGAAATACAGCGATGGCGCCAAGACCTCGATGCCCAGGGCCAGGGTCCAGCAGGCCAGGCGTCCCGGGCCCTGGAGCAGGCCGCCAGCGATCCAGAACACCCCGGAGAACATCAACCACAGCAGGATGCGCTGGAAGTTGCGGGTCATGTTCAGCGGCTCGCCACGCACCGCCCACAGCGAGTAGGCGGTACGTCCCACCTGCATGAACACATAGGCTGCGGCGAACAGCAGGCCACGGTCACCGAAAGCCTTGGGAATCGAGGACGACAGCAACAACCCGGCCACCATCAACACGAACAGCCCGAGGCGGATCGGCAGGGTCTCCGGGTCCAGCCAGTTGGTGATCCACGAGGTGAAGATCCACACCCACCACACCGCCACCATCAGCAACGCCACCTGCAGCACGCCGGCCAGCGACAGGTGCGCCAGCAGCGCGTGGGACAACTGGGTCACGGCGAACACGAACACCAGGTCGAAAAACAGCTCGACCATGCCCACCTTGCCGCTGTCATGGCTGCCGCGACCACGCAGCAGGGAACGGGATCGAATCATGGACACTCTCCGCCGGTGGAGGATTTGCTCGGGGTTTGTACTGAGCAAAGCAGGTGCCGCCGACAATGCCAGCGCGGCCCGGCGGGAACCACCGATCAGGTAGCCTGCGGCAGTGGCGTGCGCTCGCTCATGAAGGCTTCCAGGCGCGAACGCAGCCAGCGTTCGGCTGGGTCGGTGTCGACGTGGCTGAGCCAGACCATGGACAGGTCCAGGGTCGGGGTCTTGAACGGAAACGGTTCGCAGTACAACTGCCCGGTGGTCGCCATGGCCTGGGCGGCGTAGTCCGGCAGGCTGGCGATCAGCTTGGTCCCGGCCAGCAGCGCCGGCAGCGAACTGTACTGCGGCACCGAAAGCACCACCTGGCGGGTGCGGCCGATCTCCGCCAGCCACTCATCGGCGAAGCCGGCGACGTTGGCGGTGTGAGACACCAGCACATGGGGCCGCGAGCAGTATTCGTCGAGGCTCATCGGCGTGTCGCTGGCATCGGCGCGCAGCACGCTGGGGTTGATATGGCGCAGCAACTTGCGCTTGGCATTGGCCGGCAGGCCGCGGGTCTGGCTGATGCCGACGGTGATATCGCCGGAGGCCAGCAGGTCGGGAATCCGCCAGTAGTCCACGTGCTGGACCACGACCACCACCTGCGGCGCCTCCTGGCGCAAGGCCCGCAGCAAGGGCGGCAACAGCCCGAACTCGACGTCATCGGACAGGCCGATGCGAAAGGTCATGGTGCTGCTGGCGGGATCGAAATCATGGGTCAGGCTCAGGGCCGAGGACAGGGCGTCCAGGGCCGGCGACAGGTGCTGGATCAATTGCTCGGCACGGGCAGTGGGCTCCATTCGATGGCCGACGCGAATGAACAGCGGATCGTTGAACATCGCCCGCAGCCGGTTGAGCGCGGAACTGATGGTGGGCTGGCCGAGAAACAGCTTCTCCGCCACCCGGGTGACGTTGCGTTCGAGCATCAGCGCCTCGAATACCACCATCAGGTTGATGTCGGCCTTGCGCAGTTCATTGCGATTCATCGGCGATGTTCCATAACCCAGTCGGCGCCCAGTGTAGAAAGGCCCGGGGGCTGGCGTCCAGGCGGATGTGGCGGCTTGGCATGGTGCGGTTTTTCCAGGCCCCGGGGTTTCGTATAAGATATCCGCACCCTCAACCGATTTCGGTAACCTCCGTGCCACTTCCCTTCAACAAAGCGCCGAACCTGGGCGTGACGCCCTCGACCTCGGAAATCATTGCCAAGCACCTGCGTGAAGCGATCATCTCCGGCCAGCTTGCCGAAGGCGAACCCGTTCGCCAGGACGATATCGCCCAGGCGTTCAACGTCAGCAAGATCCCGGTTCGCGAAGCGCTCAAGCGCCTGGAAGCCGAAGGGCTGGTGGACTTCCACCGCAATCGTGGCGCCCTGGTCACCCGGATCTCCGAACCCGAGCTGGCGCAGATGTTCGAGGTGCGGGTGCTGCTGGAGGTCAAGGCAATCCGCCTGGCCGTGCCGAACATGACCGAGGAAACCTTCGCCAGGGCCGAGGCCATCTGCGCCGAATTCGTCGGCGAAGACGATATCGGACGTTGGGCCGAGCTCAACTGGGAGCTGCATGCCTGCCTCTATGAACCGGCCCAGCGGCCCTTCCTGGTCAACCTCATTCGTTCGATCCACGACAAGATCGAGCGCTACCTGCGCATGCAGATGAGCCTCTCGGCGGGCAAAGACCGGGCCGACCACGAGCACAAGGATATCGTCGCCGCCTGCCGCGCGCGGGATGTCGAGCTCGTCGCCCGGTTGATCGAGACCCATATCAACGGGGTGTGCCAGAGCCTGTACGAACACCTGCCACACTGAATGCTCCTTTGCGTGGCACGGCTGCCGCCAGTGCCACTTGCCGTAACACCTGCCTGCCCCTCCCCGCCCATCCCCACCGTCACTTCTTGAGCGTGCGCCCCAGCAGATCCGCGCCTTGGCGCCATGGCCAAGGCAATGCAAAGGCTTGGCCTCTTTCTTGCTTTAAAATATATCGTATACGAAATACCGTATAAAAATAGGACTTCGGCCCTCCTACCCAAGGCCTCCATCGGGCCGGCACAAGGCTCGAAGTCCTAGCGAAACTCCCCCTGACAATACCTATCGGAGTGCGACATCGATGACCTCGACGACTTCTGCGACACCTCGCGAACTGGAACGAACGACGACCAAGGCACCTGCGGGGATCAAGCGGGTGGTAGCCGCGGCGATGGCTGGCGCCGTGGCCGAGTGGTATGAGTTCTTTCTATATGGAACGGCCTCGGCCCTGGTCTTCGGCCAGTTGTTCTTCCGCCAGACCGGTAGCGCGATGGACGGCATCATCGCCGCCTTCGCCCTGTATGCCGTGGGCTTTCTGGCCAGGCCCATCGGCGGGCTGGTGTTCGGTCACTACGGTGACAAGGTCGGCCGCAAGCACCTGTTGCAGATCAGCCTGGTGGTGGTGGGCATCACCACCTTTCTCATGGGCTGCCTGCCGACCTTCGAACGGATCGGTTATGCCGCGCCCATCCTCCTGGTGCTGCTGCGCCTGATCCAGGGTTTCGCCTTCGGTGGCGAATGGGGTGGCGCGGTGCTGCTGGTGTCCGAGCACAGCCCGGATAACCGTCGCGGCTTCTGGGCCAGCTGGCCGCAGGCCGGAGTGCCGGCCGGCAACCTGATCGCCACGGTGATCCTGCTGCTCTTGTCCTCCAATCTTTCCGAAGAGCAGTTCCTCGACTGGGGCTGGCGGGTGGCCTTCTGGTTCTCCGCGGTGGTGGTGCTGATCGGCTACTGGATCCGTACCCGGGTCGATGACGCACCGATCTTCAAGGAGGCCCAGGCCCGCCAGCAGAAGGTCGAGAAAGAACAACTGGGCGTCGTCGAGGTCGTGACCAAGCACTGGCGTGAAGTGCTGATCGGCATTGGCGCGCGGTTCGCCGAGAACATCCTGTATTACATAGTCGTCACGTTCTCCATCACCTACCTGAAGCTGGTGGTGCACAAGGACACCTCGCAGATCCTGCTGCTGATGTTCGGCGCCCACCTGCTGCACTTCTTCATGATTCCGCTCATGGGCTACCTGTCCGACATCATCGGGCGCAAGCCGGTGTACCTGGTGGGCGCGGTGCTCACCGGGGTCTGGGGCTTCGTCGGTTTCCCGATGATGGACACCGGCAACAACTGGCTGATCATGGCGGCGATCACCCTGGGCCTGGCCATCGAGTCCATGACCTACGCGCCCTACTCGGCCCTGATGTCGGAGCTGTTCCCGACCCATGTGCGCTACACCGCGCTGTCGCTGTGCTACCAGGTGGCGCCGATCCTGGCTGGCTCCCTGGCGCCGCTGATCGCCATCACCCTGCTCAAGGAATACAACAGCTCGACTCCCATCGCCTGGTACCTGGTGGCCTCGGCCGTGATCTCGATCATCGCCGTGGGCGCAGCCCGGGAAACCCGTGGCATGTCGTTGCGGGAAGTTGACCAGGACTCCGCCAGCCGGACCGCGGGACGCTGATCCCCCAGGCTCATGGATGAGCCCATATTGCCCCGCCCCACGCAAATGACACCCAAGGCTTTACTTCGCCAGGCATCGATTATATAACGTATACGATATTCGATTATGCGCAATGAACCAGAAACCGAGCGACCCGGTTCGAGCCATAGATGTAGCTACAACAAACCCAACAACCATGAGGTAGCGTCATGAGCAACATTTTCACCGGCACCATCCCCGCACTGATGACCCCGTGCACGCCAGATCGCAAACCGGACTTCGACGCCCTGGTACGCAAGGGCCGCGAGCTGATCGAGGCGGGCATGAGCGCCGTGGTGTATTGCGGCTCCATGGGCGACTGGCCGCTGCTCACCGAAGCCCAGCGCCAGGAAGGCGTTGCCCGCCTGGTGGCCGCCGGCATCCCGACCATCGTCGGCACCGGTGCCGTCAACTCCAAGGAAGCGGTATCCCACGCGGCCCACGCGGCCAAGGTCGGCGCCCATGGCCTGATGGTCATCCCCCGCGTACTGTCCCGTGGTGCCTCGCTGGTCGCGCAGAAGGCCCACTTCAAGGCCATCCTGGCCGCGGCGCCGAATCTGCCATCGGTCATCTACAACAGCCCCCACTACGGTTTCGCCACCCGCGCGGACCTGTTCTTCGAACTGCGCAGCGAGCATCCGAACCTGATCGGCTTCAAGGAGTTCGGGGGTGCCGCAGCCAGCCGTTATGCGGCGGAATTCATCACCTCCAAGGATGACGCCGTGACCTTGATGGTGGGCGTGGACACCGACGTGGTGAACGGCTTCGTCAACTGCAACGCCACCGGCTCGATCACCGGTATCGGCAACGCCCTGCCTCGTGAAGTCCTGCAACTGGTGGCCCTGAGCAAACAGGCCGCCAAGGGCGATGCCAAGGCCCGCCGCCTGGCGCTGGAGCTGGAGTCGGCGCTGCACGTGCTGTCGTCGTTCGATGAAGGCGGCGACCTGGTCCTCTACTACAAGCACCTGATGGTGCTCAACGGCGACCTGGAATACACCCTGCACTTCAACGAGACCGACGCCTTGAGCGATGCCCAGCGCAACTACGCCGAGGCCCAGTACCAGCTGTTCCGTACCTGGTACGCCAACTGGCTGAAGGAAAACAACCTGGCCTGACGGCGCAGGTCGCCCCCCTCGAGCGGCGCGCCCATGCGCGCCGCTCGCATTTCTCCCCTGCCCCGGGTCTTCGAACAGGCGGCAGGCAAACACCTTAGTCATCTCAGGAGGCCTGATATGGACCTGACAGGAAAGATGCTCATCGGCGGGCAAGCCGTGCCGGGCAACCGCGACGCGATCAAGGCCATCAACCCGGCGACCGACCAGGCACTGGAGCCTGGGTACCCCGGCGGCTCCCGCGAACATGTCGACCAGGCCTGCGCCCTGGCCTGGTCCGCCTTCGACAGCTATCGCGAAACCTCGCTGGAACAACGCGCGGCCTTTCTGGAAGGCATCGCCGGACAGATCGAAGCACTGGGCGACGCCCTGGTGGACCGCGCCATGGCGGAGTCGGGTTTGCCCCGCCCCCGCATCCAGGGCGAAGTCGGACGCACCTGCTTCCAATTGCGCACCTTCGCGCGAACCGTAAGGGCCGGCGAATGGCTCGACGTACGTGTCGATGAAGCCCTGCCGGAGCGCCAGCCGCTGCCACGCCCCGACCTGCGCCAGCGGCACATCGCCCTCGGTCCGGTGGCCGTCTTCGGCGCCAGCAACTTTCCCCTCGCCTTCTCCGTGGCCGGCGGCGATACCGCTTCAGCCCTCGCGGCAGGCTGCCCGGTGATCGTCAAGGCACACAGCGCCCATCCTGGCACCAGCGAACTGGTAGGCCAGGCCATCAGCAGAGCGGTGGCCGCACATGACCTGGCCCCCGGGGTGTTTTCGCTGCTGTACGGCTCGGGAGCGGAGATCGGGATCGGCCTGGTGAGCGATCCACGAATCAAGGCCGTGGGCTTCACCGGCTCGCGCAGTGGCGGTGTCGCCCTGACCCAGGCGGCCCAGGCTCGCCCGGAACCCATCCCGGTCTATGCCGAGATGAGTTCGATCAACCCGGTCTTCCTGTTCGAGCATGCCCTGCACAACCGCGGCCCCGCACTGGCAGAGGGGTTCGTCGCCTCGCTGAACCAGGGAGCCGGCCAGTTCTGCACCAACCCTGGGCTGGTCATCGCCATCAAGGGCGATGCCCTGGACGCCTTCCTCGCCACGGCTACCCAGGCAGTCCAGCGCAGCCCCGCCCAGACCATGCTGACCCCGGGCATCTTCAGGGCCTACGCAAACGGCTTGCAAGCCTTGGCCGGCAATGCCGGGGCACGAGTGCTCGGGGCCGGGCTGGAAGGCGCAGGACCGAACCAGTGCCAGACCCACCTGTTCGTGGCCAGTGCCCAGGACTTCCTGCGGGAGCCAGCGCTGCAGGCGGAAATCTTCGGGTCCGCCTCGCTGGTGGTGACGTGTGAAGACGCCGCCCAAGTACTGCAGGTCGCCGAGCACCTGGAGGGGCAACTGACCACGACGCTGCACCTGGACGAGGCCGACGCCCAGGCCGTTCGCAACCTGCTGCCGACCCTGGAGCGCAAGGCTGGACGGATCCTGGTGAACGGCTGGCCGACCGGTGTCGAGGTATGCGACGCGATGGTCCACGGCGGGCCTTTCCCGGCCACCTCCGACTCGCGTTCCACCTCCGTGGGAACCGCAGCCATCGCGCGCTTCCTGCGGCCGGTCTGTTACCAGAACTTCCCGGACGCATTGCTGCCAGTGGCCATCCAGGGCGCCAACCCCATGGCGTTGTCACGCCTGGTCAATGGCCAGCGCCAGAGCTGAAGACGTACCGCAGCAGCTTGTAGAGGACCGACCCGGCACTGCGCCGGGCCGGCCCTCGACCTATCCATCGTTCACCCAGGACCCAAGGATAAGTTCCATGTCTGACTTGATTAATCTGTCGCTCGACCAAGCCTATCGACTGTCCAGCGATGTACTGACAAGCAACGGCTTTTCCGAGGCGCATGCTCAAGCCATCGCGCGCACCGTCACCAGCGGACAAGCCGACGAGTGCCACTCCCATGGCCTGTATCGGTTGCTGGTCTGCGTGAAATCCATGCGCGAAGGCCAGGTCGACCCACAGGCCCTGCCCACCCTGAGCGACCGCTCCGCCGGTATCGTCGCGGTCGACGCCCACCGGGGCTACTCGCTGTTGTCATTCGAAACGGCACTGCCGGTACTGGTGCGCAAGACTCGCCAGATCGGCGTGGCGGCCATGGTGATCAACAACTGCTATCACTTCTCGGCCCTCTGGCCGGAAATCGAGGCGCTGACGGCCCAGGGACTCGCCGCCCTGGCGCTCACGCCAAGCCATAGCTGGGTCGCTCCGGCTGGCGGCAGCAAACCGGTGTTCGGTACCAACCCCATCGCCTTCGGCTGGCCACGCCCAGGTCGCGATCCCTTCGTCTTCGACTTCGCCACCAGCGCCATCGCCCGGGGAGATATCGAGCTGCACCGACGGGCCAACAGCCCGCTGCCCGAAGGCTGTGCCATCGACAGCGACGGCCAGCCCACCACCGATGCGCTGGCCGCGCTGTCGGGTGCCATGCTCACCTTCGGTGGGCACAAGGGCTCGGCCCTGGCGGCCATGGTCGAGCTCCTGGCAGGCGCCCTGATCAACGACATGACGAGCATGGAATCCATGGCCTTCGACGCCGGCGTGGGCGCCACGCCACTGCACGGCGAACTGATCCTGGCCTTCGATCCGCAACTGTTCTCCAACGGCAAACCCGAAGAAGGCGCCCAGCGTGCGCAAGCCTTGTTCGATGGGATCGTGCAGCAGGGCGCGCGCCTGCCATCCCAGCGTCGCTATGAGGCCCGCAAGCGCAGCAAGGACGCCGGGGTATTCCTGCCCAAGGCCTTGTATGAGGACATCCTCAAGCTGCTGGGCAGATAATCCGCAGCGGCCGGCCGACTTGCTCGTTGCGGGGCCGGCCGGCCACGGCCATCACATCGAGTGCTGCTTGACCGGCCGGCCGGCCACAGCGTCCGTATAGCTCCGTTCCTCCTGTCCCTGGCGCAAACGCAACGCCACCAGCGCCGCTACCAGCAAAACCAGGGCGATGACCTTGAGACCGTTCATGGCGTCGCCCGTGGTCATTTCGATCGCGCCCATCACCGAGGGCCCGACAAACCCGCCCAGCAAGCCGCAGCAGTTCACGAAACCCAGGCCACCTGCCAGGGCCGCGCCCTTGAGCCGGGAAGCGGGATACAGAAAGATGATCGACTGCACCACGAAGAACATCAGCGCAGCGACGCAGAAGCCCACCAGGCTGAATACCGGCCCGGAAACCGCGGCGATCAGCAATCCCGAGGCCATCACCAGCAGTCCCAGGACCAGCAATTGTCGCGAGCGCCGGGCACTGTTGGCCAGCCGGGGCAAAGCGACGGCTCCCACGGCGGCGGCGATCCAGGGCAGGGAGTTCAACAAGCCGACGCTCATGATGCTCAAGCTCCCGTATTTGCCGATGATGCTGGGCAGGAAGAAGATCACGGTATAGATGGTGATCTGGTGGCAGAAGTACACGAAGATCGCCAGCAGGATCTGCGGGGTGAAGCACTGCCTGAACGAATGCCCGCCCTGCCCCGCTCCTTCGTCGGCCTCCCTGGCCAGTCGCTGTTCGATGGACTGGGCTTCTTCTGCACTCAACCAGCGAGCCTTGCCCGGGCGATCCGGCAGGTGGCGCCAGACCACCCAGGCGAAGAACACCGCCGGCAAGCCTTCGAGCAGGAACATCCACTGCCAGCCATGCCAGCCCAGCAAGCCATCCATCTTCATCAACGCCGCGCCCAACGGGCCGCCGATGATATTGGCCAGGCATACCCCCAGGAGGAAGTAACCAGTGGCCCGGGCCCGCTGCTGGCGGTCGAACCAGTAGGTCAGGTACAGCATCACGCCGGGAAACAACCCCGCCTCGGCGATGCCCAGCAACAGGCGCAGCACATAGAAGGACGTCTCGCCCTGGACGAAGGCCATGGTGGCCGAGATCAGGCCCCAGGTCGCCATGATCCGGGCAATCCAGAAGCGCGCGCCGACCCGGTGCATGATCAGGTTGCTCGGTACTTCGGACAGCGCGTAGGTCAGGAAGAACAATCCGGCGCCCAGGCCATAGGCCGCGGCGGATATTCCCAGGTCGACATCCAGCTGGTGCTTGGCCAGGGCGATATTGGTGCGGTCGAGAAAGCTCAGGACATAGGCTGCGATCAGCAATGGCATGAGTTTGCGAAACATCAGGCGGGTCAACTGCTGCTGGTCCCGGGGAGCGGTGGGTGCGGCGGTATGCATGGTACGGGCCTCATATCGAGCGGCTTTGGCGCCCCGCCAGCAATGGCCGGGGAGCGCATCGGTGTTGTTCTAGAACTCGGGTTGCGCCAGCGGCGGTTGCGCATGCCGGGCGAACAGCTGCAGCAGCACGCCGCCCAGGGCACAACCGGCCATGACGAAGAAACACAGGATGTAGCCCGGCAGGCTGGTCCAGCCTCCGCCGGAGGCGATCAGGCTGCCCATCAGCAGCGGTGCCATGCCTCCACCGATGAACATCGCGGTGGTGATGATGCCGTTAGCGGTGGAAGTAGCCGAGGGCTCGGCCGAATCGCAGGCCACGGCGTAGTAGATCGGCCACACTGCATTGGCCACCAGGCCGAACAGCAACTGCATGACGATGACCAGCGCCAGGGTGCTGGCGAAGTAGAAGGCCGCGACACTGGCGGCCATCCATAGCCCGCAAATGATCAGGGTCAAGCGCCGACCGATGATGTCGGACAGCGACGGCCAGATCAGTTGCCCGAGAATCCCGGTCAGGGTGAAGACCACGCTCATGCCCGCGGACTCGGCCAGGGACAGGCCGGTGATGTTGTACAGGTAGGCCGGCAGGACGATGTTCACGCCCATGTACACCACCTGGGTAAGCAGGGTATTGCCGGCCGTGAGGGCGATACTGCGATTGCCCAGGGTCGCGACGAAGGTACGCCACGCCTGGCCCTTGGCCTGGGTCACGGGAGTGCTGTCCGGTGGGGTCATGCCCTTGGCGGCGATGTCGAGGTACAGCTGGGTGATGCGCTGGGGCGTGGAGTAGCGTGCCCAGAACAGCATCAGTGGTACGGCCACGACGAAGGCGAAGAAGAACACATAGCGCCAGTTGTCCTCGCCAAAGGTACCGATGACGAAACTGGCCACCAGGCCGCTGAGCATGGCGCCGATTGGGTAACCGGTGTGGTGCGCCCCAAGGGCGAACCCGCGGCGCTCCACTGGCCACCATTCGGCGGTATTGCTCACCCCTACGGGTTCCCCCCAGCCGGCGCCCAGGTTGACGCCTACGCGCAAGGCGACGAACGCGGCCAGGTTGCCGCTCAGGGCCTTGAATCCGGACAGGAACGAAATGGCGGTGTAGCCCAGCACCAGCGGGACCTGGAAACGCGCACGCTTCCAGCCGCCACCATGCCGGTCGCTCCAGATCGAACCGGGAATATCCAGCAAAGCCAGGGCCAGCATGATCAGGGTCGCGAGCGTCCCCCATTGCTCGGCGGACAATTCGAAGTGCTTGGAAATAGTCGGCCCCAGCCGCAAGACGATCTCACGGTCGTAGGCATTGAGGATCCAGATCATCCAGCAGACCAGCAAAGACACCCAGGAGTGACGATGAATCTGGCGCAGCGAAGCTTTCTTGACGATAGCCATGGGCCTCTCCAGGCGCGTGATGACGCGCACTGACACGGGATTGCAGAAGGGATTGGGGGGCTGCTTCAGCCGGCGAACCGACGCTCGGCGATACCCCGCACACCCAGGCCATGGATGGCGAACAAGGCCCCACGCTGCTGGCCGTCCGCTGGGAAGCGTGGCAATGGCGGCCGGGCCATTGAGGTGACGAACAGGATGTCCAGGTCCGGTCCGCCGAAGGTCAGGCTGGTGACCTTCTTCACTGGCATCTCGATGACCCGGTCGACCCGCCCGTCCGGGCTGTAGCGCACCAGCTGGCCGGCATAGACCAGGGCCTGCCACAGGTAGCCCTCGGCATCCACGGTGCAACCATCGGCGGCACCGCCGGCGGCGGTATCGACCTTGGCGAAGGTCCGCCGGTTACGCACCGCACCCGTGGTGGTGTCGTAGTCGTAGGCACGGATTTCCCCCGACCAGGTGTCGGCGAAATACAGGATGTCGCCTCCCGGGCTCCAGCACGGGCCATTGGAAACGATGATCTCGCTATCGAGGGTATGCAGGCTGAGGTCCGGGTCCAACCGATAGAGCTTGGCGCTGGGGCTTTCTTCGCGGGTATCCATGGAGCCGAAGACAAAACGCCCCTGGCGGTCGACCTTGCCATCGTTGAGCCGGTTGTGCGGCAGGCCGGGCTCCGGATCCACGATCAACTGCAGTTCGCCGCTACGCAGGTCCAGGTTATGCAGCCCCTCCTGCAGGGCGACCAGCGCTTGCTCACCACAGCGGCGCAGAGCCATGGAGCCGATTTTCTGCGCCACGCCCCAGGCCCTGAGCTCGGAGCCATCGACGGTACAGCGCAGGATTCGCCCATCGGCGCTGTCGACCCAGTACAGCCGTTGTTGTTCCTGGTCCCAGACCGGACCTTCGCCGAGATTGGTTTTGACATCCACCAGGACTTCGATACGCATGGTGTTATCCCTTTATTGTTGTTGTGCGGGATGGGCGGACAGGCTCCGCCCAGGCTGGGTGTGCCGCCTAGAAAGCGACCTGGTCGCGACCCTTGAGCCCGAGCATGGCCCGGGCTTCATCCGGCGTCGCCACACGGCCGCCCAAGGCCTCGATCACCGTGCGGATGCGCCGCACCTGATCGGCATTGCTGGCGGCCAGCTTGCCCGGACCATCCCAGAGCGAGTCCTCCAGGCCCACCCGGACATGGCTGCCCATGGCCAGGCCCATGGTCCCCAGGGGGATCTGGTTGCGTCCGGCGCCAAGAATCGACCAGTGATAGTCCTCGCCGAACAGACGATCGGCGGTGCGCCGCATATGGGCCAGGTCCTCGGGATGACCGCCGATCCCGCCCCGCAGGCCGAACACCGACTGGATGAACAGCGGCGCCTTGAGCAAGCCGCGCTCAAGGAAATGTGCCGCGGTATAGAGATGGCCGATGTCGTAGCACTCGATCTCGAAGCGCGTGCGGTTTTGCGCACAAGCGCTGAGGATGTGCGCAATATCGCGGAAGGTATTGCGGAAGATCCGATCGTCGCTCTCTTCCAGGTACGGACGCTCCCAGTCGTGCTTGAACTCGGTGAAGCGGTTGAGCATTTCGTACAGGCCGAAGTTCATCGACCCCATGTTCAGCGAAGCCAGTTCCGGCTTGAACTCCAGCACCGGTTGTAGGCGCTCTTCGACCCCCATGGTCGGCGCTCCGCCGGTGGTCAAGTTGATCACTACGTCGCTGGCCGACTTGATCTGTGGCAGGAAGCGTCGGAACAGCTCCGGGTCCTGGCTCGGCCGCCCATCCTCAGGGTCCCGGGCGTGCAGGTGGACGATGGCGGCGCCGGCCTCGGCAGCGGCGATGGCTTCGGCGGCGATTTGCCCGGCGGTAACCGGCAGGTGCGGTGACATGGACGGGGTATGGATCGCCCCGGTGACGGCACAGGTGATGATGACAGGGGTTTTTCCAGGCATGACGGTACTCCGACTTTTATTCTTGAAGAAAAAAATCCCAGGGTGTCGCTGATGAAATCCGCCGCCGAGTCCTTCGGCAGGGTTGGCCGCATGTACGGCCTGTTAGAGGTACTCGACGTTACCGTCGACGCTGATGGCCTGGCCGGTGACGTTGCGGGCCGCCGGCGAACAGAGGAATAGCGCCATGGCGGCCACGTCCTCGGCGCTGACCATGCGCTTGAGGGAAATCTTGTCCAGGTACTGCTGGCGCATCTGCGCGACGGGAGTCCCGGTCTGTTCGGCCCGGGCCTGGATCACCGCGTCCATGCGCGGTCCCTCGACGATCCCCGGCAACAGGGCATTGACCCGGATATCGCTGGCGCCGAGCTCGGCGGCCAGGGACTTCATCAAGCCGACGATCGCCCATTTGGTCGCCGCATATGGAGTGCGCCAGGCATAACCCAGGCGTCCGGCCACCGAGGCGATATGCAAAAGATGGGCATTGCTCGAGGCCTTGAGCAAAGGCACGGCATGATGGGCAAAACGGTACTGGGCAGTGAGATTGATATCGATGGTGCGTTGCCAGTCGGCATCGCTGACCGCATCGATACCCGCGGTGGGTCCGGCGATACCGGCGTTGTTGACCAGCACATCCAGGCCGCCGAAGCGCTGGACCTGCAGTTGGAACAACGCCTCGATCTGCTGCGGATCACCGACATCGGCCCGGCTGGCCAAAGCCTGGGGATGGCGGTCGCGAAACGCCGCCAAGGCCGCCTCGCTGACATCGCATACATGGACCTCGGCCCCAGCTTCGAGATAGGCACGGGCGAGCACTTCGCCGATACCCGCCGCACCACCGGAAATCATTACCCGCAGGCCCGGATAAGGCTGCAAGCGTTGCAGGACGCTCATGCCCGACCTCCTTTGGCCACAGCCTTGGAGGTCTTGGCCAGCAAACGGGCCAGGGAGTCGGCGGCCTGCATGATGTCGTCGGTGACCGCTGCTCGGGCAGCAGGCGCATCAGCGGCCGCCAGGGCCGCGACGATCCGATCGTGGGCCTCCATGGAACGCTGCAGGTGAGCCTTGTCGGGGGCCACCAGGGCGAAACAAGGCCCCATGTGCAGCCAGAAGTTCTCCACCGCAGCCATGGTCAGCTCGGCGCGAGCCACGGCGTAGATACGCCGGTGGAAGGCGAAGTTGGTCCATAGGTAGCGGGAAACATCCACTTCATCGGCGGCCTTGCGCATCTGCCGGCAGAGTTCGGCGATCTCCTGCATGTCGCCTTGCTGCATGTGCTGCACCGCCTTCTCCGCCAGCAGCCCCTCCAGGGCCACCCGGGCATCACGAATCTCTCGCAGACGTTCCACGGTCATCATTCGTACCCGTAGGCGAGAAGTCTCGGTGACTTCAAAGGCATTTTCCGCACTCAGGCGCTGCAGAGCCTCTCGCACCGGCATAGGGCTGGAGCCCAAGGCTTCGGCCAGGCCACGGATGGTCAACTTCTGACCGGGCTGGAAACGGCCACTCATCAAGGCCTCGCGGATTTGCCGGTACACCTGCTCTTGCAAGGTATCGCGCGAAACCTGACGCAGCGTAGGAAGAGGGATTGGACCTTCGGACATGGGGCGTACCTGTATTGTGATTCTTGTGCCTGACAATATGTGATCACAAATCAAATATGTCAAACACTCAATACAGGTTCCGGGAAAATTCTGCGGGTGGCTTTTGCGTCAGGCTGTTTTATCCATCCCCCTCGAAGCTGCCTAACAAAAAAGCCCCTGTAATCGATGATCACAGGGGCTTTCGTGTTGAAAAATGGCGGACCTCAGCGATCAGTCCAGACAGTCGGCCGACGGGATTACGGCGCCCGCCCATAACACTGATTCGAACAAATGGCCGCCACTCCAAATCATCAACTGCACTAGCAGGCGAAAAAATGCGACCTACCTGGGTTCAGCGATTACATGCGCTGTAGAACGTAGCTGTTCTCGAAACCATGTACGCAACCCAGCACGTTAAAACCTTTAAAGAAACCTGTAGCCCTGAGCAAATCGACCGTCGGCCCCACATCAGGCGAGTGCTGAAAATCGCCGTAGTCATCGAACACGATGAAACCACCCGACACCACGCTGGGTGAATACAGCAGAAAATCCAGGATCACGTTGCGACCAGAATGCCCACCATCGATATGCAACAGCGCAACCTTGGGCTCTAGGTTATAGAAACGTTCGGCACTCAACTCCGAAAAACCACGGATTACCAACGCATTAGGCAGCATCAGATCCTTGTAGTAGTTGAATTCTTCGAACTGGTTTGGCAAGGCGAACGGATCAATAGCAATGATACGTCGCTCGCGATTGCATACCTCGTTCATCAGCATCAACGATTTGCCCTTCCACACTCCGATTTCCACCACGTCGCCCGGCAACTCGGCAATCAGAAGAGAAAGGTAACCCAAGAGACATACATGGTCATGGAAAGACAGCTCACGACGCTGCATGGCCTGTTCAGGTGGCAAGCTAGCTTGCGCCTGTTCGAAGTGCTGTCCAATCAACCCCCAGACCTGCGTTACGCTCTCAGTCAATCCAGGGTTGCTGGTGAAATCATTAAGCTCTTGGATAGTGATCATGTCTTCTCTGATTTTTTGGATGACGGGACAAGCCGTGCTGGAAATCACACAGGAGCTCTAGCGAAGGCCGATGGTACATCAAGCTTTATAAGCTGCGCATCGTCGTGACCTACTCCTGAACCAATCTTCAAGAGCCACCTGGCTTTGAACCCAGGCCAAGCAGTTCTTCATTTTTTTGCACTAAGTACATTGGGCTATGAACTTCCAGCAAACTGGAAAAAGAGAGCAAAAAACCTTTAGGCAAAACCCCAGCAATAGGCTTAACCACTCGTCATCCTCGAAAATCCAGTCTCCTCGGCATTTACTTTGCCAAGGGCATTCCAGCTGGCGAGAACAACAATACCTGTACCTTTGGCAACGTTGAGAATGCCGTTTCAATAGCGGGGCGAACCTCCTCCCACTGCAAACCACCCAGTCCACAGCCAAGCGGTGGAATGGCAATGGATTTGATATTCAACTCATCGACTTTACGAACTAGGTCATCAAGACCTTGTTGAATACTTTCCAATTTGCTTTTCGACTTCCAATACCCCTTGGTTGGAAAGTTGATAATCCAGCGGGGACCTCCAGCCAGTCCACCCAGATCAAATACATGCAGCTCACCAAGCTGGATAGAACCAATCCTGCAGGCAGCCTGGTAATCCTTAAACATCTGGGGAAACGCCTGCTTGAATTGCAGTGCGATTCCCTTGCCCATGACACCCTCAGTGTTCACCAAGGCTTCAACGGGTGCCACAAGAAGGCTGCCTTCACTAAGCGCGATCATATGAGGAACACCACTTATTTTTGACTTCAGGCTGATACATCGAATGGAACATGCTCTCTTGCACTCAGCCTTGACCTAACTGTAATGCCAAACGAGGTAGATACCCTGCCAGGGAACTACTTCACCATCAATAATAGTGATGACCAATTCTGGAATCGTGCCCACGGCGCTCCCCATGCTCATGGCATGTAGATCGTTGGGGAAAGACGGGAAATGTAGAGAGGGTAAATTCTCTTCGCTCACAGCCTTGGCTTATATGCCTACCAACACCGAGGCAAGCATGCTGCTTGGTGACTGCCCTGCAACAGGGACGAGCAAACTCAAACAAGGCGACCCACTCATGCCCGGCTGGAGGTGCGGCCCGAGGAGTGCTTCCAACGTTCAGCGAATGAAATGAGCAATGCACCTGAAAACAAAAAGCCCCTGTATCTCATCGAGCTACAGGGGCTTTTCTATGTATGGCGGAGAGATAGGGATTCGAACCCTAGGTACCCGCGAAGGTACAACGGATTTCGAATCCGTCCCATTCGGCCACTCTGGCATCTCTCCAACGGCGCGCATCATAACAGCACCTTTGCCGGAAGCGAAGCCCCCTAGGCAAATTTTTTCCGTGCTATCAGATGCTTGCGTCGATTACAGCGGTACGCCGAGGCGCTGGGCCACTTCTTCGTAGGCCTCGATCACATCACCGAGGCCCTGGCGGAAGCGGTCCTTGTCCATCTTCTTCTTGGTGTCCTTGTCCCACAGGCGGCAGCCATCCGGGCTGAACTCGTCACCCAGGACGATGGAACCGTCGCTGAACACGCCGAACTCCAGCTTGAAGTCCACCAGCAGCAGGCCGGCGTCGTCGAACAGCTTGCCCAGGACCTCGTTGACCTTGAGCGACAATTCCTTCATGCGGGTCAGCTGTTCGGCGGTGCCCCAACCGAATGCCACCACGTGGGATTCGTTGATGAAGGGATCGCCCTTGGCGTCGTCCTTGAGGAACAGTTCGAAGGTGTAGGGATTGAGCTTCATGCCCTCTTCCACACCCAAGCGCTTGACCAGGCTACCGGCGGCGTAGTTGCGCACTACGCACTCAACCGGAATCATGTCCAGCTTCTTCACCAGGCACTCATTGTCGCTCAGCAGCTTGTCGAACTGGGTCGGCACGCCGGCAGCTTCGAGTTTTTGCATGATGAAGGCGTTGAACTTGTTGTTCACCATCCCTTTGCGATCCAACTGCTCGATGCGCTTGCCGTCGAACGCCGAGGTGTCGTTGCGAAACAGCAGGACCAGGCGGTCGGCGTCATCGGTCTTGTAAACCGATTTGGCTTTGCCGCGGTAGAGTTCTTCACGTTTTTCCATGATGGGCTCCGCTTGCTAAGTAGGTGGGCTAGGCGATGTGACGCCAGTCGAGCCCTGAATCTTGATCGGCCAGTTGCAGCCAGTCCGGGTCGCACCCGAGGGTGTCGACAAAACATTGCCGGGCCAGCTGCGGCAGGTTGTTCTTGCTGCTCAGATGAGCCAGGACCAGATGTTGCAAGTCCTGCCATCCCAATTCGGCCACCAGGCTTGCGGCCTGCTGGTTGTTCAAATGTCCCAGATCACCACCGACACGCTGCTTGAGGAAATACGGGTAATGACCTCGCGCTAGCATTTCCTGGCAATGATTGGCCTCGATCATCAGGGCATCCAGCCCGCGGTAGCCGTCCAACACCTCGGAACCGTAGGAACCGAGATCGGTCAGCAGGCCGAAGCGCCGCCGGCCATCGCTGAAGACGAACTGCGTAGGTTCCAGGGCATCATGGGCGACACCGATCACGTCGATACGCAGCTCACCGACCTGCAATCGCTCGCCACCCTGCACGAAGCCCGTGGCCGCCACGGGCTTGCGCATTCCACGCAAGGTTCCCTGGCTGAGGTGGACCGGAAGATTGTAGCGCCGAGACAGCAAACCCACGCCATGCACATGGTCGGCATGTTCGTGGGTCACCAGGATGGCGCTCAGTTGCTCTGGGGCGACGCCCAGGCGCAACAGGCGCCGCTCGGTTTCCCGCAGGGAGAAACCACAATCCACCAGTACATGCGTGTCGCCGCTGGCGATCAGGGTGCCATTGCCCTGGCTACCGCTGCCGAGAACGGCGAAACGCATCCAATCAGCCCAGGTTGTCCTGAATCATCCCCAGCACCTTGCGCGCCACATCGGCGGGTGCCACGGTGTTGATGTTCTTCTCGACGGTGACCTGGACGTTCTCGCCCACCTTGCTCAGGCGTACCTGATAACGCTCGGCACGAGCCTCGATCTCTTCCTTGGCTGGCTTGCTGCCGAACAACTTGCCGAAGAAGCCCGGCTCGTCGTTCTTTTTCTCGGCCTTTTCCGCCAGGTTGATGTAGTACAGGCCCAGGCTCCGGTTGATGTCTTCGACTCGCCACTCACCCTGCTCCAGGGCACGCCCCACGCTGGACCAGGCACGATCCAGGTCGGCACCCAGGTTCAGCACCGGGTTGCCGCTGCCGTCCTCGCTGAGGCTGACACGGCTCGGAGCGTCGAAATCACGGGCCGCCAGCAGGGATACCGAGCCACCCTTCTCGGAGGTACGGCTCATGCTGGCCAGCAGGTCATCCACCAGCGCAGCGTCCAGGCCGGTGTTGACCGAACGATTGGTGAACTCCACATCGGCGGTGCTACCGGCAGGACGCTCGGCACTGACCACATAGACTTCACTGGTGTTGCGCTGTACGCCCGGCTCGATGCGTACCCGTACCCGGGTCTCGCTATCGGCGGCGACGCCGGCGCTGCCCAGGCGCTTGGCCACGGCGGCGGAGAGTTCGTCGGAACGCTGCCAGGCGGTGGTGAACTCGCCGGTCTGCGGGCGCTGTTGATCCAGGCGGAAACCGTTGTCCTGGAAGAACTGTACCGCCACTGGCCAGACCTCGGCCGGTGGATGCTGGGCCATGACCCAACGGGAATCACCGCTCTTCTGCAGACTGTAGTCGCTGGAATCGGCAATGGCCGACAGCGGTTGTGGACGAGGCACTTCGTACTCGCCCTTGACGTTATCGTCGGCAACGTTACGCGGGATCGGCAGCAGCGGATCCAGACGCTTGGAGGTCTGGATGTCCGGCGGCAGTTGCATCGGTGCAGTTTGTTGCGCTTGCAGGTAATCGCTACCCCGGTCACGGAAGTAGCCTTCCGGGCCCCAGATCCAACCGCAGCCACTGGTGCTGGAGATAATCAAGGCAAGTGCGGAAAGTCCGGCCATTCGCTTCATGCGTTGTACTTCCTCAATTAAACCAATACGCCGGACTGGCGCATGGCCTGCCGCAGCGGTTCGTGACAGGCGGCACTGAGCCAGGTGAGCGGCAGACGGATACCGTCCGGCATCAAGCCCATCTCGTGCAGGGCCCATTTCACGGGAATAGGGTTGGATTCGATGAAAAGAGTCTTGTTCAGCGGCATCAGGGTCTCGTGGATCGCCCGGGCCTTGGCAGCATCGCCAGCCATGGCCGCGGCGCACATCTGGCTCATGGCCTTCGGCGCGACGTTGGCGGTCACCGAGATATTGCCCTTGCCACCCAGCAGGATCAGCTCCACGGCTGTGGCGTCATCGCCGGAGTACACCAGGAAATCGCTACGTACACCGGACAGGATGGCCTTGGCACGCTCCAGGTCGCCAGTGGCTTCCTTGATGCCGATGATGTTCTTCACGGTGGACAGGCGGATCACGGTCTCGGCCTGCATGTCGCAAGCGGTGCGACCCGGCACGTTATAGAGAATCTGCGGGATGTCGACGGCTTCGGCGATGGTGCGGAAGTGCTGGTACAGGCCTTCCTGGGTCGGCTTGTTGTAGTACGGGGTCACCAGCAGGCAGGCATCGGCGCCGGCGATCTTCGCATTAGTGGTCAGCTCGATCGCTTCGCGTGTCGAGTTGGCGCCGGTGCCGGCGATCACCGGGATGCGCCCCGCCACCTGGTCGACTACCCGACGAATCACCTCGATGTGCTCATCGACGTCCAAGGTCGCCGACTCGCCAGTGGTGCCGACCGCCACGATGGCGTTGGTGCCCTCTTGCAGGTGGAAGTCCACCAGTTTGCTCAGGCTGTCCCAGTCGAGATTCCCCTGTGCATCCATGGGTGTGACCAGTGCCACCATACTGCCCGCAATCATGCAACCGCTCCTGCCGGAAAAAGAGAGCCGTAATGGTACTGGCGCCAAGTTCCTTGCACAAGCGAAGTCCCGCACCCTGAGCATTCCCCTGGGCGATGGTTTTCGCTACCCTTCAGCCTTTGATTGCTACTTGATAAGCACATGGGCCGGGTTATCGCCCGCCTGCCGCTTCCCCAAAGCCCCATTCCCGCGTTGCCTGCCTCGATTCCATGGATCCCGGGGCCCGCCACCGGCTTGTGGTCCAGGACTTCGGAAGGCCACCGGCGACGCTTGCCCGGCCCAGGCTTGTTGAAAGTATCGACCGCTCATCGCTTTAGGAACGCTGCATGTCCACCCCCACAGTTCGCGAACAATTCCTTGTCATCAGTGCCCTCGGCGCCAACCCCATGGAGCTGACCAACGTCCTGTGCCGCGCCAGCCATGAAAACCGCTGCGCCGTGGTGACCTCGCGCCTGACCCGGCACGGCGAGTGCAGCGCGCTGGTACTGGAGGTCTCCGGCAGCTGGGATGCCCTGGCACGCCTGGAGAGCAACCTGCCCTTCCTGGCCAAGAAGCACGCCTTCACCGCCAACGTGGTGCGCAGCGCGGCCTTGGAGAACCGCCCACAGGCCCTGCCTTATGTGGCCTATGTCAGCGCGGCTTACCGCCCGGACATCATCAACGAGCTGTGCCAGTTCTTCATCGACCACCATGTGGAGCTGGAAAACCTGACCTGCGATACCTACCAGGCACCACAGACCGGCGGCACCATGCTCAATGCCACCTTTACCGTGACCCTGCCCGCCGGGACCCAGATCAGTTGGCTGCGCGACCAGTTCCTGGATTTCGCCGACGCCATGAACCTCGACGCCCTGATCGAACCCTGGCGCCCACAGAACCCCATGTAAGGAATCCCCCATGGCCGTAGCTATCGACCAACCCGTCGCCGATTTCCAGGCCCCCGCCACCAGCGGCCAGACCGTCAGCCTGTCCAGCCTCAAGGGCAAGCAGGTGGTGCTGTATTTCTACCCCAAGGACAGCACCCCGGGCTGCACCACCGAAGGCCAGGGCTTTCGCGACCAGTACAAGGCCTTCCAGGCGGCCAATACCGAGATCTTCGGTATCTCCCGCGACGGCTTGAAGTCCCACGAGAACTTCAAGTGCAAGCAGGAGTTCCCGTTCGAACTGATCAGCGACAAGGACGAGTCCGTCTGCCAACTGTTCGACGTGATCAAGCTGAAAAAGCTCTATGGCAAGGAATACATGGGGGTGGACCGCAGCACCTTCCTCATCGACAAGGACGGTGTGCTGCGCCAGGAATGGCGCGCAGTAAAGGTCCCGGGCCATGTCGATGCGGTATTGGCCGCAGCCCAGGCCCTGAGCAAGGCCTGAAACCAACGGGGCGGCCGATCAGCCGCCCCGCTTGCATCTGCTCCACCGCTATAGCAGTGGCGCCACCATCGGATCCTTCCTCGGCCAGGCATCCAACACGGCCTTGAACAGGGTGGCCAGGGGAATCGCGAAGAAGATCCCCCAGAAGCCCCAGAGCCCGCCGAACAACAGTACCGCGCAGATGATCGCCACCGGATGCAGGTTCACCGCCCCGGAGAACAGCAGCGGCACCAGCACGTTGCCATCCAGGGTCTGGATGATCCCGTAGACCGCCATCAGGTAGATGAACTGGTCGCTCCACCCCCACTGGAACAGGGCGATCAACGCCACCGGCACCGTCACCACCACCGCGCCGACATAGGGCACCACCACCGAGATTCCCACCAGCAACGCCAACAGCGCCGCGTAGTTCAGGCCCAGGGTGACGAAGGCGATATAAGTGACACCGCCACAGATGACGATCTCGATGACCTTGCCGCGGATGTAGTTGGCGATCTGCCGGTTCATCTCATGGGCCACGCGGGTGATCAGCGTCCGCTCCCGTGGCAGGTAGCCGATGACCCAACGACTGATCATGGCCCGATCCTTGAGGAAGAAGAACACCAGGATCGGCACCAACACCAGGTAGATCATGATGTTCACCAGCAACGGTAGGCTCGATAGCGAGAACGTCAGAGCCCATTGCCCAAACTTGCCGATCTCGCCCCGCGCCACCTCGATGGCCTGCAGCACTTGCTCGTCGGACACCAGGTGCGGATAGCGCTCGGGCAACAGCAACAATAACGATTGCCACTTGGCAAGCATGCCCGGGAGCTCGTTGAACAGGGTGATCAACTGATGCCAGAGCAGCGGCACCACCACCAGGATGAACAGCAGCAACACTCCCATGAACAGGGCGAACACCAGCCCCACAGCGGCGCCACCCGGCAACCGCAGGCGCTCCAGGCTCACCACCAGCCCCTGCATCAGGTAAGCCAGGACCATGCCCGCCAGCACCGGCGCGAGCATGCCACCCAGGGTCAGTACGGCAGTGAAGGCCAGGAACAGCAAGACAGCCAGCACCACCGCCTCTTCGTCCGAGAAATAGCGCTGTATCCAGTCGCGTAGCACTTTGAACATCAGTGATCCTTAAGATGAAAGCGGTGAACGGCGTCAGGCCTTTTTCAACCAGTAGCGATAGACTCCCGCCTCGTCCTCTTCGCGCAGCAGCGTATGACCGGCCAGGCGGGCGAAGGTGCGGAAGTCGCGCTGGGAGCCGGCATCGGTGGCAATGACCTTGAGCACCGCACCACTGGCCAGGCGATTGAGCTCCATCTTGGCCTTGAGCAGCGGCAACGGGCAGTTCAGCCCGCTGGCGTCCAGCTCGGCATCATGGGCGACGACATCGGTCATGGTGTTACTCCGCAGGTAAATGCAAGGGCGCTAGGATACCCCGAGGGACCAGGCAGCCGATAACCAGCAGGCGCAAAAAACCAACGCGCCAAAGACCTACAGACGTAGACGCAGTAATTTGCCGAAAAGCACCTTTGTCCCTTCAGAGTTTTCACCACCCTCGTCTGGCTCCCGGACAGGTGTCCAGCTACAGTAGAGCCTTTGTCGATTAAGGCTCTGTGCATGAATTTGTTGCGCCCTACTCTGCTGACGCTCGCTTGCCTGCTCGCCTCACCGGGCTTCGCCGACGACCTGCCGTCACTTGGCGACGCCAGTTCAGCCATTGTCTCTCCACAACAGGAATACCAGCTGGGCCGGGCCTGGCTGTCCTTGCTTCGCAGCCAGGTCTCGCAACTGAGTGATCCACAACTCAAGGACTACGTCGAAACCAGCGTCTACAAACTGGTGGAGACCAGCCAGGTCAACGACCGACGCCTGGAATTCATCCTGATCAACAGCCCCCAGCTCAACGCATTCGCCGCACCAGGCGGAATAGTCGGCGTCAACGGCGGGCTGTTCCTCAACGCCCAGACCGAGGGTGAATATGTCTCGGTATTGGCCCACGAACTGGCGCACCTTTCCCAGCGCCACTTCGCCCGTGGTGTCGAAGCGCAACGCCGGATGCAGGTGCCGATGATGGCCGCCCTGCTGGCCGGCATCGTGATTGCTGCCACCGGTGCCGGTGACGCCGGGATCGCCGCCATCGCCGGCACCCAGGCCGCGGCTATCCAGGAGCAGCGACGCTTCTCTCGGCAAAACGAGCAGGAAGCCGACCGGATCGGCATCCTCAACCTGGAGAAGGCTGGCTACGATCCGCGCTCGATGCCCACCATGTTCGAACGCCTGATGCGCCAATACCGCTTCGACGCCAAGCCACCGGAGTTCCTCCTGACTCACCCGGTCACCGAGTCGCGGATCGCCGACACTCGCAACCGTGCCGAACAAGCCAAGCCCGGCGGCATCGAGGATAGCCTGCGCTACCAACTGATCCGCGCACGGGTGCAACTGAACTATGAGGAATCGCCCGGCCTGGCTGCCAAGCGCTTCCGCGCCCAGCTCGACGAAAATCCAAAAAACGACATTGCCCGCTACGGCCTGGCCATCGCCCAGATCAAGGGCAGCCAGTGGAACGAAGCCCGGGAGAACCTCAAGCCGTTACTGGCCAAATCGGCCAATGACATCACCTACAACCTGGCCCAGATCGAGCTGGACATGAACAGCAATCGCCTGCCGGACGCACAGGCGCGAGTGGAGCGCTTGCTCGGCCAATATCCGAACAACTATCCGCTGCATCAGATCCGGGTCGACCTACTGCTCAAGCAGAATCGTCCGGCCGATGCGGAAAAGGCTCTGGAAAGCCTGCTCAAGAGCCGCCCCGACGATCCGGACGTCTGGTACCTGGTGGCGGAAACCCGCGGCCTGTCCGGCAACATCATCGGCTTGCACCAGGCACGCGCCGAGTATTTCGCCTTGGTGGGGGACTATGGCCAGGCAATCCAGCAATTGGATTTCGCCAAGCGCCGCGCCGGCAGCAACTTCCCACTGTCGTCACGGATCGATGCTCGCCAGCGCGAGATGATGGATCAGGAACAGATGATCAAGGACATGATGCGCTGACCCTGGACGGCACAATAAAAAAGCCCGCCTCACAAGAGGCGGGCTTTTTATTGGGCGAGGCCTGGAGCTGGCGAGTTACTCAGCCAGCTTGAAGGTAATGAAGCTGGCTCGTCCCTGGCGCAGTACCCGCATGGAAACCGAGCGGTTCTTCGGCAGCGCCTTGGCGATTTCGGTGAATTCCTTCGTCGAGCTGATCGCCTGGTTGTTCAAGTGAGTGATCACATCGCCGGGCTGCAGGCCGATAAGCGCTGCAGGGCCGTCCTGTACTTCCTTGATCACCACGCCGCCCTTGAGATCAAAGGCTTTCTTCTGTTCCGCACTGAGTTCGACCACGGCCACGCCCAAGCGGTTGCTGCTGCGCTCGACGCCGGACTTGGACAATTGGCTCAGATCCTTGTCTTCTTCAGGGATAGCGCCGACGGTCAGCTCGACAGTCTTGCGCTTGCCGTCACGGATCACTTCCAGGTTGGCCTTGGCGCCGGCTTTCAGCGCGCCGACCAGATGCGGAAGGTCGGCGGACATGACGATCGGCTGGCCATTGAGGCTGAGGATCACATCTCCCACCTGCAGGCCACCCTTGGCAGCCGGGCCATCATCCTGGATCTGCGCGACCAGCGCACCGGCAGGCTTCTCCAGACCGAAAGACTCGGCCAGGTCCTTGTTGACCTCCTGGATCACCACACCGAGCCAGCCACGGCTGACCTTGCCACCCGCCTTGAGCTGGGAGGAAACGTCCATGGCCACATCGATCGGGATAGCGAAGGACACGCCCATGAAGCCGCCGGAACGGGTGTAGATCTGCGAGTTGATCCCCACGACCTCGCCCGCCAGGTTGAACAGCGGGCCGCCGGAGTTACCCGGGTTGATTGGCACGTCGGTCTGGATGAACGGCACATAGTTTTCGTTCGGCAGGCTGCGACCGATGGCGCTGACGATACCCTGGGTCACGGTATGGTCGAAGCCGAACGGCGAGCCGATGGCCACGACCCATTGACCGGCCTTCAGATCCTGGGATTTGCCCAGTTTCAATACGGGCAAGTCCTTGCCGTCGATTTTCAACAACGCCACGTCGGAGCGCGGATCGGTACCGACCAGCTTGGCTTTCAATTCGCTGCGATCGGCCAGGCGCACGAGGATCTCGTCGGCGTCGGCGATCACGTGGTTGTTGGTCAGGATGTAGCCATCCGGGGAGATGATGAAACCCGACCCCAGGGACTGGGCTTCACGCTGGCGGTCCCCACGTGGAGAACGCTGCTGTGGTGGCATGCCGCGCTCGAAGAACTCCCGCAGCATCGGCGGCAGGCCTTCGAGGTCGGGCATGGGGCCCGCAGAGACCCGGCGATCAGGCAGTTTCTGCGTGGTACTGATGTTCACCACCGCAGGCGATGCCTGTTCGACCAGCTGGGTGAAATCAGGCAGTTCGGCCGCCTGGGCAGAAACGGCCTGCCCAAGCACCAGCACAGTGGCGAGGATGGTGAAGTAGGACTTCAAGCGTGGTATCGACATACGGCTCCCGTTACGACGAGCGTGGTTAAGCGATAGGGAACGAACAGCGCCGACACCAAGCGGGCGGCAGTTTTGTTCCAGGAACGACAAATAAGGTCAGAACCGAAAGGCTCTGACCTATAAAAAAACTCTGGGGATTTTGCAAATGAATTTGCTGGCCAAACATTTCATCTTCTCAATTGTGGAGTAGCCATCACTGACCTCTTGCACAACCAATAAAGTTTCATTGCTTAGCGATAGAGTCTGAACGCATCGACAAGGCAATACGCTCGGCGGTGCCGATCGGGATCTCCCCGACTACCGTGACCATCATCTCGCCATCGGGCGTGGTCAGGCGACGCGATACCGCCACAGTGGGCCCAAGCTGGGTCCGGGTGTCGGTGACGGTTGCACCGTTGAGCGGCTCGAGAAAAACCGAGAACCGTGCCAAGCCATCGTCATACAGCAGGCTGTTGACCATCACCTTGGTTTCCGGATCTTTGCGGGCACTGCTGCTGGTCAACTCGAAGCCCGGCGGCAGCCAGTCGGAACGCCAGGTTTGCGCAGCCTTGACTGCCGAAGCCTTGTCACTATCAAGGGTGACAGGCTTGCAATCGGCGGTGGCACGCAGCTCGGCATCTCCAGGAACATCGTTGGTATCCAGGCGAGTGAACTGGAAGCGCTCGAGCAGTTGCCCCTTGTCGTTGAGCAGCAAGGACTTGAGCGGTAGCCCGGTTTCACGATCCAGGTGCAACTCGAAGCCGTAGCGGTGCTGGTCCTTCGGCGAGACCGAGACGATCACCGCCGGACGCCCTGCCACCCGCGACTTGCCGATGACGGCAAGGTCATACCAATTCTTGAGTTTCTGAGGATCCAGCGCACGCGCTACGGAGTCGGGAGAATCTCCCAACCCCGCCACCAACGTGCCACTGACACATTGGGTGCGACCATCGACACGCACCACCTCTTGAGCAGACCCATCGAGCTGGACCAGACGCTCGAGAACCTTTCCATCCTGGACACGATGCCAGATGTTATGGGTAGAGAAACTACCGTTACGCTCGTAAACGAAGGTGCCCTGGAAGCTTTGCTGCTGTTCCGCTTGCCCAAGACGCTGCAACCAGTCCTGGGCTTCGTCGGCGTGGGCTGGAACCACAAACCAGCCACTGAGCAGAAGCGAGAGTAGAGGGATGGCGCGCATGATCCTCCTTAGCGGTTTTCCAAGCTTGCCGCACGGGCATAAGGCAATGCGCTTTCAGTGCCTTTGAGTGCAGCTTGCTGGGCATGCTGACGCAGATAGCTGGGCAGACGCTGGTCATGCCAGCCTGGCTGTCCTTGCAATACGCCATTGGCCATGGGGCCAGTGGCTTCCGAATTCTCATTGTAGCCGGCCAATACCGCTGGGCCTTTGACCTGTGGCGCGGCCAGGGTGGGCTGGCCAGCCTGCTGAGCCAGCTCGACACCCGCGATCTCATCGTGGTTGTACAAGCGCACACCCGCCAGGACCGCAACGGTCACCGAGGCAGCTACCGCCAGGCGACCCAGGCTACGCCATGGCCCACGGGAACCCTTGGCAGGTACGGCTTCATCAGCCAGGGCTGCAGAAACGGCAGCGGCGATATCCAGGCGTGGAAGCAGCAACTCCTTGTGCATGGCCGCCCGGGCGATTTGATAACGAGCCCAGGTCTCACGGGTTTCCACTTCGTCGACGGCATTCAATACCCGACGTAATTCCAGTTCGTCCGCTTCGTTATCCATCACCGCGGACAGCGATTCCTGCAGGGCTTCACGACTCATGGCGGTTCCTCTCTTGGCTGTCGCCGCTGTCTCAGGTTTCCTGCAACAACGGCTGCAGGGCTTTATCGATGGCTTCCCGAGCGCGGAAAATCCGGGAGCGCACGGTACCCACCGGACATTGCATGACACTGGCAATGTCCTCGTAACTCAGACCATCGAATTCACGTAAAGTTAAAGCCGTACGCAAATCTTCAGGCAGTTGCTGGATGGTTCGATGGACGGTGCCCTCGATCTCATCCCGCAGCAATGAACGTTCCGGTGATTCGAGATCCTTCAGGCCGTGATCGCCGTCATAGAACTCCGCATCTTCAGAACTGACATCGCTATCCGGCGGCCGGCGGCCGCGTGAAACCAGATAGTTTTTCGCCGTATTGATGGCGATACGGTAAAGCCACGTATAGAACGCGCTGTCACCACGAAAATTACCTAGTGCACGGTACGCCTTGATAAAGGCTTCCTGTGCGACATCCTGGGCTTCATGGGTGTCGTGCACGAAACGCACGATCAACCCGAGAATTTTGTGCTGGTACTTCAGCACGAGCAGATCGAACGCTCGCTTGTCGCCACGCTGAACGCGCTCGACCAGCTGCTGATCCTCTTCCTGGGTTAGCATGAACACTCCTCGATAAGCTCGGAGGAGGCTTGCGCTACTAATCGATCAGGCTTGCAAACATAGACTCGGGCTTTTCGCAAAAGTTCTCCCCCTCCAAGCAAGTTTCCTGCGGGCTCTGATCCGGCACGCACGAAAAACGCAGCGCGGGCAAGGCCGGCTGCGCGAATAATCCTGTCGTCGATTTTCACCCCTGGAAAACAGGCTGAAAACCCTGGATAAAACCGACGCTGTCCCTTCTTTCAGGCAACCTTCTATTGAGTTTGGGGCCTTGGCAAAAGTTCCCAATCTTTATAGCCGTGCCGGACGAAGTTTGTGTAACGCTAAAGAGAAAAACAGCCTTGTACCCTCGATCGTCCCTGCCAGGCCTGGTAGCGGCCTGAGCCCTGGCTGACCGGGAGCAACGCTTTTGCTCAGCGAAGTCGCACAATGCCATGCAGGCGCGGCTATTGTGCCGCTCCCCCCCTCTATATACTAGTGGGCTGTGTGGCTGCTTTGACTTGCCGATTCAGGCGTCTTGCGCCAACCCCGTCCCGGGTCGCTTTGAGCGGAATCCTTCAAATGAGCCAACAGTTTCAACACGATGTTCTGGTGATTGGCAGCGGTGCCGCCGGCTTGAGCCTGGCCCTGACCCTGCCCAGCCACCTGCGGATTGCGGTCCTGAGCAAGGGCAACCTCGCCAACGGCTCGACCTATCGCGCCCAGGGCGGGGTGGCTGCGGTGCTGGACGACACCGACACGGTCGAGTCCCATGTCGACGACACCCTCAATGCCGGCGCCGGCCTGTGTCACGAAGACGCCGTGCGCTTCACCGTGGAGCATAGCCGCGAAGCGATCCAGTGGCTGATCGACCAGGGAGTCCCCTTCACCCGCGACGAAGAAGCCGGCAACGATGACAACGGCTTCGAATTCCACCTGACCCGTGAAGGTGGCCATAGCCATCGGCGGATCATCCATGCCGCGGATGCCACCGGTGCTGCCATCTTCACCACCCTGCTGGCCAAGGCCCGGCAGCATCCCAATATCGAGCTGCTGGAACAGCGGGTCGCGGTCGACCTGATCACCGAGAAGCGCCTGGGCCTGGAGGGCGAGCGCTGCCTGGGTGCCTACGTACTCAACCGCGCCACCGGTGAAGTCGACACCTTCGGTGCACGCTTCGTGATCCTCGCCTCTGGCGGCGCGGCCAAGGTCTACCTCTATACCAGCAACCCCGACAGTGCCTGCGGCGACGGCATCGCCATGGCCTGGCGCGCGGGCTGCCGAGTGGCCAACCTGGAGTTCAACCAGTTCCACCCTACCTGCCTGTACCACCCGCAGGCCAAGAACTTCCTGGTGACCGAAGCCCTGCGCGGCGAAGGCGCCCACCTGAAGCTGCCCAACGGCGAGCGCTTCATGCAGCGCTTCGATCCGCGGGCCGAGCTGGCGCCCCGGGACATCGTCGCCCGGGCCATCGACCATGAAATGAAGCGCCTGGGTATCGACTGCGTCTACCTGGACATCAGCCACAAACCGCAAGCTTTCATCAAGAGCCACTTCCCCACGGTCTACGAGCGTTGCCTGGAGTTCTCCATCGACATCACCCGGCAGCCAATCCCGGTGGTGCCGGCGGCCCACTACACCTGCGGCGGAGTCATGGTCGACCAGCATGGCCGGACCGACGTGCCAGGCCTCTATGCCATCGGCGAGACCAGCTTCACCGGCCTGCACGGGGCCAACCGCATGGCCAGCAATTCGCTGCTCGAGTGCTTCGTCTATGCCCGCTCGGCGGCGTCCGACATCCTCCGGCAACTGCCGCAGATCGCCTTGCCTATCGCCCTGCCCGCCTGGGATGCCAGCCAGGTCACCGATTCCGACGAAGACGTGATCATCGCGCACAACTGGGATGAACTGCGGCGGTTCATGTGGGACTACGTGGGCATCGTGCGCACCAACAAGCGCCTGCAACGGGCACAGCACCGGGTGCGTTTGCTTCTGGACGAAATCGATGAGTTCTACAGCAATTACAAGGTCAGCCGCGACCTGATCGAACTGCGCAACCTGGCCCAGGTCGCCGAGCTGATGATTCTCTCGGCCATGGCCCGCAAGGAAAGCCGGGGCCTGCACTACACCCTCGACTACCCGCAGATGCTCCCCGAGGCCCGGGACACTATTCTGCAGCCGCCCACCTATCGCGAGCGAACTTGAGCCGCACCCGCAGGCGCCGATGCTCATCGGCCGCCTGCGCATCCCGCGGGACGCAGACGGAATGGATCCGGCGCCGGCCCTTCAGGCGAAAACGCAATACCACGATCAACGGCAGCGCCAGGCTATCGGGACACAACTGCACCGCCTGCCAGCCGCCGGCGCGGTTCCACAACTGCCAGCCGGCGACACCGTGACGCAGGCAGGTGAAGGCCCGGGGGTGACTCAACAAGATTTGCCGAGGCAGCGCCCAGGCGGCGTGCAGCAGGCACAGCGACAGCCCCAGGAGCTTGGCGAAAAGCGGGATATCGAGAAGAAAAACGGCACCCAGGGCGAAAGCCTGGGCCAACAGATAAGCCGCCAGCAGTTGCATGGACGCCCGCCAGCGGCTCTCGAACAGCTTACTTGGGTTGGACACGATCCAGGATCATGCGCACCATGCGCTGCAACTCGGGATCAGGGGATTCGCTGCGCTCCATGAACCAGCCGAACATGTCCTGGTCCTCGCACTCGAGCAGGTTGCGGTAGCACTGGCGATCCGTTTCGTTGAGATGCGGATACACCTCCTTGACGAACGGCACCAGCAACACGTCCAGTTCGAGCATGCCGCGACGGCTGTGCCAGTAGAGGCGATTCAGTTCAACATCTTCAACCATGGAACGCTCCTCAAATAGGGCGCCAGTATACAGCCCGGGACAGGTGATGACAGTCGGCTTTGGTCGGCCACCGCCTATCCTTTGTGAACTATCCATTTCAAAGGCGCCCCCTTATTATGTGCCCCATACTTTTTACCCTGCGATGAACCATGGCTGACTCCGCTTTTTTCTGCCCCCTGTCCCACGAAGGCGTACTCGCCGTCCGCGGCCCCGATGCCAGCAAATTCCTGCAGGGCCAATTGACCTGCAACCTCAACTACCTCAGCGACAGCCAATCCAGCCTTGGCGCCCGTTGCACCCAGAAAGGCCGCATGCAATCCAGTTTCCGTATCCTCCTGGAGGGTGACGGCTGCCTGCTGGCCATGGCCGGTGAGCTGGTGGAGGCGCAACTGGTTGACCTGAAGAAATACGCGGTGTTCTCCAAGGCCAAGCTCAGCGATGAAAGCACCAGTTGGGCACGTTTCGGCCTGTCCTCGGCCCAAGCCGTCCTCGACCAGCTGGGCCTGGAACTGCCCCAGGAAGACGGCGCCGTGGCCCGGGCAGACGGCCTGATCGCCGTGCGCGTCTCGACCGACCGCGCCGAGCTCTGGGTCCCGGCCGAACGCGCCGCCAGCCTGGGCCAGCAACTGGCTGCGCAACTACCCGAAGGCCAGTTGAACCAGTGGCTGCTGGGACAGATCCGCGCTGGCCTGGGCCAGGTCATGGCACAGACCCGCGAACTGTTCATCCCGCAGATGCTCAACCTGCAGGCCGTGGGCGGCGTCAGCTTCAAGAAGGGCTGCTATACCGGCCAGGAAATCGTCGCCCGCATGCAGTACCTGGGCAAGCTCAAGCGCCGCCTGTACCGCCTGGCCCTGGCAGCGGACGAACAGCCGGAGCCCGGCACCCCGCTGTTTTCCCCAACCCACGGCAGCGCCATTGGTGAAGTGGTCCTGGCGGCCCGCGCTCCGGAACGGATCGAATTGCTGGCGGTGGTGCAGGCCGAGGCCGTGGAAGATGACAACCTGCACCTGGGAACGCCCGAAGGACCGGGCCTGCAATTGCTCGACCTGCCGTACCAGCTGGACCGTGATCGCGAAATCCAGCGCTGATCGCCTGACCTTTCCTGCAACACCCTAGAGAACCGAGATGACTGAGCTGGCGGAAAAGGTCCAACAGGATTTGGTGGAGGCCATCGACAACGATGACCTGGTCCTGCCAACCCTACCGGAGGTGGCCATGCAGATTCGCCAGGCCGCCGAAGACCCGGAAATCAGTGTCAGCACCCTGAGCAAGGTCATAGGTCGCGATACCGCCCTGTCGGCGCGGCTGATCAAGGTGGTCAACAGCCCGCTGCTGCGGGCGGCCCAGGAAGTCACCGACCTGCACACCGCCATTACCCGCCTTGGAGTCAACTACAGCAGCAACCTGGCCATCGGCCTGGTGATGGAGCAGATCTTCAACGCCCGCTCCGAGGTGGTGGAACGCAAGATGCGCGACGTCTGGCGGCGCAGCCTGGAGGTGGCCGGGGTCAGCTATGCCCTGTGCCGCAGCTACAGCCAGCTCAAGCCGGACCAGGCGGCGCTCGGCGGCCTGGTGCACCAGATTGGCGTGCTGCCGATCCTGACCTACGCCGAAGATCACTACGAGCTGCTGGCCGATTCGGTCAGCCTCAACCACGTGATCGAACAGATCCATCCATTGCTGGGGAACAAGTTGCTGCAGGTCTGGGAATTCCCCGAGCAGTTGGTGCAGATCCCCGAGCAGTACCTGGACTTCAAGCGTCAATCCGCCGGGATCGACTACGTCGACCTGGTCCAGGTAGCAACCCTGTACTGCCACAAGGACACCGACCACCCCCTCTCGCGAATCGATGCCTTCAGCGTGCCCGCCTTCAAGAAGCTGAAGATCGACCCGGAAGACCAGGCCATGTGCCGCGACCTCGAAGAGTCGCGTTCGATGCTCTACTGAGTGGCGCCCCTACAGGGGCTCCTGGCCAGCGCTGAAACTCACCCGCACCTTCAAGCCCGACGGCTGGCCGTCATGCAGGCTGATCTGCGCCAGATGCGCGCGACAGATCTCGCCGACGATGGCCAAGCCCAGGCCTGATCCGGCCACCTGCTGGTTGCGCCGGTAGAAGCGCTCGAAGACCCGGTCGCGATCCTCCAGGGGAATCCCCGGACCGTCGTCTTCCACTTCCAGCACTCCCGGCGCCGTGACCCGCAGCACCACGTTGCCGCCCGGCGGCGTATGGGCCAGGGCGTTATCCACCAGGTTGCTCAAAAGCTCATTGAGCAAGGTCGGCTCCCCCTTGAGCCACACCGGTTCATCGGCCTCCAGGGCCAGCGCCACGCCCCGGGCATGGGCCAGGGGCGCCATGGCCATGCCCAGCTCCCGAGCCAGTTGGCTGAGGTCGAGCAACTGCGCCCCGCCTTCGGCAATGGCCCGGGCACCGTTTTCCACCCGGGCCAGGGACAACAGCTGGTTGGCCAGGTGAGTCAGGCGATCGGTGCCCTGGGCCACGTTCTCCAGGGTCGAACGCCAGGTCTGCGGCTCATGGGAGCGCAGCCCCAGTTCGAGACGCGCCTTGAGCGCCGCCAGGGGGGTACGCAGCTCATGGGCCGCATCGGCGATGAACTGCGCCTGGCGCTCGAACTGACCGCGCAGGCGCTCGGTGAAATGGTTCAAGGCCCGTACCAACGGCCCCAGTTCATGCTGCACCGACACCAGTGGCAAGGGACGCAAATCATCCGGCTGGCGCTCCTCCACCGCACTGCGCAAGCGCTCCAGCGGCCGCAACGCGGCACTCACCGCGAACCACACCAGGAGCAAGGCACCGATGGCCAACATCCCCAGGCGCAACAGGGTATCGGCCATCAGGCTGCGGGCCATGGCCACCCGGGCTTCATCGGTTTCGGCCACGCGGATTTCCGCCATGCCGTTCATGTTCGGCTCGCTGACCGCCTTGAGCAGGCTCACCACCCGTACGTTCTGCCCTTGGTAGGTGGCATCGTAGAATCGCGCCAGGGCCGGATAGTCATCGGTGCGCGGGGTGCCCGGCGGTGGTCCCGGCAGGTTCTCGTAGCCGGAAATCAACTGCTGGTGGATATCGTTGACCTGGTAGTAGATCCGCCCTGCGCTGTCATAGGCGAAGGTGTCCAGGGCCACATAGGGCACGTTGGCGCTGAGGCTGCCATCACGCTGGGACAAACCGGCGGCGATGGTCCGCGCCGAGGCCAGCAGGGTTCGGTCGTAGGCGGTGTCGGCGGCCTCGCGACCGTTCCAGTAGGCGCTCAAGCCGCTGGCCAGCATCAATACCACCAGCAACAGCGCCAGGTTCCACAACAAGCGCCAGCGCAGGCTGCTGGGCCTATGCATCGCGACTTTCCAGCAGATAGCCCAGGCCACGGAAGGTGACGATAGCCACCGCGTGGCCATCGAGCTTCTTGCGCAAACGGTGGATGTAGATCTCGATGGCGTCCGGGCTGGCCTCCTCATCCAGGCCGAACACCTGGGACGCCAGCTGCTCCTTGCTCATGACCCGCCCGGGCCTGGCGATCAGGGCCTCGAGCACCGCCTGCTCGCGCGAGGTCAGGGTCAGCAGCTCCTGGCCCAGGGTGAAGCGCCGGGTATCCAGGTCGTAGGCCAGCACTCCGCACCGCTGCTGGCGCTCGCCGCCCAGCACGCTGCGGCGCAACAGGGCCTTGACCCGGGCCTCCAGCTCGGTCAGCTCGAAAGGCTTGGCCAGGTAATCGTCGGCCCCCAGGTTCAACCCGTGCACCCGGTCCTTGACGTCGCTGCGAGCGGTGAGCATCAGCACCGGCAGGTTCTTGCCACGGGTACGCAAGCGCGCCAGCACCTCGAAGCCATCCATGCGCGGCAGGCCGACATCCAACACCGCCATGGCGTACTCCTCGCTGCTCAGCGCCAGGTCGGCGGCCACCCCGTCGTGCAGCACGTCCACGGTCAGGCCCGTGCTCTTGAGCGCCTGGGCGACACTTTCAGCCAGTTGCAGATGGTCTTCGACCAGCAGGACCCGCATGGTTTTGCACCTCGTTCAGGGGGGAATCGACAGTACTTTTGCGCGCGGAGTGTACCGCCGCAACCGCTGCTGTGAAGCCCGAAAACCTTGAAAGCTGGCTGAAAGGTTAGCGAAAGGTTGGCCCTTTAGAGTCCTGTTACGGAAAGTTTCGGCAGCCTTGCCGAGTTCCGCCGACATGCAAAGCGCCTCGAAGCGTTTTCATCAGAATAAGAACAATATCGGAGTACCACCGGATGCCATCCACGCACTCCCAGGCCAGCGCGCCTGTGCGTTTCTCCCGCCTGACCCCGACCGCCCTCGCCAGCGCCGCCGCCCTTGCCGCTCCGCTGACCCAGGCCGCGTTCTTCGAAGACAGCAGCGCCACCTTCGAAACCCGCAACATGTACTTCAATCGCGACTTTCGCGACGGCACCAGCGCCCAGCAATCCAGGCGCGACGAGTGGGCCCAGGGCTTCATGCTCAACCTGCAGTCGGGCTACACCGAAGGCACCCTGGGATTTGGCGTCGATGCCCTGGGCATGCTCGGGGTCAAGCTCGACTCCAGCCCCGACCGCACCGGCACCGGCCTCTTGCCGACCCACGACGATGGGCGCGCGGCCAACCAGTACTCCAAGCTCGGCCTGACCGGCAAGGTCAGGCTCTCTGCTACCGAGCTGAAGATCGGCAGCCTGATCCCCGAACTGCCGATCCTCAAGCCCAACGATGGGCGGATATTGCCGCAGACCTTCCAGGGGGGCCTGCTGACGTCCAGGGAAATCAAGAACCTGACCTTCACCGGCGGCCGCCTGGACAAGGCCAAGGACCGCGACGACAGCAACTACGAGGACATCCGCCTCAACAACAAGAACGGTCGCTTCGCCGGCAACGTGGCCGGCAAGCACTTCAACTTCGGTGGCCTGGACTACAAGTTCAGCGACAAGATCATCGCCAGCTACCATTTCGCCCAGCTGGACGACGTCTACAACCAGCACTTCCTCGGCTTGCTGGCATCGCGCCCCCTGGGCCCCGGCACCTTCGCCAGCGACCTGCGCCTGGCCATCAGCAACGACCAGGGCCAGGCCCGCGGCGGCAAGATCGACAACCGCGCCCTCAACGGCCTGGTGAGCTATGCCTTGGACGGGCATAAACTCAGCGCCGGCTATCAGCACCTGTCCGGCTCCAGCGCCTTTCCCTACGTGGATGGCAGCGACCCTTACCTGGTGAACTTCGTGCAGATCAACGATTTCGCCGGCGCCGAGGAACGCTCCTGGCAAGCCCGCTACGACTACGACTTCGCCAAGCTGGGGATTCCCGGCCTGAGCTTCATGACCCGCTACCTGAGCGGCGACAACATCGCCCTGAAGAACGGCGACACCGGCAAGGAATGGGAGCGCAACATCGAGGTCAAGTACGTGGTGCAAAGCGGCACCTTCAAGGACGTCGCGGTGCGCCTGCGCAATGCCACCTACCGCTCCAACTATTCGGCTCGCGACGCGGACGAAGTACGCCTGCTGGTGAGCTACAGCGTGGCCCTGTGGTGATCCCACAGGCCGCGCCCACGGCCGGTGCTGGCAGGCCGGCCCCTGCGCCCAAGGATCGAGGACGACCCGGGCATACCGATAACAACTCCTGTGGAGACACTCATGGACTTTTCATTGCGTAAACTGGCCCTCGCCGCCGGCTGCCTGTTGTTCACCGGCCAGCTGCTGGCCGCATCCGCCGAACCCAAGCGCCCGGAATGCATCGCCCCGGCCTCCCCCGGCGGCGGCTTCGACCTGACCTGCAAGCTGGTGCAGAGCGCCCTGGTCAACGAGAAGATCCTCAGCAAACCGATGCGCGTCACCTACATGCCCGGCGGCGTCGGGGCCGTGGCCTATAACGCGGTCGTGGCCCAGCGCCCGGCCGATGCCGGGACCCTGGTGGCCTGGTCCAGCGGTTCGCTGCTGAACCTGGCCCAGGGCAAGTTCGGGCGCTTCGATGAAAACGCCGTGCACTGGCTGGCGGCCGTGGGCACCAGCTATGGCGCCATCGCGGTGAAGAACGATTCGCCCTACAAGACTCTCGATGACCTGGTCGCGGCCCTGAAGAAAGATCCGAGCAAGGTGGTGATCGGCTCCGGCGGCACCGTCGGCAGCCAGGACTGGATGCAAACCGCGCTGATCGCCAAGGCCGCCGGGATCAACCCGCGGGACCTGCGCTACGTGGCCCTGGAGGGCGGCGGGGAAATCGCCACGGCCCTGCTGGGCGGGCACATCCAAGTGGGCAGTACCGACATCTCCGACTCCATGCCGCACATCCTCGCCGGCGACATGCGCTTGCTGGCGGTGTTTTCCGAGCAGCGCCTGGACGAGCCGGAAATGAAGAACATCCCCACTGCCAAGGAACAGGGCTACGACATCGTCTGGCCGGTGGTGCGCGGCTTCTATCTGGGGCCGAAGGTCAGCGACGAGGAATACGCCTGGTGGAAAAACGCCTTCGACAAGCTCCTGGCCTCCGAGGAGTTCGCCAAGCTGCGTGACCAGCGCGAGCTGTTCCCCTTCGCCATGACCGGCCCGGAGCTGGACACCTACGTGAAGAAACAGGTGGCCGACTACAAGGCCCTGGCCAAGGAATTCGGCCTGATCCAGTGACCGCCCCATTCTGACGGCCCGGCCCTTGCGCTGCGAGGGTCGGGCCCGGGAGTTAGCCATGCTCGTTCAACGTCTATTCGCCTCGGTGCTGTTGCTGGCCTGTGCTGGCCTGGCACTGATGGCCTGGCCCTACCAGGCGGCCTTTTCCTACGAACCCGTGGGCCCAAGGGCCTTTCCGCTACTCATGCTCGGCCTGATGGGCCTGGCGCTGCTGTACCTGCTGCTGCGCCCGACACCGATCAAGCACAGCGACGACGAACCGCCCCTGGACCGTGAAACCCTGGTCAAGATCGCCCTCTGCGTGGCCCTGCTGCTGGTATTGGCCGGCACCTTCGAACCCCTGGGCTTCATCCTCGCCGGGATCCTCGCCGGCGTCCCCATGGCCCGCCTGTATGGCGGCCGCTGGTTGCCCAGCCTGGTGATCGTCAGCCTGCTCAGCATCGGCCTGTACTGGCTGTTCGATCGGGTCATGGACGTGCCCCTGCCCCTGGGCCTGCTCGACGTTCTGGAGAACTGATATGGATACCTTGAGCTATCTCGGCCAGGGCTTCGGCGTCGCGCTGAGCCCGTACAACCTGGTCACCGCCCTCACCGGCACCCTGATCGGCACCGTGGTCGGCCTGCTGCCGGGCCTGGGCCCGATCAACGGCGTGGCGCTGTTGATCCCCATCGCCTTCGCCCTGGGCCTGCCGCCGGAGTCGGCGCTGATCCTGCTGGCGGCGGTCTATCTGGGCTGCGAGTACGGCGGGCGAATCAGTTCGATCCTGCTGAACATCCCCGGAGAGGCCTCCACGGTGATGACCACCCTCGACGGTTATCCGATGGCTCGCCAGGGCCTGGCCGGCGTGGCCTTGTCGCTGTCTGCCTGGAGCTCGTTCATCGGTGCCCTCATCGCCACCTGCGGCATGGTGCTGTTCGCCCCGCTGCTGGCCCGGTGGGCCATCGCCTTCGGCCCGGCGGAGTATTTCGTGCTGATGGTGTTCGCCATCGTCGCCCTCGGCGGCATGGCCGGCGACAAGCCGCTGAAGACCTTCATCGCCGCGCTGATCGGGCTGTTCCTGTCGGCAGTGGGGATCGATGCCAACAGCGGTGTGTACCGCTTCACCGGCGACAACATCCACCTGGCCGACGGCATCCAGTTCGTGGTGCTGGTGCTGGGCCTGTTCTCCATCAGCGAGATACTCCTGCTGCTGGAGAAGACCCACCGCGGCCAGGAAGCGGTCAAGGCCACCGGGCGCATGCTGTTCAACTTCAAGGAAGCGGCCTCGGTATTGGCAGTGAACATCCGTTGCGGCCTGCTGGGCTTCATCATGGGCGTGCTGCCCGGGGCCGGGGCGACCCTGGCCAGTGCCGTGGCCTACATGACCGAAAAACGCATCGCTGGCGCCAGCGGCACTTTCGGCCAGGGCGACAAGCGCGGCCTGGCGGCTCCGGAAACCGCGATCGGCGCCTCGGCCTGCGGCGCCCTGGTGCCGATGCTGACCCTGGGCGTGCCGGGCTCGGGCACCACGGCGGTGATGATCGGCGCCCTGTCGCTGTACAACATCACGCCGGGGCCGCTGCTGTTCCAGCAACAGCCGGACATCGTCTGGGGCCTGATCGCCTCGTTGTTCATCGCCAACATCATGCTGGTGATCCTCAACATCCCGATGATCCGCATCTTCACCCGCATCCTCGCGGTGCCGAACTGGGCCCTGGTGCCGGCCATCGCGATCATCACCGCGATCGGCGTCTATGCCGTGCACGCCACCACCTTCGACCTGTTCCTGATGGTGGGCATCGGCATCTTCGGCTACATCCTGCGCAAGCTCGACTTCCCGCTCTCGCCGGTGCTGCTGGGCTTCATCCTCGGCGGCTTGATGGAGCAGAACCTGCGTCGTGCACTGTCGATCTCCAATGGCGCGCTGGAGATCCTCTGGTCGAGCCCGATCACGGTCGGGGTCTGGGTACTGACGGCGTGCATGCTGTGCCTGCCGCTGCTGCGTATCTGGCGCAAGCGTTCGGCCCGCCAGCGCGTGGTGACCGATGCCTGAAGGCGCTTTGCGGCAATGGTGGGGCACGCCACTGGTGGGCCTGGCTGGCGGTTATCTCGCCAGCCTGGTGGGCTGGCCCCTGCCCTGGATGGTCGGCTCGTTGCTGGCGATCATCCTGGTGCGCTGCCTTACGCCCTGGCAGTTGGCCGAGATCCCCGGCGGACGCAAGTGCGGACAATGGATAGTGGGCATCGGCATCGGCCTGCACTTCACCCCGGCGGTGATGGACCAGGTGATGAGCCACTTCGGCCTGATTTTCTGCGGTGCCCTGGTCACTAGCCTGTCCAGCGTGATGGCGGTCTGGCTGCTGCGGCGTACCGGTGAAGACCGCGCCACCGCGTTCTTCTCCAGCATGCCCGGCGGCTCCGGGGAGATGGTCAATCTCGGCGCGCGCAACGGCGCGGTGCTCAGCCGGGTAGCGGCCGGGCAGAGCCTGCGGGTGCTGGCGGTGGTGCTGTGCGTACCGGCGGCGTTCAAGTACCTCCTGGGCCAGGGGACGCCGGTGCTGCACAGCGCCAGCGTCGACTGGCGCTGGCTGGCCCTGCTGTTCCCCGCCGGCGCGCTGCTGGCCTGGCTCTGGCAGCGGCTGCGCCAACCCAACCCGTGGCTGTTCGGCCCGTTGCTGCTCAGCGCTGTGGCCAGCATCGCCTGGAACCTGCACACCGGCCTGCCCGATGGCGCCAGCCAGATGGGCCAGTGGTTGATCGGCAGCGGCCTGGGATGCCACTTCAACCGCCAGTTCTTTCGCCGGGCGCCTTCGTTCATGGGGCGCACCCTGCTGGGTACGGCCATGAGCATGCTGATCGCCGGTCTCGCGGCCTGGTGCCTGAGCCTGCTGACCCAGCTGGACCTGCGCTCGCTGACCTTGGGCATGATGCCGGGGGGAATCGCGGAAATGAGCCTGACGGCAGAGGTGCTGCAACTCTCGGTGCCGCTGGTGACGGCGATGCAGGTGATGCGCTTGCTGTTCGTGCTATTTCTCGCCGAGCCCCTGTTCCGCCACTGGAACAAGGGCCCGTAGCCGCTGCCGCAGACTGGGTCGGGCAGCGACCACAGGGCTGGCCTACAGCGCTGGCAGGCGCCAGTCGATCGGGGTCTCGCCGCTCTGCTCGAGGAACTTGTTGGTACGGCTGAAGTGCCCGCAGCCGAGGAAGCCGCGATAAGCCGACAGCGGCGATGGATGCACCGAGGTCAACACCAGGTGCTTGGTGCTATCGATCAGCTTCTGCTTGCTTTGGGCGTGGGCGCCCCACAACAGGAACACCAGGTGCGGCTGGTGCTCGCTGACCACCTCGATGATCCGGTCGGTGAAGAACTGCCAGCCCTTGCCCGCGTGGGAAGCGGCGTTGGCCCGCTCCACGGTCATGGTGGTGTTGAGCAGCAGCACGCCCTGTTCGGCCCAGCTCTGCAGGTAGCCATGGTTGGGCGCATCGATATTCAGGTCGCGCTTGAGTTCCTTGTAGATGTTCACCAGCGAAGGCGGCGCCGGGACCCCGGGTTGCACCGAGAAGCACAGGCCATGGGCCTGGCCCGGGCCGTGGTAGGGATCCTGGCCGAGGATCACCACCTTGACCTTGTCCAGCGGGGTCGAGTTCAAGGCGTTGAAGATCAGCGGGCCGGGCGGATAGATCTCCTTGCCGGCAGCGTGTTCCTGGCGCAGGAACTCCCGCAGTTCGCTCATGTAGGGCTGTTCAAATTCGGCCCGCAGGGCCGCCTTCCAGCTCGGTTCGAGTTTGATACGATCGTCAGCAGTCATGGCCATGCCCGAGAAAAACAATGGCCGCACCCTAGGAAAGCCGACTTCGCTTGTCAATTGATCTGACACATAACCGGCACTTTCCCTCACAGCGATCATACTGACCGCTCTTGTTTAGCAACGAGGTCACGATGAACCTGCACGTCGAAGAACTCACCGCCACCGGTGGCGCGCGTATCGCCATCGCCACCCTGGACGCGGAAAAGTCCCTCAATGCCCTCTCGCTGCCCATGATCCAGCAACTGGCCGAGCGTCTCGAAGCCTGGGCCAAGGATCCGCAAGTGGCCTGCGTCCTGCTGCGCGGCAACGGCGCCAAGGCCTTCTGCGCCGGGGGCGAGGTTCGCAGCCTGGCCCAGGCCTGCCTGGCGCATCCGGGCGAGGTGCCGGCCCTGGCCGGGCATTTCTTCGCCGCCGAATATCGCCTGGACTATCGCCTGCACACCTACCCCAAGCCGCTGATCTGCTGGGGGCATGGTTATGTGCTCGGCGGCGGCATGGGCCTGTTGCAGGGGGCTGGAATCCGAATCGTCACCCCCAGCAGCCGCCTGGCGATGCCGGAAATCAGCATCGGCCTGTATCCCGACGTGGGGGCCAGCTGGTTCCTTTCGCGCATGCCCGGCAAGCTCGGCTTGTTCCTCGGCCTCACCGGCGCCCACATCAACGCCCGCGATGCCCTGGACCTGGATCTCGCCGACCGTTTCCTGCTGGATGAACAGCAAGAAGAACTGATCGAGGGCCTGCTGCAACTGAACTGGCAGGAACAGACTCCACGCCAGCTCAACAGCCTGTTCCGCGCCCTGCAGCAAGAAGCCCTGGGGCAGTTGCCCGAAGCCCAGTGGCTGCCACGCCGACCACAGATCGACCAATGGCTGGATGTCAGCGACGTGGCCTGCGCCTGGCGCGCCATCAGCCAGCTGCGCGACCATCCGGACACCCTCTACAGCCGTGCGGCCAAGACCCTGGGCGAAGGCTGCCCATTGACCGCCCACCTGGTCTGGGAACAGATCCGCCGGGCGCGCTACCTGTCCCTGGCCGAAGTGTTCCAGATGGAATACACCCTGAGCCTGAACTGTTGCCGCCACCCGGAATTCGCCGAAGGGGTACGCGCGCGCCTGATCGACAAGGACCAGCGGCCACACTGGCACTGGGCGGACATCAACGGAGTGCCGGAGGCCGTGGTGCAGGCGCACTTCCACAAGGTCTGGGAAGGCCGCCATCCACTGGCGGACCTCACCGACTACTAGTTAGTCCCAGGAAAGAATCGACAACCGTGAATCAGTGGCCGCGCCCTCCCCGGCCACGGTCGCCACGGTCATGGTGGCCATGGCCGCCCCAATCATGGCTGCCGCCATTGTTGTTCCAGTTGCCGCGGCGGTCGTGCCCGCCCCAGCCCCGGTCCGGATATGGCCGGTACAACGCGCGCGGCGCCTGGTAATAACGCGGGGACGGCTGGTAATACCGGGGCGCAGGCTGGTAGTAGCGCGGCGCGTAGTAACCACGCTCGGTGGAGTAGTAATAGGAAGAACCGCCACCGTAGTAATAGGCCGGCGCCGGGGAGCTGTAGATCTGCGAATCGTAGTAGTCCCCGGCGTAGTAAGGCGCGCACGCAGAGAGGCTGGAACCCAGCAAGGCAATCAGCAGAAGTCGACGATACATGGCGGCCTCCTGGACCGCGAAGAAGCCACACCAGCGACGCTGGCGGGCGGCAATCGGCAAATGGCCAATCGACGAAATATCTGACCGTGAAAACGCCTTTCAGTGCGTTTTATGCAACACATTGATACATGTCTGCGACCACCGGTATTCTCCCCCCAGCCCGATGAAAAAACCCGGCGAACCGTCAGCAACAACTTGACCCGCCGGCCAGCGGCAGACACCCTGCACGCTCCTTCGTCCCGTACCAAGCCGCTCTCGCCCCGACCATGAACCGACCCGAGTCCTGCCCCGCCTGTGGCGCCCGCAACGACTGCACCCTGGCTGACCCACGCAGTGCCGGCCGGGCCTGCTGGTGCTACAGCGTGAGCATCGACCCGGCCATCATCCAGGCCCTGCCGCCAGAGTTGCGCAACCAGTCCTGCCTGTGTCCGCGCTGCGCCGGGGTCGAGGCGCAACTGAGCCACGGAGAAGGCGCGAACCCCCGACCATGAACCCGCATCCACTGCCGCTCGCTGCCCTGTCCCATGCGCCTTGATCGTTTCCTCAGCAACCTGCCACGTTTCAACCGCCAGCAGGTACGGCTGCTCCTGGCCCAGCGCCGGGTGTGCATCGATGGCCAGGCGGTCAGCGATCCCAGGGTCGAAGTCCGCGAGTTCAGCCGGGTGGAACTGGATGACGAATTGCTCCAGGCCGGCAAGCCCGCACGCTACTTCATGCTGCACAAGCCCATGGGCTGCGTCAGCGCCACTCGCGATCCCGAGCACAAGACGGTGCTCGAACTGATCCACGAGCCCGATCCACAGGACCTGCACATCGCCGGACGCCTGGACTACAACACCACCGGGCTGATGCTGATCACCAACGACGGCAGCTGGTCACGGCGCCTGACCCAACCGCAGACCAAGCTGCCCAAGCTCTACTACGTGGAGACCGAGCAGGAGATCGGCCCCGAATATGTCGAGACCTTCGCCCGCGGCCTGTATTTCGCTTTCGAAGACCTCACCACCCTGCCTGCCCAGTTGCAGATCCTTGGCCCCCGCAGCGCCCGGCTGAGCATCGTCGAAGGGCGCTACCACCAGGTCAAGCGCATGTTCGGCCACTTCGACAACAAGGTCCTGCGTCTGCATCGCGAGCGCATGGGCCCGCTAGTGCTCGACGCGGGCCTGGCCCCCGGTGCATACCGGGCGCTCAGCGCCGCCGAGATCGCCCTGATCTGAAGGCCTGGGTACAGGACGACCACTGGGCGGAAGCTGTCGAACAATTTACCCAACGGCACTTGCAGGTTCGGGATTGCCCTGCTTGAATCAGTCCGTCGGCCGAATAGTGACCGACCAGTCACGAAAGAAAACCAATAAGTCTTCCACCGGCCTGAGCCCTGCCAGCTCTGCATTCCCCCGGTAACCGCCCGCCTATAACAACACCCGTCGACCTGCCTTACCGGATCGACATGGGCTTCGATTCCAGGCGTATGCCTACCTGTCACATTGACCGTGCACACTCAATCGTATGCGCGCATACCCGCTTGCCAGGAGTCTTATGACATGAGGCCAGAAATCGCTGTGCTGGATATACAGGGTCAGTATCGGGTTTACACGGAGTTCTATCGCGCAGAGGCCGCAGAAAAGACCATCGTCCTGGTCAATGGCTCGATGGCGACCACGGCGTCCTTTGCCCAGACCGTGAAGAACCTCCATCCGCAGTTCAACGTGGTGCTCTACGACCAGCCCTATGCAGGTCGCTCCAAGGCCCATAACCGGCATGAGCGCATGCTGACCAAGGAAATCGAGGGGCAGATCCTGCTGGAGCTCATCGAACACTTCGCCGCCGCGCATGTGCTGTCGTTTTCCTGGGGTGGGGCCGCGACCCTGCAGGCGTTGTCCCAGCGTCCACGGCGCATCGAAAAGGCAGTGATCAGTTCGTTCTCGCCGGTGATCAACGATCCGATGCGCGACTACCTGGAGCGTGGAGTCGACTACCTTGGCAGCCTTGACCGCCATCGCGTCGGCCATCTGGTCAACGACACCATCGGCAAGCACCTGCCATCGCTGTTCAAGCGCTTCAACTACCGCCATGTGAGCAGCCTGGCCGAGCATGAGTACGGGCAGATGCACTTCCACATCAGCCACATGCTGCACGGCGATCGCCAGTGCTACGTCAAGGCGGCGCGCAACATCCAGGTCCCGGTATTGTTCATCAATGGCGAATGGGATGAGTACACCTCGGCCAAGGATGCCCAGTTGTTCGCCAACCATGTGCGGCATTCGAGCTTCAGCACCATCCAGGCCACCGGGCACTTTCTCGACATGGAGCACAAGGCCGCCTGTCGCGACAGCCGCCGGGCCCTGCTGAGCTTCCTCAAGCCAGGCCAGCATGAGCACCAGGCGCGTCAGCACTACGCCCTGGGCCAGCATGCGCGTGCCAGTTGATGGGATTTCCCACAGGCCGCCACCGTCCTCGAACCTCATGAATAGCGGACGCGTGGCGCGCCCTGGCAATATCGAAGGGGCACGCAAGTACAGATCGGATAAAGAAAAACTTCAAATCCACGGCCACATCTGGTACAAAGTCAGCCGTTCGAGCGGGTGTCGTATAATGGCATTACTCCAGCTTCCCAAGCTGATAACGAGGGTTCGATTCCCTTCACCCGCTCCACTTCCCTTTCCATGGCAATCCGCCAACTTCGCATAACCCACTGAAACAAGAGCCCATCTTGTTTTTCCAGTCTGGCAACTCCAGCCGCAACCGCTTCCAACCAGCCTTCTTGGCCAATCATCCAGTCCAGGAATCCAGCGGAGTGAATTCGATCTGCACTTGACGGCGAACGGTGCGCAGAACAGCCGAAGCTGGCGCTCACCCACTGGATGATTCCCCTAGACGCCTTGGGGTATATGGATGAAACAACCTCAGGTTGGACGAGGCCATTGGTGAACATCACACAACGTTTTCTCGACTTCAGCAGCTACTGTGCATCCCCGAGCTGGGCTGGTTACTTTCACTCCAGGAAGGGCTATGACCGAAGAGCCTGTGCCGAGGAAGCCACTTCCATGGTCCTCGACTACCTCCGCCAGCACCCGCAAAAAGTGACGGTGTGCAGCTCACTCGTCACCTCCCATACGCAGCGACAATTGCGTGGCAAAGGGTATCGGGCACGCGAAGCGCGAGAGTTGTACGCCAGGGCCATCAATCGCTCGGGCTTTGTTGAGTTTGTCGATTACGACTACCACGACGCACCGGCAAGACTCCAGGTACGCAACATCGAACTGTCACCTGAAAACCTCGATGGTTTCCTGGCGGTGAGCCATGCAATCCTGGCGCAGAACATCTTGAGCGGTGGATTCCACGGACATATTTTTGTTGTTTTCGAGAACAGCGGATTGGTGATCTATCCCCACGACGATTGCGGTTATGGGGTTTTTGCCAGTGAGCCAGCTGCCAGCCGTGCATTCTTCGCCAGGGTCGCCCCTGAACGTTTCGCAATAACCCTCAAGGCTGACTAAAGCTTGGACCCAGGCTCGGGCGATGAAGCTGGGCAGTGACTTCAGCCATCTGCGCTCAGTAGATTTTGGCCACGACAACTCGCCAGGAAGGGCCCGGCAACGCACCCGGAGCCAGCCGGCTAGCCAGGTCGATCGGTCGTGACCAGGAAGGCCCCATAGCTGTCTGCAACGGCAGAGGTTCGGCCGGTCTCATGGGACCACAGCACCACCCGCGGCTCGCCGGCATCGCCGAGCAAGGCATAGTCGAAACAATAGTAATCGCCGGTCCCGAATTGGGCGAACGGCAGCAGGCTGGAGCACTCCACGGCTCGCCCCTCGAAGTTGTCCAGCCAAGCCTGCCAGCCGCCCTGGAAGTGGCGCACGATCGACTCCCAGGTCTTGCGTGGATCACGGGCATCGAACACCGGAAACACCTCCAGCGCACCTAGCGCCTTGCCGTTGTGCTCCAGCAGCCAATCCCTGAACGATCGGGGCAAGGCCCGCCCCAATGCCGCCTCGGCAGCGCGGATCGCCTCGATGGTGGTGCCTATCACTCTCGCCTTGACCATGATTCCTCGCCTGGATTGCATCGCCCCTCTGGCTCGGGGCGCGGCGCACGATAATGCATACCGGCACCTACTGAAAACCCGACACGGAGCAAGCAAAGCCAAAACCTGGGGCGAACCTTGCGACCGGCTTTCCATGCCTGGGCTCACCTCCCTTCAAGGATGGGTCAGGTAGCGGGCGAAGAAGTCGCCCAGATCCTGGCGCAAGGTCCGTACCGCCAGGCCGCGATCGATACTGCCGAAGTCGTCGCCCATGGCCTTGATGACCGACGCCGGGAGCACCCAGCGCCCATCGGTGAAGTCATGGTGCCCGGCATTCTCCAGCACCTTGTATGCCCCAGGCCCCCGACGGGCTGCCCACACCGCGTCCATGCTAGCGTCCCGTGGGTCCTGGCCAGCCGCATATAACAGCATGGGTTTGTTCCAGGGACCGGCCAGCTCGCCCTGGATGCTGCCGTCGAGGTTGGCCGCCGCCCGCAGGCGCGGGTCCAGGCGCGTCGCCTGCAAGGCAGCCGAACCGCCGAAGGAATGGCCCAGGGCTGCGACGTGCTCGAGGTCCAGGTGTCCGCCTAGCAGGTGCTCCGGCTCCTGGTTACGCAGCTGCAGCCAATCGAGGGTACTGCGCAGGTCCGCCACCACCGAAGGCGCGGCGGCCGCGAGTTGTTTCTCGTCCTGCTCGAGCACGTCCAGGACCGGGACCACCCGGCCTCCCGGCAGCACCGTGACCCCGGAAATGTAAGGGTGATTGATGGCTACCACTACATAGCCACGGCTGGCCAAGTCTTCCAGCAGGCCGCTGTAGAGCTCGGCCACTGCTCCCAGGCCGGGAGAAAACAGCAGCACCGGATACTGGCGGTGCTTTTCCATCCTGGCTCCGGCCGCCGAATGGCTGGCGACCTCCACCGCGCTTCCGGCTTGCATCGCGGCCAGGGCCTCGGGTTCGGCGTACTCGGCACGGGGCAGCCTGCCGGCAGGCGCAACGATCGGATACCAGACTTTCAATGCCAGCTCGCGGCGGGCGCCGGCGACCTTGGAAAAGATCTCCGCACGCGCCGGATCGCGCAAGGCGAAAGCAGCCTTGCCCACGCACCAGGCGCCGCTGGGCGCCGGCACCTGCCTGGCCTGCAGGCCCGCCGCCGGCAACTCGCAGCGCCGCGCATATGGCTGCTCCAGCGCGGCATTGCTGCAACTGGCCAGGCTGAGAATCACTACACCGCAACTCGCCATGACTCTGACGAACTTCATCATCGAGCAATCCCTTGGTCATTCGGATCGGAAATGAGACGGCAGCGTTCTCCTGGTATCAGGAGACCTGCCGACCCCAGCCTAACGAGCGCCCCAGGGCCGTTCATCTCCAAGTGTGGGGATTTTGTATAGAAAGGTTAAACGCCCGATGACAACGGGGCTCAAGCAACGGCTTGCGGCCCTAGAAACCACCCTGCAGCGGAAAGCGCTGCGCTTCGCTACGGGCCAGGAATTTATCCTGGGCCATGGGCCGGGCCAGGAAGTAGCCCTGGGCCTCGTCACAGCCGAAGGACCGCAACATCTGCAGGCACTTGAAGCTCTCGATGCCCTCGGCCACGGTGCGGTAGCCCAGTTCGCGGGCCAGGGCGATCACCGAGCGGGTGATCTTCTGGTGCTGGGCGCTGCTCTCAAGGTCAGTGACCATGGATTTGTCGAGCTTCACCACATTGGCCGGAATCTGGTGCAGATAAGCGAAGTTGCTGTAGCCGGTACCAAAATCGTCGATGGCCACATCCATGCCCAGGGCGCGAATCTTGCTCAACTGCTCCAGCACTTTCGGGTTGGAGCGCAACCAGGCGCCTTCGGTGATCTCCACTTCCAGGCGTCGGGGATTGATGCGGTGGCGCAGGCAAGCATCGCGCAACACATCGGCGATGTCCTGGTCCTCGAAATCCTGGGGTGACAGGTTGATCGACAAGCGTTGCACATCACTGGCGCTCCATAGGTGCAGCTTGTGCAACACCGCATCGATCAGCCAGTGGGTCACCTGGTGGATCTGGGCATTGCGCTCCATCACCGGAATGAACTCCGCAGGGGAAATCGGCCCCAGCCAGGGATGGTCCCAGCGGATCAGCGCCTCGGCACTGACCTGGGCGCCATCGGGCAGGGCGAAGCGCGGCTGGAACATCAGGTAGATCTGCCCGGTGTCCAGGGCTTCGCCGATGTCCGCGGCCAGGTTGAAGGCACGCCGGTAGGCCTGGTCGCGCACCAGGTCGTAGGGCGCCCAGGTACAGCGCTCCAAGGCAGCCAGCTCCAGGGCGAACATGGCCTTGCGCAACACGTCCGGCACGGCGTCATGGTCCGTGGAAAACTCCACCATGCCCGCGCACACTCCGGGGACCATCGGCAACTCCAGGCCCGGCGGCTGGCGGCGCAGGCGGCGCACCAGGCCCTCCAGCAAGCGCTCGACCCCAGGAGCGGCCGGTAACAGGAAGCCGAAGCGCTTGGCCGAGACGTGATAGACCCGCACATGCCGCCCAAGGTAGGCGAGCAACTGCTGGGCAAGAAAACGCACGATGATCTCGAACGGCGCCATGCCCAGGGCCAGGGTCAACTCATGGGCCACGGTCATGTCCACCGCATCCACCAGCACCAGCACCCGTCGCTCCCCGGGGTGTTCGTCCGCCAGGTCATGCAGGTCGCACTGGAACTGCTCGCGGTTGGGCAGGCCACTGACCGGATCACGGCGGGTCTGGCGCTGGCGTTGCTCGATCTGCTCCATCACCAGGGAGGCCAGGTCACGCAGTTGCTGGCGTTCGGCGGCATCGAGCCGCTGCGGTTGCTTGTCGATGACGCACAGGCTGCCGATGGCGTGCCCCGTGGAAGTGATCAAGGGCGCCCCAGCATAAAAACCTATGCCCGGGGCCTCGGTCACCAGCGGATTGGCATGGAACCGCACGTCCTGGCGAGCGTCCTGAACTTCGAACACCTCATCGGACTTGATCGTGTAGGCGCAGAACGACTGATCGATCGGCGTCTGCTCGACGGCAAAACCCACCCGCGACTTGAACCACTGCCGATCACGATCCACCAGGGTGATCAGCGCCGTGGGGACCTTGAAGAACTGCGCGGCCAGGCGGCAGATGCGATCGAAGCTTTCGCAGCGGGCCGTATCCAGCAGCTCGAGGGCATACAAGGCGGCCAGGCGCTGCTCCTCGGCCAATGCCTTATCCGGCATGCCGCGACTCGGACAGGATCAACACCATCATCAAAAAACCTATCTCAGTAGCGAAGGGGGGAGTACAACACCCGGAGAATTGCCCTACGACCAAGTAGTGGCACTACGATATCCATCGACAGCATGCCGTAGTGACTAGTGCTTGCCAATTCCATCCGTCGGACGAACGGTCATCCAACGCCCCAGCAGTATCGCCCGCAAAGAACCGTGCCAGAGCTTGCGCTCCCGAGGACGCGGGTGCCCGCACAATTCCCCGGTCCTGGCGCACTGCCGATCCTGACGCTGACCGCGGGCAAAAAAAACGATCCAAGGATCGTTTGCTTCGCTGCTGCTTGTGTCGCTATTGCAAGGAAAGGCCGGGACCTGGTCCCGGCCTGTTTGCCCCCTGTCACTGCCCAGCTCCTGCCGGGCGTGGAGTTTTTTAGCAGTCGGCACCTGTCTGCCAGCTGAACCTGCCCGGAGCATTCGTGACAAATAATGACAGGAACCGTGCTCCAGTAGGGCTTGCAAAGCGGGGTCTGCCCCGGGAGCATTGCCGCCCCGGCACCAAGGTGCCCATCCATGGAAGGCGTCGCCTGTGAAAAAACTTCTCGTGCTGTTGTTCCTCGCCCTGCTGGTCCTGCTCAACGTCGGCTACTACACCGAACTGGAGGAAGCCGAGACCCATACCCGCTGGTTCATCAAGCACTCGCCAAGCCTGCGCCTGGAGTTCTTCAACATCCACGCCAATGATGGTGACTACCGCAAGGTGGAGAAGCTCACCGGCGAACAACGACAGATGATCATCGACTACTGCAAGTACCGCCTGGGCATCGAGACCCAGGTCACCACCCAGGCCGACGTGGAGCGTTGCGCCAAGCTCTAGCCCTTGTCTCCCCTCGCCCACCGGCCGGCACAGAGTCGTCGGGCATGACCAACGCCGTTCCGGGGATGGTATGGTGTTCGGCTGCCCTGCGTGCAGGGCCCACTGGAGGAGCGCTACGCCGAACGCCAAGGCGCGAGGCTTGAGGAGGTCACTGAACAGCTATGTGCAATGCCGAAGATATCTACACCGCCGGTTGGGTACTGGTGGTCGTGTCCGCGCTGGTTTCCCTGGCGATCCAGATCTACCTGGGCTATTTCAGGCTCGATGACATGGTCAGGCATCTGTCGCGGTGCCGAGTCATCGCCATCCGCATGCCGCTGCTGGGCAAGGATCCCCTGAGCCGCTTCTTCATGTTGCTGTGCATTGGCGGCATGTTCGCCATGCCCCACCTGTTCTTGCGCAACGGTGGAATGAGCGTGCGCGACTATCGCAACTTCCCCCTCGGCCTGAAGTGGCTGATCAATCTATTCCAGCTCTCGGCCCTGGCCGCCGGCATCGCCTTCCTGGTGCTGTGGTGGGTCGGTCGCCATCTGTGAGTGCCAGGCGAGGCGCCGGGATCCGGCACCTCGCCCGCGCTGTCAGCGAATAGCCGGGGAGCGGCTTTCGGCCTGGTGCCGCTGAAAGTCTTCGCGGGTCATTTCCAGGAAGCGGCTGGGCACACCTTCGAACTCGCCATCGTGGCTGACCCGAAAACCGATCTTGCGAGCCACCGCCAGCGACGCGGCGTTGTCCACATGGGCGTCGGCCACCAGCCGGTCGATGGACGGATCGGCGAAGGCATGCTCGACGATGCGCCTAGCGGCCTCGGAGGCCACTCCACGTCCCCAGGCCCGACGCACCAGGCGCCAGCCCATCTCCAGCTCCGGCCCCACGGCCTCGAACGGAATGAACGAGACCCAGCCAAGGAACTCTTCCGGCTCTTGCCTGGCAAAAATCGCCCAGTAACCACAACGCTCGCCGAAATCCCGGGACATCCGCCCCCGCAGGAAATCCCGGTGCCATTGCCCACCGTCCCAGGTTCCTGGGATGAATTGCGTGACCTGCGGATCCTGGTCCATGCGCAGGCAGGCTTCGAAGTGCTCGAGGGTCCGGGGTCGCAACAGCAGGTTGGGGGTTTCGAAATGCAGTTCCATGGCTCGTTTTCCTGGTCGAAGGCTGCCCATGAAACCGCAGCGCCAGGCAAAAGAGAATCACTGCCGGCAGCAAATCCACCTGCCAAGGTCGCTACCTGGCGCGCCGACACCTTTGGACATGATCGTTCAGACCCTTCTGATTGAATGACATATGATCGCAATTGAGAATCACTTCCAAATAAACAGGAGGCGCAATCTCAATGTCCAACCCCAACCGCCCACATCCATGGAAGCTGCTGCCCACATCCCTTGGCCTGCTGGCATTCGGTGAGGCCAGCCTGGCAGTCGCCACGCAAAACCCCGGCCACTCATCCGATGCCGCAGCCGTCACTCTCGATACCACCCATGTCAGGGGCGAGCACGAACCCGGATACAAGCGTGAAACTTCCGAATCGGTGAAGTTCACCGCACCGCTGCGAGAAACCCCGAAGTCGGTGACCATCATCACCGAAACCCTGATGCAGGAACGCGCGGTATCGACCCTGGCCGACGCACTGCGAACGACGCCCGGCATCACCTTCGGCGCCGGCGAAGGTGGTACGCCACTGGGCGATCGCCCTTTCATCAGGGGCTTCGAGGCCAGCACCGACATCATGATCGATGGCATTCGCGATGTTGGACGCATGACCCACGAGGCCTTCAACGTCGAGCAGATCGAAATCCTCAAGGGACCAGGCTCGGTCTACTCCGGGCGCGGCTCCACCGGCGGCAGCATCAACCTCATCAGCAAGACTCCAAAGCGCGAGTCCTCCACGTCCGCCAGCCTGACCCTGGGCTCCGACCGCCTGCGGCGCAGCACCCTCGACCTCAACCAGTACCTGCCCGAACAAAACATGGCCCTGCGGCTGAACGCCATGAAACACGAAGCAGATACTCCCGGACGCGATGATGTCGAAGTCACCCGTTGGGGCCTGGCGCCGAGTTTTTCCTTCGGCCTGGACACCGATACCCGTGGCACGCTGAGCTACTACCACATGCAGAGCGACGATATCCCCGACCAGGGACATCCGGTGTCGGCCATCACGGGCAAGCCGGTCAAGGTCGATCGGGACAACTTCTACGGCTTTGCCAAGCGCGACTTCCGCAAGACCTCCGCCGATATCGCCACCCTGCAACTGGAACACGACTTCAACGACCAGCTGACCCTGCGCAACACCACACGGCAAGGGCGCAGCATGCAGGACTACATCATGAGCCGGCCGACTTTCGGCACCGATACGGACTCCATCGGTAATGAACTGGCCGGTGTGGTGATGCGCGGTCCGGCTCGCGGCAGGAACGTGGTCAACACTTCGTTGATCAACCAGACCGACATCTTCGGTAAATTCGACACCGGTCCCATCGGCCACAGCTACAGCGCGGGCCTGGAGTTCTCCCGCGAGCGGATCGATGTGAAGAACCGCTACTCGCCCTCCCGTCGAGGCTCCGACCCAGGCGACCTGCACACTCCCAACCCCCGCGATCCCCATGCCCCGGTAGCACGAGGCCATGGCAACCACGACGTCACCCGGCACAACAACCGCGCCCTGTACGTGATGGACACCCTGGCCCTGCACGAGCAGTGGGACCTGAACCTTGGCGCACGCTTCGATAGCTACCACGTCCGGGACGCCGTGCAGAGCAATCGCAGCAACATCTGGACCTACCAGGGCGGTATCGTCTTCAAGCCCCAGCCCTACGCCAGCATCTACTTGTCCTACGGCACCTCGTTCAACCCATCAGGGGAAACCGCAGGCCAATCGGGAGGAGCCGATGGCGCCGCCGGCGGGCGCTTGAGCAACCTGGATCCGGAAAAGAGCCGCAGCATCGAACTGGGCACCAAGTGGGACCTGCTCGATCAGCGCCTGGCCCTGACGGCCGCCGTTTTCAAGACCGAAAAGTCCAACGCCCGGACCTACGACCCGATCAGCAACGAAGTGACCCTGGATGGCAATGTCGAGGTCAAGGGTTTTGAGGTGGGCGCCACCGGCCATCTCACGGACCAGTGGGAAGTGATGGCAGGCTATACCTATCTGGACGCCAGGACGGTCAAGTACGCCTCAGGCAGGAACACCAACTTCGACGGCAATCGCGCCAAGTTCATCGCCCCCAACAGCGGTTCGGCCTGGACCACCTACAGCCTCACCGATCGCTGGAAGGTCGGGGCCGGGGCCAACTACGTGGACAAGCGCTACACCGACGACGCCAACACCCGCAGCCTCGATTCCTATTGGCGCTACGACGCCATGCTGGCCTATCGGGTGAACCGGAACCTGGACCTGCAACTCAACCTGCTCAACCTTACCGACGAGACCTACTACGACGCGTCCCACGTCGGCATGTTCGCCATCGTCGCCCCTGGGCGTTCCGCAGAGCTGGCGGCCAACGTCCGCTTCTGATGTCCTGAATACACGAAGGCCGGCTGCACATGCTCGTGACGCCGGCCTTTTTCGTGCCTGACCTGAATCCAGGTTCCCGGGCGATCAGTTCACTTCGCCCAGGATCAGGTCGAGCCTGTCACTCCGACTCATCGCCATCCAATGCCAGCTTGGCGCTGGGCACTCCGGTGTTGGCTCCCCAGTAGTAGATGCACAGGGCCATGAGCGTGACCGTCAGGGTGTCGAACGGATGGGCCAGGACGCCGATCCCGCCAAAGCTGCCCAGGTAGGAAATGCCGATGGTCAACGCGTAGAAAGCGATCAGCCACAGGGAAGAACGTACCTGTTCGCCCAGGCTCAGGTGGTCGGTGGGCACCAGGCGCTTGCACAGCAGGTAGATCACGAACATCAGGATCTGCAGCCCCAGCAACCAGGACACCGTCCCCCAGCCTGACCAGTAGACGATCAGCGCGGCGATCACGAAGGACACCGGCCCCAGCAACGCAAAACCCTTGACCCGGAAAGGCCGTGCCAGCTCCGGTGCGCTCTTGCGCAAGGCGGCGACGGTGATGGGCGCCACCGCGTAGCTCAGTACCAGCGCCGCGGACACCACGTTGATCAAGGCCTCCCAGGACGGGAACGGCAGGGTCCAGAACACCGACAGGCCGAAGGTCAGCCACAGCGCCGGGCGCGGGATACCGGATTGTTCGTCGATGCGGGTGAATATCTTGAAAAAGGTGCCGGTGCGAGCCCAGCCATAGACCACTCGCGGCGTGGCGTTCATGTAGATGTTGCCGCAGCCACTGGGGGAGATCACCGCATCGGCCACCACCAGGTAGGCCAGCCAGCCCACTCCGAGGGTCAGGGCGATATCGCGGTATGGCAGGGAAAACTCCTTGCTGATGCCGCTCCAGCCGTTGGCCAGCATTTCGGTGGGAATGCTGCCCAGGAAGGCCAGTTGCAACAGGCCGTAGATCAAGGTCGAGAGCAGCACAGAAAGGATCAGGGCAATGGGAATGGTGCGCTGCGGATTGCGCACTTCACTGGCCACCGAGATGATCGGCGTCAGGCCCAGGTAGGCGAAGATGATGCCCCCGGCCGAAACCGCCATCTCGATCCCCGACATGCCGAACGGGGCAAAGCCCTGGACGTGGAAGTTGTCGGGCTTGAAGAAGGTGAACAACACCCCGATCACCAGCAACGGCACGATGAACTTGAACAGGCTGATGAAGTTGTTGGATTTGGCGAAGGTCTTGACGCTGTTGTAGTTGAGCCAGAAGAACAGGCACAGCAGCGCGAACTGCACCAACCAGCCGATGAGCGTCGGATTGCTGCTGCCTTCATGGGTCAGGCTGGGGAACCAGGCCGCGGCATATTGCCGGGCCGCCACCACTTCGATCGCCACCAGGCTGGAGAAGGCGATCAGGGTGATGAAGCCCATCAGGTAGCCCAGCAACGGGCCATGGGAGAACACCGGGTAGCGCACCACGCCGCCGGCACGGGGCAGGGCCGCCCCCAGCTCGCAATAGACGATACCCAGCAGCAGTACGGCGAAACCGCCCAGCAGCCAGGAGAAGATCCCCGCCGGCCCGGCGATCGCCGAGACGTGGCTGGCGGCGAACAACCAGCCGGAACCGAAGATCGCACCCAGACCGATGAAGGTCAGGTCCACCAGAGAGAGTTGTTTCTTGAATTTACCTTTGCCTGACATGGAGGCGCGCCTTTATGGGTTATTGGAATAGGCAGATCGGATGTCACGCCGAGGGAGCCATCGGCGTTCATCGCGTGTCGTGGTCCTTGAGTCGCGGGGCCGGCAGCCTTCAGCAGCCGGTGCCTGGGAGGGTTGCAACCGAGGGGTCCGGCAGGCCTGGCGACAGCTCGCCAGGGGCCTGCGGATCAAGGAATGAACGGGCTTCGAACACAGTAGGTGCGGTGGGCAAGGCACCGCTGTGACTGAAGGCTGTACGGCTCATGGTCTTTTCCTTATATGAAATCGTTCCAGCCGATCAGGGCTGGAAACAAAAACCAGAGTCGCTTTTTATCCTCGTGGCAGCTTGAGGGTTTTCCTCCGCGAAATAGACGAAATCGGCACACTTTTCCATTCCTCTCCAGCACCATCAGATGCAGCGCTGCGCCATTTTCCCTGCTGCCGGCCGCCAGGGCCAAGCACCTCCAGGGCTATCTCCCGGCACTCGTAACTATGCTGATTTCGTCATCGCAAGCAGCGAAAACCCACAAGCGGCGCAACCCTCCCCTGGCCCACTCTGTAGCTCTTTTTCATCAGGTGCTGCCATGAACAGAATTTCCGTGATCGACTCCCACACCGGCGGCGAGCCCACTCGCCTGGTCATCGATGGTTTCCCAGGGCTTGGCCAAGGTTCCATGGCCGAACGCCTGCAGATCCTGCGCGATCAGCACGACCCATGGCGCCGCGCCTGCGTCCTCGAGCCCCGGGGCAGCGATGTGCTGGTCGGGGCGCTGCTCTGCGAGCCGCAGGCGCCCGACGCCTGTGCCGGTGTGATCTTCTTCAACAACAGCGGCTACCTGGGCATGTGCGGCCACGGCACCATTGGCCTGGTGCGCTCGCTCTACCACCTGGGGCGGATCGACTGCGGCGTGCACCGTATCGAGACTCCGGTGGGCACGGTGGAGGCCACCTTGCACGACGACCTCTCGGTGAGCGTGCGCAACGTGCCCGCCTACCGCTACCGCCACCAGGTGGCCGTGCAAGTCCCCGGCGTGGGCCTGGTGCACGGCGATATCGCCTGGGGCGGCAACTGGTTCTTCCTGATCAGCGAGCATGGCCAGCGCATCGCCCTGGACAACGTCGAGGCCCTGACCCAATACACCTGGAACGTGCGCCAGGCTCTCGAGGCCAACGGCATCACCGGCGCCCAGGGCGGGGTGATCGACCATATCGAACTGTTCGCCGACGATCCCCAGGCCGACAGTCGCAACTTCGTACTGTGCCCCGGCAAGGCCTACGATCGTTCGCCCTGCGGCACCGGTACCAGCGCCAAGCTGGCGTGCCTGGCGGCGGACGGCAAGCTCGCCCCGGGCCAGATCTGGCGCCAGGCCAGCGTCATCGGCAGCCAGTTCAGCGCCTACTACGAAACCGCCGGCGAACAGATCATCCCGATCCTGCGGGGCAGCGCCCACATCAGCGCTGAAGCCACCCTGCTGCTGGACGACAGCGATCCGTTCGCCTGGGGCATCGGTTCGTGAGCCAGGCGCCCACCGCCGACGTGATAGTGGTTGGCGCCGGGATCATCGGCGCCGCCTGCGCCCACGAACTGGCCCGGCGTGACCTGCAGGTCCTGGTGCTGGACGATGCCGCAGGCGGCGCCACCGGTGCGGGCATGGGCCACCTGGTGGTCATGGATGACAACCCGGCGGAACTGGCCCTGAGTCACTACTCCCTGGAGCTCTGGCGGCGCTTGCGCGAACGCCTGCCCGAGGCCTGTGCCTATCGTGGCTGCGGCACCCTGTGGCTGGCCGCCGATGCCGGCGAGATGGACCTGGCACGGGCCAAGCAAGGCATCCTGGCCGAGCATGGGGTGGCCACGCAGATGCTCGACGGCCAGCAACTGGCGGCGCTGGAACCCATGCTGCGCAAGGGGCTGGGCGGTGCGCTGAAAGTCCCCGGCGACGGCATCCTCTACGCTCCCGCCACCGCCCAGTGGTTGCTGGACAGCCATCCGCGAATCAAGCACCTGCGTGCCCATGTACGGAGTCTTGCCGGGGACCAACTGGAGCTCGACGACGGCCGCCTGCTGCGTGCTCCCAGGGTGTTGCTGGCCAACGGCCTAGGCGCCCGCAGCCTGCTACCGGCACTGCCCTTGCGGGCGAAGAAGGGCCACCTGCTGATCACCGACCGCTATCCACGCCAGGTCGGCCATCAGCTGGTGGAACTGGGATATGCCGCCAGCGCCCATGCCAGCGACGGCGCCTCGGTGGCGTTCAACGTCCAGCCGCGTCCCACCGGCCAGTTGCTGATCGGCTCGTCCCGCCAGTTCGACATCCTCGATCCAGAGGCCGACCCGCAGGTATTGGCGACGATGCTGCGTCGTGCCGTGGACTACCTGCCGGACCTGGCGCAGCTCAACGGCATCCGCGCCTGGACCGGCTTTCGTGCCGCCACTCCCGATGGCCTGCCGATCCTCGGCGAACACCCACGCCAACCCGGCTTGTGGCTGGCGGTCGGACACGAAGGCCTGGGCGTGACCACCGCCCCTGGCAGTGCCCGGCTGTTGGCGGACCTGCTGCTTGGCGAACGCCCGGCGATCGATCCACGCCCCTATCTGCCCGGGCGTTTCGCCGCCCTGACTGGAGAGACCCCATGATCATCTACCTGGACCAGCAGCCATTGCAGGTGCGCCCAGGCATCAGCGTCGCCGCCGCGCTGGCCGCCAGCGGCGACCTGCGCACCCGTACGTCCTGCACTGGTCGGCCTCGGGCCCCCTTCTGCGGCATGGGTATCTGCCATGAATGCCGGATGACCATCGATGGCCACCGCCAACTGGCCTGCCAAACCTTGTGCCGCGACGGCATGCAGGTGGAGCGCAGCCAATGACCGCCCCACGCCTGCAATGCCAAGTACTGATCGTCGGCAGCGGCCCGGCAGGCCTCGCGGCGGCCAGGGCCGCAAGCCGCAACGCCCGTTCGATCCTGGTGGTGGACGACAACCCGCGCCCTGGCGGCCAGATCTGGCGCAACGGCCCGGACCATCCACCGAGCGCCGCCCAGGCCGAGCGCTTCGAGGCCTTGCAACATCCGACGGTGCGCTACCTGGGCGCCACCCGCATCGTCGGTGCCCTGGGCCCGCGCCGCCTACTGCTGGAAGATGCCCGGCAAGCCTGGCAGGTGGAGTACGAACAGTTGATCCTGTGCTGCGGGGCCCAGGAACTGCTGCTGCCGTTTCCCGGCTGGACCCTGCCCGGCGTCACCGGTGCCGGAGGCCTGCAGGCGCTCCTGAAGAATGGCCTGCAACTGGCCGGGCGCTCAGTAGTCATCGCCGGCAGCGGACCGTTGCTGCTGGCCAGTGCCGCCACCGCTCGCCAGGCCGGGGCCCGAGTGACCCGGGTACTGGAACAGGCTTCGACAGGCGCCCTCCTGGGCTTCAGCAGCCAGCTGTGGCGCTGGCCCAACAAGCTGGCCCAGGCCTTGCGCCTGGCGACCCCGGCCTATCGTGGCAACGCCCACGTGGTGGAAGCGCTCGGGGACCAACATCTGGAAGCCGTGCGCATCCGCCTGGGCCGACGCATCGAGGAGATCGCCTGCGACTACCTGGCCTGCGGTTTCGGCCTGGTACCCAACACTCGCCTGGCCAGCCACCTGGGCTGTCGCCTGGAACAAGGCGCGATCGCCGTCGATGCCGAACAGCGCAGCAGCCTGCCCCACGTCTATGCTGCCGGCGAATGCACCGGTATCGGTGGCAGCGAACTGGCCCTGGTCGAAGGCGAGATCGCCGGTTGCATGGCCACCGGACAGACCGATCGGGTCGCCAGCCTGGTACGCCAGAGACAACGCTGGCAGCGCTTTGCCAGTCAACTGCGGAAACACTTCGCCTTGCGCCCGCAGGTCCTGGAGCTGGCCCGGCCTGATACCCTGCTGTGCCGCTGCGAGGATGTCCCCTACGCCGCGGTGGCCGCGGCCCCAGACTGGACCACCGCCAAGCTGCAAAGCCGCTGCGGCATGGGAGCCTGCCAAGGCCGGGTCTGCGCCAACGCCGCCCAGCAGCTGTTCGGTTGGTGCGCCCCACCACCACGGGCACCCTTGGTGCCGGCACGGATCGCCACCCTGATGCAAGACGCTGAACAACAGCATTCCGGTACCTGAGGACCGCCGGCCGGGCCACCTTCCCGGCTGGCCCAGGCCCGCACTGGCATGCCCCATGGCCCAATCGAGCCCCCAGCAAGCCCCCCGGAGAGAGGACGACGATGATCGATAGCGCACAGCTCCACCACTTGCCCCGGGCCATTGCCGCCCAGCGCCCCCGGGATATCGACAGCTTGCTGGCCAGCATGGAACTGATCATGCCCCTGCTCGACTGCGTTCCCAACGTGGTGTTCTTCATCAAGGACCTGCACGCGCGCTACCTGAGCGCCAACCTGACCCTGGCCCAGCGTTGTGGCTTCAAGAACATCCGGCCACTGCTGGGCAAGACCTCCGCCGAGGTCTTCCCCGAGATGCTCGGGCCGGTCTACACCGAACAGGACCAACGGGTTCTGCGCCAGGGCATCACCATCAAGGGCCAGCTGGAACTGCACCTGTACGGCAGCCGCGAACCCGGCTGGTGCCTGACCCATAAGCTGCCGCTGCACGGGCGTGATGGGCAGATCATCGGCATGGCCGGCATCTCCCTGGACCTGCAGGCCGCCCGCGACACCCATCCGGCCTATGAACGCCTGGCGGCGGTGGACCGGCACATCCGCGAACACTACAGCGAAGCCATCCGCCTCGAAGACCTGACCCGCATCGCCAACTTGTCCATCGCCCAGCTGGAGCGCTATTGCAAGCGCATCTTCCACCTCACGCCACGCCAGATGATCCACAAGGCCCGCCTGGAGCATGCTTCGCGCCTGCTGGTCACCGAAGAACCCATCACCGAAGTGGCGCTGCAATGCGGCTATACCGACCACAGCGCCTTCAGCCGGCAGTTCAAGGCGCTGACCGGCCTGAGCCCGCGCCAGTTCCGCCTCAATGCCGGACGCTGACGGCCACTCTCCAGGCCCTGCCCGCCGGTGGCTGGCAGGGCTTCATTCCTCGCAGAAGGTGCAGTAGTCGAACAGGCGCCGGAACCCCACCTTGCGATAGATCGACAGGCCATCGAGGGACGCTTCCAGTACACAGATCCCGGCCCCTTCCCGCTTGGCGATGGCCAGTACCGAGTGGATCAGCGCCGTGGCATACCCCCGCCCCTGGCACTCTTGCAGGGTGCCGATATCGTCCAGCCGTGCCACGCCCGGTCCCATCGACAAAGTCAGGGCACTCACCGGTCGCTGGTCGACGTACAGCACGAAGTGGCGCAGGTTTCGGCCGGCCTCTGCCGCCGCCCGATGCCGGGCCAGGTACTGCTCGATTCCGCCGCCGCTGGAGGCGAATGCACTTTGCACCGGCACGCCCCAATCCTCCAGGCAGTCATCGGTACCGCGCACATCCGCCAGCCCTCGCGCGGTCGGTGACGCTGCATAGGCTGCCAGGTCCAGGACCATGCAGGTGGTACGGTCCGCCGGCTGCAGGCGCTGCTGGCGCAATTGCTCGCTGACGCGGGACACATGCTCTTCGGGCACCACCACGCAGAACGGCATGTCGGTACGCTGCAGGAAGGCCACGCCTTCGGCCAACTGCGCGGCACTATCGACGCCCAGGCCGCGCATGATCAGCAAGTTCAGGCTGCTGGCCTCGACGCCGGTGCAATAGGCACCCAGGTCCGGACCGAAACGCCGATAGAACTGGGAAATGGATACGAAGAAATAGTCTTCCGCCTGGTGGTACAGGTCGATGACCGAAGTCCCTGCATGCGTCATGCGCTGTCTCCTTGAACCTCGTGACGCCGAGCGGCGTCACATCCCGGCCACGTTAAGCCCGCAGCCCACGAGGCTCCAGCACAATCCTGTTTTATTCTGCGAAGGAATGTTCGCAGGTGTAACCGGAGCAGCCCGCAGGCCCGACTGCGCACCTTAAGCCAGGGCCTGCCCGGCTCGGGCAGGCCCTTCCCATCAGCCCTCCAGGTAGCCCGGCAGTCGACCGGCCTGCAGGGCCTTGGCCAACTGCAAGTGGTTTTCCAGCATGGGCAGGGTTTCCTCGGCAAAGGCCTTGAGTTCCGGCAGTTGGCTGTCCTGGGCCTGCTGGCGGATCTGGCGGATCGCTTCCTCGGTACTGCGGATCTGGTTCGCGGCATAGGCACGGTCGAAGTCCTCGCCCTCGGCGACGACCGGGACCAGGGACCTGGCCTTGCTCATCACCTGCTCGCGCGGAGCCACCGGCAAGTCCAGTCGCTTGGCAATCTTGGCCAGGTGCTGGTTGGCCGTGGTGCGGTCGTTGATGACCTGGATGGTGTATTCCTTGACGGCCCTGGAAGAGGTTTGCTGGTGCGCCTGGCGGCTGGCCTCGATATCGGCCATGCCCTTGGCCGAGGCGTCGTCGATGAAAGCGGCGGGAGACTGGGCCAGGGCTGAGCTGGCCCACAGGCCCAGAAACAGCGCCAGGCCGGCGCTGCGCATGCCAGTGGCGATGGCGTTCATGGTACGGCTCTCCTGTTGCAGTGAATCATCGGGAGTGGCGACTCCCGTCTGCATCGGAAAACCCAAGCCGGCGAAGGTTTAGCCGGAACGACGAACGGTGCGCGCAGCCATCCCCGGCCCCGCGCTCAGGCGTTGGAACGGCTCTTGTGGGCTCGCTTGGCCGCGTACATGGCCTCGTCGGCATGCTTGAACAATTGCTTCTCCTCCAGGCCGTGCTCGGGATACAGGCCAATGCCGATGCTCGGCAGGATGTTCAATGAATGGCCATCCAGGCGCAGCGGTTCGCCCAGCACCCGGCGCATCTTGTCTGCCACCCGCTGGGCATCGTCGTCATGTTGCACGTTCTCCAGGAGGATCACGAACTCGTCGCCACCGATCCGCGCCACGGTGTCGACCTCCCGCACACAGCCCTTGAGCCGGTTGGCCACCGCCTGCAAGAGCATGTCGCCCACCGCATGGCCGCAGGTATCGTTGACCTCCTTGAACCTGTCCAGGTCGACATACAAGAGCGCCATGCGCCCCGACTCCCGCCGAGCGCGAGCCAGGGCCTGGCGCAGGCGCTCACGCAGCAATTCGCGGTTGGGCAAGTGGGTCAGCTGGTCGTACTCCGCCATGTAGTGCAGGCGAGCATGCAGTTGCTTGCGCTCGATGGCCGCGGCCAACTGGGCGCTGACGTACTGCAGCAATTCCTGGTCCTGCTCGCCATAGCCCGGGGAACCCGGCGCGCTCTTGACCACCAGCACGCCGATGGTGCCCTTCTGTGCATTGAGCGGTACCCCAAGCCAGCAACGGGGCCCCTGCAGAGCAGCGAACTGCTCCCATAGCTCCCGCGTCGAAGGGTTTTCGGCCGTCAGCAGCAACGGCTGGCCGCGTTGCAGGACCTCGCCGCAAAAGCGCCCGATCAGGGTCCCCGGCAGCTCCGGGCTGCCTTCGCAGTCATCCACGTGATAGGGAAAACCCAGGCTTTCGGAGCGCTCGTCATACAGGGCCAGGGAACAGTTCACGGCCGGCAGCCACTCGCCGATGATTCGGTGCACGTGCTTGAACAGCGCCAGCAGGTCCTCGGAAGCATGGGCAGCTTCGGAGATCGCGTAGAGCGCCGCCTGCCGGGACTCGGCTTGCTTGCGCTCGGTGATGTCCCGGGCCACGGCGATGCGCAACTGGTCGACTTCCGACCACCGCGCGGACCAGAGGATGTGCGCCACCCTGCCATCCTTGCGCAGGTAGCGATTCTCGAAATTGGGCTTGGGCGCGCCACCCATGATTTCTCGGGCGGCTTGCAAGGTGCGCTCACGGTCATCCGGATGCACCAGTTCGATCATCGGCCGGCCGACCAGCTCATCGGCGGTATAGCCGAAGACCCGTTCGCAAGCGGCGCTGACGAACACGAAGCGACCGTCCGCATCCACCGCACACACGGCGTCCAGGAGCAGGTCGATGAAACTGGCCAGAGGCGCGGAGTTCTTGGTTGCCATCAGAGAAAGCTACTACCCATGAAGAATGCACTTGAGTACCCATCCCTTGAGCCCGGTCAGCCGGTGCCTAGCACCGACTGCACACCGCCGCAACCTGCGAACGGCCCTGCTTACGACTTGTTGCCGACCAGCCCTGGCACCGCATGTACCAGAGCATTGACCGCGAACCCGATGAACATCACGCCACACACCCGGGTGATCGCCAGCTCATGGCGCTGGTACCAGCCCCGCACCTGACGGGCGCCGACGATGCCGATGAGAATAGCGTATGCCGCAAGACCACCAAGGAAACTCAGGGCGATCAGGCCGGGCAACATCGACCAGCTGAGCATCTCGGCCCGGCTGGAAAGCAATGCCGTGAATGTGGCCACCGCCACCGGATAGGCCTTGGGGTTGGTCAGGCCGAAAAGGATCCCGTGCCAGAAGGGATTGCGTGCCGCACCCTGGGGGTTGTCGGCGCTGCCGCCCTTGCTGCGAATGGCCCGCAAACCGAGCCAGAACAGATACAGGCCACTGAGGAAACCCAGGATATTGAAGGCTTCGCTGCCGATTTCCCGGGCGCCGACAATGGCCACCAAGGCCGTGCTGCACCACACCACATCACCGACCAGGTGCCCGCAGAGAAAGCCTGCCCCGGCTTGCCGCCCACGGGCTGCCCCGATGCCGAACACCGCCAGCACCCCAGGGCCCGGGGTGATCGCATAAATGAAACCCGAGGTGATAACGGCCAGCAACAGCGATGAGGTCATCGGCAAGACTCCAAGTCGACGGGCCAGGCGCAGCCGCCAGGCACAGGATGAATGTGCAGGATTCTGCATGATCCCGGGGGCCGACCACCAGCGGCTTGTTCAACTGTCGAACAGGATGCTGTGCTTCTAGCCGGCCGGATAGAAACGCATGCCGGCATAGGGCCTCTGGCGACAGGCCTGCAGGCGTGACGCCAGGTCGCCGACATGGACCTCGAGCCGATGCCCGTCCGGATCGAGAAAATAGAACGAAGCTCCCTCGCTGCGATTGTCGCGCCACTCCTGCACCCCAGCTTCACGCAGGCGCGAGACGAATGAATCGAAATCGCGCGCCTCCAGGCTGAACGCATAGTGGGTGTAGTCGGCCACCGCAGGCGCCTGGCGTTGCCCATCCAGCGACAGGCACAACCACAGGCCCGGCAGGGACAGGTAGGCGCCGCCATCCCAACTGGCCTCCAGGCGCAGTTGCAGCAGCGAATGGTAGAAAGCCAGGCTGCGGGGCACATCGGTAACCGCCAGGGTCAGGTGGTTGAGGCCGGTCAACATGGATCAGGATCCTTTCAAGGCGTCAGGAATCGGATAACGCACACCGTCGTAGTGCAAGGTCAAGGTACTGTTGCGAGCAGGCAGGTCACGACTGTCGCAGCCGTCGCCGACCTTGAAATGCTCGGTCTTGATTTCGCGGGTACGCACGATCAGGTCGGCGTAGCCATGACGCTGGCCAGGGCCCATCTGCAAGGTCCGGCGCATCGCCCGGGAATGCCCCGAGCACTGGCCTTCCCAGCCGAACTCACCGGAGCTTTCAGCCACCACCAGCCCTTCCAGCAAGGGCAGGAGTTCCTTGTCCTCGCGCCGGTAGAGGGTCAGCACGGATTTCTCATAAGGAGCGGCGCTGGAGTCATGGCTGTAAAGAACCCGCAGGCCAAAGGCCTGCTCCGCCCGGTTCAAGCGATAACGCGCGGTATCGATCTGCAGGCCCTGCACGGCCACGGCATCGCAGAACAATGCCGAATCCTTGTAGTTGCTGGCCACGGCCCAACCGGAGTCACTATCCACCAGGGCCACATCCAGGCTGTAGCTGCGGGTGTCGGCATCCTCAGGCCCGGGCATCGGGGTCGCTCGGGCACTGATGCTCATCCCAGGTTGCGCAGGCCAGGCTTTGCAAGCATGCAACTGCCCAGGAACATCGACGCGGTCATCACAGTCGGCCCGGGCCGCCGTGACCACCAGCAAACCCAATAACGCCAGCCCAGGGCCAACTCCAGAGTGCTTCATCGACACCTCTTCAAATCCCGTTCAGTTCATTGGGCAACACATAGCGCTGGCCATCGTAATGCAGGGTGCTCAGCACAGGCTTGCTGGTGACGGATCGGGACTGGCACTGCTCGCCCTGGCCTTCGCCGAGGGTGGTGACGCTCACCGAACGCACGATCAGGTCGGCATAACCATGGCTGCTGGTCTTGGCGATATCCAGGGTACGGGTGATCTCGACTCGTTGCCCGGTGCATTGCCCATCCCACTCGCCGCTGTAGGAATAAGCCACGAACTTCTCCATCACCGGACGCAGCCGGGCCCCTTCGCGCACGTAGAGGCTGAGTAGCACCTGATCGAAGGGATTGACCCGCGAAGAGCCGGAGAATGCAGCCCTGACGCCGAAGGCACGCACTTGCGGGGCCAGCTGGAAGCGCCCGGTGTCGAGCTTCAGACTGTCCAGGTGGATGGCGTCGGAGACGAAGGCCGCCGGCTGCCGGTAGCTGGCCAGCGCCTTTCCGTCCTGGCGATCCAGCACCGCCAGTTGCAGATCGTAAGTGCCGTCGCCGGAGGTATCGGCCACCGCCGGATCCGGCGTCAGTTCGGACAGCAGGCTGATGCTCTGGCCAGCGAAGGCCGGCCACTCCTTGCACAGGGAAAACCCCGGCACCTGGGCATTGCGTGGCGGCGGCAGGCACTGGGCAGCGACCGCCGCGCTGCCCAACAGCAACCCGATGCCACCCAGGATCTGGATCAGGGACGATGGACGGATCATTCACGGCTCCTTGTGATGAGGCGGGGCGAAGGCCGCACTATCCTCTCCAGAGCCTGGTCTTTCAATCCACCCTCGTGCCCTCTCAGAACGCGTTGCGGAAAATCTCCTCGATCTGGCGCTGCTCCGCCGGACGCGGGTTGGTCAGGCCACAGGCATCCTTAAGTGCGTTGGCGGCCAAGGTCGGAATGTCCTGCAGCTTGGCGCCCAGCTCCCGCAGGCCAGCGGGGATCTCCACGTCACGGGCCAGGGCACGAATGGCGGTGATCGCCGCCTGGGCCCCCTCTTCCGGACTGAAACCACGGATATCCGCGCCCAGGGCATGGGCCACGTCGGTCAGGCGCTCGGCGCAGACCGTCGCGTTAAAGCTTTGGACGTGGGGCAGCAGCACGGCATTGCACACGCCATGGGGCAAGTCGTAGAAGCCACCCAACTGGTGGGCCATGGCGTGCACGAACCCCAGGGATGCGTTGTTGAAGGCCATGCCCGCCAGGAACTGGGCATAGGCCATGTTCTCCCGCGCTACCAGGTCGCCGCCGTCATGCACCGCCTGGCGCAGGTTGTGGCTGATCATGCTGATGGCCTTCAACGCGCAGGCATCGGTGATCGGGTTGGCCGCCGTGGACACATAGGCCTCCACGGCGTGGGTCAGGGCATCCATGCCGGTGGCCGCGGTCAGGCCCTTGGGCATCGCCACCATCAGTGCCGGGTCGTTGACCGACAACAACGGCGTGACGTTGCGATCGACGATGGCCATTTTCACGTGGCGCGACTCGTCGGTGATGATGCAGAAGCGGGTCATTTCGCTGGCGGTGCCGGCGGTGGTATTGATGGCGACCAGCGGCAGTTGAGGCTTGCTCGAACGGTCGACGCCCTCGTAGTCGCTGATATGCCCACCGTTGGTGGCGCACAGGGCGATACCCTTGGCGCAGTCATGGGGCGAACCGCCTCCCAGGGAGATCACGAAGTCGCACTTGGCTTGCTGCAGCTGGGACAGGCCCTGCTCGACGTTGGCGATGCTCGGGTTGGGCTTGGCACCATCGAAGATCGCCGAGTCGATGTCCTGCATGGCCAGCTTCTCGGCGATCATCCCGGCCACGCCAGCCTTGGCCAGCCCGGCATCGGTCACGATCAGCGCCTTGCGAAAACCATAGTTGCGAATGGCGCTCATGGCCTCGTCGAGGCAATCGATGCCCATGATGTTGACGGCTGGGATGAAGAAGGTGCTACTCATCAGGAAATCTCCAGGCGGGGGCCCCGTTCAGGGTCTTGATTCAATGTCTATGGGACAGAATCGACCGATCGGTCACTGGCGTTCTTGATCTGGCGCAAGGGTCGGTCGTGATAAAGTCGCGCCCCGACCACCTACAGCCCCGAGACCGATGACCGCAATGAAGGATTTCCAGGAATTTGATGCCCAACTTGAAGACTGGAATGCCCTGCGCGCAAGCACCCGGTTCACCGGCCTGCTGATCGGCAACGGCGCCAGCCGGGCGGTGTGGAAAGACTTCGCCTACGACTCGCTGTTCGAAAATGTCCGCAGCGTCGTGGAAAAACCCCTCGGCCAATCCGAGCTCAGCGTATTCGAGGCCTTGCAGACCCGCAGCTTCGAGCAGGTCCTGGGTGCGCTGAAGACCACCAGCCGAGTCAACAAGGCCCTGGCCATCAGCTCGGCGGCACCGCGCAACCGCTACTACGCGATCAAGGAAGCGCTGATCAACAGCGTGCACGCCATGCACCTTCCCTGGAGCCTGGTACAACCCGAGAGCCTGGCGGCGATCAACGGCGAACTTCGGCAATACCCCACGGTATTCACCAGCAACTACGACTTGCTCAACTACTGGGCCGTGCAGCATGCCCCCCAGGGCCTGAACGACCTGTTCCAGGGCAGCGAGCCGGCCTTCGACCTGGCTGGCACCCAGCCCCCTGAAACCCGCATTCTCTACCTGCACGGCGGCCTGCACCTGGTGCGCAACCTCGATGGCAGCGCACGCAAGCTGACCTCCACCGAAGGCACCCTGCTGGGCAACTTCGCCATCAACAACACCCTCAAGACGCTGGACGACGTGCCGTTGTTCGTCAACGAAGGCCCCCTGGCGGACAAGCTCAAGACCATCCGCAGCAGCGACTACTTGTCGTTCTGCTACCAGCAGCTACTGGACCACCAGGGTGCCCTGTGCATCTTCGGCCATAACCTGGGCCCCCAGGATGCCCACCTGGTCCAGGCGATCCGCCAGTGCGGCGCCGGCACCCTGGCCATCTCCGTCTACCCGCGCAGCCCGGCGTTCGTCCAGCACCAGAAGCGCCACTACGCCAAGCTGTTCGAAGGCCTGGAGTTGAACCTGCGCTTCTTCGACTCCAGGACCCACGCCCTGGGCGACCCGGCGCTGGCAGTCCCGGTAGAGCGCTGAGCCAATCGACCACAAACGCCCCGTGTAGCCGCTGCCGCACGGGCGCGCAGCGGCCGCACGATCACCCGGGCAACGAGATCGGCGCACGGCCCAGCGAGCCTTGTCGCCGCTTCGCCAGCCCAGCAGCGACGGTGTAGCGCATCACTCCTCGGCGCTGTGCACCACCACCAGCAACTGCGCCTGCTCGTCCCCCAGGGAGCGGATGCGGTGGGGTTTCTGCGCGTTGAAATGCAGCGCATCGCCACGCTCGAGCACCACCCGTTCGTTCATGAAATCCACTTCCACCCGGCCTTCATGGACGAACAGGAACTCCTCCCCCAGGTGCTCCTTGAAGGTCTTGTCGCTGAACTCCCGGGCCGGGTAGATGATGAACGGCAGCAGGTTGCGCTCGCTGACCTGATGGGCCAGCACCGCATAACCCGGGGCCTGTTCATTGGCCGCCAGCGACTGGCGCTCGTGGCTGCGCACCAGGCTGTAGCTGTCGAGGCTGATGCTGTCCTCGGCGAACAGTTCCTCGACCTTGACGTTCAAGGCCTTGGCCAGCTTCAACGCGGCGGAAATCGACGGCGTGTTCAGCCCCCGCTCGACCTTGGACAGGTAGCTCTTGGTCATGCCGGATTTCTCGGCCAGGGCCTCCAGGGTCACGCCAAGTTTTTTTCTCAATAATTTCAAACGGATAGACATGTAGAGCGATTAATCCATCTAGGAAGCAACGATTGGCGCTTGCCAATGACACAAAGTGTCATATAGCCTCTTTAGTGTCATTCACGCTCACCCAACGACCTCGCAAGCAGCGGGAGAGCTGTAGACCCGACGTCCATCGCACCGATCAAAGGACCCCGAAAATGGCCAAGACATTAGCATTGCCCAAGGAGCAACTGGTCAAGCAAGCCCTGACCCAGATGCACAATACCCTGGCGGATAATACGTGGACCGACCGGCAAAAGCTGGCCCTGACCTGCCGCATTCTATTCGAGCACGGTCACGACTCCGGCCTGGCCGGGCAGATCACCGCCCGCGGACCGCAGCCGGGCACCTACTACACCCAGCAACTGGGCCTGGGCTTCGACGAAATCAGCGCCAGCAACCTGCTGCTGGTCAACGAGGACCTGGAAGTCCTGGAAGGCCACGGCATGCCCAACCCGGCCAACCGCTTCCACAGCTGGGTGTATCGCGCCCGGCCGGACGTGAACTGCATCATCCACACCCACCCGACCCACGTCGCGGCCCTGTCGATGCTCGAAGTGCCGCTGCAGGTCTCGCACATGGACCTGTGCCCGCTGTACGAGGATTGCGCGTTTCTCGAAGCCTGGCCGGGCGTGCCGGTGGGCAACGAAGAAGGCGAGATCATCTCCGCGGCCCTGGGCGACAAGCGCGCGATCCTGCTTTCGCACCACGGCCAGTTGTCCACCGGCGCCAGCATCGAGGAAGCCTGCGTGATCGCCCAACTGATCGAGCGTGCGGCGCGCCTGCAACTGCTGGCCATGGCTGCCGGCAGCATCAAGCCGATCCTCCCGGAGCTGGGCCGCGAAGCCCACGACTGGATCTCCAAGCCCAAGCGCCACGGCGCAGCCTTCAACTACTACGCCCGGCAAAACCTAAAACGACACGCCGACTGCCTGAACTGATCCGCCCCTTTTCATGCCTTGCAGGAGTTGCACCATGTCCACCCCCAACATTCACGGCATCATCGGCTACACCGTCACCCCCTTCAGTGCCCACGGCGAAGGCCTGGACCTGGAAGCCCTCGGCCGCTCCATCGATCGCATGATCGACGCCGGCGTACACGCTATCGCCCCCTTGGGCAGCACTGGCGAAGGCGCCTACCTGAGCGACGCCGAATGGGAGCAGGTCAGTGAATTCAGCATCCGCCACGTGGCCCGGCGGGTGCCGACCATCGTCAGCGTTTCCGACCTGACCACCGCCAAGGCCATCCGCCGCGCGCGCTTCGCCGAAGCCCGGGGCGCCGATGTGGTGATGGTGCTGCCCGCCTCCTACTGGAAGCTCGGCGAGGCCGAGATCCTCGCCCACTACCAGGCCATCGGCGACAGCATCGGCGTGCCGATCATGCTCTACAACAACCCAGCCACCAGCGGCATCGACATGTCGGTGGAACTGATCCTGAAGATCTTCCACAGCGTGGAGAACGTCACCCTGGTCAAGGAAAGCACCGGCGATATCCAGCGCATGCACAAGCTGCAACTGCTCGGCGAAGGCCAGGTGCCGTTCTACAACGGCTGCAACCCCCTGGCGCTGGAAGCCTTCGCCGCCGGTGCCCGGGGCTGGTGCACCGCGGCGGCGAACCTGATCCCGCAGCTCAACCTCGACCTCTACCAGGCGACGCGCGACAACGACCTGGAGCGCGCCCGCACCCTGTTCTACCGGCAATTGCCATTGCTGGAGTTCATCCTCAAGGGCGGCCTGCCTGCCACGGTCAAGGCTGGCCTGGAGCTCACGGGCCTGGCCGCCGGCGAACCGCGCCGGCCGGTGTTCCCCCTGGCCCAGGCCGCCCGCCAGCAATTGCAGGGGCTGTTGCACCAGCTGGCTTGAACTGCCGCTGAAAGTACAAGGCCCGAACGGTGCGAACCGCTCGGGCCTTGTGCCTGGTGCCACGGCGCTATTCGCGCCAACCGGGATCCTTGCGCATCTGCGCGATGAAGTCGTCGGCGATACGCTGCAGATGCTCGTTGCGCCCGCCATCGGGGTTGAACAGCCCACGCCAGGACCGGGTGCGGTTGTCGATCATGTACTTGGCCAATGGACGATCGCCACGGCTTAAGTGGAACATCATCTGGCTGTTCCAGCTCACCGGTGCCGGCACGATGAACAGCGTGCAGGCACTGAGCAGGGTCAGGGGCAGGTTGTGCTGGTCCTCCAGATCGCTCTGGGCCAGGACGATGACGTTGTAGCCTTCGGGGTCATGACCCCGTTGCACGTCGGCAAAGGCCCCGCGCCGGGCTAGGGCCTCGCGCAGCGGCGCGGACGTCAGGTCACCCATGCCGCTGACGTGGATCACCGGCAATTCGCGCGCCGGCTCCAGCTGCACGGGAGGCAGGCTGTGCCAGGTCTGGCAGCCGCCCAGCGCCAGCAACGCGAGCAGCGCAATCAACGAACGAAGCATGATGTCGCAGTTCCCTTGGACAGTGTTCGAGGGCCTCACCCTGGTTCGCTCCAGGATGATCCGGTACGCAGGATAAACCAGCGTGGCCCTTGTCGACAAAATTCCGCCGCCAGGAAACCGCACCACGGACGCCGACCGCCACCCGGCGGCCGGGCCCGGTCATGGGCTAGACCGCCGTCAGGTCCTTGATGTTGTGGGTCGGGCCATTGCTCTTGACGCTGGCGATACCCTTGTCCCGCGCGGCATCGGTGGAATACAGCTCGCTGCTGCCGATGATCTGGTGATTGGCTGCCTTGAGGTTGAAATAGGGTTTGCCGTCCTTGGCGCTCTTGCGCTCATAGCGCTCGTCCAGCGGGCTGTTGGCCTGGACCGAGGCGATGCCGTTTTCCGCCGCCGCGCGCGTGGTGTACAGCTCACTGGTGAGGATCACCTCGGCATTGGCGGCCTTGAGCACGAAACGAAACTGACCGTTGCTGCTTTTCTTCAACTCATACCATCCAGACATGCTGTCGCTCCTTGGCTGATCAATAGATGCTACGCCTTTGCAGTAAAGCCGTTGCTGACGATTCAGCCATGCCGCCCCGGACTGAAAAAACGGTTCGGCACCCGTGCCAGCCCCAGGTGCTCGCGCAAAGTGCGCCCTGTATAGCGCTGGCGAAACAGGCCACGCCGCTGCAATTGCGGGGTGATCAGCCGGACGAAGTCGTCGATGGCCCCCGGCAGGTGGGTGAACAGCACATTGAAGCCATCGGCGGCGTACTCCTGGTACCAGGTAACCAGTTCATCGACTATCTGCTCCGGGGTGCCCACCAGCACCTTGTGCCCGCTGGCGGACAGGCTGCGCAGCAACTGGGCCACGGTCGGCCGCTCCCGGCGAATCAGCTCCACCACCAGTTGCCGCCGGCTCTGATGGCGTTCGGTGGAGCTGCCGTCGTCCGGCAACGGTACTGGCGCATGCAGCGCCAGGCGCGACAGGTCGATGCCCAGATCCAGCAGGTAGGACAGGGCCTTGAGCTGCGCCTGGGGATCCTGCAACTCCTGCAACTGCTGATACTTCTCCTCAGCCTCATTGAGGCTGCGGCCCACGGTGGGGGCGATCCCCGGGAAGATCTTCAACTGGCCGGCATGCCGCCCGTAATGGGGTAGCCGTTCCTTGAGCCCAGCATAAAAAACCTTGGCCTGGGCCAGGTCGGTCTGAGCGGTGAACACCAGTTCGGCGCAGCGTGCCGCCAGCTCGCGCCCCGGTCCCGAGGAGCCGGCCTGGGCGATCACCGGCCAGCCCTGCACCGGCCTTGGCGCATTCAACGGGCCCTGGACCTGGAAGTGCCGGCCACGATGCTGCAGCAGGTGCATACGGTGCGGGTGCAGCCACACGCCGCTGGCCTTGTCCCGGGGAAAGGCATCATCGGCCCAGCTGTCCCACAGGCCGCTGGCCACATCGAAGAACTCCTCGGCCCGCTCGTAGCGCAGGTCATGTTCGGGGGGCTGGGGATGGTTGAAGTTCTCGCCGCCGATCAGCCCGGTCACCAGGTTCCAGCCAGCCCGTCCGCCGCTCAGGTGATCCAGGGAGGCGAACTTGCGCGCCAGGTTGTACGGCTCGTTGTAGGAGGTGCTGGCGGTAGCGATCAGGCCGATACGCCGGGTCACCACCGCCAGGGCCGGCAGCAGGGTCAAGGGGTCCCAGCGCAGGCTGTAGGAACTGTGGGCCAGCACCCGCGGATCGAGCTCGCCCACCGCCACGTTGTCGTTGAGGAACAGGGCATCGAAACAGCCCCGTTCCAGGGTCTGCGCATAGTGGCGGTAACGCGCGAAATTCAACGACGCATCGGCATCCGCCAGGGGGTGACGCCAGCTACCGCCATGGGCACCGGAGCCGGAAAGAAACGCCCCCAGCCCCATCTGCCCGCCGCGCTCAGCCACGGCTGGTTTCCTCCTGCGCCACCGGCGCCGGGGCGGTTGCGGCGCGCAGCAACAAGCTCACCGCACTCCAGGCCAGCAGGCTGACCAATGCCAGGAAGCCCATTACCGTCTGATAACCATTGAGAAAGGCCGCCTGGACATCGCCCGCCGGCGCAGCGGCGAACTGATGGAACAAACCGACGCCCACGGCCAAGCCGATACCGCCGCCGACATTGTGCAAGGTCATCAGCGAGCCCATGGCCACCGACCCCACCTCCTGGGGCACCGAGGAAATCCCCAGCACCGTCGATGGCCCGAGGATGCTCGCCCAACCCAGGCCCATGACCACGAAGGCGCCCAGCAGGTAGGGCAACGATGTCTGGCGCTCGAACCCGGCCTGCAACAGCGCCGACAGGATGAACAGCGCCAGCCCGGCCTTGATCAGCAACCCCGGCCCCTTGCGGTCCACCAGGCGCCCCACCAGCGGCGACAGCAACGCCACGCCCAGGGTGGTGGGCAGCAGCAACAGGCCGCTGGCCTGCACCGAGGCGCCACGGATCTGCGCCAGGTACAGCGGCATGACGAAGAACGCCACGCAATAGAACACCGCCAGGCTGAAGCTCGCCACCACCGCCGCGACGAAACGCCGGTTGGCGAACAGCTTGAGATCGATGATCGGCGCCGCGACCCGCCGCTCCACTGCCACGAACCCGCCCAGGGCCAGTAGCGCCAACAGCGCCAGGCCCAGGACCGGCGGCGATCCCCAGCCCCAGGCCGCGCCCTGGACGATCACCAGCACCAGGCTCGGCAGGCCGATCAGCAACAGCAAGGCGCCCCAGCCGTCGAGCCGGGTCCCGGCCTGCGCCGCTCGCGACTCCCTGACGCTGAAGCTGCAGATCCCCAGGCTCAGCAGCACGAACGGTACGTTGATCAAAAAGATCCACTGCCAGCCGAAGCTGCTGGTGATCAACCCGCCCAATACCGGCCCGGCCGCCAGGCCCACGCCGTTGACCCCGAACAGCACACCGAAGGCCCGGCCCTGCTCGGCACTGTCGAAGGTGCTGGAGACGATGGCGCCCGAGGCGGTGTAGAGCACCGCGCAAGCCAGCCCCTGGAGCACCCGGGCCGCGATCAGAGTGTCGATCTGCCCGGCCAGGCCCGCTGCCAGCGAAGCCAGGCCGAACACGCTCAGGCCAATGAACAGCACGCGCTTGCGACCGTGCAGGTCGGCCAGCCGCCCCACCAGCACCATGAAGCTGGACAACGCCAGGATGAAGCCGTTGATCACCCATTGCAGGCTGTCCACCGCCGCCCCGAGGTCGGCCTGCAAGGCCGGCAGCGCGGTATTGACGATGGTGAAATCCACACAACCGAGAAAACTGGCGATGCTCACTCCGAGCAAGGCCCACCATTTGCGTTGCTGTTGCGCAAAAACGCCCATGGAAACTCCTTGAATTCACGAATCCCGTTGGCCGTGCCCCACGGCGACGGCCATTGGCAGAAAAAAACACGGACTCAGATGGCGATGGCGCCGCTGGTCCAGTTCGGGTGGATGGCGCCGGGCAAGGTGAACGGGATCGGGATCCCGCGCTTCTTGAACTTCAGCGGCAACCAGCGCACCCGGTCCGGGCTGTGGGGCTCGATCAGCAGGTCGCGGCTGGTGGCCATGGCCGTGGTCATCTGCTGCGGATAGAGCACGTAGTGGTAACCCTCGTCGGCCCACAGCGGCAGGATGATCGGGATCTCCTCGAGGATGTATTCCCGGCACTGGGCCGCTGCCCGCTCCAGGTCAGCGTGCTCGTCACGCAGGCGCAGGCGCTCGATGAACACGCCGATGGTGCTGTCGATGGCCTCGCGCAGTTCCACCTGCTGCTGGTAGACCAGGTTGAGTTGCTGGCGCAGTTCGGCATAACGATCACTGGCCAGCTCCTGGTTCCAGCGGGTGATGTGGTAGGGCACCCGCAGGCCATCGAGGATCACCTGGTTGCGCGCCAGCCAGGCATCGCCATCGCGGATCGCCGCCGACAGCGCCTCCCCCGGCGACTGGCCATGCTTGTTGTGCCGTTGCAGGGTGTCGGCCACCACCACCTTGACGTGGCTGAAGCCGGACTGGTTGATCAGGTGGATGGTCGAGCGCAGCTTCTGGTCCTCGTGGTACTCCTGGCCGACGCTGACCGCCAGTACCACCCGCTTGCCCTCGAACTGATGCTCTTCGCCGCCCTTGTTGAAGTAGGCCTTGAGGTTGATTTCCTGCACCTTGCTCATGAATTCAGCTCCAGTAGGCCAAAGGTTGTTGTTCGCCGTAGTAACCGATGAAGACCCCGAGGGTGACCCGGGTGCTGGTGGCCGAGGGGCGCACCGCGTGGATCAGCCGCGGGTTGAGCAGGATCAGGTCGCCGGGCTCGGGCTTGACCACGAAGTCCGGCGGCGGCAGCAGATGGCGTTCGATGCCGTAGGCCCGTTCGCCGCGCAGGCGCTCGTATTCCTCTTCGTCCGGCTCGATGCCCCAGATCTCCAGCTCGCCACCGTCCTCGGGAATCTCCAGGTAGATGTTGGTCGACAGCTGGGTCAGCAACGGTGGGCTGTGGCCCTCTGGCGCATTGCGCTCGAGCTTGTCGGTATGGGGCGTGAGATCGACCCCCGAGCCCTGGAAACGGGCGATACCGACAAAGCACTTCTGCCCGTCCACTTGCAAAAGGTGCGCCCCCTGGGGCCAGACCTCGTCCAGCAGCAGGCGCAGCTCATCGATGGGCGAGGCCAGCGGGCGGAACAGGTTGCGGATCTTGCGGATGTTGGGCAGCGCCAGGGCGTGGTACTCGGCCCGGCTCTGCTCATCCTGGATCTCGATATAGGCCTTGCCGATGCGCACGAACTCCTGCTGCTGGCTGAAGGCACTGCGCAGGTCCTGCTGGTACAGGTGGTCGCGTGCCACCTGCAAGGTATCCGGCGGACAGAAACCTTTGAGCTGAACGCCGTAAGAGCGTTTTTCCACCACATCGATAATGTGCCGCGCTTCAAGTTTGTCGGCAGTAGTGACTGTGAACATGCAAGCTCCCTTATTCCCTGGAAGTAGCGATGAAGTGCATTTGGATGGAACGTAAGAATTTGTTGCAAGGCCACCTTAGGCAGTCACCAAAGGCTTGTGAAATACCCTTTATCTCTAACATCCAAACTTAAAAACGTATCGAAAATCAGGCAAATACCGGCCATCACAGGTCCTTTTAACAGGCTGCAAAACAAGTATTAAATTCACTGATAGTTAACTTGAAAGACTCACATCTTCAATTGGGTAGTTGCTCTTTCCTCCTGAGCTTTATTAATCAAACCGCCATCTTTCATTCAACTTCATTGAACTGCCGATCGATATGGGCCGAGGCGTCGAAAGACTTCTGGATGATGCCCTCTTCCCGATACAGGTCGGCGGTGCGTTGCAGGTCTTCCACCACCGGCGGCCCCACGGCGATACGCCGAGGTTCGGCATAACGGTTGGAACGCAGGTGCACCTCCACCGGCAACCCGCTGTAGCTAGCCTGGATCCGCGAGAACGCCTCCTGGTGCTGGTTGGCCCAGGCATAGGCACGCCCCAGGCGACGCAGGAAATCGGCGATCTGCACAGGTTTTTCGGCAATCGCCTGGTCGTTGGCCACCAGCAGCATATGTCCGGCGAACAACCCCGCGCCGCTGACCAGCACCCGGGTGCCGCCTTCCAGCTGCACCATGCTGGTGTAGGGGTCCCAGGTCGCCCAGGCGTCGGCCTGGCCGTTGCTCAAGAGGCTGCGGGACTCGGCAGGCTGGAGAAAGATGAACTGCGCATCGCTGCCATGCAGGCCCACCGAGCGCAGCGCCGCCAGCGCCAGGAAATGGCCGATGGACCCCCGGGTGGTGGTGATGCGCCGACCCTTGAGGCTGGTGGCGTCCTGCAAGGGCGAGGCGTCCCTGACCACGATCGCCACCGCCGTGGGGGTGACCTTGTGCTTGATCACCCCCACCGTCTTGAGCGGCGCCCCAGCCGCGGCGGCGAACACGAACGGCGCATCTCCCAGGCTGCCGATGTCCACCGCCCCGGCGGCCAGGGCCTCGGCGGTGGGCGCGGCGGCAGCGAACGAGGCGAATTCGATGGGATACGGCACCTGCTCCAGCTCCCCAGCCGCTTGCAGCAGGATCTTCAGCGACTGCTTCTGGCTGGAGACCCGCAGAGTCGGTTCGGCCAGGGCCTGGGCGCCGAGCAGCAAGCCGGCGCATAGTGCGATCACTTGGCCCAAGCGCTGGCGCCAGGACTTGCCGGTAGGTTCGGCCATCACTCAGAACGCCAGGCTGACGCGGCTGTAGTAATAGCCGCCACCCAGGCCGTAGGGCGAGAACATCCCGTACTCGTAGGTGCCGGCCCAGGCCTTGAGGCCGATCTTGTCCGGGTAGACATCGAACAGGTTATTGGCCCCCACCGCCACCGTGAGGTTCTGGGTCACGTCGTAGGCCACGTCCAGGTCGGTGATCCACTTGGCGCTGTAGGTCCGGTCGTTGGCCGGGATGTTCGAGCCCTCGGTGTATTCGCCAAAACGGGTCAGCTGCAGGTTGGTGGTCCAGTCGCCGACCTTGTAGTTGGTGGACAGGATCCACTTGTCCTTGGGCGTGGACTGGGTCAGGTCGATCTGTTGCTGGCGGTCGAACAGCACATAACCGGCCCCCAGCCGCGACAGCGCCGCCGGGGTGTCGGCCAGGTCGCGAATGGTGGTCTTGTTGTGGTTGTAGGCGATGCTCCACTTGGCCGTGCCGTACTCACCGAACGACTGGCTGTAGTCGGCCACCACATCCACGCCCTTGGTCCGGGTGTCCGCGGCGTTGGTGTAGTACTGCCCGGCAAGGTTGGGCGACAGGCCGTTCTCCACCAGGATCTGCGACACCGCCGGGCCCTTGAGGATGCCGGTCTGGAGGATGCGCTTGTCGATGTCGATCAGGTAGAAGTCGGCCGTCAGGCGCAGCCGCTCGGTGGGCTCGGCGGTAAAACCCAGGCTGTAGTTGCGCGAGGTTTCCGGTTCCAGGTCCTTGGCACCCAGGGCGATGGCTTCGGGCGAATCGGGACGCATCTGCTTGGTGCGCACCGAAGTAGTGGTGCCGGCCGCGCCGAACTGGGTCACGGTACTGGTGGTGGAGAACACGCTCTGGGCCAGGGACGGTGCGCGAAAGCCGTTGCTCACCGCCGCCCGCACCGCGTAGCCGGGCAGGAACTCGTAGCGGGTGGTGAGCTTGCCGCTGGTGGTGTCGCCCACCCCGAGGTTGTACTTCTCGTAGCGCGCCGCCGCCCCCACGTACCAGTTGGGGGTGATGTTCAGGCCCAGGTCGATATAGGCCGCCTCGCTATGCCGCTTGAGGCTGTAGGCGTCCTCGGGGGTGGTGCCGTTGACCGAGAACAGCCCCGGGTCGGGCACCACGCCGGCGAAGGGGCCAGTGGCCGGGACATAACTGCCCTGGTTATAGGAGTTGGCCTCGCCCTCCTCCAGCGCGTACTTCTCCCAGCGGTATTCCACGCCGAAGGATGTCTCCAGCGGGCTGCTCCAGCCGATGTCCAGGGCCCGGGAGAAATCCAGGTTGTTGGTCCACTGGTCGAACACCAGGTTGCCCAGGTGGAAGTCGTGCTGGCTGTAGGGGCCGTTGGAAATGTTCAGGTTGTTGGCTGTGTCCAGCACCCCACGATCCTTGCCATAGGTGCTGGACAGGTCCCAGTCCCAGCCGCCCAACAGGCCCTTGGCGCCGCCGGCGACCTGGAAATCGGTCTCGCGGATTTCCCGGCGGGCCTGGCCACCGTTGGGGTACGGGGCGTTGGGCACCCCGGCCAGGCTGGTGATGTCGGTGGGCTTGCGGTGCCCCAGGTCCTTGTTGCTGTTGCGGTAGCTCAAGGTGGAGAACGAATACAGCTTGAGGTCGTCCTCCAGGGGCAATTCGGCGTTATAGGCCAGGCTGGTGGTGCGATCGCGCCCCAGGCCGTACTCGGTGCCCCAGCCCTGGCGATGGCTTTCCCTGGGGTCGGGCGAACCATCGGGCTGGTTGAAATACAGCTGGCCGCTGGCGGCGCTGGAACGCTCGTAGGGTTCCTGGAGCTTGGCGTCCCAGGACAGGTTGATGAACCCGCCGTTATCCCCCAGCTTGCTGCCCCAGTTGAAGGCCTCGTGGCCGGTGGTGCCGTCGCCGTCGAAGTACTGACCCAGGCTGGTGTCGGACGTCAACCCCTCGGCATTGCGCTTGAGGATGATGTTGATCACCCCGGCGATGGCGTCGGAACCGTACTGGGCCGCCGCGCCATCGCGCAGCACCTCGATACGCTCGATGGCGGCGGTGGGGATCAGGTCCAGGTCCACCGGCACCGAGGCGTTACCGACCCGCGCTCCGTTGTTGATCAGCGCCGAGTTGTGCCGGCGCTTGCCGTTGATCAGCACCAGCACCTGGTCGCCGCCCAGGCCGCGCATGCTCACCCCTCGCACCAGGAACGCGGTGCCGCCACCGTTGATGGTGGGCACGTTGAACGACGGCAGCAGCCGTCCGAGCATCTCTTTCAGGCCGTTCTGGCCAATGCTGCGCAGTTGCTCGCTGTCGATCACATCGATCGGCGCCGGGCTGTCGGTGACCGTGCGCTGCTGGCTGCCACGCACCCCGGTGACCACCACGGTGCCCAGGGTCTCATCGGCGGCCAGCACCTGTTGCGCCGGGGCCAGGCCCAGCAGGCCGAGGCCCAGGGGGGCAGCGCCCAAGGCGATTTTATGCAAGGAAATACCCATGACTTCAGATCCTTTCGAAGAATGCTCAGCGCGCTCGGGCGGCAACGGTTTCGACTTCGATCAAGGCGCCGGGCAGGACCAGTCCCGCCACTTGCACCGTGGTCCGGGCTGGCTTGAGCGGCTGCTCCTGGGTCCCGAAGAACTCGCGAAAGGCGGTTTGCAGGCCATCGAAGTCCAGCTTGCCGCCCAGGGCCGGATCGCCCACCAGGTAGATGCGCAGCTGCACCACATCGCCCAGGCCCAAGCCCTGGCTGGCGAGGATCGCCCGCACCTTGCCCAGCACCACCCGCGCCTGGGCCTCGGTATTGCCCACCGCGTGGATCTGCTCCTTGGCGGCCTTGGGGTCCACCGGGTCCGGTAACAGGCCGGACAGGTAGGTCACCTCGCTATTGGCCGGCAGGGTCACGGCCTGCAGGATCGGCGAATTGGGATAGGTGGACGGTATGCGCTGGATTCCTGCGGCCCAGCTATTGGCGGCAGCGAACAGCAGCCCCAGCCCTACGACGGTATTTTTCAAAGACATGCAAAGACGCTCCCAAGGTTGTGGTTGCCAGCCTCGGAGGTCCGCTACCCGGCATGGGTTACCGCTGTTTTTATGAATGCTCGGCCGGTTCAGGCCGTTTGTTGTAGCGATGCGCCTTGCGCCCGCTGGAACAGTTGCCGCACCACCCGGCGGGCGGCGCCGGCGGCGGCCTCCTGCCAGATACCCACGCCGCTGTGGGCCAGGCCGTCGCTGGTCAGGTAGACCCGGCCCTGGGGCTGATTGAGCAGGCTGTAGTCCGGCTCGACCACTTCATGGCTGATCCAGGGCCCGAAGTTGTAGGGAATCCGGCTCCAGGCGATCACCAGCGGATTGCGCAGTTCATGGCTGTGCCCCGGATGCAGCAACTCCACTGCCTGGCGGGAGATCTCGATCTGTTGGGCCAGGCTCTTCTCGCCGAATTTGCGCGCGGTCTCGCCATTGTTGTAGGCCGCCACCAGTACCCCCTCGGGCTGGTTGAAGCCGCCACTGGGATACCACAGCCCCGAGGCCTCCTGGTTGATGAAGGACAGCCCGCCGTAGATCTGGTACTGGCTCTCCCAGAAGCGCCGCGACTGCCAGGCCACCTTGTTGGCGTAGCCGAACTGCACGGCGGCGATGGCCTGGCGTACCGGTGCGCTGAAGTTGTTCTCGACCCGGGCCAGCAGCGGCAAGGGCAAGGAGCTGATCACATAGTCGGCCACCAGGCGCTGGCTGCGGCCGGTGCGCCGGTCCAGGTAGGTCACCTCGACGCTGTCCTGGCGGTTGCTGATCGAGCGCACCTCGCTGTGCAGCCGCAGTTGCCCCTTCAAGTGCCGGGCAAAGGCCTGGGGGATGCGGTCCATGCCACCCACCGGCTGGAACATGGTGGGCGAGAACTCCGGGTATTCGTCGATCATCAGCGCCGTGGTCAGCGCCGGATTGAGCAGGGTCTGCAAGGGCAGTGGATCGTTCTTCTGCGCCAGCTGGTCGCCGGCCCCGGGCCAGACCTTGTAGCCGGAACGGGCCGAGCCCAGGTACTCGAGCTTGTCCGACAGGTCGCCCCAGGTCTTGAGGAAGCTCAGCAGGTTGTCGCGATCCGCCGCGCTCAGCTCCTGGTCCAGGGCGTGGCGATTGACCGCCTTGGCCAGCAGTGCGGAAAAATGCCCGCGGCTGTCATTGACCGCCTGGCGGATCTGCAGCGCCGGCTGGTTCAAGTCAGGGCGGACCAGGGCATTGCGGCTGGTGTTGACCAGCACCTCCAGCTCCACCCCCAGCTCGCGGCAGTAGCCGAGCATCAATTGGTGGTGGCTGGGCAGGCGCCCGGCGCCGGCATTGAGATAGAACCCCGGATCGAAGCGCGCCACTTGCGCGCTGCCATCGCTGTACTCCACCCGATCGCCGCCGCGCACCGTCCAGTTGCGCCCGCCGACCCGGTCGCGGGCCTCGAGCAAGGTCACCTTGAACCCGGCCTTGTGCAGCTCATAGGCACTGACCAGGCCGCCGATCCCGGCACCGATCACCACCACCCTGGCGCCCTTACCCACCGGTATGGCCGGCAACGAGGCGTAGTTTTCCTCGACCGCCTCGGCATTGCCCGCCATGCCGAACAAGCCCATGACCGCGCTCGCCGCCTGGACGCCGCCGACCGCGGCGATACGGGCGATCAATTGTCTTCTGGTCAGTGGCATGCCAGCGCTCCCTGCTGCGGATGGATAGTACGTTCGGTTATAGCCCGGTGACTTGTGCAGTCACTTGGGTCTATGGAAAGCCATCCTAGGGGCGCTTATTTAATAAGAGAAATACATTTTAAGCATATGCAAATATTACTTTGTTTCATATTCAAGGCAAAAGATTCTGCGTACCGCGCATAGCCTCAGACGGAGCACCCCTGCCGCTAGCCGCGAGTCGCGGGGCTTGCCGCTGGAGATTCAGCCGCAGCGGCCTGGGCCGCTGCCAGCACCCGCAGCAGATTGCCGCCCCAGATCTTCGCCAGGTCGTCTTCGTTGTAGCCCGCCGCCAGCAGGCGTTCGCTGATGCGTGGCAGTTGCGTCACATCCTCCAACCCCTCGACCCCGCCACCGCCATCCCAGTCGGCACCGATGCCCACATGCTCAGGCCCCACCACGTCGAGGATATGCAGCAGGTGCTTCATGTAGTCGTCGAGGGTCGCCCTGGGTTGCGGGTAACGGGCCTCCACCTGGCGGATGCGTTCGGCCAGGTCCGCCACTTGTCCGGGGCTGAGGCTGGCGGCCAGGCGAAACTCGCGGTACAGCGGCCCCAGGGCCTTGGCACGCTCGGGGCTGGGGACGGCGTCGATCAGGTCGCTGGGGAAACTGTTGACCTGCACCACCCCACCCTTGGCCGCCAGCTGGCGCAAGCGCTGGTCATCCAGGTTGCGTGGATGGTGGGTAATGGCCCTGCTGCTGGAATGGGAGGCGATGATCGGCGCCGTGGACAGGGCCAGCACCTGGTCGAATACCTGGTCCGAGGCATGGGACACATCCAGCAGAATGCCCAGGCGATTGGCCGCGCTCACCAGCTCACGTCCGGCCGGGCTCAGGCCCCGCCATTGCGGCAACGCGGTGGCCGAATCGGCGAAATCGTTGTTGGCCGAATGCACCAGCCCCAGCATGCGCAGGCCCAGGCGATGGTAGGTGAGCAGCCGTTGGGGATCGGCCGCCAGGGGCTCGGCGTTCTCCATGCTGATGAACACCACGCGCTGGCCACGGCCGACGATGGCCGGCACATCCTCGGCGCGCAGGGCCAGGGCGAAGTCCTGGGGATGGGCGGCCACCAGATCGCGGATTCGGGTCAGCACCGCCAGGCCGTGCTCGCTGGCCTGGGTCCGGCCTTCGGCATCGAGCGGCCCCTGGGGCGTGAAGATCGCCCAGAAGCCGCCATCCAGGCCGCCCTCGCGCATCCGTGGCAGATCGACCTGGGACAGGTCGTCCTGGTAGCGATGGCGCTGGCGGATGTCCCAGCCCGGCCGGGCCAGTTGCATCGGGGTGTCGAGGTGGCTGTCGAGTACGGTCAGGCGTTGGTGCAGGGCCGCGGCGGGCTCCTGGGCCAGTGCCCACGAGCTGGCCATGGCCAGGGTCAGCAAGGATCGGCGCAGCATAGGGCCTCCAGGGCCGGTTGGAAGGACACTCAGGCCCTCAGCCCCAATGGAAGCTGCGGTCCCAGAGGCCGGAAACATCCAGCGGCTGGGGCAATACCCCGGCCTCGTAGAACAGATCGGCCACGTCCTGCTGGGACTTCACCGCCGCATCGTCCACCGGTTGCAGCAAGCGCGGGCCGCTCTGGGCGCGGTATTGGGCCAGGAACACTTCCCGGGGCATGCCGAGGATCTGCGCGCTGCGGGTCGCCCACTCCTCGGGGTGGCTGGCGATCCACTGCCAGGAACGGTACTCGCGCAGGATGTAGTCGGTGATCGCCGCATGCTTGCGCGGGTCGGCGATGCTCTGCTGGTTGGCGGCGATCACGTAGTTGCCCGACAGGTAGCCTTGCCCGGTCTTGAGCACCCGGGCGCCGGCACGCAGCTCGGCCAGCTGGATGAAGTAACCGAAGCTGACCCAGGCATCCAGGGCGCCGTTCTGGAACGCGGCGAAACCATCCTGCGGGGTCAGGGCCATGGGCACGATATCGGTGAAACCCAGCCCCTGCTCCTTCAGCGCCTTGAGTAAAAAGTAATGGGAACTGGTGGAACGGATGTAGCCGATGCGCTTGCCCTTGAGCTCGGCCACCGACTGCACCGTGGAGCCCTTGGGCACGATGAAGGCCTGGTTGTTGACGTCGCCGGTGAGCACCGCGATCAACTTCACCGGGGCCTGGTTCTTGATGCCGAAGATCGGCGGGATCTCGCTCATCGGCGAGATGTCCAGGGTGCCGCTGACCAGGGCCTCGAAGCTCAGGTTGCCGCCGGTGAACTCGGCGTACTTGACCTGGTAAGGGGGTGGTTCGATACCCGCCTGGGTAAAGAAGCTCGGGGCCGCGCCCTTGTAGGTGGCGACGTTCAAAGTGACCCCGGACCAATCGGTGGCGGCTGCCAGGCCCAGGCGCGGCAAGGCGCCGGCCAGGCCGGCAAGGGCCGAGAGTTGCAGGAAACGACGACGCTGCATGCTGGCTGTCCTCAATCGAGAAAATCCGCTTCTTCGCGCAGGATGCGCTCGCGGTAGGGCTGGAAACTGAACCAGCCGCCGAACTCGGTGCCCACCTGGCGCGCCGTGTGGCGGGCCACTTCATGGGGAATGGGCCGGGGCGTACCGGCAGCCTCCGCCAGCAGTTGGGCCTGGGCGGCGTTGTCCATGGCGATGAAGCGCCAGGCCGCCGCCTCGACGGTCTCGCCCACCGTTAGCAGGCCATGGTTCTGCAGGATCAGCGCCTTGTGCCCGTGCAAGGCGGCGGCGATCCGCGCCCCTTCGCTGGCCTCCAGCACCACCCCGGAGAAGTTGTCGAACAGCGCGTGCCGCTCATAGAAGGCGCAGGCATCCTGGGTCAGCGGGTCCAGCAGGCGACCCAGGCTCGACCAGGCCTTGCCGTGCAACGAGTGGGCATGGGCGGCGGCCACCACCTCGGGATGGGCCTGGTGCAGCGCCGCATGAATGGCGAAGGCTGCAAGATTCAACGCGCCCTCGCCTTCGACGACGGCGCCGTCAGGGTCCACCAGCAGCAGGTCGGAGACCCGTACATGGCCGAAATACACCCCCACCGGGTTGACCCAGAAATGCTCCGGGTGCTCCGGGTCGCGCACCGTGATATGCCCGGCCCCGCCCATGTCGAAACCCAACCGGGCGAAGACCCGGAACGCCGCCGCCAGGCTCTGCTTGCGTTGCAATCGCTCGAGCTCGACGCTGGCTTGGCGCGGCGGGTGCTCCCAGCGAAAAACCGTATGCCCATCGCGGGGCAAGTCATACACCGCGGGACGAAAATGTGCGGTCATATCCACTCTCCTTGAAATGCTCATCAATACCCTGCTCCCGCCTGCCCTTCTGCGGTCTCAAGATCCCCGCGCCTGCTACGCAGCCTTCGGCAGCGGCTACACAAACCGCCAGGGGCCCTGTAGCCGCTGCCGAACCCGCGAGGCTGCGAAGAGGCCCGCAGGGCTTTGCCTGGCGATCACCGGAAGACCTAGGCACCGCAGGCTAGTAGCCACGCTGGATCTCCACCGGATTCTCCAGGGGTAAACCATCGCCCCAACGCCGGAGGTTGCGCTCCAGTAGCCGGGCGATATTCAGGTAGACCCCGGGCGAGTTGGCCGAGGTGTGCGGCGACAGGTGAATCCGTGGATGGCGGTAGAACGGATGCCCCTCGGGCAACGGCTCGGGATCAGCCACATCCAGGCTGGCCAGGCCGATGCGCCCGCTGTCCAAGGCCTTGAGCAGCGCCGGCTGATCGATCAGCGCGCCCCGGGCGATATTGATCAGGTGCAGCCCCGGCTTGGCCATGGCCAGCACATCGGCGTCGATCGCCTGGCGGGTCTGCTCGGTCAGCGGCACCGCCAGCAACAGGTGGTCGGCGCGGGAAAACAGTTGCCCCAGGTCGCTCACCGCTTCCACTCCGGGCATCTGCAAAGGCTGCGGCGAACGTCGCAAGGCCAGCACCCGCATGCCCAGGGCCAGGGCCTTGGGCGCCAGCTCCCGGGCAATGCTGCCAAAACCGAACAAGCCCAGGGTGCTGCCGGCCACCGCCGCCAGCGGTCGTTGCTGCCAATGTTCGGCGCGCTCGACCCACACCTGGGGCAATCCCTTGGCGGCGGCGAAGATCGCCGCCAGGACGAACTCGGCGATGCTGGACGCAGTGCAGCCCCGGGCACTGGCCACCGGCAGGTGCTCGAACAGCCAGCGCGGGAAATAATCCAGGCCGGAACTGGCCAGTTGCACGAAACCCAGGCCGAAGGGCCAGCCGGTCGGTGGCTGCGCCGCGTCGCGAAAATCGGCATGGGGCGCGGCCAGCAGCACCTGGATATCCGTGGGCAAGCCGACGGGAATGCCCCGGGGCAGGTCCAGCACCTCGATCCCGGGCAGCCACTGGCGCAACTGCCGGTTGAAGGCTGCATCGAGCTGGCTGGCGATGCGCGTCACACCTGGGCTCCACGGCTGGGCAAGGCGAACGCGGCACGCCCCACCGCGCCGAGGATGGCGTCGTTCTGCGGCGTATGGATGCGGCTGCACAGCACATCGCGATAGTGGCGCTCGATGGGATTGCCCCGGGCCAGCCCCGGGTTGCCAATGGCCTCGATCCCCAACTCCACCGCGCTGATGGCGTTGCTGGTGACCAGGTACTTGACCTGGGTGGCCTCGCTGGCGGCGATCCGCCCTTCGGCGGCGGCGTCGAGCAGTACCCGGTTGTTCAGCAACAAGGCATCGATACGCCCGATCAGTTCCTGGAAACGCGGCAGGCTCGACAGCGGCGCGCCGAGGTTGGCCGGGGCCCGTTGAGCGAGCCAGCCCAGCAACCAGTCGCGGGCGGCGCGGGCCACCCCGTCGTAGATCGCCGACAGCAAGACCGCCAGCCAGAGCACGCCCTTGCTGTCCAGTTCCGAAGGTCGCGGGACGTTGGCCGGCTGGATGTCCACCGCCTGTTCCAGGGGCACGAACACCTCGTCGAAGATCACATCGTGGCTGCCGGTGGCACGCATGCCCAGATGGTCCCAGGTTTCCTCGATGCGGATGCCCGGGCTGTCACGGTGTACCAACCAAGTACCCACGCGGGGCTCGGGCTCGTCGCTGCGGGCCCACACCGCCAGCCAGGTCAGCCCGGGAATGCCGGTGGAGTAGATCTTGCGACCGCTGAGCGACCAGCCGCCCTCGACCCGCCGCGCCAGGGTCGCCGGCAGGCCGCCACGAGCGGGAGTGCCCAGGTCCGGCTCAACCCGCAATGCATTGATCAACGCCCCATCCTGCACCGCTTCGCGGGCCACTTGCTGGCGCAGGTGCAGGGGCCAGGCGGTGTTCTGCTGCAGGCGCGTGTGCTGCAGATACTGCATCACCAGCACCAGGGCGGTGGAAGGTTCGCCCTGGGCCACGGCGCCGATCACCCGCCGCGCCTGGGCCAGGGTCGCCTCGCTGCCGCCCAGGGCCCGGGGTACGGTCAAGGCCAGCAGACCATGCTGGTGCAGGCGTTGCAGGTTGGCATGGGGAAACTCGCTGTGGCGATCATAGTGGGCCGCCGTGGCGGCAAACTCCTCGCTCAACTGCTGCAGCAGGTCGGCGAACGCTACGGAGTCCAGCTCAAGGGGCGCCGCAGTGGCGATGGATGGTTCGGTGCAAAGGCTCATCGGCTGGCAATCCTGCTCAGGGGTGGGGCAACAAGGGAGGCCGGCTCGGCCTCGGTTTCGACGCCCAGTAATTGCAGCAACTGCCCACGCAGTTGCTGGAACCCGGGAAGGCCGGCCTGGCGCGGGCGCGGCAGGCGGATCGGCAGTTGTTCGGCAATGCGCCCGTTGGCCAGCACCAGCACGCGGTCGGCCAACAGCAGCGCTTCATCGACATCGTGGGTCACCAGCAGCACCGCCGGGGCATGGGCCTGCCACAGGCGAATGATCAACCGATGCATGCGGATCCGCGTCAGCGCGTCGAGGGCGGCAAAGGGTTCGTCCAGCAACAACAGCTGCGGCTCACGCACCAGGGCCCGGGCGAGGGCCACGCGCTGGGCCTCGCCACCGGACAGGGTGCCGGGCCAGGCAGCCAGGCGATGGGCCAGGCCCACTTCCTCCAGCGCCGCCTGGGCCCGCTGGCGCACCTGCTCGCCACGCACGCCGAGGGCGACGTTGCGCCAAACGCGCTTCCAGGGCATCAAGCGTGGCTCCTGGAACACCGCAGCCATGGCCGTCGGTACCTGCAAGCGTCCGGCGTCGATGGGTTCCAGGCCGGCCAGGGCGCGCAGCAAAGTGGTCTTGCCCGAGCCGCTGCGGCCCAGCAAGGCGACGAACTCTCCCGGGGCGATGTCCAGGTCCAGTTCGTCGAGCACCGCTTGCCCGGCGAAGCGCCGGGTGATGCCACGGCCTTCGACAGCGGCCGGCGAATGGCCAGCAGCAGTCGGGCTCGGTGGCGAAGATGACAGGTGCATGGCTCAACTCCTGATGAAAGTCGGCCGCCAGGCCAGGGCGAAACGTTCAAGGCCCCGTACCAGGGCATCGATGCCCAGGCCGAGCACGCTGTAGACCAGCAGGCAGATCACGATCACGTCGGTGCGCATGAAGTCCCGGGCGTCGTTGACCAGGTAGCCGATACCGGCGCTGGCGTTGATCTGCTCCACCACCACCAGGCCCAGCCAGCTGATGCCGAAGGCATAGCGCAGGCCAACGAAGAACGCCGGCAGGGCCCCGGGCAGGATCACGTGGACGATCAGTTCCCAGCGCTTGAGGCCCAGCAGGGTCGCGGCTTCCACCAGCTTGGGATCGAGGCTGCGGATGCCGGAGAACAGCGTGAGGTAGATGGGAAAGGTGGTGCCCAGGGCGATCAGGGCGATCTTGGGCGTCTCGCCGACCCCGAACCAGAGGATGAACAGCGGCACGATGGCCAGGAACGGCAAGGTACGCAGCATCTGCATCGGCGAATCGATGGCCAGCTCGCCACCGCGTGACAGGCCAGCCAACAGGGCGAGCAGCGTACCGAGGCTGACGCCGATGGCCAGGCCAGCGAAAGCGCGCTTGAGGGACACCCACAGATGCCCGCCCAGTTCACCGCTGCCCAGCATCTGCCACAGGGTGGCACCGATGGTGCTGGGGGCGGCGATGACTCGCGCCGGCAACAACCCGGTGCGCGCGGCCAGCTCCCACAGCAAGAGCAGCAGCAAGGGGCTGGCCAGGCGTAGCAGCAGCTGCACCAGGGCCCGATATCCAGGGCTTGCGGTCCAATGGCCGAAGACTTTGAGCGGGGCTTGCTCAGGCATTTCAACATCCCTATTTCAGCGCGTTCGAATCCCATGCTAACTACATAAAAAACGTCCGTGAAATTCGTTTTGGTTCTAAATTAATATACAAAAATTGCATTAACTGACAAAATATATATGCAATTAACTTTAATATCGGCGAGCTGTCCACGCCGTTCAGGACGGTGACTGGCCGACACGGGCGGCCACCATTTCGCCGAACATGCTCACCGGCTCCTGGAGGTTGCCGAGGAAGCGCGGATGGATCAGCCAGAGGTCGATCACCGGCTTGAAATCACTGACCGGCACGATCTCCAGCTTGTCCCGGTGGCTGCTGTTCTCCAGCAGTGGCAGCGGCACCAGGCCATACCCCAGGCCATTGGCGATCAGCCCCAGTTGCAGCTCGGTGCCGAAGGTCTCCAGGTTGATCTGCAGCGACAGGCCCTGGGCACTCAGGGCCCGTTGCAGGCCGGCGCGGAAACCGCAGCCATCGGGATTGAGCACCCAGCCGCGCTGGTAACAATCGGCAAGCTTGCACGAGCGCTTGCGTGCTTCGCCCCGGGCCGCCACGACCACCAGGCTCATGCTGGCCAGGGAACGCCCCACTACCGCCTCGGGAAACACCTTGCCGGCAGGGAACAGCGCGGCCACCACATCCAGCTCGCCGTTCTCGACCTTGCCCAGCAGGTGGCTGCCCCAACCGGTGGCCACCGAGGTCTGCAACTGCGGGTAGAGGGCCTTCAACTGGCTCAGGGCATCGAGCAGCACCACATCGCCGATGGTCTGTGGCACGCCGATGCGCAGGGCGCCGCTGGGAGCGCCGTCACTGGCCACCAGCTCGTTCAGCGCATCGATGCTGCGCAGCACTTCCAGGCATTGGCCATACACCCGGAGGCCCATGCTGGTGGGCTTGAGCGGCTTGGTATTGCGATCGAGCAGCTCGACCCCGAGCGCCTCCTCGAAGTTCTGCACCCGGCGGGTGATGGCCGGCTGGGTCAGTTGCAGGGCATCGGCGGCCTGGCTGATGGTCTGGCAGCGGATCACCGCCACGAATGCGTTCAGATCATCTATCTTCATTCTTTTTTCGCATAATAAATGACTGGAAAAATGTTTGATAAGAATAATACCTTTTAGCTCGACCGTGTAGTTCGTGTCGCTCGTCCTGTGTCCACGGAGGGAATCCATGCCCCACAACGCCTCGACCGTCTCCATCGCCTCACCCAACCTGGCCCGCCTGCGCAGCTTCATCGGCGAGTTGGCCGAACTGCTCGACAGTCACCCCGACGAAGCCCGGGTCCTGGACCAGGGCGCGGCTTTGCTGCAACGCCTGGTGAGCCAGGACGACTGGCTGCCCGACGCCTTCGCCCAGGCCGATCCGCAGCGCTACCAGCAATTCCTGCTGCACGTCGACTCGCGCCAACGCTTCTCCGTCGTCAGCTTCGTCTGGGGCCCGGGCCAACGCACGCCGATTCATGACCACCGCACCTGGGGCCTGATCGGCATGCTGCGCGGCGCCGAGGACTCCCAGGGCTTCGAGCGCCTGGCCGACGGCCGCCTGCAACCTGCCGGGGCACCGGTGCGCCTGGTGCCGGGCCAGGTGGAAGCGGTGTCGCCGAATATTGGCGATATCCACCAGGTGACCAACGCCCATGCCGACCGGGTGTCCATCAGCATCCATGTCTACGGTGCCAACATAGGCGCGGTGCGGCGTGGGGTGCACGACCTGGACGGTCACGAGAAGCTCTTCATCTCCGGCTATTCCAATACCTTGCTGCCCAACCTCTGGGACCTGTCGAAGGAGCCCCTGCAATGACCGATTTCCCGACCCGCAGCCCGGCACAGATTCGCCAGGCCCTGCTCGAACGCCAGGAGCTGGCCCTGGTGGACGTGCGTGAAGAAGCGCCCTTCGCCGAAGCCCATCCGCTGTTCGCCGCCAATATCGCGCTGTCGAAACTGGAGCTGGAGGTGTATGCGCGCATCCCCAGGCGCGATACCGCCATCACCCTCTACGACCAGGGCGAAGGCCTGGCCGAACGCGCCGCGATCCGCCTGCGGCAACTGGGCTACAGCGATGTCGCCCTGCTTGCGGGCGGCCTCGACGGTTGGCGCAACGCCGGTGGCGAGTTGTTCAAGGACGTCAACGTACCGAGCAAGTCCTTTGGCGAACTGGTGGAGGCCGAGCGCCACACGCCATCGCTGGCGGCCGAGGAGTTGCAGGCCTTGCTCGATCAACAAGCCGACCTGGTGGTGCTCGACGCCCGGCGCTTCGACGAGTACCAGACCATGAGCATCCCTGGCAGTACCAGCGTGCCCGGGGCCGAGCTGGTGCTGCGGGTCCGCGAACTGGCGCCCGATCCGCAAACCCGGGTGGTGGTCAACTGTGCCGGACGCACCCGCAGCATCATCGGCACCCAATCGCTGGTGAACGCCGGCATTCCCAACCCGGTGGCGGCCCTGCGCAACGGCACCATCGGCTGGACACTCGCCGGCCAGGCCCTGGAACACGGCCAGCAGCGGCGCTTCAGCGCACACGCCGGCGCCCATCGCGCGCAAGCCCAGGCCGCGGCCCGGGCGGTGGCCGATCGAGCCGATGTGGCGCGCATCGACCTGGCCCAGTGGCGCCGCTGGCAGGCCGACCCCCAGCGCACCAGCTACCTGTTCGATGTGCGCAGCCCGGAAGAATTCGCCGCCGGCCACCTGCCCGGCGCCCGCTCCACCCCAGGCGGCCAGCTGGTGCAGGAGACCGACCATTTCGCCAGCGTGCGCGGCGCGCGCCTGGTGCTGGTGGACGACGATGGCGTGCGGGCCAACATGAGCGCTTCCTGGCTGGCGCAGATGGGCTGGCAAGTGGCCGTGCTCGACGGCTTGCGGGACAGCGATTTCAGCGTGCGCGGGGCGTGGCAGGCGCCGTTGCCGGACAGCCCGGCGGTCGAGGAAATCAATCCGCGGACCCTGGCCGACTGGCTGCGCGAACCCGGCACCCTGGTGCTGGACGTCACTGCCAGCGCCAACCATGTGCAACGCCATATCCCCGGTGCCTGGTGGGTCTTGCCCAGCCAACTGGCCCAGGCCCTGGAGCAACTGCCACCGCCCGAGCGCTTCGTCCTCACCTGCGGCAGCAGCCTGCTGGCGCGCTTCGTCGCCCCGCATTTGCAGGCCCTGGCCCAACGCCCGGTGTTCGTTCTCAGCGGCGGCACCAGTGCCTGGATCGAAGCCGGGCTGCCCGTGGAGCAAGGCCAGCAGCGCCTGGCCTCGCCTCGCATCGATCGCTACCGGCGCCCTTATGAGGGCACCGACAATCCCCGGGACGCCATGCAGGCCTACCTGGACTGGGAGTTCGGCCTGGTGGCGCAGCTGGGACGCGATGGCACCCATGGGTTCTTCGTGATCTGAAGGCAGCCAACGGCTTGTCGGCGCGGGTCGACAAGCCGTTGCGGGGGGCTGTTGGGCGCCTGGAAAGTGCCATCAAATGGCCAAGTGACAAATAGCAATAATTCTCGATATCATTCGCGACCTCCTGCCCAACGCGTCGTCAAGAAGGATATCCATGTCTCGCTCCAAGCCCGACTCTGCTTCGGTGGACTCAGTTCGCGGGTTCTATGCGGACATCCTGCATTTCCTGCGCAAGCGCACGGACAACGCCAGCGACGCGGCGGACATGACCCAGGACGTATTCACCCAGTGGCTCGACTACCGTGATCGGGCCCAGGTGGAACAGCCCCGGGCCTTCCTGTTCCAGATGGCACGCAACCTGTTGCGTGACCATTGGCGGCGCCAGCAGGTGCGCTCCAAGGCGCACCAGGAGGCCCATCCCGAAGAAAGCTTCGACAACGAGCCCCTGGCCGACGAACGGCATGAGCCGCTGCCCGCCGCCCAGCGCCTGCAACGCCTGGAACAATTGAAGGAAGTCCTTGCCCAGCTCTCGCCGCGACGCCGCGAAGCCCTTATGCTGCACCGCTTCGAAGGGCTGAGCCAGGCACAGATTGCCGAGCGCATGGGGATTTCCATCAGCATGGTGGAAAAACACATCGCCTTTGCCCTGCTGCACTGCAAGCAGCACCTACAACGAGAAAACGGCAAGGAGCTGCCTGAATGACCCGCTTTCCCGGCCGCCACGACGACAACGACAGCGAGCAGATCGATGTCGAGGCCGCCAGTTGGTTCGCTCGTAACCGCAACGACCCGGATCGCGCCAGCCGCAAGGCCTTCGATGCCTGGATGGCGCATCCGGCCCATGCCCGGGCCTATGCCGAATTCGAAGAACTCTGGGTCGACCTGGCGCAGTTGCAGCAACTGAGCCGCCCGATCCCCCTGCCCCGGCGCAAGGCACCGACCTGGCGCCCGGCCCTGGCAGCGGCCGCCGCCGTGCTGTGCGCGGTGCTGGCGCTCAACCTGGGAACCTCCCCGGCTCCCCATGTCCAGCAGATCGCGGCCCAGGAACACGGGGCCCGGGCTTTCAAGTTGCCCGATGGCAGCACTTTGTATGTGAATGCCAACACCCGGGTGAAGGTCGACTTCAGTGCGCAGCAGCGCGATGTCTACTTGCAACAGGGCCAGCTGTACCTGGAGGTGGCCGCCGACAAGGAGCGTCCGTTGTGGGTTCACAGCGGCGCGGCCAAGGTGCGGGTGGTGGGTACCGCCTTCGACGTGCGGCGCGGCCAGCACCAGTTGGTGGTCAGCGTCGCCCATGGCCAGGTGGCCTTCAGCCCCGACGGCCGGACCGACGACCTGGCACTGCTGGGCGCTCGGCAACGAGCCATCTACGACTTGCAGAAGGGCACCCTGCGCCAGCAGACCCTGGACAACGATGACGTGGCCGACTGGCGTACCGGGCACCTGGCCTTTCGCAACCGCGACCTGGCCAGCCTGGTGGACGAGCTGAACCTCTACCGCCGCCAGCCGGTGCAACTGGCCGAAGGTCCACTGGGTGCATACAAGGTTTCCGGCAACCTGGACGTCAACGATCCGGATGCGCTGATCAAGGCCCTGCCCGCGCTGATACCGGTTAAAACCGTGGCCCTGGCCGATGGCCAGGTGAAGATCGAAGCTCGTTGAATGCGACATATGAGAATATTTTTCATTTGCATATGAGGTTTTTTTTCACTGTCCCGTCTTCCTCCCGTCTGCGATTTGTCCGCAGCGCTTTTCTGGCCTTTAAGCCGCTCTGGGGGAAGTCATGTTTCGCGCGCTCTTGCCTGTTCCGTTAGTCCGTACCCGCCCGACCCTGCTGGCCGCCTGCCTGGCCTTCAGCCTGCAGGCCCATGCCGGGCCGATCCATTTCCAGTTGCCGGCGCAGCCCCTGGCCGCGTCCCTGAGCCAGATCGCCCAGCAAGCGAAAATCCAGCTGCTGTTCGACGAGCAACTGCTGCGTAACGCCAAGGCGCCAGCCCTGCAAGGCGACTACAGCCCGGAAGAGGCGATCCGCCAGTTGCTGCGCAATGGCCAGTTCAGCCTGGTCAAAGTCGACAACACCTATATCGTGCGCCCTGCCGAAACCAGCCAGAGCAGCGGCTCGGCCTTGCAACTGGGGGCCATGAGCGTGATCGGCAACGGCTCGGTGGTGGACTCCTCCAGCGTCGGCCGCTCGACCCTGAACCAGGCGGAGATCGATCGCCACCAGGCCACCAACGTCGTCAGCCTGATCGATACCCTGCCCGGCGTGACCTTGGGCGGCTCGCTCAAGCCCGGTGGCCAGACCATCAACATCTGGGGCATGGGGGATGCCGAAGACGTACCAATGAGCGTCGATGGCGCCACCAAGAGCGGCTTCGAACGCTACCAGCAGGGTTCGATCTTCATCGAGCCTGAAATGGTCAAGCGCATCGAGGTGGAAAAAGGTCCGCATTCTCCCGAGACCGGCAATGGTGGCTTCGGCGGCACCGTGCACATGGAGACCAAGGATGCCCCGGACCTGTTGCAGGACGGGCGCAATGTCGGTGCCATGGTCAAGTACGGCTACAGCAGCAACAGCCATGAGCAAGCCTACACTTCGGCGGTCTACGGCCGTACCGACGACGGCCGCTTCGATGCCCTGGCCTACTGGACCAAGCGCGACGGCGACGACATGAAGCTGGCCAGCGCCCAGCCTGACCCGGACAACTCTTACCCGATCAACCCCAAGCGCCTGCCCAATACCGCCCAGGACCTGGAAGGCCAGTTGTTCAAGCTGAACATGCAGCTGACCGACGAACATCGCCTGGGCTTTACCTACATGCGCTCGGACAGCGACATCTGGGCCCCCTTCTCGGCCAAGAGCTACCCGACGCCACCGAGCAAGAGCGATATCGACCGACTCGGCTATGACGATGCCACTCGACGCTACCTGGCCCGGCGCAACACCATCGACACCACCTGGGTCACCAAGTACCAGTACACCCCGGTGGACAATCCGTGGATAGATTTCGAAGCCAAGTACTCCTACTCCGACACCGAGCAGACCGATGAGCGCGGGCCGAATGCCTTCGTCCAGCCATCCTCGGGCGGGCGCAAGATCACCGTGGGCTACGAGGACAGGATCCTCGCGCTGAAGAACACCAGCCGCTTCAGCACCGGGCCACTGGAGCACGCCCTGACCAACGGCATCCAGATCCGCAAGCACACTCGCGAGGTGGACATGTGGATGCCCGGCAAAACGTACGGCACCCCCAAGTACAACAATGGCTACTACCAACCAGCGTTCATGCCCCACGGCAAGGTCGACAACAACGCTTTCTATATCCAGGACGCTATCTCCCTGGGCGACTTCACCCTGACCCCATCGCTGCGCTACGACTATGTACGCAACCGAGGGCAGAAGAACGACGCGCCGGTCTACAACAGCCCTGATCCGGTGGTCGGTCACGACTACAGCGCCAAGACCTACACCGGCTGGTCGCCACGCCTGTCGGCGTTCTGGACGGTGAACCCGCAACTGGCGTTGTTCGCCGACTACAGCAAGACCTGGCGCGCCCCGGTGATCGACGAGCAGTACGAAGTCCAGGCCCCGGGTAGCACTCGCTCCTCCACCAGCCGCAACCTGGATCCGGAGCGCATCACCGCGCTGCGCGGTGGCAGCATCCACAGCTTCTCCGATGTACTGGCCAAGGACGACCGGGTACAAGTGCGCACCACCTTGTTCCAGAACAAGTTCAAGGACGAGATCATGAAGAACCTCGGGATCGGCTGTCCCGAGCAATTGAGCACCGGTGCAAGTATCAGAGACGTGTGCAACCAGCCGACCATCGGGGTCTACCGCAACATCGGCGACCTGACCATCAAGGGCTTCGAGGTCGAGAGTTTCTACGATTCCAACTACCTGTTCGGCTCGCTGTCCTACTCCTGGATCACCGGCAAGCATGAAGGCGCCTACACCAACCCCTGGGGGCCGAACGTCTGGGCCCGGGATATCCCGCCACGCAAGTGGGTGGCGACCCTGGGGGTGAAGATCCCGCAGTGGGATGCGCAGGTGGGCTGGCAAGGCCAATGGGTGCGCCAGACCGACCGCGTACCCAGCGACATCTACCCGGGCGGCCCGGCCAGTTCCATGGGCGACTCCTACTGGAACCAGTACAAGAACGACCGCTACAACGTGCACGGCCTGTTCGCCAACTGGAAACCCCAGCAGCCCTACCTCAAGGGCACCGAAGTCCACTTCACCCTGGACAACATGTTCAACCGCGACTACCGCCCACCGCTCAGCGGCGAGAACGCCTCGAGCCTGGGCCGCAACGCCAAGATCAGCGTGACCCGGTTCTTCTGAAGGCCTTCGCCTGGCGCAGCGCTCTGCGCCAGGCGAAGCACCAACGATGTATTGCAAGCCTTTAGCTTCGCCCTCCCACTGGCCCTCCCTGGGCTAGGATCGACCTCCCCCCTGAAAACCGTTGGAGCGCCTTTGGGCGCTTTCAGCCAACGCCCCATTGACCTCGTACGAATATTATCGTACAAAAAGCAAGCATCATGGACAGAGGCTTCAGGAAGGTCAGGCGGGACCTGATCAATGCACTACAGAGCGGTAACTATCTACATGCCGCACGCGGCTCGATCGAGGTCAAGAACCTGCTGGCCACCGGCGAGGTTTCGGCCGGCCAACTGATCGAGGTCATCGTCGCCTGCAAGGGCAGCGACCACCAGTGCAGTGCCCACCACAGCCCCCGGACCTTGCCGTCCATGTGCTGAGGAAGGCGGGCTGGTACATCAAGTTCTACTTTATCGAGCCAGATGCGTGGTTCATCAGCGTTCACCGATGAGGACAACCCATGAAACTCTATCTGCAGGGCGACCGGGGCAAGGCACTTTGTGAGCATTGCCAGCAGGTCGTGGGCATTACCTACACCCGGCGCGACGTGCCCTTCAGCGACGGCAACGGTCAGGCCCGAGAGATCCTGGTGGGGGTCTGCGATCAGTGCGCTACCACGGTAGCCATTCCCCCCCAGTCGACCCCGGCGATCAAGGAAGCGCGCCGCCAGCAACTGACCTCCATCGAGGCGCGGCTGCCTGCGGTCTACCTCGACGTGCTGGACGCCGCGATGCACTCGGTGGCCGAGGACGCCGGGGTGCAGATGCGCAAGCTGTTCTTCAGCTATTACTTCAGCGCCCCCCTTGTACCTGCCCTGGAACAAGTGCACGACGGCTTCGCCCAGTACCTGGCCCAACAGGCCGAGGTCCGCCAGATACCTGCCGTGAATGCAATGAAACGCCTGTCGCTTAAGGTGAACCACTATGTGGCCGAGGATCTCGCGCGCCTGCTGCAGGCGACGCGGATGACCCAGACCGAACTGCTGAAATCACTGATCGCGCAGATTCGCCTGGATGTGCTCGAAGGCGGCAACCCGGCGGTGATCGCCGACCTGCGCCAGCTGGTGCGCCTGGGGCTGTGACCTTCAGCCTTGAGCAGAGCCCCTGTAGGCGCTGTCGAGCTTTTGCGGCTGCGCAAAGGTCCGCAGGACCTTGCTTGGCATCTACAACGCAGACCTTGCGCCCCTTCGGGGCGGGCACAGCTTCGCAGGCTCAGCAGCGGCTACGGCTCATCGGTTGAGGCGAACCAGGTTGAGGTCGGGGGCGGTGGTGCGTCGCTGGCTCAGGTAGCGGGTGCAACTGACCCGCAGGAAGGAGGCGAAGTTCACCACCTCGCCACGGTAATCCATGACCTCTTCATACAGCTTGGCAATCAGCTGGTTGGTGGTCATGCCGTCCACTTCGGCGATCTCGCTGAGGATGTCCCAGAACTGGTTTTCCAGGCGCAAGGTGGTGACCACGCCACAGATGCGCAACGAACGCGAACGCGATTCGTAGAGGATCGGGTCGGCCTTGACGTACAGCTCGCACATGGCGCGGTCCTCGCTTACAGGCTGATGCGGGTGCCCAACAAGCCCAGGAAACCGGCCAACCAATTGGGATGGGCCGGCCAGGCCGGGGCGGTGGCCAGGTTGCCCTGGACATGGCCTTGCGTCACGGGAATATCCATATAGGTGCCTCCCGCCAACCGCACTTCCGGAGCGCAGGCCGGGTAGGCGCTGCATTCGCGGCCTTCGAGGATGCCCGCCGCCGCCAGCAGTTGCGCACCGTGGCATACCACGGCAATCGGCTTGCCAGCCCGGTCGAACTCCTTGACCAGTTGCAGCACCTGTTCGTTCAGGCGCAGGTATTCCGGGGCACGGCCGCCGGGGATCAGCAGTGCGTCGTAGTCGCTGGACTGCACCTTGGCGAAGTCGAAGTTCAGGGCGAACAGGTGCCCGGGCTTCTCGCTGTAGGTCTGGTCGCCCTCGAAGTCGTGGATGGCGGTGCGCACGGTCTGCCCGGCGCTCTTGTCCGGGCACACGGCGTGCACCGTGTGCCCGACCATCTGCAGAGCCTGGAACGGCACCATCGCTTCGTAGTCTTCGACGTAGTCGCCAACCAGCATGAGGATTTTTTTCGCGGCCATGGAATGGACTCCTTTCAAACAAGCACGTGGGCGGAAGGAGTATTCAAGGTAGTCCTTATCCTTGCGGCCGGGTAATAACCGACTACTACAGCTGCAAGCCACAAGCGGCAAGTTCGAAGCTTATCCCGCGAGGTAGCCGTCGGCCTTGAGCAGGGTTTCCAGGCAGTGTTCGCTGATGCGGTAGAAGGCCTTGAGTTCGTCGATCCGCGCCAGCAACTGGGTCGGATCCTGGGGCTCGGCACGCTTGACCGCGAGGATCATCTTGTTCTTGTTGGTGTGCTCCAGGGAGATGAATTCGAAGACCTTGGTTTCGTAACCACAGGCTTCGAGGAACAGCGCCCGCAGGCTGTCGGTGACCATCTCCGCCTGCTGCCCCAGGTGCAGGCCGTATTGCAGCATCGGCTTGAGCAACGCCGGGCTCTGGATCTGCTGGCGGATCTGCTTGTGGCAGCACGGCGAGCACATGATGATCGCCGCCCCGGAGCGGATGCCGGTGTGGATCGCGTAGTCGGTGGCGATGTCGCAGGCATGCAGGGCGATCATCACTTCCAGTTCGCTGGGGGCCACGCTGCGCACGTCACCGCACTTGAACACCAGGCCGGGATGCTCCAGGCGCGCGGCGGCGGCGTTGCACAGGGTCACCATGTCTTCGCGCAGCTCGACCCCGGTAACTTCGCCCTGGGCCTTGAGGGTATTGCGCAGGTAGTCGTGGATGGCGAAGGTCAGGTAACCCTTGCCTGAGCCGAAGTCCGCCACTCGCACCGGCTGCGCAAGGTCGATCGGCGAGCTGCCCAGGGCATGGCTGAAGACTTCGATGAACTTGTTGATCTGCTTCCACTTGCGCGACATCGCCGGAATCAGCTCGTGCTGCTTGTTGGTCACGCCCAGGTCGGCGAGGAACGGCCGATCCAGGTCGAGGAAGCGGTTCTTCTCGCGGTTGTGCTCGGCGGACGGCACATCGCGCTGGGTTTGCGGCTTGCCTTTGAACAACGAACTCTTGCCCTTCTTGCTGTACTCCAGCTGGACCTCATCGGACAGGGTCAGCAAGTGGGCATTCTTGAAAGAGGCCGGGAGCAGCCCGGCGATACTCGCCACACCTTCGGCCAGGGGCAGGTTCTTGGTGATATCGCGGGTCTTGTAGCGATAGACGAAGGACAGGCACGGCTGCTCCTTGACCGTCAGCTGCTTGATGATCAGCCGTTGCAGGTCCGCCTCGGCGCCCACGTGCTTGGCCAGCACCAGCTTGATGAAGGCGTTTTGCGCCAGGCTGGTCTCCAGCAATTGCAGGAACTGGGCATGGTGGTCCGGCGCGGGCCGGACGGAAGGTGCGGTGACGGACATGGGGCTGGAGCCTCGGGCGGTGCGGGGAGCGAATCGGGAAATGGCGGGTATTTTAGGGGGGATGGGCCGCCGGGGCACGGAGTTATTGACCCGACGGCGCAGATTCTTCAGCAACCGAGCCCTCAGGGCTCAGTTGAGCACCACCAGGCGGTTGGGCAGCTCGTTGCGCGATTGGGTCAGGGGCACATGCTCCTTGAGCAGCTCGCCACTGGAGTCGATGCAGTCGAGAAAGCCCTGCAAGGTCTGGCCTTGCCTCACCTGCCGGGTGAAGGCGCGGACGATGGTGTCCCAGCGCTTGTCGTCCAGGCGCTTGGAAATACCCTCGTCCACCAGGATCTCCACGTAGCGCTCGGCCTCGCTGACGAAGATCAGCACCCCGGTACCACCAACGGTGTGGTGCAGGTTCTGCTCGAGGAACTGGCGCCGGGCCAGGTTCGAGGCCCGCCAATGCCTTACCGAACGCGGGATCAGCCGGGTGGTGATCCGCGGCAGTCGGAACACCAGGCACAGCACGATGAAGGTCGCCCATTGCGCCAGCAACAACAGGTGCATGTTCAGCCAGCCGGTGGCGTAGTGCACCAGGCCTGGCACCACCAGCGCCACGAGGCTGGCCCAGAGCAGCGGGATATAGGCGTAGTCGTCGGCTCGGGCGGCCAGCACCGTCACCAGTTCGGCGTCGGTTTGCTGCTCCACCCGGGCAATGGCTTCGGCCACCTGCCGTTGTTCGAATTCACTGAGTAATGCCATGTCGTTGGATATCCGATTTTTTATTTTGAGTTACCAGCCGCCGGAGGAGCCACCACCGCCAAAGCTGCCGCCACCGCCACTGAAGCCGCCACCGCCGGACCCACCGCCAAATCCGCCGCCTCCGAAACCACCACCGCCACCGCGGCCGCTGGTGGTGGAGATCAAACCGAGCGCCTGCGCGACCATGATCACCAGGATGAACAGCAGCACCAGGAAGATGAACAGCAACGGGTGACGCTGGACAAAATCATCCTGAGCGCTGCTCTGCCCCGTATCGTATGCGGTGGCTGGCTCATCCAGCGGCGTGCCGCCCAGCACCAGGAGCATCGCCGAAACCCCGTCGCTGATGCCCTTGCTGAACTGCCCGTTCTTGAACGCCGGGGTGATGACCTGGTTGATGATCACCGAGGCCTGGGCATCGGTCAGGCGATCCTCCAGGCCATAGCCCACTTCGATGCGCAGCTTGCGCTCATCCCGGGCAACGATCAGCAGCGCGCCGTTGTTCTTGTCCTTCTGGCCGATGCCCCAGTGGCGCCCCAGCTGGTAGCCATAATCCTCGATGGTGGCGCCCTGCAGGTTCGCCAGGGTCACCACCACCAATTGTTCACTGGTGGCCTGCTCATGGGCTGCAAGTTCCTGGGTCAACTGGGCGCGCGTGGCCGGCTCGAGCATTTGCGCATCGTCCACCACTCGCCCGCTCAGGGCCGGGAACTTCAGCTCGGCCTGGGCCGAAATCGCCAAGACCCAGAGCAACAGCACCAGGCCGATTTTATAGAGTCGCATCAGCACCTCGTCCTCAATGACTTTTCGCTTGCACTACCAACTGCCGGATGCCCCGCCACCACCAAAACTGCCACCGCCGCCCCTGAAACCATCCGAATCGGAACTTGAGCCGGAACTCGAACTGCCGGAGTCGAACCAGTCGAATGAACTGCTCGATCCCGAATCACGCTCGGCCCTGGGTTCACGTGTGGGCGGATCATCGCTGGCACGGCCTGGTTCAGTCTCGCTGTTGCGCCACGAAGCCAGGATCGCGCCCAGGGGCAAGACGGCGAACACCAGGAAGAACAACACCTTGAACCACCACATCCATTCGATCTGCTGGTACCAGCTCTGCACCACCCAGCGGTGCGCCAGCATCCGCGTGCTGTTGGGCTCCAGCAGACGCACGATGGAGGTGGTGCCGGTAATGATCCCGGAGGAGTACAGCTCATCCTTGAAATACGGAATGATCGAGTCGTTGATAATGAGGTGCGCCCAGATATCGTCGATCCGCCCTTCCAGGCCGTAGCCCACTTCGATCCGCACCTTGCGATCGTCCTTGGCCACCAGCAGCAGGACTCCGTTGTTCTTGTCCTTCTGGCCGATCCCCCAGTGCCGCCCCAGTCGCAGGCCGAACTCCTCGATGCTGTAGCCGCCCAGGCTCGGCACAGTGACCACCACCACCTGGTCGGTGGTGCTCTGCTCGAGCCGTTCGAGCATCTGCGTCAGGTAGACCTGCGCCGAAGGCGTGAGCATCTGCGCCGTGTCCACCACTCTGCCCGTCAGCTTGGGGAACAGGCTTTCAAGCGGCACCGCTGTCGCAGTGGCCGGTGCGGGCCCGACCTGGACAGTGGGTTGCGCCGAACGCAACTGCACCCCATCCGTGGGTGTGGGCCCTGGTTGCTGCGCCAGTACGGCGCCACTCACCAGCCATAGCCACAGCAGCGCGCCTCGCAGCACGCGCTGCCCGTGGTTCATCAGAATTTCACTTGCGGGGCCTTGTCGGCGTCGGGGCTGGTGGCCTCGAACGACTCGCGCACCGGCAGATCGCTGTACATCAGGCTGTGCCACAGGCGACCGGGGAAGGTGCGGATCTCGGTGTTGTACTTCTGCACCGCCAGGATGAAGTCACGGCGGGCCACGGCGATACGATTCTCGGTGCCCTCGAGCTGGGACTGCAGGGCCAGGAAGTTCTGGTTGGCCTTGAGATCCGGATAGCGCTCGGAGACCACCATCAGGCGGCTCAGGGCACCGCTCAACTGGTCCTGGGCCTGCTGGAACTGCTTGAGTTTTTCCGGGTTGTCCAGGGTGCTGGCGTCCACCTGGATCGAGGTCGCCTTGGCCCGGGCCTCGATCACCGCAGTCAGGGTTTCCTGCTCGTGCTTGGCGTAGCCCTTGACGGTCTCCACCAGGTTGGGGATCAGGTCGGCACGGCGCTGGTACTGGTTCTGCACCTGGCCCCAATCGGCCTTGACCTGCTCGTCGAGGGTAGGAATGTTGTTGATGCCGCAGCCGCTGAGCAGGCTGGTGAGCAGCAACAGGGCGGCGACAGGCCAGCTCGAGCGCAGGCTTTGGGTGAGGTTCATGGGTGAGGCTCCTTGCACAACCTGGTTGAAGAGAATCTTTTGCCCGTGTTTTCAGGCCCTGGCAGGGCAAAATCTGCCAACGCTACTGGAATGCATCGGGCTGATGGGCTAAAAGATGCCCAGCGCGAAAAAGAGTTCAGAAATAAGACTGTGTGAAAACGTCGCGAGTCAAGGCAAGACAAGCCTGTTGTTAACGCCGTATTGCCGAATGCAGCAGTTTTCACACGGCCTGAAGTGTGCGGGAATTATCTGAACAACAATAGCTGCCCCCTAAATTTTGGCTGTTCGGCGCGTCACTCATGCGTCGGTCTTGAGCCCTTGAGAACAAATTCATGAAGAAGCTGTGTTTGCTGGGGCTGCTGGTCAGCCTGGCCAGTCACCCTGTATTGGCCGAGTCTGCCCCGGTCCCCTTGGAGAACAAGGAAGCCTTTATCACCGATCTGCTCAAGCGGATGACCCTGCAGGAAAAGATCGGCCAGTTGCGTCTGATCAGCATCGGCCCGGAAATGCCCCGGGAACTGATCCGCAAGGAGATCGCCGCCGGTAATATCGGAGCAACCTTCAACTCCATCTCGCGCCCGGAAAACCGGCCGATGCAGGACGCGGCCATGCGCAGCCGCCTGAAGATCCCGATGTTCTTCGCCTACGACGTGATCCACGGCCACCGGACCATCTTCCCCATCAGCCTGGCCCTGGCCTCCAGCTGGGACATGGACGCCATCGGCCGCTCCGGGCGTATCGCCGCCCAGGAAGCCAGCGCCGACAGCCTGGACATCACCTTCGCACCGATGGTCGACATCTCCCGCGATGCACGCTGGGGCCGGACGTCCGAAGGCTTCGGCGAAGACACCTACCTGGTCTCGCGAATCGCCAAGGTGATGGTCAACGCCTACCAGGGCAAGAGCCCGGCGGCACCCGACAGCATCATGGCCAGCGTCAAGCACTTCGCCCTGTACGGTGCGGTGGAAGGCGGTCGCGACTACAACATCGTCGACATGAGCCCGGTGAAGATGTACCAGGACTACCTGCCGCCCTACCGCGCGGCGATCGACGCCGGTGCCGGTGGGGTGATGGTGGCCCTGAACTCGATCAATGGCGTGCCCGCCACCTCCAACACCTGGTTGATGAACGACCTGCTGCGCAAGGAGTGGGGCTTCAAGGGCCTGGCGGTGAGCGACCACGGCGCGATCATCGAACTGATCCGCCATGGCGTCGCCAAGGACGGTCGCGAGGCCGCCAAGCTGGCGATCAAGGCCGGCATCGACATGAGCATGAACGACTCGCTGTACGGCAAGGAATTGCCCGGGCTGCTCAAGTCCGGCGAGATCGAAGAGAAGGACATCGACAACGCCGTGCGTGAAGTCCTGGGGGCCAAGTACGACATGGGCCTGTTCAAGGATCCGTACCTGCGCATCGGCAAGGCCGAGGACGATCCGGCCGACACCAACGCCGAGAGCCGCCTGCACCGCAGCGACGCCCGGGATATCGCCCGGCGCAGCCTGGTGCTGCTGAAGAACCAGAACGACACCCTGCCACTGAAAAAGACCGCCAGGATCGCCGTGGTCGGCCCATTGGCCAAGGCCCCGATCGACATGATGGGCAGCTGGGCCGCCGCCGGCGTGCCGGCGCAATCGGTGACCCTCTACGAAGGCATGCGCAATGTGCTGGGCGACCAGGCCCGGCTGGTCTACGCCAGGGGCTCGAACATCACCGACGACAAGAAGGTGGTGGACTACCTGAACTTCCTCAACTTCGACGCCCCGGAAGTGGTGGACGACCCACGCCCGGCGCAACAGATGATCGACGAGGCCGTGAAGGCAGCCCAGGCTTCTGACGTGATCGTCGCCGCCGTGGGCGAGTCGCGGGGCATGTCCCATGAATCCTCAAGCCGCACCGAGCTGAACATCCCGGCCAGCCAGCGGGCGCTGATCAAGGCCCTCAAGGCCACCGGCAAGCCCCTGGTGCTGGTGCTGATGAATGGCCGGCCACTGACCCTGCTGGAGGAAAACCAGCAGGCCGACGCGATCCTGGAAACCTGGTTCAGCGGCACCGAGGGCGGCAACGCCATCGCCGACGTGCTGTTCGGCGACTACAACCCCTCGGGCAAGCTGCCGATCACCTTCCCGCGCTCCGTGGGCCAGATCCCGACCTACTACAACCACCTGACCATCGGCCGGCCGTTCACCCCGGGCAAGCCGGGCAACTACACCTCGCAGTACTTCGATGACATCACCGGCCCGCTGTTCCCGTTCGGCTATGGCTTGAGCTACACCCGCTTCAGCCTGTCGGACATGGCCCTGTCCGCCACCACCTTGCACAAGGGCGGCAAGCTGGAGGCCAGCGTGACCTTGAAGAACACCGGCAAGCGTGATGGCGAGACCGTGGTGCAGTTGTACATCCAGGATGTGGCCGGCTCGATCATTCGTCCGATCAAAGAGCTGAAGAACTTCCAGAAGGTCATGCTCAAGGCCGGCGAAGAGAAGGTCATCCGCTTCGACATCAACGAAGACGACCTGAAGTTCTACAACGCCCAGCTCAAGTACGCCGCCGAACCTGGCGACTTCAACGTACAGATCGGCCTGGATTCCCAGGACGTCCAGCAACAGAGCTTCGAACTGCTCTGATCCCCCTCACCGGCTGGCGCATGACCTGCGTCGGCCGGCTGCCTCTGCAATCCCCTGTAATCCCCGCAATCGCTGCAATATCTGCAGCCGCTGCCGAGCCTGGGAGGCTGCGCAAAGGTCCGCAGGACCTTGCTTGTCGATCTCCCGCCAAGCCTCCATCGGACTCACGACCGCCGCGACCGCTTCGCGCTCATGCGCAGCCTGAGGCAGCGGCTACAGTCAGCCGTATCAGTCGTGGCGGTCAGCCGCGACGATCCAGCAGGTTGACCACCAGGCGATCGACCCAGCCCCAGATCCGCTGCTTGATCCGGCGCCACAAAGGCCGGTTTCGCCACACCGCCAGGCTGACCTCATCGCTCTGGACAAAGTCCCTCTCGAAGCTCGCCACCACTGCGGCGGTCAGCGCCGGGTCCAGGGCTTCCAGGTTGGCTTCCAGGTTGAAGCGCAGGTTCCAGTGGTCGAAGTTGCATGAGCCGACGCTCACCCAATCGTCCACCAGCACCATCTTCAGGTGCAGGAAACAGGGCTGGTACTCGAAGATCCGCACCCCGGCCTTGAGCAGGCGCGGATAGTAGCGGTGCCCGGCATAGCGCACCGCCGGGTGGTCGGTACGGGGGCCGGTCAGCAGCAGGCGCACATCCAGGCCCCGGGCCGCCGCCTTGCGCAGCGAGCGACGCACCGACCAGGTGGGCAGGAAGTACGGCGTGGCCAGCCAGACCCGTCGCTGGCCGCTGTGCAGGGCCCGGATCAACGAATGCAGGATATCGCGGTGCTGGCGGGCATCGGCATAGGCCACCCGGCCCATGCCCTCGCCGCTATCGGGCAGGCGCGGCAAGCGTTGCAGGCCGAAATCGGCGTTGGGTTTCCAGGCTCCGCGATGCGGGTTGGCATCCCACTGGCGGTCGAACAGCACCTGCCAGTCAGCCACCATCGGGCCGCTGATCTGCACCATCACCTCATGCCAGTCGCAGCTGTTGCGTTCCGGCAGCCAGAATTCGTCGGTGACCCCGGTTCCCCCTACCACCGCCAGGGAGCGGTCCACCAACAACAGCTTGCGATGATCGCGATAGAGGTTGAGCCAGCCCTGGCGCCACTGCAGGCGGTTGTACAAGCGCAGCTCGACGCCGGCGTCGGTCAAGCTGCGGCGCAGGGCCTGGGTGAAGGCCAGGCTGCCATAGTCGTCGAACAGGCAACGTACCCGCACGCCGCGCTCGGCGGCCTGGACCAGCGCCTGGACCATGGCCTGCGCGCAGGAGCCGGCTTCCACCAGGTACAGCTCCAGCTCCACCTGCTGCTGGGCGCGGGCAATGGCCACCAGCATGCGTGGGAAGAACTCGGGCCCGTCGACCAGTAACTCGAAGCGGTTGCCTTCGCGCCAGGGGAAAACCGCTCCGCGCATTTCAGCGCGCCGTGAAGATCAGTACCGCACCCACCGGTACCGAGAAACTGATGGCCGACAAACCGGCGACCTTGCGCAGGCTGTCCAGGCCCGGCGCCAGGTTGAAATCCTCGGCGTTGAGGACCAGGGGCTCCAGGGTCACCACCTGGAAACGCCGCTCGTCCAGGCGCGTGGCCAGCAACTCGGCGTTGTAGGTGTGCTCCTGGCCGTGCAGGCTCACAGTGATCGGCAGCAGCAGTTCGATCTGCGCGCCATTGGCCAGGTCGTTGATCGGCCGCAGGTTGATCTGCGCAGTGACCCGGGCCTCGGGAAACTGCTGGACCTGGAACAGGTCCTGGCGCATGCGTTCGTCACGCAGGGGAATGCCGCTGCTGACCGAGTCCAGCTCCAGCTGCAGCTGGGCCAGTCCCTTGCCATCGACCTTGCCGTGCAGCACCAGGAAGCGCTGGACCTCGGAAATGCTGGCGTTCTTGGTGGTCACGAAGGAAATACGCGAGGACTCGTTGTCCAGGTACCAGTTGGCCTGGGCCGGAAGGGCCAGCACTGCCAGCAGGCTGAGAAGAAGGCGGATCGAGGTACGCATGCAAGCTCCCGAGAACAGAAGGCGCCACCTTAACCGGGCGTCTGGAGGCTGGCAAACCCTCGGGACACCGTTAGCCGGGGCTAAAGGCGATTGATACGGTGCCAAAAGAGGTGTCGGCAATCATGGCCAGGCCACCTGCACGATGGCTGATCAGGGCAAGGCGCCCATGCGTCGACGCGGGAAAGCCACGGCGACGGGCGGGATTCAGGCGAAGGTCTTCTGCAATTGCCCGACCGTCTCGGCCAACAGCCCCAGGTACTGATGGCGTACCTGCTCGACACAGGACAGATCCTGCGGCCAATGCAGGGCAATGCTGCCCACCACCCGGCCGTCGACCTGCAGCGGCAGGGCCACGGCACGGATCAGGAACGGCAGGCGCACCGGGTATTCCCAATAGCCCTCGGTACGCTGGCCGAACCCCTGGTGCTGGAACTGCACGCTTGGTTGCAGCCAGGCCTCGATCGGCTCGGCTTCGCGTGCTGCCAGGCGCTCGACTTCCGCCCTGGGCAAGGCTCCGAGGCAGGCCTTGCCCATGGCTGAATGAAACAGGCTGGCGTGCTGGCCAACCACGCGGCTACTACTGCTCGGATAGCGCTTGCGCAAGACCTCGGGCACCACGCTCTCCAGGACCTCCAGGTGCTCGCCGTCGAAACTCGACAGGTCGCTGACCAGCCCGGTGCGGGCGCTCAGCTCCAGCAGCCAGGGCCCGGCGCGCTCGGCCAATTGGCGCTTGAAGCGCTGCCGGCTGTCACCGAACAGGCTGCGGGCACTCAGGCAATAGCGCCGGTCGCTCAGGCCACGGTAGATCCAACCCTGCTCTTGCAGGGTCAGCAACAGGCGCGACACCGTGGCCTTGGGCAGGCCGGTCAGGTAGTGCAACTCTTCCAGGCCCAGGGCCTGGTGCTGGCCCAACAGCTCGACGATGGCCAAGGCCCGCTCCACTGAACGCACGCCTGCGCTTTCTAACTTGCTGGCCATGGTCCGGACTCTCTGCTTGAGGATGGGTAAGGAATTTCCCAGCAAGATGCGGGCCCCCTCGACCTCACCATTGCCCCTGCCTGATTACCGGATATTGCCAGGAGGTCGCCGGCGCACCCACTGCGTGAGCTGCTCATGGGCCTGGGCCAGTTGCAGCACGGCCAGGTCGGCCTGGGGCGGGCCGATGATCTGCATGCCCATGGGCAGGCCGGCCAGGTTGAAGCCCACCGGGATGCTGATGCAGGGCAAGCCGGCCAGGGTCGGGCCGATCACCACTTCCATCCAGCGGTGATAGGTGTCCATTTCCTGTCCGGCAACCTGGCGTGGCCAGGCTTGGCGTGCATCGAAAGGAAACACCTGGGCGGTGGGCAACAGCAGGAAATCGTAACGCTCGAACAACCGCAGCAGCGCCCGGTACCAATCGCTGCGGCTCTGGCAGGCGCGATACACATCGGCCGCGCCGAGACTGGCCGCGCCCTCCACCTCCCAGCGGGCCTCAGGCTTGAGCCAGCGACGCTTGTCCGGATCGTTGTACAGCAGGCCCAGGGAACCCTGGACCAGCCAGTGCCGGTGCACCAGCCAGCAATCCCACAGCTGGGCCAGGGAGAACTCCGGCTGGCAGCTGTCCACCTCGCAACCCAGGTCGAGAAAATCCCCCAGGGCCTTCTCGCACAGCGCCAGCACCCCCTGCTCCATGGCCAGGTAACCGTTGTAGTTCCCCAGCCAGCCCAGGCGTAGCCCGCGTACATCCCGCTGCAGGGAGGCACCCAGCGCGGCCGGGTCATCCTTCAGCGACAGGGGCGCGCGGGGATCGTAGCCGGCCTGGGTCGCCAGCAGCCGGGCGACGTCGGCCACGGTGCGGCCCATGGGGCCTTCGGTGGCCAGTTGCTGGACGAACAGCTCCGGCGCCGGGCCATGGGGCACCCGGCCCAGGGAGGGGCGCATGCCGAACACGTTGTTGAACGCCGCCGGGTTGCGCAGCGAGCCCATCATGTCGCTGCCATCGGCCACCGGCAGCATGCGCAGCGCCAGGGCCACTGCCGCCCCGCCGCTACTGCCGCCGGCGCTCAGGTTGCTGTCGTAGGCATTGCCGGTGGTGCCGAACAGCTGGTTGTAGGTATGCGAGCCCAGGCCGAACTCCGGGACATTGCTCTTGCCGACGATCAACGCCCCGCTGGCGCGTACCCGGGCCACGCTGATGGCATCCTCGCCGGGCACCTGGGTGGCGAACAGCGGCGAGCCAAGACTGGTGGTCAGCCCGGCGGTGGCTGCCAGGTCCTTGATCGCCTGCGGCATGCCATGCATCCAGCCCAGGGATTGGCCCCGGGCCAATTGCCGGTCGCGCTGGTCGGCCTCGTCCAGGAGTAATTCGGGCGCACGCAGCGAAACCAGGGCATTGGCCTGCGGGTTCACGCGCTCGATCTGCGCCAAGTAGGCCTGCATCACCTCCCGGCAGGACAGTTCGCGGCCATGGATCGCCGCGGACAATGCCAGGGCATCGAGTTCGACGATCGAGTCGCCAGCCACGGGTTCGTGAAGCTTGCTCAAGACGCACCTCCCAGGGGCAAGGTCGCAGGTTTGTTCTGCCGGAGCGGATCGTGCAGGCAGTAGATGGCCAGCAAGCTCAGCATCGACGTCAGCAATACATAGAACGCAGGCGCCACCGGCGTGGCCATGGTCTTGCTCAGCCAGGTCACCACCAGCGGTGCGAATCCACCGAACAACATCACTGCGACGTTATACGCCACCGACACGCCGGTGGAACGCACCTCGATGGGAAACTGCTCGGCCAGGGCAGTGGGCGCAGGGCCGAAGCAACCGCCGATGGCGCTGCACAGCAGCAGTTGCATCACCAGCAGGCGCTCGATGGACGGTGCGGCCGCGACCCAGGCATACAAGGGGTAGACCATGACGAAGAACACCAGGGTGAAGAGCATCAGCACCGGCCGCCGGCCATGGCGGTCCGACAATGCCCCGGCCAGCGGGATGACCAGGGTCATCAGCGCCACCGCAAGCATCTGCACCAGCAGCACCTGGTCCAGGGGCAGGCCGAGATTGTTGTGGGCGAAGGTCGGCATGTTCACCAGCAGCACATAGAACGACACCGTGGCACCGCAGGCCAGGCCCATGGCCACCAGGATGCCCCGGCGATGGGTACGGATGATCTCCAGCAGCCCCGGGCCTTTGCCACACACCTGCTTGCGGGCCTCGACGAAGACTTGCGGTTCGTCCATGTACTTGCGAATCCACAGGCCCAGCGGACCGATCAGCAGGCCGAACACGAAGGGCAAGCGCCACCCCCACTGCTCCAGGGCCTGGGGCGAGAAGAAATGCGTCACCGCCGCCGCCATCGCCGCACCGCTGAACACCGCCAGGCACTGCCCCACCAATTGCCATGAGCCGTACAAGCCCTTGCGGTGGGGCGGTGCGCTCTCCACCAGGTAGGCCGTGGCACTGGCATATTCGCCGCCGGTGGCGAACCCCTGGAGCATGCGCGCCACCACCACCAGCAACGGCGCGCCGAGCCCGATGGCGGCGTAGGTGGGAGTGAAGACGATGATCGCGATGGCCAGGGTCATCAACTGGATGATCAACAGCATGGCCGCCTTGCGCCCCTTGCGATCGGAGTAGATGCCCAGCAACACACCACCCACCGGACGCATGAAGAAGCCCACGCCGAAGGTGGCCAGGGCCATCAGCAGGGAAGTGTATTCGTCGCTGCCGGGAAAGAACTGGCGGGCGATGAAGCTGGCGAGAAAGCCGTAGATGATGAAGTCGTACCACTCCAGGGCATTGCCGATGACGGCGGCAACCACCTGCCGGGTCTTGGAAACAGCGGGGGTCGAAAGGCTCATGGAAAGCTCCACACGGACTTTTGAGCCTTCTTGCGGGCTCGTTGAAGTGCCGGGCGCACGCAAGGGCACCCGGGGAACTGGCAAATACCTGCAGAACGACGCTCAGAGCGGCTTGAGCCAACTCTCCGCCAGGGCGCCCCAGTAGGCGGCGCCGGTGAGCAGGATGTCGTCGTTGAAGTCGTAGGCCGGGTTATGCACCATCGGCTGCCCCACGCCATTGCCGATGAACAGGTAGCTGCCCGGGCAACGCTGGAGCATCCAGCCGAAGTCCTCGCTGCCCATCAGCTTTGGCGTATTGCCATCCACTGCGCTGTCCCCCAGCAATTCCACGGCCACCTGCCGGGCGAACTCGGTCTCGGCCGGGCTGTTGACCAGCACCGGATAGGCCGGGCGATGGAGGATGCTGGCGGTGCAGCCATAGCTTGCGGCCTGGGTCTGGATGATCGCCCTGACCCGCTCCAGCATCTGTTCACGCACCGGTGCGTCGAGGGCGCGCAGGCTCAAGCGCAGCAGTGCCTGCTGGGGAATCACGTTGGCGGCCTCGCCAGCCTGCAGGGCGCCGACGGTGACCACCGCCGCCCGCTGCGCATCGATGTTGCGCGCCACCACCGTCTGCAAGGCCATGACCATGCTGGCCGCCGCCACCAGCGGATCCACCGCCAGATGCGGCATGGAACCATGGCCACCTACACCTTCGACCACCACCTCGAGCAGGTCCTGGGACGCCATCATCGCTCCCTGGCGAAACCCCAGGTGCCCTGCCGGCAAGCCCGGCATGTTGTGCAGGCCGAACAGCGCATCGCAGGGGAAACGCTCCAGCAAGCCGTCGGCGAGCATCGCCTCGGCACCGCCCTGGCCCTCCTCCGCCGGCTGGAAGATCAGGTTCAGGGTGCCGTCGAATTGCCGGGTGGCCGCCAGGTAGCGGGCGGCGCCGAGCAGGATGGTGGTGTGGCCATCATGCCCGCAGGCGTGCATGCAGCCATGGTGGCGACTGCTGTGGGGCGCGTCGCTGGCTTCGACGATAGGCAGGGCGTCCATGTCCGCCCGCAGGCCCAGGGTGCGCGAGCTGCTGCCGTTGCGCAGGACGCCCACCACACCGGTGCAGCCGATGCCCTGGTGCACCTCGTAGCCCCAGTCTTGCAGGCAGCGAGCCACCAGAGCCGCGGTGCGGTTTTCCTGGAATCCCAGCTCGGGGTGGGCATGGATGTCGTGGCGGATGGCACGCAAGTCGCCGGCGATGTCATTGAGCCAGGCAAGGATGTGCTGGTGTCGGGTCATGGCGTCTGTCCTCTGGCCGGGTGGGTTCCCGTGCTTGTTGTACGCAGCTCGGTGGTAGCTAACCGCGAGCCGGCGCCAGGGACAATCGAATGTGGTTCCACAGGATGGAACAGCAGGCGGTTCAGGGATCGAGGCGGCAGCCCTGCCGGTTCCCTTGCCAGGTGGCGCTGTGGGTGCGCCCCAGAGCGCTGGCGGTGATCCGCCGTGATGCCGGCTCATCGACCAGGTTGCTGATGGGCAGGTATTGGCGCACGTACCCGCGGCAATAATCAGCCGGATGCTCCATCACATAGCGGCAGGAGCAGTATTCCTTGGCGGTGTAGGCGCCGAGGATATCCGGGAATGCCTGGAGCGCCTCCCGTTGCTGCCAGGCCCAGCCCGATAGCGCCAGCGACCCGGCCAGCAGCAGGCAGAGCAGCGGGTGGCGCAGGACGAAGGCTCGGCGGCTCATGGCTGCTCCGGGGTAGGAAATGCCGCCAGCACCCGCTTGAGCAATTCGTTGTGCTGGTAGCTGCCGTCGCGATCGTCGCCATAGCGCACGATCACCAGGCGCTGCTGCGGCACTATGTACAGCGCCTGGCCCCAGTGGCCCAGGGCGGCGTAGGTATCCTCCGGTGCATCCGGCCAGGGCCGGGGCGCGCCGTCCACGATGCGATTGAGCCACCAGTGCCCACCCGCCACGGCAACGTCCTGGCCCGCCCGGTAGCCGGCGAACGGCGTGCGGCAGAACTCGACCCAGGCCCTGGGCAGCAGTTGCCGGTCGTGCCAGCGCCCCTCGCGCTGCATCAGCAAGCCGATGCGGGCCAGGTCCCGGGCACTCATATAAAGATAGGAAGACGCCACGAAGGTGCCGGCCGCATCCCGCTCCCATACTGCCTGGCGGATACCCAGGGGCTCGAACAGGGCACGCCAGGGATAGTCCGGATATTGCTGCGCCCCCAGCATGCCGCGCAGGCTGGCCGCCAACAGGTTGCTGTCGCCGCTGGAATAACGAAAGGCCCGGCCCGGTGGGCTGGCCGCCTGGTGCTGCGCGGCGAAGGCCGCCATGTCGCGGTGGCCCCGGGTGTAGAGCATGGCTACCACCGATGAATTGAGCGGCGCGTACTCGTAGTCTTCCTGCCAGTCCAGGCCCGAGGCCCAGTGCAAAAGGTCGGCCATGGTGATGCCAGGGTGGGGCTTGAGTGCCGGATAGAAGTTCACCGCCGGGTCTTGCAGGCCGAAGCGCCCCTCGCCGGACGCGACGCCCATGAGCACCGCCAGCACGCTCTTGCTGGCGGACCAGATCAGGTGGGGAGTCTGTGGCCCGGTCTCGCCGGCATAGCGTTCGTAGACCAGCCGGCCATCACGCACCACCAGCAGGGCATCGGTGCGTACCCCCTGGCGCGACTCGTCGTCACGCGGGGCGAAGGCATAGGCCTCCAGGGCCTGGAGCGCCGGACCCGAGGGCAAGGGTTCGCGCGGCCATTGCTCGGCCGGCCAGTCCTCGGCCCGGGCCGGCAGGCCGAGCACGACAAGCAGCACCAGCAGGATCGAGCCCTTGGCCATGGACGACACTCGAGAAAAACCGATGGCCGAGCCTAATCGAGGTTCATGACAGTTTTGCTGCAAGCGCCGGGGCTCAGCGCCCAGCCGGTTGCTGCAAGGCCGCCAGGGCCTTGGCCAGGCGCTGGGCCCGGGCGCCGGCGGCCAGCTCGAGCAGGGCCTGGTCGCGGCTCCACTGTTCGCGCCAGAACTCGGGCCCCTGGGCGAATGCCATGGCGATCTCCGGCTTCAGGGCTTCGAACTGCACGAACAACCCACCCAGCAGGACGTGCCCGCCGGCCAGGGCCGGGTTCTGCCGGCTGGCTTCGGCACAACCGGCCAGCAACGCCAGCAATTGCAGGAGCAACGGCTGCGGCCAGCCGCTGTCCTGGCCGACACCATGGAGCCAGGCCGCCATGGCGCTGAGGACATAGATGTCTTCCAGGGTGCGGAAGGGTTTGACATAGGCATCCCAGCCATCGCCGGCCAGCAGTTCACAGGCGGCATTGTCCAGGAGCAGGCAACCGTGGCTGATCTCCGGCATCAGGGCGATCGCCGGCAGGGTCTGGACCTTGACCCCGGGCTCGCCCGGATAGACCACCGTCAGCCGCAGCGCCGCCCGCTCCCCGGGGGCCTCGCAACGGGCCGCCACCAGCAGCCAGTCGGCGGCGTCCCCGGCGGTGACGAAATCCTTGCGCCCATGCAGGCGCAGATCCTGCAGCCGGGTCTGCATGTCCGCCGGGCGCAGGCTGCGACGTTCAGTCGCGCACAAGGCGCCCAGGCTCAGCGGCGCACTGGGCCACAACATGCGCAATGCCGCCTGGTAACCCACCAGGAACGCCAGGCCCGGGGTCGCCATCAGGCGCCCGCCAAGCACCGCCAGCTCGAATGGCGTGACAGTGCCCAGGCGGGCCAGCAAAGCGCCGTAACCCTCCGCCAGATCAGGGGTTGCGGGCAGTCGTTCATGGCTCTCGAGCAGGGCTTGCCAGGGCATTTCGAAGGTCCTCAGGGGCTGTCACACAAGCATCACCAAAGTTTCATGGCGATGACACCGCGGCTACATAGCCTGACTTTGCACAACAAAGTCGATTGGCTGCAACCCAAGGCGGGTCGCTGGCCCGCACGGAGATTCACGATGACTCAGATCGCCCGCATCAACGACACCGGTACTGAACGCCGCCTGCAAGCCGAACGCCTGATCGGCGCCCAGGCCCTGCAGGAAGCCCAAGCCTTGCGGTTCAAGGTCTTCAGCGGCGAGTTCAACGCCAAGCTCAAGGGCGCGGAGCTGGGTCTGGACATGGACGACTACGATGTTCATTGCAGCCATATCGGGGTACGCGACCTGAACAGCGGGTGCCTGGTGGCCACCACTCGCCTGCTGGACCACCAGGCCGCCAGCAGCCTGGGGCGCTTCTACAGTGAAGAAGAGTTCAGCCTGCACGGCCTGGTGCAACTCCAGGGCCCGATCCTGGAGATCGGCCGTACCTGCGTCGACCCGGCCTACCGTAACGGCGGCACCATCGCCGTGCTCTGGGGCGAGCTGGCCGAAGTCCTCAACGAGGGTGGCTACAGCTACCTGATGGGTTGCGCCAGCATCCCGATGCAGGACGGTGGAGTGCAGGCCCATGCGATCATGCAGCGCCTGCGCGAGCGCTACCTGAGCACCGAGCACCTGCGGGCCGAGCCCAGGCACCCACTGCCGAACCTGGACCTGCCGTCCAACGTCATCGCCGAAATGCCGCCACTGCTCAAGGCCTACATGCGCCTGGGGGCGAAGATCTGCGGCGAGCCCTGCTGGGACCAGGACTTCCAGGTGGCCGATGTGTTCATCCTGCTCAAGCGCGACGAGCTGTGCCCACGCTACGCCCGGCACTTCAAGGCGGCCGTGTGATGCGCCGGCTACGGGTCTACGGGCGTATCGCCCGGGTGCTGCTGGTGGTGGCGCTGGGCCTGGGCATGGCCAGTATCTTCGGCGTGCTGGAGCGCCTGGGGGTCAGCAACTCCATGGTCCGCCGCCAGCGCTGGTCGCGGTTCTTCATGGCCCGCCTGGGCAACGCTCTGCCCTTCCAAGTAACGGTGCACGGCCAACTCCCACGCCAGCCCATGCTCTGGGTCAGCAACCATGTGTCCTGGACCGACATCCCGTTGCTGGGCATGCTCACTCCGCTGTCGTTCCTGTCCAAGGCCGAGGTGCGCACCTGGCCGGTGGCCGGATGGTTGGCCGCCAAGGCCGGCAGCCTGTTCATCCGCCGTGGCGCCGGCGACAGCCAGCTGATCCGCAAGCAGATGACCCGGCACCTGCAGGAACAGCATCCGCTGCTGCTGTTCCCCGAAGGCACCACCACCGATGGCTGTGGCCTGCGGACCTTCCATGGACGCTTGCTGGCCAGCGCCATCGAGGCCGAGGCCTGCCTGCAACCCGTGGCGATCCGCTACCTGCGCGATGGCCAGATCGACACCCTGGCGCCCTTCATCGGCGACGACGACCTGCTGTCTCACCTGTTGCGCCTGTTCGCCAATGACCAGGGCCAGGTGGAGATCCACCTGCTCAAGCCGATTTCCTGCCAGGGCCAGGAGCGCGCGGCACTGGCCTTCCAGGCCCAGCAGGCGGTCCAGAAAGCCCTGTTCGGCGATGCCTTGCAGCCGGCCGAACCACGCCGCGATGGCGAACTGGTTGCGGCCTGAGTGGAATCAGCGCCCCGGCGACGGGGCGGTGTACTGCTCGGCGAACGCCTGCAGTTGCGGGTAGAACTCGCGAAAATCCTCGCTCAAGGGCTGGTACAGCCGTTCCAACTCGCCCATGGCCGCGGTCAACTCCTCGGGCCGCGACAAGCGCCGGGCAATCCCCCGCAGGACCTGCTCCAGCACCTGGAAGTCCCGATAGGAACCCAGCCAGTCATCGGCCGCCATGTAGGGTGCGATCTGCGCCAGGCGCCCCGGCAGTTGTGGCTCGGCGGCCAGCGCCCGGTACACGTCGGCGGTGAACGCCTGCAAGGGTCGATCGGCGTACTGCGCCCAGTCACGGGCCAGGCAGTGGTCGAAGAACACATCGATGACGATGCCGGCGTAGCGCCTGCGGGTCTGGGCGAAACGCGCCAGCGCCGCCGTCACCACAGGGTGGCTGTCGGTATAGGTGTCGATGCGCCGATGCAGTTGGATCGCCGCCTCGACCTCGGGAGCGAACTGCCCTTGCAGGCGACCTTTGACGAAGTCGCCATAAAGGCTGCCGAGTAATTGACCCGGGCGCTGGCCGCCGAGGTGCAGATGTGCGAGATAATTCATCCGCGCAGCTTAGCACCGCGCACATCATATCGTTATAACCCGATATGCCGATAAAGACTGAGCTAAGATCAAAATCATATTGGTATATCGCGAAATAACGATTTAAATTTCGCCTCATCGCGATACAACGTTTCATGGAAAAGCGAGCAATGCCATGTCCATCGACCTCGACGAAATAATAAAAGCCCTGGCGCATCCGGTTCGCAGGGAAATCCTGCACTGGCTGAAAGATCCGGCAGTCGAATTCCCCGACCAGGCCCACAGTAACGAGCACGGTGTATGCGCCGGGCAGATCGACCAACGCTGCGGCCTGTCGCAGTCGACCGTCTCGGCTCACCTGGCGACCCTGCAGCGTGCCGGCCTGGTCAGCAGCCGCAAAGTCGGCCAATGGCATTTTTTCAAACGCAACGAAGAAACCATCCAGCAGTTCCTCACGCAAATGAGCCAACAGCTCTGACCTGACAAGGACCCGATAATGCCCCTCTCGCTTCTCATCCTGGCCCTGAGTGCCTTCGCCATCGGCACCACCGAGTTCGTCATCATGGGCCTGCTGCCCGATGTCGCGGCGGACCTCGGGGTATCGATTCCAGGTGCCGGCTGGCTGGTGACCGGCTACGCCCTGGGCGTGGCCATCGGCGCGCCGTTCATGGCCCTGGCTACTGCCCGGCTGCCACGCAAGGCCGCCCTGGTGACGCTGATGGGGATCTTCATTATCGGCAACCTGCTGTGTGCACTGGCCAGTGACTACAACGTGCTGATGTTCGCACGGGTAATCACGGCGCTGTGCCACGGTGCCTTCTTCGGTATCGGTTCTGTAGTGGCCGCCGGCCTGGTGCCAGCCAACAAGCGTGCTTCGGCCGTGGCCCTGATGTTCACTGGCCTGACGCTGGCCAACGTGCTCGGCGTTCCCCTGGGAACTGCGCTGGGCCAGGAAGCCGGTTGGCGCTCGACCTTCTGGGCGGTGACCGTGATCGGCGTGGTGGCGCTGTTCGGCCTGCTGCGGTTCCTACCGGCCAAGCGCGATGAGGAAAAGCTCGACATGCGTGCGGAGCTGGCAGCCCTCAAGGGTGCCGGGATCTGGTTGTCCCTGGGCATGACCGCATTGTTCGCGGCGTCGATGTTCACCCTGTTCACCTATGTCGCGCCGCTGCTGGGCGATGTGACTGGGGTGTCGCCCAAGGGCGTGACCTGGACCCTGCTGCTGATCGGCCTGGGCCTGACGCTGGGCAACATCATCGGCGGCAAGATGGCCGACAAGCGCCTGGGGGCCACCCTGGTGGGTGTATTCGCCGCCATGGCCGTGGTCTCCACGGTGCTGACCTGGACCAGCGTGGCGCTGATCCCCACGGAGATCACTCTGTTCCTCTGGGCCACCGCCTCCTTCGCCGCGGTCCCGGCCCTGCAGGTCAACGTGGTGACCTTCGGCAAGGCCGCACCCAATCTGGTTTCGACCCTGAACATCGGCGCCTTCAATATCGGCAACGCCCTGGGCGCCTGGGTCGGCGGCAGCGTCATCGCCCACGGTTTCGGCCTCACCAGCGTGCCGCTGGCAGCCGCGGCGCTGGCGATCCTGGCCCTGCTGGTAACGCTGATCACTTTCCGCCAGGGCGGCAACGCCGAACTGGCTCCGGCAACCCACTGATAGCTTCCCTACCCCTTAGAAGAAGGCTGTACCCCATGACGACTCTCTTTGATCCGATCAAGCTCGGCGACCTCGAACTGTCCAACCGCATCATCATGGCGCCGCTGACCCGCTGCCGCGCCGACGCTGGCCGGGTGCCCAACGCCCTGATGGCCGAGTACTACGTGCAGCGGGCCTCGGCCGGGCTGATCCTCAGCGAAGCCACCTCGGTGACGCCGATGGGCGTGGGCTACCCGGATACTCCCGGCATCTGGTCCAACGACCAGGTCCGTGGCTGGGCCAACGTGACCAAGGCGGTGCACGGCGCCGGCGGCAAGATCTTCATGCAGCTGTGGCACGTGGGGCGGATTTCCCATCCTTCCTACCTGGACGGCGAAACCCCGGTAGGCCCCAGCGCCATCCAGCCCAAGGGCCACGTCAGCCTGGTGCGCCCGCTGGCCGACTTCCCTACTCCGCGAGCCCTGGAAACCGCCGAGATCGCCGATGTGATCGAGGCCTACCGAGTCGGTGCGGAAAATGCCAAGGCCGCCGGTTTCGACGGAGTGGAAGTCCACGCAGCCAACGGTTACCTGCTGGACCAGTTCCTGCAGAGCACCACCAACCAGCGTACAGACCAATACGGCGGCTCCCTGGAGAACCGTGCTCGCCTGCTGCTGGAAGTGACCGATGCGATGATCGAGATCTGGGGTGCCGGCCGCGTCGGCGTGCACCTGTCGCCACGAGCCGACCTGCACGACATGGGGGATGCCGACCTGGCGCAGACCTTCCTGTATGTCGCTCGTGAGTTGGGCAAGCGCGGCATCGCCTTCATCTGTGCCCGCGAGAAGGAAGGCACCGACAGCCTGGGCCCACGGCTCAAGGAAGCCTTCGGCGGCCTGTACATCGCCAACGAGCGTTTCACCAAGGACAGCGCCAATGCCTGGCTGGCCGAAGGCAAGGCCGACGCGGTGGCCTTCGGCGTCCCCTTCATCGCCAACCCGGACCTGCCGGCCCGCCTGAAAGCCGATGCGCCACTGAACGAACCGCATCCTGAGACCTTCTATGCCAAGGGCCCGGTCGGCTACATCGACTACCCGATGCTGTAAGCATTGCCCATGAAAAAGCCCCGGTTCACCAGACCCGGGGCTTTTTATTGCCTGCCTGTATGCCGTGAGGATCAGCGTTTGCGCTGGGCCCAGGCCACGGCCAGGCCACTGAAGCAGATCACCGCGATGCCTACCAGGCCGTAGCTGTCCGGGGTATGGCCGAAGATCAGGTAGCCGTACATTCCGGCGAACAGGATCTGCCCGTAACTGAAGGGCGCCAGCATCGCCGGAGCGGCATGGCGGAACGCCTGGGTCAGCAGCAGGTGGCCGAACATGCCACAGGCGCCCAGGCCGATCATGAACAGGCCATGGACCAGGCTCGGAGTGCTCCAGAAGAACGGCAACAACGCGCTCATGATCAGGCTGTTGATGATGCCGATGAGGAAGTTGCTGGTGGTCGGGCTATCGATGCCGCTGAGTTTGCGGGTCAGCAATTGATAGAAGCCGAAGCACAGCGCCGATCCCAGGGGAAAGAGGATCGCCGGGGTGAACAGCGAACCACCGGGGCGCACCACGATCAGCACGCCAACGAAGCCGATCAGCACCGCCAGCCACTGGGCGCGGCTGACCCGCTCACCCAGGAACGGCACGGACAAGGCGGTGACAAGCAATGGCGCGAGGAAGTTGACCGCGGTGGCTTCAGCCAGGGGGATATAGCGCAGGCCGGTGGTGAACAGCAGGCTGGTGCCGATCATGCACAGGGCCCGCAGCAATTGCAGGCCGGGACGCTTGGTCCGCACCACGGCGGAAAAACCACTGCGCGGCACGAACACCACCAGCATCAACAGGGTATGGACCACATAGCGGGCCCAGACCACCATCACGATCGGATAGAAGGCCGAGAGGTACTTGGACAGTGTGTCGTGGCTGGCGAAGAGCAGGACCGCCAGGCAAATCAGGACGATACCCTTCAGGGGATGATCCGCGCCTTTGAATGGTGAAGGGCTCACACTCATTCACATCCCCGCAACAAATTGCCTACAAAATACATAGCTCGCTATCTATCAAGACAGGGCCGGCCCGGTATATAAATGCCCCCCCCGTTTCGACCCTGTGGTCCGGGGATGCATGGCTTCATTGCGCAGATCTTGACATAACCAGATTCAATTACGCATTTTGTCTTAATGACGAAGGTTCGGACTCAGGCGCAACATATCCAGCCCGATATCGACCCAGCGCTCCGCCTCGGTATGCAGGACAAAGCTGTCCGGGGCCAACAACCACTGGTAGAGAAGACCATCGACAAAGGCCCGCATGCTGATGGCTGCCCGCCTTGTATCGAGATCTTCGGGCAACTGCCCACGATTCACCGCGTTGCTCAACGTCAGTTCGATATGCAGGTTGCACTCCAGGCTGGCCGCGCGGCGCTGACGACGCAGGTCGCACATTTCATCGGTGAACTCGCACTTATGAAACAGAATTTCATTGATGCGTCGGGTTTTCGGGTCCAGGGCAACTTGATGAAACAAGTGAATGAGCAATTTGCGCATCCAACCCAGAGGGTCCACTTCATCCACATCCTCGCTGGCGGCCGCCATCTCGCCCAAGGGTTCGTGCAGGCTGTCGAGCATGGCCTGGACCAGGTCGGCCTTGTTGCTGAAATGCCAGTAGATCGCGCCACGCGTGACTCCCGCCAGCGTCGCGATATCGGCCAGGGTGGTCCGCGCCACGCCCCGCTCGTAAAAGGCCTTCTCGGCCGCCTCGAGTATCTGGGCGCGGGTTTCTTGAGCTTCCTCTTTGGTACGACGGACCATGGCAGTAAAACCTCGATCAGGATCTTTCAGCGATGCGCAAAGACCTTCTGAATAAATATGGAACGACATCTCGAGTGCCGTTTACCCAACCTACAATTCAACACTTGCGGGAGCTTTTGTAACCGGATGGGTACGCCACCAAGGTATTTACAAACAGACATGCACGTAAGTATATTCCTTAGCAAGCTACTTATCCACTCAGCCAACTCTTTTTACCTTTCCACTTTTCTTGTGCGCATCTCGCGTGCCTGACCCGAGGATCTTCATGCAACTCAAGCCAGCTGTTACCGCTCTGGTCACTGCCGTCGCCCTGGCATCGCTGCTCAGCGGATGTAAAAAGGAAGAGGCGGCACCCGCCCCTCAAGCACCTCAGGTCGGCGTCGTCACCCTGCAACCACAAGCCTTTACCTTGACTTCCGAACTCCCGGGCCGGACCACTGCGTTCCGTATCGCCGAAGTTCGTCCACAGGTAAACGGGATCATCCTCAAACGCCTGTTCAAGGAAGGCGGTGATGTGAAGGAAGGCCAGCAGCTCTATCAGATCGACCCATCGATCTATGAAGCTACGCTGAAGAGCGCTGAGGCGAACCTGCAATCGACCCGCTCGATTTCCGATCGCTACAAGCAGCTGGTCAACGAGCAAGCCGTGAGCCGCCAGGAATACGACACTGCCGTGGCCAACCGCCTGCAGTCCGAGGCCTCGCTGCAAAATGCCCAGATCAACCTGCGCTACACCAAGGTGCTGTCGCCGCTGACCGGTCGTATCGGCCGCTCCTCGGTCACTGAAGGTGCCCTGGTGAGCAATGGCCAGGCCACTGCCATGGCGGTGATCCAGCAGCTGGATCCGATCTACGTCGACGTCACCCAGTCCTCGGTGGAACTGCTGGAGCTGCGTCGCGAGCTGGAAAGCGGACGCCTGCAGAAAGTTGGTGACAACGCCGCCAAGGTCAAGCTGACCCTGGAAGACGGTAGCCAGTACAAGCTCGACGGCAAGCTGGAATTCTCCGAAGTCTCGGTGGACGAGACCACCGGCTCGGTGACCCTGCGTGCGGTGTTCCCGAACCCTGAGCACACCCTGCTGCCCGGCATGTTCGTGCATGCCCAGCTGCAAGCCGGGGTCAACAGCGCGGCGATCCTGGCGCCACAGCAAGGCGTGACCCGTGACCTCAAGGGCACTCCGACCGCCCTTGTGGTAGGTGCCGACAACAAGGTCGAGCTGCGCCAGCTCAAGGCCAGCCGCACCGTCGGCAGCCAGTGGCTGGTGGAAGATGGCCTGAAGGCCGGCGATCGCCTGATCACCGAAGGCCTGCAGTTCGTCAAGCCCGGCATCGAGGTCAAGGCCACCGAAGCCACCAACGTATCTGCGAAGAACCCGGCCCCTGCCCAGGCAACTGGCAAGACTGCAGGCGGCAAAGGGGAGTAAACCATGTCGAAATTCTTTATCGACCGTCCGATCTTCGCCTGGGTTATCGCCCTGGTGATCATGTTGGTCGGGGCTCTAGCGATCCTCAAACTGCCGATCAACCAGTACCCGAGCATCGCGCCGCCCTCGATCGCGATCTCCGTGACCTATCCGGGCGCCTCGGCGCAGACCGTGCAGGACACCGTGGTCCAGGTGATCGAGCAACAACTCAACGGCATCGACAACCTGCGTTATGTGTCCTCGGAAAGTAACTCCGACGGCAGCATGACCATCACCGCGACCTTCGAGCAAGGCACCAACTCCGATACCGCGCAGGTCCAGGTGCAGAACAAGCTCAACCTGGCCACCCCGCTGCTGCCGCAAGAAGTACAGCAACAGGGTATCCGCGTGACCAAGGCGGTGAAGAACTTCCTCTTGGTGATCGGCGTGGTTTCCGAGGACGGCAGCATGTCCAAGGACGACCTGTCGAACTACATCGTGTCGAACATGCAGGACCCGATCTCCCGGACCCCGGGCGTCGGTGACTTCCAGGTGTTCGGTGCCCAGTACGCCATGCGGATCTGGCTCGACCCGGCCAAGCTGAACAACTACAACCTGACCCCGGTGGACGTGAAGACCGCGGTCGCCGCGCAGAACGTCCAGGTGTCCTCTGGCCAGCTCGGCGGCCTGCCGGCCATGCCTGGCCAACAGCTGAACGCCACCATCATCGGCAAGACCCGCCTGCAGACTGCAGAGCAGTTCAAGGCGATCCTGCTGAAGGTCAACAAGGATGGTTCGCAAGTACGCCTGGGCGATGTCGCGGACGTGGCGCTTGGCGGTGAGAACTACGCCATCAGCGCCCAGTTCAACGGCAACCCGGCTTCCGGCCTGGCGGTGAAACTGGCCAACGGCGCCAACGCCCTGGATACCGCCAAGGCGCTGCGCAAGACCATCAGCGACCTGGAGCCCTTCTTCCCGCCAGGCATGAAGGTGGTATTCCCGTACGACACCACCCCAGTGGTGACCGAATCCATCAAGAGCGTGGTGCACACGCTGGTGGAAGCCATCGTGCTGGTGTTCCTGGTGATGTTCCTGTTCCTGCAGAACTTCCGTGCCACGGTGATTACCACCATGACGGTACCGGTGGTATTGCTGGGCACCTTCGGCATCCTCGCGGCGGCCGGTTTCAGCATCAACACCCTGACCATGTTCGGCATGGTGCTGGCCATCGGCTTGCTGGTGGACGACGCCATCGTCGTGGTGGAAAACGTCGAACGGGTGATGCAGGAGGAAGGACTGTCACCCAAGGAAGCGACCAAGAAATCCATGGGCCAGATCCAGGGCGCCCTGGTGGGTATCGCCCTGGTGCTGTCTGCGGTACTGCTACCGATGGCGTTCTTCAGCGGCTCCACCGGCGTGATCTACAAGCAGTTCTCGATCACCGTGGTTTCGGCCATGGCCCTGTCGGTACTGGTTGCCCTGATCTTCACCCCGGCCCTGTGCGCCACCATGCTCAAGGCCATCCCTGAAGGCCATGGCGAGAAGCGCGGCTTCTTCGGCTGGTTCAACCGCAGCTTCGACTACAGCGTGAAGCGCTACGAGCGCGGCGTCGCCAGCATCCTGCGGCACAAGGCGCCGTACCTTCTGGCCTACCTGCTGATCGTGGTGGGCATGATGTGGCTGTTCACCCGTATCCCGACCGCGTTCCTGCCGGAAGAAGACCAGGGCGTACTGTTCGCCCAGGTCCAGACACCAGCCGGCTCCAGTGCCGAGCGGACCCAGGTGGTGGTCGACGAAATGCGTTCCTACCTGCTGGACAAGGAAAAGGACACCGTCGCCTCGGTGTTCACCGTGAACGGCTTCAACTTCGCCGGTCGTGGCCAGAGTTCGGGCATGGCCTTCATCATGCTCAAGCCATGGGGCGAACGCTCTGCGGAAAACAGCGTGTTCAACCTGGCCCAGCGTGCACAGATGCACTTCTTCAGCTTCCGTGACGCGATGGTGTTCGCCTTCGCTCCTCCGGCGGTACTGGAGCTGGGTAACGCCACCGGTTTCGACGTGTTCCTCCAGGACCGCGCCGGCATCGGCCACGAAAAACTGATGGCGGCACGCAACCAGTTCCTCGGCATGGCAGCCCAGAGCAAGGTGCTGGCCCAGGTCCGTCCGAACGGCCTTAACGATGAACCACAGTACCAGCTGACCATCGACGACGAGCGTGCCAGTGCCCTGGGCGTGACCCTGAGCGATATCAACAGCACCTTGTCGATCGCCTTGGGTAGTAGCTACGTCAACGACTTCATCGACCGTGGTCGGGTGAAGAAGGTGTACGTCCAGGGCCAACCCGGTGCTCGCATGAGCCCCGAGGACCTGAAGAAGTGGTACGTGCGCAACAGTGCCGGAACCATGGTGCCGTTCTCGTCCTTCGCCAAGGGCGAATGGATCTACGGTTCGCCGAAGCTGGCTCGCTACAACGGCGTGGAGGCCATGGAGATCCTCGGTTCTCCGGCTCCTGGCTACACCACCGGTGAAGCCATGGCCGAGGTCGAAGCCATAGCCGCCAAGCTGCCACCAGGTGTCGGTATTTCCTGGACCGGCCTGTCCTACGAGGAACGCCTGTCGGGTTCCCAGGCGCCAGCGCTGTACGCCCTGTCCCTGCTGATGGTGTTCCTGTGCCTGGCAGCCCTGTATGAAAGCTGGTCGATTCCGATCGCGGTCATGCTGGTGGTGCCACTGGGGATCATCGGCGCGCTGATGGCTACCAGCCTGCGCGGCTTGTCCAACGACGTGTACTTCCAGGTAGGTCTGTTGGTGACCATCGGGCTCGCGGCGAAGAACGCCATCCTGATCGTCGAGTTCGCCAAGGAACTGCACGAACAGGGCCGCTCCCTGATCGACGCCGCGGTCGAAGCCTGCCGCATGCGTCTGCGGCCGATCATCATGACTTCTTTGGCCTTCGTCCTCGGGGTCGTGCCTCTGGCCACCTCCAGCGGCGCTGGTGCGGGTAGCCAGCATGCAATCGGTACCGGCGTGATTGGCGGTATGCTTACCGCGACGATCCTGGCGATCTTCTGGGTCCCGCTGTTCTTCGTCGTCGTGTCGTCCATGGGCCGCAGGAAAGCGGACCAATCAGAAACCACAGCAAATTCTAATGAGGCTGGCCAATGAGCAAGTCGCTACTCTCCCTGGCAATCACCGCCATCGCGCTAAGTGGTTGCTCGCTGATACCGGATTATCAGCGCCCGGACGCGCCGGTGGCGGCGCAATTCCCCCAAGGCCCGGCCTATTCGCCAAAGGAGGCCGCCAACGTGGCGGCCGCCGAACAAGGCTGGCGGCAGTTCTTCCATGACCCGGCCCTGCAGCAGCTGGTCCAGGTCGCCCTGGAAAACAACCGCGACCTGAAGGTCGCGGCGCTGAACATCGATGCCTATGCCGCGCAGTACCAGATCCAGCGGGCGGACCTGTTCCCCGCTATTTCCGCCAACGTCAGCGGCCAGCGCCAGCGCCTGCCGGCCCGGGTATCGGGGACCGGCGATGACCGGATCTCCGGCCAGCACTCGGCTACCGTGGGCATCAGCGCCTACGAGCTGGACCTGTTCGGTCGCGTGCGCAGCCTGAGCGAGCAAGCGCTGCAGAACTACTTCTCCACTGAAGAAGCCCGGCGCAGCACCCAGATCAGCCTGGTGGCCAGCGTCGCCAATGCCTACATCACCTGGCAGGCCGACAAGGAGCTGCTGAAGCTGACCCAGGAAACCCTGGCGACCTACGAGGAAAGCTACCGTCTGACTTCGCGCAGCAACGAGGTCGGGGTCGCCTCGGCCCTGGACCTGAGCCAGTCGCGTACCTCCGTGGAAAACGCCCGGGTGCAACTGGCGCGCTACACCCGCCAGGTAGCCCAGGATGAAAACAGCCTGACCCTGCTGCTGGGCACCGCGATCCCGGCCAACCTGCCGGCGGCCCAGCCGCTGTCGGCCGACCTGCTGAGCGAGTTGCCGGCCGGCCTGCCGTCGGAGCTGCTGCAACGGCGTCCGGATATCCTCGAGGCCGAGTACAAGCTCAAGGCGGCCAACGCCAATATCGGCGCGGCTCGCGCGGCGTTTTTCCCGCGCATCAGCCTGACGGCCAACGCCGGCAGCCTGAGCCCGGATCTCTCCGGCCTGTTCAAGGGTGGCTCGGGTACCTGGTTGTTCCAGCCGCAGATCAGCCTGCCGATCTTCAACGCCGGCAGCCTGCGCGCCAGTCTGGACTACTCCAAGATCCAGAAGGACATCAGCGTCGCCCAGTACGAGAAGTCCATCCAGACCGCCTTCCAGGAAGTCTCCGATGGCTTGGCCGCACGCCAGACCTACAACCAGCAGTTGCAGGCCCAGCGTGATTTCGTCAGCGCCAACCAGGACTACTACCGTCTGGCCGAGCGCCGCTACCGCATCGGGGTCGACAGCAACCTGACCTTCCTCGACGCCCAGCGCTCGCTGTTCAGCGCCCAACAAGCGCTGATCACCGACCGCCTGGCGCAGCTGACCAGCGAGGTCAACCTGTACAAGGCCCTCGGCGGTGGCTGGAGCGAGCAAAGCGCGAAGAACGAGCAAACGGCGGAAAAGAAAGCCCCTGAGCTGCATCTGTTCTGAAGCCTGAACCGGCTGCATGAAAAACCCACCTCACGGTGGGTTTTTCGTTTGCAGTCCACGGCCAAGGTCGACCGCCCCGCCCTCGCCTACGGCGCCTGGCGCGACTCCACTCCCAGTTCATCCCACACCGACTCGGCCAGGTGAAAGGTGGCGTTGGCCGCAGGAATCCCGCAGTAGATCGCGCTTTGCATGATCACCTCCTTGATCTCGCCCCGGCTCACGCCGTTGTTGGCGGCCGCCCGCAGATGCAGCATGAGTTCCTCGTTGCGGTTCATGCCGATCAGCATGGCGATGGTGACCAGGCTGCGGGTATGCCGGGGCAGTCCCGGACGGGTCCAGATATCCCCCCAGGCATGACGAGTGATCATGTCCTGGAACTCCGAGTTGAACTCGGTCAGGGCTGCCAGGCTGCGCTCGACATGGGCCTCGCCCAGCACCGCGCGACGCACCTGCAGGCCTTCGGCATAACGTTGTTTTTCGTCCACGAATGGCTCCTTGGGCGACCGTTCAGGCCAGCAGGAAATCCAGGACCCGGGTGCTGAAGGCATCCCCGGCCTGGACGTTGGACAGATGTGCGGCGCGGAACTCGGCGTACTCGGCGCCCTGCACCCGCTGCTGGATGAAGTGCCCGCCAGCCGGGGGGGTGACGGCATCGTCGCTGCCGGCGATCACCAGGGTCGGCACCTTGATCGCCGCCAGGTGCTCGCGCAGGTCGGCATCGCGCACTGCGGCGCAGTTGGCCGCGTAGCCCTCGGGCGAAGTGGCGGCCAGCATGTCGGTGATCAGCTTGGCCTGGTCCGGATGGGCCTCGGCGTAGTCCGGGGTGAACCAGCGGGCGATGGACGCATCCCGTAGCGCCACCATGGCGGCCTGGCCGTCACGCAGCACCGTCTCGATCCGCGGGTTCCACACCGAAGGGTCGCCGATCTTGGCCGCGGTGTTGCACACCACCAGCTTGCCCAGGCGCTCGCCGGCATGAATCCCCAGCCACTGGCCGATCAACCCGCCCATGGACAGGCCGCAAAAATGCGCACGCGGGATATCCAGGGCATCGAGCAACGCCAGTACATCGCGCCCCAGTTGCTCGATGCTGTAGGGCCCCGCGGTGACCAGGGACCGGCCATGGCCACGGGTATCCATGCGCAGGACCCGAAAATGCTCGGTGAAGAGCGGCATCTGCCTGTCCCACATGTGCAGGTTGGTACCCAAAGAGTTGGACAACACCAGCACCGGCGCCTGCTCCGGCCCCTCCAGTTGATAATGCAGTTCGCCCCCGGCGAGTTTCACGAATCCCACGGCAATCTCCTTCAGGCCTTCAAGGCAAAATGTTCAGCCACGGCGCGCTCGACCCAGGTCTTGGCCTGGCCCAGGTAATGCGCCGGATCCAGCAGGCGATCCAGCTCCAGCGCCGACAGCTCGGCACTGACCTGGGGATCCTCGCCCAATACCCCGCGCAGGTGGCGTTGCTCGGCCACCGCGCGCTTGCAGCATTGTTCCAGCAGGTGGTGGGCGGTCTCGCGCCCCAGGCGCTGGGCCAGGGCCATGCTCACCGCCTCGGCCAGAACCAGCCCCTGGGTCAACTGGAGGTTGTGCGCCATGCGCTGGCGATCCACCTCCAGGCCCTCGGCCAGTGACAGGGCCTGGTGCAGGGCACCGGATACCAGGCAGCAGATCTCCGGCAGGGTTTCCCATTCTGCATGCCACAGCCCCAGGCTGCGCTCGTGCTCCTGGGGCATGGCGCAAAACAGTGTCGCCAGCAACCCCGGAACCCGGGTCGCGGCGCTGATCAGCACCGCCGAGCCCACCGGATTGCGCTTGTGCGGCATGGTCGAGGAACCGCCCTTGCCCGCCGCCGCCGGCTCGAATACCTCCGCCGCCTCGGTCTGCATCAGCAGGCTGATATCCCGGCCCAGCTTGCCCAGGCTGCCGGCCAACAGGCCGAGGGTCGAGGCGAACTCCACCAGGCGATCACGCTGGGTGTGCCAGGGTTGCTCCGGCAGGCCCAGGCGCAGCTCCTCGGCCAGGGCCCGAGCCACCGGTAGCGCTTGCTCGCCCAAGGCCGCCAGGGTCCCGGAGGCACCACCGAATTGCAGCACCAGCAAGCGCGGCTTGAGTTGCTGCAAGCGTTCGCGGCTGCGGGTCACCGCCCCCAGCCAACCGGCGATCTTCATGCCCAGCGTGACTGGAGTGGCATGTTGCAGCCAGGTCCGGCCCGCCAGGGGCAGGTCGGCGTATCGCTCGGCCTGGGCCACCAGGCACTGGCCCAGGCGCTCAAGGTCGTGTTCCAGCAGGTCCAGGGCGCTGCGCAGTTGCAGCACCAGGCCAGTGTCCATCACATCCTGGCTGGTGGCGCCCAGGTGCACATGGCGCTCGGCTTCGCAGGCGTTTGCAGCCACTTGCCGGCCCAGGGCCTTGACCAGCGGGATGGCCGGGTTGCCCGCCGTGACTATGGCCTCGCCCAGGGCCTGCAAGTCATACAGCTCGGCCTGGCAGGCGGCCTCGATCGGCGCGACGGCGCTGGCCGGGATCAACCCCACCCGGGCCTCGGCCCGGGCCAGGGCGGCTTCGAAATCGAGCATGGCCTGGATCCGCCCCTGGTCGCAGAACACCCTGCGCATTGGCCGGGCGGTGAAATAGGCATCGAACAGCTGGTTGCTCGCAGCTAGGGTCATAAGGGTCCTTGGCAGCCTGCGTCCACCCGGGCGCAGGCTCGTGGTTCAAAGATCGTGGTGCAGGTAGGCGGCCTGCCTGGGCAATCGCAGGCTGAACAGGAAGGCGATGGCCATCATCACCGTAACGTACCAGTAGAAAGTGTTTTCCATGCCCATGTTCTTGAAGTTCAGGGCCACCCATTCCGCCGAACCACCGAAGATCGCATTGGCCACCGCATAGGCCAGCCCCACGCCCAGCGCCCGGACCTCGGGCGGGAACATCTCGGCCTTCACCAGGCCGCTGATGGAGGTGTAGAAACTGACGATGGCCAGCGCCAGGGTAATCAGCACGAACGCCAGGAGCGGGCTGCTGACGGTCTTCAGGGCCAGCAGGAGTGGCACCGTGAACAATGTCCCCAGCGCGCCGAACCAGAGCATCGAGTTACGCCGGCCGATGCGGTCGGCGAGCATGCCGAACAGCGGTTGCATGCACATGTACAGGAACAAGGCGCCAGTCATGACATAGCTGGCGGTCTTGGCGTGCATGCCGGCGGTGTTCACTAGGTATTTCTGCATGTAGGTGGTGAAGGTGTAGAAGATCAGCGAACCACCGGCGGTGTAGCCCAGCACCGTGATGAAGGCCGCCGAATGGTGCTTGAACAGCGCGGCGACACTGCCGGCGTTCTTGTCCTCGCGGGTTTGCCGGCTGCTGGTTTCCTTCAGCGAACGGCGCAGCAGCAACGAGATCAAGGCCGCGATGGCGCCGATCACGAACGGAATGCGCCAGCCCCAGGCCTTGAGCTCGGCCTCGTCGAGGAACTGCTGGATGATCACCAGCACCAGCACCGCCAGCAGTTGCCCGCCGATCAGGGTCACATACTGGAATGACGCGAAGAAACCACGCTGGCCCTTGAGCGCCACCTCGCTCATGTAGGTGGCGGTGGTGCCGTACTCGCCGCCCACCGACAACCCCTGGAACAGCCGCGCCATCAGCAGCAGGAACGGCGCCCAGGCACCGATGCTGGCATAGGTCGGCAGGAAGGCGATGACCAGGGAGCCGGCGCACATCATCAGCACCGAGATCATCATCGAGTTCTTGCGCCCGTGGCGGTCGGCGACCCGGCCGAACAACCAGCCGCCGATCGGGCGCATCAGGAATCCGGCGGCGAACACCCCAGCGGTGTTGAGCAACTGCACCGTGGGGTCGTCCGAGGGAAAGAACGCCGGGGCGAAATAAATGGCGCAGAAGGCGTAGACATAGAAGTCGAACCATTCCACCAGGTTGCCGGATGAAGCACCGACAATGGCAAAGATCCTTTTGCTGCGTTCCTCTCCGGTGTAGTGACTTGTAGTTGTAGTCATGTCTTTTCACTCATGGGGGACAGTGTCAGTCTAGACATACTTGGCAACACTCCCGTTCCACTGTCTCCATGACAAGGTGGCCACGCAGTCGCCTCGACGGCTGCGGGCAATCGGCGTCAGACCCGTTCGATGGCCAGGGCCAGGCCTTGCCCGACCCCCACGCACAGGGTGGCCAGGCCTTTCTTGCCGCCAGTCCGCTCCAGTTGGTGCAAGGCGGTCAGCACCAGCCTGGCCCCGCTCATGCCCAGCGGATGGCCCAGGGCGATGGCGCCACCGTTGGGATTGACCTGGTGCGCGTCATCCGCCAACCCCAGTTCACGCAGCACCGCCAGGGCCTGGCTGGCGAACGCCTCGTTGAGCTCGATCACATCGAAGTCACCCACCGCCAGGCCCAGGCGCTGGGTAAGCTTGCGCACCGCCGGCACCGGGCCGATGCCCATGACCCGTGGCGCCACCCCGGCGCTGGCCATGCCCAGGACCCGGGCCCTTGGCGTCAGGCCGTGCTGCCTCACCGCATCGGCCGAGGCCAGGATCAGCGCGGCGGCGCCGTCGTTGACCCCCGAGGCATTGCCGGCGGTGACGCTCTTGTCCGGCCCATTCACCGGCTTGAGTTTGTTCAAGGCCTCCAGGGTGGTCTGCGGACGCAGGTGCTCGTCATCCTCGATGAGGGTTTCTCCCTTCTTGTGGGTGATGCGCACCGGCACTATTTCTTCGGCAAAAAACCCCGCCGCCTGGGCCGCCGCGGCCTTGCGCTGGCTGCGCAGGGCGAAGGCGTCCTGGTCGGCCCGGGAGATCTGCCGCTCATCCGCGACGTTGTCGGCGGTCTGGGGCATGGCATCCACCCCGTACCGGGCCTCCATCAACGGGTTGATGAAACGCCAGCCGATGGTGGTGTCCTCCAGTTGCATGCTGCGGGAAAAGGCACTTTCGGCCTTGCCCATCACGAAAGGCGCACGGGACATGGACTCCACGCCGCCGGCGATGGCCAATTCCATCTCGCCACTGGCGATGGCACGAAACGCCGTACCCACAGCTTCCATGCCCGAAGCGCAAAGACGGTTGAGGGTCACGCCCGGCACGCTGTCCGGCAGGCCGGCGAGCAACAACGCCATGCGTGCCACGTTGCGGTTGTCTTCGCCGGCCTGGTTGGCACAGCCAAGGTACACTTCGTCCAGGGCGCTCCAGTCCACTTGCTGGTTGCGCGCCATCAGCGCCTTGATCGGCAAGGCTGCCAAGTCATCGGCCCGCACGCCGGACAAGCCGCCGCCAAAGCGGCCGATGGGGGTGCGAATGGCATCGCAGATGAATACGTCGCGCATCAGGCTTCTCCCGGGGTCTGGCCATGGGCGGCGGCGGTGCGAGCCTCCAGTTCGCGCAGCGCCGTCAGTTCCAGCGCGGTGGGCGCGCTGGTCTGGGCCACCTGTTCGGCGAAACGGATGGCCCAGCCCGTGGCCTCCACCACCTGCTCGCGGGTCACTCCCGGATGCAGGGAAGTGACGACGAACTCATGGCTGCCTACCTCAGGTTCCATGATGCACAGGTCGGTGATGATCCCCACCGGACCGGCGCCCGGCAGCCCCAGGCGCTGACGCGAATCGCCGCCTTCGCCATGGCCGACCGAGGTGACGAAGTCCAGCTTGTCGACGAAGGACCGGGCAGACTGCTTGAGGATGATCAGCACGCTCTTGGCCGAGCCGGCGATCTCCGGCGCACCGCCAGCTCCCGGCAGGCGCACCTTGGGCTGGTGATAATCGCCGACCACCGTGGTGTTGATATTGCCGAAGCGGTCGACCTGGGCCGCCCCCAGGAAACCCACGTCGATCCGCCCACCTTGCAGCCAATAGCGGAAGATTTCCCCGGTGGGGACCACGGTATCGGCGGTTTCCGCCAGTTCACCGTCGCCGATGGATAGCGGCAGGACGCTGGGCTTGGCACCGATCGGGCCGGACTCGTAGATCAGCACCACGTCTGGTGACGAAGTGAGACGCGCCAGGTTGGCGGCCTTGGACGGCAGGCCGATGCCGACGAAGCATACCGAACCGTTGCGCAGGCGCCGCGCAGCGGCCACGGTCATCATTTCATTGGTGGAGTAAGTCATTGCCGGGCCTCCCGGGCTGCGGCCAGCTTGGCCTGGAATTCACTGAAATCGGCAGTACCGCGAATGTACTGGTCGATCCATGCGGTGAAGCTCTGGCGATCGCGGGCGATGGGGTCCCACGCCTGGTAGAAGCGGTTGTCGCGCTCGGAATACCCGTGGGCGTAGGACGGATGGGCACCCCCAGGCACATGGCACACCGCGCTCAAGGCCCAGGTCGGCAGCACACAGGCATTCATCGGCGCGTCGAGGTCATCGACGATCTCCTCGACGGTGACGATGCAACGCTTGGCGGCCAGCGCCGCCTCCTTCTGCACGCCGAGGATGCCCCACAGCAGGACGTTACCCTTGCGGTCGGCTTTCTGCGCGTGGATCACCGTGACATCCGGGCGCACCGAAGGCACCGCCGCCAGCACTTCACCGGTGAAGGGGCAGGTCACGCTCTTGATCAGCGGGTTGACCTTGGGCAAGTCGGAGCCGGCGTAGGCCCGCAGCACGGCGAACGGCAAACCCGAGGCCCCGGCGACGTAGGCATTGGCCAGGTCGGCATGGCTGTGCTCTTCGATTTCCAGCGGCCGCGGCCATTGTTTTTCCACGGCGTCGCGCAGGCGATGCAGGGAGCCCACGCCCGGGTTGCCACCCCAGGAGAAAATCAGCTTGCGGGCGCAGCCGGCACCGATCAACTGGTCGTAGATCAGGTCCGGGGTCATCCGCACCAGGGTCAGGTCCTGCTTGCCCTGGCGGATGATTTCATGGCCCGCGGCCGTGGGGATCAGGTGGGTGAAACCTTCGAGCGCGACGGTGTCGCCGTCGTTGATCAACTGCTTCACGGCCTCGTGCAGCGAGAGTATTGCAGCCATGGAGGGGCTCCCGGTGGGTGTCCAGCGACTGGGGAAAGGCGCTCAGGTGGCGCCGCAGTGACTGAAGGTTAAGCCGGGGCAAAACCACCAAACAATCCGATAATCGACTAACTGTTCGATTATCGAACACATTGTTATGAAGCTACCTATTGCCCCGCAGCGCTCGCAACCACCGACTGTTCGCCGGCAGGCGGGCCAAGGCCCCGGGTTCAAGTGGCATCGGCGTGGCTGACCCGGCCCTTGATCAGCACCGCTGTGGTGGCCAATACCGCAGGAATCACCAGGGCGCTGAGCACCTGCGCGAAATTCCAGCCCATACCCAGCAAGGTCGCGCCCATCCAGGCACCGAGAATCGCGCCGAACCGACCGACACCGAGCATCCACGAGACACCGGTGGCCCGGCCCTGGGTCGGATAGAAGCGAGCGGCGAGGGACGGCATCGCCGATTGCGCGCCGTTGACGCACATGCCGGCGACCAGCACCAGGCTGGCCAACAACACCATGTTGCCCAGGCTCTGGCCAACGGCGTAGGCGAAGGCTCCGGCCAGCAGATAGCAGATGCCGATCACCTTGTGCGGGTCGAAGCGGTCCATCGCCCAGCCCACCAGCACCGCACTGAGTACTCCGCCAAACTGGAATAGAGCACCGATGAAGGCTGCCTGCTCCAGGCTCGCCCCGCTGTCGCGCATCAAGGTCGGCAACCAGCTGGTCAACAGGTAGACGATCACCAGCCCCATGAAATAGGTCAGCCACAACAACAGGGTGCCAAGGCTGTAGGTGGCGCAGAAGATCACCGCGAGCACATTGCGCGCCCGCACCGTCTTCTGCTCCGGCACGCTGAAACTGCCAGCCTCGCGGACCAGGGCCGGGGCTATGGGTGCCAGGGCCTTGCGCACTTTGTCGGTGCCAGCACCGCGCACCACCAGGTACCGTGCCGATTCCGGCAGCCAGGCCAGGAGCACCAGGACCAGGAGCAGCGGCAGGACGCCCCCTAGCAGCAACAGGCTATGCCAGCCGAAGGCCGGGATCAGCTTGGCGGAGATGAACCCGCCTGCGGCCATGCCCAGGTTGAAACCACAGAACATGCTGGTCACCAGCAGCGATTTGTGGCGCTCGGGGGTGTATTCGGCAAGCAGCGTAGTGGCATTGGGCATGCCCGCACCGAGCCCCAGGCCGGTGAGGAACCGCAAGACCAACAACTGCTGGACGCTGGCGCTATAGGCCGACGCCAGGCTGAAGGCGCCAAACAGCGCCACCGCGCCCACCAACACCGCCTTGCGCCCAAAGCGATCGGCCAGCGGCCCGGAACCCAGGGCGCCGAAAACCATGCCGATCAGCGCAGCGCTCATCACCGGGCCAAGGCTGGCGCGTTCGATGCCCCAGTCCTGGGACAGCGCCGGAGCGATGAACCCCATGGCCGCCGTATCCAGGCCATCGAGGAAAACGATCAAGAAACACAGGATCACCACCCGCCACTGGTAGGACGACAGCGGTTGGGCATTGATGAAGGACTGCACATCGAGGCAGTTCCCTACTGCGGATTGCGGTTGGTTCATGGCTGTTCATCCATGCAAGACCACCGGTGCGCAACATTCCGCCTGGGCAGGCCGGATCATGACGGCAAGGGCAAATCAGCTGGCAGGCAAGGCAACGCGGCTGTGATGGGGACAAGGGCGCACTGTGAACATGCTCATGGGGCCGGCCTCTTCTTTATTATTGGATGGCGCAACTGGGTGGGCCGCACAGGAAATGCGGGCTGTGGATGTGCGTAGTCGAAGACACTGGCGCGACATTAATCAGCCCGGGGAAACAACGTCAATTCGCCGGGAGCGGATCTGGGCGTTTATCGCACAGCTTAACTGAACAGCTGGCCGCTGAGTTCGCGGCTGACGCCCAGCAGGCCGGGAAGAAAACGCTGTTCCAGCTCGGCGTGGCTGACCCGGCTGGCATGGGTACTGACGTTCAAGGCCGCCAATACCTGGCCTGACGCGTCGTACACCGGCACCGCGATCGAACGCAGCCCCTGCTCCAGCTCCTGGTCAACGATGCACCAACCCTGCTGGCGCACCTGCTGCAGGCACTCCAGCAATGCCTGCGGGGTATGCAGGGTGCGGCTGGTCTTGGCCTGCAGGTCGGCATGCTCGAGGTATTCGTGCAGCGAGGAGTCATCCAGCGCGGCCAGCAGGATCCGTCCCATGGACGTGCAGTAGGCCGGTAATCGGCCGCCCACCGAAAGATCGACGGAAATCAGCCGTTGGGTGGTGGCCGAACGGGCGATGTAGAGGATGTCGTCACCCTCCAGGGTCGCCATGTTGCAGGCCTCGTGCAGTTGCTCGCTCATGCGGTCCAGGTAGGGTTGTGCGCAAACGGCCAGGGGCGTCGAGGACAGGTAGGCATGACCCAGGGTCAGCACCTTGGGCAGCAGTGAATAAGTGCGCCCGTCGGTGGTGGCATAGCCAAGCTTGATCAGGGTGTGCAGGCAGCGACGCACCGCCGCCCGGGGAATCTCCGTACGGTGGCTGATCTGGGCGATGGTCAGGTGCCGCTTGCGCTCCTGGAACGCCTGGATCACCGCCAGGCCCCGGGCCAGGGAGGTCATGAAGTCCGGATCGCCGGTGAACGCCTGGATCCTCTTCGCTGCCGAGGCCACGATCGGCGGTGCCATCGAGGTGAAGGAGTTGCGCATCTGATCGTTCATTCCAGGCTCCCTGCGGCGTGGTTCTGCGGCATTACAGGCTGTATCAACCGAGCGCTACGACAGGCAACGGCAATACCGGGCGATTATCGAACCGCTCATTGGCGAGTGCAATCAACCGGTTCGGAGCGATTACCCGCAGTTCATTGATTCATTGAAGGTAACAATCATCCAGTAAAATCACCTTGCTCATTGCTTCATTCACCCATCAGGTCCCGGTAAAGAGTCTGGGAAACTCCAAAAGCATGGGGATGATTAAAACTTTCGCGTAACAAAAGCCTCACAATGAAGTTGGCAATTTTAAACTTCACAGACATACAGCTAATCTCTACCGAAGCTATAATGCACGAATGAGGAAAAAGGGCTCAGCACCCTTCCACCTCATCCAGGTGATTGACTGCGATAACCAAGCACCTGCCGCAAGCGCTTGACCCCAAACACTATTTGGCCAATCCGTTTGCAATAGACGACGCTGTTGCTACGACAGGCGTTTTCATCCGATGACGTAGCCGCGTGCAATTAAAGGCTCGTTTGCAAGGATTGCGACTCCCAAGCCCGAGTGCTGGGGAGTCTGCTTTCCCGTAGGCGCACCCCTGCCATGCGTTACATCGGAATGGACCTTACACAATTAGGTAACACTGTGACGAAAGACGAACTGCGCGCGGAACTTGAGCGCCAGGAGCAACGTTACAAGGATGTTTACGGTGGCGAAGTGACTCTGTATGCCGCCCAGCCCGAACCTGAACGCAAACCTTGGCGCAAACGTGCCAGCATTCGCGACCAGGCGTTCACCCAGGAACTGCAGAAAATGGAAAAGGAACTCAGGGCCGACCAGCCATGATGCGGGCGGCTTGAGTTTTCTTGGGCTTGCTTCCTTGCCCGCACGATGATCTCGGCGGCAGGCAGACTATCGATGCTCATCATCCCGAGCCTCGGTACCTCGCGCCATAGAGCCGAGGAACGTTACCCGGCAGGCCCTCAGAGTGAAATTTCATACAAGCGTTTTAACCCCATTGAAACCGCCCCCGGCCGCCAGCCGACAGGTTACGGTCCAATAAAATCAGTGGGTTGCCGTTCCTGGGAGGAATCGGAGAAAACTCTGCTCCGGGTCAGTTTTTTCGTTGAAGAATGTTACCGGCGAGCAGCTTGTGCGTTGATTAGCAGGGTTTTCTGGCATAATCGCGCCCCCTTATGACCGGGTCAGAAAACCTTCATGATCGATTTATTCAGCGGACTGGATGCTTGGGTGCTTGTGAGCCTCTTGCTCGCCCTGGCTTTTGTCCTCGCCTACGAGTTCATCAACGGCTTTCATGACACCGCAAATGCGGTTGCCACTGTTATCTACACCAAAGCCATGCCGCCGCACCTGGCCGTATTCTTTTCCGGTGTATTCAATTTCCTCGGCGTGCTCCTCGGCGGTGTCGGCGTAGCCTATGCCATCGTCCATCTGCTGCCGGTCGAGCTGCTGATCAATGTCAATACCGGCCACGGCCTGGCCATGGTCTTCTCCTTGCTGGCCGCTGCCATCGCCTGGAACCTGGGTACCTGGTACTTCGGCATTCCTGCCTCCAGTTCCCACACCCTGATCGGTTCGATCCTCGGTGTCGGCCTGGCCAATGCCCTGCTCAACGACATCCCCCTGGGCGATGGCGTGAACTGGCAGAAGGCCATCGATATCGGTGCGTCCCTGGTGTTTTCGCCCATGGCCGGCTTCATTATTGCAGCGCTGGTATTGATCGGCCTGAAGTGGTGGCGGCCTATCTCGAAGATGCACAAGACCCCGGAACAGCGCCGCAAGGTCGACGACAAGAAACATCCGCCATTCTGGAACCGCCTGGTGCTGGTGATCTCGGCCATGGCCGTGAGCTTCGTACACGGCTCCAATGATGGCCAGAAAGGCATCGGCCTGATCATGCTGGTGCTGATCGGCATCGTGCCCGCGCAGTTCGTGCTGGACCTCAACAGCACCACCTACCAGATCGAGCGTACCCGCGACGCCACCCTGCACCTGAGCCAGTTCTACCAGCGCAACCACGAGTCCCTGGGCGAATTCCTGGCCCTGGGCAAAAGCGTGAAGGACGATCTCCCTGGCAAGTTCCGCTGCAACCCGCAGCAGACCGAACCGACCATCAGCGCCTTGCTGAGCAGCCTCAAGGGTGTTTCCGACTACCATTCGCTGTCTCCGGAAGACCGCATCGAAGTCCGTCGCTACCTCTTGTGCCTGGACGACACGGCCAAGAAGGTCGGCAAGCTGCCTGGCCTGGCCGCCCGTGAAAAAGCCGACCTGGACAAGCTGCGCAAGGACCTGACCGCCACCACCGAGTACGCGCCGTTCTGGGTGATCCTGGCCGTGGCCCTGGCCTTGGGCCTGGGTACCATGATCGGCTGGAAACGCGTAGTACAGACCATCGGCGAGAAGATCGGCAAGCAAGGCATGACCTACGCCCAGGGCATGTCGGCGCAGATCACCGCTGCCGGCCTGATCGGCCTGGCCAACGTGTTCAGCCTGCCGGTGTCCACCACCCACGTGCTCTCCTCCGGCGTGGCCGGGACCATGGTCGCCAACAAGAGCGGCCTGCAAAGCGGCACGGTGAAGACCATCCTGATGGCCTGGGTCCTGACCCTGCCAGCCACCGTGGCCCTGTCGGCCGGCCTGTTCTGGGCCGCCTCGAAGGTCCTGGGCAGCTGACGAACAAATCCCGGCCAGAAAAAAGGTGCGCCCCTGGGGACGCACCTTTTTTTATGCCCGGCATTCGATGCCCGACCCTTTCCTGCAGGCAAAAAAAAAGGGCAACCGAAGTTGCCCAAAATGCCTTGCGTGCTCGTTGCTCTGGAGAGACTTAAGGTTTTTTACGCTTGTTCGCGTCTTTCCAGATGAAGAATCCAAAACCTGCGAAGAACAGCACCATGAGGCCGACTGTCAGCACTCCGGCGAACACCACATTGTCGAAAAACATGACCAGCCTCCTGCTCGTGCCTCGTTGCGATGGAGCTAAGTTAACCAAAGAGGCGCAGGGGAAAATTGACCGGCGTCAATGACGCCAAGGACGGGGGGAGAGGAAGGGGGAATAACTGACCTATATCAACGGAAAACGCCCTGTTCAGCGCTTTTTCGGTTTGTTTTTTGGTTTTTTCTTCGGCTTGCCCAGCGGCATCGCTTGCTCGAATGCCTGGCGCACTTCATTCAGGCGTTTTTCGTTGAGGTCATGCACGCGCTTGGCGCGCTCGGCGTTCAGGTCGATCAACTTGGGTTCTTGATTCATGGCGTGCATCACGAAAGATCAATGGCGAATAGGGGCAATAATGCGGCGTGACGCAGCCCCTGACCAGTCATCTGACCTGTGTCGGCGCAATAAAATCTCTGCCTCGGAAGTTTTTTATCCGCACAATGGCCCCTTGAACCGTCCCAGGAAAGCCACCGTGGAAATGCCCAAGCACCTGCCGCCGCTGCTGGCCCTGCGCGCCTTCGAGGCCGTGGCCCGGCACCTGAGTTTCAGCAAGGCCGCCCAGGAGCTGTGCGTCAGCCAGAGCGCCGTCAGCCATCAGGTGCACAAGCTCGAAGAGCACCTGGGCCAGCCGCTGTTCATCCGCCGCACCCGGGCCATCGACCTGACCCACGCCGGCGCGGCCTACCACCGGCAGATCCACCCGGCCCTGGAGCAGATCGCCCAGGCCACCCAGGCATTGCAGGCCGTACCTGAACCCAAGGTGCTGCGCGTCGGCCTGCTGGCCTCCTTCGCCACCTTGTGGCTGGCACCGCGCCTGTCCGACTTCAACCGACGCTACCCACAGATCCAGCTGGAGCTGCAAGCCTCCATCGAACTGGCGGATGTCGCCGGGGCCGAGGTCGACCTGGCCATTCGCTACGGCAAGGGCGTGTGGCCCAGGGTCCGCGCCACACGCCTGCTGGCCGAACAGCTAGCCCCGGTCTGCAGCCCCGAACTCAAGGCCACGACCCTGGACCGGGCCCCACGGCTGATGGCGCACTCCCAGCAGCCCTTCGAGTGGCACGACTGGAGCGCCAGCCATGGTTTCGACCTCAGCTCGCACCCGCCCGTGATGCTGCACGACTACAACATCGTGGTGGAAGCGGCGGTGGCCGGCCAAGGCCTGGCCATGGGCCGGCGCCGCTTGATCCAGCGTCACCTGGACCAAGGCCGCCTGGTGCAAGCCTTCGACCTGCCGCCCCTGGACAGCCAGATCGGCTACTGGCTGGTCACTGCTGAAAACGGGGCAAGCCCGACCGCGCACTACTTCGCCCAGTGGTTGCAAGAACAGGCCGAACATCCATGAGCCATTTGGATACATCGGATTAGATCTATCCGTTTGTCGCCCCCGGAGCGAAAGCCGATGCTGCTGGTCTTTCATCCGAGGACCCGCCATGAACCACTCCTTGAAGCATCGCGTACAGCAACTGGGCCTGGAACTACCGGAGCCCAGCCAGCCGGCCGCCAACTATGTCAATCACGTACGCAGCCAGAACCTGCTGTTCATCTCCGGCCAGATCCCCCTGCTGCAGGGCCAGCCCGCCCTGCTCGGCCGGCTCGGTGAGAACCTGTCGCCGGAACAAGGCGCCCAGGCGGCCGAACTGGCCGCCCTCGGCCTGCTGGCACAGCTGAGTGCTGCACTGGATGACGACCTGTCGCGCTTGCGTAGCATCAGCCGGCTCGGCGTGTTCATCGCCGCCAGCGGCGACTTCCAGGGCCACAGTGGCGTAGCCAACGGTGCCTCGAACTTGCTGGTCAATGCCCTCGGCGACAAGGGCCGGCATGCCCGTACCGCCGTGGGTGTGGCCAGCCTGCCCGCCGGGGTCGCCGTGGAAGTGGACGGGATCTTCGAGCTGCAACCGTGACCCTGTTGGGCCCGGCTCAGCACGCCCGGCTACGCCAAGCCACGCCGGGTTGCGCACGGGTCTGTCATTTCAACCATGCCGGCGCTTCGCTGCCCAGCCAGGGCACCCTGGACGCCATGTACCAGCAGTTGCAGCACGAGGCCCAGCAAGGGCCGATGGAGGCCGCCACGACGACAGACTGGCCGGAGCGGGCCCGCTGCCTCGCGGCCCGTTTGCTCAACACCTCGGCCGAGGCGATCGCCTTCGCCAGCAGCGGCTCGGCCGCCTGGAGCCTGGCCTTCAACGCCCTGCCCCGCTGGCGCAGCGGCGACCGGATCCTGGTGGGCCGCCACGAATGGGGGGGCAACCTGGCCTGCATGGCGCCGGCGATCGCAGCGGGGGCGCAACTGGAAGTCATTCCCTGCGACAGCCATGGCGCGGTGTCGGTCCCGGCCCTGGAGTCGATGCTCGATGCACGGGTCCGCCTGATCGCCTTGACCTGGCTCCCGGCCAACGGCGGCCTGATCAACCCCGCAGCAGCCATCGGCCACCTGGCGCGCCAGTGGCATGTTCCCTATTTCATCGATGCCGGCCAGGCCCTGGGCCAACTGCCCTGTGATGTCCAGGCCCTGGGCTGCGACGTGCTCAAGGCCGCCGGACGCAAGTATCTGCGCGGCCCGCGGGGTACGGCACTGCTCTATGTGAGGCCTGGTTTTCTCGAACGGTTGCAGCCCCAGCAACGGGATGTGCTGTCAGCGCCCTGGAACGGCCAGGGCTTCAGCCTGCGCGGTGATGCCCGACGCTTCGAAACCAGCGAGGTGTCGCAGGTCTTGCTGGCCGGATTGGCCAATGCGCTACAAGAACTCGAGGAAATCGGCATCCAGGCCATCGAGCAGCGCATCGCAAGCCTCAGCGGGCTGCTGCGCACAGCCATGGACCGCATACCCGGCCTGCAACGCCAGGACCTGGGCACGCCTGGGCGGCAATCCGGGCTGATCGCCTTCACGCTCAAGGGCTGGGACAGTCTTGCCCTCAAGGCGCGACTGGCACGCCAGGGCATCAACATCGGCGCCAACGGCGTGGCCTACACCCCGCTGGACATGCAGGCCCGGGGCCTGGCCAGCATCGCGCGGATCGCGGTGAGCCATCTCAATACCGAAGGGGAAATCCAGCGCCTGCTGCGGGCGCTCGAAGAGCTGGCCCAAGGGGGGCCGGCGGGCTAGACCTGTACGTCCACCCAGAGGCCCTGGCGCGGGGCGTCCTCGATCAGCGGTGCCACCGGCACCGTGTTGTCGGCATTCAACTCGTCCCCGGGCACCGCCAGGTGCTGCTCGGGATCGTCCTGTTCCTCGCGCTGGCGCCGCTGCCGTTCCTGCTGGCGCTGCTGTTCCTCGCGCAGCAGCAAGGCCGACTGCTCGGCATCGCGCTTTTGCAGGTCGATGGTGCTTTCATTGGAGCTCTCCTGCACCGGCACCACGGGTGGGATATCCGGCCGCTGGCGGATCGGATCCTGCTGTGAAGTGACGGGCACGGCACTCAAGGGGAGCATCGGTGGCAGCATGTTATAGGTCTCCTGTCAGCAGGCTGTCGGCTGCGGCATGGGCGACTTGAGCCATCGGTCGCAAAACTGTGACCCAGTCGTCAGCCGATAGTGCCCGCTACCCCGACGAACGCAGCGCTTACGCTACTTTTTATCCAGGGGTTTTCATCAGAATCCTTTGGACTGCAAGCAGGTTCCGTTAAGATAGTCGGCTTTTTCAAAGCGGGAGTCAGGCAGCATGGCGCAGCAGTATCAACCGGGGCAACGCTGGATCAGTGACAGCGAAGCGGAGCTAGGTCTAGGCACCGTTCTGGCACAGGACGGCCGCTTGCTGACCGTGCTCTACCCGGCCACTGGCGACACTCGCCAGTATGCGCTACGGAATGCGCCCCTCACCCGCGTGAGGTTTTCCCCGGGTGACAGCATCACCCACTTCGAAGGCTGGAAGATGACCGTGCAGGAAGTCGAGGACGTCGACGGCCTGCTGGTCTATCACGGTCTCGACGCACAGAACCAGCCCGTCACCCTGCCTGAGACCCAGCTGTCGAACTTCATCCAGTTCCGCCTGGCCAGTGACCGCCTGTTCGCCGGGCAGATCGACCCGCTGGCCTGGTTCTCGCTGCGCTACCACACCCTGGAACACACCAGCCGCCAGCTGCAATCGCCACTCTGGGGCCTGGGCGGCGTGCGTGCCCAACCCATCGCCCACCAGTTGCATATCGCCCGTGAAGTCGCCGACCGTATCGCGCCGCGGGTACTGCTGGCGGACGAAGTGGGCCTGGGCAAGACCATCGAGGCCGGCCTGGTGATCCATCGCCAACTGCTGTCGGGCCGTGCCAGCCGGGTGCTGATCCTGGTTCCGGAGAACCTGCAGCACCAGTGGCTGGTGGAAATGCGCCGGCGCTTCAACCTGCAGGTCGCGCTGTTCGACGAAGAACGCTTCATCGAAAGCGATGCCAGCAACCCGTTCGAAGACACCCAGCTGGCCCTGGTGGCCCTGGAATGGCTGGTGGACGACGAAAAGGCCCAGGACGCGCTGTTCGCCGCCGGCTGGGACCTGATGGTGGTGGACGAAGCCCATCACCTGGTCTGGCACGAAGAACAAGCCAGCCCGGAATACACCCTGGTCGAGCAACTGGCCGAGACCATTCCCGGCGTCCTGCTGCTGACCGCCACCCCCGAGCAACTGGGCCAGGACAGCCACTTCGCCCGCCTGCGCCTGCTGGACCCCAACCGCTTCCACGACCTGGCGGCCTTCCGCGCCGAGAGCGAGAACTACCGTCCGGTGGCCGAAGCCGTGCAGGAACTGCTGGACCAGGGCCGGCTGTCCCCCGAAGCGCACAAGACCATCCAGGGTTTCCTGGGCAACGAGGGCGAAGCCCTGCTGGCCGCCGTCAACGATGGCGACAGCGAAGCCAGCGCACGCCTGGTGCGTGAATTGCTGGACCGCCACGGCACCGGCCGCGTGCTGTTCCGTAACACCCGCGCCGCGGTCCAGGGCTTCCCGGAGCGCAAGCTGCACGCCTATCCGCTGCCGTGCCCGGACGAATACCTGGAGCTGCCCCTGGGCGAGCATGCCGAGCTGTACCCGGAAGTCAGCTTCCAGGCCCAGCCCGAGGCCAGTGACGACGACCAGCGCTGGTGGAAATTCGACCCGCGGGTCGAGTGGCTGATCGACCAGTTGAAGATGCTCAAGCGCACCAAGGTCCTGGTGATCTGCGCCCACGCCGAGACCGCCATGGACCTGGAAGACGCCCTGCGCGTGCGCTCCGGCATCCCGGCCACGGTCTTCCATGAAGGCATGAACATCCTCGAGCGCGACCGCGCCGCCGCCTACTTCGCCGACGAAGAGTTCGGTGCCCAGGTGCTGATCTGCTCGGAAATCGGCAGTGAAGGCCGCAACTTCCAGTTCGCCCATCACCTGGTGATGTTCGACCTGCCCGCGCACCCGGACCTGCTGGAACAGCGGATCGGCCGCCTGGACCGGATCGGCCAGAAGCACGTGATCGAGCTGCACGTACCCTACCTGGAGACCAGCCCGCAAGAGCGCCTGTTCCAGTGGTACCACGAAGCGCTGAACGCCTTCCTCAATACCTGCCCTACCGGCAACGCCCTGCAGCACCAGTTCGGCCCGCGTTTGCTGCCGCTCCTGGAAAATGCCGACGACGGCCAGTGGCAGGCCCTGATCGACGAGGCCCGCGGTGAACGCGAGCGCCTGGAAGCCGAGCTGCATACTGGCCGCGACCGCCTGCTGGAACTGAACTCCGGTGGCGCCGGCGAAGGCGAGTCGCTGGTGGAGGCGATCCTCGAACAAGACGACCAGTTCGCCCTGCCGATCTACATGGAGACCCTGTTCGACGCCTTCGGCATCGACAGCGAAGACCATTCGGACAACGCCCTGATCCTCAAGCCCAGCGAGAAGATGCTCGACGCCAGCTTCCCCCTGGGCGACGACGAAGGCGTGACCATCACCTACGACCGTGGCCAGGCCCTGTCCCGCGAGGACATGCAGTTCATCACCTGGGAACACCCGATGGTGCAGGGCGGCATGGACCTGGTGCTGTCCGGTTCCATGGGCAACACCGCCGTGGCGCTGATCAAGAACAAGGCGCTCAAGCCCGGCACCGTGCTGCTGGAACTGCTCTACGTCAGCGAAGTGGTCGCTCCACGCTCGCTGCAACTGGGCCGCTACCTGCCACCGGCGGCCCTGCGCTGCCTGCTGGACGCCAATGGCAACGACCTGTCGCCACGGGTGGCCTTCGAAACCCTCAACGACCAGCTGGAAAGCGTGCCCAAGGCCAGCGCCAACAAGTTCATCCAGGCCCAGCGCGACCAGCTGGCACCGAAGATCAACGCCGGCGAAGCTAAGATCGCCCCACGTCACGCCGAGCGCGTGGCCGAGGCCCAACGGCGCCTGGCGGCCGACCTGGACGAAGAGCTGGCGCGCCTGACCGCGTTGCAGGCAGTCAACCCCACCGTCCGCGACAGCGAGCTGGTGGCCCTGCGCAAGCAACGGGAGCAAGGCCTGGCCATGCTCGAGAAAGCCGCGCTGCGCCTGGAGGCGATCCGGGTCCTGGTAGCAGGCTGACTCCCCGGCTTCGGCACCACGAAAAAGGCCCGCACATGCGGGCCTTTTTTATCGTCGTCCGTAACAACCGTGCCATCAGGCCGTCGCTGGCGCTCCAACCGCCTCGCCCGGCGCCAGCCCGTCGCGCATGCGCTGGGCATCGCGCACGAAGCTGCGCGAGGCAATGAACAGGAACACCAGGGTCAGCAGCAGCGCCACCGGGATCAGGTACATGGCATCGTGCAGGCCGATGGCCTTGAACGCCTCGGTCATCTGCACGGCCCCGGCGGCGTCCATCGCCGCATGGGCAAAGCGGTCGGACAACGCCCCCACCACCACCGGCCCCAGGCCGCCACCCAGCAGGTACAGGCCGGCGAAGAACAGCGCCATGGCGGTGGCCCGCAAACGCGGCTCCACCACATCCTGGATCGCGGTGTAGACGCAGGTGTAGAAGTTGTAGGCGAACAACCAGCCGATACTGAACACCGCCACGAACACACCGATCTCGATCCGCCCGGCATGCAGGGCCCAGGCTGTGCACAACGTGGAAATCAGCAGGCTGCCGGCGGCGAACAACAACCGGCCATTGGCCACCCGCTGGTGGATCTTGTCGGCGATCCAGCCTCCCAGGGTCAGGCCTACCAGGCCGGTCACCCCGACAATGATCCCCGTGGCCACCGCCGCCTCCTGCAAGGGCATCAGGAAGTAGCGCTGCAACATCGGCACCAGGAATGAGTTGCAGGCATAGGTGGCGAAGTTGAAGGTCAGGCCGGCCAGGGTCAGCCAGAGAAAGGTCGGGATCGCCAGCACCCGGCGGATCGGCCGCTCGATGCGTTCCTGGGACACCTTGCTGGCTTCCGCCGCCCCGCGCTTGGGCTCCTTGATGAAGAACATGAACACCGCCAGCAACAGGCCCGGTACCGCGGCGATGAAGAACGGCGCGCGCCAGCTGTCGAATGCCTTGACCATCGCCCCGATGGTGAAGAAGGCCAACAACAGGCCCAGGGGCAGGCCGAGCATGAAGATGCCCATGGCCCGGGCCCGGCGGTGGGCCGGGAACAAATCGCCGATCAACGAGTTGGCCGCTGGCGCATAACTGGCCTCGCCGATGCCAACGCCCATGCGCACCAGCAGGAAGCTCCAGAAACTGCCCACCATGCCGTTGACTGCGGTGAGCCCGCTCCAGACCGCCAGGCCCCAGCCCATCAGCTTGCTGCGCGAGCCGGTATCGGCCAGCCGCCCCAGGGGCAGGCCGGCGATGGCGTAGACGATGGTGAAGGCGGTGCCGATGATCCCCAGCTGGAAGTCGCTCAGGTGCCACTCCATGCGGATCGGCTCGATGATGATCGCGGGAATGGTGCGATCGAAGAAGTTGAACAGGTTTGCCAAAAACAACAGGAACAGAATGCGCCAGGCATTCGCCGCTTGAGTCGAGTTATCCATGGGTCGATCTCTCTTATTGTTATTGGGCCAGACACACGCCTGGAAACTGCAATCTAGTCAGCCACGGGGCAACTGTCTGTGATCATTCGCCAGCCTGATACCCGGGCATCGCGCCGCGCCCTGGCAAGCTCCGGCAAACGCTCCACCCAGCAGCCTCGCCCATCGCCCCACAGCCCCCGTAACCCGGGGCTTTGCCAATATTTTCAAGGGCTTGGCCGAGGCTGAAAAAATACCTGGCGCCCCCCCTTCCCAAGCCCGATGCGAAGCCTAGAATAGCCGCCTTGCCTCCCCCCTTTCCCACCCCTTCCCCGTTGAATACGCCTATGTCCGAAGCCAGTCCGTGTCTGAATTGCGGTGCCTGCTGTTCATACTTTCGTGTGTCTTTTTTCTGGGGCGAATGCGCCTCGTCCGGCGGAACGGTCCCCGACGAACTGGTGCAGAGCATCAGTCCCAGCCGGGTAGCGATGCTCGGTACCGACTGCAAGTCGCCACGCTGCATCGCCCTTGAAGGAGAAGTCGGCAAGGGTGTGAGCTGCTCGATCTACGCCCAGCGTGGCAGCCCATGCCGGGAGTTCGAGGCTTCCTGGATCGACGGCCAGCACAACGCCGATTGCGATGCCGCCCGGGCCGCGTTCGGCCTCGCGCCATTGGAACCGGCGAACGATGAGCCCTGGTACGAGGAAAGCGCTTAGCACCATTGGCGATAACCCCCATAAGCAAATCATTAGGGCCAAAGTGCCACCGCCCATTGCAGCCACCGAGTGCCTTCTATACTGCAAGCACTCGTTGGCGCTGATCCGCCGACGCCAGACGACTAAAAAAGACATGGGCACGCTATGGATTGGCTGGGTCTGCATTTCATTACCGAGCTTCCGGATAGCGGGCAGGTGGTCCTCCATTGCACCCACAATCCGGTTCTAGTGCTGCTGGCCTACCTGGTGGCCTGCGCCGCCAGCTTCGCCACCCTGGACATGGCCGAGCGCGTCAGCCATGTCGAGCAGCCAAGCAGCCAGCGCTTGTGGCGTTGGGTCGGCGCCTGCTGCCTGGCCGGCGGTATCTGGTCCATGCACTTCATCGCCATGCTGGCGTTCGAGGCGCCGCTGGAAATCCACTACGACCTGCCGCTGACCCTGCTATCGCTGTTCATCGCTCTGATCGCCGCCTGGCTGGCGATGAATACCCTGAGCCACATGCAACTGCCGCTCTGGCGCTACTGCCTGGCCGCGCTGTGGATCGGCCTGGGTATCAGCGCCATGCACTACGTGGGCATGGCGGCCATGCGCTCCAGCGCCAGCCTGTACTACGACCCCCGGATCATGGGGCTGTCGCTGCTGGTGGCCATCGGTTGCAGCCTGGCGGCGCTCTTGTTGTCCCGGCACCTGCGCGATGGCAGCGGGATATTCCACCAGTTGCTCAAGTACACCAGCAGCCTGGTACTGGGCGGCGCCATCGTCCTCATGCACTTCACCGGCATGTGGTCCATGACCCTGGCCTTGCCCGCCGGGGCGCTGCCGATCGCGGTGACGCCCGATGGCAACCTGCAACTGGGGCTGGCCGTCTGCGCGATCATCCTGCTGGTCATCGGCAGTGGCATCAGCGCAGCCCTGGCGGACAAGAAGCTGCAGCACAAGGAGCGCGACCTGCGCCGGGTCAACGCCCTGCTCTCGCAGCTCGACCAGGCCCGCGCATCCCTGCAGCACGTGGCCCACTACGATGCCCTGACCAACCTGATCAACCGCCGCGGCTTCAACCAGCTGTTCGCTGAAAAGCTGATGGAGAAGAACACCTTCGGCGGCATGCTGGCGGTGATGTTCCTCGACATCGACCACTTCAAGCGCATCAACGACAGCCTCGGCCACGATGCCGGCGATGAACTGCTCAAGGTCATCGCCGGGCACATCAAGAACTCGACCCGCAACCATGAGGACGTGGTGGCGCGCCTGGGCGGCGACGAATTCTGCATCCTCATCAACCTGTACGGCCGCGACGAGGCCAGGAACATGGCCCAGCGCATCATGCAGAAGATGAAGGAGCCGATCGAACTGGGCGGGCGGCGCATGGTGATGACCACCAGCATCGGCATCAGTATCTTTCCCGACGACGGCAAGACCTGCGAGGAGCTGCTGAAGAACGCCGACCTGGCCCTCTACCAGTCCAAGGACTCGGGGCGCAACAGCCTGCATTTCTTCAGTTCCAACCTCAAGACCCGGGCCACCCTGGAACTGCAACTGGAAGAAGAATTGCGCAATGCGCTGCGCGACAACCAGGGCTTGCAGCTGTACTACCAACCGATCTACGACCTTCGCAGCGCCCGGGTCACCAAGCTCGAAGCCCTGGTGCGCTGGCAGCATCCACAGCATGGCTTGTTGAGCCCGGATCGCTTCATCAGCATTGCCGAAGCCAACGGCATGATCGCCGAGCTGGACAGTTGGGTGCTGCGCAAGGCGTGCGAAGACCTGGCCTACCTGTCGCGCCACGGCCGCGGCGAACTGAAGATCGCAGTCAACTGCTCGGCGCTGAACCTGACCCGCGAGGAACTGGCCGGGGAGATCGAGAGCGCCCTGCGCGACGCCCAGGTGGCCCCCCAGCGCCTGGAACTGGAGGTCACGGAAAACGCCCTGATGGGCAACATCGCCAGCACCCTGGCGCTGCTCAAGCAGATCCGCGGCCTGGGAGTATCGCTGTCGATCGACGATTTCGGCACCGGCTACTCGTCCCTGGCCTACCTCAAGCGGCTACCGCTCAACACCCTGAAGGTCGATCGCTCGTTCATCCAGGACATCCCCAAGTCGACCCAGGACATGGAGATCGTCCAGGCGATCATCGTCATGGCCCATACCCTGCACTTGCAGGTGGTGACCGAAGGGGTGGAGACCCTGGAGCAACAGCAGCTGCTGGAGCACTACGGCTGCGACTACCTGCAGGGCTACCTGCTCAGTCGGCCGGTACCGCTGCTGGAGCTGCCCGAGGTGCTGGACGAACTCGACCAGCGCCATGCCGGTGCCCTCAAGCCTCGGCTGTCGGATCCCGATAGAGCTGAACCAGAGTCGCTGGATCTTTTTCCAGATAGCCTTGCCCACCATGCAGACGCATCAACTGCGCAGCTAACCCGCTGATCGGCGTCGCCGCGCCCTGCTCCCGGGACAGTTTCACCGCGCCATCCAGGTCCTTGAGCAAGGTGCGGACATGCCATTTCACCGGTTCGAAACGACTCTCGGCCATCTGCGGAGCGAGGATCTGCAATGGTCGCGAATCGGCGAAGCCACCGGCCAGGGCCTCGGCCAACAAACGCGCATCGACCCCGGAACGTTCGGCCAGGGCCACCACCTCGGCAATCACCAGGGCATTGCAGGCGACGATCATCTGGTTGCAGGCCTTGGTCACCTGGCCCGCGCCCACCGCGCCCATATGCGTGACCCGCTGCCCCATGGCCAGCAACACCGGGCGCACCCGCTCGACATCCGCGGCGGTACCGCCAGCCATGATCGCCAGGCTGCCGGCCTCGGCGCCCTGGGTACCGCCGGATACCGGAGCGTCGACCCAACCCATGCCCGTATCGCGGGCCAGGGTGGCGGCCATCTCCCGGGTCGCCGCCGGTTCCAGGCTCGACAAGTCCAGCAGCAACTGGCCAGGCCGGGCGCGTTCGGCGATCCCGCCGGCGCCGAAGACCACCTCGCGCACCACCTCGGTATTGGCCAGGCACGACAGCACCAGGTCGGCCTGGTCGCAGAGCTGCGATGGCGCGGCAACTTGTCGCGCCCCGGCGGCTACCAGTGGCGCGCACTTGCGCGGGTTGCGGTTCCACACCACCAGCGGATAGCCCGCAGCCAGCAGGCGCTGGCACATCGGCAGCCCCATCAGGCCGATTCCGGCAAAACCGAGCGTAGGTAACGCTGACATCATATTGCCCTCATTTGATTAAAGATCATCGGATACTGGCCGATCCATCATGATTCAGGAAAGGATTCCCCCGAGCGTCGCTCAGAAAACACCCTGGCACCTTGGGCAAAATTCGCACTCCACGAAGCTGCGAGGTCCCATTCCGTGATGGCCCGCCGATACCTCGTCCGCGAGCCAACCTGACCAGGCACATGGCGCACAATGACTTCTAAAAACGATCCTGCCAACGCAGTCTCCGAGATGACGCTGACCTCCTACAAACCAAGCCACTCAGATACGAAGCCATTGTCCAGTTCACGCCCCCAGTCGACCCAGCAGTACCTGTATTTCACCGAGACCAACACCGACCGCATCCTCGACAACCTCGACGGCCTGCGTGACACGGTATTCCCGCGTCCGGTGCACCTGGAAGACGAGCAGGAAAACCGCCGCGACCAGGAATTTCCCTCGGTCTGCCTGATCGGCCTCGGCCGCTGCGGCTCCAACATCGCCCTGGACGTGGCGGAGCTGGTGTACAACGCCCGCAAGTTCTACCTCAACGAATTCAACAACGAAGACAAGTCCTACGAAGGCGGCTACAGCCCCGGCCAATGGATCCGCCAGAACTTGCGCCTGGGCCAGAACAAGGCCAGCAAGCCGGTGTTCCTGGTGGAGCCGCTGGTGATGCTCGGCGACCTGGACAAGGACATCGCCGGGCGCATCCGCTTCTCGCGCAAGGGTGAGAAGAGCGGGTTCATCCGCGACTACAGCAAGATGAAGATCATGGACCTCTCGGAAGTCCATGCCGGCGGTGCCGGTAACGCACCGATCCTCGGCCAGTACCTGGCCAAGATCATCCTCAACAAGGACACCCAGCGTTTCTCCAGCCCCGACTGGAAGATGATCCACTCGTACCTGATCGATTCCTGCGGGATCAAGGCCAACCAGTCGCGCCTGTACTTCTCGATCTTCAGCGCCGGCGGCGGTACCGGCTCGGGCATGGCCTCGGAATTCGGCTTGGCCCAGCAGTACTCGTACATGAACAAGACCTTCGACACCAAGCCGATGGACGAGCACGACAGCAAGAGCGGGCACTCCTTCGTCTTCGAACCGATCTTCACCAGCGGCATCTGCGTGCTGCCGAATATCTCCGACCATCGCAGCGAAATGTCCGAGGCCCTGCACATCAACGCCGGGCGGTTGCTATGCAAGTACCTGTCCGAGGAGTGGGACTTCTCCTACAACTTCGATAACGAAGACAGCAGCGAAGCCAGCGTCATGGGACGGATCCGCCCATGGAACGCGATGATGCTGATCTCCAACGACATCATGCGCTACGCCGAAGAAAGCGATGACGGCAACATCCAGAACATCGACGTCAACGCCATGGAGAAGCACGCCAACCAGTACATCTCCCAGCAGATCTTCAACATCCTTACTGCCCAGGCGGTGACCACCGACTACGACCAGAACTACTTCCGGCGCGCCGGCATCGATATCGGCGAGACCATCCGCCTGGACGCCAACGACCTGTTCATGAGCCTGGCCGGCCCGGTGGCGATCGCCTATGCCGAATCCGTGGTGCCCGAGCAACCGGTGCCCACCGGCGACAAGTTCAAGGTGTTCGAGAAAGAGCCGCAGCGCCTGAACATCGACGACCTGTTCTTCCGCTCCATCGACCTGCCGCACTTCAACAAGCAGACCCAGGCCATCGAGGGCATCAGCCTGCTGCCGATCGAATCCAAGCGTTATCGCGCGGCGCTGGAGCAATACAAGGCCTCGGGCTTCGACGCCGCGGCGCTGCATGACCTGCATTTCTTCAAGAACTGCTCGTCGGTGGTGTCCATCGTCTCGCTGCCCAAGGACTACAAGCTGTCCTACATGGATCTGAACCGGCTCAAGACCCACCTCAACAGCCTGTTCCCCAACACCACCCTCAAGCGCTATGCACTGGTGATCGGCGCCTCGGCCAACCTGTCGCTGACCACCCTGATCGCCAAGAGCCCGTGCCTGTCGGACGACTTCCTGACGTTGATCGTGGCTTTCATCAAGCGCTGCTTCGCACGCAATCCATACCGCTTCGACGATACCCTGGACAACTCGGTGCTGGACTTCATCACCAGCGACCACTTCGACGAAGACCGCATCGACGACCTGCTCAACGAGTTCGAGAACCCGGCGAAGATCCTCGACACCAACTGGTATGCGATCAAGCCGATGTACGAGAAGAAGTACCGCGAGCTGATCAACGACAAGGACAAGTTCGTCTCGATCAACGACATCCGCCTGTCGCGCGATTGCGTGAAGAAAGCCATCAAGTACCTGCGGGAAATCTACCGCCACCGCATCGGCAAGACCCGGGTCATCTCCCTCAACCAGCACACCGGCAAGACCGCCTACTGATACCCGAGCACCGGCCAGCCTCATCGGCTGGCCGGTGCTCGGGTCATGCAAAGGGAAAAGATCAGGACGCTTGCGAAGGCTGCCGGGGAACAATTGGGCAGCTCGTCGGATGGGCTTGAAACTGTTCCCCTTCCGTGAACGTCACCTTGGCCAAAAGACCCCGTGGGGCCTTTCTCTACGGCAAGGTGCCATCACTGGATTCACGGTTACTCGGCTACACACTTTTGTCCGACAAAAGCCTGCACCAGTTCAGCGCACGGCCTCAGCTCGACGCCCTTTCCTGGACCAGGATCCAGGGGGATACCACCACCGCCCACAACGTCGGATCGCGTTCCAGCAGATCGGACGCCCGCGTCGCAGACAGCTTTTCAACGTTACCCTGGGCCAACCAGGCCGCCACTTTGTCCGCCTGGTTCTCGGCCACGGCCTGGGCCACTTCGATCAGATCCAGGTCGGCATCGACCCACAATAGGGCACCCTTGGCGAAGAACCGCTCCAGTTCCTTCCAGCTGATGGATGCGGTCTCACCAAGCAGCTTGGCATAGAGGGTGCTAGGTTCTTGAGTCATGGGACTGTCCAGAAAAGAAATCGGCGCAATCATAACGTCGGTGTCCTGGCAGAAAAACCCGGTAGCAAAAGCGTCATCGATCGAGAAGCTCAGAAGCGCCAGGGATAGACGCCGAAACGTGCGAAATGCCACGCCGCAAATCTGTCTTTTTCTTTCAATCAAGCGACACTCCGCGTTTTTGCCCCCAGCAGCCAGCTTTTCAAGCGAACGACCGGCGCACTACACTGTACCGGTACAGTTGCCAGGGGCATTTCCGACGGATATTCGCGATATCTGGTTCGGTTCTGCGACTCAAGGCCGCCGGAACTATAAAAATTACAACAGTAAGAGTGGAGCACTATGAATAAGGCTACTAAGCAGATTTCCAAACTGTTTGCCGCTATGGTCCTGGCAGGTGTTGCCGGCCATTCGTTCGCAGCTGACACCATCAAGATCGGTATCGCCGGGCCCAAGACAGGCCCTGTAGCACAGTACGGAGACATGCAGTTCAGTGGCGCCAAGATGGCCATTGAACAGATCAACGCCAAGGGCGGCGTGAACGGCAAGAAACTCGAAGCCGTCGAATACGACGATGCCTGCGATCCCAAGCAGGCCGTGGCCGTCGCCAACAAAGTGGTCAACGATGGCGTCAAGTATGTCGTCGGCCACCTCTGCTCCAGCTCCACTCAACCCGCCTCCGATATCTATGAAGATGAAGGCGTGGTGATGATCACCCCCGCCGCCACCAGCCCTGACATCACCGCCCGTGGCTACAAGATGGTGTTCCGCACCATCGGCCTGGACAGCGCCCAGGGCCCGGCCGCCGGCAACTACATCGCCGACCACGTGAAACCCAAGATCGTCGCGGTGCTCCACGACAAGCAGCAATACGGTGAAGGCATCGCCACCGCCGTGAAGCAGACCCTGGAGAAGAAAGGCACCAAGGTCGCCGTGTTCGAAGGCATCAACGCCGGCGACAAGGACTTCTCCTCCCTGGTGGCCAAGCTCAAGCAAGCCAACGTCGACTTCGTCTACTACGGCGGCTACCACCCGGAACTGGGCCTGATCCTGCGCCAAGCCCAGGAAAAAGGCCTGAAGGCCAAGTTCATGGGTCCGGAAGGTGTCGGCAACGACTCCATCTCGCAGATCGCCAAGGACGCTTCCGAAGGCCTGCTGGTGACCCTGCCCAAGTCCTTCGACCAGGACCCGGCCAACGTCGCCCTGGCCGATGCGTTCAAGGCCAAGAAAGAAGACCCGAGCGGTCCTTTCGTATTCCCTTCCTACTCCGCGGTTGAAGTGATCGCCGGAGCCATTGCCAACGCCAAGAGCGAAGACGCGGCCAAAGTCGCCGAAGCCATCCACGCAGGCACCTTCAAGACCCCGACCGGCGACCTGAGCTTCGACGCCAAGGGCGACCTGAAGGACTTCAAGTTCGTGGTCTACGAGTGGCACTTCGGCAAGCCCAAGACCGAAGTCTCGCCTCAGTAAGGCTGGCCCTGGCTGACTGCCGATAAAGCCCACGGCTTTGCCGTGGGCTTTGTTTTACGAATGTATGGGCCGCGCTCCCGTGATCCGGGAGCCTGCCCACCTGAAAATCTCAAAACCGTCATCAGCGGTTCGCTGGCAAAGTCCAGCCCGAAGTGGGTGCAGACCTACGGGGCCTGGACGGGAAAATGACTCCACCAGTGAAATGCGTATCAGGTTTTTAGGAGCGTTGTAATGCCTGACATCTATCACTTCTTCCAACAGCTGGTTAACGGTCTCACCGTTGGCAGCACGTATGCCTTGATCGCCATCGGCTATACGATGGTCTACGGCATCATTGGAATGATCAACTTCGCCCACGGCGAGGTCTACATGATCGGTTCCTACGTGGCGTTCATCGCCATCGCCGGACTGGCCATGATGGGACTCGACAGCGTCCCACTCCTGATGACCGCGGCCTTCATCGCGAGCATCGTCGTCACCAGCGCCTACGGCTACAGCATCGAACGGATCGCCTACCGCCCCTTGCGTGGCAGTAACCGCCTGATCCCGCTGATCTCCGCCATCGGCATGTCGATCTTCCTGCAGAACACCGTTCTGCTGGCGCAGGACTCCAAGGACAAGTCCATTCCCAACCTGATCCCGGGCAGCTTCTCCATCGGCCCAGGTGGCGCACAGGAAGTGCTGGTCTCCTACATGCAGATCGTGGTGTTCGTGGTGACCCTCATCGCCATGCTCGGCCTGACCCTGTTCATCTCCCGCTCTCGCCTGGGTCGCGCTTGCCGTGCCTGCGCCGAGGACATCCGGATGGCCAACCTGCTGGGTATCAACACCAACAACATCATCGCCCTGACCTTCGTGATCGGCGCTGCGCTGGCGGCCATCGCCGCCGTGCTGCTGAGCATGCAATACGGGGTGATCAACCCCAACGCCGGCTTCCTGGTGGGCCTGAAGGCCTTCACTGCGGCGGTCCTGGGCGGCATCGGCAGTATCCCGGGCGCGATGCTCGGCGGGCTGGTGCTGGGGGTGGCCGAAGCCTTTGGTGCCGACGTGTTCGGCGACCAGTACAAGGATGTGGTGGCGTTCGGCCTGTTGGTTCTGGTGCTGTTGTTCCGGCCGACCGGCATCCTGGGCCGTCCGGAGGTTGAGAAAGTATGACTAGGAATCTTAAATCGGCGCTGTTCAGCGCCCTGTTGGTCTGGGCAGTAGCGTATCCGGTACTGGGCCTGAAACTGAGTATCGTCGGCATCAACCTGGAAGTGCACAACACCAGCCCGACCATCCTCGCCACCATCGCGGTGTGCTCGGTCCTGATGTTCCTGCGGGTGCTGTTCCATAGCCAGGTCAGCGCCATGTGGAAGTCCTCGCCGAAAATGCCGCTGATCCCGGCCAAGGCCAGCAACTTCCTGACCCTGCCCAGCACCCAGCGCTGGCTGATCCTGGCCCTGATCGTCGGCGCCCTGGTCTGGCCGTTCTTCGGCTCCCGCGGCGCGGTGGACATCGCCACGCTGATCCTGATCTACGTGATGCTCGGCCTGGGCCTGAACATCGTGGTCGGTCTGGCCGGCCTGCTGGACCTGGGCTACGTGGGGTTCTACGCCGTCGGCGCCTACAGCTACGCGCTGCTGTCGCACTACTTCGGCCTGAGCTTCTGGATCTGCCTGCCCATCGCCGGCCTGATGGCGGCCACCTTCGGCTTCCTGCTGGGCTTCCCGGTACTGCGCCTGCGCGGTGACTACCTGGCGATCGTGACCCTGGGCTTCGGTGAGATCATCCGCCTGCTGCTGCGCAACATGACCGACCTGACCGGCGGCCCCAACGGCATCAGCAACATCGAGAAACCGACCTTCTTCGGCCTGAGCTTCGAGCGCAAGGCAGCGGAAGGCATGCAGACCTTCCACGAGTTCTTCGGCCTGCAATACAACTCGATCAACAAGGTGATCTTCCTCTACCTGGTGGCGCTGCTGCTGGCCTTGTTCGCGCTGTTCGTGATCAACCGCCTGCTGCGCATGCCGATCGGCCGCGCCTGGGAAGCCCTGCGCGAAGACGAGATCGCCTGCCGCGCCCTGGGCCTGAACCCCACCGTGATCAAGCTCTCGGCCTTCACCCTGGGCGCCTGCTTCGCCGGTTTCGCCGGCAGCTTCTTCGCCGCCCGCCAAGGCCTGGTGACCCCGGAGTCCTTCACCTTCATCGAGTCGGCGATCATCCTCGCCATCGTGGTGCTCGGTGGCATGGGCTCGCAACTGGGGGTGATCCTCGCGGCGATCGTGATGATCCTGTTGCCTGAAATGATGCGTGAATTCAGCGAATACCGGATGTTGATGTTCGGCGCCATGATGGTGCTGATGATGATCTGGCGTCCTCAAGGTCTGCTGCCCATGCAACGTCCTCACATGGAGCTGCGCAAATGAGCCGCGAGATCCTGAAAGTTACCGGGCTGTCCATGCGCTTCGGCGGCCTGCTGGCGGTCAACGGCGTGGGCCTGACCGTCAAGGAAAAACAGGTGGTGGCGCTGATCGGCCCGAACGGCGCCGGCAAGACCACGGTGTTCAACTGCCTCACCGGCTTCTACCAGCCCAGCTCCGGCACCATCCTGCTCGATGGCGAGCCGATCCAGGGCCTGACCGGCCACAAGATCGCCCGCAAGGGCGTGGTGCGGACCTTCCAGAACGTGCGGTTGTTCAAGGACATGACCGCGGTCGAGAACCTCTTGATCGCCCAGCATCGCCACTTGAACACCAACTTCCTGGCCGGCCTGTTCAAGACCCCGGCGTTCCGCAAGAGCGAGCGCGAGGCCATGGAGTACGCCGGCTACTGGCTGGACAAGGTCAACCTGCGCGAGTTCGCCAACCGTCCCGCCGGGACCCTGGCCTACGGTCAGCAGCGACGCCTGGAAATCGCCCGCTGCATGATGACCCGGCCACGGATCCTCATGCTCGACGAGCCGGCCGCCGGCCTCAACCCCAGGGAAACCGAGGATCTCAAGGCCCTGATCGGCGTGCTGCGTGAAGAGCACAACGTCACCGTGCTGCTGATCGAGCACGACATGAAGCTGGTCATGAGCATTTCCGACCACATCGTCGTGATCAACCAGGGCACGCCGCTGGCCGACGGTACGCCGGAACAGATCCGCGACAATCCCGAAGTGATCAAAGCCTACCTGGGGGAAGCGTAAATGCTGCAGTTCGAGAACGTTTCCACCTACTACGGCAAGATCCAGGCCCTGCACAGCGTCAACGTCGAGATCCGCCAAGGCGAAATCGTCACCCTGATCGGCGCCAACGGCGCCGGCAAGTCCACCCTGCTGATGACCCTCTGCGGTTCGCCACAGGCCCACAGCGGCAGCATTCGCTACCTGGGCGAGGAGCTGGTGGGACAAAGCTCGGCGCAGATCATGCGCAAGAGCATCGCCGTGGTGCCCGAAGGACGCCGGGTCTTCGCCCGCCTGACGGTGGAGGAGAACCTGGCCATGGGCGGCTTCTTCACCGACAAGGGTGACTACCAGGAACAGATGGACAAGGTCCTGCACCTGTTCCCACGGCTCAAGGAACGCTTCACCCAGCGTGGCGGCACCATGTCCGGCGGCGAACAGCAAATGCTCGCCATCGGCCGGGCGCTGATGAGCAAGCCCAAGCTGTTGCTCCTGGACGAACCGTCCCTGGGCCTGGCGCCGATCATCATCCAGCAGATCTTCGACATCATCGAACAGCTGCGCCGCGACGGCGTGACGGTGTTCCTGGTGGAGCAGAACGCCAACCAGGCGTTGAAGATCGCCGACCGCGCCTATGTGCTGGAGAACGGCCGGGTGGTGATGCAAGGCACCGGCGAAGCGCTGCTGACCGATCCCAAGGTCCGTGACGCCTATCTCGGCGGCTAAGCGCCAGCGGAACCAGAAACGGCCCTTCGGGGCCGTTTTTTTTCGGGGCCAATAAAAAATCGCCAGGGGCTGTAACGAATCGCCAGGTGCCGTCTCTAGTAGGACAAGCGAGCACAAATGCTTCCTTGTCCAAACCCAACCCTGGAGAAACAACATGAGCCATCCTCGTACCCTGTCCGCCACTGCCCTGGTCCTGGCGCTGGGCTCTGCCCTGAGCATCGCCGCCCTGCCGGTCACGGCCCATGCCGAGGGCGACATGGAGAAGTGCTTCGGCGTCGCCATGAAGGGCAAGAACGATTGCGCGGCAGGTGCTGGAACCACCTGCGCGGGCACCTCGAAGACCGACCATCAGGCCAACGCCTGGAAACTGGTGCCCAAGGGCACCTGCGAGAAAACCGCCAGCAACACCTCGCCCACCGGCTTCGGCCAACTCGCGGCCTTCAAGGCCAAGTCCTGATGCCGCGGCCTGAGTGTCGATCATGAACATGCCCCTGAACCCGCACCGCCACGACGACACTCGGGCCTTGGCGCCAAGCCTGCCGCCTCGCGCTGGCCTGGGGCTCAAGACCGAGCACTTCAAGCAAGTGCTCGGCCAACGGCCCGACATCGGTTTCTTCGAGGTCCATGCCGAGAACTACATGGTGGACGGCGGCCCCTTCCATCACTACCTGGGCCTGATTCGCGAGCACTACCCGCTGTCGCTGCATGGTGTCGGCCTGTCCATCGGTGGCGAAGGCCCACTGGACAGCCAGCACCTGGCGCGCCTGGCGGCCTTGATCGAGCGCTACCAGCCCCAGTCCTTTTCGGAGCACCTGGCCTGGTCCAGCCATGGCCCGGTGTTTCTCAACGACTTGTTGCCCCTGGCCTATGACCAACCGACCCTGCAACGGGTCTGCGAACACGTCGACCAGGTACAGCAACGCCTGGGTCGCCAGCTGTTGCTGGAGAACCCGGCCACCTACCTGCAGTTCCAGCGCTCGACCCTGGATGAGCCGGACTTCATCAGCGAGGTGGTCCGCCGCAGCGGTTGCGGCCTCTTGCTGGACATCAACAACCTGCATGTCTGCTGCGTCAATCACCAGCGTGAGCCCCTGGCCTACCTGCAGGCGCTGCCATTGCATGCCGTAGGGGAAATCCACCTGGCAGGCTTTGCCGAGGACCGCGATGGGCTGGGAGATCGCCTGTTGATCGACGACCACGGCGCCCCGGTGGACGATGCCGTCTGGGCCCTGTACCAGCAAGTCCTGGAACGTATCGGCCCCATGGCCACGCTGATCGAAAGAGACAATCGCATTCCGCCCTTCGCCACCCTGCAGGCCGAAGCCGGCAAGGCCGAGGCGTTGCTGCGCCAGATCAAGGAGCGCACATGAGCAGCCAGGCTGAGTTCACCAGGGCCCTGCTGGACACCGGGCGGGCCTGCCCGCCGGGCCTGTGCAGCAGCAACGGCGCCGATCCGGCCAGCCGCTTCGCGGTCTATCGCAACAATGTGCAGGGCTCGCTGATCAACGCCCTGGCAGACAGCTACCCGGTGGTGGAGCAACTGGTGGGCCAAGCGTTTTTCAAGGCCATGGCCCGAACCTATATCGAGCGCCAGCCTCCCAGCACCCCACGGCTCAACGATTACGGCGAGGGGTTTGCCGAATTCATCGATGACTTCGCTCCGGCCGCCTCCTTGCCCTACCTGGGCGATATCGCCCGCCTGGAACGCTTGCGGGTCGAGAGTTATCACGCCGCCGATGCCCGGCCATTGGCAGCGGCGCAACTGCAAGAAGCCATGAGCCGACCAGAGCAGCTTGGCCGGTTGCACCTGCACCCGCATCCATCGCTGCGCAGCCTGCAATCGAGCTACGCCGTGGCCAGCCTGTGGGCCGCGCACCAGGATGGCCGGCAATGGCCATCGTTCTATCTGCATCGGGAACAACACATCCTGGTGCTACGCAACGCCCTGGAGGTCGAGGTACTGGTGGTGGATGCCGGCTGCCTGGCCTTCACCGACAGCCTGCGCGCCCGGCAACCGCTGGCGGTCGCCGCCGCCCAGGCCCTGGACGCCCAAGCCGACTTCGACCTGGGCCGCTGCCTGGGCCTGCTGCTTGGCCACGGCGCACTCATTGACTTGTAACCGCAGAAGAAGACCGATCATGAATACCCGGACCCACTCCCCTATCGCCAACCTGCTGATGCGGGCCTGCCAGAAACTGGAACTCATCCCCTACAGCCTGGTGGCCTTCATCGCGCGCTTCAGTATTGCCGCGGTGTTCTGGAAATCCGGGCAGACCAAGGTCGAAGGACTGGCCATCGACCTGGTTTCCGGGACGTTCGAGTTCGGTTGGCCGCACCTGGCGGACTCGACCATTCCCTTGTTCCAGAGCGAGTACCACTTGCCGATACTGGCTCCGGAACTGGCGGCGCACCTGGCGGCCTTCGCCGAGCATTTTTTCCCGGTGTTGATTCTGTTCGGCCTGGCCACGCGCTTTTCTGCCCTGGCGCTGCTGGGCATGACCCTGGTGATCCAGTTGTTCGTCTACCCGGACGCCTACCCCACCCACGGCACCTGGATCGCCATCTTCTTGCTGTTGCTGGCCCGTGGGCCGGGCACATTCTCCATCGACCACCTGCTTTGCCGCAGGCTGCGCTGAAGCCCTGGAAGGTCCTGCGGACCCAGCTCGTTTCGTCTGGCCGTGGCCGCCGTTACAAGCGGTCCAGGGCTTCGCCACTGCGGCGGAACCAATCCATCAGGTAATCGGCCAGGACCTGGGTGCGCCTGGGTAATCCACCCTGGTAGGGATGCACCAGGTACATGGGCATGCTGCGGGTCTGGTAGTCCCGCAGCAGCCAGCGCAGGCGACCATCGGCCAGCTCGCCATGCAGCACATAGGATGGCAGCCGGGCGATACCGGCCCCCACCAGGGCGGCCTTTTTCAGCAGGTTGTAGTGATTGCTGGCGAACGGCCCGTTGACCCGCACCCGCAACAGCTCGTGACGCTGGTGGTAGAGCCATTCTTCACGCCCGCTGTAGTGGCTGTTGAGCAAGCAGCGATGGTTGGCCAGTTCCATGGGCGTGCGGGGCTCGCCGTATTGCTCCAGGTATGCCGGGCTGGCGCAGGTCATTTCATGCCAGGCCAGCAGTGGCCGGGCCACCAGGCGCTGGTCGTTGTCCACCGCGGAGCGCACCGCCAGGTCGAAGCCCTCACGGGCCAGGTCGCGGTAGGCATTGCTCAGGTCCAGTTCGATCTGCACCTGGGGATACTGCCGGGAGAACTCCAGCAACAGGCCGTCGAAAAAGGTTTCCCCCAGGGACACCGGCACCGTCAGGCGCACCGGGCCGGCGACATCGTCCTTGAGCCGGGCCAGGGCCTGGTGGGCGCGATCCACCTGGGCCACCAGCGCCTGGGCCTGGGGCAGCAGCGCGGCACCGGCGGCGGTCAGGTCCAGGCGGCGGGTGGTGCGTTGCAGCAGCACCACCGCGAACCGCGCCTCCAGGGCGCTGATGCGCTTGGACAGCTGGCCCTTGCTGCATCCCAGGCGTTGGGCCGCCAGGGTGAAACTGCCGGCCTCCACCAATACGGCAAAAGCCGCGAGGTCATCCATCTCGCTCATGGATTGTTTCCACCAGAAAACCAAAGGTTGCCTATTAGCGCGTTAATCCATGGAAAAAACCACTCTAGACTGCAACCTCATCTCCCTTCTCACGAGGAACAGCCCATGAAGATTCTCCTGATCGGTGCCAGCGGCACTGTTGGCTCGGCGGTGGACCGGGAACTGGCGCAACGCCATGACATCGTCCGTATCGGCCGCAACAGCGGCGACTTCCAGGTGGATATCAGCGACAGCCAGTCGATCCGCGCCCTGTTCGAGAAGACCGGCCGCTTCGATGCCCTGGTCTGCGCCGCCGGCAACGTCACCTTCGCGCCCCTGGGGGAGATGACCGCCGAACACTTCCAGCTGGGCCTGCAAGACAAGCTGATGGGCCAGGTCAACCTGCTGCTGATCGGCCGTGAGTACGCCAACGACGGGGGCTCCTTCACCTTCACCAGCGGAATCCTGGGCCATGACCCGATTCGCAGCGGTGCCTCGGCGGCCCTGGTCAACGGCGCCGTGGACAGCTTCGTCCGGGCCGCGGCCATCGAGCTGCCACGAGGCCTGCGGGTCAACTCGGTGAGCCCCAACGTGCTGGTGGAAGCCATGGGCAGCTACGCCCCGTACTTCCGCGGCTTCAAGCCGGTGCCGGCAGCGGACGTGGCGCTGGCCTACGCCAAGAGCGTGGAAGGCTTGCAGACCGGCCAGACCTACCACGTCGGCTGACGAAAAAATCCGGGGTTGTGATGAACGGTCGGGCTGCGTAACGTGTCGGCTTCCGCCTGGAGGCCCGATTGATGCGCACCGCCCGTTCCCTGCTCTGTTTCGCCCTGCTGCCGCTGTTCGCCGGTTGCCAGATGCTGCCCCTGTTCGATGACCAGCCCCAGGCTCCGTCCATGGCCGGGTTGACCCGGGTCCAGGGCGAGCTGAGCGCGGCGGACGGCAAGCTGCTGTTCAAGCCTTGCAGCGAAGACCGGCGCTACGTGGTCAGCGATGGTGGCGGCACCAGCGTGCTGCAGGAGGCCGCCACCCTGGCGGAAAAACAGGGCAAGCTGTTCGCCGACCTGCGGGGCAAACTCTCCGCCAGCGGCAGCGGCGATGGCCAGCTGGACCTGCGCCAGCTGTATCGGGTGGAGCGCTCCAACGCCTGTGGCGATCCCAACTTCCAGCGCCTGATCCTGCGTGCCAGCGGCAAGAACCCGAACTGGAAGGTCGACGTCAACGCCCGTGGCATGCGCATCGAGCGTGACGGCCAGCCGCCCCTGGCCCTGCCCTACCTGGAGGAACAACTGGGCGATGGCCGCTTCAACCTCACCAGCGAAGCCAACAACCAGCGCGTCGAACTCTGGGTCGCCCCGCAACGTTGCGTCGACAGCCAGACCGGCAGCGTCCAGCACCTGAGCGCCGAGCTGCGAGTGGACGGCCAGGTCCAGCGCGGCTGCGGTTACTTCGGCGGCTCGCGCAACGACTGATTCGACGAGCAGCCGTTTTAACCTCACGGCCAGGGCGGATTGCGGCTTATAATCGCCGGTTTGTGCAAAGCAAGCCGGCGCACTGTCGCGCACCGCCTATCCGGACCCCGTCATGTTACGAATCACCGAACTCAAGTTGCCGCTCGACCATCCCGATGAAGACCTGCGCACCGCCATCGTGCAGCGCCTGGGGATCGCCAGCGACGACCTGCTGGACTTCACCCTGTTCAAGCGCAGCTACGACGCGCGCAAGAAGTCCTCGGAACTGTTGTTCATCTACACCATCGATCTCAACGTGCGCGACGAGGCGGCCCTGCTGCAAAAGTTCGCCGACGACCGCAACGTCAACCCGGCGCCGGACGTCAGCTACAAGTTCGTCGGCCAGGCCCCCGCCGGGCAGCAACAGCGACCGATCGTGGTGGGCTTCGGCCCGTGCGGTATCTTCGCCGGCCTGCTGCTGGCGCAGATGGGCTTCAAGCCGATCGTGCTCGAACGCGGCAAGGAAGTGCGCCAGCGCACCAAGGACACCTGGGGCTTGTGGCGCAAGAGCGTGCTCAACCCCGAATCCAACGTGCAGTTCGGCGAAGGCGGCGCCGGGACCTTCTCCGACGGCAAGCTGTACAGCCAGATCAAGGACCCGCAGCACCATGGCCGCAAGGTCCTGGAAGAGTTCGTCAAGGCCGGTGCACCGGAAGAAATCCTCTACATCAACAAGCCGCACATCGGCACCTTCCGCCTGACCAGCATGGTCGAGAAGATGCGCGAGGAGATCATCAACCTGGGCGGCGAGGTGCGCTTCGAGCAGAAGGTCACCGACCTGCTCACCGAGGGCGAGCAACTGACCGGCGTAGTCCTGGAAAGCGGCGAGCAACTGGAATCGCGCCATGTGGTCCTGGCCCTGGGCCACAGCGCCCGCGACACTTTCCGCATGCTCCACGCCAAGGGCGTGTTCATGGAGGCCAAGCCCTTCTCGGTAGGGTTCCGCATCGAACACCCGCAATCGCTGATCGACAAGGCGCGCCTGGGCAAGTACGCCGGCCACCCGAAGCTCGGCGCCGCCGACTACAAGCTGGTGCACCACGCCAAGAACGGCCGCTCGGTATACAGCTTCTGCATGTGCCCGGGCGGCACCGTGGTAGCGGCCACCAGCGAGCCGAACCGGGTCGTCACCAATGGCATGAGCCAGTACTCGCGTAACGAGCGCAACGCCAACTCCGGCATCGTCGTGGGCATCACCCCGGAAGTGGATTACCCGGGCGGCCCGCTGGCGGGCATCGAGTTCCAGGAGCGCCTGGAGTCCCTCGCCTTCGTCCTCGGCGGCAGCAATTACCAGGCCCCGGCGCAGCTGGTGGGCGACTTCATCGCCGGCAAGCCCAGCACCGCCGTCGGCAGCGTCGAGCCGTCCTACAAACCCGGAGTGAGCCTGGGCGACCTGGCGCTGGCGCTGCCGGACTTCGCCATCGAGGCCATCCGCGAGGCCCTGCCGGCCTTCGAACGGCAGATCAAGGGTTATTCCCTGCATGACGCGGTGCTGACCGGGATCGAGACCCGCACCTCGTCGCCACTGCGCATCACCCGTGACGCCTCGATGCAGAGCCTGAACCTCAAGGGCCTGTTCCCGGCCGGCGAAGGCGCCGGTTATGCCGGGGGCATCCTGTCCGCCGGCGTCGACGGCATTCGCATCGCCGAAGCCGTGGCCCGCGATATCCTCGGCATCCAGGCCTGAAGCAAGGATGGGGGGAGCCGCCGCAACGGCTTCCCCCTGGCTTCAGATGCCGGCGCGCAACACGCTGGCAGGCAAGGCGGCTCCCTGCTCGACACTGGCCGCTACCGCTTCGATCAACTCCGCCAACTCGTAGCCCTGCTCCGCCAGCCAGCGCTCATCGTAGTAGGTGGTCGCATAACGCTCGCCGCCGTCACAGAGAATCGCCACGATCGATCCCGCCTCGCCAGCGGCGGCCATCTGCTGGGCGGCCATCAGCGCCCCCACCAGGTTGGTCCCGCTGGAGCCACCGACCCGCCGTCCCAGGCGCCGAGCCAGGTAATGCATGGCGGCCAGGGACAGGGCGTCCGGGACCTTGACCATGGCGTCGATCACCTGGGGCAGGAACGAAGCCTCGACCCGTGGCCGGCCGATGCCTTCGATCCGTGAGCCGCAGTCCAGGCGCAAGCTGGCATCGCCGCTGTTGTAGTAGTCGAAGAACACCGAGCGTTCGGCATCGGCGCACAGCACCCGGGTCTGGTGCTGGCGATAGCGCACGTAGCGCCCCAGGGTCGCGGTGGTACCGCCAGTGCCGGGACTGGAGATCAGCCAGGCCGGCTCCGGGTAACGCTCGAAGCGCAGTTGCTGGAAGATCGATTCAGCGATGTTGTTGTTGGCCCGCCAGTCGGTGGCGCGCTCGGCATAGGTGAACTGGTCCATGAAGTGTCCGCCACTCTCGCGGGCCAGGCGCTCGGACTCGGCATAGATCTGCGTCGGGTCCTGCACCAGGTGGCTCTTGCCGCCATAGAAGGCGATCTGGGCGATCTTCTCCTGGGAGGTGGTGGCCGGCATCACCGCAATGAAGGGCAAGCCCAGCAGTCGCGCGAAGTAGGCTTCGGAGATCGCCGTGGAGCCGCTGGAGGCTTCGATCACCGGCGCCCCGGGCTTGAGCCAGCCATTGCACAAGGCATAGAGGAACAACGAACGAGCCAGGCGATGCTTGAGGCTGCCGGTGGGATGGCTCGATTCGTCCTTGAAATACAGTTCGATGCCCGGATGACCGGCCAGGGGCAAGGGGATCAGATGGGTGTCGGCACTGCGCTGGAAGTCGGCTTCGATGATGCGGATGGCCTCGCGGGCCCACTGGCGATTGTCGCTCATGTTCTATTCTCGTCGGATCGAACGCCATACCGGCGCAAGAAGATGAAATGCACCCGGCGCAGGAGATCCAGGTCGGGACCGCTGGCATTTTTTCGTGGATGGAAAAGCCCTGCGGCCCACTGCCGCCGGACATGTTAGGAAATAACTCGCAGCCCTGACAGGTACAGCTGTGAAGCAATTGGAAACACAACTTCCAAGAGCGTTTTTCAGCAGGCCGCTTGCCCTCTATATATAACAAAAAAGAATATAACTTTTGTTTTAACAACCAACTGTACGGGTTAGGGTGTGCCACCTTGTTTGCTTTTAGATGGAGAGCGCCCCTTGCCTCTGCGTAGTACTTTCACTCGTTTCTTTGCCATGGAGGCAGCCAGCGGCCTGTTGCTGATCGCTGCGGCCATCCTTGCGCTGATCATCAACAACTCGCCCCTGTCCTGGTTGTACAACGGCCTGCTGGAAACCCCGGTGGTGGCCCAGGTCGGCGCCTTGAAGATCGCCAAGCCGCTGCTGCTGTGGATCAACGACGGCCTGATGGCCCTGTTCTTCCTGCTGATCGGCCTGGAGGTCAAGCGTGAAGTCCTGGACGGCCAGCTGTCCAAGCCTTCGCAGGTAGTGCTGCCAGGGGCCGCGGCCATCGGCGGCATGCTGGTACCGGCGCTGATCTACTGGTTCCTCAACCGCGACAACCCGCCGGCCCTCAACGGCTGGGCGATCCCCACCGCCACCGACATCGCCTTCGCCCTCGGGGTCCTGGCGCTGCTGGGCAAGCGGGTACCGACCTCGCTGAAGCTGTTCCTGATGACCCTGGCGATCATCGATGACCTGGGCGCCATCGTGATCATCGCGATCTTCTATTCCGGTGCCCTGTCGACTTTGTCGCTGATGCTGGCGGCGGCCTGCATCGCGGCGCTGGTGGCGATGAACCGCCTGGGCGTGGTCAAGCTCGGGCCCTACATGATCATCGGCCTGATCCTCTGGGTCTGCGTACTCAAGAGCGGCGTCCACGCGACCCTGGCGGGCGTGACCCTGGCCTTCTGCATTCCCTTGCGCACCCGCAATGTCGAGCCTTCGCCGCTGCTGGCCCTGGAACATGCACTGCATCCCTGGGTGTCGTTCGGCATCCTGCCACTGTTCGCCTTCGCCAACGCCGGCTTGTCGCTGAGCGGCGTGACCGTCGAGAGCTTCACCCACTTCGTGCCGATGGGCATCGCCGTCGGCCTGCTGCTGGGCAAGACGGTCGGGGTATTCGGCCTGACCTGGCTGGCGGTCAAGACCGGTCTTGCGGCCCTGCCGGCCGGGGCCAACTGGGGCCAGGTGTTCGGCGTGGCGATTCTCTGCGGGATCGGCTTCACCATGAGCCTGTTCGTCGGCTCCCTGGCGTTCGTCCCGGGCAGTAGCGAGTATGCCGGCATGGATCGCATGGGCATCCTCACCGGCTCGCTGTTCGCCGCCCTGATCGGCTATGCCGTCACCGCCGCAGCCAGCCGCAAGAGCACCTCCCTGGCGTCCTGATCGGCGAAGTTCTCCCCGCCTGAAAACACAAAACCCCGGTCAGTTGCCTGGCCGGGGTTTTGTTTGGCTGAAGGATAATCAGCGAGTTACACGGCTGGTGCCGTTGACGGTCATGATGCGTACGCGGTCGCCAACACGGAACACTTCGTTTTCCTGAACTTGCTGTACATAGGCGCGCATGCTGCCGTCGTCTTCACGCACGGTGATCTCCACGCCCTGGGTACGGGTCAGCCCTTCTTCGGTAGCCGAGCCGAGCAGGCCGCCAGCCACGGCACCGATGACTGCGGTGACGATACTGCCACGGCCACCACCGATGGCGCTGCCGCCCACACCGCCGATCACTGCACCAGCAGCGCCGCCGATTGGGGTCTTGGTGCCTTCGATCTTCACTGGACGCAGGGATTCGATGGTGCCCAGACGCACGTTTTGCACACGACGCGCTTCATCACGGGAATAGGAATCACCGGTCAGGTTGGAGGCGCAACCGCCGAGCAACATGGCCATCGTGGTAAAGGACGCAACCAGCAAAACAGACTTACGCATAGGATCAACTCCAAGGGACAATAAATCATTAGACTCCGCAGCTTGACACCTGTCACGGCGCCGCCCGGATAAAATTGCTTTCATTCAGCCCAAGTACAGGCTGCGTGAACTCCGGACACTCTCGCTACGGTAGCCCCAGCCTCCAGCATAACGCTATCGAACAAAGGATTTTCCATGGATTACTTCATCATCTTCGTGGTCACGATCGCCGGCCTGTACTTCCACTGGTGGCTGTACGTACGTATCAAGCGCTGGACGGACCGGGACCTGGCGTTATCGATGGCCGGGACGGACGCCCAGAAGAAGCAATACATGTTGCAACAATTGGCCGAAGCCCAACGCCAGAAAGTAAAACGCCGGGATCTGCCGCAATGGCTGGAAGCCGCTGCGGCAGGTTATCCCGGCGAGTGATCCAGAAGCTTCAGGGAGCCAGGCGTTCACGCACCCACTGCAGGTCCTGCAGCCGATAGTTCAAGCGATCATGCAGGCGGCTGGGGCGCCCCTGCCAGAACTCGATACGCTCCGGCAGCAACCGGTAACCACCCCAGTGCTCGGGGCAGTCGGGCTGGCTGTCACTGAAGCGTGCCTCGGTGGCCTTGAGCAGCTCTTGCAGTTCGCCACGATCGGCAATCACCCGGCTCTGCGGTGATGCCCAGGCGCCCAGGCGGCTGCCCAAGGGACGTACCTGATAATAGGCATCGGATTCCTCGGCAGAGACCTTGACCACCCGACCCTCGATCCGCACCTGGCGCTCCAGGGTCGGCCAGAAGAAGGTCATGGCGGCAAAAGGCCGCGCGGCCAGCTGCTGGCCCTTGGCGCTCTCATAGTTGGTGAAGAAGGTGAAACCCTGCTCATCCAGTCCCTTGAGCAACAGGATGCGGCAATGGGGACGACCGTCGGCATCGACGGTCGCCAGGGTCATGGCATTGGCTTCCACCGGTGGCTGCTCGGTCTGTACCGCTTCGGCGAACCACTGATGAAACAGTACGAAGGGTTCGGCCGGAGCCTGGGCCTCGGACAAGCCGTCACGAGCGTAGTCGCGACGCATGTCAGCCAGAGACTGGGTCATGCCTGCTGTTCCTTATCCTGGAAGATCAGTTCTTGGCCTGGGCGGTAGCCGTCGGGTTCTTGGCCGCGGCCACGGTCTTCTTGGCCGGAGCCTTCTTGGCCGCAGGCTTGGCAGCGGGTTTCTTGGCCGCGGTGGATTTCTTCGCCGGGGCTGCCGCCTTCTTGCTGGCCGGAGCCGGGACCGGTGGCTTGGCGTCCTGGATAGCGACCATTTCGGTTTCGGATGGGGTCGGCTGGTTGTACTTGCTCAGCAGGCCCAACAGGGTGCTGCGCTGGGTCAGCATGATTTCCACCCGACGGTTCAACGAACGGCCTTGCGGGCTGTCGTTGGCGGCACGCGGCATCACCGCGCCCATGCCACGCAGCATCAGGCGGTCCTGCTTCAGGCCGCTGAGGCTGAAGATCGCGGCCACGGATTGGGCGCGGTCACGGCTCAGCTTCTGATTGGCCAGGGTCGGACCAGTCGCATCGGCATGGCCGAGAATCAGCACGGCGGTCTTCGGATCGCCTTCCACAGCCTTGGCCACGCGGGTGAACGGGCCCAGGGTCACCGGCAGCAGCATCGCCGGGCGATCCGGGTTGAAGGAAGCGTCCACCAATGCGGTGACTACCAGCACGTTCTCACGACGCTCCACCTGCAGCTTGCTGTCCTTCACGGCTTCACGCAGGCGCGGTTCATAGTCGTCGAGCCAGGCCTGGGTAATTTTCGGGTCGGGCATCGGGATGTCCGCCACGTTGACCTTGCTCAGGGGCTTGGGCTGGCTCTTGCCGAAAGGCCACCACCATGGGTTCTCGGCATCAGCGGCCTTGGCCACGACAGGAGCTGGAGCCGCTTCGGCCTTCTTGGCCTCGGCTACCGGCTTGTCGGCATCCTTGGAAGAGGAAAACGGCCACCACCAGTTGCCACCTTCAGCCTTGGCCGAAGCGTTCTCAGCCTCTGGGGCCGGGGCCGGAGCTGCCGCTACCGGAGCCGGCTCGGCGGCAGGAGCTGCCGGCTTGACTGCAGGAGTCTTGGCTGGCGCGGCTGCCTTGGCCGCTGGCGCTGCCTGCTTGGCGGAAGCCGTGGTCTTGCCAGCGGCAGCCGGAGCGCCCTTGGCCGCGACAGCCGGCTTGCCCGCGGGGGCTGCCGGAGCAGCCTCGGCCGTGGCTGGTTGTTCAGCGGCAGGAGCAGGAGCGGCTTCCTTGCTGGCGGCCTTGTCGCCTCCGAACGACCACCAATGGCTGCCGTCCGCTTCATTTTGTGGAGTTTGTGCGCAACCGGTAACGGTCAGGCAAATGGCCAAGGCTAGAGACTTGTTCGACGACATGGGATATCCACAAAATGAGATAAAAAGTTCGGTCTAAATAACCGCTACAAACAGACGCTTGGAAATTATAAAAGCCACAGGGTTCCGTCCTGCAGCTTTTCAAGCATGTTTAAGCAAAAAAGTTCTTAACAGCAACCTTTTTACAGACAATCCGACAAAACTCGCACCAACTTCTGTGCCCGCGGATCCATCAACACATAGGGACCCAGGGTGTTGGTGACGAAACCGAAAGCCACGTCATGCTCCGGATCGGCGAACCCGATGGAGCCCCCCGCCCCGGGATGTCCGAATGCCCGTGCCCCCAGGCCAAAGGTCGCGTTGGCCACCTGGGGCTGGTCGAGCATGCAGCCCAGACCGAAACGGGTCTGGGTCAACAGGGTCTTGTCCATGCCCAGGCTATGCTCCCGGGTCAGTTCCTCGAGCATCTCGGCCTCCAGCAAGCTGCCATCGAGCAAGCCGCTGTAGAAGCCGGCGAGGCTGCGGGCGTTGCCATGACCGTTGGCCGCTGGCTGCTGCATGCGCCGCCACTCGGGTTTATTGGTGCTGGTCATGATAGACGGTGGATTGGTAAATGCCCGGGTAGTCATCGCTTCGGGCTCGCGCATGGTCACCTGCAAAAGGCGCTGGGCCGCGGCATCGCCGACATTGCCCTTGCCGCGCGCGATATGCGCCACCCGGTGGAATTCCTCGTCGGCCAGGCCGATATGGAAATCCAGCCCCAGGGGCTTGGCCACCCGGGCCACGATCGATTCGCCAGGGCCACGGCCGTCGGCCCGGCGAATCAGCTCGCCCACCAACCAGCCATAGGTGATGGCGGCATAACCGTGACCTTCCCCCGGTGTCCACCAGGGTTGCTCGGCGGCCAGGGCGTCGACCATGGTCTGCCATTCGTACAGGGCCTGTGGCGGCAGCAACTCACGCAGGGCCGGCAACCCGGCCTGGTGGCACAGCAACTGGCGCAAGGTGATGGCCGCCTTGCCCGCCGCGGCGAATTCCGGCCAGTAGTCGGCCACCGGCGCGTCCAGCTTGAGCTTGCCCTCGGCCACCAACTGCAACGCGGTCACCGCGGCAAAAGTCTTGGTGCAGGAAAACAGGTTGGCGATGGTATCGCTGTGCCAGGCCTCGGCGCCGTCCTTGTCGGCCGTGCCGGCCCAGAGGTCGACCACGGTTTCCCCTCCGACCTGGATGCACAGCGCGGCGCCACGCTCCTGGGGATCTTCGAACAACGCCGCGAAGGCCTCGCGTACCGCCTCGAACTTGAGCTCGTAATGACCTTGAATCTGCACCCCTGAATCCCCCTGCGACAATGCTCGGCAACGTGGCGCGCATTGTTTCAGCCCCAGGGGAATTTGGGAACAACCAGGCCCTACCTGAGCAGGGCCCGAAAGTCCTCAATGGCCGTTGCCGGAATGGCCACCGGCGTGCGCTTCAGGCCTGGCGCTCGGTGCGTCCCGGTTTTCCGCCGCAGGCCCGCTGGCGGCCGCCTGCTCGGCCTGGGCCCGAGCGAGCTGCGCGGCCTTGCCCAGTTGCTCCAGCGCCAGCAGGTTGCCCCTGCGCACGGCCTCGACGAAGCCCTGGAACGGTACATCGGTAATACCCACCAGGCCGAAATGACCGTTCTCACCGTCCAGCAGGCGTCCGGTCACCGGCTGGTCCAGGTACTGGAACCAGTGCACTCCGACGATGGACGGCTCGCTCAGTGCCTGCTTGAGGAAGTTGGCATAAGCCGGTCCCCGCTCCTCCTCCCGGGCCAGTTCAGTGACGGCGCCCCAGAACGGGCCGCGATCCCGGGAACCGAAGTTGAACTCGGTGACCAGCACCGGCTTGTCGAGACTGCGCAGGTAGGTGAAATCCTGCCCGTCCTGAGGCTTGAGGGTGTACATGTTGAAGCTCAGCACGTCGCAATACTGGGCACAGGAAGCCACCGCCTCAGGTGTGCTGACGGCAAACCGCCCTCCCAGCAGCAGGTGGTTGGGGGCGTGCCACTTCAACGAATCGGCGATGGTCTTGAAATAGGTATCGGCGAAGACTCGCTGGAAGTGCCGATAGTCGGCCTCGATCTCGGGATGCTCGAGGCTTGGCAACGGCGCCTCGAAGCCCGGGTCTTCCAGCAACTCCCAGGCCGGCAGATCGATACCCCAGGCCTTGGACAGCCCCTGTTGGTTGCGATACTTGTCGCGCAGTTGCTTGAGGAAGGCGCGCTTGGCCGGGACATCGGTGGTCAGGCGCAAAGTACCGTAGGCCAGGGCGAAGCGGGATTTCGCGTCATTTCCCGGACCTGCCCAGGCCAGCTCGTTGTCGGCGAAGTAGCCGATCAGCCACGGATCGTCACGATGATCCCGGGCGGCGATGGCCACGGCGCGCTCGGTGGCCATGGCAAAGCGTGGATCGAAGGGATCGGGCATGCCGCCCCACCAGTCGCTGCCGGTACTGATGCTGGCGTAATCACCGACGATCGACAGTGGCAAGGTGTAGGGCACCCGATCGGCCAGGCCCAGGGCCGGCGCGCTCCAGTTGCCGATGGTGTTGAAGCCCCAAGCTTGCAGGCGGTCCAGGGTGTGGCCGAGCCAGCGCTTCTGGTCGAACCCCGGTGCCGCGCAGGGCGTCGCCTGATCGGGCGCCGACACAGCCGCGCCAGCAGCGGCGCAAGGTGCGCCATAAGTACGCTGCAGGTTGGCCCGGTAGAAGTCGTACCAGCGCCCGCTGTTGTAGCCCCGCCCGCGGTCGGCGCCGTTGCCGCCACGGTTGTCGCCATCGCCGTAGTAGACCGCCAGCGGCTCGCCGTCCTTGGGCAGGTCGTTGAACATCCATTCGCGCCCGGCGACATAGGTGCGGTTGTTGTCCGCCGCCAAGGTGTTGACCCCCAGGGAATAGAACGGATGCCCCTCGGGAGTCACCAGGAACCAGCGGCCATCACGCTTCTGGGTACGAAAGAAGCCGCTGGCCTTGAAGGTCGGCCCCTGGCTCAGGCCGCCGAAGCGGTCCAGGGGGGCCTTTTCACGCTCGGCGAGCCAGCCCTTGAGCTGTTGCTGCTCCTTGCTGGCTGCAGCCTTGAGCTGCTCGTCGCTGGCGACCTTCTCCGGCCAGCGGTCCCGGGTCGACTGGCCATAGCCGTCCACCAGGGAGCCATACACGGCGCGAACCACGCCCTTGCCGTCCTGCACGCCGAAACGCTCGAGAAGGATGCTTTGCGAAGCCTTGGGGTTGTCCAGGGACAGGGTCACCGATACCACCTGGCTGCGGTCCAGCTGCCCTTCGCTGCTGGCCAGCAGGATGCGTTGGCCGTCCACGGTCATGGGCATCGGCGGCGCGGCCTTCATGCCCTGCTCCAGGGCACTGCTGGCCACCAAGGGCACCAGCAGCGTCTGCGCTGGGCCGGCGGGCAAGTCGACCCGGCTGACCAGGGTCTGGCCATCGTTGCTCTGGATGGTCACGTAGAGGGTCAGGGCCCAGTCCATCGCACTCTGGATACGCAGGCTCATCAGCCCCGACTGCGACCAGTCCCAGGCCCCCGCCTGGGGGCTCAGGCGCAAGCTGGGACGCAGTGTCGGGTTGAACGTCACCCGCCGCAGCACTTCACCTTCGGCCGTTTGTTCGGCGTTGTACTGCGGCAGGTTGGCATCCTGGGTCGCTACCTGCACCACGGAGGCCGGGCGGACAAAGTTGAACAACGTTTGTTGTCCGGCAGGGGCCGCCAACACAGGCGCGGCAAACAACAGGGCAAGTACGACGGGCAACGAGCGGCGAATCATATGGGCCGGTTTCTCCTTGTAGGGCCGCTGGGCGGCCGGTGCTCAAGCATTGAAGTGAAATAGACAGCAGGGTGCGCAAAGGTGCAGCCCTGCTCGGTAAACCCGTGAAAAGACCTTGGGCGACGTGGATACCCAAACCGTCGCCGGGCGGCGTGCTCGCCTGCCCGGCGCATTGCGGCGCGGGCCGGCCGAACAGGCCGTTGAAAAACCTAGGCAAGGCAGCCAGCGCAAGGCAAAAACAGGCGAAAAAGCGCAGTTCACGAGTGGTAAATGAACATTTTGACCGGGCTGGCGCACCAGCCTGTTTTTAACGCAGCGATGGCAACGCAGGTAGTTTTTCAACGGCCGACTAAGATATTTCCCGGCGAAAAGGCGGCAGGGCATTGAGGATCGCCTTGCCATAGCGCTGGGTGACCAGGCGCCGATCCAACAAGGTGATGGTGCCGCGGTCTTGCTCGGTACGCAGCAGCCGGCCGCAAGCCTGGACCAGCTTGAGGGAGGCATCCGGCACCGAGATTTCCATGAACGGGTTGCCGCCCCGGGCCTCGATCCACTCCGCCAGCGCAGCCTCCACCGGATCGTCCGGAACCGAGAACGGGATCTTGGCGATCACCACGTGCTCGCAATAGGCGCCAGGCAAGTCCACCCCTTCGGCGAAGCTGGCCAGACCGAACAGCACACTGGAATCACCACCATCGACCCGGGCCTTGTGCTTGTTGAGGGTCTCCTGCTTGGACAGGTTGCCCTGGATGAACACCTGCTTGCGCCAGTCGCGATCCAGGCCGTCGAACACGTCCTGCATCTGCTTGCGCGAAGAGAACAGCACCAGGCTGCCCCGGGAGCCTTCCACCAGTTCCGGCAGGTCGCGGATGATCGCTGCGGTATGGGCCGCGGCATCCCGTGGGTCGGCCCGCAGGTCGGGAACCCGCAGCACGCCGGCGTCGGCATGGTGGAACGGGCTGGGGACCACAGCGGTGACGGCCTTCTTCGGCAAGCCGGCACGCATGCGGAAGCGGTCGAAAGTGCCCAGGGCGGTCAGGGTCGCCGAGGTCACGAGGGCGCCGTAGGCCACGTTCCACAAATTGCGGCGCAGCATTTCCGCAGCCAGGATCGGGCTGGCGTTGACCTCGATATCGAACAGCGAGCCGCTCTCGGCCAGGGTCAACCAGCGGGCCATGGGCGGGTTGTCCTCCGGGTCCTCGACGGTGAAGGCCGTCCACAGTTCCCAGTTGCCCGAGGCTCTGGCCAGCAGGCTGCCGAACAGCGGGTACCACTCCTCGGCCTGGTTGCTGGCGATGCCGATGTTGACCTCGCCGTCCATCCCTTCCTTGAGCAGGTCGGTCAGGCGAGTGAAGAGGTCGGTCAGCCGCGAGAAGCCTTTCTTCAGCTCGATGCCCATCTCGCGCATGTGATCGGGAATCAGCCCGCCGACAAAACGATGGCGCGGCCGCTCGCGGCCTTCCATGTCTTCACCGGTCTTGAAATCGGCGATCTGCTCGCAGGCGGTGAACATGAACTGTTGCTGGGTCTTGATCTCCCGCGCCAGCTCCGGCACCTGCTCGATCAGCCGCCCCAGGTCGCCCGGCAGCGGGTGCTGGGCCAGGAGCTTGGTGAGGTTCTTGGCGGTCTGCTCCAGCCAGTCGGCGGTGGAGCGCAACCTGGTGTAGTGGGCGAAGTGGCCGATGGCCTTGTCCGGCAGGTGATGGCCTTCGTCGAACACATAGAGGGTATCGCGCGGGTCGGGCAGCACCGCACCGCCGCCCAGGGCCAGGTCAGCCAGGACCATGTCGTGGTTGGTGACGATCACGTCGACCTTGCCCATGCCTTCCCGGGCCTTGTAGAAGGCGCACTGGCCGAAGTTGGGGCAATGGCGGTTGGTGCACTGGCTGTGGTCGGTGGTCAGGCGCGCCCAGTCGGCGTCTTCCAGGGCGTTGGGCCAGCTGTCGCGGTCGCCGTCCCATTTATTGCCGGCCAGTTTCTCGATCATGCTGGTGAACAGCTTCTGGCTGGCCTCGTCCACCTCGATCTTGAAGCCTTCTTCTTCGAACAGCTGGGCGGTGGCGGTCTGCGCGTGGCCTTCCTGCAGGAGCATGTCGAGCTTGGACAGGCACATATAGCGCCCGCGCCCCTTGGCCAGGGCGAAGCTGAAGTTCAAGCCGCTGTTGCGCATCAGGTCGGGCAGGTCCTTGTAGACGATCTGCTCCTGCAGGGCGACGGTGGCGGTGGCGATCACCAGGCGCTTGCCGGCGGCCTTGGCCGTGGGGATCGCCGCCAGGCTGTAGGCCACGGTCTTGCCGGTACCGGTGCCGGCCTCTACCGCGACCACCGCCGGATCGCCGCTGCGCCGGCCCTCGTCGTCGGTATCGACGTCACCCAGGACCTTGGCCACCTCGGCGATCATCAGGCGCTGGCCATAACGCGGCTTGAGGCTCTTGGCTTCGAGAAAACGCGAGTAGGCGCCCTGGATCGTGGTTTTGAGTTCGTTGCTGATCATGGTTCTTCAGGCGCACAAAACGCTGGATAAATTTTCAGTGGTTCGAATCGGCCGCTATCATACCCCGCTAATTCATCCTGCGCAGAACGGAGTACCCGAATGACCGCTTTCGCCCTCGCCTACAGCCTGCACGTCCTGGCCGCCCTGGTCTGGGTCGGCGGCATGTTCTTCGCCTGGATGGTCCTGCGGCCCGCCGCCGTGGTGGCCCTGGAGGGGCCCCAGCGGCTCCAGCTGTGGGCCCAGGTGTTCCCGCGGTTCTTCGCCTGGGTCTGGGCGGCAGTGGTGATCTTGCCGATCAGCGGCATCGGCCTGCTGCACCTGCGGTTCAACGGCTTTGAAACCGCACCGCGCTATGTGCAGATCATGATGGGCGTGTACCTGGTGATGACCGCGCTGTTCATCCGTATCCAGTCGCTGCAACTGCCGGAGTTGCGCCAGGCGGTAGCGGCCCAGGACTGGCCGGCCGGTGCCGCGGTGCTCGGGCGGATCCGCCGCCTGGTGGGTATCAACCTGATCATCGGCCTGCTGCTGGTGGCCCTGGCGGCTGCCCGACCGAGCTTCTGAAACGCGATCGCCCGCAGGAGCGGGCGATCGGCATGACACCTGGCAAAGCCGGTTAAAGACGCTGCACGGTCAGCGAACCCGCCACGCCTTCCGGACCCGGTTCACCCTGGGCACCGGGACGTCCGCCCTTGCCACCGTCGGCCCGGTAGACCAGGCAGCCCTTGGATTTGCCGCCCGCGCCCGGCTTGCCACCGGCCCCGGCCAAACCGCCGGCACCGCCATCGACCCAGACCTTGATCTGCTCGTCGGGGAAATCCCGCGGCAGCTCCAGGCGTACCTGGCCACCCGCCGCACCCGGGTGGCCATTGCCACCATTGTCCCCATCGGCACCACGTCCGGCCTGGCCCCAGGTGCAGCCTGGTTCATCACCATTGGCTCCATCCAGGCCGACATAACCCGGCGCCCCGGTGCCACCCCGGGCATCCACCGACAGCTCCTGGGCCTTTAGCGACTCGATCCGCAGGTTCAGGTTGCGACCGGGCTTGGCGGTCTTTTCATAGGTCCCCGGCGCCCCCCGGGAGGTGAACTGACTGCCCTCGTCCAATTGTGCCCGCTGGATCACCAGATGCAGGCTCTGCCCGGTGGGCACTATGGCGATCCGCGCCTCGCGCCCCAGATGCAGGTCCTCGACCTTGAGTTCAGTGACATTGGCTGGCACCAGCAAGGTAGCGAAGTCGGCCACGTCCAAGCGTTCCAGGACCAGGCTGCTGGCGGTATTGGGCAAGCGCATGAAGGAATTGGTTTCGACCCTGACCTCCTGGGCCAGGACCAGGGGGCTGAAGAACAGGAGCAGCGGGCAGAGCTTACGCATGATCGGCCTCGACGATAACGGGGGCTGGAAGGGTCTGCAGATGGAAAATACCTACCAGCAGGATTTGCAGGCGATCACGCCAAGGATGGGCACGGCCCTTGAGGCTGCCGTTGAACAGCACCAGCTCCAACAGATGGGTCAGCAGCAACAGGCTGCCCGCCAGGTTGACCAGCAAGTGCAGTGGATTGATCAACGGCCTGGCCAGGTTGATCAACACAACCAGCCAAAACAGCAGGGTCAGAAACTTCCCCAGCCCCCATAAGACCTTCATATGCCCCCCTTGTAAGTTCTTCTTTGCGCGCACAGTAACGACTTATTACCGGGATAAGCCAGAGGGAGACGAAAATTCTTCCCACAACAGTGCGTTAGCGACCGGATCGACGAGGATCGCTGCGCCCGCCTCCCCCATGCCACGCTCGGACGCCCCGGCGCGGCACCTCGGGCCGCGCCGGGCGTGTCTACTCAACGATTGATCTGGATTTCCGTGCGACGGTTCATGGCCCGTCCTTCTGTGGTCTTGTTGTCCGCCACGGGTTGGCTGGCTCCGGCGCCGGTCACCGAGACGAAGCTGGCACGGGGAATACCGCTCTGGATCAAGTACTCCACCACCGAGTGGGCGCGTTTATCCGAGAGTTTCTGGTTGTAGGCAGCCTTGCCGACGCTGTCGGTATGCCCCGTCACCCGTAGTTGTACCGAGGCAGACTCTTGCTTCAGGCGAGTCACTATGGTGTTGAGCTTGGTCTTGTCGGCCTCGGTCAGCTTGGCCGAGTCGAAGTGGAAGTGCACATCGCGCACGACGATGGTTTCTTCCTTGACCACCACGACTTCTTCCACCACGGGAGGGGGCAGTGGGCAGCCGCTGGCATCGACCTGCGCGCCCTTGGGCGTATGCGGGCACTTGTCACGGCTGTCCGGAACGCCATCGCCATCCTCGTCGCCATCGCCATGCACCCAGCAATAGGCACCCGCCAGGCCACCGACAACCAGTGCGCCACCGCCCGCCCACGCCGAGCTTTCGGTGGCGCCCAGCGCCGCGCCGGTGACGCCGCCTACCGCGGCGCAGATCGGCCAGTCGGTTTTTTGCAAACCTGCACAACCAGTCAACACACCGGTCAACAGAACCAGGGGTACTGCCGTACGAATGATGCTCATCTGATTTCTCCTGAGGGATCGGCTCGAGGGCCGATTCACGGAGTAAAGACCTGGCCGAAGGCCCGCGCCAGCAAACCGCCAGCTCCTGTTTCGCCCCGTAAACACGGGGGTCTCGCGAATAAATGAAGAACCGCTCTAGGCCCGCGGATGCCGGCAAGCTAGTCTTGGACGCTCTGATCGAGGAGCGATGATGAGCGTCGGTATTTCTGCCCGTACCCCGCAGCAGGCACTGGCTGCCCTGCTGGACCGTTATGCACCGCAAAGGCTGCTGCTGATCGGCGCCAGCGACTTTCCCGCCCTGGCCGCGTTCAAGGCCGCCCATCCGGCCACCGAAGTGGCCCAGGCCGCCCCCGGGCCCTTGCCCGCCGACCTGGCCGCGCAGCGTTTCGACCTGGCCCTGGTGGTGGATTGCCTGGAGCACCTGCCCAAGCGCGAGGGCCAGAACCTGCTTGGAGGCATCCGCAACCTCAACGCCAGCCGCATCGCCGTGCTGGCCGACCTGGCCGCCTGTGGCTGGCAGGAAACCGACTTCTTCTCCCTGGCCCTGCAAGCCGGCGAGCGCTTCCAGCGGGAGCAACAGGTGCTGACGCTGTTTACCTACGATCTGCTTGAATACAAGCAAGTGCCCGATTGGCTCAATTCACGCTTCTGGGCGAACCCGGAAAATTTTGGAAAGTACTGGTGGTAACACGATGAGCGCTTCGATCTGTCCCTGCGGCAGCGGCAACCTGCTGGACGCCTGCTGCGGCCATTACCATGCCGGCCATCCCGCGCCCTGCGCCGAGGCCCTGATGCGCTCGCGCTACAGCGCCTATGTGCTGGGGCAGGTGGACTACCTGGTAGCCACCACCCTGCCGGCCCAACAGGCAGGGCTGGATCGCCAATCCATCAGCGACTGGAGCGCCCAGAGCACCTGGCTGGGCTTGCAGGTGGAAAACTCGGAGGTATTCGGCGGCCAACCCGAGCATGCCTTCGTCACCTTCACCGCCCGCTGGCACGACAGCCAGGGCGAGCACAGCCATCGCGAACGCTCGTCGTTCGTGCAGAACCAGGGGCGCTGGTACTTCATCGACCCCACGGTGCAACTCAAGGCCTCGCGCAACGATGCCTGCCCCTGCGGCAGCGGGCAGAAATACAAGAAGTGCTGCGCGGGCTACTTCAGCCGCTGAGCCCTCGTCCGCCACGATCAGCCCCGATCCAGGATGGATACAGGGGAGACCAAAAGGAGCCTTGCGATGATCGGTGAGCTGCGCCTGCTACCAATTCTCTGCCTGCTCGGGATGCTGGGCCTGTCCGGCTGCGTGTCGTGGTTCGCCGACGAAGACATCGATCCCGAGGTGCACCTGGTCAAGGTCGAGGTGGTCAAGGCCAACTTGCTGGAGCAGCGCTTCACCCTGCACTTGCGGGTGGACAATCCCAACGACGAAGACCTGACCGTGCGCCGCCTGACCTACCGGGTCTACCTGGAGCGCTTTTTGCTCAGCGATGGCGAGCATGAGCACTGGTTCACCGTCACACCCCATAGCAGTCGCTATTTCAAGGTGCCGGTGCGCACCAACCTGTGGCCGCAGATCCGTGACCTGGTGAAACTCCTGCACAAGCCCGACCGGCCGATTCCCTATCGCCTGGAAGGCGACCTGGAAGTGGGATTATTCATCGGCAAAGACGTGCACCTGAAGCGCAATGGCGTGATAATTCCCGGCGATTTTATCCCGGAGTGACCTTCAATGACCCAGCAACCCCATGTCCATGGCCCTGACTGCAACCACGATCACGACCATCACGACCATGGCCATGTCCACGGCCCGCATTGCAACCACGGCCACCAGGAGCCGGTGCGCAACGCGTTGAAAGACGTCGGCCGCAACGATCCCTGCCCATGTGGCAGCAACAAGAAGTTCAAGAAGTGCCACGGCGCCTGATCCAGCCGTGAAACAACGCCTGCCGGCGGCCTTGCCGGCAAGCGCTGCAGCGCCTACAGCAGCTGCGCCAGATTCACCACCGTGGCGTATTCGCCATGCAGATTGGCCAGTGACATGGCATGCACCTCCTCGGCAGTTCGCAGCCGTCCGGCAAAGTCGGGCTTGTCGAAGGTGAAGCAGGCATCGGCCACCACCCAGACCATGAATCCCAGGTTACCGGCAGTGCGTGCCGTGGACTCCACCGAGTTGTGGGTAGCCACGCCGACGATGACCACTTGCCCGATCCCCGCAGCCCGCAGGTCCGCTTCCAGGGAGTTGCCACAAAACGCATCCGGCACCTGCTTCTGGACCAGCTTCTCCTGCCCCTGGGGACGAAATCGCGACTGGAACTCCACCCCGGACTGACCGGGCCAGAACACCGAGTCCGGCGAGCGTGACAGGTGCTGTACATGGACCACCGGCCAGTTGCGCTCACGCCAGTGGGCGAGTAACTGCAGCATGCGCTCCTCGGCCTGGGGATTGTTGCGCGGCCCCAAGCGGGGGTGCAGGATGCCTTGTTGCTGGTCGATGATGATCAGCGCCGTATCAGCGGTAAGGGGCATGGAGGCTCGTCCTTGGGACATTCGTTCGAAGGCTGCCACTTCAGCACTACCCCACAATCCCGGGCAAGCCCTCGAACAGCGGCGGAGCGATCCAATGCCGGGGTTCGTTGTCCCTATACAAGTCACATCCACCTGGAGCGCTGCATGATCGACCTGTACTACTGGACCACCCCCAACGGCCACAAGATCTCGCTGTTCCTCGAGGAAGCCGGGCTGCCCTACAACCTGTACCCGGTCAACATCGGCCTGGGCGAGCAATTCAAGGCCGAGTTCCTCAAGATCGCGCCCAACAACCGCATCCCGGCCATCGTCGACCACCAGCCGGCCGACGGCGGCGCACCACTGTCGCTGTTCGAGTCCGGGGCGATCCTGTTGTACCTGGCGGAGAAGACCGGCCGCTTCCTGCCCCAGGACCTGCGCGGACGCCAGGAAACCCTGCAATGGCTGTTCTGGCAGATGGGAGGCCTGGGGCCGATGGCCGGGCAGAACCATCATTTCGCCCACGCCGCCCCGGAGCGGATCCCCTACGCCGTCAAGCGCTACGTGGACGAAACCGCCCGCCTCTACGGTGTCCTGGATCGACGCCTGGCGGACCGGCCCTTCGTCGCCGGCCGCGACTACAGCATCGCCGACATGGCGATCTACCCCTGGGTCGCCTCCTACAAGAAGCAGAGCCAGAGGCTCGAGGACTTCCCGCACCTGCATGGCTGGTTCAACGGCATCAAGGCGCGACCGGCCACCGAGCGTGCCTACGCCCTGGTGGAACGGGTCAACCCGGCCTGAACCGGGCCCCGCAAGCGCTCCTGCAACCCTGCGGCGCAGGCCTTCGTCCGGGCCTGCGATAAATACCTGTCGCCCCGCTTGCGCGGCACACGCCTGCTCACTAACGTAGCGCCTTTATCGACGCTACCCCCCGCAGGAGCTTTGCCATGGCCTCGCCAGCCTTCTCACATGTTCTTCCCCGATTCGGCGTTGCCGCGGCAGTAGCCGGCGTCCTGAGCCTGGCCGGTTGCCAGTCCTGGAACGCCCAGAACAGCCTGCCTCCCACCTCCGGTGTGCAACCGCTCAAGGGCCTGGCCCAGAACGTCTCGATACGCCGCAACGCCGTGGGCGTGCCACTGATCGAGAGCAACAGCTTCCACGATGCCCTGTTCAGCCTGGGCTACGTCCATGCCGGCGACCGCATCGGCCAGATGGTGACCCTGCGCCTGCTGGCCCAGGGCCGCCTGGCGGAAATGTCCGGCGCCGACGCCCTGGACGTCGACCGCCTGATGCGCGCGGTGAACCTGAAGAAAAGCGCCGACGAGCTGTACAAGGCCTCTTCGCCACGGATCAAGCGCTTCTTCGAGGTCTATGCGCGGGGCGTCAACGCCTACCTGTTCCGCTATCGCGACAAGCTGCCGCCGGACCTGGCGGCCTACGGCTACACCCCCGAATACTGGAAACCCGAAGATTCGGCGCTGATCTTCTGCCTGCTGAACTTCGGGCAATCCGCCAACCTGTTCGAAGAGCTCAACGCCCTGGTGCTGGCACGCAAAGTCGGCAGCGACAAGCTGCCCTGGCTGACCCCCAGCTACCCCGACGAACCCCTGCCCCTGGCCGAGGCCGAGAAGCTCAAGGGCCTGAACCTCGAGATCCCCGGCCTGGACGAACTCAGCCGCGCCGCCAGCCAGTTGGCCCGGCTCAACACCCTGGGCCTGAGCGGTGGCAGCGACCTGGCCATCGCGCCCCAGCGCAGCCGTAACGGCCGGAGCCTGCTGGCCAGCGACAGCCAGGCCGCTGCCTGGCACTACGTCCAGTTGCGCGCACCCAAGTACCAGGCCGCCGGTGCTGCGATCCCCGGCCTGCCGGCGATCCTCCAGGGCTTCAACGGCAAGGTGGCCTGGAGCCTGAGCTCGGTGCAAGGCGACAACCAGGACCTGTTCCTGGAAAAACTCAAGCGCCAGGGCAATGCCCTGTACTACTTGAACAACGGCAAATGGCAGCCGGTGGCCGTGCGCAACGAGACCTACTTCGTCAAGGGCCAGCGCCCGCTTCGCGAAGCGGTGTACGAAACTCGCCACGGCCCCTTGCTCAACAGCGCCCTGGGCGCCAGCCAGGCCAACGGCCTGGGCTTGGCCCTGCAGATGCCAGAGCTCAAGGACGACCGGAGCCTGGATGCGTTCTTCGACCTGTCCCGGGCGCAGAGCGCCGAGAAGGCCTCGGACGCCAGCCGGGAAATCCGCGCCATCGCCCTGAACCTGCTGTTCGCCGATGCCAGCCACATCGGCTGGCAGGTCACCGGACGCTTCCCCAACCGTCGTGAAGGCGAAGGCCTGCTGCCCTCCCCTGGCTGGGAGGGTCGGTATGACTGGGACGGCTATGCCGATCCGATGCTGCACCCCTACGACCAGGATCCGGCCCAGGGCTGGCTCGCCATCGCCAACCAGCGGGTGATTTCCCGTGGCTACGGCATGCAGCTGTCCAACTCCTGGGACGCCCCGGAACGCGCCGAGCGCCTGGCCCAGCTCGCCTCCAGCGGCAAGCAGGACAACCGCAGCCTGATCGCCATGCAATACGACCAGACCACCCTGTTCGCTGCCAAGCTGAAGAAAATGTTCGAGGCCCCCGGCATGGCCCAACCGCTGAAGAAGGCCATCGATACCCTGCCCGATGCCGACCGGGCCAGGGCCTGCGAGGCCTACAGCCGCCTGATGGCGTTCGATGGCAAGCTCAGCGCCGGCTCGGCGGATGCGGCACTGTACGAACTGTTCCTGCAGGAGAGCGCCCGGCAGGTCTTCCTCGACAAGCTGGGCCCGGAATCCGCCGCCCCCTGGCAGGCCTTCGTCGCCAACGGCAGCCTGTCCTACTCGGCCCAGGCCGACCACCTGCTGGGCCAGGAAGACAGCCCGTTCTGGGACGACCCGCGCACGCCACAGAAGGAAGACAAGCCGGCGATCCTGGCCCGCAGCCTGGCCGCCGCGGTCAAGTCCGGCGAGCAACTGCTGGGCAACGATCGCAAGGCCTGGCAATGGGGCAAGCTGCACAGCTACAGCTGGATCGGCAACGACGGCAAGGCCATCCGCGGGCCATCGCAGGCCGGCGGCGACCACAACACCATCAACGCCACGCCGTACCGCTGGGGCCAGGACTTTGCCGTCAGCGCCGCCCCGGCCTTGCGCATGATCGTCGACTTCGGCCTCAGCGAGCCCTTGATGGGGCTCAACAGCAGCGGCCAGTCCGGCAACCCGGCCAGCCCCCACTACGTCAATGGCATCGATGGCTGGTTCAAGGCCCAGTACCTGAGCTTCCCGATGCAGCCGCAGAACTTCGAGCGCAGCTACGGCAAGACCCGCCTGACCCTGGTCCCGGGCAAGTAACTCCCCCGCCCTGCGCCCCGCTCGTGCACCCAGTACGAGCGGGGCCTGCCCCCACAACGTGCACCCTGTACGCAACCATCCCCGGCTGGCACCGCTGTTCCTTCAGCGCCAGCTGAGCACCCGCCCTCTTTCAGCGCGAGCGCTGCCTCACCAAGGCTCCCCAGGCTTTTAAAACAGCTGTTCGGGACTCTGGTTCGGAAATTGCTACTTTCATTAAGTCTTATGCGTTGCAGTAACAGCACTCATGCGCCACAAGCGCTCATATCGGCTCTTAGGGATTGAATAATGAAAAAAGCATTGCTGACCCTTTCTGCACTGGCACTGTGCATGGCCGCCGGCTCGGCGCTGGCCAAGGAATACAAGGAGCTGCGCTTCGGCGTCGATCCTTCGTATGCGCCTTTCGAATCCAAGGCCGCCGACGGCAGCCTGGTGGGCTTCGACATCGACCTGGGCAACGCCATCTGTGCCGAGCTGAAGGTCAAGTGCAAATGGGTCGAAAGCGACTTCGACGGCATGATCCCTGGCCTCAAGGCCAACAAGTTCGATGGCGTGATCTCGTCCATGACCGTGACTGCGGCCCGGGAAAAAGTGATCGACTTCTCCAACGAGCTGTTCTCCGGCCCCACCGCCTTCGTATTCAAGAAAGGCTCGGGGTTGAGCGAAGACACCGCCTCGCTCAAGGGCAAGACCATCGGTTACGAGCAAGGCACCATCCAGGAAGCCTACGCCAAGGCCGTGCTGGACAAGGCCGGGATCAAGACCCAGGCCTACCAGAACCAGGACCAGGTCTATGCCGACCTGACTTCCGGGCGCCTGGACGCATCGATCCAGGACATGCTGCAAGCCGAACTGGGCTTCCTCAAGTCGCCCCAGGGAGCTGACTATGAGATCAGCAAACCGGTGGACGACCCCCTGCTGCCAGCCAAGACCGCGGTGGGTATCTCGAAAGGTAACAAAGAGCTGAAAGCGCTCCTGGATAAAGGTATCAAAGCGTTACACGATGATGGCACCTACGCCACCATCCAGAAAAAACACTTCGGTGACCTGAACCTCTACAGCGGTAAATAACCTGCCGGCGCCCATCCTCGATGGGCGCCTTTTTTATCGTCACGGGTCACTAATCGATGTTCGAACAACTCCTAACAAACCTGGGGCTTTCCGCGTTCAGCTTGAAGGGTTTCGGCCCCTTGCTGCTGGAAGGTACCTGGATGACCGTCAAATTGTCGGTGCTATCGCTGCTGGTCAGCGTGCTGCTGGGCCTGATCGGCGCCAGCGCCAAACTCTCCAGCCTTGCCTTGCTACGCATACCTGCCCAGCTCTACACCACCTTGATTCGCGGCGTGCCGGACCTGGTGCTGATGCTGCTGATCTTCTACAGCCTGCAAACCTGGCTGACGTCCTTCACCGATTTCATGGAGTGGGAATACATCGAGATCAATCCCTTCAGCGCCGGGGTGATCACCCTGGGCTTCATCTATGGCGCCTATTTCACCGAGACCTTCCGTGGCGCGATCCTCGCCGTGCCCCGGGGCCAGGTGGAAGCGGCCACCGCCTATGGCCTCAAGCGCAGCCAGCGCTTTCGCTTCGTGGTCTTCCCGCAGATGATGCGCTTCGCCCTGCCGGGCATCGGCAACAACTGGATGGTGATGCTCAAGGCCACGGCCCTGGTGTCGATCATCGGCCTGGCCGATCTGGTCAAGGCCGCCCAGGATGCCGGCAAGAGCACCTACCAGCTGTTCTATTTCCTGGTTCTGGCGGCGCTGATCTACCTGCTGATCACCAGCGCTTCCAATTTCGTCCTGCGTCGGCTTGAACGGCACTATGCCGCGGGTGCCCGGGAGGCCGTGCGATGATCGAACTCCTGCAGGAATACTGGCGCCCGTTCCTCTACAGCGACGGCTACCACATCACCGGCCTGGCCATGACCATGTGGCTGCTCACGGCCTCGATCGCCATCGGCTTCGTGGTATCGATCCCGCTGTCCATCGCCCGGGTCTCGCCCAGGCGCCTGGTACGCTGGCCGGTGCAGTTCTACACCTACCTGTTCCGCGGCACGCCGCTCTATATCCAGTTGCTGATCTGCTACACCGGGATCTACAGCATCGCCGCCGTCCGCGCCCAGCCGGTGCTGGATGCGTTCTTTCGCGATGCGATGAACTGCACCATCCTGGCCTTCGCCCTGAACACCTGCGCCTACACCACGGAGATCTTCGCCGGGGCGATCCGCAGCATGGCCCATGGCGAGGTCGAGGCCGCCAAGGCCTACGGTTTGAGCGGGTGGAAGCTCTATGCCTACGTGATCATGCCCTCGGCCCTGCGCCGTTCGCTGCCGTACTACAGCAACGAAGTCATCCTGATGCTGCACTCGACCACCGTGGCCTTCACCGCGACCGTTCCCGACATCCTGAAAATCGCCCGTGATGCCAACTCGGCGACCTTCCTGACGTTCCAGTCGTTCGGCATCGCCGCGCTCATCTATCTGTGCGTGACCTTCACCCTGGTGGGCCTGTTCCGCCTGGCCGAACGCCGCTGGCTGGCCTTCCTTGGCCCGACCCACTAGGACTTGCAGCAGGAAAAACACCCAATGCGCCATGAGATCCACGACCTGCTCGCACCGTTGCCGGGCACCGCGCGGCAGGTCCACAGCTTTCACTTCGGCCCCGCCCAGGCCGCTCGCAAGATCTACATCCAGGCTTCGCTGCACGCCGATGAAATGCCCGGCATGCTGGTGGCCTGGCACCTCAAGCAACGCCTGGGGCAATTGGAGGCCGCCGGCCGCCTGCACCACGAAATCGTCCTGGTACCGGTGGCCAACCCCATCGGCCTGGAGCAGGTATTGATGGACGTCCCCCTGGGGCGCTACGAACTGGAAAGCGGGCAGAACTTCAATCGCAGCTTCGCCGACCTCGGCCTGCAGGTGGGCGATGCCATCCAGGACCTGCTCGATGAGGATCCCCAGCACAATCTCGACTTGATCCGCCGACACCTGGCCGATGCCCTGGCGCGCCAGCGGCCCGAGACCCAGTTGCAGTCCCTGCGCCTGACCCTGCAACGGCTGGCCTGCGATGCCGAACTGGTACTGGACCTGCATTGCGACTTCGAGGCCGTGGCGCATTTGTACACCACCCCCGAGGCCTGGCCACGGATCGAACCGCTCGCCCGCTACATCGGCTCCCAGGCGAGCCTGCTGGCCACCGACTCCGGCGGTTTGTCGTTCGATGAGTGCTTCACCCTGCCCTGGTGGCAACTGCAGCAACGTTTTGGCGAGCGCTTCACGATCCCCACCGGCACTTTGGCAGTCACCGTCGAGCTGCGCGGCCAGGGCGACGTCAACCACCCGCTGGCCAGCCGCGATTGCCAGGCCCTGCTGGACTACCTGACCCACTATGGCGCCATCGCTGGCGAGGCATCGCAGCTGCCGGAGCTGGCGTTTCCAGCAACGCCACTGGCCGCAGTGGAACCGGTGGCGACGCCGTTGGGCGGGCTGCTGGTGTTCACCGCCCTGCCGGGACAGTACCTGGAGGCCGGACAGCAAGTGGCCGAGATCATCGACCCGATCACCGACCGAGTCACCCCCATCCATTGCCGCAACGCCGGGCTGATGTATGCCCGCTCGCTGCGCCGCATGGCCACCGCCGGCATGGTGGTCGCCCATGTCGCCGGTCGCGAAGCCTATCGCAGCGGCTATCTACTTTCGCCTTGAGGATGCATGCCCCATGTACAAATTGACCGTTGAAGGCCTGCATAAATGCTATGGCGACAATGAAGTGCTCAAGGGTGTTTCCCTCAAGGCCAGAACTGGCGACGTGATCAGCCTGATCGGCGCCAGCGGCTCGGGCAAGAGCACCTTCCTGCGTTGCATCAACTTCCTCGAGACCCCGGATGACGGGGCCATGAGCCTGGATGGCCAGCAGATCCGCATGGTCAAGGACCGCCATGGCATGCATGTGGCCGACCCCACGCAGCTGCAGCGCATTCGTACCCGGCTGGCGATGGTGTTCCAGCATTTCAACCTGTGGAGCCACATGACCGTACTGGAGAACATCACCATGGCTCCGCGCCGGGTACTCGGGGTCAGCACCAGGGACGCCGAGGAGCGGGCCAGACGCTACCTGGACAAGGTCGGCCTGCCGGCCCGGGTCGCCAGCCAGTACCCGGCCTTCCTCTCCGGCGGCCAGCAGCAACGGGTGGCCATCGCCCGGGCGCTGGCCATGGAACCGGAGGTGATGCTGTTCGACGAGCCCACCTCGGCCCTGGACCCGGAACTGGTGGGCGAGGTGCTCAAGGTGATCCAGGGGCTGGCGGAGGAAGGCCGGACCATGATCATGGTGACCCACGAGATGAGCTTTGCGCGCAAGGTCTCAAGCCAGGTGCTGTTCCTGCACAAGGGCCTGGTGGAAGAAGAAGGTGCGCCCGAAGAGGTCCTGGGCAACCCCAGGAGCGAGCGCCTGAAGCAGTTCCTCAGTGGCAACCTGAAGTAGCCCGTCGCCCGCGCCGCTTCAGCGGGCGCGGGTGCCAGGCGCCCTGCGGCTCAGGCCACAGGCGCGGGTGGCGGCTCGTCCGGCAGGGTCGGCTCGCCAGGCTCGCTGGGCTCGGCGGGCTGTGGGGTATCGGGATCTGGCTGGCCGGGGATGCCCCCCGCCATGTCGACAGGAGGATGCGCCAGCAGGCTCCAGGCCAGTACCCCAACCTGATTGGGTTCGAGCCTTGCCAAGGTGGCGCTTATTCGGGGATCGATCTTCATGGGGCACTCCTGGGCTGTACCCGGCACGCCTTGCGCGTGCCGGCGGACACTGCAATAGAGTGTCCGCCCGCCGAGGAATTCCCGCTGTTCGTCAGACGAACGGGATCAGGTACGCGGCAGGGTGACGCCGCGCTGGCCTTGGTATTTGCCGCCACGGTCCTTGTAGGACACTTCGCATTCTTCGTCGGACTGCAGGAAGAGCATCTGCGCCACGCCTTCGTTGGCGTAGATCTTCGCCGGCAAGGTGGTGGTGTTGGAGAACTCCAGGGTCACGTGGCCTTCCCACTCGGGTTCCAGCGGGGTGACGTTGACGATGATGCCGCAACGGGCGTAGGTGCTCTTGCCCAGGCAAATGGTCAGCACGTCACGCGGAATGCGGAAGTACTCGACGGTACGGGCCAGGGCGAAGGAGTTTGGCGGAATGATGCACACGTCGCTCTTGATGTCGACGAAGCTGCCGGCATCGAAGTTCTTCGGGTCGACGGTGGCCGAATTGATGTTGGTGAACACCTTGAATTCGTCGGCGCAGCGCACGTCGTAGCCGTAGCTGGAGACGCCGAAGGAGATGACCCGGCTGTCCTGTTCGCCGCGCACCTGGCGCTCGACGAACGGTTCGATCATGCCGTGCTCTTGCGCCATGCGGCGAATCCACTTGTCCGATTTGATGCTCATGGCGGGAGTCCTGAAATAACGAGGTGAAAAATTCTGTGCGGCATCTTACCGGGGCGCGGGGCAGGGTTCAAAGTCCAGGCTGCTTTTCTCGCTCCATCCCGCGTTTTTCAAGGGCTACAAGACAGATGGCCGGTCACCGATCACGAAAACCGAGAAACCTTCGCAATGGCCATTGGCACGTTCGGGAAAAAGGTTTAAGGTGGCGCCACTGTGCTGCTTGTGTCACTGAGAATCTCTACACGATGTTGAATTTCGATCCAACCATCTTCAAGAATTTTTCCTGCTCTTTGCACTCAGTCTCGGCCCGGGCTTTTCCCGAGTCGCAGTTAACTTTGTCCAAGGAGATACACCATGTCTAATCGCCAAACCGGTACCGTTAAGTGGTTCAACGATGAGAAAGGCTTCGGCTTCATCACCCCACAATCCGGTGACGACCTGTTCGTACACTTCAAAGCCATCCAGGCTGACGGCTTCAAAACCCTGAAAGAAGGCCAGCAGGTTTCTTTCGTCGCTACTCGCGGCCAGAAAGGCATGCAAGCTGAGGAAGTACAAGTTATCTAACTTGCACTGATCCAGTAAAAAGCCCCGCCCTCAACAGCGGGGCTTTTTTGTGCCCGAAGGTTTTCCCGCAACTGCCGCTGGAGCGCGCCCGGGGTTACCAGGTCACGCCGAAACCCACGGTATAGCGAGTCTTGTCCAGGTCGCTGTTTTCGGTACCACGGATCATGTCCTTTTCCGCCTTGAGGTTCAGCGAAGCCCAATCGGTGACCTTGTAGCGCAAGCCCAGTTCGGCATCCAAGGCGTAATCAGCCACCCCGGACAGCGGCCTGCTCACTTCGCCAGCAGTGAAGAACTCGACCCGCTTGCCGATCAGGTAACGGTTGTAGTCCCACTTCATGGCCAGGGAATAGAAGTTGTCCTTGCCGCCATCGGCATACCGGTAGTCCGTACGGTTGAGCAGCGAACCCAGGGAGAAGGCGCCCAGTTCGTCGTCCCAGAACTGATAGCCCGGACCAGTACCCACCACTCGTTGCTGCTCGAGGTCCTCGACCTTGTCGCGCTTGTAGGTCAAGCGGCCCTGCCAGAACCACTGCTGGGTAATGAAGCGGTCCAGGGCGTATTCGGCCTGCCAGTTATCGGTGGTCACCGCCTTGTTCTGGAACTCGCGGTTGTATTCGGCCTCGGCGTTGTGTCGCCAGGCGCCATGGCGCGCGGAGGTCTTGAGGTCGATGTCATAGCGGTCGGTGTCCTTCTCGGCCCGCTTGTAGTCCATGGCCACGTCGACATTGCCCTTCCACACGATGTCTTCCACCAGCGGCTTGGGCTTCATGATCTGCTGGATGCTGGCCAGATCCACCGTCCTGGGCGCCTCGCCATTGGCCAGGACGACCTTGCCGTCCTCCGACGCTCGCAGCGACTTGGCCCTCTCCCCCGAATAGGCATCCTCCTTGACCAACAGTTCCTGGTCGCTTTCCAGGGTCTTGACCTGTTTCCAGTCGATGGAGATAGCCCCGCCATAATCGGTCTGGATCAGCAGCTTGCCACCGTCGAATACCTTGATCTTGCCGCTGACGCGGTCACCGTTTTTCAACCAAACGACATCGGCCAGCACGGGCAAGGAAGCGCCAAGCATGGCGAAACACACGAAAATTCTAGGCAACATAGCTAAATACAAAACTCGGACTAGCGAAAAAAACGGCATTATTCCAGTTGAAATAGGCCCTGACCACGAATGACCCGACTATTACGAATGAGTTCAATACTCATCGGCCTTCAGTCACCACGAACACCTATATCTGGAACCGCGAATGTGACCGAACACAGCGAAGAGCCACAGACGCCCGCGCAAATCCGACGCACGGCGCTATACCTGACCCTGGCCCAGGTTCCCGAAGGCAAGGTGGTCAGCTACGGCCAACTGGCGGAAATGGCCGGCCTGGGACGAGCGGCCCGCTGGGTCGGACGTACCCTCAGCCAGCTGCCTGCCGACACCAGCCTGCCCTGGCACCGAGTGCTGGGTGCCGGCGGTCGCATCAGCCTGCCCGCAGGCAGCCCATCGGGGGATGAACAACGGGCACGGCTGCGCGGCGAAGGTGTCAGTGTCCTGAACAACAGGGTGGATATTCAGCGCCATGGCTGGCGTCCGGTAGAGCACAGCGGTTAGAGTGCGCGCTTTGTTTCCGTAATCCTTGAGGCAGACTCCAGCCCATGCCCCGTAAAACCTGGCGCGCCGCACTTGCCGCCTATGCCAGCCCCTCGACGCTCGTGCTGTTGCTGCTTGGTTTCGCTGCCGGCATGCCTTACATGCTGGTGTTCTCGACGCTTTCGGTGTGGTTGCGCGAGGCCGGAGTGGCCCGCGAAACCATCGGTTATGCCAGCCTGATCGGCCTGGCCTATGCCTTCAAATGGGTGTGGTCGCCCCTGCTCGACCAATGGCGCCTGCCGCTGCTGGGCAAACTGGGTCGACGACGATCCTGGCTGGTCCTGGCCCAGGCACTGGTGATCCTGGGCCTGATCGGCATGGGCTTCTGTGATCCACAGAAACACCTGTCCTGGCTGATCGCCATTGCCGTGATCGTGGCCTTCGCCTCGGCTACCCAGGATATCGCCATCGACGCCTACCGCCTGGAGATCGCCGACGACAGCCGCCAGGCCGCCCTGGCTGCCAGCTATATGTCCGGCTACCGCGTGGCGGTACTGCTGGCCACCGCCGGCGCGCTGTTTTTCGCCGAAGGTTTCGGCTCCACCGGCTTCAGCTACAAGCATTCGGCCTGGACCGGCACCTACGTGCTGTTCGGGGTGCTGATGATCCCGGCCCTGATCACCACCTTGCTCATGCGCGAACCCGCAGTGCCCCTGCGCACCCAGCTGTCGGCGGGGCGCTACAGCTTCGCCCACCAACTGATCTCGGTATTCGTGCTGATCGTGTTGCTGGTCTCGGTGCCAGCCACCTTCACCCAGCTCTACAACACCGACTTCGCCAGCGTGATCTTCCACGGCGTCAGCTTGCTGGACCTGCTATTGGAGGATCGGGCCTTCCTGCGTGCCATCCTCTATATCACCCTCACCGCGCTGTGCCTGTCGGCCATGGGCCGCCGTGGCCTGGCGCCGGTACTGACGCCGGTCAACGACTTCATCCTGCGCTATCGCTGGCAGGCCTTCCTGCTGCTGGGGCTGATCGCTACCTACCGCATGTCGGACACGGTCATGGGGGTCATGGCCAACGTGTTCTACATCGACCAGGGCTTCACCAAGGACCAGATCGCCGGGGTCAGCAAGATCTTCGGCCTGATCATGACGCTGATCGGCGCTGGCATGGGCGGCCTGCTGATCGTGCGTTTCGGCATCCTGCCGATCCTGTTCATCGGTGGCGCCGCATCCGCCGGCACCAACCTGCTGTTCCTCATGCTGTCCGACATGGGGCCGAACCTGAAGATGCTGATCGTCACCATTTCCCTGGACAACTTCAGCTCCGGAATGGCCACCTCGGCGTTCGTCGCCTATCTGTCGAGCCTGACCAACCTGAAGTTCTCGGCCACCCAATACGCGCTGCTCAGTTCCATCATGCTGTTGCTGCCGCGCCTGATCGGCGGCTATTCGGGAGTCATGGTGGAAAAATTCGGCTATCACGACTTCTTCCTCATCACCGCGATCCTCGGTGTCCCGACCCTGATCCTGATTGCCCTGCACTGGTTCCAGGAAAGCCATCGCGCCGGCCCGAAAGCCGAGGAACAAACCTCGGCCAGCAACAACGCCGTCGGCGAAGAATCCTAACGTTTCCCAGGGGTTGCGGGCTTTTCCAGACCGCCCCCGCCCCTGCCGAGCGCAATCCTGTACGCCAGCGGCACGCGCCCGTACAATGCTCCGTCACTTCCAGTCTTAAGCAACCGATAACGGCCTACCATGCGTACCAGTCAATATCTGCTCGCCACACAAAAAGAAACGCCTTCCGACGCGGTCGTGATCAGCCACCAGCTGATGCTGCGCGCCGGCATGATCCGCAAACTGGCTTCCGGCCTGTACACCTGGCTGCCGATGGGCCTGCGGGTGATGCGCAAGGTCGAGGCCATCGTTCGCGAAGAAATGAACGCCGCTGGCGCGCTTGAAGTGTTGATGCCGGGCATCCAACCGGCCGAGCTGTGGCAGGAATCCGGTCGCTGGGAACAGTACGGCCCCGAGCTGCTGCGCCTGAAGGACCGCCACAATCGCGACTTCTGCGCAGGCCCGACCCACGAAGAAGTGATCACCGACCTGGTCCGCAACGAGCTGAGCAGCTACAAGCAGTTGCCGCTGAACCTGTACCAGATCCAGACCAAGTTCCGTGATGAGATCCGTCCACGCTTCGGCCTGATGCGCGGTCGCGAGTTCATCATGAAGGACGCCTATTCCTTCCACGCCGACCAGGCGTCGCTGCAAGTCACCTATGACCGCATGCACCAGGCGTACTGCAACATCTTCACCCGCCTGGGCCTGAAGTTCCGCCCAGTGGAAGCGGACAACGGCTCCATCGGCGGCGCCGGCTCCCATGAGTTCCACGTACTGGCCGAATCCGGCGAAGACGACATCATCTTCAGCAACGGCTCCGACTACGCGGCGAACATCGAGAAGGCCGAGGCCGTGCCTCGCGAAACCTCGCGCCCGGCGCCGACCGAAACCATGCGCCTGGTGGATACCCCTGACGCCAAGACCATCGCCCAGCTGGTGGAAGGCTACGGCCTGCCAATCGAAAAGACCGTCAAGACCCTGGTGGTGCACGCCGAAGAGCCGGGCAAGCTGATCGCCCTGATCATCCGTGGCGACCACGAGCTCAACGAAATCAAGGCTGCCAAGCAGCCAGGCGTCGCCGACCCGCTGGTCATGGCCTCTGAAGCCGAACTGCGTGCAGCCATCGGCGCTGGCGCCGGCTCCCTGGGCCCGGTGAACCTGCCGCTGCCGGTCATCATCGACCGCTCCGTGGCCCTGATGAGCGACTTCGGCGTCGGCGCCAACATCGACGACAAGCATTACTTCGGCGTGAACTGGGAGCGCGATCTGCCGGTTCCAGCCGTGGCCGACCTGCGCAACGTGGTCGCCGGCGACCCGAGCCCGGACGGCAAGGGCGTGCTGGAGATCAAGCGCGGCATCGAAGTCGGGCACATCTTCCAACTGGGCAGCAAGTACAGCCAGGCGATGAAGTGCGAAGTGCTGGGCGAGAACGGCAAGCCGGTCACCCTGGAGATGGGCTGCTACGGTATCGGCGTATCTCGCGTGGTGGCTGCCGCCATCGAGCAGAACAACGACGAGAAAGGCATCATCTGGAGCGACACCCTGGCTCCGTTCCAGATTGCCCTGGTGCCGCTGCGCTATGAAACCGAACAGGTTCGCGAGGCCACCGACAAGCTCTATGAGCAGCTCACCGCTGCCGGTTTCGAGGTCCTGCTGGACGATCGCGACAAGAAGACCAGCCCGGGCATCAAGTTCGCGGACATGGAGCTGATCGGCATTCCGCACCGCATCGTGGTCAGTGACCGCGGCCTGGCCGATGGCAACCTGGAATACAAGAGCCGTACCGAAGCCGAGGCGCAAGCGCTGCCAGTGGCCGACGTGCTGTCCTTCCTCCAAGCCCGTATCCGTCGCTGAAACCAGATAGAGAAGTCATGTTCAAGCGAAACACCCTAAGCCTCGGTGGCGCCGCCTTGTGCGGCGCCCTCTTGGTCAGCGGCTGCGCCAACCAGATGTCGCAACGCAGCGAGCACGAGGAGCGGGTCGAGCGCAAGCTGCTCGACCACAGCCTGCAGATCGATGTCGGCGAGCCCAAGGTGCTTGAGCTGCCGCAACGACGGGTACGTATCCACGAGCAGAAAACCTTCGAGGTCACCGAGTTCGAGGTTACACGCCGCTACGACCGCTATACCCCCTACCAACCCTGGCGGGAGATCTACGAGATTCCGCTGGGCGCGGTGGCCCTGGTGGCCGGTGTCGGCGCCAACGTGGTCAACGTGTTCGCCCTGGGCAACCTGCCGGATAGCGTCACCAAGGATTGGCTCAGCTACGGCGTCTCCGGGGTCAACCCGTTCATGAACATGCCATCCCATGGTCGAGCCCAGCAGAACCTGGCGGCAATCGACGAGGTCCAGCGCGACAAGCGCGTGGAATATTCGAGCCTGCCCTGGAGCGAACGCCCGGTGCAGGTCAAGGCTGGCAAGCAGACCTACGAGCTGAGTACCGATCGCAACGGCGTGCTGAGCTTGAACCTCCTGAACGACCCGTTTTCCGAGCAGGACCTCAAGCACATCGGCAAGCTGCAGATCAGTGTCGAGGATGCCCAGGACGAGGTGCACTCCGATTCATCCCTGAGCATCAGTCCCGGCCTGCGCAGCAAACTGGTGGAGGCCCACGCGCTGATCTACGACGACCTCGAGGACGACGAAGTCAGTGAGTGGGTGCACCGAGTCAAGCGCCTGTCGCAACTGGGCCTCGAAGAAGAAGCCAGCGAACTGGAGCAGAGCCTGATCGAGCTCACCCGCAACGATCCGGAATTGCAGAAAGAGTTTCTCAAGGCCCTGACCAAGAACGCCGGCCGCCTGGTGGCGGATCCTGGCAGCAACTGATTGTCCCGACCGGCACCATGGGCTCATGCTCCTGGTGCCTGGCTCGCCCTCCTCTCCTATGACTCCCTGAACAACTCCAACTGTTCGTGACCACCACGCAGGTCGTGCAGGCGTACGCCTATGCCCAGCAGTCGCACCGGCTTGCCGCCACGCTTGAAGGCCTGGCTCAGCAACTGCCGATAACTCTCAAGGTCACGCCCGGCCCCTGCCTGTTCCAGGGTGGTCTGGGTAAAGTCATGGAACTTCACCTTGACGAACGGCTTGCCCGGTCGGTAGCTACTGTCGATGCGCGCCATGCGTCCGGCCAGGGTTTCCATCAGCTCCGGCAACTTCTGCAGGCAGCTGTCCAGGTCCGGCAGATCGGTATCGTAGGTGTTCTCCACGCTGATGGATTGCCGCCGGCTGTCATTCTGTACTGGCCGCTCATCGATCCCTCGCGCCAGGCTCCATAAGCGCTCGCCGAAACTGCCGAACTCACGCACCAGCGCCAACTTGCTCCAGTCGCGCAACTGCAGGCAGCTGGTTATGCCCAGCCGGCTGAGCTTGTCCGCGGTGACCTTGCCCACTCCATGCAACTTGCTCACTGGCAGCTCGGAGACGAAATCCTCGACCTGGTCCGGAGTGATCACGAATAGCCCGTTGGGCTTCTTCCAGTCACTGGCGATCTTGGCCAGGAACTTGTTCGGTGCAACGCCGGCCGACACCGTGATGTGCAACTGGTTGGAAACGCGCCGGCGGATGTCCTGGGCAATACGCGTGGCGCTGCCGGAGAAGTTCGGGCTGTCGGAGACATCCAGGTAGGCCTCGTCCAGCGATAGCGGCTCGATCAGGTCGGTGTAGTCGCGAAAGATCGTGTGGATCTCCCTGGATGCCTCGCGGTAGGCATCCATGCGCGGCTTGACGATGACCAGATCCGGGCACAGCGCCAGCGCATGCCGGGACGACATCGCAGAACGCACCCCGTAGGCACGGGCCTCGTAGTTGCAAGTAGCGATCACCCCTCGCCGCTCGGCAGAGCCACCAACGGCCAGGGGCTTGCGGGCCAATTGCGGATCGTCGCGCATTTCGATGGCAGCGTAGAAACAGTCGCAATCGATATGGATGATTTTGCGCTGCATCATGGGAAGGCAGAGATCATGGAAGACCGCCGGAATGGACAGGCGCCCAGTATCTAACGATACCTGTATATAGCACCAGTACCTTGCATCATCCCGCGGGTGCACGAGAGCCACCCGAGGATTTATCCGCTCAATGGATAGTCCCTCGGCAATAGAGCTGAAAGCCCCGTGCCATCTACCTCCACGCGGTTTTCAAAGCCCGTCTCAAGCGGCTAACCGGTTGAGCCGAAAGCAATTTTTTAAAATTAATGATTGACAGCCTCTCAACTCTCTGTAGAATTCCGCCACATCAGACGCGGGATGGAGCAGCCTGGTAGCTCGTCGGGCTCATAACCCGAAGGTCGTCGGTTCAAATCCGGCTCCCGCAACCAGATATAGAAAAAGGCCACTTCTTTGAAGTGGCCTTTTTTGTGCGCGTCGATTTTTGTCCTCCCCCCGGGTACTTCGGAAAAACTCCTTGAGTGACCATGGGTTAAGCATCGAAGTAGAATAATCGACGCTTATTTGACCCTGATGGACATTAACGGTTGACACTCGGTCGTTCACCTGTAGAATGCCGCCCCACAGACGCGGGATGGAGCAGTCTGGTAGCTCGTCGGGCTCATAACCCGAAGGTCGTCGGTTCAAATCCGGCTCCCGCAACCAAATATCAAAAAAGGCTGCTCGAAAGAGCGGCCTTTTTTGTACCTGTAGAAAAAATCCTTTCGCAACAAAGACCTGGCAAAGTATTGCGAACCTTTGGCGATGCTTCGACTCTTCAATATGCAAGCTATGCTCTGTCTCAAGCCTGTCCTTGCGCCACCCACGCCGGGTCGTCGGGCCACGCCGAGACGCGTTAATATTTGAAATTATTTTTCCACAGGGATTGGTAACTTGGCCGGATACCCCCATCCTGTCGCGCACAATCCACGAGGTGATTGATGCGCGCCAACACGTCTGATTCACAAGACACCGATACCGCTACACAACCCATCACAGTCACTCGTTTGCGCTGGCTGGAACTGCTGAGCAAATACCGCCAGCCGCTCGGCCTGGTGGTGACCTTGCTGCTGTTCGCCATTGCCCTGGTCGCCTGCCGCCACCTGCTCAGCGAGCTGGATTTCTACGCCCTGCACGACTCGATCCTGGAAGTACCCAAGCCGGCCCTGCTCGGCGCACTGGGCGCGACCATCGTCGGCTTCATCATCCTGCTGGGCTATGAGTGGTCCGCCAGTCGTTATGCCGGGGTCGATCTTTCCGGGCGCACCCTGGCCCTGGGCGGGTTCACCGCTTTCGCCATCGGCAACGCCATCGGCCTGTCGCTGCTCTCCGGGGGCTCGGTGCGCTACCGGCTTTATGCACGGCACGGGCTGGGGGCTGCCGACGTCGCCCACATGACCCTGTTCGCCAGCCTGTCCCTGGGCTGTGCCCTGCCGCCCCTGGCCGCCCTGGCGACCCTGAGCAACCTGCCCGCCGCCTCGACGGCACTGCGCCTGCCCCAGGGCCTGCTGGCCGGCATCGCCATCGCCGTACTGCTGCTCGGCGCGGTGCTGGCCATGGGGCTTTATCGCCGCCGCCTGCCGGAACAGCCCCTGCGCGACAACCTGCTGGTGCGAATCGGTCGTCGTACCCTGCGCCTGCCCGGGCGCCGCCTGACATTCCTGCAACTGATCATCACCGCCCTGGACGTGGCCGCAGCCGCCACCGTGCTGTACCTGCTACTGCCCGAGGCTCCGCCATTCGGCGCATTCCTGCTGGTCTACCTGCTGGCCCTGGCCGCCGGGGTGCTCAGCCATGTACCAGGCGGCGTCGGGGTGTTCGAGGCGATCCTGCTGGCGGCCTTCGCCGACAAGCTGGGAGCCGCGCCACTGGCGGCGGCACTGCTGCTGTATCGACTGATCTACGTCGTGCTGCCGATGCTGGTGGCCTGCGTGCTGCTGCTGATCAACGAAGCCCAGCGCCTGTTCCAGACTCGCCAAACGCTTCGCGCGGCATCGGGCCTGGCGGCTCCGGTCCTCGCGGTGCTGGTGTTCCTCTCCGGCGTGGTGCTGCTGTTCTCCGGCGCCACCCCGGAAATCGATACCCGCCTGCAGCACATCGGCTTCCTGATTCCCCATCGCCTGGTGGACGCTTCGCACTTCGGCGCCAGCCTGATCGGCGTGCTCTGCCTGCTGCTGGCCCAGGGCCTGCGCCGGCGCCTGTCGGCGGCCTGGATGCTCACCACCATCCTGCTGCTGGTGGGCGCCGTGCTGTCCCTGCTCAAGGGTTTCGACTGGGAGGAAGCCTGCCTGATGACCTTGACCGCCAGCCTGCTGGCCGTCTTCCGTCGCTCGTTCTATCGTCCTAGCCGCCTCACCGAATTGCCGTTCTCGCCGCTGTACCTGGTGGCCAGCGTCTGCGTGCTCGGGGCGTCGATCTGGCTGCTGCTGTTCGCCTACCAGGATGTGCCCTACAGCCACCAATTGTGGTGGCAGTTCACCCTCGACGCCGATGCCCCACGGGGCCTGCGCTCGCTGCTGGGCGCCGCGGTCCTGTTGCTGGTGGTATCCCTGACCTGGCTGCTGCGCACCGCGCGCCCGGTGATCCACCTGCCCACCGGCGAAGAACTGGACAAGGCGGCGAAGATCCTCATGGCCTCCTCCCAGCCCGACGGCGGCCTGGCGCTGACCGGCGACAAGGCGCTGCTGTTCCACCCCAACGACGATGCATTCCTGATGTATGCCCGTCGCGGTCGTAGCCTGGTGGCGCTGTATGACCCCATCGGCCCGACCCAGCAACGTGCCGAGATGATCTGGCAGTTCCGTGACCTGTGCGATGTGCACCACGCGCGCCCGGTGTTCTACCAGGTACGGGCGGAGAACCTGCCCTACTACATGGACATCGGCCTGACCGCGATCAAGCTCGGCGAAGAGGCCCGGGTCGATCTCAAGCGCTTCGACCTGGAAGCCAAGGGCAAGGAGATGAAGGACCTGCGCTACACCTGGAACCGTGGTACCCGCGACGGCCTGTCGCTGGAGATCCACGAGCCCGGGCAAGCGCCGATGGACGAACTGAAGGTGATCTCCGATGCCTGGCTGACCGGCAAGAACGTCCGGGAGAAGGGTTTCTCCCTGGGCCGCTTCAGCGACGACTACCTCAAGTACTTCCGCATCGCGATCATTCGTTTTGAAGGACGCCCGGTGGCCTTCGCCAACCTGCTCGAGACCTATAGCCACGACCTGGCCAGCCTCGACCTGATGCGCGCGCACCCGGATGCTCCGAAGCTGACCATGGAGTTCATGATGGTCGGCCTGATCCAGCATTATAAAAATCATGGATATGCCCGCTTCAGCCTGGGGATGGTGCCCCTTTCCGGCCTGCAACCGCGCCGTGGAGCACCGCTGACCCAACGCCTGGGCTCGATGGTGTTCCGCCGCGGCGAGCAGCTCTACAACTTCCAGGGCCTGCGCCGCTTCAAAGACAAGTTCCAGCCTGACTGGGAACCCCGTTACATGGCCGTGCCGGCAGGGCTGGACCCGCTGGTAGCACTGGCCGACACCGCCGCCCTGATCGCGGGCGGCCTGACTGGATTGGTGAAACGCTGATGATTCGACGTACTTGGCGGTATCTGCTGGCCACCCTGGTGGTTCTGGCACTGATCGCAGGTGGTGGCTATTGGTGGTGGAATCGCCCCGCGCCCGAACCGACCCTGGAGCAATTGCCCCAGGCCGATGGCTCGACCCTGACCCGTGTAACCCCCGGCACCAAGGCCAAGGCCCGCGTACTGGTCGCCGTACTGCCGGATTCGACCCTGAGCGACAAGCAACTGCTGGCCCTGAGCCGCGGCGGCGCAGCGCAGATCGTCCAGGTGATCCTGCCCAAGGACGACTGCAAGCTGCAGGAACAGGCCCTGCAAAACGCCTTGCCACAGTTGGCCGGGCCCGCGACCCTGGTCAGCGGCATCGGCCCGGGTGCCGCCCTGGCCTGGCGCTGGATCGCCGCGCAAAACGACGACAAGGCCCAGGCCGTATCGGTGGGCTTCACCATCGACCCGGCGCCCGGTTGCACCGACCCGCTGCCCAAGACCATGAGCCATGGCCATTGGCTGGTGGCCTGGAACGACAACCCGGATGACGAAAGCGCCGGCTTCGTACGCGACACCCCCAATGCCACCACCAGCATCAGCGACTACGACGTCCACCTGCCCCAGGTGCTGAACAACGAACTGCGCAAGCTGCTGGTGGGCTCGGACAACGGCGGCCTGAACATTCCCGTGGTTGAAGTCCCGGCCGGCCAGGCCAAGGACACCGTGACCCTGTTCCTCTCGGGCGATGGCGGCTGGCGCGACCTGGACCGCGACGTGGCCGGGGAAATGGCCAAGCTCGGTTATCCGGTGGTGGGTATCGACACCCTGCGCTACTACTGGCAGCACAAGACCCCGGAGCAAAGCGCCACCGACCTCACCGAACTGATGCAGCACTATCGGCAGAAGTGGGGCACCAAGCGTTTCGTCCTGACCGGCTACTCCTTCGGCGCCGACGTCCTGCCGGCCATCTACAACCGCCTGCCGGAAGCCGAGCAGCAGCGGGTCGACGCCATTATCCTGCTGGCCTTCGCCCGCACCGGCAGCTTCGAGATCGAAGTCGAGGGCTGGCTGGGCAACGCTGGCAAGGAAGCCGCCACCGGGCCGGAAATGGCCAAGCTGCCAGCGCCCAAGGTGGTCTGCATCTACGGCGTGGAAGAAGTCAACGAGAGCGGTTGCACCGACAAGACCGCCGTTGGCGAAGCGATGAAACTGCCAGGCGGCCATCACTTCGACGAGAACTACCCGGCCCTGGCCAAGCGTCTGGTGGAGATCATCGAGAAGCGCCAGGCCAATCAAAACGCCAGCAACTGAACGGTACCAGGGTCATCGGCCACGCTGACACCCGAGAAATAGAAGCCCTCCCAGCGAGGGCTTTTTTTCGCCTGGCGCAACACAATCCCGGCATCCAGGCAGGCACAAAAAACCCCTGCGGCGGTCTTGCTGTTCACTCAAGCGAAGTGATCCCTGCAGGAGCGGCCGGTCGACGCTCGATTGCTCGCGATGGTCGTAGCGTGCGTCTACTGGGCAAACGCAGCGCTCTGAAGTCCATCGCGGGCAGGCCTCGCTCCTACCATTTCCTTGAACCACCAGGCGGGAGCTTTTTGTTTGGGCGGCCTCAGATCTCGACCTGGGTTCCCAGCTCGATCACCCGGTTCACCGGCAGCTTGAAGAAGCGCAGGTTGCCGTTGGCGTTCTTCAACATGAAGGCGAACAGCACTTCGCGCCAGCGGGCCATGCCCACCAGCTTGGAGGCGATCACTGTCTCGCGGCTGAGGAAGTAGGTGGTACGCATCGGGCTGAAGTCCAGCTCGTCCAGGTGACACAGCTTCAGGGCCTCGGGCACGTCCGGCTCGTCGGTGAAACCAAAGTGCAGGATCACCCGGAAGAAGCCTTCGCCGTAGGAGTCCACCTCGAACCGACGCTGAGCCGGCACCCGTGGAATGTCCTCGTAGAGCACCGTCAGCAACACCACTTGCTCATGCAGCACCTGGTTGTGCAACAGGTTATGCAACAAGGCGTGGGGCACGGCATCCGGGCGAGCAGTGAGGAACACTGCGGTGCCCTGTACCCGATGCGGTGGCTGCACGCGGATGCTGCCGATGAAGATCGGCAACGGCAGCCCCCCTTCGTCCAGGCGATCCACCAGCAGCTCCTTGCCGCGTTTCCAGGTGGTCATCAGGACGAACAGCACGATCCCCGCCAGCACCGGAAAGGCACCGCCCTGGACGATCTTCGGCACGTTGGCGGCGAAGAACAGCCCGTCCACCAGCAGGAAGCCCAGCAGGATCGGCATGATCAGCACCGGCGACCATTTCCACAGCAGCAACATCACCGCCGACACCAGGATGCTGGTGATCAGCATGGTACCGGTCACCGCCACGCCATAGGCCGACGCCAGGGCGCCGGAAGACTCGAAGCCCAGCACCAGCAGGATCACCCCGACCATCAGCGACCAGTTCACCGCACCGATGTAGATCTGCCCTTGCTCGGCGCTGGAGGTGTGCTGGATGTACATCCGCGGGATATACCCCAGCTGGATGGCCTGGCGGGTCAGGGAAAAGGCGCCGGAAATCACCGCCTGGGAAGCGATCACCGTGGCCAGGGTCGCCAGCCCCACCAGCGGGATCAGGGCCCAGCTCGGTGCCAGCAGGTAGAACGGGTTGCGTGCCGCCTCGGGGTTTTCCAGCAGCAACGCGCCCTGGCCGAAGTAGTTCAGCACCAGGGCCGGCAACACCAGGGCGAACCAGGCCCGGGCGATGGGCTTGCGCCCGAAGTGGCCCATGTCGGCATACAGCGCCTCGGCACCGGTCAGGGCCAGTACCACGGCCCCCAGGATCGCCACGCCCATGCCCGGATGGGAGATGAAGAAACGCACGGCCCACACCGGGTTCAACGCCTGCAGCACTTCAGGATGCTGGGCGATGCCGTGGATGCCCAAGCCTCCGAGGACCAGGAACCAGGCCACCATCACTGGGCCGAACAGCTTGCCGATGCGATCGGTGCCGTGCTTCTGGATCAGGAACAGCGCCACCAGCACTACCAGCGCCAGCGGTACCACCCAGTGCTCCAGGCCACTGAACGCCAGCTCCAGGCCTTCGACCGCCGAAAGTACCGAGATTGCCGGGGTGATCATGCTGTCGCCATAGAACAGCGAGGCGCCGATCAGGCCAAGGATCACCAGCACCGAGCGCAAGCGCGGGTAGGAGGCCGATGCGCGCCGGGCCAGGGCGGTCAGGGCCATGATCCCGCCCTCACCCTGGTTGTCGGCACGCAGGATGAACAATACGTACTTGATCGAGACGACCCAGACCAGCGACCAGAAGATCAGTGCCAGGATGCCGAACACCCCATCATGGTTGACCTGGACGCCATAACTGCCGGAAAAGACTTCTTTGAGGGTATAGAGCGGGCTGGTACCGATGTCGCCATAAACCACCCCTACCGCCGCGACCAGCATGCTCAAAGGCCGCGCGACCGAATGCTCGGCGCCCGCCGCCTGACTACTTGCCTGACCCATCCAATACTCCTGATTCCAGACCCGGCTTCTTAGAATGAAACGCTATGCTTTGGTATTGCAGCATGTGCGGCTTTACTTGTTGTTACAGACGTTTGATTGACTACAGGAATTCGCCTGTGCGCAACGGCGCGAAGCATAGCGCAGCACTCGTCGTATTTCCCTGCATAAAGCTGGTCAAGTGCGCTGCTCATCGCTAGAATTGCGCACTTTTTGATCAGAGGCGCCCAAAGCGCCCGTTCACCGCCAGCGCATCCATCCAGATCGCCGAGCGGCCAGACACCTATACCGAGGTTAGACATGTCCACCCCTACCGCGCCAGCCAACCCCAAGGTCGGCTTCGTTTCCCTGGGTTGCCCCAAGGCTCTGGTCGACTCCGAGCGCATCCTCACCCAACTGCGCATGGAAGGCTATGACGTGGTGTCCACCTACCAGGACGCCGATGTCGTGGTGGTCAATACCTGTGGCTTCATCGACTCGGCCAAGGCCGAATCCCTGGAAGTGATCGGCGAAGCCATCAAGGAAAACGGCAAGGTCATCGTGACCGGCTGCATGGGCGTGGAAGAAGGCAACATCCGCGATGTGCACCCTAGCGTGCTGGCGGTGACCGGCCCACAGCAGTACGAGCAAGTAGTCAGCGCGGTGCACGAAGTGGTGCCACCGAAGCAGGACCACAATCCGCTGATCGACCTGGTGCCACCACAGGGCGTCAAGCTGACCCCACGGCACTACGCCTACCTGAAGATTTCCGAAGGCTGCAACCACAGCTGCAGCTTCTGCATCATCCCGTCGATGCGTGGCAAGCTGGTCAGCCGCCCGGTGGGCGACGTGCTCGACGAAGCCCAGCGCCTGGTCAAATCCGGAGTCAAGGAACTGCTGGTAATCTCCCAGGACACCAGCGCCTATGGCGTCGACGTCAAGTACCGCACCGGCTTCTGGAATGGCGCGCCGGTCAAGACCCGCATGACCGAACTCTGCGAAGCCCTGAGCACCCTGGGCGTCTGGGTCCGCCTGCACTACGTCTACCCGTATCCACACGTCGACGAGCTGATCCCGCTGATGGCCGCCGGCAAGATCCTGCCGTACCTGGACATCCCGTTCCAGCACGCCAGCCCGAAAGTGCTCAAGGCCATGAAGCGCCCGGCCTTCGAAGACAAGACCCTGGCCCGGATCAAGAACTGGCGCGAAATCTGCCCCGAGCTGATCATCCGCTCCACCTTCATCGTCGGCTTCCCCGGCGAAACCGAGGAAGACTTCCAGTACCTGCTGGACTGGCTCACCGAAGCCCAGCTGGACCGCGTCGGCTGCTTCCAGTATTCCCCGGTCGAAGGCGCTCCGGCCAACGACCTGGACCTGGAAGTGGTGCCGGATGACGTCAAGCAGGATCGTTGGGAGCGCTTCATGGCGCACCAGCAGGAAATCAGCTCGGCACGCCTGCAACAGCGCGTCGGCAAGGAAATCGAAGTACTGATCGACGAAGTCGACGAGCAAGGCGCCGTGGGCCGCTGCTTCTTCGATGCCCCGGAGATCGACGGCAACGTCTTCATCGACAATGCCAGCCACCTGAAGCCGGGCGACAAGGTCCGCTGCCGGGTGACCGACGCCGACGAGTACGATCTCTGGGCCGAGATCCTCTAAGGCGTAAAAAAACTGCCAAGCCCCGCTCTCGCAACGAGATGCGGGGCTTTTTTAGGTCTATCGTTTGCTCTGGAATGCGCTTCAACCCAAGCCCAAGGAGCAGGCGGCATGCGCCAACATCCAGTCATCCATACCCCGAAACTCAGCGACTACCCGGAACTGACCCAGGTCTGGGAAGCCTCGGTACGCGCCACCCACGATTTTCTCCCGGATAGCTATATCGAACTGCTGAGGAATCTGGTGCTGACCCGCTACCTGGATGCGGTGATGCTGATCTGTACCCGCGACCAGCGCCAGCGCATCAATGGTTTCGCCGGGGTCGCGGCGGGCAAGGTAGAGATGCTGTTCATCCATCCGGACCACCGCGGCCAGGGCCTGGGGCGGCAGTTGCTGCACTACGCCGTGGAACACCTGAATGCCATCCAGCTGGACGTCAACGAACAGAACCCCCACGCCCTGGGGTTCTACTTCAAGCAAGGGTTCGAGATCGTCGGTCGCTCGGAACAGGATGGCATGGGCCAGCCCTACCCTCTGCTGCACATGCGCCTGAAGCAACCACAGGCGCAGGCGCGAAGCGGCTAATGGCCACAGCCGGTAAATGGACCCGCGATTAACCGGCGCCAGGCAGGTACAATAGCTGCCCTCTTTTACAACGGCCCCTGTCATGACCGACCCGATTCGTCTCTCCAAACGCCTCATCGAACTGGTCGGCTGCTCCCGCCGGGAAGCCGAGCTGTTCATCGAAGGCGGCTGGGTCACCGTGGATGGCGAAGTCATCGACGAGCCACAGTTCAAGGTCGGCGCCCAGAAGGTGGTCCTCGACCCCGAGGCCAAGGCCACCGCGCCGGAGCCTGTGACCATCCTGCTCAACGTACCCGCCGGCCAGGACGTGGAAAGCGCCCGGCTGTCGATCAGTGCTGCCAGCCTGTCGGATGAGCATCGCTTCGGCAAACGCCCCCTGCGCGGGCATTTTGCCCGCCTCAATGCCAGCGACGACCTGCAACCCGGCGCCAGCGGCCTGTTGGTGTTCACCCAGGACTGGCGGGTTCAGCGCAAGCTCAGTGCCGATGCCTCCAAGATCGAACAGGAATACCTGGTCGAGGTTTCCGGGCAGATGATCGAGCACGGCTTCAACCGCCTGAACCACGGCGTGACCTACAAGGGCCGCGAGCTGCCGCCGGCGAAGGCCAGCTGGCAGAGCGAGAACCGCCTGCGCTTCGCCTTGAAGAATCCACAACCCGGGATGATCGCGCTGTTCTGCCAGGCTGTCGGCCTGCAGGTCATCGCCATTCGCCGAATCCGCATCGGCGGCGTATCGATCGGCAAGGTGCCGCTGGGCCAATGGCGTTACCTGTCGGCCAAAGAGAAATTCTGAATTCCCCAGCCCCTGCCCTCGTTCAGGACAGGTGCACAGACCAGGACCTCAACATGATCCACAACGATGTACTGCGCAGCGTGCGCTACATGCTCGACATCAGCGACCAGAAGATGGTCGATATCATCAAGCTCACCGGTTTCAGCGCCAGCCTCGAAGAAATCGTCAGCTACCTGAAGAAGGACGAGGAAGAAGGCTTCGTGCGCTGCCCGGACCAGACCATGGCGTACTTCCTCGATGGCCTGGTGATCTTCAAGCGCGGCAAGGATGACAGCCGCCCGCCGCTGCCGATCGAACTGCCGGTGACCAACAACATCATCCTGAAGAAATTGCGCGTAGCCTTCGAATTGAAGGAAGACGACATGCATGCCGTGCTCAAGGCGGCCAACTTCCCGGTGTCCAAGCCAGAGTTGAGCGCCCTGTTCCGCAAGTCCGGGCACAACAACTACCGGCCTTGCGGTGACCAGCTGCTGCGCAACTTCCTCAAGGGCCTGACCCTGCGCGTGCGCGGCTAAGCCTCGCGATCATGGCCTACAGCGTCTCCCCCATCGGCTTCGTGCGCTCCTGTTTCAAGGAGAAGTTCGCCATCCCGCGCCAGCCGCAATTGGCACCAGCCGCCCGCGGTGTGCTGGAGCTGGTGCCGCCCTTCGACCAGGGCGACGCGGTCCAGGGGCTGGAGCAGGTCAGCCATGTCTGGCTGCTGTTCCTGTTCCACCAGGCCCTGGAGGACAAGCCACGACTCAAGGTGCGCCCACCACGCCTGGGGGGCAACAAGTCCATGGGCGTCTTCGCCACCCGGGCCACCCACAGGCCCAACGGCATAGGCCAGTCGGTGGTCAAGCTGGACCGGGTCGAGGCGAATCGCCTGTGGATCTCCGGCATCGACCTGCTGGATGGCACCCCGATCCTCGACATCAAGCCCTACGTGCCCTATGCCGACAGCATCGCCGGGGCCCGCAATGAAATCGCCAGCACCGCGCCGGTGCTCATTCCGGTGCAATGGCAACCCCAGGCCCTGGAACAAGCGCAGCTGCACGCCTTGCGCCTGCAGGAGCCATTGCTGGAACTGATCGAGCAGTGCCTGGCCCAGGACCCTCGTCCGGCCTATCAGGTGCCCAGTCCGGAGCGCGAGTACGGTGCCCAGTTCTGGGACCTGGACGTGCGCTGGCATTACCCCGAGCCCGGACTGATCCGGGTATTGGCAGTGGTGCCGGCCAACTGATCCTGCACAAACAAAAAAGCCCGCGTTGCCTTCACAGGCAACGCGGGCTTTTTGCTCGATGCGAGGCGCTTACTTCTCGACGAAGGCGCGCTCGATCAGGTAGTCACCCGGCTCGCGCATGCGCGGCGAGACGGTCAGGCCGAAGCTGTTGAGCACTTCGCTGGTCTCGTCCAGCATGCTCGGGCTACCGCACAGCATGGCGCGATCGTCCTGCGGGTTGATCGGCGGCAGGCCGATGTCGCGGAACAGCTTGCCGCTGCGCATCAGGTCAGTCAGGCGGCCTTCGTTCTCGAATGGCTCGCGAGTCACGGTGGGGTAGTAGATCAGCTTCTCGCGCAGGGCCTCGCCGAAGAACTCGTTCTGCGGCAGGTGCTCGGTGATGAACTCGCGATAGGCGACTTCATTGACGTAGCGAACGCCGTGGCACAGGATCACTTTCTCGAACCGCTCGTAGGTTTCAGGATCCTGGATCACGCTCATGAACGGCGCCAGGCCAGTGCCGGTGCTGAGCAGATAGAGGTGCTTGCCAGGCTTCAGGTCATCCAGAACCAGGGTACCGGTTGGTTTCTTGCTGATGATGATTTCATCGCCTTCCTTCAGGTGCTGCAACTGGGAGGTCAGCGGACCGTCAGGAACCTTGATGCTGAAGAATTCGAGATGCTCTTCCCAGTTCGGGCTGGCAATGGAGTAAGCACGCATAAGCGGACGGCCGTTGGGCTGTTGCAGGCCGATCATCACGAACTGACCGTTCTCGAAGCGCAGGCCCGGATCGCGGGTGCACTTAAAGCTGAACAGAGTGTCGTTCCAGTGATGAACACTGAGGACACGCTCGTGGTTCATGTTGCTCATGTACGGGGACTCCTAGAAATTGCCTGCGCTGACCATGAGCGCAATTGCACAGCATTCTAATGGCAGCGACAATATCTGTTAACTGGATTATTAAGATAAGGGTTATCGGTTATATCGATATGCGATTCACTCTCCGTCAACTCCAGGTTTTCGTCGCCGTCGCCCAGCAAGAGAGCGTCTCCCGGGCCGCTGGGCTCCTGGCCCTGTCGCAATCGGCAGCGAGCACCTCGATCACCGAACTCGAGCGCCAGTCCAGTTGCCAGCTGTTCGATCGGGCCGGCAAACGCCTGAGCCTCAACGCCCTGGGCAAGCAATTGCTGCCTCAAGCCGTGGCACTGCTGGACCAGGCCAAGGAAATCGAAGACCTGCTCAATGGCAAGTCCGGTTTCGGCTCGCTGTCGGTGGGCGCGACCCTGACCATCGGCAATTACCTGGCGACCTTGCTGATCGGCAGCTTCATGCAGGTGCACCCTGAAAGCCAGGTCAAGCTCCATGTGCAGAACACTGCGCATATCGTGCAACAGGTCGCCCACTACGAAATTGATCTGGGTCTAATCGAAGGCGACTGCAACCATCCGGATATAGAAGTGCAAAGCTGGGTCGAGGACGAACTGGTGGTGTTCTGCGCCCCCCAGCACCCGCTGGCCAAGCGTGGCCACGCCACCATGGAGGACCTGACCCGCGAAGCCTGGATCCTGCGGGAACAAGGCTCGGGCACGCGGCTGACCTTCGACCAGGCCATGCGTCATCACCGCAGCGCCCTGAACATTCGCCTGGAGCTGGAGCATACGGAGGCCATCAAGCGCGCCGTGGAATCGGGATTGGGCATTGGCTGCATCTCCAGGCTGGCCCTGCGCGACGCATTTCGCCGCGGCAGCCTGGTACCGGTGGAAACACCGGGCCTGGACCTGGCCCGGCAGTTCTATTTCATCTGGCACAAGCAGAAGTACCAGACTTCGGCGATGCGCGAGTTCCTCGAGCTTTGTCGCGCCTTCACTTCCGGTGTACGGCGCAGCGACGAGATAGTGCTACCGAGCATTCCCTAGATCAGGATCACCGCCCAGACGATGGTGATCATGCTCAGGGCGATGAACTGCGCCGCGCTGCCCATGTCCTTGGCGTTCTTCGACAACGGGTGGCGATCCAGGGAGATCCGGTCGATGGCCGCCTCCACCGCCGAGTTGAGCAACTCGACGATCAGCGCCAACAGGCAGACGGCGATCAACAATGCACGTTCGACCCGGCTGACATCGAGCAGGAAGCTCAGGGGCACGAGGATTACATTGAGCAGCACCAATTGGCGGAAAGCCGCTTCACCGGTGAAGGCCGCGCGCAGGCCATCGAAGGAATAGCCAGTGGCGTTGAGGATGCGTTTGAGACCGGTTTGACCTTTGAAAGGCGACATAAGCTGGGCAACTGCAAGAAAAGGTGTGGGGAAGCTAGTTCAACCAAGGTCAAAAAAGCGTGAACGAAAAGCCGATCAATGGCCGGAAATTGACTCAAGTTGTTGCAAGAGCAACGCCGCCTGAGTCCGGGTACGAACACCCAATTTGCGGAAGATCGCGGTCACGTGGGCCTTGATCGTCGCCTCCGACACGTTCAGCTCATAAGCGATCTGCTTGTTCAGCAACCCTTCGCACACCATGGTCAGTACCCGGAACTGCTGCGGCGTCAAGCTTGCCAGGCCCTCGCTGGCGGCCTTGGCCTCGTCCGAGACGCTGACCTGCTCGAAGGCCTGCGGCGGCCACCAGACATCACCGTCGAGCACACTGCGCACGGCCTGCTGGATGACTTCCAGGGAGCTGGACTTGGGAATGAAACCGCTGGCCCCGAACTCGCGGGAGCGCACCATCACGGATGCTTCTTCCTGAGCCGAAACCATTACCACGGGAATCTGTGGATACTGGCCGCGCAACAGCACCAGCCCGGAAAAGCCGTAGGCGCCGGGCATGTTCAGGTCCAGGAGGACCAGGTCCCAGTCGGCTTTCTCGGTAAGGCGGGTTTCCAGTTCGGCGATGCTCGCCACTTCAACCAGGCGCACGTCGGAACCCAGGCCCAAGGTAACGGCCTGGTGCAGCGCACTGCGAAAAAGCGGGTGGTCATCGGCAATCAGGATTTCGTATGTGGCCATTTTTCAGATGATCCTGTTTTCATGGCAGGACTGATGCATTCAATCCTCACCAAAGCACGGGGCTCGCCAGAATGCGGCACCCAAAGAGCACGAACGCCGCGAAAAGCCTGAGTAAAACGGCGGTTCAAACAGCGCTGGCGCCCTAACCGGCGCCAAGCATGCCCAGCGAAGCCGGGGTGGTCAAGTTCGAAGCTTTGCGGCATCTTGGCCAGCTAACTAATAAGAGAGCCATCATGCGCAGCCAAGCCTTGCGTGCCGACGCCCTGATGCTGGTCACCGCAGTGATCTGGGGCTCGGCCTTCGTCGCACAAACCTCCGGCATGAACCATATCGGCCCCTTCCTTTATTCCGGCCTGCGTTTCGCCCTTGGATCGCTGTGCCTGCTACCACTGGTGCTGCGCCGCCCGGCCAGTGACCGACCGTCCGAACCCATGCTCACCCAAGGCCTGCTGCTGGGGGGCGTGCTCATGGGCCTGGTGCTCGCCCTGGGGATCAACCTGCAACAAGTCGGGTTGATGTTCACCAGCGTCACCAATGCCGGATTCATCACTGGCCTGTATGTCATTGTAGTGCCGCTGCTGGGCTTGCTGATCGGCCACCGAACCGGGCTGGGTACCTGGCTTGGCGCGGTACTGGCCGTGGTGGGCATGTTCCTGTTGAGCGTCGGCGCCAATTTCCATATCGCGCCGGGCGACTGGCTGCAACTGATCGGCGCCTTCGTCTGGGGCGGCCATGTGATCCTGGTGGGCCTCTTTGCCAGCCGTCACGATCCAATTCGCCTGGCCTTCCTGCAATTCGCCACCTGCTCGGTGGTGAGCCTGGCCCTTGCCTTGTGCCTGGAACCCATCGAGTGGCCTGCCATAGTCGACGCCGGGCCAGCCATTCTTTATGGCGGCGTGGTTGCCGTCGGCATCGGCTACACCCTGCAGGTGATCGCCCAGAAAGACGCCATCGCTTCCCATGCGGCGATCATCCTGTCCCTGGAAGCGGTGTTCGCAGCCATTGCCGGAGCCTGGCTGCTGGATGAATCACTGCAAATGCGCGGCTACATCGGCTGCGCCCTGATGCTTACGGGAATGCTGGTGGCGCAACTCTGGCCCCAGGCCCCACGACTAAACGCCGGAGCTAGACAAAAGGCTTGAGCCGGGCATGGACTTCGTCATCCGGATCGATCGCCTTCTGGAATTTCGCCGACAGGTAGTGGGTGCTGAACACATCGAGGTAGGCATCCAGTACCTGGCTGACCTGGTCGTCCCCGGCCAGCTCCAGGCATAACGCCGCCACCTCCGCCGTACAAAAGTGATCGTCACGCTTGGAGCGGCGCAGCTTGTAACGTGAAAGCCGCTCGGACGAAAGACTCAGCACCGGCAGATGCTCCAGGTACGGGCTCTTGCGGAACATCTTGCGGGCTTCGCTCCAGGTGGCGTCCAGCAGGATGAACAGCGGACGCTTGCCCTCCTGGCGCCGGACCTCGGTAACCACCCGCTCCGGTGCCACGAACTCCCCCGGAAACACGATATACGGCTGCCATTGCGGATCGGCCAGAAGCGCTAGCAACTGTGGATCCACCTCGGTGCGCGACCAGTGAAACGCCGAAGTATCGGCAACCACGTCGGCGATCAGCCAGCCGGTATTGCTCGGTTTGAGCGACTCGACATCGTGCATCACCAGGCACATGGCCGAGTCGGCCGTGACCTTGGGGCGCCAGGCACACAGGCAATGGCTGGGGATCACCCGGCAACGCGGGCAGCGTTCAGCCCGGGAACCACGGGCGACAAAAGGCTTGAGCACGCGAGCCATACGCTGGTCGCGTAGACGGGAAACCGCATGGCTCATCGCTGGCCACACCGGCAAGAGGGGAGAATCGACACGAAAATGACTCGAAGGGGAAAAGTCGCGCAAGTTTATCAGAGCTCTCCATGCAAACCTGTACCGCCTTCCCGACTCTGCACCTATAATCCGACGCCACTGAACGCACAGTCGAGTGACTGGTCGAAGCATCAGTCACTGCACCAGGAGAGTTTCATGTTGCGCTTTACCATTCCTACCGTCGCCCTTCTGCTGGCCCTGCCCCTGGGTGCCCAGGCGGCGTCGCTGCAAGAATTCGAATTGAGCAAGATGCTGGAGAAGGTCGCAGCGGAGAGCAACATCGGCACTCCCCGGGAAATCAACGAGAACATCCTCGACCAGGGTTACACCGTTGACGGCAAGGAACTGATCAACCACTTGAGCGTCCAGGCTGCCCACGCCGCGCAAATGCGCGCCAACCCCAAGGCCGTCTACCTGCAACTGGGGGCCAGCGTCTGCCGCAATCCCAACTATCGCAAGCTGATGGCCAAGGGTGCGGTCATGCGCTACGAGTTCACCGAAAACCGGACCAACCGCCCTGTGGCCTCCGCGCGCTTCCAGGAGTCGGACTGCCCAGCGCAAGGCGCCTCAAAGAAGAAATGATCAATCGTGGGTTGCGCGCCGCTGTTGATCGTCGGCACGCAACTCCGCTACCAGAGCCTGTAAATAAGGCGAAGCTCGTTCCCCTCCCGCCAAACGGCGGCGACACTCCTCCTCCAGGCTCAATCCATGGGCCGCTGCGGCTTCCTGTAACAGGTGGTAGAGTTGCTGATCGATATCCAGCGTGACCGTGGTCATCCATTGCCTCCATGCCCCTGGCCGATGCCGACGAAACCACGCAAACCTCGTCCTGGACTCGCTTCCAGGTCATGCGCTACCACTTAGTAAATCAGAGCTTGCAAGCACTGCCGCCCCTTCTGATAAGCGGCGCGCACAGCTGAAAAATCAGCAAGAAGCGGTTGCCAGCCAAGACTGCATGGGCACATGATCGAGCCATGTTCAGAGATTCCCGATGATTGCCCACGGCGGTTCAGGAGGCCGCCAACCGCGTCTTGCAGTGCGAGTTTTTTCTCAAATAAAGGAAAGCAGGACCTCTGAGGACGAGCCGGCCACGCCCCACAATCGCCAGTCGTGACCGGATCGAAGAACTGCCCAGGCCGCCAAGCCAGGCAGGCAGCGGCACAGGCAGTGTCGTGGCGCGCTGGTACATGCCGGGCGTGCATCAGGTTCTGTGCAGAAGGAGAAGCTGAATGCCCTACCAAACGAACGACCTGCTGGCCCGCCACTTTCAAAGCAATGGCATCGATCTCACAAGCCAGGTCGAAGAACAACTTACCCTGATCGCCCCCAACAGTCCGAACATCCCTCTTTATCGCGATATGGTCCTTACCGTCCTGCGCATGGCCGAGGAGGACCTCAACCGCTGGAACGCCAAGATCACCTTGCAGGCCCTGCGGGAACTGGAGCACGCCTTCAGGGTGCTCGAGCAATTCAAGGGCCGGCGCAAGGTAACGGTGTTCGGCTCGGCCCGCACTCCCAGCGAGCATCCGCTATATGCCATGGCCAGGGAACTGGGGGCAGCCCTGGCTCGCTCGGACCTGATGGTCATTACCGGAGCCGGCGGCGGCATCATGGCCGCGGCCCACGATGGCGCCGGACTGGAGCACAGCCTGGGCTTCAACATCACCCTGCCCTTCGAACAACACGCCAACCCAACCGTTGGCGGTACCGAAAACTTGCTGTCGTTCCACTTCTTCTTCACCCGCAAGCTGTTCTTCGTCAAGGAAGCCGACGCCCTGGTCCTGTGCCCCGGCGGCTTCGGCACCCTCGATGAAGCACTCGAAGTGCTGACCCTGATCCAGACCGGCAAGAGCCCGCTGGTACCCGTGGTGTTGCTGGACACTCCCGGTGGGCAGTTCTGGCAAGGTGCCCTGGATTTCATCCATAACCAACTGGAAGCCAATCGCTATATCCTGCCCAGCGACATGAAGTTGATGCGCCTGGTGCACAGCACCGAAGAAGCGGTGCAGGAAATCCAGCAGTTCTATGCCAATTTCCACTCCAGTCGCTGGCTCAAGCAACAATTCGTCATCCGCATGAACCACAACCTCAATGAGCAGGCGTTGCAGAGGATGCACGAGGAATTCGCCGACCTGTGCCTGAGCGGCCAGTTCCACCAGCATGCCTACAGCACCGAAGAGCAGGACGACGTGCAATTCAGCCATCTGGCGCGGCTGTCGTTCGCTTTCAATGCCCGAGACAATGGCCGCCTGCGCGAGCTGATCGACTTCATCAACCTGCCGGAAAACTGGTCCAGGCAACAAGCCAGGGCCGCACCACGAGAAAGGGAAACCAGCAAGGCCAACTGAGCAACAGCATCGCCCGCCGCTTCATGCGGCGGGCAGCGTCTCAATCATCCAGGCCGCGACGGCTAAACACGCGATTGATCATTTCCATGGGGTATCCACGGTATGCCAGGAAACGCCCTTGCCGGGCACGCTCCCGAGCATCGGCTGGTAGCTGCCCGGCGAACTTGCGCTGCCAGACATCCCGTAGTTGCTCTTGCCAGTCGATTCCGCACTCACGCAAGGCAAGTTCGATATCACTGCGTTGCAAACCACGCTGGCCAAGCTCTTCACGGATGCGCATAGGCCCGTAGCCCGAACGGGCACGGTAGGAAATGAAGCTTTCGAGATAGCGGGATTCGGACAACAAACCCTCTTCCGTCAAGCGGTCGAGGGCTGTGTCGATCATTTCAGGAGAGGCGCCGCGCTGACGCAACTTACGCGTCAGCTCGACTCGACCATGCTCGCGTCGCGCAAGCAGGTCCATTGCAGCTCGCCGCACCGCGACGAGGGTATCGAGTACGGCGATCATCGGCTCAATCAGAAGTCAGCGTCAGCCATATCGTCTTCGGTTTCTTTGACCGGAGCAGACTTGGTATCTGGAGAACCGCTCAACAGCTTGTCGCGGATCTGCTTCTCCAGCGCGTTGCCGATTTCCGGGTTGTCCTGCAGGAACTTGGCCGAGTTGGCCTTGCCCTGGCCGATCTTGTTGCCCTGGTAGCTGTACCAGGCGCCGGATTTCTCCAGGAAGCCATGCAGTACACCCAGGTCGATGATCTCTCCGTTGAGGTAGATGCCCTTGCCGTAGAGGATCTGGAACTCGGCCTGGCGGAAAGGTGGAGCTACCTTGTTCTTGACGATCTTGACCCGGGTCTCGCTGCCCACCACCTCGTCGCCTTCCTTCACCGCGCCGGTACGGCGGATGTCGAGACGAACGGAAGCGTAGAACTTCAGGGCGTTACCACCGGTGGTGGTTTCCGGGCTACCGAACATCACGCCGATCTTCATACGGATCTGGTTGATGAAGATAACCAGGCAGTTGGCGTTCTTGATGTTACCGGTGATCTTGCGCAGCGCCTGGGACATCAGGCGGGCTTGCAGGCCCACGTGCATGTCGCCCATCTCGCCTTCGATCTCGGCCTTGGGTACCAGGGCTGCCACGGAGTCGACGATGATCACGTCAACTGCGTTGGAACGCACCAGCATGTCGGTGATTTCCAGGGCCTGCTCGCCGGTATCCGGCTGGGAAACCAGCAGGTCGTCGACATTGACGCCCAGCTTGCCAGCGTACTCTGGGTCCAGGGCATGCTCGGCATCGACGAACGCGCAGGTAGCGCCGGCTTTCTGTGCCTGAGCGATGACCGACAGGGTCAGGGTAGTCTTACCGGACGACTCAGGACCGTAGATTTCAACGATACGGCCTTTTGGCAGGCCGCCAATGCCCAGAGCGATGTCCAGACCCAGAGAGCCAGTGGAAATAGCCGGGATCGCCTGGCGGTCATGATCGCCCATACGCATTACGGCACCCTTGCCGAATTGACGTTCGATCTGACCCAGGGCCGCAGCCAAGGCTTTCTTCTTGTTGTCGTCCATTAAAGTCCTCACGTAATCAATAAGGCCTGACGGCCAACACCTGTATAAGTAGCCAGTATTATTCCACAGCGTTCGCAGATCGCCTACCCCTGATTTGCGATTTCTGCCGCCGCATGTTGCAGCAGCCCCTCTAGGGCGGCCTTCACCGTTTGTCGGCGGACCTCATCGCGGTTGCCGGGGAAGTGCCGGCACTCGGTCACCAGCCGCTCGCCCACGCCCCAGGCCAGCCATACGGTGCCCACCGGCTTTTGCGGCGAACCGCCATCCGGTCCGGCGATGCCACTGACTGCCACGGCGAAACGCGCATGGCTGCGAGCCTGGGCGCCACGGACCATGGCCTCCACCACTTCGCGGCTGACCGCACCCACTGACTCGAAAAGCCCCGTGGGCACTCCCAATTGCTCGGTTTTCTGGCGATTGGAGTAGGTCACGTAGCCGGCCTCGAACCAGGCCGAGCTGCCCGGCACCCGGGTGATAGCCTCGGCGATCCCGCCGCCCGTACAAGACTCCGCCGTACTGACGTGGGCATTGAGAACCTGCAGGCGACGGCCAAGTTCCGCGGCAAGCTGGGTGATTTCTTTCACGTTGATCTCCTGATGAGGCGGGCATGTGCCTAACCTACACCAGGCCCCATGGCTTGCAAGCGACACGCTGCCCCAGGGGCAGCGAGCCCGGCCCGGCAAAGAGCTCGCACGTCTGGTCAACCGGCACGACACTACACTTGGACTCTCAAAGGAGCTGCTCGCTGGACTAGCCCTGCCGGATCAAGACATTCACGGGAGAAGATCGTAGGTCAGCATGGCGCTGGAGTTTGAATTGACCGGAGCCCACCACACTCCCTGGCCTGCAGGAATGAGCACTTCATAGGGCATGGTGTGGGCGCCAAGAGGGTTGGAGAAGAACGCGGGCGTCGCATTCAATGAATAACCCGTTGGCTTGACGCTACTGCAATAAAGCGTTCCACCATTGACAGAACAGGTCCGGATGACTGCACCAGAAACATTCTGGGCAGGTTCGATAAAAGTATGCAGAGAATCGCCATAACCTTTGTGATTGATGAATTTAGTGCCGACTCGAATGGGTTCCATAGGTCATGTTCCTGAAGTTGTTTGATGAAAAAGCGGCGAATGCCGCATGGATCGCTCGAGGCTCCAGGCCTTCACAACATCCGGTGTCTGGCCTCGAAGACATCGGATCCGGAGCGAACAGCGCTCACCTTCTCAGGCTCGCCACAGCACCTACACTGCGTTCAGCGCCACTTTCAACGAAGCCAGGGTATTGGTGACCTGGTAGTTGTTGGTGTCCGAGCCCTGGTAGATCACCCGGTAGTTGCCCTGGTCGATCACCTTGGAAACGCTGCCTACGGAGACCAGCGCCGCCTGACCGTTCACCGCGGTCACCGAAATGTATTTCTCAGCCATTTTTGTTTCTCCTTGCGATTTGAATGTCTGCCCGGACACCCTTGTCCGGGAAGTTTTTGCACCCGGCCAACCACCCGGCAGATATCTGCCCTGCCGACCGTTTACGGTGCAAAAGAGCTAGCTACTCCCCCACCGGCAGGTCTTGGGAAACAGCATTCGCCACCCACCCTGGCGCGGCAGCGCCAAGGTCCATGGTGATGATGAGAGAAGACTCAACCGGGCTCTTACGAACCAGACTCCGTGGTAGCCGTCGTATCCACGCCAGTCGATCGCCCGAGGTTCAAGCCCTTCACATGATTCAAGGTGCCGCAACGCGAACACTTGATCTGGAGCTCCGTGAACTCGCCCACCCGGGCGAGCAGTCGTTTGCAACTACCGCATCTGCACTCTTTGAGCATCTTGCAATTCCTTTGATTTCAACCGCCCAGCCCACCAGGCCCGGGCTACGAGCCACCCCGCCATCTAACCGCCAATGCAACTGGCATGCACCAGGCAGCGATAGCTCTGCTCGTGGCTGCCGCTGGCCGTCACCTTGTCGATCGACCAGCGCCCCTGCATGAACCCCGGCCAGCTTGAATCCAGCAGCAGCAAGCCTTCGGCCGCCAGGGCCGGGTTGCCCGGGCAGTCGATGTTGACCTTGCGCGCCGCCCGCTCCAGCTTGCGTATCTCGCCTTCCGCCGCTGCCCGTGCCTCGGCCTCGCTCTGATACCGCTGGCGCAAGGTCTTGAACGGCTTGATCCCCAGGCTCACCCGCCGCTCCTGACCCGCCGCAGCGTCCCACCAGGCCGTGATGCAACCGCTGTACTTCATCCGTGCTTCCTCATCGAGGGAGGCGGTGATGAAGGCCCGGTCCCCCGGCCGGTTGTCACGGGTCACGCTCAGCGTCACGTCCTCTAGCGGCTTGCCCGAGAGGGACTTGAGCTGGCCGCTGCGGGCCAGCACATAGAGCCCGTTGAACGGCTTGGTGACCGCGTCGTAACGCCGAGCCAGGCGCGTCAGGAAACCCATGTCGGTCTCGTTGGACTGGTCAATGTGCTCGATCACCTTGCCTTCGAGCTCCGGGGCCACCCGGGGCGAAAAACCATGGCGACTGACCAGTTGACGAAACAGTGCGCCCAGGGTCGTTGGCCCATGGCTGGCACTGCGGCGCTGGCGGAAACCACTCTCATCGGCCGCGCCGAATGGCGCGGCAGTGGCCACCAGCTTCAAGCGCATGGGGAACAGCAACGGAGTGCGCTGGTTCACCACGAACAAGCCCTTGTCCACCAACCCGGTTTCCCGATAGCCGACCCGCAAGCCGATCTTCCCGCCCAGGCTCGGCAAACCCTCCAGGCCCTCGATGTCCAGGGTCAGCTTGAGCTGGTCGGACTCGATGCCCGCGGCATCCACATGCTGCCAATCCAGCAAGCGCTGCATGATCAGCTCCGAGTTGGCGCCGTAGATCTCCACCACGGGTGTAAATCCAAGTGTCATGTGGCCTCCTCAATCCCAGGCCGAAACCGGCGCCAGCGCCCGCGGCCGCGCTTCCACTTCCGGCAGCAGCACCCAGACTCCGGCCGGCAACACCGGTCCCAACTCCGCGAGCCCGGGATTGAGACGCCAGAACGCCTCCTCGACCTCGTCGTCGCTGCGGGCCAATTCGCGGTACAGCAACAGGTTCGCCGAATCGCCGGCGATGCTTCGAGCCCTACGCATTGGCGAACTCCTCCAGATCCAGCATCCAATCGATCAGCATCGCCGTACCGTCGTCGATGACCGAACTCTGGGTTTCCGTGACGCTCTTGATCACCCAGCGCCCCCAATTGCGCCCCACGCCGTCGATCAACGGCAGCGGCACGCGGCGGGCCTGCAAGGCACGCAACTCGTCGAGGCGCGCCATGGCCACGCCGTACATGGCCTTGCCGGTGATCTTCAAGGTTTCCAGGGCCTGCCCGCCCTGGTTGGTCCGGGGTTTGCTCACCAGGATGTTCAGGGGCTTCCAGCCTCCGTCGGTGGTACGCACCAGGGAGTCATAGGCAAAGCTGCGGGACAGGCCGAAGATGAAATCTCCCAATGCCATTTGTTGTTTCATCACGCCACTCCATCGGTCAACGCCGCGCCACGCCGCACGGCCAGTGAATCGCCCGCCAGCGGCAGCCACTGCGCCTGCAGTTGCTGCACCACCCGGTCGGCCAGTTGCTGGGCACTGGCCTGGTCCTGGCCGTGGATATGCACCACCGGGGCAAAGTTGATCTGCCGGTTCTCCGCCTGCGCCGCCAGGTTCTGGCTGACCGCCGCCGGCGCGGCCAGGCGGTCCGCCTGACGCCCAAGCTTGTCACCGAGCCAGGTACCGGTCTCGCCACCGGCCAGGCCGCCCAGGGCACCACCCAACAGGCCACCGATGGCAGTACCGACACCCGGGAAGATCAGCGTGCCGATCGCCGCTCCGGCGCTGGCCCCGGCATACGTGCCTGCCAGGCCACCGCCGACCGAACCCACGGCGGCGCCGACCTTGCCGGAGTCACCCTCGCGCCAGCCTTGTACCAGGTCGACTCCAGCCTCGATCAGGCTCAAGGGCCGGAACAACTTGCCCATCAGCCGGCCCCCGCCCCCTCCTGGAAGTCGCGGCGCCTTGCCGGAAAAACGCCGGCCCACCGTGGAACCCACTCGCTCAGCGGCCAGGCGCGCCATGGCCGCCGCTCGGGTGGTCAACCCGGACATCGCGGCTCCCAACCGCGATGACAGCTGGCCGGCGCTGGCAGCAACCCTGGCAGAGGCCTGCCGGGTCATCGCGGCCAACCGGATCCCGAGGCCAGACACCGCCGCGCCCAGCCCCCTGCCCGCCGCTTGCACGGCGGCCGCGCTCCTGCCAGCCAGGTTCGACACCGTGCCGGCCAACCGCGATGACAGCTGGCCAGCACTGACAGCAACCCTGGCAGAGGCCTGCCGGGTCATCGCGGCCAACCGCGTCCCGAGACCAGATACCGCCGCGCCCAGCCCCCTGCCCGCCGCTTGCACGGCGGCCGCGCTCCTGCTGGCCAGGTTCGCAACCGTGCCGGCCAAGCGCGAGAACACCGGGCCCAGCCGTGAGCGAATACCACCGCCCCCCATCCCTCCCGCCGGAGGTTGGGGCCCGCGAGGCTTCTTGCCCAACGAGAACAGGTCACTGACATCGGTGTAGAAGCCCTTGAGCTTCACCAGCGCCGAAACCGCAGCCACCGAGACCGCCAGGGCAGCGGCCACATGAGGGAACATCTGCGCCAGTTCGCCGAACTTCTGCAGCACCGCACCAGCGCCGGTCAACGAACTGCCGTAGTCGGCCAGCACCGCCGAACCCACGGAGCTCTTGAAGCCATCGACCTGGGCATCGAGGCGGTTCCACTGGGCCTGGGGCGTTTGCGCGGCCTCCTGGGCCGCCTTGGCCACCGCCCCTTGGCCATCCCGCAGCGAGCTGGCGTACTGCGGCTTGTCCGCCACCAGGGCAAAGGCCTGGGCCAGCCCGTCCAAACGTGGCAACAGCGCCTGCAACGCGCCATTGTCGGCGAACAGCTGCGCGGCGATGGCGCCCTGGCGTTCGGCCGGTCGTGCCTGCAACGCCGCGAGTACCGCCTGGATCGTCTGCGGTGCCTGGGTTTGCATATCGCGAGCCACGGCTCGTGGATCGAGCTTGAGCTCACGCCAGGCCGCAAGCTGCTCCGGCGAGGCCTTGTCACCCTGGACCAGGGCCTGGCTGAACTGGGCCAATGCCACTCCGGCACTGGCCTGGTCGGCCCCCGACTTGAGCAAGGCGGCCAGCAGCGCGGCCGCTTGTTCCGGACTCATGCCCGCGGCCACGGCATTGCCGCCATAACGGCCGAGGATCGAACCGATGTCCGCCGCCGAGACCTTGAGCCCGCTGCCCAAGTGCTGGGTGGCATCGGCCAGGTCCAGGCGTTGACCGCGGTCGAGTTGCATCGCACTGCGCCAGCCCAACAGCAAGTCCCCCGCCTGCTTGACCTTCAACTCCAGCCCGGAGCCGACCAGCGCCGCATCCCGGGCAAAGTCCAGCACCTGCTGCGGCTGGTACTGGGCCGAAGCGCCCGAACCCTCGACGCCGACCCCGGCCTTGGCCGCCGCCAGCCCGACTCGTACCAGGTCAGTGGCGGTGGCGCCGGTGGGGGCCACCAGGGGTTCGTTGGCCAGCTTGATATGCTGCTCCACCATCTGCCGCTGCTGTTCGGCGGTCAGCGGCAGCACCCGCTTGAGCTCCACCATCGCGGTATCCAGGCCGATGGCCGGCTTGAGATGGCTCAGGGGCTTGTTGTCCAGCACCGAGGCCTTGGCTGGCTGCGTCGCAGCAGGTGCGGCCAGGACCTGGCGGTCATTGAGGGTCATCAGCAACGAACGCTGGGAGACCAGCACGCCCCTTAGGGATTCGACCACCGCCAGCAGTCGTTCCTGCCCGCGAACCAGCTGCCTGAGCCCTCCGCCAAGGGCGCCGTCGCGCTCCGGCAAAGGGGCCGACCACTGCAACGTCGCTGCAACATCGGCGGACAATCCGCCAGCCTGCTGCACCGCGGCGAACCTCAGGGAAAAGTTACCTTGTGCCATCGCACGCTACTCCTTGTTCAGGCCCAGGCGGGTCGTCGCTATGTCGTAGCGACGCATTGCCTTGCCGGCGTCCCACTCCAGGATCTCGGCCTCGGTCACCGAGTAGATCAGCGGCACCACATCGAGGATCACTTCGATGTCGCGCTGCGAAAGAAGTCCGCCGGTTTGTTTAAAAAATCGTCGATGCGCACCTGCAACTGGGTCCAGTCCGGCACGGTCAGCATGGCCAGGTCCGGGATCATCAGGCCGGTGCAATGGGCGGTGATGAACTCGGCCCGTTCCTTGGGCGTCGCGAGTTTCTTCATCACCTTGGTCGCGCGCAGCGCTGGCATTTCCAGGGTCAGCGACGTCCGGCCCTGGCCGGCCAGGTCCAGCGGCAACAGCAGCGGTACCTGGTCCGGGTCGGCCTGCTCGTCCTGCTCCAGAAAGTAAGAAGTCGGACGGGTCGACATATCGTGTACGTACTGGGCAATGCTCACGTAGTCCGGACGCTTGAGCTGGTCCAGCTCCTTGTCGGACAGCCCCGTGGCGAGCTTGGCCAGGGCGAAGAACTGATCGTCTTCATCATCCCCGGCACGGGCCAGGGCGTCTTTTTGCGCAGCGTAGAACAAAGGCTTGAGCGCGATCCGCTCAAGGGTGCTGCCATCGTCGCCGGTAATCGGCGCCAGCAGCACATGGACCGGAGGTGTCCAGGACATGAGATCAATTCCTTGGAAAAACAAAAACGCCGCCGACGGCAAGTCGGGCAGGACCCGGCAGGCACCGGCGACATGGAAGGGCAATGCCGGTCAGTTGGGGAACTTGCAGGAGCGAGGCTTGCCCGCGATGGACTCAAGGGAGCAGGGTTTATCCACTGGCTTTAACGCCCCTCGCGAGCAATCGAGCGTCGACCGGCTGCTCCTACAGGGGATCACCGCGCTTGACTGACCGGCATTGGCAAGGACGGGGCGCGCCTTTTAGGGCAGCAACACCGCACGCCGCGCCGCGCCGAGGATGTCGACCCCGTTGAGCATGAACTTCTGGGTGCGCACATCGACGTCGATCACCGGCACGCCGTTTTCCAGGCGGTTGTAGGTACGGCAGCTCAAGTCCAGGGTGGTCTTGGGCTGGTCGCCCATCTTCAGCGGGGCCTCTTCCAGCGACTTCAGCTTGCCGCCCACGGTGTGGTAGACGAAGTAGGTGTTGCCGTCCTGGTCCTGCCCGGCTTCCCGGACGTTGAGCAGGATGTCGTCACCCACGCTGACACCCAGGGCCAGCATGACTTCCGGACCTGCGCCTTGCAGCACCAGCTTGGCCCCCAGGACCTTGCCGCCCTTGGCCATTTCCTCGCCGATAAAACGCCCGCCACGCATTTCCTGCATCTCGAACTCGATCTTCGGTGGCGTGAACTCCTCCACCGTCGCCGACAGCGGCAGGCCTTGCAGGGTGGCCGCGATGGCCTGTCTGACTCGGTTGGTAAACATTAGAGAACGTCCTCCAGGAACTGCTCGATGATTTCATCGCGGGCATTGAGTTGATAAATCATGTGCTCGTTCGGCGCGTAGCGGCCGTAGTCGATGACCACGTACCAGGTGCCGTTCTTGTACTTCTCGACGCTGTTGAGCTCGGGGTGCAGGTAGACCTTGCCGCCCGGGATGGTCTCGTCGGCCACCAGGGTCTGCAGCCAGTCGTTGATGCGCTTGACCTCCTGGTCCATGAACGACTTGGTCAGGTTCTTGGCCATGGCCTTCTGCCCGGCCTTGACCAGCTTGCGGCTGATGGCGTCTTCCAGGCCGACGTAGCTGATGAACTTGCCGGTGATGGAGCGGTTGCCCAGCAGCGAGAAGCCGCCCAGCACGGTGCGTGCGTAGTAGCTGATGCCGTAGCGGTTGAGCAGGTCGCCCTCGGTGGAGGTGTCGAGGATGTTGTATTCCACGCTGCGCGAAACATCTTCGGCGAAGGTCACCTGGTTGCCCGGGCTCTCCCACTGCTTGACCTTGGCCAGGGCCGCGATGGCCAGGCTCGACGGGGCCAGGAACACATTGGCCTTGGCCGCCTTGGAGTACACCGCCGGCAGGTTGTGCACCACCAGGCAACGGTCGAAGCCCAGGTCGGCGCCGCCCAGTTCCTTGCTGTACGCCACCTGGTCGGCCACCGAGGCATCCTTGCCATCGAGCACCACCCGCGCCTTGATGCGCTTGCCGAACGCGGCGAACTCACCGGCCACCGCCTTGCTGCCGGTGAAGCCCGGGGCGCCGATGATGGTCAGGTCCTCGGGCACGCTGCTCAGGGCCGCCAGGCCCAGCTTGCGCCCGGTCACCGCCTCGTCGCCGCCGATCACGTTGTTCAGGGTGTCGGCCGGGGTCGCGCCCTCGTCGACTATCACCACGTAGACCGGCACCTTGACCACCTTGAGGATCTGCAGCACCGCCTGGAACAGCGTGCCGGCCTCGGCGCCGGTGGGGTCCAGCAACGCCTGGGTGCTGAAGTTGCTGATGCGGATCGGCGTGTTCTTGGCCAGCGAGGCATGGGCGTTGGGCGCGGTACCCACCAGGCCGATGACGTTGTCGCCCAGGCCACCCATGGCCTCGGGGGATTCGCTGGCATTGACGGTGATGCCGTTGTGCTCGAAGTTCAAAACCTCAGCCATGGTCAGTCAGCCTTCTTGGTCGCGGCCTTGGCGGCCTTGGTGGATGGGGTCTGCGCCGCGAGGACGCTGGTCAGCTCCAGGCGCCCGGCACTGCGCAGCGCGCTGGCCTGGACATCGAGCAGGTCGAGTTCTTCACCGACGCTCGACCAATGCCCACCACCGGTGGGGAATGGCACGAGCACGGTGTATTTCTGGCGGATAGCCATATGCATGTTTCTCCAGAGACAAAAACGCAAAAACCCCGGGACGGGGCTTTGTTCAGGCGTAAAAAAACCGCTTGCGCGGCGGAAGAGTTACTTGAGGAATTCCGGCTTGGCCGGCCAGGCGACCGCATCCGGATCGCTGCCCTGCTCGGGAATATCCCGCAGCCCCTGGCGGTAGGCGGCGAACGCCGGACGATTGGCTTCGCCCATGGGGTAGTCGGGCATGGCGGCATAGTCACTGGCGGCCAGGTCTTCATCGCGCGCCTTGCGAATCATTTCCCACTTGATGATCGGATGCAGCTCGGCAGGTACAAAGGTAGGTTTCATGGTGTTGCTCCTTAACTAATGGCCAGCATGGTGCCCCAGTCACCGGGCTCGGTGACCACGCCGGTGCAAGCACCGGCCAGCATGATTTCAACCAGCCCGGCGGACGAGGTACGTACCGGGTGCAAGTGGTAATACGCTCCGAACTGTCCAGTCGGGGACACCACGGTCGAACACCAGCGCCACTTTCCTTTCTCCCAACCGTAGCTCCAGGCACCACTGAGCGAGCCTTCGACTACGCGCACGAATGCCCCCAAAGTCAGATAGGAGTTCAAGGGCACTGCCGCACCACCGTTGGCCAGCGTCTGGTCACTGGCATAGGGAAAGGCAAGCCAGGGACTGATATCAGTCTGGGTCCATTTCATCTGCCAGACGTTGATCGCCCCACGCCAATACTCCGTCGCGCGGATATCAAAGTTGGGATACTGCTCCCGGACATCGGCCTGCACCTTCAACATGAACTCGACATCGGCTACCGCTCGGCCCATGGTCTGGGAGACAGGAGAGATCGTCCTCAGCTTGGTCGAGGTGACCAGTTCATGAGTCCCCCAGCCGTCAATGGCCGTCCCTGCGGCATTGGGCATCAACGTGAAGTTCTTGGTGACAGCCAGGCGTGGCAGTCGATTCTTCAGATCCGCAAGTTGCGAGTCATATTGCTGGCGAGAGTTGGCAATGGCCTGGTCGATCTCGCCGACCTTGCCCGTGACGGTATTGGTCAAGTTGTTCGCCGCGTTTACCACCGCGGCCAGTTGCTGTTCTGTACTCAAAGTCCTAACTCCTTAGATTGCGTTGCGACTGTTCACAACGGCGTTGCCCATTCAGCACCAGTGACTGAACCACTTCACTGGCACCTGCAAGCCTGATTCAAGGCCCGTCAGACGGTCCTTTTTTCCAGGGCTCGCAGGCGAAACAGCACGTCGAGGCCCCGGTTCATATGGTCGATGCTGGCCGCCGAGAGCGTGGCCAGCTCATCTGCCAGCAAGATGTTGAGATTCTCGCTCCCGACCACCACGGTCACGCTCTGGGCCGGCAACGGCGAGATATCCAGGGTGAATTTCTGCAGTACCCGGGCAGCGGCGGCCTTGTACGTCAGCAGCTTGCCGGCCACCGAATACACCGCCAGCAACGTACCGCTGGCCAGGTAGAAACCGAACTCGCCGATCTCGTATTCGTCCGCCCCATCGAACAGCGCCGCCATCCGTAGCTGGTTCGAACCCAGATCCTCGTAATCCACGATTGACACCCGTTGCCGCTCATCGCGAAGGCTGGTTTGCGAACCGCTCGGATCGTAGCGACCGGTACCGGCGCCGATGTGGGTGATCTGCTCTTTCAAGCCTTGGTTCTTGGCCGCCAGCACTTCCTCCAGACCGGCGGAAGTGAAGCGAACCAAGCGCGTAATGTCTTCTGTCATAGCTGCGCCCTGAGGTCGTAGTCGTTGATGGTGTAGTGCTGGGCAACCCCAGCATTGTTGAGTCGGGCATCGAGCCCGAATTCAGGCAGCACGCCGGCCAGGCACAGCTCGCCATCGCTCAATGGCGTACCGGCCCCAGCGCCCACGCCCAAAGCCCCATGCAGGCGGACCTGGGGCAATGCGCCCGGGTGGCTGTCGTCGCCGATGCTCAGGCCCGGCTCGGCGGCCGCGGCCACGCCCAAGCCGGCGGCGGTCTGGTGAACCACAGTGATGGTGCCTTCGTCGCGCTCGCTCCTGGCGGCGTTGATGCGCCGTATCAAGCGGTTGTGATCGCCACTGGACCAGTCCCGCACGATGACGGCCTGCACATCGAAGGTGTAGGGGTGTGCCTGGGGCCGTTGTTCGTACCAGGCCGCGATATTGGGCTTGAAGCCCAGGGACTCGACCGCGTGGCTCAAGGCCTTGTGGGTCCCGGCCTGGCGCTGGATCTGCCAGGACAACGCCACGGTCAGACGCTTTTCGGCTTCACCGGCTCCGGCATCCCACTCGTTGACCCCACGGTCTGCAGCCAGGTAAGGCAGGAACTGCGCCGGGGTACGGGCCGGGTCCATCAACTGGGGAAACGGCGGTGCCACACGCTCCAGCAACCGGGCAAATCCCAGGTCGAGAGCCTTTTCCAGTGCCGAGCTGTTGCTCGGCAGCAAGCTCGAAGGTGCACTGTCTTCGTTCATAGAGTCCGCACCTCCACTTCAACCCCCAGGCAATAAGGCGCCTGGAATGCACTGGTGACTATGGGCTGCAAGGGTTCGAGGATTTCCAGCTGCACCGCGCCGGCCTTGTGCAAGGTGAAATCGATCCAGCTCGGGTCGACCCGCCCCTCCAGGCGGTGACAGCTGTCGGCGTAGGCCTGGAGCTGTTGCTGTGTCGCGACCTTGGTCAATCCGGAATCGGGTCCCGGATTGATCTTGGCCACCACGCGAATCCGGTAGGGCAAGATTTGCGCTGCCTGGACGGTGACCCGATCCGTTTCCGGCTTCACATCCGGGCGGGCGAAGTGCCTGCGCACGCCATCAAGCAATTCTGCCGATGGCATGCCATCCCCGGAGCGCGACAACACCGTCACCATCACCTCCCCCGGCGCCGTGCGCCGGGCGTTGCCATCCTTGACCTGGGCGGCGAAGCCATCCGGGTCGAAGGTGTAGGTGACCGCCACCACCCCGGCGTCGCCGGAGTCGACCTTGACCACCGGCCGCTCCCCCAGGGTGAAGATCTCCCGTCGATACTGCATCCGCGAACCGGCCGCTGGCGCATGGGGCGCGAGGTAGTAGCGCAGCCGCGCATCGTCGTCGCTTTCGTATACCGGCGGCACCGGCGGAAAGGCCTGGTCGTCGCCCGGCACCAACAGCTGGCGCTCCAGGCCCATGTCGGCCAGGCGCGCGTCCAGGTTGCTGCCGGTGGCCCACCACGCCAGCATCTGGCGGATCCGCGCGTTGTACTTGCGTTCGTGGGTCTGCAAGCGCACGCAGAAGGCCTCCAGGGCCATGGTTAGCAGTTCGCTTTCGTTGTCCAGGCTGGTGCGCAACTTGGCCGCCTGCTCCGGGGAACGGGCGGCCACATAGTCAAGGACAAAGGCCTTGAACTCGGCCAGCAACGGCTCGAACTCATCGACCTTGACGATCTCCGGTTCTTCGAGCTGGTTCTGCCCGGGAATCAGCATGCTCATGTCACCACCTCGAAAGATTGCCGGCGGTTGTTCCAGGTCCCGGCGAAGCGCAGCAGCAAGCCCGCACCCTGGCGACTGGCGACTATGACCTCGGGCTCGAAGTCGGCGATGCCGTTGGCCTTGTTGTAGAACGCCTCGGCGGCGTGGCTCTGGGCCAGGACCAGCAGGTCGTCGCCGAGATTGCGCCCCAGCAACTGGGGAATCAGCGAACCGTACAGCGGACGCTTCTGCCGGGTGCCCAAAGGGGTGGTCAGCGCTCGGGTGGCACGCTGGACGAATTGCAGCCAGTCATCGACCGCTGCCCCGGTGTGTCTATCAACGCCGATCATGGCGAACTCCTTATGCGGTACTGATGACTCGGCCCTGGTGCTCCACCAGCGGGCCGCGCAAGTGCACGCCCCCGGCGTCCAGCCGCAGGCCGCTGGCGCCCAGGCTCAGGTCCACGGCATCGGCGGTCATCACCAGGCGGGCATTGCCCAGGCTCAACTCCAGCGCTTCACGGCTGCCGCTGAATGCCGCCGGGCCGTTGCTCCAGTTCAGGGTGTGGCTGGTGTCGTCGTAGCTGCTCTGGCTGCCGTCGCGGTATTGCCGACGGGTCAGGCCGGCGACCGTGGCGGCCGGGGGAAAGCGCTGGCTGTTGAGGCCGAACAAAGCCACCGACTGGCCCCCGCCCTCCCCCGCGCCATGGTTGAGCAACAGGCATTGCTCGCCCACCGAAGGAATGCGCGACTCGCTCTGCTCCCCGGCGCTGGGGTTGAAGAAACGGATGGCCGGGGTCAGCAGGTCGCCATGGCTGACCCGGCAGGTATTGCTGGCGGCGTCCACCGAATGGCAAACGCCGATCCGGCAGAAACTCTCGGCACGCCGATGCAGGTCGTCCAGCTCGGTTTCCATCTCGGCCAGGCGCTCGATGATCGGGGCCAGTTGCACCCTAAGGAAGGCATCGAACATGGTTCAGTCCTCCAGGGCTCGGTATTGGCTCGGATCGTCGATGCTGGAGACTTCCCAGGTGCGGGCGAACAACGGCTTGCCCACAGGGTCGTCCAGCAGCGTCGGGCCCAGGTAGATGGCCTGGTCGAAACTCAAGCTCCAGGCGTCATGGGTCGGCTGCGGATCGGTCACCGGCAAAGGCTGCGCGACGATGTTGGCCGCCGCGCCACACTGCTCGACCGACCAGCCCCAGCGGTTATCCGCCAGCACCGTCAGCAGCCGGCTGGCCAGGTCCCAGGCGGCCTGGGTCGAACCCGCATGGCGCGGCACACACAGCTGCAGGACGATGCGCAGCAACTGCACCTGGCGCCCCTGGGAGGAACGCGGGGCCTGCTGGTTACGCTCGATATCCAGCAAAAACCACGGCTGCCCGGAGGTGTTGCCGAAGTCCTGGCGCGTGCCCACCTGCAGGCCTGGTTCGGCCTGGCGCAAGCCTCGCTCGATGGCCTGCAGCAGTTCGGAAGGTTTACGAATATCCGGTACGGACATGAAAGTCTCCTGTTCCCCTCAGGGATGCCGGGCCACCGCTGGGGCGCCCTGCAGCAGGGCCTGGGACTCGCGCACCCACTGCTGCAACGCCTTCAGTTGCTCGGCATTGGCGTGGCACTGGTTGTAGTTGTCGACGACGCTGGCGGCGACGGTAGAGAGTGCAAGGCCCGAGGCGGCGCCATCAGTGCCGCGGGGGCCTCCGGCCACGGGCAGGTTGTGGGCACCGGCGTCGTGCACCCGGACAAAACCGGCAGGCACCACGCAAGCGCTATCAGCGGCTTGGGAAACATAGATAGGAACCTCCTTGGTAATAGTGGCGCCCGCCTGGTAGACCTTGACGATGCGGTCGACGTACTCGACCACCACCTTCTCCTTGACCGTACCCAGGGCCTGGCCCTGTTCGAAGGACTGGCGCAGGCGCGCCTCGTCCAGGACGTGGTTGCGGCTACGCTCGCTGCCGACCCCGGTGATGTAGCCCAGGGCATAGAGCAGCCCGGCCATGACCGCCACGGCCAGCCAACTGCGAATGTTCATGCTGAATCTCCTTGGCGCAGGCCGGTGGCCTCAGGCTGCCGGCAGGCCCAGTACCGAGCGCGCCCGGCCCCAGAGCTGGCGGCGATCTTCCACGCCGTTCAGGCCGCCATTGATACGCCGGGTGATGGCGTTGAATTCGTCACGATCGGCCAGGGCATTGAGCCCCGCCCGCTCCCAGAACCAGGCTGCCGATTCGGCGGCCCATTGCGCCTGCTCCAGCAGCTCGGGCAACTCCAGCAGGCGCTCGTCGCCGAACAGGCCGAGGCTGCACTGGCGATAGTTGCTGCGCCCGGTAACCTGGATCAGCCCACGCCCGCGATAGCGCTGGCCGTCGCCATCGGCCTCGGGGGTATTGCCCAGCCGCGCGGCCAGGGTGCCGGTGTCGTACTTGCTCAGGTACTGGTCGTTGCCCAGCTCGCGCACGTACTGCAACTGCCCCGACTCATGGCCGATCTGCGCCAGGAACGCCGCCTGGCGCTTGGGCGTATCGATCTGCCGGCGAGCCATGGCAGCGTTGAGCGGGGATACGAAAACGCCCGCTTGGCGGCGGGCGTTCGGCATGATCTTGAGCAACTGCTCTTCAGTGATCGACATAGAGAATTCCTTTCATTTGTTCTTCCCACGAAACAGCGCGAACAGTGGGTTGGATGAGCTCCTGGACTCGGCCGAAATCGATTCGGCCACCGCAAGTTGCGGGCGCAGCGCCTGCTGCGGAAAAGCCTGCTGGACAGGCCAGTCGCGCAACTGCTGGCGATACTGCTGCAAGCTGGCGAACTCGGCGGCCGAGAGACTCGTTTCTACCCCAGCCTCCAGTTGGTCGCGATGCCGGGCCACCACCCCATCGGTTTGCAGCAACTGCGCGTCGCGCCAGCTACGTTCGTTTTCCTGTAGCCACTGCGCATCGGGGGCCGGCAAGTCGACCAGGACCGGATAACCATCGTCCCTGGCGGCCATTTTCTTCGGGCTCAGGGCCAGCTCGCTCAACAGCGAATGCCAGTAGCGCTCGGGCACCTCCACCACATCGTCCGGCATATCGCTACCATGGATCGCCGGCAAGTAGGCACCACAGGTGCTTGGGCTGAAAAAGATCGTCGAGTTGTTCATTCAGTACCCCACTACTCGGTAATAGATGAGCCACTGCGAGCTGTTCCCCAAGTGGTTGAAAACCCTCAGCTGGCAACCTTGGTTGGTTACCTTGTTCCATACCGCAATCACCATGGCCGCACCGGTGCCGGCATGGTTGGCCACAATGGAGCGCACGCCATTTGGAAAGGCAACCGGAAAGGTGACGTAGGCGTCACCGGATTCATTGCTGGTGCAAATTCCCCACTGATCGATGATGCCGCTCGGATGTCGTTGAAAACCCGAAGCGCCATACGAAGCGCTGAACATGGGCGAATACTTCAGCGCGGCATCGCCATCGTCGAGGCTCCAGCCACGGTCATACAGGTTGCGCCGGAATACCGCCCGGGTACCTGCGGTGAAGGTCATCGGGCCACTGCTGGCACCGGAGATCTGCGAAAGGTTGTCACCAGCCCGGCCTTGCACGGTAAAGGCCCCGCCCCAGCCGAACACCGTGACCAGGCCACCGGGTGCCACCGCCGCCCACTCGGGCAAGGTCACGGTCACCGGGGCCGTCAGGGCAATCAGCTTGCCGACATCGCCAGGGGCCAGGGCCACGTCGCGATCATAGTTGGCTTGCCCCGAGTAACTGCCCAGGGCCCGCTGCACGAATTCGGTGGTCGCGACCTTGTTGCTCGCATCGAACTTCGGCGCCGTATCGAAAGCGCCCTTGCCACGCAAGGCCGTCAGCAGCTGGTTGTTCACCCCTTCGACCGGTGTGGTACCCGAGGCCCGGATAACGTTCAGCAATTCTTCGGTCACCGAATTGCCCCAGCTCGCGGAAATCAGCGACCCGGGGGTTCCCGCCACGGCATCCTCATCCACGAACCTGCCGTTGACCAAGCCAACGCTGGGCACGCTCCTTGGATAATCCATTGTTTAACTCCTGCCATCTCTGGCTTTTCGACTGACGAGCACCGCCATTTATGGCGGTGCTCGGTCAGGACAGCTCACGCTGAAGATGAATATCAGTGCCGCATCAGGACGCTGCATCCGGTGCCGGTTGCGCGGGCTTTCTGGCCCGGGTGCGCTTCACCGCGGGAGCCGCTGCCGGTGCCGGCATCACTTGTACGGGGCGCTTGTCGCTAGCGGGGAAGTCGTCCTGGGCCGGCCATTGGCGCAACAGTCGCCGATAATCCTGCAGGCTCTGGAATTGAGCCGCCGACAAGCTGGTGGCGCCACCGGCGTCCAGCTCATCGCGATGGCGCGCCACCACGCCGTCGGTCTCCTGCAATTGACCGTCGCGCCAGGCGCGCTCGATCAGCGCCAAGGTCTCGGCCGAAGGCCCGGGGCGTTCCACCAGGATCGGCCGGCCCAACTCGTCGGCGGCGATGGCCCGGCCCTGGGCCTGGCCCTCGAACAGCTTCTGGTACTCCAGGTCGGTGATCTTCACCGCCTGCTCCAGCAGCGCCGGTTCATGCTCGTCGGAGCACAGGAAACCCAGGGTCTGCGCTAGAAAATACTTGCTCATTCAATACCCCCAAACCAGGATGCGGCCGCCAATGGGATTGGGCACCGGTACGTTGTTGCCGATGATGTCCCGGGCCTTGGCCACCACCACCGCCTTGTTGCTGCTGGGCAGGTCGAAGGCCCAGACGGTGGTCCGGCCCGTGGCACCCCAGCCCAGGGGATTGAGTTCGTTGGCAATGCCGCCCAGCACCGCGTTGGGAAACTGGATAGGCAGTGACACGATCATGTTGCCGTTACTGTCGGAGCCACCGGCGATCCACTGCACGATCAAGCCACTGGGCAATTTCTGGTAGCCAGTACCTCCCATCGAGCACGCAAAACCCGGCATGTAGCGCATCGGTACGCTGCCCAGCAGCGCCGTCCACTCGCCATTGAGATGCTTGACCAGCACCACCGAATCGCCCACGCCGAACTCGAAGCTACTCAGGTAGCCGTTGCCGACGGCGATCTTGTCGCCACCATTGACCACCACGGTCATGGCCCCGGTACCGGTGTTCATCAGGTACAGGGCGCTGCCATTGGCGATGGCCGGTCCGGCCGCGGGCAAGGTGATGCTGTAGCCGCCATAACCGAAGCGCACGCAACGACCGATATCGGCGGCGGTCAGGGTGGTGGCCGCGTTGTAGACCGCCACATCGCGCAGCGAGCCCAGGGCGCGTTGCACGAACTCGGTGGTGGCTGCCGACTTGCCGTTGTCGAACTGCGGTTTGGTCTGGAACAGCGCGCCGCTGCGCAGCGCGGTGATCAGCTGGTTGTTGCTGCCTTCCAGCGGAGCGATGCCCGCGGCCGACAGCACATTGAGGATTTCATCGGTGATCGCGTTGCCCCAACTGGCCGGGATCAGCGACCCCGGCGTGCCAGCAACCGGGTTTTCATCGATGAACCGGCCATTGACCAGCCCAGAGCTGGGCACGCTTTTTGGATAGTCCACAGGTGATGTCCTGAAGAGGACGCCCACCGCTACGCCCCGGGTGCGACGCGGCTCGACCAGCGGCCAGGCAACGTCGGCACCCGGGATGGCGGGCAGGCGTCTTGAGATGATTGAAAACGGCTCGAAGGATTCGCGCCGGTCATTGGCCAGGCAGGTTGCCTGGCAACCATTGGGGGGCCTGCGGACGCGCCGCCACGGCCGGAAACTCCTGGCAATCGGGCCATTCGCGCAAGGCCTGGCGGTACTCCAGCAACTCCAGGTACTGCTGCGCGCTAAGGCTGGTGCCACGGCCCAGGTCCTGTTCATCGCGGTGCCGGGCCGCCAGCCACTGGCTGGCTTCCAGGCTGTCGCTGCGCCATTGGCGCTCCCGGGCCTCCGCCCCCTGGGCCACCACCTCGGCCACATGGGCCCGGGCCATGGTTTCCAGCTTGTCGCCTGGCGGTGTCGCCAGCGGCGCAGCCACCGGCTCACTTGCCTCAGCCACCGAAGCCGGCACAGGGCTGGCCTGCAACGCCATGCCCACCCGCACTTCGCGCCCCAAGGGCGCAGGGTGGATGGACGCGAGGAACTGCGGGGCGAACAAATCAGCGATGGCGTAGTCGCCGGTCTCGATTAACTCGACCACCACGCCCTCTTCCACACGGACATAACGGGCCATCACGCGTACTCCCAGATTTCACAAAAGCCATTGCCACCGGCACCGCTCAAGCAGGCGGCAGTGGCTAGGAAGGAACAACTGCCGCCGCCTCCCGAACCACGTACCCCGGGGAGGCCTATGTTGTTCAGTCCGGTAGCGGCAGTCCCGCCGTCGAACGGACTGGCTGCACCGCAGCCCGCCAACGTGCCCCAGTTCGGATTGCTCATGGCATAACCGCCCTGTATGCCACGGGCACTGGAAAGGTTGCCGCCCGTCACCACCCCGCCGCCTACGCCCCCCTGGACGAATCCGGGAGCAGTCGAAACAAAGGTGATCACCTGGCCACCCGTACCTCCAGAGGCGCTCATGTAGCTGCCGAAAGAGGCGCTACCGCCGCTGGCACCCACCACCGCGCGCGCCTCGCCACCGGCACCCAGGGTTACGGGCACCCCTGCCAGCATCTGTGAAGTCACATCGAACAAGCCCTCGGCATAGGCGCCAGAACCACCGCCGCCACCCAGGGTGAAACTACCTGCAGGCACCGGCTGGCAGCCGCCGCCGGAACCACCAGCGCCCACCAGGCGCACGCGAATGCGCTTGGCCCTGGGGTCGGGCCGATACAGGGTGATGCCCATGGTTTCAAACTGCTTCACCGCCAACAGCCGCCCGCCAGCATCGCTGATGCCGTAGCCGCCCAGGGTGGTGGGGGTGTTCTTCAAGCGCTTGAAGTCGAGCAACTCGCCAATGGCCTGGGTCAACTGGTCAGTCTTGCGTTCATCCGGCACCAGGCCGGCCGCCTTGATGACGTTGAGGATCTCCTGGGTGACGCCATTGCCCCAGTCGGCGGGAATCAGCGATCCCGGCGAGCCGGTCAGCGGGTTTTCATCGACGAAGCGGCCATTGACCAGGCCCGCACTGGGTACGCTTTTCGGATAATCCATGGTTCATGTCCTGTCAGTGGGGCAACTTCGCCAGCCACTTGGGCGGCTCGGGTCGCGCTTGGGTTTGCGACTGGCCGGCCGAGGCCGGCCAGTCCCGCAGGGCCTGGCGATAAGCCAGCAGCTTGGCGAACTGCTTGCGCCCCAGGGTCGCCGGGGCATCGGCGTCGAGTTCATCGCGGTGGCGGGCCACCAGCCAGTCGGTCCCGGCCAGGGTTGTGCGGCGCCAGTCGCGCTCGGCTTGCAAAAGCGGCTGCTGTGGTTCGGCGGCAAGGCTGTCCGGAGCCGGGCTGAACAGCTCATCCTGGTAGCGCCAGCCGACGGTCACCGCAAGGCCTGGCGGCAGCTCGACGCCACCGTCGATATCGCCGCTCACCAGGGCCGTCACGACGCCCTGTTCGATAAAGGCTTTCATTCCTAGGCCTCCCATCTGACACGGGCGTTGATCACCCCTGCGCTACTGGTGTTCTGCGCCCAGGACAGGATCAGTACACGCCCCATGTAGCGATCGCTGAAGCCACCTTCGGGCATGACCGATGTCGCTGTCTTGTAGTTATGGCCAGTGTCCTCGGCCACGATGGTGTAGTCGGTCTTGACGTAGTCGTCGTAGTCCATCATTCCCGCAACGTAGGCCCGAGGTTTCCTGGCCCAGTTCAGGGGCAACGAGTAACTGCCGCTTGCTCCGGACCAGACCCCCACGGCTTCCAGCCGCGCCTTGTTGGCCAGCAAGGTCAGCTTCGGCAAGGTCCCGGCACCGGCGGTGACCACCTTGGCCAGGAGCAGGTCGATGCAGGTGGAATCGAAACCACCTCCGGAGGCGCCGGCGGCGCCCTTGAGCACAGGGGGAACGGCGTCGTTGTCGGTGCCCTTTTGCAAGTAGCAGCCCAACGCCCCGCCCATGACCTGCATGCGCAAGAAATAGGTGCTGTTGATATCCAGGTCGGGGGAAATCCAGGGCACGCTGTACAGCGCCCGCGGGCGGGCGGTGATGCCCACCAGCGCTTCTTCGCCCAGGCTGACCAGCACCCCGCCGGGCACCATGACCGTGCCGCCCGCCGCAGCCGTACCCGGTGTCACCGCGATACGCCCGTCGGCCGTGGCCACGGTGGGAAAGGCCAACGCGGCCAGGGGTTGGGCATCCTGGGCCAGCACACCCTTCAAGGCCCTGAGCAACTGGTCCGATTCGCTTTCGGCTGGCGTGATGCCCGCCGCACGAATCACATTGAGCAACTCCTCGGTCACGCCATTGCCCCAGGCGGCGGTGATCAACGAGCCGGGCGTCCCGGTCAGCGGGTTTTCGTCGGCAAACCGGCCGTTGACCAGCCCCGCGCTGGGCACACTTCTGGGAAAGTCCATCACCTGCCCTCTAGTCGTAATTGATATGCACCCGGGTATGGGCCGGGGCGCTGCGGTGGATCAGGCACTCCAGGGCCGATCCGGGGTTCATGCCGAAGCGTTCGCCCCAGTAGCTGGCGCCGTAGCGCCGCCCGAGCAGCAGCCGGCCGCCGGTGTTGAGCGTCCACATGAACTGCGCCTGCCAGGTGCCGAAGTGCGCCGAGCCGAAGCGGGCGCGGCCCATGCGCGGAGCCTCCAGCTCGGTAATGGTGGCGTTGGGGTAACCCTGGCTGCGGGCGATTTCCACGTAGTAGCTCAGCGCCTGGCTACCCACCGCCAGCAAGCGCCGGCGCACCGCCAGGCGGCGGTCGTCGAACAGCGGCGTGGCCCCCAGGCAGGGGTCGGGCAGCTCCATCACCCGCTCCCAGTCCGGCACCAGTTCGCTGACCCCGGCCGGGTCCATCTCGTTGAGCAGGTCGGCGGCCCGGGCATCCAGGCGTGCCAGTTCCTGGGCGATGCCTTCGAGCACCTGCTCCAGTTCAGGCACTTGCTCCGGGTCCCAGGCCGGGCCGCTGGGCAGCAAGCTGCGCAGTTGTTCCTGGTACTGGGCCGCGCTTCTCATTCCAGCCATACGCAACCTCCGAAGGTCAGCAGCTGGTTGTTGGCGGCCGGTACGTCGGCGCTGGGCGCCATCAGCTTGTGGTCGTTCTCGCCGGTGGCACTGCTGATGGCTTCGGCGATATGGGTCAGCAGCAAGGTTTCGCCGAGACCGGCTTCACGGTGGTGCAGGTCGCGCAACTGGGCTTGCACCGCAGCGCGCACGGCGCTGGTGTCCGGGCTCAGGCGCAGGCGGTAAGTCACCGGCTGCTGTACCGGGGCCAGCACGTGAACCTCGGCGGTCACCGGCCGCAACGGCTCGATATGCGCTTGCACCTCGGCCAATTGCGCAGCATCCGGCACCGGGTGCGGATCATCGTCACGCATCACGAACAGGCCCACGGTGCCCGGCCCGAGGTAGCTGCCGCGGCACCAGGCGCGGGTCACGCCGGGGCACTCCAGGGCCCAGGTCTCGTAGTCCTGGGCCGAGCCGCCGTGGGGAATGACCCGGTACGAACGGATCACCCGCGAGCGCAGCGACTCCAGGCTCTCGCGCGCGACGCCGCCCACCAGCCCTGGCGCCAGCACCGTGAAGCTGCCGCTGATGCCCTGGATCGGCTGCACCGGGATCAGGCTCAGGCCGGCCTCGGCATTGCCCAGGGAACCGGCATCCAGGGCAGCGATGCTGGTGCTGTTCAGGCCGCTGCTGGTGGTCCGCGCGGCGGTCACCTTGTAGCTGCGGCCATCGCTGGACTGCAGCAGCGTATCGACATCCAGCACCGCCCCGGCCGAAGCCATGAAGCTGACGTTGCCGCTGGCCGCCTGGGCGGCCTTGCGTGGCTGGTTCAGGCGCAGGGCGGCGATCCGTTCCAGGGTCGACTCATCGGCCTTGTCCGGCAGGATCTGCTCGGCGATCCAATCCAGGTAGCCATACAGGCCAAAGGCGGCGCCGCTGAGGGTTCGGGCCAGGACTTGGGCATCGGACTGGCGCAGCGAATCGCTGGCCAGGTCGCTTTGGGTGCGCTTGATCAGCACCGGCAGCGAAGGCGTTTCAAACGGCATAGGTCACCTGCCAACTGTGTTCGGGGTTGATGTCCAGGCGCTCGCCACCGGCCAGTACCAGCACGATGCGCAGGTTCAGGCGTTGGGCGTCGAGGCGTTCGCTGCTGATGTCCACGGCGCTGCAATGGCCATCGTCGATCAGCCATTGCAGGGCTTCGCGGGCGTAGAACTCGGCATCGAGCTGGGTCTGGCGGGTCAGCTTGACCCGGCGCAGCAACCACAGCCGCGAGCCGATGCGGTCGTCGGCCACCGTGGGAAAACTGTCGCCCCACCAGCCGAAGCGCTCGTCATCGTCGAGCACGTCATCGTCGGCGGCGCGGCGCCAGGTGTAGAGGCTGATCAGCACAGCACGGGTCAGCGCGGTCTTGAGGTCGTGGCTGAGGAACATCATGGGCCTCCCACCGGTGCGCCGGTCTGGCCGGGGCCCGGCTGCACGCCGGCATGCTGGTGGCGCATCTGGCTGATGCCACCGGCCACCTGGTCGCCCTGGGAGACGATCTTGCCGGTCTGGGTCAGGGTCGGCGTATCGATGTTCACCGCCGTGTCCGCCCGGATGTTCAAGGTGCCGGTCTGGATATCGATCACCCGGCCACGCTTGAAGTGCACCTTGTCGCCTTCGTCGGTGTAGATCGCCACCTCGCCGGGCGCCAGGGCCTGGAGGCGATAGCGGCGGTCAGCGACCACCAGCACCACGGCGTGGGAGCGGTCGCCACCGAGGAAGGTGGCGATGCCTTCGGCCCCGGCCAGCGGATTGCTGGTGAAACCGTAGGGCTCGAAATGCTCCATGTCGTCATTCACTTCGCCAGCGGTCAGGCGCATCTGGAGCGATTGCAATTTGTTGGCCGAGTTGGCGAGCACGACGGTGCCGCGCGCCAACAGGCGTGTCAGTAGGCTCATGGTGGATTCCTTGGCTGGCCCGGGCCCGACGCATCGGGCAGGCAATGGCAGGCCCCGGTGGCCTGTACGCCGCCGGGGGCGGCTCAGGTTTTCGCGGGGATGGGGTTGGCGTCGAAGGTGTGTGGCGGCGCCACTTGCAAGGTGGTGATCGAGCCCTGTTCGGAGAGCGAATAGGTGACCTTGGAGATCAGCATGTCCTGGTCGAAGCCCAGGACCTTGTCGATCACCCGCACCAGGGTGTTGTGCCGCCACAAATCGCCGTTGCCCTGGCGCCAGCCCTGGACCCGATAGCTGGTGGTCAGCGCCTTGCCCATGCGGGTGGCACTCTCCCAGTCGGCCCGCTGCTGGGCCAGTTCAGGGGTCAGCTGCGCGCTTTCGCTGATCACCGTGACCCGCTTGCGCGCCATGCTCGAGTCCCGGGCCTGGCCCGAGACCTCGGCGACCGCAGCGCCGCTTTTCTGGTCGCTGCCCTTGTGCTGACCGATGACCCGGTACTCGGAGAACACCTGGCTGAAATCCATCGGCGCATTGGCCGACAGGATGTTCTTGCCCAGCTCCAGGGCATCGCTGGCCCGCCCGCTACTGCCGGGCTTGGCCAGCAGCACGCGGCCCTCGGCGTCATCGGTGGAGAATACCCGGTACAGGGTCAGCAAGCGGTCGATGGACTGGAACACCGTCTCCCCGGGCACGATGCTGTGCTTGCCGAGCTTGGCGGTCTGCGGGATCTCGCTGACCACGCCCACGCCATAGGCGCCCGCCAGGGCCTGGACGATGCTCAACAGGCTCTGCTCCTGCCACTGGCTCGGGCGGTTGATGGCCGCGCAGTCGGCCAGGTCCTGGGTCAACGAACTGCCTTCGATGCTCAGGCTGACCTGGTGCGCGTCATAGCTGACCGGCGCCTTGTACACGTAGCCGGTGAGCACCAGGTCGCTGCCGATACGCACCTGGCAACGCGAGCCGGGCTTGATCGGCTTGACCTCCAGTTGCCCCGGCCACTGCCAGGTGATGTTGAGGCTGAAGCTGCGGAACTGGCGCTCCAGGTCCGCGCTGATCTCGACGCTTTTCCAGCCGCCGTAGTCCAGGCCGTCAACGGTCAGGGTGACGGCATCTTGTGCTGGGTTCATGGCCTACACCTCGGCGATTTTCAGATCGGCCGGCGGCAGGAAGCCTGGATGCACCGCCTTGTTGCGCTGGCTCACCTCCCCCACCCGGGTGGCGTCGCCAAAGCGCTGGTAGGCCACCACCAGGGCCGGCAGGCTCTGCTTGGGCGACAGGGTCAGCAGCCGCACTCCGGTGGACGACACCGCCGTGAGATGGCCGAACAGCTGCTGGCGCAGGCTGTTGAGCGCCTGGTAATGCAGGGTATCGGCCTTGAGCGCGGCCTGCCAGATCACCTCATTGAGGGCATCACGCAGGCTCAGCACATCCTCGGCCACCGGTACATCCAGGCGGCGTACCGGCTGGACCGCCTGCTGGGCCACCGAGGGCGTGGAGTTGAGCTTGACCACCGGCGCTGCCGCCGGCATCTGCGCGACCTGGTAGCCGAGCTTCACCAGCAGCATGTCCTGCACCAGGTTGGCCATGGCCTGGGCCGCGGCCACCGTATCCTTGCCGGTGGTGAGCTTGGGCGTATCGATCTTCTTCGCCGCCTCGACCTGTTGCGAAGCATTGGCCAGCACCCCGCGATAACCCTCGCGGGCGAAGTCCTTGAGCTCGCGAATGTCCTTGAGCAAGCCCTTGAACTCGGCGCTGACCTCCCGGGGCAGCTCCTTGAGCGCCAGCACCAGCTGGCGCAGGTCCTTGTAGGTGTCGATCAGCTCCTTGAACTCATGCTCGATCACCGCGTAGACGTCCTTGAGGCAATCGCGCAGTTCCTTGACCGCGATCCGTGCGGCCTTGATCAGGCTGATGACCTCCTCGAAGCGCCGCACCGCCGAACCCAGCAGGCTGTCGGCGGCCACCAGCAATTGCTCGCGGGAGTTGACCACCGCCGTGGGGAACAGCAGCGGCTGGTCGGGGTGGAACTTGAGGGCGAACGTCACCAGGCCGCCGTCCTGGCGGGTATGGGTCATATCGCACTCGCCGACCTTGACCTGCATCCGTCCCAGCCAAGGGTGGACCAGTTCCCCGGCCCCCTGCTCCAGGGCCTGGAGCAATTGGTCGCGCTGCTCCAGGCAGTTCTCGCCCACGATGAAGGCCGTCAGGTCGTGGACCTTGGCCTGCTGGCCGAGCCCTTCGTAGAAGGGCTGGTCGCGCTGGGGGTACTCATGCAACTGGCCCTTCTGGCCCACAGGGGTCTTGGCCTGGTCGACCCAGAAACCGACGCCGCGAAACGACGCCGGCAACAACCGATCACGCCAGCTCATTGGAACCTCCTAGGGAAAGTGAGCGATAGCCGATGCGCGGAGTCACCGCCAGGCCCGGCTGGTTGGTCTGCGGCTGGCTGGTGCGCATGCCCGCCGGGGCGTTTTCGAAGCGCACCGTCAGGCCGCCTTCGAGTTGCGTGCGATTGTTGGCCGCACTCTGTTGCACCAACGCACCAGAGCCCTGGTTCAGGTTGCGCGCCGCCGGCGAAGCCTCGGCACCGAAGAATGCCGGGGCCAACTGGCCCTTGCCTTCGGCGTTGGTGCGCTGCTGGGCCTCGGTCAGGCCTTCGACCTTGCCGGTGATCTTGGCGATGAAGCCGCCAAAGCTGCCGCCGAGCATTTCCCGGATACCGCCCAGGGTGCCCTTGAGCTTGTCCCAGAACGCCGAGAACCAGTCGGCGATGGGCTGCCAGTTGGCCGTTACCATGTCCATGGGCGACCAGTTGAACAGCTCCTGCAAGAACCCCTGGACCGGCGCCGTGATCGCCAGCAGCGAGTCCCACAAGCCACTGAAGAATCCGGCCACGGGCTCCCAGGCCGCATTGATCAGCGGCATCGGCGACCAATCGAACAACGCCCGAAAGAACTCGCCCACCGGCGCGCTCAGCGCCAGCAACTGGTCCCAGGTGGCCGAAAAGAAGTCCATCAGCGGTTGCCAGTTATTGATCACCAGGCCCAGGGGCGACCAGTCGAACAAGGTCTTGAAGAACCCCAGCACCGGTTCCGCCTGGGCCCGCAGGCCATCCCAGCACTGCCCGAAAAAACCCAGCAGCGGCTGCCAGTGGTTGATCACCAGGCCCAGGGGCGACCAGTCGAACAGGGTCTTGAAGAACCCCAACACCGGTTCCGCCTGGGCCCGCAGGCCATCCCAGCAGCGTCCGAAAAAGCCCAGCAGCGGCTGCCAGTTATTGATCACCAGGCCCAGGGGCGACCAGTCGAACAGGGTCTTGAAGAACCCCTTCACCGGTTCCGACAGCGCCCGCAGGCCATCCCAGCAGCGCCCGAAGAAACCCAGCAGCGGCTGCCAGTTATTGATCACCAGGCCCAGGGGCGACCAGTCGAACAAGGTCTTGAAGAAGCTCATCACCGGCACCGACAGCGCCCGCAACAGCTCCCACAGCGCCGAGAACAACCCGGTCAATGGCTGCCAGTTATCGATCACCAGCCCCAGCGGGCTCCAGGAAAACAAGGTCTTGAAGAAATCCAGCAGCGGCAACGCCAGGGCCTGGATGCCCTGCCACAAGCCACTGAAGAACTCGCTGAGCGGTGCCCAGGCCTGGGTCGCCTCGCCGACCACCGAGCTCCAGAGCCCGGAGAAGAACCCCGTGAGCGCGCCCCAGGCACCGGCCAGGGCCTGCAACGGGCTCCAGCCAAACAGGCTCTTGAAGGTGGCGAAGACCACCTGCGCCGCCTGCTGCAGGCTGTTCCAGATCCCGCTGAAGAACCCTGATATCGGCTCCCAGTAGGCCACGATCAAACCAGCGGCCACGGCGATCGCCGCCGCCACGATGCCCACCGGCGAGGCCAAAAGGCCGACCACCGCCGCCAGGCCCATGGCCCCGGTGGTAACCACGGTGAAGGCCACGGCCGCTGCGGCCAAGCCTTCCACCAGGGCCGGGTTGTCGGCAACGAAGGCACCGACACTGCTGATCAGCGGCGTCAGCCCGGTGATCAGCTGGTTGACCGCCGGCAGCAGCGCCTGGCCCATCTTCAGCGACACCCCTTGCAGGGCGTCGTCGAACTGCTTGAGGTGGGCCGAGGTTTCCCCCAGGGGCACTTGCGGCGCCTTGAGCTGGGTGAGTTGCTGGCTGCTGGCTTGCAGATCGTCCTCGGCCTTGATCGCCTGCTTGATGCCATGGATGAACGGCTCCAGCAGACCGCCACCCCTGATGAAGCCGCCCAGGTCGAGGGAGCCGAGGCCACTGTCCTCGATGCTCTTCTTGAAGGCGCCGATCCTGGCGCGGATCCCCGACATCTGGGCTTCGAGTTTCTGTGCGCCGAGCACCACCACGGACATGTGCACCGTGGTCTGGATGTTCGTCAGGCTCATGCTTTGTTGAATATTCGCCATCACTGCACCTGCTGCATCGCATTGATCCGTTGCGCGTGCTCCAGTGACTCGCGGAGCACATCCAATGGCCTGGCCATCATCTGTTCGGGGTCAACCTTCCAGAACCAGGCCAGGTCATAGGCGGCCGCGATCAGGTCGCCGATGGCTGCGACGCCGCACTCATGAAAAAACTCGCGACGGCCCAGCTCAGGCCGTTGAGGTCGGCCAGGTCCAGCTGGTTCACCGAGGACGCTGGGATACCGGCGCAGACCGCGATGTACTTGGCCGCGACATCCATGTCCAGGCTCACTTCCTCGCTCTTGTCGATCCGGTACGGCAGCGCCTTGATGTTGCGCACCTCCTGCACCGTCGGGCGGCGCAGGGTCAGTTCATCGAGCGTTTCGCCGTGGGCCTCGATGGCCACTTGCAGCTTCACGACTTGAGTCATTGCCAGGTCCCCTTCACGCCGTTGAACACCAGCGCGATGCTGGCGTCGTCGCCCTTGGATACCGGCTCGTCCACCAGGTAGGCGCCGGCCAGGACGAAGACCTTGCCGTTGTTGAATTCGCAGGTGACGGTCATGTCGGTACCGGCCACCAGCTGCTTGAGCGGGAAGTCCGGGGTGTGCAGCGCCGTGACCTTGAATGTCGGGGTGACCTCGACTTCCTTGTAGAAACCCGGCACGACGGTTTCACGCTTGGTGGACATCAGCGGCGCCTCGCAGCCGCCGTTGATCGTCAGTTGAGCACCGTCGACCTTGACGTAGCAGGTGCCCGCAATCACTTGACCCATGGTGTTTCTCCCTTCAATAAAAAGCCCACGCAAGGTGGGCTGGATTCACAGTCGAACGCGCGTTCAGGCGACGTTGTCGTACTGCAGGCGGAACTGGTTGAGCAGCGCGAACACTCGCAGGCCGTTGATGTAGTCCGGCGGGAACAGCACGTTGATGCGGTTCGGGTCCCGGGCATCGCGTTCCACCACCAGGTGCTCGGCGAACAGCTCGGCGTTTTCCACATGGCCTTCCAGCTCCAGCTTGGCGTACTGGGCGATCAGCTCGCCGCGAATGGTGCTCGGGGTGACGATCGGCTGGCCGGCGCCGAAGCGGGTGCCGTCGGCGGCCAGCTTGTGGCGCCCGTACTTGCTGGTGATCACGCTTTGCAGGCGGCGCACGATGTAGGCCGACTGGTGCAGGGTCTCGCTGTCCAGGTAGGAGTTGTCCGCCTGGCCGAAAGCGTTCTTCTGGTAGGTGGTGATCGAACGCTGGATGCGCACGTAGCCGCCTTCGTAGTAGGCGGTGGCGATGCCGTAGTTGAGCAGTGACTGGCGCTCGGTCAGGGTGAAGCGCTCGCTGGCCGCGGCCGGGTCCAGGCCCGGCAGGCTGCCGCTCTGGGTCGGACGGCTGGCATCGGCGGAGATGAACACCGCGGTGCGCGCGGCCAGTGCCGCAGCCTGGACCCAGGCCGGTTGCGGAACGCCCGGTTCCAGGGCCTGGATGGTCATGTGCTGGTCGTTGCGCGCCTGCCCGGCGGCGACCAGGGTGCCCAAGGTGCCGCGCTTGGCGGTGTAGACATGGCCGAACAGCTGCTTGGCCCAGGACCAGCGACCCACGCTGTCATCCATGACCGCTTGCCAGGTGTTGAGGCTGGCGACGTCGGTCCAGGGCATGCAGATGAACTCGAACGGCTCATCGCCCAGGGCAGCGACCGCGGCGACCTGGTCAGGCACGCCGGCACCACCGGCCATCTTGCCGATGACAATGGCCAGGCCTTCCGGGGTGCTCTCGCCGTTGCTCTTGCCCAGGCGATTGAGCTGCAGGCTGATGTCGTTGCCGCTGTCGCCGGTCCACTTGGCGTTCAGGGTCACCACGCCTTCGGCGGCGCTGGCACTCAGCGGCAGGTCGGCCGAGGTGTTGATCTTCTGCACCAGGGCCGTGGCCGCCTGGGCTGCGGTGGCGCCCTTGGCGATGGCGGCCTGGACCCGCACGCCGCCCACATAGAGGTTGAGCACGCCGCTCTCGGTGGCGCTGCCGGTCAGGGTCAAAGTGCCCTTGGCCACGCTGCCTTCACTGTTGTGCAGCGGCAGGCACCAGATCTCGCCGACCGGGTCGGTCTTGCGGAAGGTCTCGTACATGGAGGCCAGCATCGAACCCTGGCCGCCGATGCTCTTGGCCAGGGCCACGCTGGACACCAGCACCAGCTTGCCTACGTCGCTGGCGGGCACATTGTCGTTGACCTGGGCGACGATCAGCCGGCGCATGGCCGACGAGGCGCTATTGGCCGCCGAGTTGTCCATCTCGGCATAGAACAGCGGAACACGAATGTCCGCGGGGATATTGCTGAATCCGATCGCCATTATTGGGCTCCCTTCGGTTGTGCCGCTTGCACGGCGTTGATGGTGATATCGCCATCGGCCAGACGGCGACGCCACCAGGCGTTGTCCGTGACTTCGCGGCCAGTGACCGGCAGCAGGTCGCCCGCTTCCGGATCGGGTACGGCACGGCCAGCGGCCGGCAGCACGGTGATGCGTTTGCTCATTGCTTCAGCTCTCCTGAGAAAGTCAGCTCCAGGCGCCCATCAGGGCCCGGGCTTTTCAAATTGGGGTCCGCCGGATCGATGGCATCGACCCGCACCGTGACCCCGGTAAAGGACGGCAAGCCGTCGAGTTCACGTTCATGCCAGGTTTCCGCCGGCTGCCCGGAACGATTGCGCCCCAACTGGAACTCGGCGAAAAAGCGCAGGCGATAGAGCAACCGCTCATTGCCCACCGGCACCAGCTCACCACCCTCGTACTGGATCGGGCTGTACTCGGCCCCGGGCTTGAAACCCACCAGCGCGCGCCAGAGATCGGCACGCAGGTCATGGAGCTGGTCCAAGGCCTGTTGCGGGTGAGTGGCATCGAGGAGCAAGGCGACTTCGAAGCGGTCGCGGATGATCTGGCGGAAGGTGTTTTGTGCGGTGGAGGGAGTAGCGAGGTCGTTGATTGGAGCGAGGTAGGCAGTGGGAAGAGCTTGGGTAGTGTTACTTGTCGATACTCCTGGGCTAAATCTAATAACGAAACGATTCGTCAATAGAGGACAATGCTCTTGGAGCTGCCTTATAAGTTGAGTTAGCAACATAGACCCACCAAATTATTAGCGCCAAAAAAACAATCAAAAAAAACAGAATTAAAAAAGGCTAAAGATCTGTAACATCAGCTACCAACATTCGCTGCGGCAAGCCTCCATTTGGGTATTTTTCAATTCGCCCTTTAGCCCAAGGATGAGTCCAAAACAATGTTCCGACCATTGCAGAGCTATAAACACCGTTCTGGCTTAAACAGGCCATTCTTTGATATTCATAGCTAGCATTATAAGGACGCCCCAATGGTCGGACCAGCTGATAGAAACAATGTCCATTCGCTAATGTAGCAGCATATTTTCTGCCAGCTTTATTAAACTCAGTCTGAATTGCATAGCTCGACTGATTAGGACCAGTTCCATCAATGAATACCCCTGCCAATGCAAGGCAAGGAGAGGATGTTGAAAACCTTATATCTTTATTATCATCTATAACCTCCAACCCCTGAGTAGATAGACTACGCGCTGGCCCGAATGAAAAATACTCTACAGTATGGCCATGGGAGCTTCCCCAGATCGCTCCTCTATTTTCAACGATCGGCACCGGTGACCGGTAAAATCGCAGGGTTGCACCGTCATCAGGGAGCGCAGCAACTCCAATGTATTGAACCCCACCAAACCCATTCCCAAGCATATTATACTGAGACAGATATAGAGTTCCCTTTTGATAAAAAACCAAGTTAGGATAATCACTACCGGCAATTTTGAATCCATCTTGATTAAATACTTCAAATCCGTCCATTAGTAAGACACCACAATCAGCATTGCACTGCCTGAGAAGGCCCCAAAGTAATAACTATCAGCCACACCCCAGCTAATAGTTTTCCCAGCCTTTGAAACATTTACGACAACATTCCCACCTTGGAAATACGCAAAATCAAGCCCATCAGCTGAAACTTTTTCATACGTCCTACTACCGTTATAACCAACTTTGGACACATCAATAATATCGATCACCCGGGCGTATCTTCCGGTACCATCCATACATAGCATCCCCTCAGGGGTATACACCTCAATACCCGAAGTCATTGCCATATACCCGCACGCAAGCACAAGTTCCCGTTACTATAAAATATCTGTAACGACTGATTATTTATTACAAGACGCCCACCGTCTTTGGTCGGCCCATTAAACTCGATGGATCCATCTTCGCCTAGGCACCAACCAGTCTCTCCAGCTATATAGTTGGTCGATTTAATAGACCCGCCAATTTTTGCTGTCGTAATAGATCCCTTGCCGATGAAAGCTTCATCTATAAAAACCTTTCCATCGGATACTACAAACGGATAGATCGGCTCAGCCAGCTGAGGATCAACAATCGCAAACCTATTAGCTGCAATCAAAACCTGGCTACTGACAATACCTTTGTCATTTTCGACACCAACACCAATTCCAGCCAGATACGGTTTCCCATCTACTGTCATTTGTGTCTTTATGCTGTACATGGCAGAAAGTTCATCTTTCATCGTCTTGATTTCGACAGCCGAACCACCGCCGGTCTCAACTTTTCGCAACAACTCCTTGCTGAGTTGAGTCTCACTGATCTGGTCACTCAAATACTCAAGGATCGGGCCAGCATCACTGCTGGAATGACCGACTACAGCTTTCGAATAAGGGCCCTGGTTGCCGATCTTGTCCACCAGGCGCGCCCAGAAGAAGAACCGTACGCCAGCGGCCAGGCCCATGATGGTCAGGTCGGTCTGCGGGTAGGCGTAGTCGCCAAACTTGGTGGCGGTCGCCACGTCGCTGCCCTGGCTGTACCAGATCTCGGTCCGTTGCAGGTCGGCGGTGCTCAGCCCGGCCGGGATGCTCCACTTGAGCTTGATGCCGAACACGATCGACTCGGCGTTGAAGGAAGCCACCATCGGCGGCGGTGTAGTCTTGCCACTGAGCACGGTCTCGGCCGAGGTGGCGAACACCGAGCCGATGTCCAGGGCGTTGATCGCCCGGACCTTGGCCACGTAGCGCCCGGCATAGATACCGCTGACTTCGAAGGAGTTGCCCCCGGTACGTCCGGCGAACACCCAATCCCCGTCGTTCTTGCGCCAGTGCACCTCGTAAGCGATGGCGTTGTCCGGGCGTTCCCAGTCGATGGTCATGACCCCGACCGCGCTGCCCTGGTCGACGAAATGCTCGTTGCGCACCCGCACGTTCTTCGGCGGGTTCTGCACGCTCGGCGGGATCACCGTCACCGGTGGCTGGTCGATGCGCGCGCCGTTGTCGATCGCCGCGAACTTGGCGGCGACATGCTTGACCGCGCTGATGCTGTACTTGATCGCCGAGTCGGAGAAGTCCTCGGCCACCGACAACACGCGAAACTGCTGGACCGCCAGGGTCGGCGAATCGATGGCCCACATCGAGTGCACCGGTGGCAGCTCCTCGAGTTTTTTCTCCAGCACCACCCGCTGCACTTCAGCAGGAAAGCCGGTGGTGTCGAGGGTGGTGGCGCCGCTGTCCCAGGTGATGCCGGTGCTGTCCCAGGTCAGTGGATAACCCACGGACTTGATCACCCGGGAGATCGCCTTGCCGGTGGGCATGATCAAGGTCAGGGTATCGCCGGGGTAGGCCTTGACGTCGGCATCCAGCACCAGGGCGTCCAGGGTCGCCGAGCGCAGGCGCCCGCCGATCCGCCGGCCGGCCCGGTCGTTGTCCGCCACGCGGATCACCTGCCCCGGACGCACCAGGGTGCCGTCCAGGCCCACGGAAAAACTCACGCTTTCGGTTTCCAGGCGGTTGGTCAGCAGCGCCCATTTGCCGATGCGCTGGGCCTGGGCCTGGGAGGTGCAGCCGGTGGCGGTGATCTCGGTCTGCTGCACGCCATAACGGGCGATGCCTTCCGGATCGTCGACGTACTGCACCTTCTGCCGGTAGAAGTCCGCCGGGTCGTTCCAGCTCACCAGGGCCACGCTGTAGCGGGTCTTTTTCGCCGAGCCGCCGTAGACGAACTTGCCGTCGATCACGTTGGCGTTGCTGTAGGTGTACACCGGGTCTTCCGGCATGTCGGCCACCGCCATCACCGAGCCTGCGCCCCAATAGGCCATGCCGCGGAAGGTGGTGGCCAGGTCCTGCAGCACTTTCAGCGCATCGGCGCGCACCGAGAGATAGAGGTTGCAGGTAAAGCGCGGCTCGGTGCCGCCCTTGCCATCGGACACCGGTTGGTCGCAGTACTGGCCGATGCGGTACAGCTCCCACTTGTCCACCTGGGCGGCGTTGAGCAAATGCCCCAGGCCATAACGCTGGTGCAGCAGCAGGTCGTAGTAGATCCAGGCCGGGTTGTCGGTCCAGGCCGACTTGAAGGTGCCGTCCCACACGCCGCTATAGGTCCGGGTGGCCGGATCGTAGTTGCTCGGCACGCGGATGATCCGTCCTTGCAATTCGAAGGAGCGGTTGGGAATCGACTGGAACTGCGAGGCATCGAACTGCAGGCCGATGATCGCCGAACCCGGGTAGCGCAACTTGGCGTCGATCACGTCGGTGATGGACTCCACGCTGGTGGTATCGGCGATCGCCCCGCTGCTGGAGTTCGCCGTCAGCCGCCGCACCCGCACGCTCCAGCCGGCCTTGGCCGCTGGCAGGTCGACCCGGTGGGAGCGCTCGTACTTGCTGGAACTCTTGCCGCTGAAGGCCGACTGCAGCACTTCGACGAACGCCCCGCCATCGGTGGACAGCTCGATGACGTAACGCACCGTGTAGCCGTTGGTGTCGCCGTTGCTGGTGTTGGTCTGGGCCAGGCGCGAGACCGCCAGGCGGATGCGCACCGCCGACAGTTGCAGGTTGGTGATGGCGCGGGTCCAGGGTTGGTCGCTGCGCAGTTCCACCGCCACCTGGGACTCGTTCTCCACCGCCGGAAAGCCCGGGATGTAGGTCTGGTCCTGGTTGCCGTTGCGGGTCTCGAGGCTGACCCCGGAGAAGTTCAGGCTGCCGTCGGCGTTGGCCAGGGGCGTCTCGTTGAGGAACACCGAGCGCTTGCCGTTCTTCAGGCCCACGATCTCGCCTTCACTGACGAGATCGAGGATCCGGGCATAGGCCGTGCTGTGCAGGCTGTCCGGGGCTTCCACGGAGGGACGGGGCGGCTTGGCGCCGCCGCCCTTGCTACCGGCGAGAATGTGGTCGGTCATGGCTTTCCTTCAGGCGAAATGAGGCCCGCGGCATCGCAGGCAGGTGGAAGACGGGAATGCTTAGAGTTGGTCCTGGGCGTAGATGCCGGAGCTGATCACGGTGCTGCCGATGGTCAACTGGCCATAGAGCAGGCCCACCGGATTGCCCTGGGCCGTGGTGTTGAGTGGCCCGTTGAAGCTGTAGTTGGGGCGGTTTTCCGGGCGCTCCTGGGCGCCCAGGCCCTTGGGCATGGGCGCGAGCATCTGCGTCACGCCGCCCATCACCAAGGTCGCCCCGGTCATCATCATGGCAGTGACTGCCGGACCGGTGAGAAAGCCGAAGGGGTTGTAGTAGGCCACGGCCATCAACACCGCGCCGAGAATGGTCTGCAGGCCTCCAGCGCGCTTGGAACCACCGAGTACCGGGGCGATGCGGATCACCTGCTTGCCCAGGGGCTGGTGGATATCGGTCTCGGACAGGTTGCGCCGGCCGTTGAACACGGCAAAGCGCAGGCCCTTGTCGGCACTTTGCACCATGTAGCGCTCAAAACCCGGGAACTGCCGGAAGTAACCCATCACGTCCTTGAAGCCTGCGCTGATGGCCACCCGGTGTTCACGCCCGAACAGCCGTGCCAGGGAGCCGGACAGCAGCACGGTTTGCATCTTTTGTGGTTCTACGGCCAAGCCCATGGGGTTCTCCTGGCGATAAAAAACCCGCCGCGGCGGGTTGGGATGGACAACGCAGACCGCTGTTTCAGAGCTGGTCCTGGGCGTAGATGCCAGCGCTGATCACTGAGCTGCCGACGATCAACTGGCCATAGAGCAGTCCCACCGGGTTGCCCTGGGCCGTGGTGTTGACCGGGCCGTTGAAGCTGTAGTTGGCGCGGTTGTCGGGACGGTCCATGGCCCCCAGGCCCTTGAGCTGCGGCGACATCATCTGCATCACCCCGCCCATGGCCAGGGAAATGCCCATGCTGGCGGCGAAGGTCCAGCCAGTGGTGCCGGTAGTCCCGATCAAGGTTGAACTGCCACCCGCGGCGGCAATGCCACCGGAAAAATAGGACGCGGCCACCACCAGGGCGACGCCAATGATGGTCTGCAACCCGCCCGAGCGCTTGCTGCCGATGAGCAGCGGGGCAATGCGGATATCGCTGTTGCCGCAAGGAGCATGCAGGCGATCCTGGCCCAGGTTGTCGCGCCCGAGGAACAGCGAGTAGGTCACCCCGCGATCCTTGGATTCCATCAGGAAGGCCTCGAATCCCGGCACCAGCACGCACAAGGCGCGGATCGCCTCCGCAGCGCTGCCCACCGCCAACCGATGCACCCGGCCGAAGCGGGCTCCCAGCGAGCCGTACAAACGCACGACCCGGACTTTTTGCTGATTCATCACATGACTCCCAGGAAGAAAGATCCCCGGTTGGCAGCCGGGAAAGGCAACGGCCTCAAGCCGACGCCATGAGCTGGCGATGGCGCCAGATGCTGACCGTGACCTCGTCCCAGTAGCCGCCATAGGTGTCGCGCTTGCTGTCGCGGCCATAGAGGTGGTGCAGGATGGAGCCCGGCGCCGGGTAGTGCGCCGGCTCGCTCTTGAGCACGCCATCGGCCAGGTAGATGGCCGCGTGGTTGGGCACCGGCGAGCGGATCTGCATCAACACCACGTCGCCCTGACGCAGGTCCCCTACCCGCTCGAAACCGGCCTCGGGCAAGTGCTCCAGGTAGAGGTTGCCGCCCTTGTCCCACCAGCCGTCCTCGCGCTGGTAGTCGCCCAGTTCTATACCCAGCTCGCGCCGGTAGTAGTCGAGGATGATGCTCAGGCAGTCGTGCACGCCATGGGCGAAGGCCCGGCCAACCAAGGGTGCCTGGTAGCCGTTGGGCGCCAGCTGGGCCCACTGGCCAATACGCGGTTGGCCGGCGTCGTCCGCCAGTACCTGGACAATGTGCCAGGGCAGCCCGGAGGCCTCGCAGGCCACCCGATCCGCCTCGCTGGGCGTGGCCGGGTAATCCGGGTGGCTGTGGATCACCGCCAGCACCTCGCCGCGCTCCTCGGCTGCCGCGTAGTCCGCGGGAGCCAGTCGAAAGTGCTCGCTGGGGGTGGCGGCGGTATTGCGACACGGCACATAGACCCGCCGCCGGCCCTCGCGAATCAGCAACCCGCAGCACTCGCGGGGGTATTCGGCCAGGGCGTGGCGCTCGATGGCCGCAAGGTTCGCCTTGTTCATGTTCAGCTCCGTAGCAGGCCCGCCGCAGGAAACGAACCGTAGGGCAGCGGGTTGTTCTCGCCGAAACGCAGCTTGCAGCTGCTCAGGCGCCCGCCGCATTTATCCTTGGCGGCATCGGTGACGATCACGTCGTTGACGTCTGCCACCGGGCCGCCGTTGTAGCCACAGTAAGGGCCGCGATAACCGCCGCAACTGAGCCACCAGCAGACGTTGGCGACGATCTGCCGCCGTGGCAGCTGCACGCCGTTGAAGTCCAGGGCGCTAGACAGCTCGAACTGCACCACCTCGTTGTCTTCGGCGACTTTGCGCTCGACGTACCAGATGTCCGGCGGCAGCTCTTCCTCGGGGTCGGCCTCGGGCTGGCCGTCCAGGTACTTGCCCAGGGTCCGATGGCGAATCAGCCGGGCCCCTACCAGGTCTTCGAAATACAGCACCAGGGCGGTGATGAAACCATCGACGTTGCCCACCGACAGGGTCGGGGTCGGCTGCGAGCCCTTGCCGGTCATTTCGAAGCCCTCGGCCTGGATCGGCCAGGGGGAATACTCGAGCCCCTGCCAGAAGATCGACGACTGCTGGGGGTAACCGTGAAAGCGGTAGAGTTCGGCGCCGAGGCTGGTGGCGTCGAGCTCGAAAAGCTCCACCCACGCGCCAGGCTCCAGGGTCTGGATATCGGCCGTAATTGGCATCGTGTTTCCTCAAGGCAAAAGAAACCCGCGCGATGGCGGGTTGGTTCAGGCGGCGGTCACAATTACGCGGACTTCGCAGTTGGCCCAGGGCAGCCAGGTGGAAGCCCCGGTGTTCTTGTCGACGATACAACCGAGGTTGGCTCCATTGGTCATCTTCGCCGCAAACTGGTTAGCCCCCATATCGTAGGTCGTCAGGCCAGTCGGATAGGCGGGGTTCACATTGAATTCGTGCCTCAGCACGGTTCCTGCCGGGTACCCCGCAGTCACGACGGTCAACCGGATCTCCCAGGTGATCGTTGTCGAGATAGCGCCCAGGTTATGCACGAAGGACGACTGCCCATTGGCCGTAAACTTCCTCCAATCGCTCACCCATACCTTGGAACCACCGACTTGAGTCCAGGGCGACCACCCAGCCGGATCGTTCTTGACCCTGGACCAGATCCCCTTCGCCTGTAGTCCAATAGCCAGCTGGGTGATCCACATATCGCTGATATAGGTCTGATCGATAAAGTAGTCAGTCCCTGCAGTAGGTTGGTTGACTCCCGATCCATCGATCCAGAATTTTCCTGAACTCTTGGGCAAGTTGTTGGCATCAGCGCCGGACACCCGCTGGATAGAGCCGGTGACTCCATAGTCGCCGTGCTTGATGCAGGCATGCCACGGGCCGATGCTGCCGTTGATCGAGTTCCTGGAATAGACCGTCCCATCCGAGGTGCCAACCAACAACTGAGTCCAGTTGGTTGCGTCGTACATGCTTACGTCAACCATGCCCCACATGTTTGGAAACGGCGTATTGAGCGTAGAAGCGGTGATCCTGTATTTACCCGATGAAACGATAGCGTTCATGTCGTTCATTACGACGGATGAATCCTCACCCTGGAACCACGCGCCCCACACACCAGCTACACGCCTGCGATGGAAGACAGGCAAAGTCGAACCGACGGCGAATGTTGCCCGTTGCAGCACGTAATCGCCGATTCCGGCGTCCAGAGAGAAGACTTCGACTATCCAGTCCCCTGGCAGTGGAAGATTCAAGCAATTGGAGTCGCACCAGATCTCGGTCCTTGACGTGAGGTTGTTCAAGTCGACGTTGGAGTTTCGAGGCAGACGGGTCCCCTCCATCATGAACCGCTTCCACGTCTGCCAACTCGCGGTCTTGCGGCGGTACCACAGGTTGTCGGAATCATGCGAGGCCGCTATCTGGGATGCGTAGTCATCATTACCGGGCAAATGGATGTATTCACCATTGGCAATGGTTGATGGCGCGCCCTTATAGCTTTTTGTCCACCCGTAGATACCGGCTCCGATGGGAGCGTCCATATCTGGGGCTCCCGGACCTTCTAGCGCTCTGGCTCCAAGCCCGAAGTCACCGACTGAAACAGTAAAGCGCCACTTGGTCCAAGCACTACCAGACTTTCCACGGCTGTACATGCGGCCCGACGCCCAGTCTACAAACTGCTGCGCGCACGCCGTGGCGTTGCTACCAGCCTGTACGATCAGGGCACCGGTTCTCAACGTACCGTCCATGTTGAACTGGCCCACTACGTCACCGCCAGTGAGATAGTCGTTGGGGTTCAGGTTGTTACCTACATAAGCCGCATCGTCCTTGGACCCGACTCCAAAATCACCTTGTTGCATCAGCCGAGTCCACGGCGTCCATACATCACCGGCCTTGACTCGACGGAACATGACACCAACAGAACCGTTAAAAGCCAATTGGGCCGCATATTTGGGGTCGGCATTTTGCAAATGAACGACGTAGTACCCCGTCTCCCTGGTAGGCAAGGAGTTCTGCCCGTTTTGAGGGAACACAAACACAAATGCGGAAACAGTGATCCAGCTAAGCAGGCGCTCTTCAAGAGTCGTTACCGAATCTCCTAGCCCCCAGCGTGTAAGAATCGCTCGCACAGCGGGGTCGAGACCAGGTCCGGTCTTGTCAGCAAGCGCCTTGGTCAGGGCATCGAGCTTACCGATCTCAGTACTGGCCAGAACCGCTCGCTGATCCAGCTCGGCAAAGTTCTCATTGATGATCTGGGCACCGGTGCGCAGATTGTCGCCGGTGCCATCGTTGGGCTGGGCGCCCGTCTTGATGGTTTTGAGGGTCATGGATGAACAGCCTGCTAAAGATGGGTACTGAGGGGCTTGCCCTCTACTCGGTGGTCAGGAGCAGCCGATCAGGAGGCCAGTCCGACGATGGTCACCAGGGCTTTGCACAAGGCAAAAAGAAACCCGCACGCTGGCGGGTGGGATGGGCTCTGGCTGCGCCTAGATCAGGCTGCGGGCCTCTGCGCGTTTCTCTGCAACATCTGCCGGGAGTTCTTTGCCGGTCTCAAGTTTTCGCACCACCAGCCAGTCGGTCTGGCGCAGGTATTCCCGGGCCTCGTTGGCTTTCCGGTCCTGCTCAGTGAAGGTTTTCTTGCTCTGCGAGAAGTCCATGGTTGTCCTCGACGGTTGGAGTTACGGGGGGCTGTGCGGGGTGATCGGTGGGGATATCCACCGGGCCGGCGGTGGTGACGGTCACCGGCTCAGGGAAGCGGATGGCATCGGTGGCCGTGGCTTCGTCGTAGGGCATGAGTAATGTCACCGAGAGCGTTCCATCGACGGACATGACGGCCTTATCGGCGAACAGGGGCGAGTCGAGGGCCTCAAGCGAAAGTTCGTAGCCGGGCCGGAGCGGCGAGAAATCGAACGTGGAACCGTTTATTGTGATCGTGTACCCGTCAACGTTAATCGACTCCAGCCGCTTCCAGTCCGGGGCGTAAACAGGGGAAAACTTAATTTTTACCATTATCTCCACCTCCCAATGGCCATGTAACGTGGGTATCCGTCTATTCCTGAAAAGGCAGCATTGATACGACCAACAGTTTGGGTCGTATTTGACCATTCGTGATTCGCCCAGCACACACCGTTAGATGATGAACCTGTTGACCAGTGAACAATCGGAAAAGTAACAAACGGTACAGGAAAGGTATAAAAGTACTGTTGCGAAGTAAACAGCGAACCATTAGCAGCGCCGGCAACCCCTCTGGATGCGGACTCAAACCAACACATCATGGTGCCATCTGCATATTTAATGGCACTTCCGTTGGCGTTACTTACAAATTCTGGAGTTTGTCTAACCCATGGCTGGACACCACCGTTCACACAACCACGCGTCCACATACTCGACCCATCAGTAGTGATCGCCACCTGGGTCCAGTTTACCGAATCATACATTGTAGTTTGGCAAGTGCCCCATATGTTTGGCACGGGAATACCAGCTGTATTTGGATCAAAACGGAAAACACCACCACCGGTAAATACATTCATATCAGAAAGTCTTGGAGAAGCCTGACCTTCATGTTGTGTCCAGCCGTACCAAGTACCTGCTATTCTTTTGCGAACATATACCGGAGCATCAGGACCAAGGTTTGTTGCTCTCTGCAACACATAACCACCGTAAGATCCCCCCTCCTCCAGAGCGAAAACCTCGACGTACCAGTCCCCTGATACCGGACTATTCAAAACTGAACTATCAACCCAAAGAACTTGTCGACTGGTAACTGAGTTCAAATCGGTTACCACGCCAGTAAGCGAAGTGTTTCTAGATAGGTAAGTTCCGTCTAAGGCGACCTTCTTCCATGGTTGCCAAGTAGCTGTTTTTCTGCGCCACCACAGTTCATCCGACTCATGGGAGCCGGCAAGCTGGAAGCCATAGTTCGGGCCTCCCATCATGTTGATCAACTCCCCCTGCCGAACAGCTGGGGCGCCAGCATTGAGGTTGGTCCACTTATAAAGACCGGAAGCCTCTGCGCCGTTTAAGGTGTTTCCTGGAAGCTCCGGCAAGGACCTGGCGCCCAACCCATAATCTCCCCGAACCACAAATGCGACCCAGTCTGTCCACGTATTGCTCTGCATCGCTCGACTGTACTGGCGGCCGTTGGCCCAGTCATAGAATTGCTGCGAGCATACCGTCGAGTTGCTCCCTGCTTGAGTAACAACCACCCCAGTCAGCAGGCCGTGCGGGCTAATGTTGAATTGCCCGACGACATATCCACCAGTTCGGTACGTGTCCGGGTTGAGGTTTGTTCCCTGAAATGTGGCGTCCGCCTTTGCTCCGAGACCGAAATCGCCCTGCATCAGCACCATTCGCCACGCGCCCCATCCATCAGCAGCGTAACCTCGCTCCCACACTTGCCCACCCTTTCCTGGAGCGCGCCATACCTGCCGAAGGGTGTACAGCGGATCTCCCTCAGGTTTCCCGGTTGTAAGAACATCCAGGATGGCGTTTACGCGAGGTACGCCGTCCAGGGCTGGAGCACCAGCCAGCGCCGTGCTATTCGGACCGAATACCGCGTAGAAGCCAGGGGTTTTAACGTCGTCGATGGAACCGCTAGAGACGATAACTCGCTTGTCCGCTCCAGTGTGGTTCGCGCGATCGAGCAGCTCGGCATCCGACCGGTTTTTGGTCGCGCCCGTTTCGATCGAGCTGAGCTGGGCACTGACCTGCGCCGCTCGCTGATCCAGTTCGGCAAAGTTCTCATTGATGATCTGGGCACCGCTGCGCAGGTTGTCGCCGGTGCCATCGTTGGGCTGGGCGCCCGCCTTGATGGTTTTGAGGGTCATGGATGGAAGGCCTGTTCGAAGGTGGCGCTGAGGGTGTACATCCCTGCGCCCAACGGCGAGGGCTGGTAGGTCTTGCAGCGGTACAGCCCCTGTTCTCCCAGGGGTGGGGTCCAGTAGAACGGCGTGGCGCCGCGATGGGCGTCGATGAAGGCGATGATCGGCTTGATCCGGCTTTCGTCGCCGACGAAGGTCAGCGGCCAGGACTGGGTCTTGTTGTTGATGCCGTCCTGGACCACCTGCTGGTAGCCGTCGCCGAAGCGGGCCGACTTGAGGCGGAATTCGACGGTGCCCACGGGTTCCACCTTGGGCACCCAGGCGAAGGTTTCGATGGTCATGCTTTTCTCCGGGCGTGAGCCGTCGCGGCCGCTGGGTATCAGCGGCCGTTGATGACGGACCAGATCTGGCCGCCCGGCTTCAGGTCACGGGCGATCTGTTCGGCAGCGCCTTGTCGGGCGGCGCTGGCATAGGCGTTGGCGAGGTTCTGCTGGTTGGCGCCGGCTCCCTGGGCAGCGCCCTGGCCTTCGCCGACGTTGATGGTCTGCTGGATCACCACCTGCTGGTTGCTGGTGCTGCCGGCCGGTGCGCCCCCCAGCGCCACCACGCCCAGGGAACCATCGGCGCCCCGGCTCAGGGGCATGATCGCCTCGGGCCCGGCTTCGCCGAACAAAGCCATGGGCGCCAGGGTCGGAGCGCTGGCCACGGTGTTGCTGAAGACCCCGCCCTTGGCATGAGCGAATACCGGCATCGGCATTTTCGAAGTGTCAATCTGTGAGTTGAAGACAGTGGTGGCATCCCCCACCTTGAACTGCTGGGCAGCAGGAGTCGCAGCAGCAGAACCCGGCCATAGGCTCATCAGGGCCGAGCCGGCCATGCTGAACAGCGAGCTCAACGCCCGCGATGCGGCCGTCTTGGCCGCCAGCATCGCCATGTCCTTGAGTACCGAACTGGCGAAGTCGGAAAAGGAAAACTTACCCGTGGTGGCGAACTGCACGATACCCGCGCCCATCTTGTCGAAGGCGTTGGCGAACACGGCCTTCGACTGGGCTGCGGTGTTGTCGGAGGCGTTCATGTAGTCGTCGAAGGCTTCCGAGGCGCCGTTCTTCCAGTCCTGCATCGCGTCCGTCATCTGCTGGTAGTTACTCTGGATCTGCAGTGCGGTTTCGCTGTGCTTGGTCTTGAGCTCTTCGAGCCTGGTGGCGTATTCGTCACCCTGTTCACCGCCTTTGCCATAGGCATCGCCGGAGGGGAACTTGATCCCGGCCTGGTCGGCATAGGTGGCCGGCGCCTGGGTCGCTCCCTTTGGAAACTGGGCGTCCAGAGCCTTGCGGGCCTGGGCGTATTGCAGGTCGTTGTCGCTCAGGAGCTTGGCCCGTTCCTTCTGCCGCGCGCCCATGCCCACCTGGGCCGCTGCCAGCGCGCCGTCGCTGCGCAACTTGTCGAATTCATCGGAATACGTCGCGAGTTTTTTCCCCGATTTTTCCAGGGTCTGCGCGTAGTCGGTTTCAGCGCTTTTGTTCTGCTTGAGCAACGCCGCCAGGCTGCCCTGTTTCTTGATGTACTGGTCGACCGCGGTGGTGGCCGGGTCATAGGCCTTGCGCATGTCGTCGAAGGCACTGGCGCTGGCGTCCAGCGCCGAGGCGGACGACAGGGTCATGGACTCGGCGATTTTCTTGCCGGCCTCGTCGATCCGCCGCTGCATGTTGCGCATGGCCTGGTCGGTGATGCGCTGGGCCTTGTCCAGGGCCCGCTCCAGGCCGCTCAGGTCCAGCCCTTGGGAAGCTGTTGCCATGGGGTTCTCCGGGTCATGAAAACCCGTCGAAACGGGTTCGGGAAAAGTGGCCTGGAATCAGCGCCACTCGTTCATCGCGCGTTCGAGCGACAGGCCCAAACGTTGTTCATGGGGCATGAAGTCCAACAACTCCGCCACGCCCCCGCCCAGCCGGTGGGTCTGCAGCGCCACCAGGGCGCTGCCCGCCTCCAGCCGCCTACCGGTATGCAAGGAGCCATATCGGTCGATATAGCGTCCCCATGCCAGGGCTTCGTGGTAGGTCATGCGTTCCTTGGCTTCGGCAATCGTCCGGCCGCCGACTCCGTTCAGCACCAACTCGTGCCAGAACTCATCGGCGGCCGTCAGTTTTTTGCCGCACCGCCGGTGCCGTTGACCTCATTGACCGCATTGAGGATCAAAAACCCCAGGGTCGGCTCCAGGCCGTAGGCATCCTCGTAGCTCAGGGCCTCGCCGCCATCGGTGCCCAGTGCCACCGAAGCGGCGATGTAGCGGGCGTTGCGGCTCTGCTCGTTGTCGCTGTCGGCGAACAGCCGCTCGATGACCCCGAAGGACTGCCGGCGGATGTGCAAGGTGAAGGTGTCGGTCACCTCCTTGCCGGTCTTGCTGTCCAGGTGAGTCCAGCTCACCTGCTTCTTCACGGGCAGGGCATCGACGATGCCGCCCTTGGCTTTGAGTTGCTTGAGGTTCATGGCGATGCTCAGGCCTTCTTGATCCAGGTGGAGCCACCGGTGCGCTGGATGGTCACGGTGGTGGTGACCACGGCGTTGAGGGCGAAGTTGAACGGGAAGTCCGAGACGTAGCCGTCGAAGGTGAACCAGGTGCGAGTGGTCGGCAGCTCGAAGTTATCGCCCTTGGTGTTGACGGTCGGCGCGATGCCCTTGCCGTCGGACCAGCCCACGACCCACTTGATGCTGGTCTCGCCATTGGCTTCGGACAGCTGGTGCAGGCGCACATGGCTGGCGTTGGCCGGGTCGGCGTTGAGCCCCAGGCTGGCAGTGCCAGGGGTGCGCAGGCCTTTCTTGTAGCTGCGCTCCTGGGCGTCGAGGGTGGTGTCCTCGATCTGCTCGGCAGGCGCGCCGCCGGGCTCGAAGGAAGTGACGTGCTCGACTTCCAGCACGGTGTAGGGGCCGCTGCCGGTCACAGGCGGGACCAGGGCGAAGATTTGCGTACCTTGGGTAAGAATCGACATCGGGTGTTCTCCAGAAAACAATGAAAAACCCGCGGTTGGCGGGTCGAGGGTGTGTTGCTCGGGTGCGGACCAAAGGCGCCGGGGCCAGGGCTCAGGGAGTTGGCGAGCCATCCAGGTAGGGTGGCGCGTTGGGGTCCGGTTCACGGCTCTTGATCAGGTCCACCAGGGCCTGGTTGCTCTGCGCCAGCAGGCGGATCGCGCCGTTCAAGGCGGACTGGCCATCGGCCTGGGCCTGGAGGGCGGCGATCAGGCGATTGATGGCCGCCAGTTCTTCGTCATTCATGGCTGGGTGCTCCGTATCCATCGAAGGTTATTGGGCGAGCGCGGGACTGCATCATTCGCGTCCGCTGGGCAGCAACGCCGGGGCCTTGGCCAGGCCGGCCTGCAGTGCGTTCCAGAAACTTGCGTCTTCGTAGCCCATGGCCCAGACGCTGGTGCCGCCCAGGCCCAGGCGCCCGACCAGGGCGGCCTTGCTGCGAATGCTCTGGGCGTCGTCATACCAGAGCACCGGCTGCGCTCGCTCCGCAGTCCACTCGACGCCGTCGGCGAAGCTGTTGACCGGACCCCAGGTGGCATAAGGAGTGGCCGAGGGGGCGTCCAGGTGGGTGACGGCGTTGTGCTCGGCGATGATTTCCTCGTAGGCCGACCAGTGCACCCGATTGCCGATGCTGTAGTCCTGGCCGTAGGCCGCCAGCCCGGACAGCAGCTTGCCGGCCGGTACCCGCGTCACTGCGTAGGCCAGCAGCGCTTGCTGCCAGTCAAGCCCCGAGCCAGGGCCCGGCCAGACTTCACCGTGGAAGCCGCCGCTGCTCCAGCCCGGGCCGACCTGGTCGTAGGTCATCAGCTGGAAGTAATCCACCGCTGCTGCCAAGGCCCGGTAGTCGTAGCCTTGCAGGTATTCGGGCTGCTGGTCGTCGAGCTTGGGCGGCACGCTGATGATCAGCTTGCGCCCCTGGGCATGCAGGGCCTGGCCCAGGGCTTTGACAAAGGCGGAAAACGCCTTGGCGTTGCGCGGTTCAACCTGTTCGAAGTCCAGGTTGATACCGGCGAACCCGTTATCCCGGGCCAGCGTCACCAACTGCTTGATGGTGCTGGCACTCAAGGCCTTGCTGTTGACGATGGAGTGGGAAATGGCCGGGTCGAAAGCCGCGATGTCCTGGTTGTAGTCCGATACCGTCGGGTACAGCGGCAAGGACTTGGACTTGGCGAACGCGATGATCTGCCGGGTGGTGTCGTTCATGCCCTCCTGGTGCAACTGGCCGGTGACCGTCAGGCCGTAGGTGCTGCCCAGGCCCACGGCCGAGAGGTTGCGATAAAAAGCCTTGAGGTTGCTGTAGGAGGTCTCGACCTGGCCGTCGGTGTAGGCCAGGATAAAGGGCGCGGCCTGGGCCGCACTGGCCAGTGCCAGGGCGCAGCCGCCAAGCAGGCCACGCAAGAACCGCCGGATGCCTCGCGTCGAGGCCGGCTGGATGATGTTGGAATTCATGAAATCTCCTGCGGGTGAACCGCATCGGGAAAAAAACCGGACGTCCGCAAAGGGGCCGCCCAAAGGCTTGCAGCGGGCGCCGCCGACCTAGAGTTGCAGCACCTTCAGCGGCTTGGCCTTGGGTTTCGGCTTGCCCTTGGCCCGGGCCTTGCCCTGCTTGCCGGCGTTGCACTCCACCGTGGTGCTCCAGCCCGACGGGCTGAAGACCTGCTCCACCGAATCCACCAGGTACTCGCCATCCAGCCCAGCCTTGAAACCCTGGGCGTCGATCAGGCGTTCGGCGAACAGGTCGATGCGTCCGGGCAGATCCAGGCGTAGGGCCGCGGTGCTGCGGTTGAACGCCGCCAGGCGCGCCTTGGCGGCCTGCTCTGCCGCGGATTTGTTCGGGTAGATATGCCGGTCGGTGTGCACCGCGGGCACCCCGGCCGGGGCACTGTCGTTACCCAGTTCGATCACCTGCAGCTTGCCGCTCTTCTTGTCCTGGTGACGGGTCTGCACCGCCTTGTGGCTGCTGGTGTCGCCCAGGCGAAACTGATAGCGGCTCACCTCGTGGCGGTGGATGGTGACCTTGCCCAGGGCCTTGCCGCTGGCGCTCTGTCCCGCCTGGCGCGGCAGCACCAGCAACTTGCCTTCGGCGACCTTGGCGGTGCAGTCGTATTGCCGGGCCAGGCGGGTGATGAAGTTGAAATCGGACTCGTTGAGCTGGTCGACCCGCAGGACCTTGATCGCCACCGGGCACACCGGGGTCCAGCCGTTACGGGCCGCCAGGTCGCGGACCACCTGTTGCAGTGGCACGTCTTCCCAACTGCCGCTGCGGGTGGTCTTGCCACTGCCGCGCATGTCGCTGGCCTTGCCGCGGATCTCCAGGGTGTCCGGTGGTCCGGAGACCACCACCTCATCGACGGTGTAGCGCCCGAGGCGGGTCAGCCCCTGGCCGGCATACCCCATGAACACCTCGATGCTGGCGCCACGGCTGGGCAGCACCACCGCACGATCGCGGTCGTCGATGCGCAGCTCGAATTCGTCCGACTCCATGCCGGGTTTGTCCGAGGTGCGCAGGGACAGCAAACGGTCGTTGATCTGGCTGGTAATGTCCCGGCCATCGGCAACGATACGAAACTCTGGGGTCATAAAACGCCTCGCACTGGGTGCCGATCAGTAAAGGAATTTGCAGGAGCGAGACCAGGGTTCAGTCCCATAGCTGGACCAGCGCCTGCTCCGGCGCCGGCAGGTCCGGCAGCAGGATCAGCACCCCGGCCCGCAATGGCTGGGGCTCGTCGGCCAGGCCCTGGTTGGCATCCAGCACCGCCTCGACAGTGCCGTTCAAATGCCCGTAATAGTGCTGGCACAAGGTGTCGAGCAGATCGCCGTCAGAGGTTCTGCAAGTCGTCGCCATAGCTTACGAACTCCAGTGAGAAGGCCTGTTTGCGTGGAATGCCGCCGGCCAGCAAGTGGCCCTGGTCTTCGTCGATGCTGGTCAGGCACCAGGAGCCCAGGACCTCGCCGTAGCCGGTGGTCAGGCTCAAGGGGCGCAACTGCCGGCCGATGCTGCGCAAGGCCTGCAACTGCCCCAGTCCGCCCTTGAACCCGGGGAAGATCGCACCCTTGAGGCTGATGCGTTCGTCGCCCAGGCCCACCGCCTGCTGGGCACTGCTGCGCCCCAGGCGCTCCTGGCCAGTCCAGCGAAAGCTGGTCTGGCGCCGCAAATCGTCGAAGGCCGCCGTGTCCAGGTTGAAGTAATAGGGTTGGGAAGCAGCCCCCAGGGGTTGGAGGATCAGCAGGTGCGGGAACGGCTTGACCGCTTCGGCGGTGGGCGTTTCCTTGGCAGCGAACAGGCTGCTGGGAAAGATCGTGCCCAGGGCCGGGCTGATCTGCCCGCCAATACGGTTGATCGCCGCCCCGACCTTGGCCGTCTGCTCTTGCAAGGCGCCAAGGCGCTGTTGCACCTGCCCGGCTACCGTGACGGCCTGGTTGTACTGGGCCGCCACCTCGCCGACCCGGCTTTGCGCGGCATCGATACCGCGCAGGATGCGTCGCAACCGGGTGCCGACTTGCGGCCCGACCACGGGCAGGTTCTCCAGCTCCAGGGCGGCGCCGGTGATATCGCCGATGGCCCCGTTCATGGGCCCCAGCATCTCGTCCGCACTGCGCCGCCCCGCCTCCGCTGCCGCCACCAGGGATTGCAACCCCGATTGCAGCTGTTCCATGTAGGCCATGGCGTCTCCTTAAACGTGAGGTGCATCGGACAGCTGGCGAGCCGAGGCCTGGCGGCTGTACTCGTCGAACTGCCAACGCAGGTAGGGCTCCAGTTCCCGGGCCAGTTGCGCCGGGTCCTTGACATCGCCCTGGACGGTGACCGATATCGCCGGCGCAAAGCTGAACTGCTGCTCGATCGCCGGCGCCAAGGGGGCATTGAAGGGTTCGGCCAGGGTGCTCGACGTGCCGGGCGCCGGCGGCATGGAACGCACCACCTGGCCCATCAGCGGCGGGGTCTGCCCGCTCTTGAAGGAGTTGGCGATATCGTCCATGACCGGCGGGATGTTCTTGCCGGCGTCACGCATCATCAGCGGGCCGGCGGCGGGCATCGACTTGAGCGAGTCATCGCCGCCGAACATCGACTTGCCAAGGCGCCCACCCAGGGCATCACCGCCCCAGTAGCCAAGAGCGCCCCCTACCAGGCCGCCTACGCCTGCGCCAATGGCGGTTCCAAGCCCTGGGACGATAGAGCCGATAGCAGCCCCTGCTGCCATACCGGCCTTGGTTCCGAGCATGGCGCCTGCCAGCCCACCTGCGGCGCGACCATAGCCTTCGGCCTTTTCGTCCTTGGTCTTGGCATTCAGGTAGGTATCGGCAACCTGGAGACCCGCACCCAGCACAGCCTGCGCCACGTTGCCCCCGCCCTTGCCCTTGACCTTGGGCCACAGATACTGAGCCACCGTCTTGATCCCTCGCCAAGTCGACATGCCCAGGCTGGCCGCTCCTTGTGCAACCCGTCCCACAACGCCCGGCCTGAAGGCATTTCTAACCGCCTGGGCGGCTCTACCGGGCCAACTGCGGCCTGGTTTAGCGCCCCCACCCCTGCGTCCCTTGCCTCCTTTTTTGTCACGGCTGGTGTCGATGTCGTAGTCACCGCCACCCAGTGCCTCCGGGTTGGTCACCAGCACCTTCTGGATGAAGTCCGGATTGCCCATCATCGAGCCCCGGGCCACGTTGAACAGGCCCTTGCCGAGGGTGTAGGCCGCTTGCAACTTCTTCAGCGCCAGCAGGCTGCCGGCCAGGACCGTCACCCCCAGTACCGCCAGAGCGGCCTGGTTGGTCAGCTCGGTCAGGCCGTTCGCCAACCAGGTGATGCTCTGGCCCAAGCGGTCCGTGGCCGGGGTCAGGGCCTGGCCGAACGCCTGTTGCAGGTTGTCGACCGCGCCATCGGCTTCCTTCCAGATCTGCGCCGACGTCCCTCGGCGCTCGGCCTGGTTCTTGTCCAGCACACCGGAGGCCGTCAGCGAGTCCTGCTTGAGCTTCTGGTACCCATCCTGGCCCTGGGCGTAGGCCTGCAACGCGGCATCGACCTGCATGTTGACGAACAGGTTGTCGCCGCGCAGCGACTGCGCCAGGGCGGCCAGCATCGCCTGGGCCTTCTGCGGGTCGGTTTGCTGGCTGATCTGCGCCTGGGCCGCGGTCATCTGCGCGGCCTTGGCCGGGTCGGTGACCTGGATGTACTTCATGGCCAGGGCGAAGCTCGCCTCCAGGGTCGACATGCCTTTTTCCAGGCCGGTCTGCAGCGATCCCTCATAGTCGATGCCGGCCTTGGCATAAGCCGCGGCAGTGGCCGGTGAGCGAATCTCGCCCATCCAGTTCTTCAGGTTGCCGGCGGCCTGATCGGCGCCGTTGGCCGTCGACATCTGCAATTGCAACATCGACCCCACCTGGCTCACCGCATCCATGCCGGTGAGCTTCATTTTCGCAGCGCTCTCCAGCAGGTCGGGCAGCAAGCGGGCCATGTCGGCCGCCTCGAAGTTGCCCGCCTGGCCTTGCAGGGCCATGGCCTCCAGGGCCCGCTCCAGGGTCTTGGGATCGGTGATCCCGGCCTGCGTCTCCAGGGCTCGGATCAGAGTCGCGGTGTCGCTGACGCCGGCCCCCTGGCCAACCACGAACTTGGCCGCCAGCCCGGCATACTGCTGGGCCTTGTCCAACGACGTGCCATTGGCGGTCATCCCGGCTATGAGACTGGCGACCTCGCCGCGACCCAGCCCGGAGTCCTGGGAAACCTGGAGGACATTGCGCGCCAGCTGCGCCTCTTGCGGGGTATTGGCGATATTGCCCTTGATGGCGATGTCGCGGATCGTCGCCTGGTAGTCGGCGTTGACCTTGACCGGCACCGCCAGCACCCCAACGGCTTTCTTCGCCAGCTCGTAGCCGGACTTGAGGTCCGTCTTGCCCTGCTCGATCTGCCGCTGGCCCGTGGCCCTGAGCTCAAGGCCCCGGGCCGCACGGCCCAGGGCCTGGTACTCCTGGTTCAGCTTGCGTACCTGGATGCCCTGCTTGCGTAATCCATCCAGGCTACTGTCCAGCTTGGCCTGCAAGTCACCGACCGAGAGCGCGCCTTGTTTGCGGGCCTGGTTCAGCTCCCGGCGCAGGCGCTGGGTTTCACCGATGGCCGTCGCCAGCCCCCGGGCCTTGCTGGCCTGCTCGTCGAGCGCCTTGATCCGGTCTTCCACTGTCTTGGTGGCAGCAGCCCAGGTCGCGTCCAGGGCGCCGCCGATCTTTATCACTGTCGATACCAGCTTGTTGTTCGCCATTTGCCGCCCCCGTGGTGACAGGCTCAATCCGTGAGCCACCAGACCATGTCGCAATAGCGCATGGTCATGATTTCCTCAGCGCAAAAATGCAGCTCGCGAGCGAGCCGCTTCGCCGCCACCTTCATCACTGCCGGGTCAAAGCTCGTCGTCTTGCACCAAGCGAAAATAACCGGCCTGCAGGCGTTGGTAGTCCTTGAGGGTCAGGCCCTCCAGGTCCTTGCTGCCGACCTCGGCCAGGCTGGCGAACAGCATCAGCTCGCGCTGTTCGTCATCGCCGGCAGCCGCGCTGTTGGCAGCGCGGATATCACGCACGGTGGGCGCGCGCAGGGTGAGCTTGTCGCACTGCACGCCGTTCATCGACACCGCCTTGCTGAGGCTGATCACCACGTTTTCGGGGCTCAACACCATCCAGGACGGCGTGCCATTGATTGCTTCAGACATCGAGGAAGTTCCTTACAGGCCCAGGGCCGAACGTTGGGCGGCGAGCTGGTCGACACCGTTGATCACGCGTTTCATGCCCAGGGCATCGATCTCGTAGATCAGGCGCCCGTCGACTTCCAGCTTGTAGTAGCTCACGGCGACGTTGTGCTTGATCTCGGCCTTGTCGCCGGACTTCCAGTCGCCCATGTCGACTTCCTTGAGCAGGCCGCGCAGGGTCACGATCACCGGGGTGGTCTTGCCCTTGAGGCCCTTGAAGGCGCCACGGAACACGCCGTTGAAGGCGCTGCTGTCGGTCAGGCCGAACAGTTTGAGGGATTCGCGGCGCACACCGGTGGTGGTGAAGCCGGCCTCTTGCTTCTCCATGCCCATGTCCAGCTCGATGGGCAGATCCATGCCGCCGACCCGGTGCTCCTCGGTCTTGAGGGTGAGCTTGGGCAGGGTCAGGCTCGGCACGTCGCCTTGAAAGCTGATGCCATCGACGAACAGGTTCATGTTCGCCAGGGTTTCGGGAATCATTGCCATTGCTGCGGCTCCTTAAGCGGTTTTATCGAGGACTTCGGTCAGCCACTGGTTGGTGACTTCGACGCGGAAATTCGGGTTCTCGGCAGGCGGTACATCGGTGAAGCGGATGTTCCAGTACACCTTGCCCTGCTCCAGCTGGCTGGCGGTGTTCAACTCGGGGTCGGCATAGACCTCGAAGTTGATGATCGCGCCCTGGTTCTTCAAATCGCGCATGAAGGCCTGCAGGCCCTCGGTGACGTCCTTGACGTAGGTGGCGGTGATGGAGCGGTCCACTGCCCACTTGTGGCCGTAGAGGATGGCGTCCATGACGATGTCCATGGTCCGCACTCGGGTGACGAAGGCCCATTTGGGATCGCTGGACAGCGTGCGGTTGCCCCACAGGCGGAAGCCGGCATCACGAATGATGGTGGTGATGTTGGCGTTGTTCAGCAGGTTGGCGCGGCAGGTCTCGTCGCCGTCGAGGAATTCGATGGCCCGGGAGGTACCGGTGACCCCGACGAACTCCTTGTTCGAAGGCGAGGCCCAGAAGCCGTACTCGTTGTCGGTCCAGGCGAACAGGCCGGCGACCCAGGCCGAGGCCGGGGCATCGACAGTGGCGCTGGCGGCGGTGTCCCAGTACTGGATGCCCGGGTCGACCATGAACGCGCGCTTGGCGCCGAAGTTCTTGGCGTAGGCCATGGCTGCTTCATCGGTGCTGTTGGGGCCGTCGATGATGGCCAGGCCGCGCAGCTTGTCCGCCAGGCCCACCAGGGCCGTGCCGACCGCCTGGGTGGCACTGTGCTTGGGTGCCACCAGCAGGCGGGGCTGGGCGTTGAAACGGCTCTTGCCGTCCAGCAGCGCTTGCAGGCCGGTGCGCTTGCCGTTGGCCAGGACGCCGCCGATGATCGCCGAAGCCTGCTGCTCGGCATCCTCGACCTTGGTCACGCCACAGGCGACGATCACCGCCTTGGCCCGCTGGTAGATGGCCTGGCAAGCCTTGGTGATCGCGGCATTCGGGCCCCAGGCCGCAATGGCTTCGCGCTCGCTGGTGATCAGCAGCAGGTCGTTGGCCTTGGCGCTGACGCCCGGGCCCTCGGTGAAGGTGTCCACCAGGCCGATGATCGAGGACGTGGGCAGCGCGATGGTGCGCGCGCCGGTGTCCACGTTGGTGACGGTGACGCCGTGGAAAAAACCACTCATGGATAAGCTCCAGACATAAAAAAGCCCCGGATGGCGGGGCTGGAAGAGAAGACGGTGCGCTAAGGCGCGGATATGAAAACGCCCCGGATGGCGGCGCGTTTAGCGTATTTGCTCGGCGAGCCAGGGCGGCGACACCGGGCGCTTGTCTATCGAGGGAAACCCTAATGCCTCGGGCCAATCCCGCAGTGCCTGGCGATAAACCTGCAACTGCTTGTATTGCTCCACAGTGATAGTTGTCGCTCGTCCAACCTCAATTTCATCTCGGTGTCGTGCTACCAGCGAATCAGTGCTAAGCAGAATCCGGTCCCGCGACATGCGTTCGGCAGCCATCAGCTCTTCCGCTGTCAATCCGGGCGCGGCAGCAAGTTTCGGGAACCCCTTATCATCGCTTGTCAAAACAGAGCCGCCTTTTGCAAGTGCCCGAAAAATAGCGTCGTGATCCTCCTGCGAGATTTGCACCAGCTCATTTTCAGGTGGAAGTAGGCACGCAGGATTCTGAGCAACGATCAAGGGGGCGACTGCGGTTTGATCTGCCGGGGAAACCCATTCAGGATCAGGCACTTTAATCGTGCGGGCGCCGTGCAGAGCCTCATTAAAAAATGAATTCTGTTTTGCACAATAAAATAGATTCACTGACTAAAACCCTCTAGCTGTGACAATTACGACCAAACCATCCTGTACGAGCCCGGTCGCGGACCATTCTTCCATTCGTAGAGTGCACCCTGTCTGAGTGCCGCCGGAATAGACGGCCTGACCACAAAAGACGCCTGAGCCAGATGCCTGGCGAAAGCTGGTGATGACATTGAGGAGTTGCGTAGGGAACTGAAAAGGCCAAGTAACGTTGACAAGCTTTCCGTGGGTGAAGTCGCCAACAGGCGCCTCTACCCACTGAATAATTTCGCCGGTGTCCGCGTTCTTGGTCCAGCCTGCCGCACCAAGAGATGCCGTATCGCGTGGGCTATTGCCAGAGTGCCAAATCGTATGGGCAACGCCGCCCATGCTCCAGCCACCAACTTTAAGTTGGTTGTCGGTATCAAGCCCGAAGTTAACCCCAAAAGACCCCGGACGATGAAAGCTAAAAATTGCGGCACCGCCAGACCCACGAACTTCAATTCCACCAGAGCTTCCGCTCACTCCAGTGATTGAGCCAGATGCAAAAGAAATGCATGCAGGGCTTTCTCCGGGGGCCAGCGCCTGGCCTTTCTTGATGTAGTCGGCAGGCTTGAGGTCTGCGGATGTCAGGAAATACCCTATATCGCTGTTATCTACAGTCAGTCTTAACTTCGAACTCTGGTCATTTGACCATCCGATTTTTATCGCATTACTGCCTTGTCCGTGTCCTGTTCCTTGCTGAACCGGCGTAAAACCAAGCTTTTGCTGGAGGTTTCCAGGATTGAGATTTCCAGAACTCCATATCTCTTGCCACGCCTGAAGAGTTCCATTCACACACCCCCGAAACCACGCCCGGCTATCACCCGCCGCCACTGCGAACTGGGTCCAGCTTCCGGAGGGCTGGTCATAAGAGATATGAAGGACAGTTCCATACGTAGACCCTGGTGGACGATTCGCAGTTGAAGCATGAAAGCTGTTCAGTCCCGAAGAATTGATTTTGTCGAGATCATTTGAAGACTGCACAGCCTGAGCCTCAATGCCGCCGGCGAACTTCTTCATCGCGTCGGTAATGCCATAGCCCGCTAGCGTTGTAGCCTTTGCTGCCTTCCCCGCCAAAGCATTCGTCATAGTCGCAGCAAAGTTCGGATCATTGCCGAGCGCATCTGCAAGCTCTTTCAACGTGTCGAGTGCACTGGGCGAGGCAGCAACTAGCGCGGCCACCGCTTGATTGATCGCCACCGACGTTTCCGGCTTGGTGAAAGCATCGGTGATGCCATAGCCAGCCAGCGTGGTGGGATTAGCGCCACTGACAACGATGCCACGCTTGTCGATGGTGACCTGCCGATAAGTACCTGGCGTTTTGTTCGCAGGCAGCGCTGTCGCCAGCGAATCATCCACATACTGCCGGGTCGCAAGCACCACCGACGGATCGATCTTGAGCACGATCTGCGCGGTGTTCGACACGATGAAGTTCATGCGGATGATCTGGGTCTTGCCGGTGCCCTGGGCCAGCAAGGGCTTGAAGGTGGGAGCGCAGTTGGCCACCGCCACCAGGTCACCGTCGGCATCGAACAGGCCGATTTCACGAATCCAATGCCCACCGACATCAGGGGGGATCACCTGCTCGGTGATGATGACATTCGGGTTGGCGGGGTCGGTTCGCACTTGGTTGACCGGCGCCCGACGCCATTCGTTGATCAGCTTGGTCTGCGTCTTGTTCGGCACGGGGTCGGTGCCATTGGCATCCCCCACCGCCATCTCCTTGAAGGTCCAGGGAATGCCCAGGGCGGTGGCGTTGGCCTGCTTCGCCTCGCCCACCGCGGTGAGGGTGGCGAAGAACTGACTGTTGGAATCGATCATGGGTACACATCCAGGGTGTCTATTTCGTCAATGCACACGACCGGCGCCAAACGGCCGATCACTTCGATATCGCGAGATGCCGGGGGATACACGTCGAGCTCTTCGCCCTGCTCCAGGAAGATGCCGTAACCGATAGTCCCGGCGGTTTCCAGGCTGATGGCCAAGCCACTCATATGGCGGCTGACCGGCTTGGCGTCGTCGATCAGTTGGGTCAGCTCCTGGTAGGTCGCTTCGGAAATGCCGGTCTGCATCACTCCAACTTTCAGGGCGAAGGTGCCCGGCTCGCCCTGGGGCACCATCTGCCACCACTCGACCACTTCGATCAGGTAACCCAAAGGTTCCACTACCCGGCGCAGCGCACCGATGGTGCCTTTGCGGGCATGGATGAAGAACGAGGCCTTGATGGCGTTGCGCTTGACCGTCTCGGACCAGGTCGGGTCCCAGCGATCCACCGACCAGGCCCAGGCCAGTTGCGAGAGCAGGTGCGCCGGGCAGGTGTCGGGGTTGTACAAGGTACGCAGGACGACGGCGGTATCGCCGGTACTGGCAGCGGCCAGGGCGCGTTCCAGCGGGGTGGCGTTGATCGGCAGCAGGCTGCTCATGTCAGCCTCCCAGCGTGATGCTGTAGCCGGTGCAGTAGGCTGCCTGGGCCGGGGTCGGGGCGATGTCCTGCCAGTTGGCCAGGTCGACCCGGGAGACCCCGGCGACGTGCAACTGGGCATCAATGGCCGAGCGCGGCACTTCCAGCCCGAGGCGCCGGCGCGGATTGATCCAGGCCGCCAGCTTGCGCCGGGCCTCGACCAACGCGGCATCGCTTTCCGGCCCGGGGCCTTTCATGTGCAACACCGCATCGATGCGGTAGGGCAGCACCTGGGCGCTCTGCACCGTGACCCGATCGCCCAGGGGCCGCACGTCCTCGTCATTGAGGGCGGTGGCCACCGTCGCCAGCAGTTCGGGGGCGACACTGCCATCGCCCTCCAGCCCCAGTACGGTGACGGTGACGCAGGCCGGCGATGGGCTCTGGGCCGCGGCATCGGCCACCAGGGCCGAAGCGTTGCGGGCATGCAGGATGTAGCTGTTGCGCGGCCCGGCGGTGGTCAGGCCTTCGTAGGCCAGCTGGATGCGTTCGCGCAGGGCGTCGTCGGTCTCCTTGACCTCCGGCGTGGGCGGCAGCGCTTGCGGGTCGGCCGGGCGGATGACCAGGCGCTTGAGCTTGACGTTGGCCGCTAGCTGGTCGAGGTCGCTGCCCTGGGCGTGGGCCAACAGCAAGGCCTTGGCCGCATCGTTGACCCGGGCGCGCAATTGCAGGTCGCGGTAGGCCGCCAGTTCCAGCAGCTTGACCACCGGGTCGCTCTCCAGGGCGGCGCTCCAGTTACCGCCCATGTGCTGGCGGAAGGTCGCCAGCTTGTCTTGGTACAGCGCTTCGAAATCCAGGGCTTCCAGCACCTGTGGCGCCGGTAGCGCCGATAAATCCAGGGTGCTCATGCCGTCACCTCCAAAATCGCACTATTGCCCAGGTATTGGCCCGTCAGTTGAAAGGTGATCTGGCCCGCCACCACCGAAACCACCTGCACTTGCTCCAGCTTCAGCCGCGGCTCCCAGCGCAACAGCGCCCGGGCGACTTCGGCCTGTACTGCGCTTTTCCAGCCACCGGTCACTGGCAGGTCGACGAAGCGCCGCAGGTTGCTGCCGTATTCCGGGCGCATGCGCCGGCTGCCCAGGGGCGTGCTCAGGATGTCCTCGATGGACTGGCGCACATGGGCGATGCCCGACAACGACTGGCCGGTGCGGCGATCCATTCCGATCATCGCGTCACTCCTGCGCTTGCAGATCCGGGTGCTGGCCCAGGTAATCCCGGGCGAGGTTGTCGCTGGCTTCGACCGCGACCTGGCCATTGGCGACGTTCAGCATCCGCCCATCGGGCAGGACCAGGACGCGGGAGGTGTAGACCGTGTCGCGGAACACGACCGGGCCGGTGTTCTTTTTCTTGCTGCTCATGGTTGCTCCAGGCATAAAAAAGCCCGCGGTGGCGGGCGGTTGGTCATTGCGGCGTGGCAGTCGAGCCACCGCCGGGCATCACGCCCGGATGGGTATGGGTGGAACCGACGTTCACCCCGTTGTGCTGCAAGCTGGCGCCGTTGATCTGCACATCACCGTTCAAGGTGACTTGCCCGGTCAGGCTGATGGTGTCGGCCTTGGCCGTGATCGCGCTATCGGTGATCACCGCCGAGCTGCCGGCCACCTGGATGGTCACCGTGCCGCTGGGCAAGCTGATGCTGTAGCTCTTGGCCTGCCAGTCGTAGACCAGCGAGCCGCCATCGTCGAAGCGCCAGACTTCGACATGGTCGCGGTTGTCCGGCTGGGTCCCGGCGTTGCCATACAGCCCCGGGACGAAGGTGCCCTGGGCCGGCTCGCCGCTGGGACTGATCAAGGCCCCCTGCTCGCCCAGGCTCGGCGCCCGCCAGTGCCGGGCCTTGCCGGCGGCCTGGCTGTGCCAGCGCACCCAGGCGCTGGTCCAGCCGGCACCGTCGGACACGCGCACCATGGCGGCGGCCAGGTCGACCCCGACCACGCTGCAGGGAATGATCAGGCCGGCGAGCATGCGATCGTGAGTCGCGGCGACAAAGCTCATGCCAGTTGCTCCGGGGAGAAGTAGCCATCTTCGTGGCCAGCCCCGGTATCAGGAGCGAAACCGAGCAGCAGCGACCCCGGGCCCTGGTTGGCCCAGGGCCACTGTTCCTGGCCGAGGTACACCAACTGCTGCCATTGCACGGTCCAGGCCTTCTTGCGCCACGACTCGCTGGTGGCGTCGGCAGGCTTGGCCCGCACGCTGCTGGTGCCCTCGACGAAATCGAGGTTCCAGTGCTGGCAATGCAGCAGGTCGGCCATTTGCGCCGCCAGTTCGACCGCTTGCAAAGCTGCCCCTGGCAGGTTGGCGTCCACCAGCATGCTGGCCTCGAACGTGGCCTTCACACAGCTACGGCCATCGCCCGGATCAACAGCTGGATCCATGGCGGTGATGGCAAAGACGATTGCCGGCCTGGCCAGGCCATCGGGTGTCTCGGGGAACGCCTCCACCGCTCGGACAGCGGGCATCGCCGCCTTGATCGTGGCGGCGATAGCGTCGTGCAATATCGTCAGTTCGCTCATTGTCCAGTCCTGGAATCGGGTCGACGGCGATACCAGCGAGGCCCTGGCCCGCAGGCCGGCGCGCTGGTACCACTGTCGATCAAGACGCATGAAAAGCGCCGGCCAGCGCTCCACCGGCCAGGCACAGGCAAGGTGCACCCGCCCGGGCTTGCCGGCAGATGCAAATGGGGTTGATGAAAGGCCGTTCAGGATCGATCGGAGTGCGAGTCACGCTCGGGCACCTCGCACACACCGATGCGCTTGGCCGCCCAGCGCTCGTAGAGGCCGATGGCGACGTCGGCGCCGGCCATGGCGGTCAGGCAACCGAAGGCGCAGGCGGTCCAGATCGAGACGCCGGCGGCATACAGCAGCATGATCGCCGAGACACCACAGATCACACAGGCTCCAGAACGCAGCACCAGGCGTCGCAGCAGTGCCCAGCCACGGGCGCCCTCCTTGTCGGCACGCCACATTTCACCGGACACGCCGCCCAGCAGCGCCAGGACGATGACCATCCAGATCGGCATATCCAGCAACGCTTGTTGCTCGTTTGTCATTCAGGTCTCCCGTGTGGATTGGGGCCAAAGAAGCGGCCAATTGATGAAAAACTCGAAACGATGATTCAAGGGGTCCCTGTCTATTGGCGGCCCACGTTAGGCAGGCATTCCAAAAAGCCCGGTCGCCCGGGCTTTTCAGTAATGCAATCCTTGGTCTTTCGGCGCTACTGGCGCGGTACGGACCCATTTAAATTGTTCCTCCGACCGCGACCCCTGTCCGCCGGATAACTGCTTCTGGTGCTTTACGCTGCACACCCGGGTCAGTTGCCAACCCTCTGAACCGTCGAGGCCGGTTCATCGCTGCCTTTTGCTTGTGCCACTAAAGAGCGTTGTTGCAGCCGTTTTCGAACGGCTTGAGACGAATATTATGCATTCATGCATATGCAGTCAATGCGTAAATGCATTTATTTATGCACGCTTTTTGCTTCCATGCATGGAAGCCGCATAGGCATTGGGGATGAAGGGGTTTTGCGGGACAAAAAAAAGCCCGCTCAGGGGCGGGCTTGGTTTGCGGGTGGCGGGTTAGCGGGCGTACATGCCCCACCAGAAGACGTGACCGAGGATGCTGATCTGCTCTTCCTGGATGTCCTGGAAGCTGTAGTCCTCGTCAGGATGCTCATCGCGGTTGAAGCTGCGCAGGCGGATACCGGTGGGCAGGCGGTACAACTGCTTCACCCGCAACTGGCCATTGTGATTGATGGCGTACAGGTCGCCATCGACGATATCGCCAATGGCGCACTTGCCGGCATTGACCCCGACCGTGGCGCCGTCACGCAGTACCGGCAACATGCTGTTGCCGCGCACCGTGACGCACTTGGCCTGGTCGAACTGCACGCCGTTATGCCGCAGGCTGCGCTTGCCGAAGCGCAGGCTGGCGCGCTCGCTCTCCTCGATGACGAATCTTCCTGATCCAGCAGCCAATTCAACCTCACGCAGAAAGGGAACCGACACCTCGTCGTCATCGACGGGGGTATCGTCGTCCCACAGGCTTATGTCCTTGAGTTCCGAATGAATCTCGTCGCGCACCGCACTGCGGGCCGGGGCGATATCCACGCGCCCGCGCAGTTGGTCGGTGCTCACCTGGAAGTACTCGGCGATCTTGGAAATGTGCTTGTCCGAAGGATCGACGATCTTCCCGCTGAGGATCCGCGAGAGGGTGGATTGAGGCACACCAGTGCGACGGTGAAGCTCCGTGGGGGAGATTCCATCGCGATCCAGCAGCTCTCTTAAGACGGTAGAAACGTTGCGTATTTGCATAAAGCGCATATTGCGCGAACTTTCAAGGGAAGACAAATGCTGATTTGCATATTTAATGCATTTGCCCGACAAGCATAGCTTCCCCTGGCGCCTGCGAGGCCGCGGGAACCCGTGGTAACCTTGCCGCCATCAGCAAAAAGCCGGGCTCCTGGGGCCCCTTTGCGTCAGCCATTCAACGAATCCGCCTATATACCAATGAGTAAAAATACCTCCGACTTGTCTTCCCACACGCCGATGATGCAACAGTACTGGCGTCTCAAGAATCAACACCCCGATCAGCTGATGTTCTATCGCATGGGCGACTTCTACGAGATCTTCTACGAAGACGCGAAGAAGGCCGCCAAGCTGCTGGACATCACCCTGACCGCACGGGGACAGTCGGCAGGCCAGGCCATTCCCATGTGCGGCATCCCCTACCATGCCGCTGAAGGCTACCTGGCCAAGCTGGTCAAGCTTGGCGAGTCGGTGGTGATCTGCGAACAGGTGGGCGACCCGGCCACCAGCAAGGGCCCGGTGGAACGCCAGGTGGTGCGTATCATCACGCCGGGGACCGTGAGTGACGAAGCGTTGCTGGACGAGCGTCGGGACAACCTGATCGCTGCGGTACTGGGTGACGAGCGCCTGTTCGGCCTGGCCGTGCTGGATATCACCAGCGGCAACTTCAGCGTCCTGGAGATCAAGGGCTGGGAAAACCTGCTGGCGGAGCTGGAGCGCATCAATCCGGTTGAGTTGCTGATCCCGGATGACTGGCCACAGGGCCTGCCAGCGGAAAAGCGCCGTGGCACAAGGCGCCGTGCCCCCTGGGACTTCGAGCGCGACTCGGCGCACAAGAGCCTGTGTCAACAGTTCTCCACCCAGGACCTCAAAGGCTTCGGCTGCGAAACCCTGACCCTGGCCATCGGCGCCGCCGGCTGCCTGCTCAGCTATGCCAAGGAAACCCAGCGCACCGCCCTGCCCCATTTGCGCAGCCTGCGCCACGAACGCCTGGACGATACCGTGGTGCTGGACGGCGCCAGCCGACGCAACCTGGAACTGGATACCAACCTGGCGGGCGGTCGCGACAATACCCTGCAATCGGTGGTCGATCGCTGCCAGACCGCCATGGGCAGCCGCTTGTTGACCCGCTGGCTGAACCGACCGCTGCGTGACCTGAAGGTCCTGGAGGCACGCCAGTCCTCTATCACCTGCCTGCTCGATGGCTATCGCTTCGAACGCCTGCAGCCGCAGTTGAAGGAAATCGGTGATATCGAGCGAATCCTCGCGCGGATCGGCTTGCGCAACGCCCGGCCACGGGACCTGGCACGCCTGCGGGACGCCCTGGCGGCATTGCCTGAACTGCAAGTGGCGATGGCCGAGCTGGAAGCGCCGCACCTCAAACAACTGGCCATCACCACCGCTACCTATCCGGAACTGGCGGCGCTGCTGGAGAAAGCCATCATCGACAACCCGCCAGCGGTGATCCGCGACGGCGGTGTGCTCAAGACCGGCTACGACGCCGAGCTGGACGAGTTGCAATCGCTGAGCGAGAACGCCGGCCAGTTCCTGATCGACCTGGAAGCGCGGGAAAAAGCCCGGACCGGACTGTCCAACCTCAAGGTCGGCTACAACCGCATCCACGGTTACTTCATCGAATTGCCGAGCAAGCAGGCCGAACAGGCCCCTGCGGACTACATCCGGCGCCAGACCCTCAAGGGTGCCGAGCGCTTCATCACGCCTGAACTCAAGGCTTTCGAAGACAAGGCACTGTCGGCCAAGAGCCGTGCCCTGGCGCGCGAGAAGATGCTCTACGACGCCCTGCTGGAAACCCTGATTAGCCATTTGCCGCCCCTGCAGGACACCGCCGGAGCGCTGGCTGAACTGGACGTGCTGAGCAACCTGGCCGAGCGCGCCCTGAACCTGGACCTGAATTGCCCGCGCTTCGTCAGCGAACCCTGCATGCGCATCACTCAGGGTCGTCACCCAGTGGTGGAGCAGGTGCTGACCACGCCGTTCGTGGCCAACGACCTGAACCTGGACGACAGCACACGGATGCTAGTGATCACCGGCCCGAACATGGGCGGTAAGTCCACCTATATGCGACAAACCGCGCTGATCGTGCTGCTGGCCCATATCGGCAGCTTCGTGCCGGCGGCAAGCTGCGAGCTGTCCCTGGTGGACCGGATCTTCACCCGGATCGGCTCCAGCGACGACCTGGCCGGCGGGCGCTCGACCTTCATGGTGGAAATGAGCGAAACCGCGAACATCTTGCACAACGCCACCGAGCGCAGCCTGGTACTGATGGACGAAGTGGGGCGTGGCACCAGCACTTTCGACGGTCTTTCCCTGGCCTGGGCTGCGGCAGAACGTCTCGCCCACCTGCGGGCCTATACCCTGTTCGCCACCCACTACTTCGAACTGACAGTACTGCCGGAAAGCGAACCGCTGGTGGCCAACGTGCATCTCAATGCCACCGAGCACAATGAACGGATCGTCTTCCTGCACCACGTCCTGCCCGGGCCTGCCAGCCAGAGCTATGGCCTGGCCGTAGCCCAGCTGGCCGGGGTTCCGAGCGCTGTGATCGTCCGCGCACGGGAGCATTTGAGCCGCCTGGAAACCACCAGCCTGCCCCATGAAGCAGCCAAACCGGCACCGGGAAAAACCTCGGTTCCGCAGCAAAGCGACCTGTTCGCCAGCCTGCCACACCCGGTTCTGGACGAGTTGGCCAAGCTGGAACTGGACGACATGACCCCTCGTCGGGCACTGGAAATGCTTTACACATTGAAGACACGCATCTAACGCGAACGCCTTCAAGCTGTTAGAATCTCGCGCGGTTTGGGATGCTGTGGACTATTAGCCTGGTCCACAGACTATCGCTCCCAAACCTGGCGACCCCAATCCTGTAGGGGCTCCGCTGCCGCCGCCTGAGGAGAAAATTAGAAATGACCTTCGTCGTCACCGACAACTGCATCAAGTGCAAGTACACCGACTGCGTAGAAGTCTGTCCGGTGGACTGCTTTTACGAAGGCCCGAACTTCCTGGTAATTCACCCGGATGAGTGCATCGATTGCGCGCTGTGCGAGCCTGAATGCCCTGCTGTAGCCATCTTCTCCGAGGATGAAGTCCCGGACGAGATGCAAGAATTCATTCAGTTGAACGTCGAGCTGGCAGAGATCTGGCCGAACATCACTGAAAAGAAAGATTCGTTGCCCGATGCCGAAGAGTGGGATGGCGTCAAAGGCAAGATCAAGGATCTCGAACGCTGATACTTCGGCGTTCCTTGAAAAGGCCCCTTGCGGGCCTTTTTGCGTTTATGGACTCAGGGATTTGCGACTGCACTTTTCGACAGGCAAAAAAAAGGGGCGGTATGACCCGCCCACATTTTTTCCCTAGTCCCTGTGTTCCTTGTCATCATCCTGATGAATCGCTTCTTGCGATGTCCTGACCATCATCCTTGATGGCTGTGTCTATCCGTCGACACAGGGTTGATATTAGAGACTTCCCAGATAACGGCAATCGCACTATCAGCGGGAAATTCTGTCCAATCTAATCCAGCAATAAATAAAAAGCCTTTTAAATCAGTTAGATAAAAAATTACCTAAGTCGATTTAGGCAACTCAGAAGTGATCGACCCCCAATAGATTACGCAAAAGTAATCTTTGGCTTACATGGGAATTAAGAACAGTTCCGCTTCTCCTACGTGCCCCTCCAAATCAAGACTTTTCGTCCCCCCATGAAAAAGCCCCGAACCAGTCGGGGCTTTTTATAGGCAAGTCAGCGGCTACTGAAACAGCGACTCACTGGACAAGCCATTCTTCTCGAGGATCTCCCGCAGGCGCTTGAGGCCCTCAACCTGGATCTGCCGCACCCGTTCACGGGTCAGGCCAATTTCCAGGCCAACGTCTTCCAGGGTGCTGCTCTCATGCCCTCGCAGGCCAAACCGGCGTACGACAACCTCACGCTGTTTTTCGGTCAGCTCGGAAAGCCATTGATCGATGCTTTGCGAAAGGTCGTCGTCCTGCAACAGTTCACAAGGATCCGTCGGCCGCTCGTCGGTCAGGGTGTCCAGCAGGGTCTTGTCCGAATCCGGGCCCAGCGAGACATCCACCGAAGAAACGCGCTCGTTCAGGCCGAGCATGCGTTTGACTTCCGCCACCGGCTTCTCGAGCAGGTTGGCGATTTCCTCGGGAGAGGGTTCATGGTCGAGTTTCTGCGTCAGTTCGCGGGCGGCGCGCAAGTAGACGTTGAGTTCCTTGACCACATGGATCGGCAACCGGATGGTCCGGGTCTGATTCATGATTGCACGCTCGATGGTCTGGCGGATCCACCAGGTAGCGTAGGTCGAGAAACGGAAACCACGTTCGGGGTCGAATTTTTCCACCGCTCGGATCAAGCCGAGGTTGCCCTCTTCGATCAGGTCCAGCAGCGATAACCCACGATTGACATAGCGTCGGGCGATTTTCACCACCAGCCGCAAGTTGCTTTCAATCATGCGTTTACGCCCAGCCGGGTCGCCACTTTGCGATAGACGCGCAAAGTGCACTTCCTCTTCGGGAGAGAGCAATGGAGAAAAACCGATTTCATTGAGGTACAACTGCGTCGCATCGAGCGCGCGAGTGTAGTCAATGTACTTGTGTTGCTTGATTGCAGCGGAGCTTTTGGATTTGGTGCGAACGGAAGGTGGAGTTGCCCCCTCATTATTCGACATCGAATCCATATCGATTCCGCTCTCCATAAGGAGAACTTCATCGTCGATGTCAAACTCCGGCACTTCTTTACTGAGAGCCATTGTTATAGTCCTTTGGTGAGTTCGACCTCAGGCTCGAGCGTCGCCTATATCCCTGGCAACACTGGAACCTGTTCCCTCTACGTGAGCGAGTGGAACAGGTTGGTAACGGATCAACGACGTGGCAGGAATTGCAGCGGATCTACAGGTTTACCTTGTCGGCGAATCTCAAAGTGCAGTTTCACCCGGTCTGTACCAGTTGATCCCATCTCGGCAATTGTCTGTCCGACTTTGACCTGCTGCCCCTCCCGAACCAGAAGCTTACGGTTGTGACCATAAGCGCTGACGTAGGTTTCGCTGTGTTTGATGATGACTAATTCGCCGTAGCCCCTTAAGCCACTCCCGGCGTAAACCACCGTCCCATCAGACGCAGCTAAAACAGGCTGTCCCAAATCCCCGGCGATATCAATGCCTTTATTCAAACTACCGTTTGAAGAAAATTTTCCAATGAGAACACCGTTGGAAGGCCAGCCCCAACCGGTCGGCGCAGGGCCTGCCGGAGTGGCTGGAACCGGCGCCGGAGCTGGGCTCGGCTTGTTCGCCGGGCTGGTTGCGGCACCTGTTGCCGGAGATGTAGTGGTCGTCACCGGGCGACGAATGACCGTGGTTTTGCTCGAGGAGGAAGCACCGGAGGACTGGGTTCTGGTCACCACGGTAGCCGGAGCGGTACCGGTGCGGCCATCGAAACGAATGGTTTGCCCCGGATGGATGGTATAGGGCTCGCTGATATTGTTGCGGGCGGCCAATGCCTTGTAATCCCAGCCATAACGGAAGGCGATGGAGAACAGCGTATCCCCGCGGCGCACGGCGTACTGGCCGGTGGTGACGGTCGGGCGTTGCGGTGCCGCATTGCTGTTGCGATCAACCACTCCGACGCTGCTGGACCTGGTGCTGGAGCAACCAACCAACAAGGAACTCAATACAAGGCCAATCATCAGTCGCTGAAAGCTTGTTGTACCCATACGCTGCGCAATGACTGTGAGACTCACCCGCCGCTCCCTTTCTGATGGTTGACGATATAGATTGCCTGGCTCAGGCATGAAATGACGCAAGTATAACCGGACGCCGGCGCTTTACCGCCGGCACGGCACAGGGGACGACCGGGGTTTGTCACGGGTCGTCGCCCCACAGGTTGACGATCGATACGCCACTAAGACACAGCCTGACGGACAGAATTCACCCGGCTCGCAGAAATGCTCAGGCCAGGGGGCCATTGAGCAGGGGTACAAACCGCACCGCTCCCAGGACATGCCGGGCAAAGCCGTGTTCTTCGCGGACGATCAACATCAGCTGTTGCACCTCACCGGCGCCTACCGGAATCACCATGCGCCCGCCCGGTGCCAGCTGGTCGAGCAGCGCCTGGGGAATATCGGTGGCCACCGCGGTGACGATGATGCCGTTGTAAGGCGCCAATGCCGGCCAGCCCTCCCAGCCATCACCCCAACGGAACACCACATTACGCAGGTTCAACTCCTGCAGGCGCTCCTTGGCCCGATCTTGCAGGACCTTGATCCGCTCCACCGAGAACACCCGCTCCACCAGCTGCGACAGCACCGCGGTCTGGTAGCCGGAGCCGGTACCGATCTCCAGCACCTTGTCCAGGGGGCCAGCCTCCAGCAGCAGCTCGCTCATGCGGGCCACCATATAAGGCTGGGAAATGGTCTGGTTATGGCCGATGGGCAACGCTGTGTCTTCATAGGCCCGATGGGCCAGTGCTTCATCGACAAACAGATGCCGGGGCGTGCGCCGGATGACTTCCAGCACCTGGGGGTTGGACAAGCCTTCATCGTAGAGCCGCTGGATCAGGCGTTCACGGGTGCGCTGGGAGGTCATGCCGATTCCCCGGCGCAGCAGATCGTCTTGCTCACGGGCCATCAGCGCAGCCCCTCCAGCCAGCCGTCCAGGCTCCTGAACGCATCATTGAAGGTGCGATCCAGCTGCAGCGGGGTCACGGATACGTAGCCCTGCATGACCGCATGGAAATCGGTGCCAGGACCGCCATCCTCGGCGTCCCCGGCGGCGGCGATCCAGTAACCGGCCTTGCCGCGGGGGTCCACCACCTTCATGGGAGCCGCGGCACGGGCGCGATGGCCCAGGCGGGTCAGCTGGATACCGCGGACGCGATCGAGCGGCAGGTTGGGAATGTTCACGTTCAGCACCGTCCGTGGTGGTAGATCCAGCAAGCCTTGCGCCTCGACCAGCTTGCGCGCGAAATGAGCCGCGGTGGCGAGGTTCTCCACCTGCCGCGAGACCAGCGAAAAGGCAATCGCCGGACGCTGCAGGAAACGCCCTTCCAGGGCGGCCGCGACAGTCCCGGAATACAGCACGTCATCCCCGAGGTTAGCCCCCAGGTTGATGCCCGAGACCACCATGTCCGGCTCATGCTCCAGAAGGCCATTGAGCCCCAGATGCACACAATCGGTCGGCGTGCCGTTGATGCTTATATAGCCGTTGCCGAGAGTATGCGGATGCAACGGACGGTCGAGCGTCAGCGAGCTGCTGGCGCCGCTTTTGTCTTGATCCGGTGCGATAACCATGCACTCGGCATGATCGGCCAGCGCAGCATGCAGCGCGGCGATACCGGGTGCGGTTACCCCATCATCGTTAGAAATCAGAATACGCATGGGCTGTCCGTCTGCCCCACCGGCACCAGATCGACGAGTTCGCGCACCAATGCGGTGGCGAAACATCCGGCCGGCAGGACGAATTCCAATTGCAGAATGTCAGGCACGGGATAATGCCACGTCAAACCGCCAATGGGCAGCCGCAGGATGCGTCGTTCGTGCTCCATGCCGGCTTTTACCAGCCAATCGCACAGCGCCGGTTCACGGGTAGCGACGCCCTGCTCCAGGATCTGGGTAGCACCGGCGGCAGGCGAGTCGCCTTTGCCCCACAAGGGCCCGGTGGGATGCAGGTCGAGAATCGCCAGGCGTGGATCGTGGCACTCCTCAGCTCCAGCCATGAAGAAACTGCGGCTGTCGGTGAAGGCCAGCAGATCGCCCACCTGGGCCTGCTGCCAACTGCCGTCGGCCACCCGTGCGCCCAGGGCCTGGTTGAACAAGTAGCTACGAGCGGCAGACAGCAAGCGCGAACGCACGTTGCGCTGTTCCGGCAACGCCTGGCGTGCCGCCCAGTCCCGGGCATCCACCAGGTTGCCGCCATCATGGCCAAAACGCTGGGCACCGAAGTAATTGGGAATGCCTTGCCGGGCGATCAGTTGCAGGCGGGCATCGATCGCCGCGTGATCCGCCCGCAGCTCGGTCAAGCGCAAGGTGAAGCCATTGGCTGCATGGGCGCCGCGTTGCAGCTTGCGCCTGTGGCGGCTGGCCTTGAGGATCTTCAGGGTGTGGTTTTCGGCTGCCGCCAGGTCTGGATCGGCCTTGCCCGGCAGTTGCACGCTGAACCATTGGCGAGTCAGGGCCTGGCGGTCCTTGAGTCCGGCATAGCTCACCGTACGCAGCGGGACCCCGGCGGCCTTGGCGATCCGCCGGGCAGCTTCCTCGGTATTCAGGCCGCGTTTTTCCACCCACAGCCATAAATGCTCGCCATCGCCGCTCAGAGGAATGTCCAGGACCTCATCGACCTGGAAATCCTCGGCCGTGGCCTTGAGGACCGCGCTGCCCAAGGCATCGCCATAGGCCCGCGGGCCCAACAGTTGCAGTTCGTTCATGCGCGCAGCAACAAGGCTACGGAATGCACCGCAATACCTTCCTCGCGCCCGGTGAAACCAAGCTTCTCGGTGGTGGTGGCCTTGACGTTCACCTGATCGAGCTCGACCTGCAGGTCCTCGGCGATCAGCGCCCGCATGGTGGCGATATGCGGCGCCATCTTCGGCGCCTGGGCGACGATGGTGTTGTCGACGTTACCGACCTTCCAGCCCTTGGCATGGATCAACGCGACAACGTGACGCAGCAGTACACGGCTGTCGACACCCTTGAATTGCGGATCGGTGTCAGGGAAATGCTTGCCGATATCACCCAGCCCCGCAGCCCCCAACAGGGCATCGCTGAGTGCGTGCAGCAGCACGTCGCCATCGGAATGGGCCAGCAGCCCGGAGTGGTGGGCGATACGCACACCACCCAAGGTGATGAAGTCGCCCTCAGCGAAACGGTGCACATCGTAGCCGTGGCCAATACGCATAAAAAAACGCCCCGAAAAAGTCAGGGCGTGATTCTACCTGCTTTGCTGGCCCTTAGGGCTGGTACGAGCGTCCCCGCGGACGGGCGCCAAGGCTCGTACGACCTAGCCGTTCAGTGCCCGCGCATGATGGCGCAGGTGGTCATCGATGAAGCTGGCGATGAAGAAGTAGCTATGGTCGTAGCCCGGCTGCAGGCGCAGGGTCAATTCATGGCCGGCCTGCTTGGCCGCCAACTGCAGGGCTTCAGGCTTGAGCTGGGTGGCGAGGAAGTCATCGCGGTCGCCCTGATCCACCAGCAATGGCAGTTTTTCGCTGGCCTCGGCGATCAGGACACTGGCATCCCATTCACGCCAACGAGAGCGCTCTTCCCCCAGGTAACGGGAAAACGCCTTCTGCCCCCAGGGGCAATCCATGGGGTTGCTGATGGGCGCGAACGCCGACACCGAGCGGTAGCGCCCGGGATTGCGCAAGGCACAAACCAGGGCTCCGTGCCCGCCCATGGAATGGCCGCTGACACCACGCTTGTCGGAAGCCGGGAAATGCGCCTCAACCAGCGCCGGCAGCTCATGGACCACATAGTCGTGCATCCGATAGTGCTGGGCCCAAGGCTCCTGGGTCGCATTGAGGTAGAACCCCGCCCCCAGGCCGAAATCCCAGGCGCCATCCGGGTCACCGGGTACCCCGACACCACGCGGGCTGGTGTCTGGCGCGATGATGATCAGCCCCAGCTCGGCCGCCATGCGCTGGGCACCGGCCTTGTGCATGAAGTTCTCGTCGGTGCAGGTCAGGCCGGACAACCAGTACAGCACCGGCAGCTTGCCGCCCTGCTCGGCCTGGGGCGGCAGGTAGACGGCGAACACCATGTCGCAGCCCAGTACCTGGGAATGATGCTTGTAGCGTTTATGCCAGCCGCCGAAGCTTTTCTGGCAGGAAAGGTTTTCCAGACTCATGGCGGACCTCCAGCGCACATACTGCAAGCCTCATGCTGCGAAAGCGGTTGCCCCCACTTGCAGCCTGTGGCTTGCAGTTTGTCGCTGCTCCTTAGAAATGAATGACCGAACGGATGCTCTTGCCTTCGTGCATCAGGTCGAAGGCCTTGTTGATGTCCTCCAATCCCATGGTGTGGGTGATGAAGGTGTCCAGCGGGATCTCGCCCTTCTCGGACATCTCCACATAGCTCGGCAGTTCGCTGCGGCCACGCACGCCGCCGAAGGCCGAACCGCGCCAGACACGGCCGGTCACCAGCTGGAACGGACGGGTGGCGATTTCCTGGCCGGCACCGGCCACGCCGATGATCACCGACTCGCCCCAGCCCTTGTGGCAACACTCCAGCGCGGCGCGCATCAGTTGCACGTTGCCGATGCACTCGAAGGAGAAGTCCACACCGCCGTCGGTGAGATCGACGATCACTTCCTGGATCGGGCGATCGTAGTCTTTGGGGTTGATGCAATCGGTGGCACCCAGCTGGCGGGCGATCTCGAACTTGGCCGGGTTGATATCGATGGCGATGATGCGCGAAGCCTTGGCCTTGACTGCGCCGATCACCGCGGACAGGCCAATGCCACCCAGGCCGAAGATCGCCACGGTGTCACCCGGCTTGACCTTGGCAGTATTGAGCACCGCGCCAATACCAGTGGTCACGCCGCAGCCCAGCAGGCAGACCTTCTCCAGCGGTGCATCCTTCTGGATCTTGGCCACGGAGATTTCCGGCAGCACGGTGTACTCGGAGAAGGTCGAGGTGCCCATGTAGTGGAACAGCTGCTGGCCCTTGTAGGAGAAGCGTGTGGTGCCGTCCGGCATCAGGCCCTTGCCCTGGGTGGCACGGATGGCCTGGCACAGGTTGGTCTTGCCCGACAGGCAGAATTTGCACTGGCCGCATTCCGGGGTGTACAGCGGAATCACGTGGTCACCCACGGCCACCGAAGTCACGCCCTCGCCCACCGCTTCCACTACTGCGCCACCTTCATGGCCGAGAATCGACGGGAAGATCCCTTCCGGGTCGGCGCCCGACAGGGTGTAGGCGTCGGTGTGGCAGACACCGGAGGCCACCACCCGCAACAACACCTCGCCAGCCTTGGGCATGGCGACATCGACTTCAACGATCTCGAGGGGTTTCTTGGCCTCGAAGGCTACGGCAGCGCGCGACTTGATCATCCTGGGTCTCCAGCGAATAAAAACGAGACAGGGAGTGTAAAACAGCGCACCACGATGAATAATCCAACCAAAAGCAAAACATTATTGCTGTACAGGGACAATCATCATGAGTGAAAACCGCTGGGAAGGCATCGACGAGTTCGTCGCCGTGGCCGAATGCAGCCAGTTCACCGCTGCAGCAGAACGCCTCGGTGTCTCTTCTTCTCATATCAGCCGGCAGATCGCCCGCCTGGAAGAGCGCCTGCAGACTCGCTTGCTGTACCGCAGTACCCGCCGGGTAACCCTGACCGAAGCCGGCCAGACCTTCCTCCAGCATTGCCAGCGCTTGCAGGATGGCCGGGAAGAGGCGTTGCGCGCCGTGGGCGACCTGGCCAGCGAGCCCAAGGGCATGCTGCGCATGACCTGCGCGGTGGCCTACGGCGAGCGCTTCATCGTGCCGCTGGTGACCAGCTTCATGGGCCTGTATCCGCAGTTGCGGGTGGATATCGAATTGAGCAATCGGCCCCTGGACCTGGTGCACGAGGGGCTGGACCTGGCCGTGCGCCTGGGACGCCTGCAAGACTCGCGACTGGTGGCGACCCGCCTGGCTCCCCGGCGCATGTACCTGTGTGCATCGCCGTCGTACCTGGAGCGCTACGGTCGCCCCCATAGCCTTTCGGAGTTGAGCCGCCACAACTGCCTGATCGGCAGTTCGGATATCTGGCAATTGGAACAGGATGGCCGCGAGTTCGCCCAGCGGGTTCAAGGCAACTGGCGCTGCAACAGCGGACAGGCGGTGCTGGATGCGGCGTTGCAGGGAGTGGGTCTGTGCCAACTGCCGGACTACTACGTGCTGGAGCATCTGCAGAGCGGCGCGCTGGCCTCACTGCTCGAAGCCCATCAGCCGCCGAACACTGCAGTATGGGCGCTTTACCCGCAACAACGACACTTGTCGCCCAAGGTGCGCAAGCTGGTGGACTATCTCAAGGAAGGCCTGGCCCGGCGCCCGGAGTACCAGGAGCGGTAGCTGCAGGCTTATCGCAGCCTGCGGCTACAGCGGTGGGTCAGCGACGGTTGGCCCAGCGCTGGCGCAACCACTCCAGGTCTTCCGGGCGGGTGACCTTGAGGTTGTCGGAACGCCCTTCGATCAAGCGTGGGGCCTGGCCGGCCCATTCCATGGCCGAGGCCTCGTCGGTGATCGCGACATCAGCCACCAGGCTGTCGGCCAGAGCTCGGTGCAAGGCGCCAAGGCGGAACATCTGCGGGGTATAGGCTTGCCAGATCAGGCTGCGATCCACGGTTTCCAGGACCCGCCCCCGCGAGTCGATACGCTTGAGGGTGTCCCGGGCCGGCACCGCGAGCAGGCCACCCACAGGGTCGTCCGCCAACTCGGCCAGCAGTTTGTCCAGGTCATCCCGGGCGAGGTTAGGTCGCGCGGCATCGTGCACCAGCACCCAATCATCATCCGCAGCGCCTTGGGCATGCAGGTGGAGCAAGGCGTTGAGCACTGAGTCGGAGCGTTCCGCACCGCCGTCGACCCGCTGGATTCGTCCATCCTGGGCATAGGCCAGGGTCGGCCAGTAGGGGTCGTCGGGAGCAACGCTGACCACCAGGCCCTTGAGACCGGGGTGGTCGAGGAAACAGCCAAGGCTGTGTTCGAGAATAGTGCGGCCGCCCAGTTGCAGATACTGCTTGGGACGGTCCGCGGCCATGCGGGCGCCAACGCCCGCGGCAGGAATCACGGCCCAGAAGGCCGGCAGCAGATCGCTCATTGGGCCAACTGGTAGAGGGTCTCGCCCTCCTTGACCATGCCCAGTTCATGGCGAGCCCGTTCTTCGACGGTCTCCATGCCCTTCTTCAATTCCATGACTTCCGCATCGAGTACGCGATTGCGCTCCAGCAGGCGCTCGTTTTCAGCCTGCTGGTCGGCAATTTGCTGGGTCAGGTCGGCGACCTGGGCCAAGCTGCCATTTCCCACCCAAAGGCGGTACTGCAAGCCAGCCAGCAGCAAGAGCAAGACCAGGAACAACCAATTGGGACTGCGCATCGAATATCGGGTATCCAGTGAAAAAAGACAGCCATGCCTGCAACTTCGGACCTACTGATAGCACGAAGCCTGGAAAAACCAGGCTTGTGCTCTTAAGGCATCAGATTAGTGGCAAAAAATTCGCTGTAGCGACTTTTCCGACACAATCCGGTGTCTTTTTACCATCTACAGCTTAACCGCGAAACTCGCTGCGGCCGTTGTACTTGGCCTTGCCGTTCAGTTGCTCTTCGATACGCAGCAACTGGTTGTACTTGGATACGCGGTCGGAGCGGCACAGCGAGCCAGTCTTGATCTGGCCAGCCGCGGTACCCACGGCCAGGTCGGCGATGGTGGAGTCTTCGGTTTCACCGGAACGGTGGGAGATCACCGCGGTGTAGCCAGCGGCCTTGGCCATCTGGATGGCTTCCAGGGTTTCGGTCAGGCTGCCGATCTGGTTGAACTTGATCAGGATGGAGTTGGCGATCTTCTTGTCGATGCCTTCCTTCAGGATCTTGGTGTTGGTCACGAACAGGTCGTCACCCACCAGTTGTACCTTGTCGCCGATCTTGTCGGTCAGGATCTTCCAGCCAGCCCAGTCGGACTCGTCCAGGCCATCTTCGATGGAGATGATCGGGTAGCGCTGGGTCAGGCCCTTGAGGTATTCAGCGAAACCTTCGTTGGTGAACACTTGGCCTTCACCAGCCAGGTTGTACTTGCCGTCTTCGTAGAACTCGCTGGCTGCGCAGTCCAGGGCCAGGGTCACATCGGTGCCCAGGGTGTAGCCGGCGTTGGCCACGGCTTCGGAGATCACCTTCAGGGCGTCTTCGTTGGAAGCCAGGTTCGGGGCGAAACCACCTTCGTCACCCACTGCGGTGTTCAGGCCACGGGCCTTCAGCACAGCCTTGAGGTGATGGAAAATCTCGGTACCCATGCGCAGACCTTCCGAGAAGGACTTGGCGCCGACCGGCTGCACCATGAACTCCTGGATGTCGACGTTGTTATCGGCGTGCTCGCCACCGTTGATGATGTTCATCATCGGCACCGGCATCGAGTAGACGCCAGGAGTGCCATTGAGGTTGGCGATGTGCGCGTACAGCGGCAGGTCCTGGTCCTGGGCGGCGGCCTTGGCAGCGGCCAGGGACACGGCCAGGATCGCGTTGGCGCCCAGGTTGGCCTTGTTCTCGGTACCGTCCAGCTTGATCATCGCCTGATCCAGCGCCTTCTGGTCGATTGGGTCTTTACCCAGCAACAGGTCGCGGATCGGACCGTTGATGTTGGCTACCGCCTTGAGCACACCCTTGCCCAGGTAGCGGGTCTTGTCGCCATCACGCAGTTCCAGTGCTTCACGGGAACCGGTGGAAGCACCGGACGGAGCGCAGGCGCTGCCGATGATGCCGTTGTCGAGAAGCACGTCCGCTTCGACAGTGGGGTTGCCACGGGAGTCGAGGACTTCACGACCTTTGATGTCGACGATTTTTGCCATTGTTGTAAACACTCCAAAGTTGACGAAAACGACGCAGCTGTAGGAAATCTTCTACCGTCGGCAAGGCGGGAAAAACAGGCAGTCTTGCAGACGATAAGGCTCAGGCCCGAAGGCCCGAGCAATAATCGTGCGGTACTTTACCGGAGAAACTGGTCTTACGCGGTTTCTACCGTCGGAAAACTCTTGACCAGTTCGTCCAGGGCCTTGAGCTGGGACAGGAACGGTTCGAGCTTGTCCAGGCGCAGTGCGCAAGGACCGTCGCACTTGGCATTGTCCGGATCAGGATGGGCTTCCAGGAACAGGCCGGCCAGGGATTGGCTCATGCCCGCCTTGGCCAGGTCGGTGACCTGGGCGCGGCGACCACCGGCCGAGTCGGCGCGGCCGCCCGGCGTCTGCAGGGCGTGGGTCACATCGAAGAACACCGGATACTCGAACTGCTTCATGATGCCGAAGCCGAGCATGTCCACTACCAGGTTGTTGTAGCCGAAGCTGGAACCACGCTCGCAGAGGATCAACTGGTCATTACCGGCTTCCACGCATTTGTTCAGGATGTGCTTCATTTCCTGGGGCGCGAGAAACTGGGCTTTCTTGATGTTGATCACTGCGCCGGTCTTGGCCATCGCCACGACCAGGTCGGTCTGGCGCGACAGGAAGGCCGGCAGTTGGATGATGTCGCATACCTTGGCCACCGGTTCGCACTGGTAGGGCTCGTGCACGTCGGTGATCACCGGCACGTTGAAGGTCCGCTTGATCTCCTCGAAGATCTTCAGCCCTTCCTCCATGCCTGGACCACGGTACGAGGTCACCGACGAACGGTTGGCCTTGTCGAAGCTGGCCTTGAACACGTAGGGGATACCGAGCTTCTCGGTAACCCGCACGTACTCTTCGCAGACCTTCAGCGCCATGTCGCGGCTTTCCAGCACGTTCATGCCGCCGAACAGCACCATCGGCTTGTCGTTGGCGATTTCGATGTTGCCTACGCGGATGATCTTCTGCGCCATCAGGTTCACGCCTTCTTCTGGTGTTGAGCCAGTGCCGCCTTGACGAAACCGCTGAACAGCGGGTGACCGTCACGTGGAGTGGAGGTGAACTCGGGGTGGAACTGGCAAGCCACGAACCATGGATGATCCTGGCTCTCGACCACTTCCACCAGCGCGCCGTCTTCGGAACGACCGGACACCAGCAGGCCGGCCTCCATCAGTTGCGGCAGCAGGTTGTTGTTCACTTCGTAGCGATGACGGTGACGCTCGGTGATCACGTCGCTGCCGTAACAGTCGTGGACCTTGGAGCCCGCGACGATCTGGCAATCCTGGGCGCCCAGGCGCATGGTACCGCCCAGGTCCGAAGCTTCGGTACGAGTCTCGACCGCGCCGGTGGAATCGGCCCACTCGGTGATCAGGCCCACGACCGGATGGCCGCTGGTGCGATCGAACTCGGTGGAATTGGCGTCTTTCCAGCCCATGACGTTACGAGCGAACTCGATGACTGCCACTTGCATGCCGAGGCAGATACCCAGGTACGGGACCTTGTTCTCACGGGCGTATTGCACCGCGGTGATCTTGCCTTCCACACCGCGCAGGCCGAAACCGCCTGGAACCAGGATGGCGTCGGCGCCTTCCAGCAGGCCGGTGCCCTGGTTCTCGATGTCTTCGGAGTCGATGTAGCGCAGGTTGACCTTGGTACGGTTCTGGATGCCGGCGTGACTCATCGCTTCGATCAGCGACTTGTACGCGTCCAGCAGCTCCATGTATTTGCCGACCATGGCGATGGTGACTTCTTTCTCGGGGTTCAGCTTGGCGTCCACGACCTTGTCCCACTCGGACAGGTCGGCGCTGCTGCACTGCAGGCCGAAGCGCTCGACGACGAAATCGTCCAGGCCCTGGGCATGCAGCACACCCGGGATCTTGTAGATGGTGTCGACGTCTTCCAGGGAGATCACCGCACGCTCTTCAACGTTGGTGAACAGGGCGATCTTGCGACGCGACGAAGCGTCCACTGGATGGTCGGAACGGCAGATCAGCACGTCAGGCTGCAGGCCGATGGAGCGCAGTTCCTTGACCGAGTGCTGGGTCGGCTTGGTCTTGGTCTCGCCAGCGGTGGCGATGTAAGGAACCAGGGTCAGGTGCATCAGCATCGCCCGCTTGGAGCCGACTTCGACGCGCAGTTGGCGAATGGCCTCGAGGAACGGTTGCGACTCGATGTCACCCACGGTGCCGCCGATTTCGACCAGGGCCACGTCGGCATCGCCGGCGCCCTTGATGATACGGCGCTTGATTTCGTCGGTGATGTGCGGGATCACCTGGATGGTGGCACCCAGGTAGTCACCACGGCGCTCTTTGCGCAGCACGTGCTCGTAGACACGACCGGTGGTGAAGTTGTTGTTCTGGGTCATGGTCGTGCGGATGAACCGCTCGTAGTGGCCCAGGTCCAGGTCGGTCTCGGCGCCATCATGGGTGACGAATACTTCACCGTGCTGGAACGGGCTCATGGTGCCCGGGTCGACGTTGATGTACGGGTCCAGCTTGAGCATGGTGACCTTGAGCCCCCGCGCCTCCAGGATGGCCGCCAATGAAGCCGAGGCAATGCCTTTCCCCAATGAAGAAACAACACCGCCCGTGACGAATATGTAGCGCGTCATGAAAAACCCTAGAAGTCTGCGTTAAAGCGGTCAGTGCCGCCGGGGAAAGCGAAGGAAGGCCGAAGCCCCCGATCACCTGCATTAATCACAGTGCATGTTTCAAAAAAACCGCCGCGTTGTGACAGACCGGATGCAAAAACACCGGTACGTTGCTCGCTACACATTTTTTGGAATCGCCCAGCAAAGACTGCTTGGTAATCGGCAACTCCTGCAATTCAGGCGAATCCACAGAAGTTGTATCAAGAAGGGAGCGTAGTCTACCGGAAAGCCCCTTTCAGCTCAAACCTTGATCGCTGGTCGGTGGTCGCCAATGCAATTGCCAGGCGCCCCGGGCGTTTGTGCCGGCCATTGGCAGGTTCGCCACGGCCAACAGTTGTTCCCGGCGATACAGCAGCGGCAATCTGCCACGGACGAAAGCCGGCACCCCGGCCTCGTTTAACAGCCGCTTGAGATCGCGATGGCCGCGATCGCCCAGGTGCATCACCTCGCCGCCAAGACGATATCGGATGCTCAGCGGGCCATCGGGCACCGAGCCGCTGAAAGCCACATGGCCGTTATCCGGCAAGCACAGCGGTTGCTGCGGAGCGTGCCACTCAGCCCCCTGCCCGACCGGCCGCAGCCAGGCTCCGGACAACCACCACAGGTTCATCCTCCCGCGATGCAGCTCGCCATCGGCCAGGCGCCAGATCGGCAGGGCTGCGTCCTTGGCATCACGCAGGGTTTCCCAACCCGCCCAGTGATCGGTGTCCGGCAAGCGGGTGAACCTGGCCAACCAATGGCTGAGGGCGTTGCGCTGGCGCGCAGCGGACAACTCTCGCAGGGGCGCCAAGGCCAGGGTTGGCAAGGGCAGCCAGGGCGGGTTCCGGTCCTGTTCGGCGGCGCGCAGATCCATCGAAGCCAGCTCGCCGAGCAAGCCCTGGGCCTCGCCAAGATGCGCGGCACTGCGAGCGAGACTGGCCGCGGCCTGGGGCCAGCGCGACTGCAACACCGGCATGACCTGGTGTCGCAGGTAATTACGCGAATAGTGGTGATCGCTGTTGGAAGGGTCATCGACCCAGTCCAGCCGATGCTCGGCGGCATAACGCTCCAGCTCGGCGCGAGGCACGTCAAGCAAGGGCCGTAGCAAATGCCCACGCCCCAGGGGGCGGCACTGGGGCATCGCCGCCAAACCCCGCACCCCGGCACCGCGCAATAGGCGAAACAGCAGGGTTTCCGCCTGGTCGTCACGATGCTGGGCCAGCAGCAACAGCTCATCGCTCGCCAGCGATTGCTCGAAGGTGCTGTAGCGCGCGTCCCGGGCGGCACGTTCGAGGCTGGCGCCAGCCGGCACCTGGACCCTGACTACCTGCAGCGGCACGCCCAGGGCGTCGCAGACTTGCTGACAGTGCTGCGGCCAGGCATCCGCCGCCTGTTGCAGGCCATGATGGACGTGAATCGCCGAAAGCGCCGGGAGACAATGCTGGCGCGCCAGACTGGCAAGCAGGTGCAGCAGGACAGTGGAGTCCAGCCCCCCGGAGAAGGCCACGCGCCACGCGCTGGCCTGGCGCCAGGGAGCCAGGATTTGCAGCAAAGAGTCGGCGAGAGGAGTCATGCGTTCAGGACCTGCAGCAGCGATCAGCTGGCCTTGCGGTTGCCCCAGAATGAACAAGACGCCGTGATCGGAGCGATCGACGGCGCCAGGTTCGCGAGCAGGCCTGCTCCGGCAAGCCGGAGCGGCGGGCGGTCAGAGACCGTAGCTCATCAGGCGGTCATAACGACGGGCCAGCAGGGTGTCGTTATCCATTTCCTTGAGCATCGCCAGTTGCGAGCTGAGCTCGGCACGGATCAGCGCGGAAGCGGCGGCCGGATCGCGGTGGGCGCCGCCCAGCGGCTCGGCGATCACTTTGTCGACGATACCCAGGCCCTTGAGGCGCTCGGCGGTGATACCCATGGCTTCGGCGGCGTCGGCGGCCTTTTCCGCGGTTTTCCACAGGATCGAGGCGCAACCTTCCGGCGAGATCACCGCATAGGTGGAGTACTGCAGCATGTTCAGCTGGTCGCACACGCCAATGGCCAGGGCGCCGCCCGAACCACCTTCACCGATCACGGTGGCGATGATCGGGGTCTTCAGGCGTGCCATGACCCGCAGGTTCCAGGCAATGGCTTCGCTCTGGTTGCGCTCTTCAGCGTCGATGCCCGGGTAGGCGCCCGGGGTATCGATGAAGGTCAGGATCGGCATCTTGAAACGTTCGGCCATTTCCATCAGGCGACAGGCCTTGCGGTAGCCTTCCGGACGCGGCATGCCGAAGTTGCGGCGAACCTTCTCGCGCACTTCGCGGCCTTTCTGGTGGCCGATGATCATCACCGGCTGCTCGTCCAGGCGGGCAACGCCACCCACGATCGCCGCGTCATCGGAGAAGTGGCGATCGCCATGCAGCTCGTCGAACTCGGTGAAGATGTGCTGGATGTAGTCCAGGGTGTAAGGACGACGCGGGTGACGCGCCAGACGAGCGATCTGCCAGCTGGTGAGCTTGCCGAAGATATCCTCGGTCAAGGTTTTGCTCTTGTCCTGCAGGCGGGAGATCTCATCGCCGATATTCAGCGAATTGTCATTACCGACCAAGCGCAACTCTTCGATCTTGGCTTGCAGGTCGGCGATCGGCTGTTCGAAATCAAGAAAATTCGGGTTCATAGGCGTCCGTCTGGGCTCGACATCCAGGAAAGCTGGGGCCGGCCGATTGTCTGTTCGCGCCCTACCTTAAGGGACAGGCGCGATGAGGTCGATAGTAAAGATCAAGTGACAGCAAGGCGTAATGCTGGCACCTGACCGTCAACGGTATTGCAGGAAGACGTTGTCTTTGCCGAACTGGTCACGCAGGGCCTGAATCAAGCTGTCCGCCGGATCGATGCGCCAGGCCTCGCCGAACTGCAGCAGGGTCTTGGCATCGTCGCGACTGTACTCCATGGAAATGGGGCACGCGCCGCGGTGGCGCTTGAGCAGATCGCCCAGCCAGCGTAGCTGATCGCCCTTGAGCGCATCGCTGTGGACTTTCAGGCGCAGGCTTTCGGCCAGGTTGGTCCGCGCATCCTCCATGCTCATTACCCGCTTGACCCGCAGGCGCAGGCCGCCGGAGAAGTCATCGTTGCTGACCTCACCCTCCACCACCACCATGGCGTCGGTCTGCAGCAGGGCCTGGGCAGCCATGAACGAGTCGGCGAACAACGAGGCCTCGATTCGCCCGGAGCGGTCGTCGAGGGTGATGAAACCCATCTTGTCGCCCTTCTTGTTCTTCATCACCCGCAGGGCAATGATCATCCCGGCCACGGTCTGGGTATCGCGCGCCGGCTTCAGGTCGATGATGCGCTGGCGGGCGAAACGACGGATCTCGCCCTCGTACTCGTCGATCGGGTGGCCGGTCAGGTACAGGCCCAGGGTGTCCTTCTCGCCTCGCAGGCGTTCCTTGAGCGTCAGTTCACGAGCCTTGCGGTGGTTGCCATAGACGTCCGCATCCTCCTCGACGAACAACCCGCCGAACAGGTCGGCGTGGCCGCTATCGGCGGTCCGGGCGGTCTGTTCGGCCGCCTTGATCGCCTCTTCCAGGGCCGACAGCAATACGGCGCGGTTGCGGTCGATATTGGCCTGGTAGGCCTTGAGCTCGTCATGGAAGTAAGGCCCCAGGCGGTCCAGGGCGCCACTGCGGATCAGCGCATCCAGGGTGCGCTTGTTGATGCGCTTGAGGTCGACCCGGCTGCAGAAGTCAAACAGGTCCTTGAACGGGCCGCCTTCGGCCCGGGCCTCGACGATCGCTTCCACCGGGCCTTCGCCCACGCCCTTGATCGCCCCCAGGCCATAGACGATGCGGCCATCGTCGTTGACCGTGAACTTGAAGTCGGAGCTGTTCACGTCCGGCGCATCGAGGCGCAGCTTCATGCTGCGTACTTCCTCGATCAGCACCACCACCTTGTCGGTGTTGTGCATATCCGCCGACAGTACCGCAGCCATGAAAGGCGCCGGGTAGTGGGTCTTGAGCCAGGCGGTCTGGTAGGACACCAGGCCATAGGCCGCCGAGTGGGATTTGTTGAAGCCGTAACCGGCGAACTTTTCCACCAGGTCGAAGATGTTACCGGCCAGGTCCGCTTCGATGTTGTTGGCAACGCAACCCTCGATGAAACCACCACGCTGCTTGGCCATCTCCTCGGGTTTCTTCTTACCCATGGCCCGGCGCAGCATATCCGCACCACCCAGGGTGTAGCCGGCCATGACCTGGGCGATCTGCATCACCTGTTCCTGGTACAGGATGATGCCGTAGGTGGGCGCCAGCACGGGCTTGAGGCCTTCGTACTGATAGTCCGAATGCGGATACGCCAGTTCGGCACGACCGTGCTTGCGGTTGATGAAGTCGTCCACCATGCCCGATTGCAGCGGGCCCGGACGGAACAGCGCCACCAGTGCGATGAGGTCTTCCAGGCAGTCGGGCTTGAGCTTCTTGATCAGCTCCTTCATGCCGCGGGATTCGAGCTGGAACACGGCCGTGGTCTCGGCCTTCTGCAACAGCTCGTAGGTCTTCTTGTCGTCCAGCGGGATGAAGTCGATGTTGACGTCGGGCAGGTTGCTCTTGGCCTGCTCGCGATTGATGGTCTCCATCGCCCATTTGATGATGGTCAGGGTCCGCAGGCCGAGGAAGTCGAACTTCACCAGGCCCGCCGCCTCGACGTCGTCCTTGTCGAACTGAGTCACCAGGCCGCCGCCCTCTTCGTCACAGGCGATCGGCGAGAAGTCGGTGAGCTTGGTCGGCGCGATCACCACGCCACCGGCGTGCTTGCCAGTGCCGCGCGTGACCCCTTCGAGCCTCAAGGCCATGTCCCAGATTTCGCGGCCATCCTCATCGGTCTTGAGGAAGTCGCGCAGCATCTCCTCCTGCTCGTAGGCCTTCTCCAGGGTCATGCCGACCTCGAAGGGGATCATCTTCGACAGGCGGTCGGCCAGGCCGTAGGACTTGCCCTGCACCCGCGCCACGTCGCGCACCACCGCCTTGGCGGCCATGGTGCCGAAGGTGATGATCTGGCTTACCGCGTTACGCCCGTAGGCCTCGGCCACGTAGTCGATCACCCGGTCACGGCCGTCCATGCAGAAGTCGACGTCGAAGTCGGGCATGGAAATACGTTCGGGGTTGAGGAAACGTTCGAACAGCAGGTCATAGGCCAGCGGGTCGAGGTCGGTGATCTTCAGCACATAGGCCACCAGAGAACCGGCACCCGATCCCCGCCCCGGACCCACCGGTACATCGTTGTTCTTGGCCCACTTGATGAAGTCCATAACGATCAGGAAGTAACCGGGGAAGCCCATCTGGATGATGATATCCAGCTCGAACTTCAGGCGATCCAGATAGAGCTGGCGCTTCTCTTCATAGTTGGGCGTGGTGTCCTTGGGCCAGAGCACCGCCAGGCGCTCTTCCAACCCCTCGTGGGACACATGGCGCAGGTAATCATCGATGCCCATGCCGTTGGGCGTCGGGAAGTCGGGGAGAAAGTACTTGCCCAGCTGGACCGTGATGTTGCAGCGCTTGGCAATCTCCACGGTGTTTTCCAGCGCCTCGGGCAGGTCGCTGAACAGCTCGGCCATCTCCTCGGCACTCTTGAGGTACTGCTGGTCGCTGTAGTTCTTCGAGCGGCGCGGATCGTCCAGGGCGCGGCCTTCACCGATGCAAACCCGGGTCTCGTGGGCCTCGAAGTCGTCCTGCTTGATGAAGCGCACATCGTTGGTCGCCACCAACGGCGCGCCGATCTTGTCGGCCAGGGCCACGGCACCATGCAGTTGCTCTTCGTCGTTGGGACGATTGGTACGCTGGACTTCCAGGTAGAAGCGATCCGGGAACACTCCCATCCATTCCAGGGCCAGGGCCTCGGCGACCGCAAGGTCGCCCGCCACCAGAGCCATGCCGATCTCGCCCTCCTTGGCCGCCGAGAGCATGATCAGGCCTTCGGCAGCCTGCACCACCCAGTCGCGCTCGATGATGGTCAGCCCGTTGCGCTGGCCTTCGGTAAAGCCACGGGATATCAGCTCGGTGAGGTTGCGATAGCCCACGGCATTCATCGCCAGCAGGCTGATACGACTCAGGGGGCCGTCCGCATCGTCCTTGTTCGCCAGCCACAGGTCGGCACCGCAGATCGGCTTGATCCCGGCGCCCATGCTGGTCTTGTAGAACTTGACCAGGGAGCACATGTTGCTCTGGTCGGTAACCGCTACCGCCGGCATGCCCATGCCGGTCAGGGCCTTGACCAGCGGTTTGATCCGCACCAGACCGTCGACCAGGGAAAATTCAGTGTGCAGGCGCAGGTGAACGAATGAAGCCGGCATAGTGATCCTGTAAATAGCGCGAAAACAACGAGGCCCGGACATCGGGCGACTTAAAGACTCGAACTCGGCGTTACAGCGCAAGGCAGCCAAGGCCTGCGCGCGGCGACCATCGATAGTGGTTCATCGCCACTGCCGGCAGGCCATTGCCGTCGTTCGTGGAGCTTTAAAGCAGCCGGATTGTACCGGGCCTTGGTTAAAACATCAGCCTCAAGACTGAACCAGGCCCAGCGCTTCACGCGCTTCATAGGCCAGGCGTACCGGCGCGAAAGAGCGCCGGTGGATCGGAGTAGGGCCCAGGCGCGCCAGAGCTTCCAGGTGGACTGGAGTCGGATACCCCTTGTGCCCGCCGATACCGTAACCGGGATAGATGAGCTCGAAGGCGGCCATCTCGCGGTCGCGGCTGACCTTGGCCAGGATCGACGCCGCGGCGATCGCCGGAACCTTGCTATCGCCCTTGACCACCGCTTCGGCCGGCACTGCCAGCTTGGGGCAGCGGTTGCCATCGATCATCGCCAGCTTCGGGGTCACGCTCAAGCCTTCCACCGCCCGCTGCATGGCCAGCATGGTGGCGTGCAAGATGTTCAGCTCGTCGATCTCCTCGACTTCCGCTCGGGCGATGCACCAGCTCAGGGCCTTCTCGCAGATCTCGTCGAACAGCTGTTCGCGGCGGGCCTCGGTGAGTTTCTTGGAATCGTTCAGGCCGAGAATCGGCCGGTTCGGATCGAGAATCACCGCAGCGGTAACCACCGCACCGCACAGGGGGCCACGACCGACTTCATCGACACCCGCCACCAGGTCGCCAGCATCGGCCACCAGGGTGAAGTCCAGGCCCATCTGCTTCTTGGAATTGCTCATTGGGCTTTACCTATCAGTTCCAGCACCGCCCGAGCGGCCTGGTTGGATGCGTCGCGACGCAAGGTGCGATGGATCTGGTCGAAACCGTTGGTCTGCTCCTCGCCACCCTCGATCAGCGGCGACAGGGTCTTGGCCAGGGCCTCGGCAGTCGCAGCATCCTGCAGCAACTCAGGCACCAGCAAGCGCTGGGCCAACAGGTTGGGCAGGGAAATGTACGGACTTTTGACCATGCGCTTGAGAATCCAGAACGTCAGCGGCGCCAGGCGGTAGGCCACCACCATCGGCCGCTTGTACAACAGGGCTTCCAGGGTCGCCGTACCCGAGGCGATCAATACCGCGTCGCAGGCCGCCAGTGCTTTATGCGACTGGCCATCGAGCAGGGTCAGCGGCAGGTCGCGACCGGCCAGCAGCTCTTCCACCTGGGCTCGCCGCTGGGCATTGGCGCAAGGCAGGATGAAACACACACCCGGGCGCATGGCCCGCAAGCACTCGGCGGCATCCAGGAACAGGCCGCCCAGGCGTCCTACTTCGCCGCCACGACTGCCTGGCATCAACGCCACCAGCGGGCCGTCGGGCAAACCGAGTTCGGCGCGAGCCGCTGCTCGATCAGCTTGCAAGGGGATGGCATCGGCCAGGGAGTGGCCGACGAACTTCACCGGAACGCCCTTTTCCTCGTAGAACCTGGCTTCGAAAGGAAACAGGGTCAGCATCAGGTCGCAGCCTTCGCGGATCTTCAGCACGCGCTTCTGGCGCCAGGCCCATACCGATGGACTGACGTAGTGCACGGTCTTGATCCCGGCCTGGCGCAACTTGAGCTCGATATTCAGGGTGAAGTCCGGGGCATCGATACCGATGAATACATCCGGCTTTTCGGCGATCAGGGTCTGCACCAGTTTCTTGCGTCGGGCCAGCAGCTCACGCAGGCGCCCGAGAACCTCGACCAGCCCCATGACCGCCAGGCGCTCCATGGGAAAGTAGGAGACCAGCCCCTCGGCCTCCATCAATGGCCCACCGACACCGATGAACTCCACCGCCGGATGCTGGGCCTTGAGGGCGCGCATCAGACCAGCGCCAAGAATATCGCCGGAGGCTTCGCCAGCCACCAGCGCAATACGCAGAGTGCTCATGATTAGCGGGTGATGCCGCGGGTCGAAGACTGGATCGAGTCGCGAAACAGTGCAACTTCGGGATACTGCTCGGCGGCTTCGGTCAATTCGGCCAGGGCCTGGTCTACCGTCAGCCCCTGGCGATAGACCACCTTGTAGGCACGACGCAGGGCGTGGATCGAATCATCGCTGAAACCACGACGGCGCATGCCTTCGAAGTTCATGCTACGAGCTTCGGCAGGGTTGCCGAATACGGTGACGAACGCCGGGACGTCCTTGCCGATGGCGGTGCCCATGCCGGAAAAGCTGTGGGCACCGATGTGGCAGTACTGATGCACCAGGGTGAAACCGGAAAGAATCGCCCAGTCATCCACATGCACGTGGCCGGCCAACGCGGTGTTGTTGACCAGGATGCAATGGTTGCCGATCACACTGTCGTGGCCAATATGGGCATAGGCCATGATCAGGTTGTGGTCGCCCAGGGTGGTCTCGCAACGGTCCTGGATGGTGCCACGGTGAATGGTCACGCCTTCGCGGATCACATTGTGATCACCGATTACCAGGCGGGTTTCTTCACCCTTGTATTTCAGATCGGGCGTGTCTTCGCCTACCGAGGAAAACTGGTAGATGCGGTTGTGCTTGCCGATCCGGGTCGGGCCCTTGAGGATCACATGGGGCCCGATCACTGTACCCTCGCCGATTTCCACACCAGCGCCGACGATCGACCACGGGCCAACCTCAACGTCGTCGGCCAGGACGGCCGTCGGATCGATGATTGCGCGAGGGTCAATCAAACTCATAGTTTGCGTTCCGCGCAGATGATCTCGGCGGAGCACACTGGCTTGCCGTCGACCGATGCCTGGCACTCGAACTTCCAGATCTGACGCTTGCAACTGATGAACTTGGCTTCAAGGATCAGCTGGTCTCCCGGCAGCACCGGCTGTCGGAAGCGCAGCTTGTCGGAGCCGACGAAGTAGTAGAGGGTGCCGTCGGCAGGCTTCACGTCGAGCATCTTGAAACCCAGAATGCCCGCAGCCTGGGCCATGGCTTCGATGATCAGCACGCCTGGCATGATCGGATGCGCAGGGAAGTGGCCATTGAAGAACGGCTCGTTGATGCTGACATTCTTGTAGGCACGAATGCACTTGCCCTCGACATCCAGATCCACCACCCGATCCACCAGCAGGAAAGGGTAACGGTGAGGCAAGTATTCGCGAATCTCGTTGATGTCCATCATTTCGGGGGGAAGCCTGTAGTAAAGATTGGGAGCATGCGGTCAACGCACGCCCCTCTAGCAAATCAAGGAAGCAGGCAGTCTAGCGGCTGTGCACACTTGATGTGGAAATGGTATCAGCCATCTGATGAAGCATTGTCGCCGGGGGTCACGTCCCCGACGCGCTTTTCCAACTGGCGCAAACGCCGCGCGAGATCATCGAGCTGGCGGATGCGGGCCGCGCTTTTGCGCCACTCGGCAGCCGGTTGCATGGCAGTACCGGAAGAGTAGGCGCCCGGCTCGGTGATCGAGTGGGTCACCATGGTCATCCCGGTGAGGAAAACGTTGTCACAAATCTCGATATGACCCACCAGGCCGACACCGCCGGCGAGCATGCAGTGCTTGCCGATCTTGGTGCTGCCGGAGATCCCCACGCAAGCGGCCATCGCGGTGTGATCACCGACCTGGACGTTGTGGGCGATCTGGATCTGGTTGTCGAGCTTCACGCCGTTGCCGATGATGGTGTCAGCCAGGGCTCCACGGTCGATGGCCGTGTTGACACCGATCTCCACATCATCGCCGATGGTCACGCCGCCCACCTGGGCGATCTTGTTCCAGATGCCCTTCGAGTTGGCGAAACCGAAACCTTCGCCGCCCAACACCGCACCCGACTGGATCACCACGCGCTTGCCGATGCGCACGTCGTGGTACAGGGTCACCCGTGGTGCCAACCAGCCACCCTCGCCCACCACGCTACGGGCACCGATGACGCAATGGGCGCCAACGGTTACGCCGGCGTCGATCCGGGCTCCGCTTTCGATCACGGCAAAGGCGCCGATACTGGCCGTTGGATCGACCTGGGCATCATCGGCGATCACCGCGGACGGATGGATACCGGCCGGCGCCTTGGGCTTGGGATCGAAGAAGTGGGAAACACGGGCATAGGACAGGTAAGGGTCGGCCACCACCAGTGCATCACCGGCATAGGCCTCGGCTTCGGCGGCTTTCAACAACACCGCGCCAGCCTGGCTATCGACCAGGTACTTGCGATATTGGGGATTTGCCAAAAAGCTCAACTGAGCTGGGCCAGCCTCCTGCAAGGTGGCCAGCCCAGTGATTTCCTTCTCCGCGTCGCCACGCAAGGTGGCGCCGAGGAACTCGGCCAACTGGCCGAGCTTCATAATTGCGGTCATGGCTTACTTCAGCTGATTCATGCGCTCGATAACCTGGCGCGTGATGTCGTACTGAGGTTTGACATCGATCACTGCGCCACGCTCGAAGACCAGGTCGAAACCGCCTTTCTTGATGACTTCTTCAACAGCGCCGTCCAGCTTGGGCTTGAGCTGCTTGAGCATTTCGCGGTCGGCCACGGCCTTGGCTTCGTTCAGCTCCTTGGACTGGAACTGGAAGTCGCGAGCTTTCTGCTTGAACTCGAGCTCCAGACGCTCACGCTCACCTTGCTGCATCTTGTCGCCACCGGCAACCAGGCGGTCCTGGATACCCTTGGCGCTGCTTTCCAGGGTCTTGAGCTTGTTCAGCTGCGGGCCGAACTTTTTCTCGGCGTCCACGGCGTACTTCTTGGCCGCGTCCGACTCCAGCAGAGCCATCTGATAGTTCAGGACGGCGATTTTCATTTCGGCAAATGCCGGGCTCGCGACCAGAACGGAGGCCAGGAGAACCAATTGAGTCAACTTACGCACGATGCACTCCTACAAAATCCATTGTCGTTGTCTTGGGCCAGACGGTTAGAAAGTCTGGCCGAGAGAGAATTGGAACACCTGGGTTTCAGCGTCATCCGGTTTCTTGATCGGCATCGCCAGGGCGAAGCTCAATGGACCCAGAGCAGTTACCCACGTCACGCCGACACCCACCGAACTGGCCAGGTTGCTGAAGCTGACATCGTTGCACTCGGGCTTCACGTTCGACGCCGCGATGGTGTTGGATGTCTTTTCACAACGAGAGCTGAAGACGTTACCCACATCCCAGAACAGGGAAGTGCGCAGGGAACGCTGGTCCTTGACGAATGGCAGAGGGAAAAGCAACTCCGCACCGCCTTGGATCAACACGTTACCGCCGAATGGCAGCGGGTCTTGATCCGGATCGCGAACGGTACCGGCGTTACCGGTTACACCCACACCACGGCTAGGCGTACTGCGTGGGCCCAGGGTGCTGTCCTTGAAACCACGAACCGAGTTGAAACCACCGGCATAGTAGTTCTCGTAGAACGGCAAGCCCTTGGTATCGCCAAAGCCATCGCCATAACCCAACTCGGTATGGAAACGCATGGTGTAGTTGTCGGTCAGTGGCGTGAACAACTGGCCACGGTAGTCGAGCTTGAAGAACGACAGGTCGCTACCCGGGGTAGTGGTTTCCAGCACCAGGCTTTGCGAGTGACCGCGGGTCGCCAATACACCTTTGTTCAGGGTCGACTCGGACCAGCCGGCAGAGGCCTTGAAGTTCAGGTAGCTCTTGCCCTGTTTGTTCACGAAGTCGAAGATTTCGTCGACGGTGTAGCGACCGGTCTTGATCTTGTCCTGCTGGGCCGTCAGGCCGAAGGTCAGGCGCGAAGTCTCGCTGATCGGGTAGCCCACGCTGACACCAGCACCCAGGCTATCCACCGCATAGCTGGCTACATCGACATCGAGGTCCTTGTAGTCAGTGGTGCGATAGAAGGCGTTGTAGCCCAGGCTCACGCCATCGGCGGTCCAGTAGGGGTCCACGTAGCCGAAGTTGTAGCGGCTCTGGTATTCGCTTCGGGTCAGGCCGATGCTGACCTTGTTACCGGTACCCAGGAAGTTGTTCTGGGTAATCGAACCACCAAGGATCAGGCCCGCACTCTGGGCGAAACCAACGCTGGCGGTGATCGAACCCGAAGCCTGCTCTTCTACGGCGTAGTTGACGTCGACCTGGTCATCGACACCCGGCACGGCCGGAGTCTCGACGTTGACTTCCTTGAAGAAGCCCAGGCGCTCGAGGCGAGTCTTCGACTGGTCGATGAGGTAGGTCGAAGCCCAACCGCCTTCCATCTGGCGCATCTCGCGACGCAGTACTTCGTCCTCGGACTTGGTGTTGCCACGGAAGTTGATGCGGTTCACGTAGGCGCGCTTGCCTGGATCCACCACGAAGGTGATGTCGACGGTGTGGTCGTCATCGTGGGGTTGTGGCACACCGTTGACGTTGGCGAAGGTATAGCCATCGTTACCCAGGCGACGGGTGATCAGCTCGGAGGTGGTGGTCATCAGCTTGCGCGAGAACACCTGGCCCTTCTCCACCAGCAGCAGTGCCTTGACCTGGTCTTCAGGTACTTTCAGGTCGCCGCTGAGCTTGACGTCACGAACGCTGTACTTCTCGCCTTCGTTGATGTTGACGGTGATGTAGACGTGTTTCTTGTCCGGAGTGATGGACACCTGGGTCGAAGCGATATCCATGTTGATATAGCCGCGGTCCAGGTAGTAGGAACGCAGGCGCTCCAGGTCACCGGAGAGTTTTTCACGGGCGTACTTGTCATCGTTCTTGAAGAACGACAGCCAGTTGGTGGTCTTGAGCTCGAACAGGCCGATCAGGTCGTCGTCGGGGAAGACCGTATTGCCTACCACGTTGATGTGCTGGATGGCCGCGACCGTGCCTTCGTTGATCTTCACCTTCAGGCCGACACGGTTACGCGGCTGCGGAACCACTTCGGTCTCGACGGTGGCCGAGTAACGACCCTGAGCAACATATTGACGTTGCAGTTCGTTACGCACCCCTTCGAGGGTCGCACGCTGGAAGATTTCGCCTTCGGCCAGGCCGGACTGCTTGAGGCCCTTCATCAGGTCGTCGGTGGAGATCGCCTTGTTGCCTTCGATCTCGATGCTGGCAACCGAAGGCCGCTCGACTACCGTGATGACCAGGACGTTGCCATCGCGCCCCAGCTGGATGTCTTGAAAGAAACCGGTTTTGAACAGCGCACGAGTGGATTCCACCAGGCGACGGTCGTCCGCCTGCTCGCCGACGTTCAACGGCAAGGCACCAAAGACGCTACCCGCGGAAACGCGCTGGAGGCCGTTGACGCGAATATCGGAGATAGTGAAGGACTCGGCGTGAACTTCGGCGATCATCAATACGGAGAGAACCGCAGTTAGCAGCAGACGTTTCATGAAGTCCTTTCTTATTCCAACTGGCAATAAACAAACTGCCGCAAAATGCGGCAGATTCGCAATTCAGCGAAGCGTTACAGACGACCCAGATCGTTGACCAGAGCAAGCAGCATGACTCCGACCACCAAGCTGATACCGATCTGTATCCCCCAACCTTGCACCCGATCCGACAAGGGGCGACCACGCACCCACTCGATCAGATAAAACAACAAATGCCCCCCATCCAGTACCGGGATGGGCAACAAATTCAGAACCCCCAGGCTAATACTCAGATAAGCAAGGAAATTCAAGAAATCGGCAATGCCCGACTGGGCAGAAGCGCCCGCCACTTTAGCAATGGTTATCGGTCCGCTCAAGTTTTTTACCGAGAGCTCGCCGAACAACATTTTCTTCAGTGATTCAAGGGTCAGGACGCTCATGGTCCAAGTGCGCCGGGCGCCTTCGCCAATCGCCTCCAGCGGGCCATAACTGACTTCGCGCAACATTTGCGGCGGCCAGTCGACGGCCTTCACACCAGCCCCCAGGTAACCGCTCGGGGCCTTGCTGTCACCCCGGCTGGCCAGGGTCACGGGAACCTCGATTCGGGCGCCATCACGCTCGACGTGCAGGACGACCCTGGCCGCAGGATGCACACGCACCCAGTCGACCACCTGCTGCCAGTCATCGAGCGCCTGGCCATCGAGAGCCAGCAGGCGATCACCGGTCTTCAGGCCGCCAGCCTGGGCCGGACCTTTCGGATCGAGTTCGGCCAGCACCGGAGGCAAGGCCGGGCGCCAGGGGCGGATACCCAGGGAACGAATAGGATCGGGCTCATCGGCGCCCTTGAGCCATTTATCCAGCACCAACTGGCGTGGCGAATCGGCTGTGGCGCCTTGCTCACGAACCAGCAACTGCAACGTGCCGCTTTCGCCCAGGCGGCGCACCAATTGCAGGTTCACTGCCGCCCAGCCAGTGGTCGGCTCGCCGTCGATGGCGATGATTTCTTGACCCGAACTCAGTCCAGCCTTGGCGGCGATACTACCGGCCTCGACTTCACCGATGACCGGTCGCACCTGCTGACTGCCCAGCATCGCCAGGGCCCAGAAAAACACCAGGGCCAGGAGGAAGTTGGCAATCGGGCCCGCCGCGACTATGGCAATACGCTGACGAACGGACTTGCGATTGAAGGATTGATCGAGCTCCGCGAGCGCCACCTCGCCCTCGCGCTCGTCGAGCATCTTCACGTAACCGCCCAGGGGAATGGCGGCGATCACGAACTCGGTGCCATGGCGATCATGCCAGCGCACCAGGGGCATGCCGAAACCCACGGAGAAGCGCAGCACCTTGACGCCACAACGGCGGGCAACCCAGAAATGACCGAATTCGTGAAAGGTGACCAGCACGCCCAGGGCTACCAGGGTGCCGACAATCATATAGAGCGCGCTCATCTACTTTCTCCGCAATCCTATTCGCCGTCACTCGCGCGGGTCGCGAATCCTATCGCCCGTTACGCTGCAACCATTGGTCAGCCAGCAACCGGGCCTGGGCATCCGCCGCGAATACGGCATCCAGCTCGTTGACCGCAACCACCGGCTCACGATTCAAAACCTCGTCGATGATACTCGCGATCTCCAGGTAGCGGATGCGCCGCTCGAGAAATGCCGAGACCGCCACTTCGTTGGCCGCATTCAACATCGCCGGGGCGCTGCCGCCTGCCTCGGCCGCCTGACGAGCCAGGCGCAGGCATGGGAATCGCTGCTCATCGGGCGCCTGGAAGTCCAGGCGGGCAATGGCGAACAGGTCGAGCGGCGCCACACCGGAGTCGATTCGCTCCGGCCAGGCCAGGGCGTTGGCGATCGGGGTACGCATATCCGGGTTCCCCAGCTGCGCCAGCACCGAGCCGTCGACGTAGTCCACCAGCGAGTGGATCACACTTTGCGGGTGCACTACCACCTCGACCTGCGCCGGCCTGGCATCGAACAGCCAGCAAGCTTCGATGAGCTCCAGGCCCTTGTTCATCATGCTCGCCGAGTCGACCGAGATCTTGCGACCCATGGACCAGTTCGGATGAGCGCAAGCCTGCTCCGGCGAGACATCTTCCAGCTCGGCCAGCGGCGTCTGCCGGAACGGGCCGCCCGAGGCGGTCAAGAGGATGCGGCGCACCCCAACCTGGCCGAGACCACGAGAGAAGTCCCTCGGCATGCACTGGAAAATCGCATTGTGCTCGCTATCGATAGGCAGCAACACCGAACCGCTACGCCCCACCGCCTCCATGAACAACGCACCGGACATCACCAGTGCTTCCTTGTTGGCCAGGAGAATCTTCTTGCCGGCCTGCACCGCCGCCAAGGTCGGACGCAGGCCGGCAGCACCGACGATCGCCGCCATCACCGCATCGACCTCAGGAGCCGAGGCGACTTCGCACAACCCCTGCTCCCCCACCAGCACGCGGGTCGACAACCCGGCAGCCCGCAGATCTTCCTGCAAGCGCCTGGCGGCCGCCTCTTGTGGCACCACGGCGAAACGCGGCACATGGCGCACGCACAAGACCAACAACTCGGCCAGGCGACTGAAACCGGTGAGAGCGAATACCTGGTAGCGATCCGGGTGGCGAGCGATGACATCCAAGGTACTCAGGCCGATGGAGCCAGTAGCTCCCAGGACCGTGATTTGCTGAACACCGCTCACGATGCGGTCATCCACAGCAGCACTGCGAACACTGGAATCGCTGCAGTTAGGCTGTCGATCCGGTCCAGAACGCCGCCATGGCCAGGCAGCAGGTTACTGCTGTCCTTGATGCCGGCCTGGCGCTTGAACATGCTTTCGGTCAGGTCGCCCACCACCGAGATGAAGACCACGATGGCCGCCCCCAGCAGGCCCACGACCATCTGGCCAAAGCCCCAGCCACGAACCAGCCCCACCACCGCGGTGATAACCAGGCTCAGGGCCAGGCCGCCGTATACGCCCTCCCAGCTCTTGCCAGGGCTGACCTGGGGTGCCAGCTTGCGCTTGCCAAAGGCCCGGCCCGAGAAATAGGCGCCGATATCCGCACCCCAGACCAACACCATCACCGCCATGATCAGCCAATTGCCCAGCGGCAATTGCTTGATGAACACCAAGCCCTGCCAGGCCGGCAGCAGGATCAGCAAGCCGATCAACAGCTTGGGGGCTGCCCCGGACCATTGTTCACTGCTACGCGGATAGGTGAGCACCAGGAATGTCGCCAAGCCCCACCACAGCACCGCAGCTCCCAGGATCCATGGAGCGACACCTGGAACCAGGTGCATCATGAACAACAGTGCCGCCACCGCCACGGCATAGGCGATTCGCGCCGGCTGCGCACTGAACCCTGCCAGCCGCGCCCACTCCCAACCACCCAGTGCGACCACCAGGCCGATGAACAGGGCGAAGTTCGAGCCTTCGAGCAGGAAAAACCCACCCAAGGCGATCGGCAGCAGGATCAACGCGGTAATGATTCGTTGTTTGAGCATTAAACCCGGGCTCCATCCTCGACCTGCTCGCTCGTCTTACCGAAGCGCCGCTGGCGAGATGCGTAATCGGCCAGCGCATGGCGCATGGCATCGTGTTTGAAGTCCGGCCAGAACAGGTCGGAGAAATACAGCTCGGCATAAGCCAGCTGCCACAGCAGGAAATTGCTGATGCGATGCTCGCCACCGGTGCGGATGCACAGGTCGGGCAACGGCAAATCGCCGGTGGCAAGGCAAGCCTGCAGCAAGTCCGGAGTGATGTCGTCGGGGCGCAAATGGCCGGCCTGCACCTCACGCGCCAGGCGTTGGGCAGCCTGGGCGATATCCCACTGGCCGCCGTAGTTGGCGGCGATCTGCAGGATGAAACGATCGCTGCCGGCGGTGATGGCTTCGGCCTCGCGCATCGCCGCCTGCAATTCGGGATGGAAACGCGAACGATCGCCAATGATCCGCAGGCTGATGTTGTTGTCGTTGAGGCGCTTGGCCTCACGACGCAGCGCCTTGAAGAACAGGTCCATCAAGGCGCTGACCTCATCGGCCGGGCGCTGCCAGTTTTCACTGGAAAAGGCAAACAGGGTCAGAACCTCGACCTTGGCCTCGGCGCACACCTCGATGACTGCGCGTACCGCATCAACACCCGCCTTATGCCCGGCCACACCCGGCATGAAGCGTTTTTTTGCCCAGCGGTTGTTTCCGTCCATGATGATCGCGACATGGCGTGGCACTGAAGACGGCACAGGCTGTTTGGTCTTTTCCATGAAAACGTCCTGATCCTTATACGGCCATCAGGTCTTTTTCTTTTTCCTCGGTCGCCTTGGCGATCTGGCCCTCGAACTCCTTGATCAGCTTGTCGATTTCGGCACCGGCGCGGCGCTCCTCGTCTTCACTGATGGCCTTGTCCTTGGACAGCTTCTTCAGCTCGCCCAGGGCGTCACGACGAATGTTGCGTACCGCAACCCGTGCGTCCTCGGCAGCAGCGCGCGCTTGCTTGGTGAAGCCCTTGCGGGTTTCCTCGGTCAGCGGCGCCATCTTGATCAGCAGCAACTCACCCAGGTTGGTTGGGTTGAGGTTCAGGCCGGCACTGCCAATGGCCTTGTCGATGGCCCCCAGCATGTTGCGCTCGAACGGCACGACCTGCAGGGTCTGGGAATCCTTCACGGTCACGTTGGCGACGCCGCTCAAAGGAGTGTCGGCGCCGTAGTAAGGCACCATCACGCTGCCCAGGATGCTGGGGTGCGCCTTGCCAGTGCGGATCTGGCCGAACGCATGGGCCAGGGACTCCAGGCTCTTCTTCATGCGCTCCTGGGCGTCTTTCTTGATTTCGTTGATCATTGTTCGCCTTCCTCGATCAGGGTTCCTTCAGCGCCACCATGCACGATGTTCAGCAGGGCGCCGGGCTTGTTCATGTTAAATACCCGCAGCGGCATCTTGTGGTCGCGGCACAGGCAGATAGCCGTCAGGTCCATCACTCCCAGCTTGCGATCCAGCACTTCATCGTAGGTCAGATGATCGAACTTCTCGGCATGCGGGTCCTTGAACGGATCTGCAGTGTAAACACCATCGACCTTGGTCGCCTTGAGCACGACGTCGGCGTCGATCTCAATGGCCCGCAGGCACGCTGCAGAGTCGGTAGTGAAGAACGGGTTACCGGTACCGGCCGCGAAGATCACCACCTCTTTGGAGTTCAGGTGGCGCATGGCCTTGCGACGGTCATAGTGATCGGTCACGCCGACCATGGAAATAGCCGACATCACGATGGCCGAGATATTGGCACGTTCCAGCGCGTCACGCATCGCCAGGCCGTTCATCACGGTGGCCAGCATGCCCATGTGGTCGCCAGTGACCCGATCCATGCCGGCGGCACTCAAGGCGGCGCCACGGAACAGGTTGCCACCACCGATCACCAAGCCCACCTGAACACCGATGCCGACCAGTTGGCCGACCTCCAGCGCCATGCGGTCCAGCACCTTGGGATCGATCCCGAACTCTTCCGAGCCCATCAGGGCCTCGCCGCTAAGCTTGAGTAGAATGCGTTTATAGCGAGCTTGATAACCACTGCCCTGCTGAGCCATTGCGAATCTCTCCTGCGGCGTATTTAAAAATTCTTTGCGAGCTGTTTGCAGCTTGCGTTCACTCTAGCTTGACGCTGTCACAGCGCCATCAGAACACGGCTTTGTAAGCCGGTTCCGGGAGCGGACAACAAAATTGCCCTACCCATTTGAAAAGAGGCTGCGCGCGTGAGCGGGCAGCCTCTTTCGGGCGACAGTTGTAAAACCGTCTTACTGTTGCTTGGCAGCAGCCAGTTGTGCAGCAACTTCTTCGGCGAAGTTGTCTTCTTTCTTCTCGATGCCTTCGCCTACGGCGAAACGAGTGAAGGAAACGATTTCAGCGCCGCCTTTCTTGGCCAGAGCACCAACGGTGACTTCTGGATCCTTGACGAAAGCTTGCTCAACCAGGCTGGCCTCGGCCAGGAACTTGCTGATACGACCAGCGATCATTTTTTCAACGATGTCAGCTGGCTTGCCTTTCATCTTGTCTTCGTTCAGCTGCAGGAAGACGCCTTTTTCGCGCTCGATGGCTTCGGCGGAAACTTGCGATGGCAGCAGGAACTCAGGGTTGCTGGCAGCTACGTGCATGGCGATGTCTTTGGCCAGTTCTACGGAACCGCCTTTCAGGACAACCGCAACACCGATCTTGTTACCGTGCAGGTAAGTACCGACCACGTCACCTTCAACGCGAGCCAGACGACGGATGTTGACGTTTTCGCCAGTCTTGCCAACCAGGATCAGGCGGGCAGCTTCTTGAGCTTCGATCAGCGGAGCTGCGTCGGTCAGCTTGTCAGCGAAAGCTTTTTCCACGCTGGCAGCAACGAACGCCTTGAAGTCGTCCTGCAGAGCCAGGAAGTCGGTCTGCGAGTTCACTTCCAGCAGAACGGCGGCTTTACCGTCGTCCTTGATGGCGATAGCGCCTTCAGCGGCAACGTTGCCAGCTTTCTTGGCAGCCTTGATCGCGCCGGAGGCACGCATGTCATCAATGGCTTTCTCGATGTCGCCGCCGGCCTTGGTCAGGGCCTTCTTGCAGTCCATCATGCCTTCGCCGGTACGCTCGCGCAGTTCTTTAACCAGCGCTGCAGTAATCTCTGCCATTTTCAAAATCCTCTTGGATAGGTTTTCAACCATTCCACCCGACTGAACGGGCGCTCAATTCTTGGGCACTACCCCGAATCCACTTCATAGCAGCCACGCATTACAGAAACTGTCGGGGCCCGCTACGAAATGATTTTCGAGTTGGCAAAAAGGGGGCCAAGCCCCCTTTTTGCGTACTGAGTAAACGCTAAGCGTCAGTTACTCAGGCTTCAGCCGCCGGTGCTGCAGCTTCTTCGAACACTTCGGTGCCGCCAGCAACGTTGTTGCGGCCACGGATCACGGCATCAGCCATCGAACCCATGTACAGCTGGATGGCGCGAATGGCGTCATCGTTGCCTGGGATGATGTAGTCAACGCCTTCCGGGCTGCTGTTGGTATCGACAACGCCGATGACCGGGATGCCCAGCTTGTTGGCTTCGGTGATCGCGATGCGCTCGTGGTCAACGTCGATCACGAACAGTGCGTCAGGCAGACCGCCCATGTCCTTGATACCACCCAGGGAGCGATCCAGCTTTTCCAGATCGCGAGTGCGCATCAGCGCCTCTTTCTTGGTCAGCTTGGCGAAGGTACCGTCTTCAGCCTGGGCTTCGAGGTCACGCAGACGCTTGATGGAAGCACGGATGGTCTTGTAGTTGGTCAGCATGCCGCCCAACCAGCGGTGATCGACGTACGGCGAGCCGCAACGTGCTGCTTCTTCAGCAACGATCTTGCCGGCGGAACGCTTGGTGCCGACGAACAGAATCTTGTTCTTGCCCTGGGCCAGACGCTCTACGAAGGTCAGAGCCTCGTTGAACATTGGCAGGGTTTTTTCCAGGTTGATGATGTGAATCTTGTTACGCGCGCCGAAAATGTACTTGCCCATTTTCGGATTCCAGTAACGGGTTTGGTGACCGAAGTGCACACCGGCCTTCAGCATATCGCGCATGTTGACTTGGGACATGATAGTTCCTTAATAAGTCGGGTTAGGCCTCCACGTATCCCAATGACCAACCAACAGCTTGAGCTGAGGGCACCCAGGTCATCGTGTCGACACGTGTGTGGGTTTGGGCTTTTCAGGGACATCCCCGGAAAGCGGCGCATTTTATATCACAGCAAGGGCAAAAACGGAACCCGGTTTCACATCCGCCGATCTGCGCGGTTTTTTGCCCTGCCCCTTGAATCGGTCCAGAATGCACCCTTGGATAAAGGCAAGCACCGGCACAACCGCGGATTTGCGCCGAGCCTCTGTTAGAATCGCACCTTTGCGGCTTCCGAAAACCTCGCGGCCCTATCGCAGGCCAAGCCTGGCGAGCGCGGTTTTCTGGCCATCCCGTGTTTATCGCTCCCCCTGAGCGTCAAGAGAGCCTGTATGACCGTCACCCTCAAAACCCCCGAGGACATCGCAAAAATGCGTGTCGCCGGCAAACTGGCCGCCGAAGTGCTGGAAATGATTGCCGAGCATGTCAAACCCGGTGTCACCACCGAAGAACTGGATCGCATCTGCCATGACTACATCGTCAACGTGCAAGGCGCCATCCCGGCCCCGCTGAACTACAAGGGCTTCCCCAAGTCCATCTGCACCTCGATCAACCACGTGGTGTGCCACGGCATTCCCAACGATAAACCGTTGAAGAATGGCGACACCCTGAACATCGACGTGACCGTCATCAAGGACGGCTACCACGGCGATACCAGCCGCATGTTCCACGTCGGCACCGTGCCGGTCTGGGCCGAGCGCCTGTCGCAGATCACCCAGGAATGCATGTACAAGGCCATCGAGCTGGTGAAACCGGGATGCCGCCTGGGCGATATCGGCGAAGTGATCCAGAAGCACGCCGAAAAGAACGGCTTCTCGGTGGTCCGTGAATTCTGCGGCCATGGCATTGGCAAGGTGTTCCACGAAGAACCGCAGATCCTGCACTACGGCCGCGCTGGCACCGGCATGGAGCTCAAGGCCGGCATGACCTTCACCATCGAGCCGATGATCAACCAGGGCAAGGCCGACACCAAGGTCCTGGGCGACGGCTGGACCGCCATCACCAAGGACCGCAAGTTGTCGGCGCAGTGGGAACATACCCTGCTGGTGACAGAGACCGGCTACGAGATCTTCACCCTGCGCAGCGACGACACCATCGCCCGGGTGTCGCCCTGATCCACACCGCCGCGCCCCGACCTTATAGATAGAAAGGAAAGCAATCGATGCCGCAGGTGGATCCCGAACTCTTCGACCGCGGCCAGTTCCAGGCGGAACTGGCATTGAAGGCCAGCCCCATCGCAGCCTTCAAGAAAGCCATCCGCCAGGCACGGGAAGTGCTCGACAACCGCTTTCGCAGCGGACGGGAAATCCGCCGGCTCATCGAAGACCGCGCCTGGTTCATCGACAACATCCTGCAAAAGGCCTGGGACCAGTTCAGTTGGAGCGCCGAAGCCGATATCGCCCTGGTGGCAGTCGGCGGCTACGGGCGCGGCGAGCTCCACCCCTACTCCGACATCGACCTGCTGATCCTGCTGGGCAGCGCCGACCACGAGATCTTTCGCGATTCCATCGAACGCTTCCTCACCTTGCTCTGGGATATCGGCCTGGAGGTGGGGCAAAGCGTGCGTTCGGTGGATGAGTGCGCGGAACAGGCACGGGCCGACCTGACGGTGATCACCAACCTGATGGAAAGCCGCACCATCGCCGGCCCCGAGCGCCTGCGCCAGCGCATGCTGGAAGTCACCAGCACCGAACACATGTGGCCGAGCAAGGACTTCTTCCTGGCCAAGCACGCCGAACAAAAGGCTCGCCACCACAAGTACAACGATACCGAGTACAACCTGGAGCCCAACGTCAAGGGCTCGCCCGGCGGCCTGCGGGATATCCAGACCATTCTCTGGGTCGCCCGCCGCCAGTACGGCACCCTGAACCTGCGGGCCCTGGCCGGCGAAGGGTTCCTGCTGGAAAGCGAGAACGCCTTGCTGGCGTCCTCCCAGGAGTTCCTCTGGCGTGTGCGCTACGCCCTGCACATGCTCGCCGGACGCGCCGAAGACCGCCTGCTGCTCGACCACCAGCGCTCCATCGCCACCCTGCTGGGCTTCGAGGGCGAAGACGCCAAGCAGAGCATCGAAAGCTTCATGCAGCAGTACTACCGCGTGGTGATGAGCATCGCCCAGCTGAGCGACCTGATCATCCAGCACTTCGAAGAGGTGATCCTCGCGCCCGAGGATGAAGCCCCGCCCCAGCCGATCAACGCCCGCTTCCAACTGCACGACGGCTATATCGAAGCGATCAACGACAAGGTGTTCAAGCGCACCCCGTTCGCGATGCTGGAGATCTTCGTGCTGATGGCCCAGCACCCTGAGATCAAGGGCGTGCGCGCCGACACCATCCGCCTGTTGCGCGAGCACCGGCACCTGATCGACGACGATTTCCGCCACGACATCCGCAACACCAGCCTGTTCATCGAGCTGTTCAAGTGCGAGATCGGCATCCACCGCAACCTGCGGCGGATGAACCGCTACGGCATTCTCGGACGCTACCTGCCCGAGTTCGGCTTCATCGTCGGGCAGATGCAGCACGACCTGTTCCACATCTATACCGTGGACGCCCACACGCTGAACCTGATCAAGCACCTGCGCAAACTGCAGTACACGCCCATTTCCGAGAAATTCCCGCTGGCCAGCAAGCTCATGGGCAAGCTGCCCAAGCCGGAGCTGATCTACATGGCCGGCCTCTACCACGACATCGGCAAGGGCCGGCAAGGCGACCACTCGGAAATCGGCGCAGTGGACGCCGAGGCCTTCTGCATCCGCCACCAACTGCCGCTATGGGACACCCGGCTGATCGTCTGGCTGGTGCAGAACCACCTGGTGATGTCCACCACAGCCCAGCGCAAGGACCTCTCCGACCCGCAAGTGATCCACGACTTCGCCCAGGTCGTGGTGGACCAGACCCGCCTGGACTACCTCTACGTGATGACCGTGGCCGACATCTATGCCACCAACCCCAGCCTGTGGAACTCCTGGCGCGCCAGCCTGCTGCGCCAGCTCTACACCGAGACCAAGCGCGCCCTGCGCCGCGGCCTGGAGAACCCGGTGGATCGCGAGGAGCAGATCCGCCAGACCCAGAGCGCGGCCCTGGATATCCTGGTGCGCAATGGCACCGATCCGGACGAGGTCGAGCAACTCTGGTCACAGCTGGGGGACGACTACTTCCTGCGCCACACCGCCGGCGACGTGGCCTGGCACAGCGACGCCATCCTCCAGCAGCCGGTCGACGGCGGCTCGCTGGTGCTGATCAAGGAAATCACCCAGCGCGAATTCGAGGGCGGCACGCAGATCTTCATCTATGCCCCCGACCAGCACGATTTCTTCGCCGTGACCGTGGCCGCCATGGACCAGCTCAACCTGAACATCCATGACGCCCGGATCATCACCTCCAGCAGCCAGTTCACCCTCGACACCTATATCGTCCTGGACAACGACGGCGAATCCATCGGCAACAACCCCGAGCGGGTCGAGCAGATCCGCAAGGGCCTGACCGATGCCCTGCGCAATCCCGACGACTACCCGACCATCATCCAGCGCCGGGTACCGCGCCAGCTCAAGCACTTCGCCTTCGCCCCCGAGGTGACCATCCACAACGACGCCCAGCGCCCGGTCACCGTGCTGGAGCTCAGCGCTCCCGACCGCCCGGGCCTGCTGGCGCGCATTGGCAAGATCTTCCTGGAGTTCGACCTGTCGCTGCAGAACGCCAAGATCGCCACCCTGGGCGAGCGCGTGGAAGACGTGTTCTTCATTACCGACGCGAACAACCAGCCCCTTTCCGACCCCCAGCTGTGCAGTCGCCTGCAGGATGCGATCGTCAGCCAGTTGAGCGTCAGCCATGAACCGACTATCGAAATGACCCGCCTGAGCATCTGACAGGTCATGACCCGACGCTTTGATCGAGACCCCGCACCGATGAACAACGCTCTGAACCAGCTGCAGCCCTACCCGTTCGAAAAGCTCCGCGCCTTGCTCGGCGGCGTCACCCCCAACCCAGACAAGCGCCCCATTGCCCTGTCCATCGGCGAACCGAAGCACCGTTCGCCGAGCTTCGTCGCCGAGGCCCTGGCCAACAACCTCGACCAGATGGCCGTGTACCCCACTACCCTGGGCATCCCGGCCCTGCGCGAGGCCATCGGTGCCTGGTGCGAGCGGCGCTTCGGTGTGCCGGAAGGCTGGATCGACCCGGCGCGTAACGTGTTACCGGTGAACGGTACCCGCGAGGCGCTGTTCGCCTTTACCCAGACCGTGGTCAATCGCGGCGAGGACGCCCTGGTGGTCAGCCCCAACCCGTTCTACCAGATCTACGAGGGCGCAGCGTTCCTGGCCGGGGCCAAGCCGCACTACCTGCCCTGCCTGGACGAAAACGGCTTCAACCCGGACTTCGACGCAGTACCGGCCGAGATCTGGCAGCGCTGCCAGATCCTGTTCCTGTGCTCGCCGGGCAACCCCACCGGCGCACTGATTCCGCTGGCGACCTTGAAGAAGCTGATCGCCCTGGCGGACGAGCACGACTTCGTGATCGCCGCCGACGAATGCTATAGCGAGCTGTATTTCGACGAGCAATCGCCGCCACCCGGCCTGCTCAGTGCCTGTGCCGAGCTGGGCCGCAAGGACTTCAAGCGCTGCGTGGTGTTCCACAGCCTGTCCAAGCGCTCCAACCTGCCGGGCCTGCGCTCGGGCTTCGTCGCCGGCGATGCCGAGATCCTCAAGGGCTTCTTGCTGTACCGCACCTACCACGGCTGCGCCATGCCGGTACAGACCCAACTGGCCAGCGTCGCCGCCTGGAACGATGAAGTCCATGTACGGGCCAACCGTGCGCTGTACCGCGAGAAATTCGATGCGGTATTGGCGATTCTCGCACCGGTCATGGACGTGCAGCGTCCGGACGGCAGTTTCTACCTGTGGCCGAACGTGGCCGGTGATGACGCAGCGTTCTGCCGCGACCTGTTCGAACAGGAACACGTGACCGTAGTCCCGGGCTCCTATCTTTCCCGCGATGTGGACGGCACCAACCCCGGCGCCGACCGCGTGCGCATGGCCCTGGTGGCGCCATTGGCTGAGTGCGTCGAGGCTGCCGAGCGGATTCGCGATTTCGTATTGCGCCGTAAATAATCTCGCGAACCTGCAGCAACGAAGCTTGTTCGCGATGGACGACAACGCGGTGCATTAGGTGCACTGCGTTGTCTGAATCGCGGGCAAGTCGGATCGCCGCCCACTCGCTCCCACATCAGCGTCATTTCACCGATCCCAGGTTCGCCTCGCTCAAATCCAGTTCCGCCAGCACTTCACGCAGCACATCGTCGCCGATCTGATGCTGGCGGCTCAGGCGGTACAGCTCCAACCGTTGCGCGCGCAGGGCCTTGAGCCGCAGGCGCCGCTCCAGCAGGTCCATCTGCTGGGCCAGGGCCTGGGCCTCGGCAGAATCGTTGTAGACCTCCAACTGGTGCCGATACTCGGCCATCAACCGGCCCTTGAGCTCGCTGCTCAGGGCGGCCTGGGCGGCATCCGGAGCCTCGCCGGACTCGGCGACCTCCTCGGCTTCAAGTGCGTGGATCGCTGCCTCGGCGGTCTTGCGCCAGGCATCGCGCACTTCGCCCCGGCGTTTGTCGTCAGGGCTCTTGACGATGCCACGCAGCAGCAGCGGCAGGGCGATGCACGCCGCTACCAGGGACAGCAGGATCACCCCGGCGGCAATGAAGATCAGCAGGTCACGTTCGGGAAAGGCTTCGCCCGCGCCCAGGAATAGAGGCACCGACATCACGCCGGCCAGGGTCACCGCCCCGCGCACACCGCCCACGGTCAGCAGCCAGCAGGAACGCGCGGTGGGCACCAGGGTCAGCTCGCCCTTGCCGCGCCAGCGCCGCAGCAGGCCCGACAAGCGCCAGATGCTCTGCACCCAGATGAAGCGCAGCACCAGCAACACCAGGAAAATCGCCACCACATCCAGGCAGCGGTAGGCCAGGGTCGGCCAGAGCGACGTCTCGTGGCTGACCACCGCCTTGATGATGTCCGGCAACTGCAGGCCCAGCAGCAGGAAGATCAGGCCGTTGAAGGCGAACTCCAGCAACGACCAGACACTGCGGTTGAGCAGGCGGGTGCTGGTCTGGCGCGGCAGCAGGTCGAGCCAGCTCTGCATCATCCCCGCCGCCACCGCCGAAAGGATACCCGAGGCTCCCAGGCGCTCGGCCAGGACATAGGCGGCGAACGGCAGCAGCAACATGAACACCACGTGGGTCGCCGGATCATCCCAGCCACGGGCGATCATCCAGGCCCGCAAGCGCCCCACCAGCCAGCTCAGGGCCACGCCCACCGCCAGGCCACCCACCGCCACCAGGACGAAGGTCAGGCTGGCATTGGCCAGGGAAAACACCCCGGTGACCGCCGCCACCAGGGCGAACTTGAAGGTCACCAGGCCCGAGGCGTCGTTCATCAACGCCTCGCCCTGGAGCATGTGCATCAACGGCGTCGGCAGGCGGTTCTGGGAAATCGCCGAGACCGCCACGGCGTCGGTGGGCGACAGCACCGCCGCCAGGGCGAAGGCCACCGGCAAGGGAATGGTCGGCAATAGCCAGTGGATGAAATAACCGGCGCCGACCACCGTGAACAGCACCAGCCCCACAGCCAGGGTCAGGATCGGGCCACGCAAGCGCCAGAACTCGCGCTTGGGCATGCGCCAGCCATCGGAAAACAGCAGCGGCGGCAGGAACAGAAACAGGAACAGCTCCGGGTCCAGGGCCACGTGCAGGCCCAGGGTCGGCCAGGCCAGCAAGGCCCCGGCGCTGATCTGCACCAGGGGCAATGGCAGTGGGATCACCCGCCCGACAAGACGCGAGAGGCTCACCAGCATCAGCATGATGAGAACGGTGTAGGCGGTTTGCATAAAGCGGGGTTCCTGATTCGGACTTTCAGAGCAGACACACAAACTCGGCAACAATTCGCCGCAGAAGTGCCATATTAGCCGCTTAAGCTGCGCTCACGCCGCTGCACGAAAGTCGCAACGCCCAGGTCCGCGCAACACAATGCGACAAAGCCCCGCAGCCGCCGACGCCTAAGCGCCGCCGTCGTGGCATAATCCCGGACCTTTGATTACCAGCACTCCAGAGGGGGCAATTCCTTGACCGCTTCAAGCAAAACGTTGCACCTTTTCGGCATCAAGGCCTGCGACACCATGAAAAAGGCGCGCACCTGGCTCGATGAACACGCTGTCAGCTATGACTTCCACGACTACAAGACCTCCGGCATCGATCGCGAGCACCTGAACCAGTGGTGCGCCGAGCACGGCTGGGAAGTGGTGCTGAACCGCGCGGGTACTACCTTCCGCAAGCTCGATGAGGCCAGCAAGGCCGACCTCGACCAGGCCAAGGCCGTCGAACTGATGCTCGCGCAACCGTCGATGATCAAGCGTCCGGTGCTCGACCTCGGAAACAGAACCCTGATTGGCTTCAAGCCAGACCTTTACGCAGCGGCGCTCAAGTAAGCCTGCTCAATCAATTTCGCAAGAGGTAACTGCATGTCCACTACCCTGTTCAGCCTGGCATTCGGTGTCGGCACCCAGAACCGCCAAGGTGCTTGGCTGGAAGTGTTTTACGCAGCGCCGCTGCTCAAGCCAGCCGCTGAAATCGTCGCCGCCGTAGCGCCGATCCTCGGCTACAGCGAAGGCAACCAGGCCATCACCTTCAGCACCACCCAGGCCGCGCAGATGGCCGACGCCCTCAAGGGTATCGACGCCACCCAGGCCGCCCTACTGACCCGCCTGGCCGAAAGCCACAAGCCCCTGGTCGCCACCCTGCTGGCCGAAGACGCCCAACTGACCAGCACCCCAGAGGCCTACCTCAAGCTGCACCTGCTGTCCCATCGCCTGGTCAAACCCCATGGCCTGAGCCTGGCCGGCGTATTCCCGCTGCTGCCGAACGTCGCCTGGACCAGCCAGGGCGCCATCGACCTGGCCGAACTGGCCGAGCGCCAACTCGAAGCACGCCTGCGCGGCGAACTGCTGGAAGTGTTCTCGGTGGACAAGTTCCCGAAAATGACCGACTACGTCGTGCCGAGCGGCGTGCGTATCGCTGACAGCGCACGGATCCGCCTGGGCGCCTACATCGGCGAAGGCACCACCGTGATGCACGAGGGCTTCGTCAACTTCAACGCTGGCACCGAAGGCCCGGGCATGATCGAAGGCCGCGTATCGGCTGGCGTGTTCGTCGGCAAGGGTTCGGACCTGGGCGGCGGCTGCTCCACCATGGGTACCCTGTCGGGTGGCGGCAACATCGTGATCAAGGTCGGCGAAGGCTGCCTGATCGGCGCCAACGCCGGCATCGGCATCCCGCTGGGCGATCGCAACACCGTGGAATCGGGCCTGTACGTGACCGCCGGGACCAAGGTGGCGCTGCTGGACGAGAACAACCAACTGGTCAAGGTCCTCAAGGCCCGGGAACTGGCCGGCCAGCCTGACCTGCTGTTCCGTCGCAACTCGGAAACCGGCGCCGTGGAGTGCAAGACCCACAAGTCGGCCATCGAGCTGAACGAAGCGCTGCACGCTCACAACTAAGCGAGCCCAGCACGCGGTTCCACCGGAACCCGCCGGGCGCTTATCATCAGCGCCCGGCCTGTTCGAACGAGTTTCGCCATCATGCTTTTACCCTCCCCCTGGCGCGCCGATTTCCCGGCCATCGCCGCCCTGCAACGCCAGGACCAGACCTACCTGGACAACGCCGCCACCACCCAGAAGCCCCAGGCCCTGTTGGACGCCCTGGCGCACTACTACGCCAATGGCGCGGCCAACGTGCATCGCGCCCAGCACCTGCCCGGCGCCCACGCCACCCAGGCTTTCGAGGACAGCCGCAGCAAGGTCGGGCAATGGCTGAATGTCGGCGACAGCGGGCAGATCGTCTTCACCCACGGCGCGACTTCCGCGCTGAACCTCCTGGCCTATGGCCTGGAGCATCGATTCGAGGCTGGCGATGAAATCGTCGTCAGCGCCCTGGAACATCACGCCAACCTGCTGCCTTGGCAGCAACTGGCCCAGCGCCGCGGGCTGAGCCTGGTGGTCCTGCCGCTGGATGCCGACGGGCTGGTGGATATCGACGCCGCGAGCCGCCTGATCGGCCCTCGTACCCGATTGCTGGCAGTCAGCCAGCTGTCCAACGTGCTCGGCGCCTGGCAACCCCTGACCCCGCTGCTGGCCATGGCCAGGGCCCAGGGCGCGCTGACCGTGGTCGACGGCGCCCAGGGGGTGGTCCACGGCCGACATGACGTTCAGGCCCTGGGCTGCGACTTCTATGTGTTTTCCAGCCACAAGCTGTACGGCCCGGAAGGCGTCGGCGTGCTCTTCGGCCGCCATGGGGCGCTCAAGGGAGTGCGCCATTGGCAATTCGGTGGCGAGATGGTCCAGGACGCCGATTACCAGCACGCCAGGTTCCGCCCTGCCCCCCTGGGTTTCGAGGCAGGAACGCCAGCGATCGCCGGGGTCATCGGCCTTGGCGCCACCCTGGACTACCTCGCTGGCCTGGACCAGCAAGCCGTGGCCGAACATGAAGCAAAACTGCATGCCTACCTGCTGCACGGGCTACAGGCGCGCAACGGCATCCGCCTGCTGGGCACGCCGCAGCTGGCGCTGGTCAGCTTCGTGGTCGACGGCGTACACAGCGCCGATCTGGCACACCTGTTGACCGAACAGGGCATCGCCGTGCGGGCCGGCCATCACTGCGCCATGCCCTTGCTCAAGAGCCTCGGCCTGCACGGAGCGATCCGCGTGTCCCTGGCGCTGTACAACGACTCCGAGGACCTGGAGCGCTTCTTCGAGGCCCTGGACCAGGCTCTGGAGCTGCTGCGATGAGCCTGCCGGAAGACGCCAGCACAGCGCTGCAAGTGTTCCAGGAAGCCGCAGGCTGGGAGCAGCGGGCGCGCCTGTTGATGCAATGGGGCGAGCGCCTGCCGGCCCTGGACGACAGCGCCAGGGTCGAGGCCAATCGGGTGCACGGTTGTGAGAGCCAGGTGTGGCTGGTGGCAAGCCTGGATCAAGGCCGCTGGCAATTCGCCGCGGCCACCGATGCGCGGCTGATCCGTGGCCTGGTGGCGCTGCTGCTGGCGCGGGTCAACGGATTGTCCGCGCAAGAGTTGCGCGAGGTGAACCTCGCGGACTGGTTCAACCAGTTGGGGTTGTCGCGCCAGCTCTCGCCATCACGCGCCAACGGCCTGAATGCCGTGTTGCAACGGATGGGCGAACTGGCCAGCGTGTAACCGCTGCCAAGCCTGCGAGGCTGCGACAAGGGCCGAAGGACCTTCAGCGGATTCAAGACCCAGCGGCCGTACGCAGCCTGCGGTTGCGGCTACACGGGCCAGTCCGTGAATGCCTAGGCCGCAAGGCTACACCGCCTTGTTGCGCTCGGACGGACGGCGCACGCCGGCTACCAGCTTGTCCACCGCCTTGGTCGCCGCGACCATGCCGAACGTCGCGGTCACCATCATCACCGCACCGAAACCGCCGGCACAATCGAGCTTGACCCCATCACCGACGAAGCTCTTCTGCAGGCAGATACCGCCGTCGGGCTTGGGATAGCGCAGTTGCTCGGTGGAAAACACGCAGGGCACGCTGTAGTGCCGGTTCATGGTGCGCGAGAACCCGTAGTCGCGGCGCAAGGTCGAACGCACCTTGGATGCCAGCGGGTCATTGAAGGTGCGGTTCAGGTCGCAGACCTGGATCTGGGTCGGATCGATCTGCCCGCCAGCCCCGCCGGTGGTGATGATCTGGATCTTGCGGCGCTTGCACCAGGCGATCAGGGCCGCCTTGGCATTCACACTGTCGATGCAGTCGATCACGCAGTCGATTTCGGGAGTGATGTACTCGGCCATGGTGTCGCGGGTGACGAAGTCCGTGACCGGGTGCACCGCGCAGTGCGGATTGATGCCCCGCAGGCGCTCGGCCATGACCTCGACCTTGGGCCGACCCACGGTGCTGTCCAGGGCATGCAGTTGGCGGTTGCTGTTGCTGACGCAGACATCGTCGAGGTCGAACAGCGAGATTTCCCCCACTCCGCAACGGGCGATGGCTTCCGCCGCCCAGGAACCGACCCCGCCGATACCGACGATCGCCACGTGGGCCGCCCGCAGCCGTTCCAGGCCCTCGATGCCATACAAGCGGGCGACGCCGGCAAACCGTGGATCTTCTGTACTCATGACCATCACCTAAAAAACCGGCGCGCATTATAGGGCTTCGCCGCGACAAGTTTTAAGCCGCCAGCTACAAGTAAAGAACTTAAACCCAATTACGGTGCCCAAGGTCCCGCCGTCCCCTGTGCGCTGTACGCTCAGTTGAGGGCCAGTGTAGGATGCGCGCCGTTTTGGCGCCTGCCGCCCCTTCCCTCGTTCCACACTTCTTGGAACCCGAAATAGCCATGTCATCGCGTAAATTTGGACTCAACCTGGTGGTAGTACTGGCCATCGCCGCACTGTTCACCGGTTTCTGGGCGCTGATCAATCGCCCGGTCTCGGCCCCCGACTGGCCGGAACAGATCTCCGGTTTTTCCTACTCGCCCTTCCAGCTGGGTCAGTTCCCGCAAAAGGACCAGTACCCGTCCGACGATGAAATGCGTCGCGACCTGGAAATCATGAGCAAGCTGACCGACAACATTCGTACCTATTCGGTGGATGGCAGCCTGCAGGACATTCCCCGGCTGGCAGAAGAATTCGGCCTGCGCGTGACCTTGGGGATCTGGATCAGCCCGGACCTGGAGCGCAACGAGCGCGAGATCATGCGCGCCATCGAACTGGCCAATACCTCCCGCAGCGTGGTCCGGGTGGTGGTGGGTAACGAGGCGATCTTCCGCAAGGAAATCAGCGCCGACCAGCTGTCCGTGGTCCTGGACCGGGTACGTGCCGCAGTGAAGGTGCCGGTCACCACTTCCGAGCAGTGGCACGTCTGGGAAGAACATCCGGAACTGGCCCAGCACGTCGACCTGATCGCCGCGCACATCCTGCCCTACTGGGAATTCATCCCGGTGGACAAGGCCGAACAGTTCGTCCTCGACCGGGCTCGCGACCTGAAGAAGATGTTCCCGAAAAAACCGCTGCTGCTGTCCGAAGTGGGCTGGCCGAGCAATGGCCGGATGCGCGGTGGCGCCGACGCCAGCCCGGCGGACCAGGCGATCTACCTGCGGACCCTGGTCAACCAGCTCAACCGCCAGGGCTACAACTACTTCGTCATCGAAGCCTTCGACCAACCGTGGAAGGCCAGCGACGAAGGCTCGGTGGGCGCCTACTGGGGTGTGTTCAACGCTGCGCGCCAGCAGAAATTCAACTTCGAAGGCCCGGTGGTGGCGATCCCGCAATGGCGGGTACTGGCCATCGGCTCGGTGGTCCTGGCGATGCTGTCCCTGGCGATCCTGCTGATCGACGGCTCGGCCCTGCGCCAGCGTGGACGGACGTTCCTGACCTTCATCGCCTTCCTCTGCGGTTCGGTGCTGGTGTGGATCGGCTATGACTACAGCCAGCAGTACAGCACCTGGTTCAGCCTGACCGTGGGCTTCCTCCTGGCCCTGGGCGCCCTGGGGGTGTTCATCGTCCTGCTCACCGAAGCTCACGAACTGGCCGAGGCGGTGTGGGTGCGCAAGCGCCGGCGCGAGTTCCTGCCGGTGGAAGGCGATTCCGGCTACCGGCCGAAAGTCTCGATCCACGTGCCCTGCTACAACGAACCACCGGAGATGGTGAAGCAGACCCTCGATGCCCTGGCCAACCTCGATTACCCGGACTACGAAGTCCTGATCATCGACAACAACACCAAGGACCCGGCCGTCTGGGAGCCGGTCCAGGCCTATTGCCAGACCCTGGGGCCGCGCTTTCGCTTCTTCCATGTCTCGCCGCTGGCCGGCTTCAAGGGCGGCGCGCTGAACTACCTGATCCCGCACACCGCCAAGGACGCCGAGGTGATCGCGGTCATCGACTCCGACTACTGCGTGGAGCGCAACTGGCTCAAGCACATGGTGCCGCACTTCGCCGACCCGAAGATCGCCATCGTGCAGTCGCCCCAGGATTACCGCGACCAGGACGAAAGCACCTTCAAGAAGCTCTGCTACGCGGAGTACAAGGGCTTCTTCCATATCGGCATGGTCACCCGCAACGACCGCGACGCCATCATCCAGCACGGCACCATGACCATGACCCGGCGCTCGGTGCTCGAAGAGCTGGGCTGGGCCGACTGGTGCATCTGCGAGGACGCCGAGCTGGGCCTGCGGGTGTTCGAGAAGGGCCTGTCGGCCGCCTACCACCACGAAAGCTACGGCAAGGGCCTGATGCCCGATACCTTCATCGACTTCAAGAAGCAGCGTTTCCGCTGGGCCTACGGCGCGATCCAGATCATCAAGCGCCATACCGCCAGCCTGCTGCGCGGCAAGGACACCGAGCTGACCCGCGGCCAGCGCTACCACTTCCTGGCGGGCTGGCTACCGTGGGTGGCCGACGGCATGAACATTTTCTTCACCATCGGCGCACTGTTGTGGTCGGCGGCGATGATCATCGTGCCCAAGCAGGTGGACCCGCCGCTGCTGATCTTCGCCATTCCGCCCCTGGCGCTGTTCGTGTTCAAGGTCGGCAAGATCATCTTCCTCTACCGCCGCGCGGTGGGCGTGAACCTCAAGGACGCCTTCTGCGCGGCCCTGGCCGGCCTGGCCCTGTCCCATACCATCGCCAAGGCGGTGCTGTACGGTTTCTTCACCAGCAGCATTCCGTTCTTCCGCACGCCGAAGAACGCCAACAGCCATGGTTTCTGGGTGGCGATCTCCGAGGCTCGGGAAGAGCTGTTCATCATGCTGCTGCTGTGGGGCGCGGCGCTGGGGATCTTCCTGGTCCAGGGCCTGCCGAGCAACGACATGCGCTTCTGGGTGACCATGCTCCTGGTGCAGTCGCTGCCCTACGTGGCGGCACTGGTCATGGCCTTCCTGTCGTCGCTGCCCAAGCCGGCGCCGGAGCCTGAACCGATCCCTGCGGGCTGAATCGACGCAAAGCACTAAACGGCGGCCTGAGGCTGCCGTTTTGCTTTAAGATATCCGCCATTTTGCGCGCCTTGCCCCCCATTACAGTAGGAGCCAGGCTTACCTGCGATGAAACCTTTGCGGTGCTTTGGGCAAACCGCGTCGCGACCATCGCGGGCCAGCCTCGCTCCTACCTATAACGTCTCCGGAGTTTCCCATGACGGCCCATGCCGAGCTTTCGCCGACCCTGCAACTTGCCTGTGACCTGATCCGTCGCCCCTCGGTGACCCCGGTCGATGCCGACTGCCAGAAGCTGATGATGCAGCGCCTGGGCGATGCCGGTTTCCAGCTGGAACCGATGCGCATCGAGGACGTGGACAACTTCTGGGCCACCCATGGCAAGCATGAGGGCCCGGTGCTGTGCTTCGCCGGCCATACCGACGTGGTGCCCACCGGCCCGGTCCAGGCCTGGCAGAACGATCCGTTCGAGGCCCTGATCGACGAACACGGCATGCTCTGCGGCCGTGGCGCGGCGGACATGAAAGGCAGCCTGGCGGCGATGCTGGTGGCCGCCGAGCGCTTCGTCGGCGATTACCCGGACCACAAGGGTTCGGTGGCGTTCCTGATCACCAGCGATGAAGAAGGTCCGGCGCACCATGGCACCAAGGCCGTGGTCGAACGCCTGGCGGCACGCAAGGAGCGCCTGGACTGGTGCATCGTCGGCGAGCCGTCGAGTACCAGCCTGGTGGGCGATGTGGTCAAGAACGGCCGTCGCGGCTCCCTGGGCGCCAAGCTCACGGTCCGTGGGGTCCAGGGCCACGTGGCCTATCCGCACCTGGCCAAGAACCCGATCCACCTGGCCGCTGCGGCCCTGGCGGAATTGGCGGCCGAGCACTGGGACGACGGCAACGCCTTCTTCCCGCCCACCAGCTTCCAGATCTCCAACCTCAACTCCGGTACCGGCGCCACCAACGTGATCCCCGGTGAACTGGTGGCCCTGTTCAACTTCCGCTTCTCCACCGAGTCCACCGTCGAAGGCCTGCAGCAGCGGGTCGCGGCGATCCTCGACAAGCACGAACTGGACTGGCATGTGGAGTGGGCGCTGTCCGGCCTGCCGTTCCTCACCGAGCCAGGCGCCCTGCTGGACGCGGTATCGGCCAGCATCAAGCAGGTCACCGGTCGCCAGACCAAGGCCTCCACCAGCGGCGGTACATCCGATGGTCGCTTCATCGCCACCCTGGGCACCCAGGTCGTGGAGTTGGGGCCGGTCAACGCCACCATCCACCAGGTCAACGAGCGGATCCTGGCCAGCGACCTCGACGTGCTGACCGAGATCTACTACCAAACTCTGGTCCGGTTGCTCGCCTGATGCTCGCCTGTCCTCTTTGCAGCGCCCCGCTGAACACCCAGGACAACGGCGTGGTGTGCCCGGCCGGGCATCGCTTCGACCGTGCCCGCCAGGGCTACCTGAACCTGCTGCCGGTGCAACACAAGAACAGCCGCGACCCGGGCGACAACCAAGCCATGGTCGAGGCCCGCCGCGACTTCCTCAACGCCGGGCACTACGCCCCGGTGGCCGCGCGCCTGGCCGAGCTGGCCGCCGAGCGGGCACCACAGCGCTGGGTCGATATCGGCTGCGGCGAGGGTTACTACACCGCGCAGCTGGCCCAGGCCCTGCCCGACGCCGATGGCTACGCCCTGGATATTTCCCGGGAAGCGGTCAAGCGCGCCTGCCGCCGGGCCCCGCAGTTGACCTGGATGGTCGCCAGCATGGCGCGTGTTCCCCTGGCCGAGGGTAGTTGCCAGTTCCTGGCCAGTGTCTTCAGTCCTCTGGACTGGCAGGAAGCCAAGCGCCTCTTGAGCCCTGGCGGCGGCCTGATGAAGGTCGGGCCTACCAGCGGCCACCTGATGGAGCTGCGTGAACGCCTGTACGACGAGGTCCGGGAATACACCGACGACAAGCACCTGGCCCTGGTGCCACAGGGCATGGCCCTGGACCATAACGAGGTCCTGGAATTCAAGCTGCGCCTGGATCGCCCGCAAGATCGCGCCAACCTGCTGGCCATGACGCCCCATGGCTGGCGTGCCAGCGCCGAGCGCCGGGCCGCGGTGATCGAGCAAGAGCAGCCGTTCGAGGTCAGCGTATCGATGCGCTACGATTATTTCGTACTGCAGTGACCCCACTTCAACCACGACCCCGGGCATGGGCCTGGGGTCGGATAAATCCGCGAATGGATTTTTCAGACCGGCAATGAGGACATCCATGCGCCAGCCCGATATCGAGATTTACCTGAAAGACGCCGACGTCGACCACAAGGTCATCGCCGCCTGGCTCGGCGCCGTGCTGGGTCCTTGCAGCCAATGGGTACAGAAGGGCCAGACCTACAAATGCACCGCCGGCCAAGTACCGGTGACCTGGCTGCCCAAGGCCGTTGGCAAATGGAACAGCCTGTATCTGGAAAGCGACCAGACGCCCTGGGACGACGACATCGCCTGCGCCCGCGCCGCGTTCGCCGCGCTCAACGTCGAGGTGCGCTGCGCACCGGGTAGCTGGGTCGAGGAGGAAGGTGAGGAGTCCGCCGATCGCTGGATTCGCATCAGCACCGACGGTGAAGAAGAGATTACCTGGCGCACCGCCTGATTTCGTGCGCCTGATTCCAATTGCAGTAGGAGAGAGGCTTGCTCGCGATAGCGTTGTGCCTGGTAGCACGTTATCGCGGGCAAGACTCGCGCCTATCGGGCAGAGCCCTTACAAGCCGACGACGTCCTCGGCCTGCAGGCCTTTCTGGCCTTCGACCACGGCGTACTCCACCTGCTGGCCTTCGGTCAGGGAACGGTGGCCTTCGCCACGGATTGCCCGGTAGTGAACGAACACGTCCGCCCCACCTTCACGTTGGATAAAGCCGTAGCCCTTGGCGTCGTTGAACCACTTCACGCTGCCGGTCTCACGAGTAGTCATGAATCCATCCCTCAATTTTTTATTATTGGCTCGGCGCTCTGCCGCCAAACCTGGAGAACTTTCCCTGGGCCTGCTTCTCTATGAGTGGAAGCGATACGACTGCGGGAGAGTTGGCCGAGTATATGACAGGTGGAAAAACTCTCAACTCAATCTTGTTTAGTGGCGTTTTTGCCGATTTTCGACGAATCCGGCACACTAGCGCCCACTACTGCCAGGTAAAGAGCCGCGTTGCCGGACGACGTTGCCGACTACCGGGCTGGAGCGAGCAAACCGCACTTCTCGCGCCTTTTTCCGCAACAAGCGAGCTGCCGTCGCGACCTGTCCCAGCGACCACAGCTCCTCCCCCCAGGCTTGCGCTTGGTTTTTTATTCACTCACGTAGAAACCGTATGACCCGCTCCCCGATCCGCCGTCTCGTGTTTGGCACCTTGCGCCGCCTGCTGTATCTCTGGGTGCGCTCGGAAACCATCAACCAGTCGTCCTTCACTCTTGACCTGGACCGCAGCCGACCGGTGTTCTACGTCCTGCAAAACCCATCCTTGAGCGACCTGGCGGTGGTGGACACCGAGTGCACCAAGGCCGGCCTGCCACGCCCGGTACTGCCGGTGTCGGTGGGCAACATGCTGGAGCCTGCGGCGTTCTTCTACCTGACCCCGGAGCCGGACTGGCTCGGCCGCCAGGACAAGCGCGGCGCACCGCCGACCTTGACCCGCCTGGTCAGCGCCCTGACCCAGAACGCCACCGAAGATGCGCAGATCATCCCGGTCAGCGTGTTCTGGGGCCAGTCCCCGGACAGCGAGTCCAGCCCCTGGAAACTGCTGTTCGCCGACAGCTGGGCGGTCACCGGGCGCCTGCGTCGCCTGTTGAGCATCATGATCCTGGGACGCAAGACCCGGGTGCAGTTCTCGGCGCCGATCCACCTGCGCGAGCTGATCGAGCACAACAAGGGCCATGAACGCACCGTGCGCATGGCCCAGCGCATCCTGCGGGTGCACTTTCGCAACCTCAAGGCCGCCGTCATCGGCCCGGACATCTCCCACCGGCGCAACCTGGTCAAGGGCCTGCTCAACCAGCCCCTGGTCAAGCAGGCGATCCTGGATGAAGCCGAACGCGAGAAGATCTCCCCGGAAAAGGCCAAGGCCCAGGCCCTGCGCTATGGCAACGAGATCGCCTCGGACTACACCTACACCGCGATCCGCTTCCTGGAAGTAGTGCTGAGCTGGTTCTGGAACAAGATCTACGACGGGATCAAGGTCAACCATCTCGAGGGCGTGCAGAAGATCGCCCAGGGCCACGAAGTCATCTACGTGCCCTGCCATCGCAGCCATATCGACTACCTGCTGCTGTCCTACCTGCTGTTCCGCAACGGCCTGACCCCACCCCATATCGCCGCCGGGATCAACCTCAACATGCCGCTGATCGGCGGCCTGCTGCGACGCGGCGGGGCCTTCTTCATGCGCCGCACCTTCAAGGGCAACCCGCTCTACACCTCGGTGTTCAACGAGTACCTGCACACCCTGTTCACCAAGGGCTTCCCCGTGGAGTACTTCGTCGAGGGCGGGCGCTCGCGCACCGGGCGCATGCTGCAACCCAAGACCGGCATGCTGGCCATCACCTTGCGCAGTTTCCTGCGCTCCTCGCGCATGCCCATCGTCTTCGTACCGGTGTACATCGGCTACGAGCGGGTGCTGGAAGGCCGCACCTACCTGGGCGAACTGCGTGGCGCGAGCAAGAAGAAGGAGTCGATCTTCGACATCTTCAAGGTCATCGGCGCCCTCAAGCAGCGTTTCGGCCAGGTGGCGGTGAACTTCGGCGAGCCCATCAAGCTGGCGGAATTCCTCGACCAGGAACAACCGGACTGGCGCACCCAGGAACTGGGCCCGCAGTACCGCCCGGCCTGGCTCAACGAAACCACCAATCGCCTGGGCGAGCGGGTGGCCCAGCACCTCAATGAAGCCGCGGCGATCAACCCGGTGAACCTGGTGGCCCTGGCCCTGCTCTCCACCAGCCGCCTGGCCCTGGACGACCGCGCCATGGCCCGGGTACTGGACCTGTACCTGGCCCTGCTGCGCAGCGTGCCCTATTCGCCCCACACCACCTTGCCGGAAGGCGATGGCCAGGCGCTGATCCAGCACGTCAAGGACATGGACCTGCTGGCCGAGCAGAGCGACGCCCTGGGCAAGATCCTCTACCTGGACGAGCAGAACGCCGTCCTGATGACCTACTACCGCAACAACGTGCTGCACATCTTCGCCTTGCCGGCACTGCTGGCGAGCTTCTTCCAGAGCTCCTCGCGCATGAGCCGCGAGCAGATCCTGCGCTACACCCGGGCCCTGTATCCGTACCTGCAGGCCGAGCTGTTCATCCGCTGGCCCCTGGAGGAACTGGATGCCGTGGTGGACCAGTGGCTGCAAGCCTTCGTCGAACAAGGCCTGCTGCGCTTCGAGAAAGAGATGTACCAGCGCCCGGCGCCCAGCTCGCGGCACTTCGTCCTGCTGACCCTGCTGTCCAAGAGCATCGCCCAGACCCTGCAGCGCTTCTACATGGCCATTTCGCTGTTGCTCAACAGCGGCCAGAACAGCATCAGCGCCGAAGAGCTGGAAGACCTCTGCACGGTCATGGCCCAGCGCCTGTCGATCCTGCATGGTCTCAATGCCCCGGAGTTCTTCGACAAGAGCCTGTTCCGCCATTTCATCCAGACCTTGCTGGACCAGGGCGTGCTGCGGCGCGACGACGCCGGCAAGTTGAGCTACCACGAGTTGCTCGGGGAACTGGCCGAGGGCGCCGCCAAGCGCGTGCTCCCGGCGGAGATTCGCCTGTCGATCCGCCAGGTCGCCCTGCATCGCAGCGAAGACGCCGCCGAGCAAGTCGCGACTGCGGCGCAAAGCGAGTAGATTCTCATGGGCGCCGCGGCTCGTGCGGCGCCCCCAGATACGGAGATCCGCCATGAAGAAGTTCATCCTGCTGGCCGCCGCCGCGCTGCTCGGGGCTTGCCAATCCACCGCGCCTGCGGCCAAGGCCAGCCTCGAAGGTGAAGTCTTCTATCTGCAACGCATCGCCCTGCCAGCGACCGCCACCTTGAGCGTGAGCCTGCAGGACGTATCCCTGGCCGATGCGCCGGCGGTGGTCCTGGCCGAGCAGCGCGGACCCGTCAAGGGCCAGGTGCCACTGCCCTTCCATCTCGACTACGATCCGGCCCAGGTCAAGCCTGGCCATACCTATTCGCTCAGCGCGCGCATCGAAGTCGATGGCCGGCTGATCTTCATCACCACCGAACACAACGGGGTCAAACTCGACGGCAGCGATCCGCGGCCGTTCAAGCTCCGTGTCGACGCTGTCCGTTAATCCCCACTGCACAAGGAAGCCGCCATGCTCTGTACCTCGCTTCGTTTCACCAGCCTGTGCGCTGGCCTGATGATCTCCGCCAGCGCCCTGGCCCTGTCCCTGAGCGACCTGTCCCAGGGTGATGCCAGCGGCGGTCTCAAGGATACCCTGACCCAGGGTGCGCAAATCGCCGTCAAGCAGCTGGGCACCCCCGGCGGCTTCAGCAACAACCCGGACGTACGCATCGAGCTGCCAGGCAACCTGGGCAAGGTCGCCAAGAAGATGAAACAGTTCGGCATGGGCGAGCAGGTCGAACAGCTGGAAACCAGCATGAACAAGGCCGCCGAGGCGGCAGTCCCGCAGGCCCAGGCGCTGCTGGTGGATGCAGTGAAGAAGATGACCGTGGCCGATGCCAAGGGCATCCTGGCCGGCGGCAAGGATTCGGCCACCCAGTACCTGGACAAGAGCAGCCGTGAACAGATCCGCGCCAAGTTCCTGCCGATCGTCAAGCAGGCCACCGACCAGGTCGGCCTGGCCAAGCAGTACAACTCCTTCGCCGGACAGGCTGCGACCCTCGGCGTGCTGGATGCCAAGAGCGCCAATATCGAGGGTTACGTGACCGAGCAGGCGCTCAACGGCCTGTTCGAGATGATCGGCAAGCAGGAAGAAACCATTCGCCAGAACCCGGGCGCCGCGGCCACCAGCCTGGCCAAGAAAGTCTTCGGCACCCTGTAAGCCCTGCCCTCACCCACAGGAGCCGGTCGTCCGGCTCCTGCTTCGCGCAATCGCCTCAGTCCTTCTTGACCCTGAACCATGCCGCATACAGTGCCGGCAGGAACAAGAGGGTCAGCACCGTAGCGACAATCAGCCCGCCCATGATCGCCACCGCCATCGGCCCGAAGAACACGCTGCGCGACAGCGGGATCATCGCCAGCACCGCCGCCAGGGCGGTCAGCACGATAGGCCGGAAGCGCCGCACCGTGGCCTCGATGATCGCATCCCAGGGTTTCTGCCCGGCCCTGATGTCCTGCTCGATCTGGTCCACCAGAATCACCGAGTTGCGCATGATCATCCCCGACAGGGCGATGGTCCCCAGCATCGCCACGAAGCCGAAGGGCTGACGGAACACCAGGAGGAACAGGGTCACGCCGATCAGCCCCAGGGGCGCGGTGAGGAACACCATGGCCGTGCGCGAGAAGCTGCGCAGCTGGACCATCAGCAAGGTCAGCACCACCACGATGAACAGCGGCACGCCGGCCTTCACCGAGTTCTGGCCACGGGCCGAGTCCTCGACGGTGCCACCGACTTCCAGCAGGTAGCCATCGGGCAACTCGGCACGCACCGGTTCCAGGGTCGGGAGAATCTGCTGGACCAGGGTCGCCGGCTGCTCCTTGCCATAGATATCGCCCCGCACGGTCACCGTAGGCAGGCGATTGCGATGCCAGATCACCCCTTCCTCGAAGCCGTACTCCACGGTCGCCACCTGGGACAGCGACACGCTCTGGCCGTTGTCGGTGGGTACCGCAAGACTCGGCAACAGCGATAGCTCGGTGCGTTCCTCGCGGGTGCCACGCAGGAGGATCTCGATCAGTTCGTTGTCCTCGCGATACTGGCTGACGGTGGAACCGATCAACGAGCTCTGGAGGAACTTCGACAGGTTGGCGGTGCTCACGCCCAGGGCCCTGGCACGGTCCTGGTCGATGTTCAGGTAGACCACCTTGCTCGGCTCTTCCCAGTCCAGGTGGACGTTGGCCACATGGGGGTTTTCACGCACCTTGGTCGCCACCTTGCGGGCCAGGGCACGCACCTCCTCGATGTGCTCGCCAGTGACCCGGAACTGCACCGGATAACCTACCGGCGGGCCGTTCTCCAGGCGCGTGACCCGCGAACGCAAGGCCGGGAACTGCTGGTTGAGGGTATCGAGCAACCAGCTGCGCAGGCTCTCGCGGTCCTCGATGCTTTTGGCCAGGACCACGAACTGGGCAAAGCTGGTGGCCGGCAGCTGCTGGTCCAGGGGCAGGTAGAAACGCGGTGAACCGGTGCCGACATAGGCCACGTAGTTGTCGATGCCCGGGTGATCCTTGAGCATCGCTTCCAGGCGCTTGACCTCCTCGGCGGTGTTGCTCAGGGAGGCGCCTTCGGCCAGTTTCAGGTCGACCATCAGTTCCAGGCGGCCCGAAGCCGGGAAGAACTGCTGCGGGACGAAGCGGAACAACAGCACCGAGCCGACGAACGCCAGGATGGTCAGGACGATCACCGTCTTGCGCCGCTCCACGCACCAGCCCACCACCCGGCGTACCCGCTGGTAGAACGGCGTACCGTGGGGATTGGACTCGGCGCCGTGCTTGGCGGCATGGAGCTTGGCCAGGTCCGGCAGCAACTTCTCGCCCAGGTACGGCACGAACACCACTGCGGCGATCCAGGAGGTCACCAGGGCGATGGTCACTACCTGGAAGATCGACCGGGTGTACTCACCCGTGCCCGACTGGGCCGTGGCGATCGGCAGGAAGCCGGCCGCCGTGATCAGGGTGCCGGTCAGCATCGGGAACGCGGTGCTGGTCCAGGCATAGCTCGCGGCCTTGATCCGGTCGAACCCCTGTTCCATCTTGATCGCCATCATCTCCACCGCGATGATCGCGTCGTCCACCAGCAGGCCGAGGGCCAGGACCAGGGCGCCGAGGGAAATCTTGTGCAAGCCGATGCCCAGGTAATACATGGTGGCGAAGGTCATCGCCAGCACCAGGGGAATGGCCAGGGCCACCACCATCCCGGTGCGGATACCCAGGGAAAAGAAGCTCACCAGCAGTACGATGATCAGCGCCTCGGCCAGTACCCGGACGAACTCGCCGACCCCGGTCTTCACCGCCGCCGGCTGGTCGGAGACCTTGCGCAGCTCCATGCCCGCCGGCAGGGTTTTCTGCAGCCGCGCGAACTCGCCCTCCAGGGCCTTGCCCAGCACCAGGATGTCACCGCCTTCCTTCATGGCCACGGCCAGGCCGATGGCATCCTCGCCCATGAAGCGCATGCGTGGCGCGGGCGGATCGTTGAAACCGCGGCGCACATCGGCGACATCGCCGATGCGGAAGGTGCGCCCGGCGACGCGGATCGGGAAGCTGCGGATCTGCTCCACAGTCTGGAAATTACCGGACACGCGCAATTGCACCCGCTCGCTGGAAGTCTCGAAGAACCCTGCGGTGGATACCGCGTTCTGCTCCTCCAGGGCCTGTTGCACTGCCGCCAGAGGCAGGCCCAGGGTCGCCAGCTTGACGTTGGACAGTTCGATCCAGATCTTTTCGTCCTGCAGGCCCAGCAGCTCGACCTTGCCCACGTCCTTGACCCGTTGCAACTGGATCTGGATGCGGTCGGCGTAATCCTTGAGCACCGCGTAGTCGAAACCCTGCCCGGTCAGCGCATAGATGTTGCCGAAGGTGGTGCCGAACTCGTCGTTGAAGAACGGCCCCTGGATGCCAGGCGGCAGGGTGTGGCGGATATCGCTGATCTTCTTGCGAACCTGGTACCAGAGCTCGGGAATCTGGTTGGAGTGCATCGAGTCCCGGGCGATGAAGGTCACCTGGGACTCACCGGGCCGCGAGAAGGACACGATACGGTCGTACTCGCCGGTCTCCATCAGCTTCTTCTCGATGCGCTCGGTGACCTGGCGCGACACTTCCTGGGCCGTGGCTCCCGGCCAGTTGGTGCGGATCACCATGGCCTTGAACGTGAAGGGTGGATCTTCGCTCTGACCCAGCTTGGTGTAGGACAGCGCCCCGACAATGGCCAGCAACAACATCAGGAACAGGACGATCTGGCGATTACGCAACGCCCAGGCGGAAAGGTTGAAACCCATCGGGGATTACTCCTTGGCCGCCAGGTTGACCACACGGTTGGAGCGATCCACCGGGCGCACTTGCAAGCCCTCATGGAGCACATGCACGCCTGCCGCCACCACCCAGTCGGATGGGCTCAGGCCTTCGAGCACCGGCACGGTCTTTTCATTGAAGGCACCAACCCGTACCGGGGTCTTGTGCAGGGTGTTATTGGCGTCGATCCGCCAGACGTAGGTGGCCCCGCCTTCGGCGGTCAAGGCCGACAGCGGTACCGACAGCGCCACTTGCTCGCCGTTCTGGACGAACACCCGGGCACTCTGGCCCAGTTCCGCCGGGACCTTGCCAGCGTTGAATGCAATGCGCGCGGCGAAGGTCCGCGAACGTGGATCGGCGGCTGGCGACAGCTCACGGATATGTCCGGCAAAGCGCTGGCCCGGCTGGGTCCAGAGCTCCACCGATACCGGCTGGCCGACCTTGAAGCGACCGAAATTCTGTTCCGGGACGCTGATCAGTACCTCCCGCTCGCCATCGGTAGCCAGGGTAAAGACCGTCTGCCCGGCGGCCACGACCTGCCCCACTTCCACTGCCCGCTTGGCCACCACGCCATTCTGGGGCGCTCGCAGCACGGCGTAGCCGGCCTGGTTATTGGCGACATCGAACTCAGCCTTGATCTGCTTCAGCCGCGCTTCGCCGGAACGATAGAGGTTCTCGGCGTTGTCGTATTGCGAATGGCTGACCATCTGCCGGTCCAGCAGGGCCTTGTAGCGATCGCGCTCGGCACGCACCAGGTTGAGGTTGGCGCTGGCGGCGGTGACCTGGGCCCGGGTGGCCTCCAGTTGCAGACGCACGTCCTGGGGGTCGAGCTCGGCCAGCGGCTGGTCGGCCTTGACTCGCTCGCCCTCCTCTACCAGCCGTCGGCTGACCTTGCCGCCGATGCGGAACGCCAGGTCCGGTTCGTAGCGGGCCCGTACTTCGCCGGGGTAGCTGTCCGAAGCCCGTGCCGAAGGCTCTGGCTGTACCACCATGGCCGGCCGGACGCCGATCTGGACGGGCTCTTCGTGCCCACAAGCAGACAGAAAAAAAGCCAGGCTGACTGGCAGGGCATAGCGGAACATGGCGGCGACCTTTCGCTAATGGGGCTTGGAATAATTATACTGGCCAGTATGTTATTAATAGCAAACTCACCAGTCCAGTATTAACAACGAAAAAATGTCCGACAATCACGCCGCACACGTTGGGCCAGGCAGGCCCAAGGATCTGGCAAAACGCCAAGCCATTCTCGACGCAGCCAAGAGCCTGTTCTTGAGCAATGGCTACGCCAATACCAGCATGGATGCGGTCGCCGCCGAAGCCGGGGTTTCCAAGCTCACGGTGTACAGCCACTTCAACGACAAGGAGACGCTGTTCTCCGCCGCCGTGGTGGCCAAGTGCGAGGAACAACTGCCTACGCTGATCTACGAGCTGACGCCCGGCACCTCGGTGGAAAGCCTGCTGCTAGCCATCGGCCGGGGGTTTCATCATCTGGTCAACAGCGACGAATCGATCAACCTGCATCGCCTGATCATGACCCTGGGCAGCCAGGACCCCAAGCTCTCGCAGGTGTTCTTCGAAGCCGGTCCCGAACGTGTCCTGCAGGGCATGGAACGGCTCCTGGGCAAGATCCACCAGCAGGGCACCCTGAGTATCGACAAGCCGCGCAACGCCGCCGAACACTTCTTCTGCATGCTCAAGGGCGGGGCGAATTTCCGCTTGCTCTACGGCTGCGGCAAGCCCCTGGCCGGGGCCGCCGCAGAGGAGCACGTGCGGGAAGTGGTGGGGCTGTTCATGCGCGCCTATCGTCCGGAGCCGGACTGAGCGCGCCGGCCAGGGTTCAGGCCTTGAGCGCCTTCTTGGGGTAGATGTCGTAGCGGCTGGATTTGCCTTCCAGGCCATGGCTGGGCTTGGGTCCGTCGATGCACGGCGCCTTGCGCGGACGCTTGACCACCACCCGGTGGCTGGCCAGGGCCAGGGCCGCTTCCAACAATGCCGGAGCGTCGTTGTCGTCGCCCACCAGAGGCCGGAACAGGCGCATTTCCTTCTTTACCAGGGCGCTTTTCTCCCGGTGGGGGAACATCGGGTCGAGGTAGATCACCTGGGGCGGTTCGCCTTGCCAGTTGCGCATCAGCTCGATGGAGTTGCCCTTGAGCAGTTGCATCCGCGCAACGATGGGCGCCACCTCGGCATCCTGCGCCGCACGGGCCAGGCCATCCTCCAGCAGGGCGCCGATCAGCGGCTGGCGCTCGATCAGGCTCATCTGGCAACCCAGGGTCGCCAGCACGAAGCCATCCTTGCCCAGGCCCGCCGTGGCATCCAGCACCCGTGGCCGCACGCCCTGGGCCACGCCCACGGCCTTGGCGATCATCTGGCCGCTGCCCCCGCCGTACAAGCGCCGATGGGCCGCGCCGCCTTCGACGAAATCCACCCGTACCGGCCCCGGGGCGTCAGGCCCCAGTTGCTGCAGTTGCAACCCCTGCTCGCCCACCTGCAGGGCGAACTCGGCGTCCTCGATCTGCAACGGCAAGCCCAGGCGCTCGGCCCACTGCCGGGCCTCGGACTCGAACCCGGCATCCAGGGCCTCGACGTTGATGCGGCAGGCCGCAGGTTGCTCACTCATCTGAAAACACACTCAAAAAATTAATGATCGGCAAAAACTGCCGATAACAGGACTATCGGCCATTTTGCCAGAGCTCAGCGTCGACCGAGAGCAATGTCAGACATTCAACGCACATCGATAGGTTATATCTCGCCCCATGGCGACTATGGCCTGCGCAACTCCCAGGCACTCAGTGGCGTCAGCCACCTGTGGCAGGACTTCTTTGCCCAGGCCCTGGCCGAGCAAAGAGGTGATGGCGCCGGCGTTGAAACCATGCCCAAGGTGGCCGTCGATGGCCCGGTGGAACCTGCCGGTGGCAGCGAGATACTGGCGCAGATCGTCAACCAGCGCGGTTGCGAGGTCCAGGACACCGAAGTCCGTCCGCCCGAGCCACTGTTCCTGCCCATCGCCGAGTTCGAGATGGAACTGCTGGACAAGCCAGCCCCGCCCTTCCCGCCGGAAGAAATCATCGCCCAGCAACGCCAGCAAGATTTCGAGAACGGCTGGGTACGCCCGATCGTGCTCAATGCCGGCCAGCCCCTGCCAGCGCCCGGTCCGGCCCCGGACCCGCGCCCACTGCACCTGCCGATCGCCGAATTCGAGATGGACCTGCTGGACAAGCCGGCCGAGCCGTTCCCGCCACAAGAGCTTATCGAGCAGCAACGGCAGATGGACTTCGACATGGGCTGGGCCCGTCCGCTGATCCTGCAGAACCTGCGCATCGCCGCCTGACCCTGTCCCTCAGCGACAACGCCAGAGCGGCCCCAGGTCCAGGTGGAAATGGTTGCGATGGGCGCTGTTGAAGTCCGGCCCCAGCACCACGTTGAAAGCGTCGCAGGCACCATTCCGGGCCAGGCGCAGAAACCGTCCCTCGGCACTGTCCTTCGGCCAATCCTTGAGCACGCTGATATTGCGTCCGTCACTCAGGCGAAAGCCGGCGATATCCAGGGCGTTGGCGCTGGCATGCTCGCTGCGCCAGCCAATCTTGCGGTGATACATATTGCGACAGGCAAAACTGCCCAGGTGATCGACGCGCGCCACCCGCTGGCCAAACACCTGCTGCGCCGCCGGCTGCAAGCCATGGCGCTGGTACAGGGCAAAGGCCACGGCCAGCGGGCAACTGGCGAGGAAGCTGCTGCTCAGGGCGATATCGCCGCCCTGCACTCGCACGGTATTGCTCAAGGGACAGTCCACATCGGCACGGCTGTCGGGTTGGCGACTGGTGCGCAAGCCCGAGGTCGCGAGGGCCTGGTCGCACAGCTGCGGGTCATCCTGCAGTCGTGACAGCTTGAAGCGGGTCAACAGATTGGGCTTGGCCCGCACATCCAGCGGCGCCCAGGGATTCCAGGCATCGGCCAGCGGCAGCCAGCCCGACCGCACACCAATCAACAACAGGGCGCCCAGTAACACCAGGGCGCCCACAACCTTCCTTGCCCTCACGCCAATTCCTTTTTACGACTGCTTGAACAATTGATTGATCTGCCCGAAGGGAATCGCCCGCTCGGCGAAATCGAAGCGACCCTGGTCACGGATCTCCTGCGCCGCCTGGTAGAACGCGCCATAGGCCGCCCGGGCCAGGGCCGAACCGACACTGATGCGCTTGACACCCAGCGCCGCCAGTTGCGCCACGCTCAGGTCCAGGCCGCCGGACATCAGCACGTTCACCGGTTTGGGCGCCACCGCCCGCACCACTTGGCTGATCTCCTGCGCACTGCGCAGCGCCGGGGCGTAGAGCACGTCGGCGCCGGCCTCGGCATAGGCCTGCAAGCGGCGGATGGTGTCCGCCAGGTCATTGCAGCCGTGCAGCTGGTTCTCCGCCCGGGCAGTCAGCGTGAAGGAGAACGGCAGGCTACGCACCGCCGCGACGCAAGCCTCGATGCGCTCCACCGCCAGCTGGAAATCATAGATGGGCTCTTCGGCACGACCGCTGGCGTCCTCGATCGAGCCACCCACCGCACCGCAGGCAGCCGCTTGCAAGAGGGCCTGGGCGCACTCCCCTGGGCTGTCGGCAAAACCGTTCTCCAGGTCCACGGCTACCGGCAGCTCGCTGGCGCCGACGATGCCGCGCACATTGGCCAGGGTATCGGCCAGGCTCAAGGCGCCTTCGGCATCCGGGCGCGCGAGGGAAAACGCATAGCCGGCACTGGTGGTGGCCAGGGCCTCGAAGCCCAGGCCGGCCAGCATCCTGGCGGAGCCGGCATCCCAGGGATTGGGAATGACAAAAGCCCCGGCACGTTCATGCAGGGCCCTGAAGGCATTGGCACGAAGGGTTTGCGCGTGGTCCATTACTCGCTCCTCGAAGGCTGCAAAAGCACCTCAGAGCAAACCAAGCTGCTCCGCGGCGGGCTCCCTGTATAACTCAGGCAAGGCGGGCAAACCAGGCAAACGTTGCATCAGGCACGCATGAAAACGCCGGGCCAGTTCAGCGGCCATGCGGTTGTCGGAGGTGTGCAGGAAAACATAGGGCGTACGCCCCTCTTCGATCCAGCCGGCGACCTTGTCGAGCCAGGGCACCAGGAACGGATCGTTGGCCGCAAGCTCGGGATGGCCGATGAAACGCACCTGGGGAAACTGGGTGAATGCCGCAGGGCGCGGCGGCACCTTGGGTTTCTTCGACTGCGCATGCAGCACCGCTGGCGCCGTCGAAGTGCAGCTGAACAGGGCTCGTGGGTCGAGGCAGATACGCTCCACACCGCGTTCGCGCAGCAAGCGGTTGAGCATCCGCTCGGCATCGCCCTTGGCGAAGAACTCCGGATGCCGGACCTCTACCGCCAGCGGTCGCTGCAGGCCATCGATGAATTCCATCAGTTCGCCCAGGCGCTGTGGCGCGAAGGTGGCCGGCAACTGCAGCCACAACGGCGACACCCGCTCACCCAGGGGGCTGAGCAACTGGATGAAACTCTCGGCAGCCGGCAGTTGTTCGCGCAGGTCGCCGCCATGGCTGATATCGCCCGGGAACTTGGCGGTGAAGCGAAAATGCCCGGGCATGATCTGTGCCCAACGCTCCACCGTGGCTGGCGCGGGCCGGGCATAGAAGGTGGTATTGCCCTCGACGGCGTTGAACACCTGGCAGTACAGGCCGAGGAAATCGTTGGGTCGCGCATCCTCCGGGTACAGGTACTCGCGCCAGGCGTTTTCGCTCCAGGAAGGACAGCCGAGAAAATAGGGCAGCATCAGATGTGCAGGTCGAGCCCCACCACTTCCATATCCCAATCGACGAAACCAGCGGTGGTCAGGTAGCTGGCCAGGGCATTGGCCACGCTTCTTTTCATTGCGCGCTGGAAGATCATGTCCTGGGGACGGGCGGGAAGATTGCTGGTACGGGAGGCTGACTGGGAACGGCCCTGGGTTGCGGGCTCGGGTTGGACATCGACGGCCTCGATATCGTCCAGGGACTCGTCTACCTGCGCCCGGCCTTTGCGAGGCTTGCGCTTGATGGGGTAGGAGTGCGAGGAGATGCCGTCTATACGCATACTGAAAAGCCCGGGGTCGATGATGGCAATTTAGAGGCACCGCTTCGACTTAGCAAATGCCCGAGTGATAACTAGAACACAGAAAAGCCAAAAGGTTTGAATCCGGGCAGGATTCGCGTCAAAAACCGGACGATTGGCGTCAGTCGTGGAGGTTACCCATTCCATCCGCCAATCGGCACGGGATTATTCAACGAGCCTTGGGCGTGGCTACCTTGTCCCGCAGGTAGACCGGCTGGGCATCGTCGGCACGGATCGATTCGCCGCGCTCCCAGGCGAACCGCGCAAGCGCCAGCAGGTCTTCGGCATGGGGCAGCATGCCCGCGTCCTGGCCGCTGAGGTTGAGCGCAATGCGCTCGCCGTAACCCCATCCGGTGCCGGCGCCGAACCAGTCGCCGGTGCTGCCCTCGGGCAACGCGGCAACCTCGGGAGGCAGGACCGCCTCATTACCCACCAGGCGCATCTCGCCGGCGACTTCCCGGTAGCAGCCCCAATAGACTTCATCCATCCGCGCATCGATGGCCGCCGCGACCTGGGTCGCGCCGTGCTCGCGCAGGGCCCGCTGAGCCAGGACCGCCAGGTTGGACACCGGCAGCACCGGGCGGTCCAGGGCAAAGGCCAGGCCCTGCACCACGCCGATCGCGATCCGCACCCCAGTGAAGGCTCCCGGGCCACGACCGAAGGCAATGGCGTCCACCGCCTGCAAGGTAGTCCCGGCGTTGGCCAGCAGCTCCTTGATCATCGGCAACAGCTTCTGCGCATGCAGGCGCGGGATCACCTCGTAATGGCTCGTGACCTTGCCGTCATGCAGCAAAGCAACGGAGCAGGCTTCAGTCGCGGTGTCCAGGGCCAGCAAGGTGCTCATCGGGGGTTCCATAGCATTGAAAAAAGTGGCGCATTATAAACAGCAACAGCCCGCAAGCGGGCCGTTGTGCGATCAAACGATCAGGTTATTCAGCTCAGGGCTTCGAGCACCTTGGCGGTGATCACTTCCACCGAGCCCACGCCAGGGATATGGCTGTACTTCGGCTTGCCCTGGGACGCGGCCAACTGCTGGTAGAACTCAACCAGCGGCTTGGTCTGGGAGTGGTAGACCGACAGGCGATGGCGCACGGTTTCCTCGGTGTCGTCCTTGCGCTGCACCAGGTCTTCACCGGTGATGTCGTCCTTGCCGGCGATCTTCGGCGGGTTGTAGACGGTGTGGTACACACGACCCGAAGCCTCGTGCACGCGACGACCGGCGATGCGCTGGACGATCTCTTCATCGTCGACGGCGATTTCCACCACATGGTCCAGTTCGACGCCAGCCTTCACCAGCGCCTCGGCCTGGGGAATGGTGCGCGGGAAGCCATCGAACAGGAAGCCGTTGGCGCAATCAGGCTGGCTGATGCGTTCCTTGACCAGGTTGATGATCAGGTCATCGGAAACCAGGCCGCCGCTGTCCATCACGCTCTTGGCCTTCAGGCCCAGCTCGGTACCCGCCTTGACCGCAGCACGCAGCATGTCGCCGGTGGAGATCTGTGGAATGCCGAACTTCTCGGTGATGAACTTTGCCTGAGTACCTTTACCGGCCCCGGGAGCTCCCAGCAGAATTACGCGCATCGATGTGCTCCTCAATTTTTTATTTAGAAACGCTCGGATTCGCCTCGTCGGGCCAATCTCAAAAATCAGGTTAAAGCCGCCCAAACGGCCAAAGGCTGATCAAGATACACAGCCGACACAGCGCACACAAGCAGTCGAAAGTCGGAGGAACCCGGCCTTTTCGTGCCCTGTTGGCGAGGTATGACAAGTCGCAACCCCGTAACAAAGTGTCGCCAGATAGATCTGAGCGACACTCAGGATTTGTCTCAATCAGGGCTGCGCCAATTCCGTCCGACGCTCCCCGCCGACCTCAACCCGTATTGCGCAGGCCAGCGGCGATACCCGCCACGGAGACCAGCAACGCCTGTTCCACGGGGCTTCCTTGGGGCGCCTCCTGCTTGCGCGAACGAGCCAGCAGTTCGGCCTGCAACAAGTGCAGCGGGTCGAGATAGGTGTTGCGCAAGCGAATGAACTCCAGGGTCTCGGGACTGTGGGCCAGCAGTTGCGACTGCCCGGTCAGCCCCAGGACCACCGCGCAGGCCTGCGACAATAGGTCGCGTAAGTGCGCACCCAGTGGCAGCAGCTCCGGCTCCACCAGGCGCTCGTCATAAGACCGGGCGATCTCGGCATCGGCCTTGGCCAGGACCATCTCCAGCATGTCGATACGGGTGCGGAAGAACGGCCATTGCTCACGCATCTGCCCCAGCAGCTCGCCCTCGCCCCGGGCCAGCGCCTTGCTCAGCGCCGCCTCCCAGCCCAGCCAGGCCGGCAGCATCAGGCGGGTCTGGGTCCAGCCGAAGATCCACGGGATCGCCCGCAGGCTTTCGATGCCCCCGGCCCGGCGCTTGGCTGGCCGGCTACCCAGGGGCAGGCGCCCCAGTTCCTGCTCCGGGGTGGACTGGCGGAAATACTCGACGAACTGCGGGTTGTCCCTCACCACCGCCCGATAAGCCTGGACCCCGTCGCTGGCCAACTCGTCCATCAGGTGGCGCCAGGCCGGCTCGGGCGGTGGCGGCGGCAGCAGAGTGGCCTCCAGGACCGCCGCCAGGTAGAGATTGAGGTTCTGCTCGGCGATATCCGGCAGGCCGAACTTGAAGCGAATCATCTCGCCCTGCTCGGTAGTACGGAAACGCCCCGCCACCGACCCCGGCGGCTGCGACAGGATCGCCGCGTGAGCCGGACCGCCGCCACGCCCCACGGTGCCGCCACGGCCGTGGAACAACAGCAGTTCCACCTGCTGCTCACGGCAGATATCCACCAGCCGCTCCTGGGCCCGGTACTGGGCCCAGGCCGCAGCCGTGGTGCCGGCGTCCTTGGCCGAGTCGGAGTAACCGATCATCACTTCCTGCGGGCCCTGCAAGCGTGCGCGATAGCCCGGCAGGTGCAGCAGCTTCTCCATCGCCGGGCCGGCGTTGTCCAGGTCCGCCAGGGTTTCGAACAGCGGCACCACGCGCATCGGCCGCAATACCCCGGACTCCTTGAGCAAAAGCTGTACCGCCAGCACGTCGGAGGCGGCGCCAGCCATGGAGATCACATAGGACCCAAGCGACGCTGCCGGGGCCACGGCGATCTCGCGACAAGTAGCCAGCACCTCGGCGGTGTCCGCCGAAGGCTTGAAGTAGCCTGGCAACAGCGGACGCCGGCTGCCCAACTCGCGCATCAGGAAGGTGATGCGGTCTTCCTCGCTCCAGTCCTCATAGCGGCCCAGCCCCAGGTAATCGGTGATCTCGGTCATGGCCGCGGTGTGCCGGGCAGAATCCTGGCGCACGTCCAGCCGTACCAGGAACAGGCCGAAGGTTACCGCCCGGCGCAGGCAATCGAGCAGCGGCCCATCGGCGATCACGCCCATGCCGCACTCGTGCAGCGACTGATAGCACAGTTGCAGCGGCTCCAGCAGCTCGCGGTTGTGCTGCAACACCTCGGGACCGGCCGGCACCGCCGCCCCGAGTGCCGCATGGGCCCAGTTGCGAGTCGCCCGCAAACGCTCGCGCAGTTGCTTGAGCAAGGCCCGATAAGGCTCGGCGCTATCTCCGGCCTTGGCCAGCAAAGCGGCGCTGGCCTGCTGCATGGACAGCTCGGCGGCCAGGTGATCGACGTCCCGCAGGTACAGGTCGGCGGCCATCCAGCGCGCCAGCAACAGTACTTCACGGGTCACTGCAGCCGTGACATTGGGGTTGCCATCGCGGTCACCGCCCATCCATGAGGCGAAGCGGATCGGCGCCGACTCCAGCGGCAGGCGCAGCCCGGTGGCGTCGAACAAAGCCTTGTCGGCCTTGCGCAGGTAGTTGGGAATAGCCTGCCACAGCGAATGCTCGATCACCGCGAACCCCCACTTGGCCTCGTCCACCGGGGTCGGGCGAGTACGGCGGATTTCCTCGGTGTGCCAGGCCTCGGCGATCAGGCGCTGCAAGCGCTCCTGGATCTGCGCGCGCTCGGCGCTGGTCAGGTCGCGGTGGTCCTGGGCGGCCAGTTGCCCGGCGATGGCATCGTATTTCTGGATCAAGGTGCGGCGCGCCACTTCCGTGGGATGCGCGGTCAGTACCAGTTCGATTTCCAGGCGCCCCAACTGTCGGGCCAGGGCATCGGCCGAATGCCCCTCGGCCCGCAGGCGCTCCAGCAACTGCGGCAGGACCCGGGCCTCGAACGGCGCCGGCTGTGCCTCGTCGCGTCGGTGGATCAACTGATACTGCTCGGCGATGTTGGCCAGGTTGAGGAACTGGTTGAAGGCCCGGGCCACCGGCAGCAGTTCATCCTCGGCCAGCGGATCGAGGCTGGCGCTCAGCTCGGCTCCGGTGGAACTGCGGCGATCGGCCTTGGCCGCCTTGCGAATCTGCTCGATCTTGTCGAGAAACCCCTCCCCGTACTGATCGCGGATGGTGTTGCCCAGCAACTCCCCCAGGAGGTGGACGTCTTCGCGCAGGCGCGCATCAATATCGGTCATCGAGGTGTTCTCCAGCAGGCTATGAGGCAGCACGGAAGGCTCAAGAGTGCCGCCTGCATGCGCTCCTTAGCAAGCATGGGACGAACCGGGCACCGACCTTCGGCGATGAAGCTAGTCTCAAGGATAGGCCGCACAACGGCCGCTCACCGGCATCGTCCGGTCAACCCACTGCCCTGCCACGAGCAGGTGTCATCGAGGCCAGCATGAAAATCCGTGAACTCGCGCAACACTGGGAAGAGAACGCCAAGGGTCGCCTGACCCGGACCAGCTACCGGATCCACCTGGACATGGAGGCCGCCGCGCGCCTGGCCGCCCTGTCCGAGATGTACCCCAAGCGCCAGACCGAGGAGCTTTTGGGCGAACTGATCGGCGCCGCCCTGGAGGAGCTCGAGGCGAGCTTCCCCTATGTCCAGGGCCAACATGTGGTGGCCACCGACGAGGAAGGCGATCCACTGTATGAGGACGTCGGCCCTACTCCGCGCTTCCTGGCGCTGTCGCGCCAGCATCTGCACCTGATGTCGAGCCAGGTGGACAAACCCAAGCACTGAATCGCCCTTCCTCCCTCCCCTTTCCCGGCTGCGCAAGCGACCGGGATTACCTCTGCAAGCGGCAAAAGTTCCCGGTTTCCGGGGGTTTTCGGGGCGCCAAATTTTTTTTGGCCAATCGCCAGCTTTCGCTGAACTATTCAAAAACGCCTCAGGTCACACCCATTAGCCATCACTGGAACGGCCGTTTCAAATTTTGCCATCAGCGCTTGTAGTCACTCAGCGTCACGGCGCCAGGACCGGGGTGGATTTTGATGTTTCCCAGGAGTTACCCAATGGAGTTGAAGACCATGAAGATCAGCACTGCCAAATCCTCGTTCACCTCTCTGCGCGGACTGAAACTGGCCGCGCTGGCCCTCGGTAGCAGCATGGTACTGGCCGGTTGTGCCGGGAATCCGCCTTCCGAGCAGTACGCGGTCACCCAATCTGCGGTCAATAGCGCAGTGACCGCGGGCGGCACCGAATTCGCCGCAGTGGAAATGAAGGCTGCACAGGACAAGCTCAAGCAAGCTGAAATCGCCATGCACGACAAGAACTACGACGAGGCTCGGCGCCTGGCTGAACAGGCCGAGTGGGATGCCCGGGTAGCCGAGCGCAAGGCCCAGGCCGCCAAGGCCGAGCAGGCGCTGAAGGACTCCCAGAAAGGCGTTCAGGAACTGCGTCAGGAAGGTATGCGCAGCGTGCAGTAAGCCGCCGCCGATTCCCACGTACTCGTAATCGATTGAAAGGACGAACACTATGCGCAAACAACTGATGATCCCTGCCCTGTTGGCCATGAGCGTAGCCCTGGCGGCCTGCTCCACCCCGCCTAACGCCAACCTGGAAAACGCCCGGACCAACTTCTCGGCCCTGCAAGCCAACCCGCAGGCCAGCAAGCTCGCCGCCCTGGAAACCAAGGACGCCTCCGACTGGATGAACAAGGCCGACCAGGCCTACCTGGACAAGGAGAACGAGAAAAAAGTCGACCAGTTGGCCTACCTGACCAACCAGCGGGTTGAAGTAGCCAAGGAAACCATCGCCCTGCGTACCGCCGAGATCAAGCTCAAGGACGCCGGCGACCAGCGTGCCCGCGCCATCCTCGATGCCCGCGATGCACAGATCAAGCAACTGCAGGCCAGCCTCAACGCCAAGCAGACCGATCGCGGTACCCTGGTGACCTTCGGCGATGTGTTGTTCGCCCTCAACAAGTCCGACCTCAAGCCCGCCGGCCTGGCCAACATCAACAAGCTGGCGCAGTTCCTCCAGCAGAACCCGGACCGCAAGGTGATCGTCGAGGGCTATACCGACAGCACCGGTCGCGATGCCTACAACCAGTCGCTGTCCGAGCGCCGTGCCGGCTCGGTACAGATGGCGCTGATCCGCATGGGTATCGACCCGGCGCGCATCGTCTCCCAGGGTTATGGCAAGGAATACCCGGTAGCCGATAACGGCAGCGTTTCCGGCCGAGCCATGAACCGCCGCGTGGAAGTGACCATTTCCAACGACAACCAGCCAGTGGCTCCTCGCTCCACGATCCGCTGATGCCGGTCCCCGGCCTTGACCGGCCGGGAAAACAAAACGCCGCGGACCCAGGTCCGCGGCGTTTTTTCATGCCTGGCTGAAACAGCCCCGAAGCCTGGGGAACCTACTGCACCAGTTGCGGGGTTTCCTGGCCCATGCAGCGCACCGCCTGCTTCTTGTTGTCGACCAGCACCCCGGTCAGGCCCTTCTGCTCGGTATCGAACAGCACCAGCACGCCATCGACGCACTGGGCCACCTGGGCTGCCGGCTTGAGGGAGATCTTGTAGTCCTCCCCGGGAATGGTCTTGAGCATGGTGAAGTCGTTGAGCAGCAACGCATCCTCCGGCTTGGCGAAATGCAGGTAGCCGTAGTACCACAGGCAGGCCACGGTACCGATGATGCTGCAGATACCGGTGATGATCATTGGCAGGACGTTACGTTCTTCACTCATTGCGGACTCTCTGGAGGTTCAACTGCTGAATTGGGGGTCGTCGGGTAGTTGGGGATTTCCCCCAGGCGGCGCAACCCGTCGAAATGCTGTGGGTCGTCGAGGTAGCGCAGCATCACGCTGCGCCAGGTCGGATCGGCGAAGGTCTGCACATGGTCGCCGCGGGTCAGTTGCAGGACCCGCGGCGGCGGCGCAGCTTGATACAGGCGGATGCCATTGGACAAGGGGACGAGCTGGTCGTCGAGGCTGTGGTAGATCAGCTTCGGCACCCCGGTCAGGCGCGCCATGGAATGGATCGCGCTGTCGCCATCCGGCACCAGCCAGGACAGCGGCACCTGCAAGGGCCAGGTCAGCCAGGAAGTGCTCAGGGCGTAGCGCCCGACATCGCGATAACTGGCCGGCACGCCATCGAAAACGATGGCCTTGAGCCGGGCCTGGCGTTCGGGATGCTCCACCAGGTAGTGGATGGCCAGGGCACCGCCCAGGCTCTGGCCGAGGACCACCAGTGGCTTGCCCTGGACCTCGGGGGCCTGGTCCAGCCAGGCGAAGGCGCTGTCCAGATCCTGGTAGATCGCCGGCAGGGACGGTTCGCCCTCGGACAAGCCGTAGCCGCGATAGTCCAGCAACAACACCTGGTAGCCCTGCTCCGGTAGCCACCAGCTGCCGCCCAGGTGCCAGGCCAGGTTGCCGCCATTGCCATGCAGGTGCAGCACCGTCCCCTTGACCGGCACCCCGGCCTTGGCCGGCAGCCACCAGGCATGGAGCTTGAGACCATCGGCGGTGGTCAGGGTGACGTCACGGTATTCGAGCTTGGCCCGCTCCGGGGTGAAGGGCAGGCCCGGCTCGGGATAGAACAGCAGCGAACTGCAACCGTGCAGGCCCAGCAACAGGGCAAGAACCGCGCAACACTTGAGTAGCCTGCTCACCCGCGATACCCCGCACGGCATTGCGCCGGGGCGTGGTCCGCATTCGATGGCCGCGCCTGCTGAAGCAGCCCGTGGCGGCTACGGATATCTTTGGATACGTCCATGTGCGCCCCCCGGCTGCAGTCAAAGGATGTTGGAGTAGTCGGCCTCGATCCGGTCCAGGCTCAGGTGGTTGAGGAAGTTGGAGAAGCACATCCATGCCGACAGGGCGTTCATGTCGCGGAACTGGTCGGGCAGGTACTTGGGCGCCACCACCATCCCTTCGTCCACCAGTTGGCGCAGGGTACGCATGTCTTCCAGGGTGGTCTTGCCGCAGAACAGCAGCGGCACCTGCTCCAGCTTGCCCTTGCGCACGGCGAGCTGAATGTAGTTGTAAACCATGATGAAGCCCTTGAGGTAGGACAAGTCCTTGGTAAAAGGCAGCCCCGTGGGCACCGAACCACGGAACACCCGGCTGGCGTTGCCATAGCTCTCGGCCATCTCGAAACCCTGTTCGCGAAAGAACTCGAACACCTGCAGGAAATCCGCCCCCTCCTCCACCATGTGGATGGCCCGGGTCCGGTTGGTCAGCTTGCGCAGGCGGCTGGGGTAGGAGGCGAAGGTGATGATCTCCATGAGGATCGCCAGGCCTTCCTGGGTCACCGTCGACGAGGGTGGGCCCTTGGCCAGGAAGGTGCAGATCGGCTGGTTCAAGCCGTTCAGGGTGGTGCCTACATGCACCAGCCCTTCGTGGACTTCCAGGGCCCTTACATCACGGTCGTTGAACATCGCATCGCTGCGGATCTTGATGTAGTCGGCACCCGCCGCCGCATCGGCGACGATACCGTCGGACTCGAAGACCCGGATGGTCTCCTCGGCCTCGCCGAAGACCTTGTTCAGCCGGCCCTGCAGCAGGCTCACCGCATCCTTGGCGCTCAGGGTCTTGGGCTCGTCCTTGAGGTCGCCACGACCGTCGATGTTGTTCAGGTAGTCGGACATCATCAGGCCGAGGTCCGCCAGGGTCGGGTCGCCGGCATGGAAGGCATCCGAAGCGGCGCCGTACAGCTCCTGGGAAATCAGGCCGAAGTCGCCGGTGCCGCGGGCCTCGAGCATGCGCACCACCATGCGGTATTCCTTGCACATGCGGCGCATGATCTGCCCCACCGGGTTGAACTGGCCCAGCTGGCGAGTGATGTCGCGCTCGATGTTCTGGAATTCCAGCTTCACCGCGCCGGAGTCGAAGGACAGCGGGCGACCTTCGTAGTAGGCGCGGTCTACCGCCGGCATTTCCTTGCCCTTGGCCTTGAGAAAACCCTTGCGGATGCTCTCGTCCCACTTCACCGCATCCAGCACGCGGATCGGTGTCTGCGCCAGCACTATGCGATCGGACAAGGTGCGTATCGTCTGCTGGTAATCGTCCACCGGAAATTCCCTCTGTTGAATCGCTCGAACCTGTTACTGGGCGGCCCGCTGGACGCGTACCGCTGCGACGAAGAGCTCGTCGCTCCTGAATTGACCTGGTGCTCGGTTGATCCGTTCCCGGCCGGGCCGCTACCTCATACGGAGGCCAGCACCAGGTGCATGTAGCGGGTCAGGATGCCGAGCATTTCCTCGTCGGCCAGAGGCTCGGCATCGTTGAGCAGGCCCTGATACTCCATTCGGCCGATTATAGACGTCAACACCTTGGCATCTTGCTGTGGCTCCCGCGATCCCAGGACCTGGAAGAACTGGCAAGTACCCTGCAGCAGGATCTGCTGGTGCGAGCGCACCAACTGCGCCAGGCGCGGATTGAGCAGCGCCTCCTGGCGGAACGCCTGCTCGGCCATCAGGTGCTCGCGCCGGGTGCTGAGCTGGCGCTGCACGTAGTCGGCGGTCATCCGCGCGATATCGTCAGCCAGTTGCGAACGACACGCCGGGCTGCCGTCGCCATAGGCGACCATTTCCCGCAGCAGCCCTTCATTGTTGGTCCACAGCTTGGCCATGAACGCCGCGCTGCGTTCGACATATTGGGCGAAGGTATCGGTGAGCAGGTCATCGATATCCTTGAAATAGTAGGTGGTGGCCGATAACGGCACACCGGCCTCGGCGGCTACCGCGCGATGGCGCACGGCCCGCACGCCATCACGTACGACGATGCGCATGGCGGCATCGAGAATCTCCTGTCGGCGCTGTTCACTGCCCTGGCGACTGGCCTTGCGGCCCTGGTACTGAACGCTTTCAGCCACCGCGGTGGCGATGCCAGCTGCACCCTCTTGAGCAATTGCGCGGTTCACGACAGGTATTCCTCTTATCAGTCACACGGAATCAGAAGCGGTACGTCAGTTCCACCCAGACAATAAAAAGCCGCCTGGTGAAGGCGGCTTCTCATTCACGACATGTCAGGCCTGTGGCCGCATGTGCGGGAACAGGATCACGTCGCGGATCGACGGCGAGTTGGTCAGCAGCATCACCAGGCGGTCGATGCCGATGCCTTCACCGGCGGTCGGCGGCATGCCGTATTCCAGGGCCCGCACGAAGTCGGCGTCGTAGTGCATGGCTTCGTCGTCACCGGCGTCCTTCTCGGCCACCTGGGCCAGGAAGCGCTCTGCCTGGTCCTCGGCATCGTTGAGCTCGGAATAGGCGTTGGCGATCTCGCGACCACCGATGAACAGCTCGAAGCGGTCGGTCACGGCCGGGTTGTCGTCGTTGCGACGGGCCAGTGGCGAAACTTCGAACGGGTACTCGGTGATGAAGTGCGGCTGCTCCAGCTTGTGCTCCACCAACTCCTCGAAAATCATCACCTGCAGCTTGCCCAGGCCTTCATGGCCCAGCACCTTGGCGCCAGCCTTCTTGGCGATCTCGCGGGCGCGGTCGACGTCCTGCAGGTCGGCGGCGGTCAGCTCCGGGTTGTACTTGAGGATCGAGTCGAACACCGACAGGCGCACGAACGGCTCGCCGAAGTGGAACACCTTGTCGCCGTACGGCACGTCGGTGCTGCCCAGGACCAACTGCGCCAACTCGCGGAACAGTTCCTCGGTGAGGTCCATGTTGTCGTTGTAGTCGGCGTAGGCCTGGTAGAACTCAAGCATGGTGAATTCAGGGTTGTGACGAGTCGAGACGCCTTCGTTACGGAAGTTGCGGTTGATCTCGAACACTTTCTCAAACCCGCCGACAACCAGGCGCTTGAGGTACAGCTCCGGCGCGATACGCAGGAACATGGCCATGTCCAGGGCGTTGTGGTGGGTTTCGAACGGCTTGGCCGCCGCGCCGCCAGGGATGGTCTGCAGCATCGGCGTCTCGACTTCGAGGAAGTCGCGCTTGGCCAGGAAGCTACGAATGTGGGCGATGACCTGGGAGCGCACGCGGAAGGTGTGGCGGGTTTCCTCGTTGACCATCAGGTCGACGTAGCGCTGGCGGTAGCGCTGCTCGGTGTCGGTCAGGCCATGGTGCTTGTCCGGCAGCGGGCGCAGCGACTTGGTCAGCAGGCGCACGTTGGTCATCTCGACGTACAGGTCGCCCTTGCCGGAACGGGCCAGGGTGCCTTCGGCGCTGATGATGTCGCCCAGGTCCCAGGTCTTCACCGCGGCCAGGGTTTCTTCCGCCAGGGTCTTGCGGTTGACGTAGACCTGGATGCGGCCGGTCATGTCCTGGATCACCATGAACGAGCCACGGTTGAGCATGATGCGACCTGCCACCTTGACCGGGATCGCCGCTGCTTCCAGCTCTTCCTTGGTCTTGTCCGCGTACTGTTTCTGCAGATCGTTGCAGTAGCTGTCGCGACGGAAGTCGTTGGGGAAGGCATTGCCTTTGGCACGCTCTGCGGCAAGTTTTTCCTTGCGCAGGGCGATCAGGGCGTTTTCTTCCTGTTGCAGGTCTTGCGCTTCGGTCTTGAGGTCGCTCATGTCGTCATTCTTTCCATCAGGTGTTCATTGCCCCTGTCGGGCAGGGCACGCGATACCGGCAATGGCCGGTATCGCGGCGGTGGTGTGCGGTTTACAGCCCCTGCTTGAGGCTCGCTTCCAGGTATTGGTCGAGGTCGCCGTCCAGGACCTTCTGGCAGTCGCTGCGCTCAACGCCGGTGCGCAGGTCCTTGATGCGCGAGTCATCCAGTACGTAGGAACGGATCTGGTGGCCCCAGCCGATGTCCGACTTGGTGTCTTCCAAGGCCTGCGAGGCGGCGTTGCGCTTCTGCATTTCCTGCTCGTACAACTTGGCCCGCAGCATCTTCATGGCGGTGTCCTTGTTGGCGTGCTGGGAACGTTCGTTCTGGCAGCTGACCACGGTGTTGGTCGGCACGTGGGTGATCCGCACCGCCGAGTCGGTGGTGTTCACGTGCTGGCCGCCGGCGCCGGAGGAGCGATAGGTATCGATGCGCAGGTCGGACGGGTTGATCTCGATCTCGACCTTGTCGTCGATCTCGGGCGAGACGAATACCGCCGAGAACGAAGTATGGCGACGGGCGCCGGAGTCGAACGGGCTCTTGCGCACCAGGCGGTGCACGCCGATCTCGGTACGCAGCCAGCCGAAGGCGTACTCGCCCTTGATGTGCACGGTGGCGCCCTTGATGCCGGCGACGTCACCCTCGGACAGTTCCATGATGGTGGCGTCGAAACCGCGCTTGTCGGCCCAGCGCAGATACATGCGCAGCAGGATGTTGGCCCAGTCCTGGGCCTCGGTGCCACCGGAGCCGGCCTGGATGTCCAGGTAGGCGTTGTTCATGTCCATCTCGCCACTGAACATGCGACGGAACTCAAGCTGGGCCAGGGCTTCTTCCAGGCCCTGCAGCTCGGTCTCGACGTCGCTAACGGCGCCTTCGTCATTCTCTTCGACGGCCATGTCGAGCAAGTCCTTGCAGTCCGCGAGGCCACCGGACAGCTTGTCCAGGGTCTCCACGACCTGTGCCAGCATGGAGCGCTCGCGCCCCAGTGCCTGGGCGTACTCGGGCTTGTTCCAGACGTTGGGGTCTTCCAGCTCGCGGTTGACTTCGATCAGGCGGTCATGCTTTTGATCGTAGTCAAAGATACCCCCGAATGGACTGGGAACGCTCGGTCAGGTCCTTGATGGTATTCAGGATCGGGTTGATTTCCATGGATGGCAGCACTCGTTGGCGAACTTTTGAAAGCCGGCGATTATAACGGAATCACCGAATGGCGGCAGCCCGCTTGGCGGCTTTAACAACGAATAGCCACGCCAACCGGCATATCGGGAGCTCTATAATCCTGGCTCAGGCTTCATTCCCTGTTTCCCACTACCAGCAGAAACCGCCAGCGCCCCTCCATGGAAAGAACCCTCACTGATTCAGAGATCCGCCATATCCTCGCCCGGGAAAGGCGCAACCTGAGGGGCTCACGGGCAGTGGTGTACTTCATCCTCAGCCTGTTCGCCGCCATACCGCTGCTGGGCCTCGGCTTGTTCATCCACCCGCTGCTGGCCTGGACCCTGGCCGTGCCTTTGGCGGTATTTCTCTGGTGGTGGATCTACTACCGCACCCGCGCCATGGAAAACACCGTGGGCACGCAAACCCTATGGCTGCAGGCGCAGTTCAGCGCCACCTGGGTCAACGCCCACAGAAACAGCCACTGGCGCTACGCCTTCGGTGACTATCCTATCGCCGCCAGCAACCTGATCGACAATCTGTTCAGCGCTGGAAAACTCAACACCCATGCCCAGTACAGAGTCGAAGCCGTGCTGCTGACCTGCTCGCAAACCTCGAGCCACTGCTATTACCTGTTCCCCGATACCTTTATCGAAGTACCCAGGGACCAACAGCCCGGCAACTGAAGCGGTTACTCGATCCCCACCTGATTGCGCCCATTGTTCTTGGCCAGATAGAGGCCCTTGTCCGCCGCCGAGATCAGCTGCCGGCAATGGCTGTTGGGCTGCGGAGTCATGGTCGACAGGCCGATGCTGATGGTCAGGCTGGCCCCTTCCACCGGCGCGATATGGGGGATTTTCAAGGCCTCGACGGTCTGGCGCAGCTTCTCGGCCACCAGGCGCGCACCACCCGGCGAGGTATTGGGCAGCACCAGCACGAACTCCTCGCCGCCGTAGCGCGCCGGCAGGTCGGATGGCCGGCTGCTGGCCTCGCGGATCGCCGCGGCCACCTTGCGCAGGGCTTCGTCGCCCTCCAGGTGGCCGAAGGTATCGTTGTAGGTCTTGAAGTAGTCGACGTCGATCATCAGCAGCGACAGCTGGGTCTGCTCACGCATGGCCCGGCGCCATTCCAGCTCCAGGTACTCGTCGAAGTGCCGACGGTTGGACAGCCCGGTCAGGCCGTCGGAGTTCATCAGCCGCTGCAGCACCAGGTTGGTGTCCAGCAGCTGTTGCTGGCTGACCCGTAGCGCCCGGTAGGCGGCATCCCGCTGCAACAGGGTCATGTAGGAACGCGAGTGATAGCGGATGCGTGCCACCAGCTCGATGTTGTCCGGCAGCTTGACCAGGTAGTCGTTGGCCCCGGCGGCGAAGGCCGCGCTCTTGATCAGCGGGTCTTCCTTGGTGGACAGGACGATGATCGGGATGTTCTGGGTCGCCGGGTGGTTGCGGTACTCGCGCACCAGGGTCAGGCCGTCCAGGCCCGGCATCACCAGGTCCTGGAGGATCACCGTGGGCTTGATGCGGATCGCCTGGGCAATGGCCTGGTGTGGATCGGCGCAGAAGTGGAAGTCGATATTTTCCTCATTCGCCAACCCACGCCGAACCGCCTCGCCGATCATGGCCTGGTCGTCCACCAGCAACACCATGGCGGCGTTTTCGTCGGTCTTGAATTCGTCGAGCTGTAAATCATTCATGGGTTGTCACCTGAAGTGCTACCTGGCCAGGACAGCTGCGTTTATCAGTCATTTGGCGAATATCTCCAGCAAACGTGGAGCGATCTTGTCCAGTGGGCGAATCTCTGCGGCGGCGCCGATGGCAGCGGCCGCCTTGGGCATGCCATACACCGCGCTGCTGTTCTGGTCCTGAGCGATGGTCAGATAACCCTGATCGCGCATCAGCTTCAAGCCCTGGGCGCCATCTCGGCCCATGCCCGTCAGCAACACGCCCACCGCATCGCCATTCCAGTAACTGGCGACACTTTCAAAAAATACGTCGATGGAGGGTCGGTATATCTCGTTCACCGGCTCGGCGGTATAGGCCAGCGTGCCGTTCTTCAACAGGCGGATGTGATGGTTGGTGCCCGCCAGCAGCACCGTGCCGCTTTGTGGCGGCTCCCCTTCCCGGGCCAGGCGCACTGGCAACCCCGATGCACTGCTGAGCCACTCGGCCATGCCCGCGGCGAACACCTGGTCGACATGCTGGACCAGCACGATGGCGGCGGGAAAGTCCTTTGGCAAGCCCTTGAGCAACACTTCCAGGGCTGCCGGCCCGCCGGCCGAGGAACCGATGGCCACCAGGCTGCGACGCGCCGCACCGTTGCGCAGGGGTTGCGGCGCGGAACGCACGCGACTGCCACTCTGGCCGATCAGCCAGCCAATATTGAGGATCTTGCGCAGCAACGGCGCCGCCGCCTCCTGGGCGTTGCCCGCCCCCACCGCCGGCGTGTCGACCACATCCAGGGCGCCGTGGCCCATGGCCTCGAACACCCGATGCACGTTCTGCTGGCGGTCGACGGTGACAATGACGATGGCGCAAGGCGACTCGGCCATGATCCGCCGCGTGGCCTCGACCCCGTCCATCACCGGCATGATCAGGTCCATCAGGATCAGGTCCGGGGTCAGCTCGGCGCAGTACTGCACCGCTTCCGCCCCGTTGGTGGCGACCCAGACCACCTCATGGCTGGGATCGAAGGCCAGCGCCCGGCGCAACGCCTCCACCGCCATGGGTATGTCATTGACTATCGCTATCTTCACGCCCGCGCTCCTCCAATCAGTTCCACCACCGCATCCAGCAGGGCGTCGTCATGGAAACTGGCCTTGGCTAGATAATAGTCGGCACCGGCATCCAGTCCACGGCGCCGGTCTTCCTCACGATCCTTGTAGGACACCACCATCACCGGCAACGACTGCAGGCGATTGTCGCGACGCAGCAGCGTGACCAGTTCGATCCCATCCATGCGCGGCATGTCGATGTCGGTGATCAGCAGGTCGAAGCTTTCCGAGCGCAGGGCATTCCAGCCGTCCATGCCGTCCACGGCCACGGCCACGTCGTAGCCGCGATTGATCAGCAGCTTGCGCTGCAGTTCGCGCACCGTCAGCGAGTCGTCGACCACCAGGATCCGCTTGCGCGCGGCCTGGGCATGTTGCTGGTGATGCCGGGCGATGCGCTCCAGGCGACCGGTGTCGAGCAGCTTGTCCACCGAGCGCAGCATGTCCTCGACATCGACGATCAACGCCACCCGGCCGTCATCCAGCAGGGCACCGGCGGAAATGTCCTGGATCTTGCCCAGGCGCTCGTCCAGCGGCAGCACCACCAGGGTCCGCTCGCCGATGAAGCGCTCCACGGCGATGCCGTACACCGCCTCGCGCTCGCGGATCACCACCACCTTCAAGGTAGCCGCGCCATCCTGGGTCGCCGGCCGCTGCAACAGCTGGCTGGCGGCTACCAGGCCGACATGCCGGCCCTCGTGCCAGAAATGCTGGCGCCCCTCCACCTGGACGATGTCCTCCGGCTCCAGGTCGCGCATGCGCTCGATATGGGCCAGCGGGAAGGCATAGGCTTCGCCCCCCACCTCCACCACCAGGCTGCGCACCACCGACAGGGTCAACGGCACCTCAAGGTGGAAGCGACTGCCTTGGCCGCTGACCTGCTCCAACACCACCGCCCCACGCAGCTGGCGCACCATGTGCTGCACCGCATCCAGGCCGACGCCCCGGCCGGAAACCTCCGTGACCTTGTCCCGCAGGCTGAAACCCGGCAGGAACAGGAACGTCAGCAACTCCTCCTCGCTGAGCTGGGCGGCAGTCTCGGCCGGCGATAGATGACGCTCGACGATACTCAGGCGCAAGCGCTCCAGGTCCACGCCATGCCCGTCGTCGCTCAACTCCAGCACCAGCAACCCGGCCTGGTGCGAGGCCCGCAGGCGAATCACCCCCTCGGCCGGCTTGCCCGCCAGCAAGCGCTGCTCGGGCAGTTCGATGCCGTGGTCGACGGCATTGCGCAACAGATGGGTCAGCGGTGCTTCGAGCTTTTCCAGCACGTCGCGGTCGACCTGGGTCTTTTCACCCTCGATCTCCAGGCGCACCTGCTTGCCCAGGCTGCGCCCCAAGTCCCGGACCATGCGGGCCTGGCCGCCCAACACATCGGCGAAGGGCCGCATCCGGCAGGCCAGGGCCGTGTCGTAGAGCACCTGGGCGCGCTGGCTCGCCTGCCAGCCGAACTCATCGAGCTCGGCGGTCTTTTCCGCCAGCAGCTGCTGGGACTCGGCCAGCAACCGCCGCGCATCCGCCAGGGCCTCCTGGGCCTCAAGGCCCAGGGCATGCTCCTTCAGATGCAGGTTGAGGTTCTCCAGGGCCGCCAGGCTGTTGTTCTGGATCCGCTTGAGACGCTGCATGGTGGCCAGGTACGGCTTGAGCCGCTGGGTTTCCACCAGGGATTTGCTGGACAGATCCAGCAGGCTGTTGAGCCGTTCGGCGGTGACCCGCAGTACCCGCTCACCGCCATCGGTGACCCGTCGGCCACGGCGCAGGCCCGGGACTGGTTCCTGGGCTGGATCGTCAGGCGCCTGCGCTTCAGGCTCGAGATCGGCCAGCGTCGGCGCAGGCTCCGGCATCTGCAGCCTGGGCTCGAGCAACAGTTCCGGCAGGCCAGCAGCAACAGGCGCCGGCACGCCTGGCGCTGCCAGCTGCGGCGCGCCAGGGCCCTGGGTCAACAAGCGCTCCATCAGCGCCACATAGGCCTGGATATCCGGGGCCGCCAGTTCGGCACCGCCTGGAGTGGCGACGCGCATCAGCAGGTCGGTGCCCTGGAGCAAGGCGTCGATGTGCTCGGGTTGCAGATAAAGGCGCCCTTCCTGGGCACTGACCAGGCAATCCTCCATGACATGGGCGACGCTGACACCGGCATCGATCCCGACGATCCGGGCCGCGCCCTTGAGGGAGTGGGCCGCACGCATGCAGGCCTCCAGCTGGTCGGCCTGGGTCGGGTTGCGCTCCAGGGCCAGCAACCCGGCGCTGAGCACCTGGGTCTGAGCCTCGGCTTCCAGGCTGAACAGCTCCAGCAGCGAGGCGTCGCGCATTTGATCGGGGGTCATGTCAGGCTCCGGGTCACGGCCGAGAGCAATTGCTCTTCATCCAGCAAGCGCAAGCTGCGTCCTTGCCATTGCAACACGCCACGGGTGTATTTGGCATTGGCCTGGTCACCGGACGCCGAAGCGTTGTCGAGGATGCGTTCCTCGATGGCATGGATGCCATGCACCTCGTCCACCGGCACCACCACCGGGCCGCCTTCGGCACCGATGATCAGCATCCGCGGCATCACCCGGGCACTGGAGGCTATCGCCGGCGTGCTGTCGAGCCCCAGCAACTCGGTCAACGACAGGCAGGCCACCAACGCCCCGCGGACATTGGCCACCCCCAGCAAGGCTCGTGAACGCTGGTGCGGCAGGGAATGGATCGCCTGTTGCGGCGCCACTTCCAACAGACAGCGGGTAGGCAACCCCAGCCATTCCTCGCCAAGACGGAACATCAGCAGCGAGCGGCTGGCCACATCGCTGTCGGTTTCCTCGGCCACCGAGCGCTCACGGTCCTGCTGGCGCAACGAATAACGGTCCAGCAGGCGCGTGGCGGCAGCCGAATACACCGAACAGTTGCGGCAATGGATGTGCTCGGCCAGCAGAGGGCAGGACTTGTCGCCATGGATGCCGATGCGGTTCCAGCAGTCATCGATGGCCTGCGCATCTTCACGGGTCACGTCCAATGAATAGGGATGGCTCATCGTTTCAACTCACTGTCGGCGGTGCGCGAGCTACGGGCCGCGCGATCCTGCAAGCGTTGGGCGCCAGCCGCATCGCCCTGGGAGGCCAGCAACGCCGCCAGGTGGGCCAGGGCCTCGGGGTGCTGCGGCTCCAGGTACAAGGCCTTGCGATAGAAACCCTGGGCCTCCATGGCGTTGCCGGAAACATCGCTGAGCAGGCCCAGCCAGTAGAACACCTGGGCCGCCGGCTCATGCTCGCGCAGATAGCGCTCGCAAGCGGCGCGGGCCTCGGCGCTCTTGCCCTCGTTGGCCAGCGTGGCGATGCTGGCCAGCAAGCTGGCGGCATCGCTGGCGGGCCGCGCGGGCTCCACCGCCGGCAAGGACGCCAGGCGGCTGGCGAAAGGGCGCTGGCGCGGCGCCGGCGGCACGATATTGCGAGACGGAATCGGCAGTGGCGGCGGCATGGGTTGCGCCAGCACCGGTACCGGCTCGGGTTCGTTGTGGCGCCTGAAGGCGAAGGACTGGGGAATGCCGATCGAGCGCATGCCCAGGCGCCCCAGCAGGCTGCCCTCGGCCGGTCCGATGAACAGCACGCCCTCCTCGTGGGTGAGGCGCTTGAGCACCTCGAACACCTGACGCTGGGTCGGCTGGTCGAAATAGATCAGCAGGTTGCGGCAAAAGACGAAGTCGAAGGCCGGCTCGGCGGCCAGCAACCCTGGCTCCATCACGTTGCCCACTTGCAGGCGCACCTGCTCGCGCACCCTCTCGCTCAGGCGATAGCGCTCGTCCTCGGCGACGAAATGCCGCTCACGAAAGCCGATGTCCTGGCCACGGAAGGAGTTCTTGCCGTAGACCGCGCTCCTGGCGCGCTCCACCGACAACGGACTGACGTCCAGGCCATCGACCTTGAACTGATGGGGCGCCAGGCCGCCGTCCAGCAGGGCCATGGCGATCGAATAGGGCTCCTCGCCGGTGGAACAGGGCAGGCTCAACAGGCGCAGGGCACGCATGCCCTTGAGTTGGGCCAGGCGCGCGGTGGCCAGCTTGACCAGGGTGGAGAAGGATTCCGGGTAACGGAAGAACCAGGTCTCGGGAACGATCACCGCCTCGATCAGGGCCTGCTGCTCTTCCCGCGAGCCCTGCAACCGCTGCCAGTACTCGTCGCTGCCATGGATATGCAAGGCGTTGCAGCGCTGGCGCAGCGCCCGCTCGATGATCGCCGGCCCCACGGAGGCGACATCCAGGCCGATGCGTTCCTTGAGGAAATCGAAGAACCGTTGTTCGCCGCTCATCGAAGCTCCTCGAGCGCGGCCGGGTCCAGCGGCGGATTGGGAAACAGCAAGTCGCGGACCGGCGCGCCCAGCAGGTCGTCGACCCGTACCCACTGCAACAGGCCCTGCTCATCCTCCAGCACCGGCCCCAGGTAGGGCGCCTGGGAGTTGTCCAGGCCATAGGGCTGGAACCGCGCCGGATCGCAGCGCAGGGTGTCGTTGGCCTGCTCCAGCAACAGCCCCAGCACCCGGGCCGGCTGTCCGGCATCGCCGTGATAGTGCACCAGCACCAACCGCGTGCTGGTGCGCTGCTGTGCCGGACGGCCGAAGGTCAGCTGGCACAAATCGATGACCGGGACCACCACGCCACGATAGGCGAAGACCCCCGCCACCCAGGCCGGGGCCTGGGCAATGGGCTTGAGCTGCAGGCGCGGCAACACCTCCACTACGTCCACGGCGCGCAGCGCATAACGCTCGTCGCCGATGCGAAAGACCAGGAACAAGACGCTCTTGGCCCCGGCAGCGCCATGGCGCTTGTGCGCGAGCTCGTCCATCAGACTTTGAAACGCGAAACGCCGCCACGCAGGCCCACGGCCACCTGGCTCAGCTCATCGATGGCGAAGCTGGCCTGGCGCAGGGACTCGACGGTCTGGCTGCTGGCATCGCCCAACTGCACCAGTGCGTGGTTGATCTGCTCGGCGCCTGTGGCCTGGGCCTGCATGCCCTCGTTGACCATCAGCACCCGCGGCGCCAGGGCCTGGACCTGGTGGATGATCTGCGACAGCTGCTCGCCCACCTGCTGCACTTCGGCCATGCCGCGCCGGACCTCTTCGGAGAACTTGTCCATGCCCATGACACCCGCCGACACCGCCGACTGGATCTCGCGAACCATCTGCTCGATGTCATAGGTCGCGACCGCCGTCTGGTCCGCCAGGCGCCGCACTTCAGTGGCCACCACGGCAAAACCGCGCCCGTACTCGCCGGCCTTCTCCGCTTCGATAGCGGCGTTGAGCGACAGCAAGTTGGTCTGGTCGGCGACCTTGACGATGGTCACCACCACTTGGTTGATGTTGCCGGCCTTCTCGTTGAGGATCGCCAGCTTGGCATTCACCAGGTCCGCCGCACCCATCACCGAGTGCATGGTGTCTTCCATCCGCGCCAACCCCTGCTGGCCCGAGCCGGCGAGCACCGAGGCCTGGTCGGCGGCGCTGGAGACTTCGGTCATGGTGCGCACCAGGTCCCGCGAGGTGGCGGCGATTTCCCGAGAGGTGGCGCCGATCTCGGTGGTAGTTGCTGCGGTCTCGGTGGCCGTGGCTTGTTGCTGCTTGGACGTGGCGGCGATCTCGGTCACCGAGGTGGTGACCTGCACCGACGAGCGCTGGGCCTGGGATACCAGGGCCGCAAGTTCGCTCATCATGTCGTTGAAGCCGGTTTCCACCGCGCCGAATTCGTCCTTGCGCTCCAGGTTCAAGCGACCGCTCAAGTCGCCGGTGCGCATGATTTCCAGGATGTCGACGATACGGTTCATCGGCGACATGATCGCCCGCATCAGCAACAGGCCGCACAGGCCGGCCGCCAGGATCGCCACCAGCAGCGAAACCCCCATGCTGACCTTGGCGGCAAGCACCGCGTCATCGATCTGCGCAGCGGCCGAATCGGCCACGCCCTTGTTCTCTTCGATGATGTCGTTGAGCTTCATCCGGCCGGCAACCCAGGTGGGGGTCATTTGTTCATTGAACAGGCGGATGGCTTCAGCGGTCTGGTTGCGCCGATGCAGGTCCAGGATCGTGGCCAGGATATTGAGCAGGCTCTGGTGGTAGTTCTCGAAATCGTTGAACTCCTTCAGGTCGCTCTCGCTACGAATGCTGTCCTTGTAGCCGGCCATGTACTGCTGCAGGCGCTGCTCGAAAGCCTTGTAGTCGGCATCGTCCTGGGCGGTGACGCCCTTGCTCTGGTTCAAGCCGAGGATGGCCTGGGTGCGCAGGTAGTTGTCGACCCACGAGCCACGGATCATCGAACTGAAATAGACCCCCGGGATGGCATCGGAACGCATGCGCTCCTCTCCGGCCTCGATCTTCAACAGCCGCGAGTACGAGACGACGACCATCAGCAGCATGATGGTGATGATCACCGCAAAGCTCGCCAAAATGCGTTGGCGCAACGTCCAGTTCTTCACAGCCAGCCCTCGAACCCATTCAAAAATGGGGGGAGTATAGCCGAGGACGATCCGGGTTTTATGGGTGGTTTAACGACACAGGCAGGACTTTTGCTCAATGGGTTCAGCCGCTCTGGATAGCGGCATTGCGCAGCCCCATCCGCCCTGATCGGGCATTTCGGCAAATTCCCCAGGCAGAACCGCCATCCCTGGCCGTTCGCTGCCTCAGGCCACGCCTTGGTGCGCCTGTCGCTCCAGCTCGGCCTTGAGCCCCGGTGCCAACTGCAGTTGGCGCGCCAGCTCCTCCAGGTAGGCCTTTTCCATGAAGTGCTGGTCATCCACCAACAGCAGGCTGGCCAGGTACATCTCGGCGGCCATTTCCGGGGTACTGGCGGCCCGGGCCACATCCGCCGGGTCCAGCGGTTTGTTCAGTTCAGCGTGCAGCCAGCGCTGCAACTGCGGATCGTCGTCCAGCTTGCTGAACTCGCCTTCGATCAGCGTCCGCTCGCGCTCATCCACATGGCCGTCGGCCTTGGCCGCCGCCACCAGAGCCTTGAGGATCGCCTGGCTGTGCTGTTCGGCTTGCTGCGCCGGCAGGCGATCGAGGGTCTGCGGCTCATTGCCCGGTGCGCCAGCCTGTTGCGCCTGCCAGTTGCCGTAGGCCTTGTAGGCCAGCACCCCGAGCGCGGCCAGGCCACCATAAGCCAGCGCCTTGCCGCCGAAGTTGCGGGCCTTCTTGTTGCCCAACAACAAGCCCATGGCCCCAGCGGCCAGCGCACCGCCACCAGCCCCGGAAAGCAAGCCGCCCAGGTTGCCGGTCTTGCCGCCAAGCAAGGCGCCCAGGCCCACCGGATCGCCCTGGGGCTTGGCTTGCGGGCTCGCCCCCGCCTTGTTCTGCAAAAGCTCCTGGCCCGACTTCAAGAGTTGGTCGAGCAAGCCACGGGTATTCATCTGCCACCTCCCAAGAAAAACGAGTGCACGTCGACACCTAAGGTTGCAAGCCTAGAGAGAAGTGCCCGGGTCCTGGGGGCGATAATGCTTCTGGATGTTGCGTACGCCAGCTCTTGCCAGCAGCGCTTTGCCGCGCTGGATTAGCGCCTGGAGTTACGGCACTATCCGCCGCCATGAACCTTTGGTGCCCTTGAACGGCCCTCCCAGACACCTCCGGCAGTAAGGACGTGCCATGTCTCGTCATACCCCCATCAAGACCTCGCTGGACCGCCAGCGAGCCCGCCGCCTGAACCACGACCAGGGCAACCGCGACCAGGTCGTACGCATCGGCCTCGGCCTGGCGGTCCACTCGCTGCCGGTACTGCTGTTCTACCTGGCCCATGCCTGGGGCATCCCGTTGTACCGCAAACTGGTCAACCCGGCGGTGGTGGAGCCGATGGCGCAATTCTCGTTCTTCCTGCTGATCCTGGTCAGCGCCCTGCTGGCCTTGCTGCCCGGCCGGAAGTTCAAGCTGGGCCTGGTGGCCGCCCTGGTGCTGTTCAATATCTGGGCGCTGTTTCCCGAGAACCCGATACGCGGCTACGTCTACTGCTTCCTGAGCTCAGTGCCACCGCTGCTGGCCATCTGGCTGACCCAAAGGCTGTGCCAACGCTTCGAGCGCCTGGAGCTGGCCCATGCTTGAGCACAAATACAGCCTGGCCACCCTGGGCCTGGTGCTCGCCTGCGCTGCCCAAGGCCTTCGCGCCGAACCGGTGGCGTGCCCATCCGCGGACCTGTCGACTTTCGCCCAGGCCTTTGCCAGCAGCCCCGAGCTGCAGCAAGCGTTCAGCCGCTCGCCCATGGTCGAGCAACGCGTGGTCTATGACGAACGGGGCCGGGCAATCACCACCCGACACAAGCGCGAAGGCGCCGAGCGTCCGCAACTGACCCTGCTCGCCCCCCAGGCCCAGGCCTGGAGCGGCCTGCAAACCTTCTGGGAAGGCGAGACCCTGGTCGTGCACGACGCCCAGGGCGATGTGGTCCAGGCCTTCGTGTTCGAGAAGGACAGCTGCTGGCAACTGGTCCGGGTGGAGCAATGGTCCATGGGCGACCTGCTGGACCAGAAGGCGACGCCCGGCGAGACCGAGGTCCAGCGCCAGGTACGCAAGGCCGAGCTGTTCCTGGACTACGGTGCCCGCGAGCAGTATCCGCTGACCGCTTATTTCTTCGAACTGGGCCAGCGCATCTTGCTGGATGCCGCCCGCCACGGTTCGGCCAATGCCGCAGTACAAGCGGTGAGCCTGGGATACTCGGGCATGGCCCCGGAACTCAAGCCAGGGGAGCCGGAGGAGTTGCTGCTGCCCTACGCCCAGAGCGACGCCGAGGCCGCCTTGATGCTGTCCATGTACTACTGCGACCCGCACGCCAATGGCCCGGAAGAAGGCTGCCAGGACCCGGTCAAGGCCGAAGCGGTAGTCATGCAGGCACTGCGCAAGCTGGATGCAGGCGTGCTCTACAACACCCTCGGCAGCGCACTGGCCAGCGGACGCTGGGGCACCAGGGACCCGGACCGGGCCGTGGCCTGCTACCAGCAAGCGCTGCAACGCGACTACCTGCCCAGCCTCTCGCCCCTGACCTGGAGCACCAGCCAGGGCCAACTGCCCAAGCAGCCAGTCCAGTGCCTGCCGGAACCGGCGCGGCAGCAAGGCTGAACGACTTCGAAACCGGGATCAGGCCGATGCCGGTGTCGACCCTCATTGACGCTTTTTAACAAGAATTACATTGCCCGGATCCTGCGTGCCTGAGTTAATTGAGTGACTGCTCAATTAACTAAAAGGCCATTGGATGCGTCCTGCCAACCTTGCGCAACGCGAAGCCCGGTGCAACGCCCTGCTCGATGCCGCCGCCCGCTGTTTCGCCGAAAGCGGCTATGCCGCCACCCGCACCGCGGACATCTGCCTGCGGGCCGATATGAGTGCCGGCAACCTGTTTCACTACTTTCCCAGCAAGCAAGCGCTGCTATTGGCGTTGATCACCCGTGAAGGCCAGGAAATCCAGCAGGCCATGGACCAGCTGCTGCTGGAACAGGCACCGCTCTCGGCCCTGCTGGGGTTTCTCCAGCATGTCTGCCAGCTGGCCGAAGATCCGCACTACACCGGCCTGGCACTGGAAATCGCCGCCCTCAGCCATCGCGACCTGGACATCGCATGGCACGCACGGCACAACGACCTGGTGCTGCGCGACGGCCTGGCGGCGCTGGTACGCCAGGCCAGCGCACAAGGCCTGACCCGGCCCCAACTGTGCCCCGAGCAGGCCGCCACCTGGCTGGCCGCGCTGATCGACGGGCTGTTCACCCGCATTGCCGTCGACCCGCAGTTCTCGCCCCAGGCCCAGGCTCCGGTCTTGAGGCAACTGGCCCTACACCTGCTGCAGGGAGATTGAACATGGCCCAACCCCAGAACCTGGCACCGCCCCGCCTGCAACATGTGGACGCCCTGCGTGGATTCGCCCTGCTGGGCATCCTGGCGGTGAACATCTGGTCCTTCGCCGACCCCTACTACGCTTCGCCGACCAGCAACCCGGCCTACTCCAGCGCCCTCGATCACTTGGTGCGCTGGCTGGTGTCGGTCTTCTTCGAGGCCAAGTTCTACCTGCTGTTCTCCTTCCTGTTCGGCTACAGCTTCACCTTGCAGATGAGCTCCGCCGAACGTTCGGGGGCGTCCTTCGTGCCGCGCATGTTGCGCCGGCAACTGGCCCTGCTGGTCATCGGCCTGGTGCACGGCGCGCTGCTGTTCTATGGCGAGATCCTCTCGCTGTATGCCTTGCTCGGGTTGATCCTGCTGGCGCTGCGCGGACTATCGGCCAAGTCGGCGGCGGTACTGGCGCTGCTGCTGGTCATCGCCAGCACGCTGATGTTCCTGCTATTGGGGGGCGAACTGCTGGAGATCGGCCTCTACACCGGCAAGGCCGACGGCGAATCGCTGCTCAAGGACCTGGCCTTGGGCGGCACTGCGCTGGAGACCCTGGTCTACAACGCTTCGCACCTGCTGGACACCGCCTCGGCCCTGTGGTTGCTGCAAGGGCCCAGCACCCTGGCGATGTTCCTGCTGGGCTACGTGGCCGGGCGCAAGGAACTGCTGGTGGCGCCCTATCGCTTTGCGTCCCGGCTGCCATGGCTGCTGGCGTGCACCCTGCCCCTGGGCCTGGGCGGCGCCATGCTCTATGGCTACTGGGCCGCCTATGCCCCCGGTGGTGGCCTGGAATTGATCGGCTATGGCCTCAGCCAGTTGACTGCGCCGCTGCTCTCGGCCAGCTACGCCATGCTGCTGCTCAAGGCCTTCGACTCACCCCTGGGCCAGCGCCTGTGCCGGCACCTGGCGCCCCTGGGGCGCATGTCCCTGAGCAACTACCTGTTGCAATCGCTGATCCTTTGCCTGCTGTTCACCGGTTACGGGCTGGGGCTGGTCAACCATTTGCCACCGCTGGCCTTGCCGCTGGTGGTGATCGCCATCTACCTGGTGCAGATGCAACTCAGTGCCCTGTGGCTGCGCCACCACCAGTACGGCCCTTGCGAATGGCTGCTGCGCGCGGTGACCATCGGCGCCTGGCCAAACTGGAGCAAACCCCGCCAGGCCTAGGCCAGGCGCAGGTACAGGTGAATGTCCTCGGGCTCCAGGCGCAACAGCTCCGGGTCCGGGACGTCCAGCAACTGGCAACCCAGGCCCTGGTAGAAATCCACCGTATGCCGCGACGGCGTGGCCGACACGTACAGGCCCTGGCCGCCCATGGCCAGGGCCTGCTTCCGGGCCAGGGCGAACAACTGCCGGCCCAGGCCATGACCGCGCCAGCCCTGGCTCACATGCAAGAACTTCAGTTGGCGCAGGTCCAGCCCGGCGTTGGCGATCGGCAGGCAATCCACCACCGCCGCCGCCACCAACCGGGTGTCGTCGAAGACCCCGTGCAGCCAGCCGCCGCGCTGGTAACACTGCTGCAAGATCACTTCGTCATGCTCGGCTTCCCCGGCTGGCCACCCGGTCACCACTTCATGCTGGGCATAACGCACCAGCCCCCCATCCTGCAGGCGGTAAAACTCGTCGATGAGCTCGGCGCGGTCGATGGTCTTGAGCAGGGCGATATCGTCTTCGACAAGTGGTCGCAGGCGCAGCATGGGGCAATTTCCTAGGGCTGGTTAAGTCGTTACCTATGGACACAAGCTAATCATTTTTCTGCCCCGGGCGAACCGATTATTCTACGCAGCATCTGTTTAAGGTCAGACGGGTTCGGCCAACGGCTTGGCCGGACCTCATCCACGCGATCCCCCGAGCGGCCAAGAACGGCTGCGGATCTTTCCCTGTACAAGGCTTAACCATGCATCGTAGGAATCTCCTCAAAGCGTCCATGGCCCTGGCGGCCTATACCGGCCTGTCGGCCAGTGGCCTGCTGGCAGCCCGAGCCTGGGCCGGTACCGGTGCCGCCGATGGCGAGGCACAGGCATTCGACTTCGAGCGCCTCAAGACCCAGGCCAGGCAGCTGGCCGCCAAGCAGTACGTGGACACCAAGCAGGTGCTGCCGCCGACCTTGGCGCAGATGACCCCGCAGGACTTCAACGCTATCCAGTACGACGCCAAGCATTCGCTGTGGAATGAGCTCAACGGCCAGCTGGATGTGCAGTTCTTCCATGTCGGCATGGGCTTTCGCCAGCCGGTGCGCATGCACAGCGTCGACCCCAAAACCCGCCTGTCGCGGGAGGTGCACTTCCGTCCGCCGCTGTTCAACTACCAGAACACCCGCGTCGACACCGCGCAGCTCAAGGGCGACCTGGGTTTCGCCGGGTTCAAGCTGTTCAAGGCGCCGGAGCTGGATAAACACGACGTGGTGTCGTTCCTCGGCGCCAGCTACTTCCGCGCCGTGGACGCCACCGGCCAGTACGGCCTCTCGGCCCGGGGCCTGGCCATCGATACCTACGCCAAGCATCGCGAGGAATTCCCCGACTTCACCCAGTTCTGGTTCGAGACCCCGGACAAGGACAGCACCCGCTTCGTGGTCTATGCCCTGCTGGACTCGCCGAGCGCCACCGGCGCCTATCGCTTCGACATCGACTGCCAGGCCGAGCGCGTGGTGATGGAAGTCGACGCCCACGTCAATGCGCGTACCGCCATCGAGCAACTGGGCATCGCACCGATGACCAGCATGTTCAGCTGCGGCACCCACGAGCGCCGCATGTGCGACACCATCCACCCGCAGATCCACGACTCCGACCGCCTGGCCATGTGGCGCGGCAACGGCGAATGGATCTGCCGGCCGTTGAACAACCCGGCGACCCTGCAATTCAACGCCTTCGCCGACAAGGACCCGAAAGGCTTCGGCCTGGTGCAGACCGACCATGACTTTGCCAGTTACCAGGACACCGTGGACTGGTACAGCCGTCGCCCGAGCCTGTGGGTCGAACCCACCACCGCCTGGGGCGAGGGCAGCGTCGACCTCTTGGAGATCCCCACCACCGGCGAGACCATGGACAACATCGTGGCCTTCTGGACGCCGAAGAAACCGGTGGCCGCCGGCGACTCGCTGAACTACGGCTACAAGCTCTACTGGAGCGCCCTGCCACCGGTGGGCACGCCCCTGGCGCGGGTCCACGCCACCCGTTCGGGCATGGGCGGCTTCGTCGAGGGGTGGGCTCCGGGCGAACACTATCCGCCTGTCTGGGCGCGGCGCTTCGCCGTGGACTTCACCGGCGGCGGCCTCGATCGCCTGCCGGCGGGCACCGGCATCGAGCCGGTGGTCACCGCCTCCAACGGCCAGGTCAAGGACTTCAGCGTACTGGTGCTGGACGAGATCAAGGGCTACCGCATCCTCTTCGACTGGTACCCCACCAACGACAGCGTGGACCCGGTGGAACTGCGGCTGTTCATCCGCACCAACGACCGCACCCTGAGCGAGACCTGGCTGTACCAGTACTTCCCGCCGGCCCCGGAGAAACGCAAGTACCCTTGATACTCTACCGGTGAGATGCCCTCTACAACCTCCTTGACTGGCCGGTTTTTCTTGCCTGCAAACGGTCAGTCCCGCAGGTCCGATTCGTGGATCGGCTGGTCCCTGTGGGTCGCCCGCTGGTACTGCGCCGGCCAGGTGGCGTTGCGCCCGCCCAGGTCGTCGTCGGCATGCAGCGGCCAGTAGGGATCGCGCAGCAGCTCCCGGGCCAGCAGGATGATGTCCGCCTGGCAGGTACGCAGGATGTGCTCGGCCTGGGCCGGCTCGGTGATCATGCCCACGGTGCCGGTGGCGATTCCCGACTCCTTGCGCACCCGCTCGGCGAAGCGCGTCTGGTAGCCGGGGCCGGTGGGGATCTCGGCATTGGCCGCCGTACCGCCGGACGACACGTCGATCAGGTCCACTCCCAGGTCCTTGAGGCGCCTGGCCAGTTCCACGGTTTCGTCGGGGTTCCAGCCGTCTTCCACCCAATCGGTGGCCGAGACCCGCACGAACAGCGGCAGCTCCTGCGGCCAGACCTGGCGCACCGCCTCGGTCACCTCCAGTACCAGGCGGATGCGGTTCTCGAACGAACCACCGTAGCTGTCCTGGCGCTGGTTGCTCAGGGGCGAAAGAAACTGGTGCAGCAGATAGCCGTGGGCGGCGTGCACTTCCACCACCTTGAAGCCGGCCTCCAGGGCCCGCTTGGCAGCGGCGACGAAGGCCTGGACGACGTCGGCGATCTGTTGCTCGTCCAGTGGCGCCGGTGGCGTGTGCTGCGGGTCGAAGGCGATCCGCGACGGCCCTACCGGCACCCAGCCCCCGTCCTCGGGCTTGACGCTGCCGGACTTGCCGAGCCAGGGCCGGTGGGTGCTGGCCTTGCGCCCGGCGTGGGCCAGCTGGATGCCGGCGACGGCGCCCTGGGCACTGATGAAACGGGTGATGCGGCGCAAGGGTTCGATCTGGTCGTCGTTCCACAGCCCCAGGTCCTGGGCGGTGATCCGGCCGTCGGCGGTGACCGCCGTGGCCTCGGTGAAGATCAGCCCGGCGCCGCCCACGGCACGGCTGCCCAAGTGCACCAGATGCCAGTCATTGGCCAGCCCGTCCACCGACGAGTACTGGCACATGGGCGACACGGCAATGCGGTTGATCAAGGTCAGTTGACGCAGGGTATAGGGTTCAAGCAGCAGACTCATGGGGCACCTCTCGGTCAGTGGTCAGGCTCCAGGGATCTGTTTGAACGGTCGACGAGTGACTGCGAAGTTGAAGCGCCCGCCCCCGCGGGAAGAGAAAAGGACAAAACGTCACAAGGCCAATCAGACAGTCCTAACAGACTAGTCGACAACATTGGCCGAAGCAGGGTTCCTGATCGCTCGCCGAGCGAATACCCCAGGCAGTGCTCCATCTAGCCACTGCCGCAGGCTGCGCATGACCGCACAGCGGGCTTGTGCGACCGCTGCGCGACCGGTCGCAGGCTCGGCAGTGGCTACAGGTGCGTCAGCGGGGCTCGATGTGGGCGATCATCAGTTGCACGGTTTCCTGGCCACGGAACTCGTTGAGGTCGAGCTTGTAGGCCAGCTCCACCCAGCGAATGGTCGGGTTGGGCCAGACTTCGCGATCGATGCCGAAGGCGATGCCGTCCAGCTTCAGCGAACCGCATTCACTGCGCAGCACCACCTTCAGGTGGCGTTCGCCGACGATGCGCTGCTCCACCAGCTCGAACACCCCATGGAACATCGGCTCGGGGAAGTGCTGGCCCCAGGGTCCGGCGTGGCGCAGGGCGCGGGCCAGTTCCAGGTGGAATTCCTCCACGGCCAGGGTACCGTCCGACAGCAGGCGCCCGGTGAGGTCTTCCTCGTTGAGCTGGCGCCGCACCTCATCATCGAAAGCCTCGGCGAAGGCCGGGAAGTTCTGCTCCGGCAGCGACAGGCCGGCGGCCATGGCGTGGCCACCGAACTTGCTGATCAGTTGTGGATGACGGGCGGCCACCGCGTCCAGGGCATCACGGATATGGAACCCCGGCACCGAACGTGCAGAGCCCTTGAGCATGCCGTCGCCAGCGTCGGCAAAAGCGATGGTTGGCCGGTGGTAACGCTCCTTCAGGCGCGAGGCGAGGATCCCGATCACCCCCTGGTGCCAGTCGGCATCGAACAGGCACAGGCCGAACGGCATCGATTCCACCGGCAGCTCCTTGAGCTGGGCCAGGGCTTCACGCTGCATGCCCTGCTCGATGGACTTGCGGTCCTGGTTCAGCTCATCGAGCTGGGCGGCCATGGCCCGCGCCGCCGACGCATCGTCGCTGAGCAGGCACTCGATACCCAGGCTCATGTCGTCCAAGCGCCCGGCGGCGTTCAGCCGAGGCCCGAGGATGAACCCCAGGTCGGTGGAGGTGATGCGTGAATGGTCGCGCTTGGCCACTTCCAGGATCGCCTTGAGCCCCGGCCGGGCGCGACCGGCGCGAATCCGCTCCAGGCCCTGGTGCACCAGGATGCGGTTGTTGGCATCCAGCGGCACCACGTCCGCCACGCTACCCAGGGCCACCAGGTCCAGCAGCTCGCCGATATTCGGCTGCGGCCGGCTCTCGTAGCGGCCCAGGCTGCGCAGCCGCGCGCGCAGCGCCATCAGCACATAGAAGATCACCCCGACCCCGGCCAGGGCCTTGCTGGGAAACTCGCAGCCCGGCTGGTTGGGGTTGACGATGGCGTCCGCCGCAGGCAGTTCCGGGCCCGGCAAGTGGTGGTCGGTGACCAATACCTGCAAGCCCGCGGCCTTGGCCGCGGCCACGCCATCGACGCTGGAGATGCCGTTGTCCACGGTGATCAGCAACTGCGGCTGGCGCTGCAGGGCCACCGCGACGATTTCCGGAGTCAGGCCATAGCCGTACTCGAAGCGGTTGGGCACCAGGTAGTCGACATGGGCCGCGCCCAGCAGGCGCAGGCCCAGCAAGCCGACGGTACTGGCGGTAGCGCCGTCGGCGTCGAAGTCGCCGACGATGAGGATGCGCTGGCGCAGGTCCAGGGCGGTCACCAGCAGGTCCACCGCGGCATCGATGCCCTTGAGCTGCTGGAACGGGATCAGCCGTGCCAGGCTCTTGTCCAGCTCATCCACCGTCTGCACGCCTCGGGCGGCGTAGAGACGGGTCAGCAACGGCGGCAGGTCGCCGAGAAAGGGCAGGACGGCGGGCAACTCACGGGGTTCGATACGCATGGGCTAACGACAGCTTCTCTTGGATACGGTGGATCGATCAGGAACGGGGACGAAGGCTTAGCAGGCCGTTGAAAAACGTAGACGAGGCAGCCAGCGCAAGGCAAAAACAGGCGAAAAAGCACAGTTTACGAGTGGTAAATGAGCATTTTGACCGGGCTGGCGCACCAGCTTGTTTTTAACGCAGCGATGGCAACGCAGATAGTTTTTCAACGGTCTGTTAGCCGCGATCGCCCAATAGCCACTCCAACTGCACTTCATGCTGGCCGCGATCGTCGGTGACGAAGATGGTGCCTTCGCTGATCATCACGTCCCACTTGATCACCCGTGGCATGTCCTTGGCCAGGGTCTCCAGCACGTCCTGGGGCACACCGGCGATGTTGAGGTTCTTCAGGTTCTTCACCGCGTCCACCACCCGGGTCTGCCAGACCCGCAGGCTGCCGTAGGCCAGGAGGCTGGTGCGCTCGGTACGACGCGAGCACCAGGTCAGGCGCTCGGCGTCCGGCTGGCCGACTTCGATCCAGTGCAGCACGCGGTCATCCAGGCTCTTTTCCCACAGCGCCGGCTCATCCACATCCGACAGGCCGCGCCCGAACGACAGCTGCTCGTTGTACCAGAAGGCATAGGCCAACAGGCGCACGGTCATGCGCTCTTCGGTTTCCGAAGGGTGGCGGGCGATGGTCTGCTTGACGCTTTCGTAGACCCCGCGGTCGAGGTCGGTCAGGTTCAGTTCGAATTTGTAGGTGGTGGACGGCTGGGCCATGTGCGGGCTTCTTGAGTATGCGAAAAGGCGGCAAGTCTAACCCGAAACCCGCCGCCCTGCCCGACCGCTGGCCCGTTGCCCGGCTCCAGGGCGCCGCTCACCCAGATGCGCGGCCTGGGTAAAGTCGGTTGCCAGGCCCGCCCCACGGCTTTATAACCCCCCGCGAGTCGGCAGGCGCGCTCCGCGCCAGAGCCGTAGCCCAGTAGAAAAGGAAGTCCATGACCCTCTTTGTCACCCTGCTTGTCATCGTGCTGATGTTCATCGCACTGATCTTGTACACCCGCCAGAAACTCGCGAAATACAACCAAGGCCTGCCAGAAACTGGCGAGATCAGCGCCCAGATCAGCCAGACCCTGCTGCTGAGCAAGGCCGAACCGCTGCTGGCGCTGAAACTGGCAGAACGCCTGCCTGGCGAGGCCCAGCTACTGGCCTTGCAACTGGTGACCAGCGAACTCTATCTGGCAGGAGAAAAAGCCCAGGCCCGGAAGGTATACGAGCAACTGCCGCCTCACGCCCAGGAATACGCCCTCAATACCCTGGTCGAAACACTGCTCGACACTGGCCAGACCCAGGCGTGCCTGGAACTGTTGGATGCCTGGGAGGAGTCCCTGCCCAGCTGGCCGCTGCTGCAAGCCCAGATACTCCAGGCCCGTGGCGAACAAGACCAGGCCCTGGTACTGCTCCAGGAACTGAGCGATCCACGACAGCCTGCCGCTCACGAACGCCAGAGCGTCGGCAACCTGCTGGTGCTCGCTCGCTTGCTGCATCAGGCCGGCCAGCAGGATGCCGCACTGGCCAGCCTCGAACAGGCCTGGACGGCGTTCACGGAGTCCGATGAAAGTTATCGCCAGAGCGTACTGCGCAGCCTGTTCGATGCGTGTGCGGCCCAAGGCCGGTTCGACTCGATCCTCACCCGGGCCGCAGCATTGCCCGCAGAAGAGCAGGCCCAGGCAATCGCCGCGCTGATCGGTGCCGGCCAACTGGACTCGGCCCTCGGCCTGTTGGCGGCACTGGGCGACGACCTCTACTACACCACGTACAGCGAACTGATGGACCTGGCCCTGGCCCGGCCGTCGATCGACGATGCCGTGCGCCTGCTGGATAGCGTCCCGGACCTGCATCGTCATGGCCTGCTGCTGACCCTGTTGAACCATCTGGCCGCCCAAGGCCGGATGGCCGAAGCCGAAACCATGCTCCAGACCCTGGAGACAGAGCCGAGCCAGCATCCGGGACTGATGCTCACTCTCTGCGAGCAGCACCATGCTGCACAACCGCAATGGAGCGAATCCTTGCTGGCCAAGGCCCTGCAACAGATCGATGGCTACCGGGACGACCACGACTTCTGGAGCGGCATGCGCATGCAGGCCCTGCAGACGCAGTTGCAGATCCAAAGCCGCCTGCCGGCCCATCGCCGGGACAGCTGGTTGGTGCGTAGCGGCCTGGAGGAAATGCACAAGCTGCGCCAGCAGCAAGAAGGCGAGCAGCAACTGCTCTGCCTTCGCGAACAGACCAGCCTGCTGCACGCCCTGGGCCAGACCCCACAGGCCAGGATCTTGCTGGAACAGGCCCTGGAGCTGCTGGACAGCGACAGCCTGCCGGAGCTGGACGAGATGGATAAGACCTTCTACCTGGAGGATATCGCCAGCGCCTACCTGGATATCGACGAGGTGCAGCAGGCCCAAGCCCTGCAAGACCGCCTGAACGCCCTGGAGGCCGGTAGCCGGACCCTGGAAGAAGACCTGCTGCTCAACCACATCGAGCACCAGCGCTTTGCCGAAGCCATCGAGGCCCTGAACCTGAGCACCCTGCTCAGCGACAAGAAGCCCCTGTCACGCTTGTATCAAGCCCTTGAGGAGCTGCACCAGCGCTCCCCGGAGCGGGCCAGCGAACTCCAGCAACAGTTGATGGAGCGGTTTTCCAGCGGGTTGGCCTGGCGCCCCTCCCAGACGAGCTGACCGACAAGCTCCCGCTGCGCGCCTTCAACGAGGCGCGTAGCGCTCCCAGAGCTCGTTGAACTCCTTGAGGTAGCTGGCCACCAGTTGCGGGTGGTCGATCACCAGCAGGTTTTCCTCATTGCCGGTGGTGGCGCTGCGGGTCCAGTTGAAACTGCCATTGAGCAAGGTGCGACCATCGAACAGGGCGAACTTGTGATGCATGTGGAACGGCGTGTCGTCGATCCGCACCGGCACTCCGGCCTCCCGTAGCGCGGCGATATCGCTGCCGACATCGAACTGCTTTTCACTGTCGCTGATCACCCGCACCGCCACGCCGCGCTGGTGGCAGGCGCGAATCTCGTCGCTCAGTTGGTCATCGGAAATGGTGAACACGCAGATATCCACCGAGCTGCGGGCCTGGCGGCACAGCTCGCGGATCTTGCGCCGGCAATCCTCGCCGGGGCTGAAGTGGGCGCTGGCCATGTCACGTACCGGCGCGACGCTGATATCCAGGGTCTTGACCACCTGCTCCAGCCATTTCAGGGCCGGCAGCACGTTGGCGCTGTCCGCCAGGCTCAGCTCGCGCACCAGGTCGAAGGCACGATTGCGCAAGTAGCGCACCTGGTCGGCGCTGAGCTCGCTGCCCAGCTGGCGCAGCTCGTCGCGCTCCTCGTTGCTCAGTTTCAAGTCCAGCAGGCTGTCGCGCAGTTGCCGGTCCAGATGGGCGAAATCCATGTCGTTTTCCTTGGGCCGCCACCAGCGAGCCGGTGGCTGGGCAGGCTAGGGTTGAGGGTCCTTGAGCGTCGGTACTTCACCATTGCTGAGCATGCGGCTCAGCTCATCGAGGCGCTGGGCGATATCGCCGATACGCTGATGGCTATGCAGGTCGACATCGATCTTCTTGTGCATCACCTGGACCAGCGGCAGGAAGCTGCTCTGCAACTGCTCGGAGAGGCTCTCCAGCACCTCGCGCACCCTGTGCTGCTCCGTGGGCCGAGCCAGGCCACGAACCCCATCCACCAGGTCGTTGAGCTGGGCCACCACGCGGGTGCCGACATCGCTGTCGCTGCCGCCCATGGAGCGGTTGCGCACGAAGTCGCGCTTGATCTGCGTCCAGCGCTCGCCCTGCTCGGGGGTCTGGTTGCCGCGCAGCTCGGCGAGCTTGAGCAGGTTCTCCTCGGCGCCGGTGGTCAGCAGCTGGGATTCGCCCTGGTAGTGGTCGGCGATCAGTTGCAGGAGTTCGGCATCGTTCATCACCGCCGAGATCTTCTCCGCCATCTTGTTCATGTTGCGGTAGCTGCCTTGCAGCTTGAACGGCGGCTCGGTGCGGTACTGGTCGGCCTGGGCGGCGCTGGCGATGTACTGCTGGTTGACCCGCAGCACCACGTCGCGCACCTGCATCAGGCGTTGCAGGGTGGTGGTGATCTCGTTGATCTCGGCACCGCTGTAGCTGTGGCTCAGCTCGTTGCTGGAGAAGGCCTTGCCCTCGGCCTTGGCGACGAAACGGTAGACGTCGGCCATGTCGCGGGTGGCCAGCGGCGCCAGCACCGGGTTGGAGGTCAGGCCGTTCTCGATGTAGCTCAGGGAGAAGGCCTCCTGCATGCCGCCCAGGGTGTCGCCGAGGTTATAGATGTCGGCCCGGTTGGCCAGCATGTCGGGGATCTTGAACACCTCGCCGGACTCGGTATACGGGTTACCCGACATCACCACGCAGAACTTCTTGCCGCGCATGTCGTAGGTCTTGGTCCCGCCCTTCCATACGCCTTCGATGCGCCGGGTGCCGTCGCACAGCGAGATGAATTTCTGCAGGAACTCAGGATGGGTGTGCTGGATGTCGTCGACATAGAGCATCACGTTGTTGCCCATCTCCAGGGCCAGGTTGAGCTTCTCCAGCTCCTGGCGCGAAGTGGCGTCCGGCGCCTGGGCCGGGTCCAGGGAGCGCACCTGGTGGCCCAGGGCCGGGCCGTTGATCTTCATGAAGATCAGCCCCAGGCGGTGGGCCACGTACTCCATCAGGGTGGTCTTGCCGTAGCCCGGAGGCGAAATCAGCATCAACAGGCCCATCAGGTCGGTGCGCTTGTTCTCGCCCACGGTGCCCATCTGCTTGGCCAGGTTGTCACCGATGAAGCCCAGGTAGACGTCGTTGATCAGCTTGTTGCGCACGAACGAGCTCAGTGGCCGTGGCTTGAACTCGCTCAAGCGCAGGGCCGAACGCTCACGAACGACGATGCCCTGGCGCAGGTTCTGGTAACGCTGCAGGCCTGGCAGGAAGGTTTCGCGATGAGCGCGCAGGCGGGCGAAGAAACCGTCCACCGTCAGCGCCAGGCTGCGCTCCTCGATGCGTGGGTGCTCGCCCATCAGGTTGTCCACGGTGAAACGCAGGTCGACCTCGGTGAGCCGTCGGGCGCAGCCTTCGCCCAGCAGCGACAGCGCCACGGCCTCGGGCACGTAGCCGGCCAGCGGGGCGAACTCGCCCTCGGCGCACAAGGCCGCCAGCCAGTTGCCGGTCAACGCCCACTGCGCTGCGGGGCGCTCGGCCAGGCGCGCCAGGGCCTGCTGGTAGTCGTCCCACATCCGCGCGCCTTGCAGGCGCAGGGCCAGGGCCTCCTGCAATTGCCGGGCGTACTTGCTGAAGGTGAACTCCACACGGTCCGCAGCCAGCTCCTGTACCAGGTATTCGGCGGCCTCGGGCAACAGCTCGGTGGCCACGGCGAAGCCCTGCATCCGGTGCCAGCCTTCGAGGGCCACGAGGATTTCCGCCTGCAATTGCAGCAACCCCTCGCGCCGACCGAACAGCTGCTGGATGTGCCGGCTGGTACGGGCACGCTCCACCCATTGCCGGGGTTGCGGCTCGGCCTGCTGGCGGTCCCAGTAGAGTGCGGCAAAGGCCCGGGCCGCCGGGCCATAGGCCAACAGTCCGGCACTGTCGCGCAGGGGCAGCAATTGCAGGAGGATCGCCGCCGCGTCGTGGTCGTGGATGCCCTTCTCGTAGCCTTCCTTGTAGCGTGGCGCCGCGAAGTCGCGGATCACCCGGGCCAGTTCCTCAGGGTGGGCCAGCAGTGGCTTGAGGTTTTCCAGGCTCAGGCCTTCCTGGCCACGGTCCGCTGCGTCCAGCACCTGTCCGGCCAGGTACTCGGCGCGATACAGCTGTGGCGATTCCGACTCCAGGGCCACCTGCCAGAAGTCGCGCAGGGCTTCCAGCTCGGGGTCTTGCAGGGGCTCGAGGAAATCGGTGCCGGTCAGGTGCAGGTAGAGCTCGTCGCCCCGAGGCATCAGCGTCAGGTCCAGCTCCTGGGTGTTGACGCTGAAACGATGGCGCGGCCCCAGCTTGATGACATTGCCGCCTTCCTCGAACAACTCGGTCTTGTCCCGCAGGGCGCGCACGGCCTGGTCCCGGGCGCCCTTGAGGCGCGCCTCGACGTCATCGGCCTTGACGCTGTCCTTGAGCTCGCGCAGGCGCTCGGCCAACTCCCGCAGCTTGAGGATCAGCGGGTCGGCGGCGAAGAACGCATTGAGCTCCTCGGCCTGGGTGAAGCGGGCAGTGCGCCGCCCCAGGCTGTCGAGAATCCGCCGCGCCGCGTCCAGCAGGCCCTGGGCCTTGCGCTGGCGCTCATCGAGCAGCGACTGCTTATGGGCCTCGAAGGTCTCCAGCAACTCCTCGCGCTTGCCGAGGATGTCGCCGAGGAACTGCTCATGGTCGCCGAAGCGGCTTTCCAGCTCCTCCAGTTGCACCAGCAACCGTGACAGTTGCTCGTCGCAACGCTCGGGGTCCTGGGCCTGGGCCAGGGCATTGGTGATGCCCTGGCTGAAGAGTTTGAACTGGGCGCCGAACTGCGCCACGGTCTCGGTCGAGCCCAGGCCCTTGCGCCGCTGTTCGGCGCGGGCCTTGGCCTGGTTCAGCCGGGCGTAGATCTGCGAGATGGATTCGATGATCCGGGTGCGCTGGGTGGCATCGTCGATCTGCAGCGAAGCCATCAGGCTGGAGAGCATGTCCAGGTCGCCGGCCATGGCTTGCAGGGCACCCAGGGGCTCGCCGAGCTGGGCCACGGTCTCGGCCTTCTGGGCCTGGGCATCGAGGTTTTCCAGCTGGCTGACCAAGGGCAGCAGGGCCTGCTCGCTGGCCAGGAAGGTCGCGGTGCCAGCGGCGGTACGCTCCTGGGCCTTGAGCAGCTCGGCCTCCATGGCGTCGATGCGGACCACGTCGATGTAGCGATAGTCGCGGATGGTCAGCAGCAGGCCGCGCTGGGCGGTGATGCCGTTCAGGGCATCGACGAAGCTCTGCACCTGGTCCCAACTGTCCACCAGCAAGCCATCGAGCAGGGCTTTCTGCTTGGCCTCGGCGGCCACCATGGCCTGCTCCGACTGGAGCCGGATGCTCTCGACCTTCTCGTATTCATCCAGCACCAGCTCCGAGGTGGCGGCCACTTCGCGCAGCAACGGCGCCAGGCCATCGAGCTCGGCGCTGCCCAGCCAGTGGTACACATCGAACAGGCGCCGGGTGTTCTGGCACAGCAGCGAGTAGCGCTGGACCGAGACCGCCGGGGTGTCGATCTCGCGGCACAGGTCATAGAGATCGGAAACGCTGCGCACCAGCTCGGCATTGCCGATGCGCCCCAGGAAGCCGCTGCGGGCCGGTTGCCGCGCGGCGTATTCCTCGGTGAAGAACGGGGTCTGCCAGACCTGCATCGGGTGGACCCGGGTCGGCTCGTCGCCCTCGGCGGCGAAGATCACCATACGCCCGTCTTCCAGACGCGCATAACCATGGCCGAACAGCGGGTTCTGCAGCTGGCGGTTGATCATGTTGTAGGTCAGCAGTACCGAGCGCCCCTGCTCCGGGTGGTAGAAGATGTACTGCACATCTTCACCGTTGGGCGAACGGACCGAGCGCTTGAAGCGCATGCCTTCCATGGACTGCTCGAAGGTCTTGTACTCGCCGCTTTGCAGGTAGTAGCCACCGGGGAAGATGATCCCGTGGTCCTCCGGTAGCTGGACGCAGGCCAGGCCCATGGCGTCGATGCGCTCCACCTGGCGGGTCAGGCTGTTGAACACCAGGTAGCGCCACTGCTCCTCGCGATACGGCAGGACCTTGAGCAGGATCAGGCTGCCCAGGCGGGCGAACTCGATCTGCGAGTCGTCCAGGGACTGGGTCTTGTCCAGCACCTCTTCGCGGTAGATGCCCAGGCCCGACTCGGTATTGTTCTCGACCTTGATGGTCAGGTCGCCGCCGATGGTTTCGACGAACACCGTGTCGAGGATATTCAGGTGCGGGAAACGGCCCTCGACCACCATCTCGCGGGTGGCCTTCTTCCATTCGAAATCGAAGGGCGCCGGCAAGGCGATATCCCGTTCACCACGGTTGTCGATGTAGCGCACGTCCCGGCCGTCCGCCGAGATCGACCAGCGGAACACCCGCACATCGGTGACTCGCTCGCCGATCTGGAAACTGGCCAGGAGCTTGCCATCGCGAATCGCCAACTGCAGCAGGCGGGTGTTCTTGTAATAGGTGTACAGCTCGTTGAAATCGTTGAGGAAGCCCTGGGCTCCCAGGAAACTGCCGTCCAGGGGCACGGACTCGGCTTCGTAGCCCTCGCCCTCCTCCACCAGCCGGTACAGGGAAAACACGTCGGCGACGCTGGTTTCCTTCTTCAGGCCCATGAACACGTTGTAGCCGAACAACAGGCAGTCGCCGACCTGGACGATGTCCCGGGCGATGCAGTTGTTCTCGGTGCGGATGCGCACCCGCCCGACCACTTCCATGCGGCTGTTGCCGAACTCGTCCAGACGCTTCTGGTTGAGACTGTCCGTGGTGGCGCGCAGGCGTTGGCCCTGGTCCTGCAGGCGCTTTTGCAGCACCTCATAGGCGCCGCCTTCGGCGACAGCCTTGTCCAATACGTCCTGCGGGGGAGTTGCGACTTGAGCGTCCGACATCGTGGCCTTCCTGGATCTACGGCGGTGTGCAAAAAAAGCGGGAGCCTGGAACCTGGCTCCCGGTACCCGGACTCAACCCCTGGAGCCCACCCGGTAGCCGCTGCCCAAGACAGCGGCTACCGGTGCATCAGCAGGTGAGTTCAGGTATTTCAGGCTTCGGCAGAGGGTGCCTCGACCTTGCGCGCGGCGGCGGCAGCCAGCTCGGCGGCTACGGCCGGTGCGGTCTTGCCGTTGAGCAGGCGTGCCAGGACGTCCTGGACCACCGGGCTCTTGCCCACCACGCCCTCGATGGCCTTGCCCACCGACAGCGACTTGGCGAAGGAGTTGAAGAAGTCGCCCTCGCCTCCGACGATCTCGATCTTGGCCTTGCTGAGCGCCGCGGACAGCACTTCGGCCTGCTCCTTGGCGATGTCCTTGTTGGCGGCGATGGCGGCCATCGCTTCCTCGAAGTTCTTCTCCAGTTGCATGCGGAACTCTTCGTGCTGGCGAGCGCTGTCGCTGAGGGCATCCAGGGCACCGAACTTCTTGCCCAGGCCTTCGGCCTCGGCGTTCAGGCGCTGCAGCAGCACTTCGGCTTCGGCCGAACCCAGGTCCTTGGTGGCCTTGGCCTTGGCCGCGCCCAGCTGTTCCTCGCCGCGTGCCTGGGCACCGAGTTTCTCTTCCAGGACCTTGGCGTCGGCCAGGCCGTCTTTTTCCTTGGCGGCAGCCTGGGCTTCCAGCACCCGAGCGTCGGCCAGGCCTTTTTCCTGGTCGCCACGGGCCTCGGCGATCAACTGCTCGGCACGTACCCGGGCCAGGGCCAGGCCTTCTTTCTCCTGGGCTGCAGCAGAGACTTCCAGCACCCGCGCATCGGCCAGGCCAGGCGCTGCACGCTCGGCTTCCAGGCCCTCGGCCAGGCGTTTCTTGGCCTCGGCCTGCTTGGCCGCGGCTTCCAGCTCGGCCTGGGCCAGGTTGTTGATTTCCACCGCCTTGTGCTTGGAGCGGGTTTCGTCGGCTTCGGCCTGCTTGACCTGGCGCACCAGGTCCTGCTCGGCTTCGGCCTGGGCCTGGATCACCACCACCTGCTTGGCGCGCTCGGCCTCGGACACTTCACGCACTTCCTTGATGCGCTCTTCTTCCTGGGCCACGGTCTTCTCGACCGCCACACGCTCGCGGATCACCGTGGCGATGTTCTTGCGCTGTTCTTCCAGGGCCTTTTCCTTCTCGATGCGCTGCAACTCCACTTCGCGCTCGCGGGCCACCACTTCCAGGTCCTTGGCGCGGGTGACTTTCTCCACCTCGATGACCACGGCACGCTGGCGGTTCTGCTGGGCCACTTCGACTTCGCGCTGGTGATTCTCGGTGCGCACGTCGATTTCCTGCTGGGACTGGATCCGCGCCTGCTCGGCCTTCAGTCGCTCTTCTTCCTTGACCTTGGCGGTCTCGGCTTCCTCGCGGGCACGAATGGTCTCGATCTCGCGCTTCTGCCGGGCCTCGGCATCGGCCTGCTGGCGCTCCAGGGCCAGGGATGCCTCGCGGGTCTCGACGTTCTTCTTCTGGATCGCCAGCTCCTGGTTGCGCTCCAGCTCGTTGGTGATGACGTTCTGGGTCGCGGTCAGCTCGGTGATCTTGCGGATACCCTCGGCGTCGAGGATGTTGCTCGGGTCCAGGGAATGCTTGGCGGTTTGCTCCAGGTAGTCGATGGCCACGTCTTCAAGCACATAACCGTTGAGGTCGTTGCCGATGATCTCGATGATCCGATCGCGGAAGTCCTGGCGGTTCTCGAACAGCTGGACGAAGTCGAACTGCTTGCCCACGGTCTTCAGGGCTTCGGAGAACTTGGCGTTGAACAGCTCATTGACCGCCGCACGATCGGAGGCACGGTCGACGCCGATGGCCTTGGCCACCTTGAGCACGTCTTCCTGGGTTTCGTTGACCCGCAGGTAGAAGGCCACGGTGATGTCGGCACGCATGTTGTCGCGGCAGATCAGCCCGTCCTTGGCCCGACGATCGACCTCCAGGGTGATCAGCGAGATACGCATGAATTCCTTGAGGTGGATCACCGGGTACACCAGGGCACCGGTGAAATGCACCTTGGGCGTGGAAGACATGTCGTTGACGATCAGGGCAGTGCCCTGGGGGACCTTGATGTAGAAGGCCTTGAACAGGGCCAGCAGGCCAAAGACCACCAGGACGACAAGGCCGAGCCCGAGCAGGATGGGCAGCAGCGACGGTAAGTTCATGCAATCAATCTCCTTTGATTCTGAGGGAGTCCGGGCTCAGAGGCCGCGAAACTCGTCCTCGGTAATGACCCGATAGGCGTGTTGCGCCTCCAGATACTCCAGCAACACGACTCGGTCGCCGCGTTTGAATGCCCGCGCCTCATCGGCACGCACCCGCAGGATCAGCCCCGCGCCACCATCCTCGAGCACGGCTTCGCCATGCTCCAGGGTGACCCGGCCACTGCGCACTACGGCAGTCTGCCCCAGCACCGACTTGCTGCTGGTGGCTTCCATCTTGTGAAACAGCGGGCGCAACGGAGCGCAGATCGCCGCACTGAGGGGCGCCGCCAGGAACAGTGCGAGCACCGCCAGCAGCAGGCCCAGGGGATAGCGCAGCCAACCCAGGGGCAGCTGGCTGAAAATGTAGAGTTCGGTGAAATACGTCAGGAACCAGCTGAAGAACATCAGCAAGGTCAGCACCAGGGTGACCGGTACGCCATTGAGCTTGAACTTGATCAGCAGCCCGGCCAGGCCTTCGGCGCTGTGGGCGCCGTCGAGCAGCGAGTCGGCCTCGAAATCCAGGAGGTCCACCTCGAGCAAACCCATGGCGACCACGGCCCAGTAGATTACTGCCAGGCAGAGCATGAAGCTGAACAGCACAGTGGGGAACGACAAGACTGTCCGCAGGAAGATTTCCATTGCTTTCCTATCCCTGAAAAAGCCGGGCAAGGCCCATCGGCCCCGCCCCTGACACACAACGATGAATCAGGACTTGCTACGGTCCTTCAAACGCGCCAGCACGTTGTCGGCACTGGTGCTGCCGGCGACGATCCCGGCCTCGCGCAGCTTGGCATCCAGGGCATCGTCCGGATTGCCGGAGCTGGCCAGTTCGGCCGCGGCTTCCATTTTCGCCGCGCGCTCGGCCTGCTTCTGCTTGATTCGCTCCAGCGACTCCACGGCGGTGTGCAGCTTGCTCTGCGAGCCGCCATAACGCTGGGCCACGGCCTGCTGGGCCTTCTGCACGCTTTCGGTGGCCTTTACGGTATCGACCTGTTGTTTCAAATGCTTAATGTTGCCTTCAGCCTGGGTCACGGCCTTGCGCAACTGGGCGACGCTGGCGGCGAACCCGTCGGCCTGCTCGCGCTCCACCACCAGGTCGTTTTCCAGGTTGGCGATCTTCTGCGCCACTTCCTGGGCCAGGCTTTCATTGCCTGCTTCCAGGGCCTTGAGCGCATAGCTCTCGTATTCGGCGACCTTGGCCGCGGTGGCATCGGCGCGCTCGGCGGCGAGCTTCTGCCGAGCCATGATCTCGGCCAGGGCCTCCTTGGACTTGCGCAGTTCCTGGTCGGCGTCGCGGATTTCCTGATCGAGAATCCGCAGTGCCTGGCTGTCCACCAGGGCTTCGCCCGCCTCGTTGGCGCCACCGCGCAGGGCAGTGAGCAGCTTGCTCCATACGTTCATGTGCATTCCTCCAGGTCAGGCCTGAGCCTTCAGGTAGCCTTCATAGGCTTCGGTGGCCCTGATCACGTTGCCGGCCAGGGTTTCGATCTCGTAGAGCACATTGGAGAGGATCGAGGTGGCGCTCAGGGCGCCGAACATCATGTAGAAACGCTCGCCTCCAGGGCCTGTCTCCAGGCCGATGCTCGACAGCGGGAAGAGCTGGCGGCTGAGCAGCACTTCCTCGTTGAATGCGGCTACGTCGGTGACTTCGCTCTGCGGCCAGAGCAGTGCTTCCACCAGGATCTGCTCGCCGGACACGGCGACGAACAACGGCAAGTCGCCGTATTCGCGCATGGTCACGTGCAAGCTCGGCTCGGCGCCTTCGAGCAGCTCGACGTTGGCTTCACCGCCAGTGAACAACTCGGTGGCCGCCAGGGCCTGGCACAGCGATCGGGCATTCCAGATCTGCGGCATGCTCATTTCTCCATCCTTTTCCACAGAAACCAGCCCCTCGCAGGGCTGGCGCAGTTGGCGTTCAACCGCCAGCAACGCCTTGGCGTTCTCCGGCAGTATCCAGACTTCCTTTTTCACCAGGCCCTGGTCACGCAGGCGCTGGCGGAATAAACGTTGGTAATGGGCTGAGGATTTGTTTTCCATGGCGCACAGACTAAAACATCACATGTAATGATCGCAATTCATCACATGTAATTTTTAAGATCGGTATTTGTAACAAGATTATTCAAAATGTTGCGACATCTGCAGCCACGATCAACGCCGCCCTACCGAACCTTGTTCTGCGAAAAGGACGCCATTAGACACTGCGCGCCGGCCCGCTGAGAAGCGCAACCGCGCAAGGCCCATGCCGGGAAAATGCCCAGCAGAACCTCCTGGCGCTGCCTTAATGCCGACCAATGGTCTAGGCTAGGCGGATTTTCCTGCCCTGCGGATGCCTCATGAACAGTCTCAGCAAGCCCCTCGCCGGATTGAAAGTGATCGAACTCGGCACCCTGATCGCCGGCCCCTTCGCCTCACGCATCTGCGCCGAGTTCGGTGCCGAGGTGGTCAAGGTGGAATCCCCCGACGGCGGCGATCCGCTGCGCAAGTGGCGCAAGCTGTATGAGGGCACCTCCCTGTGGTGGTTCGTGCAGGCCCGCAACAAGAAATCCCTGACCCTCAACCTCAAGCACCCCGAGGGCCTGGCAGTGCTCAAGCAACTGCTGGGCGAGGCGGACATCCTGATCGAGAACTTCCGCCCCGGAGTGCTGGAGAAGCTCGGCCTGGGCTGGGACGTGCTGCACGCGCTGAACCCCAAGCTGGTGATGGTGCGCCTGTCGGGCTTCGGCCAGACCGGGCCGATGAAGGACCAGCCGGGTTTCGGCGCCGTGGGCGAATCCATGGGCGGCCTGCGCTACATCACCGGCTTCGAGGACCGGCCACCGGTGCGCACCGGGATCTCCATCGGTGATTCCATCGCCGCCCTGTGGGGCGTGATCGGCGCACTGATGGCCCTGCGCCACCGGGAAGTCAACGGCGGCCAGGGGCAGGTGGTGGACGTGGCGCTGTACGAGGCGATCTTCGCCATGATGGAGAGCATGGTCCCCGAGTTCGACGTGTTCGGCTTCATCCGCGAGCGTACCGGCAATATCATGCCCGGCATCACCCCCTCCTCCATCCATACCAGCGCCGACGGCCGGCATGTGCAGATCGGCGCCAATGGCGATGCGATCTTCAAGCGCTTCATGCTGCTCATAGGCCGCCAGGACCTGGCGGACGATCCGGCCCTGGCCAGCAACGACGGCCGCGATACCCGGCGCGACGAACTCTATGGGGTGATCGATCGCTGGGTCGCCTCGCTGCCCCTGGACCAGGTGCTGGAGCAGCTGAACCAGGCCGAAGTACCGGCCAGCCGCATCTTCAGCGCCGAGGATATGTTCCACGACCCGCAGTTCCTGGCCCGGGAAATGTTCCTCCAGGCCAGCCTGCCGGACGGCAAGCCCTTCAAGATGCCCGGCATCGTGCCCAAGCTTTCGCAGACCCCGGGCAGCGCCGACTGGGTCGGACCGCAACTGGGCGAACACTCAAGCGAAATCCTGCAAGGCCTGGGCTACAGCGCCGAGCAGATCCGCGACCTGCGCAGCAGCGGAGCGATCTGAACTGGCCCGCCAGCGCCCGAGTTCCCGCCGGCGGCTGGCGATGCCCCTGGTGGCGCTGCTGCTCTGGCTGCCCAGCCTGCCGGGCCAGACGGCAGAGCTGCTGACCTGGCTGCTGCGCGACCTGCCGCCCTTGAGCATTTTCGAGGGCGAGCTGAAAGGACGCGGGGTGGTCGACCTGCTCATGCCGCAACTGATCGCCGAGCTGCCGCAGTACCAGCACGAACTGATGCGGGTCAACCGCGCCCGGGGCATGCAGATGCTCCGCGAACCCAGCTTCACCTGTGATCCCTCGCTGATCTGGAGCAAGGAGCGGGCGCAATGGGTGGCCTACTCCATCACCAGCCTGCGGGTCATGAGCAACGGCCTGGTGATCCGCCGCGCCGATCGCGAGCACCTGGCGCCATTCATCCATGACGGCCAGGTCGATCTGCCGGCGCTGCTCGCCAGCGGCAAGCAGCGGCTGGGCATGGTGGCCGAACGCAGCTACGGCCAGCAGCTCGACAGCCTGCTGCAACAAGCGCCAGCCGGCACTCTCAACGCCCACTACGGCAATGACGCCCTGGGCAGCCTGTTGCAGATGCAGCGCCTGGAACGCCTGCAACTGCTGCTGGGCTACTGGCCGGAGATCCGCTACCAGGCCGTGCAGCAAGGCATCGACCCGCAAGAACTGCTGTTCTATCCGATCCAGGGCATCGACAAGTACCAGGATGTCCATGTCGGCTGCTCCGACACGCCCCAGGGCCGGCTAGCCATCGCCCAGATCAACCAGGCCCTGCTCAAGCTGCGCGAAGAGCGCCTGGTGGAGCTGTACGCCGCCTGGCTGGAGCCCGCCATGCGCGATGCATATCGGGCCGATGCCCATGCCTACTTCCAGGCCCACCCGGACCGCTGACAAACGCCAGGCAAAAAGAAACCCCGAGAAGTGGGGAGACGACTCGGGGTTAAACGTGGTCTTCAAGACCCGTACCTGCAGGTTGCAAGCATCGGAGCAAAATGCCTGTTTCCTGCTGGCATTGGGTCTGACTGACGGGATTGTCGGAAGGTTCCGTAAAAATCAATTCATGTACGACGTTCGAAGACCTTGCCCTCGGTGGCGTGGCGCAAGGCCGCGAATACACAGGGCTCCAGGCGCCCCTCGGCGATCAGCACGTCACGGTGCAGACCGTCGACCACATCAGTGAGCAAGCGTTTGTCGGTGAGCTGGGCCTGGTTGACCTCACGCTCCACTACCAGGGCTCCAGCGGCATCGCTCACGCTTACCAGGCACTCGCCATGGGCTCCCGAAGGGGTCAGGGCCACTTGGTACGGACTTAGTGCCTCGCTCAACAAAAGACTGATACTTTCCATCTAGATCACCACTCAATAGCTCGAATTAAGGTTCGAAAACAAAAATGCCGGTAGCTTTCTGACATTCAAGTGACCGTTGCTCAGAGAGGAAAGTTCGCCAAACCTACAGCTACCGATCTGAGTCAATCGAGCATGCACGGGTAATATGACAAGCAAAAAACGGCCAACCAGGCGCCCGCCATACCGTCCCTGCAATGGAGTCCCGCCTTGATAGCTACGCCGAACAACAGATTGCGCATCATCCTCGCCGACGATCATCCGATCTTCCTGATCGGCCTGCGGGCAGTGCTGGAGCAGGACCACAGCCTGGAGGTGGTCGGCGAAGCCAGCTCGCCCTCAGCGCTGTTCCAGCTGGTGCAAGACACCCCCTGCGACGTGCTGGTGACCGATTTCATGATGCCCGAGGAGCAGCAGAACGATGGCCTGCGCCTGCTCGAGCAACTGCGCCGGCATCATCCCGGGCTGCCCATCGTGGTGGTGACCATGCTCAATCACGCCGGGCTGTTCCGCTCGATCCTCGACCTTGGAGTCATGGGCCTGCTGAGCAAGGCCAGCCTGGCCCAGGAGCTGCCCAGTGCCATCGAGCACGCTCGCCAGAACAGGCCCTACGTGGCCCAGGCGATCCAGCGGGCATTGAGCCTGGCCGGCGAGGTGGGGCCCGATCGCCTGGCGTCCAAGGACCAGCTCTCGCCCCGGGAGCTGGAGGTGATCCGCCTGCTCGCCGCCGGCCATGCGGTGGGCGAGATCGCCGCCCAGCTCAACCGCAGCAAACAGACCGTCAGCGCACAGAAGGTCAGCGCCATGCGCAAGCTGGGCCTGGCCAGCGAGGCGGCGCTGTATATCTACGTCCAGGAACACGGCCTGGCCTAGGCACACATCCCGGCAGCCCGTACCGCCGATTCCGCGGACTCGCGCCCCAGGGATTGCGCCAGCCATTGGCGCATGTCGGCGGCGCTCATCGGCGGCGCCATGAAGCGCCCTTGCAGATGGGCGGCGCCCATGGTCTTGGCCACCTGGTACTCGGCTTCGGTCTCGATCCCCGCCACCACCACGCCCAGGGCGATGCGCCGGGCCATGCCCACGGCACCACCGACCAGCGCCTGCTTGCGCTCGTCCATGGCCATGCCGGCAACGAATGCCGGAGGGATCTTCAGCTCGGTGAATGGCAACTCCAGCAGGCGTTGCAGGCTAGTGCCGCCAACGCCGAAATCACCGATGGACAACTTGCAGCCGATCATCCGCAGGCGCAGCAAGGCTTCCACATGGGCGGCGTCGGTTTGCAAGCACGTGGTATCGACGATCTCCAGGGTCAACAGCCGCGCGGGGATCTCGAAGCGCCGCAACAGGGCCTCCAATTGGCGCGGGAACAACGGCCGTTCGAGGATGCCCACCGGCACGTTCACCGCCACCGGCAGAGCATGGCCCATCACCAGCCGCACCCCCGCCGCCAGCTCCAGCGCCTGCTCCAGCATGTGCCAGGTGAACACCTCCTGCAGGCCGGCGAACTCGATCAACGGCAAGAACTCGGCCGGCATCAACAGCCCTCGTTCCGGATGCTCCCAGCGCGCCAGCGCCTCGACGCCGTGCAACCCGCCACACCGCTGGATGACCGGCTGGAAGTGCGCCACCCCGTGCCCCAGGATCGCCGCCACGCCTTCCTCTGGGGAGACATCCTCGGGGGCGAACAGGTCCAGTGCCAGCAAATCCCGGAGCAATGCCTGGTTGACCGCTGGCGTCTGCCGGGACAGCTGCTGGTAGGTAGTGAGCAGCTCGCCGATCACCGCCACCGACGCCGGCTTTGGCAGGCAGGCGAGGATTTTCAGCCCCAGTTCCCGGGCCATGCCCGCGGCGCCTTCGAGCACATCCGGTTCGGCGTCGCTGAGGATGATCAGGGCCTCGGCCTGCCGCTCCCGGGCCAGTTCGCGGATCAACTCCAGGCCATCGGCCTGTTCCAGGTAGAGGTCGCAGATAGCGATATCCACCGGCCCCTTGCTGGCCAGCGAACGCCGTGCGGACTCAAGGTTCTCGGCGGCCAGCACGTTGTACACGCCATTGGCGTTGAGCATCTGGTGCAGGGCCATCAGCTGGAACGAGTTGTCTTCGAGAATCAGCACTTTAAGCGAATGCATGGGGCAACCTCCGGTACGACACAAGCGGGAACAGTCCACTAAGGGGTCGACACGGTAACCAGGCAAACCTTAATCACACATAGGACAAGTCCTAAACGTCCAGGGCCGCATCGATATCGCCACGCAAGTTGTCGATAGCCTCCAGCAACGCCGGCCATCGGTCCTCGATCCCTTCCCCGGCCTTGATCCGCGCCTCCGCCTCGATGCAGGCCTTGGCCAGTGGCAAGGCATCGATCAGGCAACAGACGCCCTTGAGCCGGTGCAAGGTGGCGCCCAGGCGCCCAGGATGCTGGTCTTGCATGGCCGCCTCCAGGGCCTGGCGCTCCTGGGCCAGGTTGCGCTGCAACTCCTGCAGCATGCGTTGCAGTACCTGTTCGTCGGCCTGGGTCATCGTCCGCAGGGTCTGGATATCGAAGGACGGCGGCGGCAGGAACCGCGCCAGCGTCTGCGCCAGCTGATCCAGGGTCACCGGCTTGACCAGCAGCAGGTCCATGCCCGCCCGCTCGCAACGTTCATGCTCATCCTCGAAGGCATTGGCCGTGCAGCCGATGACCGGACAAGCACCGCGCCCCTGCTGCACCTCGAACCTGCGGATCGCCTCGGCCAGGGCATAACCGCTCATGCCCGGCATCTGGCAGTCGGTCATCACCAGGTCGAACCCGCCGCCCTGCCAGAGCTCCAGCGCTTCCTGGGCGTTGTCGCAGGCCACCACCCGGTGCCCGAGGAACATCAACTGCTGGCTGAGGACCATGCGGTTGGCGCTCAAGTCATCCACCACCAGCACTTCGATGCTGCGACTGGGCGGACGCTCGGCCGCCGTGGGCGAGGCTGCCCAGTCCTCGTCCAGTCGTTCCAGCGCCAGTTCGATGGTCACCAGCGTCCCGGCACCCGGGGCGCTGTGCAGCTCGATGCGCCCCCCCATCAGCTCGACCAACTGGCGGCAGATACTCAACCCCAGGCCCGTGCCGCCATGGGCCTGGGAAGTCGCGGCGGTAGCCTGGACGAAAGGCGTGAACAGCTTCTGCTGCTGCTCGGGACCGATCCCCGGCCCGGTATCCGCAACGCTGATACGCAGGTTGGCCAGAGTGCAGTCCAGCTCCTGGCGCTCGACCTGGATGCGCACCTGGCCTTCGCTGGTGAACTTCAGGGCATTGCTCAACAGGTTGTGCATGACCTGGCGCAGGCGCAATGGGTCGAACAGGTAACGGCCCCCGGCCTGTTCGTCGAACACCAGATGCAGCTGCACACCGCGGCTGCGCGCAGTGGCGTCGAACAGCTGGCGAATGCTCTCGAAGAACGGCTTGAGGGCCGTGGCCTCTGGCGCCAGCTGCATGTAGCCGGCCTCGATCTTGGCCAGGTCGAGACTGTCGCCCATCAGGCTGATCAGCTCCTGGGCGGACTGGTACGCCACTCGCAGGGCTTCGGAAAACGGCGCGCCGCGCACCCTGGCCTGTTCCTTCTCCAACTCCAGCAGGCCGATGATCGCGGTCATCGGCGTGCGGATTTCATGGCTCATGGTGGAAAGGAAGGCACTCTTGGCCGCGTTGGCCTGGTCGGCGGCGTGACGCGCCTGGACCAGCTGGTTCTCCAGGCGCTTGCGCTCGGTGATGTCGATCCAGCCGCCCAAAAGCCCCTGCAACTGCCCTTCGGCGCTGTAGAACGGCACCGTCCACTGGTAGGCGTGGATCGGCCCGTGGCGGGTTTCCACTTGCCGGTCGGCGAACACCGACTGCTCGGAGGCCAGCAGTTGCATGAGTTCGTCGTGCAGCTGGCGGGCGGTGTCCGCCGGCAGCAGGTCCAGGTCGATCAACCGGCGCCCCTGGATCCGCTCCAGACGAGTGCCCAGTTGCTGTTCGTAGCTCTTGTTGCAAGTGATCAGGCGCCCTTGCAGGTCGCGGACGAAAACCGGGTTGGGCATGCCATCGAGCAACGCGCGCTTGAAGGCCAGCTGGTCGTTCAAACGCTGCTCGGCCTCCAGCCGCTGCTGGATCTGGCGCTTGAGCCGGCTGCTCCAGGCCAGTGACAGCAGGCCGAACAGCAACGCCGTGCAGACGGCCCAGTAGACCCAGTCCGGCACCCGCTGCCAGACGGGCATCGGCACCGGGGTCGAGCCCAGCCACTTCAGGCGCGTAGCACTGAGCTCCGCCACTGGCAGGGCTTCCAGGGCCTTGTTCAGGATGCTCAGCAGTTCCGGCTGGTCCTTGCGCACGGCGAATTCGTCGGCGGACCAGGTCCCCTCGACGCTGCGCCCTGCCCGCAAGCCTTCATAGGCCAGGTCCAGCGCTTGAACCTGGATCTCGTTCTGGATAGTGGCCAGGGCTTCGCCGTTCTTGACCAGGGCCCGGGCCTCCTCGTAGTTGGCCACGCTGCGCAGGCGGATATCCGGATAGTTGCGCCGGATATAGCTTTCCAGGGTATGCCGGGCCGGCAGGGCCAGCACCTCCCCCGCCATCTGCTTGAGGCTGCCCAGGCGACGATCCTCGGGACGGACGACGAACACCCAGGCGGCGCCACCGAAGGCATGGGAGAAATTCAGGAACAGCCGCCGGTCCTCGCTGTCGGTCAGGGTGGTGTTCATCTGCGCCTGCCCGCTTTCCAGCAACTCCAGGGTCTGGGCGGTGGATGCGCTTTGTTTGTGGACGAAATGCAGCCCGGTCATGCGTGCAATCCGGTTGAGCAGGTCGATGTTAAGGCCGACCCAGCGACCTTCCTTGTCCTTGAACACATGGGGCGGATAGGACTGGGACGCCACCAGGACATGGGGATGCTGGAGAATCCAGGCTTGCTCCTCGGCGCTCAGCTCGATGCGCTCGCCGGAGTTGGTTCCCAGGCCCGTGGTCCAGCGCGCCTGGATTTCCCGGCGCAGCGATTCGTCGATGCTCTGCAGCGCCTGCTCCAGCAACTGCGCCAGGCGCGGGTTGTCGTCACGTGTGGCGAAAGCGAAGCCGGTGGGCGGCAAGCGGCTTTGCTCATGAATCTGCACCGCCAGGTAGGGCCGCAGGGCCTTGTAGGCGCGAACGATGATCTCGTTGCCGATAAAGGCATCGGTATCGCCCTGGTTCAGGGCTTCCAGGCCGCTGTAGAGGTTGGGCGAAAGCATGATCTGGCTGTCCGGGTAGGCCGCATGGACCTGCGCGGCATTGGCATAGCCATCGAGCAGCACCAGGCGCTTGCCGGCCAGGTCGTCGCCGGGTTCCGGCTCGTCGCGGCGCACGACCACCACGGCCTTGTCCGGCATGTAGTCGCTGGTGAAGCGCAGCCCCGGTACGCCACGCTCATAACCGTTGGCGCTGGTGAGGATATCGATGGTGCCGTTGCGCAAGGCCTCTACCGCCTGTTCACGCTCGGAAAACCCCAGCACCTCCATGCTCACCCCCAGTCGCTCGCCCACCAGCCCCAGGTAATCGGCGCTGATGCCCTGGTAGCGGTTGCGGTCGCGGGTGATGTCGATGGGTTGATAGTCGTCGATGGCGATGCCTACCCGCAGGGTCGGGTGCGCCACCAGCCATTGGCGCTCGGCCGGCTTCAGCTCCAGCGGCTCGAGGTCGATGAAGGCCGGCACCAGCTTGAACGGCAGGCTCTTCGCGGCACTGGCCGGCAAGGCATGGAGCATGGCCCAGGCCAGCAGGCCGGCGAGCAGCCAGGACAGCGCAGGGCAAGTGCGAGAAGTTCGAAGGGACATCAACCGGGCCTCCCTGCCTCTGGCGGGCTACAGGTTCGCGAAAAAACAAAGCCCGTCAGGAGACGGGCTTCGTGATCGGCAAGGCCAGGATACTTAGAGCGGCTTGCCACGATTGCCGTGCTGGCTGACAAAAGCCTGCACTGCCTTGAGGTCGTTGGCCAGCACCGTGCAGCGCTCTTCGCGCTGGAACAGGTCGGTCAGGTGCGCCGGCAGCTCCAGGGCCTTGCCAACGCCAGCCTTCTGTACCGCATCGGGGAACTTGACCGGGTGCGCGGTGCCGAGGGTGACCATCGGCGTATCGAGGCTGCGTCGGCATTCGCGGGCAGCGCGCACGCCGATCGCAGTGTGCGGATCCAGCACCTCGCCGGTCTGGGCGAAGACTTCGGCGATGGTCTGGCAAGTCTGCTCATCAGTGACCGCCAGGGAGTCGAACAGCTTGCGCGCTTCGGTCCAGCGATCCTGCTCGACGCTGAAGCCGCCGCCCTGCTTGAAGCTGTCCATCAGGCCAGCCAGGGCCGCACCGTTGCGACCGTGCAGGTCGAACAGCAGGCGCTCGAAGTTCGACGAGACCATGATGTCCATCGACGGCGACAGGGTCGCGTGCAGGGTTTCCTTGACGTACTGGTTGCCGCTCATGAAGCGGTGCAGGATGTCGTTGCGGTTGGTGGCGACGATCAGCTGGCTGATCGGCAGGCCCATGTTGCGCGCCAGGTAGCCGGCGAAGATGTCGCCGAAGTTGCCGGTAGGCACCGAGAACGCCACGGAGCGCGCCGGGCCGCCCAGCTGCAGGGCCGCATGGAAGTAGTAGACGATCTGGGCCATGATCCGCGCCCAGTTGATGGAGTTGACCGCTACCAGGCGCGTGCCCTTGAGGAAGCCCTGGTCGGCGAAGCTGGCCTTGACCATTTCCTGGCAGTCGTCGAAGTTGCCTTCGATGGCGATGTTGTGGATGTTCTCGCCCAGGATGGTGGTCATCTGCCGGCGCTGCACTTCCGAGACGCGGTTATGCGGGTGCAGGATGAAGATGTCGACGTTGTCGCAACGCTTGCAACCTTCGATGGCCGCCGAACCGGTATCGCCGGAAGTGGCGCCGATGATCACCACGCGCTCGCCGCGCTTCTCCAGGACGTGGTCCAGCAGGCGACCCAGCAGTTGCAGGGCGAAGTCCTTGAACGCCAGGGTCGGGCCATGGAACAGCTCCATCACCCATTCGTTGCCATTGAGCTGGCGCAGCGGCGCCACGGCGCCATGGGCGAAGACGCCGTAGGTTTCCTCGAGGATCTTCTTGAAGTCCGCATCGGAGATGCTGCCACTGACGAATGGGCGCATGACCCGGAACGCCAGCTCGTGATACGGCAAGCCAGCCCAGGAGGCGATTTCTTCCTGGGTGAAACGCGGCAGGTTCTCCGGCACGTAGAGACCGCCGTCGCTGGCCAGACCGGCCAGCAGTACATCTTCGAAATTCAGGGCCGGTGCCTGGCCGCGGGTGCTGATGTAGCGCATAAGAGCAAACCTTCGGTTTGAGCTGCAAGCTGCAAGCTACAAGCGACAAGTCAAAGCAGATCCGCTTCTGACTTGCCGCTGGCTACTTGCAGCTTGCCGCTGCATTAATTGAGATGTTCGACGCGGACACGCACCACAGGGCCGACGACGCCCTGCAGGGCCTCCAGCGCGGTGATCGCATCGTTGATGTGCTGCTCCAGGACCCGGTGGGTCAGCAGGATCATCGGCACCAGGCCGTCCTGTTCCTCGACTTCCTTCTGCATGATCGACTCGATGTTGATCCCGCGCTCGGAAAGGATGCTCGCCACCTGGGCCAGTACGCCCGGATGGTCCTTGGCCTGGATGCGCAGGTAATAGGCGCTCTCGCAGGCTTCGATCGGCAGGATCGGATGGTCGGACAGCGAATCCGGCTGGAAGGCCAGGTGCGGCACGCGGTTCTCCGGATCGCTGGTCATGGCGCGGACCACGTCCACCAGGTCGGCCACCACCGAGGAAGCGGTAGGCTCCATGCCGGCGCCGGCACCATAGAACAGGGTCGAGCCGGCGGCATCGCCGTTGACCATGACTGCGTTCATCACGCCGTTGACGTTGGCGATCAGGCGATCGGCCGGGATCAGCGTCGGATGCACCCGCAGCTCGATGCCGGCCTCGGTGCGCCGGGCCACGCCCAGGTGCTTGATGCGATAGCCCAGGGCCTCAGCGTAGTTCACGTCGGCGGTGGTCAGCTTGGTGATGCCCTCGGTGTAGGCCTTGTCAAACTGCAGCGGAATGCCGAAGGCGATGGACGCCAGGATGGTCAGCTTGTGCGCGGCGTCGATGCCTTCCACGTCGAAGGTCGGGTCGGCCTCGGCGTAACCCAGGGCCTGGGCCTCGGCCAGCACATCTTCGAAGGTACGAGCCTTCTCGCGCATCTCCGAAAGGATGAAGTTGCCAGTGCCGTTGATGATCCCGGCCAGCCAGTTGATGCGGTTGGCCGACAGGCCTTCGCGGATCGCCTTGATCACCGGGATGCCGCCAGCCACCGCCGCTTCGAAGGCGACGATCACGCCCTTCTCCTGGGCCTTGGCGAAGATCTCGTTGCCGTGTACGGCGATCAGCGCCTTGTTGGCGGTGACCACATGCTTGCCATTCTCGATGGCCTTGAGCACCAGCTCGCGGGCCACGGTGTAGCCGCCCACCAGCTCGATGACGATATCGATCTCGGGGTTGGTGGCCACGGCAAACACATCGTTGGTAATCGCAATACCGGTCGTTTGGAACTGAGGCTTTGGCGTACGGGTAGCAATCTGCGCTACTTCGATTCCACGCCCGGCACGACGGGCAATCTCCTCGGCGTTGCGCTGAAGTACGTTGAAGGTACCGCCACCGACGGTACCCAGCCCACAGATGCCTACTTTGACCGGATTCACTCTGAACTCCCCATAAAACGGCCGACTCGAAGGCCGGCCGTGGAAATCAGCCGCAAACAGCGCGGCTCTCTATTAGATGACCCGGTGGCTGCAACCGCCGGGTCATGATCGTCAAAGGCTAGCGTGACGATGCAGGATTATTTCGCACCCAGCGCCAGTTTGGCGATCTGTGGTGCAGGCTGATAGCCCGGAATTACTTGGCCGTCGGCCAGGACGATGGCTGGAGTACCGTTGACGCCGATCGACTGGCCCAGGGCGAACTGCTTGGAAACCGGGTTGGCGCACTTGGCCGCCTTGATTTCCTTGCCGTTGACCATCTGGTCCATGGCCGCCTTCTTGTCCGCCGAGCACCAGACCGCCTGCAGTTGCTCATCACCTGGCGAGCCCAGGCCCTGGCGTGGGAAGGCCACGTAGCGCACTTCGACACCAGCCTTGTTCAGCGCCGGGATCTCGGCGTGCAGCTTGTGGCAGTACGGGCAGGTGGTGTCGGTGAACACGGTGATGTGGGTCTTGGTCTCGCCGATCGCCGGGTAGACCACAGTTTCCGCGACTGGAATACCGTTGATCAACTTGGAAATCCCCAGGCGCTCGGTTTTTTCCGTGAGGTTGACCGGCTTGCCGTCCTTGAGCTGGAACAGGTAGCCCTGGACCACGAACTGGCCGTCGGCGCTGGCGTAAAGCACGCGGCTGCCCTTGAGCTTGACTTCGTAAAGGCCGGCCAGCGGACTGGCGCTGATGCTCTCTACCGGAACCTCGAGCTGCAAGGTCTCGAGGCTTTTGCGAATAGCTTTCTCGGCACTGTCATCGGCCATGACGAAAGTGCTGAGCAACGCCAGGGAAGCGGCGGCAATAATCTGGGTCAAGCGCATGGGAACTCCTGAAGGCGGGCAAATAGGCAAATGGGAGCGGTCGCGGTGGCGACGGCTCGCAACAGCCGTTTTGCGAACCGGCAAAGCCTAACACATCTGTTTGTCTGCACCGACTACGGGCGACGCAAAGCGCCATCGGCAGGTCGCTCAGCCTCGCGGGTGATGCTTGGCGTGCAGATCCTGCAGGCGCGCGCGGGCCACATGGGTATAGATCTGGGTCGTAGAAAGGTCGCTGTGGCCCAGCAGCATCTGCACCACCCGCAGGTCGGCACCATGGTTGAGCAGGTGGGTGGCGAAGGCGTGGCGCAGGGTGTGCGGCGACAAGGCCTTGCCGATCCCGGCGACCTTGGCCTGATGCTTGATCCGGTGCCAGAAGGTCTGCCGGGTCATCTGTTCGCCCCGCAGGCTGGGAAACAGCACATCGCTGGGGCGCCCGCCAAGCAGCTCGGCCCGGGCATCGCGCAGGTAGCGCTCGACCCAGGCGATGGCCTCCTCGCCCATGGGTACCAGGCGTTCCTTGCTGCCCTTGCCCATCACCCGCAGCACGCCCTGGCGCAGGTTGACCTGTTCCAGGGTCAGGCTCACCAACTCGGTGACCCGCAAGCCGCAGGCGTAGAGGACCTCCAGCATGGCGCGGTCGCGCTGGCCGATGGCTTCGCCCAGGTCCGGCGCTGCCAACAGCGCCTCGACATCCGCTTCCGACAGCGACTTGGGCAGCGGGCGGCCCAGTTGCGGCATGTCGACTTGCAGGGTCGGGTCCACCTCGATCAGCTTCTCGCGCAGCAAGTAGCGATAGAACCCCCGCAGCCCGGAAAGAAAACGCGCAGTGGAGCGCGGCTTGTAGGCCTGCTCCACACGCCAGGCCAAGTGATCGAGGATCGACTCGCGCCCGGCCCTCGACAGCTCCACCCCTTGCTCCTGCAACCAGCCGTTGAACAGCGCCAGGTCGCTGCGATAAGCGCCCCGGGTGTTGTCGGAAAGGCCTTTTTCCAGCCACAAGGCGTCGAGGAAACGGTCGATGAGGGGGTGGTCGATGGCAGGCATAAAGACTCAAACGGCGCGGCTGGCGAGGCGGCGGAAAAAAATAGTGAACTGCGCGCAGGGTCGCTAGTCTTTCATAGCCAGCCATTTCAAGGAACAGGGTAATCCCATGAGTGAACAACAGATCCTGCTGGCCTTCGGTGGCATCGGTGCGGCAGCCCTGGGCTGCCAGTGGCTGGCCTGGCGCCTGAAGCTGCCGGCCATCCTGTTCTTGCTGCTCAGCGGCATTCTCGCCGGACCGGTGCTGGGCTGGCTCGACCCCCAGGAGCTGTTCGGCCCGCTGCTGATGCCCCTGGTGTCCCTGGCGGTGGCGCTGATCCTGTTCGAAGGCAGCCTGACCCTGCATCTTTCGGAGTGGCGCGAAATCGGCAGCGTGGTGCATCGCCTGGTAACCCTCGGCGCCCTGTCCACCTGGGCGGTGATCACCCTGGCCACCCACTGGCTGCTGGGCTTCGACTGGATGCTGGCGTTGCTGTTCGGCACCCTGACCCTGGTCACCGGCCCGACGGTGATCGTGCCGATGCTGCGGGTCGTGCGCCCCAAGGCTTCGATCGCCAACATCCTGCGCTGGGAAGGCATCGTCATCGACCCCATCGGCGCCCTGCTGGCGGTGGTGGTCTATAGCTTCATCATCGCCAGTGCCGAGGGCGCAGGCCTGAGCCACAGCTTGATGACCTTCGGCGGCGTGATCCTGTGCGGCAGCCTGTTCGGTATCGCCGGCGGCTGGGTCCTGGGCAGCATCATGCGCCGCCAATGGCTGCCGGAGTACCTGCATAACCTGGCGACCCTGGCCGGAGTGCTGGGTATCTTCATCGCCTCCAACCAGGTGATGCACGAGTCCGGGCTGCTGGCGGTGACCTTGATGGGCATGTGGCTGGCCAACATGAAGGGCGTGGATGTGCGCCATATCCTGCACTTCAAGGAAAACCTCAGCGTGCTGCTGATTTCCGGGCTGTTCATCCTGCTCGCCGCGCGCCTGGACCTCAAGGCATTGATCGCCCTGGGCCCGCTGGTGCTGATCCTGCTGCTGGTGATCCAGTTGGTGGCCCGGCCCCTGAACGTGTTGCTGTCCACCGCCGGCTCGAGCCTGAATTGGCGCGAACGCGCCCTGCTGGCCTGGATCGCTCCGCGGGGGATTGTCGCGGCGGCGGTCTCGGCGATCTTCGCCATCCGCCTGGACCAGGCTGGCCATGAAGGCGCCCTGCTGCTGGTGCCCCTGACCTTTGCCGTGATCATCGGCACCGTGGTCCTGCAAAGCGCCACCGCCCGGCCCTTGGCCCGTCTGCTGAAAGTGGCCGAACCGGCACCCAGCGGCTTCCTGATCGTCGGCGCCAACAGCCCGGCACGGATCATTGGCAAAGCCTTGCAGCAGCTTGGCAGCCGCGTGCTGCTGACCGATTCCAGCTGGGAGAACATCCGCGCGGCACGCATGGAAGGCCTGCCCACCTATTTCGGCAACCCGGCCTCGCAGCACGCCGACGCGCACCTGGACCTGGTGGGCCTGGGGCACCTGCTGGCGCTGTCGCCCTCAGGCGAGCTGAACACCCTGGCGGCCATGCGTTTTCGCCATGACTTCGGCCACCAGCGCTTGTACGCCCTGGCCAACAGCCAGGAAAGCCGGCGCACCGACAAGCATCGCGCCAGCCATGAGCACCGCGGGCAGTTGCTGGGCAGCGAGGCCCTGACCTATACCAAGCTCGCCAGCCTGCTGGGCCAGGGCGCGGAACTCTACAGCACCAACCTGACCGAGGCGTTCGGCTGGGAGGACTACCAGGCGCTGCATGGCGAGCGTGCGACGTTGCTGTTCGCCCGCGACACCGGCGGCTGGGTCCATGTACTGACCCCGGACAGCAGCCTCAAGCCGGCGCCAGGCTGGACCTTGCTGGCGCTGGTCCAGCCACAGACGCCCTGAGCCTCAGGCCGCGAACCCGGGCAATACCGGAACCGGGCGCTTGTCGTCATCGATGGCGACGAAGCTGAACAGGCCATGGATGGCCTTTTCGCGACCGTCGCAACTCATGCTCTCGACGAATACCTCCACTTCGACCTTGAGGCTGGTATTACCCACCTTCACCACCCGTCCGACCAGTTCGACGATCGACCCGGCGGCGATCGGATGATTGAAGTCGATACGGTCGGTGGACACCGTCACCAGCGGCAGCCGGCAAAAACGAGTGGCCGCGATGAACGAGACTTCATCCATCCAGGCCAGGGCGGTGCCGCCGAACAGGGTGTTGTGGTGGTTGGTGGTGGAAGGGAATACAGCCTTGGTCACGCGGGTTACCGAAAGCTCGGTACGGCGCTGGATTTCTTGCTCGCGAGGGGACATGGATCTACTGCCTGAAACACTGATGAGGAATAAATGACGGGCAACAAAAAAGCAGCCCGTAGGCTGCTTTTTTCTGCATCGGAAGCTGGACTCAGGCCAGTTTTTCCTTGATGCGAGCTGCTTTACCCGACAGGTCGCGCAGGTAGTACAGCTTGGCTTTACGCACGTCACCGCGACGCTTGACAGCCATGCTGTCGATCTGCGGGCTGTAGGTCTGGAAAGTACGCTCTACGCCAACGCCGTTGGAGATTTTACGTACGGTGAACGCGCTGTTCACACCGCGGTTGCGCTTGGCGATAACTACGCCTTCGAACGCCTGCAGACGGGAACGATCGCCTTCCTTCACTTTCACCTGAACGACTACGGTGTCGCCCGGGGCAAAGGCAGGGATCTCTTTGCTCATCTGCTCTGCTTCGAGTGCAAGGATGATTTTGTTGGTCATGCTGTGCTCCTAAGGTAAATCGTCGGATCTACCATCGATACGTTGTTAACTATCGTCCCGCTCGCGGAGATATTCCTCGAGCAGCTTCTTCTCTTCTCCAGAAAGTGAGCGACTTTCCAGAAGATCGACGCGTCGTTCGTAGGTCCTACCAAGGGACTGCTGCAAACGCCAACGCCGGATATGTGCGTGATTGCCACTTAGCAACACGTCGGGAACACGCTGATCCGCATACACCTCAGGTCGGGTGTAGTGCGGGCAATCCAGCAGACCATCCGTGAAGGAGTCTTCCTCCGCGGAGTCCACATGCCCCAAAGCTCCGGGCAGCAGCCGTGTAACCGCATCGATCAGGACCATCGCCGGCAGCTCGCCACCGGACAGTACATAGTCGCCAACCGACCACTCTTCATCTACATGAGCGTCGATGAAACGCTCGTCGATGCCTTCATAACGACCAGCAATCAGGATCAATGCATCCTCATTGGCCAACTCGCGTACCGCCGACTGTTTCAGTTGACGGCCCTGGGGCGACAGGTAGATCACCTTCGCACCCTCCCCGGCTGCATTCCTGGCCTGAACCAGCGCATCTTCCAGGGGCTTGATCTTCATCACCATGCCCGGACCACCGCCAAACGGGCGATCGTCCACAGTGTGATGTCGATCCGTGGTGTAGTCTCGCGGATTCCAACAAGTGAGCTGCAACAGCCCTTGTTTCACCGCGCGGCTGGTTATGCCGTATTCGCTGATGGCGGAAAACATCTCGGGAAACAGAGTGATCACTTCTACGCGCAAGTTAGCCACGCTTAGAAATCCGCGTCCCAATCCACCTTCATCTCGCCCGCGACCAGGTCGATGGCCAACACACATTGCTCGGTATAGGGCAACAAGCGTTCGCGATCATCCAGGCTGCCAGCGCAAGGCTTGACCACCATTACATCGTTCGAGCCAGTCTCGAGCAGGTGATCGATCTGCCCGAGCAATTGCCCGAGGGTGTCGATGACCTTGAGACCTTGCAGCTGGTACCAGTAGTACTCGCCGTCGGTCAGTTCAGGGAACAGGTTGCGCTGCACGCAGATCTCGTAACCGGCCAGAAGACGAGCTTCTTCACGATCATCAAGACCCTTGAGCTTGGCGACCAGGAACTTGTCGTTCCCGCGTCCACTGACCAGCTCTACCTGTTTCACGCTGCCTTCGCGCTTGAGCGTCCAGGCTTTGTACTGCAACAGGTTTTTAATCGGATCAGTAAAGGAATAGACCTTCACTTCGCCGCGAACGCCATGAACAGAATAAATTTTGCCGACGACGATCAAATCATCAGCAGGGGCTGGCGTCGCGTTCATAGGGTTCAGGCTGCGGCCTTGGCCGATTCCTTCAGCAGCTGAGCAACGCGCTCAGATGGCTGTGCACCCACGCTCAGCCAGTAGGCTACGCGCTCTTGGTTCACGGACAGGCGAACTTCTTGACCACGGGCAACCGGGTTGAAGAAGCCAACTTGTTCTTTGTGCGAACCGTCACGTGGGTTACGGCTGTCGGTTACGGTCAGGTGGTAAAACGGGCGCTTTTTGGAGCCGCCAAGGGCAAGACGGATTGTTAGCATGTGAACATCGTTCCTGTAGTCGGTGCTGCAAATCTAAATGCACAGCGGGCATGGGTGCCCGAAAGGCCGCATATTCTAAGGAATATCCGGACTTTTGCAAATGCCTTTTTCCGACGCCCGTCGGCTGTCATCCAGATTCACCATGGAGCTGCCTTGTGCGGCAGCAGGGAGGACAGGCCCCGATCGGAGACCCGTCCCGACTTCCACGTCCCCGTGGAAAAAGCGCCGGCATGGTTGCCGGCGCGGATTCTCAGATCTTCGGCATGCCGCCGCCGGGCAGCATGCCGCCCATGCCGCGCATCATCTTGGCCATCCCGCCCTTGGCGGAAAACTTCTTCATCATCTTCTGCATCTGCTTGTGCTGCTTGATCAAGCGACCGATGTCCTGCACCTGGGTACCGGAACCCATGGCGATCCGACGCTTGCGCGAGCCGCTGATCATCTCGGGATCGCGACGCTCGGCCGGGGTCATGGAGTTGATGATGGCTTCCATCTGCTTGAACTGCTTTTCCGCAGCGTTCTGGGCGTTGCCCATCTGGGACAGGTTGACCCCACCGATGTTCGGCAGCTTGTCCATCAGGCCGCCCAGGCCGCCCATGTTCTTCATCTGTTGCAGCTGGTCGCGGAAGTCTTCGAGGTCGAAGCCCTTGCCCTTCTTCAGCTTCTTGGCCAGCTTGTCGGCCTTTTCCTTGTCGAGGGTCTGCTCGGCCTGCTCGATCAGGCTGAGCACGTCGCCCATGCCCAGGATCCGCGAAGCGATACGCTCGGGATGGAAAGGGTCCAGGGCCTCGGTCTTCTCGCCCATGCCGATGAACTTGATCGGCTTGCCGGTAATGGCCCGCACCGACAGCGCGGCACCGCCACGGGCATCACCGTCGACCTTGGTCAGGACCACACCGGTCAGCGGCAGCGCATCGCCGAAGGCCTTGGCGGTATTGGCCGCGTCCTGGCCGGTCATGGCATCGACCACGAACAGGGTCTCCACCGGCTTGATCGCCGCGTGCAGCGCCTGGATCTCGTCCATCATCTCGCTGTCGACGTGCAGGCGACCGGCGGTGTCGACGATCACCACGTCGATGAACTTGAGTTTGGCTTCCTTTATAGCCGCTTCGGCGATGGCCACCGGCTTCTGGCTCAGGTCCGATGGGAAGAAGGTCACGCCGATATCGTTGGCCAGAGTTTCCAGCTGCTTGATCGCCGCAGGACGGTAGACGTCCGCCGACACCACCATCACGCTCTTTTTCTTGCGCTCTTTAAGGAAGCGCGCCAGCTTGCCGGCAGTGGTGGTCTTGCCCGCGCCCTGCAGGCCGGCCATCAGCACCACCGCCGGTGGCACCGCGCTGAGGTTCAGGTCTTCGTTGGCCGCGCCCATCAGGCTTTCCAACTCGGCCTGGACGATCTTCACGAAGGCCTGGCCCGGAGTCAGGCTGCGCGACACTTCGGTGCCGACCGCACGCTCCTTCACCGAGTTGACGAAATCCTTGACCACCGGCAGGGCGACGTCGGCCTCGAGCAACGCCATGCGCACTTCGCGCAGGGTGTCTTTGATGTTGTCCTCGGTCAGCTTGGCCTTGCCGGTGACATGGCGCAGCGTCTGCGAGAGACGTTCGGTTAGGTTTTCAAACATGCTCGATCCTTTCAGGCCCAGGGTAGACCGGGGTAATGGCGGCCCAGAGCATGACAAACAAGTGCTCGATGAGCCCGCGGCGTGGGCAGGCGGCGGATTATAGCGAAGACTGTGCGTGGCGCACACCTCGCCGTCTGCTTGCCTGGTCTTTCAGGGCTGTGGGTTCTATGCCAAACTCAGCTGCTTTCGGGCTTGCCTAACAGGATTTATGCTCCCCTTGTCACCCAGCTTGCTACCCACCCTCGCCGCCGCCGTTCTTTATGCCGCTGCGACCCTCTATCAAGGTTCCAGCCTGGCCAAAGGCGCCAAGGCGAACAAGCGCCTGCTGGTCATGCTCGGCATCCTGGCGCTGCTGGCCCATGGCGCCAGCCTGATGACCCACCTGCTGACCCCGGTCGGCCTGGGCCTGGACTTTTTCAGTGCCGCCAGCCTGATCGCCGCGGCGGTGATCGGCCTGACCCTGCTGGCCTGCTGGCGCATCCCTGTGGAAAACCTGCTGGTCCTGTTGTTTCCCATGGGCGCCCTGACCACGCTACTGGCCCAGTTCGCCCCGACCGGCACCGTACCGGTCATCGACGAAGCACCAGGGATCCTGGCGCACATCCTGCTGTCGATCCTGGCCTACGGCATGTTCACCATCGCGGTGTTCCAGGCCCTGCTACTGCTGGTCCAGGACCATCAACTGAAGAACAAGCACCCTTCCGGCCTGATCAGGAACTTCCCACCCCTGCAGACCATGGAAAGCCTGCTGTTCGGCTTTCTCTGGGCCGGCTGGACCCTGCTTTCGCTGTCGCTGATCTCCGGCTGGCTGTTCGTCGAGAACCTGTTCGCCCAGCACCTGGTGCACAAGACCCTGCTGGCCTGCCTGGCCTGGGTGGTGTTCAGCGTGCTGCTGTGGGGCCGCAATCGCCTGGGCTGGCGTGGGCACAAGGCGATCCGCTGGACCCTGGCGGGGTTCTGCCTGCTGATGCTGGCGTATTTCGGCAGCAAGCTGGTCCGTGAATACATCCTGCACATCTGACCACCGGCCATGACCGACTCTCTGCCCACCGGCCCGATGCTCGCGGTAATCGCCCTGCTGATCGTCTGGTCGGGACTGTTCACCGCCATCGATACTGCCCAATTGCACCTGCTGGCCCTGCGCAGCAGCTCGCGCTCAGGTGACAAAGCCGCAGCCCGACTGGCCTTTCCCAAGGAAAGCCTGATCCTCTGCAACACCCTGTGCCGGGTGCTGGCAGTCATCATCAGCACCGTGCTGGCCCTATTTTACTGGGCAGAGAACGGTCCGTGGCTGGCCTGCCTGGCCAGCACCTGCGGCCTGCTGGTGTTGGCCGAGTACCTGCCGCGAGCCGTGGCCGCGCGCTACCCGGAGGGCACCTTGAGCTTCGGCAACGGCCTGCTGGCCATCCCCATGAAGCTCGTCTACCCCCTGGCCTGGCTGCTCGACGCCATCGGCCAACTGCTGCTACGCCCCTTCGCCAGCAAGGCCAGTGCGGTCAAGCACAGCGATGACGACCCCGCCCTGCTGGACGACGAGCCAGCTCCCCAGGAGCAGCACGCGCTGCCTGGCATCCACGCCCTGGACAACATCACCGTCAACGACATCCTAGTGCCCCGCAGCGAAGTCGACGGCATCAACCTGGACGAGCCGATCGAGCAGATCATCGCCCAGCTACGGCTGAACCGGCGTACCCGCCTGCCGGTGTTCCATAGCGATATCAACCAGGTCGAGGCGGTGCTCAATACCCGCCAGATCCGTCACTTGCTGCCCGACGCCAGCTTGACCAAGGAAGCCCTGCTGGCAGCCTGCCACGAACCCTACTTCGTCCCGGAAAGCACCCCACTGCAATTGCAGCTGCTCAATTTCCACAAGCAGCAACGACGCCTGGGCATGGTGGTGGACGAGTACGGCGAGGTGCAGGGCATCGTCACCCTGGAAGACATCCTGGAAGAAATCGTCGGCGAATTCGAAAGCGAACACAGCCTCGACAACCCGCACATCCACCCCCAGGCCGACGGTCGCTACGTGGTGGAAGGCGCGGCCTCGATCCGCGAGCTGAACAAGAGCCTGGGCTGGCACCTGCCCAGCGACGGCCCCAAGACCCTCAACGGCCTGGTCACCGAAGCCCTGGAAACCATCCCCGACAGCGCCGTGTGCCTGAAGATCGGCCGCTACCGCCTGGAAATCCTCGAAACCGAGGAGAACCGCGTCAGCCGAGTGCTCATCTGGCACACCAGCACCACTCGCTGAGACCCGCCGGCCACAAGCCCGCAAGCCGTCGTTCACGGCCCGGCAGGCAAGCTGCAAACCACTGCGACAATTCCTTGTTGGATCGTTAGCAGCCTTTCTATAATCCCCTGGCTTACCCAAGCCCCCGCAGCCTCGCGTGCTACCCGCACCCTGCGAGATCCTGCACGCAACCACCGTGTCCGTTCGACGTCGCTCCCATCCCGAGCCACGCCCGCATCAAACCCACATCCCTGGGTGCTCGACCATAACAATTCGCTCCACTGGAGCAATGACTGTCAGGGATAACCGCATGACGACCAGCACGACCTACAGCACCGGCGCCACCGACCACCCCGGCAACTCCGCCAGCCGGGTGGCCACGGCCAGCTTCATCGGCACCGCCATCGAGTTCTACGATTTCTATGTCTACGCCACCGCCGCCGCGCTGGTGATCGGCCCGGTGTTCTTCCCCCAGAGCTCCGGCACCGCCCAGATGCTCTCGGCATTCCTGACCTTCGGCATCGCGTTCCTCGCCCGCCCCCTGGGCTCGGCGCTGTTCGGCCACTTCGGCGACCGGGTCGGGCGCAAGTCGACCCTGGTGGCCTCGCTGCTGCTGATGGGCATCTGCACCACCCTGATCGGCGTGTTGCCGGGCTACGACAGCATCGGCGCCTGGGCCCCGATCCTGCTGTGCCTGCTGCGCTTCGGCCAGGGCCTGGGCCTGGGAGGCGAATGGGGCGGCGCGGCCCTGCTGGCCACCGAGAACGCCCCACCAGGCAAGCGCGCCTGGTTCGGCATGTTCCCGCAACTGGGGCCGTCCATCGGCTTTCTCGCCGCCAACGGCCTGTTCCTCGGCCTGGCCATGGGCCTGGACGACCAGCAGTTCCGGGCCTGGGGCTGGCGCATTCCGTTCCTGCTCAGCGCGGCGCTGGTCATGGTCGGGCTGTATGTGCGCCTCAAGCTGCATGAAACCCCGATCTTCGCCAACGCCGTGGCCCGCCACGAACGGGTGAAGCTGCCGCTGATCGAGCTCTTCAGCCAATACTGGCTGCCGGTGCTGTTGGGCGCCGCCGCCATGGTGGTGTGCTACGCGCTGTTCTACATCTCCACGGTATTTTCCCTGAGCTACGGCGTCTCGACCCTGGGCTACAGCCGGGAAACCTTCCTTGGCCTGCTGTGCTTCGCCGTGCTGTTCATGGCTGCCGCCACGCCCCTGGCGGCCTGGGCCAGCGACCGCTTCGGACGCAAGCCGGTGCTGATCGTCGGCGGCGTCCTGGCAATCCTCTCGGGCTTCACCATGGAACCGTTGCTGACCCAGGGCTCCACCGCCGGGGTGGCGCTGTTCCTGTGCATCGAGCTGTTCTTGATGGGAGTGACCTTCGCTCCGATGGGCGCCCTATTGCCGGAGCTGTTTCCCACCCATGTGCGCTACACCGGCGCTTCGGCGGCTTATAACCTGGGAGGAATCGTCGGCGCCTCGGCAGCCCCGTTCTTCGCCCAGAAACTGGTGGCGATGGGCGGCTTGAGCTGGGTCGGGGGATATGTCTCAGGAGCGGCGATCCTGAGCCTGATCGCGGTGTTGTGCCTGAAGGAAACCCTCAGCAGCGACCTGAACCAGGTCGGCTGACGGGGCGTCATCGCGGGCAAGTCGGATCGCCGTCCGCCCGCTCCTGCAGGTTGGCGCAACCTGGTAGGAGCGAGGCTTGCCCGCGATGTTCTTTTACAGTTCTACAACGACTGCCTGGGAGGCGCGGGTCGCCTTGGCGCGGGCGGCTTCGATGGATTCATCACGGGCCAGGGCCACGCCCATGCGCCGCTGGCCGTTGACTTCCGGCTTGCCGAACAGGCGCAGCGCGGTATCCGGCTCGCTCAAGGCCGCTCCCAGGTTGGCGAAGGCGGTCTGGGTGGACTTGCCCTCCACCAGGATCACCGCCGAGGCCGAAGGGCCGAACTGGCGAACCAGCGGGATCGGCAGGCCGAGGATCGCCCGCGCATGCAGGGCGAACTGCGACAGGTCCTGGGAGATCAGGGTGACCAGGCCAGTGTCATGGGGCCGTGGCGAGACTTCGCTGAACCACACCTGGTCGCCCTTGATGAACAGCTCCACACCGAACAAGCCACGCCCGCCCAGGGCCTCGGTCACCGCCTTGGCGACCCGCTCGGACTCGGCCAGGGCCTTCGGGCTCATGGCCTGGGGCTGCCAGGATTCCTGGTAATCGCCCTTCTCCTGGCGATGGCCCACGGGTGCGCAGAAGGTGGTGCCACCGGCATGGCGCACGGTCAGCAGGGTGATTTCGTAGTCGAAGTCGATGAAACCCTCGATGATCACCCGGCCCTTGCCTGCCCGGCCGCCTTCCTGAGCGTAGTCCCAGGCCTTCTGCACGTCGTCGGCGCTGCGCAGCAGGCTCTGGCCCTTGCCCGAGGAGCTCATCACCGGCTTGACCACGCAGGGGAAGCCCAGGCCCTGCACGGCCTTGCTGTAGTCCTCGAAGGTATCGGCGAAGTGGTATGGCGAGGTCGGCAGGTCCAGCTCTTCGGCGGCCAGGCGCCGGATGCCTTCGCGGTTCATGGTCAGCTGGGTGGCCCGGGCGGTCGGGATCACGGTGAAGCCTTCGGCTTCCAGCTCCACCAGGGTCGCGGTGGCGATGGCCTCGATTTCCGGCACGATGAAGTGAGGTTTTTCCGCCTCGATCACCGCGCGCAGCGCTGCGCCGTCGAGCATGTTGATCACGTGGCTGCGATGGGCCACCTGCATCGCCGGGGCGTTGGCATAGCGGTCCACGGCGATCACTTCGACGCCCAGGCGTTGCAGCTCGATCACCACCTCCTTGCCCAACTCACCACAGCCACAAAGCAAGACGCGGGTCGCGGTTGGCGACAGTGGAGTTCCGATACGAGTCATCTGAAGGTCCTCAAGGAAGCGGATCATCGAAGGCCGAGCGCCAGGCTGGCGACCCGGGAAAGCGCGGCATTTTACATGAACCGTGGCCTTTGGCTCAGCCGGCGCACGCCGCTTTGCGCAAACGCCAGGCCATGGCCAGCCACACCGCCGTGACCCCGGCGAACTTCGAACCCAGGGCAGTGAGTATCACCCCTGGAGTCAGCGCGTCGATCATGCCGAAGAAAATGAAGGTATCCAGGGGGATGCTCAGCGCCGAGCTGATCCACAGCCGATCGTGCAGCGGGCGCTTGGTGATGCTGAACACCAGCCAATCGATGCTCTCCGAGACCGCGAAGGCAGTGGCACTGGCCAGGGCGATAGCCGGGTCGGAGGTCAGGTAGGACAACGCCAGGGCCGCCAGCATGGCGACGATGGCGCCATGGCCGAAGCGGGTCTGCACCATGTCGCGCAGGACGAACAGCAACCCGCCCCAGGCCGACCAGATGATGTCCAGGTGCGGAGCGACGGAGAAGGCGTAGTTGGTCAGCACGACACTGCTGATATAGGCGATCAGGAAGAACATGGAGGCGAAGAGTACCTGTCGGGAAGACGTACAGATTACTTGCGCCGTGGGAATCGGGCCAGGAAAGTCCTCGATTCCCCGACAAGACAGCAGAAACGAATCAGCTGCTACTCCCCGAGCCCGTCAGCCACAGCAGCCCACTGTCCCTAGCGCGCTCATGGCACAGGGTCAATACCGCACGGCGCTCGGCATTGTCCATGCGTCCCCAACGGGTGATCTCGTCCACCGTACGCTGGCAACCGGTGCAGATATCCCGTTCGTCCAGGGCGCAGATGCTCACGCAAGGCGAGGCCACGGGTTTCTCCGGAAGGCTCATGGCTCCTGCTCGGCCAGGTCCCGGGCATAGCGCTGGGCGTTGTGCACATAGTGAGCGGCACTGGCCTCGAGCATCTTCTTCTGCGGTTCGGTGAGTTCACGTACCACCTTGCCCGGCGAGCCCATGACCAGCGAACCATCGGGAATCTCCTTGCCTTCGCCGATCAGCGAGTTGGCGCCGATGATGCAGTTCTTGCCGATCTTCGCGCCGTTGAGGATCACCGCGTTGATGCCGATCAGGCTGTAGTCGCCCACGGTGCAGCCATGCAGCATGGCGTTGTGGCCAATGGTCACCCCGGTGCCGATGGTCAGTGGATACCCCATGTCGGTATGCATCACGGTGCCGTCCTGGACGTTACTGTGCCTGCCGATCAGGATCAGTTCGTTGTCGCCGCGCAGCACGGCGTTGAACCACACGCTGGCGCCCTCCTCCAGCTTGACCTTGCCCACCAGCGTGGCGTTCGGGGCTACCCAACTCTGTGGATGGGTTTGGACTCGGGCATCGCCCAGGCGGTATTTCATCTTGTTGTCCTCATGGCTCAGGCAGCCGCGGGTGAGTGCCATACGTGCGATGGCTTCAGAGGGTGACGGAATTCTTCGGTGGGTGGCGCAGGCTGATCCCGGCGTCATACAGCAGGTTGACCAGCTCGACGATCATGATCGCGGTCAGGCCCCAGATCTTGAACTCGCCGAAACGATAGCTCGGAACGTACCAGCTGCGCCCCTGGTAATCGATGCGGTGGGTATGCTCCCTGGGGTCCTGGCGAAAGAACTCCAGGGGGACGTTGAACACTGCGGCGATCTCGGCGTCGTTGGCGCGATACTCGACGAAGTCGGGAATCACCCCGACGTAGGGCGTGACCTTCAGTCCATGCTTGGAGATCAACGGGCTCAGGGGACCAATGACTTCCACCAGCCCAGGCGGCAGGCCGATCTCTTCCTCTGCTTCGCGCAGGGCGGTGAACACCAGGTCCGGGTCCTCCGGGTCACGCCGGCCGCCAGGAAAAGCCACCTCGCCGCCATGGGTGGAAAGCCCGCTGGCACGCAGGGTCAGCACCAGTTCCGGCTCGTCGCTGCGGGTGATGGGCACCAGCACCGCGGCCTCGGGAAAACGTCGGTCGGCCTCCAATGTACGCGGCGTGTAGTGGCTTACCCGATGAAGTAGCTCGTCCAGCATGGGGTATCTCGATCTGTTGGCTACCGTGCATCATGCACCAATCCCGGCAGCCGCCCAACCCCCGTTCCCCGGGCATGTCGCTCAAGGATAACTTGCCGACAACGGGCCGCCCGCGCCAAGATAGCCGCAGCCTTTTCCGGACAGCCCCCATGAAATTTTGCAGCCAGTGCGGCAACCCGGTGACCCAGCGCATTCCCGAAGGCGACTCGCGCCTGCGCTTTGTCTGCGATCACTGCCAGACCATCCACTACCAGAATCCGAACATCGTCGCCGGTTGCCTGGCCACCTGGGAAGGCAAGGTCCTGTTGTGCCGCCGGGCCATCGAGCCACGCCTGGGCTACTGGACCCTGCCGGCGGGCTTCATGGAGAACGGCGAGACCGTGGAACAGGGAGCGATCCGCGAAACCTTCGAGGAAGCCTGCGCCAGGGTGCGCGACCTCAGCTTCTATACACTGATCGACGTCCCACACATCAGCCAGGTGCATGTGTTCTTTCGCGCAGAGCTGGCCGACCCGGATTTCGGCCCCGGCCCCGAGAGCCTGGAAGTGCGGTTGTTCAGCGAAGCCGATATCCCTTGGTCCGAGCTGGCTTTCCGCACCGTCGGCCGTACCTTAGAATGCTTCTTCGCTGACCGGCGGGCAGGTGCTTTCCAAGTACGCACCGAGTCCATACCGCCACTCGCTCAGCCTGCCATCAGTTAAACAATGATCGTGCACGGGACCCCGTGCGCGACTGGGGATATTGTGTCAATGCGCTGGTTGCTTGCCCTCTTGTGCTGTTCGTTCGTCGCCGCATCCCATGCCTCCACGGTAGAAACCCTGGGCGGCAAGGTCGTGGAAAAGGTCCTGGTGCTCAAGTCCGCCCATCAACTGCAGTTGATCAACGACGGCAAGCCCCTCAAGACCTACCGCATTTCCCTGGGCAAGAAACCCAAGGGGCCCAAGCTCATGGAAGGCGACAAGCGCACGCCCGAGGGCCTGTACTGGCTAGACTGGCGCAAGACCAGCGACCGCTACTACCTGGCCATGCACATCTCCTATCCGAATATCAGCGACTCGGCCCGCTCCCGGCGCGAGGGCGTGCCTCCCGGCGGCATGATCATGATCCACGGCACTCCGGACACCGAGGAATTCCCCGAGCAGTACTTCCATACCCTGGACTGGACCGACGGCTGCATCGCCATGCGCAACGTCGACATGCGTGAGGTCTGGGGCCTGGTCAAGGACGGCACCATGATCGAGATCCGCCCTTAATCCCCTCTCCTGCAAAAAATATTTTCTCCGCCCCGCAAAACCCGCCTACCCATACCACTTCGCGACCCGCAGCGGGTCGCGGCCTGGCTTCTGGCCCTCGCTGCCAGACCTGCCTAATACCACTTCAATCCTTTATCCTCGCCAGCACCCCGATAGTGCCCATGCTGGCGCGCCTACTGCGGACCAGTGGCGTTGACATGGTATTTAAGTGGTATTAGTTTTTCGGCACTACCGGGCGACAACAACCTATAACCGCATCGGAAACCGACCATGAACCACCTCCTGAACCTGCGCCCGGACGACACCCAGCCCACCCCGCTATACCTGCAACTGGCCCGCAACCTGGAAGCGGCGATCCATGCCGGCCAGTGGAAAGCCGAGCAGGCCCTGCCCTCGGAGCGCAACCTCAGCGAGCTGCTGGGCATTTCCCGGGTGACCGCGCGCAAGGCCCTGGAAGTGCTTTTCGAGCAGGGCCTGATCCGCCGCAACCAAGGCTCCGGGACCTTCATCACGCCGCGCCTGGAACAACCGCTGTCGCGGCTCTCCGGCTTCAGCGAGATGCTGCGCCTCAAGGGCTTCGTGCCCGGTTCCCAATGGCTGGAACGCACCCTCACCCCGCCGACCCACGAAGAACTGATCCGCCTCGGCCTGTCGCCCAACGACAAGGTGGCGCGCCTCAAGCGCCTGCGCAAAGCCGACGATGTGGTGATGGCGATCGAGATGAGCACCCTGCCGGCACGCATCATCGCCCGCCCCGAAGCGGTGGGCGACTCGCTGTACGAGTACCTCGACGGTATCGGCCGACCCGTGGTGCGGGCGCTGCAACACATCCAGGCGATCAACGCCTCGGACGAGTTCGCCTCCCTGGTGGGCATCGCCCCCGGTACCGCCATGCTGCTGATGACCCGGGTCGGCTATCTGGAAGACAACACGCCGATCGAAGTCACCGACACCTACTGCCGCAACGACTACTACGACTTCGTCGCTGAATTGCGACGCTGAGCCCGATTTCAGGAGGCCAAGAAACGCCCATGTCCGAAGCCAACATACTCACGCCCCAGGGCTGGATCCGCGGCCACCTGGTCCATGACCAAGGCAAGGTGACCGCCATCGATGGCAGCCCCTGCGACCCGGCCGACAACGACCTGCCCTACCTGCTGCCCGGTTTCATCGACCTGCATGTACACGGTGGCGGCGGCAAGGACATCATGCAGGGCAGCGAGGCCTTCGAGACCATCGCCCGCACCCACCTGCGCTTCGGCACCACCTCGCTGCTGGCCACCACCATGACCGCGCCCAGCGCGGAAATCCGCCAGGTACTGGGGCAACTGGGCCATTACGCCCGGCAGCGCCCCGCCGGCTCCGCCCGGGTCCTGGGCGTGCACCTGGAAGGCCCCTACATCAACCCCGGCAAGCTCGGCGCCCAGCCCAACTTCGCCCATACCGCGCTGCTGGCGGAAATCGAGCAGTACCTGGAGCTGGCGCCGATCCGGGTGATTACCATCGCTCCGGAGATCGCCGGCCACAACGAACTGATCCGGGCCTTGAGCGAGCGCGGGATCCGCATGCAGATCGGCCACACCCTGGGCAGCTATGAAGAAGGCGTGGCCGCCATGGCCGCCGGCGCCACCAGCTTCACCCACCTGTACAACGCCATGAGCCCGCTGCATCACCGTGAACCGGGCATCGTCGGCGCGGCCCTGGCCCATGCCCAGTACGCCGAGCTGATTCCCGACCTCCTGCATGTGCACCCCGGGGCGATGCGCGTGGCCCTGCGCTCGATCCCGTGCCTGTACTGCGTCACCGACTCCACCGCCGCCGCTGGCATGCCCGACGGCGAGTACAAGCTGGGCAGCCACACGGTGACCAAGTGCCTGGGTGGCGTACGCCTGCCGGACGGCACCCTGGCCGGCAGCACCCTGACCATGGACCAGGCCCTGCGCAACCTGGTGAAGATCGGCCTGCCCCTGGCCGAAGCCTCGCAGCGCCTGTCGCAGTTTCCCGCCGACTACCTCGGCCTACCCGAGCGCGGCCGCCTGCAACCTGGCAGTTGGGCCGACAGCGTGCGCCTGGACCGCGCACTCAAACTGACCGCCGTCATGGTCGAAGGAGAAGAGCTTGACTTCCAAGATGCTTGAAGAGGCGCTGTCCTCGCACACCGCCGTGAGCAACCAGCTGCAGCACCTGGAGCCGTCGCTGGTGGAGGTGGCCGGTCGCCTGCGACGCCAACCGCCGCAAGTGGCGATGACCGTGGCCCGGGGCAGTTCCGACCATGCCGCCAGCTACTTCGCCTACCTGACCATGCAGCATGTAGGCATTCCAGTGGCCTCCCTGCCAATGTCGGTGGTCACCATGCAGCAAGCGCCACTAAGGGTCAGCGGCCAGGCGGTCTTCGCCTTCTCGCAGTCGGGCCAGAGCCCGGACCTGGTGAACAGCGTGCGCCTGCTGCGCAAGCGCGGCGCCCTCACTGTCGGCCTGGTCAACGCCTCGAACAGCCCGCTGGAAGCGGCCAGTGAGTTTTCCCTGCCGCTGTACGCCGGGCCCGAACAGAGCGTGGCCGCCACCAAGAGCTTCATCGCTACCCTCAGCGCCAGCGCGCGGCTGATCGGCCACTGGAACGAGGACGCGCACCTGCTCGAAGCCGGCCTGGCCCTGTCCGAGGGGCTCGAGCAAGCCGCCACCGAGGATTGGAGCCCGGCCATCGAAGCCCTGCGCAATTGCCAGCGCTTGATGGTGATCGGCCGTGGCGCGGGCTTCGCCATCGCCCAGGAAGCGGCGCTCAAGCTCAAGGAAACCTCGGCGATCCAGGCCGAAGCCTTCAGCAGCGCCGAGGTGCGCCATGGCCCGATGGCCCTGATCGAGCACGACTACCCCCTGCTGGTATTCGCTCCACGGGGCGCGGAACAGGGCGGCCTGCTGAGCCTGGCCGCCGACATGCGCCAGCGTGGCGCCAAGGTACTGCTGGCCGCCCCGGACGATATCCAGGAACGGGACCTGCCCCTGTGCCTGGCCGAACACCCGGCGCTGGACCCGGTCCTGGCGATCCAGAGCTTCTACGTCATGGCCGCCGGCCTGGCCGAGGCCCGCCGCATGGACCCCGACCAGCCACGGCACCTGAGCAAAGTGACCCGCACTCACTAAGCCCCCTTGATCGATGAGTACTGCGCCATGCACAACAACAATAACGACCTGACGCTCGGTGCCCCGCTAAGCGGGCCCGTCTTGCCGCTACGCAACGTTCCCGATCCGGTGTTCGCCACCGGCGCCATGGGCGACGGGATCGCCATCGATCCGCTCAACGACACCCTGCACGCCCCCTGCGCCGGCCAGGTGATCCAGGTCGCACGCACCGGCCACGCCGTGACCCTGCGCGCCGACAACGGCGCCGAAGTACTGCTGCACCTGGGCCTGGATACCGTCGAGCTGAAGGGTAAAGGCTTCGAGCTGCTGGTCCAGGAAGGCCAGCGCGTCAGCGCCGGCCAGCCTCTGCTGCGCTTCGACCTGGACTATGTCGCGCAGCATTGCCGGAGCCTGATCAGCCTGCTGATCCTGACCAACAGCGAGGGCTTCGAGCTGCGTCCGCTGAGCCTGGGCGCCGTGAAGATCGGCGAACCACTGTTGCATATCACTCGACGCAGCCAGGCTCCGGCATCCTCATCTAGCGCCCCGGGCTCGGCGGAACAGGCCAGCGCCCGGGTCCGGGTTGCCCATCGCGGCGGCCTGCATGCGCGCCCCGCGGCCCTGGTCCGCCAATGCGCCGCCGGCTTCGCCAGCCAATCGCAGCTGAGTTTCAAGGACAAGAGCGCCCCCTGCACCAGCCTGGTGGCCCTGATGGGCCTGGGTATCGGCGAACAGGATGAAGTGCTGGTCAGTTGCCAGGGCGCCGATTGCCACGCCGCCTTGCAAGCACTGCTCAAGACCCTGGGCACGGCGCTGGAGAGCGACGCCCATCCCGCGCCCGCCGTGGTCGCGCCCAGCATCCGGCGCCCCGCCGAAGACGGCGTATTGCATGGGGTCTGTGCCGCACCAGGGCTGATCGCCGGCCCACTGCTGCGACTTGAGGCCATGCAATTGCCGGAGGACCTTGGCCAGCACCAGCCCCATGAACAGCGCCAAGCCTTGGAGAAAGCCCTGGAGCAGGTCCGCGCCGACATCCACCAGACCCTGGACCAGGCCCGCCGGCGCCACAACCAGGAAGAACAGGATATTTTCAACGCCCACCTGGCCCTGCTGGAAGACCCGACCCTGCTGGACGCCGCGCACGCCGCCATCGCCCAGGGCCGGGCCGCCACCCACGCCTGGAGCGCGGCGATCGCCGAGCAGTGCCAGGTGCTGCAAGGCCTGGACAACTCCTTGCTGGCTGAGCGCGCCAACGACCTGCGCGACCTGCAACAACGGGTGCTGCGGGCCTTGCTGGGTACAACCTGGCACTACGACCTGCCGCCCGGGGCGCTGGTCGCCGTCGATGAGCTGACCCCCTCGGACCTGCTGCAACTGAGCGCCCAGGGCGTGGCCGGCCTGTGCATGGCCGCCGGCGGCGCGACTTCCCACGTGGCGATCCTGGCCCGGGGCAAGGGCTTGCCGTGCCTGGTGGCCCTGGGCCAGGAAGTCCTGCACCTGGATAGTGGTCGCCAGGTGGTGCTGGATGCCGACGGCGGACGCCTGGAACTGGCACCCGACCCACAACGCCTGCAGCAGGTACAAGAGGCCCATCGGGCTCGCTTGCAGCGCCGCGCCTTGCAGCAACAACAGGCCACGGAGCCGGCCCTGACCCGTGACGGCCTGGTGATCGAAGTGGCGGCCAACGTCGCCTCCAGCGACGAGGCCCGGGACGCCCACCTGGGTGGTGCCGACGGCATCGGCCTGTTGCGCACCGAGTTCCTGTTCGTCGACCGCCAGCACGCACCGGACCAGGCGGAACAGCGCCAGGCCTATCAGGACGTGCTGGATGCCATGGGCGACAAACCGGTGATCATCCGCACCATCGATGTCGGCGGCGACAAGCAACTGGACTACCTGCCACTGCCGGCCGAGGCCAACCCGGTGCTGGGCCTGCGCGGCATCCGCCTGGCCCAGGCCCGCCCCGAACTGCTGGACCAGCAACTGCGCGCCCTGCTCCAGGTGGCGCCGCTGGAGCGTTGCCGGATCATGCTGCCGATGGTCACCGAGGTGGCCGAGTTGCTGCATATCCGCCAGCGCCTGGATGCCCTGGCCAGCGAACTGGGGATCGCCCAGCGTCCTGAACTGGGGGTGATGATCGAAGTCCCGGCGGCGGCCTTGATGGCCGAGCAACTGGCCGAGCATGCCGACTTCCTGTCCATCGGCACCAATGACCTGTCCCAGTACACCCTGGCCATGGACCGCGACCATGCCGGGCTGGCCGCCCGGGTCGACGCCTTGCACCCGGCGCTGCTGCGGCTGATCGCCCAGACCTGCGCTGGCGCCAGGCGCCATGGACGCTGGGTCGGGGTATGCGGCGCCCTGGCCTCCGATCCGCTGGCCACCCCGGTGCTGATCGGCCTGGGCGTCAGCGAACTGTCGGTCAGCCCGCCCCAGGTCGGGGAACTCAAGGACCGGGTCCGCCAGCTCGATGCCGGCCAATGCCGTCATCTGAGCCAGACCCTGCTCGACCTGCCCGGCGCCGCCGCAGTCCGCCAGGCCTGCGCCGAGCATTGGCCTCTATAAGCACAAGAATCCAGGAGAGACGCCATGTACCAGTATTTCATCGAGGGCCTGCAGCGCCTCGGCCGGGCGCTGATGCTGCCCATCGCCATCCTGCCCATCGCCGGCCTGCTGCTGCGCCTGGGCGACACCGACCTGCTGGACATCGCCATCATCCACGATGCCGGGCAGTCGATCTTCGGCAACCTGGCGCTGATCTTCGCCATCGGTATCGCCGTGGGTTTCGCCAAGGACAACAACGGTACCGCCGGCCTGGCCGGAGCGATCGGTTACCTGGTGATGATCTCGACCCTCAAGGTGCTGGACGCCAGCATCAACATGGGCATGCTCGCCGGGATCATCAGCGGGCTGACGGCCGGTGCGCTGTACAACCGCTTCAAGGACATCAAGCTGCCGGAATACCTGGCGTTCTTCGGTGGCCGGCGCTTCGTGCCCATCGTCACCGGCTTCACCGCCGTGGGCCTGGGCGTGGTGTTCGGCCTGATCTGGCCGCCGATCCAGCATGGCATCAACAGCTTCGGCCAACTGCTGCTGGAAAGCGGCAGCTTCGGCGCCTTCGTCTTCGGCGTGTTCAACCGCCTGCTGATCGTCACTGGCCTGCACCACATCCTCAACAACATGGCCTGGTTCATCTTCGGCAGCTTTACCGACCCGAACACCGGCGCCGTGGTCACCGGCGACCTGACCCGCTATTTTGCCGGCGACCCCAACGGCGGCCAGTTCATGACCGGGATGTTCCCGATGATGCTGTTCGGCCTGCCCGCCGCCTGCCTGGCCATGTACCGCAATGCCCTGCCGGAGCGGCGCAAGGTGATGGGCGGGATCTTCCTGTCCATGGCCCTGACCTCGTTCCTCACCGGGGTCACCGAACCCATCGAGTTCGCCTTCATGTTCCTCGCGCCGCTGCTGTACCTGGTGCATGCGCTGCTCACCGGGATGTCCATGGCCCTGACCAACCTGCTGGATATCCACTTGGGCTTCACCTTCTCCGGCGGCGCCATCGACATGGCCCTGGGCTGGGGTCGCTCCACCAATGGCTGGAAGGTGTTGCCGGTGGGGTTGCTGTATGCGGTGATCTACTACCTGGTGTTCGATTTCTGCATTCGCCGCTTCAACCTCAAGACCCCGGGTCGCGAGGACATCCCCACCGCCAACAAGAGCGAGCTGGCCAGCGACCAGCGCGCCACGGCCTACATCAAGGCCCTGGGCGGCGCCGCGAACCTGATCACCGTGGGCGCCTGCACCACCCGCCTGCGCCTGGAACTGGCCGACCGCGACCTGGCCCGCGACGCCGACCTCAAGGCCCTGGGCGCCATGGCCGTGGTACGCCCCGGCAAGGGCTGCAGCCTGCAAGTGGTGGTCGGCCCGACCGCCGATAGCATCGCCGATGAAATCCGCCAGGCCCTGCCGGCCTCGCGCAGCACTCCCGAACCGCTGCCGCAGACGCCGGCTCCGGTATCGATCGCGGTTCCCACCCAGGAAGCCCAGCAATGGCTCACCGCCCTGGGCGGTCGCGACAACCTGCTGCAACTGGACTGCGTAGCCCTGACCCGGCTGCGGGTGCAACTGGGCGACAGCCGTGGCTTGTCGGAAGCGGCGCTACGCAACCTGGGCTGCCAGGGCACAAGGCGCCTGGAAGGCGACGTCTGGCATGTGCTGATCGGCGAGAAGGCCGCCGGCCTGCAAGCCGCGCTCCAGGTGCTGATGCAGCGCGAGGTCAGTGCCAGCGCCTGAGGAGCGAAACCGCGCGCCAATAAAAAAGCCCGCTGGCCGTTTCCGGCTCAGCGGGCTTTTTGTCTGTGGATAACCTCAGAACTGCTCCAGACGCCACACCTCGTAGGCCGGAGTCTCGTAGGGATGGCTCTGTTTGAGGGCCATCACCACGTCGCGGATCAGTTCATCGGCCACCACCAGCTCGACCTTCCACTCCTCCACCCACTCCACCAGGCCGGTCTGCCCGAGGAACGGCTGGCTGCCGTCCAAGGGGCGGAACTGGCCCTGGCCGAGCACCTGCCAGGCGCACTGGTCGTAGGTGCCGATGCGTCCGCCACCTGCGGCGAACACGGCGCTCTTGACCTGCTCCACATGGCTGGGAGGCACGAAGAAGCTGAGCTTGTACATCGCCTCAGTTCACCCAGACGCGAGCGTTGCGGAACATGCGCATCCAGCCCGCATCTTCGTTCCAGTCGTCAGGACGCCAGGAGTTCTGCACGGCACGGAACACCCGCTCAGGGTGCGGCATCATGATGGTGACGCGACCGTCGCGGCTGGTGAGGCCGGTGATCCCGCGTGGCGAACCGTTGGGGTTGGCCGGGTAGCGCTCGGTGACCTTGCCGTGGTTGTCGACGAAGCGCAGGGCCACGCAACCGGACAGGTCGGCTTCCAGCAGCGCTTCTTCGCTTTCGAACTCGGCATGGCCTTCGCCGTGGGCGATGGCGATCGGCATCCGCGAACCAGCCATGCCCTGCAGGAAGATCGAGTTCGACTCCTGCACCTGGACCATGGCCACGCGGCCTTCGAATTGCTCGGAACGGTTGCGCACGAAGTGCGGCCAGAACTCACTGCCCGGGACCAGCTCGTGCAGGTTGGACATCATCTGGCACCCGTTGCACACACCAAGGGTGAAGGTGTCGTTGCGCTCGAAGAAGCCCTGGAACGCATCGCGGGCGCGGCTGTTGAACAGCGCCGACTTGGCCCAGCCTTCGCCGGCGCCCAGTACGTCACCGTAGGAGAAGCCGCCGCAGGCGACCATGCCCTTGAACTCGTTGAGGTCGACGCGACCGGCGAGGATATCGCTCATGTGCACGTCGATGGCGTTGAAGCCGGCACGGTCGAACGCCGCGGCCATTTCCACCTGGCCATTGACGCCCTGCTCGCGCAGCACTGCCACCTGGGGCCGTACGCCCTTCTTGATGTAAGGCGCGGCGATGTCCTGGTTGACGTCGAAGCTCAGCTTGACGCTCAGGCCCGGGTTGTCTTCCTCCAGGACCACGTCGAACTCCTGCTCGGCGCAGTCGGCGTTGTCGCGCAGGCGCTGGATCTGGTAGCTGGTCTCGGCCCACTGGCGCTGCAGCAGGCGACGCTCGCCGGCGAACACGTTCTCGCCATTGAAGGTGATGTTGATGTGGCCGTTGTTGACCGGCTGGCCGATCACCGCCACGCAGTCGCCCAGGCCCGCGGCGCTGAACTGTGCGAGCACGCTCGGAGTGGCGTCCTGGCGAACCTGGATCAAAGCACCCAATTCCTCGTTGAACAGGATGGCCGGGATATCGGCCGCGCTGGCAGCCAGGGCATCCAGGTTCAGGTTCAGGCCGCAGTGGCCGGCGAAGGCCATTTCCACTGCGCTGGTCAGCAGGCCGCCGTCGGAACGGTCGTGGTAGGCCAGCAGGTGGCCGTCGGCATTGAGGCCCTGGATCACCGCGAAGAAGGCCTTCAGGTCTTCGGCGTCATCGACGTCCGGAGCCTGCTTGCCGATCTTGCCGTGGGTCTGGGCGAGGATCGAGGCGCCCATGCGGTTCTGGCCACGGCCCAGGTCGATCAGGACCAGGTCGGTGGTGCCCTTGTCCATGCGCAGTTGCGGGGTCAGGGTCTGGCGGATGTCAGTGACCGGGGCGAAGCCGGTGACGATCAGCGACAGCGGCGCGGTGACGCTCTTGTCCACGCCCTCTTCGCTCCAGCGGGTGGCCATGGACATGGAGTCCTTGCCCACCGGGATGGTGATGCCCAGCTCCGGGCACAGCTCCATGCCGACAGCCTTGACGGTGTCGTACAGGCGCGCGTCTTCGCCCGGGTGGCCGGCAGCGGACATCCAGTTGGCGGAGAGCTTGATGTCGCTGATCTTGCCGATGCGCGAGGCCGCGAGGTTGGTCAGGGTCTCGCCGATGGCCATGCGCCCGGACGCCGGGGCATCCAGCAGGGCCAGCGGAGTACGCTCGCCCATGGCCATGGCTTCGCCGGTGTAGACATCGAAGCTGGTGGCGGTGACCGCCACGTCGGCTACCGGCACCTGCCACGGGCCGACCATCTGGTCGCGGGCCACAAGGCCGGTGATGGTGCGGTCGCCGATGGTGATCAGGAAGCTCTTGCTGGCTACGGCCGGGTGGTGCAGGACACGCTCGATGCTCTCGGCGACGTCCAGGGTGCTCGGATCGAAATCGTCGCCCAGCTCGGCTTCGCGAACGGCCGAACGGTGCATGCGCGGGGCCTTGCCCAGCAGCACTTCCAGGGGCATGTCCACCGGGCTGTTGCCGAAGTGGCTATCCGTGACCGTAAGCTGCGGCTCGGCGGTGGCTTCGCCGACCACCGCGAACGGGCAGCGCTCGCGCTCGCAGATGGCCTTGAAGCGCTCGAAGTCCTCGGCGCCCACCGCCAGGACATAACGTTCCTGGGATTCGTTGGACCAGATCTCGTGCGGGGCCATGCCCGGCTCGTCGTTGGGAATGTTGCGCAGCTCGAAGCGACCGCCGCGGCCGCCGTCGTTGACCAGCTCGGGGAAGGCGTTGGACAGGCCGCCCGCGCCGACGTCGTGGATGAAGCTGATGGGGTTCTTGTCTCCCAGCTGCCAGCAACGGTCGATGACCTCCTGGCAACGGCGCTCCATTTCCGGGTTCTCGCGCTGTACCGAGGCAAAATCCAGGTCCGCCGAGCTGGTGCCGGTAGCCATGGAGGAAGCGGCGCCGCCGCCCAGGCCGATGAGCATCGCCGGGCCGCCGAGGACGATCAGCTTGGAGCCGACGGTGATCTCGCCCTTCTGCACGTGTTCGTCGCGGATGTTGCCCATGCCGCCAGCCAGCATGATCGGCTTGTGGTAGCCACGCACTTCTTCACCACGGGGGGTGGTGATGGACTGTTCGAAGGTCCGGAAGTAGCCGGTCAGGGCCGGACGGCCGAATTCGTTGTTGAAGGCTGCGCCACCCAGCGGACCTTCGATCATGATGTCCAGGGCGTCGACGATGCGCTCGGGCTTGCCGTACGGCACTTCCCAAGGCTGTTCGAAGCCGGGGATCTGCAGGTTGGAAACGGTGAAACCGGTGAGACCGGCCTTGGGCTTGGCGCCACGACCGGTGGCACCCTCGTCGCGGATCTCGCCGCCCGAACCGGTGGAAGCGCCAGGGAACGGGGCGATGGCGGTCGGGTGGTTGTGGGTCTCGACCTTCATCAGGATATGCACCGGCTCCTGCACCGCGCCGTACTGGCGGGTCTCGGGATTCGGGAAGAAGCGCCCGGCGACGGAACCGACGATTACCGCGGCGTTGTCCTTGTAGGCCGAGAGCACACCTTCGTTGTGCATCTGGTAGGTGTTCTTGATCATGCCGAACAGGCTTTTTTCCTGGGCCTGGCCGTCGATGTCCCAACTGGCGTTGAAGATCTTGTGGCGGCAGTGCTCGGAGTTGGCCTGGGCGAACATCATCAGTTCGATGTCGTGGGGGTTGCGTGCCAGCCCCTGGAAGGCCGTCATCAGGTAGTCGATTTCATCTTCGGCCAGGGCCAGGCCCAGCTCGCTGTTGGCCTTTTCCAGGGCGGCGCGACCGCCGCCGAGGATGTCCACTGCGGTCAACGGCTTGGGTTCGGCGTGGCTGAACAGGCCGCCGGCCTGCTCCAGGTTGGCCATCACCACCTGGGTCATGCGGTCGTGCAACGCATCGCCGATCAGTTGGGCATCGGCCTCGCTGAACTCGCCGGCCACATAGAAGGCAATACCCCGTTCCAGGCGCTGGACTTTCGCCAGGCCGCAGTTACGGGCGATGTCGCTGGCCTTGCTCGACCAGGGCGAGATGGTGCCGAACCGCGGCAGGACCAGGAACAGTCGGCCGCTCGGCTCTTGTACCGGAACGCTTGGGCCGTACTTCAGAAGGCGCGCAAGCACCTGCTGTTCGTCGCCGGTCAGGACGCCGGTGACTTCGGCGAAGTGAGCGAATTCAGCATACAGGCCACTGACAGCCGGTACTTTCTGGCTCAGTTGCTCAAGGAGTTTGCTGTGGCGAAAGGCAGAAAGGGCAGGAGCGCCGCGCAGGATCAACATCTTCGGGACAGCCTCGGGAAGGGGTGTGCTTTGAGGCCGTGCATTCTAACGTAAACCGCCAGCATCGGCACTCGAAACGCTATCCACCCACGCCTCCGGGCGTCGGCCCGGGCATGGCACCCTATAACAAAGGCTTATCAAGGTTATCGCCAAGGGTTATTTGAATCGTCACATTGGCCGCCGAAGGCCCAATCCCGTGGCCTCCAGCCCAGGCCGCCAATCGCTAGCAGACAAGCCCTTCGCTGTCGAGATATGGCGGCCGTTGTGCTTTGCGTATACTGCGCCAATGTTTTCCCCTATGGCTTTACGTCCGCGCTGCGCCAAGTGGCTCATCGTTACCGGACTCTTCCTGATGCTCGGTGCCTGCGTTGAAAAACCCAGCACCCTGGAGCGTGTAAAGGAGGATGGCGTGCTGCGGGTGATCACCCGGAACAGTCCCGCCACCTACTTCCAGGATCGCAATGGTGAAACCGGCTTCGAATACGAGCTGGTGAAACGCTTCGCCGACGATCTGGGGGTCGAGCTGAAGATCGAGACCGCCGACAACCTCGACGACCTGTTCGGCCAGCTGGGCCAACCCAAGGGCCCGGTGCTGGCCGCCGCCGGCCTGGTGGGCAGCGAGCAGCGCAAGCAGCAGGTGCGCTTCTCCCACCCGTACCTGGAGGTCACCCCGCAGATCATCTATCGCAACGGCCAGTCCCGCCCCACCACCGCCCAGGACCTGGTGGGCAAGCACATCATGGTGCTCAAGGGCAGCAGCCATGCCGAACAACTGGCCGAACTCAAGCTCAAGTATCCCGCTATCGCCTACGAAGAATCGGACGCCGTGGAAGTGGTGGACCTGCTGCGCATGGTCGACGAGGGTCAGATCGACCTGACCCTGGTGGATTCCAACGAACTGGCGATGAACCAGGTGTATTTCCCCAATGTGCGAGTAGCCTTCGACCTCGGCGACGCCCGCAGCCAGAGCTGGGCAGTGGCCGCCGGCGACGACAACAGCCTGCTCAACGAGATCAACGCCTTCCTCGACAAAGTGGAGAAGAACGGCACCCTGCAACGCCTCAAGGACCGCTACTACGGCCACGTGGACGTGCTCGGTTATGTGGGCGCCTACACCTTCGCCCAGCACCTGCAGCAACGCCTGCCCAAGTACGAGAAGCACTTCAAGGCCTCGGCCAAGCAGCAGAAGCTCGACTGGCGCCTGCTGGCCGCCGTCGGCTACCAGGAATCCATGTGGCAGGCCGAGGTGACCTCCAAGACCGGCGTGCGCGGCCTGATGATGCTGACCCAGAACACCGCCCAGGCCATGGGCGTCTCCAACCGCCTGGACCCCAAGCAAAGCATCAGCGGCGGGGCCAAGTACCTGGCCTACATCAGGGATCAGCTGGATGACAAGATCGAGGAGCCGGACCGCACCTGGTTCGCCCTTGCCGCCTACAACGTCGGCACCGGCCACCTGGATGACGCGCGCACCCTGGCCAAGCGCGAAGGCCTGAATCCGAACAAGTGGCTGGACGTGAAGAAGATGCTGCCGCGCCTGTCGCAGAAGCAGTGGTACAGCAAGACCCGCTATGGCTATGCCCGGGGCGGCGAGCCGGTGCACTTCGTGGCCAACATCCGTCGCTACTACGACATCCTCACCTGGGTGACCCAGCCGCAGCTGGAGGGCGACCAGGTCGCCGAAGGCAACCTGCACGTCCCGGGCGTCAACAAGGCCAAGCCGGCCGAGGAAAACCCGCCGCTCTGAAGCCGCCAGCCTCGGAGCGGAGAAGCCAGGCTGTGGCGATCGCTTGATCGCGCCAGGTCTTGAGACCTTGCCGCAGCCTACCGCAGCGCCTGATCAGCTCTTGGCCGCCGCCAGGATCAGCGCCTTCATTTCCGCGACCGCGCCCTTGAAACCGACGAACAGCGCATGGGCCACCAGGGCATGGCCGATGTTCAGCTCGTTGATCCCCTTGATCGCCGCCACGGCCTCGACGTTGTGGTAATGCAGGCCATGGCCGGCATTGACGATCAGGCCCTGGGCCAGGCCCACCGCCACACCGTCGACGATGCGTTGCAGCTCTTGCGCCACTTCGGCCGGGGTCTGGGCATCGGCGTAGCGCCCGGTGTGCAGTTCGATGGCCGGCGCGCCGACCCGCTTGGCGGCCTCGATCTGGCGCTCGTCGGCGTCGATGAACAGCGAGACCTCGGAGCCGATTTTCGACAGGCGCTGCACTGCAGCCTTGATCCGCTCCTCTTGCCCCGCGACATCCAGGCCACCCTCGGTGGTCAGCTCCTGGCGGGTTTCCGGCACCAGGCAGATATGCGCCGGACGGATGCGCTCGGCGAAGGCCATCATTTCCTCGGTGACGCCCATTTCGAAGTTCATGCGGGTCTGCAGCACGTCCTTGAGCAGCAGCACATCGCGCTCCTGGATATGCCGGCGATCTTCACGCAGGTGCACGGTAATGCCGTCGGCGCCCGCCTCTTCCGCATCCAGCGCAGCCTTGACCGGGTCGGGATAACGCGTGCCCCGGGCCTGGCGCAGGGTGGCAACGTGGTCGATGTTCACGCCAAGAAGAATGCGATTGCTGGTGGTCACGAAAGCGCTCCTGAATAAATGAAGATTCGGCGCACAGCATACGGGCAGAACGGGGTTGGTTGCCATTTACCGATGCACCTTGGCATCGACCCGGCAAGCGCGGCGGGCTCAAGGCTTGCGAAACAGCTCGCGACTGACCAGTGGCCGGCCACCCAGGTGAACAGCCAGGGCCTGGCGCATCAGGCGCTTTGCCGCCGACAAGGCGCCAGGCGCGCTCCAGTCGGCTTCGGCCATGGCCAGGAGCTCGGCGCCATTGAACAAGCCCGGCTGCAGCAGGAACACCTGCTCCAGGCCCGCATCCACTTGCAGGCGATACAGGCCATCGGCGGCGATGGGAGCGCCATGGATATCCTGGTCAAGGGCGAAGCCGTAACCCAGATCGTCCAGCAAGCGCCATTCGAAGGCTCGCAGCAAAGGCTCCAGGGGACGGCCGGCGGCCAGGGCCAGCAAGGTCGCGGCGTAGTGATCGAACACCGCCGGATGGGGATCTTCCGCCGGCAACAGGCGGATCAGCAACTCGTTCAGGTAAAGCCCGCTGAACAGCGCCTCGCCATTGAGCCAGGCAGCGACGCCGGCGCTTTCCATGCGCCCGACATTCTTCAGTTCGCCCCGACCACGAAACTCCACTTCCAGGGGCACGAAGGGGCGCGCGAGCGTACCGGCCTTGCCCCGAGCATTGCGCAACACCGCCCGCAGGCGCCCCTGGGGCGTGAGGAAGTCCACCAGGGCGCTGCTCTCGCGATAGGCACGGCTATGCAGGACATAGGCGAGTTGGCCGACAGGGGCGTTGCTGGACATGGTTGCGAGGAGTCTCAGGAAATAGAGAGGGAACCGGGTCCGAAAGGAGTATCGAAACTGTTCGTTGGCGAGTCGACTCCTGCCCGGAGCCGACTCGCCGGCACGAGGCTTTAAAGGTCGCCGTAGCCCAGCGAGCGCAGGGCGCGCTCGTCGTCGGACCAGCCGCCCTTGACCTTGACCCAGAGGTTGAGCATGACCTTGGAGTCGAACAGCAGCTCCATGTCCTTGCGCGCTTCCATGCCGATGCGCTTGATCCGCTCACCCTTGTCGCCAATGATGATTTTCTTCTGGCCGTCACGCTCGACGAGGATCAGGGCATGGATGTGCAGGGTCTTGCCCTGTTGCTTGAACTCTTCGATTTCCACGGTGATCTGGTACGGCAGCTCGGCGCCCAACTGGCGCATGATCTTCTCGCGTACCAGTTCGGCGGCAAGGAAACGGCTGCTGCGATCGGTGATCTGGTCTTCCGGGAAGAAGTGCTCGTTCTCCGGCAAGTGCTTGGCGATCAAGCCTTCCAGGGCATCCAGATTATGCCCCTGCTGGGCCGATACCGGGACGATCTCGGCATTGGGCAACTGCTCCTGCAACCAGGTCAGGTGCGGCATCAGCTCGGCCTTGTCCTCGATGCGATCGGTCTTGTTGATCGCCAAAATCACCGGGCCCTGCACGAACTGGACACGCTCCAGGACCAGTTGGTCCTCGTCGGTCCACTTGGTGCGGTCGACCACGAAGATCACCACGTCCACGTCTTTCAAGGCTGCCGAGGCAGTCTTGTTCATGTAGCGGTTCAGCGCCTTCTCGTTGCTCTTGTGCATGCCGGGGGTGTCGACGTAGATCGCCTGCACGTCACCTTCGGTCTTGATCCCGAGCATGTTGTGGCGAGTGGTCTGCGGCTTGCGCGAGGTGATCGCCAGCTTCTGGCCGAGGATGTGGTTGAGCAGCGTCGACTTGCCCACGTTGGGGCGGCCGACGATGGCGACATAGCCACAGCGTGTTGCAGTTGAATCAGTCATGGCCATTCTCCACGCCCAGGGCAATCAGTGCTGCGGCGGCCGCTACCTGTTCGGCAATGCGACGGCTCACGCCCTGGCCCCGGCTTTTTTCATTCAAGAGGGTGACTTCGCATTCCACGAAGAAGGTCCGGCAATGGGGTTCGCCCTGGATATCCACCACTTCGTAGCGTGGCAGTTCACAGGCACGGGACTGGAGGAACTCCTGCAGCCTTGTCTTGGGATCCTTGTTGGTGTCCACGAGGGTCAGACTGTCGAATTCCGAGGCCAGCCAGGACAGAACGCGGTCACGGGCGGTCTCCATGCCGGCGTCCAGGTAGATCGCGCCGATCAGGGCTTCCAGGGCGTCGGCGAGGATCGACTCGCGACGGAAACCACCGCTCTTCAGTTCGCCGGAGCCCAGGCGCAGGTACTCACCCAGGTCGAAGCCGCGGGCCAGCACCGCCAGGGTCTCGCCTTTGACCAGGCGTGCGCGCAGACGCGACAGCTGGCCTTCGCGAGCCTGGGGAAAACGCTCGAACAGCGCCTCGCCAGCCACGAAGTTGAGGATCGCATCACCCAGGAATTCCAGGCGCTCGTTGTTGCGTCCGGCAAAGCTGCGGTGAGTGAGGGCCAGGAGCATCAGCTCCTGGTCCTTGAAGGAATAACCGAGCTGGCGCTCGAGACGACTCAAAGAAACGCTCACGATCTACCCACACTGGTTTCGTCACCGAAACTCGCCATCCTATGGGCCGCGCACGAGGTGCGGGTGGCAATTAACGCTGTGTTCAAATCCACATCCTGAATATCGTTGATTGCATGCCCCTGGCCACGCACCACCCGGGGGACGGGTGGTTTTACACAAGAGCCAGAAAAGCATTCGGCGCTGTATTCAACAGCGCCGTGGGTGATTACTTGATCAGGCCAACCCGCGAGAAATTCGGCAGGTGGCTGAGTTTCGGTTCGGGCCAGCTCATCCAGACTGCAAAGGCCTTGCCGACGATATTCTTGTCGGGAACCATGCCCAGCAGGTCCTTGGGAATGCTCGGGTCATCCCAGTAGCGACTGTCGTTGGAGTTGTCGCGGTTGTCGCCCATCATGAAGTAGTGCCCGGCGGGAACTACCCAACGACCGTCCGGGGTAGCCCGATAACGACTCATTTCCTTGCGGATCAGGTGCTCGGCGGCGCCGAGTTTTTCTTTGTACAGTTCCGCGCTGCCCAGGGTTCCTGGCTCGGCCCCTACCAGTTGCTCCGCCACCGGCTGGCCGTTGACGAACAGGTGCTTGTCGCTGGTGTAGCGCACCTCGTCGCCCGGCAGGCCGACCACACGCTTGATGTAGTTGACATTCGGATCGCTCGGGTAACGGAACACCATCACATCGCCGCGCTGCGGATCACCGACCTCGATGACCTTCTTGTCGATCACCGGCAGGCGAATGCCGTATGAGAACTTGTTCACCAGGATGAAGTCGCCCACATCCAGGGTCGGCTTCATCGAGCCCGATGGAATCTGGAACGGTTCCACCAGGAACGAGCGCAGCACCAGGACGATGAAGAGCACCGGGAAGAACGACTTGCCGTATTCAACCAGCAGCGGTTCCTTGTTCAGCTTCTCGACCACCAGACCATCCGGCTGGCTGACGCTGCCCTGATAGTTGGCGATGGCTGCGCGGCGACGCGGAGCCAGGAACACCAGGTCGAGCAACGCCAGGAAACCGCATACGAAGACAGCGATGACCAGCAACAGCGGGAAATTTAGTGACATAGGACCTAACTATCCAACCTGAGCACAGCAAGGAAGGCATCCTGTGGAATCTCCACGTTACCCACTTGCTTCATGCGTTTCTTACCGGCTTTCTGCTTTTCCAACAGCTTGCGCTTACGGCTGACGTCACCGCCGTAGCATTTGGCCAGTACGTTCTTTCTGAGGGCCTTGACGGTTGTCCGCGCGATGATCTGACCGCCGATGGCGGCCTGGATTGCCACGTCGAACATCTGCCGAGGAATCAGTTCTTTCATCTTCTCGGTCAACGCACGCCCTTTGTAGTGGGCATTGTCGCGGTGCACGATCAGGGCCAGGGCATCGACCCGGTCACCGTTGATCAGCACGTCCAGCTTCACCAGATTAGCCGACTGGTAGCGGTCGAAGTGGTAATCCAGCGAGGCGTAGCCACGGCTGGTGGACTTCAAGCGGTCGAAGAAGTCCAGTACCACCTCGTTCATCGGCAGGTCGTAGGTCACCTGGACCTGCGAACCGAGGAACAGCATGTCGCGCTGTACGCCGCGCTTCTCGATGCACAGGGTTATGACGTTGCCCAGGTGCTCCTGGGGCACAAGGATATTGGCCCGTACGATCGGCTCACGCATGTCCTCGATGGAGGACAGGTCCGGAAGCTTGGACGGGTTATCGACGTAGATGGTTTCACCGGTCTTGAGCAGCAGCTCGAAGATTACCGTCGGCGCGGTGGTGATCAGGTCCAGGTCGTATTCGCGCTCCAGGCGCTCCTGGATGATCTCCATGTGCAGCATGCCGAGGAACCCGCAACGGAAGCCGAAGCCCAGGGCGTCGGAGCTTTCCGGGGTGTACTGCAGCGAGGAGTCGTTCAGGGTGAGCTTCTGCAGGGCTTCGCGGAAGTCCTCGAAGTCGTCGGAACTGACCGGGAACAGGCCGGCATAGACCTGCGGCTGGATACGCTTGAAACCTGGCAGCACTTCCACGTCGGGCGTGGAGCTCAGGGTCAGGGTATCGCCCACTGGCGCACCATGGATGTCCTTGATGCCGGCGATGATGAAACCCACCTCACCGGCCTTGAGGTCCGCGGTAGCGGTGTGTTTCGGGTTGAAGACACCGACGCTGTCCACCAGGTGGATCTTGCCGGTGGACTTGACCAGGATCTTGTCGCCCTTCTTCACCCGGCCATGGCGCACGCGCACCAGGGACACGACGCCCAGGTAGTTGTCGAACCAGGAGTCGATGATCAGCGCTTGCAGCGGGTCTTCGATATTGCCGGTCGGTGCCGGGATGGTGGTCACCAGGCGCTCGAGCACTTCGTCCACGCCCAGGCCGGTCTTGGCGCTGCAGGTCACGGCGTCGGCGGCATCGATGCCGATGATCTTCTCGATTTCTTCCTTGACCCGCTCCGGCTCGGCCTGGGGCAGATCGATCTTGTTCAGTACCGGCATGACCTCCAGGCCCTGCTCGATGGCGGTGTAGCAGTTGGCGACCGACTGGGCCTCGACGCCCTGGCCGGCATCCACCACCAGCAGCGCGCCTTCGCAGGCCGCCAGGGAACGGCTGACTTCATAGGTGAAGTCCACGTGGCCCGGGGTGTCGATGAAGTTCAGCTGGTAGGTCACGCCATCGCGTGCCTTGTAGTAGAGGGTGACGCTGTGGGCCTTGATGGTGATCCCGCGCTCACGCTCGAGGTCCATGGAGTCCAGGACCTGGGCTTCCATTTCGCGATCGGCCAGGCCGCCGCACATCTGGATGAAGCGATCGGCCAGGGTCGACTTGCCATGGTCAATGTGGGCGATGATGGAGAAATTGCGGATATGACTCAAATCACTCACGGATGAACACTCAAAAAGGCTGCAGGCAGGGCCCGCCGAAAAATAGCCGGGAATTGTACCTGATACTCGGCACAAGCGTCACGCTCACCGGTCAGCGTCCGGCAAATGCAAAAACGCCCCGGCTTGCAGGCCAGGGCGTCGCACCAAAACGAGGCAAAAAGCCGCGTCAACCGGCCCGGCGCAGCATCCAGAACCCGGCGACCGCGCAGATCCCGGCCGGAACCAGCACCGCGAACAGCGGCGAGAACCCGAACACCAGGCTCGAAGGTCCCAGCAGGTCCTGGGCGATGCGGAACACGAAGCCCACCAGCACGCCGGTGAACACGCGTTGCCCCAGGGTCACCGAGCGCAGCGGGCCGAAGATGAAGGAAATCGCCATCAGCACCAGGGCCGCAGTCACCAGCGGCTGCAGGATCTTGACCCAGAACGCCAGCCAGTAGCGACCATTGTTCAGCCCCTGGTCAGCCAGGTAGTGGATGTAGCCCCACAGGCCGCTGATAGACAGGGATTCCGGCGCCATCACCACGGTGCTCAGCAGTTGCGGGCTCAAGGCCACATCCCAGCGCTCCTCGGGAACACTGATGACCTCGGTATGCCCCTCACGGAAATAGGTGGTGGTGACCTCGGTCAGCTGCCAGTAGTTCTCGTGGAAACGGGCCTGGCGAGCGAAGCTCGAGGACAGCATGTGGCGCTGGTCGTCGAAATGATAGCGAGTCACCCCATACAACAGGCCGTTGGGTTGCACAGCGTTGATATGGATGAATTCGTCGCCCTGGCGGTGCCACAGGCCATGCTTGGAGCTCTGGGCATCGCCGGAACCCTGGGCCAGGGCGCGAGCGGCCTGGGCCTGGGTTTCGGTGGCAGGCGCCACGTACTCGCCCACCAGCAGGCCAGCCAGCATCAGTACCAGCATCGGCTTCATCACCGCCCAGACGATCCGACCGACGGATACGCCCGCGGCACGCATGATGGTCAGCTCACTGTTGCTGGCCAGGGCGCCGAGACCGATCAGACAGCCGATCAGCGCGGCCATCGGCAGCATTTCATAGACCCGGCGCGGGGCAGTGAGCACCACGTAGCTCATCACGTCCATCACGGTGTAGGTATCGCTGATGCTGCCCATCTCATCGATGAAGGCGAACAGCGAGGCCAGCCCGAGGATGATCCCCAGGACCGCGAGAATCGCCATGAACACACTGCTACCGATGTAGCGATCGAGCTTAACCACGAGCCATCTCCTTCATGCTGCGACGACTCGCCATTTTCAAACGCAACGGTTCCCAATACATCAGTCCCAGGCCGATCACCAGGAACAGTACATGAACCCACCACAAACCCAGGGCCGGCGAGATCTTGCCTTTCTCCAGGGCGCCGCGCACGGAAATCAGGATGGTCAGGTAGGCCATGTACAAGAGGATCGCCGGGATCAGCTTGAGGAAGCGGCCCTGGCGCGGGTTGACCCGGGACAGCGGCACCGCCATCAGGGTCACGATGAACACCAGCAGCGGCAGGGACAGGCGCCACTGCAGCTCGGCACGGGCCCGCAGGTCGTCCTTGCCGATCAACTCGGAAGTCGGCATGGCGTCACGATCAGTGACCTCCTCGCTGATATCCGGGCGCTGCAGCAGTACGCCATAGGTGTCGTACTTGATCACCCGGTAGTTGGCCTCGCCCGGGTTGCCGTCATAGCGATAGCCGTTCTCCAGGATCAGGTAGCGGTTGCCGTCGGGCCGGATGTCCTGGTGCCCCTTCTCGGCCACCAGCACGGAAATGCCCTGGTCCTTCTTTTCCTGGTTCAGGCGCTTCTCGGAAATGAACACGCCGCCCAGCTGGGTGCGGTCGTCCGACAACTGCTCGGTATAGGTCACCCGGCTACCGTCGTTGAGGGCCTGGAAGCGCCCGGCCACCAGGGTGTCGAACTCGGTCAGGGCATCCTGCTTGTTCAGCAGCAACTGGAACTGGTTGGCCCCCTGCGGAGCCAGGCTCAGGCTCAACCAGGCCACCAACAAGGCCACCAGGGCCGCCGGGACCATGGTCAGGCCCAGCAGGCGCTGCTGGCTCATGCCGGTGGCCGAGAGCACGGTCATCTCGCTTTCGAGATAGAGCCGGCCATAGGCCAGGAGAATACCCAGGAACAATCCCAGGGGCAGGATCAGTTGCAGGAAACCCGGCAGACGAAAGCCCATGATCAGGAACAGCGAGCCCGGATCCAGGGCGCCCGAGGCAGCCTGTGCGAGGAACTTGACGAAGCGCCCGCTCATGATGATGACCAGCAGCACCGCGCTCACGGCACTGAGGGTCAGCAGGACTTCGCGGGAAAGATAACGAAAGACGATCAAACCAGACACTCCAGGGTTGTCAGGCTAAGGCGGCCGAACAAGCAAACGATCGAGCCGGCCCCAGGATGCAGGGCCGCCGAAAAAGAATGGCGCATTATCCTGTGAATGCATGCGCCTGTCACGGTGGATGCTCACCCGACGCGGCAAAGCGGCGAACTTGGGCCAAACGAGGGTTGTCAGCCGCAAGCACCGAGGTTCAAACTGGCGGCTTTGTCGTCGGCAGCACGCGACGCCTTCTTCTATATAGCTAAGCCCCGCGCTGGAGTCTTTCCCGCGCGCTTTGACCATTCATTCAGGGACCCGGACATGGAACTGGTTGTAAAAAGCGTTAGCCCGGAAACGTTGAAGACCGCCACCCTGGTGGTCGCCGTCGGCGAAGGCCGCAAACTCGGCAACGTCGCCAAGCAACTCGACGAACTCAGCGGCGGCGCCATCAGCGCCGTACTCAAGCGCGGCGACCTGGCTGGCAAGGTCGGCCAGAGCCTGCTGCTGCACGGTGTGGCCAAGCTCAAGGCCGAGCGCCTGCTGCTGGTGGGCATCGGCAAGGATGACGAACTGGGCGACCGTCCATTCCGCAAGATCATCAGCGGCGTGCTGAGCACCCTCAAGGGCCTGGGCGGCGCCGATGCGGTGCTGGCCCTGGACGAATTAGCGGTCAAGGGCCGCGACAGCTACGGCAAGACCCGCCTGCTGGCCGAGACCCTGCTGGACGGCGGCTACGTCTTCGATCGCTACAAGAGCCAGAAGGCCGAAGCCCGTCCACTGAAGAAGATCACCCTGCTGACCATCAAGGCCGCCCAGGCTGAAGTGGAACGCGCTGCGACCCACGCCCAGGCCATCGCCAGCGGCATGGCACTCACCCGCGACCTGGGCAACCTGCCGCCGAACATCTGCCACCCAAGCTTCCTCGGCGAACAAGCCAAGGCCCTGGGCAAGGAGTTCAAGGGGCTGAAGGTCGAGGTCCTTGACGAGAAGAAGATCAAGGAACTGGGCATGGGCTCGTTCTATGCCGTGGGCCAGGGCAGCGAGCAGCCGCCACGGCTGATCGTCATGCAGTACAACGGCGGCAAGAAGTCCGACAAGCCGTTCGCCCTGGTGGGCAAGGGCATCACTTTCGATACCGGCGGCATCAGCCTCAAGCCGGGTGCCGGCATGGACGAGATGAAGTACGACATGGGCGGCGCCGCCAGCGTCTTCGGCACCCTGCGTGCAGTGCTCGAACTCAAGCTGCCGATCAACCTGGTGTGCATCCTGGCCTGCGCCGAGAACATGCCTAGCGGCGGCGCCTCGCGTCCTGGCGACATCGTCACCACCATGAGCGGCCAGACCGTGGAAATCCTCAACACCGACGCCGAAGGCCGCCTGGTGCTGTGCGATGCCCTGACCTACGCCGAACGCTTCAAGCCCCAGGCGGTGATCGACATCGCCACCCTGACCGGTGCTTGCGTGGTGGCCCTGGGCGCCCACACCTCGGGCCTGCTGGGCAACAACGACGAACTGATCGGCCAGCTGCTCAGCGCCGGCCAGCAAGCCGACGACCGTGCCTGGCAACTGCCGCTGTTCGACGAGTACCAGGAGCAACTGGACAGCCCGTTCGCCGACATCGCCAACATCGGCGGTCCGAAGGCCGGCACCATCACCGCGGCCTGCTTCCTGTCGCGCTTCACCAAGAACATGAACTGGGCCCACCTGGACATCGCCGGTACCGCCTGGACCAGCGGCGGCAAGGACAAAGGCGCCACCGGTCGCCCGGTGCCGCTGCTGACCCAATACCTGCTGGACCGCGCCAAGGCCTGAAAACCATGACCGTGGGGGGCCAGGCATGAGCGCCGCGCCCTCCTCGGCTCAGGAACCCCGATGACCAAAGTCGACTTCTATATTCTCCCCAGCGCGGACCCGGCGGCCCGCCTGGATTTCGCCTGCAAGCTCACCGACAAGGCCTGGCGCATGGGCCACCGCATCTACCTGCATTGCAGCGATGCTGCCCAGCGCGACGAACTCGATGCCCGGCTATGGCGCTTCAAGGGCGAGACCTTCGTCCCCCACGGCCCCGCGGAGAGCGAGCCCGAAGGCCGGATCGTCCTGGGCCTGGGCCTGGACCCCGGCGAGCATGCCGACCTGCTGGTGAACCTGGACCTCAAGGTCCCGACCTTCGCCCCACGTTTTGCCCGGATAGCCGAGGTAGTGGTGGAAGAACCCACTATTCGTCAGGCCGCCCGCGAGAGTTTCCGTTTCTATCGCGAACAGGGCTATTCTCTGCAAGATCACCGCTTACAACGACTCTGAGCATCCGATGGACACTCCCAACCCACGCCCCAAGTCCGCACACCTGCTGGACGACCTCGAGTCGATCCGCCAACTGCTCGGTGACGAGAACCTGCAACCGCCGCTGCTGACCGAAACCGTCACCGGCGAAGGCCAGATCCCACTGCTGTTCGATATGGTGGGCAACCAGCAGCCCGCAGCGACGCCAGTGGAACCCACGACACCAGCCAAGCCCCAGGTACCGGCCGCCAGCTCCGAACCGGCTCCAGCCCCGACCCCAAAACCGGCCGCCAGCGCCAAGCCAGCCCCCGCCGACAGCAATGCCGATGCCCTGCTGCACCTGGACAGCGAACTGCGCGCTGCCGCCCAGCTGATCATGCAAGACGTGATCGACGACTTCGCCCCGCACATCGAGACCGAGATCAAGCGCCGCCTCGATGCCCGCCTGGAGCGCCTGCTCGCAGCAGCCACCAGCGGCAAGCCGTAAGCCACGAATCAAAGCCGGGCCTGGCCATCTTGTCGCTTGCCGCTTATGGCTTGCAGCTGCCCCCCTCCGCTATACTTCCCGGCTTTTCCTGAATAAATGCCAATAGGGTCCCGCCGCGCATGGATAAGACCTACCAGCCGCACGCCATTGAAACTTCCTGGTACCAGACCTGGGAGTCCGAGAACTACTTCGCCCCGCAAGGCGCGGGCGACTCCTACACCATCATGATCCCGCCGCCGAACGTCACCGGCAGCCTACACATGGGCCACGGCTTCAACAACGCGATCATGGACGCCCTGATCCGTTTCCGCCGCATGCAGGGGCGCAATACCCTGTGGCAGCCCGGTACCGACCACGCCGGTATCGCCACCCAGATGCTGGTGGAGCGCCAGATCGAAGCCCAGGGCCAGAATCGCCACGACCTGGGCCGGGAGAAGTTCCTGGAGAAGGTCTGGGAATGGAAGGATCAATCCGGTGGCAACATCAGCCGCCAGATCCGCCGCCTGGGTTCTTCCGTGGACTGGAGCCGCGAACGCTTCACCATGGACGACGGCCTCTCGGAAGCCGTGAAGGAAGCCTTCGTGCGCCTGCATGAAGACGGCCTGATCTACCGCGGCAAGCGCCTGGTCAACTGGGATACCAAGTTGCACACCGCGATCTCCGACCTCGAAGTGGAAAACCACGACGAGAAGGGTTTCCTGTGGAACCTGAAGTACCCGCTGGCCGACGGCGCCAAGACCGCCGAAGGCAACGACTACCTGATCGTCGCCACCACCCGCCCGGAAACCATGCTGGGCGACGCCGCCGTCGCGGTGAACCCGACCGACGAGCGCTACCAGGCCCTGATCGGCAAGTTCGTCGAGCTGCCGCTGGTTGGCCGGCACATCCCGATCATCGCCGACGATTACTGCGACCCTGAATTCGGCACCGGTTGCGTGAAGATCACCCCGGCCCACGACTTCAACGACTACGACGTCGGCAAGCGCCATAACCTGCCGCTGCTGAACATCTTCGACAAAAACGCCAGCGTCCTGCCGGCCTGCCAGGTATTCAACCTGGACGGCAGCCTGAACGACAGCATCGACGGCAAGATCCCGGCCGAATACGTGGGCCTGGACCGCTTCGAGGCGCGCAAGCAGATCGTCGCCGCCTTCGACGCCGCCGGCCTGCTGGTCAGCGTCGACGACCACGCCCTGAAAGTGCCGAAGGGCGACCGCTCCGGCACCGTCATCGAGCCCTGGCTGACCGACCAGTGGTACGTCTCCACCAAGCCGCTGGCAGAACCTGCCATCGCTGCCGTGGAAGATGGCCGCATCCAGTTCGTGCCCAAGCAGTACGAAAACATGTACTTCTCCTGGATGCGCGATATCCAGGACTGGTGCATCAGCCGCCAGCTGTGGTGGGGCCATCGCATCCCGGCCTGGTACGACGAGTCGGGCAAGGTCTACGTCGGCCGCAGCGAGGCCGAAGTACGGGCCAAGCACAACCTCGGCGCGGACATCGCCCTGCAGCAGGACAACGACGTCCTCGACACCTGGTTCAGTTCGGGCCTGTGGACCTTCTCCACCCTGGGCTGGCCGGAGCAGACCGAATTCCTCAAGACCTTCCACCCCACCGATGTGCTGGTGACCGGTTTCGACATCATTTTCTTCTGGGTCGCCCGGATGATCATGCTCACCATGCACCTGGTGAAGAACGAGGACGGCACGCCGCAGGTTCCGTTCAAGACCGTCTATGTGCACGGCCTGGTCCGCGACGGCCAGGGCCAGAAGATGTCCAAGTCCAAGGGCAACGTCCTTGATCCGCTGGATATCATCGACGGCATCGACCTCGAGACCCTGGTGCAAAAACGCACCACCGGCCTGATGCAGCCCAAGCTGCAGAAAGCCATCGAGAAGCAGACCCGCGCCGAGTTCGCCGACGGCATCGCCAGCTATGGCACCGACGCCCTGCGCTTCACCTTCTGCTCCCTGGCCACCACCGGCCGCGACATCAAGTTCGACATGGGGCGCGTCGAGGGTTACCGCAACTTCTGCAACAAGATCTGGAACGCCGCGCGCTACGTGCTGGACAAAGGCGAAGACTGCGGCCAGAACGGCGAGGCTTACGAGCTGTCCCTGGCCGATCGCTGGATCATCTCGCAGCTGCAGCGCACCGAAGCCGAAGTCACCCGCCAACTCGACCAGTTCCGCTTCGACCTGGCCGCCCAGGCGCTGTACGAGTTCATCTGGAACCAGTACTGCGACTGGTACCTGGAACTGTCCAAGCCTGTACTGTGGGACGAGAACGCTCCGGTCGAGCGCCAGCGCGGCACCCGTCGGACCCTGGTGCGCGTGCTGGAAGTGGCCCTGCGCCTGGCCCATCCGTTCATGCCGTTCATCACCGAGGAAATCTGGCAGCGCCTGGCGCCGCTGGCAGGCAGCACTGGCAAGACCATCATGCTGCAACCATGGCCGGTGGCCGTCGAGGCCCGCATCGACCAGGCGGCCGAGGACGACATCGAATGGCTCAAGGGCCTGATGCTCGGCACCCGTAACATCCGTGCCGAGATGAACATCGGCCCGGGCAAGCCCCTGGCACTGTTCCTGAAGAACGCCAGCGCCGAAGACCAGCGCCGCCTGGCCGAGAACGAGGCCCTGCTGAAGAAGCTGGCCAAGCTCGAGTCCATCACCGTGCTGGGCGCCGGCGACGAAGCACCGCTGTCGGCCACCGCCCTGGTCGGCGAGATGGAAGTGCTGGTGCCAATGGCCGGCCTGATCGACAAAGGTGCGGAACTGGCTCGCCTGGACAAGGAAATCCAGCGCCTGCAAGGCGAAGTGCAGCGTGTAGGCGGTAAGCTGTCCAACGCCTCCTTCGTCGACAAGGCCCCTGCCGAGGTGATCGAGAAGGAACGCGCCAAGCTGGCCGAGGCCGAGCAGGCCCTGGGCAAACTGGCCGAGCAGCACGCACGGATCTCCAGCCTGTAACGGCGACCAGCGCGACGTGAAGAAGGGAGGCCCACAGGGCCTCCCTTTTTTTTATGGCGTTTGTCCGCTCCTCTCTTGTCGCTCACCGCTTGAAACTTGCCGCTGCTGTTGTGGGACAATGCCCGCCAATTTGAGCCAGCCCCGAATTCATTCCGCCATGACCGCCCCCAACACCCCCAAGCCGCCGCGCAAGAAGCCCAAGCCCGCCACTGCAGCCAAGGTCGCCGCCCCCCGGGAAAAAGCCAGCCTGCACCCGCGCAACCGCCACCAGGGGCGCTACGACTTCCCGCAACTGATCAAGGGCACCCCGGAACTGGGCCAGTTCGTGATCCTCAACCCCTACGGCAAGGAAAGCATCGACTTCGCCGACCCCGCCGCCGTGCGCGTGTTCAACCGCGCCCTGCTCAAGGCCTTCTACGGCATCGCCCATTGGGACATTCCAGCGGATTTCCTCTGCCCGCCGGTGCCCGGCCGCGCCGACTACGTGCACTTTCTCGCCGACCTGCTGGCCAGCCACAACCAGGGCGAGATTCCCCGGGGCGCAGCCGTACGGGCGCTGGATATCGGCGTCGGCGCCAACTGCATCTATCCACTGATCGGCTACAGCGACTACCGCTGGCACTTCCTCGGCTCGGACATCGACAGCACCGCCCTGGCGGCGGCCAAGACCATCGTCCAGGCCAATGGCTTGAGCAAGGCCATCAGCCTGCGCCAGCAAGGCAACCCGAAGCGGATCCTCGACGGCTTGCTCGACAGCAACGAGCGCTTCGACCTGACCCTGTGCAATCCGCCCTTCCACTCCTCCCTCGAAGAGGCCACTCGGGGTAGCCAGCGTAAATGGCGCGCCCTGGGCAAGGCCGACCCCAAGCGCAAGCTGCCCGTGCTGAACTTTGGCGGCCAGGCCCGGGAGCTGTGGTGCGAAGGTGGCGAGATCGGTTTCGTCAGCCAGCTGATCAGCGAAAGCGCCGCGCTCGGCCAGCAAGTGCTGTGGTTCAGCACCCTGGTGTCGAAGGCATCGAACCTGCCGGCGATCGACAGCGCGCTGCGCAAGGCCGGGGTCCTGGAAAGCCGGGTAGTGGAAATGTCCCAGGGGCAGAAACAGAGCCGCTTCGTGGCCTGGACCTTCAAGGACAAGGCACAGCAACAGGCCTGGAGTCAGGAGCGCTGGGCAGGGAAGAACTGAGTCGGCGGGGGATTCAGCGACGATTCACCTTGCGTGAACCGTTATCACACAAACCGTGCCCGGAAGACTCTGAGCACGGTTTCACTGCAGGTATTACTTGTTGATAGCGTCGGTCAGGCCTTTGGCCACAACCAGCTTGATCACTTTCTTGGCAGCGATTTCGATGGCAGCGCCAGTCGATGGGTTACGGCCAGTACGGGCAGGACGCTCGGTCACTTTCAGTTTGCCGATGCCTGGCAGAGTGATTTCGCCGCCATTTTCCAATTGATCAGCAACGATCTGGGCCAGTTGATCCAGGGCGTTACGCGCGGTGGTTTTCGGCGCGTCGATAGCTTCAGCGATATCGGCGATCAGTTGGTCTTTAGTAATAGCCATTATGGTGTTCCTTCCCTATCAAATTCATTTGGATTGCAGAGTGCAGTGTCAGCCATCGAGCCAGATCTTGTGGATCTGGCACCCCGGTTACAACCACGACGGATCGGGGTTATAGATACCGAATTCTGGGTTTGGTTCGACCCGACAAATGCTGACTGCACGCTTAACGCAGAGACACCGCGTAAGACGGGGCAAAACTAGCACACAGACGGCGAAATATCCGCCTCTACCTAGCCATTTGGTCAGCTTTATTGCTCTAAATCGGTAAAAAACTGCATAAGCTGCACCTACGAGCCGTTCATCGCCCGGCCAACCCCGCCAAAACCAGCGGGTGCGGTACACTGGGCACTTTTTCAGGGGAGCCCGCCCTCCCCCCTTCAACCAGCCGAGAAGCCCATGCCGATCCGTCATTGCATCGTCCACCTGATCGACAAGAAACCCGACGGCAGCCCTGCCGTGCTGCACGCCCGCGACTCGGAGCTGGCAGAGTCCGCGGCCATCGAGAACATGCTCGCCGACCTCAACGAAAGCTATAACGCCAAGCAGGGCAAGGCCTGGGGCCTGTTCCATCCGGAGTCCGGCGCCTTTCCCTTCAGCGGCTGGCTGAAGGAATACCTCGACGGTGGCCAGGACTTCACCGCCTTCAGCCGAGTGGCGGTGGAACACCTGCAGAAGCTGATGGAAGAATCCAACCTGTCGGTGGGCGGTCACGTGCTGTTCGCCCACTACCAACAGGGCATGACCGACTACCTGGCCATCGCCCTGCTGCACCACAGCGAAGGCGTGGCGGTGACCGACCAGCTGGACGTGACGCCCTCCCGTCACCTGGATCTGGGCCAACTGCACCTGGCGGCGCGGATCAACGTCTCCGAGTGGCAGAACAACAAGCAGTCCAAGCAGTACATTTCATTCATCAAGGGCAAGAACGGCAAGAAGGTCTCGGAATACTTCCGCGACTTCATCGGTTGCCAGGAAGGCGTCGACGGCCCGGGCGAGACCCGCACCCTGCTCAAGGCCTTCAGCGACTTCGTCGAAAGCGAAGACCTGCCCGAGGACTCGGCGCGGGAGAAGACCAAGGCCCTGGTGGACTACGCCAGCAGCCAGGCCAAGCTCGGCGAGCCCGTAGGCCTGGAAGAGCTGTCGGAGTTGATCGACGAAGACCGGCCGAAGGCGTTCTACGACCATATCCGCAACAAGGACTACGGCCTGTCGCCGGAAATCCCGGCAGACAAGCGCACCCTCAACCAGTTCCGCCGCTTCACCGGCCGCGCCGAGGGCCTGTCCATCAGCTTCGAGGCCCACCTGCTGGGCTCGAAGATCGAGTACGACGAAGAAGCCGGGACCTTGATCATCAAGGGCCTGCCGACCCAGCTGACCGACCAGCTCAAGCGTCGCAACTGATGCTCCAGGGGGTCTTGAAGAAGTTCCTGCTGATCCTGCTGGTAGTGGTGCTCTACCAGCACTGGGGCAAGATCGAGCGATTGTTTGATCCCGGCGCGGCGGTTTCCGAGACCACCCGTAGCCAGGCCAAGGTAGTGCTGTACGCCACCGACTGGTGCGGCTACTGCAAGGCCACCCGGCGCTTTCTCGACCAGAAGGGCATTCCCTATCGGGAGTTCGATATCGAGAAAGACCCCAGCGCGCGCCAGGCCTACATCGACCTGGGTGGCGCCGGGATTCCGATCCTGGACGTGAACGGCACCCTGATCCGCACCTACGATCCCGACGCCATCATGGCCGCCCTGCCCAAGTAGCGGCCATGGCAGCAGTTCACTGGGCCTGGATGCCAAACCCCAGGCGCGGGAAGTGCACATGCACCACACCGGCGCGCGGGTCCTCGCGACGCAGGATCAGCTCTTCGCTCCCGGCGAACAGCAACTCCCCGGCCACCGGATCGACCCCATAGTCGGTCGCGGCAATCACCACCTGCTGGCCGGCCTTGAAACCATTGGGATCGGCGAAAGCTTCCTGGGGCAGCGGGGCCGGCGTGGCGGCGTGCGCCACCGCCAGGGCCTCTTCGGCGCTCATCTCGCTGGAGGCGCCGTGGCCGAAATCCAGCACCCGGGCCAGCCAGGCGGCGACCGCCGGGTATTCATCCACCAGCGGCGCGGTCACCGGGGTGCCCTTGAGGAACCACAGGGGATGGGCCATGGCGATGTCGGCGATCGACGGCTGGCCAAACAGGAAGTCCCCCGGCTCACGTTGCAACTGCTGCTCCAGGCGCGCCATGAAAGTCGGCCATTGGTGCTTGGCCTGCTCCAGGGGTACCCGGCTGGCACTGCCGCCACTGAACAGCCCGGCCCGGTCGGCCATGAACGCCTTGCGTGCCTCCGGCGGCAGCTTGCCAAAGCGCACCGCAGCCGACTCAGGCTGGAACACCAGGGTCACCGCATGCTGGAACACCGTCGAGTCGGCCCAGGCGGCGAAGGTCGCGCTGGTCAGCTCCTGACCTTCGGGAAACAGCGCCGGGCTGGCTTTTTCCTGCTCCAGGCGCCTGGCGATCATGGCCGTATCGCAATAGACGTCGGCTCCGACCTGCAGCACCGGAGTCTTGCGATAACCACCGGTCAGCGCGGTCAGGTCGGGCTTGGGCATCACCGGGGCGATCTTCACCGAACGCCAGGAAAGCCCCTTGAAACCCAGCAGCAAGCGGGCTTTCTCCGCAAAGGGTGAGGTCGAGTAATGATGAAGGATCAACTCAGACATACCAGGCTCCGCCATGAGAAAAAGAGGCTTGAGCTTAGCGCGCAATCGACGGATGACCTACGAATTCGACTGATGGGAAACCATCAGTCAGATTGATGACTGCCCTGCCGCCCCCGCCACCAGGCACTCCTTGGCACTCTTCTTGAGTTTCTTGATCAGCCGCTCCTGGCGCAGGGCTTCGCTCTTGTCGCGACAAGCCTCGGTATAGACCAGCGCGACCGCCGGACTGGAGAGAAAGAAACGCGCGCCCTTGCCGCTTTGGTGCTTGGCGAAACGCCGCTGCGGATCGTCGCTGATACCGCAGTACAAGGCACCATTGGCCGCCCGCACCAGGTAAACGAACCAGGGTTTGCTGGCCGCTGCCGGTGGCACGGCGCATGCGACGGGGGACGGATCGGGGTTGGTCACGAAAGGCATCGGGCTTGTGGATAACAAGCCGCGATCTTAACAGAGGATGGATTCAGCGACCGCCCTGGAAAGCCTTCAGACCCTTGCGCGCCTGGGCACGCACGGCATTCTTCAGCAGTGGCGTCCAGCCCAGCAGCAAGCCCTTGGCTCCCAGGGCCTGGCGAGCCCAGCGCCACATGTCGAAATGATCGTGGTGCTCGCAGATCTTGCCGTCGCGGAACACGAAACGCGCCTGGATATCGTTGACCACGGTGCGCCCGGTCTGGCTGAACAGGTAGGTCGCCACCCAGTGCGCGCCACCGCTGCGCTCATCGGCGCGCGCACTGTCGAAGGTCAACGAGAAATCCTTGGCCCGCGAGGCCAGCATGCGCCACATGTCGCCGGCGTCACGCCCGCGCAGCTCACCGAACGCCGGATCGCTGAAGAGCACATCCTCGGTGTAGCAGGCGCTCATGGCCTCGGCATCCAGGCGTTGGAAAGCCTGGTAGAACTCGCTGATCAGCGCACGATGGGCATCGCTCATGGACAGACTCCGAAGGGACGTGGAATGCCTGCACGATAATCCGCAAACCGGCGGAACACTACCGACATTTGCCGGGTAAATACCGTCGGTGAGGCCGCTCAGATCCTTTCGCTTTGCACCTGCACGTAAAGCGCACGGCCGGCGCCCAGCCCGGCGATGATGGCGCCACCGCCCAGCACCGCGAAGATCCAGCCCAGGGCATTCCAGCCACCGGTCCAGTCGTGCACCAGGCCCACCGCGAACGGGCCCATGGATGCCAGCGTATAGCCGATGCCCTGGGCCATGCTCGACAGGTTGGCCGCCACGTGGGTATCGCGCGAGCGCAGCACGATCAGGGTCAGGGCCAGGCTGAAGGTGCCGCCCTGGCCGAGGCCCAGGAGGATCGCCCAGCCCCACAGGCCATCGAGCGGCGCGTACAGGCAACCGAACAGGCCACCCAGGGTCATCAGCATGACGATCACGATGGCCAGGCGCTGGTCCTTGCCCCGGGTCGCCAGCCAGGGAGCGGCCAGGGAGCTGATCAACTGCACGATCACCGAGCCCGACAGCACCAGCCCGGCCTGGGTCGGGCTCAGGCCACGACCGATGAGGATCGACGGCAACCAGCCGAACACGATGTAGGCCAGGGAAGATTGCAGGCCCATGTACAGGGTCACCTGCCAGGCCAGGCGGTCACGCAACAGCCCCCGCACGCGAAAAGCCACATGATGGGCGCCGTGCTTCTGCCCGACCTGGGGCAGCCAGAACAGCCCCGCCACCAGCGCCGGCACCACCCAGAAGCCCAGGCCCATGGTCCAGCTGTCGCCAAAGGCATGGCTCAAGGGCACGCTGGCTCCGGCCGCCATGGCGGCGCCCAGGCACAGGGCCATGGTGTAGACCCCGGTCATGGTCCCGGCATGGTGCGCGAAATCACGCTTGACGATACCCGGCAGCAACACGCCGATCACCCCGATGCTGGCGCCCGCCAGGATGCTCCCGGCGAACACCCCGACCTCACCGAACGAGCTGCGCACGACAATGCCCAGGGCCAAGGTCAGCAAGATCCCCAGCACCACCCGCTCGGCGCCGAAACGCCGGGCCAGCACCGGCGCCAGCGGCGCGAACAGGCCCAGGCACAACACTGGCAAAGTGGTCAGCAAACCGGCCTTGGCTGCCGACAGCCCCAGGTGCTGCGATACATCACTGAGCAGCGGCGCCATGCTCGACAGCGCCGGCCGCAGGTTCAGCGCCACGAGGATCAACCCCAGCAGCAACAACCAGGGGCGACGCAGCACCGGGGGAGCCTGCTGTACTTCTTCGTCGTCGGCCTCGGCGTCGATCAGCAGTTCCGGCGGTGGGGTATGGGGGGATGCCTGGTGGTTGGACATGGTCGGTCTCGGCTTCAGGATTCGTTGATCAGTTGGCGGGAAATACCCTTGGCGCGCTCGGGGTCGCCTTGTTCGATGGCATCGAGCAAGTGCTGGTGCAGGTCGAAGACGTCCTGGCGGCGCGGAGTGATGGTCAGGCTCTGGCGCAACTGGGCCCCCACCACGCTGGAGAAGTAGCGGTACAGCTGGCTGAGGGTCGGGTTGTGCGCAGCGTCCACCAGCCGTTGGTGGAACACCAGGTCGCAGGCGATGTAGCGCTCCAGGTCACCATGGAAGTGCCCACTGCTGTCATGCAGGGCCACCTGCAGCTCGTGCAGGTCCTGCTCGGTGCGACGCAAGGCCGCCAGGCCCACGGCCTCCACTTCGAGGATCTGCCGGGTTTCCCGGGCCTGCTCCACGGAGCACTGGGACAGGGCCTGGAGCATGTCCAGGGGATCGGCCACCGCCCGCAGGTAACTACCGTCGCCCTGGCGGATCTCGATCAACCCGGAAAACGCCAGAACCCGCATCGCCTCGCGCACCGTGTTGCGGCTGATGCCCAGCTCGGCCGCCAGTTCCGGCTCGGTAGGCAGGCGCTGGCCAACGACCCAGGCGCCCCGGGTGATCCGCAGGCGCAGCTGCTCCAGAGCCTGGTCGACCAGGGAGCGTTTGATCAAAGGAGACATTTCACTCATGGCATGCGCTCTTATCATCCAATCATTGGACGAATTTACCGACATGGTATTCAGGCTTTTCGCGGAGTTCAATGTTCTGTCTTGCAATTCCTCCTGTACCTCATCCTGCAAGTTGAAGGACATAGCTGGCTATCCCCAGGCGGGCGCCAGCCTGTTAGTGTTACGCCAGCAACCGCTGGCCTTGGCGCCATCCTCACCGATCAATTTGCCGCGCCCCTGGGCCATGCCCGGGCCGGCGCACATGCACACAATTGGAGCAACCATGACCCAGCCCCTGACCCTTCAGCCCAGCAAGCCTGCCGATGCCTGCGTGATCTGGCTTCACGGCCTGGGCGCGGATCGCTACGACTTCCTGCCGGTGGCCGAGGCGCTGCAAGAGACGCTGCTCAGTACCCGCTTCGTCTTGCCCCAGGCGCCGACCCGCGCGGTGACCATCAATGGCGGCTACGCCATGCCCAGCTGGTACGACATCCTGGCCATGAACCCGGCCCGGGCCATCAGCCGCGAGCAACTGGAGGAATCGGCCGACGAGGTCATCCGCCTGATCGAGGAGCAACGGGCCAGCGGCATCGACGCCTCGCGAATCTTCCTCGCCGGCTTCTCCCAGGGCGGCGCGGTGGTGCTGCACACCGCCTTCCTCAGGTGGCAGGGCCCCTTGGGCGGCGTGCTGGCGCTGTCCACCTATGCCCCGACTTTCAGCGACGAACTGCAACTGTCGGCCAGCCAGCAGCGGATCCCGGTGCTGGCGCTGCACGGTCAGTACGATGAAGTGGTGCAGAACGCCATGGGCCGCACCGCCTACGAACACCTCAAGCAACGCGGGGTCGACGTGAGCTGGCAGGAATACCCGATGGAACACGAGGTGCTGCCCGAGGAAATTCGCGACATCGGCACCTGGCTGGCCGCGCGCCTGCGCTAACCGTCCGCCCAGGGAACACAGGGCGAGCAACAGACTACGCCGCGCCCGTTTCTTGCATTACACTGGCCGGCGTACATTCCTTAACCAATTGATGAGATGACCGTGCTCAAAGCACTCAAGAAAATCTTCGGTAAAAGCGAGGCAGAGCCGATAGCGCCAAGCCCCAGCGCTCCCATCCCCCCTTCCAGCAGCCGCAATGACGGCCACCAGCCGGAACGGAGCGCGCCCGCTACCGCCACTAAAAAAGAACCGGTGACCACACCGGCCACCCCTTCCACTCCCAAGGCGCCGCGCGCGGAAAAACCCAAGGCCGAGCAGCGTCGCCCACGCGCCCCGAAACCGCCGGTCAGTACCTGGAAGCTCGAGGACTTCGTGGTCGAGCCCCAGGAAGGCAAGACCCGTTTCCATGATTTCAAGCTCGCCCCGGAACTGATGCATGCCATCCACGACCTGGGTTTCCCCTACTGCACGCCGATCCAGGCCCAGGTACTGGGCTTCACCCTGGCGGGCAAGGACGCCATCGGCCGCGCCCAGACCGGCACCGGCAAGACCGCCGCGTTCCTGATCTCGATCATCACCCAGCTGCTGCAAACCCCGCCGCCCAAGGAACGCTACATGGGCGAGCCGCGGGCGCTGGTCATCGCCCCGACCCGGGAACTGGTGGTGCAGATCGCCAAGGACGCCGCGGCGCTGACCAAGTACACCGGCCTGAACGTGATGACCTTCGTCGGCGGCATGGACTTCGACAAGCAACTCAAGCAGCTCGAAGCCCGCCACTGCGACATCCTGGTGGCCACCCCCGGCCGCCTGCTGGACTTCAACCAGCGCGGCGACGTGCACCTGGACATGGTCGAGGTGATGGTGCTGGACGAAGCCGACCGCATGCTCGACATGGGCTTCATCCCCCAGGTGCGGCAGATCATCCGCCAGACTCCGCCCAAGAGCGAACGCCAGACCCTGCTGTTCTCGGCCACCTTCACCGAAGACGTGATGAACCTGGCCAAGCAGTGGACCACCGATCCGGCGATCGTCGAGATCGAAGCCGAGAACGTCGCCAACGCCAACGTCGAGCAGCACATCTACGCCGTGGCCGGTGCCGACAAGTACAAGCTGTTGTACAACCTGGTCAACGACAACGGCTGGGAACGGGTGATGGTCTTCGCCAACCGCAAGGATGAAGTGCGGCGCATCGAGGAACGCCTGGTGCGTGACGGCGTCAATGCCGCCCAGCTGTCCGGCGATGTACCGCAGCACAAAAGGATCAAGACCCTGGAAGGCTTCCGCGAAGGCAAGATCCGGGTCCTCGTGGCCACCGACGTCGCCGGCCGCGGCATCCACATCGACGGCATCAGCCACGTGATCAACTTCACCCTGCCGGAAGTCCCCGACGACTACGTGCACCGTATCGGCCGGACGGGCCGGGCCGGCGCCGACGGCGTATCCATCAGCTTCGCCGGCGAGGACGACTCCTACCAGTTGCCGGCGATCGAGGAACTGCTGGGACGCAAGATCAGCTGCGAAATGCCGCCCACCGAGCTGCTGCGCGCCGTGGAGCGCAAGCGCCCGCAAGCCTGAGTCCAAACGGACCCGGCCAAGCAAAGACGCAGCCCTGGGGCTGCGTTTTTTTTCGCCTGGATATTGCCCATATAAACTAAAAGTCCATAATGGACAAATAAGTTTATAAAAACGGAGTACTTCCATGTCCAGCACGCCATTCGTGATTGCCCAGCCCCAGGCCCGCCAGTTGCTCGAGCAACTCGACGTGCCCCGGATCCTGCGCAAGCTGTTCCGTGACCTGGCCGCCGGGCTGGCCGTGCAACCACCGCAACAGCTGGTGGAATTCCCCCAGGGCGCCGGGGACTTCATCAACTTCCAGGGCGTGCTGGCCGAAGATCGGGTCTACGGGGTCAAGACTTCCCCCTACATCGTGCGTACCCAAGGCCCGCTGGTCACCGCCTGGACGCTGCTGATGTCCATGGACCACGGCCAACCGCTGTTGCTGTGCGATGCCGGGGAACTGACCACCGCTCGCACCGCCGCCACCACCGCCGTCGCCGTCGATGCCCTGGCCGGCCCCGGCGTCCAGCGCCTGACGATCATCGGCAGTGGCCCGGTGGCCCAGGCCCACCTGCACTACATCAAGGACCTGCGCCCCTGGCAGGACATCCGCCTGTACTCCCCGAGCCTGGCCCGGCGGTCCGCAGCGGAGCGCGCGCGCCTGCAGGCCCTCGACCCGCGCCTGGTGCTCGTCGACCAGCGCGAGGCGGCCCTGGAGCAAGCCGAGGTGATCCTGCTCTGCACCTCGTCCGCCGGGCCAGTGATCGATCCGCGCCAGCTAAAGCGGCCCGCGCTGATCACCTCCATCAGCACCAATGCGCCACAAGCCCATGAGGTGCCGCCCGCTGCCCTGCAGGACATGCAGGTGTACTGTGACTACCGGCGCACCACCCCCGGCGCGGCCGGCGACATGCTGATCGCCAGCCAACAGCACGGCTGGGACAGCGGGGCAATTCTCGGCGACCTGCCGGAGTTGCTCAGCGACCAGGCCCGGATGCCCAGCGGCGAACGCCACATGTTCTTCCGCTCCATCGGCCTGGGCCTGGAAGATATCGCCCTAGCCAACGCCCTGTACCACTTGCGCCGCCAGCAATGAGCACCAGTTACCTGAATCCTTTGCGGAGTTTCGAATGACCGAAGCAGACTTCATCATAATTGGCGGCGGTATTGCCGGGGCTTCCACCGGTTACTGGCTGTCGCGCCATGGCCGGGTGCTGGTGCTGGAACGCGAATCCCATCCGGGCTACCACTCCACCGGCCGCTCCGCCGCCCTCTACACCGCCGCCTACGGCACGCCCCAGGTCCGCGCGCTGACCCTGGCCAGCCGGACGTTCTTCGACCAGCCGCCCGAAGGCTTCTGCGAGCATCCGCTGCTGAGCCCACGAGGCGAGATGACCGTGGACTTCGACAACGACCCCGACGAGTTGCAGCGCCAGTACCTGAGCGCCAAGGCCAGCGTGCCGCAGATGCAACTGCTCGACGCCGACGAAGCTTGCGCCCGTCTGCCGATCCTGCGCCGCGACAAGGTCCACGGCGCCCTCTACGACCCGACTGCCAGCGACATCGACACCGATGCCCTGCACCAGGGCTACCTGCGCGGCATCCGCCGCAACCAGGGCCAATTGCATATCGATTGCGAAGTCCTGGGGCTGGAGCGCGATGCCCAGGGCCACTGGCTGGTACGCACCAGCGGCCAGACGTTCAGCGCCCCGGTGCTGATCAACGCCGCCGGCGCCTGGGCCGACCAGGTCGGCGTGCTCGCCGGCGCCCGGCCCCTGGGCCTGCAACCCAAGCGCCGCGCCGCGTTCATCTTCGCCGGCCCGCAAGACCCGGACTGCCAGCACTGGCCGATGCTGGTCAGCCTCGACGAATCCTTCTACATGAAACCCGATGCCGGCATGTTCCTCGGCTCCCCGGCCAACGCCGACCCGGTGCCGCCCCACGATGTGCAGCCGGAAGAACTGGACATCGCCCTGGGCATCCACCGGATCGAGGAAGCCACGACCTTGAGCATCCGCCGCCCGACCCGGACCTGGGCCGGCCTGCGCAGCTTCGTCAGCGATGGCGACCTGCTGGCCGGGTTCGATCCGCAAGTGCCCGGGCTGTTCTGGGTGGCGGGCCAAGGCGGCTACGGCATCCAGACCTCACCGGCCATGGGCCAGGCCAGCGCCGCCCTGGTACGCGACGGCGCCCTGCCGGAGGCACTGGCGGCCTTCAGTCTGGACGCCGCCATGCTGTCCCCCGCCCGCCTGGGCTGATACCTCGGGATGACGCGCCCGGACGATTGCGGCACACTCCCAGCGCCCGCCAACGGCGGGCGCTGAAGCCGCCAGGAGTACACCCATGACCACACCCGCAAAGGACCCTGCCCTGGACAATTTCCGGGCGATCGCCGACGCCATTGCCACCCTGTTCTTCCCCCACGCCGAAGTGGTGCTCCACGACTTGCGCACGCAGAAGGTCGACTACATCGCCAACAATCTGTCCAAGCGTGAAGTGGGTGACGACGCGGCCCTGGAAGACATGCTCAGCGGCGACAGCGATGAACGGAACATCGGCCCCTACGAAAAACTCAACTGGGACGGCCAGAAGATCCGCAGCCTGAGCACCGTGCTGCGCGACGCCAAGGGCCAGCCGTTGGCGGTGCTGTGCATCAACCTGAACATCTCGCTGTTCGAGAATGCCAAGGCCGCGCTGGACCTGTTCCTCTCCCCCAGCAAGCTGATCCCACAGCCAGACTCACTGTTTCGCGATGACTGGCAGGAGCGGATCAACACCTTCCTGCACAACTGGCTGCGCGAGCGGCAGTTGGGGCTGAACCTGCTGACCCGCGACCACAAGCGCGAACTGGTGCTGGCGCTGCACGCCGAAGGCGCATTCAAGGGCAAGAGCGCTGCCAACTATGTGGCCAACGTGCTGAACATGGGCCGGGCGACGGTGTACAAGCACCTCAAGGAACTCAAGGAGCAGTGATCCTCGGCGAGCGATCGCCCCTGGGAGCGATCGCTCGCAAACGCCTGCGGCATCAGTCGCCGTAGATATCCGACTTGAAGTACTTGGCCTGGATCTTCTGGTACTCGCCGTTGGCGCGGATGCCGGCGATGGCCTTGTCCAGTTCGCCCACCAGTTGCTCGTTCCCCTTGCGCACGGCGATCCCGGCGCCCTCGCCGACGTACTTCGGATCCTTGAGCTCCGGGCCGACGAAGGCATAGTCGGCGCCGCGGGGCATCGACAGGAAATCCTCCAGCGGGATGGTGTCGGCGAAGATCGCATCCAGGCGCCCCGCCGCCAGGTCCATGTAGATCTCTTCGTTATTGCTGTAGCGCGTCACCTTGATGCCCTTGGGTTCCAGGACCTCGGTGGCGTAGCGGTCGGTGGTGGTGGAACGCTGCACACCGATGGTCTTGCCCTTGAGGCTCTGGTACTGGTCGTCCACCACGGCGCCTTTCTTCATCACCAGGCGCGACGAGGTGAAGTAGTACCTGTGGGTGAAATCCACCGACTTGCGGCGCTCGGCGGTGATGGTCATGGACGACAGCGCGGCATCGATCTTCTTCACCTTCAGCGACGGAATCAGCCCATCGAACTCGACCTCGGTCCACTCGCACTTGACCTGCATCTGCGCGCACAGGGCATTGCCGATGTCGTAGTCGAAGCCAGCGATCTTGCCTTCGGCGGTCTTGAAGGCAAAGGGTGGATAAGCGGCCTCGATCCCGAAGCGCAGGGTCTTCTCGGCGGCCGAGAGCTGGGTGCACGCCAACAGGCCCAGGACCAGGCCACTGATGAGGGGGAGTTTTTTCATGTTCGTTCTCTCGCGAATTGTTGTTGGTTTGGCAAGACAGAAAGAAGAGGTGGAACGGCGGAGCTGTTTTGTACTTTGAAATCCATACTGGACTTTAATGTATATATCGTCAACGGGGCACGATAAAGCCTGCACCTGGTGATCACCAGGAACAGACGCGCGGCTTGGCAGGTTTTGCACAAGGCGCAGGAATGCGCCAGGGCCTGTGGTGGATCAGTCTTCCCAGCGCTCGGCGGCGGCCTGGTCACTGTGCCGGCCTTCGACCCAGCGCGGGCCATCGGCGGTCTGCTCCTTCTTCCAGAACGGCGCCCGGGTCTTGAGGTAATCCATCACGAAGGCACACGCGTCGAAGGCCGCCTGGCGATGGGCGCTGGCGGCGGCGACGAAGACGATCGGCTCACCCGGGGCCAGGGCGCCGATGCGGTGCAGGATCTCCAGCTTGAGCAACGGCCAGCGCTGCCCGGCCTCCTCGGCAATCTTGGCCAGGGCCTTCTCGGTCATGCCCGGATAGTGCTCGAGGAACATCCCGTGGACATCCTGGCCATCGTTGAAATCACGCACGTAGCCGACGAACCCCACCACCGCGCCGACGCCGACATTGGCCGCGTGCATGGCATTGAGTTCGGCGCCGGGATCGAATGCCGCGTCCTGTACCCGAATGCCCATGTCAGCCTCCGGTCACGGTGGGGAAGAACGCCACTTCGTCGCCGTCGGCCAGGGGTTCGGCCAACTGGCACAACTCCTCGTTGCGCGCGCACATCAGGTTCAGCTCCCCCAGCACCGGGGCGCCCACGCCCTGTAGCAGGTGCTGGCGCACATCCTCGACGGTACGGAACTCGCCGTCGACCTGGGTCTCGTCCAGACCGATGGCCTCGCGATAGCGGGCGAAAAACTTCACCTTGATCTTCATGCCGGCTCCGCCTGGTAGTGGCCGCTCTTGCCGCCGAGTTTTTCCAGCACTCGCACGCCCTCGATGGTCATGCCCCGGTCCACCGCCTTGCACATGTCGTAGATCGTCAGCGCGGCGACGCTGGCGGCGGTCAGCGCTTCCATCTCCACCCCGGTCTGCCCCGAGAGCTTGCAGCGCGCCACGATGTGCACGCTGTCCTCGCCTTCGGCGCGCAGTTCGACCTTGACGCTGGTGAGCATCAACGGATGGCACAGGGGAATCAGGTCGCTGGTCTTCTTCGCCGCCTGGATCCCGGCGATCCGCGCCACGGCGAACACATCGCCCTTGGGATGACCGCCGCTGACGATCATCTGCAAGGTTTGCGGGAGCATGCGCACCCGGGCTTCGGCCGTCGCTTCGCGAAACGTCACGGCCTTGTCGGTGACGTCGACCATATTGGCGCGCCCTTGGGAATCGAGATGAGTCAGCACGGCGTTACTCCTGATCAGGTGGGGCGATTGTAAACCCGCAGGTCAGTTTTCCGCACGGGACAATCTGCCGCCGCCAGGGCCCTGCGGCCCGGAATCGACCCGACGAATGGCCCGCATCAGAACAGCGAATTGGAGCCGCTGCCGGCATCCGCGTACAAGGTCAGGCAACGACACACAGGAACTTCTTCATGGCCTTGCTCATCCCGATCCTGCTCAGCCTGCTCGCCGGTTTCGCCGTGCCCCTGCAGGCCGGAACCAACGCCCGGCTGGGCAGCCTGCTGGGGCATCCACTCTGGGCCACCGGCATCTCGCTGCTGGTGAGCCTGCTGGCCCTGGGCGTGCTGCTGCTGTTCATCAAGGTGCCTCGGCCCAACCTGCTGGCCGCCGCCCAGGGGCCCTGGTGGATATGGCTCGGGGGCCTGGCCGGAGTGCTCTACATCACCGTGGCGCTGCTGATGGCGCCACGCCTGGGAGCGCTCAACTTCATCATGGCGGTGATCATCGGCCAACTACTGATCTCGCTGATCATCGATTACTTCGGCCTGGTGGGCCTGCCGCAAAAGGACATCAGCCTGCAGAAGCTCTTCGGCGTGCTGGTGGTGATCGGCGGTTTCGTGATCACCGTCCGCGGCTGACGCCTCTCAGGGGCCGGCCACGCTGGCCAGGCGGATCTGCTCGCGCAACCAGGCATGGGCCGGGTCGTCACGGGAGCGCCCATGCCAGACCTGGACGAAATTGAACGCCGGCACCTGCATCGGCGGCGCCAGGCGCACCAGGCCATCCTCCAGCGCCAGCTCATCCAGGGTACGACTGGCCACCGTGAGGATCAGGTCGGTGCCACGGATCATCCCCGGTGCCGTGCCCCAATGGGGCACGCTGACCACGATCTGGCGCTGCAAACCCTTATCCCGCAGGCGATGATCGACTTCGCCGTTGAAACAGCCATCCATCGACACCTGCAAATGCGGCCGGGCCAGGTACTGCGCCAGGTCCAGGATGCCATCGGGGCCCAGGGTCGTGCGATCCAGCAGGCAGCTGAAGGTCTCCTCGAACAGCACCTCCTTGACCACCTCCTCCGACAGGTCGGGAAACACCCCCAGGGCCAGGTCCAGCTTGCCCTGCACCACTTGCTCGAACATCTCGTGGCGGCTGCCCTGGGTCACCACCACCCGCATCAGCGGAGCCTCCTGGCGCAGGCGCACCAGCAACCGGGGCAGCACGATCGCCGCGCCGTAGTCGGACATCGCCAGGTGGAAGATGCGCTGGGAAGCGGCCGGGTCGAAGTCGATGGACTTGCCCAGCAGGGTCTCGATCTGGCTGAGGATTTCCTTGAGCGGCGCTTGCAGACTGCGGGCCAGTGGGCTGAGCAACACATCGTTGCCCTGGCGGATCAGCAGCGGGTCGTCCAGGAGCGAGCGCAACTTGCCCAGGGAGTGGCTGATGGCCGGCTGGCTCAGGTGCAGGCGCTCGCCGGTGCGGGTCACGTGCTTCTCCGTCAGCAGTGCATCGAGCACCACCAACAGGTTCAGGTCGATATTACGCAGGGAAACAGTGGCCATCCGGGCGTTCCAGGTTCACGGCGGGAACGCAGGATACCCCAGGCCCCGCAGGCGAATGCAAAACGGGCGGCCCGAGGGCCGCCCGTGGCAGGTGTGGGAGGGAACTACAGGTGGCTTTCGGCGTATTCGGCCAGGATCGAGCGCGGCACCCCTTGCAGGGTGATGTGCACGCCGTTGGGGAAGTCCTTGAAGCGTTCGGTGAGGTAGGTCAGCCCGGAGCTGGTGGCCGACAGGTAAGGGGTATCGATCTGCGCCAGGTTGCCCAGGCACACTACTTTGGAACCGGCGCCGGCACGGGTGATGATGGTCTTCATCTGGTGCGGGGTGAGGTTCTGGCATTCGTCGATCAGGATCAGGCTCTGCTGGAAACTGCGACCGCGAATGTAGTTCAGGGATTTGAACTGCAACGGCACCTTGCTGAGGATGTAGTCGACGCTGCCATGGGTGCTCTCGTCATCCATGTGCAGGGCCTCGAGGTTGTCGGTGATCGCGCCGAGCCAGGGCTCCATCTTCTCCGCCTCGGTGCCCGGCAGGAAGCCGATTTCCTGGTCCAGACCCTGCACGCTGCGGGTGGCGATGATGCGCCGGTAGCGCTTGCTGACCATGGTCTGCTCGATCGCGGCGGCCAGGGCCAGGATGGTCTTGCCGGAGCCGGCGGCGCCGGACAGGTTGACCAGGTGGATGTCCGGATCGAGCAGCGCGTACAAGGCCAGGGCCTGGTAGATATCACGCGGCTTCAGGCCCCAGGCCTCCTGGTGCAGCAGGGGCTCCTGGTGCAGGTCGAGGATCAGCATCACACCATCGCGGATTTCCTTGACCCAGCCGACGAAGCCCTGCTCGTCGATGATGAACTCATTGATGTGCACCACCGGCAGCTCGTCGTTCAACGGCACCTGGTGCCAGGTACGGCCGTGATCCTGGCGGGTCTCGACCTTGCTCACCCGGTCCCAGAACGAACCGCTCATGTTGTGGAAGCCGTTGGGCAACAGCTCCACGTCGTCCACCAGCTGGTCGGTGCTGTAGTCCTCGGCGGCGATCCCGCAGGCCCGCGCCTTGAGGCGCATGTTGATGTCCTTGGTCACGAGCACCACGGACAAGTCCTTGTTGCGCGCGTGCAGGTCGACCAACTGGTTGATGATGATGTTGTCGTTGAGGTTGTCCGGCAGCAGGCTGTTGGGCTCGTTGCGCTTGCTCATCAGGATCGACAGCAAGCCCTTTGGATCACCCTTGCCACGCTGGATCGGCACTCCCAGCTCGACATCCTCGGGCGAGGCCTCGCCCAGGGTCTTGTCGATCAGCCGAATCGCCTGGCGGCACTCGGCGGCCACGCTGTGATGCCCGCTCTTGAGCTTGTCCAGCTCCTCCAGGACGGTCATCGGGATCACGACATGGTGTTCTTCGAAATTCAGCAGGGCGTTGGGATCGTGAATCAATACATTGGTATCGAGTACGTAAAGGATTGGCTGGTTGGAGGAAGGGCTGCGTCCGCGGTCATCCATACTCGGTCACCTTATGTGGGAGCCAGTCGACGCCATACCATCGGGTATCGCGCCTCGAAGGACCACCGAAATCCACCCATCCGGGTTGGAGGTGAGCCGCACACAAGGAGTCTTGGGAGACGCCACCTGTGTTGCAGGTTTCGGCGGTCTGAGTCCGTAATACTCCAAAAAGCGTGACAGGAAAAAGCACTTTGAAGCTTTTTTGATGTTTATTTTTCAGAGTGACGAATAGCCCTTGGCGAGCGGCCCGGGCGCCGCTAAAGTCGGAAGTCCGCCTGCCTCGAAATCCCTTGCGGATTTGCCCTTTTCCCCTGGTTTTCCTGCCCTTGTCCCGTATTTACGGGCATTTGGCGTTTTTCAACGAAACGCATCCTGGCAGTCTTCCCAGCCGATCCCGCTTTGCGCGGTCTGTTCCAGCAACCAGGGCAGGCTGGCCTTGACCCCATCCTGCTTGGCATTGAAGGCAATCACCCCACGGCGCCACAACAGCATCAGGGTCAGTACCCGCTGGCGGCTGTCTTCGGCCTTGAGCTTGCCCGGGCCGTCCTGGGCATCGATGTCCCACAACGCGACCTGCATGCCCTGGGCATTGAAGAAGCCCTGGGCATCGGCCCGGCGCTGGCCCATGGGCGGGCGGAACAGCGGCACGTAGTTTTCCGGCAGTTTGCCCTTGACCAGGTCGGCACTGCGCTGGATCGAGTACTGCCAATCCTGCCAGTGGCTATGGGAACGGAATTCCCAGCCCTGGACCCCGACGCACTGCTGCGAATACAGCGCTTGCAGGCTAGCGACCGAAGCCTTGTCGAGACGGCCCTGGATATCGTTGCCCAGGACGAAGAAGGTGCCGTTGAGGTTGGACTTGCGCAGGTATTCGGTGAGCCAGGCGGTGTTGTCCGGCGCCAGGTTGGCGGCGCTATCGAAGGTCAGGAGGAACATCCGGTCGTGGAGTTCGTCGCCATTGCGCTCGTAGTCGCCCAGGCGCAAGACCTCGCTGCTGGTCTGCGGGGTCAGGGCGGCCTTGCGCAGCAACTCGTCCAGGTAGCGCTCATGGAAGGTCCGGCTCGGCTCACCCCAACGGGCGTAATAGGAGTCCTCGCCCAGCTGGAACTTGCCGGCCTGCTTGCGCAGTTGCTGCATGTTCTCCACCAGAAAACAGAAGGACGCATCCTGGTCGCAGCTCTGCTGGGCGAAGTCGTAGTTCTCCAAAAGGCGCTTCCACAGTTGCTCGCGCAGGCTGCCGATGGCTTCCATGTTGATCACCCGCAAGCCCAGGCGCTGCTTCAGGGACGCTTCGTCCCAGGCTTCGCTGACCAGCAAGGCCCGGGCGAAACCAAGGATCTCGGCCCGCGAGGCGACGTCGAACAGGGTCGGGCTGTCGAGTTTTTCCGGCCAGGTGCTGCGGTCCAGGGTCGCCACATCATTGGGCGCCGCCAGCGCACCGAAGCTGAATAACCAGGCCGAGAAGAACAACGCGATACGCAAGGGGAAACCTCCAGAACAGAACCCGCGCGGCACTATAGCCGATCTGCCAGGCTGCCAAGGCATCCCTGTGGCGCGGGAGCTTGCTCCCGCTGGAGCGCAGCGCTCCCGGCGAGTCGCGGTATTACTGACGGATCTGTAGTGGGGCCACCTCGCTCGCCACATCCACCCGCCATCGCCACAGCCCCGAAGCCACCATGCGTCAGCTATTGCCTCGATAGGTGGAGTCCGGCGGCCCGAGCCCCTAGAATCCCCCGACGCTTAAAGGAGACGCCCCATGCTGATGGTGATTTCACCCGCCAAGACCCTCGACTACGAGACCCCGCCGGTAACCCAGCGCTTTACCCAGCCGCAGTACCTCGACCACTCCCAGGAGCTGATCCAGCAATTGCGGGAACTGACCCCGGCGCAGATCAGCGAGCTGATGCACGTATCCGACAAGATCGGCGGCCTCAACGCCGCGCGCTTCGGCAGCTGGACCCCGGCCTTCACCCCCGCCAACGCCAAGCAGGCCCTGCTGGCATTCAAGGGCGATGTCTATACCGGGCTCGATGCCCAGACCCTTGGCGAGGCGGATTTCGACTACGCCCAGCAGCACCTGCGCATGCTCTCCGGCCTCTATGGCCTGCTGCGCCCCCTGGACCTGATGCAGCCCTATCGCCTGGAAATGGGCACCAAGCTGGCCAACGCCCGGGGCAAGGACCTGTATGCGTTCTGGGGCACTCGCATCAGCGAATGGCTCAACGAAGCCCTGGCCGAGCAAGGCGACGACCTGCTGCTCAACCTGGCATCCAACGAGTACTTCTCGGCGGTCAAGCGTACGGCTCTCAAGGCGCGGATCATCAACACCGAGTTCAAGGACCTGAAGAACGGCCAGTACAAGATCATCAGCTTCTACGCCAAGAAGGCCCGGGGCCTGATGAGCCGCTTCGTGATCCAGGAGCGCATCAACGACCCGGCCCAGCTCAAGCAGTTCGACGTCCAGGGCTATCGTTTCAGCGCCGAACAATCCAAGTCCGACAACCTGGTATTCCTGCGCGACCACGCACCGGAATAACGCGTTCCCCTGCCGCGCTCGTTTTCATGGCGAGCGCGCCAGAATGTGAGCACCTGCACATTCTTTCCATCCCACCAAGTCATTTTTTTGGCGTCATAAAACTTTCATCTATTTCCATGACTTTTCTTTCACTCGACAAGAGTGATTTTTTTCAGTAGTGGCACCACTTTTTTTATTCGGTAGTGGCACAAAAATATCCCACCGCTTTAACTCCCCAGAACTAAAGGGCCAAACCCTTAGTGCTATCAAATTGCGAGCAGTGCCATCTTTCTCGATATTTCAGGAAATTTCAGAAAACAGGATGAGCGGGCAGGAACTATGCCTCCAGAGACTGCTCATACCACCGGTAACGATTCTCAACGACGCTGTACGAGATGACTTACACGGACACCCTGAAAACTAAGAAAGTTACAAAACCGCTTACAGCAGCATAACGACAACTTGAACTAACGGAATAACAACAGGAGATAACAGTCCCAACTATCCCCTAACAAGCCAAGGAACAGCTGGCCTTCAAGGCCTCCCAGCAAGCAATTGGAGAGCACGAATCACGTGGCATCCAGCCACCCACCGGAACGCGGGTGGTTTTTCGGGAGTCCTGCAGCAGGAGCCGCCGGCAACATTCAAGGGCAAATCGAAACAACAAGGACCGGTTGCGCACAACTTGAGTGCATTTATTAAGTCACTCGGAACTTAGTCTGCCTGCACAGGATATTACGGCATTTTTCGCCGTACTTCCCAGTGCACAACTACAGCTGGCAAACATTAACTCCGGCCATCTAATGGCGTGAATAACACAGAGGTAAATGCGATGCGCATCAGCATATTTGGTTTGGGTTACGTCGGTGCAGTCTGTGCCGGTTGCCTCTCCGCTCGGGGCCATGAAGTGGTTGGCGTAGATATCTCCAAAGACAAGATCGACCTGATCAACGCCGGCAAGTCACCGATCGTCGAACCGGGTCTGGGTGAACTTCTGGAACAGGGAATCCGCACGGCCCGCCTGCGCGGCACCACCAACTTCGCCGAAGCCATCCGCGATACCGAGCTGTCGATGATCTGCGTCGGTACCCCGAGCAAGAAGAACGGCGACCTGGAACTGGACTACATCGAATCGGTATGCCGCGAAATCGGTTTCGTCCTGCGCGACAAGACCACCCGCCATACCGTGGTGGTGCGCAGCACCGTCTTGCCGGGCACGGTGAAGAACGTGGTGATCCCGATCCTCGAAGACTGCTCGGGCAAGAAGGCCGGCGTCGACTTCGGCGTCGCGGTCAACCCCGAGTTCCTGCGCGAGAGCACCGCGATCAAGGACTACGACTTCCCGCCCATGACCGTCATCGGCCAGCTCGACCAGGCCTCCGGCGATGTGCTGCAAGCGCTCTACGAAGAACTCGACGCGCCGATCATCCGCAAGGACATCGAAGTCGCCGAGATGATCAAGTACACCTGCAACGTCTGGCACGCGACCAAGGTCACCTTCGCCAACGAGATCGGCAACATCGCCAAGGCGGTGGGCGTCGATGGCCGCGAAGTGATGAACGTGGTCTGCCAGGACAAGACCCTCAACCTGTCCCAGTACTACATGCGCCCGGGCTTCGCCTTCGGCGGCTCCTGCCTGCCCAAGGATGTGCGCGCCCTGACCTACCGCGCCGGCGCCCTGGACGTGCAGGCGCCACTGCTCAACTCGCTGATGCGCAGCAACGAATCCCAGGTGCAGAACGCCTTCGACATCGTTTCCAGCCACGACAAGCGCAAGGTCGCCCTGCTCGGCTTGAGCTTCAAGGCCGGCACCGACGACCTGCGGGAAAGCCCGCTGGTGGAGTTGGCGGAAATGCTCATCGGCAAGGGCTTCGACCTGCGCATCTACGACAGCAACGTCGAGTACGCCAGGGTTCACGGCGCCAACAAGGACTACATCGAATCGAAGATCCCCCATGTCTCGTCCCTGCTCAACTCGGACTTCGACGCGGTGATCGACCATTCCGACGTGATCATCCTGGGCAACCGTGACGAGAAGTTCCGCACCCTGGTCGAGGACGTCCCCCACGGCAAGCAGGTCATCGACCTGGTGGGCTTCATGTCCAAGTCGACCTGCGCCCAGGGCCGTACCGAAGGCATTTGCTGGTAACGGCAGCGGCAAGCTCCGAGCTTCAAGCTGCAAGTGAGAGCACCGCGCTTGCAGCTTGCCGCTTGGAGCCTGCAACTGATTTTAGGACGTTGATTATGCACAGGCTAAAACACTGCCTGCTCCAGGCCACCGGTTGGCTGTTCTACCTGAGTCTGTTGATGGGGATGGCCCTGCTGCTGCCCGCCTCGACCTTCGACTCGCAATCCAAGGACTTCATCTTCCTGATCGGCGCCGTGGGCATCTGGCGCTACTCCATGGGCGCCACGCATTTCGTGCGCGGCATGCTGTTCCTCTACGTGGTCTACCCACACCTGCGGCGCAAGGTACGCAAGCTCGGCAAGGCGGCGGACCCGTCCCATGTGTACCTGATGGTCACCAGCTTTCGCATCGACGCGCTGACCACCGCCCAGGTCTACGGCTCGGTGATCCGCGAGGCCATCAACTGTGGTTTTCCCACCACCGTGGTCTGCTCGATCGTGGAGATGTCCGACGAGCTGTTGATCAAGAGCCTGTGGGCGCGGATGAACCCGCCCGAGCAGGTCAAGCTGGACTTCGTGCGCATTCCCGGCACCGGCAAGCGCGACGGCCTGGCCTTCGGCTTCCGCGCCATCTCCCGCCACCTGCCGGACGAACGTGCCGTGGTCGCGGTGATCGACGGCGACACCGTGCTGGCCGAAGGCGTGGTCCGCAAGACCGTGCCCTGGTTCCAGCTGTTCGGCAATGTCGGCGGCCTGACCACCAACGAATTCTGCGAAGTGCGCGGCGGCTACATCATGAGCGAGTGGCACAAGCTGCGCTTCGCCCAGCGGCACATCAACATGTGCTCCATGGCCCTGTCCAAGCGGGTGCTGACCATGACCGGGCGCATGTCGGTATTTCGCGCCACCGTGGTCACCGACCCGGACTTCATCGCCGACGTCGAGAGCGACTCCCTGCAGCACTGGCGCCTGGGCCGCTTCAAGTTCCTCACCGGCGACGACAAGTCCAGCTGGTTCAGCCTGATGCGCCTGGGCTACGACACTTTCTACGTGCCTGACGCGGCGATCAACACCGTGGAGCACCCGCCGGAAAAGAGCTTCATCAAGGCCAGCCGCAAGCTGATGTTCCGCTGGTACGGCAACAACCTGCGGCAGAACTCCCGGGCCCTGGGCCTGGGGGTCAAGCGCCTGGGCCTGTTCACCAGCGTGGTGCTGTTCGACCAGCGGGTATCGATGTGGACCTCGCTGCTGGGCCTGACGGTGGCCATCATCGCCAGCTTCAAGTACGGCACCGCGTTCATCCTCGCCTACCTGCTGTGGATCGGCATCACCCGGCTGATCCTGACCCTGCTGCTGTCCTGCTCGGGACACCGGATCGGCCCGGCCTATCCGCTGATCCTCTATTACAACCAGATCGTCGGGGCCCTGGTGAAGATCTACGTGTTCTTCCGCCTCGACCAGCAATCCTGGACCCGCCAGGACACCAAGCTGACCCGCGACCTCGCCAGTTTTCAACGTTGGTTCAACACCTGGTCGTCCCGGACCATGACCTTCTCGGCCGGCAGCGTATTCGTCGCCGTACTGCTGCTGATGGTCTGAACCGCCCTGCCTGAATGAACTAGGAAATCGACCCTATGAACACCGCAGTCAACGTCAACGTAGTGCATGAATCCGAAGCCCAGCGCCAGCACGCCCGGGTCAGGATCCCGGCCAAGCTGCGCTTCTTCGGCACCGAGGCCAAGCCCCTGGAAGTGCGGATCCACGACCTCTCCGCCGGTGGCCTGAGCTTCAACGCCGGGCAACAACTGCTGGCCGTGGGCAGCGTGCACAAGGGCCGCCTGCAATTCGTCATCGACAACCTCGGCCTGGCCATGGACGTGGAGCTGCAAGTGCGCTCCTTCGACCGCCAGAGCGGCCGCGTCGGCTGCCAGTTCCAGAACCTGGAACCCCAGGACATCGCCACCCTGCGCCACCTGATCACCTCGCACCTGGCCGGCGACATCGTCAGCATGGGCGACGTGCTCGCCACCCTGCAGCGCGACAACTTCACCAAGGCGCGCAAGACCAAGGACAACGGCAGCGGCATGAGCCCCCTGGGCCGCCTGCGGGCCGTGACCTTCAGTGCCGGGATCTTCATCGTCGGCCTGGCCGCCTTCGGCTTCATCCTCAAGTCGGTGTATGGCATGTACTTCGTCAGCCACGCCGAGGCCGGCCTGGTGAACGTGCCGGGGATGAACGTGACCATGCCGCGCGACGGCACCGTGCAAAGCCTGGTGCAGGCCAACGGCAACGTGGCCAAGGGCGCGCCCCTGGCCAGCTTCAGCACCAGCATGCTGGATGTGCTCAAGGGCCACCTGGACGAGAACCAGCTACAGCCGGCCAAAGTCGAGGAGCTGTTCGGCAAGCAGATGACCGGCACCCTGACCTCGCCCTGCGACTGCACCGTGGCCCAGCAGCTGGTGGCCGACGGTCAGTACGCCAGCAAGGGCGACGTGATCTACCAACTGGTGCCACGGGGCAGCCTGGCCACCGTCGAGGCGCGCTTCTCCTACCGTCAGTTCGGCGACGTGCGCCCGGGCACCAAGGTCAACCTGCAGATCGCCGGCGAAGACCAGGTGCGCACCGGCACCATCGTCAGCAGCACCAGCCTCAACGGCAACGACCTGTCTTCGGATATTCGCGTGCAGATCAAGCCCGACGCGCCCCTGGGCAGCGAGTTCGCCGGCCGCCCGGTGGAAGTCAGCAGCGACCGCGGGCCTTCGATGAACTGGCTGATCGACAAAGCCATGGCCGCGGGTCTGTAACCATGAACACGCCTACTCAACTCGCGGTGTTGCCTTTGGTGGCCGCCCTGGCCCTGGCCGGTTGCGCCGGCCTGCCGGACCAGCGCCTGGCCAACGAAGCCCTCAAGCGCGGCGACACCGCCCTGGCCCAGCAGAACTATCGCCAGCTGGCGGACCTGGGTTATAGCGAGGCGCAAGTGGGCCTGGCGGATATCCAGGTGGAGAGCCGCGACCCGGCGCAGATCAAGCAGGCCGAGGCCACCTACCGCGGCGCCGCCGATACCTCGCCACGGGCCCAGGCGCGCCTGGGCCGGTTGCTGGCGACCAAGCCCGGGGCCAGCGAAGCCGAACAGCACGAAGCCGAGGGCCTGCTGAAGAAGGCCTTCGCCAACGGCGAAGGCAACACCCTGATCCCCCTGGCGATGCTCTACCTGCAATATCCCCACAGCTTCCCCAACGTCGACGCCCAGCGGCAGATCGGCCAATGGCGCGCCGCCGGCTACCCCGAGGCCGGGCTGGCCCAGGTCCTGCTGTATCGGACCCAGGGCACCTACGACCAGCACCTGGACGAGGTTGAGAAGATCTGCAAGGCGTCCCTGAACAGCACCGACATCTGCTACGTCGAGCTGGCCACCGTCTACCAGAAACGCGGCCAGGCCGAGCAGCAAGCCGAGCTGGTCAAGCAACTGCAAGCCAGCCATGGCCGTGGCGCCGTCAGCGCCCAGCGGGTCGACAGCGTGGCCCGGGTCCTGGGCGACGCCAGCCTCGGCAAGCCCGACGAGAAAACCGCCCAGGCCCTGCTCGAGCAAGTGGCCCCGGTGTACCCGGCGTCCTGGGTCAGCCTGGCGCAACTGCTCTACGACTTCCCCGAACTGGGCGACGTCGAACAGATGATGAAGTACCTGGACAACGGCCGCGCCGCCGACCAGCCCCGCGCCGAACTGCTGCTGGGCAAGCTCTACTACGAGGGCAAGTGGGTGCCGGCCGATGCCAAGGTGGCCGAGCAACACTTCAAGCAAGCCCAGGGCCGCGAGGTCGCCGCCGACTACTACCTGGGCCAGATCTACCGCCGTGGCTACCTGGGCCAGGTGTATCCGCAAAAAGCCCTGGACCATCTGCTGACCGCCGCCCGCAACGGCCAGAACAGCGCCGACTTCGCCATTGCCCAGCTGTTTTCCCAGGGCCGCGGTACCCGCCCCGACCCGGTCAATGCCTACGTCTTCAGCCAGTTGGCCAAGGTCCAGGACACCCCCCAGGCCAATGAACTGGCCCAGCAACTCGATGAACAACTGCCCCCCGGCCAACGCGCCGAAGCCCAGCGCCTGCTGCAACAGGAACAGGCCGTGCGCGGCACCCTGGCCCAGAGCACGCTGCAACTGCAGGCCCTGCAGAAAGAAGACGGCGAGGAATCCCTATGAAACGCTCTACTCACCTTGTAGCCGCTGCCGCAGGCTGCGACCGCCAGGCCCCCTTGCGCCTGTCGAAACTGGGCATGGCCCTGGGCGTCGCCCTGGCCTGGTCGACACCCTCTTTCGCGGCACTGAGCGAAACCAAGAACTTCGGCCTGGAAGTGAAGATCACCGCGCAATCCGAGGACGACCGCGACCTGGGTACCCAGCGTGGCGGCGACGTCAACGGCATCGGCCTGGACCTGCGTCCCTGGGTCTATGGCGAAAGCGGCAACTGGAGCGCCTATGCCATGGGCCAGGCGGTGACCTCCACCGACGTGATCGAGACCGACACCCTGCAACAATCCAGCGACGATGCCAGCCAGCAGTCGGCCAACGACGACCGCAAGGCCAAGAAGAACTACCTGGCCCTGCGCGAATTCTGGGTCGGCTACAGCGGCTTCACCGCCTACCCCGGCGAGCAACTGAAGTTCGGCCGCCAGCGTTTGCGCAACGACGATGGCCAATGGCGCGACACCAACATCGAGGCGCTGAACTGGACCTTCGACACCACCCTGCTGCGGGCCAACCTGGGCCTGGCCGAGCGCTTCAGCGAATACCGCACCGACCTCAAGGAGCTGGCGCCCAAGGACAAGGACCGCCTGCACGCCTACGCCGACGTCGCCTACCAGTGGACGCCCGGCCAGTGGGTGGGCATTCGCGCCCACCATACCCACGATGACGGCAAGCTCGACTATGCCGAGCCCGGAGTCGCCAGCGACCCGCTGGACAAGAAGCAGAACGGCGACCTGACCTGGCTCGGCCTGGAGGCCAACAGCGACGCCTACAACTGGCGCAACACCAACACGGTCAACTACTGGGCCAGCCTCACCGGCATGCGCGGCGACCGCGACACGGTCAACCCGCTGAACGCCGACGGCAGCCGCCCGACCCAGGCCAAGCGTGGTGAAAACCTCAATGGCTGGGCCACCGACCTGGGCGTGCGCCTGCGCCTGGACCCGAACTGGCAAGTGGGCGCGGCCTATGCCCGGGCCAGCGCCGAGTACGAGCAGAACGGCCTGCAAAGCAACCGTTCCAACTACACCGGCACTCGCTCGCGGGTGCACCGCTTCGGCGAAGCCTTCCGAGGCGAAATGAACAACACCCAGACCGCCACCCTGTTCGGCTCCTGGCAGTTGCGCGAGGACTACGACGCCAGCCTGGTCTACCACAAGTTCTGGCGCGTGGACGGCAACAAGCCGGTGGGCAGCAATGGCATCAATGCCGTGCACAACGACTACGACGACACCACCGGCGCCCTGCTGGGCAGCACCTCGCTCCCCCTGCAAGACGGCAAGAAGGACCTTGGCCAGGAGATGGACCTGGTGGTCACCAAGTACTTCAAGCAAGGCCTGTTGCCGGCGGCCCTGAGCCAGTCGATCGACGAGCCCGCGGCCCTGGTGCGTTTTCGCGGGGGCGTGTTCAAGCCCGGCGACGCCTACGGCAAGGACGTCGACTCCTATATGCACCGCGCCTTCATCGACGTGATCTGGCGCTTCTGAGGCCAGCCATGAACGGAGTCCCCCAGATGCATCGCCATCCCCACACCCCGCTGCACAAAGGCTCCCTGGGCCTGCTGGCCGGTGCCCTGCTGCTGGCCAGCGGCACGGCCCTGGGCAACGTCGAGACGGCCAAGGCGCCGACCGTCGTCAAGGAGCTGCAACAGGCCAAGACCTACACCGTCAGCAGCGCCCCCACCGAACCGCTGGCCCTGGCCAAGCCAACCCTGCCCGACCTCTCCGGCTACACCGCCGAAGCCGTGGCGGCGAAGATCGTGCGCAGCAAGCCGGGCAAGATCAGCGTGCGGCGGATGATGCAGGAAGACGCCCTGAAGGACTTCATCGGCGGCGACAACAAGATGGCCGAATGGGTGGTGCGCCAGCACGGCATTCCCCAGGCGATCTTCGTCGACGATGGCTACGTCAACCTCAAGGACCTGGCAGGCAAGCTGCCCAAGCAGTACATCAGCGAAACCGCCCCAGGGGTCTACCTGGCCCGCCTGCCGATAGTGGTCGGGCGCCACGGCATCCTGGAGATCGACCAGCAGACCCGCGAGCTGCGCCTGTCCCAGGAAGCCGGCGCGTTCCTGGTCAACGATGGCCAGCTGTTCGTGCGCGATACCCAGGTCACCGGCTGGCGCGAGAAGGACAACGGCCCGGCGACCTTCCGCTCGGCCAAGGAATTTCGCCCCTTCCTGCTGGCCTGGGGCGGCACCCAGACCTACATCGCCAACAGCAAGATGGCGAGCTTCGGCTACGCCAATTCCAAGTCCTACGGGGTGAGCATTTCCCAGTACACGCCGAACATGGCCAAGGTGCTCAAGCGCCCCGAGCCCACCGGCTGGATCATCGGTTCTGCGTTCTCGGACATGTGGTACGGCTTCTATTGCTACGAGACCGAAGGCTTCGTGCTCAAGGGCAATACCTACCGCGACAACATCGTCTACGGCATCGACCCCCACGACCGTTCCCATGGCCTGATCATTGCCGAGAACACCGTCTACGGCACCCGGAAGAAGCACGGCATCATCATTTCCCGGGAGGTGAACGACAGCTTCATCTTCAACAACCGCAGCTACGACAACCACCTCTCGGGGCTGGTGATCGACCGTAACAGCATCAACAACCTGATCGCCTACAACGAGATCTACCGCAACCACACCGACGGCATCACCCTCTACGAGAGTGCCGACAACCTGATCTACGGCAACAAGGTAGTCAGCAACCGCCGCCACGGCATCCGCATCCGCAACAGCGTCAACATCCGCCTCTACGAGAACGTCGCCATGGCCAACGGCCTGACCGGGGTCTACGGCCACATCAAGGACCTGACCAACACCGACCGCGACATCAAGCTCGACCCGTTCGATGCCCAGGTCTCGCTGATCGTGGTCGGCGGCGAGCTGGCGGCCAACGGCAGCGGACCGATGTCCATCGACTCGCCCCTGAGCGTGGAGCTGTACCGGGTGTCGATGCTGGCACCGACCAAGAGCAGCGGCATCAGCTTCTCCGGCGTGCTGGGCGAGCGCCAGGACGAAATTCTCGACCTGCTGGTACGCCAGCGCAAAGCCGTATTGATCGACCCCGTCGAACGCCAGACCGAAATGCGCGATTGAGGATGACTTGCATGCACCCACACTTGATCAAATTCCTGGGCTTGTCGGCCCTCGCCGCGGGCATCCTCGCCGCCAGCGCCACGGCCCGGGCCGATGAGGTCGCCGCGCCGTCGTTCAAGGCCGAACCGTGCTGCAACCTGTGCCCGGCCGCCCACGATGCGAAGAACTACGTGACCCGCTACCAGCAGAACTTCACCACCCTGGTACAGGCCCAGGGCGACTGGCTGTTCCGTACCCAGGAAGATTTGCGTACCGAGTTCAACACCACACCCGAAGGCTATCGCCGTCTCAAGCAGTTGCACGAAGCCTTCAAGAGCAAGGGCGTGGAGCTGGTGGTGGTCTACCAGCCGACCCGCGGCCTGGTGAACCGCAACAAGCTCAACCCGGCGGACAAGGCCCGCTTCGACTACGACAAGGCCCTGGCCAACTACAAGGCCATGCTCGGGCGTTTCGCGCAGATGGGCTACGTGGTCCCGGACCTGTCGCCGCTGACCGACGAGCAATTGCCCGAGACCCTGCCGGCCCACGACTTCTACTTCCGTGGCGACCAGCACTGGACCCCCTACGGCGCCCAGCGCACGGCGCGGATCGTCGCCGACAAGGTCAAGCACTTGCCGGCGTTCGCCGACATTCCCCGGCGTGAGTTCGAGACCCACAAGTCCGGGCGCATGGGCAAGACCGGCACCCTGCACAACATGGCCGGGCAACTGTGCGGCACCAGCTATGCGATCCAGTACATGGACCAGTTCACCACCGAGCCCAAGGGCGAGGCCGGCGATGGCGATCTGTTCGGCGACTCCGGCAACCCGCAGATCACTCTGGTGGGCACCAGCCACAGCGGCAAGAACTACAACTTCGCCGGCTTCCTCGAGGAAGCCATCGGCGCCGACATTCTCAACGTCGCCTTCCCCGGCGGCGGCCTGGAAGGCTCGATGCTGCAATACCTGGGCAGCGAGGAGTTCCAGAAGAACCCGCCGAAGATCCTGATCTGGGAGTTCTCGCCGCTGTACCGCCTGGACCAGGAGACCATCTACCGGCAGATGATGGCGCTGCTGGACAACGGCTGCGAAGGCAAGCCGGCGCAGATGAGCGCCAGCACCACCTTGAAGCCCGGCAAGAACGAACTGCTGGTCAACAGCCAGAACAAGGACCTGCGCAACAGCGCCCACCAGGTGGACATCCGCTTCGCCGACACCTCGGTGAAAACCCTGCAGGCCACCCTCTGGTACATGAACGGCCGGCACGAGGACATCAAGATCGAAAAACCGGAGACATCCGACACCGACGGGCGCTTCGCCTTCGAACTGCGTACCGACGAGGACTGGGCCGCACAAAACCTGCTGGCGGTGGAAATCCAGGGCCCCGAGGCCGGCACCGCCGGGCAGAAGGTCGAAGCGAAAATCTGCAAACGCAACGTGTTCCCGAGCGCCGAGCAACGCACCGCGCAGATCGGGCAGTGAGGTTATCCATGCAAAGCACACGCGTGACACAACTACTGATACCGGGCCTGCTGGGCCTGGCGATGGTCGCCGGCAGTGCCCAGGCCGCCGCGCCGCTGCGCCCGCCCCAGGGCTACTACGCCCCGGTAGACAAGTTCAAGACCAGCGACAACAGCGACGGCTGCGATGCGATGCCGGCCCCCTACACCGGCGCCCTGCAGTTTCGCAGCAAGTACGAAGGCTCGGACAAGGCGCGCGCGACCCTCAACGTGCAATCGCAGCAGGCCTTCCATGACAGCACCGCGGACATCACCAAGATCGAGCGCGGCACCAGCAAGCAGGTCATGCAGTTCATGCGCGATGGTCGTCCGCAACAGCTGGACTGCACCCTGAACTGGCTCAGTGCCTGGGCCCAGGCCGACGCGCTGATGTCCAGGGACTTCAACCACACCGGCAAGTCCATGCGCAAATGGGCCCTGGGCAGCATGGCCTCGGCCTACCTGCGGCTGAAGTTCTCCGACTCTCATCCCCTGGCCACTCACCAGGAGCAGGCGCAGAAGATCGAGGCCTGGTTCGGCAAGATGGCCGACCAGGTGGTCAGCGACTGGGACAACCTGCCCCTGGACAAGACCAACAACCATTCCTACTGGGCCGCCTGGTCGGTGATGGCCACCGCCGTGGCCACCAACCGCCGCGACCTGTTCGACTGGGCCGTCAAGGAATACAAGGTCGGCGCAGGCCAGGTCGACGCCGATGGCTACCTGCCCAACGAACTCAAGCGCCAGCAACGGGCCCTGGCCTACCACAACTACGCCCTGCCGCCGCTGGCGATGATCGCCAGCTTCGCCCAGGTCAACGGCGTCGATCTGCGCCAGGAAAACAACGGCGCGCTCAAGCGCCTGGGCGAGCGGGTGCTGGCCGGGGTCAAGGACCCGGACACCTTCGAGCGCAAGAACGGCAAGCAGCAGGACATGACCGATCTCAAGGTCGACGCGAAATTCGCCTGGCTCGAGCCCTTCTGCAGCCTCTACACCTGCGCCCCGGATGTGCTGGAACGCAAGCACCAGATGCAGCCGTTCAAGACCTTCCGGCTGGGCGGTGACCTGACCAAGGTCTACGACCCGGCCTTCGAGAAGGGCAAGAAGGGCTCGTGATACCTGGACCTCAAGACGCAATACCTGTAGCCGCTGCCGAACTCCAGCGAGGCTGCGCCAAGGCTCGAAGAGCCTTCCAGGGCCCTCAAGAGCGGCGCCCCGGCAGCGGCTACAGGGCGAGATGAATGCAATACGCCTCCCATGGTTTTCCACGGGGGGGTTTGGGGGGGCTGCGGCCCCTGACTATTGGTTAAACATGGAGAGCTCGGGATGGTTTTCTCATCCAATGTGTTCCTGTTCCTGTTCTTGCCGGTGTTCCTCGGCTTGTACTACTTGAGCGGGCAACGCTATCGCAACCTGTTGCTGCTGATCGCCAGCTACGTGTTCTACGCCTGGTGGCGGGTGGACTTCCTCGCGCTGTTCGCCGCGGTCACCTTGTGGAACTACTGGATCGGCCTGAAGGTCGGCGCCGACGGCGTCAGGACCAAGCCCGCCCAGCGCTGGCTGCTGTTGGGAGTGGCGGTGGACCTGTGCATCCTCGGCTACTTCAAGTACGCCAACTTCGGCGTCGAGAGCCTCAACGCGATCATGACCTCCATGGGCCTGGAGCCGTTCATCCTGACCCACGTGCTGTTGCCGATCGGTATCTCGTTCTACATCTTCGAGTCCATCAGCTACATCATCGACGTCTATCGCGGCGACACCCCGGCGACCCGCAACCTGATCGACTTCGCGGCGTTCGTGGCGATCTTCCCGCACCTGATCGCCGGCCCCGTATTGCGCTTTCGCGACCTGGCGGACCAGTTCAACCATCGCACCCACACCCTGGACAAGTTCTCCGAAGGCTGCACGCGCTTCATGCAGGGCTTCATCAAGAAGGTGTTCATCGCCGACACCCTGGCGGTGGTCGCCGACCATTGCTTCGCCCTGCAACACCCCACCACGGGTGACGCCTGGCTGGGCGCCCTGGCCTACACCGCGCAGCTGTACTTCGACTTCTCCGGCTACAGCGACATGGCCATCGGCCTGGGGTTGATGATGGGCTTTCGCTTCATGGAGAACTTCAAGCAGCCCTACATCAGCCAGTCGATCACCGAGTTCTGGCGGCGCTGGCACATCAGCCTGTCCACCTGGCTGCGCGACTACCTGTACATCACCCTGGGCGGCAATCGCAAAGGCACCCTGATCACCTATCGCAACCTGTTCTTGACCATGCTCCTGGGCGGCCTGTGGCACGGCGCCAACTTCACCTACATCGTCTGGGGCGCCTGGCACGGCATGTGGTTGGCCATCGAGAAGGCCCTGGGCATCAACACCAGCCCACGCAGCCTCAACCCGATCCGCTGGGCCCTGACCTTCCTGCTGGTGGTGATGGGCTGGGTGATCTTCCGCGCCGAGAACCTGCACGTGGCCGGGCGCATGTACGGCGCCATGTTCAGCTTCGGCGACTGGTCGCTGTCGGAACTCAACCGCGCCAGCCTCACCGGCCTGCAAGTGGCGACCCTGGTCGTGGCCTACCTGACCCTGGCGTTCTTCGGCCTGCGCGACCTGTATCGCAACCCAGCACCGGCCAAAAGCAAGCCCGAAGCCGGCCCGGTCCTGGACACCCAGGCCGATGGCCCGGCCACCGCCCAACCTGGCCTGATCAAGGCAGCACCCGGCGACAACCCCGGCAGCATCCACCAGCCGGGCTACATCGTCGGCCGCGAGGCCCAGGTGCAGCCGGCCTACTGGAGCGCCGACTGGTCGCGCTATGCCATGCGCGCCCTGGTGCTGCTGCTGTTCATCGCCTCGATTCTCAAACTCTCGGCGCAAAGCTTTTCGCCGTTCCTGTACTTCCAGTTCTGAGGAGGCCGCTCATGACCCGCTCATTACGCCTGTTCTACGTCGCACTGTTCCTGGTGACCCTGCTGGTCCTGGGTCTGTGGTCGGCGCGCAGCTTCTTCGGCTTCAGCACCAACAGTGACGCCACCGTGCTCAACGGGCGCTGGACCAAGGCGGTGGAAACCCACTACGACGACCAGTTCCCGATCAAGCGCCTGGGTACCAACCTCTGGGCCGCGCTGGACTTCAAGCTGTTCAACGAGGGTCGTCCCGGGGTGATCCTCGGCCGCGACCAGTGGCTGTACAGCGATGAAGAATTCCATCCGGTGGTCAACGAGGAACTCAACCTGCAGGGCAACTACGCCCTGGTCGAGGGTGTGCGCCAGACCTTGAAGCAGCACGGGGTGAAACTGGTGATGGCGATCGTCCCGGCCAAGGTGCGGTTGTATCCGGAACACCTGGACACCGTGCGCCCGGCGCGCATCCACGCCAACCTCTACCAGGACTTCCATGCCCGGGTGGCCGCCGACAAGATCCTCGCCCCCGACCTGCTGGGGCCCCTGCAACAGGCCAAGCAACAGGGCCAGCCAGTGTTCCTGCGCACCGACACCCACTGGACGCCGGCCGGCGCCGAAGTCGTCGCCCACCAACTGGCCCAGGCCATCGCCGCCAAGACTCCGCTCAGTGGCCAGCCACAACGCTTCGTCACCCAGACTCAGGAGACCGTCAAGCACAAGGGCGACCTGCGGCGTTTCCTGCCCCTGGACCCGTTGTTCGAGAACCTGATGCCGGCCCAGGAGCCCCTGCAAAAACGCGAGACCCACGCCGCTGGGGAACAGGCCGGCGCCACAGACAACCTGTTCGCCGACCACGAAGTGCCCGTGACCCTGGTGGGCACCAGCTACAGCGCCAACCCCAACTGGAACTTTGTCGGCGCCCTCAAGCAGGCCCTGCACAGCGACGTGCTGAGCTACGCCGAGGACGGCCACGGCCCGATCCTGCCGATGCTCAGCTACCTCAAAAGCGACGATTTCAAGAACCACCCGCCCCAGGTGCTGATCTGGGAATTCCCTGAACGCTACCTGCCGGTGAACAACGAAATTGGCGACGCCGACCCGCAGTGGGTCGCAGAGCTCAAGCAAACCGGTGCCCGCCAACAAACTGTGGCACTGAACAAATCCGAGACGCCCGACCGGGCACAAAACTGAAAAGAGAGGTGACACCCATGACTTTCACTATCAATCCGCGTCGTCTCGCCAAGGCCATCACCCTGGCTGCCGGCATGAGCGTCCTGTCCCTGCCCGCCTTCGCCGGGGGCGACGCCGCGCTGTACGGCCCCACCGCGCCCAAGGGCTCGACCTTCGTGCGCATCTACAACGCCAGCAACAGCGAAGTCAGCGCCACCATCGGCAGCACCAACGTCAACGACGTCGCGCCCCTGGCCAGCAGCGACTTCAGCTTCATGCCCGGCGGCGACTACACCGCCAAGCTGGGCAGCCAGAGCGTGCCGGTCAAACTGGCCGCCGACCACTATTACACCCTGGTCAACAACGCCAGCGGCCAGCCGCAACTGATCGAGGAGCCGCCGTTCAAGAACAAGCAGAAATCCCTGGTGCGAGTGCAGAACCTCAGCGACCAGGCCCTGACGCTCAAGACCGCCGACGGCAAGACCGACGTGGTCCAGGCCGTGGCCGCCAAGGGCCGCGGCGAACGCGAAATCAACCCGGTGAAGGTCAGCTTCGCCCTGTACGACGGCCAGAAGAAAGTCAGCGACCTCAAGCCCGTGGCCCTGGAGCGCGGCGAAGCGGCGGTGCTCTACGTCACCGGCAACGGCAGCAACCTGTCGCCGGTGTGGGTGAAACGCCCGGTCTCCACTCGCTAACCAGAACCTCGGCAACGCCTACAACGAGACAAAAACAAGAGAGTGAAACGACAGAACGCAGTAGCTCTGACCCATACGATATTTGAAGGAGTAACAACATGATTCCGGTGATCTTGTCAGGTGGTAGCGGCTCACGTCTTTGGCCGCTTTCGCGCAAGCAATTCCCCAAGCAATTCCTCGCCCTGACCGGCGAACACACGCTGTTCCAGCAGACTCTGGAGCGCCTGGTGTTCGAAGGCATGGACACCCCCATCGTGGTCTGCAACAAGGACCACCGCTTCATCGTCAACGAACAATTGAGCAACCGCAGCCTCGAATCCCAGCGCATCCTGATGGAGCCCTTCGGCCGCAATACCGCGCCGGCCGTGGCCCTGACCGCGATGATGCTGGTCAACGAAGGTCGCGACGAGCTGATGCTGGTGCTGCCGGCCGACCACGTGATGGACGACCAGAAGGCCCTGCAGCGGGCCCTGGCCCTGGCCACCGTGGCCGCCGAGCGCGGCGAGATGGTGCTGTTCGGCGTACCGGCGACCAAGCCGGAAACCGGCTACGGCTACATCAAGTCGACCCACGATGCGCTGCTGCCGGAGGGCGTCAGCCGGGTCTCGCACTTTGTCGAGAAGCCCGATGAAAAACGCGCCACCGAGTTCGTCCAGGCCGGAGGCTACTTCTGGAACAGCGGCATGTTCCTGTTCCGCGCCAGCCGCTTCCTCGAAGAGCTGAAAAAACATGATCCGGACATCTACGACACCTGCCTGCTGACCCTGGAGCGCAGCCAGCAGGACCCGGACAACGTGATGATCGACGAAGCCACCTTCGCCTGCTGCCCGGACAACTCCATCGACTACGCAGTGATGGAAAAGACCCAGCGCGCCTGCGTGGTGCCGCTCAGTGCCGGCTGGAGCGACGTGGGCTGCTGGTCGTCGCTGTGGGACGTGCATGAAAAGGACGCCGACGGCAACGTCAGCAAGGGCGATGTGGTGATCCAGGACAGCAAGAACTGCATGATCCACGGCAACGGCAAGCTGGTGTCGGTGATCGGCCTGGAGAACATCGTCGTGGTCGAGACCAAGGACGCCATGATGATCGCCCACAAGGACAAGGTCCAAGGCGTGAAGCAGATGGTCAACACTCTCAACGAACAAGGCCGCAGCGAAACCCAGAACCATTGCGAGGTCTACCGTCCGTGGGGCTCCTACGACTCGGTGGACATGGGCGGGCGCTTCCAGGTCAAGCACATCTCGGTCAAGCCGGGTGCGTGCCTGTCCCTGCAGATGCACCACCACCGCGCCGAACACTGGATCGTGGTCAGCGGCACCGCCGAAGTCACCTGTGACGAGAACGTGTTCCTGCTCACCGAGAACCAGTCCACCTACATCCCCATCGCCTCGGTGCACCGCCTGCGCAACCCCGGCAAGATCCCCCTGGAGATCATCGAAGTGCAATCGGGCAGCTACCTGGGCGAAGACGACATCGAACGTTTCGAAGACATCTACGGCCGCTCGACCCCGCTGGAACGCGGCGTCTCGGTGAAGACCATCGCCCAATAAGGGCAGCGGCAAGTTTCAAGCGACAAGCGGCAAGAGACGCAGCCGTGAGCTTCAAGCGGCAAGCTGCAAGTAAAAGCAGGGAGTCGTGCTAGCAAGACCTTTGTGCTCCCCCTTTCCAGGCGCCTGCGTCCCCTATCCGCAGGCGGTTGGACAGGGGGATTTTTTTGCCTCTGTAGCCGCTGTCGAGCCTGGGCGAGGCTGCGACAAGGGCCGAAGGACCTTCAGCGGATTCAAGATCCAAGCGGCCGCTGCGCGCCCGTGCGCAGCCTGCGGCAGCGGCTACACGATCACGCCTGGAGCGCTTCTATTCCCAAACCGATATCGTCGATCACTGCCTTGCCCATCTCCGCCAGGAAATGCGCGGCCCAGGCGTAGCGCTCGCCCTGCTCCTCCATGACCGCATCCAGCGCGAGTTTCTTGGCGTAGTACAACAGCGTGGAAGCGTGCTCCAGGGCCTGGTGCAGAGGCACGTCGGCATTGACGCGAAACAGGGTCTGATCGGCATCACCACAGCTACCGAAGGTGACGAAGCCAAGGGTCTTGATAGCGCACATGATTGAACTCCCGTATCCAAGTGAGAGCTACCACGTTCGTTACCAAGCGAATGGGTGGCAGCTGCGCGCAGGTTGGTAAACCGGAGATACAGGAACCCGGCAGGGACGAGCCCTCCCACGCACAGCTGCCATTACACGGATGTGCAGACACAAAAAAAGCGCCTGCAATAGTGAAATGTGGCGCTGTTGCGCCTGTATCGAAATGGGTTACCAAGCCCAGTCGCTGAATTGGCAGCGACCATCGAAGGCTAGTCCCGGACTCGATACAGAACAACAACCAAGGCGTCGCAGTTTATGTCCATGCCATTGACCTGGGAAGCACATCACCTCGTGTAGCCGCTGCCGAGCCCGCGAGGCTGCGACAAGGGCCGAAGGACCTTCAGCGGATTCAAGACCCAGCGGCCGCTGCGCGCCCGTGCGCAGCCTGCGGCAGCGGCTACACGAAGCGGGTTGCACCCCACCCCGCGATGCGCCGCCCGGTAGGGCGCGCCGTACGCTGGTGATCTTGATTCACCTGCCCCCTGGGGAGGCCGAGTGCAGGTGCTTATCAGGGGAATGGCGCGCAGCGCCCCTCGACGCAGTCGAGGACATCGCTGGAAGCGATGCCCCCTGAGAAGTACCGGAACGAGGGAACCCGAGCGCAGCGAGCGGCCGGACGTGGGGGCAAGCGTTTTTGGTTACTTTTTTGGCGTTTGAAAAAAGTGACCCGCCGTAAGGGCGGAACCATAAGCAAGCCCCCCCACCAACAACGGATATGTACACAAAACCCAAAGAGCCCGGGCCGGCTATCAGGCCGCCCCGCCCCACAACCCCCACCATCGCCAACCCCACCTACGCTTAGGTAGGATGCCCGCATATTCCCCAGAGGTTCGCGTCATGTTCATCGGCGTTCTGCTGATCATCACCTGGCTGGTCCTGCTCCTGCGCTACCCCGCCAAAGCCCTGCCCGTGTCCCTGGCCGCCGCCTGCGGCCTGGCCCTGGTGGCCGGCTGGGTGGTCTGGCTGGACAACCGCGAAGCCCAGCAGCTGGCGCGCCTGGAACTGCGCCTGGCCTACGCCCCCGAACACTGCCCCGCCGACCGCCCGCTACAGGTCAAGCTCAACAACGGCAACAAAGTCCCCCTGACCGAACTGCGCTGGCGCGTCGCCGCCTACGCCCCGGGCGACACGGTCAACCTTGCCGACAACCAATACAGCGCCCCACGCTATCGCGGGCCCGGCGAATTGCAGGCCGGCGCCAACTGGCAGGACTGCCTGCCCCTGCCACCGCTACGCCCGGGCTATCGCCCGCAAACCCTGGAGTTTCGCGCCGAGCGTTTACAGGGTAGTTTCTCTCGCTGATCCCCTTCCCATCGCCCAGCACAAGGACCGCGCCATGCCCGTAGCGTTGATCACCGGTTGTTCCAGCGGCATCGGCCGCGCCCTGGCAGATGCCTTCAAACAGGCCGGCTACACCGTCCTGCCCAGCGCCCGCAAGGCCGAGGACGTCGCCGCCCTGCAAGCCGCCGGCTTCCACGCGGTGCAGCTGGACGTGAATGACGGCGCGGCCCTGGCCGCCCTGGCCGAGGACATCAACCAACAGCACGGCGGCCTCGATGTGCTGATCAACAACGCCGGCTACGGCGCCATGGGCCCGCTGCTCGATGGCGGCGTGGAGGCCATGCAGCGCCAGTTCGAAACCAACGTGTTCGCAGTGGTCGGGGTGACCCGGGCGCTGTTCCCGGTACTGCGTCGCAGCCGTGGCCTGGTGGTGAATATCGGCAGTGTGTCCGGGGTGCTGGTCACGCCATTTGCCGGCGCCTATTGCGCCTCGAAAGCCGCGGTGCACGCCTTGAGCGATGCCCTGCGCATGGAGCTGGCGCCGTTCGGCATCAAGGTCATGGAAGTGCAGCCCGGGGCCATCGCCTCCAGCTTTGCCAAGAACGCCGGGCATGAAGCCGAACAACTGCTCAACGAACAATCGCCCTGGTGGCCGCTGCGCGAGGGCATCCGCTCCCGGGCCAAGGCCTCCCAGGACAAGCCGACCCCGGCCAGCGATTTCGCCGCCGGCCTGCTCAAGGCCGTGCAACAACCCAACCCGCCGCGCCTGGTCCGCCTGGGCAACGGCAGCCGCGCCCTGCCGCTACTGGCCAACCTTTTGCCCAAGGGCTTGCTGGAGAAGGGGCTGATGAAGCGCTTCGGCCTGGCCGCCAAGCTCTGACGCTGCCGAGTCTTAACAACTCACCCGGCGCTTGTGCGTACCAGCCACGCGCCAGGACACGCCATGCCCTTGATCGATCCCCCAGAGACTAGCCATTGAACTGTCGTAGTGCCCTGCCGCTGGCCCTGTTCACCTTGCTGACCGGCTGCGAACTCTCCTCGCCAGACGAAAAACTGGACCAGAACCTGCCCGATCTCGGCCTTGAGCAGATCCTGCCCAAGGCCGAGGCCAATGCGTATTGCACGGCGGACATGGACAGCGAATTGCTGTTCGGCCTCGGCCGCCTGCTGATCGATGAAGACCAGGAAAACCATGGCGTGCTGCGCACCCAGTTCGCCAGCGAAGAAGTGCAAATGGCCAGGAGCTGCCTGGCCATGGCCGCCCCCCGCTACACCCGCAGCCTTTGCAGCTTGGCCATGGTCACCGCCGAGCGTCCCAGCGTCTATGCCAAAAGCGAGGCGTTCAACTACATCGCCTATGCCGCCAAGAGAAACGAAGGCTGCGCGCAATGGGCGCTGTACGACATCTACAACATCGGCAAATTGAAGCAGCCACCCGACAAGGCCCTGGCCATGGCCTGGCTCGAACGCTCGGCGCGGCACGGCGCACTCGAGGCGCAGGAGGAAATGCTCAGCCAGAGCAAGAAGCAGAACAAGCTGGCGTTGGCCTATGCCTGGGCCAGGGTGCTGGGCGATGCCGAGAACATCGAGCCGCTGAAGCAGGCCATGAGCCCGGCACAAATCGCCGAAGGCGAGCAGCACTACCAGCAGCTACTCGCTCAGTTGCCACCGCAGGAGCTGCGCAAAAAGGCCGATCGCAAGGAGCTGATCGCCCTGCACATGGCCGACGTCTACATGAACCACCCCCAGGCATTCGAGGGCCTGTCGCCCTTGCAGCGTCGGCAGTTCATGGCCAACGTGGTGGATGCCCTCGAGCCCAATCCGGACTTCCAGAAGCGCCGCCAGCTCTACGCCTACGTACTGATTGCCCGGCAAGCCAACCTCACGGGCCCCGCCGTGAACCTGTGGCAAGACCCGGCGCTGCACGCCCTGCTGGTCAACGAAAAACTCGGCCTGGAGGACACCGTGGCCCGGGGCCTGGCCATCCTGGCCAAGCGCAACCCCGACAACGCCGCGGCCGCAGGCCATTCAGAGGCCAAATAACATGCCCAGCGCCACCAGGGTCCCAATGCTCAGCAACGAGGCAAAGTACAGCTGGGTCCAGGTATCGGGGATGACCTCGGCGGGGTTGGCGGGGTTATAGAACACCCCCACCGTATCGCCCACCTGGGAGTCGGAAAATTCACTGCCGAACGTGTGGGTCAGCACACTGCCATCGGCGACCACATAGGACACCGTTCGGGTCGAGTGATAGCTGTGACCGCTCTGCACCCCGACCATCCGTGACCGGCTGACGCCGACTACCTGGGCAGGGGCATAGACACCGGTCACCCTGAGGGCAAAATAATCCCAGCCCGAATCATAGGCACCCGCCCCACAGGCCAGCATCACTAGGAAGATCAACACCTTGCCGACATAACGCACCCGCGCACTCCTTGCTCGTTCGATCTGCCGGCCCTCTTTCCACTCAAGAACCGGCACCAAAGGGTGGCGAATATATAGATCCGCCTCATGGCGAGGCAAATGCCCCGTGCCCTTCAGGCCGCACGCAAACTCCGAGTGCGACGGTCCAGGTTGTAGCCCGGCGCAATCTTAGTAGAATGCGCGCACTCAAGGCCCCAGGCCTCGATCAAGCCGCATGGAATCGCTGGCGTCTCAAGCACGGAACTGCTGAAGCTGCTCCTCCCACCCTTTCCTGCCCGTCCATGCGCTACTTCGCCCAAAGCACACCAGGAATCCGTCATTGAAGCCCCAACACTTGCTGCCACTGGCCCTGGCCACCTTGCTCATCGGCTGTGGCGAACCGTCGCCGGACGAAGCGCTGAACGCGACCCTGCCCAAGGTCGGCCTCGACCAGTTGCTGCCCCAAGCCACGCCCAACCAGTACTGCACCACCCAGCTGGACAGCGAGCTGCTGTTCGGCCTCGGCTACCAGCTGTACGACCACGACCAACCCGAGCTGGCGCGCAGTTGCCTGATCATGGCCGCGCCCAGCTACGACCGGGCGCTGTGCTACCTGGCGAAGATCGCGGAGCAAGACAGCACCAAGGACAGTGCCGAGCGTGATCGCGAGGCCTTTGGCTACATGGCCTACTCGGCACGCAAGAACGACTCCTGCGCCGAATTCGGCATGTTCCAGAACTTCACCTTCGGGATGCGCGGGCAAACCCCGGACACCGCCTTGGGCCTGCGCTGGCTGGAGCGCTCGGCGCGCCATGGCGACACCGACGCCCAGCAGACCCTGGTGCGCCTGCATACCAACAAGGGCAACCTGGCCCTGGCCTACAGCTGGGCCAGGGCCCTGGACGACCAGCAGAAGATCCAGGGCCTGAAGCAGAAGATGAGCGCGCAGCAACTGGGCGAAGGGGAGCAGGAGTACCAGCGGCTAAGCCCACAGCTGACCAGCCAGGACAGCGTGCGCCAGCAAAACCGCGAACAGAACATCGCGCTGTATACAGCGGGCGTCTATCAACTGCGCCCCACGGCCTTCGAGGGCATGCCGGCAGCCGAACGCCATGCCTTCATGGACCGGGCCCTGAGCCGGGTCAGCGCGCTCCCTGCGTTCACCAACCGGCTGCAGCTCTATACCTACGCGATCATCGCCCGCCAGGCGCAGCTGCGGGACCCGCAACTGGACATCCTGCAAACCCCCCAGGTCCTGGCCCTGTTGCAGAACCCCGACCTGGACCTGGAACCGACCGTGACCCAGGCCCTGGCGATCCTTGCGCCAAGCGGCTCATAGGCTGCACGGCGCCATTGTCTTTTCTCCATCACCGACCAGGGAACATCCTTTGAAATTGCTCAAGGCATTGCCACTGATCTTGCTCGCCGTACTGGCCGCATGTTCTCCCGAAACCCCGCAACCTGCCGCGCCCAAGGTCCCGGACCTGAATGACAGCCTGCCCAAGCTGAGCTTGCAGACCCTGCTGCCGCAGGTACCCGACACCCAGGACTGCAACCGCCAGATGGACAGCGATGTGCTCTACGGCATCGGCATGGCGCACTTCAACGACAACGACTATCCGGCGGCCAAGAGCTGCCTGGTACTGGCCGCCCCCGAGCAGCACCGGGCGTTCTGCTATTTGTCGATGATCGCCGAACAGGAAAGCGACGCCAGCGATGCCACGCCCAACCGCCAGTCGTTCGACTACCTGGCCTACGCCGCCAGCCAGAACGATTGGTGCGCCGAATACGGGCTGTACCAGGTGTACCGTTTCGGCCGCAAGGGCATGACCGCGGACCGGGCCCTGGCCCAGCGCTGGCTGGAACGCTCGGCCCAGCACGGCTACCCGGTATCGCAACAGGCCCTGGTCCAGATCCACGAAGAACAAGGTGACCTGGCAAGCGCCTATGCCTGGTCGAAGATCATCGACGACCGCAATGCCAGCGGTGAGCGCGAAGCACTCAAGGCACGCCTGAGCCCCGAGCAACTGCTGGCCGCCGAGCAGCACTACAACCAGTTGTTGGGCCAGGTCACCAGCAAGGATGCGATGTACGCCCAAGCCCGGGAAGAAGATATCGGCCGCTACTCGGCCACCATCCAGCAGGCCTACCCGGACACTTTCCGTGGCATGGCCAGCCAGGAACGTCGGGATTTCGTCCGCCAGGCCATGCTCAAGGGCATCGACCTGCCGTACATCCACAACCGCCGCCAGATCACCAGCTACATGGTCATCAGCCGCCGGGCGCAGCTCAAGCAAGCCAACGCCGACGTGCTGCAGAACAAGCAGATCGTCGCCCTCCTGGGCAACGACGACCTGACAGTGGCGCAGATCCTGGACAAGGCCCAGATCATCCTCGACAAGCACTACAAGTAGCGCACTCCCGCGCCAGCCGCTGTTTCGCCGGCGGCTGGCGGCTCAGTCCTGCGGGTCTTGGCGGACCACCACGGTGCAGGTGATGCCCGCCGCCAGCAGCACGCCCTCGGGCACCTCGTCGATATGGATGCGTACCGGCACCCGCTGGGCCAGGCGCACCCAGTTGAAGGTCGGGTTGACGTCGGCGATCAGCTCGCGGCTCTCGGGGTTGTCACGGTCGTAGATCCCCCGGGAAATGCTTTCCACATGGCCCTTGAGCACCTGGCCGCTCATCAACTGCATGTCGGCTTTATCGCCCACGCGCACGTGGGGCAGCTTGGTTTCCTCGAAGAAGCCGTAGACCCAGAACGAATTCATGTCCACCACTGCCATCTTCGGTTCACCGATGCGCGCGTAGTCGCCACGGTGCACGTTGAGGTTGGTGACATAGCCGTCCACCGCCGCCCGTACCTGAGTGCGGGCCAGGTTGAGTTCGGCGGCTTCCAGCTGGGCCTGGGCGTGTTGGTAGTCGGCCAGGGCCGAGTCGGCGATGTTGCCGGCGTCGTCGCGGTTTTCCTTGGAGATCACCAGGCTGTCCAGGTCGGCGCGGCGCCGGGCGTTGACCTTGCGCATCTCCCAGGTGGCCTTTTTCGAAGCCACCAGCGATTGCGCCTGCTTGACCGCGATCTGGTAGTGCTCGGGGTCGATCTGCATCAGCAAGTCGCCCTTGTGCACCAGCTGGTTGTCCTTGACCGGTACGTCCACCACCTCGCCGGTGACGTCGGCGGCGACATTGATGACGTCGGCGCGCACTCGCCCATCGCGGGTCCAGGGGGTGTACATGTAGTGCTCCCACAGGGTACGGCCGATCCACAGGGCCAGGGCCAGCACGAGCAGGGTGGCGAGCAGGCTGAAGAACTTTTTCATTGCGGGGGTCTCAACGGTAGACAGTGAGCGCCATGGCGCCGAACAGACAGCAGAACAGGCTCAGGCGCAGCAGCGCCGGGTGCCAGAAGAAGCGATACAGGTCATAACCGGAGATGAACCGGTCCAGGGCCCAGGCCAGGGCCGCGGCGATGAAGAACATCAGGGTCATGGTCGGCATGTAAACGCCATGGAAGGCGATTTCACGAGGCATGTGCAGGTCCTTGGGGTGCAGGCACCGCCGGCTTGGCCACGGCATAGGCCGCCAGCGGCGATTGCGGGTCGAGCAACGAAGTACGGATGAAATGCAGGTAGCTCTTCACCCGGCGCAGGGCCGAGGTGTCGAAGTGCGGGGCGAAGGGTTCGTCGGTGGCCTGGACCCGGCTGATGGCATGGTCCACGGCGATCAGCCCGCGCTCCAGGTTGCTCTGGCTAGGCTGCAGGAACAGCCGCACCAGGGAACGGCCCATGACCCGGATCGCCTGGCGCCAGGGCTGGGATTCGGCATAGGCCGGGTGCACCGGGAGGATCGCCTGCTCCTTGCGCAGCTCGATGATGGCGTGGCCGACCTCCAGCACCACGAACATCCAGCGCAGCAGCTCGCTCTGCACCTTGGGCTGGCCCACCGCCAGGCCATAGGCCTGGTGCAGCAGGTCGCGAGTGCGGCTCTCGAAGCTCGATGCCAGGCCCTTGAGCTTGCCGCTGATGGCATACACCACCTGGCCGCGCAGGTCTTGCTCCAGGCGGCGCCACAACCAGCGGCTGTTGGGCGGCAGGATGATCGCCCCGGCCGCGGCGCAGACCAGCATGCCCATGACCATGGCGATGTAGTCGTTGATGAAGGTGTAGGGGTTGTAGATCGTCAGGTTGTCCGGCACCGAGCCGGTGCTGAAGAAGATCAGCAAGCCCAGGCCCACCCCGGCGTACTTGGGCCGCGAGGCCAGGAACGAGCCCAGCACGATCACTGGCGCCAAGGTCAGGCACAGCAGCGGGAAGCCGTCGAGCCAGGGGAACACGAAGAACATCTCGACGAACCCCACCAGGGCGCCGATGAAGGTGCCGCAGGCCATCTGGAACGCCATGCGCTTGGGGTTGGGGGTGGCGGCCGACAGGCCGATGGTGGCGGCTGCGATCAGGGTCATGGTGGCGCCACTGGGCCAGGCGGTGGCGACCCAGTAGCTGCCCAGCACCACCAGGACGAAGGCGGCGCGAATCCCCGAGGCGGCCGAGGCCAGCCAGTTGGTCTGCGGGGTGTAAGGTTCGTCCCAGCGCTCGCGCTCATGGCTGTGCTCGGCCAGGGAGGCGTGGGTCTGGGCGTAGCTGTGCAGTTCGTCGACGAAGCGGTACAGCAGCTCGTAGGCGGTATGGAAATCCAGCTGCTCGGCATCGCTGGGGGCGGTTTCCTGGAACGCCGCGCGCAGGCTGCGCACCCGTGCCGGCAGCTCGCCTTTATAAACCGCCAGCGCCGTGGCCAGGCGGGCCGCGTCGGGGCTGGTCAGGGCCCGGCCGGAGAACCCGTCCAGCAGCTCAGCCAGGTCGTAGAGCCCGGGCTTGATCGCCGCCACGACGTGATCGGCACCGCTGCTGCGCAGGCGCTCGAGCAACTGGTGCAGGGCGTTGAAGCGCGTGGTGATGCCCATGAACTCGCTGTTCAAGCGGCTCAGGCGACCGTTGCGCCGACGCATGTGCGGGTCTTCGAACACGGTGACGCTGCGCAGCCCTTCCAGGCCCACCGCCTCGGCGATGAAGCGCACGTTGCTGCTTTCAAAAATGTCGCGCTGGCTGCGCCCGCGCAGGCCATCGGTGACGAACATCGCAAACACCCCGAAGCGCTGGTACAGGGCGTTGCGCATGGCGGCACTGGCGGTCTGCGGCAGGATCGCGGCGCTGACCAGGGTCGAGCAGAGAATCCCCAGGGAGATCTCCAGCACCCGCCAGACCGCCGCCATGAAGGCGCCTTCCGGGTGGGCCAGGGCCGGCAGGCCGACCATGGCCGCGGTGTAGCCGGCGAGGACGAAACCATAGGCGCGGAAGTTGCGATAGCGCGCAGCGCCAGCCGAGCAGATGCCGACCCAGATCGCCAGCGAGCCCAGGAACAGCTCGGTGTTCTGGGCGAACAAGGCGATCAGCGCCACCATCACCGCCGAGCCGGCCAGGGTGCCGAGGAAGCGATAGAAGCTCTTGGCGAACACTTGGCCGCTCTGCGGCTGCATGACGATGAACACGGTGATCATCGCCGTGCGCGGCTGCGGCAACTCCAGGCGCATGGCCAGCCACAGGGTGAGGAACGCCGCCGCCAGCACCTTGAAGATATAGACCCAGGTCACGCCATCGCTGCGTGCCCAGTCGAAGAAACCCCGGCGCCACTCAAGGGAATACAGCCAGCGCAAGGGTGCGGGCAAGGAAGTCATCGAAACCTGCTTCAGTGATCAAAGACGGCCAGGGCCGCCGGGGTCTTGGGCGCTTGGATCTGCTTGTCGGAGGGCGCGTCGCGACCGGCTTGCAGGCCACCGCCCAGGGCGGTCACCAGGTCGGCCTGGGCGCTCAGGCGCGCGGCCTGGACTTGCTGCTGCACTTGTTGCTGATGGAACAGCAGGGTCTGGGCATTGAGCACATTGAGGTAGTCGGTCAGGCCGCGCTGGAACGCCACGGTGGCCAGGTCGTAGGTCTTCTGCGCGGCGGCCACCGACTCGGCGGCGAACGACTGCTGCTTGTCCATGGACTCGCGACGGATCAACTGGTCGGAAATGCCCTTGAGCGCATCCACCAGGGTCTGGTTGTACTTGGCCACGGCCAGGTCGTAGCCGGCCGAGGCTTCACCCAACTGCGAACGCAGGCGCCCGCCATCGAAGATCGGCAGGCTGATGGCCGGGCCGACGTTGTAGTTGAGCTTCTTGCCGGTGAGGAACTCCAGGGCCCCGCCGCCGGTGGCCATGAAGCCGATGCTGCCCACCAGGTCGACGTTGGGATAGAACCCGGCATGGGCCACATCGATGCCCCGGGCCTGGGCCGCCACCTGCCAACGGCTGGCCACCACGTCCGGGCGCTGGCCCAAGAGCTCGGCGGGCAGGGCCGAAGGCAGTTTCAGCGCCGCGCCCAGGGCCAGGCTCGGCCGTTGCAATTGCGCGCCCTCCCCCGGCCCCTTGCCGGCCAGGGCCGCCAGCTGGTTGCGGGCCAGGGCGATTTCTTCATCCAGGGCGTCGATCTGGCGATGGGTCTCCGGCAGTGGCGCCTCGGCCTGGCTCACCTCGAAATGCGTGCCGATGCCAGCGTCCAGGCGCCGTTGCGCCAGCTCGAGGATCTGTTGCTGCTGCTTGAGGGTAGCCAGGGCGATATCGCGCTGGGCGAAGTGCAGGGACAGCTGGATATAGCTGCGCACCACGTTGTTCACCAGCTCCAACTGGGCCAGGCGGGCCTCGGCCACGCTCATGTGGGCCAGGTCCACGGCGCGCTCGGTGGCGTTGCTTTCCCGGCCCCACAGGTCCAGCGCATAACTGAAACCCAGGGCGGCGTTGTTGTCCCAGGTGGTGCTGTTGGATAGCGCCCCGGGGCCGTAGAAAGGGTCGGTGGGCCAGTTGTGGCGCTTGAGGGTGGCGTCGCCCTTGACCTGCAGCGACTCGGCCGACTCGGCGATACCGGCCATGGCCTTGGCCTGGCGCACCCGGGCGGCGGCCATGGCCATGCTCGGGCTGCCTTGTATGGCCAGGTCGATCCAACGGTTGAGCTGCGGGTCGCCATAGGCCTGCCACCACTGGGCACTGGGCCAGTGGGCATCCCGCGCGGCGCTCTGGATCGCCTCGTCGGTGGCCAATGTATTAGCGGGAAGTGTCTTGCCTTGTGGGGCAATGCCTCCGGTTCCGATGCAGCCGCTGATTGCTAACGATAAAGCCCAAACACTGAGGGTCTTGAACCCTCTGCTGATGCGACGCGGCACTGCTGCGAATTCCTGAGATCGAGGGGGAAGGCAAATCTCTCGCAGGTGCCGGCAGGCCAACGGTCCAGGCCCGGATATCGGGTCGGACGGCGCTTCGTCGGCAAGGCTCCTGCGGATCGGCGCAATTCTAGGGGGCGGTCGGTTCGGCGATAAGCTGGGATTCCTGTGAATCTTTGTTACCGTAAACGCGATAATCCCTTGGTCGTATCCCCAGACGCCTGTAAAAACAGAAACTTCGTGTCACAATTTGCAATCTCCTTTGAGAGCACCCCATGGACACCTTGCAAAACATGCGTGCCTTCAGTTGTGTCGCCGAAGCAGGCAGCTTCACCGCCGCTGCCGTGCAACTGGACACCACCACGGCCAACGTCTCGCGTGCCGTCTCCAATCTCGAGGCGCACCTGCAAACCCGCTTGCTCAACCGCACCACCCGACGTATCGCCCTGACCGAGGCCGGCAAGCGCTACCTGCTGCGCTGCGAGCAGATCCTGGCCTACGTCGAGGAAGCCGAGGCCGAGGCCAGCGATGCCCATGCCCGTCCCGCCGGCCAGTTGAAAGTCCACACCATGACCGGCATCGGCCAGCACTTCGTGATCGACGCCATCGCCCGCTATCGCAAGTCGCACCCGGACGTGACCTTCGACCTGACCATGGCCAACCGCGTGCCGGACCTGCTGGACGAGGGCTACGACGTGTCCATCGTCCTGGCCAGCGAGCTGCCCGATTCGGGGTTCGTGTCCCAGCGCCTGGGGATCACCTACAGCATCGTCTGCGCCTCACCAGCCTACGTGAAGGCCCACGGCTGCCCGCAGAAGCCCAGCGACCTGCTGCACCATGCCTGCCTGCGCCTGGTGAGCCCGGTGATTCCCCTGGAGAAGTGGGCCTTCGACGGTCCGGAAGGCCAGGAGATGGTCACCATCAACAGCTCGCCGTTCCTGGTGAACTCGGCCGACGCCATGAAGGCCGCGATCATCAGCGGCATGGGCATCGGCGTGCTGCCGGTGTACGCCGCCATCGAGGCCTTGCGCAACGGCACCCTGGTGCGGGTCATGCCCAAGTACCGCTCCCAGGAGCTGAACCTCTACGCCATCTACCCCTCGCGCCAGTACCTGGACGCCAAGATCAAGACCTGGGTCGAGTACCTGCGCGGTTCGTTGCCGGAGATCCTCGCCGCGAACCAGACCGAGCTGGCGTCCTATGAGCTGAGCGGCACCCTGGCCAGCGCCCGCTCCGGGCATTGAACAACCGGTCCCTGGCGCGGGGGCCAGGCCAGAAAAAGCCCATGGAACGGGCTGTTTGATGTTAGCGTGCCAAGCATTTTCCCCCGCCTGACGAGCCGCTTCGCGATGAAAAAGACCGTACTAGCCTTCAGCCGCATCACTGCCCAGATGACCGAACGCCTGCAACAGGACTTCGAAGTCATAGTGCCCAATCCCAAGCAGGGGGATATCGCCGCCCAATTCAACGAAGCCCTGCCCCGGGCCCACGGCCTGATCGGCGTCGGCCGCAAGCTGGGGCGCGCGCAGCTGGAGCACGCGACGCAGCTGGAAGTGGTGTCGAGCATCTCGGTGGGCTACGACAACTACGACCTGGACTACTTCAACGAACGCGGGCTGATGCTCACCAACACCCCCGATGTGCTCACCGAAAGCACCGCCGACCTGGCCTTCGCCCTGCTCATGGGCAGTGCGCGCCGGGTCGCCGAGCTGGACGCCTGGACCAAGGCCGGGCAGTGGCAGGCCAGCGTCGGCCCGGCGCTGTTCGGCTGCGATGTGCACGGCAAGACCCTGGGGATCGTCGGCATGGGCAATATCGGCGCGGCCATCGCCCGCCGTGGGCGCCTGGGCTTCGGCATGCCGATCCTCTATAGCGGCAACAGCCGCAAGGCCGCCCTGGAACAGGAGCTCGGCGCGCAGTACCGCAGCCTCGAGCAGTTGCTGGCCGAGGCCGACTTCGTCTGCCTGGTGGTGCCGCTGAGCGAGCAGACCCGGCACCTGATCGGCCAGCGCGAACTGGCGCTGATGAAGCCCAGCGCGATCCTGGTGAACATTTCCCGTGGCCCGGTGGTGGACGAGCCGGCGCTGGTCCAAGCCCTGCAGAACGGCCAGATTCGTGGTGCCGGTCTGGATGTGTACGAAAAGGAACCGCTGGCGCAGTCGCCGCTGTTCCAGCTCAAGAACGCCCTGACCCTGCCGCACGTCGGCTCGGCCACCACCGAGACCCGCGACGCCATGGCCGAGCGCGCCATGAGCAACCTGCGCAGCGCCCTGTTGGGCCAGCGCCCCCAGGACCTGGTCAACCCGCAGGTGTGGAAGGCCCAGTAACAGCCGGCAAACGATACCCCCGGCCCACTTCGCGCCCACAACCGCATAGCCAGGCACAGCCGGCGGGCGATGAACGAAAACCTGCGCCACCAGTCAGATGGCCAAGCCCGCTTGGCCAACCTGCCCTGCCAAGGCAATGCCCGCAGGCTGGCCACTGTCTCAGAGAGATCCTGCATGAAGTTGAAATATCTACTCCTGGCCCCGGCGTTCTTCCTCGCGGCCTGCGATCAGCAATCACCAGCACAGGCGACCAGCGCCACGGCCAAATCGCCGCTGATAGTGGCCCTGGAGTCCATGGGCAGCCACTTCCAGCAAGAACCCAGCAACGTGATGGTGAATCAGAAAGTCACCGGCGAGTCCCCGACCGAGGCGGTGGTCGAGATCGAGGAGTCAGGGTTGCTGGATGACTCGGTGTTCGCGCAAAAGACAATATTCAACCTGTCCATCGAGAACGAGCGCTGGACCGTGACCGACAAGACGACCCAGGTGAAATGCTACCCGGGCCGGGGCCATCAGGACTATGGGTCCGATCCTTGCCAGTAACGCTCCCACCGACGTGATCGCCCTCCGCCGGCAGCGACAGGCCGGCGTGGAGAATCAGGCCAGCTTCCCGGGAATTGCCGCCAAGGCCCTGGGTTTGCGAAACACCAGCACGTTGCCCAGCATCACCAGCACCAGGCCGGCCAGGGCCGGGGCGGTCCACTGGTAGCCTTCCACCACCGCCGAGACGTTCAGCGCCACCACCGGGAACAGCACGGTGCAATAGGCCGCCCGCTCCGGTCCCATGCGCCCCACCAGGGTCAGGTAGGCGGTGAAGCCGATCACCGAGCCGGGAATCACCAGGTACAGCAGCGAGCCGATGTAGCGCGTGCTCCATTCCACATCGAAGGCAATGCTCTGGGCCAGGCAGTACAGCGCCAGCATCGTCGCCCCGTAGGCCATGCCCCAGGCGTTGGTGGTCATGGGCTTGAGCCCGGCCTTCTGCTGCAGGCTGGAGAGCATGTTGCCGGCCGAGAAACACAGGGTGCCCAACAGGCCCAGCCCCAGGCCGAGCAGGGTTTGCGGGCTGGCGCTATGGCCCACCAGCTCCGGCCAGAACAGCAGCCCCAGCCCCAGCAGGCCCAGGCCGCCACCGAGCAGCACGTTGCGGGCGATCTTCTGGCCGAAGAACAACCGCGCATTGAGGGCGTTCCACAAGGTCGCGGTGGAGAACACCACGGCCACCAGGCCAGTGGGCACCCACTGGCTGGCATGCAGGAAGCACATGAAGTTGAGGCAGAACAGGCACAGGCCCTGGGCCAGGCAGATCAGGTGGGCGCGGCGGTTCATCGCCTGCAGCTTGCCGCTGACCAGGAGCAGGACGAACAGCACCAGCGCCGCCAGGGCGAAGCGATAGACGATGGACACCGGAATCGCCACCACGCCCAACTGCAGCTTCAGGGCGATCCAGGTGGTGCCCCAGATCAGCACGGTCAACAAGTACAACGACAGGTTCATGGCACGGCTCCTCGTATAAGGAACACAGTCTCGCGCCCGACAAGCAGCCTGCGCTTGCACAAACTTGCGGTTTTTATCGGCAACCGGCTGGCAGCTCGGACGCGACGGAGTAGGATGCGCAACATCGGCACACGAACCTCGCGATTCGACCATCATGTCCGCACTGGATAGCCTGCAAGTCTTCCAAGCCCTGAACCGCTCGCCCAACGCGCGCCTGGAGCACAGCGCCGAACTGGGGGACGGCTTGTGGGCGGCCATGTGGAGCAACCATCACGACGCCCAGGAATATGCCGCGCCGAGCCACCATACCCTGTCCTGCTACATCGCCGGCGGCACCGGTACCTTCCGCCGCGACCGGCCCGGGACCATGGGCGGCCCGGGCAAGCTGTGCATCCTGCCCGCCGAGCACCAGTCGGCCTGGGTGATCAATGGCGACATTCGCCTGGCCCACGTGTACTTCAGCCCACAGCAGTTCGCCCTGGGTTGCGTCACCTTGCTGGACCGCGAACCCCGGGAGATGCAACTGCGCGAGAGCGTGTTCCTCGACGACCCGCAGCAGACCTGGCACTTCCAGCAACTGATCCGCTTGAACTGGGACGAGCCCGGCGAACGCCTGCTGACCAGCAGCCTGGCCCACGAAATGCTCGGCCACGCCTTGCTCAACCAGGCCGGCCTGCGCCAGGGCCTGCGCCTCAAGGGCGGCCTGGCCGCCCACCAACGGCGCCTGCTGGCGGACTACATCGACAGCCAGCTCGACACGCCCCTGAGCCTGGGCCAACTGGCCGGCTTGTGCGCCCTCTCCGAGTACCACTTCGCGCGGATGTTCCGTGAAAGCTTCGGCCTGCCGCCGCACCAATATGTGCTGGCCCGGCGCCTGGAGCGGGCGCGCCTGCTGTTGCGCAGCAGCGCCCGGCCCCTGGGGGACATCGCCCTGGCCTGCGGCTTCGCCAGCGCCAGCCACTTCACCAACCGCTTCCGCCAGGCCCTGGGCGGCACCCCGGGCGAATACCGCCAGGCCTTCGCCGGCTGACCCTGGCCTCAGGGCGCCAGGGTCAGGACGCTGAAGGTATTGGCGTGGAACAACGGATCCGCCTTCGGCTCACCCGGGACCGACGCCGGCTGGGTGAAGTCCATCGCCGCCAGATAGACCTTCCGGCTACGCGGGTCGAACGCCATGTTATAGGCCATGGGTTGGGTGCTGACGCTGCCCAGCGCCTGATAGTGGTCGGCATCGAGCTGGGCGATCAGGCTGAGGTTGGCTTCCACCCCGCTGGCCACCAGCACCCGGCGGGACTGCGGGTCGTAGGCCAGGGCATTGACGTCCCGGGGAATCGGCAGGCTGGCCTTGAGCGCGCCGTTGTCGCGATCGAGCACCAGCAACCGTGGGCGCTCGCCGCGACAGGCGACGAACAATCGCGAACGCTGTTCATCCTGGGCCAGGGCACTGGGTCGCTGGCAATCGGGATACTGCCAGCGATCCAGGACCTCGAAGCTGCTGGACGACAGCCGCGCCAGCACGCCTTCGTCGCGCATCGGCAAGAAGAAGCTGCCATCGCCCTTGAGCAGCAGCGGGTCGATCTTCTTCACCGCCAGGTCATGGGCGGCGACAATCCGCTCCTGCTGCGGATCGAAGACGAACAGCGTCGAGCGATCGGCCCGGCGCCCGCTGACGATGATCACCTGGCCGGTTTTCGGCTCGTACACCGCGCTGTTGAGGTTGCTCTGGGTCACGACGATGCGCTTGAGCGGCTTGAGTGTGGACAACTGCACCACGCCCAGGCTGCCATCGGTGTTGAGCACCAGTAGCCGGTCCAGTTCGGGCACGAACACCACGCCATTGGCCCCCGCCGACTGCTCCAGGGTCCGCAGCGGGCGCTGCTTGTCCACATCGAACACGCTCAGGCCGTTGTCGCGCCGGGCCAGGAACAGGTACGGCCGGACCGGGTCCAGGGCGATGAAACCCCAGCTCGAACCGGCGCCCGGCAACAGCGCCTGGTGCTCACGGTGATACAAGCGGGCATCGGCCGCCGCGCCCTCGGGCTGCGCCGCCAGGGCCAGGTGGCAGAACCCCAGGGCCAGGAACCACAGGTGACGGATCTTCATCAGAACTCCAGGGTGCTGGACAGCGACACTTGCCGTGAGTCGCCCAGGGAAACGAAGTACTTGCTCACCGACGAGGTGTAGTAGGTCTTGTCGAACAGGTTCTTCACGTTGAGCTGGAACTTGACCTTCTGCCCTTCGAGCTTGGTGTCGTAGGTGGCGAAGGCGTCGGCCACGGTGTAGCCCGGCAGGTCGAAGCTGTTGGGCGCATCGCCGGCGCGCTCGCCGACATAACGGGCACCGGCGCCGACCCGCAGGCGATCGCCGCCCAGCAGGCTGCCGAAGTCGTAGACCGCCGACAGCGAGCCGCTGTTCTTGGCCACGTTCTGCAATTGCTTGCCTTTGTACTTAGTGTCCTTGGTCACTTCGGCATCGGTGTAGGCATAGCTGCCGATCAGGCTCCACTGGTCGCTGAGCTGGCCGGTCAGGTCCAGCTCCAGGCCCTTGGAATGCACCTCGCCGGCCACGCTGGTGACCGTCTCGGTCGCCGTGGCGGTGGACACCAGCACGTTGCGCTTGGTGATGTCGAACAGCGCCGCGCTGGCGGTGATGCGCCCGGGAATATCGAGCTTGGCCCCCAGCTCCCAGGACTTGGCTTCTTCAGGCTCGATGGAGCCGTCCAGCACCGCGGTGCCACCGGCCAGCTGGGCGATGCTGGAGTTGGGCTTGAACGATTCGGTATAGCTGCCATAGAACGACAGCTGGTCGGTGTAGCGATACACCAGGCCGGCACGGGGCACGAACTTCTGCCCGTTGCTGTTGGTGTTGGCATGGAACGGCCGGCCCTTGCCGGCGTACTGGTCGTACTCCTGGAAGCGTCCACCGCCCACTAGGATCCACTGGTCGGTGAGGTGGATGGCGTCCTGGAAGAACAGCGAATCGCTGCGCAGCAGATCGGTCTGGTCGCTGTCCGGGGCGCTGACGTTGGTGCCCGCCACCTGCTGGCCATACACCGGGTTGCGGTAGTTGAAACTGGTGTTCTTGCCGCGGATCAGGTCGGCGCGATAGATCTTGCGGTACTCGTCGTCTAGGCCGAACACCAGGTCGTGCTGCATGCCGGCCAGCTGCACCTTGCCTTCGAGGCTGGCGGTGGCATAGCGGTCGGTGGTCAGGGCGCCCTGGGTGCCGTCCATGGTCCGGGTCAGGGTGCCGTTGGCATTCACCGCGGTCAGGCGCACCTGGCTGGCGTCGTAGGTCTCGCGGTTCCAGCTGTAGCCGAAGTGGGCTTTCCAGTCGTCGCCAAGTTCGTGGTCGACCTCTAAGCGGTACAGGTCCGAGCGGCCCTCCATGTTGTTGAACGGCTCGTCCAGGCGCCGGGTGGCCGGGATGTCCAGTGGATGGTTGGTCTTGGGATCGATGGCCGTGCCACGGTCGAACGGGGTCAGGAACTCGCGATGCTCGTAGGCCAGCAGGACCTTGGTGCGCTCGCCATACCAGGCCAGGGACGGCGCCACTAGGGATTCGCGATGGGTGCCGAAGTTGCGCCAGTAATCTTCGTCCTCATGATCGACGATCAAGCGGTAGGCCAACCCGGAATCGCCGATCGGCCCGGTGGTGTCGAGACTGCCGCCGCTGCCGTTCTTGCCCGAGCCGTAGGTCGAACCGCGCACGGTCAGCGCGGTGGATTGCTGCAGCTCGGGCTTCTTGCTGACCACGTTGATCACCCCGCCCGGGTCCTGGATGCCGTAGAGCAGCGATGACGGCCCCTTGAGCACTTCGACCCGCTCGGCCGTGGCGTTCAGAGCGCGACCCTGCACCACCGGCATGCTGTCGCGCATGATCGAGCCGTTGCGGTTGTCGCCAAAACCCCGCAGCAGCACCGCATCCTGGGTGCCGCCCAGGGTGTTGGTCTGGGTGATGCCGCTGACGTTCTTCAGCGCGTCGTCCAGGTTGCGCGGGGTCTGGTCCTTCAGGACCTGGGCCGGGACCACGTTGATGATCTGCGGGATTTCCTGGTTCAGCGCCTGGCTGCGCGCCACCGAGGTAGTGGCCGGCGGCTGGTAGCTGGTGCTGTCGTCGGCGCCCACGGCGGTGACACTGGTGGCGCCCAGGTTCAAGGCTGCGCCCTGGGGCAATGGCTCGAGGACCAGGGTATGGGCATCGCTGCGCCGGTAGCTGAAGCCGGAGTTGCCGAGCAGGCGCTGCACGGCCTGCTCGGCGCTGAATTGGCCATTGAGCGCCGGGGCCTTGAGGCCATAGGGCGCCTCGGAGGTGTAGACCACGCTGATACCGGTGACCCGGGTGAAATCACTCAGGGCCTGGGGCAGTGGCTTGGCCGCGATGGCGAAATTGAACAGCGTGCTGTGCTGGGCACTGCCGGATTCGGCCGCCAGGGCCACGCCCAGAGGCAGCAGTGCCAACCCCGACACCATCAGCGCGGATGCGCCGAACCAACGTTTTACCGAAGCGTTTGCCGCCGAATTTGCCCTGGACTTCATGCTTGAGACTCGTGTGTAGGAGCACATTGAATGCGAATTGATCGCACTTTCAAGCACTACACGGATGTCGAGGGCAAAGACCTCAGCAATTTTTTGAAAATATTTTCAGCCGCGCTGGAGTGAGTTGACCAGCGGACCTGGCAAGCCGGATCTACGGCCGCTGCGCGACCGGGCGCAGCCTGCGGCAGCGGCTACACGAAGCGAGCGAACGCACGCACCTGTAGCCGCTGCTGAGCCTGCGAAGCTGCGACAAGGTCCGCAGGACCTTCGGCGCCCGATCGGCGGCCGCTGCGCAGCGGCCGCCCGGACACCTCAGTTGCTGCGCTGGATCCTTCCTGCGCTGGTGGCGGAGCCGGCCGGCTTGCCCTGGTGCTCCATGTCCTTGAGGTACTGCAACATGGCGTCCAGGTCGCTGATGCCCAGGTCGCTGCGCTGGGTGCCGTCCTTGAACAGGCTGAAGCGATCACCGCCCTCGCCCAGGAAGGCGTTCATCACCACCCGGTAACGGGCATCGGCACGCAGTGGCTGGCCATCCAGGCGCAAGCTGCCCGGCACCACGCGATCCCCCACCGGGCGCTTGGCGTCCCAGCGGTAGCTGAAGCCCCGGGAGACCTGGAGGATGTTGGCATCGTCCGTGCCCTTCCACTGCTGGTTGAGCACCTGTTGCAACTGCCGGCCGGTGAGGTCGAAGGCAACCAGGGCGTTGTTGAAGGGTTGCAAGGTCGCCAGTTGACCGTAGTTGAGCTTGGCCTGCCCGGGCTCCAGGGCCAGGTCGCTGCGAATGCCGCCGGTGTTCATGAAGGCGATCTTCGCGCCATTGGCCTGGCCGGCGGCCAGGTGGGCATCGGCGATCAGGTCGCCCAGGGGCATTTCCCCGGCGCCATCGGCGCGTCGGGTGATGGACGGGGCGCCAATCGCCGCCACCGGGCTGAGCAGCACCTCATTGCTGCGCGCCTCGACGTCGCGCTGCAACCGGGCCAGGGCCGGGTCCTGTGGATAACGCGCCGGGTCGGCCAGCAGGTTGACTGCCTTGATGTCCGTGACCCGGTGTTGGCCCGGGGTCACTTGCAGGGTCAGGTGGGTCAGCAGGTGACCGTAGGAATTGCCCTGGGTCACCAGCAGCGAACCGACCTTGCACAGGTAGCCCTGGTGCGAATGGGCGCTGACCAGCACGTCCACCGCCGGGTCGAGGCGCTTGGCCACGTCGATGATGTCGCCGCCAAGTTGCGAGCAGTCGGGCTTGTCGAACGGCTCGGGGGTCGCGCCGCCCTGGTGCACCACGGCGATGATGGCGTTGGCGCCCTGGGCCTTGAGCTCGGGAATCAGTTTATTGATGGAATCGGCTTCATCCGCCACTTGCAGGCCACGCATGCCCTTGGCGCTGACCATCGCCGCCACGTCGCGCAGTACCGCGCCGACGAAGGCCACCTTGACCCCGCGTACCTCCTCGATGCGATAGGCCGGCAGCAACGGCTTGCCGGTGTCGCTGTCCATCAGGTTGGCGGCCAGGTAGGGAAAGCCGCTGCCTGCGTAGTCCGGGCGGAACTGGCAGGCCTTGTCCGGCCGTGGCGATTGGCAGCCACCGTTGACCTGGCGCAGGAACTCGGCCTTGCCCTGGTCCAGTTCGTGGTTGCCGATGGCGCTGAGCTTCAGGCCCATCTGGCGCAGGGCGTCCAGGGTCGGCTCGTCGGCCCACATGGCCGACAGCGGCGGGCTGCCACCCACCAGGTCACCGGCGCCGATGAACAACAGCTGTGGATCTTCCTGGCGTAGTTGGCCGAGCATGCCGCCGAGAGTGGCGATGCCGCCGGCCTGGAGCTTGCGCACGCCACCGGGGGCGGTTGGGTCCTTGAAGCTGAAGGGGTTGGCCTGCAGGTTACCGTGCAGGTCGTTGATGGCGACGATATTCACCGCCACCGGTTGCGGTTCGTGGGAGACCGAGTTGCAACCGGCCAGGGTGGCCAGGGCCAGGGTCAGCGCACCCAGCAACAGGGGTACGGGACGAAGACGCGACATTGAAAAGTCCTTGTATTGTCGGCAAGAAAAAGCCGCTGGCGCAGGCGGCGCGGCGAGCCTGGCGGACGCTGTGGGAGCGCCCGCCCGGTCATCGTCCGCGGCCTTGGGCAGCGGCTACGGCGCGTAGCTTATCAGGCAGGTTGCAGGGTGCCATGCACCGCTTGCGCCGCCGGGGCTTTCAGGGCCGTGCCCATGCCGGCGCGCAGCAGCAGGATCTTCAGGTGGTCGGTGATGCGTTCGACCCGATCCTGGAAGTGGTTGTGGAAGATCATGCTGCCCAGGGCGATGGCGATCCCCAGTGCCGTGGCGTACAGCGCGGTGCCGATGCCCTTGGACACCTCGCCCGGGTCGGAGACACCGGTCTCGGCCAGGGCCTTAAAGGTGTCGATGATCCCCAGGATGGTCCCCAGCAAGCCCAGCAACGGCGCCGCGGTGACCACGGTTTCCAGCAGCCACAGGCCATGCATCAGCTTGCTGCGGGTGGCGATGTAGATCGACTCGCTGAGGTCTTCCAGGTCCTTGTGACTGGCCAGCCCCTGCTTGTGGGCGAACAGCTCGGCGACCATCTCCAGCGGCAGGCTGTTGCGCTCGCGCAGCTGCGCCGGCAGGTCGTCGACGCTGTGCATCTTCGGGTTGAGCACGGTCTCCAGCTTCTTTGCCTGGCGCAGGCTGAAGCTGAAGTAGATGCCCCGCTCCACCGCGATGAAGGCGGCGATCGCGGCCGCGCCGTACATGGTGTAGAAGGTGATGTCGTGCAGCAGATTCATGTCCATCGTCATGTCCTCTTGTACCTGAAACGAATCAGAACGCGGCTTCCAGGGAGACCATCGCGGTCCGTTCCTCGCCGACGTTGTAGTAGGCGGTGCTCGGCGCCAGGCCATTGGTCTTCACCGAGTTGAACGACACGGTGCGGGTCGAGGCCAGGTATTCCTTGTCGAACACGTTGAGCATCGAGAAACGCAGGGTCGCGGACTTCAGCACCTTCTTGTCCACCGGCAGGTGGATACCGGCGTTGAGGTCGAACACGGTGCGCCCGGAGATCTTCTCGTCGTTGGTCAGGTCGCCGTAGAAGGCGCCGACGTACTTGCCGACGACGTTGCCGTAGTAGCGCGAATCGTCGTAGCCCAGGCTCAGGTTGAACATGTTCTCCGGTACGTTGACCAGTTGCTTGCCGGAAGTCGGCAGCAGCACGTTCTTGTTGGTCAGGTCGTCCATCTGCTCGGACTTGGTGTAGGTGTACGAGGCGTAGTAGTTGAAGTTGTGCGGCAGCAGCCCGCTCCACTCCAGCTCCAGGCCGCGGTTCTTCACCTCGCCGACGTTGGCCACCACGTAGTCGCCATTGAGGTCGGTGGTGGAGATCTGCCGGTCCTTGAAGGTGATGTAGAACAAGGTCGCGCTCAACGCCATCTTCTCTTCGCTGTAGCGCCAGCCCAACTCCTGGTTCCAGCTCAGCTCGGGTTTCAGGCTGATGGAGTCGCCTTTGTTGTAGAGCACGTAGTTGGGTGGCGTGCGCATGTTGCGGGTGACGTTGTAGAACGCCTGGTTGTTCGGATCGATCTGGTACTTGGCGTTGAAGCTGGGCAGGAACTGGTGATAACGCACGTTCCGCTTTTCCGCCTTGTCGGTCAGGCTGCCGAGATTGTTGCCATCACGCTCCACGTACTGATAGGCCAGGGCCCCGGTCAGGGTCAGGTCCGGGGTCGCCTGCCAGGTATCTTGCACCCAGAGCTTCTGCGCCGGGGTCACGGTGTACTGATGCCGGCCCTGGACCGTGGTGCCATTGCGGTCCACCAGTTGGTCGGAACCGTTGTAGTCACCCCAGACGTTCTCCGGCGCGCCATTGGCCTTGATGCCGATGAAGGGCTGGGTCTGGCGCTGGCGGGCGCGCTCGTACCAGTAGCCGAAGTCCAGGCTGTGCTCTTCGTTGAGGTCCCACTTGAGCTTGGTGGTCATCCCCGGGCGCCAGGTCTCGGTCCAGGAGGGCCGGTAGTAGCTACCGGTGGGCAGGCCCGTCAGGTCATAGTTGCCAGCCTTGCTGGAAGAACTGGACAAGGTAGTGGCGGTCTGGCCACTGAAGCTGCCGCCATTGGACCACACATAGTACGGGTTGAAGGTCAGGCTCAGGTCGTCACGCAGCTGGAAGCGCTGGGTCACCGAAGCCGTCAGGCTTTCGAAGGGGTTGCGGTTGAGCTTGTAGGACTGGGACACGCTGCCGTTCTTGAACACGGTGCTTTCCGAGTAGTCCACGCGCCGGCCCTGGGTTTGGAACTGGGCCTTGCTGACGCTGTTGTAGTTGTAGTTCTCCTGCTTGTTGTACTTGAAGATGGCGTTGGTGGAGTTGCCGTTGCCGTCTTCGAACAGGGTGTTCCACTCGATCTTGTCGGCACGCAAGGTGCCCTTGCCCTTCCACTTGTCGCCTTCGGTATGGGACGCCGAGACCCAGGTCTTGAAGCCGCCCAGGTCGCCGGTGTTCAGCCGGGCGAAGGATTTGCGCAGGTTGTTCGAGCCCACAGATTGCTTGACGAACACCCCGAAATCCTTGGTCGGGCGCGCGGTCACCAGGCCGATGTTGCCGCCGCTGGAACCGATGTGCGGTCCGTCGGCCTCGGACGAGCCTTGGGTGACGAACACTTCGCTGAAGTTTTCCGAATCGCCCATCAGGTTCGGATAGATGGAGTAGTCACCCGAATCGTTGATCGGGAAACCATCGGAAGAAAGACCCACCTGGTCGGAGTTCATCCCGCGCATGGTGAAGCTGGTGCCGCTCAGGCCCGTGGCATCGGTGCTGGAGACGTTGATCCCCGGGGTGTACTTGAGCTTGTCCACGGCGTTGGCGGTGGGCGCCATCTGGTCCATGGCTTCCTTGGTCACGGTGGAACGCGCCTTGGCGCTTTCTTCCTTGATCATGTGGCCATTGCCCAGGGACTGTTTGCCGACAACGTTCACCGCACCGACGTCCACGGTATCGTCGGCCAGAACCAATGGCGCAAAACTGCCCAGGCCCGATGCCAGAAGCAGGGCATAAAGTTTATTGATCTTCACGGGTCAATCCCTTGCTTACAACTTTCGTTAATAGGTGATGGGTTATTCCACGTTGTAGCTAAAGGTCGCGGTGAACCGTTGCTTGTTCTTGCCCGAGAAGGCGTCCGCCGGGAACGGCGAGACCTTTTCCACACGGCGCAAACTGGTTTGCGCGGCACGGTTGAGCAACATGTTCGGCGCCTTGTTTTCGATGCCACTGTCGAGCACGTTGCCGGCCCGATCGACTTCCAGCCAGATCACCACATCGCCCTGGGGACGCTGCAACGAGGCCTCGCGGCCGCTGGGGTATTGCTTGTGCTTTTCCAGTTCCTTGCGCAAAGCGGCGGTGTACAGGCTTTCCTTGATGGCACTGGCCGGCGCCGCGGGGGCTGGCGCTGGAGCCGGTGCTGGGGCCGGTGTCGCCACCGGGGGTCTTGGCGCCTCGGCCACGATGGGCTGCGGCGCCGGGGTGCTCTTGGCCACTTGCGCCGGGGCCGGTTTAGGCGCCACGGGCTTGGCTGGCTCGGGCTTGGCCACCAGCGGCTTGGGTACCACGGGCTTGGGCTTGACCACCGGCTTGGGCTTGGGCGGCTCGATCACCAGGGGCTCTTCATCCGGTGCCACCACCGGCGGCTCGGGTTCGATGGGCAACGGTTCCGGCTCGGGCGGTGGCGGCTCGGCCACGGCCAATAGTTCGCTGGCATCCACCAGGGCCACTTCCACGGTGCTTTCGTCGTACACCGGCGTGATCTGCAATCGCTGCAACTGGCTGCTGTAGATCACCAGCAGCAGAAGGCCGGCCGGCAGCAGGCATGCCAGCAGCTTGCGGGTTCGATAGAGACTGAACATGGCGTCAGGACTTGCGCGTGGCGATGGAGACGGACGAGAAACCATTGCCCTTGAGCAGGTCCATCACCGCGACCAGGCGCTTGACCTCCACGCCCTGGTCGCTGTTGATGATGATCACCAGCTTTTCGCTGCCGGTATTGAGCACCTTGAGTTGCGCCAGCAGGGCACCTTCATCCAGGTCCTGACCATCGAGTTGCAGGCGCTCCTGCAGGCCCAGGGTGATGACCGCCTTGTTTTGCGGTTTCAACTGTTGCGCGGTACTGGCGACCGGCAACTGCGTCTTGATCCCCACGGCCGGGATCACGTTGAGACTGATGAGTACGAAGAACACCAAGAGAAACATCATCACATCGATCATCGGGATGATTTCGATATGGGCTTTTTTCTTTTTAGCTACATCCCAGCTGCGCATCGACTTGCTCCTGCTTCAGCCATCCCTCCCCTACGAGAGCTGAATCACAACCCTCTCCGATCCTGACCATGTGCTCAGGAATGCGCAGATCATCCGCGCCTCGTGTAACGGTTTAGTGACAGAACGAAGTGATATCGATGAATGTTCGGGAGCTCTGGGACAGGCTTCTCAGCGCAGGACGAGCAGCCTGCCGAACATCTTGTGCTGGCGAAAACCCAGCACTGCCTGCAGGGAGTCGAGGACCGCTTGCGGGTCCTTGCTGGAGAAGCTGCCGCTGACTCGGCGCTGGGCCAATTGCGAGTCGAGCAACAGGATGCGCCCCGGGAAATAACGCCGCAGGTCCGCGACCACCTCGGCCAATGGTGCGTGGTAGTAGTTCAGCCAACCCTGGCGCCAGGCCAGTTGCGCTTCGCTGTCGGTCCCATGCAACGGCGCGGCCTGGCCCTGGCCATAGGCCACTTGCTGGCCGGCGCCAAGCACTTGCTGGGGCGCGCCCTCGGCCGGCGTGACCCCGACCCGTCCGGACAGCACCGTGACCTGGGCGCCCTGGGGTTGCAGGCGCACTTCGAACTGGGTGCCCAGAACCCGGGCCTCGCCTTGCTCGGCGCTCACCACGAAAGACTCGCCGGTATGACTGACCTGGAAGAACGCGGCGCCACGGCGCAGTTGGACGTGCCGCTGGCCATGGCTGAAGTCCACGGCGATGGCGCTGTCGGCGTCCAGGGTCACTTGGCTGGCATCGGCCAGGGTCACGGTGCGCACCTGGCCCGGGGCCGATACATAGTCGGCGCCCAGGTCGTCGACCCAGCGCCCCGGCTGCCACCCGGCGCCCAGGGTCACGGCCAGCACCAAGCTGGCAGCCAGCGCCAGGCCCACCGACCAGCGGCGCCGGGCCCGCCCCCTGGCCCCGTCCATCTGCCGCAGCAAGCCTTGCAGGGCCTGGTCCTCTTCGGCGGCCAGGGTCCGCGCCGGCTGCTCGCTCAACTCCCATAGCACCTGGACCCGGGCATAGGCTTCGACATGGGCCGGGTCGGCTTGCAGCCATTGGCTGAAAGTCGCCTGGTCGCCGCTGCTGGGCTGGTCGTGGAGCAGGCTCAGCCAGGCCAGGGCGGCCTGTTCCTGAGCGGGCGTCGGGGTGACGGTGGAGCGCTGGTTCACGGGGCATTCCTTGGCGTACGCGTGGTCGAGGGCTCCCGCAGGCTGGCCTTGCAGGCTTCGAGGGCGCGCATCATATGTTTTTCCACGGCGCTTTGGGACAGGTCCATCGCCTTGGCGATCTCGGCGTACTTGCGCCCATGGATGCGATTGAGCAGGAAGATCTGCCGGGTACGCTGGGGCAGGCCGCGCAAGGCCGCCTCCACATGGCGCAGATCGTTACCGGCCTCCAGCACGGCCTGGGGCTCGAGAGCGTGCTGGTCTTGCTGCTCCGGCAGCCAGCCGGCGCTGACCCGGACTCGCGCTCCTTCGCTACGCAGGTGGTCGATGGCGATATTGCCGGCGCAGCGCAGCAGGTAGGTGCTCAGTTCCTCGACCTGGACCAGGGGCCGCCGCCAGAAGCGCAGGAACAACTCTTGCACCAGGTCCGCGGCGGTGGCCCGGCAACCGACCCGGCGACTGACCAGGGCCTCCATCTGCGCCCGCTGGGACAGGAACACCTGGAGAAAATGCGCACGAGTGCCCTGCGGGTCGGAGCGATCCAGCTCTGTGGGTTCCGGCGGCAGGATATTCATCGCAGGCGCAGCACTCAGAATTGGGCCAGGGCCGCCAGCGGACTGGCCAACAGGCTCGCGCCCGCCATGGACAGCACCAGGCGCGGGCGGTACGGCAGCAGCCAGACCAGCAGCAAGGCGCTGCACATCAACACCGCGCACCACTGCACCAGCCCCAGGCTCCAGCCGGTGTCTTGCACTGCGGCCACCAGCGACAGCCCCAGCAGCAGCCAGCCGCCCAGGCGCAGGCCCTGGCGACGGCGGGCGCTGGGCTTGCTGCCCAGCACCTCACCGTGGTGCCGATCCAGGGACAGGCACAAACCGGTGAAGCCGGCATAACAGAGCAACAGGGCCAGGAGCATTCAATCCACCTCGGTTTCAGCGGCCCGAGAGCGGGCCCGGGACTGGTTGGCGACAGGAGCCCGGGCGGCGCGTTGCATCTTGTACGCGGCCCAGGCCAGGAACAGGCCACTGGCCAGGCAAGCCAGGTCGAAGCCGGCCCGGGTCCAGTCCCCACGACTGAGGAAACCATCGGCCAGGTTCGGCGCGGTCAAGGCATCGAGCAGCGGAATGCCGGCCAGCAACAAGGCCGCCAGCGCCAACTGCTCGATCCAGGCCCGGCGCCCACGACGCAACGCCGCATGCAACAGCCCCAGGCCCCAGGCGCTGAAGAAGCTGTTGACCTCCCAGTCGGCGCGCTCGGCGAAGCCGGCCGGCAGCAGGCGGTTGGCCCAGAAGAACGCCGCCACCGCCAGCACCAGCCCGGACATGCTGGCGATGTTCAGCACCTCCACCAGGCGCAGCTCGAAGGGCATGACCGGGCTCTTGGCGTGCTTGAGTTGGCGCTTGCCGAGCCAGATCACCAGCCCGGTGCCGATCATCGCGGTGCTGGCCAGGCCACAGATGAAGTACAACCAGCGCAGCACCGGCCCGGCGAACACCCCCATGTGCAACCCATAGAAGCTGCCGCCGATGGCCTTGGGCAGAGACTGCCCGGGACTTTCCGACAAGGGCTGGCCGGTGACGCCGTTGAACGCCAGCGCACTGCCGAAGTTGCGGGCCACCTGGTCGGCCCCATGGCGCATGACCTGCACCGAGGCGTTCGCATCCCCGGGATTGTTCACTACCACCCGCTGCGCACGCCCACCCGACCAGTGCTGCAAGGCTTGCCTGAGCATCGGTTGCAAGGGCGCCAGCGGCGCTGGCTCACCGGCAGCCGGGGTGTTGCGGGCTGCCGGTTGCAGGTCCTGGAAAAAGGCATTGTTGTCGCCCTTGTAGGCGATCAAGACACCCGCCGGCATGACCATGGACATGAAGATCACCAGGCTGCTGTAGGTGATCATCAGGTGGAACGGCAGCACCAGCACGCCCAATGCGTTGTGCCCGTCGAGCCAGGTGCGCTGGCCCTTGCGCGGGCGGAAGGTGAAGAAGTCCTTGAAGATCTTCTTGTGGATGATGATCCCGCTGACCAGCGCCACCAGCATCACCATGGCCGCCATGGTCGATAGCCAGCGACCCCATGGATAGGGCATCTGCAATTGGAAGTGGAAGCGATAGAAGAACTCGCCACCCCGGGTATCTCGCGCATGCAGCTCGCTGCCCGTGGCCGGGTCCAGCAGCTTCTCGCTGAAGGCGCCGCGCTCGCCGGGTTTGCCCGGTGCCTGCCAAGCCACCGACAGCGCCGGCTCACGGGCGTCGGGCAGGCCGATGAACCAGCGTTGCGCGCCCTGGCCATGCTGCTCCAGGTAGCGCTGGGCCAGGCCCAGGCTGGCCTCGGCGTCCAGGGCCCGGGCCGGGATCTCGGGCTGCATCCAGTGGCTGATCTCGTGCTTGAAATAGGACAGGGTCCCGGTGAGGAAGATGGCGAACAGCAGCCAGCCGAACAGCAATCCGCTCCAGGTGTGCAACCAGGCCATGGATTGGCGCAAACCCTCTTTCATGGCAGGGCCGCCCAATAGGCGCTGCCAGCCACCAACGCCAGCACCAGGCAAGCCAGGAGCAAGCCGAACCAGGCATGCCAGGCGCTGCGGCAGGCAAAGCACCAGATCACCGCCAGCAGGTAGAACAGGAACGAACTCATCATCGCGCTGAGCACCGCGTCGACCTTGGACAACGGCAGCAGCAAGGTCAGGCAGGAGCAGGCCAGCGCCGCCAGCAGGTAGCCGCCCAGGACCGCGGCGCAGACCCTTGATGCCACTGCCAGACGATAGGAAGCGGAAATCCCGCCGGCCTTGCTTTTCATGTTCGGACCTTGCAGCAAAAGAAAGCCCGGGCGCGCATGCCCGGGCACAGAAGGCGGACAATATTAATGATAAATATTCTCATACGCAAAAAGCACTGAGAGTCATCGCCCTGCCCGTCCATCCGCGCCAATTGCCGAAGCTCATATCGCCCCACTACAATGCGAACAATTCTCGTTACCTTATGCGTCTTGTCAGTGCAGGAGCGTCCGGCTTGTCCCATTCCGCTACCGTCGAAGGTCTCTACCTGGCCCATCACAGTTGGTTGAACACCTGGTTGCGGCGCCGCCTCGGCTGCCCCGACAGCGCCGCCGACCTGGCCCAGGACACTTTCATCCGGGTGCTGGGCGCCCGGGAAACCCCGCTCCTCGTCGAACCCCGGGCCTTCCTCACCACCATCGCCAAGCGCGTGCTGTGCAATCACTACCGGCGCCAGGACCTGGAGCGCGCCTATCGGGAAGCCCTGGCGCAGTTGCCCGAGCAGGTCGCGCCTTCGGAAGAAGAACGGGCGATCATCCTGCAGACCCTGCAGGAGCTGGACAGCCTTCTCGATGGCCTGCCACCCCAGGTCAAGCGTGCGTTCCTGCTGTGCCAACTGGATGGCCTGGGTTACGCCGAGATCGGCCGCGAACTGAGTATTTCCATCGCCACGGTCAAGCGCCACCTGAACAAGGCGGCCATGCGCTGCTACTTCGCCCTTTGAGAGCGCCGATGAATCCCCACCTCAATGCCCAAGCTGAGTTCAGCAACCAGGTCGCCGAGCAGGCGGTGCACTGGTTGATCGAGATGCAGGACGGCCCGTTGGATCCGCGCCAGCAGCAGGCCTGGCAGCACTGGCACGACGCCCACAGCGAACATCAGCGGGCATGGGCCCATATCCTGCGGGTCAACCAGCGTTTGCGCGGCTTGCCCTCGCCCCTGGCCCATGCCGCCTTGAATGCCCCGAGGTCCAGCGGCCGGCGCCAGGCTCTCAAGCTGCTGCTGGTCCTGGGGGTCGGTTCCGCGGCGGCCTGGAACCTGCGCGAGCACAACCCGCTACCGCCGTTGCTGGCGGACTACAGCAGCGCCCGGGGCCAGCGGCGCAAGCTGCAGCTTAGCGACGGCAGCCAGTTGCAGCTCAACACCAGCAGCGCGGTGGATGTGCGCTTCGACAGCCAGCAACGGCTGATCCGCCTGCTGGAAGGCGAAATCATGCTCAGCGCCGGCAAGGACCCACGGCCACTGGTGGTGCAAAGCGCCGAGGGCCTGGTGAAGACCAGCGCCGCACGCTTGAACCTACGCCAGTTCAGCGGCCACAGCCAACTGGCGGTGTATGCCGGCGCCGCCCGTGTGGAGCCCGGAACCTACAGCGCCGCGCCTCCCCAGGTAGCGGCCGGGCAGCAGCTGGACTTTCGCCGCGACGGCTGGGACGCTCCCCGCGCCCTGGAGGCCGGCAGCGGCGCCTGGAGCGAGGGCATGCTGGTGGCGGCCCACATGCGCCTGGCGGACTTCCTCGACGAGCTGGGACGTTATCGCCGGGGCCGCTTGCATTGTGATGCCCAAGTGGCGGACCTGCTGATTTCCGGCAGCTACCCCCTGGATGACAGCGAACGGATCCTCGACCTGTTGCAGGTCAGCCTGCCAGTCCGGGTGCGCCGCTTCACCCGTTACTGGGTCAACGTCGAGGCTCGCGCCTGACCCCTGTAGCCGCTGTCGAGCCCCGGCGAGGTTGCGCACAGGCGCGCAGCGGCCGCCAGATCCAGCGGCTCGTGCCCAACCGTGCGCAGCCTGCGGCAGCGGCTACACGAAGCGATAGACAACCCGTCTGTACGCCGCTGGAACATTTTTTTGATGAGGCATGAGCCGTTTTGCCAGGCTCGGGTGACAAGAAGGGAAAGCCACCTTGATTCTTCCTTCTCAGGATCGCCATCGATGACTCAGCAACCCTCTCGCCCCACGCCCCTGGCCCGCTCACTGCGTCACCTGCTGCTGGGGGCCAGCCTGGGCCTGGCCAGCCTGTCCCAGCTCCAGGCCGCCGAGGTGGCGGGCAAGTCCTACCACATCGCCCCGATGTCCCTGGAAAGCGCGCTGAACCAGTTCGGCCGTGAAGCAGGCGTGCTGATTTCCTTCGGCTCGCAACTCACCAGTGGTGTGCAGAGCCACGGCCTGGATGGGCAATACAGCACCGAACAGGCCTTGCAGATCCTCCTGCAGGGTACTGGCCTGCAAGCCCGGGCCGAGGGCGGCAATGCCTTCAGTCTGCAACCGGCAACACCCGGGGCAGCAGCCACCCTGCAACTGGGTGCTTCCAGCGTGGTCGGCGATTGGCTGGGCGATGCCCGCCAGGTCGATGTCTTCGAGCATGCCGGGGCGCGGGACGTGATCCGCCGTGAAGAGTTCGAGCGCCAGGGCGCCACCCAGGCGCGGGACGTGCTCAACCGGATTCCCGGGGTCAACGCACCGGACAACAACGGCACCGGCAGCCATGACATGGCGCTGAACTTCGGCATCCGCGGGCTCAACCCACGCCTGGCTTCGCGCTCCACGGTGCTGATGGATGGCATCCCGGTGCCGTTCGCCCCTTATGGCCAGCCCCAGCTGTCGTTCGCGCCCATCAGCATGGGCAACATGGACGCCGTGGACGTGGTGCGCGGCGGCGGTGCCGTGCGCTACGGCCCGCAGAACGTTGGCGGCATCGTCAACTTCGTGACCCGGGCGATTCCCGAGACGCCGACCTTCAAGGGCGGCTTCCAGACCGAGACCAGCCCCTCCTCCAGCCATGACGGCTTCAAGACCAACGCCAACCTGCTGGCTGGCGGCACTGCCGACAATGGCCTGGGCGGCGCGCTGCTGTACTCCGGCACCCGCGGCGGCGATTGGCGCGAACACAGCGGCACGCGGATCGACGACCTGATCCTCAAGGGCAAGTACCAGCTCGACGAAGCCAACAGCCTCAACGCCATGGCCCAATACTATGAAGGCGAGGCCGATATGCCCGGCGGCCTCAACGTGGCGGACTACAAGGCCAACCCTTACCAATCGACTCGCCCCTACGACAAGTTCTGGGGCCGGCGGACGATGTTCAACCTCGGCTATCGCTACCAGGAGGATCGCCGCGAATTCACCGTCAACAGTTTCTTCACCAAGACCCTGCGCAGCGGCTACCTGGACCAGGGCAGCTTCCTCTCCCTGTCGCCCCGGGAATACTGGGTGCGCGGCCTGGAGACGCGCCTCGCCCAGGGCTTCGACCTGGGCAACAGTAGCCACGAAGTCGGCATCGGCTATCGCTACATCAACGAAGCCGGGCACGAGCTGCGCTACCGCACGCCCATCAGCGCCAACCAGCAGCTGCCCACCAGTAACAGCCGCAACGACCGCGACACCCGTGGCGGCACCGAGGCCCACGCATTGTTTGTCGATGACCGCATCGATATCGGCAAGTGGACCCTGACCCCGGGCATCCGCTACGAAATGATCGAGTCGCAGCAAAGCAACAACCTCAGCAACGTCAAGTACAAGGGCAACTACAACACCGCGCTGCCAGCGTTGAACGTGATGTACCACGTCGACGAAAACTGGAATCTCTACGCCAACACCGAGGGCTCGTTCGGCAGCGTGCAGTACAGCCAGATGCCCAACCGGGTGGCCAGCGGTGAGGTGAAGCCGGAAAAGGCCCGCACCTGGGAAATCGGCACTCGCTACGACGATGGCACCCTGCGCGCCGAGCTGGGCGCCTTCCTGATCAACTTCGACAACCAGTACGACAGCAACCAGACCAACGATACGGTGATCGCCCGCGGGCAAACGCGGCACCAGGGCATCGAGAGCAGCATCAACTACGCCCTCGACGGCCTGGATCCGGCATTGGCCGGGTTCAATGTCTATGCCACCTATGCCTACGTCGACGCCACCATCCGCGAGGACGGGCCGAACAAAGGCAATCGCGTGCCCTTCTCGTCCAAGCACAAGGGCACCCTGGGGGTGAGCTACACCGAAGGTCCGTGGAAGCTCAACTTCGACAGCAGCTACCAGAGCAGCCAGTTCGCCGACAACGCCAACACTTCCCGCGAAAGCCTCGACGGCAGCAATGGACGCATTCCCGGCTACATGCTGTTCAGCACCCGCGCCGGCTATGACTTCGGGCCGCAACTGTCGGACCTGAACGTGGCGGTGGGGGTGAAGAACATCTTCAACCACCAGTACTTCACCCGCTCCTTCGACGACAACAACAAGGGCAAGTACGTGGGCGAGCCGCGGACCCTGTACGTGCAGACGTCGGTCGCGTTCTAAGGCCCCACAAAAGAAAACGGGCCTGCAATGCAGGCCCGTCGGGTCGAGGGAAAATCCAGCTATCAGCTATTGAGCGCAGCCTGCTGGTTTTCCAGGAATTCTTCTTCGAGCAGGGCATCCGCCTCGCTGCCGTCATTGTCGGACACTGCTGCCGGGCGCTTGGCGCGCAACTTGCCGAACATGTGCTCCAGGGCACTTTCCAGCTTGACGGTAGCGCCGTCGATGGCCTGCTCCAGGGTATCGGCCTTGTGGGTCACGGAAATCGGCTGGTGCCCCTTGGGCCGGGCCTCGAGCTGGCAACGCAGGTCATCGGGACCCGACTTGCCGCCATTCTCGTCACGCAGATGGACCACCACCCGGGTCAGGTCTTCCTCGTAACGTTCGAGCGTGCTTTCAACGGTGCTGCGCACCCACTCCTCCATCCGAAGGCTGCTTTGAATATGGTTATCGCTATGGACTTGGATTTGCATAGTTCTTCCCTTATTTCAGCTTGCTCGCAAGAGGCCTGGAACCTGGCTTTGACCAGCATTTCGTGACCTCTTGATTACACAATTAGGCACGGCGAAGAACATTTCAACCCCTGGAAAAATATAAATATTCATACGCAAATAAAGCCGGACAAACCGCCAGGGCGCTGTTAGTGTGGGGAGTCAGCCGCGCTGGCGACACGGCTTGAAACAGCTCATTCCTGCCCCTCTCCCAGGGGGTGCAGGCCGCGAAATATCTCCGCTTCCTCCACCAGCCAGTCATGCACCGCCCGCACCCCGGGGTGGCTCAGTGCGCCTGGCGCATAAAGCAGCACGTAACGCTTGTGATTGGGCACCGCGAGGCCGAACGGCACGATCAGGGTGCCGCGCTCCAGCTCGTCGTTGAGCAGGGTGCGCCGGGCGATCGCCACGCCCATGCCGGCGATCGCCGCTTCGATGGTCAGGTGGTTGCGGTTGAAGGTATGGCCGCGACGCACATCGGCGCCTTCGAAGCCGATGGCATTGAGGTAGAACTCCCATTCGGCATATTCGTAGCTGCCGCGCCAGGCGGTGATGTCGTGCAGCAGCGGAAAGTGCGCCAGGTCCGCCGGACCGTGCAACGGTGGCCGCCCGCGCAGCAGGCTCGGCGCACACACCGGGAAGATCTGCTCGTCCAGCAGGGCGGTGGATTGCAGGCCCGGATAGCTGCCGTCGTTCAGGTCGATGGCCAGGTCGAAGTCACCCTCATGCAGCGCCACGCTGCTGTCCTCCGCCACCAGCCGCAACTGGATCTCCGGATAGCGCTGCTGCAGGCGCGGCAAACGCGGGGTCAGCCACTTGCCGAGGAACGACGGGATCGAGCGCAGGCGCAAGGTGCCGCCGATCATGCCCGCATCCAGGCGGCGTAATTCGGCGTCGATGCTGCCGTAGGCCTCGCTCACTGTCAGGGCCAGGCGCTGGCCCTCGGCGCTGAGTTCGACACCCCGGGCCCGGCGGTGGAACAGGCGAAACCCCAGGCGCTCTTCGAGCTGGCGGATCTGCTGGCTCACCGCCCCGGGAGTGATGTGCAACTCCTCGGCACAGCGGGTGAAGGACAGGTGCCGCGCGGCACAGGAAAACACATGCAGCCAGACGTAGGTCTGGGCATGAAACTGACGGCTCATCGTTTAGCCCTACTAAAGGATCTCTTAGGAAATTTCGTTGGTCACTGCTGACCGAGGTTGGCAGTATCGCCGACATTGCGCTTGGCCTACAAAAAATGGCAGCGATCTACCTTCCATTGCTTGTAAGGCTTTAGCATGGCTATCAGTGTTTTCGATCTGTTCAAAGTTGGCATCGGTCCGTCCAGTTCCCATACCGTCGGCCCGATGCGCGCCGCCGCGACCTTTGCCCAGGCGCTGTTCGAGCAGGGCCTGCAAGAGCAGGTGCGGCGAGTGCAGATCCGCCTCTACGGCTCCCTCTCCGCCACCGGTGTCGGCCACGCCACCGACCGCGCCAGCGTCATGGGCCTGATGGGCGAATGGCCGGACAGCATCGATCCGCGCAGCATCGGTCCACGCATCCAGCAACTGCGCGAAAGCGGCCAGTTGCTGCTGGGCGGCCGCTCGAGCATCGCCTTCGACTGGCGGCAGGACTTGCTCCTGCTGGACGAGAGCCTGCCCTACCATCCCAACGCCATGACCCTGGTCGCCCTGGGCGAACACGGCGCCCTTCTGGAACAGACCTACTACTCGGTGGGCGGCGGTTTCATCGTCGAGGCCGCGCAGGTCGAGGCCGGGACCGAAGCCGGCGCCAGCGTGCAACTGCCCTACGACTTCAACAGCGCCGCCGAGCTGCTGGCCCTGTGCAAGACCCACAACCTGCGGGTCGGCGAGTTGATGATGGCCAACGAGCGGGCCTGGCGCAGTGACGCCGAGATCCGCAGCGGCCTGCTGCACATCTGGTCGGTGATGCGCGAATGCGTGGAACAGGGCCTGAGCCACGAAGGCATCCTGCCCGGCGGGCTCGACGTGCCACGCCGCGCCGCCAAGCTGCATCGCAACCTGCTGGAGATCGGCAAGCCCAACGTCATCACCTCGACCCTGTCGGCCATGGAGTGGGTCAACCTCTACGCCCTGGCGGTGAACGAAGAGAACGCCGCCGGCGGACGCATGGTCACCGCCCCCACCAACGGCGCGGCAGGGATCATCCCGGCAGTGCTGCACTACTACATGAAATTCAACCCGCAAGCCTGCGACGACGATGTCGTGAGCTTTTTCCTCGGCGCCGCCGCAGTGGGCATCCTGTGCAAGAAGAACGCCTCGATCTCCGGCGCCGAAGTCGGCTGCCAGGGCGAGGTGGGTTCGGCCTGCGCCATGGCCGCAGCCGGCCTGGCGGAAGTCCTGGGAGCTACCCCGGAACAACTGGAAAACGCCGCCGAGATCGGCCTGGAGCACAACCTTGGCCTGACCTGCGATCCGGTGGGCGGCCTGGTGCAAGTGCCCTGCATCGAGCGCAACGCGATTGCCGCGGTGAAGGCGATCAACGCCACCCAGATGGCCCTGCGCGGCGACGGCCAGCATTTCATTTCCCTGGACCGGGTGATCCGCACCATGCGCGATACCGGCGCCGACATGCACGACAAATACAAAGAGACTTCACGGGGCGGCCTGGCGGTGAGCTGGGTGGAATGCTGAGGAGCCTTCCCTGACCGTCCGTAACACGTGAGCCCGAGCAAGAATAATAACGAGGCGATACCGATGACCGATGTACCCACACCTGCTACTCAAAATCCTGCCGTAGCGACACCCCGCGACAGCGCGCCAGCCTCCCGGGGCTGGAGCAAGCACGACACCACCTGGATGCTCGGCCTGTATGGCACCGCTATCGGCGCCGGCACCCTGTTCCTGCCGATCAACGCCGGGGTCGGCGGCTTCTGGCCGATGATCGTGCTGGCGCTGCTGGCCTTCCCCATGACCTTCTTCGCCCACCGTGGGCTGACCCGCTTCGTCCTGTCCGGACGCTCCGGGGACATCACCGAGGTGGTGGAAGAACACTTCGGGGTCGGCGCCGGCAAGCTGATCACCTTGCTCTACTTCTTCGCCATCTTCCCGATCCTGCTGGTGTACAGCGTGGCCCTGACCAACACCCTGGGCAGCTTCATGGAACACCAGTTGCACATGGCCCCGCCGCCGCGGGCGGTGCTGTCGCTGTTGCTGATCCTGGGCCTGATGGCCATCGTGCGCTGCGGCCAGGGCGTGATCGTGCGGGCCATGAGCCTGCTGGTCTACCCTTTCGTCGCCGCCCTGCTGTTGCTGGCCCTGAGCCTGATCCCCAACTGGAACGGCGCGTTCTTCGCCTCCGCCGGCGACGGCATGTCCATGCCGCTGTTCCTCAAGACCCTGTGGCTGGCGATCCCGGTGATGGTGTTTTCGTTCAACCATTCGCCGATCATCTCGGCCTTCGCCGTGGACCAGAAGCGCCACTATGGCCAGCAGGCCGAACGCAAGAGCAGCGGCATCCTGGCCATGGCCCACGCCATGATGGTGCTGACGGTGATGTTCTTCTGCTTCAGTTGCGTGCTGGCCCTGTCGCCGGCGGACCTGGCTGCAGCCAAGGCGCAGAACATCTCGATCCTGTCGTACCTGGCCAACCACTTCCAGACCCCGGTCATCGCCTACGCCGCGCCACTGATCGCGCTGGTAGCCATTACCAAGTCGTTCCTGGGCCACTACATCGGCGCCAGCGAAGGCTTCCAGGGGCTGATCGTGAAAAGCCTGCGCGGTCGCGGCCGCGCCCTGTCCTCCAGCCGCCTGGAAAAGCTCACCGCGTTGTTCATGGTGTTCAGCTGCTGGGCAGTGGCGACCTTCAACCCGAGCATCCTGGGCATGATCGAGACCCTGGGCGGCCCGGTGATCGCCTGCCTGCTGTTCCTGATGCCGATGTATGCGATCCAGCGCGTACCGTCGCTGCGCCAGTACTCGGGCCAGCTGTCGAATCTGTTCGTGGTACTGATCGGGCTGATCGCCCTGTCGGCGATCATCTTCTCCTTCCTGCCCTGAAACGGGGCGACAACGAAAAAGCGGACCTTGCGGTCCGCTTTTTTTGCTCCCGGATTCATTGGCCGGCGCCGGCCGCGGCATGCCCCTTGCTTGATCGCCCGAGAGGCGCACGGATGCCGGCAAGCCTCGACGAACGACCGGCCAGTGGTCCGCAATTGCGAACTAATCTCGCACCCGGCCGGTCAATGTCTGCACGATCCCAGCAGGCGGTGACGCGACATGGACAACCCATTGCAATTGATTACCGACACTTTCGCTCCCCAGTACCAGGTCAACCTGAGCATCCAGGGCCTGGACGGCAGCATGATGCTGACCCTGTCCCAGGCCGGCCAGGTGGTGGCCAAGCGCCTGATCAGCTCGGCCCAGCGCAGCGACCCGCAACGCATCGAACGCCTGGTACAGAGCATCCAGTTCGGTATCGCCATCGAGCAAGGCCACAGCGCCATGGCGATCCTCCAGGCCATGACCAACGGCGACCGCCTACCCCTTCCGCCACCGGCAAACCAGGCAGCCCAGGTGCAGGCGCGACCTCACTAGATCTCGCCTTTCTCCACTTCCGGATGCTCGCTGGAACCCTCGCCGACCTTGCGTTGCGGGTGTTCGATCTTCACCGAGGGAAATTGCGAGGACGCGTAGCGCACCACCAGCACGGCAAAGGCCAACAGCAGGATGCCGCCGCACAGGTAGATGATCCCCAGGTCCGGCGGATTGTGGTGGGAGACGTTAGAGATCAGCAGCCGGGTCAATGCCGTGATCGCCACGTAGATCAGGAAACGCACCGGCATGTGGTTGGTCTTGAAGTAGATACCGACCATCGCGCCCAATTCCAGGTAGATGAACAGCAACAGGATGTCGTCGATCTTGATGTGGCCTTCCTCGAGCATCTGCAGGAATTCCATCACCGCCGCCCAGGCGGTCACAGCGCCGATGGCGAACAGCGCCAGGTAGTGGAACGATTCGACGAACAGGTTGCCCAGGGACTCGGCCAACTGATGGACGTTCTGCCGCAGGTTTTCGGCCCAATTGATTTTCACGATGGTTATTCCTTAGGTCGTTTCGACCGGATGATGCGCGAGGGACGTGACGGTTGTCCTGCATGCAGAAAAAAGGCCAGGGGCACGTCATTGAGATGGCGAGCATTGCCAGCGAGGCACGTACCCGACAGCAACTACTGCTGGGATCAATGGCCGGGGAAAAAAATCCGTCTACATTGAAAAGCCACTATCCAAGGGAAAAGGTTTCGCCTATTCTCTCGACCCTGTATATCGATACAGTATTTGTACCGACCCATTATCGTGAAGGCATGTGAGGTGGTGAATGGCCGTCGAAGTGGTATACCGCAGCAGCCGAGATCTGGAGCGCTTGTTCATGGATAAAGCCGAAGCTGACCGTCATGACAAGATGCTCGAACTGGCTGAAGTGCTGGCGCAGGTGCTGCAAAAAGCGGTGCCGTCGCTGACCGAGCAACAAGTGGAAGAAGCCGGCATCTACATGGCCAAGAATCGCGATGTATTCGCCAAGGCCTTCAAGAGCCAGCCGGATGCGCTGAACGAACTGCTCAGCGAAACGGCGCCAGCCGTGGCGCCGGTCGAGAAGGAGCAGCCCGTCGAGGTGGAGGCGCCAGCCAAGCCGGCGAAAGCGGCCAAGGCCGCGAAATAGGCTTGCCCCGATCAAAAAGCCCTGCGTCCACGACACAGGGCTTTTTTTCATGCCTGGGAATGGAGTTGCCATCCGATGGCGTTTGCCCTGTAACGCCTTTGCGTACTCGCCACGCTCACGGAGCAGGTTCCCACACCCTGCACCGTGCCGGGCAATACCCGGACGCGATGTCCATGGCCTCGAGGATGCGCTCTTCTTCAGCGCCAACCGCCTCGAGCCGAAGGTGGGCAAGACGGTCGTATACAGCCTGCGCTGAAAACCCGCGCTCCCTGTACAACACCAGGACCTGGCGGATCGCCTGAAGATCCAGAGCGCTGTGCAGCACCCGGGTCAGCTGTTGATCCAATCCGTCGTCGAGCACTTCAGCCATCGTCCAATGCATTCCCCGGGTGGTCGGCCGCAGCAATGGTTGGCCCTTGCCCGCCAACCGCTGCAGATACCGATGTTACATAAAGCCAGCATCAGGTTACCGCTGCCTAGCGATAGAGCACCCGCTCCGCCAGCTCGTCGGCGATGCGTGCCGGCGAGCGCTTTTCCGCCTGGGCATGGGCGAAGATCTCCGTCAGGCGCAGGCTGATCTGCGACAGGTGGGCGGTGATCACCGGCAGTTCCTCGTTATGGTGCTTGAGCGACACGTAGATCAGCCCTCCGGAATTGATCACGTAGTCCGGAGCGTAGAGGATGCCACGCCGCTCCAGCTGGTCGGCGACCTGCAGGTTGGTCAGCTGGTTGTTGGCAGAACCGGCCACTGCCGAACAGCGCAGCTGCGCCACGCTGCGGCTATTGAGCACCGCACCCAGGCCACAGGGCGCGAGGATGTCGCAAGGGGTGCTGAGCAAGGCGTCGTTGGCCACCGGATGCGCGCCCAACTGTTCCATGGCCAGCTGGACCTTGCCGGAGTCGATGTCGCTGACCAGCAATTCGGCGCCAGCGGCATGCAACTGCTCGGCCAGGGCATAACCGACATTGCCCAGGCCCTGGATCGCCACCCGCAAGCCCTCAAGGTTATCGCTGCCCAGGCGTGCCATGGCAGTGCTGCGAATACCGGCGAACACCCCCATGGCCGCATGGGGCGCCGGGTCGCCAGCGGCGCTGGTACTGGTGACGTAACGAGTCTGCTGGGCGATGCAGTCCATGTCGGCCACCGAGGTGCCGCTGTCGATGGCAGTGATGTAGCGTCCGTCCAGTTGCTCGACGCAACGGCCGAAGGCTTCGAACAGCGCTGCACGATTTTCCACATGGGCCGGGCGAATGATCACGGCGGTGCCGCCGCCCTGGGGCAGGCCGGCCAGCGCCGCCTTGTAGCTCATGCCCTGGGCCAGGCGCGCGGCATCGGCCACGGCACTGGCATCGTCGGGATAGGGCAGATAACGACAACCGCCCAAGGCAGGCCCCAGGCGGTTGTCGTGGATGGCGATCACTGCTTTCAACCCGGTCGCGGGGTCGATACTCAGATGCAGCGATTCAAGGCGGGTGCTGTGCATGAGAGCGAACATCGACGGGCTCCCGAATCACTTCTTGTAGTCGCCAGTATAGGCTTGCGCCTGAAAATTGCTGCGCCGCGCAGGAATAAGCCGCCCGGCTTTGCAACCTTGGGGAAATAACCAATGGCGATGGTCGCAACACTGGACGAAGCGCCGGGACGGGGCTAAAACGAGGCATTCGCCGGAGGTTGCCATGAACCCGCGCCAAGCCTTTTTCGCCTGCCTGCACCGCTCGCCACCGGCCTTGCTGGAGGCCGCGCTATGGATCGCCGCCGAACACGAGCCACAACTGGTGCCGGGCCAGTTGCTGGAGGAGTTCAAGCATATCCAGCAGCAGATCGGCGGCAGCCTGCCGTCGCTGCCTGCCAGCGAACTGGGCCAGCCCCTGCTGCGGCGGATGAACGACCTGGAATTCCAGCAGGACGAGTACCTGCCGCTGCGGCCCCAGGCAGCACTGATGGACAAGGTTCTCGAACGGCGTCGCGGGCAGCCCCTGGCCCTGGCCCTGATCGCCCTTGAACTGGCGCAGCGGCTGCATATTCCCCTGGTGGGGGTGAATTTTCCCGGCCACTTCCTGCTGCGGGTGCCCGGCGCCGACCACCTGCTGGATCCTTGCGGCGGGCGCCGCCTGTACCCCAACGACTGCCGCGAACTGCTGCAACGCCAATACGGCGATCACCTCAAGCTCAAGGCCGAACACCTGGCCAGCGCCGAACCACGACAGATGTTCCAGCGTCTGTCGCGCAACCTGCGCCAGTTGCACCTGGCCCATGACGACTTGCTCGGCGCCCTGGTCGACGCCGAGCGGGTGCTGGAACTGGGCGATGGCAACGCCGCCGACTACCTGGCCCGGGCCAGCCTCTACCAGCGCCTGGAATGCCCCAATGCCGAACGCTTCGACCTGGAGCGCGCCCTGCTGCTCAGCGAGGATCCGATCCAGCGCCTGCGCCTGACCGAACGCCTGGGCCACCTGCCGCCGGCGAACAAAGTGGTGCACTGAGCACGGCAAGGCATGACAGCGCCTTTGGCGCCTAGGCATGATGGCCGGCCCACTCCAAGGAATGGACCGAGCATGCTGATCAGAAAAGCCCACGGCGGCGACGCGCAACGAGTCTTCGACATACGTAACCAGGCCATCAACCATCAATGCGCGGGGTACTACCCGGCTGCCGACCTGCAAGTGTGGACCGCTGGCAACCTTGGCCAGTCCTTCATCGAATGGCTGGAAAGCAACGGGCACGTGGCGGTCATCGACGGCCAGGTCGCCGCCAGTGCCATCCTCGACCTTGAGTCAGGCCAGGTCGATGCGGTCTTCGTCGACCCGGCCTACATGGGCCGTGGAATCGGCCGGCAGATGATGGACTACGTCGAACAGCAGGCCCTGCAGGCCGGCTTGTCGCACTTGATCCTGGACTCGACCCTGAATGCCGCGGACTTCTACCGCCAGTGCGGCTTCGTCGGCGAGCGCGTCGCCCAGTACCAGTCACCCCGGGGCCTGACCCTGGCCTGTGTGCCGATGATCAAGCACCTGGCCTGCTGACCCGCTCTCCCCTCAGGACTTGAGCGGTGCCTGCAACGGCTGCGCCGCGCCTGTGCCGTCGTCGCTCCCTTCGGAGGGTGCACGCACCCGGATGATCAGCAACGCGGCCAGCAGGGCCGGCACCGCGCAGAAGAAGAAAATCTGCTGCACCGGGATATGCATCGCCAGCAACATGCTGCCCAGCAGCGGCCCGAGGATCGAGCCGAAGCGCCCCACTCCCAGCGCCCAGCCGGTACCGGTGGCGCGCACCTGGGCCGGATAGAAGTTGCTGGCAAAGGCATTCAGGGTCAGCTGCCCGCCGATGATGCAAAAGCCCGCGGCGAACACGAACACCACCAGGTACCGCGGGTTGTCGTGGTTCAACCCCAGCAGCACGGTGCACAGCGCCGCCAGGGCGAGCACTGCGGACAACAGCCGCACCTTGCGCTTGAGACGATCGGCGACCCAGGCCATGCAGATCGCCCCCAGGGTTCCGGCGAACAGGAACATCGAAGTCACCAGGTTGGCCTGCTTCAAGGCCAGGCCGCTTTCCAGCAGCAGGGTCGGCAGCCAGCTGATCATGAAATACAGCAGGATCAGGCTGACGAAGAAGGTCGACCAGATCAGCAGCGTCGGCCGCGCATACCCCTGGCGGAACAGTTCCACCACCGTGAACTTGCCACCGGTTTGTTGCTGGCCCTCATCGCCGCTCGCCATTGGCGGCTGCCAGTCCGGCAGCATGCGCGCGCTGAGCTTGCGCAGGCGCGCATAGGGTGGCGCATCGCGCAGCAGGCGTGGCAGGGATTCGGGCAAGCGCCAGAGCAGGAACGGGAACAGCAGCAACGGGGTCACGCCGCCCGCCAGGAACACCGCCTCCCAGCCGAAGCGATCGATGAAGCCGGCCGCGACGAAACCGCCGGCCGCACCACCGAAGGAGAAACCGCAGGCGGCCAGGGTCACCATCAGGGTGCGCAGGCGCGGCGGCGAATATTCGGACATCAGCGCCATGGCGCTGGGCATCGCCCCACCCATGCCAATACCGCAGATAAAGCGCGCGGCCATGAGGCTGTCCAGGGATTGGCTGAACACCATCAACACCGTCAGGCTGGCGTAGATCAGCACGCAGCCCAGGAGGATCCGGCGCACGCCGAAACGATCCGCCAGGGGCGTCACCGCCAGGGAGCCCAGGGTCAGGCCCAGCAGGTTGGCACTGAACACTGGGCCGAAGGCGGCTTTCTCCAGGCCCCAGTCCTGGGCCAGGGCCGGTACCACGTAGCCCAGGACCTGGGCGTCGTAGCCATCGGTGACCAGCAGCAAGGCGAGGAGCAACAACAACGACCACTGGTAGCCGGACACCGGGCGGGCGTCGAGCGCAGCGCGAAAGCTGGCAATCTGGTTTTGCATCGCAAGGTACCTGTTCGGTTTCTTATGGTTATGGAGGGTGATGCGAGAGGTGCCTGGGCAGATCCTCTGGTGGTGGGACTCAAGATCCTGCAGCCGCTCCAAAGCGGCTGCAGGGGCCGGGTGCGCCCTGGGCCAGGGCGCCCAGGGTCAGGCCGGAGTGTCGGGCTGGTTGGCCGGGTGCGCGGCCTGGAACGCCGGATGCTCGGCAGCCAGCGCGGCCACCCGGCGAATCCGCGGGTAGGCCTCCAACGACACCTTGAAGCGCTCGGCAGCGTACAGCTGCGGGATCAGGAACACATCGGCCAGTCCCGGCTGCTCGCCGAAACAGAAGCCGGCATCGCCGATCAGTTGTTCCAGGGCTGCCAGGCCCTGGCTGATCCAGTGGTCGATCCACACCAGCAACTGCGCCTCCTCATGGCCCCATTCACGCAGCAGGTTCTGCGTGCTGGAGTTGTGCAAGGGATGCACGTCGCAACCGATGATGGACGCCACGGCCCGGGCCCGGGCACGGCCGACCAGATCCTCGGGCAGCAGCGGCACCTGTGGATAACGCTCCTCCAGGTACTCGATGATCGCCAGCGACTGGATCAGCAGGTCGCCCTGGTCGGTACGCAGGGCCGGAACCCGGCCCTGGGGGTTGATCTCCAGGTACTCCGGCAGGCGGTTGGCGCCGCCCTTGGGCACCAGCAGGTTGACCGGGATGGCCTGGTAGTCCAGGCCCTTGAGGCCCAGGGCGATCCGCACCCGGTAGGACGCGGTGGAACGGTAATAGGTATAAAGCTCCATACTGCACTCCCCTTAGCGGGCCGTTGAAAATCTACCTGCGTTGTCATCGCTGCGTTAAAAACAGACTCAAAATGCTCATTTACCACTCGTAAACTGCGCTTTTTCGCCTGTTTTTGCCTTGCGCTGGCTGCCTCGCCTACGTTTTTCAACGGCCTGCTAGCGGGCTGGCTGGACGGTACCCCGGCATTCGCCGAAGCCGATGGAAGCGAAGCCTTCGCGGCGGCAACGCCCGCGCAGGATGATCTCGTCGCCGTCCTCGAGGAACTTGCGCACTTCGCCAGTGGCCAGCTCGACCGGTTTCTTGCCGCCCTCGGTGATCTCCAGCAGGCTGCCGAACTGGCCGCTCTGCGGGCCGGACAGGGTGCCCGAACCGAACAGGTCGCCGGCCTGCAACTGGCAACCGTTGACGCTGTGGTGCGCCACCATCTGCGCCACGGTCCAGTACATGTACTGGCTGTTGCTCAGGGTCAGGCGATGGGCTGGCAAGCCCTGCTCGCGCATGGTCCTGGTCAGCAGCAGCACCTCCAGCTCGATGTCGAAGCCACCACTGGCCTGGTCACGCTTGTCCAGCAGGTACGGCAGTGGTTGCGGGTCGCCTTCGGGGCGCGCCGGCTGGGCCTTGCGGAAGGGCTCAAGGGCCTCGGCGGTCACCACCCAGGGTGAGATGCTGGTGATGAAGCTCTTGGACAGGAACGGCCCCAGCGGTTGGTATTCCCAAGCCTGGATATCCCGCGCCGACCAGTCGTTGAGCAGACAGAAACCGGCGATGTGCTCGGCGGCGTCGCCAATGGCGATCGACTCGCCCAGCTCGTTGCCCTGGCCGATCCAGATCCCCAGTTCCAACTCGTAGTCCAGGCGCGCGCAAGGACCGAAGGTCGGCTCGCTCTGCCCGGCCGGCAGGGTCTGGCCCTTGGGCCGGCGCACGTCGGCACCGGAGGCGCGGATGGTCGAGGCCCGGCCGTGGTAGCCGATCGGCACGTACTTGTAGTTGGGCAGCAGGGGGTTATCGGGGCGGAACAGCTTGCCGACGTTCTGCGCATGCTCGATGCCCACGTAGAAGTCGGTGTAGTCATTGATCCTGGCCGGCACATGCATCTGGCAATCGGTGGCCTGGGGCAGCAGCTTCGCCCCCAGGGCCTGGATCTTGCCTTGCAGGCTGCTGCCTTCGGCCAGCAGTTCCAGCAAGCGCTCACGCAGGGCCACGCGGGCCGGGCGACCGAGCTGGAAGAAGGCGTTCAACTGGCCACCACGGGTAGCCTCCACCGCGGCCTTGGCCGGGCCTTCGAACAGGCCGGCATCCAGCGCGGCCTCGAGGTCCAGGATCTGCTCGCCGATGGCCACGCCGCTGCGAGGTGCCGAGCCCTGGGTGCTGAAGACGCCCAGGGGCAGGTTCTGCAACGGGAAGTCGGGGTGACCGTTGGCAGACTCGACCCAGCTGCGGGTGATGGTGGACAAGGTCATGGGTTATCTCCGATTCGGGTTGAAGGTGACGGGCAGCGAAGCCCAGCAAGCATCGTAGTCGTTCTGCAGTTCGGCGCATTCCAGGGCGAAACGGCTCGGGCGCAGCACCTGGCTGGTCTCGAACATGAAGGCCATGGTGTTGTCGATCTTGGCTGGCTGCAATTGGGCGTTGATCGCCTTGGTGCAGGTCTCGCCATCCGGGCCATGGGCACTCATGCAACTGTGCAGCGAAGCGCCGCCGGGCAGGAAGCCTTCGGCCTTGGCGTCGTAGGCCCCCTGGATCAGGCCCATGAACTCGTTCATCAGGTTGCGGTGGAACCATGGTGGACGGAAGGTGTTCTCGGCCACCATCCAGCGCGGCGGGAAGATCACGAAATCCAGGTTGGCCATGCCCGGTACGCTGGTGGGCGAGGTCAGGACGGTGAAGATCGACGGGTCGGGGTGGTCGAAGCTGACGGTGCCGATGGTGTTGAAACGGCGCAGGTCGTATTTGTACGGCACGTTGTTGCCGTGCCAGGCCACCACGTCCAGCGGCGAGTGATCCAGCTCGCAGCCCCAGAGCTCACCCAGGTACTTCTGGACCAGGGCGGTGGGCTGGCGCAGGTCTTCGTAATGGGCCACCGGGGCCAGGAAGTCCCGGGGGTTGGCCAGGCCGTTGCTGCCGATCGGCCCCAGGTCGGGCAGGCGCAGCGGCGCGCCATGGTTCTCGGCGATATAGCCACGGGCTTGCGGGTCCAATAGCTCGACGCGGAACTTCAGGCCGCGGGGCAGCACGGCGATCTCCAGCGGTTCGAGCTCCAGCACGCCCAGTTCGGTGAGGATGCGCAGGCGGCCCAGCTCGGGCACCAGCAGCAACTCGCCGTCGGCGTTGAAGAACACTCGCTCCATGGAGCGGTTGGCGCGGTAGTGATAGACGCTGATGCCGGCCGGTTTCTGCGCCGGCGAGTTGGCCACCATGGCCACCAGGCCATCGATGAAATCCGTAGGCTCCGCCGGGATCGACAACGGGCTCCAACGCAGGCGGTTAGGCGTCACTTGTCCCAGGTCGCCGCCCGCCAACTGGCGTTCGAGACGGGTGAAGGACGGGTGCTTGGCCGAAGGCTGGATGCGGTACATCCAAGTGCGCCGGGCTTCGCTGCGGGTCATGGTGAAGGCCGTGCCGGAGAACAATTCGGCGTACAGGCCGTAGGGGGCTTTCTGCGGGGAGTTCTGGCCGACGGGCAGTGCGCCTGGCAGGGCTTCGCTGGAAAATTCGTTACCGAAGCCGGATTGGTAGCTGAGGGCGGACGCCAAAGAATCGAGGTTCATGGAGCCTCCTGGAAGTTGGAATAGGCAGGGGCCCACCACTCCTTCGCAAGAGTTATCGGCACGCCTGGGTTATTTTTATCGTAATCCAATTACGCATAACGTAATTTGATTGCCCAGGAGCGTCAAGCTATAAAGACCGCCACTTGTCACGGGACCCCTACACCTCCATGGAAAAGCCGCGCAGCACCAGCGACAGCAACGGTAAACAGAAAGTCCGCTCGGCCGAGGTCGGCACCGACATCCTCAAGGCTCTTGCCGAACTCTCGCCGTCCACGTCCCTCTCGCGCCTGGCCGAGCATGTGCAGATGCCTGCGAGCAAGGTCCATCGCTACCTGCAGGCACTGATCGCCAGCGGCTTCGCCGAGCAGAACACCGCCACCAACCACTATGGCCTGGGCCGCGAAGCCTTGCGGGTGGGCCTCGCGGCCCTGGGCAGCATGGACGTGCTGAAAGTCGCCGCCCTGCCCTTGGCCGAGCTGCGCGATGACTTGAACGAAACCTGTTTCCTCGCGGTGTGGGGCAACCAGGGCGCCACCGTGGTGCACATCGAGCCCGCGGTGCGGGCGATGACCGTGGTCACCCAGTTGGGCTCGGTGCTGCCGCTGCTCAGCTCGTCCACCGGGCTGGTGTTCAACGCCTACCTGCCGCTGCGGGAAACCCTCGACCTGCGCCAGGAGGAACTGGCCGAGGCCGACGCCCATCCCCTGGCCGAGAGCCAGGTCCACGATGCCCTGGCCGAGCAGATCCGCCAGCGCGGCCTGCACCACATCCACGGGCTGCTGATGCCCGGGGTCGATGCCCTGTCGGCGCCGGTGTTCGATGCCACCGGCAAGATCGCCGCGGTGCTGACGGTGGTCGGACCGGCCTCGATGTTCCATGCCGACGAAAACGGCCCGGCGGCGCAACGCCTGCTGGCGGCCTGTCGTACGGTGAGCTGGCGCATGGGCTATCAGCCCCAGGAATAATCGCCTGCGCACCCACCTGGCTCAATGCCTGGGACCCGCCGTCCAGGCCATCTGCCGGCTTCTGCATGGCTAGGCTGGCACCTGGCAAGCAGCATCGATGCGCACTTGGCGACAGCCCCGACTATTGCTCTGGCTGTAACAGTCCTTGTCCTGAATCGCTATTTTTCCGGGGTCGGCCAGGGCTTATTCTTCTTTCGCAGTCACGGCAAACAGCCTGGCTCCACCACCGAGACAAGTGCTGTGCAGGGCTTCTCGGCAACCGATTCCGGCAGGCTTGAAGCGACTCGACCCAAGCCGCCCACCCAGGTTCACTGACGTTGATTTTGTAGCTCCTTGATCTAACGTCTTACTTCGGCCGCTGCTCTTGCAGCGGCCTTTTTTATGCCTGGGAAAATGGCCGGGCAGGACGCCCGTGAAGGGTAGTTGCGGCCGCCGCTCCAGGGCACGGACATGGCCCGGGAGAAAGCGTTCGAAGCGGCGGCCGGACGCAATCAGATCGTGTACTTTTGCAGGTTCTGCATCATCTCCTTGAGGGCCTCGAGGTTGTCCTTGGGATGGACCGCGCCGTCGAAATCGCAGATCTCTCGCCAATGGGCCGCGACATCCTCCGGCGAGAAACCCTGGCGCGGATCGAAGCCGGCGCCCAGGCTGCGCTCCCAGCGCACCTTGCCGATCCAGCCGCCACCGACCTCGAACAAGCCGGAGGTTTCCTGGCACTGCTCGCTGCCCAGGTACACCACCAGCGGGCTCACCAGTTCCGGCTTGAGCTGCTCGAACACCTGGGGCGGGATCAGGCCCTCGGTCATCCGCGTGCCGCCGGTGGGGGCAATGGCGTTGACCAGGATATTGCTCTTGCGCCCTTCCAGTGCCAGGGTCCGGGTCAGGCCATATAACCCCAGCTTGGCCATGCCGTAGTTGGACTGGCCGAAATTGCCGTAGATGCCCGAAGTGGAGGCGGTGAAGATCACCCGCCCATAAGCCTGCTCGCGCAGGTGCGGCCAGGCGGCGCGGGTGACCTTGTAGGCCCCCTCGACGTGCACCTGGTACACCAGGTCCCAGTCGGTGTCGTCCATCTTGTGGAAGGTCTTGTCCCGCAGGATTCCGGCGTTGTTGACCACCACGTCGACCCGGCCGAAGACATCCAGGGCGTTCTGCACGATCTTCTCGCCGTCGGTCACCGAGTCGTGGTTGGCTTCGGCGATTCCGCCCGCCTCGCGGATCTGCGCGACCACCCGATCGGCCGCCGAGGCACTGGCGCCCTCGCCCTGGGCCGAACCACCCAGGTCATTGACCAGCACCTTGGCGCCGTGGCGGGCGAACAACAAGGCGTGGGCACGCCCCAGGCCACCACCGGCCCCGGTGATGATCACCACTTTGTCTTCCAAGCGCACAGACTCACTCATACCGAACTCCAGCAGGGCCAATGGACAAGAATCCGAGTGTCGGGCAGCCGGCCGGGGCCTACAACGAACAGGGCCGCAGCTGAATGGTGCGCGATAAGACAGCGGGATAGTCGAGCCAGGACCGCAGCGAGGCTGTGCCCCGCAGGGTTCAGGAGCCTACGGCGCGGCTGACTGGAGCCTGTAGTGCATCGCGAAAGGCCAGGTAGTGCTTGAGCACCGCCCGCGGCGCCTCGATCTGCGGGTAATGACCGATGCCCGGCAGCAGCACGGTGTCCGGCTGCGGGATCAGTTGGCGATAGCGCTCGACCATGTGCGCCCCGGAGATCGGGTCCTGGGCGCCATCGATCACCCGCAGCGGCACCTCGCCGTGCTGCATGGCCGCGACCCAGCGCTCGCGCTGCTGGCGCCGCTGCGGGATGTAGCCGATCAACTTGTGCAGGATGCGCGGCCCCCGGTTGCTCTGCACCAGGCTCCAGAAGTCGTCCAGCACCGTTTCGCTGGGCTGGCTCTGCGGACCGAACACCTGCTGTAGGTTCCTGGCCAGGCCCTCGCGACTGAACACGCGCCCGAGCATCCAGCCCAATGGGCTGAGCAGCAGTTTCTGGCTCAGCACCGGACGATGGGTTTCCGGGAACAGGCCGCCATTGAGGAACACGCAACTGGCGATCTCGATGCGCTCCTCGTAATGCCGGGCCAGCAGTTCCTGGGCGACGCTGTCGCCATAGTCATGGGCCAGCACGTGCAGCGGCCCCGCGATCCCCAGATGCGCCAACAGCGCCTGCTGCAGGTCCGCCTGTTCCAGCAGGCTGTAGTCGTGATCCAGGGGCTTGGCCGAATCACCGAAGCCGAGCATGTCGCAGGCGATCACCTGGTAGCGCCGCGCCAGGGGTTGCCACAGGTAGTGCCAGTCCCAGCTGGCGGTGGGAAAGCCATGGATCAGCAACAGCGGCTCGCCCTGCCCGGCCACCCAGTAACGAACGGCCTGGCCGCGAAACTGCAAGTCCTGCCCATGGGTGCGCCAGACACTCAGGGGAATCTCGGCGAGAGGCATCAGGCTTTGTACCCCGGGTCGAGTTGCTCGAGCTTGCGCAGCAGGGCCGGCCAGGCCAACACCCCGCCCATGCCCTGGGCGCTGCGGGTGACCCCGGCGATCATCGCCTTGGCTCCACTGAGCACCGGCGCGGGAATGGCGATCAACTCGGCACCGCCGTTCTGCGCCAGCACCTGGATTTCACAGGCACGCTGGAAGATGAACATCATCAGGAAAGTGTCGGCGATGCTCGCACCACAGGTCAGCAGGCCGTGGTTGTGCAGCATCAGGAAATTGTTGTCGCCCAGGTCGGCCTGCAGCCGGGCCTTCTCCTCGGGGTTCAGGGCCACGCCCTCGTAGGGGTGGTAGCCGAGGCTGGCAAGGACGAACAGCGACTGCTGGCTGATGGGCAACACGCCCTGCCGCTGCGCCGACACCGCCACGCCCGCCGCGGTGTGGGTATGCAGCACGCAAAGCACATCGTGGCGCACCGCATGGACCGCGCTGTGGATGGTGTAGCCCGCCGGGTTGATCTCGTAGGGGCTGTCCATCAGCTTGTTGCCGGCCTGGTCGACCTTCACCAGGCTGGATGCGGTGATCTCATGGAACATCATGCCGAACGGGTTGATCAGGAACTCGTCGGTGCCCGGCACCTTGGCCGAGATGTGGGTGAAGATCAGGTCATCCCAACCATGCATCGCCACCAGGCGATAACAGGCGGCCAGGTCCAGGCGGGTTTGCCATTCCAGGGCGCTGACCTGGTCCTTGACACTCGCAGTGGATTGAACGGGGGCTAGGCTCACGGCTGGGACCTCATGTTGGCTTTTATTGGAAGGAGGACCCTCGGAGTCTAGACACCCCTGGCGCACCACGGAGTCGCCTTGGCAGCCAGCTTGATGGCCGAGCGGGTCAGCCGGCGGCCGAGCCACGCCGCCGGGCCTTCACGTCAAAGCAACGACGCCAGCAAAGGCGCGGCGAAGAGGTTCAACAGCCCGGTGAGCACCATCACCAGCCCCGCTACCGAGCCTTCCTCGCCCCCGACTTCGTGGGCCCGGCTGACCCCGGCGCCATGGGCGCCGACCCCGAACAGCGCACCCCGGGCCAGGGCGCTGCGCAGGGGCAGCCAACGCAATAGCACGCCGCCGAGCATGGCGCCGAAGACCCCGGTGAACATCACGAATACCGCCGTCAGCTCGGGCACGCCACCCAGGTCGTGGGCCAGGGGCATGGCGAACGGAGTGGTGATCGAGCGTGGTACCAGCGACAGGGTCACCGAGCTGTCCAGGGCCAAGAGCCGGGCCAGGCCGAAGGAGCTGCCGATGGAGGCCGCGCTACCGGCCAGCATGCCCAGCAGCAGTGCCGACCAATGGCGCATCAGCAACTGGCGCTGCTGCCAGATGGGAATGGCGAAGGCCACGGTCACCGGGCCCAGCACCAGCATCAGCCAGTGGGTATTGGCGGCATATTCGGCGTAGGCGGTGTGCAATGGCACCGCGACCGCCAGCAGCAGCGCCGGCACCAGGATCAGCGGCGACAACAGGTAGCGCCCGGTGCGCCGGTAGATCCAGCGGCTGAACAGATAGGCGCCGAGGGTCAGCGCCAGCCAGAACATCGGCATCGCCTCAAGCTTCATGGCGCATCCTCCAGCGGCACACCAGTTCCACGGTCAGCGCGGTCACCAGCATCACCAGCAGGGTGCTGACGCCGATCACCAGCAGGATCCGCCAGCCGTCCTGGCGCAGCAGGCCGCCGTAGTCCAGCAGGCTCATCAGCGCCGGGATGAAGAACAGCAGCATCTCGGCCATCAAGAGGCCAGCGCCCAATTGCAGGGCTGCCGGCTTGACCCAGCCCAGGGCGAAGGCCAGCAACAACATGGCCAGGCCGATGACCCCGCCGGGAATCGGCCAGGGCAGCCAGGTAGCCAGTTGGCAGCCGAGAAAATAGATGGCCAGCAGCACCGCCAGCTCGCAAAGCAGGCGGCCCAAGCGTTTCAAGGTGGGAATGTTCATGGTGGTTCGGTCCTCTCGGGGACCTATTTTATGAAAAGCCCCTTCATCACCGAAGCGAATTGTTAGACTGGAAGCCATTCCAAACTGGAATTACCACCATGGATTTCAAGCAACTGCGCAGCTTCGTCGAAGTGATCCACCAGGGCGGCTTCACCCAGGCCGCCAAGACCCTGCATATCAGCCAGTCGGCGGTGAGCAAGCAGGTCGCCCAGCTGGAACAGAGCCTGGGCACGCCGCTGCTGGAGCGCCAGGGTTCGCACATCCACCTGACCGCCGCTGGCAACGTGGTGCTGCAACGGGCCGAGGGCATGCTGCGTCTGCGCAATGAACTGCTCAGCGAACTGGACGACCTGAGCCACATGACCCGGGGCGAGCTGCGCCTGGGCCTGCCGATGCTGGGCAGCGATACGCTGTTCGCCAGCCGCTTCGCCGAGTACCGGCGGCGCTATCCGAATATCCAGGTGCATTTGCTCGAGGGCGGCAGCTTGAACGTCGAGCAGGCGGTACGCAGCGGCGAGCTGGAACTGGGCGGCAGCCTGACTCCCAAGGATCCGGCCTTCGCCTACCAGCCGTTCTGCGACGAGCCGCTGGATGCCCTGCTGCCCGCCGATCATCCGCTGGCGATGAATGCCAAGGTGCGCCTGGAGGAGCTGGCCGATACCCCGTTCCTGCTGTACCAGCGCAGCTTCGTGCTCAACGACCGCCTGCTCCAGGCCTGCCAGCAGCTGGGGTTCACTCCCAGGGAAGGTGGGCGCAGCGGCCAGGCGGACTTCCTCGCGGCGCTGGTGGCGGCGGGCCAGGGCGTGGTGCTGCTGCCCAGCGTGGTGGCCCGGGCCCTGGTACGCCCGGGCGTGGTACGCCTGACCCTGAAGGCTCCGGAGTACCTGCGCTGGGACATTGCCTTCATCTGGCGCGAAGGGGCCTACCTGTCCAAGGCCGCACAGGCCTGGCTGGCGCTGCTACGGGAACAGCCAGTCAGCCCCGCAGTGCGCTGACCAGCTCCGCCAGCCAAGGCTCGGCGTCGGTTTCCGGGGTCACGGTCTCGCTGGCGTCCAGGCGCAGCATCGGCAGCACCTCGCGTACGCCCAGTTCGGCGAACAGCTCGCGCATCTGCTCGCCGCCACCGCAAAAGGTATCGCCATAGCTGGAGTCACCCAGGCCGATCACCGCCCCGGGCAAACCGCGCCAGGCGGCCGGCAGTTGATCGCGAATGCTCGAATACAGCGGTAGCAGGCTGTCCGGCAACTCGCCCATGCCGGTGGTCGAGGTCACGGCCAGGAACGCCTCTGGCGCGAACGCCTGGACATCGGCCAGGGTCGCACGGGGGTTGTGCCAGGCCTGGAAGCCCGCGGCGTCGAGGAGTTTGGCGGCATGCCGGGCGACTTCTTCAGCCGTGCCGTACACCGTGCCGGAAAGGATGGCGACTTTCATCAATCTGATCCTGAAGCTGACTAAAAGCCTGGGATATTAACAGCTACGGAGTAAAATCCCGTCTTCGCTCGCCCTCAGGCTGCAAAGCAGCTGTAGACACAATGCCAGCATGCCTTAGAATCCAGCCCTTGCCGATCGAAGACGGAACTCCGGGATGATCAACGCCCACTTGCTGCAACGGATGATCAACGCCTCCAACGACGGGATTGTGGTCGCCGAGCAGGAAGGCGAGGACACCATATTGATCTATGTGAATCCGGCCTTCGAGCGACTGACCGGCTACAGCGCCGATGAAGTGCTGTACCAGGACTGCCGTTTCCTGCAATCGGGCGATCGGGACCAGCCAGGCTTGCAGGCGGTCCGCCAGGCCCTGAAGGAGGGCCGGCCGTGCCGCGAGGTGCTGCGCAACTATCGCAAGGACGGCAGCCACTTCTGGAACGAGCTGTCGATCACCCCGGTATTCAACGACAGCGACCGGCTGCACTATTTCATCGGGGTGCAAAAGGACGTCACCGAACAGGTCAAGGCCCAGCAGCGCCTCTCGCAGGTGGAGCAGCAACTGGCCGAGGCCCGGGCTGAACTGGCCGCCCTCAAGGCGACCAACGGCCCTAATAAGTCGCAGGTTTAGTGGTCGTAGGGGTATCCCCGCTGACTTGTCTTCCACCTTCCGAGCAACATCATGCAGCGCGACGCCCTTCTCACTCAGGATGAACTGGACTTCATCCGGAGCATCCAGCACAACCCGCACCTTAATGTGCGCGACACCACATCCAGCCTGCTGGTCAACGGCGGCTCGCAGATCCGTGACTTGCTGACACGCCTGGCGGCCAACGAGAAGGTCACCATCCAGGCGCATTTCGACAATCAGCAGATGACCTTCCCGCTGCACCTGGTGGAAGACGAATTCCACGCCTTGCACCTGCGCCTGGGAGTACCGAGCATCTTCGAGGACGGCCCCATGGTGCGGCCATGGCGCCTGGCCCTGGAAGAACCGGTGGCCCTGGAGAATGCCAAGGGCCAGCCCGGGCGCCTGTGGGTGCGGGAAGTGTCGTTCAAGGGGGTGCTGCTGGAAGTCCGCAACAAGACCCGGCCGCCCAGGCAGTTCGCCCAGTGGTTCAGCCCCTCGGGATATGAGCGGATCGCCCTGCGCGGGCACTTCGAGCGCGAGACCGAGGCGGGTTTCTACGCCTATCGCCTGGAGCAGGACGATGCCGAGGAAACCGAGCGCCTGCGCCAGTTCATCCTCCAGCAACACCGCCATTCCCACCCCGCCCTGCACGCCTGAGGCATCCGCGCGCGGTGTCAGGTATCCAGGTGCCCGCCGAGGAATTGCCGCAGGCGCTGCTGCATCAACCGCCCCTCTCCACCCAGGCAGGCCACTGGCGACTCCGCCAGGCTGTCCTGGGCCAGGTCCGCGGCATCCCCGGCCAGCATCAGCGGGCAGTCCAGGGTCAGCGCCAGGCGCTTGAGACGCTTGGGCAGCTCGGCCGTCGGCGCATGGTTGGAGAACACCACCAGGGCCTGGGGCTTGAGCTTTTCACAGACCAGGGTCAATTCCTCCAGCGGTACTCCCGGCCCCAGCACCTGTACGCCGAGCTGGTCGTGCCCCAGCAGCAGCGCCGCCACCAGCAGCTCCAGCTCACGGCATTGCTGGTTGAATGCGGTGAGCAATAGCGGCTGCGAGCCTGTGCGCTGCAACAACAGGCGCTGGCTGATTCGCGAGCGCAGGAAGGCATCCAGGAACAGCCATTCGCTGGTATGGCCGAAGGTGTCGCGTTGCTGCAGCAGCTGCTTCCAGAACGGCAGGAAGATGTCCTGGAACACCACCGGCAGGGCATAGCTGGAGAACACCTGGCCGTAGATCCGCTCCAACTGCTCTTCATCGAAGGTATTGACCGCCAGCTTCAACTGATCGCGCCACTGGGCGTATTCATCCTGCTGGCCATCGTCTGCCGAAGCCTTGAGCTGGGTCTGGACGGCGCGGTTCTTGGCCATGATCCGCCCGACCTTGCTCACCGCCACGCCGCGCTCGATCCAGCCGAGAATCTCGCGCACCGCCTCAACATCGTGCATGGAATACAACCTGTGCCCACTTTCGGTGCGCGTCGGCTGGATCAGACCGTAGCGTCGCTCCCAGGCCCGCAGGGTCACGGGATTGATGCCGGTCAGGCGGGAAACCTCGCGGATCGGGAACAGCTCGTCCTGCGCGAGGGCGTCCGGAGCCTGGTGGGTGACGGAAGGTGCAATGGTGGCGGGCATCTGGGGGAGAGAACACCGATGGACAAAATGGCCGTCATTCTACTCTCCCAGGGTGCCGAAGCTTCAAGGGCGGGAATATCCGACCACTGTCATTGGTACATCCGTGCCAATCAGGAATAATCCTTGCTTGTCCAAGGTGCGGCCCGACACCCCGGTGCCCCGTCAGCGACTGCCTTACCCAGGCAGCGTATTGGTTTTACGGAGATACATGATGTCTACCTCACCCGTCACCCTGATGGTGGCCCGGCGCGTTGCCGATGGTCGCTACCAGGACCTGATCGCCTGGCTGCGCGAAGGCGAGCAACTGGCCACCGACTTTCCCGGCTACCTGGGCTCCGGCGTCCTGGCCCCTCCGCCCGGCGACGATGAATTCCAGATCATCTTCCGCTTCGCCGACGAACAGACCCTGCACACCTGGGAACACTCCGCCTCGCGTACCGCCTGGCTGGCCCGGGGCAGCGATCTGTTCGCCCATCCACTGGAACATCGGGTCAGCGGTATCGATGGCTGGTTCGGCGCCGCCGGACAGCGTCCGCCGCGCTGGAAGCAGGCCGTGGCGATCTGGCTGGCGTTCTTCCCGGTCTCGCTGCTGTTCAACTTCGTCCTCGGCCCGCTGCTCAACGACCTGGGCATGTTGCCCCGGGTGTTCGTCAGCACCTTGGCCCTGACCCCACTGATGGTCTACTTCTTCATCCCGCTGTCCACCCGGCTGCTGGCCAACTGGCTCAACGCCGCCCCGCCCCGCCGGCTGCCCGTGGCGCCTTCGACGCAAAACTCCTGAGCCTCGCCCAAGCCGGCCACCGCCTACCACGGAGCGGTGCCGGCTTGCTGCCGATCCATCCCACGCCCGGGCGTCCCCGCTGGTATAGTTCTGCCCTACCCGCCGACGCGAGCCCGCCATGAACGCTTCCTCCGCACCGATCCTGATCACCGGCGCCAGCCAGCGTGTCGGCCTGCACTGCGCGTTGCGCCTGCTCGAAGACGGGCATCGGCTGATCGTCACCTACCGCAGCCAGCGCCCGGGGCTCGAAACACTGCGTGAGCAGGGCGCGACCCTGCTGTTCGCCGACCTGTCCTGCGAGGCCGGGATCATGGCCCTGATCACCGAACTCAAGGCCCGCACCGACAGCCTGCGGGCGATCATCCACAACGCCTCGGAATGGCTCGAGGAAAGCCCGGGCCAGGAAACCGAGGCCTTCGCCCGGATGTTCGGCGTGCACATGCTGGCGCCCTACCTGATCAACCTGCACTGCGCCCAATTGCTGCAGGCCTGCAGCCCGGCGGACATCATCCACATCAGCGACGACGTGACCCGCAAGGGCAGCGCCAAGCACATCGCCTACTGCGCCAGCAAGGCCGGCCTGGATAGCCTGACCCTGTCTTTCGCCGCCAAGTACGCCCCGACAATCAAGGTCAACGGCATCGCACCGGCCCTGCTATTGTTCAATCCCGACGACGACGCGGCGTACCGCGCCAAGACCCTGGCCAAATCCGCACTGGGCATCGAGCCCGGCGCGCAAGTGATCTACCAGAGCCTGCGCTACCTGTTGGACAATCCCTATGTCACCGGCACCACCCTGACCGTCAACGGCGGGCGGCACGTCAAATAGACCGGCCCCGCGAGGACCTTGCATGAGCCTTTCCCTGCCCCAGCACTACCGCGAGATCCTCAAGGGTCTCGGCGAAGACCCCGAGCGCGAGGGTCTGCTCGATACGCCCAAGCGTGCCGCCAAGGCCATGCAGTACCTGTGTCATGGCTACGAGCAGTCGCTGGAGGAAATCGTCAACGGCGCGCTGTTCGCCTCCGACAATGACGAGATGGTGATAGTCGCCGACATCGAGTTGTACTCCCTGTGCGAACATCACCTGCTGCCCTTCATCGGCAAGGCCCATGTGGCTTATATTCCCACGGGCAAGGTGCTGGGGCTGTCGAAGATCGCGCGCATCGTCGACATGTTCGCCAGGCGCCTGCAGATCCAGGAAAATCTCACTCGGCAGATCGCCGACGCAATGCAGAGCGTGACCCAGGCCGCCGGCGTCGCCGTGGTGGTCGAAGCCAAGCACATGTGCATGATGATGCGCGGTGTCGAGAAACAGAATTCCACCATGCATACCTCGGTGATGCTCGGCGCCTTTCGCGAATCGAGCACCACTCGCCAGGAATTCCTGCAATTGATTGGACGGAGCAAGTAAATGCCACAACTTCAGCCAGGAATGGCTCGTATCCGAGTCAAGGACCTGCTCCTGCGGACCTACATCGGAATCAACGAGGAAGAAATCCTCAACAAGCAGGATGTCCTGATCAACCTGACCATCCTGTATCCCGCCCAAGATGCGGTGCGCGACAACGACATCGATCACGCGCTGAACTATCGCACCATCACCAAGGCAATCATCGCCCACGTCGAGGGCAACCGCTTCGCCCTGCTGGAGCGCCTGACCCAGGAACTGCTGGACCTGGTGATGAGCAACGCCTCGGTGCAGTACGCCGAGGTCGAAGTGGACAAACCCCACGCCCTGCGCTTTGCCGAATCGGTATCCATCACGTTAGCGGCAAGTCGCGATCCAGCCTGACCACCGCCTCAAGCGACAAGCTCCATGTACCCCCCAGGAGCTTGTCCCCCCTCGGAGAATCCCATGACCGAACAACAACGCCTGGAACTGGAAGCGGCGGCCTTTCGCCGCCTGGTGGCCCACCTGGACAACCGCAAGGACGTACAGAACATCGACCTGATGAACCTTGCCGGGTTCTGCCGCAACTGCCTGTCCAAGTGGTACAAGGCCGAAGCCGACCAGCGCCAGATCGAGGTCAGCCTCGATGACGCCCGTGAAGTGGTGTATGGCATGCCCTACGCCGAGTGGAAGAATCTCTATCAGAAAGAAGCCAGCGCCGAGCAGCAAGCGGCGTTCGCCAAAGGAAAACCCCATGACTGACCTGAACACCCTGCGCGCCAGCCTCAACAGCGGCGAACACGCCTTTGCCGACACCCTGGCGTTCATCGCCGCCGGTTATGACTACCAGCCCCAGGCGTTCAACAACGGTGGCGTGGAAAACGCCGCCGGGCAGAACGAAGGCTCGTGCAAGACCCTGGGCCTGGCCCTGCTGGAAGGCCTGAGCGACGCCGAAGCATTGCTGGCATTCGGCGAGCACTATCGCTCGGTGCTGGCCACCCCGCAAGGCAGCGACCACGGCAACATCCGCGCCCTGATCGCCCATGGCCTGGCCGGAGTGAAGTTCAACGCCCAGCCGCTGACCCGCCGCTGATCCACACCGGCAAGACCATCACCCATAAAAAAACCGGCTTGCGCCGGTTTTTTCATTTCAGGACGATCAGAACGAAGCGTTCTGCAGGCCGTCCAGGTAACGCTCGGTGTCCAGGGCCGCCATGCAACCGGCACCGGCCGAGGTGATGGCCTGGCGGTAGACGTGGTCAGCCACGTCGCCGGCGGCGAAGATGCCCTCGACGCTGGTAGCGGTGGCATTGCCTTCACGACCGCCCTGCACGACCAGGTAACCGTCCTTGAGCGCCAGCTGGCCTTCGAACAGCGAAGTGTTCGGAGTGTGGCCGATGGCGATGAACACGCCGTCGACTTTCAGCTCGTCGAAGCTGCCATCGTTGTTCTTCAGGCGGGCACCGGTCACGCCCATGTTGTCGCCCAGCACTTCGTCCAGGGTCGCGTTGAGCTTGAGCTCGATCTTGCCTTCGGCAACCCGGGCGTGAAGCTTGTCGATCAGGATCTTCTCGGCGCGGAAGGTATCGCGACGGTGGATCAGGGTGACCTTGCTGGCGATGTTGGCCAGGTACAGGGCTTCCTCGACAGCGGTGTTGCCGCCACCGACCACGGCCACTGGCTTGTTGCGGTAGAAGAAACCGTCGCAGGTGGCGCAGGCGGAAACGCCCTTGCCCATGAAAGCCTCTTCCGATGGCAGGCCCAGGTAGCGTGCGCTGGCGCCGGTGGCGATGATCAGGGCGTCGCAGGTGTAGGTGCCGCTGTCACCGGTCAGGGTGTAGGGCTTGGCGGCGAAGTCCACGGCATTGATGTGATCGAAGACGATTTCGGTTTCGAAGCGCTCGGCGTGCTCGCGCATCCGCTCCATCAGCGCCGGGCCGGTCAGGCCGTGCACGTCGCCCGGCCAGTTGTCGACTTCGGTGGTGGTGGTCAGCTGGCCACCGGCCTGCATGCCGGTGATCAGCAGTGGCTTCAGGTTGGCGCGGGCGGCATAGACCGCGGCGCTGTAACCGGCAGGGCCGGAACCGAGAATAATCACACGCGAATGACGTACATCAGACATGACTCACTCCTATCGACCGGCCCGGCTGCCCTGGCGCGGAACGCCGGATTGCCGGCTGGAATAAAAAAGGACGGCGAAACCTTGGGGAAGGCTAAAACTCGTCCGTCCAAAAAATAATGGGTGCAGCGTATAGAGGGGGCGAAGATTAAGGAAATACGGTTTAACAATCCAGCTCATAGGCGGTCTCTATCTTCTGAAGACCAGTATGAAGAGGTCTTTGTTACCGTTGATGTCGCCCTATGCGCCGCACTTTCGCCCCTTGTGCAAAGCCGGTAAGGTCGGCGCGTTTTCCTTCTGCTCGGAGCCTTCTATGCCCGCCCCTGTCTTGTCCGGCCCGCAATACCTGCGCGAGGGCCTCAAGTTGATCCTCACGCCCGGCCTGCGCCTGTTCGTGCTCTTGCCGCTGCTGGTCAACCTGGTGCTGTTCGTCGGATTGATCTATTTCGCCGGTCATCAATTCAGCCTCTGGGTCGACGCCCTGATGCCGACCCTGCCGCAATGGCTGAGCTTTCTCAGCTACATCCTGTGGCCGCTGTTCGTGGTGCTGGTAGTGCTGATGGTGTTCTTCAGCTTCACCATGCTGGCCAATATCATCGCCGCCCCGTTCAACGGCTTCCTCGCGGAAAAGGTCGAGACCGTGGTCCGCGGCACCGATGATTTCCCTCCCTTCAGCTGGGGCGAACTGCTGGCGATGATCCCCCGCACCCTGTCCCGGGAGATGCGCAAGCTGGGCTACTTCCTGCCCCGGGCCATCGGCTTGTTCATCCTCTCGCTGATCCCGGTGGTCAACCTGGTGGCCGCGCCGCTGTGGCTGTTGTTCGGTATCTGGATGATGGCCATCCAGTACATCGACTACCCGGCGGACAACCACAAGATGAGCTGGCAGGACATGCTTGCCTGGCTGCGGGCCAAGCGCTGGCAGAGCCTGGGCTTCGGCGGCATCGTCTACCTGGCGCTGATGATTCCCTTCGTCAACATCCTGATGATGCCCGCCGCCGTGGCCGGGGCGACCCTGTTCTGGGTCCGCGAGCGCGGTGTGGATAACTTGCCGGGCCAACCACGCTGACCCCTTCCTGCACCTCAGAGGACCTGCGCTTTGGCCTCATCGCGAGAGCTGAAGCGCTGGCGGTAATCCTGGGCGTTGATGCCGAAAACTCGCTGGAATGCACGACGGAATGTCGCCTCGCTACCCAGGCCGCAACGTAGGGCGATCCGCTTGAGCGGCCACGGGGTTTCATCCAACAGTTGTCGGGCCGCCTCCACCCGGATCCGCTCCACCGCCTTGGCCGGCGTAGTGCCGGTCTGCTCTCGGTAGTGACGCAGGAAACTGCGCTCGCTCATTCCCACCCGCTGCGCCAGCACTGCCATCGACAGATCCTGAGCGACATGTTCGGTGATCCAGGCATGCAACTGGGCAAAACCGCCGGCACGGTGCTGCAGGAACAGCGGCACACTGAACTGCGCCTGGCCGCCTGGGCGCTTGAGAAAAACCACCAGGTAGCGGGCGATTTCCAAGGCCAGCTCATGACCCAGGTCCTCTTCCACCAGGGCCAGGGCCAGGTCGATGCCGGCCGTAACCCCGGCTGAAGTCCAGATCGGCCCGTCGTTGACGAAGATCGAATCGGACTCGACCCGGACCAGGGGAAAGCGCCGGGCCAGTGCTTCGCAGCGGCTCCAGTGAGTCACGGCACGCCGACCATCGAGCAGCCCCGCGGCCGCCAGCAGAAAGGCACCATTACAGATCGACACCAACCTGCGCGCCACCAGCGCCCTCTGTCCGATCCAGCGTGGCAGGGCGCCATCCCGGCAGGCCGCCCCCACTCCCTGGCCACCGATCACCAGCAAAGTGTCGCAGGGCGACTGGACATCAGGTAATGGCAGCGGGGTGAGCTCCAGCCCCTCGGAAGACAGCAATGGTGCCTGGGCAGCGATCACAGTGACGTCATAGGCCGCGGCTTGGCCGGCGAATGCCAGCAGCTCATTGGCGGTAGCGAACACCCGCAGGGGGCCCGATAGATCGAGCATGTTCACTGCGGGAAACACCAGAAACTGAATGAGCCTGGGCGGCTGCGACATGACCTGGATACCTGGAAGGAGTTGGCGTGAATTGTCGCATTTTTGGCAAAAACGCCAAGTGCAGGCTGATTAAGGTACGTCCAGCCCGGCACCCGCCGCGGCACAATCCAAGGAACCTCAGATGCTGATCGAACCAGGAACACCTCTAAAAGTCGGGATTCTCATCGCCCCGGGGTTCGCCCTGATGGATATCGCCGGCGCCCACTCGGTGTTCGGCATGGCACCCAATACCGAACTGCATGTGCTGTGGAAGGATCGCCATCCGGTCATGGCCATGCCGGACTTCCCCTGCCATGCCAGCACGACGTTCGACGAATGCCCGCCCGACCTCGATGTGCTGGTGATAGGTGCGGTGGGCACGGCGGCGATCGAAGACCCGCAATTGATCCAGTTCCTGCGTGAACAGTGCCCACGTACCCGCTTCGTCATCTCCATCTGCGCCGGCGCCCTGCTGCTGGGCGCCGCTGGTTTCCTGGAAGGACGCCGGGCGACCACCAACCTGCACCTGACCCATACCCTGGAAGCATTCGGTGCCACGGCGGTCAGCGGTGGCGAAGTAGTGATCGACGGCCCGCTGTACAGTGCAGGCCCCGCCACCGGCTCCTTCGAGACGGCGTTGATGGTACTGGCCCGCTTGCGGGGCGAGCAGATCGCCAAGCTGTTGGAACTGACCATCGAGTACCACCCTCGCGCACCTTTCAATGTCGGCACCCCGGAGCTGGCCGGCCCCGAACTGACCCGCCAGACCCTGGAGTTGTATGCGGATTTTTTCCGCCGGAGCACCGAGACCGCCCTGAAGCACTATCGCAACGCCCTGCAACCGCAGCGCTGAGCGGTCATAAATCCATCATCCCAAGGTCACAATGACGACATGGCCCCAGCCGACACTGGGGCCATGAGCACAGCCCTGCATATCACTCTCATCACCGAGACCTTCCCGCCGGAAATCAACGGTGTGGCCAATACCCTTGGCCGCCTGTGCGATGGCCTGCGGGCCCGTGGGCATCAGGTGGAACTGGTGCGCCCGCGCCAGGGCTGCGACCAGAGCCGGCGCAGCGACGAGGCCCTGCTGCTGTGCCGGGGCTGGCCGTTGCCGGGGTATCCGGGGTTGCAGTGGGGCCAGTCGTCGATGCACAAGCTGCTGCGCCGCTGGAAACGCCAGCGCCCGGATGTGCTGTACATCGCCACCGAAGGGCCCCTTGGCTTGTCCGCACTGCGGGCGGCCAAGCGCCTGGGGATCTCGGTGGTCAGCGGCTTCCACACCAATTTCCAGCAGTACTCCAGCCAGTACGGCCTGGGCTTGCTGACGCGCTTGCTGACCCACTACCTGCGCTGGTTCCACAACCGCTCGAAACTGACCCTGGTCCCCAGCGCCAGCCAGCGCCTGGAGCTGGAGCGGCGCCACTTCGAACGCCTGTCCCTGTTGTCCCGGGGCGTCGACAGCCAGTTGTTCCACCCGGCCAAACGGGTCAATGAGCTGCGCGCCAGCTGGGGCCTGGAGCCGGATGACCTGGCGGTGATCCATGTCGGGCGCCTGGCGCCGGAAAAGAACCTGGGCCTGCTCAAGCGCTGCTTCGAACAACTGCAGGCGACCTACGTGCAGCGCAAGATGAAATTGATCGTGGTGGGCGATGGCCCGCAACGGGCCAGCCTGGAGCGCAGCCTGCCCCAAGCGCTGTTCTGCGGTAGCCAGCGCGGCGAAGCCCTGGCGGCCCATTACGCCTGCGGTGACGTGTTCCTGTTTCCCAGCCTTACCGAGACCTTCGGCAACGTGGTGCTCGAGGCCCTGGCTTCAGGCCTGGCGGTAGTGGCCTACGATCAGGCTGCGGCGGCGCAACATATCCGTCACGGCTACAACGGCGTGCTGGCGATGCCGGGTGACGAGAATGCCTTCTGCGATGCCGCCAGCTGGCTGCTGGAAGAAACCGAGACCCTGCGCCGGGTACGCCTCAACGCCCGCCAACACGCCAGCCGCCAAGGCTGGGCAACGGTGATCGAACAGTTCGAGGAGCAATTGCGCAGCGCCTGCCAAGAGGCGCCAACGGCGGCCCTCCAGGCCGTGGCCGGGGCGACCGGCCTGGTAGAGGACGACAGCGAGACGCTCGGCGTGGCGAGGGGGTTGCCCCCCTCGCCACCCGGAGCCGGTGGTTAGACCAGGGTTGTCAGCGCATCACGGCTGAACGGCAGGATTTCCTGGTCACGCCCGTCCCGGACCTTCTGCGCCCAGTCCGGATCCACCAGCAGTGCGCGGCCTACGGCCACCAGGTCGAACTCATCGTTATCCAGGCGTTGCAGCAGGTTCTCCAGGCTGGCCGGTTGCGCCACCTTGTCGGTCTTGACCATGAACTGCAGGAACTCGCCATCCAGGCCAACGCTGCCCACGGTGATGGTGGGCTTGCCGGTGAGCTTGCGGGTCCAGCCGGCCAGGTTCAGCTCGGAACCTTCGAACTCCGGCTCCCAGAAGCGCCGGGTCGAGCAGTGGAAGATATCCACGCCAGCCGCCACCAATGGCTTGAGGAAGGCTTCCAGGGCCTCTGGGGTCTCTACCAGGCGGGCCGCGTAGTCCTGCTGCTTCCACTGGGAAAAGCGCAGGATGATCGGGAAGTCCGGGCCGACGGCAGCACGCACGGCCTGGATCAGCTCGATGGCAAAACGCGAACGCTGGGCCAGGTCGCCACCATACTCGTCGGTGCGCTGGTTGCTGCCTTCCCAGAAGAACTGGTCCACCAGGTAACCGTGGGCGCCATGGATCTCCACGCCGTCCATGCCGATGCCCTGGGCATCCTTGGCGGCCTGGGCGAATGCAGCGATCACCTCCTGGATATCCTGGTGGGTCATGCCATGCACCACCACCTGGCCGTCCTTGAGTTTCTCGCACGGACCGTAGCCCGGCACGCTGGCATCCGGCTCGGTGCCCAGGCGCCGCACGTTGCCCACATGCCACAGCTGCGGGACGATCTTGCCGCCCTCGGCGTGTACCGCGTCCACCACCTTCTTCCAGCCGGCCAGTGCCGCCTCGCCGTGGAACTGCGGCACATTGGGGTAGCCGTTGGATGCCTGGTGCCCGATGGTGGTGCCTTCGGTGATGATCAGGCCGACCCCTGCCGCGGCACGCCGGCGGTAGTACTCGATGACCTTGGAATTGGGCACGCCGCCCGGCGAGAACGAGCGGGTCATCGGGGCCATCACCACACGGGTCGGCAATTCCAACGCACCCAGGCGGAAGGGTTTGAACAAGGCTTGGACAGGCATGCTGCACTCCGACAGAAAAGGACTGGAGTCGAGGATCGACGCACAAGGCCGCGCCGGGTATAGCTCCCGGCGCACTTATGATGAGGATAATATTCGTCCCCCAAGGCACTGCACAGCACTATTGATTTGAGTGATCTGGAGGCAAAAACGCCGCTATGCAGCGGCGTCGGACAGGTAGCGCGGCAGGCCGGGCGAGCGCCCGGCGCGCGGAGTCAGCTCAGGGCTTTCTCGATGGCCTGGACCACTGCGGGATCATCGGGGGCGGTGCGCGGGGAGAAACGCGCCAGTACCCGGCCATCCTTGCCCACCAGGAACTTCTCGAAGTTCCAAGTGATGTCCCCGGGAAACTCCGCACCCTCGCCTGCCAGCAGGCGGTACAACTGGTGCCGCTCCGGGCCGTTGACCTCCAGCTTGCTGCTCAGGGGGAAAGTCACCCCGTAGTTGAGGCTGCAGAATTCCTGGATCTGTTGCTCGGTCCCGGGCTCCTGCCCGGCGAACTGGTTGCAGGGCAGGCCCAGCACGTTGAAACCCTGGGCCTTGTATTGCTGGTAGAGGTTTTCCAGAGCCGCATATTGTGGCGTCAGGCCACATTTGGAAGCGACGTTGACCACCAGCACGACTTGCCCCTTGAAGGGCGCGAGCGGCAGTTCCTGACCATCCAGGGCTTTCAGTTTAAGGTCGTGAAAAGCACTCATGACGAACTCCAAATTCCCGTGTTCTTGCAGAAGACAGCCTCTCGACAGTACAGCCAAAAGCCGCAGACTAAAAAGGCGCCCGCGGGCGCCTTTCGAGTAATCCTGAGCTTAGCGCAGAAACTCAGTGGTGATGACCACCTTCGCCATGGACGTGGCCATGGGCGACTTCTTCCTGGCTGGCATCACGGATGGCAACGACCTTGACCTGGAAGTTCAGGCGCTGGCCAGCCAGTGGGTGGTTGCCATCGACGGTCACGTCGTCGCCGTCCAGGTCACGGATGGTGACGATCTGCATCTGGCCGTCCGGAGCGGAAGCGTGGAACTGCATGCCCACTTCCAGCTCGTCGACGCCTTCGAACATGCTGCGGCTCAGGGTGCTGACCAGTTCGGCAGCGTATTCGCCGTAGGCGTCTTCAGGTTCCACGGCAACCTTAAGCTCGTCACCGACCTGCTTGCCTTCCAGGGCCTTTTCCAGGCCTGGGATGATGTTACCTGCGCCGTGCAGGTAGACCAGCGGGGCGCCGCCGGCAGAGCTGTCGATGACCTCACCAGCGTCGTTGGTGAGGGTATAGTCGATGGAGACAGCCTTATTGGCGGCGATCAGCATGGGGCGAGACCTTTTGCATAAGAATGAAGAACGTCCAAGTTTAGCGAAGCAATCGCGCGAAAGCGAACGGAACCCGGACAAACGGAATATGCAGCAGCCCCCGACAATCTGCGGTTTCCATCAGGACGAGGACGGCCACTGGGTGGTCGAACTGTCGTGCGGCCACACCCAGCACCTGCGCCACCAGCCACCATGGCAGTCACGCGCCTGGGTCCTGGACCCAGCGCGGCGGGCAGAAAAAATAGGCCGGCCCTTTGCCTGTGGCTGGTGTGCGCAGGACGCCGGAAACGATAACCTTAGCCCCTGACTACCGCGGCAGACGGCCAAAGACCGTCGCCCTTGCCATGCACCCTTCGAGAATTCGCATGCAAACTTTCTTCATCGCACCCACCGATTTTGGTGTGGGCCTGACCTCCATCAGCCTCGGGCTGGTACGCACCCTGGAACGCGCCGGCCTCAAGGTCGGTTTCTTCAAGCCCATCGCCCAACCGCATCCGGGCGACACCGGCCCCGAACGCTCCACCGAGCTGGTGGCTCGCACCCACGGCCTGAAACCACCACAACCCCTGGGCCTGGCCCATGTGGAGCGGATGCTGGGCGATGGTCAGCTGGACGAGCTGCTGGAAGAAATCATCACCCTCTACCAGCAGGCGGCCATCGGCAAGGATGTACTGGTCGTGGAGGGCATGGTGCCGACCCGTGCCGCCAGCTACGCGGCCCGGGTCAACCTGCACCTGGCCAAGAGCCTGGATGCCGAGGTGATCCTGGTCTCGGCCCCGGAAAACGAAGTGCTCACCGAACTGTCCGGGCGGGTCGAGCTGCAGGCGCAGTTGTTCGGTGGCCCACGGGATCCGAAGGTGCTGGGGGTGATCCTCAACAAGGTGCGCACCGACGAAAGCATCGAGGCGTTCAGCGCCCGTCTGAAGGAACATTCGCCGCTGTTGCGCAGTGGCGACTTCCGCCTGCTGGGCTGCATTCCGTTCCAGCCTGAGCTCAATGCCCCGCGCACCCGCGACGTGGCCGACCTGATGGGCGCCCAGGTACTCAACGCCGGGGACTACGAAACCCGGCGCATGACCAAGATCATCATTTGCGCGCGCACCATGCGCAACACCGTGGAGCTGCTCAAGCCCGGAGTGCTGGTGGTGACCCCGGGCGACCGTGACGACATCATCCTCGCCGTGAGTCTCGCAGCGATCAACGGCGTACCGCTGGCCGGCCTGCTGCTGACCAGCGGCACCCTGCCCGACCCGAAGATCATGGACCTGTGCCGTGGAGCGCTGAATGCCGGCCTGCCGGTGCTGTCGGTAAGCACCGGTTCCTACGACACCGCCAACCAGCTCAACGGCCTGAACAAGGAAATCCCCATCGATGACCGCGAGCGTGCGGAAATCATCACCGACTTCGTGGCCAGTCACCTGGACGCCGACTGGCTGCACCAGCGCTGTGGCACCCCGCGGGAAATGCGCCTGTCGCCGGCGGTGTTCCGCTACCAGTTGATCCAGCGCGCCCAGCAAGCCGACAAGCGCATCGTCCTGCCCGAGGGCAGCGAGCCCCTGACCGTGCAGGCCGCCGCCATCTGCCAGGCCCGCGGCATCGCCCGCTGCGTGCTGCTGGCCAAGCCGGACGACGTCCACGCCGTGGCTCGGGCCCAGGGCATCGAGCTGCCCGAGGGCCTGGAGATCCTCGACCCGGACCTGATCCGCGAGCGATATGTCGAGCCCATGGTGGCCCTGCGCAAGAGCAAGAGCCTGAACGCGCCGATGGCCGAGCAGCAACTGGAAGACCCAGTGGTGATCGGCACCGTGATGCTGGCCCTGGACGAGGTCGACGGCCTGGTTTCCGGGCTCGTCCACTCCACCGCCAACACCATCCGCCCGGCCCTGCAATTGATCAAGACCGCGCCGGGCTGCACCCTGGTGTCCTCGGTGTTCTTCATGCTGTTTCCCGAGCAGGTGCTGGTTTACGGCGACTGCGTGATGAACCCCCACCCCAGCGCCAGCGAACTGGCGGAGATCGCCCTGCAGAGCGCCGATTCGGCAGCGGCCTTCGGCATCTCGCCACGGGTGGCGATGATCAGCTACTCCAGTGGCGACTCGGCCAGCGGCGAAGAAGTGGAGAAGGTCCGCGAGGCCACCCTGCTGGCCCATGAAGCCCAGCGCTCGCTGTTGATCGACGGCCCGTTGCAGTACGACGCCGCCGCCAACGAGAACGTCGCCCGGCAACTGGCCCCCAACAGCCAGGTCGCGGGCAAGGCCACGGTGTTCGTGTTCCCCGACCTGAACACCGGCAACACCACCCACAAGGCGGTGCAACGCAGCGCCGATTGCGTGAGCCTGGGGCCGATGCTGCAAGGCCTGCGCAAGCCGGTGAACGACCTGCCGCGCGGCGCCCAGGTTGACGATATCGTCTACACCATCGCCCTGACTGCGATCCAAGCTGCCAACCGACCCATGGATGCCTGAATGCTGGACTTTCTACCGGGTGCCGTACGCGGCACCATCGCCTCGCTGCTGCTGGCGCTCAACACTATTTTGCTGTGCTCGTTCCTGTTCTGCGTGGCGCTCTTCAAGGCCTTGCCGTTGCGCCTCACCCAGCGTTTCAGCCACTGGTTGATGAACCACACCCACGAGGCCTGGATCAGCAACAACAAGGCCTGGATGCAGCTGGTCTGCCGCACTCGCTGGCACGTGCAGGGCCTTGAAGACCTGGATTACCAGCACTCCTACCTGGTCACCAGCAACCACCAGAGCTGGGTCGATATCCTGGTGCTGCAGTACGTGCTCAACCGGCGTATCCGCCCGTTGAAGTTCTTCCTCAAGCAGGAACTGATCTGGGTGCCGGTGATCGGCCTGGCCTGGTGGGCCTTGGGCTTTCCCTTCATGAAGCGCTACTCCAAGGCCTACCTGGAAAAGCATCCGGAAAAAAAGGGCAAGGACCTGGAAACCACCCGCAAGACCTGCGCGAAATTCCGCAGCAATCCGGTAGGTATCTTCAACTTCGTCGAGGGCACGCGCTTCACCGAGGCCAAGCATGCCCAGCAGCGATCGCCATTCAAGTACCTGCTCAAGCCCAAGGCCGGCGGCATCGCCTTCGTGCTGGATGCCATGGGCGAGCAGCTGCAATCGATCGTCGACGTGAGCATCCACTATCCGGCCGGCCGCCCGGGGTTCTGGGACTTGCTCAGCGGCAAGCTCAAGGACGTGGTGGTGCGTTTCGAAGAAGTGTCGATTCCCCAGCAGTTCATCGGGCGCAACTACGAACAGGACGCGGTTTATCGGCAGGCCTTCCAGGACTGGATCAACCAGCGCTGGCAAGCCAAGGACGCGCTGCTCGAGCAGCTGCACCGGGAATATCCGGGCAAGCGATGAAGCGCCTGCAAGGGCCGCTTCGCGTTCGAACAGACACAAAAAAGCCCGCAGACAGTCACCTGTCCGCGGGCTTTTTCTTGCAGCTTGAAGCTAGAAGCTCGCCGCTGCCCTTACCTTAGATCGCGCCGCGCTTGCGCAGCAGATCCAGCACTTGCTTGACGCCCTCTTCCAGCGACACGGACTGGGTGTCGATCACCAGGTCGGCATCCAGCGGCACGTCATAGGGGAAGGACTCGCCCGGAATGTTGTCGCCACCGGCGGCATAGAGGCCCTGGGGATCACGCTGGGCGCATACGGCTGGCGAAGCCTGGACATAGACCGTCACCAGACGCTCCTTGCCGATCAGCCCCTTGACCTGCTCGCGACCTTCGGCACTGGGCGCCACGAACGCCGCCAGGGTCAACAGGCCGGCCTCGTTGAACTGACGGGCAACCTGGGCCGCACGCCGCCAGTTTTCGGTACGCCCGGCGCGATCCTGGGGCAGGCCCTTGTTCAGGTCGTGACGCAGGTTCTGGCCATCTAGGACGAACACCGCACGCCCCATGTCGAACAGCTTGCGCTCCACGGCATAGGCCAGGGTGCTCTTGCCTGCGCCCGACAGGCCGCTGAACAGCACGGTGGCCGGCTGCTGGCCGAAGCGCTGGGCACGCTCCTCGGTGGCGACATGGGCCAGCTTGCCATGCTGGGAGGCGCTGCCGTGGGCCACAGGCTGGGCGATGATCATGCCGGCGCCAACGGTGCCGTTGGTCAGGCGATCGATGACGATGAACGCGCCCGTGGTGCGGTTGCTTTCATAACCATCCAGGGCGATCGGCGCGTCGAGGCTGACCTTGACCTTACCGATCTCGTTCAGTTGCAGGGCGCTGGCTGCACCCTCTTCCAGGGTGTTCACATCGACCTTGTGAACGATGCTGGCGATCGAACCCGGCACATAGCTGGTGGCGCGCTTGATGTCGTATTTCTTGCCCGGCAGCATCGGTTCCTCGGCCATCCATACCAGCATGGCTTCGAAGTTCTCGGTCACCGGCGGCACATTGTCGGCATGCACCAACAGGTCGCCCCGGGAGATGTCGATCTCGTCCTCCATGGTCAGGGTCACGGCCTGGCCGGGACCGGCCTGCTCCAGTTCGCCTTCGAAGGTGACGATGGACTTGACCCGGCTGCTCTTGCCCGAAGGCAGCACCACCACTTCGTCGCCCTTGTGCACGATGCCGCTGGCCAGGGTGCCGGCGAAACCGCGGAAGTTCAGGTTCGGACGGTTGACGTACTGCACCGGGAAACGCAGGTCGGTGAAGTTGCGATCGCCGGAAACCTCCACGGTCTCGAGGATTTCCATCAGTGACTGGCCGGTGTACCACGGCGAACGCTCGCTGCGGTTCACTACGTTGTCGCCCTTGAGCGCCGACATCGGCACGAAGTGCAGGCTGGTGGGCTGGATCTTCAGGCCCTTGGCGAACTGCAGGTAGTCGGCCTTGATCGACTCGAACACGTCCTGGTCGAACCCCTTGAGGTCCATCTTGTTGATGGCCACGACGATGTGCTTGATCCCCAGCAGGGAAGCGATGTAGCTGTGTCGGCGGGTCTGGGTCTGCACGCCGTAGCGGGCGTCCACGAGGATGATCGCCAGGTCGCAGGTGGAGGCGCCGGTGGCCATGTTGCGGGTGTACTGCTCATGGCCCGGGGTGTCGGCGATGATGAACTTGCGCTTGGCGGTGGAGAAGTAACGGTAGGCCACGTCGATGGTGATGCCCTGCTCGCGCTCGGCCTGCAGGCCATCCACCAGCAAGGCCAGGTCGATGTCGTCACCGGTGGTGCCGACCTTCTTCGAGTCACGGGTGATGGCTTCCAGGTGATCTTCGTAGATCATCTTCGAGTCGTGCAGCAGGCGCCCGATCAGGGTGCTCTTGCCGTCATCCACGTTGCCGCAGGTAAGGAAGCGCAGCAGTTCCTTGCGTTCGTGCTGGCCCAGGTAGGCGAGGATGTCCTCGCTGATCAGATCGGATTGGTGGCTCATAGCGTTCAAGCTCCAAGCTGTAAGCTTCAAGCGGCAAGCTTGTCGGCGTACAGCTAGTCAGAAATTTTTTTGATCAAGCCGCTGAGCATCTTCGATAGCTCGCGGGTTTCTTTAATCCAATTCTCAGCCAGCGGGTTCGCGATGTAGGCAATTTCACGAGCGATAAGGATTTGAGTCCGGAGTTCGCCGCAAGAAGCTTTCGCAATCCAGAGAAAATGGACTTTCTCTCTATTGCTACGACGCTCCATGCCCTCGGCAATATTGGAAGGCACCGAAAGAACAGAGCGAGTGATCTGGTCCTTGAATCCAAAGTCCCCGCACTGCGCAAACTCTTTATAAATCCCCACCGCCAAAGCTTTGCTTCGCTGCCAAACAATCAGTTTCTCGAAATCCATGACGAGTGTTCCGATTCCGGCTCGCAACAACCGGCTGCAAGCAACAAACCACGACGTTACGCATACCGCCTTTAACTTGCTGCTTGCCGCTTGTAACTCGAAGCTTAAAAGTACCCTTGGCGTTTTTTGTCTTCCATCGAGCCTGCGCCATCGTGGTCGATGACCCGGCCCTGGCGCTCCGACGTACGGGTCAGGAGCATTTCCTGGATGATGTCGGTCAGGGTCTCGGCTTCGGACTCGACCGCGCCCGTCAACGGGTAGCAGCCCAGGGTACGGAAACGCACTTTCTTCTTGACGATGCGCGCCTTTTCCTCATCGCTGAGGTGTTCGAGGATGCGCTCATCGTCGATCATGATCAGGGTGCCGTTCTTTTCGATCACTTCACGCTCGGCGGCGAAGTACAGCGGCACGATCGGGATACCTTCCAGGTAGATGTATTGCCAGATGTCCAGCTCGGTCCAGTTGGACAGCGGGAACACACGGATCGACTCGCCCTTGTTGACCTTGCCGTTGTACACGTTCCACAGCTCGGGACGCTGGTTCTTCGGGTCCCAGCGGTGCTTGCTGTCGCGGAACGAGTAGACGCGCTCCTTGGCGCGGGACTTCTCTTCATCGCGGCGAGCCCCGCCGAACGCGGCGTCGAAGCCGTGCTTGTCCAGGGCCTGCTTGAGGCCCTCGGTCTTCATGATATCGGTGTGCTTGGCACTGCCGTGGGTGAAGGGGTTGATGCCCTGGGCCACGCCATCGGGGTTGACGTGGGTGATCAGGTCCAGGCCCATTTCCTCGACCATGCGATCGCGGAACTTGTACATCTCCTGGAATTTCCACCGGGTATCGACGTGCATCACCGGGAATGGCAGCTTGCCGGGGAAGAACGCCTTGCGGGCCAGATGCAACATCACCGCAGAGTCCTTGCCGATGGAGTACAGCATCACCGGATTGTCGAACTCGGCCGCCACCTCGCGGATGATGTGGATGCTTTCCGCCTCCAGCTGTTTCAGATGCGTCAGTTTGTCGACCATGGCTACTCACGAAAGCTTTCTTATGGACGGCCTGCGGGCCGTGTTCGAGCGGGGCATGCTAGCACAGCGGCCTTCTTCTAATCAGGGAGCCAACTAGAACGAAACGATATATGAATATACCCGCCCGTTCGCTGGTTCCGGGCCCTGCCGATGCGGCCGCAAACGGCGATCGAAACCGGCGGGGCCCACCGGGAAAGACCTGACGAAATGCCGTCAGATCGGGTTCGGGCAATCGATGAACAGGTGCTCCAGGGCGAAGCGCCGGGCCAGGTAGTCACCCAGAGCCTGCACGCCGTAACGCTCGGTGGCATGGTGGCCGGCAGCGATGAAACTGATGTCGTTCTCCCGGGCGCTGTGGAAGGTCTGTTCCGAAGCCTCGCCACTCAGGTACAGGTCGACCCCGGCCTGCACCGCCTGGTCGATGTAACCCTGGCCACCGCCGGTGCACCAGCCGACCCGGCGGATCATCTCGCTGCCTTCCACCAGCAGCGGTTCACGGCCCATCGCCTCCTGTACCCGGCGGGCGAAGTCCCGCGCAGTGACGGGCTCGTCCAGGGACCCCACCAGCCCCACGACCTTGGGGTTCTCCGGATCCAGCGGGCCTTCCACCGTGATGTCCAGTTGCCGGGCCAATTGCACGTTGTTGCCCACTTCCGGATGCAGGTCCAGGGGCAGGTGATAGGCCAGCAGGCTGATGTCATGCTTGAGCAGGGTCTTCAAGCGGCGCTGCTTCATGCCGGTGATGCAAGGGTTCTCGCCTTTCCAGAAATAGCCATGGTGGACCAGCACCAAGTCGGCCTTGGCCTCTACTGCCGCGTCCAGCAACGCCTGGCTGGCGGTGACTCCGCTGACGATGCGCATGACCTGTGGACGCCCTTCGACCTGCAGGCCATTGGGGCAATAGTCGGCGATACGCGAACTGCCCAGGTAGCGATCCGCTTCTTCTACCAGTGTGCTCAGGGCAACGGCCATGAAAGACTCCTAAATATCCCGTCCAGAGGCGCGTGCGGCCTCGTATAATGCGCGACATTATGGGGCCGTGCGCAGCCCTTCGTAACCACCCAGGACTTGCCCGATGCTCAAGGCTCTGCGTTTTTTCGGCTGGCCACTACTGGCCGGCGTGCTTATCGCGTTGTTGATTATTCAGCGTTACCCGCAATGGGTCGGCCTGCCCAGCCTGGATGTGAACCTGCAGCAAGCGCCGCAAACCACTGGTACCCAACAGGGCCCGGTGTCCTACGCCGATGCGGTGATCATCGCCGCCCCTGCGGTGGTCAACCTGTACACCACCAAGGTGATCAACCGGCCGGCCCACCCGCTGTTCGAGGACCCGCAGTTCCGACGCTTCTTCGGTGACAACCTACCCAAGCAGCAGCGCATGGAGTCGAGCCTGGGTTCCGGGGTGATCATGAGCCCCGAAGGCTACTTGCTGACCAACAACCACGTGACCTCCGGCGCCGAGCAAATCGTGGTGGCCCTCAAGGACGGCCGGGAAACCCTGGCCCGGGTCATCGGCAGCGACCCGGAAACCGACCTGGCGGTACTCAAGATCGATCTGAAGAACCTGCCCTCGATCACCGTCGGCCGCTCGGAAAACGTCCGCGTTGGCGACGTCGCCCTGGCCATCGGCAACCCGTTCGGGGTAGGCCAGACCGTGACCATGGGCATCATCAGCGCCACTGGCCGCAACCAGCTGGGCCTGAACAACTACGAAGACTTCATCCAGACCGATGCGGCGATCAACCCGGGCAACTCCGGCGGCGCCCTGGTGGACGCCAACGGCAACCTGACCGGCATCAACACCGCGATCTTCTCCAAGTCCGGCGGCTCCCAGGGCATCGGCTTCGCCATCCCGATCAAGCTGGCCATGGAAGTGATGAAGTCGATCATCGAACACGGCCAGGTCATCCGTGGCTGGCTGGGAATCGAGGTGCAGCCGCTGACCCAGGAGCTGGCGGAGTCCTTCGGGCTGGCCGGGCGCCCGGGCATCGTGGTGGCGGGGATCTTCCGCGATGGCCCGGCGCAAAAGGCCGGCATGCAACTGGGCGACGTGATCCTCAGCATCGATGGCGAACCTGCCGGCGACGGCCGCCGCTCGATGAACCAGGTGGCCCGGATCAAGCCCACCGAGAAGGTGGCGATCCAGGTCATGCGCAACGGCAAGGAACTCAAGCTGACCGCCGAGATCGGCCTGCGACCGCCTCCCGCGCCAGTCAAGGAAGAGGAATGATGTGAGCCCGGCCATGCCGGGCTAACAATATACACTCTCATTGGTCATGTTATATTGTTTCAATATCGCTATTGGAACAGCCTCATGACGCCCCGAAGAATCTTCCCCCTGGCAGGCCTGGCCCTAGGCCTGCTGGCCGATCCCGTATACGCCGAAGAACCGCAGCCGGTGGAACTGGAGACCATCCGCATCAGCGGCGAGTCCGAATCCGCCACGGGCCCGGTGAAAGGCTACCGGGCCACCCGCTCCGCCAGCGCCACCAAGACCGATACGGCGATTCGCGAGATCCCGCAGTCCATCAGCGTGATCCCCGCCAGCGTGCTCCAGGACCTGGGCAGCAGTAACGTCGAGCGGGCCCTGGACTTCGCCGGAGGCGTCTCGAAGCAGAACAACTTCGGCGGCCTGACCTTGTATGAATACAGCATCCGCGGCTTCACCACCTCGGAGTTCTACAAGGACGGCTTCAGCGCCAATCGTGGCTACCCCAGCACCCCGGACGCCGCCAGCATCGAACGCATCGAAGTGCTCAAGGGCCCGGCCGCCAGCCTCTACGGCCGCGGCGACCCCGGGGGCACGGTGAACATCGTCACCAAGAAGCCCCAGCCGCAGGCATTCACCACCCTGCGCACCAGTGCCGGTAGCTGGGATCGCTACCGCACCGAACTGGACCTCAACACCCCGCTGGATGCCCAGAGCAACCTGCTGTCGCGGGTCAACCTGGCGGTGGAGGACAACCACAGCTTTCGCGACCACGTCGACAGTCGCCGGGTGTTCGTCGCCCCCTCCTTGAGCTGGCAGTTGAACCCGGATACCAGCCTGCTGCTGGAAAGCGAGTTCGTTCGCCACAGCTCGACCTTCGACCGCGGCATCGTCGCCCCCGGCAACCGCTGGAATGGCGTCTCGCGCTCGACCTTTCTCGGCGAGCCCAGCGACGGCAACATCGACAACCACAACAGCATGCTTCAGGCCACCCTGGAACATCACCTCGACGACAACTGGAAGCTGCGCCTGGCCAGCCACTACAAGGAGGGCAAACTGTGGGGCTTCGCCTCGGAAACCCGCCCCTTGAATGCCGACCGGCATACCGTCGACCGGCGCTACCGCGAGCGCGACAATAACTGGCACGACAGCATCACCCAGCTGGAACTGCGCGGCCTGTTCGACCTCGGCAGTTGGCAGCATGAGCTGCTGATCGGTAGCGAATACGAGAACTACCGCAAGAACGAGCGGGTCACCGCCATTGCTGGCAGCCCCTATGCCATCGATATCTACAACCCGGTCTACGGCCAGGCCAAGCCCGACGGCAAGCGCTCCGGCACTGACTTTTTCGAGCACGTCGAAAGCCACGCCTTGAACCTCCAGGACCAGATCGTCTTCAGCGAACGCCTGAGCGGCATGCTGGGCGCGCGTTTCGAACATTTCGAGCAACGGATCGACGACCACGCCACCGGCAAGCGCAGCCGCCAGAACCACGACGCCCTGACCCAACGCGCCGGGCTCCTGTATCAACTGACTCCGCAGTTCGGCCTGTTCGCCAACGCCTCCACCTCGTTCAAGCCCAACAATGGGGTGGATGCTGCCGGCAAGACCTTCAAACCCGAGGAAGGCGTCGGTTATGAAGTGGGGATCAAGAGCGAGCTGTTCGACGAACGCCTGAGCGCCACTCTTGCCGCCTTCCACATCGACAAGGAAAACGTCCTGGCCCTGGATCCCGGCACCGATTCCAGCCGCGCCATGGGCAAGGCCCGCAGCCAGGGCTTCGATTTGCAATTCAGTGGGCAGTTGACCGACACGGTACGGGTGATTGGCGCTTATGCGCTGATCGATGCCGAAGTCACCAAGGGCGACCAGGCAATTCCCGCCGGCAGCCGCATTCTCGGGGTCGCCAAGCACAGTGGCAGCCTGCTGGGAGTCTATGAATTCCAGGACGGTCGCCTCAAGGGCTCGGATATCGGCGCGGCCCTGACCTATGTCGGCGACCGTTCGGGCGAGGCCGGAGGCCGCTTCGAACTTCCCGCCTACCGTACCCTGGACCTGCTGGCCCACTACAAGGCCAGCGACAACCTGACCCTGGGCCTGAACCTGAACAACCTGTTCGACGAGAAGTACTACGAGCGCTCCTACAGCAACTACTGGGTCACCCCGGGAGAACCGCGCAACTTCACCGTCAGCCTGACACTCAACCTGTAGAAGGGAACCACCATGCAATCGATGCAAACCATTGTCCTGCTGGGCCTGCTCGGCACCCTGGGCACCACCCAAGCCGTGGCCCATGGCCTGTGGACCGAACAGCGACGCGGCAACATCGAGGTGGTGTACGGCCATGGCGCCGAGGATGATGCCTTCAAGCCGCGCAAGATCAGCGGCGCCTGGGCCTATGACAGCCTGGGAAGGATGATCCCGGTGACGGTGCAACGCCTTGCCGATCACGCCCGGCTGCAACCGCTCAAGCCTCCAGCTGTGCTGGCGGTCGCCCTGGACAACGGGCCCTGGTCGCAAACCGCCGACAAACAGTGGATCAACCAGGGACGTAGCCAGGTGCCTGGCGCCATCGCCTCGACCCATACCTTCAAGTACAGCCTGGCGATCTATCAGCCCGGAGCGAAGCTGCCCAGCCTCGATCAGCTCAAGCTGGTGATCGCGCCCGAGACCGATCCGCTGTTGGTGGGCCCCGGCAAGAGCCTGCCGGTACGGGTCCTGCTCGACGGCCAGCCGGCGGCGGGAGTGAAGCTGGTGGGAGATTACCGCAATGCACCCAATACCCTGAGCACCGAGACCGATGCCCAGGGCCGCGCCCAGGTACTGGTGCGCAACGAGGGCTTGAACGTGATCGCCGCGCAGGTCGAGGTGCCGCTCAAGGACAACCCCGACGCGGCCTCCCGCGGCCTGTTCAGCTCCCTGACCTTCCTGGGACAACCGCACCACGAATAAGCGCAGCCGCAGGCTGCAGTGGCAAAGCGGCAAGCCTTTAGCTGCAAGCGAGAAGCCCCAGGCACATGCTCAGGGCTTCCAGCTTGCCGCTTAGAGCTGCCCCAATCCGTCGACCAGGGCCTGGTTCTGCTCCGGCGTGCCGATGCTGATCCGCAGGAACTGGGCGATCCGCTGCTGCTTGAAGTGACGCACGATCACGCCTTGCTCCCGCAGCTTGGCTGCCAGGCCCGCGGCATCGTGTTGCGGGTGGCGGGCAAAGATGAAGTTGGCCGCCGAAGGCAGCACTTCGAAACCCTTGGCCTGCAACTGCGCCACCAGCCATTCGCGACTTTCAATTACCTGCTGGCACGTCTTCTGGAAGTACTCGCGATCTTCGAAAGCCGCGGCCGCACCGACGATCGCCAGGCGATCCAGGGGGTAGGAGTTGAAGCTGTTCTTGACCCGTTCCAGGGCCTCGATCAGGTCCGGATGCCCTACCGCCAGGCCCACCCGCAAACCCGCCAGAGAACGGGACTTGGACAGGGTCTGGGTCACCAGCAGGTTCGGGTAGCGATCCACCAGGCTGATGGCGGTCTGACCACCGAAATCGATGTAGGCCTCATCCACGACCACCACCGAATCGGGGCTGGCCTTGAGGACCTGCTCCACCGCCTCCAGGGCCAACAGGCAACCGGTAGGCGCATTCGGGTTGGGGAAAATGATGCCGCCATTGGGCTTGGCGTAGTCGGCCACGCGGATCTGGAATTGCTTGTCCAGCGGCACCGCCTCGAAATCGATGCCATACAGGCCGCAATACACCGGATAGAAGCTGTAGCTGATGTCCGGGAACAGCAGCGGCAGGTCCTGTTGCAGCAGGCCATGGAAGATGTGCGCCAGGACTTCGTCGGAACCGTTGCCGAGGAACACCTGGTTGGCCTGCACCCCGTAGTAGCTGGCCACCGACTGCTTGAGCAGGTCGCTGTTGGGATCGGGGTACAGCCGCAGGTTGTCGTTGAGCTCGGCCTGCATCGCGGCCAGGGCCTTGGGCGACGGGCCATAGGGATTTTCGTTGGTGTTGAGCTTGACCAGCTTGGTCAGCTTGGGTTGTTCGCCCGGTACGTAGGGCACCAGGTTCTTGACGAACGGACTCCAGAATTTGCTCATGCTCATTGCCCCTGATCTTGGTCGTCGACGATACGGTATTCAGCGCTGCGGGCGTGGGCGGTCAGCGACTCGCCACGGGCCAGCACCGAGGCCGTACGGCCCAGTTCGGATGCGCCCTGCTCGGAACAGAAGATGATCGACGAGCGCTTCTGGAAGTCATACACCCCCAGCGGCGAGGAAAAACGCGCGGTGCCGGAAGTCGGCAGCACGTGGTTCGGGCCGGCGCAGTAGTCGCCCAAGGCCTCCGAAGTGTGGCGGCCCATGAAGATCGCCCCGGCGTGGCGGATCTGCGGCAACCAGGCTTGCGGGTCGGCCACCGACAGCTCCAGGTGCTCGGGGGCGATGCGGTTGGCCACCTCGATGGCTTGCTGCATGTCGCGGACCTGGATCAGCGCACCCCGGCCATTGATCGAGGTGTTGATGATCTCGGCCCGCTCCATGGTCGGTAGCAGCTTGGCGATGCTGGCGGCTACCCGATCGAGGAACTCGGCATCCGGGCTGACCAGGATCGCCTGGGCATCCTCATCATGCTCGGCCTGGGAAAACAGATCCATGGCGATCCAGTCCGGATCGGTCTGGCCATCGCACACCACCAGGATCTCCGAGGGGCCGGCGATCATGTCGATACCGACCTGGCCGAATACATGCCGCTTGGCGGTGGCCACATAGATGTTGCCCGGACCGACGATCTTGTCCACCTGGGGCACGCTCTGGGTGCCATAAGCCAGCGCGGCCACGGCCTGGGCGCCACCGATGGTGAACACCCGGTCGACCCCGGCGATGCAAGCGGCGGCCAGCACCAGCTCGTTGACCTCGCCACGAGGAGTCGGCACCACCATCACCACCTCGGAGACGCCGGCAACTTTCGCCGGGATGGCGTTCATCAGCACCGACGACGGATACGACGCCTTGCCACCCGGCACATACAGGCCGGCGCGGTCCAGGGGCGTAACCTTCTGGCCAAGCACGGTGCCATCGGCCTCGGTGTACTGCCAGGAGTCCTGCTTCTGCCGCTCATGGTAGACGCGCACGCGGTTGGCGGCCTTTTCCAGGGCCTCGCGCTGTACCGGGGTGATGCGGGTCAGGGCCAGCTCCAGGCGGGCACGGTCGAGGATCAGGTCATCGATGGCCTTGGCCTGGACGCCATCGAAACGCTGGGTGAACTCCACCAGCGCCGCGTCACCGCGCTCGCGCACGGCCTTGATGATGTCGAGCACACGCTGGTTGACCGCGTCGTCGGACACGCTTTCCCAGCTCAGCAGATGATCCAGATGTCGGGCGAAATCCGCATCGGCAGCGTTGAGTCGGCGAATTGCAGTGGGAGCGGTCATAGCGAAGGCCTCATTGATTGGCGAATGCACAAAAGGACAAGCTTGGTTTTGCATGACTCAGGCGCCGCAAGACTACCAGGCCATCCGCGTGGGCACCTGAGCATGCTGGGTATGACGCGGATAGATGGGCGCGGCTCGGGGGCCACGCATGTGAGTCAGCCGCGGTGTCGCGATTCCACTGCCTTGCGCAGGGTATCGATGAGCAACTGGATGCGGGCGTGCTGCATCTTCATGGATGCCTTGTTGACCACCAGGCGGGAGCTGATGGTAGCGATCAGTTCCTGGGGTTCCAGGCCATTGGCTCGCAGGGTATTGCCGGTATCGACCACGTCGATGATCTTGTCCGCCAGGCCGATCAGCGGTGCCAGCTCCATGGAACCATAGAGCTTGATGATGTCCACCTGGCGACCCTGCTCGGCGTAGTAGCGCTTGGCCACGTTGACGAACTTGGTGGCGATCCGCAGGCGGCCCTTGGGCTCCTGGGCACCGATGGCGCCGGCAGTCATCAACTTGCACTTGGCGATCTGCAGGTCCAGCGGCTCGTACAGGCCCTGGCTGCCGTACTCCATCAGGACGTCCTTGCCGGCCACCCCGAGATCAGCGGCGCCATGCTCGACATAGGTCGGCACGTCGGTGGCACGCACGATCAGCAGGCGTACATCGTCCTGGGTCGTGGGGATGATCAGTTTGCGGCTCTTGTCCGGATTCTCGGTTGGCACGATGCCCGCTTCAGCCAGAAGCGGCAGCGTGTCGTCGAGGATACGGCCCTTGGACAGTGCGATGGTCAACATGAGTAACGTAAGTCCTTATGCGGCGACTGATGCCCGGACGCAAACGGCGCCAGACATGCGTCGAGCCTGAAGACAGGCTCGACGTGGAACAAGAATCTGTGGCACCTCCCTGTGCCCACGGCAGGCTAGCCCGGTACGCGGCGGATCTTCGCGCCCAGCATCTGCAGCTTCTCTTCGATGCATTCGTAGCCACGGTCGATGTGGTAGATGCGATCGATCAGGGTATCGCCTTCGGCCATCAGGGCCGAAATCACCAGGCTGGCCGAAGCCCGCAGGTCGGTGGCCATCACTGGCGCGCCCTTGAGCAGGTCGGCGCCGGTGACGATGGCGGTGTTGCCTTCGACCTGGATCTTGGCGCCCATGCGGTGCAACTCGTACACGTGCATGAAGCGGTTCTCGAAGATGGTCTCGATCACCGCGCCAGTACCCTCGGCAATCGCGTTCAGGGAAATGAACTGCGCCTGCATGTCGGTCGGGAACGCTGGGTATGGAGCGGTACGCACGTTGACCGCCTTGGGGCGCTTGCCGTGCATGTCGAGCTCGATCCAGTCGCCGCCGGTGGTGACTTCGGCGCCCGCTTCCTTGAGTTTTTCCAATACGGCTTCAAGGATGGTCGGATCGGTATCCTTGACCTTGACCCGACCACCGGTAACGGCGGCGGCCACCAGGTAGGTGCCGGTCTCGATACGGTCAGGCATGACCTTGTAGGTGGCCGAGTGCAGGCGCTCGACGCCATCGATGGTGATGGTGTCGGTGCCAGCGCCGGAGATCTTCGCACCCATGGCGATCAGGAAGTTCGCCAGGTCGACGACTTCGGGTTCGCGGGCGGCGTTCTGCAGCACGCTGCGGCCCTTGGCCAGGGCAGCGGCCATCATGATGTTCTCGGTACCGGTCACGCTCACGGTATCGAAGAAGAAGTTCGCGCCACGCAGGCCGCCTTCGGGGGCACGGGCCTTGATGTAGCCGCCTTCGACGTCGATCTGCGCGCCCATGGCTTCCAGGCCGCGGATGTGCAGGTCCACCGGACGCGAGCCGATGGCACAGCCGCCAGGCAAGGCCACTTCGGCTTCACCGAAGCGCGCGACCATCGGGCCCAGCACCAGGATCGAGGCACGCATGGTCTTGACCAGCTCGTAAGGCGCCACCAGGGTCTTGATGGTGCGCGGGTCGATCTCGACGCTGAGTTTCTCGTCGATCACAGGCTCGATGCCCATGCGACCGAACAGCTCGATCATGGTGGTGATGTCGTGCAGGTGCGGCAGGTTGGCCACGGTGACCGGGCCATCGCACAGCAGGGTTGCCGCCAGGATAGGCAGCGCGGAGTTCTTGGCCCCGGAAATGCGGATCTCGCCATCGAGGCGAGCACCGCCGGTAATAATCAATTTATCCATAAGAGTCTCGACGCCCTTGGGCTCAGGTGCGCTCGGCCCAGGCCGCGCGGCTGAAAAATTTCATGGTGATCGCGTGGATGCTGCCATTGGCAATCCATGGATTCAAATGGGCATAGATGCTCTGCTGACGCTTAACCGGGCTCAAGGCCGACAGTTCGTCGCTAATCACGTTCAGCTGAAAGTTGCAGCCTTCGCCCTCAACTTCTACCTGAGTTCCGGGCAGCTTTCCCTCGAGAAAGCTCTTCACTTCGTTGGCCTGCATGCTCAACCTCAATCGGCGCCCTGTGCGCGCGGGTCGGACATCATACAAAAAAGCCCCGCGCCTGCGAACCCCGCATAAGCAGGACTCTGACGGGGGGCTTTGCGTGACCCTGTGGCGACTAGGGCTGCGCGAGGATCTCGGTCACCCCGGACACCTCGGCGATTTCCTTCATGCCGTCCGGAAGCGCATGCACGCTCACGGCCTTGCCCAGCGCCTGGGCGTCACGCATGAAGGCCAGCAACAAGGCCAGGCCGACACTGCTGGAGCGCTCTACCGCCGAGCAGTCGAGCACCAGCGCCGAGGCCTGGCTCGACTTGATCAGCGCCTGACCCTGCTTGCGCAGGCCCGGGCCGCTGCGATAGTCCAGCACGCCGCTGATCAACAGCTCCCCGGCGGTACCGAGGCGTACGCCCGCCTCGCTCATTGCTCGGCCTTTGGCGCGGCGTTGTCGGTAGCTTCCTTGGCCTTGGCCACTTCGCCGGCCCAGCCATCGATGGTCTTGTCCAGGTTGTTGCCGTTGCGCTGCATGGCATCGGCGAATTGATCGCGGAACAGCTTGCCGATATTGATGCCATTGATGATCACGTTACGAATTTTCCACTCGCCGCTGATCTTCTCCAGGGTGTAGGACACCGGGTAGATCGCCCCGTTGTTGCCCTTGACCTGCATGTCGACGCTAGTACGGGTACCGCTTTCATCCTTGGGAGGAGAAATGGTGATGCCCTGGTTGTTGTATTCCAGCAGCGCGTTGCCATAGAACTGGATCAGGCTGCGCTTGAAGTTCTCCTGGAAGCGCGCCATCTGCTCCGGGGTGGCCTTGCGCGAATACTTCACGGTCATGATGCTGCGGGAGATGCCATCGGCATCCACCGCCGGGCCGACAATGCCGTTCAGGGAGTTGTAGAAGTCGTTCGGGCTTTGCTTGTACTTCTCTTTATTGGCGGCAAGATCGGCCAGCAGGCGGTTGGTAGTGTCCTGCACCAGGTCATGGGCGGAGGTCGGGCTCGCCGCATTGGCCAGCAACGGCAGCGCAGCGAGCAGCACCAGCAGGCCACGTCGCAAGATAGAAATCATCGAAAAACTCCTCATTTGGCGTCTTTGCTAACGGTATTGAGCAGGAATTTACCGATCAGGTCTTCCAATACCAGCGACGACTGAGTGTCGTGGATGGTTCCACCATCCTTGAGCAGGGCCTCTTCCCCACCCACGCTGATACCGATGTATTTCTCACCCAACAGGCCAGCAGTCAGGATAGATGCAGTGGAGTCGGTCGGCAGGTTATCCACGCGCTTTTCCAGTTGCATCGTCACCCGGCCAGTGAAGCTGTCGCGGTCCAGATCGATTGCCGTGACCTTGCCGATGGTCACCCCGGCCATGGTCACCTTAGCTCTGACCGTCAAACCGGCGATATTGTCGAAATAGGCATAAAGTTTATAAGTATCGGTGCTCGCGGTCGGAGACAAGCCACTGACCCGCAGGGCAAGCAACAGCAAAGCCAGGATGCCGGCCAGCAGGAAAAGGCCGACACCGATTTCCAGGGTGCGGTTTTGCATCAGAAATCTCCAAACATCAAGGCGGTCAGAATAAAGTCCAAGCCCAGTACGGCCAACGAGGCGTACACCACGGTCTTGGTAGTGGCACGGCTGATCCCCTCTGAGGTGGGCTCACAGTCGTAGCCTTGGAATACGGCGATCCAGGTCACTACAAAGGCGAAGACGATGCTCTTGATCACGCCATTGAGCACGTCACTACTGAAATTCACGCTGTTCTGCATGTTCGCCCAGTAGGAGCCTTCATAGACCCCCAGCCAGTCGACGGCCACCCACGAGCCCCCCCAGATACCCACCACGCAGAAAATCATGGCCAGCAAGGGCAAGGAGATGAAACCGGCCCATAGGCGCGGGGCGATGATGTACTTGAGCGGATCGACACCGATCATCTCCAGGCTGGAGAGCTGCTCGGTGGATTTCATGTTGCCGATCTCGGCGGTCAGTGCCGAACCGGCGCGCCCGGCGAACAGCAGCGCGGTGACTACCGGCCCCAGCTCGCGCAGCAGGGTCAGGGCGACCATCTGGCCTACCGCCTGCTCCGAACCGTAGCTGGAGAGGATGTTGAAGCCCTGCAGCGCCAGCACCATGCCGATGAAGATCCCCGACACGACGATAATCACCAGGGACATGACGCCCACTGAATGCAGTTGCTTGACCAACAGGCCGAAACCACCGCCGATGCTGCCGCGACCGAGCAGCGCATGGAACAGGAACAGGGTGGAACGCCCCAGTACCGCCAGGACATCGATGCCTGAGCGACCGAAGAGACGAATCCTCTCGATTAGCGATATCTTGCGCATCAGCGCTTCCCCAGAAGATCTGCGCGGTAGTCCGGCGCTGGAAAGTGAAACGGTACCGGGCCGTCGGGATCGCCCTTCATGAATTGCCGGATACGCGGATTGTCGGAGTCCATCAACTCGGCAGGAGTTCCCTGGCCCAACACCTGGCCATCACCCACTACATAGAGGTAGTCGGCGATGCTCGCGGTTTCCGCCAGGTCATGGGACACCACGATGCTGGTGATGCCCAGGGCATCGTTGAGCAGGCGAATCAGGCGCACCAACACCCCCATCGCGATCGGGTCCTGGCCCACGAAAGGCTCGTCGTACATGAGGATCTGCGGATCCAGGGCGATGGCCCGGGCCAGGGCGACCCGGCGCTTCATGCCGCCTGAAAGTTCGTCGGGCATGAGGTCGACGGCCCCACGCAGCCCCACTGCCTGCAGCTTGAGCAGGACAATGTCACGAATCATTTCGTCAGGCAGCTGGGTGTGCACCCGCAGCGGAAAGGCCACGTTCTCGAAGACATCCAGGTCGGTGAACAGCGCACCGCTCTGGAACAGCACGCCCATCTGCTTGCGAGCATCGAACAGATCGCTGCGCGAGAGCGTCGGCAGGTTCTGGCCATTGACCCAGACCTCGCCGCTGCTGGGCCGCAACTGCATGCCCATCAAGCGCAGCAGGGTAGTTTTCCCACAGCCGGAAGGCCCCATGATGCCGGTGACCTTGCCCCGCGGAATACGGATATCCACGTTATTGAATATGCTGCGCGCACCGCGCTTGAAGGAAACGCCCTTCAGCTCGACCGCGTAAGCGTTGTCGGCACTCATCTAAACTCCTTGCGATGCAGCCTAACACTCGGACGCTAGGCTCTCTCCCGAGAGCACGTGCCCCTGGGCAGGCCGAACTGGCGGCGAACTATATCACTGCTGATGCAGAGCCCCCAAGGCCGAAGCCATGACCGTTCAGGTATAGGACAGGCAAAATCGCCGGATTCTCTGCGCAAGTAGACAAAGGCTGACGAACTTGCGTGAGGGATTCGATCATTACCGTTATAATCGCCGCCTTTTCATCGGGCTATACGATTTCAGACATGAGTCAATCCAGCGACCTGATTCAATCGGCACAACGCACAATTCGCCTCGAAATCCAGGCAGTAGAGAGCTTGCTGCCTCATATCGACGCAGATTTCGTTCGTGCTTGCGAGATGATTCTGGCCAGCAAAGGTCGAGTAGTAGTGGTCGGCATGGGCAAGTCCGGGCATATCGGCAACAAGATCGCCGCCACCCTGGCCAGCACCGGCACCACGGCGTTCTTCGTCCACCCGGCCGAAGCCAGCCATGGCGACATGGGCATGATCACCCGCGACGATGTGATCCTCGCCCTCTCCAACTCCGGCTCCACCAATGAAATCGTGACCCTGTTGCCACTGATCAAGCGCTTGGGCATCCAACTGATCAGTATTACCGGCAACCCTGATTCACCGCTGGCCAAAGCCGCCGACGTCAACCTCAACGCCCATATCGAACATGAGGCCTGCCCGCTGAACCTGGCACCGACCTCCTCGACCACCGCCGCCCTGGTCATGGGCGATGCCCTGGCCGTGGCGCTGCTGGAGGCGCGCGGCTTCACCGCCGAAGACTTCGCCTTCTCCCACCCCGGTGGTGCACTGGGGCGTCGCCTGCTGCTGAAGGTCGAAAACATCATGCATGCCGGCGAACAGCTGCCCCAGGTCCAGCGCGGCACCCTGCTCAAGGACGCCCTGATGGAGATGAGCCGCAAGGGCCTGGGCATGACCGCTATCGCCGAGGCCGACGGGCGCCTGGCCGGGGTCTTCACCGACGGCGACTTGCGCCGCACCCTGGACCGCAACATCGACATCCATCACACCACTATCGATGAAGTCATGACCCTGCGCGGCAAGACCGCACGCGCCGAAATGCTGGCAGCCGAAGCCTTGAAGATCATGGAAGACAATCGAATCAACGCACTGATCGTGGTAGATAACGAGGATCGCCCGATCGGCGCCTTCAACCTGTCCGACCTGCTGCGCGCGGGAGTGATGTAAATGAATGACGACCTGCTGCAACGCGGCAAGCACATCAAGCTGGCGGTCTTCGACGTCGATGGCGTGCTGACCGACGGGCGCCTGTACTTCCTCGAGGATGGCAGCGAATTCAAGACCTTCAACACTCTCGACGGCCAGGGCATCAAGATGCTCATGGCAGCCGGAGTACAAACCGCCATCATCAGCGGTCGCAAGACGCCAGTAGTGGAGCGCCGGGCCAAGAACCTGGGAATCCCTCACCTGTACCAGGGCCGCGAAGACAAACTGGTGGTATTGGACGGGCTTCTCGCCCAACTGGGCCTAAGCTATGAACAGGTCGCCTATCTGGGCGATGACCTGCCCGACCTGCCGGTGATCCGCCGCGTCGGCCTGGGCATGGCGGTCGCCAACGCAGCCCCGTTCGTCCGCGAGCATGCCCACGGCACTACAACGGCACGGGGCGGCGAAGGCGCTGCCCGCGAGTTCTGCGAACTGATCCTGCATGCCCAGGACCGCCTCGAAGCAGCCAACGCTGCTTATTTATAGGGTCCCACCGATGCTGAGCAAAAAGATTCGCAACATCCTGATCTTCGGGACCATCGCCCTGCTGTTCGCGGCGGTCGGTTACTGGAACATCAGCCCTGAGCGGTTTCTCGACAAGCCAATGGTGCAGGTCGACGAAAGCGCCATCGACTACTTCGTGATCAACGCCCACAGCGTGCAGTACCTGCCCGATGGCAAGCTGCAGTACGAGATGACCTCGGACAAGGTCGAGCACGTCAAGGCCAGCGAAGTGACCCTGCTGACCAAGCCGGACCTGCAGATGTATCGCGGCACCACCTATCCGTGGCATGTCCAGAGCGAGCGTGGCGAGGTCAACCCCGATGGCACCGAAGTCGAGCTGATCGACTCCGTCCGCGTGGCCCGCACCGACGAGAGAAATCGCAACCTGCTGATCACCACCAGCCGCATGACAGTATTCCCGCAGAAGCAATATGCGCAGACCGAGCAAGCCGTTAGAATCGACGGCGCCGACGGCGTGACCACTGCCAAGGGAATGAAAGCGTATTTGAAAGACGGCAGGATGAACCTGCTATCGAACGTAAGAGGACAGTATGAGGCTCGTTAAAACCCTCCCTATTTTGCTCAGTCTGGGCGCAGCACTGGGAAGCGTGAGCGCCTGGGCTCTGCCGAACGATAGCCAACAGCCGATCCGCATCCAGGCCGATGACGCCCAGCTCGACGACAAGAATGGCGTGGCCACCTACAAGGGCGACGTGATCATCACTCAGGGCTCGATGAAGATCACCGGCAATACCGTGACCATCACCCGGGCCAAGACCGGTGAAATCGACGTAGTGACCTCGGTGGGCAACCTGGCCTACTTCGAGCAACTGCAGAAGCAGACCGATCCGAAGCCGGTCCAGGCCTATGCCGTGACCATCCAGTACCATGCCCAGCAAAACCGCATCGTGCTGATCGACAAGGCCAAGGTCATCAACGACGGCAACACCACCGAAGGCGAGAAGATCGTCTACGACACCGTCAAGCAAGTGGCCAACGCCGGTCGCGCCAACGGCAGCTCGGTTACTGCGCCACGTCCGCGAATCGACATGGTCATCCAGCCGAAAAAGAAAACCGACGAGCAAAAGGCCCAGTAATGGCAACTCTCAAAGCCCAGCACCTGGCCAAGAGCTACAAGAGCCGCCAGGTCGTGCGTGATGTCAGCCTGTCCATCGACAGCGGCCAGATCGTCGGCCTGCTTGGCCCCAACGGTGCCGGCAAGACCACCTGCTTCTACATGATCGTGGGCCTGGTCCAGGCCGACCAGGGCCGAGTCCTGATCGACGACCTGGACGTCAGCCACCAGCCGATGCACGGCCGCGCCCGTGCAGGTATCGGCTACCTGCCCCAGGAAGCCTCGATCTTCCGCAAGCTGTCGGTGGCCGACAACATCATGGCCATCCTCGAGACCCGCAAGGAACTGGACAAGGCCGGCCGTCGCCAGGAGCTGGAAAGCCTGCTGCAGGAATTCCACATCAACCACATCCGCGACAACCTCGGCATGAGCCTGTCCGGTGGTGAGCGCCGCCGCGTGGAAATCGCCCGGGCCCTGGCCACCGCCCCCAAGTTCATCCTGCTGGACGAACCTTTCGCAGGCGTGGACCCGATCTCGGTCGGCGACATCAAGCAGATCATCCACCACCTCAAGGCCAAGGGGATCGGCGTGCTGATCACCGACCACAACGTCCGCGAAACCCTGGACATCTGTGAGACCGCCTATATCGTCAACGACGGACAACTGATCGCCGAAGGCGACTCCCAGACCATCCTGGCCAACGAACTGGTCAAGGAAGTCTACCTGGGCCATGAGTTCCGCCTGTAAGGGCTGAGGTGCAGGACCCATTGCCTGGGCGCTGGGAACGATAAAACCCCACAAACTTTATTGTTACAGCGCTCTAGGCAAACACTTCAGTTTCAGGCATATAATTTGCTTATGTTTGGCGCTCCGGCGCCCTGTAGTGGATGGCGCATGTGCGCCGGCAATTAAGGTGTTAAGCCCCTGCCATGAAACCATCGCTAGTCCTGAGAATGGGCCAGCAGCTGACGATGACACCGCAGCTGCAACAGGCCATCCGCCTGCTCCAACTGTCGACCCTGGACCTGCAACAGGAAATCCAGGAAGCCCTGGAGTCCAACCCGATGCTCGAACGCCAGGAAGAGGGCGACGACTTCGACAACAGCGACCCCCTGGCCGACAACACCGAGTCCAAACCCAACACCGAGATCCAGGAACCCTCCTACCAGGAAACCACCCAGACGGTGGACAGCCTCGAGGACGGTGAATGGAACGAGCGCATCCCCAACGAGCTGCCGGTGGATACCGCCTGGGAAGATGTGTACCAGACCAGCGCCAGCAGCCTGCCCAGCAGCGATGATGACGAGTGGGACTTCACCACCCGCACCTCGGCTGGCGAAAGCCTGCAGAGCCACCTGCTCTGGCAGCTGAACCTGGCCCCGATGTCGGACACCGACCGCCTGATCGCAGTGACCCTGATCGACTGCATCAACAACCAGGGCTACCTGGACGAAACCCTGGAAGAGATTCTCGAAGCCTTCGACCCCGAGCTGGATATCGAGCTGGATGAGGTCGAGGCCGTGCTGCACCGCATACAGCAATTCGAGCCGGCCGGCATCGGCGCCCGCAGCCTGGGCGAATGCCTGCTGCTGCAACTGCGCCAGTTGCCGGCGAGAACACCTTGGCTGGCCGAGGCCCAGCGCCTGGTCAACGACTACATCGACCTGCTGGGCAGCCGCGACTACAGCCAACTGATGCGCCGCATGAAGCTCAAGGAAGACGAACTGCGCCAGGTCATCGAACTGGTCCAGAGCCTCAACCCGCGCCCGGGTTCGCAGATCGAGTCCAGCGAAGCCGAGTACGTGGTTCCTGACGTCATCGTGCGCAAGGACAACGAACGCTGGCTGGTGGAGCTGAACCAGGAATCCGTGCCACGCCTGCGGGTCAACGCCCAGTACGCCGGGTTCGTGCGCCGCGCCGATACCAGTGCGGACAACACCTTCATGCGCAACCAGTTGCAGGAGGCCCGCTGGTTCATCAAGAGCCTGCAGAGCCGCAATGAAACCCTGATGAAGGTCGCCACCCAGATCGTCGAGCACCAACGCGGATTCCTCGAGTACGGCGACGAAGCGATGAAGCCCCTGGTCCTGCACGACATCGCCGAAGCGGTGGGCATGCACGAGTCGACGATTTCCCGGGTGACCACGCAGAAATTCATGCATACCCCACGGGGCATATATGAGCTGAAATACTTTTTCTCGAGCCACGTCAGCACCTCCGAAGGCGGTGAATGCTCGTCTACGGCGATCCGCGCGATCATCAAGAAACTGGTGGCTGCGGAAAATCAGAAAAAGCCGTTGAGTGACAGCAAGATCGCTGGTTTACTGGAGGCACAAGGTATCCAGGTAGCCCGCCGGACCGTCGCCAAGTACCGCGAATCCCTTGGGATCGCGCCTTCCAGCGAACGCAAGCGGTTGATGTAGCCGCCGGGCTGGCCACAGCGTTTCGGAGTGTGCTTGAAACCCGCCGAGCGATGACCGGGCAAGGTAGCCCGATCGATGTGCAGGCTGGTTTCAGACACAGTCTAGGTGGCAGGCAAAACGGCCTGCCGCGTTATGCACTGGCAACGAAGGAGAAGCTGTATGCAAGTCAACATCAGTGGACACCAACTCGAAGTGACTGAACCTCTGCGCGTCTACATCGGCGAGAAGCTCGACCGACTGGAACGCCATTTCGACAAGATCACCAATGTGCAGGTCACCATGGCCGTCGAGAAGCTGAAGCAGAAAATCGAGGCGACCCTGCACATCCACGGTGGGGAGGTCGTCGCCAATGCAGAACATGACGATATGTATGCCGCAATCGACCTGCTCACGGACAAGCTTGACCGCCAACTGAAAAAGCATAAGGAAAAGCAACTCCACCTTCTCCAAGGCACGGGTCGCTGATACTCCCCTCCCATGATCCGACTTGAAAGCATCCTGACCCCCGGCCGTTCCCTGGTGAACGTGCCGGGCGGCAGTAAAAAACGCGCCCTCGAACAAATTGCCAACCTGATCAGCCGTGAAGTGCCTGATCTGGAGATGCAGGACGTATTCGAGAGCCTGATCGCCCGCGAGAAACTCGGCTCCACCGGGTTCGGCAACGGCATCGCTATTCCCCACTGCCGCCTCAAAGGCTGCGAGTCCCCCATCAGCGCGCTGATGCACCTGGACGCCCCGATCGACTTCGATGCCATCGACGGCGCTCCCGTGGACCTGCTGTTCGTACTGCTGGTCCCGGAGGCCGCCACCGATGCGCACCTGGAACTGCTCCGGCAGATCGCCAGCATGCTCGATCGCAAGGAAGTTCGTGAGCGGCTGCGCAGCGCCACCAGCAACGAAGCCTTGTACCAGGTCGTGCTGGACGAACAGAACGGTCGGTAACCATGCGTCTGATCATCGTCAGCGGCCGTTCCGGCTCAGGTAAAAGCACCGCCCTCGATGTTCTGGAGGACCACGGCTACTACTGCATTGACAACCTGCCAGCCGGCCTGCTGCCCGAGCTGGCCGAACGCGCGTTGATCCATACCGAATTGGCGCAACCGCTGGTGGCGGTGTCCATCGACGCCCGCAACCTGCCAAGCCACCTGTCGCGCTTTCCGGAGCTGCTGGAAGAAGTTCGCAGCCGGCACATCCAGTGCGATGTGCTGTACCTGGACGCCGACGAGGAAACCCTGCTCAAGCGCTTCTCGGAAACCCGCCGGCGCCATCCCTTGAGCAGCGCCAACCGCTCGCTGGCCGAGGCCATCCATGACGAGACCCAACTATTGGGGCCGATCGTCGACCTGGCCGACCTCAAGGTCAACACCACCAACCTCAATCTCTACCAGCTGCGGGATACCATCAAGCTGCGGCTGTTGAACCAGCCCGAGCCAGGCACTGCCTTCCTGGTGGAATCTTTCGGATTCAAGCGCGGCATGCCGGTGGACGCCGACCTGGTGTTCGATGTGCGTTGCCTGCCCAACCCGTACTGGAAACCCGAACTGCGCGCCCAATCCGGACTGGACGCTCCCGTGGCCGAGTACCTGGCTGCGCAACCGGATGTCGAAGAGATGTTCCAGGACATCTCCAGCTACCTGCTCAAGTGGTTGCCACGCTTCGCCGCCAGCAACCGCGCCTACGTGACCATCGCCATCGGCTGTACCGGCGGGCACCATCGTTCCGTGTACCTGACCGAGCGCCTGGGCCAGGTCCTGCAAAAATCCCTGAAGAACGTCCAGGTTCGCCACCGCGACCTTAGCTGAAAGGATCTACCCCGCGATGCCAGCTCTGGAAATCGAGATCATCAACAAACTGGGCCTGCATGCCCGCGCATCAGCCAAGTTCGTCGGCGTCGCTGGCCAGTTTCCCTGCCAGATTCGCGCTGGCCGGACGCCGGAATCCATGGTCGACGGCAAGAGCATCATGGCCATGATGATGCTCGCCGCCGGCAAAGGCACCAAGATCCATCTCAAGACCGAGGGCGAACAGGAACAGCAAGCGCTGGATGCCCTGGTCGCCTTGATCAACAACTACTTCGACGAAGGCGAGTAAGCCTGCCCGGGCATTGCCCAGCCGGCACTCAGGAGAGTGCCGTGTCCATTACCATCATCAGGCAGAAGCCGATACACAAGCCAAGACTGGCAAGCTTTTCGTGACCATTGCGCCGGGACTCGGGGATCACCTCATGAGTCACCACCAACAGCATGGCTCCGGCCGCCAGGGCCAACCCCAAAGGCAACAGCACCTGTGCCAAGCTCACCAGCCAGGCACAAAGCAGGGCGAACACTGGCTCTACCAGGCCAGAAGCAGCGCCGATCAGGAACGCCCTGACTCGCGACATTCCAGCACCTGCCAACACCAGAGCGATCACCAGCCCTTCCGGCACATCCTGCAGCGCGATACCCATGGCCAGGCTATCCGCATCGGCCATGCCGCCGCCGGCCGACACTCCGACCGCCATGCCTTCGGGAATGTTGTGGGCAATGATGGCGAAGACGAATAACCAGATCCGCGGCGCGATGACTGGATGCTCCGGCGTGCCCACCAGGGTCTCCGAACTGCCGCCGGAAATCTTCAGGTCCACCAGGAACAGGCCGAGGGCACCCAGCATGATCCCGGTACAGACCAGGCCACTGGCGCCCCAGGCCGACAGCCCCAGCTCCTGGGCCGCTGCGATGCCCGGCACGATCAGCGAAAACGCCGTCGCCGCCAACATCACTCCAGCGCCAAAGCCGAGCAAGGTATCGCTCACCGCGATCGGCATCTTGCGGATCACCAGCACCGGCACCGCTCCCAGCGCAGTACCCAAGGCGCAGATCGCGCCGCCCTGCAAGGCACGCAACAAACGCGGTTCCAGGTTCAGCCAGTTGAGCCCCTGAGCCACCAGCAATGCGGTACCCGCCAACAGCAGCAGCGAACCGAAGGCATAACGAAACATCCGTCCGCTGCTGATCGCCAATGTCTCTGTGCCCATAGTCGACCTTATTTATTATCCAAGGAAAAATCAGGCCATCGCGGCGTGGTAACGCTGGGCGACTTCTGGCCAATTGATCACGTTGTAGAAAGCATTAATGTATTCGGGCCGGCGATTCTGATAGCGCAGGTAGTAGGCGTGCTCCCACACATCCAGGCCAAGAATCGGTGTGTTGCCATTCATCAGCGGACTGTCCTGGTTGCCGCTGCTCTCCACTACCAGGGTTTTCTCCGGAGTCACGCTGAGCCAAGCCCAACCGCTGCCAAAACGGGTCAGCGCGGCCTTGGTGAAAGCCTCCTTGAAGCTCTCGAACCCACCCAAATGCCGGTCAATGGCCTGTGCCAGTGCACCATCGGGCTTACCCCCGCCGGCAGGCGTCATCACCGCCCAGAACAGCGAATGGTTAGCATGCCCGCCGCCCTGGTTGATCACCGCGGCACGCAACCCTTCCGGCAACTGCTGGATGCTCGCCACCAGTCTCTCTACTTCCCACTCGGCCCATTCGGTACCTTCTATCGCCGCGTTGAGGTTGTTGACGTAGGTCTGATGGTGCTTGGTGTAGTGGATTTCCATAGTCTGCGCATCGATATGCGGTTCCAGGGCATCGTATGCATACGGCAGAACAGGCAAGGTAAAGGACATGTCAGTGCACTCCATGAGAGGGGCTGCCGTGCCTATCCGCAGACAGGCACTCAATGTTGTTGTCCAGCAAGCGGTGGGAACGGGGATATGCGCCGTGCTCACCGATGAAATTGAGCAGCTCGAGGTAGGTCTTGCTGCTTTGGCGCAAGGCCGCTTCACGCAGCGCCAGGGGCAAGCGGTTGTCTTGCATGGTCTGCAACAACCGCTGGTGGATAGCGCAGAGATACTCCGCGCTCTCCTCCGGCTGGTTCAGGCGTAAATGCAGGTCCGCCAGGTTGTGGTGGGAGATCACGCAGGCCGCCACCGCTTCGTCGGCATCAGGCCAGCGCTCGAACAGCACCTGGGCCAATGCCAGCGCTTGCAGGTAGAACTCACGGGCATCCACCAGCTCATCCTGCATGAACAGGCGATTGGCCCTTTCAATCGTGCGTTTCCAGTGCTCCATGATCGACCTCCAAAGCGCTAACGGGGGTTACACGCCACCTGCGGTGAGCTTCTCCGGATCCAACAGGACCTCCAGCTGGCTGCGCGACAGATCGGTGTGTTCAAGTGCCACATCGATCACCGGGCGCCCCTGCTTGTAGGCGGTCTTGGCGATCTCCGCGGCCTTCTGGTAACCGATGATCGGGTTGAGGGCGGTCACCAGGATCGGGTTGCGCGAGAGCGCTTCCTTGAGCTTCGCTTCATTGACCTTGAAGCTGGCGATGGCCTTGTCTGCCAGCAGGCGGCTGGAGTTGGCCAGCAACTCGATACTGCTCAGCAGGTTCTGGGCAATGATCGGCAGCATTACGTTGAGCTCGAAGTTACCCGACTGCCCGGCCACGGTAATGGCGCTGTCGTTGCCGATCACCTGGGCCGCCACCATCGCTGTCGCCTCCGGAATCACCGGATTGACCTTGCCAGGCATGATCGACGAACCAGGTTGCAAGCCCTCCAGCTCGATCTCCCCCAATCCGGCCAGTGGTCCCGAGTTCATCCAACGCAGGTCGTTGGCGATCTTCATCAGCGAAACCGCTGTTGCCTTCAGTTGCCCGGAGACGGTTACCGCGGTGTCCTGGGAGCCAATCAGGGCGAACAGGTTCTTGCCCGGGGTGAACTGCACCTGGGTCAGCTCGCTCAACTGCCGGCTGAAACGCGCGGCGAACTCCGGATGCGCGTTGATTCCCGTACCTACCGCAGTACCACCCTGGGCCAGGGCCTGCAGGCTCGGCAACAAATCCTGCAGATGCGCGATGTTGGCCTTGAGCTGCTGCGCCCAGCCCTCCAACACCTGGCTCATGCGTACCGGCATGGCATCCATCAGGTGGGTACGGCCGGTCTTGACGAACGAGTGCACCTCCAACGCCTTGCGCTCGATGACCTCGACCAGGTGCACTAAGGCCGGCAACAGTTGCTCGTGCAAGGTCAGGGCGGCACTGACATGGATGGTGGTGGGAATGATGTCGTTGCTGCTCTGGCCACAGTTCACATGGTCATTGGGGTTGACCACCTCGCCCAGCAACCGGCTGGCCAGGGTCGCCAGCACTTCGTTGGCATTCATGTTGGAACTGGTACCGGAACCGGTCTGGAACACATCCACCGGGAAGTGCTGCATGAAGTCGCCTTCCAGCAGCCCCTGGGCGGCATCGACGATGGCCTTGCCCTGGGACTGGCTGATCTGGCCCAGCTCGACGTTGGCCCTGGCCGCCGCGGCCTTGGCCAGGATCAGCGCCCGGATGAAAGCCCGCGGCATGCGCTGCCCGCTGATAGGAAAGTTATCCACCGCACGCTGGGTCTGCGCGCCATACAACGCCTGCTCCGGGACCTGCAACTCGCCCATGCTGTCGCGTTCGATACGGGTATTACTCATCGGGAAATCCTTGCACCAGTTCAATCAGGGGAATGGAAGGCAACAGCGAACAGGTCGCCAGTCGCCAGGCATGGCTTTGCCAGCGCTTGAGCCGGCACTTGCACAACGACAACCGCTCCATATCGCGCAGAGGTCGCCACGCCTGGTCCAGGCACAAGCTGCGCCAGTGCCAGGGCAACGCGGTATCGGTTGCGGTATCGATCAACAAACGGAAGGAGGTTTCGGCAACGGTCCAGGCGGATATGGCCGTGCAACAGGCCAGATATCGCCCCTCGGCCAGGTAATGCTCGATCAGACGGGGTTCGTCCGGGTCCAGTGCGCAACGGATCTGGCGGCTCATCCAGCGCCAGCTTTCAAGGTAAGGCTGCTCGTGCAAGGCAGAACTCATGACCTGGGCTCATTGAATAATGATTTTCATTATTAAATGATATTGAGAATCAAATCAATCTGGCTTGTACAGGTTTTGTCCAGCTCCTGCACCGCCATGGAAATGCCAGGCATAAAAAAACGCGCCACCCAAAGGGCGGCGCGTTCTGAAGACACAAACGATGATCAGCTGCCAGCGACGGTCATGCGTTCGATCAGTACCGAGCCGGTGCGGATGTTGCTGCGCAGTTCCAGGTCATTACCCACGGCCACGATCTGCTTGAACATGTCCCGCAGGTTGCCGGCAATGGTCACCTCCTGCACCGGGAACTGGATTTCACCATTCTCGACCCAGAAACCGGCGGCACCGCGGGAATAGTCGCCGGTGACCATGTTCAGGCCATGGCCCATCAGCTCGGTGACCAGCAGCCCTCGGTCCATGCGCCGCAGCAAGGCGGCCTGGTCTTCATCGCCATGGGTGACGAACAGGTTGTGCACCCCACCGGCGTTGGCGGTGCTCGGCATGCCCAGTTTGCGCCCCGAATAGGTGCCAAGCACATAGGACACCAACTCGCCATCCTTGACGAAAGGCTTGGCGTAGGTGGCCAGGCCGTCGCCATCGAAGGCCGAGCTGCCCATGGCGCGCAGAAGGTGCGGACGCTCGTCGATGGTCAGCCATTGCGGGAACAGTTGCTGGCCCAGGGCGCCTTCCAGGAACGAAGACTTGCGGTACAGGTTGCCGCCGGAAATCGCCCCCAGGAAGCTGCCGAACAGACCACCGGCCAACTCGGCGGAAAACAGCACCGGCACTTCGCAGGTAGGCACCGGGCGAGCGCCCAGGCGACTGGCGGCACGTTGGGCGGCGCGCTGGCCGATGCTCGCCGGATCCGCCAGCAACTGACCCTGGCGATTGACGTCATACCAGTAGTCGCGCTGCATCTGGCCATCGGCCTCGGCGATCATCACGCAGCTCAGGCTATGACGGGTAGAGGCGTAGCCACCGATGAAGCCGTGGCTGTTGCCATATACCCGGCAACCCTGGTGGGTGTTCAGGGTAGTGCCATCGGCATTCTTGATTCGCGCATCGGCAGCGAACGCCGCCGCCTCGCAGGCCAGGGCTTGCTCGATGGCCTGCTCGGGAGTGATGTCCCAGGCATGGAACAGATCGAAGTCCCGCACCTCGCTAGCCATCAGGGACGCATCAGCCAGGCCCGAGGCCTCGTCCTCGGAAGTGTGCTTGGCGATCGCCAGGGCCGCGGCCACGGTTTCACGGATGGCGTCCGGACCACTGGCGGAGGTGCTGGCCGAGCCCTTGCGCTGGCCTACATAGAGGGTGATGCCAAAGCCCTGGTCGCGATTGAACTCCACGGTCTCCACTTCCCGCTGGCGCACCGAGGTCGACAGTCCCTGTTCCAGGGATACTGCCACTTCACAGGCACTGGCTCCCTGGCGCCGCGCTTCGGCGATGATCTGCTCCACTTGCTCCTGCAGGGCCGGCAAAGCTTGTGGGCCGACGCTTTGTGCTGCACTCATGGTGTTCTCCACTCAAATTCTGCTTTCGATTAAGGCCGGCGAGCGACCGGGCCGGACAAGCGGCCCTCGACTGGTTATCATGGCGGCGTTTCTTTGCGGACTGCCACCATGGTTGATTCTTACGACGACTCCCTCGATGGGGAGAAAAGCAAAACCCAGGTCAAACGCGAGCTGCATGCTCTGGTTGATCTCGGCGAGCGCCTTACCACTCTCAAACCCGATCTGCAGGCCAAACTGCCATTGACCGACGCCCTGCGCCGGGCCCTGGCGGAAGCCCCCAAGCATGTCGCCCATATCGCCCGTAAACGCCACTTGCAATTCATCGGCAAGCTGATGCGGGACCAGGACATCGACGCCATCTTGCAGTTGCTCGATCAACTCGATGCCTCCACCCGGCAGTACAACGAACGCTTCCATAACCTGGAGCGTTGGCGCGATCGCCTGATCGCCGGCGGCGACGACGTGCTGGACAAGTTCGTCAGCGAGTATCCCGAGGCCGATCGCCAGCAACTGCGCTCGCTGATCCGCCAGGCCCAGCATGAGGTGGCCCATAACAAGCCCCCTGCCACCAGCCGCAAGATCTTCAAGTACATCCGCGACATCGACGAGACCCAGCGCGGCCTGCGCTGAGCCTTGCTCCGGCTGGGCCGCCCAGGCAGCCCAGCCGTCTCTTGCCCAATCACGCCCCTGTGCCACCCACCGTGATCGCATCGATCTTCAAAGTTGGCTGGCCGACGCCTACCGGTACGGACTGCCCGTCCTTGCCGCAGGTGCCGACGCCACTGTCCAGGGACAGGTCGTTGCCCACCATCGATACCCGACTCATGGCTTCCGGGCCGTTGCCGATCAGGGTCGCCCCCTTGACCGGCGCGGTGATCTTGCCGTCCTCGATCAGGTACGCCTCGCTGGTGGAGAACACGAACTTGCCGCTGGTGATATCCACCTGGCCGCCGCCGAGGTTGGCGCAGTAGATGCCCTTCTTCACCGAGGCGATGATTTCCGCCGGATCGCTTTCGCCACCCAGCATGTAGGTGTTGGTCATGCGTGGCATCGGCAGGTGTGCGTAGGACTCGCGGCGACCGTTGCCGGTGCGCGCCACGCCCATCAAGCGCGCGTTGAGCTTGTCCTGCATGTAGCCCTTGAGCACGCCGTTCTCGATCAACGTGGTGCACTGGGTGGGAGTGCCTTCATCGTCCACGCTCAGCGAGCCACGGCGCTCGGCCAAAGTGCCGTCGTCGACGATGGTGCACAGCTTGGAGGCTACCATCTCGCCGATGCGGCCGCTGTAGGCCGAACTGCCCTTGCGGTTGAAGTCGCCCTCCAGGCCGTGGCCCACGGCTTCGTGCAGCAGCACCCCGGACCAACCGGAGCCCAGTACCACGGGCAAGGTGCCGGCTGGAGCCGGAATCGCTTCCAGGTTGACCAGCGCCTGGCGCAGCGCCTCGCGGGCGTAACCCATGGCCCGGTCCTCGCTGAGGAAATAACGGTAGTCGGTACGCCCGCCACCGCCATGGCCACCGCGCTCGCGCCGGCCGTTCTGCTCGACGATGACGCTGACGTTGAAGCGCACCAGCGGCCGCACGTCCGCCGCCAGGCCACCATCGGTGGAAGCCACCAGGATCCGCTCCCAGACCCCGGCCAGGCTCACGCTGACCTGCTGGATACGTGGGTCCAGGGCTCGGGTCGCAGCGTCAACGCGCTTGAGCAGTTCGACCTTCTCGGCACGACTGATGACCTCCAGCGGATTGTCCGGGGCATACAGTTGTGCCACGTCCTGGGTAGAAAACGCCTGCACCTTGCCGTTCTGCCCGGCCCGGGAAATCGAACGCGCCGCGCGAGCGGCCTGGCCCAGGGCCTCCAGGGTGATGGCGTTGCTATAGGCAAAACCGGTCTTCTCGCCAGACTGGGCGCGCACCCCGACACCCTGGTCGAGGTTGAAGCTGCCTTCCTTGACGATCCCGTCCTCCAGGGACCAGGACTCGGAGATCTGTCCCTGGAAGTACAGGTCGGCAGCATCGATGCCCGGACCTGCCAGGTCGCCCAGCACGCCTTGCAGGCTTTCGATGGTCACGCCGCCAGGGGCTAGAAGATGTTCACTGACTGAGGACAACAACCCGCTCATATGCTTTGGCCTTAAATTCGTCGTACTTATGCAAGTCGTTGAACGCCTTGCGAGAAAATGCGCCGGTGGCTGAACACCGGCATCCGCGCCCGGATGGACGCCTGTTCGCTGCCGTCACGCTCGGCCAGCAGCACGCCTTCGCCCTGCTCCTGCTCGGCCAGCACCCGCCCCCAAGGGTCGACGATCGCCGCATGCCCGTAGGTCTCGCGGGGGCCGGGGTGCACTCCGCCCTGGGCCGCCGCCAGCAGGTAGCACTGGGTCTCGATGGCCCGGGCTCTTACCAGCACCTCCCAATGGGCGGCCCCGGTCACGGCGGTAAAGGCCGAGGGCGCGGTGATCAGCTCAGCCCCGGCAGCGCGCAATTCGCTGTAGAGTTCGGGAAAACGCAGGTCGTAGCAGACCGTCAGCCCCAAACGCCCCACCGGCGTATCCGCCACCACCACCCGGTTCCCATGAGCATAGTCATCGGATTCGCGATAGCGCCCGCGATTGTCCGCCACGTCGACATCGAACAGGTGCAGCTTGTCGTAGCGCGCCACCACTTGCCCCTGGTCATCCACCAGTAGCGAGCAGGCATTGGATTTGGCCTCGGGCTGGTCCTGGGGTGGCAACGGCAAGGTACCGGCGACTATCCATAACCTGAGGTCGCGGGCGGCCTGTTTCAACCAGGGCAGGATCGGACCTTCGCCCAGGGCTTCGGCACGCCCGACGGCGGCCATGTCCCGGCGGCCCATGGCGGCGAAGTTTTCCGGCAGCACCGCCAGCTTCGCCCCGCCGGCAGCGGCTCGCTCCAACAGGCCGCGAGCCTGTGCCAGATTGGCCAGCACATCGCTCTGGCTGACCATTTGAATCACCGCAAGGGACATGGCGAACTCCATATTGGGTAGAGCGCCATGCTACTCCATGGACGCAAGCCGCAGATGCTCAAAACGGCTTGTCGAAGGTGATCTTCGGCTCTTTCCACGGCCCCTTGACGTTGTACTTGACGCTGGCGAACCGCGCCACGCGATCGCCGATCAGCTTGTCGATCAGGAACAGCGCGCCACCCACCGCCGGCGCCCCGACGATCAGGGCGGCGATCGGCAGGTTGTTGGTCACCGGCAGGGTCACCAGCAGCTTGGCGTCCACCCGGTCGGCCACCATGTCCAGGGTGCCGTTGAGCTCCAGGTTGCTCGATGGCCCGGTGAGCGCGATGGGCTCACGGGTGACATACACCCCGTTGCTGGCCGCCAGCACGCCCCGTACCCGGTCGTAGCTCAGGCCCTTGCCGAACAGGTCGGAGAAGTCCAGGCGCAAGCGCCGGCCAATGGAGTTGAAATTGAGCAAGCCGAATACCCGCAGGGCCTGGGCACCGCCCTCGACCTCGACGAACTGCCCCTTGTTCAGGGTCGCATCGAGGCTGCCGGAGAAACGCTTCAAGCCAACCCAGGCCGGCGAACCGGGCCAACGGCCATCGACGTCCAGGTGAAAGTCCTCGCTGGTGACGGTAGGGGCAAAGCCCCAGCCCTTGAGTACATCAGCCAGGTTCTTGCCACCGATGCGTCCCCGGTACCAACTGCTGCTGGCCCCCGCCTGCCCCTCCCAGCCACCGTCGCCTTCGAGCAACATGCCCTTGAGTCCAAGGTTCAAGCCATTGAACGACATGCCCTTGGGTGTAGGCCGGACCTTGAGCGCCCAACGGCCAATCAGGTCCGGGCCCTGGAACAGCTGGGCAATGGAGATGTCCAGCGGCGGCACATTCTTGGGATCCACCGATGCCAGGGGGTCAGGGGCGTTTTCATCGGCCTGGACCGTCGGGTCGACAGCCGGCAGGCGGACGTACTGCATGTCGATGGCCATGGGCGCCGCCTTGGCATCGGGAATACCGACATTGCCCTTGGCTTGCTGGCTATCGATCTGCAGCTCCCAGGCGCTGGGCTTGCGGGTCAGCAACAAGTTGACCTGGTCCAGGGTGCTGCCGAAGGCCGTGAGCTTGCCGACCTTGAAGTCCGCACTGCTGAGTAGTTGCTTGGCGCTGCCTCCGGGGTCTTGCCCGGCATAGCGGTCGGCCAGGGCCTTCCAGGGCTCGACATCCAGCTCCGACAACACGCCTCGCACCCGCAGGCCCTTGACCGTCGGCAACTGGGCTTCGCTGCCACCGAGGAACAACTCCCCCCGGCCTTCGGCGAACTTGCCATTGGGGGCGGCGAAGGTGAAGCCCGCCAGGTCGCCGTAACTGAACCAGTAGCGACGCTCGGCACCTTGCAAGGTCATGCGAAACACGCTGTTGCGCCCGGTATTGGCGGACATGCCGAATGGTGCCGGCAGGTCCACCGCGGCGCCCTTGAGGCTGGAACTGACCATCAGCTGGCTATCGGCGCCATCGAGGTTCAGCTGCAACTGGAACGGCAACTCGCCAGACACCGGCAATGGCTGGCTGACCTGCAACCAGTCGGTAAGCTTCTTGACCGCCACCTGCCCCTTGGCCACCACCCGGGTATTGAGCTTGCCGGCGCGGCCATCGGCGAAGATCTGCGCCGTCAGCGGCCGCTCGAATGCCTGGGCACTGATCCCTTCGCCGCTCAAGCCCTTGGCGCTGTCGAAGCGGAAGTCGCCCTTGAGCTGGGTCAGCTCCAGCGGCGGTTCGCTGAGCTTGAGACGGGCCTTGTCGGTCTTGAAATCCACCACGATCTTCGGCTCTTCGCCCTTGGCCAGGGGGATATCCAGGTCCACCTTGCCTTGCAGGTCGCCCTCGCCTTGCCAGCCCGCGAAGGTCGAGGCGGTGCCGATCGGAGCCTCCTGGAGGATCTTCAGGCCATCGCCCAGGCCACCGGCAAAATCGCCGTCGATGTACATGTGCGAGCTTTGCCCGTCCGGCGCATGGGGGATGTTGACGAACACATCGCGCACCTTGGTATCGAGCAACTGGCCGTTGCTGGCGACGATGCGCACCCGGCTGCCTTCGATGAACACGTCGCCGTTGACCTTGGTCAGGTGCGGCCAGCCCGGCTGGAAGGCCAGCTCGGCATCATGCACCTTGAAGAACAGGCTGATGCTGCGCGCGGCCTCGATGGCGTCGTGGTTCAGCGAGCCCTGGTACTGGAAGAAGCCCTGGTCCACCGCGCCCTTGAGGATTGCCGTGCGCAGCCATTCATCCACCGCCGGGTTGAGCACCTGGGGCAGGTACTTGGCGGTATAGCGCCCATCGCCGTCCACCAGGCCGACCCGCAGGTCCATGTAGTCTTCCTGGGCATGATCGAAGTGCAGGCGGATCAGGAAGTCGCCGGCGATCTTGCCTTCCTCGCCCAGCACCTTGAGATACGGAGCGATCAGGGTGAAGCCTTCCTGGTCGAGCTTCCAGGTCAGCGTCGCGTTGGCCTGGATGTACTGCCAAGGCTTGGCGAAGATCGGGTACAGGTGCAAGGAGAAGTCCTTGCTGTCCATGCGCAGCTCGCCCTTGCCCAGGTTGCCGCTGATGCTGCCGCTGACGTTACGTGCAGCAGGAGCGCCGTGATAGGCATCGAAACCGACACGATCGAGGTTGGCGGCGAAACTCAGGCGCTCATCGCCCGTGGCCTGGGGTCGGTAGTCCAGCAGCACATTGCGCAGCCCACCAGTGACCTTCAGGTGGTCGACAGCCGTGGCTACGCCCTCGGGCAAAGGTGCCAGCGCATCGAGGATCGGGGTGATGGGCGCCAGGTCCAGGCGGTCGGCCTGCAGGTGCCAGAGTTCTTCGTTCTGCTCGCCAGTATTGCGCTGTTGCAATTGCAGGCGCGACTCCCAGCGGGTCTGGCCCAGGTTCAAGGCCAGGGAGTCCAACTGCACCTCGAGGCCCTGGGCATTGCGCTGCAGATTGGCGTTGAGCGCCAGGTTCTTCAGGGTCACCGGGGTACGCGCGGCGTAGGCACCGGTCAGTTGCGGTGCATTGAGGCGCAGCGCTGCGCTCTGCACGGTGCGCTGGCCCCAGCTGAGCCATAGCTCGCCGCCGGCCTTGAGCTCCGAGAACTTCCATTGCTGGGTCAGGCGCGGTGGCAGCCAACGCGCCCAGTCGCTCTGCGGCAGGCTCAGGTACAGGTCGGCCTGTGCATCGCGCCAGGCCTCGGCGCGGATCCGCGTGCGCAAGCTCAGGGCCAGGGGCTGGCCGTCCGGCAGGTTCAGGCGCAGGTCCAGGCGTTGGCGGCTGGATCCGCTGCGCAAATTGAGGCCGACATACGACAAGGCGATGGGCTGGTGGTCACGGGGCAACAGGGTGACCTGGCTGTCCAGCACCGAGAGTTCCGCCAGTTGCTGCAGGCGCGACAACAGTTGCTCCGGCTCCAAGGGCTGGTCTTGCTGCACCGGCAGGCCTTCGAGCTGCCATTGGCCGTCCGCGCCTTCCTTGAAGCTCAGGCTCAGGCCGCTGAGCTCCAGGTGGCCGATCCGCAAGTCGCGGGCCAAGAGGCTACCGAGCATGTCCGGGGCGACGCTGACCCGATCCAGGCGCAGGGCATTGGCGCCCTCGCCCACCATCACGTCATGGGCCAGGAGGATCGGCGACAGGCCGCTCCAGCGCCCCTCCAGGCTGCCGATATGCACCGGCAGGCCGACGGCGTCCTGGACCTTGGCCTCGACCTCGGCCTGGTACTCGGCTACCAGCGGCGTCAGTTCCCGGCCCAGGCTGACGTACAGGGCGGTCGCCACCAGTGCCAGCGTACAGAGGCCCAGTCCCCAGCGGACCAGTGTGGTGAACAAGCGGATCAGCCGCTCCATGTCAGTTGGCTCCCATGGCAAATGTCATGCAAAAAGCTGAAGCCAGCCGTTTCCAATCATGTAGAACACGCGGAATCAGAGCAGCACCACGTCGTATTGTTCCTGGGAATACATGGTTTCGACCTGGAACCTGATGGTGCGACCGATGAAACCTTCCAGCTCCGCGACATTGCCCGACTCTTCATCGAGCAGGCGGTCGACCACCTTCTGGTTGGCCAGTACCCGATAACCTTCGGCCTGGTAGGCCCGGGCCTCACGGAGGATTTCGCGGAATATCTCGTAACAGACGGTTTCCGGGGTTTTCAACTTACCCCGCCCCTGACAGCTGCTGCAGGGCTCGCAGAGTACCTGTTCCAGACTTTCCCGAGTGCGCTTGCGGGTCATCTGCACCAGTCCCAGCTCGGTGATGCCGATGATGTTGGTCTTGGCGTGATCGCGCTCCAGCTGTTTCTCCAGGGTCCGCAACACCTGGCGCTGGTGCTCTTCGTCTTCCATGTCGATGAAGTCGATGATGATGATCCCACCCAGGTTGCGCAGGCGCAGCTGGCGGGCGATGGCTGTCGCCGCCTCCAGGTTGGTCTTGAAGATGGTCTCTTCCAGATTGCGATGGCCGACGAAGGCGCCGGTGTTGACGTCGATGGTGGTCATGGCCTCGGCCGGGTCCACCACCAGGTAGCCGCCGGACTTGAGCGGTACCTTGCGCTCCAGGGCCTTCTGGATTTCGTCCTCGACCCCGTACAGGTCGAAGATCGGCCGTTCGCCCGGATAGTGCTCCAGGCGGTCGGCGATTTCCGGCATCAATTCGGCAACGAACTGCGTGGTCTTCTGGAAGGTTTCCCGGGAGTCGATGCGGATCTTCTCGATCTTCGGGCTCACCAGGTCACGCAAGGTACGCAGGGCCAGGCCCAGGTCCTCGTAGATCACATTGGGTGCACCGATGGTCTTGATCTGTGCGCCAATCTGGTCCCAGAGCCTGCGCAGGTAGCGGATGTCCATCATGATCTCGTCGGCGCCGGCGCCTTCGGCGGCGGTGCGCAGGATGAAGCCGCCGGCCTCCTGGATGCCCTCCTGGGCCACGCAATCACTGACCACCTGTTTGAGGCGCTCGCGCTCGGCCTCGTCCTCGATCTTCAGCGAAATGCCGACATGGGCGGTGCGCGGCATGTACACCAGGTAGCGCGACGGGATCGACAGCTGGGTGGTCAGGCGCGCGCCCTTGGTGCCGATGGGGTCCTTGGTGACCTGTACCACCAGGCTCTGCCCCTCATGGACCAGGGCGCTGATGCTCTCCACCGCCGTGCCCTCGCGGCTGGAGATTTCCGAGGCATGGATGAAGGCCGCGCGGTCCAGGCCGATATCGACGAAGGCCGCCTGCATGCCGGGCAGGACCCGCACCACCTTGCCCTTGTAGATATTGCCGACGATACCGCGACGCTGGGTACGTTCGACGTGGACCTCCTGCAGCACGCCGTTTTCGACCACCGCCACCCGCGATTCCATCGGTGTGATGTTGATCAGGATCTCTTCACTCATGGCAAGGTCTCGTTCGGACGTGTTCATGGAGGGCCGCATGGGTCGGATTGAATACCTTAGTGCGCTGGAACGTCTTGCCAGCAGGAAATGCCGAAATCACCGAGCAGCTCTGCGGTTTCGCACACTGGCAAGCCGACCACCGCGGAATAGCTGCCATTGAGCCCTGCCACAAACACCGCTGCAAGCCCCTGGATCGCATAACCGCCGGCTTTGTCCCGGGGTTCGCCGCTGGCCCAGTAGCGCGTCGCTTCCTGTTCGCTGATCGAGCGCAACCGCACCAGGCTGCGCACCACCCGCGCCTGACTGCGCTGACCGTCGAGCAGGGCGACTGCCGTCAGCACCTCATGCTCGCGCCCGGAAAGCGCCATGAGCATCTCCAGAGCGTCGGCCTGGTCCCTCGGTTTGCCGAGGATGCGGCCATCGAGCACCACTGCGGTATCGGCGCCCAGGACACAGGCCGTGGAATCGCTGGCCAGTGCCGCGCGACCGGCCGCCGCCTTGCCACGGGCCAGGCGTTCGACATAGGCGGCAGGGGTTTCGGCGGCCAGCGGGGTTTCATCGATGTCCGCGCCGATGACAGTGAACGGCACGCCGATCTGGGTGAGCAGTTCACGCCGACGCGGTGAACCGGAAGCGAGGTAGAGCGGATTCATCAAGACATCTCCCTGTCGAGGTGCGGGCCAATGCCTGACCGGCTCAGTTGATCTTGAAACGCCGGCGCAAGCCGCGCAGGCCGAAGCTGACCCAAGGCCATAACAAGGCGCTGACCAGGGCTGGCAGGACCACCGCCAAGGTCGGCTGGCGGTTGCCGGTCAGGGCACTGAGCCAGAGTTGCACCAGCTGCGCCAGGCCGAAGATCACCAGGATCACCAGGCTCTGCTGCCACATCGGGAAAATCCGCAGGCGCTGCTGCAAGGACAGCACCAGGAAGGTGATCAGGGTCAGGATCAACGCGTTCTGTCCCAGCAACGTGCCATACAGCACGTCCATGGCCAGCCCCAGGCACCAGGCAGTGACCATGCCCACCTTGTGCGGCAGGGCCAGGCTCCAGAATGCCAGCAGCAAGGCCAGCCACAGGGGTCGTAGGATCTCCATGAACTGCGGCATCGGCGACACGCTGAGCAACATGCCCACCAGGAATGTCAGCCAGACGATCCAGCCGTTATTCGAATAGGTAGTGCCCGCCATTATTCTCTTCCTACGGTGGTGGCCGGCGCTGCGGCTGGCGGCTTGGCGGCTGCCGGTTTCACCACGGGTTTGTGGACCGGCTTGGCCGGAGCATGGGCCGCGGGCTTGACCGGGGTTGCCGCAGGAGCGCTGGCCGGCGCGGCCGCTGCAGGTGCAGGCGCTGCCGCGGGCTTGGCGACCGTGGCCGGCACAATGACGCCACCTTGCTGGTCCTGGGCCTCCTGGGCCTGGGCCGCATCATTGGCGCGCTCTTCGGCGGTACGCGAATCGCTGAACACCAGCAGCAGGTAGCGACTGCGGTTCAACGCCGCGGTGGGCACCGCGCGAACGATAGCGAACGGCTGGCCGGAGTCGTGGATCACTTCCTTGACGGTGGCCACCGGGTAGCCGGCGGGGAAACGCTGCCCCAGGCCGGAGCTGACCAGCAGGTCGCCTTCCTTGATGTCTGCGGTATCGGCCACATGGCGCAGTTCCAGGCGCTCCGGATTGCCGGTGCCGCTGGCGATGGCGCGCAAGCCGTTGCGATTGACCTGCACGGGAATGCTGTGGGTGGTGTCGGTGAGCAACAGGACGCGCGAGGTATAGGGCATCAGCTCCACTACCTGGCCCATCAGGCCCCGGGCATCGAGCACCGGTTGGCCGAGGAACACGCCGTCGCGCTCACCCTTGTTGATCAGGATGCGGTGGGTGAAGGGATTGGGGTCCATGCCGATCAACTCGGCCACTTCGACCTTTTCGTTGACCAGTGCCGAGGAATTGAGCAGCTCGCGCAGACGTACGTTCTGCTCGGTCAGGGCCGCAAGCTTCTGCAGGCGCCCCTGCAACAGCAGGTTCTCGGTCTTGAGTTTTTCGTTTTCAGCGGCCAGTTCGGTGCGGCTGCCGAATTGGCTGGCCACGCCTTGCCATAGCCGTTGCGGCAGATCGGTGATCCAGTAGGACTGCATCAGCACCAGCGACATCTGGCTACGCACCGGCTTGAGCAGTGTGAAGCGCGCGTCGACCACCATCAGCGTGATCGACAGCACGACCAGCACGAGGAGGCGCACGCCCAATGAGGGGCCTTTGGCGAAAAGCGGTTTAATAAGCCGCTCCTCCCGGGCAAATGTTGTGTCTATTCATAAGGCGTCGAACCGGCCTGGGTGCAGATTGACAGAAGATAAACGCGACAGGCAGCACTGCAAAGTGCTGCCTGTGAGCGCAACAGCATAGATGCCGACAGCGAAGTTATTCGCTGGAGAGCAGGTCCATGGTGTGTTTGTCCATCATTTCCAATGCACGGCCACCGCCGCGGGCGACACAGGTCAGCGGGTCTTCGGCGACGATCACCGGCAGGCCGGTTTCCTGGGCCAGCAGCTTGTCCAGGTCACGCAGCAGCGCGCCACCACCGGTCAGCACCAGGCCACGCTCGGCGATATCCGAGGCCAGCTCCGGAGGCGACTGCTCCAGGGCGCTCTTCACTGCCTGAACGATGGCGGCCAGGGACTCTTGCAGAGCCTCCAGCACTTCATTGGAGTTCAGGGTGAAGGCACGTGGCACGCCCTCGGCCAGGTTACGGCCGCGCACGTCAACTTCGCGCACTTCGCCGCCCGGGTAGGCGGTGCCGATTTCCTGCTTGATGCGCTCGGCGGTGGATTCGCCGATCAGGCTGCCGTAGTTGCGGCGCACGTAGGTGACGATGGCTTCGTCGAAGCGGTCGCCGCCGACACGGACGGACTCGGCATAGACCACGCCGTTCAGGGAGATCAGGGCGATCTCGGTGGTACCGCCACCGATATCCACGACCATCGAGCCACGGGCTTCCTCGACCGGCAGGCCGGCGCCGATAGCGGCGGACATCGGTTCTTCGATCAGGAACACTTCACGGGCACCGGCGCCAAGGGCCGATTCACGGATGGCACGACGCTCAACCTGGGTGGACTTGCATGGAACGCAGATCAGCACACGAGGGCTGGGCTGCAGGAAGCTGTTTTCATGAACCTTGTTGATGAAGTACTGCAGCATCTTTTCGCAGACGCTGAAATCGGCGATCACGCCGTCTTTCATCGGACGAATGGCAGCAATGTTGCCCGGAGTACGACCGAGCATGCGCTTGGCTTCGGTACCAACCGCCACAACACTTTTCTGATTACCGTGGGTCCGGATGGCTACGACAGATGGTTCATTCAGGACAATACCGCGCTCGCGCACGTAAATAAGGGTGTTGGCAGTGCCCAGGTCAATGGAAAGATCGCTGGAAAACATGCCACGCAGTTTCTTGAACATGGGAAAGGGACCCTAGGCAACGCGTGGGTAAAAAAGTGCGGCAAACTCTAACAACGACAGGGATTTTGGGCAAGGCGCCAATATGTTAAATTGGCGGCTTTTCTGTGCACCAACCCCCACAATCGCGGCCGTAAGACCGTAGAAATACGGTAGTGTTCCGACAATCTGACACGCGGACGATTTCCGCTTTTGTTTTCCACTGGAGAATCCCATGGCGCTTGAACGCTCCGATGTGGAAAAAATCGCTCATTTGGCCAGCATCAAGCTCAATGAAGGCGATCTTCCACACATCACCTCCGCCCTGAACAGCATTCTGGGGCTGGTGGATGAAATGCAGGCAGTCGATACCGACGGTATCGAGCCGCTGGCCCACCCCCTGGAAGCCAGCCAGCGCCTGCGCGCAGACGTTGTGACCGAGTCCAATCATCGCGAGGCCTACCAGTCCATCGCGCCAGCGGTCGAAAACGGCCTGTACCTGGTTCCGAAAGTCATCGACTAAAGGGAAAGAGCCTGCAATGCACCACATGACCCTGGCCGAGATCGCCCGCGGACTCGCCGACAAGAAATTCTCCTCCGAAGAACTGACCCGGACCCTGCTGGCGCGCATCGCCCAGCTCGACCCGCAGATCAACAGCTTCATCAGCCTCACCGAAGACCTCGCGCTGGCCCAGGCCAAGGCCGCCGATGCCCGTCGCGCAAATGGCGAGAGCGGTGCCCTGCTGGGCGCGCCGATCGCCCACAAGGACCTGTTCTGCACCCAGGGCATCCGCACCAGCTGTGGCTCGAAGATGCTCGACAACTTCAAGGCGCCCTACGACGCCACCGTGGTCTCCAAGCTGGCCGCCGCCGGTACCGTGACCCTGGGCAAGACCAACATGGACGAATTCGCCATGGGCTCGGCCAACGAGTCGAGCTGGTATGGCGCGGTGAAGAACCCGTGGAACCTCGAGCACGTGCCGGGCGGTTCGTCCGGCGGTTCCGCCGCAGCCGTGGCCGCACGCCTGCTGCCGGCCGCAACGGCCACCGATACCGGTGGCTCGATTCGCCAGCCTGCGGCCTTCACCAACCTCACCGGCCTGAAGCCGACCTATGGTCGCGTGTCCCGCTGGGGCATGATCGCCTACGCCTCCAGCCTCGACCAGGGCGGCCCGCTGGCACGCACAGCCGAAGACTGCGCGCTCCTGCTGCAAGGCATGGCCGGCTTCGATCCGAACGACTCCACCAGCATCGATGAACCCGTGCCCGACTACAGCGCCAGCCTCAACGGCTCGCTGCAGGGCCTGCGCATCGGCGTGCCGAAGGAGTACTTCAGCGCCGGCCTCGACCCGCGCATCGCCGACCTGATCCACACCAGCATCAAGGAGCTGGAGAAGCTCGGTGCGGTGATCAAGGAAATCAGCCTGCCGAACATGCAGCACGCGATCCCGGCGTACTACGTGATCGCCCCGGCGGAAGCCTCCTCCAACCTGTCGCGTTTCGACGGCGTGCGCTTCGGCTACCGCTGCGAGAACCCCAAGGATCTGGAAGACCTGTACACCCGCTCCCGTGGCGAAGGCTTCGGCAGCGAAGTACAGCGCCGGATCATGGTCGGCGCCTACGCGCTGTCCGCCGGCTACTACGACGCCTACTACCTCAAGGCGCAGAAGATCCGGCGCCTAGTGAAGAACGACTTCATGAACGCCTTCAACGAAGTCGACGTCATCCTCGGCCCGACCACGCCGAACCCGGCCTGGAAACTCGGCGCCAAGAACAGCGACCCGGTCGCTGCGTACCTGGAAGACGTCTACACCATCACCGCCAACCTCGCCGGTCTGCCGGGCCTGTCCATGCCGGCAGGTTTCGTCGATGGCCTGCCGGTGGGCGTGCAACTGCTTGCCCCGTATTTCCAGGAAGGCCGCTTGCTCAACGTTGCGCACCAGTACCAGTTGCACACCGACTGGCACACCCGCACCCCAACCGGCTTCTGAGGAGACACACATGCAATGGGAAGTCGTGATCGGGCTGGAGATCCATACCCAGCTCACCACTCAATCGAAGATTTTCTCCGGTAGCTCCACCGCCTTCGGCGCCGAGCCCAACACCCAGGCCAGCCTGGTGGACCTGGGCATGCCCGGCGTGCTGCCGGTGCTGAACCAGGAAGCGGTGCGCATGGCGGTGATGTTCGGCCTGGCGGTAGACGCCCAGATCGGCCAGCACAACGTGTTCGCCCGCAAGAACTACTTCTACCCGGACCTGCCCAAGGGCTACCAGATCAGCCAGATGGACCTGCCGATCGTCGGCAAGGGTCACCTGGACATCCCCCTGGAAGACGGCACCGTCAAGCGCATCGGCATCACCCGTGCGCATCTGGAGGAAGATGCCGGCAAGAGCCTGCACGAAGAGTTCAACGGCGCCACCGGCATCGACCTGAACCGCGCCGGCACGCCGCTGCTGGAAATCGTTTCCGAGCCTGACCTGCGCAGCGCCAAGGAAGCCGTGGCCTACGTCAAGTCGATCCACGCCCTGGTGCGCTACCTGGGGATCTGCGACGGCAACATGGCCGAAGGTTCCCTGCGCTGCGACTGCAACGTCTCGATCCGCCCCAAGGGCCAGGCCGAGTTCGGCACCCGCTGCGAGATCAAGAACGTCAACTCGTTCCGCTTCATCGAGAAGGCGATCAACTCCGAGATCCAGCGCCAGATCGACCTGATCGAGGACGGCGGCAAGGTGATCCAGCAGACTCGCCTGTACGATCCGAACAAGGACGAGACCCGTCCGATGCGCAGCAAGGAAGAAGCCAACGACTATCGTTACTTCCCCGATCCGGACCTGCTGCCCGTGGTCATCGAGGACGCCTTCCTCGCCCAGGTGCGCGCGACCCTGCCGGAGCTGCCACCGCAGAAACGCGAGCGCTTCCAGGAACAGTTCGGCCTGTCGGTATACGATGCCAGCGTACTGGCCTCCAGCCGTGAGCAGGCGGACTACTTCGAGAAGGTCGCCAACATCGCCGGCGACGCCAAGCTGGCGGCCAACTGGGTCATGGTCGAGCTGGGCAGCCTGCTGAACAAGCAGGGCCTGGAGATCGACCAAGCCCCGGTATCGGCCGAGCAACTGGGCGGCATGCTCCTGCGCATCAAGGACAACACCATCTCCGGCAAGATCGCCAAGACCGTGTTCGAAGCCATGGCCAACGGCGAAGGCAACGCCGACGAGATCATCGACAAGCGCGGCCTCAAGCAGGTCACCGACACCGGCGCGATCTCGGCGGTACTGGACGAAATGCTCGCGGCCAACGCCGAGCAGGTCGAACAATATCGCGCCGCGGACGAAGCCAAGCGCGGCAAGATGTTCGGCTTCTTCGTCGGCCAGGCGATGAAGGCCTCCAAGGGCAAGGCCAACCCGCAACAGGTCAACGAATTGCTGAAAAGCAAGCTCGAAGGCTGACCGGGACATGAAGCCGTGGCTTGCCAGTCGAAACGTGGTCCGCGTACCGCCGTTCTCGCTGGCAAGCCCTCCTTCCCCATCGATGCCCGCCCCCCTTTTCCCCATGCGTTCGCCCCTGCAATCCTGGCTCGGCGCCTGCGCCCTGCTGGCACTGCTCAGCGGCTGCGCCAGTAGCCAACTGGTCGACCCCCGGGGTTATGACGAGACCGGAACCGCCTCCTACTATGGTGCCCGGCATCACGGCAAGCGCACTGCCAGCGGCGAAGCCTTCGACCAGAACGGCCTTACCGCCGCCCATCGCCAACTGCCCTTCGGCACCCGGGTGCAAGTCACCAACCTGGCCAACGACAAGCGCGTCGTGGTCCGTATCACCGATCGAGGCCCGCACACCCGTGGCCGCCTGATCGACCTATCCCGCGGTGCCGCCCAGCAGTTGGACATGCTGCGCAGCGGAACCGCGAAAGTACGTGTCCAAGCCCTCAGCGACTGATTCCCGGAGTTCATCATTACCGCCTTCGCCGAACTGCCCCTGCTCAGCCTGATCCAGCTCATCAGCGGCCTGCTGATGCTGGTCGCCGGTGCCGAGCTGCTGGTCCGCGCGGCCGTGCGCCTGGTGGTCCGCCTGCATGTGCGGCCGCTGATCATCGGCTTGACCATCGTCGCCTTCGGCAGCAGTGCCCCGCAGCTGGCCATCAGCCTGCAAGCGACGCTGGGCGGCAGCACCGATATCGCCGTGGGTAGCGTGATCGGCAGCAGCATCTTCAACATCCTGGTGACCCTGGGCCTCTCGGCGCTGATCATTCCGCTACGGGTTTCCCGGCAACTGGTGCGCCTGGACATCCCGTTGATGATCGGCGCCAGCCTGCTGGTATTCGCCCTGGCCTACAACGAGCACCTGGGCCCGCTCGACGGCGCGATCCTGCTGGCGGCGCTGGTGCTGTACCTGGCCCTGCTGTCGCGCCAGTCACGCCACGCCACGCGCCTGCACTCCCCCGCGCCACCCGCGCGCAAGCACCCGGCGCCCTGGTTCAGCAGCCTGCTGCTGATCCTCCTGGGCCTGGGCCTGCTGGTATTCGCCGGGCACTTGTTGCTGGGCGCCGCGATCACAGTGGCCGACGACCTGGGCCTGTCGGAGCGGGTCATGGGCCTGACGGTGATCGCCGTCAGCGCCTCGCTGCCCCAGCTGGCCACCTCGCTGCTGGCCGCCCTGCGCGGCCAGCGCGATATCGCCGTGGGCAACGTGATCGGCGGCAATCTGTTCAATCTGCTGGGGGTCCTGGGGTTCACCGCCCTGGTGGCGCCCACGCCGCTGTCGGTCTCGCCCAATGCCCTGGACTTCGACCTGCCGGTGCTGCTCGGTGTCGCGATCCTGTGCCTGCCGGTGTTCTATTCAGGCTACCGCGTGACTCGGGCCGAGGGCTTGCTGCTGCTCGGCCTGTACCTGGCCTACGGGCTGCACGTGATGTCCTTCACGACCGGCATGCCCCTGGCGGGCAAGCTGGAGCGCCTGATGCTGTTTTTCATCCTGCCGGCGCTGGTGGCGTTCCTGCTGTTCAGTTCGCTACGGGCCTGGCACCGCCAACACAAGAGGGAAACGCCATGAGCGAGAACAATAAAAGCGGTCTGCAGATGCGTCGCCAGGTGATGGGCGATGCCTTCGTCGACCGAGCCCTGGGCAACGCCACCGAGTTCAGCCAACCCTTGCAGGACTTCGTCAACGAACATGCCTGGGGAGGCGTGTGGAACCGCGAAGGCCTGCCGCTCAAGACCCGCAGCCTGATCACCCTGGCGGCCCTGACCGCCCTCAAGTGCCCGCAGGAACTCAAGGGCCACGTACGCGGCGCGCTGAACAACGGCTGCACTGTCGAAGAGATTCGCGAAGCGCTGCTGCACTGCGCGGTGTATGCCGGGGTGCCGGCGGCCGTCGATGCCTTTCGCGCCGCCCAGGAAGTGATAGACGCCTACCAGCAAGACCAGTGATATCTCGTCGCCGGTCGCCCCTGCGCGCCGGCGCCCCCCCCCCCCCTAGATCCAGCCGCCCCACTGCAGCAGGAAGATCCCGATATTGGTGGTCACTGCCGCCATCACCGTGGTGATGACGATGATCGCCGCTGCCAGTTCATGATTGCCGTTGGCCGCCCGGGCCATGACGAAGCTTGCCGCCGCGGTGGGGCTGCCGAAGTACAGGAACAGGATTCCCAGTTCGGCCCCGCGAAAGCCGCAAAGCCAGGCGCCGAAAGTCGCCAGCGCCGGCAGGCTGATCATCTTCATCAAGCTGGAACTGATAGCCATCCGCCCGCTGTTGCGCAAGGCCGCCATGGACAGGGTGCCGCCGATGCAGATCAGCGCCAGCGGCAGGGTCATCTGCGCCAGGTACTGGCCCGAGGTCTGCAACCAGCCAGGCAGGCCGATCTGCCAGTAGGCGAATGGCCCGGCCACCAGCACGCTGACGATCAGCGGATTGCTGATCACGTTCTTGAAGATGCTCCAGGGGTCGGACTTGATCACCGGGCTGTAGACCGCCAGGACGATGGTCGACAGGGTGTTGTAGAAAAGGATCACCAGCGCCGCCAGCACCGCCCCCAGGGAAATGCCGTAGCTGCCATACATGCTGGCCGCCAGGGCCAGGCCGATGATCGCGTTGTTGCCACGAAACGCGCCCTGGGTATAGATGCCGCGGTCCTCCCGCGGACAACGCCAGATCGCCCAGAGCCAGGCCAGGGCGAAGCACGCCAGGGTGGCCAGGGAAAAATACACCAGCACCCCGGGCTTGAGCGACGAACGCAGGTCGGCGTGGACGATACCCAGGAACAGTAACGCCGGCATGGTGACGTTGAACACCAGGGCCGAGGCGGTATGGATGAAGTTGTCGTTGATCCAGCCCACCCGCTTGAGCAACAGGCCCAGCAACAGCATGGCGAAGACGGGCGCGGTGATCGTCAGCGTTTCGAAAAAGATGGCCAGCATGGGCGGGTGGACCTTGAGCCTGTCGTAAGGCGGCCAATGGTAATCCAATCATTCCGCGGCCGCTCAAGGAGCGAGCCGCCAACCCTTGGGCCAGAGGCCTCGCCAAACCATCACTCCGGCCGACGCGAAAAAACATCCTGCTTCGAATGCTTGCCATCTTGACGGGAAATGATTTTCGTTTATCCTCGATTTTAACTGTATATACATACAGTTAAATTCAAATAACCCATGACATATCAAGGAGCTAGAAATGTCAGGAATCTCTGCACAGAAGCAGCAACCGCAACATGCCGGCAAGATCATCGCCGACCTGGACCGCCTGTTCACCGAACAAGGCATCGCCATCAACGGCGATGGCGACAACCTGGTACTGGTCGCCGACGGCCACCACACCATCAAGTACCACCGCCCGGAACACCTGCCCCGTGAGCCACAGCCCGTGGCACCGGGCCAGCCATCGCTGCGTTTCGAAGGCGGCGAACACACTGCCATCGGCGACAGCACCCTGCTGCGTTTCGCCAAGGACGCCCCCGCCATCCCTGCCTGGCAAGTCGAACTGCACCTGCCCAACGGCCTGGCCCTGACCTACGGCCAGGTCGTCGCCCTGGGCGGTGACTTCTACGGTATTCCCGACCAGCCGATCTGCGATGGCGCGACCCCGGCAGAACGGGTGCAACGCTTCATCGCCGCATTCAACTCCCTGGCAGTGCTCCCCGCTTCCAAGGACGAGGCCCGGCAGATCCTGGCCGTGATGCAGAAGGAAATCGCCGCCGCCAACCAGGCCATCCGTGACGGCAAGCAACCCCATGAGGCCTATGACGCCCTCGGCGACAGCCTGTCCGAGGAATGGAACAAGATCACCGGCGGTGGCAGCGCGGTATCCGCGCTGTTCCCCCTGGGCCGCTACCTGAAGCTGGCCGCCAACAACGCCGACCATTTCGGCGAATGGGCCCTGGCGGCCTACACCGCCGGCCATACCGCCGCCCTGCAACAAGCGGTGCAGGCAGGCAAGACCGCGGATGACAAGCAACTGGAACTGGCCTATGCGATGAGCGCCTTCGCCGACCACTTCCTCACCGACCTGTTCTCCGCCGGCCATGTACGGGTGCCGCGCAAGCAAGTAGCGGCTGTGGTCACTCCCAGCGACCTGGGTTCGTTGATCACCCGCTTCATGCATGACGAGGACAGCAAGTTCGGCCTCAATGTCAGCAACGCCCAGGGCGATCGCTGGCACTCCTACGGCGACAAGCGCTATTTCGACAGCGTCGACCACCGCAATCGCCAGCTGGTGAAACTGGCGGTCCAACGCTCGGCCGACGAGATCTTCGCCAGCTACCTCAGCGGCAGCCTGCCGGCCCCGGCCAGCTATGCGGCGCTGAAAGTGGCGCCGGACCTGAACGCCGCCAAGAGCGGCAACTTCTCGCCACTGTTCGTCACCAAGGGCGACCAGGTGCTGCGTCGCAGCGACGTCAACAACCTCAACGACAGCAAGACCATCGACAACTGGTGGGGCTGGAGCACCTACCTGCTGCTCAAGAACTACAGCCCCAACAAGCCGGCGGGCTACCTGGAAACCCCCGGTGCGATGCCTTCGATCGTCGCCGATGGCTGGCAGAGCCACACCCCCAGCGAACCGAACTGGCTGCCAGGCCACGCGGTGCGCTACGCCGTCAGCGAAACCAATGGCTTGAACGAGTCGTACATCGGCCCCTGGTCGGCCTATGTCGAGCTCGGCGACAGCTTCCAGCCGACCCTGGCGATCCCGGCCGGCACCAGCAACAGCGGCGCCAGCGGGCGCAATGTGTTCCGCCAGTTCCGTGGCGGCTCACCGGAGCTGATCGGCTCCATCGACAAGAACGCCACCCGCTTCATCGACCGCAACGCCTGACAAGGACATCACCATGGCTATCAATCTGAACCTGCAACTGGCCTCCGGCCAATCCCTCAAGGGCGCTCCGCTGGAGCTGCTGCTCAACGGCGCGCCCATCGCCCGGGCCAGCGTCGACGAACGCGGCAACGTGGCCTTCAACGCCAAGCCGGGCAGCGGCCAGCTGGCGGTGCGAGTCGACCGCACTATCCTCAAGAACGGCTGACACCCGCGAAAAAAGGCCCGCCGGCAGCTACTGCCGGGCGGGCCTTCGTACATCCGGACGGTGATCAGGCGCTCAGGGGCTGCTCCACCAGCTGGCCCTGGTCGATGCGAACATGCCGCGGATGGAAACGCTTGAGGCTGCTGCGGTGGCCGACACTGACGATGCTCAACCCCGGCAGCTGGTCGATCAACGCCTGGTACAACGCCGCTTCGTCTTCTTCATCCATGGCCGAGGTGGCCTCGTCCATGTACAGCCACTGCGGTGCATACAACAGCGCCCGGGCAAAGGCCAGGCGCTGCTGTTCGCCCGGAGAAAGCATGCGCTGCCAGTGATTGGGCTCAACCAGGCGCGGCACCAGATGCGCCAAACGGCAAGTATCCAGCACTTGCTCGTAGCGTTCCTGGGCATAGCTGTCGCCCGCTTGTGGATAACTCAGGGCCTCACGCAGGCTGCCAATGGGCAGGTAGGGCTTTTGCGGCAGGAACAGCGCACGCTGGTCCGGCAAGCGGATATTGCCGTGGCCCGCCGGCCACAGGCGCCCCATGGCCCGCAGCAGCGTGCTCTTGCCACTGCCGGAGCGACCGCTGAGCATCAGCCGCTCGCCCGGGCTCACGGTCATCTGCGCACCGGCCAGCAGGTGCCGGCCATCGGCCAGGTCCAGGCCCAGGTCATGCACTTGCAGCTGCTTGCCCTCGGTTCGCACGTCGATGGCCGGGGGGCGTTCCTCGTTGTCACTCATGGCCTGGCGGAAACTCAGCAGACGGTCGCAGGTGGCGCGCCAGGCTGCGAGGTCGGAATAGGCCGTGATGAACCAGCTGAAGTTCTCCTGGACGTTGCCGAAGGCCGAGTTGATCTGCATCAGTTCGCCCAGCTCGATCTTGCCGGCGAAGTAACGTGGGGCCGCGACGATGAACGGGAAGATGATCGCGATCTGGCCATAACCGGCCGTGAAGAAGGTCAGGCGCTTGGATACCTTCATGATGTCCCAGAAGTTGTGCCAGACCTTGCCGAAACGACTGCTCAGGCGCTGGTTCTCATTCTTCTCGCCGTCATACAGGGCAATGCTCTCGGCGTTTTCCCGGACCCGCACCATGGAGAAACGCAGGTCGGCCTCGAAACGTTGCTGCTGGTTGTTCAGGCCGATCAACCGGCGCCCGATCAGGTGGGTCAGCCAGCTGCCGACCAGGGCATACACCAGGGCGCACCAGAACATGTAGCCGGGAATGGTATAGCCCAGCACCTCGATGCTGCCGGACACGCCCCAGAGGATGATGGAAAAGGACACCAGGCTGACCAGGTTGCGGATCAGCCCCAGGCCCAGCGCCAGGGTGTTGGTGGTGAAGCTGTTGAGGTCCTCGGAAATCCGCTGGTCGGGGTTGTCGGTATAACCGCCCTGCTCCAGCTGGTAGTAGTTCTTGTTGTCCAGCCAACGGGCGAAGTGCTTCTCGGTGAGCCAGGCCCGCCAGCGGATGGTCAGCATCTGGGTCAGGTACAGGCGGTACACCGCGCCCAGGATCGCCACCGCGGCAATGCCGCAGAAATACAGGATCAGGTGCCAGAATGCCGCTTCGTCCTTCTTCTGCAAGGCGTTGTAGAAATCCTTGTACCAGCTGTTGATCCACACCGAGATCGCCACGCTGAACAGCGACAAGCCGATCACCGCGATCAGCAGCAGCCAGGCCTTGCCCTTTTCCTCGCTGCGCCAGTAGGGCACGGTCATGGCCCACACCCGACGGAAGAATTGCCCGCGCACGGCATCGTTGACCGCAGAGTATTCAGCGTTCTGATTCATCATTGGAGCTCGATTGAGAGGGGGGAAAGCATCGAGCCGATCATAGTCGATCGGCTCGCTTTTTCACCTGTCCTGGAGGACACGGCGCCCGGCGCGGATCAGCGGCGGACGGGGCGCTTCTGCAGCTTGCGCTGCAAGGTACGGCGGTGCATGCCCAGGGCCCGGGCAGTGGCGGAGATGTTGCCTTCGTGCTCGGTCAGCACCCGCTGGATGTGCTCCCACTGCAGGCGGTCCACCGACATAGGGTTTTCCGGCACCAGGGTGTCGAGGTCGGCATGCTCGGACAGCAGCGCCGCCAGTACATCGTCGGCATCCGCCGGCTTGCACAGGTAATTGCAGGCTCCGCGCTTGATCGCCTCCACCGCGGTGGCGATGCTCGAGTAGCCGGTGAGGATCAGCACGCGCATCTCCGGGTCCAGCTCCAGCAGCTTGGGCAGCAGCACCAGGCCGGAATCGCCGTCCATCTTCAGGTCCAGCGCGGCATAGTCCGGCAGGTCCTGCTGGGCCAGCGCCAGGCCCTCTTCGGCGGAACCCGCGGTACTGACGCGAAAGCCGCGACGGCTCATGGCTCGCGCCATCACGCGGGTAAAGGTAGCGTCATCATCCACCAGCAACAGGTGCGGCAGTTCCTCGCCTTCGACTTGGTTCTCTTCACTCATGGTCGTCTCCTCGGGCGGCACGGGGCAGGCGCAGCTCGGTGAGCGTACCGCCTTCCTCATGACTGTAGAGTTTTACTGAGCCACCAGCGCGGGTCACGCTGGCCTTGCTCAAGAACAGGCCCAGGCCGAAACCTTTGCCCTTGGTGGTAAAAAACGGTTTGCCAATCTGCTCGGCGATGGCCAAGGGTACTCCGGCGCCGTGGTCGCGGATACTGATGGTCAGGTCTTCCGCATTCCAGTCCAGGCGTACCTCCAGGCCTTCGGGGCAGGCATCGGCGGCATTGTTGAGCAAGTTCAGCAGCGCCTGGGTCAGGTCCGGCGGCGGTGCCAGGCGTGGCATCGGGCCCTGGCCCAGCAGGTGGAAACGATAGCTGGCCTCAGGACGCATCAAGTGCCAACGGTTCAGGGCTTCGTCGAGCCACTGGGTCACATCCTGCATCTCTACCGCCATCCGCCGATTGGCTTCGGCGGCACGTACCAGTTGCTGCAAGGTTTCCTTGCACAGCTTGACCTGGTCCTGGAGCACGCTGAGGTCATCCTGCAACAACGGATCGGGATGGTCCTGGCGCATTTCCTTGAGCAGCACGCTCATGGTCGCCAGCGGCGTACCCAGCTCATGGGCGGCGCCGGCGGCCTGGGTGGCCACGGCCAGCAACTGCTGGTCGCGCAGCCCTTCCTCGCGGCGGATCGCCCGCAGTTCTTCCTGGCGCCGCAGCTCCTCGGCCATCCGTGCGGCAAAGAAGGTGATCACCGCCGCGGCCAGGGCAAAGCTCAGCCACATGCCGTAGACCTGCAGGTTCTCGCGGGCGATGGGCAGGGTCTGCAAGGGATAGAACCACGCCAGCAACAGGGTATAGAGGGCCAGGGCGATCCCGGAAAGTGCCACCGAATAGCGCCAGGGCAGGGTCACCGCGGCGATGGTCAGGGGCACCAGGTAATAGGAGACGAAAGGGTTGGTGGAGCCGCCGGAGAAATACAGCAGCACGCTGTGGATAAATAGATCGCAAGCCAGTTGCAGGGCATATTCCAGCTCCGTCACCGGCCATGAGGTGCGCAAACGGATGGCGGTGAAGGCACACAGCACCATGGAGAACACCAGGGTGATGCCCAGTTGCAACCAGGGCAGCGGCAGCAGGTCGAGCCAGTAGGCAAGCCCCACCGAACCGGCCTGAGCGGCCAGAACCAGGGTGCGGATGAAGGTCAGGCGCCAGAGGTTCTGGCGAGTTGCAGACAGCAATTTTACGGGGGCGAGCATGAGCTCTCCTGATGAGCGCTCCAGGGCAATCGGCGGGAGTATAACCAAGCAGCCCCCAACGCAGGCAAACTGCGGCAAAGCGCCACAGGAAAAGCAGCGGCAAGCGGCAAGCTTTGAGCTACAAGCACAAGTCCCGGAATAAGGGAGGCCAAGGTGTATCAAAGTTGTAATGGGTGCAACTGGGAATAAAAGCTAGAGTCATATCGCTCACGCAGGCGCGAACTTTCGGCTTGCGGACTGCACTCAAGGAGATCCCATGCAGCCTTTCACTCGCAGCGTCGCCCTTCTGGCCCTTGGCGCCGGCACCCTCACCAGCCTGCCTGCCCTGGCCGCCGATGAATTGCATTACAACCAGGTTTCCCTGCGCGCCGAAGCCAGCCAGGAAGTGGCCCGGGACCTGATGATCGTGACCCTCTACAGCGAGTCGCAGAACTCCGATCCAGCCAAGCTGGCGGCAGAAATCAGCACCACCATGAACAAGGCCCTGGAACAGGCGCGCCAGGTCAAGGAAGTGACCCTGAGCCAGGGTAGCCGCAACAGCTACCCGATCTACGACAGCAAGGGCCAGAAGATCACCGGCTGGCGCGAGCGCGCGGAACTGCGCCTGGAAAGCTCCAACTTCGCCGCCCTGTCCAAGCTGACCGGCGAACTCTTGACCGACCTGAAGATGGACGGCATGGACTTCGCCATCGCCCCTGCGACCCGCAAGGCCAGCGAGGATGCCCTGCTCAAGGACGCGGTCCAGGCATTCAAGGCCCGGGCCCAGCTGGCGACCGAGGCCCTGGGTGGCAAGGGCTACAAGATCGTCAACCTGAACCTCAACAGCAACGGCTATCCACAGCCCTACCTGCGCGCACCGATGATGAAGGCCGCCGGCGCGGACTTCGCTTCCTCTTCCGTCACCCCGGAAGTCGAAGCCGGCACCAGCAAGGTCAACATGACCGCCGACGGCGCCATCGAAGTGCTGATGCAATAAGCCACGCATCAACCACGCAAAACGGCGCCCCCGTGCAAACGTGGTCGCCGTTTTGCGTTTCTACCTGTCGTCTGGCGAATTAGGAAAACTCGCGTCGTTGTGTATGAATCCAACCAGCAAGGTGATGTTACAGTGACGCCCCCGTCATGGATCTGTCATACGTTGCTGACGTCCGCCAGATACACGCCGGGTATTTTTACTGCAGCTTTCCAATAAGAGTCTCTTCAATGACCGCAGATCGCATCGGCGAACGCCTGCGCCGCTATCGCCGCGCCGCCAAGAAAACCCTGCGTCAGATTGCCAGCGAGTCCGGTCTGACTGCCAGCTTCCTCTCCCAGGCAGAACGCAATCTCACCGGCGTGTCCATTTCATCCCTGGTCAACATCGCCAAGTCCCTGAATGTTCCGCTGAACGCCCTGTTCGACCAGCCAATCCAGGCCCAGCCCGACTCCCACGACGGCGAACGGGTGCGCTACACCATCGAGGGCCAGCCGCTGGCCTATGAGCGCCTGTCCAGTTCATTTCCCGGAAACATGATCAACGCGGTGAAGATGAACATCTCAGTGGGATATCAATCAGAACTCATCTCCCATGATGGCTCGGAGTTTTCCTACGTTCTCTCTGGACAGATCGTGTACACCATCGAAGGCCGGCAATACCCCCTGGGCCCCGGCGACTCGGTGCACTTCGACGCGACCAAGGCCCACTTCCTGGCCAATGTCGGCGACGGTCCGGCGGAAGTCCTGACCGTCACCACCATGGGCCTGTTCGACGACCTCCCCGCCTCCTGAAACCCATTCCCGCCATGCCTGCCGAGCCTCAAGGACGAGGCTTTGCGCAGGAGAAAAGTTAGTCATGCTTAATTTTCGTTGACCGCAATTTCAGCATGACTTAATTTCGGCATCGGCGAGTGACCATGCAAACACATGACAGGCACTCGCCATCGCCGCAAAGGCTCCATGGGTTCATCCATTTCCCATGGCAAGGCGAGTTGCCACGGCCCACAAGGCCACCCTCAGGTAAGCCCTAGAAAAAGAAAAAATGAGGTTTGCATGTGTAAGTTCCACCCATTCCAGGTTTGGCAAGCCGCCGGTCTGAGCCTCGGCTCCCCGCTGCCCCACGCTGTTGGCAACCATTACCCCGCGTCTTCCCTTCCGGCCGCCATGGCGTTGCAGTTCTCCTGCAGGACCGCCCGTGCGCCGGGAAATCCGCTGCGCAAATCGCTCGCCGCCCGCCCAAGGCATGCACCATTACGGGGCGCAATCGCCCATGCATGCCCACAAAAAAGGCGGCAGATGCACCATAAAGAACCGACGCAAACGATCAAATGCGTCAAGTTTTATACAAATGCGTCATTCCTGTACGTTCGTTCCACTCTTTGATACCTGCGCCGGCCCCACATCTTGCATTGGGTATGGGGCCTGCATAAGTATCGGCGGGTCGACTCACAAGGTCGCCCTCAACACAAACAATGACAACAAATCATGAGGCCACCATGTTCAAACAAGCAGTCATTCCGTTTTTAGTCAGCGCCGGTCTGCTGGCCAGCGCCCCCATCGCCCAGGCGGCGACTAATCTGGTGTTCTGCTCCGAGGGCAGCCCTGCCGGTTTCGACCCGGGCCAGTACACCACCGGAACCGACTTCGACGCCTCGGCCGAGACCCTGTTCAACCGTCTCAGCCAGTTCGAACGTGGCGGCACCGCGGTCATCCCGGGCCTGGCCACCAGCTGGGACATCTCCGAAGACGGCCTGACCTACACCTTCCACCTGCGTGAAGGCGTCAAGTTCCATACCACGCCGTACTTCACCCCGACCCGCAACTTCAATGCCGACGACGTGGTGTTCACCTTCACCCGGATGATCGACAAGGACATGCCGTTCCGTAAGGCATACCCGACCGAATTCCCGTACTTCACCGACATGGGGATGGACACCAACATCACCAAGATCGAGAAACTCGACGACAAGACCGTGCGTTTCTCGCTGAAGAGCGTCGACGCCGCGTTCATCCAGAACCTGGCCATGAGCTTCGCCTCCATCCAGTCCGCCGAATACGCCGACAAGCTGCTCAAGGAAGGCAAGACCAGCGACATCAACCAGAAGCCGATCGGTACCGGCCCATTCGTGTTCAAGAGCTACCAGAAAGACTCGAACATCCGCTACACCGGCAACAAGGACTACTGGAAACCTGAAGACGTGAAGATCGACAACCTGATCTTCGCCATCACCACCGACCCATCGGTGCGTATCCAGAAGCTGAAGAAGAACGAATGCCAGGTCACCCTCTTCCCACGTCCGGCCGACCTCAAGGCCCTCAAGGAAGACAAGGACCTGAAGATGCCTGAACAGGCCGGCTTCAACCTGGGTTATGTCGCCTACAACGTGATGCCGGTCCTCAAGGGCCGCACCGACGCCAACCCACTGGCCGACCTCAAGGTACGCCAGGCCCTGGACATGGCGGTGAACAAGCCGCAGATCATCGATTCGGTGTACCAGGGCGCCGGCCAGCTGGCGGTCAACGCCATGCCGCCGACCGAGTGGTCCTACGACACCACCATCAAGGACGCCAAGTACGATCCCGAGAAAGCCCGCCAACTGCTCAAGGAAGCCGGCGTCAAGGAAGGCACCCAGATCACCCTGTGGGCCATGCCGGTACAGCGTCCCTACAACCCCAACGCCAAGCTGATGGCAGAAATGCTGCAGTCCGACTGGGCGAAGATCGGCCTGAAGGTGAACATCGTCAGCTATGAGTGGGGCGAGTACATCAAGCGTTCCAAGGGCGGCGAGAACCAGGCGATGATCATCGGCTGGAGCGGTGACAACGGTGACCCCGACAACTGGCTGGGCACCCTGTTCGGCTGCGACTCCATGAACGGCAACAACTTCTCGAAATGGTGTGACAAGCCTTACGACGCTTTGATCAAGCAAGCCAAGGCCACATCGGATGTCGCTAAACGCACCGAGCTGTACAAGCAGGCGCAGCACATCCTCAAAGACGCAGTCCCGATGACACCTATCGCACACTCGACGGTGTTCCAACCCATGCGCGCCAACGTGCAGGACTTCAAGATCAGCCCGTTCGGCTTGAACTCCTTCTACGGCGTGAGCATCAGCAAGTAACTTGCGACGACGGTGGCGTCCTGACGCCACCGTCGCCTTGCCCCCCCGAAAGAGTCCGCCCCGGCATCGACGCAACTGCGCTACCTCGCAGCCGCGCGATCCCGGAGCCGTACCCGAAAAGACTTGCAGAGCCCGCGCCGGATACGGCCCTGGCCTTCAACTTGCAAGGGCGACGGTGGGCATTTTTGCAACCATGGTTTGGCATCAATGGCCTGTACAGGCTCCAGGAAGGAGCCATGGTCCCTTGATCATCACAACAAAAAATGGAGATGGATCGTCATGCGTCACTCCTTGATCATCCCGGCATTGCTGGGCAGCAGCTTGTTGGTCGCCAGTTCGTTGGGCCAGGCTGCCGATCGCAGCCTGGTGTTCTGCTCCGAAGGCAGCCCGGCCGGCTTCGACACCGCGCAATACACCACCGCCACCGACAACGATGCCGCCGAGCCGTTGTACAACCGCCTGGTGGAGTTCGAGAGAGGCGCGACCAACGTCTTGCCCGCCCTGGCCACCCGCTGGGACATCTCCGAGGATGGCCTGAAGTACAGCTTCCACCTGCGCGAGGGCGTGAAGTTCCACAGCACCTCGTACTTCAAGCCGACCCGTGATTTCAATGCCGACGACGTGCTGTTCACCTTCAACCGCATGCTCGACGCCGACCATCCGTTCCGCCGTGCCTACCCGACGGAGTTCCCCTACTTCAACGGCATGAGCCTGAACAAGAACATCGCCAAGGTCGAGAAGACCGACCCGCTGACCGTGGTCATCACCCTGAATACCGTGGATGCGGCGTTCATCCAGAACCTGGCCATGAGCTTCGCCTCGATCCTTTCCGCCGAATACGCCGAGCACCTGCTCAAGGCCGGCACCCCGAGCCAGATCAACCAGAAACCCATCGGCACCGGTCCCTTCGTCTTCCAGCGCTACCAGAAGGACTCGCAGATCCGCTACACCGCCAACCCTCACTACTGGGACCCGAGCCGGGTCAAGCTCGACCGCCTGATCTTCGCCATCAACACCGATGCCTCGGTGCGGGTGCAGAAGCTGCGCGCCGGCGAATGCCAGGTCACCCTGCACCCGCGCCCGGCGGATGTCGACGCCCTGAAGAGCGATCCGAAACTGCAAGTGATCGAGAAGCCCGGATTCAACCTCGGCTACATCGCCTACAACGTGCAGCACAAGCCGTTCGACCGCCTGGAAGTGCGCCAGGCGCTGGACATGGCGGTGAACAAGCCGGCCATCCTCAATGCCGTGTACCAGGGTGCCGGTCAGCTGGCGGTCAACGCCATGCCGCCGACCCAGTGGTCCTACGACGACAGCATCAAGGATGCCGCCTACAACCCGGACAAGGCCCGCGAGCTGCTCAAGGCCGCCGGAGTCAAGGAAGGCACGGAGATCAACCTGTGGGCCATGCCTGTGCAGCGCCCTTACAACCCCAACGCCAAGCTGATGGCCGAGATGCTGCAAGCGGACTGGGCGAAGATCGGCCTCAAGGTGAAGATCGTCAGCTACGAATGGGGCGAATACATCAAGCGCACCAAGAACGGCGAGCACGACGTCAGCCTGATCGGCTGGACCGGCGACAACGGTGACCCGGACAACTGGCTGGGCACCCTGTACAGCTGCGATGCCATAGGCGGCAACAACTATTCGATGTGGTGCGACCCGCAGTACGACAAGCTGATCAAGCAGGCCAAGATCGTCACCGACCGCGACCAGCGCACCTTGTTGTACAAGCAGGCCCAGCAACTGCTCAAGCAACAGGTGCCGATCACCCCTATCGCCCATTCGACGATCAACCAGCCGTTGAGTTCGAAAGTCGAGGGCTTCAAGGTCAGCCCCTTTGGCCGCAACTCCTTTTCCGGGGTCGGCCTGACCCCATAACCGATGAGCCTAGAACCCTGAGGGCGTTGCTCGCCCTCATGCAGGCGTATTGCCTGGATTCAGAGAATGAGCCCTCTGCAAACGTTTGCGATGCCTTGAATGAGTTCCAAAAAGCCAGCCGGCCGAAAAAAACCGGCAAGTAAAAAAACAAAACAAAGGAGCATCACCCATGAAACTGAGCAGCAGCGCATTGTTAGCCCTGGCCATCAGTAGCATCACTGCTACGGCCTATGCAGAGAGCGTCAGCCAGGACTTCGTCCCGACTGAACTGAACAGCAAGAATGCCCAGGCCGAGTCCAAGGGGTTCATCGAAGGCCAGAGCCTGTCCGGGAGCACCCGTAACTGGTACGCCAACGAGTTGAAGCGTCGTAACGACCGCTTCTCCTACAACCACAACGGCCAGCCTACCTCCACCCCGCGCCGTATCAACTGGGTGCAGGGCACCATCCTCAACTACACCTCCGGCTTCACCGAAGGCACCGTTGGGGTCAGCACCGAAGTCGCCGCCTACAACGCCATTGCCCTGGATCGTGACCGCAAGGACATCGCCGGCAAGAACAACCGTACCCTGACCCACTCCGACGGCGACGCCGTGGGCCAGTGGAGCAAGCTGGGCCTGGCCAACGTCAAGTTCCGCGTATCCAACACCACCCTGACCGTCGGCCGGCAGAACGTCAGCACGCCGATCGTCGATGTCATCGGCAACCGTCCGCTGCCTTCGAGCTTCGAAGGGGCCAGTATCCACAGCGAAGAATTCAACAACCTGTCGTTCGACGCCGGTAGCTATGATCGGGTATCGCCACGGACCGAACAGAGCCTGTCGAAATTCCGCTCCGAATACACCAACAACAGCGCCGAGACCGACCGCGTCAGCGTGATCGGCGCCAACTACCAGCCACTCAAGAGCCTGAAGACCAGCCTCTACGCCTCCAAGGTGGAAGACTTCTGGAACCAGTACTACTTCGGCTTCACCCACGAACTGGGTGACAGCTCGGTGCTGGGCCTGACCACCGGCCTGAACTACTACAAGACCGTCGATGCCGGCAAGAAAGAGATGGGCGAGATCGACAACGATACCTACTCGCTGTCCCTGGGCCTGGCCCACCAGGCCCACAGCCTGACCTTCTCCTACCAGGCGGTGAACGGTAACGAGTACTTCGACTACCTGCACGAAACCAACGGCATCTACCTGGCCAACTCCCTGCTCTCGGACTTCAACGGCCCGAACGAGAAGTCGTTCCAGATCGCCTACGGCCTGAACATGGCCGAGTACGGCGTGCCCGGCCTCAAGTTCAACCTCTACCAGGCTCGCGGCTGGGGCATCGACGGTACCCACTACCGTGGTACCGCCTACGACGTGAACAAGATGGACGGCGAAACCCACTACGAATACGGCATCGGCGCCAGCTACGCGGTGCAGAGCGGCCCGCTCAAGGCCACCGCGATCCGCGCGACCTACACCACCCACCGCGCCAGCAAGTACCAGGCCGACGGCAACATCAACGAGTTCCGCCTGGTCACCACGGTTCCATTCAATATCCTATAACCCACCAGTCGAACGGCGGACTCATGACGAGTCCGCCCTTCAAGCTACGCTGGTTCCATCGTTCGAAAGGGGTTCTCGATGAAAATGCTACCCATGAAAGCGGCCTTGAGCGCCGCATTGCTGAGCGTCGCCCTGGGCGCCGCGGCCAAACCCTTGGTGGTCTGTACCGAAGCCAGCCCGGAAGGCTTCGATATGGTCCAGTACACGACCGCGGTGACTGCCGACGCAGTGGCGGAAACCATTTTCAACCGCCTGGTGGACTTCAAGCCGGGCACCACGGACATCGAGCCGGCCCTGGCCGAGTCCTGGGAGATCAGCCCCGACGGCCTGCAATACACCTTCCACCTGCGCAAGGGCGTCAAGTTCCACAGCACCGACTACTTCACCCCGACCCGCGACATGAACGCCGACGACGTGCTCTGGAGCTTCCAGCGCCAGTTGGACCCGAAACACCCCTGGCATGACAAGTCCAGCGTGGGTTTCCCCTATTTCGAAAGCATGGGCTTCAAGGAACTGCTCAAGAGCGTAGAGAAAGTCGACGACCACACCGTGGTCTTCACACTGACCCGCCGCGAAGCTCCGTTCCTGGCCGACGTGGCCATGGCCTTCTCGTCGATCTTCCCGGCCGAATACGCCGACAAGCTGCTCAAGGAAGGCAAGACCGCCGAGCTCAATAGCAAGCCGATCGGCACCGGACCGTTCATATTCATCCGCTATGCCAAGGACGCCCAGGTGCGATTCAAGGCCAACCCGGACTATTTCCGTGGCAAGCCACCGGCCGAAGCACTGATCCTGGCGATCACCACCGACAACAACGTACGGCTACAGAAGCTCAAGGCCAACGAGTGCCAGGTCGCCCTGTATCCCAAGCCCGATGACATTCCCAGCATCAAGGCCGACCCGAACCTGCAGGTACATGAACTGGCGGCCATGACCACCGGCTATATCGCCATGAACACCACCCGCAAGTACATGAGCGACGTGCGGGTCCGCAAGGCGATCGACATCGCCTTCGACAAGGAAGCCTACGTCAACAGCCTGTATGGCCCGGGCAATGCCCTGGTCGGCACCGGCCCGTACCCACCGACCCTGCTGGGCTTCAACACCAGCCTGAAGAACCCGCCCCGGGACCTGGACAAGGCCCGCGCCCTGCTCAAGGAAGCCGGCGTGCCCGAAGGCACCGCGATCACCCTGTTCACCCGCAACGGCGGCGGCCCGACCAACCCCAACCCGCTGCTGGGCGCACAGATGATGCAGGCCGACCTGGCCAAGATCGGCCTCAAGCTGGATATCCGCGTGATGGAATGGGGCGAAATGCTCAAGCGCGCGAAGAACGGCGAGCACGACATGGTGTCCGCGGGCTGGGCCGGGGATAACGGTGACCCGGACAACTTCCTGACCCCGAACCTGAGTTGTGACGCGGCGAAAAACGGCGAAAACTACGCCCGCTGGTGCAACAAGACCTTCCAGGACCTGATCGACCAGGCCCGCGCCGAGGCTGAACCTGCCAAGCGTGCCGAACTCTATGAAAAGGCCCAGCTGATCTTTGAGCAGGATCAACCCTGGATTCCCATGGCCTATCCGAAAATGTTCACCGCCATGCGCAAGAACGTCGAGGGGTATCACCAGAGCCCCCTGACCACCAACAACTTCGCTACCACCCAGGTGAAGTAATAAGAAACGCCCGCTGCTCCCGACCCGGGAGCGGCGGACACGCCTAACCGGCTGATTGAGGTACTTCAGAAGATGTTTAGTTTTATTGCCCGCCGTGTGGGGTTGTTGATTCCCACATTCTTCGGCATCACCTTGTTGACCTTCGCCTTGATCCGCATGATTCCCGGCGATCCCGTGGAAGTCATGATGGGCGAGCGCCGGGTCGACCCCGAGATGCATGCCCAGGCAATGGAACGCCTTGGATTGAACAAACCGCTGTATGCCCAGTACCTGGACTACATCGGCAAGCTTGCCCATGGCGATCTGGGCGAGTCCCTGCGCACCCGCACCAGCGTTTGGAGCGAGTTTTCCTCGCTGTTCCCCGCGACCCTGGAACTGGCCATGGCCGCCCTGCTCTTCGCCGGCGTCATCGGCCTGCTGGCCGGGGTGATCGCCGCCCTCAGGCGCGGCTCGCTGTTCGACCACGGGGTGATGGGGATTTCCCTCGCCGGCTACTCGATGCCGATCTTCTGGTGGGGCCTGATCCTGATCATGTTCTTCTCGGTGAGCCTGGGCTGGACCCCGGTTTCCGGACGTATCGACCTGCTCTACGACATCGAGCCCAAGACCGGCTTCATGCTGATCGATACCTTGCTGGCCGGCGACACCGGCGCCTTCGTCGATGCCCTGGAACACCTGATCCTGCCCGCCATCGTGCTGGGCACCATTCCCTTGGCGGTGATCGCGCGGATGACCCGCTCCTCGATGCTCGAAGTGCTGCGTGAGGACTACATCCGTACCGCCAAGGCCAAGGGTCTGTCGCCCAACCGGGTGGTCTTCGTCCACGGCCTGCGCAACGCGCTGATCCCGGTACTGACCGTGGTCGGCCTGCAAGTCGGCACCCTGCTGGCCGGCGCGGTCCTGACCGAAACCATCTTTTCCTGGCCCGGCATCGGTAAATGGCTGATCGAAGCCATCGGCGCCCGGGACTATCCCGTGGTGCAGAACGGCATCCTGTTGATCGCCTGCCTGGTGATCATGGTCAACTTCGTGGTGGACATCCTCTACGGCTTTGCCAACCCACGCATCCGTCATCAGCGCTGAGGCCAAGACTCATGAGCACTCCAACTTCCTCGGTAGCAGTCGATCAAAGCCTGCTTTACCCGTCCGTCTACAAAGAATTCTGGCAGCACTTCTCCCGCAACAAGGGCGCCGTGGCCGGCTTGCTGTTCATGCTGCTGGTGGTGTTCTGCGCACTGTTCGCCCCCTGGGTAGCCCCGCATAACCCCAGCGAGCAATACCGCGACTTCCTGCTGACCCCACCCGCCTGGCTCGAAGGCGGTCAGATACAGTTCCTGCTGGGTACCGACGAACTGGGCCGCGACCTGCTCTCGCGGCTGATCCAGGGTTCGCGCCTGTCGCTGCTGATCGGCCTGTCGTCGGTGGTGATGTCGCTGATCCCGGGGATCCTGCTGGGCCTGTTCGCCGGCTTCTTCCCGCGCCTGCTGGGCCCGAGCATCATGCGCCTGATGGACATCATGCTGGCCCTGCCTTCGCTGCTGCTGGCCGTGGCCATCGTCGCCATCCTCGGCCCAGGCCTGATCAACACCGTGATCGCCATCGCCGTGGTCTCGCTGCCGTCCTACGTGCGCCTGACCCGAGCCGCCGTCATGGGCGAGCTCAACCGCGACTACGTGACCGCCGCACGCCTGGCCGGTGCCGGCCTGCCGCGCCTGATGTTCATCACCGTGCTGCCCAACTGCATGGCGCCGCTGATCGTCCAGGCCACCCTGAGCTTCTCCTCGGCGATCCTCGACGCCGCCGCCCTGGGCTTCCTCGGCCTCGGCGTCCAGCCGCCTACCCCCGAGTGGGGCACCATGCTGGCCTCGGCCCGCGACTACATCGAACGCGCCTGGTGGGTAGTGAGCCTGCCTGGCCTGACCATTTTGCTCAGCGTGCTGGCAATCAACCTGATGGGCGACGGCCTGCGCGATGCGCTGGATCCGAAGCTCAAGAATGCCGCCTGAGGAGATTCCCATGTCACTGTTAGAAATCAAGAATCTCAATGTCCGTTTCGGCGACGCCAAGGCAGTTCCCGTGGTGGACGGCCTGGACCTCAAGGTCGACAAGGGCGAAGTACTGGCCATCGTCGGCGAGTCCGGCTCCGGCAAATCGGTGACCATGATGGCCCTGATGGGCCTGATCGAGCATCCCGGCATCGTCACCGCCGACGCCCTGACCTTCGACGGCAAGGACATGCTCAAGCTCAGCGCCCGCCAGCGCCGGCAGATCGTCGGCAAGGACCTGGCCATGGTCTTCCAGGACCCGATGACCGCACTGAACCCCAGTTACACCGTGGGCTTCCAGATCGAGGAAGTGCTGCGCCTGCACCTGAAGATGTCCGGCAGGGCTGCCCGCAAGCGCGCCATCGAACTGCTGGAGAAGGTCGAGATCCCGGGCGCCGCCAGCCGCATGGACGCCTACCCGCACCAGCTGTCCGGTGGCATGAGCCAGCGCGTGGCGATCGCCATGGCCATCGCCGGCGAACCCAAGCTGCTGATCGCCGACGAACCGACCACCGCCCTGGACGTGACCATCCAGGCACAGATCATGGACCTGCTGCTGAGCTTGCAGAAAGAGCAGAACATGGGCCTGGTACTGATCACCCACGACCTGGCCGTGGTGGCCGAGACCGCCCAGCGCGTCTGCGTGATGTACGCCGGCCAGGCCGTGGAAGTGGGCAAGGTGCCGGAGCTGTTCGACATCCCCGCACACCCCTACAGCGAAGCCCTGCTGGCGGCGATTCCCGAGCACAGCCTCGGTGCCTCGCGGCTCTCCACCCTGCCGGGCATCGTTCCCGGTCGTTATGACCGGCCCCAGGGCTGCCTGCTGTCGCCACGCTGCCCCTACGTCCAGGAAAACTGCCGCCAGCAACGCCCCGGCCTCGATCCGCAAGCCGCCAGCCTGGTGCGCTGCTTCTACCCGCTCAACCAGGAGGTGGCGTGATGGCCGTCGTTCTAACCGCCCGCGACCTGACCCGTCACTACGAAGTGTCCCGGGGCCTGTTCAAGGGCCACGCCACCGTCCGCGCACTCAATGGCGTGTCTTTCGAACTGGAGGCCGGCAAGACCCTGGCCGTGGTGGGCGAATCCGGGTGTGGCAAGTCCACCCTGGCCCGGGCCCTGACCCTGATCGAAGAGCCATCCTCGGGCTCGCTGCAGATCGCCGGCCATGAGGTCAAGGGCGCCACCAAGGAGCAGCGCAAGCAACTGCGCCGCGACGTGCAGATGGTGTTCCAGAGCCCCTATGCCTCGCTCAACCCACGGCAGAAGATCGGTGACCAGCTGGCCGAGCCGCTGCTGATCAACACCAAGCTGTCGGCCACCGAGCGCCGCGAGAAAGTCCAGGCGATGATGAAGCAGGTGGGCCTGCGCCCCGAGCATTACCAGCGCTATCCACACATGTTCTCCGGCGGCCAGCGCCAGCGCATCGCCCTGGCCCGGGCGATGATGCTGCAACCCAAGGTGCTGGTGGCGGACGAGCCGACCTCGGCCCTGGACGTGTCGATCCAGGCCCAGGTGCTGAACCTGTTCATGGACCTGCAGCAGGAATTCAACACCGCCTACGTCTTCATCTCGCACAACCTGGCGGTGGTGCGCCACGTCGCCGACCAGGTACTGGTGATGTACCTGGGCCGGCCGGTGGAAATGGGCCCCAAGGAGGACATCTACAACCGTCCCCTGCACCCTTACACCCAGGCCCTGCTCTCGGCGACCCCGGCCATCCACCCGGACCCGGACAAACCGAAGATCAAGATCGCCGGCGAACTGCCCAACCCGCTGAACCCGCCGCCCGGCTGCGCCTTCCACAAGCGCTGCCCGTACGCCACCGAGCGTTGCAGCACTGAAGAGCCGGCCCTGCGCCAGCTCGACACACGTCAAGTGGCTTGCCACTACGCCGAGCAGTTCTTGTAGACGAGCATGAAAAAGGCGCCTGCGGGACCACCGCAGACGCCTTGACCTTGTTGCACCGGCCCCTTGCGACGGATTGCGCATCGATCCGCCGCGAGGGGTTTTTTTTCACCCCTGATCGGGCTCCCCGCCATCGTCGGTGGTCTGGTCGTCATCCCCCGAACTGCCGCCCTGCCCTTCATCCCCCGGCTCCGACTCGGACTTGGCCAGCATCTGCACCGGCGTGCTCTGCTCCGACGAGTAACCCGGCTCCTTGACCTGCAACAGGTTGTGGGCCCAGGCCCCGGAGGTTCCCAGGCTCAGCAGCACCAGCACCTTGATCAGCAGCACCACGCGTTGAAAAATTCTCATAGCCGATTCCATCCCTTCATAGGTGAATCATCGATGGCTGCAAACCCTGACGTGCAGCGGCCACAGCACCACCTGAAACCTAGTCGCGATACCCGGGACTTTCCAGATAGCCAGCTATCGATCCTCTCGCCAGGAGCTCCTGCCCGACTAACGGTGCGTGCCACCCTGGGCTTGCCAGCAGGCACAAAAAAGCCCCGCGGCCTGCACCGCGGGGCTTGGGATGTTGCCGGCGAACTTAGTGGTGTTCGCGGGTCGCGCGGAATTTCACGTCCGGCCAGCGCTCTTCCATCAACGCCAGGTTGACCCGGGTCGGCGCCAGGTAGGTCAGGTGACCGCCGCCGTCCAGTGCCAGGTTCTCCACCGCCTTGTTGGAAAACTCCTCCAGCTTCTTCTTGTCGTCGCAGCTAATCCAGCGCGCGGACCACACGGTGATCGGCTCGTAGGCGCATTCGACCTTGTATTCTTCCTTCAGGCGGCTGGCCACCACATCGAACTGCAGCACACCGACGGCGCCGAGGATGATGTCGTTGCTGCGCTCGGGGAAGAACACCTGGGTCGCGCCCTCTTCGGCCAGCTGTTGCAGGCCCTGGCGCAGTTGCTTGGACTTCAGCGGGTCCTTCAGGCGCACGCGACGAAACAGTTCCGGGGCGAAGTGCGGGATACCGGTGAAGCCCAGGGCCTCGCCTTCGGTGAAGGTGTCGCCGATCTGGATGGTGCCGTGGTTGTGCAGGCCGATGATGTCGCCGGCATAGGCTTCTTCCAGTTGCTCACGCTCGGAGGAGAAGAAGGTCAGGGCGTCGCCGATGCGCACGTCCTTGCCGGTGCGCACGTGGCGCATCTTCATGCCCTTCTCGTACTTGCCCGAGCAGATGCGCATGAAGGCGATGCGGTCGCGGTGCTTGGGGTCCATGTTCGCCTGGATCTTGAACACGAAGCCCGAGAACTTCTCTTCCTGGGGCGCCACGCTGCGCTCGTTGGCCGCCCGTGGCAGCGGCAGCGGCGCCCAGTCGACCACGGCGTCGAGCACGTGGTCGACACCGAAGTTGCCCAGGGCGGTGCCGAAGAACACCGGAGTCAGGTGGCCGTCGAGGAACTCCTGCTGGTCGAACTCGTGGCAGGCGCCCTGCACCAGCTCCAGCTGCTCGAGGAAACGCTCGTACTCGTCGCCCAAGTGGGCACGGGCTTCGGCGGAGTCGAGCTTCTCGATGATCTTGGTCTCGGTACGCTCGTGGCCATGGCCCGGGGTGTAGACGATGATGTAGTCACCCGCCAGGTGGTACACGCCCTTGAAATCGCGGTAGCAACCGATCGGCCAGGTGATCGGCGCGGCCTTGATCTTCAGTACCGCCTCGATTTCGTCCAGCAGCTCGATCGGGTCGCGGATGTCGCGGTCCAGCTTGTTGATAAAGCTGACGATCGGCGTATCCCGCAGGCGGCAGACGTCCATCAGGGCGATGGTCCGCGGCTCTACACCCTTACCACCGTCGAGCACCATCAGCGCCGAGTCCACCGCGGTCAGGGTGCGGTAGGTATCTTCCGAGAAGTCTTCGTGGCCGGGGGTGTCGAGCAGGTTGATCATGTGCTCGCGATAGGGGAACTGCATCACCGAGGTGGTGATGGAGATACCGCGCTGCTTCTCCATCTCCATCCAGTCGGAGGTGGCATGGCGGTCGGACTTACGCGACTTGACGGTACCCGCCACCGCAATGGCCTTGCCCATCAGCAACAGCTTCTCGGTGATGGTGGTCTTACCGGCATCCGGGTGGGAAATGATGGCGAAGGTGCGGCGTTTCGCGACTTCGGCGGCCTGTTGGGTCATGGGAAATCGCCTGGCGGTGATCAAAAAAGGGCGGCGAGTATAGCGCAAAGCTGCCTTCCCGGACCACCGTCCGGCCCCGCCATCCCCCTGTAGCCGCTGTCGAGCGCCAGCGACGGCTGCGACCGGGCGCGCATCATCCGCAACCCGGCCATCGCCCTGGAACCCGTTGGATTCCCCGCCTCGATCACCGCCTCGCGCTACGAGGTCGCGGCCACAAGGGTGGCCAAACGCCGCCGACTATGGAACCTTTTAAAAGGTGGAGACGTCCATTTCCCTGCCAGGCGCTCATCAGATGCCTGGAATTTCAGCAAGTTAGCTTGACGAAGCTGCGCTCATGGTTCGTTCACCGCCGCCCTGCCGGCACTCGACGAACTGCTTTTCGCGGGGACTTTCCCGGCAGTCGGCCACGGCCCTGCCACAGGGGAAAGCGCCCGCCGACCGATAAGAAAAAAGGAGTCCGCCCGTGGCTATTCGCTATGGCAAAGGGCTGATAGGAGGGGCTGCGGTCATTGCCCTCCTGGCCCTGCTGGTCCACTGGATCGGCATCAAGACGATCGAACACTACCGCGACGATCTACTGTTCTACCTGCAAGCTCATCTGTTCCTGGTCCTGGCGTCCATGTGCGCCGCCCTGCTGGTCGGCATTCCCGCCGGCATCCTCCTCAGCCGCCCCGCCATGGCCAGGCGCGCCGAACGCTTCATGCAAGTGTTCAACATCGGTAACACCATTCCTCCCCTGGCCGTCCTGGCCATTGCCCTCGGGGTCCTCGGCATCGGCAGCGGGCCGGCGATCTTCGCCCTGTTCCTGGCCTCCCTGCTGCCCATCGTGCGCAATACCTATGAAGGCCTGAAGAACGTCCAGGGCTCGCTCAAGGAAGCCGCCACCGGCATCGGCATGACCCCGCGCCAGGTGCTGTGGAAAGTCGAATTGCCCAATGCCGTGCCGATCATCGTCGGCGGCGTGCGGGTGGCCCTGGCGATCAACGTCGGCACCGCGCCCCTGGCCTTCCTGATCGGCGCCAACAGCCTGGGCAGCCTGATCTTCCCCGGCATCGCCCTGAACAATCAGCCGCAACTGCTGCTCGGCGCCGCCTGCACCGCCCTGCTGGCGCTGCTTCTGGACGGCCTGGTGACCCTGGCCAGCCGCCTCTGGCTGGAACGTGGCCTGCGCCCGTCCTAAGCCCGTCAGAGACAAGGAACCGACATGAAGAAATTGAGCCTGATACTCGGCTGCATCCTGCTTTTCAGCGCACTGGCCCACGCCGCGGAAAAACCGCTGATCCGCATCGGCGCCCGGGTCTTCACCGAGCAGACCCTGTTGGCGGAAATCACCTCCCAGTACCTGCGCAGCAAGGGCTACGACACCCGGGTCACCGGCGGCCTGGGCAGCAACCTGGCGCGCAGCGCCCAGGAAAGCGGCCAACTGGACCTGATCTGGGAATACACCGGGGTGTCGCTGGTGGCCTACAACCACATCGACGAGAAACTCGACAAGCAGCAGTCCTACGCCCGGGTGAAAGAACTCGACGCGAAAAAAGGCCTGGTCTGGTTGTCGCCGTCCAAGTTCAGCAACACCTATGCCCTGGCGCTGCCGGAAAACGTGGCCAAGGAACATCCACGGATCAACAGCATCAGCGACCTGACCCGGGCCCTGGACGAAAACACCCGGGAAAACCGCCTGGTGGCCCTGGACACCGAGTTCGCCAACCGTTCCGACGGCATGGCCGGGATGGTCAAGCTGTATGACATGGCCCTGACCCGCAAGAACACCCGGCAGATGGACGCCGGCCTGGTCTATACCGCCCTGCGCAATGGCCAGGTGTTTGCCGGCCTGGTCTACACCACCGACGGACGCCTCAGCGCCTTCAAGCTCAAATTGCTGGAAGACGACAAGCACTACTTCCCGGACTACACCGCCGCTCCCGTGGTGCGCCAGGCCTACCTCGACGCTCACCCGCAACTGGCCGCCGAGCTCGAGCCGCTGGCGGCGCTGTTCGACGACGAAACCATGCGCCAGCTGAACGCGCGGGTCGACGTCGACCATGAAAGCCCCTCCGCCGTGGCCGCAGATTTCCTGCGCCAGCACCCGATCAACTAAAGAGGAGAAGACATGGAATTCTTGAACGCCTTTTCCCATCTCGATTGGGCCCAGGTCCTGCACCTGACCTGGCAGCACATCACCCTGGTGGGCATCGCCGTCACCCTGGCCATCGTCTTTGGCGTGCCCCTGGGCGTGCTGATGACCCGCTTCCCCAGCCTCGCCGGGCCATTGCAGGCCAGCGCCACGGTGTTGCTGACCATCCCCTCCATCGCCCTGTTCGGCCTGTTGCTGCCGTTCTACTCCAAGTTCGGCCAGGGCCTGGGGCCGCTGCCGGCGATCACCGCCGTGTTCCTTTATTCCCTGTTGCCGATCATGCGCAACACCTACCTGGCGCTGACCGGCGTCGAACCGGGCATCCGCGAGGCCGCCCGGGGCATCGGCATGACCTTCGGCCAGCGCCTGCGCATGGTCGAGCTGCCGATCGCGGTGCCGGTGATCCTCGCCGGAGTACGCACCGCGGTGGTGATGAACATCGGTGTCATGACCATCGCCGCCACCATCGGCGCCGGCGGCCTGGGGGTGCTGATCCTGGCCTCCATCAGCCGCAGCGACATGTCGATGCTGATCGTCGGCGCCGTGCTGGTCAGCCTGCTGGCCATCTTTGCCGACCTGCTTCTGCAATGGCTGCAACGTTCGCTGACGCCAAAAGGATTGAGCCCAATAGGAGCCCTGAAATGATCGAACTACAGAACCTGAGCAAGACCTTTCGCAGCAACGGCAAGGATGTCAAAGCCGTCGACTCGGTCAGCCTGACCGTCAACGAAGGCGAGATCTGCGTATTCCTCGGCCCCTCCGGCTGCGGCAAGAGCACCACGCTGAAGATGATCAACCGCCTGATCATGCCCACCTCGGGCAAGGTGCTGATCAACGGCGAGGACACCACCGGCCTGGACGAAGTGACCCTGCGCCGCAACATCGGCTACGTGATCCAGCAGATCGGCCTGTTTCCCAACATGACCATCGAGGAAAACATCACCGTGGTGCCGCGCCTGCTGGGCTGGGACAAGCAGAAGTGCCACGACCGCGCCCGCGAGCTGATGAGCATGATCAAGCTCGAACCCAAGCACTACCTGCATCGCTACCCGCGCGAGCTGTCCGGCGGCCAGCAACAGCGGATCGGAGTGATCCGCGCCCTGGCCGCCGAGGCCCCGCTGCTGCTGATGGACGAACCCTTCGGCGCGGTGGACCCGATCAACCGCGAGATGATCCAGAACGAGTTCTTCGAGATGCAGCGGGCGCTCAACAAGACCGTGATCATGGTCAGCCACGACATCGACGAGGCCATCAAGCTGGGAGACAAGATCGCCATCTTCCGCGCCGGCAAACTGCTGCAGATCGACCACCCGGACACCCTGCTGGCCCATCCGGCGGACGATTTCGTCAGCAACTTCGTCGGCCAGGACAGCACCCTCAAGCGCCTGCTGCTGGTCAAGGCCGAGGACGCGGCCGACAACGCGCCGTCGGTGAGCCCGGACACCCCGGTGGCCGAGGCCCTGGAGCTGATGGACGAGCACGACCGGCGCTACGTGGTGGTGACCTGCGCCGAGAACAAAGCCTTGGGTTATGTACGGCGCCGCGACCTGCACCGCCAGGGCGGCACCTGCGGCCAGTTCCTGCGCCAGTTCAACGCCACCGCCGCCTACGACGAGCACCTGCGCATCCTGCTGTCGCGCATGTACGAGTTCAACCGCTCGTGGCTGCCGGTGCTGGACGCCGAAAGGGTGTTCCTCGGCGAAGTGACCCAGGAGTCCATCGCTGCCTATCTCAGCTCGGGACGCTCCCGTGGGATGAAGACCAACATCGTCTCCCCGGCCGAGGCCGTGAGTGCCTGATCAATAAATAATCAAAAGCCAACCCGTGGCGAGCAAGCACGCTTGCTCGCCAGCGTTTTTTTACCCACCCGGGCAGCGAAAAGAAATATCAACAGCCGCCCCGGCAAAAGCTACCCGCCGGCACCTGGTGCAACAGGCAAAATCCCCCTCTGGCCACTCTCTCGCCGCTAACGTCGCCGATGTTGGCGACTTCGGCAGTTCACCACCACTTGGCGCGCAAAAGCCGCGAACGTGCAGGTATTTTTAACACTCGGGAATTCTTCGGGAACATCTGCCGGTCATCTGTGTCGGCTACAAAAGGACATGCTGATAACGCACGTCAGACAAGTGCAAAAACGCGACATTTTTTGTTGATCTCAGCCCCCTCACCGCCTAAAGTTCGCGCCGAACGTCCATGCTGGAAACGATCCATCCGGCTCAAGTACTGACGACGAGACAGCAAGGCCAAGGGCAGATTTCCCATGGCCTTTTTGCTTTCGGCGACATGCCTTGGGAAGTAGGCGAACCAAAGTGGGGATACGGAGGACGTTCATATGCACCCATTGATTACCAACGTTTGCCATCAGGAGCTCCCAACGCATGTCGATTAACGTCGAAGACTATTTCGCGCGCGAAACCTTTCAGAAAATGAAGGCGTTCGCCGACCAGAAAGAAACCCCGTTCGTGATGATCGATACCCAGATGATCGCCCAGGCCTATGACGACCTGCGCGCCGGGTTCGAGTTCGCCAAGGTCTACTACGCGGTCAAGGCCAACCCGGCCGTGGAAATCATCGACCTGCTGCACGAAAAAGGTTCGAGCTTCGACATCGCCTCGATCTACGAGCTGGACAAGGTGCTGGGTCGCGGCGTCAACCCGGCCAACATCAGCTACGGCAACACCATCAAGAAGTCCAAGGACATCCGCTACTTCTACGAGAAGGGCGTGCGCCTGTATGCCACCGACTCCGAAGCCGACCTGCGCAACATCGCCAAGGCCGCCCCGGGTTCCAAGGTCTACGTGCGCATCCTCACCGAAGGCTCCACCACCGCCGACTGGCCGCTGTCACGCAAGTTCGGCTGCCAGACCGACATGGCCATGGACCTCTTGATCCTGGCCCGCGACCTGGGCCTGGTGCCTTACGGCGTGTCGTTCCATGTCGGCTCCCAGCAGCGCGACATCAGCGTCTGGGACGCCGCCATCGCCAAGGTCAAGGTGATCTTCGAGCGTCTCAAAGAAGAAGACGGCATCGAACTGAAGCTGATCAACATGGGCGGTGGCTTCCCGGCCAACTACATCACCCGCACCAACAGCCTGGAAACCTACGCCGAGGAAATCATCCGTTTCCTCAAGGAAGACTTCGGTGACGACCTGCCGGAAATCATCCTCGAGCCGGGCCGTTCGCTGATCGCCAACGCCGGCATCCTGGTCAGCGAGGTGGTCCTGGTGGCACGCAAGTCGCGCACCGCCGTGGAGCGCTGGGTATACACCGACGTGGGCAAGTTCTCCGGCCTGATCGAAACCATGGACGAGTCCATCAAGTTCCCGATCTGGACCGAGAAGAAAGGCGAAGTGGAAGAAGTGGTGATTGCCGGCCCGACCTGCGACAGCGCCGACATCATGTACGAGAACTACAAGTACGGCCTGCCGCTGAACCTGGCCATCGGCGACCGCCTGTACTGGCTGTCCACCGGCGCCTACACCACCAGCTACAGCGCCGTGGAGTTCAACGGCTTCCCACCGCTGAAGGCCTACTACGTCTGACGGCAGCGGCAAGCCTTGAGCTGCAAGCGGTAAGAAAAAGCCCATGACGTGTCATGGGCTTTTTTATGAGCGCTGTGCCGTCCTGAATAAGGTTTACACCTTTGCGTCCTTGGAGAGGTCCTCGGCCCAAGCCTGCACCACCTGATGCTCGACGACTCTGTCCGCGTCCACCTCGGCCAGGCCCTCAGAAGGCAACAGGTCGAGCGTGGCCGCCAACTCGGCAAGCCTTGCGGCATCCCGCTCATCCCCCAGTTGCGCTGCGCGCTGGTGATAGGCCAGGGCCAGGGCGCGTACTTGTGGATGCCGGGCCTCTAGCAGCGCATCACGGGCGACCCGGAGGAAATTCAGGTTGCCGCCAGCCAGGGCCCGCTGCAGCCAGTCCAGGGCTTCGTCGATTCGCCCGGCATCGGCGAGGATCGCCCCATGGCTGAACTGCCCGCGAAAGTCACCGCCCTCGGCCGAGCGACGATACCAATCCCGGGCCGCCTGGGGATCGGCCGGGCAAACCAGCCCCTCTTCCAGGTAACGCCCCAGCAGGTTCATCGACTTGGCATGGCCCAACTGCGCGGCGCGTTGGTAGCAGGCCAGGGCCTGGGCATGGTTCTGCTCCACGCCACGGCCGGTGGCCAGCAGGTTGGCGTAGTTGTACAGGCCCCAGTCCAGGCCGGCAGCCGCGGCCTGGCGGTAATGCTCGGCAGCGACGCCTGGGTCCGCCGGGCAGCCCCAGCCGTGTTCATGACAACGGCCGAGCATGTTGCGCGCCATCAGGTGCCCGCGCTGGGCGGCGATGCCGAACCAGCGCAGGGCCAGGGCCTGGTCCTGCTCGATGCCGCGACCATCGAGCAGGATCTGCCCCAGCAGCGCCTGGGCGTCCACCAGGCCTTCGCCGGCGGCCAGCAGGATCGCCTGGGCGGCGCGGCCCGGGCTCTCTTCGAGCATGGCGCTCAGTTGCCCGCCATCGAGGCTTTCCTCGCGGCGCAGTCGAAAAGCCATGGCCTAGACCTCGACCCAGCGGCGCAGCAGGTTGTGATAGGTGCCGGTCAGGCGGATCAACGAAGGATGTTCGGGCATGTCCCGGGTCAGCTCCTGGATCGCCCCGTCCATCTCGAACAACAGCGCCCGCTGGCTGTCTTCGCGCACCAGGCTCTGGGTCCAGAAGAACGAAGCGTAGCGGGCACCGCGGGTCACCGGATTGACCTTGTGCAAGCTGGTGCCGGGATACAGCACCAGGTCGCCGGCCGGCAGCTTGACCCGCTGCACGCCGTAGGTGTCCTGGATCTCCAGCTCACCGCCGTCGTAGTCCTCGGGGTCGCTGAAGAACAGGGTCGAGGACAGGTCGGTGCGCACCCGCTCGGCGCTGCCCTTGGGCTGGCGCACGGCATTGTCGATATGGAAGTCGAAACTGCCCCCTGCGGTGTAGCAGTTGAACAGTGGCGGGAACACCTTGTGCGGCAAGGCGGCGGACATGAACAGCGGGTTCTGCCATAACCGCTCGAGCATCGCCTCGCCGATCTCCCGGGCCAGCGGATGGCCCTCGGGCAGTTGCAGGTTGTGCTTGGCCTTGGCCGACTGGTAGCCGGCGGTGATCTTGCCGTCCGCCCAGTCCGCCTGCTCCAGGGCTTGGCGGATGCGCCCTACTTCATCACGGGTGAACACGCCGGGGATGTGCAGCAACATGGCCAGGTACCTGGAAGCCGAAAGTGCGGCAATGGTATTGATTCTTATTGACTGTGTAAAACGCCCGGGACGGATGGGAATGCAAAAACCGTAAAGATAAATTGTAAAGAATGTAAATTCAGTGCGAATAGCAATATTTCGCAATTGATAACGAATGCTCGCATCCCCTATATTCCGCGGCCTCAAAACCTCGGGGAGGGGACAAGACATGACACGCCAACAACCATTATCCGCTGTCAGTTCGCCACGTTTGCTGGCATCGGCCATCGGCGTCGCCATCACCGCCGGCTCCGCCGCGCACATGGTCCAGGCCGCCGAGGACACCGGCAAGAAAGCCTCGGGAGCGATTGCCCTGGAAGCCACCAGCATCACTGGCGAGGCCCAGGACGCGACGTCCTATCAGGTGGAAAAGGCTTCCTCGCAGAAGTACACCGCGCCGCTGGTGGATACTCCTCGTTCGGTGACTGTCATTCCCCAGCAAGTTCTCAAGGACACGGCGGCGACCTCGTTGCAAGATGCGCTGCGCACCGTGCCCGGCATCACCTTTGGTGCTGGCGAAGGTGGCAACCCCCAGGGCGATCGCCCATTCATTCGTGGTTTCGATGCCCAAAGCGACACCTTCCTGGATGGCGTGCGTGACACTGGCGGCCAAAGCCGCGAAATCTTCGATATCGAATCGGTGGAAGTCAGCAAGGGCCCGAACTCCTCGTTCGGCGGCCGCGGCTCGGCAGGCGGCAGCCTGAACCTGGTGAGCAAGCTGCCCAAGCAGCAAGACTTCCTCAACGGCGGCTTCACCTACGGTTCCGACCAGACTCGCCGCTACACCCTCGACGTCAACCGCCAGTTCCTCGAAGGCGCAGCGTTCCGTCTGAACCTGATGAGCCACGAGCAGAACGTCGCAGGCCGTGATTCCATCAACTACGACCGCTGGGGCGTGGCGCCATCCCTGACCTTCGGCCTGGGCAGCCCTACTCGGGTCAACCTCAGCTACTACCATATGGAAAGCGACGACCTGCCGGACTCGGGCATTCCCTATGGCTACAGCTCCAACGGTGCAAAGGCACCGCATGTGCATGACAAGCCTACCGATGGCGGCGATAGCAACAACTTCTATGGCCTCAAGCATCGGGACTTCCGCAAGACCCGCGCCGACATCAGCACCATCTCCATCGAGCATGACCTGAACGACAACATGACGCTGAAAAACACCCTGCGTCATGGCAACACCGGCCAGGATTACATCCTCACCCAACCGGACGACAGCCAGCACAACGTCAACCAGTTCGGCACCGTCTGGCGTCGAGCCAACAGCCGGGTATCGACTACGGAAACCACCACCAACCAGACCGATCTGTTTGGTGAATTCCATGCACTGGGCTTCAAACACAACTACTCCACCGGTCTTGAGTTCACCGGCGAAGAAACTCGGGTCAGCAGCTACACCGTTTCTCCCAACTCCAACCCCACTTGCACCCCTGGCAAGGCGAGTGGTGGTAGCTGTACGTCCCTGGGCAATCCAAACCCGAATGACGACTGGACCGGCTCCATCGCGCGCAACTACTACGGCACCAATACCAAGGCCACCAGCCGTGCCGCCTATGCCTTCGATACCATCGAGCTGGATCCGCAATGGCTGTTGAACCTGGGTGTGCGCTACGACACCTTCGACACCGAAGCCAACACCAATGCCGCCAGCGGCCGGACCAAACTCAAAAGCGATAGCCAGTTCTGGAACTGGCAGGCCGGCCTGGTTTGGAAACCAGCTGATAACGGCAGCATCTACGCCTCCTACGCCACCTCGGCCAATCCCGCCGGTGGTGTACTGGATGGCGCCGCCGACAACCCATTATCGGCAGGCCTGGCCACCAGCGACCTGAAACCCGAGGAAACCGTCAACTACGAGTTGGGCACCAAGTGGGACGTACTCAACAACCGCCTCTCGCTGACCGCCGCGGTGTTCCGTACCGAGAAAAAGAACACCCGCATCCTGGTGGACTCTCTGACCTATCAGAACGCTGGTGAGTCCCGCGTCGACGGTATCGAACTGGGCGCCAGCGGCAAGATCACCGACAAGTGGCAGGTCTTCGCCGGTTACAGCTACTTGAAAAGCGAACTGGTGGATGCAGGCCTGAACGGACGTAACGGCGTGGTGAGCGCCGGTTCGAACAAAGGCAACCAGATGCCCAACACGCCGAAGAACAGCTTCAGCCTGTGGACAACCTACGACGTCACCTCGAAGTTCACCGTCGGTGGCGGCGCCTTCTATGTCGACGACGTGTATGGCGACCCCGCGAACACTGTCTACGTACCGTCCTACACCCGCTACGACGCCATGGCCAGCTACAAGCTGACCAAGAACGTCGACCTGCAACTGAACGTGCAGAACCTGACGGACAAGACCTACTACGACAAGGCCTACGCGGCGCACTTCGCCAACCAGGCCCCAGGCCGTACCGCCCTGATGAGTGCCAACTTCCACTTCTGATCCACCGCGACACCCTGTGGCCCCGGCCACAGGTGCCCAAGCCCCATGCACCCGCTGCCTGGGGCTTTTGCATGTAAAGAAGAATGCTTCTCGCTCACACACGGCATAATGCGCGCCGTGTTTCACCTCTTCGGACGAACAAGGCGGTCGATGTGTTGAAGAAAACCCTGTTCCAGCTGCACTGGTTTTTCGGCATCAGCGCCGGGCTGGTCCTGGCCTTGATGGGCATCACCGGGGCCACGGTGTCGTTCGAGGACGAGATCCTGCGGGCGCTCAACCCCTCGGTGCTGCAGGTCGACAAGCTGCCCGCCGGCACCCTGCCGCCGGCCGAGCTGGTGGCCAAGCTCCAGGCGGCCGAGGGCAAGGACGTGTCCATGCTCTGGGTCGAGACCGACAGCGGCAATGCCGCGCGGGTGTTCTACACCCCGCCGCCCGGGGAACGCCGTGGGCAGATGCGCTACTTCGACCCCTACACCGGCCAGTTCACCGGCGAGGCCGTGGGCCAGGGCTTCTTCGGCTTCATGCTGCAACTGCACCGGTTCCTGGCCATGGGCGACAGCGGCCGGCAGATCACCGGCGCCTGCACCCTGATCCTGATCTTCTTCTGCCTGTCCGGGTTGTACCTGCGCTGGCCGCGCCAGGTCGCCAGCTGGCGCGCCTGGCTGACCCTGGACTGGGCCAAGAAAGGCCGGGCCTTCAACTGGGACCTGCACGCGGTGTTCGGCACCTGGTGCTTGTTGTTCTACCTCTTGTTCGCCCTCACCGGCCTGTACTGGTCGTACGAATGGTACAGCAAGGGCCTGACCCGTTTGCTGTCCGACTCGCCACACAGCGAGCGCGCCCGGGGCGGGCGTGGCGGCCCGCCGGCCAAGGGCCCGGCCCCGGTGGCCGACTACAACGCCATGTGGAGCAGCATCTACAGCGCCGCCGGCAAGGACCTTAGCGCCTACAACGTGCGCATGCCGCCCGTGGCCGGGCAGCCGGCGACGGTGTTCTACCTGCTCAAGGACTCGCCCCACGAGCGCGCCCTGAACCAGATCACCCTGGACCCGGCCACCGGCGTCATCAGCCGGCACGAGCGCTACGCCGACAAGAGCTTCAAGGCGCAATTGCTGACCAGCGTCTACGCCCTGCACGTGGGCAGCTACTTCGGCCTGGTGGGGCGCATCGTGCTGACCCTGGCCTCGCTGTGCATGCCGCTGTTCTTCATCACCGGCTGGTTGCTGTACCTGGATCGCCGGCGCAAGAAGCGCCAGATCAGGGACGCCCGCAAGGGCCTGGAACAGGCCACCGACGATACCAACGGCTGGCTGATCGGCTTTGCCAGCCAGAGCGGTTTCGCCGAACAACTGGCCTGGCAGACCGCCGGGCAATTGCAGGCCGCCGGCATCGGCGCCCGGGTCCGCCCGCTGGCCAGCCTGGACGAGCAGGACCTGCGCAGTGCCCAGCGGGCGTTGTTCGTGGTCAGCACCTTCGGCGATGGCGAGGCCCCGGACAGCGCCCGGGGCTTCGAGCGCAAGCTGCTGGGCCGCGAACTGGCCCTCGACGGCCTGGAGTACGCAGTGCTGGGCCTGGGCGACCGCCAGTACCCGCAGTTCTGCGGTTTCGCCCGGCGCCTGCACACCTGGCTGTCGAGCCAGGGCGCCAGCAGCCTGTTCACCCCGGTGGAAGTCGACAATGGCGACAGCTACGCCCTGCGCCACTGGCAACAACAACTGGGCCAGCTCACCGGGCATGCCCCGGTGGACCTGTGGCAGGCCCCGGCTTTCGCCAACTGGACCCTGAGCCAGCGCCACCTGCTGAACCCCGAGAGCAGCGGCTCCGGGGTCTATTTGCTGCAATTGCAACCGCCCGGCACCAGCAGCTGGCTGGCCGGCGACCTGGTGGAAGTCATGCCGCGCAACTGCCCGTGGCTGGTGGACCACTTCCTCGAGGGCCTGGGGCTTTCCGGCGAGAGCCCGGTGCAGCTCGACGGCCTGGAAGAGAGCCTGGAGCAGGCCCTGGGCAGCCGCCAGCTACCGGAGAACCGCGCCCACCTGGTGGGCCTGCATGCCCAGGCCCTGGTGGATGCGCTGGTGCCGCTGACCCAGCGCGAATATTCCATCGCCTCGATCGCCGCCGACGGCTGCCTGGAACTGCTGGTGCGCCAGGAACGCCACGCCGACGGCAGCCTGGGCATCGGCTCCGGCTGGCTTACCGAGCATGTCCAGGTAGGCGCGAGCATCAGCCTGCGGGTGCGCCGCAATAGCGGTTTCCACCTGCCGGCCGAGCCCTGCCCACTGATCTTGCTGGGCAACGGCACCGGCCTGGCTGGGCTGCGCAGCCTGCTCAAGGCGCGGATCGCCGAGGGCCAGCAACGCAACTGGCTGCTCTTTGGCGAGCGCAATGCCGAGCATGATTTCTACTGCAAGGACGAGCTGCAGGAATGGCTGGCCCGGGGCGACCTGAGCCGCCTGGACCTGGCCTTCTCCCGCGATCAGGAACACAAGATCTACGTCCAGGATCGCCTGCGCGAAGCCGCCGCGACCTTGCAACAGTGGCTCGACGACGGCGCCGCGCTCTACATCTGCGGCAGCCTGCAAGGCATGGCCTCGGGGGTGGACCAGGTGCTCAACGAGCTGCTGGGCGCCGAACAGGTCGAGCGCCTGATCGAACAAGGCCGCTACCGCCGCGACGTCTACTGACCCGCAGGAGCGAAGCTCGCCCGCGATAAGCGCGATGCGGTGTACCTGGGACACCGCGTTAGCATTCATCGCGGGCGAGCTGCGCTCCTACCCCATGGGCCATAGGCGCGCATCAGGCCGGTTGCAGCTTGCGCTCGAACACCGCCACGCCATCGAGATCACGCAGGATCACGCTCATCTCCGTCGTCTGGCCATCGATCTGCACCTCGCCAAAGAACTGGAACCCGGCGAACGGCGAGGCGTTCTGGGTCGGCGGCGCCTTCTGGAACACCACCTCGGGGCCGAAGGTCTTGTCCAGCACGTTGGGCCCGAAGCTGCCGGCATTCAACGGGCCGGCGACGAACTCCCAGAACGGCTCGAAATCCTGGAACGCCGCCCGGTCCGGGTGGTAGTGGTGGGCCGCGCAGTAATGCACGTCGGCGGTCAGCCACACATGGTTGCGCACCCGATGCTTGCGCAGGTAGGCCAGCAACTCGGCGATCTCCAGCTCGCGGCCCTGGGCCTGGCCCGGGTCGCCGTTGGCGATGGCCTCCCAGCGCGCCACGCCGGGGCTGACCTCGCCGTCGGGCACGCCCAGGCCGATGGGCATGTCCGCCGCCACCACCTTCCACTGCGCCTGGGAATCCTTGAGCTCGCGCTTGAGCCAGTCCAGCTGTTCACGGCCGAGGAACGGCTTCTCGCCGCCGAGGTTGTCGTCGTTGGGCCCGCGATAGCTGCGCATGTCCAGCACGAACACATCCAGCAGCGGCCCGTAGCTGAGCTTGCGATAGATGCGCCCGCCACCGTCGGCGCTCTGCCGCCGCATCGGCGCGTACTCCAGCCAGGCCTGGCGCGCACGGCCCACCAGGGTCTGGATGTCCTTGACCATGTAGCGCTCGTCCAGCTGCTTGCTCGGCGACCAGTTGTTGACCACCTCGTGGTCGTCCCACTGCCAGATCTGCGGCACCTCGGCGTTGAACCGGCGCAGGTTCTCGTCCAGCAGGTTGTAGCGGTAGTTGCCGCGATACTCGTCCAGGGTCTCGGCCACCTTGCTCTTGGCCTCGGTGGTGATATTGCGCCAGATGCGCCCACCCTCGGTGGTCAATTGAGCCGGCACCGGGCCATCGGCGTAGATGGTGTCGCCGCTGTGGATAAAAAAGTCCGGCAGGCGCAGGCGCATCGCCTCGTAGATACGCATGCCGCCGATGTCCGGGTTGATGCCGAAACCCTGGCCGACGGTGTCGCCGCTCCAGACGAAACGGATATCCCGGCGCTGGCTCGGGGCACTGCGCAAATGGCCGAACCAGGGTTCGCTGGCCACCCCGGTGCGGGCGTCCTCGAAGGTCACCCGATAAAAAATCGCCTGGTTGACCGGCAGCCCGCTCAGGTCCACCCGGGCGGTGAAGTCGGTGCGGGCATCGGCCAGTGGCGAGACCAAGCGTCGCGGGTTGGTGAACATGCTGCGGGTGTCCCACTCCACCACCATCCGCGCCGGGCGGTCGCTGCGGCTCCAGATGATCGCCCGATCGCCCTGCAAGTCCCCGGACTGCACGCCATCGGTGAGCTTGGGCCGATCCTTGACCGAGGCGATCACCGCCGGCGCCAGGCTGGGCAGCAACATCCCCGCCCCGGCGATTTGCATGATCCGTCGACGGCCGAGGTTGAACTCGCTCATGGTGACTCCCTGACATGGTCAAAAGAGGCCACCTTAGCCAGCGCCGATGAAGGGGATGTGACAAAGACGCGCCCGGCCCGGGAGTCCCAGGCCAGCCAGCGATTAGTGCATCAAGTCTCTCAAGCTGCCTCTACGGCAGTAACGGGTGCCGATGGATTGATGATGGATTGTGTTTTGCCTGCCTGTTCGGCAATCGAGATGAACAGCACCGATGGACGCTGAAGGACTGGTTTCTTAGCTGCCTGTGCGGCAGTGAACATGGCCAAACCTCCAAAGCAGCAAGTACTCCTTTTCTTAGCTGCTTATACGGCAGTGAACTACACCGGATTGCGGACCTGTAGAAATTTTATTTTCTTAGCCGCCTATAGGGCAGTGAACCGCGGCATCCTGGCCCTGCGTGCTGCCGGCAATTTCTTAGCTGCCTATACGGCAGTGAACATCCCTGCAAATGCAGGGGTTTTCGTTTCTGATTTCTTAGCTGCCTATACGGCAGTGAACCGCTTCCCTCTGGCCAAGGCCAAGGTGTCGCTTTTCTTAGCTGCCTATACGGCAGTGAACATCAGGCGCGTAAGCTCGGCATACATCGCTTCTTTCTTAGCTGCCTATACGGCAGTGAACGCGCCTGGTGTTCCGCATGACCGGCGCCGTTTTTTCTTAGCTGCCTATACGGCAGTGAACCTCTGTCACCGGCTCGCCGGCGGATTTCTCCATTTCTTAGCTGCCTATACGGCAGTGAACTTCCTGGTGGGAGTACTCGAGCTGAATCTGCTTTTCTTAGCTGCCTATACGGCAGTGAACGGAGTGCAGCCTTCAGAGGCAGTTTGTGTAACTTTCTTAGCTGCCTATACGGCAGTGAACAAAGCTTGCCCAGGGCGCGAATACCGTTCTCTTTTCTTAGCTGCCTATACGGCAGTGAACCAGATGATCAATGCAGCGTCGATCACGAACTGTTTCTTAGCTGCCTATACGGCAGTGAACCAGGAAATGAACTAAAACAACCGCGGGCCCACTTTCTTAGCTGCCTATACGGCAGTGAACGATGGAGAGAATCTTGAATTCCTGAAGGAATTTTTCTTAGCTGCCTATACGGCAGTGAACCTATGTCCTGGCGCTGCTAGCCGACTGTTTCATTTCTTAGCTGCCTATACGGCAGTGAACAAGCCATCACCTGGGAGCAGGCTCTAGATGAATTTCTTAGCTGCCTATACGGCAGTGAACGATAACAGCGGTGGGGATGGTGCGAATGGGGCTTTCTTAGCTGCCTATACGGCAGTGAACTAGAGCAATTTCTCTATAACCTCCTGAATTTCAAAAGAAAGGCTGTTAAAAGTTGCTGTACACCCTTTTTTTGAAGCGCCTTGTAAGTCATTGATTTTACAAAGCGCTCCACTGCACCCGAAAAAAAGGGTCAGAACCAGGGCACTGTCGCGCTGGAGCTCAGGCCATAGCCGTTGAACGTGCCGGGCTGTGGTTGTTCAAGCAGCGGGCCGTGGCGGATGAACAGGTTGAACAGCTGATGGCTGGTATGGCTGCGCATCACCGCGAACGGCAGGTCGCAACGTTTCGCCGCGCTGTCGGGCAGGCGCTGGCGGGCTTGGTCCTCGGTCAACCCATGGCGCTTGATCAGGCGGCGACGCAGGCGTGCCGGGCTGCTATCGACCTGTACCCGGCTGACATGGCGATGCTGCACCGGCGTCGGCACCGAGCAGGGCTGGCCGATCTCTACATGGTCACGCATGCCGGCCAGCCAATCGATGGCCAGCAAATGGCCCAGGGCCTGGCGATTGCCGTGGATGCGCAGGTGCGAACCCAGATGCCTGATCGGCCGCCGAGTATCGGGAAAGCTGATGCCGATATCGTTGCGCCGCAGGTCGTGCAGAGCCCGATGGAATTTATTGAGCAAGGCGCTCATCAACTGCGGCTCGGGAAACTCAGGGTCCGGCAGCAGTTTCAAATCCAGGTAATGGTCCATGGCTCAACCTGCCTCGCCGAACACGCCGCCGCGAATCAGGGTGGCGATCACGAAGTGCTGCTGGTCCAGCGCGGGTACTCGATCCTTGAGCACCCAACTGTCCAGCAGGGTGTAGAAATCATCCTGGCTGCCGCGGGGCTGGCGATAGGCCTTGCCCTGGGTAGTCACCGAACCATAGGGCTCCACGGCGATCGGCCCGTTGCTGTCGGCGCCCTGGTACCAGGTGTCGATGCTGCGCAAGGCATTGCCGACTTTCTGCGAGTGGATGCCGGCGATGTTGCCCACGCTGTACAGCGTCTTGCTCTTGTCACCGCGCCCACGGTCCAGGATCAGCTCCTGGGACGGGAACACTTCCTGCCCGGCGCCCATGCGTGCGTAGGCAGTGATGCGCAATAACACATGCTGTTCGCCGGCCAGGCCCCGGGCAATCAAGCCAGCCAACGACTGCAAGGCCTCGCCGTGCTCACCGGCAGCGTCGAATTGGCGCAAGGACAGGCTCAGGCTGTCGAAGCGCCATTGAGTCGCCGCCTGGCCCTCCACCAGATGCTCGACCTCCACCTCGACCTGCTCGGCGCCAATGCGGTTGCGCCACAGGAAGCGACCGTTAGCCAGGTTATGGGCGTAACGGCGGGCCAATTCGCCGAAGCCATTGGCCTGGACATACCCCTGTACAGTCTCCAGCAGTTTCTGCCGGTAGGCGAAATCGTTGCAGGCCGAAGGCTGGCCAGTACCGGCCAGCACCCGCAGGGTGAAGCTGACCCGCAGGGTGTCGGCATCGTGCGGCAGGGTGGCCACGTCCACGGTTTGCAGATTGGGATGCTCGATGGCGGCATCCAGCTTGGCGGGGTCCAGCTCCTTGGCCTTGAGTCGGTTGGAAATGGTTCCGCGTACGGATTTTTCCCGCACCACCACCGGCTCCCACTGACTGCGCGACTGCCAGTCGCCGGCATGGAACAGCGCATCGGAAGGGTCGAGCTTGCGCTCGAAGGCCAGGACCGAAGCGGTTTTCAGGGCGTCATTGCTCATGTTCGAACTCCTTTGAAGTCAGTCGAGGTGCGCCAGCGATGGCGCGCGGTAGTCGTTGCGGCAGCGGTACAGGCCCTGGTCGCTGCGAGAGTCGGCGTACCAGAGCAATTGTTGTGGCGATTGCAAACGGTGTGGGCTGATCCACTGCCCGATGCCATAGAGGTTTTCCACGAAGCGAAAGGCCGTTTGCGAGTCGCGGGCCCTGGCCACCGTGCCCGGCGCCTGCAAGGCGGTGAGCGCGCCATAACCCACAGGGATCGGCACCAGCCAGCCGAGGTCGGTGCGGTCGTTGCGCCACTGCACCGGCCCTGAAGCCTCCCCGTCTGCGGCGGGGGCCACGCTGGACCAGTTGATCCGCGCCAGCGACAACCAGGCGTCCAACACCGAAGCCCCGGGTTGCCTGGCTTGCAGATCGCGATGGCGCTGCTCCAGCAGGTCCTGGCGCTCCACCAGGGTGAAACCCGGCAGCAGGCGCAACTTGGCCTGGTAGAACAACACGTCCCGTGCCTCTTCATCACCCGTCATGGGGATCGAATAGGGCTGTTGCTGGCCCTGGGGGGCACGGGAGGGAATCAGGCTGCCGCCGGCAATACGCATCTGCAGCAAGAGCTCCCGCACTTGGCGGGCGACGGTGCTTCGCTGGTCGTCAAGGGCCTGGCTCTGGACCGCGAATACCAGGCTGATGCGCAGATGGACCCGCCCTTCCTCGACAATCGCGGCGGTGCTGCCATCGCGATTGAGGGGATTGCGAGTCAGGCGCAGGGTGTTGACGAAATTACCAGCGGTGACCTGTTCTTCGTGATCGTGGACCACCACGCCCACCGCGTTGAATTGCAGATCCAGGCCCGTATCGACCGTCTTGCGTTCCAGGGCCCACATCAGCCCGAGAAAGGCGGTGATCGACGGAAAGCCATGGGTCAGCGGGCTGGAAAGGCTGTTGGCGTTCTGTACTTGCAGGTGAGGGATGACCAGCAGGTGCTCGAAATGTGGGCACTCAGCCATGGCGCACCTCCTGCTCCACCACCTCACGGGTAGCGCATGAGATCTCGGCATCGACCACCGCCTGCCGCGCCCAATGCGCCTGTTCGGTATCACCCACCGGCAGGCCCCGTTGCAGCAGGATGGCATTCAACCAGTGGCCGAAACGCTGGGCGATCTCGTCCGGCCAACGGCGTTGGGCGAAGGCCGCAGCGAAGGCCTGGTCCGCGTCCTGGTGGTCATCAGCCGATGCCAACTGCGCGCGTTGCGGGTCGAGCCAGAGTTGTTCGCACAGCGGCAGCTGGCAGTGCCGGTCACGACTCCAACCAGGAGGTAAAGAGGCCCGCAAGCTCAGGCCAAAGGCCGCCAACGCCCGGCCCAGGGCGCGCTCTATACGTTCACGTTGAGCCCGAGTGCGCAGGCTGCGCGCCGGATCGGCTTGCAGCAGGAGGCAGAGGGCCTCGATCAGCTCGCCCATGTCTTCGAAACGCCGCAGGCGACTGAACACCGACTCCAGGTGCAGCAGGTTGCCCGGATGCTGCTGGCGCCATTTAGGGGGCAAGGACGCCAGCAAGTAATTCACTCCGCCACGCTCACTGTTGAGCTGGCTGATGTTTTGCGGCTTGGTCCCGCCGAGCTTGCGTATCACCAGTTGTGGATAGTCGCGATAGATTCCGTCGTGGGCTTGACGCTCGCGCCGGGCCTGGCGCGCCGCCTGGTTGCGCTCCCCAAAACGTGCATCGTTGATATCGGCATGGACCGCATGGACCAGGCTGCTGGGAAACATCGGTTGCAACAGTTCGAAACCGGCATCGTCGCCAGGCTCGCCCGACACACACCAGAACACCTGCTTGGCCATGGCGTGGGAACTCAAGGTCTGATGGGGGCGAACCAGGCCCTTGAAGGCTTCGGCCCAACTTTGCGCCAGGGCCGGGTCCGGGCTCAGGGCGGCCAACAGGTCGGCATCGTCCTCCAGCAGCCAGTCCAGTAGCCGACGTTGCTCCACCTCCAGCTTGAGGAACTTGTAGACATCCAGCGCGGCGGCGTTGCCGACGATATCCTGCGCGTAATCGCTGCCCAGCATGTGGCTGCCGACTTCCCGGTGCCGCGGCAATGTTTGCGGAGCGACATGCAGGCTGCTGCCGCGAGCGTCGGGATGGGTGGCCTTGAGCACATGGGTGACGGCCTGGACCTGCCCTACTCGACGGGCCGCGTCGGCGAGCCAGGTGGCGTATTCATATTTTGCGGCGCTAAGTGCATCACTGGCCTCAGCGCCTTTCAGTTTTGCGTCTCGCCGTTCCTGGATGAACGCGTTGATGGTGTGGCGAAACAGCCTGGAGCGTATTGCCGGGTTCGTTCCTTGATTCATGTCCCTTCCCTGTAGAGCGCTTGTCGATGACAAGTCCGTGACAATCCTTGATGGCTCTTGGCCATCCAGGGTTTTAGCAACCTGCGATTGTGCCTTCAAGAGGCCGATGCCCCCTGAGCAGAGGCAGTGGTTCAAGCTCTTGCGGCAAACCCCAGCACCGGATGAAAGCGCCAACCCTGGGGACTGGCGCTCAGCTTGACCGTGGTGAAGCGCTCGGCGCAGGTCCGCAACGGCAGGCCTTGGATCGCCGCCTGTTCGTTCAGCAATGACAACAAGTCATGCTGGCCCCAGGGGCTGATACCTGGGGCGGACACCCCTTGCAGGTCGATGTTCTCCAGCAACCGCTGGGCCGGCAGGTACAGCTCCGCCGCGCCGGGCTGCTCATGAATGCGGTGCAGGACCAAACGTTCTTCATCGTCATCGGGCAACCACAGCAACTCTGCCTCCCTGATGGTGTTTTCACGAAAAGGCTGTTGCTGGGGCAAGGCCCAGGTCAGGGCCGCCCTGGGGTATTGCCAGGCACAGGCCGCGTCCAGATCGAAAGCCACAGGCTTGACCCCGCGTGGGGCCGGTTGGCCTGCGCGGCTGCGATCCTTGGGCAACATCTGTGCGCTGAGCCGCGCCTGCTCCAGGTCCACCAGGTTGTGCCGTGGACGCCACGCCTGGTTGGCCCTGGGTTGAATGCGCGGGCGAGCGCTGAGCTCCTGGTAGTCGGCCGGATCCAGCAACTGCCCGAGGCGATGGCTGGCCAGGCGCATGGGGTGATCCGCTTGGCGGCTGTCATGCTCGAAACCCGGGCGGATGAACGCTGCGGCTCCAGGTTGTTCGAAATGCCGCAGGTTGCTATCGAAGATAAAAATATTGGTGTGCTGGCACGGCTGCTGGCGGTGGCGCTGTACCCGCCCGGCCAGCTGGATCAGCGAACGCATCGATGAGGGTTCGACCACTGCCCAGTCGTAGTCATGGTCGCGCCCGACTTCAGTGACCGGCGACCCCAGCACCACGAACAGATGTTCCTCTTCGGGGTACTGGTCGAGCAGCTGGCGGATCTGTGGTTGGTCATAAACCGCGCCCGGCTGGCGACGGTCCAGGCAGGTGTCCAACTGCGCCTCGATGGCCGAGCGCAGCAGCAGCGGGAACCGCGAGTGGTAGACGCACAGATGAATGCGCTGGCCGGCAGGTGCACCGAGAGCGAACAGGGCCAGGGCCACATCGAACAGCGGTTCGATATTGGCCATGCGCACCAGACCAAAACTGACGCGCTTGCCACTGTGCGGACACACCTCGGCATGCCGGGCATGGGCCTGCAACATCGTGGCTCGCACCTGCTCGGCAAACGCCCGGCGTATGTCCGCCACTGGCAGCACGCCAATGCTCAAGGCGACCAGTTCGCCACGCCGCCTGGGCTCGATACGCCCGAGCGCCTGCACCCGCTGGTCGACGAAGGTCCGATGCTGTTGGCTGAAGGTCTCGGCGTCGTGGCAGCTGAAGGGCTGGGCCGTGAACTCATCGACCCACAGGCAAGGGATCTCATCAGGCGTGTCGAGCTCTCCACGATTGCGCCGATAGTGCCGGCGCCCGGCGCCATAGGCCTGGAACATCCCCTGCACCAGGGCCGCAGGCAGGGTCGCCGACGACAACAGCACCCGCGTGCCCAGCAAACCCGCCCAGTACACCAGGCGCGTCAGGGCCGGCAGGTCGGCCAGGTCGAAATCATCCAGTTCATCGAGCACCAGATCGCTGCTGAGCAGGCGCAACATCGGCGCAATCTGCCGCCCGGCCCTTTGCGCTTCGGTGGCGGGCATCAAGTGATCGATGGTGCAGACCAGCATGGGCGTATTGAGCAACGCGGTGATCTGGGGCTGGTTCACCACCTTGGACAACAGGCCGTGGGCGGCCAGCGAACCCTCGTAGCGCACATGGCTGTCTTCTTCGATCAGCGCCTGGGCCGAAGCCGAACCGCTGGCTTCGGCCCGGGCCTGGTAATGCTCGAACAACGCCCGGCTGGCGCAGCCGCCAACCCGGATGGCCAGGTCGTCATCCCCCAGATTCAGTAGCTGGCGGTAGCTGTTGCCGGTCTGCAAGGTCAGGCTGCGCAGCCCCAGGGCGAAGGTACAACGCATGCCGGCCAGGGGGTCGGCCAGGGCATGCATGATCCGTGCGTTGGCCAGGGTCTTGCCGCATCCGGTAGAGGCCATGTTGACGATAAAAGCCCCTTGTCGCTGCGACTGACTACGCAAACCGGTCGCCGCATCCACCGCCTGGTCCTGCCAGGCAAAACGCCCGGAACCACTGCGTTTGCACAAGCCTGCATGACGCGCCAAACGCGGCAGGTGCCGCTCGAAATCGGGCAAGCCATGAACGATGCTGCGGGTCATGCGAGCAACCCCGAGCAAGTGTTCATCCAGGGGCTGCTTGAGCTGGCCGTCGCTATGGGTATTGGCGAACACCAGGCCCTGGTCATCGCCCCTGACTCGCTGGCTCGACTCCGGCGGCAGGCTGGAATAGTGATGATCACCCAGCATCAGGCTCATGCGTGCCAGGTGCATCACATAAGGATTGTCCAGCCAATTGCCGTGACCGGGTTTGGCTTGCAACACCAACAACCGCTGGGCGAGCTTGGCCGCCTGGGCCCGCCACTGGGGATAGACCACCGGCAGGCCATGCTCGAACTGCCAGAATGCCTCGACCTCGTTGAGCGGCGCCGAACGACTGCACTCGTTCCACTCGTGGGTGATGCCCTCGATCAGGTTGTCCAGCATCGCGGGATTGAAGCGGGCGGACTTCTTGCCCAGCCACGACTGCTCGCCATCACCGGCCTCGTTCCAGCTGGGCAGCGTCGGCAAGCGATGATGGCTGACCACCAGCCAAGCCACGGCAGCCGCCAAGGGCGCGAGCTGCTTGAATGGCGGCGTCGTGGCATCGAGCCCATCCCGCTGAAAACGCCCGGCAGACAGCCAAGCATGATCATCCTCGGCACTGGGCGAGGCCAAGCGCCGGAGCCAGGCAGGGTCATCATCCGTCCCGACAAAAGCCAGGAACAGCCGCAGCGATACCCACTCATGGCGATACAGGTTGTGTTCCAGGCTGCAGCGCCGCAGCTTCTGCTGGAAGGCCCGGCTGGCCTTGCCCAAGTCATGCAGCAGCGCCGCCAACTGCGCCAGCAGCGAGATGTCTTGGGCGGTGTGCCAGCCCTTGTTCGCGGCACGACGCGACAAGCCTGGAGTTCGAGCGCGTTTGCAATGAAGCGTTGTTTCTAGAGTCGCGGAGTTGATGTCTTCCATGAAATACAACCGCCTGCTGCATCATCCATTGAGCGCTAGCGGTTATAAGCAATGTCCGATTGTTCGTCCATGGCGTATTGGAAGTTCAAATAGAGGGCATGAAGGCACGCCCCAAACCCCGGCAAACAGCAAGCAGCCCCTGCTGGCGCCAGGGTTTGCGGGCACAAGGCCAAGGTAAAGCAAAGGTTATGGCCAGCTGCGCACGGGCCCATGACTGAAGATCCTGGCCAGCAGATTCCGGGCTCTCCAAGGCGTCCCGCTGATGAAGTCGAACACCGGGTACTGGGGCGAGAAAGCGCCCCAGCGGGTGCAAGCCCCCTCGCCACAGGTGATGCGTATTCAGTCAGAGGAAAGACGATGGCCATCGAGCAACGCATCCACCACGCCGCGAGCCATCTCCACCGAATGCACCAGGGACCAGATCAACCCACGCTCGACGCCGCTGGCCTGCTCGGTGATCTCATCGGACACCTCCTCGGCAGCCTTGAGCAGCATGGACACATGGACCAGCGCCTCCTCGGCACTGATGCCGGAGCGGACGTCGAACAATGAATCGCGCCCCACCGCTGCGGCGACCGTGGGTTTCAGAGTCCGGATCAGCGAGCCGGTACGGGTGTTCACCAGCGCATGGAAAATCACCTCGTTGGCCCGGTCATGCTCCGGGTTGCGACGTGAAACAGAAGAGAAAACGGGGGGATCGGGGACGAGCTTTTTCATGGTGTAGCTCCTTGGAGTTGAGCTATCACCCGACGCTGCTAAACGTGAGGGTGGCAGCTGTACGCGGGTTAGCAGACCGGTCCAAGGAACCCGGCGCACCCGAGGGTGCCCCACGCACAGCCGCCATAACAAAACCCAGCAGGTAGATAACCAACCGGGCTGACGACGATGCTTTACGAGTCTTGGTATCGGGCTGCTAAACCCGATCACTGAGGGTCAGTGACGAACCGAGACTAGTGAGCAGAGTGCTCACCCGCAAGCGCCAGGAAGTCTCTCGGAAACCCCTTACAAAAGAAAGAGACTTGGATGGGTTTTGAGCCTGTCGAAGGCTAAGAAAGGCCACAAAATCTTCGGCGGACTCACGATCCAAGCGGCCGCTACGCGCCCGTGCGCAGCCTTCGGCAGCGGCTACACGAAGCGGTACAAACGGACGTGAGCACTGTGCTTCGATTTGTGATCCTGACCCATCCGCCCCGGATGAGGGTCACAGAGAGAGATTGGACGAGGAGAAAAGCTTCTTCTGCCGGAGAGTGATATGAAGTCCTGGCTAGCAGGGGTAAAAAAGCCCAGTTTGGGCTGGGTTTTCTGCAAGTTGCATCACAAGTTATTCAAGACCGTATCTTTTCTCTGTAACAAAGACCGGCTCTTTCCAGTTTGGGCCCTTTTCTGGGAGGGGCTTTTTATTTTCCAGCAACTTTCCCTCTTTAAGTAATCGTTGATATGTCCGCAATAGCTCTCCACTTGCAATAACCTCGAAATTATACTTAACGTAAATTCTGTCTATTCTTGGATAGGGAATGCGCGGAGCAAAATGCAAAATAACATCTTCCACGCTTTCCTTTTTGAAAATGTTTTCCAGATCGATCATAGCTGTTTCTCCTTTTACTTGAAATATGCTTCTTCGGCCTCTGGAGTATATAAAGTCTGAGTTCCCTCATTAACTTTGTAGTCCTCTAAAGTTGCAGTATGGGTACTACTCCAAACTTCGGTTATGTTTTCCGGCAACATACCATCCTTAACTCCAAGGTTTCTGTATCGCTCTAGTTCTCTAATTTCATGGGTGTAAAAGCGTTTGTCAATATCGGTGATCTGTAGCTCGCCCTTCAGAATCATTTCCAAACGCTCGATCATTACTTTGTTTTCGGGCGACTCCCCAAATCGACTGGTATGCAGTTTCACCTTGTCCACGCCTGCCTGATCAACAGTCGCTGTACGCCAGTCAAGATCAAGAATAGGGCCGTCGGTTTTATCCGTATCGTAATTATGCTGTATTAGCCCTTAGCGCTGACTTCCCCCGTAAGGGCTATTGAATATCACATAGTCAGGAGCAAATCCTGTACCGACGGGGAAGGTCATAATGCAATCGTCAAAATGGACGTAAGCCACCTCGGAGAAGGTGTCGATTCGTCCTGCGACATGAGTGATCCTCGCTCCGTTGTAAACGGGTGGCGGTGCAGGTCCTATCGGCAGATTGGTTGAGCTGTAGCCAGTGAGCGCCGCAGGTGTCCAGGTCAAGGTGCGAGGTGGAACATCAAGGTAAAGCAAAGGTCACGGCCAGCTGCCCACGGCCCCATGCTCGAGGATCTTGGCCCGCAGATTACGGGTGCGCCAAAGCATCCCATTGATGAAGTTGAACACGGGCACTGGGGCGAGAAAGCGCCCCAGCGGGAGCAAGCTCCCTCGCCATAGGTGATGCGTATTCAGTCAGAGGAAAGACGATGGCCATCGAGCAACGCATCCACCACGCCGCGAGCCATCTCCACCGAATGCACCAGGGACCAGATCAACCCACGCTCGACGCCGCTGGCCTGCTCGGTGATCTCATCGGACACCTCCTCGGCGGCCTTGAGCAGCATGGACACATGGACCAGGGCCTCCTCGGCGCTGATGCCGGAGCGAACGTCGAACAATGAATCGCGACCCACCGGCGCGGCGACCGTGGGTTTAAGCGTCCGGATCAGCGAACCGGTACGGGTGTTGACCAGAGCATGGAGAATCACCTCGTTGGCCCGGTCATGCTCCGGGTTGCGACGTGAAACAGAAGAGAAAACGGGTGGATCGGGGATGAGCTTTTTCATGGTGGCACTCCTGACTAAGGAGCTTTCACCCATCGCTGCTAAACGGAGAGTAGCAGCTGGACGCGGGTTAGCAGACCAGGCAGTCAGGCAAGCCCAGCGCACCCGAAAGTGCCCCGCGTACAGCTGCCATAACGCATTGACCAGCATTCGCATGCCGGTCGGATGGAGATGGAGCTTGGCGTGCCTGAGTTTGGTCGGGCTGCTAAACCCGGTCACTGATGATCAGTGACGACCGGAGACTAGCCAGCAGACTCTTCAGGCACAAGCGCACCGGAGTCTCTCGGAAACCCCTTACAAAAGAAAGAGATTTGGATAGGTTTTGAGCCTGTCGAAGGCTATGAAAAGGCCACAAAATCTTCGCCGGACTCACGATCCAGGCGGCCGCTGCGCGCCCGTGCGCAGCCTGCGGCAGCGGCTACACGAAGCGGTACAAACGGACGTGAGCACTGTGCTTCGATTTGTGATCCTGACCCATCCGCCCCGGATGAGGGTCACAGAGAGAGATTGGACGAGGAGAAAAGCTTCTTCTGCTGGAGAGTGATATGAAGTCCTGGCTAGCAGGGGCAGAAAAGCCCAGTTTGGGCTGGGCTTTCTGCAAGTTGCATCACAAGTTATTCAAGACCGTATCTTTTCTCTGTAACAAAGACCGGCTCTTTCCAGTTTGGGCCTTTTTCTGGGAGGGGCTTTTTATTTTCCACCAACTTTCCCTCTTTAAGTAATCGTTGATATGTCCGCAAGAGCTCTCCATTTGCAATAACGTCAAAATTATATTCAACGTACATTCTGTCGATGCCTGGATAGGGCGTTCGCGGAGCAAAATGCAAAAGAACATCTTCCACGCTTTCATTTTTGTAAATGCCTTCAAGGTCTAACATCATTTACCCTCCTCTGCCTTACGATACGCTTCTTTAGCCTCAGCCGTATATAAAGGCTGCGTTTTCTCATTGACCTTATAATCTTCTAGAGTTGCGGTGTGAGCATTATTCCAAATTTCGGCTATATTTTCCGGCAACATACCATCCTTGACTCCAAGACTCCTATAACGCTCTAGCTCCCTAATCTCATGGGTATAAAAGCGTTTATCAATATCGGTGACCTGTAGCTCACCCTTCAGAATCATCTCCAGACGATCGATCATTACTTTATTATCGGGCGACTCACCAAACCGCCTAGTATGCAGTTTCAACTTATCCACGCCTGCCTGATCAACGATCGCCGTACGCCAATCAAAATCAAGAATAGGGCCGTCGATTTTATCCGTATCGTAATTATGCTGTATTAGCCCTTAACGCTGACTTCCCCGTAAGGGCTATTGAACATCACATAGTCAGGAGCAAATCCTGTACCGACGGGGAAGGTCATAATGCAATCGTCAAAATGGACGTCGGCCACCTCGGAGAAGGTGTCGATTCGTCCTTCGACATGAGTGATCCTCGCTCCGTTATAAACGGGTGGCGGTGCAGTTCCTATCGGCAGATTGGTTGAGCTGTAGCCAGTGGGCGCCGCAGGTGTCCAGGTCAAGGTGCGAGGTGGAAGGTCAAGGTAAAGCAAAGGTCACGGCCAGCTGCGCACGGGCCCATGACTGAAGATCTTGGCCGGCAGACCCCGGACTCTCCAAGGCGTCCGGCTGGTGACCTTGCACACCGGGCACTGGGGCGAGAAAGCGCCCCAGCGGGAGCAAGCTCCCTCGCCACAGGTGGTGCGTATTCAGTCAGAGGAAAGACGATGGCCATCGAGCAAGGCATCCACCACGCCGCGAGCCATCTCCACCGAATGCACCAGGGACCAGATCAACCCACGCTCGACGCCACTGGCCTGCTCGGTGATCTCATCGGACACCTCCTCGGCGGCCTTGAGCAGCATGGACACATGGACCAGCGCCTCCTCGGCACTGATACCGGAGCGGACGTTGAACAATAAATCGCGCCCCACCGCTGCGGCGACCGTGGGTTTCAGCGTCCGGATCAGCGAGCCGGTACGGGTGTTCACCAGCGCATGGAGAATCACCTCGTTGGCCCGGTCATGCTCCGGGTTGCGACGTGAAACAGAAGAGAAAATGGGTGGATCGGGGACGAGCTTTTTCATGGTGGCACTCCTGACTATGGAGCTTTCACCCATCGCTGCTAAACGGAGGGTGGCAGCTGGACGCGGGTTAGCAGACCAGGCAGTCAGGCAAGCCCAGCGCACCCGAAGGTGCCCCGCGTACAGCTGCCATAACGCATTGACCAGCATTCGCATGCTGGTCGGATGGAGATGGAGCTTGGCGTGCCTGAGTTTGGTCGGGCTGCTAAACCCGGTCACTGATGATCAGTGACGACCGGAGACTAGCCAGCGGATTCTTCAGGCACAAGCGCACCGGAGTCTCTCGGAAACCCCTTACAAAAGAAAGAGATTTGGATAGGTTTTGAGCCTGTCGAAGGCAGCGAAAAGGCCAAAAAGTATTCGGTGGATTCAAGATCCAGCGGCCGCTGCGCGCCCGTGCGCAGCCTGCGGCAGCGGCTACACAAAGCGAGTCTGTAGCCGCTGTCGAGCCGGGGCGAGGCTGCGACAAGGACCGCAAGGCCTTCAGCGGATTCAAGAACCGGGCGGCCGCTGTGTGCCCGTACGCAGCCTCCGGCAGCGGCTACACAAAGCGGGGCCAAACACGCACACCACACCCCGCGATGCGCCGCCCGGTAGGGCGCGCCGTGGGGCTGGTGATCTTGACTCACCCGCCCCCTGGGAAGGCCGAGTGCAGGTGCTTATCAGGGGAATGGCGCGCAGCGCCCCTCGACGCAGTCGAGGACATCGCTGGAAGCGATGCCCCCTGAGAAGTACCGGAACGAGGGAACCCGAGCGCAGCGAGCGGCCGGACGTGGGGGCAAGCGTTTTTGGTTACTTTTTTGGCGTTTGAAAAAAGTGACCCGCCGTAAGGGCGGAACCATAAGCAAGCCACCCCACCAACAACGGATATGTACACAAAACAAAAGCCCGGGCCGGCTATCAGGCCGCCCCGCCCACCTGCCCAGGCTCAGGCTCCACCCCCATATCCCCCCGCCTCACCACCGCATACACCCCCGCCGTCAACAAACTCCCCGCCACGATCGCCAGCAAATACAACACCCCATGATTGATCGCATTCGGAATCAACATCACGAACAACCCCCCATGGGGCGCCATCAACTTGCAGCCAAAATACATCGACAAGGCCCCGGTCAACGCCCCACCGGCAATGCTAGCCGGGATCACCCGCAACGGGTCCTTGGCCGCGAACGGAATCGCCCCCTCGGAGATAAAGCACAACCCCAGCACCAGCGCCGCCTTGCCCGCCTCCCGCTCGGTCTGGGCGAACTTGCGCCGAGCGATGAAGGTCGCAATGCCCAGGCCAATGGGCGGCACCATCCCCGCCGCCATGGCCGCAGCCATCGGCGCATAACTCTGGGACGCCAGCAGCCCCACCGAAAACGCATAGGCCGCCTTGTTGATCGGCCCGCCCAGGTCCACGCACATCATCGCCCCCAGCAACACCCCCAGCAGGATCGCGTTGGTGGTGCCCATGCTGTCGAGGAAATGCGTCAGGGCCCCGAGCATGCCCGCCACCGGCTTGCCCACCACGTAGATCATCACCAGGCCGGTGAACAGGCTGGCCAGCAACGGGATGATCAGGATCGGCTTCAGGGCCTCCAGGCCCTGGGGCAATTGCAGGTAGCGGTTAATCAGCTTGGCCGCGTACCCGGCCAGGAACCCGGCGACGATACCGCCGATGAACCCCGCGCCCAGGGTGCTGGCCAGCAGGCCACCGATCATCCCCGGGGCCAGCCCCGGCCGGTCGGCGATGGAGTAGGCGATGTAGCCAGCCAGCAACGGCACCATCAGCTTGAACGCGGTATCACCACCGATCTGCATCAAGGCCGCAGCCAGGGTGCCCTCCTCCTTGTAGGCCGTGATGCCGAAGACGAACGACAGGGCGATCATCAAGCCGCCCGCCACCACCATCGGCAGCATGAACGAAACCCCAGTCAGCAGGTGCTTGTAGACCCCGGCCTTGTCCTGCTTGGCCGGCGCCTGGGCGCCACTGGCCACGGACTCCGGCCGGCCCTCGGCCAGCGCCTTGTCCAGGGTCGCCTCGGCCTGCTTCAGCGCCACCCCGGTGCCGCAGCGATAGATGCGCTTGCCGGCAAAGCGTTCGGTGGCCACTTCGATGTCCGCCGCCAGCAGCACCACATCGGCTTCGGCGATGGCCTCGGCGCTCAACGGATTGCGCGCGCCCACCGAGCCCTGGGTTTCCACTTGCAGCTGGTAACCCAGGCGCTTGGCCGCCTGCTGCAAGGCCTCGGCGGCCATGAAGGTGTGGGCCACCCCGGTGGGGCAAGCGGTGATCGCCACCACCCGTGGCATTGATTGTTCGATGCTGGGCGCGGGCTCGCCCGGCTCTTGCGCGGCCATCAGCACCTGGGCGTCCTCGGCACCCCGGCGCAGCAAGGCATCCACATCCTGCAGGGCCTGGGACGGGCTGCTGCGATAGACCCGCTTACCGACGAAACGCGACAGATCCACAGGCCCGCTGCTGACCACCAGCACCCACTCGGCCGCCGCCAGGGTCGCGGCCGACAGCTGGCGCTCGGGACGGGCCGGGTCGTGGACCTCGACGCTGGTGCTCCAGCCCTGGCGCTGGGCCGCGGCGTCCAGCAGGCGTGCGCAGAGCACGCTGGTGACCATGCCGTTGGGGCAGGCGGTAACGATGGCTAACTTCATGGGCACCTCTCTTATTGTTCTGCCAGGGGCTGCACGCGCACCCCCTGTTCCAGCCGGGCCAGTTGTGCCCGGTCGCCGATGCCGAAACCGATCTGGGTCACCGCCATGGCGGCGATGGCCGTGGCCGTGCGCAGGGCCTGGGGGGCGTCCTGGCCGGCGAGCAGGCCGTGCAGCACCCCGGCCAGCAACGAGTCGCCGGCGCCCACGGTACTGACCACCGCGACCTTGGGCGGCAGCGCCTGCAAGGCTTGGCCAGCGGCGAACCAGTGGACGCCCTCGGCGCCGTGGGAGACCACCACATGCTCGACACCCTGGGCCTGCAACTGGCGCGCAGCGGCGGCTTGGTCGTCCGGCGTGGCCACCGGCCGGCCCAGGGCATCGGCCAGTTCCTCGCCATTGGGCTTGACCAGCCAGGGCCCGGCCGCCAGCCCGGCACGCAAGGCAACGCCGCTGGTGTCCAGGGCCAGCTTCAGGCCCATGGCCTTCAGGCGCAGCAACAGGGCCTGGAACCATTGCGGGCTCACGCCCTGGGGCAGGCTGCCGGCGACCACCACCGCGTCATGCCCGGGGGCGATCTGCTCCAGGCGCGCCAGCAGCGCTTGCTGGGCGACGGCGTCGACCCGCGGGCCCGGGCCGTTGACGTCGGTAACCCGTCCATCGGCCTCGGCCAGTTTGATGTTGCTGCGGGTTTCCCCCGGCACGCGAACGAAGGCATCGACGAACCCACGGCGGGCGAACAACTCATCGAAAGCCTGGGGATTGCCAGCACCGAGAAAGCCGCTGACGGTCAGGCGATGGCCCAGGTCGGCCAGGACCTGGGCCACGTTCACCCCCTTGCCGGCGGCATGCACGTGCAGGGCCTCGCTACGATTGACCTGCCCCACTTCCAGGCGCGCCAGGGGCACGGTCAGGTCCAGCGCCGGGTTGAGGGTCAGGGTGAGAATCTTCGCCATTACATGGCCTCCACTAAGGCGCGCACATCGTTGGCGCTGCCGACGGCCAGGGCCTGTTGAGCAAGGGTTCGGGCCTGGGCCAGGCTGAGTTCGCGAATGCGCGCCTTGACCTCGGCGATGCTGCGTCCGGAGACGCTCAGTTCATCCACGCCCAGGCCCACCAGCACCGGCACCGCCAGCGGGTCGGCCGCCAGCTCGCCGCAGACGCCGACCCACTTGCCGTGGGCATGGGCGGCGCGCACGGTGATGTCGATCAGTTGCAGCACCGCCGGGTGCAGGCCATCGGCCTGGGCCGAAAGGGTCGGATGGCCGCGATCGATGGCCAGGGTGTACTGGGTGAGGTCGTTGGTGCCGACGCTGAAGAAGTCCACTTCCTTGGCCAGTACCGGGGCCAGCAGGGCCGCCGAGGGCACCTCGACCATGATCCCCAGTTGCAGATCGGCCACGGGGATTTCCTGGCGCAGGCGCGCGGTCATGTCCCGGGCCTGGCGCCATTCCTCGACGCTGCCGACCATGGGGAACATGATCCGCAGCGGGCGGTTGTCCGCCGAGCGCAGCAGCGCCCGCAACTGCGCTTCCATGATCTGCGGACGTTGCAGGGTCAGGCGGATGCCGCGCACGCCTAGGAAGGGGTTTTCCTCCTGGGCGATCGGCCAGTAGGGCAGCGGTTTGTCGCCGCCCACATCGAGGGTGCGCACCACCAGCGGCCGCCCGCCCAGGCCATCGAGCACGCGGCGGTATTCGGCTTCCTGGGTGGCTTCGTCCGGGGCCTGGGGATGGGCCATGAAGATCAGTTCGGTGCGCAGCAGGCCGATGCCTTCGGCGCCCTGCTCCACCACTGCGGCGACGCCGGCGCTTTCCCCGACGTTGGCGAACACTTCCACCGCGTGACCGTCGCGGGTCTGGGCCGGCAGATGGCGCTGTTCGGCGGCGGCCTGGAGCCGCTGTTCGCGGTTGTCGCGTTCCTCGACCGCCCGCTGCAGGGTCGCCGGATCCGGGGCGACATGCAGCCGACCACGCTGGCCATCCAGCAGCAAGGCGGTGCCGGAGGCCATCAGCAGTACCCCGGCGCCGGCCCCCACCAGCGCCGGGATGCCCAGGGCCCGAGCGACGATGGCGCTGTGGGCCGTGGCGCCGCCACGGGCGGTGAGAATCCCGGCCACCCGGGCTGGGTCCAGGCGGGCTACATCCGAGGGGCCGACCTCATCCATCACCAGGATGTAGGGTTGCTCCGGCTCCACCGGCGCCAGCACACCACACAGCTGGGCCAGCACCCGGCGGCCGATGTCGCGCAGGTCGGCGGCGCGTTCGGCCAGCAGCGCATCCTGCAAGGACTCCTGTTGCCGGGCGGCGCTTTCGATCACGCTCATCCACGCGGCCTCGGCGCTTTCACCCTGCTTGAGGCGGGCCTGCACCTCGTCCACCAGCTCGGGATCGTCGAGCATTTCCAGGTGGGTGATGAAAATTTCGCGGATGGCCTTGGCCTGGCTGCGCTGGATCAGGCCCTGGATGTCCTCGCGCACCTCGCCCAGGGCCTGCTGCAGGCGCTGGCGCTCGATGGCGGGGGACTCACCACGCAGCGGATAGTCGATGGCCTGCTGGACCTGCACATGGGCCGGGCCGATGGCGATCCCGGGGGCCGCCGGTACGGCCTGGACCAGGCTGCCGGGTGCTGGGGCACTGACCCGGGCGGCGAGTTCTTGCGGCACGTCCACGGGCGCCGCGACGGTCGGCAAGGGCTCAACCTCTTCGCCCAGCCCTTGCTCGATGGCCGCCAGCAACACCGGCAAGGCCTCGGTGGCGATGCTCGGCTCGGCGATCAGTTCCAGCACCTGGCCACGGCGGACGCCGAGGCTGAGCAACTTGCTCAAGCTCTTGAGCGAGACCGCCGGTTCGTTGCCGTCGGCGAGACGAATGCGGATCTCGCCGTCAAACCCCTTGGCCAGTTGCGCCAGCTCCTTGGCCGGGCGCGCGTGCAGGCCATGGGCGTTGGCCAGGGCGATCCGGGCGCTGGGCCAGTCCGCCGGCAACTCGCCGCCCAGTACTTCGAGCACCGCGCGGGTGCTGGTGGCACGCCACAACTCCTGGCCACGACCGTCGATCAACAGGGCGCACAAGCGTTCGAGCAGGGCCTGGTGGGCTTCACCGAGGCTGGCCAGGCAGAAGAGGCCACTCAGCGGCTGGCCCAGGTAACGGATGGGTTTATCCGGGGTGACGAAGGCCAAGCCCGGACGCAGCACGGTTTGCTCACTGTGCAGCCACCACAGGCCATCCCCCAGGGGCAGCGCCTCGACCTGCTGCAGCACGGCGGCGAAGCCATTGCTCACGCACTCGGCCTGGCGCAGCAGGCGTGCGCCGCGCCACACCAGCTCTTCGAAATCTTCGGCCGCCACCCCGAGGCCGATCATCTGCGCATCCAGCGCCAGTTCCTGGGGCGCGCCCTGCAACAGCTTGAGCAACGCCTGCGGCGAGCTGGCGCGACGCAGGGCCTGGCCCAGGTCGGTCTCGCCCAGGGCGCGGGTCAACAGTTGCAGGAGGCGCAGGTGCTCGTCGGACTTGGCGGCGATGCCGATGGCCAGGTAGACGATCTGCCCGTCGCCCCAGTCCACGCCTTCGGGAAACTGCAGCAGGCGCACGCCGGTGGCGAAGACCTGGTCGCGAGTTTCAGGGGTGCCGTGGGGGATGGCGATGCCTTGGCCAAGGAAGGTCGAGCCCTGGGCCTCGCGCTGTTCGAGGCCGCTCAGGTAACCCGCGGCCACCAGGCCATCGGCCACCAGTTTGTCGGCCAGCAAGCGTAATGCCGCGGACTTATCCACAGCCGTCTGACCTATGGATATCTGCTCTACGGTGAGTTCGAGCATGGGTTCTCCTATTTAGCGCGGGGCAGCGCTAGGTATTGTTTTAAGTCAGCAGCGTAGGCGCTGTCATGGCCAAAAATGGGACTGGCCAGCCGGCGGAGGCGCTTCTACGTTTACGCTTTGGCCCAGAAAATACGCCTGCTGAAACGTTTAATCTAGCAGGATCGGCAAGTTACTCGATAATCTTCGCCTCTTGAAGTCCTGCTGGTCGCCTGCCGCTTCCGACATTGGTCGCGTGCCCAGATCAGGTAGGATTGGCGAAAATGTCGGGGCAAGCACCAAAAATAAGGAAATCCCGGGTTGAAACTCAGTGATATCGCTCGACTGGCCGGTGTGTCCGTCACCACCGCCAGTTACGTCATCAACGGCAAGGCCGAACAGCAACGGATCAGCAACGCCACCGTGGAGCGGGTGCGAGCGGTGGTCGAAGAACACGGCTTCACTCCCAATCCCCAGGCGGCCGGCCTGCGCAGCCGCCATACCCGGACCCTGGGCTTCATTCTCCCGGACCTGGAGAACCCCAGCTACGCACGGATCGCCAAGTTGCTCGAGCAAGGGGCGCGGGCCCGGGGCTACCAGTTGCTGATCGCCAGCTCCGACGATGCGCCGGACAGCGAACGGCAACTGCTGCAACTGTTTCGCGCGCGCCGCTGCGATGCCCTGATCGTCGCCAGCTGCCTGCCGCCGGAAGACGACAGCTACCAGCGATTGCAGGCCCAGGGGCTGCCGATCATCGCCATCGACCGGGTGATGCCGGCCGGGCAGTTCTGCTCGGTGATCAGCGACGACCTGCAAGCCAGCCTGCACCTGACACAGAGCCTGCTGCAACCCGAGCCCCGGCAGATCGTGCTGCTCGGCGCCCGCCCGGAGCTGAGCATCAGCCAGGAACGGGCCGCGGGTTTCCGCCAGGCCCTGGAGGGTTTCGGCGGCGACGTAGTGATCGAGCACGGAGAGGCCTTCAGCCGCGATTGCGGCCGGCAGTTGATGGAAGAGTTGCTGCAGCGCCTGGGCCACCTGCCCGATGCCCTGGTGACCACCTCCTATGTGCTGCTGCAAGGGGTGTTCGATGCCCTGCACGACTTCCCGCTCAAGTCCCGGCCACTGCGCCTGGGCACCTTCGGCGACACCCAACTGCTGGACTTCCTGCCGCTGCCGGTCAACGCCATGGCCCAGCAACATCAGCTGATCGCCGACACCGCCCTGCAACTGGCCCTGGCGGCTATCGAAGAAGGCCAGTACCAGCCCGGCGTACAGGCCATCGCCCGGACCTTCAAGCAGCGTATCCAGCAGGGCTGAACCGTGGAGCTGATCGACAGCCACACCCACCTGGATTTTCCGGATTTCGACGCCGATCGTACGGCGCTGCTGGCCGACAGCCGCGCCCGGGGCGTCGGCCGGATGGTGGTGCTGGGGGTCTACCAGGGCAACTGGCAGCGGGTCTGGGACCTGGTGCAAGGCGACCCGCAGCTCTATGCGGCCTTCGGCCTGCACCCGGTGTACCTGGACGATCACCAGCCCGCCGACCTGCAGCACCTGGGCGATTGGCTGGCGCGCCTGGCCGGGCATCCGCAACTGTGCGCGGTGGGCGAAATCGGCCTGGACTACTTTCTCCAGCACTTGGACCGCGAGCGCCAGCAGGCGCTGTTCGAGGCCCAACTGCAGCTGGCGGTGGACTTCCAGCTACCGGCGCTGCTGCATGTGCGGCGCAGCCACGCGGCGGTGATCGCCACCCTGAAGCGCTTCAAGCTCCAGCGCGGCGGGATCATCCACGCCTTCGCCGGCAGCCGCGAGGAGGCCCGGGAATACCTCAAGCTGGGTTTCAAGCTGGGCCTGGGCGGCGCCGCGACCTGGCCCCAGGCCCTGCGCCTGCGCAAGGTGCTCGCCGAGTTGCCGCTGGAAGCCCTGGTGCTGGAGACCGACGCGCCGGACATGGCCCCGGCGATGTACCCCAACCAGCGCAACAGCCCCCAGCACCTGCCGGAGATCTGCGCGGCCCTGGCCGAAATCATCGGCGTCGACGCCAAGCACCTGGCCAGCGCCAGCACCCGTAACGCCTGCGCAGTGTTCGGCTGGTCCTCAGCCGGCCTGTAGCAGCAGGGGGCGGCGCTGTCGGCGCCGGGCAACCGTCATCACCAGCAGGTACCCCACCAGCACCAGTGCCGAGATGCCCAGTTGCAGGCTCCGCTCCAGCAGCCCGATCCACTGCAACGCCAGGCTCACCAGCAGCACCGTGGCACAGAGCACGATCAACAGCGCCCGCAGGGTGGCGAACGAGCCCAGGGTCTTGAGGCGCTTGATCTGCTCCGGACAGTCGAGCTTCAGCGGCTTGTGGCAGTGCTTGCAGGCGAAGGGCTCCTGCATGGCCATGGCGTTGAGTTGCCAGGGTTCGAGATCGAGCAGAGCCTGGCAGTGGGCGCAGCGTCCCAGGACTCCGGAAGAAACGGTCATCGGCGTATTTCCTCAGGGCCATGGACACGCCATGGCTGACTGGCCGGGCGCAGGCGGCGCCCGGAAAAAACGCGCAGGAAAACAGGAAAAACACCCCAGACAAAGCGATTAATTACTACAGCTTGTGGCAGCCCGGCCTGGCCGGGCTGCACTACAGGGCGAGCTCAGACCCGGAACGCACCGATCAATTGCTTGAGCTGGACCACCTGGGCCGCGAGCTGGCGGCTGGCATCCTCGGTCTGGTGCGCGCCTTCGGCGGTACGTTCACCAGCGCGGTTGATCTCGACGATGTTCTGGTCGATGTCGTGGGCCACCGCCGTCTGTTGTTCCACCGCCGCGGCGATCTGCTGGTTCTGGTCGACGATCATGCCCACCGCGCCGAGGATGTTTTCCAGGGCCAGCTGGACCTTCTCCGACTGATCGACCGTGCCATTGGCCATGGCATGGCTGCTGCCCATGGCCTTGACCGCCGCACTGACCCCGCCGTGCAGCTTGCCGATCATGTCTTCGATTTCCTCGGTGGACTGCTGGGTGCGCTTGGCCAGGGTGCGCACTTCATCGGCCACCACGGCGAACCCGCGCCCCTGCTCACCGGCCCGGGCCGCCTCGATCGCCGCGTTGAGGGCCAGGAGGTTGGTCTGCTCGGCGATGCTCTTGATCACTTCCAGCACCCGGCTGATGGATTGGCTATCGCTGGCCAGCTGGTTGATCACCAGCACCGACTGGTCGATCTCGCTGGCCAGCCGGGCAATGCTGCCTTGCTGGGATTCCACCAGGCCCCGGCCACTGATGGTTTCGTCGTTGACGCTATGGGCGCTGCTGACCGCCGCCGCTGCGCTGCGGGCCACTTCCTGGGAGGTGGCGGACATCTGGTTCATCGCCGTGGCCACCTGCTCGATCTGGCTGCGCTGACCGGCCACCGCCTGGTTGCTCTGGGCCGAGACGTTTTCCACTTGCCCGGCCTGGCGCTCGACCTCGCTGACGGTATGCCCGACCCGCTCGATCAAATCGTGGATCTTCAGCACCGTGCCGTTGAACAGGCTGCCCAGCTCTCCCAGCTCATCACGACTGTGGGCGGTGAACGTGACAGTCATGTCGCCGGCCGCGACCTTGTCCATCATGGCGCCCAGGCGACGCAGGGTGGTGCGGGTCGAGGCGTAGAAACCGCCATACAGGTAGACGATCGAGAGGAACACCAGGGCCAGGGCCGCCACCAGCAGCACCATGTGGCTACGGTTCTGCGCCAGGCGCTTTTGCAGCTCGACGTCGAGGAACTTCAGGGTGTTTTCGTTGAGCTGGTAGGTCTGCCCCATCAGTTGGCTGACCTGCTCGTAGAACGCCGGCCAGGGCGCCTCCAGGGTCTCGGCCATCACCACCTGCTCCTCGAACAGCTCGCTGGCCTGCTTGAGGCTGGCCTTGCTGGCATTGGCCGCGCCGTCGAGGGCATCGTGGGCGGCGCGGCTGGAGCCCAGGGCGTCCTGGAGCTTGAGGCCATACTCGGCCTGGAGTTTTTCGATCTGCACCAGCAGCTCGTCGAAACGGGTGCTGGAGGACGAATTGAGAAAGCCCTGGCCCAGGGAGAAGGCGCCCATGGCCCGGCCTTCGCCCAGGATCTGGGTGACTTGCGGGGTGACGCCGGTGATCAGCTCGCTGAGCTGGCGGATATCGCCCTGGGCATCGCGGCTGAGGCCCGACTGGCTGGCGATGATCTGGCTGAACAGCTGCGCGCTGCCCAGCAGCTTGCCGATCAGCCCGCTCTTGTTCAGCAGCGAGTTTTCCACTTGCTGGGCCTTGAAGGCCGTCACCAGTTCATCGCGCTTGGCGTTGAAGATCTCCACCTGCTGGGGGTCGGTGGTCACCGCTTGCATGGCTTGCAGGCGCTCGAGCACCAGGCGCTCCTGGGCGGCGATCTTACTCTCCAGGTCCCCCGCCTTGCCGGACTGGCCCAGGCCGGCGTTGATTTGCACCTGGTTGTTCAGGGTCTCCAGGTCGCGGCGCAGGGCCAGGCTGCTGCCCAGCAGGTCGAGGCTTTGCAGTTCGACCCGGGTGCCCTGGAACTCGCGGTAGGAATCGCGCACCAGATAAAAGTTGGTCACCAGCATCGGTACAAAGAACAGCACGCTGATCAGGCTGAACTTCATGCCGAAGCTCAGGCGGTTCATCAGCGCGACAGCGGGATAGAGCAAGCTCTTCACAAAGAAGTCTCCCTTTTCTTTTATTTTTATTGGCAGGCAGGCGAAGGCAGCAGATAGCCACTATTCGGCGCTCCGTCTGTATAGCGTAATTTCGGAGGAGGTTTTGTAACTTAAAGTTAACCGCGCCAGGGCGGCGCTGCGGGGAACAGGGCGAGGGAGCCGGCCCCCTCGCCAGAAGGCTCAGATGAGCACGGTATACAGGGCGAAACCGGCGTACCAGAGCACGGCGGCCCGCAGCAGCAGTTCCCAGATGCGGTCCAGGCTGTTGATGCCTTCGGGGCCGGTAACTGGCGGCGGGATCTCAGCGGCCACCAGACCGACCTTCTCCACCAGATGCGCGGCGTCGATGTGCCAGTTGAGCAGTTCGTGGAGCATCACCCGGCCCACCGCCACGAAGTTGCCCACCAGGGCGAAGCTTGCCGCCAGCAAGCGTACCGGCAGCCAGTCGAAGGCATGCCGCAGTTGCGCCGCGCGCTCCACCAGGGCCGGGTTCTTGCCGTGTTCGGCGGCCAGCGCCAGCAGGCGATAACTCAGGGCCGCCACCGGCCCCAGCAGGAAGTACCAGAAGATCACCGCGAAGAAGCCCTGGTAGGCCTGCCACAGCAAGTGGCCCTGGACTCGCTCCAGCAACTGCTCGCCGTTGTCGCCACCAATGCCCAGGTCACGCTTGGCCACGTGCAGCGCCGCTTGCAGGTCCTCGCGCCGCCAGGCATCGCGGAACGGCCCTAGGCCGCCGAGCAAGTCGCCGCGCCCCAGGGCGTAGATCACCACCAGCAGGTGCAGCGGCGCCGCCAGCAGGCCGTAGGCCAGCGGCTGCAAGATCAGCAACAGCAAACCGAGCACCAGCACCGGCAGCAGCACCAGCAAGCCCAGCAGGCTCCAGGGACGCCCGGCCATGCGCGGGCTCGATTCCAGTCGTGCCAGGCGCGCCAGCCACCAGCCGTCGCGCTGCACTTTCTGGCGCAGGGCCGAGAACTTCTCGATCCACACCGCCAGCAGCAACACCAGAAAACTCATTGCCCTTCCCCCTTCTCCAAGGCGGCACGATAGCGTGCCCAGTCGAAAGCCTGGCCCGGATCGGTCTTGCGCCCGGGCGCGATATCGCTATGGCCACAAATCCTGTGTGGCGTGATGGCGCTGAAGGCCGCCTGCAATTGCTCGGTCAACAGATTCAACGCCTGGTACTGGGCATCGGTGAACGGCAGCTCGTCGGTGCCTTCCAGCTCGATACCCAGGGAAAAGTCGTTGCAGGTCTCGCGCCCCTCGAAACTCGACACCCCGGCATGCCAGGCCCGCTCCAGACAGGAGACAAACTGGGTGACCGCGCCGTCACGTTCGATCAGAAAATGCGCGGACACGCGCAAGTCGGCGATCCCGGCAAAATAGGGATGCTCTGTGACATCGAGGCGATTCTGGAAGAATTCCTGCACCTTACCGGTGCCGAACTGCCCCGGCGGCAGGCTGATGTTATGGATCACCAGCAGGGAAATCTCGCCCGCCGGGCGTTCATTGAAATTGGGTGACGGACAGTGACGTACGCCATCGCACCAACCCGTGGCAGGGTCCAGCCGCATACCGATTCCTTCAACTAAAGCCTTGAGTGGCCCAGTATGCCGCGATCCCGGTGCCGGTTGCGATCACTTGCCGTGATTGAGGCGCCGCAGATTGCCGATCACCGATTCCAGAGCCCGGTCAAACAGCAGGGTGTCGTCCAGGGCGTGTACCGCGCCACGCTGGAATTCCAGGGCCAGGCCCATGCGGGTGCGCTCCAGCACCTTCATCCCGGTACGGTTGACGAATACGTACTTGGCCACGGGATGGGGAACGATGGCTGCCAGCTTGCAGCGCAAGATGCTGTCTTCATCCTCCTGGAACTCGACCCAGGCCCCCAGGCGCAGCTGATCCACCAGTTGCAGGCTCGGGTCATTGACCGGCAAGGCCAGGGGCGCCGCTTCCAGCGGGCCTTCCTCGGCACTGGGCAGGACGATCTGCTGGGCCACCTCGACCATGTCCGTAGGTGCCGGCTCCTGGGCGACCACAGGCTGTTGCGTGGCCAGGGCCTGGTGCTCGAACACCTGCAGGTGCAGAAGCTCCAGCTGAGCGAAGAATTCGCTGGTGGCGAAAGGATCGAAGGCCGCGCCGCTCAGGCCGTCGCGCAGCCCCTTGAGCAGGCCGGGCACCAGGGCCAGCAGGCGCATGGCGGTGTCCGGCTCGGCGTGGCGCTGCACACTCCAGATCAGTTGTTCCATGGTCTGTTCGGCCGCCTGCCACTGCGGCGAGTCGTCGCCGTGCTTCAGGCAACTGAGCAACAGCACCTGACTCCAGGCATCGCGGATGAAATCCACCACCACCTGGGGCATGACCTTGCCCAGCAAGGCCTGGTTCAGCGCCTGTTCCACCCGGCGCCGGGCCAGCTCGGCCTTGGCCCGGCCTTCTTCGGCATCGCGGGTGCGCTGTTCGAGCAACTCGGCCCGACGACGCTCGTCCGCGGTGAAGGCCAGGAAGTCCGCCAGCAGCTCGGAAAAAATCGCCGGGTCGTCGCTGAACTCGCTCAAAAGCCGCTGCACCACTTGTTCGATACGCAGGTACAGGCTGTCACGCTGGTGGTCGTCACAGCCGCCCCAGCCCATGGCTGCGGCGGCGATTTCATTGAGCAGGCGCCGGGCTGGATGGCTGCCACGGCTGAAGAAGCTCTTGTCCAGCACCGCCACCTTGAGCATGGGGATCTGCAGGCGGCCGATCAGCGCCTTGAGCGAGTCCGGCAGGTTGCGGTCGTCGAGGATGCATTCGAACAGCATCGCGATCAGGTTGATCACGTCTTCGTCGGCCACATCCACCACCCGCGACTTGCCGCTCTTGACGCTGACCCGGGTCAGCAACTGCTCCAGCTGGTTACGCAGGTCGAAATCGTCCTGGAGGCTGGGTGGCGGCACGTACTGCTGCAGGTGCGAGAGCAGGCGCAACAGGTCGCGAGTGGAAATCGGCTGGGTCTCGGCGCTGGCTTCCAGGGTCGGCGCCACACTGCCGCGCACATGGAGCAACAGGGTCTGCAGGGCAGCGAAGACTTCCTGGACGCTTTCGTCGAAGGGATGTTGTCCGGTTTTACCAGCGCCGCCCTGGCCAGCCTCGTCCTGGACCTCGGCGCGGACCCGGTCCGAAGCACGCCGCGCCGGGGCCGGCAGCAAGTCGGGGAGGATCCCGGTGGCAATCAGCAACTGGTTGGCCTCGGCATAGAGTTGCTCGGCCTCCCTGAGCACGTAGCGCTCGAACAGCTTGAGGATGATCAGCTTGACCTTGATCTCCACCCCCAGGCTGCGCCCGGCCTGCAGGAAATATTCGCAGAGCAGCGCCGGCCCCAGGGGGTTTTCGCCTTCGGCCAGGCGCCGGCCCAGCAATACTCCCAGGCGTGCGGTCAGGTGCCCCAGGGCGAAGCCGGCCCGGTTGAGCACCTTGGCCACCATGGCATCCACGGCGACGGTCTTTTCCAGGTCATCGCGGGTGGGTTGCTGCTCCGGGTCGTAGGCCGCGGCATGGGCGATGACCAGGGCCGGGTCGTACTGGACCAGGCCGGCGAAGGCCTCGAAGAACTTCTCGAGAAAGCCGCGCTCGATGCTCTTGCGCTTCAGGCGCAGGTCGCGCATGGCCTCGAACAGGATGTTCTGCTCGATGTTGTCCTGGGCCCGGTCAGCCATCTCGAACAAGGTGTCGTCGGCGTTATCGAACAGCTCTTGCAAGCCATGGCGCAGCTGCTGGGCGGCCTTGTCACGAACCTGAAGCAGAATCACAGGCAGGCGGGCCAACGGCGAAGCGCTCGCCTGTTCTGTAGCGGCCTTGCGCAAAGGCACTACATTCCCGTCGTTGTGCATCCAAGCCTCCTGCAAAGGTGTTTCTTCGGTTCGATATCAAGGTCCTGCCGAGCCGGTGACGCTCACAGCCGACTCTGAGCGAAGGCATAAATGCACTGCGCTGCACTTCATGTAAGGGGAAGCCAAAGACACGTCAAAGCTATGACGTCAATTACAAGTCGCATTATCTTGTAAAACTCCCCTGTTGCGCCAGCAGACTCTGTCGACTCCTCGGAAATAACCCTTAGGTTTCTAGGAAAAATCTCTCATCAATTAAGACAAAGCGACGAAACACAGGTTCGGCCCGGGGTTGCCGATTAGCCGCCTTGGGTTCGTCGGTACCATGCCCCTATAATCGGCGCACCTTGTTTGTGGAGTCCGTTATGCCGAATCTACGCCTCGCCGACCTGACCGCCGAAATCGAAGCCAACGTGCGCCGCGCACTGCTGGAAGACATCGGCAGCGGCGATATCACCGCGCAACTGATCCCGGCCGAACGCCTGGCCAAGGCCACCATCATTACCCGGGAAGCGGCGGTGATCAGTGGTACAGCCTGGGTCGATGCGGTGTTTCGCCAACTGGACCCACGGGTCGCCGTGCACTGGCAGGTGGCGGATGGCGAGCGGGTAGTGCCCAACCAGGCGCTGTTCCATCTCGAAGGCCCGGCCCGCTCGCTGCTCACCGGCGAGCGCAGCGCCTTGAACTTCCTGCAACTGCTGTCGGGGGTGGCCACCCGCGCTCGCTACCTGGCGGACTTTGTCGCCGATACCCAGGTCAAGCTGCTGGATACCCGCAAGACCCTGCCCGGCCTGCGCCTGGCACAGAAGTACGCAGTCACCTGCGGCGGCTGCCACAACCACCGCATCGGCCTGTATGACGCCTTCCTGATCAAGGAAAACCATATCGCCGCCTGCGGTGGTATCGCCCAGGCGATCAGCGCCGCCCACAAGATCGCCCCGGGCAAGCCGGTGGAGGTGGAGGTGGAAAGCCTGGTGGAATTGAAAGAAGCGCTGGCGGCGGGTGCCGATATCATCATGCTCGACGAGTTGAGCCTGGACGACATGCGCGAGGCTGTGCGCCTGAATGCTGGCCAGGCCAAGCTCGAAGCCAGCGGCGGGATCAACGAAAGTACCTTGCGTCCGATCGCCGAGACCGGCGTGGACTACATCTCCATCGGCGCCATGACCAAGGATGTGAAGGCCCTGGACCTGTCCATGCGCCTGAGCCTCTGAAAACTGCGGCGGGTTTGGCTACAAGCTTCAAGAAGCGTTCTTGAAGCTTGCCGCCGCTAGCGCTCAATCGTCGATTTCGTTGAGTTCCAGATAGTCCTGAAGATCCATGCCCAGTGCCTCGGCAAACTCCTGGTGTACTTCCAGGCGCATGGCCTTCAGCTCCTCGGGTGTCTCGGCCACCAGGTCGAGCACCAGTTCCCACGGCTCGATACCGCGAGACTCCGCCTCGTCTTCAAAGGCCCATTGCGCCTGTTGCTTCTGTTCCTCAGGGCTCAGGGCGCTGATTTCTTCTTGCAAGGAAGGCGTGGCAGCCAGGTACCTTTCAAGCGCTACGTCGATTCTTGCCTCTTTAGGAATCATCTCGTTCTCTCTGATCATGGGAATGGAAGTGGATCGGGGTCGCTGGGATCTCTGGGCCGCTCGATTCAACCGGCCTGCAGAGCCATTCGGGATCATCTGAAAACAGCATGCTGGTACTCAGACAGGGACCGAATATAGGGGCTTTGGCCGGTGATTTATATGACTCAATGCAGCCTTGTGGGAAAAACCGCAGATTTCCCTGCAACGGCGGTATCTTCTCGCTTCACCCCGGGAACAAGGTTCGTCGGATGCAGTCGTAGCGATGTGCCATATCGGCATCTCACAAGGAACTGCAGTGATGTCCCGTCGCTCTTCTTTCGCCCCCATCCTGTTCGCAACCTGCACCCTGGCCCTGCTGGGCAGTACGGCCCAAGCCGCTGTCGAGTTCGACGACGCCAACCCTTCCTCCTACGACAAGCTTGGCACTGTTCATCGAGCGCCCAGCGGCGATATCAGCCTGCGCAGCTCGGATTTCAGTAGCGAGGACCTGCAAAAACTGCGGGACGCCTTGAAGAACACCAGCGCCGAGATGGAAAAGCTCAAACGCACCGTCGACGACCAAGCCAGGACGATTGCCGACCTCAAGCGCAACAACGGCAGCAGTTCGAACTCTGGTGACCTGTCCGACATCAAGCGTGAACTGCGCGACCAGGGTAGCGATCTGCAACGGCTCCAGCGCGATGTGGATAACTTGAACCGCAAGGTCAGGTAAGGCTGAGCCAAGAAAGAAAAAGCCCGCGGCAGGCGGGCTTTGTCGGGTGTCAGTGGTGCGGAGACAGGAATCGAATCAGGCACCTACAGGCCACGTAAATCAATGATTCCGACATAACGCAATCGATTCCGTATACCTAAACGTATACCTAAACCGAAATCTACCCCTCCCCAGGCAAGTCGCTCAGCACCATAACAAACCATAACAGCCACCTTGCCTACTCACTTCATGGGGGCGCTGTCATCGCAACACCTGCTCCCCACTGTTGGCGACACAGCCCCGTGCCACGAAATCAGACATTGCCGTATTTGGGCGCAATGGATGCCGACATGAATCCGTCGTCTCACTGCGAAAAACTGGCGATGCCGGGGGTGTGTATAGCCAGGCCTCACTACCCGGAACGTTGGATGTGGCGCTTCACCACCAATGGACGGCTCTACTCTCCAGCAGAAGAACGGGAGCTGCAATTTGGCCACTTCGAAATCCCTGCCCGGTCCTATAAGCACGTAGCCTAGGAGGTGTTGCTAGGATAGAGCACTCAGCAACGCGAGCACGATTCCATGGACAGCCATCAAACGATCGACGTCATCCAGAAAGCACTCACCGAGCGAAAGGGCTTGGGCGACACATCAGTCACCATCGACTCCCTCGAGGGATTTCTAGAGGCACTTAAGCACTCTGGTCAGCTTCAAAGTCCAGATCAATACCTACAATCGGAAGAGCACACTCATCAATGGGGTGTGGAAATGGTGCGCTCCGGAATAGAGGCCGGCGTCCAAGCACTGAAAACATGCCTCCTTATTTCTGGCGGCTCAGCAGCGGCCTTGTTGGCGTTCGCAGGTTCAGCCTGGTCTGCTTTGAAGCCCGCAGGTATCGAAGCGCTCAGTAAGACGATGATGTACTTGGGAATCGCCATCTTGCTCACCGGGCTGGCGACAGCATTCACTTACCTTTCTCAGTATTTCTTTGCTGAGCGCAAGCCCTGGCATAAACGAGCAGGAGATTGTTGCCAATGGACTGCGTGCGGCTTGGTCCTCGGAGCCTATGGACTGGTGTTTACCGCGTATCTTGAAGCCAGCGATATGCTGACCATGTTCAATGTGGTGAAGTCTATCCCAATTCCTTGAACAGTCTGGCGCCACAAAATCAGGTCCTGTGGCGCAAACTGTTCGGTGAAATTAGCCAGGCAACTCTAAGGTACATCGATGTGAGCACCTCGAATGGCACTCACAGCTTCCTCCCTGCATTCTCGATAAAAAATGCGGAGAAGCCAGCGGATTTTCAGGCGTAGGGATTCGGACCAAGCGGGGGCATCTGAGTTTGGACATTGTGGAGATCCATGATCAATGCCTCTAACTCAGCCACATATCCCACGCCGGCACTCAGATTGAACCTCAAGCGGGTGTTCAATTCAGTAGGGATGAGTGCGGTGGGACCGGACTGCCGAACGATGGGTATGAACTTGGCTGTGCCAACGTTCCTCATAAGCTCGCCGGTAACCATTGTGTGCTCGTAACCTACGCCGCCCTGTCGATTCATTGCACGGTTAAAATATCCTTCGGTACAAATTACCAGTACTCGGTCCGCCTCCCGAATCGACCTTTCCATGAACACCGCGAGATCTTCTCCTCCGCGCACGTGCCACTGATCAAGGATGGCATCAATACCATTGGCGCGTAGGGTGCCAGCCAACTGAGCAACCCACTGACGATGCTCAGGCGAATCCCATGAATAGGAAACGAACACTTTAGGTGGAATCGGCTGAGGTGGTAACTGAGGAATACCCAGGAGATTCGCCCTGGTCAAAACGTCGACCAAATCAACATCCTTCACTGCCCAATGTGTTCGACAATGCTCAAACCTCCGCGTATTGATATCGAGGTCCGGATAGAGAGTTGCCAAGACGGCCTGAGGTATGGGGGCCACAGCGGGATCTATCGCTAATGTGATTCGAAGAGCGTTCTGCAGTTGCTGGACTTCGGTTACACGCCCAACCCGGGCAGACTGATCACGAAATGATTCATATGCGAACAGAGCAGGAATCTGTTTTAGATGCAGGGCAGCATCAGGGGTAAGGTTCCGGAATCTTTCCTGAAGGACCGTAACGGTATGCTCCAGGAACCTCCCCGTTTCGATCGTCCATGTGGGGTTGTTCCAATCGTCCTCACCAGCGGTCATGAATAGGTTGTACATGTACACGTCCTTGCTGTCGAACTGTCGAAGTAAACGGTTTGCATCTGAATATAGCGAGCCTTAGCTCTACGACCATCAGTTTTAGTCGAGTCGACCGATACTGGTAGTTTCACAGATGCAGGCCGGCCCCAATCAATGCCCTCACCTCTGAGGGTATATCCTTCTCGGAGACACCTTTGCGCTAGGGTATGGTGGTCTTCACCACTTCTCAGCATCCAATCGGGGTCGGCCGCCTGGCCCGCCGCCCTGGTCCGATCATGTCAGTCTTTCCCTTAACGAGCATCCTCGGAAACTCTTGACGCCCTCCGGTCCCACTGGTCTGCCAGAATCAGCGCCAGCCCTTGTACAGCAAGGCCTCCGGCCAATCCTGCTTAAGCGCCAGCGGCTGAATCCGTCAAGGCCCTGTCAAGAATTCCGTCAAGGCCTGTCAAGAATTTCGCTATTCCACTGCAATTTTGGACGGGTACTCGCCGGTCGGTGATGGCCATCCTCCTGCGCACCAGGGAAGCCACCACTCCCACGGCATTCCATCTGCTGGTGCTGGCGCTGATCCGTACAAAGCTGTCCAAAATCCGTCAGGGGCCTGTCAGGGGTATGAGACGGCCAGAAAGCCTACTTTGATGCAACCCGCACGCAATAAGCCTCAGACGCCTGCCCGGCTTGGATTCCGTCTCATGCCTGTCTCACACCAAATAGCAAAATCTGGGAACTCACTTGACCAGTGTTTTTCTTCACCTCCAACATGTGAGCGATAGATCAACGACAAATGCTGTCGGGCCCAGCCCTGACAGCGATAGCCTATGACACCGCCTGCCTTGGAAGCCGCCCCATGAACAAGGATGAAGAACTCAAAATTTTCAGACAAGTCTTCGGACATTTATTTGATGATTTATTAGATCACACCGAATCACCTGACTTCATTATTAAAAGCAACCAAATACACGGAATCGAAATCACTGAAGTTTATTGTGACGCTACTGAAGCAAGGCTACGGCACGCTGACGGATACCTTGAAAATCTTCTGAGCGGAACTGGAAAAGTATTCAGGTCGGACAAAGACACAATTACCGTCGATACAATAGAAATTTACAACGAAGATGGCGGCCTACATTCAGAAAACATAGCAGTAATACGCAAAGTCATCAGCCTCGAAGAAGCTCTAAATAAAATTGCATATGCCATAAAAGAAAAAAGTAAAAAAAGCTCAACGTATCTAGACTCATGCCATACCGTCGACCTCGTAATAAATGATTCTTCCGGCCTGTTTCATATACAGGATGACGAAATATTCCATCAGCTTTTCGTCCATCACCTTGACAGAAGTGCGTTGCGCGGATCATCTTTCCGAGAAATTTTCTTCGTATGCGACCTATGGAGTCGTCAGCGAGTCTATCTGCCGATCAAGCTGAATTTATTCATTAGTGACTTCCTTGGAATATTGGAGATCGCCGAATCAGAAGCCAGTGAAGATTGGACTGAATCTACAAAACAAATAGAGGCCGTTCTGCTAGCACTATATGAACTTGGCCACACTAACTTTTCATACGAGCACATGAATGGAGAGCTACATATTGATCTTGGAGGAGCGGTGATTGAATTCACTGACACAGGAACCAACATCAAAGACCATACCACGCTTCTGGTAGAGCACGGGCTAGCTCATAAAGTAGGCGAGCTCCGATCATGCGCACCAGCTGAGACAATCGATCTAGCGAACCGCTTGAAGACTCGACGCTGGGAAAACTCCGCTTATGTTCGTATCTCCTACCCAGTGATGGATTCGCTCCCTGAGCAATTACAATCAGCAGAGGCTGATTAAATCCTGCTAGGTTCGCGCAATGGCGGTTGCGAACCTCAGTGCGAACTTGGGCTAGTACGCATCGGCCGGCGCGTGCCGATCATGCGTACCTCTCTGCATACCGCCGCCCTGAGTGGTCGTTGCGCTGAGTGTCAAAGACTTAGGTAGTCTTGTATTGTCACGTACAACTGATGGTTGTCACGGAGCCCTCAGCGTGCCATGTTTTGCTTCAAGCAACGGGGGCCTCTGATGAGGTATGCCACTCCTATGGAAGGGGAAGAAGTCTATGGCGAATAGACACCTTTACAATAAAGACGAGTTAAGTGAATTTGGCGAGTTCAACGGGATCGCAATGTACTCTGCAAGTTCAAACAGGATTAGATCCGGCGACCTAATACATGTGGTTTCCGGGAGCGCAGGCAAACCTAAGCGATATTTTTTTCACGGAATTTACAGGTATATCAAGGAGGATGAAACAGATAAACCGGGGCGACGTAAATATCTGATCGAAGCGCTTACTCCTCTTGCGCCGCCGCTAGAAATAACAAAAAAAATGCTGCCAGATGGACATACATTCAACACTTTCATCGGAAATAACATCACCTCTTTAGGGCTTGTTTCAGATGATTACAAAGCTCTCTACGACGAAATGATAGCTGCTAGCGGGCAGTATAGATCTCCTTTAGAGGAAGACATTGAAGAAATTACCCGCGTCACCTCTGGAGAAACGTCAGTTGCAAGAGAGGTAATGTGCAGGCTGGGTCAAGGAGAGTTTAAGAAAAATGTCATGAGCGTGTGGGGAAGTGAGGTTTGTGCTTTAACAGGGATCGACGTACCCGAGATGTTGATCGCCTCACATATCAAACCGTGGGCCGAATGTGAAAATGGAGAACATCGAAATGGCTGCAACGGCATTCTCTTAGCGAGCCACATCGACAAGCTTTTCGATAGCCACCTGATAACATTTCGAGAAGACGCGAATGGATTTCGGTTGGACGTAAATCCGAAATACGCGGCGATGGTGGAAAATCACTTTAAACTTCAGCGTAGGCGGCTTGACTTGGGCGTAATGACACCTTCTAACTCAAGATCCCTTGGAGATTTTTTACGCGTTCACAACAAAGCGTTTGATTTAAAGCTCGGATCATAATGTCTTCGCATATTCTTGAATATGCGGTGGCATGCTGGATAGCCAAGTCGTGGATATTGGGGTGGATACCGGCCGATCTGGTCAGCGCCAGCGACCTAACAAAACCTAATATCCGGCCGACGCGAAAACCTGACATTGGCCAGCCAATCAGGCTGTTAATAATTATCAAAACTGGTGGGCGCCAGGCAACTCCGTGACGGAGATCCCTTTGATGGCTGGTAACCCGGTAAGCTGGTTGTTTGGGGTGGTTATCGGTGTGGTTCCAACGCGTCCGCAAGACTACCAGTGAGAGATGATATGGTTTCAGCTCGCCACCTCAAGGAAACGCCAAAAACTCTCTGGTGCGCGACCTCAAAGGGTACTTGGAAGAATGTCGACATCGGCCTCGCTACTAATGAAAACCCGGTAGTTCTTGGTCTGCCCGGCGCTCAGGGTAACTTCTCGCTCCCGGCGCTCCGCAGCGGTGCTGCAAAGTCCGTTGCCGATCACCCCGGCCCCCAGGATGATTTCGCCGGCCGGGATCTTGAATGTGGCCTTTTCTTTCGCTGCCAGCTTGGCCACAAGCTTACCATCGACATAGATACCCATGTCGCAACCAGCACTGATGAATCCGGAGCCGCGCACCACGGTAAGCGTTCCGTATGGAGTAGCAGGGGGTGCCTGATACGAATACACCTTGTCCGCGCCTACTTGTCTTGCTTTGTCGGTGGGCACCGCGGAGGTCGAGCAACCCACCAACAGGGCACTTAACAAGCACGGGGCAACTATCCTTTGCATTGAGATCTTCTCCATAAAACGAAGAATGTATCACTCCTTTATGACTCGGGGCCGGTTGCTGGCGATGGCCCCAAGGGTTCGACCAGGGCCGAGCTATACCTGATCTTCTGCGTAGATGGCAGCGCTGATGATCGCCCCGCCCCATCGGCGTTCACCGATGCAGATCGGGACCGGGTTGCCGCTTGCCGTCGTGTTCTTAGCGCTGCCGAAGGCGTAGCCGGCCGTGTTCTCTGGTGCGGCACTGGTTTTGAGCCCGCCAGCCTGGGGGCTGAGCATTTGAATCACACCGCCAATGGCCACCACCGCCCCCATTTTCATCATGGGAACACCTACAGCTCCGCCACCGAGTGCGGTAACCACTGCGCCGACAATGACGAGTACGGCTCCTACTACAGTTTGTAAAGACCCGGCGCGCTCCCGTGCTGCCTTTAGGGTCAACGCTGGATAGTTGCCGAAGGTGGCCAACCCTTCCCTGCCATCAGGCCGCTTGAACTTCATGCGCCAGATTTTGCTGCCGTTCTTCTTGACCAGCAGGAACAGGCCCTGCCCGTCGAACAGGGTGTAGTCCTTGTCTCGCGGCTTGGCGGCCTCGCATTTGGGGTCTGACAGGGGGGTAACGGTGCGTGCCATAGGTATACGTTTTCTCGTCGAACCGGCGTATACCCTAACGTATACCTAAAACAGGTATATACCTAGAGACAGAACGAAATAGGCAGAAACAAGAAATCCCTTACTAGGCTAGCTTTTCAGGGGGTTCCGTATACAGGGAGAGACGTATCGGAACAGCTGGATGGTGCCGGAGACAGGAATCGAACCTGCGACCTTCGCGTTACGAGTGCGCTGCTCTACCGACTGAGCTACACCGGCGTGGGCTAAACCTAGCACCGGCGCCTGGGGCGCGCCAGGCAAGAGGGCAAAGAGATATCAAGCGCAGATAGCAAAACGCCCCGAACCAGTCGGGGCGTTTGCGTGTTCAGCGTAAGGCTAGCGGGTGATCAAACGCCCGAAGCCTTGGCTGCCGCCACATCCTTGATGGACAGCTTGATACGGCCGCGGTTGTCCACGTCCAGTACCAGCACTTCCACTTCCTGGCCTTCTTTCAGGATGTCGGTGACTTTCTCTACGCGAGCGTCGCTCAGCATGGAGATGTGCACCAGACCGTCCTTGCCCGGCAGGATGTTGACGAAGGCGCCGAAGTCGACGATGCGCTCAACCTTGCCCAGGTAGATCTTGCCGATCTCGGCTTCTGCGGTGATGCCCAGGACGCGCTGGCGAGCAGCTTCTGCAGCTTCCTTGGTTTCGCCGAAGATCTTGATCGAACCGTCGTCTTCGATGTCGATCGAAGCCTTGGTTTCTTCGCAGATCGCGCGGATGGTGGCGCCGCCTTTACCGATGACGTCACGGATCTTGTCGGTGTCGATCTTCATCGCGATCATGGTCGGAGCGTTGGCCGACAGCTCGGTACGCGACTGGCCGATCACCTGGTTCATCTGGCCGAGGATGTTCAGGCGAGCTTCCAGGGCCTGGCCCAGGGCGATCTCCATGATTTCTTCGGTGATGCCCTTGATCTTGATGTCCATCTGCAGCGCGGTCACGCCTTTGGCGGTACCGGCTACCTTGAAGTCCATGTCGCCCAGGTGGTCTTCGTCACCCAGGATGTCGGTCAGGACGGCGAACTTCTCGCCTTCCTTCACCAGACCCATGGCGATACCGGCAACCGGAGCCTTCATTGGTACACCGGCGTCCATCAGGGCCAGGGAAGCACCGCAGACCGAAGCCATGGAGCTGGAGCCGTTGGACTCGGTGATTTCCGATACCACGCGGATGGTGTACGGGAACACGTCGGTGTCCGGCAGCATGGCCTGGACGGAACGACGGGCCAGGCGACCGTGGCCGATTTCACGACGACCAGCACCGCCCATGCGGCCACACTCGCCCACCGAGAACGGCGGGAAGTTGTAGTGCAGCATGAAGGGGTCTTTCTTCTCGCCTTCGAGGGTGTCCAGCAGCTGGGCGTCACGGGCAGTACCCAGGGTCGCGACGACCAGGGCCTGGGTTTCGCCACGGGTGAACAGGGCCGAACCGTGGGTCTTGGCCAGAACGCCGACTTCGATATTCAGCGGACGTACGGTGCGAGTGTCGCGGCCGTCGATACGTGGCTTGCCGTTGACGATGTTCTCGCGAACGGTGCGGTATTCGATCTCGCCGAAAGCGGCCTTGACGTCGGCAGCCGATGGCTGGCCTTCTTCGCCGGAGAGCTTGGCGACCACTTGGTCCTTCAGCTCGCCCAGGCGGGCATAACGGTCGGCCTTGACGGTGATGGTGTAGGCCTGGGAGATGGCGTCGCCGAACTCGGCGCGGATGGCACCCAGCAGCTCGGTAGCTTCGGCGGCAGGCGCCCAGTCCCAAGTTGGCTTGGCAGCTTCGGCGGCCAGTTCCTTGACGGCCTTGATCACCGACTGGAATTCGTCGTGGGCGAACAGCACGGCGCCCAGCATCTGGTCTTCGGTCAGTTCCTTGGCTTCGGACTCAACCATCAGTACCGCTTCTTCGGTACCGGCTACGACCATGTCCAGGCTCGAAGCAGCCAGTTGCTCGTAGGTTGGGTTCAGCAGGTAGCCGGTGCTTTCGTGGAAAGCGACGCGAGCAGCGCCGATCGGGCCATCGAAAGGAATGCCGGAGATGGCCAGGGCAGCGGAGGTACCGATCATCGCAGCGATGTCCGGATCGGTCTTCTTGCTGGTGGAAACCACGGTGCAGACAACCTGCACTTCGTTCATGAAGCCTTCTGGGAACAGCGGGCGGATCGGACGGTCGATCAGACGCGAGGTCAGGGTTTCTTTCTCGGAAGGACGGCCTTCACGCTTGAAGAAACCACCAGGGATCTTGCCGGCGGCGTAGGTTTTTTCCTGGTAGTGGACAGACAGAGGGAAGAAGCCTTTGCCTGGATCGGCTTGCTTGGCACCCACTACGGTCACCAATACGCTGACGTCGTCGTCAACGGTGACCAATACTGCGCCGGAGGCCTGACGGGCGATACGGCCAGTCTCGAGGGTTACGGTCGACTGACCGAACTGGAATTTCTTGATTACCGGGTTCACGGTGTCCTACCTTCTTTGTGGCTCTTGGGGAAACTTGTGTTCTTGCGAAATTCTTGGGCAACAGCGGGAATCGGCCCAGCCTTTATTGTCCAGGTAAAACTACAGCCCAGATAAAACTTGAGGCTGGAAGCCTGCCATACGCCGGCGGAAAAACCGCTGACGCATGGCAAGCAACCAACCTCATAGCGCAATCGCTGATTAGCGACGCAGACCCAGACGACCGATCAGGGTGCTGTAACGGCTCAGGTCCTTGCCCTTCAGGTAGTCCAGCAGCTTACGACGCTGGTTTACCATGCGGATCAGGCCACGACGGGAGTGGTGGTCTTTACCGTTGGCCTTGAAGTGACCTTGCAGTTTGTTGATGTTGGCGGTCAGCAGTGCAACTTGCACTTCTGGCGAACCAGTGTCACCAACAGCTTGCTGGTAGTCGGCTACGATCTGAGCTTTTTCTTCAACGCTGAGTGCCATGTGGGCATTCCTTATATCAGGAAACTGTTCAAGAACAGTTTCAACAGGCCAGGGACAAATCCCTGTATCTAAAAAAGAGTGGTGACCGTGCCTGCTGACAGCCACACTCGCCAGCCCGCTGTTACCCGGACTGGTTTCGGTCACTCTGACCGAATCAGTCGACGCGGCGCGATGCGCCCGTCTTCGCTCACTTCACCGATACCGATGAAGCGACCGTTGTGATCTTGTACCCGCACCATGCCGAACTTCGGTGCATCGGGAGCGCGTACCGGTTGGCCATTGAGCCAGTAGAACGCACTGTGTTCCGAGAAGTGCAGCAAGGGCCAATCCTGCAGACCGCTATCCGATGGCATCAGGAAACGATCAACCGCCTCGTTGCCACCTTCGGCATGCACTGCCTCGAGCTCTTCCAGGGTGACCGTCTGGGCCAGACTGAAAGGGCCGGCCTGGGTCCGCCGCAGTTCCGCGACGTACGCACCACAACCGAGCTTCTCACCAATATCCTCCACCAGGGTGCGGATATAGGTGCCTTTGCTGCAATCCACCGCCAGGCGAGCGGTGTCACCTTCGCAGGCGAGCAATTCCAGGCGCGCAATAGTAACAGAACGCGGTTCGCGCTCCACCACTTCCCCTGCACGAGCCAGCTTGTAGAGAGGCTGACCGTCGCGCTTGAGGGCGGAGTACATCGGTGGTATCTGCTTGATTTCACCACGAAATTCCGGCAATACCGCTTCGATATCGGCACGACCAACGGTCACTTCGCGGGTACGCAGGACTTCGCCTTCGGCATCCGCGGTGCTGGTGGTCTTGCCCATTTGCATCAGGGTTTCGTAACCCTTGTCGGAATCGAGCAGGTATTGCGAGAACTTGGTGGCCTCGCCGAAGCACAGCGGCAGCACGCCGGTGGCCAGGGGGTCGAGGCTGCCGGTATGGCCGGCCTTCTCGGCATTGAGCAGCCAGCGGACCTTCTGCAATGCCGCGTTGGAGGTGAAGCCCAGGGGCTTGTCCAACAGGATGATGCCGCTGACGTTACGGCGGATACGCTTGACCTGGGCCACCGCTTACTCCTTGGTGTCTTCAGGAGCAGAGGCTTCGCCGTGCAGGCTGTCTTCAGCCACGGCACGCTCGATCAGCGCCGACAGGTGTGCGCCACGGGCCACGCTCTCGTCGTAATGGAAGTGCAGCTGCGGCACGCTGCGCAGCTTCATTTCGCGGGCCAGTTGCATGCGCAGGAAACCTGCAGCCGAGTTCAGCACCTTGATGCTCTGGGCGATGGACTCGGCGCCTTCCTGGCCCATGACGGTGATGTAGATCTTCGCGTGGCCGACATCGCGGCTGACGTCCACGGCGGTGATGGTCACCAGGCCGACACGTGGATCCTTGACTTCGCGGCGGATCAGTTGCGCCAGTTCGCGCTGCATCTGATCGCCGATGCGTTGGGTACGGCTATATTCTTTTGCCATGTCTTGTTACCTGTTACTGCCTCACGGCGAAACCCGTGTGGTCTGAAAGCGGCAAACGCCCGGCCTGGCAGAAGCCGGACCGGGCGTTGCGTTTAGAGCCCGCCAGCGATGCCGCGCATTTGCATGCGGCGATCCATCGGGGCTCTTGAAGTGCGCGAGTCAGAGGCTGCGAGCAACCTGGACCTTCTCGAAGACTTCGATCTTGTCGCCAACCTTGACGTCGTTGTAGCTCTTGACGCCGATACCGCATTCCATGCCGGCACGCACTTCGGAAGCGTCATCCTTGAAGCGGCGCAGGGATTCCAGCTCGCCTTCGAAGATAACGATGTCTTCACGCAGTACGCGGATCGGACGGTTACGGTGCACGACACCTTCGATGACCATGCAACCGGCGATCGCGCCGAACTTCGGCGAACGGAACACGTCGCGGACTTCGGCGATACCCAGGATGTTCTCCCGGACGTCGCTGCCCAGCATACCGGTCAGGGCTTTCTTGACGTCTTCGATGATGTCGTAGATCACGTTGTAGTAACGCATATCCAGACCTTCCTGCTCGACGATCTTGCGCGCGCCGGCATCGGCACGCACGTTGAAGCCGAACAGTACAGCGTTGGAAGCCAGTGCCAGGTTGGCGTCGCTCTCGGTGATACCACCGACGCCGCCGCCGACCACGCGTACTTGCACTTCGTCGTTGCCCAGGCCGTTCAACGCACCCTGCAGGGCTTCCAGCGAACCACGGACGTCGGACTTGAGGACGATGTTGAGCGTCTTCTTCTCTTCCTGGCCCATGCTTTCGAAGATGTTTTCCAGCTTGCCGGCGTGGGCGCGGGCCAGCTTGACCTCGCGGAACTTGCCTTGACGGAACAGGGCCACTTCACGGGCCTTCTTCTCGTCAGCCACCACGCTCATCTCGTCGCCAGCGTCCGGGGTACCGTCCAGGCCGAGGATCTCGACCGGAATGGCCGGGCCCGCTTCCTTGATCGGCTTGCCGTTTTCGTCGAGCATGGCGCGCACGCGGCCATAGTTCGAACCAACCAGCACCATGTCGCCCTGACGCAGGGTACCGTCCTGAACCAGCACGGTAGCCACCGGACCACGACCCTTGTCAAGACGGGATTCGACCACTACGCCACGGCCAGGGGCCGAAGGCATTGCGGTGAGTTCCAGTACCTCGGCTTGCAGCAGGACGGCTTCGAGCAGGTCGTCGACGCCAGTACCCATTTTCGCGGAGACCGGTACGAACGGAGTATCGCCACCCCAGTCTTCCGGAGTCACGCCGTGCGCTGCGAGCTCGCTGCGGATACGGTCCAGGTCAGCACCCGGCTTGTCGATCTTGTTCACCGCAACCACTAGTGGAACGCCAGCAGCCTGGGCGTGCTGGACAGCTTCGATGGTCTGCGGCATCACGCCGTCATCCGCCGCGACCACCAGGATCACGATGTCGGTCGCCTTGGCACCACGGGCACGCATTGCGGTAAACGCGGCGTGACCAGGAGTGTCGAGGAAGGTGACCATGCCACGCTCGGTTTCCACGTGGTAGGCGCCGATGTGCTGGGTAATGCCACCGGCTTCGCCCGCAGCCACCTTGGCGCGGCGGATGTAGTCCAGCAGCGAGGTCTTACCGTGGTCAACGTGGCCCATTACGGTCACGACCGGCGCACGGGAAACCGCTTCACCTTCGAACTTCAGGGACTCGGCCAGGGAATCTTCCAGGGCGGTGTCGCTGATCAGGGTCACCTTGTGGCCCAGTTCCTCGGCAACCAGCTGGGCAGTTTCCTGGTCCAGTACCTGGTTGATGGTGGCTGGGGTACCCAGCTTGAACATGAACTTGATGACTTCAGCAGCCTTCACCGACATCTGCTGGGCCAGTTCGCCCACGGTGATGGTCTCGCCGATCTGCACGTCACGAATCACCGGCCCGGTAGGGTTCTGGAAACCGTGAGCGTTGCGTTTCTTCAGCTTGGCCTTGCCGCGACCACCACGACGGAAGCCATCGCTTTCTTCGTCGGTGGTACGCGGGGCAACGCGTGGCGCAGGAGCCTTTTCCTTGACCGAGGCACGATGCGGAGCGTTCTTGCGCTCGCCATCGCCACCACGGCGGTTGTCGTCGTTGCGGGACTTGTCCGGACGACGCTGTTCATCCTTCTTGCGAGCATCCGCAACCGGAACTGGAGCCGCCGCTGGCGCCTCCTGCACAGGCTCGACCGCCACCGGGGCTGGTTCCGCGACAGCTTCGACAACAGGCTCGGCAACCGGAGCAGGCTGACGACGCGCTTCTTCTTCGGCGCGGCGCTTGGCTTCTTCTTCAGCCTTTTGACGGGCAGCATTTTCTACTGCGCGACGCTCTTCCAGTTCACGCTGGCGCTCGGCTTCGATTTCTTCCGGGCTGCGCTGCACGAAGACTTTCTTCTTGCGCACTTCAACGCTAATGCTCTTGCTGCCAGCGACACGCAGGGTGCTGGTGGTCTTGCGCTGCAAAGTGATCTTGCGCGGTTCTTCCACTTTCGCCTTGTGGCTGCTTTTCAGGTGAGTCAGCAGCGATTGTTTCTCGCTGTCGCTCACATGTTCCTCGGCGGCGGTGTGCGGCAGACCTGCCTCACGCATCTGCTGCAGCAGGCGCTCTACCGGTGTTTTGACCTCATCGGCCAGTTGTTTCACCGTGACTTGCGTCATGCACTTCTCTCCTCAGGCCGCGCCTATTACTCGAACCAGTGGGCTCGGGCGGCCATGATCAACTTGCCGGCACGATCATCGTCGATGCCGTCGATGTCGAGCAGGTCGTCAATAGACTGCTCGGCCAGGTCTTCGCGGGTAATTACGCCGCGCACCGCCAGTTCCATCGCCAAATCCTTGTCCATACCCTCAAGCGAGAGCAGGTCTTCGGCCGGATGGGCGTCTGCCAGCTTTTCCTCAGTAGCGATGGCTTTAGTCAACAAACGGTCCTTGGCGCGAGCGCGAAGCTCGTTGACGATGTCTTCGTCAAAGCCGTCGATGTTGAGCATTTCTTCCAACGGTACGTAGGCAATCTCTTCCAGGCTGGTGAAGCCTTCATCAACCAGAACCTGCGCCAGCTCTTCATCGACTTCCAGCTCGTCGATGAAATTGCGCAGGATGTCGCCGGTTTCTGCTTGCTGCTTGGCCTGGATGTCCGATTCGGTCATCACGTTCAGGGTCCAGCCAGTCAACTGGCTAGCCAGGCGCACGTTCTGACCGCCGCGGCCAATGGCTTGGGCCAGGTTGTCAGCGCCAACGGCGATGTCCATGGCGTGGGCATCTTCGTCGACGATGATGGCCGCTACTTCGGCCGGCGACATGGCGTTGATCACGAACTGCGCCGGGTTCTCGTCCCACAAGACGATGTCTACGCGCTCACCGCCCAATTCGCCGGAAACGGCCTGGACGCGCGAACCGCGCATACCGATGCACGCGCCCTGCGGATCGATGCGCTTGTCCTTGGAGCGAACGGCGATCTTGGCCCGCGAACCCGGATCACGGGAAGCGGCCATGACTTCGATCAGGCCCTCGGCGATTTCCGGCACTTCGATACGGAACAGCTCGATCAGCATTTCCGGAGCGGTACGCGACAGGATCAGTTGCGGGCCGCGGTTCTCGGTGCGGATTTCCTTGAGCAGCGCGCGCAGGCGCACGCCAACCCGGAAAGTCTCACGGGAGATGATGTCTTCACGAGCCAGCAACGCCTCGGCGTTGTTGCCCAGGTCGACGATCACGTTGTCCCGGGTCACCTTCTTGACGGTGCCGGAGATGATCTCGCCCAGACGCTCGCGGTAGGCATCCACCACCTGTGCGCGCTCGGCTTCGCGAACCTTCTGCACGATGACCTGCTTGGCGGTCTGGGCAGCGATGCGGCCGAACTCGATGGATTCGATCTTTTCCTCGATCACATCACCGACCTTGGCATCGGGATGAGTCTCGCGGGCCTTGCTCGGCCAGATCTCCACCGCCGGATCATCCAGGTCGGCTTCTTCGACCACAGTCCAGCGACGGAAAGTTTCATAGGAACCGGTGTGGCGGTTGATATCCACACGCAGGTCCACTTCGTCTTCAAAACGCTTCTTGGTAGCAGTGGCCAGGGCCAGCTCCAGCGCTTCAAAAATCACGCTTGCCGGTACACCCTTTTCATTGGATACCGACTCAACAACCAGCAGTACTTCTTTGCTCATCGTACGCCTCGCCTTTCGCAAGCCATTGGATCCGCGGGATCCGCGTCTCAGTCAAAACTGGGAATAATGTTGGCCTTGTCGATCATATCGATCGGCAACAGGAACTCGTGGTTATCTACCTGCACCACGACATCCTGCTCCTCCACCCCGCGGAGAAGGCCCTGGAAATTACGCCGACCTTCGAAGGGCGAGCGCAGCTTGATCTTCACTTGCTCACCGACATACTTGGCAAACTGTTCAAGGGTGAACAGCGGGCGTTCCATGCCAGGAGAGGAAACTTCAAGGGTGTATTCAACGGAAATTGGATCTTCAACGTCCAGGACACCGCTGAGCTGGCGGCTGACGATGGCACAGTCGTCCACCAGTACACCGCCTTCTTTATCGATATAAACGCGCAACAATGAATGGCGGCCCTGAGCCGAAAACTCGATACCCCAGCATTCATAGCCAAGGGCCACGACCACCGGGGCCAACAAGGCCTGCAACTGTTCTAGCTTGCTCGACACCTGAACCCCCTCGTGCATGCTTGTGCAAATAAAAAATGGGCGAAACGCCCATCCCGGAAACGCCGTTGAACAGCGGCGCTATAAAGTGTCCAGCTAACAAAAAGCCCCTGAAAAGGGGCTCTGCTAAAACTGGTTGCGGGGGCCGGATTTGAACCGACGACCTTCGGGTTATGAGCCCGACGAGCTACCAGACTGCTCCACCCCGCGTCAAAGCTGGGGCGGAAGTATACGACTGATCCAATTTTGGGTCAATGTAACCTTCCGCCTACAAGAAAGCCCGCAACAGCGGGCTCTCCTGATAATTGGTACCGAGAAGGGGACTCGAACCCCTACACCCTATGGGCACAACCACCTCAAGGTTGCGTGTCTACCAATTCCACCACCTCGGCATAGACTACGTTACTGCTTGAAACTCTTCTTACTTCTGCTCTGGAGCTGGAGGTACGTCAGTCACACTGTTAGCCGACTTTTGCTCTTGAAGCACCGGGACATCATCAGAAGCCGGCTTTTGCTTTGGTACTTCTAGTACTGCTGGATCCGGTAGACCTGCTTGAGTCAGCTGGTGAGCTTTCTCTTTAGCAAAGTAACCTAACCCCAAGCTGGTTATGAAGAAACCGGCGGCAAGTATAGCAGTAAACTTACTAAGAAAGGTAGAGGAACCTTGGCTTCCGAACACAGTATTTGAAGCACCTGCACCGAAAGACGCGCCAGCTTCCGCACCTTTACCCTGCTGCAGCAAAACCAGAGCGACTACGCCCAAGGCGCCCAGCAGATGAAAAACGACTACGACTGTTTCCAGCATTTTTTCAGTTTCCCGCGGCGCGACAAATCGCACCGAACTCATCTGCATTCAGGGAAGCCCCACCAATGAGCCCCCCATCGATATCCGGCATGCCGAACAGTTCGACCGCATTGGCCGCTTTCACGCTGCCGCCGTATAGAAGCCGCACACCTCGTGCCACTTCAGAATTCTCTGCCGCCAGCTGCGCGCGGATGGCTGCATGCACATCCTGAGCTTGCTGCGGTGTTGCCGTCAGCCCGGTGCCAATGGCCCAGACCGGCTCGTAAGCGATAACAGCATTGGCAAACGCACCAACACCCAACTCTTCGATGATGCTGCCCAGCTGACGCCCGACAACCTCAAGAGTCTTCCCGGCTTCGCGCTGCTCCAGGGTCTCCCCTATACACAGAACCGGCTTCAAACCACAGGCCTGTGCTGCTGCGAACTTGCGATTGAGAGTCACATCACGCTCGCCCATCATCTGACGGCGCTCGGAGTGCCCAACCAATACCAGGGAACAACCTGCATCCACTAATTGACTCGGGGCGATCTCGCCCGTCAACGCACCCTGCATCGGCTCTACTGCGGAGTTCTGCGCGCCGACCATGATCGACTTGCCTTTCAAGCCATCAATCACCTGATTGATGTACAAGCAAGGCGGGAACACCGCAACATCAACACCGCTTGGCAAGGCCAGATGACGAAGGCCATTGATCAGCTCAGCGACGCTGGCGCGGGTACCGTGCATCTTCCAGTTACCAGCTACCATAGGGCGACGCATGCTTTACCTCGTCGGTCAAAGTGGGCGCAGATGTTACCCAACCAAAACACCACTGGCAAGCTGAAATCAGGCAGAAACTTCAGCAACCAGTTTTGCCAGCTCATCGGCATAGGCACGAACCTGGATTTCATCGTCACCTTCGACCATGACCCGCACCAGAGGCTCTGTTCCGGACTTGCGCAGCAGGACCCGTCCACGCCCCGCCATCGCAGCAGTCACTCGCTCACAAGCTTCCTTCACCGCAGGGTGCTCGACGGGGCTATCACCACCACCAAAACGTACGTTGACCAGAACCTGTGGACATTTGCGCAGCCCCTGCCGGCACTGAGCCAGGCTTTCGCCACGAGCCTTGAGCGCCATCAGCACCTGCAGTGCAGCGATGATCGCATCGCCCGTGGTGGCATGACGAAAACACACGATGTGCCCGGAGTTCTCGCCACCCACCAGCCAGTTGCGCTCCAGCAACTCAGCAATCACATAGCGGTCACCAACATTGGCACGGACAAAAGGAATACCCAGGTCCGCCAGGGCCAACTCCAGGCCCAGGTTACTCATGAGGGTTCCAACCACCCCCCCGTGCAGCTTGCCGCGCTCATGCAGGTCGCGAGCGATGATGAACAGCAATTCGTCGCCGTCGACGATCGCCCCCGTCTGGTCGACCATCAGCACTCGGTCACCATCACCATCGAAGGCGATACCCAAGTCGGCATGTTCAGCCAGGACCGCAGCCTGCAACTGCGCCATATGGGTCGAGCCGCAGTTCTCGTTGATATTCAAACCATTGGGCTGTGCCGACAGCACGGTGACCTCGGCCCCCAGCTCGCGGAACACGCTCGGCGCGACCTTGTAGGTGGCACCATGGGCGCAGTCGAGAACGATCTTCAGGCCCGCAAAGCTGGTACTGGAGGGAACACTGCTCTTGCAGAATTCGATGTAGCGTCCCGAGGCATCATTGATTCGCGACACCTTGCCGAGCTTGCTGGACTCCACCACGGTCATGGGCGCATCCAACAACTCCTCGATCATCAGTTCGACTTCATCAGGCAGCTTGGTGCCCTCTCCCGAGAAGAACTTGATGCCATTGTCGTCGTGGGGGTTATGCGACGCACTGATGACGATGCCCGCTTCTGCGTGGAAAGTACGCGTCAGATAGGCAATCGCCGGGGTCGGCATAGGCCCGAGCAGCATGACATCAGCACCAGCCGCCGACAGCCCGGCCTCCAGAGCCGATTCGAACATGTAGCCGGAAATTCGCGTGTCCTTGCCCACCAGAACCCGGCAAGCGCCCATGCTGCGAAAAGCCATACCGGCCGCCCATCCGAGCTTGAGCATGAAATCAGGAGTAATTGGGTATTCGCCCACACGGCCACGAATGCCGTCGGTGCCAAAGTATTTCTTAGTCATAGGTACTCCATCATTCTTATTCGGCGGATTCCACAGCCGTAATCATTCGCACTACATCCATGGTCTCGGCGACATCATGGACGCGGATAATTTTCGCTCCCTTGGCCACAGCCAGCGCAGCCAATGCCAGGCTGCCATGCAGCCGTTCGCCTACGGGACGCTCAAGGGCCTGGCCGATCATGCTCTTGCGCGAGACACCCACCAATAGCGGCCGCCCCAGGGAGTGCAGGGCCTCCATGTGCTTGAACAGGCTCAGATTGTGCTGCAGGGTCTTGGCGAAACCAAAACCAGGATCGAGGATGATCCGCTGCGCATCAATTCCTGCAGCCGCACAGGCGTCCATGCGCTCAGCCAGGAATGCTCCCACTTCACGGGTCACATCCTGATAGTGCGGACTGTCCTGCATATCCCCTGGCTCACCGAGCATATGCATCAGGCATACGGGCAAGCCACTGGCGGCGGCGGCATCCAGAGCGCCGTCACGACGAAGCGAGCGCACATCATTGATCAACCCAGCACCAAGCCGCGCGGTCTCCCGCATGACAGCTGGCGTCGAAGTATCAACAGAAATGATCACGTCCAGTTCGCGACCTATTCGCTCGACCACTGGCGCCACTCGCTCCAACTCTTCCAGCGGCGATACCGCCCGCGCTCCTGGGCGAGTCGACTCTCCGCCTATATCGATCAGCGTAGCACCGGCCGCAACCATAGCTTCGGCATGGCGCAAAGCCACATCCAGCTGGTTGAACCGGCCACCGTCGGAAAAGGAATCGGGAGTGACATTCAAGATACCCATGACATGCGCACGGGCTAAATCAAGAACCCGGTTGCCGCAAGGCAACCGGGTGGAGGAAGAAACAGAAGTCATTTAGAACCTTAGTGATCGGCGGCAGGGCCACCGATAGGTGTTTCCGGACGCTCGTTCTGCACCACTGGAGGCGTAGTACCCGAGCCACCTTCCCAGTCACGAGGTTCACGTGGAGTGCGCCCGGCCATGATGTCGTCGATCTGGTCGGCATCGATGGTCTCGTACTTCATCAAGGCGTCTGCCATGGCATCCAGCTTGTCGCGGTTGTCAGTAAGGATTTGCTTGGCAGTGCCATAGCACTGATCGATGATGCTGCGAACTTCGGAGTCGATCAGCTTCGCCGTTTCAGCAGACAGACTGGCATGCTGGCTAGCCGCGCTACGACCCAGGAACACTTCGCCTTCTTCTTCCGCATACATCAGCGGCCCCAGCTTCTCGGAAAGCCCCCATTTGGTCACCATGTTCCGGGCAATCTGACTGGCCCGCATGATGTCGTTCGAGGCACCGGTGGTCACGCCATCAAAGCCCAGGGTCATCTCCTCGGCGATACGACCACCGTAGAGCGAGCAAATCTGACTGATCAGAGCGCGCTTGGACAGGCTGTAGCGATCCTCTTCCGGCAGGAACATGGTGACGCCCAGAGCCCGACCACGAGGGATGATCGAGACCTTGTAGACTGGATCATGCTCAGGCACTACTCGACCGACGATGGCATGACCAGCTTCGTGGTAGGCGGTGTTCTGCTTTTCTTTCTCGGACATGACCATCGATTTGCGCTCGGCGCCCATCATGATCTTGTCCTTGGCCAGTTCGAACTCCTTCATCTCGACGATGCGCTTGCCACCACGCGCAGCGAACAACGAAGCCTCGTTGACCAGGTTGGCCAGGTCGGCACCGGAGAAGCCCGGGGTACCGCGCGCGATCACTGCAGGAGCAACGTCGTCACCCATCGGCACCTTGCGCATGTGAACCTTGAGGATCTGCTCACGGCCACGAATGTCCGGCAGGCCGACCACTACCTGGCGGTCGAAACGACCAGGACGCAACAGCGCAGGATCCAGTACATCAGGACGGTTGGTGGCGGCGATCACAATGATGCCGTCATTCATTTCGAAACCATCCATCTCCACCAGCAACTGGTTGAGAGTCTGCTCGCGCTCATCATGACCGCCACCCATGCCGGCACCACGGTGACGACCGACAGCATCGATCTCATCGATGAAGATGATGCAGGGAGCATGTTTCTTGGCCTGTTCGAACATATCGCGAACACGGCTGGCACCCACGCCGACGAACATCTCGACGAAATCGGAACCGGAAATAGTGAAGAACGGTACCTTCGCCTCACCGGCAATAGCCTTGGCCAGCAAAGTCTTACCAGTACCTGGCGGACCGACCATCAGCACGCCACGAGGAATACGACCACCCAAGCGCTGGAACTTGCCCGGATCACGCAGGAATTCAACCAACTCACCAACTTCTTCCTTGGCCTCGTCGCAACCGGCAACGTCAGCCAGGGTAGTTTTCACCTGATCCTCGGACAGCAGGCGAGCCTTGCTCTTGCCGAAGCTCATCGGCCCACCCTTGCCGCCGGCGCCACCTTGCATCTGGCGCATGAAGAACATGAAGACCGCGATGATCACCAGGATCGGGAAGCTGGCCACCAGCAACTGGGTCCAGATGCTCTGCTGCTCGGGCTGCTTGCCTTCGACCACTACATGGTTATCCACCAGGTCGCCGATCAGGCCGTTGTCCTGGATCGCGGGACGGATGGTCTTGAAGCTGTCGCCATCGTTGCGCTTGCCGGTGATCACATAACCGTCAACGGCAACTCGCTCGACCTTGCCATCCTTAACTTGTTGAATAAAGTCGGAATAGTTGAGGGTCTGCGGCTCGTTAGGGCTGGAGAAGTTGTTCATCACCGTCACCAGGACAGCCGCGATGATCAACCAAAGGATCAGATTCTTTGCCATGTCGTTCAATTAACTACCCTCTGAAGCAAGCTCCGCTACTGGCGCGCGCTTCGCATGATATTCACCGGCCTAACTTACTACATTACCTACAGCTCTGGCAGGCGCCGTCTGTAACCCTATGTGAAACCTAGACTACACAATATTCGCTTAATCCAACGGGGCGAAATACGAAAATCCTATCACCCCGCCCAAAACCTTCATTTACTCGGCGCGCCCACGAAAGCCACGCCCCAGCAGGTACTGTTCCCTGGAGCGATCACGAGAAGATGTCGGCTTGCGCATCTGCACTTTCTCGAACATCTGCCGGACACTCTTGTGGAACTCATCGAAACCTTCTCCCTGGAAGATCTTGATCAGGAAATCGCCACCCGGACGCAGCACCCGACCGGCAAGATCCAATGCCAGCTCGCACAGGAACATCGCTCGTGGCATGTCTACGGCTGGTAATCCACTCATATTGGGGGCCATGTCGGAAATCACAAGGTCGACCTCGGAATTTCCTACAGCTTCAAGAATCCGCGCGAATACTTCGTCTTCAGTGAAGTCGCCCTGGATGAAGGTCACATCGGGGATACTGTCCATTTCCAGGATATCGGAAGCGATAAGGCGCCCCTGGCCACCAATCAGACGACTGGTCACCTGCGACCAGCCCCCAGGAGCCGCCCCCAGGTCGATAACACTCATGCCCGGACGGATCAGGCGATCCTTTTCCTGGATTTCCAGCAACTTATAGCTGGCGCGGGAACGGTACCCATCTTTTTGCGCCATTTTGACGAATGGGTCGTTGAAATGTTCTTTCAGCCAGTTATGGCTAGTCTTGGAACGGGCCACGGGCCACCTCAAAAATAAAACGCGTCGTGATTAACTGGGCGGTCCCGGACTCGCTCGGGTAAACTGGCCGCCGCTTTTTTTCAAGATCAGACGCAGGGGTCAGATTATGCCGCTCACTCAAGAGCAGAAGAAACAGTTCAAATCCATTGGCCACCATCTGAAACCAGTATTGACTGTGGCTGATAACGGTTTGACCGAAGGTGTACTAGCCGAACTTGAACGCGCCTTGAGCGATCACGAGCTGATCAAGATCAAGCTCAACATCCTCGAGCGCGAGTCGCGCCAGGAAGCCATTACCGAACTGTGCAAGGCCGGCAAGGCGGACCTGGTGCAATCCATCGGTAAAATGGCGCTGATCTACCGCAAGAACGCCAAGGTAAACAAGCAACTGTCGAACGTCCATCGCTTCAACTGACGTCGGCCCGGGTCAAGGGTGTGCTTGTCGCACCCTGCCACCCCACCCCGGCACCGGTTGCAAGACCAGCAGCAAACCGGAAAATCCCAGGATCAGATAGCTGAACAGCTGCCAGCGCTGAGACTCAGGCAACAGTATGTGCACAGCGAAATACATCGCACATGCATACGTCGCCATCAATAGCAGTTGCCCCCGAATGTCCCGCCACAAGCTCTGCAACCCCTCGGACTGGATCAACACCAACGTCTGAAGGACCAGGCACACCGCTGAAAAACCCACCAGCAGCGCACTGAGCAGCGTCGAGATCTCCTCGATCAACAACGGCGCAAGGCCAATCTGCCCAAGAGCTGGCAGCAGCCCAAGATGCAGTAGCCACAAGCCGCCGACCCACAACATCTGGGTCAGCTGCCAAAGCATGGCGCCCGCATGCAGCGGGCGCCTTCTTTCAGATGTGACGAACTTCGACAATCTCATACTCGATAACGCCACCAGGCGTTGTGACCGCAACCACATCACCCTCTTCCTTGGCGATCAGGGCACGGGCGATTGGCGAAGCAACGGAGATCTTGCCGAGCTTGATATCAGCCTCGTCCTCACCAACGATCTGGTAGGTCACGCTTTCATCGGTCTCGACGTTGGCGATCTCCACCGTGGTGCCAAAGATCACCTTGCCAGTATGAGCGATGGTCGTGACATCGATGACCACCGAGTTCTGCAGGCGGCCTTCGATATCGCGGATCCGCGCCTCGACCATACCCTGCTGCTCGCGCGCAGCATGGTATTCGGCGTTTTCCTTCAGGTCACCCAGCTCGCGGGCGGTGCCGATGTCCTGGCTAAGCTTCGGACGCACGACCTTGGTCAGGTGAGCATGCTCTTCTTCCAGGGCGCGAGCGCCCTGGACGGTCATAGGGTATTTGTTCATGCCTTCAATCCTGCGTGTAGATCCTGCAAGCGACGCACGGTTTTTTCAGGACCGAACTTCAACGCTTCGCAGATAGCTTCGCCAGCAGCGATCGTAGTGGTGCAGTAGATCTTGTGCTGCAAGGCGTTACGACGAATGGAGTAGGAGTCAGCGATCGATTGACGACCTTCAGTGGTGTTGATGATCAGAGTGACTTCGTCGTTCTTGATCATATCGACCACATGCGGACGACCTTCAGTCACCTTGTTCACACGACGCACTTTCAGACCGGCTGCCTCGATCACCTTGGCAGTGCCCGCAGTGGCCACTACTTCGAAGCCCAAGTTGATCAGATCACGAGCCACGCCTGCAACCAGGGGCTTGTCGTCATCCCGTACGCTGATGAACGCAGTACCGCCGGTAGGCAGAACCTCGCTGGCGCCCATCTGGGCCTTGGCGAAGGCTTCGCCGAAGGTATCACCCACACCCATCACTTCGCCGGTGGACTTCATTTCCGGGCCGAGGATCGGGTCGACACCAGGGAACTTGGCAAACGGGAACACCGCTTCCTTGACGCTATAGAAGTTCGGAATGATTTCCTGAGTGAAGCCCAGCTCTTTCAGCGACTTACCAGCCATGACACGGGCCGCGATCATCGCCAGAGAGGTGCCGATGCACTTGGAAACGAACGGCACGGTACGCGAGGCGCGCGGGTTGACCTCGATCACGTAGATCTTGTCGCCCTGCAGTGCCAGTTGCACGTTCATCAGGCCGACCACGCCGAGCTCCAGGGCCATCTTCTTGACCTGTACGCGGACTTCGTCCTGCACTTCCTTGCTCAGCGAGTAAGGTGGCAACGAGCAGGCGGAGTCACCGGAGTGAACACCTGCTTGTTCGATGTGCTGCATGATCGCGCCGATTACCACGTCGGTGCCGTCGCAGACCGCATCCACGTCCATCTCGATGGCGCAGTTGAGGAAGTGGTCGAGCAGCACCGGACTGTCGTTGGACACCTGTACCGCTTCACGCAGGTAGCGCTTGAGCTCGTCCAACTCGTAGACGATCTCCATGGCGCGACCGCCCAGCACGTAGGACGGACGAACCACCAGCGGATAGCCGATGGTACCAGCGGCACGGATGGCCTCGTCTTCGCTGCGCACGGTGGCGTTCGGCGGCTGCAGCAAGTTCAGGCGCTGAACCATCTGCTGGAAGCGCTCGCGATCCTCCGCGCGGTCGATGGCGTCAGGACTGGTGCCGATGATCGGCACGCCGGCCTCTTCCAGGGCACGAGCCAGCTTCAACGGAGTCTGGCCGCCGTAGTGGACGATCACGCCCTTCGGCTTCTCGACCCGCACGACTTCCAGCACGTCTTCCAGGGTCAGTGGCTCGAAGTACAGGCGATCGGAGGTGTCGTAGTCAGTGGAAACGGTTTCCGGGTTGCAGTTGACCATGATGGTCTCGTAACCGTCTTCGCGCAGGGCCAGCGCCGCGTGCACACAGCAGTAGTCGAACTCGATGCCCTGGCCGATACGGTTCGGACCGCCGCCCAGGATCATGATCTTGTCGCGGGTCGACGGATTGGCTTCGCACTCTTCCTCGTAGGTCGAGTAAAGGTATGCAGTGTCGGTGGCGAACTCGGCCGCACAGGTGTCGACACGCTTGTAGACCGGGAACACTTCCAGCTTGTGGCGGTGACGACGCAGGTTCTTGTCGGTGATACCCAGCAACTTGGCCAGCCGCTGGTCCGAGAAGCCCTTGCGCTTGAGGCGCAGCATCAGCGCCTTGTCGATGTTGGCCAGGCCCAGGGTCTTGACCTTCTCTTCTTCCTTGATCAGGTCTTCCATCTGCACCAGGAACCAGTGATCGATACCGGTCAGGGCGTAGATTTCGTCGCAGCTCATACCCGAGCGCAGGGCGTCGGCCACATACCAGATACGCTCAGCACCCGGAACGGTCAGCTCGCGCTTGAGGATGGCGGCAGCCTCGGGGCTGGCCAGGTCGACCTTGGGATCCAGGCCGCAAACACCGACCTCCAGGCCACGCAGGGCTTTCTGCAGCGATTCCTGGAAGGTACGGCCGATGGCCATGACTTCACCCACGGATTTCATCTGCGTGGTCAGGCGGGCATCGGCTTTCGGGAACTTCTCGAAAGCGAAGCGCGGCAGCTTGGTAACCACATAGTCGATCGAAGGCTCGAAAGACGCTGGGGTACGACCACCGGTAATGTCGTTCTGCAACTCGTCGAGGGTGTAGCCGACAGCCAGCTTGGCGGCGATCTTGGCGATCGGGAAGCCGGTAGCCTTGGAAGCCAGGGCCGAGGAACGCGATACCCGCGGGTTCATCTCGATCACAACCATGCGGCCAGTGTTCGGGCAGATACCGAACTGCACGTTGGAACCACCGGTCTCGACGCCGATTTCACGCAGCACCGCCAGCGAGGCGTTGCGCATGATCTGGTATTCCTTGTCGGTCAGGGTCTGGGCCGGAGCGACGGTGATCGAGTCGCCGGTGTGCACACCCATCGGATCGAAGTTCTCGATGGAGCAGACGATGATGCAGTTGTCCTTCTTGTCACGGACCACCTCCATCTCGTATTCCTTCCAGCCGATCAGAGATTCGTCGATCAGCAGCTCCTTGGTTGGCGACAAGTCCAGGCCACGGGCGCAGATTTCTTCGAACTCTTCACGGTTGTAGGCAATGCCACCACCGGTGCCGCCCATGGTGAAGGACGGACGAATGATGCAAGGGAAGCCCAGCTTGTCGAGGACCGCATTGGCCTCCTCCATGCTGTGGGCGATACCGGAGCGCGGGCACTCCAGGCCGATGGCCTTCATCGCCTTGTCAAAACGCGAGCGATCTTCGGCCTTGTCGATGGTATCGGCGTTGGCGCCGATCATTTCCACACCGAATTTCTCCAGGACGCCTTCGCGCTCCAGGTCCAGGGCGCAGTTCAGCGCGGTCTGGCCGCCCATGGTCGGCAGCAGGGCGTCAGGACGCTCCTTCTCGATGATCTTGGCCACCGATTGCCACTTGATCGGCTCGATGTAGGTGGCATCGGCCATGGCCGGGTCGGTCATGATGGTGGCGGGGTTGGAGTTCACCAGGATGACGCGGAAACCTTCTTCGCGCAGGGCCTTGCAGGCCTGGGCGCCGGAATAGTCGAACTCGCAGGCCTGGCCGATCACGATCGGGCCAGCGCCGAGAATCAGGATGCTTTTAATGTCTGTACGTTTTGGCATGGTTGTCACTCAAATCCGCAGGTCAGTCGGCAAGCCGTCTTGAACATTCTCTGAGGCGCCTGAGGGGACTCCACCGGTTCACCGGGGCCGCCCTCGGGCGCGTCTCGCTACACTTTCAAGGCGAGCGCTTAGCGTCGCTTGGCCATCTCGTTGATGAAGCGGTCGAACAGTGGCGCCACATCGTTCGGGCCAGGGCTGGCCTCAGGGTGGCCCTGGAAGCTGAACGCGCTCTTGTCGGTACGCTCGATACCCTGCAGGGTGCCGTCGAACAGCGACTTGTGGATCGCCCGGACGTTATCCGGCAGGGTAGTTTCGTCCACCGCGAAACCGTGGTTCTGGCTGGTGATCATCACCACGCCGGTATCCAGGTCCTGGACCGGGTGGTTGGCACCGTGGTGGCCGTGGCCCATCTTCACGGTCTTGGCACCGGAAGCCAGGGCCAGCAGTTGGTGACCCAGGCAGATACCGAACACCGGGATCTCGGTCTCCAGGACTTCCTTGATCGCCTTGATCGCGTAGTCGCAAGGCTCGGGATCGCCAGGACCGTTGGACAGGAACACGCCATCAGGGTTGAGTGCGAGCACTTCGCTCGCTGGCGTCTGGGCCGGCACCACGGTGACGCGGCAACCGCGCTCTACCAGCATGCGCAGGATGTTCAGCTTGACCCCGTAGTCATAGGCGACCACGTGGTAAGGCAGTTCGGAGGCCTCGATAGTGGCATGGCTGTCGGTCTTCAGGTCCCAGACAGTCGAACGCCATTCGTAGCTCCGCTTGGTGCTGACGACTTTCGCCAGGTCCATGCCCTTCAGGCCCGGGAAGCCACGCGCTGCGGCGATGGCGGCTTCCTCGGAAATGTTGTCGCCCGCCATGATGCAGCCGTCCTGTGCACCTTTCTCACGCAGGATGCGGGTCAGGCGACGGGTATCGATACCGGCGATCGCCACCACGTTGTTGGCTTTCAGGTAATCAGACAGGGACAGGGTGTTACGCCAGTTGCTGGCCACCAGGGGCAGGTCGCGAATGACCAGGCCGGCCGACCAGACGCGATCGGACTCGGCATCTTCCGGCGTGGTGCCGGTATTGCCGATATGAGGGTAGGTCAGGGTAACGATTTGCTGGGCGTAGGAAGGATCGGTAAGGATTTCCTGATAGCCGGTCATTGCGGTGTTAAACACCACCTCACCAACGGTTTGACCGTCGGCTCCAATGGCTTCGCCGCGAAAAATGCTGCCATCAGCAAGGGCGAGTATGGCTGGCTTAGTCAAGAGACCTCCCGTATATAGAGCCTGAAGGGGCGATCGCAGGTTGCAAAAAAGCGGAATGACGTTTGGACACGTCACCCCGCTTCTTCACCGAATTATCTGCGCGCTTTTAGTGGACACACTAAAGCTGTAGCTTACAGAAAAATGCTTTTTCGGTCCACCGTTAATGAGCCTCAAAGGCTGGAGAATGCGACAGGACATCGCTTGGCGGCCTGGAGCGGAGCCGAACTCGAGGCCCGACACCGCTCCGGATACATCTCAACGCAGGTCTAGCACGTCCTGCATGTCGTACAACCCAGGCTCGCGACCATCCAGCCACAAGGCCGCACGCACCGCCCCCTTGGCGAAGGTCATCCGACTGGAGGCCTTGTGGGTGATCTCCAGGCGCTCGCCCTCGGTGGCGAACAGCACGGTGTGATCGCCCACCACGTCACCACCGCGCACTGTCGCAAAGCCGATGGTTTCACGCTCGCGAGCCCCGGTGTGGCCTTCACGCCCATACACCGCGACCTGCTGCAGATCGCGCCCCAGGGCGCTGGCAATCACCTCACCCATGCGCAGGGCAGTGCCCGACGGCGCATCGATCTTGTGCCGGTGATGAGCCTCGATGATCTCGATGTCCGCATCATCGCCCAGCACCCGGGCCGCCATGTCCAGCAGCTTTAGCGACAGGTTCACACCGACGCTGAAGTTGGCCGCGAAGACGATCGGGATTTCCTTGCCCGCCTCCGCCAACAGTTGCTTTTCCTTGGCCCCCAAGCCCGTGGTGCCGATCACCATGGCCTTGCCGGCCTTGCGGCAAAACGCCAGGTTCTTGAGCATCACCTCGGGCAGGGTGAAGTCGATCAGCACATCGAACTCGTCGACCACCTTGTCCAGGCTGTCGGACATCGGTACGCCCAGGCGCCCCAGGGATGCCAACTCACCAGCATCCGCCCCGACCAGCGAACTGCCCGGACGCACGATGGCGGCCGTCAGGCCGGAGAGCGGCGAGCGCAACTGCACGGCCTCGACCAGGGTCTTGCCCATGCGCCCGGCGGCGCCCATCACAGCTATACGTCGCATGCCTTACTCCTTACAGGTCGCCGAAGAAGCGCTTGACGCCCTCGAACCAGCCAGCGGTCTTGGGCGAATGCGAATTATCGCCTTCCAGCGAGCCGCGCAGCTCTTCCAGCAACTCACGCTGACGACGACTCAGGTTGACCGGGGTTTCCACCGCAACCCGGCACATCAGGTCGCCGGCACCGCCACCGCGCACCGGTGCCACGCCCTTGCCACGCACCCGGAATTGCTTGCCGGTCTGGGTGCCCTCGGGGATCTTCAGCTTGACCCGGCCATCCAGAGTCGGAATCTCCAGCTCGCCACCCAAGGCCGCATCGGCAAAACTGATCGGCACTTCACAGAACAGATGTTTGCCATCGCGCTGGAAGATCGCGTGCTCGCGCACATTGATCACCACATACAGGTCGCCGGTGGGACCACCCTGGGTTCCGGCTTCGCCCTCACCCGACAGGCGGATACGGTCGCCGGTATCGACACCAGCCGGCACCTTCACCGACAGGGTCTTGTACTCTTCGACCCGACCTTCGCCGTGGCACGACTCGCACGGATCGGAAATGATCTTGCCCTGGCCATGGCAACGCGGGCAGGTTTGCTGCACAGAGAAGAAGCCCTGCTGCATGCGCACCTGGCCAATACCGCCACAGGTTGGGCAAGTGACCGGCGACGACCCCTTCTTGGCACCCGAACCATCGCACGGCTTGCAGTTGACCAGTGTCGGCACACGGATATTGACCGTGGTACCGCGCACCGCTTCTTCCAGGTTCAGCTCCAGGGTGTAACGCAGGTCGCTGCCACGCTGGGCGCCGCCGCGCGAGCTGCCGCGGCCGCCACCGAAGAAGTCGCTGAACACATCGCCGAAGATATCGGAGAAGTTCTGCCCACCGAAACCGGCACCGCCGCCACCCATGCTCGGATCCACACCGGCATGACCATACTGATCATAGGCTGCGCGCTTACTGGAATCGGACAGCACTTCATAGGCCTCGTTGGCCTCTTTGAACAGATCTTCCGACGCTTTGTCGCCGGGATTACGGTCCGGGTGGTGCTTCATCGCCAGGCGACGATAAGCCTTCTTCAGCTCCGCTTCGCTGGAGCCACGCTCCACACCCAACACTTCGTAATAGTCACGCTTTGCCATAAGTCTTTGCACTCTTAAGGACGTCCGGCAAACCCCTCCTGAGCTCCGCCAAACTCGCTGAGCCCCTCTACAGGCCCGGACCCAACTCACGTCAATTCAACGATCCTGGTCTTGGAAGCCGACCCGGTTGCGGATCGACCATCGCGGTCATCGCAGCTGGAAAGCAGGAGCTTTCGAAGCTGACCGCCAGCACGCAAACCAAGGTTGCATGCCGTTAGAAATTCACTGACTCCAGACACGCCAACGCGGGAGCAAGCTCCCGCGCGGCGACATCCTACCAGTCACCGCCTGAAGGCAGTCAACCGGCCGACCAACAAGCCATTACTTGTTGTCTTTCACTTCTTCGAACTCGGCATCGACCACGTCATCGGCCTTTTCGGCGGACTCGGCGTGCGGGGCCGCGCCTTCAGCAGGCTGGGCCTGTTCGGCGTACATCTTCTGGGCAACCGGAGCCGAAACCTTCGACAGCTCTTCGACCTTGGCTTCGATGGCAGCCTTGTCGTCGCCCTTGACGGCAGCCTCCAGGGCAACCACGGCAGCTTCGATGGCGGTCTTCTCTTCAGCGGTCACCTTGTCACCGGCGTCAGCCACCATCTTGCGAGTCGAGTGCACCAGCGCATCGCCCTGGTTACGGGCAGTCGCCAGCTCTTCGAACTTGCGGTCCTCTTCCGAGTTGGCTTCGGCATCACGGATCATCTGCTGGATTTCTTCATCCGACAGACCCGAGTTGGCCTTGATCACGATCGACTGAGTCTTGCCGGTAGCCTTGTCCTTGGCACCTACGTGCAGGATGCCGTTGGCGTCGATGTCGAAGGTCACTTCAATCTGCGGCACGCCACGTGGAGCCGGTGGAATGTCGGCCAGGTCGAACTTGCCCAGCGACTTGTTCTGCGCGGCTTGCTTGCGCTCGCCCTGCAGCACGTGGATGGTCACGGCGCCCTGGTTGTCGTCGGCAGTCGAGAACACCTGGGACTTCTTGGTCGGAATGGTGGTGTTCTTCTCGATCAGCGCGGTCATCACGCCACCCATGGTTTCGATACCCAGGGTCAGCGGGCTGACGTCCAGCAGCAGTACGTCCTTCACGTCACCGGCCAGTACGGCGCCCTGGATGGCAGCACCCATGGCAACGGCTTCGTCAGGGTTGACGTCCTTGCGAGCTTCCTTGCCGAAGAAATCGGTCACGGCTTTCTGTACCAGCGGCATACGGGTCTGGCCGCCGACCAGGATCACGTCGTTGATCGAGCCAACGTCGATACCGGCGTCTTTCAGGGCGATACGGCATGGCTCGATGGTGCGCTGAACCAGGTCTTCGACCAGCGACTCCAGCTTGGCGCGGGAGATCTTCACGTTCAGGTGCTTAGGACCGGTGGCATCTGCAGTGATGTACGGCAGGTTGACGTCGGTCTGCTGGCTCGAGGACAGCTCGATCTTGGCCTTCTCGGCAGCTTCCTTCAGGCGCTGCATGGCCAGCGGGTCACCCTTGAGGTTCATGCCGCTTTCTTTCTTGAACTCGTCTACCAGGTAGTCGATCAGGCGGATGTCGAAGTCTTCGCCACCCAGGAAGGTGTCGCCGTTGGTAGCCAGCACTTCGAACTGGTGCTCGCCATCGACTTCAGCGATCTCGATCACCGAAACGTCGAAGGTACCGCCACCCAGGTCGTAGACGATCACGGTATGGTCGCCCTTGGCCTTGTCCATGCCGTAGGCCAGAGCCGCCGCGGTTGGTTCGTTGATGATGCGCTTCACGTCCAGACCGGCGATGCGACCGGCATCCTTGGTGGCCTGGCGCTGGCTGTCGTTGAAGTAGGCCGGAACGGTGATCACCGCTTCGGTCACGGACTCGCCGAGGTAGTCTTCGGCGGTCTTCTTCATTTTCTTCAGGATTTCAGCCGAAATCTGTGGTGGAGCCATCTTCTGGCCGTTCACTTCGACCCAGGCGTCGCTGTTGTCGGCCTTGACGATCTTGTAAGGGACCATCTGGATGTCTTTCTGCACCACTTCTTCATCGAAGCGGCGACCGATCAGACGCTTTACCGCGTACAGGGTGTTGTGCGGGTTGGTTACAGCCTGACGCTTGGCCGACTGACCTACCAGGATTTCGCCATCGTTGGCGTACGCAATGATCGATGGAGTGGTACGCGCGCCTTCGGCGTTCTCGATAACTTTTACGTTGCCGTTTTCAAGAATGGAAACGCACGAGTTGGTGGTCCCCAGGTCGATACCAATGATTTTGCCCATGTTAACTCTCCCGAAACTTTGGATTTGGATGCCGCAGCTGTGGTGGCAAACTGCGGTAGCACTTAAACGCTTGACTGATAAATGGGGGCTCTACAGCCGTTTTCAAGCCTTCTCGTTGATCGAAGGCGAAACCGGTGCTGGAGCCTTGCTGACCACGACCATGGCCGGGCGCAACAGGCGACCGTTGAGCTGGTAACCCTTCTGGAACACCTTGAGAACGCTGTTGGGCTCGACGTCGGCGCTTTCCTGCATGGCCATGGCCTGGTGCTGTTCAGCGTTGAAGGGCTCGCCATGGGGGTCGATGGCTTCCAGTTGGTAGCGCTTGAGGGTGTCGTGGAACATCTTGAGGGTCAGCTCGATGCCTTCGCGCATCGGACGAATGCTCTCGTCATCCGGGCTGGACAGCTCCAGGCCGCGCTCCAGGCTATCGATCACCGGCAGCAGGTCGCCGGCAAACTTCTCGAGAGCGAACTTGTGGGCCTTTTCCACGTCCTGCTCGGCACGGCGGCGGACGTTCTGCAGATCGGCAGCGACGCGCAGAGCCTGGTCCTGCGCGGTAGCCAGCTGCTCTTCGAGCACTTGTACGCGAGCTGCAAGGTCTTCACCCGCAACCTCGGGGGCCTGATTGGTATCCGGGTTTTGCGTGTCCAGGGTCTGTTCGTCAGCCATGAAATTCTCCTTTCAATATCGTCCGTGGGTCGAACCCACTCTTCTGCCCAGCTATATGGGGACGCATTTTCCGGGTTCAAGCCCGCCACCATGGCAAAAGTCGGCACGGACCGACAAATCCAGGGCAACCTCATTCCCGAACGCGCTAAAGAGCAACGACAGCCAAGCGAATCGAGCTAAGGGAAGGCATTGTCAGCCAGAAACAAAACACTGTATAAATAACCAGACATCTAGTTTGGGAGCGGCCTTAATGCTGGTGCACCTGTCCGTACATAATTACGCCATCGTCGAACACCTGGACCTGGAGCTGGATCGCGGGATGAGCGTCATCACAGGCGAAACCGGCGCCGGCAAGTCGATCATGCTCGACGCGCTCGGCCTGACCCTGGGTGATCGTGCCGACAGCGGCGTGGTGCGACCGGGCGCGGACAAAGCCGACATCCTCGCCACCTTCGACCTGGGAGACATACCAGAAGCCCGCACCTGGCTGGCCGAGCGCGACCTGGACACCGACGGCCCCTGCATCCTGCGCCGGGTGATCACCGCCGAAGGCCGCTCCCGCGGCTATATCAACGGCACCCCCTGCCCTCTCGGCGACCTCAAGGCCCTGGGCGAGCTGTTGATCGACATCCACAGCCAGCACGAACACCAGTCGCTGCTCAAGACCGATACCCATCGCCGCCTGTTGGATGAATATGCTGGCGCCACCGACCTGGCGCGCCAGGTGCAGCTTGCCGCACAACGCTGGCGCCAGACCCGCCAGGAGCTGGAGCGCCTGTCCAATTCCGGCGACGAACAACGAGCCCGCCACCAACTGCTCAGCTACCAGCTGGAAGAACTCGCAAACCTCGGCCTGGGCGAGAACGAACTCGAGGAACTGGAGCAGGAACACAAGAACCTGACCAACGCCGAAACCCTGCTGGGCATCTGCCGGCAAGTAGTGGAACAGTGCAGCGAAAGCGACTCGGGCAATGTACTCAACGCCCTGACCGTCAGCCTCAACCGCCTGACCAGCATCGGCAGCTCGTCAGGAGCCCTGGCGGAGGCTACCAACCTGCTGGCCAGCGCCCAGATCCAGGTGGAAGAAGCCGTGGGGGAACTGAATCGCTTCGTTGACAACTTCGACGCCGACCCGGCACGCCTGCAGCACCTGGAGGAGCGTCTCGACTCCATCTACACCCTGGCTCGCAAGCATCGCATCCAGCCCTTCGAACTGGCCGCGATGCAACAGACCTTGCTGGACGAGATCGAGACCCTGGACGCCAACGACGAATCCATCGAGCGACTGGGCGACGAACTGCAGTCTTTCGCGCGGCATTATCACGAGAAGGCCCAGGAGTTGAGCCAACTGCGCCAGCAGGCCGCCACCGGCCTGGCCAACGCAGTGGAGCAGGAGATCCAGCGCCTGGGCATGCCCGGCGGGCGCTTCACCATCGAACTACGAGCCAATGCCGGCGACGAACTGCTGCCCCACGGCCTGGAACAGGTCGAGCTGCTGGTCAGCGCCAACCCCGGCCAACCCCTCAAGGGCCTGGCCAAGGTAGCCTCGGGTGGCGAACTGTCACGCATCAGCCTGGCGATCCAGGTCATCACCGCCCAGACATCACGAGTCCCGACCCTGGTATTCGACGAAGTCGACGTGGGTATCGGCGGGCCGACCGCCGAGATCGTCGGCCAGTTGCTGCGGCGCCTGGGCGAGCGTGGGCAGGTACTGACCGTCACCCACTTGCCACAGGTCGCCGCGCAAGGACACCAGCATCTGTTCGTGCACAAGGTGCGCGGCAGCAACGCGACCCATACCGCGGTATCCAAGCTGGGTAAAAACGAAAGAGTCGAGGAAATCGCCCGGATGCTGGGCGGCATCGACCTGACCAAGGAATCCCTGGCTCACGCCAAAAAGATGGTGGTGACCACCAAGGCCTGAGCCCCGGCCCCTTCCTTTATATAAGAGTCTTCATACTAGAAAACACGAAGGCGACCCTAGGGTCGCCTTCGATCGTTTCACGACTATGAAAGTCGCGTAGGAAGCTTATTTCTTCTTGTTGCGCACATACAGCACAAGATTGTGATCCACCAGTTCGAAACCGTGCTTCTCGACAATCGCCTTCTGGAGTTTCTCGATTTCTTCGTCGAAGAATTCGATCACTTCGCCAGACTCCACGTTGACCATATGGTCGTGGTGGCCGCCGTCAGCCAGTTCGAATACAGCATGGCCGCCATCGAAGTTATGACGTACCACCAGTCCGGCGGCTTCGAATTGAGTCAGTACACGGTAGACCGTGGCCAACCCGACATCTTCACCAGCCTCCATCAGCGCCTTGTAGACATCTTCAGCGCTCATGTGCCGCTGCTCGGTGGAATCGAGCATTTGTAGAATCTTGACCCGTGGCAGAGTCACTTTAAGGCCGGCTTTACGTAGTTCGCTATTTTCAACCATGGTCAGCTTTCTCGCCGATGCTGCTTCGCAGCTTCTCTTAATGCGGGTATGATCGGGGTTTACGTTGTCCCAGCCAAGATAGTGGAAGTCGCCCACCGATGCAAAACACCAAGCTCTTGCTAACCAGTTTCACCTTCGTGGGACTGCTCGCACTCGCCGGTTGTTCATTCCCCGGGGTTTACAAAATCGACATCCAGCAGGGCAATGTCGTGACGCAGGACATGATAGACCAGTTGCGCCCTGGAATGACCCGGCGGCAAGTACGGTTTATCATGGGCAACCCTCTGCTGACCGACACGTTCCATGCCAATCGCTGGGATTATCTCTACAGCCTGCAACCTGGTGGTGGCGAACGCCAGCAGGAACGCATCAGCCTGATCTTCAATGAAGGCGATCAACTGGTCAGCCTGGCCGGCGACTTCATGCCAGGCGTGAGCCGCGACGAGGCCCTGCTGGGTAAAGAGAACGGCAACACCGTTACCACTCCAGCCGAAAACGCCGAGAAGCCCAAGGCCGAGAAACCGGCCAAGCCTGGCTCCTTGCTGGACCAGATCCAGAAGGACGTGGATGGTGTCGAAACCGTTCCAGTACCTACGCCAGAGCCACTGGACACCTCGCCGCAATAAATCTGCGGCCACTAAAAAGCCCGGGATTACCCGGGCTTTTTTATTGCCTGTCGCAACCTGCAGCTACCCTTCGAGCTTGCGCGCCTGGGCAGCCTTGGCCGCTCGCATGCGCCGCACTTCCTTGGGATCGGCCAACAGCGGACGGTAGATCTCGATCCGCTCCCCATCCTGGAGCACATGCCGCCCCGGGTCGTTGACCTGCTTGCCGAAGATCCCGACCGGACAGCTTGCCAAGTCCAGCTCGGGAAAATGCTCGCCCAGGACAGAAGCCAGCAGCGCAACACGCAGGGTCGTGCCTTCAGGCACCTGCACCTCGACCAGCAATTGGCGATCTACCGCGGCATGCACCACTTCTATCCGCATCATGGGCTCAGCCATGCAGTTGCTTGGCGCGCTGGCAGAAGGCATCCACCAGGGTATTCGCCGCCTGGTTGAACAACGGCCCCAGGGTGGCGCGAACCAGCGGCCCGGCGTAGTCGAACGATAGGTCGAGGCTGATCTTGCAGGCCTTTTCCCCCAGCGGCTTGAATATCCACAGGCCGTGCAGCTGGTTGAACGGCCCCTCCTCCAGATTCATCTCGATCGACTGACCCGGCACCAAGGTGTTGCGAGTGACGAAGTGCTGGCTCAGCCCCCCCTTGGCCACCTCCAGGCTGGCACGCATCTGTTCGGCGCTGCTCTCCAGCACCGTGGACGAAGAACACCAAGGGAGGAACTCCGGATACCGGGCCACATCGTTGACCAGGTCATACAGAAACTGCGCCGGATAGGGCAAAAGGGCCGAGCGTTGAATATGGGTCGTCATGTGAGCTTCATTTCCACAACTGGGCGGCAAACACCACAAGAATGCCGACGGGCGCCACATAGCGCATCAAAAACAAGGCCAGGGCGAACAACAAGGGGCTACGCAGCGACAGCTCATCACGCACCGCCTCACGGCCCATCACCCAACCTGCAAATACCACGAAGCACAAACCGCCTAGAGGCAACATGATCCGCGAGGTGAAGAAGTCGATCACGCCGAAGAAGTCCAGGCCGCCAGCCGCCCCCCATTGGTAGAGGTGGAAAGCGCCGCCTTCGTTCACGAAAAACTTGGCCTGCTGCCAGATGTTGAAGGAAAACACCGTTCCCAACCCCACGAACCAGCAGCTGAACGCCAGCCAGAATGTCACCCAGGCGCGGCGGATTTTAGTCCTCTCGACAAGATAAGCCACCATCGGCTCCAGCAGAGAGATGGCCGAACTCCATGCGGCGATGGCCACCAGGATGAAAAACACTACGCCCATGAGCTGGCCGAACGCCACATTTCCGAAGGCGAACGGCAGGCTGATGAACATCAGTCCCGGCCCCTCACTGGGGTTCAGGCCCGCCGCGAAGACGATGGGGAACAGCGCCATCCCGGCCAACAGCGAGACAAAGGTGTCCAGCAGCGCCACGCCCACCACCGTTCCGGCCAGGGACGAATGCTTGGGCATGTAGGCGCCGTAGATCATGATCGACCCAACCCCCACGCTCAGGGAGAAGAAGGCATGGCCCATGGCCGGCAACAGGCCATCCAGCAGGCGCTCCAGGCTGAAGTCGAACATGAAGTGCAGGCCCTGCATGAAGTGCCCAGTAGTCATGCTGTAGCCCAGCAGCACCAGCAACATGACGAACAGCAGCGGCATCATGACCCGCAGACTACGCTCGAGCCCGGCGACCACACCCTTGGCGATCACCAGCGCCGACAGCGCCATGAACAGGGTGTGCCAGAGGGTCAGGCGCCAAGGATCGGCGGTCACCGAAGCGAAGTAGGCGCTGACCTGCTCGGCCGTGACGCCGCTGAAATCACCGCGCCCCATGTCGATGATGTAGTCCAGCGACCAACCACCGACCACGCTATAGAAGGAAAGGATCAGCAACGCCGTGATCATTCCGGCGAAGGCACCCCAGGACCACTTGGCCGAATGCCCGGCCTCTTGGGCCAGGACTTTCAAGGCGTTGGCCGGACTCTGCCGAGCCCGGCGCCCGATCAGGGTTTCGGCCAGCATCACCGGCAAGCCGATCAGGGCGATACACGCCAGGAACACCAGGACAAAAGCACCGCCACCATAGACGCCAACCATATAGGGGAATTTCCAGATGCTCCCCAGGCCTACGGCCGAACCAGTTGCTGCGAGTATAAAGACCCAGCGGCTTGCCCAGCCGCCGTGGACAGAGACCCTGTCTGTCGACATCGTTAACGCGCCCAACCGAAAAAAAGAGCGCGCATTGTCCGGGATTCAATCAACCTGCTCAAGCACGCTGCATCACCGTAGCGGGCGACCGCGCAACTCCCTATAATGCCGCCCCTATGGCTAAACAGAAGAAACACCCAACAGGGACCATCGCGCAAAACAAAAAGGCGCGTCACGATTACTTCATCGAACATCGTTTCGAGGCTGGACTGGTCCTGGCCGGCTGGGAAGTAAAGAGCCTGCGGGCGGGCAAGGCACAACTGGTAGACAGTTACGTGCTGCTCAAGGATGGCGAGGCCTGGCTGTTCGGCAGCCATTTCACCCCGCTGACCACCGCCAGCACCCACGTCATCGCCGACCCGACGCGCACGCGCAAGCTGCTGCTCAACCAGCGCGAGCTGGAAAAGCTGTTCGCCGCGGTGCAGCAGAAGGGTTATGCCTGCGTCTGCCTTTCGCTCTACTGGAGCAAGCACCTGGTCAAGTGCGAGATCGCACTGGGCAAGGGCAAGAAGGAATATGACAAGCGGCACACCGAGCGCGAGCGCGATTCCGACCGGGAATTGCAGCGCGCCGTGCGGACCAAGGGCAAGGAAGACTGACCGTCCTACCCTGAAGTCGTCATCGCCGGTACTGCGGTTTCTGCACCATCGATGCAGGAACCGCAGTACCGGCGATTTGCATCAGATGCCCTTGCGCCGCTCGGCCCGGGCCACCCGCTGTACTTCCTGCCGCACCTCCTCGAGCACCTCCTGCACATAGAGAATGTGCCGACTGGAGACTTCGCGCGCGTCCTCCGCACGCCCTTCGATAATCGCCAGGTACAGGTCACGGTGCTGGCTGATCAGCATCTCGCGGGTTTCCGTGCGCTGCTTGTACATGCCGCCGATATTGGTCACCACGTTGCGCTTGAGCAGATCGAACAGCCCGCGAATGGTGTGCAACAGCACAGCGTTATGGCTAGCCTCGGCAATCGCCAGATGGAACCGGGCATCCGCCGCACCCTCCTCGCTGCGACTGTCGTCATTGGCATGGGCGTAGCAATCCTGCAACTCTTCGAAGGCCTGGGTCAGGCGCTCGCGATCCACCGGGGTCGCCCGCAGCGCCGCGTAGTAGGCGCAGGACGCTTCGAGGGTATGGCGGAACTCCAATAGATCACGCTGGGCCTCGGGATTGTTTTCCAGAAGATGCAGCAGTGGATCGCTGAAGGTCGAGCCCAGGGCTTCCACCACATAATTGCCGCCGCCCTGGCGGCTCATCAGCAACCCCTTGGCGGTCAACTTCTGGATCGCTTCACGCAGCGATGGACGTGAAACCCCGAACTGCTCGGCCAGGGCGCGCTCGGCCGGCAAGCGTTCACCCGCCTTCAAGGTACCTTCGAGAATCATCGCTTCCAGGCGCTCGACTATGTCGTCGGACAAACGGCGCTGGCGTATCTGGTCAAACCCCATCACTCACTCCCCAGCCTCCGACCCATCGTCGGGGGGCTCTATTCTGGCCTATTCACGCCGCGCCAACACCTGGCAGAAGGCAGACATTTCCAGCGATCAGATGCGCTCCCGCGCCCGCTTTCGACAAAAGTTCTAGGGCGGCAAATTGACACACCGAGCATCGGGCTTTTACCCTAGCCAACAGCGATTGTAAATTGGTCTTACCAATTAACCAAGTCGCTAGTAGTGCCTGACCAACAACAATTAGGGGCCACCCCACTATGCAAACCTGGCAACAGCTCTATAGCCCGCTCGGCAGCCTCGGCCTGTCCGCTCTCGCCGCTGTCATCCCGATCGTGTTCTTCTTCCTGGCTCTGGCCGTGTTCCGCCTCAAGGGACATGTCGCTGGGAGCATCACTCTGGCCTTGTCGATCCTGGTGGCGATCTTCGCCTTCCAGATGCCCGCCGACATGGCCCTGGCTGCCGCTGGCTATGGATTTGCCTACGGTCTTTGGCCCATCGCCTGGATCATCGTCGCCGCCGTATTCCTCTACAAGCTGACCGTGAAGAGCGGCCAGTTCGAGATCATCCGCAGCTCGGTGCTGTCGATCACCGACGACCAGCGCCTGCAGGTACTGCTGATCGGCTTCTGCTTCGGCGCCTTCCTCGAAGGTGCCGCAGGCTTCGGCGCGCCAGTGGCGATCACCGCCGCCCTGCTGGTGGGCCTGGGCTTCAACCCGCTGTACGCCGCGGGCCTGTGCCTGATCGCCAACACCGCGCCAGTGGCCTTCGGCGCCCTGGGCATCCCGATCATCGTCGCCGGCCAGGTGACCGGTATCGACGCCTTCAAGATCGGCGCCATGACCGGCCGCCAATTGCCCCTGCTGTCGCTGTTCGTGCCGTTCTGGCTGGTGTTCATGATGGATGGCCTGCGCGGCGTCAGGGAGACCTGGCCAGCGGCACTGGTGGCCGGCCTGAGCTTCGCCGTGACCCAATACTTCACCTCGAACTTCATCGGTCCGGAGCTGCCGGACATCACCTCGGCCCTGGCCAGCCTGGTCGCCCTGACGCTGTTCCTGAAGGTCTGGCAACCCAAGCGCAGCGCCGGCGCGCGCATTCCCGGGGTCAGCGCCGACATCGCCATCACCGCCAGCGCCGGCGGCTTCGGCCAGCCACGCAGCACCCTGGCCTCGCCCTACAGCCTGGGCCAGATCTTCAAGGCCTGGTCGCCATTCCTGATCCTCACCGTGCTGGTCACCATCTGGACCCTCAAGCCATTCAAGGCGATGTTCGCCACCGGTGGCGCGATGTACGCCTGGGTGTTCAACTTCGCCATCCCGCACCTGGATCAGCTGGTGATCAAGGTGGCGCCGATCGTCACCACGCCCACAGCCATTCCTGCGGTGTTCAAGTTCGACCCGATCTCGGCCACCGGCACCGCGATCTTCTTCTCGGCACTGCTGTCCATGCTGGTACTGAAGATCGACTTCAAAACTGGTCTGACCACTTTAAAGGAAACCTTCTACGAGCTGCGCTGGCCGATCCTGTCCATCGGCATGGTGCTGGCCTTCGCCTTCGTCACCAACTACTCGGGCATGTCTTCGACCATGGCCCTGGTCCTGGCGGCCACCGGCGCGGCCTTCCCGTTCTTCTCGCCGTTCCTGGGCTGGCTGGGGGTGTTCCTCACCGGTTCCGATACTTCGTCCAACGCCCTGTTCAGTTCGCTGCAGGCCACCACCGCGCATCAACTGGGGGTCAATGACACCCTGCTGGTGGCGGCCAACACCAGCGGCGGCGTGACCGGCAAGATGATCTCGCCGCAGTCGATCGCCGTGGCCTGCGCCGCCACCGGCCTGGTGGGCAAGGAGTCCGATCTGTTCCGCTTCACCCTCAAGCACAGCCTGTTCTTTGCCACTATCGTCGGTCTGATCACCCTGGCCCAGGCCTACTGGTTCACCGGCATGCTGGTGCACTAGGCAATACTGATGGCGCCGCAAGGAATCGCGGCGCCAGTCATTCACTACCCGGTCTGCAAGGCTGCTGAAAGCTTGCTGGTTTATCTTTCAGCCGCCGCGACAGACGAATAACCGGGACCACCCGGAGACACGCCTGATGAGCGAGCTTTTCTACAACGCCGTGCCCAATGCGACCCGTGTCGCGCCACCCTTGGCCGAGCCCCGGCAGTACCCTGGCGCCAAGCCGGCGCGGGTCTACCTGTTCGGCACTTGTGTGGTCGATCTGTTCTATCCCGAAGCCGGGATGGATACGATCCACCTGCTGGAGCGCGAAGGCATTCGCGTGGAATACCCACAGGGGCAAAGCTGCTGCGGACAACCGGCCTACACCAGCGGTTACACCGAGCAGGCGCGCACCGTGGCCCGCGCACAACTGGCGCTGTTCGCCGGGGACTATCCGGTGGTGGTGCCCTCGGGCTCCTGCGCCGGGATGATTCGCGAGCACTACGCGGACTTGTTCAAGGACGAGCCCGAGACCCTGGCACAGGTGCAGGCCCTGGCCGCACGCACCTATGAGCTGGCCGAGTTCCTCCTGCATGTGTGCAAGGTGCAACTCAAGGACAGCGGTGAGCCGATCAAGGTGGCGTTGCACACCTCCTGCTCGGCGCGCCGGGAAATGAACACCCACCTGCACGGGCGTGAGCTGCTGTCACAACTGGGCAACGTGGAACGGGTAGAACACAGCCACGAAAGCGAATGCTGTGGCTTTGGCGGGACTTTCAGCGTCCGAATGCCGGATATCTCTGGCGCCATGGTCGCGGACAAGACCCGCTCGCTGAAAGACTCCGGCGCGCACCAGGTGGTCAGTGCCGACTGCGGCTGCCTGATGAATATCAACGGTGCCCTGGAGAAACAAAGAGAGGCATTGCGCGGCCAGCACCTGGCGAGCTTCCTCTGGCAGCGTACCGGAGGTGCCCAATGAGCACTCCCGAGCTGATTCCGACCACGACGGTGGCGGACGATTTTCGCACCCGGGCCCACCAGGCCCTGGGTGACCAGCAACTGCGCAACAACTTTCGCAGCGCCATGGATTCACTCATGGCCAAGCGTGCGGCCTCGTTCAGCGATGCCTTTGAGCGCGAACACCTGCGCGCCCTGGGCAATGCGATTCGCGCCCGGGCGTTGTCCAAGCTGCCCGACCTGCTCGAGCGCCTGGAACAGAACCTGACCCGCAACGGTGTGACAGTGCACTGGGCGGAAACGGTGGACGAGGCCAATGGCATCGTTCTTTCGATCATCCGTGCTCACGAGGCACGGCAAGTGATCAAGGGCAAATCGATGGTCAGCGAGGAAATGGAAATGAACCATGTCCTCGCTGAACAAGGCATTGAATGCCTTGAGTCGGACATGGGCGAGTTCATCGTCCAGCTCGACCACGAGAAGCCTTCACACATCATTATGCCGGCGATCCACAAGAATGCCGGTCAGGTCGCGTCCTTGTTCCACGACAAACTTGGCGTGGAGTACACCAAGGACGTCGACCAACTCATCCAGATCGGTCGCAGGGTCCTGCGGCAGAAATTCTTCGAAGCCGACATCGGCGTCTCCGGCGTCAACTTCGCCGTGGCCGAGACCGGCACCCTGCTGCTGGTGGAAAACGAAGGCAACGGGCGCATGTCCACCACCGTGCCGCCGGTGCACATCGCCGTCACCGGGATCGAGAAAGTGGTCGAGAACCTGCGCGACGTAGTACCGCTATTGTCGCTGCTGACCCGCTCGGCCCTGGGCCAGCCCATCACCACCTACGTCAACATGATCTCCGGCCCACGCAAAGAGCATGAGCTCGACGGCCCCCGGGAGGTGCACCTGGTGTTGCTGGACAACGGCCGCAGCCAGGCGTTTGCCGACAGCGAACTGCGCCAGACCCTGAACTGCATCCGCTGCGGCGCCTGCATGAACCACTGCCCGGTGTACACGAGGGTCGGCGGCCACACCTATGGCGAGGTCTACCCGGGGCCGATCGGCAAGATCATCACCCCGCACATGGTGGGCCTGGCCAAGGTCCCGGATCACCCCAGCGCTTCGTCGCTGTGCGGTGCCTGCGGCGAAGTCTGCCCGGTGAAGATCCCGATCCCCACGTTGCTGCGGCGCCTGCGCGAAGAGAACGTCAAGGCCCCGGACAGCCCGCACCCGGTAATGCGTGGCCAGGGCAGCAAGTTCTCGCGCAAGGAGCGTTTCATCTGGAACGCCTGGGCACGGCTGAACAGCTCGCCCACCCTGTATCGCCTGTTCACCCTGGCGGCCACCCGGTTGCGGGCGCTGGCCCCGAGCAACGTCGGCCCCTGGACCCAGAACCACAGTGCGCCAAAACCCGCCGCCCGGTCGCTGCACGACCTGGCCCGCGAGCACCTGGCCAAGCAGGAAGATCGCTGATGAGTGCCAAGCACAACATCCTCGCCAAGCTGCGTAACAGCCTGAGCGGCACCACGCCTATTGTGGATAACTTCGACGAGACACTGGTCACCGAGCCCTATACCTACACCGCCGAGCAGCGTATCCCGCAGTTGCGCAAGCAGATGGAAGCGGTGCACACCGAGATCCACCTGAGCTGCGCGGCCGAGTGGCCCGGATTGCTCGCCCGCCTGCTCCAGGAGCGCCAGCTGCGCAGCCTGCTGATCGCCCCGGGCACCGCCCATGGCCAGCAGGTGCAGCAGCACTGGGCCGAACATCCCGAGCTGCCCGAACTCAAGACCTACGATCGGCCAGTGGAAGAATGGAAGGCCGAGCTGTTCAACGACACCCCGGCCAGCCTCACCGGCACCCTGGGCGCCATCGCCGCCACCGGCAGCCTGATCCTCTGGCCGACCCGCGAGGAACCGCGGCTGATGAGCCTGGTGCCACCGGTGCATTTCGCCCTGCTCAAGGCCAGCGAGATCCGCGACAACTTCTACCAGGTGCAGCAACAGATGAACTGGGCCGCCGGCATGCCGACCAACGCGCTGCTGGTTTCCGGCCCGTCGAAAACCGCTGATATCGAGCAAGTCCTGGCTTACGGCGCCCACGGCCCGAAAGACCTGGTGGTGCTGATCCTGGAGGACCAATGAGCCTGCCGGCCGCTTTTCTGCGTGATGCCCAGCGCCTGATTCCCCAGGAGCGGCGCTTCGACGACCCACTCTCGACCCTGGCCTTCGGCACCGACGCCAGCTTCTACCGGCTGATCCCCAAGCTGGTGATCCGCGTCGAATCCGAGGACGAAGTGGTCGCCCTGCTGCAACTGGCCCAGCGCGACCAGGTACCGGTGACCTTCCGCGCCGCCGGCACCAGCCTTTCCGGCCAGGCCATCAGCGACTCGGTGCTGATCGTCCTCGGGGATAACTGGAACGCCCGGGAGATCCGCGAACAGGGCGCGCAGATCCGCCTGCAACCCGGGGTCATCGGTGCCCAGGCCAACGCCTGGCTGGCGCCGTTCGGACGCAAGATCGGCCCTGACCCGGCCTCGATCAACGCCTGCAAGATCGGCGGCATAGTCGCCAACAACGCCAGCGGCATGTGCTGCGGCACGGCCCAGAACAGCTACCACACCCTGGCCGGCATCCGCGTGGTCCTCGCCGATGGCACCCGCCTGGACACCGAGGACGCCGCCAGCGTCGCCGCCTTTCGCCACAGCCACGCTGCGCTGCTGCAACGCCTGGCGGAACTGGGCCGCGCCACCCGCGCCAATAGCGAGCTGGCCAGCCGCATCCGCCACAAGTACCGGCTGAAGAACACCACCGGCCTATCCCTCAATGCCCTGGTGGACTTCGACGAGCCGCTGGAGATCCTCAGCCACCTGCTGGTGGGCTCCGAGGGCACCCTGGGGTTCATCAGCGCAGTGACCTACGACACCGTGGTCGATCATCCGCACAAGGCCTCGGCCCTGATCGTCTTCCCCGATGTGGAGACCTGCTGCAACGCGGTGACCGTGCTCAAGAGCCAGCCGGTGTCGGCGGTGGAGCTGCTGGACCGTCGTAGCCTGCGCTCGGTGCAGGACAAGCCCGGCATGCCGGCCTTCGTCCGCCAGCTCTCGGCCAACGCCTGCGCCCTGCTGATCGAGTCCCGCGCTGCCTCCTCGTCGCTGCTGCATGAGCAACTGGCGCAGATCATGGATTCCCTGGCCGCCTTCGCGGTGGAAAAACAGGTGGACTTCAGCGAGGACCCGCAGGAAAACGCCAAGCTCTGGGCGATCCGCAAGGACACCTTCCCGGCCGTCGGCGCAGTGCGCAAGACCGGCACCACGGTGATCATCGAGGACGTGACCTTCCCGGTCGAACAACTGGCCATCGGTGTCAATCGCCTGATCGAGCTGTTCGACAAGCACCGCTACGACGAGGCGATCCTGTTCGGCCATGCCCTGGAAGGCAACCTGCATTTCGTCTTCACCCAAGGCTTCAACAGCACTGAGGAAGTGCAGCGCTACCAGGCCTTCATGGATGACGTGGCACAACTGGTGGCCGTGGAGTTCGGTGGTTCGCTCAAGGCCGAGCACGGCACCGGGCGCAACATGGCGCCCTTCGTCGAGCTGGAATGGGGCAGCGATGCCTACCAGCTGATGTGGCAGCTCAAGCGCCTGCTGGACCCCAACGGCATTCTCAACCCCGACGTAGTGCTCAGCGAAGATCCGCAGATCCACCTCAAGCACCTCAAGCCGCTACCGGCGGCCGACGAGATTGTGGACAAGTGCATCGAGTGCGGCTTCTGCGAGCCGGTGTGCCCGTCCAAAGGGCTGACCCTGAGCCCACGCCAGCGCATCGTCATCTGGCGTGATATCCAGGCCCGCAAGCGTGCCGGCATCGATACCAGGGAGCTGGAGGCGGCCTACCAGTACCAGGGCGTCGACACCTGCGCCGCCACCGGCCTGTGCGCCCAGCGTTGCCCGGTGGGCATCAACACCGGCGAGCTGGTGAAGAAACTGCGCAGCGAGCACGCCACTCATAACGGCACCGCCGACTGGCTCAGCACCCACTTCGCCAGCACCTTGCAAGGCGCTCGCTTTACGTTGCACGTGGCCAATGGCGCACGCCTGCTGCTGGGGGCGCCGCGCCTGGGCAAGCTGTCGGCGGGCCTGACCCGGCTGTCCAAAGGGCGGGTGCCGCAATGGACCAACGCCATGCCTCAGCCGCAGAAAGCCATTCGCTTCAGCCCGGCCGTGCCGGACTCACGCCCAAAGGTGGTGTACCTGGCGGCCTGCGTGTCGCGGGTTATGGGGCCGGCGGCAGGCGACAAGGAGCAAGACTCGCTGTACGAGAAAACCCGCAGCCTGCTGGAGAAGGCCGGCTACCAGGTAGTGCTGCCGGACAACCTGGACAACCTCTGCTGCGGCCAGCCGTTCGCTTCCAAGGGTTATGCGACCCAGGCCGAGGACAAGCGCCAGGAACTGATCGGCGCCCTGCTCCACGCCAGCCGTGGCGGCCTCGACCCGATCTACTGCGATACCAGCCCCTGCACCCTGCGCCTGGTGCAGGACCTGGGCGACGTGCGCCTGGACCTCTACGATCCGGTGCGCTTCATCCGCACCCACCTGCTGGATCGCCTGGAGTTCACCCCCCAGGAAGCACCGATCGCCGTGCACGTCACCTGCAGCACCCAGCACCTGGGGGAAAGCCAGGCGCTGATCGAACTGGCCCGACGTTGCAGCAACAACGTGGTGATCCCCGAAGGCATCCACTGCTGCGGTTTCGCCGGCGACAAGGGCTTCACCACCCCGGAGCTCAATGCCCATTCGCTGCGCAGCCTCAAGGACGCGGTGCAGTACTGCAGCGAAGGCATCTCCACCAGCCGCAGCTGTGAAATCGGCCTCAGCCGACATGGCGGGATCGACTATCACGGGCTGGTCTACCTGGTGGACCGGGTCACCCGCGCCAAGTCCGCCTGAGGCCCAAGGTGCCCGGCGACGGGCGCCTGCTCCGGCCTTTTCGTACAAAAAACGAACCCCGGCCCACGGGCGCAGTCCACTCTCCAAGCCCACGATAAAAGTGGGCCTTCCCCCTGTGATCCAAGGAGACGACCGTGAAGCGCTCTGCACTGGCTGGACTGTTCATCACTGCTGCAATGTTGGCCTCACCGGCGTTCGCCGCCGGGCAAGAAGACCTGTGCCAGATCAACCTGCAAAAGATCCGCGACGCCAAGGTCAGCACCGAAGCCATGAGCTCGACCCTGAGCAGCGACATCGACTCCAAGGTCCAGCAAGCCACCGCCGAGCAGGCCAAGGGCACCGAGCAGGGCACCAAGAACTGCATCTCCCTGACCACCCAGGCGATCCAGATGTTGCAGAACAACACCAAGGGCGATCAGTAGCGCGCCACCAAGGCCAACCTTCGGGTTGGCCTTCTGACGACGATTAGCGTAGAATCCGCCAACCTGTTGTCGATGCATGACAGGCTCGGGGCCGTTTTGGATTCGACGCCGGTTGCGAAACTTTAGGTGCATGCCGAGTTGGTAACAGAACTCGTAAATCCACTGTTGCAACTTCCTATAGTTGCCAATGACGAAACCTACGGGGATTACGCTCTCGCTGCGTAAGCGGCGCTAGCCCTTCCCCCCTGGTACCTTCGGGTCCAGCAATCATCAGGGGATGTCTGTAAACCCGAAATGATTGTCATATAGAACAGAATCGCCGTGCAGTACGTTGTGGACGAAGCGGCTAAAACTTACACAACTCGCCCAAAGCACCCTGCCCGTCGGGTCGCTGAGGGTTAACTCAATAGACACGGCTAAGCATGTAGGACCGACAGCGGAGTACTGGCGGACGGGGGTTCAAATCCCCCCGGCTCCACCAAATGATCAATCAAAGACGTCCACGGACGTCTTTTTTTGTGCCTGCAAGCCAGTAAATACGCGGCTTCCAGCGTTTTTGCGGTCTTTTGAGAGTTTTTGAGTTCCAGCCGTTCGGGTATTCCAGACGGTATTCCAGCTCACCCGGTGCTAATCTTTGGAATACCGAATCAGTGCTTGAGGACAATCTCATGCCTGCTCAAAACCTCCGTCTCTCCGATCGACAGCTCAAGGGAGTCAAACCGGCGTCCAAGGATTACGTCCTTACTGACGGTGACGGTTTGCAGCTCCGCGTACGCAGCAACGGCTCGTTACTGTGGAATTTCAACTACCGCGAACCGGTGACCAAGAAGCGCATCAACATCGGCTTCGGGACCTATCCCGAACTGTCACTGGCGAATGCCCGAAAGAAGGCGGTAGAAGCACGCGAGCTGCTCGCCCAAGGCATCGACCCGAAGGTGCAGCGCGATACGTTGAATGAAGCCAAGCGCGCAGAAACGGAACACACCTTCGAGAACGTGGCCACCGCCTGGTTTGAACTCAAGAAAGACTCGGTCACCCCGGCCTACGCCGAGGACATTTGGCGGTCGCTCACGCTGCACGTGTTCCCCGATTTGAAGACGACGCCACTGACGAAAATCACCGCGCCGATGGTGATCGCGTTGCTTCGTCCAATCGAAGCGAAAGGCAGCCTGGAGACGGTCAAACGTCTTAGCCAGCGGCTAAACGAGATCATGACCTACGGCGTAAATTCCGGCCTGATCTTCGCCAACCCACTCAGCGGCATCAGGGCAGTATTCAAGAAGCCCAAGAAAGAAAACATGGCTGCGCTTCCGCCCGAAGAGCTCCCCGAGCTCATGCTGGAGATCGCGAACGCCAGCATCAAACGCACTACCCGCTGTCTGATCGAATGGCAGTTGCACACGATGACTCGCCCCGCCGAAGCGGCGACTACTCGCTGGGCAGACATCGACTTTGAAAGGCGCGTTTGGACTATCCCTGCGGAGCGGATGAAGAAGCGCCGCCCACACAGCATTCCTTTGAGTGATCACGCTGTCGCACTGTTGGAGTCACTGAAGACCCACAGCGGCCATCGCGAATACGTCTTCCCGGCAGACAGAAATCCACGCACCCACGCTAATAGCCAAACGGCCAACATGGCGTTGAAACGCATGGGATTCCAGGATCGGTTGGTCAGCCACGGCATGCGCTCAATGGCCAGCACCATCTTGAATGAACATGGGTGGGACCCGGAACTCATTGAGGTCGCACTGGCGCATGTCGACAAGGATGAGGTGCGCAGTGCCTACAACCGAGCCGACTACATTGAGCGTCGGCGACCGATGATGGCTTGGTGGAGTGAGTACATCCAGAAAGCCGCCACCGGCAGCCTACTCGCCTCCGCATACGGCCAAGTCAGAGACAAAAACGTGGTGCCGATCCGCTAGCGCTATGCAGGCGCAATAACGGCAGCGACAACAGCTGAGCGTTCAAGATTCAGGGAAAGCAGCCTCGCTTATCCGCTTCTCTGCGCGGGTCCATCCAAACAGGGCTGCAAAGCCGCCCTGTTTGGATGGACCTTACTTTGAAGAGCTAAAAGCCACGACATTGTCCGGGATTTACCACGGAATTCCACCGGTGGATAACCGCTTTTCACGTCCCCGAGAGCGCTGAATTTCGGCCCTTGACCGGGTTTATCCACAGGGGTAGAACTGGCCGTGCAAGCGCTGTCGATGACAGCACCCCAGGTGACCCGAACCTTAAAGGTCACGCCGCTCCCGCAGTGGTTCTCCCCAAGGGCGATTCGCATCCGGCAGCTCGCCCGGTCACCTCCCCGGTGATGGATGCTCTCTAATCTCATGGCCCTTGTGCGCCAGCGACACAGTACTGTGCTGCCCTGCAGCAACCCATCCGCTTGGCCGAATTTTGCGCCAACCTGTGCCCGTCTCTTTCTTCTGGAAAGAGACGGGCACTTCTACCACTGCTGCAGCCCTAATCGCACATGGCTTTGCGGCACTCCCCCTCGTGACAATCGGCGTGACAAACACCGATGTCACCAGCAACCGCGCTGTAGATGATGGTGCCGCAGACCAAGGAATGGACTGCACCTGACTGACAGTCAGGCATGCCCCGGTCATCGCATTGCTGCTTGTACATGGCTCAGGATCTTCAGGCGCTGGTCTCGTCAGCCAGTGCTGCCTCCACCCGCCCACCGGTAACGGTGTTCAGGAGGCCAGATCATGAGATGCCCTTGCTCCCGGACGTAAGGAGCCGCCAGTCCCGCGTAGAGGACATTCCCCACAGGTCGCAGGGGCCTTGATCCCTGATAACACTTAGCATTCTTGGCGGGATGACGTGGGGCGAGGATCGGAGATCGGAAGATGAGGAGACCGACATGGCATTGGTGGGCAGACGCGATGGCCGTAATTTCGGCTACGGCAGGCAGTTGAGCTACGCGGGGCCGCAAGCGTTGAAGGACATGTTCGGTGGTGGCCACTACGGCACTGTAAAAGCGCACTGTGATCGGTGGCAGGCATTCGTTAAGTGGTGCCGCTCCGAACAAGGGCCCGGTATCAATGATTCGCGGCAGATTGATCGAAGTGTGTTGGTCGACTATGCGGCATATCTTCGCGACGAGGTTAGGCGCGGCGACCTCGCCATCAGCACCGCACAAAATCGGCTCTCCAGCGTTAACAGGACCATGGCAGCGCTTCGCGGTGATCAGTGCGTGAAGGTGCCAAGTCCGAGCAAGGCGTTGGGTATGCAGCGCACCGGGGTTCGACAGTCTGTGCCACAAGGCCAGGACCGCAAGCAGGTTATGCAGATCGTCGATGCACTTTGCCGCCAACATCAACAACGCGCCGCCGCGATCGTTCTGCTAGCACGAGCCACCGGCATGCGCTTGCGTGAGGCCATGTTGGCTGACCTACCACGGCTAAGCCGTGAGGCTAACGACCTAGGCAGGATTAACATTCAAGATGGTACTAAAGGCGGCCGCGCTGGCGCTTCGGCACCGCGTTGGATTGCGGTGGACGACCATATTCGAGGTGCGCTTGGGTTTGCACGGCAGGTGTCGCCTGCGGGCAGCCGCAACCTGATTGCGCCGCACGAAAGCTACCTAAGTCTTCTGCAAGACAGCATCCGCCCTGCGCGGGACATCCTGCATGCACACAACCTTAAAGGCTTCCATGAGCTACGAGCAGCGTACGCATGCGAACGCTATGAGCAAATCACCCAGCACCCCGCGCCTATCAACGGCGGCCAATGTTGCCAGGCAGATAGGAATCTAAATCGTGAGGCCCGAAGGAAAATCAGCTACGAGCTGGGGCACGGTCGGATCGACGTGGTCGCGGCCTACATTGGAGGGCGGTCATGAGCAAGCCATTCGACATGGAGCTGTTCTTGGCTGGCGTTCTGACCGGCTCGCACGCAACCCAGCAACGACATGTGCGCCAGGCGAAAATCATTCAGGCTGAAATTGCAAAGCGCTGGCAGCGAAAAACGCCTTGGGCTTGGCAGAGAAAGCACGTCGCATGGTTTCTCGACCATCGCCTAGCCGAGCGCAGTCAGGCGACGCGGTACTACTACTTGCTGACAGTGCAGTTGCTCGCTCGTCGATTAGAGACATCCTGGGTATTTCACCGCTCGTCGCGATGCAAAGTGAGTCAGGCTGATGCTTGGTGCTTAAGATAGTTGACCGTCGAACCGCGTTCCTATGCTCTCCAGCACCTGGTCACGAGCATCCTCGACACCCTAACCTACAACGGCCGGTTCCCCATTTGTTGATATCTCTGCCGCCAAAAGCTCGTCTGCATTGGTTAAGATGCGCGCCTTAGCTTACACATGGGTCCGGTACAGCCGACCTAGCAGCGCTGCTATTCAGCGTTTTGATTTGGAGTATCTGCAGTTGAACCACGCGGTCCACAACAAACTGGTTTCATTTATCTGGTCGATTGCCGACGACTGCCTGCGCGACGTGTATGTGCGCGGAAAATACCGTGACGTCATCCTGCCCATGGTAGTGCTGCGCCGGCTCGATGCTCTCCTGGAGGCGAGCAAGGCCAAGGTAATGGAAGAGCTGGCCTTTCAGCAAAATGAAATGAGCCAGACCGAACTGGACGACAGCGCCCTGCGTGCCGCTTCCGGTTATGTGTTCTACAACACCAGCAAGTGGACGCTAAGCCAACTGCAGAAGACCGCCACCAACAACCAGCAGATCCTGTTGAGCAACGTTGAGGAATACCTCGACGGCTTTAGCGACAACGTCAAAGACATCATCCGGCGCTTCAATCTCAAGTCACAGATGCGCCACATGGCCAGCAAAGATGTGCTGCTTGACGTACTGGAAAAATTCACCTCGCCCACCATCAACCTTACCCCGCACGACAGCGAAGACCCTCAAGGCAACCGTCTACCAGCCCTGAGCAACCTTGGCATGGGCTACGTGTTCGAAGAACTGATACGCAAGTTCAACGAAGAGAACAACGAGGAAGCCGGCGAGCACTTCACCCCGCGCGAAGTGATCGAACTGATGACCCACTTGGTCTTCGACCCGATTAAAGACCGCTTGCCCACCGTGATGACCATCTACGACCCGGCCTGCGGCAGTGGCGGCATGCTCACCGAGTCTCAGAACTTTATCGAAGAGAAATATCCGGACTCGACTACTCGACGGGACATCCACCTCTACGGTAAGGAGATCAATGACGAGACCTATGCCATCTGCAAGTCGGACATGATGATCAAGGGTAACAACCCTGCTCACATCCGCCCCGGCTCGACCCTCTCGGTGGACGAATTCGCCGGTAGCCGCTTCGATTTTATGCTGTCCAATCCGCCCTACGGTAAAAGCTGGGCCAGCGAGCAGAAGTTCATAAAAGACGGCGTGGATGTAATCGACTCGCGCTTCAAGATCGCCCTGGCAGACTATTGGGGCAAAGTCGAAATGCAGGACGCAACCCCGCGCTCAAGCGATGGGCAACTGCTGTTTCTGATGGAAATGGTCAACAAGATGAAGCCGCCGGGCGAAAACGGTCTAGGTTCGCGCATCGCCTCAGTGCACAACGGCTCCAGCCTGTTCACTGGTGACGCAGGCGGTGGCGAGAGCAATATCCGTCGCCATCTCATAGAGAACGATCTGCTTGAGGCTATCATCCAACTGCCCAACAACCTGTTCTACAACACCGGCATCACCACCTATATCTGGCTACTGTCTAGCAACAAGCCGTTGCAACGTCGCGGCAAGGTGCAACTGATCGACGCCAGCCTGTTGTACCGCAAACTGCGCAAAAACCTGGGCAACAAAAACTGCGAATTCGCCCACGAACATATTGAACTGATTACCGAAACCTACCTCAATCTCGCCAGCATCGACTGCCCGGCCGGTGGCGACGGCATTGCAGCGCAAGTGTTCGACAACCGCGACTTCGGCTACCACAAGGTCAGCATCGAACGGCCAGACCGGCGCAAGGCGCAGTTCAGCGCCGAGCGTATTGAAACCCTGCGGTACGAAAAAGCTCTGCGCGAACCCATGCAATGGATTTACGAGCAATGGGGCGAGGCGGTGTATCAAGATGAAACCCTGGCCACCTATGAAAAAGCCATTCTCGCCTGGTGCGAGGAACAGAGCCTGGAACTCAACGCCAAGCAACGCAAGAAGCTGCTGAGCCTAGAAACCTGGGTCAAGCAGTCACTGCTGGTAACCGTGGCCAACTACCTGATGCAGGCCATCGGCAGCGACGTTTACGACGACTTCAACTTGTTCGCCAAATTGGTGGACAAGGTGCTCAAGCAACTAAGCAAAGAGGCCGGCATAAAACTCGGCGCCAGTGAGCGGAACCAAGTGCTTAATGCGATAAGCTGGTACGATGAAAACGCTACCAAGGTCATCAGAAAGGTAGAAAGATTCGACCGCTCCGAGTTGGCCGCGCTGCTAGAGCGGCTGCAGTGCCGCGAGGCCGACCTACCGGACTTCGGCTACTACCCCAGCGACAGGGACGGCGAATTTATTACCTACGAATCTAACAGCGACCTGCGCGACAGCGAAAGCATTCCGCTGGCGGATTCCATTCACCGCTTCTTTAAGGCCGAAGTGCAGCCCCATGTCGCCGAGGCCTGGATCAATCTGGAGTCGGTAAAAATTGGCTATGAGATCAGTTTCAACAAATACTTCTACAAATACCAACCGCTGCGCAGCATGGACGAGGTAGCGCGCGAGATAGTAGCGCTGGAACAGCAGGCAGAAGGGTTGATTGCGGAAATTTTGGGCGTGTCAATCGACGAGGTTTCGGGAGTCCATAATGACTAAGCCTTTCGAATCTCTGCCGCCCTATGACAACTATCGCGCCTCCGGAGTTGAGTGCTATGGCAGTGTTCCTATGCACTGGAGAACCTTAGCAAACAGGTACGTGCTTGACCTTAATAAAAAACTTGTAGGAAAGAACTCCAATCGTTATACGCTGTTATCGCTCACCCTTGGCGGCATTATCAAACGCGACATGGAGAACCCAGAAGGGAAGTTTCCCGCAGAGTTTGACACCTACCAAGAGGTCGCTCCAGGCGACTTCGTTTTCTGCTTATTCGATGTTGAGGAAACGCCTAGAACAATTGGCCTTTCTTCGTTGCACGGAATGATAACAGGCGCCTACACGGTGTTCCGCCCACGTAGGGAATTTGACGCAGAATATCTTCAATACCTTTACCTAAGCCTTGACTCAGGAAAGCGACTGAAATTCCTGTACAAGGGTTTAAGAAACACCATCCCGAAGGATGTATTTCAATCTTTTAAATCACTTGCTCCGCCAATTCAAGAGCAAAGGCTTATTGCTCAGTTTTTATCTATTAAAACTGCACAAATTGATCAGGCGATCCAGACCAAAGAGCACCAAATCGATCTGCTCAAAGAACGTAAGCAGATACTGATCCAGCAGACCGTAACTCGTGGCCTGAATCCGGATGCACCCGTGCGGGAATCCGGTATCGAATGGATTGGCCAGATTCCGGCGCATTGGAAGGTTGTCTATAATCGCCGGCTTTTCAGGGAGGAAACTAGGCCTATTCAAGGAAATGAACTGCCACTGTCGCTATCACAGGTCGACGGAGTTGTCCCTTCCAACGAGATGAAGGAACGCTCCCTTAGTCCTGCTCACAGAAAGAATTTCAAACTTTGCTTACCAGGCGATTTAGTGGTAAATCGCTTCAAAGGGCATTTAGGAGTTTTCTTTGAATCTGCCCATGAGGGAATCGTAACTTTCCACTATGGAGTTTTCGCACCTCAAAAAAATGTAGTCACAAAATATTTTGAGCACTTATTCCACACCGGGCCTTATAAGACCATATACGCTGGCGCGTCAAATGGAATGACGGTAGGGTTGCAAAATCTTTCAAACAACAATTTCTACGCAATTAAATCCCTACTTCCTAGCCCTCATGAACAAACTGAAATATGTAGGCATATTGAGAAACATTCAGCCCCAATGGATCAGGCCATAACCAATATTACTCGTCAAATTAAAAGGCTTATAGAGTACAAATCCACCCTAATCAATAGCGCTGTGACCGGCAAGATTAAGGTGCCAGGGGTGGTGGAGCCAGCCGAACGAAAGAAACAGGAACTCGCCTGATGAGCGGGAAGCGCGAATTTAGCTATCCGCAATCGCTATTACGGGAGCTATGAACGCGGGCGCGGGAAACCGAGTGGAGAATCTCAACTCCCGTTAACTGGATAGTTCTATATATTTTTAGAAATTCGTACTGCGCGCCGGGCTAACCTGGCAGCTACAACAGGCACAAGGAAGCCGGCATGGTAAGCAAGACCAACGAACAGGCGCTGGAAGCTAGCATTGAGAAATACCTGACCGGCACTTGCCTGGAAGAACAAGCGGCAGCCCGTGACACGGCGGTGCCGGCGTCAACGGACCTCAACCACGGGTACCAACTAGGCCGTGCACAGGATTTCAATGCCCGCTATGCAGTGGATAGCCGTTGCTTGTGGCTATTTTTTGAAGGCAGCCAAAGAGATGAGTTAGAGCGTCTCAAGCAGCGCTACGACGACTGGGATCTGCGCATTCTCGAACGCTTCGACCGACTGGCGAGGAAGTACGGCGTACTGCACCTGCTCAAGCGCGGCTTGGCCATCGACGACGTTCACTTCAACCTGATGTACCCCGCGCCGCTTGCCAGCAGTTCGAAGCGGGTCAAACAGCAGTTTGCGGCAAATATTTTTAGCAGCACCCGCCAAGTGCGTTATTCCATGAGTAATTCACGGGAAGAGATCGACCTGGTGCTGTTTATCAATGGCTTGCCATTCGCCACGCTGGAGCTAAAGAACCCCTGGACGGGCCAGAACGCTCGTTATCACGGGCAAAAGCAGTACAAGCATGACCGCGACACGGACCAGCCGTTGCTGCAATTTGGCCGCTGCCTTGTACATATGACGGTAGATACTGATGAGGTCTACATGACCACCAAGTTGGCCGGTGTTGCGACCTTCTTCCTGCCGTTCAACAGGGGACACAACCACGGGGCTGGCAACCCACCCAACCTTGCCGGGCACAAGAGTGCCTACCTGTGGCAGGAAGTTTTCAGCCGCGAAAGTGTGGCCAACATCATCCAGCATTTCGTGCGTCTGGACGGCAGCGGTAAGACACCACTAGCCAAGCGTACGCTGTTCTTCCCGCGTTACCACCAGTTGGATGTGGTGCGCCGTCTAGTGACGCATGCCAGCCAGCATGGTGTGGGCCAGCGCTACCTGATCCAGCACTCGGCCGGCTCGGGCAAATCGAATTCCATCACCTGGGCGGCCTACCAGTTGATAGAAACCTATCCGGCTTCGCTGGAGGTTGCCGGCGCGCGCGCTCTGGATGTGCCGCTGTTCGACTCGGTGATTGTGGTGACCGACCGCCGCCTGCTGGACAAGCAATTGCGCGAAAACCTGCGCGAGTTCTCCGAGGTGAAAAACATCATCGCTCCGGCGCTGAAGTCATCTGATCTCCAGCAGGCGCTGGAGCAGGGCAAAAAAATCATCATTACCACCATCCAGAAATTCCCGGTGATCGTGGACGGCATCGACGACATGGCCAGCAAACGCTTTGCCGTGATCATCGACGAGGCACACAGCTCGCAGGACGGTAGCAGCCATGGCACGATGAACAAGGTGATGGGCGGCGACGAGCAAGACGACACTCAGGAGAAGATCCTCAACGCCATCAAGAACAGCAAGATGCGCGGTAATGCTTCGTACTTCGCCTTCACCGCTACACCGAAGAACAGCACGTTGGAGAAGTTCGGCGAGCGGCAGGCCGATGGCCGCTTCGCGCCCTTCCACCTGTACTCGATGAAACAAGCCATTGAAGAGGGCTTTATCCTCGACGTGCTGGCCAACTACACCACATACCGCAGCTATTACGAAATTCAGAAGTCCATCGAGGACAATCCGCTGTTTGACACGCTGAAAGCGCAGAAGAAGCTACGCGCCTATGTCGAACGCGACCAGCAGACCATCGACGTTAAGGCCGAGGTGATGCTGGAGCATTTTATTGAGCAGGTGGTCACGCCGAAAAAGCTCAAGGGCCAGGCCAAGGGCATGGTCATCACTCAGAACATCGAAGCCGCCATCCGTTATCACAAGGCCATCAGCCGCTTGCTGGCGGCGCGCGGCAACCCGTTCAAGGCGCTAATTGCCTTCTCCGGCGAAAAATTGGTTGATGGTATCGAATACACCGAAGCCGGCATCAACGGCTTCGCCGAAGCGGACACTCGTGACAAGTTCGAAACTGACGAGTATCGCTTGCTAGTGGTGGCCAACAAGTACCTGACCGGCTTCGATCAGCCTAAGCTGTGTGCCATGTACGTGGACAAGAAGCTGCAGTACGTACTCGCCGTGCAAGCGCTGTCGCGCCTCAATCGTGCCGCTCCAAAGTGGGGCAAGAAGACTGAAGATCTGTTCGTTCTGGATTTCTTCAACCAAGTGGAAGACATCAAAGCCTCATTCGACCCGTTCTACACGGCCACCAGCCTGTCCGGCGCAACGGATATCAATGTGCTGCATGAACTCAAGGACCAACTGGACGAGGTCGGCGTATACGAGTGGTCGGAGGTGGAGGCATTCGCCACGCAGTATTTCGACAACGTCGATGCTGAAAAGCTGGCTGTGCTGATCGATATCGCCGCTGAGCGTTTCGACGTGGAACTAGAGCTGGAGGATGAGGCCAAGGTCGATTTCAAGATCAAGGCCAAACAGTTCGTAAAGATCTACGGCCAGATGGCCTCGATCATGCCGTACGAGATTGTAGCCTGGGAAAAGCTGTTCTGGTTTCTCAAGTTTCTGATTCCGAAACTCAAAGTGCAGGACAAAGACGCCGACGAAATCGACGCTCTGCTCAACTCGGTTGACCTGGCGTCCTATGGGCTGGAACGGGTTAAGTTGAACCACAGCATTGGGCTGGATGACGCAGAAACCGAGCTGGACCCAGCAAACCCCAATCCGCGTGGGGTGCATGGCGGTGAGCAGGAAAAAGACCCGCTGGACCAAATCATCCAGAGTTTCAACGAGCGTTGGTTCCAGGGCTGGGGGGTTACCACGGAAGAAAAGCGCGTGAAGTTTCTGAGCATCCTTAAGGGCATTCAGGAGCATCCCGACTTTGAGCCCAAGTACCAAAATAGCAAGGACGAAGACCATCGAGCACTGGCGTTTGAGAAGATTTTCGAGGAAGTCATGCTAATACGCCGCCGCCAGGACCTAGAGCTCTACCGCCTGGTAGCCAGTGATGCTGCGCTCAAGTCTTCGTTACAGCAGAGCATGAGGGGCATGCTGGACTGAGACATGTGCAAGCTCGGTGCGATTAACATGTCCGGTCGATACGGCGAGCACTGAGTCACACGCTTGGGACATTCATCGTGCGCAACGGTACTCCGATACAGGCTCACGGTGATCGACTCTTTGCAAAGTCAACGGAGGCGGGGCCTTCGCAGCGTTTCGACAAGTAAATAACCTGTGTGAACGTTGTACCTTCGGGTGGAGACATCCGTAGGGGACAACGATTCACAGCAGCTAGCCATGAGTCTCGGGTAACGTCATGACGCCCATTCGCTTGGAAGCTTCAACCTTCGAAGTGCTGAAAGGGGCTGGATTTAAAATTACCGTCCATCGGAAGCCAGATAACGCGGCGTTCCAACTGGTATTCCAAGCGAGTTAACCGATCCATTATTAAGCAACAAAAACAGCTAGATACCGGCTTGTTTCAGATTACCCCGGCCCACCAAACAAGCTATACAAATCAAGCACTTAGCGTATACCGCAAGTGCTTTTTTTGTGCCCGGATGGCTGGTTTTGGCTCCGGAATGACAGCTTGATGACGGCAAGGTGGTTGGTGTATGAGCCAAAGCATGGCGGGGAAGTTTCTCGCTACTCTCACCCTCAACCACTTCCAGAGCGCGGCACAGCACTTGCACGGGCAACTCTACCCCGTAGCCGCGGACACTCGCTGACCTGCGCAGCCCGCCAGCACCACAGTAACTCCCATCAAGAGTTCTCGATCTCCGACGCCCGGCGCTGGATGATCGCAGCCATAGGATGCAGGCCCCGCTTGTTGCAGGAGATCTGCAGCACTCGTCCAGGCGACCGCCGCTCTCGGGCGTGTCGAAGATGCAGAACCGGCCGTCGGGCTCCTTGCTGATCTGGCCGCCCCAGCTATTGGCACGGTTGAAATCGATGTTTCCAGGGTCGTTGTTGGGGACGTATCGGGTACGCCATGAGAGTTTCCTCCAGGCACCAAAAGCCGGCTCGGTGCCGGCTTCGGGGAAAGAGGAATGTTAGGCGATCGTAGCGTTGCGATGTGGTGGCCGACTTATCGACCTCTGTTCGATGAACGTGTAGGACGCATACCCGAGAACGCAGGTAACCAATATGGAGAGGAGCAAGAACACGACATAGCCAGTTCCACCTGACAGCCCGAGGCGCGTCGTTACATAGCTGAGCAGCAGCGGGTAGAAAACGAGATGCCAAATGTAAATGCTATAGCTGGATCGCCCGATGGCAACGAAGGGCTTTGACTCAAGCACTCTTATTATCAATGAGTCGATAGGCGCGCGGACGAGGCCAAAAATGAACAGGCCAACAGCCACTGATATGGCTGAATAGCCCCACATCTGAAGCCATGGAATTGTTTTGAACGGAACTCCGGCCAATAGTATCGCCGACATCAGAATAGAAAATACGGAAAGTCCAAGCAGCATGAATACGGCCCAATACCGTCTAAGCACCGATGAATCGGAAGTGGCTACAAGAGCACCGATTGCAAGTGAGTCGAAGCGGCACAGCGAGAACGAGTAAGTAGCATTGTCCGACAGCCCGAGAGCGACGAACACAACCCGGACAATCAAAGCCAGAGCAATGATCACCAGTGAAGCCCTGGCAATAGATCGAAAAGCCACCACAGCGATCGGGAACAGCAGGTAAAAGTGCCACTCCACTGATAGCGACCAGAAGTGCACCATGACAAAACCTGGATCAACAAGAGCCAGCCGATCCCAGAAGCTCAGGCCCATATTCGCAACCATGCCGAAGAGTTGCCACGAGTTGCGCAGCACCTTGCTGTTCGGATACAGCAGCAGCGCGAGCACAACGACCAGTGCAACACAGACGATATACGCCGGAAGCAACCTGGCGGCACGGCGCTTGATGAACCCTGCATATCCATTGAGCGAAAGCGGATCTCCGCCTGCCAATATCTTAGCGATCAGGTAGCCAGAGATGACGAAGAAAACGTCGACGCCAACCCAGCCGACGCTGCCCAGTACTTTGGCTATCGGGAAAAACCAGCTGTCAGAAAGTCCGGCAAGAAACGGAGCGGTGAAGTGGAATAGCACAACTAGAAAAACCGAAATCGCCCTAAGAGCATCGAACCCGTATACATACGAAAGGCGACTCGCCATCCACTCACTCCATCTCTAGTCGTGTTTTTGATCCCTGTGATCAGAATTCCGCGAACTCATTCTTCCTCGATGGGAGCGAGGCCGAACTTCGGGCCATCATACAGCCAACCGATCTCGGGGGCGGACTCACCGTTGATACATCAATACACACACGCTGTGGGTCAAACATTTCGGTGCAGTTCCCCCCGGGCGATCATCCAGGGACAACGCCGAGCGCTCTCCCTGCATCGTCCATCACCCTCAGTTTTTCACCGTCTCCTCCAGCGACAGACGGCCCAGCGGGCTTTGCTGGAAGTGCTCGATGTTCTTGCGCGAGATGTTGATGTACGGGCTGTAGTAGAGGTCGATCCAGTGGGTGTCCTGCTTGGCGATGGCCTGCAGCTCGGTGTACATCTGCTGGCGCTTGGCCGGGTCGGCCTCGACCCGGGCATCGGCTACCAGGGCCTTGACCTTGTCGTTCTTGTAGCGGGTCATGTAGTTCATGTTGGTGTCGTGCCCGAGGACGAAGGTGCTCTTCTGGTCGGGGTCGAGGATGTCGTTGGTCCAGTACATCACCGACAGGTCGTAGTCGCCGTCCACCAGCATCTGCCAGCTCTGGGTCGGGTCGACTTTCTGCAGGTTGGCAGTCACGCCCACGGCAGCCAGTTGCTGCTGGACCAGGACGGCGATCTGCTCGTCGGCCTCGTTGCCGGCATTGACCACGTAGTTGAGCTTCAGGCCCGAGGCCCCGGCATCCTTCAACAGTTGCTTGGCCTTGACCGGGTCATAGGGGCGCTGCGGGTTGTTGGCGTTGTGATACAGCGCGCCCTTGGGGATGTAGGAATAGGCCACCTGGCCCAGGCCGAAGGTCACGGTGTCGACCAGGGATTTCTTGTCGATCGCCATGTCCAGGGCCTGGCGCACTTCGGGTTTGCCCAGCAGGCCGTGATCGTGGTTGATCAACAAGTGATCTTCACGGGTGGACGGGTCCATGTGGATCACCAGGTTCGGGTCTTTCTTCAGGGTCTCGACCCGGGAGAACGGCACGAAGATCGCCGAGTCCAGCTCGCCGGCCTGGACCTTCAGCATGCGGGTGTTGTCGTCCGGGATGGAGATCCACTCCACGCCATCCAGGCTCACCTTGTCGGCCTGCCAGAAGTGCGGGTTCTTCTCCAGCACCACGCGCTCGCCGCGCAGCCACTCCTTGACGATGAAGGCACCCGAGGCCACGGGCTCCTGGGCATAGGCGTCCTCGCCGAGTTTCTCCATGGCCTTCTGCGACAGGATCGAGACGTTGGGCGTGGCCAGTTGCGCGAGGAAAGGCACGGACGGTGCCTTGAGGGTCACCACCAGGGTCTGCGGGTCGGTGGCTTGGGCCTTGTCGATGATCTTGTAGGAATCGCTCCACAGCGAGCCCTTGTTGTCGCGAATCCGCAGCAGGCTGAACGCGGCATCGCCAGCAGTGATCGGCGAACCGTCGGAGAACTTGGCCGGCCGCAGCTTGAAGGTGTAGGTCAGGCCGTCGGCAGATACTTGCCAGCTTTCCGCCAAACCCGGCAGCAGCTTGGTGCCGGTGTTGTCGACCCGCACCAGCACGTCGTAGACGTTGGCAAAGACCCAACTGTCGCGGTTCTGCGCGCTCTTGATCGGGTCGAAGGTGGTGCTTTCCTCACGGCAGCCAATGGTCAGCACCCCGGCCGCCTGGGCGATACCGGCGGCCAACGAACAAAGGGTCAATGTGGCGGCGGTCAGCAACCGCAGGTGTTTCGAACGCATGGTCAAACTCCTTTTTGATGAACGTATTTCAAAGCACGGGTTCGGCGAGCACACAACGGTAGCTGTGCCCACCCAGGTTTCGATGGGGTGGCGGTGTTGCGGCGCAGGTGGATCGGGCCTGCCGGCAGCGCGGATGGAAGGCACAGCCGCCTGGCAGTTCCAAGGGGCTGGGTGGCTCACCCGGCAAGGGTTCGCTCGCCAAAGGCCGATGGGGGTCGATATGCGGGATCGACTGGATCAGCGCAGCGGTATAGGGATGGCGTGGGGCACCGAACACCGCATCGGTAGGCCCTTGCTCGACGATCTGCCCCAGATACATCACCGCCACCCGGCTGCACAGGCGCTGGACGATCGCCAGGTCGTGGGCGATGAACAGGATCGCCAGATTCATGCGCTCGCGCAGCTCCAGCAGCAGGTTGATGATCTGCCCCTGGATGGACACGTCCAGCGCCGCCACGCATTCATCGGCGACGATCAAGCGCGGTTCCACTGCCAGCGCCCGGGCGATCCCCACACGCTGGCACTGGCCGCCACTGAGCTCGCCCGGCTTGCGCCCGGCCAGTTCAGGGCGCAGCCCGACCAGGGTCAGCAACTCGTCGACCCGGCGCGCAATCAACGGCGCCGCGATCACGCCCTGTACCCGCAGCACTTCGGCTATGGCCTGGCCGATGCTCAGGCGTGGGTTGAGCGCGGCATAGGGGTCCTGGAAGATCATCGCGGTCTGCCGGCGCAGGTGCTGGATATCCGGCTTGCGGCCGCGTGTCACGTCCACGCCATCGAACAGCACCTGGCCTGCGTGGATGTCATTCAGGCGCAGGATGGCGCGGCCCAAGGTGCTCTTGCCGCTGCCCGACTCGCCCACCAGCCCCAGGATTTCCCCGGGGGCAAGGTGCAGCGACACCCCGTTGACCGCTTGCAGCCACTGAGGCTTGAAACCGAACAAACCCGTGCCGGGAGCGGCGAAGCGCACCTCTAGGTCCTTCACTTGCAGCAGGTTCATGACGGGCTTCCAGCCAGCAAGGGGTAATGACAGGCCACCCGCGTGCCCTGCCCCAGGGCTTGCATGTCCGGCAGCGCCTGCGCGCAACGGCTGCCCGGCTGGAGGCAACGGGGATTGAAACGGCAACCCGCCGGCAGGGCATCGAGCAACGGCGGCTGGCCGGCGATGGTACGCAGCCGGGCTTCACCGGCGCCATGGGTCGGCTGGCAACCGATCAGCGCCGCGGTATAGGGATGTCGTGGATGGGCCAGCAGCGCCTGCTTGTCGCCGTGTTCGCAGAGTCGACCGGCGTACATCACCGCGATGGCATCGCAGGTCTGGGCGACCACGCCCAGGTCGTGGGTGATCATGATGATCGACAGCCCATGCCGGTCGCGCAGGTCCAGCAGCAGGCGCAGGATCTGCGCCTGCACGGTGACGTCCAGGGCCGTGGTCGGCTCGTCGGCGATCAGCACCTGGGGATTGCAGCCCAGGGCCACGGCGATCATCGCTCGCTGGCGCATGCCGCCGGAAAACTCGTGGGGGTAGCTGTCGACCCGCCGCTGCGGGTCGGGAATGCCTACCTGGCGCAGCACATCGATGGCCTTGGCCCGCGCCTCGCGCCTGGAGGCGCCCTGGTGCAGGCGGATACCCTCGGATATCTGCTCGCCGATGCGCATCAGCGGGTCGAGATGACTGCTGGGGTTCTGGAAGATCATCCCCAGGCGCCGACCGCGCACACTGCGCATACCGCCCTCATCCAGTTGCAGCAAGTCCTGGCCGGCCAGTTGCACGGCCTTGCCCTGGACCCGCAGGTTGGTCGCCGGCAACAGGCGCATCAGCGCCCGGCAGGCCATGGTCTTGCCCGAGCCGCTCTCGCCCACCAGGCCAAGGATCTCGCCCTCGGCCAGGTCGAATGACAAGCGATCCACCAGGGTGACCTCACGGCCATCGTTGTGGGCGATCACGCTGAGTTCTTCGACACGCAATACCGGCGAGCTCATGGGCGCCCCCCGAAGTGCTCGGCGACGCCGTCGGCCAACAGGCTGAAGCCCATGGCCAGGGTGACGATGGCCAATCCCGGGAAAGTGCAGAGCCACCAGGCCGAGGTGATGAAGCTCTGGCCCTCGGCGACCATGGTGCCCCACTCCGCAGTAGGTGGTTGCACACCAAGGCCCAGGTAGCTGACCGCTGCGCCATTGAGCAGCACCAGCACCGCGTCGGACATGGAGAACACGATCGAGCCGAACAGCGCATTGGGCAGCAAATGGCGGAACAGGATGCGCCCATGGCCGAACCCCAGGCTCTTGGCCGCCAGGACGAAATCGCTGTGCTTGAGCACCAGGATCTGCGAGCGGATCAGCCGCGCGTAGGACACCCAGCCCACCAGGGCCATGGCGATGTAGAAGTTGCTCAGGCCCGGCCCGAGGATGGCCATGATCGCCAGCATCAGCACCAGGAACGGGAAGGCCAGGATCACATCGATCAAGCGCATGCACACCGTGTCGAAACGCCCGCCGATATAACCTGCCAAGGCGCCGATGCAAGTGCCGATGAGGAACGGGAACAACACGCCGATCACCGCCAGCTGCAAGTCGACGCGCGCGCCCCAGATCACCCGGGAGAGAATATCGCGCCCGAAGTTGTCGGTGCCAAAGGGATGGGCCAGGCTCGGCGCCAACAGGCGGATATCGGTGTTCTGCGCGATCGGGTCGAAAGGCGCGACCCACGGCGCGCAGAGCGCCAGCAGCAACCAGCCGCCGACGATGGCCAGGCCCAGCACCGTGGCCAACCGGCCATTGCGCAAGCCCAGGCCCAGGCGCCCGGCGGGGATCGAGGCCTGGACGCTCATCGCATGTTCACCCGGGGATCGATCGCCACCGTCACCACGTCGGCGAGGAAGTTGACCAGCACCGTGGCGCAGGCCAGCACCATGGCCACGCCCTGCACCACCATGTAGTCACGGGTGAAGATGCCACGCACCAGCAACTGGCCGATGCCGGGAATGGCGAACAGGCTTTCGATGACCACCGTGCCGCTGATCAGCCAGCCGATGTTCACCGCCAGCAGGTTGACCGCCGGCACCAGCGAGTTGGGCAAGACATGCCGGCGAAAGATCGCCCCTTCGGACAAGCCTCGGGCCCGGGCAGCAGTGGCGTGGTCGGCCTGCAGCTCCATGAGCATGCTGGCCCGCAGGTTGCGCACCAGCACCGCCGATAGCGCCAGGGCAATGGTCAGGCACGGCAGGACCATGTGGTGCAGCTTGTCGGCCAGGGTGCGGCCATAACCCGAGACCGGGAACAGCCCCAACTGCACGCTCAACAGCAGGATCAGCATGATCCCCAGCCAGAACGCCGGCATGCCGAGGCCGGCGGTGGTGAACAGGCGGATCAGGTGGTCGCTCCAGCCGCCCTTGTTGCGCGCCGCCAGCGTGGCCAGGGGAATGGCGATCAACAGCGCCAGCACCACGCTGCCGGACACCAGCAACAGCGTCGGCTCGATGCGGCTGGCAATCAGCTTGAGGGCATCGACCTTGTACAGCAGCGACTGGCCGAGATCGCCCTTGAGCAGGTTCTTGAGGAAATAGAAGTACTGCAGCCACAACGGCTGGTCGAGGCCGTACTGGGCACGGATCTTGATCAACGCATCCGGGGTGCTGCGCGAGCCCAGCAACGCCCGTGCCGGGTCGCCAGGAATCGAGCGCACCAGCACGAAGGTGATCAGGCTGATGCCGAACAACACCGGCAACAGCTGCAGCGGGCGCGACAGGATGAAGCGATAACGCGCCAGGTTCATGCACTAGCTCCGGTGGCGCTGCAGAAAGTCCAGCAACACCGGGAAGTAGGCCTGGGGTTCTTCGTAGAACGGCATATGGCTGCTGTTGGGGAAGACATGCAACTGGGCATCCTTGAGCGCCATCTTCATGCGCATGGCGCAGGCCGGGGTCAGCTCGTCGTGCTGGCCGGTGGTGATCAGTACCGGCATCTGGAAGCTGGCCATCTCCTGGATGCGGTTCCAGTCCTTGAGATTACCGGTATAGAGGAATTCGTTGGGGCCCTGCATGGTGACGTACGGCCCCATGTTCCAGTCGCCCAGGGAACGGTTCACCGGTGCCGGCCATTGGTCCAGGCGGCACACGTGCCGGTAGTTGAGCAGGGTGACCGCGGCCTGGTACTGGGGATGATCCAGGGTGCCCATGGCCTCGTGGCGCTGCATCATGGCCACGGTCTCGCTGCCCAGGGCGCTGCGCAGGCGCTCCAGTTCCAGGGACAGGTGCGGCAGGTCGCCGGCGGTGTTCTCCAGAATCAGGGTCTTGAGGGCCTGGGGATGATGGATAGCGTATTCGATCCCCAGCCAGCCACCCCAGGAATGCCCCAGCAGGTGGACCTGGCCCAGCTCCAGGGTCTGGCGCACGGTCTCCACCTCGGCCACATAGCGGCCGATATCCCACAGCGTCGGATCGGTGGGCCGGTCCGAGGCGCCGGTGCCCAGCTGGTCGAAGGCAATCACCCGCAACCCATGCTCCTTGAGCCAGCCATGGCTATCGCGCAGGTAATCGCAGGGCAGGCCCGGGCCGCCGTTCAGGCACAACAGCACCTCATCGCCTTCGCCAAAGCCATAGGCCACCAGTTTGTGACCATCGACTTGCACTTCGTATCGCTGGTCTGGCTCGACTTCACGCCACATCCTTGTTCTCCATCTGGTCAATGCCCTTTTGGCGAAACCTTACCGAGGAAGCCGTACGTCCATAACCTAGTATTTCCTATAGGTTTGGTCTGGCAGTCCTTTGTCCGGGCGTGGCATTCTACCGGCCCGATTTCAGGATTGAAATTGCCAAGGGAGCTGAATGGATGCAGACCAAGCTGTCTGATTTCAATGCCCGTCTCGTGTCCGGCAGGAGCCTGGACGAACAGATGGACAACGTATTGCGCATGGCCCAGGCGCTGGGCTTCGATGCCCTGGTCTACGACTACAGTCCGGTACCGCTGGACCACGAGGGCATATTGCTCACCCCCTCGGTGGTCAGGCTGCGCAACACCCCCGATGACTGGCAGTCGCTCTGGTGCCAGGAAGGCTTCTACCAGATCGATCCCGTCCAGCACGTGGCGGTCGATGCCGTTTCCCCTTTTGCCTGGTCCTATCGCCCGGAAGACGAGACGGTGCTGCAGCGGTTCATGGACCGCAACCATGCGCCCGTGATCAGCTACCTGCATGATTCGCAGATGACTTGCGGGGTCACGGTGCCGATCCACCTGCCCAAGGGCGGTTTCGCCACCCTGACGGGGCTGCGCTCGGACACCAGCGCCAGTTCCCTCGCCGATGCCCGCCAGGCCCTGGGGGATTTCACCCTGATCTCCCACGCCCTGCAGGAGGCGGCCTTCCCGCTGCTGGCCAAGGAGTCCCCGGCCTGCCGGATCCACCTGACCAAACGCGAGCGCGAGTGCCTGAAACTCGCGGCCGACGGGCTGACGGCGGCCGAAATCGCCAGCCGCCTGAACCGCTCGCTGGCCACCATCACCCTGCACCTGACCTCGGCGATGCACAAGCTGGGTGCCAAGAACCGGGTCCAGGCCGTGGTCAGGGCGACCCACTACCGCCTCCTGGATAGCTGAGCCGGCAAAAACCTATCTGTTTCTCTAGTTATCCCGGTGACCGCGTCCCGGTATCTTGTGTTGCAGGGTTTTTCACAGAGCGGCATGAAATGGAATTTCTCGCAACACGCGAAGGCTTTGCATCTTTTGGTCCCTATCAGACCTGGTATCGCATCACCGGCGACCTGGACAGCGGCTACACGCCGCTGGTGATCATCCATGGCGGCCCGGGCTGCACGCACGACTACCTCGACGCCTTCAGCGATATCGCCAGCAGCGGGCGCCCGGTGATCCACTACGACCAACTGGGCAACGGCCACTCGACCCACCTGCCGGAAAAAGACCCTGCGTTCTGGAACCTGCAACTGTTCCTCGAAGAACTGGACAACCTGCTCGACCACCTGCGTATCAGCAACGACTACGCGCTGCTGGGGCAGTCCTGGGGCGGCATGCTGGCCAGCGCCCATGCGGCCCGGCAGCCGGCCGGCCTGCGCGCGCTGATCGTCGCCAACTCCCCGGCGGACATGCGCACCTGGGTCGAGGAGGCCAATCGCCTGCGCCAGCTCCTGCCAGAGGATGTGCAGCAGACGCTGCTCGAGCACGAGCGGGTCGGTAACTACGGGGCCGCCGAATACCTCGCCGCATCACGGGTGTTCTACGACCGCCATGTGTGCCGGATCAGCCCCTGGCCGGACGAAGTGGCGCGCACCTTCGCCCAAGTCGATGCCGACCCGACCGTCTACCACGCCATGACCGGCCCCAACGAATTCCACATCATCGGCAACACCAAGGACCTGTCCATCGTCGATGGCCTGCACCGGATCAAGGTGCCGACCCTGTTGATTTCCGGGCGCCACGACGAAGCCACGCCAACCGTGGTCAAGCCGTTCCTGGATCTCGTGCCGGATATTCGCTGGGCGCTGTTCGAAGCCTCCAGCCACATGCCCCACATCGAGGAGCGCATGGCCTGCATGGGCACCGTGGTGAAATTCCTCGACGAATCCCTGGCCCGCTGATTTCCCCCTCGCCCCAGGCCTCCCGCGGCCTGGGCTGGCAGGCGCCGGGGCTCAGCGCTCGGACATCACCACCATCACCTCGGCGTCTTCCACGCCTTCGGCCAGGTAGATATGGCCGATGCTGCTGTTGAAGTAGGCGGTTTCCTGCGGCCCGATGCTCACCTGCTCCCCCGTCTCGAACTGGATGCGCACCCGCCCGGACAGCACCAGGGCGAACTCCTGCCCGGGGTGGCGGATGTAGTCCTCGAACTGCTGCAGCTCACGGGCGAAGATCCGCGCATACATGGGCGTCATGTTGCGCCCGGGAAAGTCGCCGGCCATGGGGTGGTAATCATAGTTGCCGGTGCTGTAGCCCGGGGCATCGGCGATGGTGGTGCTGACCACCGTGGGCTGCACCGCCCGGCTGGCCATGGCCGACGGGGCGAACAGCTGGGCGATGTCCACACCCAGGGCCCGGGCCGCCGCCGCGAGCTTTTCATAACTCACCGAAACCTGGGCCAGCTCCATTTTCGACAAGGTCGACAGCGCCACGCCGGAGCGCTCCGAGAGCTGCTTGAGGGTCAGTTTCTGCGCCTTGCGGATGCTGCGCAGGCGCGCCCCGACCTGGGTCCGGTCGGTCAGTGGATGGGCGGGGGAGCACGAGGCGGGCTGGGCTCGGTCGGCACTCATGGAGGCTCTCTGTCAGGCGGATAAGGACTGCCGCGACAGGAGCCGGGGCCAATGGCGAAATATTACCCCATGATTCCCGGTTGACTGGAAAATTCTCATATCTTAGATTTCTCGTATGCGAGAATTTATCTCGCAGCCCTTTTCCGGACAATGAAGGTAGTTCGCCATGCACGACACCCAATGCTTCGATTTCGTCATCATCGGCGGCGGTATCGCCGGAGCCTCCCTGGCCTACCGCCTGGCCGGCCAGGCCAGCGTGCTGGTGCTGGAACGCGAATCGCAGCCGGGCTATCACGCCACCGGGCGCTCGGCGGCGATGTTCATGGAGGCCTACGGCACCCCGCAGATCCAGGCCCTGACCCGCGCCAGCCGGGTCTTCTATCAACGGCCTCCGGAAGGCTTCTGCGAGCACCCGCTGCTCGAACCCCGGGGTTGCCTGTACGTCGCCAACCACGAACAGCTGGATCAATTGCAGCAGACCTACGACGAAACCCGCGCCCGCTCGGCCAATGTGCGCCTGATCGACGCCGACCAGGCCCAGGCGCTGGTGCCCTGCCTGCGTCCCGAGGCCATCGCTGGCGCCATGCTGGAAACCGCTGCCCAGGACCTGGACGTGCACGCCCTGCATCAGGGCTTCCTGCGGGCCATGCGCCGAGCCGGCGGGGTCTTGCAGTGCGACGCGCAGATAGTCGAGGCCACCCGCGAAGACCGCCAATGGCTCCTCAGGCTCAAGGATGGCCGGCAGGTGCAGGCCCGCAGCCTGGTGAACGCCGCCGGCGCCTGGGCCGACGAAGTGGCCCGGTTGTGCGGCGTGGCGCCCGTGGGCCTGCAACCTTGCCGGCGCAGCGCCTTCACCTTCGAAGGTCCGCAAGACACCGACTTCAGCCGCTGGCCGGCAGTGATCGGCATCGACGAAAGCTTCTACTTCAAGCCCGATGCCGGCCAGCTGCTCGGCTCCCCGGCCAACGCCGACCCGGTGCCGCCCCAGGACGTGATGCCCGAGGAGCTGGACATCGCCACCGGCATCTACCACATCCAGAACGCCACCTCGCTGAACATCCGCCGTCCGCGCCACAGCTGGGCCGGCCTGCGCTCCTTCGTCGCCGATGGCGACCTGGTGGTGGGCTGGGACGACGACCGCGAAGGCTTCTTCTGGCTCGCGGCCCAGGGCGGCTACGGCATCCAGTCGGCCGCCGGTGTCTCGCAACTGGCCTGTGCCCTGTTGCTCGGCCAACCGGTCCCCGAAGAACTGCTGGGCCAGGGCGTCGACCCGCAGCGCCTGGCCCCGGCACGCTTGCGTTAATCCAAACCCCGTCCACGAGGAATACTCCATGTCCAACGAAATCCAGCGTTACCCCAGCTCCCTGCCCCTGCCCTTCTCCAGGGCGATCCGGGTCGGCGGCTTCCTGTTTCTCTCCGGGCAGATCCCCATGAGCGCCGAAGGCGAAGTGGTACGTGGCGATATTCGCGTCCAGACCGACGCGGCCATGCAGCGCATCGGCGACACCCTGGCCGAGTGCGGCGCGAGCTTCGACCAGGTGGTGAAAAGCACCGTCTGGATCACCGACATGCAGCACTTCGCCGGCTTCAACGAGGTGTACCAGGGCTACTTCAAGAACGGTTTCCCGGTGCGCTCCACGGTCGCTGCGCAACTGGCGCTGGGCGTGGACGTAGAGATCGAAGTCCAGGTCTGGGTCGGGGACAACTGAGCCACCCGCCCAACCTTCAAGTGCGATGCCCAGGATGACCACGGCCCTCCAGCGCCGTGGCGTCCTCCTTACATAACAAGAACAATCCGAGGCCAATCGTCATGAAAGAAAGTCTGAAGATCGCCGGCGCCTTCGTCGGTGTGATTGTCGGGGCGGGGTTCGCCTCCGGCCGGGAGCTGCTGCTGATGTTCGTCGACTTCGGCGTCTGGGGCCTGCTCGGGGCCGTGGTCAGCGCCGCGCTGTTCACCTTCCTCGGCATGGCCCTGGCCAGCCTGGGCAGCCGCTTGCGGGCTGCCTCGCACAAGGACGTGGTGCATGCCTTGTGCGGCCGGCACCTGGGCGCCCTGGTGGACCTGATGATCACCTTCTTCATGTTCGCCGTGACCGTGGTCATGCTCGCCGGCGGCGGCGCCCTGCTGGAGCAGCAGTTTGGCATCCCGGCCATCACCGGCAGCGTGCTGGTGACCCTGGTGGTGGTGGCCATCGTCTGCCTGGACGTGCACAAGGTGATCGGCATGATCGGCGCGGTGACCCCGTTCCTCATCATCACCGCCGTGGGCATCGCCCTGTACGGCGCCGCGACCCGCCACCTGGACTTCGAGCAGCTCGACCACCTGGCCAGCCAGCAACAGGCCGGGGCCAGCCACTGGCTGCTGGGCGCCCTGCTCTACGTCTCCTACAACATCGTCGCCGGGGTGCCGATCCTGGCGATCATGGGTGGTGCGGCCAAGGGTGAGAAACAGGCGATGTGGGGCGGCATCCTTGGTGGCGCCTTGCTGGGCGTCTTGATGCTGGTGATGAGCCTGGGCCTGCTGTCGCGCCTGGACAGCGTGGCGCAGTTGCCAATGCCGATGCTGTCGATCGCCAGCGAAGTCTCGCCGACCCTGGGCCTGCTGATGGCGCTGATCATCTTCTGCATGATCCTCAACACTGCCGTCGGCACCCTCTACTCCTTCTCCGCCCGCCTGCTGCCCGCCGGCACCCGGCAGTTCCGCATCGGCTCGATCCTGGCCGGGGCCCTGGCCTTCGTCGGCAGCCTGGTGGGCTTCATCAGCCTGGTGGGCCAGGTCTACCCGTTCTTCGGCTACCTGGGGTTCCTGCTGATCGCCGCCGTGGTGATCGGCTGGCTGCGCCCACGGCGGCTGGCGCTGGCGTAAGGCACCAGCTCGGATAGGCTCGGTACAAGCCACAAAAGCCCGGCCTGAACCGACAGCGGGTGCCCGAAGGCACCCGCTGTCTCGTTGCGCCAGGCAGCCCTACGGCTGAACCGGCTCGGCCTGCGCCAGGGCATGCACCGAGCCACCGGCCAGCTTGCGCAGGGTCACGTAGAACACCGGGGTCAGGAACAAGCCCAGGAGCGTCACCCCCAGCATGCCGAAGAACACCGTAATCCCGGTGGCAGCGCGAATCTCGCTACCGGCGCCCGTACCGATCAGCAACGGCACCGCCCCGGCGATGAAGGCCACCGAAGTCATGACGATCGGCCGCAGACGCAGGCGGCAGGCCTCCAGCGCCGCGTCGACGATACCCCAGCCCTGGGCTTCCAGCTCCCGGGCGAACTCGACGATGAGGATCGCGTTCTTGCAGGCCAGGCCCATCAGCACTACCAGCCCGACCTGGACGAACACGTTGTTGTCGCCACCGCTGAGCCATACCCCGCTCAGCGCCGCCAGCATGCACACCGGCACGATCAGGATCACCGCCAGGGGCAGGGTCCAGCTTTCATAGAGCGCCGCCAGCACCAGGAACACCAGCATCACCGCAAGGGGGAAGACCACCAGCGCCGCATGGCTCTGGGTCACCTGTTGATAACTCAGGTCGGTCCACTCCAGGACGATGCCCTTGGGCAGCACCTGGTCGGCGATCTCCTGCAACTTGACCAGGGCCTGGGCCGAGGACAGCTGCTTGGGGTTGGCATCGCCGATCATCCCCGCCGCCGGGTAGCCGTTGTAGCGCACCACCGGGTCCGGGCCGAAGGTGTGGGTGACGGTGATCATCGCTGCCAGCGGCACCATCTCGCCCCGGTCGTTGCGTACCCGCAGCGCGCCGATGTCCTCGGCGCTCTGGCGATAACGGGCGTCGGCCTGGGCCATCACCCGGTACACCCGCCCGAACAGGTTGAAGTCATTGACGTAGGCCGAGCCCAGGTAGACCTGCAAGGTGTTGAACACATCGCTCAGGGCCACGCCCTGGGCCTTGGCCTTGACCCGGTCGACCTGCACCTCCAGCTGGGGAATGTTGGCCTGGTAGGAGCTCACCGGGAAGCTCATGCCCGGGGTCCGGGCCACGGCTGCCTGGAAGGCGCTCATGGCCCCTTGCAGGGCGCCGTAGCCCAGGCCCTCGCGATCCTCCAGGTACAGGGCGTAGCCCGAGCCGTTGCCCAGGCCCTGGATCGGCGGCGGCAACAGCGCATAGGCGAAGCCTTCATGCAGTTGCGACAGCTTGGCGTTGAGCTCGGCGTTGATCTGCGCGGCGCTGCGGGTGCGCTGGTCGAACGGCTTGAGGATGATGTACGCCGCCATCACGTTGGGCGTATTCACCCCCTGCAAGGCATTCAGGCCACTGAAGGCCGGCGCCATGTCCACGCCTTCCACGCTCAGGGCGGTATCGATGACCTTGCGCGTCAGCTCGTCGGTGCGCGACAGCGACGATCCCTCGGGCAGCTTGGTGCCGGCGAACAGGTAGAGCTTGTCCTGGGTCGGGATGAAACCGCCGGGCACGATCTGGAACAGCCAGACCGTGGCCACCAGCAACAGGCCGTAGATCGCAAAGACACTGCCGCGATGACGCAGGATCCCGGTGACCGATCCCTGGTAGCGCTCGGAGCTGCGATTGAAGAAGCGGTTGAAGACCTTGAAGAAGCCGCCCAGCAGGCGCTGGATCAAGCGTTCCAGGGGGTCCTTGGGGGCATCGTGGGGCTTGAGCAGCTTGGCCGCCAGCGCCGGCGACAGGGTCAGCGAGTTGATCGCCGAGATCACCGTGGAGATGGCGATGGTCACCGCGAACTGCTTGTAGAACTGCCCGGTGACGCCCGAGAGGAAGGCCATGGGCACGAACACCGCGCACAGCACCAGGGCGATGGCGACGATCGGCCCGGAGACCTCCTTCATCGCCCGGTGCGCGGCCTCCCGCGGGCGCAGGCCCTGGGCGATGAAGCGCTCGACGTTCTCCACCACCACGATGGCGTCGTCCACCACGATGCCGATGGCCAGCACCATGCCGAACAGCGTCAGGGTGTTGATCGAGTACCCCAGCAGGTAGAGCCAGGCGAAGGTGCCGATGATCGACACCGGCACCGCCAGCAGCGGGATGATCGAAGCCCGCCAGGTCTGCAGGAACACGATCACCACCAGCACCACCAGGATCACTGCCTCGATCAAGGTGTGCTGCACTGCGGCGATGGACTCGCGGACGAACACCGTCGGGTCCCAGATCGCCTTGTAGGCCACGTCCTCGGGGAAGGTCTGCGCCAGCTCGTCGAACTTGGCATAGACCGCATCGGCCACTTGCAGGGCGTTGGCCCCCGGCAGCAGGAAGATGCCCACGGTGGCCTGCTCCTTGCCGTCCAGGGAGGCACGCAGGGTGTAGTCGCCAGCCCCCAGCTCGATGCGCGCCACGTCGGACAACCGCACCACCTGGCCGTCCCTGCCGGACTTGAGCACGATATCGCCGAACTCCTGCTCGCTGCGCAGGCGTCCGCGAACGTTGATCGACAACAGGAAATCGGCCTTCTGCGGCGATGGTTCGGCCCCCAGCTGGCCCGCCGAGACCTGCACGTTCTGCTCGCGCACGGCGCTCAGCACGTCGGCCGCCGTCAACCCGCGAGACGCCAAAGCATCGGGGTCCAGCCACAGGCGCATGGCGTAGTCACCGGAGCCATAGACCCCGACATCACCGATGCCGGGCAGGCGCGACAGCGCATCCTTGACGTGCAGGGTCAGGTAGTTGCGCAAGTACAGCGAGTCGTAGTGGCCTTCCTTGGAATACAGGCTGACGTACATCAGCGGGGTCGGCGACTGCTTCTGGGTGGTGACGCCGTATTGCCGCACCTCCTCTGGCAAGCGTGACAACGCCTGGCTGACGCGGTTCTGCACCCGCACTGCGGCGGCGTCCGGATCGATGCCGGGGCTGAAGGTCACGGTCAGGGCCAGGGTGCCGTTGGAGCCGGCCACCGACTTCATGTACATGATGCCTTCGACGCCGTTGATCGCCTCCTCCAGGGGCACCGCCACCGACTCGGCGATTTCCTTGGGGTTGGCGCCGGGATAGGTGGCGCGGACCATGACGCTGGGCGGCACCACCTCGGGGTATTCCCCGGAGGGCAGCAGCGGGATCGAGATCAGCCCCAGGGCGAAAATGATGATCGACAAGACAATGGCGAAGATCGGCCGGTCGATGAAGAACTTCGAGAAATCCATGTTCCGTCTCCGTCAGTGGGCCGACAACGCCGGGGCATCAGGACTCAACGACGGCTTCGCGACGGGCGGCGCCACCTCCTTGGGGCGGATCGGCATGCCGGGATAGAAGATCTTCTGCGCGCCGCTGACCACCACCTGGTCGCCTGGGGCCAGGCCCGAATCGATCACCCGCAAGCCATCGAGCAAGCGCCCGAGGGTCACGTCCTTGCGCACGGCCTTGTCCTCCGGGCCCAGCACATACACGTACTTGCGGTTCTGGTCGGTGAGGATCGCGCGATCGTCCACCAGCAGCGCCTGGGTTTCCCCGGCGCCCTCCAGGCGCACCCGCGCATACAGCCCGGGGGTCAGCTTGCCGTCGGGGTTGGGCAGTACCGCCCGGGCGCGGATGGTGCCGGTGGTGGCATCCACCCGGTTATCCAGGAAGTCCACCTGGCCACTGAAGGGAAAACTGTCGCGCTGGCTGGCCAGGCCGACCCGCACCTGATGGGCCAGCCCCGGGCGGGCACCCGCCACGGCCTGGTCGCTGTAACGCAGGAAGCTGTGCTCGTCGGCATCGAAGTAGACGTATATCGGGTCCTGGGACACCACCGTGGTCAACACTGTCTGGTCGGCCTGGGCCAGGTTGCCGGCGGTGATCTGCGCCCGCCCGGCGCGCCCGGCGAACGGCGCCCGCACCTGGGTGAACCCCAGGTTGAGCCGGGCCATGGCGACATCGGCGATGGCCGCATTGACCTGGGCCTGGCCCTGGCCCAGGGAGGCGCTGCGGATATCGCCCTCCTCGCGAGAAATCGCCGCCTGGCGAACCAGCGCCTGGCCGCGCTGGTCCTGGGCCTTGGCCAGGCGCAGCGAAGCCTGGGCCTGCTGCAGGCGCGCCTCGGCGCTGGCCAGGGCCTCGCGGTAAGGCCGCGGATCGATCTCGAACAGCACCTGGCCCTGGCGCACCTGTTCACCATCACGAAACGCCACCCGATCGACATAACCGCTGACCCGTGGCCGCAGGTCGACGGTGTCCACCGCACTGATGCGCCCATTGAACTGGTCCCACTCGCGGATACTGCGCAAGGCCAGGGTACTGACCTCCACCTCCGGAGCCTGCGCCGCCGGGGGCGCCTTGCTTTCACCACAGGCCGCCAAGGCCAGAACCACGCCGTACAACGCCACACCTCGCGATACACCACGGGCCCGGTAGAGAACTCGCTGGGCTGAATTCACGAACATGCACTCCCCGACAATCGAACATTGGTTTTTTTGCTGCCGGCACGGTACAAGTTAAAGTCAACTTTAAGTAAAGCCCTCCCAGGAGCGAGCATGTATTCCCAAGGCGATCCTCACCTGACCATCACCGAAATCGCCCGACGCAGCGGAGTCAACGCCTCGGCGCTGCGTTTCTACGAGTCCCGCGGGCTGATCAATTCAGCCCGTTCCGGCAGCGGCCACCGGCGCTATCCACGCTCGGTGCTGCGGCGCGTGGCCTACATAGTGTTCGCCCAGCGGGTAGGCTTCTCCCTGGAGGAAATCAGCGAGCAGCTCGACGGCCTGCCCAACAACCACGCCCCCATGGGCGAAGACTGGCAACGCCTGTCCGCCACCTGGAAAGCCCGGGTGCAACAGCGCATCGCCGAGCTGGAACGGCTGAACATGAGCCTGGAGGAATGCATCGGCTGCGGCTGCATGTCCATGGACCATTGCAAGATGAACAACCCGGGGGATATCTACTCGCGCAACGGCTGCGGCGCCCGGCGCTGGATCGGCGACGAGAAGATCGATGTGGAGGAATTGCGGGGGGAAGCTTGAGTTTCTGGCAGCTCAGTGGCTAGCGGGGCTGCCAGCGTGTGCCTGGAGCTAGCCGAAGGTTCTCATGAACGGCTCGGCACACTGCCTGATTGCGGCGACGACCTGCGGTGCTTGTTCAACCCACTCTGGCGAACGGGCCAACACCCGCTCCACAACTTGTAGCTGCTCGCGAATGACCTCTTCGGGCCGCGCTACATCACAGACCCTGGCAAATTCCAGCAAGCCTTGGCGCGAAGAGAACAGAGACTTGTTGCCAAGCAGATCCAGTGCAAGGAAATCTTCCGGAATGTACGCGGTGGTATTGACGATGTCGTAGGCCGGCGCAAGCCGTGCGTTGCGCTGGGTAGGATCGGAGTACAACAGGCCAAAATTCTTCAGGTGGGCATCGCCATTACCCACGATGCAACTCAGGCTTACCATGGCAAACAACTGGTCTAGCGAGCCCCGCACGTGCTCGGGCGCACAGAACAGGCGGACTGCCTTGGCAATCGCCGAATAACTCTTGCTGTACTTCTGTTCGGTGCCCAACCCCATCAGCGCAGCCATGTCCTCGAACCCCAGAGGGTCGAGCCGCTCGTCCCGATCGAAGCGACGCATGACGAACAATTTGCCGTTGGCGGATAGATAGAACTCCGGAACCGCAATCCCCGCCTCCCGGGCCATGGACATGCAAAGAAATTCGTTGATCGCCAGCCCTGGATACTCATCCCGGCCACTTTTGATGATCAAGTCGGAAGTCTTCGAGGTAAAACGCGCTGGCATGGCGTCCTGCTGCTCAGGCACCAGCACCTTGGGCTGAACACCCGAGATACCGGCGCGCAGGATGTAGCGATCCACCAGGCCAGCGAAAATATCCTCGGTACCGTCCCAGGCCAGGATTTCCTCAAGCCGTTCTCCGGCAAACTGCTGGCGTTGCAAGAGCGCATCGATTTCAGGGGAGTGCACCATTACCCGGCCGATGGGAGAACTGCTGCCAGACAGGGCCAACAGCAACATGGGATCGATGCTCACCAACTTGGCCAGACGGTTGCGCAACTGCTCCAGAACATAACCTTCCGGCAGGTTCATCTGGAAAATCGGGTGCAGTTCGCGGTAGCGGTATTCCTCCAGGCGCACAGGCATCAACAGACTGATAGCGGCCTGGGCCACGGCGTCTTCGTGGTAGCGAAACAGATAGTCCCCGGCGGTATTGAAGACCTTTCCGCTCCCACCCTCTGGCGTTGCGACTTGCAGCATGGCCGGCATCACTCGAACACTCCCTGGATCTCGTCCAACGTGGGCATGGCGGCAGGCATCAGAGTGAACTCACAGTCCAGAGCTGCCAGTACTCGTGCGTACGCCATCATGCCCACCGACAAATCGCCCCTTTCGATGGTTATGACTTTCTGCCGGGTAATGCCCGCCAAGGAGGCCAAGCTGGCCTGGGTCAACCCGCGGTTCAGGCGGCGCTGGCGAATCTGCTCACCTAGACGCAATGTGATGAGTGCATGATCCATGTTCTATATACGTAACAATCAGATATTAAAGTAACGTATACATTACCTACGAAAAAATCAAAGCGACTCCGACCAGTTGCATTCGAGGCCCAGGAAAAGCGGCTTCTGACCATCGGCGATACGGATTCCAGCCGCTATTGCTGACTTCTACGAACAACTGTATTGAGCATACCTGCCTGTTTCCCCCAGGCCGCGCCACGTACCTTGGCCCCACTGCAACCTGCCAAGGACTTTCCCATGTTCAATCGCTTGATCCTGCCCTTCACCCTGGTGTTTTCCATCGGTGCGGCCCATGCCGCCGATACCCAGAAGTGGTACCCCTCCAAATACGGCGCGCAAGACGAGATCGGCGCGGTCAACCTGCTGGATGCCCAATCGGTGCTCGATGCCGCGAAGCTGATCAAGACCGGCAAGACCTACCCGCTGGCGGTGCCCATCGACAAGAACCTGCCGGCCTTCCGCCACCGCAGCTTCCACCTGACCAACGTGCAACCCGGCGAAGCCGGCGGTACCTCCCTGGGGCCCAACAAGTTCACCTTCAACGATGAACTGGTGGTGGGCTGGACCGGGGTCGGCACCCAGCTCAACGGGATCGGCCACATCGGTATCGACAACGTCTACTACAACGGCAATCGCGCGGCGGACTTCGTCAGCGTCGAGGGCGTGAAGAAGCTCGGCATCGAGAAAGTGCCGCCGATCGTGACCCGGGGCGTGGTGCTGGACATGACCGCCGTCTACGGCAAGGCCATAGTCCCGGAGAAGACCGAGTTCACCGTCGCTGACATCCAGAAAGCCCTGGACCTGCAGGGCGTCAGCATCCGCAAGGGTGACGTGGTGCTGTTCAACACCGGCTGGCTGGAGCTGATCGGCAAGGACAACCAGAAATTCCTCGCGGTCGAGCCCGGTATCGGCATGGAGGCCGCCAAGTGGCTGGTGGACAAGCAGATCGTGGCCTTCGGCGGCGACACCTGGGCCTCGGAAATCTACCCGGCCAAAGATGGCCAGGAGTTCCCGGTCAACCAGTACATGCTGGCCAAGAACGGCATCTACAACCTGGAGCTGATCGACAGCCGGGCGCTGGTCCGGGACAAGGCCTGGGAGTTCATGTTCGTCCTCGGCCAACCGCTGTACAAAGGCTCGACCCAGGTCAACATCAACCCGGTGGCGATCCACTGATCGGCTGACCCGGATACGACCCGGCCGCGCCCTCCCCGGAAGGCGCGGCTTTTTTATCGCCCTTCCTCAAAGCGGGCGCTCCATGACCAGGGTCCGCTCCTCGCCGTCGAACTGCTCGCGCACCGTGCGAAACCCCAGGCGCGCATAAAAACCTTCGGCAGTGATCGAGGCCGGGACGATCAACGACTGCTCGCCGGCCTCCCTGGCCGCCTGCTGCAAGACGGTCATCAGGTGCCGGCCGACACCGCGCTTATGCCAGGAGGGCTCGACGAACATGGTACGCACCACGTTGGCGTCCAGGCTGGCGGTGCCCACCAGCACGCCATCGACCCAGGCGACGAACATCCGTCGGCGCTGCATCAGCTGCAGCACTCCGGCGGCGGTGAAACTGTGCCGGACCCGCTCGATCACGCTTGCCGGGTAATCCCGGGCATTGCTGGTGAGCAGCGCCGCCAGTATCACCTGGCTGATCCGCGTGGCATCGGTCGCTGCGGCTTCCCGTACCTGACACTGCATCTGCATGAGCGCTCCCTGGCTGGCCCTGATCAAAGGGCCAAATTACGTTGTGGCGCGCCGGCTGCCAAGGCGCTAGGGCAACTTGAACACCAGGCAGGAATTATCGTTCAAGCGCCCCTCGTACACCGGCTGCAGGTGCTCCAGCGCGGTGCCCTGGAGTTGTCCGCGCTCCTTGCGCGCGACGATCACCCAAGAGCCATGGGGCAGCCGATCCAGTTGTTGCACGGCGTCGTCCATGACGAACAGCGGTCGTTCGTCATAGTCCAGGTTCATCATGTAGCGCACCGCCCAGGTGTCCTGGCCGAGGTTGAAGAACACCAGCGGCCCGGGCCGCTCGGCCCGCAAGCGCTCGACCTGGGAGACGAAGCCCTGGGTATCGAACTGCAAGTCCTTGGCCGGATCCACCACCGATACCAGCAGCAGCCATTGCGCCGCCAGGGCCAGGCCACTGAGCAACACCAGGCGGCGTCCCCGGTCTGCCATGGTGCGCCGCCAGTGGTACAACGCCAGCGCTTGCAGCAAGGCGAAGATGACGACCAGCAACGGCATCGACACCGGCGGCCAGTAGCCGTGCTTGTGCCAGCTATGGCGCAGGACGAACAGCACCACGACGCACAGCCCCGGCAACAAGGCCACCAGCCACTGGTAGCCCTGGCCCACGCGGGCCAGCCATCCCTTGGCGTTGAGCAAGCCGTAGGCCGCCACGGCAGCGAACATCGGCACCATGGGCAGGATGTAATAGGCGCGCTTGAAACTCGGCACAGAAAGCCCGAACAAGATCATCAGGCCACAAGCCCCCAGGCGCAGCACCAGTTGCAACTGCGCATCGACATGGCGTTGGGCCCACTGGCGCCGTAGCACCCAGAGCGTGGCCAGGGCCAGGGGCACGACCGGAAAGTAACGGTACAGCGACAGCTGAAAGTAGAAGTAGAACGGCTCGCCGCTCTCATCCAGGCGCCCACGCACCTGCATGCCGTAGACCTGCTGGACAAAACCGTCACCGCCACTGATATAGGCAAGCTTCATCAGCAGCCACCAGCAGCCGGCCAGCAGCGCCAGCCCCGCGATGCCGTAACCCACTACACGCATGAACATCGCCTTGCGCGCTTCTGGGGTACGAGCATCGCCCAGCAACCAGTAGAAGCAGATCACGCCACACACCTCCACCAACCCCAGGGGCCCGCGGATGGCGAAAGCCAGCACCAGCAGCGGCAACACCGCCAGTTGTCGCCACCGCGAGCCCAGCTGCTCGCCGGAGTGCAGCAGGTAGAAGGCGCCCAGGCACAACAGGGAAATCATCTGGTCCAGGCAAACCGAACGCGACTTGTCGAGCAACTGGCTGGTCAGCGCCGTGAGCAGTACCGAAAGCAGGGCCCAGGTCCGCCCCTGGGGCGCCAGCAAACGATATAGCAGGGCCAGCACCCCGGCCGACGCCAGGGCCGTGGGCAGGATATTGGCCAGATGGTTGGGGGCGCCGAACACCTGGGCGAACAGGTAGCTGAAAAAAGACGCAGTCCCCAGGTAGTCCGGATAGGGCTGGCCATAGGTGGTGGGAAACAAACTGGCGCCGTGACGGAACATCTCCTGCAGAAACAGCGCCCAACGCCCATCGAAGCCCTGGGGCTGCTCGTCCCAGATGCCCCAGGTGAACAACACCAGCGCCACCAGGTATACCGCCCAGGACTCTGCACCGAAACGCTTTTCTCGAACCATCTTCGCTCTACCAGAAAGTGCCGGTGCCTGGGCTCGGCGGGAGGCAGGCAATGTTGCCGGAGCGGACACTGAACAGTGCCTGAACGAGCTTTTGAAAATCGCGGTGCTTCGTCAGCGGGCCAGCGCCAACTGGCGCCAGCGCACCTGGCCCACCACCAGCGCCAGCAGCACCAGGGCCATGGACAATCCGTCGTCCAGACTGATGCCTTGGCCCAGCAACAACATCGAGCCTGCGGTACCGAACAGTGGAATCAACAGCGACAAGGGCGCCACCCGTGACACCGGGTACTCGCGCAGCAGCAGGTTCCACCCCCAGTAGCAGAAGTGCGTCGCGACATAGACCTGGAACAACAGCGACAGCACAGCGCTCCAGCGGAACGGCCCAAGCACTTGCACGAAGGGCGCCGGGCCATGGACCAGCCAGGTCAGCACCAGCAACGGCAGCGGCGCGAAGAGACTGGCCCAGACCACGAAGGCGAATACCTCGCGCACCCCGCAGCGCTTGATGATCACGTTGCCCAGGCTCCAGCTGAAAGCGCTGGCCAATAGCAAACCATAGCCCAGGCTGGTGGCCTGCCCGGGGCTGGAACCGATGATCCTCAGCAGGCCCCAAAGGGCGATCGCCATGGCCAGCCACTGTGCCGGGCGCAAGCGTTCGCCGAACAGCAGGGCTCCCCAGCCCAGGGAAAAGAACGCGCTGAACTGGATCAGCAAGGATGCGGTACCAGGGGCGACGCCCTGGTCGATCCCCAGGTTGATCAACGCCCACATGGCCACGCCGAAGATCAATCCGTAGGCCACCAGCCAACCCAGGGCCACCTGTGGCCGTGGCACCAGGAACACCCAGGGCAACGCCGCCAGGGTGAAACGCAGGGCCGTGAGCAGCAATGGGTCGATGCTCGCCAATCCGAGCTTGGTGATGGGAAAGTTCAAGCCCCACAAGGCCGTCACCAGCAAGGCCAGGAGCAAGTGTTTGTTCTGCATGTCGCACGATCCGTGGAAAGCGGCCGCGGGCCAATCCCCGACCGGGCAGGCACTATCCCCTGCGGCCCGCTGGCCCGCTTGCAGTATCAGGTCATATACCAGTAGATTCGGGCCATGCCACCAATCACCCTCGACCCCTACCAGGATTCCCCCCGGGATGCGCTGGTCACCGCCATCGACTACCAGGACGGACAGCACTTTGCCGAGCACCAACATCGGCGTGGGCAGTTCGCCTACGCCGCTTGCGGGGTGATCAGCGTATTCACCGACCAGGGCAACTGGGTGGTGCCGCCACGCCGGGCGATCTGGGTTCCCGCCGAAGTGCCCCACGCCATGCACATGAGCGGCCCGGTACTGATGCTCAACACCTATGTCCACCCGCAGGCTGCGCAACGCCTGGGCCTGCCGGGGCATTGCCAGGTGCTGGAGGTTTCCGAGCTGCTGCGCCAGTTGCTGCTGCGTGCCGTGGACATTCCCGCGCACTACGCCACCGAGGGGGCCCACGAGCAGTTGATGGGCCTGCTGCTGCACGAGATCGCGGCCATGGCGCCGCTGTCGCTCAACGCCCCGCTTCCCACCGAGCCACGCCTGATGAAGGCCTGCCGCACGCTGCTGGAACGGCCGTCGCTGCAATGGCCACTGGATGAAATGGCCCAACGGGCCGGCATGAGCCGCCGCACCTTCACCCGCCTGTTCCGCCAGCACACCGGCATCAGCTTCGTGGAATGGCGCCAGCAAGCCTGCCTGTTGGCCGCGGTGGTGCGCCTGGGCAATGGCGAGTCCGTGACCCGGGTGGCCATGGACCTGGGCTATAGCAGCCCGAGCGCCTTCACCGGGGTGTTTCGCAAGCTCCTGGGGCAGGCACCCAGTCGCTACTTCGCCCGGGACCGGGCTTGAAAGGCCGCAGGCCCGGCAGTTGAACTGCCAGGCCCGGCCTGCGAGATCCGCGCTACAGGAACACGGCGGACAACATGCCCAGCGCGCCCAGGCAGAAGCCGATCAGCGCACCGCGCCCGGGCATCTGCTGGAACAGCGCCCAGATCACCAGCGGTTCCAGGAGCAGCAGCGAAGTCACCGAGACCACGGTGACGATCCAGATATCCCCCACCGCCATGTATCCCAGCCAGTAGGCCGCCAGCAGGCAAAGGCCGCCCAGGCACATGATCAGCACCGGCACCAAGAGCCCGCTGCTCCCCGTGTTGCCGGCATGGGCCAGCCGCGCGACCACCACTTCACTGTAGATGGCGCAGAACTCGCCCAGCACCATCAGCCCTACAGCAGAAACTCCGAGTAATTCTTTGGACATGAAACAAACCCCTTCGTATTGAGAGCCCGATTTTTCAGCTCCCAGGCATTGATCGCTCCGTTGACGGAGCCGGCATGGCAATGCACAGGGGTACGGGGCAACTCGGTTACGTTGAGGAACTTGATCATCTCCATCTCCTTTGGGGTGGGCTAAGCACAAGGCCCGCGGCAAGGTCGGCGGGTCGTCACCTGTATAGAGTATTTCGGCGATAGCTGTCATCCACCACCGGCAAGCGCCCCACACAAAACCCACACAAACTCCACTCAGCACCGCCGCCGCCGTCGATAACCTTGGACCGATCATCAACAGCTGGAAACGGACCCTTCCCATGCCTCATAACTCCCCGGCCATTCGCAGCGTGCAACCGCTGCAATGGTTCGCCACCTACTTCATCGGTATTGCAGCACTGGCCCTGGCGGTGGTGGTGTTGTGCTCGCTGCTGATCCTGGCCAGCAGCAGCGCATCGCTGTGGACGACCTTCACCGATATCTTCTCCATCGCGCTGCAGGCGATGCTGTTGATCACCGTGGTGGTCAGCATCCTGGCCGCCCTGCCCTGCGCGCTGTTCTTCTGGCTGGCCCAGCGCTTCGCCTGGCGCAACGTGCTGATCTATCTGTTCTGCGGCATCCTCGGCTCGCTGCCGACCATGCCGGTGGTGGCCAGCATGTTCTCGAGCAGCTTCTTCACCGACCCGCCCGAGGTCGAGCCCAAAGCAGGCGAGCTTGAAGACTACTTGGTCATGGCGCCGCTGTTCACAGGCTCCGGGGCCTTCCTGGGGGCGGTGTTCTGGTGGCGCACCGGGCGTCACCTGCGCCGAGCCTCGGCCTGATCGAATCCGGCTTCTCAGCGGTCGACACCGTCCTGTCGTGTCGGCCACCCGCTTGCCCGGCTGCCCGCTTGCTCCCAGCCACCAACAGCTGAACCCGCGGAGCGGCCTGGCGCCCGCTCTGCTCCAGCGGGGCACGGCACCAAAACCCTCCACTTGTTCACAATTCGTTAAGACTCGCCTGCGTATACTCCGGCGCTTGCCCGCAGCCCTCGCCTGCGCCCCCGGACGCCTCCCATGTCACGACCTGCCCCGCTGCTATTCCTGCTGGCCTGCCTGTTGTTCTTCTTCGGCCTGGGCAACCATGAGCTGCAGGGTTCCACCGAAACCCGGGTCGCCGGGATCGCCATGCAGATGCACCTGGACGATGACTGGGTCACTCCGCGCCTGTTCGGCGTGCCCTTCCTGGAGAAACCGCCGCTGAGCCTGTGGCTCGATGCCGGCGCCATTCGCGCCTTCGGCGGTACGCCCCTGGCGGTACGCCTGGCCTCGGCCTTTGCCGGGCTGTTCAGCGTCATGCTGCTGTATGGCCTGTTGCGGCGTTTCGGGCGTCCCGCCGCAGTGGCGCTGATGGCCGGGCTGATGCTGGCGACCATGGCCAGCTACTGGAGCAACGTACGCGGCGTGGGCGAGGATGCACTGCTGAGCCTGGGTGTGACCCTGGCCCTGCTGGCGTTCTTCCAGGCCCACCGGCGCCAGCAGGAGCGCCAGCCTGCATCCCTGGCCTGGCTGGCATTCGCCGTCGGCATCGCCATCGCCACCCTGAGCAAGGGAGTACTGGGCCTGGCCATGCCGGGGGTGGTGATCTTCGCCTACCTGCTGGTGGACAGCCTGCTTGCCAAGCGCCTGGCCCTGGGCCATTGGGTACGCCCCGCCTTGCTGACCCTGCTGGGCCTGGTGCCCCTGGCGATCTGGCTGGCGCTGCTGTACCAGCGCGGCGGCACGGCCGCCCTGGCGGAAGTGCTGTGGACCAACAGCATCGGACGCTTCGGCGGCTCCTTCGTCGAGGCCGGCCACTACGAACCCTTCTATTACTACCTGGCCAAGCTGCCCCAGGCCTTCCTGCCGTGGAACATCCTGGTCTACCTGGGCCTGTGGCACTGGCGCAAGGAACTGGCGAACAACCGCTACCTGTTGTTCTTCGTGCTCTGGCTGCTGGCGCAGTTCACCCTGCTATGCCTGGCGTCGAGCAAGCGCACCGTGTACCTGATGTCGCTGACCCCGGCAGCGGCGGTGCTGGCGGCCGAGTACGGGGCGGTGCTGTACCAGCGCCTCGCCCGGCGCGCTACGGGCAATGGGTTCTGGAGCGCGGTGGGGCGCCGACGCAAGGGCCTGGTCATTGCCCTCATGAGCCTGGTGGTGGCCGCCTACCTGGCGAACGCCCAGTGGTTCGCGCCGCGCCTGGACCGCGAGATGTCCTTCGTGCCGGTGACCGACCAGATCAAGGCGCTACGCGCCGAGGGCCACCAGTTGGTGCTCTACCAGGCCAGCGAACGCATCGCCGGAGCCAGTGTGTTCTATGTCCAGACGGTACTCCAGGACCTGGAGTCCGAGGCCCAGCTCATGGCGTTTCTCGCCGAGTCGCCCAAGCACATGGCGATACTGGGCGGGCTGGAGCCACCCAAGTCGCCGCTGCGGGTGCAGAAAATGATGATGGTGGGACGCCAGGCCTACTATTTCGTCAACCTGGCACCCACCAACTGACACAAGCAAAAACGGCACCCATCGGGGTGCCGTCGAGCTGGTCGGAACGAGTAGGTCGCACCCGGCAAGCGCAGGATTACTGCGGGTTCTTCAGCTTGACCACGTCACCGGAGACCTTGGTGGTGTAGCCATTGAGCACCCAGGCCCAGAACCAGTTTTCCTGGACCTGGGTATTGATCAGCGCATCGCCGCCCTTGGCCTTGATGGCAGCATTCTGGGCGCGCACGAAACGGTTGTTCTGCTGGATCGGGATGAACCCGAGCAGCATGATCCCGGTGGCGGTCGCTTCACTGTGGCCGATGACCGTGTACTGGCTGCTGTCCAGTTGCTGGGTTTTCATCGGGGTGCCAGTGCAACCGGCAAGCGCCAGGCCGAGACAGGCGCAAGCAACGACTTTACTGATGTATTTCACAACGCAACTCCATGGAAAAGCGCCCGGGATTCATTTCTCGGGCGCCGGCACTGTACTCGCCGCGCCCTGAAATGCCCATCCGCGCAGGCACACCCCTTGAATCCTTTCCCGCTGATACCCCCCGCCACTGTTGCAACCATGACCGGCGCCCCCATGGGCATTCCCTCAAGGAGTCAGTCATGACCATCACTGTCAGCACCACCCGAAGCCAGGCCAAGGTTCGCAAACCGTCGACGAGCAAGGGCGGCACCGGGCTTGCCTAGCCCCGGCCAAGCCTTGCCTGTGGACGGCGCGATTGCGCCAAGATCCTTGCCCTGTTTGCGTACCAGCCCCGCGAGGGATTGGAAAGGAGTACCCCATGTTGATTCTGCGTTCACTGATCATTGCCCTGGGCCTGCTTGCCGGCGCCGCCCAGGCCCTGGAAACCACCAGCACCCCTCCAGCAACCCTGAAGGCCTACGCCGCCACACTGGAGCAGGCCGCCGCCGGCAACCAGTGGCAGCAGATGTGGAAACGCTCCCGGGACAACGGGGCATTTGCCCTGCAGGGCGAGCATCCGCGCTTCACCATCAGCCAGGACAAGCTGCCGGACATGGCCCATACCACCTTGGGCAGCGCCACCAGCGTCTGGGCCAAGAACACCACCCAGGCGCTGTACCGCTACGAATTCACCGCCCCCATCGGCAGCATCGCCAACCTGCCGGTCAACGCCCTGTGCCTGCTGGTGGACTGGCGCACCTTGCCCGCCGGCACTCGCCCCGATGACGCCGGTGCCATGGCCAGTGTCAGCCTGCTCCTCGCCTTGCCCTGCCCTTGAAAACCAGACCGCCCGGACCCTGGCCCGGGCGGTGCTGTTCACGGCTTGAGTTGCGAGCTCAGCAGGTCGGCCTCCTTGCCGCGCCGGCTCTTGTAGATATCACCGAAGTTGCGCAGGTTGGCCACCGCCTGGGCCCAGTCGCAAGCAATCACCTGGCGCCAGAAATTCGGCGTGCGGCTGGCCAGGTCTCCGTACTGAAAGGCCACCGAGGCAATCACCGTCTGCGCTGGCGCCGGCAACTGAGCGAAGTCCCGCCCACTGGCCGCGGCATATTTCTTCGCCAACTGCTCGATGAAGGGTGCCTTGAATGCCTCATCGATCAGGCGCGCTTCATCAGGGCTGATGGTCAAGGGGTTCTCGTCGAGTGCAGCCTGCGCGTCCACGGTGGTCAGGAACAGATAGGGGCTCAGGCGCCGCACCAGGTCCGCCGGCAGCTTGAGCGCCTGCAGATCCGCCAGCTTGCGCTGCCCCAGGTCGAAACCGGTGGCAATCGTGACCCCGCTCTTGCTATGGGCAATGGCGGGCACATACCCCTTGGTGCGGGCGCCGCCTTCTCGTTCGGAGATGAAATTGAAATCGATCGAATAGCGCGACATGGGAATTCCCTCATCCAGTTGAAGAAAATCCAGTGCAACACCCACGACCGATACAGCGTCAGGCTGTAATAGTTCCCCGCAATAAGGGGGATATTTCCCACTGCAAAGAGGAACCAACACCTCCTTAGGATCGAACCGGCTTTATCCATAATTCCAAGGAGGTACCAAATGGACGTAAAAGACCTCAGCCTTATCGATGTTCGCCAACTTCCCCATTCGCTCCAGGCCCTCATCGATTGCATTGGCCTGGAAAACGCCTATCGCCTGACCTGCGAATACGGTGGCCGCCCCAAGTACATCCCCAAGCACGCCGAACGCACGTCCCTGGCCCTGCTCCTGCCACCGGAAGCCCTCGACGCGCTGATCGAGCGTTTCGCCGGCCTGGCCCTGGAAATTCCCAAGGCCGATCACTTCTGCCGGCAGATCCGCAACCAGCATATCCAGCTGGAAAGCCTGGGAGGGATCTCCCGCAGCGTACTGGCCGACAAATACGGCCTGAGCCTGCGGCAGATCGGCAACATCCGTCGCCTGGACGCCAACACTCCCCGGTAATCGCTTCCCGCTGAAGCGTCGACAGCGGCCCGCATAGGCTGCAAGTGCGCAACCAGCGCATAGACGACAAGGAGAAAGACCATGGCAGAAATAGACAAGGGCCTGATCGGCGGCGTGATAGCCGCCCTGCCCCTGGACAAGATGATCACCGGTCCATTGATGGCGATGATCCAGGCGCAGGTCGCCGCGAGCAAAGCCTACGCGGACTTCCTGATGGGCGTGTGCATCCAGAACGGCCAGGCGGTATCGGTGCAGTTCGACTACGACGAGACCCTGGTGGATGATCAGGGCGTCTACAAGGGCACGGTGAAGAAGTCGATGCGCATCCCGCTGCTGGCGGCCATCAGTCACCCCAACATCACCATCGAGGAAGGCTCGATCGAATTCGAGCTGACCATCAGCCAGATGGCCGAGGACACCAGTTCCACCGAAGCCTCCGGCAGCTTCGAGGCGAAGATGGGCTGGGGCCCCTTCAGCGTCTCGGTCAAGGGCGCAGCGAGCCACAAGTCCACCCAGACCCGCAAGACCGATACCCGCGCACGCTATGCCATCAACACCAAGATCGTCCGCCAGGACCCACCGGAAGCCCTGATGCGGGTGATCGACTTCCTCACCGATGCGGCGACCAAGCCGGTGATGCTGCCCAATGCCACCGCGACCGACACCGACAAGCTACCCACCGCCAATACGCTGAAGCAGCCTGATGCGCCTGCGGAAAAGAAAAAAGACAAAGAGTGATTGCCTCTGCCAACGAGCCCCGCCCCATCCGGCGGGGCACTTAAGCCACCTAACCAGGAGCGTGATCCATGGCGTTTTTTTCCCGCCGCAAGGAGCCCATGTCCGCCAGCGACCTGAGCCACATCACCCGGGGCATGCACCAGGCTGCGGCCGCGACCCACAACCTGATCGCCCAGCAGTACATCAAGCTGTTCGACCAGTTCTTCGACTACGACGTCAACGACCTGGGCACGCCGATGAAAGCCAAGATGGTCGAGGTGGCGCTCAACGACCAGCACATCATCAACGTCCCGTTGATTGCCCTGGTCTCGCCCAAGGGCCTGGCCCTGCACAAGATGACCGTCGACCTCTCGGTGCGCATGCAAGGCACCGAACTGCAGAAGGCCACCCACGACCTGGAGAACGGTGAACTGCAGTGCGAGAAGTTCTTCGTCACCTTCGGCCACGGCAAGCGCGAAGGCCATGAGCGCGACCCCGACGAGGTGCAGATCAGCATGGAGTTTCGCGATTGCGAGCCGCCGGAGGCGATCCAGCGCCTGATCGAAGAGTTCACCAACCTGATCAGCCCGCAGCGGCTCAGCGATGCCCCGCCGAACCTGCCACCGCGGCCCGGCCAGCCTGAAGAAGCAGACTTGCTGATGCCTTGAAGCCGCCAGCGTCCAGGGCGCGGCCGCGCGCTCGCCTCAGCGCTTGAAGTCCACCGAGCGCCAGTCGCTGGCTTCGATCGACCCGAGCATCTTCGGTGCGCCGTCCAGGGTGTCGGTGGTGACGAACAGGGCCGCGCCGTATCCCAGGGTCGGGGTCGCCAGCTTCAGGTCACGCTCCAGTTGCGCCATGCATTCACTGTGGGTCACCAGCACCAGGTTGTGTCCGGCGACCTTGTGCGCCAGGGCGTCGCGCAACATGCTGCCCTTGCAGTTGAAGAGCCAGTTGTCGCCGCTGCTGACCTTGCTGAACATGTAGCCGGCAGTCTGCGCGGTGCGGGTCAGGGGGCTGTTGTAGATGTCGGCATGGGCCAAGCCCAGGTGCTCGAACCGCGCACCGAGCCCCACCGCCATGTCCCGCGCGCGGTCGGTGATGCCGTCGGCCGGCCCCAGGCAAGGGGCATTGGACTGGTCGCAGCGCTCCACATGGCGCACCAGGACGATCATGTCGCCCTTGGCCCAACTGCTGGCCAATGCCTTGAGCCCACTGGCATTGCCGTGGGCCAGGTCGGGAACCGCCGCCGGCTGGAGCAGGTACAGGCCCGCCAAAAGGCTCAGGCCCAGGCCCAGCAACCACGCCAGGTGCCGCTTGTAACGGGCCAGGGTGCGTCCCAGGGATGGGCCCCTGACCTGCGCCAATACCAGTCTTGTGGTCACGTTCCAGTCGCCCTTCAGAGAATGATCCGGGATATCGAGCAGCCCGTGCCAAGGCCAGGCAGGCCTGGTGGCAGACGAGCTGCGCCGCATGCCCAAGGGCAGCGACCGGCCAGACTCTAGGGGGATGACCGTGGGGCAGCGGTGAAATCAATGTGAAAAAAAGCTCAACGCACAGGTGGTTCATCCCGCAAAATAGCCGTCAAAGCCTGAAACATTGTCTTGGCGCAATGCCGACGAAATCGTTTTAGCTATGGCACATCCCGCCGATATACCCCCTACAAATCACCTTGCTGGTCACCAAGAACAACAATCTTCCGGCCAACTGAGATCAAGAAGCGCTACGTTCCTGGAGGAATTCAATGAATAGCTGGTTCGCCAACATCAGCGTCAACCTTAAGTTGGGCCTGGGCTTCGGCCTGGTCCTGGCCCTGACCACCATTCTTGCACTGACCGGCTGGACCAGCCTGGGCGGCATGATCGACCGCAGCAACTGGATGAGCGACATCACCCAGTTGAACATCGGCCTGACCAAGCTGCGGGTCACCCGCCTGCAATACATGCTGACCAACGGCGACGAAACCGCCGCGCAGAATGTCCAGGTCACCCTGGACGACTTCAGCGCCCAGCAGAAGAAGCTCCTGGCGTCGTTCCAGAGCCCGGAGAACATCAAGCTGCTGCAAGGCCTGGGCGCGACCATCGCCGCCTACCAGGACTCGCTGAACAAGATGCGCAACGCCTACCGCACCGGCAACGCCGCGCGCCAGACCATGAACCAGAATGCCGACGACGCCAACGACCTGATCAACGGGATCAACGAGCGGGTCAAGCAGATGCCCCTGAGCGACGAGCGTTTCGAGCAGTTCCAGGCCATCACCGAGGCCAAGGAAGCCTTCCAGCTGGCCCGCTATGAAGTGCGTGGCTACGTCACCACCAGCAACCCGGAGACCGAGCAGAAGGCCGTTGCCCAGCTCAACGCCGCGATCACTGAGCTCGAGCAGCTGAACAAGCACTTCAGCCGCACCCAGGGCGATGTCCTGCAACGCCTGACCACCGCCCTGACCGGCTACCGCAGCTCGCTGCAGACCTTCAAGGCAGCCTTCTCCGACGCCGTGCAGGCACGCAAGGAAATGACCGACCAAGGCGCCGATATCGTCGAGCGCAGCGATGCCCTGTACCAGATCCAGCTGGATCGCCGCGATGTCGAAAGTGCCCAGGCCCGTAGCCTGCAACTGACCAGCACCCTGCTGGCGCTGCTGGTGGGCGTGCTGGCTGCGGTGATCATCACCCGCCAGATCACCCGTCCGCTGCGCGAGACCCTGGTAGCGGTCGAGCGCATTGCCTCCGGCGACCTGACCCAGGACCTGCACGTCACCCGTCGTGACGAACTGGGCGTGCTGCAACAAGGCATCGCCCGCATGGGCGTGACCCTGCGCGAGCTGATCGGCGGTATCCGCGACGGCGTGACCCAGATCGCCAGCGCCGCCGAGGAACTGTCGGCGGTGACCGAGGAAACCAGCGCCGGGGTCAACAGCCAGAAAGTCGAGACCGACCAGGTGGCCACCGCCATGCACGAGATGACCGCCACCGTGCAGGAAGTCGCGCGCAACGCCGAGGAAGCCTCCCAGGCTGCGGCCGCCGCCGATGGCGAAGCCCGCGAAGGCGACAAGGTGGTGGCCCAGGCCATCGAGCAGATCGAGCGCCTGGCCAGCGAAGTGGTGCGCTCCACCGACGCCATGAACATGCTGCAACAGGAAAGCGACAAGATCGGCAGCGTCATGGACGTGATCAAGGCCGTGGCCGAACAGACCAACCTGCTGGCCCTGAACGCCGCCATCGAAGCCGCCCGCGCCGGTGAAGCCGGTCGTGGTTTCGCGGTGGTGGCCGACGAGGTCCGGGCCCTGGCCCAGCGCACCCAGAAGTCCACCGAGGAAATCGAGGAACTGGTGGCCGGCCTGCAGAACGGTACCCAGCAAGTGGCGACCGTGATGCACAACAGCCGGGTGCTGACCGACAGTAGTGTCGACCTGACGCGCAAGGCCGGTGCCTCCCTGGAGAACATCACCCGCACGGTGTCCAACATCCAGTCGATGAACCAGCAGATCGCCGCCGCTGCCGAAGAACAGAGCGCCGTGGCCGAGGAGATCAGCCGCAGCATCATCAACGTGCGCGATGTGTCGGAACAGACCGCCGCCGCCAGCGAGGAAACCGCGGCCTCCAGCGTCGAGCTGGCCCGCCTGGGCGGCCAACTGCAAATGATGGTCAGCCACTTCCGCGTCTGACTTGTAGCGCGTCCTTCGCTCATGTAGCCGCAGCCTTCGGCAGCGGCTACATGAGGTCTGCCGGACAGGCATTTACAGCGTTCGCGGTTTGCCCTTACCTTTCCCGGTCTCCATCCTGCTGTCCGAAGGATTCGTTGCCAGGAACCCAATCATGCCCAGCCTCGGTTTTACCTCGGTCCCGCCCCTGCTCAAGTACCTGCTCTATGCCGAGCAGCTGGGTATCGCCACGGAACCGGCGCTGGCAGCCGCCGGCTTGCAGGCGGCGCAGTTGAACGACACCAGCCTGCGCCTGCCGGTAGAGGTTCACGAACGCCTGCTGGACTACTTCTGCCTGCATTCGGGCGACCCGCTGTTCGGGCTCAACTCGGCACGCTTCGTCAAGCCCGGGTCCTGGAACGTGCTGGGCTACATCACCATGAACTGCGCGACCCTGGGCGAAGCCATGGGCCGCATCATGCCGTTCGAGAAACTGGTGGGGGACATGGGCACCAGCCGCGCCGAAGTGCTAGGCGACGAAGTACGCCTGATCTGGAGCTGCCGCCACCAACGCCCGGACATCCGCCGGCATCTGGTGGAAAACGTGCTCGCCTCCTGGCTGCTGTATGCCCGCTGGATCGCCGACTCGCAGCTTTCGCCAGGTGCGGTGTGGTTCGAGCATCCACTGCCGGAACTGGCCCGGCTCGAACAATACGAGGCGCTATTTGGCTGCCCGGTGCTGTTCCAGCAACCCTGCTCGGCCCTGGTGGCCCCCCTGCACTACCTGCAATTGCCCCTGCGCCAGGCCGATGCGCGGCTGCTCAAGACCCTGGAAGACCATGCCCAGACGATGATGGCCTCGCTGGCCGATGCGCCGGTGGCGCTGCAGGTGCAGAACGTCCTGCGCCAACTGCTCAAGGATGGCCTGCCGCGCAAGGAACAGGTGGCCGAACAACTGCAAGTGTCGGTCAGTACCTTGCAGCGCCAGTTGCTCAAGGCCGGCACCTCCTACCAGCAGATCCTCGACGACCTGCGCCAGGAACTGGCCGAGCACCACCTGCTGCACAGCGAGCTGTCGATCCAGGCCATCGCCGATCGCCTGGGCTTCACCGAGCCCCGCTCGTTCCATCGCAGCTTCAAGACCCGCACCGGCATGCCTCCCGGAGAGTATCGCCAGAAGCACCGCGGTCCCGCCGGGCCTTGAATCCCGGCCGGGCCTTCTTGTGTTCTATTGGGAAAGCGCCCAAAGAGGGTCGCTGGCCATGAGCAGCGTGACCCAGTCGGTGAACGCGCGGACCCTCGCGGAAAGGTGGCGGGTATAGGGGTAGACCACCGAGATGGGCATGCTCGCCATATGCCAATCCGGGAGTATTTCGACCAGCGCCCCGCTGCGAAAATGCGGCTCGGCCTCCGCCCTGGGCACAAACGCCACCCCCAACCCCGCGATGGCGGCGGCAGCCGTGGCGCTACCGTTGTTGAAGTACAAGGAAGGTGGCTGGTCAAGGGTGAAGCTTTCCGCCCCGCGCCTGAGCGTCGGCACATAGCGCCGGTCGGTCACCGGGAACTTGAAGCCCAGATGCTTGTGGGTCGGCAGCTGCGTTGGCGCGGTGATCGGGGCAACCCCGGCCAGATACCGGGGAGCTGCGCAGAGGCAAAAGCGCATCTGCCCGATTGGGCGACACACCAGGTCCTGGTCTGTGACGACACCACCGCGCAGGGCGCAATCGACACCTTCCTGGGCGAGGTCGACCACCCGCTCACTGCAGCCGATATCCAGGTGGATCTCTGGATACCTGGCGGCAAAGTCCGGCAGTGCCGGAACGACGAACAGGATGCCGACCGGGGATGGCATCTCGATCCTGATCCGGCCGCGAACCACATTGCGGCTTTGCGAAACAGCAGCTTCCAACTCGTCTACGTCATCGATGACCGCCCGTGCGCGCAGGTAGTACGCCGCCCCTTCCGTGGTAGGCGACACCTTGCGCGTCGTGCGGTGCAGCAGCTTGATGCCCAGCAAGCTTTCCAGGGCCTGGACCTGGCCCGAAATCGTGGTTTTCGCCAGATCCAGCGAATCGGCCGCGCCACTGAAACTGCCCACTTCCACAATGCGGCAAAACGCGCGCATGGCCTCCAGCCGGTCAAATGCCATTGTACGAATATCCGTATAAACAAAACGATTGGAGCCAATTTATCCGAGTAATGGCTTTTTCTAAAGTACACCCATTCCACGACATGTGGCGACATCAGGAGAAGCACATCCATGAGCAACAAACGCATCGATTACTACCAGGCCGCCCCCCAGGCCATGCGGGCGATGATGGGGCTGGAAAAAGCCGCCGCCCAATCCGTCCTGCCCGCCGCGCTGCGGGAACTGGTGCGGATCCGCGCCTCCCAGATCAATGGATGCGCCTACTGCATCGACATGCACACCACCGACGCGTTGAAAGGCGGGGAAACGCCCCGGCGCCTGATGGCCATCAGCGCCTGGAAGGAGACGCCATTCTTCGACGCCCGTGAACGTGCGGCCCTGTTGTGGACCGAGACACTGACCCTGGTTGCGCAGCGCCAGGCCCCGGACGAGATCTATGCAGAAGTCAGCGGGCACTTCAGCGAACAGGAACTCTGCGAGCTGACGTTCGTTATTGCCGCCATCAACGCCTGGAACCGTTTCGGTGTCGGTTTTGCCATGCAGCCGCAGCACTAGGCCCCAGTGATTGCCAGGCGCCCCGCCGCCATCGGCGAACCGGATACCGGCTTGCCCGCTCATTTTTTCAACGCCACACAAGGACCATCCCGTGCGTGCCCGATCAACCAGCGCCAGCGTCGTCATCATCACGCTCTTGTTGATGACTGGCTGCAACAAGGAACCCGGCCCGACCACAGCCGCCAGCGCCCCGGTCGTGGATGTGGCCAGGGTTGCCATGCAACCCGTCAAGGCCTGGGACAGCTTCAATGGCCGTATAGGCGCCATGGAAACCGTAGCTATCCTGCCCCGCGTGAGCGGCCACATCACCCAGGTGGCCTACCGGGAAGGTAGCGAGGTCAAGGCCGGCGACCTGCTCTTCGTCATCGACCCGCGCCCCTACCGCGCCGCATTGGCCAATGCCCGCGCCCAGCTGGAACGGGCCCGGACATCGCTGCTGTTCGCCGAACAGCAGGACCGGCGGGCACAGCAGTTGCTCAAGCTCAACGCAGTCTCCAAGGAAGAGGCCGAGCAACGGCACACCAGCCATGGCCAGAGCCTGGCCGAAGTCCATGCCGCCGAGGCGGCGGTGGCAAGCGCGGCCCTGAACCTGGAGTTCACCGAAGTCCGCTCGCCCATCGATGGCCGCACCAGCCGCGCCCAGCTGACGCGAGGCAACCTGGCCGTCGCCGATCAATCGGTCCTTACCTCGGTGGTGTCCCAAGATCCGCTTTACGTTTACTTCGATCCGGACGAGCACCATGTGCCGGGGTTTCGAAAGGCCTTGAAAGAATCGCGCGAAACCCAGGTGCGCATTGGCCTGGCCAGCGACGAAGGCTTCCCCTACGAGGGCGACTTGAGCTTCATCGACAACCAGGTCGATGCAAGCACCGGGACCATTCGCGCCCGCGCCACGGTGCGCAATCCGGAGCGACGGCTGACCCCCGGCCTGTATGCCAGGGTGCAACTTGCGATCGGTGGTTCGGTACCGGTCATCGTGGTACCCGAGCGGGCGATCCTGACTGACCAGGACCAACAATACGTGTACCGCTTGAGCCCGGAAAACACCGCCGAAAGACGCTACATAAAAACCGGCAGGCAGGTCGGCAACCAGCGCGTCGTGACGGCGGGGCTGACCCGCGAAGACAAGATCGTCGTTGCCGGCCTGCAGCAGATCTACGCCAGCGGAACCGCCGTCACCCCCCATGAGCTCCCCCCCGAAGACAGTGCGCTGCAGGTCTCCCGCGCGATCTTGATCGGAAAGTAATTGCCAAAGGCTCCTCCCCCATGGATTTCTCAAGGTTTTTCATCGACAGGCCAACCTTCGCGATCGTGCTGTCGCTGGTCATTTTCGCCGCAGGCCTGATTGCCATGCCGTTGCTCCCGGTTGGCGAATACCCGGAAGTCGTGCCTGCGACCGTGGTGGTGAAAGCCACCTACCCTGGCGCCAACCCCAAGGAAATCGCCGAATCGGTCGCCGTCGTCCTGGAAGAAGCGATCAACGGCGTCGAAGGCATGCTGTACATGAAGTCCGTCGCCAGTTCCGACGGCACGTTGCAAGTGGTCACCACCTTCAACCCGAAGGTGGACCCCGATACAGCGGCGGTGCGTGTCCAGAACCGGGTCAGCCAGGCGCTCTCGCGCTTGCCGGAGCCCGTGCGCCAGTACGGAGTCACCACCCAGAAACAATCGCCGACACCGTTGATGTACCTGGACATGTACTCCAGCAACCCGCAGTTCGATGCGCTCTACCTGCGTAACTACCTGCGCCTGCATGTAAAGGATGAACTGGCGCGCATCCCGGGCATCGGCGAGGTGATTCTCTACGGCTCGGGCGACTATGCGATGCGCATCTGGCTCGACCCCGACAAACTCGCCACACGCGGCATCACGGCCCAGGACACCATCGCGGCAATTCGCCAACAGAACGTCCAGGTCTCGGCGGGCCAACTGGGCGCGGAGCCGTCGCCGACAACCACCGACTTTCTGGTTTCGCTCAACGTGCAGGGGCGCTTGAAGACCCAACAGGAATTCGGCGACATCATCATCAAGGCGGGTAGCGACGGCCAGGTCACCCGCCTTGCGGACGTGGCGCGCATCGAGCTGGGCTCGGGCGATTACAGCCTGCGTGTTTTTCGCGGGCAGAGCCAGGAAGTCGCGGTGGGCATCTTCCTCACGCCAGGCGCCAACGCCATCGAGGTGGCCGACGCGGTCCATGCCCGGTTCGCGAGCCTGTCCAAGGAGTTCCCGCAAGGCGTGGGCTACACCAGTGTCTGGGACCCGACCGTTTTCGTCCGCGAATCGATCAGCGCCGTGCGCCATACCTTGTTCGAAGCAATGGTCCTGATCGTCCTGGTGGTGGTGCTCTTCCTGCAGACCTGGCGGGCCTCGATCATCCCGCTGATCGCGGTGCCGGTATCGATTGTCGGCACCTTCGCGGTCCTGTACCTGCTGGGCTACTCCATCAATACCCTGACCTTGTTCGGCCTGGTCCTGGCCATCGGCATCGTCGTGGATGACGCGATCGTGGTGGTGGAAAACGTCGAGCGCCACATCGAGCTCGGCCTGAGCCCGTTGCAAGCGGCCCATCAGGCCATGGCCGAAGTCTCGGGGCCGATCCTGGCGATCGGGCTGGTGCTGTGCGCCGTGTTCATTCCCATGGCCTTCATGAGTGGCGTCACCGGGCAGTTCTACAAGCAGTTCGCCGTCACCATTGCGATTTCGACCCTGATCTCGACAGTCAACTCGCTGACCTTGTCGCCGGCCCTGGCGGCCCGCCTGTTACGTCGGCATGACGCCCCCAGGGACCGCATGACCCGCTGGATGGATGGAACCCTGGGCTGGCTGCTGCGACCGTTCGAGCGATTCTTCAAGCTCAACGCCGAACGCTACGGAGCCAGCATTGACCGCCTGCTGCCACGGCGCGGAGTCGTCTTCGCGGTGTATGGCGCATTGCTCGGCGCCACCGGGATCCTGTTCAACGCGATTCCCAGCGGCTTCATCCCCAACCAGGACAAGCTCTATCTGTTCGCCGGAGCCACCTTGCCCCCGGGCGCTTCGCTTTCCCGCTCCGAGGCCGTGGCCCGCGAGATGTCGGCCATCGCCTCGAGCGTAGAGGGTGTCGACTACAGCAACTCGTACGTCGGTTCGAACGCCCTGCAAAGCACCAACACGCCGAACCTGGTGACCTCCTACGTCATTCTCAAGCCCTTTGGCCAACGCTCCCGCAGCGCCGAGCAGATCAACGCCGAATTGAACCGCAAGTTCGCGGCGATCAAGGATGGGGCGGCCTATGCCCTGTTGCCACCACCGATCCAGGGGCTGGGCAACGGCTCCGGATACGCGTTGTTCCTGACGGACCGGGGTGGATTGGGTTACGCGGCACTGCAGCAGGCGCTGGACAGGTTCCAGGCCGAGATCGCCAGCACCCCGGGCATGACCTTCCCGGTGAGTTCCTACCAGTCCAACATCCCGCAGTTGCAAGTGCAGGTCGATCGGACCAGGGCCCAAGCCCAGGGGGTGGAGCTGACAGCCATCTTCGAGACCCTGCAGACCTACCTGGGCTCGGTCTACGTCAACGACTTCAACCTGCTGGGACGGGTGTATCGGGTCGTTGCCCAGGCGGACGCCAGCTTCCGCCAAACCAGGGCGGATGTGGGCAACCTGCAGGTGCGCAATGCCCGGGGCGAAATGCTGCCGCTCAGTTCCGTGGTGAACATCGTGCCGACCTTCGGCCCGGATCCGGTCATGCGCTACAACGGCTATCCGGCGGCTGACCTGATCGGCGACGCCGACCCTCGCATCCTGTCGTCGGGCGAGGCCATCGAGACACTGCAAGAGATCGCCGCCCGCACCCTGCCACGCGGCATCGAGCTGGAATGGACCGACCTGAGCTACCAGCAAGTGACCCAGAGCAACAGCGCGGCGATCGTCTTTGCGATCGCCGCCATGCTGGTGTTCCTGGTCCTGGCCGCCCTGTACGAGAGCTGGCTGCTGCCGCTTGCCGTCATCCTGATCGTGCCCATTTGCCTGTTTGCCGCCTTGACGGGGGTCTGGCTGGCGGGCGTGGACAACAATGTCTTCGTCCAGGTGGGACTGGTGGTACTGATGGGGCTGGCTTGCAAGAACGCGATCTTGATCGTCGAGTTCGCGCGGGAACTGGAAATGCACGGCCAAAGCACCGTCGACGCGGCGCTGCAAGCCTGCAGGCTGCGCCTGCGACCGATCGTGATGACCTCCGTGGCCTTTATCGCCGGTGCCGTTCCGCTCCTGATCGGCACTGGGGCAGGTAGCGAAGTGCGCCATGTCACGGGAGTCACGGTGTTTAGCGGCATGCTCGGGGTGACGGTGTTTGGCCTGTTCCTGACCCCGGTGTTCTACGTCGTGCTGAGAAAGCTCGGAGCCACCATTCCCGGCCGCCCCTCAAGCAGCGTGTCTGAAGAAACACTGGGCCCGAGCCACGGTTGACAGTGGCAGCACGCCCGATGGCAACCCACGACAGGGCCTGCCATCGACCACCGCGCCTGGCGGCGAGAGGGTTGGTCAGGCGCTGATGGTGCGGGTGAACACCAGGCGATTGCCGAACGGATCGTCGATGGTCATGTCCAGGCTGCCCCAGGGCATGGCCTGGATACGCGGATCGGTGAACGGCAGCTGCTTGGCCAGCAGTTGCTGCTGGAAGTCTTCCAGTTCGTCGGTATGGATGCGCAGCGCAGCGCCGGGGCTGCCGTCGCCCTGGTGCTCGGACAGATGCAGCACGCACTCGCCCCGGGAGACCTGCATGTACAGCGGCAGGTCGTGGGTGCAGCGATGCTGCCAATCGAGGTGAAAGCCCAGGAAGTCCAGGTAAAACGCCCGGGCCTCGGCTTCATCGAAGATGCGCAGGACGGGGGTGGTTTTGCCAAAGCTCATTAGGTGACTCCCTGACTGGAAACAGGTCGCTGAGAGCGACCCCGATTGCCAGCACTTCGGCGCCACACGAGCTTTCTTTAATATCAATGCGCCACCATTGTGACGGCGATCAACAAATCAGCCTGGCGCATCGAAGCCCTGGCGCAAATCGCCCTCCCGGGGCAGGAAGCGCCCGTGGCGCTGCTCGCTGGCCTGGCCGGCGGCATAACTGCTCACGCCATTGACCCAGACCCCGTCGATCCCCAGGGCCGGGCGCCGTGGCTCCTGGAAGTCGGCCACGTCCCGGACCCGCTCTGGATCGAACAGCACCAGGTCGGCCCAATAGCCTTCGCGGATCTCGCCACGCTGGCGCAGGCCGAAGCGCGCCGCCGACAGGCCGGTCATCTTGTGCACCGCGGTGTGCAGCGGGAACAACCCCAGGTCACGACTGAAGTGGCCCAGCACCCGGGGAAAGGCGCCCCATAACCGGGGATGGGGGAACGGGTCTTCCGGCAGGCCATCGGAGCCGACCATCGTCAGCGGGTGGGCGAGGATGCGCCGCACGTCGCTTTCGTCCATGCCGTAGTACACCGCTCCCGCCGGTTGCAGGCGCTTGGCGGCGGCCTGCAGGTCCAGGCCCCAGTCGGCGGCGATCTGCGCCAGGTCGCGTCCGCCCTGCTCGGGATGCGGCGTGGACCAGGTGATGGTGATGCGATAGGCATCGGTGACCTGCTTGAGGTCCAGGGTCGAGGAACTGGCGGCATAGGGATAGCAGTCGCAGCCCACCGGATGCTCCTGCGCCGCCTGTTCCAGGGCCGCCAGCAGTTGCGGGCTGCGCCCCCAGTTGCCGGCGCCGGCGCACTTGAGGTGGGAGATGATCACCGGTGCCCTGGCCGAACGGCCGATCAGGAAGGCTTCGTCCATGGCCTCCAGCACCGGCTCGAACTCGCTGCGCAGATGCGTGGCATACAGCGCGCCGAAGGCCGTCAACTCCTCGGCCAGCTGACGCACCTCATCGGTCTCGGCGCAGAAGGCACTGGCGTAGGCCAGCCCGGTGGACAGGCCCAGGGCGCCCTGCTCCAGGCTGTCGCGCAGTTGCCCGCGCATCGCCGCGATCTCGCTGGCGGTGGCCGTGCGGTACAGGTCCGCCAGATGGTTGCTGCGCAGGGCGGTATGCCCCACCAGGGCCGCGACATTCACCGCCGGGCGGGCCGCATCCACCGCCGCGCGGTAGTCGGCGAAACGCGGGTAGACGAACATCTCGCGCTGCCCCAGCAGGTTCATCGGGTCCGGCGGATCGCCCTTGAGGGTCACCGGCGCAGCGCTGATGCCGCAGTTGCCGACCACCACCGTGGTCACCCCCTGGCTGAGCTTGGGCAGCATCTGCGGCTGGCGGATCACCACCGTGTCGTCATGGGTGTGCACATCGATGAAGCCCGGGGCCAGCACGCGACCGGCGGCATCGATCTCGACCTCGGCGACCGCACCGGCCAGCTCGCCGATGCGCTGGATGCGCCCGTCGAGGATAGCCAGGTCGGCGTGATAGCCAGGACGGTCGCTGCCGTCGATGACCAGGGCATTGCGGATCAGAGTGTCGTAGCGCATGTCAGTCTCCCAGGGGCAGGCTGTCAGCGCCGCCACGGTAATGGTCCAGGGCCAGCTTGATCCTGCGCAGGCGCTCTTGATTGTCGTCGGGCATGGCCAGGGCCAGTTCCGTGGCCAACACGTCGATGGCCAGCAGCATGCCGTAGCGGGCAGCGGTGGGCTTGTAGATGAACGGGGTCTCGGCGCTGTGCAGTGGCAACAGCACGTCCGCCAGCCCGGCCAGGGGCGAGTCGGGCAAGGTGATGGCGAGCACGGCGGCGCCGTAGCTGCGGGCCAGGGTCACCGCGTCCAGCAGCTCCGGGGTGAGGCCGCTGAGGGAACAGGCGATCACTGCGTGCTGCGATCCCAGGGAGGCAGCGGTCACCCGCATCATCACCGGGTCATGGCAGGCGGCGATGCAGTAGCCCAGGCGCACCAGGCGCACCTGCAGCTCGGCGCTGCACAGGGTCGAACAGCCGCCGGTGCCGAAGGCGTGGATCATCCGCGCGCGGCCCAACAGGCGCACCGCATCGGCGAATTGCGCCTCCTCGAAACCCGCCAGGTGCCGGTGCAGCGTCGCCTCGATATCGCCGACGATCTGCCGGTAGAAACCGGACGCCTCGGTGCTCGCCCCCGGATCGAGGAAGCGGCTGCCCACGCCGCTGGCCTGGGCCAGTTGCAGGCGCAGCTGGCGCAAGTCCCGGCAGCCGACGCTGCGGGCGAAACGCGACAGGGTGGCGGCACTGACCTCGGCGCGCCGGGCCAGCTCCTCGAGGCTGGCGGAGGCGGCGAAGCCCACGTCATCGAGCATCAGCCGGGCGATCCGCGCCTCCCCGGTGCTGAGATCGTCCAGGCGCGAGCGGATCTGGTAAAGGATGTCCATCTAGAGAAACTCCGCGAGAACCAGGGTCAGGCCGAAGGCGATCAGCGAGATCAGGGTCTCCAGCACGGTCCAGGTCTTGAAGGTCTGGATGACGCTCATATTGAAGTATTCCTTGACCAGCCAGAAGCCGCCGTCGTTGACATGGGAGAGGATCACCGAGCCGGCGCCGGTAGCGATCACCAGCAGTTCCGGATGGGGATAACCCAGGCCGACGGCCACCGGCGCCACCACCCCCGAGGCGGTGGTCAGGGCCACGGTGGCCGAACCGGTGGCGACCCGCATCAGTACCGCGAACAGCCAACCCATCCACAACGGCGACAGCTGGAACTGATGGGCCAGGCCGGTCACCTGCTCGGTCACCCCGGAGTCGATGAGGATCCGGTTCAAGCCGCCACCGGCGCCCACCAGGAGGGTGATGCCGGCGGTCGGCGCCAGGCATTCGTTGGTGAACCTGAGGATCGACTCGCGGTTCAGCCCCTGGGCCAGGCCCAGGGTCCAGAAGCTCACCAGGGTGGCGATCAGCAGGGCGATCACCGAGTTGCCGATGAACAACAGGAACTGGTTGAGGCCGGTGCCCGGCGCGGCGATCAAGTTGGCCCAGCCACCCAGCAGCATCAGCACCACCGGCAGCAGGATGGTGCCCAGGGTCAGGCGAAAGCTCGGCAGCCGCACGCGCGGTTCACGGTTGATGAACTGCTGCTCCAGCGGGTTGTGCGCCGGCAACTGGATGTGCGGCACGATCAGCCGCGCATACACCGGGCCGGCGATGATCGCCGTGGGCACGCCGATCAGGATCGCGTACAGCAAGGTCTGCCCCACCGGTGCCTGGTAGGCCTGCACCGCCAGCATCGCCCCCGGATGCGGCGGCACCAGGGCATGCACCACCGACAGCCCGGCGACCATCGGCAGGCCGACCATCAGCAGCGATACCCCGACCCGCCGCGCCACGGTGAAGGCGATCGGCACCAGCAGCACGAAACCCACCTCGAAGAACAACGGCAGCCCCACCAGGAAGGCGATGCAGACCATGGCCCAGTGGGCATTGCGCTCGCCGAAACGAGCCACCAGGGTGCGCGCCACCTGCTCGGCCCCGCCGGATTCAGCCATCAGCTTGCCGAGCATGGTGCCCAGGGCCACCACCAGGGCGATATGCCCCAGGGTCTTGCCGACCCCGGCCTCATAGGCCGCCACCACCCCGGAGGCCGGCATGCCGGCCACCAGCGCCAGGCCCACCGAGACCAGGGTAATGACGATAAAGGGATTGAGACGGTAGCGCGCGATCAGGACGATCAACGCGATGATGGCGACTGCGGCGTAACCCAGCAGTCCGTAAGCCGATACAGGAGCCACGGATACCTCCTTGAAAACAGCGTCGTTTCGAATGGTTATGAAAGTTTTTAATCACTTTAGGCAGTGAATTTCAAACCATATGAAACTGATTTTCGTAAAGAGGCAGGCTTTGTCGTGCATGGCTATGCCAAGGCCCCGGTGATGAAAATCGGCACCGGGTATTTTCATACATATGTCGGGCGGGACGGGCGAGCGCGAAGACTCGCCCGCAGGCCGTCAGTCGTGCTGGACCCGGGCGCGCTTGAGCAGCTTCTTGCAGCGCTCGGACAGGTGCAGCACCCGCAACTGCTTGCCGGCCTTGGCATAGCGTTCGCGCAGGGTCATGAGCGCGGCGATGGCCGAATAGTCGACGAAGCTCAGGTGCCGACAGTCGATGGTCACCCGCGATGGGTCGTTGGCCGGGTCGAACTGGTTGAGGAACGGCGTGGTGGAAGCGAAGAACAAGGTGCCGTGCAGGTGGTAGAGCTTGCTGCCGTCGGCTTCCAGGTGGCTGTCGGCGTACAGCTCGCGGGCCTGCTGCCAGGCGAAGTTGAGGGCGGCGATGACGATGCCGCACATGACCGCGGTGGCCAGGTCGGTGAACACGGTGATCACCGTCACCGCGAGGATCACCAGCACGTCGTTGAGCGGCACCTTGTTGACCACCCGCAAGGAGGCCCAGGCGAAGGTCTGCTGCGACACCACGAACATCACGCCCACCAGCGCCGCCAGGGGAATACGCTCGATCAGCGGCGACAGGAACAGCACGAACAGCAGGATCAGCACCCCGGCCACGACCCCGGACAAGCGCCCACGGCCGCCGGAGCTGAGGTTGATCACGGTCTGGCCGATCATCGCGCAGCCACCCATGCCGCCGAAGACGCCGGAGACCATGTTCGCCGCGCCCAGGGCCACGCACTCGCGGTTGGTGTAGCCGCGGGTCTCGGTGATCTCGTCGGTGAGGTTCAGGGTCAGCAGGGTTTCCAGCAGGCCGACCATGGCCATCAGGAAGGCATAGGGCGCGATGATGCCCAGGGTTTCCAGGGTCCAGGGCACGTCCGGCAGCGCCAGCGCCGGCAAGCCGCCGGCGATGTGGGCCATGTCCCCCAGGGTGCGGGTCGGCAACCCCAGCACGTACACCAGGAGGCCCACGCCGAGGATCGCCACCAGCGCCGGCGGCACCGCCCGGGTCAGGCGCGGCAGCAGGTAGACGATGGCCATGGTCAGCGCCACCAGGCCGGCCATCAGGTACAGCGGCTGGCCGCTGAGCCAGTGCTCGCCACTCTTGAAATGCTCCAGCTGGGCCAGGGCGATGACGATCGCCAAGCCGTTGACGAAGCCCAGCATCACCGGGTGCGGCACCATGCGCACCAGCTTGCCCAGGCGCAGCAGGCCGAAGGCGATCATCACCAGCCCGCCCAGCAGTACCGTGGCCAGCAGGTACTGCACGCCGTGCTGCACCACCAGGGCGACGATCACCACCGCCATGGAGCCGGCCGCGCCGGAGACCATGCCCGGACGGCCGCCGAACAGCGCGGTCAGGGTGCAGATGAAGAAGGCGCCGTACAGGCCCATCAACGGGTTGAGGTGGGCGACCAGGGCAAAGGCGATGCACTCGGGCAGCAGGGCGAAGGAGGTGGTGAGTCCGGCCAGGACATCGGCACGCAGACGTTTTGCTTTCATGATTGACCTGATAGTTAGGCCACGCAGGGGCCCGGGGAATGGCGGGGGAAATCAGGCGGGAATGGTACGGAATCGAAACGCCGCCGACCAGCCGGCCGTCGGCGCGCAGCCAAGCCCTTGCCGGAACCGGCGTACCGGCTCAGGCAAGAGCGCAGCGGTTACTTGACGACTTTGCCTACGCCACGCCCGCGTGGGTCGGAAGCGGTTTCAAGCTGGGTACCATTGACCCGGATGGCCTGGATATCGCCCATCTCCCAGCCCTGGTCCTCGAGGGTGTAGCCCATGGCCTTGAGTTCATCGGCGACCTGGCCGGTGAGCGGCGCATAGGCGTCGTAGTAGATCGTGTCCTTGGGCAGCAGTTGGTGATGCACGCGTTGCGCGGCCACGGCTTTCTCCAGGGGCAGGTGGAAGTCGTAGAGGTTGTTCAACACCTGGAAGATCGAGGTGAAGATCCGCGATCCGCCGGGAGTGCCCAGGACCAGGGTGACCTTGCCGTCGCGGGTCACCAGGCTCGGGCTCATGGACGACAGCATGCGCTTGCCCGGGGCAATGGCATTGGCATCGCCGCCCACCACGCCGAAGGCATTGGCCACGCCGGGCTTGGCGCTGAAGTCGTCCATCTCGTCGTTGAGCAGGAACCCCGCGCCCTTGACCACCACGCCGCTGCCGTAGTCCCAGTTCAGGGTGTAGGTATTGCTCACTGCATTGCCCTGGGCATCGACGATGGAGAAATGGGTGGTCTGGTGCCGCTCCAGCCCTGGGCGCACCTTGTCGGTGGGCGAGATGGCGTCGGGGTTGACCTGGGCCGCGCGCTGCTTGAGGTAGGCCGGGTCGGTCAATGGCTTGACCGGCACCTCGGAAAACGCCGGATCGCCCAGGTAGTCGGCGCGGTCGGCGAACACGCGCTTCTCGATTTCCGCCAGCAGGTGGATGTACTTGGCCGAATTGAGCTCGACGCCCTTGAAGTCGGCGGCGCGTTCCTCCTTGATGCCGATCAGCTGGGCCAGGGCGACCCCGCCGGAACTGGGCGGCGGTGCGGTGTACAGCACGTTGCCACGGAAACTCACCTGCAGCGGCTGGCGCCACTGGACCTTGTAGTCCTGCAGGTCCTGCTTGGTGATCAGGCCCTTGTCGGCCTGCATCTGGGCCACCAGCAAGTCGGCGGTCTTGCCGCTGTAGAACTCCTTGGCGCCCTGGTCGGCGATGCGTTCCAGGGTCGCCGCCAACTCCGGCTGGCGGAAGGTCTGGCCGGGTTGCATGCTGCCAAAGTAATCACCGAAGTTGGTGCTGCCGTTAAACAGCTTCAAGGCATCCTCACGGTACTGGTACTGCTTGTCCGCCACCTTGAAGCCGTTCCTGGCGTAGGCCACTGCGGGGGTGATGAGTTCGCTCCAGGGCAGCTTGCCGAACTTCCGGTGGGCCTCCCACAGGCCCATCACGGTGCCCGGCACCCCGGCGGCGCGGGCGCCCACCAGGCTGAGGTTCTCGATCACCTCGCCCTTGTCATTCAGGTACATGTCGCGGGTCGCGGCCTTGGGCGCGGTTTCCCGGTAGTCGAGGAAATACGGCTTGCCGTCGATGAACAGCGTCATGAAGCCGCCACCGCCGATATTGCCGGCCTCGGGATAGGTCACGGCCAGGGTGAAGGCCGTGGCCACCGCAGCGTCCACCGCGTTGCCGCCCTTCTTGAGGATCTGCGCCGCGACATCGGCGCCGTACTGGTTGGGTGCGGCCACCGCACCGCCTTCAAGGGGCGCGGCGAAGGCTGGAATACTGGCAGCGAGCGCCAGGCCCAGAGTGAGGGTCGTGCACGGCAAGATACCCATGGAGTCCGTCCTTTGTCGTTGTTTTCAGACCAGACGAACCTTAGCAGGCCGTTGAAAAACTATCTGCGTTGCCATCGCTGCGTTAAAAACAGGCTGGTGCGCCAGCCCGGTCAAAATGCTCATTTACCATTTGTAAACTGCGCTTTTTCGCCTGTTTTCGCCTTGCGCTGGCTGCCTCGCCTACGTTTTTCAACGGCCTGTTAGGCGCTTTGTTGCGCGGAGGGCAAACGCCCACAGCAAAACGGCCGCCCGCAGGCAGCCGTTTGTCGCAGATGGATCAGTGGAGCAGCCGCTCCTCAGACCATCTCGTGCTCGATCCACTCCAGCACCGAAGTCCGCCGTGGTGCCCAGCCCAGTAGCTCGCGAGCCTTCTTGCCGCGTACCCGGCTGTTGGAGCCCAGGCCATAGTTGGCCATCTCGTAGCCCCACTCGGCCTCGGCGGCAGGCAGCGGCCAGTCCTCGGGTTCGCCCAGATGCAGGGCACGGGCCATGGCGCGGGTCATGTCGATGAAGGACGCCTCGCCGCTCTCGACGAAGTAGAAACTGCCCGGGGTGTTGCCGGTCAGGGCCAGGGCGTAGAGCGCCACCACGTCCTCGATGTGCACGTTGGACCAGATGTTCTGCCCCGGCCCGACGTGGCGCACCACACCGCTCTTGCGCGCTTGCTTGAGCAGGCGCGGCAGCTGCACGCTGTCACGCTTGACGCCCAGGCTGTGGCCGTAGATCAGGGTGTTGCACAGCACCGCCGAGTTCACCCCGTCCTTGGCCGCCGCCAGGATCAGGTTGTCGATGGCCACCCGGGCGGCCTTGTCCACGGTGGGCTCCGGCAACTGGTCTTCGTAGTAGAGGGTATCGCTGGCCTTGCCGCCGGAAGCGTCGCCGACGATGCTCGAACCGCTGGTGTGCAGGAACGGCTTGTTCGAGCCCTTGAGCGCGGCCAGCAACACTTCCACCGCACCACGATGGTCGCTGCTGGCTGCGTTGATCACCGCATCGGCGGCCCGGGCCTGTTCGCTCAGCAGGGCGCTGTCGTCCAGGCTGCCCACCACGGGCTTGATGCCCAGGGCCGTCAGCTCGGCGGCTTGCTCGGCGCTGCGCACCAGGCCAGTGACCTGATGCCCGGCCTTGACCAGGCCGGTGGCGATGGAACCGCCGATGAAACCCGCGGCACCGGTAACGAATACGTTCATGGAGAGACTCCCTGGGTGGATAAGTGATGGCGCCAGTATCGGCGCGCCTGTTCCGACGAAACAGCCGGGCTGGACCAAATCACTCTTGCGCAGGAATCACGAATCCCCAGCCAGGGAAGCAGGACCTCAGCCCTCGAAGTCCGGGTCAGCGTAGTCGGCCAGCTTGCTCTGGATGAAGTCCAGGAAGCACTGGATGCGCAGGGCCAACTGCGAGTTGCGGTAGTACACGGCGTTGATCGGCTGGCGGTAGCCGCTGTTGAACTCGCCGAGGATCGGCGTCAGGCGCCCGGCACGGATGTCGTCGATGGTCATGAAGTGCGACAGGCAGGCGATGCCCTGCCCCTCCAGTACCAGGTGGCGCAGGGTCTCGCCGCTGGAGGCGCTGATGCCTGGCTGGATCTGCCAGCGGTCGCCATGGGGGTGGCGCAGCGGCCAGTGGTTGAGGCTTTCGGTCTGGGTGAAGCCCAACAGCGTGTGTGCGCTGAGCTCGGCAACGCTGTGTGGGGTGCCATGGCGTTCCAGGTAAGCCGGGCTGGCCAGGATGCGCAACGGGCTGCAACCCAGGGAGCGGGCATGCAGGGTCGAGTCGGCCAGGGTGCCGATGCGGATCGCGATATCGGTGCTCTGCTCCAGGAGATCGATGATCAGGTCGTTGCTGTTGAGCTCCAGCTGGATATGCGGGTACAGACTGCGGAACTCGGCGATGTAGGGCACGATGGCATGCAGCATGAACGGCGAGGCGGCGTTGATCCGCAGGCGTCCCGAAGGGGTCTGCTGGCGCGACGACAGGCGCTCTTCCAGTTCGTCCATCTGGTCGAGGATCGACTTGGCCTGCTCGAAGAAATACTTGCCCTCCTCGGTCAGGTCCATGCGCCGGGTGGTGCGGTTGATCAGCGTGGTATCGAGCTTGGATTCCAGGCGCGACAAGGTGCGGCTGACCGCCGATGGCGTCTGCCCGACCTGCTCGGCGGCGGCGGAGATGGAACCACACTCGATGACACAGACGAATATCTGCAGTTCGTCGGATCTGGCTTTCACAGGCAACCCTCTATCGATTGGTAGCTGTAGCCGCGCGCAGACTGCGACGCGCGGCGGCTACAGGAACGGCCTACCGATATTAGCGGCTTTGGGCCTTAAGACCGAACACCTGGCGCAGGTGCTGCTCATAGCGGTGCACGTCGCCCTCGACGTCCGGACGCTTCATCACGTCGACGCAGAGGAAGGTCGGCAGGGGGCTCATGCCCAGGAACTGGTTGGCCTTGTGGAACGGGAAATAGACCGCGTCCACCCCTTTGCCTTCGAAGAAATCGCTCGGGTCGTCGAAGGCCTGCTGCGGTGCATTCCAGGTCAGCGAGAGCATGTACTGCTTGCCCTGGACCAGGCCACCGCTGCCGTACTTCTGCGAAGCGTCGGAGCGGGTCCGGCCGTCGTTGGCATACAAGCTGCCGTGGCCCTGGGTGAAGACTTCGTCGATGTACTTCTTGACGATCCAGGGCTCGCCCATCCACCAGGCAGGCATCTGGTAGACGATCACGTCGGCCCAGAGATACTTCGCCACTTCTTCCTGGGCGTCGTAGCCCTGGTCGATATGGGTGACCTTGACGTCCAGGCCGCCACGATCCAGCACCGCCAGCGCAACCTCATGCAAGGTGGTGTTGTAGCGGCCATCGGAGTGAGCGAATTGCTTGGCGCCATTGAGCAGCAGTACTTTTTTCATGAGCGGGCCCTGTCGCGGGAACGGCCCCTTGCATGCGTCGCGCGACGCCAGGCCGTTGGGGTGGAAAACGAGGGCGGCAGGTTAGTGAAGGGCTCGCGCGGGAATAAGCCCCGGGCGCTCAAAATACATTTGCCGTAAAGGCACGAATCAAACCTTGATTGTTGCCTTAGAATCCCTGGCAATTTCCTTTGCCATGAGTGCATCGCCATGTCCCGCCAGGCTTTCATCCTCCATGCCAAGACCCGCCCCGAACGGGCTGCCGAATTCGAAGCGCTGTTCCTGGGTTATGTCGCCGCCAGCCGGGCCGAACCCGGCTGCATCGAGTACCACATGCTGCGCGACCGGCAGGACCCCAGCCTGTTCATCTTCTACGAAGTCTGGGAGTCCCAGGAGGCACTGGACGTGCACTCCAACCTGCCGCACATGAAGCAGTTCCGCGATGCTCGCATGGAGTACCTGGAACGCGACTTCGAGATCCGCGCCATCGACATGCTCAGCCCGGCTTCTGCTAGCCGCTGACGAGCAGGTGGGCCCCCAGCAGGGCCAGGCCGATGAAGAACACCCGCTTGAACAGCAACGCGCTGATGCGCTGGCGCAACCACTGCCCCAGCCACATGCCCAGCAGCGCCGGAACCAGGGCCAGCAACGAGGCCCCCAGCTCCGCACCGCCCAGTTGACCGCCCCAGGCCAGGCCGGCGGCCAGGGCCAGGGTCGAGACGGTGAATGACAGGCCCAGGGCCTGGACCAGCGCATCGCGGCCCAGGCCCAACGCTTGCAGGTAAGGCACCGCCGGAATCACGAACACCCCGGTGACCGCAGTGACCAGGCCAGTGGCCAATCCACACAAGGGCGCCAGCCAACGCTCATGGGCCGGGGCGATGCGCAGCTGCGGTAAGCACAGGCCCGCCAGGGCATAGAGCAACAGCGCCGCGCCCAGCCCCCGCACCACCCACGGCCCACCATCGATGCCCAGCCACAGGCAGCCGCCCAGGGTGCCGGCGCAGGTCGCCAACAACAGCGGCCACAAACGCCTGAGCAGGGCCGGCAGGTGCCCACCCAAAGCCAGTTGCCAGAGATTGGTCAGGGTCGCCGGAATGATCAGCAAGGCCGCAGCCTGCGCCGGAGCCATAGCCAGCCCCAGGAGCCCCATGGCCACCGTGGGCAGGCCCAGGCCGATCACACCCTTGACCATGCCAGCCATGACGAAGATGCCGAGCACCCATAAAGACAGGGCCAGGCCGAGATCCTGATAGAACGCGAGGGAAGTATTCATGGGCCTATCCTGCACTCGCCCGGCTGCGCTGAAAATCTGCCATATACTGAGCCAGCCTCTTGCCGTACAAGAGGCTGGTTCCCGATACCCTGGCTGTGGAGGCCCCGCATGCACTTCGACCTGGTGGACCTGCGCTTGTACTTGAATGTCCTCGAAGCCGGCAATATCACCGCCGGCGCCCAGCGCAGCCACCTGTCCCTGGCCGCCGCCAGCGCGCGGATCCGCGCCATGGAAAGCTCCCTGGGCATCGAGTTCCTCGAACGTGGCCGTCGCGGGGTCAGCCCGACACCGGCCGGCAAGGCCCTGGCCCAGCACGCCCGGACCCTGCTGCGGTATGCCGAGCACCTGCAACAGGACCTCACCGAATACGCCAGGGGGGTCAAGGGCCAGGTGCGCTTGCTGTGCAACACCAGCGCCCTGAGCGAATACCTGCCGGAGTTGCTGGCGGACTTTCTGCGTGGCCGGCCCCAGGTCGACATCGAGCTGCAGGAGCTGCCCAGCATGCGCATCACCCATGCCCTGCGCCAGGGCGCGGCGGAGCTGGGCATCGTCTCCGACGCCGTGGATACCCATGGCCTGGAGAGCCGGCCGTTTCGCGACGACCCGCTGTTCCTGGCGATGCCTGTGGACCATCCATTGCGCCAGCAGGCCGAACCGCGCTTCAGCGACACCCTGGCCTACGACTATGTCGGCCTGGCCAGCCACAGCGCCCTGGCGGTGTACCTGGAAGAACAGGCCCTGCACCTGGGCCGGCGCATGCAGTTGCGAATCCGCGCCGAAGGCTTCGACGCCGCCCTGCGCATGGTGGCCCGTGGCGCCGGGCTGGCCCTGGTGCCCCAGGCCGCCGTGGAACGCAACCGCCACCTGGCCCTGCATGCCCGGCCCCTGGGCGAGCCCTGGGCCCGGCGCCGGTTGCTGCTGTGCGCCCGGGGTTTTGCCACCTTGCCGCTGTATGCCCAGGAGCTGTGCCAGGCCTTGCTCGAACCTTGACTCTACCCCTAGGGGCAGACCTTAGCCTGCGGGCTTCTTCCTCAAGGACCAAGGCAATGAGCAAACGCATCCTGGTGATTCTCGGCCACCCCTCCCGCGCCAGCCTGTGCGGGGCATTGAGCGAGCGCTATGTCGCCGCGGCGCAGCAGGCCGGCAATGAAGTGCGGTGCCTGTACCTGGGCGACCTGCGCTTCGATCCGGTGCTGCAGGAGGGTTATCGACGGATCCAGCCACTGGAGGACGACCTGCAGCGAGCCCAGGCCGATATCCTCTGGGCCGAGCACCTGGCCTGGGTCTTCCCCATCTGGTGGGGTGGGATCCCGGCCTTGCTCAAGGGCTTTCTCGACCGGGTGCTGCTGCCCGGCTACGCCTTCAAGTACCGCCCCGGCAAGGCCTTTCCCGAGCAGTTGCTCAAGGGCCGCACCGCCGACCTGCTGGTGACCATGGACACCCCGCCCTGGTACTACCGCTGGTTCTACCGCATGCCCGGCCTGCACCAGATGCGCCGCACCACCCTGGCCTTCTGCGGCATCCGCACCTTGCGCACCCTGGCTTTCGGCCCGGTGCTGGACGCCAGCGACCTGGCCCGCGCCAGCTGGTTGCAGCAGGCGGATCGACTTGCCAGGCGCTGAATCCGCCCGATAATGCGCGGCACCCGGCCACCCTGCCCGGTTCAGCACAAGGAAGCCGCCATGTACATCGGCCAAGCCGCGCGATTGTCCGGAACCACCATCAAGAGCATCCGCCACTACGAGGCCATCGGCCTGTTGCCCGAAGCGCCGCGCCAGGGCCGCTACCGGCTCTATGACGCGCAGAGCGTCGAGCAACTGGTGTTCATCAAGTGCGCGCAACAGCTGGGATTCAAGCTCAAGGAGCTGCAACAGGTATTCGCCGCCCACCAGGGCCAGGCCTTCCCCTGGGACCAGGCCCAGGCGGCCCTGGCGCGCAAGAAGCGCGACCTGCGGCGCCAGATCGATGACCTGCAACAACTGCACGCCCGACTGGAAGCCTTCGAGGACAGCCTGCAACAGGCCCGGGAGGAGTGCCCCCTGGACAGCCTCTAGCGGGCCGTTGAAAAACTGGCGGCGTTGCCATCGCCTATGTTTTTCAACGGTCTGCCAGGGCCGCCCGGGAAGCGGCGCATCAGACTTGCGACAACGCGGCCGTGCTCCTGGGCCGGCGGAAGAACAGCCAGTAGACCAGGCTCAGCAACAGCAGGAAGGGTACGCCGAACACCAGGGTCATCTTGAATGCATCGGTGAAGAAGGTGGTGATCATCACCGCCCCCATCAAGAACAAGCCGAGCAAGGTGCTGTAGGGAAACAGGCGCATGCGGAACGACAGCGGCTGCTCGCCATGGCGCTGGTGATAGCGCCGGAAGCAGTAGTGGGTGAGGAAGATCATGAACCAGGTGAAGATCGCGCCGAACATCGAGATCGCCATCATCAGGGCGAACGAGCTCTCCGGGTAGAACACGTTGATCAGGGTCGCCAGGGCGATGCCGGAGCTGGACAGCAGCAAGGCATTGAGCGGGATCCCGGTCTTGCTCAGGGCGCCCATGGATTTGGGCGCATAACCGGCGCGGGACAGGCTGAACATCATCCGCGTGGTGATGTAGAGCTGGCTGTTCATGGCCGACAGCGCGGCGATCAGGATCACGAAGTTCATCACCCCGGTGGCCCCGGGAATGCCGATGGTCTGCATCACCGTGACGAACGGACTCTGGGCCTTGCCCGCCTGGACCCAGGGCACGATGGCCAGCATCAGTGCCAGGGTCAGCAGATAGAACACCACCAGGCGCAGGATGGTGGCGCGAAACGCCTGCTTCACCGCGCGCTGCGGATCCTTGGCCTCACCGGCCGCCACCGCGATCATCTCCACGCTCAGGTAGCTGAAGATCGACACGATCACCGCGATCCACATGCCCTGCAAACCGTTGGGGAAGAAGCCGCCGTGGGCGCTGTAGTTGTGCACTCCGTAGTCGGGGTTGCCGGAGCCGAACACCACGTACACCGCCAGGATGATGAAGCCGACGATGGCGGCGATCTTGATGGTGGAGAACCAGTATTCGAAGTTGCCGAAGGTCTTCACGCTGATGGCGTTGAGCAGGATCAGCATGCTGGAGAAGGAGATGATCCACACCCACTCCGGCACGTTGGCGAACCAGTACTTCATGTACATGGCGATGGCCGTGACCTCGGCCCCCACCGCCAGGACGATGGCCGCCCAGTAGGCATAGCGCACCAGGAAACCGGCCAGGGGCCCGATGTAGAACTCGGCATAGGCGCCGAAGGAGCCGGAGGTGGAATGGGCCACGGTCATTTCCGCCAGGCACCCCATCAGCAGCAGGGTGATCAGGGCGCCGATGGCATAGCTGAGCAGCACGCTGGGCCCGGCATAACCTATGGCATAGGCGCTGCCCATGAACAGCCCGGTACCTATGGCTCCACCGATGGCGATCATGCTCATCTGGCCGGCGGTCAGCTGCCGCCTCAGGCCGTGCTCGCGATTGGAAATCGCTTCGAAACCCTTGTTGGTGGTGGTCACGTTCAGTGCCTCTTTATTGTTGTGTGCACGTGTTGATCTATTTGGCGGCGCGTCCTTGTGCCACGCAGTGTCGTCATGCGGCGCAGGCCGCGAGCGAGCCGGACCCGGTCGCGGCCTGCGCCAGCGGCTAGCGGCTTCAGGTCACGCTGTGGCGCACCTGGAACTGCGGTTGCGCCCAGGTCTTGGCATCGAGGATCTCGCCGAGGATCTGCACCGCGTCCCACACCTCACTGAAGGTGGTGTACAGCGGGGTGAAGCCGAAGCGCATGATTCGCGGCTCGCGATAATCGCCGATCACGCCCCGGGCGATCAGGGCCTGGATCACCGCGTAGCCCTCGGGATGCTCGAAGCTCACATGGCTGCCGCGCTTGGCGTGCTCACGGGGGGTCACCAGCTTGAGCTGGTGGCCGGCGCAGCGCTGTTCCACCAGTTCGATGAACAGGTCGGTCAGGGCCAGGGACTTGCGCCGCAGGCTCTGCATGTCGGTCTGCTCGAAGATCTCCAGGCCGCACTCGACCATCGCCAGCGAGGTGATCGGCTGGGTGCCGCACAGGTAGCGGGCGATACCGCTACTGGGTTCGTAGGCGGTGGCCATGTCGAACTGCCGGGCATGGCCGAACCAGCCGGACAGCGGCTGGGTCACCAGGTCGCACAGTGCCGGGGCGACCCAGGCGAATGCCTGGGAGCCGGGGCCGCCATTGAGGTACTTGTAGGTGCAGCCGATGGCGTAGTCGGCGCCGCAACGCTTGAGCTCCACCGGCACCGCGCCGGCCGAGTGGGCCAGGTCCCAGATGCTCAGGGCGCCGGCCTCGTGGATCAGCCCGGTCAGTTGCTGCATGTCGTGCATGTGGCCGGTCTTGTAGTTGACGTGGGTGAGCATCACCACCGCGGTGTCCTGGTCGATGGCCGCCGGCACCTGCTCGGGGCTGTCCACCAGGCGCAGCGAATAGCCCTGCTGGAGCAGCTGGGTCAGGCCTTCGGCGATGTACAGGTCGGTGGGGAAGTTGCTGCTTTCGGAGACGATCACCCGGCGCTCGGGCGCGCGCTCGGCCTGGACCCGCAAGGCGGCGCTGAGCACCTTGAACAGGTTGATCGAGGTGGTATCGGTGATCACCACTTCCCCGGCATCGGCGCCGATCAGCGGTGCCAGGCGATCGCCCAGGCGCTGGGACAGGTCGCGCCAGCCGGCGCTGTTCCAGCTGCGGATCAGGCCATCGCCCCACTCCTGCTCGATCACCTGCCGGGCCCGCTCCAGGGAGGCCACGGGGCGCGCGCCCAGGGAGTTGCCGTCGAGGTAGATGATCCCCTCGGGCAAGGCGAAGCGCTGGCGCAGCGGCGCCAGGGCATCTTGTTCATCGAGACACAGGCAGTGGTTTTTATCGATCATTGGAAGTCCTGTCTTGGTCAGTGCCCTGCCCGTCCCGAGCGGGAGCGCAGGGCGTCGGCAATGGATAAACCCGGAAAATAATGAACGAAGCGATGGAGAATTTTCGTGCAAAGTGCGGCGCGATCCCGTACTAATCTCGAATTAAATTCTAAACCTTCAATAAAAAACGTGGATTTATGCCAGCCATGATTCTCGACGCCACCGACTTGCGCATCCTCCATCACCTGCAACAGGACGGGCGCATCAGCAACCAGGAACTGGCGGAGAAAGTCGCCCTCTCGCCCTCGGCCTGCCTGCGCCGGCTGCGCATGCTGGAGAACGAAGGCATCATCAGCGGCTACCGCGCCCAGCTCGACGCCGAACGCCTGGGCATCGAACTGGAGGCCATCGTCCACGTGTCCCTGCGCCAGGATGTGGAAGGCTGGCACGAGACCTTCATCGCCAAGGTCCAGCAGTGGCCGGAGGTGATGGCCGCCTACGTGATCACCGGCGCCAGCAACTACGTACTGCGCATCCAGGCACGCAACCTCAGGCACTTCTCGGACTTCATCGTCAACCACCTGAACCGCGCCAGCGGGGTCACCGACATCCGCTCGGAAATCGTCCTGCAGAAGATCAAGGAACAGAACAACCTGCTGGACCTGGTGCCACGCAAATGACCGCCGCGCCACCGCTCAACTGCGGGTCGGATGGCGCTGGGCCGTGACGCTCGGGGCTTCGTCGAACAGCTTGCGGTACTCGGCGGAGAACCGCCCCAGGTGGGTGAAGCCCCAGCCCAGGGCAATTTCGGAAATGTTGCGCGCCGCGCCTTGCTCGAGGATTTCCTGGCGCACGCCGTTGAGTCGATGGCGCTTGAGATAGGCCATCGGTGACAGCGCGAAGTATTTGCCAAAGGCCTCGAACAGCTTGTAGCGCGAGACCCCGGCGGCAGCTTCCAGGTCCTCCAGGTGTACCGCCTCGCGGGCATGCTCCTGCAGGTATTGGCGGGCCCGCACCAGGTAATGCGGCAGCTTGACCCCGAGCACCTGGCGCAACTCGCTGGAGTAATTGTTGGGCTGGGCCAGGATCAGGCCCTTGATCAGCGAGTTCTCGATCTCCCGGGTGAAGGCCAGTTGCTCGTAGAGCTCGTTGCCCTGGGCCAGTTCGCCGAGGAAGTGCCGGGCCATGCGCCACCAGGAAGCGGTCGCGCCATGCAGCGCATCCATGCCCGGCTCGAAGCGCAGCGGCTGCTGCACCGGTCGTTGCAGCAGGGCCTCCAGGGCCTCGCTCATGGCCGGCCGGGAAATCACTACCTGCAGCTTGCGACAGTCGCCGGAGATGGCCAGCGCCTGGCTTTCATTGGGGGCGATGATCACCCCATGGGCGCTGTCGGAGTGCAACAGGCGGCCGTCCTTGCTCAGCTCCTGCTGGCCACACAGCGGCAAGCTCAGGCTGTAGCTGCTGAAGCGCTCGATATCCTCGATATCCACCACCACGTCGGTGCCGTACTCGATGATGCCCAGGGTGGTGGCCCGCGACCTGAGCACATGGGCACTGTGGTGGAAACGGATCCGCTCCGGAGTGGCGGTCTCCAGGCGATGCGGGCCGCAGATGCCCGACATCCAGCGCCTGGCGCCTTCGAGGTCGTAGTGATCGACGCGAATATCGCGCAACTGCCCATCAGCCTTGTTGTTCATCACGGCACACCCACGGCAATTTTCTTTAGCGCGCTCTGACGGCGCGTCTTGTCTGGCAGGGCAAGTTTTGCGCCAACCGGCGAAGCTGCCAACCCAGTGGATAACAATAGCCGACTAAGTGGATAAACCGCCCGGCCATCCGGGTCGTGTCCACCCTCGTGCTGCCACCTGCCGTGTAGAAACTCCCCACCCTGCGGCCGTCACACGGGGCGCCGCCGGGGACTTTCACCCAATCTCCCGTGCTCGACCGCGGCCACAGGCACCCTGGCCAATTTGTGGATGCGCTTGGCCGACTAAGCGGATAGCCACCCCTGCCCCGCTCTCACTCTAATGACCGTACCGATTGGCCTGAATAAAAAAGGTACCGACCATGAGTGGTGCAAGAAGCGTCGAGCAATGGCAGGAGTTCATCCACGGCTGCCTGGATTTTCGCCCCGCTGACGGGGTGTTCCGCATCGCCCGGGAGATGTTCACCGAGCCCGAACTGTTCGACCTGGAGATGGAGCTGATCTTCGAGAAGAACTGGATCTACGCCTGTCACGAAAGCGAACTGCCCAACAACCACGACTTCGTCACGATGCGGGCCGGACGCCAGCCGATGATCATCACCCGCGACGGCGAGGGCCGGCTCAATGCGCTGGTCAACGCCTGCCAGCATCGCGGCACCACCCTGACCCGGGTCGGCAAGGGCAATCAGTCGACCTTCACCTGCCCCTTCCATGCCTGGTGCTACAAGAGCGACGGCCGTCTGGTGAAGGTCAAGGCCCCCGGCGAGTACGCCGAGGATTTCGACAAGGCCACCCGCGGCCTGAAGAAAGCCCGGATCGATAGTTACAAGGGGTTCGTGTTCATCAGCCTGGACGCGAGCGGCGAAGACTCCCTGGAAGACTTCCTCGGCGACGCCAGGATCTTCTTCGACATGATGGTCGCCCAGTCGCCCACCGGCGAGCTGGAGGTGCTGCCGGGCAAGTCCGCCTACACCTACGACGGCAACTGGAAACTGCAGAACGAGAACGGCCTGGACGGTTATCACGTCAGCACCGTGCACTACAACTACGTGGCCACGGTGCAGCATCGCCAGCAGGTCAACAGCGAGACCGGCACCGCCAGCGCCACCCTGGACTACAGCAAGCTCGGCGCCGGCGATGCCGCCACCGACGACGGCTGGTTCGCCTTCGCCAACGGCCACAGCGTGCTGTTCAGCGAGATGCCCAACCCGGCGGTGCGCTCCGGCTACGCCAGCATCATGCCGCGCCTGGTGGAGGAGCACGGCCAGGCCCGGGCCGAATGGATGATGCATCGCCTGCGCAACCTGAACATCTACCCCAGCCTGTTCTTCCTCGACCAGATCAGCTCGCAGCTGCGGATCATCCGCCCCATGGCCTGGAACAAGACCGAGATCATCAGCCAGTGCATCGGGGTCAAGGGCGAGAGCGACGCCGACCGGGAAAACCGCATCCGCCAGTTCGAGGACTTCTTCAACGTCTCGGGCATGGGCACCCCGGACGACCTGGTGGAATTCCGCGAGGCCCAGCGCGGCTTCCAGGCCCGCCTGGAACGCTGGAGCGATGTCTCCCGCGGCCATCATCGCTGGGCCACCGGGCCGACCGCCAACACCCGGAACCTGGACATCCAGCCGGCCATGACCGGCACCGAAATCACCCATGAAGGGCTGTACGTCAACCAGCACGAGAACTGGCAGCGCTTTCTCCTCGACGGCCTGCAGCGCCGGCCCCTGAAACTGCGGGAGGCATGACCATGAATGCACAACTGCAATACCGCATCGAACAATTCTTCTATCGCAAGTCCGAGCTGTGCGACGCCCAGGACTGGGACGCCTACCTGCAACTGTTCGCCCCGGACAGCGTGTTCCACCTGCCCCAATGGGATTCCGAGCATGTCTATACCCAGGACCCCAAGCGCGGCATGTCGCTGATCTACTACAGCAACCGCTCGGGCCTGGAGGACCGGGTGTTCCGCCTGCGCACCGGCAAGGCCGCGTCCACCATCCCGATGCCGCGCACCCTGCACACGGTCAGCAACCTGCGCATCGCCCCAGGCGAGCAAGAGCTGCTGCAGGTTCGCCTGAACTGGCACACGTTGTTCTACCGCCTGGCCACCTCCGAGCAGTTCTACGGCCACGCCACCTATGACCTCAAGCCCCACGGCGAGAGCTGGCTGATCCAGCGCAAGCACGTGGTGCTGCTCAACGACCAGATCAACTCGGTGCTGGACTTCTATCACCTCTGACTCGACGGATATTCTCCATGACGCACAAGGTCGCGTTCAGCTTCGCCGACGGCAAGACCCTGTTCTTCCCGGTGCACGCCAATGAAATATTGCTCGACGCCGCCCTGCGCAACGGCATCAAGATCCCCCTGGACTGCCGCGAGGGGGTGTGCGGCACCTGCCAGGGCCGCTGCGAGGCGGGCCAGTACAGCCAGGACTACGTGGACGAAGAGGCGCTGTCGGCCCAGGACCTGGCGCAGCGCAAGATGCTCAGCTGCCAGACCCGGGTGCAGTCCGATGCGGCGTTCTACTTCGACTTCGATTCCAGCCTGTGCCACGCCGCCGAGCCGGTGCGCTATCGCGCCTCGGTCCAGGAGGTGCGCCAGGTTTCGGACAGCACGGCGATCCTGCGCCTGGACCTTGGGGCCAACCCGGCTCCGCTGGACTTCCTGCCCGGCCAGTACGCCCGCCTGGGCATCCCCGGCACCGGCACCAGCCGCGCCTACTCCTTCGCCAACCGCCCGGCGGCGGACCAGCAGTTGCAATTCCTGATCCGCCTGCTGCCCGACGGGGCGATGAGCAACTACATCCGTGAGCGTTGCCAAGTGGGCGACAGCCTGGAACTGGAAGCGCCGCTGGGCGCCTTCTACCTGCGCCAGGTCAGCCGCCCGCTGCTGCTGGTGGCCGGCGGCACAGGGCTGTCGGCGTTGCTGGCGATGCTCGAGCAGGTCGTCGAGCAAGGCTGCCAGCAACCGGTGCACCTGTACTACGGGGTGCGCCACAGCGCCGACCTGTGCGAGCTGGAGCGCATCCAGGCCTACGGCGAGCGCCTGCCCGGGTTTCGCTTCACCCCGGTGATCAGCGATGCCGATCCGGCCTGGACCGGCAAGCGCGGCTACATCAGCGAACACTTCGACACCGAGGAGCTGCGCACCAGCGAGGCCGACATGTACGTCTGCGGGCCACCGCCGATGGTCGATTCGATCCGCGCCTGGCAGCAGCAACAGGGCCTGGAGCACATCCAGCTGTATTACGAGCGCTTCACCGACAGTACCAACTGACTCCACCGGCGATCGCCCAACGCCCTGCCAGGACACCGGACACCGCCCGACCACAGGTCGGCCCAGCGGCAGATGGCAGCAAGAACAGGGACTTGGGCGTGTTCGGCTTTACTACGGGAGCTTGACGCGGAGTAATATCTGATCCCGTCGACAATAAGACGCGACCGCTGCCTGCATCCGGGTAGCGGTCCTGATAACAACTAGAAGAGAGCGCAAGTTAGTGGATCAGACCTTGAAGCAGGGTGAACTCAAGCGTGGCTTGAAGAACCGCCATATTCAGCTGATCGCCCTGGGTGGGGCGATCGGCACCGGACTCTTCCTCGGCTCGGCCGGGGTCCTGAAGTCCGCCGGACCCTCGATGATCCTGGGTTATGCGATCGCCGGATTCATTGCCTTCCTGATCATGCGCCAATTGGGCGAGATGATCGTCGAGGAGCCGGTGGCCGGCTCCTTCAGCCATTTCGCCCACAAGTACTGGGGCGGCTACTTCGGGTTTCTTTCCGGCTGGAACTACTGGGTGCTGTACGTGCTGGTGGGCATGGCCGAACTCACGGCGGTGGGCAAGTACATCCAGTTCTGGTGGCCGGAAATCCCCACTTGGGTCAGCGCCGCGGTGTTCTTCGTGCTGGTCAACCTGATCAACATGATGAACGTGAAGTTCTACGGCGAGGCCGAGTTCTGGTTCGCCATCATCAAGGTGGTGGCCATCGTCGGCATGATCGTGCTGGGCTGCTACATGCTGTTCAGCGGTAGCGGCGGCGCCCAGGCCTCGGTGAGCAACCTGTGGTCCCATGGCGGTTTCTTCCCCAACGGCGGCACCGGCCTGCTGATGGCCATGGCCTTCATCATGTTCTCCTTCGGCGGCCTGGAGCTGGTGGGCATCACCGCCGCCGAAGCCGCCGAACCGCGCAAGGTGATCCCCAAGGCCATCAACCAGGTGGTCTACCGGGTCCTGATCTTCTACGTCGGCGCCCTGGCAGTGCTGCTGTCGCTGTACCCGTGGGACGAGCTGCTGGTGAGCCTCAACGCCGGCGGCGACTCCTACAGCAGCAGCCCCTTCGTGAAGATCTTCGCCCTGATCGGCAGCGACGCGGCGGCGCAGGTCCTCAACTTCGTGGTCCTGACCGCGGCGCTCTCGGTGTACAACAGCGGCGTGTACTGCAACAGCCGCATGCTCTACGGCCTGGCCGAACAGGGCGATGCCCCGCGCGCGCTGATGAAGCTCAACAAGCAGGGCGTACCGGTACTGGCCCTGGGTATCTCGGCGCTGATCACCATGCTCTGCGTGCTGGTCAACTACCTGGCTCCGCACGAAGCGCTGGAGTTGCTGTTCGCCCTGGTGGTGGCCGCCCTGATGATCAACTGGGCGCTGATCAGCCTGACCCACCTGCGCTTTCGCAAAGCCATGGCCGAGCAAGGCGTGGTGCCTTCGTTCAAGGCCTTCTGGTCGCCGTTGAGCAACTACCTGTGCCTGGCCTTCATGGTCATGATCATCGGCGTGATGCTGATGATCCCGCCGATCCGCGCCTCGGTGTACGCGATCCCGGTGTGGATCGCGCTGATCTGGGTGTTCTACCGCCTGAGCCAGGCGAAGAAAGCCAGCCAACCGGCCCTGCGCTGACCCCATCAGGGGCCGCGTGCAGGCCCCTGTGCAAAGCCAAGCCCGGCCTTGCTCCAAGGCCGGGCTTTTTCATGCCCACCGGAAAAGTGGTCTGCTGCCATCTACACAAGCGGCCTGAAATTCCAGGCCGCTCGCTCTCTAGAATCGACGCTCTTCCCGGCGATATCGGCCCGGGAACCGGATCCTGGATGGAGAGTGGCATATGAGCAGAACGACCGCGGGCCTGAGGCCGAGCGATTTCTTTTCCCCCACGGTGGCGGCGCTGATCTCGGTGCTGGTGAACTATGGCGGGACCTTCGTCCTGGTGCTCCAGGCCGCTGAACTGGCCCACCTGACGCCGGCCCAGACCGCCTCCTGGGTCTGGGCGGTGTCTGTGGGCGTGGGCGTCACCGGTCTCTGGCTGAGCCTGCGCCACCGGGCTCCGATCATCACCGCCTGGTCGACACCCGGGGCGGCGTTCCTGGCCACGGTACTGCCTGGCACGCCCTACGCCGAAGCGATCGGCGCCTACATGGTCTCGGCCCTGGGCTTCATGCTCCTGGGCCTGTCCGGGACCTTCGACAAGCTGGTGCGGCTGATTCCCCAGGGGATCGCCGCAGGCTTGTTGGCCGGCATCCTGCTGCAGTTCGGGATCAATGCCTTTGGCGGCGCCAGCAGCGATCCCTGGCTGGTGATGGTGCTGCTGGTGTCCTATGCACTGCTGCGGCGCTTCACCTCGCGGTTCGCCGTGGTGGATATCCTGCTCATCGGCCTGGGCCTGTTGGTGGCCCAGCAGCGGATCGACTTCGGCGCCTTGCAGCCGAGCCTGGCGACGCCGCTGTTCACCGCTCCGCAATTCTCCGTCCAGGCCCTGCTCGGGGTGGCGCTGCCGCTGTTCGTCATCACCCTGACCGGCCAGTACATGCCGGGCATGCTGGTGCTGCGCAACGATGGCTTCGCCACCAGCGCCAACCCGCTGCTCAGGGTCACCGGGCTGGGCTCGCTGCTGATGGCGCCGTTCGGTGCCCATGCCTTCAATGTGGCGGCGATCACCGCCGCCATCTGCACCGGCAAGGATGCCCACCCGGACCCGAGCAAGCGCTACCTCGCCGGCATCGCCTGCGGGCTGCTGTACATCCTGGTGGGGACCTTCGGCGTGACCCTGGCCAGCCTGTTCCTGGTGCTGCCCAAGGCGTTCATCGGCACCCTGGCGGGCCTGGCGCTGCTGGGCGCCATCGGCGGCAGCCTGGGCAACGCCATGGCCGATGCCAGGACCCGAGAAACCGCGCTGATCACCTTCCTCGCCACAGCGGCCAATGTCACCTTGCTGGGCATCGGCGGGGCATTCTGGGGGCTGCTGGCCGGCTTGACCGCCCACCTGCTGATCCATGGCCGGTATCGCCGCTTCAGCGCCAGCAACGCACGTTCCTGAGGCTGGCTAAGGGGTTCGCAGGGCCTGCCCCAGGCGCGCCATGGCGGCATCGATTTCATGGGCGCTCAGGGACGCATAACCCAGCAGCCAGCCTTGCTCCTTGTGTTCGCCGGCATACAGCCGGCTGAGCCCGGGCAGTTGCAGGCCGATGGCAGCCGCCCGGCGCTGGGTCTCGTGCTCGGTCCAGCCGGGCTCCAGCAGGCAGGGGATCTGCAGGCCGCCTGGCGGCGGCAAGGCCCGGGCGATGCCCGCCAGATGGCGCTCGATGGCCTCGAGCATGGCCTGCCGGCGGCCGGCGTAGAGCTTGCGCATGGCCCGCACGTGAGCGTTGTAGTGCCCCTCCTCCATGAACCGCGCCAGGGTCAGCTGGAGGATCTGCGGAGTGTGGCCGTCCATGATGCTGCGGGCCGCGCTGAAGGGCGCCACCAACTCATCGGGCAGGACCATGTAGCCCATGCGCAGGCCGGGGTACAGGGTCTTGCTGAAGGTGCCGATGTACAGCGTCCGCTGGTAGGGGTCCAGGCCCTGGACGCAGGCAGTGGGCAAGCCGTCGTAGTGGAACTCGCTGTCGTAGTCGTCCTCGATGATCCAGCGTTGGTGCTCGGCGGCCCAGCGGGTCAGTTCCAGCCGGCGCTCCAGGGCCAGGGTGGCGCCACTGGGGTACTGATGCGATGGGGTCACATAGACGCACTGGGCGCCGCTGCGGTCGGCCCGCAGCAGGTCGGTGCGCAGGCCCTGGGCGTCGACCTCGATGGGCACGATCCGCGCCTCGGCGGCTTCGAAGGCCTTGCGGGCGCCGAAGTAGCCGGGGTTCTCCATCAGGATCGGCTTGCCGGCGTCCACCAGCAGTTGGGCACACAGGAACAGCGCCTGGCGGGTACTGCTCAACACCAGGATCTGCCCCGGCACCACCTTGGCCCCGCGCTCCAGGTTGAGGTAGGCGGCGATGGCCTTGCGCAGCGGCTCGGCGCCTTGCGGATCGCCATGCAGCAGCACCGTGGCGCGGGATTCCTTGAGCACCTGGCGCTGCAGGCGCTCCCAGGCCGCCAGCGGAAAGCTGCGGGTTTCCGGCAGGCCCGTGGCAAAGGCACGGACCACTTGCTGGTCGCTGACCCCGCCGCGCTCGAATAGCACCCGCCCCCGGCGGCTCAGGCCCGAACCCGGCTCCCGGGCACTGGACGGTTGCTCCTGCCAGCGCAGGCGGCGACGCGCCGCGCCGCGCAACTGGGCGCCGATGGTCTGGCTGACATAGCTGCCGGATCCTTCGCGGCGGACGATGAAGCCATCGCGCTGCAACTGCACATAGGCGTTCTCCACGGTATCGCGCGATACCCCCAGGGACTTGGCCAGGGCCCGGGTCGCCGGCAGCTTCAATCCCGGATCGAGGGCGCCATCGAGGATCAGCCCGCACAGGGCGCGCTGGATGCGCTGATGCAGGTCCAACGCCTGGAACTCCGGGTCGTTGAGCCGCATGTTCAGGGTCTCGAGTTCGAATATCTGGGCCATGTGGTCTGCCTGGGCAAGTGAAAGTCCGCCTGAAGGGCGGCCACTTTAACCCCGGGAACCTGGTCGGTCACCTGCTGGCCGGCCGATGAAAAACGCCCCGGCAGGCGTAATGCCGATCCGTCGAGGAATGGCCAGGAGCGAGGCTTGCCCGCGATGGACTTCAGGGCGCTGCGTTCATCCAGTAAACACGCGCTGGCGTTAACGAGCATCGCGAGCAATCGAGCGTCGAGCCGCTGCTCCTACAGGGGACCACCGCGCTTAGGTGAACAGGCTGATAGGGCGCTGGCCTGGGTCATTGCGGGTAGCGTACGCGCCACAACTCGGGGAACAGCACGGTATCGAGCATCTTGCGCAGGTAGCCCACGCCCTCGGTTCCGCCGGTGCCGGGCTGGAAGCCGATGATCCGCTCCACGGTGGTCACATGGCGGAAGCGCCACTGGCGGAACGAGTCTTCGAGGTCGATGAACTTTTCCGCCAACTGGTACAGGTCCCAGTACTTCGCAGGATCGGCATACACCTGGCGCCAGGCCGCCTCCACCGACGGATCATGCTGGGTCGCGCTGGTGCTGTTCAGCGCCAGGCGCTGCGGATCGATGTCCAGGCCGCTGCGGGCCATCAGGGCGATCGCCTCGTCGTACAGCGACGGGGTGGCGATGGATTCCTGCAGCGCCTGCAGCAATTCGGGACGGTGGGCATGGGGACGCAGCAGCGCCGCACTCTTGTTGCCCAGGATGAATTCGATATCGCGGTACTGGAACGACTGGAAGCCCGAGGACTGGCCCAGGTACGGACGGATGGACTTGTATTCCGAAGGGGTCATGGTGGCCAGCACCGCCCAGGCATGTACCAACTGGTCGAAGATCCGCGAGACCCGCGCCAGCATCTTGAACGCCGGCGCCAGCTGGCTCTGGCGCACCTGCTCACGGGCGGCCTTGAGTTCGTGGAGCATCAGCTTCATCCACAGCTCGGAGGTCTGGTGCTGGATGATGAACAGCATCTCGTTGTGGTCTGGCGACAACGGATGCTGGGCGCTGAGGATGCGCCCCAGGTCCAGGTAGTCGCCGTAGCTCATGGAGTCGGAGAAATTCAACTGGGCGTTATGCCATTCATCCGGTGGATTGCTTGAAAAAGGACATTGGCTCATCGCGTGGGCTCCTCGTCTCGGTCGGCTGGGTCCGGCACCTGTGCCTGGGCAAGGGTGCGCGAGTGGCCCGCCGTATCAGTTATTGTAGGAATCAATCGGCCAACGGGCGCAGGATCGCCCGCACCGGACTGGCATCCAGGTGGGCGAAGCGCAGTGGCAGGGCAATCAGTTCGTAGTCGCCTTCGGGCACCTGGTCGAGCACCACTCCTTCGAGGATCGCCATGCCATGCCGGGCCACGGCGTTGTGGGCATCCATGGTCTTGGACTGTTGCGGGTCCAGGGAGGGTGTGTCGATGCCCACCAGGCGCACACCGAGGCTGGCCAGCAAGTCGATGGTGGCCTGGGCGACGGCGGTGAAGTCAGGATCCCAGGCGCTCAGCGGAGCCTCACGATAGGTCCGCAGCAGCACTCGCCGGGGCAGGTCGTCCAGGCGCCCGAGCAAGTCCTCGGGTTGCACCAGCGGGCCGCTACCCAGGCAGTGCAGGACCCGGCACGGGCCCATGTACACATCCAGCGCTACTTCGCCGATGGGCAAGCCGTCAGGGCGGTAATGCAGCGGCGCATCGACATGGGCGCCGGTGTGGGGGGACAAGGTGATACGCCCGACATTCACCGGGCACTCGGGCCCGAACTGCCAGACGCGCTCCTCCTGGAATGGGGTATCCCCCGGCCAGGTCGGGGTCGCGGTACTCAAGGGTGGGCTGATATCCCACCAGCGGGGAGTGTTTTCCATGGGTGCGGCTCTCGGTCGGTCCGGACTGAATGATACGAGCGAAGCCGGTAAAGATTCTTGCGAAATAACGCGAGCAACCCTGGATGTTTCGCAAGAACTGCCAATAAAGCCGGATTTGGCGGATGAATCTTTCAAGCCTGCAAGCAGCTCCAAGCCCCCGGTGCAGCGTTTCTGGATAGCTGGGTGTCGAGTCCAGGCATCCCCACTGGCGCCGTGCGCTATAGGGTGCGCTTTCCAGTTCGCGACCTGCCAGGAGCACAGCATGTCCAAGCCCATCACCGTTCTGCGCGATACCCATCCACTGCCGGTCCTCGACGCCTGCAAATGGGAAAAACTCGAAGGCGATCCCCATACCGTCAACCTCAACGCCTACACCAGCGATGATGGCAGCAAGATCATGGGCACCTGGATCTGCACCCCGGGCAAATGGCGGGTGGCCTACGAGAAATGGGAGTACTGCCACTTCCAGGAGGGCTACTGCGTGATCACCCCGGATGGCCAGGAGCCGATCCACCTGCGAGCCGGCGACATTTTCGTGGTCGAGCCCGGCATGCGGGGCACCTGGGAAGTGGTGCAGACCGTGCGCAAGTATTTCGTGTTCGCCTGAGTCCTGCCGTACAAGGCGAGGCAGCGTCCGGCCGGTCCACCCGGCCTGGCGACGCCCGGCTCGGCGCAATCTGCCAAATGTCGTTATAATCCCTGCCAAATGGCAAAGGCAGGAGTCACGCACATGGTTGCAATGACCGGTAGCGACATCGCCGTGAAACGACGCGGCAAACCCGTATTGAAGGATCGGACCTCGGAGATCCTGCTCGGTGGCCGGGCGCGTTTCGACGACCGCATCTCCATCTATCGCCTGACCGAGGAAGGCATTCCGCTGGCGGCGATCGTCAAGTTCGTGTCTTCGGTGCCCATGCTCAAGGACGAACAGGTCCTGGCCAAGATCATCGGCCTGTCCGAGCGCACCCTGCACCGGCGCCTGAAGACTCCCGACGAACCGCTGAACCCGGAGCAGAGTGCCCGGGCGGTGCGCTTCGCCCAGGTCCTGTCCAAGGCCCAGGAGATCTTCGGCAGCAGCGAACAGGCCCAGGACTGGATGGCCAAGCCGGTGATGGCCCTGGACGGCCACAAGCCGGTGGACCTGCTGACCAACCCCATCGGCTTCGAGCTGGTGGATGAGTTCCTCACCCGCCTGGAATACGGGGTCTATCAGTGATCAGCGTCCCCGGCGGCAGTGCCGTCCACTTCTGGCGCCTGGACGCCGCGCAGCACGCCGACAGCTGGGACAGCGGCATCGGCGCCGAGCTGTGCGGCGGGCGCTGGAACTCCAAGGGGGTCAAGGCCGTGTACGGCAGCGCCGACCCTGCCACGGCGATCCTCGAGGTGGCCGTGCACAAGGGGTTCGCCGCGCTCGACCAGGTGCCCCATGTGCTGACCGGGGCGCTGATCCACGACCCGTCGACCATCTACCGCCTGGACGAAGGCCGCGTGCCCAATCCCAACTGGCTGGTGCCGGGCATTCCCAGTGCCGGCCAGCAGCAATTCGCCGACCAGTTGCTGGCCGAGCATCCCTTCGTGCTGGTGCCCTCCTCGGTTTCGCGCCACAGCTGGAACATCCTGATCAACCCGCTGTTGGCCAAGGGGTTGTACCAGGTGGTGATCCAGGAGCGCTTCGGCCTCGATACCCGCCTCAATCCGCCAGCGCGCACTCCGGCTGGCCGACCCAACTGAGCGGGCAAAAAAAACGGGAAGCCGCCCGACGCGGATTCCCGGAAACGCCCCCATTCGGGGGGCTGCGATCATGAGACGGTATTCGTGGCGAGGAGCGGCTCCTCGCCACGCAAAGGGCTACTGCGGCTTGCGGTAGCTGTTGACGATGGCCGAGAAGTCCTTGCCACCTTCCCCGCGCTGGCTCATGGCCTGGTACAGCTGCTGGGCCACCGCGCCCAGCACCACCGGCTGATGGGCCTGGCGGGCAGCCTCGGTGGCCAGCCCCAGGTCCTTGAGCATCAGCTCGGCGCCAAAACCGCCGGTGTAGCCGCGCGCGGCAGGCGCGGTCTCGATCACTCCCGGCCACGGGTTGTAGGTGTCGGAGCTCCAGCAACGCCCGGTGGAGCTGTTGATGATCCCGGCCAGCACCTTGGTGTCGATACCCAGGGCATCACCCAGGGCCATGGCTTCGCTGACGCCGATCATCGAGATGCCCAGCAGCAGGTTGTTGCAGATCTTGGCGATCTGCCCGGTGCCGACCTCGCCACAGTGCACGATATTGCGGCCCATCTGCGCCAGTACCGGCTGCAGGGTGGCGAACAGCTCGGCGCTGGCCCCGACCATGAAGGTCAGGGTGCCGGCCTGGGCGCCGCCAGTGCCGCCGGAAACCGGCGCGTCGGCCATGGCCACGCCCTGCTTGGCCGCGGCATTGGCCACTTCGCGGGCGGTCTGCGGGTCGATGGTGCTGCAGTCCACCGCCGGCACGCCACGGGCGATGCCCGCCAGCACGCCGTCTTCGCCGAGCCAGACGCTACGCACATGGGCGGCGGCCGGCAGCATGGTGATCACCAGTTCGGCGCCTTCGGCGGCGGCCTTGGGCGAGGCGCTGATGCGCCCGCCCAGTTGCGCCAGCTCGGCCAGCACGCTCTGGTTGAGATCGAACAGGTTCAGCTGATGGCCGGCCTTGATCAGGTTGCGGGCCATGGGCGCGCCCATGTTGCCCAGGCCGATGAATGCGATGTTCATGTCAGGCTCCTCAACGCAGGCTGATGGTGGTGTTCACACCGTCGTTGACGCTGTCATCGTCGAACCAGCGGCTGGTGACGGTCTTGGTCTGAGTGTAGAACTGCACCACTTGCTTGCCGTACGGCCCCAGGTCGCCGAGCTTGGAACCGCGCGAGCCGGTGAAGCTGAAGAACGGTACCGGCACCGGGATCGGGATGTTGATCCCCACCTGGCCAACGTCGATTTCGCTCTGGAACTTGCGTGCCGCCGCGCCGCTCTGGGTGAACAGGCCGGTGCCGTTGCCGAAGGGGTTGGCGTTGACCAGGGCGATGGCCTGGTCGAGGGTGTCGACTTCCAGCACCACCAGCACCGGGCCGAAGATTTCCTGGGTGTAGATCTGCATGTCGGTGGTCACCCCGGAGAACAGGGTCGGGCCGACGAAGTTGCCTTGCTCGTAGCCCGGGACCTTGACGTCACGGCCGTCCAGCTCGAGCTTGGCGCCTTCCTTGATACCGCTTTCGATCAGGCCCAGCACGCGCTCCTTGGCCCGCTTGGAGATCACCGGGCCGACATCGGTGCCCGGCTCGCAACCGGCGTTGACCTTGAGCTTGCTCGCGGCTTCCTTGATGTCCGGCAGCCATTCGCGAGCCTTGCCCACCAGCACCGCCACCGAGGTGGCCATGCACCGTTGGCCGGCCGCGCCGAACGCCGCACCAGCCAGGGCGTTGACGGTCTGGGTACGGTTGGCGTCAGGCAGCACCACGGCGTGGTTCTTGGCACCCATCATCGATTGCACGCGCTTACCATGCTTGCCCGCCAGGTCATAGACATGGGTGCCGACGGCAGTGGAGCCGACGAAGGACACGGCCTTGATATCGGCGTGGGTGCACAGGGCATCCACCACTTCCTTGCCGCCATGGACCACGTTGAGCACGCCGGCCGGGACTCCCGCCTCCACCGCCAGCTCCACCAGCAACATGGTGGACAGTGGGTCTTGCTCGGAAGGCTTGAGGACGAAGGTGTTGCCGCAGGCGATGGCCATCGGGAACATCCACAGCGGGATCATCGCCGGGAAGTTGAACGGGGTGATGCCGGCGCACACGCCGATAGGCTGGCGCAGGGTGTAGGTATCCACGCCGCCGGCGACGTTCTCGGCGAACTCGCCCATCTGCAGAGTGCCGATGGAGCAGGCATGCTCGACCACTTCCAGGCCACGGAAAATGTCACCTTCGGCATCGGCGATGGTCTTGCCCTGCTCGGCGCTCAGGACCTGGGCGATACGCTTGGAGTGTTCGCGGATCAGGGCCTGGAGCTTGAGCATGATGCGCATCCGCGCGCCGATCGGGGTCAGTTTCCAGGTCTGGAAGGCGCGTTGGGCCGCGGCGATCGCGGCGTCGACTTCGGCAGCGGTGGCAAATGGCACCTTGGCCAGCACTTCCTGGGTCGCCGGGTTGACGATGTCATGCCATTCCTGGCTCTGGGACTGGACCCATTGACCGTCGATCAACAGCTTGACCTGCTGCAGGGTGGTGCCACCGGACTGGAGGGATGCGTTCATGGGGTCTCCTGACTTCTTGGGTTCTTATGCAGGGAGCCAAGGCATTGCAGGCCTTGAAAAGAGAGGCGTCGCGAGTTGGTGTCGGACTGTTTTTGGAGTATAGATGTGCAAACTTCTAATAAGAACGCACATAAAATCCGGTCCATCATGCAAAAAAACATCACCTCCCTGAGCGGCCTGAACTGGGACGACCTGAAGTTCTTCCTGGAAGTGGCCCGTACCCGCAAGGCCAGCAGCGCGGCCAAGCGCCTGGCGGTGGACTACACCACGGTGTCGCGGCGCATCGGCTCGCTGGAAACCGCCCTGGGTACCCTGTTGTTCGAGAAATCCCGTACCAACGGTTTCGTCCTGACCGCCGAGGGCCAGCGCCTGCTGGGCTACGCCGAGGCCATCGAAAGCACCCTGCACATGGCCTGCGAGCAGGTCTCGGGGTCCGGCGTGGCGCTCTCCGGACATGTACGCATGGGCTGCACCGAAGGCTTCGGCACCTTCTTCATCACCCCGCAGTTGAGCCACTTCCTCGGCGCCTACCCGGCGATCTCGGTGGATATCCTGCCGCTGCCGCACTTCATCAGCCTGTCCAAGCGCGAGGCCGATATCGTCATCGCCCTGGAGCGCCCGGAGCACGGGCCCTATGTGTGCTGCAAGCTATGCGACTACCGCCTGCAGCTGTACGCCACCCAGGAATACCTCGATCGCCACCCGCCGATCCGCCGCCCCAGCGACCTGGGCGAGCATCAGTTCATCAGCTATGTCGACGACCTGGCCTTCAGCTCCGAGCTGTTGTACCTGGCCAACGTGGTGCCCGGGGCCAGCGCCCACCTGCGCAGCACCAGCGTCATCGCCCAATACGTGGCGGCGCAACAGGGCCGCTCGCTGGCGATCCTGCCGTGCTTCCTCGCCGCCCAGGACCCACGCCTGCTGCCGGTGCTGCCCAAGGAAATCAACCTGACCCGGCAGTTCTGGATGTACTGCCGCGAGGACCTGCGCAAGCTCAAGCGCATCACCTTGCTGTGGGATTACATCAGGGAAGTGACCGAGCAGAACCAGCCCCTGTTGATGGGGGACAGCCGGAACATGTCGTTCAGCGCCCCCTAGATGGCCCTCTGGCATGCGCGCGGCCTGGAGAAACGGCCGTAGGACTACAGCCGCTATAGCGTGGATCGCCGGTCAGTCGGCGATCACCACGATCGATACCCGGCGGTTCTCGGTGCGCCCGGCCGGGGTGCTGTTGGAAGCCACCGGCTCGCTGCTGCCCAGGCCGCGCAACTGGATGTTCTCTTCACGCATGCCGACCTGGGTCAGCACCTTGACCACGCTCTTGGCGCGGCGCACGGAGAGTTGCACGTTGTAGGCCTCCTTGCCCGAGGCATCGGTATGGCCGTCGACCCGCACCTTCTGGATATCGACGCTGAGCAGGGCCGTGCCGATGCGCTGGACGATCGCGGTGCTGGCCGGATTGAGGCTTTCCACGTCGCTGCCGAACAGGACCTTGCCCGACAGGCCGAAGGCCCAGCCTTCATCCGTCAGTTCGAAGCCCTCCTGTTTCAATACCGCGATCTGCTTCGGGGTCAGCCCCTTGGGCGGCACGCTCTGGCAACCACTCAGGGCCAGCAGGGCCATGAACACCAGGGTGCTGAAAAGTCGAACCGGACGTTGCATCGATGAAAACAAGGGAATTAGCTCCTGTTTTGAACCTGGACGGGGGACTCCGCCCCCACTGTGTGTTGCCCGCCTCGCGCGCCACGCTTGGCCTGGTACATGGCCGCGTCGGCGGCGTTCAACAGACTGCCCGGAGTGGCGCCATGCTCCGGGTACACGGCGATGCCGATGCTCAGCGACGTCAGGATCGACAGGCTGCCAGGCAACTGGATCGGCACCTCCATGCTGCTGATGATCTTGTCGGCGATGCGCTGGGCATCCTCGACCCGGTGCAGCGGCGTCAGCAGCACCGCGAATTCGTCGCCACCCAGGCGCGCCACCAGGTCGTCCTCACGCAGTTGCGCGCGGATCCGCGTCGCCACCGCCACCAGTACCGCATCGCCGGCGGCATGGCCGAAGTTGTCGTTGATCTCCTTGAACCGGTCGCTGTCCAGGAACAGCACCGCCATGCGCTCGTTGTGCTTGTTGGCACTGCGCAAGGCGCGGATCAGCCGGCCCTCGAAGAACGCCCGGTTGGGCAGGCCGGTGAGGCTGTCATGGCTGGCCTGGTGGGCCAGGGTTTCGTTTTCGCTCTGCAGGTGGGTCTGCCAGACCTCCAGCTCATCGAGCAGGGCATTGAAGTCATTGCCCAGGTTGTCCAGCTCGGCGATTTGCGCCGGCGGCACCCGCTGGTCGAAGGCTCGTTCGCGCCGGGCCGCGTGGGCCACGTCCGCCAGGCTGCGCAGGGGGCCGGTGATGCCGCGCAATTGCCGGCGCGCCAGGTACAGCGCCGCCCAGGCGCTCAAGGCGATGCACAGCACGATGCCCACCAGGCCGCTGAAGAGGAAACGCAACAGGTTGCCGCCATGGCCGGTGACGTTGACCGTGCCGATCTCCTGGCCCTGGCGGAAGATCGGCAGGCTGATGGGTTTTTCCAGGAAGGCACTGGCGATGTGCATTTCCAGGTTGGCCAGCAGGCCGCTGTCGGGGCGCTGCCAACTGGCCAGCAACTGGCCCTGGCTGTCGTACACCTTGGCATCGGCCACCTCTTCGGTGGAGGCGATCAGGGCCAGGGAGTCGGCGGCCGCGCCGCTGTCGTTGAACACTACCGCAGCTTCCACCGTGTAACTGATGGAGCGGGCGATCAGGTGCAGGTTGTGGTCGGCGTACACCCGCAGTGCCAGCACGCCCAGGCAAGTCAGGGACAAGCTGGCCAGGCCGATCGCCAGCAAGGCAACCGCCAGGTGGCCGCGACCTATGACCGACCGCAACGTGGGACGGGGGTTGGGCTTGAACAGTTTCATGGCGTGGCCGGGCGTCGACGGGACAGTTGCAGCACGCTGGGATGGATTCTCACCCCACTGCGGGCTACGGAGTCCAGGTTGACCTCGAACGACACCTGGCTGTCGCTGACCCGCAGGCAGAACAGGCTGCCCACGGTGCATTGGTCGCCGCCCTCGCTGATGCTCAGTACCGGCTGGCCGGTCAACGAGCTGAAGAGCCGGGTGCGCTCCTCGACGGTCAGCTTGCCGACATAGACCGAGTCACAGTCACTGGCGATCTTCGGGTTGCTGGCCAGCAGGCGGCGCACCACTACCGGGCGCCCGGTCGCTTGGGTGGCGCCCTTGAGGAGATCGTCGGTGTATTCGGTGGGACCTACCACGCACAGTCGCAGCTGGGCGGGCTCCACCGGCCAACGAGCGTAGCTGAGGATGCCCAGCACCACCTGCGTCACCGCCTTCGCGCGCTGCTCGGCCAGGCTGACCGGGGCCGAGGGCTCCGGCTGAGCGATGGCCAACAGGCTGAACAGGCAGAGGAAGGTCGACAGCACGCACTGCCGCCACCCTAAAATACGCTCTGTCCTCAAGACAGCCACGTCCATGCAGGGAATCTCGTTGATTTTCACGGAAATGATGCCGCAACGATAGCACAGCCCAGGAAAGTGCCGCGATATCGAAGCGCTGCAAGATGCCTGGAACCGGGGCGTCAGTCCAGCTCCAGCATCAGCCCGCTCAAGCGCTTGACCTTGCGCCGCACTGCCTCCTCGAACACTCCGGCACGGGGCTCGATCAGGCTGAACCAGTCCTTGGCGCGGGTGATGCCGGTGTAGATCAGTTCCTTGGTCAGCACTGGATTCAACGCATCGGGCAGGATCAACGCAGTGTGGGCGAACTCCGAGCCCTGGGACTTGTGCACCGTCATGGCATAAACCGTCTCGATATCATTCAGACGGCTGGGTAGTACCAGGCGCACTCCGCCCTGGCCGTCGTTGCGCGGGAAGGCCACGCGCAGCACCTGGCGCCCCCCCTGCTCCGGCAGGTGCAGGGCGATGCCGATATCGCCGTTCATCAGGCCCAGGCCGTAGTCGTTGCGGGTCATCAGCACTGGCCGGCCCTCGTACCACTGCTGGTCGCTGTCGATCAGCCGCGCCTTGAACAAGGCCTGGGTCACGCGCAGGTTGAGGTTCTCCACGCCCCAAGGCCCCTTGCGCACCGCGCACAGCAGTTGGAAGCGGTCGAAGGCCTGCAAGACATGGCGCGCCCAGTCGGTCCAGAGCCGGTCGTCGACAGCAGTGTCGGCGGCGGGACGCTGGCTGCGCAGGACATTCAGGTAGTGACGATAACCTTGCGGCCCCTCGCCGTGACCTTCCAGCAACAGCCGCTCCAGGGCCCGATCCTGTTCACCCTTGAGACCCAGGCAGTACAGGTCGGCATGACTGCGCGCCGCCAGCAGGCGCCGGGCTTCGTCGGCTTGCTGCTGGTTGACCCAGCGCGCCAGTTGGCCGATGCCGCTGCCTTCGCCGAAGCGCCGGGAGTGACGCAGCATCACCACTTGCTGGGCCAGCGGATGCTGGTGCCCAGTGTCTTCCTGCAAGCCGCTGGTGGAGAGGTCTTCACCGCTGACCGCTTCCAGCCAGGCCCGGGTCCGAGGATCGTACCAACCGGCCTCGGCATCGCGGCACAGGTCGCCCAGCACCGCCCCGGCCTCCACCGACGCCAACTGGTCCTTGTCCCCCAGCAGCACCAGGCGGGCATGGGCCGGCAAGGCGTCCAGCAGGTTGGCCATCATTTCCAGGTCGATCATCGAGGCTTCATCCACCACCAGTACATCCAGCGGCAGGCGATTGCCGGCGTGATGGCGGAAGTGCCGGGTGCCGGGTCGATTGCCCAGCAGACGGTGCACGGTGGTGACGTCGCTGGGGATCTTTTCCCGCACTTCATCGGCCACCGACAGCGAGCGAACCTGCAGGCTGATGGACTCGGTCAGACGCGCCGCTGCCTTGCCAGTGGGCGCTGCCAGGCGGATGCGCAGCGGCTTGCGCGCCTCCACCGCCGGCCCCTGGAGCAAGGCCAACAGGCGCACCACGGTGGTGGTCTTGCCGGTGCCCGGGCCGCCGGTGATGATGCTGAACGCGCCCCGGGTGGCCAGGGCGCAGGCGAGCTTCTGCCAGTCGACGGGACCGGATGGCCGGGCCGCGCCGAACAAGTCGTCGAGGCGCCGGGCCAGGTGTTCCGGGGCCGCCTCGGTCTGGGCCAGGCGCTGGCGCAAGGCCTGGTCGATGCGCCGCTCGTAGGCCCAGTAGCGCCTCAGGTACAGGCGCTTGCCCGACAGCACCAACGGCCGTTGCCGGGCGGCCTCGCCATGATCCGCCGCCAGGGCCACCAGCCGGCTGCCGGCCAGCACCTTGCACCAGTGGGCGCCTTCCAGGCTGGCCAGGACCTGGGACGGCAACACCGGGGCGCCGCCCTGCACATCGCCCTCGGGCGGCAGCGACAGGGCGAAATCCGGCTCCTTGAGTGTCTCGAACAGATCCAGGCAAACGTGCCCATGTCCCAATTGATGGCTGGTCAGGGCCGCAGCCATAAGCACCAGCGGGTCGCAGTCCGGGTCCAGTTCATGGAGAAAACCGACGAAGGCCCTGTCCAGGGCCCGCAGCCAGCCACGGGCGACCCAACGATCGAGCAACAGCAACAGGTCGGCACAATGGCTCAGCGGCGCCAGGTCCGGGGCTTGGGGAACCGGCTCGTCCAGGGCGCCAAACAGGTCCGGGGTCATAGCAGTACTCCCTGCTCCCAGGCCGGTTCGGCCTTGGGTGGCTCGGCCCGGCCCTGGAACATCAGGTCCAGGCGTTCGATCAACTGTCGTGGCGGCCGGGCGAAATACACACCCTGGCTGGCCGAGTGGGTACCGCGCAGGAACAGGTACAAGGCGCCGCCCATGTGCCGGTCGTAGTCGTAGTCGGCCAGGCGGGCTTTCAACTGTCGATGCAGGGCCAGCAGGTACAGCACGTATTGCAGGTCGTAGCGGTTGTCGAGAATCGATTGTTCCATGGCCTGCTCGGTGTAGGCGGCGTCATCGGCGCCCAGCCAGTTGGATTTGTAGTCAGCCACGTAGTAACGGCCGTGGTGCTCGAACGTCAGGTCGATGAAACCCTTGAACATGCCATTGAGCAGCACCGGCTCGGCGGTGACCCTGGCCGCGCCCTGATGAGTCTGCTGGCGCACCAGTTCATCAAGCTTGAGCACATCGACCTTGTGGCTGGCGAACCAGAACTCCATTTCGACCCGGTACTGGTCAAGTTGTCCCAGCACCACCGGCGGCAGGCCATCGCCAATGGGCATCGGCGCCTGCAACAGATGCTGCAGCCAGCCGCTCAGGGTCGGGATCCAGCCTTGCCAGCCACGACGGTTGCAGCGGCGGGCGACGGCATCGGTGATCGCCTCGGGGCTGGCATCGAAACCCTCCCCGCCCGCCCACTCCAACAGGCCATGGAGGAAGGTGCCGGGATTCGGTCCACGGGGGAAACGGTGGATATCGCCACTGCTGGCGACCACTTCCCGAGGGGCCTCGGGATCCAGGCGTTCGTCGTCGAACAGCTTCTGGGCCTGGGGGTCGTCCGGCGCCTGGCTGGCACTGCCCAGGGTGTCGCTGATGCGCAGGGCGCTGTAGGACGCGATCCACCAGTGCTCCGCCGCACGTCGTGCAGGCACCAGCGGGGCCAGCAGGCGGGCCGGGTTGCGAGGCGGATGGAAACGCTGCTCATCGACGGCCGGCAACTCGCCCACGCCGATGGCCGGGCAGCCTTGCTGCAGATCCAGCAGCCAACGCTGCAGGCCCGTGGATTCAGTGAGCGCCGCACCGCCCCCCAAGAGATAACCCAGGGCCGAAAGATGCAGGATCGAACTGCCCTGGTTGCCCCGCTTGAGATCGGCAACCCCCAGCCAGCAGGCATGCCGGGCCCGGGTCAGGGCCACATAGAGCAGGCGCAGGTCCTCGGCCAGGCGTTCTTCGTCGGCCTGGGCGATCAGTTGCTCGGTGGGCCGCAGGCTGACCTGGGGCTTGCCGGCGCCATCGTGGTAATGCAACGGCAAGCGGCTGCCGTCCACCGGTTTGGTGGAACAGATGAATGGCAGGAAGACCAAGGGATACTCCAGGCCCTTGGACTTGTGGATGGTGACCACCTTGACCAGTTGTTCATCGCTTTCCAGGCGCAGGATCTGCTCTTCGCCGGCCTGTCCGGAGAGCGCCAGGTGCTCGGCCAGATGGCGGATCAGCGCCTGCTCGCCATCCAGCTCGGCGGCGTTCTGCTGCAGCAGCTCGCACAGGTGCAGGAGGTTGGTCAGCACCCGCTCGCCATCGCTGCGGGCCATCAGCGCCTGGGGTAGCTGGAAGTCGTGCAGCAGGCGGCGCAGCATCGGCAGTACGCCCTGGCTGCGCCAGATCCCACGGTAACCACGGAACTGCATGACCCGTGCTTCCCAGGCCAGTTCATCCTGGTTCAGGCGCTCCAGCTCCAGCAGCGGCAGGTCAAGGGTCAGCGAAGCCAGGGCCGCCCGTAGCGGCCGCTCCACATCCGGCTCGGCGCAGGCCTTGAGCCACACCAGCAGGTCGCGGGCCTCCTGGGCGGCGAATACCGAATCCTTGTCCGAGAGGTAGACACTGCGCACGCCACGGGCAGCCAGCTCGGTACGGATGGCCTGGGCCTCCTTGCCGTCGCGCACCAGGATGGCGATGTCCGCGGGCAGCAGGCCCGTGCACCCTTGCTGATCGCGAACGAAACCGCTGCGGCCCTGCTGGCCACCGTTGAGCAAGCCGACGATGGCACTGGCACAGGCCGCGGCCTGTTGCTGGCGATACAAAGCACCGGATACCGGTTGTTCCGAGGGCAGCAGCCAGAAATTCAACGCCGGCAGCGGCTGCCCATCGACCTGCAAACGCTCTTGGCGATCCTGGGCCGCCACGGGCAGGATCGGCACCGGGTTGTTGCCATTGCTCTCGCGGAACAGGAAGGCACCGCGCCCTTGCGGGCGCTGCTCGGCTTGCAGGAAGACATGGTTGACCGCAGCGACCATAGCTTGGCTGGAGCGGAAGTTGGTGCCCAGGGTATGCAAGCGGCCATCGGTGGCCTGGCGCGCTCGCAGGTAGGTATAGATATCGGCGCCGCGAAAGGCATAGATCGCCTGCTTGGGGTCGCCGATCAGGAACAGCCCGGTCGCCGGGTCGTTGTCCTCGATGCGGTAGATGCTCTCGAAGATCCGGTACTGCACCGGGTCGGTGTCCTGGAATTCGTCGATCAGGGCCACTGGGAATTGCTCGCGAATCAGGCTGGCCAGGCGCCCGCCATCGTCATTCTGCAAGGCGCCATCGAGGCGCAACAGCATGTCGTCGAAGCCCATCTCGGCGCGACGGCGCTTCTCTTCCTCGAACCGCGCCCCGACCCACTGCGCCGCGTGTTGCAGCACCGCCGCATCCGGGCTGGGCAAGGCCTCGAGGCTGGCCTTGAGCCCGGCCATGGCATCGAGACCGGGATGGCTGGGAGGCTCGCCCTTCCAGGCTTCGCCCATGCCTTCGGGCGTCAGGCGGCTGAAACCGGTGCCGATATCCAGTTGCTCGAGGCTCTCGTCCTCGGCCCAGGCGCTGATCTTGTCGAACCAGGGCTCGAAATAGCGGGCCTGCATCTTGCGGCCATCGACACTCTTGCTCGCCACCCCTTGCAGGCAGATCTCGCGCAATTCCTCGGCCCATTGGCGCCAGGGAGCCTTGATCTGCACCAGGGCCGCGCGGCGCTCTTGCAGGCTGGCATCGATCAGCTCGCCGGGCGTCTGGTCCTGTGGATCGCGTCGCTCATTGCCGAACAACGCCCGGACCCGGGGCAGCAGTTCGGCCGGCCCCACCCAATGGCTGCGCACCCAGTTCAGCGCCTCACCTTGCAGCGGATAGCAGAACAGCCGCCAGTAGTCGCGCAGGACCTCGCCCAGCAGGTCACTGTGGTCGGTCTCCAGGGTCTGGGTGAACAGGCTGCCGCTGTCGAAAGCGTGCTCACGCAACATCCGTTGGCACCAACTGTGGATGGTGGAAACCGCAGCCTCATCCATCCATTGGGCAGCGATATCCAGGCGGTTGGCGCAGGCCGCCCATTGCTCGGCGCAATACTCTTGGCGCAGTTGCTCGATCAGACCGTCCGGGGCCGGGGTTTCATCGCGGAAGAAGCGGGCGGCCTCGGCCAGGCGGGTGCGGATACGTTCACGCAATTCCTTGGTGGCGGCGTCGGTGAAGGTCACCACCAGGATCTGCGGCGGCAGCAGCTCGCGACCAAAGCCTGTCCTCGTGCCGCCATGGCCCAGCACCAGGCGCAGGTAGAGTGCGGAAATGGTGAAGGTCTTGCCGGTGCCGGCGCTGGCCTCGATCAGCTGGCTGCCACGCAGGGGAAAAGCCAGGGCCAGGGGAGTCTGTACAGTCATGCGCCGGCCTCCTCGCCGAGGGCCGAGCGCCAGGGTGCATCGAGCAGCGGGCGGTAAAGGGTTTCGGCCCAGGCGCTGAAGGTTTCATCGGCAATCAATGCGTTGTAGTCGGCGAACTGCCGGGCCAGGGCCGGGCTTTCACGACGTTCGCCCTGGCTGTTCTGGCCATCGCCATCGTAGGTCTTGCGCGCGGCGGCCGCGGCCTTGTCCGGATCGCCCTGGCCCAGCCAGGCGAAGGCGGTCTTGATCGCCACGGGCAATGGCTGGCGCATGCCCGCCTGCCAGGCGCGCAGCAAGTCCTCGAGGATCTGCCGGGCCACTTGCGACTCCAAAGGAGCCAGCAACAGGCTGTCATCGCTGGCCACCAGCGCGGTGGTCAGGCGGTAATCGCTGGCACAGGCCAGCAAGTGGTTGATCCACGGCTTGATCAGCCGGTGCCATTTGCGGGTTTTGGTGGAGCCGATGGCGTTGGCGATGGTGGTCACCGCCAGCAAGCCACCGTCGGCCCGCTGGTACAGGGCACTGAGCCAGCCTTCGATCCGTACGCCCTGCACTTCCAGGCTGATGGGCAAGGCGCTGGCCAGGGGCGTTGGCCACAGGGCCAACAGCTGCCGATAGCGTTGCAGCAGGTCGGGCAGCGGCTCCATCAACTCCCGCTGCAGGCACTCGCCAAAACCGGCCATGGGCAGCAGGCCGCTGGCCTGAAGACGCTGGGCCTGGTCCTGCAATGCCTGCTCCGGTTGCTCGACATCGGCCAGCGCGGCCGCAAGCAGGCTGTCGCTGAGGTTGTAGCGTTGCAGCGCATCGAGGACGAAGGGTTCTTCATCGGCCAGGGGGGCCTCCATCGCTTCGAAGAACACCTTGAGCCGCTGGCTGAAGAAATGCCGAACCGGGTGGCGCAGGAAATCCTGCAACTGGGCCAGGCTCAGGGGTTCTTCCTGCACGTAGGGCTCCAGGCACTCGGCCACAGCCTGCTCTTCGCGGTCCTGGTGCAGCACCTGCCACTCCCGGGCATAGCTGAACAGCGGATCGCTGTCGTGGAAATAGCGAGCGCTGAAGGGTTGCAACGGATGCTCCTGGGTCAGTTCTTCCAACAGCGATTGGCCGTTGTCCGCCAGGTGCCAACCACTGGCCAGGTGATCGCGCAATTGGCCGATCAGTACCGACGCGGGGCGCTCGCTGTTGTCGCGGATACTGCGGCCGACCCAGCTGATATAGAGCTGGTCACGAGCCGAAAGCAGAGCCTCGAGCAGCAGGTAGCGATCGTCTTCGCGGCGCGAACGATCGCCCGGACGGTAGTCGCTGCCCATCAGGTCGAAGTCCAGCGGCGGCTGGGCCCGAGGATAGTCGCCATCGTTCATTCCCAAAAGGCACACCAGCCTGAAGGGAATGGCACGCATCGGCATCAGGGTGCAGAAATTCACCGCACCGGCGAGGAAGCGCTGGGACAGGCGCCCCTGGTCGAGGCCCGCCAGCCAGGCTTCGCGGACCACGGTCAGCGGCAGCTCATCTTGCAGGCCCACGGCTTCGCAGGTTTCGAGCCAGGTTTCACGCAGGTCTTCCAGTTGGCCCAGCAGGTAGTCGTCATGTTCGGTGCTGGCCAGGAAGAACAGCTCCAGCAGATTGTGCAGGCGTTCGCCCCACTGCTCCGGCGCGGCGGGCTGGCAGAGCTGCTCGTAGGCCAGTTGCAGGGCATCGAGCAGGGCCACCAACGGGCCGATGAGGGCTGCGTCCAGGCCACCGATTTCATCGTAGGGTTCGATTCCGCCACAGGCCGCGGAACGACCGACGGCATAACCCAGCAGCATCCGCCGCAGACCGAAACGCCAGCTGTTCTGCTCCAGCTCCTGGGGCAGGCCCAATTCGGCTCGTTGTTCGGCATTCATGCCCCAACGGATGCCGGCGCCTTCGATCCAGCGATGCAGGGTGGGCAAGTCGGCTTCGTCGACGCCGAAACGTGCACGCAGCGCCGGGACGTCCAGCAGGTCGAGGATTTCGCTGACCGGAAAGCGGCTGTCCGGAAGCTTCAACAGGTGTTCCACGGCGATCAGCAGCGGATCGCGGCCACGCTGGCCCTGGTCGGTGAGAGTAAAGGGGATGAAGCGCCGGTCATCACGCTCCAGCTGGCCGAACACCGCCCGAATATGCGGTGCGTAGCTGTCGATGTCCGGGACCATGACGATCACATCCCGTGGGCGCAGATCGGGGTCGGCGCTGAAGCGGGCCAGCAACTGGTCGTGGAGGATCTCCACCTCGCGCTGGGCGCTATGGGCAATGTGGAAACGGATCGACTGGTCCTGTTGTGGATCGACCCCTGGCCACAGTTCGCGTGTTTCGCCGAGGGGGCGCAGCTCGAGGATGTCGTCCTGCAGCTGCTGGAGCATGCTGGCAGGGCGGCTCTCGCTGAACAGGTCGATCCGTCCATCGCGAAAGGCCGCGCGATAACTGTTGGGATCGTCGTAGCTGTCCAGCAGATTGATGTAGTCCCGGCCTTGCTTGCCCCAGGCGGCCAGCAAGGGGTGGGCGTGCTGGTGCAGGGTCTCCGGGTCCAGGGCTTGAGGCATGCCGGCCTTGCGCGCCTGGCGTTTGTACTGGTGGCGCAACAGGTCCTTGTCGGCAACGATATCGGCCCAGTGGTGGCGGCAAGGGTTGTGCACGCAGAGCAACACCTGGCTGAAGCGAGCCAGGCCGGCCAGGGCTTCCAGCACTTGGGCCGGTAATGAGGAGATGCCGAAGACGATCACCCGGGACGGCAAGCCAGAGGGGGCGGTGTGCAGGTGGTTGATGCGTTCGATGAAGCGCTGGTGCACGCCTGCACGGCTCTGGGCCATGCCTTCGGTGCCAACATCCAGGAGCAGCGCTCGCCATAGCTCGGCCTGCCAGCAGTTGGCCGGGGTCAGGGGCTTGGGCTCGCCACGGACGTTGCGCAGTTGGTGGCGACCTGCGGCCCAGTCTTCCAGCCAGTCGGCGCGGTACACCTGGTACTGGTCGAACAGGTCGGCCAGGCGCTCGGCCAACTGATAGCGTTTGCGCAAGTCGCTGTCGTGGGTCAGGAAGCGTTGCAGGGGCTCGAAATGGGGCTCGTCGATCAGCTCCGGTAGCAGCCGCATCAGTCGCCAGGTCAACGGGGCCTTGTCCAGCAGGGACTTGGGCGGGATTTCGTCGCGTCCCAGTACCTGGCGATACAGCTGCCACATGAAGCTGCCGGGCAATTGCACATCGATGGCAGCAGCGATGCCGCAACCGCCGGAGTCATCGTCCTCTGGATCTTCGGCCAGGGCCAGCTTCAACCACTGGGCAATACCGTTGCTCTGGACCAGGGCGATTTCATTTTCCAGGGGAGCCAGTGGGTAACGCCGCATCCAGCTGACCACCAGGCTACGCAACTCGTCCAGGCGATTGCCATGAACCACCATGAAACCAGGGTTGATGGACGAGACGTCCGGCATAAGGGCTTCCTTGGAGAATGCAAAAAGCTAGGGCGGAACCTTAGCACTGTCACGGAAGGCTGGCAGCCGAGCCGATCAAAGAGCTGTGGGCCGCTATGGTTTTTCGTCCGCGCAAAGACAAAACCCCAACTGCTTTCGCAATTGGGGTTTCGGAATTTAATCTTGACGATGACCTACTCTCACATGGGGAAACCCCACACTACCATCGGCGATGCATCGTTTCACTGCTGAGTTCGGGATGGGATCAGGTGGTTCCAATGCTCTATGGTCGTCAAGAAATTCTGTAGCTGAGCCGTTGTTTGGGCAACGTTCCAGCGAATGGGTATGTAATAGGTTTGTGTGTCAAACTTTCGGTTGGTCATCTTCACACACCGCAATCTGGTCTCTATCGAGTTCGCAAATTGCTTGGGTGTTATATGGTCAAGCCTCACGGGCAATTAGTATTGGTTAGCTCAACGCCTCACAGCGCTTACACACCCAACCTATCAACGTCGTAGTCTTCGACGGCCCTTTAGGGGATTCAAGATCCCAGTGAGATCTCATCTTGAGGCAAGTTTCCCGCTTAGATGCTTTCAGCGGTTATCTTTTCCGAACATAGCTACCCGGCAATGCCACTGGCGTGACAACCGGAACACCAGAGGTTCGTCCACTCCGGTCCTCTCGTACTAGGAGCAGCCCCTCTCAAATCTCAAACGTCCACGGCAGATAGGGACCGAACTGTCTCACGACGTTCTAAACCCAGCTCGCGTACCACTTTAAATGGCGAACAGCCATACCCTTGGGACCGGCTTCAGCCCCAGGATGTGATGAGCCGACATCGAGGTGCCAAACACCGCCGTCGATATGAACTCTTGGGCGGTATCAGCCTGTTATCCCCGGAGTACCTTTTATCCGTTGAGCGATGGCCCTTCCATACAGAACCACCGGATCACTAAGACCTACTTTCGTACCTGCTCGACGTGTTTGTCTCGCAGTCAAGCGCGCTTTTGCCTTTATACTCTGCGACCGATTTCCGACCGGTCTGAGCGCACCTTCGTACTCCTCCGTTACTCTTTAGGAGGAGACCGCCCCAGTCAAACTACCCACCATACACTGTCCTCGATCCGGATAACGGACCTGAGTTAGAACCTCAAGGTTGCCAGGGTGGTATTTCAAGGATGGCTCCATGAGAACTGGCGTCCCCACTTCAAAGCCTCCCACCTATCCTACACAAGCAAGCTCAAAGTCCAGTGCAAAGCTATAGTAAAGGTTCACGGGGTCTTTCCGTCTAGCCGCGGATACACTGCATCTTCACAGCGATTTCAATTTCACTGAGTCTCGGGTGGAGACAGCGCCGCCATCGTTACGCCATTCGTGCAGGTCGGAACTTACCCGACAAGGAATTTCGCTACCTTAGGACCGTTATAGTTACGGCCGCCGTTTACCGGGGCTTCGATCAAGAGCTTCGCTTGCGCTAACCCCATCAATTAACCTTCCGGCACCGGGCAGGCGTCACACCCTATACGTCCACTTTCGTGTTTGCAGAGTGCTGTGTTTTTAATAAACAGTCGCAGCGGCCTGGTATCTTCGACCGGCATGGGCTTACGGAGCAAGTCCTTCACCCTCACCGGCGCACCTTCTCCCGAAGTTACGGTGCCATTTTGCCTAGTTCCTTCACCCGAGTTCTCTCAAGCGCCTTGGTATTCTCTACCTAACCACCTGTGTCGGTTTGGGGTACGGTTCCTGGTTATCTGAAGCTTAGAAGCTTTTCTTGGAAGCATGGCATCAACCACTTCGTCACCTAAAAGGTAACTCGTCATCAGCTCTCGGCCTTGAAATCCCGGATTTTCCTAAGATTTCAGCCTACCACCTTAAACTTGGACAACCAACGCCAAGCTGGCCTAGCCTTCTCCGTCCCTCCATCGCAATAACCAGAAGTACAGGAATATTAACCTGTTTTCCATCGACTACGCTTTTCAGCCTCGCCTTAGGGACCGACTAACCCTGCGTCGATTAACGTTGCGCAGGAAACCTTGGTCTTTCGGCGTGCGAGTTTTTCACTCGCATTGTCGTTACTCATGTCAGCATTCGCACTTCTGATACCTCCAGCAAGCTTCTCAACTCACCTTCACAGGCTTACAGAACGCTCCTCTACCGCATCACTTACGTGATACCCGTAGCTTCGGTGTATGGTTTGAGCCCCGTTACATCTTCCGCGCAGGCCGACTCGACTAGTGAGCTATTACGCTTTCTTTAAAGGATGGCTGCTTCTAAGCCAACCTCCTAGCTGTCTAAGCCTTCCCACATCGTTTCCCACTTAACCATAACTTTGGGACCTTAGCTGACGGTCTGGGTTGTTTCCCTTTTCACGACGGACGTTAGCACCCGCCGTGTGTCTCCCATGCTCGGCACTTCTAGGTATTCGGAGTTTGCATCGGTTTGGTAAGTCGGGATGACCCCCTAGCCGAAACAGTGCTCTACCCCCTAGAGTGATACATGAGGCGCTACCTAAATAGCTTTCGAGGAGAACCAGCTATCTCCGAGCTTGATTAGCCTTTCACTCCGATCCACAGGTCATCCGCTAACTTTTCAACGGTAGTCGGTTCGGTCCTCCAGTCAGTGTTACCTAACCTTCAACCTGCCCATGGATAGATCGCCCGGTTTCGGGTCTATACCCAGCGACTAAACGCCCTATTAAGACTCGCTTTCGCTACGCCTCCCCTATTCGGTTAAGCTTGCCACTGAATATAAGTCGCTGACCCATTATACAAAAGGTACGCAGTCACAGAACAAAGTCTGCTCCCACTGCTTGTACGCATACGGTTTCAGGATCTATTTCACTCCCCTCTCCGGGGTTCTTTTCGCCTTTCCCTCACGGTACTAGTTCACTATCGGTCAGTCAGTAGTATTTAGCCTTGGAGGATGGTCCCCCCATATTCAGACAAGGTTTCTCGTGCCCCGTCCTACTCGATTTCACTTCTAAGATCCTTTCGCGTACAGGGCTATCACCCACTATGGCCGCACTTTCCAGAGCGTTCCGCTAAAATCAAAGAAGCTTAAGGGCTAGTCCCCGTTCGCTCGCCACTACTAAGGGAATCTCGGTTGATTTCTTTTCCTCAGGGTACTTAGATGTTTCAGTTCCCCTGGTTCGCCTCTTGCACCTATGTATTCAGTGCAAGATAACCATCTTATGATGGTTGGGTTCCCCCATTCAGAGATCTCCGGATCAAAGTCTGTTTGCCGACTCCCCGAAGCTTATCGCAGGCTACCACGTCTTTCATCGCCTCTGACTGCCAAGGCATCCACCGTATGCGCTTCTTCACTTGACCATATAACCCCAAGCAATCTGGTTATACTGTGAAGACGACATTCGCCGAAAGTTTGAATTCACAAACTTTACCTTAGCCTGATCCACTACCAGTGAAGTAGTGTTCAGTCTATCTTTCTATCACATACCCAAATTTTTAAAGAACGATCTAATCAAAAGACTAGAAATCAACATTCGATTTGAATGCTCATTTCTAAGCTTTCAGAAGCAGTTTATGGTGGAGCCAAGCGGGATCGAACCGCTGACCTCCTGCGTGCAAGGCAGGCGCTCTCCCAGCTGAGCTATGGCCCCATAACAAAATTGGTGGGTCTGGGCAGATTCGAACTGCCGACCTCACCCTTATCAGGGGTGCGCTCTAACCAACTGAGCTACAGACCCAATTTCGAGCTTGTAACTGTTAGCTTGGAGCTATCAGCTTGGAGCTTAAAGCTGCTTCTATCGTCTTCTTCAATGAATCAAGCAATTCGTGTGGGAGCTTATGAAGCAGCTGATGTCGTCGATTAAGGAGGTGATCCAGCCGCAGGTTCCCCTACGGCTACCTTGTTACGACTTCACCCCAGTCATGAATCACACCGTGGTAACCGTCCTCCCGAAGGTTAGACTAGCTACTTCTGGTGCAACCCACTCCCATGGTGTGACGGGCGGTGTGTACAAGGCCCGGGAACGTATTCACCGCGACATTCTGATTCGCGATTACTAGCGATTCCGACTTCACGCAGTCGAGTTGCAGACTGCGATCCGGACTACGATCGGTTTTGTGGGATTAGCTCCACCTCGCGGCTTGGCAACCCTCTGTACCGACCATTGTAGCACGTGTGTAGCCCAGGCCGTAAGGGCCATGATGACTTGACGTCATCCCCACCTTCCTCCGGTTTGTCACCGGCAGTCTCCTTAGAGTGCCCACCATAACGTGCTGGTAACTAAGGACAAGGGTTGCGCTCGTTACGGGACTTAACCCAACATCTCACGACACGAGCTGACGACAGCCATGCAGCACCTGTGTCAGAGTTCCCGAAGGCACCAATCCATCTCTGGAAAGTTCTCTGCATGTCAAGGCCTGGTAAGGTTCTTCGCGTTGCTTCGAATTAAACCACATGCTCCACCGCTTGTGCGGGCCCCCGTCAATTCATTTGAGTTTTAACCTTGCGGCCGTACTCCCCAGGCGGTCAACTTAATGCGTTAGCTGCGCCACTAAAGTCTCAAGGACCCCAACGGCTAGTTGACATCGTTTACGGCGTGGACTACCAGGGTATCTAATCCTGTTTGCTCCCCACGCTTTCGCACCTCAGTGTCAGTATCAGTCCAGGTGGTCGCCTTCGCCACTGGTGTTCCTTCCTATATCTACGCATTTCACCGCTACACAGGAAATTCCACCACCCTCTACCATACTCTAGCTTGCCAGTTTTGGATGCAGTTCCCAGGTTGAGCCCGGGGCTTTCACATCCAACTTAACAAACCACCTACGCGCGCTTTACGCCCAGTAATTCCGATTAACGCTTGCACCCTCTGTATTACCGCGGCTGCTGGCACAGAGTTAGCCGGTGCTTATTCTGTCGGTAACGTCAAAACAGCAAGATATTAGCTTACTGCCCTTCCTCCCAACTTAAAGTGCTTTACAATCCGAAGACCTTCTTCACACACGCGGCATGGCTGGATCAGGCTTTCGCCCATTGTCCAATATTCCCCACTGCTGCCTCCCGTAGGAGTCTGGACCGTGTCTCAGTTCCAGTGTGACTGATCATCCTCTCAGACCAGTTACGGATCGTCGCCTTGGTGAGCCATTACCTCACCAACTAGCTAATCCGACCTAGGCTCATCTGATAGCGCAAGGCCCGAAGGTCCCCTGCTTTCTCCCGTAGGACGTATGCGGTATTAGCGTCCCTTTCGAAACGTTATCCCCCACTACCAGGCAGATTCCTAGGCATTACTCACCCGTCCGCCGCTAAATCCGTGAGCAAGCTCACTTCATCCGCTCGACTTGCATGTGTTAGGCCTGCCGCCAGCGTTCAATCTGAGCCATGATCAAACTCTTCAGTTCAATACTGCTTGGGTTTTTAAGAAACCCTAAACTTGGCTCAGCAATCTCAAATGACTATGTGATTTCTCGCATGGTCACTCGTGATGCTGATAATCTTTTTGACTATCAGTCTGACTACACAAGCACCCACACGAATTGCTTGATTCAGTTGTTAAAGAGCGGTTGGTTAAGATCTTTCGTCTCAACCGAGGCGCGCATTCTACAGCAGCCTCATTTGCTGTCAAGTGATTTTTTTAAGAAGTTTTCAAAGTTTCCTTTGTAACTTCAACCACTTGCGCTTTCGATCTCTCGTTAGCGGGAGGCGAATTCTACAGCGTTACACGCTGCTGTCAACACCTCTTTTTAACCGCTTTCGATCGAGAGGATCGAAACGCTAACAAGGCTACTTTCGCTGCCTTATCAGCTCCTTTCGGACTTCGATGAACTGAAGCGTGACCGCTGCCGAAATCTTCGTAACTCGTTGAATTTCAAGGAGTTTTCCGTTTCGACTGCGCCGGAAGTGGGGCGAATTATAGACCTGTAGAATCTGCCGTCAACACTTATTTTCATAAATCTGTCACATCGGTCAAAAAAGCCCATAAATGCCAAGGCCGGCCCTCTCGGGCCGGCCTTGAACAGCGTCTTGCTTAAAGGCTAGGGAAAGCGAATTGCGAAGCCTCATGGCTGGCCCGTTGCGGCCAGCGCTGGGTAATGGCCTTGCGGCGAGTGTAGAAACGCACACCATCGGGACCATAGGCATGCAAGTCGCCGAACAGCGAACGCTTCCAGCCACCAAAGCTGTGGTAGGCCACTGGCACCGGCAGCGGTACGTTGACCCCCACCATGCCCACTTCGATCTCGTCGCAGAACAAGCGCGCAGCCTCACCATCCCGGGTAAAGATGCAGGTGCCATTGCCATACTCATGATCGTTGATCAGTTGCATGGCCTCTTCCAGGCTGTTGACCCGCACGATGCACAACACCGGCCCGAAGATCTCTTCTTTATAGATACGCATCTGCGAAGTCACTCGATCGAACAGGCAGCCACCCAGGAAGAAGCCCTCCTCGTGACCCGCCACGCTTAAGCCACGGCCATCCACCACCAGCTGTGCGCCGGCAGCCACGCCGTCTTCCACATAACCGCTGACCTTGTCCTTTGCCTGGGCGGTGACCAGTGGCCCCATGTCCAGGCCGCAGGAAGTACCGGCACCGATCTTCAGCGCCTTGATCTGCGGCACCAGCTTGGCCACCAGGGCATCAGCCACCTGGTCTCCCACACACACCGCAACCGAAATCGCCATGCAACGCTCGCCGCAGGAACCATAAGCCGCGCCCATCAGCGCACTGACGGCATTATCCAGGTCGGCATCCGGCATCAGCACCGCGTGGTTCTTCGCCCCACCCAGCGCCTGGACGCGCTTGCCGCGCTTGGTGCCCTCGGCATAGATGTATTCGGCAATCGGCGTCGAGCCGACAAAACTCAAGGCCTTGACCTCCGGAGCCTCGATCAGCGCATCCACCGCGGTCTTGTCGCCATGCACCACGTTCAGAACGCCCTTGGGCAGCCCGGCCTCATGCAGCAGTTGGGCGATCAACAGCGTGGAGCTGGGATCACGCTCGGAAGGCTTGAGGATGAAGCAGTTGCCACAGGCAATCGCCAGCGGGTACATCCACAACGGCACCATGGCCGGGAAGTTGAATGGCGTGATACCCGCCACGACCCCCAGCGGCTGGAAGTCGGACCAAGCATCGATGTTTGGCCCGACGTTACGACTGAACTCGCCCTTGAGGATTTCCGGCGCTGCGCAGGCGTACTCGACGTTCTCGATGCCACGCTTCAACTCGCCAACGGCATCCTCCAGGGTCTTGCCATGTTCTTCGCTGATCAGCTGGGCGATACGCGCTTCGTTCTGCTCCAGCAATTGCTTGAAGCGGAACATCACCTGGGCACGCTTGGCCGCCGGTGTATTGCGCCAGGCCGGGAATGCCGACTTGGCGGAATCGATGGCCTGCTGGATGGTCTCGCGACTGGCCAACGGTACTTTATGGATCGCCTGGCCAGTGGACGGGTTGAAGACATCGCTGCTGCGACCGCTATCACTTACCAACTCACCATGGATCAGGTGGGAAATCAGGCTCATGCGCAAACTCCTGGAAAGAGGAAAGGCACAGGCGCGAACCACTTCGCACCTGCTGCTATATAAGAAGGATCGGATCAGTCGAGCTTGTTCAGCACTTCGCCAACTGCGTCGAACAGACGGTCGAGATCCTGCGGCTTGCTGTTGAAGGTTGGGCCGAACTGCAGGGTGTCGCCGCCGAAGCGCACATAGAACCCGGCTTTCCACAGGGCCATGCCGGCCTCGAATGGACGCACGATCGCATCGCCATCGCGAGGCGCGATCTGGATCGCCCCCGCCAGGCCGAAGTTACGGATGTCGATCACGTTCTTCGCCCCCTTGATACCGTGCAAGGCTTTCTCGAAGTGCGGCGCGACCTCGGCCACGCTCTGCACCAGGTTTTCCTTTTGCAGCAGGTCCAAGGCCGCCAGGCCGGCTGCACAGGCCACCGGGTGCGCCGAATAGGTGTAGCCGTGGGGGAATTCCACCGCGTACTCGGGAGTCGCCTGATTCATGAAGGTCTGGTAGATCTCGGAACTGGCGATTACCGCGCCCATGGGGATCGCGCCGTTGGTGACCTGCTTGGCCACGCACATCAGGTCCGGCGTCACACCGAAGCTGTCGGCGCCGAACATCGCGCCAGTACGCCCAAAGCCAGTAATCACTTCGTCGAACACCAGCAGGATGCTGTGCTGGTCGCAGATTTCCCGCAGGCGCTTGAGGTAGCCCTGTGGCGGCACCAGTACCCCAGCGGAGCCGGCCAACGGCTCGACGAACACCGCGGCGATGTTGGAAGCGTCATGCAACTCGATCAACTTCAGCAACTCTTCGGCCAGGGCGATACCGCCCTGCTCCGGCATGCCCCGGGAGAATGCGTTGCTGGCCAGCAAGGTATGCGGCAGGTGATCGACATCCATCATCGCCTGGCCGAACAACTTACGGTTGCCATTGACCCCGCCCAGGCTGGTGCCGGCGATGTTCACGCCATGATAACCACGGGCCCGGCCGATCATCTTGGTCTTGGTCGGCTGGCCTTTCAGGCGCCAGTAGGCCCGCACCATCTTCACCGCGGTATCAGCACACTCGGAGCCGGAATCGGTGAAGAACACATGGTTCAGGTTGCCCGGGGTCAGGGCGGTGATTCTCTCCGCCAGCTGGAACGACAGCGGGTGGCCGTACTGGAAACCCGGCGAGTAATCCAGGGTGCCCAACTGCTTGCTCACCGCTTCCTGAATTTCCTTGCGTGAGTGGCCGGCGCCACAGGTCCACAGGCCGGACAGCGAGTCATAGACCTTGCGACCCTTGTCATCCACCAGCCAACTGCCCTCGGCGCCAACGATCAGGCGCGGGTCGCGCTGGAAGTTGCGGTTGGCGGTATAGGGCATCCAGTGGGCGTCGAGCTTGAGCTGACTGGCCAGAGACTGGTGGGCGTTTTCCGGCATGTTCATGGCAAAACCTCGCAAGGCAATGAAGCGGCGTAGGAATGATGCAGCGTTGTTGCGGCTAAGTTGCCACGGCTATAAAGTCGATGAAATCCAACTTTAATAACCTTCAGTCAGCCGCCCACTAAACTATGAGCCTTCATCGAGCCGACCCACTGGCGCAAGTCAGCGACTTCGACATCCGCCTCTTGCGCATCTTCCGCAGCGTGGTGGAGTGCGGCGGGTTTTCCGCCGCCGAGACGGTCCTCGGCATCGGCCGCTCGGCCATCAGCCAGCAGATGAGCGACCTGGAGCAAAGGCTCGGCCTGCGCCTGTGCCAACGTGGGCGCGCCGGGTTCTCCCTGACCGAGGAAGGCCGTGAGGTCTACCAGTCGACACTGCAACTGCTCAGCGCCCTGGAAAGCTTTCGTACCGAGGTCAACGGCTTGCACCGCCATTTGCGCGGCGAGCTGATCATCGGCCTCACCGACAACCTGGTGACCCTGCCCCACATGCGCATCACCCATGCCCTGGCGCAACTGAAGGAACGCGGCCCGGACGTGCAGATCCAGATCCGCATGATCGCCCCCAGCGAGGTCGAGCAAGGGGTACTCGACGGTCGCCTGCACGTCGGCGTGGTGCCCCAGGCCAGCGCCCTGTCCGGCCTGGAATACCAACCCTTGTACGACGAACGCTCGCTGTTGTACTGCGCCGTCGGCCACCCGCTGTTCTATGTGGATGACAAGCAGCTGGACGACCAGCGTCTCAACGACCAGGAAGCCATTGCCCCAACCTTCCGCCTGCCGGCCGAGATCCAGGCCCGCTACCAGGCGCTGAACTGCACCGCCAGCGCCTCGGACCGCGAGGGCATGGCCTTCCTGATCCTCACCGGGCGCTATATCGGCTACCTGCCGGATCACTACGCCAGCCTGTGGGTACAGCAAGGCCGGCTGCGGGCACTCAAGCCCAGGTCCAGGTTCTACGACCTGAACCTGTCGACGGTCACCCGCAAGGGCCGGCGCCCGCACCTGGTCCTGGAAAGTTTCCTGGAAAGCCTGGCGACCACCCGATGAGCCGCTGGCTTTTGTCGCGCCAAGGCTTGTCTGTTCAAGCCGGGTAGGCTATCAACGCACAGGCTGCCCCCCACAGACTCGCTCGGAAACCTCCATGAACCTTGAAGTCCCTGCCCACAGCGCTGCCCACCCAGGCAAACCGGCCAGCCGCATCCGCCAGAAGAACGAGCAAGCCATCATCCAGGCCGCCGAAGACGAGTTCGCCCGCCATGGCTTCAAAGGCACCAGCATGAACACCATCGCGCAGAACGCCGGGCTGCCCAAGGCCAACCTGCACTATTACTTCACCAACAAGCTGGGGTTGTACGTCGCGGTGCTGAGCAACATCCTCGAGCAGTGGGACAGCACCTTCAACAGCCTCACCGCCGCGGACGACCCGGCCGAGGCACTGACCCGCTACATCCGCGCCAAGATGGAGTTTTCCCGGCGCCAGCCACAAGCCTCGCGCATCTTCGCCATGGAGATCATCAGCGGCGGTGAATGCCTCAGCGAATATTTCAGCCAGGACTATCGCACCTGGTTCCAGGGCCGGGCCAGCGTGTTCCAGGCCTGGATCGACGCCGGCAAGATGGACCCGGTAGATCCGATGCACTTGATCTTCCTCCTGTGGGGCAGCACTCAGCACTATGCCGACTTCGCCAGCCAGATCTGCCGCGTCACCGGCCGCAGCCGCCTGACCAAGCAAGACATGGAAGCCGCTACCAACAACCTGCTGCGCATCATTCTCAAGGGCTGCGGCCTGTCACCTGTGGAAAAAGCCTGAACCCCATGCCCTCTACCCTGGCCGGCCTTTGCGAATACCGCGAGGAGATTCGCAAAAGCCGCTTCATCACCTTCGCCGCACCCATCACTAGCACCGCCGAGGCCCAGGCCTTCATCCAGGCCTACAGCGACGCCGACGCCTCGCACAACTGCTGGGCCTGGAAGCTGGCCGACCAGTACCGCAGCAATGACGACGGCGAACCCGGGGGCACAGCCGGACGACCGATCCTGGCCGCCATCGAAGCCCAGGACTGCGACCAGGTGGCGGTCCTGGTGATCCGTTGGTACGGCGGTATCCAGCTGGGCACCGGCGGCCTGGCCCGGGCCTATGGTGGTGGCGCCAATAAATGCCTGCAGGGGGCCGAACGCATCGCCCTGGTCAACCGGGTGCCGTTGCGCTGCGCTTGCAGCTTCAGCGAACTGGCCCTGGTCAAGCTGCGAGTCGCCGAGCTGGGCGGATTGCTGGTCCAGGAAGACTTCACCGCCAATGGTGTGGAGCTGCAACTGGCCCTGGGTGAAGAGCAGATCGACACCCTGCAACGGCAATTGGCCGACCTGAGTCGCGGACGCATCCTCCTGCAACGTTGAAACTGCCGGCCTTGGCTGTGCATAACAGGCCATTGAAAAACGTAGGCGAGGCAGCCAGCGCAAGGCAAAAACAGGCGAAGAAGCGCAGTTTACGAGTGGTAAATGAGCATTTTGACCGGGCTGGCGCGCCAGAGTGTTTTTAACGCAGCGATGGCAACGCAGGTAGTTTTTCAACGGCCTGATAAACACTCTGCGTCATGGCAATTGCCCACATCTACTGTGCACCCGGCTGTGGATAACCTGAGCAAATAGCGCTGTAGCCCTTTTGCAACGTGGCTTCGCCGACATTGATCATTTTTCGTCCAAAAGCTTCCGCCGCGAATTTTTTGCACCACAAAACAGCCAGTTAGCTCGGTTTATCGCGCTTGGAAGATAAGCCGGCCAGGCTTATGCCCAAGTTTCGAGCTTGCACACAAATACTGTGGAGCAAGCTGTGGATAACCCGTGCAACGCTGCGTGTACCGCAGGTTGCACAGGGCCTGGGCGCTGCTGCTCACTTTTTGTCCAGCCCCAGGTTCACTGCGGCGAAGGTACCGGCGCAAACCCGTCGCCGTGATTATCGGCGCGCACCGGCAACCACTGGGCCACGCCCCAGGCTAGCTCGAAGAACAGGAACACACCGATCAGCAGCGTGCCCCCCTGGGCCAGGGCATACGCCATCCAGGTGGCGAACAGGAAGCGTCCCAGCGCGTCATAACGACCGAATGTCGGTTGTGGATCGCGAATCCGCAACAGCGACCACACGCAGACGATCGATCCCATCAAGTTGGCCAACAGCATATGCATGGGCTCGAATGGCGGCAGGTCCCCCGGCAGATCCAGTGCCAGGGCCAACTGCCCCAGCAGCCCATGCAAGGCCATGAAGCTCCAGGGCGTCACAAAGGCCATGGTCATCAACAGGTCGTACCAGCCGCTGGCCCGGACCAATTTTCGGTACTGCGCATTCGTCCACATCATCAATCGCTCCATGGATTAAAGGAGCGCGCAGGCTAAAGCCTGGAGTATGCTCCAGGGTCAACCCCCTTCGAGCCCCCCTTATGCGTATCGGAGAATTGGCCAGCGCCTGCGCCGTCAGCCGCGATACCCTGCGCTTCTATGAACAGCGCGGGCTGATCGCCCCAAAGCGCAGCGCCAACGGCTATCGTGACTATCCCCCCGACATGGTCCAGCTGGTGCTCTACATCAAGACTGCACAACGCCTGGGCTTCAGCCTCGGGGAAATCAGCAGCAGCGTCGGCGCCCTGTGGCGCAGTACCAAGCCGGACCAGGCCGTTGCGCAATTGCTGCAAGACAAGCTCGAGCTGATCGAAACCCGCATCAACGAACTGGACCTCTTGCGCCGCGAGCTGCAACAAAGGCTCGGGCAAGCCTGTCCACTGAATCCGTGATCTTCACTCATCAAGGAGCCTCACTATGTCCACGGCAAAAACCGCACTGATCATCGGCGCCTCCCGGGGCCTGGGCCTCGGCCTGGTCCAGCGCCTGCTCGAAGACGGCTGGCAGGTCACCGCCACCGTGCGCAACCCGCACAAGGCCGAGGCCCTGCAAGCTCTGGGCAAGGTGCAGATCGAACAACTGGACATGGACGACCAGCACGCCGTGCTCGCCCTGAGCCAGAAACTCAAGGGCCAGGTGTTCGACCTGCTGTTCGTCAACGCCGGGGTCAAGGGCCCGGACAACCAACTGCCGGGCCAGGCCACCCAGGCCGAGGTCGGCCAGCTGTTCTTCACCAACGCCGTGGCGCCGATCAACCTGGCCCAGCGTTTCGTCGGGCAGATCCGCCCCAATACCGGGGTCCTGGCGTTCATGAGCTCGGTACTGGGCAGCGTGACCATGCCCGACGCTCCCGAGCTGGCGCTGTACAAGGCCAGCAAGGCGGCCCTGAACTCCATGACCAACAGCTTCGTCAGCATGCTCGAACAACCATTGACCGTGCTCTCGCTGCACCCGGGCTGGGTCAAGACCGACATGGGCGGCGAAGGCGCCGACATCGACGTGCTGACCAGCACTCGCGGCCTGATCGCCCAGGTCAATGCCTACACCGGCAAGGGCGGTCACCACTTCATCAACTACAAGGGCCAGACCATTCCCTGGTAACCCCGTAACAGGTGGCCGCCGCCACAACCTGCGGCCACCTTCGGCAAAGGCTCTGGAATCGGGCCCCGGACAGCGGTTTTGTCCCCCGGCAAAACTTTCGCTAGACTGCGCCACTCGCCCCACGGCGACCCTGGATCAGCAGACAGGGCAACACTGAGCTGGCTAACCTGAACCCACTTTCAGAGGAGCCGGCCACCATGCCTGCGACCCGTACCTGGTTAAAAAACCCCCTGGCTATTTTCACCGGCAACGCCCTGGACGCCCGCGGCGGCCTGGTGCTGCAAGACGGCCTGATCGTCGAAATCCTCGGCCTCGGCCAACAGCCCGCAAGCCCCTGCCAGGAAGTCTTCGATGCCCGTGAGCATGTGCTGCTGCCGGGCCTGATCAACACTCACCATCACTTCTACCAGACCCTGACCCGGGCCTGGGCCCCGGTGGTCAACCAGCCGCTGTTCCCCTGGCTCAAGACCCTGTATCCGGTCTGGGCTCGCCTGACCCCGGAAAAACTCGCCCTGGCCACCAAGGTGGCGCTGGCCGAACTGCTGCTCTCCGGCTGCACCACCGCCGCCGACCATCACTACCTGTTCCCCGACGGCCTGGAAAACGCCATCGACGTGCAAGTCGAAGCCGTGCGTGAACTGGGCATGCGCGCCATGCTCACCCGCGGTTCGATGAGCCTTGGCGAAAAGGACGGCGGCCTGCCACCACAACAGACGGTGCAGGAGGGCCAGGTGATTCTCGACGACAGCCAACGGCTGATTCAGCAGTACCACGAGCGTGGCCCCGGCGCGCAGATCCAGATCGCCCTGGCGCCCTGCTCGCCGTTCTCGGTGACCCCGCAGATCATGGCCGCCAGCGCCGAAATGGCCGAGGCCCTGGACGTGCGCCTGCACACCCACCTGGCCGAGACCCTCGACGAAGAAGACTTCTGCCTGCAGCGCTTCGGCCTGCGCACCGTGGACTACCTGGACAGCGTCGGCTGGCTCGGCCCGCGCACCTGGCTGGCCCACGGCATTCACTTCAACCCGGACGAAATCGCCCGCCTCGGGCAGGCCGGCACCGGCATCTGCCATTGCCCGAGTTCGAACATGCGCCTGGCGTCCGGCATCTGCCCCAGTATCGAGTTGACCGACGCAGGGGCGCTATTCGGACTGGGCGTGGACGGTTCGGCGTCCAATGACGCTTCGAACATGATTCTCGAAGCGCGCCAGGCGCTGTACATCCAGCGCTTGCGCTACGGCGCCGAGAAAATCACCCCGGAGCGTGTACTGGGCTGGGCGACCCAGGGCTCGGCAAGCCTGCTGGGCCGCACCGACATCGGTGAACTGGCGGTGGGCAAACAGGCGGACCTGGCCTTGTTCAAGCTCGATGAGCTGCGTTTCTCGGGTAGCCACGATCCGGTTTCGGCACTGCTGTTGTGCGGTGCGGATCGCGCGGACCGGGTGATGATTGGCGGTAAGTGGCGGGTACTCGATGGCCAAGTCGAAGGGCTGGACCTCAAAGGCCTGATCGCCGATCACAGCCAGGCGGCCCGGCAACTGATCGCCAATACCTGACCCATTCCTCCTGCGGCGGGGGAGCAGATCCCTCGCCTGCGTTCCAAGCCGGATCGGCCTGGTGAAACATGGTAGTTTGCGCCCTCAAAATAGCTGTCATAGGGACATTACGTGAGACACAAGCACGGACTGGCGCTTTGCGTCGCGCTGCTGATTTCAGGCTGTAGTAAACAGGAGGTTGCAGGTCCCGCCAGCAAAGTACTGCCACCTGCAAAAGTTGCCGAAATAGCTTCCACCATCAACCGCAAGTACCCAGACCTCTCCGCGCAAAACCGCGCTGCCGTGCTGAGCACGGTCGTCCGCTCGCTGGACAACATGGTGCGGATTGAAGGTGGCGAATTCCAGATGGGCGATTTCGGTTGGCCCCGTGGCTTCGACCCACATGCCTTGTGCCAATGGCCCTGCGGCGTGGACCCGGCGAAAATGGAGCGGATCAGCCTCGAGGTCGATGACGACTTCGTCCACCCCGTCAAATTGAGCAGCTATTACCTGTCCTCGCTGCAAACCACCCTGGGCGATTTCGATCTGTTCTTCCTCGCGCAAGGCAAGCCGCCATTCGACGCGGCCCTGCGTAACCGCGCCGAAATGCAGCACCTCTACCAAGAGAACCTGCCCGCCCCGGCGTCTCGAGACTGGCAAGAAGCCAAGGATTATTGCGGCTGGCTGGCAGAGCTCAGTGGTTATCCGGTCGATCTTCCGACCGAGGCCCAATGGGAATATGCGGCGCGCAACCGTGGCCAGCCGGTGATGTTCGCCACCGACAACGGCAACCTGGACTACGGCCGCAACTTTCCGGCGCCCGACGACAACCAGACCTTCGCCGTGGACCGGTTCGTGCCCAACCCCCTGGGCCTCTACAACCTCACCGGCAATGCCAGCGAATGGGTCAACGATTGGTACGATAAACACTACTATCGCGAGTCTCCCGTGGAGAACCCGCAGGGGCCGCAAACCGGCATTTATCGGGCGCAACGTGGAGCGAACAACGTGTCTGCCAACGACCCGACCTTCTCGCCTTCGGCCAGCACCGTGCGTCGTTGGCGTTGGGGAGCACTCGCGGCCTGGAATGCCCCCGGTGTCAGCTTTCGCTGCGCCATCCAGTCGGCACAGCCGCTTTAAAGCCCGAGCAGCGAGAGCATGATGAAGGTGGCGAACAGCACGAAGTGAGTCATGCCTTCGATGGCGTTGGTTTCGCCATCGTTGAGGTTGATCGCGCTGACGATCAAGGTGATGAACACCATCACCGTCTGCACCGGCGTCATGGCCATCTGGAACGGTTGGCCGGTGTACAGGGCCATGGCCTCCATCACCGGCACCGTCAGGATCACCGTCGACAAGGACGCCCCCAGGGCCACGTTGACCACCGACTGCATGCGGTTGGCCAGGGCTGCGCGCAATGCGGTGAGGATCTCCGGTGCAGCGGAAATCGCTGCCACCAGGATCGCCGTGATCACCGGTGGTGCGCCGGTGCCTTCCAGGCCCAGGTCCAGGGTCTTGGACATCACCTCGGCCAGGGCGCCGATCACCACCACGCCGAACACCAGGATCCCGATGCTCCAGGCCAGGTTGACGGTAGCGGGCTGTTCCTGAGCCTCTTTATGGCGGCGTTTTTCCGGATAGCTGTAGCTGAAGAAGTAACTGTGTGGCCCGACCTGCATGCGCAGGAACAGGGTGTAGAGCACCACCATCGCGCCGATGGTGAAGGCCGAGTAGACCTTCCAGTCGCTTTCGGGAATGAACTCCGGCACTACCATCGACACGCCCATGGCGGTGAGGATCATCACGCTGTAGGTCCGCGCCGAATCGTCGTTGTAGGGTTGCTCGCCATGCTTGATGCCGCCCATCAGCGCGGCCAGGCCAAGGATGCCGTTGATATCCAGCATCACCGCCGAATAGATGGTGTCGCGCACCAGGGTCGGCGAAGCCTCGTTGCTCATCATGATCGCCAGGATCACCACCTCCACCAGCACCGCAGCCAGGGTCAGGATCATGGTGCCGTAGGGGTCGCCAACCTTTTCCGCCAACAGCTCGGCGTGATGGGCCACCCGCATCGAAGCCACCACGATGAAGCCGATGAGCACCAGCCCGGCGAGCAGGGCGATGCCCTGGCCGTTGTTGAGCAAGAGGTGTTCCAGGGGATAGGCGGCCAAGGCAGCCAGTAGCGCAAGCAGCAGGAGCTTTTCTTGCTTGAGGGAAGTGAGCATTGCAGTCCTTTGACGGAATGGAAAAACGGACACAGGAGATGACCTGGAGACTGCATCGAGTCACTAATGTTTCGTTACATCTTAGAAGAATCGACTTCCAGGGGCCTGGCCGCACGCCCCCTCGGTCAGGTTTTACCGGACATTCGTCGCGCCCGCTGTAGAATGGCGGCTTTTTCGGACCCGGTGAAAACCGGCGAGGAGCGCAACCGTCGGCCAGCCCCCAGAGAAGGGGAAGCCCAGGTGTCGCCCCTCCTCGCACCCCCCGCACCTGATGAGACAACACCATGTATGACTGGCTGAACGCCTTGCCCAAGGCTGAACTGCACCTGCACCTGGAAGGTTCCCTGGAGCCCGAGCTGCTGTTCGCCCTGGCCGAGCGCAACAAGATCGCCCTGCCCTGGAGCGACGTCGAGACCCTGCGCAAGGCCTACGCCTTCAACAACCTGCAAGAGTTCCTCGACCTGTACTACCAGGGCGCCGACGTGCTGCGCACCTCCCAGGACTTCTACGACCTGACCTGGGCCTACCTGCTGCGCTGCAAAGAACAGAACGTGATCCACACCGAACCCTTCTTCGACCCGCAGACCCACACCGACCGTGGCGTGCCTTTCGAAGTGGTGCTCAACGGCATCGCCAGCGCCCTGAAGGATGGCGAGCAGCAACTGGGCATCACCAGTGGCCTGATCCTCAGCTTCCTGCGCCACCTGAGCGAAGAAGAAGCGCAGAAGACCCTCGACCAGGCCCTGCCGTTTCGCGAAGCCTTCGTCGCCGTGGGCCTGGACAGCTCCGAGATGGGGCATCCGCCGAGCAAGTTCCAGCGGGTGTTCGACCGGGCCCGCGCCGAGGGTTTCCTGACCGTGGCCCACGCTGGCGAAGAAGGTCCGCCGGAGTACATCTGGGAAGCCCTGGATCTGCTCAAGATCCAGCGCATCGACCATGGCGTCCGGGCCTTCGAGGACGAGCGGCTGATGCAGCGGATCATCGACGAACAGATTCCGCTGACCGTCTGCCCGCTGTCCAACACCAAGCTCTGCGTGTTCGATCACATGTCCCAGCACAACATCCTGGAAATGCTCGAGCGCGGCGTGAAGGTGACGGTCAACTCCGATGACCCGGCCTACTTCGGCGGCTACGTCACCGAGAACTTCCATGCCTTGTACACCGACCTGGGCATGACCCGGGAACAAGCCCAGCGCCTGGCCCAGAACAGCCTGGACGCCCGCCTGGTCAAGCCGTAAGGCCAGCCTGCCGTAGCCGCTGCCACAGGCAGCACCTTCCCCAGGCGCCCTCTTGCAAGGGCGCCTGGGGCTACGCAACGCCCCCTCTACACCTCGCTCAATTCCTCCAGGGTCCGGCCCCGGGTCTCCATCCCGAAGCGCCAGACCACCGCCGCCGCGACCACGAAGCACGCCGCCCCCAGGGCGAACACGCCCCCCTGCCCGGCGACCGGCAATACCAGCCCCGTCACCAAGGGCCCCAGCAACGAACCGATGCGGCCAACCGCCGAAGCAAACCCCGAGCCCGTGGCCCGGGCCGAGGTCGGATACAGCTCCGGGGTATAGGTGTAGAGCACCGCCCACATGCCGAACAGGAAGAACTGCATCAGCAACCCGGTGCCGATCAACAGGCTCGCATTGCCGCCGAACACCGCGCTCTGCCCGTAGAAGAAGGCCATGATCCCGCCACCGAGCAAGGTGACGATGCACACCGGCTTGCGTCCCCAGCGCTCCACGAGCCAGGCGGCCATGAGGAACCCCGGGATCCCGCCCAGGGAAATCAGCACCGTGTAGTACACCGACTGGGTCACCGCGAAACCGGACTGCTGGAGCAACGCGCTGAGCCAGGAGGTCAGGCCATAGAACCCCAGCAGGGCGAAGAACCACAGGCTCCAGATCATCACCGTGCGCTGGCGATACTGCGGCGACCAGATCTGGCGCAACGCAGAGAAAAACTGCCCAGGCGCGCTGTCCATGCGCGGCAGGCGCACGGGCTCGGGCAGCTGGCGGGTGCCTAGCGATGCCCGCACCTTGTCCTCGATGCCTTGCAGCACCCGGTCGGCATCGGCATGGCGCCCGGCCTGCTCCAGCCAGCGCGGCGACTCGGGAATGAAGAAGCGGATCGCCAGCACGAACAGCGCCGGGATCGCCAATACCAGGAAGATGTCGCGCCAGCCGATCAACGGCAGGAGAAAGTACGACAGCACCCCGGCGGCGACGAAACCCAGGGGCCAGAAACCATCCATCAAGGCGATGTAGCGCCCGCGTCGTTGCGCCGGGATCATCTCCGAGAGCATCGACTGGGCGATGGGAAACTCCATGCCCATGCCGATTCCCAGCAGCACCCGGAACAGGGTCAGGCTATTCACATCCTGGGCCGTGGAGCACAGGTAGCTGGCCACGCCCCAGAGCACGATGCTCCACTGGAACACCGGCTTGCGACCGAAACGGTCGGCGAGCATTCCCGATAACGATGCCCCCAGCACCATGCCGAAGAAGCTCGAGCTGGCCAGCAGGCCGGCCTGGGCCGAGCTCAAGCCGAACTCGGCTTTGATCGAGCCCAGGAGGAAGGTCATCATCGCCAGGTCCATGGAGTCGAAGAAGAACGCCAAGGCGATGATGATGAAGATCAGCCGGTGATAGCCGCTGATGGGTAGCCGCTCCAGACGCTCCGCAGCGCTGTACCTCTCTATGCCCATGCCCCGCCCCCCCGCTCGAATGCTTGAGCAACGAAGTGTGCGGGATCGAGACCGGGGCTGATTGCCGAGGGCGACCTGTCCACGTCCACCAGCGACGCCCAGGGTCGCAACGCCAGCAGGCCGGTCGACGCGGGGCCTGTCCTGGGAGTGCTATGTCGTGGCGGGGCTACGCCACAGGAAGCTCATGTCGGGCGGTGAGCGCTGATCTCGGCACAGCGTCTTTGCAACAGATCGCGCAACAGCTTCACCGGTTTGCTCAGGTGCGCCCGGTGGGTGCAGAGCAGGTTCAGCGACGCCCGCTCGCAGGTCAGCTCCGGCAGCAGCACCTGCAGGCGCCCCTCCAGCACATCGGCGGCCACATCCAGCCAGGACTTGTAGACGATCCCGGCCCCGGCCAGGGCCCAGCGCCGGACCACATCGGCATCGTCGCTCAGGCGGTCGCCACTGACGCTGAGACTCACCTCGCGCTTGCCGTCATGAAAGCTCCAGAGATCGTGGGCCCGGCTGTCGAGCATGTACAACAGGCAGTTGTGCTGGGCCAGTTGCTCCAGTTGGCGCGGCTCGCCATGGCGCGCCAGGTAGCCGGGAGCGGCGCACAGTACCCGGCGGTTTTCCGGGGCCACCGGCAGGGCCACCAGGCTGGAATCCTCCGGTTCACCGTAGCGCAGGGCGATGTCCACCGGCTGGCGGAACAGGTCGGCGATCCTGTCCCCCAGCAACAGGCGCACGCTGAGCTTGGGATGCTCGCGCTGGAACTCGTCGAGCCAGGGCAGCAGCAGGTTGCGCCCGAAATCCGAGGGAGCGGAAAGCTGCAACACACCGCTGACCTGGTCCTGCCCGCTGGCCAGCAGGCGCCGACCTTCATCCAGGTTGCCCAAGGCGGCGCGGGCGTATTCGAGAAACCCCTCGCCCTCGGCGGTCAGGCGCAGGCTGCGGGTGGAGCGAGCCAGCAGGCGTGCGCCGAGGTGGTGCTCGATGCGCTTGAGGGCGGCGCTGGCCACCGCCGGCGAAAGGTCCATGACCCGGGCCGCCGCCGACAGGCTACCCAGGTCAGCGGCACGCACGAACAACTGCAAGTCATCGAATCGCAACACGGCCAGCCTCGGATTATCAAAAAAACATTGAAAGATACTGCTCTTTTAGCCGGTTTTACCCGGTGGAGAAATAGCCAATCATCTCTCCATCGTCCAGGTCCACCGAGGAATACCCCGATGTCCGAACCCTTCACCGCCATTGCCACCCTGGTCGCTCGGCCAGGCCAGCAACACGTGCTGCAACGCGAACTCAGTGCCCTGGTGGCACCCAGCCGCGCAGAGGCCGGCTGCCAGTATTACCAACTGCACCAGGATGCCGAGCAGCCGGGCACCTTCTACGTCCTGGAGCGCTGGGATAACCAGGCGGCCCTGGACCTGCACAACGACACCGCACACTTCCAGGCCTTCCTGGAGCGCACCCGCGATGCCCTCGAACACTTCGGGCTCAAGCGCCTGCAACTGATCGCCTGACCCTCTTCAATCTTCTTAAAGGAACCCATCATGAAAGCCATCGCCTACTACCAATCGCTGCCGATCGACGATCCACGCGCCCTGCAAGACATCGAACTGCCGGAACCGACTCCCGGCCCTCGCGACCTGCTGGTGGAGGTCAAGGCCATCTCGGTCAACCCGGTGGACACCAAGGTACGCCGCAACGTCCAGCCCGAAGACGGGGCGGCCAAGGTCCTGGGTTGGGACGTGGCCGGGGTGGTCAAGGCCGTGGGCAGCGAGGTCAGCCTGTTCAAGGCTGGCGACCAGGTGTTCTACGCCGGCTCCATCGCCCGCGCCGGGGCCAACAGCGAACGGCACGTGGTGGATGAACGCATCGTCGGCCACATGCCCAAGAGCCTGGGCTTTGCCGAAGCCGCCGCCCTGCCGCTGACGGCGATCACCGCCTGGGAACTGCTGTTCGATCGCTTGCAGGTCAGCCAAGAGCCAGCTGACAAAGGCCAAAGCCTGTTGATCGTCGGCGCCGCCGGCGGTGTCGGTTCGATCCTCACCCAACTGGCGCGGCAACTGACCGGGCTCATGGTGATCGGCACCGCCTCCCGCGAGCAGACCCAGGCCTGGGTGCGCGAGCTGGGCGCCCATGCGGTGGTGGATCACAGCCAGCCACTGAGCGCCGAACTCAAGCGCATCGGTATTGAACAGGTGACCCACGTGGCCAGCCTGACCCAGACCGACACTCACCTGGACCAACTGGTCGAAGCCCTGGCACCCCAGGGCAAGCTGGGGCTGATCGACGATCCGCAAAGCTTCGACGTGACCAAGCTCAAGCGCAAGAGCCTGTCGCTGCACTGGGAACTCATGTACACCCGCTCGCTGTTCGAGACTCCCGACATGCAACAGCAACACGTGATCCTGACGCGGGTCGCCGAGCTGATCGACGCCGGCACCCTCAAGACCACGGTCGGCGAGCACTTCGGCCGGATCGACGCGGCCAACCTGCGTCGCGCCCACGCCCTGCTGGAGAGCGGCAAGGCCAAGGGCAAGATCGTCCTGGAAGGTTTCTGAGGCAACGCCAGGCGGCCAATACCACGCTAGCGGCGTGGTGTCGGCCGTCAGTCAGAGAGTTGATTCCGGTCATGGTTTTGACCTTGTTCAGGTCTACACTGGGGCTCCCTTGCAGTGCAGTCTTTTACCGTTAGGAGGTCAGCAATGAAGATCCTGATAAAAGAATTGGCAACCCCTCAAGGCTCCCAATGGCAAGTACGCCTGGACCAGCACGCCGTGACATTCCGCAGCGAGGCCGAGGCCCGGGCCTTCACCCAGACCCTGCAGGGCCGGCTGCAAGCCCCGCATACGATTCCCCAGCCACAACGCGCCGCCGGTTGACTCAGCGGGCGGCCTGCAGGGCCCGGGCGTTCTGCAAGCGCCGGGTCATGACCGCCATGCTCACCGCCAGCACGCCGCACAGGCAGATGACCATCGCCATGGGCGTGGCGCTGCCGTCGTGCAGCACGCCCACCAGGTAGGCCGCGCCCGCGGCCACACTGAACTGCAGGCACCCCAGCAGCGCCGAGGCGCTGCCAGCCCGTGCGCCCTGGCCATTCATGGCGCAGGCCGCGGCGTTGGGGATGATGCATCCCAGGCTGGCGATGCATACGAACAGCGGTACCAGCAGCGGCCACAGCGCCGCGGTATGCAAGGTACTGATGCCCAGCAGGGTCAGCCCCGCAGCCAAGTAGATCCACACGGTACGGGCCAGCAGGAAGGCCGGTCCGCGCTTGGCCAGCAGCCGCGCGTTGACCTGGGCCACCAGGATGAAACCGCCGGCGTTGATCCCGAAGAACCAGCCGAAATGCTCCGCTGGCACCCCATAAAGCTTGATGAGAACGAAGGGCGAGCCGGCGATATAGGAGAACATCCCGGCAATGGCGATCCCGCCGGTCAGCGCATGCCCCAGGTACACCCGGTCCTTGAGCAACAAGCCGTACTGGTACAGCGCCCCGGACAACGGCAGGCGCGCTTGCTCGGCCGGCATGCTTTCCGGCAAGCCCAGGGCCACCGCCAGCCCGGACAGGGCACTGAACAGCGTGAGCATGATGAAGATCGACTGCCAGCCATGCAGATTGACCAGCAGGCCACCGAGCATGGGTGCCAGGATCGGCGCCAGGCCCATCACCAGCATCAGTTGCGAGAACACCTTGGCCGAACCCACCGCATCGCATTTATCGCTGACCACCGCACGGGAGATCACCATCCCGGCGCAACCGCCCAGGGCCTGGACGAAGCGCGCACCGATCAGCCACTCCAGACTCGGCGCATAAGCGCACGCCACCGACGCCAAGGTGAACAATCCAACCCCGGCCAGCAGCGGCGGTCGGCGGCCGAAGCGATCGGCCAATGGCCCATAGAGCAGTTGCCCGATGGACAACCCCAGGAAGTAAGAGGCCAGGGTCAGCTGGACGTGCTTTTCATCGGTGGCGAAAGCCTGGGCCATCGCCGGGAAGGCTGGCAGGTAGAAGTCGATGGCCAAGGGGCCGAATGCGCTCAGGGCGCCGAGAATCAAGATAATGCGTAGGTTCATGGCATCCAAACGAGCGTCGGGTCAGCGGCCCGATAGTTTATCCGTGCTTGGACGCCTTGAACATTCCGATAGGTCGCTAACGATCAGATCGATCAGGCGACCTGCACCGCATAGCCTTCTTCGCTGATCAGGCTGATCACTTCATCGTTGGACAGCCGGCTCTCGACCCCCACTTCCTTGGCCGCCAGGTCCACCCGCACGGTGGCTGCCGGATCCTTGCTCTGCAAGGCCTGGGTGATGGCTCGCACGCAGTGGCCGCAGGACATGCCTTGAACGTTGAATACTTGCATTGCGCTTCTCCTGTGTTGAAGTTGGGCAGAGTCTTGTCCTTGCCACCATGGCAAGGTCAAGTTCCAGCGCAACCTGCCGGGCTGGAAATCGACGCCGCGCTCGGCCAAGCTTCACTCCTTATGTCATCAAAGCGGGAGATTCAGCCATGCGCTGGTCAACTTTCAGCCTCGTCGGCCTGCTGGGCCTGTTCGCGGCAGTGCCACCGGCCCTGGCCGCCGGCGAGGATTACGGCGTACTGATCATTTCCAGGGAGCGGCTGGAAGTCGCCACCTCCTGTGAAATCGGCCTGTACATCCAGGACCAGCTGGCCGGCCGGCTGTTCCAGGAACAGAGTACGTCCTTCAACCTGCCCGCAGGCAAGGTGGCGCTGAGCCTGAAGCTGCTACCGGGCCAGGCGCCAGGCTGCAACGCCGGCATGCTGGCCCCCAACGCCCAGGAGGTCAGCCTCAGGGCTGGCGAAGTGCTCAAGTACCGCATCGCCACCAGTCCCTCCGGCATGTATCTCAAGCCCGCCTCCCTGGGCTACTGACCGGTTGCCCGGCGTCCTTCGACGCCGGGCCGGTGCATTTTGTCCCTGGGACAAAATGAAGCACCCGCGCAATGCCCCTTGACCTTGCCTGCGTGGCAAGGTTGATCCTGTAGCCAACCGTCTACAGGGAGTGGTCCCCATGTCCGATTCAATCACCTTCAACCTGCCGATCGCCGGCATGACCTGCGCCAGCTGCGCCGGACGCGTGGAACGCGCCCTGGGCAAGGTCGCCGGCGCCGCTGCGGTGAGCGTCAACCTGGCCACGGAACAGGCCCGGGTCGAAGCACCGGGAGGCAGCCTGCCAGCCTTGCTGGCCGCCGTGGAAAACGCGGGCTATAGCGTGCCCGTGCAGAGCCTGGAACTGAGCATCGGCGGCATGACCTGCGCCACCTGCGCCGGCCGCGTCGAGCGCGCCTTGAGCAAGGTGGCGGGAGTGCGCAGCGCCAGCGTCAACCTGGCCACCGAGCGTGCCCACCTGGAGCTGCTGGGCCAGGTCGATCCGGCGCTGTTGATCGAGGCAGTGACCAAGGCGGGCTATCGCGCCAGCCTGTGGCAGGCCGAGCAACGCCATGACGCCGATCCCCAACACCAACTGCGGCGCGAGCGCTGGAGCCTGGCACTGGCCATCTTGCTGGCCCTGCCATTGGTGCTGCCAATGCTGGTGGAGCCCTTCGGCCTGCACTGGATGCTCCCGGCCTGGGCCCAGTTCGCCCTGGCCACGCCCGTGCAATTCATCTTCGGCGCGCGCTTCTACGTGGCCGCCTGGAAAGCCGTGCGCGCCGGCAGCGGCAACATGGACCTGCTGGTGGCCCTGGGCACCAGTGCCGGCTACGGCCTGAGCCTTTATGAGTGGGCCACGGCCGCGCCAGGCAGCATGCCGCACCTGTACTTCGAAGCCTCGGCGGTGGTCATCGCCCTGGTGCTGCTGGGCAAGTACCTGGAAAGTCGCGCCAAGCGCCAGACCGCCAGTGCCATCCGCGCCCTGGAGGCTCTGCGGCCGGAGCGGGCGATCCAGGTGATCGACGGCCGCGAACAGGAAGTGGCCATCAGCGCGCTGCGCCTGGGCGACCTGGTACTGGTCAAGCCCGGCGAGCGCTTCGCAGTGGACGGCGAGGTCGTCGAAGGCCAGAGCCACGCCGATGAAGCCCTGATCAGCGGCGAAAGCCTGCCGGTGCCCAAGCAGCCCGGCGACAAGGTCACCGGCGGCGCCATCAACGGCGAAGGCCGACTGCTGGTACGCACCCAGGCCCTGGGCGCGGAAACCGTGCTGGCAAGGATTATCCGCCTGGTGGAAGACGCCCAGGCCGGCAAGGCGCCGATCCAGAAACTGGTGGACAAGGTCAGCCAGGTGTTCGTGCCCACCGTGCTGGTGCTGGCGCTGATCACCCTGGTGGGCTGGTGGTTGTCCGGCGCATCCCTGGAAACCGCCCTGATCAACGCCGTGGCCGTACTGGTGATCGCCTGTCCCTGTGCCCTGGGCCTGGCCACCCCCACCGCAATCATGGCCGGTACCGGCGTCGCCGCGCGCCACGGCATCCTGATCAAGGACGCCGAAGCCCTGGAACGGGCCCATGAGGTCAGCTCGGTGGTGTTCGACAAGACCGGCACCCTCACCTCGGGCACCCCGCGCATCGCCCATATGCAAGCCGTGGATGGCAATGACGACAGCCTCCTGCAACTGGCCGGCGCCTTGCAGCGCGGCAGCGAACACCCATTGGCCAAAGCCGTGCTGGACCTGTGCCAGGAGCGCCAGCTGGCGGTCGCCGATGTCAGTGCCAGCCAGTCCCTGACCGGCCGCGGCATCGCCGGCACCCTCCAGGGCCGGCAACTGGCCCTGGGCAACCGTCGCCTGCTGGAAGAAAGCGGCCTGAACCCGGGCGACCTGGCCCAGGCCGCCAAGGACTGGGAACACGAAGGCCGGACCCTGTCCTGGCTGATCGAGCAAAGCCCGCAATCCCGGGTACTGGGCCTGTTCGCCTTCGGCGACACGCTCAAGCCCGGTGCCCTGCAGGCGGTGCAGCAACTCAGCGCGCGGCACATCAGCAGCCACCTGCTGACCGGTGACAACCGTGGCAGCGCCAAGGTGGTAGCCGATGCCCTGGGCATCACCGACGTCCATGCCGAAGTGCTGCCCGCGGACAAGGCCGCCACCGTGGCCGAACTGAAGAAAACCGGGGTGGTGGCCATGGTCGGCGACGGCATCAATGACGCCCCGGCCCTGGCCGCCGCGGACATCGGCATCGCCATGGGCGGCGGTACCGACGTGGCCATGCACGCGGCCGGCATCACCCTCATGCGCGGCGAGCCACGCTTGATCCCGGCCGCCCTGGAGATCAGCCGCAAGACCTACGGCAAGATCCGCCAGAACCTGTTCTGGGCCTTCGTCTACAACCTGATCGGCATTCCCCTGGCCGCCTTCGGCCTGCTCAATCCGGTGCTCGCCGGCGCCGCCATGGCCTTGTCCAGCGTCAGCGTGGTGAGCAATGCGCTACTGTTGAAAACCTGGAAACCCAAAGACCTGGAGAATGCCGGATGAACATCGGCCAAGCAGCGCGCAAGAGCGGCCTGAGCGCCAAGATGATCCGCTACTACGAGTCCATCGGCCTGCTCAAGCCGGCCCACCGCAGCGACAGCGGCTATCGCCTGTACGGCAACGAAGACCTGCACAGCCTGGCATTCATCAAGCGCTCCCGGGACCTGGGCTTCTCCCTGGAAGAAGTGGGCAAGCTGCTGACCCTGTGGCAGGACCGCCAGCGAGCCAGCGCCGACGTGAAGGCCCTGGCACGCCAGCACATCGACGAGCTGAACCAGAAGATCCGCGAACTGGCGGGCTTGCGCGACACCCTGCAGGACCTGGTGGAGCACTGCCACGGCGACCACCGCCCGGACTGCCCGATCCTCAAGGAGCTGGCCTCCGGCAGTTGCTGCGGACCTTGAGTGCGGCATGCTTGGTGTAGCCGCTGCCGCAGGCTACGCACGGGCGCGCAGCGCTCGCGAAATCGAGTCCTGGAGGTCCTGCGGACCTTGGCGCAGCCTCGCAGGCTCGACAGCGGCTACAGGGAGCCGAGGTGGTCTGCAGAAATGAAAAATCCGGCCTCGGCCGGATTTTTCATGGGTCACTGCATCCAGGGCGGAGGCGGTGGCTCGTCGGATTTGCCCGGCGGTCTTTCGTCCTCCGCACGGGCAGCCCGGCGGCGCTCTTCGTCGAAACGCGCCGCTTCGATCTCGCGCATCACGCTGCCCACGTCCGCCCGCTCCTGGGAGTCGGCGAACTCACCGGTCAGCACGCTGCCCGGATGCAAGGTGCCCGCCTCGTACAAGGCCCACATTTCCTTGGCATAGCGGGTGCGCTTGAGCTCCGGGGCGAAGCGCCCGAAGTAGGCGGCCATGTTGCCGACATCGCGCTCGAGCATGCTGAAGGCATGGTTGTTACCGGCCGCATCCACTGCCTGGGGCAGGTCGATGATCACCGGCCCTTGCGGCCCCAGCAGCACGTTGAACTCGGACAGGTCACCGTGCACCAGGCCGGTACACAGCATCAGCACGATCTGGGAAATCAGGAAGGCGTGGTATTCACGCGCCTGCTCCGGCTCCAGCACCACATCGTTCAGGCGCGGCGCGGCATCGCCGTATTCGTCGGCCACCAGTTCCATGAGCAGCACGCCTTCGAGGAAGTCGAACGGCTTGGGTACCCGGACCCCGGCATTGGCCAGGCGAAACAACGCGGCCACCTCGGCGTTCTGCCAAGCGTCCTCGGCCTCCTTGCGCCCGAACTTCGAGCCCTTGGCCATGGCCCGGGCCTGGCGGCTGTTGCGAACCTTGCGGCCCTCCTGATACTCCGCCGCCTGGCGGAAACTGCGTTTGTTGGCCTCCTTGTAGACCTTGGCGCAACGTATCTCCTTCCCGCAGCGCACCACATACACAGCTGCTTCTTTGCCACTCATGAGTGGACGCAGCACCTCATCTACCAGACCGTCTTCGATCAGCGGTTCAATGCGTTTTGGAGTCTTCATCAGCTTTTATTCTGGTTCCCTTGTTACCAAACACGCGAAAGTCACTCGTTATACGGCAATCCTCCCACGACGGGAAAGGGCTGCCGGTCTCCCCTGCCCTGCAATGCACGCAATATGCCGCTGCAGCCCTTGTCCACCAGTGGACAATGCTGGCCGGGCGCCCCCGACAGGAGGATTTTTCTTCCTGCCGACTCAATTTTCCACGGCCTGGGCCGAAGTCATTAGAGACAAGGGAGTTTGTCCGACAATCCAATAAAGACGTCAGCATCCGGCCAAGGTTCGATCGCCGCCTGCCGCACTCGCTCCAGGGATGGCAACCCGCACAGATTCCAAGCTGCCCAGGGTTTCGCGAAGTGCCCGCACTTCGTGGACTGACAACACAACAAGAAAAACCGGAGCGCAGATGAACATCAGACAGAAACTCACCTGGGCCTTTGCCGTCATCGCCTGCCTCCCCGTGGTGCTGGTCGCCACGCTGGTGGTGATGAACCTGCGCAGCGATGCCGAGGACGGCTTCGTCGACAGCAGCAATCGCGAAATCCGCCAAGTGGCCAACGCCATGCAGCTGTTCTTCGAGGGCATCAGCCAGAACATCGATTACCTGGCGACTCAACCCCTGCTCACCCAGGCCGGCGACAACCTCAAGACCTGGATGAGCGCCGAAGCCGCCAAGGCCCCCGAAGGCGAACAGGACAAACGCATCTTCGAACTGTTCGCCGCCATGGCCGCCAGCCATCCGGCTTATTCCTATGTGTCCTACGGCGTGAGCAATGGCGGCTACGTCTCCTGGCCCGCCGACCTGAAGCTGAGCAACTACGACCCACGTGTGCGCCCCTGGTACCAGACCGCCCAGGCCAACCCGGGCAAGACCCTGCGCACCGCGGCCTACTACTGGGCCAACGACGATGCGGTGCTGGTCAGCACCGTGCGCTCCCTGGGCAACCAGTTGGGCGCCCAAGGCGGCGTGGTCGCGGTGGACGTCTCGCTCAAGCAGCTCACCGAGATCGTCAAGCAGATCAAGCTGGGCGAATCCGGCTACCTGATGCTCCTGGAAAACAGCGGCACCATCCTGGTGGACCCCAAGCAGCCGGAACACAACTTCAAGGCCCTGGGCAGCCTCGGCAGCGGCTACGAGCAACTGGCCAAGGCCGGCAAGGGCCTGGTGCAGGTGGAGCTGGGTGGCAAGCGTTACATGGCCAATATCTGGCCTTCCGAGCAACTGGGCTGGACCTTCATCGGCCTGATCCAGCAGGACGAAGTCATGGGCCAGGCGACCCAGCTGACCTGGATCATCGCCATCATCGCCGGGGTCCTGGCGGTGTTGTTCGCCGTGTTCGGCGCCAGCTTCGCCGGCCTCATCGTGCGTCCGATCCGGGGCGTGGCCAGCGGCCTGGAAGGCATCGCCCAGGGCGAGGGCGACCTGACTCGCAGCCTGGACATCCGCGGTCGCGATGAAACCGCGCAACTGGCCAACTGGTTCAACCAGTTCCTCGCGGCGATCCGCAAGCTGATCCAGAACATCGGCCAGGCCGCCCAGAAGATCCTCGCCACCTCCCACTCCTCGACCCAGGTCTCCAGCGACATGGCCGAGGCCGCCGGACGCCAGCGCGAAGCCGTGGACATGGTGTCCACCGCGTTCCATGAAATGGTCGCCACGGCCAACGAAGTGGCGCGCTCCTGCAGCCAGGCTGCCGAATCCGCCGACAGCGGCCAGCGCCAGGCCCGCGAAGGCCAGCAGCAGATCGACGCAGCGGTGCACAGCGTCGATCGCCTGAGCCAGGAGATCGAACAATCGGCGCAATCGATGCAGCAACTGGAGCGCGACAGCAACGATATCCAGTCGATCCTCGGCACCATTCGCTCCATCGCCGAGCAGACCAACCTGCTGGCCCTCAACGCGGCCATCGAGGCCGCGCGCGCCGGCGAACAGGGCCGTGGCTTTGCCGTGGTGGCCGATGAGGTCAGGGCGCTGGCCAAGCGCACCGCCGACTCCACCGCCGAGATCGACGGCCTGCTGGGCAACCTGGCCAAGCGCACCAGCGCGGTGACCCAGCAGATGCATGCCAGCCTGGAAGTGTCCCAGCAATCGGTGGAGCGCATTGGCCTGGCGCGCAACAGCTTCGGGCAGATCCGCGAATCGGTGGATGTGATCCGCGACATGAACACCCAGATCGCCACCGCCGCCGAAGAACAGCATCAAGTGGCCGAAGACATCAACCGGCACATCAGCCAGATCCATGGCGACGCGCAACTGGTGGCGGAACTGGCCAACTCGGCGCGCCTGGACTCCCAGAGCCTGGCGGACCTGTCCAACGAACTGGACGGCCTGGTCCGGCGCTTCAAGACCTGACCCGTGGCGGCGAGGGGAATGCCCCTCGCCTGGCCGGCGCCGTCAGCGTTCGACGATGGCCGTCACGCCCTGCCCGCCCGCGGCACAGATCGAGATCAACCCACGCCCCTGCCCGGCCACGCTCAACAGCTTGGCCAGGTTGGCGACTATACGCCCGCCGGTGGCGGCGAAAGGATGTCCCGCCGCCAGGGAACTGCCCTTGATATTGAGTCGCGAACGATCGATCGCCCCCAGGGGCGCCTCCAGGCCCAGGCGCGACTTGCAGTACTGCGGGTCTTGCCAGGCCTTGAGGGTGCACAGCACCTGGGCGGCGAAGGCTTCGTGGATCTCGTAGTAGTCGAAGTCCTGCAGGCTCAAGCCGTTGCGCGCCAGAAGGCGTGGTACGGCATACACCGGAGCCATCAGCAAACCTTCGGCGCCATGGACGAAGTCCACCGCTGCCGCCTCGCCGTCACGCAGGTAGGCCAGGATCGGCAGGCCACGCTCCCGGGCCCATTGCTCGCTGCCCAGCAACACCAGGGAGGCGCCATCGGTCAGGGGGGTCGAGTTGCCGGCAGTGAGGGTGCCCTGGCCACTGCGGTCGAATGCCGGCTTGAGTCCGGCGAGCTTGTCCAGGGTCAGGTCCGGGCGCAGGTTGTTGTCCCGGGTCAGGCCGAGGAACGGCGTCAGCAGGTCATCGTGCCAGCCCTCGGCATAGGCGGCGGCCATGTGCAGGTGGCTGTCCAGGGCCAGCTGGTCTTGCGCGTCTCGGGGAATGTCCCAGGTCTTGGCCATCTGCTCGCAATGCTCGCCCATGGACAAGCCGGTACGCGGCTCGCCGTTGCGCGGCAGCTCCGGCTTGAGGTGGCGCGGGCGCACCTGGGACAAGACCTTGAGCTTGTCACCCAGACCCTTGGCCCGGTTGGCCTGAAGCAGGATCTTGCGCAGCCCTTCGTTGACCCCGATCGGCGCATCCGAGGTGGTGTCGACACCACCGGCGATGCCGCAGTCGATCTGCCCCAGGGCGATCTTGTTGGCCACCAGCAACACCGCCTCCAGGCCCGTGCCGCAAGCCTGCTGGATGTCATAGGCCGGGGTGGTGGGCGACAGCCGCGAGCCCAGCACGCATTCGCGGGTCAGGTTGAAATCCCGGGACTGCTTGAGCACCGCTCCGGCCGCCACCTCGCCGATGCGCAGCCCATGCAGGTTGTAGCGCTCGATCAAGCCCTCGAGGGCAGCGGTGAGCATGGCCTGGTTGCTGGCGGTGGCGTAAGGACCGTTGGAACGGGCGAAGGGGATACGGTTGCCGCCGATGATCGCGACGCGACGCAGTTGTGTCATGGAAAGCTCCCTGTTCGGTGAATGCGACTGCGGTGGGTATCTCCTCCACCAGCGTAGGTTCTCATCCGGCGCCTGCTCGGCCCTGGAGGGAGAACCCCTGATCGAACGACCCGAAGCCATTCGTGGTCCACACTTTGAACCCCAACCTGCGGAGTGCGTTCCATGTCCGACCGTTATATCGACTTCGCCAACTCGGGCATCGGCCAGCGCCTGGTCGGGGCCCTTGGCCTGCCCTCGCCGGCGCGCCTGGAGCGCTGGCAGGCTGGCCGCTTGCGGCCCATCGAAGGTGCCTTGCTGATCGGCGGCGGCCCCCTGGCGCGACGGGTGGCGGACCTCGCGCCACGCCTGACCGATGCGATCTACAGCTATGGCAGCGACCCGGCCCTGGCCAGCCCCTGGATTCCCGGACACGGCCCCAGGCTCAAGGCCGTGGTGTTCGACGCCAGCGAACTACTGCAGATCGACCAGCTCAAGCAATTGCGCGAATTCTTCCAGCCGCTGCTGCGCAACCTGGCGCCCAGTGCCCACCTGGTGCTGCTCGGGCGCCCGCCGCAAAGCCTCGACGCGCCCTTCGCCGCCAGTGCCCAGCGAGCCCTGGAAGGCTTCAGCCGCTCCCTGGCCAAGGAGTTGCGCAACGGCGCCACCCTGCAACTGCTGTATGTGGAGGCCGGGGCCGAAGACCAGCTGGAAGGCGCATTGCGCTTCTTCCTTTCGCCCAAGAGCGCCTTCGTTTCCGGCCAGGTGCTGCACCTGCAGCCCTGCACCGCCCAGGTCCGGGACTGGAGCCGGCCCCTGGCCGGGCGCAAGGCCCTGGTCACTGGGGCGGCCAGGGGCATCGGCGCGGCCATCGCAGAGACCCTGGCCCGGGATGGCGCCCAGGTGCTGTTGCTCGACGTTCCCCAGGCCCAGGCCGACCTCGAGGCCCTGGCCGCACGCCTTGGCGGGCAGGCCATCAGCCTGGATATCTGCGCCGAAGACGCAGCGCCAAGGTTGCTCGAACAGTTGCCCCAGGGCCTCGACATCCTGGTGCATAACGCCGGCATCACCCGGGACAAGACCCTGGCCAACATGACCCCGGAATACTGGGATGCGGTGCTGGCGGTCAATCTCGGGGCACCGCAGGTACTGACCCAGGCGCTTCTGGACAGCCAGTGCCTGCACGAGCACGGCCGGGTGATCCTGCTGGCCTCCATCAGTGGTATCGCCGGCAACCGCGGCCAGACCAACTACGCCGCCAGCAAGGCCGGGCTGATCGGCCTGGCCCAGGCCTGGGCGCCACGGCTCAAGGCCCGGGACATCAGCATCAATGCCGTGGCCCCGGGGTTCATCGAGACCAAGATGACCGCCAGCGTGCCCTTCGCCTTGCGCGAGGCCGGGCGACGCATGAGTTCCCTGGGCCAGGGCGGCCTGCCCCAGGATGTCGCCGAAGCCGTGGCCTGGCTCGCCCAGCCCGGGAGCGGCGCGGTCAGCGGGCAGGCCCTGCGGGTCTGCGGCCAAAGCGTGCTGGGAGCGTGAAGATGACGGAACACTGGCATGAGCTGAACATTCCCGCGTCACTGCCGACGCTGTTTCTCAAGGCCGCATTGCGGCGCAAGATCAGCGGCACGCACTTGCCCGACCAGGGCCTGCGTTGCTGGATCAGCCTCGACCCCGGGCAACTGGCGGCCTACCGCAAGGTCTGCGGGTTTACCGACAACGGCCTGCTGCCCGCCACCTACCCCCATGTGCTGGCGTTCCCGCTGCAGATGCAACTGCTGACCGCCAGCGACTTCCCCTTTCCCTTGCTGGGGCTGGTGCACCTGGGCAACCGGATCCGCGTGCTACGCCCCATGGGTAATGTCAGCAGCGTGCGGGTCGGGGTCCGGGTGGATAACCTGCGCGCCCACGCCAAGGGCGCGACCTTCGACCTGGTGACCAGCATCGACGACCTGCTGGGACCGCTCTGGGAAGCCCGCAGCGAGATGCTTTGTCGCGGGGTCAAGCTGGGCGCTTCCGGGCCAGCGCCAACCCCTGCCGAACGTGAGCCAGGCCCAGGCCTGGAGGCCGTGGCCAACTGGCGGGCAGAGAGCGATAGCGGCCGGCGCTATGCCAAGGTGTCGGGCGACTACAACCCGATCCACCTGAGCGCCTGGAGCGCGCGACTGTTCGGTTTTCCCCAGGCCATCGCCCATGGCCTGTGGAGCAAGGCCCGGACCCTGGCGGCGCTGGAGCAGCACCTGCCCACGGCGGGCGTGCAGATCACGGTGCGCTTCGCCAAGCCGGTGCTGCTACCCGGCGAAGTCCGCCTGCTGGCCAGCGCCGCCGGCTCCAGCGGCGACTTGCAACTGCTGGGCAAGGGTGGACTGCAACATATGCAAGGAGACTGGCAACCACTGCCCTGAGCGTCGTCACCCTCGGCGGATAAGCACGACTCCAAGGATGATCAGCAGCAATCCGGCCATCTTGCCGAGGCTGATCGGCGCCTCGCGAAACCCGGCCCAACCGAAGTGATCCAGGGCCAGGGCCATGCTCAACTGGCCGGCCAGCACCAGCGTCATGAACAGCAAAGCGCCAATGCGCGGCCCGGCGAACGCCGCGACGGTGATGAAGAACGCGCCCATCAAGCCCCCGCACCAATGCCACCAGGTCAGCCCCTTGAGGGCGCTCAACGATGGCGTCTCGCGCTGTATCAACACCAGGAGCAGCAACGCCATGGTGCCGACGAAGAAGGAAATCATCGCCGCGACGAACACACTACCGACCTGCTTGGCCAACTGGCCATTGACCCCGGCTTGCAAGGCAATCAGGGCACCGGCAACGAACGGCAGGCACAGTAGCCACCAGACTGGAGTCAACATCAAAAGCTCCCGCAAAAATTAAGGCGCGCAGTATAAGCCAGTGCCTCGGCTGACAACACGGGCCAGCCAGTGCTGCAGCCAAGCTTTTCGCCCTATTAATTGTATGTATATAACTTTGGTCGAGAGCCACCAGCGGCGCTGCCCGGCAAGCTCATTAGTTGTTGTTTTAGATAGCCTTTCTTAAATACACGCAGACTCTTTCAATACTTTCAGACTATTCATTTATAAGCATCCGGGCGCCGAAGAATAAGTCATTAATACCAACTTCATAATTGTTCGAAGTTCCCTTCGCGACTTTCATCTGGACAACGGACGACGACATCTCCAGCAGCAGAACTGGCGAGCCATCGAAAACAACAGACGTTGTAACAGGTGCAAGGAACAACTCTCATGAACACTCAATCCGGATGGAAGACGTTAACGGCCCTGACCATGATCCTGACCCTCAGCCTGGCCGGCTGCAGCGGTGGTGGTGGCGGCCACAAGAGTGGCGGCAGCAGTTCTTCATCGCCCGCCAGTACCGATAGCGGCACTGGTGGCACCGACGGAACGGGCGGTGGCACTGGTGGCGGAACCGGTGGCACTGGCGGAACAGGCGGTGGCACTGGTGGCGGAACCGGTGGTACCGGCGGAACAGGCGGTGGCACTGGTGGCGGAACCGGTGGTACCGGCGGAACAGGCGGTGGAACTGGTGGTGGCACCGGCGGCACTGGCGGTGGTACTGGCGGAACAGGCGGCACCGGAGGTACAGGCGGGACGGGTGGAACAGGCACCCCCCTGACCACCAGCAGCCTGGTATCGGACCTGGGCACCACCATCAGCGGTGTCGGCACCGGAGTCAGCGGCCTGGGCGACTCGCTGAGCGGCACCCCCGTAGTCGGCGGCGTGGTGCAAAGTGCGGTCAATACCACCGGCAACGTGGTGGATACCGTGGGTGATGGCCTGACCGATGGCCTGGGCAAGCTGGGTACCGATCCCAAGGCCCTGAGCAAGACCACCGCCACCGTCGGCAATGTGGTCAGCGACGTCGGTACCGGGGTCACCGATCTGAGTGGCAAGCTGGCCACCAGCACCCAGAGCGTGCCGGTAGTCGGCGGCGTGGTGACTCGGGTCGCCCCGACGCTTGGCAGTGTCGGCGCCCGAGTGACGATGCTCGGCAATACCCTGAGCACCACCACCAGCAGCGGCCCATTGGGCACCCTGACCGATAACCTGGGTAACCAGGCCCTGGTGCCGGTGGTCAGCATGGCCGAAGGCCTGACCGGCAAACTGGGCAGCACCACAGGCCTCGGGACTCCGGTCAAGGGCTTGCTCAACGGCGTGGCCCAGGCAGTGGACGGCACCGGCGACAAGGTCAGCGGCGCCGGCAACGGCAGTCCGGTGACCAACCTTCTGGGTACCGCCCTGAACAACACTGGCGCCAGCGTGGGCACCGCCGGCGGCTACCTGGCCAGCTCCGGCTCCGGAAGCGGTACGGGTAGTGGTGGCACTGGGACCAACAACGGCCTGCTGGAGACCGTGGGCGGCGCCGTGGCCAACCTGAGCAACGGCCTGAACGCCGGCAACACCAACGGTACCGTCAGTGCTGGTGGTGTCACCGGTGCCTCCGCCGGTGGCCTGGTGGCTTCGGTCGGCGGTGCCCTGGGTGGTAGCGGCACTCCCAACCTGGCGGTCACCGCACCACTGGCCAGTGTCGGGGCCAGCGTCGGCTCGGCACTCAATCCGGTCACCAACGCGGCCAGCGGCCTGACCCAGCAAGTGGGTGCAGCCACCGGCACCGGAGCGCCGGTCGCCGGCCTGCTGAACCAGGTGGGCGGCGCGGTAAGCAACGTCGGTACCAGCCTCGCCGGCAGCACCGGCACCGGCCAGGTCGGTACGGCACTGGGTGGCACCCTGAACGCGGTGGGCGGCACCGTGGCCGCGGCAGGCGGCCTGGTCAACGGCGGTACCGCTCCCAGCGGTGGTCTGCTGGGTGGCTTGAATGTCGGGGCTTCCGCCAGTGGCGGCGCCTCGACCGGAACCACCAGCGGTGGCCTGGGCGCAGTGGTGGGAGGCCTCACCGGCGCCTTGGGCGGCACTCGATAATTTGCACCTGGCCGATTCGACGGCCCCACCTACAGCGCCTACGCTTGGTTGAAGGCGAGAGATTCAAATGGGTCTCTCGCCTTTTTGTTCATCCTGGGCACGACATTCCTGCGCCGCCCCGAGCCTGTAGCCGACGGCCACCAGGCATGAGCACCTTGGCATCACCGCAATTCGACCATGGAGTGTCCTATGCGTACGTTGGCCAGCTTGTTGTTACTCGGGTGCTGCTCCAGCGCCTATGCCGACTCCCTGCCGCGCTTTCTCAACAACAACGACAGCATCAACAACCTGCCGACCCCCAACCTGCCGGTGGACGCTTACCGCCCGGCCAGCCCGAAACTGCAGCTTCCCGAAGAACCCTCGGTACCCAAGGGCCAGCAACCGTTGCAGATGGGCACCAAGCTCACCGTGCGCCAGCTACAGATCGAAGGTGGCACTGTCTATCCCCTGGAAGAGCTGGCGGCCATCTACCGGCCGCTGATCGGCCATGAGGTCAGCTTCAGCCAACTGATCGAGGCTACGCGCAGCATCACCAAGCGCTACCAGGACGACGGTTACCTGCTGTCCTACGCTTTCATTCCACAGCAACGCTTCGACCAGGGCACCTTGCGAATCGTGCTGGTGGAGGGATACATCCGCGATTATCAGCTGCAGGGCGACATCGGCCCGGTGTCGGCCTATCTGGACAAGCTGGTGGCCAAGCTGAAGGCCGAGCGCCCGCTGACCCGCAAGACCTTCGAACGCTACACCACGCTGATGAGCCGGGTGCCCGGGGTGACGTTGCAAGCCGTGGTGCCACCACCGGGCACCACCGACGGTGCGACCGGATTGGTGGCCGTAGCCAGCCGCAAACCCATCACCACCACCCTCAACAGCAACCAGGACAACCGCAATGGCATGCAGGCCCTGGTGGGCATCACCAGCAACTCGCAGACCACCTGGGGCGAGCAGCTGACCCTCAGCGGGCTATTCCCGCCAGGCAAGGACAAGGAGCACTACTACCGCCTGGACTACAACCAGCTCCTGGGCTCGGAGGGCACCCAGCTGAGCCTGTACGGTGCGCGCTACCGTGCCGATCCGCATAGCGACATCCTGCTCAGCAACGGCCTGGTGCTGGAGCCCCATCGAGAGAACGACCGGTTCTCCATTGGTGTCAGCCACCCTTTCATCGCCTCGCCCAACGAAATGCTCACCCTCGGTACACGCCTGTACGCGGTGAACGACAAGACCCGCTATCGGGTGAATGGCCTGCCTTTGTCAGTGGAAGAAAAGACCGACATTCGCGCCCTGGCATTGGAAGGCGACTGGAGCAAGTCGGACCAACGCCAGCTACGGATCCTCAGCGCCGGCCTGTACCGCGGCCTCGACAGCATGGGCGCCAAGACCAACAACACCCTCTACGACCTGGACTTCTTCCGTGTGCGCCTGGCCGGCGTGCAGAGCAATCGCTTCCTCGACAACTGGCAGGGCGTGCTGTCCGGCGCCCTGTACTGGAGCCGGGACAACTTGCCGGACAGCGAACGGGCCAGCTTCGGCGGCCAGAACTTCGCCCGGGGCTACCCTGATGACCAGACCACCGGCGACAAGGGCTGGGGCGTGGCCTATGAGGTCAACTACAGCTTCAACCGCGAAGGAACCTGGGTCCGGGTGCTGCAGCCCTACGTAGTGCTGGACCGCTCCAAGACCTGGTTCAACGAACTGCCAGTCAGGGGCAGCAGCCTGTCGTCGGCCGCCGTCGGCCTGCGCTTTGGCGATACCAAGCACTACAACATCGCCGTGGAAGCCGCCAAGCCCATGTCCGACGAAGCCCTGGACACCTACAACCGCCGGCCGCGCTACAGCCTGAGCTTCAGCTACCAGCTCTGAACGAACAGTTGCGTGACTTGTGGCCCGCCTCGGCGGGTCTTTTTTTGCCGCCCTGCCATGTCGCGGGGACGCCAAGGCCCCGGTAATCCGGGACCCCTGGCGAGATAAGGGAGTCAGGGCCCGACGACTTGTAGCCGGGGCTCGGGGAACAGGTTGTTGAGGGTTTCCAGCAGGCGCACGTGGTAGATCGGCTTGCGGAACAGGTCCAGGACCTGCAGGCGCAGCAGGTCGCTGACATCGTCCATGTCGGCATGGCCCGACATGACGATCACCGGCAGGTGCTGGCGCGAGGTGTGCTCGCGCAAGCGCTTGATCAACGACAAGCCACTCTCCTCGGGCATGCGCAGGTCGGTGATGACCAGCGCGATGTCCGGATGGCGGGTGAGATGGTCCAGGGCCAGCCTCACCGAGAGAGCGGTGAAGCAGGTGAAACCCTCACCCTCCAGCAGCTCGGCGAGTTCCATCAGTGCGTCTTCTTCGTCATCCACAAGAAGCAGTTGCTGGCGTGGGGTGGAGGGAGTGTTCATGAGTCCTGCCTTGAGCTGACTGTCCGACGGCCTTCACTGCTGCAGTCGCAAACCTCAAGGTGCGGGCCGTGTAATCGCCGTTCCTCCCAGGTTAGTGAGAATGTTATTGAAGATCGCCATGACCCGGTCGCCCAGCGGGGTCACGAATGCCACCACTACCACGGCGACCATCGCCACCACAATTGCGTACTCAATGGCGGAGGCACCTTCGGTACGGTCAAAAAACAGGCGCGCCCTGAGCAACAAATATTGAAGGATCATCCTAGCTCTCCTTTGCGCCAGACGGCGCCGATGGAACCGCACCGGGTCCATTTCCCCGGTGCTAATTGAGCATTGTCAACAAACCAGAGCCCAGCAACTGTAAGAACGGATTAATCACTAAGTATTAGTCGGAAGGTAAACGCCAGAAACCCAGACACTGTTGAGAGCGTTGTACTTTTGTCAGCTATTTTTTGACCAGGTAATGGCATTTCGTCCTAGCTCTACTACCTTCACATAGCGAAATAGTTGCATGTTCATAGCTGCCTGATTGCGAATCGACTCGTTTGGAATCACGGGCTGTCACGGGCTGTAGTGCAGCAGGAAAGGGAGAGCCTTCATGAACAGTCGCGTCACTATGGGTCTGGCAGGACTTCTTTTGGTCGGTGCGGTGTTTTTCGGGTATTGGGGCCTGGTGCTCAGCCGTCAACCCGAGCCCGCTCCAGTCGCAGCGCCACCACCCACTCCCAGCACCGTCGTCGAACAGACCGCCAGCACCGCCGAGGACCAGACGCGCCAGCCGGTGGTGGTGCTGGTACACGACGTCCCGGCGTTCGTGCCCCTGGCCGCCAGCGACCTGGCCCTGGAAAAACTGCGCACCGCCCCACCCGGCAGCCTCAGTGCCATCGACCAGGCCGTGGGCCGTACCCCATGGCGCCAGCTGAGCGCCGGCACCTGGCTCAACGAACAGAGCTTCGCCAGCGGCGGGGCCCTGGCCCGGATGATCCACAGCGACGAGCGGGCACTGGCGGTGGCGGTCGACGAGGTGATCGGTGCAGCAGGCCAACTGAGCCCCGGCGACTATGTGGACGTCCTGCTGTTCCTGCGCCAGGACAGCGCCAACCCGCAACAGTCGGCGCAGATCGCCGTACCGGCGATCCGGGTGTTGGCCGTGGGCGAACAGCTGGGGCTGACCAACGACGGCCAACCGGGCAGCGCCCTGAGCAATGACGAACGGCTCAAGCAGGACCAGCGCCGGATCAACGCCCGCACCGTGGTCCTGGCGGTGCCCGAGCAACTGCTGAGCCGGATGATGCTGGCCACCCAGGTCGGCGTGTTGCGCCTGGCGGTGCGCAGCAGCGAGGAACAACGCCTGGCCCACTACTGGGCCGGCAACGAAGAGGCGGTCGAGCATCTGGATGCCGCCAGCAGCAACCTGTTCCAGTTCACCCAACTGGCTCTGGGCCGCGCGCCCCGCAGCCCGGCCGCCCAAGGCACCGCGCCACGACCGGCGGTGGAGGTGATCCGTGGCAACCAGGTCACCCAACAGACCCCCTGATTGAGCAAGGATGCAATACATGCGCAGTCGTTCCACGCCGACCTTCATCGCCCTGCTGGCCCTGGGCCAACTGTTCTGGAATCCGGTCCAGGCCGCTCCGGCAACGGGTTGCTCGGGCCTGGCCCCGTTGCCCGGCGTATTGGAAGTCGGCGAAGGCTTGCAACAGCAGCTGCAATCGCCGGTGGCGATCACCCGGCTGGCAGTGGGCGACCCGAAGATCGCCGACGTCCAGGCCACCGGCGACCGGGCCTTTCTGCTCACCGGCATGGGCCCGGGAGCCACCAGCCTGATGATCTGGACCGCCTGTTCCAGCACTCCGCGCCAGAGCATGGTGTTCGTTCAGGGCCGGGCCAGCGCCGAGATGCAGGCGGCCCGCGTATCGAGCAGCGCTGATGCGCCGCTGCCCAGCCAGGTGCAGACCGATATCCGCTTCGTCGAGGTCAGCCGCACCAAGCTCAAGGAAGCCAGCGTCTCGCTGTTCGGCCGCGGGAACAATTTCCTGATCGGCTCGCCGAACACCGTTCCGGTCACCAGCAGCAGCTCCGGCAGCACCACGCCGGTCTTCGGCGGCATTCCCCTGAACAATGACTCGTTCAACATCGGCTTCGGCGGCGGCCGGGTGCTGACCCTGATCAACGCCCTGGAAGGCAGTGGTTTCGCCTATACCCTGGCCCGCCCGAGCCTGGTGGCCCTCAATGGCCAGAGCGCGAGTTTCCTCGCCGGGGGCGAAATCCCCATCCCGGTGCCCAGCACCGGCAGCAACAGCGTGACCATCGAATACAAGGAGTTCGGCATCCGCCTGACCCTGACTCCCACCATCGTCGATCGCGGGCGCATCTCGCTGAAGGTCGCCCCCGAGGTCAGCGAGCTGGACTACAGCAACTCCGTGGCCATCGCCGGCACCCGGGTGCCAGCCCTGACCATCCGCCGTACCGATACCAGCATCTCCCTGGCCGACGGCGAGAGCTTCGTCATCAGCGGCTTGATCAGCACCCGCAACAGCTCCCAGGTCAACAAGTTTCCCGGGCTGGGCGACCTGCCGGTGCTCGGCGCCTTCTTTCGTGACAACTCCATCAGCCGCGAAGAACGCGAACTGCTGATGGTGGTCACCCCGCACCTGGTCCAGCCCCTGGCGGTGGATGCCAAGCTGCCGGCCCTGCCCGGCGAACGCTTGCGCAACTACGATCCGAATTTTTATCGCATGTTCTTCCTCGAGAACGGCAACTTCGATAAACGCAGTGGGCTGTCGCAATGAGCCAGAACCAGAACCTGAGCCAGACCTTTCTCGCCATCACCCGCAACAGCACCGACCTGGAATGGCTGCAGGGCGCCCTGGCGCCCCTGGGCCAGGTGGTGGGTGCCGATGGCAGCCTGGACGAGTTGCTGGCGCTGGTGGACGTGACCTGCGCCAACCTGGTGTTCGTCGGCCTCGACCGCGAGCACGTGGTGGCCCAGGCGGCGCTGATCGAGGGCGCCCTGGAGGCCAAGCCGATGCTGGCGATCGTCGCCCTGGGCGATGGCATGGACAACCAGCTGGTGCTCAACGCCATGCGCGCCGGGGCTCGCGATTTCGTCGCCTACGGCTCGCGCTCCAGCGAGGTCGCCGGGCTGGTCCGGCGCTTGAGCAAGCGCCTGCCGGCGGTCACCCCCAGCACCCAGTTGGGCGGCCTGACCGTGCTCTACGGCGCCCAGGGCGATGGCGACGGCGCACTGCTGGCGGGGCATCTGGCATTGGTGGTGCAAAAGAGCGGCCAGCAGACCCTGCTGCTGGACCTCGGACTACCCCGGGGCGACAGCCTGGCCTTGCTGGGCCTGGAAAGTTCGTTCCACTTCGGCGATGCCCTGCGCCACCTGCGCCGCCTGGATACCACCCTGATCGACAGCGCCTTCACCAGCGCCGAGGCCGGGTTGCGGATCCTCGCCTACGCCAGCCACGACGAGCCCCTGGAACACACCAGCGCGGCGGAGCTGTACATGCTGCTCAGCGCCCTGCGCCAGCATTTCCAGCACATCGTGGTGAACCTGGTGGGACAACCGGACAGCGAGGCCCTACGCACCTTCGTCAGCCACTGCGACAAGCTGCTGTGGTGCACCGACCAGAACGTGCTCGACTGCCGGCGCAACCTGGAGGTGCTCAACCACTGGCGGGAAAAGGGCATGAAGCTGGAGCACGCGCGCCTGTTGGTGGACCGCTATCTGCGCTCGGTCGCCCCGGACTCCGACACCCTGGGCAAGACCTTCGGCCTGGAAGTGATCGCGGTACTGGCGTTCAGCCCGGAGCTGCGCCTGAACGCCAAGAACCAGGGCGTCACCCTATTCGAACTGGGCCCGCGTGAACAACTGACACAAGCCCTGCGGACCCTGGGCGAACGCCTGGCCAAGCGTTCCCAAGGCCTGCCCCAGCCCAAGGCCGGCTGGCTGAACCGGATCATGGGGGGCCGATGAGCGGAGAAAAACTCTTTGGCGCGTCGAACCGCGCCAGCGGCAACGCCGACCACGAAGGCCTGAAGCTGGTCCTGCATCGCTACATCATCGATGCCATCGAGGAGTCGGGAAAGAACCTGCTGGAAAGCTCGCGGCAGAACCTCTCGCAGTTCGTCACCGACAAGGTAGCCGAATACATCGCGCGCATGCACCTGGCCATTTCCCGCTATGAAATGGAGCGCCTGGCGGAGGAGATCGTCGATGAGCTGACCGGTTTCGGCCCCCTGGAAGTGCTGCTGCGCGATCCGGCGGTGACCGAGATCCTGGTCAACGGCCCGCACCGGGTCTTCGTCGAGCGCGACGGAGTGCTGCACCAGAGCGACCTGCGCTTCATCGATGCGCACCACGTGGAGCGCGTGATGCAACGGATCCTTGCGCCATTGGGCCGGCGCCTCGACGAATCTTCGCCGATGGTCGATGCGCGCCTGCCAGACGGCAGCCGGGTCAACGCGATCATTCCGCCGATCGCCCTGGACGGCCCGTGCCTGTCGATCCGCAAGTTTCGCAAGGACATGCTCAAGAGCAGCGACCTGATCGCCATGCAGACCATCGACCAGGCGATCTTCGAGTTTCTCCAGGACGCGGTGGGCAAGCGCTGCAACATCCTCATCAGCGGCGGTACCGGCACCGGCAAGACCACCTTGCTGAACATCCTCAGCCAGTTGATCAATCCCCATGAACGTCTGGTGACCATCGAGGATGTGGCCGAGCTGCAACTGGGACACCCCCATGTGGTGCGCTTGGAAACCCGTCCGCCCAATGCCGAGGGCCATGGCGAGGTCAAGGCCAGCGACCTGATCCGCAACGCCCTGCGGATGCGCCCGGACCGCATCATCCTCGGCGAAATCCGCGGCGTGGAGGTGCTGGACGTGCTGACGGCGATGAACACCGGCCACGACGGCTCCATGAGCACCGTGCATGCCAACAATGCCCAGGATGCCCTGCTGCGCCTGGAGACCCTGGTGGGCCTGACTGGTCGCCACGTCGCCGAGCGCACCCTGCGACAGATGATCTGCGCGGCCCTGGACGTGGTGATCCAGCTCAGCCGCATGCCCGACGGCCGCCGCTGCGTCAGCGAGGTGGTGGAGGTGGTGGGCATCCGCGACGACATCTATGTCACCAATACCCTGTTCCGCCTGGATCGGCGCACCGGCTTCGGTTTCCTGCGCGAGGCGCTCAACCCCGCCGGGGACAAGTTGCGCCGGGAAATCGGGCTGGGCCTCAACTGAACCGCCGGGGGTGAGCCATGATCGCGCTGCTGCTGACCCTGATCTGCCTGCTCTTGCTGGGACTGTCCGGCTGGATGTTCTATCACGGCGTACGCAAGACCGAACGCGAGCGGGTGCTCAGCCGCCTGGCCGAAGGACAGCCCGACCAGGCACCCCCCCCCAGCTCCTGGACCGGCCTGGAACGCGCCTTCATCCGCGCCGGTCTGGGCCAGCCCGGCGAACGCCTGGGGTTGTGGCTGGCAGCCTGGGCCCTGTGCATGCTGCTGGGCTATCTGCTGGCCCACTGGCTCGGCCTGCTGGGCGGTGCCCTGGGGCCACCCATACTGCTGCGCCTGTACGTCAGCTGGCGCTACCAGCGGCGGATTAAGCGCATGATCGAACAGCTGCCGCCCTTGCTGGACCACAGCGTGCGCAGCCTGAAATCGGGGCGGACCCTGGCGGATGCGGTCCTGGGGGCCATCGAGTCGAGCAACGACCCGCTCAAGCAAGCCATGGGCCGAGTGCAGCGCAACGTACAACTGGGGGTCAACCTGCCGGAGGCGCTCAGCGATTTCGCCGAGTTCTACGATCAGGACGAACTGCGCATGTTCGCCCTGGGCCTGAAGGTCAACCATCGCTACGGCGGCAATGCCAGCGAGCTGCTGGAGAACCTGATCAAGTTGATCCGCGAGCGCGAGCAAGGGGCCCGGCAACTGAGCGCGATGACCGGGGAAACCCGCATGACCGCCTGGGTCCTGGGCGTCTTGCCATTGCTGCTGGTGGGCTACTTCATGTTCACCAACCCCGGCTACATGCTCGGCATGTGGCATGACCCCTCCGGGCAGAAAATGTTGATCACCGCCGTGTGCCTGCAGATCGTCGGCTGCCTCGCGCTGTGGCGCATGCTGAGGAGTATCTGAAGTGTTGCTGCTAGCGGCGTTGCTGCTGTTCCTCGGGGCCGCGTTGTTGCTTGGCAACATCGTGCTGGAGCAACGCCGGCGCGAGCGCCAGGTCACCCAACGGCTGCTGGGTCACATGACCCGCGACAGTCGCCTGGGCAGCTGGCTGCGCCAGCTTGGCGAAAGCCGCTTCGGCCAACGCGCGGTGAGCATGGACAGCGAGACCCAAACCCTGCTCAACCGCCTGGGCTGGCGCCGCGCCAACCAGCGCTCGCTGTTCGCCGCCCTGCAACTGGCCACGCCGCTGGTGGTGGTTTGCCTGACCCTGTTCATCCAGGAAGTGGCCTACCCCAACGCCACCAACAAGTGGCTGCTGCCGATGCTCTCCGCCGGCGCCGGCTACCTGCTGCCCAAGCGCGCCCTGGCCTACTTCGCCCAGCGCCGGCAGAAACACATCGCCCTGGAGATCTCCACCTTCATTCCACTGCTGCGCATCCTGTTCGAATCGGGCATGGCCGTGGAACAGGCGCTGCGGGTGCTGAGTACCGAGGCGCAGAAACTGCTGCCGGAGCTGACCCATGAGCTGCGCTTGATCCTGGCACGGGTCGACTCGGGCCTGGAGCTGGGCCACGAACTGAACCAGACCGCAATGCTGTTGGCGGTGGATGAGTTCACCGACACCTGCGTGATCCTCCAGCAACTGATCCTGCAAGGCGGCGGCGCGATGAAGTCGCTGCAAGCACTCAAGCAGTTACTGGATGACCGGCGCCTGACCCGCCTGCAGGAATACATCTCGAAAATGTCGGCCAAAATGTCGGTGGTGATGATGCTGTTTCTCTTCCCCGCCCTGTTGATCGTCCTGGCCGGGCCAGGCTTCACCGCCATCGCCCGGGCCTTCGCGTCCTAGAGGAAACCTGATGAAACCACTGATCGCCATCGCCTGCCTGGCACTGCTGGGCGGTTGCGCCAGCAACGGCCAGGCGCCCTGGACGGCCCTGACCAGCTCCAGCAGTTGCGCCAAGCTCAGCTCTGAACAGGAACTGACGGTGAACCTGGCCGACGACATGACCAACGATGGCAAGCTGTACGCTGGCCTGGCCAACCTGCAGAGCCTGCCGGACAACCTGGCCGAGGTCCGGGTGCGCAAGGCCCGGGTCTATCGCTTGCTGGGCCGCAGCGAAGCCGAGCCGCTGTATCGCAGCCTGCTGGGGTCATGCCTGGCGGCCGAAGGCGAACACGGCCTGGGCCAGCTGGCTGCCGCCCGGGGCGACAACGGCCAGGCCCAGGCGCACCTGCAACGGGCCGCCAGCCTGGCGCCGACCAACGAGAAGATCCGCAACGACCTGGGTGTGGTCTACCTCAACCAGCTACGACTCGAAGACGCCCGCTTCGAGTTCCTGACCGCCATCGAGCTCCAGCAGTCCGATCCCTTGGCGGCCATCAATCTGGTGACCCTGTTGCTCTACCAGGACAACTGGCAGCAGGCCTCGCAAGTGGTCAGCCGCGCACGCCTGAACCCACAGCAGTTCGCCCAGGCCCAGGCCCGCGCCGAAGAACTCAAGACCTCCGGAAAACCCGTCGCCAAGGTGACCCAGGTGGCCAGTGGCGCGGCCAGCCTGCAACCCGCCGCCATACCCGCCAAGGAGCGCTGAAGATGAAACTGTCCATGCTCTGCTGCCCCCTGCTACTGGCCCTGCCCCTGGCGGCCCAGGCCATCGACCCCGGCCCGGCCTCGCCCCAGCAGCAGGAGACCGAAGGCTGGCTGCTGCTGCAAAGCCGTAACCTGCAAGCCTCGCCACAGCCACAGACCGCCACCGCCCGCGAACAGGAACTGGCGCTGCAACGCTGGCTGAAGAAATACCAGTACGAGATCCCGGACTTCTACGATCCGGATGCCGGCGGGAAGATCAATAACAAGTAGCTGGCAAGGCATCGCCTGGCGCCGCACAGGCGCCAGGGATCAGTGCTCGGTGACGCGCTGGCGCAGGCCCGAATTGCTCGGCGACAGGGCCAGGGCCAGTTGCGTGCGGTTGTGCATGTGGGTCAGGCGCAAGACCTGGGAAACATAGAGCTTGACGGTGTTCTCGGTGATACCCAGCTCGCAGGCGATCTGGTAGTTGGTCTGGCCCTTGCCCACCAGGCGAGCCACGTCCAGCTGGCGGGGCGAGAGCTGGTGGAAGATCGTCGGGATCTCGACGGTATCGGCATCGGCCCCTGGCTCACCCTGGGTTCCAGGGTCGGCTGGGCTGCGCCGGACCTTGTCCAGGTCCTGGTAGAGATCGTCGATGGACTCCGAAAGAAACTGCAGCTTCTGGTTCAGTTGCCCCAGGTGCAGGTTCTTCTGCTGCTCCTGCAAGGCGGCCTCCTGGCGCCGCAAGCCTTCGAGCAGCTCTGCCAGGTCGATGGGTTTCTGGTAGTAGTCGGCCACTCCTACCCGCAGGGCCTTGATCACATCCTGCTTGTCGGATTGGCCAGTGAGCATGATGGCCTCGAACACCCGGGGCTTGCCGGCGATGCGTTGCAGTTCCTGCACCAGCTCGATGCCATCCAGGTCGGGCATGTGCAGGTCGAACAGCACCAGGGCGATCTCCGGATCCCTGGCGAAGCTGTCCACCGCATCGCGGCTGGATTGACAAGGCACGCAGCGATAGCCGCTGCCCTCCAGGAACTCGCAGAGTTCCTCGACGATCAGGGGTTGATCGTCCACCACCAGCACTTTCATCTGTGAAGTGAGCTTGTTCACGTGTTACTCCGTGCGGGCCCGGCGCCGACCGGCCACTCCTGTGTGCCTCGCATGATCCAGGCCGCTGAACTAGAACCTAGACCTACTTTCCGACTATGTACATAGCGTTAAACGGCCCGGCGACTAATGGGCCACCATCACAGTTAAGACCATTCCAGCCAGGACAAAAGGCGCGAAGGGATATTTTTTTGACGGCTGCGAAGGCTCCTCCCGGACAGGAGGCCCAAGTGCCTGTCTGGCCAACCTGCAAAGCCGGACAAACAACCACCAGAGTCCGCTGCATAGCCCGGCGCCGATGAACGCGCCCAGCAAATGCTGGAGATCGGAGGCCAGGCCCAGGGCCGCCATGAGTTTCACATCCGCCGCCCCCATCTTGCCCATGGCATAACCGGGCAGGGTCAGCGCCAGGGCCACCACCAGGGCCCAACCCCCTTCGGCGGGCGGTGCTCCCAGCCAGGTGCTGCCGGCCCACGCCAGGTACAACGCCGCCAGCACCACAGCGCCCAGGGTCAGGATATTGGCGATCCGCCGTTGGCGCAGGTCCTGCAACGCACAGAGTGCCAACCAGCTCCACAAAACCAAGAAATGCATCGGCCAGAACAGTCCCTTTCGGCGGTTTGATCCTATGCTCAATGGACATAGTGGTTGTCAGGGTAGACGCACTCATGAAACCGGGCCTCCCTAGAAAACAGAAAGGCGCTGCGGCAATCGAGTTCGCGGCGGTTTTCGTGATCTTTTTCGCGGTGTTCTACGGCCTGGTCAGCTACAGCGTGCCGCTGTTGATGATGCAATCCTTCCACCAGGCCACCGCCGAGGCGCTGCGCCAGGCCGTCAAGGTCGACCCCAATACGCCCAACTACGCCACCACGGTGCAGAACCTCGCCCTCGGCGTGGTGCAGGCCCAGACCAGGTGGATTCCGCCCGTCTTCAACTTCGGCGCCAACGACTACAGCGCGACCTACAGCGGCGGCGTACTGACCGTCAGCGTGAGCTATCCCATCAGCAAGCTGAACCGGGTGATGCCCCAGGTGGTGCTGCCGGTGATCGGCCCGGTGCCCAGCCTGCCCAGCAGCCTGTCCGTTCAATCGAGCCTGCAATTTTGAGTCCCGGCGACAAGCTCTTCGGGCGTTTCCTCGGCCGCCCGCCAGCGGCCAGCGACCCTGCGCCAGAGCCCCCTATCCAGAACAGCGGCTTGCTGCTGGTCCTCGATGCGTCAGCAAGGGTGCTGAGCATCGCCGGGCCTTTGCGCCACGCCCTGGCACAGTTGCCGCCCAGGGCCGAGCCGACCCGACTGGTCGACTACGTGATACCCGCCAGCACCCAGGCCCTCGAAGGCGGTCCCGCCGACTGGAGCGGCCAAGTGCTGGACCTGCAATTGCGCGGGCTCGCCGGCCAGGTCCTGTACCTGCGCGGTTGGGTCCAGCAGCAAGGCGCAAACTGGCATATGCAATTGCTGGACATCGGCGACCTGGTACAACAACGCCAACAGACTCTGTGCCGCGAGCGCAGCCAGATCTTCGCCGCCCAGAGCAGCGAACAGATCCGCCAATGCAGCCTGGTGCGCCTGCCGGAAGTACTGCACGACCTGCTCGCCGACCTGGCCCATGCCTGGCATATCCCCTGCCTGGGCCTGGCCTTGCTGGACGAACAGGAACAGGGCTGGATGATCCACAGTTGCTACCACGCCCACGACGCCCCGCACCTGTGGCAGGACGGCCAGCCCCTGGGCAGCGGCCTGGACAGCCTAAGCGGCAACACGCCACTGCGCCTGAACCAGATCCACGGGCTGAACGAACACCCACGCCTGCAAGGCATCTTCGCCCACCGCGAAGGTTGGCTGGTGCCCTACCGCGACGACCATGGCGTAGCCGCCTGGCTGCTGTGCGGCGGCTACGCCGTCCAGCGCCAGGCGCCGGAGTTGCTGGAGCGCGACTGGCTGATGCTCACTGCGGCCCTGGCCGGACCACTGCTCGGGCGCCTGCGCGAGCACCGCCATCATTTGCAGATGGAGCGCCTGGATGCCCTGCAGGGGTTGCTGGGTGCCGGCTGGTGGGAGCTGTTCCCGGCCACCGCCGAGGTGCAGCTGGCCAGCCAACTGGCCGCCAGCCTGCACTTGGCCGAGGGCCATGACCGCCTGGGCCTCGAGGCCTGGCTGGAGCTGTTCCACCCGGCCGATCGCGCCGAGTTGGCCAGCCGCCTGCAAGCGTTGCAATTGGGCAAGCCATTGCTGCTCAGCGTACGCCTGCACCATGGCGATCCTGCCGGCGCGCCACTCTGGTATCGCCTCCAGGGTCAGGTCCTGGGTCGGGGAGAGAGCCAGCGGCTGGTGGGTTTCATGCTGGATATCAGCGACATCAAGAACCAGCAGCAACAAGCCGCCACGGCCCACGCCCGGCTGGACAACCTGATCGCCAGCTCGCCGGCGGTGATCTACGTCCAGCGCTACGTCGAAGGCGCGCTGCAACCCAGTTTCTTCAGTGCCAGCCTGCAACCGCTGCTGGGCTGGGGCCTGGAGGACTGCAACGACGGCAAGCTGGTGGAACGGGTGCATCCCGAAGACCACGACCTGTACTTCCAGCGCTGCCGGCAGTTGCTGCGTGAAGGCAACGTGCATACCCGCTACCGCCTGCAAGATAGCCATGGCGCCTACCATTGGGTGCTGGACGAAGCCCGACTGCTGCGCGACGACCTGGGCCTGCCGGTGGAAGTCGTGGGCCTGTGGCTGGACGTCACCGAGGCGACCCTGGCCGCCGAGCAGGTCCGCCAGAGCGAGGAGCGCTACCGGATCCTGGTGGAAGACTCGCCGGCGATGATCTGCCGCTACCGTCCCGACCTGACCCTGACCTTCGGCAACCGGCCCCTGGCGGCCTACCTGGAATGCGCCGCCCAGGACCTGCCGGGCAGCAACCTGGGCCAGTGGCTGTCCGCTGAGCAGCGTGAGGGCTTCGAGCGGCGGATCAAGCTGCTGAGCCCGGAATACCCCGTGAGTACCGCCGAGATCAACTTGCAGCTGCCGGGCCGCGAGCATGCCTGGTGGGTGTGGTCCGATCGCGGGGTGTTCGACGAGCAGGGCCAACTGCTGGAGGTCCAGGCCGTGGGCCGCGACAACACCGAGGTGCGGCGCTCGCAGCAACAGCTGACGCAAAGCGCGAAGATGGCCACCCTCGGCGAAATGGCCACCGGCCTCGCCCACGAGATCAACCAGCCGCTGAACGTGATGCGCATGGCCATCGTCAACGTGCTCAAGCGCCTGGGTAACGGCGACGTGCAAATCGACTACCTGACCGACAAGCTCAACCGCATCGATGCCCAGGTCCAGCGCGCGGCGCGGGTGGTGGATCACATGCGGGTGTTCGGCCGGCGCTCGGAGGTGGAGCAACAGCCCTTCAACCCGTCCCAGGCCATCGAGGGCACGCTGTCGCTGCTGGCCGAAGGCATGCGCGGCAAGGGCCTGGACCTGCGGATCAGCGAGCTGGGCTTCGAAGTCCAGGTCATGGGGTTCGTCGACCAGCTCGAGCAGGTGCTGATCAACCTCTTGGTCAACGCCCGGGACGCCCTGCTATCCAGGCGCCAGGCCCAGGGCGACTTCAAGCCGTGGATCTCGGTGCATGGCCAGCGTGACGAGCAGTGGGTGCGGTTGTGGGTCGAGGACAACGGCGGCGGTATCGACCCGCGCCTGCTGGAACGGATCTTCGAACCCTTCTTCACCACCAAGCCGGTGGGCGTGGGCACCGGGCTGGGCTTGTCGGTGAGCTATGGGATCATCGAGAACATGGGCGGACGCCTGAGCGTGACCAACGGCCCGGACGGCGCGCGCTTCTGCATCGAGCTGCCGATAGTCCCGGCGGATCAGATCACCAGGTAGGCCTTGCCGGTCTGGCCACAGGTCAGGTTGGCGCCGACCTCGACATCCATGAGGTTGACCCCCAGGCCCGACAGCAGGTTGTTCAGCAAGGGATCCAGCAGCGGGCTCAGAAGCCCGGTGATCACCGGCGTCAGCAAGTTGGTGACCCCGTTGATGGCTGACGCCAGCCCCGTGACTATGGATCCCAGGGGGGTTCCGTTGACCGGTTTGTAGACCACCAGGTTGATGCCTGCCAGGGTGCCGGCCAGGCTGCCGATCACGTTGCTGGTGGGCGCCGCCGTCTGGTAGCTCGGGGTCTGGTTGACGTTGGGCGGTACCGGATAGGGCGAGGCCGAACTGGAGTACACCAGGTCCTGGTTACTTTGCCCGACCTTGGAATCGACCATGATCGCGATCCCACCGCCGGCGTAGTGCACCACCGGATCGCAATGCCCCGGCAGCACCAGCAGCTGATAACAGGTGCGGATGCCCAAATCCACCAAAGGTAGCGGTGTCACCGTGGGCTCGGCGGAAGAAGAAAAGGCATTGGTGGGATCTATCTTGCCGACCTTGAGGTCGGCCAGGGAGCTGGTGGTGTGCACGCTCAGGCTCTTGGTCCCGCTATTGCCATTGACCGGACAGCTGTAATCGGTGACGTAGGCGACCGCCCCGCCGGCATCCAGGCTCAAGTCGATCTCCGATGACGGCGCCAGGTCGGGATACAACTGCTGGCACCCCGCCCCCAACAGGCACAGTGCCGAGCCCAGGGTCTGCACCAGGTTCAGGCTCAACAGGCTGTTGAGTACCGGCGTCAGCGGTGCCACCAGGTTACCCACCGCGGCACTCAAGCCCGAGACCAGCGGCAGCGACAGGTTGACCCGGACCAGGGTGCGTATCTGGGCGGTACGCACGTAGATCCGGTTGGGCCCGGTAGGGTCGGCCTTGGCCAGGGCCGGATTGCCGACGGCCGATAATTGTGGTGGTTCGATGACCTTGGTCTGCACGCTGATGTTGGCCAGCCCCAGGACGTTGATCGGCACCGTCGCAGCCACCGCACTGTTGCTGTTGGATAGCTGGATAAAGGCCTGCAGCAGCTGGAACAACTGCACACTGGCATTGAGCGCCGTGCTTGGCAGGCCGGTCTGCAGCTTGAGGATATCCCCCAGCTTCAGCGGTGCGGCATTGAGCGCGGCGATCTGCAGGTTGCCCAGGGCGGTGAGGATGTCGGCCGTCGCGCCGTTGGCCTGGACCACGGTGATCGCCGCCTGGATCAGCTTGGTCAGGGTGGTGGTGGTATTGAGCAACTGGGTGTAGTTGCCTGCCGCTACGTTGAGATTGATCGCCAGCTGGTCGAGGAAGCTCAAAAGGTTGATGTTGGTATTGAGCAGGCCGTTCCAGCCCACGGCCGTGAGGTTCAGGCTGCCGCCCAGCAAGCCGCCCACCAGTGGATTGAGGATGCTCGACTGCGCGGTGCTGACCGTGCCCAGGGTACTGCGGATGCTCAACTGCGCCACCGGCGGCGTCGGCGCCGCGGCCACTGCCGTGGCACTGAGCTGGGTGGTGAGGTTGATCGGGCCCGGAGAGAACAGCGCGACGACTCCAGCGGCCACGCTGATGGGTACGGTGTTGCTGACGATCACTCGTACCGCCACCGCTTGCGTGGGATTGACGGTGAAACTGCGCAGGCCGTTGGCGCCGGTGACCAGGGTGCCGCAGCTGGCGGCCAGGGTGCTGCTGCCGGCAGTAGGAGTGAAGCCGTTGCGAGTGGCGTTCTGGTTGGCATAGGCGGCGGCTGTCAGGCCGGCCTGGCAGGTGCCACCGCGACTGACCGCCTCCAGGGCCGCATTGTCGGCGACCCGTTGCAGCTTGCGTTGTTCCAGGTACAACCGGCCGCTGTCCACCACCAGCAGCATGAACACCAACGCCAGGCCGAAGGTGACCGCCGCCATCAGGCCGATGGCGCCACGCTGGCGGGCAGGACCGGAAAACCGCTTGAGGGGAGACATCGAGGCACTCCTTTACCGACTTGCAACCCTGGGGCTGCCTCCATCGATGCCAAGCAGTGTAGTCAAGCTCCGCCGCCAGCGCTGGCAAGGTGCCAGCCCGGCTGACTGACGGCGCCGCGCCCCGGCGCCCGGGGCGACGCCAGGACGCCATGGGTCTAGCGGGGCGGGTAGTTCTGCAGGATGCGCGTCACCGTGGCACGCACTGCCGAGGCCCGGTCGGCGGGGTTGGGCGAGCTGCTGAGCAACTGCTCGTCACTGCCGCGCCATACCAGCTTGCCGTCCTTGCCATCGAGCAGATCCACCTGGATGGTCGCCACCTTGTAGGTGATGTTGCGGGTCTCGTTGTACGCAGGCCCACCCCAGTAGCCATTCCACGGGCCGCCCCAACCGCCGCCATAGTTGGTGGTGACCTGCTGCTGGCGATCCTCGACGATCAGGTAGGCCTGGACATCCAGGTCAGCCCGGGCGCTACCTCGAGCCGGACGCAGGCCGCGCTGGTCCAGTTGCTCGGCCACGGCCTGGCGGATGCGCTGCTCGGTGAGATCGCTCCTGATCCGCGGATCATCGGGACGGTACTGCAGCGCGGGTTCCTTCCAGCTCCAGCTGCGATAGGCGCCAAAATCCCTGCTGGCGTCGAAATCATGGTTCACCTGGTTGGCGGCACAGGCGCTGAGCAAGGCAGCACAGGCCAGTAATGCGATTCGATGGAACATGTCGTATCTCCGCTTGAAATCAGGACACCGGCCTAGCTGGGAGGATAGGCCGCCATGGCCTTCTGCACCGCTTCGCGCAGTGCATCGGCGCGCTCGCCCAAGGAGCCTTTGCTGCTGGTCTCGGCACTGGCGCTCCATACCGGCTGGCCATTGCCGGCGTCGTACAGGTCGACCCTGACCACCACCACTTCCACTTCGTAGGTACGCACCACCGGTACGCTGCCGTACATGCCGTAGCCCGGTCCGTAGCGGTGATAACGATCGTAGCGATCGTAGCTGCCGTAACCGCCATAGCCGTAGTCCTCCTGGACCTGGCGCAGGCGTTTTTCCAGGCGCAGGTCGGCGCTGACCCACAGGTCCGCCGGGCGGTTGCCATGCAATGGGCGCAGACCTCGCTGGTCCAGGGCGCCACTGACCGCCTCGGCGACCTGCGCCGAATCGGCCCAGGCCGAACCATTGGGCAGGCGGCCGTTGAGCCAGGCCCAGCTACGGTAGCGCCCGTAGTCCCGGGGCGCTGCCGGATAGGCGCTGCGGTCGAAGGTCGTGGCCGCCTGCGGTGGCGCCGGCGGCAGCGGCCTGGAACTGGCGACATAGGGATTGCTGCCTTGGCAGGCGGCAAGGGTCGAACACAAAAACAGCAGACCCAGGCGGCGTTTCATCGAGTACTCCGTCAGACCGGCCGGCACAGCCAATGCAGATAACGCCCAAGCCCGGCGAAACTTGGGTGTCGGCGATGAGCCAGTTCCATCTCCAGCAGATCCGTCAGCTCGGCACGGGACTGGAATTCCACGGGCATGTAGTCGTGGAACACCCGGACCCCGCTCTGGACTTCGACCCGCCACTTGCCATCAAGTTGCGCCGCCAGCTCGCGAGGATCAAGCGGTTGTTGCGGGGTCAGGCTCTGTTTCTCTCCCGCCATGTCGTTCTTGCGCAACTTGCGAAAATGCCCCTTGAGCAAGTTGCGATAGACCAGCGCATCGCGGTTGTAGAACGCCAGGGACAACCAGCCATCGGCGGCGGTCAGCTGGTGCAGCACCGGCAGGATCGAATGGGGTTCGGCCAGCCACTCCAGCACCGCATGGCACAGCACCAGGTCGTAGGACTCGGTCAATTGCCCCAGCAGGTCCTGCCAGGGCGCCTGGATGAAGGTGGCCTGCTGGCCGGCCTCGGCGAACCGCTGACGGGCCCCTTCGAGCATCGGTGCGGCGGGCTCGGCCAGGGTCACCTGGTGCCCGTACTGGGCCAGCCACAGGGACATGTGGCCCAGGCCGGCGCCGATATCCAATACCCGCAACGGCCGCTCAGGCAAAGCTTCCTTGAGGTCCGCCTGGAGCACCGCCAGGCGAATCGCGCCCTTGGCGCCGCCATAGATCTTCTCGGCGAAGCGTGTGGCCAGCTGGTCGAAATGCCGATCGCTCATGGGCAGAACCGCCGTTCGCTGTCCGCCAGCTTGCTGCGCACCACCTGGTCCATGTCCAGCCCCAGTTCGCTGCACAACAACAGCAGGTAGAGGACGATGTCGCCGACTTCCTGCCCGGCATGGGCCAGCTTGTCCGCCGGCAACTGGCGGGACTGGTCCTCGGTCAGCCACTGGAAGATCTCCACCAGTTCGGCCATCTCGACGCTGGCGGCCATGGCCAGGTTCTTCGGGCTGTGGAATTGCCGCCAGTCGTTGTGGTCGCGGATGGCGTGCAGGCGTTGGGTGAGTTGCTCTAGGTTCATCGGGGTCTCCTGAAGGCCTATAGCTTCCGGGGGTTGGGCAGCGGACGCAAGCGCGCTTTCATCCGTCCGCGTGCTGCTCCAGAATGCGCACCACCGGCCAGCTTCTATGCTGATGGGGAACTCATCGCCAGCGTTGGCGGCCCAAGCATGAGCTCGGCTGACGCGCCCCTCTCTGATCAGGAAATGCACATGCAGGTAGAAAGCTTCTTCGGATGGCTCGGCCAGGCCATCGGCTCGGCCATTCGTTTCATCGTCGACCTGCTGGGCGGGTTGTTCAACACCCTGACCCATGCCGGCGGCAACTTCGTCGATGGCCTGGCCCGGGCACTGGGCATGGACACCTCGATCGTCAGCATCATCGGCCTGATCATCGGCCTGGTGTTCCTCTACTGGGCGATCCGCGCCTTCATGCGCGCCTCGATCCTGCTGGGCATCATCTGGCTGGTGCTCGGTCTCTGGCTGCTGAGCTGGATCATCCACTGACCCCGACGGCGCCGGGTCTCGGCGCCAACAGGCTGCGCGGCTACAACGCCGGCTCACGCAAGGAACACGCATGCCCCCCCTGATCACCGATTGGCGTCACCGCCCCACCCATCGTCGCGTCTGGGCCCTGGCCGCGCCGATGATCCTGTCGAACATTTCCGTCCCTCTTGTGGCCCTGGTGGACAGCACGGTGGTGGGCCACCTGCCCCACGCCCATCAACTGGGCGCAGTGGCAGTGGGCGCCAGCCTCTATACCTTCCTCGCCTGGGCCATGGGTTTCTTGCGCATGGGCTCCACCGGCTTCGCCGCCCAGGCCGCTGGCCGCAGCGACGGTGCGGCGCTGCGGCAGATCCTGCTCCAGGGCTTGTTGCTGGCGCTGGGCCTGGCCCTGCTGCTGGGGATCATCGGCGTGCCCCTCAGCGGCGCCGCATTGCACCTGATGCAACCCTCGGCGGACCTGGACCAGATGACCCGGGCCTTCTTCCATACCCGCCTGCTGGGCCTGCCCGCGGCCCTGGCCAGCTTCGCCCTGGTGGGCTGGTTCCTCGGTACCCAGAACGCCCGGGCGCCCCTGGCCATCCTGCTCAGCACCAACCTGGTGAACATCGCCCTGAACCTGTGGTTCGTTCTTGGCCTGGAATGGGGCGTGGTGGGTTCGGCCCGGGCCTCGGTGCTCGCCGAGTGGACCGGGGCCCTGGTGGGCCTGGCCATGACCCGCCCGGCCCTGCGTGCCTATCCGGGACAGATCGCCTGGGCGGCCCTGCGCCGCTGGCAGAGCTGGCGCCCGCTGCTGGCGGTGAACCGCGACATCTTCATCCGCAGCCTGGCCCTGCAGTCGGTGTTCTTCCTGATCACCGTGCAAGGCGCCCGCCTGGGGGACGCCACGGTGGCGGCCAACGCCTTGCTGCTCAATGGCCTCTTGCTCACGGCCCACGCCCTGGATGGCCTGGCCCATGCGGTGGAGGCCCTGTGCGGCCATGCCATCGGCGCCCGCGACCACCGGGCCCTGCGCCGCTCGCTGGTGGTCGCCGGAGGCTGGTCGCTGTTGGCGAGCCTGGGCTTCACGGTGCTGTTCCTCTTGGCAGGGCATCTGTTCATCGAGATGCAGACCGACATTGCCGACGTGCGCCAGACGGCCTTCACCTACCTGCCCTACCTTGCCGTACTGCCGCTGATCGCGGTCTGGAGCTACTTGCTGGACGGGCTGTTCATCGGTGCGACCCGGGCCCGGGAAATGCGCAACGGCATGCTGCTCACCGTGCTCCTGCTGCTGCCTTGCGCCTGGGCCTTGCAGGGCCTGGGCAATCACGGCCTGTGGCTGAGCTTCCTGCTGTTCATGCTGTTGCGCAGCCTGACCCTGGGTGTCTTCGCCTGGCGCCTGGAGCGCAGCGATGGCTGGTTCGCCAGGGCTCATTGAGAGCCAAACGCCAAGCATGAAAAAACGCCGTTTCCCCGGCAAGGGAAACGGCGTTTTTCATTGGCCTGAAGGCATCACCAGGGATGCCCGGCGTCAGGACGACAGGTAGGACGAGCGGGTCAGGCCCAGGCGCAGGGCGTCCAGGAACTGGGTGCGCTCGGCGGCGCTGATCCTGGCGCTGGCCACCTTGTCGCGGTAGTGGGTCATCAGCTCTTCGGGCGACAGGTGCACGTAGCGCAGCATGTCCTCGATGGTGTCGTGGGTCTCGATGCCGGCGTGGTAAACGCTGCCGTTGGCCCGCTGGTAGATGTTCACCGAGTCGGTGTCGCCGAACAGGTTGTGCATGTCACCGAGGATTTCCTGGTAGGCGCCCACCAGGAAGATGCCCAGCAGGTAGTCCTCGCCCTCGTTGACCGAATGCACCGGCAGGCTGGTCTCGATGCTCTGCTCGTCGACGTACTGCTTGATCTTGCCATCGGAGTCGCAGGTCAGGTCTTGCAGTACCGCGCGGCGCAGCGGCTCCTCATCCAGGCGATGCAGCGGCAGGATCGGCAGCACTTGGCCGATGGCCCAGGTGTCCGGCAGGCTCTGGAACACCGAGAAGTTGCAGATGTACTTGTCGGCAAGCTTGTCGTTGAGCTCGTCCAGCACCTGGCGATGGGAACGCTGGCGAGCCTTCAGCGAGTTGTGCAGGCGCCGGCACACGGCGAAGTAGCACTGCTCGGCCAGGGCTTTCTCGGCCAGGGTCAGCTTGCCGTCGGCGTACTGCGCGGCCACGTCGCTCATGTAGTGGGTTGCGCGCCAGTAGGTCTCGGTGACCATCTCGATGTCGGTCGGACCCAGCAAGTCCACCAGCCACTGCACGGTTTCGGGCAGCTCTTCCTTGTTCTCGATGACCGGCACGTCATCGTTGTGCTTCTCGACGTCGGTCACCTGCACCACCAGCATGGCGTGGTGCGCGGTCAGGGAACGACCGCTCTCGGAGAAGATGTTCGGATGCGGCAGGCTCTGCGCGTCGCAGAATTCCTTGAGCATGCCCACCACCACGCCGGCGTAGTCGTCCATGTCGTAGTTGATCGAACTGGCGTTGCGCGAGTGGGTACCGTCGTAGTCCACGCCCAGGCCGCCGCCGACGTCGATATGGTCGACCGGCAGGCCGAGGTTGCGCAGCTCGCCGTAGTAGCGGATGGCTTCCTTGAAACCGTGCTGGTAGTCGGCCAGGTTGGCGATCTGCGAACCCATGTGGAAGTGCAGCAGGCGGATGCCCTGGTCCAGGCCGGCATCGCGGAAACGCTCCACCACCGCCAGCAGTTGCGCCGCCGACAGGCCGAACTTGGATTTCTCGCCACCGGTGTCGGCCCACTTGCTCGAGGCCAAGGACGACAGGCGCACTCGCAGGCCGACCTGCGGCTTGACCTTGAGCGACGCCGCTTCCTCGATCACCAGGCCCACTTCGGACTCTTTCTCGATGACGATGAACACGTTGTGGCCCAACTTCTGGCCCATCAGCGCCAGGCGGATGAACTCGCGGTCCTTGTAGCCGTTGCAGACGATGGTGCCGCCCTTGGGCGCCAGGGCCAGGACCGCCAGCAGTTCAGGCTTGGAACCGGCTTCCAGGCCGATGGAGACATTCTGGGTGGCGATGATGTTCTCGATCACCGCTTCTTGCTGGTTGACCTTGATCGGGTACAGGGCGGTGTACTTGCTCTGGTATTCCAGGCGCGCGATGTTGGCATCGAAGGCACCGGTGAGCTGGCGCACGCGATCCTGGAGGATGTCCGGGAAACGCACCAGCAAGGGCAGGGACAAGCCGCTCTTGCGCAGCTCCGCGACCTGTTCGAACAGATCGATGGGCAAGCTGCCCGGACCATTGGGGCGAACTTCGACGCGACCGGCGTCATTGATCGCGAAATATCCGGCCCCCCAATGGCGAATCCCATAAACACTGCGGCTGTCCGCAACTGTCCATTGGCTGCCATCGTCTTTACGTGTGCGTCGTACGGACATCGAAGTCCCCTATAAAGAAGTCATAGAGCGCCGCCCCGATCCAGGGCCGACGCAGTCTAAAGAATGAAAATGACGATTAGCCTGCAAGCGCAATAGACCACGCATGCAGGGCCGAGTTTAGAAACCGTTCATGAACAGGCTCTGTGAAAACCATGGAGACGACGCCAACGTCCTGAGCCAGTCAGGACAGCGTCCAGTCAGAGGTGGTTTTCACAGAGGCTGCTAGCCGCCGGACTTCTTCGCCGTGAAACCGCGCTTGACCAGTTCCGCCAAGAGTAGCTCGACGTGGTCGCCCTGGATCTCGATCACGCCCTCTTTCAAGGCGCCACCGGTACCACAGCGCTTCTTCAACGCCGCGGCCAGTTCCTTGAGGGCGTCTTCGGCCAGGGGCACGCCGGTGATGGTGGTCACCGTCTTGCCACCACGACCCTTGCTTTCGCGACGCACGCGAGCAATGCCGTCGCCGGCTGGAATCACGCTTTGTTTGCAGATACAGGCGGCCACCGGCTGGCTACAGTCCGGGCAATGTCGACCTGCGTCGGTGGAAAACACCAGGCCGCCAAGGGCGGCGAAGGATGCGGCTTTTTTGGCCACCGGCAATCCTCTTGGGAGGACAAAGACTGGTCGGGGCACATGGCGGTGTCGCCGACCGCGAAGCCCCACTCAGGCAGGGGCAGCGCTACTGGGCCAGGTCCCTTGCGGGGATAGCGCTGGCTCAGCTTGAAAAGGCGCGCAGTGTAACGGCAAAAAGCCGACTTGCTAAGAGCCAATCGGCGTCAATTTATGCAACTTTAACGACGTCGCGCCAGATAGCGCTGCAAGGCGGCCAGGGAGTCCGGGCAATAGGGCTTCTCGTGGATTTCCCGCAGCACCTGGTCCAGGGGCAGGAAGCGTGCTTCCAGCACTTCCTCGGGCTGCAAACGCAGCGGTCCGTCCCATACGGCGGAGAAGGCCGAGCACCACAGGCGATTGTCGGTGTCCTCGAAGAAGAAGTGGTCGTGGGCGACCAGCTCGACTCCACTCACCCCCAGTTCCTCTTCCAGTTCACGGGCCGCCGATTCGGCATAGCTCTCAGTGGCGAGGACCATGCCGCCGGCGGCGACATCCCAGTAACCCGGGTAGATGGCCTTGCTCAGGGTGCGCCGATGCACGCACAGCTCACCGGCGGAGTTGAACAGCATGATGTAGGTACCACGGCCGATCAGGCCCCGCTCGCGCAGCTCCGAACGGGCCATGGCGCCCAGCAGCTGGTCCTCGCCATCGACCCAGGCGATCTGTTCGGCATCGGAGGCGGCGCGATGGGCCGCCTCATTGGTGGTCGCGACCATGGATCAGCCCTGGTTGAGCAGTTGGCGCAAGTCGATGACTGCTGCGTTGGCGCGGGAAATGTAGTTGGCCATGACCAGCGAGTGGTTGGCCAGGACGCCGAAGCCGTTACCGTTGAGGATCATCGGGCTCCAGACAGTCTCCTGGGAGGCCTCCAGTTCGCGGATGATCTGGCGCACGCTGACGGTGGCGTTCTTCTTGGCCAGCACATCGGCGAAGTCCACTTCGATCGCGCGCAGCAGATGCGACAGCGCCCAGGCCTGGCCACGCGCCTCGTAGAACACGTTGTCGATCTGCATCCATGGAGTTTCTTCGATTTCCTCGCCCAGTTGCGGAACCTGGCCCGGAGCCGGGACTTCGGTCTTCAGCGCAGTGTTGAGCTTGACCCGGCCGACGCTGGCCGACAGCCGCTGGGACAGCGAGCCAAGGCGCGTCCCCACGTCACCCAGCCAGTTGTTGAGGTTGTCGGCCCGGGCATAGAACTGCGCAGTCTTCTGGTTCGGGTCCGACAGCCGCGCCTGGTAGCGGCTCAGGGAGTTGATGCCTTCCAGATATTCCGACTCGCTGGAGGGCAGGATCCAGCTCTTGTTGTCGAAGTTGAAGCGTGGCTCGGCCTTGGCCAGGTCGGCGTCTTCGGCGGACTGCGACTGGGACCGGGCGAAATCCTTGCGCAAGGCGCGGGTCAGGTCGCGGACCTGGACCAGGACCCCGTATTCCCAGCTGGGAATGTTGTCCAGCCAGATGCCCGGTGGGAAACGGTCGTTGGAGATATAGCCGCCCGGCTTGTCGAGCAGGGTGCTGACCACGGTCTTGAGGGTTTCCACGGTGGTGTAGCCCACCACCATCTGCCGGCCTTCCTTCTCGGCGGCGAGCTGGGCGTTCTGCTGGACCGGGAACAGCGCCGGTTCCTGGCTCCAGTACCAGCCCAGGGCACCGGTGACCAGCAGGTACAGGCCCAGCAAGGTCGCCAGGGCGCGACTGAACAGCAGGCTACCGAAATAGCTGCGTGTCGCCGACTTGGGTTGGGCGGCCCGTTCCGGCGCGCTGTCTGCGCGGTTCTTCCAATCCAGCATGGCTATATCCTTTCAATCACTTGGGTTCATCGATTCGACCGCAACCCTACTCCATCGTGCCTTGCCCTGGCGGGATAAATCTTCAGGCAAACGCGCGCCGCGCAACGATTGCGTATCGGGCGACCACTATAAATGAAGCACAGTCCGCAGCCTATGCGAGCAGTCGGTGGCGAACCCGGTCAAGTCGCTTTGCACATTATTGACGTACGACACTCATGGGAGCCGAAAGTGGTGCTAGCATAGAGCCACCAGTCGATCTCAGCATGCACCCTAACTAGTAGTCAGGATATGACCGAGCCAGAAGACCCCAGCCGTGAGCGCCTCAAGCACCACTTTGCCCAGCGGGTAATTCATCAGGCACGGCAGATCCTGGAGATCTGGCAGCGGCTGCAGCGCAGCGAGTGGTCGTCCACCGACATGTCGGAACTCTGCGAAGCCAACCTGCGCCTGCTGCGTTTCGCCGAACGCTTCGAACAACCCGAGCACTCCCAGCTGGCCCGCAGCATCAGCCAATCGCTGGAAGCGGTGAATGCCAACCGCGGCCGCCTGAGCAGCCACCTGATCACCGAACTCAACCGCCTGATGCAGCGCCTGTCACGCACCGGCCTGCGCCATGGCGATCAGCTGGAACAGACCTTCCTGCCGCCGCTGCGCAAGCCGATCTACGTGATGCTGCAGGATCACGACCGGGCCGAACGCCTGGCCAAGCAGCTGGAGTTCTTCGGGCTCAGCGCCCAGCCCCTGGACAGCATCGCGGCGTTTCGTTCATCCATGGTCGAGCGCCTGCCGGCGGCCATCGTCATCGACGTGGACTTCTGCGGCCCCGGCATGGGCCTGACCCTGGCCGCCGAGGCCCAGGTCGGCCTGGAGCAGAAGCTGCCGCTGCTGTTCTTCAGCCTGCACGAAACCGACACCCCGACCCGCCTCGCGGCCGTGCGCGCCGGTGGCCAGGAGTTCCTCACCGGCACCCTGGAAGCCTCCAGCCTGCTGGAAAAGATCGAGGTGCTGACCTGCGTCGCCCAGTACGAGCCGTATAAAGTGCTGATCATCGACGACTCCCGGGCCCAGGCCCTGCACACCGAGCGCCTGCTCAACAGCGCCGGGATCGTCACCCGCACCCTGATCGAACCGATCCAGGCCATGGCCGAACTGGCGGATTTCCAGCCCGACCTGATCATCCTCGACATGTACATGCCGGCCTGCACCGGTACCGAGCTGGCCAAGGTGATCCGCCACAACGACCGCTACGTCAGCGTGCCGATCATCTACCTGTCCGCCGAGGACGACCTGGACAAGCAACTGGACGCCATGAGCGAAGGCGGCGACGACTTCCTCACCAAGCCCATCAAGCCGCGCCACCTGATCACCACGGTGCGCAACCGCGCGGCCCGGGCGCGCAACCTCAAGGCACGGATGGTCCGCGACAGCCTGACCGGCCTGTACAACCACACCCATATCCTGCAATTGCTGGAAGATTGCTGCTTCCGCGCCCGCCGCGAGAACAAGCCGCTGAGCTTCGCCATGCTGGACATCGACCACTTCAAGCGAGTCAACGACAGCCACGGCCACCCCATGGGCGACCGGGTGATCAAGAGCCTGGCGCTGTTCCTCAAGCAGCGCCTGCGCAAGACCGACTTCATCGGCCGCTACGGCGGCGAGGAGTTCGCCATCGTCATGCCCGATACCGACCAGGACGCGGCATGCCAGGTGCTGGACGAAATCCGCCAGCGCTTCGCCGAGATCCATTACCCGGCCCAACCCCAGGACCTGTGGTGCACCTTCAGCGCCGGAGTGGTGCAAATGCAGGAAGACTCCGACAGCCTGATGATGGCCAGCCAGGCGGACGAGGCCCTGTACCGGGCCAAGCACAGCGGCCGCAACCGGGTACAGAGCGCGCGGCAATCAAGTCAAAGTGCCATCTTTTCATCCGAATCCACCGATTCGGTCATAACCTTGTAATACAACCGCAATAAATTCAGGCGCTTGCCATTCAAGTCGTTGGTAGAGCCCCGATGCGCCTGAAGTTGCTGACCAATCTCAACACCCTTCTATTAGTTGCCGTGTGCGTGGCCCTGGGGGCGACACTGTGGTGGTCGCAGCGCGCCCTGGAGCGCCCCTACCTGCTGATGGAGCGCTACCTGGGCCTGTCCCAGCAATTCCAGAACCAGGCGGCGCGCAATATCGAGGACTACCTGGCAAGCGGCGACGCCCTGCGCCTGAGCAGCGCCACCCAGGCCATCGAGGCCCTGCAGGGCGGACTGTCCGAACTGCCACCGCAACTGGCACATAGCCTGAGCCCGAGCCTGGCCAGCCTCGCCGACTTCAGCAAGACCGACTTGCTGGCGGCGGGCAAACTGGCGGGCGACCCCCAGGCCCTGCTGCTGCAGGCCGAACGCGAACTGGGTGCCAACCTGGAGCAACTGAGCCAGTACGCCGGCGACGCCACCAGCGCCGAGGCCAGTGCCTACCTGCCATTGTTGCTGGCCGCCTCCCAGCACCTGGGCAAACTCTCGCTGGCCCGGGACAAACTGGTCAGCAGCGGGCGCAGCGAACTGGCGAGCGACGTCGAGCGCGAACTGAACAACATCCGCGCCCAGGCCGACCGCCTCGAGGCCTTGCCTCTACTGGGCGTGGCGACCAGCAGCGAATCAAACACCGATGACTTCGCCGCCATGATGGGCCTGGAGAACACCCAGAAGAGCGCCGCCGAAGATGCCGGCATCGGCCTCAAGCGCGAACTCAACAGCCTGCTCAGCCGCTATCCCGCCGAGCTTGCGCGCACCCGCGAGCAGATCCAGAAACGCGCCGAGCTGAGCGCCGCCACCTTGCTGAAGATCACCGCCGTACAGCAAGCGATCGCCGCACTGGAACCGGAAGTGCGCGCCCAGCACGGCCAGATCCAGGGCGAAGTGCGATTGATGCAGGGGCTGATGATCGGCCTGATCCTGCTGATCGCCCTGGTGATCGATACCCTGCAGCGCAAGCTGGCAAGGGTCCTGACCAACCTCGCCCCGGCCCTGTCGACCTGGGCCCAGGGCGATTTCAGCCAGCCGATCCAGCTGGGCAAGACCAACTACGAACTGCATGCCATCGAAGCATCGCTGAACCGCCTGCGGGCCTACCTGGTGGACCTGGTGGGCACCATTCGCCAGAACGCCGAACAGGTGGCCGGTAGCAGCCGGGCCCTGGCCGACCTCAGCAGCGGCCTGCACAGCGGCGCCGAACGCCAGGCTGGCGACACCGCGCAAATCCGCGATGCGCTGGGCGAGCTGGAAGCCACCATCCAGCAGGTGGCCGGTGATGCCAGCCAGGCTGCGGATGCCAGCCGCAGCGCCGGCCTGGCGGTCCAGCAGGGACAGAAAGTCATAGGCCAGAGCCTCACCGGCTTGCATGCCCTTGTCGGGGAAGTCCAGGGCAACGCGCAGATGATCGAACACCTGGCCCAGGAATCGGCCACCATCGGCGGCGTGCTGACGGTGATCCGCTCCATTGCCGAACAGACCAACCTGCTGGCGCTGAACGCCGCCATCGAGGCCGCCAGGGCCGGCGAGATGGGCCGGGGGTTTGCCGTGGTCGCCGAGGAAGTGCGTTCCCTGGCCCAACGCACCTCCGGCGCCACTGCACAGATCCAGGCGTTGATCGCCGGACTGCAGAGCGCCGCACAGCAATCGGTGCAGGGCATGCGTGCCCAGGTCGAGCACGCCGAGGCCACCGCCAGCCAGGCCGAGGCCGCCGATGGCGCACTGGATGAAATCGTCGGGGCGATCCAGACCATCGCCGAGACCGCGGTGCGGATCGCCGATGTCACCGCCCAGCAAAGCGGCGCGGTCAGTGAGATCCGCGACCACAGCGAACGCATCCACCAACTGGGCGGCGACAACCTGCTGCGCATCGGCGAAGGTCGGGCCCAGGGCGAGAACCTGCTGGACCTGGGTGGCCAGTTGCACACCGCGGTACAGGCCTTCCGCGTCTGAACCGAACCAGGCTGGCAGCCGCCTTTGGCTGTGCCGATATTTGCGGGAGCGTTCATTTCCGGGCCTGGCGCAGCCTTTGCCGGGCCGCTGCAAACCAGCGCCACAAAAAAGCTCCGGGCGCGCCCAAGATCGGCGAAAAAGTCGCCAACCACTTCAACAGCGCTTTATGACGGGCATATGACCGGATTTCCGCACTCGGTCACATATTTCGCGCAAACATCGGTCATCGTGCTGGCTATTGCCGGGAACTGGACAGTCACAAAGTCTTTCCGGCATAGTCGCCGGGTTCTGACAACCGCCCCGATAACAAGGAACGACCGATGGCCACCCTACTGGTTCTCCATGGCCCCAACCTGAATCTGCTCGGCACCCGCGAACCGGGAGTCTACGGCGCCACGACCCTGGCCCAGATCAACCAGGACCTGGAGCAGCGGGCCCGTGCCGCCGGGCATCACTTGCAGTACCTGCAGAGCAATGCCGAGTACGAATTGATCGAGCGTATCCATGCCGCGCGGGACGAAGGCGTGGATTTCATCCTGATCAATCCAGCAGCTTTTACACATACAAGCGTCGCATTACGTGACGCGTTGCTGGCGGTGAGCATCCCATTCATCGAAGTGCATTTGTCCAACGTGTACAAACGCGAACCTTTCCGCCATCACTCCTACTTTTCAGACGTTGCGGTAGGAGTGATCTGCGGCCTTGGCGCCAGCGGTTACCGACTGGCCCTGGAGGCCGCCCTGGAACAGCTTGAAATACAGGCAAGTGCTTGAACAACAAGCGTTAAACGCCCCTGACCGACCCCTGGGAGTTGATGATTCATGGATATTCGTAAAGTCAAGAAACTGATCGAACTGCTGGAAGAGTCCGGCATTGACGAGCTGGAGATCAAGGAAGGCGAAGAGTCCGTACGCATCAGCCGTCACAGCAAGACTCCAGCCCAGCAGTACTACGCTCCGGCTCCAATGGCCGCAGCTCCAGTAGCCGCTCCAGCCGCCGCAGCTCCTGCTGCCGCTGCCGCCCCGGCCGCTGCCGCCGCACCTGCGCTGAACGGCACCGTAGCCCGTTCGCCAATGGTCGGTACCTTCTACCGCAAGTCCTCGCCAACCTCGCCAGCCTTCGTCGAAGTCGGCCAGAGCGTGAAGAAGGGCGACACCCTGTGCATCGTCGAAGCGATGAAGATGATGAACCACATCGAAGCTGAAACCAGCGGTGTGATCGAATCGATCCTTGTCGAAGACGGCCAGCCGGTTGAGTACGACCAACCGCTGTTCACCATCGTTTGAACTGCGGAGAGTCTTTGATGAAGCCTGCGAAGTTGGAAAAAGTCCTGATCGCCAACCGCGGCGAAATCGCCCTGCGGATCCTGCGTGCCTGCAAGGAAATGGGGATCAAGACCGTAGCCGTCTATTCCAAGGCCGACAAGGAGCTGATGCACCTGGGCCTGGCGGACGAGTCCGTGTGCATCGGCCCGGCGCAAGCCGCGCAGTCCTACCTGCACATCCCGGCCATCATCGCGGCCGCTGAAGTCACCGGCGCCACCGCGATCCACCCTGGCTACGGCTTCCTGGCGGAAAACGCCGACTTCGCCGAGCAGGTGGAGAACTCCGGCTTTTCCTTCATTGGCCCCAAGGCCGATACCATCCGCCTGATGGGCGACAAGGTTTCCGCCAAGCACGCCATGATCGCCGCCGGCGTACCCACGGTTCCAGGTTCCGACGGCCCGCTGCCGGAAGACGAGGAAACCGCGCTGCGCATCGGCCGTGAGGTCGGCTATCCGGTGATCATCAAGGCCGCCGGTGGCGGTGGTGGGCGCGGCATGCGCGTGGTGCACAAGGAAGAAGACCTGATCGCCTCGGCGAAGCTGACCCGCTCCGAAGCCGGCGCGGCATTCGGCAACCCGATGGTCTACCTGGAGAAGTTCCTGACCAACCCACGCCACGTGGAAGTCCAGGTCCTCTCCGACGGCCAGGGTAACGCCATCCACCTGGGCGACCGCGACTGCTCGCTGCAGCGCCGTCACCAGAAGGTACTGGAAGAAGCTCCGGCCCCGGGCATCGACGAGACCGCCCGCCAGGAAGTCTTCGCTCGTTGCGTCCAGGCGTGCATCGACATCGGCTACCGCGGCGCCGGCACCTTCGAGTTCCTCTACGAGAACGGCCGCTTCTACTTCATCGAGATGAACACTCGAGTACAGGTAGAGCACCCGGTATCGGAGATGGTCACCGGTGTCGACATCGTCAAGGAGATGCTCAGCATCGCCGCTGGCAACAAGCTGTCCATCCGCCAGGAAGACGTGGTGATCCGCGGTCACTCCCTGGAGTGCCGGATCAACGCCGAAGACCCGAAAACCTTCATGCCAAGCCCAGGCACGGTCAAGCACTTCCACGCCCCGGGCGGCAACGGCGTGCGCGTCGACTCGCACCTGTACAGCGGCTACGCGGTTCCTCCGAACTACGATTCGTTGATCGGCAAGCTGATCACCTACGGGGCAACCCGTGACGAAGCCATGGCGCGCATGCGCAATGCGCTGGACGAAATCGTCGTCGACGGGATCAAGACCAACATCCCGCTGCACCGCGACCTGACCCGTGACGAAGGCTTCTGCAAAGGGGGAGTGAACATTCACTACCTGGAGCACAAGCTGGCCGAGCAACACTGATCGGCATTCGCCACACCACCAAGGCCGCTTTCGAGCGGCCTTGGTGTTTCTGCAGGAGCAAGGCTCCTGCAAATGCCTGCCGCCTTGCCGCTGTCGTCTTCTGCCTCCTGCTCGCGTAAACTTGCGCGCTTCTCGCGGCCCACTAGGCTGCACATCACATATTTTCAAAGGTGCCCGCCATGCCTTGGCTGCAAGTCCGTCTCGCCATCAGCCCAGAACAAGCCGAAACCTATGAAGACGCTTTTCTTGAAGTCGGCGCCGTTTCGGTGACCTTCATGGACGCCGAGGATCAACCGATCTTCGAACCCGAGCTGAACACCACCCCGCTGTGGTCCCACACCCACTTGCTGGCCCTGTTCGAGGGTGGCACCGAGGCCGCCAGCGTGCTGGCCCACCTCGAGCTGCTGACCGGCAGCCCGCTGCCCGAACATCACAGCGAAGTCATCGAGGACCAGGATTGGGAGCGCAGCTGGATGGACAACTTCCAGCCGATGCGTTTCGGTCAGCGCCTGTGGATCGTCCCCAGCTGGCATGCCGCTCCGGAACCGGATGCGGTCAACCTGCTGCTGGACCCGGGCCTGGCTTTCGGCACCGGCACTCACCCGACCACCGCCCTGTGCCTGGAGTGGCTCGACGGCCAGGACCTGAAGGACTGCAACGTCCTGGACTTCGGTTGCGGCTCGGGGATCCTGGCCATCGCCGCCCTGCTGCTGGGAGCCAAGCGCGCCGTGGGCACCGATATCGACGTGCAGGCCCTGGAAGCCTCCCGCGACAACGCCGGGCGCAACAACATCGCCGAGGAACTGTTCCCGCTGTACCTGCCGGAGCAGATGCCCCAGGAACAGGCCGACGTGCTGGTGGCCAACATCCTGGCCGGTCCGCTGGTGTCCCTGGCGCCGCAATTGTCCGGCCTGGTCAAGCCAGGTGGACGCCTGGCGCTTTCGGGCATCCTTGCCGAGCAGGGTGACGAGGTCGCTGCGGCCTATGCCCAGGACTTCGATCTGGACCCGATCGCCAACCTCGATGGCTGGGTGCGCATCACCGGCCGTCGGCGCTAGAATGGCCGCCTGCATAATCCGGATGGCCGCATGACCGACAGTTTCGTCACCCAGTGCCCGCATTGCCAAACCAGGTTCCGTGTCAGCCACGCCCAATTGAGCGTGGCTCGCGGAGTGGTTCGTTGCGGCTCCTGCCTGCAGGTGTTCAACGCTGCGCGACAACTGCTCGAGCAGCGCGCGGCCAAGGAAGGCGCGGCAGCCAAGCCGCTCGCCAAGCCGACCGCACCCGCACCCGCACCGGTGACGACACCCACGACCACACCGCCGCCCCCTCCGGCGGCAGAACCGGAACAGCCGACGCCGCAACCCGCTGCCGAGCCGGAACCAGCTCCAGCACAGCGCGCCATCAGCCAGAAACAATGGTCGGCGGCGGAAATGGACCTGGACCATCTGGACCTCGACGAGGAACTGGCCAAGCTCGAGCAACGGGAAATCCAGCCGGCCAAGACCTTCGGCCAGGAGCGCCCCACCCGGGAAAACGGCCTCAGCGCCCGGCGTGACCAGCAGGACAACGACGAAGCCAACTGGCCCGACGGCCTGTTCGGCAGCGCCGGCGAGCAGGACGAACCGGCCAGCCTCAAGGCCCCGGCCAAGGACGACGCCGAGCCCGAGCCGGCCAAGGCCGCCCGCACCGAACCCTCGCTGTCCTTCAACCTGGCGGACCTTGACGACGAACCACCGTCCCCCAAGTTGCGCCTGGACGCCGACCTGGAATCCTTCGACGCAAAGCCCCCTGCGCCTGCCCTCGAGGACGAAGACGAAACCCCAGTCCCGGCACCGGGCAAGAAACGCCGCGAACGCAGCGAACCGGGAGTCCAGGACGAAGTGCTGCTGGACCTGGTCGACGACCCGCTGCACCTGGATTGGCAAAAGCGTCGCTCGCCCTGGGGCCGACGCCTGCTCTGGCTGTTGCTGATCCTGCTGGCCGCCGGTGGCCTGGCAGGTCAGTACATCGCCTATCACTTCGACGAGCTGGCCCGCCAGGACCAGTACCGCCCCTGGTTCCAGCAACTGTGCCCGGAATTCGGATGTACGGTCCCCTCGCGCGTGGACATCGGCCGGATCAAGAGCAGCAACCTGGTGGTGCGCAGCCACCCGGAATTCAGCGGGGCCCTGGTAGTGGACGCCATCATCTACAACCGTGCGCCCTTCTCCCAACCGTTCCCGCTGCTGGAACTGCGCTTCGCCGACCTCAACGGCCACCTGATCGCCAGCCGTAGCTTCAAGCCCGGTGAATACCTGGGCGGCGACCTGCAGGACGCGGCGGAAATGCCGCCGCAAACCCCGATCCACATCGCCCTCGATATTCTCGACCCCGGACCCAAAGCCGTGAACTACAGTCTGAGTTTCCACTCGCCAGAGTGAAACGGCTGGAAGAGTTGACGGACGACTCTGGATTGACGACAGATTTATGACAGCTCCCCGCGTATCGCTCGCGGTAGCCGGCAGAAGAACTGTTCAGATTTTATCCAATTCAGCCTTTATCCGGTCATCGAGAGCGGGTATCATGCCAACCCTTTTTCGAACTCTCATGATCCGGCCCCACAACAGGGAAGTCCTATGTCGGCGGTACGCATCGGCCCATACACACTGCAAAACGGCTTGGTTCTCGCCCCGATGGCGGGAGTTACCGACCAGCCCTTTCGTCAGCTTTGCAAGCAATTGGGTGCCGGCCTTGTAGTCTCGGAAATGGTCACCAGCGACATGAGCTTGTGGAACAGCCGCAAATCGCGGCTGCGCATGATCCACGAAGGCGATCCCGAGCCGCGCTCGGTACAGATTGCCGGTGGCGATGCACAGATGCTGGCGGACGCCGCCCGCGCCAACGTCGAGTTGGGTGCACAGATTATTGATATCAACATGGGTTGCCCGGCGAAGAAGGTCTGCAACAAGGCCGCCGGCTCCGCATTGCTGAAAGACGAAGTCCTGGTCAACGAGATTCTCCAGGCGGTGGTGGCCGCGGTGGACGTACCGGTCACCCTGAAGATCCGCACCGGCTGGGACCGGCAGAACAAGAATGGCCTGACCGTGGCGAGGATCGCCGAACAGGCTGGCATCACGGCACTGGCGGTCCACGGTCGGACCCGCGCCGACCTGTACACCGGTGAAGCCGAGTACGACACCATCGCTGCGATCAAGCAGGCGGTGTCGATCCCGGTCTTCGCCAACGGCGATATCGACTCGCCCGAGAAAGCCCGGCAGGTATTGAATGCCACCGGTGTCGACGGGCTGTTGATCGGCCGGGCCGCCCAGGGGCGGCCATGGATTTTTCGTGAGATCGAACACTTCCTGCGCACCGGTGAAACCCTCCCGGCACCGCAGCTGTTCGAAGTGGAGCGGATTCTGCTGGAGCACCTGGCCGCGCTGCATGCCTTCTATGGGGATGTCATGGGCGTACGCATTGCGCGCAAGCATGTGGGCTGGTATCTCGCAACCCTGCCGGGCGCCAGGGAGTTTCGCGCCCACTTCAATCGTTTGGAAGATACGGAAGCACAGTGCGCCAACGTCCGTGAGTTCTTCGCCGGACGTTACAAGAGCCTGGAGACAGGGGACGGAGAGGGGGTGGCCGCATGACGATGATGACCGAGACTTTAGTGAGTGGAACAACACCCGTGAGCGACAACGTGAATTTGAAACAGCACCTCAATACCCCGAGCGAAGAAGGCCAGACCCTTCGCGGGAGTGTCGAGAAGGCGCTGCACAATTATTTCGCCCACCTTGAGGGCGCTGCCGTCACGGACGTGTACAACCTGGTGCTCTCCGAAGTCGAGGCCCCGTTGCTCGAAAGCGTGATGAACTACGTCAAGGGCAACCAGACCAAGGCCAGCGAACTCCTGGGTCTGAATCGCGGAACCCTGCGCAAGAAACTCAAGCAGTACGATTTGCTGTAAGCATTCAACCAAACCAGAAAGGCGCCCGCGTAAAAAACGGTCGCCTTTTTTGCTGACCCCCTAGCTTGTTGATGGAAATTGAGATGACCGACCAGACTACCCGCCTGCCGATCCGCCGCGCCTTGATCAGTGTTTCCGACAAGACCGGGATCCTCGAATTCGCCAAGGAGCTGGAAGCCCTCGGTGTCGAGATCCTCTCTACCGGCGGGACCTTCAAGCTGTTGCGGGACAATGGCGTGTCCGCAGTGGAAGTCGCCGATTACACCGGTTTCGCGGAAATGATGGACGGCCGGGTCAAGACCCTGCATCCGAAGATCCACGGCGGCATCCTGGGTCGTCGCGGCATCGACGACGCCATCATGAACGAGCACGGCATCAAGCCGATCGACCTGGTGGCGGTCAACCTCTATCCCTTCGAAGCCACCATCTCCAAGCCCGGCTGCGACCTGCCGACCGCTATCGAGAACATCGACATCGGCGGCCCGACCATGGTTCGCTCGGCAGCCAAGAACCACAAGGACGTGGCCATCGTGGTCAACGCCAGCGACTACGCCAGCGTCCTGGACAACCTCAAGGCCGGCGGCCTGACCTACGCCCAGCGCTTCGACCTGATGCTCAAGGCCTTCGAACACACAGCAGCCTACGACGGCATGATCGCCAACTACATGGGCACCATCGACCAGGCCCGGGATACCCTGTCCACCGAAGGGCGCAGCGGCTTCCCGCGCACCTTCAACAGCCAGTTCGTCAAGGCCCAGGAAATGCGCTACGGCGAGAACCCGCACCAGAGCGCGGCCTTCTACGTCGAGGCCAAGAAAGGCGAGGCCAGCATCTCCACCGCCCTGCAGTTGCAAGGCAAGGAACTGTCGTTCAACAACGTGGCCGACACCGACGCCGCGCTGGAATGCGTGAAGAGCTTCGTCAAGCCGGCCTGCGTCATCGTCAAGCACGCCAACCCCTGCGGCGTGGCCGTGGTGCCTGAGGACGAGGGCGGCATCCGCAAGGCCTACGACCTGGCCTACGCCACCGACACCGAGTCGGCGTTCGGCGGCATCATCGCCTTCAACCGCGAGCTGGACGGCGAAACCGCCAAGGCCATCGTCGAGCGCCAGTTCGTCGAAGTGATCATCGCCCCGAAAATCTCCCAGGCTGCCCGCGAAGTCGTAGCGGCCAAGCAGAACGTACGCCTGCTCGAATGCGGCGAGTGGCCGGCCGAACGCGCCGCCGGTTGGGACTTCAAGCGGGTCAACGGTGGCCTGCTGGTGCAGAGCCGCGATATCGGCATGATCAGCGCCGATGACCTGAAGATCGTCACCCAGCGCGCGCCGACCGAACAGGAAATCCACGACCTGGTATTCGCCTGGAAAGTGGCCAAGTTCGTCAAGTCCAACGCCATCGTCTACGCCAAGAACCGCCAGACCATCGGTGTCGGCGCCGGCCAGATGAGCCGCGTCAACTCCGCCCGCATCGCCGCCATCAAGGCCGAGCATGCCGGCCTGCAAGTGCAGGGCGCGGTCATGGCTTCCGACGCCTTCTTCCCGTTCCGCGACGGCATCGACAATGCCGCCAAGGTCGGTATCCGCGCCGTGATCCAGCCTGGCGGCTCGATGCGTGACGCCGAAGTGATCGCCGCTGCCGACGAAGCCGGCATCGCGATGGTATTCACCGGCATGCGCCACTTCCGTCACTAAAAGCAGCGTCAAGCTGCAAGCTGCGAGCGCCAAGTAAAAGCGCGACCCTGTCGCCTCTGCTCGCGCTTGCAGCCTCTTTAATTGACAGCCGCCTGCTGCACTTGAGTTTCAACTTGCAGCTTGCGGCTTGTAGCTTCCTCCGAAGGAGTCTGACTTGAACATTTTGATCATTGGTAGCGGCGGTCGTGAACACGCCCTGGCCTGGAAAGTCGCTCAGGACCCACGGGTCGAGAAAGTATTCGTCGCTCCCGGCAACGCCGGTACCGCCATCGAGGCCAAGTGCGAGAACGTGGCCATCGACGTGCTGGCCCTGGAGCAGCTCGCCGACTTCGCCGAGAAGAACGTTGCCCTGACCATCGTCGGTCCGGAAGTGCCGCTGGTGGCCGGTGTGGTCGATCTGTTCCGTGCCCGTGGCCTGGACTGCTTCGGCCCGACCCAGGGCGCCGCCCAGCTGGAAGGCTCGAAGGCCTTCACCAAGGACTTCCTGGCGCGCCACAAGATTCCGACCGCCGACTACCAGAACTTCACCGAGATCGAGCCGGCCCTGGCCTACCTGCGGGAAAAAGGCGCGCCGATCGTGATCAAGGCCGACGGCCTGGCCGCCGGCAAGGGCGTGATCGTCGCCATGACCCTGGCCGAGGCCGAGGAAGCCGTACGCGACATGCTCGCCGGCAACGCTTTCGGTGACGCCGGTTCCCGCGTGGTGATCGAGGAGTTCCTCGATGGCGAGGAAGCCAGCTTCATCGTCATGGTCGACGGCAAGAACGTGCTGCCCATGGCCACCAGCCAGGACCACAAGCGCGTCGGCGATGGCGACACTGGCCCGAATACCGGTGGCATGGGCGCCTACTCGCCTGCCCCGGTGGTCACCGCCGACGTGCACCAGCGCGTGATGGACCAGGTCATCTGGCCGACCGTGCGCGGCATGGCCGAGGAAGGCAACGTCTATACCGGCTTCCTCTACGCGGGCCTGATGATCGACAAGGCCGGCAACCCGAAAGTCATCGAGTTCAACTGCCGTTTCGGCGACCCGGAAACCCAGCCTGTCATGCTGCGCCTGCAATCGAGCCTGGTGCTGCTGGTGGAAGCGGCCCTGGCCCAGGCCCTGGACAAGGTCGAGGCCCAGTGGGACCCACGCCCGAGCCTGGGCATCGTCCTGGCGGCCGGCGGCTATCCTGGTGACTATGCCAAGGGCGCGGCCATCACCGGCCTGGACGCCGCAGCCGCGCTGGAAGGCAAGGTCTTCCACGCCGGCACCGCGCTCAAGGACGGCCAGATCGTCACCGCCGGTGGCCGGGTGCTGTGCGCCACCGCCATGGGCGCCAGCGTCGACCAGGCGCAGCAGCAAGCCTACCGCCTGGCGACCGAGATCGACTGGCAGGGCTGCTTCTACCGCAAGGACATCGGCTACCGTGCCATTGCCCGCGAGCGCGGCGAGCAATAAGGCTCGCACGAAACCCCGGCAAGGGCTTCCAGGCCCTTGCCGGGCGCTCATTGCGCCGCGCATAGTTATAATCAGGCATCAACCAACGAAGGGATTTCGCCGTGCGCTGGCTCAGGATTGCCCTAGGCTTCACCGTCACATTGCTGACCCTGCTCTGCATGAATCCGGCCCTGGCCGCTCAAGGCAGTGGCTGGGCGGTGCTGCTCGACGATCAGGGCGACCTGCAACTCAGTGACATCCGCTCCCCGCGCTACACCAACCAGTTCAGCCCCATCGAGCTGGACAAGCTCACCGCCGCCGAGCCCAACGGCGCCCTGTGGCTACGCTTCAAGCTCCAGCCGGGCACCCATGAGCAGATCCTGCGGATCTTCGCTCCCGACCTGTCCCACCTGAATCTCTACGTGCTCGACGGCGACCAGCTGATCGAGCAAGTGAACACCGGCTCCAGCCAGCCCCAGACGGAAAAGCCGCTGCCCAGCAGCGACTTCGCACTGCCGCTGCCACAGAGCGGCAAGACGCTGGACGTCTACGTACGCCTGGTGTCCGAACACGAACTGCGCCCCTACATCACCCTGCAATCGGCGGTGATGGCCGCCGCCAGCCAGGGCCAGACCCTGGTCTACGGCCTGCTGTTCGGCTGCCTGGCGATGCTGATCCTGCACAACCTCACGCGCTTCGCCTACACCCGCTCGCGCAGCAGCCTGTGGCTGGCGGTCTGCGAGGCCCTGCTGACCCTCAGCCTGATGATGCTGCTGAACCTGTTCGGCCCCTGGCTGCCGGACTGGCAGTCCCTGCAGACTCCCGGCGCCTACCTGGCGCTGCTGCTGACCGCCCCTGCCGGCATGATGTTCGCCTATCGGTTCTTCTCCCCGGTGGGGCCACATCCGCTGAACCGCCTGCTACTGGGCAATATCCTGCTGATCGCCTTGTCCGGCCTGTTGCTGTTGATCATCAGCAGCCTGCCGTTGAACATCGTCACCTATGCCCTGGTAGCCCTGGCCGGTTTGAGCATGCTGTTCATCGGCGGCTACCACTGGCACAAGGGCTACCGCCCGGCCCGTTGTTTCGTCGCCGCCATGGCGATCTTCAACTTCGGCACCCTGGTGATCATGCCCGCCCTGCTCGGCCTGACACTGGTGCCCCCGCAAGGCCTGATCGTGACCTTGATGAGCGTGGTCTGCGTGGCCGGCCTGCTGATGAGCGTGGCCCTGGGCGAGCGCCAGCGCCACATCACCGAGAACCGCTTCAGCGCCAGCCGCGACCTGGCCGCCAGCACCGCCGAGGTCAATGCCAAGGCCGAGTTCCTGGCCAAGATCAGCCACGAGATCCGCACCCCGATGAACGGCGTGCTGGGCATGACCGAGCTGCTGCTGGGCACGCCGCTGTCGGTCAAGCAGCGCGACTACGTGCAGACCATCCACAGCGCCGGCAACGAACTGCTGACCCTGATCAACGAGATCCTCGACATCTCCAAGCTCGAATCCGGGCAGATCGAACTGGACGACGTACAGTTCGATCTCAATGCCCTGATCGAAGACTGCCTGAGCATCTTCCGGGCCAAGGCCGAGCAGCAGAACGTCGAGCTGATCAGCTTCATCCAGCCCCAGGTGCCACGGGTCATCAGCGGCGATCCGACACGGTTGCGCCAGGCCCTGTTGAGCTTGCTGGAAAACGCCCTGAAGAAGACCGACGAAGGCGAAGTGCTGATCGTCGTCGCCCTCGACGAGCGCAGCAGCAAGCCGCGCCTGCGTATTGCCGTGCAAGATAGCGGGCAGCCCATGGAGCCCGAGGAACGCGACGCGCTGCTGCATACCGAGCTGCACAGCAAGAATTTCCTGGCCACCACCCGCCTGGGCGGCAATCTGGGCCTGGTGATCGCTCGCCAGCTGATCCTGCTGATGCATGGCGAATTCGGCATCAAGAGCGGCAACCAGCAAGGCAGCACCCTGTGGCTGACCCTGCCGCTGGATGCCGACCGCCTGGAGCATCCCACCGCCGACCTCGACGGCCCGCTGCAAGGGGCCCGGGTGCTGGTGGTGGACGACAACGACACCTGCCGCAAGGTCCTGGTGCAGCAATGCAGTGCCTGGGGCCTGAACGTCAGCGCCGTGCCTTCGGGCAAGGAAGCCCTGGCCCTGCTGCGAACCAAGGCACACCTGCGCGACTACTTCGACGTGGTCCTGCTGGACCAGAACATGCCCGGCATGACCGGCATGCAGTTGGCGGCGAAGATCAAGGAAGACCCGAGCCTGAACCACGACATCCTGCTGATCATGCTCACCGGCATCAGCAACGCGCCGAGCAAGGTGATCGCACGCAATGCCGGGATCAAGCGCATCCTCGCCAAGCCAGTGGCCGGCTACACCCTCAAGACCACCCTGGCCGACGAGCTCAGCCACCGCGACAAGGCGCCCACCACGCCCTACAACCAGCCCCTGGCCCAGGTCCTGGGCCCGGAGCCGATCACCGTGCCCAGCGACTTCCGCATCCTGGTAGCCGAGGACAACAGCATCTCCACCAAGGTGATCCGCGGCATGCTCGGCAAACTCAACCTGCAACCCGATACCGCCAGCAACGGCGAAGAAGCCCTGCAGGCGATGAAAGCCAAGCGCTACGACCTGGTGCTGATGGACTGCGAGATGCCGGTGCTCGACGGGTTTTCCGCCACCCAGCAACTGCGGGCCTGGGAAGTGGGCAACCAGCGAGTGCGCACGCCGGTGGTGGCCCTCACCGCCCATATCCTGGCCGAGCACAAGGAACGCGCGCGCCAGGCCGGCATGGACGGGCACATGGCCAAGCCGGTGGAGCTCTCGCAACTGCGCGAACTGGTGGAGCACTGGGTAACCCAGCGCGACTTGCGCGAACGCAGCGCCGCCCACACCAGCTGAGTTAAACTCTGGCTCGCCCTCCCTAGTCGTGAGCTTCCATCATGCTCCACGTGCTGTTCAGCGTTTACCTGAAGATGCTGGTGCTCTACAGCCCCTTCTTCGTCCTCTCGTGCTTCATCAGCCTGACCCGTGGCTACTCCCTCAAGGAGCGTCGGCGCCTGGCCTGGAAAGTCGCCCTGGCGACCCTGGTCTCCAGCGTGCTGCTGTACCTGTTCGGGCGGGTGATCTTCGGCGTGTTCGGCATCACCGTGGATGCGTTCCGCATCGGCGCGGGCTCGGTGCTGTTCATCTCCGCCCTGGGCATGGCCCAGGGCAAGTCGGCGGTACAGACCGACAACGTGCAGCAGGACGTGACCATAGTCCCGCTGACCATTCCCCTGACAGTCGGCCCCGGCACCATCGGCGCCCTGCTGGTAATGGGCGTCAGCCAGCCACACTGGGACGACAAGCTCACCGCCATCCTCAGCATCGCCCTGGCCAGCCTCACGGTGGGCGTGGTGCTGTACCTGTCCAACCGTATCGAGCGCATCCTCGGCGACCAGGGCCTGCAGATCGTCAGCCGGTTGATGGGCCTGTTCGTCTGTGCCCTGGCGGCGCAGATCATCTTCACCGGGGTGCGCGGCTACCTGGTGCCCTAGCCAGCCCTCATCGCAACGGAATGCCCATGCCCTACAACGCCGACCTGGCCTTTATCCAGCAGCAATGGCTGGACGAAGCCTACCCGCGGGAAAACACCCTGATCCTGGGCAATGGTTTCTACTGCCTGTTCGAGTTGCCCCACGGGGCAAGCCGCCTGCAGGACAAGGTGTGGCTCCCGGCCCTGGACCACCGACCGGCAGAAGCCTGCGAAGGCCTGGCGACCCTGGGCTGTTCGGCCCCCGGCCCGGAGCCCTGGCAAGCCCTGGGTGGCGAATGCGCGGCCCACGGCGGCGATGGCTTCCTGGCGCTGCAGGAGAAAGACTCGCAGCGCCTGATCTGGCTGCTGGTGCTCCGGGAAACCAACCCCTTCGCCCAGGTGCGAATCCGCGACCGGCATATAGAGGCCCAATCCACCAGCGGGGTCAGCGTTTGCATCCCCATCGAGCGACCGGATCAGCTGACCCTGGTCTGGCCGGCGTGCTGATTCCCTTGCCGAGCGCAGCCCCATGAAGCCACTGACGCGCCCTGCAGCCATCGACCGCTTGAGCCGGCACCGCCTGCTCGCACTCTCGGCGCAGGAACGCGCCGATCACCTGCTGAACGTCTGGACCCTGGCCCCCGAAGCTCCGGAATTCGCCACCCTCTCAGCCAGCCTGGGGGAGGAAATGCAGACTCGGGAACCGCCGGAAAACGCCGAGCCTGCGCGTTACGATGCGCTGATCCTGGTCAGCCTGCGCGCCACCTACCATGGCGTCAGCAACCCCTACCTGAGCCGCTGCCTGGCCGAGGCCGGCTACCCGCGCCAGCCGGTCGAGGGCCCGGTGGAAACCCTGTTGGCCTGCCCTTGCTGTGGCTACCTGACCCTCGGCGCCCATGGCGAATACGAGATCTGCGGCCTGTGCCACTGGGAAGACGACGGCTGCCAGGCACTGGATGTGCTGAGCGGCCCCAACCACAAGACCCTGGCCCAGGCCCGGGAACACTTTGCCCAGATCCAGGGCAGCCTGCCCCTGGACAAATGGCCACCTATCATCAAGGACCACCCATGATTCCCCCGCAGTTGGGCGCCCTGATCGAAGCCCAGCCCAGCTTCCGCCCACGCCCAGACACCGCCGGGGTCACCCGGGCGCTGGCAACACTGGGCATTGCCCTGGACAGCGAGTTCGCACAGATCTATCTGGCCTACCACCCCGCCGACTTCGCAAGCCGGGCGAGCTACGAAGTGCTGATGAATATCGCCGAACCCAGCGAGGAGATCCTTGTAGGTACCGAGTTCATTCATGAAGTATGGGAGCTGCCGCAGAACTTCATCGCCTTCACCTCATTGCAAGGCGAAGGCGGCTACTTGCTGGACAAGGACAGCGGCGGCGTCTGGGATTTCGACCTGGGCGACCGGGAAGCCTTCACCGCTGGCCGCATTGCCGCCAGATGGACCGGTTTCTTCGAATTCATCACCTGGTACTTGCAGCCCTAAGCGACAAGCTCCAAGCGACAAGCTGCAAGTTTTCAGCTTGCCGCTCAAAGCTCGAAGCTTGCCGCTGCCCCTCTAGTACCAACGCGGCGTGTAGACCCACTCGCCGCCATCCGCCTTGGCAAAGGTGCAGGTGGTGGAGGAGCCCACCAGCACCATGGTGCGCATGTCCACCTGCTCCGGGGTCAACTCGCCCAGGTTGGTGACGCGCAGGGTCTGGCCCGGGCGACCGATGTCGCGCCCCAATACCACCGGGGTTTGCGCTGTGCGGTGCTGGCGCACGATCTCCAGGGCCCGGCCCAATTGCCACGGGCGGGAACGGGAGATGGGGTTGTAAAAGGCCAGCACCAGGTCGGCCTGGGAGGCGAGGTCCAGGCGCTTCTCGATGATGTCCCAGGGCTTGAGGTTGTCCGACAGCGACAGCACGCAGAAGTCATGGCCCAGTGGCGCGCCCGCCTGGGCGGCGGTGGCCAGGGAGGCCGACACCCCGGGCAGGATCTCCAGGTCGACGTTGTGCCAGGCCGGGTCGCTGGATTCGTGCAGGGCTTCGAGCACCGCCGAGGCCATGGCGAACACGCCCGGATCGCCGGACGACACCACCACCACCGAACGGCCTTGGGCCGCCAGCTCGAAGGCGTGGCGGGCGCGCTGCATTTCCTCGCGGTTGTCGGTGCAGTGCATGATCTGGTCGGCGCGGAACGGGCCCGCCATGCGCACATAGGTTTCGTAGCCGAGGATGTCCTGGGCCCGGGCCAGCTCGGCCTTGACCGCCGGCACCATCAGTTCGGCGGCGCCCGGCCCCAGGCCGATCACGGCCAGGCGACCACGGGGCTGGCCGATCCGCTGCGGGTCCAGGGGTTCGCTGGTCACGGCGATGGCGATGTCCTCGCCCACACTGAGGGGCGGCAGCAATTGCGGCACCGCTTGTTGCGCCAGCTCGGCCACACTGCTGGCCGCCGGAGCAAAACGCAGCGGCACGCCCAGCTCGGCGGCGGCGTCACGCAAGGCCAGACTGGCCATTTCACTGTCGGCGGCCAGCAGGCAAGCGACGGACTGGCGAGCGATCCCGGCCTGGTGCAGAGCGGCCCGCAGATGCTCGGCCAATTCGAGGCCGCTATCGCGAGCAAGCTCGTTCCTGCAAGTGAGTGCGATAAGGACACTGCGCGGGTAGATCAGCAGTTCGTTGGGCGCGGGCTCACGCTCGGCGGAACCGACCCGGATGGTCAACCGGGCTTCGCGATCTTCCGGCAAGCGGGCTTCGGCCAGCCAGGGCGCGGCGCCTTCGATGCGCACGCTCTCGCCACCCAGTAAATCGGAGACAAAGCGCTTGCCCAGCTCCAGGTCGCCCAGGGCATAACCGCTGGGCGGGTTGAGCAGGCAAGTGCCGAAGCGCAGCTCACCGCTGGTGGTGATGGCCGCCGCCACGCCCAGGCCGGCAGCGATCTTGCGAGCCATGACGTTGACCCCACCCAGGCCGCCCAGCAATGGCACCACCGCGCTACCGTCCTCGGCCACCGCCAGTACCGGCGGCTCGGCGCCCTTCTCCAGCAGCAGCGGCGCCAGGGTGCGGATCACGATGCCGGCGGCGCACAGGGCGATGATCGGCGTGTCTTGTTGATAGAGCTGACGCAGGGTCGCGCCGAACTCCTGGTAACTGCGGTCGGCGCCCGTGGTGCGCTCGGCCAGGCCGTAGATCAGCGCGTCGGGGTACAGGCGCTGGATCCGCCGCGCGGTATCGAGGCTGCCTTGGCCAAGGATGACGATGGCCGGAATCGAACGGGCCATCAGCCTTGCCACCTTTGTCCGGGAACGATGATCAACGAGAAGTACGGCGACGACATCGGCTCCACCTCGTCCAGGGGCACGATCTTCTGGTTGGCCATGGTCGCGCGCTCGACATACAGCGCCCGCTGCGCCAGCCCCAGCTCATCCAGGACCTGGCGGACCTTGGGGAAATTGCGCCCCAGCTTCATCACCACTGCCGCGTCGGCATCGGCCAGACGGCGCTTGAGCTCCTCATGGGGCAACACACCGGACAGCACCGACAGGCTCTGGTTGCGATACACCAGCGGCGCACCCAGCACCGAGGCGCCGCCGAGCATCGAGCAGACTCCCGGCACCACTTCGGCCTGGTAGCGCTCGGCCAGGCGGTCGTGCAGGTACATGTAGGAACCGTAGAAGAACGGGTCGCCCTCGCAGATCACCGCCACATCGCGGCCGGCATCCAGGTGCTCGGCCACTTGCACGCTGGCTTCATCGTAGAAATCGCTGATCACCTGCTCATAGGACAGCGGTGCCGGCAGCGCTTCGGTGGTCACCGGGTAGACCAGCGGCAGCAGGGTCTGCGCCTCCTGCAGGTGCGCCTCGATGATGCCGAAGGCATTGCCCTTTTTCCCCTTGGCGACGAAGTAGGCCACCACCGGCGACTCGCGCAGCAGGCGCAGGGCCTTGAGGGTAATCAGTTCCGGATCACCAGGGCCCACGCCGAGGCCGATCAAACGTCCAGGTTGCTGCATCATTCGATCTCCGTGGCCAGGGCGTTGACGGCGGCGGCGGCCATGGCACTGCCGCCCAGGCGGCCTTGCATGATCACGAACGGCACGCCACGGCTGTCGGCGGCCAGCATCGCCTTGGATTCGGCAGCGCCGACGAAACCCACCGGGAAGCCAAGGATCAGCGCTGGCTTAGGTGCGCCGGCGTCGAGCATTTCCAACAGGTAGAACAGCGCGGTGGGGGCATTGCCGATCACCACCACGCTGCCTTCCAGGTAGGGCCGCCACAGTTCCAGGGCCACCGCCGAACGGGTGTTGCCCAGCTCGCGGGCCAGCTGCGGCACGCTATCGTCACGCAGGGTGCAGATCACCTGGTTGTTGGCCGGCAGCCGTGCCCGGGTGATGCCCTCGGACACCATCCGCGCATCGCAGAGGATCGGTGCCCCAGCAGCCAGGGCCTCGCGCCCGGCCTTGCCGGCGCCTTCAGAAAACTGCAGGCCATCGATGGCCTCGACCATGCCGCAGGCGTGGATCACCCGTACCGCGAGTTTTTCCAGGTCGGCCGGAATGCGTTCTAGCTTGGCTTCTTCGCGGATGATCGCGAAGGAGTTGCGATAGATCTCCTGACCGTCGCGGATGTAATCAATCATCAAGGTGGCTCCGTTGGCGGACATCAAGCAGCGCTTGTGCCGCTTCTATAGAAAGGTTGCGCGCCCGCAGCCTGCCGAACCCCGGCTGCGTGGCGTCGCGCACATACAAGTCGTAGCGTCCCGGGGCCACCGCCAGCAGGGTGGTGGGCGCCACATGGGCCGCAGCGCAAGTGCGCAGGCAGCCAGAAAGGTGTACCGCCGCCTGCTGCCCCTGGGCCTGCAACAGGGCTGCCAGGCGCAGCGCATCGCCCTTGGTATCGGCCTGGGCCTTGGCGCAACCGCTGGAGCCGGTGCAGGCAATCAGGTGGGCCAGGGCCTGCTCGGGACGGCAAAGCAAACCCAGCTCGGCCAGGCCAGCGGTGACCGCCGGGGCATCCGCCACGGCAATGTCGGGCAGCAGCAGGCTCTGCCAGGGCGTCAGGCGCAGGCTGGCGTCGCCATAGCGCAGGGCCAGTTGCGCGGCCCCCTTGAGCATGCCCGGGTCGAGCCGCCCCAGGGGCGCGACCGCACCGACATAGACCCGCCCGGCCACGGCCTGTGGATAAGTTCCCAGGTGCAAGCCCTCGACGGCCGCCGGCCGGCGCCAGCCATCGACGCTCAGCAGCGGGCCGCCCAGGCGCTGTTGCACCTGGAGCAGAAATTCCGCCACCGGCACCTGGGCCAGCAAGTGCCGCATACGGGTCTGCTCGGGGCTCGCCAGGTCGAGGAACGCCTCCAGCACCGCCACCAGCAGGTCATGGCCCTGCTCCAGCGGCACCGCCGCCAACGGCGCATCCACCGGGCAACCGGCCAGGCCGAAGGCCAGCAACCGCTGGCCCTCGCGCTCGCAAGCCGCCAGCCACAAATCGTGGTGATGCTGGAGCATGGCCAGGGCCTCGCCACCGTCCAGTTGCACGGCGAACTTGGGCGACAGTTCGTGGAACCGTGGATGACCTTGCAGGGTGTGCAGGATCTGCGCCGCCAGGGGCCGGGTATCGACCAGGTACTGGCGGTCGATACCGGCGCTGGGGCTGAGCATCAGGTTGCGTACATCGTCACCGGCCGCCGTGGCCGGCCCCAGGCCTGCCTCCAGCAGCTTGGCGATCAGTGCCTGGTGCTCGCCGCCGATGCCACGGATCTGCAGGTTGGCGCGGTTGGTGGCCTCGATCACCCCGCCGGCGAACACCTGCGCCGCCTCGGCCACGGCCACGGCCTGGGCCGCGCTGATGACCCCGCCGGCCAGCTTGATCCGGCAGATACCGCCGTCCAGGGCCGGGACGATACGCAACAACCCCGGACAGGCCGAGGGGCGGATGGCAGTGGACAGCGGACGTGGGTTCAAAGGAGTGACCGGCAGTGTGGGAAAAACGCTTCGCGGGCGAAGGCGCGGTATTATGCCTGCTTTGTCCGAAGGCATGAAAAGCCTGCCTGTCGGAACCCTGGCTTTTGTGTTCGAGGAATATCCATGTCGCCCTGGCTGACAGTAGTGGGAATCGGTGAAGACGGCTTCAAGGGCCTGGGTCGCAATGCCCGCCATGCCCTGCTGGGCGCTTCGCGGATCGTCGGCGGGCAACGTCAGCTGGAGCTGCTGCCGGCCTGCATCCGTGGCGAACGCCAGCTGTGGCCCAGCCCGTTTTCCCTGGAGCCGGTACTCGCCCAGCGTGGTACCGCGGTGTGCGTGCTGGCCAGCGGCGACCCGATGTTCTTCGGCGTCGGCGCCAGCCTGGCGCGGCAACTGCCCGCCGAGGAACTGCTGATCTTACCCGCGCCCTCCTCCTGCGCCCTGGCCGCCGCGCGCCTGGGCTGGCCCCTGCAGGAAGTGGTCAGCCTGTCGCTGGTGGCGCGGCCATTGGCCGCACTCAACGCCCATTTGGCCAACGGCCTGCGCCTGCTGGTGCTGAGCAATGACCGCCACAGCCCGGCGGCGGTGGCCGGCCTGCTGCGCGAGCGCGGCTTCGGCCCGAGCCGGATCAGCGCCCTGGAACACCTGGGCGGCCCGTTGGAGCGGCGTATCGACGGCACCGCCGACGACTGGCAAGACCCGGCCATCGCCGACCTCAACCTGCTGGCCATCGACTGCCGTGCCAGCCTCGACGCGCCACGCCTGTCGCGCCTGGCCGGCCTGCCGGACTCGGCCTTTGCCCATGACGGCCAGTTGACCAAGCGCGACGTACGCGCCATGACCCTGGCCCGCCTGGCCCCGATGCCCGGCGAGCTGCTGTGGGATGTCGGTGCCGGCAGCGGCTCGATCGGCATCGAGTGGATGCGCGCCCACCCCAGTTGCCGCGCCCTGGCCATCGAGGCCGACGCGGGTCGCCAGCAACTGATCGAACACAACCGCGACACCCTGGGCGTCCCCGGGTTGCAACTGATCCGTGGCAGCGCGCCCCAGGCCCTGGCTGGCCTGGAGCGCCCGGACGCGATCTTCATCGGCGGCGGCGTGACCCGCGACGGTGTGCTCGCCACCTGCTGGGAACGGCTCAAGCCCGGCGGCCGCCTGGTGGCCAATGCGGTGACCCTGCAAAGCGAGATGACCCTGATGGACTGGCGCCAGCGTCACGGCGGCGAACTGACTCGCATCCATGTGGCCCAGGCCCAGCCGCTGGGCGAGTTCGACACCTGGCGCCAGGCTTTGCCCATCACCCTGCTGGAACTGCACAAACCCCAGGACCCAGCCTGCACGCCATCCGGGGACGCGCCCCATGCGTGAGGAAACCGCCGAACAGCCCGCTGCGCTGCGCAGCGGCCTGACCACCGGCAGTTGCGCCACCGCTACCAGCCTCGCGGCCGCCCGCCTGCTGCTGGGCAACGTCGAGGCCGATGCGGTGGATATCGTCCTGCCCAAGGGCAAAGAGGTGCGGATGCGCCTGGAGTTCTGCCGGCGCACCAGCGACGGTGCCGAGGCCGGGACCATCAAGGATGCCGGCGACGACCCGGACGTGACCCATGGCGCCCTGCTCTACTCCCAGGTACGCCTGACCCATGAGCCAGGCATTCGCTTCGTGGCTGGGGCCGGGGTCGGTACCGTGACCCGCCCCGGGCTGGTCCTGGCGGTGGGCGAGCCGGCGATCAACCCGGTGCCACGGCGGATGATCGGCGAGCACCTGCAACGCCTGGCCGAGGAACAGGCCTACAACGGTGGCTTCGAAGTCACGGTGAACGTCGAGGGCGGCGAGGCCCTGGCGCAGAAGACCATGAACCCGCGCCTGGGGATTCTCGGCGGGCTGTCGATCCTGGGCACCAGTGGCATCGTCCGGCCGTTTTCCTGCGCGGCCTATATCGCCTCGATCCACCAGGGCATCGATGTCGCCAGGAGCAACGGCTACCAGCACGTCGCCGCCTGCACCGGCAACGCCAGCGAAGACACCATGCGCCGGGTCTACGGCCTGCCGGAAATCGCTCTGATCGAAATGGGCGACTTCGTCGGCGCGGTACTCAAGCACTTGCGCAAGGCCCCTGTGGATAAACTCAGCCTGTGCGGCGGCTTCGGCAAGATCAGCAAGCTGGCCGCCGGGCACATGGACCTGCACAGCCGCCACTCCAGCATCGACCTGCCGCAGCTGGCGCAATGGGCCGCCGAAATCGGTGCCGACCAACCGCTGCAAGAGGCCATCCGCCAGGCCAATACCAGCCAGCAGGCACTGGCCATGGCCAGTGCCGCCGGAGTCGCCCTGGGCGATGCGGTGTGCCGCCACGCCCTGGACTTCGCCCGCAGCGTGGTGCCGGCCCAAGTCCAGGTGGAAGTCTTCGCCATCGACCGCCAGGGCGGCATCGTCGGCCATGCCGGAGCCCAGTCATGAGCCGTATCCTGCTGCTGGGTGGGGTCACCGAGGCCCTGGCCATCGCCCGCTCCCTGGGGCCTGAACATGTCTACAGCCTGGCCGGCATCGGCCGGGTGCCCACGGACCTGGCCTGCCAGGTGCGGGTCGGTGGGTATGGCGGAGCCGAGGGCCTGGCGCAGTTCATTCGCGCCGAGAACATCACTCTGCTACTGGATGCTACCCATCCTTATGCCGCGCAGATCAGCGCCAATGCCCAGGCCGCCGCCCGGCTCGCCGGCATTCCCTGCTGGGCCCTGCGCCGCCCGGCCTGGCAAGCGCAGCCCGGGGACGACTGGCGCGAGGTGGCCGACTGGCCGCAACTGATGCAAGCCCTCGAACCTTTCCAGCGACCACTGTTCACCCTGGGTCGTGAACCCTTGCAGCATCTGGAGGAGATTCCCGCCGGCCAGTTCTGGACCCTGCGCGCCCTGCAAGCCTGCCCGGGCAACGAGCGCTGCGAAGTGATCGGCGCCCGCGGCCCGTTCCAGATCGACGACGAGCGCGAACTGTTCACGCGCCGGCGCATCGATGTGCTGATCAGCAAGAACAGCGGCAGCAGCGCCACCGAACCCAAGCTGGAAGTGGCCCGCGAACGGGGAGTACCAGTATTGATACTCAAGCGCCCCGAACTGCCCGAGGTCGATCGCTGTTTTACCGAAGTGCCCCAACTCCTGGCCGCCCTCGAGCGGCTGTCCAGCGCCTGACAGCAAAACGCGCCGCGCCTCACCTCAACCTGGGAACTCCCTGGCTGTGCCCGCCAGTCTCCGACCTTAACTTCCTTAGGAGCTCTGCAACGACCGGCTGCACGCCCGGTCGTCGCAGCGTTGCCTTTCATCTGGCAAATGAGTTGCCAGAGACGTATCCCAAGGAATACAGCCGCCATGTTCATCTTCGAGCAAACCCAGGAGTTCAGCCACTGGCTCACTCGCCTCAAGGACCCTCAGGGGAAGACCCGCGTACTGGCCCGGATCAGGGCAGCGCAACTAGCAGGCCATTGAAAAATGTAGGCGAGGCAGCCAGCGCACGGCAAAAACAGGCGAAAAAGCGCAGTTTACGAGTGGTAAATGAGCATTTTGACCGGGCTGGCGCACCAGCCTGTTTTTAACGCCGCGATGGCAACGCAGGTAGTTTTTCAACGGCCTGCTAGGGCGGTTCGGCGACTGTGTATCAATAGGAGGTGGAGTCCATGAGATGCGTATCCACCGCGGGCCCGGCTACCGGGTGTACTTTTCACGGCGAGGCGAACGGATCTACCTGCTGTTGATCGGTGGTGACAAGAGCCCCCGGAGTCGCGACATCCAACGAGCCCGGCAACTGGCTCACGACCTCAAGAACGAGGACTGAAACATGCGCACCCCAGTGACCCGCTTCGATGCGGCCGACTACCTCAAGACCCCGCAAGACATGGTGGCCTACCTCGATGCCTGCTTCGAGGAAGATGCCGGTGATGGCGTGCTGATCCGCGCCGCCCTCAACGACATCGCCCGCGCCCGTGGCATGACCCAGGTAGCCCGGGACACCGGCCTGGGCCGCGAAAGCCTGTACAAGGCGCTGGGCAGCCAGGGCAATCCCGAGTTCGCGACTATCATCAAGGTGATGAAGGCGCTGGGACTCAAGCTCCAGGTCAGCCCGGCCTGAGCCAGCACTGCGACACCACACCGCACACGGTGTTTTTTTACTTATCCACAGCGATCAGGCTAAATACCCGCCTGATCGCTCAACCGACGGATCGTCACCATGTCCCGACAACGGCTCGCATTTGCCTGGATCGCCTGCTTCGCAGTGCTGTTCAACATGCTTGCCATGCCGCTTTCCGGGGCCATGCAAAGCAGCGACCAAGGGCTGGACGAACAACTGCTATGGGGCAGTTTCTGTTCCTCCAGCGGCACCAAGATGATCGCCATCTCCCTGGGCAAGCTCGAACAAAAAGCCCCGCAGAACGACGATCACTCGAACATGCAGCATTGCTGGTGCTGCTCCGGCTCGGCGCCCTTGGTGGCCCTGCCTGGCCATGCGCCGCAGCTGTACTTCACCCGCTTCATCGCCCAGCCGGGCGCCCCGCAACCGCCGCTCGAGCAACTCACCCCGCGCCAGCAATGGCCCAGCCTGAATCCCGGTGCACCGCCTCTGGCATGATTCCCTTTCGCAAGTGACCTGCGTTTTTGAATCGTTCTGGAGAACCACCATGCTCAAGTCTTCCCTGGTCAAGCACACCCTGCTGCTGGCCGCCCTGCTGTTGCCTGCCAGCTTCGCCAGCGCCCATGAATACAAGGCCGGCCAATTGCAGATCGACCATCCCTGGTCCCAGGAACTGCCGCCGAACGCGCCGACCGTCGCCGCCTACTTCGTGCTGCACAACCCGGGCAAGAACGCCGACACCCTGCTCAGCGTCGAGACGCCGATCGCCGGTCGCGCCGAACTGCATGAGCATGTGATGCAGGGCGACATGATGAAGATGCAGCAGGTGGCCAAGGTGGTCGTGCCCGCCGGTGGCGAAGTGCGATTCGCGCCCATGAGCTATCACGTGATGCTCATGGAGCTCAAGGACCGCAGCCTGCTCAGCGATGGCAAGCGCTTCCCGCTGACCCTGCACTTCGAGAAGGCCGGCGACGTCACCGTCGAGGTCGCCGTGCAGAAGCAGGCACCCGGCGCAGCGCAAGAGCATCAGCACGCTCACTAAGCACTGACCGCCGGTCCCATCCGTGAACGCCCCGCTCGCGCCTGGCCGCAGGCGGTCCGCAGCACGCCGTACCTCCATAGGGGTGCGGCGCGGCAGCTGGATCAGTCTGTTCGCCATGCTGATGATCTTCATCGGTCCGCTGATTTCCCAGTCGATGCCGATGGATCACGCGATGCCGATGAACATGTCCGTATCCATGGACATGGGCAGCGGCGTGTCCGGCTGCCACGGCGATAACCCACACGCTTCGCACCCTGCAAAATCCCAAGGCGAGCAACATGTGCTCTGGGAGAAATGCGGTTATTGCAGCCTGCTGTTCAACTGCCCTGCACTGCCATCGGGGCTGTCATTCGCCCAGCTCGATGCACCGCTGGCCCAGCATTTCCTGATCCCCGCCACGCGCCTGGGCCACGCCCGGCAGACCGTGTTCCCCGGCGCGCTGACCCGCGCTCCGCCGATCGACGCCTGAGTCACCTGCTCACTCCACACGGCCGGCTGTCAGCACGACAGGCGTGCGCTCGCGGCCGTGTCATTCAAGACCGATCGATGGAACCATTATGTTTTCTGCTGACTCTCGCCTGGGCGTTGCCCAGCCAACCAAGCCCTTTGCCCTGAACCCGTCGCGCCAGCACTTCAACCGTGCCCTGGCTGTGCTGTGTGGTGCCCTGCTGACGCCCCTGGCCATGGCCGACGAAGCTTCGGCCGAACACGCCCATCACAGTACCGAGCTGAGCCCGACGGTGATCACCGCCATCGCCCCCAGCTCGCCCCTGACCGTGGTCACCAACCCCAAGGACCCACGCCAACCGGTACCGGCCAGCGATGGCGGCGACTACCTCAAGACCATTCCCGGCTTCGCCCTGGTGCGCAACGGCGGCACCAACGGCGACCCGGTGCTGCGCGGCATGTTCGGCTCGCGCCTGAACATCCTCACCAACGGCAGCATGATGCTCGGCGCTTGCCCTGGCCGCATGGACGCCCCGACCTCCTACATCTCCCCGGAAACCTACGACCGGCTGACGGTGATCAAGGGCCCGCAAACCGTACTCTGGGGCCCCGGCGCCTCCGCTGGCACCGTGCTCTTCGACCGTGAGCCCGAGCACTTCGGCGAACTCGGCACCCGGGTCAACGCCAGCCTGCTGGCCGGCTCCAACGGCCGCTTCGACAAGACCCTGGACGCAGCCGCTGGCGGCCCCCTGGGTTATGTCCGGGTGATCGGCAACACCGCCCACTCCGACGACTACAAGGACGGCAACAACGACACCGTGGCCTCGCGCTACGACAAGTGGAACGGCGATGTCGCCCTGGGCTGGACCCCGGACGCCGACACCCTGCTGGAGCTGACTGCTGGCAAGGGCGACGGCGAGGCCCGCTACGCCGGTCGCGGCATGGATGGCTCGCAGTTCAAGCGCGAGAGCCTGGGCCTGCGGTTCGAGAAATCCAACATCGGCGAGGTCCTGGACAAGGTCGAGGCCCAGGTCTATTACAACTACGCCGACCACGTGATGGACAACTACAGCCTGCGCACCCCGTCGGGCAGCGGCATGATGGGCAAGCCCATGGTCAGCAACGTCGACCGCCGCACCCTGGGCGCACGGATCAAGGCCACCTGGCGCTGGGCCGATGTGCAGTTGATCGGCGGCATCGATGCCCAGACCAACGAACATCGCCAGCGCGGCGGCATGGGCGTGGATGCGCACAAGGGCCAGCCCTGGACCAAGGACGCCGACTTCCACAACTATGGCGCCTTCGGCGAGCTGACCTGGTACGCCGCCGAGCGCGACCGGCTGATCACCGGCGCCCGCCTCGATCGAGCCTCGGCCAAGGACTATCGGCAGAGCATCAAGTCGGGAATGATGAGCCGCCCCAACCCCACCGCCGGCGACACCCGTGCCGACACCCTGCCCAGCGGTTTCGTGCGTTACGAGCATGACCTGGCCGACAGCCCGACCACCTTGTATGCCGGTCTCGGCCACGCCCAGCGCTTCCCCGACTACTGGGAGCTGTTCTCGCCGAAGATGGGTCCGGCCGGCTCGTTGAACGCCTTCGACTCGATCAAGCCGGAAAAGACCACCCAGCTCGACTTCGGCCTGCAATACCAGGGCGCCGACCTGGAAGCCTGGGCCTCGGGCTACATCGGCCAGGTGCGTGACTACATCTTGTTCGACTACCGCAGCGGCAGCTCGCAAGCGCAAAACATCGACGCCCGGATCATGGGCGGCGAACTGGGCGCGGCCTACAAGCTGACCTCCAACTGGAAGGCCGATGCCACCCTGGCCTACGCCTGGGGCAAGAACAGCAGCGATGGCAAGGCCCTGCCACAGATGCCACCGCTGGATGCGCGCTTCGGCCTGACCTACAGCGAGGACGACTGGAGTGCCGGCGCCTTGTGGCGAGTGGTGGCGGCGCAGAACCGCGTCGACCTGAACAAGGGCAACGTGGTCGGCAAGGACTTCGGCAAGAGCGGCGGCTTCGGCGTGTTCTCCCTCAACGGCGCCTACCGCATCAACAAGAACCTCAAGCTCAGCACCGGGGTCGACAACCTGTTCGGCAAGGCCTACGCCGAGCACCTGAACCTGGCGGGCAACGCCGGCTTCGGCTACCCGGCCACTGATCCACAAGCCATCAAGGAACCCGGCCGCACCTTCTGGACCAAGGTCGACCTGAGCTTCTGACGAACCGTTGCAGCGGCTGCGCGACCCTACGTAGCCTGCGGCAGCGGCTACACCAGGCACCTGTAGCCGCTGCCGAGCTGGCGAGGCTGCGACAAGGCCCGCAGAGCCTTCAGCAGTGGTTGCAGGTGCCACCCATAACGACAGATCCACAGCCTTGCGGAGCGCTTCACGATGAACCGACCCAAAGTGTCTTTCTACAACTTGGCCTGGCGCTGGCATTTCTACGCCGGGCTGTTCGTCGCCCCTTTCATGGTGATGCTGGCCCTGACCGGCATCGTCTACCTGTTCAAACCGCAACTCGACCCACTGATGTACCCCAGCTTGCTCAAGGTCCCCGCCGGGCAGCACAGCCTGGCGGCCGACGAGCTGCTGCAACGGGTCCAGGCGGCCTATCCCCAGGGCCATATCAAGCAGTACCTACCACCTGTGGATGCCGGGCGCAGCGCCCAGTTCGTGGTGCAGCACAAAGACCAGGAACTCAACGTCTTCATCGATCCCTACCATGGCGACGTGCTCGGCGAGCAGGATGCCAAACGCAACCTGCAAGCGGTGGCCCGGGCCATTCACGGTGAGCTGATGATCGGCACCGTCGGCGACCGGCTGGTGGAGCTAGCGGCCAGCTGGGGCATCGTCCTGGTGGTCTCGGGCCTGTACCTGTGGTGGCCACGGGGCAAGTCTTCGGCAGGCGTGCTATGGCCGCGCCTGAATGCCCGGGGCCGGCTGTTCTGGCGCGACCTGCATGGCGTGCTGGGGTTCTGGGGCGCGGCCTTCCTGCTGTTGATGCTGCTCAGCGGCATGAGCTGGACCGGCTTCTGGGGCAGGCAGTACGCCGACCTGTGGAACCGCTTCCCGGTGGCCATGTGGAACGACGTACCGACCTCCAATCAGCAGGCCGGCGAGCTCAACAGCGCCACCCGCCAGACCGTGCCCTGGGCCCTGGAGAACACACCGATGCCGATGTCCGGCGACCATGCCGAGCACATGGGCCATGCCATGGCCGCAGCGGCCCCGGCAGCGCCGGCCATCAGCCTGCAACAGGTTCAGGACATCGCTCGCCAGCGCCAGGTCGAGCCCGGCTACAGCATCACCCTGCCCAGCAGTGCCACCGGGGTGTTCACCATCGCCCTGTTCGCCGACGACCCGCGCAACGACGCCACCCTGCATGTCGACCAGTACACCGGCAAGGTCCTGGCCGATGTGCGCTGGCAGCACTACAGCAATGTGGCCCGGGCCACCGAGCTGGGCGTGATGTTGCATGAGGGCAAGATGTTCGGCCGCTTCAACCAGCTGGTGGTGCTGGTGGTGTGCCTGATGATCCTTCTGGGTGCGGTGAGCGGCATCGTCATGTGGTGGCAGCGTCGCCCTGCCGGCCGTCTCGGGGTGCCGCCGCTGCGTCACGATCTGCCACGCTGGAAAACCGCGATGCTGGTGATCGCCCTGCTGGCCGTGACCTTTCCCCTGGTAGGCGCCTCGCTGGTGGTGGTATGGCTGCTGGATCGCCTGGTGATCTCGCGCTGGAACCGCGATCCTGAATCTGCCTCATCTTCCACATGAATCAGCCGAGATGCGCATTGCAGAGGGCTCTGTACAATCCCCGCGCTTTAGCCGCGCACAGACATAGTGTTACTTTATAACACTTGATGTAAGCTCCTTGCCCGCAGCCCCACTGCGGGCAACCCTCTCGAAGAAGCGATTCACCGCCCCGATGAACAAGTACCTGCTGTCCAGTCTCTGCCTGCTCGCCCTGCCGTCCCTGTCCCAGGCCGACGATGCCGCCCTGACCCTACCCACCGGCACCATCTCTGCCGCAGCCAACGACAGCAACGACAGCGTCAGCCTGAAGACCCCGACCACCGCCGGTTCACGCCTGGGCCTGAGCGCCCTGGAAACCCCGGCCAGCACCGACAGCCTGAGTGGCGAGCGCATCCGCGCCCGGGGCGATCGCAGCATCCAGGACGCGGTATCGCGCAGCGCCGGCATCAGCCGCACCGGCACCCCCGGGGACGGCGGCACCTCGTTGTCGGCCCGGGGCTTCACCGGGCAGAGTTCGGTGATGCAACTCTACGATGGCAACCGCATGTATACCGGCATGGGCACCGTGACCTTTCCGGTGAACAGCTGGGCCGTGGAACGGGTCGACGTACTGCGCGGCCCGGCCTCGGTGCTGTACGGCGAAGGCGCCACTGGCGCGGTGATCAACACCATCCCCAAGAAGCCCTTCAGTGGCGAGATCGAGAACCACCTGCGCCTGGGCTACGGCTCCTTCGATCGCCAGCAACAGGCCCTGGACAGTGGCGGTTCGCTGAGCGACAGCCTGAGCTACCGGCTCAACCTCAATCGCGAACGCAGCAACGGCTGGGTCGACCGTGGCGATTCCTCGGGGGATTTCGTCAGCGCCGCCCTGCGCTGGCAGGCCCGCGATGACCTGGCCTTCACCCTGGCCCACGACTACGGCGACCAGAACCCGATGAACTACTTCGGCACGCCGCTGATCGACGGGCGCTTGCACAAGCGCCTGCGGGACAAGAACTACAACGTCAGCAACGACAAGCAGCACTACAACGACCAGTGGACTCGCCTGACCAGCGAGTGGCAGATTTCCGATAACCTCAGCGCCAGCAACGAGCTGTACTACCTCAAGGCCCAGCGCCGCTGGCAGAACGCCGAGAACTACAACTGGAGCACGACGGACCGGCAACTGAGCCGCAGCGGCTACTTCGGTATCGGCCACCAGCAGGAACAGGTGGGCGATCGCCAGACCTTCACCCTCAAGCACTCGCTGTTCGGCCTCGACAGCCAGACCCTGGTCGGGATGGACTACAACCGCATCCGCTTCCATATGAAGAGCAACTCGCCCTTCGATGACGTCACCACCCATGGTGACCCCATCGACCTGTACCACCCAGCCAAAGGCGAGTTCATCAGCAACAGCCCCTACCGCGATCAGTTCAAGACCACCACCAGGCAGATGTCGGTCTTCGCCGAAAACCGCCTGCAACTCAGCGAGCGCTGGTCCCTGGTGACCGGTATGCGCCGTGACTATGCGCATATCGATCGCGATGACTTGAAGGACGGCAGCCAGAGCGACAAGACCCTGACCGGCAACAACTGGAAGGCCGGCCTGGTGTTCGCCGTCACCCCGGACACCTCCCTGTACGGCCAATACTCCACCAGCACCGATGGTGTCGGCGGATTGATTTCCCTGAGTCCGGATCAGCAGCAATTCGACCTGTCCACCGCCAAGCAGACCGAGGTCGGTCTCAAGCAGGCGTTCTGGGACCAGCGCGGCGAATGGACCCTGGCGGCCTACCACATCGTCAAGAAGAAGCTGCTGATAGATGTGCCTCAAGTTCCCGGGGTTGCGCCCCGCAAGGATCAAGTAGGCCAGCAATCCTCCAATGGCCTGGAGGCCAGCCTGGACCTGCAGCTGCCCCACGCCTGGCAACTGCAGGCCAATGCCGCCATCGTTCGTGCCCAGTACGATGACTTCACCCAGATTGTGGATAACCAGCCAGTCTCTCGCGATGGCAAGCGCCCGGTGGACGTGCCACGGCGCACCGCCAACCTGTGGCTGAGCAAGACCATCAACGACGACCTGCAGGCAGGTGCCGGGGTGCGCTACGTGGATGCGCGCTACGCCGACATGGCCAACCGCAACCAGCTGCCCAGCTACACCGTGGTGGACGCCAACATCTCGTGGCAAGCCTTGCGCAATACCACCCTGGGCCTGCAATTGAACAATCTGTTCGACCGCCAGTACGCCCAAAGCCAATACAATGACGGCCAGCAATGGATACTCGGCGAGCCGCGCTCGTTCTTCGTCACCGCCGACTATCGCTTCTGAACCCTTGCCGGACCACCGGCAACCACACGGACAAGGCATGACCTCGCTGAACCTCCTCGACCTGGCCTGGAGCCCCCTGGGCCAGGGCCACTGCCACCACCAGTTCCAACTGCGTGAGGCCAACCTGCACGTGCAGGCCGGGGAGTTCGTCGGCCTGATCGGGCCCAATGGCAGCGGCAAGACCAGCCTGCTGCGCTGCGCCTATCGCTTCAGCAAGCCGCAGCAGGGCGAGGTGCAACTGGCCCACCAGAATGTCTGGAAGCAGTCGCCACGCTGGTGCGCACAACGCATCGCCGTGGTGCTCCAGGAGTTTCCCGATGCCTTCGGCCTCACCGTGCAGGAAGTGGTCGCCATGGGCCGCACCCCGCACAAGGGCCTGTTCGACGGCGACACCCGGCACGACCATGCCATCGCCCGCGAAGCCCTGGAATCCGTGGGCCTGCTGGGCTTCGAGGAGCATGCCTTCGCGACCCTGTCGGGCGGGGAAAAACAACGGGTGATCCTGGCCCGGGCCCTGGCCCAGCAACCGCAGTTGCTGATTCTCGACGAGCCGACCAACCACCTCGACCCGCGCTACCAGCTGGAACTGCTGCAACGGGTCAAGCGCCTGGGCATCGGCGCCCTGGCCAGCATCCACGACCTGAACCTGGCCGCGGCCTTCTGCGACCGGTTGTACGTCCTCGACCACGGACGCATCGTCGCCAGCGGCACTCCCAGCGAAGTGCTCACCGTCGAGTTGCTGCGCAACGTCTTCGGCGTCGAGGCGCTGATCGATGCCCACCCCCTGTCCGGCTACCCACGAATCACCTGGATCACCCAACCATGACCTTGCGCTCCCTGCTTCGCTCCAGCCTGCTCCTGGCCCTGTCACTGGGGGCCGCCCAGGCCTTCGCCGAGGCCACCCGCTACCCATTGACCATCACCAGCTGCAACCGCGAAGTGACCTTCAAGCAAGCGCCCAGGCATGCCCTGAGCCACGACATCAACATGACCCAGATGATGCTCGCCCTGGGGCTCAAATCGCGCATGGTGGGCTACAGCGGAATCAGCGGCTGGAAGGCCGTGACTCCGCAGATGAGCGCCCTGCTGGACGGCCTGCCGGAGCTGGCGGCCAAGTACCCGTCGGTGGAGACCCTGCTCAATGCCAACGTCGACTTCCTGTTCGCCGGCTGGGACTACGGCATGCGCGTGGGCGGCGACCTGACCCCGCAGACCCTGGCGCCCCTGGGCATCAATGTCTATGAGCTGACCGAGTCCTGCGCGTTCGTGATGAAGCGCCCGGCCGCCAGCCTCGACGATACCTACAACGACCTGCGCAACCTCGGCCGGATCTTCGACGTGCAGGATCGCGCCAATGCGCTGATCGCCCAGATGCAGGAGCAGGTGGCCCAGGTGCAACAGGACCTGCCCACGGATAAACCCCGGGTATTCCTCTACGACAGCGGCGAAGACCGGGCCATGACCTCCGGCCGCCTGGGCATGCCCCAGGCGCTGATCGACGCCGCCGGCGGGCGCAACATCCTCGACGACGTCGAGGCCAGCTGGACCCGGGTCAACTGGGAGACCGTGGTGGAGCGCAACCCGCAAGTGATCGTCATCGTCGACTACAGCGAGGTCACCGCCGAGCAGAAGCAGCAGTTCCTGCTGGACAACCCGGCGCTGCAAGGCGTCGACGCCATCAAGAACCAGCGCTTCATCGTCATTCCCTATGTGCAGGCCACTCCCGGCATCGACAACGTGCTGGCGGTAGAAGCCCTGGCCAAGGGTTTCCACGGCGAATGACTACACGTCGCTACAGCTGGCTGCTCTTGACCCTCGCCGGCCTGCTCCTGGTCTCTTGCGTGCTGTGCCTGGGTTTCGGCCCGGCGCGGGTGCCGGTGGACGTGGTGGGCCGGATCCTGCTGCACAAGACCCTGGGCCTGGGCGAGGTGGACTGGAGTCCCGGCCAGGAACATATCGTCTGGCTGATCCGCGTACCGCGCATGCTCCTGGGAGCGCTGGTGGGCGCCGGGCTGGCGTTGATCGGCGCGGTGCTGCAAGCGGTGACCCGCAACCCGCTGGCCGACCCGCACCTGCTGGGCGTCACCTCCGGCGCCACCCTGGGCGCGGTGATCGTGGTCCTGCACGTGGGGCAGGTCATCGGCCTGCTGACCCTGCCCCTGGCCGCCTTCATCGGCGCCGTGGCGAGCATGATCCTGGTGCTGGGCATCGCCGCCCGCAGCGGTCGCCTGGACAGCGACCGCCTGCTGCTGTGCGGGGTGGCGGTGTCGTTCGTGATGATGGCGGTGGCCAACCTGCTGCTGTTCATGGGCGACCACCGGGCCAGTTCGGCGGTGATGTTCTGGATGCTCGGCGGCCTGGGCCTGGCGCGCTGGGAGCTGCTGGCGATTCCCGCGATCAGCGTGCTCCTCGGGTTGCTGTTGCTGCTGGGCATGGCCCGGCCATTGAACGCCCTGATGGCCGGCGAGCAGACCGCCGTGACCCTGGGCCTGAACGCGCGCAACGTGCGCCTGAAGGTATTCCTGATCGCCTCGCTGATGACCGGCGTGCTGGTGTCCATCAGCGGCTCCATCGGCTTCGTCGGGCTGATGGTGCCGCACATCGCCCGGCGCTTGGTGGGTGCCGAACACCGTCGATTGCTGCCGGCCTGCGTGCTGCTGGGCAGCCTGTTCCTGGTGTGGGTGGACGTTGCCGCGCGAACCCTGATCGCCCCCGAGGACCTGCCCATCGGCGTGGCCACCGCAGCCATCGGCGGCTTGTTCTTCATTGGTCTGATGCGCCGACGCTGAGAGCCTCGCTCCTACACCTACGCAAGAAAACCACGCACGGTCGCCACCAGCACCAACGAAGCGCATTCGCCCGCACCAAAGACTCCCCACGGCCCTGCGATGGTGCGCCAGCCACCGCTCTTCCCCTCTCGTATCGCGGGTTTCGCGGCCCTTGGCCAACCCGGCACAGCCCTTGCAAAACACCCTTCACTGGTTCGCATCTGCCTTTTAAAAATCCAAGAGTTCACGGAGATCGCACAATGAAGCGTCGTAGCTTGCTCAAGGCTTTCACCCTCTCGACCGCTCTTGCCACCCTGGGCCTGACCTGGACCGCCCAGGCCGCCGAGACCATCAAGGTGGGCATCCTGCATTCGCTGTCGGGCACCATGGCGATCTCCGAGACCTCGCTCAAGGACATGGCCCTGATGACCATCGACGAGATCAACGCCAAGGGCGGAGTCAACGGCAAGCAACTGGAGGCGGTGGTGGTGGACCCGGCCTCCAATTGGCCGCTGTTCGCCGAGAAGGGCCGGCAGTTGCTGAGCCAGGACAAGGTGGCGGTGGTGTTCGGCTGCTGGACCTCGGTCTCGCGCAAATCGGTGCTGCCGGTGTTCGAGGAGCTCAACGGCCTGTTGTTCTACCCGGTGCAATACGAGGGCGAGGAAATGTCGCCCAACGTGTTCTACACCGGCGCGGCGCCGAACCAGCAGGCGATCCCGGCGGTGGAATACCTGATGAGCGAAGACGGCGGCAGCGCCAAGCGCTTCTTCCTGCTGGGCACCGACTACGTCTACCCACGCACCACCAACAAGATCCTGCGTTCGTTCCTGCACGCCAAGGGCGTGGCCGACAAGGACATCGAGGAGGTCTACACCCCGTTCGGCCACAGCGACTACCAGACCATCGTCGCCAGCATCAAGAAGTTCGCCGCCGGCGGCAAGACTGCGGTGATCTCCACGGTCAACGGCGACTCCAACGTGCCCTTCTACAAGGAGTTGGCCAACCAGGGCCTGAAGGCCACCGAGGTGCCGGTGGTGGCCTTCTCGGTGGGCGAGGAAGAACTGCGCGGCATCGACACCAGGCCACTGGTGGGCAACCTCGCCGCCTGGAACTACTTCGAGTCGGTGGATAACCCGGTGAACCAGAAGTTCGTCGCGGCCTGGAAGGCCTACGCCAAGGCCAAGAACCTGCCGGGGGCCGACAAGGCGGTGACCAACGATCCGATGGAAGCCACCTACGTGGGCATCCACATGTGGGCCCAGGCCGTGGAGAAGGCCAAGTCCACCGATGTCGACAAGGTCCGCGAGGCCCTGGCCGGACAGACCTTCGCCGCGCCTTCGGGCTACACCCTGACCATGGACCCGAGCAACCACCACCTGCACAAGCCGGTGATGATCGGCGAGATCCAGCCCGACGGTCAGTTCAACGTGGTCTGGCAGACCGCAGGCCCGGTCCGCGCCCAACCCTGGAGCCCCTTCATCCCGGGCAACGACAAGAAGCCGGACTACGCGGTGAAGAGCAACTGAGCAGCGTATCCATTCCTCTGTAGGGGCGAGCGGGCGGCGATCCGACTTGCCCGCGATGGCGGTGTACCAGACCCACCGCTATCGCGGACAAGGACTAGGCGCCCCCTGCCCCTACAAGGTTCCCTGTTGTATCCAAGGACGTGACCATGTCGCTTTATCGCCTGCTCCTGGCTTGCATGCTGTTGCTGCCAATCGCCGCCCATGCCGGTGACGCCGAAGACTTTGTCGCGGCCAACTCCAACCAACAGGCACAACTGCTGGAAGCCTGGGCCGCCCAGCCCGATCCGGCGCGCCTCGCCCTGCTCGCCAGCCTGCAGCAAGGCCAACTGACACTGGACGGCCAGGCCAAGCCCCTGCGCTTGAACAACCGCCTGCGCGGCTTGATCGATACCGCCCTGGCCAGCCACCAACTGCTGGCCGCTGACCCCGGCTCCCGCCTGGACGGCGCCCGGCAACTGCAGAAGAGCGCCAAACCGGCGCAGTTGAAGTTCCTCGACACACGACTGGCCGCCGAGCAGGACCCAGGCGTGCACGACGCCCTGAGCCTGGCCCTGGCCAACCTGCAACTGGTGAACAGCGACCCGTCTGTGCGCCTGGCCGCGGTACGCCTGCTGGGCGAGAGCGGCGAGCCGCTGGCCCGCACCCGACTCGAAAGCCTGCTGGAAGCGGGAATGGAGAGCGACGCCGGCGTGCGCACCGCCGCGCAAACCAGCCTGGCCCAGGTCAAGCGCAAGTTGCTGGTGGGCGAGGTGCTCGGCCAGGCCTTCAGCGGCCTGTCCCTGGGTTCGATCCTGCTGCTGGCGGCCCTGGGCCTGGCGATCACCTTCGGCCTCCTGGGGGTGATCAACATGGCCCACGGCGAGATGCTGATGCTCGGCGCCTACGCCACCTACGTGGTGCAATCGCTGTTGCAGCGCTACCTGCCCCAGGCCATGGAGTACTACCCATTGCTGGCCCTGCCGGTAGCGTTCCTGGTCACCGCCGGCATCGGCATGGCCCTGGAGCGCACCGTGATCCGCCATCTCTATGGCCGCCCGCTGGAGACCCTGCTGGCGACCTGGGGCATCAGCCTGATCCTGATCCAGCTGGTGCGCCTGCTGTTTGGCGCGCAGAACGTCGAAGTCGCGAACCCGGCCTGGCTCTCCGGCGGTATCCAGGTACTGCCCAACCTGGTGCTGCCCTACAACCGCCTGGCAATCATCGGCTTCGCCCTGGCCGTGGTGCTGCTGACCTGGCTGCTGCTGAACCGGACCCGGCTGGGGCTGAACGTGCGCGCGGTGACCCAGAACCGCAACATGGCCGCCTGCTGCGGGGTGCCCACCGGCCGGGTGGACATGCTCGCCTTCGGCCTGGGCTCGGGCATCGCCGGCCTGGGTGGCGTGGCCCTGAGCCAGATCGGCAACGTCGGCCCGGAGCTGGGCCAGGGCTACATCATCGACTCGTTCCTGGTGGTGGTGGCAGGCGGCGTCGGGCAGCTGGCCGGCAGCATCCTGGCGGCCTTCGGCCTGGGGATCGCCAACAAGATCCTCGAGCCGGCGATCGGCGCCGTGCTGGGCAAGATCCTGATCCTGGGGTTGATCATCCTGTTCATCCAGAAACGCCCACAAGGACTCTTCGCCCTGAAAGGCCGGGTGGTCGACTAGCCGGCAGATGCTCACGCCCATTGACGAACGCGCCGTCGCCTCGCTGGCGGCGGCCCCGAGAAGGAACACCAATATGTTTGCCAGCAGCCCGCTCGAAACCGCCCGTACCGCCATCGCGGCAGCCGCCCGGTGCACTGCACCCTTCGTCGCGAGCACACTGCGATGAACCAGCCACTGCTCATCACCGCCAGCCAGAAGGCCGGGCCCAGGGTCACCATCAGCGTCGGCGCCCTGTTGCTCCTGGTGTTGCTGGCCCTGCCACTGCTGGCGCTGTTGCCGGCGGACAATCCACTGCACGTGTCGACCTATACCCTGACCCTGGTGGGCAAGATCCTCTGCTACGCCGTGGTCGCCCTGGCCCTGGACCTGGTCTGGGGTTATGCCGGGCTACTGTCCCTGGGGCATGGTTTGTTCTTCGCCCTGGGGGGCTACGCCATGGGCATGTACCTGATGCGCCAGGCCGCGGGCGACGGCCTGCCAGCGTTCATGACGTTCTTGTCGTGGAGCGAGTTGCCCTGGTACTGGGCCGGCACCGAGCACTTCCTCTGGGCCTTGTGCCTGGTGGTGCTGGTGCCGGGGCTCTTGGCCCTGGCGTTCGGTTTCTTCGCCTTTCGCTCGCGAATCAAGGGCGTGTATTTCTCGATCATGACCCAGGCCCTGACCTTCGCCGCGATGCTGCTGTTCTTTCGCAACGAGACCGGTTTTGGTGGCAACAACGGCTTTACCAACTTCCGCAGCATCCTGGGCTTCGGCATCACCGAGCTCGGCACCCGGGCGGCGTTGTTCCTGGCCACGCTGGCGTTGCTGGTGGCCAGCCTGTACCTGGGCTGGCGCCTGTCGCGAAGCAAGTTCGGCCGAGTATTGACGGCGCTGCGCGATGCCGAGAACCGCCTGATGTTCTGCGGCTACGATCCTCGCGGCTTCAAGCTCTTCGTCTGGGTCCTGAGTGCGGTGCTGTGCGGCCTGGCCGGGGCCCTGTACGTGCCCCAGGTGGGCATCATCAACCCCGGCGAAATGTCCCCGACCAACTCCATCGAGGCCGCTGTCTGGGTCGCCCTGGGCGGACGCGGCACGCTGGTCGGTCCGCTGCTCGGCGCCAGCCTGGTCAATGGCATGAAGAGCTGGTTCACCGTGGCCTTCCCGGAATACTGGCTGTTCTTCCTGGGCGCGCTGTTCATCGTGGTGACCCTGTACCTGCCCAAGGGCGTGATCGGTCTGTTCAAGCACAGGGGTGAATCATGAGAATCACGGCAACGGTGGACTACATGCTCGAACCCATCCTCGACAGCGCCCAGGATGCCGGCAGCGGCCGCGATGCCATCGGCCTCGGCCAAGCCGCGGGCAAGGGCCTGGACACCCGCCATGGCACCATCCTGACCCTGGAGGACATCAGCGTCAGCTTCGACGGCTTCAAGGCCCTCAACGACCTGAACCTCTACATCGGCGTCGGCGAGCTGCGCTGCATCATCGGCCCCAACGGCGCCGGCAAGACCACCCTGATGGACGTGATCACCGGCAAGACCCGCCCCACCCGGGGCAAGGCCTGGTTCGGCGAGACCCTGGACCTGACCCGCTTGAGCGAGGTGCAGATCGCCCAGGCCGGAATCGGCCGCAAATTCCAGAAGCCCACGGTGTTCGAGGCCCTGAGCGTGTTCGAGAACCTGGAACTGGCCTACCGCACCGACAAGTCGGTATGGGCCTGCCTCGGCGCGCGCCTGGGCAGCGAACAGCAGGATCGCATCGCCCAGGTGCTGGACACCATTCGCCTGGCCAGCTCGGCTCGGCGCCCGGCCGGCTTGCTGTCCCACGGCCAGAAGCAGTTCCTGGAGATCGGCATGTTGCTGGTGCAGGAGCCTCGACTGCTGTTGCTCGACGAACCGGTGGCGGGCATGACCGACGCCGAGACCGAGTTCACCGCCGAGCTGTTCAAGGGCCTGGCCGGCCAGCACTCGCTGATGGTGGTGGAGCACGACATGGGCTTCGTCGGCGCGATCGCCGATCACGTCACCGTGCTGCACCAAGGCAGCGTGCTGGCCGAGGGGTCCCTGGAGCAGGTGCAGGAAAATGAGCGGGTGATCGAGGTCTACCTCGGGAGATAGGCCCAGAGGCACGCTTCAAGCTTCAAGCTTCAAGCTTCAAGCAAGAAGCCAAAGCCAAAGCCAAAGCCAAAGCCAAAGCCAAAGCCAAAGCCAAAGCCAAAACGTACACCGTCCCGCTCTTACTTGCAGCTTGCAGCTAACCGCTTGCATCTGCCGTTTTGCTACTGCCCGGAGGGCTTCCATGCTGCAAGTCGACAAGCTTCACCAGTACTACGGCGGTAGCCACATCCTGCGCGGGCTGAGCTTCGAGGCCAGGGTCGGCGAAGTCACTTGCCTGCTCGGGCGCAACGGGGTGGGCAAGACCACCTTGCTCAAATGCCTGATGGGCCTGCTGCCGGCCAGGGACGGTGCGGTTACTTGGGAAGGCCGGACCATCACCGGCGACAAGCCGCACCAGCGGGTCCATGCCGGCATCGCCTACGTGCCCCAGGGGCGGGAGATCTTCGCCCGCCTGAGTGTGGAGGAGAACCTGCTGATGGGGCTGTCGCGCTTCGCGGCGCATGAAGCCCGGGAGGTGCCGGCCTTCATCTACGAACTGTTCCCGGTGCTGCAGCAGATGAAGCAACGCCGGGGCGGCGATCTTTCCGGCGGCCAGCAGCAACAACTGGCCATCGGCCGGGCGCTGGCCAGTCGCCCGCGCTTGCTGATCCTCGATGAACCCACCGAAGGCATCCAGCCCTCGGTGATCAAGGAGATCGGCGCGGTGATCCGCCAACTGGCGGCCCGGGGCGACATGGCGATCCTGCTGGTGGAGCAGTTCTATGATTTTGCCGCCGAACTGGCGGACCACTACCTGGTGATGTCCCGCGGGGAAATCATCCAGCAGGGCCGGGGTGAAAATATGCAGGCCGACGGTGTACGCGGCCTGGTTACGATCTAATCTGTAGCCTCCTAACAATATCGATTGCCCATGAACTCACCTGCCGCCCACGCCCTGTTCACCCCCAGCTGGCACGCCGAGCTGGAGCTGGCCTATGCCTGTACCGGCAACGCCACGCGCCCGGTGCTGCGCCGCCACCAGGGCCCGCTGCGGGTGCAGAAGCACCTGTATGCCGAAGGCCCGCAGGTCTGCCAGCACATCATCGTCCACCCTCCGGGAGGCATTGCCGGTGGCGACCGCCTGGCCATCCGCGCCCGGGTCGATAGCGGCGCCTGGGCCCAGTTGACCAGCCCCGGGGCGGCCAAGTGGTACCGCGCCGCCAGCCCCGCCAGCCAGCTCCTGGAACTTGCGGTGGAGCCAGGAGCGACCCTGGAATGGCTGCCTCAGGAAACCATAGTCTTCAGCGCCGCCCAGGCCGAACTGACGACCCGCATCGAACTGCATGGCGATGCCCGGCTGTGCTACTGGGACATCGTCGCCCTCGGACGCCCGGCCAGTGGCGAGCGCTTCGCCCAAGGGCACTTCCAGGCCCACCTGGATATTCGTCGCGATGGCCGGCCGCTGTGGCATGAGCGCCAGCGCATCAGCGGCGGCGACGGCTTGCTCGACTCCCCGGTCGGCCTCGACGGCCAGCCGGTGTTCGCCACCTTGCTGGTCACCGGCGAGATCGATGCCCAACTGCTGGAACGTTGCCGCGCGCTGGAGCACCCGGTACGCGGCGACCTGAGCCAGTTGCCGGGCCTGTTGCTGGCGCGCTGCCTGGCCAGCGAAGCCTTGCAGGCCCGGGCCTGGCTGATGGACCTGTGGCGCTTGTTGCGCCCGGCACTGTTGGGACGCGCTGCCGTACCACCAAGGATCTGGAACACATGAACCGCCCCTTTTCCTTCAACTGCCCGACCACGGACCGACCACGATGGACCTGACCCCACGCGAAAAAGACAAGCTGCTGATCTTCACCGCCGGCCTGGTAGCCGAACGACGCCTGGCCCGTGGCCTCAAGCTGAACTACCCGGAGGCCATGGCCTACCTCTGCGCGGCCCTGCTCGAAGGCGCCCGTGATGGCCAGAGCGTGGCCGAGCTGATGCACTACGGCACCACCCTGCTCAGCCGCGAGCAGGTGATGGAGGGTATTGCGGAAATGATTCCGGAGGTCCAGGTAGAAGCCACCTTCGTCGATGGGACCAAGCTGGTCACCGTCCACCAGCCCATCGCCTGAGGAGCGCCCATGACATATCAGATCCGTGACGCGGTGCACGCCGACTTGCCGGCGATCCGCGATATCTACAACGACGCCGTGCTCAATACCACCGCGATCTGGAACGAGACCCCGGTGGACCTGGATAACCGCCAGGCCTGGTTCAGCGCCCGCCAGGCCCAGGGTTATCCGGTGCTGGTGGTGGTCGACAGCGCAGGGCAGGTACTGGGCTACGCTTCGTTCGGTGACTGGCGGCCCTTCGATGGGTTTCGCCACAGCGTCGAGCATTCGGTCTACGTGCGCAGCGACCAGCGCGGCAACGGCCTGGGCCCCAAGTTGATGGAGGTGCTGCTAGAACGCGCCCGCGCCTGCCACAAGCACGTGGTGGTGGCCGCCATCGAAAGCGGCAATGGCGCCTCGATCCGCCTGCATGAACGCCTGGGCTTCATCACCACCGGACAGATGCCCCAGGTGGGCACCAAGTTCGGACGCTGGCTGGACCTGACCTTCATGCAACTGATCCTCAACCCCGGGGCACAGCCACCCGCCCCTCACAAGGAGTGACACTTCGATGAACGCCGCCCAACTGCGACGGGTCCATGGAGAAAGCTTTGCCCACTACCGCCAGGGCTTGATCGAACTGCTGTTCGACTCGATCCGCCATGGCGCGTCCATCGGTTTCATGGCCGACCTCGACGACAGCCAGGCCCAGGCCTATGTCGCCGACGTGCAGGCTGGTGTCGAGAACGGCAGCCTGTTGCTATGGGTGGTGGTCGACGAGGAAAAGGTCCTGGCCAGCGTGCAACTGGCGCTGTGCATGAAGGCCAACGGGCGCAACCGGGCCGAAGTGCAGAAGCTCCAGGTCCTGCATGGCGCCCGGCGCCGGGGCCTGGGCCAGCAGTTGATGAATGTCCTGGAACAGGCCGCGCGCCATCTCAAGCGTGGCCTGCTGTACCTGGACACCGAGGCCGGCTCGCCCGCCGAGGAGTTCTACCGAGCCCTGGGTTATACCCGGGTGGGCGAGCTGCCCAATTACTGCCAGGGCCCGGACGGCCGCCACAGCCCGACCGCCATCTACTTCAAGACCCTGGAGCAACCCCTGTGATCCCTGGCCAGTACCAGATCCTGCCCGGCGACATCGAACTCAACGCCGGGCGCCGCACCCTGGCGCTGAATGTGGCCAACAGCGGCGACCGGCCGATCCAGGTCGGCTCCCACTATCACTTCTTCGAAACCAACGACGCTCTGGTCTTCGACCGTGCCGCCAGCCGCGGCATGCGCCTGAACATCGCCGCCGGCACCGCGGTGCGCTTCGAACCGGGGCAGACCCGGGAAGTCGAGCTTGTCGATCTGGCTGGGTTGCGGCGAATTTACGGGTTCGCGGGACGAATCATGGGCGATCTTTAAAGATCAGCTTCAAGCTGCGAGCCACAAGCTGCAAGAAAGAGCAGTGCGGTGGCTCTGGGCGGCTTTCTTTTACTTGTAGCTTGCAGCTTATGGCTTGCAGCTCTGTTCCGAGGAACGAGGAATGCGCATTTCCCGCGAGGCTTATGCCGACATGTTCGGTCCCACGGTGGGCGACAAGGTCCGACTGGCCGATACCGAGCTGTGGATCGAGGTAGAGAAGGACTTCACCACCTACGGTGAAGAGGTGAAGTTCGGCGGTGGCAAGGTGATCCGCGACGGCATGGGCCAGGGCCAGCTGCTGGCGGCCGAAGTGGTGGACACCCTGATCACCAATGCCCTGATCATCGATCACTGGGGCATCGTCAAGGCCGACGTCGGCTTGAAGGACGGGCGTATCGCCGCCATCGGCAAGGCCGGCAACCCGGATATCCAGCCCGACGTGACCATCGCCATCGGCGCCAGCACCGAGGTGATCGCCGGCGAAGGCATGCTGCTCACCGCCGGCGGTGTCGACACCCATATCCACTTCATCTGCCCACAGCAGATCGAAGAGGCGCTGATGAGCGGCGTCACCACCATGATCGGCGGCGGCACCGGGCCGGCCACCGGGACCAACGCCACCACTTGCACCCCGGGGCCCTGGCACATGGCGCGCATGCTCCAGGCCGCCGACGCCTTCCCCATGAACATCGGTTTCACCGGCAAGGGCAACGCCAGCCTGCCGGGGCCGCTGGTGGAGCAGGTACGGGCCGGGGCCATCGGCCTCAAGTTGCACGAAGACTGGGGCAGCACCCCGGCCAGCATCGACAACTGCCTGGGCGTGGCCGACGAATACGACGTGCAGGTGGCGATCCACACCGACACCCTGAACGAGTCGGGCTTCGTCGAGACCACCCTCGGTGCCTTCAAGGGCCGCACCATCCACACCTACCACACCGAAGGCGCCGGTGGCGGCCATGCGCCGGATATCATCAAGGCCTGCGGTTTTTCCAACGTGCTGCCCAGCTCCACCAACCCGACGCGGCCCTTCACCCGCAACACTATCGACGAACACCTGGACATGCTCATGGTCTGCCACCATCTGGACCCGAGTATCGCCGAGGACGTGGCCTTTGCCGAAAGCCGCATCCGCCGGGAAACCATCGCCGCCGAGGACATCCTCCATGACCTGGGGGCATTCTCGATGATCAGCTCCGACAGCCAGGCCATGGGCCGGGTCGGCGAGGTGGTGACCCGCACCTGGCAGACCGCCGACAAGATGCTGCGCCAGCGCGGGCCATTGCCGGGGGACGGGCCGGGCAATAGCAATTTCCGGGTCAAGCGCTACATCGCCAAGTACACCATCAACCCGGCCATCACCCACGGCATCAGCCATGAGGTGGGTTCCATCGAAGTGGGCAAGTGGGCCGACCTGGTGCTCTGGCGCCCGGCGTTCTTCGGGGTCAAGCCGAGCCTGATCCTCAAGGGCGGGGCCATCGCCGCGAGTCTGATGGGCGATGCCAACGCGTCGATCCCGACTCCCCAGCCGGTGCACTACCGACCGATGTTCGCCAGCTTCGCCGGCAGCCGCCATGCCACCAGCCTGACCTTCATCAGCCAGGCGGCGCTGGATGCCGGGGTGCCGGAGCAATTGGGCTTGAAGAAGCGCATCGCCGTGGCCAAGGGCTGTCGCAGCGTGCGCAAGGGCGACCTGATCCACAACGACTACCTGCCGCAGATCGAGGTCGACCCACAGACCTACCAGGTCAAGGCCGATGGCGTGCTGCTGTGGTGCGAACCGGCGGATGTACTGCCCATGGCCCAGCGCTACTTCCTGTTCTAGCCGCTGTCGAGCGCAGCGAGGCTGCGCACGGGCGCGCAGCGGTCGCAAAGGAGGATTCACGAGGATCGGAACTGTACGCAGCGCCCGCAATTGCGCCGAATCGACGAGGACTGCGTCCTGGGTCGCAGCTTCGCTGGCGCTCGGCAGCGGCTACAACATTCGGCAGATACAGCCGTGGGGCCGGTCAATCCACCAGCAGGCGACCCAGGCGTTGCCTGAGCATGCGGTTTTCGGCGCGCAGTTGCTGCACCTCTTCGAGCAGGTCCAGCGCCAGGGCGACGCCTTCCCATTCCAGGTCCAGTTCGCGGTGCAACTTCGCCGCGCGCTTGGCCAGGGACAATTCATGATCATTGAATCGCCACTCCTTGGGCGCGCGGCCCTGAGGTTCGAGGATGCCGTGCTCGACGATTTCGATCACGTAGGCCGCCGACAGGTCGGCCACTTCACAGAATTCTTCCATGTCCAGCTGAACGATCAGGGTGCTCATGATCAGCGCCTCCTAGTGTCGAATCAGAATTGTTCCCGTGGGTCGAACGCCGCCTTCTTCGCCAGCTCCTGCCACAAGGCCCTGGCCTCGTCGCTGGTGTGCTTGGGCATCACCGCCTTGAGCTGCACGAACAGGTAGCCGCGCTGGCCGGCCTTGTTCAGCAGGCCGTGGCCCTTGGCACGCATGCGCTGGCCGTTCTGGCTGCCGGCAGGCACCTTGAGGTTGATCTTGCCGGTCAGGGTCGGCACCGCGACCTCGGTACCCAGCGCCAGCTCCCAGGGTGCCAGCGGTAGGGTGATGATCAGGTTCTCGCCCTCGACATCGAACTTCGGATGGGGCGCGAAACGAATGGTCAGGTACAGGTCGCCATTGGCCCCGCCACCGACGCCCGGAGCACCCTGGCCCTTGAGGCGGATACGCTCGCCATCGGTGACCCCGGCCGGGATCTTCACGTTCAGGCTCTTGCTGGTGTTGCTCACATGCTGGCCGGACGCATTGTATTGCGGCACCTGGAAACTGATCTTCTTGGACTCGGTCGACAGGGTTTCTTCGAGAAAGATCGGCAGTTCCATTTCCACATCCTGTCCGCGACGGCCGCTGCTGCGACGCTGTTCCGGGCCGCCGAATCCTGGCCCCCGGTTACCAAAGATCGAACTGAAGAAGTCCGAGAAGTCCCCACCGCCACCGCCGCCGAAGCCGCCACGGCTCTGCCAGCCCGGCGGCCCCTGGAACGGCTGGCCATGCTGGCCGTACTTGCGCAGGTCGTCGTACTCGGCGCGCTTGTCGGCGCTCTTGAGCGCCTCGTAGGCTTCCGAGGCGTCCTTGAACTTGGCCTCGGCATCCTTTTCCTTACTGACGTCGGGGTGGTACTTGCGCGCCAGCTTGCGATAGGCGGCCTTGATCGCCTTGTCGTCCGCTGTCGGCTCCACACCGAGAATCTTGTAATAGTCTTTGAAGTCCATCGAGGGAATCACCATCCGTTATCGAAGTCGCGCGGCGTGCAGCACAGCTGGACCGGTCTGGCAGCATGAGAATCGACCCGTCTCGATTCTCTGACTGAACGGCGCATCAGAAGTTTATCGGCAGCCGTCGGCGGATCTTGCGATCTCTTGTGGCTACCAGGCTCATGCCTGCAAGTTTGGGGGTCAAGGATAGTCTTTCAAGACGAAGCCAGTGACGAATTAGCAGATATCCGGCCTTTGCAACGGCGGGCGACTGGCGTACGCTGCGCGGCCGTTTTTTTGACCGGAACTGGAAAGACATGAACAACGCCTCCCCGGCCCGCGGCTGCGGCATCGACTTCGGCACCTCCAACTCCACCGTCGGCTGGCTGCGCCCCGGGCAGGAGACGTTGATCGCCCTGGAGGACGACAAGATCACCCTGCCGTCCGTGGTGTTCTTCAATATCGAGGAGCGTCGTCCGGTCTATGGCCGCCTGGCCCTGCACGAGTACCTGGAAGGCTACGAAGGCCGCCTGATGCGCTCGCTGAAAAGCCTGCTGGGCTCCAAGCTGATCAAGCACGACACCAGCGTGCTGGGCACGGCCATGCCGTTCAAGGATCTCCTGGGACTGTTCATCGGCCAGCTCAAGAGCCGCGCCGAAGCCACCGCCGGTCGGGAATTCACCGAAGTGGTGCTGGGTCGCCCGGTGTTCTTCGTCGATGACGATGCCGCCGCCGACCAGGAAGCCGAAGACACCCTGGTGGAAGTGGCGCGCAAGGTCGGCTTCAAGGAAGTGTCCTTCCAGTACGAACCCATTGCCGCGGCCTTCGACTACGAGTCCAGCATCGAGCGCGAGGAGCTGGTGCTGATCGTCGACATCGGCGGTGGTACCTCGGACTTCTCCCTGGTGCGCCTGTCCCCCGAGCGCCGTGGCGTCGACAACCGCCACGACGACATCCTCGCCACCGGCGGCGTGCATGTGGGTGGTACCGACTTCGACAAGCAACTGTCCCTGGCCGGGGTGATGCCGTTGTTCGGTTATGGCAGCCGGATGAAAAGCGGCGCCTACATGCCCACCAGCCACCACATGAACCTGGCGACCTGGCACACCATCAACTCGGTGTATTCGCAGAAGTCCCAGCTGGCCCTGGGCAGCATGCGCTACGACATCGAGGACACTGGCGGCATCGACCGGCTGTTCAAGCTGATCGAGCAACGTGCCGGCCACTGGCTGGCCATGGAAGTGGAAGAAACCAAGATCCAGCTGACCCACGCCGACCAACGCCTGGTGCCCCTGGACCGCATCGAGCGCGACCTGAGCGTCGACCTCACCCGGGCCCTGTTCGAGTCGTCCATCGACAACCTGCTGGAGCGCATCCGCGCCAGCGTCACCCAACTGCTCGGCGATGCCAATGTCAGCGTGGGCCAGGTCGACACGGTGTTCTTCACCGGTGGTTCCAGCGGCATTCCAGCCCTGCGCCAGAGCGTGGCGGCCATGCTGCCCAATGCCCGGCACGTGGAAGGCAACATCTTCGGCAGCATCGGCAGCGGCCTGGCCATCGAGGCCAAGAAGCGCTACGGATAAAAACAGCGGCAAGCTTCAAGCGGCAGGCCACAAGTAAAAGCAGCAGCGGATCGGCTTTAGCTTGAAGCTTGCGGCTTGCGGCTTGCGGCTTGCGGCTGCCGTCCTAAACCAGGCCCGCCTGCTTCAATTCGCTTTTCAGGTAGGCGTAGTAGATCGGTCCCGCCACCACCCCCGGCAGGCCGAACGCCGCTTCGAACACCAGCATCGCCAGCAGCAGCTCCCAGGACTTGGCGCTGATCTGCCCACCGACGATCCGTGCATTGAGGAAGTATTCCAGCTTGTGGATCACGATCAGGTAGCCCAGGGCCGCCACCGCCACCCAGATCGACAGCGACAGGCCGACGATGGTGATCAGGGTGTTGGAGATCAGGTTGCCGATCACCGGCAACAGCCCCAGCAGGAAGGTCAGGACGATCAGGGTCTTGGTCAGCGGCAGCTTGACCCCGAACATCGGCAGCACCAGGGCCAGGAAGATCCCGGTGAAGAAGGTGTTGAGCAGGGAAATCTTGATCTGCGCGAAGACGATGTTGCGAAACGCCTGGACCAGCAGGTGCAGGCGGTCGAACAGGGCCGCCGCCAGGGGCTTGCGCTTGGTCAGGTCGGGAATGCGCTGCAAGGCGATGATCGCCCCCAGCACCATGCCGATCAGTAGCGTCACAAACATGTGCGCGGCGTCCTTGCCCACCAGTTGCAGCTCGCTCAGGTGCTTGCTGGCCCAGGCGCCGATGGCCGCCTGGAATTCGGCAGCGCTGGCCGGCAGGTAGGAGTCGAGGAACGGCGGCAGCTGGCCCCGGGCCTTGTCCACCACCAGCATGAACTTGCCCAGCGAGGCGCCGGGGTTCTCCGCTTCATGCAACAGGAAACTGATGGCCCCGGCGAACAGCAGGGTCAGCAGGCTGACCACCAGGGTGCCGAGCAGGGCCACCGCCAGCCAGCGCGCGCGCCGGCCCTCGATCAGGCGCTGCAGTTGCGGGGTGAGCATGTTCACCAGTTCGAACACCAACAAGCCCGCCAGCAGGCTGGGCAGCAAGCGCAACGGCAGGGCCAGCAGCAGGCCGCCAAAGATGATGATCCAACTGATGAACAACAGGTGACGCTGTGAAAACGTTGGCATACAGCCTCAAGACAGACAGCGGAAAAAGACCCGCAGTCTGCCAGCCTTCACCCCGCAGGAATAGTGCCGGGCGCCCTGCGGGAGCCTGCTCGCAGCCTACCTGCGGACTGTGACAGCCGAGGTTCAGCCAGCCGTGGAAGACGTCCGGAGGGTCATTGGTAGCGGCTGATGAACGAGTACCTGAGGCCCGCTGCTTCGGCGCTGGCCTGCATCTGCCGGGACTGCTCTGGCTCACCGACGAAGAGCAGCCAGACGCCGGGAAAACGCTGCTCGCTCAACGCCCCACCGACGATAGCCTGGTCCAGGGCCGGGCTGGCCCCGAAGATCACCACCCGGGCGCCGCCGCTGGCAGCAGCCTGGGCGAACAGCTCACGCACATTCATACGATCCTGCCCGCCTCCCGCCGCGATCGTCACACGATCGGCCAGCAGACCGTGGCTGTTGATCCGGGTAACCAGTAACGAAGGCGGCTGGTCGGTGGCCTGACCCTGCCGGGACATCAGGCCCGCGACTTCGGCCAGCACCGCTTCCTGGCTCTTTTGCGCCGGTTGCGAAGCACAACCACCCATTACCAGGAGCAACCCGGTGATCATCAAGTACTTATGCATGTTCATTTCCTTATGCCGTCAGATGGTGTCGGTGCCTTGAGGTCAGGCAAGGGCACGTCGTAGCCACAGTAGTGCAACTCGGTGAGGGTCAGGCGTCTATCCGGATAATCGCTGCCCCAGGGCAGTCCTTGGTCGTAGCGAGACTTCGCATGAGCGCAGATCTCCTGCAACTTGCGTTGCGATGCTGCCAGCACCGACTCCGGCAAGGGATTGATCTTCAAGCTGTGGAAAAATGGCAGGATAAAGGTCTGGTCCAGATCGTAGCCCTTGGCGCCCAGAGGCATGCGCTGCCCGGCATGCACATAGAACGGTTGCTTGAGACCACTCTCACCCTCCCAGCACCAGTACTTGACCTCATCCTCCTGCAGCCCTACCGCCTGGCCCTTCCACGAATCGTAGAATCGCAGGCACTGATATCCCCCGCGGGTGACCCAGTCCACCTGGTTGGGCTTGAACCCGCTCCCCGGTAACGCCAGCGCGGCCAGCTTGGCCTTGGCGAACACATCCTTGGGATACAGCAGGCCATCACCCTTGCCACTTAGGAAGCTGTCGACTCCCATGTAAAGCGACCCCGCCGTGACCTGGACATTCCCATAGACGAAGGTGCCCGAGGTCCCGACGGACAGCGCATCATCGCCTTTACGGTAAGTAAAACCGCTACTGAGCGTTCCACACTCCGCATGCCGGAAAGGCTCCGGCAGATCGAAGGAGTAACGCTGGGTCAGGGTGACGCGCTTCGCCCCTTCAGTACACAACATCCGCGAATCGAGGCGCTGGTTCTCGTAGACCAGGGACGGCTTGCCGCAACCACTCAACAGCAGCATCGGCAAGCAGGCCCCCAGTATTTTGTTCAAACTCATAGGTTGTTGGTCTTGTTCGCAGGATCCGGGATGCGCCCATGGTTGCCATTGGCGTCGATCAACGTCGGCGTAATGTAGCGCGAGTTGCCCTTGAACTGGTCCTGCAAGGCATTGGGCTTGTCGCCACACAAGGCCTTGGACACGCACAGGTAGTTCGAGTGGGGACTGGAGGCCTGGAACAACTGGGTACTGGTGGCCAAGGAGCCGAAGAACCGGGCCACAGGCTCGGAGGAGTGCGCAGCGTTGAAACCCAGGAAGTCCGAAACCGTATCGGTAACCGGCAACATCCCGAAGAAGGTCTTCGAATTAGGCCGGTTCACCTGGAAGAAAGCTCCATCCTCGATGTTGAAACCGGCATCCTTGGCTGCTTGGAAGAAGTCCGCCGAGGCGACCGGAGCTCCGGAAAGCTGAATGCTGCCGACCTTGCCATTGAGATTGAAGTCCACTCCCGAAATGGCCCGGTAGGTCAACAGCCCCCCTTGGCTGTGGCCGGTAATGTCGAGCTTGAACTTGTCATCGACACCGGCCTGGAAGAAGTCGTGCAACTGCTGGGCAGTGCCGGAGCGCACCGTGCCTCCCAGAGCCACGTCCCACAACGACTCGACCAAGTCCCCGAGCAAGCCGTGCTCCGGGTTGTAGGCCTGGGTGAAGGTGTCCGATCCGGTCTGCATCGAGCCGTTGACCAGCGCCGCCAGCAATGAGTTCTGGATACCGTTGGTGAAGATCGCACCATCGCCGGCAGGTCGCTCGATCTCCATCAGGTTCGGAACCTGGGTGATCATCGGCTTGCCATCGGCATCGATCTTGATGGTCTTGCCATCGGCCTCGTACTGGTACTGGCTCTGGACCTGGTAGAAACGCATGTCACCGGTGATCAGGGTCGGGACCTGGGTGATCAGGCCGCCGTGGTTCTCCACGCCAGGCATGACACCACCGGTATATTTACCGGCCTTGTCGAGCACCGTCTCCAACAACCCTGGCACCCAGGCCAGCGGCAGCAACGACGGGTTATCGGCCACGGCCTTGTCCGCCGCGGCGGTCAGGTTGCCGTACTGGGTGAAGGCATCGGAGGCATTCTTGCCATAGTTCTTCATCCCCTCCTTCCATTGATTCAGGGTCTGCAACGGATGGCTCACCGAATCCAGGGATGATTGCGAGACATACAGGTCGGTACGCTTCTCCTTGTCACGGGTGATTTCGTAGGCCCGGGACAGGTCGCGATTCAGGCCACTGGTGGAGTCCAAGCCGGTCTTGGCATCGTTGCGCACCACGATGCTGCCGGCGCCCACGGTGGCGCGTACCTCCTGCTCGCGGTCCTTGCGGTAGTCGTAGCCGCTGACACTCCAGCCGGAACTGCCGGTCTTGCCCCGGCCTTCCTGGCTCTTGTCGGTGGTGAAGGCCACGTCCTTGCCGCCGGTGGCCTTGGCCCCGTCGCCAGCGCCCCAGCCGAAGGTGCCACCGGCATTCAGGTAGTAGCTGTGCTCCTTGTCTTGCCCTGCGATATCGCGAAAGCCCAGGGTGCCGGTGTCCAGCTTGAGCTTGCCGTTGTCGGCGGAAACCACCGAGCCGTCGAGCTGGGTGTGGTTCTCGGTACGGATATCCACGCCGTTCTTGCCGGTGATGCTGGTCTGCTCCTGCACCCAGTTGGTCTTGCCGGTGGTCTTGCCCAGGCCCAGGGAGCCGCTGACGCTGCCACCGCCGCCCAGGCCGATGCTCACGGTGACGCTGGCATCCATTTCCTTGCCACTGACCTTGCCGGTGTCCGGCACCGAGGAGACCGTCAGGTCGCCACCGACCCGGCCAATGACTTCGCCACCACGCAGGGTGGCACCGGCGATAGTGGTGTCCTTGCCGCTACTGAAGCGCAGTTGGTCGCCGGCCACCAGGTTGGCGTTCTGCTGGGCCTGGCCCTCGCGCTCCAGCTTGCCCTTGCCCATGTCGACGCTGGCATAGACCGAGATGAAGTCCTTGCCGCCCAGGGCCAGGCCCACCTCGCCACCACCGCTGCGCCGCTTGGACTCGGCGCTGGAGTCGTTCTGCGCCGCGCGAATGGTCAAGTCCTTGCCGGCACTGAGGTCGATGTCGCGTCCCGACTGCACCTGGGTGCCCACCAGGGCCAGGTTGTCCTTGGCCTCGAGGCTGACGTCGCGCCCAGCCAGGAGCACCGATGGCGTGCTGGTGCCCTGGCTCATTTGCTCGCTCGCCGTGCCATGGCTGCCACCGATCCCGGCGCGAGCGCTACCGCCGCCACTCTGACCGTTGATACCGGTCTGGCTTCGGCTGTTCTTGCGCTCTTCAGCCACCGAACCACGGGCCACATCGACGGTGATATCACGTCCGGCCAGGGTGATGTCGCGCCCGGCATCGAAGTGCCCGCCGCGGATGCTGATGTCGTTGCCGGCCACCGCGCTGATATCGCGCCCGGCACCCAGGCTGCTCGGGCTATTGCCGTGGGTCTCCTGCCGCGAGCTGCTGGACTGGCTGGACGAGCCAAAGTGGGTAGCCGTGGTGGGACCCGAGGTGAACTGGTTGATCGCGTCCACGGTGCTCAGCACGCTGGACGCCTTGCTCACGTTGTCCTGGCCTTTGCCGGTGCCCTTGAGGGCGTCCATGGTATTGCCGAAGTTATGGCTGACATTGACCGTCAGGCCATTGCGCTCACGGCTCTTGCTGTGTTCCTCGATGAAGGTTTCCTTGCCGGCGTCGATGTTGATGTCATGCCCGGCTTGCAGGTTGAGGTCACGCTTGGCATCCACCCGCGAACCTTCCATGGTCAAGTCGCGACCGGCCTTGATGGTCGCATCCTGTCCGGCCAGCAACTGGCTTGGCGCCACGGTTTCCTGGGCATCACGGGATTTTTTCTTGAGGGCCTCATTGCCCAGGAATGCAGTGACGCCATTGCGATCGCTCTGCAGGCTCACGCCCGTGTGTTTCTCGGACTTCCAGTGGCTCTGGTCCTGACTGTTGCTGCCGGCCAGGACATTGATGTCGCGCCCCGCGCCGACGTTGAGGTTACGTTCGGCGGCCGCGCTGCTGCCGATCATGTTCACGTCTCGGGCCGCCTGCAGGGTAGTGTCGCGCCCGGCACTGACCACGCTACCGACACTCTGGCTCTGCTGCTGCTCCTGTCCCGACTTCTTCGACGAGGCAATGGAGAGCAAGCCTCCGGAGGTGGAAAGGCCCACCTTGCTCTTGTACTTGTCACTCTGGCTGCTGGAGGTGTTGGCCGCGTCCATCAGGTTGATGTCGCCGTTCTTGTCCACCAGCCCGGCCCGCACCTCGGCATCGCGCTTGGCCTCCACGGAGCTGGCCGAGAGGTTGACGTTGGTCCCGGCGATGATCACCGCATCGTTGCCGGCGCTGAGCTCGCTGCCCACCTGGGTGGTGCTGCTGGAGTTGCGGCTATTGCCGCTCTTGCTCAAACCGAAGCTGCCTTTCTTCTTCTGGCTGTAGGAGCTTTCCTGGTGCTCCTGGGCCGAAACCAGGCTGACATCGTGGGTGGCGCCAACCAACAGGTCGTTGCCGGCCTTGAGCTGGCTGCCGACCACTGTGACGTCATGCCCGCCGTTGAGACTGATGCGTCCGTCCTTATCCTGGCTGACGTTGACCATCAGGTCGTGCCCGGCACTGATTTGCGAGGCCACATTGGTAGTCGAGGAGTCGGCACTGCGCGTGGTCTTGCTCTTGCCCCAGGAGCCCTTTTTCTTCTGCTGGAACGTCGAGGACTGCTCGTCCTGGGCCGAAGCTATGACCATGTCGCGCTTGGCATTGAGCGACAGATCATGGCCGGCATCGACCTTGCTCGCCACCACTGCCAGATCGCGTCCGGCATCGAGTTGCAGGTTGCCGCCAGCACTCACGCTGGAGCCAAGGGTCTGCACCGTATCCTTGGTCACCAGGCCACGGCGGATGGCGCTCTGGGTGAAGGTATGGTCCTGCACCGCCAGCAGGTCGATATCGCGCCCGGCACTGAGCTTGGCATCGCCGGCGCTGGCGATCTGGCCCTTGTTGGTGAGATCGCGGCCAGCGCTGAGGTCGAGCTTCTGCCGGGCGCTGATCTGGCTGCCCTGGTCGAGGATGGTCCGGCTGCCGGAGCCATAGCCCACCGCTACCGCCGTACGGTCGTTGAGGATGTCGCCCTTGATGGCGCTGACGCTGACCTGGTTGCCGCGGATCTCTCCGGCCAGGGCGTTGCGCACGCTGTCCTGGGCCATCAGGCTGACGCGCTCGTTGGCTTCGATCAGGCCGCCCTGGTAGAGGCTGCCCCCGGCGCTCACGTTCAGGTCGTTGCTGGCGCGCAAGGTACCGACGTTGCTCAGGTCGCCTCCGGCGATCAGGTGCATGTCGCGCCCCTGTACCAGGCTACCGCCGCGCAGGTTGCGACTTTCCGCCTGGGCCAGGTAGAGCACCGGCACCAGCACTTTCTCGCCCTGCACTTCGCGGGTTTCCATCCACACGATGTCGTGGGTCAGCGAAGCCACCTGCGCCGGAGTCAGGGACACACCGACACTGAGCTTGAGCTGGTCCTTGGAAGCGATGGCGTTGTCCATCAGGTAGCGATACTGGTCGTAGTCACTGGTCAATCCGGCGGCCAAGAAGCGTTGCCCGGTCTGGGCCAGCACCGCATCACGGATCATCCGGGTCTCATAGAGCCCGTCGCCCAGGCGGCGCCAGGTCTTGTCGTCGTTGTAGTTCAAGTGGCCGAGCATGTAGTCCGAGCTCATGAAGCGCGAGAGGTCGGTAAAGGTCGGGTTGGTCTCGATCAAGTAGCGGCCTTGTGGGTTCTGGCTCTTGACGAACAGGCCGTATTCACCCTGGGGCACGCGGAAGCTGGAAAGCGATGTCGGGTCCACGGCGGCAAAAGGTACGCCGGCGAAGTCCACCGGAACGAAAGTGACCTGGGTCGTGCCATCGGCGGCGACCCGCTCGACTCGCTGCACGTCCTTGGCCACCTGGTTGGCGGCGGCGGAGCTCTGCGCGTTGACCGTGATCACCTGGCCGCCCACCTGGGACAGGCTGTTCTGCAGTGTCTGGCCGGTGAGTTGGACCCGGGCCTGCTGGCTCAATACACCATTTTCCAGGTTGCCGCTGACGTTCAGGTCCAGGCGTTGTCCGGCCTGCAGGGTAGCGGCGTACGCAGTCTGGGTACCCGGGCGAACCACAGTATGGGGCGCAAGCTGCGGGTAGCGGGTCAACTGGCTCGGCAGCGGATCCTGCTGGTCCGGAGCACGGTTCCGGTTGCTGGCATTCCATGCATCGACAGCTCGCAAGGTGGCGCGAAACACGCCTTTCTTCACGCCCAGCAAGTAGTAGGTGTTGCTTTCGATCCGTTCGTCCAGGGTCAGGCCATGGTTATAGAAGTTGTTGGCCGTGAGCGAGACATTGCGGTTGGCGGCGATCAGGCTCTGCTGATTCTGCACGGTGTCGGCGGTGATGGTCAGGTCACGGTTGGACACCAGGCGCGCGGCCGCCGCATGGTCGCCCATGACGTCCTGGTAGGTGGTGTTGACGATGAACGTACCGGTGTGGTGACCGCCGGAACAGTCGGTGCAATTCACCTCGATGGAGCGCTTGGCCATGCTCTGGCGGGTCTTGTACCAGTCCATGGCGTTCTCTAGGGTCACCATGTTGAGGTGCATGTCTCCTTCGCTCTCGATGGTCCCGGAACGATTGCTCAGCAAGCTGGCGCGGCCACCGTCGAGGGCAGCGAAACCGAGGTTGCCGACGCTGTAGATGTCGCCGTAGCTGTTGTTCAGGCTGTTGCCCCGCAGAAGCATGTCGGCACCGCTGTAGATCAGGCTATCGGCGCTGTTGCCGATGCCATTGCCGGAGCGCAGTTGCATCTGGCCCAGGGCGCCGAGGGTGCCACGGTTGTTGATCTGCGCCGCCGAGGTGTAGAGGTTCTGGCTGGCGATCAGCCGACCGAGGTTGTCCAGGGTGCCACGCAGGTTCAGCTCGGTATCGCCGCCACTGGCGATGCGCCCGCCATTCTGGTTCAGGTCGCCGGCCCCTACGGTCAGCTTGCCCCGGGCCGACAACAGGCCGCTGTTGTTCAGGTTGCCGCCCAGGTCCAGGGTCAGGTAGCCATCGCTGGCCAGTTCGCCAGCGTTGTTCAGAGTCGTGGCGCCCAGGCGCAGGCCGCTGGCGCTGGCGATGCGGTCGCCGGCGTTGAGCGTGAGGTCGCCGCCGGTGCTCAGGTCCAGCGCACCGTTGAGCTGCATCAGCCCACTACGATCCACGGCACCGATATCCCAGTCTCCATGGCCCAGGCCGGTGATGCGCCCCTGGGCGCCGGATAGCGCACCCAGGTCGAGCTTGAACAGGCCGGTACCAGCATGTTCGACACCACCACCGATGTTGCTCAATTGCCCGGCACTCAGTGCCAGGGCGCTGGAACCCAGGGCGAGGCTGCCGCCCTGGTTGTTCAGGACGCCGCCCAGGGTGATCCGGCTCTGCTCGCCAGCCAGGGCCCGGACGCGACCTCCGGCGCTGTTGTCGAGGTTGCCGCCCAGCAGTAGCAGGGAACCGGCCGACTCCATCAGGCCACCCTGGTTGTAGAGGTTGGCCGCAGCATTCAGGTCCAGCTGCTGGGCACTGATCTGGCCGCCCAGGCGGTTGTCGATAACCTGCCCGGTGCTTTTGAGCAGGCCATTGGCGTAGAGCTTGCCCGCCTGGTTGGTCAGGCGGTCCACCACCAGCTTGAGGGTGCCGGCCTGGCTGCTGACCAGACCGGCCTTGCCGTCCAGGGCGCTGTTGTCCAAGACTCCGGCAGTCACGCCCAGGGACGCGCCCTGTACGGTGCCACCCTGGTTGTCGAGGGTGCCCTGGCCCAGGGCGATCTCGCCATGGCCGTCCTTGGCCAGGACCAGGCCCTGGCTGTTCTTCAGGCTGTCACCCACCAGGCTCAAGCCATCGGCGCCGGCCTGCAGTTGCCCCTGGCGGTTGTCCAGGGTCGTGCCCTGGACCTCGAGGCGCTTGCCCTTGAGCGTACCGCCCTGGTTGTCCAGCAGCGCCAACTGGCTGGCGCGCAGCTTCTGCTCGGCGGCATCGATGGTGCCGCCGCGGTTGTCCAGTACGCCATTGTTCAGGTCCAGCTCCACGGCACCGGCCTTGGCCACCACCGCGCCCTCGGCGCTGTTGTCCAGGCCTGCGGCGTCAATCCCGACGCTGTTACCCAACAGCACCCCGCCGGCGTTGTTCAACTGGCCACCGCTCAGTTGCAGATGACCGTCGCTTTGCAGGCGGCCTTGGCTGTTGAACAGTTGGCCTGGGGTCGCGCCGTCGGCCTCCAGGGTCAGTTTCAGGCCATCGCTGCCCGCCGCCAGCAGGCCGGCTTCGCGGTTGTCCAGGCGCTGGGCGCCAATGGCCAGGCGATCCCCCACCAACTGCCCGCCACGGTTATCCAGCAAGCCATGGCTGCTGACTTGCACCTGGTTGCCCACCACCACGCCACCCCGGTTGGCCAACCCACCCGTCTTGAGCTGCACGTCGCCATGCTTGGCCTGCAGATGGCCCAGGGCGTTGTTCAGGTGCTGGGTGACGGTCAGCGTCAGCTTGCCAGCCTCGGCGCTCACCACCCCGCCCTGGTTCTGGCTGAGGCTGTCGAGGGTGGCATCCACCACGTTGCCGATGACCTGGCCCTGGTCGTTCGCCAAGTCCCTGGCCACCAGCAGCAGCTGCTCCTTGCCTTGCAGCAGGCCGCCCTGGTTGTCGATATCGGCGACCCGCAACTCCAGCTTGCCGGCATCCACGGTGCCGCCCTGGTTGTCGAGCTTGCCGGCACTGTCGAGGATCAGTTGCGGGCCGTGCAGGGTCCCGTTGTGGTTGTCGACGCTGGCGGCCTTGAGGTCCAGCCGCGACGTGGCCTGGAGCTTGCCGCTGACGTTGAGCAGGTCCTGCTCGAGCTCCAGGTGCAAAGCGCCCTGCTCGGCGCTGACCAGGCCGTCATGGCTGTTGTCCAGGCGCTTGCCGGTCACCGTGACCTGGTCGGCGAGCAGCTTGCCACCCTGGTTGAGCACTTCGCCGCCGGAAGTCTTGAGCAGGGTCTGGGCCTGGAGCCGGCCGGCATTGTTGTTGAGTTGCTCGGCGACGACGAAGGTCGCTGCGTCCTGGCTGGCGCCGATCAGGCCCTGTTGGTTATCCAGCCGGTCGGCGGTGATGTGCAGCCTGTCGGCAATCACCGAGCCCTTCTGGTTGCTCACCTCGCGGGCCTTGACGGTCAACCCCGCGGCGGCCACCTCCAGGCGCCCGCCATTGTTGTTCAAGCTATCGAGCGCCAGGTCCACGGCTTGCCGGTCGCCGAAGCGGATCAGGCCGCCCAGGTTGGCAATGGCCGGGGTATTGAGCACCAGCTCACTCTGGGCCAACAGCCGTGCCTGCTCGCCCTGGTTGAGAACTCGTGCGGCGTTGACCTGTATCTTGGGCCCCTGGATCACCCCGCCCTGGTTGTTCAGGGCCTGGCGCGCCCTGAGTTCGAGATTGCGACTGGCCAGGACATCGCCACGGTTCTCCAGGTTGCCGGCGACCAGCTTGACCTCGCCGTGGTCGTTGCGGCTGTTGTCGGCATTGACCCCGGCCTCGATGATGCCGTGGTTGACCACCTGCGCGGCGTCTATCACCTGGACCCGGTCACGGGCCGCCAGGCTGGTGCGCACCTGGACCTGCTCGCCGGCCTCCAGGGTCGCCTCGGTACCGGCATAGGCCTTGCCTTTGAGATCGATGTCCCGGGCCTTCACGGCGATGGCCTGGTTGGCGCTGATACCCGCTACCGTGACCCTGCCATTGGCGTCGATCTGGATATCGCCGGTGCTGGCGGCCATGTCCCCGGACATGTTCACCCCCACGCCCCGTTCCGTGCCCACCAGGCGGATGGCCCCGGCATACATCCCGCCCAGCGCCGAGCTGTCGATGGCCAGCTCCGGCTTGGCATCGGCCTCGCCGTCGCGGGCCGTGACGCTCAGGTCGTCGGCCTTGACATCGTTGCGCCCGGTGATGACGTTGAGCTTCTTGGCGTAGAGGTTGGCATTGAGCTTGGTGCTGCGGGTGATCAGGTCGAACTGGTCGATGTTGCTGGCATTGAGCCCGGCACCCTCGATGCTGATGTCACCACCCTCGACCTGGAACCGGTCGAGCTGCTGCCTGTCGATCACCGGCTTGCCGGTGGTCAGGGTCGCCCTGGGGGTGTTGATGAAGCCGCAACCGTTGCAGGTGATGCCATGGGGGTTGGCGACGATGACCCGGGCGGCCTGGCCGGCCACTTCGGTGTAACCGGCCAGCTTGCTGCGGTTGCTGCCGGTGACTTCGTTGAGGATGACCTGCGCCGCCTGCCCCTTGAGGTTGGGGTTGCCGAGGATGTAGCCACCCAATTGGGTGCTCTGGGTCGAGCCAGTGGCGTTGTTGAGGATCAGGCCGTTACTGCCGACGTTGTACTCGCTGAACTTGTTATGGGACAAACCGCTGCCATTGGCCCCGTTGATGTTGACGATGGGCACGCCGTTACCCGCCGCTCCGATGGTCGCGTTGCCACCGGCCGCCGGGTCCAGGGCCAGCTCGGCGGCGACGCTGATGATCGGGTTGAGGAACAGGATCCCCGACAGCGACAAGGCAATGCATTGGGCAAAAGGCTTGCGTACGTCCATGTGCAAATCATCCATCCACTAACGGTTGAGCAGAGTCAGAAGAACAGGTCTACCCGGAAGTACACCGGGTGTTCTCGCCTCTCGATAATTGCCGGCCGCTCCAGGGAGCGGGCGAAGCTGAGCGATGCCGCCAGGTATTGGCCGCGGGCATTGAGTTCGATGGCGTTGCCGCTCAGGCGCCCCTTGGCGTCGCGGTTGTAGCGATCACCCTTGATCGCCCCGACGTCGTAGGCGAAGGCCAGGCCGTACTCCTGGACGAAGGGTTGCAGCGCCTGCCAGGTCACTGCCCGGCGCCAGCGCAGCTGGTTGCGCCAGTAGCCACCGCTGTTGCCGGACAGGGTCTGATCCTGGAAGCCGCGTACCGAGTTGAGGCCGCCGAGGCTGATGCGCTGGGGGCTGAAGAGCGGGTCTTCGCTACGCTGCTCGGTGGCCATGCTGTCGAAGCTGAAGTTTTCGTTCCACAAGCGAAAGGGCTGCAGGTAGCTCAGGGTCAGGCTGTACTTGTTGTAGCGCGACACCGGCTCGCTGCCGTGGGGATGTCCGCTGGCCTGGGCGTCGAGGGCGCCGATGCCCTGCTGCCAACCGATGTCGGCGTTGACCAGGGCGTTGCCAATGCGCCGCCCGTGGTTGAACCCCAACTGGCTTTCGGTGATGCGATTGCTGGAAACATCGATCAGGTTGTCGTCGATGTAGTTGCGGGTCCGCAGGTGGCTGATCCCCAGGCTCATGCCGGTCTTGCTGAGGTTGTCCCGGTGCAGCACGCGCTCGGCCCGCAGCTGTTGGTTCTTGCTCTGGCCATCCATGGAGAAATTGAAGCCGGTGGCGTCGTTGCGGGTGCGGTAGTAGCTCTGGCTATAGGAATAGCTGAAGGTCCACCAGCCCCAGGGCAGGCTGTAGAACAGGCTCTGGTTGTCGGAATGACGCCAGCGGTCGCTGACTGCGTCCTGGTTGGCCCGCAGGCTCAACTGGTCCGCCAGCCCAAGAGGGCTGTCCCAATCCAGGCCGAGGCCCATCTGCTGTTCGCCGGTGCTCTTGTCACCGTTGTTGTTGCGCGTCGCCGATAGCCGCCAGGGCTTGAGGCGCTCGCCCTTGAGCCCTACCCGGCTATCGCCGAGCTGCGCGCCGGGGGCCAGTTCCAGTTCGATCTGGCGCGACGGCAGGCGGGTCAGCTGATCCACCAGTTGCTCCAGCTCCCGCAGGTTCAGCACCTCGCCGGTGGTACCGGGAAACGCCATGGCCAGCTCCCGGGAACTGGCCAGGGCAGAACTGTCCAGGCTCTCCAGTCGCCCTTCGACCACCACGATCGTCAGTTGCCCGGCCCCCAGCTCCTGGGCCGGCAGGTAGGCCCGGGTGGTGACATAACCCAGTTGCAGGTAGTGGTGGGTGATGGCCTTGAGCAGGGTGTTGATCTGTGCGACCGACAGGCACTGGTCGCGATAGGGCGCCACCAGGCGCTCCTGGTCGGCGGCGCTCAGGTGCTCGGCGCCCTTGAGGACCACGGTCCTGATGGTGAAGCAGCGCTGTTCGCCAGGCTGGGGAGCCGGTTCGGCGGGCAAGGTCTTGCCGGGCAGCTGCTGGAGTTCATCGAGACGTCGCTGCTGTTCCTGCAGCAATTGCTGCTGGCGGTCGCGAATCAGGTCGCGGTCGCCCGGCGTCTGAAAAGGCGCGGCGCAAACGACAAAAGAACCAGATAGAGCACAAAACGCTACAACAGGCTTCAACCAGCCAAAACGCGGCATGCCGTCATTCCCTTGAAACGGACACTGGGGAAGGTCCGTACGGCGCATCCAGGCGCCTGTTTTTGAAGGGCATGAATTCTAAATGTAAATCGGGCAACCCCCTAAAAAACCGACGAACGGTAATTATTTGGGTAACCAATTGAAACAGTGGATGTTTATGGCTGGCTCATGGCGCCAGAACTCGATGAGGGCCAGGGCCCAGCGGGCTTCCGGCGCCTCGCCCTCATCGATCAGCGATCATTTTTTCTTCAGGCAGTCGCTCATGAAGGTCTTGCGCGCATCGCCCTTGAGCGCCTTGGCCGTGGCGTCGGTGTTGCACGATTTCATTCTTTCCTGGGGCGTGGAAGGCGTCGCGGCGGCGGCAGGCGCAGCCTTGAGGCAGGTACTCATGAAGGCCTTGCGCTCATCGCCCTTGAGGCTCTTGGCGGTGGCTTCGGTGTTACAGGTGGTCATCTTGTTCTGCTGGGCGGTAGCGGCAAAACCCTGGGAGCACAGCAGCAGGCCCACCATCAGCAACGGGATACGCAATATCTTCATGGAGTTTTCTCCTTGTCACCGCACCGATGGGCGCGGCCTCCCAGGCAGTGTAGACAAAGCCTGTTACACCTTCACCTGTTCTGCAGGCCAGTCCGGCGGTACTGCTCGGGGGTGCAGCCGGCGTGGCGCTGGAACATCGCGATGAACGCCGAGGCGCTGCTGTAGCCCATGTCGAAGGCGATCTCCTGGATGCTGCGGGGGCTCTCCAGGGCCTGGATCGCCGCCAGGAACCGCTGGCGCTGGCGCCACTCGCCGAAGCTCATGCCCAGCTCGCGCACGAACTGCCGGGCCAGGGTCCGTTCGCTGACATGGGCCTGTTGCGCCCAGTAGGCCAACGGCTGGTTGTTGCCCGGCTCGGCCTGCAGCGCCTGGAGCACCCGCAGCAGGTCGGGATTGTTGGCGTAGGGCAGGAAGCAGGTGTGCACCGGAGCCTGGCGCAACTGGTCCAGCAGTACCTGGGCCAGGCGCTGGTCGGCTGCGCCCTCGGGGATCTGCACGTCCCGGCTGGCGAAGTCCTTGAGGATCGCCTTGAGGATCTCGCTGATGCTCAAGGTGCAGCCTTGCTGCGGCAGGTCGTGGCACAGCTCCGGCGCCAGCAGCACCGCGCGATAGTTGATCGGCTGACTGGTATAGAAACTGTGGGCGGTGTAGGGCGGCACCCAGACCGCATACTGGGGCGGCGACATGAAGCGCTGGCCGGCGATCTCCATGTGCATCACGCCATGGGCCGAATACTCCAGGCAACCCCAGGGATGGCGGTGCTCCAGGGCATGGCTGTGGGCGGCGAAGTCGGCATAGCGGAAGTACACCGGCGCGGGCAGGCCATGGAAGTCCAGCAGGTCGATGTGTTTTTTGCTCATGCTGTCCGGATGCAGGGGCGGGTTGTCTGGTTCGCAGTATAGGCGTTGATCCGGACAGGAGGATAATCAGCCCTCATTCACTTCCTGGCTGTCTCCATGCAATACGCTTATCCATTACTGGCCGTCTTCATCTGGGCCGGCAATACCGTGGTCAACAAACTCGCAGTGGGGGCGATCTTCCCGGCGGAGATCGGTTTCTATCGCTGGCTGCTGGCGGGCCTGTTGTTCACCCCGTTCATGCTCGGACCGGTGCGCCGCCACTGGCCGGTGATCCGCCCGAACCTTGGCCGGATCTTCGTCCTCGGCGTACTGGGCATGGCGGTGTACCAGAGCCTGGCCTACTTCGCCGCCATCCAGACCTCGGCCACCAACATGGGCATCATCCTTTCCCTGATGCCGCTGATGTCCCTGGCCATGGCCATCGCGGTGCTGGGCCAGCGCCTGACCGCGGGGGCGCTGGTCGGCGCGGTGCTGTCCTTCGCCGGGGTGCTGGTGGTGGTGTCTTCCGGCAGCCTGGCCAGCTTGCTGCAGCACGGGGTCAACCTGGGCGACGCGATGATGCTGGTGGCCACCCTGGCCTATGCGGTGTACAGCACCCTGCTGAAGAAATGGCAGCTGCGCCTGCCCCCCCTGGTGCTGCTGTACTTGCAGGTATTGGTCGCGGTGCTGGTGCTGCTGCCGTTGTTCCTGGCATCGCCGAAAGTGGGCCCGACCCTGCAGAACATCCCGCTGGTGCTCTATGCCTGCCTGCTGGCCTCGATGCTCGCGCCATTGGCCTGGATGCAAGCCGTGGTACGCCTGGGGCCGAGCCGGACCACGCTGTTCTTCAACCTGCTGCCATTGGTCACCGCGCTGATCGCCGCCGTGGTGCTGCGCGAGCAACTGGCCTGGTTCCACCTGGTGGGCGGGGTCCTGACCCTGGGCGGCGTGGTGCTGTCCGAACGCTGGACCCAGGAGTTGGGCTCGCGCCTGCGTACGGCCTGAAGAACCACCGGCTCAAAGCCCGGCCGCCTTCAGCCGCCGGGCATGCTCGACGAACAGGCGGATCGGCTCGGCGCCCTTGCCCACCAGCCCCAGGGACTGGTTGACGATATCGAAGTGATCCAGGGGATAGTCGTCGCCGATGACCATTCCCAGGTGCGAGCTGTAGCGGCCCACCATGCCGTCGCACTGCCCGGCCTCGCGCACGAAAGTCCGGGCGAACAACCGGCAACTGCGGCTCGAGCCGTCCATCAAGTTCCCGCCACGATTGGTCTTGCCCGGCTGCAAGGTGCCGGACCAGGAGTAGTAGCGCACGCCGGCGACCTCTTCCGCGCCCTGCCCGCCCCAGGTTGCCGGCAGGCCCTGTGGATACTGGCGGTTGAACAGGGCCACGCCCTCGCTGGTCAACGACTGGTGCGAAGCATGGATGTCCGAAGGCAGCTTCGGCCCGCGATAGCCGGTCTCCAGCAGCGTCATCAGCGCCGAGAGCCCACGCAGCAGCAGGCTCAGCATGCGTCCGCGCCAGCTATGGGCCGGGGAATGCCGCTGCAGGTAGTCCGCCAGTTCGGAACCATGGTTGGGACCCGCCACCGACGTCACCGAAGCCACCAGGTCCGCCCGCCGGGCCGCTGCGTAGCGTGCCGTGAGCGCGCCCTGGCTATGGCCGATCAGGTTGACCCGGGCGGCGCCGGTCTGCTCCAGGATCTGCTGGATCTGCGCCAGCAGTTGCTCGCCGCGCACCTCGCTGGAGTTGAGCGGCGAGACCTGTACCGCAAACACCTGGGCGCCACCCTGGCGCAAGGCCGGAATGATCCCGTACCAATAGGGATAGAGCAGCAGGCGGACAAAACCGAGCATGCCGGGCACCAGGACCAGGGGATAACGGGTGGCAAGCTCTTGGGACATGGGGGACATCCTTGTACGGGGACGGTGGCCTGGCTGAAAGCTAGACCATAACCAAGGCCGTGGTCAGTCTTTGTGACCGTTTGGCGACCGCCCCATGACAAGCCCTCACGCGCCCTGCTTGAGCCCCACTACCCCCGCCAAGATCAACCCCACCGACACCAGCTTGAGCGGCGTCAGGCTCTCGCCCAGCAAGGCGAACCCCAGCAGCACCGTGCCCAGGGAGCCGATGGCGGTCCAGATCGGATACGCCACGCTGACCGGCAGCTCGCGCAGGGCCAGGGTCAGGAAGTAGACCCCGCCCAGTGCCGCCACCAGGGTCAGCAGCGACGGCCAGGGCCGGGTGAAACCTTCGGCGTACTTCATGCCCATGGCGAACGCCACCTCGAAGGCCGCAGCCAGCAACAACAATCCCCAGGCCATGGGCATACCTCAGAAGTGCCGGGCCAGGGCCAGCAATTGCTGTTCGGCCTGGGCGCAGGATTGCTGGAATCGCTCGGGCACCGATTCTTCGCCTTCGGCCGCGATCACCGTGACGTCGTCGATGCCCATGAAGCCCAGGGCGGTACGCAGCCAGCGGTCGGCGTGGTTCATCGCCTCGTGCTCGCCACCCGGGCCGAAACCGCCGCCGCCACGGCTGGTGATGACCAGCACCTTCTTGCCCAGTACCAGCGGCTGGTAGTGGGCCACGCCGTTATCCAGCTGGGTGTCGAAGGTCAGCCCCAGGCGCACGATATGGTCGACCCAGGCCTTGATGCCACTGGGCACGCTGAAATTGTGCATGGGCGCCGAGATCACCAGGCGCTGGTGCTCGAACAGCTCGCCGACCAACTCATCGCTCAGGGCCAGGTCGGCCTGCATCGACAGCGGGCGGGCCTCGGGTTGTGGGTAGAACGCCGCGGCGATGAAGGCCTCGCTGACATGGGGAATGGCCCCGCGCCCGACTTCCCGGCGGGTCAACGAACCTTGAGGGTTGGCCGCTTGCCAGGCCTGCAGGAGTACCTCGGCCAGGCGCCGGCTGTGGGATCGCTCGCCTCGGGGACTGCCATGGACTACAAGAACTTTACTCATCTGAACTTCCTCATGCGCTAGAACCTGGACGGCCTTGAATGCCTATCGATTTCGCGCTAAAGCTAGAGCCAGCGGCATTCGCCAACAAACGAATTAAAATCCATTCAGATGAATTCAACTCAGCCATGGAGAGCTCTATGTTCGCCCACCTGCCTCTCACCGCCCTGCGGACCTTCGAGTCTGCCGCGCGCTTGCTGAGCTTCAAGGAGGCGGCCGACGACCTGTCGGTGACGCCCACGGCAGTGTCCCATCAGATCCGCAGCCTGGAGCACTGGCTGGGCGTGCCCTTGTTCGAACGCCTGCCACGCCAGGTGCGCCTCACCGAAGCCGGCGATCGCTTGTTCCACAGCCTGCATGGCGCCCTGCTGGATGTGGCGCAGAGCGTCGCCACCCTGCGCCCGGCCCCGGACAACGGGCAGTTGACGGTGTCCACCACGGCCGCCTTCGCCGCCCTGTGGCTGGTGCCGCGCCTGGGTCGCTTCTACGCCCAGCATCCAGGCATCAACCTGCGCCTGGACACCCAGTGCGAGGTGGTGGACCTGCAACAGGATGCCAGCATCGACGTGGCCATCCGCTATAGCCAGGACGGCTACCTGAATTTGCACGGCCTGTGCCTGTTCGATGAACGCTTCGCGGTCTATGGCTCGCCGCAACAAGTGGCACTGGCCGGGCAGCAACGGCCGGCACTGATCAGCGTGCACTGGCGCAGCTCCACGCTGTATGCCGATGGCTGGCAGGCCTGGTGTGCCCAGGCCGGGGAAAACTGGCTCGAGGGCCAGCCGCAGGTACGCTCCTATGACGAAGAGCAGTACGCCCTGCAAGCGGCCATCGCTGGCCAGGGCCTGGTGCTGGCCAGCAATATCCTGGTATCGCAGAGCGTGGCCAGCGGTCTGTTGCAGGCCTACCGTCCGGACATCCATGTGGGCGGCGCCGGCTATTGCGCGTTGTGCGTGCCCGGGCGCGAGCGCCATCCGCCGGTGCGGGTATTCCTCCAGTGGTTGCAGCAGGAAGCGCTGCTGGCCGGGCACCCGTTGCTGGGTCGCAGCTGAAGCCTGGCCGTCGCGGCACATCCGATCAAACTTTTTGCCGCTCCCACGACTCACACCCTAGGTAGCGACCAGGCCCGCAGAGCCCGGCGCAAGACGGATTAGCCCCCTAGGAGAAACCAAGATGAGCCAGATGCATTTGTCCGATGTGAACAGCCTGCGCGAACGGGCCCGCAGCCACGTGGAGAACGGCGCCGTGACCGCCGGCTACAACGCCGATCGCGAGGAAGTGCTGCGCCTGCTCAATGAAGCCCTGGCCACCGAGCTGGTCTGCGTGCTGCGCTACAAGCGCCACTACTTCATGGCCAACGGGCTCAAGGCCAGCGTGGCCGCCGACGAGTTCCTCGAACACGCCACCCAGGAAGCCGAGCATGCCGACAAGCTGGCCGAGCGCATCGTCCAGCTGGGTGGCGAACCGGAATTCAACCCCGACCTGCTGTCGGCCAAGTCCCATGCCCAATACGTGGCCGGCAGTAGCTTGAAGGAAATGGTCTACGAGGACCTGGTGGCCGAGCGGATCGCCATCGACAGCTACCGCGAGATCATCCAGTACATCGGCGACAAGGACCCGACCACCCGCCGCCTGTTCGAAGAGATCCTGGCCCAGGAAGAAGAGCACGCCGACGACATGGCGGACATCCTCCAAGATCTGTAGCGCCCGCCCGGCCCGCCCCTGGATGCAGGAGCGGGCCGGCCCCTCTCAGTCCCTGTCTTACTTGCCCGGCTTGACCGTCGCCGGCGCCTTGCCCGCACGCATCTGCTGCAACAGTGGCGCGCACTGGTTGGGTTCGTCGTTGCTCGGCGCCACCAACGCCAGGAGCCCTGCCGCCGGACCGGCGATCACCCCCAGCGCCACCATTCCCGCTCCACGCAATACCAGCGGCACGGCCTTGACCCCGGCGCTGGGCTGGATGAACTTGCCCTGCACATAGAGTGGCGAGCGCAGGGAGAACAGGCGCAGGCCCTTGGACTCGGGGGTGATGGTCAAATCCAGCTGCTCGGTGGCCATGTTGGCGGTGCCATCGACATAGATGATGGCGTTCTCGGTATCGAAGACGAACAGGCGCGAAGTGGCGAGGCCAGTCTTGATGCCGAAGTCGGCGGCGGCGCAGTTGATCTTCACATCCTTGTCGCCGAACAACTTGCCCACCACATAGTTGCCGACGTTGAGCCCGGCGATCTCCATCAGCCCGCGGCTGATGGCGCCATCGTTGATCAGCATCTTCAGGTCGCCGTTGGCGCTGCCCAGCAGGGCCGCCACCGAGTTGCCGCGCCCGGAGAGATCGGCATCGCCGTTGAGCTCGCCGAAACTGGTCTTCATGGGCTCGAAGGTGGGAAACAGTTGCTTGAGCTTGAAGTTGCGCGCGGTCAGCCGGGCCCGGCCTTCCATGGGCGCGGTGTGGCCATTGAGGCGTACCTGGGCATCGAGCTTGCCGCCGGCCACGCCGAAGCGCAGGGGTTCCAGGCTGAGCTGGCCGTCGTTGAGCACCAGGTGGGTGTAGAGATCGGTGAACGGCAGGTCGGAGCTGTGGACGATACGCTTGCCGGTGAACTCGACGTCGGCGTCCATATCGCGCCAGCGCTCGGTGCGAAACTCCTCCACCGGCAACACCTTGTCCGCCGGTTGCTTGCTCTCGCCGCCCCGGGCCTTCTGCTTGGCATTGGAGTCGGCGCCGATCAGCGGCCCCAGGTCGCGGAACAGGAGCTGGTTGGAAACCAGCGCCCCGCTGAGCTTGGGCCGGGGTTGGCTGGCTACGTAGGTCAGGTTGCCGTGGATGTCGCTGTCGCCGATCTTGCCGTTGAAATCCTTGTAGCTGAACGTCGCGCCGGCCGGGTCGTGCAGCTTGGCGCTCAGGTGGCCATCGGTGGAGTACGGCGGGGAATCGGGCAGGGTCACCCCGGTCAATGGATAGAGGTTGCCAAGGCTAGTGCCCGCCAGCTTCAGGCGCAGGTCCAGGGCGCCCAGGTTCAGTGGATCGGTGAGGCTGCCGCGCAGCTCGATGCGCGAGTCGCCGATCTGCGCCTGGGCCTGGAGCGGGAACGGCCTGCTGCTGTCCTTGAGGGCCAGCAGGCCGCCGATCTTGCCGGTGCCAGCGAGCTTCTGCCCGTGGTACTGGCCCTTGACCTTGAGGGCGAAGGCATAGGCCTGGGGTTCGGCGCCTTGCTCGGCGGCTTTCTTCGCCTCGCTCTGGCCAACGATGTCACTGAACGGAATTGGCTGGCCGAGCAGTTCCACCAAAAGGTCCAGGCGGGTCTTGAGGCTCTGGTCGTCCAGGGTCACGTGGCCCTTGTCGAAGCCGATGGCGCCGATGTCCACCGTCCAGCTGGATGGCTCGGCATCGGGGTCCGCGGGATCGAAGGTGAAGGTCCAGTTGGCACGGCCATCGGCCAACCGCTGCAAGGCCGCCTCGGGCTCGGTGAGGTCGATGCGCGGGATGCTCACCTGCCGCGCCAGCAGCGCCAGGGGCGAGATCCGCAGTTCGACCCGCTTGAGGCCGACCATCTGCGGTGCCTTGGACCAGTCCGGGTTGCCCAGGGTCAGGTCCTCGGCCACCACATGGGGCCAAGGCACCCAGGCCCGCCAGCCACCCTCGTCGGGCTCGCGCCGCCAGGCCACCGACAAGTCGCCATTGATCGCGAACGGCCGGTGCAATTCCTCGGACACCTTGGCATTGAGGGCCGGCTTGATCCGGTTCCAGTCGAAAAAGGCCACCACCAGCACCAGTAGGGCCAGCAACAGGACCAGGCCGGTGAAGGTCCAGGCGAGGATTTTACGAGTGCGCGTCATGGCACGAGGCTCCTTGAGACAACTGAGCGCCGAACCACGACGCATCGATGAAGAACCGGGGCAAAACCACCGGCATTGAAACTACGACTGACAAAGTCCCCACAGGTTTGATCGGCGACGCCGACCCGGGGCAAAAACCGGTCATTACTGACCACTTGGACAGCCATGTGTTACCGCTCATCGCCCCTCCCTGGAGCATGGGTGAGTCGAAACTACCCACCCCGGTGCACGCCCCTGCAAGCGGAGAAGCCCGGGCTAGAGCCTCGCGGCAAACAATCAATTCTGTTGATTATCATCATTGTGTTTATGAACTTTTATATCGATTTTGTGGCGGTAACATTAGCTCCGTACCCAGTTTTTCGCCCTCCTAAGGAGCACCCCCTATCATGAAACGCCACATCCTCTTGAGCCTGACCTTATCCATCCTGGCCGCCAACGCCTTCGCCCTGCCCGCCGCCGAACAGGCCACTCCACAGGTCCAGGCCAGCCATAGCAGCGTGTTCACCCAGACCCTGGCCGAAGGTGGTTCGGATCGCCTGATCGAGCGCAACAAGGTCGCCGCCGATGGCTATGATCGCACCCCACAAGGCCAGAGCGTTGCCGAAGATGGCTACGACCGTACTCCACAAGGTCAAAACGTAGCCGAAGGCGGCCGTGATCGCCTGGAAGAGAAAGGCCTGGTCGAAGATGGCTACAGCCGCACTCCACAAGGCCAGACTGTTGCCGAAGGTGGCCGCGATCGCCTGGAAGAGAAAGGCCTGGTCGAAGATGGTTACAGCCGCACTCCACAAGGCCAGACCGTTGCCGAAGGCGGCCGTGATCGCCTGGAAGAAAAAGGCCTGGTCGAAGATGGCTACAGCCGTACCCCACAAGGCCAGACCGTTGCCGAAGGCGGTGCCGATCGCCTGGCCGAACGTCATCAAGCTGCGAGCTGAGGCCATGTTGGCCCAGAAAAAAGCCCGGTCCCTGGATCGGGCTTTTGACTTTCCAGCGCAGCAATCCCACCCCCGGCCTACCCAGGCCTGACGCCAGTTCGACTCGGGCAAAGTTGATTTGCTAGAGTGCCCCGCTCTCCCAAGCGAAGAATTCCCTTCCAGATGCTGCCCCGCGCCGAACAGAAGCAACAGACCCGCAACGCCCTGATGGATGCCGCCCGGCACCTGATGGAGGGTGGTCGTGGTTTTGGCAGCCTGAGCCTGCGGGAAGTGGCCAAGGCCGCCGGCATCGTCCCCACTGGTTTCTACCGGCATTTCAGCGACATGGACCAGCTTGGCCTGGAGCTGGTCAGCGAAGTGGGCCAGACCTTTCGCGAAACCATCCGCCTGGTCCGCCATAACGAATTCGTCATGGGCGGCATCATCGACGCGTCGGTGCGCATCTTCCTCGATGTAGTGGAAGCCAAGCGCGTGCAGTTCCTGTTTCTCGCTCGCGAGCAATACGGCGGCTCGTTGCCGGTACGCCAAGCCATCGCCAGCCTGCGGGAAAACATCAGCTCGGACCTGGCCGCCGACCTGGCGCTGATGCCCAAGCTGCAGCACCTCGATGTGGCCGACCTCAGCGTCATGGCCGACCTGGTGGTCAAGAGCGTGTTCGCCACCTTGCCGGACATCATCGATCCGCCGGTCCAGGCCTTGCCCGAACACCTCACGCCCCAGGCGAAGATGACCCAGCAACTGCGCTTCATCTTCATCGGGCTCAAGCACTGGAACGGCTTGGGCAGTACCGAGTAATTCCCCCCACCACTGCGCCAGATCTCCCCCGCCCTGCTCTGGAGCAGGCCTTTGCGCCTGCCCGTCAAACAGGCACCGGATTGCGGCAAAAACATTTGCAGCGCACCAAGCCAGTGCTATAAATCAGCTCGGCGCAGCAATTTGTAACAAGATGAAACAAGGTTTTGCCCCTTTTCCAGGCGCAGTACCAGGGGTTTTCCTTTCCTTCGAGCGATTGGCAAGGCCCTTGCTCAGGCTTGTGCATCGTTCATAGCTGGAAGCTTTCCGATGCTGGTGATCCATCGCCGAACCACCCCCCAGGCCTCCTGGTCCGCTGAACTGCACCTGACCTATGAAGCGCGCAGCAAGAGCCGCCTGCGCTGCTTCAGCGTCGAGGGCGAGGACGTCGGCCTGTTCCTGGAACGTGGCCAGCCACCGCTACATGATGGTGAATTCCTGGTCGCCGAGGACGGGCGCGTCGTCAGGGTCTGCGCCCGCGCCGAGACCCTGCTGCATGTCACCTGTGGCAATGCCCTGGAACTGACCCGCGCGGCCTATCACCTGGGCAACCGCCACGTGGCCTTGCAAGTGGGTGATGGCTGGCTGCGGTTGCTGGACGACTACGTGCTCAAGGCCATGCTCGAACAACTGGGGGCCAGCGCCAACGTCATCGAGGCGCCATTCCAGCCCGAGCATGGCGCCTATGGGGGCGGACACCATCACTCCCATCACGGCGATGCGGACTTCAACTACCCGCCACGCCTGCACCAGTTCGGCGCTCGCCCGTGAACCCGGCCTGGGCCCTGTTGCGCCTGGCCAGTCCGCAACTGCCCATCGGTGGCTACAGCTATTCCCAGGGCCTGGAGATGGCGGTGGAACAACAGCGGGTGCATGACCCTGACAGCGCCCGGCGCTGGATCGGCGACCAGTTGCTGCTCAACCTGGCGCGCTTCGAGGCCCCGCTGCTCTGGGACCATTGCCTGGCCGCAGCGGAGCAGGACTGGCAGCGCCTGCACCAGCTCGGTGAAGAGCATCGGGCCAGTCGTGAAACCCGCGAGCTGTACCTGGAGAGCCGGCAAATGGGCTACTCCCTCAAGCAACTGCTCGAAGGCCTGCCGGAACTGGACGCCGGCGCCCGACAAATGCTGGCGCGACAGGACGAACCGCACCTGGCCCTGGGCTGGGCCCTGGCCGCCCGTGCCTGGCAAATCGCCCCGCGCGATGCCCTGGCCGCCTGGCTTTGGAGCTGGCTGGAGAACCAGCTGGCAGTGCTGATGAAGACCCTGCCCCTGGGCCAGCAGGCCGCCCAGCGCCTGACCAGCGACCTGCTGCCACTGCTGCAACAGGCCCAGCAGCAGGCCACCACACTTGATCCCCAACACTACGGCAGCGCCGCCTTCGGCCTGTCCCTGGCGAGCATGGCCCATGAGCGCCAGTACAGCCGCCTGTTTCGTTCCTGAGGGCCCGTCATTTTGGAGAAGCACATGAATACACAACCCTTGCGCGTCGGTATCGGAGGCCCCGTGGGCTCCGGCAAGACCGCCCTGACCCTGGCCCTGTGCCTGGCCCTGCGCGAGCGCTACAACCTGGCGGTGGTGACCAACGATATCTACACCCGCGAAGACGCCGACTTCCTGGTGCGCAACCAGGCCCTGGCACCGGAACGGATCATCGGCGTGGAGACCGGTGGCTGCCCGCACACCGCCATTCGCGAAGACGCCTCGATCAACCTGGAGGCCGTGGATCAGCTGAACCGCCGCTTCCCGGGGCTGGACCTGATCCTGGTGGAGTCCGGCGGCGACAACCTGTCCGCTACCTTCAGCCCGGAACTCTCGGACCTGACCATCTACGTGATCGATGTCTCGGCCGGCGACAAGCTGCCACGCAAGGGTGGCCCCGGCATCTGCAAATCCGACCTGCTGGTGATCAACAAGATCGACCTGGCGCCGCTGGTCGGCGCCTCCCTGGACCTGATGAACAGCGACACCCAGCGCATGCGTGGCGGCAAGCCGTTCGTCTTCAGCAACCAGAAAACCGGCCAGGGCCTGGCGGACATCATCGCCTTCATCGAACGCCAGGGCCTGCTGAGCGCAGCCTGAACCCAACCTCGACCCTCGAAAAGGACAGCGATCCATGACCTTCCAACGCATCCTCGGGGCCCTGGCCCTGCTGCTGGCTCCCACCCTGGCCCTGGCCCACCCCGGCCATGGCGACAACGGCCTGGTGGCCGGCATCGGCCATCCGCTCGGCGGCCTCGACCACCTGCTGGCGATGGTCGCGGTAGGCCTGTGGGCCGCCCAGCAACAAGGCGTGGCCCGCTGGGCGCTGCCCTGCACCTTCGTCGGCACCATGTTGCTGGGTGGGCTGCTGGGTTTCACCGGCCTGCAACTGCCAGCCCTGGAAAGCGGCATCGCCGCCTCGGTCCTGGCCCTGGGCCTGGCGGTCGCGCTGGCAGTACGCCCGCCGCTGGCCCTGGCCATGGCGGCCACAGCCTTGTTCGCCCTGTTCCATGGCGTGGCCCATGGCCTGGAACTGCCGGAGATGTCCAGCCCCTGGGCCTATGCCGCAGGTTTCGTGGCCGCCACCGCGGCGCTGCATGCCGCAGGGTACGCCCTGGTGCGAGCGCTACCGCGGACCGCCGCGCCCCTGGTGCGCATGGCCGGCGCGGCCTCTGCCGCCGCCGGCGTGTGGCTGCTCGCCGGTTGAAACCCTCAGGTCGCAGCCGCCGCGGTGGCTGCGACGCAGGGCCAATCGGCACGGCCTTCTCTGCTAACATGTCGCGCATTCAAACCTGCCGTTAGAAGACGCCAGCCAATGCTCGATGTATCCCGCCCTACCCCCTCGCCAGTCGCCAACGCTGTGTTCCAGGCCGTGCAGCAGCATTTTCACAAGGTGATCGTGCCCCTGTGGCAAGGGCCGGGCTGGAACCCGCAACTGGCGCTGCCCTACGAGGCGCTAGACACCGAGCACCAGCCCCTGCCGCCGCAGCGCTATCGGGCCATGGCCTGCGCCCGACAGTTGTACGTGTTTTCCCAACTGATCGGCGAGGCCAGCGCGCCCTTCGCCGCGGAGCGCGCCGCAGCACTGTTCCGCTCGCTGCAACGGCATTTCCACGATGCCGAGCACGGCGGCTGGTTCTACAGCATCGACCCCGAAGGCGCGCCGCTGGACCGGCGCAAGGACCTCTACACCCACGCGTTCATCGTCTTCGCCTGCGCCCACTACTGGGCCAAGGTCCGCGAACCGCTGGTGGAGTCGACACTCAATGCCGCCCTGGAAGTGGTGGCCCAGCGTTTCGCCCAGGGCGAGGGGCTCTACGAAGCCAGCCTGGGCGAGGATTGGTCCTTGCTGGGCAGCGGTCCGTTGCAGAACCCCTCGATGCACCTGGCCGAGGCCTTCCTCGCCACCCTCGCGGCCCGTGACGATGCCTCGGTGGAGGCAGCCTTGCTCGAGTTGTGCCAGGCCATGCAGCAGCACTTCATCGAGCCACAGCAGGGCGTGATGATGGAGAAACCCCTGGGGGCTGTGGATAACTGGTTCGAGCCAGGACACCAGTTCGAGTGGTATTTCCTCCTCGCCTCCTCGCCCCTGCTGCGCCAGGGGCCGCTGCACGCCTGCCTGGAACGGGCCTTCGTCCTCAGCGAACGGCTGGGGGTCGATCCCCAGAGCGGCGCGGTATGCGCGATGCTCGAACTGCCCCCCCAGGCCAGCCCCAGGGATGCCACCCAGCGTATCTGGGCCCAGGCCGAATATCTGCGCGCGCTGACCTTGCGCACCGATGGCCAGGCCTTCCTGGAGCGCCAGCTACAGGCGCTGCAAGGCAACTTCCTGCATGCCGGCGGCTGGCACGAATGCCTGGACGCCAATGGCGCGGTCAGCCGCCAGGACATGCCTTCGACCACGCCTTATCACCTGGCCACCTGTTATCAGGCCCTGGCTGGCTACTTCGGCTGAAACGCCTGGCCGGCCCACAGGCCGGTCAGGCGATCCACTTGCGATCGCCGGTGAAGCTGATGGTCAGCCAGCGTGCGGCATCGGCTCCGCCCAACTGGCGGGAGATGTCCTCGCGCAAGCGGTCCAGGGTTGCGACATCCTGTAGCGGATAGCCGGCCGGCAGCACCACGTGGATCTCGATGAAACGCGCCCGGCCGTGCTTTTGCACATAGCTGACATAGTCCTCGAAACCATGGGTGGCCTTGGCTTGTTCCATCACTGTGCGCACGGTCTCGTCCAACTGGTCGGGAGCGATGCCCAGCACCTCGCGCAAGGCCGGGCGCAGGATCTTCAGGGCTGGCGCCAGCATGCTCAGGGCCAGGGCGATCAGGATCAGCGGGTCGACATACACCGCCCACTGGTCATGGCCGTAGTGTTTGAGCAACAAGGCGCAGAGGAAGCTCACCAGCAGGCCCACCGACAGCATGGCGTCCACCAGCCAGCTGATGTTGTCGAACTGGATCAACGACGACTTGAGCTTGCGGTTGCGATGGCGCACGTAGAAGAAGTAGGCGAACTCCACCACGGTGAACACGGCGGCGTAGACGATCACCAGCCCAAGCTCGATTTCCCGGCCCCCATTGATGATGCCGAACACACCGTTGAGAAAGGCGTAGATGGCGATCAGCAGCAGGAAGCTGCCCTCGATCAACAGCACCATGGGTTCCAGGTGCCAGAAGCCGAACTGGAAGCGCTGGTTGCCCGGCTTGGTGATCAGCCTGGCGGTGATCAGCATCAGCACCTTGATGAAGGTGGCGATCAGGGAAAAGAAACCATCGAACAGGATGGATTGGGCGCCAGAAACAAAACCTGTGGCGATACCGGCGATCGCCACGGCGAACATCAGTACGGTCGATTGCTTGAGCAGAGCCTGCTCACCTCGGTTACTCACGATTCCTCCCACGGAACTTGGAAAACACCGCCTCGATACAGCGGCAGTACAAATTTAGGGGAGGAATTCTAGCGTGCCTCGGCTTCGGCAAGCTGAAACGAATCAGCTTATATATTTCCGCGTGCGTCCAGCCTCGCTGCGAGGCTGTGGATAACGGCTGTCGCTGGGCATGATCATGAGCGCCGTGCAAGGTCCCGCGGACCTTGGCGCAGCCTCGCCAGCTCAGCAGCGCCAAAAGTACCGCGCACTGCCCGCGAAGCTGCACCGTGGCAGGTCAGGCCTTGGCGTTGCGGTCGATGGCGAAACCGGCCCAGGACTGGCTGACCGGCATCAGTTCCAGGCTGTTGATGTTGACGTGGGCCGGGGTGTTCATGACCCAGAAGATGGTCTCGGCGATGTCTTCGGGCTGGATCGGCTCGGCGCCGGCGTAGGTAGCGTCATAACGGGCCTGGTCGCCGGCGAAGCGCACCAGCGAGAACTCGCTTTCGCACAGGCCCGGCTCGATGTTGGTCACCCGTACCCCAGTGCCCTGCAGGTCGCAGCGCAGGTTCAGGGAGAACTGTTTGACGAAAGCCTTGGTGCCGCCATACACGTGGCTGCCAGGGTATGGGTAGTTCCCAGCGACGGAGCCCAGGTTGACGATCCCGGCACCACGGCCATGGGCGATCAGCCGCGGCAGCAGCAGGCGGGTGCTGTACATCAGGCCCTTGATGTTGGTATCGACCATGGTGTCCCAGTCGTCCAGGTCGCACTTGGGCGCCGGATCCGTGCCCAGGGCCAGGCCGGCGTTGTTGATCAGGCCGCGCAGCTTGGCGAACGTCGGCGGCAGGTTGTCGATGGCCTGTTCCATGGCCTTGCGGTCTCGCACGTCCAGCACCAGGCCATGGACTTCGGTCTGCTTGGAGAGCTCCGCGCACAAGGCATCGAGGCGCTCCTGGCGGCGACCGGTCAGTACCAGCGACCAGCCGGCCTCGGCAAAGCGCCGGGCACAAGCCTCGCCGAAACCGGAAGTCGCGCCTGTGATGAACAGAGTGGAAGTCATGGTGTTCTCCTTGCTGGGGGCGGGCCGCCATTTCAATAAAAAAACGTTTCGCAGCATGCCCGGCCCGGCCTCGGGCGGCAACCGGCCCTGTACCCAGGAAGCTTCATGGCCACAGCGCCCGCAGTCGCTGTGGATATCCCCAGGTGCCTGTACAAAAAACAATCACCAGGCGCAAAGCCAGGCCCTGCGTGGCCTGTAGCCAGGTGCGCGCACCTTATCCACAGGCCGGTCCACAGTCTTTGGGGGCAACTGGCAAATACTCCAGGCCACGATCCACAAGGCCTGCGCGGGCACAGGCAAAGTTTTTCCCTTGACCTGGGCCGGCCGTCCGTGCGGCCGCAGCCTGAAAAGATGACCGAACGGTCAAACAATAGAAGGCCAGAGGCCAGTAACCACGCCGCCCCGGGAGTTCTTTCCAGAGTTTAATCACAGACTTATCCACAGGCTTGTACAGGGCTTCGCCCACCGCCTGCTGCGACAATAAAAAGGTTGACAAAGCCGTCCTGAAGATCGCCAAAAGCCACTGATCAAAAAACCAACGATTGCCTGCAAGCCACGTCCTGCAAGGCTTTCAGCCAGCTACTCCCACGTTACCCACAGCCCGTTCCACAACAAACGGGGACAACTCAAAACGGTGGAAAAACAACCGTTTGCGGCATCTTCATGCGGCGTTTTGGCAACTTGCCCAAGAGGTTTTCCACAATTGTCGGACGCAAATCAGCACCCTCCTCACAGCCAACCCCGGAAATCAGGCTGAACCTGCGGGTGTGGATAAAAAAGGCCCCGCCGGCGCGAACCGGCAGGGCCTTTTCATCCACAGCCGGTCAGTGACCGCCCAGGTAGGCGTTGCGCACCTCCTCGTTGACCAGCAGTTCCTTGCCGCTGCCGCTGAGACGGATCTCGCCGTTGACCATCACGTAGGCGCGGTCGGACAGCTTGAGCGCATGGTTGGCATTCTGCTCCACCAGGAAGATGGTCATGCCGCTGGCCGCCAGCTCCCGCAGGGTGGCGAAGATCTGCTTCACCACGATCGGCGCCAGGCCCAGGCTCGGTTCATCCAGCAACAGCAACTTGGGCCGGCTCATCAAGGCCCGGGCGATGGCCAGCATCTGCTGCTCGCCGCCGGACATGGTCATGGCCCGCTGGTTGCGCCGCTCCTTGAGCCTGGGGAACAACTCGAACATGCGCTGCATGTCCTCGCTCGCGTACTTGTCGCCGATGGGAATGGTGCCCATCAGCAGGTTTTCCTCCACGGTCATGTCGGGGAACACCCGGCGCCCTTCAGGGGACTGGGCGATGCCGTTGGACGCGATGTAGTGGGACGACTTGCGGGTGATGTCCACACCGCGATAGAGGATCTGTCCGGACTCGGCCCGGGGCTGGCCGAAAATCGACATCAAGAGGGTCGACTTGCCAGCGCCGTTGGAGCCGATCAGGCTCACGGTTTCCCCTTCGTCGATGTGCAGCGAGACCTTCTTCAAGGCCTGGATCGGCCCGTAGTACACATCCAGGTCCTTGAGCTCGAGGATAGGTTGAGTCATGCCAGTTCCTCTTCGTCGGCACCAAGGTAGGCGGCGATCACCTTCGGATCGTTGCGGATCGCCTCCGGCCCGCCTTCAGCGATCACGTTGCCGTGGTCCAGTACCACGATATGGTCGGAAATGCTCATCACCATGCCCATGTCGTGCTCGATCAACACCACGGTCAGGTCATGTTCGTCGCGCAGCAACCGGATCATCGCGCTCAGCGCCTCGGTTTCCTGGGGGTTGAGGCCCGCGGCCGGTTCGTCGAGGCAGATCACCTGCGGCCGCGTGCACATGGCCCGGGCGATCTCCAGGCGCCGCTGCTGGCCGTAGGACAACTCGCCGGCCAGGCGGTTGGCGCAGTCCACCAGGTCCACCACTTCCAGCCAGTAGAAGGCCTGGTCCAGGGCATCGCTTTCCGCCTTGCGATAGCCCCTGGTGTTGAGCACTCCCGCCAGCAGGTTGCGATTGACCCACATGTGCTGGGCGACCAGCAGGTTCTCCACCACCGACATTTCCCGGAACAGGCGGATGTTCTGGAAGGTCCGCGCCAGGCCGGCCCGGTTCACCAGGTGGGTGCCGCCGAACATCTTGTAGTACAGGCGGCTGGAGAAGTTTTTCGGCGACACGAAGTCGCTGGCCCGGAACGGCTCGCCCAACAGCTTGATGACGTTGGTCTGCTGGCCCCGGGTATTGAGTTCGATGCGGCCCCCGGATGCCTTGTAGAAACCGGTGAGGCAGTTGAACACCGTGGTCTTGCCGGCACCGTTGGGGCCGATCAGGGCGAAGATCGAGTTGCGCTTGACCTTGAGGCTGACATCGCTGAGGGCCTTGATGCCGCCGAAATGCATCATCAGGTTCTCGACCGAAAGAATGTATTCGCTCATGGTGCGCTCCTTGGGGTCAAAACGCCTTTGCGCGGGGTCACCCCGGTGCGGCTGATGCGGATCAAGCCCCGCGGCCGCCAGATCATCATCAACACCATGAGGATGCCGAACAGCAGCACCCGGTATTCGGAGAAGCTGCGCAGCAGTTCAGGCGCCACGGTGAGCACGAATGCGGCGATCACCACGCCCACGGTGGACCCCATGCCCCCCAGCACCACGATGGCGAGGATCAGCGCCGACTCGAAGAAGGTGAAGGACGACGGGTTGACGAAGCCCTGGTAACTGGCGAAGAACACCCCGGCCAGGCCCGCGGTGGAGGCACCCAGGGTAAAGGCCGAGAGCTTCACCAGTACATGGTTCAGCCCCATGGCGCGGCAGGCGATCTCGTCCTCGCGCAAGGCTTCCCAGGCCCGGCCCACGGGCATGCGGGTCAGCCGATGCTTGATGTAGAGCACCAGCAGCACCACCAGGAACAGCACGATGTAGATGAACAGGAACTTCAGGTTGGGGTTGTATTCCAGGCCGAAGAACTCATGGAACGGCACTCCACCGTCCTTGGCCTTGCGTCCGAACTCCAGGCCCAGGAAGGTCGGCGACGGCACCGGCATGCCGTTGGGACCACCGGTGAAGGACAGCCAGTTGTTGAGCACCAGGCGGATGATCTCGCCGAACCCGAGGGTCACGATGGCCAGGTAATCGCCATGCATGCGCAACACCGGGAAGCCCAATATGCACCCCGCCAGTGCCGCGGCGATCGCCGCCAGGGGCAGCACCGTCCAGAAGCCCAGGCCCAGGTACTGGTAGCCCAGGGCCAGGCCGTAGGCGCCGATGGCGTAGAACGCCACGTAGCCAAGGTCCAGCAGCCCGGCCAGGCCCACCACGATGTTCAGCCCAAGGCCCAGCAGCACGTAGATCAGGCCGAGGATCACCACGGTCAGCAGGTACTTGTTGGCGAAGAACGGAAAGACGATGGCGATCACGATCAGCGCCGGAATGATCCAGCGCAGCCGCGATTTGTAGTCCGGCGCCAGCACATGCACGCCCGAGCCGCTGCTTTCGAAACCCTGGAGGATCTTCAGCCCGCGCGGGGTCTGCAGGAACAGGCTCAGGGCCAGGCGCCCGGCCATGACGATGGCCACCAGCCAGGCGACCCGGGTCGGTTCCAGGTTGAAACTGTAGCCGTCCAGGACCACGCCCACGATGGGGCCGAACACTATCAGCGAGATCAGCCCGGCGAGCACGGCGTCGACGACGCTCTTCTTGATGTCGATCGGTTTATTGGCAGCAGACATACTTACACCTTCGCCACGAGTGGGCGACCCAGCAGGCCTTGGGGACGGAAGATCAGGATCAGCACCAGCAGCGAGAAGCTGAACACGTCTTTGTAGTCGGAGTTGATCAAGCCGGAGAACAACGACTCGGAGATACCGAGGATGATCCCGCCGAGCATGGCCCCGGGCAGCGAGCCAATGCCGCCGAGCACCGCGGCGGTGAAGGCCTTGATGCCGATGACGAAGCCGGCGTAGAAGTCGAAGGTGCCGTAGTTCATGGTGATCAGCACCCCGGCCAGGGCGGCCATGGCCGCGCCGATGATGAACACGTAGGAGATCACCCGGTCGGTGTTGATCCCCAGGATCGAGGCCATCTTGCGGTCTTGCTGGGTGGCCCGGCACATGCGCCCGAGCTTGGTGTACTTGATGATGTAGGTCAGCAGTGCCATGCCGGCGAAAGCCGCCACCAGGATGAAGATCTTGGTGTAGGTCAGTTGCACGAAGCCACTGCCGATATCCACCTTCCAGGCCCCGGCCAGCAGGGTGGGCACGCCCTGCTGCTTGGCGCCCTGGCTGATCTGCGCGTAGTTCTGCAGGATCAGCGAGATGCCGATGGCGCTGATCAGCGGTGCCAGGCGGGTGGAGTTGCGCAGGGGCTTGTAGGCGACGCGCTCGATGACCCAGCCGTAGATCCCGGTGACCACGATGGTGAAGATCAGGGTGCCGAGGATGAGTAGCGGGAAGGATTCGATGCCGAAGTAGGCCAGCAAGGCCAGGCTGATTGCCGCCAGGTAGGCGGAAATCATGTACACCTCGCCATGGGCGAAGTTGATCATGCCGATGATGCCATAGACCATTGTGTAGCCGATGGCGATCAGACCGTAGACGGACCCGAGGGTCAGTCCGTTGATCAGTTGCTGCAGGAAAATACCATCCATAACGCAATCTCACGGACTTGAGAGACGGCACAGGGCGTCGACGCCGGACAGGGATCACCCATCCGCGCAACACGTCCGTTGTGCAGCTCTACGAGAAAAGGCAAGTACTGCACGAGTACGGACCGATACCAGGGGGCCGGTATCGGTCCGTGCGGACTCATGTCACTTCTGTTTTTCCAGCTGGTGGTATTTGCCGTCCTTGTCCCACTGGTAGACCACGTAGTCGGAGACCTTCAGGTCGCCCTTGGCGTCCCAGGTCTTCTCGCCCATCACGGTCTTCACCGGATTGGCCTTGAGCCACTTGGCGGCGTCCTCGCCCTTGTTCGACTTGGCGCCATTGAAGCCGGCGGCCAGGGCCTGGATCGAGGCGTAGGCGTACAGGGTGTAGCCCTCGGGCTCGGTGCCGGCCTTGCGGAAGGCGTCCACCACGGCCTTGCTGTCCGGCAGCAGACGTGGGTCGGCGCCGAAGGTCATGTACACGCCATCGACGTACTGCGGGCCACCGGCGGTGGTCACCAGCTCGTCGGTGACGATACCGTCGTCGGACATGAACTTGACGTCCTTCAGGCCCTGCTCGCGCAGTTGGCGCACCAGCGGGCCGGCCTCGGGATGCAGGCCGCCGAAGTACACCACGTCGGCACCGGCGGCGCGGATCTTGGTCACCACGGCACTGAAGTCCTTCTCGCCCCGGGTCAGGCCCTCATACAGCACCGGGGTCACGCCGCGCTTGGTCAACTGCGCCTTGGTGGCGTCGGCCAGGCCCTGGCCGTAGGTGTCCTTGTCGTGCAGTACCACGACCTTCTTGCCCTTGAGCACATCGATGATGTAGTCGCCGGCCACCACACCTTGCTGGTCGTCACGCCCGCACATGCGGAACATCGCCGACAGGCCACGCTCGGTGACCTGGGGGTTGGTGGAGCCCGGAGTGATGGCAATCACCCCGGCGTCGCTGTAGACCTCGGAAGCCGGGATGGTCGACGAGGAGCAGAAGTGCCCGACCACGCCGGCCACCTTGTCCTGGTCCACCAGGCGGTTGGCCACTGCGACCGCCTGCTTCGGCTCGCAAGCGTCATCGCCCTTGACCAGCACGATCTTCTCGCCGTTGACCCCGCCCTTGGCGTTGATTTCGTCAGCCGCTGCCTGTGCACCCTTCATGTACTGCTCGCCAAATGCCGCGTTGGCGCCTGTCATGGGACCCGCTACGCCGATCTTCAGGTCGGCTTGAGCAAACGCAGAAACACCCAGCGCAGTTGCCACTGCGAGGGCCAGGAAGCCTTTCTTGTAAAACGTCTGGGACATGAGGTGATGCTCCAAGGTTTTTTTAGTTGGCACTGCGACTTACATCAATGCTCAGAGCAAGCGCCGTGCCAGTGGTTTTTTATTCTTAGAAAAGTCGCTGTCTTATTGTTATTTCGACTGTTTCGAGCCCATTTTCATTGGGCGTGCAACCGTCTAAACCGCGGAAGGTAAAACCCTGTTTTCCAGTGGGCGCAACCCACTCGTGCCATCATTGCAACCGCGACACAATTCAACGTGCAACCCTCTTGTAACAGCCTGCGTCACCGAACTGCACACCAGTGGTGCGCAACTGCTACGAGCCGCACCACTACAGGCTAGTCGCTGCATCGAAAAGCGTCGTCAATGGCTGTGCATTTCCTCATTCAGATAACGATTCGCAGGCATTGGCCGGCGTGGTAGAGAGAGAACCCGGCCTCGTACAGGCAACTGCGCAGGGCCACGCCAGGCAACGGCTGCATGGGCGCAAAGGGGATCGGCAAGGCCTGCGGGTCGCCATTGCACAGGTAGTCGGCGAAAGCCTTGCCGACCACGGTGCCGGTGGTCACCCCGCGGCCGTTGTAACCGGTGACGGCCACCAGCCCCGGGGCCGGCTCGAACAGGCGCATCAGGTGGTCGGGGGTGAAGGCGATGCAGCCGGTCCAGGTGCACTCCCACTCCACTGGCTTGAGGTAGGGGAAGTAATGCTGTTGCACCCGGTCGGCCCAGGCCTTGAGGAACCACAGGGGCTTCTGGTTGCCATTGCCCAGGCTGCCCAGCAGCAACCGGCCCTCGGCATCCCGGCGGATGCTGCTCAGCACCTGGCGGGTATCCCAGGAACCCTGGCCACCGGGCAGGATCTGCTGGGCAGCCTCTTCGGTCAGCGGCACCGAGGCCACCTGGTAGTAGTAACCCGGGAAGAAATTGCGCCGCAATTCGGTCCAGTCGCCCTCGGTGTAGGCGTTGGAGGCGATCACCACCTGCTCGGCCAGCACCGAACCCTGGTCGGTCTGCACCGACCAGCGCTGGCCCTGGCGTTCCAGGCGGGTTACCGGCGAATGATCGAACAGCCGGCCACCCAGGTCGGCCGCGGCCTTGGCCAGGCCGCTGACATAGGCCATGGGGTTGATGGTCCCGGCCCGGCGATCGAGCAAGGCCGCGGCGATCTTCCTGGTCCCGGTGGCGGTTTCACAGGCCGCGCCGGTGAGCAACTCCACCGGCGCGCCCCGACGCTTCCATTGCTGCTCGCGGCTGCGCAGGTCGGCCTCGCCCCGGGCGTTGTGGGCCATGTGCAAGGTGCCTTCGCGGCGCAACTGGCAATCGATGCGGTACTTGTCCACCAGGCTGAACACCAGCGATGGCGCCGCACCGAGCATGCGATTGAGCTGGCTGCCGACTTGTTCGCCGAAGCCGGCCTCGATCTCGTCCGGTGGAATCCACATGCCGGCATTCACCAGGCCGACGTTACGCCCCGAGCCCCCCTGCCCGGCACGCTGGGCCTCCACCACGCACACCCGCTTGCCCTGCTCCAGCAGATGCACCGCCGCCGACAAGCCGGTGAAGCCGGCGCCGATGATGCAGACATCCGCCGTCTGCTCGCCCCGCAGCGGTGCGTGGTCAGGCCTTTGCGGAGTCAATCGTTCCCATAGACATTGTTCTTGTAGTGCCATCGCCAACTCCGAAATCAACCCACATGGACCAACCGCCCCTGGCACGCCTGGCCGGCAGGCGTGCCGCGCGGGGCTCAGTCGAAGGTAATGCCCTGGGCCAGCGGCAGCTCGCGGGAGTAGTTGACGGTGTTGGTCTGGCGACGCATGTAGCCACGCCAGGCATCGGAGCCGGACTCGCGCCCGCCGCCGGTTTCCTTCTCGCCACCGAAGGCTCCACCGATTTCCGCACCGCTGGGGCCGATGTTGACGTTGGCGATGCCACAGTCGCTGCCCACCGCTGACATGAAGCGCTCGGCCTCACGCACATCGGTGGTGAAGATGCACGAGGACAGGCCCTGGGGCACGGCGTTGTTCAGGCGCAAGGCCTCATCGAAGTCCTGGTAGCCGATCACGTAGAGGATCGGGGCGAAGGTCTCGCTGCACACCACGTCGCTCTGCTCGGGCATTTCCACGATCGCCGGCGACACGTAGTAGGCGTTGGGGTACTGGTCCTGCAACTGGCGCTGGCCGCCGAACACCCGCCCGCCCTCGCTCAGCGCCTGCTCCAGGGCATCCTGCATGGCCTCGAAGCTGTGCTTGTCGATCAGCGGGCCGACCAGGTTGCCTTGCAGCGGATGGCCGATGCGTACCTTGGCATAGGCGGTCTTGAGGCGAGCGACGATCTCTTCCTTCACCGATTCATGGGCGATCAGGCGGCGCAGGGTGGTGCAACGCTGGCCGGCGGTGCCGACGGCGCTGAACAGGATCGCGCGCACGGCCATGTCCAGGTCGGCGCTGGGCCCGAGGATCATGGCGTTGTTGCCACCCAGTTCGAGAATGCTGCGGGCGAAGCGCGCGGCGACCTTGGGCGCCACTTCACGGCCCATGCGAGTGCTGCCGGTGGCGCTGACCAGGGCCACGCGGGGATCGTCCACCAGCGCCGCGCCGGCATCGCGACCGCCGATGATCACCTGGCTCAGGTATTCGGGGGCGTCATGGAAGTTCTTCAGCACTCGCTCCAGCAAGGCATGGCAAGCCAGGGCGGTCAGCGGAGTCTTTTCCGAGGGCTTCCAGATCACCGGGTTACCGCAGACCAGGGCCAGGGCGGTGTTCCAGGACCAGACCGCCACCGGGAAGTTGAAGGCGCTGATCACCCCCACCACCCCCAGTGGATGCCAGGTTTCGCGCATGTGGTGGCCGGGGCGCTCGGAGGCGATGGTCAGGCCATAGAGCTGGCGCGACAGGCCGACGGCGAAGTCGCAGATGTCGATCATCTCCTGCACTTCCCCCAGGCCTTCCTGAGTGATTTTGCCGGCCTCCCAGGACACCAGCTCGCCGAGGTCGGCCTTGTGCTCGCGCAGCACCTCGCCGAACTGCCGCACCAGCTCGCCACGGCGAGGGGCCGGGACATTGCGCCAGAGGGCGAATGCATGCTCGGCGCGACTGACCTGCTGCTCCACTTCGGCGGCCCCCTGCCAGTTCACCGCGGCGATCCGGCTGCCGTCGATGGGCGAATGCACAGGGTGTGCGCCCGACTGGTAGAGGGCCGGGTTCACGCCCAGACGATCAAGCAATGCGGCAACCATGGGTGACTCCTTACAGGTGGCAAGCGAAAGACCAGGACCGCCGTGGCGGTCGTCGAGACCTGTAGTTGTAGCTGGCCACAGACTTGCCAACAAACGACCTTTAAGCGAGATATCATTCCGTTTATTCATGCTGGGCCGGCATCCAGCACCGATAAGAACAAGGACAAGCCATGCTGAACAAACGCTACCTGCCGTCGATCACGGCCCTGCAGTGCTTCGAGGCCGTGACCCGGCACCTGAGCTTCACCCGCGCGGCCGAGGAGCTGAACCTGACCCAGAGCGCGGTGAGCAAGCAGGTGGCGCAGCTGGAAGAGCTGCTCCAGCACTTGTTGTTCCGCCGCGTGCGCCGGCGCCTGCAGCTGACCCCGGCCGGCGACCTGTACCTGGTGGAAGTGCGCAAGATCCTCACCCAGGTGGAGATGTCCACCCACTACCTGCGCTCCTACGGCGGCGAGACCGAAGTACTGCGGGTCTCCACGCCCTATACCTTCGGCGCCCGCTGGCTGGTGCCAAGGCTCAAGGGCTGGCGCCTGCGCCACCCGCACATCCACCTGGACCTGTGCAACGAACAAGAGCCCGACGAACTGCTCCAGGGCCATAGCGACCTGGCGTTCTACTTCGGCCAGGGCGCGCGCCCCGGCACCGAGAGCCTGAAGCTGTTCAGCGAGGAATTGGTGGCGGTATGCGCCCCCGACAGCCTGCCGGCCGAACCGCTCACCGATCCCCGGCAACTGGCCGACCTGGTGCTGCTGCAGAACGCCTCGCGGCCCCAGGGCTGGCACGAGTGGTTCGAGCAGCAGGGCTACCAGACCGAGCACAGCTATCACGGCCCGCGCTTCGAGACCTTCTACATGTGCATCCGCGCCGCCCAGGTCGGCTGCGGCGTGGCCCTGCTGCCGCGGTTCCTGGTGGAGGAAGAACTGGCCGAGGGCAAGCTGGTGATCGCCTGGGAGTACGCCATGCCCAGCCAGGATGCCTACTACCTGGCCTACCCCGAGCATGCGGCGGAAGTGCCCAAGGTTCGCGATTTCGTGCGCTGGATGCTGGAGCGGATCGATCCGTAGTTCCCCGACTTCAGCCCCGGGCCGAAAAAACACTGGCAAAGCCCAAGGCGTCTATGCGCCACTAGCGCCTTCACTGAAAGAGCTGAGTGCCGCACCTGTCAGTCGCGGCCAGCATGGAGATTCCCGTTATGAGCGAGAGTGTGTTTGCCGATCGCATCGTGCAGAACCTGCTCGACACCGACTTCTACAAACTGACCATGATGCAGGCGGTGCTGCACAACTACCCCAACGCCGAGGTGGAATGGGAGTTTCGCTGCCGTAACAGCGAGGATCTGCGGCCCTACCTGGCGGAGATCCGCTATCAGTTCGAGCACCTGGCGGAGTTGAGCCTGAGCCCCGACCAGCTGGGCTTTCTCGAGCGCATCAGTTTCCTCAAGGCGGATTTCCTGCGCTTTCTCGGGCTGTTCCGCTTCAACCTGCGCTACGTGCACACCGGCATCGAGAACGGCGAGTTGTTCATCCGCCTGCGTGGCCCATGGCTGCATGTGATCCTGTTCGAAGTGCCGATGCTGGCCATCATCAGCGAGGTGCGCAATCGCTACCGCTACCGGGAAACCCAGCTGGTGCAAGCCCGTGAGCAGTTGTATCGCAAGTTCGACTGGCTGACCGCCAACGCCAGTAGCGAGGAACTGGGCGAACTGCAGGTGGCCGACTTCGGCACTCGCCGGCGCTTTTCCTATCGCGTCCAGGAGGAGGTGGTGAATGTGCTCAAGCATGACTTCCCCGGGCGTTTCGTCGGCACCAGCAACGTGCACCTGTCCCGCGAGCTGGGCATGAAGCCCCTGGGCACCATGGCCCATGAATGGATCATGGCCCACCAGCAGCTGGGGCCACGGTTGATCGACAGCCAGATCGCCGCCCTCGATTGCTGGGTCCGCGAGTACCGGGGCCTGTTGGGCATCGCCCTGACCGACTGCATCACCACCGATGCGTTCCTGGGGGATTTCGACCTGTTCTTCGCCAAACTGTTCGACGGCCTGCGTCATGACTCGGGGGACCCGATCCTCTGGGCGGAAAAGGCCATCGCCCACTACCACAAGCTGGGCATCGACCCGATGAGCAAGACCCTGGTGTTCTCCGATAGCCTGACCCTGCCGCGCTCCCTGGAGATCTTCCGGACACTGCGCGGGCGGATCAATGTCAGCTTCGGCATCGGCACCAACCTGACCTGTGACATCCCCGGTGTGGAGCCGATGAGCATCGTGCTTAAAATGGCCGCCTGCAATGGCCAGCCCGTCGCCAAGATCTCCGACGAAGCGGGCAAGACCCATTGCAAGGACCCGAACTTCGTCGCCTATTTGCGCCACGTTTTCCAAGTACCTGCCCTACCTGGCAAGGAGTGAATCATGCAAGCCGTACAGCTTGAGATTGCGCAGCAGCTCAAGGTCCAAGCACCTTTTCCCGACCACGCCGCCCTGGAAGCGGAAATCGCCCGGCGCGTGCGCTTCATCCAGGACTGCCTGGTCAATTCCGGCCTCAAGACCCTGGTATTGGGCATCAGCGGCGGGGTCGACTCGCTGACCGCCGGCCTGCTGGCCCAGCGGGCCATGGTCGAGCTACGTGCCAGCAGTGGCGACCAGCGCTACCGCTTCATCGCCGTGCGCCTGCCCTACGAGACCCAGTTCGACGAGCATGACGCCCAGGCCGCCGTGGACTTCATCAACCCCGACGAGCGCCACACGGTGAACATCGGCCCGGCGGTCAAGGCCCTGGCCAATGAAGTGGCGGCCTTCGAAGGCCAGCACGCGGTATCCCGGGACTTCGTACTGGGCAACACCAAGGCGCGGATGCGCATGGTCGCCCAGTACACCATCGCCGGCGCCACCCAGGGCCTGGTGATCGGTACCGACCATGCCGCCGAGGCCGTGATGGGCTTCTTCACCAAGTTCGGCGACGGCGCCTGCGACCTGGCCCCCCTGAGCGGCCTGGTGAAAAACCAGGTGCGCGCCATTGCCCGGTATTTCGGGGCCCCCGAGTCGCTGGTGGAGAAGATCCCCACCGCCGATCTCGAGGACCTGTCGCCGGGCAAGCCGGACGAAGCCTCCCATGGCGTCACCTATGCCGAGATCGATGCCTTCCTGCACGGCCAGCCAGTGCGCGAGGAAGCCTTCAAGACCATCTGCGACACCTATCGCAAGACCCACCACAAGCGGGTCATGCCCTTCGCGCCCTGAGCGCCAGGCACAAAAAAGCGCCCCTAGGGGCGCTTTTTCGTTGCAGCCGGGCCTGATTACTTCAGGATCACGGCGCCTTTCATCATCGAGTTGTGGCCTGGGAACGAGCAGAAGAACTGATAGCTCTCACCAGCGGTCAGCTTGGACACGTCGAAGGTCACCGAATCTTTTTCACCGGCACCGATGATCTTGGTGTGGGCGATGACGCGGGTGTCGCCTTCCTTCAGGTAGTTCTTGTCGATGCCAGCGGCCATGCCGTCGGCAGCGATGCCAGCCATGTCTGCGGTCTTGCTCAGTACCCAGTTATGACCCATGACGTTCTTCGGCAGGCTGCCGGAGTGGCCCAGGTTCACGGTGAAGGTCTTGCAGCTCTTGTCGATGGTGATTTCCTTGGTGCTGAAGGACATCTGGTCGGTAGAGTCGACGTCGATCTTGCACTCGGCGGCCATCAGTTGGCTGCTGGCCAGTGTCAACAGGGATGCTGCAACGAGTTTGGCAAACATGGTGAATCTCCAAGGCAGGGTTAACAAAATCCATCTGAATCCATGGGAGCCAAGACTGCCTGAATTTCTCGCTACTGCCTATGATTTGCATCAAGAAACTGTATACAACTCTCTGCTATCAGGCCGATCGAAACAATCAAGCAGCCAGCCCCGGGAGCTGTCCCTAGAATCACCGCCACCACCCCACCGGAGCCTGGATCATGTCGTTCAACAGCCTGTTTCGCAGCTTGCTCGCCGCCTACGCCTGTGGTGCCAGTGGCACCCACGAGACCCCGCAACGCGACGTTTAATGCTTGGACTCGACTCATCGAGCCTTTACCCTGAGGCGATCTTTGAGCTGGGAGCAAGACATGTCGTTAACTTCAGTCTGTGTATTTTGTGGCGCCAGCGCCGGCGCCGGCGCCAATCCTGCCTACCGTGAAGCCGCCCAGGCCATGGGCCGGGCCATCGCCGAACGCAACCTGACCCTGGTCTACGGCGGTGGCGCGGTGGGCCTGATGGGCATCGTCGCCGATGCGGCCATGGCCGCTGGCGGGGAAGTCGTGGGCATCATTCCGCAAAGCCTGAAAGACATCGAGATCGGCCATAACGGCCTGACCCGCCTGGAAGTGGTGGATGGCATGCATGCGCGCAAGGCACGCATGGCCGAACTCAGCGATGCCTTCATCGCCCTGCCCGGGGGCCTTGGCACCCTGGAAGAACTGTTCGAAGTCTGGACCTGGGGCCAGCTGGGTTACCACCGCAAGCCCCTGGGGCTGCTGGAAGTGAACGGCTTCTACGAAAAACTCGGAGGTTTCCTCGACCATATCGTCGGCGAGGGGTTCGTCAGTACTGCGCACCGCCAGATGCTGCAGATCAACCAGTCGCCGGCCGGCCTGCTGGATGCCCTGAGCGCCTGGCAACCTTCGGTCTCGGCCAAGTGGGTCGATTCAAAGCCGAGCTGAACCACTCCCCCAGGCGCCCCACAGTGATTATCAGGGGCGCTTGCGCTGCGGCTTCAACGACGCCTTGAGCAGTTGCCGCTGATGGCGGATCTCCACCAGCTTTCCACGCATTTGCCGGTGACGGCGGCTGTTGAGCAAAAGTAATCCCAGCAAGGGCAGCAACAGCCCCACCAGGTAGATGCCCTGGTGGGGATGGTATTGGAACATCGGCGCCACCAGGGCCAGGCACAGGGCGAAGTAACCGGCCACCAGCCACACGCCCCAGGCAATGCCGCGCACCACCAGCAGATTGCCAACCACTAGCAACACAATCAGCACCAGCAAGCCCAGGCCCATGTAGTCGTTGCTCTGCTCTGGTGCCATGCCGCGCCAGTAGGTGACTTGCGCCAGCGACAACAGCAACGATGCGCTGAAGCAGCCCAGCAGCACCGTGAGCATGAAGGTCGGGAAATAGCGCGCCAGGAACTCGCGCATGCTGCCCCCGCCGATCATTCGTCGAACTCCTCGTAGAGCCCCACGGCCAGGGTCTTCGCCGTGCCCAGGTTGCCGGAACGAATGCTGCCGGTGGTGCTCAGGACCGCGCCCAGGGCATCTTGCATCTGCGTCAGGGTCGCGTGCCTGATCTGCGTCGTCGAATAGCGCTTGGTCAATCCTTCGGTGCGCTGCTTGAGCTTCAGCAACTTGGGGGTCAGGCTCGGATCGCGCAGGGTCAACAGCTCCTTGGTCAGCCTGGCCCGCTCCTGGCGGTTGAGGCCCTTGAGCAACTGGGTCCAGCTCTTGCCGGTATTGGCCGCCTTGCTGGCCTTGAGCAGCTTGACCGTGGTCAGCGCGGAGCCCCCCACGCCTACCAGGGAAATGCCATCCAGGATCGGCGAGACGATGGTGTACCACTCGGCATCGTCCATCCGGTCGTTGGCCGCCGGGTCCTGGATCTCGTTGATCACCCGCGCCCCGCCGATCACGCACTGGGCGGTCCCGGCCACCGCCGCCGACACCCCGAGCGCCACCATCCAGGCGCTGGCACCGGCGGTGAAGGGCACGGCGACGGTGCCGCTGAACACCACCAGCCAACCGATCACCGCGGCGGCACAGGACAGCGAGGTATTGAAGGATTCGGTAGCCAGGCGTGACTCGCGGGGGTTGTTCTTCACCTGGTCGACGAACTGCTGGGGCGCGATGTACCTCTTCGCTTCCCGCAGGACCACACGCTTGGGGGTGATGCTGCAAATCGGCCTGAACTCGCGCAGGGTAATCACGTTGAAGTCGGCATCGATGTACACCACCCCCGCCCCGGCGATCGCCGGATCGGTATCGATGGCGGCGAACAGCCGTGGCAGGTTGAGCTGGCTTTCGATCCGCTGGCGGGCGAGGACCTGGGTGATGTTGAGGTCCCTGATGACTCCGTCGATAACGCTGGCCACGAGATTCGTCCTTGGTCTGGCGGTGGAAGGTTGCCTGATGGCTTGAGGCCACCTCGGCATCACACTGAATGCAGGTCGCCAACCTTAACAAAGCACCGGGCTTTTGTTGCCCTGTACCCGTTAAAAATCCATGGGGGAGAAAGCAAGACGCCAGCTTCACAGCTGGCGTCTTGTTGTATCAGCGCGGCACCACCGGCTTGCGGGTCGGCTTCTTGCCCTTGCCCTTGGCTGCGTCGGCCCGCTCCTTGGCGGCCTGCTTGTTGCGGGCGAAGGCCGCGGCCTTGGCCTGCTCGCGCTTGTCCCAGGCGTTGCCGCCATCGCTGGCACGGGGCGGCAAGCCGGTGTGCTGGGTCAGGATCCGGGTTTCCTTGGCCACCTTGTGGCTGCCGGCCGGGGTCGAGTTCTTGCGTCGGGCACTCTGGTAGCTGTCGGTAGACGGCTGGTGCGCCGGGATCAGCTGCTGCTTGCCCGAACCGATCAGGTCACCACGGCCCATGCGCAGCAAGGCCTCGCGCAGCATCGGCCAGCCCTTGGGATCGTGATAGCGCAGGAACGCCTTGTGCAGACGGCGCTGCTCCTCGCTCTTGACGATGGTCACCGCGTCGCTCTTGTAGGTGACCTTGCGCAGCGGGTTCTTGCCCGAGTGGTACATGGCGGTGGCGCTGGCCATCGGCGACGGATAGAACGCCTGCACCTGGTCGGCGCGGAAGCCGTTGCCCTTGAGCCACAGGGCCAGGTTCATCATGTCTTCGTCAGTGGTGCCCGGGTGGGCAGCGATGAAGTACGGAATCAGGTACTGCTCCTTGCCCGCTTCCTTGGAGTACTTCTCGAACATCCGCTTGAAGCGGTCATAGGTGCCGATCCCAGGTTTCATCATCTGGTTCAGCGGACCTTCCTCGGTGTGTTCCGGGGCGATCTTCAGGTAGCCACCGACGTGGTGAGTCACCAGCTCCTTGACGTATTCCGGCGATTCCACCGCCAAGTCGTAACGCAGGCCGGAAGCGATGAGGATCTTCTTCACGCCAGGCAAGGCGCGGGCACTGCGGTACAGCTGGATCAGCGACGAGTGGTCGGTGTTCAGGTTCGGGCAGATGCCGGGGAACACGCAGGACGGCTTGCGGCACGCGGATTCGATTTCCGGGCTCTTGCAGGCGATGCGGTACATGTTGGCGGTCGGGCCGCCAAGGTCGGAAATAACTCCGGTAAAACCCGGGACCTTGTCACGAATTTCTTCGATCTCGCGAATGATCGACTCTTCGGAGCGGTTCTGGATGATCCGCCCTTCGTGCTCGGTGATGGAGCAGAAAGTGCAGCCACCAAAGCAGCCACGCATGATGTTCACCGAGAAGCGGATCATATCGTAGGCCGGGATCTTCTCCTTGCCATAGACCGGATGCGGGATGCGCTGATAAGGCATGCCGAACACGTAGTCCATTTCCTCAGTGGTCATGGGGATCGGTGGCGGGTTGAACCAGACATCCTGTTCCCCGTGCTTCTGCACCAGCGCACGGGCGTTGCCCGGGTTGGTCTCCAGGTGCAGCACGCGGTTGGCGTGGGCATAGAGCACCGGGTCGTTACGCACCTTTTCCATGGACGGCAGGCGGATCACGGTCTTTTCCCGGGTCATCTTCGGGCTGGCCAGGATCTGCACCACCTTGGCTTCGTTCGGATCCTCGACCGGGCCCTTTTCCTGCTCGATGGCGCAGGCGGCGGTGTCCTGGGTGTTAACGTAGGGGTTGATGATCTTGTCGATCTTGCCCGGACGGTCGATGCGGGTGGAGTCCACTTCGTACCAGTCCTTGGGCGTGTCACGACGGATGAACGCGGTGCCGCGCACATCGGTGATGTCTTCGATCTTCTGGCCGTAGGACAGGCGCTGGGCCACCTCGACGATGGCGCGCTCGGCGTTGCCGTAGAGCAGGATGTCGGCGCAGGCATCGATCAGGATCGAGTTGCGCACCCGGTCCTGCCAGTAGTCGTAGTGGGCGATTCGGCGCAGGGAAGCCTCGATGCCGCCGAGGATGATCGGCACATGCCTGTAGGCTTCCTTGCAGCGCTGGCTGTACACCAGACTGGCGCGGTCCGGACGCTTGCCCGCCAGGCCACCCGGGGTGTAGGCATCGTCGGAGCGAACCTTCTTGTCGGCGGTGTAGCGGTTGATCATCGAGTCCATGTTGCCCGCCGCGACACCGAAGAACAGGTTCGGCTCGCCGAGCTTCATGAAGTCGTCCTTGGACTGCCAGTTGGGCTGGGCGATGATCCCTACGCGAAAGCCCTGGGCTTCCAGCAGCCGGCCGATGATCGCCATGCCGAAGGACGGGTGATCGACATAGGCATCACCGGTGACGATGATGATGTCGCAGGAGTCCCAGCCGAGCTGATCCATCTCCTCCCTGCTCATGGGCAGGAACGGTGCTGGCCCGAAACATTCGGCCCAGTACTTTGGATAGTCGAATAACGGCTTGGCTGCTTGCATGTCGATGACCGGTGTTGGCGCAGATAAGGACGCGCTGAATGACAGGGAAATTCGCGGGCGCGGAATATAGCACAAAAAATGACCAATTCCGACTGCGCCAGTCGGAATTCATGGCCAGGACAATCCGCGGCGAAGAGACCTGCGCTCTCGCCGCATTCAACCAGTGCCGGAAGAGGCGCGGTTACTCGTCGTCGTCGAAGTTGTAGCTGCCCGGGGCCAGGTTCTCGAAGCGCGTGTACTTGCCGATGAAGGCCAGGCGGATGAAACCGATGGGACCGTTCCGCTGCTTGCCGATGATGATTTCGGCGATGCCCTTGTGCTCGGTCTCCGGGTGATACACCTCGTCCCGGTATACGAACATGATCACGTCGGCGTCCTGCTCGATCGCTCCGGATTCCCGGAGGTCGGAGTTCACCGGACGCTTGTTGGGACGCTGCTCCAGGGAGCGGTTGAGCTGGGACAGCGCCACCACCGGGCAGTTGAATTCCTTGGCCAGGGCCTTGAGGGAACGGGAGATCTCGGAAATCTCGTTGGTCCGGTTGTCGCCGCTGGAGCCCGGGATCTGCATCAGCTGCAGGTAGTCGATCATGATCAGGCCGATGTCACCGTGCTCACGCACTAGGCGCCGGGTCCGGGCCCGCATTTCCGAAGGGCTGATACCCGCGGTGTCGTCGATGAACAGCTTGCGGTCGTTGAGCAGGTTGACCGCCGAGGTCAGGCGCGGCCAGTCATCGTCTTCCAGCTGGCCGGAACGGACCTTGGTCTGGTCGATCCGGCCGAGGGAGGACAGCATACGCATGATCAGCGATTCGCCTGGCATCTCCAGGGAGTACACCAGGACGGCCTTGTCGCTACGCAGCACCGCATTCTCCACCAGGTTCATGGCGAAGGTGGTCTTACCCATGGATGGACGGCCGGCGACGATGATCAGGTCGGCCGGCTGCAGGCCACTGGTCTTCTCGTCAAGGTCGGTATAGCCGGTGGACAGGCCGGTGATGGCGTCGGACGTGTTGAACAGGGTATCGATGCGGTCGATGGCCTTGGTCAACAGTTCGTTGACACCCACCGGACCACCGGTCTTGGGCCGCGCCTCGGCGATCTGGAAGATCTGCCGCTCGGCCTCGTCGAGGATTTCCTCGGCGGTACGCCCCTCGGGGTTGAACGCGCTGTCGGCGATCTCGTTGCTGATGCCGATCAGCTGGCGCAGCGTCGCCCGCTGGCGAACGATCTGCGCATAGGCCTTGATGTTGGCGACCGACGGGGTGTTCTTCGCCAGTTCGCCCAGATAGCCGAGGCCACCGACCTGGGAGGTCTGGCCTTCCTTGTCCAGTTGCTCGGACAAGGTCACCACGTCGATGGGCAGGTTCTGGTCGGCCAGGCGGGCGATGGCGCGGAAAATCAGGCGATGGTCATGTCGATAGAAATCGCCGTCGGAGACCTGATCCAGCACACGCTCCCAGGCGTTGTTGTCCAGCATCAGACCACCGAGCACGGCCTGTTCGGCCTCGATGGAGTGCGGCGGCACCTTCAGGGCAGCGGTTTGCAGATCGTATTGCTCGGGAGCGGAAATATCGTTCATGGCCACTTGGAATTCTAGAGACGGAAATCAGGATCGGCAGAAAGACAAAGGGCACGACCTGTGAACAGGATCGTGCCCGATGTTAACCGTCAGCCACACGAGGTGCCAGACGATTTAGTACTGCTTAAGCAGCCACCACGACAACGCGTACGGTAGCTTCGACTTCAGCGTGCAGGTGCACGGCTACGTCGAACTCGCCCACGTTACGGATGGTGCCGTTCGGCAGACGAACTTCGCTCTTGGCAACTTCAACGCCAGAGGCGGTCAGTGCGTCAGCGATGTCGTGGGTGCCGATCGAACCGAACAGCTTGCCTTCGTCACCAGCGGTGGCAGTGATGGTCACTTCCAGCTCAGCCAGTTGCGCAGCGCGAGTTTCGGCAGAAGCCTTCTTCTCTGCAGCCAGTTTTTCCAGCTCGGCACGACGCGCTTCGAATGCAGCCAGGTTGGCAGCGGTAGCAGCGGTGGCTTTGCCGAAAGGCAGCAGGTAGTTACGGCCGTAACCAGCCTTAACGTTTACCTTATCGCCCAGGTTGCCCAGGTTGGCGATTTTTTCCAGCAGGATCAGTTCCATTTGGTAATAACCTCTTAACTTTTAACCTTCACCGTTCGCAGAACCGTTATCGGCGTCTTTCGGCGCCAAACGACCGCGAAAATCAATCAGGCTGTCGACAATGGCCAAGACCACGAGCAACGGATAGATCAGCTGCATGAACGGCAGCATCGTGATGTACACCCCAACCAGCCAGAACCTGGCCAGTCGCCCTTGCGCCACCAGCCCGTGGATCAGGGCCAGCCCGGCGAAGGCCAGCGGCACACTGCACATCGGCGTCAGCATGGCCAGTTGCGGTCCGAAGCTCGGCCCGACCAGCATGCACGCCAGCAGCAACATCGCTGGCCCAAGGGGGATTCTGATGGCGCGAAACTCGCGACCAAAACCACCCGGGTTATACAACACAGCTTGCCAGTAACGCCCAAGAATCAGGCTCAGCACGCTGATGGCTTGCAGCAAGGCCGCTATCAGGCCGGTCAGGATCGGGGCGATCAGCGTGGCGAGGCGCGCTCGCTCTTCCACCGAAAGCTGCTGGTAGACCTCACCCAACGCCATCGGCAGGATCTTGATCAGTTCCTGTGACAGCGCTTCGATCTGAGGGCGGAATGCCGCACCCAGGACTCCAGCGAACACCAACCCCATCGCTATGCTGACCAGCAGCACGCGGTTCCAGGATTCGCTTGCGCGTAAAACCAACGCAAGGCTCGAAGACCCCAGCAGCACCAGAAGCGCTCGTGGATCATCGAACGTCAGCCACCAGAGCAACGCTGGCAGCACTCCCAGAGCCAGGACACCAATGGCGCCCTGCAATCCGCGCCGCAGCAGCACAAGGCTTGCAGCGGCAGCACCCAACCAATACAACAACGGCAATGCCGAACAGCCAGCCACTACCAGAGTGGCCTGCACACGACCGCGCATGATGAACTCAGCTAAGGCGCGCATGCATTCAATCCCTTACTACTTGTCGACTGCCCGGTCTCAGCGGCCGTGGCTGTCGGTGTAGGCCAGCAGGGCCAGGAAGCGGGCGCGCTTGATAGCGGTGGCCAGCTGACGCTGATAACGAGCTTTGGTACCGGTGATGCGGCTTGGAACGATTTTGCCGGTCTCGGATACGTAGGCTTTCAGAGTGTTGAGATCTTTGTAATCGATCTCTTTCACGTCTTCAGCGGTGAAGCGGCAGAATTTACGACGACGGAAGAAACGTGCCATGTGATTGGCTCCTCAAAAGATCCGTGGATTACTCGTCAGCGTTATCGCTGTTGTCGCTGTCATTGCTGTCGTCGCCATCGGCGCTGTCAGCATGCTCAGGACGGTCACGACGCTCACGGCGCTCGCTGCGGTTTTCTTCGGCCTTGAGCATCTCGGATTGGCCAGTGATGGCTTCTTCGCGACGGATGACCAGGTTACGGATCACTGCATCGTTGTAACGGAAGTTGTCTTCCAGCTCAGCCAGGGCTTTACCGGTGCACTCAACGTTCAGCATCACGTAGTGAGCCTTGTGAACATTGTTGATTGCGTAGGCCAGTTGACGACGGCCCCAGTCTTCCAGACGGTGGATCTTGCCGCCGTCTTCTTCGATCAGCTTGGTGTAACGCTCAACCATGCCGCCGACTTGCTCGCTCTGATCCGGGTGGACCAGGAAGATGATTTCGTAATGACGCATGAATGCTCCTTACGGGTTGTAGCCTGCCGCCTGTAAGCGGTCAGACAAGGAGTGAATGACACTTTGTGTGTCTTGCCTGGTCGCAGGCCCCCAAGAAACGAACAAAGGGATACCTGCCGTACGGCAAGGGGCGCAATTGTAGAGAAGGGGAAACAGCGGCGCAAGGAAATTGGTGAATATTTGAACAACAACTGCAAGCCATGGGTCGCGAGCGACAGGCAATAGCACCTGCCGCCCATGACTCGCCGCTTGTTACTTGCGCGCGGCCTTGGCGCCGCGCTGGCGCATGGCCTCGAACAGGCAGACGCCTGTGGCCACGGAGACGTTGAGGCTGCTGACACTACCGGCCATCGGCAAGCGCACCAGATAGTCGCAGTGCTCGCGGGTCAGGCGGCGCATGCCCTTGCCCTCGGCACCCATGATGATGATGGTCGGCCCGGTCAGGTCCTGATCATACAGCTCCTGCTCGGCTTCGCCGGCAGTGCCGACGATCCACAGGCCACGCTGCTGGAGCTTCTCCAGGGTGCGGGCCAGGTTGGTCACCGCCACCAGTGGAATCACTTCTGCAGCGCCACAAGCGACCTTGCGCACGGTTGGCGTCAGGGTCGCCGACTTGTCCTTGGGCACCAGCACCGCCAAGGCCCCCGCAGCATCGGCGGTACGCAGGCAGGCACCGAGGTTATGCGGGTCGGTCACGCCATCGAGCACCAGCAACAGCGGTGCACCTTCAGTGCGATCCAGCAGCTCATCGAGCATGGCTTCACCCCAGACCTGGCTGGGACTGACTTCCGCCACCACGCCCTGGTGCACGCCCTCGACCCAGGCGTCCATCTCACGACGCTCGGCCTGGCCGACCGCAACCCGGTTCTGCCCCGCCAGGTCCAACAGCACCTGGACCCGGGGATCACTGCGGCCTTCGGCCAGCCAGATCTGCTTGACCCGCTTGGGATGGTGACGCAGCAATGCTTCCACGGCATGTACGCCGTAGATCTTTTCCAACTGACTCATGGCTTGGCCTTAGGTTTACGCGCCCCACCGCTCTTTGCGCCGGAGCCTGACTTGGACGGCCCCTTGCGATGCTTGGTGGGCTTGGCAGGCTTGTCGAACGCCGGCTTGCCGGACTTTCCAGCCGCGGGCTTACCGCCGGCCTTGGCCTCGGCCAGCAACGCCTTCTTCATCTCCCGGCTTTTGCGCACCTCGGCGTTTTTCGCCGCGGCATCGCTGGGACGGTAGGCATCGGAGGCCTTTTCCTTGCTGGAACTGCGCCGAGCGGGTTTGGCCGGAGCGCGCTCCTCGACCACCTTGCTCGCCGGAGCATCAGCCGCGCCGCGCTTCTTGCGGCCAACAGGGGCGCTGAAGGTTTTTTCCGCCATTTCGAAGTCGATCTTGCGATCGTCCAGGTCGACGCGCATGACCCGCACTTCCACCGTGTCGCCCAGGCGGAAGCTGCGACCCGTGCGCTCGCCCGCCAAGCGGTGGTGCACAGGGTCGAAATGATAGTAGTCCGCCGGCAGCGCGGTGACGTGCACCAGGCCCTCGACATAGATATCGGTCAGTTCGACGAACAGACCGAAACCAGTCACGGCGGTGATCACACCTGGGAAGGACTCGCCTACGCGATCCTTCATGAACTCGCACTTGAGCCAGTTCACCACGTCCCGCGTGGCTTCGTCGGCACGCCGCTCGCTCATCGAGCATTGCTCGCCGAGCTGCTCCAGGATGGCTTCGTCGTATGGATAGATACGCGCCTTGGGGATACTCGTCGCGCCAGCACGACGCACATGCGGCGTCTCCTGCCGGGAGTGGATGACGCTGCGAATGGCCCGGTGGGTCAACAGGTCCGGATAGCGACGGATCGGCGAGGTGAAGTGGGTATAGGCTTCGTAATTCAGGCCGAAGTGGCCCTGGTTATCGGCGCTGTACACCGCCTGGCTCAACGAGCGCAGCATCACGGTCTGGATCAGGTGGTAGTCCGGGCGGTCCTTGATCTTTTCCAGCAGGGCCTGGTAGTCCTTCGGCGTCGGACCTTCCTTGCCCTTGTGCAGGGTCAGGCCAAGCTCGCCGAGGAAGGCCCGAAGTTTTTCCAGGCGCTCCGGCGGCGGACCATCGTGCACCCGGTACAACGCTGGAATTTCATGCTTCTTGAGGAACTCGGCGGTGGCCACGTTGGCCGCCAGCATGCACTCCTCGATCAGCTTGTGGGCATCGTTGCGCGTAGTCGGCCGGATCTCGGCGATCTTGCGCTCGGAGCCGAAGATGATCCGGGTTTCCTGGGTCTCGAAATCGATGGCGCCACGGGTATGGCGCGCGCCCAGCAACACCTTGTACAGCGCGTAGAGCTGCTTGAGGTGCGGCACCACGTCGGCATATTCGCCGCGCAGTTGCTTGGCTTCGCCGGTCTTGGGGTGCTCGAGCATCGAGCTGACCTTGTTGTAGGTCAGGCGCGCCTTGGAGTGGATCACCGCTTCGTAGAACTGGTAGTCGGTCATTTCGCCGGACTTGGAGATGGTCATTTCACAGACCATGGCCAGGCGATCGACCTTCGGATTCAGCGAGCACAGGCCGTTGGACAACTCCTCCGGCAGCATCGGAATCACGCGCTCGGGGAAGTACACCGAGTTGCCGCGCACCTGGGCCTCGGCATCCAGGGCCGAACCGATCTTCACGTAGCTGGAGACGTCGGCGATCGCCACGTACAGCTTCCAGCCACCGCCGAACAGGCGCAGCTTGCCGGGCTTGGCTTCGCAATAGACCGCATCGTCGAAGTCCCGGGCGTCCTCGCCGTCGATGGTGACGAAGGGCAGGTCTCGCAGGTCGATGCGTTTTTCCTTGTCCTTCTCTTCTACCTCCGGCTTGAGCCGGCCGGCTTCCTTGAGCACGGCCTGGGGCCAGACATGGGGGATATCGTAGGTGCGCAGGGCGACATCGATCTCCATGCCCGGCGCCATGTAGTTGCCAACCACTTCGATTACATCGCCTTGCGGCTGGAAGCGCGGGGTTGGCCAATGGGTGATCTTCACCGCGACGAACTGGCCGATCTTGGCATTGGCATTGCGGCCCGGGGTCACCAGCACTTCCTGTTGGATCTTCGGATTGTCCGCGACCACGAAGCCGATGCCGCCTTCTTCGAAGTAGCGACCCACGATGCTTTCATGGGCGCGCGATACCACCTCGACGATCACGCCCTCACGACGACCTCGGCGATCCACGCCGGAAACCCGGGCCAGAGCCCGGTCGCCGTCGAATACCAGGCGCATTTGCGCCGGGCTCATGAACAGGTCTTCGCTGCCGTCGTCCGGCACGAGGAAGCCGAAACCGTCGCGGTGACCGCTGATGCGGCCGAGAATCAGGTCGAGCTTGTCGACCGGCGCATAGGTGCCGCGGCGGGTATAGATCAGTTGAGCGTCGCGCTCCATGGCACGCAGGCGGCGGCGCAGGGCTTCGAGCTGGTCTTCGGTGGTCAGACCGAACTCTTCCACCAACTGCTCGCGACTAGCTGGCGAACCCCGGTCAGCCAGATGCTGGAGGATGAGTTCGCGGCTAGGAATAGGGTTTTCGTATTTTTCCGCTTCACGAGCGGCCTCGGGATCGAGGGACTGCCAATCGGCCATTAGATAGATTTCACCTTGTCTATATCCCGGTTAGTTTGGCATACGCGTATTGAAACGGGAAATTTCAGGCTTGGACAAAGCTGGAAAACACCTCGTCACTCCCCTGATACATCCTTCCGTCTACCCCCGGAGCATTTTTTCAAACTTTTTTGAATCCAGGGGTTTACAGCTCAAAACAGCGTCCGTATAGTGCGCGCCATCGACGACGGAGACGTCAGCGATACTGCCCAGATGGTGAAATTGGTAGACACGCCAGCTTCAGGTGCTGGTGGCCGCAAGGCCGTGGAAGTTCGAGTCTTCTTCTGGGCACCAATTCAAGAGCTTGAGATTAGATCAATTTCAAGACTCGGACAAAAACCCGCGAAAGCGGGTTTTTGCGTTCTAAGTCCCTGATTTTATTAAGTATTTGATTTAATAAAAGCAAAACAGGGGTTTACAGATCAAAATACTGCCCGTATAGTTCGCCCCATCAACGACGGAGACGTCAGCGATACTGCCCAGATGGTGAAATTGGTAGACACGCCAGCTTCAGGTGCTGGTGGCCGCAAGGCCGTGGAAGTTCGAGTCTTCTTCTGGGCACCAATTCAAAGCTTCAGGATTTTTTCTGAAGTCTCACAAAAACCCGCGAAAGCGGGTTTTTGCGTTTCTGTCCTCCAATTTTTTCCTCTCTCCACCAGACTCGCCCTCCGCAAAGCGCACATGAGAAACGATATCGTTTATGATTGTTACAAGTTTTTGCAATGCAAGAGTGAGGAAACCTGCGAATGATGTTCAGAAATACCCTCCTACCAACATCCCTTCTGCGTGGCTTGACCATCACTTTGCTGGGATTGACCCTGGCAACCCCAATCACCCAAGCCGCTGAACCCGTTTCCCTGACCCTGTACAACGGCCAGCACAAGGAAGTCGGCGAAGCGGTCGCCAAGGCCTTCGAAGCCAAGACCGGCATCCACGTCAATGTTCGCAAGGGCAGCAGCAACCAGCTGGCCAGCCAGGTAGTCGAAGAAGGCGAGCGCTCCCCCGCCGACGTGATCTATTCCGAAGAATCCCCACCCCTGAACAAACTGGGGGAACAGGGCCTGCTGGCCCAGACCGACACCGCCACCCTGGCCGTACTGCCCAAGGAGTATGTGGCCAGCAACGGTACCTGGATCGGCATCACCGCCCGCGTCCGCGTGGTGGCCTTCAACCCCAAGCTAGTCGCTGAAAAGGACCTGCCCACATCGGTACTGGAATTCTCCCAGCCCCAATGGCAAGGCAAGATCGGCTTCGTCCCCACCAGCGGCGCTTTCCAGGAACAGGCCGTGGCGATCATCAAGCTGCACGGCATGGACGCAGCCGAAGAATGGCTGACCGGGCTACGAGCGTTCGGCAAGGTCTACAGCAACAACATGGTCGCGCTCAAGGCCGTGGAAAACGGCGAAGTGGCCGCGGTCCTGGCAAACAACTACTACTGGTTCGCCCTGCAACGGGAAAGAAGCCAACTGGACTCCAAGCTGCACTACTTCACCAATGGCGACGCCGGCGGCCTGATCACCGTCTCCAGTGCTGCGGTACTCAAGTCCAGCAAGCATCCCAAGGAAGCCCAGCAATTCCTCGCCTACATGGCCAGCGAAGAAGGCCAGCGCGTGATCACCCAGACCACCGCGGAATATCCGCTGCACAAGGGCATGGAGTCCAACCGCGGGCTCAAGCCCTTCAGCGAGCTGAACCCTCCACGGGTGACACCCGCCGACCTGGGCAATGCCGAACAGGCCCTGGAGCTGGAACGTGATGTCGGCCTGAACTGATGGGCCCTTCGTTTTCCGCAGCACGCGCCCATCGCGCACCGGGGCGCAAGCCCCCTCCTGCCTGGCTGCTACTGCCGGTCCTGCTATTGGTCTGCCTGAGCCTCCTGCCCCTGGGCTATGTGGTGCTCAAGGCCTGGCAAGCCGGCTGGGCAGAAGCCTGGCACCTGCTATGGCGCCCCTACGTATTCCGCCTGCTACGCAACACGCTGTTGTTGATGCTCGGAACAACCGGCGCCTGCGCGATCATCGGCCTGTCCCTGGCCTGGCTGCTGGAGCGCAGCGACCTGCCGGGCCGGAGGATCTGGGGCGTGGTGCTGTGCCTGCCGTTCGCCGTGCCGGCTTTCGTCAGCAGTTTCACCTGGGTATCCCTGAGCGCCAGCTTCGAAGGATTGGGCGGGGCGATCCTGGTGATGACCCTCTCCAAGTACCCGCTGGTATTCCTGCCAGTAGCCGCCACGCTGCGCAATCTCGACCCATCCCTGGAGGAGTCCGCGCGCACCCTGGGGCAGGACCGCTGGGGAGTGTTCTTCAAGATCACCCTGCCCCTGCTCTGGCCATCGCTACTGGCCGGATCGCTACTGATTGCCTTGCACATGCTGGTGGAGTTCGGCGCCCTGTCGATCATGGGCCTGCAGACCTTCACCACGGCGATCTACCAGCAATTCGAGCTGGAATTCAGCAACGCCAATGCGGCGATGCTGTCGGCCGTCCTGCTGCTGTTGTGCCTAGCCCTGCTGTGGCTGGAGCTGCGAGCCCGCGGCAAGGGCCGACACGTACGCATCGGCCAGGGAGTCGCCCGTCATGCCGAACAGGTGCGCCTGGGAGCCTGGAGCCTGCCCGGACAGCTCTATTGCCTGGCACTGGCACTGATCGGCAGCGGCGTTCCCCTGGCAATGCTGGCCTACTGGCTGGCGATAGGTTCATCGGCCGCCTTTCCCATGGCCGCCATCGGTGAAGCCCTGCTTTCATCCCTGGCGCTCTCCCTTGGCGGCGCGGCGCTGTGCCTGCTGCTGGCGGTACCGGTGGGCCTGCTGGTGGTGCGCTACAAAGGGCGACTGGCGATCTGGGCCGAACGCCTGCCTTACTTGCTGCACGCTTTGCCAGGCCTGGTGATCGCCCTGACCCTGGTGTACTTCGCCTTGCACTATGTGCCGGCGCTGTACCAGACCTCGGCGCTGCTGCTGATCGCCTACGCCTTGCTGTTCCTGCCACTGGCCCAGGCACCGATTCGCACAGCCTTGAACAAGGCAGCACCACAGCTGGAAGAGGCGGCGCGAACCCTGGGAGCTTCGTCGTTCGAGGCCTTTTGCCGGGTCACCCTGCCGATCATCTTCCCGGCACTGGGTGCGGCCTTCGCCCTGGTATTCCTGGATGCGATGAAGGAACTCACCGCGACCCTGCTACTCAGCCCCACGGGGCTGAACACCCTGGCCACCGCAGTCTGGGCCCATACCTCGAACCTGGAGTTCGCCGCAGCGGCGCCCTATGCGGTGCTGTTGATCCTGGTCTCGGGCCTGCCGGTGTACCTGCTGACGACGCGCATGTACCTGAGCCGCTGAAAGCACCCTGCCGGCCGATGGCTCGCCAGAGCCATCGGCCAGTACCGACCTCAGGCGCGAAACTGGCCCAGGCTGGCCTTGAGCTGCGCCGCCAGGCTGTCCAGCACCTTGCCGCTAGCGGTGGTTTCCACCACTGCCTGGGCCGCACGCTCGGCCTGGGCATGAATGGTCTCCACTCGCCCACGCACCGCCTGCGCGCCCTGGGCTTGTTGCGCCGCAGCCTGGGTAGCCAAGCCAATGGCAGCGTGCACCTGCTCCACCGATGACTGCACCGACTGCTGCAATCGAGCGCTGTCGCGCAGCACCAGCAAGCCTTCGCTGGCCTGGCGCCCAGCCTGGCCGATAGCCGCCACCGCTTCGCGCGCACCTTGCTGCAGAGCGCCGATATGGGCCTGGATATCGCCAGTGGAACTCTGGGTCTTGCTGGCCAAGGCCCGTACTTCGTCCGCCACTACCGCGAAACCGCGTCCGGTCTCGCCGGCCCGAGCCGCCTCGATCGCCGCATTCAGCGCCAGCAGGTTGGTCTGCTCGGCGATGCCATGGATCACCGTCAGCACCACCTCGATCTGCTCGCTTTGCTGGGCCAAGCGCTCGATCACCTTGGCCCCGGTATCCACCTGCCCGGCCAGGGCCTCGATCAAGCTACCGACCTGCTCCGAAGTCCGGGTGGTCTCATCAGTGGCCTGGCGGATCTCCACCACCTGCTGCAACGCGGCCTGCATGGCCTGGCTTTCCGCCTGGGCCTCGTCAGCCATGTGCGACAGGGCCCGCAGGCTCTCCGCCACCTCGTCGCGCTGGGCCTCGGCCGCCGCATCGGCGCCGGCATTACGCAAGCTCATCGCGCCAATCTCGACGCCAGTGCGCTGCGCCACATCACCCGCCTCACGGACGATCGGCTGCAACTTGTCGACGAAGCGATTCACCGCCGAGGCCATGTCGCCGATCTCATCGTTGCTGTTGAGTGGCACGCGCTTGGTCAGGTCGCCCTCACCGGCCGCCAGGTCATTGAGCGCGGCAATCAGCAGGTGCAGCTTGTTGACCACCCGCCGCCCCAGCACCACCGCCAGCAACAGCAGCAACGCCAGGCCTACCAAGGCCAGGCCTACGCCAATCTGCCAACGCAGGGTGGCCGCCGCCTCTTGCACGGTACTGGCAGTGTTGGCCTGCATCTCGGCCGCCGTGCCCTGGGCCGACTGCAGCCGTGAACGCATCGCCGCCGAACTGTCGGCGGAGGCCCCCTTGAGACTGTCGCCAACGAGTTGGTCGCTGCTCGCGATCAAGGCCGTGAAGCGCTGGTCCAACGCCGCGATGTCTGCCTCCACGGAAGCCGTGGATACCCCCATCAGCACCTTGCCGATCTCCACCCCATTGGGATTGATCGAGGCCTCGATGTAGTAGACCGAAGGATCGTTCTTCGCCGCATCCAGGACCTTGTCCAGAGCCCGATCGCCCTTGCCCTTCTCCAGCAGGGCGCGGTTGATGGGGTTTTCACGGTTCAGGTAGCGAGTCAGGTGCGCACCCGTGGCATCGTCATACACCACGAAGAGCACGCTAGGATTGCGCTGGGCCCGCCGCGCGAACTCGGACAAGGTTGGCACATCGTTGTCCCACATGGCCCGAGGCGCCACCGAGGCCAGCAACTGGGCCATATCGTTGGCGGAATCCTTCAGGTCTTTCTCCAGCGCGTCGCGCAGCTGTACCTGCTCCTCCTTGAGCCGCGACGACAAGCCAGCCGTAAGCCGCTGGCGAGTACTGGCGGACAGGCTCTCCAGGCTGGAGGTAACCTCCTTGCCCGCCTGCTCCAGTTCCCCCGCAAGCTTCTGGCTGTCACCGCCCAGGCGCGAAGCCAGGTTTGCCTCCAGGGCTGTCACCGTGCTCCGGGTCAGGGCAACGGCGACCAGCACTTGCACCAAAAGGGCGATACCGAGAGTAACGAATACAGGCCGTAGTAAACGGCTTTGTAACAGTGAGAGAACGGCCGACACAGGAAATCCCTCTACTTTTGACGCCATTATTCTGATGGCACTCTAGAAGTGGATTTCCCAGCAAGGGTCGTGCCGTGCGGCAGGCAGAAACGACAAAGGGCCCCATGAGGGACCCTTTGTTTGCTACATCAACAGCTTATCAAGCGAACGGATGGCGCAGGACGATGGTCTCGTTGCGGTCCGGGCCTGTCGAGATAATGTCGATCGGCGCGCCGACCAGCTCTTCGATGCGCTTGATGTAGGCCAGGGCGGCGGCCGGCAGCTCTTCCAGGGTCTTGACGCCCAGGGTCGACTCGCTCCAGCCCGGCATCTGCTCGTACACCGGCTCCAGGCCGATGTAGCTGTCGGCGTCGGTTGGCGCGTCGATGACTGCACCATCCTGGTTCTTGTAGCCAACGCAGATGTTGATGGTTTCCAGGCCGTCCAGTACGTCCAGCTTGGTCAGGCACAGGCCCGAAATGCTGTTGACGTCGATGGCGCGACGCAGGATCACGGCATCGAACCAACCGCAGCGGCGGGCACGGCCAGTGGTGGCGCCGAACTCGTGGCCACGCTTGGCCAGGAAGGCACCGACGTCATCGAACAGCTCGGTCGGGAATGGGCCCGAGCCAACACGAGTGGTGTAGGCCTTGGTGATGCCCAGGATGTAGTCGATGTACATCGGACCCACGCCAGAACCGGTGGCAATGCCGCCAGCGGTGGTGTTGGAGCTGGTGACGTACGGATAGGTACCGTGGTCGATGTCCAGCAGCGAACCCTGGGCGCCTTCGAACATGATGTCCTTGCCATCGCGACGCAGCTGATGCAGTTCGGCGGTGACGTCGAGCATCATCGGCTTGAGCTGCTCGGCGTACTCCATGCACTCGTCCAGGGTCTTCTGGAAGTCGATGGCCGGCTCTTTGTAGTAATTGACCAGGACGAAGTTGTGGTAGTCCAGCAACTCGCCCAGCTTGGCGGCGAAACGCTCGCGGTGGAACAAGTCGCCGATGCGCAGGCCGCGGCGAGCCACCTTGTCTTCGTAGGCCGGGCCGATGCCACGACCGGTGGTGCCGATCTTGGCTTCGCCGCGGGCTTTCTCGCGGGCCTGGTCCAGCGCTACGTGGTAGGACAGGATCAGCGGGCAGGACGGGCTGATGCGCAGGCGCTCGCGTACCGGTACGCCTTTTTCTTCCAGCTTGACGATTTCACGCATCAAGGCATCCGGAGCCACCACTACGCCGTTGCCGATCAGGCACTGCACGCCCTCGCGCAGCACGCCGGACGGGATCAGGTGCAGAACGGTCTTCTCACCGTCGATCACCAGGGTATGGCCGGCGTTGTGGCCACCTTGGTAGCGCACTACGGCGGCGGCATGTTCGGTCAGCAGATCAACGATCTTGCCTTTGCCCTCATCACCCCACTGGGTGCCCAGGACTACGACATTCTTACCCATAACATTTGTCCTCATTCGCGCAAACTTGGTGCCGGCGAGAGCCGGCATGAAAACTCAGGAAACCAGTGGCAATACTTGCCAAATACCATCTTGCTGAACCAATTGCCGGTCGCAGTCCGCTTCCGCGGCAGCGGCCAAGGGTTGCCCAGGCAAGGCCTGGACTACGCGCTGGCCTTCGCTGCGCAACTGGCAGACGGTCTGCCAGAGTGCTGCGTCGGTGTTGTCGGGCATCCAGATACCACCCGACGGCAATTCGATCTCGGCACGCCCCAGGGTCACCAGGGTCTTGAGGTCGGTGGAGAAACCGGTAGCCGGCCGGGCACGCCCGAAATCCGCGCCGATGTCATCGTAGCGACCGCCCTGGGCGATGGATTGACCCACGCCAGGGACGAATACCGCGAACACCACGCCAGTGTGGTAGTGGTAGCCACGCAGTTCGCCAAGATCGAAATACAGTGGCAGATCCGGGAAACGCACCGACAGACGCTCGGCAATCGTCAGCAGCTCATCCAGGGCCACCAGCACCGGAGTCGGCGCGCCGGCCAGGCGACGGCGAGCATCGCTCAGCACTTCACGGCTACCGCACAGGTCCACCAGCGAACGCAGCATCTGCGCCAGGTCCGCCGGCAGCCCTTCGGTCAGGCTGATGACTTCATCGATCGCCTTGCGCTGCAAGGCGTCGAACAATTGTTGCTCCACGGCGCCGGACAGGCCGGCAGCCTGGGCCAGGCCGCGGTAGATCCCCACGTGGCCCAGGTCCATGTGCACATCCGGCACCTCGGCCAGCTGCAGCATGGCCAACATCAGACTGATGACCTCGACGTCGCTGCTTGGGCTCGCGTCGCCGTACAACTCGGCACCCAGCTGGATCGGGCTACGGGAAGTCGACAGGGCCCGCGGCTGGGCATGCAGCACGCTGCCGGCGTAGCACAGGCGGCTCGGCCCTTCACGACGCAGGGTGTGGGCGTCGATACGCGCCACTTGTGGCGTGATGTCGGCACGGAACCCCATTTGCCGGCCCGATTGCGGATCGATGACCTTGAAGGTGCGCAGGTCCAGGTCCTGGCCGGCGCCCGTCAACAGGGATTCCAGGTATTCGATATGGGGAGTGACGACAAACTCGTAACCCCAGCTCTGAAACAGATCCAACACCTGACGACGCGCTACTTCGATGCGCGCCGCTTCCGGCGGCAATACTTCTTCGATGCCATCTGGCAGCAGCCAGCGGTCTACCGTTGCCATTACGCCATTCCCCTATGGTCCGGGCGGCAAGCCTGGGGCCAGCCTTAGAGTGAAGCAGAAAACAGTCGCATCCGACGCGAGCTCAGCCGGACAGGCAGCCAGAAATCGGCTGTACAGACCCTTTTCCTCGAAAAATCTCGCCGGACTCTTGAACGAGCCACGGCCAATCAAACATGCAGACGCAAAAAAGCCGGGAATTTCCCGGCTGCCGCATCATACACCCGTTTTCCCAAAGGATCACCCCGCGAGGCGTTTTAGCCGCCCGGCGGGGTGCCCTTGGGTCAAGGGCGGATCAAGGCTTGGACTTTTCCAGGTAGTGGAAGAAGTCGCTGCTCGGATCCAGGACCATGACGTCGGATTTGTTCGCGAAGCTTTCACGGTAGGCTCGCAGGCTACGGTAGAACGCGTAGAACTCCTGGTCCTGGCCGTAGGCCTTGGCATAGATAGCCGCAGCCTGGGCGTCGCCATCACCGCGCGCCTCTTCGGACTCACGATAGGCTTCGGCCAGCAGTACACGGCGCTGACGATCGGCGTCGGCACGGATACCTTCGGCCAGCTCGTTACCCTTGGCACGATGCTCGCGAGCCTCACGCTCACGCTCGGTGCTCATCCGCTCGAACACGCTGCGGTTCACTTCCTTGGGCAGGTCGATAGCCTTGACCCGGACATCCACGACTTCGATGCCCAGTTCCTTCTCCGCCATCTTGTTCAGCGAGCCGGTGATGTCGGCCATCAGCGCATCGCGCTCGCCCGACACCACTTCGTGCAGGGTGCGCTTACCGAACTGGTCGCGCAGGCCCGATTCCAGGCGGCGGGACAGGCGCTCGTCAGCGATCTGCTTGAGACCGGAAGTCGCGGTGTAGAAACGCTCGGCGTCCTTCACCCGCCACTTGGCGTAGGCATCCACCATCACCGCTTTCTTTTCCAGGGTCAGGAAGCGCTGAGTCGGTGCATCCAGGGTCATCAGGCGTGCATCGAACTTACGCACCTGGTTCACGTAGGGCACTTTCACATGCAGGCCAGGCTGGACATCGGCCTGGACCACACGACCGAACTGCAGCAACACCGCGCGCTCGGTCTGAGCCACGATGTAGAAGCTGTTCCAGGCAACCACCGCCACGACTACACCCACGATCAGGGCGATCAGCGATTTATTGCTCATCAGCGACTCTCCCTAGAACGCGTCTGCTGCTGTTGCTGCATATGCTCAACCGCCGCGCGCGCATTCGCTTCATTGCTGGAAGTAGAAGCAGAGCCCGTTACCGAGGAGCCACCGCTACGACCACTGTCGATCATCTTGTCCAACGGCAGGTACAGCAGGTTGTTCTGCCCGCCCTTGCCACCGGTCACCAGCACCTTGCTGGTATTGCTGAAGACTTCCTGCATGGTGTCCAGGTACAGGCGCTGGCGAGTAACCTCTGGCGCCTTGCGGTACTCGGCGACCAGCTTGGTGAAGCGATCGGCCTCACCCTTGGCGCGCGAGACCACCTCGTCGCGGTAACCGTTGGCATCCTCGAGAATGCGCTGGGCCTGACCGCGAGCTTCAGGAACCACGCCGTTGGCGTAGGTTTCAGCCTGGTTGCGCGAACGCTGCTCATCTTCACGAGCACGGATCACGTCGTCGAAGGCTTCCTGCACTTCACGCGGGGCCGCCGCGCTCTGCACGTTCACCTGGGTCACGGTGATACCGGTGCGATAGTTGTCGAGGAAACGCTGCAGACGCTCCTTGATCTCGCTGGCCATGAGTTCACGACCCTCGGTCAACACCTGGTCCATGGCGGTGGAGCCCACCACATGGCGCAGGGCACTGTCGGTCGCGTGCTGCAGGCTGATCTCCGGCTGGTCGACGTTCAGCACGAAGTCCTGCAGGTTACTGATCTTGTACTGCACGGTCAGTGGCACCTCGACGATGTTCTCGTCCTCGGTCAGCATCTGGCCCTGCTTGGTGTAGGCACGCTCACGCGTGACGTTTTCCATGTACTTGCGATCGATCGGCGGGAAATAGATGTTCAGGCCCGGGCCAACGGTCTCGTAATACTTGCCGAAGCGCAGCACCACGGCCTGCTCCTGCTCGTCGACGACGTAGACGGCGCTGTACAGCCATGCCGCCGCCAACACCACAAGACCAATGCCCAGCAAGCCGAAACCACCGCCCTTGCCGGAGCTGGGGCCGTCATCACCACGTTTCTTACCACCACCGAACAACCCATTCAGGCTTTCCTGCAGCTTACGGAAGGCCTCGTCGAGATCTGGCGGCCCCTTGCGATCGCCGTTATTGCGGCGCTTACCGCCCCAAGGGTCCTGATTATTCGAGTTGCCACCCGGCTCATTCCAAGCCATAGCGCTCTCCATCTGATAAAGCAAAGACGCGCCCACGGCGCGCCGGCCAATGCTACAGAATGCCTGCTACAGCGGCACAACCGCATGCCCAGGCTTTTATTGCAAAGTGTGTTGCTCGATGAAGTCCGACGGTTGCCATCCTTCGCGACTGACCAGCCGATTCAACTCGGTACGGGGCAGGCGAACGGCCAGCAAACTGACACCCTCGTCGTCGTGATCTTCTTTCTGCACAGCGTTCAACTGGAAAAACTGTGCTCGCAGTCGAGCAAAACGCTGGGGCAAGCGCAAGGTGCCCACGAACAAATCTTCACCCAAAAGCTCGGCGATGGCCTGCTTGAGCAGGTCAAGCCCTTGCCCGTCACGGGCCGAAAGCCAGACCCGCTGCGGCTTGCCATCGGGATCGCGCTGGATCTGCGGCTCAACCCCCTCGAGCAAATCGAGTTTGTTATAGACCTCCAGGATCGGCAAGTCTTGAGCCCCGATCTCCCCCAGCACCACCATGACCTGCTCGATCTGGGCCATGCGCTCAGGCTCATGGGCGTCGATCACATGCAGCAGCAAGTCGGAGTTGCTCGACTCTTCGAGAGTCGCACGGAACGCCTCGACCAGTTTGTGCGGCAAGTGGCGAATGAAGCCCACGGTATCGGCCAGCACGATCGGCCCCAAGTCATCCAGCTCAAGCCGGCGCAAGGTAGGGTCGAGGGTGGCGAAAAGCTGGTCTGCCGCGTAGACATCGGACACGGTGACAGCATTGAACAGGGTGGACTTGCCGGCGTTGGTATAACCCACCAGCGATACCGAGGGGATATCGGCCCGTTTGCGGCCGCGACGAGCCTGCTCACGCTGGCTGCGGACCTTTTCCAGGCGCGCCTTGATCTGGCGCAAACGCACTCGCAGCAGGCGTCGGTCGGTTTCCAGCTGGGTTTCCCCCGGACCACGCAGACCGATACCGCCTTTCTGTCGTTCGAGGTGAGTCCAGCCACGAACCAATCGGGTGCTCATGTGCTCAAGCTGGGCCAGTTCGACCTGGAGCTTGCCTTCATGAGTACGGGCTCGTTGAGCGAAGATATCGAGAATCAGCCCCGTGCGGTCGATCACGCGACACTCGAATGCGCGTTCGAGGTTGCGTTCCTGGCTGGGCGTGAGGACGTGATTGAAAATCACCAGGTCTACCTGTTCGGCTTTGACCAGGTCGCGCAATTCCTCGACCTTGCCGCTGCCAACCAGGTATTTGGCGGTTGGCCGATGACGCGGCACGCTGATAAACGCGACGGTCTCGGCGCCGGCCGATACTGCCAGCTCCTGAAACTCCTGCGGATCTTCGCGCGCCTCAGGGTCCTGACCTTCCAAGTGAACGAGGATGGCTCGTTCACCACCACCGTGGCGCTCAAAGAACAAAGGAGACTCCTATCAGGCGTTACCTGGCTCAGCGTCACCCTGTTCGGACTCGGATGCACTAGGCAGGCGAATCGGGCGAACTGGAACCACTGTCGAGATAGCGTGCTTGTACACCATCTGGCTGACGGTGTTTTTCAGCAGGATGACGAATTGGTCGAAGGACTCGATCGTGCCTTGCAGCTTGATGCCGTTGACCAGATAGATGGAAACCCCAACTTTCTCTTTACGCAATGTATTCAAGTAAGGGTCTTGTAGCGAATGCCCTTTTGACATGTGCCGCACTCCTTTAAGGATCAATAATAAAAACCGGAAAACAGATGGCCAAAGCCGTCACACCCCCAAGGATAGACGGCAATTGCAAGGACTCAGCCCAATATGGAGATCGTCCCTAAGTATTTCAAGGCGCGTGGCAGATTGTCGCAATCCAAGCTGTCCAACCATTGCAGGCCGGACCAGCTGCGTAACCAGGTAAACTGGCGTTTCGCCAATTGGCGCGTGGCGATGATGCCCCGCTCCTGCATTTCGGCGAACGTCAACTTGCCATCCAGGTGATCCCAGACTTGGCGGTAGCCCACTGCACGTATAGACGGCAACCCGGCATGCAGGTCACTTCTGGAACGCAGAGCTACGACCTCATCGATGAATCCCTGTTCCAACATTTGTGTGAATCTTTGTGCAATACGTTGGTGCAGTACCTGGCGATTCGCCGGAGCGATGGCCAGATTGGCGACAGTATAGGGCAATTGGCCGTGTCCCGAAGCGCCTGCTTCGGTACTTTGCGCCAATTGACGCTGGCGATGGGCGGTCATCGTCAGGCCACTGGCCCGATAGACTTCCAATGCCCGGGTCAAACGCTGGGGATCATTGGGATGGATTCTCCCCGCGGACTCCGGGTCTACCGCCGCCAACTGGTCGTGCAGCGCCTGCCAACCAAGGCGCGCCGCCTCTTCTTCCAGCTCGGCGCGGATCTGCGGGTCCGCCGGCGGCATATCCGCCAGGCCTTCGAGCAGCGCCTTGTAATACAGCATGGTGCCCCCCACCAGCAGCGGGATCTTGCCCCGAGCGGTGATATCGGCCATCGCCGCCAGGGCATCGGTACGAAAATCCGCCGCCGAATAACTTTCGGCCGGGTCGAGGATATCGATCAGGCGATGGGGAAACTGCGCCAGCAGCTCCCTGGAGGGCTTGGCGGTACCAATATCCATGCCGCGATAGACCAGCGCCGAGTCGACACTGATCAATTCGCAGGGCAATACCTTGGTCAGCTCGATGGCCAGGTCGGTCTTGCCCGCCGCGGTCGGGCCCATCAGGAAAATCGCGGGAGGAAGCTGGGTCATCAACGGCCGCGCAAAAAGAGTTTGTCCAGGTCGTCCAGGCCCATCTGGGTCCAGGTCGGCCGGCCGTGGTTGCACTGGCCGCTGCGCTCGGTGTTTTCCATGTCGCGCAGCAGTGCGTTCATCTCCGGGATGGCCAGGCGCCGATTGGCGCGCACGGCACCATGGCAGGCCATGGTTCCCAGTAGTTCGTTGAGGTGGGCCTGGATACGATCACTGGTACCGTATTCCATCAGGTCCGCCAGTACGTCCTGCACCAGGCGATTGGCCTCGGCCTGCTTGAGCAACGCGGGAATCTGCCGAATCGCCAGGCTCTCAGGGCCCAGGCGCTGCAATTCGAAGCCCAGGCGCTGGAACCACTGGGCGTGCTCCTCGGCGCAATCGGCTTCGCGCTGGCTCAATGCCAGCGACTCGGGCACCAACAACGGCTGGCCACTGAGCCCCTCGCTGGCCATGGCTATCTTCAGCCGTTCGTACATGATCCGCTCATGGGCGGCATGCATGTCCACCAGCACCAGGCCAATGGCGTTCTCGGCCAGGATATAGATGCCCTTGAGCTGGGCCAGGGCATATCCCAGGGGAGGAATGTCGCCCTGGCGTTCCGGCAACGCGCCGCTCGCGCTCGGGGCATTTTCCAGCGGCGCATAGAATTCGCGGTAGACCGCCTGGCTCTCCCCGGCATTCACCGGCTGCGCTGGGCGTGGCGTGTACTGATATTGATAACCCGCACCCGCTGCGCTCGAGGAAAACGCCGGACGTTGCTCGCCCTGGGGCTGCTCGAGTACCGGCGAAGCCAGGCGCATCTCGCCCTGGGGCCCGAACTCACCAGCCTGCTGGCCGCTTGGGCGGACCATTTCGGCAGTCGAAGCAGGAGCCGCCAGCTGATCCTCCGGACGCACATCAGCCAAGGCCCGGTGCAGGGTGCCATACAGAAAGTCGTGGACCATCCGGCCTTCACGAAAGCGTACTTCGTGCTTGGTCGGATGCACGTTGACGTCGACCCCAGTGGGATCGAGCTCTAGGAACAGCACGAAAGTCGGGTGCCGGCCGTTGAACAGCACGTCACGGTAAGCCTGGCGCACCGCGTGGGCCACCAGCTTGTCGCGGACCGCGCGGCCGTTGACGAAGAAGTACTGCAGGTCCGCCTGGCTGCGCGAGAAGGTCGGCAAGCCGACCCAACCCCACAGGCGCAGGCCGTTGCGTTCGACTTCGATCGGCAGCGCCTGCTCGAGGAAGCCCGGACCGCAGATGGTGCCCACGCGCCGGGCCCGAGCCATCTCGTCGGCGGCCTCGTGCAGGCTGAAGATGGTCTTGCCATTGTGGCGCAGGTGAAAAGCCACGTCGAAGCGCGCCAGCGCCAGGCGCCGGATAACTTCCTGCAGGTGATCGAACTCGGTCTTCTCGGCCTTGAGGAACTTGCGCCGGGCCGGGGTATTGAAGAACAGGTCGCGCACTTCCACCGAGGTGCCGACCGGATGCGCCGCTGGCTGCACCCGCGGGGTCATGTCGCGGCCTTCGGTCTCCACCTGCCAGGCCTCGCTGGCCTCGGCGGTACGTGAAGTCAGAGTCAGCCGGGCCACCGAACTGATCGACGCCAAGGCTTCGCCGCGAAAACCGAGGCTGAGCACGCCTTCGAGATCTTCCAGCTCACGAATCTTGCTGGTGGCGTGACGTGCCAGGGCCAGCGGCAAGTCGTCAGGGGCGATACCACCGCCGTTATCACGTACCCGCAACAGCTTCACGCCACCTTGCTCGACCTCCACCTCGATCCGCCGGGCGCCGGAGTCGAGGCTGTTTTCCAGCAGTTCCTTGGCCACCGAGGCCGGACGCTCGACCACCTCGCCGGCGGCGATCTGGTTGGCAAGGCGCGGGCTGAGCAGCTCGATGCGCGAACCGCCGACTACTGACTCACTCATTCCTTGGCCGCCAGTTCAGTACCGGGGATGGTCAGAACCTGCCCCACTTTCAATTCATCGCCCTTGAGGTTGTTGGCACTGCGCAAGGCAGCGGCCGGAACCTGGTAGCGCACCGCGATCATGGCCAGGGTTTCTCCCGGGTTGACCCGGTGGTCACGGGGACCCTGGGCGATCTTTCCGGAATCCCGCAGCCAGGCGATATAGGTGCCTGGGGGCGGATTCTGCTGGAAGAACTGTCGCACGCCGCTGCTGATGGAGCGCGCCAGGGCCTGCTGGTGGCTGGCGGTGGCCAGTTTCGAGGCCTCGTTGGAGTTGGAGATGAAGCCGGTCTCCACCAGGATCGAAGGAATGTCCGGCGACTTGAGCACCATGAACCCAGCCTGCTCCACCCGCTGCTTGTGCAGTGGCGTGACCCGGCCGATGTTGTTCAACACCTTCTGCCCGACGTTCAGGCTGGAGGTCAGGGATGCGGTCATCGACAGGTCCAGCAGTACCCCGGCCAGCATCCGGTCCTTGTCATCGAGGCTGACGTTGCCGGCACCACCGATCAAATCGGAACGGTTTTCGCTATCCGCCAGCCAGCGCGCGGTTTCCGAAGTGGCACCGCGCTCGGACAGGGCGAACACCGAGGCACCGAAAGCCGCCGTGGACGGCGCGGCGTCGGCGTGGATCGAAACGAACAGGTCGGCGCCCTTCTTGCGGGCGATCTCGGTCCGGCCACGCAGAGGAATGAAGTAGTCGCCGGTACGGGTCAACTCGGCACGGTAGCCCTTGACGCCGTTGATCTGGCGCTGCAGTTCACGGGCGATGGACAACACCACGTCCTTCTCGTGCTGGCCACGGGAGCCGGACGCGCCCGGGTCCTCGCCGCCGTGGCCGGCATCGATCACCACGATGATGTCGCGCTTGCCCGCCGGGGCCGGAGGCAGCTTGATCGCCGGTTCTGCCGGCGTGACAGGCACTGCCGGGACGGTAGCCACGGCTGGCGGCGGCGCAGTCGGTGGCGCTGCGTCGGCCGGGTTGTCGAACAGGTCGACCACCAGGCGGTTGCCGTACTGGGCATTGGGGGCCAGGGTGAAGCTCTTCGGCGTGACGGCCTTCTTCAGATCCACCACTACCCGCAGGTCCGTGGGAGTCCGCTGCGCCGAGCGCATGGCAGTGATCGGGGTATTGGCCGTGGCGACATTCAGCGAACCACCGAGGGTGGCGCCATTGATATCGATCACCAGGCGATCCGGGGCCGTGAGGGTAAAGACGCTGTGTTGAACCGGGCCGGAGAGGTCGAATACCAATCGCGTGTTATCCGGTGCCCGCCAGAGGCGGACGCTGCGAACCTGTGTAGCGGCCACAGCATCGACGGCCAATGCCGTAAGCAACAGTCCTACGACAGCAACCAACGCGCGAATGCGCATACCTAACCCCATCAATTATTTGAATTCCAACGCCAAAGCGGCACACCAGGACTCGCCTCGCGAGCCTTGGGACAATAGATGTACGCAACGCCCATTGTTTTGCGGGGTAATGGTAATGGTCAGGTCGGGCTTTGGCAAAAAGCCTGCACCGCGCTGGGGCCACTCCAGAAGGCACAGGGCATCGCCTTCGAAATAGTCGCGGATCCCCAGGTACTCCAGTTCCTCCGGATCGACCAGGCGATACAGGTCGAAGTGGAAGGCCCGCACCGCACCGATCTCGTAGGGCTCCACCAGGGTGAAGGTCGGGCTCTTCACCGCGCCGGTGTGCCCCAGGCCGCGGATGATCCCCCGGGACAAGGTAGTCTTGCCCGCCCCCAGGTCCCCTTCGAGAAAGATCACTCCCACGCCACCGGTGATTTGAGCAATGCGTGCACCAAATTCCACCATGGCCTGCTCGTCGGCCAGATAAAGGGTTAACTCAGACACGGTGCTTGCTCCTCCAACAACTGACGAATGGCTGGAATCAGATCACTGGCCGCCAGCCCACGGCCCATTTTTCCTTGCTGCTCGCCGGCACTGGCATGCAGCCAGACCGCCAGACAAGCTGCCTCGAACGCCGGCAGGCCCTGGGCCAGCAACGCGCCGAGCAAACCAGCCAGGACATCGCCCAGGCCGGCCGTAGCCATCGCCGGATGCCCGGCATCGCAGCGGGCCAAACGCCCATTGGGGCTGGCCACCAGGCTGCCCGCCCCCTTGAGCACCGCCACCACACCATACTTGCGACTCAAGGCAAGGGCCGCAGCCGGGCGATCGGCCTGGATATCCGCAGTGGCCAGCCCCAGCAGTCGCGCCGCTTCCCCCGGATGCGGGGTCATCACGCTGCCGCTCGGCACCTGCAGGCCACCCAGGGCCAGCAGGTTCAGGGCATCGGCATCCCAGACCTGGGGCAACGGTGCATTGGCCGCCGCCGACAGCAGGCTGCGCCCCCAGGCGCCCTGGCCCAGGCCAGGACCGGCGACCAACACCGTGGCCCGGGCCAGCAGCTCCATCAACTGGTTGGCCGAGTGCGTACCCAGGGTCATGACCTCGGGCAGCCGGGCGCCGGCTGCCGCCACGTGCTCGCTGCGAGTGGCCAGCGACACCAGGCCCGCACCGCTGCGCAAGGCACTTTCGGCCGCCAGCAGCGCAGCACCGGCAAAACCCCGGTCGCCACCGATCAACAGCACATGGCCGAACTGGCCTTTATGGGCATCCATTGGACGGGCAGCCAGGCGCGGCAACTGACCGGCCGTCAGCAGTTGGATGTCTGGCAAGGGGTGTTTTGTCTGCGGCATGCGTCTTCCGGCTCCGATGTCTGGCAGAATTATACGCACCTCAGTAGTCGGTTTCTCTCGCCTCATGTCCGTCATCACCCAGGATCTTCCCGCCCTCGCCCAATCCATCAAGGACTGGGGCCGCGAACTGGGCTTCCAGCAAGTCGGCATCAGCGGCCTGGACCTTGCCGAACACGAAAGCCATCTGGAACGCTGGCTCGCCGCTGGCTACCACGGTGAAATGGAATACATGGGCGCCCACGGCAACAAACGCTCGCGCCCTGCGGAACTGGTGCCCGGCACCCTGCGCGTGGTTTCGCTGCGCATGGACTACCTGCCCGGCGACACCCAGATGGCCCAGCGCCTGGCCCAGCCGTCCAAGGCCTACGTCTCGCGCTATGCCCTGGGCCGCGACTACCACAAGCTGATCCGCAAGCGCGTGCAGCAACTGGCCGAGCGCATCCAGCAGGTCATCGGGCCCTTCGGCTACCGCGCCTTCGTCGACAGTGCGCCAGTGCTGGAAAAAGCCATTGCCGAACAGGCCGGCCTGGGCTGGATCGGCAAGAACACCCTGGTCCTCAACCGCAAGGCCGGCAGCTACTTCTTCCTCAGCGAACTGTTCGTCGACCTGCCGCTGCCAGTGGACGAGCCCCATGCCAGCGAGCATTGCGGGCGTTGCAGCGCCTGCCTGGATATCTGTCCGACCAACGCCTTCGTCGGCCCCTACCAGCTGGATGCCCGGCGCTGCATTTCCTACCTGACCATCGAGCTGAAGAACGCCATCCCCGAAGAATTGCGCCCGCTGATCGGCAACCGGGTATTTGGCTGCGACGACTGCCAGATCGTCTGCCCCTGGAACCGTTTCGCCCGCACCTCGGGCGAGGGCGACTTCAAGCCCCGGCACAACCTGGACAACGCCGAGCTGGCGGAGCTGTTCCTGTGGGATGAAGAGCAGTTTCTCAGCAGCACCGAAGGCTCACCGCTGCGGCGCGCCGGCTACGAGCGCTGGTTGCGCAACCTCGCGGTGGGCCTGGGCAACGCGCCGTCCACCATTCCAGTCCTGGAGGCCCTCAAGGCCCGCCAGGACTACCCGTCGGAGTTGGTGCGCGAACATGTGCAGTGGGCCCTGGCCCAGCATGCCAGCCGTCAATGCTCGTCGTTGTAGACGAACTTGGGCATTTCCCAGTGAAAGCGAATCGCCAGCAAGCGCAGCAGGAAGCCGCCGAACAACGTGATCAGGATCGACTGTTCGCTGGGTAGTTGCAGGTAGATGCACAGCATGTAGCACCAGGCCGCGGCGAAGGACACGCTGGCGTACAGCTCACGACGGAAAATCAGCGGAATATCGTTGCAGAAGATATCCCGGAGAATGCCGCCGAAGACCCCGGTGATCACCCCGCTGACCGAAGCCACCAGCATGCCGTGGCCCATCTCCAGGGCCGTCATGCAGCCGATCAGGGTGAAGGCCACCAGGCCGACCGCATCGAGCACCAAAAACAGCGAGCGCAGGTGGCGCATCAAGGGGGCGATGAAGATCGTCACCAGGGCCGCCACCGATGTCAGCACCAGGTACTCGGGATGCTTGACCCAGGTCAGGGGGTAATGCCCGAGCAGCACATCGCGTACCGAACCGCCGCCCAGGGCGGTGACGCAGGCGATCAGCACCACGCCGAACCAGTCCATGCCGCGACGTCCGGCAGAAAGGGCGCCAGTCATGGCTTCGGCGGTAATGGCGATCAGATAAAGCATCAGCAACATGTTGGCGGTCCCTTCAAGAAGGCGCGCAGTCTACTCAGTTGGCGCGGGCACCAAAAGAGGGCGGCAGCGGGCGCGAGGCAACCCGCCCGCTCGCCTGCATGTTCAGAGCTTGATGAAGTGCTTGCGGTAGTGCTGCAGCTCGGCGATGGATTCGCGGATGTCATCCAGGGCCAGGTGCGTGCTGCCCTTCTTGAAGCTGTCGCGCACCTCGGGCGCCCAGCGGGCAGCCAGTTCCTTGAGGGTCGAGACGTCGAGGTTGCGGTAGTGGAAATAGCTTTCCAGGCTCTTCATGTGGCGATAGAGGAAGCGCCGGTCCTGGCAGATGCTGTTGCCACAGATCGGCGACTTGCCCTTGGGCACCCATTGCTCCAGGAAGGCGATGGTCTGGGCTTCGGCCTCGGCCATGTCGATGCGGCTTTCACGCACCCGCTGGGTCAGGCCGGAATTGCCGTGCTGGCGAGTGTTCCACTCATCCATGCCGGCAAGGATCTCGTCGCTCTGGTGGATGGCGATGACCGGTCCTTCAGCCAAGGTGTTCAGGTTGCTATCGGTGACGATGGTCGCCATCTCGATGATGACGTCGGTGTCGGGGTTCAGACCGGTCATTTCCAGATCGATCCAAATCAGGTTCTGCGGGTTCTGCATGGGTGGGCTCCTCGGCGTAGTTGCGCAGTTTAGCCTAGAGGGCCTGCCCGGCGTGCTAAACTCGCCGCCGTTTTACCCAATCGCCGTAATTATCGACACGGAACATCAATGGCCAAACGCCAGCTCAATCGTCGCCAGAACTGGCGCATCGAAAAGATCCAGGGTGAGCGCGCAGCCCGCGCCGCCAAACGTGAGTCCTCCGTCATGGAGGCGCTGGAAGGGGGCGACCTGGGGCCGGAACAGACCGGCCTGGTGATCGCCCACTTCGGCGTCCAGGTCGAAGTCGAGGCCCGCGAAGGCGAACTGGCCGGCCAGGTGTTTCGCTGCCACTTGCGGGCCAACCTGCCAGCGCTGGTGACCGGCGACCAGGTGGTCTGGCGCGCCGGCAACCAGGGCATAGGGGTGATCGTCGCCCAACTGCCCCGCAGCACCGAGCTCTGCCGCCCCGACAGCCGTGGCCAGCTCAAGCCGGTAGCGGCCAACGTCGACATGATCGTGATCGTCTTCGCGCCCATGCCAGAACCCCACGCCAACCTCATCGACCGTTACCTGGTGGCCGCCGAGCACGCCGGAATCCGCCCCTTGCTGCTGCTGAACAAGGCCGACCTGATCGACGAGCAGAACGCCCCGGCGCTCAACGCCCTGCTGGCGGTCTATCGCCAGCTGGGCTATCCGCTGCTGGAAGTCTCGGCCCATCACGGCGACGGCATGGAGCAACTACAAGCGCTGCTCAATGGCCGCATCAGCGTGTTCGTCGGCCAGTCAGGGGTGGGCAAGTCGTCCCTGGTCAACAGCCTGCTGCCGGACGTCTTCACCCGGGTCGGCCCGCTGTCGGAGTTTTCCGGACAGGGCACCCACACCACCACCACCGCCCGGTTGTTCCACTTCCCCGGTGGCGGCGAACTGATCGACTCCCCCGGTATTCGTGAATTCGGCCTGGGTCACGTCAGCCGCGCCGACGTCGAAGCGGGTTTCATCGAGTTCAACGACCTGCTGGGCACCTGCCGCTTCCGTGACTGCAAGCACGACCGCGAGCCCGGCTGCGCCCTGCTCAAGGCCCTGGAAGATGGCCGCATCCAGCAACAGCGGATGAACAGCTACCGCTCGATCATCGCCAGCCTGCCCGACGACAGCTACTGACCCTGCCCCACGCAGAAACCACAAGGCCGCGATGATCGCGGCCTTGTGCTTTTTACCTGGCAGTTCCCGGTGTCACCGGGGTGCCGGCGCCGCAGGTGCAGGTGCAGGTGCAGGTGCAGGTGCAGGTGCAGGTGCAGGAGTCTGGCCCGCTGCGCCCTGCTCATCCATCTTCAGCACGCCGTCTTCGAAGATGTTCAGGCGCTGGCGCACTTCGTGGGCCGGCAGTGGCTCGCTGCCCGGCGGCAAGGCGTGCGGATCGGCCGCTGCAGCCGGTACTTCGCCAGGGGCTCCAGTGCCCTGGGTTGGCGCCGGAGTCTTCTGGTCGCCCTGTTCGCCCTCGATGGCGCGCTGGGCGCGCTTGGTCAGCACCACGATGTCGATACGCCGGTTGACCGGATTGAACGGATCCTTGCGATCGAACAGCGCCGAAGAAGCAAAACCCACTACCCGCGCCACTTGCGGATCAGGATAACCACCGGCCACCAGTGCTCGACGAGCGGCGTTGGCACGGTTGGCCGACAGCTCCCAGTTGCCGAACTCGCCGCTGCCCGAATAAGGCGTGGCATCGGTATGGCCGCTGATGCTGATCTTGTTCGGCACCGCCTTGATGGTGTCGGCCATGGCCAGCAGGATGTCTTCGAAATACGGCTTCAGGCGGGCACTGCCGGAGTCGAACATCGGCCGGTTCTCGGCGTCCATGATCTGGATGCGCAAGCCGTCAGGCGTGATCTCGAAAAGAATCTGGTCCTTGAACTTCTGCAGTTGGGGGTTTTCCTCGACCTTGTTCTGCAGCTCCTGCAGCAGCAGTTCGAGACGCTCGCGCTCGACCTGCTCGGCCATGCCCTCAACTTGCTCGGAGTCCACCGTGACCTTGTCCGGCTGGGGCTGGGACTGGATCTCGGGGTTCAGGGTGTTTTCCGGCGCCAGTTCCGGCGAGCCGCCCAGGTCGATGATGTAGGGCGTACCGCTTTCGGAAAAGCCGATCGGGTCCTTGAAGTAACCGGCGATGGCGATCTTCTGTTCCGGGGTGGCCGTGGACAACAGCCACAGCACCAGGAAGAACGCCATCATCGCCGTGGCGAAGTCGGCGAAGGCGATTTTCCAGGCGCCCCCGTGATGACCGCCAGCGAAGCGCTTGACGCGCTTGATGATAATCGGCTGATTGTTTTCCATGACTTAGCGACCGCGAACCGCTTGTTCCAGCTCGGCGAAGCTCGGACGGTGCGCCGGGTAGAGGACCTTGCGCCCGAACTCCACCGCCAGCGAAGGCGGCATGCCGGAAGCGGAGGCCACCAGGGATGCCTTGATGGCTTCATAGACGTTCAGCTCTTCCTTGGCATCGTGGGCCAGGGAATGGGCCAGCGGACCGAAGAAACCATAAGCCGCGAGAATACCGAAGAAGGTACCTACCAGCGCCGCACCCACGTGCAGGCCGATGGACTTCTGGTCACCGTCGCCCAGGGACGCCATGGTCACCACGATACCCAGTACCGCCGCGACGATACCGAAACCGGGCATGCCGTCGGCGATGCCGGTTACCGCATGGGAGGGGTGCTCGAGTTCTTCCTTGAGGCTGAACAGCTCCATGTCGAACAGGCCTTCGAGCTCGTGGGGAGCCATGTTGCCGGAGGACATGATGCGCAGGTAATCACAGATGTAGGCGGTCATGCGCTCGTCTTTGAGCACCGCCGGGTACTTGGCGAAGATCGGGCTGGCTGCCGCGTCCTCAATGTCGCCCTCGATGGCCATCATGCCTTCGCGGCGGCTCTTGTTGAGGATCTCGTAGATCAGGCCCAGCACTTCCAAGTAGAAGGTATGGGTGAAACGCGAGCTGAACATCCCCAGGGATTTCTTGACGACGTGCATCGTCATGTAGCCGGGGTTGGCCTGGAGGAACGCACCAAAGGCCGCACCACCGATGATCAACACCTCGAAAGGCTGGATCAGCGCTGCGATCTTGCCGTGGGAAAGCACGTATCCGCCGAGCACGCTAGCGAATACGACGATGATGCCGATGATTTTAGCCATAGATAGGAGAGTACTTATGAGTCGGGTTCAAGGTCATATTCGGAAGTTCTTAAAACTCTTCTTCTACTTATCGGCAAAACTGCGCCAGACTATAGCCAGTTAAGGTGAAAAGCCAGTTTGGCCCGCTCAGGGCGTGTTCACAGCAGACGATGATTGCGCCCGACCATGTCCAATGAAACCAGCACCCCGCACTCTGCCCCCAGCTCTCTAGAGGCCTGGCTCAAGCTTCTCGGCGCCGTGCGCCTGCCGGTGCCGCAAGCCAGCCACGACCGGGTCTGCAAGGCCATCGCCAACAACCGCAGTTCGCTGCGGGAAATCGCCGACCTGATGCAGAATAGCCCGGCATTGGCCCTCAGCGTGATCCGCGAGGCCAACCGGCACACCCATGGCAGCATGAGCGAGCCGGCGGAGAACCTGGAGATCGCGGTCAACCGCCTGGGCCTCAAGCGTACCCAGGAACTGCTGGAACAACTGCCGACCCTGCCCGAAGAGCAAATTCCCCAGGCCTTGCGGCAATTGCAGCTGATCAGCCAGCACGCCACCCAACAAGCCAACGGTTTCTTCGCCGGGCGCCTGGCCCGCTTGTGGCAGGACATCCACTGGGGCAGCCTGCTGTTCCTCTCTCCTCTATGGGCCATCGCCTTGAGCTACCCCAAGCTGATGGAAGAGTGGGAGCTGCGGGTCATCTACAAGCATGAGTCGGCGCGCAAGGTTGAACTGCAATTGTTCGGCGTACGCCTGATGGAGGTCTGCCAAGCCCTGGTTCAAGCCTGGCACCTGCCGATCTGGGTGCAACAGGGCTACCGCCTGCTGACCAGCGAGCAACACCTGCTGGCCAAGGTCCTGCTGATCGCCCGCGACAGCGATAACCCGCTGCGCCAGCAACAGCGCCTGGACGACGACCCGGAGCTGCGGCGCTGGCTGAACCAGCCGGCCAACTGCGTCCTGCTGGCCAACGGCATGGCCCTGGCGGCGCAATTTTCCTGGAACAACCCCCACGGCCAACGCTGGCAGAACCTCACCGCCCTGTACCTGCAGATACCGGTCGCCGAGGTCCAGCAACAGTTGCACCAACAAGCAGCCAACAGCGCCCGCAACGACAGCCAGCCCGATCTCTGGCACCCGGCCCAGGCCCTGCTCTGGCCCTGGAACGTGCGCCGCCTGCACAACGGCGAGCTGCCGGCACCCGCGCCAACACCCCTGGAACTGGCCAAGTGGCGCCAGCTGTGCAGCGAGCTGCTGCTCGAACCGAGTCCCTTCACCAATGCCGTGCACCTCACCGGGTTTGCCCGGGATGCCCTGGCGGCATGTGGCATGCGGCGGATCATGCTGCTGATGGTCGATCGCAGCCACAGCCAGTTGCGAGTGCAGCAGTTGCATGGCCTGCCCAGGGAAGCCGCCGGACTGAGCCTGCAAGCCAAGCAAAACCCGCTGCTACAGCGCTTGCTGGAGAAATCCGCGCAGATCCGCCTGACCCCGGACAACTATCGGCAATTCGCTCCCCACCTGCCCGGGGCCCTGCGCCAGTTGTTCCGTGGCGAGCACCTGCTGATCCGCTCGCTGTCCTGCAATGGTCGGGTTCTACTGCTGGCGATCGCCGACCAGGACGGCGTGCCCTTCGCCGAAACCAGCGTCCAGGCCTTCGGCAAGACCGCCCAGTGCATCGAGAAGGCCTTGCACAGCTTTACCAACCGCAGCCAGTAACGCTTGCGCTACAATTCCACCCTTTGTGCCCTGGGGACCTGACATGTCTGATTTTTCCGGCTTGCCGCTGGTCATCGAGCCCGGTGACCTGCTCGCCCGCCTCGACGCCCGCGAACTGATCCTGGTCGACCTGACCAGCGCCGCCCGCTACAGCACCGGGCATATTCCCGGGGCACGCTTCGTCGACCCCAAGCGTACCCAGCTCGGCCAGGCGCCAGCCCCGGGACTGCTGCCACCCAAGGCCGCCCTCGAGGCGCTGTTCGGTGAACTCGGACACAACCCCGACGCGGTCTACGTGGTGTATGACGATGAAGGCGGCGGCTGGGCCGGACGCTTCATCTGGCTGCTGGATGTGATCGGCCACCGGCACTATCACTACGTCGATGGCGGCCTGCCGGCCTGGCTGGCGGAAAGCCTGCCGGTATCCACCGAGGTACCGGAAATCGTCGGCGGCCCGGTGCCCCTGACCCTGCACGACGAACCTACCGCCACCCGCGAATACCTGCAGAGCCGCCTCGGCGCTGCCGACCTGGCCATCTGGGACGCCCGCGGCCCGCTGGAGTATTCGGGCGAGAAGGTCCTGGCCGCCAAGGGCGGGCATATTCCCGGCGCAGTGAATTTCGAATGGACCGCCGGCATGGACCAGGCCCGCCACCTGCGCATCCGCCGTGACATGCCGCAGATCCTCGAGAGCCTGGGCATCAGCAAAGACAAAGAAGTGATCACCCACTGCCAGACCCACCACCGCTCCGGCTTCACCTACCTGGTGGCCAAGGCGCTGGGCTATCCACGGGTCAAAGGCTACGCCGGCTCGTGGGGCGAATGGGGCAATCATCCCGATACGCCCGTAGAGATTTAAGGTTTTTTAAGGACACCCAATGAAAAAGCGTTTGTTCATCATCAGCCAGTACCTGCTGCCTCACCACCTGCTGTCGCGCCTGGCCGGCTGCATCGCCGAGTGCCGCGTGCGCTGGTTCAAGAATGCCTTCACCAGCTGGTTCGCCAAGCAGTACCAGGTAGACATGTCCGAGGCCCAGGTCGAGGACGTGACCGCCTACGAGCACTTCAACGCCTTCTTCACCCGCGCCCTGAAAGACGGCGCACGGCCGCTGGACCCGACTCCGGGCGCGGTGCTGAGCCCCGCCGACGGCGCCGTCAGCCAGCTCGGGCCGATCGAACATGGCCGGGTATTCCAAGCCAAGGGCCACAGCTACAGCGTTCTGGAGCTGCTGGGTGGTGATCCGACCCTGGCTGCGCCGTTCATGGGCGGCGACTTCGCCACCATCTACCTGTCCCCCAAGGACTACCATCGCGTGCACATGCCGCTGGCCGGCACCCTGCGAGAAATGGTCTACGTCCCCGGACGGATCTTCTCGGTCAACCAGACCACCGCGGAAAACGTCCCCGAGCTGTTCGCCCGCAACGAGCGCGTGGTGTGCATCTTCGACACCGAGCGCGGCCCCATGGCCCTGGTGCTGGTGGGCGCGATGATCGTCGCCTCGATCGAAACCGTCTGGGCCGGTTTGGTGACGCCACCCAAGCGCGAGCTCAAGACCGTGCGCTACGACGAGGCCGCCCGCGCCCCGATCCACCTGGAAAAAGGCGCCGAGATGGGCCGCTTCAAGCTGGGCTCCACCGCCATCGTGCTGTTCGGCCCAGACCAGGTGCAATGGGCCGAAGGGCTGGCGGCCGGTTCGCCAGTCCGCATGGGCCAGGGACTGGGCGCGCCCAAGGCTTGATGCCTGGCTGACACCGCAAACAAAAAACGCCGCTGATCAGCGGCGTTTTTCATGGGCGAAGACTCGTTCCCGATCAAGGCTGCCCGTCACGATCGCGCAAGCCCAACAGGTACAACACGCCGTCCAGGCCCAGGGTCGAGATCGCCTGCTTGGCCGACTGCTTGACCAGCGGCTTGGCGCGGAACGCCACGCCCAGGCCGGCGATACCCAGCATCGGCAGGTCGTTGGCACCGTCGCCGACCGCGATGGTCTGCTCCAGGCGCAAGCCTTCCTTCTGGGCCAGTTCACGCAGCAGGTCGGCCTTGCGCTGTGCATCGACGATCGGCTCCACCGCCACGCCGGTGACCTTGCCATCCACCACTTCCAGCTCGTTGGCGAACACGTAGTCGATGCCCAGCTTGGCTTGCAGCTGCTTGGCGAAATAGGTGAAGCCACCGGACAGGATCGCGGTCTTGTAGCCCAGGCGCTTGAGTTCGGCGAACAGGGTCTCGGCGCCCTCGGTCAGGCGCAGGGAGGCGCCGATGGAGTCCAGCACGCTGACGTCCAGCCCCTTGAGCAGAGCCAGGCGCTCCTTGAAGCTGGCGCGAAAATCCAGCTCGCCGGCCATGGCCCGCTCGGTGATTTGCGCGACCCGATCGCCGACCCCGGCGGCCTTGGCCAACTCGTCGATGACCTCGGCCTCGATCAGCGTCGAGTCCATGTCGAACACCGCCAGGCGCCGGTTGCGGCGGAACAGCGAGTCTTCCTGGAAGGCGATGTCGACGTTCAACTCCTGGGCCACGCTGAGGAATTCGGCCCGCAGCGCCTGGGGATCGGCAGCTTCGCCGCGCACCGAGAACTCGATGCAGCCCTTGCCCTGGTCGGCGGGCATATCCAGGGGCATGCGCCCGGACAGGCGATCGATATGGTCGATGTTCAAGCCGTACTTGGCAGTGATCGAACTCACCCGCTGCAACTGCTCGGCGGTGACCTTGCGGGTCAGCAGGGTGACGATGTGGCGCTGCTTGCCCTGCCCTGCCACCCACTGCTGGTAATCCTCCTCGGACACCGGGGTGAAGCGCACCTGCTGGTCGAGCTTGTAGGCGGTGAACAGGATGTCCTTGAGCACCGAGGAGCTGCGCTCGTCATCCGGGATCTCGACCAGGATGCCGAACGACAAGGCGTCGTGGATCACCGCCTGACCGATGTCGAGAATGTTCACACCACCCTGGGCCAGGACGCCGGTAATGGCCGCAGTCAGACCGGGACGATCTTCGCCGGTGATGTTTATCAGGACAATTTCGCGCAAGGCGCACCCCCGAGGTGGAAAAAAAGCGCATTCTACCCACTTTCGCTGACCATCGGGCACAGCCAGCGCTTTGCCGGCCTAGGGCCTCTCGCTATACTGCGCGTCAACTTCACGGACTAAAGAGCCGAGCTCAGTGAACCGGCCCACGCCAGTTAAAAACGATAACTTCTTCTTGCTGATCTTCCGTGCACTGCGCCACCGCCGTGTACCGATTGCATTGCGTATTGCCAGCCATAACGTGATCCTGGTCGCCCTGGCCCTGGTGATCTATGCCGGCGTGATGGGCCTGCAGTTCAAGCAAGCCATGCATGAGCAGGCGGACGCCCTGGGCCAGAGCCTGACCACCCAGACCGCCACCTCGGCCACCGAGCTGCTGGTGTCCAACGACATCCTCAGCCTCAACGTCTTGCTCAACAACCTGACCAAGAATCCGCTGGTGGCCCACGCGGCGATCTACAGCGTCGACAACCGCATTCTCGCCGAGGCTGGCCAACGGCCCAAGAGCAGCCTGCTGGGCGAAACCGAGGGTGTGTACCAGACCAAGATCACCTTCCAGGATGTCACCGCCGGCAACCTGCGGATCAGCCTGGACATGGCCCAGTTCCAGCAGCCGATGACCATCAGCCTGCAGAGCATGGGCATCCTCAGTGCCATCCTGCTGGCCCTGGCGCTCGCCCTGAGCCTGCGCCTGGGTCGCCATATCTCCACCCCGCTGCTGCAGCTGCGGGTCTGGCTGCGGGACCTGGACGAACATACCCCGGCGATCCAGCGCCAGGATGAAATCGGCGACCTGGCGCGCCAGCTGCACGCCCGCCTCGCCCCGGAAATCCCCGAGCCCGAGCCACAGCCCGAACCGCAAGAACAGGACGAGGAAGAAGACGCCCCGGCTTTCGAGATCCGCAACCTGCGCGATCCGAGCTTCGATGAAAGCGCCCCGGTGGCCGGCTTGAAACCAGCGCCACGGCATCTGGTCAGTGCCGAGGAAGACGAACTGGACGAAGAAGACCCGTTCGCCGACCTGCGCGATCACTCCTCACCCTCGGCGCCACTGGCCAAGCCCCAGGCGCAGCCCGAGGTCCCCGCCGAACCCCAGCACAGCGCCGTGCTGGCGGTGCAACTGGGCGCCCAGGAACAGCTGCGGCGCCTGCCCCGGGCGCGCCTGACGGAATTGCTCGAACGCTATCGTGATTGCCTCGACCAGGCGGCCTCGTTGTACCAGAGCGAGCTGCACACCCTGAACGATGGCAGCACGCTGATGCTGTTCCACAGCGAAGACAGCGGCGATGACTACCTGACCAACGCCATCTGCTGCGGCGAGCTCTTGCGCGCCCTGGGCCACGCCCTGCAGATCGAGGTGGCGGACAGCGGCATCACCCTGCAACTGCAACTGGGCCTGACCCTGGGCGAAGGGCTGTTCGGCCTGAGCCAGATCGACCTGCTGCTGACCGAAACCGCCCAGGACGCCCTGGCGCTGTCCCAGCACAGCCGCAACCTGCTGCTGGTGGAGCGCAAGGTCAACGACGATGTACTGCTGCGCCAACGGGCCCGTATCCGCCCGATCGCCAGCCCGGAAGGTGCCTGCTGCGTCGAGCGCCTGATGGAACCCTACCCGTCGATGCTGGAACGCCAGCTGGCGCGCATGCACGAGACCCGGGCCAAGCTGTAACGCCTGCCCTGCTCAACGAAGCCCGCCCGGCGCGTGATGCCGATCAGTTGAGCAAGGCGATCCCCTGGAGGATCAGCCGGTCGATGCTCGATTGCTCGCAATGCTCGTTAACGGTCGCACGTGTCGACCAGATACACGCAGCACCCTGCAGTCATCACGGGCAAGCCTCGCGCCTACAGCGTCCTTAGCTGATCGGCTTACCCTGCACAGGCTTTTTGTGCCTGCCCCCAGAAACCACAAGGCCCGCCAATGGCGGGCCTTGTCTTGCTGCGGATCACATCAGAAGCGGAACACTTCCATATCCGTACGGATCGGCGTGGCCATCGGCATCTTCGGCCGCTTTTCCGGCTCAGCCGGCTTGGGTGCCGGCGCCGCTGGCGCCTTGCGCGGCACCTCGGCCACCGCAGGCTGGTTGGCCAGGGGCTTGAGGGCACCGGACAGCTGTTCGGCCAGGCGCTGCAACAGCACGCCTTGAGCCTGCACCTGGGACGCGGTGGTCCCCGCATGCTGTTCCTGCAGGTGAACGATACGGTTGTCGCGTACCTGGCCGCGCCGGTCGATCAGGCGCCACTGGGCATCCAGCACCGCCGGCTGGGTCTTGCCGGAGTCCAGGCGGGTGATCGACAGCAGGACCTGCACATCCGGAGTGAAGCCGTTGGTGGCCGGGGCCAGCACCACTCGCTGGCTGTCCAGGTGACCGGCTACCTGGCGCAGCAGCAACTGGTCGATATCCGAAGAGAGGCTGCCGGCCCAACGGCCGTCGGTCGCGGCCTGCAGGCTGCCATCATCCTGGCGCTGCAGCAGGGTTTCACGTTGCAGGTAATCGGCAATCAGGACCGGACCCAGCAATACCGACATGCCGGTGCTGGCCGGCTGGGCTGGACTTCCGCTGTCCAGCTGATACAGCGACACCGGTTGGTGAACGCTGCAACCCGCCAGGCCGAGAACGCCCGCGAGCAGGAAAATAAAAGGAAGGCGCAGAACAGTCATCATCCCATCCAGGTGGCGGCCAACAGGCCAGCCACAGTGAAAATACTCAAAAAAACAGAATAACGCCGGACCAGGCCGGCGTTTGAAAGCGCATATCATCCGTGAATATGCGCCATGACTCCAGTGTTCCAACAACGATCGACCAGTTAAATGGCTGATCGCGCCTCTCAACTGAGAGGCTCTACCAACAACGCGTCCACTCGCTGGAAACCCCGTGGCAGCTTGTTGCCGCGGCGCCCGCGCTCGCCCTTGTAGTGCTCCAGGTCGTCGGCCTTGAGCGACAGGGTGCGCTTGCCCGCCTGCAGTACCAGAGTCGCGCCTTCCGGCAGCACCGCGATATCGGTCACATACTCCTCGCGACTGGCGACCCGCTCACCGGGAATACCGATGATCTTGTTGCCCTTGCCCTTGCCCAGCTGCGGCAGGTCGCTGATCTTGAACACCAGCAGGCGACCCTCGGTGGTCACCGAAGCCAGCCAGTTCTGCTCGCGATCGGCCACCGGCCTTGGCGCCAGGACCTTGGCATTGTTCGGCAGGCTCAACAGCGCCTTGCCCGCCTTGTTCTTGGCCTGCAAGTCCTCGCCCTTGACCACGAAGCCGTAGCCGGCATCGGAGGCGATCACATACAGCGCCTCGTCGTCCGGCAGCAGCACGCACTCGAAAGTCGCGCCCGGCGGCGGCGTCAAGCGGCCCGTCAGTGGCTCGCCCTGGCCACGGGCCGATGGCAGCGTGTGGGCCGCCACCGAATAACTGCGGCCGGTGGAGTCGATGAACACCGCAAACTGGTTCGAGCGCCCGGCAGCGGCGGTCTTGTAGCCATCGCCGGCCTTGTAGGACAGGCCAGTAGCGTCGATATCATGCCCCTTGGCGCAGCGGACCCAGCCTTTTTCCGACAGAACGATAGTCACCGGCTCGGTCGGCATCAGCTCGTTTTCCGACAGGGCCTTGGCTTCGGCACGCTCGACGATCGGCGAACGGCGGTCGTCGCCATAGGTCTCGGCATCCTGCAGCAGCTCGGTGCGCACCAGCTTCTTGAGCTTGGCCTCGCTGTTGAGCAGCGCCAGCAGCTTGGCCTGTTCCTTGAGCAGTTCGTCCTGCTCGGCCCGCAGCTTCATCTCTTCCAGTCGCGCCAGTTGCCGCAGGCGGGTGTCGAGGATGTAGTCGGCCTGGATCTCGCTGAGGGCGAAACGCTCGATCAGCCTGGCCCGTGGCTGGTCCTCGGTACGGATGATGTGGATCACTTCATCCAGGTTGAGGTAGGCAATCAGCAAGCCGTCCAACAGGTGCAGGCGGCGCTCGACCTTGTCCAGGCGGAACTGCAAGCGGCGGCGCACGGTGGCGACCCGGAATTCCAGCCATTCCACCAGCAGCGCGCGCAGGTTCTTCAGTTGCGGCTTGCCGTCCATGCCGATGATGTTGACGTTGACCCGATAGGTGGATTCCAGATCGGTGGTAGCGAACAAGTGCTGCATCAGCTCGCCCGGATCGACCCGGTTGGAGCGCGGGATGATCACGATGCGGCAAGGGTTCTCATGGTCCGACTCGTCCCGCAGGTCAGCCACCATCGGCAGCTTCTTGGCTTGCATCTGGGCAGCGATCTGCTCCAGCACCTTGGCTCCGGAGACCTGGTGCGGCAACGCGGAAACCACGATGTCGCCATCTTCGACCCGGTACACGGCGCGCATGCGCACCGAGCCACGGCCAGTCTCGTAGATCTTCAGCAGGTCGGCACGCGGGGTGATGATCTCCGCCTCGGTGGGATAGTCCGGCCCCTGGATGTGCTCGCATAGCTGTTCCACCGTGGCCTTGGGCTCGTCCAGCAGGCGTACGCAGGCCGAAGCCACTTCCCGCAGGTTGTGCGGCGGTACGTCGGTGGCCATGCCCACGGCGATGCCGGTGGTACCGTTGAGCAGGATATTCGGCAGGCGCGCCGGCAGTACCAGCGGCTCCTGCAGCGTGCCGTCGAAGTTCGGCCCCCAGTCCGCGGTGCCCTGGCCCAGCTCGCTGAGCAGCACCTCGGAATAGCGCGACAGGCGCGCCTCGGTGTAGCGCATGGCCGCGAAGGACTTGGGATCGTCCGGCGCCCCCCAGTTGCCCTGGCCGTCCACCAGCGTGTAGCGGTAGCTGAACGGCTGGGCCATGAGCACCATGGCTTCGTAGCAGGCGGAGTCGCCGTGCGGGTGGAACTTGCCGAGCACATCACCCACGGTACGGGCGGACTTCTTGTGCTTGGAATCGGCATCCAGCCCCAGCTCACTCATGGCGTAGACGATACGCCGCTGTACCGGTTTCAGGCCGTCGCCGATATGCGGCAGCGCACGGTCCATGATCACGTACATGGAGTAGTTGAGGTAGGCATTTTCGGTGAAGTCAGCCAGTGACCGGCGTTCTACGCCATCCAGGCTGAGATCAAGGGAGTCGCTCATGCGGGCCTCATTGGTTCGTGGTCTGGCGCAGCAGCATGGTGCCGCCGCGCTGAGTAAATTCAAGTTTCTTCAAAGCGCTCATGCCCAGCAGGACCTGGTCCCCGTCGAGCCCTGGAGCCACCAGGGCCCGGACATCGTGCAAGGTGATATCGCCCAGCTGCAGGCGCTCGATACGGGTCCGGTAGCCCTCGCTGCGACCGTTGGCAGTGCTCAGGGTCACCGGCAGTCCTCGCTCCAGGCCCAGGCGCTCGGCCAGCCCGGAGGGGATCGAGACTTCGGTGGCGCCGGTATCGAGCATGAACTGCACCGGCTGGCCGTCGATGTGGCCGCTGGCGACGAAATGCCCCTGGCCGTTGCCGACCAGCTTCACTTCGATGTAACCCTCATGTTGTTGCGAACTGACGACAGTGTTGGGGTTCTCCTGGCGCGCTTCCCAATCGGCGAAGAACCGCGTGGCCAGGAACAGTCCCGCCGCCCAGGCCAGGATCAACAACACTCGGCCGGCACTGCGCCCCGGTTGCTGGCTCACGGCTTGGCACTCCAGCCGCCTTGCGGCGCGGCAAAGCGCCAGACGATCGGCCGGCTTTCACCATCGGCGCGGGCACCATTGTTGTTGTCCAGGCCGATCCAGGCGCCTTCGGCATCCACCACCAGGGCTTCGGCCAGGCCGTAGGGCTGTGGATAACGCCGTGACTCCACCAGGGCTTCGGCAGCGAAGGACCAGCACTGCTCGACCTTGGCGCTCTGCGCATCGCGGCGGCAGATCTGGTAGGCGTTGCGTTCCAGGGTGAACAGCTTGCCGTCGAACAGCGAAAGATCGGCGAAGTCACGGGTCACGGCCTTGGCATGGGGCACCTGCTCGGGCTGCATCTGCAGGCCGGCTTCGCTGAGCAGCACGCAACCGCCATCGCAATCCCAGGTGCTCTGCCCGCGCTTGATCAACAACAGGCCACGCCGCTCACGCTCCGCCGCCAGCCAGATACGATCTCCGGCCGGGTTCACCGCCAGCCCCTCGAACAATGCATTGAAGTGCAGCAGCATGCCACTGGCCCGGGCTTCGCGGACCATCAGCGGGGAAATCTTCAACCACTCGGGCGCGCCCTGGGCCGGTACCTGCAACACCGAGGCATGGGCTTCGCTGACCACATACTTGTTGCCGGCGGCATCGCAGGAGATGCCTTCGAAGTCCAGGTCCCCGCCACGCACGAAGGACGCCGCCCAGGTCCGTGACTTCAGCCCCCAGGGCAAACCGATATCGGGTACCGGTGGCACTTCCAGCTTGACCGTCTCGGCCTGCCAGACGCTGTCGCGGGTATCGAGCCGGTAGATCTGGTCGTCGTCGCGATCCGACACGGTCCACAGCTGCTGGCCGCACAGCGCCAGCCCCGAGAGATTGCCGCCGCGCATGCCTTCTACCGGATGCTCGGACAGCAGGGTCAGCTCGGGGGCCGGCGCGGCCACCGCCGAGGTTGCCGATAGCGCCAGGGCCAGGACCAGGCCTTTGTGCATCAGGCCAGCACCTCGGCCAGGTTGCCCTTGGACTCCAGCCAGGACTTGCGGTCGCCGGCGCGTTTCTTGGCCAGCAGCATGTCCATGATTTCCGCGGTGGCCTCGACGTCGTCCAGAGTCAACTGCACCAGGCGCCGGGTATTGGGGTCCATGGTGGTCTCGCGCAGTTGCGGCGGGTTCATTTCGCCCAGGCCCTTGAATCGGGTGACTTGCGGCTTGCCGCGTTTCTTCTCGGCCACCAGGCGATCGAGGATGCCGTCACGCTCGGCGTCGTCCAGGGCGTAGAAGATCTCCTTGCCCAGGTCGATCCGGTACAGCGGCGGCATGGCTACATAGACGTGGCCGGCATCCACCAACGGGCGGAAATGCTGCACGAACAGGGCGCAGAGCAAGGTGGCGATGTGCAGGCCGTCGGAGTCGGCGTCGGCGAGGATGCAGATCTTGCCGTAGCGCAGCTGGCTCATGTCCTCGGCGCCTGGGTCGACACCGATGGCCACGGCGATGTTATGCACTTCCTGGCTGGCCAGGACCTCGCTGCCGTCCACTTCCCAGGTGTTGAGGATCTTCCCGCGCAGCGGCAGGATCGCCTGGAACTCCTTGTCCCGCGCCTGCTTGGCCGAACCACCGGCGGAATCACCTTCCACCAGGAACAGCTCGGAACGCATCGGGTCCTGGCCGGCACAATCGGCCAGCTTGCCCGGCAATGCCGGGCCCTGGGTGATGCGCTTGCGCTCGACCTTCTTGCTGGCCTTGAGGCGTCGGCCGGCGTTGCTGATGGCCAGCTCCGCCAGTTGCATGCCCAGTTCGGGGTTGGCGTTGAGCCACAGGCTGAAGGCATCCTTGACCACCCCGGAAACGAACGCCGCAGCCTCGCGGGACGACAGGCGCTCCTTGGTCTGGCCGGAGAACTGCGCGTCCTGCATTTTCATCGACAGGACGAAGGCGATCCGCTCCCAGACGTCCTCCGGTGCCAGCTTGAGGCCGCGCGGCAACAGGTTGCGGAACTCGCAGAACTCGCGCATGGCGTCCAGCAGCCCCTGGCGCAAGCCGTTGACGTGGGTACCGCCCTGGGCGGTAGGAATCAGGTTGACGTAGCTTTCCTGGACACTGTCGCCGCCCTCGGGCAGCCACAGCAGGGCCCAGTCCACCGCCTCCTTGTTACCCGCCAGGCTGCCGCAGAACGGCTCGGCCGGCAGGCGCTCGAACTCGCTGACAGCATCCACCAGGTAGGAACGCAGGCCATCTTCGTAATGCCACTCGACCTTCTCGCCGGTGCCCTTGTCCTCGAAGCTGACCAGCAGCCCCGGGCACAGCACGGCCTTGGCCTTGAGCACGTGCTTGAGGCGGCTGACGGAGAATTTCGGCGAATCGAAGTATTTCGGGTCCGGGGCGAAGAATACGGAGGTACCGGTATTGCGCTTGCCAACGCTGCCGACCACTTCCAGCTCGGAAGCCTTGTAGCCGTCGGCGAAGGTCATCTGGTACTCGCTGCCATCGCGCTTGACCCGCACCCGTACCTGGCTGGACAGGGCGTTGACCACGGAAATGCCCACCCCGTGCAAGCCGCCGGAGAACTGGTAGTTCTTGTTGGAGAACTTGCCGCCGGCGTGGAGCTTGGTGAGGATCAGCTCGATGCCGGATACGCCCTCTTCCGGATGGATGTCCACCGGCATGCCACGACCGTCGTCGGACACTTCCAGGGAATGATCGGCGTGCAGGATGACCTGTATCGACTTCGCATGGCCGGCCAGGGCTTCGTCGACACTGTTGTCGATGACTTCCTGGGCCAGGTGGTTGGGCCGCGTGGTGTCGGTGTACATGCCCGGGCGTTTGCGCACCGGGTCGAGTCCCGAGAGGACTTCGATGGCGTCTGCGTTATAGGAGCTAGCGCTGGGAGTGGCCATGGGTTCTCGTCGTTAGTCGTTCAATGAATATGGGGCGCGGCTTCACAGTGCGGTGAAGTCGAACGCCTGGTACTGATCGGCGGTAATGCCGGCAAAATTCAATATCGCCGGCAATTGGCCGGTAAAACCTTGGAAACTATGGTCGCCACCCGCCTGGATGCGCAAGGCGCAAGCGCGGTAATACGCCTGGGCGTGGCGATAGTCCAGCGTCTCGTCCCCGGTCTGCAACCATACCTGGTAACGCTCCGGATCCTGGGGCGGCGGGACCTCCAATGCCTCCAGGGCCGCCACGTGATCGAGGGTCAGCTCCCAGGTTTCATCGGTATACAGGTTCTGCTGCGGGCCCAGGTAACCGTCGAACAGGCGATGCGGGTTGACGGCGGGGTTGATCAGCAAGGCTTTCAGACCGTGGCGCTCGGCAAGGTGTGTCGCATAGTAGCCGCCGAGCGAGCTGCCGACCAGCAATGGACGGCCCAGCTCGACGATCGCCTGCTCCAGCTGGCCGATGGCCTGGCGCGGATGATGGTGCAAGGCCGGTACCCGCAACTGGTCGCCCAGGCCGATCTGCTCCATGACCCGGCGCAACTGGGAGGCCTTGGTCGAGGCCGGGGCGCTATTGAAGCCGTGGATATAAAGGATGGAAGCGGACATGCAGACTCCCTGTGCCTGGGCAAAAGCCGCAGTTTACAGGGATGGCGCCGGGTTACGAAGCGGCTTCAGTAACCGTCGCTGCCGTAGTCCACGGTGAAGGCATAACCCTCGACCCGCTGCACGCCGGTTTCCAGCCGTCCGTCGGCCAGCAGCCGCAACCAGCGATAACCCGGCGCCCGCTCCTCGACCTTGAAGTCGTCGCTGCGGGGCTCGAACTGGATGCAGGTCGAGGGTGAGGCCAAGAGTCGCAGGCCGCCGCGCCGGCGGTCGATTTCCTGGTGGACATGGCCCCACAACAGGGCCCTGACCTGCGGCCGCCCCTCGATCACTTCGAATAACGCCTCGGCATTGCGCAGGCCGATGGACTCCATCCACGCACAATCGATGGACACCGGATGATGGTGCAGGCAGATCAAGTGATGACGCCCTGGCGCCTCATCCAGGGAACGGGCCAGCAGTTGCAACTGCTCGTCCTGGAGAAACCCCGGCACCGAACCCGGTACGGACGAATCCAGCAGGGTGATGCGCCAGTTGCCGATATCCACCACAGGTTGCAGCAATTCGCTGCCTTGGGCGGCCAATTGCATGATGCCTGGTTCGTCGTGGTTGCCGGGCAGCCAGCGAGCGGGTGCCGGGATCTGCGCACTCAACTGGTGAAAGCGCTGGTAGGACTGCAGGCTGCCGTCCTGGGACAAGTCGCCGGTGGCCAGCACCAGGTCGATCTTGGGTTGTTGCGCCAGCACCAGGTCGATGACCCGTTGCAGGCTGTCGGCGGTGTTCATGCCCAGCAGCGTGCCGTGCGTCTCGGCAAACAGGTGGCTGTCCGACAGTTGCACCAGCAGCACGGAATCATCGGTGGGCGAAGCGGATACGCTTGGCAAGGGGTTCTCCCAGGGCAGGACCAAGGCATGAGGAATGGGGCAATTATGCTGGGGAAGTCGCCAGGGGGAAACCGCGGAACCGGACCCAGTTCACATCTTCATCCTGTCCGCTTGCCGGCCTAGCGCACGGCCTCGAACTCGTGCCCGCAGGCCAGGCAATGGCTCAACCACTCCCCGAGGAAGATGTTCAGCTGGGCCTTCTCGTCCGGTTGGTGCATGAAGGCGTTGGGATAGGGATAGATGCTGCGAAAGCGCCGGGCGTGCTCGGCGCTGATCACCTCGGCCATGCGCGCGTCATGGTAGACCTGCACCTCCAGCTGCGGGACCGGCAGCCAGGGCAGGCTGTGCTCCTGGCGCACCTGCAAGGTGGTGGTATAGGGACAGGCCAGCACCACCTCCAGGGCCAGCACGCCGAGCATCTGCTCGCCCTGGGTCACGGCGATGCGTCGCGCCTCCGGCTGGTTGCGCATGTCGGGCAGCAGGCGCATCAACCGGGCGTAGTTGGCCTCGCAGGAAGCTTGCAGCCCCGCGAGGTCCACCCGATAGCGATCACGCACCTTGTTTACGACCATAACCCCCTCACTTCCGCGCGGTTGAGCGCCAGCCACTGCAAGGCAATGATGCTGGCCGCATTGCAGATCCGCCCGTCACGCATGGCCTGCTGGGCATCCTCGTAGGCCATCACCGAAACCCGGATATCCTCCGCTTCCTCCTCCAGCCCGTACAGCCCGCCGGCGGCACTGCTGTCGCAGCGTCCCAGGTACAGATGGACGAGCTCGGTACTGCCGCCGGGCGACGGGAAATACCGGGTCATGGGCCACAGCGCCGAGATGTCCAGGCCCGCCTCTTCCTGCGCCTCGCGACGGGCGACCTGCTCGGGCTGCTCGTCCTTGTCGATCAGGCCGGCCACCAGTTCCACCAGCCAGGGCGAGGCGGCCTTGCCCATGGCGCCGATACGGAACTGCTCGATCAGCACCACCTCGTCGCGCTGCGGATCGTACGGCAGTACGCAGACCGCATCGTGACGGACGAAGACTTCACGATTGATTTCAGGCCCCATGCCGCCGGCGAACAGCTCGTGGCGCAAGTGCAGGCGTTCGAGCCGATAGAAACCCTGGAAACAGTTTTCGCGCCGGATGATCTCGACGGCACTCGGCGTGGAGTGGGCAAAGTCAGTCATAACAATCCTCGTGTACTACATGTTCGATCCGAGGATCCTCCTCGACTTCGCGCAATCCTAACGCGCTCGCGCCTGCCGATGCAGCCCCTTTGCCCTCAGCGGGATAGACGGCGAGGGGCTAAACCTACTCTAATTGCCTCCATTGAGCTTAGTGGCGAACCGACTGCCCCGCAGGTAGTCGAAGCCGGTAGCTTTCGCCTCCCCCTGGTTTATGAAGGACGCCCATGTCGCTTGTCAAAATCGCCTCCGTGGCCTGCATCGCCCTGACCCTGGGCGCCTGCCAGAGCCTGTTCCAGCCAAGCTACAAGGCTCCTCTGGAGGTCACCCGAGATAAATCCGAACAACTCAAGTCCGGCTGCAGCGGCGCCGACTGCCCGCTGGTCAACCTCGACCTCGTGCACTTCCCCGCCGAGCCGCAACTGGATGCCATCGTCGAGAAACGCCTGTTGCAGATGACTCGTACCAGCCCCGATGCGCCGACGCCGGCCAGCCTGGTGGCCTACCGCGAGCAGTTCCTGCGCAGCGCCGCGGACCGCCACGGCATGTACCTGCAGTCCAAGCTACGCGACCAGCATGACGGCCTGGTGATCGTCGAACTGGCCAGCTACCTGGACACCGGCACCGCCAACGGCACACCGGGCCGCGGCTTCGTCAACTACTCGCGCCAGCAGCACAAGGCCCTGGACCTGGCCGACATGCTGCTGCCAGGCCAGGAAGAGATGTTCTGGAAGGCCGCCCGGGTCGCCCACAACAACTGGCTGATCAGCACCCACCTGGATCGCGAGGCGGAGTTCATCAGGGCCTGGCCTTTCCAGAAGACCCCGAACGTGGCCCTGACCCGCAACGTGGTGACCCTCAAGTACGACGTCAGCAGCATCGCCCCAGCCCCCCTGGGCCACGTCGAGCTGCAGATCCCCTACTCGCGCCTGCGCGGCATACTCAAGCCCGAGCTGCTTCCCGACGCCGACTGAAGCCCAGCACTCCGTGCAGCAGCCCTGCCAGCAACAGCGACGGCAGGGTTGCCCCCACATCCGGATAGAAATTGGCCAGCAGGTGGTAGGTGCTCACCCCACCGAGCCAGGCCAGCAGTGCCGGCCCGTGCCAGGCCACCAGCGACGCCTGGGCACCGCGCCGGCGCAGAATGAAGTGATCCACCAGCACCACGCCGAACAGCGGCGCGAACACCGAGCCGATCAGCAGCAGGAAGTTCTGGTACTGGGCCAATGGCGCCAGGCAGGCGATCAGGGTGCAGAGCACGCCAATGCCCAGGGCCAGGTGCTCGACCTTCAGCCGCAGCAGGATGCCGGTGGAGACCGCCGCCGAATGGATGTCGGCGAAAGCGTTTTCCGACTCGTCCAGCAGGATCAACAGCAGCGGGATTCCCAACCCGGCCCCGGCCAGCGCCAGCAACAAGGCATTGGCCTCGCCGTCTGCCGCGAAGGCCAGGGCATAGGCCACTCCCAGGGTCATCAGCCAGGCATTGCCGATGAAGAACCCCAGGGCGGTGCCACCGAACACATCCCGCGCGCTCTTGCCGAAGCGCGAGTAGTCGGCGATCAACGGCAACCAGGAAAGCGGCATGGCGATGGCGATATCGAAGCCCACGGCGAACGGCATCGAGCCATCCCCGGCCCGTTTCCACAACGCCGCCAGGTCCGCCCGGGCGAACAGGTTCCAGGTCAGCCACAGGCAGGCTGCCAGCAGCAGCCAGATCCCCCACTTGCGCAGGATCCGCCGGACGAAGGTCAAGGGTCCGCTGACCGCCAGCAAGGTGGCCAGCGCCCCGAACAACAGGGTCCAGAGCACGGGGCTGGTCCAGGTGCTGCCTTCGCCGAAGGCCCGGGCTCCCAGGAGGCTGGCGGCATCGCGCATGACGATGATCTCGAACGCCCCCCAACCCACCAGTTGCAACAGGTTGAGCAACGCCGGCAACCGGGCGCCGTGGCGTCCCAGGCTGAGCTTGAGGGCGGCCATGGCGGACAACCCCGTATCGCTGCCGATCACCCCCACGGCAGCCAGCAACAGCACCCCCACCGCACTGCCCAGCAGGATCGCCAGCACCCCATGGGCCAGCCCCAGCCCCGGCGCCAGCAGCGCGCCGGTCTGCAACACCATCAGGCCGATACCGAGGGAGAACCACAGGGAAAACAGGTCGCGGGCGCCGAATACGCGTTTGTCGGCAGGTACCGCAAGGTCGGGAGAGTAGGTACTGGTTGGACTGCTCAAGGCGGTGATCTCGAAAGAAAAAGGGACAGAGGCAAGGAGCAGCTGCGAACCGCAAGCGGCAAGCAAGAACCCTGGGGCCCTTGCTTGCCGCTTGCAGTCAGGCGCTTACCGGTGCCTCTCAGACTTTCTTGTACAGCTGGCTGCCTTCCTGCTTGAAGCGCTCGGCCTGCTCGGCCATGCCCTTGGCCACATCGACATCCACCGCCTCGATACGCTGGTTGGCGGCGTACTCGCGCACTTCCTGGGTGATCTTCATCGAGCAGAACTTCGGCCCGCACATGGAGCAGAAATGCGCCACCTTGGCCGAATCCTTGGGCAGGGTCTCGTCGTGGAACGCACGCGCGGTGTCCGGGTCCAGGCCGAGGTTGAACTGGTCTTCCCAACGGAACTCGAAGCGCGCCTTGCTCAAGGCGTTGTCGCGGATCTGCGCCCCCGGGTGACCTTTCGCGAGATCCGCAGCATGCGCGGCGATCTTGTAGGTGATGATCCCGGTCTTGACGTCATCCTTGTTCGGCAGACCCAGGTGTTCCTTGGGCGTGACGTAGCAGAGCATGGCGCACCCGAACCAGCCGATCATCGCCGCGCCGATGCCCGAGGTGATGTGGTCGTAGCCCGGGGCGATGTCGGTGGTCAGTGGGCCGAGGGTGTAGAACGGCGCCTCGTCGCAGCATTCCAGCTGCTTGTCCATGTTCTCCTTGATCAGCTGCATCGGCACGTGGCCAGGGCCTTCGATCATGCACTGCACGTCGTGCTTCCAGGCGATCTTGGTCAGTTCGCCGAGGGTTTCCAGCTCGCCGAACTGGGCTTCGTCGTTGGCGTCGGCCACCGAGCCCGGACGCAGGCCATCTCCCAGGGAGAAGCTGACGTCGTAGGCCTTCATGATTTCGCAGATTTCCTCGAAGTGGGTATAGAGGAAGTTCTCCTTGTGGTGGGCCAGGCACCACTTGGCCATGATCGAGCCGCCGCGGCTGACGATGCCGGTGACCCGCTTGGCAGTCAGCGGCACATAGCGCAGCAGCACGCCGGCGTGGATGGTGAAGTAGTCCACGCCCTGCTCGGCCTGCTCGATCAGGGTGTCGCGGAACAGCTCCCAGGTCAGGTCCTCGGCCACGCCGTTGACCTTCTCCAGGGCCTGGTAGATCGGTACGGTGCCGATCGGTACCGGCGAGTTGCGGATGATCCACTCGCGGGTTTCATGGATGTGCTTGCCGGTGGACAGGTCCATGACCGTGTCCGAACCCCAGCGGATGCCCCAGGTCAGCTTGGCCACTTCTTCTTCGATGGACGAGCCCAGGGCGCTGTTGCCGATGTTGCCGTTGATCTTCACCAGGAAGTTGCGGCCGATGATCATCGGCTCCAGCTCCACGTGGTTGATGTTGGCCGGGATGATCGCGCGGCCGCGGGCGATTTCCTCGCGCACGAACTCGGGGGTGATCTCCTTGGGAATGCTGGCGCCAAAGCTGTGGCCAGCGTGCTGCTGCTTGAGCAGGCCGGCGGCGCGGGCTTCCTGCAGCTTCATGTTCTCGCGGATGGCGACGTATTCCATCTCGGCGGTGATGATGCCCTTGCGCGCATAGTGCATCTGGCTGACGTTGGCCCCGGCCTTGGCCCGGCGCGGGTTGCGCACATGGGCGAAGCGCAGCTTGGTCAGCTCGGCGTCGGCCAGGCGCTGCTGGCCGAAGTCGGACGACAAGCCGGCCAGGCGCTCGGTGTCGGCACGGTCGTCGATCCAGGCCGAACGTACGTCGCCCAGGCCCTTGCGCACATCGATCAGCACGTTGGGGTCGGTGTAGGGACCGGAAGTGTCGTAGACGGTCACCGGGGCGTTGATTTCACCGCCGAAGTCGGTGGGGGTCACATCCAGGCTGATTTCCCGCATTGGCACGCGGATATCCGGGCGCGAACCCTGGACGTAGATCTTTTGCGAGCGGGCAAAGGGCTGGACCGATTGCTGGTCGACTTGGGCCGACTCACTGAGGTTGCTAGCGTTTTTTAGTTTTGTCGTCATCACGGGCTCTCCAGACAGCATCCAGGCAGTGGAAGTTTGTCGGAGCGAACCTGTAGCGGACGGACGCACCCTGTCTAGGCGACTAGTGAGTGCAGTGCTTGGTACTCAAGAGGAATGTTCGATTGTCGAACAACATCCCGGACGAAGCACAAGAGGACTCGCCGGGTGACGAGAAATCTTGTTCCCTACGCAGGCCTTAACCTGATCAGGTTCAACGGGATCCGGATTATCCGATCTCAGCCTCATAGCAAGGCACCCCGACAAGAACCGGGCCAGTCTAGACAAAGCCGGGACAGAACGCCAACACCCGAGCGATAAGCGTGATGAATGGCGCAATCGACGGATTGTTGCGCCAGGGCCACGCCTCTACACTCGTTGCCCAGTGTCGAGCCTTGACGCTCTGTAGGGTGCGCCTTAGCCTTGGCGCCTGGATTATCTCCGTAATATCAACACTAGGGATCGCCGAATGCTGCGCAAACTCTCACTGGCTGTTGCCGTGTCTTGTGCGTCCAATGGAATGGCATGGGCAGCCGAAGCGCCTTTGTCCCCCACCCGTACCGACCTGGTCAGCGTCTACCAGGAAGCGGTGGACAACAACGCCGACCTGGCCGCCGCACGCGCCCAATACGGCGCCCAGAAAGAAATCGTGCCCCAGGCCCGGGCCGGGCTGCTGCCGAACCTGTCGGCCGGCGCGGACATGAACAACACCCGCACCAAGTTCGACGAACCGTCGATGACCTCTACCCGCAGTGGCAATGTCTACCGCGCGACCCTGGCCCAGCCGCTGTTCCGCGCCGACCGCTGGTTCCAACTGCAAGCCGCCAAGGACGTCAACGAACAAGCCGCGCTGCAACTCTCGGCCACCGAGCAGAACCTGATCCTGCAAAGCGCCGAGACCTACTTCGCGGTACTGCGCGCCCAGGACAACCTGGCCTCGACCAAGGCCGAGGAAGCCGCCTTCAAGCGCCAGCTCGACCAGTCCAACGAGCGCTTCGACGTGGGCCTGTCGGACAAGACCGACGTGCTGCAATCCCAGGCCAGCTACGACACCGCCCGGGCCAACCGGATCGTCGCCCAGCGCCAGGTGGAAGATGCCTTCGAGGCCCTGATTACCCTGACCAATCGCGAATACCAAGCGATCCAGGGCGTCGTCCATACCCTGCCGGTACTGACGCCGACCCCGAACGACGCCAAGGCCTGGGTCGACACCGCCGCCAAGCAGAACCTCAACCTGCTGGCCAGCAACTACGCGGTCAGCGCCGCCGAGGAAACCCTCAAGCAGCGCAAGGCCGGCCACGCCCCGACCCTGGACGCCGTGGTGCAATACAAGAAGGGCGACAACGATGCCCTGGGCTTCAGCAATCCCAATCCCCTGACGCGCTATGGCAGTGACGTCGAGCAGCGCTCCATCGGCCTGCAACTGAACATCCCGATCTACAGCGGCGGCCTGACCAGTTCCCAGGTCCGCGAGTCCTATTCGCGCCTGAGCCAGTCCGAGCAGCAGCGCGAATCCCTGCGACGCCAGGTGGTGGAGAACACCCGCAACCTGCACCGGGCGGTGAACACCGACGTCGAGCAGGTCCAGGCCCGGCGCCAGTCGATCATCTCCAACCAGAGCGCCGTGGACGCCACGGAAATCGGCTACCAGGTGGGTACACGCAACATCGTCGACGTGCTCGACGCCCAGCGCCAGCTGTACAGCTCGGTACGCAACTACAACAACAGCCGCTACGACTACATCCTCGACAACCTGCGCCTGAAGCAGGCCGCAGGCACCCTGAACCCCGGGGACCTGCAAGACCTGGCCCGCTACCTCAAGGCCGACTACAACCCGGACCGCGACTTCCTGCCGCCGGACCTGGCCAAGGCCGCCGCCGAGCAACTCAAGGCTCGCCCCTGAGGGCAGCGGACCGGAAAAGACAAAGGCCACCGTTCAGGTGGCCTTTGTCATTCGACGCCAAGCGTTATGGGCGCTGTTGCAACAGGCGATCCAGTCCGTCGAGCAAGCGCTGCAAGGCGCCCTGGTTGGCGCGCATGACCGCCAGGCCCGCCTCGCCCATCTTGCGTGCGTCCTGGGGCAGCTCGAACAGGCTCTGCACCGCCACCGCCAGGCCCTGGGCGTCGTCCACTTCCTGCAAGGCCCCGGCCTCACGCAGCATCGCAGCGATCTCCAGGAAGTTGAACAGGTGCGGGCCACTGATCACCGGCTTGGCCAGGGCCGCAGGTTCCAGCAGGTTGTGCCCACCGTTGGCCACCAGGCTGCCGCCGACGAAGGCGCTGTCGGCCAGGGCATAGAGGAACAGCAACTCCCCCATGGTGTCCCCCAGCAGCACCGAGGTAGCGGGCGTCACCAACTCGCCACTGGAGCGCCGCACCGTTGCCAGTTCCTGCTGCCGGCACAGCTCGAACACCGAGTCGAAACGCTCCGGATGCCGCGGCACCAGGATCAGCAAGGCATTCGGATAACTGGCCAGCAATTGCCGATGGGCTTCGAGCACCACTGCATCCTCGCCTTCGTGAGTGCTGGCGGCGATCCATACCGGACGCTCCATGGCCTGCCATTGTCGACGCAACTCGGCGGCGCGCTCTGGCAGCTGCGGGTCGATGTTCAGGTCGAACTTGATCGAGCCGGTCACCTGCACCGTCTCTGCACGCGCGCCCAATTGGCGGAAACGTTCGGCTTCGGCCCGGGTCTGCACCGCAAACAGGCTCATCTGCGCCAGCATCGGCGCGGTCAGGCCGGCAAAACGCCCATAGCCCTTGGCCGAGCGCGCCGACAACCGGGCATTGGCCAGGGCCACCGGGATTCCCCGGCGAGCGCACTGGTCGATGTGGTTGGGCCACAGTTCGGTTTCCATGATTACCGCGAGCCGGGGCTGTACCCGCTCGAGAAAGCGCGCAGCGGCGCACGGCAGGTCGTAGGGCAGGTAGCAGTGCTGGATCCGCGGCTCATCGGCGAACAGCGCGCGAATCCGCTCGGAGCCGGTGGGAGTCATGCAGGTCACGGTGATCGGCAACTGCGGATGGCGCGCCAGCAACCCGCGAATCATCGGTGCTGCGGCGATGCTTTCGCCCACCGACACCGCATGCACCCAGATACCGCCAGGCTGCATGGCCGGCAGGCCGAGGGAAAAACGCTCGCCGATACGCTTGGCATAGGCCGGCGCCTTGCGCGAGCGCAGCCACAGCCGAATCGCCACCAAAGGCAGCCCCAGGTAAAACAGTGCGGTGTAGAGAGTTCTATTCATGGCGGCGGAGTTTATCGGTTTTTTAGCCGATCGCCTTCAGGTGCACGGCAAAACGTTCAGCCAGCCAACGCGCCGCCAACCCCAGGGGTTCGTCGCGGCGCCAGGCCAGTTCCACCACCAGCGCCGGCGGAGTCCACTCGCTGGTCAATTCCACCATCTGGTGCTGGTAGGCCGAGTACTGCACCACATGCCGTGGCAGCCAGGCCCAGCCCAGGCCGCGCATCAGCCATTCGGCCAGGACGTAGAAGCTATCGGCCCGCCACACCTGGGGGCTGAACTGCTCGCCTCCGGGGTAGCCGCTCTGCTGCGGTGCCATGAGCAATTGCCGGTGCAGGGCGAGGATCTGCCGGTCGACCCGCCCCTGGCGGGCCAGGGGGTGGCCCACGCCACATACGGTGACCATCTCGACACTGCCCAGGGCCTGGCGCTCCAGGGTCTCGGGCATCTGCTCATGGTGGAACAGCAGGCCCAGGTCGGCCCGGCGCTCCACCAGCCGGCGCGCCACGTCGCCCTGGGCACTGCTGGCCAACTGCACTTCGAGGCTGGGAAAACGCTCGGCCAGGGCTTCCAGGCTGTCGAGCACCGGCTGGTAGGGCATCGCCTCATCCTGGGCCAGGCGCAACCGGGCCTCCTGGCCTCGCATCAGGGCCAGCGCCCGGCCATTGAGGCGATCGCACTGGCGAAGGATTTCCCGGGCTTCCTGCAACAAGGCGCTACCCGCCTCGGTCAGCTTCGGCTGGCGGCCGCTGCTACGCTCGAACAGGCTCACACCCAGGTCGTCCTCCAGCAGCGAGATGGCACTGCTGACCGCGGACTGGGCCTTGCGTTGCTGACGAGCCACCGCCGAGAACGAGCGCAATTCGGCCACGCCGACGAACATCCGCAACTGTTCCAGGTTCCATTGAGTATTCATGGAGCGACCCTATCTATTATTCAGATAGGAAATGACTTTACCCCATCTGGGCAAGCACTAGAATGCCGACCCCAGAAAGCAGCCCCTGTCACGAGGACCCTCCCATGAACGCTTACTACTACCTGGCCATCGCCATCTGCGCGGAAGTGATCGCCACTGTTTCTCTCAAAGCGGTCAAGGGCCTGAGTACCCCGCAGCCGCTGCTGTTGGTCATCGCCGGCTACGGCGTGGCTTTCTGGATGCTGACCCTGGTGATGCGCACGGTCCCGGTGGGCGTGGCCTATGCCGTGTGGTCAGGCCTGGGAATCGTCATGGTCAGCATCGCCGCGCTGGTGCTCTACGGCCAGAAGCTGGATGTCCCGGCCATGCTGGGCATGGCGTTGATCGTCCTTGGCGTGGCGGTGATCCAGCTGTTCTCCAAGACCGCCGGCCACTGAAAGACAACGGCAAGCCGCGAGCGACAAGAAGGCGCAAGCGCCGGTTGTTGCTTGCAGCTTGAGGCTTGAAGCTAGAAACTTGCGGCTTCGATTGGTTCTCCGAGGTTGCTGCATGCCATCCGCTATTTCCACCGATGTGCTGATCGTCGGCGCAGGCGTCGCCGGTCTCTGGCTCAACGCTCGCCTGCGACGCCAGGGCTTTTCCACTGTCCTGGTGGAGAACGCCAGCCTCGGCGGCGGACAGAGCGTCAAGTCCCAGGGGATCATCCACGGTGGCGCCAAGTACGCCCTGCACGGAGCCCTCACCGGCGCCTCTGAGGCCATCGCCGACATGCCGCGGCGCTGGCGCGAGGCCCTGGCCGGCAATGGCGAGCTGGACCTGGCCGGCGTGCGCCTGTTGTCCGAGGCCCACTATCTCTGGTCCCCCGGCACCCTGGCCGGCAACCTCACCAGCTTCTTCGCCAGCAAGGCCGTGCGTGGCCGGGTCGACCAGGTCAAGGGCGAGCAACTGCCGCCAGCCCTGCAGGACAAGCGCTTCAAGGGCAAGGTCTACCGCCTGGCCGAACTGGTAGTGGATGTCCCCAGCCTCATCGAGCGCCTGGCCCAGCTGGCCGGCGACAGCCTGCTGGCCGGCCAGCGGATCCAGCCCCTGGTGGAAAACGGCCAGCTGGCGGGACTGCGGATCGATGAGCGCGAAATCCGCGCCCAGCGCATCGTCCTCAGTGCCGGCGCCGGCACCGCCGACCTGCTCCAGGCCCTGGGCCTGGAACAACCGGCCATGCAGCGCCGGCCGCTGCACATGGTGCTGGTCAAGGGCACGACCCTCAAGCCGCTGTACGCCCACTGCCTGGGCGGTGGCCCCAAGCCGCGTATCACTGTCACTACTCACCCGGCCGCCGATGGCCAGTGGGTCTGGTACCTGGGCGGCGATCTCGCCGAGGCCGAGGGCGTGGCTCGGGAACCGGCGGCGCAGATCGCCGCCGCCCAGAAGGAACTGGCCCAACTGCTGCCCTGGGTCGACCTCAGCCAGGCGCAATGGGCCACCTTGCGGGTGGATCGCGCCGAACCGGCACAGTCCGGCCTGGTCCGCCCGGACAACGCCTTTCTCGCCGAACAGGATCGCCTGCTGGTGGGCTGGCCGACCAAGCTGGCCCTGGCCCCGGACTTCGCCGACCGGGTCCTAGCGGCCCTGGAACGTGATGGTATCCGCCCGGCCCACGGCGATCCGCTGCCGGAACTGCCGCGCCCGCCGCTCGGCCAACCGGCCTGGGAGCAACTGCTGCCATGAGCCAACTCACCCTGCACGATCTGCATCGCCCGCTGGGCAGCACCGGCCTGCTGGTTTCGCCCCTGGGCCTGGGCACGGTCAAGCTGGGCCGCGACCAGGGGGTCAAGTACCCCAACGGCTTCCAGATCCCGGACGACCAACAGGCACGGATGCTGCTCAAGCTGACCCGCGACCTGGGCATCAACCTGATCGACACCGCCCCGGCCTATGGCCGCAGCGAAGAGCGCCTGGGCCCGCTGTTGCGCGGCCAGCGCCATGAGTGGGTGATCGTCAGCAAGGTCGGCGAGGAGTTCGCCGATGGCGTCTCCCGCCACGATTTCAGCGCCGCCCATACCCGGCTCTCGGTGGAGCGCAGCCTGCAACGCCTGGAAACCGACTTCATCGACCTGGTGCTGGTGCACTCCGACGGCAACGACCTGGAAATCCTCGAGCACAGCGCGGCCTACCAAGTCCTCGCCCAGCTCAAGCAAGAGGGCAAGATCCGCGGCTTCGGCTTCTCCGGCAAGACCGTCGACGGCGGCCTGAAGGCCCTGGAGCAAGGCGATTGCGCCATGGTTACCTACAATCTGAACGAACAGGCGGAGAAGGCGGTCATTGACTATGCCGCCGCCCACCACAAGGGCATCCTGGTGAAGAAGGCCCTGGCCAGCGGCCACGTCTGCCTGAGCCCGGGCACCGATCCGGTACGGGCCAGTTTCGAGCTGCTGTTTGACCAGCCCGGTGTCGCCAGTGCTATCGTCGGGACCATCAATCCACTGCACCTGGCCCACAACGTGACAACCGTGGCACAGGTCCTGGGCAAGAACTGACGCCGCCGAGGCGGCCGCCCCCGACGCAGGAAGGAGCCGAGATGTCGCGACCGCTGATCAGAAAGAACCCCAGCAACTTCAAGACCTTGCCCCTGTTCGTCGAAGCGACTCCCGAAGGGCTCTGCTACCAGAGCGTCGGCATGCCGCTGAACTTCGCCCAGACCCTGCAACGCCGGCGCCCGGTGAGCGTTGCCGACAACGAGCGCTTCGCCCTGGAACTGGCGAACCTCGGGGTCTCGGTACGCCTGACCCTGCACTGGCAGAACCGCGACTATTGGGTGCTGGTGCGCCAGCGCCGCCAGGACCGTGGCGATGTGGTCCTGAAGCTGATCTCCGGCTACGTGCCGGCCCACGAGCTGAACCTGCCGCTGCACACCGCCATCCAGGAAATCGCCGAGGAATGCCTGCTGGAAACCCCGGAAGGCTGGCTGGCCGGGCGCTTCAACGATACCTGGCTGCCGGCGCCCTATGCCGGGGCCCTGCATTACCGCGAGACGCCACACTTTCGCCTGACCCCGCTGTCCGGCGCGGCGCGCCCGGTTCGCTGCGCCAACCTGCACTTGCTGGAACGCCCCCGGGCCTACGTGCACCTGCCCACCGCCTCGCTGCAACTGATCTACGACCTGCGCCTGGATGTTCCCAAGGAAGCCAAGTCCCTGAGCCTGTTCCATGTCGACGAACGCCTGGAGGGCGACCAACTGGTGGCCCGCCTGGATCGCAAGCGTCCCGACCTGTACCTGATGCCCCTGGAAAACGGCCAGCCCTGCGCCGAGCTGTACACCCTGAAGAAGGATCAACTGCATCCGGCCAGCACCCGCGGCCTGTACCTGGCGGAGAGCTTCGCCCAGCAGGAAGGCTGGGTGGTCGGCGATGAGCGGATTCGCTGGAAGGACTGGCTCAGGCAGCGCGGCCTGAGCGAAGCGGAAAAGGACACCCAGCTGGCACGCCTGACCGGCAAGGCACGGCAGATCCTGCGCAAGATGGTGCCCGCCAAGAACCGGCGCCAGGGCTAAAAAAAACGGCGCCCCAAGGGGCGCCGTGATTCAGCACAGGAGTCTCACTGGGCCTTGTCGGTCTTGCGGATCTTTTCGACGATGGCGGTGGTCGAGCTGTTCTCCACCAGCCCCAGCACCTTCACCGTACCGCCATAGGCCTTGACGATATCGGCCCCGACCACCTGGTCGATGCCGTAGTCGCCACCCTTGACCAGAACGTCCGGACGCACCTGGGCCAGCAGGTTTTCCGGGGTGCCCTCGGGGAAGCTGATCACCCAGTCCACCGCACCCAGCCCAGCCAGGACCGCCATGCGCCGGTCGACGCTGTTGATCGGCCGGCCCGGGCCCTTGAGCCGGCTGACCGAAGCGTCGTCGTTGATCGCCACGATCAGGCGATCGCCCTGGGCCCGGGCCTGCTCGAGGTAGGTCACGTGTCCGGCATGGAGAATGTCGAAGCAGCCATTGGTGAACACGATCTTCTCGTTGTGCGCCCGCGCGTCGTCGATGGCCAGCAGCAACTGGTCGAGGCTCAGCACGCCGCGCTCGGAGCCTTCTTCGCGCTGGATCGCCCGACGCAGCTCGGGAGCGCTGATGGCCGCGGTCCCCAGCTTGCCGACCACGATACCCGCTGCCAGGTTGGCCAGGCCCACCGCATGGGGCAATTCCTCGCCAGCAGCGATCGCCGCCGCCAGCGTGGAAATCACGGTATCCCCGGCACCGGTGACATCGAACACTTCGCGGGCTCGGGCCGGCAGGTGCAGGGGCGGATGATCCGGGCGCAGCAGGGTCATGCCGTGCTCGCCACGGGTCACCAGCAGCGCACCCAGTTCCAGGTCGTGCATGAGCTTGGCACCCTTGCTGACCAGCTCGTGCTCGTCGGCGCAGCCGCCAACGATGGTTTCGAACTCACTGAGGTTCGGCGTGATCAGGCTGGCGCCACGGTAGATGGAGAAATCCTTGCCCTTGGGGTCGGCCAGCACCGGGATGCCGCGGGCCCGGGCGGCGGCGATCAGCACCTGGTGATTACGCAGCGCACCTTTGCCATAGTCGGATAGCACCAGCACCTTGATGCCGTCCAGCAAGGTGTCGACCTCGGCTGCCAGGGCCAGGGCGTCGGTGGCGAAGGGTTCTTCGAAATCGATACGCAGCAACTGCTGGTGGCGGCTCATGACCCGCAGCTTGACGATGGTCGGCTGGTGCTTGATGCGCTGGAACAAGGCCCGCACGCCAGCACCCTGCAGGCTGTTGGCCAGGCTGTCGGCAGCCTCGTCGTCGCCGGTCACCCCGACCAGCGAGGCCGGCGCGCCAAGGGCGGCGATGTTCAGGGCAACGTTGGCGGCACCGCCCGGGCGGTCCTCGATCTGCTCGACCTTGACTACCGGCACCGGCGCCTCAGGGGAAATCCGTGAGGTACCACCATGCCAGTAACGGTCGAGCATGACATCGCCGACCACCAAGACGGGGGCTTGATCGAATCGCGGCATGGACAACTTCATGGAGCATCCCACATACAAAATGAACAGGGGCGCGATATTAGCACAGGGTTGGCGCCGCCTAGTTCTATGGCTTGCGTGGCTCCGACGAAGAATTGACCTTGCTCATTTGCGCTGCAAAAGCTGCAGCAGGCAACGGATCGCCTCGGGCAACGCCATGCTTGCGGTATCGATCCGGCAATCGGCTTCGAGCGGCTCCTCATAGGGACTGTCGAGCCCGGTGAAGTCCTTGATCCGTCCTTCCCGCGCGGCCCGGTAAAGGCCCTTGGGATCGCGCAGGGCACAGGCATCGAATGGCGTGCTCACATGAACTTCCAGGAACTGCCCGGGAGCGAACAGCGCCCGAGCGGCATCGCGCTCGGCGCGAAACGGCGAGATCGCCGCGACGACCACCACCAGCCCGGCCTCCACCATCAGCCGCGCCACCTCGGCCATGCGCCGGATATTTTCCTTGCGCGCCTCGACACCCATTCCCAGGTCCCGGCACAGGCCACTGCGTACATTGTCGCCATCAAGGACGAAGGTATGCATGCCCAGTTCGTTGAGCCGCAGCTCCAGCAGGTTGGCCAGGGTCGACTTGCCGGCTCCGGACAGGCCGGTCAACCACAGGCAGCGGGGCTGCTGATGCTTGAGTTCGGCCCGGGCAGCGGCCGACAGTGTCAGGTTGTAGGGACGGATCTGCGGTTGCTGCAAAGGCATGCTGGCAGGTTCATTCATAACCGAGCATCTCGTAGTCACGTTGATAGACCCGACGTACCAGGCGCCGGGTACGGACCGAACACAACTCCCGGACGGGAGCGTGCTCGCGTTGCTGGGTACTGTTCAGATGAGGAAGCTGCGCCTTGATGCCCAGGCGCTCGCAAAGCAATTGAAAATCGCGTTGCAAGTGTTCCTGGTAGCCGACGAAATCCAGGGACAAGTGCCCTAGGGAATCGGTGAGGAAGTCAGCCTGGGGCACGAAGTGTATTTGTCGGTTGATGTTCTCCGGATGTAGCCAGCGACTGACAAAATCATCGAAATCCCGATAATGCACGGCCAGGGCCTGGGCAGCCTGATCTCGGCGCGATAGTTGATTGCCCCGCAAGAAGGTATAAGCCGAATAGGCCCGCTCCAACGGATCACGGACGAAGGCAAACTTGAAACTGCTGGAGAACGTCTTTGGAAACTGCTGTTCATACCAGTACAGCGGCAAGTGCCCAGGTGTCCATCCATCGAACAGCGCGGAGCAGACACTGCTGCCAGCACATTTGGGGACATGGATGAACAAGCAGGAGTGATGGGCAAAAGCAGGAGGGAAACGCACGTTGGCGGACATGGATTTGTTCACGGCCTGGCGATCCACCACTGACAGGCGCCCCAGCAGGAAATTGCGTTGGGTCTTGGGTAAGAGCTTCCAGACAAAGCGTTGCAGCATTCCGACACCTGCGCGAAAGGGATGGCCCTCTCGATCCAATCGACGATTCAGGCGCAAAACATAACAAGCGCGTAGCGTGGAATTATTTAGCCTTGGTCAAGACTGTAAGCAAGGCGATACATATGCCCCAAGGCCGTTGCGGCCTCGGGGAATGGGAGCGGGAGCGAGCCGATCCCGGTAGGGGTCAGGCGACCCCGTTTTGCACTGGTTCTTCCAGCCCCATGGCATGCAGCCGCGAGTAGTAACCGTTCTGCGCCAGCAACTCGGCATGGGTGCCCCGCTCGACGATACGCCCTTGGTCCATGACCAGGATCAGGTCGGCCTTCTCGATGGTTGACAGGCGGTGGGCGATCACCAGGGTCGTGCGCCCTTTCATGACCTTGTCCAGGGCTGCCTGGATATGCCGCTCCGACTCTGTGTCCAGGGCCGAGGTGGCTTCGTCGAGGATCAGCAGCGGGGCGTTCTTGAGCAATGCCCGGGCAATCGCCAGGCGCTGGCGCTGGCCACCGGAAAGCAGTACGCCGTTCTCGCCAACCTGGGTGTCCAGGCCATCGGGCAGTTGCGCGATGAAATCCATGGCATAGGCGTCGGTGGCGGCCTTTTCGATGTCCGCCCGCGGGGCCCCGGCCAAGTCGCCGTAGGCGATGTTGTTGGCCACAGTGTCGTTGAACAAGGTCACGTGCTGGGTTACCTGGGCGACATGACGGCGCAGGTTGCGCAAGCGATAGTCTTCGATTTCGATGCCATCCAGCAGGATCTGCCCGGTTTCGTGATGGTAGAAACGCGGAATCAGCCCGGCCAGTGTCGACTTGCCGCTACCGGAACGGCCAACCAGGGCAATCATCTGCCCTGGATCGGCACTGAAACTGATGTCCTTCAACACTTCGCGATCGGTTTCAGGATAGGTGAAGCTCAGGTTTCGTACTTCCAGGCGCCCGTCGATACGTTCACGCTCGACGGTTCCGGTATCGACCTCCGGCTGGACATCCAGCTGCTCGAAGATGCTCTCGGCACCGGCCACGCCTTTCTGGATGGTCGAGCTGACTTCGGACAGTTGGCGGATCGGCTTGGGCAACAAGCCCGCAGCCGTGATATAGGCCACCAGATCACCGGCTGTGGCATCGCCGCGCAAGAACAGCACGAGGAACATCAGCGCGGCCATGGCGGAATAGATCACCAGCTGCAGCATGGGGGTATAGACCGCGCCGGTCTTGGTCATGCGCAACTGCTTGTCGGTATTGCCCTGGCTGGCCTGGGCGAAACGCTGCTGCTCGTACTCCTCGCCACCGAAGCTGCGAACCACGCGATAGCCCTGGATGGTTTCCGAAGCGACATGGGTCACGTCTCCCATCGCCACTTGGATCTTTTTGCTCTGCTTGCGGAATTTCTTGCTGGTATTGCTCACCATCACCGCGATCAACGGCAGGATCGCCACCATCACCAGGGTCAGCTTCCAGTTCATCCAGATCAGGTAGCCGAACAGGAAGATCACGGTCAGGCCTTCGCGGATCACCACCTTGATGGCATCGGTGGCCGCCCCGGTGACCATCGTCACGTTGAAGGTGATACGCGAGATCAGGTGCCCGGAGTTGTGGGTGTCGAAATAACGATTGGGCAACACCAGCAACTTGTTGAACAACTCGACCCGCAGATCATGCACCAGGCCCAGGGAGACCTTGGCCAGGTAATAGTTGCCAAGGAACGAGCCCAGTCCCTGCCAGGCCGCGATCAGGATGATCAGCAGCGGCACCGCCATCAGCAACTGCAAGTCCTGCAAATAAGGAACATCGGGGAACAGCACCGCGTTGGGATTACTGAGCCCATCAACGAAGTACTTCAGGATTCCCGCCAGCATCGGCTGGGTGGAAGCGAAAATCACGAAACCCAGGATACTCAGTGCGAACATTCCCCAGTAGGGACGCACATAAGACAGCAAGCGCAGGTATATCTTCAGACTCGACGCCGCGGCAGGAGTAGGGATAGTCATGAGAACTCGTGGGATGAGAAATAAGCCGCGTACTATAACACAGGCCATTTTCACGCCTGAGCTGAGGTAGTATACCGGCCCCTATCCATGCCCGCCGGCGTTGACCCTGGAGTATTGATGCAAGCCCTCGACCCTGCCCGCTACCTCACCCTGCGCGAGGGCGCCGAAGTCCTCGAGGCCGATGGCCATGGCGACAAGGTATTGCGTCTGACAGACGGCTCGATCTTCAAGCTCTTTCGGCGCAAGCGCCTGCTGACCTCTGCAGCCTGGTATCCCTACGCCCGACGTTTCGCCGACAACTGCAAGGCCCTGGACGAACGGCACATCCCTTGCCCCAAGGTGCGCCAGGTCTACCGCATTGCCAGCATCGAGCGCGACGCGGTGCACTACAGCCCCTTGCCGGGGCAGACCCTGCGTCAGTTGCTTGGGAATGAAGAGCAAGGCGAGACACTGCGGGCCCAGTTGGGCGCCTTCATGGCTAGGCTGCACGAAAGCGGCATCTATTTCCGCTCGGCTCACCTGGGCAACATCGTCCTGACACCGGAAAAACAGTTGGGCCTAATCGACATTGCCGACCTGCAAGTGCGTCGCCGGCCGCTACGCAAGAACCTGCGGCTGCGCAACTTCAAACACATGCTGCGCTACGCAGAAGATCGCCAGTGGTTGCTGAAGAACCAGGGCGCGACCTTTCTCGAACACTACAGCGCCGCGCAGAACACCTGCTCGAGACAAGACCTGATCAAGGTCTTGCAGCAGGCGTAGTGCGCGGCGCTTAGGGGAGCAGCCTTACAGGCTCTGGGCTTGCCGGGCCTGCAACACCCGGCCAAGGATCATGGCTGCTGGCAGCAGTACCAGTGGCCACAGCTCATCCGGGTTGCCGATCAACAAACTGCCATCGAAGTTGAGCATCACCAGCGCACAGGCCAGGTACATGCCCCAGGCATCACGCAGGCGCCAGGCATAGGCAAGCGAAGCCGCCATCAGGGCAATGAAGATCAGCAGTGCCGGCGCACCGGTGTACAGCCCCAGAGCGACAAAAATGTTGTGTGGATGCTGGATCGGCATCCAGCCAGCGAGCAATTGGCTAGAGTGGAAACCAACACCGCAGCCCAGCGCCCAGCCGCAGTTCTGCCACTCACCGACCATCACATGGAACAACTCGCTCCGGTAGGAATCACCGCGCGTCCACAAGGACTGGAACCACGCCTCGTTGTGGATACCCCAAATGACCGCGGCAAGAATCGCCGACCCAAGGATAACCGCAGCCCCCACGGCCTTAGGCTTGTGGTACAGCCCATACAGAACCCACAAGCCGAAGAGGAATGCCGCACCGACCAACGCCGTACGGGTCTGCAGGACAAAGGTCACGGCCACCACCGACACTAGGATCGCCGCCCCCGCCTCAACCCAGCGCTTGGACTTCACCCACCAAGGCAAGGCCAGTGCCAGTGCACAGAACAGCCAGATGCTGGCGTAGATCACATTCTGCAGGCGAGCCGGCAAGAGAGCGACCCGGCTACCAAAAGCGAATTCTCCCGTGCTCCAGCTATAGATCGCACTGGCATAGATATACAGGCAGAGGATCCAGAACTGGGCGCGAATGAATTGCGGACTGCGGAAGAATGTCGGCGCAGTCAGGGCCGCAACCGCAAACATAAACAACAGGGTGTAGACGATGTGCTTATAGAACTGAGCCTTTCCGGCGATGATTCCCGGCACGAAGAACCACAGGATGAAGACCAGCCACCCCCAGGCCAAAGGCTCCCTGAGCAACTTACGACCATCACCCTTGAGCAGGAACACCAATCCCGGCAAGGCAATGAAGGCGTAGAAGATATTGTTGGTCCACTTTGAAGAACCACCCACTATGTAGCTCAACAAGAACACGCATAACAGCGTGCTGAAGTAGAGCGCTGTTTTCCCCAGTTTCATACGATCAAATTCCATGTATCAACCAACCCAATGCGAGACCAAGAATAAAAACCGCCGCCAACTTGATTCGGTCACGACGCTTGCGGCGCTGCTTGTCCACCCGCTCCTTGGGAAGTTCAACGTGCTCGCCAAATCCTGTGTGCAGCACCGCGTCATTTTCCAGAATCAAGCCATGACGATTGTCACGGGCGTAGATTCGCGACAGATCCTTCTCTCCCGAAAACGCCGAGTAAGGTGCGTGCAGCAGGTAATCCACCTTGCGTCGCAGGCCCGGATTCAGTGAAAAGCCCTGCCAGTCGGCCTTGTGCGAGCCCAGCAAGTAGAAAGGAATTCCGTCGACGACCTTGCGCTCGTTGAGGAAAATGTAGGGACTGTGTACAGCCAGGTCATGATGAAAACTGCGCAGCCAGACTTGTAGCGCCTGGGGATCGTTTTCCAGCAGGACCTGGGACTCTTCGATAAAACCTTCACGGTAGAAATCCCAGTCATCCTCACAGTGGAAGATCCAGGAAGTCTGCACCTGCTCATACGCCAGGTCGATGGACCGCAACTGGCCCAAACGCGGAACATTGACAAAAAACTGGGTGTGCGCCCGCCAATGCTCCGGAATGCAGTTCTCTACCTCTTTATCACCAGAGTCTTCAGTGATAAACACCCGGCGGATCGGCGCGGTGTTGAAACGATCGAATGATTCCAAAGTTCGCTTCAACAGGTCGAAGCGACCACAACTGGTCACCACCACCGATATATCGCTAGTTTCGCTAAACAGCATTTAATAGCACCAAGTCATTAGCGGGAAGTTGTCACAAGGCTCTTAGAAGCCCAATGCCACACGCAATCTTTCTGTCCAGCTCAGCGGCGCACGCTCACGAAGCGGCGCACGCATGCATTCGACCACTGCATGGCCGACCGAACGGAAGCTGTAACGCTGCTCCACCAAGGCCTGTCCCGCCTGAGCGATAGACTGGCTGAGCTCCGGCGAAGCGCGCAATTGCTGGAGTTTCAGCCTCAGTTCCTCGCGATCGCGATACAGTACAATGTTCTGCATATCGATAAAACCCAAGGCCTGGTTCTCTTCGTTCCCCTGGTCAAAGGCGAACAGTACGCAACCACAAGCCATGGCCTCGAAGTTCTTGATCATGTATTCGCCCATGCCGACATCGGCACTGACGAAGTAGCGAATTCGATTCAAGGTTTCGCAATACTCTTCACCCGACTTGGTCCGGGTGACGAGCAGATTCTCGACTTCAGCGATCGACTCCAGCATCTCTTTGCGACCGGAGTACGCCACGCTGTTCAAACTGCCGACAAAACCTAGTTCGATATCCCGCTCACGGGCTCGGTCCTGCAGCAACGCCTGGTCGTAGCCCTTGGGCACGAAATGCGCATCGAAACCTTCTTCACACAGACGCTGACTGACCACGTATCCCGAGCTGATGACCCGCGCCCAAGGCAACTTGCGGTAGTGCGCACTAAACTTGCCGGTGTACTTGCAAGGGATGTAGTTCTGGTACGCGTCGTGCTCGAGGATAACCAGGTTAGGCAGGGTCTGTATGAACCTAACCTGTCTGATTTCCTTCTTGAAGCGCAGGAAGAAGACGATCCGGTCGTAACGCTCAACGTCCACGTGCTTGCGGAAGTACTTACGCAGATTGTCCTGCTCGGCACTGCTCAACATGCGCATATCGCATTCGCATTGCTCAGCGATGCCATCGTAGAGTCGATCAAGAATCGCCCGCTGTTCTTTCTGAACCAGAAACAGAACTCTCACACTTCCTCTCTTTTGCTTGGATTCTCGTCGACCCAGAACAGCTCGTGCTGACGCACTGCTTTGCGGAAAAACTCGTTTTCACCAAAAGCGGGCCAATGCCGGCCAGCCAGATAACGCTGAATGAGACGTCGGATCTTGCGCTTGAAGGGGGGCGGTGGCTGCAGGTCGTGCATCATGCCCAAAGACATGGCCTTGTGCCACTGCCTTTGTGGGGGAACGATCAACGCCCATGGTCGCAACTGTGACTGTGCCGCCAGCTGTGGTGGCAAGGCCACGCCACTACCGGCCTGTCCCATGGGCCAGCGATCGTTGTCATGCAGGTGGTTGGCATAATAAAGCAGGGACTCGGGCTGGCTGCCGGTCTTGCCCAGGGCCTCCAGCACCGCCTGTTGCGCACAGACATGATCCGGATGCGGATCGAAATGGGGATGAGGCACAACGATGACCTGGGGCTGGATATGCTCGATCAGTTCCACCAAGTCCTGCACCAGGTTCTGCCAGGAGGGAATCCCATTGACATCACTGGCCAGGCCCAATTGATTGAAGCGCCGGAAAGGACGGGTATCGAACATATCGGCCTCTCGCGAACCGACCGGCTGCTCGGGCGCAGCTTGCATCGCCGCCAACTGCAGGCAGAAATACCCCAACTGCACGCAGCGTTCCTGTGGGACACCCGCCCATAAAGGCACGCTGATGCTGTCCCAGGCCCGCAGCGAGCCCTTCAAGCGCGCCGCTTCGACACCATCGAGCCCCATCTGCCGGTAATGCTCAGCTTCTATCTCGCCGGCGGTAAGGGTCACGATCCAACTCTGGGCTGCCTGGCTGTACAGGCCGAACGCCGCCAACTCGGCATCATCGGCATGGGGAGCGACCACCAATACTCGCTTGGCCAGATAGTCGGGGTGACGCAGGATGAACAACTCGACCCCGGGATCCAATCGACAGAAACGCCCCTCGAGCACCAACCTCGATTCGTTCAGAGCAACTTGCTGGCCAGTCAGGTTCAGGTAGCGAACTCCTTGCACGCCGCGCTCGAAGTCCTGGCAGTCCGCCGTCCCGCCAAGTATCCGCACTCCAGGATCGAACAATCTCCCCAACCAGGAGGACTTGATGCGCACCTTGAGGATCAAGGTGTCGTTGTCACCCAGCGCCAAGGGGCTAGGCAGGCTCAACTTACCCTCGACAAGCTGCAGTGAAAGCTGCTCATTGGCCTTCAGTTGGTAGTCGTAGTCATCCTTGGGCGAATAGAACAGGTGGTCGGCGAACCAGGCCTCGTGGGCCAGCCAGGCAGCCACCGCCAGCAACAACGGCAACCACCAGGCCACCAGGACGCCAGCCAGCAGCAACAGCACCAGGCCGATCAGCAAGGCGATTCGTTTATTGCGCCGGTGGCGCTTGAGCAGTTGCTGCTTGCGGCTCATGGGCTGACTCACACCTGGAAAACCGGCACAGGATTGCACCAACGATCCTTGTATTCACGGTCGGCACGACCGAAGGAAAACCGTAGCGGCTTGCCCAGCGCCCGAGCCTGTTCCCAGGCGCTCTGGGTATTGAGGAAACTCAACACGCTGCCTGGACTGAACTCCCGGGTTTCGGGGTCGACGCCACCGTTCACATACTCGACACTGATCCACTGCGGGGCTTCGACCCGGTAGATCAGCTGCACGGCGATCGGGGCATCGTTGAGGAAGATCACCGAGCCAATCAGCAGCTCGCGCAGACGCTCCAGCACCTCGGCCATGCGTTCGGCACCGGTGGCGGCGAATCCCCAGCGCCGCTGGAAAAGATCGCAGTAGATAGCCGCCAGTTCAGGGCTGCTGAACTCGCTCACCGGACGCACCACGCCGCCCGCCTCCTCCAGCAAGCGCAGTTCACGGCGCTGGTTGTAGCGGAACTTCTTCGACAGTTCTTCCGGGGTGCGAGCCATGGCCAACTGCTCGGCCTGGGGCCGCTGGCCGGCGAAACGCCCCGCGTTGAGGGCCGAAAGGTAGCGGCCACGATGACGCAACGGAGCCTCGGCGTCCGCCGCTGCCGGCAAGATCAGCTCGGCATTGCCGATATCGAACAGTCCTTTCTTGCCCGCGCGCTTGAGCACATCCTTGGACAGCGCCAGGTCCCGGCCCCAGGTAGCGATGGCCGCCTGTAGCTGGCCGTTGCGCTCCCAGGCCAGGTAGCGCACTGGAATCTGCGCCAGGTCCGCCAGTTGCTCGACCACCAGTGGATGGGTTGCCACGCTGCCACCAAAACGCTGCCAGGCCTTGGCATAGGTCGATGCGTCAATGACTGACCAGCCGCGTTCGCGCCAGCCTTGGAATCGATTGAGCATCAGCCCCTCGCGGTCAGTTCGGTGACTTGTGGCAAGCGCCAGAATACGTCGCGTACGGCCCGATCGGAGAAACGCTCGCGCAAGCGATCGAGCATCAACTCGGCGCAGACCCGGCGCTGGTGTTCGTCCATCGCCGCCAGGTGCTGCAGGCCCTGGGCCAGGTGTTCGACATCCCCCAGGGGAAACAGGATGCCCACACCCTCGACCACTTCCTTGGCCCCGCCGCACGCGGTGGCCAGCAAGGGCACGCCGGCGGCCATGGCCTCCAGCAGGACCATGCCGAAAGGCTCGTGGTCGGAGCTCAGGGCGAATACATCGAACGCCCGGAAATAGCGCCGGGCCTCTGGAACCTGGCCGAGGAACAGCACGCGATCGGCGATCCCCAGCTCGCGAGCCAGGGACTTGAGGTCCTTGTCCAGGCGGCCGGTACCCAGGATCGCCAACTGGCTGCCTTGGGGTAGCTGCGGCACTGCCGCGGCGAAACCACGCAACAGGGTGGCCTGGTCCTTGTCCGGATGCAGGCGCCCGACGTTGCCGACGATCCACGCATCGGCGGGCAGGCCCAGCTCGGCACGGGCTGCGGCCCGGTTCAGCTGGCTGGCCTGCAAGGCCTCCAGGTCGATCCGGTTGTACAGGGTCTGGATCCGCTGCGCCGGCCACTTGGGCAGGCAGGCACGCATATCGTCGCGCACCGCGTCGGAGACCCCGAGCAGGCTCAGGCGCTTGCCGAACAGCCCGGCGAACAGCTTGCGGCTGCCGCGCTTGTAGTCGCTGAACGCATGGTGGACGCCGATCACCGGCAGGCGCGTCCCCAGCAGGGCGATGTAGATCGGCTTGAAGCGATGGGCGATGCAGAAGCTGAAGTTGCGTGATGCGGCGATCTTGCGCAGGTCACGGATAGCGCCCAGCTTCAGGCCACGAATGGCCTTGGAGCTGTACTCCATGAACAGCACTTCGTCGGACGCGCAACCCGCGGCGACTTCGGCATCGGCGACCCCGGTCAGAAAGACCGTGGTCACCCGATAGCCGCTGCCCGCGAACAGGTTGGCATATTGCCGCGCGCAGTCCAGGAACGGCCCGTCATAGCCGTGGCAGAACTGCAGCACATGGCGTTCAGCCGACCGTGTCATAAGGATCCACGCCGTCTTTGACCACCAGGATGTCTTCCATGATCAGGTACTGCAGGTCGGACCCGTAGAACATGTTCAAGGCGTCGGTCGGCGAGCAGATCATCGGTTCGCCACGGCGGTTCAGCGAGGTGTTCAGCGACACACCGTTGCCAGTCAGGACTTCCAGGGCCTTCATCATGTCGTAGTAGCGCGGGTTGTATTCGCGCTTGAGCACCTGGGCCCGGGACGTGCCGTCCTCGTGGACCACTTCCGGTACCCGGGTCTTCCACTCTTCAGCCACTTCGAAGGTGAAGGTCATGAACGGTGCCGGATGGTCGACCTTGATCATCTGTGGTGCGACGGTGTCGAGCATCGACGGGCAGAAAGGCCTCCAGCGCTCGCGGAACTTGATCTGCTCGTTGATCCGGTCGGCCACGCCCGTGGCGCTCGGGCAGCCGATGATCGAACGGCCGCCCAGGGCGCGCGGGCCGAATTCCATGCGGCCCTGGAACCAGGCCACCGGGTTGCCATCGACCATGATCTTGGCGATGCGCTCGGGGGTGTTGTCGATCTGGCGCCAGGCCGGCTGGTTCGGGTGCCGGGCACAGGCAGCGATCACGTCTTCGTTGGAGTACGCCGGGCCGAGGTAGACGTGCTCCATCTTCTCCACCGGTACGCCACGGGCGTGGGACACATAGGCCGCGGCACCGACTGCGGTACCGGCGTCGCCGGAGGCCGGCTGGACGAACAGTTCCTTCACGTCCGGACGGGCGATGATCTTCTGGTTCAGCTTGACGTTCAGCGCACAGCCGCCGGCGAAGACCAACTTGCCGGTTTCCTTCAGGGTGTCGCCCAGGTAATGGTCGATCATCTGCAGGGCCAGCTTCTCGAACAGTGCCTGCATGCTGGCGGCGTAGTGGATGTATGGCTCGTCGGCGATATCGCCTTCGCGCTTGGGACCCAGCCACTCGATCAGCTTCGGCGAGAAGTAGAAACCCTTGCCCTTCTCTTTATAGCGACGCAGGCCGATGACGTTGGCGTAGTCGGTGTTGATCACCAACTCGCCGTTTTCAAAGCTGGCCAGGCGCGAGAAGTCGTATTTGCTGGCATCGCCGTAAGGCGCCATGCCCATGACCTTGAACTCGCCGTCGAGCATCTCGAAGCCGAGGAACTCGGTGATCGCGCCGTACAGGCCGCCCAGGGAATCCGGATCGTAGAATTCCTTGATCTTGTGGATCTTGCCGTTCTCGCCATAACCGAAGAAGGTGGTGGCGTACTCACCCTTGCCGTCGATCCCGAGGATCGCGGTCTTCTCCTTGAAGCCGGAACAGTGGTAGGCGCTGGAAGCGTGGGCCAGGTGGTGCTCGACCGGTTCGATCTTGATCTTCTTCGGATCGAAGCCCAGTTGTTCCAGGCACCAGACGATCTTCTTGCGATAGCGCTTGTAGCGACGGTTGCCCATCAGGATCGCATCCAGGGCACGGTCCGGGGCATACCAGTAGCGCTTGGCGTAGTGCCAGCGCGCCTTGCCGAACAGGCTGATCGGGGCGAATGGAATCGCTACCACATCGACGTCGGAAGGCTTGATCCCGGCCTGTTCCAGGCAGAACTTCGCCGACTCGTAGGGCATGCGGTTCTTTGCATGCTTGTCGCGCACGAAACGCTCTTCTTCAGCAGCGGCAATCAGCTTGCCGTCGATGTACAGGGCCGCCGAAGGATCATGGCTAAGGGCGCCGGACAGGCCAAGAATCGTCAATGCCACAGGGGTCTAGCCTCGTTTAGTCTGCATGCGGGCGCAAAGCGCCTTGAAAAGAAAGTGTGCTCGCAAGAGGGCGAGAAACAACGAAAGGGCGGGATTATAGCGTAAAAGCAGGGGCAAGCCTCTAGCGGCAAGCCACAAGCCAGACTACATCGCGGCGCGCCCGCGCCATCGCCGCCACGACCCAGGAAGATCCTCCAGGGCTCATGGCGGCGATGGCAGCGACCACAGGTCGCAGGTCAGGCCTCAGACGCGTCGGGAGCCTTGGGCAAGCGCTGATCAATCACTTGATACAACTTGCTGCTTTCAGGCCAGTTGCGCATGAAACGTGCGCGATCACGGGCATAAGCCGCAGCGAAGCTCTCCACGCTGGAATGCTGGCACATGGAGTCCAGGTCAATCAGGGACCAGCGATCCTCCTGCCAGAACAGGTTATGGCCCTTCAGATCGCCATGGCTGATGCGCTCCCTGAGCAAACTGGCGAAGAGCAGGTCCAGGGCCCGCAGCTCCGGCTCAGGTGCCTCGCCACTGTCGACGAACGGCGCGAAGCGCTCGATGATGTCCGGCCCCGGCAGGTACTCGGTCACCAGGTAGGCCCGCCGGCGCAGCCAGAGGAAGCGCCGTTCCAGTACAGCCAGGGGCTTGGGCGTGGCGATGCCGAGGAAGGCCAGGCGATTGCCTTCGCGCCATGAGTGCCAGGCTCGGCTGGGACGCCAGAAACGCTTGAGCCAGTGGGCGAAACCCTTGATGTTGTAGCGCTTGAGCACCAGGGTGCGCCCCGCGGACTCGATCCGCCCGACACTGGCCGCGCCACCGGTCTTGTACAGATGCCCCTGGTCCAGCAGGGCGTCGGCCTGCTCCAGCACCGGCAGCATCGCCGCCTCTTCCTCGCGCCGGATCGCCCTCAGGACGAAGGGTCCGCGATGTACGCTGAACAGCGTGCACTCGCGGCCGACCTTGCTCAGGAAATCCCGCAGGCGCCAGCCTCGCACCTTGTCCACCTGCTTCTGCAATGCCTCCAGGGGCAGCGCATGCTCGGCATTGGCCAGCAGGTAATGCACCAGCAATTCCTCGGTGAAGGGCTCGAGGTTCTTGGGCAACTGGGCGAAGAACACCCCGAGATTCTCCAGGACTTTCTGCCGCGACAGGGGCTTGCCCGCCTCTTCGACGCAGATGCCCGCACCATCGATCAAGTACAACTGGCCATCGTGGCGTAACAGGTTGTCCAGGTGCAGGTCTTCCTGCCACAGGCCCTTGGCATGCAACCGGGCAATCGCCCCCAGCGCCTCGGCCAGCACCTCGCCCTGCTCATCGGCCAGCACTGGCAAGGCCTGCACCTGGCTCCAGGCGTCGCCCAGGCTCTGGGCACCCTCCAGGAACTCGAAGAGCAGCCAGCCGCCCTCGCCTTCCTGCAAGCCATCGGCCAGCAGCAATGGCGTGGTCAGCCCCTGCTCCGCCAGCAGGCGCACACCTTGCAGCTCCCGCTGGAAATGCCGTGCCGCCTTGGAACCGACCAGCAACTTGGCCAGCACCGTGCGCCCACGCCAGACCCCGGCACCGACATAACGCTGCCCCGGCAGCACGCGCAGCAGGCTCAACAACTGCAACTGCGCCGCACCGGCGGCGTCCGCCAACTCCAGGCTCAGGGGCAGGGCCGGATTGCGCCCTGCGTGCTTCAGCTCGGACAAACGCATCAGCGAGATTCCTTGTGGCTGCTGCGGGCACTGAGTCGAGCGACCCAGGCGTCCAGCAGGGAGCTGTCCAGGGGCTGGTCGAGGTAGGCCGCCAACAGGCAGCGCACATCCTCGACACTCCACACCGAAGCCCGGCGCAACAAGGGCTCGAGATCCTTGACCCGATCGCGCTGGCCGAACAGCAATGGCCGGGTTTTCTCCAGGTCGATCAGTTGCGCCTGGTAACCCGCGCCTTCCGGGCGCAGGAAAATATGCTTGGGGTAGAAGCAGCCATGTACCTGGCGCAGGCCGTGCAGCTGCCGGGCCAATTGACCACAAGCCTCGAGCACGGCCTGGCGCTGGGACTCGGCCATCTGCGCCCATTGCGCCAGCAGTGCATCCAGGTCGTCCCAACCATCCAGGGCCCGGGTCATGAGGATCGCCCGGGTCTCGCCGGCGACCTTGCGCATGCCGAAGAACACCGCCTGCAAGGCCGGGATACCCAGCTCCTGGTAGCGCCGGATATTGCGAAACTCGCGGGAGAAGCTCGGCTCGCCGAACGGATGGCGCAGGGTCCGGGTCAGGTAGTTGGTTTGCCGCTTGAGGTAGAACCCATGCCCCTCCACGTCCAGGCGATAGACACTGCTATGGCCGCCACGGCCGGTATTGGGTTCGTCCACCGCATCCAGTTGCCTGGCCCACAGCTGATCGAAAGTGCCAAGGCCGTTGCGCTCCAGCAGCGCACGCTCCTCGGACGCCAGGAAATCAGTCATTCACGTCCCTCGAAAAATCTCACCACGTGGCGAATGCGCTCCTTGTCGGAGGCACTCAAGCGATCGCGCTGGCGATACTGCAGGTAGAAGCGCAAGCGCTGGGTGGCGGAAAGATGGTACTTGGCCACCTTGTCCAGGCAGGCCAGGTCCTTGGTGATCCGGTACTTGAGCCAGAACCCACGCCAGAAATCGCCGTTCGGACAGTCGATCAGGTACAGGCGGTCCTGGTCATCGACCAGCAGGTTGCGCCATTTCAAATCGTTATGGGTGAAGCGATGGTCATGCATGATCCGGGTATAGGCGGCCAGCTGGCGGCTGATCCCGTCGACCCAGCGCCGGTCCTTGAGCTTGGGATCGTTGCGCTCGGCCAGCACCGACAAGTCTTCGGTGCGCGGCAGCTCGCGGGTGATCATCGCGCCCCTGGAATAGGCCAGGCAGCGTCGCTCCAGGCCCCAGGCCACCACTTCGGCAGTGGGAATGCCCCACTTGGCGAAACGCTTGAGGTTCTGCCATTCGAACTTGACCCGGGGCTTGCCCAGGTAGCGCCGCAGGTTCTTGCCGGCACCGGTATAGCGCTTGACGTAATAGTTGACCCCATCACGCTCGACACGCACGACATCGGACAGCGGGTCGCGGGTCAGATGTTCGCCCTCAAGGGTGAACACCGCCTCCAGGCTGCCGAAATCTTGTGCCAATGCCTGGTAGGCAGGGTCCAGGTTCCAGCTAGCCATCAGAGCGCATCTCCGTACCTTTGCTTGCGTGCGTAGAGTTTTTCGGCCTTGCCCTCGAGCCAGGCCAGCAGCGGCGCTTCCTCGGCGAGGATCCGCCGCAGCGGTTGCTGGAAGTAACCCGTGAGGAAGCGCAGCTTGTCGCGGCGCGTCAGGCCGATATCCAGGGCCGAGAAGTACAGGGCCGCCAGGTCCTTGTTACGCCAGCGCTGGGTGATCTTCGCGCGGGTCTGGGCCCGGTGCAGGTCGATCAGCGACAACTTCAATGTCCCCGGAGTGATCGGCCGGTCGGTGTGCAGCAGGAAGTGGCAGATATAGCAGTCGCGATGGTTGACCCCGGCGCGATGCATGGTGCCGGTCATGCGCGCCACCTCGGCGATCAGCGCCCGCTTGAGCGCAGGCGCCGGCGGCTGCTTGACCCAATCGACACTGAAGTCCTCGAGGCTGATGGTCGGCGCCAGCTCCTCGGTGACGATGAACGAATGCTGGTTCGCCGGGTTGGCACCACGCTCACCATAGGCCACGGCGGTCATGGTGGGCACGCCGGCCTGGTGCAGGCGCTCCAGGGCCAGCCATTCCTGACCGGCGCCCAGCACCGGCAGCTTGGCGGTCACCAGGTTCTTGGCGATCTCGCCCCAGCCGATCCCCCGGTGGATCTTCACGAAATACCCACGGCCGGCGACTTCCGTACGCAAGGTACGGCGCGCCTCCAGCTCGCGATAGACCTGGCCCTTGAGCTCCTCGACGGCGGTGAACGCATCGCGTCCAGCCCAGAGGCTCTTGAAGGGCTCGGCAAGCATCAACTTCATCGGTCTTGCTCCGCCAGAATCACATCCGCAGCGTGCTGCGGCATGCTGTAGAGGTCGGCCGTCTCGGCGAACGCCAGGCCATTTCGGCTCCAGGTCGCGCGTGCAGCATCGTCGGTCAACATGGTGGTGAGGTATTGGTTGAGCTGCGCCTGCTCCAGCGGTTCATCCAGCACCAGGCCGCTTTCGGCCTCGGCGATGTAGTGGGCATAACCACAAACCGCGCTGACCAGTACCGGCAGGCCGGCTACCAGGGCCTCCAGCAGCACGGTCCCGGTATTTTCGTTGTAGGCCGGATGGATCAGCAGGTCGGCGCCCAACAGGAAGCGCGGGATATCGCTGCGCCCTTTCATGAACTGCACCTGGTCACTCAACCCCAGGGCGGCGCTCTGCACCTGGAATACCTTGGGGTCGTCCTGGCCGATTACAAATAGCCGTGTGCGCTTCTTCAGCGCCGCAGGCAAGGCCGCCAAGGCCTTGAGGCTGCGATCCACACCCTTGGTCTTGAACCCGGAACCGATCTGCACCAGCAGCAGGTCATCGTCCTTGAGGTCGAACTCGCGGCGGAACCCGGCACGGATCTCCGCCGCGTTGGCCGGTGCCCGACGGTCCTGGGCAATGCCGGGTGGCAGCAGGTGGAAACGCGACAGCGGGGTGTCGTAATGCTTGATGAACAGCGGTTGCTGGACTTCGGAGATCATCAGGATCTCGGTCTTGGCATCCTTGGCGAACACCGCCCGCTCATACTCGGCGAAATGCCGGTAGCGACCCCAGCGCCGGTACAGGGAGTGCCGCAGGTTCTGCGCCTTGTCCTCGAAGCAGCCATCGGCCGCGTAGTAGACATCCAGCCCGGGCATCTTGTTGAAGCCCACCAGCCGGTCCACCGGACGCCTGGCCAGGTCGGCCGCCATCCAGGCACTGAGTTTTTCGTTGCGATGATGGTTGAACAGCGCCTTGACCGGCGCCACCAGCACTTCGAAGCCAGGGGGTACGTCACCTTCCCAGATCAGGGTGTAGACGCGAATCTGGTGGCCGCGCCGCTGGCACTCCAGGGCAATGCGCATGAAATCGCGCTGCAGGCCACCAAAGGGAAAATACTTATAAAGGACAAAAGCCAATTGCATCAGCGTGGCTCCTCAGCCAGTAACAAGGCGCTCAGCCGGCTGGCGACACGCTCGGGGTTGAGGCGGGTAAAGCACAGGGGCCACTCGCGCTTGAGATCGAACCGCTGCCGGTCCACGGCAGTCGGCTGGTAGGTGCACTGCTTCTGCAGGCACGGGGCGCAGGGGAAGTTGCTCCCCAGGTGGATCTGCACCCGGCCATAGGCACCGGTCAGCCCCGGATTGGTCGGGCCGAACAGCGAGATGGTGGGCACATCCAGGGCGGCGGCAAGGTGCCCCAGCCCGGTATCCACGGCGACGCAGGCCTGGGCGTCGACCAGCACCCGGGCCACGCCGGCCAGGTTCAGCTTGGGCAGTACCGTGGCGTTCTTCAGGCCGCTGGCGATACGCTCGGCCCGGGCCTTCTCGGCGGCATTGCCCCAGGGCAACTTGACCTCGACCCCGAGCATGCCCATGCGCTCGGCCAGCTCGCGCCAGTAAGCCTCGGGCCAATGCTTGGTGTCCCAGGTGGTGCCATGCAGGAACAGCACGAAAGGATTCTTGCGTGGCAGTTCCACCAGCTTTTCGGCATCCAGGCCGTAGTCGCCCATCCCCTGGGGCAGGTCATAACCCAGGGCCAAGGCGAACAGCTGGCGCACCCGCTCCACGGCATGCTGTCCACGTGCCACCGCCAGGCGCCGGGAATAGAAGCGCGAAGCCAGCGGTTCGCGGGCCGACTCCTTGTCCAACCCGGCCACTGGCGCACGCACGTAGCGGGTCAGCCAGGCGCTCTTGAGCAGACCCTGGGCATCGATCACCAGGTCGTACTTGGTCGAGCGCACGCTCTGCTTGAAGCGCCGCCACTCGCCGCTCTTGATGGTCTGCCAGATATTCTTGCGCCAGCGGCGGATCGCCACCGGGATCACCTTGCCCACAGCCGGGTGCCAGGTGGGAATTTCGGCGAAACCCTCTTCCACCACCCAGTCGAACTTGATCCCCGGGATCGCCCGCGCGGCATCGGTGACGGCCGGCAAGGCGTGAATCACGTCACCCAGGGAAGAGGTCTTGATCAACAGTACCCGCAACTTATCGAACCTCGACCGCAGTGCCCTGCAACCGCTGCAGGGCCTCGTTCACCGACTGCGGCATCAGCTGGCGCAGGCAGTTGTAATGGCCGAAGCGGCAGGTGCGGTCAAAGCACGGGCTGCATTCGATACCCAGGCGCACCACTTCGACCTGATCGGCCAGGGGCGGGGTGAAACCCGGCGAGGTGGAGCCGTACACCGCCACCAGCGGGCGGTTCAGCGCGGCGGCCACGTGCATCAGCCCGGAGTCGTTGGACACCACGGAATCGGCACAGGACAGCAGGTCGATGGCCTCGGCCAGGGAGGTCTCGCCACTGAGGTTGACCGACTCCTCGCGCAGGCCGGGAATCAGCCGGCTGCGGATTTCTTCGCCCACGGCGTGATCGTTCTTCGAGCCGAACAGCCAGACCTGCCAACCGTCACGGATCCTGGCCTCGGCCACCTGGGCGTAGTGTTCCGACGGCCAGCGCTTGGCCTCGCCGAACTCAGCTCCCGGACACAGCGCCAGGACCGGACGGTCCAGGGCCAGGCCGAACTTGGCCAGGGCCGCGTCACGGCTCTGCGGATCGATCTGCAGGCTGGGCCGCGGATAGGGCGCAGGCAAGTCGGCGCCAGGCTCGTAGGCCAGGGCCATGAAGCGCTCGATCATCAACGGATAGCGCTCTTTATCGAGCTTGCGCACATCGTTGAGCAGGCCGTAGCGGAACTCGCCACGCCAGCCGGTACGCTTGGGAATGCCGGCGAAGAACGGCACCAGTGCCGACTTCAGCGAATTGGGCAGCAGGATGGCCTGATCGTACTGGCCGGCCAGGGACTTGCCGATGCCGCGCCGGGTCGCCAGTTCCAGGGCCCCGTGGCCCAGGGGGAAACTCAGGGCCCGGCGCACTTGGGGCATGCGCTCGAGGATCGGCCGGCTCCATTCGGGGGCCAGCACGTCGATCTCGCATTGAGGATGGCGCTGCTTCAGGCACTCGAAGAGTGTCTGCGCCATCACCATGTCACCGACCCAACTGGGCCCAACGATCAGAATATTCATGTGGTTTCCATAAACGAGCCGGGGAGGCATACGCCTCCCCGCCTCGAGAATCCAGCACCGCGGCCTCAGCCGCCGGTTCAGTTTTGGCGAGCCGCAAGGCCCGCCGAGTACATGACGGCCCCTGTCAGGCCGCCTAGCTTAGCCCCAGCTCGCGCCAAATCCGCAACACTTCCCGCCGCTCGGTCACGAATTGATCACCAGTGATGATCCCGGCCTCATTCTGCAACGCCTGTCGATGAGCGGCGGAACGGTAGGCCTTGTAGACCTCGCGCAGCAGGCTGGCATCGCTCGCCGACATCAGCCCGACTTCCTCCAGGCCTTCCAGGATGCGGATGTTATCGGTATAGCGCAGCAATGACGGGTGCTCTTCGGACCACGCCAGGGCCGCGTATTGCACCATAAATTCGATATCGACGATACCTCCGGCGTCCTGCTTGAGGTCGAAGGGCACCGTGGCTTCGAAGGCATTGGCGGCCGTACCGGCGGCGGTCAGGCGACTACCCAGGTTGTCGCGCATCTTGGCGCGCATTTCGCTGACCTCCTGGCGCAGCTTGGCCAGGTCGCGATGCTTGCCCAACACCGCGGCCCGGACCTTTTCGAAAGCCTGGCCGACATCCTGGCTGCCCACCAGCACCCGGGCCCGCACCAGCGCCTGATGCTCCCAGGTCCAGGCCTCGTTCTCCTGGTAACGGCCGAAGGCCCCCAGGGAACTGACCAGCAGGCCCGAAGCGCCGGATGGCCGCAGGCGCATGTCCACCTCATAGAGCTGGCCGGAGTTGGTCTGGGTGGTCAACAGGTGGATGATGCGCTGGCCGAGCCGGGTGAAGAATTGCGCGCCATCGATGGGCTTGGGCCCATCGGTCTCGGCCTGGGGGTCGCCATCATGGATGAACACCAGGTCCAGGTCGGACCCGTGGCCCAGTTCGATACCGCCGACCTTGCCATAGCCGACGATAATGAACCCCGGATCGCACAGGGTGCCGTCGGTACGCAGCGGCGCACCATGGCGGGCCACGGTCTGGCGCCAGGCCAGGGCCAGCACCTGCTCGAGGATCGCCTCGGCCAACCAGGTCAGGTAGTCGCTGACCTTCATCAAGGGCAGGCTGCCGGCGATCTCCGACGCTGCCACTCGCAGGCGATGGGCCAGCTTGAAATGGCGCAAGGCCTCCATCTGCTGTTCCAGGTCGTCCTCGGGAATCCGCGTCAGGCGCTCACGCAACTCGGCCGCCAGCTCCGGCGCCAGGGGCGGCTTGAACAGTCGACCTTCGTTGAGCAACTCATCCAGCAACAGCGGGAAGCGAGTGATCTGCTCGGCAATCCATGGGCTGGCCGCGCACAAGGTCAGCAGGCGGCGCAACGCCCCGGGGTTCTCGGTGAGCAATACCAGGTAGGCCGAACGCCGAGCCACCGCTTCCACCAGGGGCAGCACCCGTTCCAGCACCAGGTCCGGACTGGCATGCTCCACCGCCTGGGCCAGCAGGCGTGGAATGAAGGCATCCAGCCGTTCACGCCCCAGGCGCTGCATGGCTCGCAACTGCGGACTGCTGCGCAGGCTGGCCAGGGCCCGCAAGGCCTTGGGCGCATCGACGAAACCACCTTCCTGCAACTGGCGGCAAGCTGCCTCTTCATCCTGGGCTTCTTCCCACAACGGCAACCACTCGCCACCCACGACGACCTCGCTCTGGGCCCCTTCGTCCTCATCGGGATCGGCGATCACCTGGCGGAAGTGCCATTCCACCCGGGCCCGCCAATGCATCAGCCGTTCATGGAAGGCCTCCCAGTCGGCGAACCCCAGCATGAAGGCGATCCGCGCCTGGTCCTGGGGATTGTCCGGCAGCATCTGGGTCTGGCGGTCGGCGATGGCCTGGATCGCATGCTCGGTGTAGCGCAGGAATTCATAACCCTCGCGCAACTCGCTGACCACCGCCGGCGGCAGGTAGCCCTGCCCTTCCAGGGTTCCCAGTACCTTTAATAGAGGACGCTGCTGCAAGCTCAGGTCGCGACCGCCATGGATCAGCTGGAAGGCCTGGGCGATGAACTCCACTTCACGGATACCGCCCGAGCCCAGCTTGATGTTGTCGGCCATGCCCTTGCGCCGCACTTCCTGCTGGATCAGCTGCTTCATGGTGCGCAGCGCCTCGATGGCGGAGAAGTCCAGGTAACGGCGATAGACGAAGGGCCGCAGCAATTCCAGCAATTGGGCGCCGGATGCCTGGTCGCCGGCCACCACCCGTGCCTTGATCATCGCGTAGCGCTCCCAGTCGCGCCCCTGGTCCTGGTAGTACTGCTCCAGGGCATTGAAGCTCAGAACCAGGGCCCCCGAGGAGCCATAGGGACGCAGGCGCATATCGACGCGAAACACGAAGCCGTCGACGGTCATCGGGTCCAGGGCCTTGATCAGGCGCTGCCCCAGGCGGATGAAGAACTCCTGGTTGTCCAACCCCCGCTTGGCCCCGACGGTCTCGCCGCCTTCGGGGTAGGCGAAGATCAGGTCGATGTCCGACGACAGGTTGAGCTCCACGGCCCCCAGCTTGCCCATGCCCAGGATGACCATCTGCTGCGGCTCGCCGCTGCGGTGGCCGGTGGGCACGCCGAACTGTTGGCAATGGCGCAGGTACAACCATTGGTAGGCCTGGTCGATGCAGGCATCGGCCAGGTCGGAAAGGTCGCGGCAGGTCTGCACCAGGTCCGCCTGGCGAGTCAGGTCGCGCCAGATGATCCGCACCTGCTGCCGGGTACGCTGGCGACGCAGCACTCGCCCCAGTTGATCTTCGGTCTCGGCCGCCTGCACCGCCGCGGCGATCTGCGCACACAGCTCGCCCGGGGCGAAACCGCGATCCAGCTCGCCGGAACGGACCAGTTCCAGCAGCATCGAAGGATCACGCAGGCTCTGATCGATAACGAAGTCGCTGGCAGCACAAACCCGGGCGAACTCCCCCCAACGCTCGGTGCTCCAGTGCGCCACTGCGGGGTCATTTTCCAGGGCGGCCACCGCACTGCGAAATGATTGCTCCGCACGGCTGACCAGTGGCAGGAGAATCGCGGGGACTTGGGCAAGCGGGGGCAGGCTCATGGGCTATCCTTGATGGGCGTGGAACGTGCAGGCTGAGGGAGAGGTAGAGGACAAGCAGCGGCGGACTGTCGAACAAAAGTTATAAATAGCTGAAAATAGATTTTTTTTAGCAGCCAGCATCAACCCACCATCTATCCGCGTCATTCATTGACCAAGAGTAACGATTATTCTCACAACACAGCAGGAGGCCACGAGCCACTCTTCTGTAGTTTTACTACTCGTCTATACATTCGAAAGGCTGAAACGGCCGATGATTTGTAGTAAAACTACACATCGCTGGAGCAACCTCCGGCAATCCAAGAATTCATAACGTCTGCCCACAAGGCCAGTCGCAAACTCAGGCAACCGATTCTGGAAGCCTTTCCGCCCTGGAGCAAGCCATGCAAGACCTCGATCCCGTCGAAACCCAGGAATGGCTGGACGCCCTGGAATCGGTTCTCGACAAAGAAGGCGAAGACCGTGCTCACTACCTGATGACCCGCATGGGTGAACTCGCGACCCGCAGCGGCTCGCAACTGCCCTACGCCATCACCACTCCCTATCGCAACACTATTCCCGTCACCCACGAAGCACGCATGCCTGGCGACCTGTTCATGGAACGCCGCATTCGCTCGCTGGTGCGCTGGAACGCGATGGCCATGGTGATGCGCACGAACCTGAGGGATTCCGACCTGGGCGGTCACATCTCCAGCTTCGCCTCCAGCGCCACCCTGTACGACATCGGCTTCAACTACTTCTTCCAGGCCCCGACCGACGAGCACGGCGGCGACCTGATCTACTTCCAGGGCCACACCTCCCCTGGCGTCTACGCTCGCGCCTTCATGGAAGGCCGCATCAGCGAAGAACAGATGAACAACTTCCGCCAGGAAGTGGATGGCAAGGGACTGTCGTCCTATCCACACCCATGGCTGATGCCTGACTTCTGGCAGTTCCCGACCGTTTCCATGGGCCTGGGCCCGATCCAGGCGATCTACCAGGCACGCTTCATGAAGTACCTGGAAGCCCGTGGCTTCATCCCTGCCGGCAAGCAGAAGGTCTGGTGCTTCCTGGGCGACGGCGAGTGCGACGAGCCGGAAGCCCTGGGCGCCATTTCCCTGGCCGGCCGCGAGAAGCTGGACAACCTGATCTTCGTCATCAACTGCAACCTGCAGCGCCTCGACGGCCCGGTTCGCGGCAACGGCAAGATCATCCAGGAACTCGAAGGCGTGTTCCGTGGTGCCCAGTGGAATGTCACCAAGGTCATCTGGGGCCGTTTCTGGGACCCACTGCTGGCCAAGGACGTCGACGGCATCCTGCAACGCCGCATGGACGAAGTCATCGACGGCGAGTACCAGAATTACAAGGCCAAGGACGGCGCGTTCGTCCGTGAGCACTTCTTCAACACCCCTGAACTCAAGGCGATGGTTGCCGATCTGTCCGACGACGAGATCTGGAAACTCAACCGCGGTGGCCACGACCCGTACAAGGTCTATGCGGCCTACCACCAGGCGGTCAACCACAAAGAGCAGCCGACCGTCATCCTGGCCAAGACCATCAAGGGCTATGGCACCGGCGCCGGCGAAGCGAAGAACACCGCGCACAACACCAAGAAGGTCGACGTCGAGAGCCTGAAGCTGTTCCGCGACCGCTTCGACATCCCGGTCAAGGACGAAGACCTGGAACACCTGCCGTTCTTCAAGCCGGAGACCGGCAGCGCCGAAGCCCGCTACCTGAGCGAGCGCCGCACCGCGCTGGGTGGCTTCGTGCCGCAGCGCCGCGCCATGAGCTTCAGCGTGCCGACGCCACCACTGGATACCCTCAAGGCGATCCTCGATGGTTCCGGCGACCGCGAAATCTCCACCACCATGGCCTTCGTGCGCATCCTGGCGCAGCTGGTCAAGGACAAGGAAATCGGCCCGCGCATCGTGCCGATCATCCCGGACGAAGCCCGTACCTTCGGTATGGAAGGCATGTTCCGCCAGTTGGGCATCTACTCCTCGGTCGGCCAACTCTACGAGCCAGTCGATAAAGACCAGGTGATGTTCTACAAGGAAGACAAGAAGGGCCAGATCCTCGAGGAAGGCATCAATGAAGCGGGCGCCATGAGCTCCTTCATCGCTGCCGGCACTTCGTATTCCAGCCACAACCAGCCGATGCTGCCGTTCTACATCTTCTACTCGATGTTCGGTTTCCAGCGGATCGGCGACCTGGCCTGGGCCGCTGGCGACAGCCGTACCCGTGGTTTCCTGATCGGCGGCACCGCCGGCCGTACCACCCTCAACGGTGAAGGCCTGCAGCACGAAGACGGCCACAGCCACATGCTGGCCGGCACCATCCCGAACTGCCGCACCTACGATCCGACCTACGGCTACGAGCTGGCGGTGATCATCCAGGACGGCATGAAGAAGATGACCGAAGAGCAGCAGGACGTCTTCTACTACATCACCGTGATGAACGAGTCGTACCAGCAGCCAGCCATGCCCGAAGGTGTCGAGGAAGGCATCATCAAGGGCATGTACCTGCTTGAGGAAGACACCCGCGATGCCGCGCACCACGTACAGCTGATGGGCTCCGGCACCATCCTGCGCGAAGTCCGCGAAGCGGCGAAGATCCTGCGTGACGAATTCAACGTCGCCGCCGACGTGTGGAGCGTGACCAGCTTCAACGAACTGCGCCGCAACGGCCTGGCCGTGGAACGCAGCAACCGCCTGCACCCGGGCCAGAAGCCACAGCAGAGCTACGTCGAAGAGTGCCTGAACGGCCGCAAGGGGCCGGTCATCGCCTCCACCGACTACATGAAGCTGTTCGCCGAACAAATCCGCCAGTGGGTCCCATCCAAGGAATTCAAGGTCCTGGGCACCGATGGTTTCGGCCGCAGCGACAGCCGCAAGAAACTGCGTCACTTCTTCGAAGTCGACCGTCACTTCGTCGTGCTGGCAGCCCTGGAAGCCCTGGCTGACCGTGGCGACATCGAACCCAAGGTCGTGGCCGAGGCCATCGCCAAGTTCGGTATCGACCCGGAAAAACGCAACCCACTGGACTGCTGAGGAGACTTTCTGTGAGCGAACTCATTCGCGTACCTGACATCGGCAGCGGTGAAGGTGAAGTAATCGAACTGATGGTGAAAGTCGGCGATCGCATCGAAGCCGACCAGAGCATCCTGACCCTGGAGTCGGACAAGGCGAGCATGGAAATCCCTGCCCCGAGTGCCGGCGTGGTCAAGAGCGTGAAAGTGAAGCTGGGCGACCGCCTGAAAGAAGGCGACGAACTGCTGGAGCTGGAAGTCGAGGGCGCCGCCGCTGCGGCCCCTGCGCCTGCCGCCGAAGCGCCGAAAGCCGAGGCCGCGCCGGCCCCGGCAGCGCCTGCCGCTGCGCCGAGCGCCGCCCCTGCCGGTACTTCGGTACAGCAGGTGCACGTGCCGGACATCGGCTCCTCGGGCAAGGCCCAGATCATCGAGCTCCAGGTCAAGGTCGGCGACAGTGTCGAGGCCGACCAGTCGCTGATCACCCTCGAATCCGACAAGGCCAGCATGGAGATCCCATCGCCAGCCGCCGGCGTGGTCAAGGCCATCAGCGTCAAGCTCAACGATGAAGTCGGTACCGGCGACCTGATCCTGGACCTGGAAGTGGCCGGTGCCGCGGCCCCTGCCGCCGCTCCAGCCCAGGCCCCTGCGCCCGCTGCAGCCGCTGCCCCTGCCCCGGCTGCCGCTCCTGCGCCAGCAGCGGCCGACAGCGTGCAGGATATCCACGTTCCGGACATCGGCTCGGCCGGCAAGGCCAAGATCATCGAAGTCATGGTCAAGGCCGGCGACAGCGTCGAAGCCGACCAGTCGCTGATCACCCTCGAATCCGACAAGGCCAGCATGGAAATCCCATCGCCAGCCGCCGGCATCGTGGAAAGCGTATTGATCAAGCTGGACGACGAAGTCGGTACCGGCGACCTGATCCTCAAGCTCAAGGTCAAGGGCGCCGCTCCTGCAGCCGCTCCGGCCCCTGCCGCGCCTGCCCCGGCTGCCGCCCCTGCGCCAGCCAAGGCCGAAGCCGCACCAGCCGCTCCAGCACCAGTCGCCGCAGCAGCTGCGCCTGCCAAGCCAGGTGCCAAGGTGCACGCCGGCCCGGCCGTGCGCCAGCTGGCCCGCGAGTTCGGCGTCGAACTGAACGCCGTGAGCGCCAGTGGCCCCCATGGCCGGATCCTCAAGGAAGACGTGCAGGTCTACGTCAAGGCCATGATGCAGAAGGCCAAGGAAGCGCCAGCCGCTGGCGCGACCGGCGGCGCAGGCATCCCGCCGATCCCGGCCGTGGACTTCAGCAAGTTCGGTGAAGTCGAAGAAGTGGCCATGACCCGCCTGATGCAGGTCGGCGCTTCCAACCTGCACCGCAGCTGGCTGAACGTGCCGCACGTGACCCAGTTCGACTCTGCCGACATCACCGAGCTGGAGGCCTTCCGCGTTGCCCAGAAGGCCGTGGCCGAGAAAGCCGGCGTCAAGCTGACCGTCCTGCCGCTGCTGCTCAAGTCCTGCGCCCACCTGCTCAAGGAACTGCCGGACTTCAACAGCTCGCTGGCTCCGAGCGGCAAGGCGATCATCCGCAAGAAGTACGTGCACATCGGCTTCGCCGTGGACACCCCGGATGGCCTGCTGGTACCAGTGATCAAGAACGTCGACCAGAAGAGCCTGCTGCAACTGGCGGCCGAAGCCGCTTCCCTGGCGGAAAAGGCCCGGACCAAGAAACTCTCCGCGGACGAGATGCAAGGCGCTTGCTTCACCATCTCCAGCCTCGGCCACATTGGCGGCACCGGCTTCACGCCGATCGTCAATGCGCCAGAAGTGGCCATCCTCGGTGTTTCCAAGGCCACCATCCAGCCGGTCTGGGACGGCAAGGCCTTCCAGCCGAAGCTGATGCTGCCGCTGTCGCTGTCCTACGATCACCGTGTGATCAACGGCGCAGCCGCCGCGCGCTTCACCAAGCGCCTGAGCGACCTGCTGGCGGACATCCGCACCATCCTGCTGTAACTCGCGAGCCGGCCCTCCTGTCATGGGAGGGCTGGCACCGCAGCCTTTTTCGAGCGCCACGCTCGTACCTCAACCCCGTCAATCTGGCGGGGCTTTTTTTTCCGGAAAAACAACCTGGATCCCGCTGTGGACCGAGCCATGCAAGTGGCGCAAAGTAACTTTGCAGAAATCCCCTTACCTGCCGATATAAAGGTTTATAGCACTTGGCCTTCATCTCTCTTGTCAGTCGATGCGCCATGATGCAACCTTGCCGCAGGCAACAGTGAAGAGGGCGTGAGCCCGGCGCGATCAGCAATTTCGAAGCGAGTTTCCCCATGAAAAGCCAACCCGATGCCGCCAGCCGTATGGTGGCCGAGGTAGTGACGCAGTTGCCTGTGCCTTCGCGGCTCGGCATGTTGCGTTTCGAACGGCTGAATGAAGCGAGCTGGGCGCTACTGTTTCTCGATCCCAACTGCGAACGCCAGTTCGGCCTGCCCGCCGTGGAGCTCTGCGCCCTGGTCGGCTCGCCCTACGCCAGCCTGATGGAGCCTGAAGCGCGCTATCAACTGCATGACAACATCCAGCAGCAACTGGCCAGCGCCCCCCATTACCTGATCCGCTATACCCTGCACACCGTCCAAGGTCCCCTGAGCATCCTGGAACTGGGCGAAGCCTACAAACAGCACAACCGACACCTGCTGCGTGGCTACCTGCTGGTGGTCGAAGGCCTGTTCGGCAATAGCCCAACGGCACCGACCCTGGACCTTGAAACCCAGAACAGCCGCCTGCAGATCGCCCTGGAACTCAACCAGCGGGCCCAGCAGGAACAGCTGCAACACCTGGAGCGGGTACGGGCCCAGCAGGACCTGATCCTGCTGCTGACCCGCCAGCGCTACAGCAGCGGCAACTCCCTGAAGGAAGCCGCCGAGCTGATCACCCGCAGTGCCTGCGACATCTACCAGATCGACTGCGCCAGCATCTGGAACCTGGAGGGCCAGCGCCTGGAGCCGATCGCGGCCTACCATCGCGCCACCCAGGAGTACCACCTGCCCGACGCCATCGACGCCAGCAGCTTCCCGGACTACATGGAAGCCCTGCACAGCTGCCGCGCCATCGATGCCCAGAACGCCATGCGCGACCCACGTACCCGGGAAATGGCCGAGAGCCTGCGCCCCCGGGACGTGAACGCCATGCTCGATGCCAGCATCCGCATCGACGGCCAGGTGGTCGGGGTGCTGTGCCTGGAACAGACCGGCACCACCCGCGCCTGGCAGTCGGACGAGATCGCCTTCGCCGGCGAGCTGGCCGACCAGTTCGCCCAGGTCATCAACAACCACAATCGCCGGGCCGCCACCAGCGCCCTGCACCTTTTCCAGCGGGCCGTGGAACAAAGCGCCAACGCCTTCCTGCTGGTCAACTGCGACGGCGTGGTGGAATACGTCAACCCCAGCTTCACGGCGATCACCCAATACAGCACCGAGGAAGTCCACGGTCACCGCCTGTCGGAATTACCGGCCCTGGAGAACCTCAGCGAACTGCTGTTCGACGCCCCTTCCAGCCTGGCCAAGAGCAATAGCTGGCAGGGCGAGTTCAAGAGCCGGCGCAAGAACCTCGAGCCCTACTGGGGCCAGTTGTCGATTTCCAAGGTCTATGGCGACAACCGCGAGCTGACCCACTACATCGGCATCTACGAAGACATCACCCAGACCAAGCTGGCCCAGCAGCGCATCGAGCGCCTGGCCTACACCGACAACCTGACCAACCTGGGCAACCGCCCTGCATTCATCCGCAACCTGGACGAACGCTTCGCCCGGGATAGCGATACCCCGATCAGCCTGCTGCTGGTGGACATCGACAACTTCAAGCGGATCAACGACAGCCTCGGCCACCAGACCGGCGACAAGCTGCTGATCAGCCTGGCCCGGCGCCTGCGCAACAGCCTGAGCCCCAGCGGCAGCCTGGCGCGCTTCGCCAGCAACGAGTTCGCCGTGCTGCTGGACAACACCGACCTGGAAGCCGGCCAGCAGATCGCCAGCCAGCTGCTGATGACCCTGGACAAGCCGATGTTCGTCGACAACCAGTTGATCAGCGTCACCGGCTCCGTGGGCCTGGCCAGCGCGCCGCTGCACGGCCGCGACCCACAGACCTTGATGCGCAACGCCGGCCTGGCGCTGCACAAGGCCAAGGCCAACGGCAAGCACCAGGTGCAGGTATTCACCGAGGCCCTGAACGCCGAGGCCAGCTACAAGCTGTTCGTCGAGAACAACCTGCGTCGGGCCCTGACCCAGAACGAACTGGACGTGTTCTACCAGCCCAAGCTGTGCCTGCGCAGCGGCCGGCTGCTGGGCATGGAGGCGCTGCTGCGATGGAACCACCCGGAGAAGGGCATGATCCGCCCGGACCAGTTCATCAGCGTGGCGGAAGAGACCGGGCTGATCATTCCCATCGGCAAGTGGATCGCCCGCCAGGCCTGCCGCATGAGCAAGCAACTGACCGCCGCCGGCATGGGCAACCTGCACGTGGCCATCAACCTGTCGCCCAAGCAGTTCTCCGACCCGGACCTGGTGGCCTCCATCGCCGGCATCCTCAAGGAGGAGCAACTGCCCTCCTCGCTGCTGGAGCTGGAACTGACCGAAGGCCTGCTGCTGGAAGCCACCGACGACACCCACCAGCAACTCGAACAGCTGAAAAAGCTCGGCCTGACCCTGGCCATGGACGACTTCGGCACCGGTTATTCGTCCCTGAGCTACCTGAAGAAATTCCCCATCGATATCATCAAGATCGATCGCAGCTTCATCCACGACATCCCGGATAACCAGGACGACATGGAGATCACCTCGGCGGTGATCGCCATGGCCCACAACCTGAAGATCAAGGTGGTCGCCGAAGGTATCGAAACCGCCGAGCAGCTGGCCTTCCTGCGCCGCCATCGCTGCGACGTCGGCCAGGGCTACCTGTTCGACCGGCCGATTCCCGGCACCGAGCTGATCGCCAGGCTCAAGCGCTATCCGCGCGGACCAATCGCCTGACAGCGTCGCGACACTCGGGCAAACTGCAGGTCTGAATAACGACAATCCAACTGACTGGAGGACTGCTACATGGTCTTGCGCTCGGAAATTCTGGTGAACAAAAACGTGCTCCCAACCAAAGAACAAGCTCTGCCTGGCCGTGAAACTCCAATGACCGTCCCGGAGGAGCACTTCGTCAACGGCAATCCGCTGCTGGGCCCGTTCCCCGGCAACGTGGACTTCGCCATTTTCGGCCTGGGTTGCTTCTGGGGCGCGGAACGGCGCTTCTGGCAGCGCGAGGGCGTGTTCAGCACCTGCGTGGGTTATGCCGGCGGCTTTACCCCGAACCCGACCTATGAGGAAGTCTGCTCGGGCCTGACCGGACATACCGAAGTGGTACTGGTGGTGTACGAGCCGGAGAAGGTCAGCTACCAGCAACTGCTGGCGATGTTCTGGGAACTGCACAACCCGACCCAGGGCATGCGCCAGGGCAACGATATCGGCACCCAGTACCGCTCGGTGATCTACACCACCAACCCGACCCAGCTGCAGCAGGCGCTGCACAGCAAGGAGGTGTTCCAGGCCGAGCTGACCAAGGCAGGCCTGGGCACCATCACCACCGAGATCGAAGAGGCGCCGACCGTCTACTTCGCCGAGGCTTATCACCAGCAGTACCTGGCGAAAAACCCGGAAGGTTATTGCGGTATCGGCGGTACCGGGGTGACCTGCCCAATCTAAAGCAGCTACAAGCGGCAAGTGGTGCGCCGTCGGCTTGTAGCTTGCCGCTTACAGCTCGTGGCGGTTATTCCGCGATCAGCCAGTCCATCTGCCAGCCGCCCTGGGTCTGGCCGAGCTTTTGCGACAGCCAGGGCAGCAGCTCGCGCAATTCCTCCTCCAGGCCCCACGGCGGGTTGGCGATGGCCAGGCCCGAACCGTTGAGGCTGTTGGGCGTATCCAGCGGATGCACCAGCAATTCCACCCGCAGCAGCTTCGGCGCACCAGTGCCGGCCAGGTCCTGGTAGAAACGGCGCAGGGCGCGCTGGTCCTTGACCGGATACCAGATGGCCGCCACGGTCTGGCGCATGCGACCGATGGCCTCCTTCATCGACGCGGCACAACGCTGCATCTCGTCGAGTTTCTCGAACGGCGGGTCGATCAACATCACCGCCCGCTTCTCCGCCACCGGCAGCAGCGCCCGGGCCACGTGCCAACCCTCGCCCAGGTGTACCGCCACCCGCCGATCGCCCTTCATGTTGTCCTTGAGCAGCAGGCCATCCTCGGGATGCTTCTCGTTGAGCAGCGCCCGATCCTGGTTGCGCATCAGGCGCCGGGCCAGCTCCGGGGAACCGGGGTAGTAGCGCAGCTCGCCATCCGGGTTCAGCCGGCGCAGCACGCGCATGTAGTCGGCGGTCAGCTCTGGCAGGTCGTCCGCGCCCCACAGCCGGGCGATACCTTCCAGGTACTCGCCGGTGCGTGTCGCCTGGTCGCCCTTGAGGTCGTACAAGCCAATGCCGGCATGGCTGTCGATATAGGCGAACGGCTGTTCCTTGCGCGACATCAGGGCGATGAGGCGGGTCAGGGTCAGGTGTTTGAAGACGTCGGCGTGATTGCCGGCATGGAAGGCGTGACGATAGTTCATGGTTGCTCCTGCGCAGGAGCGCAAGTTTACCCTGTGCCATGGACCGCGTCAGGACAGGCCATCGCATTTGCCCAGCGCGGCGCGCCAGCTTGCCGATCCGCCACGCCTGATGGACACTGACGCGCCTGCCCGTGGCCAAGGGGCAGGTACACCAAGCGGTTGCTGGCGACTCAGACACAAAGGACCACTGACTGCTGTACGGGCACGACCCTGCCTGGCTGTGCTCATTAATGGACTGCTACTGAGTTGAGAATTTATGAAAGACGCAACGATTGCGCTGCACCATGGATTCAAGTCGGACCCCGCCACCAAGGCCGTGGCCGTGCCCATCTACCAGAACGTCGCCTTCGAGTTCGACAACGCCCAGCACGGTGCCGACCTGTTCAATCTCGATGTGCCGGGCAACATCTATACCCGGATCATGAACCCCACCAACGATGTGCTGGAACAGCGCATCGCCGCCCTGGAGGGCGGAGTCGCGGCGCTGGCGGTATCGGCCGGTAGCGCCGCGATCCACTACGCCATCCAGACCCTGACCCAGGCCGGCGACAACATCGTCTCCACCCCGCAGCTGTACGGTGGCACCTACACCCTGTTCGCCCACCTGCTGCCCAGCTTCGGCGTCGAAGTGCGCTTCGCCCGCGACGACTCCCCCGAGGCCATCGCCGAACTGATCGACGACAACACCAAGGCGGTGTACTGCGAGAGCATCGGCAACCCGGCGGGCAACATCGTCGATATCGAAGGCCTGGCCCAGGTCGCCCACGCCCGGGGCGTGCCACTGATGGTGGACAACACAGTGGCCACGCCGATCCTGTGCAAGCCGATCCAGTTCGGCGCCGACATCGTCGTGCATTCGGTGACCAAGTACGTCGGCGGCCATGGCAACGCCCTGGGCGGAGTGATCGTCGACAGCGGCAACTTCCCCTGGACCGAGCACCCGCAGAAGTTCGCCAGCCTCAATACCCCCGAGCCGGCCTATCACGGCGTGGTCTACACCGAGAAGTTCGGCCCTGCGGCCTTCGTCGCCCGGGCCCGCACCGTACCGCTGCGCAACACCGGCGCGGCCCTGGCGCCCATGAATGCCTTCCTGTTGCTGCAAGGCCTGGAGACCCTGGCCCTGCGCATGGAGCGCCACACCGACAACGCCCTCAAGGTGGCGCAGTTCCTCAAGGCCCACCCGCTGGTGGCCTGGGTCAGCTATGCGGGCCTGGAGGACCATCCGCATCACGAACTGGCGCGCAAGTACATGCAGGGCAAGCCGTCGGCGATCCTCTCCTTCGGCCTCAAGGGCGGCTACGAGGCGGGCGTGCGCTTCTACGATGCGCTGCAGATCTTCAAGCGCCTGGTGAACATCGGCGACGCCAAGTCCCTGGCCTGCCACCCGGCCTCCACCACCCACCGGCAGATGAACGAACAGGAACAGGCCAAGGCCGGGGTCAAGCCGGAAATGATCCGCCTCTCGGTGGGTATCGAAGCCATCGAGGACCTGCTCGAAGACCTGGATCAGGCCCTGCGCCAAGCCTGATCCAAACCGGCCCCGCCCGCACCGGCGGGGCCCTTGTTCCTCCCGCGCCCCGTCACTAAGCTGCCCTCGCTACATCCTCCCTGGATCCCTCTCCCCCAAGGATCGCATCTCCAGCAAAGGACCCTGACATGCTCGTGCGCTACGCCAAGATCATCATGACCCTCGCGGTCGCCGCCTTCGCCCTGCTGGTGGCCTACAACAACATCAGCGACTACGGCTCCAACTTCGCCTTCGTCCAGCACGTGCTGAGCATGGACAGCGTCTTTGCGGGCAATAGCGCTACTGGCCGGGCCATCACCCAGCCGCTGCTGTGGAATGCCGGCTACTGGCTGATCATCGCCGGCGAAGCCGCGACCGGCGTGCTGCTGGTGCTAGGCGGTGCCCGCCTGTGGCGCGCCCGGCACGGCGCTGCCAGCGACTTCAATCGCGCCAAGCATTGGGCCATTGCCGGCTTCTGCCTGGGTTTCTGCGTCTGGTTCTTCGGTTTCATGGTGGTGGGCGGGGAATGGTTCATGATGTGGCAGTCCGCCACCTGGAACGGCCAGGAAGCGGCGTTCAAGTTCTACATGGCGATCCTTGGCGTGCTGATCTTCCTCAACCAGCCCGACGCTGAACTGCACTGAGCCAAGCCCGCCACGGCCCGACAGCGGCATGGCGAGGTTACGCAAAAAACCGCAGGGCCTTGCATGGCGATCTCCAGGCGAACCCCTGCCACACTTCTCTACGCTCGCTAGCAGCCTGCTGCGGCTTCAGAAGGCGAAAAAAAACGGCCCGCTGCGTCACCGCAGCGGGCCGTTTTCATTGTGTCCCCGAAAAAACAGGGGCCGGATCAAGCACTCAGTGATTGAGCTTGAAATCCTTCTCGGCGGCTTCGAAGCGCTGGACCATACCGGCACTCGGAGCGCCCAGCTTGCTCACCAGGACGATGGCCAGGCTGGCGAAGATGAAGCCCGGGATGATTTCGTACAGGCCCAGCAGGGCGAAGTGCTTCCACAGGATCACGGTCACGGCACCGACCACGATACCGGCCAGTGCGCCGTTGCGGGTCATGCCTTTCCACAGGACCGAGATCAGTACCACAGGACCGAAGGCCGCGCCGAAACCGGCCCAGGCATAGCTCACCAGGCCCAGTACGCGGTTCTCCGGGTTGGCGGCCATGGCGATGGCGACCAGCGCCACCACCAGCACCATGGCCCGGCCGACCCATACCAGTTCCAGCTGGGACGCGCCCTTGCGCAGGAAAGCCTTGTAGAAGTCTTCGGTCAGGGCGCTGGAGCACACCAGCAGCTGGCAGCTCAGGGTACTCATGACCGCCGCCAGGATGGCCGACAGCAGCACACCGGCGATCCATGGGTTGAACAGCAGCTTGGCCAGTTCGATGAACACCCGCTCAGGGTTCTCGGTCACAGGACCGGCCACGTCAGGATGCGCCGAGAAGTAGGCGATGCCGAAGAAGCCCACGGCCACGGTGCCGCCCAGGCACAGGATCATCCAGGTCATGGAGATGCGACGGGCGTTGGCGATCGACTTGACCGAATCAGCGGCCATGAAGCGCGCCAGGATGTGCGGTTGGCCGAAGTAGCCCAGGCCCCAGCCCATCAGCGAGATGATGCCGATGAAGGTGGTGTTCTTGAGCATGTCGAAGCTGGTGGGATCCTTGGCCTCGATGGCCAGGAAGGTGGTATCGACGCCACCGGTGGCCAGCAGCACGATGATCGGCGTGAGGATCAGGGCGAAGATCATCAGCGTGGCTTGCACGGTATCGGTCCAGCTCACCGCCAGGAAGCCACCGACGAAGGTGTAGGCGATGGTCGCCGCCGCACCGGCCCACAGCGCGGTCTCGTAGGACATGCCGAAGGTGCTTTCGAACAGGCGGGCGCCAGCGACGATGCCGGAAGCGCAGTAGATGGTGAAGAACACCAGGATCACCACCGCGGAGATGATCCGCAGCAGGCCGCTCTTGTCTTCGAAGCGGCTGGAGAAGTAGTCCGGCAGGGTCAGTGCGTCACCGTTGTGCTCGGTCTGTACCCGCAGGCGACCGGCCACGAACAGCCAGTTCAGGTAGGCACCGGCGATCAGGCCGATGGCGATCCAGCTCTCGGACAGGCCGGACATGTAGATGGCGCCCGGCAGGCCCATCAGCAACCAGCCACTCATGTCGGAAGCGCCGGCGGAAAGCGCGGTCACCACGCTGCCCAGGCTGCGCCCACCAAGAATGTAGTCGGAAAGGTTGTTGGTGGAGCGATAGGCCATGAAGCCGATCAGCACCATTGCCGCGATGTAGATCACGAACGTGATCAGGGTTGGATTGCTTGCACTCATGAGTAACGCCCTGGCTTTGTTTTTATGGTGCGGCGGTCACTGCCCCACGCCGCCAAACGATAACGATTGGGAGACGTTCAAGCGTGCCGCGCATTTATGACTGATGTTTCCCCAGGAAAGCCATCAGCCGATGCCCCAGTCACGAAGACGGTTGCACCTTGGGCGCGAATCCTATGCAACAAAATGAACAAGGTGCAACCGATTTGACGTGAATCAGTTGCACCTTGTCGATAAATCGGCGGTTGGTGACGTTTTTGCTCCTTTTTGGAGCAAGGAAAATCTTTTTCAGAAGCGAATGCACCAGATCGAATCCCTACTTTGTGTAGCGGAATTTTATTCCTGACAAACTGCGATTTTTTCCCGGTAAAAATGGGTTGCACCCGGTTGCACCTATTTCGGCTCGCGGATAATCTTGCCGCCAGCTGATGCCACACTCGCGTGGCAAACATGAGGATAAAAATATGGCTACCACCACCCTCGGGGTCAAACTCGACGACCCTACCCGCGAACGTCTCAAGGCGGCCGCGGCCTCGATTGATCGGACTCCGCACTGGCTGATCAAGCAGGCGATCTTCAATTACCTGGAGAAACTCGAGGGTGGTGCAACCCTGACCGAGCTGAGCAACGCCATCGCCCGCGACGGCGACGACGCCGGTGACGTGATCACCGACCATGCTCACCAATGCTTCCTCGAATTCGCCGAGAGCATCCTGCCGCAATCGGTACTGCGTGCCTCCATCACCGCGGCCTATCGCCGGCCGGAACCCGAAGTGGTGCCGATGCTGCTGGAGCAGGCGCGCCTGCCGGCCGCCACCGCCGAGGCCGCGAACAAGCTGGCCGCCTCCATCGCCGAAAAACTGCGCAACCAGAAGAGCGCCGGCGGCCGGGCCGGCATCGTCCAGGGCCTGTTGCAGGAGTTCTCCCTGTCGTCCCAGGAAGGCGTGGCGCTGATGTGCCTGGCCGAAGCCCTGCTGCGCATCCCCGACAAAGGCACCCGCGACGCGCTGATCCGCGACAAGATCAGCACCGGCAACTGGCAGCCGCACCTGGGCAACAGCCCGTCGCTGTTCGTCAACGCCGCCACCTGGGGCCTGCTGCTCACCGGCAAGCTGGTGTCGACCCACAACGAAGCGGGCCTGACCTCTTCCCTGAGCCGCATCATCGGCAAGAGCGGCGAGCCGATGATCCGCAAGGGTGTGGACATGGCCATGCGCTTGATGGGCGAGCAGTTCGTCACCGGCGAAACCATCGCCGAAGCCCTGGCCAACGCCAGCAAGTTCGAAGCCAAGGGCTTCCGCTACTCCTACGACATGCTCGGTGAAGCGGCACTGACCGAGCACGACGCGCAGAAATACCTGGCTTCCTACGAGCAGGCCATCCACTCGATCGGCAAGGCCTCCCACGGTCGCGGCATCTACGAAGGCCCGGGCATCTCGATCAAGCTCTCGGCCCTGCACCCGCGCTACAGCCGCGCCCAGTACGAGCGCGTGATGGAAGAGCTGTACCCACGCCTGCTGTCCCTGACCCTGCTGGCCAAGCAGTACGACATCGGCCTGAACATCGACGCCGAGGAAGCCGACCGCCTGGAGCTGTCGCTGGACCTGCTCGAGCGACTGTGCTTCGAGCCGCAACTGGCCGGCTGGAACGGTATCGGCTTCGTGATCCAGGCTTACCAGAAGCGCTGCCCGTACGTGATCGACTACGTCATCGACCTGGCGCGCCGTAGCCGCCACCGCCTGATGATCCGCCTGGTGAAGGGCGCCTACTGGGACAGCGAGATCAAGCGCGCCCAGGTCGAGGGCCTGGAAGGCTACCCGGTCTACACCCGCAAGGTTTACACCGACGTCTCCTACATCGCTTGCGCGCGCAAGCTGCTGTCGGTGCCGGAAGTCATCTACCCGCAATTCGCCACGCACAACGCCCATACCCTGTCCGCGATCTACCATATCGCCGGCCAGAACTACTACCCCGGCCAGTACGAGTTCCAGTGCCTGCACGGCATGGGTGAGCCGCTGTACGAACAAGTGGTGGGCAAGGTCGCCGACGGCAAGCTGAACCGCCCATGCCGCGTCTACGCTCCGGTGGGCACCCACGAGACCCTGCTGGCCTACCTGGTTCGCCGCCTGTTGGAAAACGGCGCCAACACCTCGTTCGTCAACCGTATCGCCGACCAGTCGATCTCGATCCAGGAACTGGTGGCCGACCCGGTCAGCCAGATCGAACAGATGGCCACCCTGGAAGGCGGTGTCGGCCTGCCGCACCCGCGCATCCCGCTGCCGCGCGACCTGTACGGCACCGACCGCGCCAACTCGGCCGGCATCGACATGGCCAACGAGCATCGCCTGGCATCGCTGTCCTGCGCGCTGCTGGCCACTGCCCATAACGACTGGAAAGCCGCGCCGCTGCTCGGCTGCCCGGCCAGCGAAGAAACCCCGGCGCCGGTACTCAACCCGTCCGACCACCGCGACGTGGTGGGCCATGTCCAGGAGGCCACCGTTGTCGACGTCGACAACGCCATCCAGTGCGCCCTCAACGCCGCACCGATCTGGCAGGCGACCCCGCCGGCCGAACGCGCGGCGATCCTGGAACGCGCCGCCGACCTGATGGAAGGCGAAATCCAGCCGCTGATGGGCCTGCTAGTCCGCGAGGCCGGCAAGACCTTCGCCAACGCCATCGCCGAAGTGCGCGAAGCCGTGGACTTCCTGCGCTACTACGCGGTGCAGGCCCGCAACGATTTCAGCAACGACGCCCACCGTCCACTGGGCCCGGTGGTGTGCATCAGCCCGTGGAACTTCCCGCTGGCGATCTTCTCCGGCCAGGTGGCCGCAGCCCTGGCCGCCGGCAACCCGGTACTGGCCAAGCCTGCCGAGCAGACCCCGCTGGTAGCCGCCCAGGCCGTGCGCCTGATGCTGGAAGCCGGCATTCCCGAAGGCGTGCTGCAACTGCTGCCAGGCCGTGGCGAGACCGTCGGTGCCGGCCTGGTCGGCGACGAGCGGGTCAAGGGCGTGATGTTCACCGGCTCCACCGAAGTCGCCCGCCTGCTGCAACGCAACATCGCCGGGCGCCTGGACAACCAGGGCCGGCCAATCCCGCTGATCGCCGAGACCGGCGGCCAGAACGCGATGATCGTCGACTCCTCGGCCCTGACCGAGCAGGTGGTGATCGACGTGGTGTCCTCGGCCTTCGACAGTGCCGGCCAGCGTTGCTCGGCCCTGCGCGTACTGTGCCTGCAGGAAGACTCCGCCGACCGCGTGATCGAAATGCTCAAGGGCGCCATGGCCGAAAGCCGCCTGGGCAACCCCGAGCGCCTGGCCGTGGACATCGGCCCGGTGATCGACGCCGAAGCCAAGGCCGGGATCGAGAAACACATCCAGGGCATGCGCGACAAAGGCCGTACCGTGTATCAGGTGGCCATCGCCGAAGGCGAGGAAATCAAGCGCGGCACCTTCGTCATGCCGACCCTGATCGAGCTGGAAAGCTTCGACGAACTGCAGCGCGAGATCTTCGGCCCGGTGCTGCACGTAGTGCGCTACAAGCGCAAGGACATCGACCAGTTGATCGCCCAGATCAACGCTTCCGGCTACGGCCTGACCCTGGGCGTGCATACCCGGATCGACGAGACCATCGCCAAGGTGGTGGACAACGTCAACGCCGGCAACATGTACGTCAACCGCAACATCGTCGGTGCCGTGGTCGGCGTGCAGCCATTCGGTGGCGAAGGCCTGTCGGGCACCGGCCCGAAAGCCGGCGGCCCGCTGTACCTGTACCGCCTGCTGTCGACCCGTCCGGTGGACGCCATCGAGCAGTCCTTCGTCCGTGCCGACGCCATCAGCGCCCCGGACCTGCGCCTGCGCGATTCGCTGCTCAAGCCGCTGTCGGCCCTGCAAGCCTGGGCCGACAGCGCCAAGCTGGCGGAACTCTCGGCCCTGTGCAAACAGTTCGCCGGCCAGTCGCAGAGCGGGATCACCCGGCAGTTGGCCGGCCCGACCGGCGAGCGCAACAGCTACGCCATCCTGCCCCGTGAGCACGTGCTGTGCCTGGCGGAAATCGAAGGCGACCTGCTGACGCAACTGGCGGCGGTACTGGCCGTCGGCGGCTCGGCAGTCTGGCCGGAAAACGCCGTGTCCAAGGCTCTGTTCGGCCGCCTGCCCCGGGAAATCCAGGTACGCATCAAGCGCGTGGCCGACTGGACCAAGGATGAGGCCGTGTTCGACGCGGTCCTGCACCACGGCGACTCCGACCAGTTGCGCGGCGTCTGCCAGCAGGTGGCCCAGCGCGCCGGTGCCATCGTCGGCGTCCAGGGCCTGTCCCAGGGCGAAACGACGATCGCCCTGGAACGCCTGGTGATCGAACGCGCCCTGAGCGTCAACACCGCTGCGGCCGGCGGTAACGCCAGCCTGATGACCATCGGTTAAGAGCAGCGGCAAGCTACAAGCGGCAAGCAGGGGCAACAGCCTTTGCTTGCCGTTTTTGCTTCTGGCTCTGGTTTGTAGCTTGGTTTCTCCCGCTTCATCACGCCTATCAATCTTCCTATCCGACCTTCATTCACAGGTCTAGACTCGGCTCATTTCCTCAATCAACAGGTAAGCCGCCATGTCCGAGACCTTGCTCAGTTCCCGCAATCTGGCTTTTGAACTGTATGAGGTGCTCGATGCCGAGGGCCTGACCCAACGCGAACGGTTTGCCGAACACAATCGCGAAACCTTCAACGCCGCCCTGGGCACCGCCCGCAGCATCGCCGAGAAGTATTTCGCCCCGCACAACCGCAAGGGCGACGAGCACGAACCGCGCTATGAAAACGGCCAGGCGGTATTGATCTCCGAGGTGAAACCGGCGGTGGACGCCTTTCTCGAGGCCGGCTTCCTCAACGCCACCCGCGACTTCGAGGCCGGCGGCATGCAGTTGCCAACCCTGCTGTCCCAGGCCTGCTTCGCCCACTTCCAGGCGGCCAACGTCGGCAGCTCCGCCTACCCCTTCCTGACCATGGGCGCAGCCAACCTGATCGAGAGCTTCGGTAGCCAGGAGCAGAAACAGCGCTTCCTGCAGCCGATGATCGACGGTCGCTTCTTCGGCACCATGGCCCTGACCGAGCCCCACGCCGGCTCGTCGCTGGCGGATATCCGCACCCGCGCGGAACCGGCCGGCGACGGCAGCTACCGGATCAAGGGCAACAAGATCTTCATCTCCGGTGGCGACCACTCGCTGGCGCAGAACATCGTGCACATGGTGCTGGCCAAGCTGCCGGATGCGCCCCCCGGAGTGAAGGGCATCTCGCTGTTCATCGTGCCCAAGTTCCTGGTCAACGCCGACGGCTCGCTGGGCCAGCGCAACGATGTGCTGCTGGCCGGCCTGTTCCACAAGATGGGCTATCGCGGCACCACTTCGACTGCGCTTAACTTCGGCGATAACGGCGAATGCGTCGGCTATCTGGTGGGCAAACCCCATGCGGGCCTGTCCTACATGTTCCAGATGATGAACGAGGCGCGCATCGGCGTCGGCATGGGTGCGGTGATGCTCGGCTATGCCGGCTACCTCTACTCCCTGGAGTACGCTCGCGAGCGCCCTCAAGGGCGCCTGCCAGATGGCAAGGACCCGAGCGCGCCCCAGGTGGCGATCATCCAGCACGCCGACGTGCGCCGGATGCTGCTGACCCAGAAGGCCTATGTCGAAGGCGCATTCGACCTGGGCCTGTACGCGGCCCGGTTATTCGACGACACCACCACCCTGGACGATGAAGCCGGACGCCAGCAGGCCCACGAGTTGCTGGACCTGCTGACCCCGATCGTCAAGTCCTGGCCTTCGGAGTTCTGCCTCAAGGCCAACGAACTGGCGATCCAGATCCTCGGCGGCCATGGCTACACCCGCGAGTACCCGGTGGAGCAGTACTATCGCGACAACCGCCTGAACCCGATCCATGAGGGCACCCACGGCATCCAGTCCCTGGACTTGCTGGGGCGCAAGCTGGCACAGAATGGCGGCGCGGGGCTCAAGCGCCTGATCCGCCTGATCATCGAGACCTGCGGGCGCTCCCAGGCCCACTCCAGCCTGGACGCCCTGCGCCAGCCCCTGGAACAACTGGTGGCGCGCCTGCAAACCGTGACCCTGGGGCTACTGGGCGACCTGGCCACTGGCAAGGTCACCGCGACCCTGGCCAACTCGGCGCTCTATCTGAAAGCCTTCGGCCATGCGGTGATTGGCTGGCGCTGGCTGGAGCAGGCGATCCGCGCCGAGGAAGGCCTGGCCCGGGGAGATGCGGCGGATCGGGATTTCTATCTGGGCAAGCGGCAGTCTGCGCGTTACTTCCTCACCTGGGAAGTGCCGGGCTGCGAGCATGAGCTGAAGCTCCTGGAGGCCCGGGACGATACCTGCCTGGCGATGCGCGACGAGTGGTTCTGAGCGCCACGGGCCCCGGCAAGCGCGTCGGGGCCATTGCGTGACTCCAGCCGCAACGGGCTGAGGCGGCTCAGCGGGATCAGTTCTGTTGGATGGTCTTGGCGATCACGTCGACCGTGGCGCTCACCTGTTCCTGGTAGCGCTCGAGCTCCTGCTCGTGGCGCTTCTGCATCTCCAGCTGCTGCGAGCACAGGTTCATCGCCGCCAGTACCAGCAGACGCTCGCCGATCAGGGTCGGGAACTTCTTCTTGGTATCGGCCAGGGCGGCCTGGAGCATCTGCACCGCATCCATCAGGACCTGCTCCTGTCCGGCCGGCGCCTTGAGCGAATAGTCCTCGCCGAGGATCGAGACCACTCTCACTCCATCGCTGTGATGTCTCATGGATTGGCCGGGCTCGCAGTGACGCGCTCAACCAGGGCCTGGATGCGGGCAGCGGTGGCGCCGTGCTTCTCTTCCTGCTCCATCAGGTTCAGCTGCAGGCTTTCGTTCTCGTCCCTGGCCTGGGCCAGTTGTGCCTTGAGGGCTTCGTTAGTGCCGAGCAGCTCCTGGTTCTGTACCACCAGGTCACTGACCAGCTGTTCCAATTGGCTGAGGGATGCTTCCAACATTTTGATCTTCCGGGCTTTTTGCAAAGGGCGCGTACGATAAAGAAAAGTCACCCTGGATGCCAGGGTTATCCAGGCGCAAAGCCTTGATTTTACTGGCGATGACCCTTCCGCGAGAGCTGCTAGAGACTGTCATTCTCCCCTGGGGTTCCTGACCCCCGGTCGGAGACCAGGACTTTTCCCGAAAAATCGGACAAGCCAGTGGAAATTTCCGAAACCGCTTTTGGCGATTCAAGAAGCATTTTCCCCACGCGATAGCCAGGTACTCATCCATTTTCCCAAAGCGCCAACCGCGCTTCATACAGGTGAAAACAATGTCCCTGCGCACCATGAACATCGCCCCGCGGGCCTTCCTCGGGTTCGCCCTGATCGGCTGCCTGATGCTGTTTCTCGGCGTCTTTGCGCTGAACCAGATGGGCAAGATCCACGCGGCCACCGAGCTGATCACCCAAGACACCCTCCCCAGCATCAAGAGCGTCGATGACTTCACCCAGTTGAGCCTGCGCCTGCGGGTCAATGCTTATCGCCTGCTGGTCAATCGCGACGCCGAGGCCCAGCAAAGGGCACTGGAGACCATCGTCAAGCGCAACCAGGAGATCGACGATATCCGCCCGCGCTACGAAGCCCTGATCAGCCTCCCCGAAGAGCGTGCCGCCTACGCCGAATACATCAAGGCGCTGACCCATCACCGCCAACTGGAGAGCCAGTTGATCGAACTGTCGCGCAACGGCCAGCTGGAGGCCATGCAAGCGTTGCTCAACGAGCAATTGATGGACAGCGCCGAAGCGATCAACAGCACCCTCAACCGCCTGCTGGAGATCAATACCCGCTACTCCACCGCCGCCGCCGAGGAGGCGGCCAGGCAGTACCACAACGCCTTCGACCTGGTGGTGGCACTGCTGGTGCTGGCCAGCGGCCTGACCTTGCTGTTCGCCTGGTTGCTGACCCGTAGCATCACCCAGCCGATCGCCAAGGCCCTGGAAGCTGCCGAGGAAATCGCCGAGGGCAACCTGGCCCGCCCGGTCCAGGTCGATGGCAACGATGAGGCTGGCCGCCTGCTGCGGGCCATGGCCAAGATGCAGGAGAACCTGCGCACCACCCTGCAGCGCATCTCCGGCTCCGCCACCCAACTGGCCTCCGCGGCCGAGGAGCTCAACAGCGTCACCGAGGAAAGCGCCCGTGGCCTGACCCAGCAGAACAACGAGATCGAACAGGCCGCCACCGCGGTCACCGAAATGACCAGCGCCGTGGAGGAAGTGGCACGCAATGCCGTCAGCACTTCCGAGGCCTCGAAGAACGCCACCGCTTCGGCCGGCGACGGCCGCGACCTGGTGCAGGAAACCGTGGCCGCCATCGAACGCATGAGCAGCGACGTACAGGACACCGCCAGCCTGGTCGGCGACCTGGCCAATCAGTCCCGGGATATCGGCAAGGTCCTGGACGTGATCCGTGGCCTGGCCGACCAGACCAACCTGCTGGCCCTCAACGCCGCCATCGAGGCCGCCCGTGCCGGCGAGGCCGGACGCGGCTTCGCCGTGGTCGCCGACGAAGTCCGCGCCCTGGCCCACCGTACCCAACAGTCCACCAGCGAAATCGAACGCATGATCGGCAGCATCCAGAACGGCACCGAACAGGCCGTGGACTCCATGCGCAACAGCACCGAGCGCGCCGAATCGACCCTGAACATCGCCCGGGGCGCCGGCCTGTCCCTGGACACCATCAACAGCGCGATCATCCAGATCAACGAGCGCAACCTGGTGATCGCCAGCGCCGCCGAAGAGCAGGCCCAGGTAGCCCGGGAAGTGGATTGCAACCTGGTGAACATCCGTGATCTGTCGGTGCAGTCGGCCACCGGCGCCCACCAGACCAGCGCCGCCAGCAATGAACTGGCCAGCCTGGCCGTGGACCTGAACAGCCTGGTGGCGCGCTTCCGCCTCTGATCCGACGCCCTCGGCCCCACCCCTGTTTGCAGGCCGGGCCCGGAATGAACGACCAGCACAAGAGCCATCCGCGACACCCGCGCGAGACTGAAATCCACGACAGGACTCAAGACTTTAGTCGTACGACCGATAAGTCACGGTAGATCAGTCTCAAGCCCCGCATGGATGCGCTCTTCCTGGTACCTATCATGTCCCTTCGTAATATGAATATCGCTCCGCGGGCCTTCCTCGGTTTTGCCATGATCGGCGGCTTGATGCTGATCCTCGGGGTGTTCGCCCTGAACCAGATGAGCAAGATCCGTGGCGCCGCCGAAGACATCACCCTGAGCAGCGTGCCGAGCATCCAGAGCCTCGACGAGTTCACCCAGTTGACCCTGCGCCTGCGGGTGCTGTCCTATCGCCTGCTGGTGAACCGCGAGCCGGATGTCCAGCAAAAGACCATGGAGCTGCTGGATATGCGCAACCAGCAGATCCGCACGGCCCAGGCCACCTATGAAAAGCTCATCACCGGCCCGGCGGAAAAAGCCGCCTATGACCAGTACGTCCAGCTGCTGGGCCAGTACCGGCAGATCGAAGAGCGGATGAAGAGCCTGTCGCGCAACAACCAGGTGGATGAGTTGCGCAACCTGCTCAACTCCGAGTTGCTGAACAACTCCGAGGCGATCAACGCCGTGCTCAACCGCCTGATGGAGATCAACACCCAGCAGACAGTGGACACCAACCGCCAGGCCGCCGAGCAGTATTCGGCCGCGTTCAAGCTGGTGGTGGTCCTGCTGCTCCTGGCCACTGGCCTGACCTTGCTGTTCGCCTGGCTGCTGACCCGCAGCATCACCCAGCCGATCGCCAAGGCCCTGGAAGCCGCCGAGGAAATCGCCGAGGGCAACCTGACCCGCCCGGTCCAGGCCGACGGTAGCGACGAAGCCGGCCGCTTGCTGCGGGCCATGGCCAAGATGCAGGAAAAACTGCGCGACACCCTGCAGCGCATCTCCGGCTCCGCCACCCAACTGGCCTCCGCCGCCGAGGAACTCAACAGCGTCACCGAGGAAAGCGCTCGCGGCCTGACCCAGCAGAACAACGAGATCGAGCAGGCCGCCACCGCGGTCAACGAAATGACCAGCGCCGTGGAAGAGGTGGCGCGCAACGCCGTCAGCACTTCCGAAGCCTCGAAGAACGCCACCGCCTCGGCCGGCGACGGCCGCGACCTGGTACAGGAAACCGTGGCCGCCATCGAACGCATGAGCGGCGACGTGCAAGACACCGCCAGCCTGATCGGCGACCTGGCCAACGAATCCCGCGACATCGGCAAGGTCCTGGACGTGATCCGTGGCCTGGCCGACCAGACCAACCTGCTGGCCCTCAACGCCGCCATCGAGGCCGCCCGTGCCGGCGAGGCCGGACGTGGTTTTGCCGTGGTCGCCGACGAGGTCCGCGCCCTGGCTCATCGCACCCAGCAGTCCACCAGCGAAATCGAACGCATGATCGGCAGCATCCAGAACGGTACCGAACAGGCCGTGGACTCCATGCGCAACAGCACCGAGCGCGCCGAGTCGACCCTGAACATCGCCCGGGGCGCCGGCCTGTCCCTGGACACCATCAACAGCGCGATCATCGAAATCAACGAGCGCAACCTGGTGATCGCCAGCGCCGCCGAAGAGCAGGCCCAGGTGGCCCGGGAAGTGGACCGCAACCTGGTGAACATTCGCGACTTGTCGGTGCAATCGGCCACCGGCGCCAACCAGACCAGTGCAGCCAGCAACGAGCTGTCGCGCCTGGCCGTGGACCTCAACAGCATGGTCGCCCGCTTCAACCTCTGAAGGCCTTCGCAAACCCGGCCAAAGCCCCGACGGATACCGTCCGCCGGGGCCTGCGTCGCTGCCATGAAAAGCTTTTGACAGCGGCACATTTCAGCAGGTTAGAATCGATGGCACGCAGACTGCATGGTCAGTTCGCGCCCGCCTTTCCCGCTCTGGAGTACTGCCTTTGAATGCGACGACCATCAACAGCCTGTTCTTGATCGGCGCGTTGCTGGTAGGTGCGAGCATCCTGGTCAGTTCCCTCTCTTCCCGCCTGGGCATCCCGATCCTGGTGATCATCCTTGCCGTGGGCATGACCGCCGGCGTCGACGGCGGCGGGATCATCTTCGACAACTATCCGACCGCCTACCTGGTGGGCAACCTGGCCCTGGCAGTGATCCTCCTGGACGGCGGCTTGCGCACCCGGGTCGCGAGCTTTCGCGTGGCCCTGTGGCCGGCGCTGTCACTGGCCACGGTAGGAGTGCTGATCACCACCGGGCTGACCGGCATGGCCGCAGCCTGGCTGTTCGACCTCAACCTGATCCAGGGCTTGCTGATCGGCGCCATCGTCGGTTCCACCGACGCCGCGGCGGTGTTCTCGCTACTGGGAGGCAAGGGCCTCAACGAGCGGGTGACCGCGAGCCTGGAGATCGAGTCCGGCAGCAACGATCCGATGGCGGTGTTCCTCACCGTCACCCTGATCGACATGCTCGCCAATGGCCATACCGGCTTGCACTTCAGCCTGCTGGTGGAACTGATCCGCGAATTCGGCATTGGCGCGGTGATCGGCCTCGGCGGCGGCTGGCTGATGCTGCAACTGGTCAACCGCATCCACCTGGCCAATGGCCTGTACCCGATCCTGGTGATCGCCGGCGGGCTGGTGGTGTTCGCCCTGACCAACGCCCTGCATGGCAGCGGTTTCCTCGCGGTGTACCTGTGTGGCCTGGTGATCGGCAACCGCCCGGTACGCAGCCGCCACGGCATCCTGCACATGCTCGACGGCATGGCCTGGCTGGCGCAGATCGGCATGTTCCTGGTGCTGGGGCTGCTGGTCACTCCCCACGACCTGCTGCCCATCGCCCTGCCGGCCCTGGGCCTGGCGTTGTGGATGATCCTGTTCGCCCGGCCGTTGTCGGTGCTGGTGGGGCTGCTGCCATTCCGGGCCTTCCATGGCCGGGAAAAGGCCTTCATCTCCTGGGTCGGGCTGCGTGGCGCGGTACCGATCATTCTCGCGGTGTTCCCGCTGATGGCCGGCCTGCCCAACGCCCAGCTGTACTTCAACCTGGCGTTCTTCATCGTGCTGATCTCCCTGCTGCTGCAAGGCACCAGCCTGCCGTGGGTGGCCAAGTGGCTGAAGGTCACGGTGCCGCCGGAGCCGGCGCCGATTTCCCGTGCTGCCCTGGAAGTCCATGTCACCAGCGAGTGGGAACTGTTCGTCTACCGCCTGGGCGCGGAGAAGTGGTGCATCGGCGCGGCCCTGCGGGAATTGAAGATGCCCGAAGGCACGCGCATCGCCGCCCTGTTTCGCGGTCAGCAGTTGCTCCACCCGTCGGGTAGTACGGTGCTGGAGGCCGACGACCTGCTGTGCGTGATCGGCCATGAACACAACCTCCCGGCCCTGGGCAAACTCTTCAGCCAGGCCCCGGAACGCGGCCTGGACCTGCGCTTCTTCGGCGATTTCGTCCTCGAAGGCGATGCCCAACTGGGCGCGGTCTCGGCGCTCTACGGACTCAAGCTCGACGGCCAGGATGCGGACATGCCGCTGGCGGCATTCATCGCCCAGAAGGTCGGCGGTGCACCGGTGGTCGGCGACCAGGTGGAGTGGAACAACACCACCTGGACCGTCGCGGTGATGGACGGGAACAAGATCGGCAAAGTCGGCGTCAGATTCCCCGAAGGAAGTCGCCCCGGCCCCGGACTCTTCCTCTAAACTCGGAAACGCGTCAGATTCTTGCCGTCGCATTCCCCCTATTCCTACTTGCTTGCTCGATCGATCCCTATGCCGACCCTGCGTAAAATTTTCGCCATTGCCCTGCTGGGCCTGAGTCTCTCTGTCGGCGCCGCACAGGGCGGCGATCCGCCCAGCGCCGAGGCGGTCCAGCAAAGCCTGGACAAGATCGCCGAGCGCAAGCTGTCGGAAGTCGATCAGAAGGCCCTGCAGACCGTCTTGCAGAACACCCTGAACCAACTGGCCAACCTGCAGGACTACGAACAGCGCCTGCCGGAGCTCAAGCAGCAGTTGGCCAACGCTCCACGCCAGACCCTGGAAAACCAGCGCGAGCTGGCACGCCTCAAGGCCAGCAAGGTGGTGCCGGTGACCCAGCGCTATGCCACGCTGAGCGTGACGCAGCTGGAGCAACTGCTGGCCGAGCGCACCACCGCCCAGGGTGAACTGCAAAAAGCCCTGGCCCAGGCCAACAGCCTGACCATCAGCGCCCAGACCCGCCCCGAACGGGCCCAGGCCGAGATCAGCAACGGCCAGACGCGAATCCTGCAGATCAACACCATCCTCAAGGCGGGCAAGGACAACGGCAAGCTGCTGAGCAGCGACCAGCGCAACCTGCTCAATGCCGAGCTCGCGGCGATCAATGCCTTGATCCCGCTGCGTCGCCAGGAACTGGCAGGCAACAGCCAGTTGCAAGACCTGGGCAGCAGCCAGCACGACCTGCTGGTGGAAAAGATCGCGCGCCTGGAACAGGAAACCCAGGACCTGCAGACCCTGATCAACCAGAAGCGCCTGGCCCAGTCCCAGGAGACGGTCACCCAGCAGTCCATCGAAGCGCAGAAAGCCGGCGGCAGCAGCCTGTTGGCCACCGAGAGCGCCATCAATCTCGAAGCCTCCGACTACCTGCTGCACTTCACCGACCAACTCAACGAACAGACCCAGCGCAACCTGCAGACCAAGCAGCAACTGGACAACGTGACCCAGGTCGCCGCGGCGCTGGACGAGCAGATCAGCGTGCTCAAGGGCAGCCTGTTGCTGTCCAAGATCCTCTACAAGCAGAAACAGGCCCTGCCGCGGCTCAAGGTCGACCGCGACCTGGCGAACAATATCGCCGATATCCGCCTCTACCAGTTCGAGGTCAGCCAGCAGCGCGAGCTGCTCAGCAGCCCCACCGCCTACGTCGACAACCTGCTCAAGAACCAGCCGCCCGAGCAGGTCACCCCGCAGTTGCGCAAGACCCTGCTGGAACTGGCCAATACCCGGGTCGACCTGCTGGACCGCCTGAACCGCGAGTTGAGCGCGCTGCTCAATGAATCCATCACCCTGCAGCTGAACCAGAAGCAGCTGCTCAGCACCACCCAAACCCTGCGGGCGACCCTCGACGAGCAGATGTTCTGGATCCCCAGCAACAAGCCACTGGACACTGCATGGCTGCGCCAGGTGCCCGATCGCTTGCAGTACCAGGTCACCACCTTGCCCTGGGCCTCGAGCTTCAGCGAGCTGATCGACGCGCTGGTGCAGCAGCCCTTGCTGTTCCTGCCCCTGCTACTGTTGATCGGCGCCCTGCTGTGGCGACGCAAGAGCCTGTATGCGCGCCTGAGCAAGGTGCACAAGGATATCGGCCACTTCAAACGTGATAGCCAGTGGCACACGCCCCTGGCGATCCTGGTCAACGTCCTGCTGGCGATGCCCCTGGCCCTGGGCCTGGCGCTGTGCGGCTATGCCCTGCAGATCGATGCCCGGGGACAGAACGCCACCCTGGGCGCAGCGCTGCTGCAGATCGCCCAGGCCTGGCTGGTGTTCTACACCGCCTATCGGATCCTGGCCCCCGGCGGCGTGGCCGAACTGCACTTTCGCTGGGAGAAACCCCAGGTGGAGTTCCTGCGTGGCTGGATCCGCCGCCTGGGCCTGGTGGTCCTGGCCCTGGTGGCGGTGGTCACGGTGGCCGAGTTGCAACCCGCGGCCCTGGCCGAGGATGTACTGGGCATCGCCGTGGTGCTGACCTGCTATGCCCTGATGGCCTGGCTGCTCAGTCGCCTGCTGCTCAGCAGCCCGACCCACGAGAACGCCTCGCTGTTCCGCAAGGCCGTGGGCTTGCTGTTCACCCTGCTGCCGATCGCCTTGTTCATCGCCGTGTGCTTCGGCTTCTACTACACCGCCCTGAAGCTCAGCGATCGCCTGATCAACACCCTGTACCTCTTGATGCTGTGGCTGGTGGTCGAGGCCACCTTCGTGCGCGGCCTGGCCGTCGCGGCGCGGCGCCTGGCCTACCAGCGCGCCTTGAGCAAGCGCCAGGCGGCCAAGGAGGCCGGTGAAAGCGGCGAAGCGGTGGTCGAAGAGCCGACCATGGACATCGAGAAGGTCAACGAACAGTCCCTGCGCCTGATCCGCCTGGCCCTGCTGGGTGGCTTCATGGTGGCCCTGTACTGGGTCTGGGCCGACCTGATCTCGGTGTTCTCCTACCTGGACCGGGTGACCCTCTACGAGTACACCAGCGGCACCGGCGCCAACATGAGCATGGTGCCCATCAGCATCGGCGACTTGCTCGGCGCGCTGATCATCGTCGGCATCACCTTCGCCCTGGCGCGCAACTTGCCGGGCCTGCTGGAAGTATTGGTGCTGTCCAAGCTGAACCTGGCCCAGGGCAGTGCCTACGCCACCACCACCTTGCTCTCCTATGCCATCGCCGGGGTCGGCTTCGTCACCACCCTGTCGACTCTCGGCGTCAGCTGGGACAAGCTGCAATGGCTGGTGGCCGCGCTATCGGTAGGCCTGGGTTTCGGCATGCAGGCGATCTTCGCCAACTTCATTTCCGGCATCATCATCCTGTTCGAGCGCCCGGTGCGGATCGGCGACACCATCACCATCGGCAACCTGTCGGGCACCGTGAGCCGGATCCGCATCCGCGCCACCACCATCACCGACTTCGACCGCAAGGACATCATCGTCCCGAACCAGACCTTCATCACCGGGCAACTGATCAACTGGTCGCTGACCGACACCATCACCCGCGTGACCCTGAAACTCGGCGTCGACTACGGTTCGGACCTGGACCTGGTCAAGGAACTGCTGCTCAAGGCCGCCCGGGAGAACCCACGGGTACTCAAGGAACCGGAACCCCAGGTGTACTTCCTCAGTTTCGGCGAGAGCACCCTGGATCACGAACTGCGCATGCACGTGCGCGAACTGGGCGACCGCAACCCGGTGATCGACGAGGTCAACCGCTTCATCAGCCGCGAGTTCAAGAAGCAGCACATCAACATCTCGTTCCGGCAGATGGAGGTCTATCTCAAGAACCTCCAAGGCCAGGAGTACAAGATGGTGCCCATCGGCCCGGAGAAACCCCAGGACCCGCCAGCGCCGGAAAAGCCAGCACCCTAACGCCCGGCGAACTCGACGCGAACGGCTTTGCCCAGCAGAATACTCGGACATTCTGCTGGGAGATGGCCGTTGAAAGCCCTCGACGAACTGACCTTCGACAATCGCTTCGCCCGCCTGGGCGACGCCTTCTCGACCCATGTGCTGCCCGAGCCCCTGGACAACCCGCGCCTGGTGGTGGCCAGCCCGGCAGCCATGGCCCTGCTGGACCTGGACCCCGCCGTCGCCGAAAGCCCGGTATTCGCCGAGCTGTTCGGCGGGCACAAGCTGTGGTCCGAGGCCGAACCCCGGGCGATGATCTATTCCGGGCACCAGTTCGGCTCCTATAACCCCCAGCTGGGAGATGGTCGCGGCTTGCTGCTAGGGGAAGTACGCAACGCAGCCGGCCAATACTGGGACCTGCACCTGAAGGGCGCCGGCCAGACGCCCTACTCGCGCATGGGCGATGGCCGCGCGGTGCTGCGCTCGTCGATCCGCGAGTTCCTTGCTTCCGAGGCCCTGCATGCCCTGGGCATTCCCAGTAGCCGGGCGCTGTGCGTGATCGGCTCGGACACCCCGGTGTGGCGCGAGAAGCAGGAGCGCGGCGCCATGGTCCTGCGCCTGGCGCCCAGTCATGTTCGCTTCGGGCATTTCGAATACTTCTACTACACGCGCAAGTCCGAACAGCACACCCAGCTGGCGGAGCACGTACTGGCCCAGCACTTTCCCGACTGCCGGGACCAGCCCCAGCCCTACCTGGCGATGTTTCGCGAGATCGTCGAGCGCAATGCCGAGCTGATCGCCAAATGGCAGGCCTATGGCTTCTGCCACGGCGTGATGAACACCGACAACATGTCGATCCTGGGCATCACCTTCGACTTCGGTCCCTTCGCCTTCCTCGACGACTTCGACGCCCACTTCATCTGCAACCACTCCGATGACCAGGGTCGCTACTCCTTCAGCAACCAGGTGCCCATCGGCCAATGGAACCTCAGCGCCCTGGCCCAGGCCCTGACCCCACTGATTGCGGTCGAGGACCTGCGTGAAACGCTGGGCCTGTTCCTGCCGTTGTACCAGGCCCACTACCTGGACCTGATGCGCCGGCGCCTGGGCCTGACCCATGCCGAGGACGCCGACCAGCAACTGGTGGAACGGCTGCTGCAACTGATGCAGGGCAGCGCCGTGGACTACAGCCTGTTCTTCCGCCGCCTGGGGGACATGGCGCCGGAGCTGGCCGTGGCGCAGCTGCGTGACGACTTCGTCGATCTCAAGGGCTTCGATGCCTGGGCCGAGGCGTACGTGGCACGGGTGGACCGCGATCCGCAGCAGGGCCAGGAACAGCGCCGGGTGCGCATGCACGCCGTCAATCCGCTGTATGTCTTGCGCAACTACCTGGCGCAACAGGCCATCGAAGCCGCGGAATCGGGCGACTACAGCGAAGTCCGGCGTCTGCACCAGGTGCTGAGCCGGCCGTTCGAAGAGCAGGCCGGCATGGACAGCTACGCCAAGCGGCCGCCGGACTGGGGCAAGCACCTGGAAATCAGCTGTTCGTCCTGAGTCAGGCGAACACTTCCATCGCCACCTTGAAGCGCTCGGACAGCCAGCGCACCTGCCGCAGGTTGAGCTGGCGCTTGCCACTCAGCACTTCGGAAACCACCGATTGCGCCCCGACCCCGGGCAAGTCGCTCTGGGTCAGGCCGTGCTCGTGCATCAACGAGCGCAAGACCTCCACGCCACTGACGGGAGGTATCGGCCGATGCTCTTCGTCATAGGCCTCGATCCAATCACCGATGATGTCCACCAGTGAGGCCAGCGGATGAGCCTCATCCTCGCCCATGATGTCCAGCAATTCATCCAGGGCCAGGGCCAGAGCATCGTAATCGGCCTCGGTCCTGGGCTTGCGCAGCAGCGGCGCGACGAATTGCCAGTGCTCCGCCGCCTGGCTGACCAGTATGCTCATTCTATTTCCTCCTTCCACAGCCCCTTGTCGTAGCTGGCGTGGTCCAGTACATGCCTGATGTAGAGCCGCTGGACTCCATAGCGCACCAGTGCGATCAACCGCAGTTTGTTGCCGCCGATGTCGAAGACATGGAAGCGCCCGACCTTATCGACCGCCGGAAACAACGCCTTCATATCGGAAAAGTCCTCTGGCCTGGCGCCCTTGGCCTTGCGATACCAGGTATCCAGCGCTCGTGCGGTCTGCGGCCACTGCTCCTTGGCCTGCCAGATACGTTTTGCGGTGATGATATGCATGCAACCTCCCTATCGCATGTTGCTATCGAGGCTAATCAGCAAATCCGACCATAGCAATACGCTATGCAGTCGGTCGGACCGACGGTCCGCCTTCTGGCAAGACTAGAGATTGCGCAGCACCGACTGCCCGCCGATATGTGAGCGGATGCAACCACCGGCCCGGCGGCTTGATAAATCCGCGCCACGACTCCAGATAGATGCCATTGGCCACTGACCCGGAGCCCCCATGACCGCCCCATTGCTGATCCCCTGCCCGCACTGCAACGGCCTCAACCGCATCCCCGCCGAGCGCCTGGGCGACCATCCCAGGTGCGGGCGCTGCAAGGCCGAGGTGTTGCTGGACAAACCCTTTGACTTGCAACAGGGCGATTACGCCAGCCAGGTCAAGGGCGACCTGCCGTTGCTGGTGGATGTGTGGGCAGACTGGTGCGGGCCGTGCAAATCCTTTGCGCCGACCTTCCAGCAGGCCGCCGCGCAACTGAGCGGTAAATGCCGCCTGGCCAAGCTCGACAGCGAAGCCAACCAGCAGCTTTCGGCACAGTTGGGCATTCGTTCGATTCCAAGCCTGATCCTGTTCAGGAATGGCCGGGAAGTGGCCCGGCAAAGCGGCGCCCTGCCCTTGCCGCAGTTGATCGGCTGGTTGCGCAGCCAGGGGATTTGAGATGACGCCATGAAGCGCAGGTCATGCCCTGCGCCCATGGCAACTTGAAACTCAGGCGTTTTCCAGCAGGTTGTGCAGGTCGACGAACTGCTGGGTCAGCTTGTGCCGTGGGTCGAGATGGATCAGCGGCAGGCTGGCCTGGTGGGATTCACGCATGCGCACCGAGCTGGCCAGGTACACCGGCAACACCGGCAGGCCTTCGCCAATCAGCTCGTCGAGCATCTGTTGCGGCAGGCTGGCCCGGGCCTGGAACTGGTTGACCACGATACCCTCGACCTCGAGCTCTTCGTTGTGGTCCTCCTTCAACTCTTCGATCTCGGCCAGCAGGCCGTACAGGGCCTGGCGGGAAAAACTGTCGCAGTCGAAGGGAATCAGCACACGATCGGCCGCGATCAACGCCGATACCGCATAGAAGTTCAGGGCTGGCGGGGTATCGAGGTAGATCCGTTCGTAATCCTCGGACAACTCGTCGAGCAATTTGCGCAGCTTGTTGATCTTGTGCTTGGCCTCCAGCTTGGGCTGCAGATCCGCCAGTTCCGCCGTGGCGGTCACCACATGCAGGTTGTCGAACGGCGTCTCGTAGATGTCCACCTGGTTCTTCCTGGAGAACGGCCCGGAAGACAGGGTCTGCTTGAAGAAGTCGGCGATGCCCATGGGAATGTCCTCGCCGGTCAGGCCGGTAAGGTACTGGGTCGAGTTGGCCTGGGCATCGAGGTCCACCAGCAAGGTGCGATACCCCTCGCTGGCGCTGACCGCCGCCAGATTGCAGGCAATGCTCGACTTGCCCACGCCACCTTTCTGATTGAACACCACGCGCCGCATAGCTAGACCTCCGTGTATCAAAGATCACCGAGTGTAGTAGCCGACGCCGCCCCTTAGCTACCTCGGCAACACAAGTTCGGCCGGCTATCCCGGGACCGGTCGGCTACTGCGCCAGCCCCGCTGCCAGGCGCCTGCACAAGGCCCTGGCAGCCGATGGTGGCGAAGGGGCTTTCGCCCCACGGCAGATTCTTCTCATTTGCGACCAGCAGCCCATCCGCTATTTGCTACATGACTGTTGCACCGGGATAATGCGCGCCACTGGCGCTTACGCGTCATCCTGGCCAGGCGCCACCCCCAGCGCCGCACCACGTCAAGAAAGCCCGCAGGGGCGGGATGAAACCAAGTGATCAAGTTCAATATCGCTCAATGGCGTGCGTGGGCCCCTGGGCTCGAGGGCGTGGACGCCTGGCAGGCCTGGTGCCAGCAGCCGGCCCTGCCGGCCAGCAGCGATAGCGCTCCGGACGTTTCCTTCCTGCCCGCCATGCAGCGCCGCCGCCTCAGCCGCCTGGCCCGCATGGCCTTCAGCGTTGGCTGGCCCCTGGCCGAGGGCCTCGAGCGCCTGCCCCTGGTGTTCATTTCCCGCCATGGCGAAACCCCGCGAACCCTGGAGATCCTCAGCGACCTGGCCGCCGAGCAACCGTTGTCGCCCACCCAGTTCAGTCTCTCGGTGCACAACGCGGTGATCGGCCTGTGGTCCATCATGCGGGGCGAGACCAGCGAGATGACCGCCCTGGCCGCGGCCGGGGACGGCCTGGAGCACGGCATGCTGGAAGCTGCGGCGCTGTTGGCCGACGGCGCGCCCCACGTACTGCTGGTGATCACCGAGGAGCAGCCACCCCAGGCCTACGCCGACTGGATCGACGATGTGCCCTTTCCCTATGCCCTGGGCCTGCTGCTGACCCCAGGCGAGGAATGGCAACTGTCCCTGGATGGCACCGGCAGCCAGCCCCAGGCTCCAACCCAATGGCCCCACGCCCTGAACCTGTTGCGTACCCTGCTCGGGCCGCAACCTTATTGCCAACATGCCTGGATGAATCGCACATGGACCTGGCAACGCAACCAGTGAAGACCAAGGGGCGCGATGCCTATTACTGGCGCCTGGTGGCCACGGCGCTGAGCTTTGCAGTGTTCGGAATAGGTGGTTTGTGCCTGCGCCTGGTGATCTTCCCGCTGCTGGCCTGCCTGCCCGGAGATGCCCTGCGCCAGCGGTTGCGGGCGCGCAAGACCATCAGCCGGCTGTTCTGGCTGTTCATCCGCTGGATGGCCAGGTGCGGCGTACTCACCTACGAGGTCCAGGGCGCCGGGCAACTGGGGCGCCCGGGCCAGATGATCATCGCCAACCACCCGTCGCTGATCGACGTGGTGTTCCTGATCGGCCTGGTGCGCGACGCCAACTGCGTGGTCAAGGACAGCCTGTGGAACAACCCCTTCACCCGTGGCCCGGTGCGCGCGGCCCAGTACATCAGCAACGACGGCAGCCTGGAGATGCTCGAGAACGCCTGCGGGGCTCTGCACGAAGGCCAGACGCTGATCGTCTTTCCCGAGGGCACCCGCACCCTTCCTGGCGCAGCGCCGGCCTTTCATCGGGGAGCCGCGGCGATCGCCCTGCGCGGTGCCAAGCTCATCACTCCAGTGGTGATCCGGGTCAGCCCCAGCACGCTGACCAAGGCCGAGCCCTGGTACCGGATCCCGCAACGCCGGGTGCACTTCAGTTTTCACGTCGGTGCCGATATAGACCCACAGACCTTTGCCGCCCAGGGCCCGGCGCCCCAGGCTTCGCGCAAGCTCAATGAGCACTTGCACAACTATTTCACCAAGGAGCTCGCCAAAGATGAGCGATACGCACCCGGACCTGATGCTTGAAATCAAACTGCTGATCATCGATGCCCTGGGCCTGGAAGACATCAGCGCCCAGGACATCGGCGACCAGCAGACACTGTTCGGCGAAGGCCTCGGCCTGGACTCGGTGGACGCCCTGGAACTGGGCCTGGCGATCCAGAAGAAGTACGGCATCAAGATCGACGCCGACGCCAAGGACACCCGCAATCACTTCAGCAACGTGGCGAGCCTCGCGGCCTTCGTCAGCGCAAAACAGGCAGCTTGAGAACCGACCATGCAAACCCGTGACGACATCTTCAATACCCTGCGCGATGCCCTGGTCGAACTCTTCGAAGTGGAGCCGTCGAGCATCAGCCTGGACTCCAACCTGTACCAGGACCTGGAAATCGACAGCATCGACGCCGTCGACCTGATCGACCACATCAAGCGCCAGACCGGCAAGAAAATCGCCGCCGAGGAGTTCAAGTCGGTACGTACCGTCAACGACGTGGTCGAGGCGGTCTATCGTCTGGTCCAGCCGGCCGCATGAACCGCCTGATCGGCCTGGGCTTGTTGCTGGCCGGCCTGCTTTATCCCTTCGCCGTGTACTTCGGCATGGAGCACTTCGCGCCATGGCAATTCGGCCTGTTGCTGGGCAGCCTGTGGCTGGTCCGGGCACTGACCGGTGAGCGTCGTCCCGGCAGCCTGTGGATGGCCGGTGCCGCGCTCATCTTCTGCCTGTTGCTGGCCTGGTTCGACCGCCCGGGGCTACTGCGCTGGTACCCGGTGCTGATCAGCGCCTGCATGCTGGGGGTGTTCGGCCTGAGCCTCAAGTACGGCCCGCCAGTGGCCGAGCGCCTGGCCCGCCTCAGCGAGCCGGAGCTGCCGCCACAGGCCATACGCTACACCCGCCAGGTGACTATCGCCTGGAGTCTGTTCTTCCTCTGCAATGGCCTGATCGCCGCCGCGCTGACACTCTGGGCGCCGCTGGACTGGTGGATGCTGTACAACGGCCTGATCGCCTACGGGCTGATGGGCTTGCTGTTCGCCATCGAATGGCTGTTGCGCCAACGGGTAAGAGGCCGTAGATGAACTGGATTCCCCTTGAGCAGCTCTTGCTCGAGACACAAGGGCCACGGTTGGCCGGCGCCCATCCCGATATCGACCTTGCGGCCCTGCAGGCCCGGGCCCTTGGCCTGGCCGCGACCCTCCGGGAGCTGCACGTCGAGCGCGTGGCGATCCACCTGGAAGATGCCATGGAACTGGCGGTGGCCCTGCTCGGAGCCTGGCGTGCCGGGGCCAGCGTGCTGCTGCCCGCCGATCTGCAAGCCCAGACCCGCCAGCGCTGGGCGACGGAGGTCGACTTGTGGCTGACCGACCAGGACCCGCCACTGCCGGCAACCGCGACCGCCCCCCTGGCGGCGGCCGAACTGGACCTGGACACCTGCCGCCTGAGCCTGTGCACCTCCGGTTCCAGCGGCGAACCCAAGCGCATCGACAAGCGACTGCGCCAGCTGGCCAATGAAGTACAGGCCCTGGAGCAGCTCTGGGGCCACGACCTGGGCCCGGCCTGGATCATCGGCAGCGTCGCCACCCAGCACATCTATGGCCTGCTGTTCCGGGTGCTCTGGCCGCTGTGCGCCGGTCGCCCGTTCCTGCGGCGCCAACTGGCGTTCCCCGAAGACCTGCAACGGGCCAGCCGCGAATGCCCGGCATTCGCCTGGGTGGCCAGCCCGGCACTGCTCAAGCGCATGGGCGACAACCTCGACTGGCCGGCCCTGAGCCAGGTCCGGCGGGTATTTTCTTCCGGCGGCGCCTTGCCCGCGCCCGCCGCCGAGAGCTTGCAGCAGCGCCTGGGGCAATGGCCCACGGAGATCCTCGGCAGCTCCGAGACCGGCGGGATCGCCTGGCGCCAGGGCGCGACACTGTGGCAACCCTTCGCCGATGTGCAACTGGGCCAGGATGCCGACGGCGCGCTGTTGATCGCCTCGCCCTACCTGCCGGCCGGACACGTGGAACACAGTGCCGATGCCGTGCGGATCGCCACCGACGGTCGCTTCGAACTGCTGGGGCGCCTGGACCGCATCGTCAAGCTGGAAGAAAAACGCATCTCCCTGCCCATGCTGGAGCAGGCCCTGGAAAGCCACGCCTGGGTCGCCGAGGCCCGCCTTGGGGTGATCGAGGAGAACCGTGCCTACCTGGGCGCCCTGCTGGTGCTCGACGAAGCCGGCCTGCATGTACTGCGCAACCAGGGCCGGCGCCACCTGGTCCAGGCCCTGCGCCAGCACCTGGCCCAGCATTGCGAGGCCCTGGCCCTGCCCCGGCGCTGGCGCCTGCTGCGCCAGTTGCCGCTCACCGCCCAGGGCAAGCTGCCCCAGGCCCAGGTCCAGGCCCTGCTCCAGGCACCGCGCCCGCGGGAGCCGGAAGTCCTGGCCCAATTGCAGCAGGACGACGAGTGGCAGCTGCAACTGGCGATCCCCCCGGACCTGGCCTATTTCAGCGGGCACTTTCCCCAGGCGCCGATCCTTCCCGGGGTGGTGCAGGTGGACTGGGCCCTGGCCCTCGGCCAGCGCCTGCTGGAACTGCCGGGCCGTTTCGCCGGGATGGAAGTGCTGAAGTTCCAGCAACTGATACGCCCCGGCGATCGCATCCAGTTGAACCTGCGCTTCGACACCCAGCGCCAGAAGCTGTACTTCGCCTACCTCAATGCCGGGGCTGCCTGTTCCAGCGGCCGTATCCTGCTGGAGGACAGCTGTGGATAAGTTGCCCAGCCAGGCGCCTGTGCATAACCCTTGCGCGGTGATCCCGGTCTACAACCACGAAGGCGCCGTGCCGGCGGTGGTCGACGCCCTGCGGGAACAGGGCCTGCCCTGCATCCTGGTGGACGACGCCAGCAGCCCCGGATGCGCCAGCGTGCTGCAACGCCTGGCCGAGCGCGAGCAAGTGTTCCTGGTGCGCCTGGCGGTCAACCAGGGCAAGGGCGGCGCGGTCATGGCCGGCCTGCGGGAGGCCGCACGCCTGGGCTTCAGCCATGCCCTGCAAGTGGACGCCGACGGCCAGCACGACCTGAGCGCTGTGGATAACTTCATCCACTGTTCGCGCCAGTCGCCCCAGGCCCTGGTCTGCGGTTATCCACAGTACGACGCCAGCGTGCCCAAGGGTCGGCTCTATGCCCGCTACCTGACCCATGTCTGGGTGTGGATCAACAGCCTGTCGTTGCAGATCCCGGACTCCATGTGCGGTTTCCGGGTCTATCCCCTGGCACCCACCCTGGCCCTGGTCGATTCAGTGGCCCTGGGCCGGCGCATGGACTTCGACCCGGAAATCCTCGTGCGCCTGTCCTGGCGCAACCAGGCCATGCTCTGGCTGCCGACCCGGGTCCACTATCCCCAGGACGGCCTGTCGCACTTTCGCCTGTGGCACGACAACGCCCTGATTTCCGGGATGCACGCCAAGCTGTTCTTCGGCATGCTCGCGCGCCTGCCTCTGATTCTCTGGCGGCGGTGGCGCACATGAACCGCGAGCCCTCCTCCAACAGGCATTGGGCCGAACGCCGCGAACGCGGCAGCTTCTGGCTGATGAAACTCACCGCCTTCGGCGTACGGACCCTGGGCCGCCGGGTGCTGAGCCCGCTGCTGTACGCCATCGTCCTGTACTTCTTCCTGTTCGGCCGCAGCGCCCGCCGCAGCATCTGGCAATACCAGCTGCGCTTGGCCCGCTTCCACCAGCGCGAAGACCTGCTGCCCAGCCAGCGCCGGGTATTCGGCCAGTTCATGGCCTTCGCCGAGGCCCTGCTGGACAAGCTCGATGTGTGGAACGGCAAGCTGCGCCTGGAACAGATCGAGATCCTCGACCCGGCAGGCCTGCGCCAGCAACTGCGCGGCGAACGCGGACAACTGCTGGTGGGCGCCCACCTGGGCAACCTGGAAGTCTGCCGGGCCCTGGCCGAACTCGGCGAGCAGGTGACCATGAACGTGCTGGTGCATACCCGGCACGCCGAACGCTTCAACCGCCTGCTGGGCGAGGCCGGGGCCAGCAACCTGCGGCTGGTCCAGGTCAGTGAGCTGGACCCGGCGATCATGCTGCAACTGAGCCAGCGCCTGGAGCGCGGCGAGTGGCTGGCGATCGCCGGCGACCGAGTGCCGCTGCATGGCGGGCGCAACGTGCAGGTGGATTTCCTCGGCCAGCCGGCGGCCTTTCCCCAGGGGCCCTGGCTGCTGGCCGGGCTGCTCAAGTGCCCGGTCAACCTGTTGCTCTGCCTCAAGCAGCAGGGGCGCTACCGAGTGATCCTCGAACCTTTCGCCGAGGCCGTGCAGTGGAAGCGCAGCGACCGCCAGCAAGTGATCGCCCAATGGGCCACGCGCTATGCCGAGCGCCTGGGCCATTACTGCCTGCAAGCCCCGCAACAGTGGTTCAACTTCTACCCATTCTGGAAAACCGATGACAACCTCGACTCCTGAGCCGGTCACCTTCGGCGAACATCCCTTGCGCATCGAGGACGTGCTGGCCCTGGCCAACCGCCAGGCGCCAGCGCGCCTGCAAGCCGATGCGGCCTGGCGCCAGCGTATCGCCAAGGGCGCGCAGTTCCTCGACTCCCTGCTGGACAAGGAAGGGGTGATCTACGGCGTGACCACAGGTTACGGCGACTCCTGCGTGGTGGCGGTGCCACTGGAGCATGTCGAGGCGCTGCCCCGGCACCTGTACACCTTCCACGGCTGCGGCCTGGGCCAGTTGCTCGAACCCCAGGCGACCCGGGCGGTGCTCGCGGCGCGCCTGCAGTCGCTGTGCCACGGCATGTCCGGAGTGCGCGTGGAGTTGCTGGAACGCCTGCAAGCCTTCCTCGACCTGGACATCCTGCCGCTGATCCCCCAGGAAGGCTCGGTGGGCGCCAGTGGCGACCTGACGCCGCTGTCCTACGTGGCCGCCACCCTGTCCGGGGAGCGCCAGGTGCTGTTCCGCGGCGAACGCCGCGAGTCGGCCGACGTACACCGCGAGCTGGGTTGGCAGCCCCTGGTGCTACGGCCCAAGGAGGCCCTGGCGCTGATGAACGGCACCGCGGTGATGACTGGCCTGGCCTGCCTGGCCTTCGCCCGCGCCGACTACCTGCTGCGCCTGGCGACGCGGATCACGGCCCTGAACGTGGTGGCCCTGCAAGGCAACCCTGAGCACTTCGACGAACGCCTGTTCGCCGCCAAGCCCCATCCGGGCCAGACCCAGGTTGCCGCCTGGCTGCGCCAGGACCTGGCGATCGACGCCCCCACCGCGCCCCTGCATCGTCTCCAGGACCGCTACTCCCTGCGCTGCGCGCCCCATGTACTGGGAGTGCTGGCCGACAGCCTGGGCTGGTTGCGCTCGTTCATCGAAACCGAGCTCAACAGCGCCAACGACAACCCGATCATCGACGCCGAGGCCGAGCGGGTGCTCCACGGCGGGCACTTCTATGGCGGGCACATCGCATTCGCCATGGATAGCCTGAAGAACCTGGTGGCCAACGTCGCCGACCTGCTGGACCGGCAACTGGCACTGCTGGTGGACGTGCGCTACAACCACGGCCTGCCGAGCAACCTGTCCGGCGCGACGGCTGAACGGGCAATGCTCAACCATGGCTTCAAGGCGGTGCAGATCGGCGCCAGCGCCTGGACCGCCGAAGCCTTGAAGAACACCCTGCCGGCCAGCGTGTTCTCGCGCTCCACCGAGTGCCACAACCAGGACAAGGTGAGCATGGGCACCATTGCCGCCCGCGATGCGCTGCGCGTGCTGGAGCTCACCGAACAAGTGGCCGCCGCGACCCTGCTGGCCGCCAACCAGGGCGTCTGGCTGCGCAGCCGCGAAGCCGATGCCCGAGCCTTGCCGGCGGCCCTGGCGGCCATGCGCGCGCAACTGGCCGAGGATTTTCCACCGGTGATCGAGGACCGCGCCCTGGAGGGCGAACTGCGCCTGTGCCTGCAACGTATCGCCGAACAACACTGGAGGTTGCATGCGTAGCCAGGGAGCGATCTACGTCGATACCCAGATCCTGGTGCCGTTCTTCGATGTCGACACCATGCACGTGGTCTGGCACGGACATTACGTCAAGTACCTGGAGGTCGCCCGCTGTGCGCTGCTCGACAGGCTTGGCCACAACTATGAGCAAATGCGCGACTCCGGCTACGCCTGGCCGGTGATCGACCTGCAACTGCGCTATGTACGTGGCGCAGTGTTCGGCCAAACCCTGAACGTGCGCGCCAGCCTGGTGGAATGGGAGAACCGCCTGAAGATCAACTACCTGATCACCGACCTGGCCACGGGCGAGCGCCTGACCCGCGCCCGCTCGGTACAAGTGGCCGTGGCAATCGCCAGCCGCGAAATGCAGCTGGCCTCGCCCAAGATCTTCACCGACGCCGTGGAGCGCCTGTTGCCATGACCTTCTGTAAACGCTTGCTGCTGGCCTGCCTGCTCCTGCTGGCTGTGCCGCCCATGACCCAGGCCCAGGACTTCGACCTGCAGCGATTGAGCGAGCAACTGTCGCGCCCCGAGGTGATCCATGGTCGTTTCATCCAGGAAAAACACCTGCGGGCCCTGCCCCAGCCACTGACCAGCAAGGGCCAGTTCGTCCTGGCCCGCCAGCATGGCCTGCTGTGGCTGTTGCAGACCCCGTTGCAACAGGACTACCGCATCACGCCCAAGGGCATCGCCCGCCGCGATGCCGAGGGCTGGCAGATGCTGCCGGGCAAGAGCGCCGGCGCCGAGCACAACCGCCTGTTCCTGGCCGTGCTGCAAGGCGACAGCAGCGGCCTGCAGCGGGACTTCGAACTGCGCTTGCAAGGCACCGCGCAAGACTGGCACCTGCAACTGCTGCCGCGTTCACTGCTGCTCCAGCAGATCTTCACCCGGATCGACATCGACGGCGGCGCCCTGGTGCAACGCATCGAGCTGCTGGAAACCCAGGGCGACCGCACGTTGTTGATCATGCAGGACAGCACCAGCAATCAACCCCTGAGCGACCTGGAACGCCATGACTTTGCCGAGTGAGCGCTGGTTGCCACGCCTCTTCCTGATCCTGCTGGCCCTGGTCCTGGCCACTGCCGCCTGGCAGTGGCGCCACGGCGCGCCCTTGTCGGCCGACCTCATGGAACTGGTGCCAGGCACGGCTCCGGACGCCCTGGAGTTGCAGGCCGAACAGCGCATGCAGGAACCGTTGAACCGCGAGATCCTGGTCCTGGTGGGCCACGCCCAACGCCAGCAGGCGCTGGACCTGGCTCGCGAGCTGGCCGGGCAGTGGCAGGCCAGCGGCCTGTTCGACAAGGTCCAGTGGACCCTGCAGGCCGACCTGCCGGCCTTGCGCAAGCAACTGTTGCAGGGTCGTCTGGCGATGCTCTCGGCCAAGGATCGCCAGCAGTTGCTCGAACAACCCCAGACCTTCATCCAGCAACGAGTGCAGAGCCTGTTCGATCCCTTTGCCGGCTTCACCCTGGTGCCCAGCCAGGATGACTGGCTGGGGCTGACCGGGCGGATCCAGGCCAACCAGCCACAACACGCCAGCGTGCAACTGGACATCGGCAGCGGCGCGCTGCTGGCCGAGGCCGACGGCAAGCACTGGGTGCTGCTGCGGGCCCATAGCGCCGGCAATGCCTTCGACCTGCAATTGCCGTTGCAGGTGGCCGGGCTGCTGCAGCACAGCCGCGAACACGCCACTCAACAGCAAGGACAGCTACTGGCGGCCAGTGGCTTGCTGTATGCCGCCAGCGGCCAGCAACAGGCCTCCCGGGAGATCTCCTGGGTCGGCGGAGGCGCGACCCTAGGCATCCTGGCGCTGCTGCTCCTGGCCTTTCGCCGCTGGCACGCCTTGCTGGCCTTCGTCCCGGTGCTGGTGGGCATGCTGTTCGGTGCCGTGGCCTGCGTCGCCCTGTTCGGGCACATGCACGTCATGACCCTGGTGCTGGGCTCGAGCCTGATCGGCGTGGCCGTGGACTATCCGCTGCACTACCTGTCCAAGAGCTGGAGCCTCAAGCCCTGGCGCAGCTGGCCGGCCCTGCGCCTGACCCTGCCGGGCCTGAGCCTGAGCCTGGCCACCAGTTGCATCGGCTACCTGGCCCTGGCCTGGACGCCATTCCCGGCCCTGACCCAGATCGCCGTGTTCTCCGCCGCCGGCCTGCTGGGCGCCTACCTGGCGGCCGTGTGCCTGCTGCCGGCGCTGCTGCGCAAGGTCGAGCTGCGTCCGGCGCAGTGGCCGCTGCGGGTCGCCGCCAGCTTGCTGCGGCTGCGCAGCGCCCTGCTGGCACGGGTGCCGAGCCCGGTGCTACTGGGGCTGCTGGGGCTGTTTTGCGCGGCGGGCCTGTGGCAGCTCGACAGCAAGAACGATATCCGCCAGTGGGTCGGCGCACCGCCCCAGTTGCTGCAAGAGGCCCAGGCCATCGCCCGGATCACCGGCTACCAACCCACCAGCCAGTTCTTCCTGGTGCGCGCAGCCGACCAGCAACAGCTGCTGGAACGCCTCGACCTCCTGGACGAGCGCCTGCAACCCCTGGTGGGCCTGGGCAAGCTCAAGGGCTATCTGTCGCTCAACCAGTTGCTCAGCCAGCCGGCGCAGCAACGCCAGGTCCGTGCGGCCCTCGAGCGCCTGCCCGAATACTGGCAGCCACTGCTGGCGCTGGGCGTGCCCGAGCAGGCGCTGCAGGCCGAACTCAAGCAATTGCAGGAGTTGCCCCTGGCAGACATCGACAGCGCGCTGGCAGGGCCGCTGGCCGAACCCTTCCGGCCACTCTGGCTCGGGACCAATGCCCAGGGCGTGGCCGCCCTGGTCAGCTTGCAGGGCCTGAACGACGCGGCCTTGCTGCGGGTCCAGTCCGGCGACCTGCCGGGCATCCAGCTGGTGGATCGCCTGGGCGAGCTGAACCAGGTCTTTGCCGCCACCCAGGTCAGCGCCGCCGAACTCAAGCTGGCCTCCTGCGTGCTGATTGTGCTGGTGCTGATCCTGCCCTTCGGTCTCGGCGGGGCCTTGCGCCTGGTGGCCCTGCCGCTGCTGGCGGCCCTGTGCAGCCTGGCCAGCCTCGGTTGGCTGGGACAGCCGCTGACGCTGTTCAGCCTGTTCGGCCTGCTGCTGGTGACCGCCATCAGCGTCGACTACGCGATCCTCATGCGCGAGCGGATCGGCGGCGCGGCCGTGAGCCTGCTGGGCACCCTGCTGGCGGCGCTGACCACCTGGCTGTCGTTCGGCCTGCTGGCCATCTCCAGCACCCCGGCGGTAAGCAATTTCGGCCTGGCCGTCAGCCTCGGCCTGGCTTTCAGTTTCATCCTCGCCCCCTGGGCCGGCCATGAACCGCCCCCCGCTGCGCCAGCGGAGCCAGCACCGTGAGCCGGCCGTCGGCCTGCATGGCCTACCCGAACCAGAATCCCGCCGCAGCGGCAAGGAGCCCCAATGCCAACAATTGAAATGGAATGTCGCCTGCTGGCGCAAAGCGCCAGCGTCCCTCCGGCAGCCGATGCGAGGGTTCGTCCATGACCGGCCAGGCCACGCCCTACCTGAGCGACAGCTACGTCGAGGAAACCCGCTTCGGCTTCTGGTTCTTGCGCAGCCATACCTGGCAGCACCATGTGTTGCGAGTGGCGATCAACGATTTGCGTTCGCTGTTCGACGACGAGCCGCCGCATGCTCCGGTACTGCTGGACGCCGGCTGCGGCCAGGGCAAGTCGTTCCAGCACTTGCGCCAGGTGTTCGCTCCCCAGCGCCTGATTGGCATCGATGCCGACCCCCACAGCCTCACGCTCAGCGCCGAGGAAGCCCGGCGCCAGCAATGGGAGGTGGAGCTGATCGGCAGCGACTGCGCGACCCTGAAGCTGGACGACGCCAGCGTCGACCTGTTGTTCTGCCACCAGACCTTCCATCACCTGGTGGAACAGGAAAAAGCCCTCGCCGAGTTCTATCGTGTGCTCAAGCCCGGCGGCTACCTGATGTTCGCCGAATCCACCCAGGCCTATATCGATACCTGGGTGATCCGCTGGCTGTTCCGCCACCCCATGCACGTGCAGAAAAGCGCCACCGAGTATTTGCAGATGATTCGCCAGCAAGGCTTCGAGTTCTCCGAGGACAATGTGTCCTATCCGTACCTGTGGTGGAGCCGCGCCAAGGACTTCGGCCTGCTGGAGCGCCTTGGCCTGCGTCAACCGCCACCGGTGGGCCAGCGCGAGGAAACCCTGGTCAACGTGGTGGCTCGCAAGCCCCTGGCGGCGCCGGGTACCGGGCAAGGTCGAGCCTCATGATCCGTGCCCTGCTGCTCGGTTGTGTCCTGCTGCTTAGCGCCTGCGCCAGCCAGGCGCCACTGCCGCAACGCGCGCCCGCGCTGGACCTGCCGCTGCAACTGCATATCCAGCGCCAAAGCCAGGGCCAGCGCCAGGATTGGCTGCTGGTGCTGCAGGCCGAAGGTCCGGGACTGCGCTGGTCGCTGATGGATCCCCTGGGCATCCCCCAGGCCCGCCAGCGCCTGGTGGATGGCCAATGGCAAGCCGATGGCCTGCTGCCGCCCAATCCCGAGGCCAGGGAGCTGTTCGCCGCCCTGCTGTTCGCCTTGACCCCGGCGGCCGAATTGCCAGCCAGCTACCCCGGCGCTCAAACCCAAGACCAGCGTCGGGCCCTTGGCCAACGCTGGCGGGTCACTTATCGACAAACACTGGATTTCACCGTGCAACTGCCCCAAGGCCCGCACTATCACGTCACGGAGCTGACCACCGAGGCCACTCCATGACCGCCTACCTCAACGCCCTCGGGCTGATCTGCGCCCTGGGCCGCAATCGCCCGGAAGTCGCCCGCAGCCTGTTTGCCGGCGACTGCTCGGGCATGCGCGCAGAAAGCGGCTGGGTACCCGAACGCACGTTGCCGGTGGCCGCGGTGCGCGGGCCCCTGGCCAGCCTGCCGCCGGGCCAGCAGGTCCATGGCAGCCGCAACAACCAGCTGCTGCTGGAGGCCACGCTGCAGATCGAGGACGACATCCACCGGGCCATCGAGCGCTACGGCCATGGCCGGGTCGGCGTGGTCCTGGGCACCAGCACCTCGGGGATCGACGAGGCCAGCCGCGGCCTCGCCGGCTACCTGCGGGACCGGCAGTTCCCGGCGGACTACAACTATCGCCAGCAGGAGCTCGGCGCCCCGGCCAACTTCCTCGCCCAGTGGCTGCAATTGAGCGGGCCGGCCTACGTGATCTCCACCGCCTGTACCTCCAGCGCCCGGGCCCTGCTCAGCGCCCGACGCCTGCTGGACCTGGGGATCTGCGACGCGGTGCTGTGCGGTGGGGTCGACAGCCTGTGCAAGCTGACTCTCAATGGTTTCTCGGCCCTGGAGGCGGTCTCCGGCCAGCGTTGCAATCCGTTTTCGCGCAATCGCGACGGCATCAATATCGGCGAAGCCGCGGTGCTGTTCCTGATGACCCGGGAACCCGGCACCGACCCTTCCATCGCCCTGCTCGGCGGTGGCGCCAGTTCCGATGCCTACCATATCTCCGCGCCGGCCCCCGACGGCCGTGGCGCCCTGCAAGCCATGGAGCTGGCGTTGCGCAGCGCCCGGCTGCAAGCCCGGCAGATCGCCTACCTGAACCTGCACGGCACCGCCACCCAGCACAACGACGCCATGGAAAGCCTGGCGGTGGCCGGGCTGTTCCCCGAGGGCGTGCCCTGCTCCTCGACCAAGCCCATGAGTGGCCATACCCTGGGCGCCGCCGGGGCCCTGGAAGCAGCGTTCTGCTGGCTGGCCCTGGGTGCCGACAACCCGGGTGGAGCCTTGCCGCCCCATGTCTGGGATGGCCAGGCCGATCCAGCGCTGCCAGGGCTGCACTGGGTCACCGCCGCCGACCGCCTGGAGCCCCGTTCACCCCGCCGCCTGATGAGCAATTCCTTCGCCTTCGGCGGCAACAACGTCAGCCTGATTATCGGAGACGCCCCATGATTGACTGGCCGCTCGCCGAACTGCTGCCCCACGCCGGCGACATGATCCTCATCGACCAGGTCCTGGCCTTCGATGAAGAGCAAGTGCGCACCCGCCTCCAGGTTCGCCCCGGCGGCCTGTTCAATCGGCCCGACGGCAGCCTGCCAGCCTGGGTCGGCGTCGAGCTGATGGCCCAGAGCGTCGCCGCCTACGCCGGTTGCCGTGCCCGCCAGCAAGGCCAGCCAGCGGAGCTGGGCTTCTTGCTGGGCACTCGCAAGTTCCAATGCAATGTCGAGTGCTTCCCCGCCGGCAGCGTGCTGGAAATCCATGCGCTGCGCTCCCTGGAGGACGACAACGGCATGGGCGTGTTCGAGTGCCACCTGAGCGGCCCGGACATCGCCGCCAGTGCACGCCTGAACGTCTATCGCCCGCCCCGGGCCGCCGACTACCTGCATGAAACCGCCGATTCTTCCAAAGGAACCCCGTCATGACTGACTCCGTACTGGTCACTGGCTCCAGCCGTGGCATTGGCCGCGCCATCGCCCTGCGCCTGGCCCAGGCCGGTTATGACCTGGTGCTGCATTGCCGCACCGGCCGTACCGAAGCCGAAGCCGTCCAGGCCGAGGTCCAGGCCCTGGGCCGTACCGCCCGCATCCTGCAATTCGATGTCGCCGACCGCGCGGCCTGCAAGGCGGCCCTGGAAGCCGATGTCCAAACCCATGGTGCCTACTATGGCGTGGTGCTCAATGCCGGCCTGACCCGCGACGGCGCCTTCCCGGCCCTGGGCGAGGAAGACTGGGACCAGGTGCTGCGCACCAACCTCGACGGTTTCTACAACGTCCTGCATCCCGTGATGATGCCGATGATCCGGCGCCGCGCAGCGGGGCGAATCATCTGTATCACCTCGGTCTCGGGGCTGATCGGCAACCGTGGCCAGGTCAACTACAGTGCCTCCAAGGCCGGCCTGATCGGCGCTGCCAAGGCCCTGGCCATCGAGTTGGGCAAGCGCAAGATCACCGTCAACTGCGTGGCCCCGGGCCTGATCGACACCGCCATGCTGGATGAGAACGTGCCAGTGGAAGAACTGCTGAAAATGATTCCGGCGCAGCGCATGGGCACCCCAGAGGAGGTCGCCAGCGCGGTGAATTTCCTGATGTCCGCCGAAGCCGCCTACATCACCCGCCAGGTGCTGGCGGTCAACGGGGGCTTGTGCTGATGAAGCGCGTGGTCGTCACCGGCATGGCCGGCATCACCGCCCTGGGCAACGACTGGGACAGCCTGGTCGAGCGCTTCGCGGCCAATCGCAGCGGCATCCGGCGGATGGACGAGTGGGACAGGTTCAGCGAGCTCAACACCCGCCTGGCCGGCCCCATCGACGATTTCCAGGTGCCCGGGCACTGGACCCGCAAGCAGCTGCGCAGCATGGGCCGGGTCTCGCGGCTGGCGGTCGCGGCCGCCGAACAGGCCCTGGCCGACGCCGGGCTGCTGGGCGATCCCTCGATCAAGGATGGGCGCATGGGCGTGGCCTGCGGCTCGTCCACCGGCAGCACCGAGGAGATCAAGGCCTTCGGCAACATGCTGCTGAACTCGGTGGCCGAAGGGCTCAACGCCAACTCCTACGTGCGCATGATGCCCCACACCACCGCGGCCAATATCAGCATCTTCTTCGGCCTCACAGGGCGCCTGATCCCCACCTCCAGCGCCTGTACCAGCGGCAGCCAGGGCGTCGGTTATGCCTACGAGGCGATCAAGTTCGGCCGCCTGCCGATGATGCTCGCCGGGGGCGCCGAGGAGCTGTGCCCCACCGAAGCCATGGTGTTCGATGCGCTGTATGCCACCAGCTTGAAGAACGACGCGCCCCACAGCAGCCCGCGGCCCTACGATTGCGATCGCGACGGCCTGGTGATCGGCGAAGGCGGCGGCATGCTGGTCCTGGAAGAGCTGGAGCACGCCCTGGCCCGGGGAGCGCGGATCCACGCGGAAATCGTCGGTTTCGGCAGCAACGCCGACGGCCAGCACACCACCCGTCCCGAGCAGGCCACCATGCGCCGGGCCATGGAGCTGGCGCTGGAAGACGCGGCCCTGGCGCCCGCCGCCATCGGCTACGTCAACGGCCATGGCACCGCCACCGAACAGGGCGACATCGCCGAGACCCAGGCCACCAGCAGCCTGTTCGGCAACCGCATGCCCATCAGCTCGCAAAAGAGTTTCCTCGGCCACACCCTGGGCGCCTGCGGGGCCCTGGAGTCCTGGTTCAGCATCGAGATGCTCAAGCGCGACCTCTACGTGCACACCTGCAACCTGGACCGGGTCGACCCTCGCTGCGGCGAGCTGGACTACCTGCAAGGCGGTTTGCGTGCCATGAGCCACGAATACGTAATGAACAACAACTTCGCCTTCGGCGGCGTCAACACCTCGTTGATCTTCCGCCGCTGGTCCTGACCCTGCCCCCTCCTGGAGAAAATGGAATGCCCTCCCTGCTTCGCGCCACCTTGATCGTCCTCGCCCTGCTGGGCACCCCGGCCTGCACCAGCAAGCCGATGTACACCCCCAACCGCATCATCCCGGCCACCATCCAGACCGACCACGAGCAGGTCAAGCAAGCGATCCTGAAGAACCTGGTGGCCCGCCAGTGGACCGTGCGGCAAATCGGCCCCGAGCTGATCCAGGCGGATATCACCGTGCGCGAGCAGTTCTACGCGAAGATCGATATCCAGTACTCGGCCAACCACTACAAGATCGTCTATCGCGACAGCCGCGCCCTGGACTACCAGGACGGCAAGATCCACAAGAACTACATCCGCTGGGTACGCCTGCTGGACAAGGGCATCCTGCGTGACCTGCGCGACGGCCAGAACCAGCGCACCGCGCAGCAGTTGTCGGACTCGGCCAAGGCCTTTCCCGCAGCCCAATGACCCCTGTGGCCGCAGGCGAACGCCGGTGAGGCTGCGCACCCGCGCAACGCGGGTGCCGCCCCTGACGGCCCCGCGGCGTTGACGCCACCTCGCCGGCTCGGCAACGGCTACAAGATCGATCAGCGTCTACACTCGCAACAGCGGGCCGACGCGCCATGACGGCTTGCCTTTCACATCCGTCAAGGAGCCGACCATGCAAGTGAAAGCGCTGATTGCCCTGGCCCTGCTGTCCGTCTTCAGCCCTGACAGCCGGGCCACCAACCTGATGTACATGCCCTTCGAGAGCGTGGTGTCCGATGCCCTGCGCGCCGGACGCCTGGACGGCAGCGTGAAGTTCTACCTGGCGGGCAACCCGCACCCGGCGGTACTTCAGGTCAAGGTCACCGAGCTGGCCACCAACAAGAAGACCAACGCCTTCAACAAGAGCGATATCGCCGCCTGCGAATGGGCCCTGCAATCGGCCCTGATCACCCTGCAGGCCGCAGCCAAGCGGGTCGGCGCCAACGCCGTGACCAACATCGTCAGCTACTACAAGCATCGCGTGCGCAAGGACCTCAACACCTACGAGTGCCGCGCCGGGGTGTTGATGGCCGGCGTGGCGTTGCGCGGCGACCTGGTGTTCCTGCAAACGCCGCCCCGCCCCAATAGCCCTTCAGCACGCGGCCCCGGTCTTGCGCGTCAGTAGCTCGACGAAGGCCTTGGCCATGGGCGAGCACTGGTCCTTGCGCTGCACCAGCCACACCGCCGTCATGGCTTGCGGGTCCAGCAGCCGGCGATAGACCACGCCGTCGATACGCATGCGCTGGTAGGACGCCGGCAACACCGAGACCCCAAGGCCCGCGGCCACCAGGCCGATGATGGTCATGGCCTCCGAGGCCTCCTGGGCGAAATGCGGGGTGAACCCGGCATCCCGCGACAGGTTCAGCAACTGGGCGTACAAGCCGCTGCCATAGCTGCGGGGAAAGAACACGAAGGGCTCGTGGGCCAGCTCGGACAGGTACAGGCCTTCTTCGCGACCTTCGGCCAGCGGGTGCTTGGAGCTGAGCACCGCCACCAGTGGCTCGCGCAACAGCTCCACCACCGACAGCGAATCCGGCAGCGGCAAGGGCCGCATGATGCCGACCTGGATGGCCTGGTCCACCAGCGCCTCGGCCACCTGGGTGCTGCTCATTTCCTTGAGCTTGAGGTGCACGGCGGCAAAGCGTTGGCGAAAGGCGAAGATCGCCTGGGGAATCGTCGAGTTGAAGGGCGCCGACGAGGTGAAGCCGATCTTCAACTCACCCAGTTCGCCCAATTGCGCGCGACGGGCCACATCGGCGGCCTTGTCCACCTGGGCCAGTGCCAGGCGAGCCTCTTCGAGGAACAGCCGGCCAGCTTCGCTGAGTTCGACCCGACGATTGGTCCGTTCGAACAAACGCGCGCCGATCTCTTGCTCCAGGGCCTGGATCTGCTGGCTCAGAGGCGGCTGGGAAATTCCCAGGGCCTGGGCCGCGCGACCAAAGTGCAGCTCCTCGGCCACGGCGATGAAGTAACGCAGGTGACGCAATTCCATGGAAACCCCATTGAGTCGTAGAACCTATCAAACAGGTCGAACAATATATTGGAATGAATTATTAGCCGGCTATATGCTTTTTTCATTGCCTGCCTGGCTGCGTTCCCCCCGAGGTCCCCGTGAAAACCGCTGTCGCCCCGCTTGCCCACGAAATTCCCTCTACGCCCCTGGACGAGGTAGTCGCCCAACTCAACGACGCCTATATCGAGAAAGGCACGCCGCTGTTCATGCGCACGGTGCTGGCCCTGTTCTCCGGCGGCTTCGCCACCTTCGCCCTGCTGTACTGCGTACAACCGATGATGCCGCTGCTGTCCCTGGAGTTCTCCATCAACGCCGCCCAGAGCAGTCTGGTGCTGTCGGTCTCCACTGCCTTGCTGGCCGTGGGCCTGCTGGTCACCGGGCCGATTTCCGATCGGATCGGGCGCAAGCCGGTGATGGTGGCGGCCCTCTTGGCCGCGGCCCTGTGCACCATCGCCAGCGCCCTGATGCCCAGCTGGCATGGCGTGCTGGTGATGCGCGCGCTGGTGGGGTTGTCCCTGAGCGGGCTGGCGGCGGTGGCCATGACCTACCTCAGCGAAGAGATCCACCCCCAGCACATCGGCCTGGCCATGGGCCTGTACATCGGCGGCAACGCCATCGGCGGCATGAGTGGGCGATTGATCACCGGGGTGCTGATCGATTTCGTCAGCTGGCACACGGCGATGCTGGTGATCGGCGCTCTGGCGCTGATCGCCGCAGCGGTGTTCTGGCGCATCCTGCCCGAGTCGCGCAACTTCCGCCCACGCTCGCTGCACCCACGCAGCCTGCTGGACGGCTTCACCATGCACTTTCGCGATGCCGGCCTGCCGCTGCTGTTCCTCGAGGCCTTCATGCTGATGGGGGCCTTCGTGACCCTGTTCAACTACATCGGCTATCGCCTGCTGGCCGCGCCGTACCACATGGACCAGGCGTTCGTCGGCCTGCTGTCGGTGGTGTACCTGTCGGGGATCTACAGCTCGGCGAAAGTCGGCGCCCTGGCCGATCGCCTGGGGCGGCGCAAGATGCTCTGGGCCACCATCGTGCTGATGCTCGCCGGCCTGGCCCTGACCCTGCTGGAGTCGCTGCCGGTGGTGATCATCGGCATGCTGGTGTTCACCTTCGGTTTCTTCGGCGCGCATTCGGTGGCCAGCAGCTGGATCGGCCGCCGCGCCACCAAGGCCAAGGGCCAGGCCTCATCGCTGTACCTGTTCAGCTACTACGCCGGCTCGAGCATCGCCGGCACCGCGGGCGGGGTGTTCTGGCACCTGGCGGGCTGGAACGGCATCGGCCTGTTCATCGGCGCCCTGCTGCTGGTGGCGTTGCTGGCGGCCTTGAAGCTGGCCAAGCTGCAACCCCTGGCAGCGCCCTGAGCCCAAGACGAGCATGCCGGCGCCCGGTTCCTGCAGAGCATCTGCAAGGTCGGGCGCTGGCATCGGTGTCGCGTGGAACGAGCGAGCGGCTTACTTGAGGATTTCCACCAGGTCGACGTCGATCTCGCGCTTCATCAAGCCCTTCTCCACCTCGCCGGTGAGCTTGACCAGGGTCTTCTCGTTGAAGGCCACCGGTGGCAGGTTCTCGTCGTCGATCTCGACGGTGATGGTGCCGCTGGAATCCTTGAATTCGTACTTGTCGTCGTTATCCAGCTTCTTGGTGACATAACCCTGGAGCACCACCGGGGTGTCGTCCGAGGCATCCTTGGCGGCGGCAACAGTAGTGACCGCCTGGGCCCCGGGGCCGGTATAGCCGGTAGCCAGGGCAGCGGTGCTGAACAGCGGGGCGAGCAAGAGGACGAGGTAACGGTTTTTCATGGCAGTGGTCCAATCCAGGTTTCGATGCCGACAAGGTTAACCACCCAGGCTGAATTGAAACTTAATCGGCGCCCTGGCCTTTTCACCCGCAAGAAAAAGCCCGGCCAAGGCCGGGCTCGATCGCAGCAGGTGCGGTTACTCGTGGTACTGCGCCGACAGCTCGTGCACCGCCTGCAGGAAGGCGCCGGCGTGTTCCGGGTTCACTTCCGGGGTGATGCCATGGCCCAGGTTGAACACGTGGCCGCTGCCCTTGCCGTAGCTGGCGAGGATGCGCGCGACTTCAGCGCGGATCGCCTCCGGGTTGGCGTAGAGCACGGTGGGGTCCATGTTGCCTTGCAGCGACACCTTGGCACCGACCCGGCGCCGGGCTTCGCCGATATCGCAGGTCCAATCCAGGCCCAGGCTGTCGGCACCGGCATCGGCAATGCTTTCCAGCCACAGGCCGCCGCCCTTGGTGAACAGGATCACCGGCACCTTGCGCCCTTCATGCTCGCGGATCAGGCCGCTGACGATCTTGCGCATGTAGGCCAGGGAGAACTCCTGGTAGGCCGCCGCCGAGAGGCTGCCACCCCAGCTGTCGAAGATCTGCACCGCCTGGGCGCCCGCACGGATCTGCCCGTTCAGGTAGGCGGTGACCGACTGCGCCAGCTTGTCCAGCAGCAGATGCATGGCTTGTGGGTTGTCGTAGAGCATGGCCTTGGACTTGCGGAAGTCCTTGGACGAACCGCCCTCGACCATGTAGGTCGCCAGGGTCCAGGGGCTGCCGGAGAAGCCGATCAGCGGCACACGGCCGTTGAGTTCGCGGCGGATGGTGCTGACCGCGTCCATCACGTAGCCCAGGTCCTTGTGCGGATCGGGGATCGGCAAGGCCTCGATGTCGGCCAGGGTGCTGACCACTTTCTTGAAGCGCGGGCCTTCGCCGGTCTCGAAGTACAGGCCTTGGCCCATGGCATCGGGGATGGTCAGGATGTCGGAGAAGAGGATCGCCGCATCCAGCTGTGGATAACGGTCCAGGGGCTGCAGGGTGACTTCGCAGGCGAACGCAGGATTCATGCACAGGCTCATGAAGTCACCGGCGTTGGCGCGGCTGGCGCGGTATTCAGGCAGGTAGCGCCCGGCCTGACGCATCATCCACACCGGGGTGACGTCTACGGGTTGCTTGAGCAGGGCACGGAGGAAACGGTCGTTCTTCAGGGCAGTCATGTCGGCATCCGGAAAAAAAGTGGGGGCATTTTCTCAGAGCGCGACATAAAAGGCACGGCAAGAGCCGTGCCTTTTATGTATCGGGTCAATTTGTCACACACAAGCAGCGTCAAGTTTCAAGCTGCAAGCCGTAAGCGCCGTGGCCTTGAGCTTGCAGCCGATAACTTGAAGCTTGCTGCTGGCGCCGTCAGACGCCCAGGTAGTCGAGGATGCCTTCGGCGGCGTTGCGCCCTTCGAAGATCGCCGTCACCACCAGGTCGGAACCGCGCACCATGTCGCCACCGGCGAAGATCTTCGGGTTGCTGGTCTGGTGCTTGTACTGGCCCTGCTCCGGCGCCACCACGCGGCCCTGGCTGTCGGTCTGGATCTGGAACTGCTCGAACCAAGGCGCCGGGCTCGGACGGAAGCCGAAGGCGATGACCACGGCATCGGCCGGGATGATCTCCTCGGAACCCGGGATCGGCTCGGGGCTGCGCCGGCCACGGGCGTCCGGCTCGCCAAGACGGGTCTCGACCACCTTCACGCCTTCGACCTTGTCTTCGCCGACGATGGCGATGGGCTGGCGGTTGTAGAGGAACTTCACGCCCTCTTCCTTGGCGTTCTTCACCTCTTTGCGCGAGCCGGGCATGTTGGCCTCGTCGCGGCGATAGGCACAGGTCACCGACTTGGCGCCCTGGCGGATGGACGTGCGGTTGCAGTCCATCGCAGTGTCGCCACCGCCGAGCACCACGACCTTCTTGCCATTCATGTCGACGAAATCTTCCGGCGACTTCTCGAAACCCAGGTTGCGGTTGACGTTGGCCACCAGGAAGTCCAGCGCGTCGTACACGCCCGGCAGGTCCTCGCCGGCAAAACCGCCCTTCATGTAGGTGTAGGTGCCCATGCCCATGAACACCGCATCGAACTCGGCGAGCAGTTGCTCCATGGTCACGTCCTTGCCCACCTCGGTGTTGAGGCGGAACTCGATGCCCATGCCGCTGAAGACTTCCCGGCGATTGCTCAGCACGGTCTTTTCCAGCTTGAACTCGGGGATGCCGAAGGTCAGCAGGCCACCGATCTCCGGGTTCCTGTCGAATACCACCGGCGTCACGCCACCACGTACCAGCACGTCGGCACAGCCCAGGCCCGCCGGGCCGGCACCGATGATCGCCACGCGCTTGCCGGTGGGCTTGACCTTGGACATGTCCGGGCGCCAGCCCATGGCGAAGGCGGTGTCGGTGATGTACTTCTCCACCGAGCCGATGGTCACTGCGCCGAAACCGTCGTTGAGGGTGCAGGCGCCCTCGCACAGGCGGTCCTGCGGGCATACGCGGCCGCAGACTTCCGGCAGGGTGTTGGTCTGGTGCGACAGCTCGGCGGCCGCCAGGATGTTGCCCTCGGCCACCAGCTTGAGCCAGTTGGGAATGAAGTTGTGCACCGGGCACTTCCATTCGCAGTAGGGGTTGCCACAACCCAGGCAGCGATGGGCCTGTTCGACCGATTGCTGGGGTTTGAAGGGCTCGTAGATTTCCACGAACTCTTTCTTGCGCTGACGCAACAGTTTCTTCTTCGGATCCTTGCGCCCGACATCGATGAACTGGAAGTCGTTATTCAGACGTTCAGCCATTTTTCAAAACCTCTATACAGCAGCTGCAAGCTATAAGCTGCAAGCCGCAAGTCGATCACTAATGCCCGGCAAACCTCGTACTGCGTCGCTTGCAGCTTGAGGCTCGCCACTTGCAGCTGCTTTATTGCGGGTTGGCCCGGGTACTGGAGAGCAGGTTCTTCAGGTTCGCCGCCTTCGGCTTGACCAGCCAGAAGCGACGCACGTAGTCGTCCAGGTTTTCCCAGAGCTCACGGCCCCATTCACTACCGGTTTCCTCGACGTACTCGCCCAGCACGCGCTGCAGATGGCTGCGATAAGCCTCCATCGCCTCGCCGGTGATCCGCTGGATCTCCACCAGTTCATGGTTCAGCTTGTCGACGAAGCTGTTGTCCATGTCCAGCACGTAGGCGAAGCCGCCCGTCATGCCTGAGCCGAAGTTGTAGCCGGTCTTGCCCAGGACGCAGACAAAACCACCGGTCATGTATTCGCAGCAGTGATCGCCGGTGCCTTCCACCACGGTATGGGCACCGGAGTTGCGTACGGCGAAACGCTCGCCCGCAGTGCCGGCGGCGAACAGCTTGCCGCCCGTGGCGCCGTACAGGCAGGTGTTGCCGACAATGGCACTATCCTGGGTCTTGTAGGCGCTGCCCTTGGGCGGGACGATCACCAGCTTGCCGCCGGTCATGCCCTTGCCCACGTAGTCGTTGGCGTCGCCTTCCAGGTAGAGGTTCAGGCCGCCGGCGTTCCACACGCCGAAGCTCTGGCCCGCAGTGCCCTTGAAGCGGAAAGTAATCGGCGCCTGGGCCATGCCCTGGTTGCCGTGGACCTTGGCGATCTCGCCGGAAATCCGCGCGCCGATGGACCGGTCGCAGTTGCAGATATCCAGTTCGAACTCGGCACCGCTCTTGTCGTTGATGGCTGCGCGCGCCATCTCGACCATCTTCTCGGCCAGCAGGCCCTGGTCGAACGGCGGGTTGCGGTCCACCTGGCAGAACTGCGGCTTGTCCGCCGGTACGTGGTCGCTGCCCAGCAACGGGGTCAGGTCCAGGTGGTGCTGCTTGGCGGTCTGGCCTTCGAGCACCTGGAGCAGGTCGGTACGGCCGATCAGCTCTTGCAGCGAACGCACGCCCAGCCTGGCCAGCCACTCGCGGGTTTCCTCGGCCACGTAGGTGAAGAAGTTCACCACCATGTCGACGGTGCCGATGTAGTGGTCCTTGCGCAGCTTGTCGTTCTGGGTCGCGACGCCGGTGGCGCAGTTGTTCAGATGGCAGATGCGCAGGTACTTGCAGCCCAGGGCGATCATCGGCGCAGTGCCGAAGCCGAAGCTCTCGGCGCCGAGGATAGCCGCCTTGATCACGTCCAGGCCGGTCTTGAGGCCGCCGTCGGTCTGCACCCGGACCTTGCCGCGCAGGTCGTTGCCGCGCAGGGTCTGGTGGGTTTCGGCCAGGCCCAGTTCCCATGGGGCGCCGGCGTACTTGATCGAGGTCAGCGGCGAGGCGCCGGTGCCACCGTCGTAGCCGGAGATGGTGATCAGGTCGGCATAGGCCTTGGCCACGCCGGCGGCGATGGTGCCGACCCCGGCCTCGGCCACCAGCTTCACCGAAACCAGTGCCTGGGGGTTGACCTGCTTGAGGTCGAAAATCAGCTGCGACAAGTCTTCGATCGAGTAGATGTCGTGGTGCGGTGGCGGCGAGATCAGGGTAACGCCCGGAACCGCGTAGCGCAGCTTGGCGATCAAGCCGTTGACCTTGCCGCCGGGCAACTGGCCGCCCTCGCCGGGCTTGGCGCCCTGGGCCACCTTGATCTGCAGCACTTCGGCGTTGACCAGGTATTCCGGGGTCACGCCGAAACGGCCAGTGGCCACTTGCTTGATCTTCGAGCTCTTGATGGTGCCGTAGCGGGCCGGATCTTCACCGCCCTCACCGGAGTTGGAGCGCGCGCCCAGGCGGTTCATCGCCTCGGCCAGGGCCTCGTGGGCCTCCGGCGACAGCGCACCGAGGGAGATGCCGGCGGAGTCGAAACGCTTGAGGATCGCTTCCAGGGGCTCGACTTCGCCGAGGTCCAGCGGCTGCTCCAGGGTCTTGACCTGGAACAGGTCGCGAATCATCGACACTGGGCGATTGTCCACCAGCGCGGTGTATTCCTTGAACTTGGCGTAGTCGCCCTGTTGCACCGCGGCTTGCAGGGTGTTGACCACATCCGGGTTGTAGGCGTGGTATTCGCCGCCATGGACGAACTTCAAGAGGCCGCCTTGCTGGATCGGCTTGCGCGGGCTCCAGGCTTCGGCGGCCAGGGCCTTCTGCTCGGCCTCGATATCGACGAAACGCGCACCCTTGATCCGGCTCGGTACCCCACGGAAGCTCAGGTCGCAGACTTCTTCGGACAGGCCGATGGCTTCGAACAACTGCGCACCACGGTAGGACGTGATGGTGGAGATGCCCATCTTCGACAGGATCTTCAGCAGGCCCTTGGTGATGCCCTTGCGGTAGTTCTTGAACACCTCGTAGAGGTCGCCCAGCACCTCGCCGGTACGGATCAGGTCGCCCAGCACTTCGTAGGCCAGGAACGGATAGACCGCCGAGGCGCCAAAGCCGATCAGCACCGCGAAGTGATGCGGATCGCGGGCAGTGGCGGTTTCCACCAGGATGTTGGAGTCGCAGCGCAGGCCCTTCTCGGTCAGGCGGTGATGCACCGCGCCGGTGGCCAGGGACGCATGGATCGGCAGCTTGCCCGGGGCAATATGGCGGTCGCTCAGGACGATCTGGGTGCGGCCGGCCCGGGCGGCTTCCTCAGCCTGGTCGGCGACATTGCGGATCGCCGCTTCCAGGCCGACGCTCTCGTCGTAGTTGAGGTCGATGATCTGGCGCTCGAAACCCGGGCGCTCCAGGTTCATCAGCGAACGCCACTTGGCCGGGGAGATCACCGGCGAGCTGAGGATTACCCGCGAGGCATGCTCGGGGGATTCCTGGAAGATGTTGCGCTCGGCACCGAGGCAGATCTCCAGGGACATGACGATGGCTTCGCGCAGCGGGTCGATCGGCGGGTTGGTGACCTGGGCGAACTGCTGGCGGAAGTAGTCGTATGGGGTGCGCACGCGCTGGGACAGCACGGCCATCGGCGTGTCGTCGCCCATGGAGCCCACCGCCTCGTAGCCCTGCTCGCCCAACGGCCGCAGCACCTGGTCACGCTCTTCGAAGGTGACCTGGTACATCTTCATGTACTGCTTGAGCTGGTCGACGTCGTAGAAGGCCGAGCCGTGGTCGTTGTCTTCCATGGTGGCCTGGATGCGCAGGGCATTCTTGCGCAGCCATTGCTTGTACGGATGACGGGACTTGAGACGGTTGTCGATGGCGTCGGTGTCGAGGATCTGCCCGGTCTCGGTGTCCACGGCGAAGATCTGCCCCGGACCGACCCGGCCCTTGGCGATCACGTCCTCGGGCTGGTAGTTCCAGACGCCGATTTCCGAGGCCAGGGTGATGAAGCCGTTCCTGGTGGTGACCCAGCGCGCCGGGCGCAGGCCGTTGCGGTCCAGCAGGCAGACGGCATGGCGACCATCGGTCATGACCACGCCGGCCGGGCCGTCCCAGGGCTCCATGTGCATGGAGTTGTATTCGTAGAAGGCGCGCAGGTCGGCGTCCATGGTCTCGACGTTCTGCCAGGCCGGCGGAATGATCATGCGCACGCCGCGGAACAGGTCGATACCGCCGGTGACCATCAGCTCCAGCATGTTGTCCATGCTCGAGGAGTCGGAACCCACGCGGTTGACCAGCGGCCCCAGGTCTTCCAGGTCGGGGATCAGGTCGTTGGCGAACTTGGTACGCCGCGCCACCGCCCAGTTACGGTTGCCGGTGATGGTGTTGATCTCGCCGTTGTGGGCGAGGAAGCGGAAGGGCTGGGCCAGCGGCCACTTCGGCAGGGTGTTGGTGGAGAAGCGCTGGTGGAACACGCAAATCGCGGTCTGCAGGCGCTCGTCGCCCAGGTCTGGATAGAAGGCGGCGAGGTCCGCCGGCATCATCAGGCCTTTATAGATGATGGTCTTGTGGGAAAAGCTGCAGATGTAGTGGTCGGTGTCGGCGGCGTTGGCCACCGAGGAGCGACGCCGGGAGCTGAACAGCTTGATGGCGAAGTCCTGGTCGCTCAGGCCTTCACCGCCGATGAACACTTGCTCGATCTGCGGCAGGCGCTCAAGGGCCAGGCGCCCGAGCACACTGGTGTCGATCGGCACCTTGCGCCAGCCCAGCAACTGCAGGCCGGCGGCCAGGATCTCGCGGTTCATGTTTTCCCGCGCGGCTTCGGCCTTGGCCGGATCCTGGTTGAAGAACACCATGCCCACGGCGTACTGCTTGGGCAGGTCGGTCCCGAAGTGCTCCTTGGCGACAGCGCGCAGGAACAGGTCGGGTTTTTGTATCAGCAGACCGCAACCGTCGCCGGTCTTGCCGTCCGCGTTGATCCCACCGCGGTGGGTCATACAGGTCAGGGCCTCGATGGCCGTTTTCAACAGGGTATGACTGGGTTCGCCCTGCATATGGGCGATCAGGCCGAAACCACAGTTATCCTTAAATTCATCGGGTTGGTACAGACCTGCTTTCATAGACACTTTCTCACCAGGCTGCCTCTTTTCGAGACAAATTTCTTTTCAATTCAACCTGTTACCTTCCACGTCGAACGTACGCCGACTTTGCAGGGGCAAAAGGGAGGTCATTGTACACACCGACACATAACCCCACAAATTTAACGACGATCTGTCGCAAATTCGTGTCGCATTTATGAACGTTTTAAAGCGATACGCTGTGCTAGTCAAAAAGTTTTATCTTTGACTACAGCGACTCAAAAACTACTGTGACGCAGACACCACAAAGCACGCGGCCTGTAGGGCAGCATGCTGATGCGGAAATTTGAGGTTGCCTGGAGAGGCGGCCTGGGTAAGGCCGCCGAATCTTCAGCGGGCTGTTGCGAGTTCTTGTTGAACGCTGGCGACAGTGCGAGGCCAAGGTTTACCAGCCTGAACCTTCGCTGGCAAGGATTTGATAGCGCTGACCGCTGCATCGCGGCTTGCGAAGTTGCCGTAGGTGATCACATACAGCGGCTTGCCGTTGAGGACTTTCTTGAAGTAGCGGTACTCGCCGCCCTGCTCCTTGACGAAGTTCTGCGCGGTGGCTTCCGAGCTGGTACCCAGGATCTGCACCACGTAGTTGCCAGGCGCCTGGCCGGCGTACCAGCTGCCACCGGCCGCAGCCTTGGCCACGGTGAGCGGTTTCTCGGCCGGCTTGGCGGCAGGAGCAGGCTTGGCAGCTACTGGTTTTTCCACCGGCGCCGGCTTTGGCGCAGGAGCGGGCTTGGCGGTGGCGACCTGGGTCGGGGCCGGAGTCGGACGCGGGGTCGGGGTCGCTGCCGGGCCAGCTGGAACACCAGCAGGTGGCGCAATGGTGGTCACGGTTGGCGGAACGGCGCTGGAGCCCGCTACCGGCACCCCATCGTCACCCTCGGTGATTCCGCCCGCAGCCTCGGCCAGCGGACCACGCATCACCGGCTGCGACTGACCGACCAACGGCAGAGGCATCGGTTGTGACGAGCCGGCGAACTCCACCGCCGGGCTGCCATTGGCATTCGGTGCCTGGCCCAGCGGCAACTGCGCCTGTTCGTTGGCCGGCGTCCCGGTGGCGGGCGCCTTGCCGCGACCCGGCATCAGCCAGGCCGCGGCAACGGCCACGACCACTACGGCGGAAATGGCCAATACGTGTTTCTTAGGCATGTTGAACCCCATACTTGGACGCTTTACCGCAGAGCGGCTGGCGATCATTGCTTCGATCATCGCATCCCTGGCGACCTGGTTGATGTTGCCCGGCCAGCCATCGGAGCTTTCGTGAATATCACTGATCTGATCTGCGGAGAAAAGTTCGATGCCCTGCCCTGCACCCTCGAGACGCTGGGCCAGGTATTCCCGGGTTTCCTCCTCGGTGTAGGGCTGCAGTTCGATGACGTGGAAACGCTCCTGGTCGGTGCTGAACTGGTCCAGCGCCGCGATCAGCGACGACTCGCCGAACAGGAAGACATGGGGACGACCTTCCGGGGCGCCCGCCGCCAGCGCCAGCAGCGCCTCGAGCGCGGACTCGTCGAGCTGCTCGGCATCGTCCACCAGCAGGTAGACCTCCTGGCCGGTCAGGGCCAGTTGCACCACCTGGGCCAGGATCGCGCCGATCTCGGCCTGGGCCACATTCAGCGCCTGGGCCACCTGGCGCAGTACACCGGCGGCATCGCCGGCGCCACGGGCGGAAACCACCACGCTCTGCACCGATTGCTTGTTGGTGCTGGCGACCAGCGCCTGGCGCAACAGGGTCTTGCCGCTGCCCTGGGGGCCGGTGACCACCAGCAGCAGCTGGCTGTAGCGGGCCAGATGGTGCAGTTGCCCCAGCACGGGCTTGCGCTGGGCAGGGAAGAACTTGAAGCCGGGGACCCGAGGAGCGAAGGGGTCGTGACTCAACTGGTAATGGCCGAGGAATGCCTCGTCCGCGTGCAAACTAGTCATCGGAATCTATCAACCTTTAAGCTGAGCCAGGGCGCGGTAGTCCGCTCCCAGCGTGGCCTGTAGAACCTCTTTCGGATAGTCGTCGGTCACTACGGCTTCGCCCATGCGGCGCAGCAGTACCAGGCGCAAACGACCATCGATCACTTTCTTGTCTATTGCCATGTGTTCGAGAAAATCGGCCTCGGTCATCTCCTCGGGTGGGATGACCGGCAGGCCGGCGCGCTGGAACAGGGCGATGCCGCGATCACGCTCCTGCGCGCTGATCCAGCCCAGGCGCGACGACATCTCCAGGGCCATCACGGTGCCAGCCGCCACGGCCTCGCCGTGCAGCCACACGCCATAGCCCATGTGGGTCTCGATGGCATGGCCGAAGGTATGGCCGAGATTGAGGGTGGCGCGCACCCCCGACTCGCGCTCATCGGCACCCACCACTGCGGCCTTGGCCGCGCAGGAGCGTTCGATGGCGTAGGTCAGTGCCTGCGGATCCAGGGCCCGCAGGCGATCGATATTTTCTTCCAGCCAGGTGAGGAACGGCTCGTCGCAGATCAGGCCGTACTTGATCACCTCCGCCAGGCCCGCCGACAGCTCGCGGCTCGGCAGGGTCTTGAGGCTGGTGGTATCGATCAGCACCACGTTCGGCTGGTAGAAGGCGCCGACCATGTTCTTGCCCAGCGGGTGGTTGATGCCAGTCTTGCCACCCACCGAGGAGTCGACCTGGGACAGCAAGGTGGTAGGGATCTGGATGAAGTCGACACCACGCTGGTAGCAGGCTGCGGCAAACCCGGCCATGTCACCGATCACTCCGCCACCGAGGGCGATGACGGTGGTACGGCGGTCGTGGCGTGCAGTCAGCAGGCCATCGAAGATCAACTGCAGAGTTTCCCAGTTCTTGTAGGCCTCGCCATCGGGCAAGACCACCGAGATCACCGAAAACTGCGCCAGGGTACGGGTCAGACGCTCAAGGTACAGCGGCGCGACGGTTTCATTGGAAATGATCGCCACTTGCCGCCCGGCGATGTGCGGCACCAGCAGCTCGGGCCGGTCCAACAATCCTTCACCGATGTGGATCGGGTAGCTGCGCTCGCCTAGATCGACCTTAAGTGTCTGCATGTGTCCCCACAGAGAAGATGGAAGCAGGCATTGTGCCTTGCATTGACGATGGGCCTCGCCTGGTCATCTGACGCGGCCCGATAGCTCTGCGCCACACCTTGGCGGTCTGGCGCGACGCCGAGAATAGCGCATTTCATCCGGCGTATTAACGGGGAGGCAGCTGCTGCAGGCGCTCGAGGATGTCCAGCACCACCAATCGCGGTGGCCGCTCATCGGTTTCTACCACCAAGTCGGCGATTTCCCGATAAAGCGGATCGCGGATCTCCAGCAGGTCGCGCAGCGTCTTGGCCGGATCGGCGGTACGCAACAAGGGGCGATTGCGATCCCGGGCGGTCCGCCCGACCTGTTGCTCCACCGAAGCATGCAGGTAGACCACTCGTCCGCCGGCATGCAACGCCCGACGATTGGCATCGCGCATCACAGCACCACCACCAGTGGCCAGCACTACGCCATCAGTGCTACACAACTCGGCGATCATCGCCTGCTCACGGTCGCGAAAACCCGGCTCGCCTTCCTTGTCGAAGATCCATGGGATATTCGCGCCTGTGCGCAGTTCAATTTCCTTATCGGAATCTTTGAATGGCAGGCGCAACTCTTTGGCCAGCAAGCGGCCGATGGTGCTTTTTCCAGCCCCCATTGGCCCAACAAGAATCAAATTTCGCACAGAATCAATGACTCGCAGCAATCGCCTGGTTGTTCATGATACGCGGAGTGAGAAACACCAGCAGCTCGGATTTCTTCTCTGACACCACGTCTCGCCGGAAAAGGCGGCCAAGATACGGCACATCGCCCAGAAATGGCACTTTATCTACAACCTTGCTCTGCGTATTGGAAAAAACGCCGCCGATGACAATGGTTTGCCCGTCACGCACCAGAACCTTGGCATTGACTTCATTCTTGCGGATAGGCGGAACGTCCTGGACCTTGTTCAAGTAGTCCGGCTCATCCTTGGTGACCTTGACCTCCATGACCACCCGGTCGTCCGGGGTGATCTGCGGCGTAACCTCCAGGGACAGCGAAGCCTCCTTGAACGAAACCGAAGTCGCACCGCTGGAACTGGCCTCCTGGTAGGGAATCTCGGTGCCCTTGAGGATCCTGGCGGTCTCTTTGTCGGAAGTGACCACTTTGGGCTGGGAGATGATTTCGCCGTTGCCGCTCTTCTCCATGGCCGTCAGTTCCAGATCCAGCAGCAGGTTGTCGGAGATATAGGCGATGCCCATGCCGGAAGTCCGGCCGACGACACCCAGGTCGACGAACGGCGAGTCGCTGCCACCGCCAAGACCGCTGGTCGGGGAGCCACCGGCACCGGACAGCTTCCAGTTCCCACGGCTCTGCAACGAACCGCCCCAACGCGTACCCAGGCCCTTGTCATAGTCGACGTTGGCCTCGACGATGCGCGCCTCGATCATCACCTGGCGTACCGGAACGTCCAGTTGGGTGACGATGCGCCGCAACTCGTCGAGACGCTCCTGGTTCTGGTAGGCAATGATGTTATTGGTGCGCTCATCGACACTGATAGACCCACGCTCGCCAATCCGCTCCTCGCTGCCGGTCACCGACTGGAACAGCCTGGCGATGTCGGCGGCCCTGGCGTAGTTGACCTGCAACAGCTCCCGGCGCAAGGGCGCCAGGTCCTCCAGCTGCTTTTGCGATTCCAGCTCCTGCAACTCACGGGCGGCGATCTCTTCAGCCGGAGCCACCAACAACACGTTGCCGACCCGGCGCTGATCCAGGCCCTTGGTCTTGAGCACCAGGTCCAGGGCCTGGTCCCAGGGCACGCCCTTCAGGCGCAGGGTGATACTGCCCTGCACCGTATCGCTGGCCACCAGGTTGAGCCCCGTGAAATCGGCGATCAACTGCAGCACCGATCGCACCTCGATATCCTGGAAATTCAACGACAGCTTGTCGCCGCCGTAGGCCGGACTCCCGGTCGCAGGCCTGGCACCGACCACCTGGCGTCCATCGGCAGGCCTTGGCTCACCTGCACTCACCCATGGCGCCAGCAACGTTATCCACAGCACTACACCATAGGCAGGCACAGCCCTGTTCATCATCCTGACTCCATTCAAGAATGGGGCTTCAGCGCCAGGGTCCGTGGTCGGTCCAACCAGCCTCCCGAGCCGTCGGGCACGATTTCCAGCACCTTCACCCATGATTCGTCGATGGCCACGATCCGTCCCTGATCGCGCCCCAGGTAGTCGCCTATCCGCAGCCGATGTACCGCATCGCCTGCGCGCAGCAGGACGAAGCTCCCGGCGTTACCGGACAAGGTCCCGACCATCTGCAGTTGCTCGAGATCGAAAGCCTCGAGCGGCCCGCGAACCCGCCCCGGATCGGACCAACCGCCTGCCGCACCCCGGCCGGCAAGCGAGGTGGCCAACGGCGCCTGGAAGGGACTGCGCAGCGCACCGGCACCGTAGCCAAGCGTCGGGAAGGCGCGAATGGTGGAGACCGGTTCGATCCGGATCGCTGCCTGCTCCCGCAGGGTTTCCAGGTAGGCATCCAGATCGGGAAATCCAGCCTCGGGCCCACATCCCGGCAGGCTCACCCAGATCACACCAGGCAGCAGCCAGCGAGTGCCCCTCACGAACTCGCCTGCGGGCCTGAATATTTGTAGGCCCGCGCCTCCAGCCGCATTCTCAAGCGCACCGGGTCGGCGGCATCCAGCGGCCCGATCCGGATATCGTGCACAGTGAGGACCCGCGGCAGGGCCGCAAGGCCGCTGACGAAAATTGCCAGGTCGTGATAAGCACCGGTAACCGTGAGCTGAATCGGCAACTGCACCAGGAACTGCCAGGGTTGCTCCGGCTGCGGCCGGATCTCCTCGAAATCCAGGCCGACATCCAGCCCCACTCGACTGATGTCTTCCAGCAAGCCCGGAGCCTCTGCGCTAGCGGGAAACAGTTGCAGCCAACGCTGAAACTCACCCTGCATGAGCAACAGCTGCTGGCGATAAGCCTCCAGGCCAGCCCCCTCGCGGACTTTGCCCGCGACCTGCTCCTTGAGCCGGGCTTCCTTGTGCCGCAACTGCTCCACCCGTTCCAACCCTGCTGCCAGATAAAAGCCGCGGCCCACCAGCAACACCGCCAAGAGAAGCAGAATCGCCAGCAACGCCCTGAGCGCCCCCGGCCAATCGCCGGGGCTATCGGACGCCAGCGCCCGCAGATCGGTATAGCGCATACGATCCCACCATGGCCAACGACTCACGGCCCCGAATCCAGCGATGACACCGGTACTTGCTGCACCTTGAGCCGAAACCGGTTGGACAAGCCCAGCTCCCCATCCGCGGCATGCCGGACCTCACCCAGTTCAGGGACAGTAAAACCTTCGGCGAACTGCAGGTTGCGCAGCAATTCGGAAACCCGCTCGTTGGATTCGGCGGCGCCGCTGATATCCAGGCTCCGCCCCCGTTGCTCGACATCGGTGAGATAAACGCCATCAGGCAAGCTACGGGCCAGTTGCTCGAAGATCTGCACTCCGGACGAACGGTTGCCCTGCAACTCCTCGATGTTCTTCATGCGCTCGAGAAGCTCCTGGCGCTGCGACTTGAGTTCGTGAAGGCTGGCGATCCGATCGTCCTGACTTGCCACCACCTGTTGCAGATACTGGTTGCGCAGATGCAGCCGCTCGACCACCCGGGAAATATAGGCGTCCGCCAGCAGGATCACCGCGCTCCCCAATACCACCATCGCCGCCAGCACCTGGAAGAACCGCCGACGACGCAGTTCCCGCGAAGCTTCACGCCAGGGCAGCAGGTTGATCCGGGACATCAGTGCACTCCTCTCAAGGCCAGGCCGCAGGCGAGCAGCAAGCTCGGCGCCTGGTCGGCGAGCGCCCGGGCATCCACCCTGGCACCGCTGGACATGTCACGAAAAGGATTGGCGATACAGGTAGCCACAGCCAGGGACTGCTCCACGCAAAGCGCCAGGCCATGGAGGCGACTGGCGCTCCCCGCCAGCAGCAACAGGTCCACCTGGCGTCGCTGGGGTGAACCGGCGAACTGTTGTAACGAACGGGTCGCCTGCTGCACAAGCTCCCCCTCGAATGCACGCAGCACCTCGCCAATGCAGTCTTGGGACAAACGCTCCTGGCGTTGGGCCAGCAATGCCTCGTCCAGCGTCAACCCATGCCCTTGCAGGTCATCCAACAGTTGTCGGCTACCGAACGGCTGCTCGTGGCCATGGATGACTCGTTGCCCTTGCATCACCTTGAAGGTGCTGCGATCCAGGCCGATATCGAACAGGGCCAGGGTCGCTTGGGGTGCAAGGGGTTGGCTGCTTCCCAGCAGCGCCAGGCAACGTTCCAGGGCCAGGGGCTGGGTTTCCACCACCTGGACCCTGAGATCAGCCAGGGCCAGTGCCGAGACCAGGGATTCGACATGCTCGTTGTGGCATGCCACCAGCAGCACCTGGTTGCGCGGTGAGTTGCCAGGCACAGGCCCTTGCACCTCGAAATCGATGGCTACGTCTTCCAGCGGGTAGGGGATGTACTGCTCGGCCTCCAGGGCGACCTGGCTTTCCAGCTCCTGCTCCGATAGCCCGGCCGGCATCTCGATCAGCTTGGTGATCACCACTTCACCAGGTAGCGCCACCGCGACGTTGCGCAGGTCGGTCGCACTTTTTAGCCAAACACGGGACAGGGTCTCGGCCAGGGCCTCGGGGTCGACGATCAAGGGTTCCTGCACCACCCCAGGCGGCAGGGGTTCCCAGGCATAGGCCTCGACCCGGTAGCCCGGGCCCTGGCGACTCAAGGCCAGGAGCGTCACCGCCGTCGACTGGATATCGATTCCCACCAGGGAACCCGGCTTTCTGCTGAATAGTCCAAGCACGACCAATTCCTTATGACTATCCGTAACTTACGGATTCCTTGGGCCGCAGTGCGCTCGATCGTCGCATCTTGACAGACGGTCAAATGACGCTCTGGGCGGAAAATGCTTATAATGCCCGCGTTTTTTTCCGCGGTTACCCGCTGCGTGGGTCGGTCCTGATGACCGTAGATACCCCGACGCCTAATTCATTCCTTTCTCTGGAAATCCAAAAGCCTTGATTCGTCTGCTGAAGTTTTTCGGGTGGTCCATCGTAGCGGTATTCTGCGGGCTGCTCCTCGCCCTCTCCGGTGCGTTTCTCTATCTTAGTCCTGGCTTGCCTTCGGTAGAGGCCCTGAGAAGCATCCAGTTGCAGATTCCCCTGCGGGTGTACAGCAGCGACGGCAAGTTGATCGCGGAATTCGGCGAGATGCGCCGTACTCCTATCCGTTTCGCCGAAATTCCACCCAACTTCATCAATGCGTTACTAAGTGCTGAAGACGACAACTTCGCTAACCATTACGGAGTTGATCCCAGCAGCCTGATGCGGGCCGCGACCCAATTGGTCAAGAGCGGACATATCCAGTCCGGCGGCAGCACCATCACCATGCAGGTAGCGAAGAACTTCTTCCTCACCAGCGAACGCAGCTTCTCGCGCAAGACCACGGAAATCCTCCTGGCCTTGCAGATCGAGCGACAGTTGACCAAGGACGAGATCCTCGAGCTCTACGTCAACAAGATCTACCTGGGCAACCGCGCCTACGGCATCGAGGCGGCAGCCCAGGTGTACTACGGCAAATCCATCCGGGAAGTGAGCCTGGCGCAGATGGCGATGATCGCCGGCCTGCCCAAGGCGCCTTCACGCTTCAACCCCCTGGCCAACCCGGCGCGCAGCAAGGAGCGCCGCGACTGGATCCTGGGGCGCATGTACAAGCTGGGCAAGATCAGCGAAGCGGACTACACCGAGGCGGTCAACGAACCGCTCAACGCTAGCTATCACGTTCCGACTCCGGAGGTTAACGCCCCCTACATCGCGGAAATGGCCCGGGCCGAAATGGTCGGACGCTATGGCAGCGACGCCTATACCGAGGGTTTCCGGGTCACCACCACGGTGCCCAGCGACCTGCAGGAAATGGCCAACACCGCCGTTCATGAAGGGTTGATGACCTACGACCAGCGCCACGGCTACCGCGGACCGGAATCGCGCCTGCCCGGCAAGACCCAGGCCGCCTGGGCCAACGAGCTGACCAAGCAGCGGACCATCAGCGGCCTGGAGCCGGCGATCGTTACCCAGGTCGAGAAGAACGGCATCCAGGTGCTGACGCGCAACGGCCAGGAACATGTGGCTTGGGACACCATGAAATGGGCCCGGCCGTTCCTCAACACCAATAGCATGGGCGCCGTTCCGCGCCAGCCGGCGGACGTAGCCCAGGTCGGCGACCTGGTACGGGTACAGCGCCAGGCGGACGACTCGCTGAAGTTCAGCCAGATCCCGGTCGCCCAGGGCGCCCTGGTGACCCTGGACCCGCAGAACGGGGCGATTCGCGCCCTGGTCGGCGGCTTCGCCTTCGAGCAGAGCAACTACAACCGTGCGATGCAGGCCAAGCGCCAGCCCGGCTCCAGCTTCAAGCCTTTCATCTACAGCGCTGCCCTGGACAATGGCTACACCCCCGCCAGCCTGGTGAACGACGCACCGATCGTGTTCGTCGACGAGTACCTGGACAAGGTCTGGCGGCCGAAGAACGACACCAATACCTTCCTCGGCCCGATCCGCATGCGTGAGGCGCTGTACAAGTCGCGCAACCTGGTGTCGATCCGCCTGCTGCAAAGCATGGGCGTGGACCGCACCATCGACTACATCAGCAAGTTCGGCTTCAACAAGCAGGACCTGCCGCGCAACCTGTCCCTGGCCCTGGGCACCGCGACCCTGACGCCGATGGAGATCGCTACCGGCTGGAGCACCTTTGCCAACGGCGGCTACAAGATCGCGCCCTATATCATCGACAAGATCGAAAGCCGCAACGGCGAGTTGCTGTTCAGCGCCAACCCGCCCAGCGTCCCCAATGGCGACTCCACCAGCAGCGGCATCGCCGCGCCGGAGCACAACTTCACGATCAATACCGTGGCCGGCGAGAATCCACAGCAACCGGCAGTGCAAGCCCCGGCCGTGGCCGAACGGGTAATCGACGGACGCACCGCCTACATCCTCAACAGCATGCTCGAGGACGTGATCAAACTGGGCACCGGCCGCCGCGCCCTGGCCCTGGGCCGTTCGGACCTGGCCGGCAAGACCGGTACCACCAACGAATCCAAGGATGCCTGGTTCTCCGGCTACAACGCCGACTACGTGACCACCGTCTGGACCGGCTTCGATCAACCCGAGAGCCTGGGACGTCGCGAGTACGGCGGCACCGTGGCCCTGCCGATCTGGATGAACTTCATGGGCGCGGCCCTCAAGGGCAAGCCGCCGCATACCCTGGCCGAGCCGGAAGGCATCCTCAGCCTGCGGGTCGACCCGGTCAGCGGCCGTGCAGCCGCTCCGGGCACGCCGAACGCCTACTTCGAGCTGTTCAAGAGCGAGGACACCCCGCCCTCGGTCAACGAACTGGGCAATGGCGTCGCTCCTGGCAGTCCGTTGCCTGCGGACGAGGCGGCACCGATCGACCTGTTCTAGAACAGCAGCGCAAGCTACGAGCCTCAAGCGACAAGGAACCCTTGCAGCTTGAGGCTTGAAACTTCCCCATAAAAAAACCCGGCTCGATGGCCGGGTTTTTTATGGGCTGCAATTAGCCGTTGAACACGTCGTTCACGCTTTTCAGCGGGTAGTTCTTCGGATATGGCAGGGTAGCTACGCCAGTCTCGATGGCGGCCTTGGCCACGGCATCGGAGATCACGGTGATCAGGCGGGCATCCATAGGCTTCGGAATGATGTATTCACGGCCGTACTCCAGCTTGATGCCGCCGTAGGCGTCGCAGACTTCCTGTGGCACCGGCAACTTGGCCAGTTCGCGCAGGGCGTTGGCGGCGGCGATCTTCATCTCTTCGTTGATGCGCTTGGCGCGAACGTCCAGGGCGCCACGGAAGATGAACGGGAAGCCCAGTACGTTGTTCACCTGGTTCGGGTAGTCCGAACGGCCGGTAGCCATGATCACGTCGTCACGGGTGGCATGGGCCAGTTCCGGGGCGATCTCTGGATCAGGGTTGGAGCAGGCGAACACGATCGGGTTCGGCGCCATGGACTTCAGGCCTTCAGGGCTCAGCAGGTTCGGGCCGGACAGGCCCACGAACACGTCGGCACCTTGCAGGGCGTCAGTCAGGGTGCGCTTGTCGGTAGCGTGGGCGAACACCGCCTTGTACTGGTTCAGGTCGTCACGGCCGGAGTGGATCACACCGGTACGGTCGACCATGAAGATGTTCTCGATCTGCGCGCCCATGCTTACCAGCAGCTTCATGCAGGAGATGGCGGCAGCGCCGGCGCCCAGGCAGACGATCTTGGCTTCGGCCAGGGTCTTGCCGGCGATTTCCAGGGCATTGATCATGCCGGCCGCGGTCACGATGGCGGTACCGTGCTGGTCATCATGGAATACCGGGATATCGCACTGTTCGATCAGGGCGCGCTCGATCTCGAAGCACTCCGGCGCCTTGATGTCTTCCAGATTGATACCGCCGAAGGTGATGGAGATGCGCTTGACGGTGTCGATGAAGGCTTGCGGGCTTTCGGCATCGACTTCGATGTCGAACACGTCGATGCCGGCGAAACGCTTGAACAGCACGCCCTTGCCTTCCATCACCGGCTTGGAGGCCAGCGGGCCGAGGTTGCCCAGGCCGAGAATAGCGGTGCCATCGGAAATGACGGCAACCAGGTTGCCTTTGCCGGTGTACTTGTAGGCCAGTTCCGGATCGCGAGCGATCTCACGTACCGGTTCGGCTACGCCAGGGCTGTAGGCCAGCGCCAGGTCGCGAGCGGTAGCAGTGGCCTTGGTGAGCTCGACACTCAGCTTCCCTGGGCGAGGATTGGCATGATATTCGAGAGCGGCAGTTTTCAAATCAGACATGTGGGCATTCCGCTTTTACTGTTGGACAGACGGACCGCCGAGGATACCCGTGTCGCATAGTCCCCACAAGACTGCCCAGTCACCCCTGTCAAGGCCCGTAGCCTACGACTTTGGGCCAAGAACCACAGCCCATAAGGCTTTCGACTGTTCACAATTTAATTGAAAAATGTCTACAATTCTTTCAGTTTCAGGGAATCCTGAGCATCGAAGGGTCCTTCAGCGAGATCATCCAGCGCGCGCCGACAGACCGGGAAGCGCCCTGGCGGCGCCGCTCCACCACCCAGCCACGAGCCTCGACCCGCCGTCCTGCAAGGCGCTTGAGCCGCCCAGGGGCGAAGCCGTCCCTGATATTGGGGGCAATGCGCAATACAACCGAGCCGTGCAATGTGATCCAAACCCCACTGCGATTGTGCTCGACCTTGCTCACCCGCCCAGAGAGCAAGGCAAACCCCGGGGCACGGATCTGCTCCGCTTTCAGTACAGGTGATTGCCGCCATAACCCAAGCCGGGCCCGGCGCGCGTGGTCTTCGGCGGCCTGCTGGCAGGCGACCAGTGCGACATTCGGCGCCAGGGCAATGCGATAGGCGAGCCCCTCGGCGATCAACCGGGACTCGAAATTGAGGCCGCTGGCTCCATAGACGTGAGCCAGGGTCCGGCCATAGCGATCATGCCGCTCGCGCCCGAGGACCAGGCCGACCCGACCACCGCTCTGCGCCACCAGTTGCTCCAGTCGCCGGCGCGCCGCTATCGCCAGCGGCTCGGCCTTGCGTCCGCCCCTGGCCAGTTCCGGCGCGTTGAGACCGATCATGCGTACGCTGCGGCCGTCCTTGAGGCGCAAGGTGTCGCCATCCACCACCCGCAGCACGCTCGCAGGAACCACGGTCGCCGGCACGGGTGCCGGGCAGAATGCCTGGGCAGCTGTCAGCCAAATCGCAGGCACAAAAAAGGCGCCCACCAGGGACGCCTTTTTCATCAGCGAGGAAAGTCGGTATCGGCTTTCCAGAACGATCAGCCTCAGGCCTTTTTCGTTGCGCCGAAAGCACCGAAGCGCGACTTGAACTTGTCGACACGACCGCCAACGTCCAGAGTCTTCTGCTTACCGGTGTAGAACGGGTGGCACTCGTTGCACACGTCCAGGCTCAGAGGCTTGGCCAGGGTGGAGCGAGTTTCGATGACGTTACCGCAGCTGCAAGTAGCGGTAATGGCTTCGTATACTGGATGGATATCGGCTTTCATGATGAATTCCTCAGGCTAGCGTGCCGCCACCCAACACTATTGTTGAATACCGCACGAATTAGGGCGCGGATTCTACCAGACCCAAGCAATCGCGCAAGGGATCCGCATAACCCCCCATCAGAAAAAATCCTCGTGAGCTTGACAGGCCAGCCCTCGCCCTGGCTGGCCCTCCACGGCCCGCCCATACGCTTGTGCAGGACACTCCACCGCTCGTCTGTTAGGCTCCGGCCCCTATCCATCGCCTGTCCTGTGAGACTCCCCCGCGTGCCCGACGCCATCCTGCGCCTCGCCCTGCCCTCACCCCTGCGCCGCCTGTTCGACTATCGTGCCCCGGCCGGCGTGCTGCGCGCGCAACTGCAGCCGGGCATGCGCCTGCGGGTGCCGTTCGGCCGTCGCGAGATGATCGGCATCCTGGTCCAGGTGGCCGATCACAGTGAGGTGCCGGCGGACAAGCTCAAGCCGGCCCTGGCCCTGCTCGACCCCACGCCGCCGCTGCCGGCGGCCTTGTTCAAGCTGTGCCTGTGGACCGCCCAGTACTACCAGCACAGCCTGGGGGATACCCTGAGCTGGGCGCTGCCGGTGCTGCTGCGCCAGGGCGAACCGGCCGAGGCCCGCCAGGAGCGCTTCTGGTCGATAGCCCCCGGCGCCCGCCTTGACGATCCGCGCATCGCCCGTGCCCCACGCCAGCGCGACGCCCTGACGACCCTGGCCCAGCACCCTCACGGCGTCCCCCACGGGTTGCTGAGCAAGTTGATGTTGAGCAAGGACAGCCTGGACCTGCTGCTGGCCAAGGAGCTGGTCCAGGTGGAAGTGCGCAGGCATGCCCCCGGGGCCCGCCACGAACACTGGCTGGCCCAGCCGGAACTGCCACTCAACAGCGAACAACGTGCCGCCTACGAGGCCATCCGCGCCGGATTCGACAGCTACCATGCCTTTCTCCTGGCAGGGGTCACCGGCAGCGGCAAGACCGAGGTCTACCTGCAACTGATCCGCGAAACCCTCGAAGCTGGCAAGCAGGCCCTGGTGCTGATTCCGGAGATCAACCTCGGCCCCCAGACCCTGGCGCGCTTCGAACAGCGTTTCAATGCGCGCATCGCCCTGCTGCACTCGGCGGTCAACGACCGCGAACGCCTGGACGCCTGGCTGGCCGCCCGGGACGGCGAGGCCGACATCATCATCGGCACCCGTTCCGCGCTGTTCACGCCGATGAAGAATCCCGGCCTGATCATCATCGACGAGGAGCACGACGGTTCCTATAAACAGCAGGAGGGCCTGCGCTACCACGCCCGGGACCTGGCCCTGGTCCGCGCCCGCCAGGAAGACATCCCGATCGTCCTGGGTTCGGCCACCCCTTCCCTGGAAAGCCTGCACAACGCCTACACCGGCCGCTATGGCCTGCTGCGCATGAACGAACGGGCCGGCGGCGCCAAGCCGCCGCGTTTCCTGCGCCTGGACGTCAAGAGCCGGCCGCTGGACAGCGGCATCTCCGGCCCCATGCAGCAGGCTATCGGCCAGACCCTGGCCGCCGGGCAACAGGTCCTGGTGTTCCTCAATCGCCGCGGCTTCGCCCCGACCCTGCTGTGCCATGACTGCGGCTGGATGTCCGAATGCGAGCGCTGCGACGCCCGCATGACGGTACACCAACGCTCGGGCGAGCTGCGTTGCCACCATTGCGGCCATGTGGAGCGAGTGCCGCGGCATTGCCCGCAGTGCGGCAAGGTCGATCTGCGGCCGGTGGGCGCCGGCACCGAACGGGCGGAAGAACGCCTGGGCATCCTGTTCCCCGACTACCCGGTCCTGCGGGTGGACCGCGACAGCACCTCGCGCAAGGACGCGATGAACCAGCTGTTCGCCACCATCCAGAAGGGCCAGCCGTGCATCCTGGTGGGCACGCAGATGCTCGCCAAGGGGCATCACTTCCCCAGGGTGACCCTGGTGGCGATCCTGGATGCCGACGGCGGCCTGTTTTCCGGGGACTTTCGCGCCAGCGAACGCATGGCGCAATTGATCGTCCAGGTGGCCGGCCGCGCAGGCCGCGCCGAGGAACCGGGCAAGGTGATCATCCAGACGCACTTGGCCGATCACCCGCTGCTGGTGCAGCTGACCGAGCAAGGCTACTTCGCCTTCGCCGAGCAAGCCCTGAGCGAACGCCGCGCCGCCGGCCTGCCGCCCTTCGCCCACTTGGCGCTGCTACGGGCCGAAGCCCACAAGCCGGGCCAGGCCGAGGCCTTCCTCGACGAAGCTTGCAGCGAGGCCGAGCGCCTGCTGGCCGAACAGCAGTCGGCAGGGATCGAATTGCTCGGACCGGTGCCCGCGCCCATGGAGCGCCGGGCCGGACGCTATCGAGCGCAATTGCTGCTGCAGGCCAATGCCCGGGCACCGCTGCACCGCCTGCTCAGCAGCTGGCTGCTGGTGCTGGAGCAGATGCCCGGCGGCCGGCAGGTTCGCTGGTCACTGGATGTGGACCCGGTCGACCTGTACTGAGCCGCCGCCCCAGTTGCTCCAAGCTGTAATAAGCAGCCTGCGACCGGCTCGCTTGCCGCTCACCCCCCAAAGGTTGGCAACCTGCCCCCGGCAACGGATAATGCCCAGTTTTTCCACCTGCGCACCGAAGCGCCGCCGCGCCAGCGGTCGAAAGAGAAGACCATGAAAGACACCATTCGCCAGCTCATCCAGCAAGCCATCACCCAACTCGTCGCCGAAGGTGTGTTGCCAGAAGGCCTGGCGCCGGCGATCCAGGTCGAGAACACCCGCGACAAGACCCATGGCGACTTCGCCAGCAACATCGCCATGATGCTGGCCAAGCCGGCCGGCATGAAACCGCGCGACCTGGCGGAAAAGATCATCGCCGCCCTGCCGGCCGACGAAAACCTGAGCAAGGCGGAAATCGCCGGCCCGGGCTTCATCAACTTCTTCCAGAACACCCAGGCCCTGGCCGCGCGCCTGGACGTCGCGCTCGACGACGCCCACCTGAACGTGCGCAAGGCCGGCCCGGCGCAACGCACCGTGATCGACATGTCGGCGCCCAACCTGGCCAAGGAAATGCACGTTGGCCACCTGCGCTCCACCATCATCGGCGACGGCGTGGCGCGGGTCCTGGAGTTCCTCGGCGACACCGTGATCCGCCAGAACCACGTGGGCGACTGGGGTACCCAGTTCGGCATGCTGATGGCCTACCTGGAAGAGAACCCCATCACCAGCGACGAGCTGTCGGACCTGGAGAATTTCTACCGCGCCGCCAAGCAACGCTTCGACGAGTCCGAAGCCTTCGCCGACCGCGCCCGGAGCCTGGTGGTCAAGCTGCAGGCCGGCGACCCGGACTGCCTGGCCCTGTGGACCAAGTTCAAGGACATCTCCCTGTCCCACTGCCAGAAGATCTACGAGCTGCTCAACGTCAAGCTGACCATGGCCGACGTGATGGGCGAGAGCGCCTACAACGATGACCTGATCAACGTGGTCAACGACCTCAAGGCCCAGGGCATGCTGGTGGAGAGCAATGGCGCCCAGTGCGTGTTCCTCGACGAGTTCAAGAACGCCGAGGGCGAGCCGCTGCCAGTGATCATCGTCAAGGCCGGCGGCGGCTACCTGTACGCCACCACCGACCTGGCCGCCGTGCGCTACCGCAGCGGCAAGCTCAAGGCCGACCGCGCCCTGTACTTCGTCGACCAGCGCCAGGCCCTGCACTTCCAGCAAGTGTTCGCGGTGGCCCACAAGGCCGGCTTCGTCACCCATCCGATGGACATGGAGCACATGGGCTTCGGCACCATGAACGGCGCCGACGGCCGTCCGTTCAAGACCCGTGACGGCGGCACCGTGAAGCTGATCGACCTGCTGACCGAAGCCGAGGAGCGGGCCTACGCCCTGGTGAAGGAAAAGAACCCGCAACTGCCGGAAGCCGACCTGCGGCGCATCGCCAAGGTGGTAGGCATCGACTCGGTGAAGTACGCCGACCTGTCCAAGCACCGCACCAGCGACTACAGCTTCAACTTCGACCTGATGCTCAACTTCGAAGGCAATACTGCGCCCTACCTGCTGTACGCCTACACCCGCGCTGCCGGCGTGTTCCGCAAGCTGGGCAAGGACTTCAGCCAGGTCCAGGGCAAGATCGAACTGCACGCCGCCCAGGAGCTGGAGCTGGCAGCGCGCCTGGCGCAGTTTGGCGAGATCCTCAACAACGTTGCCGAAAAAGGCACCCCACACGTGCTGTGCAGCTACCTGTACGATGTGGCCGGGCTGTTCTCCAGCTTCTACGAAAACTGCCCGATCCTGGCAGCCGAGACTCCCGAGCAGATGAATAGCCGCCTGCGCCTGACCGAGCTGACCCGGCGTACCCTCAAGCAAGGTCTGGAACTGCTGGGCCTCGAAGTCCTGGAGCAAATGTAAGTTGGCTGCCAAGAAAAAACCTGCACCCAAGCGTGGCGCCAGTCGTTACCAGCCCCCGGCCAAGAAGCCGATCCCGGGCTGGTTGTGGCTGGCCATCGGCCTGACCATCGGCGCCTTCATCGTGTTCCTGATGAAGCTCGAGCCAGGCAAGGGCGGCGACAGCGTCAAGCGCGAGAAGATCGAGCAGCAGAAGGCCAGCAAGATCGCCGAGGCCAACAAGACCCCACCCAGCCCGCAGCAGCCGGTGAAGCCCAAGTACGACTTCTACACCCTGCTGCCGGAATCGGAGGTCATTGTGCCGCCGGAAGCCGTGCCGGAAAAAACCCTGCCGACGCCACAGGTACCGCCGGTGCCGACCACTCCGGTGACACCAGCGGAAGCTGCGAAGATCGACACCGCCCGGGCCCAGGCGGCCCTGGCCGGCATCACCCCGCCACCTGCGCCACCGGTGGCCAAGGCCGCGCCGGTGACCAAGTTCTTCCTCCAGGCCGGATCGTTCCGCAAGGAAGCCGATGCCGACAAGGTCCGTGCGCAGATCATCCTGCTGGGCCAGTCGGTGTCGGTCGAATCCGGCACGGTGAAGGACGAGACCTGGTACCGGGTACTGGTCGGCCCGTTCAGCAATCGCGAGCAACTGACCGTGGCTCAGAAACAGCTGGCTGGCGCCGGCTTCAGCAACCTGCTGTTGCAACAACGCCAGAACCGCTGACGCCCTCGCCCTGTCCGGGCAATCCTGCCCTCTTTTGTGCGCTTATCGCGCCAAAAGAGGGCGCGCCCTCTCTCCCGCCGTCACCAAGCCACTCGTCTCTCTGCCATCCCGGCAGTTGAAAAAGCTCTCGCCACCCCCATATGAGTTTCCATCTGGGCACTTTCGCCCCGCTGCGTGGAGACTTTCCCTTGACCACCATCGTTTCAGTCCGCCGCCACGGCAAAGTCGTCATGGGCGGCGACGGCCAGGTTTCCCTTGGCAACACCGTGATGAAAGGCAATGCGAAAAAAGTTCGCCGCCTGTACCACGGCCAGGTCATTGCCGGCTTCGCCGGGGCCACTGCCGACGCCTTCACCCTGTTCGAACGCTTCGAAGGCCAGCTGGAAAAACACCAGGGCCACCTGATCCGTGCCGCCGTCGAGCTGGCCAAGGAGTGGCGTACCGATCGTTCCCTGAGCCGCCTGGAGGCCATGCTGGCCGTGGCCAACAAGGATGCCTCGCTGATCATCACCGGCAACGGCGACGTGGTCGAACCCGAGGACGGCCTGATCGCCATGGGTTCCGGTGGCGCCTACGCCCAGGCCGCGGCCAGCGCATTGCTGAAGAAGACCGACCTGTCGGCTCGCGAGATCGTCGAGACCGCCCTGGGCATCGCCGGCGATATCTGTGTATTCACCAACCACACTCAAACCATCGAGGAGCAGGATCTCGCGGAATAAGCCTGTTCCGGCCCGGACCTGCCGCCAGGCGGCAGGCCCCCTGCCACGGCATTCATTCCTGCTTGAGAACCGCCAATTACTATGTCCATGACCCCCCGCGAAATCGTCCACGAACTCAATCGCCATATCATCGGCCAGGACGACGCCAAGCGCGCCGTGGCCATCGCCCTGCGCAACCGCTGGCGGCGCATGCAGCTGCCGGCCGAGCTGCGTGCCGAGGTCACGCCCAAGAACATCCTGATGATCGGCCCGACCGGCGTGGGCAAGACCGAGATCGCCCGGCGCCTGGCCAAGCTGGCCAACGCCCCCTTCATCAAGGTTGAAGCGACCAAGTTCACCGAAGTCGGTTATGTCGGCCGCGACGTCGAGTCGATCATCCGCGACCTGGCCGATGCGGCGCTGAAGATGCTCCGCGAGCAGGAGATCGTCCGTGTGCGCCACCGTGCCGAAGACGCCGCCGAGGACCGCATCCTCGACGCCCTGCTGCCCCAGGCCCGGGTCAGCAGCTTCGCCGAGGAAGCCGCGCAGACCAGCAGCGACTCCAACACTCGCCAGCTGTTCCGCAAGCGCCTGCGCGAAGGCCAGCTGGACGACAAGGAAATCGAGATCGAAGTCGCCGAGAACATGGGCGTCGAGATCGCCGCGCCACCCGGCATGGAAGAGATGACCAACCAGCTGCAAAGCCTGTTCGCCAACATGGGCAAGGGCAAGCGCAAGACCCGCAAGCTCAAGGTCAAGGAAGCGCTGAAGATGGTTCGCGATGAAGAAGCGAGCCGCCTGGTCAACGAGGAAGAGCTCAAGGCCAAGGCCCTGGAAGCGGTAGAGCAGCACGGCATCGTGTTCATCGACGAGATCGACAAGGTGGCCAAACGTGGCAACGTCGGCGGTGCCGATGTCTCCCGCGAGGGCGTGCAGCGCGACCTGCTGCCGCTGATCGAAGGCTGCACCGTCAACACCAAGCTGGGCATGGTCAAGACCGACCATATCCTGTTCATCGCTTCCGGCGCGTTCCACCTGAGCAAGCCAAGCGACCTGGTGCCCGAGCTGCAAGGCCGGCTGCCGATCCGGGTCGAACTCAAGGCCCTGACCCCGGAAGACTTCGAGCGCATCCTCAAGGAGCCCCATGCCTCGCTGACCGAACAGTACTGCGCACTGCTCAAGACCGAAGGCCTGGGCATAGAGTTCGCCGACGAGGGCATCAAGCGCCTGGCCGAGATCGCCTACCAGGTCAACGAGAAGACCGAGAACATCGGTGCCCGCCGCCTGCACACCCTGCTCGAGCGCCTGCTCGAAGAGGTGTCGTTCAGCGCCGGCGACCTGGCCAGCGCCCACAGCGAAGAGCCGATCCGCATCGACGCGGCCTACGTCAACAGCCACCTGGGCGAACTGGCGCAGAACGAAGACCTGTCGCGCTACATCCTGTAAGCGCCAGGCTGCGAGCTGCAAGCGACAGACCGATTCGCGTCGCTTGCAGCAACCCTTCCCTGCTGTTTTATCCGCGATGGCTTGAATCTCCCTTCTTGTAGCTTGAAGCTTATGGCTTGAAGCTCAAGAGAGAACGTCCATGGCCCGCCTGCCCACCGGCATCAACCTGCACAAAGCCTCCAAGACCCTGACCCTGACCTACGGGCCGGACGAGGTCTACCACCTGCCTGCGGAGTTCCTGCGGGTCCACTCCCCCTCCGCCGAGGTCCAGGGCCACGGCAACCCCATCCTGCAGTTCGGCAAGCTCGGCGTCGGCCTGGACAAGATCGAGCCCGCCGGCCAGTACGCACTGAAATTGACCTTCGACGACGGCCATGACAGCGGCTTGTTCACCTGGGACTACCTGTACCAGTTGGCGCTGCGCCAGGAAGAGTTGTGGAGCGACTATCTGCAGCAACTCGAGGCCGCCGGCAAATCCCGCGATCCGAGCGAGTCCGTGGTCAAGCTGATGCTCTAGCTCAAGGCTCCGGCTGTTTAGAGGGCATTTTCTAATTTCATCTGTTTGAATGCAGGGCTGCATGGCCAATGAATGGCCTGCTTGCGAAAAAAAATAAACTCGGGTAACCAATGGATCTGGCAAGTTCCCTGCAGAGTTCTGCAAAGTAACCGCAGCAGTGGCAATCAACGGTCACCCGAGTAGTAGTGCCTGGCCTCGTGCTGTGTAACTACACAGCAGGTCCGGTACTCGTCTCAGGACAATGGAGCGTCGTAGATGAGTAACAAGAACAACGATGACCTGAAACGCCAAGCCTCGGAGAACACCCTGGGGCTCAATCCAGTCATCGGCTTGCGTAGAAAGGATCTGCTTACCTCTGCTCGAATGGTGCTCGCCCAGGCCATCAAACAACCCATCCACAGCGTCAAGCACGTCGCGCACTTCGGCCTCGAACTGAAGAACGTGCTGCTCGGCAAGTCGCCCTTGCAGCCCGACGGCGACGACCGTCGCTTCATCGACCCGGCCTGGAGCCAGAACCCGCTCTACCGGCGCTACCTGCAAACCTACCTGGCGTGGCGCAAGGAACTCCACGACTGGATCGGCAGCAGCAGCCTGTCCGAACAGGACATCAGCCGCGGGCATTTCGTGATCAACCTCCTGACCGAGGCCATGGCCCCGACCAACAGCGCGGCCAACCCCGCTGCGGTCAAGCGCTTCTTCGAGACCGGCGGCAAGAGCCTGCTGGACGGCCTGTCACACTTGGCCAAGGACCTGGTGCACAACGGCGGCATGCCCAGCCAGGTCAACATGGATGCCTTCGAAGTGGGCAAGAACCTGGGCACCAGCGAAGGTGCCGTGGTGTTTCGCAACGATGTGCTGGAGCTGATCCAGTACCGCCCGATCACCGAGCAGGTGCATGAGCGACCACTGCTGGTGGTACCGCCGCAGATCAACAAGTTCTACGTCTTCGACCTCAGCCCGGACAAGAGCCTGGCGCGCTTCTGCCTGCGCAACAACGTGCAGACCTTCATCGTCAGCTGGCGCAACCCCACCAAGGCCCAGCGCGAATGGGGCCTGTCCACCTACATCGAGGCCTTGAAGGAAGCGGTCGACGTGGTCACCGCCATCACCGGCAGCGACGACGTGAACATGCTCGGCGCCTGTTCCGGCGGCATTACCTGCACCGCGCTGCTGGGGCACTACGCGGCCTTGGGGCAGAAGAAGGTCAACGCCCTGACCCTGCTGGTCAGCGTGCTCGATACCACCGTGGATACCCAGGTGGCGCTGTTCGTCGACGAGCAGACCCTGGAGGCGGCCAAGCGCCACTCCTACCAGGCCGGTGTCCTCGAAGGCCGGGACATGGCCAAGGTCTTCGCCTGGATGCGCCCCAACGACCTGATCTGGAACTACTGGGTCAACAACTACCTGCTTGGCAACGAACCACCGGTATTCGACATCCTGTTCTGGAACAACGACACCACGCGCCTGCCCGCCGCCTTCCATGGCGACCTGATCGAAATGTTCAAGAACAACCCACTGACCCGGGCCAATGCCCTGGAAGTGTGCGGCACGCCGATCGACTTGAAGCAGGTGACCGCCGACATCTTCTCCCTCGCCGGCACCAACGACCACATCACGCCCTGGAAGTCCTGCTACAAGTCGGCGCAACTGTTCGGCGGCCATGTGGAGTTCGTGCTGTCCAGCAGCGGCCATATCCAGAGCATCCTCAACCCGCCGGGCAACCCCAAGGCGCGCTACATGACCAGCTCCGAGATCCCGGAGTGTCCCGACCAGTGGCAGGAGAACTCGGTCAAGCACACCGATTCCTGGTGGCTGTACTGGCAGGCCTGGCAAGCAGAGCGCTCGGGGGAACTGAAGCCGGCGCCAAGCGGGCTGGGCAGCAAGAAATACGTGGCCGGCGAGGCCTCGCCGGGCACCTATGTGCACGAACGCTAAACAGGCATCAACGGCGGCTACCCAAGGTGCCGCCACGCCCTATTCTTGATACGAGGCCTGGCCTCAGGAAATCCGGAGGTGGCCGGACCGGCGCCTCCAAAGGTTCAACACACAGGGCTACGGCATGCCACATTCCTTCATTTTCCGCACCGTCGACCTGGATGGCCAGACCATCCGCACCGCGGTTCGCCCCGGCAAGCCGCACTTGACGCCGCTGCTGATCTTCAACGGCATCGGCGCCAACCTGGAGCTGGTGTTCCCCTTCGTCCAGGCCCTGGACCCGGATTTGGAGGTCATCGCCTTCGATGTCCCGGGCGTGGGCGGCTCATCGACCCCGAGCCGGCCCTACCGCTTTCCGGGGCTGGCCAAGCTCACCGCGCGGATGCTCGACTACCTCGACTATGGCCAGGTCAACGCCGTGGGCGTGTCCTGGGGCGGGGCCCTGGCCCAGCAGTTCGCCTACGACTATCCCGAGCGCTGCAAGAAGCTGGTGCTGGCCGCCACGGCTGCCGGCGCCTTCATGGTCCCCGGCAAGCCCAAGGTGTTATGGATGATGGCCAGCCCTCGGCGCTACGTGCAGCCGTCCCACGTCATGCGGATCGCCCCGCTGATCTACGGCGGCGCCTTTCGCCGCGACCCGAACCTGGCGGCCGAGCACGCGGCGAAAGTGCGCTCGGCGGGCAAGCTGGGCTACTACTGGCAGTTGTTCGCCGGAGTGGGCTGGACCAGCATCCACTGGCTGCACAAGATCCACCAGCCGACCCTGGTCCTGGCCGGCGACGACGACCCGCTGATCCCCCTGATCAACATGCGCATGCTGGCCTGGCGCATCCCCAACGCCCAGCTGCACATCATCGATGACGGCCACCTGTTCCTCATCACCCGGGCCGAAGCCGTCGCCCCGATCATCATGAAGTTCCTCCAGGAGGAGCGGCAACGCGCCGTGATGCACCCGCATCCGCTACCCGCGCAGCCCACCAAGTAAAACATCCCCGTCGACAGGACCGTCGCGCGCAAGAAGGGCCAGGACCGACTAAGGTATCTGTCTTGAATTGGTCTGCTTGTTAGTGGTTTGACGAAGGAGTGTTGACTCATGCAAGACAAGCCTGCGCAGGGCTCGCTGCCCGCCCCTGCGACCTACATCACAGCGCAGAGCGCGATCACTGGCCTGCGGGGGCGGGACTTGCTCTCCACCCTGCGCAGCCTGGCCGCCCACAGCCTGCGCAACCCGCTGCACAGCGTTCGCCACACCCTGGCCCTGGGCAACCAGTTGGGCCGGGTGCTGCTGGGCGAGACACTGCACAAGCCCAACCCCAAGGACAACCGCTTCGCCGACCCGGCCTGGAGCCTCAATCCCTTCTACAAGCGAGGCCTGCAGGCCTACCTGAGCTGGCAGAAGCAGGTGCGGGACTGGATCGACGACAGCGGCATGGAGGACGACGACCGGGCCCGCGCGCACTTCGCCTTCTCCCTGCTCAACGACGCGGTGTCGCCGTCCAACACCCTGCTCAATCCGCTGGCGGTCAAGGAGCTCTTCAACACCGGCGGCAACAGTGTGGTGCGTGGCATCGGCAACCTGGTGGACGACCTGCTGCACAACAACGGCCTGCCCAGCCAGGTCACCAAGCATGCCTTCGAGGTCGGCCGGAACCTGGCCGTCACCCCGGGCTCGGTGGTGTTTCGCAACGAGCAGCTGGAGCTGATCCAGTACAGCCCCATGAGCGAGAAGCAGTACGCCAAGCCCCTGCTGATCGTGCCGCCCCAGGTCAACAAGTACTACATCTTCGACCTCAGCCCGGCCAACAGCTTCGTCCAGTACTGCCTGAAGAACGGCCTCCAGGTGTTCATGGTCAGCTGGCGCAATCCGGATGTGCGCCATCGCGAATGGGGTTTGTCGAGCTATGTCGAGGCCGTCGAAGAGGCCATGAACGTCACTCGCTCCATCACCGGCAGTCGTGATGTGAACCTGATGGGCGCCTGCGCTGGCGGCCTGACCATCGCCGCCCTGCAGGGCCATCTGCAAGCCAAGCGACAACTGCGCCGGGTCTCCAGCGCCACCTACCTGGTGAGCCTGCTGGATAGCCAACTGGATAGCCCGGCCACCCTGTTCGCCGACGAAAAGACCCTGGAAGCGGCCAAGCGCCGTTCCTACCAGCAAGGCGTGCTGGATGGTCGTGACATGGCCAGGGTGTTCGCCTGGATGCGGCCCAACGACCTGATCTGGAACTACTGGGTCAACAACTATCTGCTGGGCAAGGAGCCGCCGGTCTTCGACATTCTCTACTGGAACAACGACAGCACCCGGCTACCGGCGGCCCTGCACGGCGACCTGCTGGACTTCTTCAAGCACAACCCCATGAGCCACGTCGGTGGCCTGGAGATATGCGGCACGCCAATCGACCTGCAGAAGGTCACGGTGGACAGCTTCAGCGTGGCCGGGATCAACGACCACATCACCCCGTGGGACGCGGTGTACCGCTCGACCCTGCTGCTGGGTGGCGAGCGCCGCTTCGTGTTGTCCAACAGCGGGCATGTCCAGAGCATCCTCAACCCGCCAGGCAACCCCAAGGCGAACTACGTGGAGAACCCCAAGCTCAGCAGCGACCCCCGGGCCTGGTACTACGATGCCAAGCATGTCGATGGCAGTTGGTGGAGCCAGTGGCTGGCCTGGATCCAGGAACGCTCGGGAGCGCAACGGGACACCCTGGCCGCCCTCGGCAGCCAGAACTATCCAACGATGGAGGCCGCGCCAGGCACCTATGTGCGCGTGCGCTGAATACCCCTTGCCCCGCGGCGCTCATCGCCGCGCCCTCAATGGACCGACAAGAAGTCAGGATGAAGACCCGCGACCGGATACTCGAATGTGCCCTGCAGTTGTTCAACCAGAAGGGCGAGCCCAATGTCTCCACCATGGAGGTGGCCAATGAAATGGGGATCAGCCCCGGCAACCTCTATTACCATTTCCATGGCAAGGAGCCGTTGGTCCTCGGTCTTTTCGAGCGTTTCCAGAACGAATTGACGCCGCTTTTGGACCCGCCCTCCGATGCCCAGCTGGCACCGGAAGACTATTGGCTGTTCCTGCACTTGATCGTCGAGCGCCTGGCCCACTACCGCTTCCTGTTCCAGGACCTGTCCAACCTGGCCGGCCGCCTGCCGAAGCTGGCCAAGGGCATTCGCAACCTGCTCAATGCCCTCAAGCGCACGCTCGCGGCGCTGCTGGCGCGACTCAAGACCATGGGGCAACTGGTCAGCGGCACCCAGGCCCTGGGGCAATTGGTGGAACAGATCACCATGACCTTGCTGTTCTCCCTGGATTACCAGCGGATTCTCGATCGTGAAGGGGAAGTGCGCCTGGTGGTCTACCAGATCATGATGCTGGTGGCACCGCACTTGCTGCCGCCCGCCAAGCTGGCCACCGAACAAATGGCCCTGCGCTACCTGGACGAACATCCGTAGCAGGGCTGCCGGGCGCCCATGAAAAACGCCCGGTCTTCACAGGCCGGGCGTTTTCGTCTGCCTGATGGAATCAGGACTGGCTGCTTGGCGCCGCCGGGGTCGAGGTAGCGGCCGGGCTGGAAGCCGGGGCCGGCGCTGCGACGGAGTTCGCAGAGCTGGCCGAGGCTGCCGGGGCTGCGGTTGCAGGCTTGGCCGCGACGGCAGGTTTGGCTGCCGGCTTGGCCGCGGGCTTCTTGGCTGCTGGCTTCTTCGCCACGGCCGGCTTCGCTGCAGGCTTGGCGGCTGGCTTGGCCGCTGCGGTTTTCGCTGCAGGCTTGGCGGCCGGCTTGGCCGCGGGTTTGGCCGCGACTGGCTTGGCTGCCGGTTTGGCCGCTGGCTTGGCAGCTGCGGTCTTGGCAGCGGGCTTGGCGGCCGGTTTCGCAGCGGCCTTGGCTGCCGGCTTGGCCAGGGGCTTGGCCGCAGGCTTGGCGGCAGCGGTCTTGGCCGCGACCGGCGCAACCTTGGCACCAGTGAGTTTCTCGATCTGCTTGGTCAGGGTATCGACCTTGTCGTGCAGCGCCTTCACTTCATTGCGGCTCGGTACGCCCAGGCGCGAAATGGCGCTGTTCAGGCGCTTGTCGAAAGCCCCTTCCAGCTCATCCCACTTGCCCAGCGCGCGGTCCTTGACGTCGCTGATGCGCGACTTGGCCGAGTTCGCGGAGTCTTTGGCTGCGTCGACTTTCTTACCGACCACATTCTTGGTCAGCTTCTCGGCTTTTTCGCCATCCTTGACCAAGGATTCGAAAAGCTTGCTGCCGTCAGAGTCGATTTTCGAGTACACGCCTAAACCAGCAAGCCAAATTTTACGGGAGTACTCTTCGACTTTCCCGATCCACGAGCTGCCTTCTTTTTCAGTATTCTTTTTACCAGCCATCCCGTTCTCCTTAATGTTTACGCGCGACACGTTCGAGCAGTGCGGTCAGCTCATCGAGCTTAGCAGAGAGTGTCTCAACGTCATGTTTAGACGGAATGCCGATACGATTCAAGGCACTGGCGACGCGCGTATCAAAAGCCTTCTCGACTTTATCCAGTTGCACTTCGACCCGACCTTTAAGAGTAGTGACATCCCCCTTGACGCTATCGATCTGACTGTTGGCCGCCTCAAGTTGTTCAGTCACAACTTTTTTGCCTTTCTTTTCAACGGATTGACCAGCCTTGATCAACTCCTGGAAGTAGTCGCTACCTTCCTGGCCGACTTTGGCATAGGCGCCCAGGCCAGCTAACCAGATCTTGCGAGCATAGGATTTGACTTCGCTCAGAGCAGTCGATTGAGCATCAACTTTTTTCTTCAGGATTACTTTGGCCATGGTGCACCTCATGCGCAGAAGGTTTGAGGAACTGTCCTCGGAAAGAGGACTTGAGGCACAACCTAGAGAGAAAAATTAGAATCGGCACCCTAACGAATGCAATAAAACAATGATCGCCCAGTTATGGGCCGGCTTGCCGGTGATCGCTCTCGAGCACCCTTGCAGTGCCCCGCGACTCACCGGCAAAGCACGCCAGGCGGCGTGCCGTCCGGGATCAGGCCAGGGCCTTGTCCAGAGCCTTCTCGATCTCGGCCTTGATAGTGCCGCTCATGGCCGACATCAGCATGCCCAGCTCCACGTCGATGCGGATCGACGACTCGCCCACATGCACCGCGCCTTTGACCCCGGAGCGCTTGAGATTCAGGGTATCCCCCGCCCAGCGTGGCTCGAGGCCATATTGATCGGCGAGTTTCTGCGCCAGTTTGTCGGCCTTTTCACGGGCTGCCTGCTTACCCAGGCCATGGGCACGTTCAACACTAATACGGGCCATTGAAGGACTCCTGCTATTTCGGGACTCGCCAGAAACGCCTTGACCCTGAGTGCGTCAAATCGTCCCGGCGGATCGCTATCTTACATTCAGCCTTGCCAAGACAAAGACGGTCACCGGCATTAGAATGTCCCGCATTCTCTTTTGGTGACAGCGATATGACTGACCAGCGCAAAGGCAGCGATGCCGAACCCACCACTCACTTCGGCTTCAAGAACGTTCCCGAGAGCCAGAAAGCGGAAAAAGTCGCTGAGGTGTTCCACTCGGTAGCGGCCAAGTACGACCTGATGAACGACGTGCTGTCCGGCGGCATGCACCGCCTGTGGAAGCGCTTCACGATCGAGTTGTCCGGCGTGCGTCCAGGCAACCGCGTACTGGACATCGCTGGCGGCACTGGCGACCTGACCAAGCGGTTTTCCCACCTGGTGGGCCCTACCGGCCAAGTCGTCCTGGCGGACATCAACGAATCCATGCTCAAGGTCGGCCGTGACCGCCTGCTGGACCTGGGTGTGGCCGGCAATGTCGAGTTCGTCCAGGCCGACGCGGAAAAGCTGCCCTTCCCGGACAACCATTTCGACTGCGTGACCATCGCCTTCGGCCTGCGCAACGTGACCCACAAGGAAGACGCCCTGCGCTCGATGCTGCGGGTACTCAAGCCCGGTGGCCGGCTGCTGGTGCTGGAGTTCTCCAAGCCGACCAACACGCTGATGTCCAAGGTCTACGACGCCTATTCGTTCGCCTTCATGCCCCTGGCCGGCAAGCTGATCACCAACGACTCGGAAAGCTATCGCTACCTGGCCGAGTCGATCCGCATGCACCCGAACCAGGAAACCCTGAAGTCGATGATGGTCGAGGCCGGCTTCGACCGGGTGACCTACCACAACATGACCGCAGGCATCGTTGCCCTGCACCGCGGCATCAAGCCCTGATGTTGCTCAGCGGCCTGCTCGCCAGCGTCGAGACCGGCATCAATCGGGTGCTGCGCCTGGACAGCACGGCGTTGCCGCGCCTGCAGCACCTGAGCGGCAAGGTGATTGCCGTGGACTGCCAGGCTCCGGCGCTGCGGCTGTTCATCCTGCCCAGCGACGAAGGCCTGATGCTGGCCTCCCAGTGGGCCGCCGATCCTGACTGTACCCTGCGCGCACCGGCAGCGAGCCTGGTGCGCCTGGCCCTGAGCAAGGACAAGACCGGCGTCCTGCATGGCCCGCAAGTGGAACTCGAAGGCGACAGCGGCGTACTGCTGGACCTGGCGGCGGTCCTCCAGGACCTGGAGCTGGACTGGGAGTACGAACTCTCGCGCTGGCTCGGCCCGGTGGCCACCCAGTTGTTCAGCGGCCACGTACGCAGCCGCGCACGCTGGTACCAGCAGGGATTCGCCAGCCTCAACCAGAGCCTGGCCGAATTCCTCGCCGAAGAATCGCGGGCCCTGGTGGGCCAGCATGAAGCCGAGGCGCGCTTTCGCGAACTGGACCAGGCCAAACTCGACCTGGAACGTCTAGAGGCGCGTGTCGAGCGCCTTTCCCGATCCCCTGACCCAAGCGATAACGCATGAAGCTGCTTGCCGTCCGCCGTCTGTTGCGCATCCAGCGCGTCGTGATCCGCTACCGCCTCGATGACCTGCTGTTCGCCCTGCCCTTGCCCTGGTTTCTCCTGGCCTTGCGCTTCGCCCTGCCCTGGCGCTGGTTTCCGCGCAAGCCGCTGGACCTGAGCCGTGGCGCACGCCTGCGCCTGGCGTTGCAGGACCTGGGACCGATCTTCATCAAGTTCGGGCAGATATTGTCCACCCGCCGTGACCTGCTGCCGGAAGACATCGCCGACGAACTGATGCTGCTGCAGGACCGGGTGCCGCCGTTCGACTCGAAAAAGTCCGTGGCCCTGATCGAAGAGCAGCTGGGCAAGAAGATCAGCGATGTGTTCAGCCGCTTCGACATCGAGCCCCTGGCCTCGGCCTCGGTGGCCCAGGTGCATGCCGCCAAGCTCAAGACCGGCGAGGAAGTGGTGGTCAAGGTGATCCGCCCGGGGCTCAAGCCGGTCATCGCCCAGGACCTGGCCTGGCTGTTCATCCTCGCCCGCGCTGCGGAGAAGGTCTCCGCCGACGCTCGCCTGCTGCACCCGGTGGATGTGGTCAGCGACTACGAGAAGACCATCTACGACGAGCTCGACCTGCTGCGCGAGGCGGCCAACGCCAGCCAGCTCAAGCGCAACTTCGAAGGCTCGCCGCTGCTCTACGTGCCCCAGGTCTACTGGGACTGGTGCCGGCCGAAGGTGCTGGTGATGGAGCGCATCTACGGGATCCAGGTCACTGACCTCGCGACCCTGGCCGACCAGCGCACCGACATGAAGATGCTCGCCGAACGGGGTGTGGAGATCTTCTTCACCCAGGTGTTCCGCGACAGTTTCTTCCACGCCGACATGCATCCGGGCAACATCTTCGTCAGCACCGTACAGCCCTGGAGCCCGCAGTACATCGCCATCGACTGCGGCATCGTCGGCAGCCTCACCCCGCAAGACCAGGACTACCTGGCGCGCAACCTGTTCGCCTTCTTCAAGCGTGACTATCGCCGTGTAGCCCAACTGCACATCGACTCGGGCTGGGTCCCGGCGGAAACCAAGCTCAATGAGTTCGAAGCGGCGATTCGTACGGTCTGCGAACCGATCTTCGAAAAACCGTTGAAGGACATTTCCTTCGGCCAAGTACTGATGCGCCTGTTCCAGACCGCCCGGCGCTTCAACATGGAAGTCCAGCCGCAACTGGTACTGCTGCAGAAAACCCTGCTCAACATCGAGGGCCTGGGGCGCCAGCTGTATCCGGAGCTGGACCTGTGGAACACCGCGCAACCCTTCCTCGAACGCTGGATGCGCGAGCGGGTCAGCCCCAAGGCAGTGCTGGGCAACATCCACAGCCAGATCGAACAGTTGCCGCACCTGGCCAACATGACCCGTGACCTGCTCGAGCGCATGTCGCAACCCCATGCCGCCGACCCTCCGGCCCCCTGGCAGCGGCGCAAGGACGACTGGTTCCTGCGCCTGCTGGGCACCGCCCACCTGGGCGGCGGCGCAATCCTGGCCGCCGGCGGCCCGCTGCAGGAACTGGGGCACTGGCCCGCCGGCATCATGATCGCGGTGGGTCTGTATCTGATCGTGCGCCGATAGCCAGTGGCGCGGCCTGCTGGCAAACTGTCGAAATCGCCGAGGCGTCACCAGCGGGTCGAGCCCGGTTGTCGGAGTCGAAAATGAAAGATTGGCTGGACCAGATCAAATGGGATGAGCACGGCCTGGTGCCGGCCATCGCCCAGGATCACAAGACCGGGCGCGTACTGATGATGGCCTGGATGAACCGCGAAGCACTGAGCCTGACCGCCGCCGAGCAGCGTGCCATCTACTGGTCACGTTCGCGTGGCAAGCTATGGCGCAAGGGCGAAGAGTCCGGGCATGTGCAGAAGCTCCATGAAATGCGCCTGGACTGCGACGCCGACGTGATCATCCTGATGGTCGAGCAGATCGGCGACATTGCCTGCCATACCGGCCGCCACAGCTGTTTCTACCGCGTCTATGAAGATGGCGAGTGGAAAACCGTCGAACCGGTCCTCAAGGACCCGCACGCGATTTATTCTGCAGGACACTGACATGAGCGATACCCTCACCCGCCTGGCCCAAGTGCTGGAGGAGCGCAAGAACGCCGCTGCCGACAGTTCCTACGTGGCCAGCCTGTATCACAAGGGCCTGAACAAGATCCTGGAGAAAGTCGGCGAAGAATCGGTGGAAACCATCATCGCCGCCAAGGACGCCGCCGCCAGCGGCGACTGCAGCGATGTGATCTACGAAACCGCGGACCTGTGGTTCCATACCCTGGTCATGCTCGCGCAGCTGGGGCAGCATCCCCAGGCCGTGCTCGATGAGCTGGACCGCCGTTTCGGCCTGTCCGGACACGCCGAGAAAGCCTCGCGTCCGTCCGCCTGAACAATTTTCTAAGAGGAAACGCAGCATGGGCATTTTTGACTGGAAACACTGGATCGTCATCCTGGTGGTCGTGGTACTGGTATTCGGCACCAAGAAGCTCAAGAACCTGGGCACCGATGTCGGCGAATCGATCAAGGGCTTTCGCAAGGCCATGAACGACGACGAGAAGCCAGCCGAACCCGTGGTACCTCCTACCGCACAAGCTGCCCAGCCGGCCCAGCCACAACAGGGCGCGCCGCTGAACCAGCCGCACACCATCGATGTGCAGGCGCAGAAAGTCGAAGAGCCGACCCGCAAAGACTCGTGAGCACTGACTAATGTTTGGTATCAGCTTCTCTGAACTGCTGCTGGTGGGCCTGGTGGCCCTGCTGGTGCTCGGCCCCGAGCGCCTGCCCGGCGCTGCGCGCACCGCCGGCCTCTGGGTCGGGCGCCTCAAGCGCAGCTTCAACGCGATAAAACAGGAAGTTGAACGTGAGATCGGCGCCGACGAGATCCGTCGGCAGCTGCACAACGAGCACATCCTGTCGCTGGAACAGGAAGCGCGGAAAATCCTCGCCCCGACCCAGCAACAGCCTGCGCCCGTGGAGCCGGTAGCCGAACAGGTCGCAGCGACGCCTGCCACCACTGCAGGTGAAGCCGCTGCGCCGGCCGAAGCACCTGCGACGCCGACCGCAGAGCCTGCAACCCCAGCGGCAACGGCCGCACCCGAGGCTCCCCAAGACCCTACTTTGCCGCCGCGAGCACCATGAGCGATATTCCAGAGAACGACCAACACATGCCGCTGGTATCGCACCTCACCGAGCTGCGGACCCGCCTGCTGCGCTGCGTAGCGGCGATCTTCATCATCTTCGCCGGGTTGTTCGCCTTCACCCAGCAGATCTACACCATCGTCTCCACGCCGCTGCGCCAGTACCTGCCGGCCGGCGCGACGATGATCGCCACCGACGTCGCCTCGCCGTTCCTCACGCCATTGAAGCTGACCATGATGGTCTCGCTGTTCCTGGCGATCCCGGTAATCCTGCACCAGATCTGGGGGTTCATCGCCCCGGGCCTGTACAAGCATGAGAAGCGCATCGCCGTGCCGCTGCTGGTGTCGAGCATCCTGCTGTTCTACGTGGGCATGGCGTTCGCCTATTTCCTGGTGTTCCCGCTGATCTTCAAGTTCTTCGCCGCCGCCACCCCGGCCGGCGTGGAAATGATGACCGACATCACCAGCTACCTCGACTTCGTCATGACCCTGTTCTTCGCCTTCGGCGTGGCCTTCGAGATCCCGGTGGCCGTGGTGCTGCTGGTGTGGATCGGCGTGGTCAACGTGGAGTACCTGAAGAAGATCCGTCCCTACGTGATCATCGGTTGCTTCGTGGTGGGCATGATCCTCACCCCGCCGGACATCTTCTCCCAGACCTTGCTGGCCGTGCCCATGTGGCTGCTGTTCGAAATCGGCGTCCTGTTCGGCGGGCTGATCAGCAAGCGCGGCGAGCATCCGGACGACACCCCGGCCGACGACCACAACGACCAGCCGCCAGCGACCCAAGCGTGAACCTGCTGCTGCTCGAGGAGGCCGACTTCATCGCGGCCGACCGTGTTGTGCTGCGCGACCGGCGCCTGGTCCACATGCAGGAGGTGCACCGTGTGGCAGTGGGCGACAGCCTGCGGGTGGGCCGTATCGGCGGCTTGATGGGCAGCGCCCGGGTGCTGCGCCTGGAAGCCGCCGAAGCCGAGCTGCAAGTGACCCTGGAGCAAGCGCCGCCGGCCAAGCTGCCGCTGACCCTGGTCCTGGCCCTGCCGCGGCCGAAGATGCTGCGCCGGGTACTGCAGACCGTGGCCGCCATGGGCGTGCCCCGGCTGGTGCTGGTCAACAGCTACCGGGTGGAAAAAAGCTTCTGGCAAACGCCCTTCCTCGACCCCGAGGCCATCCGCGAACAGCTGGTGCTGGGGCTGGAGCAGGCCCGCGACAGCATCCTGCCCGAGGTAGTCATCGAGAAGCGCTTCAAGCCCTTCGTCGAAGACCGCCTGCCGGCCCTGAGCGAAGGCACCCTGGGCCTGGTAGGCCACCCCGGCCCGTATCCGCCCTGCCCGCGCAACCTGGACCAGCCAGTGACCCTGGCCATCGGCCCGGAAGGCGGCTGGATCCCCTACGAGATCGACCTGTTGGGCAAGGCCAGCCTGCAACCGGTGCAGCTGGGCGAACGCATCCTGCGGGTCGAGACGGCCGTCACCGCACTGTTGTCCCGCCTGTTCTGAACCGCCAGGGTCCGGCCAGCCGGACTTTGCGGTCGTAGTGGCAACCCGCCAGTCAGCTGTAGTAAAACCCTGCTCCCGCCGATAGCCTATGGTTAAGCCCAAACCGCTAAAGAGGGAGTTCGCAGCATGTACCGTTGGCTAGCCAGAAACTTGGGGAATGTGAGTGTCAGCCGCAAGCTTGGCATCGGCTTCGGCCTGGTGCTGTTGCTGACCCTGCTGATCACCGCCACCGGCTGGAACGGCCTGTCCCGGGTGATCGATCGCGGCGACAAGCTAGGCAATATCTCCTTGCTCAATGCCATGACCAAGGACCTGCGCATCGCCCGCCTCAGCTACGAGATGAACCATGGCGAGCAAGGTCCCGCCGCGGTCAGCGACATGCTCAAGCAACTCGACGAAGGCCTGCGCGCGGTCCGCGGCAAGCTGCAGCAACCTGGAAGCATCGCCCTGGTGGACCAGCAGGTGGATGCCGTGGCCGAGTACCAGAAGGCCTTCACCGACATGACCCGCGCCACCGCCAGCCGCGAGACCGCCCGCTCCCAGCTCGGCGCCACGGCTGACAACGCCGTGGCCCGGGTGGCCGAGGTCGAGAAATCGCTGCTGCAAGGCGATAGCGTGGCCCAGTTCAATAGCGTCATCGACCTGTCCAAGCTGATCCAGCAGGCACGCTTCCAGGTGCGTGGCTACACCTACAGCGGCAAGGCCGACGCCCGGCAACCCGCCCTGGATGCCATCGACAATGCCCTCGGCAACCTGGCCAGCCTGCCGGCCCGGCTGCCGGAGCAGCACATCGCCAACCTGCAGCAGGCCAGCGACTCGCTCAAGGCCTATCGTGCCGCCGTCAGCGCCTTCAGCGACGCCGAGCAGGCCAGTGCCGATGCCCTCAAGCGCATGGCCGCCCAGGGCGATCGCCTGATGGACCTGAGCAAGCAACTGACCGTCGAACAGACCCACAAGCGTGACGCCGATGCCAGCCAGGCCCGCAGCACGCTGTTGATCGCCACGGTGCTGGCCCTGGTCTTCGGCCTGATCGCTGCCTGGGCCATCACCCGGCAGATCAACCTGCCTTTGCAACAGACCCTCAAAGCCGCCGAGCGCGTGGCCGCTGGCGACCTGAGCCAGAACCTGGCAGTGGACCGGCGCGACGAGCTGGGCCAGTTGCAGAAGGCCATGCAGCGCATGACCCAGGGCCTGCGGGAGTTGATCGGCGGCATCAGCGACGGCGTGACCCAGATCGCCAGCGCCGCCGAACAGCTATCGGCGGTTACCGAACAGACCAGCGCCGGGGTCAACAGCCAGAAGGTCGAGACCGACCAGGTGGCCACGGCCATGAACGAGATGGCCGCCACCGTGCAAGAGGTGGCGCGCAACGCCGAGGAAGCCTCCGAAGCGGCCGTGGCCGCCGACCAGCAGGCCCGCGAGGGCGACCGGGTGGTCAACGAGGCTATCGCCCAGATCGAGCGCCTGGCCAGTGAGGTGAGTCACTCCACCGAAGCCATGGGCCAGCTCAAGCAAGAGAGCGACAAGATCGGCAGTGTCCTGGACGTGATCAAGTCAGTGGCCCAACAGACCAACCTGCTGGCCCTCAACGCCGCCATCGAGGCCGCCCGGGCCGGCGAGGCAGGACGGGGCTTCGCCGTGGTGGCCGACGAAGTGCGTAGCCTGGCCCAGCGTACCCAGCAATCGACCGAGGAGATCGCCGAGCTGATCGTCAGCCTGCAGAACGGCACGCAGCAGGTGGCCAGCACCCTGGACACCAGCCGCAATCTCACCGACAGCAGCGTCGAGCTGACGCGCCGGGCTGGCGGCTCGCTGGACAACATCACCCGCACCGTCTCGGCGATCCAGGCGATGAACCAGCAGATCGCCGCAGCGGCAGAGCAACAGAGCGCGGTGGCCGAAGAGATCAATCGCAGCGTCTTGAATGTGCGCGACGTGTCCGAGCAGACGTCGTCGGCCAGCGAGGAGACCGCCTCTTCGAGCGCCGAACTGGCGCGCCTGGGGATTCACCTGCAAAGCCTGGTGGGACGCTTCAAGGTCTGACCCGCGTGGCTGCCGCAAGCTGTTAAGGAGCCTGCGGGGCGGATCGTCCGTTGGAAGGCCCTATGGGCCTTCCAGCGATTACAAGGCCGGCTACAGGACCTGGCGCAGGAAGGCCTGGGCCCGGGGGTCCCGGGGGGCGCTGAAGAACACCTCGGGCGCGGCATCCTCCAGCAGCTTGCCGTGATCGAAGAACAGCACCCGATCCGCCACTTCCCGGGCAAAGCCCATTTCATGGGTCACGCAGACCATGGTCATGCCTTCCACGGCCAGGGTCTTCATTACATCCAGCACCTCGCCGACCATCTCCGGGTCCAGGGCCGAGGTCGGCTCGTCGAACAGCATCACCTTGGGCTCCATGGCCAGGGCCCGGGCGATCGCCACCCGCTGTTGCTGGCCGCCGGACAATCGCGAGGGGAACTCGTGGGCCTTCTGCGCAATGCCGACCTTCTCCAGCAAGGCCAGGGCCTTGGCCTCGCGTTCCTGCTTGCCGCGCTTGCGCACCACCTTCTGCGCCAGGCAGAGGTTGTCCAGCACGGTCATGTGCGGGAACAGGTTGAAGTGCTGGAACACCATGCCCACCTCGCGGCGGTAGGCGTTCACATCGGTCTTGGGATCGGCCAGTTGCAGACCATCGATGCTCACCGAACCGGAGTCGAAGGTCTCCAGGCCATTGAGACAACGCAGGAAGGTCGACTTGCCGGAGCCGGACGGCCCGATCACCACCAGCACTTCACCCTTGGCCACCTGGGTGGTGACGTTATCCACCGCGCGCACCACTTGGCCACGGGTATCGAAGACTTTTACCAGATCGCGGACTTCAATCACTTTGCGCGAGCCTCCGCTCAAGCCGGCTGGCCATCTTCGACAGCGGCAGGTTGATCAACAGGTACAGGGCCGCCACGCAGAACAGGATCTCGAACGGCGAAAACGAAGTGGTGATGACTTCCCGGCCGCTCTTGAGCAACTCGGTGATGGCGATCACCGACACCAGCGAAGTGTCCTTGACCAGGCTGATGAACTGCCCGGCCAGCGGCGGTAACACTCGCTTGAAGGCTTGGGGCAGCACCACATGGCGCATCGACTGGCCAGCGCTCAGGCCCAGGGAGCGAGCCGCCTCGTTCTGCCCACGGGCAATGGACTGCACCCCGGCACGGACGATTTCCGCCACATAGGCCCCGGTGAACAGTGACAGCGCGGCGATCCCGGCGAACTCCCGGGACAGGTTGAGCACCGTACCGATGAAGAAATAGAAGATGAATATCTGTACCAGCAGCGGCGTGCCGCGCACCAGCTCGACATAGAGGGTCGACAGGTCACGCAGGGTCGGGTTGCTGGACAGCCGGCACAGGCCGGTGGCCAGGCCGATCATCAAGCCCAGCACGCCGGACACCACCGACAGCCACAGAGTGGTCCACAAGCCCCACAACAACGGCCCCGCCGCCCAATGCCGGGTCACCCCGACCACATCGCCCTCGGCCACGTCGTCGCCGCTGGCCACCTGCAGGCTGCTCTCGTCGACGCTCAGGTGCTGCTCATTGCCAGAGTCGCCCTTGAGGGTGACCTCAGCCTTGCCGCCCTTGCGCACCACCTCGGCGACGGTGGAGATCTCGGCCGCGCGCTGGGACTCCTCGGCCTGGTAGGCGAAGTACTGCGGGACGCGGTTCCAGCGCCATTCATAGGACATCAGCGAGGTGGCGTAGTACAGGGCGCCAGCCAGGCCGACCAGCACCAGCACGGTCAACACGTGCCAGGGCCATTGGGCTTTGTTCTGTTTCATTGGGTTTGCGGATTCCGAATGCTGGGTCGCCAGGGACACCGCCTTCGCCGGCAAGCCTCGCTCCTACATGGATTGCGCAAACCTGTAGAAACGAGGCTTGCCCGCAAGCGGGGCAGCCCGGTCTGGGTGAGCGAGTGTTATTCCATGTCCTTGAGCCACTCGGAACTCTTGAACCACTTGTCGTGGATCCGATCGTAGGTCCCGTCTTCGTGGATCTGGTGCAGGAAGTTGTTGATGAAGTTGATGCTGTCGTAGTCACCCTTCTTCAGGCCGAAGGCCAGCGGCTCGTAGGTGAACGGCTTGTCGAGGAATACCAGCTTGCCGTTGCCGACCTTGTTCACCGCCACCACGTTGTACGGGGCGTCATAGATGAAGGCGTCGGCCTTGCCATTGACCACGTCCAGCACCGCCTCCTGCTCGTTGTCGTAACCGTGGTACTTGGCCTTGGCGATCAGCTTCTTGGCGACCATTTCCCCGGTGGTGCCCAGCTTGGAGGTGATGCGGTAGTCGGCGCTGTTCAGGTCCTTGTAGGACTTGATGGTGCCTTCCAGGTCCTTGCGGATCAGTAGGGTCTGGCCGACCACGATGAAGGGCTCACTGAAGTTCAGGCGCAGGTTGCGCTCCTGGGTCAGGGTCATGCCGCTGCCGATCATGTCGAACTTGTCGGTGAGCAGGGCCGGGATGATGCCGTCATAGCCGGTGGAGACCATCTCCAGCTTGACCCCCATGGACTTGGCCATGGCCTTGAGCAGATCGACTTCGAAACCGATGATCTCGCCGCGCTTGTTGGTCATCTGGAACGGCATGTAGGTCGGGTCCATGCCCACCTTCAGCGATCCACGCTTGACCGCGTCGTCGATGGCGCCGGCCTGGGCCGTGCTGACCGCCAGCATGGCTGCGGCCCCCGCCAGCAGCAGCGAAAAATACTTCTTCATCTCAAGTCCCCTGAAAGCCATTTTATTGTGGTGTCTGCGCGTCGCAGTCCATTGTTGGCGAACCTTCGGATACCAGGTCGTGGTCGATCACGCACAGAAATTTGCGGGTGCGATGCTAACGCACTCGGGTATTTGCACAAGGTTTTTATTGTCGGACGAAAGCGCCGGGGATGAGCGGGGGTGCAGAAAGCAAAACGCCCCCGGGCATGAACCCGGGGGCGTTGGCATCACGCCGGTTGTGGCGTCGCGGCTAGCGGCTGCAACGGCAACAGCGGAGCATGGGGATCGGCGCTCACCGACTCGCGCCAGGCACCCAGCCATTGGCTGTGGCCTTCGCTCCAGACCAGCTGGTGCAGGCGACCCAGGGCCACCGGATCGCTCAACAGCGCCAGGCGCTCGCTGTTGTTCAGGGCCGCAGGACCGACCTTGAGGGCATGGCGTACGCGCTCCTGGCGCAGCCACTCGATCGGCTCGGCCTGGGCATGGCGGGAAGTGGCCAGGGCACAAGCCAGGGCGTTCTGCTGCGGATCCACCACGGCCCGGATGAAGCCGTCGTTGAGCGCGTGCCAGCGGTTCTCGTGGGTGTACTGGTCCGTGGCCAGCAACGCCTGGGGCGGTGCATATTCCTCGGGGATCAGGAACAGGTTCTCGTCACGGGACTTCAGGCCCAGGCCGACGCGGCTGGAGATCACCGACACCGGGATCGACAGCATCAGCGAACCGACGATCGGCACCAGCCACCAGAGGAAGCTGGGGTTCAGCCAGATCACCAGCAGCGCCCAGCAGAAGCCCAGCAGGGTCTGCGGGCCATGGCGGCGCACCGCCTCGCTCCAGGGGGTGGAGTCGTCGTCACGCTGTGGCGAGTTCCAGGTCGCCGCCCAGCCGAGGAACGCGGCCAGCACGAAGCGGGTGTGGAAGATCATCCGCACCGGCGCCAGCAGCATGGAGAACAGCATCTCCAGGAGCATCGACAGGGTCACCTTGAACTTGCCACCGAACTCCTTGGCGCCCTTGGCCCAGATCAAAATGATGCTGAGCAGCTTGGGCAGGAACAACAGCACGATGGTGGTGGAGAACAGCGCGATGGCCTTGTCCGGATGCCACTGCGGCCACAGCGGATACAGCTGCCGCGGCTCGAGGAAGTACTGCGGCTCCATCAGCGTGTTGACCGCCAGTAGGGCCGTGGACAGCACCAGGAAGAAGAACCACAACGGCGCCGACAGGTAGGACATCACCCCGGTGAGGAACACCGCGCGGTGCACCGGGTGCATGCCCTTGACCAGGAACAGGCGGAAGTTCATCAGGTTGCCGTGGCACCAGCGGCGGTCGCGCTTGAGCTCATCCAACAGGTTCGGCGGCAGCTCTTCATAGCTGCCCGGCAGGTCGTAGGCGATCCACACGCCCCAGCCGGCACGGCGCATCAACGCGGCTTCGACGAAGTCGTGGGAGAGGATCGCACCGGCGAACGCGCCCTTGCCCGGCAACGGCGCCAGGGCGCAGTGCTCGATGAACGGCTTCATGCGGATGATCGCGTTATGGCCCCAGTAGTGGGACTCACCCAACTGCCAGAAGTGCAGGCCGGCGGTGAACAGCGGACCATAGACGCGGGTGGCGAACTGCTGCATGCGCGCATACAGGGTGTCCATCCCCGAGGCCTTGGGCGCGGTCTGGATGATCCCCGCGTCCGGCGTGGCTTCCATCAGGCGTACCAGGCTGGTCAGGCATTCGCCGCTCATCACGCTGTCGGCGTCCAGTACCACCATGTACTTGTAGTCGCCGCCCCAGCGACGGCAGAAGTCGTCGAGGTTGCCGCTCTTGCGCTTCACTCGGCGGCGACGGCGACGGTAGAAGATCTTGCCGAAACCCTTGGTCTCGCGGCAGACATCCAGCCAGGCTTGTTGCTCGGCCACGCAGATATCGCTGTCGTTGCTGTCGCTGAGGACGAAGAAGTCGAAACGATCCAGGTCACCGGTGGCCGCCACCGACTCGAAGGTGGCGCGCAGGCCGGCGAATACCCGGGGCACGTCTTCGTTGCAGATCGGCATCACCAGTGCGGTGCGCGCATTCTCGGCGATCGGCTCGTTGCCGGCGCTGGCGCCGGAGATCCGGTACTTGTCGCGACCGGTCAGCAGTTCCAGGAAGCCCATCAGCGCGGTCCAGAAACCTGCCGAGACCCAGCAGAACAGGATGCCGAACAGAATCAGGATGCTGGTCTGCAGTGCGTAGGGCAGGACCTGCTGCGCGGTCTGCATCAGCGGCTGGTGCGCCACTTCTTCCAGGTCGACGAAGGCCCAGCCCTGGTACGGCATGATGCCTTTCATGTACCAGCCGGCGACGATGGTCTGGCCAAGCATCAGCACCAGCAGGATGTAGCGGCGGATCGAACCGACGGTGCGCCAGCGGGCAGCCGGCAGCACTCGCTCGTCCTTCGGCGGTGCCGGTGGGTTGGTGCGCCCGGTCAGGCGCCGCCAGCCACGCACCAGGATATTGGTGCGCCATGGCTCGGGCACTACCCGGGTGCGGCGGATCGGCGGCGCGGCCTTGAGGCAGATACGCCCCTCGGCGTCGACGGCGAGCATTTCGGCATCGTTCAGCTCGGCCGCGGTGCTGAGGGTCAGGCGCTCGCCCACCGAGGCCTGGGCGGCATCGGCGGACTCATCGAAGGCCTTGGACGACAGGCGCTGGTGCAGCTCGCTGAAGGACTGGCAGCTCGCGAGTTCCGCGCGCTGCTGGTCCGACATGGGCAGGTGGGCCAGGTACTCGGCAAGCGACTCTGGCTGTAGTTGAGAGTTACTCATCGGCAGGCAACTGGTAGCTCCAGGTCTCGGTCAGGACTTGCTCGGTCTTGGCCGGTTCCGGTGTGGCAGGGGCCGCTTCGGCAGCAGCAGGCTGCTTGGCGTCTTTAGGATCCTTGTCCTTGGCGTCCTTGTCCTTGGCATGCTTGGCGTCCTTGGCCGGCTTGGCTTCAGGCTGCTTGGCTTCAGCTTGTTTGGCCGCCGCGGCAGCGGCTTCCTTCTCTTTCTTCTCCTGTTGCTTGGCGGCGACCTTGTCGGCCTTGGCCACGGAGGAGCTGGAGTTCGGAGTCGAGGCCTTGGCCGGCTCGGCTGCCGGGATGTCGCGCACCAGGGCGGCACGCAGCTCGGTGGCCTTGCTCGGGTCCTTGACCTTCAAGCGCAGGGTCAGGCGCCAGCCTTTGGTTTCCGGGTTGTAGCGAACGTTGTTTTCCACCAGCTCGGCGTTGTCGCCGACGCTGACCTGGCTACGCACTTCGGCGCTCCCAGGCAGGGCCGCCAGGGACGGACCTTCGAAATCCACCAGGTAGGCAACGCTGCCATCGGGCTGGCGAATCAGGTTGGACTGCTTGACGTCACCAGTGGAACGCAGGGTCTGCTCGACCCAGGCGCTGTCAGGAGAATGCAGGGACGCTTCGTCCATGGTCCAGTGCAGGCGGTAGGCGAAATCCAGAGGCTGGCCAGGCTCTGGCTGCTTCTCCGGGTTCCAGAACGCCACGATGTTGTCGTTGGTTTCGTCCGCAGTCGGAATTTCCACCAAGTCGACGGTGCCCTTGCCCCAGTCGCCCTTCGGCTCGATCCAGGCGCTTGGGCGCTTGTCGTAGCGGTCGTCGAGGTCTTCGTAGTGGCTGAAGTCGCGGCCACGCTGCAGCAGGCCGAAACCGCGCGGGTTCTCAACCGAGAAGTTGCTCACGGCCAGGTGCTTCGGGTTGTTCAGCGGACGCCAGATCCACTCGCCGTTGCCGGCATGGATCGACAGGCCGCTGGAGTCGTGCAGCTCGCGACGATAGTTGAGGACCTTCGACGGCTGGTTGGCGCCGAACAGGTACATGCTGGTCAGCGGAGCCAGGCCCAGCTTGCCCACCTTGTCACGCAGGAACACCCGGGCCTTGACGTCGACGATGGTGTCGGCGCCCGGCCGCAGGGTCAGGCGATAAGCGCCGGTAGCCCGTGGCGAATCCAGCAGGGCGTAGATCACCAGGTGCTTGTCGGTAGGCTTGGGTTGCTGGATCCAGAACTCGCTGAAGCGCGGGAATTCTTCACCGGACGGCAAGGCGGTATCGATCGCCAGGCCACGGGCGGACAGGCCATAGACGTGGCCCTTGCCGACGACGCGGAAATAGCTCGCGCCCAGCATGGTCATGATCTCGTCTTGCTTGTCGGCCTTGTTGATCGGGTACAGCACGCGGAAACCGGCATAACCCAGCTTCTCGGTGGCTTTTGGATCGAACGTCACGTCACCGAAGTCGAAACGGCTGGGATCGTACTTGATCTCGGAAACGCTGTTGGCGCTGATCTCGTTGATCTTCACCGGCGTGTCGAAGTGCATGCCCTGGTGGTAGAACGAAAGCTTGAACGGGGTCTTCTGGTCGGCCCATTCGGCTTTTTCGGTGAGGAAGCGGATTTTCTGGTAGTCCGCGAACTTCATGTCGCGGAACTCGGCTGGCAGGTTACTGCGCGGAGCCTCGTACTTCTGCCCGGCCAGGTCCTTGGCTTTGGTCGATACGTCATCCAGGTTGAATGCCATGAGTGGACCGGCGCCAAGCAGGCAGACCAGCGCAGAGCCCGTCACCAGTACGTTTCGTAACCTTTTGGCAAACAAGTTTGGTGCATTACAGGGACTAACAATCACGAGCAACCCTCGCCGAAAACAGATCAAAAAACCAACGGCCAGCTATCTACATGCCAGGTTGGCGAGCATTGTTCCGACTCCGATGGGGCTAAATGATTCCCCAAACGGCCGTGGACAAGTCTCTACTTAAGTCAAAATGGACCAACGAACGCTGATCCCCGTAGCGCGCGATTATCTAGTAGGCCGCGTTACAACGCATCAGGGGTAACAAAGTATTTATCGTGAAAAACAGCAGTTTCCGGCCGAAAACGGTAGAAAAAGATGTTTCGGACACCTTCAGGTGTGTAACAGAAAGGTCACTGGCCCATCGTTGACCAGATGTACCTGCATATCCGCACCAAAGCGTCCTGATGCCACTTTGCCATGCAACTGTTGCGCCTTCACTAACAAGTAGTCGAAAAGCTCCTCGCCAAGGGCCGGAGGCGCCGCCGTGGAAAAGCTCGGGCGCAACCCACTCTTGGTGTCCGCCGCCAGGGTGAACTGCGAGACCAGCAGCAGGCCGCCCTGCACATCGGCCAAGGACAGGTTCATCTTGCCCTCGGCATCACTGAACACCCGATAGTTAAGCAGCTTATGCAGGAGTTTGTCGGCGTTGGCCCGGGTATCCCCAGGCTCTACCGCCACCAGCACCAGCAGGCCCTGGTCTACCGCACCGACGATTTCACCGGCCACTTCCACGCGCGCGCCGGCCACGCGCTGCAACAGCCCCTTCATGCTTCTTCGGGCGGCAGGTCGAGCAGGCGCCGGGCCAGCTGGTCGGTGGCCCGCACCAGGGCGTCGGTGATACCCGGCTCGGAAGCGGCATGGCCGGCATCGCGAATCACCTGCAGCTCGCTGTTGGGCCAGGCCTGGTGCAGTTCCCAGGCGTTGTCCAGCGGGCAGATCACATCGTAGCGCCCATGGATGATGATCCCCGGCAGATGGGCGATCTTGCCCATGTCGCGGATCAGCTGGTCAGGTTCGAGGAAGGCGTTGTTGATGAAGTAGTGGCACTCGATCCGGGCAATCGACAAGGCGCGCTGCGGTTCGGAGAAGCGATCCACCACCAGCGGGTTGGGACGCAGGGTCGCGGTGCGCCCTTCCCAGCCGGACCAGGCCTTGGCCGCGTGCATCTGGGCGATCTGGTCGTTGCCGGTCAGGCGCTTGTGGAAGGCGCTGACCAGGTCGTGCCGCTCCTCCAGGGGAATTGGCGCCACGTAGTCTTGCCAGTAGTCGGGGAACAGGCGGCTGGCACCGCACTGGTAGTACCACTGGATCTCCTGGGGACGAGCCAGGAAGATCCCCCGCACGACCAGGCCAAGCACCCGATCGGGATGGGTCTGGGCATAGGCCAGGGCCAGGGTCGAGCCCCATGAGCCACCGAACAGTACCCACTTGTCGATGCCCAGGTGCTCGCGGATGCGCTCCAGGTCGGCCACCAGGTCCCAGGTGGTGTTGTTCTCCAGGCTGGCATGGGGACTGGAGCGTCCGCAGCCGCGCTGGTCGAAGGTGACGATGCGATACAGGGTCGGATCGAAGTAGCAGCGGCTCGCGCCGTCGCAGCCGGCCCCCGGGCCACCATGAAGGAACACCACCGGCAAGCCTTCCGGCGAACCGCTTTCGTCGACATACAGCACATGGGGTTCGTCGACGGCCAGATCGTGCCGGGCATAGGGTTTGATCTGTGGGTACAAAGTCTTCATTACGCGCTCCGTGGAGGTCGGGGTCATCCCTGAAGGGACTTCATTCATGCTGCCGTCCGGCATCATAAACCCGAATTACGCAATGAGCATGTCCTTGAGAAAAATGGGGTTGTTGGCCTCATCCACAGCTCGAGCCCGGCGCTTGGCCGGGCTCGCTTCTGCCCTGGCAGCTCAGCGACCGTAGCGCTCGCGGCCCCAGGCCAGCAGGCCTTGCAGCAGTTCCTTGAGCACCACCTGGGCCGGCGCCGCCAGGTCCTCGCGGTAACGGAAGGGTTCGAACTCTTCCATATAGGTGCTTTGCGCCAGCTCCAGCTGTACCGCATGCACATGCTCCGCCGGATCGCCGTAGTGACGGGTGATGTGCCCGCCTTTGAAGCGCCCGTTGAGCACATGGGTGTAGTCGCCATGGCCAGCGCAGATGCCCTCCAGGCGCCCGGCCAGTTGCGGATCGCAGCTGGCGCCGTTGAAGGTCCCGAGGTTGAAGTCCGGCAGCTTGCCCTCGAACAGGTGCGGGATCAGCGACCGGATCGAGTGGGCATCGAACAGCATGGCATAGCCGAATTCGGCCTTGAGCCGCGCCAGCTCGTCTTGCAGGGTCCGATGGTATGACCCCCAGATCTGCTCCAGGTACTCATCGCGCTCCGCCCTCGATGGAGCCTGGCCTTCGACGAACAGCGGCTCGCCGTCGAACAGGGTCGCCGGGTACAGGCCCGTGGTGGCGCCGACATACAGCGGCTTGTCGTCGGACGGCCGGTTCAGGTCGATGACAAAACGCGAGTACTCGGCCGCCAGGACGCTGGCCCCCAACTCCTGGGCGAACTCGTACAACCGCGGGATATGCCAGTCGGTGTCCGGCAGGCTCTGCGCCTGGGGTACCAGCCCGGCGGCCACCGCCGGGGTCAGGCGCGTACCGGCATGGGGCATGCTGATCAACAGTGGCACCCGACCTTGTTTGAAGCTCAGAACCTTTTCCACAAGCCTTCTCCTACACAGTCACTTCGACGCCGTGGCGCACCACGCGCTTTTCCAGGTCGCCGCCCAGCCAGTAGGCCAGGTCGGCGGGACGATCTATTTGCCAGGCGACGAAATCCGCCACCTTGCCCACCTCCAGCGAACCGTGGGTCTTGTCCATTCCTAGGGCCTTGGCCGCGTGTAGGGTGACTCCGGCCAGGGCTTCCTCGGGCGTCATGCGAAAACAGGTGCAGGCCATGTTCAGCATCAGGCGTACCGACAGCGCCGGCGAGGTCCCTGGATTGAGGTCGCTGGCCAGGGCGATCTTCACCCCATGCTTGCGCAGTGCTTCCATCGGTGGCAACTGGGTCTCGCGCAGGAAGTAGAACGCCCCCGGCAACAACACCGCCACGGTGCCCGAGGCGGCCATGGCGATGGCATCGTCCTCGGTCATGAACTCCAGGTGATCGGCGGACAGGGCCTGGTAGCGCGCCGCCAGGCTCGAACCATGCAGCGAGGACAATTGCTCGGCATGCAGCTTGACCGGCAGGCCGAGTTTTTGCGCGGCGATGAACACCCGCTCCACCTGGGCCGGGGAGAACGCCAGGTATTCGCAGAAGGCATCCACGGCGTCCACCAGCCCCTCGGCTGCCAGGGCCGGAAGCATCTCGCTGCAGATGTGCTCGATATAGTCGTCGGCACGCTCGGCATATTCCGGCGGCAGGGCATGGGCCGCCAGGCAGGTGCTGCGCACGCTGACCGGCAGTTCCTCGCCGAGCCGGCGGATCACCCGCAGGATCTTGCGTTCGCTGGAAAGGTCCAGGCCATAACCGGACTTGATCTCGATGCTGGTGACGCCATCGCGCATCAGGCTCAGCAAGCGCTTGCGGGCACTGGCGAACAATTCGTCCTCGCTGGCCGCCCGGGTCGCGCGCACGGTGCTGGCGATCCCGCCACCGGCGGCGGCGATCTCGGCATAGCTCACCCCTTGCAGGCGCTGCTCGAACTCGCCGCTGCGATTGCCACCGAACACCGTATGGGTGTGGCAATCGATCAAGCCCGGGGTCACCCAGGCGCCCGCCAGGTCGTGGACCTGCTGGTAATCGCTGGCCGGCAGCTGTTCGCGCCGGCCGATCCACTCGATGTGCGCCCCTGACGTCACGATGGCCGCATCCTCGATGATCGAGTAGCTACCCAGGGCCATGCTGGCGACGTTGCAGTGTTGCCAAAGAGTCTTCATCCAAGGCCTCCGTCAATGATCAATAGTTAAAGAAGAGTGGCCGTCGCTGGAACGCGCCTGGCCAGCTACCGGCTTGACCCAGAGCTTGTAGGCCAGCACCAGCAGCACGATCCACACCACGCCCACCAGCAGCGCCGCCTGGGTCTTGGGGAAGTAGCCCAAGACAGCGAAGATGAACAGCATGAAGGCAATGGCCGCCGCCGGCGCCCAGGGCCAGAACGGTACCTTGAATTGCAGCCCCGCCACCTGCTCGGCGGTCATGGAGCGGCGCATGGCCACATGGGTCAGCAGGATCATCAGCCATACCCAGACCGTGGCGAAAGTGGCCAGGGAAGCGATCAAGAGGAAGATGTTCTCCGGAATCAGGTAGTTGAGCACCACGCCGATCAGCAGGGTCGCCGCCATCACCACCACGGTCATCCACGGCACCCCGTGCCTGGAGACCCGGGCAAAACCCTTGGGCGCCTGCCCCTGCTGGGCCAGGCCATACATCATGCGGCCGGCACCGAAGATATCGCTGTTGATGGCCGACACCGCCGCGGAGATCACCACGATATTGAGAATGGTCGCCGCCGAGCTGATCCCCAGGCTATCGAAGATCTGCACGAAAGGGCTGCCCTGGGTACCGATCTGCGGCCAGGGGAAGATCGCCATCAGCACCAGCAGCGTCAGCACGTAAAACAGCAGGATGCGCATGGGCACGGCATTGATGGCCTTGGGAATGACGCGCTGCGGGTCCTTGGCCTCGCCAGCGGTGACCCCGATGATCTCGATGCCGCCGAAGGCGAACATCACCACCGCGAAGGAGGCGATCACCCCGCTGATGCCATTGGGCATGAACCCGCCATGGCTCCAGAGGTTGCTGAGCCCTGTGGCCTGCTCCTGGCTCGCGCTGCCGATCCCGAACAGCATGATGCCGACGCCGCCGAGGATCATCGCCACGATGGCCCCGACCTTGAGCAACGACAGCCAGAACTCCATCTCGCCGAAGACCTTGACGTTGCACAGGTTCAGCGCGCCGATGAACAGCACGATGGACAGCACCCAGATCCAGCGCTCCACCTCGGGAAACCAGAAGCCCATGTAGATGCCGAAGGCAGTCACGTCCGCCAGGCAGACGATCAGCATCTCGAAGGCATAGGTCCAGCCCAGGATGAACCCCGGCAATGGCCCCAGGTACTGGCTGGCGTAGTGGCCGAACGAGCCGGACACCGGGTTGTGCACCGCCATCTCTCCCAGGGCGCGCATCACCATGAATACCGCCGCGCCACCGATCAGGTAGGCGAGCAACACAGCCGGCCCGGCCATCTGGATGGCCGAGGCGGAACCGTAGAACAACCCGGTGCCGATGGCCGACCCCAAGGCCATGAAACGTATGTGGCGCGCCGTCAGGCCACGCCGTAATCCTGTTTCTTGCGATTGCATGTCTTCGTCCCTTTTATTGTTATTGGACAACCACCGCGCACGCCGGTGCACGGTGGCTGAAGCAGACGTTCCGCGTCTGGCTGGACAGCGGCCCAGGGCCGCTGGCCGAGGTTACAGGCTCGGCAGCAGGCCGGCCGGCAGCAAGCCGGTCAGGCAGCGCGAGGCCAGCAAGTCACTGGCGGCATTGATATCCGGCGCGAAGAAGCGGTCCTTCTCGTAGTAGGCCACCTGCTCGCGCAGGGTGGCGCGGGCCTGCTCCAGGGCCGGCGAGGACTTCAGGCCTTCGCGCAGGTCCAGGCCCTGGCAGGCCGCCAGCCATTCCACGGCGAGGATGCCGCGGGTGTTCTCGGCCATTTCCCACAGGCGCTTGCCCGCAGCCGGAGCCATGGACACGTGGTCTTCCTGGTTCGCCGAGGTCGGCAGGCTGTCCACCGAATGCGGGTGGGCCAGGGCCTTGTTCTCGCTGGCCAGGGCCGCGGCGGTGACCTGGGCGATCATGAAGCCGGAGTTGACCCCGCCATTGGCCACCAGGAACGGCGGCAACTGCGACATGTGCTTGTCCATCATCAGCGAGATGCGACGCTCGCTCAGGGACCCGATCTCGCTGATGGCCAGGGCCATGTTGTCGGCAGCCATCGCCACCGGCTCGGCGTGGAAGTTGCCACCGGAGATCACGTCGCCTTCGGCGGCGAACACCAACGGGTTGTCGGATACGGCGTTGGCTTCCACCACCAGCACCTCGGCGGCCTGGCGCAACTGGGTCAGGCAGGCGCCCATCACCTGGGGCTGGCAGCGCAGGGAATACGGATCCTGGACCTTGTCGCAGTTCTGGTGCGAAGCGGATACCTCGCTGCGCTCGCCCAGCAACGCGCGATAGGCCGCAGCGCTATCGATCTGCCCACGCTGGCCTCGGGCGGCATGGATCCGTGCATCGAACGGCGAACGCGAACCCAGCACCGCTTCCACGGTCAGGCCACCGCAAACCAGGGCCCCGGCAAACAGGTCCTCGGCTTCGAACAGGCCACGCAGGGCGAAGGCGGTGGATACCTGGGTGCCGTTGAGCAACGCCAGGCCCTCCTTGGCCGCCAGGGTCAACGGTGCCAGGCCGGCGACTTTCAAGGCCGCCGGGGCGTCCAGCCACTCACCCTTGTAGCGGGCCTTGCCTTCGCCCAGCAGCACCAGGGACATGTGCGCCAACGGCGCCAGGTCGCCGGATGCGCCCACCGAACCCTTGAGCGGGATATGCGGGTAGACCTCGGCATTGATCAGCGCGATCAGGGCATCGATCACCTGGCGGCGGATGCCGGAAAAACCACGGCTCAGGCTGTTGACCTTGAGCACCATGATCAGGCGCACCAGATCGTCGCTGATGGGCTCGCCGACACCCGCGGCATGGGACAGCACCAGGGAGCGCTGGAGGTTCTCCAGGTCGGCGCTGGCGATACGGGTCGACGCCAAGAGGCCAAAACCGGTGTTGATCCCATAGGCGGTGCGTTTCTCGGCGAGTATCTGCTCGACACAAGCCACGCTGGCGTCGATCTGCGCCGAGGCGCTGTCGTCCAGGGTCAGGCTCAGCGGCTGCTGGTAGATAGCCCGCAGTTGGGCCAGGCTCAGTTGACCGGGAATCAGGTTTAGCGCAGTCACATTCATGCTCCTTTTGAGAGTTTTGTAATAACTACCAGTCGCTCCGGAAACATCCGTTATCCGTCGTCACCCACCAAGTCGGGCAGGTGGCGCCTTGGCACGCTGGCTATGGGAAGAACCTTTTATTGCAACTTCGGAAAATGCCTGCCCAGCAGCGCCGGCTCCTTGAGCAGCGCCGCCGCACTGGCGATGTCGGGGGCCAGCCAGCGGTCCTGGTGATAGGCCGGGATCCGTTCGCGCAGCAGGCTCCAGGCAAGCCCGGTGCCGGCGCCGAAACGCTGTTCCTTGAGAAATTCGAAAGCCTGGGCCGCCAGCAGGTACTCGATGGCGAGGATCCGGGTGCAGTTCTCCAGTACCTGGTGCAGCTTCAGCGCGGCATTGGTGCCCAGGCTCAGGTGGTCTTCCTGCAGGCCTGAAGTCACGTAGTTGTCGAGCACCGCCGGCTGGGCCAACTGGCGGTTCTGCGCGCACAGCGAAGCGGCGACGTACTGCACGATCATCATTCCGGAATTGACCCCGGGCTCGCTCACCAGGAACGCCGGCAGGCCGCTGACATGGGGATTGATCAGCCGGTCCAGGCGCCGTTCGGCGATGGAGCCGATCTCGGCCATGGCGATGGCCAGCACGTCGGCCGCCATGGCCACCGACTGGCCATGGGGATTGGCCTGGGAGACCACCCGATAGTGTTCGGGAGTCCCCAGCAGCAGCGGGTTGTCGGTGGCCGATTCGAGTTCGGTCTGCACCTGCTTCGCGGCATGGGCCCACTGGTCCCGGGCAGCGCCATGGACCTGGGGAATGGAGCGGATGCTCAGGGCATCCTGGGTGCGCAGGCCCTTGCTGGCGGCGATCACCTCGCTGCGCTCGAGCAAGGCCAGCAGGTTGCCACCCACCCGCTGCATGCCAGGGTGGGCCTTGAGGGCGATGATTTCCGGGTCGAAAGCGGCGATCTGGCCACGCTGGGCCTCGAAGCTCATGGCGCCGATCACGTCGGCCCATTGCAGCAAGCGCTCGGCATCGGCCAGGGCCAGGCAGGCAAGGCCGGTCATGCAGGGCGTGCCATTGACCAGGCACAGCCCGTCCTTGGCGCCCAGTTGCACCGGCTGCAGCCCCTCTTCGGCCAGGGCCTGCGCCGCGGCCATGATGCGCCCGCGATAGCTGACCAGGCCGACCCCGAGCAGGGCGATGCCGATATGGGCCATGTGCGTCAGGTAACCCACCGAGCCCTGGGACGGTACCTGTGGGGTGATGCCGCGATTGAGCAGCGCCAGCAGGGCCTCGACCACCTGCCGGTGGATGCCGGACTTGCCATGGCTGTAGTTGATCACCGCCGCGCAGAGGATGGCCCGGGCCTGCTCGTCGGGCAGCGCCGGCCCCACGCCACAGGCGTGGCTGAGCAGGGTATTGCGCGACAACTGGCTGAGCTGTTCGCCGGCCAGCAGTACGTTGCACAGCGCCCCCAGGCCGGTACTGATGCCATAGGCCCGCTCACCGTTCTCCACCACCTGGCGAACGATGGCCTGGGCGTTGTCGATTCGCGCCCAGGCCTGGGGCGATAGCTCCAGCCGCGCCCCGTGGCGGGCGACGGCCACCACATCCTGCCAACCCACCGGGGCGTCGGCGACAACGATAGTTTCAGCCTGGGACATGTCCAACCTCGTACTGGGTGATCCCGTGGTGTATTGCGAGGCGGCCCGTCATGCGGTCGCCGCCCGGCGCTGGACGAAGCGGTCGACGTAGTCGTCGGCCGGCGCATGCAGGATCTCCTTCGGCGTTCCCACCTGGATCAGCCGGCCATCCTTGAGAATGGCGATGCGATTACCGATGCGTACCGCCTCGTCCAGGTCATGGGTGATGAAGACGATGGTCTTGTGCAGGGTCTTCTGCAGCTCCAGCAACTGGTCCTGCATTTCGGCGCGGATCAACGGGTCGAGGGCGCTGAAGGCCTCGTCCATGAGGATGATGTCGGTGTCCGCGGCCAGCGCCCGGGCCAGGCCGACCCGCTGGCGCATGCCGCCGGACAGCTGGTGCGGGTATTTCTTCTCGTAGCCCTTGAGGCCCACGGTGTTGATCCAGTGCTGGGCCCGTTCGACGCACAGCTGCTTGCCCTCACCACGAACCTTCAGGCCATAGGCGACGTTGTCCAGCACATTGCGATGGGGCAACAGGCCGAAGCTCTGGAACACCATGCTGATCTTGCGCCGGCGGAAGTCGCGCAGGGCATCCATGTCGTACTGCAGGATGTCTTCGCCGTCCACCAGGATCTGCCCGCTGGTCGGGTCGATCAGGCGGTTGAAATGGCGCACCAGGGTCGACTTGCCAGAGCCGGACAAACCCATGATGACGAAGATCTCGCCGCTGCCGATGGACAGCGACAGGTCGTTGACCCCCACCACGCAGCCGGTCTCGGCCAGCACCTGCTCCTTGCTGCGTTGCTGCTGGATCAACCGCAGGGCGTCCTCGGCGCGGTTGCCGAAGATCTTGAAGACATTCTTCACCTCGATCTTGCTGACCTGCGCGCTCATTTACTCACCTCATGCCGTGGCCGGCCGTAGGCCTGGGTAATGCGGTCGATCACCACCGCGAGAATCACGATCGCCAGGCCCGCTTCCAGGCCACGGCCGACGTTGAGGGTCTGGATTCCCACCAGCACGTCCTCGCCCAGGCCACGGGCGCCGATCATCGAGGCGATCACCACCATCGACAGGGCCATCATGGTGGTCTGGTTGATCCCGGCCATGATGCTCGGCAGGGCCAGCGGCAGTTGCACGCCGAACAGTTGCTGCCAGCGGTTGGCGCCAAAGGCGTTGATCGCCTCCATCACCTCGCCGTCGACCTGGCGGATCCCCAAGTCGGTGAGACGGATCAGCGGCGGCGCGGCGTAGATCACCGTGGCGAAGATCGCCGGCACCTTGCCCAGGCCGAACAGCATCAGCACCGGGATCAGGTACACGAAGCTGGGCATGGTCTGCATGATGTCCAGCAACGGCATCAGCACCGAGCGCAGGCGGTCGCTGCGAGCCGAGAGGATCCCCAGGGGAATGCCGATCAGCACCGAGATCAGCGTGGCCACCAGCATTAGGGCCAGGGTCTGCATCAGCTTGTCCCACAGGCCGACGGCCCCCACCAGGAACAGCAGGCCGACGATCACCAGGGTGGTCAGCCACTTGCGGGTCGAATGCCAGGCCACGACGCCGACGATGCCCAGCATCAGCCACCAGGGCGCCATGCGCAGCAGGCCTTCGAGGTTGACGATGGCCCATAGCAGGGTATCGGAGATGTGCCGGAACACGTCGCCATAGTTGGTCACCAGCGAATCGACCCAGCCGTTGACCCAGTCGGCGATGGAAAACGTGAAGCTTTCTGGAAACATAGGAAACTCTCGATCAAAGGAGGTTGTAGTCCAGCTTCCGGCGACCTCCAGGGCCGCCGCAGAGGCCCGACCTACAGGGCCGCGTCGACCTTCCTGGCGGCCTCTTCGCTCACCCAGGCGTGCCAGACCTCAGGATGTTCCTTGAGAAAGGTTTTCGCCAGTTTCGGCGACTCGATGCGCTCCTTGGTCATGCGCGCCAGGTTCTGGTTGAGCAGGTCGATCGGCAGGTTGACCTTGGCCAGTACCTCCACCAGCTCCGGGGCTTCGTCGTGAAAGGTCCTGGACAGGCCGACCTTGATGCTCACGCTCTTGTCGACGCCGGGTTTCTCCTCCAGCTTGACCACGTCCACCTGGCCCATGAGAGGGGTTGGCGTCCAGTAGTAGAACAGGATCGGCTCGCCGCGCTTGTAGCTCGACAGCACCGCGGCATCCAGGGCCGGGCCGGTGCCGGGGCGGAAGTTGGTGTAGCTGTTTTCCAGGCCGTAGCCCTTGAGCATCTCGCTGTTGTCCAGCTCGCAGGTCCAGCCGGCCGGACAGTTGTAGAAGCGGCCCTTGGCCGGCTCTTCCGGGTCCTTGAAGACACTGGCGTACTTGGCCAGGTCGGCGACGTTCTTCAGGTCCGGGGCCTTGGCCTCGAGCTTGCGCTTGGCATCGCCCTCGATCACATAGCGCGGCACGTACCAACCTTCGACGGCGCCCACCACCGGCGCGCCGACGCCGACCACCTTGCCGGCCTTCTCGGCCTTGTTCCAAACCTCGCTGCGCCCTACCCATTCTTCGGCGAAGACCTGGATGTCGTTGCTGCCCAGGGCGTTCTCCATGGTGATGGAGTTGCCCGGCAGGCTATCGGTCTTGCAGCCGTAGCCCTTCTCCAGGACGAACTGCAGGACATCGGTGAGCAGCATGCCGCTTTCCCAGTTCAAGCCAGCGAACTTCACCGGCTTGCCCGACTCGCACCAGCCAGCCGCCTGGGCGCCGGACGCGGCCAGAAGGCCCATGGACAACAACGTGGTCAGCAGGGTCTTGTGTTTTTTCATTATGTGGCGCTCCTAAACATGGGTTGGCTTACGGCAGTCAAGAGGCATCCAGCCCTGTCCACGTCCAATCGGACTCACACCGCGGCGGCGCGGCGGGTCCCAGCGACTTCTTGTTCATTGGCGGCGTCCTGCTCGGGCGGCAGGATCAGTTTTTCGGGCACCGCACCATGCCATTTCCTGGCACAGACGTAGTACAGCGCCGCCGGCACCACCAGGCCGATGATCCAGGAGATATCCACGCCACCCAGTACCTCCACCAGCGGCCCGGTATAGAACTTGGTGCTGATGAACGGCAGCTGTACCAGCACGCCGATCACATAGACGCTGATGCCCAGCATGTTCCACCGGCCATAGCGGCCATTGGGATCGGCCAGCGCCGGCACGTCGTAGTTCTCGCGGGTGATGCAGTAGTAGTCCACCAGGTTCACCGCGCTCCAGGGGGTGAAGAAAGCCAGCAGGAACAGGATGAAGGACTTGAATGCTCCCAGGAACGAATGCTGGCCGAGCAGGGCGATCAGGGTCGCGGCGCCGACGATGACCAGCACGAACACCAGGCGCTGCAGGCGCGTCACCTCCAGGTGGCCACGGAAGCCGCTGATGATGGTGGCGATGCACATGAAGCTGCCGTAGGAGTTCAGCGTCGAGATGGTGATCTTGCCGAAGGCGATGCTGAAGTACAGCAGCGCTGCGGTGGCGCCACTGCCACTGAGGCCGACGATGTAGGCCACTTCACGCCCGGCGAACTGCCCGTTGGCCATGGCCGCGGCGAATACACCGAGGATCATCGCTACCTGGGCGCCGATCACCGAGCCGGCACCCACGGCGAGGAAGGTCTTCACCGAGGACGTCTTGCTCGGCAGGTAGCGCGAATAGTCGGCCACGTAGGGACCGAAAGCGATCTGCCAGGAAGCGGCGAGGGATACCGCCAGCAGGAAGCTCGCCCAGCTGAAGTGACGGATCTCCAGGAGCGCGCCGACATCGGTCTGGCCCATGAGGCGGCTGAACAGGTAGACGAAGGCAATGACGCCGATGACGCTGGCGACCCGGCCGATGAAATGGATGACCCGGTAGCCGAGCACGGTGACCAGGACGATGACGCTGGCGAAGATCAGGATGCCGAGGCTGTCGCTGACGCCGAACAGCTGGCCCAGGGCCTGGCCGGACAGCACCGTGCCGGTGGCGGTGAAGCCCAGGTACATCAGGCATACCAGCACGATCGGGATCGCCGCGCCGTAGACGCCGAACTGCACCCGGCTGGAGATCATCTGCGGCAGGCCGAGCTTGGGTCCTTGCGCGGCATGCAGGGCCATGACGCCGCCGCCCAGCAACTGGCCGACGAACAGGCCGATCAACGACCAGAACACGTCGCCGCCCAGCACCACGGCCAGGGCGCCGGTGACGATGGCGGTGATCTGCAGGTTGGCGCCCAGCCACAGGGTGAACTGGCTGTAGAGCTTGCCGTGGCGTTCGGCTTCGGGAATGTAGTTGATCGACCGCCGCTCGATCAGGGGTTTGGAGCTATCACTGGCCGTGGACATCGTTATTGTTCTCCCGGGGGATTCTTGTCATGTCAAAGCTCTGCTACATGGACCGAACCGCCGCACTGCGAGGTGCGGCGGCTCCTTCCCTGGTCCTGGCGGCGAACCGCCGGAGTGTCACTTGCCGGTGATCATCGGCAGGTTCAGGCCCTGCTCCTTGGCGCAGTCGATGGCGATCTGGTAACCGGCATCGGCATGGCGCATCACGCCGGTGCCCGGATCGTTGGTCAGGACGCGAGCGATACGCTCGGCGGCTTCATCGCTGCCGTCGCAGACGATGACCATGCCCGAGTGCTGGGAGAAGCCCATGCCGACGCCGCCGCCGTGATGCAGGGAAACCCAGGTCGCGCCACTGGCGGTATTGAGCAGGGCGTTGAGCAGCGGCCAGTCGGACACGGCATCGGAACCGTCCTGCATCGATTCGGTTTCACGGTTCGGGCTGGACACCGAACCGGAGTCCAGGTGGTCGCGGCCGATGACGATCGGTGCCGACAGCTCACCGCGCCGGACCATTTCGTTGAATGCCAGGCCCAGCTTGGCGCGCTGGCCCAGGCCGACCCAGCAGATACGCGCCGGCAGGCCCTGGAAGCTGATGCGCTCGCGAGCCATGTCCAGCCAGTTGTGCAGGTGGGCGTCGTCCGGGATCAGCTCCTTGACCTTGGCGTCGGTCTTGTAGATGTCCTGCGGGTCGCCGGACAGCGCCGCCCAGCGGAACGGGCCGATGCCACGGCAGAACAGCGGGCGGATGTAGGCCGGGACGAAGCCCGGGAAGTCGAAGGCGTTGGCCACGCCCTCTTCCTTGGCCATCTGGCGGATGTTGTTGCCATAGTCGAAGGTCGGGATGCCCTGCTTCTGGAAGTCGAGCATGGCTTGCACGTGCACGACCATCGATTGCTTGGCAGCCTTGACCACGGCAGCCGGTTCGGTCTGGGCACGATCGCGGTACTGCTCCCAGGTCCAGCCGGCCGGCAGGTAGCCGTTGAGCGGGTCGTGGGCGCTGGTCTGGTCGGTGACCATGTCCGGGCGCACGCCACGCTTGACCAGCTCGGGCAGGATTTCGGCGGCGTTGCCCAGCAGGGCGATGGAGATCGCCTTGCCTTCGGCGGTGTACTTGGCGATACGCGCCAGGGCGTCGTCCAGGTCCTTGGCTTGCTCGTCGACATAACGGCTGCTCAGGCGGAAGTCGATGCGGCTCTGCTGGCATTCGATGTTCAACGAGCAGGCGCCGGCCAGGGTCGCGGCCAGTGGCTGGGCGCCACCCATGCCGCCCAGGCCCGCAGTCAGTACCCAGCGCCCCTTGAGGCTGCCGCCGTAGTGCTGGCGACCAGCTTCGACGAAGGTTTCGTAGGTGCCCTGGACGATGCCCTGGCTGCCGATGTAGATCCAGCTGCCGGCGGTCATCTGGCCGTACATGGCCAGGCCCTTGGCATCCAGTTCGTTGAAGTGTTCCCAGTTGGCCCAATGCGGCACCAGGTTGGAGTTGGCGATCAGCACGCGTGGGGCGTTGGCGTGGGTCTTGAACACGCCGACCGGCTTGCCGGACTGCACCAGCAGGGTCTCGTCGTCATTCAGGTGGGTGAGGCTCTCGACGATCTTGTCGTAGCACTCCCAGTTGCGCGCCGCGCGCCCAATGCCGCCGTAGACCACCAGCTCCTTGGGGTTCTCGGCGACTTCCGGATCGAGGTTGTTCATCAGCATGCGCAGCGGCGCTTCGGTCAGCCAGCTCTTGGCGGTCAGCTTGTTGCCACGCGGGGCACGGATTTCTACGTTCCGGTATTTGGTGAATTTGTTGTCAGCCACGGAAAACCTCCTCGACGATGAGCCCAAGGTGCGAAGAGGATGGCATCGACTCTTACGCACACATATTTACTTGTACATACAAGCATATGCAATCAAGCGGCCAACTCTGTCCAAGCCACCTGAAACAATCACCGAAAAAAGCCTGGAAACCTTCTAGATCGGGCTCCTCGGCCTTGAATGAATTTTCCCTCGGGTATCAATCGAAGCTCCCGCTGGTTGTTACCAGAGGCAGGTTTTGCCCGCTGCTGGGGCATTCGGTAACAGATTGGTGCGCCGTCAGGAACAGGGACCGCCCCCGGGAACGGACAAGAGCCAGCCACCTCGAGCAGGAGGCCGAAGCACGGATAGAAGAGTGATGGAGACCAGAAGGGAAGCTGGCAGGCCACGCCCTGGCCCGCCAGCAAGGGTGACTCAGATACTGGTGAGTTCGATCACGCAGCAGCGCCCGTCGAGGGCGATTTCCAGCAGGCCGGCATTGTCGTCCAGGCGCAGGCAATCGTAGCGGCCCAGGGCCTGGACCGCAGCGCCGGCCACATCGACCCAGGCCTGTTCGGCGGCACTGAACACCAGCACCGTATGGGCTTGGCTGAAGAAGCGCTGCTGGCCATCGAACCACTGCAGCCGCGCCACATAGCGCTCGGGGCTGTAGATCAGGTTGAAATCCCGGATGGCGCCGTCCAGCAGGGTGCAGTTGACCTGGCTGGCGCCACTGAAGGCAAAGGGATCCAGGGGCAGCAACGGGCGCACATCCTGGCCATCCACGCAAAGCTGCATGCCAGCGCCCTGCAGCACGGTGATGACCCGCTGGTAGCCGGCGAAGCTGGAGAAACCGCCGGATTCGCCGATGTCGGCGATCGACAGGCGCCAGCCGAAGCCTTCCAGGCCAGCTCCGCTGTCCCGGGTGATTTCCTCGGTACTGCCGCCGCCGTTCTTCCAGGGCATGCGTGGATAGTCGGCGGCGCGTAGCAGGCTAGACCGGATCATTTGTGAAAGCGTCCTTCGAGGCGATGACGGGAACCAGGGTGGATCAGCCGCGCGGCGGTCACCGGCTGGCGCCCGGACCAGGTGCGGCGGCGGATCAGCAGGCAGGGTTCGCCACGCTCGATCTGCAGCAACTTGCATTCTTCAGGTTCGGCGAGGATCGCCTCCACCACATGCTCGCCCTCGGTCAGGGGCGCGACCTGGGACAGGTAGGCATAGGGCGTTTGCAGGGTGAAGTCTTGCTTGAGGTATTCCGGCGCCACCAGGGCGTTGACGAAGCGATCCTCGATCTGCACCGGGATGTCGTTCTCGAAATGCACGATCAGCGAATGGAAGACCTTCTGCCCTTCGCGCATGTCCAGGGCCAGGGCCCGCTCGGAACCGGCGGCCTCCTCGCCCAGGGTGATGACCTGGCAGGTGTGGCGATGACCGCGGGAGGCGATTTCGTCGGCGATGTTGTGCACCTCGAACAATGCCGACTGGGTCTTGGGCTCGGCGACGAAGGTACCCACGCCCTGCATGCGCACCAGCATGCCTTCGGCGGTCATCTCGCGCAGCGCACGGTTGATGGTCATGCGGCTGAAGCCCAGCTGGCTGACCAGTTCGCTTTCCGAGGGCACGCGATAGTGCGGCGGCCAGTTTCCGCTCTCGATCTGCTGGGTGATCATCTGTTTGACGCGGGCATACAAGGGCGCCGGACTATCGCTCAGGTGGGCGGCCAGCGGCGAGTTGGCAGTCGGGGTCGGCACGGGAAATCCTTGAGGGTCGGTGAAAGTGGTCAGGGTCGGTCGACGCCTGGCGACGAAAGCCTAGCTTGCCGGAGTTTACCGGGCAGGCAAACGTCTGTATATGTATATACAAATAACACACAATGGGGTACTCGAACCATGTCCGCCTTCTTTGCCGAACGCGCGCTGCTGCCTGACGGATGGGCCAATGATGTACGTCTTGAAGTCGATGCCGACGGCCAGCTGAGCCAAATCCAGGCCAACGCTGGCGCAGAGGGCGCGGAACGACTCAAGGGTCCACTGTTGCCAGGGATGCCCAACCTGCACTCCCATGCCTTCCAGCGGGCCATGGCCGGCCTGGCGGAAGTGGCCGGCAACCCCAATGACAGCTTCTGGACCTGGCGCGACCTGATGTACCGCCTGGTGGGCAGGATCAGCCCCGAGCAACTGGAAGTCATCGCCCGCCAGCTGTACATCGAAATGCTCAAGGCCGGCTACACCTCGGTGGCCGAATTCCACTACGTGCACCACGACACCGACGGCCAGGCCTACGCCGACCCCGCAGAGCTGTCGCGCCGGATCAGCCAGGCCGCCACCGACACCGGCATCGGCCTGACCCTACTACCGGTGCTGTACAGCCATTCGGGCTTCGGTGGCCAGGCGCCCAACGACGGCCAGCGCCGCTTCATCAACAGCACCGAGCACTACCTCAAGCTGCAACAGCAGCTACGTCCCCTGCTGGCCGGACAAGCCAACCAGCACCTGGGCCTGTGCTTCCACTCGCTGCGCGCAGTCACGCCACAGCAGATCAGCGAAGTGCTGGCCGCCAGCGACCCGGACTGCCCGGTGCATATCCACATTGCCGAGCAACAGAAGGAAGTCGATGACTGCCTGGCTTGGAGTGGCCGCCGGCCCTTGCAGTGGCTATATGAAAACGTCGCGGTGGACCAGCGCTGGTGCCTGGTCCACGCCACCCATGCCAACCCCGAGGAAGTCAGCCTCATGGCCAGGAGCCGGGCCATCGCCGGCCTGTGCCTGACCACCGAGGCCAACCTGGGCGACGGTATCTTCCCCGCAGTGGATTTCCTGGCCCAGGGCGGCCGCCTGGGCATCGGTTCCGACAGCCATGTCTCGTTGAGCGTGGTGGAGGAATTGCGCTGGCTGGAATATGGCCAGCGCCTGCGGGATCAGCGCCGCAATCGCCTGTACCGGGCAGACCAGCCCATGGTCGGCCGCACCCTCTACGACGCGGCCCTGGATGGCGGCGCCCAGGCCCTGGGGCAAGCGATCGGCACGCTGGCGGTGGGCAACCGCGCCGACTGGCTGGTGCTCGACGGCAACGACCCTTACCTGGCCACCGCCAATGCCGACGGGATTCTCAACCGCTGGTTGTTCGCCGGTGGCGATCGCCAGGTACGGGATGTGATGGTTGGCGGGCGCTGGGTGGTGCGCGACGGTCGACATGCCGCAGAGGAAACCAGCAGCCGGGCCTTCGCCCAGGTCCTGCGCGACTTGCTGGGCTGAGTCCCGGCGGCCCGGCCAACCACCAGGCCCGCCTTGCGGGCCGTGAGCCAGGCTCCTGATCATCACGGCATCTCGCCAACGATGCTCTTGCCACAATGGGCCCCGCCTCGATGAAACCGGACTACTTGGAGGTCTTGGCCATGGCCGAGTCCGAGACCCGCCAGATCAACCGCGTGGTGTCGTAGCCCTGCTGGCGTGCCTTGCTCAACAACTCCTCGCGTACCGTCTCGTTGACTTCCTTGGTCCGCGACAGCAGCCACAGATAGCGCCGGTTCGGGTTGCCGACGATCGCCGTCTTGTAGTCATCGCTGACGTACAGCACCCAGTACTCACCCTTGGCCACTCCCGGCAGCAAGCGCGTGAACCAGTTGTCGAAGCGCACCCAGAGCTTGTCGGTCTGGCCCGGCACCTGGGGCGTGGCGGTGCCTCGGGCTTCTTCCCACTTCCATTCCGGGGTCAGGCAGCGGTTGAGCACCGCCATCGTCGCATCCGGCAACAGGGTGTAGCGGGCTTCGGATTGCGCGCAATTGCGCTGGAAGTACATCGGCAGGCGCGCCAACTCGTACCAGGTCCCCTGGTAGCGCTTGAGTTCGACATGGCTAGCGGTCTTGGGCGCCAACGAATCGTCCCGGGACGTGGCGCAGCCGACCAAGAGCAGGCCGGCTAGAAGAGTGACAACGAAACGCATCATTATTTTTCTCCCGTGGGCCCCAGGCCCCGGTCTTTACTTCAGGCCTTGCCCGGAAAACATCAGGACCTTGTCACCGGCATACTGCACGCTGATAAAGCTGTTCTTGTCGCCCCAGGTGCAACTGGACATGCCCAGTGCGCCCGAGCAGTCGGTCGGCTTGCCCAGGAGCTGTTCGACATCGGCCTTGGGCATGCCCGTCGAGAGCTTGGAATAGTTTTCCTGATTGACCTTGCTGCATGCGGCCAACAGCACGCAGAACGACAACAGAGCGATGGAACGCAGGGACATGGTGAACTCCTGGACGAAAGGGGGAAGGCCTGTTAGCCAACCAGAAGCTTAGAAGAGAAAACCCCCTTCTGGTTCCCCGCCAGGCCGGGTATTTCTTGCCGATGAGCCAGGCATTTCCCACACAAATCAACCACCTTCGATCAGCGCCTGGCTGTTCGTCGGTTTTGTGCCGGTCGGGCTCATTTTCACTGATGGCCAGTCGACATAACTGCAGCGCAAACACCACCACTGTGGCAAATTGACGCCCCTCGTTGACCACCCCCTCGCGGTAGTTCACTTAATGACCAGTAATATGAAGTTCAGCCACAAGATCCTGCTTGCCGCCGCCCTTGTGGTCGCCGTCGCGTTCGCCTGTTTCATTCTGTTCAACGACTACCGCCAGCGCGAAGCCTTGCGCAGCAGTACCGAATCCTCGATGCAGGAACTGGGCAGCCTGAGCACCAGCAACATCCAGACCTGGCTGGAAAGCCGCATCCAGCTCCTGCAGTCCCTGGCGCAGCAGATCGCCGTGGACGGCAGCGGCGCCGATAGCCTCAAGCGCAGCGTCGGCCTGCCCGCCTACACCGGCAACTTCCAGCTCACCTACTTCGGCGGCCAGGACGGCATGATGTTCTCGGTCCCGGCCGGTAACCGCGCGGCCGACTACGACCCCCGCAGCCGTGGCTGGTACAAGGCGGCCAACACGGCGCAGCAGACCATCGTCACCGAGCCCTACGTCGCCGCCTCGTCGGGCAAGCTAGTGATCACCGTCGCCACTCCCGTGCAGCACCAGGGCCGGATGATCGGCGTCGCCGGTGCCGACATCGACCTGTCGAGCATCAGCGCCATCATCAACTCGCTGAACTTCGGCGGCCATGGCCACGCCTTCATCGTCGGCGCCGATGGCAAGATCCTGATCCACCCCGACAACAAGCTGGTGCTCAAGAACCTGGCCGAGGCCTATCCGGACGGCGCGCCGCGGGTGAGCCCCGGGCTGCAGGAAGTACAGCTGAACGGCAAGACCCAGTTCATCTCCTTCACTCGCGTCAACGGCGTGAACTCGACCAACTGGTACGTGGCCCTGGTCCTGGACCAGGACGCGGCCTTCGCCATGCTCGGTGAGTTCCGCACCTCGGCGCTGATCGCCATGGCGATCGCCGTGGTAATCATCATCGGTCTGCTGGGCATGCTGATCCGCTTGCTGCTGCAACCCCTGCACCTGATGGGCCGGGCCATGCACGATATCGCCGAAGGCGAAGGTGACCTGACACGGCGTCTGGAGATCCACAACCATGACGAATTCGGCACCCTGGGCGTTGCCTTCAACCGTTTCGTCGAACGCATCCACAGCTCCATCCGCGAAGTCTCCTCGGCCACCGGCCAGGTCAACGAAGTGGCCCTGCGTGTAGTCGCCGCCTCCAACTCGTCGATGCTCAACTCCGACCAGCAAGCCTCGCGCACCAACAGCGTGGCCGCAGCCATCAACCAGCTGGGCGCGGCCGCCCAGGAAATCGCCCAGAACGCCGCCCTGGCGTCGCAGCATTCCAGCGAAGCACGCAACCTGGCACAAGATGGCCAGCAAGTGGTGGATCGGACCATCGACGCCATGCACCAGCTGTCGGCCAAGATCAGCAACTCCTGCGAGCACATCGAGACCCTCAACAGCAACACGGTGAACATCGGCCAGATCCTCGAAGTGATCACCGGTATCTCCCAGCAGACCAACCTGCTGGCGCTCAACGCTGCCATCGAGGCCGCCCGCGCCGGTGAGGCCGGACGTGGCTTCGCCGTGGTCGCCGACGAGGTGCGCAACCTCGCCCACCGCACCCAAGACTCGGCGCAGCAAGTGCAGAAGATGATCGAGGAGCTGCAAGTAGGCGCCCGCCAGGCAGTCGGGACAATGACCGAAAGCCAGCGCGAGAGCGAAAGCAGCGTCGGCATCGCCAACCAGGCCGGCGAGCGCCTGGGCAGCGTGACCCAGCGCATCGGCGAGATCGATGGCATGAACCAGTCGGTGGCGACCGCGACGGAAGAACAGACCGCCGTGGTGGAGTCGATCAATGTCGACATCAACGAGATCAACACCCTCAACCAGGAGGGCGTGGAAAACCTGCAAGCCACCCTGCGCGCCTGCGCCGACCTGGAACAGCAGGCCCAGCGCCTGCAACACCTGGTGGGCAGCTTCCGGATCTGACGTCGGGCAACAGGGATAGCCTCGTGCAGCCGCTACTAGAGGCGGTACACGGCCCGCAAGGACGCGGGAGTCGCATCGGCAAAAGCGCCGCAAGCCCTGGGGGCGTTGGCGCAGCCTCGCCCGCTCGGCAGCGGTTACAGGAGAAGGATTAGAAGCTTGAGCCGGGCTGGCTCAGGAAGGCCAATTCCTCGGCGCTGGATTCACGTTCGAGAATGGCGTTGCGGTGGGGAAAGCGCCCGAAGCGAGCGATGATCTTCTGGTGCCGTTCGGCATAGTCCAATTGGCTGGCGAAGACCGGGCGGTCTTGCTCCGGCTGCTCGTCGTGCAAGGCAGCCAAGCGCGATACGGCTTCATTCTGCACCGCCAGGTGTTCGCAGTGCTCGAACACCAGGTAGATGAAGCAACGCTGCATGGGCGTCAGGCGCCGATCGAAGTCTGCGGCAATACCCTGAGCCACCAGGGCCTGGGCCCGGGCGTCGCCGGAGAATGCCCCGGGGGTATCGCGGTGGATCATGCGCGGCAGCTGGTCCAGCAACAGCACCAGGGCCAGCCAGCCTTGGGGACTTTGCGTCCACTCGACCAGGCCGCCGGCCAGGGCCTGCTCCACCAGGTCACCGAAACGCTCTTGCGCCTGGCGATCCTGGCTGTCGCGCTTGCCGAACCACAAGCCACCCTTGGCAGCGACGATCTGTGCCGGCGTCTCGGCGTCGCCGAACCACCAGTCGAGCAGGGGCTGCCAGGGTGCGCTCATGAACTTACTCCTGGTGGTAGGCGGTAACCCGGGCCACTTCTTCCTTCGAGCCGAGGAACACCGCTACGCGCTGGTGCAGGCCTTCAGGCTGGATATCGAGGATGCGCTGGTGGCCGTTGGTCGACGCGCCGCCCGCCTGCTCCACCAGGAACGACATCGGATTGGCTTCGTACATCAGGCGCAGCTTGCCGGGTTTTTCCGGCTCGCGGCTGTCGCGTGGGTACATGAACAGGCCACCACGGGTCAGGATGCGGTGCACGTCGGCCACCATCGCGGCGACCCAGCGCATGTTGTAGTTCTTCTGCAGCGGACCGGTATCGCCGGCCAGCAGCTCGTCCACGTAGCGCTTGACCGGTGCTTCCCAGTGACGCTCGTTGGACATGTTGATGGCGAATTCCTGGGTGCTTTCAGGAATGGTGATGTTCTCGTGGGTCAGGACGAAGCTGCCCATCTCGCGGTCCAGGGTGAAGCCCTTGACGCCGTCGCCCAGGGTCAGCACCAGCATGGTCTGCGGGCCGTAGATCGCATAGCCGGCGGCCACTTGCTTGGAGCCAGGCTGCAGGAAGGCCTTTTCATTCAGCGCTTCGTTCTGGCTCAGGTACTCGTTGGGGCAACGCTGTACCGAGAAGATGGTGCCGACCGGGGCGTTGATGTCGATGTTCGACGAGCCATCCAGCGGGTCGAATACCAGCAGGTAGGCACCCTTGGGGTATTTGCCGGGGATCTGGTAGGCGTTGTCCATTTCCTCGGACGCCATGCCGGCCAGGTGGCCGCCCCACTCGTTGGCCTCGAGCAGGATCTCGTTGGAGATCACGTCGAGTTTCTTCTGCACTTCGCCCTGCACGTTTTCCGTGCCCATGCTGCCCAGCACGCCGCCCAGGGCGCCCTTGGAAACGGCATGGCTGATTTCCTTGCAAGCACGCGCCACCACTTCGATCAGGAAGCGCAGATCGGCAGGAGTGTTGTTGCTGCGGGTCTGCTCAATCAAATAGCGACTCAGGGTAACGCGGGACATGGAAGGCTCCGGAAGGATGGGGGGCTTGAAAAACCCGCGCAGTTTAACGCGAGTCGAGGCGCATTTCCTCCTCTGAGACAGGGAACGGGCAGATAGAGTTCAGGCGCCGGGTTCAGCGTAGTCGCAAAACCACGGGCACGGGTGGCGAGGGAGCGAACCCCCTCGCGCCGGGCTCAAGCCTTGGCTTGAGGCTTGCGCAGGAGACTGAAGGCCATCGCGCCCAGGGCCAGCACGCCCAGCAGCAGTACCGCCCACAGGCCGATCTTCTTCCAGTCCGGCCCGGGGGCTGCGGGCGCCGCGGCATCGCCAGGAGCGGATGCGCTCAGTTGTACATCACCCTCGATCCGGGCCTGGCCCAACTGCTTGAGGCGCTGCGGGCTGTAGTCGGGAATCAGGGTGGACAACGGCAGGTTGGCCGCGCTCACCCCGGGGTTGCCCAGCGCCAGGGTGTAAGGCCCATCCCCACGCGCCAGGAACACCAGCTGCGCGCCACGCACGGCGAACTCCAGGGCCGGCGCCGCCGCTCCCAGGCCACCGCCACGCTCATCCACCACCAGCTTGAGTTGCTGTACGGTCTGCCCGGGCAATTGCAGTTCGTTCTGCTGCACGTCCTGGCCGTTCTGGGTCAGGCGATACAACAGGCCGTTGCCCAGCGGCTGCCAGGGCAGGCTGCTGTCGCGGCGCCCGTAGAGCCGGGCCGGGGCCAGGCTGTTGGCCTGCTTGAGTTCGACCCGTACCCGCTCGACGTTCAGGCCCATGGGCAATTGCCAGCTGTACTCGCCCGCCTTGGCCGCAGTGCCGGCCAGCGGCTGCGACCACACCAATGGCGATGGCTGGTTGCTGGTGGTGCTGCTCTGCAACTGCGCGGCAGTCAGCGCCGGCGCCACCTGCGCAGATTTCCACAACAAGCGCAGGTAACGCGCCGACTGCCCGGGCAACGCCACTTCATGCTGCTCGACCCGCTCGTCGGCGAACGACAAACGCGCGACCTGCCCTTCGCCCCAGGCCTGCCAGTGCCGCAGGTCGTCGCTGGCCTCGATGCTGAAACGCTGGAAACCGTCATGCTCGCTGCTCCAATCCAGGACCAGCTGCTGAAGCGGTGCCTTGATCGCGCTGGCATCGAGCAACCAGCCGCGCAGTACCTGCTGCTCCGCTTGCGCCCGCGCCTCGGGCTGCACCTCCACCAGGGTACCGTTGGTGCCCGACTGCACCCGCACGCTGGCCGGGCTGTCGCCGGCCTGGGCGGAGCTGTACAGCGGAAACCACTTCACCGCGCTGAGGCTGCGCTGCTCGCTGGCCTGGGCCTGTTGGCGGGCCAGGGCATAAGCCTGGGGCTCGCCGGCGGCATTGAATACCCGGATGTCGCGCAGGTCGGTCTGGCTGGCGCGCATCTGCACCGCCAGGGGCAGCTCCAGGCGGTACCAGGGACCTTCGCCGCTCAGGCTCAACGGCACCCGGGACTTGAAGTCCCCCGGTTGCTCCTGGGCCACGGCGGACAGCGCCACACACAGGCCCATGGCCCCCCACCAGCGCAGGTTCAGCTTCTGACTCAAGGCGACACTCCTTCATTCAACGACTTGCCGGCCTCAGGCTCGGCCTCCGCCCGCTTGGGCGGCAATGGGGCGAAATAACCCACCACCAGCAGCAGCGCCCCGACCCCGATGAACGAGACGATCCGCGCCAGGCCGCCACGGTTGCTCAGCTCCACCAGGAACAGCTTGGCCACCACCACCGCGATCAACGCCGCGCCGATCAGCCAGATCTCGCGGCGATGGCGCAGGTGCCCGCCGATCATCAGGCCCAGGGCGATCAAGGTCCAGACGATGGACAGCCCGGCCTGGACCATCATCGAGGCCAGCAGGGCATCGGGATGGAACGGCACCCCGCTCCAGTGATGGGCAGCGCGCATCACCATTACGGTGAAGAAGGCGAACAGCGAGACCCCGGCCACCAACTGCGTGCCACGCTCGGCGTAGTCACTGCGAATCGCCAGCTCCAGCGCCGCGCTACGGGCCCAGACATAGACCCCGAACAGGGCGAACAGCAGCCCCAGCTCCAGCGGGTTGAGCAACGGCAGGTAGGGCAGCGGATCGGCGCGTCCGTCGCTGAACAGGTTGGCCAGCCAGAACCAGCCAAGCATCAGCACCGCCAGGGGTAGCGCGGCATACAGGCGATACTCCCGGGAGTGGCCGGCCACCGGCCACGGCCAGTTGCGCGGCGCAGCCATCGCCACCAGGTACAGGCTCGGCAGGATCGCCCAACCCAGCCAGCGCCAAGCGTTGTACTGCTCGGACAACAGCAGCAGGCCATAACGCAGCTGCAGCGCCAACACGCCAATCAACAACCAGCAACCCAGCACATGGGCGACGCTTGCCACCCGCGCCGGCAGCAGCGCAGCCAGGCGCCGCAGGCTGAAGAAATGCACGGCGAACAGCGCCGTCCAGGCCAGCCAGCCGAAATCTGCCGCCGGGTTGTAGCGGCTGGTCCAGCAAGCCATCAGCACCAGCCCGCCAGCCGGGATCAACAGGCTGCCCAGCAAGCCCAGGGACTTCCATTGCAAACGTACCGCCAGCAGCGTGGCTAGCAATACGCTGGCCGTAGCCAGCGCCAACAGCAGCGCCGGCTGCCAATGCACGGGAGCGAAACGCAGTACTTCCTTGATCCAGGTGAACGCCCACCAACAGGCACCCCAGGCCAGCAGCAAATCGGCCAGGCGGCCCAGGGCCAGGGCGTCGAACGCCGAGCCATGGTTGCCCCGCTGCAGGCGCCAGGCCCCCACCAGCGCCGCCAGGGCCAGCACCATCGGCGTCCAGAAGTCGCCATTGGCCAGGGGCCGCACGCCCTCAGCCAGCGCCGCGTAGAACCAGTCCGAACCGACCAGCAGGAAGGCGCTGCCGCCGATCACCTGCAACGCCAGGCCGAAGAAGAAACTCACCCGCTGCTGCAGGTACAGGCTCAACCAGATGATCAACAAGCCACTGGCAGCCCAGACGCCGCTGGCGGTGCGCCACGGCAGGACGAACAGCACCGCCAGGTTGATCAGCACCAACCCCGCCAGCAGCACCACCGACAGGCCACGCAGCAAACGCGGATCGTCGCGCACCATGGCATCGCGCGAGGCCACCAGCATGCCGCCGATCAGCGCCAGGCCGATCAGCGAGGCGCTCATCAACCCGCTCCAGCCACTGCTCAAGACCCCACCGGCATCGCCGTCCGCGCCCTTCAGGTGCAGCAGGAACAACGCGCCCCCGAGCAACTGGATGGCGAACGCACTGAACAGGAACGTCCGCGATTGCAGGCGCAAGCCGACGAACAGTGTCGCCAACCCTGCCAGGGCCCAGCTGATGGCCGTGCCCTGGGCGGCGAAGAACAGCGGCGCCAGCAGATACAGGAAGCCCAGGCCAGCCACCGCCAACAGTGGGCGGATGCCTTCTTTCAGCCAGTTCGGCAGTTGCTCCTGCGGCGTGCGCCGCAACTGGTCGAAGCTGAACAGCAGGGCGCCACCGAGCAGCAACGCCCCCAGGGGCGCACCGGACAGCAGGCTGGTACTGGCAAAGCGCAGTTCATTGAGGAAGGCCGCGGCAGAACCTGCCTGCAGCAGCAGGGCGAAGGCCTGGGCCAACGAGCGCCGCTGGCGCATGCCGAGCCAGAAGATCCCGGCGCCCTCCACCGCCCAGGCGGCGGTGGTCCAGCGCGCATCCAGGCCCAGGGGAATGGCCAGGCTGGCGAAGATCACGCCCAGGGCCAGGCAGGTCTCGCCCAGCAGCAGGGCCCGGCCACCCATCAACAAGCGGGCCAGCAGCATGTACACCAGGCCCAGGGCCAGGGCGCTGAAGGACGCGGCCAGCTCCAGGTGCTGGACCAGCGCCAGTTGCAGGCCGAAGCCCACCAGCGGAGGACCGAAGAGCATGCTGCCGTCGACGTAGTCGCCCTTGCGCGCCGACCATTGCAACAGCGCCTGGCGGTCACCATCGGCGGGGGCATCGTTCAGGTCCAGCAGCTTGCGCCGGGTGAACAGCAGGCCGATGGCCAGGTACATGAGGAAGAACAGGACCAGGAACGGTTCGGTGCTCCACAACAGTTCAGGGGTATAGGAACGCATGCCCCAGGCGAAACCGATGCCGAAGGTACCGACGAAACCGATCAGGTTGAGCAGGCGCCAGGCCTTGAACCAGGCAATGGCGAGGATGCCGGCGTTGAGCAGGGCGAAGTAGCTGAACAACGCCACGTGGCTGCCTGCGCCGGTGGAGGTGAGGATCGGCGCCGCGAACCCGCCTAGTGCCGCCGCGGCGGCCAGGCCCAGGGCATCCTGGGTGATGGCCAGGATCGCCGAGAACAGCGTCACCGCCACCAGCAGGCCCAGGGCCGCGGAAGGATCGAGCAACGGGTGCAGGCGCATGGCTGCGAACACGGTCAGGTACAGCACCGCGATCCCCGTGCCCTGGAGCATCAGCGCATAGGCACCGTTACGTCGGCGCAACCACCAGCCCAGGCCCAGCAGGCCCAGGGAACAGGCCGCGACCCCGGCATAGCGCAACTCGATGGGCACCACCACGCCTTCGGTGGCGTAGCGCAGGAGGAATGCCAAGCCGAGGAATAACAGCACCACCCCGACCCGCAGCACGGTGTTGCCACCGAACAGCCAATTGCGCGCACCGCTGATGGCGCGCTCGATCAGGTTCGGCTCGTACTCCACGGGTGCTGCCGGCGAAGGTGCCGGCTGCGGTTCGGCTTGCCGCTGCGGCTGCGAACGCCAGGCCGAGTCAGGCAGCGGCTCGCTGACGGCAGCCGGGGTGGCGGCGGGAGGCAGTTCCCAGACCAGGTCCGCGGTGGTGGGCGCCGGCTGCACGGGGAGGATCTCGTCGAGGACGAACTGCGGCGGTGCGGCCGGCTCGGGAACCGGAGCACTGGCGACCTGGACCTCGGGAGCCGGGGCGTTGCTGGCCTCGGGCTGGGCCACAGGTTCGGCCGGCGAGCCGTTGCCGGCTTCCAGCAGTTCCAGACGCTGGCCCAGCCGGGACAAGTCCTGCCTGGCTTGCTGCAGCTCAAGCTGCTGGCCAGCCACCTGCTTGTGCAACAGGCCAAGACGAAAGGCCAGGCCAACCGCCAGTCCGAGGAAAGCGCCAATCAGTGCATCGCCCAAAGACTCATCGACGATCCACCCCAACACCGCGCCCAGCAGCATGAACATCCATTGCATGTGTCGACATCCCTAAACAGTCCGGTAACGGACAGGTCCAGCTGTTGTTGTTTTACCGCTTCGGCCGCGGCCCTGCCTGTGCGGGGCCGCCATTGACATTGGAAGCCGGGCACGAGCGACGAGGCACGGGCCGGGACAAAAACGCTGCCCAGTATATCGACAAGGCCCGGCGAACGCCGGGCCTTGCTCACAGTTCCAGCGCCTGGCCGGCGGGCTTACTCCAGGGCCTTCCAAATCTCCGTGGCGTACTCGCGAATGGTCCGGTCCGAAGAGAACCAGCCCATTCGCGCACTGTTGAGCACCGCCGAGCGCCACCATTCCTTGGAATCGTGCCAGCGCTCCTCGACCCGGGCCTGGGCATTCCAGTAGGCATCGAAGTCGGCACAGACCAGGAACCGGTCATGGTCCACCAGCGAATCCACCAGGCCGGTATAGCGCGACGGATCGTCCGGGGAGAACACCCCGCCACGGATCGCCTGCAGGACATCGTTGAGCCGGTGGGACGCGGCGATATCCGGCGCCGCGCTGAACTCGCCGTTGCGCTTGCGTGCCTCCACCTGCTGGGCGGTGAGGCCGAAGATGAACATGTGCTCGGCCCCGACCCGCTCGCACATCTCGACGTTGGCGCCGTCCAGGGTGCCGATGGTCAAGGCGCCGTTGAGGCCGAACTTCATGTTGCTGGTGCCCGAGGCCTCGAAACCGGCGGTGGAGATCTGCTCCGACAGGTCGGCGGCGGGAATGATGCTTTCCGCCAGGCTGACGTTGTAGTTGGGCAGGAACACCACCTTGAGCAAGCCACGCACCGTAGGGTCGTTGTTCACCGTGCGGGCGATATCGTTGGCCAGCTTGATGATCAGCTTGGCCTGGTGATAACTGGCGGCGGCCTTGCCGGCGAAGATCTTCACCCGGGGCACCCAGTCGGTTTCCGGCTCGGCGCGGATCGCCTGGTAGAGCGCCACGGTATGCAGCAGGTTGAGCAACTGGCGCTTGTACTCGTGGATACGCTTGACCTGCACATCGAACATCGCCGCCGGGTTGACCGCGATCCCCAGGCGCTCATGGATGATCGCCGCCAGGGCCCGCTTGCTGTGCAGGCGCTGCTCGGCGAACTGTTTGCGAAACGCCGGCTTGTCGGCCAGGGGCTCGAGCGCCAGCAGCCGGTCCTCGGGACTGTCGAGCAGCTCGGGGCCCAGGGCGTCCACCAGCATCTGGGTCAGTTGCGGGTTGGCCTGGTACAGCCAGCGGCGGAAGGTGATGCCGTTGGTCTTGTTGTTGATCCTTTCGGGGTACAGCTTGTGCAGTTCGGAGAACACCGTGCTACGCATCAGCTGGGTATGCAGGCCGGAAACGCCATTGACGCTGTGGGAGCCGAGGAACGCCAGGTTGCCCATGCGTACCCGGCGGCCGTTGTCCTCTTCGATCAGCGATACCGCCCGCAGCACGTCGAAATCATGCAGGCCCTTGGCCCTGAGCGAATCGATGTGCTGGGCGTTGATCAGGTAGATGATCTGCATGTGCCGTGGCAGCAGGCGCTCCATCAGGCCCACCGGCCAGGTCTCCAGGGCCTCTGGCAGCAAGGTGTGGTTGGTGTAGGCCAGGGTTTCCACGGTGACCTGCCAGGCCGCATCCCAGGCGATGCCATGCAGGTCCACCAGTTGGCGCATCAGCTCGGCCACGGCGATCGACGGGTGGGTATCGTTGAGCTGGATGGCCGCATGCTCGCCGAGGCTGAGCACCGAATCGTGCATGTTCTTGTGCCGGCGCAGCAGATCCTGCAGGGACGCCGAGACGAAGAAGTATTCCTGGCGCAGGCGCAGCTCCTGGCCAGCCTCGGTGCTGTCGGCCGGGTACAGCACCCGCGAGATGCTCTCGGCCCGCGCCACTTCGGCCACGGCGCCCAGGTGGTCGCCGGCGTTGAAGCGCTCCAGGTGCAACTCCTCCATGGCCCGTGCCCGCCACAGCCGCAGGGTGTTGACGCTGGCACCGCGCCAACCCACCACCGGGGTATCGTAGGCCACCGCCCGCACGGTTTCCGCCGGCCACCAGACCTGGCGGGTCGCGCCGCTCTCGTCGACCACGGTCTCGACACCGCCGCCGAAACCTATGGAGTAGATCACCTCGGGACGCTCGAACTCCCAGGGGTTGCCGAAGTCCAGCCAGTGCTCGGTCTGCTCCTGCTGCCAGCCATCGACTATGGCCTGGCGGAACAACCCGTGTTCATAACGGATGCCATAGCCATGGCCGGCAATCCCCAGGGTCGACATGCTTTCCATGAAACAGGCCGCCAGGCGCCCGAGGCCGCCATTGCCCAGGGCCGCGTCGGGCTCCAGCAGGCGAATGCGCTCCAGGTCCACGCCCAGGTCCGACAGGGCTTCGCGGGCCACGTCCAGCAGCCCGAGGTTGCTCAGGCTGTCGACCAGCAAGCGGCCGATCAGGAACTCCAGGGACAGGTAGTACACCCGCTTCTGGCCCCGGCGATAGATCTGCCGGGTGTGATCCATCCAGTGATCGACCATGTGGTCCCGGGCCGCCAGGGCGATGGCCTCGAACCAGTCATGGTCGAAGGCGTGGTCCGGATCCTTGCCGACCGCATAGGTGAGTTTGGTCAAGACGGCTTCACGAAAAGCCGCTACCTCCGTGTCGCGAACAGGGGATTCCTGAGTCATCGTTAAGACCTCTGACGAGATACACAGTGAGCATGGAATTGACTGAGCCTAGTCGGTCTGACACGAGGTGAAGGCTCTGGTTCGGCCTTGATTCAAATGACCGGGCAAAAAGCGCCGTCCCCCGCTCCAGCGGTGAAAAAGCAAGCAGAGGTCGTACCAGCACGAAATAACTGGCACATCAGTACGAAAAATCCGACGCAAAGTTGTTCAAAAATCCAGCAGTCCCGGTATGATCGCGCGCCCCCGAAAACATGCCGGAACCCACCTTGATGAACTCCAACCTGATTGCCGCCGCGGAAATCGATCGCCTCGATACCTGGGCCAAGTACTCCGCGCCCATGTGCGGTTCCTGCATGTCCAGTTGCTGCACACTGCCAGTGGAAGTGAAGATCAAGGACCTGATCCGCATCGGCATCGTCGACGAGTTCGAGCGGGGTGAGCCGGCGAAGAACATCGCCAAGCGCCTGCAGAAGGAAGGCATCGTCGAGCGCTACAACCAGAAGTCGGAAATCTTCACCTTGCAGCGCATGAGCAACAACGACTGCCTGTATCTGGACCGCAAGAGCCGCCTGTGCACCATTTACGACAAGCGCCCCGATACCTGCCGCAACCATCCCAAGATCGGCCCGCGCCCAGGCTACTGCGCCTACAAGCCCAAGCCCCTGGAACGCCCGAGCAACACCAGCCGACGGACCCTGGAACGCTTCTGATCCCCGCCCGCCCTCTACAACTCTGCCGCCGCTGTCGTTGTAGATACCGTCTTGGCCGGTAACGGGCAAGACGGTCCCTACAGGTTTTCTCCAGGCATAAAAAAACGCCCCCGGCCTTGCGACCGGGGGCGTTTTTCATTCAGCCAGTCTTAGTTGGACTTGGCTTTCTTGGCAGCGCGGGTACGCTCGCCTTCGTCGAGGATCTTCTTGCGCAGACGGATCGACTTAGGAGTCACTTCGCACAGCTCGTCGTCCTGGATGAATTCCAGGGCCTGCTCGAGGGTGTGGCGAACTGGTGGTACCAGGGCGATGGTCTCGTCCTTGCCGGAAGCACGCATGTTGTCGAGCTTCTTGCCTTTGGTCGGGTTCACGCCCAGGTCGTTGTCACGGCTGTTCAGGCCGATGATCTGACCGTTGTAGATCTCCTGGCCGTGCTCGACGAACAGCTTGCCGCGCGCCTGCAGGGTTTCCAGGGAGTAGGTCAGGGCCTTGCCGGTTTCAACCGATACCAGAACACCGTTCAGGCGGCCGGACATGTGGCCGGACTTCATGGTGTCGTAGCGATCGAAAATCGAGGTCAGGATGCCTGCACCGTTGGTCAGGGTCAGGAACTGGTTACGGAAACCGATCAGACCACGGGCTGGAATGTTGTATTCCAGGCGTACACGGCCCTTGCCATCCGGCGCCATGTTGGTCAGGTCGGCTTTACGCAGGCCCATCTCTTCCATGACCTTGCCCTGGGATTCTTCAGGGATGTCGATGGTCACGTTCTCGAACGGTTCCTGCTTGGTGCCGTTCACTTCGCGGATGATCACTTCCGGACGGCCTACAGCCATCTCGAAGCCTTCGCGACGCATGGTTTCGATCAGAACCGACAGGTGCAGCTCACCACGGCCGGAAACCTTGAACTTGTCGGCCGAGTCGCCTTCTTCAACGCGCAGGGCAACGTTGTACAGCAGTTCCTTGTCCAGACGCTCCTTGATGTTACGGGAGGTCACGAACTTGCCTTCTTTACCGCAGAACGGCGAATCGTTTACCTGGAAGGTCATGGAAACGGTCGGCTCGTCGACGGTCAGCGGCTTCATCGCTTCGACGTTGTTCATGTCGCACAGGGTGTCGGAGATGAACAGCTCCTCGAAACCGCTGATGCAGACGATGTCGCCGGCAGCGGCTTCTTCAACGTCCACGCGGTGCAGGCCGTGGTGACCCATCAGCTTGAGGATACGGCCGTTGCGCTTCTTGCCTTCGGTGTCGATGGCGACAACCGGGGTGTTCGGCTTGACGCGACCACGGGCGATACGGCCAACACCGATCACACCCAGGAAGCTGTTGTAGTCCAGGGCAGAGATCTGCATCTGGAACGGACCGTCACGGTCGACGCTTGGCGCAGGTACGTTGTCGACGATCGACTGGTACAGCGGGGTCATGTCTTCGGCCATGTCGGTGTGGTCCAGACCGGCGATGCCGTTCAGGGCCGAGGCGTAGACCACTTTGAAGTCCAGCTGTTCTTCGGTAGCGCCCAGGTTGTCGAACAGGTCGAAGATCTGGTCCAGAACCCAGTCAGGACGAGCGCCCGGACGGTCGACCTTGTTGATCACCACGATCGGACGCAGGCCGGCTTCGAAAGCCTTCTTGGTCACGAAACGGGTTTGCGGCATAGGGCCGTCTTGAGCGTCGACCAGCAGCAGCACGGAGTCGACCATGGACATTACGCGCTCAACTTCGCCGCCGAAGTCGGCGTGGCCGGGGGTGTCCACGATGTTGATGTGGTAGCCGTTCCAGTTGATGGCGGTGTTTTTGGCCAGGATGGTAATGCCGCGCTCTTTTTCCTGGTCGTTGGAGTCCATCACGCGCTCGTCGTTGAGCTCGTTGCGCTCCAGGGTGCCGGACTGGCGCAGGAGTTTGTCTACCAGGGTGGTCTTACCATGGTCAACGTGGGCGATGATGGCGATGTTGCGTAGATTTTCGATCACTTGTGTATCTCGATCAGAGGATTCGGTGTGCTGACCAGTGCGGGCAGCGATGGACAGTAGATTCAGGCCTTGCCGTTACAGCTTGACGGCGGCGTCGGGGGGCCGGTGACGCAAGCCACAGGCGAACAGCCCCGGGCATTTAGCTCGGTCTATAAACGCGCACATTGGCATGTCCCTCGCTGAGCAGATGGTGAGCATGCAGGCGACTCATGACGCCTTTGTCGCAATACAGCAGGTACTGGCGGTTGGGGTCCAGCTCCTTGAAACGAGCGTTCACCGCATAGAACGGCAGCGCTTGCACTTCGATCCCCGGCAGTTCCAGCGGATCGTCTTCCTGGGCATCCGGATGGCGGATGTCGATGACGATCTGGCCGGCCAGGGCTTCGTCGACTTCCTCGACCTTGAGGTCCTGGCCCAGCTCGTCGATCACGCGATCGATCGGCACCAGCTTGGCCCGCTCGATCGCTCGCTCGAGCACGGCCATGTCGAATTCTTTCTCTTCATGCTCGACGCGATGGCGCTTGGCATTGGTCTTGGGGTTCACCGAGATGACCCCGCAGTATTCCGGCATGTGCCTGGCGAAATCGGCGGTGCCGATCTGGTTGGCCAGGTCGATGATGTCCTGCTTGTGGCTGGCGATCAGCGGCCGCAGCACCAGCTTGTCGGTCACGCAGTCGATCACCGACAGGTTCGGCAGGGTCTGGCTGGAAACCTGGGAGATCGCCTCGCCGGTGACCAGCGCGTCGATGTGCAGGCGCTCGGCGATGCTCGAGGCGGCACGCAACATCATACGCTTCAAGATGACGCCCATATGACTGTCGTCGACCTTGCCCAGGATCTCGCCGAGCACTTCCTCGAACGGCACGCTGACGAACAGCACGCGCTGGGAGCTGCCGTACTTCTTCCAAATATAGTGCGCGACTTCCATCACGCCCAATTCGTGGGCACGACCGCCCAGGTTGAAGAAGCAGAAATGCCCCATCAGGCCGCGGCGCATGATCTGGTAGGCCGCCACGGTGGAGTCGAAGCCGCCGGACATCAGCACCAGGGTCTGTTCCAGGGCGCCCAGCGGGTAGCCGCCGATGCCGTTGTGCTGGCTGTGGATCACGAACAACCGTTGGTCGCGAATTTCCATCCGCACTTCGATTTGCGGCTCTTTCAGGGAAATTCCCGCCGCACCGCACTGCCGGCGCAACTGGCTGCCGACGTACTTTTCCACATCCATGGAGCTGAATTCATGCTTGCCGGCACGCTTGCAGCGCACGGCGAAGATCTTCCCTTCCAGGGCGTGGCCGAAGTGCTGCTTGCACTTGGCGACGATGTCGTCGAAATCCCCCAGGGGGTATTCATCGACCTGCAGGAAATGCGCGATGCCGGGCATGCAGCGCAGGCGCTCGGTCATCTCCTTCAGGGCCTTGGGCTCGCTGACGGCGGTTTCCAGCTCGAGGTTGTCCCACACACCATTGACCACCACGGCCGGGTCCAGGTCGCGGAGCACGGCACGGATGTTCTTGGCCAGCTGACGGATGAAACGCGTCCGTACCGGGCGGCTCTTGATGGTGATTTCCGGGAAAACTTTAACGATTAGTTTCATGAAAACAGCGCGCGCTGGGCCAGCCGAAAAAGGGGGGCGCGGATTATAGCGGAAATTGCTCAAGGTTTAACCAGTTAATGTGCAGAAGGTTTTCAATGCACCAAAACGGGTCATTCATTCGAATAAGCGCTACATTGCAGTGCGCAAAAAGCCGGCGTTCGTTGCCATGGGTCGCACAAAGCGTGGTTTTGGAGCACAAAACCCATCCCAGGGCACTGGCATGCAATTTGCTCCCTTGTGAGGCAGGTTGCCATGGCAGAGTATTCGCGCCGGCATCACCCACATTCTAAGGGCACTCCAACATCAAGCCCGAAGCCACCCCGGAGGACACTATGTCGAAGTCGGTTCAACTCATCAAAGATCATGACGTCAAGTGGATTGATCTGCGCTTCACGGACACCAAGGGCACTCAACATCACGTGACCATGCCGGCTCGTGATGCGCTGGATGAGGACTTCTTCGAAGCGGGCAAGATGTTCGATGGTTCCTCCATCGCTGGCTGGAAAGGCATCGAAGCCTCCGACATGATCCTGATGCCGGACGACGAGACCGCCGTGCTCGACCCGTTCACCGAAGAGCCGACCCTGATCCTGGTGTGCGACATCATCGAGCCTTCGAGCATGCAGGGCTACGACCGTGACCCACGGGCGATCGCCAAGCGCGCCGAAGAGCACCTGAAGGCCACCGGTATCGGCGACACCGTATTCGCAGGTCCAGAGCCTGAGTTCTTCATCTTCGACCAGGTGAAGTTCAAGTCCGACATCTCCGGCTCGATGTTCAAGATCTACTCCGAGCAAGGCTCGTGGATGTCCGACCAGGACGTGGAAGGCGGCAACAAGGGCCACCGTCCAGGCATCAAGGGCGGCTACTTCCCCGTGCCACCGTTCGACCATGACCACGAAATCCGTACCTCCATGTGCAACGCACTGGAAGAAATGGGCCTGACCGTCGAAGTCCACCACCACGAAGTGGCGACTGCCGGCCAGAACGAAATCGGCGTCAAGTTCAACACCCTGGTGAAGAAGGCCGACGAAACCCAGACCCTGAAGTACGTGGTGCACAACGTGGCCGACGCCTATGGCCGCACCGCCACCTTCATGCCAAAACCGCTGTACGGCGACAACGGCTCGGGCATGCACGTACACATGTCGATCTGGAAAGACGGCAAGAACACCTTCGCTGGTGAAGGTTATGCCGGCCTGTCCGATACCGCCCTGTACTTCATCGGCGGCATCATCAAGCACGGCAAGGCCCTGAACGGCTTCACCAACCCGGCCACCAACTCCTACAAGCGCCTGGTGCCAGGCTTCGAAGCTCCAGTGATGCTGGCCTACTCGGCCCGTAACCGCTCCGCTTCGATCCGTATCCCTTACGTGTCGAGCCCCAAGGCCCGCCGTATCGAAGCACGCTTCCCGGACCCGGCTGCAAACCCGTACCTGTGCTTCGCCGCACTGCTGATGGCCGGCCTGGACGGTATCCAGAACAAGATCCACCCAGGCGATGCCGCGGACAAGAACCTGTACGACCTGCCGCCTGAAGAGGCCAAAGAGATCCCGCAAGTTTGCGGCAGCCTGAAGGAAGCCCTGGAAGAGCTGGACAAGGGCCGTGCGTTCCTGACCAAAGGCGGCGTTTTCAGCGACGACTTCATCGACGCCTACATCGCCCTGAAAAGCGAAGAAGAGATCAAGGTCCGCACCTTCGTGCACCCACTGGAATACGAGCTGTACTACAGCTGCTGATCCGGTAGCGCTCGCGCAAGCGGCGTGATCGAAAGGCCTCCTTCGGGAGGCCTTTTTCATTCCCGGCACAAACGCCCCGGGGATTTTCCGTGGGCGTCCCGCCAGCTTGCAGGCATCATGGCCAGCCCATTACCCACCCGGAAGCCCGCCGATGAAATCTTCCCTGAGCCTGTTTCTCGCCCTGGCCTGCGCCCTGTCCGCCAGCCTGGCCCGGGCCGATGACAGCCCGGCCAGCCTCGCCCCACTACTGGGCAGCATCGCTGAACGCCTGACACTCGCCGAGCAGGTGGCCTTGAGCAAATGGGACAGCCACAAGGCCGTGGAAGACCGGCCCCGGGAGCAACAGGTGATCGCCGCAGCCACGGCCCAGGCTGCCAGCCATGGCCTGGATGAAGCCATGGTGGAGCAGTTCTTCGCCGCGCAGATCGAGGCCAACAAGCTGGTGCAATACGCCAGGCTCTCGGCCTGGAACCTGCAAGGCCGGGCTCCGGACACTCCCCGCCAGGACCTGGCCGGACAGATCCGCCCGCAACTGGACCAGCTGCAAAAGCGCCTGCTGCAACAACTGGCCAGCTTCGCTCCCCAGCGCAGCGACCCGCACTGCCCGCAGTGGCTGGCCCGGGCCAACCAGGCCAGCGCCGGCGAACCGCTGCGCCAGCTGGCGATGATCCGGGCCACCGCCGAATTATGTGTATTCAAAGGTTAACCACGCCCGCCCCTGCCCGGTGCGCCCCTATGCTGAGGGCTCACCAGGAGGATCCGGACCATGCGTATCGCTGCTTTATGGCTGCTGTGGATAACCCTGCTGCCGGCTGATGCGGCCCTCTATCACCCCACCGCCGGCCATTGCACCGGCAGCGACCGAGGATCCAGCGACTGGCCGTCTTCGAACAGGGCACCGGCCGCCTGCCAGACCAGCCAGAGGCAGGCCTACCGCCGCCTGCAGCTCAACGGAGTGCAGGAGCAGGGCGCGCTGCGGGCCAACAACGGCAGCTTCAGCGTCCAGGTAGACCTGCACCCGCCGCTACAGCCGTCCCATCGCCTGCGCCTGCTGCTGGATGGCGAGCCTCACGGCGCCCCTGGCCGTGGCCCGCAGTTGCATTTGTCGAACCTCGACCGCGGCCTTCATCGCCTGGCGGTGCAAGTCCTTGAGGGCGAACAAGTCCTGCAGCAAAGCGCGGAAATCAGTTTCTTCCTGCTGCGCGCCCACCGCTGAACGACTCCTGGGCCTGCACCGGTTGTTCCCGTCCGGCCAGGTGCATGCGTCGCTCATGCTCCAACAGCCAGCGTTTGCGCCATAGACCACCGCCATAACCGGTGAGCGAGCCATCGGCGCCGATCACCCGATGGCAGGCGATGACGATGGCGATCTGGTTGGCGCCATTGGCCCGGGCCACGGCGCGCACCGCCGTCGGCGAGCCGATATCCCGCGCCAACCCGGCGTAACTGCAAGTGCTGCCCAGGGGAATGGCCCGCAGCGCCTGCCATACCGTACGGGTGAAGGCCGAGGCCTGCATCGCCAACGGTGTCTGGAAAGACACCGGCTCACCGGCGAAATAACGGCGCAGTTCGGCCTCGATCTGGTCGATGGGGGCAAAACGCCCGAAGCCGATGCTCGAACCACTGCTGTCCTGCAACTTGCGCAGCTCCCCCGCCAGGGCCGGGCGGTCGAAGAACTCCAGCAGATGCAGGACCTGGGCATCGGCCACGGCCAGCATCACGCCGATGGGGGTCTGCAACCAATCCACCTTGAGCAGCTCGCGCCCCCGCAAGTTCGAGGGTGGCTGGCCGACCAGCCGGCCGAAGGCCTTGCGAAAGCCGCTGTCGGAGTCGAAGCCGGCACTGATCTGGGCCTCGATCACCGGCTCGCCCGATGCCAGTTGCTGCATGCCCCGGCCCATGCGCCGCAAGCGGGCCATCTCCAGGAAGGTCACGCCGAAGTAGCGCTTGAAGGCACGCCGCACGGTGGACGGGTCCAAACCCAGGCGCACCAGGTCATCCTCGTACCAGCGGCGCTCGGCATCCGCGTGCAGTTGCTCGAGCAAGACCTTGACCCAGGGCTCCTGGACTCCCGCCTCGGCCAGTGGGCGGCAACGCAGGCAGGGGCGAAAACCCGCTTCGACACACCCCTTGATCGAGCCGAAGAACACCGTGTTATGGCGCTTGGGCTTGCGGGCGGCACAGGTCAGGCGGCAGAACACTCCGGTGCTTTTCACCCCGACATAGGCAAAACCTTCATAGGCCGGATCGCGATCCAGCAGTGCCTGGTACAGGGTGTCGTCGTCGGGGAGGCGAAACAGCAGGGGGGCGTGGTCCATGGTGCATCCTGGATCTTCGAGCATCGGGTCCGGCACTCTAAACCCGCGCCTGGATGGTTGCCGCTGAAAAACGGGCGTCGATTCACCATCCAGCCGAAGGATCATGCACGGACACAGATCATGCACTATATTGGTGCACAACCTTGCACCCATGGCTCATCGACCACCCATTTTGGGTCGAAAACCTTCGCCAGGGCTGGCAGCCCGCTAGGCAAGCGTCGTTCAAACGCCTGTTTCAGGGGCTCGGACGCTTCTTTTCGGAGCCTTGGTTTGGTTTTTGCATTTTCCCCATGACAGTGCTTCAACCCGTGCACGATCCGCGACCGGCCGCAGATCGCCCTGCTCCAAAAGAGGTCCGAATGACCATCAGCGACCCACTGCATCGCCTGTTACTGGACAACCTGACCACCGCCACCATCCTGCTCAACGCCGACCTGCGCCTTGAGTACATGAACCCGGCGGCGGAAATGCTCCTGGCCATCAGCGGCCAGCGCAGCCATGGGCAGTTCATCAGCGAGCTGTTCACCGAGTCGGCCGAAGCCTTGAGCTCCCTGCGCCAGGCGGTGGAGCAGGCCCACCCCTTCACCAAGCGCGAGGCGATGCTCACCGCCCTGACCGGCCAGACCCTGACCGTGGACTATGCAGTGACGCCGATCCTCAGCAACGGCGACACCTTGCTGCTGCTGGAAGTCCATCCCCGGGATCGCTTGCTGCGCATCACCAAGGAAGAGGCCCAGCTGTCCAAACAGGAAACCAGCAAGATGCTGGTGCGCGGCCTGGCCCACGAAATCAAGAATCCCCTGGGGGGAATCCGTGGCGCGGCCCAGTTGCTGGCCCGCCAGCTGCCTGAAGAAGGCCTCAGGGATTACACCAACGTCATCATCGAAGAGGCCGATCGCCTGCGGAACCTGGTGGACCGCATGCTCGGCTCGAACAAGCTGCCGGTCCTGGCGCCGACCAATATCCACGAGGTGCTGGAGCGGGTCTGCAGCCTGGTGGAGGCCGAGAGCCAGGGCTGCATCACCCTGGTCCGGGACTACGACCCGAGCATTCCCGACGTGCTGGTCGACCGCGAGCAGATGATCCAGGCAGTCCTGAACATCGTGCGCAACGCCATGCAGGCCATCAGCACCCAGAACGAATTGCGCCTGGGCCGCATCACCTTGCGCAGCCGCACCATGCGCCAGTTCACCATCGGCCACGTACGCCACCGGCTGGTGACCAAGATCGAGATCATCGACAACGGCCCGGGGATTCCCGCCGAACTGCAGGACACCCTCTTCTTCCCCATGGTCAGCGGCCGTCCGGATGGTACCGGGCTGGGCCTGGCCATCACCCAGAACATCATCAGCCAGCACCAGGGCTTGATCGAGTGCGACAGCCACCCAGGCCACACCACGTTCTCGATCTTTCTGCCACTGGAACAAGGAGCCCCATCGACATGAGCCGAAGTGAAACCGTGTGGATCGTCGATGACGACCGTTCAATCCGCTGGGTCCTGGAAAAAGCCTTGCAGCAGGAAGGGATGACCACCCAGAGCTTCGACAGCGCCGACGGGGTGATGAGCCGCCTGGCACGCCAGACCCCGGACGTGATCATCTCCGACATCCGCATGCCCGGGGCCAGCGGCCTCGACCTGCTGGCACGGATTCGCGAGCAGCACCCGCGCCTGCCGGTGATCATCATGACCGCCCACTCCGACCTGGACAGCGCCGTCGCCTCCTACCAGGGCGGCGCCTTCGAGTACCTGCCCAAGCCATTCGACGTCGACGAGGCGGTGTCCCTGGTCAAGCGCGCCAACCAGCACGCCCAGGAACAGCAAGGCCTGGAAGTGGCCCCGAGCCTGGCCCGCACCCCGGAGATCATCGGCGAGGCGCCGGCGATGCAGGAGGTATTCCGCGCCATCGGCCGGCTGAGCCACTCCAACATCACCGTGCTGATCAATGGCGAGTCCGGCACCGGCAAGGAACTGGTGGCCCATGCCCTGCATCGCCACAGCCCCCGGGCGAGTTCGCCGTTCATCGCCTTGAACATGGCGGCCATCCCCAAGGACCTGATGGAGTCCGAGCTGTTCGGCCATGAAAAAGGCGCGTTCACCGGCGCGGCCAACCTGCGGCGCGGGCGCTTCGAGCAGGCCGACGGCGGCACCCTGTTCCTGGACGAGATCGGCGACATGCCGGCCGACACCCAGACCCGGCTGCTGCGGGTGCTGGCCGACGGCGAGTTCTACCGGGTCGGTGGCCATACCCCGGTCAAGGTCGACGTGCGGATCATCGCCGCCACCCACCAGAACCTGGAAACCCTGGTCCATGCCGGCAAGTTCCGCGAAGACCTGTTCCACCGCCTCAACGTGATCCGCATCCACATTCCCCGCCTGTCGGATCGTCGCGAGGACATCCCGACCCTGGCCAGGCACTTCCTCGGCCGCGCGGCCCAGGAGCTGGCGGTGGAACCCAAGCTGCTCAAGCACGAGACCGAGGAATACCTGAAGAACCTGCCCTGGCCGGGCAACGTGCGCCAGCTGGAGAACACCTGCCGCTGGATCACCGTGATGGCTTCCGGGCGCGAGGTGCATATCGGCGACCTGCCACCGGAACTGCTGAGCCTGCCCCAGGACTCGGCGCCGGTGACCAACTGGGAGCAGGCATTGCGCCAGTGGGCCGACCAGGCCCTGGCCCGCGGCCAGTCCAACCTGCTGGACAGCGCGGTACCGAGCTTCGAGCGGATCATGATCGAGACCGCCCTCAAGCACACCGCGGGCCGGCGCCGCGACGCCGCAGTCCTGCTGGGCTGGGGGCGCAATACCCTGACCCGCAAGATCAAGGAACTGGGCATGAAGGTCGACGGTGGCGACGAGGAGGACAGCGACGAGGCTTGAGCTGCTGTTCTGTAACCCCTATCGCGGGCAAGCCTCGCCCCTACGGATCTTGTGTTTCGTAGGCGCGAGGCTTGCCCGCGATGCTTTTCGTGCACCGAAATGGTGAGCCTGCACCAGCAAAAGGCTCAGCCAGACGCAGGATCCGCTTGCGAACGGCCGCACCAGGCCGGGCAAGAAAAACTCAAAAAACGGCGAAAGCCCCGAGAAACGGGGCCCTCAGCTTGAGCCTGCAATTAACTGAACCGTTTAATCCCGAATTGGCACGCCCCCTGCAATAACAAGATCACGAGCGCCACCGCTCACCCGTTTCGGGGACCTTGGTACAGGCAGGCCAGGACTCCCCTCTTTAACACCCGGTCCGCCCGCGCCAAGCGAGCAGGCCAGAGTTTTGGGGACCCTGGTACAGGCAGGCCGGGAATCCCCTTCTTTACACCAGGGCTCGTCGCCGACAAAACGACCAGCCCTTCCCTTTTGGGGGCCTTGGTACAGGCAGGCCGGGGTTTCCCTCTTTTATTGCTCGCGTAGGCGGACTTCCAGGCGCCAACGCCCGTCCACCTCGCTTGCGCTCCATTCGCCCCGCAGCGGGCGAGCAGCCACCAGGTTCAGCAACAAGCCCTGGTCCGCCAGGCGTATCCGCCAGTTCGCGGTCCGCTGGTTGACCTGCAATTGACCCTGTTGTGCCTGGCCCGTGGCATCGAACAGCAGCGCCACCGCCCCCTCGATATGCTCGCCATGGACCTTGGGCTCACGGTCGAACCACACCACCAGGCCCTCGGCCACGCCTTCGACCTTGAGCAACTGCACCGGCTCGGTCTGGGTCAGGCGCCCGATCATCAAGCCAACCATCAACCCAACTATGGCCAGGGAGCCGAACACCCGCAGCATTAGCTTCGGCCGCGGGTCTTCTTCAGGCGTAGAATGCTGCCTGTCTTTCTCTTCGGAGCCGTGCATGTTTCACGTCATCCTCTTCCAACCAGAAATTCCGCCGAATACCGGCAACGTTATCAGGCTATGCGCCAACAGCGGCTGCCACCTGCACTTGATCGAGCCGCTGGGTTTCGAAATGGACGACAAGCGCCTGCGTCGCGCCGGCCTCGACTATCACGAATACGCCACCCTGCAACGCCACCCCGACCTCGCCAGCTGCCTGCAGAGCCTCGGCCACCCGCGCCTGTTCGCCTTCACCACCAAGGGCTCGCGGCCTTTCCACGACGCCAGCTTCCAGGAAGGCGACGCCTTCTTGTTCGGCCCGGAAAGCCGTGGCTTGCCGGCCGAAGTGCTGGACGCCCTGCCCGGCGAACAGCGCCTGCGCCTGCCCATGCGCGAAGGCTGCCGCAGCCTGAACCTGTCCAACACCGTGGCGGTGGCGGTCTATGAAGGCTGGCGCCAACTGGGCTTCAAATAAGCGCCTGCTCGTGCCGGAGCCAAGCGTGCCAGCGATGAACGGTACGCGGTGCTCAGGCATTTCGCGTCGCCCTTGTCGCGGGCAAGCCTCGCTCCTACCTGGAGGTTTCGCCGAGCCATGAAAAAAGCGCCGTCAAAGGCGCTTTTTTCATGGCTTGGCGAAGCTCTTATTGAACGGTGTTCTCGCCGGCCTGTATGCGTTGCAGCTCTTGGGCATACAGCGCGTCGAAGTTCACCGGAGCCAGCATCAGGGCCGGGAACGAACCACGGGTCACCAGGCTGTCCAGCGCTTCGCGAGCGTACGGGAACAGGATGTTCGGGCAGAAGGCACCCAGGGTGTGGCTCATGGAAGCCTCGTCCAGGTTCTTGATCAGGAAGATACCGGCCTGCTGCACTTCAGCGATGAAGGCCACTTCGTCGCCGTTCTTCACGGTCACGGACAAGGTCAGCACCACTTCGTGGAAGTCGGTTTCCAGGGCTTTCTGGCGAGTGTTCAGGTCCAGGGAGACGCTGGGTTCCCACTGCTGACGGAAGATCGCCGGGCTTTTCGGCGCTTCGAAGGACAGGTCACGCACGTAGATGCGCTGCAGGGAGAATTGCGGTGCGCTTTCGTCTTCGGCAGCAGCAGTGTTCTGTTGGTCAGTCATCTCAGATCCTTCTTGATCTCGGGGTCTATAAGGGAAGTTTCAGGCTGCCAGCAGCGCGTCGAGCTTGCCGGCGCGCTCCAGGGCAAACAAATCATCACAACCACCTACGTGGGTGGCGCCGATCCAGATCTGCGGCACGGACGTACGCCCGGCCTTCTGGGTCATTTCGGCGCGCACCTGCGGCTTGCCATCGACCTTGATCTCTTCGAAGGCTACGCCTTTGCTTGCGAGCAGATGCTTGGCCCGCGAGCAATAAGGGCAGTAATCACTGGAGTAGACGATGACCTGGGACATTACTTCACCAATGGCAGGTTATCGGCCTTCCAGCTGGCGACACCGCCGGACAGCTTGGCCGCGGTGAAGCCGGACTTCATCAGCTCGCGGGCGTGGGTGCCGGCGTGCTGGCCCTGGGCATCCACCAGGATGATGGTCTTGGCCTTGTGCTTCTCCAGCTCGCCGATGCGAGCGGTGAGCTTGTCCTGGGGAATGTTCAGCGCGCCGACGATATGGCCCGCGGCGTATTCCTTGGATGGACGGATATCGATCACCACGCCCTGCTCGCTATTGACCAGCGCAGTCAGCTCACCGGTGCTGAGGCTGCGACCACCGCGGCTCAGTTCGTGAGCGATCAGCAGGGCCAGGAGAATGACGAAGGCGCCGACGAGCAAGTAGTGTTCAGTAGCGAATTGAATCAGGTGAGCAACCATCTAAGGAGGTTCCAGGGCGTGAAAATGCCGGCCAGTATACACAGCCCTCAAGGCCGGCCAAACCCCGCCCGGCGGTGACGCCGATGGAACTTGCCTTTAAACTGCCACTCCCTTTTTCAACACCTCCTTTTCCAGCCACGAGTGGACGCCATGACTACCACGCCTAAACCTTTGGTCCTGATGATTCTGGATGGCTTCGGTCACAGCGAGAGCCACGAATCCAACGCCGTCTATGCCGCCAACAAGCCTGTCCTGGATCGCCTGTGCGCCAGCGTGCCCAACGGCCTGATCTCGGGCTCGGGCATGGATGTCGGCCTGCCGGACGGCCAGATGGGCAACTCCGAGGTCGGCCACATGAACCTCGGGGCCGGCCGCGTGGTGTACCAGGACTTCACCCGGGTGACCAAGGCCATCCGCGACGGCGAATTCTTCGAGAATCCGACCATCTGCGCCGCCGTGGACAAGGCCGTGGCTGCCGGCAAGGCGGTCCATATCCTCGGCCTGCTGTCGGACGGCGGCGTGCACAGCCACCAGGACCACCTGGTGGCCATGGCCGAGCTGGCCTTCAAGCGTGGCGCCGAGAAAATCTACCTGCACGCCTTCCTCGACGGTCGCGACACTCCGCCCAAGAGCGCCCAGTCGTCCATCGAACTGCTGGACGAAACCTTCAAGACCCTGGGCAAGGGCCGTATCGCCAGCCTGATCGGCCGCTACTTCGCCATGGACCGCGACAACCGCTGGGACCGCGTGGCCCAGGCCTACAACCTGATCGTCGAGGGCCAGGGCCAGTTCAGCGCCGCCAGCGCCCAGGAAGGCCTGCAAGCGGCCTACGCGCGCGATGAGAGCGACGAATTCGTCAAGGCCACCACCATCGGCGAGCCGGTCAAGGTCGAGGACGGCGATGCCGTGGTATTCATGAACTTCCGCGCCGACCGGGCCCGCGAGCTGAGCCGGGTCTTCGTCGAGGACGACTTCCAGGAGTTCGAGCGTGCGCGCCAGCCGAAACTGGCCGGTTTCGTCATGCTCACCCAGTACGCGGCGAGCATCCCGGCCCCGGCGGCCTTCGCCCCCAGCAGCCTGGAAAACGTGCTGGGCGACTACCTGGCCAAGAACGGCAAGACCCAGCTGCGCATCGCCGAGACCGAGAAGTACGCCCACGTGACCTTCTTCTTCTCCGGCGGCCGCGAAGAGCCGTTCCCGGGTGAGGAACGCATCCTGATCCCGTCGCCGAAGGTCGCTACCTACGACCTGCAGCCGGAAATGAGCGCCCCGGAAGTCACCGACAAGATCGTCGACGCCATCGAGCACCAGCGCTATGACGTGATCATCGTCAACTACGCCAACGGCGACATGGTCGGCCATAGCGGTGTGTTCGACGCCGCAGTGAAAGCCGTCGAATGCCTGGACCTGTGCGTCGGGCGCATCGTCGACGCCCTGGAGAAGGTCGGTGGCGAAGCGCTGATCACCGCCGACCACGGCAATGTCGAGCAGATGTCCGACGAAACCACCGGCCAGGCCCACACCGCCCACACCACCGAGCCGGTGCCCTTCATCTATGTCGGCAAGCGGCCGCTGAAGGTCCGTGAAGGCGGCGTCCTGGCGGATGTGGCGCCAACCATGCTCAAGCTGCTGGGCCTGCCGCAACCTGCGGAAATGACCGGTAAATCGATCCTGGTCTGATAGCAAATGGCCCAATAATTGGCCGCAAACGGCCTTTTATGACGAACGCCTCAAAGCAGTTGGCTTTGAGGCGTTTTTTTTGCGGCGATGGGCGGGCATACTAGGCCGTCCCTTTCCCTGGTGTCGCCCGCCTCTATGCTTCGCGCCTTGATTGCCCTTGCCCTGACCTGCCTGCTCCAACCGGCTTTCGCCGATGAGCGCGCGCAAACCCAACAACAGTTGGACGCCACGCGTCAGGACATTGCCGAGCTGAAGAAACTGCTGGGCAAGCTTCAGGAAGAAAAGTCCGGAGTACAGAAGGAGCTGCGCGGTACCGAGACCGAGATGGGCAAGCTGGAGAAGCAGGTCGAGGCCTTGCAGAAAGAGCTGAAGAAAAGCGAATCCGAGCTGCAGCGACTCGATGAGGAGAAAAAAAAACTCCAGAGCGCGCGCACTGAACAACAGCGACTGATCGCCATCCAGGCCCGCGCGGCCTATCAGAACGGGCGCCAGGAATACCTCAAGCTGCTGCTGAACCAGCAGAATCCGGAAAAATTCGCCCGTACCCTCACCTATTACGACTACCTGAGCCAGGCCCGCCTGGAGCAGTTGAAGAACTTCAACGAGACCCTGCGCCAGCTGGCCAACGTGGAAAAGGAAATTTCCCTGCAGCAGGCCCAGTTGCTGGTGCAGAAAAGCAGCCTCGACACCCAGCGCGAAGAACTGGCCAAGGTCCGCAAGGAGCGCCAGCTGGCCCTGGCCAAGCTCAACGACGACGTCAAGGCCCGGGACCAGAAGCTGCAGCAGCGCGAACAGGACCAGGCCGACCTGGGCAAGGTTCTCAAGACCATCGAGGAAACCCTGGCACGCCAGGCTCGCGAGGCGGAAGAGGCGCGCCAGAAAGCGCTGATCGCCCAGCAGGAAGCCGAAAAAAAGCGCTTGCGTGAAGCCCAGGCCGACACCAGCGATGCGCCGCGCAAGCCGGTCCACTCCACCCCTGGGGCACTGGTTTCCAGCGGTGGGCCGTCCTATGGCGGAGCATTCGCTTCGGCACGGGGCAAACTTCCATGGCCAGTCGATGGTCGATTGCTGGCACGCTTTGGTGAAACTCGTGGCGACGATGCCCGCTCCAAGTGGGACGGGGTGATGATCAGCGCTGCCGCCGGCAGCCAGGTCCATGCCGTGCATGGGGGCCGGGTGGTATTCGCCGACTGGCTGCGCGGTGCCGGGCTACTGGTGATCCTCGACCACGGCAACGGCTACCTGAGCCTCTACGGACACAACCAGACGCTGCTCAAGGAAGCTGGCGACGTGGTCAAGGCCGGAGAGTCCATCTCCACAGTGGGTAATAGTGGCGGACAGGACACTCCTGCGCTGTACTTTGCAATTCGTCAGCAGGGCCGCCCCAGCGACCCGGCACAGTGGTGCCACGCGCAAGGATAAGCGCTGCATCTAAATTAGGAGTTCGTTCGACATGCTGCATTTGTCCCGCCTTACCTCGCTGGCCCTGACGATCGCCCTGGTGATCGGCGCGCCCCTGGCGTTCGCCGCCGAAACCGCCCAGGCGACCAGCGCCGCGACCACCAAGGCGCCCTTGCCGCTGGAAGAACTGCGCACCTTCGCCGAGGTGATGGACCGCATCAAGGCCGCGTATGTCGAACCTGTCGATGACAAGACCCTGCTGGAAAACGCCATCAAGGGCATGCTCAGCAACCTCGACCCGCACTCGTCCTACCTGGGGCCGGAAGACTTCGCCGAACTGCAGGAAAGCACCAGCGGCGAATTCGGCGGCCTGGGCATCGAGGTCGGCGCCGAAGACGGCTTCATCAAGGTGGTGTCGCCGATCGACGATACCCCGGCCTCCAAGGCCGGAATCCAGGCCGGTGACCTGATCGTCAAGATCAACGGCCAGCCGACCCGCGGCCAGACCATGACCGAGGCCGTGGACAAGATGCGCGGCAAGATCGGCCAGAAGATCACCCTGACCCTGGTCCGCGACGGTGGCACGCCATTCGACGTGACCCTGGCCCGCGCCACCATCCAGGTCAAGAGCGTGAAGAGCCAGTTGCTGGAGTCCGGCTATGGCTACATCCGCATCACCCAGTTCCAGGTCAAGACCGGCGAGGAAGTCTCCAAGGCCCTGGCCAAGCTGCGCAAGGACAACGGCAAGAAGCTCAACGGCATCATCCTCGACCTGCGCAACAACCCGGGCGGCGTGCTGCAGGCGGCGGTGGAAGTGGTCGACCACTTCATCACCAAGGGCCTGATCGTCTACACCAAGGGCCGGATCGCCAATTCCGAGCTGCGCTTCTCCGCCACCGGCAAGGACGAGAGCGAAGCCGTGCCCATGGTGGTGTTGATCAACGGCGGCAGCGCCTCGGCCTCGGAGATCGTCGCCGGCGCCCTGCAGGACCAGAAGCGCGCCGTGCTGATGGGTACCACCAGCTTCGGCAAGGGCTCGGTACAGACCGTGCTGCCGCTGAACAACGATCGCGCCCTGAAGATCACCACCGCGCTGTACTTCACCCCCAATGGCCGCTCGATCCAGGCCCAGGGCATCGTCCCGGACATCGAGGTGCGCCGCGCCAAGATCACCAGCGAGTCCCAGGACGGCGAGTACTTCAAGGAAGCCGACCTCCAGGGCCACCTGGGCAACGGCAACGGCGGCGCCGACAAGCCAAGCGGCTCGAGCGGCAAGGCCAAGCCGATGCCGCAGGACGACGATTACCAGCTGGCCCAGGCCCTGAGCCTGCTCAAGGGCTTGAGCATCACCCGCGGAAAATGATTGAACCCTCGCCGGCCGGCCGACTCCCAAGCAGGGAGCCGGCTAGCCGGCGAAGCGTCCGCCAGGGCGTCCCACTGCCAAGGCCATTGCTGATTCCCATGCTGCACTTTCCTTCGACGCACAGCCGCCAGCCGCTCTCCAGGCTGTTCGGCGGCCTGCTGCTGGCCCTGCTCTGCTGCCTCCCGGCCCAGGCCGCCACCCCACAGGCGCCCAAGGCCTACCTGAGCCTGATCATCGACGACCTGGGCCAGAACCTGCCCCGCGATCGCCGCGTGCTGGGTCTACCCGGCCCGGTGACCACGGCGATCATGCCCGATACGCCCCACGCTGCCGAATTCGCCCGGGAAGCCCACCGCGCGGGCAAGATCGTCATCCTGCACATGCCCATGGACCCAGCCACCGGGCCCTTCGCCTGGCACCCGGAGCTGCCGCAGGAAGAACTGCAGAAGCGCCTGGAAGCGGCGTTCCAGGCCGTGCCCTACACCAGTGGTATCAACAACCACATGGGCAGCCGCATGACGTCCCAGCGACCGGCCATGGCCTGGCTCATGGGCGAGCTGCAACGGCGCAACAAGTTCTTCGTCGACAGCCGCACCAGTGCCCAGACCGTGGCCGCCGCCGAGGCGCAGAAGATCGGCCTGGCCAGCGTTTCCCGGGATGTGTTCCTCGACGATGAACGTACCGAGCCGGCGATTGCCCAGCAGTTGCAGACGGCAATCAAGCTGGCACACAAGCAGGGCTCGGCGGTGATGATCGGCCACCCGTATCCGCAGACCCTGGCGGTGCTGGAGCGCGAACTGCCCAAGCTCAAGGCCCAGGGCATCGAGTGGATCGATATCAAGTCGATGATCAGCCTGCGCAGCAACCAGGCCATGAGCGGGCATGGCAAGAACGGCAAGTACAGATAGGGCAGCGCTAAGCGGCAAGCCTCAAGCTACAAGCCAAAGCGCCACCGATCTGCTGTTACTTGTAGCTTGCCGCTGATCTAGAGGTAGCGGCCCATGATCTCTTCCACCAGGCCTTCCTTGCGCATCTCGTCCAGGGCCGCCTGGAGCTTGGCTACCACCTCGTCGGATACGTCCTTGTTCAAGGCCAGGTACAGTTCGGCGCTGTTGAAACGCAGCACCGTCTTGAGGCCGGTGATGCCTTCCTGCTTGGCCAGGTAGCGCCCGGCGGGATCACCGGTGGCCCAGAGATCGATCTGCCCCGCCACCAGCTTCCTGGCGTTGTCCTGGTCACGCAGTACCACTTGCGGGGCCAGGCCCTGCTTGGCCAGGGTCTCGGCGATGGCATCGCCCTTGTAGGCGCCGATCTTGTACTTGCGCGCCTGCTCCAGGGATTCGAGGGTGATCTTGCTGCCGGCCTTGGCCAGCATGATCCAGTCGTCCGGGCCGATGGGGCCGACCCACTTGAACAACGGCTCGCGGTCCGGCAGCCGGGCCGTGACGAACACGCCATAACCCGGCTGCTCCAGGGCCATCTTGTAGATGCGTTCCCAGGGAAAGCGCAGGGTCAGGCTGTAGTTGATGCCGGCGCGCTTGCACATCTCACGGACGATATCCACGGCGATACCGTTGATATTCTCGCCCTGGGCGAAATTCTTGCCGTTGATGGCCATGTTGTAGGGAGGGAAGTTTTCCGTCAGCAACACCAGGGAGGTGTCGGCGGGTTCGGCGGCGCGGGCGAGGCCACCGAGCAGAAAACCGGCGCTGGCGACAACCACAAGAAGACGTTTGAGCATGACGGGTTACCAGGAACCATGGCGAACTCAAGAGTGCCGCGAGCCCGCCATGCTGTCCAGTGGCTATCGCACCACGATCCCGCGCTGGGCCATGTAGGCCTTGGCCTCGGGAACGGTGTACTCGCCGAAGTGGAAGATGCTGGCCGCCAGCACGGCGCTGGCGTGGCCCTCGATGATGCCATCAGCCAAATGCTGCAGGTTGCCGACACCGCCGGAGGCGATCACCGGGATACCCAGGGCATCGCTGATGGCTCGGGTGACGCCCAGGTCGAAGCCGTTCTTCATGCCGTCCTGGTCCATGCTGGTCAGCAGGATCTCGCCGGCCCCCAGGCCCTCCATCTTCTTCGCCCACTCCACCGCGTCCAGCCCGGTGGGCTTGCGCCCGCCATGGGTGAAGATTTCCCAGCGCGGCTCTTCGCCCGGGCCGGAAACCTTCTTGGCATCGATGGCGACCACGATGCACTGGGAACCGAAGTGCTGCGCAGCCTCGCCCACGAACTCCGGGTTGAACACCGCGGCGGTGTTGATCGAGACCTTGTCCGCACCGGCATTGAGCAGGTTGCGGATGTCTTGCACGGTACGCACGCCACCGCCCACGGTCAGCGGGATGAACACCTGGCTGGCCATGCGCTCGACGGTATGCAAGGTGGTATCACGGCCATCGACGCTAGCGGTGATGTCCAGGAAAGTGATTTCGTCGGCACCCTGTTCATCGTAGCGCCGGGCGATCTCCACCGGATCGCCGGCATCGCGGATGTTCTCGAACTTGACGCCCTTCACTACCCGGCCGTTGTCCACGTCCAGGCAAGGGATGATGCGCTTGGCTAGCGCCATAGACTTAATCTCCGATTAAGAAGCTTCAAGCTTCAAGCTGCAAGTAAGAGCAGGCCGAGGCCGCGCTTTTAACTTGCAGCTTGCAGCTTACGGCTTGTAGCTGTCGCAGAACGCCTGAGCCTCTGCCACATCCAGCGTGCCCTCGTAGATCGCCCGGCCCGTGATGGCGCCGATGATTCCTGGCGTCTTGGCGTCCAGCAGGGCCTGGATGTCACCCAGGTTGTGGATGCCGCCGGAGGCGATCACCGGGATCGAGGTGGCTTCGGCCAGGGCCTTGGTGAAGGGCACGTTGCAGCCCTGCATCATGCCGTCCTTGGCGATGTCGGTGTAGACGATCGCCGAGACGCCATCGGCCTCGAAACGCTTGGCCAGGTCGATGACCTGTACCGAGCTGACTTCGGCCCAGCCATCGGTGGCGACGAAACCGTCCTTGGCGTCCAGGCCGACGATGACCTTGCCCGGGAAGGCGCGGCAGGCCTCGGCGACGAACTCCGGCTCCTTCACCGCCTTGGTGCCGATGATCACGTAGCTGACGCCAGCCTTGACGTAGTGCTCGATGGTTTCCAGCGAACGGATGCCACCGCCGATCTGGATCGGCAGGTTCGGGTAGCGCTTGGCGATGGCGGTAACCACCTCACCGTTGACCGGCTGGCCCTCGAAGGCACCGTTGAGGTCAACCAGGTGCAGGCGGCGGCAGCCACCCTCGACCCATTTGGCGGCCATGCTCACCGGGTCGTCGGAGAATACGGTGGAGTCTTCCATGCGACCCTGGCGCAGGCGCACGCAGGCACCGTCTTTGAGGTCGATTGCGGGAATGATCAGCATGCTTTTTCCTTCGTCAAAAGAGCTGCAAGCTGCAAGCTGTTAGCTGCAAGCAGGCACGCATTGGTATTTCTTGCAGCTTGCAGCCTGGAAGCTGGCCGCTGCCTTAATTCTTCTCGAGCGCCCACAGGTCGCTTTCGATGCTCTCGAACCGCTCCTTGAGGTGCAGCTGAACATCGGCAATCGCCCTGTTGTAGTAGTGGGGGGCAATTTCCTTGCTGAACAACTCGAGGACCTCGGCCACCTCGAACGACCCCAGCTGCAGGTCGAAGCGGTCTTCGAGCAAGCGTTTGAGCTTGTCGAGCGCCTCGCGCTCCTGCTCGGGGGTCAGCGTCAGTATCGGCGCCTTGGTCCGCGACCTGTTCATTTACCAGCGACCGTCCCAGGCCGCGAAGTTCTGCAGCAGCTGCAGGCCATGGGTATGGCTCTTCTCCGGGTGGAACTGCACGGCAAAGCGCGAGCCCTCGGCCAGCGCCGCGGCGAAGTCCACGCCGTAGTGGCCGCTGCCCACCACCTGTCGGGCATTGCCGGCGGTGATGTAGTAGCTGTGCACGAAGTAGAAGCGCGCCAGGTCCGGGATGCTGTGCCACAGCGGATGGTCCACCGCCTGCTTCACTTCGTTCCAGCCCATGTGCGGCACCTTGAGGTGCTCGCCCTCTTCCACCAGGCCCTTGCCGAAGAACTTCACCTGGCCGGGAAACAGCCCGATGCAGTCCACGCCGTCGTTCTCTTCGCTGCGCTCCAGCAGGGCTTGCATGCCCACGCAGATCCCCAGGAACGGACGGTCCTGGCTGACTTCACGCACCAGGGCGTCGAAGCCCAGGCGGCGGATCTCGGCCATGCAGTCGCGGATTGCGCCCACGCCGGGAAACACCACCCGATCGGCTTCGCGGATCACGCTGGCGTCGCTGGTGATCAGCACCTTGCCGGCGCCCACGTGCTCCAGGGCCTTGGCCACGGAGTGCAGGTTGCCCATGCCGTAGTCGATGACGGCTACCGTCTGCATTACAGCACGCCCTTGGTGGAAGGCATCTGCCCGGCCATGCGCTCGTCCAGCTCCACCGCCATGCGCAGCGCACGACCGAAGGCCTTGAACACGGTCTCGATCTGGTGGTGGGTGTTGTGGCCGCGCAGGGTGTCGATGTGCAGGGTCACGTTGGCGTGGTTGACGAAGCCCTGGAAGAATTCCTGGAACAGGTCGACATCGAAGCCGCCGACGGTGGCACGGGTGAAGGGCACGTGCATCTGCAGGCCGGGACGGCCGGAGAAATCGATCACCACGCGGGACAGGGCTTCATCCAGCGGCACATAGGCATGGCCATAGCGGCGGATGCCTTTCTTGTCGCCGATGGCCTTGCTGAACGCCTGGCCCAGGGTAATGCCGACGTCTTCCACGGTGTGGTGATCGTCGATATGCAGGTCGCCCTTGCTTTCGATATCCAGGTCGATCAGCCCATGCCGGGCGATCTGGTCCAGCATGTGCTCGAGGAAAGGTACGCCGATATCGAATCGGGCCTTTCCGGTGCCATCCAGGTTGATCGAGGCTTTGATCTGGGTTTCCAGAGTGTCGCGCTCGACAGATGCCTTACGTTCGGCCATCACCAGCTCCGCAAAATCATTGGGCGAAAAAGGCGAGCAGTATAGGCCCGGGGAGGGCCAAACAGGAACACGTCGAACGACATCCTGACGGGCGCGAACCAATGGCTGCGGGGTTGTACCTGTCATGACAAGCAACCCCGGGCGCGAAAGCGAGCGACCTCGCTCCCGCGCCAGGCAGGATCCTAGTGGAACAGCACTGCGGTCTTCTGCAGGGTTATCCACACGCCCCATGCCAGGGGGATGCCCACCACCAGCCAGGCGGCGATCACCAGCGGCTTGCTGCCAGGCGAAGCCTTCCACTCCAGGACGACGCTGCTGTCGGCGCCCTTGTCATGGCCCAGGGCCTGCTCGGCCGCCAGTTGCTCGTCGGTCATGAAGTACTTGTCGGCCACCGGGCGCACCATCAGGTTGCACAGGAAGCCCAGCACCAGCAGGCCCGCGAGGATGTACAGGGTGATGTCATAGGCCGCGGCGCGCTCGACGCCGATGCTCAGCTGGTATTCGCGCAGGTAGTTCACCAGCACCGGGCCCAGCACGCCGGCGGCCGCCCAGGCCGTCAGCAAGCGGCCGTGGATCGCGCCCACCATCTGGGTACCGAACAGGTCCGCCAGGTAGGCCGGGACCGTGGCGAAACCGCCGCCGTACATCGACAGGATGATGCAGAACGCCGCCACGAACAGGGCGATGTTGCCCAGGTGGCCGAGGTTCGGGATCAGCGCATACAGGGCAAAGCCCAGGGCGAAGAACACGAAGTAGGTGTTCTTGCGGCCCAGGTAGTCGGAGAACGACGCCCAGAAGAACCGGCCACCGATGTTGAACAGGCTCAGCAGTCCGGTGAAGCCGGCGGCGATGGCGGCGATCTGCGCCAGTTGCCCGGCGTCCAGCTGGCTGAAGCTCAGGCCGTTGCCCAGCAGTTTGCCGGCGAACACTTCCTGCAGCAGTGGCGAGGCCATGCCGAGGATGCCGATACCGGCCGACACGTTAAGGCACAGCACCAGCCACACCAGGCGGAACTGCGGGGTCTTCCAGGCCACGTTCACATGCACGTGGCGGTGGGTGATCATCGCGTTACCGGCTTTTTTCGCCGGCGCGTTCCAGCCCTCGGGCTTCCAGCCGGTGGGCGGTACGCGATACGCCAGGGCGCCGCCGATCATGAACACGAAGTAGATCGCGGCCATCACCAGGAAGCTCTGCCAGACGCCGACGCTGGTGGGGGTAGCGAAGTGGCTCATCAACGCGGCCGCCAGGGGCGCACCGACCATCGCACCGCCGCCGAAGCCCATGATCGCCATGCCGGTGGCCATGCCGCGCTTGTCCGGGAACCACTTGATCAGGGTCGACACCGGGGAGATGTAGCCCAGGCCCAGGCCGATCCCGCCGATCACCCCGGAGCCGATCCACATCAGCCAGATCTGGTGGGTATAGACCCCCAGGGCGGAAATCAGCAGGCCGCCGCACCAGCACAGGGCGGAGACCACCCCAGCCTTGCGCGGACCGGCGTGCTCCAGCCAGCCGCCCCAGATCGCCGCCGAGCAGCCCAGGAAGATGAAGAACAGGGTGTAGATCCAGCCGAGCATGGAGATCGGCCAGTCACACTGGGACGAGAAGACCTGGGCGATGAAGCCCATGCCCGGCTCGCAAGCCACCGGCGCGCTGATACCCAGCGCCTTGGACAGCGGCAGCCAGAACACCGAGAAGCCATAGGCCATGCCGATGCACAGGTGGATGGCCAGGGCGGCCGGTGGTACCAGCCAGCGGTTGAAACCGGGCTTGGCGATGATGCGTTCTTTGGACAAGAACGCCGGCTGGGCGGGCACGCTGGCCGCCACGTTGCTAGAGCTCATGGATGTTCCCCCAATTATTAGAATTGTTCATCGGCCACTCCCCTGCGACGACCTTGGCACGAGGGCACGGTCGTTCTGATTGAGTAAAGCTCCCTTTGGGCAGGCGCGACATTAAGTCGCAGAAGGACGGACGAACCGCCAGAGGTTACCATTTGCAAAACATTAAGAAAGCAAACTGCTATCTCCTTTTTTACCGCGACTGCTCTGGTGGTCGCCGCCCACCCTCGCTCCAGGAACCCCAATGCCCATCGTTGTCCAAGCGCTGCACGACGCCAGCCCCCAGGACCAGCAGGACCTGCGCAAGATCTACCAGGACGCCCCGGACTGGCTGTTCGCCCCCCATGCCGATGCCCCGCAACTGATCGCCCATGCCCTGGGGGAGGCCAGCCTGCTGGTGGCGCGCTTCAACGACCGCCTGCTGGGAGCCGGATATCTGCAACGGCACTCGGACGGCTGGTCCCTGTCCCACCTTTGTGTGCGCAAGATCACCCGGCGCCGCGGCGTGGCCGAACGCCTGGTGAGCCAGGCCCGGGAAATGGCCCGGACCGAGGGGGCGAACCTCTGCCTGCTGGCACCGGCCGGGCATCTCGAGGCCCAGGCCCTGGCGGCCAAGCTGCGACTGGAGCTCAAGTACCCGTAGACGGTTTGGGTCAACAGTCGCCAGGTCCGGGGCGTTATACTGCCCCGCTAAATTTTGAATTCGACATACAAGGACTCGCCCATGAAAGCGCTCGGCAAAATCCTGGGTCTGGTAATTCTCGGGCTGTTACTGATCATCGTGGCTCTGGGCTTCGCCCTGACCCACCTGTTCGACCCCAACGACTACAAAGACGAAATCCGCCAGATCGCCCGGGACAAGGCCCACATCGAGCTGACCCTCAATGGCGACATCGGCTGGAGCCTGTTCCCCTGGCTCGGCCTGGAACTGCACGATGCCGGGGTGGCCACCCTGGCCAACCCCACCCAGCCTTTCGCCGACCTGCAGATGCTGGGCCTGTCGGTTCGCGTGCTGCCATTGCTGCGCCGCGAAGTACAGATGAGCGACGTCCGGGTCGAGGGCCTGAACCTGCGCCTGAACCGCGACAAGGACGGTCACGGCAACTGGCAGGACATCGGCAAGGCTGCGCCGGCCGACCGCCAGGCCGAGACGCCTGCCACCAGCACCGGCGAAACCGGCGAGGCTGCGACCAGCGCGGAAAAACCCGCGCAGCCGATCCGCCTGGATATCGACAGCCTGACGGTGAACAACGCTCGGGTCGAATACAACGACGAACAGACCGGCAAGCAGTTCACCGCCGAGAGCATCCAGCTCAGCACCGGGCCGATCCACGAAGCCACCAACACTCCGGTCAAGCTCACCGCCTTCCTGGCCAGCAGCCAACCGGCAGTGCGCGTGCGCACCGAGCTCAACGGCGAACTGCGCTTCGACCGCGCCCTGCAGCGCTATCAGTTCGAGGACATGCGCTTGTCCGGCGAGGCGGCCGGCGACCCGTTGCAAGGCAAGACCCTGACCTTCTCCGCCCAGGGCCAGCTGCTGCTGGACAAGGCCGCCAACGTCGGCCAGTGGACCGGGCTGAAGCTCTCCCTCAACCAGCTGCGGGCCCTGGGCGAACTCAAGGTCAATGACCTGGAAAAGACGCCACAGATCAGCGGCGGGATCTCCATCGCCCAGTTCGACCTGGCGAAGTTCGTCGACAGCATCGGCCAGACCCTGCCGGCCATGGCCGAGGGCAGCCTGAGCAAGGTCGAGCTGGCCAGTCGCCTGCAAGGCACTCCCACCAGCCTGGCCCTGGAAGATCTCAACCTGAAGCTCGACGACAGCAGCTTCAGCGGCCGCCTGGCCATCGAGGACTTCGCCAAGCAAGCCCTGCGCGCCCAGCTCAAGGCCGATACCTTCAATGTCGACCGCTACCTGCCGCCCAAGTCCGCAGCAGCCAACAGCGCCGCCGCGGCCCGCAAGGCCGAAGTACAGGGTAGCGAGGCGGCTGCCGCGGGCGGCACCACGCCGCTGCCCGACGCACCGACCAAGGGCGCCTGGAGCACCGACCGCCTGCTGCCGGTGGAGCGCCTGGCCCAGCTCGATGTCGACGCCGACCTGAACTTCGGCCAACTGACCCTGGACAAGCTGCCGATCCAGAATGCCGCGCTCAAGGCCTCCGGCCAGGGCGGCCTGCTGAAACTCGCCAACCTGCGCGGCGAGCTGTTCAACGGCAGCTTCGAGGCCAATGGCACCCTGGACGTACGCCAGAGCACCCCGAAACTGAACCTGCAGACCCGGATCAACCGGGTGCCGGTGGAGCGCATCCTGGAAAACCAGGGCCAGAATCCTCCGGTCAAGGGCCTGGTCACCCTGAGCAGCAACCTCACTGGCAATGGCAACAGCCAAAAAGCGCTGATCGACAGCCTCAACGGCACCGCCAGCTTCGCCATCAACAACGGTGTGCTGCTCAACGCCAGCATCGAGCAACAGCTGTGCCAGGGTATCGCCGTGCTTAACCGCAAGAACCTGACCAGTACCCCGCGCGGCAAGGACACCCCGTTCCAGGAGCTCAAGGGCAACCTGACCTTGCGTAATGGCGTGGCCAGCAACCCGGACCTGAAGGTGCGCATCCCCGGCATGACCGTCAACGGCAACGGCGACATCGACCTGCGCGTGCTGGGCCTGGATTATCGCGTGGGCATCATCGTCGAAGGCGACCTGAGCGATAACCCGGATCCGGCCTGCCAGGTGGGCGAGCGCTTCCGTGGCATCGAGCTGCCGCTGCGTTGCCGTGGCCCGCTGGAGCTGGGCGCCAAGGCCTGCCGCCTGGACAAGGACGGCCTGGGCCAAGTCGCAGCCAAGCTGGCCGGCGACCGACTCAAGGAAAAGATCGACGAGAAACTCGGCGACAAGGTCAGCCCGGAACTGAAGAACGCGATCAAGGGGCTGTTCAAGCGATGAGAGCCGAGGCTTTTTCCAGCGCGGTGCTGGATTGGTATGACCGTCACGGGCGCCACGACCTGCCCTGGCAACAGGACATCAACCCGTATCGGGTCTGGGTCTCGGAGATCATGCTGCAGCAGACCCAGGTCAGTACCGTGCTCAACTACTTCGACCGCTTCATGGCCTCCCTGCCCACGGTACAGGCCCTGGCCGAGGCACCGGAAGACGAAGTGCTGCACCTGTGGACCGGCCTGGGCTACTACACCCGCGCACGCAACCTGCAGAAGACCGCGAAGATCGTGATGGCCGAGCATGGCGGCGAGTTTCCCCGCGACGTGGAAAAACTCACCGAGCTGCCGGGTATCGGGCTCTCGACCGCCGGGGCCATCGCCAGCATCAGCATGGGCCTGCGGGCGCCGATCCTGGATGGCAACGTCAAGCGGGTCCTGGCGCGCTTCACCGCCCAGGAGGGCTACCCGGGGGAACCCAAGGTGGCCAAGCAGCTATGGGCGGCCGCCGAACGCTTCACGCCCCACTCGCGGGTCAACCACTACACCCAGGCGATGATGGACCTGGGGGCAACCCTGTGCACCCGTAGCAAGCCCAGCTGCCTGCTATGCCCCCTGGAGCGGCACTGCGAGGCGCACATGCTCGGCCTTGAGACCCGCTACCCGGTGCCCAAGCCGCGCAAGGAGGTGCCACAGAAGCGCACCCTGATGCCCATGCTGGCCAACCGCGAAGGCGCCATCCTGCTTTACCGACGCCCCTCCAGCGGGCTCTGGGGCGGGCTCTGGAGCCTGCCGGAACTCGATGGACTGAACGACATCCAGCACCTGGCCATGCAGCACTCTCTGGAGCTGGGTCAACAACAGCAGATGCCTGCTCTGGTACACACCTTCAGCCACTTCCAGCTGGCCATCGAGCCCTGGCTGATCCGGGTCGAAGAGTCGGCCCTGCACGTCGCCGAGGCCGACTGGCTCTGGTATAACCTCGCCACCCCGCCGCGCCTGGGCCTTGCCGCCCCGGTGAAGACACTGCTCAAACGCGCGGCTGAAGTATTGAATGCAGGAGAGTCGTCATGACCCGCACCGTAATGTGCCGCAAGTACCAAGAAGAACTGCCAGGCCTGGACCGTCCGCCGTACCCGGGCGCCAAGGGCCAGGATATCTACGAGCACGTCTCGGCCAAGGCCTGGGGCGACTGGCAGAAGCACCAGACCCTGCTGATCAACGAAAAGCGCTTGAACATGATGAACGCCGAGGATCGCAAGTTCATCCAGGCGGAAATGGACAAGTACTTCTCTGGCGAGGAATACGCCAAGGCCGAAGGTTACGTGCCGCCAGCGGAGTGAAACCGCTGCAAATTCGGGGGTCGGATCGTAAGCGGCGGTAATAATTAAACTTTTTTTCAAAACTTGCTTGACGCCCCCCTGAAAAACCCGTTTAATGCGCCCCGTTGCCCAGATAGCTCAGTCGGTAGAGCAGGGGATTGAAAATCCCCGTGTCGGCGGTTCGATTCCGTCTCTGGGCACCACCTTCAGTTTTCAGGTGGTGCCAAGCACACCTGAAAGCACACAAAAAGCCCGCCTAGTGCGGGCTTTTTGCTTTCTACGATTTGCCAACTCTTCCCCGCCGATTCGGCCCGGAGTCCCGCCCGCAGCACGGTAGCGATGCCGTGATCAGCCAGCGCATCGCTCCATAGCCAGCCTCAGTGGATAACGCGCTACAACCTGCGCCTATTCACGATCGGTGAATACCATCCGCGCACCTGCCAGCTCCTCCGACTGCGGGGCTTCGAATACGCTTTCAGCGAAATCGAACATCTGCGGGGTGACCTCCATGGCGTACGTTTGCCCCCGCTGCTCATTGCGGCGCGCTACCCGATCGCGCCGAGCTTCCGCTTCCGCGGTGACGTAGTGGAGTACGGTCGGGCTGCCGTGCCGGGCGGCAAAGGCGTACGCCGTATCGCGTCGCTGGCGACGAAGAAAGCCCAGGTCGAGGATGACGGAGCCGCCACAGCGCAACACCTCGGCAGCCATCGAGTAGATGACTGCCTCGCAACGATCCACTCGCTCGGCGAACCATGCCGGGTTCATTGTCTGGACAGTGGTGCCCGATGCGATGTCAGGCGCAAACAACTTGGCCATCCAGACATCCATGGAGAAAACCACGGCGCTACCGCCGCTCGAGAGTTCATGGGCATAAGTGGACTTGCCCGCTCCCACGGGCCCGCAAACCAGGTGGACAGCGCTGTGTTCCATGATCGATTCCTTATTGAAAGTTCAGCGGCACGATTTAGATCAGCGCCAGGGCGCGGTTGATGAAATGCACCAGCGAGTCGTTCAGGCCGGTGTATGCACTCAAGCCAGGTTCTTGTGCGTAGGCATGGCGCACCTTGCGCTCAAGCTCCAGGTCGTCACCGTAATGGGAGGCACGAAACAACCCCAGCCACTGCCGAGCCAGCTCCTGCATACCAGGGGATGCGGCTTCGAGGCCGTTGCGCTGATGCTCGCGGGCCTGCGCGATCAAGGGCTGCCACTGCCAAAGATGCTCGAGTTGGCGCTGCGTCAGGTCTTGCTGCTCGGCGGGGGTCAGGTAGTTGACCATTAGCGCTGCTCGAGCATGGACGAATGCCACCATGACCCAATCCAGCATGGCGTCATGAATCCCGTTGAGCTGCTGCGCTCGCCGGGAGTTTCGCTGGAGCGCCGTCAGCTTGAAGGCCAGCTCGGCATCCTCGGCGACGGTCAAATGCACCAGACGCATCCAGCGCCAGGCCAATGCTTGTGCGTGCGGACTGTGCCCTGGCGTCTGCGCCGCGATGGCTGACTGGACGTCGGCCACCAGCAGTTCCCAGTCCCGCTCGACATCATCCAGCCGCTCTTCGACGGCCAGCAAGGCCGCGATATCGCTTGCGGACAAGACTTCCTCTTGCAGGGCCAGCATCTCCAGCATGTCGATCCAGTCGATGCCGAGAAGCACGGTGCCCTTGCCTATCTTCTGGTTCAGCCTCAACAGGCGCACACGCAGCTTCTCGATATGGCGTTGCTGCGCAGCCAGGGATTCAAGTTGCCGGGAAATGAGCTCTGCGGGAGACAGGTTGTCCGCTTGCAGCATCTGCTTGATCTGCTCCAGCGAGTGCCCGCCCTGCTTGAGCACCTGGATACGCCCCAAACGAGCGGCGTCGGCCTCTGAATACAGCCGATTGCCGCCATTGGAGCGTGTGGATGGAGAAAGCAGTCCCAGCCCATCGTAATGATGCAAGGTGCGCACTGTAACGCCAGCCCTGAGAGCCAGTTCACCGATCTTCAACATTCCTCATCTGCCTCCCTACGCCGAGCAATGGTTGAAGACAGGATAAATCCTCACGCTACGTCAGGTTCAAGCCCCCAGGGCTGCGCTCAAAAGTTATCCCAATGGACGTTGAGATCGCGCCGGGCGCTAGCGGCGACATCGATAGTGCTACGCCGCTCCAGGCCCTTGCGGGTAGTCACGACCTGGAACTTGCCGGGGGGCAGTTGCACATAGACGATCGGCCCCACCCCGGCCAGGCTCAACAGGGAATGCCCCTGGGCATTCTCGATCGCCACGTCCACATCCGAGGTGTACTGGTTCTGCGGGCCGACGGAAAACGTCAGGTGCAGGTTGTAGCCCGTTACCTGCTGGATGGCCCGCGACTCATCCAGGCCGATCCCGCCGCTGAGGTAGGCGATTCCGTTTTGCTGCTGCGGCACCAACTGGACGCCGGCCGGATCAATCGGCTCGCTGCTGGCGACGGCGCCCAGTACGCTGGGTGATGCCAGCGCAAGCAGCACGGCGAGCGCCGACATGACTCTGCTGGAAGAGCATTTCATGATGACCACTCCCGGGTTCGTTTCGAACCCCTGCAATGGGGCGCCACCATCAAGCCTCCAGCCCCAGGATCGGTAGCGCCCGGGCCTCCCCTATTGCATCGCGAATGGCCAAGCCACGGCAGCCCTGCACAACTGGCCCGCCTCAAGCTCCCAAGCTTCAGTGTACGCCTCGATACCGGCGGTTTTAGACCGATTCGGCACCAGGGCTTGAGCGAAGGCGCCTAAGGCGCCTCAGTCAGCGCCTGCCTCCATCAGCCCCTCGAGCGCGGCGTCGGCCTCGGCCCGCTGCGCCGGGGTCGGCCCGGTGGCGAACCGGCTACGCCCCTGGTCCAGGGCCAGGTAGGCATTGTCGCCATCGCCCCAGATGTAGGAGTAGATGAACAGGAAGCTGTCGGAGTCGGGCTGGCAGAAGGCGGCGACACCGCGCAAGGGCGCCAGCAACTGGATCATCTCGCCGTAGTTGTCGGTGAACTCCAGCAAGGCGAGCTGCCAGCGACCAGCCTTGGGGTCATAACGTGAATACGCACCGGGGCCCATCCAGATCTCCACCGTTTCCTGCAGGCTGCGCGCCCCGGAATCGCGCAACGACTCGGCGTCCACCAGGCCCGGGCCGTACATCTGCTTGCTGTTGAACCATTGCTGCCAGTCGCCATAGGCCAGTGCCGGGCGCGGCGTCGCCGCCATGGCCTTGGCATAGTCTTCCGGCGTCATGTTGCAGCGCAGATAGACCGAAGACGGCTCGTTCGCCCGCACCTGTCCGCCAGCGGCCATGAGCACCGCCAGCACCAGCCCCTTCCATGAGCACCACCGCATCATCGTCATTCCCGATCCTTGCAAAAAAAGAGCGCCAGCATACCTTTGCGCCGCCAATGACAGGCCACGGTGTTATCACCAAGGGCCTCTCGCAGAGTAAAGTGACCATCGCCTCGCAAAGGAACGGCCCGCAGTGAACCAGAAACGAACCCGCATCCCCCTGCCCCACCCCAAGCCCGTCGACAACCGTAGCGGCGCCTGGCTGCTGCTGCTGGTGGTCGGGACCGTGCTGCTGTTGCTCAGCGGGCTGCTGGCCTGGACCCTGGCCGGCGCGCTGGTCGACGGGCAGATCGTCACCGGCAACCGCGCCGGCCCCAGGCACGTCTACAGCATGGCGCTGCAGCCCACCCAGTTCTATGGCGAGCTGCTGTGGCAGGGCCTCACTACCCTGCTCCTGGGCGCACTGGCCGCTGCCGCCCTGTGGATCGGACGGTCATTGATGGTCGCCGATAGACCCCGCCGCTGAGCCAGGGCCCCACTTCAGCCATTCAGGAACACGTTCCCATGTCCCTGTTATCCCCTCCCGAGCAGCCAGCCACCCGCCACGCCACCGTCGAACCGGCCAGTGGCCCCAGCGAAAGCTTCAAGGAGCCCGCGGCCGACGGCGTCATGCTCGGCGGCTTTGCCTGGCGCCATGCCCAGCCGGATCCACAACGCCCGGTGGTGATCATCAGCGCCGCCACCTCGGTGCGCTGCCGCTACTACTTTCGCTTCGCCGACTACCTGTTCGCCCACGGCTTGGATGTCATGACCTACGACTACCGTGGCATCGGCGAATCGCGGCCGGCATCCCTCAAGGGCTTCAAGGCCTCCTGGTCGGATTGGGGCGCCCTGGATTTCGAGGCGATGCTGCAACGCGCCCAGCGCGAATTCCCCGGCCAGCCGATCGACGTCGTCGGCCACAGCTTCGGCGGTTGCGCGGCAGGCCTGGGCAACTCGGCGGGGGTGATCCGGCGCATGGCGACCATGGGCGCGCAATTCGCCTACTGGCGTGACTACGCCCCGGCAGAACGCTGGCGGATGCTGGGCAAATGGCACCTGGCGATGCCCCTGCTGACCCGCCTCTATGGTTATTTCCCCGGCAAGCGCCTGGGGTGGATGGAAGACACCCCGGCTGGGGTGGTCCGCGACTGGAGCACCCCGCACCCGCGCTACGAAGGGCGCCCCAGTGGCCGCAAGATTGCCACCGAGCGCAATGGCCAGCCTTTCGCCCATGTCACGGCACCGATCCTGGCCATCAGCCTCAGCGACGATCCGTTCGGCACCGTGGCCGCCATCGAACGCCTGCTGGGCTATTTCCACAACAGCCCGCGCACCCATTTGCGTATCCGTCCGCAGGACATCGGCGAGACCGCCGTCGGCCACTTCGCGTTCTTCCACAGCCGTTTCGAGACCCGGCTGTGGCCGATCATCCTCGGCTGGCTGCGCCACGGCGAACTGGATAGCCGCAGCCCGGGGCGCCTGATCCCCAGGAACTGAGCCGCGACCGACACCACCTCCCGGCCGAAGGCAGGTGCCCCACCGTCGATTTACTGGCATCCTTGCCCGCCTCACCGGCCGCCCCTGCACGGCGGCCCATGCGATACATCTTCAGGCAACCAGGTAACACGCCCATGGCATCTGCGAACAAGCAACACAAAAGGGCCCAGCGGGCGAAAACCAAGGCCAAGCAAAACCGCGTCAAGCGCACTGCACCGACCTCGGAACTGGACCTGGACCCCAACGACAGCCGTATCGATTTCGAATCGGTGGACCTGACCGAGCTGTTCGTGAAAATGCGCGACGCCGAGAAAACCAGCCAGCAGGCCATGTGCGCGGCGTTCCTGGCGGACCCGTTGCTGGAACTGGTGTATGAGCAGGAGGGCGAACAAGGCGCCACCGACTTCATCCTCGCGGCACTCATCGAATACCGTAACTGGTCCACCGAGGCCGACGAAGCCACGGCGCTGGCCTGGATCGAATCCGAGGCCTTCCAGGCCGACTACCTCGCCGCCTCCCAGGCCCTGTTCAGCACCGAAGGCTGAACGAGCGGCAAGAAAAAAGGGCGCATCCTGTGGATGCGCCCTTTTGCATTTCAGCTACTAGAGCCGCCCGATACTCAGGCCGCTTCCAGCCGCGGGATTTCCATGCCGATGCGCGAGCTGGCGAAGCTCAGGTCGCCGCTGGCGATGGACTGGGCCTTGAAGCCGGCGCCGATCAGGTCACGGACGAACAGCTTGTTGTAGATGAACATGAACACCAGGTTGCTCAGGCCGAAAGTGAACATGGACAGCAGGAACATGATGGCTGCCCATTTCCAGTCGGCGCGGAACAGAGCCGGGATGAAACCGAAGAAGAACACGGTCCAGGAGAAACCGACTGGCGCTTCCTTGATGGCCCCGGTGTTCGGGTTTTTGAAGATGATTTTGGTGAACGCCATGTGCGTCTCCTTGCCGCCCCGTTATGAGGAACCAATGACCGGGCGATCACCATTGGAACCAGTGCTAGGTTCTTCGGGCAGGGACCATCGACCACGCCAAGGGCGAGTGCAAACCGGTCAAGAGCTGGAAAGGCGAGGCGTTTCAAGGGAAAGCGGCGGACCCGCAGGTTCCGACAAGCGTTCAATCCCTTGTACAACAGCGCTATTCCATAGCTCCTCTCACGCTGGCACGCAAGAGCTCTTATCGAAGAGCGCGCAGGCTACTATTTCGCCTGCATGCTGTCCACGAAACCTCATGTAACAAGTCACAAATCCAATAAAAACGCCCTCTGTCTATGTCGGCAACGGTCTTTTTGAATTCCAGGCGATCAATTGATCCGCCCCACTCCCACACGCAAGCTCGACCGACATGTCCCCGGATACCGCCACAGCGGCGCCGGCAGCCCCACGCCGGATCAGAAGCTGGACACCCATGGCCTGCCGGAACAAAAAAAGACTAACTCCACCCGGCCCGGGTTCGTTCTCGCAAAAGGGCAGTCTCGCAGCACGCCTTGATCACCCAGGCCATGAAGGCAAGTACAGAGCCGCGGCCCGGGATTGCCGAACCTTTTTGATAAAGATCGGCAACTCATTGAACTCGATGGCTTTTTTCCAGGTCATTGCTCGGCATCGCCGCCATCAGACGACCTCGTCCGGCAAAAACACGGTCAAAAAGCGTGGGATACCCAATTAACCGACAGATCCATGACCTTTGGCCCGTTAACCCTTCCAACACCCGGCCAAAGCTGGCACCATCGCGCCTTTTTTTACGCGACACCCGCCGGATCCAGGGTTCAAACGGGCGTTCGGTTGTTGATGGGGCGACAGTCAGCTGTGCCGATGCGACAACCTGCCACACGTCGCTCGTTTACCTCCGGCAGCGCTGTTGGCTGCGATTCGAACCCTATGCTAGCTTGGCGCCTCGCCAGGAAGGCAGCCCAACAGCAGGAGCACATTGAACTCTATGAGGACCGCACATGGCTGAGGCCACGCCCGCGCTTGAAATCCGCAACTTGCACAAACGCTACGGCTCCCAGGAGGTACTCAAGGGTATCTCGCTGACCGCTCGCGACGGTGACGTGATATCGATCCTGGGTTCCTCCGGTTCAGGCAAGTCCACTTTCCTACGCTGCATCAACCTGCTGGAAAACCCGCACCAGGGCCAGATCCTGGTAGCCGGCGAAGAGCTCAAGCTCAAGGCCGCGAAGAACGGCGAGCTGATTGCCGCCGACAGCAAGCAGATCAACCGCCTGCGCAGCGAAATCGGTTTCGTATTCCAGAACTTCAATCTCTGGCCGCACATGAGCGTGCTCGACAACATCATCGAGGCACCGCGTCGCGTGCTGGGCCAGAGCAAGGCCGAGGCCATCGAGGTGGCCGAGGCCCTGCTGGCCAAGGTCGGCATCGCCGACAAGCGCCACGCCTACCCGGCCCAGCTCTCCGGCGGCCAGCAACAACGCGCCGCCATCGCCCGGACCCTGGCGATGCAACCCAAGGTCATCCTGTTCGACGAGCCGACCTCGGCCCTGGACCCGGAAATGGTCCAGGAAGTCCTCAACGTGATCCGCGCCCTGGCCGAAGAAGGCCGCACCATGTTGCTGGTCACCCATGAAATGAGTTTTGCCCGCCAGGTCTCCAGCGAAGTGGTGTTCCTGCACCAGGGTCTGGTAGAAGAGCAAGGTTCGCCCGAGCAGGTCTTCGAGAACCCGCTTTCGGCACGCTGCAAACAATTCATGTCCAGCAACCGCTAACGGAGCTAAACGCATGCAGAGCTATAAGAAAATCCTCCTGGCCGCTGCCGTCACCCTGGCCTTCAGCGCCAGCGCCGCCGCCGAGACCCTGAAGATGGGCATCGAGGCAGCCTACCCTCCCTTCAACAACAAGGACGCCAGTGGCCAGGTCGTCGGTTTCGACAAGGACATCGGCGACGCCCTGTGCGCCAAGCTGAAGGTCGAGAAGTGCGAAGTGGTCACCTCCGACTGGGACGGCATCATCCCGGCCCTGAACGCCAAGAAGTTCGACTTCCTGGTGTCCTCGCTGTCGATCACCGACGAGCGCAAGCAGGCAGTGGATTTCACCGATCCGTACTACTCCAACAAGCTGCAGTTCATCGCACCGAAGAAAGTCGATTTCAAGGTCGAGAAGTCCTACCTCAAGGGCAAGGTGATCGGTGCCCAGCGCGCGACCCTGGCCGGTACCTGGCTGGACGACCGCAACATGGAAGACGACTACGGCGTCAGCATCAAGCTCTACGACACCCAGGAAAACGCCTACCTGGACCTGCTCTCCGGTCGCCTGGACGGCATCCTGGCCGACAAGTACGTGCAGTACGAATGGCTCAAGAGCAAGGACGGCCAGAACTTCGAGTTCAAGGGCGAGCCCGTGGTCGAAAGCGACAAGATCGGCATCGCCGTGCGCAAGGGCGATCCGCTGCGTGAGCGCCTGAACAAGGCCCTGGCCGAGATCAAGGCCGACGGTACTTACAAGAAGATCAACGACAAGTACTTCCCTTTCAGCATCGAATGATCCTGCATTGCCCGGCCGGCGCACTCCGTTGAGTGCGCCGCTCTCCTGCAACGCCTTGCGATATGACTAGACCATGAATTTCGACCTATACGGATTCGGCCCGGCGCTCGCCGCCGGTGCGCTGATGACCGTCAAACTGGCCCTGGCCGCCCTATGCCTGGGGCTGGTGCTCGGCCTGGCCGGCGCACTGGCCAAGACTTCGCCCTACAAGCCCCTGCAATGGCTGGGCGGTGCCTATTCGACCGTGGTGCGCGGCGTTCCGGAATTGCTCTGGGTCCTGCTGATCTATTTCGGCACGGTGAACGGGATGCGTGCCCTGGGCGAGTTCCTCGGTTACCCCGAACTCGAACTCAACGCCTTCGCCGCCGGGGTCATCGCCCTTGGCCTGTGCTTCGGCGCCTATGCCACCGAAGTGTTCCGAGGAGCGCTGCTGGCGATTCCCAAGGGCCATCGTGAAGCCGGCATGGCCCTGGGCCTGTCCAAGCGGCGCATCTTCACCCGGCTGATCATGCCGCAGATGTGGCGCATCGCCCTGCCGGGCCTGGGCAACCTGTTCATGATCCTGATGAAGGACACCGCGCTGGTCTCGGTGATCGGCCTGGAAGAGATCATGCGTCACGCGCAGATTGGCGTGACCGTCACCAAGCAGCCCTTCACCTTCTTCATGGTCGCGGCCTTCATGTACCTGGGCCTGACCATCATTGCCATGACCGCCATGCACTTCCTGGAAAAACGCGCCGCTCGCGGCTTTGCGAGGAGCACGCAATGAACTGGGAAGTGATCATCAAATGGCTGCCGAAACTGGCCCAGGGCGCCACCCTGACCCTGGAACTGGTAGCCATCGCCGTCATCGCCGGCTTGCTGCTGGCCATCCCCCTGGGCATCGCCCGCTCGTCCCGCCTGTGGTACGTGCGCCTGCTGCCCTACTGCTACATCTTCTTCTTCCGCGGTACTCCGCTGCTGGTGCAGCTGTTCCTGGTCTACTACGGCCTGGCGCAGTTCGACAGCGTGCGTGAAAGCGCCCTGTGGCCCTACCTGCGCGATCCGTTCTGGTGCGCCACCGCCACCATGACCCTGCACACCGCGGCCTATATCGCCGAGATCCTGCGGGGCGCGATCCAGGCCGTGCCGCCCGGTGAAATCGAAGCGGCGCGGGCCCTGGGCATGTCCAAGCCCAAGGCGCTGTTCTACATCATCCTGCCGCGCGCCGCGCGCATCGGCCTGCCGGCCTATAGCAACGAAGTGATCCTGATGCTCAAGGCCAGCGCCCTGGCCAGCACCGTGACCTTGCTGGAGCTGACCGGCATGGCCCGGACCATCATTGCCCGGACCTACCTGCCGGTGGAGATCTTCTTCGCCGCGGGGCTGTTCTACCTGCTGATGGCCTACATCCTGGTGCGCGGCTTCAAGCTGCTGGAGCGCTGGTTGCGGGTCGAGGCCTGCCAGGGCCGTTGAGCCCTCCCGCTCCCGCCAGGGAGCGGGCCAGCCGGACACCACGCCCATGTCTTCGATCCTCCAAGGCCCTGCACTACTGAACCGCTTCCAGGCCTTGGATGCCTTTCTCCTGGAACACCAGGGGCTCTGGCGCCCACGCCCGTTCCAGCATCTGCAACTGCCCTGGGAAGCCCGCTACCCCGAACTCGCCCAGTGGCTGCGCCAGCGCTCCCTGGCAGACGCCGAAACCGCCCACAATCACCCGGAACAACTGGACGCGCCCGCCCCCTTCGCCCAGTTGGCGGCCCAGTCGCGGAGCCTGGCCGAGCTGGCAGAACTGCCCGCCAATGACCTGCCGGCCATGCGAGCGCGGCTGAATGTCGATGTGCCCGGACGCAAATGGCAGCAGATCGAAGCCTTCGCCGCCCGCCTGCAATTCGACCAGGCTCCCGCCCACTGGCTCGACTGGTGTTCCGGCAAGGGCCACCTGGGACGGCGCCTGCTGCAACCGGGGCAATGCCTGACCTGCCTCGAATACGACCCGGCGCTGGTGGCCAGCGGCGAACAACTGAGCCGCCACCATGGCCTGGCCGCCAGCCATGTGCAGCAGGATGTACTGGCCGATACGGTCGCCGCGCAGCTGGCTGCCGGACACAGCCCGGTGGCGCTGCATGCCTGCGGCGACTTGCACGTGCGCCTGATGCAGCTCGCCAGCCAGGCCGGCTGCCGCCAGCTGGCCATCGCCCCGTGCTGCTACAACCGCACCAGCGCCAGCCAGTACCAGGGTTTATCCACAGCCGGCCAGGCGTCCGTCCTGCAGCTGTCCCTGGACGACCTGGGCCTGCCCATGAGCGAGACCGTGACCGCCGGGGCCCGGGTCCGGCGCCAGCGCGACCAGTCCATGGCCTGGCGCCTGGGCTTCGACCTGCTGCAACGTCAGTTGCGAGGCGTCGACGACTACCTGCCCACGCCGTCGCTGCCCAGTCACTGGCTGGACAAGCCGTTCACCGAATACTGCCGCGACCTGGCGGCCCTCAAGAAGTTACCCACAATCGGCGTGCAAGACTGGCCGGCACTGGAAGCCGCCGGCTGGCAACGCCTGGCCCAGGTGCGCAACCTGGAACTGCTGCGCGGCCTGTTCCGCCGGCCATTGGAACTGTGGCTGGTGCTGGACCGGGCATTGTTTCTGCAACAGCAGGGCTATCAGGTACGCCTGGGGACCTTCTGCCCTGCGCACCTGACCCCGCGCAATCTGCTGCTCCTGGCCCAGCGCTGAAGCCCTGCGACAGCCCGTCGCGACCTGTGGATAAGTCTGTTGATCAAATCCTGGCAAGTCCCGTGAAAACGGGGTATGGAGCCCCCGCACGCAACTGGTCATTTTTTATTCACAAAAATAAACCATCGAAAAAACAGCCAGTTGCAAAAAGATGAGAATGGCTCCACAGATTCGTCATCTGCCCGGTCGAAAAACCCATCCATTGTGCATAAGCGCCTGAGCGAAGCGGTATAACGCCCCCTCGCCCAGGCTGCGGCGGCTACTCGTCGGCCCGCGCCGGAATCCACCATTCCTCGCCCCGCGCCGTGCTGATGTATTCCGGCCAGCGGAAGTCGTGGGGCACTTGGAAGTCCTTGGGCAGCAGCGGTGCCTGCCAGTGACTGCCACCGATCCCGCCACCCGTGCGCTCGACGAACTCGGCCTTGGCCGCCGCCAGCAATGCCTCGTCGGTGAGCAAGTCCACCAGAGTCGCGGCGATAGTCTTGGCCGCCACCTCGATCATCGGGTCGATGGTCTGGCGAATCCCGCCCAGGGCGTTGGAGACCCAATCCGGATAGACCACTCCCGGTGGCGCGCTGAGCATCGGCCGGGCCACCAGCAAGCGCACGGTCGGGCAGTGCCAGGTGTATTCCGGGTAGTCGTCGGAGGTCAGGTGTTTCTGCCAGGCCGGCATTTGCAGGCGCAGCTGGCGCTCGCATTCCTGGGGTTCGATCAGCGCCTCGGTGGCCGGCAGGAAGGGCCGTTCCATGGCCTCAAGGCCCAGATTGCGCTGGATCTGGCGGGCGATCTCCCGGGCTTCTTCGTCCCACTGCGGGGCGCCCACCGCCGCCAGGTTGTCGTAGGTGGCCTGGGCCATGACATGGTTGGGCAGGCCACCGCGAGACTTGCACACCCAGGTCTTCTTCCAGCGACAACCGGTGGCCATGGCCGCCGCCGCGGCGTTGTTGTCCATGACCTGGGAAATGGTCTCGGCCTGCTCGATGGAATCGCAGCGCAGCAGGTACTGGATCTGCGACAAATGCGGCGGCAGGTTGTCGGCCGTGGCTTGGCCGGCGGTGAGGATCGCCTCGTTGTAGCTCCACAGCCCGGTGAACGGCAGGGTCGAGCGCCGCAGGCTTTCGTTGAGGGTGTAGAAATGCACCAGGGCATCGTTGGCCCCCGGGGCCCGGGCCGCCAGGTGGTTCTGCGGGATCGGGCTGTAGCGATCGGCGGCGATCCAGTTCTCCGGGTCTTCGCAGGTGAAGCTGTAGATGTAGGCGTAGGCGATGCCGCAGTGGGTATCCCAGGTGGTGGTGTTGTTCAGTGGCAGCATGTAGGTGGGGTGGAAGCTGATGGCCGCATCCAGGTCGTCGTAGTAACCCTTGGCCGCGTGTACCGGCTTGGAGGCGCGGAGTTTTTCCGCCGGCTCGCCGAAGAAGCGGATGCTGCCCTGCAAGCCGAATTCCTGCATGGTCGCCTTGGCCGCCAGGGCCCCGCCCAGGGCACTGATGCCCAGGGCCGAGTGCGGATCGGTATGTCCCGGGGCGAAGCGCGACAGGCCATCGCGGGGCTGCTTGCAGGTGGTGGCGGCCTGGCAGTTGCCCGGTACCGCATCGTACTCGCCATAGGTGGCCAGCAGCGGCCCCTGGCCTTGGGTGAAGGTGGCGCAGAAGGCGGTGGGCATGCCGCCGCTGCCGCGCTCGACGGTGAAGCCTTCGGCCTCCAGCAACTCCACGTACCAGGCACTGGACTTGTACTCGCGAAACGCCGGCTCGGCGTAGTGCCAGATCAGCTGGTGCCAGTCCGACAATTGCTGGCGGTGGCGTTCGACCCAATCCAGCGCGAATTCTTTGTAGCGCGACATCCTCGGCACTCCTGGTTATCCAGGTCCCGGCCAGTCACGAACTGGGCGCATCGGCATCCACCCGGGCCGGCCGGACCTGTTGTTGTTATGGGAATGGTCCGGTTGGCTCAGCCCGGATCGAGGGCCAGTATTGGTGAAGCGCTGGCTACATCAATCAAATTATTTCGCCAGCAATGGGCAAAAAAACTAACCAATTCCACGCTGCCGCGACCCATACTTCGGCGCGACCTGCTGCGTTGCAAGTTCCTGGACGCACCAGGCCGGACGCATTCGAAAACCCGTTCCCCCGACCCGGAGGTTGTATGCGTTTTCCCACGATCAGCGCCTTGCGCGCCCTCGATGCGGTCGCCCGGCTGGGCAGCGTGACCGCCGCCGCCCAGCAGTTGAGCCTGACCCGCAGCGCCATCAGCCACCAGATCATCAGCCTGGAACAGAGCCTGGGGTTCGCCCTGACCGAACGGGTCGGGCGCGGCATCGGCCTGACTCACCAGGGCCAGTGCTATGCCCGCGAGGTACGGCGCATCCTCGCCGATATCCAGGACGCCGGCCGGCTGTTCGATGGGCCGGCGGTATCCGGCAAGTTGCGCATCAGTTGCAACCCGGGGTTCACCAGCTTCTGGCTGTGCAACCACATCAACAGTTTCCAGCGCCAATACCCCGAGGTACGGCTGCATGTGGTCAACCCGCGCTCCTGGGACGATACCAGCGATCCCGAGGCCGACCTGTTCATTACCTACGGCATCGGCGACTGGCCCGGGCTGCTGGTGGAGCCGATCTTCACCCTGCATTTCTCGCCGGTGTGCAGCCCGCGTCTGGTCAACGCCATCGGCGGCTTGAAAACGCCACAGGACCTGGCCGGCCTGCCCCTGATCCACATGAACGACACCAGCGACTGGCGCGCCTGGCTGGCCGCTGCCGGGGTCGACCAGGTCGATGCGGACAGTGGCATCACCTTCTCCGACGCCCACTGCGCGCAGTCGGCGTGCATCGCCGCCCAAGGCGTGGCCATCGGCGACAGCCTGCTCAGCGGCAACGCCCTGGCCCGGGGACTGCTGGTGCGGCCGTTCAATATCGCCATCAGCGCCCGGCGCGGCTACTTCCTGGCGATCGATCCGGCCAAGGCCGAGCGGCCGGCGGTGCGGGCCTTCTCGACGTGGCTGAAATACCAGCTGCAAAACACCACCCAAGGCATTACCGACAGCTTGCTGATCAAGCCTTGAACCTGGGCGAAGGCGGCAACGGCCCCTGGCCAATGGATAATTTCACTCACCAATGAGGCAAAAATTATTCCATTGATGTGCCGTTGCTTTTGCCAATAATGAGCCAACCGCCTGCTGTTCCAACAATAAAAACTCCACAGCGCAGGTCGGTTTCCGCAGGAGAACTCTGTAGTGTCCAGCAGTCCTTCGACCCAGCTCAGCGCCCAGGGAATCAGCCAGTATTACGGCAACTTCACAGCCCTGGACGGCATTGACCTCGACGTTCGCCAAGGCGAATTCCTCACCCTCCTGGGCCCCTCCGGCTCAGGCAAGACCACCCTGCTGATGATCCTCGCAGGCTTCCTATCCCCCAGCGCCGGCAAGCTCATGGAGCGTGGTGTCGACATCAGCCGGCGCCCGGCGGAAAAACGCAACTACGGCATGGTGTTCCAGGGCTACGCGCTGTTCCCGCACATGAGCGTGGCCGACAACGTCGCCTACCCATTGCGCATCCGCGGGGTCAAGGCCGAGGAGCGCCAGCGCCGGGTCAAGCACATCCTCGAAGTGGTGGGCCTGGGTGCACACCTGCACAAGAAACCGTCCGAGCTTTCCGGTGGCCAGCAGCAGCGGGTGGCCATCGCCCGGGCCCTGGTGTTCGAGCCGGACATGCTGCTGCTCGACGAGCCGCTCTCGGCCCTGGACAAGAACCTGCGCGAACAACTGCAAGCCGAGCTGCAGCGCATCCATCGTCAGGTGGGCACCAGCTTCGTGTTCGTCACCCACGACCAGGGCGAAGCCCTGGCCCTGTCGACCCGCATCGCCATCTTCAACCAGGGACGCCTGGCGCAGATCGACTCGCCCCAGGACATCTACGACCGCCCCAGCAACCGCTTCGTCGCCGAGTTCCTGGGCAAGATGAACCTGTTCCCGCTGCGCGACATTGCCCGCAATGGCGGCCACGCCAGTGGCCGCTGTGGCGACGTCGCCCTGCATGCCGCGCTTCCCGGGGAACTGAGCAGCCAGCCACAGTTGCTGGCGGTACGCCCCGAGCACATGACGCTGCACACCGAACGACCGCAAGCAGGCGAGCACAACGTGCTGCCGGCGCACCTGGGCGAACGGGTGTACCAGGGCTCCAGCACCCACCTGGCGCTGAACATCGCCCCGGAGCTGGCACCGGTGAACCTCTCGGTACCCGGCGATCATCCCGGCGCCCGATTGCCCAGCGGCACCCCGGTGTGGCTGAGCTGGCCGGTACGCCACAGCTTCCTGCTGGAAGCCTGAGCCCCGCGATCAGTCAGGCAATTGCAGGAGCGAGGCTTGCCCGCGATGGACTGCAGAGCGCTGCGTTGACCCCGTAACGTTCACGACCATCGCGAGCACTCGAGCGTCGACCGGCTGCTCCTACAGAGGACCACCACCCCGATTTTCGTACAGAACAACAATCAACGGCTGGCGCCTCGGGCACCGGCCTTGCGAGGACTTGCCCCCATGAGCCAGCACCACCAGCGCGATTGCATCGAAATCCTCATCGAAAAAGCCCGTGGCGGACAGATCAGCCGCCGCACCTTCGTCCAGGCCATGGGCCTGCTGGCCGCCGTGCCCCTGGCCCTGCGCAGCGGGATCAGCTGGTCGGCGGGCAAACCCCTGGTACTGGTCAACTGGGGCGGCGATGCATTGAACGCCTTTCGCGCGGCCTGGACCGACAGCTTCACCAAGAGCACCGGCATCCCGGTGCGCATCGACGGCGCCGGCCCCACCGAAGGCGCGGTACGCTCGCAACTGGCCAGCGGCCAGCCCAGCTGGGACGTGGTGGACATGGAAGGCTACAGCGCCCTGAACCTGGGCCGCGAGAAGATCCTGCAACCCCTGGACTACAGCGTGGTGCAGCGCGACCAGGTAGCCCCGGGGATGAGCCATGACTACGGGATCGCCGGCTACATGCTCAGCTATGTGCTGGCCTGGGACAGCGAGAAGTACGGCGACAACGGCCCCAGGGACTGGGCGGATTTCTGGAACGTGGAGAAATTCCCCGGCAAGCGCACCCTCTACAAATGGATGAACGGCATGCTCGAGGCCGCCCTACTGGCCGACGGCGTAAGCGTCGACAAGTTGTATCCACTGGACGTGCCACGGGCCCTGCGCAAGATCGACGAACTCAAGCCCCACGTCCTGTCGTTCTGGGGCTCGGGCGCGGAAAGCCAGCAACTGATGATCGAAGGCGAAGCCTCCATGGGCATGCTCTGGCACACCCGCGCCACCTTGCTGCGCGAGGACAGCGGGGGCCGGATCAAATGGGGCTACGACAACGCCTTCCTCACCAACAGCAGCTGGGCCGTGCTCAGCAACAACCCGGCGGGTACCGCCCCGGCCATGCAGTTCATCCAGCATGCCCTGCAACCGGAAGGCCAGCTCAAGCTGTTCGAGATCCTCGGCAACGGCCCATCCAACCCTGCCACCCAGAAACTGATGAGCCCCGAGCAGCTGGAGCTCAGCTGTGCGTCCGAAGCCAACATGAAGAAGCAGATCCTGCTGGATACCCAGTGGTACGCCGATCACTACTCCAGCACCCTGGAGCAGTACCTGACCCACCTGTCCAAGTGAGGCGCCGACCATGAGTGCGACCCAAACCGCGCGCCTGGAACGCAGCCTGCTGCTGGTACCGCTGCCGCTGTTGCTGGTGCTGTTCTACCTGCTGCCCTTCATCGGCGTGGTGAGCTGGAGCTTCACCCTGCCCGAACCCGGCATCGAGCAGTACCAGCGCATCGCCAGCGACCCGGCGATCCACGACATGCTGCTGCGCACCCTGCGCCTGTGCCTCACCGTAAGCCTGCTGGCCCTGGTCATCGGCTATCTGCTGGCCTACTGCTGGGTCTTCAGCCCGCCGTTCTGGCAGCGCATGGTGGAGATCTGCGTGTTCATCCCGTTCTGGATCTCGGTGCTGGTGCGGGCCTTCGGCTGGCTGATCGCCCTGCGCAGCAACGGCGTGATCAACGACAGCCTGCTGTCCCTGGGCTGGATCGAGCATCCACTGCAACTGACCCGCAACGAACTGGGGGTGGTGATCGGCATGCTCCACTTCATGATCCCCTATGCCCTGTTCCCGCTGCTGTCGAGCATGCGCCAGCTGGACCAGCGGGTCCTCTTGGCCTCGCGCGGGCTGGGCGCCGGGGCCTTGCGGACGTTCTGGCAAGTGCTGTTGCCGCAGACCCTGCCGGGGCTGCTGGGGGCCTTCATCATGGTCTTCGTGTTCTGCCTGGGCTTCTTCATCACCCCGGTGCTGCTGGGTGGCGGGCAAACCGTGATGATCGCCGAGTACGTATTCCTACAGATGTTCCAGACCAGCAACTGGGGGCTGGGCGCGGCCCTGAGCCTGGTGCTGCTGGCCCTGGTCAGCGCGCTGATCTGGCTGCTGATGCGCATCACCCGTGTCAATCGACTGGTGGGTTGAGGTCACTATGAATACACATCGCACTGCCCTGAGCACCCGGCTGATCGCCGTGGTCGCCATGGCCTTCATGCTGTTCCCGTTGCTGACGGTGATCCCGGTGTCCTTCACCGCCAAGCGCTACCTGTCGATGCCCGAGGGCAACTGGTCGCTGCGCCACTACGAAGCCTTGCTGAGCAATCCCGACTGGCTGTCGAGCATCGGCCAGAGCCTGGTCATCGCCACGGCCACCAGCCTGATCGCCACCTTGCTGGCGGTGAGCTTCAGCCTGGGCATCTGGTACCTGCGCTCGCGCCTGGCGACCCTGCTAATCGGCCTGGTGCTGCTGCCCATGGCGATCCCGCCGGTGATCTCGGCCCTGGTCCTGTACTTCATGGAAACCAAGCTGGGCAGCATCGCTCCGGGCTGGGGCTACGACAGCCTGCCCGGGGTGGTGATCGCCCACGTGGTGATGGTGGTGCCCTACGGCGTGGTGACCATGCTGGTGGCGCTGAGCCAGGTGGACCGGCGCATCGAGCTGGCCTCGCGCAACCTGGGGGCCAGCCTGATGCAGACCACCTTCCTGGTGATCCTGCCGAACCTGAAGCTGGGGATCTTCTCCACCGCGCTGCTGAGCTTCGCCCTGTCCTGGGAAGAGGTGGCAGTGACCCTGTTCATCACCAGCGTCGACGTCAACACCCTGCCCCGGCGGATCTGGAGCGGCTTGCGGGACAACGTCGACCCCAGCGTGGCGGCCATTTCCGTGCTGCTGATCAGCCTGACCCTGCTGGTGCTCGTCGGCCGCCTGGTGCTGCAGTACTACGCCCAGCGCCGCGCCCGTTCCTGACCCACCTTCTGGTGGCGGGGGCGCTTGCTCGCGCTGGCTGGCAGCGCCGGCCCAATACCTGAGTCCCGGTTCCCAACGACGCGCCGCGGACCCAGGTTCTACGGCCGCTGCGCGCCCGAGCGGAAGCAAGCTCCCTCGCCACAACCGCCTCCGATCACCCGGATTATTCGGCCAGGAACTGACCGAAGTCACTTCTGGACCCATGGGTTTGGTTCCATAGTGCGCGGCTCGTCCCACGGGCTTGCGCCGTCTCTTCTAGACTCAATGGATAGTCGCTTTCGGAACTGAGCAAGTCGCTTTCGTGCGGAGCAATCAGAGGCAGCGTGTCAAGCTGCCCTTTATGCCCTGAACAGGTGCGGCGACGACCGCACCGGGTACGACAAGATACCCATTCAGGGTGCATGGCTACCGGCCGGATCGCCGCGCTACCGTGACGTGGCAACCAGGGCCGCAGCCGGGACTTTCGGACAACCGACAACCACCAGGTATGTCCGTGACCGTGAGGAATGCTGTATGCCTGATGAATCGCTGCACCTGCCTGTGATCCATACCCTGCTGGAGCGCTACAAGGATGTTCCCGGGGCGCTGCTGCCGCTGCTCCACCAGATCCAGGAAGAGCTGGGCTACATCCCCGACGTGGCCATCCCCGCCATCGCCCATGGGCTCAACCAGAGCCAGGCCGAAGTGCGCGGCGTGATCAGCTTCTACCACGACTTTCGCACTGCGCCGCCCGCGCGGCACATCCTGCGCCTGTGCCGCGCCGAATCCTGCCAGAGCCGGGGCGCCGAGCAACTGGCGGCGCAACTGCGCGAGCGCCTGCAACTGGACGACCATGGCAGCAGCGCCGATGGCCGCATCAGCCTGCGGCCGGTGTACTGCCTGGGGGCCTGCGCCTGCTCGCCGGCCCTGGAGCTGGACGGCCAGCTGCATGCCCGGCTCAGCGCCGAACGCCTGGATGCACTGCTCGACAGCTGCCGGGAGGACGCGTGATGAACCTCTACCTGTCCTGTGACTCCCTGGCCCGCGCCGTGGGCGCCGACCAGGTGGCCGATGCCCTGCTGGCCCGGGCCGGCCAGCGCCAACTGCCGCTGCAACTGCAACGCACCAGCTCCCGTGGCCTGTACTGGCTGGAACCGCTGCTGGAAGTCGATACCCCCGAGGGCCGCCTGGGCTTCGGTCCGCTGAGCGTGGCCGACGTGCCGGCGCTGCTGGACGCCCTGCAAGCCGATCCCACCAGCCACCCCTTGGCCCTGGGCCTGGTGGAGCAGATTCCCTACCTCAAGAGCCAGCAGCGCCTGCTGTTCGCCCGCGCCGGCATCACCCGGCCGTTGTCCCTGGAGGACTATCGGGCCCACGGCGGTTTCGTCGGCCTGGAGCGCGCCATCGCCCTGGGCGGCGAGCAGACCGTAGCCGCGGTGCTCGACTCCGGCCTGCGTGGCCGAGGCGGCGCGGCCTTCCCCGCGGGGATCAAGTGGCGCACGGTGCGCGAGACCCCGCCGCAGCAGAAGTACGTGGTGTGCAACGCCGACGAGGGCGACTCCGGGACCTTCGCCGACCGCATGCTGATGGAGGGCGACCCCTTCCTGCTGATCGAGGGCATGGCCATCGCCGGCATCGCCGTCGGTGCCAGCCAGGGCTACATCTACGTGCGCTCGGAATATCCCCAGGCAGTGGCCACCCTGCGCGCGGCCCTGGACCTGGCCCGGGACGCCGGCTACCTGGGGGCCGATGCCGGCGGGAGCGGCCAGCCCTTCGACCTGGAAGTGCGGGTCGGCGCCGGGGCCTACATCTGCGGCGAGGAAACCGCGCTGCTCGACTCCCTGGAAGGCAAGCGCGGGATCGTTCGCGCCAAGCCGCCGATCCCGGCCCTGCAAGGCCTGTTCGGCCAGCCGACCCTGGTGCACAACGTGCTGACCCTGGCCTCGGTGCCGCTGATCCTGGCCAAGGGCGCACCGTTCTATCGCGACTACGGCATGGGCCGCTCCCTGGGCACCATGCCCTTCCAGCTGGCGGGCAATGTCCGCCATGGCGGCCTGGTGGAACGGGCCTTCGGCCTGACCCTGGGCGAGCTGCTGCATGACTACGGGGGCGGCACCGCCAGCGGCCGGCCACTGAAGGCGGCCCAGATCGGCGGCCCCCTCGGCGCCTGGGTCCCGCCCACGCAGTTCGACACACCGCTGGACTACGAGGCCTTCGCCGCCATGGGCGCGATGCTCGGCCACGGCGGCGTGGTGGTGGCCGACGACAGCCTCGACCTGGCCCACATGGCGCGCTTCGCCATGCAGTTCTGCGCCGAGGAATCCTGCGGCAAGTGCACCCCGTGCCGTATCGGCTCGACCCGTGGCGTGGAAGTCATCGACCGCCTGCTGGCGGCTCCCGGCCCCGAGGAGCGCCAGCACCAGGCGCTGATCCTCAAGGACCTGTGCGACACCCTGCAATACGGCTCGCTGTGCGCCCTGGGCGGCATGACGTCCTACCCGGTGGCCAGCGCCCTCAAGCACTTCCCTGCCGACTTCGGTCTGCACACCACGGAGGCCGACCAATGATCACGCTCTTCGACCCCGCCAAGGACATCGACCTCAACGCCGTGGACCTGGGTACCCCGGCCCGCGACAGCCAGGTACAGGTCAGCCTGAGCATCGACGGCCGCAGCATCAGCGTGCCCCAGGGCACCTCGGTGATGCGCGCCGCCGCGCTGCTGGGCACCAGCATTCCCAAGCTATGCGCCACCGACAGCCTGGAGGCCTTCGGTTCCTGCCGCATGTGCCTGGTGGAAATCGACGGCATGCGCGGCTACCCGGCCTCCTGCACCACCCCGGTCAGCGAGGGCATGGTGGTGCATACCCAGACGCCGAAACTCTCGAGCCTGCGCCGCAATGTGATGGAGCTGTACATCTCCGACCACCCGCTGGACTGCCTGACCTGCTCGGCCAACGGCAACTGCGAGCTGCAGACCGTGGCCGGCCAGGTGGGCCTGCGCGAAGTGCGCTATGGCTATGACGGCGCCAACCACTTGAGCGACCAGAAGGACAGCTCCAACCCCTACTTCGACTACGACCCGAGCAAGTGCATCGTCTGCAACCGCTGCGTGCGCGCCTGCGAGGAAACCCAGGGCACTTTCGCCCTGACCATCAGCGGCCGGGGCTTCGAATCCCGGGTCGCGGCGGCCGGCGGCGACAACTTCCTGGACTCCGAATGCGTATCCTGCGGCGCCTGCGTACAGGCCTGCCCCACCGCGACCCTGATGGAGAAAAGCGTGGTGGAAATGGGCCAGCCGGACCGGGCAGTGATCACCACCTGCGCCTACTGCGGCGTGGGCTGTTCGTTCCGCGCCGAGATGAAGGGCGAGCAGCTGGTGCGCATGGTCCCGGACAAGAACGGCCAGGCCAACCATGGCCACTCCTGCGTCAAGGGCCGCTTCGCCTGGGGCTACGCCACCCACCCGGACCGCATCACCAAGCCGATGATCCGCAAGCACATCAGCGACCCGTGGCAGGAGGTCAGCTGGGACGAGGCCGTGCAATACGCCGCCAGCGAGCTGCGGCGCATCCAGCTCAAGTACGGTCGCGACTCCATCGGCGGCATCACGTCCAGCCGCTGCACCAACGAGGAAACCTACCTGGTGCAGAAACTGGTGCGGGCGGCCTTCGGCAACAACAACGTCGACACCTGCGCCCGGGTCTGCCATTCGCCCACCGGCTACGGCCTCAAGCAGACCCTGGGAGAATCCGCCGGGACCCAGAGCTTCGATTCGGTGATGCAGGCCGACGTGATCCTGGTGATGGGCGCCAACCCCAGCGACGCTCATCCGGTGTTCGGCTCCCAGCTCAAGCGCCGCCTGCGTGAAGGGGCGCGGCTGATCGTCATCGATCCTCGGCGCATCGACCTGGTGGACTCGGTCCACGCCCGCGCCGAGCTGCACCTGGCCCTGCGCCCGGGAACCAACGTGGCCATGCTCAACGCCCTGGCCCACGTGATCGTCACCGAGGGCCTGGTGGACCAGGCGTTCGTCGAGGCCCGCTGCGAGCCCGAGGCCTTCGCCCTGTGGAGCGCCTTCGTCAGCCGTGCGGACAACTCGCCGGAGGTACTGGGCGCCATCTGCGGGGTCCCGGCAGCCGACATCCGTGCCGCCGCCCGGATCTACGCCACTGGCGGCAACGCGGCGATCTACTACGGCCTGGGCGTCACCGAGCACAGCCAGGGCAGCACCTCGGTGATGGGCATCGCCAACCTGGCCATGGCCACCGGCAACATCGGCCGCGAAGGGGTCGGGGTCAACCCGCTGCGGGGCCAGAACAACGTCCAGGGTTCCTGCGACATGGGCTCCTTCCCCCACGAGCTGCCGGGCTACCGGCACATCTCCAACCAGGCCGTGCGCCAGGAGTTCGAGCAGGCGTGGAACGTCAGCCTGCAACCCGATCCGGGGCTGCGTATTCCCAACATGTTCGAGGCGGCCCTGGGCGGCAGCTTCAAGGGCCTGTACTGCCAGGGCGAGGACATCGCCCAGAGCGACCCCAACACCCAGCACGTGACCGCCGCCCTGTCGGCCATGGAATGCGTGGTGGTGCAGGACATCTTCCTCAACGAAACCGCCAAGTTCGCCCATGTGTTCCTGCCCGGGGCCTCGTTCCTGGAAAAGGACGGCACCTTCACCAACGCCGAGCGCCGCATCTCGCGGGTGCGCAAGGTCATGGAGCCGCTGGGCGGCAAGGCCGACTGGGAAGGCACCCTGGCCCTGGCGGCGGCCCTGGGGTATCCGATGCACTACGAGCATCCGTCGCAGATCATGGACGAGATCGCCCGCCTGACCCCGACCTTCACCGGCGTCAGCTATGCCAGCCTGGACCGTCACGGCAGCCTGCAATGGCCGTGCAACGCCCTGGCCCCGGACGGTACGCCGACCATGCACATCGATGAATTCGTGCGTGGCAAGGGGCGCTTCATGCTCACCGGCTACGTGCCCACCGACGAGAAGGTCAACAGCCGCTATCCGCTGCTGCTGACCACCGGGCGCATCCTCAGCCAGTACAACGTCGGCGCCCAGACCCGGCGCACCGACAACGTCGCCTGGCACGCCGAGGACCGCCTGGAGATCCACCCCACCGATGCCGAGAGCCGGGGCATCAGCGAAGGCGACTGGGTCGGCATCGGCAGCCGCGCCGGGCAGACCGTGCTACGCGCCCGAGTGACCGAGCGGGTAGCGCCGGGGGTGGTCTACACCACCTTCCACTTCCCCGAGTCGGGCGCCAACGTGATCACCACCGACAACTCCGACTGGGCCACCAACTGTCCGGAGTACAAGGTCACGGCGGTGGAGGTCAGCCGGGTCTACCATCCGTCCGAGTGGCAGAAGCGCTACCAGGCCTTCAGTGACGAGCAGCAGCGCTTGCTGCAAGCCCGCGACCGGTCCCGGGGCCACAAGGCGGAGGTGCGCCGATGAGCACCGCCAACCTGGTCAAGATGGCCAACCAGATCGCTTCGTACTTCGCCAACGAGCCGGACCAGGCCCAGGCGGTAAGCAGCGTGCGCAACCACATGCAGCTGTTCTGGACCCCAGCCATGCGCCAGGAGCTATTGGCCTGGCACCAGCAGCAACGGCAAAGCGAGCTGCATCCCTTGGTGTGCCAAGCCATCGACGCCCCCGGCAAGGCCACCTAGCCCAGACGCGCCCGGGCCTGCCATCACCGCAGGCCCAGGCGTCATCCCCTCACCGGCCGGAACAGCGCTGCTGCGCCGGCGCGCTGGTCTGCAACGCCAAAGGCATGCTGGCCCCCGGCTTGCTCAGGGGCAGCAGCTGGTACACGGTGAATACGCACAGCGCCTCCACCTCGCCGCCGGCCACCGGAATGTAGTTCAGGCCGGCATAGGCCTCGTAGCTCTTGCCCGGTTCGAACACCACCACCTTCTGTACCTGCGGGCAGGTGCGGTAGGCATTGCCGGTTCCCCCGGCCGCCACCCCGCCGCCCTCCAGCAGGAACGGGCGTCCGGCGGGTACGCGGTATTCGGTGGCGATCTCGGAGTATTCGCCTTCACCGCGGCGAATGGCTCCGGGGTAGTCCGGCAGCTTCGGGGCGAATCGCGGCAGCATGTCGATCTGCCGTGGAACCTCGGGGTACTGCGGGTAATTGACGTTCGCCCGGTGCTCGCTGCCAAAGCGCCCGGCCTTGGCCAGGCGCTGGTTGTCGCCGATGCAGCCGACATAGGTCCCTCCACGCACTTCACCGTTGGTGATCACCCGCAACTGCGCCACCGATGCGCCCAGGGGCGGCTCCGAATAGGGCTCCACCGGCTTGACGCTGCACGCACCAAGCGAGCCCAACAACGCCACCAGGGCCAGACTTCTGACATTCATCGCTACTGCTTCCTTTGACTGATTGCGCCTCGTGGCCCGGGCAGGCTATCGGCAGGAATGGCGCAGACTTCATGGCGGCCCGGGCAAAACCACGCCACCGGGCCACTTGCGTGAAAACACAAGCCAGCTTGCGCCTGCCGGGATGTATCCCGGCCAATCCACGATCTACCCTGCGCTCACCTGCCTGCACAACAAGAACAACCAGGGAGCACCCGTTATGGCACTCGATTATGCGGTCATGTTGGTCTACGTCCTGCTGATGGCCGGCCTTGGCTGGTGGGGCATGCGCAAAGTACGCAACCAGGACGATTTCCTGGTGGCCGGGCGACGCCTGGGCCCGGCGCTGTACCTGGGCACCCTGTCGGCGGTGATGCTCGGCGGCGCCTCCACCATCGGCTCGGTACGCCTGGGCTACAGCTACGGAATCTCCGGGTTGTGGCTGGTGTTCATGCTCGGCCTGGGGATCATCGTCCTGAGCCTGGTGCTGTCCCGGCAGATCGCCCAGCTGCGGGTGTTCACCGTGACCCAGATCCTCGAACAAAGGTACCAGGCGTCGTCGCGCCTGATCGGCGGCTGCGTGATGGTGGCCTACGACCTGATGGTGGCGGTCACCGCGACCATCGCCATCGGCTCGATCACCGAGGTGGTGTTCGACATCCCGCGCATCCCGGCGATTCTCTGCGGCGGCGCGCTGGTGATCTTCTACTCGGTGATCGGCGGCATGTGGTCGCTGACCCTCACCGACATCATCCAGTTCGTGATCATGACCCTGGGCATCTTCTGCGTCCTGCTGCCCATGAGCATCGGCCAAGCCGGCGGCCTCGAAGCCATGCAGGCGAGGTTGCCGGCGGGATTCTTCGAGTGGGGCAACATCGGCCTGGACACCATCCTCGCCTACTTCCTGCTGTACTTCTTCGGCGCGCTGATCGGCCAGGACATCTGGCAGCGATTGTTCACCGCCCGCAGCGAACGGGTGGTGCGCTACGCCGGCCTCGGCGCCGGGGTCTACTGCATGTTCTATGGCGCCGCCTGTGCCCTGGTGGGGGCCGCTGCCAAGCTGCTGCTACCGGACCTCTCGGTGGCCGAGAACGCCTTCGCCGAAGTCACCCGCAACGTATTGCCGGCCGGACTGCGCGGGCTGGTGGTGGCGGCGGCCCTGGCCGCCATCATGTCCACCGCCAGTGCCTGCCTGCTGGCCTCGGCCACGGTGCTCAAGGAAGACATCTACAGCCGCTTCCTGACCCGCGGCCGGGAAAACCACCTGGCCAGCAGCCGCTGGATCACCCTCGGCCTGGGGGTGGCGATGCTGCTGATGGCCTGCCTGGTCAACGACGTGATCGCCGGCCTGAGCATCGCCTACAACCTGCTGGTGGGTAGCCTGCTGGTGCCGATCATCGGCGCCTTGCTGTGGCGCCGGGCCTCGGCTGCCGGGGCCATCGCCTGCATGGTCAGCGGCGGCCTGACGGTGATCGGCTGCATGGCTCGCGACGGCATCCTGGCCAACACCCCGATCTACTACGGCCTGGGCGTCAGCCTGCTGACCTTCGTCGCCGTTAGCCTGGTGAGCCAGCCGGCACCAGCCCTGCGCAGCACCGCCGATTGATCCCTGAATCCACAACGAGGAATCGCCCATGTCCCAGTCTTTCCCGCAGCCGATAGACGCTGCCCTGGTCCCGCGCTTCGCCGGTATTCCAAGCTTCATGCGCCTGCCGCTGTTCGACGACCCGGCGCAGGTGCAGATCGCCCTGGTGGGGGTGCCCTGGGATGGCGGCACCACCAACCGCGCCGGGGCCCGTCATGGCCCGCGCGAGGTGCGCAACCAGTCGAGCCTGATGCGCAAGGTGCACCACGTCAGCCGCATCGCCCCCTATGACCTGGTGCGGGTCGGCGACCTGGGCGATGCCCCGGTCAACCCCATCGACCTGTTGGACTCGTTGAAACAGATCGAGGGTTTCTTCAGCCAGCTGCACCAGGCCGGCGCGGTGCCGCTGTCGGTGGGTGGCGATCACCTGGTGACCCTGCCGATCTTCCGGGCCCTGGCCCGCCAGCGGCCGATCGGCATGGTGCACTTCGATGCCCATTCCGATACCAACGACCGCTACTTCGGCGACAACCTCTACACCCACGGCACGCCCTTTCGCCGGGCCATCGAAGAGGGCCTGCTGGACCCCAGGCGCACGGTGCAGATCGGCATCCGCGGCTCGATCTACTCGGCCGACGACGAAGACTTCGCCAAGGACTGCGGGATCCGCGTGATCCACATGGAGGAATTCGCCGACCTGGGCGTCGAGGCGACCCTGGCCGAAGCCCGGCGCGTGGTGGGCGCTGAGCCGACCTACATCAGCTTCGACATCGATGTGCTCGACCCGGCCTTCGCCCCCGGCACCGGCACCCCGGAAATCGGCGGCATGACCACCCTGCAGGCCCAGCAGCTGATCCGCGGCCTGCGCGGCCTGAACCTGGTGGGCGCCGACGTGGTGGAAGTCTCGCCGCCCTTCGACCTCGGCGGCGCCACCGCCCTGGCCGGCGCGACCCTGATGTTCGAGCTGCTGTGCATCCTGGCCGAGTCGGTGGCGAATCGGGGTTGAAACGCGCCCATGAAAAAGCGCCTTGCCCGGCGACGAGTGATCGCCGCCGGGCAAGGCGCCTTGGGTGCCGCGATCAACCTTGCAGGGCTTGCTTGAGCGCTGCCAGGCCATCGGCGTAGATGGTGGTGAACAGCTCGATGGCTTGTTCGTCGCTGATGCCGGCTGGCACGAACGAGCCGGACCACTCGACACGCGAGCCCTTGCCGTTCTCTACCACGCGCAGGGTCGACTGGTAGTCGCGCACGGGGGCTGGCCCCTGGAGGATGGTGTAGCTGTAGCTGCGACCGGCTTCGTTGAAGTCCAGCAGGCGCTCGATGATGGTGTCGCCTTCGGCGCTCTTGAGGCTGCGGACCCGGCCGCCTTCGCTCAGGGCGCTCTGGGGGATGAAGGGCAGCCAGTCGGGCAGCGAGTCGAAACCGCCGATCAGTTGCCAGACGCGCGCAGCGTCGATGTTCAGTTCGATGGAAGCTTTGGCCTGGGCCATGATGATTTCTCCTGGGGCTACAGCCCCTTCAATAAGGTCGTAAACGCTTGCGACAGGGCCGCCAGGCGGCCCCGCGCGGGTAGGATCACTGGGCTGGAACAGGCGCCACTGGGTTGATCAGGCCCTGCTCGCGCAGGTTCTGCCAGAAGGCGGCCGGGATCACCGCGCTCATGGCGGCGTGATCTTCATTGGCGTGCAGTGGGCGGGTCGAACCGGGGATCACCGAGACCACCGCCGGATGGGCCAGGGCGAACTGCAGGGCAGCGGCCTTGACGTCCACATCGTGGGCACGGGCCACGGCGCGGATGCGCTCCAGCTTGGCCAGCACTTGCTGGTTGGCCTTCTGGTACTCGAAGTGCTCGCCACCGGCGGTGACACCCGAGCTGTACGGACCGCCGACGACGATGCCGACACCTTGCTCCAGCGCTTGCGGCATGACCCGTTGCAGAGCGCGGTCGTGGTCCAGCAGCGAGTAGCGGCCGGCCAGCAGGAAGCCATCGGGACGTGGTTCGTCCAGGTCCAGGGTCAGTTCGATCGGCTCGACGCGGTTGACGCCCAGGCCCCAGGCCTTGATCACGCCTTCTTCACGCAGGCGGGAAAGCACGCGGAAGGCGCCGGTACGGGCGATTTCGAACTGGGTCAGCCATTCGTCGCCGTAGAAGTCCTGGGCGATGTCGTGGATCCAGACGATGTCCAGATGGTCGGTGCCCATGCGCTTGAGGCTGTCTTCGATGGAACGCAGGGTGGCATCGGCGCTGTAGTCGTTGACTATGCGGTTGCGGTTGCCGTGTTCGAACAGGCCGCTCTTCTCACCCAGTTCACGGGCGGCAGGGTCTTCCAGTTCGTCGAGGATGATGCGGCCGACCTTGCTGCTCAGTACGTATTCGTTGCGTGGGCGCTTGGCCAGTGCGGCACCCAGGCGGCTTTCGGAGAGGCCGGCACCGTAGAAGGGCGCGGTGTCGAAGTAACGCACGCCGTTGTTCCAGGCGGCATCGACGGTGGACTGTACTTCTTCGGCGGATACGGCGCGGAACATGTTGCCCAGTGGGGCGCTGCCGAAACCTAGGCGGGTTGGGATCAAGGATTTGAGGCTCATGGATTGCTCCTGGTTGGGGGGAGTCGCTTGTGAACTCCAGTGAGCGCATCCTAAAACCAGCCAATCGAGACCGTCCAAGTCATAATTCGACAGACTTAAGACCAAACAGGTCAAATCGCTCTAGGACCGCTTCCCGCCCCCATCCAGGTCCCTTCAATTTCAGCTTGCCGCCCCTGCCAGCACCATCTCGCGGAAATCCCCGACTATCGGCCGCAGGTCGACACGGTGCCAGGCCGCCCACAGGCCGGTGCTCTGCTGCAACCAGGGCAGTTCACGCAAGACCACGTTCGGATTGCCTTCACCATTGATGCTCTGCTGGATCAGCGCCAGGCCCAGGCCGGCGGATACCAGGCCCAGGGCGCTCAGCGGTTCGGCGGCTTCCAGGCGGATCTGCGGGGTGAAGCCCGCGGCCACGCAACTGGCCAGGAAGCGCTCGCGCCGGCTGGGCTGCAACTGGCCTTCGACCATGATCCAGTCCTGCTCGTGCAGATCGGCCGGCTCGATGCTGGGCTTGTCCGCCAAGGGATGCCCCAGGGGCAAGGCCAGGCGCAACGGGTCGTCGAACACCCGGGCGGCCAAAAGCTCCGGATCGTCGGTGGCCGGCGGTTCGCAGACCAGGGCGATGTCCAGGCTGCGTTGGCGCAGCCCTTCGAACTGCTCCTGGGCCGACAGGTTGTACAGCGCGATATGGATACCCGGGCGCTCCTCGCGCACATGGCGCAAGGCACCTGGCAGCACCCCGGCATGGATCGCATGGCTGACGTAGCCGATGCACAACCCACCCGTCTCGCCACGTCCCAGGCGCCGGCCCAGGGACTCCAGGCGCTCGGCATGCTTGAGCAGGGCCCGGGCTTCGTGGAGGAAGGTGCGACCGTCGGACGTCAGGCGCAGGCGTTGTTGGCTACGCTCGAACAGTTGCAGGCCGAGGCGCTCTTCCAGCTGGGCGATCTGCCGGCTCAGCGGCGATTGGGAGATGTGCAGTTGCCCGGCCGCCTTGCCGACGTGCTCGACTTCGGCGACGGCAACGAAATAACGCAATTGTCTAAGATCCAGCATATGACCCTCAGGGACTCAAGTATGACCAATTAAGTCATATACGATCTTACTGGCGTTCAATAGGATGGCGCCATCTCGAATCGATCACCGGCACAGGTCTTGTGCCCCCCAAGATGAGGAATCCGAACATGCAAATCGATCTGGGCGGCAAGACCGCCATTATCAGTGGCTCCACCGGCGGTATCGGCCTGGGCATCGCCCGTAGCCTGGCGGCCTCCGGCGCCAGTGTGGTCATCGTCGGCCGCAACGCGGCCTCGGTGGCAGAAGCCGTCGCCGGCATCCACGCCAGCAACGGCAGCGCCCGTGGCGTAGTCGCTGACCTCGGTACCGCGGCCGGCGCCGATATCCTGTTCGCCGCCGAGCCCCAGGCCGACATCCTGGTGAACAACCTGGGCATCTACAACGATGTCGACTTCTTCGACACCGACGACCAGCAATGGATGGATTTCTACGAAATCAACGTGCTCTCCGGCGTGCGCCTATCCCGCCACTACACCCCGGGGATGGTCGAGCGCGGCTGGGGCCGGGTGATCTTCCTGTCCTCGGAATCGGGCGTCGCCATCCCGGCGCAGATGATCAACTACGGCGTCACCAAGGCCGCCAACCTGGCCGTCTCCCATGGCCTGGCCAAGCGCCTGGCCGGCACCGGCGTGACCGTGAATGCGATCCTGCCGGGCCCGACCTTCACCGAAGGCGTGGCCAACCTGGTGGCCGACGCGGTGCGCCAGTCCGGCCGCAGCCCGCGGGAAGAAGCCGACGCCTTCGTGCGCCGCGAGCGCCCCAGCTCGATCATCCAGCGCGTGGCCGAAGTCGAGGAAGTGGCCTCCCTGGTGACCTACATCGCCTCGCCATTCTCCTCGGCCACCACCGGCGCGGCCCTGCGCGTGGACGGCGGCGTAGTGGACAGCCTGGCGATTTGAGTCGCCACACCAGGCGCCTAGCCCGCAACCACCACAGGTTGCGGGGCCACCCGGCGCCGAGGCCCGGGCAAAAATAGTCAGTTTTCAGGGGTTTACAGAACCCCGCCAATCGCTATAATCGTCGCCCTAACACGCCGGTATAGCTCAGTTGGTAGAGCAACTGACTTGTAATCAGTAGGTCCCGGGTTCGACTCCTGGTGCCGGCACCATATAAAACGAAGCCCTCGCAGCGATGCGAGGGCTTTGTCGTTTCTGGCATCTGCTCCAAGCTCCCCATCCAGACACGCTTCGTGCTCCAATAGCCGCCGATTCCAGCGCTACCCAGGCACAACATGAAACCCATCGCTGCATCCATCCTCGCCCTGTTGCTCCACTCCATGCTGTTCAGCGCCCCGGCTGTGGCCGGCGATGCCGAAACCGGCGCCAAGTTGTTCAAGCGCTTGTGCAGTGGTTGCCACAATATCGGGCCTTCGGTGCGCAGTTCGTTCGGGCCAGAGCTCAACGGCATCATCGACCGCCCGGCCGGCAGCGCCCAGGACTACCAGTATTCGACGGCGATGAAGTCCTCGGGCATCGTCTGGACCCGGGACAAGCTCACCCAGTACCTGCAAGATCCCAAGGGCGTGGTGCCCGGCACCCGGATGATTTTCTGGGGCTTGAGCGACGAAGAAAAAATCGACAACCTGCTGGCCTATCTACAGACCTTCCCCAATCCCTGATTCCGTTTCGCTTCCCTACAAGGATGTTTCGATGAAGCTTTCCCTGCTGTCCCTGGCGACCGCCGGCCTGGCCCTGGCCGTGCTCGCGCCGCAAGCGGGCGCCGCTGGTTTCGACTGTGCCAAGGCCTCGACCTCGGTCGAGAAGGCGGTTTGCAACGCGCCGAAGCTCTCCGCCCAGGACGATGAATTGAATCGTCGCTACAACGGACTCAAGCACCTGCAGGTGTTTCGCCTGCTGCAAGTGCGCTGGCTGCGCGAGGTTCGCGATACCTGTACCTCGGACGACTGCCTGGAGGGGGCCTACCGCGCCCAGTTGAAGATGCTCGCGCCGCTGCCGATCCCCCCGGCCCCGGGCAAGAACCAGTTGCTGCCCATGGACCCGACGCGCCAGTACCGTCTGGATGAAGCCGAGCACTGGCAGCGCTTCCCACTGGCTTCCTTCCCTGCCGTAGCGCCTCGGGGCGACAAGCAGATCGTCGACGCCCAGGTGATCGATGGCGTGTTGCGCGTGGTGCTGTTCACCGGCCTGTACCAGCAGGAGCAAGGCGGCTTTGTCGGGACCCTGTATGAATATGCCGATGACCAGCCGGGCCTGTACCCCATCGCCCGGGACATCGCCTTCACCGGCTGGGCCGCCCAGGGCAACAACGACCAGGGCCTGCGCTTCGCCGGGTTCGACGGTGGGTTGCTGTACTACCGCCAGCGTATCGGTGGCGACTTGCAGCAAAGCATGACCTACCGCCTGGGTTCACGCAGCGCGCCCGAGGCCAGCCTGAAGTCGTACCAGACGCCCTCCAATACCCTGCGCCATGCCCGGGCGCGGGTGGGCCAGGACTTGAATGTGGATAACTACAGCCTGTCCCTGGACTACGACCAGCAGAGCCACAATACCTACAGCGAGAATGTCACCGCGCACAACGACACCGAGGAGGGCTGGAGCATCGTCAACCCGACCTGGAGCGCTACCCGCCCGATCATGTACTTCGACAACGAAGGGCCGCGGGCCTGCATCTGGCGAGTCGACACGCAGTACAAGACCTTGTTCAAGATCGTGCCCGAGCATGATGCCGTCTCGGCACGCCCGGTCGACCTGCATGGCCGCGAGGCGGTGGTCTACCTGGAAGGGGACCAGCTGAAGTTCGCCTTCAAGTACGACGACTGAGGGCAAGTGCCAGGCCATGAACAAGCCTCGCCCATGCCGATCAGTCAAGGCACTGGCAGGAGCGAGGCTTGCCCGCGATGGGCTTCAGGGCACTGCGTTTACTCCGTAAACCACCGCTACCCGACCATCGCAAGCGATCGAGTGTCGACCGGCTGCTCCTACAGGAATCACCTGGATTCAGGTGAACGGCACTGCGCCAGGCGAGCTGTTTCATGGTGCGACCCGCATCTGCCTCAGGGCAGGCTGATCTTGTACTGAACCAGCTTGGCCTGGTGCTGGGGCTCGACGTACTTCTGGTTCACCAGCTTGGCGAACTTGCTGAAGTCGCTGCGGGCATCGTCGGTCAGGCCCAGTTTGTCGTAGGCAAGACCGCGGTGATAGAAGGCCCAGGCATAGTCTGGCTGGCGTAGCAGGCCGGTGCTGTAGGCTTCGGCGGCCTCGCGGTATTGCCCCAGGTCGTAGAGCGTCTGGCCCAGATGGTAGTAGGTCGGCATGTTGAAGCCGCCGCCCTTGCCCGTCTCGCCCAGGTTGGCGTCGAGGTTGGATTGCACCAGCTCCAGGGATTTTTGCGGGTTGCCCGCCTCACGATACAGGCGGCTCAGGTCCAGCACCGCGCGGGCATCGGGCTTGCCTTCCAGGGCGATGGACTTTTCCTTGGCGGCAATCGCTTGCGGATAGCGCTTGAAGCTGGCGTAGGCATCGGACTTGAGCCAGTACACCAGGCTCTGCATGCCCGGCGGCAACTGGTTCTTCTCCAGGCACAGGTCGGCCTGTTGCAGCACCACGTCGAATTTCTCGGCCTTGGCGGCCTGGCCCACCATGCGGCAATGGGCATAGTTGATCTGGTCCTGGCTCTGCAGGCCGGCACAACCGGTCAGCAGCACGGATCCCAGGAGCAATAGCGCTCCACGAACAGACGATGAAGGCATGGCTTTCAATCCAGCAGATGGGCGTTGAGGTCAGGGCGATAGACTTGCAGCAACGGCGCGGTGACGGTGCCCTGCAAGCTGCAGAAGATCGTGGTGCGGCCGGCGATCGGCTCCTTGTCGATACCTTTGTCGATACTCAGGACCCGCTCGACGAAACCGAACGGCGTAGCCACGCCACCACCGGCCTGGCCCTGGGTCCGCCATTGCAGGATCGGATCGCCGACCCGGCGAATCTCCACTCGGCTGAAAGCACCGCGGTCGTCCTTCAAGCGGGCGTTATCCGCCAGCAGCGGCTTGAGGCGCGCGGCCACGTCCCGGGGCGTGCCCTCGGCGACGAAACCCCAGAACAACATGTTGCCCACCGACTTCATCGACATGGCTTCGTTGTAGTAGCCCACCAGGCGCACGCCCTTGACCACCAAGGGCTGCGCGAACGGCTGGTAGCGACCGCCTTCCTGCAGCGGGTTCATGACCTGGGGTGCCTTGACCGCGCCGTACTGGGCCAGGCTCAAGGTACCGGCCGGCAGTTGGGCGGTGTTCAGGCTCTGGAAGAACTGCGCGTCGCAGCGGGAGAAATCACTCAGCAACTGCTCGGGCGAGGTCGCTTGCTGGCCCTGGGCGATGCTGGCGACACCCAGCAGGCACAGGCCGGACAACAGGGAACGGAACATCAAGATCATCCGTGAGGGGGAAAGTGGGGACGGAATTTAGCAAGATCGATATCAAACGGCCACAAGTCGTCCGCGACCTTATAGGCATGAAAAAGCCCCGAACCAGTCGGGGCTTCTTGCATTGCGCCACCTGTCGCCAGGTGGTGATCAGGCGTTCATCAGAACACGTTGATCGGGTAGTCGACGAATACGCGCAGTTCGTTGCCACCCACGTTGTAGTCGGAAGACTTCTGCGATACGCGCAGGACCGAACTGCGAACCTTCACGCTCAGGTCCTTGGCCGGGCCGCTCTGTACCACATACTTGAACTGGTTGAAGATTTCGCGCTCGCTGCCGCCGGAAGACGTCGCGGTGGTGATGTTGTCGCCACGTACATAGGCCACGTTGTAGGTCAGGCCCGGTACGCCGAAGGCGCCGAAGTCCAGGCCGTAGCCCAGCTGCCAGCTGCGTTCGTCTTCGGCGTTGAAGTCGGACCAGTAGGAGTTGGCCAGGTAGATGGTATTGCCGCCATCGCCCACGCGACCTTGATCACGCTGGTAGCCGCCATAGGCATAACCCAGGTGGCTGTCGCCGGTGCTGCGCTGGTGCGCCAGGGTGAAGGAGTGCGGACCAGTGGCGTAGGTGGCCGCCAGGCTCCAGATCTTGTTGTCCTGGCCGCCGGCCTTGGCCTTGTTGGCGTAGGACTTGTCCAGCTTGGTGCGGTAGCCGTTGAAGTCCAGGGTCAGGGACTGGTCGGTGGCCAGCGGGAACACATAGTTCAGGTTCATGTACTGCTTCTTCAGCACGTCTTCGACGTCGGAAGCGTACAGGGCGCCCTTGAACTGCTCGGTGAACTGGTAGCTACCACCCAGGACGTTGATGGACTTCAGGCCACCGCTGTCACGACCTTCGTCGCTCTTGCGCGATTCGGCGCTGAAATGACCGGCGTTCAGCTCCAGGCCCTTGATCTCCTTGGAGGTGATCAGGGTGCCGGTGTAGCTTTCCGGCAGCAGGCGCGCGTTGTCGTAGTTCAGTACCGGCAGGGCCGGCATCTGGTCGCCGTAGGTCAGCACGGTGTTGGAAATGCGGAACTTGACCGCGGCGCCGGCCTTGGCCAGGTCGTTGGCGGCCTTGCCGCTGTTGTCTTGCTTGAAGAAGTCGATGCCGCCGGCACCGCTGCGACCCTTGCCGCCGTCCAGGCGCAGTGCGTACAGGCCAAAGGCGTCAACGCCCACGCCCACGGTGCCCTGGGTGAAACCGGAGGAGAAGGTACCGATGAAGCCTTGGCCCCACTCAGCCTTGTCCTTGTTACCGTCTTTGTAGTCACGGTTGATGTAGGCGTTGCGCAGCAGCACTTTCAGGCTGCTGTCTTCAACGAAGCCCTTGGCGTCGGCCTGGCCGTCGGCCATGGCTTGTGTAGCGCTCAAAATCCCCAGTGCAATCAAGCAGATCCGCTGTTTAGACATTTTATTTTCCTTATTACGGTTTGATGACGCGCTGTGAGCTTGTGCGGCTATGGCGTTTGAACGCTCTTCTACCGTCGAAACAAAAAGCCCGCCGACATGGGATAGTGGCGGGACTTTTATCATTCTGAAATATGGCTCTTAGCCACAGGCGTTGGGGCGAATCCTATCTGCGCCCTCAACAACGTGTCAATTTCGTGAATCGTCTTTAAATAGCTGAAAATGTTCTAAGAATAGCGGGCTAGAGCATCGCCAGCTGCACGCTGTGACTGTCCACGAACTGCTCGAAATGAGTCACCTTGCCGTCCTTTAGCGTCCACAGGTGGGCTACCCGCACATCGATAGGTTTGCCCGAGGCATTATAGATGCCCCGGTAGTTGCCATAGGCGAAGACCTTGTCGCCCTGGGCCACATAGTTCTCGACCTTGAAGGTGAAGTCCTGCCACTCGCTGCCAAGGCGCTTGAAGACATGCTCCAGCACTTCTTCGAAACCGACGTAGGTACCGGCATAGGGAAAGCCCGCCGCTTCGGTCCAGCGCGCGTCGGGGGCCAGGGCCGCCGCGGTGTTGCGCGCGTTTTCCTGGGAGTTGGCGCCTTCGTAGGTGCTTTTGATCAACGCAAGGTTATCCATGGGTGACTCCACTGGGTTCAGGTGAATTCAGGGTGTGCAACCGTCCAGGCCACAGGTTGGGAGCGCACCGGCGCGCACGCCGCTGTCCAGGCCCAGTGAATCCTGCAGCCATCGGGCGAAGGCCTCGGGCTTGCCCAGCCAGGAGCTGATGTCGAGCAACTGGTAGCGCCCGTCGCGCTCCAGGGCCAGGGTCGGGAAGCCCTGGCCGCCAACCTCGGACAGCAGTGCCCGGCTGGCCTTTATATGTGCGTCCACCTCGTGGGCCAGCGCCTGGTCGAAAGCCGTGGCAAAAGCTTCCCGGGAAAAACCCAAGGTTTGCGCCAACTCCAGCAGCACCTCAGGCTCGGCAATCCGCCGCCCCTCCACGTAGTGGGCGGTTTGCAACCGACCGAGCATTTCCAGGCCACGGCCAGCCAGGGCCTGGGCCGCCAGTACGGCAGCAATCGGCGGCGCCGAGTCGAAGACCGCCGTGTGATCGCGCAACAGACCTTCGAAATAGGCCTCGCCGAACGGCTGCCCGGTGTACTCGGCAATGCGCCGATCATGGGGCATGACGTAGTCGCGCAATTGCGGCGATACCGGCTGGCGGTTGCGGCCGGTCATCATGCCGCCACCATGGGCCACCACCGGCAGCACTGCCTGGGCGGCCTGGACCAGTGGCTTGGCGCCATAGCACCAGCCACACAGGGGGTCGTGAATGTAATGAAGGGTGGCCGAGGACATACGGGGCTCCAGCAGGATCTTGAAAATTCGATAGGTGCAGCCTATGCCCCAAAGGCCAGGGGAAAAACCTCGAAATGCCTTCCAGACTGTTTCAGGATCCGGTCGAATCGCGCCGCTAGATGCCCATGAATGGACAGGTGGATGCCAGGAGATGAACCGTTACAGCTTTGACATAATTAGAAACAATAGAAGCGGAAGAGTTTTAGCAAATAGTTAACACAAGCAAATAGCAACCATTACCATTCGCGCCTTCCCGAATCACCCCCTCTCGGATGCGCGACAAAAATGCCTGCCCATTTCCGCCTCACTCCCCTGTCCCTGGGACTTTGCACCCTGCTGGCCGCCGGTTTCGCCTGCGCCGCCGGTACCACCCTGCCGACGACTTCCATTCGTGCCCAGGCAGAGTCCGACCCCGATGATCCGCGGGTCAGGGAAGTCAGTACCGCGACCCGCACTTCGACTCCCGCACGCTACGTGCCCCAGGCCATCGACACGGTCAAGACCGCCAACCTGCGGGATTACGGCACCAACGACCTGGGCAGCGCCCTGAGTGGCATCCCCAACGTCAGCAGCGGTGCCGACACCCGCTTCGACAGCGTGCGCATCCGTGGTTTCGACGCCAGCAACGACTTCTACCTGGATGGTGTCCGCGACGACAGCCAATACGTGCGCGACCTGCACAACATCGAGCGGATCGAAGTACTCAAAGGTCCTGCAGCAGTGCTCTATGGCCGTGGCAGCCAGGGCGGCATCATCAACCGGGTGAGCAAGCTGCCCGAAGCCGGCCGCCGCTCCAGCATCGAAGTCCAGGGCGGCAGCCAGGACCTGCGCAGCCTGTACGCCGATCTCAGCGCCGACCCGACGGACAACATCAGCCTGCGCCTGAACCTGGGCAACGAGGACAAGAACAGCTTTCGCGATGGTGTCAGCGGCAACCGCAAGCTCTTTGCTCCGTCCATGAGCTGGCAGTTGAGCCCTGACCTCAACTGGCTGGTGCAATACGAATACAGCCGCTACGACCGGACCCCGGACCGAGGCATCACCAGCCTCAACGGCCGGCCGGCCAATGTCGGTCGCGGCACTGCCTACGGCGACAAGCGCGACTACATCGACGACAAGACTCAATCCCTGCGTTCGAAACTGACCTACGAACTCAGCGACAACTGGCAACTACGCCACACCTTGGGTGTGTTCAAGCTCGACAGCGACTTCGACAACACCTACCAAGTCGGCTACGACGCCAAGACCGCCAAGGTCCAACGCCAACGCTGGCAGCAGGACCTCAAAACCCGCAACATCTTCAACAACACCGAGCTCGAAGGCCGCTTCGACACCTTCGGCCTGGAACATCGCCTGCTCACCGGACTGGAGATCGGCAGCCAGCGCCGTGATCCCAAGCTATACAACGCCGCGCCCACGGGGCCCGGCAGTCAGCCTGTACCGGGACTGGATCTGTACAATCCCAATCCGTACCAGAGCCACACTGGTCGCATGCAGGTATCGAGCGACAACCACACCGAGGTGGAAAGCCGTGCTCTCTACGTCCAAGACCAGTTGCGCTTGGACGATCAATGGCAAGTGCTCGCTGGCCTACGCTACGACCGCTTCGAGGTGGAAACCACCAACCAGTTGCGCAATCTGAAGGACAGCCGCGACAGCCACAGCGTTAGCCCTCGCCTGGGCGTGGTCTGGACGCCACTGGAACATCACTCGTTCTACGCTTCGTGGAGCAAGTCGTTCGCCCCGGTAGGCGGCGGTCTGATCGGCATCACTCCGAACGCCAACGGTAACGGCAACGACCTGAGCCCGGAGCTCACTCGGCAGAAGGAAATCGGGATCAAGAGTGATTGGTTCGATGAGCGCTTCAGCACCACCCTGGCGGTATACGAACTTGAGCTCTACAACCGTCGTACCAGCGACCCTCTGGACCGCAACATCGTCCTACTCACCGGCCTGCAACGCTCTCGAGGAATCGAACTGACCGGTAGCGGCAAGATCGTCGGCAACTGGTATCTACGCGGCGGGATCGGCCTGCAGGACGCCATCGTGGTCAAGGACAACAACGGTTTCGAGGGCAAGCGCATCAATGATGTGGCCAAGCGCAATGCCAGCCTGTTCGTCACCTGGAAGCCGGAACTGGGCTGGTATGCCGAGACCGGCCTGACCCTGGTGGGCGACCGTTTCGCCGACAACGCCAACACCGTGGTGCTGCCAGGCTACGGCCGCTGGGATGCCCTGGCCGGCTACCGGCACAAGGACTGGGATGTACGCGCGGCGCTGAACAACATCGCCAACCGCGACTACTACAGCTCCGCCACCAGCGCTTCCCAGATCCAGCCGGGCGATCCGCGCAGCCTGGTGGTCACCGGTACCTACAGCTTCTGATCCACCCGGATCACCAGCGAAAAAAAAAGCGCTGCCATCCCGGCAGCGCTTTTTCACGATCCTTGTCTTTCTATCCTTTCACCACGTCCCACAACGCTTGCAGTTCCGCCTCGCTGAGCAAACCAGCGGGGTAACGCTCAATGATGATCCGGCGCGGATCAGGTTCCCTGATCTGACGCGTTCCATTGGATTTCAACCATTGCACCAGAACTTGCAGCGCTTCATTGCTCATTGCCAAGGGATGCGATGCCCGCTCGCTGATCATATTCATTCCAGCGCTCTCTCCCGGTTTCTGAGCGGCCTAACTTATCCAAGGTTTATGACAGAACATCAGAGTTCCACATGTCTCAGAATCACTACCAGGCAGATACAAGAGCTATGCCAATGTGCCTGGCGCGCCGATGTGCGGCCATGAAAAAGCCCGCGGCCCATCTGGGCCGCGGGCTGGCTGGAAGACCCCGGGGCAGGCCCGGGGTCGAGGCCGTCGAACAGGCGACAAGTTCTGTTACAACGGCACTCAAACCCGGTGCGGGGCGGGCTGTTGTTGGGTAAGGCAGTGGATATTGCCGCCGCCCAGTAACAGTTCGCGCCCAGGCACCATCACCACTTCGTGCTCGGGAAACAATTGCTGCAGGATCGCCTTGGCTGGCGCGTCCATCGGATCATCGAAACTCGGGGCGATGATCCCGCCGTTGACGATCAGGAAGTTCACGTAGGAACCGGCCAGGCGCACCGATGGGTTGCGCTCCTGGCTGCCGGCCACCACATCGACCCCGGCGCACTCTTCTTCGGTGGCGAACAGCGGGCCGGGAATCGGCATCTTGTGCACCTTGAAGGCGCGTCCCTTGGCGTCACGGGTGTTTTCCAGGACCTGCATGGCCGCCTGGCAACGCGGATAGTTCGGGTCCTGTGGGTCGTCGGTCCAGGCCAGCAGCACTTCACCCGGGCGCACGTAGCAGCAGAAGTTATCCACATGGCCGTCGGTCTCGTCGTTGTACAGGCCATCGGGCAGCCAGACGATCTGCTCCACCGCCAGGTGATCGCGCAACACTGCTTCGATCTGCTCGCGGGACAGGTGTGGATTGCGGTTGTGGTTGAGCAGGCATTCCTCGGTGGTGATCAGGGTGCCTTCGCCATCGACGTGGATCGAACCGCCCTCGAGCACGAAGCCTTCAGTGCGGTATTCCTGGCAACGCTCGATCTCCAGCACCTTGCTGGCTACCTGCTCGTCGCGGTTCCACGGCGCGTACAGGCCGCCCTCGAAGCCACCCCAGGAGTTGAAGCCCCAGTGCACGCCACGCACTTCGCCGGCGTCGTTGATGACGAAGGTCGGGCCGGTGTCGCGGACCCAGGCGTCGTCGCTGGACATCTCCACCACACGGATGTTGGGTACGTCCAGGCGCGCCCGGGCGTTTTCATATTGAGCCGCGGAGACTGCCACGGTCACAGGTTCGAAGCGGGCGATGGCTTTGGCCACCGCAGCGTGGGCCGCCTGGGCCGGCTTACCGCCCAGGCGCCAGTTGTCCGGGCGCTCGGGCCAGATCATCCAGGCCTGGGTCTGGGGGGTCCACTCGGCCGGCATGTAGAAACCGTCGGCGCGCGGCGTGCTGTGCAAAGTACTCATAGTGTTCAGGACTCCAGGGAACCGTCGAGGGTTTTCAAGGCGCCATAGAGGTTCGGACGGCGGTCACGGAAACTGCCCCAGGCGCTGCGGATGTGCTCGAGCTCGTCGAGGTCGAAACTGTGCACAAGGATACCTTCTTCGGTCTGGTTGAGCTCCTGGACCTTCTCGCCGAACTGGTTGGCGATGAAGGACGAGCCGTAGAAGGTGATGTCGTAGCCGTCCTGTTCCTCGTTGCCGATGCGGTTGCTGGCCACCAGCGGCATCAGGTTGGCGCCGGCATGGCCCTGTTGCACCCGCTGCCAGTGGTCGCGAGAGGAAATGCTCGAATCATGAGGCTCGCTGCCGATGGCGGTGGGGTAGAACAGGATCTCTGCCCCCTGCAAGGCCATGCTACGTGCGCACTCGGGGAACCACTGGTCCCAGCAGATGCCCACGCCGATCTTGGCGTAGCGGGTGTTCCATACCTTGAAGCCGGTATCCCCCGGGTTGAAGTAGTACTTTTCGTGGTAACCGGGGCCGTCCGGGATATGGCTTTTGCGATAGATCCCAAGGTTGCTGCCATCGGCATCGATGATCGCGATGCTGTTGAAACGCGCCCGGCCGGCCAGCTCGAAGAAACTGACGGGCAGCACCACCTGCAGCTCCCGGGCAAGCTTCTGGAAATGCGCGATGGCCACATTGGACTCGGCCGCAGTGGCCAGTTGCAGATAGTTCGGATTGGGTTTCTGGCAGAAGTACGGGGTCTCGAACAGCTCCTGGACCAGGATGATCTGCGCACCCTTGGCGGCGGCTTCGCGCACCAGCTTCTCGGCGATTTCGAGGTTGGCCTCAAGGTCCCAGGAACAGGCCATCTGGGTAGCGGCGACGGTAACGGTACGGCTCATGGATCAACTCCTGGACGAATGGACGCAGTCGATGACGACGGTAATGGGCAGGACGCAGCAGTGCGGGCCCGATAACGGCCATTTTATATCCGATAAAAATCGGCTTTAGAAGCCTATAAATCAGTTTAATAAATAAATAATTGATAAAACACAGATATAAATCGATTTTTAGGCCACGTAATCGGCGGATAAAACATTTGGCCGGCCTCCTCTCCCGCAGGCAGGATGCTGCGGGCGGATGGCCGGCCAGGAAAGAACCAGGATGGGCAAGGATCCTAGAGGTCCTCGCCGAGCACCTTGGACAGCATGTCGACAAAGAAATCGACGCTCTGCCGGGTGGTGACCATCGGCGGCTTGATCTTGAGGATGTTGAGATAGTCGCCGGTGGGCTGCATGAAGATCCCCAGCTCGCGCAAGCGCTCGCAGAGCAGGGCGGTTTCCTCGGTGGCCGGTTCCAGGGTCTGGTGATCGCGAATCAACTCCAGGCCCAGGTAGAACCCCGAGCCATGCACCGCGCCCACCAGCGGATGCCGCTCCTTGAGCGCTTCCAGGCGCTGGCGGAAATGCTCGCCTACTACCCGTGCGTTGTCCCAGAGCCCTTCGTCGCGCATCACATCCAGCACCGCGATGCCGACGCGGCAACTGACCGGACTGCCGCCGGACGAGGAGAAGAAGTACCCCTCGGCCTCCAGCGCCTCGGCGATCTCGCACCGGGTGATCACCGCGCCCAGGGGCTGGCCGTTACCCATGCCCTTGGCCATGGTGATGATGTCCGGCACCACGCCTTGCTCCTGGAAGCCCCAGAAGAATTCGCCCATGCGGCCATAACCCACCTGGACCTCGTCGGCGATGCACACCCCGCCCCGCTCCCGGACCCGCTGGTAGACCTCGTGCAAGTAGCCCCGGGGCAACGAGATGCCGCCGGCGTTGCCATATACCGGCTCGCAGATGAAACCGGCCAGCTGGCGACCCGTCGCGTCGAGCTTGGCCAGTTGCTGGTCGACACTGCGCAGGTACTGTTCCGTGGTGTCCGGGCCACGGAATTGGCCGCGGTAGGTGTTGGGCGCGGTCACCGGATGGACCCAGTCCGGACGGCTGTCCAGGGCCCGGGGGTTGTCGGCGATGGAGGTGGAGACCGCATCGGCGGCTACCGACCAGCCGTGGTAGGCCTCCAGCACGCTGAGCATGTCGCGGCCGCCGCTGTAGGCCCAGGCCAGGCGGATCGCCAGGTCGTTGGCCTCGGTGCCGCTGTTGACCAGGAACACCCGGTCCATGGAGTCCGGGGCCAGGGCCAGCAGGCGCTCGGAAAACTCGGCGATGGCCGCGTAGTGAAAGCGAGAGTTGGTATTGAGCAACGACCACTGGCGCGCCGCCTCGGCGGCCATGCGCGGGTGGCCATGACCGAGCACCGCGACGTTGTTGAGCATGTCCAGGTAGGAACGCCCCTGCATGTCGATCAGGTGGTTGCGCCAGCCGCGCTCGATCCGTGGCGGATCGACGTAATAATGCTTCTGGGTACGGGCAAAGCTGGCGTCGCGCCGGGCCAGCAGGGCCTGGGCGTCCACTTCCGGCTCGGCATCGCAGGCCAGCCCCAGCAGCGCCGCCGGCGACGGACACAGGGCCTGCCAGGCCGGGGCCCATGAAGGGCTGCAGAACAACGGCGGCGCGAGCTCGGCACTGCGGCAGAGCTGGACCTTGAGCCGGCCGTCGGCGGCCACTGTTCCCAGCACCTGGCCCTTGACCAGCGCCGCCCCTGCATGCACCGAGGCCTCGACGCCCCACAGGCGCAGGCTCGAGCCCGGGCCGTCCAGGCGTAGCAAGCCATCCGCGGCCGCGTGCAGGACGCCGGCGAACGGCGCCTCCACCGCTGTGCCCGCAGGCACTTGCAACTGCACATGCAACGGGCAGGTCTGGGGTTCGTGCGCGCAGTCGGGCTGGGTCCGGGACAAGCGGTACTGACCGTAACGGCTGGCGGCCAGGCCATGGGCAGCCCCGGCTTCGGTCAGCAAGCGGTCGTCGATGCCTGGCTGCTCCCAGTTGCCCGCCTCGAAATGCGGGCTGAGCACCCCCAGATCGATCAGGGCGAACTCACGCCCCACCAGGCTCGGCAACAGAGGAACGAAGCCTTCGCTGGCAATGGTCGGCAGTGCCTGGCCGACGGCGCTGAGAATGGCCGCCTCCATCAGCTCGAACGGCACCGAGACGGCGACCCGGAAGATCTCCCACTCATGGTTCAAGTTGGCGCGGCTGTATTGGTTGTCCGGGTCGATAGCCACCTGCTGTTCGCCACTGAGCACCAGCACCGCGGCCCGGGCCACGATCAGCGGCCAGAGCGCCAGCAGCTCCGCCCGTTGCAGCGGATTGACCCGGTGATAAGCCTGGATCGCCGGCAGGATGCGCAGCGGATCGCCCTCGGCATGGTGCAGCAGCGAGGCACAGGTCACCGACAGGTCGGTGATGCGCCAGGTACGGACCAGGTCGCCGAAGTCGATCACTCCCTGCACCTGCCAGTGGCGCGCCGCGTCACGCTGCCAGACCACGTTGTCATCGGTGATGTCCATGTGGATCGCCTGCACTGGCAACTGCTCGACCAGCGGGCGCAGGCGATGCTCGGCACCCTGGGCGGCAGCGGCGAGCTGGGCACGCTGCTGGGGATCCTCGATGACCGGCAACAGGTGTTCGGTCAGGGCCTGGGCATGCCGGGCGTCCCACTGCAGGGTGCGCTCCAGTCCTGGGTGCTGGAAATCCGCCAGGGCCAGGTCCATCTGCCCGCAGAGCCGACCCAGGCCGGCCACCAGTTCCACCCCCAAGTGCGGCAAGTGGGTCAGGGAGCGACCGTCTATATAGTCGAGCAGGCGCACATGCAGGACTTGCCCGGCGATCTCCAGGGTCAGCAGTTCTTCGCCGTTGCTGGCCGGGATGACCCTGGGAACCCGTAGCCCGGGATATTGGCGCAAATGCCTGAGGCCCTCGTGCTGGGCTTGCAACTCCAGGGCTGCATAGTCGCCACGGCAGATCTTCAGGACAAAGCGGCCATTGGCAGTGTCGACGCGGTAGTTGAGGTCCTGCTGGCTGCCCAGGGACTGCAAGCTGCCGTACAGCCCATAGTGGGCCTGCAGCAACTCCAGCGCCTGCTGCGCCGTGACCTGTGGACTGGGCAGGCTGGCACGATGGATCAAGGTGGCGAGCAACATACGACGACCCCCGGAAATTGTCATTGGCCGCCTATATCGCCACTGGCCGGGGCGTTGCGCAACCCCCGGCCCGTCGAGCGGACGTTGGTTCCGACCGCGTCCCCGGGATATTCAACGCGCCAGGGATGTAATCGATGGGCAGCACCCTATTGCACCACGGGCTTCGTGCCGACAAGCTATGCTGCATTTTCCGCAGTAAATGATCTTTCAAGGACACAGGCCCTTACACATGCGCATTCTTGTCACCGGCGGAGCCGGCTTTATCGGCTCGGCCCTGGTCCGCCACCTGATCCAGCACACGGAACATGAAGTCCTGAACCTGGACAAGCTGACCTATGCGGGCAACCTGGAATCGCTGCATAACATCGCCAGCAACAGCCGCTATGAATTCGTCAAGGCCGACATCGTCGACCAGGCCACCGTCAGTGCCGTGCTGGCCCGCTTCCAGCCCCACGCCATCATGCACCTGGCAGCCGAGTCCCACGTGGACCGCTCCATCGACGGACCGTCGGACTTCATCCAGACCAACATCGTCGGCACCTACAGCCTGCTGGAAGCGACCCGCGCCTATTGGCACCGGTTGCCCGATGCGGAAAAAGCCGCGTTCCGTTTCCACCACATCTCCACCGACGAGGTCTACGGCGACCTGCATGGCGTCGACGACCTGTTCACCGAAACCACGCCCTATGCCCCCAGTTCGCCCTATTCCGCGAGCAAGGCCGCGTCCGACCACCTGGTCCGCGCCTGGCAGCGCACCTACGGCATGCCGGTCCTGATCACCAACTGCTCCAACAACTATGGCCCGTTCCACTTCCCCGAGAAGCTGATCCCGTTGGTGATCCTCAATGCACTGGCGGGCAAGCCACTACCGGTCTATGGCAACGGCCTGCAAGTGCGCGACTGGCTGTACGTCGAGGATCATGCCCGGGCCCTGTTCAAGGTGGTTACCGAGGGCGTGGTGGGCGAGACCTACAACATCGGCGGCCATAACGAACAGAAGAACATCGACGTGGTGCGCGGCATCTGCAGCCTGCTGGAAGAGCTGGCCCCACACAAACCCGAGGGCGTGGCCCACTACGCCGACCTGATCACCTTCGTCCAGGACCGTCCCGGTCACGATCTGCGCTATGCCATCGACGCCGGCAAGATCGAACGCGAACTGGGCTGGGTGCCCGAGGAGACCTTTACCAGCGGGCTGCGCAAGACCGTCCAGTGGTACCTGGAAAACCTCGAATGGTGCCGTCGGGTACAAGACGGCAGCTACCAGGGCGAACGCCTGGGCTCCACCGACATCAAGGATCTGATTGCATGATCAAGGGCATCGTATTGGCAGGCGGGTCCGGCACCCGCCTGCATCCCATAACCCTCGGCGTTTCCAAGCAACTGCTGCCGATCTATGACAAGCCGATGATCTACTACCCGATCTCGGTGCTGATGCTGGCTGGCATCCAGGACATCCTGATCATCTCCACCCCCCAGGACCTGCCTCAGTACCGCAACCTGCTGGGCGACGGCAGCCAGTTCGGCGTGCGCTTCAGCTACGCCGAGCAGCCTTCGCCAGACGGCCTGGCTCAGGCCTTCCTGATCGGCGAGCAGTTCATCGGCGATGACCCGGTGTGCCTGATCCTGGGCGACAACATCTTCCACGGCCAGTATTTCGGCGAGCAATTGCGCGCGGCCGCCAAGCGCTCCAGCGGCGCCACGGTGTTCGGTTACTGGGTCAAGGACCCCGAGCGATTCGGAGTCATCGACTTCGACAAAGAAGGGCGGGCCCTGTCCATCGAGGAAAAGCCCAAGAAACCCAAGTCCAGCTATGCCGTCACCGGCCTGTACTTCTATGACAACGACGTGGTGCAGATCGCCAAGCAGGTCAAGCCTTCGCCACGGGGCGAGCTGGAGATCACCGACGTCAACAACGCCTATCTCAAGCGCGGCGACCTGCATGTGGAGCGCTTCGGCCGTGGGTTCGCCTGGCTCGATACAGGTACCCACGACAGCCTGCTGGAAGCCTCGCAATACGTGCAGACCATCGAGCACCGCCAGGGCCTGAAGGTCGCCTGCCTGGAAGAGATCGCCTACGAAAACCGCTGGATCAGCCGCGAGCATCTGCTCGAGCGCGCGGCCTATTTCGGCAAGACCGGCTACGGCCAGTACCTGTTCACCCTGGCTGGAGAAAACCAATGAAGGTCATTGCCACCGAACTGCCCGGCGTGCTGATCATCGAGCCCAAGGTGTTCGGCGACGAACGTGGTTTCTTCTACGAAAGCTTCAATGCCAAGGTCTTCGCCGAAGCGACGGGGGTCGATGTGCAGTTCGTCCAGGACAACCACTCGCGCTCGCAGAAGGGCGTGCTGCGCGGCCTGCATTACCAGTTGCAGAACACCCAGGGCAAACTGGTGCGCGTGACCCAGGGCGAAGTGCTCGACGTCGCCGTCGATATCCGTCGCAGCTCACCACACTTCGGCCAGTGGGTGGCAGTACGCCTATCGGCGGCCAATCATCGCCAGATGTGGGTACCCGAGGGCTTCGCCCATGGTTTCGTGGTGCTAAGCGATTGCGCCGAGTTCCTCTACAAGACCACCGACTATTACACGCCATCGGCAGAGCGCAGCATCCGCTGGGATGATCCGACGCTGGCCATCGACTGGGAGCTCAGCGAGCCCCCGCAACTCTCCGCCAAGGACCAGGCAGGAAGCCTGTTGACTGAGGCCGACCTGTTCCCATGAACACTTCACTGAAGATCCTCATCAGCGGCCAGCACGGCCAGGTTTCCCGCGAACTGCAGAAGCGCCTGGGCGACCTGGGCGAACTGCTGGTCCTGGGTCGCGACCAGCTGGACCTGAGCCATCCGGAGCAGATCCGCCAGCAGGTGCGTACGCTGCGCCCCGACCTGATCATCAACGCCGCCGCCCACACCGCGGTCGACCAGGCCGAAAGCGAGGCGGAACTGGCCTACGCGATCAACGCCACCGCGCCCGGGATCTTCGCCCAGGAGGCCTTCGAGCTGGGCATCCCGTTGATCCACTATTCCACCGACTATGTGTTCGACGGCAGCAAGGACAGCCCCTACGTCGAGGAAGACGAGCCCCATCCGCTGAGCGTCTATGGCCAGAGCAAGCTGGCCGGCGAACGGGCCATCAACCTGGTGCAGGGCCAGCACCTGATCCTGCGTACCAGCTGGGTCTATTCCAGCCATGGCAAGAACTTCCTGCTGACCATGCAGCGCCTGTTGCAGGAGCGCCCGGAACTGCGCGTGGTAGCCGACCAGGTCGGCGCCCCGACCTGGGCCGGCACCATCGCCAATAGCACCCGGGCCCTGATCGAACGCTGGCAGGCAGGAAACCCCGGAGCCTGGGGCACCTACCACCTGACCGCCCATGGCGAGACGTCCTGGTTCGGCTTTGCCCAGGCCATCGGCGAGCAGTTGTTGGCCATGGACAAGCCTTGCGCGGTACTAGAGGCCATTCCCTCCAGCGCCTACCCGACCCCGGCACCACGACCGCTGAACTCGCGCCTGGACTGCAGCCGCCTGGAGCGGGAGTGGGGCGTGATCCAGCCGGACTGGCACACCGCATTGCGCGAGTGTCTTGCCGAGCAGGGCTAGGCATAATGCGCCTGTAACCACAGGCGCCGTTCCCATGACCCCACCCCTTCCCCGTCGTCCCCGCTGGCGCAGCCTGGCCCTGCTGGCGCTGTGCCTGGCTCCACTGCTGTGGCCGCTGCAGCACCTGGCGGAACGCTACTACCGCAATGAGCTGGCTGGGCAGAATCGCCAGACCCTGGACCTGTACGTGGCCAACCTGCTGGGCACCCTGCATCGCTACGAGGTGCTGCCGCAGATCCTCGGCGACCTGCCCGCACTACGGGCGGTACTGGGCGCCCCGGACGATGGCGTGACCCAAGGCAACGCCAACCGCCTGCTGAGGAACATCAGCGCCCAGACCGGTGCCGAGGTCATGTACCTGATGGACACCAGCGGCAATACCCTGGCGGCCTCCAACTGGGACAAGCACGACAGCTTCGTCGGGCGCAACTTCGCCTTCCGCCCCTATTTCAGCGAAGCCATGGCCGGGCGCCTGGGGCGCTTCTTCGGCCTGGGCACTACCTCGGCCAAACGTGGCTATTTCTTCGCCGCCGCGGTGCGCGACGGCGAGCGCATGCTCGGCGTGCTGGTGGTCAAGGTGGACCTGGACCACACCGAGAGACTTTGGGGCAAGACCCCGGAGCAGTTGCTGGTGACCGACCACAATGGCGTGGTGATCCTGACCTCGCGCCAGGAATGGCGCTTTCGCGCGACCCGGACCCTGAGCGAGCAGGAACACCAGGCGATCATCGCCATCCAGCCCTACCCGACCCGCGACCCACGCCCACTGAACCTCAATCCCGATGCCTGGCTGACCCAGACCCAACAGATCGAGGAGACCGGCTGGAGCGTCAGCATCCTCGCCCCGCGCACGCTCATCGACCGTCCAGTACGAACCGTGGTGGCGGTGGGCGCCGCCGCGCTGCTGGTGCTGATGCTGCTGCTCGGGCTGATGATGCAGCGGCGTCGGCACTACCTGGAACGGATCGCTTTCGAAGGCAAGGCGCGGCGCGAGCTGGAGATGCGCGTGGCCGAACGCACCAGCGACCTGGAAAACCTCAACCGACGCCTGAAACAGGAAGTGCTGGAGCGTGAGAACGCCCAGCAGGATCTGGTGCGCGCCCAGGACGATCTGGTCCAGGCCGGCAAGCTCTCGGCACTGGGCACCATGTCCGCCAGTATCAGCCACGAACTCAACCAGCCCCTGGCGGCGATCCGCAGCTACGCGGAGAACGCCGAGGTGCTGCTGGACCATCAACGCACCGACGACGCCCGGGGCAACCTCAAGCTGATCAGCGAACTGACCGGGCGCATGGCCTCGATCATCACCCACCTGCGGGCCTTTGCCCGGCGCGATCACCACGCACCGGAGAGCGTCGCCCTGCAGCCGGCCCTGGACGATGCCCTGGCCCTGCTGGCCAAGCGGCGCCGGGCCATGGATGTGGAGCTGATCCGCGACCTGCCGGCCGCTACCCTGTGGGTCCAAGCCGGGGAAACCCGCCTGCGCCAGGTGCTGGGCAACCTGCTGGCCAACGCCCTGGATGCCCTCACCGAAAAAGGCCCGCCGCGCAAACTGTGGCTGAGTGCCGAATCCACCGCCACGGCCGTCAACCTGTACATTCGCGATAACGGCCCGGGCTTCTGCATGGAAGCCCTGGGCCGTGCTGGCGAACCGTTCTACACCACCAAGACGCGCACCCAGGGCCTGGGGCTCGGACTGGCGATCTGCGACACCCTGATGCGGGCCTTCGGCGGCGAGCTGTCGTTCGCCAACCACCGCGAAGGCGGTGCGCTGATCACCCTGCGCCTGCGTGCCGGGGCTCCGGGCGTCAGCCCGCAGCCGTCCGAGGATCGCGGAGTATGAGACACGGCGCAGCCCGCAAGCCGATAATCCATGGACCGGCCTGGCATGGCCGGCCACGACACGATCTGGAAAGCCACCGATGACCCGTCCCGACAGCCTCGACCCCCAGTTGCAAGTGGTGTTGATCGACGACGACCCGCACCTGCGCCAGGCCTTGAGCCAGACCCTGGACCTGGCCGGGCTCAAGGTCTTGTCCCTGGGCGAGGCCCAGGGCCTGGCCGAGCGCCTGGAACGGGATTGGCCGGGGGTGGTGGTCAGTGACATCCGCATGCCCGGCATTGACGGCATGGAACTGCTGAGCCAGTTGCATGCCCAGGACCCGGAACTGCCAGTGCTGCTGATCACCGGCCATGGCGACGTGCCCCTGGCGGTACAGGCGATGCGCGCCGGGGCCTACGACTTCCTGGAAAAACCCTTCGCCAGCGATGCCCTGCTGGACAGCGTGCGCCGCGCCCTGGCCTGGCGCCGCCTGGTGCTGGACAACCGCAGCCTGCGCCTGGCCCTGAGCGATCGCCAGGAACTGAGCGCCAGGCTGGTGGGACAGTCGGCTTCCATCCTGCGCCTGCGCCAGCAGATCGGCGCCCTGGCGGCGACCCGCGCCGATGTGCTGATCCTCGGCGAAACCGGGGCCGGCAAGGAGGTGGTGGCCCGGGCCCTGCACGATCTGTCAGGAAGACGTAACGGACCGTTCGTCGCGATCAACGCCGGGGCCCTGGCGGAGTCGGTGGTGGAGAGCGAGCTGTTCGGCCACGAACCTGGAGCTTTCACCGGCGCGCAGAAGCGGCGCATCGGCAAGTTCGAGTTCGCCAATGGCGGCACGCTGTTCCTCGATGAAATCGAAAGCATGAGCCTGGATGTCCAGGTCAAGCTGCTGCGCCTGCTCCAGGAGCGAGTGGTGGAGCGCCTGGGCGGCAACCAACTGATCCCGCTGGATATCCGCATCATCGCCGCGACCAAGGAAGACCTGCGCCAGGCGGCGGACCAGGGGCGTTTTCGCGCCGACCTCTACTACCGCCTGAACGTGGCGCCACTGCGGATTCCGCCACTGCGCGAGCGCGGCGAGGATGTGCTGATGCTGTTCCAGCACTTTGCCGATGAAGCCAGCAGCCGCCACGGCCTGCCGGCCCAGGAGTTGCAACCCGGACATCGGGCCCTGCTGTTGCGCCACGCCTGGCCGGGCAACGTGCGCGAATTGCAGAACGTCGCCGAGCGCTTCGCCCTGGGCCTGGAATTGGCCCTGGACAACGGCGATCCGGGACAGGCCGCGGCCGCGACCGCACCGCTGATCAGCGGCGGCCTGAGCGAACAGGTCGAGCATTTCGAGAAATCGCTGATCGCCGCCGAAATGTCCCAGCCCCACAGCTCGCTGCGCAGTCTCGCCGAGGCCTTGGGCATCCCGCGCAAGACCCTGCACGACAAGCTGCGCAAGCACGGCCTGAACTTCGCAGACAGCGGCGCCGGACAACCCGGCGACGAATCGGAATGAACCACTCCCAGCCAACTCCCGACCCCGAGGCCCATGCATGAACCGCGACAGTCGATACCTGGAATCCATCCTCCACCATGACATTCCCCTGACTCGGGAAATGGGCCTGAAGGTGCTCGACTGGCAGGCGCAGCAACTACGCCTGCAATTGCCCCTGGAAGCCAACGTGAACCACAAGAGCACCATGTTCGGTGGCAGCCTCTATTGCGGCGCGGTACTGGCTGGCTGGGGCTGGCTGCACCTGCGGCTGCGGGAGGAGGGAATCGAGGATGGGCACATCGTCATCCAGGAGGGGCAGATCAGCTACCCACTGCCGGTCACCGGTGACGCCCAGGCGATATGCGCGGCCCCCGAGGACAAGGTCTGGAAGAAATTCCTGTCGATGTACCAGCGCTACGGTCGGGCACGCCTGACCCTGCACACCAAGGTGGTGAATGCCGGCAGCGAAGAAGACGCGGTGCTGTTCGCCGGCCAGTACGTGCTGCACCGCTGAAATCAGCCTGCCCCGGGACTTTACCCGGGGCTCGGCTGTGGCATCAGCGCTGCCCGTCCTGGGTGCCACAGAGTTCCAGCAGCCTGGCCCGCCAAGGGGCCTTGGCGGGCAATGCCACGAAGAAATCGTTGAGCAGCGATTCCCGAGGCGGATAACAGAACGGCGCGCCGGCAAGATCCAGCACCTCGCCCCCGGCGCCTTCGAGCACGCCCTGGGCCGCCGCCGTGTCCCATTGCGACGTGGGCGCCAGCCGTGGATAACAATCCGCCGTCCCTTCGGCCAGCAGGCAGAACTTCAACGAGCTGCCGATGTTGGCCAGTTGCAGCTCACCCAGGGTAGCGCTCAAGCCACCGAGCAGGCGTTCTTGCGCCGGGCTCGAATGGCGCCGGCTGGCCACCACGGTGAAGGCCTGGCCCACCGGCTGCTCACGTACGGCGATCGCCTGCAGCGCCTGGCCACGCTCGGCACGCCAGGCACCCAGGCCGGCGCCACCCAGGTAGCAACGGCCATTGGTGGGCATCGCCACCACGCCGAACACCACGCGCCCCTGCTCGATCAGGGCGATGTTGACGGTGAACTCTTCGCTACCGGCAATGAACTCCTTGGTGCCGTCCAGCGGGTCCACCAGCCACCAGCGCTGCCAGCTGGCCCGGGTCGCCTGGGGAATGTCGGCGTCTTCCTCGGACAGCACCGGGATGTCCGGGGCCAAGGCCTTGAGACCGGCGACGATCAGGTGGTGCGCGGCCAGGTCGGCCGCCGTCACCGGGGAATCGTCGGCCTTGTGCTCGACCGCCACATCGGCGCGCCAGAACGGCAGGATGGCGTCGCCGGCACGCAGCGCCAACTCCATTACCGGAGCCAGGAAAGGATGGGGAAGCGTCATCGGTATCTCACTCATGCTTGAAAGACCCCGCGCTGGCTCAGCAGGTCGCGGGCCAGGTACAACGCGGCCAGGGCCCGGCCTTCGCTGAACTGGGGATTCTGCGCCAGGCCGGACAACTCTCGCAGGTTGACCTTGTCGACCCGCATCGGCTCGGGCTCATCGCCCTCCAGGCGCTCTTCGTACAGGTCGGTGGCCAGCACCACCTGGATCTTCTGGCTCATGTAGCCCGGGGACAACGACAGCTCGGTCAGGTGCTCCAGCTGCCGCGCCCCGAAGCCGGCTTCCTCCTTGAGCTCACGCTCGGCCGCCGCCAGCACGTCCTCGCCAGGCTCGATCAGGCCCTTGGGCAGGGACAGCTCGTAGGCATCGGTGCCGCCACAGTATTCCTCCACCAGCACCGCGTGCTCGGCATCGAGCATCGCCACGACCATCACCGCACCATAACCCGCGCCCCGCCCCACCAACCGCTCGTAGGTACGTTCGGCACCATTGGCGAACCGCAGTTGCAACTGTTCGACACAGAACAGGCGACTGGAAGCGACGATCTCTCGGGCAAGTACGGTGGGTTTCTGACGCATGGCGGGCTCCTTGGCGATAGCGGGTTACTATACAGCCTGTTTGAAAGTGACTGGGTTGCAGATTGCGGCGGCGCGCAGGCGCTGCGAGACCTATTGTTTACTGCATGTGATCGCCCCTGCCGGGGGCGTTTTTTTACGCCGGGTACATGGCCTTGGCCCCTCCCGCTTCGTCGGCCCTGCCGGTCGACCGTTTTCCATTGGAGAAGTAGTCAATGGCCCTGATGCCCTGGCGCGATATCGATACCGTCCTGCTGGACATGGACGGTACCTTGCTGGATCTGCACTACGACAACCATTTCTGGCTGGAGCACCTGCCCCAGCGCTATGCCGAGCTGCACGGGGTGAGCCGGGCCATGGCGGAGCTGGAACTGCGCCCGCTGTTCGAGCGTAACGCCGGTCGGTTGCAGTGGTATTGCCTGGACTTCTGGAGCACCGAACTGAAGCTGCCGGTACGCGAGCTGAAGCTGGAGACCGCCCACCTGATCGCCCTGCGTCCGGACGCCGACACCTTCCTCGCAGCACTGGGACGCGCCGGCAAGCGGGTGATCCTGATCACCAACGCCCACCGCGACTCCCTGTCGTTGAAGCTGGAGCGGATCGAGCTGGCGCCCTACTTCGAACGCCTGATCAGCTCCCACGACTACGGTTTTCCCAAGGAGGACCCGCAATTCTGGGAAGCCCTGCAGGCCGATATCCGCTTCGATCCGACCCGCAGCCTGTTCATCGACGACACCTTGCCGATCCTGCGCACCGCCCGGGACTTCGGGGTCGCGCAATTGCTCGCGGTCAGCCAGCCGGACAGCCGCAAGGGACCGAAGGACACGGCGGAATTCGCCGCGGTAGGGGATTATCGGGAGTTGCTCGACGGGTTGGCCGAGTAACAGGCCCGCATCCATGCGAGCCTGTTGGCAACCCGGGCTATCGGCTCACTCGGGAATGCGCAGGACCTGGCCCGGATAGATCTTGTCCGGATGGGACAACAAGGGCTTGTTGGCCTCGAAGATCTTGTTGTACTTGTTGGCATCGCCGTATTGCGCCTTGGCGATGGCGCTCAGGGTATCGCCCTTCTTCACGGTGACGAAGACCGCCGTAACCGCGACCGGGCCGCTGACGGTGATCTGGTCCTCGACACTGCCGACACCGGCGATGTTGCCCAGGGCCAGGAGGATCTTTTCCTTCTCTTCCTGGCTCGCCACTTCGCCCTTGACGATGACCTTGTCGCCTTCCACCGTCGCCTGGACGTTGGGGTTGCCCAGGCCGACCTTGGCGATGTGCTCCTTGAGCTGCTCACTGGCGTTGGCGTTACCGGGGGTCAGCAGGTCGATCAGTTTCTCGCCCGCTTCCTTCACAAAGCTGAAAATGCTCATGTCGCACACTCCTTGGTTGATAGATCCAGATGCGAAAGACTAGACCAGCCCGGCCGATCGAGGTTCCCGGCCGACCACTGACCAAGGCCGCGCCGGCACGGTAGAATCCCGGCCTTTTGTCGCACCGGAGCGAAGATGGACATCAAGCAGCTGAAATTCCTCATCGCCCTGGACGAAACCCGCCACTTCGGCCAGGCCGCCGCGCGCTGCCATATCACCCAGCCGACCCTGTCGATGCGCCTGCGCAACCTCGAGGAAGAGCTCGAGCTGCCGCTGGTCAACCGTGGCCAGCGTTTCGAAGGTTTCACCGCACCCGGCGAGCGCGTCCTGGCCTGGGCCCGCACCGTGCTCACCGCCTATGACGGGCTGCTGGCCGAAGCCGCTGCCTGCCGCGGCAACCTGGTGGGCACCCTGCGCCTGGGAGTGGTCCCGTTGTCGAGCTTCGACCCGCAGCCACTGATGCAGCGCCTGCACGCCGAACACCCGCACTTGCGCTTCGAACTCTCGTCCCTGAGCTCGGAACAGATTCTCGAGCAGTTGGCGAGCAATCGCCTGGACCTCGGGGTGTCCTACCTGGAACGCCTGGACGGCGAGCACTTCGACTCCCTGACCCTGGCCCAGACGCATATGGGGCTGCTGTACGACCAACGGCATTTCAGCTTCGGCGAGCAACCGCTGAGCTGGGAGGCGCTGACCGAATTGCCCCTGGGCCTGCTGACCAGCGGCATGCATTTTCGCCAGTCCATCGATCACAACTTCCATATCCGCGGACTGCACCCTCGCCCCGTCCTGCAGACCGATGCCGTCCATCAGCTGGTGCAGATGGTCCACGGCGGCCTGTGCTGTGCGGTGATGCCCCTGGACAGCGGCCTGGAAGCCATGACCGAACACCTGCGCCTGCAGCCGATAGAAGATGCCCAGACCCTGGCCCGCCTGGGCTTGATCATGCGCCGCAGCGCGCCACGCTCGGCCCTGGCCGAGGCCTGCTTCGCCCTCTACCGCAAACTCCTCGACGGTCTTTGATCGACGCCATCTATCAAAGGATCAGTACTAGCAATTAGACGCAACACAATGCCGCGCTTAGGCTTGGCCACCAGTACGCCGCTGATCCCCCGATGAACGCCAAACGCCCGCCCTGCGCAGCGCCAGCTCCTGCGAGGCCCGCCCCCATGCTCGCTTCTCGAGCTTGCGCCACACCCGGCAAGGGCCGCGTCATCACCGTCACTACCTTGTCCACCTGCCGCATCGCAGCGCACTGCGGCCCGACAGCCCCGCGATGGAGAGTCGCCCGTGAGTACACATAACCAAGCCGACCAGAAACCCGTGGCCCGCTACAAGCCCTACAAGGGACCGGCCGGCGGTTGGGGCGCCCTGATCAGCGTGGCCCAGGCCTGGCTGACCAGCGACAACGCCCTGAAGAACATCCGCATGATGCTCAAGACCAACCAGAACGGCGGCTTCGACTGCCCGGGCTGCGCCTGGGGCGACTCGCCGGAAAGCGGCATGGTCAAGTTCTGCGAAAACGGCGCCAAGGCAGTGAACTGGGAAGCCACCAAACGCCGGGTGGACGGCGCCTTCTTCGCCAAGCACAGCGTCAGCTCCCTGTTGGAACAGAGCGACTACTGGCTCGAGTACCAGGGCCGGTTGACCGAGCCGATGAGCTACGACGCCGAGACCGACCGCTATCGTCCCATCAGTTGGGAAGACGCCTTCAGCCTGATCGCCCGGCACCTGCTGAACCTGCCGAGCCCGGACATGGCCGAGTTCTACACCTCGGGCCGGGCCAGCAACGAGGCGGCCTATCTCTACCAGCTGTTCGTGCGGGCCTACGGCACCAACAACTTCCCCGACTGTTCGAACATGTGCCACGAAGCCAGTGGCGTGGCCCTGGCGCAGAGCGTCGGGGTGGGCAAGGGCACGGTGACCTTCGACGACTTCGAGCACTCGGACGCGATCTTCGTCTGGGGCCAGAACCCCGGCACCAACCATCCGCGGATGCTCGAGCCCCTGCGCGAGGCGGTGAAGCGCGGCGCCCAGGTAGTGTGCGTGAACCCGCTGAAAGAGCGCGGCCTGGAACGCTTCCAGCACCCGCAGAACCCCCTGGAGATGCTCACCAACGGCAACCGTCCGACCAACACCGCGTACTTCCGCCCGGCCCTGGGTGGCGACATGGCGTTGCTGCGCGGCATGGCCAAGTTCCTCCTGCAATGGGAACGCGATGCGCAAAAGGCCGGGACCGCGGCCGTGTTCGACCACGACTTCCTCAACACCCACACCGCCCAGGTGCTGGAATACCTGGGCACCATCGATGACACCCCGTGGGAGCAGATCGTCGAGCAGTCGGGCCTGACCCTGGTGGAGATCGAGCAGGCGGCGCGCATGTACGCCAAGGGCAAGAACGTCATCATGTGCTGGGCCATGGGCATTACCCAGCATCGCCATTCGGTGGCGACCATCCAGGAAATCGCCAACCTGATGCTGCTGCGCGGCAACGTCGGCAGGCCAGGCGCCGGCCTGTGCCCGGTCCGCGGCCACAGTAACGTCCAGGGCGACCGCACCATGGGCATCAACGAGCGGCCGCCGGTGGCCTTCCTCGATTCCCTGGAGCGGCGTTTCCAGTTCAAGGTGCCCAGGGACAATGGCCATAACGTGGTCGAGGCGATCCACGCCATGCTCGAAGGCCGCTCCAAGGTATTCATCGGCCTTGGGGGCAACTTCGCCCAGGCCACTCCGGACAGCGAGCGGACGTTCCAGGCCCTGCGCAACTGCGACCTCACCGTGCAGATCAGCACCAAGCTCAATCGCAGCCACCTGGCCCACGGCAAGGATGCGCTGATCCTGCCGTGCCTGGGCCGCACCGACATCGACCTGCAGGCCGGCGGCCCGCAAGCGGTGACCGTGGAAGACTCCTTCAGCATGGTCCACGCCTCCAACGGCCAGTTGCAGCCGCTGTCGGTGCACATGCGTTCCGAACCCTGGATCCTCGCCGGCATCGCTTCGGCCACCCTGGGCAACCGCCCGGTGGACTGGAGCTGGCTGGCAGCCGACTACGGGCGCATCCGCGACCTGATCGCCGACACCATCCCGGGCTTCAAGGAATTCAACGAGCGGCTCAAGCACCCAGGCGGCTTCTACCTGGGCAACGCCGCCGGCGCCCGCCAGTGGAACACCTCCTCGGGGCGCGCCAACTTCCGCGCCAACCTGCTGCCCAGGGACCTGATCGACGAACGCACCCGGGCCAGTGGCCAGTTGCCGGACCTGATCCTGCAATCGATGCGGTCCCACGACCAGTACAACACCACCATCTACGGCCTCGATGACCGCTACCGTGGGGTCAAGGGTCAGCGCGACGTGCTGTTCGCCAACGAAGCGGACATCATCCGCCTGGGTTTCAAGCCGGGGCAGAAAGCCGACATCGTGTCGTTGTGGAACGATGGCCGCGAACGGCGGGTCAAGGGTTTCACCCTGCTGGCCTTCGATATCCCGGCCGGCCAGGCCGCGGCCTACTACCCGGAGGTGAATCCGCTGGTGCCGCTGGAAAGCACCGGCGACGGCAGCCACACCCCGACCTCCAAGTTCATCGCCATCCGCCTGGAAGCTGCCAGTGACAACGGCCTGATCATGGCCCGCTCGGCCTGATCCACTGCGCTTGCAACAGCGTTGCCCCAGGCACGAAAAAGGCCGCCCCTGCATGCAGGGAGCGGCCTTCGTCAAGTAACCGTAGACCTGCGAAAATCACTTAAGTTCCCCATTAAAAACAATAAGTTACGCGATTGTGTACAACTCGTGCTATTCGTCGGATTTCGTTTGTAAGCCTCGCGGTACAGCCTCAGGATCGCGCCGTCATCCCTTTGAGGCTCATGTATGAAGTTCTCCTCGATTCTCTTGTTGTCCCTTGGCCTGGTCAGCGGCGTCGCCTCTGCCGGTGGCACCACTGAAGCAGGTGTGGGCGGCGCATTGGGCGGGGTTCTAGGCTCGGTGGTCGGCCAGCAGCTGGGCGGCAATACCGGTTCGGCCATTGGCGCGGCCATCGGCGGTGCGGGCGGCAGCGCGGTCGGCGCCGACAAACGCAGCCGTGGCCAGGCAGCCATCGGTGGCGCCTTGGGTGCGGCTGGCGGCAACGTCGTGGGCCGCAGCATGGGCGGCAACACCGGCAGCCTGATCGGTGCGGCGGCCGGCGGTGGTGCCGGCGGCGCACTGGGTAACTACATGGGTAACGAAAGCGCCCGGGAAGATCGCGAATACCGCCGCGATCGCGACCGCCGCTACTACCGCGACGGCCACCGTGGCCGTGGCCATGCCTATGGCCACCGCAAGCATCGTCATCACGACTGATCGACCCGGTACCTCGTAGCCGCTACCGCTCACTGGGCGCGAGGCCAAGGGCCTCGCCAGACCAGGGGCTGCAGTGCTGACCCCGAGGAAGGCCAGGCCTCTGCTGCGGCGCCGATCCCAGCCTGCGGCAGCGGCTACGGGTCCCGCAGTGCAATCAGGTTTCGAGACTCAGGCCACCAGCAGCTGTTCCAGGGCTGCGCGCAGGACCGCTGGAATCGGCACCGGAAGGTTCGACGCCCGATCCACGAACACATGGACGAAACGCCCCGCCGCGCACGGCTCCCCCTCCCCCAGCTTGAATACCGCCAGCTCGTATTGCACCGAGCTGTTGCCCAGCTTGCCGACCCGCAGGCCGACCTCGATACGTTCGGGATAGGCGACGGACGCGAAGTAGTCGCAAGCCGAGCTGACCACGAACCCCACCACCTCACCATCGTGGATATCCAGGCCACCCTGCTCGATCAGGTAGGTATTCACCGCCGTGTCGAAGAAGCTGTAGTAGGTGACGTTGTTCACGTGGCCGTAGACATCATTGTCGTGCCAGCGGGTGGTGATCGGCTGGAAATGGCGGTAGTCGCTGCGTTGTGGCACAGGCTCGGACATCAGGACGGTCTCCCATGGGTTGAGCGATTGGTCGCCGGGCATTTCACCCCAGGCGACTAAGCCTGGGCAAACCCTTTTCCTGCACCAGCCAGATCCTCGATCAACTGCGCCGGCCGCCAATGGGCACCATGCTCGGCTTCCAGGCGCAGCAACTGGCGCCGGATCGGCTCCAGGCCCTGGTTATCGGCCCAGCTCATCGGTCCGCCCCACTCCTTGGGAAAGCCATAACCGTTGAGATAGACCAGGTCGATGTCATGGGCCGAGCCGGCAATGCCTTCCTGGAGGATCTTCGCCCCCTCGTTGACCAGTGCCAGCAGGCAGCGCTCGAGGATCTCCTCGGGGCCGATGTCCCGCCGCTGGTAACCCAGGCCCTCACTGACCTGCAGCACCAGCGCATCCACTTGCGGGTCGTGTTCGGCCTGGCGGCTACCGGGCTCGTAGTGGTAATAACCATCGCCGCTTTTCTGACCGAAACGGCCCAGTTCGCACAGGCGATTGTCGACCTGGACCTGCGGCGCGTCCTGCCCGGCACCGGCCAGTTGCCGGGCACGCCAACCCAGGTCGATGCCCACCACGTCGTACATGCGAAACGGCCCCATGGCAAAACCGAATCCCTGCAAGGCGCCGTCCACCTGATAGGGAAAGGCCCCTTCCAGGAGCATCTTGCGGGCCTCGAGGACATAGGTGTTGAGCATGCGGTTGCCGATGAACCCGAAACAGTTGCCAGCCACCACGCTGACCTTGCCCATGCGCTGGCCCAGGGCCAGGGCCGCATCCAGCACCGTCGGTGCCGTCCTGGCCGCGCGTACCACCTCCAGCAGCTTCATGATGTGCGCCGGGCTGAAGAAGTGCATTCCCAACACCTGGGGCGCCCGTTGGGTGACAGCGGCAATGGCGTCGATATCCAGCGCCGAAGTGTTGCTGGCCAGGATCGCCGATGGCTTGAGGGCGGCGTCCAGCTGGCGAAAGATCTGCTGCTTGAGCTCGAGGTTCTCGTACACCGCCTCGATCACCAGGTCCACCTCGGCCAGCTGTGGATAACCTTCGGCAATGCCGATCCGTGCCAGCCGCGCGTCGGCTTCGGCCTGCTCGATACGACCCTGGCGCACATTGTGGGCATAGGTCTGGGCCACCGCCGCCAGCGCCTGCTGGAGCATCTGCGGATCCTTGTCCAGCCACAGTACCGGCAGACCGGCATTGGCCAGGCACATGGCGATGCCACGGCCCATGGTGCCGGCGCCAATCACCGCGGCGCGCTGAATATCGAATGCTGTCTGGCTCATGGCGGCTCTCCTTCCTGTAGGTGATCCTGGCTCAGGCACCACCATAGTCAGGCGAGCATCATTTTTGAAATTTATTCCTGTGATGCCCAACATTCAGCAGATGGATCGCCATAAGGAACAAGGCAGTTGGCTTCAGGCCGGCAAATGGCTCTCGCACCATTGCCGTACCTCGGCGTAGGGGTAGTCCTCCAACGCGGCGAACCCCGGGATACCACGGACCTTGAGCTTGGTGAACAACGGCACGCTGATGCCACAGAGAAAACGCGTCAGGCGCTCCGCCCCGGGAAGAACCCCGGTGTGCTGCTGGTGCCTGTGGATAAAGTCGCCACACAAGCCGGCGAAGTTCTTATCCACAAGCGCAGGCAGCTCGGGTGGCTCGGGCAAGCGCGCCACCTGGCCCCGGCACACCGAACAATGCCCACACTGCCGAGGAGCCTGCTGGTCACCGAAATACTCCGCCAACCGATGCCCCAGGCACTGCTCGCTGGCGAACAGGTCGAGCATGGCGTGGATCCGCGCGATCTCGCCAGCCTCATGGCGGGTGAAGTAGGCGTGCAGCTCGGCACTTAGCGCCGGCGCATCGAAGTCGCCCTGCAGCAGGCTGTAGACTTCGGTCATCTGCTTGCTTTCCAACTCCACCCAGCCTTTTTCCTGGAAGTAGTCCAGGGCCTTGACCACCCGTTGGCGCGGTGCCTGGCAGTGGTCGTAGAGTGCGTCGAAATCCACCGTGGCCCAGGTCCGGGCGCGGCTGGAGGTGTGCAGGATGGCCTCGACGAAGTCCCGCCGTTCACCTTCGAAACGCCCCAGCAGATCAGCCGGCTCCAGCAGCAACTTGAAGCGGTATTCGGCGAAATAGGCATAGCGCGGAGCGATCAGTCCGCGCAGTTCCAGTTGCACCAGCAGGGTCTTGAGCGGCAACTGGCGAATGTTGCTCTGGTCCGCCAAGGGGCCCAGCAACAGTTCCCACTGCCCGGTGGGCGCTGCGGCCAGCAACTCATCGAGCACGCAACGGATCCCGCTCAGCTCCGGGGTATCGCCATAAACGAAGTTCTCCAGCACGTTGAGACTGTCGCGGTTGGCCAGCACCAGGCAGTCCGAGGGTTGCCCATCGCGCCCGGCGCGGCCGATTTCCTGGCTGTAGTTCTCGATGGACTTGGGCAGGTCGAAATGCACGGCGTTGCGGATATCGCTCTTGTCGATGCCCATGCCGAAGGCGATGGTGGCGACGATGCACTGGCTGTGTCCCTGCATGAAGCGGCGCTGGATCGCCTCACGCTGCTCATGGGGCAAACCGGCGTGGTAGGCCTGGGCGGCAATGCCCTGCTGGCCCAGGTACTCGGCGACCTGCTCGGCGGTCTTCTGCAAGGTCACGTAGACGATGCTCGGCTGCCCATTCCGCTCGCCCAACCACTGCACCAGCCGCCGGCGCTTGTCGATCCCGGCGACCGGCTCCACCAGCAGGTTGAGGTTGGGTCGATAGAAACCGGTGGTCACCACATCGGTGGCGGCGATGGCGAAGCGCGCCTGCATGTCGGCGATCACCTGGGGAGTGGCCGTGGCGGTCAACAGCAGGGCCTGGGGGATATTGAACTGGCGCTGGTAGTCCGGCAGCTTCAGGTAGTCGGGCCGGAAGTTGTGCCCCCACTCGGAAATGCAGTGGGCCTCATCCACCACCAGCAAGGAGATGGGCACCTGCTGCAGGAAGTTGCGAAAGCGTTCGTTCTTCAGGCGTTCCACCGAGATCATCAGGATCTTCAGTTCCCCGGAGCGGGCGCGGGCCATTACCTGGTTGGCCTCATCGCGACCCTGGGCCGAATCGATGCTCGCCGCGGCGATGCCATGGCGCTGGAGAAAGGCCAGCTGGTCCTGCATCAAGGCCAGCAGCGGCGACACCACTAGGGTCAGGTGCGGCAGCAGCAGGGCCGGCAGCTGGTAGCACAGGGACTTGCCGGAACCGGTGGGAAAGATCGCCGCCGCCGAGCGCCCGGCCAGCACCGCGCTGATGGTGGCCTCCTGGCCCGGGCGAAAGCCTGGATAACCAAAGACCTGTTCGAGGGTGCTGTACATGGGAGTCACTCCTTTGACCGCTGACCGTCGTTGAAGACTAGCGCGGTGGGCCGGCGGATCGAGGAAAGGTCGTGGAGCAAAGCGCTACCGGATGATACCGGCACACCAGGGCGGTGGCCGGTTCATTGGCAAGTAGCGGCTAGCGCAGGCTGCGACAGTCCAGCCATTGCACGCCATTGTGCTGGTTGCCCTCGACCAGCAGCGGTACGGCCTGGGCCGCCTTGGGATGGACGTCGTGGAACAGCACGATGCCGCGCCGCCACAACAGCATCAGCGTCTGTACCCGCTGGGCGGCGGCCTGGGCACTGACCTTCTTGCTCCAGTCCTGGGAATCGATGTTCCACAGCATCAGTTGCAGGCCGTGGCCCTTGAGGAAAACACCAGCGTCGGCGCGACGTTGCCCATAGGGCGGGCGAAACAACGGCAGGTATTCCCCTTCCAGGGAATGGCCGACCAGGCTGGCGCTGTCGACCAGGGAATCCTGCCACCGGCTCCAGGAGGCATGGGACTTGTGTTCCCAGCCATGCAGGCCCACGCATTGACCGTTGTAGAGCTCGCGCAACTGCTCGGTCGAGGTCCGCTGCAAACGGGCCTGGAACGGCGCCCCCAGGACGAAGAACAACCCATGCAGGTCATGGGCCTGCAGCACCGCCGCCAGCTCGTCGCTATGACCACCGCGCGGGCTGGGACCATCGTCGAAGGTCAGCAGGAATTGTCGGTCAGCCAGTTCGTCGCCCAGTCTTTCCGCCGGATCCATTCGCTGGATCTCGCTGCTGACCGTGGGAAACAGGGCCGCCAGGCGCAGTTGCTCATGCAGGTACTGCTGGTGGAAGCGCGAACTGGCCTGGGCCCAGGCATCGTAGGTGTCCTTGCTCTCGCCGGTGAAGCCGGCCACCAGCTGGCGCAACTCGGCGAGATTGCGCACGGGCTGGCAGAACGGTGCGCTGTCACAGTCGTGGCTGGCCAGACGATAGTTGACCAGCAGCAACTCCCAGAAGCGCTGGCGCACCCGGTCGATGGACTTGAGGTCCAGCTGCCGTACCCCGAGACGTTGCTTCAGGGCTCCCTCATCCAGGCTCTCACTGGCCAGCAAAGCCTTGCCGAACATTAGGATTTCCGCCCGGGAGGCGGTGTCGAAGTCCACCGAACTGGTCAGGGGCGCCGGCCAGCCACTGCGGTCGATGGTGGCGAACACCAGAGGGCCTGCCGCCTGGACCGAGACGCTGCACAGGCACAACGCCAACAGCCAGGGGAAAACAGCATTGCGCATATCAATCTCCATGGATGCACGGGACGCTCCTGCCAGCGCGCCGCGCAAAAACAACGTCCAGCCTGGGGCTCAGGGTTTTTGCAGCCGCTCTATGGCCTGGTCGTACACCGGGCTGGCCTTCTGCTCGCGGGCCTTGCGGTAATTCTCCAAGGCCATGGCCAACTGCCCGGCCCCCTCGAAGACTCGACCCATGTCGTAATAGGCACTGGCCCGGATCGTCGCCGCCGCCGGACCGCTGGCCAGCGCGATGGCCTGACGGTCGGCGCGTATGGCCTCGTCGGGCCGGCTGTTCTTGCGCTGGCTCAAGGCCAGGTTGCTGTAGGCCTGGGCAAAACCCGGCGCCATTTCGATAGCCTCGCGGTAATAGATACCCGCCCCGCCGAAGTCGCCCTTGCGGTAGGCCTCTTCGCCCTTGCGGTTGAGCGCCTTGGCTTCGGCTGGGCCCATGTCCGCAGGCACTTGCTGGTCGCTGGTGCGCATCTGCTCGAGCAACGAATTCAGGTCGCTGTAGGTGCCGTTCGGTTCGCTGCTGGTCTGCGCCACCCGGTCGATATCTTCCATCTGGCCATCGGCATTCAGGCGGAACACGGCCCAGAGGTTGCCCTGGCGCTGCTCCGGTACCCGATAGCTACGAATGAGGCTGGTGCCACGGTAGACGAAGACCTGGGCCCGGCTGCGGCCCAGGTGCAGGGATTCGGGATGGTTGCCATGGATGAAGTCATGCACGGCATACAAGTAGGCCTCGCCGGGCAAGAGCTCATCGATGGTGATGGTCTCCGCGCCCTGATGGTCATCGCTGGTTCTTTCCAGGCGCGCCCCGGGCCCTTGGCTGGCAACGAACGACAAGGCCTTGCGGGAATAGATCAGCCGGGCATCCAGGTCTTCGCCCGGGGCATCCCAGGTCAGCACCACCCGCAGGCTGGAGGGCTTGTCCATTACCGGATTCAGGGCGTAGACCAGGCCCTGGCAGGGGCATTGGGTTCGCAGGTCGGCGTAACCGGGCTTGCGGATCAGCAGCCCGCCGGCATCGCCAGGGACGTCCAGCACCACTCGCCCCTGGGCATCGGTAGCCCCCGCGACCAGGTTCGTACCCCGCTGCAACTGCACCTGGGCCTCGGCCACAGGCGAGCCCTTGGCCACGGCGTCCAGCACCTGGATCGACAACGGCTGGGCGTGCACCACGCTTATCACCATCCCTAGCCACAACACCGCCAACAGGCGCATACAAGCCATAGCAAAATCCCTGTAAACGAATCTGGCCGCAGCTCGAACGCGGCCTATCAACCAGCGGCGCACCATACACATTTTCGCCCGCCAATGCTCGACCCAGGGCAGGAAAATACTGCGCAATGGGATGCAGTCGAAAGTTCGCAGGGACTTGTGCGGATCTGCTGCGAGGGGCTTGAAAAACCACCATCGGATCGCCTTACACTCCATCCCTTCCAAGAGCCGTAGCGAATCGCGACCATGCATCTGGCCCCCGGTTTTCCCGACGACGCGAACATGCGCCAGCTGATGCAGTTGCTGCATGAGGAGATCGGCCTGCCCGAGCGCAAGGCCTTGCATCTGAAGACCGCGATCAACCTTGACCTGGGTTGCGATGGTGCCGATGCCCGGCATCTGTTGCTGGCCCTGGAAGAACAGTTCGAGCTCGACCTCGCCGACTTCGACAGCTATCGCTACTTCCAGCCCGAAGGTTTCGATCCATACCTCAAGCTCCGGGCCAAGGGCCGGGGCGACAAGCTGCCATTGACCATCGGCATGCTGTACCAGGCGATCAGGCTGCGCCGCTGGGACACCCGGGCGCTGGAAAGCCTCTAGGACCTACAACAATAAGACAAGGAAGAAACCGTGGATGTACTGATGGGGCTGCTCGCCGCCGTGCTTTGGGGCGGCACCGACTTTCTCGTGGGCCTGAATGTCCGGGCCGTAGGCGCCAAGCGCGCCGTGTTCTTCAGCCAGACACTGGGCGTGATCCTCATGAGCCTTTTGCTGGCACTCTTCCCCGCCTTCCTGTTCAAGGCCCTGGCCGCGCCGCTGGATGTCTGGCTGATGGGCATGCTCGCCGCCTGCTTCACCCTCTCCGGCGCCCTGGCCCTGGGCAAGGCCTTCGCCCTGGGCAAGGCCGCCATCATCGCCCCGCTGGTGACCTCCTACGGCGTGGTCACCACCCTGCTGTCCTGGGCCAGCGGCGAGCACATCAGCCTGGTCCAGCTGCTGTGCATCCTGGTCTGCGTGGTGGGGGTGATTCTCTCCAGCATTCATTCGGGCCCCAAGCTGCCGCAGAACACCGATGCCAGTCGCTCGATCGTCTATGCCCTGCTGTCGGCCTGCCTGTACGGCACCAGTTTCTGGTTGCAGGGGCGCTATACCCTGCCGCAACTGGGCCCGGTCAGCATGCTGTGGCTGGGTTACGTGGTGGGATCGAGCGTATCGCTGCTGATGATGCTCAAGGTCCCGGACGGCTTGAAGCTGCCCCCCCTGAAGAGCTGCGGCACCCTGGCCAGCTCCAGCCTGATGAACCTCGGCGCATTCTTCGCCTTTTCCTGGGGGGCCATGCACGGCTCGGTGTCGGTGGTGACGGTGATCAGTACCTTGTCCGGCGGCATCGCCGCGGTACTCAGCTACCTGTTCTTCAAGGAACGCTTGTCCAAGGTGCAAGTGACAGGAGTGGCGCTGGTGCTGCTGGGCGCGCTGGCGCTGCACTTGAAGGGCTGAGCCAGGGGTTGAAGCCAGGTAAACGTCCGCACCCGGAACGCCGCCCTGCCGATACGCCGCGCACAAAAAAGCCGCCCCGAAGGGCGGCTTTTTCATGGCAGGTCGAGGCTTACAGCTTCGGACCGGCAGCCTTGATGGCGTCGCTCACTTCGAACTTCTTGAAGTTCTCGATGAACAGGCCAGCCAGGGCCTTGGCGGCTTCGTCGTAGGCAGCCTTGTCAGTCCAGGTGTTGCGTGGGTTGAGCAGCTCGGTATCGACACCCGGAACGGCTTTAGGCACGTCCAGGTTGATGATGTCCAGGTGTTCGGTCTCGGCACCGACCAGGGCACCGCTCTGGATCGCTGCGATCACGCCACGGGTGGTCGGGATGTTGAAGCGCTTGCCGACGCCGTAGCCACCGCCGGTCCAGCCGGTGTTGACCAGGTAGACCTTGGAGCCGAAGCCGTTGATGCGCTTGATCAGCAGCTCAGCGTATTCGCCCGCCGGACGCGGGAAGAACGGTGCGCCGAAGCAGGTGGAGAAGGTCGACTTGATGCCGCCGCCCGAACCCATTTCGGTGGAACCGACCAGCGCGGTGTAGCCGGACAGGAAGTGGTAGGCCGCCTGCTCGTTGTTCAGGATCGACACCGGCGGCAGGACGCCAGTCAGGTCGCAGGTCAGGAAGATCACCGCGTTGGGCTCGCCACCCAGGTTGTGCTCGGAACGCTTCTCGACGTGTTCCAGCGGGTAGGCGGCGCGGGTGTTCTGGGTCAGGCTGGCATCGGCGTAGTCGGCGCGCTTGGCATCGTCCAGGACCACGTTCTCCAGCACGACGCCGTGCTTGATGGCTTTCCAGATGACCGGCTCGTTCTTCTCGGACAGGTCGATGCACTTGGCGTAGCAGCCACCTTCCATGTTGAACACCACGCCCTCGCCCCAGCCGTGCTCGTCGTCACCGATCAGGTAGCGGCTTTCGTCGGCCGACAGGGTGGTCTTGCCGGTACCCGACAGGCCGAAGAACAGGGTCACGTCGCCTTCTTCGCCGATGTTGGCGGCGCAGTGCATCGGCAGTACGTCGACAGCCGGCAGCAGGAAGTTCTGCACCGAGAACATGGCCTTCTTCATTTCACCGGCGTAGCGCATGCCGGCGATCAGCACTTTCTTCTGGGCGAAGTTGAGGATGACGCAGCCGTCGGAGTTGGTGCCGTCACGCTCGGGCACGCACTCGAAGTTGGCGACGTTGAGGATCTGCCACTCTTCGCGACCAGCCGGGTTGTACTGCTCCGGGGTGATGAACAGGCAACGGCCGAACAGGTTCTGCCAGGCGGTCTGGGTGGTCATCTTGACGGCCAGGTAGTGCTCGGCGGCAGCCCCTACGTGGACGTGGGAAACGAAGTGTTCCTGGGCGTTGTTGAACGCCTCGACGCGAGCCCACAGGGCATCGAACTTGTCGGCCGGGAACTTGCGGTTGATCGGGCCCCAGGCGATCGCATCCTGGGTGGAAGGCTCTTCGACGATGAAACGGTCCGCCGGCGAACGGCCAGTGCGGTGGCCGGTCTTGACCGTCAGCGCGCCAGTATCGGCCAACTCGCCTTCACCGCGGGACAGCGCTTCTTTTACCAGCTCATCGACGCTCAGGTCGGTGTACACGGTGTTCTTGGCTTGCGTCATGAGGTTCCCCGTCGTCGGCCAATGGCCGATTGCTCAAACGTTTTGTAGTAGAAACTCGCGCACTACTACCGCGAAAAAAGTGCGCCGGATTATGCCAGAAAAGCCCGAAAATAGTAGGGTCCTCCCGTCAGCATGGCGTAATTCCGGCGTTCGCTAGGTGATTTACCTTCGCTGAAACGTTTTAGTGACGAGTATCTGACGGTGACTCGACGCCCGCACCGGCGAACAATTGCGTGATGTCGGCTGCGTCGAACAGATAGCGCTGGTTGCAGAACTGACAGTCGATCTCGACGCTGCCGCCATGTTCGGCCACCAGTTGCTGCGCATCCTCCAGCCCCAGGCTGACCAGGGCATTGCCCGAGCGCTCGCGCGAGCAGCTGCAGCGAAAGCGCAGCGGTTGCACGTCGAACAGGCGCACGGCCTCCTCGTGGTACAGGCGATGAAGCACGGTTTCGTTGTCCAGGCTAAGTAGCTCATCGGCAGTCAGGGTGCTGGCCAGGGCGGTGAGGTGCTGCCAGTTGGCATCGCGCTCTTCGGGATCGCGCAGGCGGTCGGCCGGCAGTTGCTGCAGCAGCAGGCCACGGGCATTGCGGCCGTCGGCGTAGAGCCAGAAACGAGTGCCGGTCTGCTGCGACATGACGAAATAGTTGGTGAAGCATTCGGCCAGGGTGGCGCCGTCCAGGTCGACGATCCCCTGGTAGCGCTGGCCCTGGGTCGGGTCCACGGTCAAGGCCAGGACGCCATTGGGCATCATGTCGGCCAGGGTCGCATCCGCAGCGATCTGCGCCGCATCGTAGCGGGCCAGGCCACGGATCTCGCGCTCGCTGGAGCACTCGATCATCAGCAGGGGAACCGGGCCTTCGGAGCGAGCCTGGAGAATCAGCAGGCCGTCGAACTTCAAGGTGCCGACCAGCAACGACGCCGCCGCCATCAGCTCGCCCAGCAGTTGCGCCACCGGCTCGGGATAGGCGTGCTTGGCAAGGACTTCGGCGTAGCTGCGCTCCAGCGTCACCAGTTCGCCACGGGCGTCGCTCTCATCGAAGATGAAGCGTTGGGTGAAGTCGGTATCCGGCAAATCAGTCATAGGTCTGGGCATCTGAAAGGTGACAAAAAGGTTACAAGCACCGAAAATTGCAGCTTTGCACCATGAGGGTGCAGTTTTTGCGGTGATTGGAGATATTTTATGAACAATCCGGGTTTGTTCCAAGCAAGGTGGAACCTCGGCAAGCTGGTTCTGTGCAATGTACTCCCTTTGGCCCTGCTGGGTTTCTGGTTGTGGCCCACCGGGCAAGTGCTTTGCACCATGTTCGACGAGTGGCTGTTTCACTTGCTCAACGCTCCCCTCGCCAACAACTCCACCTGGCTGCATATCTGGGCCGTGGCCAGCCTGCGGCCGTTCGACGTGGTGGTGGGCCTGATCATGCTCGGCCTGCTGATCCGCGGTGACTGGGTCTTCAAGGCGGTGGACGTACGCCGCGCCTTCTTCGGTTTCCTGTCGATCCTGATCCTGATGGTGGTGATTCGCGCGCTGTTTTCCAAGCTGGTGGCCGTGATGAACTGGCAGCACAACAGCCCGTCCATGGTGCTCGAAGGTGCCGTGCACATGAGCGACTACTTCCCGGGCTGGGAAAAGACCTGGGAACTCAAGGACCGCTCCAGCCAGAGTTTCCCTGGCGACCATGCCTCGGTGTTGCTGATCTGGGGCCTGTTCATGGGAGTGTTCAGCCGCAGCGTCGGCCAGTTCCTGCTGGTCTGGGGCCTGACCCTGCTGTTCATGCTGCCGCGCCTGGTTGCAGGGGCCCACTGGGGCCAGGATGACTACATCGGCGGTGTGCTGCTGGCCGTACTGGCCCTCGGCTGGGGCTACTACACCCCCTACGCGGCACGGATGTCGAACTTCCTGCTGCGCCTGACCCACCCGCTGTTCAACCTGATGAGCCGGATGCCGGTGCTGTCGAACATGAGCGTGGTTCGCGCCAGCAGCCTGCTGCGCTAAGCCAGCCGCTGTGGCGAGGGCAGCCTGGGCAGGCTCCCTCGCCCTCCATCACTCATGGCTGCTGCCATGGAACTTGAATAGATCCCGACGCTGTTTCTTAGTGGGCTTGCCCTCGGTGCTCACGCCCAGGGCGCCTGCCTTGCGCTGGGCTGCGGCGGTCTCGCGCTTGGCGATGCTGGCCGGGGTCTCGACATAGAGCGCCTGTGCCTCGGGTGCGCCACGACGCACGATGGACAACGCCTGGACCACGACCGTGCGCTCGTCGAAACCGGTACGCAGCTCATACTCGTCGCCAACCCGCGGCTCCTTGCCCGGTTTGCAACGCTCGCCCCGGTGATGCACCTTGCCGCTTTCAATGGCCGCCTTGGCCAGGGCCCGGGTCTTGTAGAAGCGTGCTGCCCAAAGCCACTTGTCCAGGCGGACCTTGTCCTCTTCTTCCTGTTGCTGCTTTTGCGCCACGGTGATTCCTCTCGATGAAAAATATCGCAACGGTACGGCTCGCAGACGAGCTCTCGAAAACCTGACCGCTCACCTAAAATACCTCAGGTTGCCCGAGGGATCGCCATGGAGATAACTATCGCCATTTGCCGCCGATTCTGCGTGAATACCGCGGTCTCGGACCAAGACCCGGGACAGGCCGGGCGAACGTCCGGGAGATTGTCACAATCTATGCGGAGTCGGCAGTTAGAGTCGTCGCCGAGAAGGTACGCCAGCAGCGCTCGGCGCGCCCCTCCCGGCAAGCGTGGAGTCCACCTGGCGCAGGCTCGCCCCGACGCCCGGCCCGTATCAGAACCCTGGTCCGGAAAGACCAATTACGGATGTTCCTTTATTGAAGACCTTTGATCATTTGACCGTTGTCGGTCTACGCGAGTGGGTGGCGCTTCCCGACCTGGGAGTGGCTGGCTTGCGCGCCAAGATCGACACCGGCGCCAGCACCTCCAGCCTGCATGCCACCGAGATCGAGCCGTTCGAGCGCGATGGCCAGCAGTGGGTGCGTTTCAACGCGCACCTGGGCAGCGTGGTGCAATTGCGTCACCGGCGTTGCGAAGCGCCACTGGTGGCAATGAAGACCATCAAGAGCTCCAACGGCCAGGCCCAGGTCCGCTATGTGATCAGCACCACCCTGGCCCTGGGCGATCACGTGTGGCGGGTGGAGTTCACCCTCGCCTGCCGCAAGGCCATGCGCTATCGGTTGCTGCTGGGCTCCAAGGCCCTGATCGATGGCCAGCTGGTGGTCAATCCCGGCCTCAAGTACGTACAAGACAAACCGGTGTTCCCGGTATCCACTACCTCTGCCACAGGTGTTGCATGAAGATCGCCGTGCTGTCGCGTAATCCGCGTCTGTATTCCACTCGCCGCCTGGTCGAGGCCGGCACTGAGCGTGGCCATGAAATGGTAGTGATCGACACCCTGCGCGCCTACATGAACATCGCCAGCCACAAGCCGCAGATCCACTATCGCGGCAAGCCCCTGGAAGGCTTCGATGCGGTGATCCCGCGGATCGGCGCCTCGGTGACTTTCTATGGCTGCGCGGTGTTGCGCCAGTTCGAAATGATGGGGGTATTCCCTCTCAACGAATCGGTGGCCATCGCCCGCTCCCGGGACAAGCTGCGCTCGCTGCAACTGCTGTCGCGGCGCGGCATCGGCTTGCCAGTGACCGGTTTCGCCCACTCCCCGGACGACATCCCCGACCTGATCGAGATGGTCAACGGCGCTCCGCTGGTGATCAAGGTGCTGGAAGGCACCCAGGGCATCGGCGTGGTGCTCTGCGAAACCGCCACCGCGGCGGAGTCGGTGATCGAGGCATTCATGGGCCTGAAGCAGAACATCATGGTCCAGGAGTACATCAAGGAAGCCGGCGGTGCCGACATCCGCTGCTTCGTGGTGGGCGACAAGGTGATCGCGGCCATGAAGCGCCAGGCCAAACCCGGGGAGTTCCGCTCCAACCTGCACCGTGGCGGCAGCGCCAGCCTGATCAAGATCACCCCGGAAGAACGCATGACCGCGCTGCGAGCGGCCAAGGTCATGGGCCTGAGCGTGGCCGGGGTGGACATCCTGCGCTCCAATCACGGGCCGCTGGTGATGGAGGTCAACTCGTCCCCGGGCCTGGAAGGCATCGAGACCACCACCGGCAAGAACGTGGCGGGGATCATCATCGAGCACATCGAGAAGAATGGCGGGCCGAACATGACCCGCACCAAGGGCAAAGGCTAAAGGCAGCTACAAGCGGCGAGCGTCAAGCGGCAAGATAAGAGCTTGCAGCTTGAAACTGGCCTCTGCCGCTAATCCGCATCACGTGGCAACAGCAGGCCCAACGGCAGGCGCACCCGCGCCTCCAGCCCGCCGTCCGGGCGGTTGCGCAGCTCGACATTACCGCCATGCATGGCGGCGATCCGCTTGACGATGGCCAGCCCCAGGCCAGTACCCTTGCCGCCCCGGGCGCGATCGCCACGGGTGAAGGGGTTGAAGATCGCTTCCAGCTCCGAAGGGTCGATCCCCGCGCCACGGTCCATCACGCTCAGCACCACATAGGGCGCGTTGACGTCGCCCGACAGGTGGGCGGCGACTTCCACGTCCGTCCCCGCATGGTTCAGGGCGTTGCCAATCAGGTTGTTGAGCAGGCGCTTCATCGAGACCCGGCGCAACGGGAACGCCTGGATCGGCTCCAGGCGCAGGTGCACCCGTTCCTGACTCTGGTTGTAGGGCGCCGCCACTTCCCGCACAAGGTCGTTGAGGTCCACCTCCTCCACCGACTCGTCGCGACCATCGCGGATGAAGGCCAGGAACTGATCGAGGATGGCGTCCATGTCTTCGATGTCGCGCACCATGTCGTCGGTCAGCTCGGTGTGATCGCCCATCAGTTCCAGTGACAGGCGCAAGCGGGTCAGTGGCGTACGCAAGTCATGGGATACCCCGGCCAGCATCAGCTCGCGCTCGCGCCCGGCCTGTTCCACATCTTCGGCCATCTGGTTGAAGGCGCGGTACACCTCGGTCATCTCGCTCGGAGTATCGCTAATGGGCAGGCGCACGCTACGCCCCTGGCCCAGTTGCCGGGCGGCGTAGACCAGGCGCTTGAGCGGCTGGTTGAGCTGGCTGACGAAGATCCACGCCGACGCGGTGGACAGCAAGCCGATGGCCAGGAACCAGCCCAGCACGCTCCAGATCTTCTGCCCGCGCAACGGGTGTGGATACAGCGGCACCTTGAGCCAGCCATCGCCCAGGCTCGGCGCCCGGACCCAAAGCGCCGGCGGCGCATGCATGCGTAGCCGCACCTCGGTGTCGGCCCCCAACTCGGCCTGCATCTGCCGCTGGTAGATCTCGCTGTAGGGCCAGTGCTGCTCGCCGGCCGGCACGCCGCTGCCCACCACCTTGATCAGGCCGGCGGCCTCGGCGATCTGGTCGCGGTTGGATTCATCGGCGGCCCAATAGGCGCGCAGGGTGAGGGCCACGCCATGGCTGTACTGCCGGTCCACCAGCACGTCCTCGTTCATCAGCAGATAAACCAGGGTCAATGCCTTGGAGAACAGCACCACGATCAGCACCAGCCACAGGGTGCGGGAGAAGAAACTCTGGGGGAACCACAAGGGGGTTTTCATGACAGCCAATACACACTTTGCAGGAGCGAGTCGCGCTCGCAGCGTTGCGGAATGCGAACGCCCGGGTCAGGGCCCGGGCGCTCGCTCCTACAAATCACCGATCACTTGGTCGCTGTGCCATCCGGCACGAACACATAACCCACGCCCCAGACGGTCTGGATATAACGTGGCTTGGAAGGATCGGGTTCGATCATCCGGCGCAGGCGGGAGATCTGCACATCGATGGAGCGCTCCAGGGCGTCCCATTCGCGGCCCCGGGCCAGGTTCATCAGCTTGTCGCGGGTCAGCGGCTGGCGCGCGTTCATCACCAGCGCCTTGAGTACCGCGAACTCACCGGTGGTGAGCATGTGCACCTCGTCGCCGCGCTTGAGCTCGCGGGTGGCCAGGGACAGCTCGTAGTCACCGAAGGTCACGCTTTCGTCTTCGCTGCCCGGGGCACCAGGGACAGGTGCCGACTGGCGACGCAGCACGGCCTTGACCCGGGCCATCAGCTCGTCGGGGTTGAACGGCTTGGCCAGGTAGTCGTCAGCGCCCAGCTCCAGGCCCTTGATACGGCTCAATTCGTCACCCTTGGCGGTGAGCATGATGATCGGGATCTGGTTGTTCGCGCCACGCAGGCGGCGGCAGGCGGTCAGGCCGTCTTCGCCGGGCAGCATCAGGTCGAGGACGACCAGGTTGAATACCTCGCGACCCAGCAGGCGGTCCATCTGCTCGGTGTTCGGGACCGCGCGGGCACGGTAGCCCTTGCTGACGAAGAAACGCTCCAGCAGGCTGCTCAGCCCCGGGTCATCGTCAACAATAAGAATTTTTTCGCCTTCAGCAGTTTGTGCAGTGCTGCTCATTGGATGCTCCTCTAATCTCGGTGCGCATTATGGCGTAGCTGCCGCTATGCGCACCGTGTGCATTGTTAGCAGATTTTTCCTCCATAGCCAGCAAACCCGCTGTCGGCCTGAGGTCGGCGATCGCTTCACAGCTGGGTATAATGCGCCGCCTTTTGTGTCGGGCAACCCTTGATCAGTACCCAGCGGTCGCTTTGTTTTTTGCCACGACCGGCAGCATTTCCACTATTTCACGGGTCAACAGCCAGCCTTTTGATCCAGGTGGCGGCGCGTACCAGGCCGCTCAACCAGACTCGCCGGGCTTTTTCGTCGTACCCGCGAGCCTGCTTTCAAACATTTGCCAGGTGGTTTTATGGACAGCATCAACAGCCGCATTGCCGAGGAACTCGGCGTACGCCCACAACAGGTCGAAGCGGCCGTCGCCCTATTGGATGAAGGCTCCACCGTGCCCTTCATCGCCCGTTACCGCAAAGAAGTCACCGGCAGCCTCGATGACACCCAACTGCGTCATCTGGAAGATCGCTTGCGCTACCTGCGCGAACTCGACGAGCGCCGTGCCAGCATCCTGGCCAGCATCGAGGAACAGAGCAAGCTGACCCCGGAACTGGCTCGCGAAATCAAGCTGGCCGACACCAAGACCCGCCTCGAAGACCTCTACCTGCCGTACAAGCAGAAGCGCCGCACCAAGGGCCAGATCGCCCTGGAAGCCGGCCTCGGCGAGCTGGCCGATGGCCTGTTCAACGACCCGAGCCTGGCTCCGGAAGCCGAAGCCGCACGCTTCGTCGATGGGGAAAAAGGCGTGGCCGACATCAAGGCCGCCCTGGAAGGCGCCAAGTACATCCTCATGGAGCGCTTCGCCGAAGACGCCGGCCTGCTGGACAAGCTGCGCAACTTCCTCAAGCAGGAAGCCACCCTCAGCGCCCGCGTGGTGGCTGGCAAGGAAGAGGAAGGCGCGAAGTTTCGCGACTACTTCGAACACGACGAACCGCTCAAGAGCATGCCGTCGCACCGCGCCCTGGCGATCTTCCGCGGGCGCAACGAAGGCATCCTCAGCTCCGCGCTGAAGGTCGGCGACGAGCTACCAGGCACCATGCACCCCTGCGAAGGCATGATCGGCCAGCATGTGGGCATCCAGAACCAGAACCGTCCGGCCGACAAGTGGCTCGGCGAAGTGGTGCGCTGGACCTGGAAGGTCAAGCTCTACACCCACCTGGAGACCGACCTCTTGGGCGAGCTGCGCGACGGCGCCGAGACCGAGGCGATCAACGTCTTCGCCCACAACCTGCACGACCTGCTGCTGGCCGCCCCAGCCGGCCCGCGCGCCACCCTGGGCCTGGACCCGGGCCTGCGGACCGGCTGCAAGGTGGCGGTAGTGGACGCCACCGGCAAGCTGCTGGACCACGCCACCGTCTACCCCCACGTACCGCACAACAAGTGGGACCAGACCATCGCCACCCTGGCCGCCCTGTGCGCCAAGCACTCGGTGGACCTGATCGCCATCGGCAACGGCACCGCCAGCCGCGAGACCGACAAGCTGGCCGCCGACCTGATCAAGAAGTACCCGGCCATGCGCATGACCAAGGTCATGGTCTCCGAAGCCGGCGCCTCGGTGTACTCGGCCTCGGAACTGGCGGCCAAGGAATTCCCGGACCTGGACGTGTCGATCCGTGGCGCGGTCTCCATCGCTCGCCGCCTGCAAGATCCGCTGGCGGAGCTGGTGAAGATCGATCCGAAGTCCATCGGTGTCGGCCAGTACCAGCACGACGTCTCGCAGCTGAAACTGGCCCGAGGCCTGGACGCGGTAGTGGAAGACTGCGTGAACGCCGTGGGCGTCGACGTCAATACCGCCTCCGTGGCCCTGCTGGCGCGGATCTCCGGCCTCAACGCGACCCTGGCGCAGAACATCGTCAGCCACCGCGACGAGCACGGTGCCTTCAAGACCCGCGCCGCCCTGAAGAAAGTCGCCCGCCTGGGTGAAAAGACCTTCGAACAGGCCGCCGGCTTCCTACGTGTAATGAACGGCGACAACCCGCTGGACGCCTCGGCGGTGCACCCGGAAGCCTATCCACTGGTGCAGCGCATCGCCGCCGACACCGGCCGTGACATCCGCTCGCTGATCGGCGACAGCGGCTTCCTCAAGCGCCTGGAGCCATCGAAGTTCACCGACGAGACCTTCGGCCTGCCCACCGTCACCGACATCCTCCAGGAACTGGACAAACCCGGCCGCGACCCGCGCCCCGAGTTCAAGACCGCCGAGTTCCAGGAAGGCGTCGAAGACCTCAAGGACCTTCAACTGGGGATGATCCTCGAAGGCGTGGTGACCAACGTCACCAACTTCGGTGCCTTCGTCGATATCGGCGTGCACCAGGACGGCCTGGTGCACATCTCGGCGCTGTCGGAGAAGTTCATCAAGGACCCGCGTGAAGCGGTGAAGGCCGGCGACGTAGTTAAGGTCAAGGTCATGGAAGTGGATATCCCGCGCAAGCGCGTGGGCCTGTCGATGCGCATGAGCGACACCCCCGGCGAGAAGATCGATGGCGCCCGCGGCAGCCGTCCGGGGGCGAGCCCGCGCTCTTCCCAGGGCAATGCCCCGCGCAAGGAAACCACCACCGCGGCACCGGCCAACAACGCCATGGCCTCGCTGTTCGCCAACGCCAAGCAGTTGAAGAAGCGCTGATGGAGATTCCAGCCGGCCTGACCGAAAGCGCCTTCAGCCAACTGCTCGGCTGCCGCCTGCAGCGCCTGGAGGTCGGCGAGGCGGACGTGGCCCTGGAGCTGACCCCGCAATTGCGCAATCGCGGGCAAAAGCTCCACGGCGGGGCGATCTTCAGCCTGGTTGACATCGCCATGGGCCTGGCCTGTTCCAGTACCCATGGCTTCGACCAGCAGAGCGCCACCATCGAGTGCAAGATCAACTACATCCGCGCGGTCGCCGAAGGTGAGGTGTTGTGCCGGGCCAGGGTGATCCACCCCGGCCGCCGTACCCTGGTGGTCGAGGCAGACGTGATCCAGGGCGAAAAACTGGTCGCAAAAGCGCAAGGCACCTTCGCGGTCCTATAGCTGCCCGTCATCGAATTGGGTTAATTTCGGCGCTGCGAAAGCGGCGTCGGGGTTTTCCTGCCCACGCTAGAGCCAGATTCAGGGACGGAGCACTGGCGTTTTCAGGTGAGTCGGCTTGACTCAGGAACCAGGCGAAAACGCCAGTTTTAACTCCACCCTTGTAGACCGTCCTGCCCACCCCCATATTGGGGCGACTGACGCGTGAAGGAATCCAACTTGAGCGAACTTCTCAACCGCCGCCTGGCCTTGCTCGGCGAGCGCGCTAACCTCTCCCTGCTCGAGCAGTGCCTGCACGGCATCGAACGTGAATGCCTGCGGGTTACCGGCGAAGGCCGCCTGGCCCAGACCCCGCATCCGGAAGAACTGGGTTCCGCGCTGACCAACGAACAGATCACCACCGACTATTCCGAGTCGCTGCTGGAGTTCATCACCCCGGCCCTCAAGGACCCGGCGGACACCCTGGCCAGCCTCGACAAGATCCATCGCTTCGCCTACAGCAAACTCGGCAACGAGTACCTGTGGAGTCCATCGATGCCGTGCCCACTGCCGGCCGAGGAAGACATCCCGATCGCCTACTACGGCACCTCCAATATCGGCCAGCTCAAGTACGTCTATCGCAAGGGCCTGGCCCTGCGCTACGGCAAGACCATGCAGTGCATCGCCGGCATCCACTACAACTTCTCCCTGCCCGAGCCGTTGTGGCCGCTGCTCAGGGAGGCCGAGGGCTTCGTCGGCACCGACCGTGACTACCAGTCCGCCGCCTATATCGCCCTGATCCGCAACTTCCGCCGCTACAGCTGGCTGCTGATGTACCTGTTCGGCGCCTCGCCGGCCCTGGATGCGGGTTTCCTGCGGGGCCGCTCGCACCAGCTGGAGCAGTTCGACGCCGAGACCCTGTACCTGCCCTACGCCACCAGCCTGCGCATGAGCGACCTGGGCTACCAGAGCAAGGCCCAGGCCGGCCTGACCCCTTGCTACAACGATCTGAACAGCTACACCGACAGCCTGCGCAAGGCGGTGGCCACGCCCTATGCACCCTACGTGGAGGTCGGCACCCACAAGGATGGCGAGTGGGTCCAGCTGAACACCAACATCCTGCAGATCGAGAACGAGTACTACTCCAACATCCGTCCCAAGCGCGTGACCTACACCGGCGAACGGCCGATCCAGGCCCTGATGGCCCGGGGCGTGCAGTACGTGGAAGTGCGCTGCCTGGACATCAACCCGTTCCTGCCCCTGGGCATCGACGTGCAGGAAGCCCGCTTCCTCGACGCCTTCCTGCTGTACTGCGCCCTCAACGACAGCCCGCTGCTGGAGAACACCGAGTGCGGCAACGCCACCTCGAACTTCCTCAGCGTGGTCAAGGAAGGCCGGCGTCCGGGCCTGCAGTTGCAGCGTCGCGGGCAAGCGGTGGACATGAAGGAATGGGCCGCCGAGCTGCTGGAGAACATCGCCCCGCTGGCCGCCCTGCTGGACCAGAGCCACGGTAGCGATGAGCACAGCAAGGCGCTGGACGCCCAGCTGGCCAAGGTCAAGGATTCGTCCCTGACGCCATCGGCCCAGGTCCTGGCGGCCATGACCGAGCACAAGGAGAGCTTCAGCCAGTTCTCCCTGCGCCAGAGCCTGGCCCACGCCGAGCATTTCCGTAGCCAGGCCCTGGCCAAGGAAGAGCAGGCGGCGTTCGAAGACGCGGCGCGCAAGTCCCTGGAACAGCAGGCCGAACTGGAACAGAACGAAGTGGGGGATTTCGACGTCTTCGTCGGTGCCTACCAGGCCAGCATCCTGGCCATCAGCAACTGATAGATACACCGCGCTGCATGCATCGCGAGCAAGCTTCGCTCCTACACGGCGCCGTCCTGTAGGAGCGAGCGGGCGGCGATCCGACTTGCCCGCGATGAAGCGCGACGCGCTTCCCCTCTTCAACTCGTTCTCTCTTTCTAAGCTAATTCTAAAACGTTATTTATTTTATAATTCTTAGATCATTTAGGCTCCTCCCACGCCGATCAACGGCCGCCTATGAGGAGCTTCATCGTGAAACTGCATTTCCCCCTTCGCCTCCTGGCGGCCGCCTCCCTGGCCGCAGCGAGCTTCCTTGCCCAGGCGGCCGATTTCACCGTCGCCTACCAGACCACCGTCGATCCGGCCAAGGTCGCCCAGGCCGACGGCAGCTACGAAAAAGCCACCAAGGCCAGCATCGACTGGCGCAAGTTCGACAACGGCGCCGACATCATTGCCGCCATCGCCTCCGGTGACGTGCAGATCGGCTACCTGGGCTCCAGCCCCCTGACCGCAGCCGTCACCCGCAAGGTGCCGGTGGAAACCTTCCTGATCGCCACCCAGATCGGCGCCGCCGAGGCCCTGGTGGCCCGCGACGGCTCCGGGATCAACACCCCCCAGGACCTGGTGGGCAAGAAGATTGCCGTGCCCTTCGTCTCCACCGGCCACTACAGCCTGCTGGCGGCGCTCAAGCACTGGAACATCGACCCGGCCAAGGTCCAGGTACTCAACCTGGCGCCGCCGGCGATCATCGCCGCCTGGAAGCGCGGCGACATCGACGCCACCTACGTCTGGGACCCGGCCCTGGGCGTGGCCAAGGAAAACGGCAAGGTGCTGATCACCTCGGGCGAGCTGGCCAAATCCGGCGCGCCGACCTTCGACGCCTGGATCGTGCGCAAGGATTTCGCCCAGAAGCACCCGGAAATCGTCAGCGCTTTCGCCAAGGTGACCCTGGATGCCTACGCCGAATACCGCAAGGACCCGCAGGCCTGGCTGGCCAACCAGGGCAACGTCGACAAGCTGGTGAAGCTCTCCGGAGCCAAGGCCGGCGACATCCCCCTGCTGCTGCAAGGCAACGTCTACCCGCTGGCCGCCGACCAGGTCGCAAGCCTCGGCGCGCCGACCACCAAGGCCATCACCGACACTGCGGTATTCCTCAAGGAACAAGGCAAGGTCGAAGCGGTGCTGCCGGACTACGCCCCCTACGTCAGCGCCCGGTTCATCAGCAACTAAGGCTGCGCGTTCGCAAAGGAGACAGCCGTCATGGCTTTGCTACAACTGGAGCGCATCAGCGCACAGTACCCCGGCGCCGCCGAACCGGTGCTGGCCGATATCTCCCTGACCCTGGGGCCACAGCAACTGCTGGTCGCCCTGGGGCCCTCCGGCAGCGGCAAGACTTCGCTGCTTAACCTGATCGCCGGTTTCGTCGAGCCCAGCGCCGGGCGCATCAGCCTCGATGGCGTACCGGTGCAAGGCCCTGGCGCCGAGCGTGGCGTGGTGTTCCAGGACGATGCCCTGCTGCCCTGGCAGGACGTACTGGCCAACGTCGCCTTTGGCCTGGAGCTGGCTGGCGTGCCGCGTGAGAAGCGCGCAGCCCGGGCCCGGGAAATGCTCGCCCTGGTGGACCTGGCCGGTTTCGACAAGCGGCGCATCTGGCAGCTCTCCGGGGGTCAGAAGCAACGTGTCGGCCTGGCTCGCGCCCTGGCCGCCGATCCACGGCTGCTGCTGATGGACGAGCCTTTCGGCGCCCTGGACGCCTTCACTCGCGAGCAGATGCAGGAACTGTTGCTGCAAGTCTGGCGACGCACCGCCAAGCCGGTGTTCCTCATCACCCACGACATCGAGGAAGCGGTGTTCTTGGCCACCGACCTGATTCTCCTGGCGCCCAACCCGGGCCAGATCGTCGAGCGCCTGCACCTGGACTTCGGTCAGCGATATGCCGCTGGCGAGTCGGCCCGGGCGATCAAGTCCGATCCACGCTTCATCGAAACCCGCGAGCACGTGCTGGCGCGGGTGTTCTCCCAACGCAGCAGCCAGCAGCAGGAGCGCCCATGAGCAGCTACGAGATTCCCGCCACCGCCAGCCACGAGGCCCACTCCAGGCCGTTGTCGGCGCGGCGCAGCCTGAGCACCCGCTGGATCAGCGTGCTGACCCTGGTCGGCCTGCTGGCGCTGTGGTGGGCGGTCACCGCCAGCGGCCTGGTGGAACCGCTGTTCTTGCCCTCGCCTGGGGCCGTGCTGCAAAAGGGCTGGTTGCTGGCCACCAGCGGCTACATGGACGCCACCTTGTGGCAGCACCTGGCCGCGAGCCTGCAACGTATCGGCCTGGGCCTGGGCCTGGCGGTGCTGACGGCAATCCCGGTGGGCATCGCCATCGGCGCCAACCGCGTCGCCCGGGGCGTGCTCGACCCATTGATCGAGTTCTACCGGCCGATTCCGCCTTTGGCCTACCTGCCCCTGATCGTGATCTGGTGTGGCATTGGCGAGCTGTCCAAGGTGCTGCTGATCTACCTGGCGATCTTCGCCCCGATCGCCATCGCCACCGCCACCGGCGTGCGCACAGTCGACCCGGCCAAGCTGCGGGCGGCGCAGTCCCTGGGGGCGACCCGGGCCCAGCTGATCCGCCATGTGATCCTGCCCAGCGCCTTGCCGGACATCCTCACCGGAATCCGCATCGGCCTCGGCGTGGGCTGGTCGACCCTGGTGGCCGCCGAACTGATCGCCGCCACCAGCGGCCTTGGGTTCATGGTGCAGTCCGCCGCGCAGTTCCTGGTCACCGATGTAGTGGTGCTGGGGATCCTGGTGATCGCGGTGATCGCCTTCGCCATGGAGATGGGCTTACGGGCCCTGCAGCGCAAGCTGGTGCCCTGGCATGGCCAGAGCCATTGACTGGCGCCTGCCTTGCGTCGACTGCGTTGCTTGCTGCGTCGGCTGTCTATAGCCGCTGCCGAGCTCTGGCGAGGCTGCGTACGGCTGCGCAGCAGACGCCAAGCCATGCACCGCGGCCTGCCTGGCTGATCGCTGCGAGCGCTACGCGCTCGATAGCAGCCTCGCCATGGCTCGACAGGGGCCACCAGGCCCATGCAAGCCAGCAACATTCAGATCGATACAGATAAAACCGAATCCGACCACGCCGACCGTTCGGCGCCGCACACGAGAACCAGCATGAGCCTGACCATCACCCCCTTGAGTTCCGCCCTCGGCGCGCAGATCGACGGCATCGATATCAGCCAGCCCCTGGACGACAAGCAGCGCGAAGCCATCGAGCAGGCCCTGCTCGAGCATCAGGTACTGTTCTTTCGCAACCAGCCGATCACCCCGCAGCAGCAGGCGCGTTTCGCCGCCAACTTCGGTGACCTGCATATCCACCCGATCTACCCCAACGTACCGGAACAGCCGGAAGTACTGATCCTCGACACCGCCGAGACCGACGTGCGCGACAACGCCATCTGGCACACCGATGTCACCTTCCTGCCGACCCCGGCACTGGGCGCGGTGCTCAGCGCCAAGCTGCTGCCCAAGTTCGGCGGCGACACCCTGTGGGCCAGCGGCATCGCTGCCTACGAGGCGCTGTCGGAACCGATGAAGAACCTGCTGCAAGGCCTGACCGCCACCCACGAGTTCATCAAGTCCTTCCCCCTGGAGCGCTTCGGCAATACCCCCGAAGACCTGGCGCGCTGGGAAGAGACCCGGCGCAAGAACCCACCGCTGTCGCACCCGGTGATTCGCACCCACCCGGTGAGCGGGCGCAAGTCGCTGTTCGTCAACGATGGCTTCACCACCCGGATCAACGAACTGTCGGACAGCGAGAGCGAAGCCATTCTCAAGCTGCTGTTCGCCCACGCCACGCGCCCGGAATTCACCATTCGCTGGCGCTGGCAGGAAAACGACGTGGCGTTCTGGGACAACCGCGTGACCCAGCACTACGCCGTGGATGACTACCGTCCACAGCGCCGGGTAATGCAGCGCGCGACCATTCTCGGGGATGCGCCGTTCTTCCGCTGAAACGCGGCGGCACTGACAGGTCCCGGCCCCGCTGAATCACGGGGCCGGGCACGGCTCGCTAGTTGACGCTGGCGGCCGGTTTCTTCTTGCGGTTGCCGATGTGGATGGCGTGGCCATTCACCGACAGCGCCGCCTCATGCAGTGCCTCGGACAGGGTCGGATGGGAGAACACCATCATCCCCAGGTCTTCGGCGCTGGTGCCGAACTCCATGCCGATGGCGCCTTCCTGGACCAGCTCTGCGGCGCCGGGCCCGATCACATGCACGCCCAGCACCCGGTCGGTGCCGGCATCGGCGATCACCTTGACCAGCCCCGCAGTGTCGTTGGCCGCCATGGCCCGGCTGCTGGCGGAGAAGGGGAAGGTGCCGATGTTCAGCTCGACGCCCGCGGCCTTGAGCGCCTGCTCGGTCTGGCCGACCCAGGCGATTTCCGGGTGGGTGTAGATCACCGAGGGAATCAGCTCGTAGTTGAGCGGATGCGAATGCCCGGCAAGGCTTTCGGCGACCATCACGCCCTCTTCCGAAGCCTTGTGCGCCAGCATCGGCCCGCGCACCACGTCACCGATGGCATACACCCCGGGAACGCTGGTCAGGCACTGGCCGTCGACATGGATGAAACCCCGCTCGTCCAGTTGCACGCCGCTGTCGGCGGCCAGCAGGTCGGTGGTCAAGGGACGCCGGCCAACGGCAACGATCAACCGGTCGAAGGTCTGCTGCTTGTCCTCGCCAGCCTCGGTCAGGCTGACCTTGACGCTATCGCCTTGCACCTCGGAAGCGGTCACCCGGGCGCCGAGGCGGATATCCAGGCCCTGCTTGCCGAGGATCTTCTGCGCTTCCTTGGCGATCTGCGCATCCACCGCCGGCAGGAAGCTGTCGAGGGCTTCGAGTACCGTCACCTCGGCTCCCAGGCGGGCCCAAACCGAACCCAGCTCCAGGCCAATGACCCCGGCGCCGATGACCCCGAGGCGCTTGGGCACGCTGGTGAATTCCAGGGCGCCGGTGGAGTCGACGATCACCTCCCCGGTCAGGGGCGCTGCCGGGATGTCGATCGGCTGCGAACCGGGGGCCAGGATGACGTGTTCGGCGCTGATGCGCTGGGTGCTGCCGTCGGCGGCAGTGACCTCCACTTCCTTGTTGGCCAGCAGCTTGCCGTGGCCTTCCAGCACCGCCACGCCATTGGCCTTGAACAGCGAGGCGATGCCGCCGTTGAAGTTGCGTACCACGTTGTCCTTGCGGGCCAGCATCGTCGCCACGTCCATCTGCGGGTTGCTGATGCCGATGCCGTGCACCTCGAAGCCGTGGCGCGCCTCATAGTAGTGATGGGAGCTGTCGAGCAGTGCCTTGGAGGGAATGCAGCCTACGTTCAGGCAGGTACCGCCCAGGGCGGTCTTGCCGTCCTTGCCCTTGTAGCGCTCGATACAGACCGTCTTCAGTCCCAGTTGCGCCGCGCGGATCGCGGCTACATAACCACCGGGGCCCGCGCCGATAACGATCACATCGTAACTTTCACTCATAGGTTGCCGTCCTTTGCACAGACAAAATCGACCACGGCTCCCATGGTCGCCCTGTCCTTGAGAATTTTCAGATGACCAAGCCCGCGGGTCTGCAGGACCTGCCGGTGCCGCAACCCCTGGGCGAAGGATTGCAGGTCGTCTGCCGGAACCTCCTGGTCCTGCTGGTCATGGACCAGCAGCACCGGGATGTCTACCTGTTGGCCGTAACGGCTGACCGCCAGGCTGCCCATGTCTTTCTGATAGCGTTGCTCGACCAGGCGTTGCATGCGCCGCCTGACGTCGTCGTTGATCCAGAGGAACGCCGCGAAACGCCGGACGACGTTTTCAATGTCGGCCGGCGCCGCCACCAGCACCGCGCGCTGGAAACCCTTGCCGATGTCGGTGCTCAAAGCGTAGCCCGCTGCGGCGCCACCCAGGGAATGACCGATCACGGTATCGAAGGGGCCCAACTGCTGCTGGACCTGGTCGAGCATGCTGACGAAGGTCGGCAGCGACGCCTGCCGGCCACCGCTGCCGCCATGGCCGATGCAGTCGAAGGACAAGACTTCGCAGCCTTGCTCCAGCAATAGCGGGATCAAGTACTGCCACTGGGTACTGGCACCACTCCAGCCATGTACCAGTACCACCCGGCGCCGGACCTGCGAAGGCGTCCAGCGGAAGCAGCGCAAGCGCCCGTCCCCGGTTTCCAGGTCTTGCACCGTGGCACTGGGCAGCGTCTGCGGGAAATGCTGGCGCAGCCGCTGTGGCGTGGTGAAGATCTTCAACGCCCGCTGCGCAGCCCGCTGCGGAAGAAGCCGCGACTCAATCCAGAAGCTGCAGCGCAGCGCGCCCAGGATCGTGTTGTAGATGCCCTTGAACAGCACCTTCCTGAAACTGCTGCGCCGGGCCCTGGCCGCCACCGGCGGGTGTTCTTGAGTCGCCATCTTCCTTCCTCATCGACTACAGATTTCAAGCGTCGGGTTACAGCTTCACCATGTTGAAGTCCAGTTTGCCCACGCCGCATTCAGGACAGGTCCAGTCATCGGCGATGTCGTCCCAGGCAGTGCCCGGAGGCACCCCCGAATCCGGATCTCCCAGCCGTTGGTCGTAGATCCAGCCGCAGATCAGGCACATCCACAGGCCGGACTCGGCCACAGCGTTTTCAGCATAGGTCGTCATATCGTTCTCATGCGCTGGCCTGGGCCACTTCGGCCACTTTGATGTTCTCCGCGAGGAACCGCGCCACCTGCTCCAGCACCGCGGCGTCGGAGAGGATCCGCACATGGCCGAGGCCGGATACCGGCTCCAGCTTGGCCCACGGCATCAGCGTGGTGATCTGCTGCGCCTCGCAGAACGGCACGGTCGGGTCCTCCTGGTCGTGCAGCACCAGCATCGGCAGTTGCAGGGCGTTGCCCAGCGCGGGGATGTCCCAGTGCTGGACCGGCACGCCATTGCGCTTCCACAGCTCGCGGTGCATGGCCTGGACGATCTGCGGCTTGAGCTGCAGGTAGCCGTTGGCCCAGCGATCGATCACCACCGGCAGGTTGGCAGGCGAACCCAGGAGGCACATGGCCTTGATCCGATGGGTCTCGGCCAGCTCGGCCAGGGCGCCGGTAGCGGCGATACCGCCCAGGGAATGGGCTACGATGCCCACCACGTCACCCAGGGCGACGATGGCGGCTTTTACCGCGTCCTTGAACTCGGTCATGGTGCTCAGCGAGCCCGGCGAGATACCGTGGGCCGGCGCATCGAAGGTCGCGACCTTGAAGCCCTGGCGCTGCAGTACCCGGGTGAAGGAGTACATGCTGCGGCTGTCGGCGCCCCAGCCATGGACCAGCAGGATGGTCTGCTCGCCCGTGCCCCACTGGTAGCCATGGGGAACGCCGGGGATGCCCTTGATGTGGAAGCGCTGGGCTCCCAGGGGGCTCATTTCCTTGTCCGGCTGCTTGATGTATTCGCGGGTGTAGCCGAACAGGTCGGTGGCCCGGGCACCGGCGCGATCGGGGGCCAGCGAGCCCAGCACGCTCATGTAGCTGCGCAGGGCCTGCTGCTTCATGGTCAGCGGGCCGCTGTAGCCGGTGCGGGTGTCGCCTGCTGCCGGCGACCGATCGAAGGACTCGTAGAAGCCGTTGACCGGATCGTACAGGTGGCAATGGCGCGCCACATGCCAGACGTCCTGCACGGTCAGGGGTTTTTCCCGGACCATCCCGGGGAAGGCGGACTTCAGCGCGGCCTGCGCCTCGGGCAGGTTGTAGTGGGGAATGATCGGCGCCACGTGGTGGGCGGTGTGCACCGAGATGTAGTGGGTCAGGAACAGCAGCCACTTCGGATACATGTAGTCGGTGGTCAGCAGCAGGCGGCTGCTGTTGAAGCTCCAGTGCTCCTTGGTCAGGAACGGAGTCTCGTCACTGATGTGATGCATCATGGTGGTCAGGCTGAACCAGGCATGGATCGCCAGCCATGGGGCGACGAAGTACAGGAACAGCCCGGTGAAACCGGTGAAGTACACCAGGGTCGGCAGGTAGATCACCGCGGCCACGGCCATGAACAGGATCGAACGACGCACTTCGTTGCGCGCCTCGAGCTTGGGGAACATCTCCGGCCGGAACCCCGAGTGCCGCTGGTAGTTCACCGTCCCCAGCCAGAACAGCCAGGTGCGGGTGCTGCTGTAGACCAGCTTGTCCCACCAGGGCATGGCGTCATATTGCACGCGCAGCACCGGGCGCCAGTCGACGTCCATCTCCAGGTTGTTGGTGTTGGCGTGGTGCATGTTGTGCATGTGGCGCCAGCCGTGGAACGGGTACAGCAGGGGCAGCAAGGCGATGTGCCCCAGGATGTGGTTGAAGCTGCGGTTGCGGGAAAACGAGTTGTGGCCGCAATCGTGGGCCACGCAGAACAGGCCCCAGCCCCCCAGGCCGGCGATCAGCCACAGCGGCAGGTAGAAGGCCCAGTGCACATGGGCGACCGCCACCACCGCGCCGATATAGAGCGCATAGCTGACGACGAAGCTGAGCATCCCGCGCCAGACGCGGGGTGTATACAGGTGCTTGGGAATGGCGTCGGTCAGACGCAGGCCCTCGATCTCCTGTGAACGTCGGAGCAGCTCGTTGAATTTGTCCGTTTTTTGCGTGGGCATCTGTACAAAGGCCATGGCCTAGCTCCTGCGAAGTCAAACTTCGGATGTGGTCAGTTCACTGGCCAGGTATTTGGACAGGTCATCGATGCTGGAGTATTCGAACAGCAACGCCGGCGACAGGCGTTGTTCCATGAACTTCTCCAGGTCGCCCGCCACCTTCACCGCCACCAGCGAATCCAGGCCATAGGCCTCGAAGGTGCGCGCGGTATCGACCTGCGACGGCTCGATCTTCAGCAGGGTCGCCATGCGCTGCACCAGCCAGTGCTTGATGTTTTCCTCGTTGAGTTCCACCGGAGCCTGTTTCTTCTCCGAAAAACTCAAGGTGCTCAGCAAATTGGAAATGAAGTTGGACATAGGTTTCTTCCTTGATGAGTGGGGTGTTGTACGACCTGGGAATCCCGCTGTTCAGGATGAGGCCTGACGCTTACGGACCTTGTCGATCATTGCCTGGGATGGTGAACGCAGGTCTGAGACCAGTCTCAGCTTGCCCATTAACGCCAGTGTCCAGCCCGACAGGTCGGGCTCCCACCAATGCACGCCGTGCCGGTACCAGGCAGGAAATGCGTGGTGATTGTTTTGCAGCCCCTCGCCGAAGGTGAGGAACGCGATAAACCAGTTGTTGGTGCTCTGGTCGTGGGTCACGAACGGCCGGCTGCCATAGCGATGGCAGACCGAGCCCACGCACCAGGCCGCCTGGTTGGCGATGAACAGCCGGGCCAGGCCACCGAAGATCAGGCCGCTCCAGGCGCCCTCCCAGCTCTGGGTGACCAGGCCGCCGATCGCACCGGGCAGCAGCACGCCCAGGACCACCCAGAGCAGGTAGGTCTGGTTGTAGAAGAACAGCCGCCGGTCACGCAGGATGTCGGGAGCGAAGTAGTTCCAGCTGGAGATGTCCGGGGTCAGCATCCACGGCATGTGCGCATGCCACAGGCCCTTGGCCCGGCCCCAACGGTCCTCGCCCAGCAGGTTGGGCGAATGCGGATCGCCCTGCTGGTCGCTGTAGGTGTGGTGGCGCCGATGGGTGGTGACCCAGAACAGAATCGGCCCCTGGGCCGCCATCGAGCCGGCGATCAGCATCAAGCCGCTCATCAGCCGCGAGGTCTTGAAGGCCCGGTGCGCCAGGTAACGGTGGTAACCCATGGAAACCCCGAACATCTGCACCGCGTAGAACACCCCGAAGAGGATGAAGTCCAAGGCATGGGCCTGGCCGGTGACCCACAGGCGGATGGCCTCGAAGGTCCCGAACAGCGGCACCAGCATCACGGCCAGGGCGATGCGCGCCTTGGTTTTCGCCGCCTGGGGGCTCAGTTGGGCAACCCCGCCGATCTCGGGAGTAGCCGTGGTTGAAAGTATTTCGTCCATGAATAGCTTCCTGTGAGGTGAGTACCGACTATCAGCTTTCTGAAGGTTCCGCCGCCGCGCTCGGGCCAGGGCGCTTCACGTCCCAGACCAGCCCGCACAGCGCCAGCGTCTCGATGAACAGCCCACCGATATCCAGCTGCCAGGGCTTGAGGCCGGCATGGGCCAGTGCCGGGAAGGCATGGTGGTTGTTGTGCCAGCCGCCCCCGACGGTGGGGATCGCCAGCCAGAACACGTTGCGGCTGGTGTCCCGGGTCTTGTGATCGCGGCCGCCGACCTTGTGGGCGAAGGAGTTGATGCACCAGGTGGCGTGGTCCACCAGGAAGATCCGTACGAAGCCACCCCACAGCAGGCCGCTCAGGGCGCCTTCCCAGCTACGGGTGATCAGCCCGCAGACCAGGGTCGGCAGCAACAGGCCGAGGATGATCCACAGGTAGTAGCGCTGGTTGATCTGCATGACCAGGCGATCGCGCAGCAGGTCGGGGACGAACTGGCTCCAGTTCTGCTTGCGCAGGCTGAACAGCCAGCCCAGGTGGGCATGCCACCACCCCTGGAGACTGCCGGCCAGGCCTTCCTTGAGGGCGCGCGGCGAATGCGGGTCGCCCTCCTTGTCGGTGAACGCATGGTGCTGGCGATGGGTCGCGGCCCAGAACAGGATCGGCCCCTGGGCCGCCATCGACCCGGCGATCCCGAAGAACGCGGTGACCACCGGGCCGGCCTTGAACGCGTGGTGGGAGAAGAAGCGGTGCATCCCCACCTCCACCCCCAGGGCAGTCAGCAGGTACATGCTGGCCAGGGCGCCGACTTCCAGCCAGCTGATCCCCTGGTGCCAGGCCAGGACCAGCGCGACCACGGTGCCGACCGCCGGTACGCCGACAGTCAGCCAAGCCAGTTGGCGCTCGCGCTGGCCAGTACGATCGACAGGAGGATTCATCGCGGTCATGACAGGGCATCCGTAGCAGTTTTGAGAGGTTGTGCCGCCGCACGTCCGGCGCCGTACCGCGCCAGGCTGCCGTCGAGCAGGGCCTTGCGGGTGGCCTGGCGCTGGACCTTGCCGCTGGTGGTCAGCGGAATGCCACCCATGGGCGCCAGGTGAATGCGCGCCGGAGCCACGCCGAACTGGCTGACCAGGGCGCTGGTGAGCACCTGGCGCAGTTGTTCCTGCTGGGCCTCGTCGAGCTTCTCGCTGCGCTTGATCTCGGCCACGATCGCCAATTGCTCTTGCTGGCCGTTATCCAGGCCCACCGCCACGCAGCCATTGCTGCGAATGCGCGGGTCGGCGCTCTCCACCGCCAGCTCCAGGTCCTGTGGATAAAGATTGCGCCCGGCGATGATGATCAGGTCCTTGAGGCGCCCGGTGACGAACAGCTCGCCCAGGTGCAACGCGCCCAGGTCGCCGGTGCGCATGAAGTGCCCCTCGACACCCGGCAGGCGAGCGCGGAACACCTGCTCGCTCAGCACGTCCTTGCCCCAGTAGCCGGCGCCGACATTGCCGCCCTGGACCCAGATCTCGCCGACCTGGCCGTCCGCCACGGGTAGCAGGCTGACCGGGTCGACGATCGCCAGGTGCAGGCCCGGCGCCACCCGGCCACTGCTGACCAGCGGCAAGGCCAGGGCATGACCGGCCTCGACCACCGCCAGGGTGCCGGTGGCCAGTTGGTCGCGGTCGACCTGGACGCCGAACGCCGGTTCGTCATGGGGCTTGCCCGAGACCAGTACCGTCGATTCGGCCAAGCCATAGCAAGGCCCCAGGGCCGCCGGATCGAAACCGGCGGCGGCGAAACGCTCGGCGAAACGCGCCAGGGTGCCTTGCCTGACCGGTTCGGCCCCGCAATAGATGGCCTTGAGCTTGCTCAGGTCGAGCGCGGCCAGCTCGGCATCGCTGATGTTGTCCACGCACAAATCGAAGGCGAAGTTCGGCGCGATGGTCACGCTGGCGCCGAAGCGCGACACCGCATCCAGCCAGCGCAACGGCCGCTGGACGAAATGCCCGGGGCTGATGAGCACAGTCGGGAAAGCGTCGTAGATCGGTTGCAGGATCCCGCCCATCAGGCCCATGTCGTGGTAGGGCGGCAACCAGCTGCAACCCACCCGCTGCTGCGCCGGGCCCATCCACTGACTGGCACTGCGGCAATTACTGTAGAGATTGGCGTGGGTCAGCATCACGCCCTTGGGTGCCGAGGTGGAACCCGAGGTGTACTGCAGCAGCGCCAACTGGCCGGGAGGGATGTCCCGGGCGCTCCAGGCCGAATCCGTGGCGGCCAGTTGCTCCGGGTCGACCCATTGCGGCGCCGGCAGCTCGCCGCTGAGCAGGGCGTTCACCCGTTCCTGGGAACGCATGAAGCGCGCGCTGGTGAGCACGATCTGCGGATGCGCATCGGCACAGATCAGCGCCAGCCGCTCCAGCCCCCGGGTGCCCACGGGCGGGAACGCCGGGATCGCCACGGCGCCGGCCAGGAACAGGCCGAACAGGGAAACGATGTAGTCGATGCCGGTTTCGAACAGCATCAGCACCCGCTTGCCCCGGGGTTCGAAGATCTGCAGCGCACCCGCCAGTTGTTGACTACGCTTCCAGAGTTCCGCGTAGCTGATGGCGACCTGCTCCTGCTCGCCGTCGAGCAGGTGGATGAAGGCTATCGCCTCGGGTTGGCGCCAGGCGCGGTAGGCCAGCACTTCGGTAACCGAACTTAAACATTCGATACCCAGGTTTGCAGCCAGCGACTGATCATCGGCTGCTAGTTGTGCTGAGAAGGTCTGATTGACATCGATTAGATAGTCACTAGGCACGGCGTAGTTCATTCAAAATCCTTTTTAAATGGAGAGCCTTATATCGACCTGATGGTCACTTATTATTTTCAGCACTAAGGAACCGAACAAACACCCCCTCAACGACAGGGAGCTATTACAGAGGCAGTAGTTAAGATGTCATTTTGCTGACAGAACAACGCAATCACTTGGTGACTGCATATTTTTATGTCCCGCGACAACTAACGCGGGCAGAGATAGTGAAACCTGGATGCGTTGTGAAGTCTGCCACCGGCTTGTATATTTTGCTAATGCGCAAATGGACAGTTACAGGGAGAAAATGGACATGGATGTGCTCACTCTTATCGCACTGGAAGGAGCTATGGGGTCGAGTGTCGCGATCACGCTGGACGTGTTGCGCACCGCCAATCAGGTCGCCGAAGTCATGGGGCGGCCCACCATCACCTGGCAAATCATCGGCAGCAGCGAATCGGTAAGAATGAGGAACGGCATGCGCCTGGATGCGCAGCCCCTGGAGCGCGTCCAGGCCATCGAAGGCAGCATGCTGGTCATCCCCGGGCTGGGCCTGGAGAACACCCAGGAGCTGAATCTGTTCGGTTGCCGTACGGAAAAGCGCCAGCCAGGCCTGAGCCTGTCCACGGAGCTTCTCTCCCGGCTCGACCATGGCGACATCCACAAGCTGAGCAAGCTGGTCCGCGAACACCACCTGCGCGGGCAGCAGACCGCGGCCTCCTGCTCGGCGGTTTTCGTCCTCGGCGAAGCGGGCATCCTGCAGGACCGGACCGTCACTACCCACTGGCAACTGTATGACACTTTCAAGCAGCGTTATCCCGAGGCGATACTCGATACCAAACGCATGCTTATTCATGACGGAAATATGATTACCGCCGGGGCTGGCATGTCGCAAATGGACTTGATGCTATATATCCTGCGCAACAAGATGGGTAATCAAGTTGCAGAGCTGACCATGCGCTACTTGCTGATAGATGGGCGCCCCGCACAATACCACTACATGGCCTTATCGAACTTGCAGACAGAAAATCGCGAAGTCCTGATGCTGGAAAAGTTCATCGAAGACTGCCTGCCAAACGTTCCCCCACTGAGCACTATCGCCGAACATCTGCGAATCACCGAGAAAACCTTGTCCCGCAGGATTCGCAGCGCCACAGGTAAACCGCCCATGGCTTTCATCCAGAAAGTTCGCCTGCAACATGTCCAGAGCTTATTGGAAACAACCAATATGAGTATTGAAGAAGTTGCTTTCAAAGTGGGCTATGCCGATTCCACCGCACTGCGCCGGTTGATGTGGAAAAACATGGGCTGCACCCCCAGCCAGCTGCGCAAGGCCAGGTCCGGCCCGCCCATCATGTAGCCCTGCTCACCGTTCCTCCTCGGCCGCGGGGGCGGCCGGGGGCACCTTGCACAGCGGCACCAGCAGCAGCGCCACCACGAACATCATGGCCATCAGCCGGAACACGTCGCCAAAGGCCAGGGTCAGGGCTTCGCGCCCCACCAGCCGGCCGAGGATGCCCTGGGCCATGAGGAAGCCATGGCTGGGGTCCGGGGTGTCGGCGGCGATCTTCAGTGCCAGCTCGCTCATCAGTTCCTGGGCCGCCACCGCCTTGGCGCCAAGGGACTCCGACAGGTGCAGGACCTGGGTCCGCGCATCGTCCTGCAGCCAGGTGTTGACCGTGGCGATACCGATGGCCCCGCCCAGGTTGCGCATCAGGTTGAACAGGCCGGACGCCTGGCGCAGCTCCACCCCCTGGAACGAACTCAAGGCCATGTTGACGCTGGGTACGATGCACAGCATCAGGAACAGGCCACGCGCCACTTGGGGCACCAGCAACTCGTCGAAACCCCAGTTGGAAGTGATCTGCGAGGTCAACCACAGGCTCAGGGCCAGGCCCAGGAACCCCACCGAGATGATCAGGCGCCGGTCGACCTTCTCCGAGGCCCGGGCAGCGATGATGGTGCTGAACAGTTGCCCGATGCCCACGACGAACACCGTGGTGCCGATCTCCAGGCTGTCGAAGCCGCGCACCCGGCCCAGGAACACCGGCACCAGGTAGGTCGAGGAGTACAGGCCGAAGCCGATCACCAGGTTGAGCAGGCAGGCGATGGAAAAGGTCCGATCGCGAAACGGTCGCAACGACACGATGGGGTTGTCCGAATACAAGGACCGCTCGATGAACAACCCGAAGGACACCAGGGACACCCAGGCCGAGATGACGATCCCGGTATCGCTGAACCAGTCCTTGCGCGGCCCCTCCTCCAGCACGTATTCCAGGCAGCCCAGGGCCAGGGCCATGGCCGCGAAATGCAGCCAGTCGATGCGCCGCAGCATGGGCAGGTCGGGACGGTCGACATCGATCAACAACGCCGCGCCGATGCAGATCACCAGGCCCGGCAGCACGTTGATGAAGAAGATCCAGCGCCAGTCCAGGTAGAAGGTCACCAGCCCGCCTACGGTGGGCCCGAGGGTCGGCGCCAGGACCGCGGTCATGCCGAGGATGGCCGGGACCATCGCTCGCTGCTTGCCCTCGAACAACACGAAGCCGACGGCGAACACCGTCGGCACCATGGCCCCGCCAGTGAAGCCCTGCAGCGCCCGCAGCACGATCATCGACTCGATGTTCCAGGCCATGCCGCAACCGACGCTGAACAAGGTAAAGAGCGCCGCGCTGGTCGCGAACAGCCAGCGGGTGGAAATCGCCTGGGCGAGGAAGGCCGAGAAGGGAATCATGATCAGTTCGGCGATCAGGTAGGCGGTCTGCACCCAGCTCACTTCATCGGGACCGGCGCTCAAGCCGGCCTGCACGTCGTTGAGCGAAGCGGCCACGATCTGGATGTCGATCAGGGCCATGAACATGCCGAAGGCCATGATGGTGAAGACCAGGAACTTGCGTCGCAGGGTCGCTTGAGCCGGCTGCTCGCCCGCGCCAGGGAGGTCGGATGCGCTTGTCGTCACGTGGTTACTTCCCTGTAGTATTGCGGTCGTCATGTGAATATTATGATCGTAATTCAAAACCGCATGGAGCTTCAACATGGAGCAGAGCACCCAGACCCAGAACGCTATCCTGCAAGCCGCCCAGGACACGGAGAAGCCGCGCAAGCGCTCCAAGCGGCCGCTGATTGCCGGCGCCGTCGCCCTGACCCTGGTGGCGGTTGGAGTGGGCTGGGTGCTGATGGCGCCGTCCACCGAATCCACGGACGATGCCTATATCGCCGCCGACGCCACCTCGGTCGCGCCACGGGTCCACGGCCTGGTGACCGAGGTGCTGGTCAAGGACCACCAGAGCGTCACCGCCGGCCAGCCCCTGGTGCGCATCAACAGCGAAGAGTTCGACAGCCGGGTGACCCTGGCCGAAGGCGACCTGGCCGATAGCCTGGCCCAGGTCGCCCTGGCCCAGGCGGCGCTGACCATCCAGGACGCCGAACAGCGCCTGGCCAATACCCGGGTACTCGCGGCCCGCACCTCGATCCGCACCACCCAGGCCGAATCCAAGCGCGCCGGGGACGAGCGCAACCGCTTCGACACCCTGGTCACCACCGGCGCCGTGGCGCGCAACGAAGTGGAGAAATACAGCACCCAGGCGATCTCCGCCGAGCAGAACCACGCCCATGCCCAGGCCATGCTGCAAGTGGCCGAGAACGACCAGGCCGTGACTTCAGCCCAGCGCGAACGCCTGCAAGCGCAATTGCAGATGGCCAAGGCCAAGGTGGTGACCGCCAAGGCCCGGCTGGAGCTGGCGCAGCAGGACCAGAGCCACGCCACCATCTATGCACCCATGGACGGCACCGTGGGCAATCGCCAGGTCCAGGTGGGCGACTACGTACAGCCGGGCTCGCGCCTGCTGACCCTGGTCCCGCTGCACGAGCTCTACGTCCTGGCCAACTTCAAGGAAACCCAGACCCAGCACATGCTTCCCGGCCAGCCGACGCGCATCAAGATCGACGCCCTGCCGGGGGTCAGCATTACCGGCACCGTGGAAAGCCTGGCCCCGGGTTCGGGCTCGACCTTCGCCCTGCTGCCCTTCGAGCCGGGCACCGGCAACTTCACCAAGATCGTCCAGCGGGTGCCGGTGCGCATCCGCTTCGATGCCGACCAGCCAGGCCTGGAACGGCTGCGTCCGGGCCTGTCGGTGATCGCCAAGGTCGACCTGGACGAACCCCAGCAGCGCAACGCAGGCAGTACCCACTCCGAGCTCAAGGTCAGCGCCAACAGCCAGTGAAGCTCACGCGCACTGCCGGGCGCCATGCTCCAGGCGACCGGCAGGCTCCGGGCGCCAGGCCCATGGCCCTGGCGGCGGTACACACTACTCGGCGGTGGAAGGTTTTTCCCACAGGTTGATCCGCCCTTCCCGGGCGAAATGATCGATTTCCGCCAGCTCCTCCACGCTGAAGCCCAGGTTCTGCAAGGCCCCGACGTTCTCGACGATCTGCTCCGGCCGGCTGGCGCCGATCAGGGCCGAGGTCACTCGCGGATCCCGCAGGGTCCAGGCCAGGGCCAACTGGGCCAGGCTCTGCCCACGGTTCCTGGCGATATCGTTGAGGGCCCGCACATGGGCGATGTTGGTCTCGGACAAGTGGGAGGCCTGCAATGATCCGCCGCCAGGACGGTTGACCCGCGCATCCTCGGGAATGCCGTCCAGGTACTTGTCGGTGAGCAATCCCTGGGCCAGCGGGGTGAAGGCGATCACTCCCACGCCGAGCTCCTCGGTGGTCTCCAGCAGGTCCCTTTCCACCCAGCGATTGAGCATGTTGTAGGCCGGTTGGTGGATCAGCAGCGGCACCTTCCACTCCTTGAGCAAGGCGACCATCTCCCGGGTCTTCGCTCCGGAGTATGAAGAGATACCGATGTACAGCGCCTTGCCCTGCTGCACCGCGCTGGCCAGGGCGCTGGCGGTTTCCTCCAGGGGCGTGTCCGGGTCGAAGCGATGGGAGTAGAAGATATCCACATAGTCCAGGCCCATGCGCTGCAGGCTCTGGTCGAGGCTGGCCAGCACGTACTTGCGCGAGCCGCCGCCCTGGCCGTAGGGCCCGGGCCACATGTCCCAACCCGCCTTGCTGGAAATGATCAGCTCATCGCGATAGGCCTGGAAATCCTCGCGCAGCAGACGGCCGAAGTTGATCTCGGCGCTGCCATAGGGCGGACCGTAGTTGTTGGCCAGGTCGAAATGGTTGATGCCCAGGTCGAAGGCCGTGCGCAGCAAGGCGCGCTGGGTATCGATCGGCGTGCTGTCGCCGAAGTTGTGCCACAACCCCAGGGACAGGGCCGGCAGCACCAGGCCACTGCGGCCGACGCGGCGATAGGGCATGGAGTCGTAGCGATGTTCAGCAGCTGAATAAGTCATCGAATCCTCATCTGGACTGGGGCCACCTCTGGATGGCCGGTTCCGGCATGGCGGCTGGCGCAACGGCCAGCCTCCCCCTGTTGTTGTGAACCACCCGGTTCCAGGCAGTTCCGCAAAACTAAAACGATATGAAATGCCGTATTTCATACCGAATTCATACTTGTTTCCGTACTATAAAATCGCTGAAAAACAACCTTTTTCTCGGTTTTCAGCCCAAAAGTGCTGGCCCACAGGGCATCAGGCCCCAGGCTTCCTACAGCAGCGAGAAGTCCCGTATTTACTGGGTTAAACCCCGTGAATGGCATTGAACGAGGCGCAACGACTGGCGCTTCGTACCACGAAACCCAGATCGCACACCCTTGAAATCGACGGATCGAAGAATCGCGCCGAAAAGCACGACATGAAATATATTACGTACCACGTAGTACAATACGAAATCATCCTTAGTAGCTAATGGCAATTTGCCTTTTCACCCCCTGGACGATGTTCAAAAGTGGCCACACCGGCCCCTGAGGCAAAAACCGCAACCAACGCCGGTCCTGGAGAAATACCCAGGGCTCGCAGTCGCTGACACTCACTTGCAACGCGCAAAAAATTCGCCGAAAGCCATACGCCAGCCAGTCAAGCGAGTTGAGCTCCTGCAGGAGCAGCCGGTCGATGCTCGTTAACGGTTGCGCGTATTGACTGGAAAACACAGCGCCCTGGGTTCCATCGCGGGCAAGCCGCGCTCCTGCCATTGCCTTAACCGATCGGTATCAGGCAGGTCGCATCCATTGTTTATAGACGGCAAAAACCACTCCTGCCCGGGCCGTGGCTGCCACCGTCGGCAAGAAGAAACAGCCCGTGACTGGCCTGTGGAAAGGAGCGCTCCAGGCGCCTGGAAGCGCGGGAGTGGGTCAGCCGGCTTCGGCGAATACCTGGGCCAGCCAGTCGACGAACACCCGCACCCGTGGCGCAAGCTGGCGGTTATGGGGGTAGACCACCGATACCGGCATCGGCGGTGGCGGGGTGTCCACCAGGATCTCGCGCATCAATCCCCGGGCCAGGGAATCGGCCACGTGGTAGCGCGGGCATTGGATGATGCCCAGCCCGGCCAGGGCCGCGGCGCCGTAGACCTGGGCGCCGGACACCGAGAGCGCGCCGTCGATGGCCAGTTCACGCCGCTCGCCAGCCACCATGAACTCGAAGGGCAACGGCCCGCCGGCACTGCGCGAGACATAGTTCACCGCCCGGTGCCGGGGCAGGTCCTGCAGGCTCCCTGGCTCGCCATGGCGCGCCAGGTAGGCGGGGCTGGCGCATGTCACCTGGGCCAGGTTCGCCACCCGCCGGGCGACCAGCGTGGAGTCGCCCAGGGTGCCGGCCCGCAGCACGCAATCCACCCCTTCGGCGATCAGGTCGACGAAGTGATCGGCCTCGCTGAGGGCCAGCTCGATCTGTGGATAACTCTGCATGAACTGCCCCAGGCGCGGGATCACGAAATGCCCTGCCAGGGTGCCATGCATGTCGACCCGCAACCGGCCCTTGGGCTGCACCGCCCGGAACGCCAGCTCGGCCTCTTCCAGCTGCGCCAGCAATTGCACGCAGCGCGGGTAATAGGCCTCGCCGTCCAGGGTCGGCCGCACTCGCCGGGTACTGCGCTCCAGCAGCCGGGTGCCGAGCCAGGCCTCGAACTGGTTGAGGGTGTGAGTCAGGGTCGCCCGGGGCAGGTTCAGGTCCTCGGCGGCCAAGGTAAAGCTGCTGCGCTCGTAGATCCGCACGAACACTTTCATTGCTTTGACTTGATCCACAGGCAGCTCCGCAGGCGAGATTGTTGGCGTTGCTTGAACAGTCAAGGCAACTCTGGCGCATTTATCCACAGGGGTAAATCGGTGAACCTGCGCCACATCCCTTCACCGCCACACTTGCCCAGGAATACTCGCCATGACCGTTCAACCCAGCAAAGTCGCGATCGTCACCGGAGCCTCGCGCGGTATCGGCGCCACCATCGCCCGCCAACTGGCCGCCGACGGCTATGCCGTGGCGATCAACTACGCCAGCAATGCCCAGGAGGCTTCGCGGCTGGTGGTGCAGTTGCGCCAGGCCGGCCACCAGGCCATCGCGGTCAAGGCCGACGTGGCCGACGCCAGCCAGGTACGCCAACTGTTCGAAACCACCGAAACCCAGCTGGGCAAGGTCGATGTGCTGGTCAACAACGCCGGCATCCTCAAGGTCCAGGCCCTGGCCGAGCACAGCGACGAGTTGTTCGAGCGCACCTTCGCCATCAACACCCGGGGCACCTTCAACGCCCTGCGCGAGGCGGCCACGCGCCTCAACCAGGGCGGGTCCATCGTCAACTTCTCCAGCAGCACCGTAGGCCTCGACCTGCCCGGCTATGCGGTGTACATCGCCAGCAAGGCCGCGGTGGAATCCATGACCCGGGTATTCGCCAAGGAACTGCGCGGGCGCAACATCAGGGTCAACGCCGTGGCGCCCGGACCGGTGGCCACCGAGTTGTTCCTGCAGGACAAGAGTGAGGAGCAGGTGCAGCACTTCGCCAAGCTGCCGCCCCTGGAGCGCCTGGGCCAGCCACAGGACATCGCCGCCATCGTCGCCTTCCTGGCCAGTCCCGCGGCCGGCTGGATCAACGGCCAGGTGCTGCGGGCCAACGGCGGGCTGGTTTGAGACCTATGCTGGATAACAGGGCCGCCGGACTCTTTCCGGCCTGTCGGCTGGCGCCAGGAGATGCCCCTCATGCACACCACCATCGTCATTGCCTTCGGCCTGCTCCTGCTGGCCCTGGTGCTGTATATCGGTGAACGGCTGGGCTTTGGCCAACACACCCTGGGCTACGTCTTTTGCGGGCTGTGGCTGGCGTTGAGCGTGCTCAACGGTGCGGTGGGAGTGGTCAGCGCCAAGCAGCCCCTGGGTTCGGAACTGCTGGTCGGCTGCCTGGTGTTCGCCCTGCCGGTGGCAGCCCTGGGGCTGTACCTGGCCATGGGCGGAGCGAGGGCTTGAGCCGCAGGCCAGGGGCAGCAGCGCCCCCGGCCGCAAGACCCCGGATCAGCGCACCAGATGCAGGAACTGCATGTGGCGTTCGTACTGGTCGAGGATGTCGTTGATGATCTGCTCCTTGCTGTAGCCCATCAGATCGTAGTCCTGGCTACCCTCGGACAGATGCACCTCGGCACGGTAGTAACGGCGGTTGCGCAGCTCTTTCGGGCCCATGCCGCCTCGGGCGAAGGATGGGGTGAAATAACCGCGCATCTGCACCTGGTAGACGAACGGATGCTGGTCGCCGTGGCCGATTTCCAGGCTGACGCTGTCGTTGGCCGGATCGGGCTGGGTGATGACGTTCAGGCCCTTCTCGACGAATACCGCCGTCACCTCCTCGATGGCCGGGCGCACGGTCTGGTCGAGGAAGCGATACACCTCGTCCCGCGACGGGAAATGCACTGCCTGGCTCAAGCGCTGGCGCCAACCACCCCGGCCTCGGCGCGATGCCGATACCGGCGCCAGGGAATGCAGCTGGGCGATGCGCTTCTGCGACTCCATGTAGAACGCCTTGTGCAGGCCCCACATCATCAACAGCAGGATCAGCGAGAACGGCAGCGAGGTCAGGACCACCGCCGACTTCAGCGAATCGACGCTACCGGCGAACAGCAGCCCGCTGGTGACCAGGGCGGTCATCGCGCCCCAGAACACCCGCAGCCATTTCGGGCCGTCTTCGTCCGCGCTGCCGCCCCGCGCCGACAAGGTGGAGAGCACCACGGTGCCGGAGTCCGCCGAGGTGACGAAGAACACGAAGCTGATGAACACCGTGACCGCGATCACGGTCTTGCTCCAGGGGTAGGTTTCCAGCAGCAGGTAGAGGGTCATCGATGGATTGTCGATGGCCGACATGCCCAGGGCGCTCATGCCGTGGTTGAGCACCTGGTCGATGGCGCTGTTGCCGAAGATCGACATCCACGCCAGGGTGAAGCCCAGGGGAATCAGCAGCACGCCGAAGACGAATTCACGGATGGTTCGGCCCCGGGAAATCCGCGCGATGAACAGCCCCACGAACGGCGACCAGGCAATCCACCAGGCCCAGTAGAACACCGTCCAGCCACCCAGCCAGTCGCTGGGCTTGTCATAGGCGTAGACGTCGAAGCTCTTGGCCGGCAACGCGCCCAGGTAGTCACCCAGGTTCTGGATCAGGGTATTGAGCAGATGCTGGGTCGGGCCGGCGAACAGCACGAATAGCAGCAGCGCTACCGCCAGCAGCATGTTGATGTCGGACATCACCCGCACGCCCTTGTCGACCCCGGATACCGCCACGGTGATCGCCGCGCCCATCATCAGGGTGATCAACAAGACCTGGATCCACTGGGTGTGGGCGATGCCGAACAGGTAGTCGAGGCCGGAGTTCAGGTGCAACACGCCAAACCCCATGTCGGCGCCCAGGCCGAACACCGTGGCGATGATGCCGAAGCCATCCACCGCATAGCCGATGGGGCCATTGATGCGCTTGCCGATCAGCGGATACAGCGCCGAACGCAGGGCCAGCGGCAGGTTATGCCGGTAGGCGAAGTACGCCAGGGCCATGCCGACGAAGGCAAACACGCCCCAGCCATGCAGGCCCCAGTGCAGGAACAGCAACTGCATGCCCTGGCGCGCCGCCTCCACCGTGCCCGCCTCGCCCTTGGGCGGCTGGAGCATGTGGGTCAGGGGTTCGGAAACGCAGAAAAAGAACAGGGTGATGCTGATCCCGGCGGCGAACAGCATGCCGGCCCAGGACAGGTAGCTGAACTCGGGCTCGTCGTGGTCGGCACCGAGCTTGATCTTGCCGTAGCCGGACAAGGCGGTGACCACCACGAAGACCAGGTACAGGGTCATGGCCAGCATGTAGTACCAGCCGACCGTATTGGCCGCCCAGTTCTGCGCGGCCAGCAGCCAGGCACCGGCCTGTTCCGGCAGGCTGATCACCACCACGCCGAAGATCAGGATGAAGCTGGCGGCGAAGTAGAACACCGGGGGATTCATGCGAACCAGGCTGTTCGCGGGGGTGGATGATGCACTCATGAATGGCGCACCTCGAAGGGGTGAAACATGGCTGAAATGTACGGACTCAGCAAAGGCAAGCCTCCTGTTGTGAGCGGGCAGCGAACCACCGGTTTAACTTGAACAAGCGTTCAAGTTAAACATGGATAAGGGGTTCAGGACCAATTGCAGGGCTCAGCGGTACTGTCAGTACGCTAGCTCAAGGAAGGGTATGACGTATGCCGGGCGCAATCGTTCAGCGCTGCGGCCGCATCGGAGGCGAGAAAGCCCGGCCGGCCCCTGAAGGCACTGCCGGGCATGCGTAGCCGCTTCGTGTAGCCGCTGCCGCAGGCTGCGCTGCGCACGGGCACGCAGCGCCTGCATTGAGGGTGGCAGGCCCGCCAGCGGCCACAGGTTACTTCTGCGAGCCGTCGTCGTGCTGCAGGTTGGCCTGGGTCAGGTTGCAGCCCGCCGGCACGCTGCGGGTCAGCCAGACGTTGCCGCCGATGGTCGAGCCCTTGCCGATGGTGATGCGCCCGAGGATGGTCGCGCCGGCGTAGATCACCACGTCGTCCTCGACGATCGGGTGGCGCGGATGGCCCTTCTGCAACTGGCCGTCCTCGTCCGCCGGGAAGCGCTTGGCCCCCAGGGTCACCGCCTGGTAGATGCGCACCCGCTCGCCGATGATCGCGGTCTCGCCGATCACCACGCCGGTACCGTGGTCGATGAAGAAGCTCTTGCCGATCTGCGCCCCCGGGTGGATGTCGATACCGGTGGCCGAGTGGGCGATTTCCGAGCTGATCCGCGCCAGCAACGGCAGACCGGCACCATACAAGTGGTGCGCCAGGCGATGGTGGATCACCGCCAGGATGCCCGGGTAGCACAACAGCACTTCGTCGACGCTGCGGGCCGCCGGATCGCCGTGGTAAGCGGCCAGCACATCGGTATCCAGCAATACGCGCAGGCCGGGCAGGGCCAGGGCGAAATCCTGGATCAGGCGAATCGCCCGGGCATTGACGTCGGTATCGCTTTCACCGTTCTGCCGGGCCACGTAGCGCAGTTCCAGGCGCGCCTGGGCCAGCAAGGCGTTGAGCGCCGCGTCCAGGGTGTGGCCGACGTAGAAATCCTCGCTCTCCTCGCGCAGGTCCACCGGCCCCAGGCGCATGGGGAACAGCGCACCGCACAGGGCCTCGAGGATCTCCGCCATGGCCGCCCGCGACGGCAGCTCGCGGCCACCCTGCTCGCCGCTGACCCGACCGTTGCGGCTACGCCACTGATCACGGGCATCGCGCAGTTGACCGACGATGGTCTGCAATTGCCAATGGCTGGAACGCTCGCTCACGATAAGACTCCTAGACTCGGGCGGCCGGACTGTCAGGCCGCGCAAACGGCGATCACTTTACGCCCGGTCACGATCACCCTTAAGAACTAATTGTGCGCATATAAGCACTTTTTGGCATAAGCGATCGGCGGTTGCCCGGCCAAATATCGCTGCCTATAGTCGTTGCACCTTCCTTGTTCCGTGCGGACTCATGATCAAACAACAGCTCGCCCGTTTCGACCGCCTCGACCTGCTCGGCCACGCCACCGCCCTGGAAAAGCTCCAACGCCTGTCGGCCTGGACCGGCCGCGACATCTACATCAAGCGTGACGACACCACGCCCCTGGCCATGGGCGGCAACAAGCTGCGCAAGCTCGAATACCTGGCGGCCGATGCCCTGGCCCAGGGTGCCGACACCCTGGTCACCGCCGGGGCCATCCAGTCCAACCACGTACGCCAGACCGCGGCGCTGGCCGCCCAACTGGGCCTGGGTTGCGTCGCCCTGCTGGAAAACCCCATCGGCACCGACGATGCCAACTACCTGGGCAACGGCAACCGCCTGCTGCTGGAACTGTTCGATGCCAAGGTCGAGCTGGTGGACAACCTCGACCAGGCCGACGAGCAGCTCCAGGCCCTGGCCGCGCGCCTGCGCAGCAATGGCAAGAAGCCCTACCTGGTGCCCATCGGCGGTTCCAATGCCCTGGGCGCCCTGGGCTACGTGCGCGCCGGCCTGGAGCTGGCGCAACAGATCGAGGACAGCGGCCTGCGCTTCGCCGCCGTAGTCCTGGCCTCCGGCAGCGCCGGCACCCACAGCGGCCTGGCCCTGGGCCTGAGCGAAGCCTTGCCGCAACTGCCGGTGATCGGCGTTACCGTCTCGCGCACCGAGGAAGACCAGCGACCCAAGGTCCAGGGGCTGGCCGAGCGCACCGCCGAACTGCTGGGCGTACCGTTGCCGCAAAGTTTCAACGTGCAGCTGTGGGACGAGTATTTCGCCCCGCGCTATGGCGAGCCCAATGCTGGCACCCTGGCCGCAGTCAAGCTCCTGGCCAGCCAGGAGGGCTTGCTGCTGGACCCGGTCTACACCGGCAAGGCCATGGCCGGGTTGCTGGACGGCATCGGTCGCCAGCGATTCGACGAGGGCCCGATCCTGTTCCTGCACACCGGCGGAGCCCCGGCGCTGTTCGCTTATGCCGGGGCCTTCAGCTGAAGATCAAAGCAAGGAAATACATCGGCAAAGGCGAGTGCCTTGCGCTCGTGCGCAGCCGGCGGCAGCGACTGCGAAAGGCGGATCAAATATTCACAACAGGAATATAAATGTGAATTTATATTATTTTTACATCTATAAAAGAGCACCTATAGTCGCGCCGCAGGCGAATTTGCCGGGAGACGCATACGCTGCATTTAGGGCAGGATGAAACCTGCATTCCGGCTCACCGTTCGACCCGCACCACCCATTCGCATCGTGCATAAGAAACCACAGGGGCTTGTCATGAATCTTTCCGTACTGCGTCGCAATCTGCTGATTGGCACACTGGGCCTGGCCCTCGGTGCCGGACTGATGGGGCAAGCGGTTGCCGGCGAGCAACTGCAGAAGATCAAGGACGCGGGGGTGATCAACGTCGGCCTGGAAGGCACCTACCCACCGTTCAGCTATGTCGACGAAAACGGCAAGCTGACCGGCTTCGAAGTGGAATTCTCCGAAGCCCTGGCCAACAAGCTCGGGGTCAAGGTCAAGTTGCAGCCGACCAAGTGGGACGGCATCCTCGCGGCCCTGGAATCCAAGCGCCTGGACGCCGTGGTCAACCAGGTGACCATCTCCGAGGAGCGCAAGAAGAAATACGACTTCTCCACCCCCTACACCGTCTCCGGCATCCAGGCCCTGACCCAGAAGAAGGACGAGGGCAAGTTCAAGACCGCCGCCGACCTGGCCGGGCACAAGGTCGGGGTGGGCCTGGGCACCAACTACGAGCAATGGCTGAAGGAAAACGTGCCCAACGCCATCATCAAGACCTACGACGACGATCCGACCAAGTACCAGGACCTGCGAGTAGGCCGTATCGAAGCCATCCTGGTGGACCGCCTGGCGGCCTTCGAGCTGATCAAGAAAACCAAGGACACCCTGGTGGTCTCCGGCGACCCCTTCTCCCGCCAGGAATCCGGCGTGGCCCTGCGCAAGGGCGAACCGGAACTGCTGGCCGCGGTGAACAAGGCGATCGAGGAGCTGCGGGCCGACGGCACGCTGAAGAAACTCTCGGAAAAGTACTTCAACGCTGACGTCACCCAATAATGGAAGCAGGCCTGCAACTGGCGCTGGACTCGGCGCCATTCCTGCTCAAGGGTGCGTACTACACGGTGATCCTGAGCCTGGGCGGCATGTTCTTCGGGCTGCTGCTGGGCTTCGGCCTGGCCTTGATGCGCTTGTCGCGCTTCGCGCTGGTGAGCTGGATCGCCCGGATCTACGTGTCGTTCTTTCGCGGCACGCCGCTCTTGGTGCAGCTCTTCGTGATCTACTACGGCCTGCCGCAACTGGGGCTGGAGCTGGACCCGCTGCCTGCGGCGCTGATCGGCTTCTCCCTGAACATGGCGGCCTACGCCTGTGAAATCCTCAGGGCCGCCATCGGTTCCATCGAGCGCGGCCAGTGGGAAGCCGCCGCCAGCATCGGCATGACCCGGGCCCAGACCCTGCGCCGGGCGATCCTGCCGCAAGCCATGCGCACCGCCCTGCCGCCGTTGGGCAACAGCTTCATCTCGCTGGTCAAGGACACTGCCCTGGCCGCCACCATCCAGGTCCCGGAACTGTTCCGCCAGGCGCAGCTGATCACCGCCCGGACCTTCGAAATCTTCACCATGTATCTTGCCGCCGCTCTGATCTACTGGGTCCTGGCCAGCGTGCTCGCGCACCTGCAGCACCGTCTGGAAGAGCGGGTCAATCGGCACGACCAGGAGTCTTGAAGCCATGATCGTGGTGGAAAAACTGACCAAGCAGTTCAAGGGCCAGACGGTGCTCAATGGCATCGACCTGGAGGTCAAGGAAGGCGAGGTGGTGGCCATCATCGGCCCCAGTGGCTCGGGCAAGACCACCTTCCTGCGTTGCCTGAACTTCCTCGAACAACCCACCAGCGGCCGGGTCCGCATCGGCGACATCGCCATCGACAGCAATGTCCCGCTGAGCCAGCAGCAAGGGCGGATCCGCCAACTGCGCCAGCAAGTGGGTTTCGTGTTCCAGAACTTCAACCTGTTCCCCCACCGCACCGCCCTGGAGAACGTCGTCGAGGGCCCGCTGGTGGTGAAGAAGACCCCACGCGAGCAGGCCCTGGCCCTGGGCCGCAAGCTCCTGGCCAAGGTCGGCCTGGCAGGCAAGGAAGACGCCTACCCCAGGCGCCTGTCCGGCGGCCAGCAGCAGCGGGTGGCGATCGCCCGGGCCCTGGCCATGGAGCCCAAGGTGATCCTGTTCGACGAACCCACCTCGGCCCTGGACCCGGAGCTGGTGGGCGAGGTGCTGGCGACCATCCGCGGCCTGGCCGAGGAGAAGCGCACCATGGTCATCGTCACCCACGAGATGAGCTTCGCCCGCGACGTGGCCAACCGGGTGATCTTCTTCGACAAGGGGGTGATCGTCGAACAGGGCGAAGCCAAGGCCCTGTTCGCCCACCCCCGGGAAGAACGCACCCGGCAGTTCCTCAGCAAGTTCCTCACCTCGGCCTGACCCACCCCAAGAACCCCAAGGCCGCTACGCAATCTGCGGCAGCGGCCACGCCAAACGCCACCCCCACCTGTAGCCGCTGCCGAGCAGCGCGAGCTGCGCCAAGGCCCGCAGGGCCCTCAAACCCCAAAACCCACAGCCGCTGCGCACCCATGCGCAGCCTGCGGCAGCAGCTGCACAAGCCTCGATACCCACACGCCCAATGCCCCGCCTGACGTATACGTAACCCTCTTCTATACATATTCCTATAAGTTAGTTCATTTAATTTTTATCCACGTTTAGGGTATATGCCACCGGACCACCGGACATTCTTGATCCTGATTTCGCCGCATGACGCGGCCTATCCAAAGATGTGAGGTAGGTATGGTTCGGAACACAATCACCCCAGTGCAGATCGCCAGGGCATTGCGTGCAGCCAAGGAGTGGCACTGATGTCCAGTCTGGTAGAAGCACAGGTCCAGAGCGACCTGGACATTGCCCCCCTGTTGTTGCCCGCACAGGTCTTGCGTAACGACGCCGAGGCCCTGCAAGCCGCCCATGAACTGGCCGACGTGGCCCGCCAGCAGGCCGCCCAGCGCGACCGCCAGCGCAAGCTGCCCTGGGCGCTGGTCGAGCAGTTCACCCGCAGCGGCCTGGGCAGTATCGCCATTCCCCGGGCCTATGGCGGCCCACAGGTTTCCTACGTGACCGTGGCCGAGGTCTTCGCGATCATTTCCGCGGCGGACCCGGCCCTCGGGCAGATCCCGCAGAACCAGTTCGGGATCCTCAACCTGATCCTCGGTTGCGGCACCGAGCGCCAGAAGAAACAGCTGCTGCAAAGCGTCCTGGAAGGCTGGCGCATCGGCAATGCCGGCCCGGAGCGCGGCACCAAGAACACCCTGGAACTCAAGGCGCGGATCAGCGCCGATGCCGACGGCCATGTGCTCAATGGCCAGAAGTTCTATTCCACCGGTGCGCTGTTCGCCCACTGGGTGGCGGTCAAGGCGCTCAACGACGATGGTCGCCAGGTCCTGGCCTTCGTCCGCCGTGGCACCCCGGGGCTGCGCATCATCGATGACTGGTCGGGCTTCGGCCAGCGCACCACCGCCAGCGGCACCATCTTGCTGAACAACGTGCGGGTGGACTCCGATCTGGTGCTGGACAACTGGAAGATCAACGAGACCCCGAACATCCAGGGCGCCGCCTCGCAACTGATCCAGGCCGCCATCGACGCCGGGATCGCCCGCGAAGCCCTGGCCGATGCCATTCGCTTCGTCCGTGAACGCTCGCGGCCGTGGATCGACGCCAACGTCGAACGGGCCAGCGACGACCTCTATGTGATCGCCGACATCGGCAAGCTGCAGATCGAACTGCACGCCGCCGAGGCCCTGCTGCGCAAGGCCGGCCAAGTACTGGACCAGGTCAACGCGGCACCGGTCACCGTCGAGTCCGCGGCCCGCGCCTCCATCGCCGTGGCCGAAGCCAAGGTGCTGACCACCGAGATCTCCCTGCAAGCCAGCGAGAAACTGTTCGAGCTGGCCGGCAGCCGCGCCACCCTCGCCGAATTCAACCTTGACCGTCACTGGCGCAACGCCCGGGTGCACACCCTGCACGACCCGGTGCGCTGGAAGTACCACGCCGTGGGCGCCTATCACCTGAACGGCACGCTGCCGGCCCGTCACTCCTGGATTTAACCGCCCAGAACGCTTTTGACCAGATCTCTGGAGAAACACATGTCTCTTTCTCAACACGTCGCGGTCATCACCAGCGACGAGCAAGCCCTGATTGTCGCCAGCGACCTGGCGGAAGATTTCAAGCGCGACAGCGCCCTGCGCGATCGCGAACGGCGCCTGCCGCACCCCGAGCTGGAAGCCTTCAGCCGCTCCGGCCTGTGGGGCATCAGCGTACCCAAGGAATACGGCGGCGCTGGCGTCTCCAACGTCACCCTGGCCAAGGTCACCGCGCTGATCGCCGAGGCCGACGCCTCCCTGGGCCAGATCCCGCAAAACCATTTCTATGCCCTCGAAGTGCTGCGGGTGAACGGCAGCGAGCAGCAGAAGCAACGGCTGTACGCCGAGGTCCTGGCCGGCCGACGCTTCGGCAACGCCCTGGCCGAGCTGGGCACCAAGACCGCCCACGACCGCACCACCCGCCTGAGCCGCGACCGCAGCGGCCAGGGCTACCGCATCGACGGGCGCAAGTTCTACGCCACCGGCGCCATCTACGCCCAGCGCATCCCCACCTCGGTGGTGGATGAGGACGGCATCCAGCAACTGGCCTTCGTCCCCGCCGACAGCCAGGGCCTGAACGTGATCGACGACTGGAGCGGCTTCGGCCAGCGCACCACCGGCAGTGGCTCGGTGGTCTTCGAAAGCGTGGCGGTGGACGCCGCCGACGTGGTGCCGTTCCAGAGCGCCTTCGAGCGTCCGACCCCGGTCGGCCCCCTGGCGCAGATTCTCCACGCCGCCATCGACACCGGCATCGCCCGCGCCGCCTACGAAGACGCCCTGCGCTTCGTACGGACCAAGAGCCGGCCGTGGATCGATTCCGGCCACGACAAGGCCACCGACGACCCGCTGACCATCAAGAGCTTCGGCCACCTGAGCATTCGCCTGCACGCCACCGAGGCCCTGCTGGAACGGGCCGGGGAATTCCTCGACCACGCCCAGGCCCAGACCAACGCCGAGACCGTGGCGGCCGCCTCCATCGCCGTGGCCGAGGCCCGGGCCCTGAGCACGGAAATTTCCCTGGCGGCCGGCAGCACCCTGTTCGAACTGGCCGGCAGCCAGGCGACCCTGGCCGAGTACGGCCTGGACCGCCACTGGCGCAATGCCCGGGTGCACACCCTGCACGACCCGGTGCGCTGGAAGTACCACGCCGTGGGCAACTACTACCTCAACCAGCAGAACCCGCCACTGCGGGGGACCATCTGATGAGCGCCCTCGTTCCCACCAAGAAGAAGATCCTGCTCAACGCCTTCAACATGAACTGCGTCGGGCACATCAACCACGGCCTGTGGACCCACCCACGGGACACCTCCACCCAGTACCAGAGCCTCGAGTACTGGACCGAGCTGGCCCAGTTGCTGGAGCGCGGACTGTTCGACGGGCTGTTCATCGCCGACATCGTCGGGGTCTACGACGTCTACCAGGACTCGGTGGACGTGACGCTCAAGGAGTCGATCCAGCTGCCGGTCAACGACCCGCTGCTGCTGGTCTCGGCCATGGCCGCGGTCACCCGCAACCTGGGGTTCGGCCTCACCGCCAACCTCACCTACGAGGCGCCCTACCTGTTCGCCCGCAGGCTTTCCACCCTCGACCACCTGAGCCGTGGCCGGGTCGGCTGGAACATCGTCACCGGCTACCTGGACAGCGCCGCCCAGGCCATGGGCCTCAAGGAGCAGATCGAGCACGACCGCCGCTACGACCAGGCCGACGAATACCTGGAGGTGCTGTACAAGCTCTGGGAAGGCAGCTGGGAAGACGACGCCGTGGTCAACGACCGCGAGCAGCGCATCTATGCCCGGCCGGACAAGGTGCACAAGGTCGAGCACCAGGGCGAGTTCTACCAGGTCAGTGGTTATCACCTGTGCGAGCCCTCGCCCCAGCGCACCCCGGTGCTGTTCCAGGCCGGCAGTTCGGAGCGCGGCCTGGTGTTCGCCGGGCGCCACGCCGAATGCGTGTTCATCAGCGGGCAGAACAAGGCCGCGACCAAGGCCCAGGTAGACAAGGTCCGCGCCAGCGCCGTGGCCGCCGGGCGCAACCCCGAGGACATCAAGATCTTCATGGGCCTGAACGTGATCGTCGGGGCCACCGAGGAGCTGGCCTGGAAGAAGCACGCCGAGTACCGCAGCCATGCCAGCGCCGAGGCCGGGGTCGCGCACTTCTCCGCCTCCACCGGTATCGACTTCGCCCAGTACGAACTCGACGAACCTATCCAGTACGTGAAGAACAACGCCATCCAGTCGGCCACCAAGCACCTGCAGAACAACGACTGGACCCGGCGCAAGCTCCTGGAGCAGCACGCCCTGGGCGGACGCTATTTCACCGTGGTCGGTTCACCGCAGCAGGTGGCCGACGACCTGGAATCCTGGATCGCCGAGACCGGCCTGGACGGCTTCAACCTGACCCGCATCGTCACCCCGGAAAGCTATGTCGACTTCATCGACCTGGTGATCCCGGAGCTGCAACGACGCGGGTCCTACAAGACCGCCTACGAGACCGGGACCCTGCGCGAAAAGCTCTTCCACCAGGACCGCAAGCTGCCCGCTCGCCACACCGGCGCGGCCTACCGCCGCTAACGGCATCGCGGGCAAGCCGGATCGCCGCCCGCTCGCTCCTGCAGAGGCATGCGCAGGAGCGAGGTTTGTCCGCGATAAGACCGTAATACCCCAAAAACCTCGATGCACTGACTGGAACCCAAGACCATGAACACCAAGCTCCCGCGCCATCCGGTCAAAGCACTGGCCCTCGCCCTCGGGCTCTTCGCCGGCAGCGTCTTCGCCGCCGAACCGCCACTCAAGGTCGGCACCACCGCCGCCTTCGCCATTCCCCTGGAGGCCGCCGTCGCCGAAGCCGGCAAGCAAGGCCTGAAGGTGGAACTGGTGGAGTTCAGCGACTGGATCGCGCCCAACGTCAGCCTGGCCGCCGGCGACATCGACGTGAACTACTTCCAGCACATCCCGTTCCTGGAAAACGCCAAGGCCGCCGCCGGTTTCGACCTGGTGCCCTTCGCCCCGGGGATCATCAACAACGTCGGCTTGTACTCGAAGAAGTACAAAAGCTTCGACGAACTGCCCCAAGGCGCCAGCGTGGCCATCGCCAACGACCCGATCAACAGCGGTCGCGGCCTGCAGCTGCTGGCCAAGGCCGGGCTGATCGACCTCAAGCCCGGGGTCGGCTACAAGGCAACCGAGGACGACATCATCGCCAACCCGAAGAAGATCAAGATTCTCCAGGTCGAGGCTGTGCAACTGGTGCGCGCCTACGACGACGCCGACCTGGTCCAGGGCTACCCGGCCTACATCCGCCTGGCCAAGACCTTCGATGCCGGCTCGGCGCTGCTGTTCGATGGCCTGGACCACAAGGAGTACGTGATCCAGTTCGTGATCCAGCCCAAGAGCAAGAACGACCCGCGGCTGATCAAGTTCGTCGATATCTACCAGCATTCGCCCGCCGTGCGCGCCGCCCTGGACCAGGCCCACGGCAAGCTCTACCAGGCCGGTTGGGAAGGTTGAGATGACAGTCGCCACACGCAAGCTCCCGCTCCCCGAACCCGAACCCCAGAGCGCCGAACGGACCGAGCTGCATCCGGACCTGAACCGCGCCCAGGTGCGCTTCATCGGCCTGGGCAAGACCTACCAGGGCCAGCAGGGTCCGGTCCAGGCCCTGCACGGCATCGACCTGGCGATCCAGCGCGGCGAGGTGTTCGGCATCATCGGCCGCAGCGGTGCCGGCAAGTCATCGCTGATCCGCACCATCAACCGCCTGGAACGCCCCAGCAGCGGCCGGGTGCTGATCGACCAGGTGGACATCGGCGAATTCGACGAAGACCGCCTGGTGGCCCTGCGCCGACGCATCGGCATGATCTTCCAGCACTTCAACCTGATGTCGGCCAAGACCGTGTGGCACAACGTCGAGTTGCCGCTGAAGGTGGCCGGGGTGCCCAAGGCCCAGCGCCAGCGCAAGGTCCGCGAACTGCTGGAACTGGTAGGCCTGAAGGACAAGCACCAGGCCTATCCGGCGCAGCTGTCCGGCGGCCAGAAGCAGCGGGTGGGAATCGCCCGGGCCCTGGTCCACGACCCCGAGATCCTGCTGTGCGACGAGGCCACCTCGGCCCTGGACCCGGAGACCACCCAGTCGATCCTCGGCCTGTTGCAAGAGATCAACCAGCGCCTGGGCCTGACCATCATCCTGATCACCCACGAGATGGCGGTGATCCGCGATATCTGCCACCGGGTGGTGGTCCTGGAGCGTGGGGGGATCGTCGAGCAGGGCCCGGTGTGGAAGGTCTTCGGCGACCCACAGCACGAGGTCAGCAAGACCCTGCTGGCGCCCTTGCAACATGAACTGCCCGAGGAGTTGCGCCAACGCCTGCGCAGCCATCCCGAGAGCGCCGCAGCGGCCGTGGTACTGAGCCTGCGCTTTACCGGCGCACAACGTGACGAGCCGGACCTGGCGGCGCTGTTCAACGCCCTGGGCGGGCGCGTGCGGCTGCTGCAAGGCGGGGTCGAGCGCATCCAGGGCCATGCCCTGGGCCAGCTGCTGCTGGCGGTGCAGGGCTCGTCCCTGGGCGCCGAGGAACTGCGCCAGCGAGCCAGGCAATGGGCACAACAGGTAGAGGTACTGGGTTATGTGGTTTGAACGTTTGCTCCAGGGCGTCCTGGATACCCTGCTGATGGTCGGCGTGTCGTCGTTGATCGCCCTGCTGGCGGGGATTCCCCTGGCGGTGATCCTGGTCACCAGCGGCAAGGGCGGGATCTACCAGGCTCCAGCGCTGAACCGGGCGCTGGGGGCCTTCGTCAACCTGTTCCGCTCGATCCCGTTCCTGATCCTGATGGTGGCGCTGATCCCCTTCACCCGGCTGATCGTCGGCACCACCTACGGGGTATGGGCGGCCGTGGTGCCGCTGACCATCGCCGCCACCCCGTTCTTCGCGCGGATCGCCGAAGTCAGCCTGCGCGAGGTCGACCATGGGCTGATCGAAGCGGCCCAGGCCATGGGCTGCCGACGCTGGCACATTGTCTGGCACGTGCTCTTGCCCGAGGCGCTGCCGGGCATAGTCGGCGGCTTCACCATCACCCTGGTGACCATGATCAACTCCTCGGCCATGGCCGGGGCCATCGGGGCCGGCGGGCTGGGAGACATCGCCTACCGCTACGGCTACCAGCGCTTCGACAGCCAGATCATGCTCACGGTGATCGTGTTGCTGGTGCTCCTGGTCGCGGCGATCCAGCTCGGCGGCGACCGCCTGGCCCGGCGCCTCAACAAGCGCTGAGCCGCTTCGCGCACCTGAAGGCCCTGCGAGCCTTGGCGCAGCCTCGCAGGCTCGACAGCGGCTCCAAGCGCGTACCCACAAGACCCGCTTCGTGTAGCCGCTGCCGCAGGCTGCGCACGGGCGCGCAGCACCCGCCAACCTTGCCTTTGCACAGGTGTATATTGAGCCGGTCCCCATCACGCCATCCTGCCGCCATGAAACTCGCCCCCGACGATCTCGACACCATCACCGCCACCACCCTGGGCCACTACAACCAGGTGGCCGGAGGCTTTCGCGAAGGCACCCGCGACCACGACGTCAGCCAGAACATCGACGCCCTGCTGCGGCATATCCAGGGCACCGCGCCCTTCATCCTGCTGGACTTCGGCTGCGGCCCGGGGCGCGACCTGCGCACCTTCACCCGCCTGGGCCATGTGGCCGTCGGCCTGGACGGCAGCCAGGAGTTCGCCCGGATGGCCCGGCAAGACAGCGGCTGCGAGGTCTGGCAGCAAGACTTCCTCAAGCTCGACCTGCCAGCGGCACGCTTCGACGGGATCTTCGCCAACGCCGTGCTGTTCCACGTTCCCGGCCAGGAACTGCCCCGGGTGCTCAAGCAACTGCACGGCACCTTGAAGCCCGGCGGCGTGCTGTTCAGCTCCAACCCCAGGGGCGACAACCAGGAAGGCTGGAACGGCGCACGCTACGGCGCCTACCACGACCTCGCGGCTTGGCAGGCACTGCTCACCGCCGCAGGTTTCATCGAACTGGAGCACTACTACCGCCCCGCCGGCCTACCCCGGGAACAACAACCCTGGCTGGCCAGCGTCTGGCGCAAGGCCTGAGGCCACAGCCTGCCGCCGGGCGGCTCAGGGCTGGCGCGCGACCTGATACTCACGTACCTCGCCGTCCGCCAGCAGCGCCTTGATGCTCTGCCCCGGCAACCTCACGCCCTGCACTTCACGGGCTTGGGCATCGAAATTCGCCAGCAGCCGCGAACCGTCGGCAAAGGTGGTCTGCTGCACCTGGCGGTCCGCCGTCAGCCAGCGAAAATCCGTGAGGGCCTGGGTGCCCAGGCGCTGGTGCAAAGGCCGGAAAAATGCATCCTGGCGGACCATCGGCGGCAGGCGCTGGCGCAGGGTAGCGGCACTCAGGTGATACAAGGGCGGCACGTTGTAGAGCAGTTGGGCCAATTCGTTCTCGACCCGCACATTGCTCAATTTGAGGCTGTCGAACAGCCAATGGTGGCTGGTCACCAGCGACCCATGGAACACCGCCTGGTACAACGGCACACGTGTCGCCGGCGCGAAATACACCGTGCGGTAGGGCTCCTTGAGCGGCGCGCTCTTGAAGAACACCGCGGGCTGCTCCGGCGGGTACCAGTTGCCCAGGTAGTAGGGCGACTTCACCTCCTTGCTCATCTGCTCATCGCCCCAGCCCATGACCGGGGTCTGCATGCCATGGGCGAACAGCACGCCGCCAGCCGTCACCCCATTGCCGTCTTCGGAACCGCTGACCAGTTGCTGCTGCTCGGCAATCCAGCGCGAAGCATCGATATTGCCCTCGGCGTTCTGCGCCTGGGTCATCGGCCTCTCGGCGCGGTAGCTGTCGAACAGCATGCCGGTGGCGTAGGCATCGAGGAACCAACTGTTGAACCCGACCCGGGCCTGCACGGCCTTGACCCGGGCCTCCAGCAGTGGCCTGACGCAACGTGGGTCAGTGTAATGCCCGGACTGCTGGAAACCGCTTTTGAACTGGCCGTTTTCCAGCACGATCGCGCACTCGCGGTTGGCCCGCGAGCCCAGGTGGGCGGTGCTCCAGTCGGGGTTTTCATTGCTGCGCAACGCGGTCTCGTAGGAGTCGTAGGGCGCCACCAGATACCCCGCGGCCACCCCGGCCCGCACCGCTTCGGGGTGCCATAGCCCGCCCTCCCAACCTTCGCCGAGGCCCAGCCACAAACGGCTCAGCCCGGCCGCCTGCAAACGCTCCATGGTCGCCAGCGACAGGCTGCTGCCCCAATGCGCCGGGTCGGTGTTCAAGGCCTTGGCGAAGACCTTGGCCATCTGCGTGCGCAGCTCGCCGTACCCCTGGGCCAGGGCTTGCATGTCGGGCTCGTCCGCGCCCTGCCAGCCCAGACGGGCCTGCTGGTTCAGCGCGCTGTTGAGGCTGCGCAACAGAGTGGTGCGCTGATAGGCATCCAGGTTGGCCGCGGGCGCCTTGAGGATCTTCGCGCTGTCCTTGTCCAGGCCGGCCCGCAGCTTCATCGCCAGCGGCTCGTTACCCTGCAAGTCCTGTAGCAACTGCGGCCAGTTGCGCACATCGGCGTCCCCCAGCAGATCGTTGCCCCACAGATAAACATGACTGGCCCCCAGCAACTTGCTGCCTTGCGGCGTGCGCGCCAGCTTGGCCTCCAGGGTCTCGTAGCGCCCGTTGTCGATCAGCCATTGGCGGTAGCGCTTGGCGCCCGCCAGCAGGTCGGCGTCCCCCAGGTACAAGGTCATGGTCAGCGGCGCATCGGGTTCCAGGCGGGTGAACTGATGCTGCCCCGTCAGCGCCATGGCCGGCCCTTCGGCGCTCAGGCTCAGGCGGTTGTTATAGGGTCGGGTCAGCAGCCAGCTCAGGGTGAAGGCGCCGTGATCCAGGGTCCACAGCGGCAGGCTCAGGTCCTGGGTACTGTTGACCTCGCCCTGGTCCATTAGAAACCGTTGCCAGCGCAGGTCCCCCGTCGGTACGTAGTGCCCCTCGGCCAAAGGCCAGACCAGCCCCCTGCCCATGGCGCTGGCCGGCTGGCGCAGGAACGTCAGCGAGCCCGCCTCCCGGGCCTGGATGGAGAACACCAGGTCGCGCTGGCGCAGGGTCGCGCTAAGGCTCCAGGCGCCATCGTCCCATTGCCAGCTGAGCTGCTGCGGCGTCTGTTGCAAGGCGCTGACCCGGTGGCTGTCCACACCCGCCGAGGCTTGCACGGCCGGATGACCGGCAGGGGTGACGCGAATCGCCAGGGTCGCCGGATCGATCTCGACCTGCCACAGCGAGTTTTCCAACAACGGCTGGGCCAGCGCCCAGGGCGACAGCAGCAGGGCGGCGGCGAGTAACAGGCCACGAAGAGGCCGGGCAACGCAGGACATGGGCAATCTCTTCTCGAATGAATGGCCAGAGTGTAAAGCCAAGCGCAGCCCGTCCCGCCGGCATCCGGGAAAAACCCTGTGCGCAACACGCGCAGGGCCCTGCCTCAACCGGCTTCTTTCTGCGGTTCGCGAATCCTGTACCAGGCCACGTACAGCGCCGGCAGGAACAGCAGGGTGAGCAAGGTGGCGACGATGATGCCGCCGATCATGGCGTAGGCCATCGGCCCCCAGAACACTTCCCGGGCGATGGGGATCATCCCCAGGCTGGCCGCCGCGGCGGTCAGCAGGATCGGCCGCCGCCGGTGGTGGGTGGCTTCCAGTACCGCATCCCAGGGGTCGTAGCCGGCCTGCTCGTACTCATCGATCTGGGTCACCAGGATCACCGAGTTGCGGATGATGATGCCGATCAGCGCCAGGATCCCGAGGATCGCCACGAAGCCCATGGGCGTCCCCGTCGGCACCAGGGCCAGGACCACGCCGATCAGTCCCAGGGGCGCGACACTGGCCACCAGGAACATCTTCTGCACGCTGTGCAGCTGGATCATCAGGAAGGTCGCCATCAGGAACAGCATCAGCGGCACCACCTTGGCGATCGGCCCCTGGGCCTTGCCGCTCTCCTCCACGGTGCCGCCGGTGGCCACCGAATAGCCGGCCGGCAGGCCGGAAGCGAACCTGTCGATGGTCGGCTTGAGCTGCTTGACCAGGTCGGTGGGCTGGATCCCATCGCGCACCGCCGCCTTGATGGTGATGGTCGGCTTGCGATCGCGGCGCCACACCAGGGGCTGCTCCAGTTCGTAGCGCACGCTGGCAAAAGCCAGCACCGGGATCGAGGTGCCGCTGGGGGTGACGATCTGCAGGTTCTGCAAGGTATCCGGCGAACCGCGCTCGCTGTCGTCGGCGCGGCCGACCACCTTGATCAGGTAGATGTCGTCATGCACCTGGGTCACGGTGGAACCGCTGACGATGCTGTTCATCAGCTGCGCCACGTCTTCCGAAGACAGGCCCAGTTGCCGCGCCTTGTCCTGGGCGATGTCGATGCGCAGCACTTTGCCCGGCTCGTTCCAGTCGTAGATGATCTCGCCGACGTGGGAATTCTTGTCCAGCTCGGCCGCCAGGGCGATGGCGTGCTTGCGCACCTGGTCGATGTCCTTGCCGCTGACCCGATACTGGATCGGCCGGCCCACCGGCGGCCCCATCTCCAGGGCCTGGACATAGCTGCCGATGCCGACGAAGTCCTGGCGCAGGCGTTTTTGCAGGCGCTCGATCAAGGCCCCGCGCTGCTCCAGGCCCTTGCTGACGATCACCAGCTGGGCGTAGTAGGGGTTCTGCAATTGCTGGTCCAGCGGCAGGTAGAAACGGATCGCGCCTTCGCCGATGTAGGTGCTCCAGCGCTCGATGTCAGGATCGTCCTTGAGGGTCGCCTCCAGGCGATCTACCGCCTTGCGGGTCTCGTTGATCGAGGCGTTCTGCGGCAGGTTCAGGTCCACCAGGATCTCCGGCCGATCCGAGGACGGGAAGAACTGGTTCTGCACCAGGCCCATGCCGAACACCGAGGCAACGAACAACAGCACGGTGATGCCGATGGCCCACCAGCGGTTGCGCATGGCCCACAGCAAGCCATTGTTGAAAGCCCGGCCGATGCGGCCTGGCTCCTCAGAGTGGGGTTTGACGTCGGTGCTCAGGATATGCACGCCGACCACCGGGGCGAACAGCACCGCGACGACCCACGACACCAGCATCGCCACCGCGATCACTGCGAACAGGGTGAAGGTGTATTCCCCGGCGGAGCTGGCGTTCAGGCCGATGGGCACGAACCCGGCCACGGTCACCAGGGTCCCGGTGAGCATCGGGAAGGCCGTGGAGGTATAGGCGAACGTCGCCGCCTGCTCCTTGCTCTCGCCCTTCTCCAGGCGCGTGACCATCATCTCCACGGTGATCATCGCGTCATCCACCAGCAGGCCCAGGGCGATGATCAAGGCTCCCAGGGACACTCGCTGCATGGTGATGCCGCTGTACTCCATGAACAGGAAGACCATGGCCAGCACCAGCGGGATCGAGCAGGCCACCACCAATCCGGCACGAAACCCCAGGCTGATGAAGCTCACCACAAGGACGATCACCACCGCCTCGAACAGGGCGCTGGTAAAGCCGCTTACCGCCTCTTCCACCACCTCGGCCTGGTCGGAGACCTTGTGCACGCCGACGCCCACCGGCAGGTCGGCGGTCAGCTGGTCCATGCGCGCATGCAGAGCCTTGCCGAAGTCCTGGATATTGCCGCCCTTCTTCATGGCGATGGCCAGGCCAATGGCCGGCTGGCCGTTGAAGCGGAACATCGGCGTCGCCGGATCGACATAGCCACGGCTGACCTCGGCGATATCCGCCAGGCGGTAGAAGCGGTCGTTGAGCCGCAGGTTGACCGAGGCCAGGTCCTTCTCCGAGGCGAACTGCCCCGAGGTGCGCACCGAGATCCGCTCCGGCCCGGCCTCGATCACCCCGGAGGGGGTCACCGCGTTCTGCGATTGCAGGCTCTGCAGCACCTGGCGCTGGTCGATCCCCAGAGCCGCCAGCTTGCGGGTGGAGAAGTTCAGGTAGATCACCTCGTCCTGCTCGCCGACCATCTCCACCTTGCCCAGGTTCGGCACCTCGCGGATCTGCGCCCGCACCTGTTCCACGTAGTCGCGCAGCTGGCGCATGCTCAGGCCATCGGCGGTGAAGGCATAGATGGAACCGAACACATCACCGAATTCATCGTTGAACCCGGGCCCCTGCAAACCCTGGGGAAAATCGCCACGGATGTCGTTGATCTTCTTGCGCACCTGGTACCAGATGTCGGGGATGTCCTTGCCGCTGGTGGTGTCGCGCAGGTAGACGAACACCGTCGACTCGCCGGGGCGGGTATAGCTCTTCACGTAGTCCAGGGAGTCGAGTTCCTCGAGCTTCTTCTCGATGCGGTCGGTGACCTGCTTGAGGGTTTCCTCCTGGGTCGCGCCGGGCCAGCGGGTCTGGATGACCATGGTCTTGATGGTGAAGGACGGGTCTTCCTCGCGCCCCAGGTTCATGTAGGAGAACACGCCCATCAACAGCGCCACGAACATCAGGTACCAGACGAAGGATTGATGCCTGATCGCCCACTCGGACAGGTTGAAGCTCCCTTTGCTGGCGGGCGTCATTGTGCGCGGTCCTCATCGATTTTGACTTTCTGCCCCGGCTTGAGGCTGTTGACGCCGGCGCTGACGATCCGCTCGCCGGGCTGCACGCCCTGGCTGATCAGGACCGAATCGTCATCGCGGCTCAGTACCGTCACCTCACGGGGCGAGACGGTCAGGGCCTTGGGGTCGATGACCCAGATCCGGCTCTTGCCATCCACCTGTTGCAACGCACTCAACGGCAGCTCGGTGCGTGGCGCGATGGCCGAGCTCAGGGTCACGCTGATGGCGGTGCCCAGGCGGAATGCCTCGGGGGTGTCCTTGAGGGTCAGGCGGGCCCGGCGGGTGCGGGTCGCGCTCTGGGCCTGGGGTTCGATCTCGCGCACCGTGGCGCTGGTGCCGATGCTCGGGTCCAGTTGCGCCGCGACCTGGAACACCACGTCCGCCGGCAGCTGGTCCACCAGGTTCGCCGGCAGGTCGATCACCGCTTCCTTGACCTCCGGCCGGGCCAGGGTCACCACCTGCTGGCCGGCGCTCACCACCTGCCCGGCCTCGGCCTTCCAGGCGGTGACCACGCCACCGTGATCGGTGTGCAGCTCGCTGTAGCCGAGCTGGTCCCGGGCCTGCTGCATCGAGGCCTTGGCCTGGTCGAGGGAGGCGCGGGTGGTCTTCATGTCGGTCTGGGCCAGGTCCAGCTGGGCCTGGGCCCCGACCCCACGGTCGAACAGTTCCTGCTGGCGCCGGGCGTTGGCCTGGGCATTGATCCACTGCGCCTGGACCCGGGCCAGGTCGCCCTGGGCCGCCCGCAACTGGTTCTGCTGGTCGGTGGGGTCCAGGGTCGCCAGCAAGTCCCCGGGGGCCACCTCGGCCCCGACGTCGACATTGCGCTTGGCGATGCGCCCCGGCACCCGGAAGCCCAGGTTGGTCTCATAGCGCGCCTGGATATTGCCGGCAAAGCGCCCCAGGCTTTCCTCGGACTGCGCCGTCACCTGGATCCACAGCACCGGGCGCACCGGTTCCGGCGGCGCGTCGTGCTTGGAGCAAGCAGGCAGCAGCACAGCAGCGCACCACAACAAGGCCAGGCGCTTCATGGCTGCTGCTCCTGGCCGGTGGTCTTGCCGGCGATCTCCACCGGCACTCCCGGATACAGCAACTGCCCGCCGGCCACCACTACCTGCTCGCCGCCCTCGAGGCCTTCGCTGATGATCACCTTGCCGGTCAGGTAGCGTCCGACCTTGACCTTGTGCAACTGCGCCTTGCCGTCGGCGCCCACCAGCCATACCGCCGGATCGCGCAAATCCTTGGCCAGGGCCGACCAGGGCAGCACCACGCTGGCCTTGGCATTGGCGCGAGCGGTGGCGCTGACCACCGAGCCCAACTCCATGCCCGCCGGCAGCGAATCGAGCTTGACCTTGACCTGTACCGTGCCGCTCTGGGCCGAGACCACCGGGGTCACTTCGCGGACCTTGCCGGTGGTGGTCACCTTGGGGTTGTCCAACAGGGCGATGTGGATGGTTTCCTGGCCCGGTGGCTGCATCACCAGAGACTCATAGACGTTGAATACCGCATCGCGCTCGCCGTCCTGGGCCAGGCTGAAGATCGGCTGCGTCGCCTGCATCACCTGGCCGACCTCGGCCTGGCGGGCGGTGATCACCCCCGGGACCTCGGCCACCAGCGCGGTGTAGCCCAGTTGCTCGCGGGCGTTGGCCAACTGGGCCTGGGCCGCGCTCAAGGCGCTCTGGCTGCTGTGCAGGGCGGCCTGGGCCGAGTCGTATTCGCTCTGGCTGGTGTAGCCCTTGGGCAAGAGTTTCTGCTGGCGGACGAACGCGGCGCTGGTCTGCTTGACCCGTGCCTGCTCGGCGAACACCGCGGCATTGGCCGAGTCGACGTTGGTCTGCAGGTCCTTGGGGTCGAGCCGGGCCAGCACCTGGCGGGCCGCGACCCGGTCGCCGACATCCACCATGCGCTGGATGATCTTGCCGCCAACGCGAAACGACAGGTCGGTCTGGACCCGTGCCTGCACGTCGCCGGTGAGGGTCACCGACGCCGCGAACTCGCTGCTCTGCACTTGCTGGACCCGTACCCGCGGATGATTCTTTTCCGTGGGTTGCTCCGCCCCGCAACCAGCGAGCAAGGCCAACAGGCAAAGCCCCACTACCCACTTCGTATCGAGACCAGCCATGCAGGCTCCTTTTGCTTGATCGATGCGCCGTGACGTTTACGACTGTGAGCTTAGAACAGGGTTCCACCCTTGCACTGCCGGGCCTGGACATCGCGCACTTGAAGGCCCTACTGGCCTTGGCGCAGCCTCGCAGGCTCGACAGCGGCTACAGGTTCGCTTCGTGTCGCCGCCGCAGGGATGGCGCGACAAGAGCCATGGGGATTGGGCACACTGCGCGGCACGCAAAGGAGATCCGGCATGCTCAAGACCCTGGCGGTGGCCAATTACCGCTCCATCAACAAACTGGTGATTCCCCTCGCTCGGCTGAACCTGATCACCGGCGCCAACGGCAGCGGCAAATCCAATCTGTACAAGGCACTACGCCTGCTGGCGGAAACCGCCCAGGGCGGGGTGGTCAACGCCCTGGCCGGCGAAGGCGGCCTGGACTCGACCTTCTGGGCCGGGCCGGAAACCATCAGCCGACGCATGAGCCGGGGCGACGTGGCAGTCCAGGGCGGTCCACGCAAGACGGTGAAGCGCCTGCAACTGGGCTTTGCCAGTGAAGATTTCGGCTACGCCATCGGCCTCGGACTACCCGACTCCAGTGGGCATTTCATGCTTCCCGACCACAGCCTGCCGATTCCATCGCGCTTCACCCTCGACCCCAGCATCAAGCGCGAAAGTATCTGGGGCGGTGCGCTGTATCGGTCGGCCAGCGTGCTCGTGGATCGCCAGGGTCCGATGGTACGGGCTCGCGACGGGCGACAGTGGGAAGTACTGACGCAACACATCTCCAGCGGCGACAGTCTGTTCGACCAAGTGGGCAACCTGCGCTCATCGCCAGAAGTCTTGCACCTGCGCGAGCAGATCCGCGGCTGGCGCTTCTACGATCACTTACGCACCGACAGCCAGGCCCCCGCGCGCCGAGCGCAACTAGGTACCCGCACCCCGGTTCTGCACCATGACGGCCGGGACCTGGCGGCGGCCTTGCAAACCATCATCGAGGTCGGCGACCAACAAGCCTTGCACGACACCATCAGCGATGCTTTCCCGGGTTCCAGCCTGGAGATCGATGCTGTACCCGGAGGCTTGTTCGAGGTGCGTTTCCGCCAGGAAGGCTTGTTGCGCCCGCTGTCGGCGGCGGAGCTATCGGACGGCACCCTGCGCTACCTGCTGCTGGTGGCGGCCCTGCTGACCCCGAGACCGCCAACGCTGATGGTGCTCAACGAACCGGAAACCAGCCTGCACCCCGACCTGCTGCCGGCGCTGGCGCGCCTGATCATCCGTGCCTCGGAGCAGTGCCAGGTGTGGGTGGTGTCCCACGCCCGGCGCCTGATCGCGGCCCTGCAGGAAGACCCGGAATGCAACTGCATCGTGCTGGAAAAGGAACTGGGCCAGACAGGCATCGTCGGCCAGCGCCTGCTCGACGAGCCCGCCTGGTACTGGCCGGATTGAGCAGCCCCAAAAGCATCACGGGCAAGCTCCGCTCCTAAGGTCTGCGTAGGAGCGAGGCTTGCCCGCGATGGCGTGCTCAAGAGCGCCTCAAGCGCCCGGGGCGGATCACCCCTGCCACTTGCCGCCTTCGACGATCACGCTGTCGGGGTTGGTGTCGTCGCTCAGTTCCTTGCGCACGTACTGGTCGTACAGCTTGAGCAGGTACTTCTGCTCGCCCAGCTTGGCCAGCTCGGCGTTGACCCAGTCACGCAGCTCGGTGTTGCCCTTCTTCACCGCCGGGGCGATCGGCGCTTGCTCGCCCAGGGTCTGGGGCAGTACGCGGTAGCCCGGGTTCTGCTTGGACCAGCTGAACAGGATCAGGTTGTCCTGGGCGTAGGCATCGCCACGGCCATTGGCCAGGGCCTGCAGGGACTCGGTGTTCTTCTCGAACTTGAGCAGCTTCCAGTCCGGGCGGTTCTGGGTCAGCCAGATATCCGCGGTGGTGCCGGTGGTGACGATGGTGGTGCGACTCGCCAGGTCATCCAGGCTCTGCACCGGGCTGCCCTCGGGCACCAGGGCCTGGACCGCGACCTTGAGGTTGGGGTTGGTGAATTCCACCGCTTCCTTGCGCTCGGGGGTCACGGTCATGTTGGCCAGGATCAGGTCGACCTTGTCGCTTTGCAGGAACGGAATGCGGCTGGCCGGCTCCACGGCGACGAACTCCACCTTGTTCTCGTCGCCCAGCAGGTCCTTGGCGAACTGCCGGCCGATGTCGGTATCGAAGCCCACGTAGCGCCCGGCCTCATCGACGAAACCGAACGGCGGCTTGTCGGTGAACACGCCGACGATCAGCTTGTCCCGGGCCTTGATCTTGTCCAGGTAGCTGGCCGCCGGCGCAGCGCTGGCGGCACTGGCCGCAGGCTTGGGGGCCTCGGAGGATTTATCGCAGCCGGCCAGCAGGGCCAGGCCGAACAGTGGCAGCAACAACAGTGAAGACTTGACGGTTTTCATAAGAGCTCCAGTTCCTTTCTAGGGGCTTTCTTGGGTAATGCTTCGACGAACGAGAACTTCTCCAGGAACTGCTGCGCGCGAACGGTCTGCGGGTTCGTGAAGAAAGCCTCGGGGGTGTTCTGCTCGAGGATGCGGCCAGCGTCCATGAACACGATGCGGTCGGCCACGGCCCGGGCGAAGGCCATTTCATGGGTGACGATCAGCAGCGTCATGCCGTCCCGGGCCAGGCCCTGGATCACCTGCAGCACTTCCTTGACCATCTCCGGGTCCAGCGCCGCGGTGACCTCGTCGAACAGCATCACCTGGGGGTTCATGCACAGCGAGCGGACGATGGCGATGCGTTGCTGCTGGCCGCCGGACAGTTGCCGGGGAAACGCCTGGCGCTTGTCCGCCAGGCCGACCCGCTCCAGCAGCGCCTCGGCCTGGGCCTGGGCCTCGCGGCGCTGGCGTTTCTGCACCTTGAGCGGGCCGAGGAGGATGTTGTCCAGCACGTTCATGTGGGGAAACAGGTGATAGCTCTGGAACACCATGCCGATCTGCTGGCGTACCTGGCGCCAGTCGGTGGCCGGGTCCAGCAGCTCGCGGCCGGCGAAGCGCAGATGGCCGCCCTGGGCGCTTTCCAGGCCGTTGAGGCAGCGCAGCAGGGTGCTCTTGCCGCAGCCGCTGGGGCCGAGGATGACGATCACCTCGCCCGACGCTACGCTCAGGTCGATGTCGCGCAGCACCTGCTGCGAGCCGAAGAACTTGTTGAAACCCTGGAACTCGATCAATGCGCTCATGCTTGCGTCCAGCGCCGCTCCAGCACGCGGGAGGCGGCCGATAGCGGGTAGCAGATGAAAAAGAAGAACAGGAACAGGACGCCGTAGATCAGCACCGACTCGTAGGTGCGCTCGATGATCTGCTGGCCGACCTTGATCACGTCCACCACGCCGATCAGCACCGCCAGGGAGCTGGTCTTGATGATCCGCGTGTAGACGTTGATGGTCGGCGGCGTCATGCGCTTGAGGGCCTGGGGCAGCAGCACGTGGCCATACAGCTGTAACGTCGACAGGCCGATGGACAGCCCCGCCTCACGCTGGCCCCGGGGCAGCGAACGCAGCGCCCCGCGCACCACCTCGCCGACCTCGCTGGCGCCCCACAGCGACAACACCAGCACCGCACAGGTGAAGCTGGGAATGCTGATACCGAAGAAGATCGGGAAGCCGAAGAACAGCAAGTACAGCCAGACCAGCACCGGGATCGCCCGGAACAGCTCCAGGTAGATGCGCAGCGGTACATCCAGCACTCGCCGCTGCAGACTGCGCAGCACGCCATAGAGCACACCGCCCAGGGTGCTGAAGAGAATGCTCAGCAAGGAGATCGACAAGGTCTGCTCGGCGCCCCGGGCCAGTTGCGGCAGGGACACCAGCAGCAGCTCAAGACCCGAACTGGCCATGTTGCAGCCTCCTTTCCAGGTAGCCGAGCAACAGCGACAGTGGCAGGAACAGCAGCACGCAGATCAGCGTCAGCACCGCCAGCATCTCGTAGGTCTTGTAGTACAGGGCGATGTAGCTCTTGGTGGTGTAGAGGATCTCCGGCACCGCCACCGCCGAGACCACGGTGGTTTCCTTGAGCAGGAAGATGAAGTTGGCGAACAGCGACGGCAGGCTGAGGATGCCCGCCTGGGGCAGGATCACGTAGCGCAGCAGTTGCCAGCGCGACAGGCCGATGGAGCGCCCCGATTCCAGCTGGGCCAGCGGCACCGCCTCGACCCCGGCGCGCAGCACCTCGGTGAGATAGGCACCGCCCAGAAATGTCATGGTGATGATCGCCGCAGTGAAGCCGGAGACCTTGATCCCCAGGGCCGGCAGGGCGAAGTAGACGAAGAACAGCTGGATCAGCAACGGCGTGTTGCGCGCCAGTTCCACGTACAGGCCGATCAGGCGGTGCACATAGGGCGTACGGAACACTAGGAAAGCAGCGTTGATCAGCGCCACCAGCAGGGAAGTGCCGATGGCGATCAGGCCGACCTGCAGGGTCACCCCCACGGCCTTGAGGAACGCCGGCAGGGTGCTGAGGATGAAAGCGTAGTCGAGGGTCATTGAACGTCCTGGACGTCGCCGGGATACGGCGACGGTGATGCAGTCCATGGGGCGATGGGTAATCGCCCGGCTGAGCGCGACTCTAAAGCTATAAAAAGCAGAATTTAAATACCGTTAAGGCATATTGATATCACCCAAAAACCTAACCCGCGGATTTGCCGGGCTGGCGTCGAGCGACTACCTTTTTGCCTGCCTGCCGGGTTCATGAGGACCGGGGCATTTCCCAGGACGCGCAGCTTCACAAGGACGATGACCATGGCCAATGAAAAGACTCCGCAACCGCTCGATCCCCATGACTTGCTCAAATGGCTCATGGCCTTGCGCCGGGCCATGCAGCCGGCAGGCTGACGCTGGTCAAAAATTGCGGGCAATAAAAAACGCCGACGCTGGCCTAGCCGTCGGCGTTCGAACCTTGAAGGGGTTGGTCCGGTGGACAGCCTAGCCCATCAGAAGGCCGGCAATACCGCGCCGCTGTATTTCTTCTCGATGAAAGCCTTCACTTCAGGGCTGGTCAGGGCCTTGGCCAGCTTCTGGATGGCCGGGCTGTCCTTGTTGTCCGGACGGGCCACCAGGAAGTTCACGTAGGGCGAGTCGGCGCCTTCGATCACCAGCGCATCCTTGGCCGGGTTCAGGCCGGCTTCCAGGGCGTAGTTGGTGTTGATCATGTCCAGGTCAACCTGATCCAGGACCCGTGGCAGCATGGCCGATTCCAGTTCCCTGAACTTGAAGTTGTGCGGGTTCTTGGCGATGTCCTTCGGAGTGGACACGGCGTTCTTCGGATCCTTGAGCTCGATCAGGCCGGCCTTGTGCAGCAGGATCAGCGCACGTCCGCTGTTGCTGCCTTCGTTGGGGATGGCGATGCTGGCGCCGTCCTTCAGTTCGGCCAGGCTCTTGACCTTCTTCGAGTAGCCGCCGAAAGGCTCGACATGCACGCCGATCACGGTCTCCAGGTGGGTGCCCTTGCCTTCGTTGAAGTTCTTCAGGTACGGCAGGGTCTGGAAGTAGTTGGCGTCCAGGCGCTTCTGGTCCACTTGCACGTTGGGCTGCACGTAGTCGGTGAAGACCTTCACTTCCAGGTCCACGCCTTCCTTGGCCAGGGTCGGCTTGATCAGCTCGAGGATCTCGGCGTGGGGCACCGGGGTCGCGGCGACGACCAGCTTCTCGCCGGCCTGGGCGATACCGGCGCCCAGGGCTGCCGCCAGTGCGGTGAACAACAGAACTTTTTTCATGCGATGTCCTTAGGTGTCGGGGTCCGACGACGGCTTCAAACAGGAAGTGGATCGGGATACTGGTGAAGTGCCACTTTTGGCGTGGATCGGACAATACCGAGATTTTTTATTCCCGAACAATATCTTTTATTCAAGTTCATATTCCATTTTGTTCATACAGCCGGGAAGCCCCTGGCCAGAGCTCCCGCCTACCGCGGCGCCCGGTGAAGTGGTGTGGCCGCTGTCGAGCGCGGCAAGGCTGGGTCCAGGTAGGCTGGGCCTTCAGGTAGGCAATTGAGCGCACTTCTTGGCGGCCGCTACGCGCCCTTACGCAGCCTGTAGCCGCTGCCGAGCCTGCGAGGCTGCGCACGAGGACGCAGTCCTCGCGAAACGAACCCCTCCCAAAGCTCGTAGCGCCGGGATAGACAGGCGCTACGCACCCAGGCGCAGCCTGCTCCAGTGCCTACACCGCCAGCAGTTGCTTGAGGGCGGCGCGGTCCGCCTCGGTGCCGGACTCGAGAATCCCGCGTACCAGCAAGCGCACCTGCTCCAGGGGCGCGGCCTGGGATGGCAGGTTGAGGTGTTCCGGAAGGATTTCCCCACCATCGCTGACCAGCAGGGCGAAGTGAATGACGTTCTCCAGCTCGCGGGTATTGCCCGGCCAGCTGTGGCGCTCCAGGACCTGCTGCGCGGCTTCGCTGATCAGCGGCACCGGCAGGTCCAGGCGCTGGCTGTAGATCCCCAGGAAGTATTCGGCCAACGATTCGATATCCCCCACCCGCTCACGCAGGGCCGGTAGCTCCAGCTGGCCCTCGCCCAGGTAGCGGTACAGGCGCTCGTGGAACTTGCCCGCCGCCACCGCCTGGGCCAGGTCGATGCTGGTGGCCGCCACCAGGCGCACATCCACCGGGCTTGGCTGCTGCGCACCGACCCGGGTCACTTCGTGGTTCTCCAGGGCCGCCAGCAGCTTGGTCTGGATCGGCAGCGGCAGGTCGCCGATCTCGTCCAGGTACAGGGTCCCGCCATTGGCCGAGCCGAACCAGCCGGCCCGGCTGCTGGCCGAGCCGCTGAAGCTGCCCGCGGCGTAACCGAACAGCTCGGCATCGGCATAGGTCGGGCTGATGGCCCCGCAGTTGACCGAGACGAACAACCCACCACGATCGCTGGCGCGGTGGATATGCCGGGCCAGCAGCTCCTTGCCGGTGCCGGTCTCGCCACGGATCAGTACCGAGGTCGAACGCGGCGCCAGTTGCTCCAGCTCCTCGCGCAGCTGGCGCGAACGCGGATCGACGAACACCAGCGCCTTGGCGCGGATGCTCAGGGGGCTTTTCTCGGCATCGGGAAAGGTCAGCAGCGGCTGGCCGAAGGGGGTATGCGAACTCATGGCTGGCTCCCGCCCCAAGGCGCCTGGGGGCGGGGGCGTTTAAACGAAAGAAGAAAATTCAGGCACGACGCAGGGCGTGCTGTTCCATGCGGTTTTGCAGGCGGTAGAGATAGGCGAAACCCTGTTCCCAGCGATGGTGGCCGGACTTGACGTTGATATGCCCGGCACCGGCCAGGATCCCGGCCTCGGCGCCCCAGTCCCGGGCCAGCTCCAGGGCTCGCGCCGCGCTGACCGCGCTGTCGTTGTCCGAGCTGACCACCTGGCTGGGGAACGGCAGCAGGCTCCGGGGGATCGGGGCAAAATTGCGCAGCGCCGGGGCACAGGCCGGACGTTCCACATCCGCCGGCGCCACCAGCAGCGCGCCACGTACCTGGCGCAGGGCGGCCAACGGCGCCCGGGCTGCCCAATGGGCCACGGTGACGCAACCCAGGCTGTGGGCGATCAGGATCACCGGGGTGTCATCGGCGGCAATGGCCTCGGCCAGCGCGGCTACCCAATCTTCCCGGCGCGGCGTCAGCCAGTCGGCCTGCTCCACTCGCGCACTGTTGGGCAGGCTGCGCTGCCAGTGGCTTTGCCAATGATCTTCTGGCGATCCTTGCCAGCCCGGCACAATCAAGTAGCGAATGGATTCGTTGCGCATGGGGAACTCTCCTGCTGCGTGTCTGTTCCCGAACGAGTATAGGGAGGGGATTTATATTGGTTAAGGAATAAGAAGCTATTTATTAAGACCCATAAAGAATATAAACCCACACTGCTCCGGCTCATGCAACCACTGCCGCAGGACGCGCAGCGACCGCCAGGGAGCCCGTTCGACCGCACACTTGAACTGCCCTGCGGGCCTCGCTGCGCTCGACAGCAGCTACAGCGCCACAACAAAAAAAAGGCCGCACCCTGCCAAGGAGACGGCCTGAAAAGTCGTGGCTTTGTTGCTCGGTATCAGCGGGCGGTAATCACCGACAGCTTGGTGATGCCCGCACGCTCGATGGACGCCATGGCCCGGGCCACCTCGCCGTAGTTGACGCCATCGTCGGCCTGCAGCTGGACGCGGACTTCCGGGTCCTTCTGCTTGGCCGCTTGCAGGTTGGTTTCCAGGAGATCCGGCTGGATCTCGTCCTTGTTGATAAACAGCTTGCCGGTGCCATCGATGCTCACCACCAGCGGGTCCTTTTGCTCCACCGGGGCCACGGCCTCGGTCTTGGGCAGGTTGATGGGAATGGCGTTGGTCAGCAGCGGCGCCGTGACGATGAACACCACCAGCAGCACCAGCATCACGTCCACCAGCGGGGTGACGTTGATCTCGCTCAGCACTTCATCGCTGTCTTGGGTGGAGAAGGCCATGTCAGGAGGCCTCCTTCACTTTGTGGCCGGAGCCCTGGGCCGCGACCTTGTGCGCGGCCGGGTGGATCAGCACACGGAACGAACTCTTCTGCGCCAGGCTGTAGAAGTCATGGGCGAAGTCATCGAGATCGGCGGCGGTCAGCTTCAGGCGCCGCAGGAAGTAGTTGTAGACCAGCACCGCCGGCACGGCGACGGCGATCCCCACGCCAGTGGCCACCAGCGCCGCGCCAATAGGCCCAGCCACGGTTTCCAGGCTGGCCGAACCAGCGGCGCTGATGCCCTTGAGCGCTTCCATGATCCCCCACACGGTGCCGAACAGACCGATGAAGGGCGAGGTACTACCGATACTCGCCACCACCGCCAGGCCCGTCTCAAGGGAGCGGCGCTCACGCACGATCTGCTGGCGCAGGGCGCGCTCGAGCCGGTCCTGGTGGTTGATCGCCTGGCTCAGGTCGGCGGCGTGGGAGGCATCGCCCACCTGGATCGCCGCGTAGCCGGCCTGGGCCACTCGCGCCGCCGCACCGGGCTGGGTTTCGCTCAGGGGCGCGGCGGAGTCCAGGCTCGATGCCGCCCAGAACTGATTGTGGAACTTGCGATCCTGGGCCTTGAGGCGGGCGAACTGCACGCCCTTGACCAGGGCCAGGCCCCAGGTAGCGACGGAAAAGACCACCAGCAGCCAGATCACCGCGCTTTCGATGGATTCCAGTGGAGATGCCAGTAACGTCATGATGTGTTCCCTCTATAAGCGTGTGGATCGGGCCTTGCGGCTCAATGGATCTTGAAATCGATAGGTACGCTGACCCAGCCGTCCTGGGCCACGTCGCCCTGCTTGGCCGGGACGAAGCTCCAGCGCTTGACCGCGGCCAGGGCCGCATCGTCGAGTTGCTGGCGCCCACTGCTCTTCTGGACCTGGATCTCTCCCGGCTTGCCGCTGGCCAGCACGTGCACCCGAAGCAGCACCGTGCCTTCCCAACCCCGGCGCTGGGCCAGGGACGGATACTCCGGCGCCGGGTTCTTCAGGTACGCGGCGCTGGCCGAAGCCGGCGTCACCGGAGCGGGAGCCGGTGGCGCGGGTGGGGCCGGGGCGGCCACCGGCGCAACCGGTTGCGGCGCTGCCGGAGCCTGCTGCACTGGTTTGGGCGCGGGCTTGGGTTCGGGCTTGGGCACCGGTTTTGGCTTGGGTTTGGGCACCGGCTTGGGTGGTGGCGGCTTCACCGCCAGTTCGTCCTCCACCGGCGGCGGTGGCTCCACTACCGGCTGGACCGGCTGCGGAGGCGGTGGCTCGACCACCGGTGGCGCCGGATGCGAGAACTCGATGGTCATGGGCGGGATCTCCGGCGGCACGATGGGCAGCACCGGAGTGGGCTTCTGGCTCAGCCAGTAGATCACCGCGCCGTGCAACACCAGGGCCGCCACTCCCAGGAGAATCGCCTCGCGCCGGCGCAGCACCCGCTTGGGTGTGCGTTGCAGCCGAGCCTGGCCCAGCGGCAAGCGATGCGGCCGGCCAAGATCGACCAACTCGCCGCTCGGTGCCTGGCGCCACGGCACCTCCTGCGCGCTGGCGACGGTCTGGACATTGCCCATTGATTCACTCCCTACGATCTTCTGCGGATAACCGGCACCAGCGCTCTGACTCCCCCGCGCAACGGTGCCGTGGGATCCATGATCCGCGCCCCTCGCTTATCTCTTAAAGTAATCTTTCAAGTTATATATAGACCTACATGGAATATACAAAACCCGTGAAACCCTGCAGGCCGCGTGAATCAAGGGCTGCAGCCACAACAGCGAAAGCCCATGCCTTGCCGGCATTAAAAATATTCCCGCAAGGCATCGAAAACACCTGGATATCCGCCTCGATACAACTAATCAGAAACACCGATCCACAACTAAATTCAAACTACAGGCACGACAAAGCCGCTGGAAAATCACGCAAGTTTCATATCAACTAACGGATATCCAGCGGCTGTCAGTTATCGAACTCGTTACTGCTTGAGGAATTCACCACTCAAGCCGACCACATCACCGCTGAAGTTGCTGCGGGCTCCGGAAGCGCGCAACCGAGCGTAGTTGTGATCGGCGGAAAACAGCGCCCAGGCCTGGTAGCCATAGCCATCGTTGTAGCCGGAAACGTTGATGATGGTGGGCTGGCCGGTGCTGTTCTGGAAGTGGTAATGCCCGGCGACGCTGTACTTGACCCCGGCCTGGGTCAACTCTCCACTGAACGAACCGTTGGAATCGTTGCCGTCGGTCACGACCAGGCGGGCGTCGGCGTTGGAGTTTACATAGGTGCCATTGATGCTCGACATGATGCGGGTTTCCTTATGCAGTTAAAGGTTTCTTCCAATGAGGCAAGTTCAAAAAGAACTCACGAAACCAGCATGGCCGGCACCCGGAAAGTTGTCCAAGACAAACTTGATTTACAACTAATCAAATAGCTATAGAGTCCAGCACGGTCCATATAAGCTATATCCACGCCAAGGCAACTTATAACTTTCCGGCCGCCAGCACTCGCAACTGCTCCTGCAATGCCTTGCCTGCCCGACTCAAGCCGCTGCCGGCATACAGGGCCAGGCGCACGCCCTGGATATCCGGCAGGCCGCTGTCGGCATCGAGGATGCGGTGCTGCTTGCCCAGCACCCGCACCGGCAGCAGGCTGATCCCCAAGCCTGCGCCCACCGCCGAGCAGACACTGGCCAGGCTGGCGCTGGAATAGGCGATGCGCCAGGGCCAACCGCCCACTTCCAGGTGATGGAGCATTTCCTGGCGGTACAAGCCCCCCACCGCAAAGGCCACCAAGGGCAGCGGTTCGCGACCGAAGGCCGGTTGCCGGAGGCTGTCGGCCCAACACAGCGGCTCGGGCCAGGAGCCCAGGCAGTCGTCGCCATGGCCCATCTGCTTGACCAGCAACAGGTCGAACTCGCCACGCCGGTATTGGCGCAGCAACTCCGGCCCCAGGCCGCAAGTGACCTCCAGGCGCACCGCCGGGTAGTCGCGGCCAAACCGTGACAACAACGGCATCAGGCGCTCGGCGGCATAGTCCTCCGGCACCCCCAGGCGCAGCACCTCTTCGCTGCGCTGGTTGATCAGCACATCGCTGGCCTCTTCGTGCAGCGCCAGGATGCGCCGGGCATAGGCCAAAAGCCGCTCGCCCTCGACCGTGGCCACCACCCGGCGCTGGTCGCGGTCCAGCAACTGGCAGCCCAGGCTCTCCTCCAGACGCCGCACCTGCTGGCTCACGGTGGACTGGGTCAGGTGCAGGCGCTCGGCGGCGCGGGTGAAGTTCTGGCAGTCGGCGACCGCCACGAAACTGCGCAACAACACGGGATCGAACATCGCCAAACCATTCTGATAGCCACTGATTAGCATGATTATATTTAATTTCAGAATACCCAGGAGCTTGCCCATACTCGTCGCTCATCAGTCGGAACGGGAGGTTTGCATGGGGTTCAACCTGTCCTTCAAACGCGGCCTGTTGGCCGCCGGTCTGCTCACGGCGGGAGTGGTAATGGCCAGCGACAATGCATTGCTCGAAGCGGTACGCAACGGACAGTTGCAGCAAGTACGCGAGCTCATCGCCCAGGGCGCGCCACTCGACGACCGGGGCCTGGATGGCAGCAGCCCGCTGCTGCTGGCCACTCGCGGCAACCAGGTGGAGATCGCCCGGGTGCTGATCGAGGCCGGCGCCGACGTCAACCGCAAGAACCTGATGCAAGACAGCCCCTACCTGCTGGCCGGTGCCAGCGGCCACGACGAGATCCTCAAGCTGACCCTGGCCCATGGCGCCGACCTCAAGAGCACCAATCGCTACGGCGGCACGGCGCTGATCCCGGCCTGCGAGCGTGGCCACGAGACCACCGTGGAGTTGCTGATCGCCGCCGGGGTCGACCTGGACCACGTCAACCGCCTGGGCTGGACCTGCCTGCTGGAGGCGATCCTGCTCTCCGATGGCGGCCCGGCGCACCAGCGCATCGTCAGCCGGCTGATCGCCGCCGGTGCCGACCTGAACCTGCCGGACCGCGCCGGGATCAGCCCCCTGCGCCATGCCGAACAACGCGGCCAGGAGGCCACTGCCCAACTGCTGCGCGAGGCCGGGGCCTCCTGAACTCGCGCGGCGCACGCCGGAGATTTGCATGCATAACGATCAACACTTCCTCGAACGAGCCGTGGCCCTGGCCCGGCGCAACGTCGAGCAGGGCGGCCGGCCCTTCGGCGCCTTGCTGGTACGCGACGGCCAGGTACTGGCCGAGGCGGTCAACGAAATCCACCTCAGCCAGGACCCCACCGCCCACGCCGAACTGCTGGCGATCCGCAGCGCCAGCCAGCAACTGGGCCCGCGCCTGGACGGCTGCGTGATCTACGCCAGCGGCCAGCCCTGCCCGATGTGCCTGGCCGCCATGTACTTGTGCGGCGTATCCCGGGCAGTGTTCGCCGCCAGCAACCAGCAGGCGGCGCCGTTCGGCCTGTCCACCGCGGCGATCTACGAACAACTGGGCCAGCCCCTGGCGACCCAAAAGCTGCCTGTGCAGCACCTGCCGCAGGCGGCGATGAACGCTATCTACCAGGATTGGCAGGACCGTCATGCCGCGCACTGAATCAGCGTTCAAGACCTTCGCCGGCTGGGCCTTGCTGGTGTGCCTGGGGCTTAACCTGCGGCCGATCCTCAGCTCGGTCAGCCCGCTGCTGGGGCAGATCCGCGAGGCCACCGGCATGAGTTTCCAGAGCAGCGCCTGGCTCACCAGCCTGCCGGTGATCTGCATGGGCCTGGTGGCACTGCTGGGCGTACGCATCGAAGCGCGCCTGGGAGAGCGCCACGGGGTTTCCCTGGGCCTGCTGCTGGTGCTTTTGGCCTGCCTGGCGCGCCTGTACTTCGGCCAGGCGCCAGCCCTGCTGGCTTCCGCCCTGCTGGGCGGTGCCGGCGTCGCGCTGATCCAGGCCCTGGTGCCGGCGCTGATCAAGCGCCAGTTCCAGCATCGAGTGGCCCTGGCGATGGGGGTGTATTCGGCCTCGCTGATGGGCGGTGGCGGGCTCGCCGCGCTGCTCAGCCCACAGGTGGCGCTGCACTTCGCCAACTGGCAGGTGGGCCTGGGGGTCTGGCTGCTGCCGGCCATGGCGGCCCTGATGCTGTGGACCTGCCTGCCCCTGGGCGCCGCCCGCCGCCAAGGCTCCCGAAGCAAGAGCGACAGCCTGTGGAACAACCGCCGGGCCTGGCTGCTGGCGTTGTACTTCGGCCTGGTGAACTGCGGCTACATGAGCATGGTGGCCTGGCTGCCGGCCTACTACCTGCAGATGGGCTGGAGCGCCACGCTGAGCGGTTCGCTGCTGGCGTTCATGACCGTGTTCCAAGTCATCGCCGCGCTGTTGATGCCGGCCCTGGCCCAACGCAGCGTCGACCGCCGGCCCCTGCTGGGCATCAGCCTCGCCGCTCAGGCCCTGGGCTTTCTCGGCCTGGTGCTGTGGCCATTGCAAGCACCGCACCTGTGGGTGGCGCTGATCGGCTTCGGCCTGGGCGCCTGCTTCGGCCTGAGCCTGATCCTCACCCTCGACCACCGCCGCGACCCCCGGGAAGCCGGGCAACTGGCGGCCTTCGTGCAGGGCGTGGGGTTCTTGCTCAATGCTGTCTCGCCCTGGCTCACCGGCTGGCTGCGCCAGGTCACCGGCGAGTTCACCAGCGCCTGGTGGGTGCTGGTCGCCGGTGCCGTGGCGATGCTGCTCCTGACCCGCATCTTCAGCCCGTCCAGCTACCAGCCCAGGGCCAGTTTCGACACCGCCGCACAAGCAGCATGAGCCTGGGGCCGGGTCCAGCAGGCGACTCGTGCCGAGCCGGGCGCCAGCGGTTACACAGAACCCTGTAGCCGCTGTCGAGCGGCGCGAGGCTGCGACCGAGCCCACAGCGCCCGCAACACCCAGCGCCGCAGTACGACTGGCAAACTCTGGAGAGCGGCCACAGGCCGGGACTCGATGGAGGGGACCAAAGCAATAGACGTTGGGGGTCGGAGAATTATTAGTGAAATAAATTATTGTAATTCGATAATTATTTATAAATAATCCGCCACCCCCACAGCTTTGCAAGGAATACCCGATGCCCCTCCAAAACAATGGTTCTGCCCAATACCGGTTACGCCGGGTCGGCATGCTGGCCGCGATCCTGGCCTGGGTCATGGGCATCGTGGAAATCGGCGGCAACGCCGGGCTCTGGATCTACAGCAAGGACCAGGTCCTGGGCGCCCTGCTCGGAGTGTTCGCCGAACACTGGCCACGCCTGCTGGAAGCCGACTTCAAGCCCTCCACCCTGAGCTTCACCCTGCTGGTGATCCTGGACTTCCTGCCACTGCTGCTGTCGAGCTTCGCCCTGTGGCTGACCGGGGTGTTCTTCATGCGCCTGTCCCGGGGGGAAACCTGGAGCGATCGCAACATCCGCATCCTCTGGCGCGTAGGCATGCTGTGGATCATCGCCCCGGCCACTTTCCCGATGATGGAGACCCTGCAAGGCCTGGCCCTGTCCATCGACCTGCCGCCCGGCGAACGCATCCTGCAGATCTCCGCTGGCTTCTCGTCCTACGCCGCTTACGAGGTGGTCAAAGGAATCTTGCTGTGCTCGTTTTCCATTATCATGCGCGACGCGAAAATCCTCAGTGATGAGCACAGTCACTACATATAGAACAATGAGATGACCATTATCGTTCGGCTTGACGTTGTCATGGCTAAAAACAAGATTCGCTCGAAAGAGCTGGCCGCCATCCTGGGCATTACCGAGGCCAATCTGTCGTTGCTGAAAAATGGCAAGGTCAAGGGGATGAAAATCGAGACCCTCGACAAACTCTGCGCCGCACTCGACTGCCAACCCGGCGACTTGCTGGAGTACCAGGCAGACTGAGACTGCGTCTCCCCCTTCGCGTGTGTTTGATCGAGTCCAGACCGTTAAAGCCTGTTCCAAGCCCTCCTGTTATCCAATGGCTGACTCATGACTCGTACTCTGCTCTACCCGCTGTTGCTGCTCGTCTCCCTGTTGACCGGCTGCGCCAACAAACTCGACGTGGCGATCGACGCCACCCCCGCCCAAGACTACTACTTCGATCGCCAGGCTCCGGTACTGGTGACCGTCAACGGCGCCAAGGATGCCCAGGCCCTCAAGGCCAGCTACTACCTGCGCGACATGGTCGCCGCCCTGCATGGCATGGGTTTCACCAAGGTGTATACCGAGTCGGCATTGCCGAAGGATCATCCACCGTTTCGCATGAACATCGCCCTGGATGTGGGCAGCAAAAGGACCAGCTACCGCTACACCGCCACCGACTACGCCTCGGTGCCCAGCAGTACCAAGACCACGTGCATGCCCGGCAAGCACCAGCAGACCGTGTGCACCAGCACGCCGACCATGTCCTACCGCGCCGTCGGCTCCTCGGAGCGCACCGCCTACACCACCCTCTCGACCTTCAACATCAAGGCCAAGGACGAGCAGAGCCGGCGCACGGTGTTCGTACTGCGAGCCTCGTCCTATAACGAGGATTGCCAAGACGCCAAGATCGAGGATTTCCTGGTGCAGGAGAGCCTGGACAACCTGGACTTCCGCAACCGGGTCCAGCGCAACTACAGCGTGACCCTGCCCGAAGGCCAGAGCTGCAAATAAGCGCCTACCGCGCACCAGTCGACGCGCCTACAATCGCCCCTCGATGCCGTCCCCCATCGGGCGGGCACGGCCCTTGAGCACAAGGTGCATGTCGAGCATGACCCTGGATTGGAACGCCTGGGAAATAGAACCCGGATCGACGGTGGACGAACAACTGATCGCCCAGGTACAGCAGCGCCTGGGCCTGGAGTTGCCGCCGCTGTACCTGGAGCTGGTGCGCTACGCCGAGGCCGCCACGCCAGGGATCGGCACCTTCGCCTATGGCAACGGCTACGCCTGCATCAGCGAGTTCTTCGCTTTCAGCATGAACGACGAACCCTGGACCCTGCCCTGGTACGCCACCCCTGGCCGCGTGCCGGGGCTCGCCGCCGGCTGCCTGGCGATTGCCCGGGATGCCGGCGGCTTGCTGGTCTGCCTGGACTTCAACAGCCCGCGCGTGGCGGTGGAAATCTTCGACCCCGACAGCGCCAATCGCTACCCGGTGGCGGCTGACTTCCGGGCCTTCGTCGAGCTGTGGCAGCCATGAACACACCGCGCAGATGGATAGTCGTGCCCACCAGCCAGGGCGCCATGCAACGCCTGGACCTGGACCAGTGCCTGCCGGGCGACCTGGAAGAACTGGCCCTGTCCCCAGAGCAGTGGGCGAGCCTGTGGCGCAGCGACCTGCTGCCGAGCTTGAACCGCGCCCTGGGCACCCTGATCGACGACTACGAAGACGCCTCGATCCAGGGCCAGGCCGACCTCGCCACGGCGCTGGCGATCCTCACCCAGACCGCGACCGCCGGGGATGAACTTATCCACAGGCTGATCGCCCTGAATCGACTGGCCCTGGAGCGGGACACCGGCCTGTACTTCTACTTCTGAACGGGCAGGCGCCTTCGCCAGGGGTGAACTTGCGGGGTCAGATCCCGGCGCTGGCCTGTTTCAACTGCGGCTCTGGCGCCTGCACGGCGGTTTGCGAACGCGGCGTGCCCTCCGGCACCCAGTCGTAGTTCACCGGCAGCGCGCGATACACCCAGTTGCTCACCGCCTCGCTGCCCTGGGCCTTGCCCAGGTAGGGGCTGACGTATTCCCAGACGATGTCGCCAGCACCGGTGACCTGGAAGAAACGCCCGTTCATGCCCTCGTCGATCAGGGTGTTGCCGTTGGGCAGGCGCCGCGCGCTGCTGATGAACGAGCTGTAGAAGGCCCAGCCCGGTTGCCTGGAACTGGCGGCGCTGTATTGCCAGACGATTTCACGCTTGATCGGATCGATCTCCAGCACCCGGGAGCCGGCGATCAGCCCCAGGGGTACCGGGGGGTAGCCGGCCGTACCCTGGTTGTCGAACACCAGCAGGTTGCCGGCCCCCGGCAGGCCGGCGGGAATGATGTGGGCATCGTGCTGGCCGACGAACTGGTCCACCGGGCGCGGCAGTTTGCCGGCGCTTTTGGGTTCGATCGGCGCCAGGTTCGGCCCCAGGCGCCAGACCACCTTGGCGCTGTGCTTGTCGATGATGGCGATGAAGTTGGCGTTGCGTGAGTCGATCAGCAGGTTGTCCGGGGCGAAGCGTTTGTCACCGGCGTCGAACCAGCGGTTGGGGCCTACCACGCTGAGGTTGTTGATGTGCAGGTAGTCCGGGTTGCTGGTGCCGCGCACCAATTGCAACTGGGCGGGGGTGAAGCCGAACTCCTTGAGGTGCTCGGAGGCCAGCCACTGCCATTTGACCTGGCCGTCGGGGCTGACTTCGTAGATCACGTCGTCGATCACCTGGGGCACCTTGAAACCCGCCACCTTGTGCACCTTGTTGGCCAGCACCAGGGTGTTGCCATTGCTCAACCGGCGCTGGTCATGGTGCTGCTGGGCCGCGCCGCCGGGGGCCTGGTCGCCCCATTGCCAGACCAGCTTGCCGTTCCAGTCCAGCTCGCCGACGCTCTGGTTGCCCAGGCCGTTGCCCGCCGAACCGAGCGGGCCGGGGTCCTTGTCCTTGAGCTGCAACAGCACTCGGCCACGCTCGCCGCCCACCAGTTGCGGGTCGATGATGGCTGAGGGAAAACCGGCCTGGGGCCAGTTCCTGACCTCGTTGCCGTTCATGTCGATCAAGTGGGTCTGCTTGTCGGCACCGCTGAAGATCACGTACTGGTTATAGGCCTTGGCCGGGTCGTAGCGGGTCACGCCGGTGGGGTAGACGCTGGGCGCCGCGTGCAGCGCTCCGGCCAGCAAGGTGGTGGTCAACAAGGCCAAGGGGATTGTGGCGCGTGGCATGGCAGGCACTCCTGTTCGGATTGAAGGGCGCCGACAGTCCCGGCGCCAGGTGCGAAAGCGGACTTCAGAAGTCGTAGCGACCGGTCACGCCCAGGGTTCGCGGCGTGCCCAAAAGGCCCTCGTAACCACCGTTGCCGCCGGTCCAGAGGGTGGTGTAGTAGGTCTTGTCGAAAGCGTTCTTCAGCCACAGCGAGACGTCCCACTGGCCCTGCTCGTAGTTGCCCCGCAGGCCGGTGGACAGGTTGACCACGGCGTAGCTGGGGATCTGCCCGTACTGGGAATCCTCCACCGTGCCCACGGCCTTGGAACGGAAGGCATAGCTGGCGGTGACGTACTCCTCCAGGCCGTTGTCCAGGTTCCACTTGTATTCGCCGTTGGCGTTGGCGATCCATTTCGAAGCACCCACCACCTGGTGTCCGGTGAGATCGCAGGACGCCGGCGCCCCGGGACGCAAGCTGACCTCCGGCGGGCATGGAGCATCCTTGTAGGACAGGTAGCGCACGTCGTTGTAGGAACCGTTTAGGTTCAGGGTCAGGCCGCGCAGCGGCACCAGGGTGCTTTCGACCTCGACCCCGCGCGAGCGCACCGAACCGGCGTTGGTCAGGTACTGCACGCGGTTGCCATAGTCGTAGGCGTTGGTCTGGTAGCCGTTGACCTGGGTCCAGAACAGGTTGGCGTTGAGTTGCAGGCGCCGGTCCCACAGGGTGCTCTTGAAGCCCAGCTCGGCGTTGTTGGCGCGCTCGGTGCCGATCAGCAAGGAGTCGGCACCGGCCGTGGGCGCCGAACCTACCGCCAGGTTGACCCCGCCGGATTTCTCGCCGTGGGACAAGGTGGCATAGCCCAGCAGGTCATCGCTGAAGCGGTAGCTCAGGTTGAGCAACCCCGAGGGGCTGGTGCTGTACTGGTTCAGGTCGCCGGAATCGTAGGCCCCGGCCCGGCCACGCCGGGCATTGGCCGCAGCCCCGGTGACCGCTACACCGCCCAGGGGTGCGTCGCGGCCGACCGAGGCGGTTTTTTCCTCGTAGGAACCCCGCAGGCCAGCGGTGAAATCCAGGCGCTCGGTGAGGTGCCAGGTGCCCTGGGCGAACAGGGCGAAACTGTCGGTGCGGATCTTGCCCTTGCCGATGCTGGTGACGTCGTTCAGCGCACCGGTGGGCGTACCGTTCCAGATATCGGCCTTGGGCCCGTAGTAGGCGAAGGACTTGTTATCCAGGTCCGAGCCGAAGTAGTAGGCCCCCAGCACGTAGTCGAAGAACCCGCCGCTGGGCGAGGCCAGGCGAAACTCCTGGGACCACTGTTTATCTTCCACCGAGACCCCGGCGTTGTAGGTGGCCGGCACGTTGAGGCCATCGTCGTTGCGCGGGGTGAAGTTCCACCAGCGGTAGGAACTGACCGAGGTCAGGGTGAAGTCGCTGGGCAGGATCCAGTTGGCCTCCAGCGAAGTACCGCCCTGGAACACCGTGACGTGCTGGTCGTTGTCCAGATTGACCTTGCGATGGCTGCCGTTGACCAGGGTCGCCCCGGCGGCCGCCGCGCGCGACTCATAGACATTGCTGCCGTTGATGGTCGGCCCGGTGCTGTACAGCACCCGGGTGCCAGCGCTGGAATCCTCTTCGTTGTAGTCGCCGATCCAGCGCAGGTTGAAGCGGTCGCTGGGCTTGTACAGCAACTGGCCGCGAAAGCCCTGGCGCGAACCGCCGTTGAGGTCGTGGCCGTCGTGCTCGTTCTTGATATCGCCGTCGCTGCGGGTGCGATAGGCCGAGAAACGCCCCGCCAGCTCATCGGTCAGCGGCCCGGAAATGGTGCCTTTGGTCTGGAAGTAGCCATCCTCGCCCAGGGAGGTCTCGATGCTGCGCTCGGGGGTGAAGCTCGGCGCGCGGGTGCTGATGTTGATCACCCCGGCGGTGGTGTTCTTGCCGAACAGGGTGCCCTGGGGACCACGCAGCACTTCCAGCTGCTCGATGTCCATCAGGTCGAACACCGCCATTCCCGGCCGCCCCAGGTAGACGTTGTCGATGTACAGCCCGACGCTGCCTTCCAGGCCGTCGCTGGCCGGGTTGTTGCCCAGGCCGCGGATCGACACGCTGGACTGGCGCGCATGCATGTAGGCGACGTTGACGCTGGGCACCAGCTGTTGCAGGTCCTGGATGCGATAGACCCGCTGGCTCTCCAGGGCCTGGCCGCCGATCACGCTCATGGGCGTGGGCACGTTCTGCGAGCTTTCCTCGCGGCGCCGGGCGGTCACGGTCACGGTCTGCAACTGGCCGTCGTCGACCTTGTTGGCGCTGCTCTTGGCCGGGCTCGCCTGGGGCACCGGCGCCTCCTCGGCCCAGCTCGCGCTCCAGCCGGCACTGCCGGCCAACAGCAGGGCCAGGGGCAGGCGCTTGAGCCGCCGAGGCGTGAGGGGTGAAGCGATGGACAACGGGCTCATGGGCGGCTCCTGGTCAGAAAACATACAGCTCGTATATTCCCTAAAGTTATTTATTTATGTTTTTACAAAGATTTACTGCATAAGAGATTGCCTTTATAAGGAGTCGACCTAATGCATAGCCAATGCATTTCCCCGATATTTTTTATGTGAAAAATGCATATCGACCTGCGCCAGCTCCGCCACTTCATCGCCCTCGCCGAGCAGCGCAGCTTCGTCGCGGCCGCGGCCACGGTGAACCTCTCGCAATCGGCCTTCAGCCGCAGCATCCAGGCGCTGGAGCACAGCGTCGGCTGCCAGCTGGTGGACCGTGGGCGCAAGGACCTGGCGCCGACCAAGCAGGGCCAGCTGCTGCTGGAGCACGCGCGGCGGCTGGTCAGCGGCGCCCAGCAGATGGCCAACGAAATCAGCCAGTTCAATGGCCTGGAAGCCGGGGAGTTGCGCTTCGGCTGCGGCCCGGCACCGGCGGCCGGGCTGATCCCCCGGGCCATCGGCAGCTTCATCGGGCGCTATCCCAAGGCCCGGGTGCAGTTCCAGGTGGAGGATTGGCAGAGCCTGGGCAAGCGCCTGCTGTGCGAGGAGTTCGAGTTTTTCGTCGCCGATACCCGGCACTTCGAGGCCGACCCGGACTACCTGACCCAGCGCCTGCGCCCGCGCAAATGGCACTTCTGTTGCCGCGCCGGCCACCCCCTGGCCGGGCGCGACAGCGTCAGCGCCAGCGAGCTGATGAGCTACCCGCTGGCGGTGACCATCCGCCCGCCGAACCTGCGCAAGGTCATTGTCGATCTCAGTGGCAAGCCGGACTTCACGCCCAATGTGGAATGCGAGAACAGCTACAGCCTGCTGGGGGTGGTGCTGTGCTCGGACGCCATCGGCATCGTCGGCTCCTACAGCGATGCCCTGCACCAGGCCAAGGGCGAGCTGGTGTGCCTGAAAATCGAGGGGCTGGCCGACGACCTGGAAGAGCTCTACACCCGCTACGGCATCGTCAGCCGCGCCGGGTATCGGCTGTCGCCGCTGGCCCAGGCGATGATCGAGGAGATCAAGCGTATCGATGAGCAGGACGAGGAAGCATGCAACCTGGACAACCTGGCGGTCTGAGCCGCCTCAAGACCGGCCTTCGAGGATCACGGATGCATGGCGATAGACACCTGCTGAAGGTGGTGTGGAAGTGAATTCCAACACCGCGAGATTGTCGCGAAGGTTCTGATTAAAGCTAGGTAACAGTCCAGGCCATTGCCTGCGGCTTTTGCTTGCTGACAATTTTCAGGTGAGGGTCAATAGCGCGTAACAGCTTTTTGAGTTTTTGCTTGATGTCTGCCAGATCGACTTTAGGTTGATGAGCAGCAGGCTGTTCGATGTGTACCACCACGTGCAACTCCCGGCAGTTGAGAACGGCCTGACTCAAAGCTTGTTCATTGGCTGGGGTATTACCATTCAGTCGGGCCGGTAGCAAAGCGGCCAAAGTGCAAAATACCTTGTTGGCAATTGCCTCGGGTAATGCTGATGGCTTGAGCGCCAGAGGGTGACGATAGTCTTTGACTTCGATAAGAAAGGCTACCTGGCTCGGAGACAGCGCCAGGATATCCACAGCTTGAATGTTCGAGCGTTGCTTAACGAAATGATTTCGATAAAAGCTCCATTCATCAAACTTACTGGCTTGCCAATGGAGTGGAAACGTAAAGGTCAACCCATCAACATTCAACGCCGGCATGCCCTTCACTCCAATGCCAGATAACGGTCGGACTGTTGCAGGCTTTCTTCAAGAGCGGTGATATCGCCGATGTCCTCCAAACTCCCGCCTTGTTGCACGGTAATCCCGCCATCACTGCTGTGAAGACCAAAAAACGCCGCCTCCTGAGGCTTCTCACTTAACAGGATTTCCAGCTCACGCAGTAAAAACAGGCTGTGGGTGGCAATAAAGATCTGGATGCCACTTGCGCTCAAGTCAACGATGGTTTTAGCCACTTGCTTGATCAAACGCGGGTTCAGGTTCGCTTCCGGTTCGTCCCAGAACAGATAGCCCTGATGCAGCAGGGCCCCCGTACTGATCAGGCGGGCCAGCATGCCCAACTTTCGCAAGCCCTCGGCTACCAGTGGAATTTCCATTCTGCCGCTGGCGTTACGTAGATAAAAACGCCCGTTTTTATCCAGTTCAATACTGCCCTGCATTGCGGTTTCCAGAGGGCCGAGCAACTCGCGAATACGATCTTCGGTCGGCCCCTTACGCAATAACCCGCCAAGCAATCTGCAGGTGTCGCGCCAGGTTTCCTCAAACTCCAGGTAGTGGTTCTCATAAACCGCGAGAAAGTTTGGGTAGATGCTCAGCAACTCACGAGTCGGTAAATACGTAGGTGTTGCCTTGAGCCAACATTTGGGCAGATGTTCGACACTGACTTCGGTCTTGCTGTTAGTGGCGAAACTGAAAGCCAGGTCGTATTCACTCTTATCGAAGAAAAACTTCACATCACAGCGCTCGCGGCCTCGCTTGCGCCGGGCCAGTCTTCCTAGTGACTCAGGACGGAATACCCCCACCAGCTTGTCGGCCATTCGCAACTGCAAAACAGATTTTGTCGGTTCCACGGATGCCGCATTCGGCCGGTTGCGCTCCTCGGAACTGGTCGCGAGCCCGGCGTACGCCAGCTTCAACAGATGTGTCTTTCCCGCGCCATTCTCCCCCACGATCACATTCAGCTGTTTACTGAACTGCAGATCGGCCTCTTCAAAGACTGTGAAGTTTTTGATGTGGAGTCGTTTGAGCATGGTTTCCTCGAATATAAGAGCGGCGGCGATTTGAAAAATAGCCACCGGCAGACGTTAACACTGTCAGGAATCGTCCTTGGTAAATCTTGTTATCAAGGTTTGAATGACGCTGAGATCACACAGAAACATGACGGGGGATAATAGCTTGCTCTGCTAACAGACGCTCCACTGATAACCAGCACACCTGCCGCTAAAACGCTTTCGTACCCCTACGGAGCCAATGCCTTCCGCTATGCAAGCCATGCATCAAAGCTATTCGGCAAATGCGCTTGCCGGCATCCCCTGGCGAAGGCGAAAACCCTCACCTGTCTTTCGATCGGTGAAGCCCATGTCCCCTACCCCCCAACCCGTGCGCAACGTGCTCTACATCATGTGCGACCAACTGCGCCGGGATTACCTGTCGTGCTACGGCCACCCGCACCTGCATACCCCAAACATCGACCGCCTGGCCGCCGCCGGAGTGCGCTTCAGCCGCGCCTACACCCAAGGCACCATCTGCGGCCCGTCGCGGATGTCGGCCTACACCGGGCGCTACGTCAGCAGCCACCAGGTGGCGTGGAACGCCGTGCCCCTGCCGCTTGAGGAACTGACCCTGGGCGACTACCTGCGGCCCCACGGCATCCGCACCGCGCTGGTGGGCAAGACCCACGCCACGCCCAACCTGGATGCCCAGCAGCGGCTGGATATCGCCGCCGACAGCCCCCAGGCCGAACAGTTGAACGAAGTAGGCTTCGAGCCCTGGTTCCGCCACGACGGCATCTACCCCGACGACCCGCTGTTCGACGACAAGCGCGAGTCCGCGCCCTACACCCACTACCTGCGTGAGCGCGGCTACGCCGGGCGCAACCCCTGGCATGACTGGGCCAACGCCGCGGCCGGCGAGCAGGGGCAGATCCTCAGCGGCTGGAAGATGCGCCACGCGCACCTGCCGGCGCGGGTCGCCGCAGAGCATTCGGAAACCGTCTACACCACTGACCGCGCCATCGATTTCATCCACGAACAGGGCGAGCGCCCCTGGTGCCTGCACCTGTCCTACATCAAGCCGCACTGGCCCTATATCGCCCCGGCGCCCTACCACGCGCTCTACGGTGCAGAGCAGGTACTGGCGCCGGTGCGGGCCGCGCCGCAGGAAGCCAGCGACCACCCGGTGTACCAGGCCTTCCGCCAGCACGAAGAAAGCCTGAACTTCTCCCGCGATGAGGTGCGCGCCAACGTGGTGCCCACCTACATGGGCCTGATCAAGCAGGTGGACGACCAGCTAGGCCGGCTGTTCGATGTGCTGCACAGCAGCGGACGCTGGGACGACACCCTGATCGTCTTCACCAGCGACCATGGCGACTTCCTCGGCGATCACTACCTGGGGGAAAAGGAATTCCTGCTGGAGCCGGCGGTAGGCGTGCCGCTGATCGTCCGCGATCCACGGCCAGCGGCGCACGGCACCCGGGGCACGGTGGATGCCCGCCTGGTGGAAACCATCGATGCCCTGCCGACCTTCCTCGAGGCCCTGGGCTTGCCGGGTGCCGAGCACCGCCTGGAAGGCCGCTCGCTGATCCCGCTGCTGCATGGCGCCACGCCGCCCTGGCGCCGCTACGCCATCAGCGAATACGACTACGCCTTCCAGGCCCCGGCCCGGGAGCGCCTGGGCCAGCCCATCGACCGTTGCCGCATGACCATGGTGCGCAGCGAGCGCTGGAAGTACCTGGCCTACGACGGTTTTCGCCCGCAGCTGTTCGACCTGCAAAACGACCCGCAGGAGCTGCACGACCTGGGGGCCGATCCGGCCTATGCGTCGGTACGCGAAGAACACCTGGGCTACCTGCTGGAATGGCTGCGCGGCCTCAAGCGCCGGACCACCATCAGCCATGGGGAGATCGACCTGCGCGGCCAGCGTTTCCGCTACGGCGAACCGGAGGCGGAGAAGCTGGTGCAGATCGGTGTGTGGTGAGGCGCTGACTTCAAGGACCTCATCGCGGGCAAGCCTCGCTCCTACAAAGGCATACGCGTTCTTGCGTAGGAGCGAGCGGGCGGCGATCCGACTTGCCCGCGAAAAAACGCCAATCCGCCACCGTCCCGGAGCCGCTGCGGCGATTGTGTGGCCTTCGGGCCCTGCGCAGCCTCGCAAGCTCGGCAGCGGCAGGGTTGGTGGTGACCTGCAACCGTCGGGGGCGTTCAAGCCCCCTTGGTGGTCTGGCTGCGCTGGCCCTGGACACCCACCGGGACGTCGCCCTTGAGGGTCACCCGACGCACGACGCGGTCCTGGCTGCCGTAGTCGTCGACGGCGTAGTGCTGGGTCGAGCGGTTGTCCCAGATCGCCACGTCACCGGCGCTCCAGCGCCAGCGCACGGTGTTTTCAAGGCGCGTGACATGGCTTTGCAGCAGGTTGAACAGGTGCGCCGAATCGGCCTGGGAATAGCCCTTGATGCGCTTGACGAAATGCCCCAGCACCAGGCTCTTCTCGCCGCTCTGGGGATGCACGCGGACCACCGGGTGCTCGGTCTCGAACACCGTGGAGGTGAAGATCTTGCGGTAGCGCTCCAGCCGTTCCGCCGAAACGTCGGGCTTGACCGAGGCATAGTCGTACTCGTTGCTGTGCACCGCCCACAGCCGGTCCGCCAAGGCTCGCAGCTCCTCCGGCAGCTCGTTATAAGCGGTGGCGGTGTTGGCCCACACGGTGTCGCCGCCGAAGGCCGGGGCTACCACCGAGCGCAGGATCGAGGCCTTGGGATAGGCGTCGACGAAGGTCACGTCGGTGTGCCAGGAGTTGGCTCGCTGGCCCTGGGCGCCATCGAGCTCCATCAGATAGCGGGTACCGTCGCGCACCGGCACGGTGGGGTGGGCCACCGGCTCGCCCAGCAGGTGGGAGAAGGCTTCCTGGCTCTGGTCGTCGAGGTGGGCCTGGCCACGGAAGAAGATCACCTTGTACTGCACCAGCGCCTGCTCGATGGCCTGCACGGTAGCGGCATCGAGCTCGCCGGAAAGTTGCACGCCACGGATCTCGGCGCCGATACGGCCGGCCACCGGGTGGATTTCAAGGGCCTGGACAACGGGTTTGACAGCTAATGCGGCATTACTCATCGAAGACACCCTCAGCGGACTGATCACGGTAGGCACCGCCGCGAAACAACGCTCTATCTATATTCATTTTAGATCTAATAGATAAATACATGCTTCGTTGACGGAATAAGAGCTTGCATTTAAAACCTCATTCCTCACTCGTCGCAAATGCCTTCGAGCTATTTTTCGGATGCCGGGAAAGCATATGGATCTTCGCCAATTGCGTTACTTCATCGCCCTCAACGAGCACCGCAGTTTTGTCCGCGCCGCCGATGCCATGGGCATCACCCAGCCGGCCTTCAGCCGCAGTATCCAGGGCCTGGAGCAGGAGTTCGGTTGCGTGCTGGTGGACCGGGGCAACAAGGACCTGCGCCCCACGCCCGAGGGCCAGGTGGTGCTGCAGCATGCCTTGAGCCTGGTGCAGGGTGCGGCCCTGCTCAGCAGTGAAGTGACCCAGATGACCAAGCTCGATGCTGGCGAGGTGCGCTTCGGCTGCGGCCCGGCGCCCGCGGTGAAGCTGGTGCCCGACGCCGTGGCGCAGTTCACCAGCGCCCACCCGCGGGTGCGTACCTGCTTTGCCGTGGATAACTGGGAAAAACTCAGCCGCAGCCTCAACCGCGAGGAGATCGAGTTCTTCATCGCCGACATCCGCCACTTCGAGGCCGACCCCAACTACCAGACCCAGGCCCTGACGCCCAAGCGCGGGGTGTTCTTCTGCCGTCCCGGGCATCCGTTGCTGGCCAAGGAAAGCCTGTCCACCAACGACATGTTCGACTACCCCCTGGCCACCACCCTGATCCCGCCGGGCATTCGCAAGCTGCTGGCCAACCTGAGCGGGCGCATCGATTTTTCGCCGACCATCGAGACCGAGCATTTCCCGGCGCTGGTGAAGATCGTCCGCCAGTCCAATGCCATCGGCGTGGGCACCGCCGAGGCGTTCGCCGAGGATATCGCCCAGGGTTCGCTGGCCCTGCTGCACTGGCGCAACCTGCCGCAGAACATCGACAGCCTGAACGCCCGCTGCGGCATCGTCAGCCGCAGTGGGTTTCGCCTGTCGCCGGCGGCCCGCAAGATGATCGAAGTGCTGGTGAGCGTGGACCAGCAGCAAGTGGCCATGGCCCTGTAGCCGCTGACGAGCAGCGCAAGGCTGCGACCGGGTGCGCAGCGCCCGCAAAACCAGGCGACACCGTGCATCAGGCAAACCGCGCAACGGCCCAGGTATCAAGGATCGCTGAAGGTCCTGCGGACCTTGTCGCAGCCTCGCAAGCTCGGCAGCGGCTACATTTCGACCGGGTGCTACAGGCCGGCGGCGGCCAGTTGCGGGGCGACCCATTCGCTGACCTTGAACGGCTTGCGGATCAGCCGCTCCTTGGCCGCCAGGTCCACGGCGTCCTGCAACCGGCCGAGGAACACCGGGTCCAGGGTCGAGGGGAAGATCTCGCTCAGGCGCTGGTCCTTGAGGTCATCCTGGAGAATCACCGGTGGATAACTGGCCAGCCCCGACACCAGTTGGATATAGGCCTCCTTGTTGCTGTCCTGGGTCAGCCATTGCACCGCCTGCTGCTGGGCCTTGAGCAGTTTTTCCACAGCCTCGGAATGCTCGTCGACGAACTTGCCCGCCCCTACCAGCACCGCCTGCACGCTGCCGGCATCGCCCAGGTCCTTGGTACTCAGGGGCAGTTCGGCCAGGCCCTTGCTGCGCAGGGCGGACAGCCCGGTGCTGCCCCAGGAAGCGTCGATTTGCCTGGCCGCCAGGGCCGCCACGGCGGCATTGAAGTCGAGGTTGACCACCTTCAGGTCCTTTTCGCTCAGGCCCCGGCTGGCCAGGGCCGCATCGAACGACAACTGGGTGGCGGTGCCACGGAACACCGCCACGCGCTTGCCCTTGAGGTCTTCCAGGGTCTTGATCCCCGACCCCGGCGCAACCCCCAGGTAATGCTTGACCCCACGGGCCGTGGCACTGAGCAGGCGGGTATCCAGGCCATTGGACTTGCCGATGATGGCCGCCAAGTCGCCGAGGTAGGCCAGGTCCACCTGGCCATTGGCGAAGGCTTCGTTGATCACCGGCCCCGCGCCCTTGAAGAAATTCCACTGGATCTTGATGCCCTGGTCGGCGAAGGCCTTCTCCAGGATCTGCTGGTGGCGCAGCACATCCACCACCCCGCCGGAACTGTGCTGGGTACCGGCGCTGAGGTCGGGCACGGCGATGCGGATTTCCTTGAGTTCGCCAGCCTGGGCCTGCAGCGGCAGGTAGCCCAGCAGCCCGGCCAGGGCCGGCGCGGCCAACAGGCTGATCACACGTTTGAAGGGAAGGTTCATGGGGACGGCTCCTGGAGGGCAAAGGCGTTGAGGAGCCCAAGGTAGGCCCAGCAGGGCAAGGCATTTAAATACTAAAAATTCACATTTTAATAACCGAAAGAAATAAATCAGTCAGTACGGGGCTCCCCCGGGAACATGCGGAAAATGCATGGAAAATATTCTCCAAATGCATTGGATGCGTGGCGAAGTGAAGCCTTAAATGGCCTCTCTTATCGCTCAATAGCATTGATGTGATTTTTAATAGAACACAAATGCATATTGTAGGAGCGATCGGTTCCGCCACGCCTGGACGTGGCCCGCCCCATGCCATGCCGCACCCGACGACGGAGGTCCTCCATGGCCCGTGTTTCCCTGCTCAGCCTGCCCCTGTGGGCACCCTCCGGCCAGCGCCAACACTGGCCGGCGGCCAAGCACCTGCTGCCCTGGTTGCTGCCACTGTGGTTGTTCGGCCTGTGGTGGCTGGCCAGCCGCAACCAATGGATGAGCGAGCAGATCCTGCCGGCCCCGGAACTGGTCTGGAACAGCGCCCGGGAGCTGGCCGCCGGCGAACTCTGGAGCCACCTGGCGATCAGCCTGCAGCGACTGGGCTGGGGCCTGCTGGTCGGGATCGGCGCCGGCGCCCTGCTGGGGGGCGCCATGGGCTTCAGTCGCCGCCTGGAGCGTCTGGTGTTTCCCACCTTCGGTGCCCTGGCACAGATCCCGACCCTGGCCTGGGTACCGCTGTTCATGGTGTTTTTCGGTATCGGCGAACTGCTCAAGCTGGTGGTGCTGCTCAAGGCGGTGGTGGTCCCGGTGACCCTGCATACCCTGGTGGGCGTGCGCGACGCGCAACCGCGGCTGCGCGAAGCCGCCGCGGTGCTGCGCCTGCCACCGATCCTGCTGCTGCGGCGCCTGGTGCTGCCCGCCGCGCTGCCGGCCTTCATGGCGGGCGTGCGCCTGGCCCTGGCCACCGGCTGGACCTCGTTGCTGGCGGTGGAGTTGCTGGCCTCCAGCGAAGGCATCGGCTACCTGATGGTCTGGGCCAGGCAGCTGTTCATGCTGGATATCGTCTTCGTCTGCATCCTGGTGATCGGCGTGCTGGGCATGGCCATGGATCGCGGCATCGGCTGGCTGGACCGCAAGCTGGTGTACTGGCCGCACCCGGCCACCGCCGAGTTTCGCCGTGGCCCGCGCTACCAGGGCTGGCAGCGCCTGCAACCCTGGCTGCTGCCCCTGGCGCTGCTGGCCCTGTGGCAACTGGCGAGCGAACGCCAGTGGCTGGACGCCAACATCCTGCCCAGCCCCCTGGTGGTGCTGGCCACCACCTTCGACGGCCTGGTCGATGGCAGCCTGCTGGGCGGCCTGGGCCTGAGCCTGGGACGTACCCTCACCGGCCTGTTGCTGGGCGGCAGCCTGGGCCTGGGGCTGGGACTGCTGCTGGGCCTGTCGCGCCTGAGCGAGCGCCTGCTGGGGCCGACCCTGGCCGCCCTGCGCCAGATCGCCATCTTCGCCTGGGTGCCGCTGCTTACCGCCTGGTTCGGCCTGGGCGAGCTGGCCAAGTGGGTCTTCGTCGCCCTGGCCGCCTTCTTCCCTCTGTTCATCGCCACCCAGCGCAGCGTCGCCCAGCTCTCGCCACAACTGGCGGAGGCTGCCCAGGTGTTGCGTCTGGGCCTCTGGCAGCGCCTGCGGCGCCTGGTGTTGCCCGGGGCCGCACCGGGGATCTTCGCCGGCCTGCGGGTGAGCCTGATCTACGCCTGGCTGGGCACCATCGGCGCCGAGTACTTCATGCCGTCCGACGGTGGGATCGGCAGCCAGATGATCAGCGCCCAGCAGCTGCTGCGCATGGACCTGATCATGGCCGGGATGCTGCTGGTGGGCCTGACCGGCGCCCTTATCAACTTCCTTGGGCAATGGCTGGAACGCCACGCCACCCGTTGGAGACACGCATGAACGCACCTCTGGTCAGCTTCAATCACGTGGGCAAGAGCTTTCCCGTCGCCGGTGGCGAACTGGAGGCGATCCGCGAATTCAACCTGGACATCGCCGAAGGCGAATTCGTCGCCATCGTCGGCTCCAGCGGCTGTGGCAAGTCCACCCTGTTGCGCCTGCTGATCGGCCTGGACACCGAGTTCCGTGGCCAGATACGCGTCGACGGCAAGGCCGTCGAGGGCATCGGCAGCGAACGCGGCATCGTGTTCCAGGAGCACCGGTTGTTCCCCTGGCTGAGCGTGGCCGAGAACATCGGCCTGGGCCTGGTCAACGAACCGCTGGGCGCCGCCGAACGCCAACGGCGCATCGCCGAGTTCATCGAGCTGGTGGGCCTCAAGGACTTCGCCAAGGCCTACCCGCACCAGCTATCCGGCGGCATGGCGCAGCGGGTGGCCATCGCCCGGGGACTGGTGGCCAGCCCGCGCATCCTGCTGCTGGACGAACCCTTCGGCGCCCTCGATGCGCTGACCCGCCAGCAGATGCAGGATGAGCTGCTGGCGATCCGCGAGCGGGCACGGATCACCACGATACTGGTGACCCACGATGTCGAGGAAGCGATCTTCCTCGCCGACCGGGTGGTGGTGATGGAGCCACGCCCGGGGCGGATCAAGCGCGTGGTCGAGGTGGCCCTGCCCCATCCGCGCCAGCGCAGCAGCTTCGACTTCCACCAGTTGCGCGAGGAACTGCTGCACGAACTGACCAGCGACGATCACTACCAGGCCCCGCCACCGGTACGGATCAGCGACCTGCCCTTGACCTTCATTGCTTGCTGAACAGGAGTGACTCGATGCCGCAACGTCCCAACTTCCTGGTGATCCTGGCCGACGACCTGGGCTTTTCCGACCTCGGCGCCTTCGGGGGCGAGATCGCCACGCCGAACCTCGATGCCCTGGCCTTCAACGGCCTGCGCCTGACCGATTTCCATACCGCCCCGACCTGCTCGCCGACCCGTTCCATGCTGCTCACCGGCACCGACCACCATATCGCCGGGATCGGCACCATGGCCGAGGCCCTGACCCCGGAGCTGATCGGCAAGCCAGGGTACGAGGGCCACCTCAACGACCGGGTAGCGGCCCTGCCCGAACTGCTGCGCGAAGCCGGCTACCAGACCCTGATGAGCGGCAAGTGGCACCTGGGGCTGACCGTGGACCGCGCACCCCACGCCCGGGGCTTCGAGCGCTCTTTCGCGTTGTTGCCCGGGGCGGCCAACCACTATGGTTTCGAACCCACCTACGACGAGCACACCCCGGGCCTGCTCAAGTCCACCCCGGCGCTGTATATCGAGGACGATCGCTTCCTCGACGGGCTGCCGCAGGGGTTCTATTCCTCCGATGCCTTCGGCGACAAGCTTTTGCAGTACCTCAAGGAGCGCGACCAGAGCCGGCCGTTTTTCGCCTACCTGCCGTTCTCGGCGCCTCATTGGCCGTTGCAGGCCCCTGAAGAGATCGTCGCCAAGTACCGCGGGCGCTACGACGCCGGCCCCGAGGCCCTGCGCCTGGAACGGCTGGAGAAGCTCAAGGCCCTGGGGCTGGTGGACGCCCAGGTCGAGCCGCACCCGCTGATCGGCCTGGACGCCGAGTGGGCCGCCCTCAGCGACGATCAGCGCCAGCGCTCGGCCCGGGCCATGGAGGTGTATGCGGCGATGGTGGAGCGCATGGACTGGAACATCGGCCGGGTGGTGGATTACCTGCGCCAGCAGGGCCAGCTGGACAACACGCTGATCCTGTTCATGTCCGACAACGGAGCCGAAGGGGCGCTGCTGGAAGCCTTCCCCAAGTTCGGCCCGCAGCTGTTGAGCTACCTGGACCAGCATTACGACAACCGCCTTCAGAATATCGGCCGGGCCAATTCCTATGTCTGGTACGGACCGGCCTGGGCCCAGGCCGCCACCGCGCCGTCGCGGCTGTTCAAGGCCTTCACCACCCAGGGCGGGATTCGCGTGCCGGCGTTGCTGCATTACCCGCAGTTGCCGCTCAAGGGGCAGGTCAGCCATGGCTTCGGCACGGTGATGGACATCACCCCGACCCTGCTGGACCTCGCCGGCGTGCGCCATCCGGGCAAGCGCTGGCGCGGGCGCGATATCGCACCGCTACGGGGCAAGTCGTGGCTGGGGTTCCTGTCCGGCGAGACCGCGCAGGTACATGACGAGCACACGGTCACCGGCTGGGAGCTGTTCGGCCGCCGGGCGATCCGCCAGGGGCAATGGAAGGCGGTGTACATTCCAGGCCCCGTGGGCCCGGCCACCTGGCAGTTGTACGACCTGGGGCGCGATCCCGGGGAGATCCACGACCTGGCCGGCAGCCACCCGCAAAAGCTGCAAATCCTGTTGCAGGAGTGGCAGCGCTACGTGGACGAAACCGGGGTGATCCTCAGCGAGTCGCCGTTCCAGCCGGACTGATAGCGACCGGGCAATCACCATCGCGGGCAAGCCTCGCTCCTACCGGCATGGCTTGCCCGCGATTGGCTCAACCAACACACCTCAAGCCTTCACCCCCTGCACCGCCTCCGTCGCCGCCTGCTCCTTGGCGGCGAAGCGATTGGCCCGGGTGAAGGTACCCATGTCGTTGAAACGCACGCCCATCTGCGCCATCACCCGGTGGGCCACCGGCGCGGTCATCTGGCGGATGTAGAAGGGCTCCTTGACCACGAAGTGGTGGATGCCGTGGGTGCTGCCGAAGTTGAAGCAGAATGCTTGCAGCGGCCACATCCACCAGGGGTTGAGCACCTGGGTCTGCTGGAGCACGTTGCCCGGCTCGACATCACCGTAGTAGTGCATGTTGGAGCTGACGAAGTGCAGGCAGAAGGTACGCAGCACGTTCGGGCCGACGATCACCACCACGGCGATGTCGATCACCTGCATCAGCGCCAGGGTGCTGGCCGACCACTCGATGGAAGTGCCCAGCAGCGCGGCGACGCCATTGGCTCCATGGAAGCCGAGAAACACGTACCAGGCCCCCCAGTGCAACTGCGCCAGGGGAGCATAGGCTGCCATCAGCCGGGCGAAACGCTTGAGCTTGGCCTTCCAGCCCGGCACATGGAGCGTATGGACGAAGGCCGAGATCATGTTGTCGCCCACCATCAGCAGTCGCGCGATGCCCCACGACTCGCCGTTGGTGATGCCACGTTCTTCGAGATCGCCCGCAGTGCCCGAGACCTTGTGGTGGTTCAAGTGCAATTGGCGGCGTATCCAGGGGTTGATGGTGCTGGGGCGAGCCAGCCAGACCAAACCCATCATCAGGTTATGGGGCACCCGCCGCTTGCGGAAATACATGCTGTGGATCAGGTCGTGCTCCAGTTCGTGGGTCAGCGAAGCGAAGAACGCATTGAGCAGCAGGCAGGCCCACCAGGCCAGGTGACCATTGAGATAGAGCGCCGCGGAACCGACCATGCCGGCCAGGGCGAAGGCCAGGATCGCCGCGCCCAGGGCGTCCTGGTGGCGCAGGAGCGGATAGCGCCGGCGCAGTTCGTCGCCCCGGGCCACGACCACTTCGCGAATATGCGCCGCGCGTTGTTGCGCGTCCATTCGTTCGGGGCTTGCGCAAGTACCGTGCATGATTCCATCCTCTGGGTCAGTGATGTGTGCATCCTGCCCCGAGCCTCGGCCCGGGGCGCTAGCTGTGAACGCCAACCTGTTGACCGGACGCGCCAATCGCATGACCGAAGCCACCTCTCTCGCCAGCTGGACCCGCGCCCTGCGCAAGCAGCTGGATGCCCTGGACCTGGATAGCGCGGCCCTGTGCCGCGAGGCCGGACTTGACCCCCAATTGATGGACAATCCCAACGCCCGCTATCCGCTGTCGGCCACCACTCGTCTGTGGCAACTGGCGGTACAGGCCAGCGGTGATCCGGCCATCGGCCTGCGGGTGTCGCGCTTCGTCAGCCCCACCACTTTCCATGCCCTGGGGTATGCGCTGGTGGCCAGCGGCAGCTTGCGCGAGGTGTTCGAGCGCATCCTGCGCTATCACCAGGTGGTCAGCGATGCCCTGGTTCCGCAGTTGATCCGCGACTCGGACCGCTACCGCTTCGTCCTGAAGATGCCCGAAGGCGCCCAGCAGCCGGCGTTCGAGGCCATCGACGCGTTCGCCGCGATCCACGTGCGCACCTGTCGCAGCCGCCTGGGCCGTGAGTACGCGCCGCTGGCCGTACACCTGCGGCGGCCGCAGCCAGAGGACCCCAGCCAATGGCACCGGGTGTTCCGCTGCCCGGTGCACTTCGCGGCCAGCGAGGATTGCCTGGAGTTTCGCGTGCAGGATTTCGAAAGCCACCTGGACGACGCCAACCCGGAGCTGGCCGAACATAACGAGCAAGTGCTCAAGCGTGCCCTGGCACAGTTGCGACCTCTGACTTGGGAGCGCAAGGTGCGCGAGGTGATCGAGGCCCAACTGCCCGATGGCGAACCGTCCGCCGAGCGGGTGGCCCAGGCCCTGCACCTGAGTTTGCGCAGCCTGCAACGGCACCTGGCGGACGAAGGCACGCGCTTCGACACCCTGCTCAACGAATGCCGGGAAAACCTCGCCCTGCTGCACCTGCGCGACCCGGCCTGCTCCCTGAGCGAGATCAGCTACCTGCTGGGGTTCGCCGACGCCAGCAGCTTCAGTCGGGCCTTCAAGCGCTGGACCGGCATGACCCCCGGGCAATTTCGCGACGGCCTGCGCTGATCCCCGAACCATCCCTGACCTGCATAGAACCAGGCACCGCCAGATGGCGGCGCGTGCCGAGCCTGCGGCAGCGGCTACACGGAACTGGCGAGGGCACGCAGGCGTTCGGCATCGAGGATCTCGATCTCGCCGTAGCTCAGGCGCAGGATGCCCTGGTGCTGCAGGTCCTTGAGGATCTGGTTGGTGGTCTGGCGCGACAGCGAGAGCATCAGCGCCAGCTGTTCCTGGGGCAGTTGCAGCAGGCGCCGGCTCTGGGCCACCTCGCCATAACCGGCGGCCATCGCCAGCAGGCGGTTGGCCACCCGCGCCGGAGCCGGCATCAGGCTCAGTTGCTCCAGGTTGATGAAGGCCAGGCGCAGCTTGTGGCTCATCAACAGGGCGAACTGGCGCCAGTAGGCGGGTTGTTCGTCCAATAGCCGCACAAGGCTTGCCTGGGGTACCTGGAGCAAGGTGCAGGCGCCCTCGGCGCAGGCATCGTGGGTACGCGGCTGGCCATCGAACAGGCAGATCTCGCCGAACCAGTGGGGCGCCTCCACCAGGCTGAGCAAGGCCTCCTTGCCCTGTTCGCTGACCGCGCCGACCCGCACCATGCCTTCGACCACCGCATACAGGCCGCAGGGTGGATCGCCACGGCGAAACAGGTACTGCCCCGGCGCCAGCCGCCGCAGGCGGGCATTGTCGAGCAGACTATCCTGTAGAGAGGCCGGCAAGTGGCTGAACCACTGGCCGGCCATCAGGCATTCGCGCCATTGCTGCATATTCATGGACCGTGTTTTCCCAGGGCATCGCCTTGATTGTCGCCTAGCCGACAGAGCTGTGATCGGGCGTCCGGCATGATCCCGTTACCCCAACGGAGGAACAACAATGAAAAGCCTCGTCGATCACCTCAGTCAATACGCGGCCTATCACCGCGACCCACGCAATATCGCCAGCCACTTCATCGGCATCCCGATGATCGTGGTCGCCGTGGCCGTACTGCTGTCCCGTCCGGCCTGGCCGGTGGCCGGGTTGATGCTCTCGCCGGCGCTGCTGCTGGCCCTGTTCGCAGCGGTGTACTACCTGCGCCTGGAACTGCGCCTGGGGTTATTGATGAGCGTGCTGATGGGCTTGTCGGTGTGGGCTGGCCAGGCACTGGCGCAACAGAGCACCCTGGTCTGGCTGGCCAGTGGCGTGGGCATGTTCGTTGTGGGCTGGGTGATCCAGTTCGTCGGCCATTACTACGAAGGGCGCAAGCCGGCCTTCGTCGATGACGTCTCCGGGCTGATCATCGGCCCGCTGTTCGTGGTGGCCGAGCTGGCCTTCCTGCTGGGCCTGCGCCATGACCTCAAGCAGCAGATCGAAGCACAGGCGGGGGGTGTGCGGGCCAATCCAAAGCGTGCCGCGATCTAGATCGATATCGCAGGCAAAACCGGATCGCGGGCAAGCCTCGCCCCTACAGGTTCGTGTCGTTCGCAGTATTGGCGAACCACTTCGATCCGCAGGAGCGAGTGGGCGACGATCCGGCTTGCCCGCGATGCTTTAGCAGGCCGTTGAAAAATGTAGGCGAGCCTGTTTTCAACGCAGCGATGGCAACGCAGGTAGTTTTTAAACGGCCTGTTAGAGGTTGGCGACCTTCTGCCAGACCTTGGGCTTGAAGAACAGCGTCTCGCCCTTGGCCAGGCCCACCAGGCTGTCATGGTCCTTCACCACTTCGGCCTCGATCAGTTCATCCTGGCCCTCGACCTTGAGGGTCACCCGGGTGGTGGCGCCCAGCGGGCGGATATCGCGGACCTGGGCGGCGTGGTGGTCCTCCAGCTCCGAACGCGACAGCGACACTTCATGGGGCCGGAACAGCACATGGTTGTCCTCCCCCAGGCGCAGGCGGTTGGAGTCGCCGAGGAAGTGATAGACGAAATCGCTGGCCGGATACTCGTAGACCTCGCCAGGTGAGCCGATCTGCTCGATCACGCCCTTGTTCATCACCACGATGCGGTCGGCCACTTCCATGGCCTCTTCCTGGTCGTGGGTGACGAATACCGAGGTCAGGTTGATGTCTTCATGCAGCCGCGCCAGCCAGCGGCGCAGCTCCTTGCGCACCTTGGCATCCAGCGCCCCGAAGGGCTCGTCCAGCAGCAGCACCTTGGGCTCCACCGCCAGGGCCCGGGCCAGGGCGATACGCTGGCGCTGGCCGCCGGAGAGCTGCTCCGGATAGCGATCGGAGAGCCAGTCCAGCTGCACCATGTTCAGCAGTTCATGGACCTTCTCGGCGATCCGGCTTTCGCTGGGGCGCTGGTTCTTGGGCTTCATGCGCAGGCCGAAGGCGACGTTGTCGAACACGCTCATGTGGCGGAACAGCGCGTAGTGCTGGAACACGAACCCGACGTTGCGATCGCGCACATCGTGGCCGGAGACGTCCTCGCCGTGGAACACGATGTTGCCGGCATCGGGAGTCTCCAGGCCGGCGATGATCCGCAGCAGGGTGGTCTTGCCGCAGCCCGAGGGGCCGAGCAGCGCCACCAGCTCACCGCTGTGGATATCCAGGTTGATGCTGTCCAGGGCCTTGAAGGCGTTGAAATTCTTGCTGACGTTACGGACTTCGATCGACATGTCTTATTCCTCCGCGGCGCTGGCGCGCAGGCGGTTGATTCGGGATTCGCTCCACTGCTTGAGCAGCAGGATGAACAACGCAAGGATCAGCAACAGGCTGGCCACGGCGAAGGCGGCGACGTGGTTGTACTCGTTGTAGAGGATCTCCACGTGCAGCGGCAGGGTGTTGGTGACCCCGCGGATGTGCCCGGAGACCACCGACACCGCGCCGAACTCGCCCATGGCCCGGGCGGTGCAGAGCACCACGCCGTAGATCAGGCCCCATTTGATGTTGGGTACGGTGACGTGCCAGAACATCTGCCAGCCGTTGGCCCCCAGCAGGCGCGCGGCCTCTTCTTCCTGGGTGCCCTGCTCCTGCATCAACGGGATCAGCTCGCGAGCGACGAAGGGCACGGTGACGAAGATGGTGGCCAGGACGATGCCCGGCAGGGCGAACACGATCTGGATGTCGTGATCCGACAACCACGGGCCGAACAGCCCCTGGGCGCCGAACATCAGCACGTAGACCAGGCCGGCGATCACCGGCGACACCGAGAACGGCAGGTCGATCAAGGTCACCAGGATGCTCTTGCCACGGAACGAGTACTTGCTCACGCACCAGGCGGCGCAGACGCCGAACACCAGGTTCAGCGGCACCGAGATCAGCACCGCGATCACCGTGAGCTTGAGCGCCGACAGCGCGTCGGGCTCGAAGATCGCCTCGAAGAATGCCCCCAGGCCAAGCTTGAGCCCCTGGGACACGACGATGAACAGCGGCAACAGCAGGAACAGGGCAAAGATCAGCCAGCCCAGGCCAATCAATACCCGCCGCGAAGTGGCGTTGCCACGGCGGGCAGCGTTGGCCGACGAGGCGGCGATGGACGATTGGGACATGGTTCGCGCCTCCTTATGGGGTTTCGATACGCCGCTGCAGCAGGTTGATCAGCAGCAGCAGGATGAAGGACACCACCAGCATCAGCACGCCGATGGCCGTGGCGCCGGTGTAATCGTACTGATCAAGCTTGACCATGATCAGCAGCGGCAGGATCTCGGTCTTCATCGGCATGTTGCCGGCGATGAAGATCACCGAACCGTACTCGCCCACGCCCCGGGCGAAGGCCAGGGCGAAACCGGTGAGCCAGGCTGGCAGCAGCGCCGGCACCAGGATATGACGGAACACCTGCCAGGGCTTGGCGCCGAGGCAGGCGGCGGCCTCTTCCACTTCACGGGGGATGTCCGCCAGCACCGGCTGCACCGTGCGCACCACGAACGGCAGGGTGACGAAGGTCAGCGCCAGAGTGATGCCCAAGGGCGTGTAGGCGATCTTGAAGCCCAGGTCGGTGGCGAACTGGCCCACCAGCCCGGTAGGCGCGTACAGCGCGGTCAGGGCGATGCCCGCCACCGCGGTGGGCAAGGCGAAGGGCAGGTCGATCATCGCATCGATGATCCGCCGTCCGGGGAAGCTGTAGCGCACCAGGACCCAGGCCAGCAGCGTGCCGATCAGGCCGTTGATGATCGCCGCGCACAAGGCGGTGCCGAAGCTGAGCTTGAGGGCCGCGAGCACCCGAGGTGCCGAGACGATGGCCCAGAACTGGTCCCAGGTGAGTTGTGCGGCATGGACGAACATCGCCGCCAGGGGGATGAGCACAATCAGGCTGAGGTACACCAAGGTGTAGCCCAGCGTCAGCCCGAAGCCGGGTATGACGGGGGAGATACGACGCGACATAAGAGTCCTTGGTTGAACGCAGGTGAAACGCACGAAGCCCCGAAGTGATTCCGGGGCTCCAAGCGATGGCGGTTAGAGTGGCTCCTCCTGTTACTGGGCCTGGTAGATCTGGTCGAACACGCCACCGTCATTGAAGAATTTCGGTTGGGCAGTTTTCCAGCCGCCGAAGTCCTTGTCGATAGTCACCAGCTCCAGTTTCGGGAATTGCTGGGCGTATTTGGCCGCCACGTCCTTGTCCCGTGGACGATAGAAGTTCTTCGCCGCGATCTCCTGGCCGGCCGGGCTATACAGGTGCTTGAGGTAGGCTTCGGCGATCGCCGTGTTGCCCTTCTTCTCGGCGTTCTTGTCCACCACCGCCACCGGCGGTTCGGCGAGGATCGACAGCGACGGCACGACGATGTCGAACTTGTCGGCGCCACCGTCTTCCTTGAGCGCCAGGAAAGCTTCGTTTTCCCAGGCCAGCAGGACATCGCCCTGGCCGTTGTTGACGAAGGTGATGGTCGAGCCTCGGGCTCCGGTATCCAGCACCGGTACGTGCTTGAACAACTCTTGCACGTACTCCTTGGCCTTGGCTTCGCTACCACCGGCCTTCAGGCCGTAGGCCCAGGCGGCCAGGAAGTTCCAGCGGGCGCCGCCGGAGGTCTTCGGGTTGGGGGTGATCACCGAGACGTCCTTCTTGATCAGGTCGCCCCAGTCCTTGATGCCCTTGGGATTGCCCTTGCGCACCAGGAACACGATGGTCGAGGTGTAGGGCGTGCTGGCGTCGGGCAGGCGCTGCTGCCAGTCCGCCGGCAGGGTCTTGCCGAGCTTGGCGATTTCGTCGATGTCGCCGGCCAGGGCCAGGGTCACCACGTCGGCGCGCAGGCCATCGATCACCGCTCGGCCCTGCTTGCCCGAACCACCGTGGGATTGCTGGATCTTCACGTTGTCGCCGGGGTGCTCCTTCTTCCAGAAGCTTACGAACTCGGCGTTGTAGTCCTGGTACAGCTCGCGGGTCGGGTCGTAGGACACGTTGAGCAGCTCATAGTCCTTGGCTACGGCGGAACCGGCAAAAACGGCGCTGGCGAGGGCAGCCAGGGCATAACGGCGAATCGACGACATGGTAGAGCTCCCGAAATTTTCTAATGTGCTGGCATTTTTCTTATGGCGAATCAGGCTCGCATTCGCGGGCGAACGCTGGGGAACGAACTGGGGGTCATGGGTGACGCCCTCCGGTTGACCAGTCGGGCCTCTCGCTCGCGAGAGGGTGACGCGCGATTCAGCTGGGCTTGTTGCCAGGTTGCTGCAGGCGGAATTTTTCCTTGCGCTCGATCTGCACGACCTGGGCGTTGTGCACGGTGATTTCCACTGCCCCGAAGCGCAGGTCCCGCAGTGCACTTTGAATTTCACGCAAGATGGTTGCTTCGTCCTGTCCGTCGACGCTACGTAGAGATGCGCTCATGGTGTTGCTCCTGAGTGGGATGTGCCGTGCAGTGGCGGCACTGCGGGTGGCGTGGAGCAATAGTAGATAGGCAGGGATATTCTTAAAAATACTATTTAAGAATGTTTATATAACCAACGGAAATTATTCGGCGGGACGCGCAGTTACGGGCCCCTGAGTCCGTGCCCACCCTCTTGCGGCCGCTACGCGAAGCACCTGTAGCCGTCGTCGAGCGTAGCGAGGCTGCGACCGGGGGCGCAGCGCCCGCCAGCTACATCAGGCGCGTCAGAGGATCTGCGGGGCGTTGTCCCAGTCCAGCAGCGATGCCGGCATCGGCCGGCCGAACCAGTAGCCCTGGCCCAGATCGCAGCCCTGGTCGAGGAGGAACCGCGCCTGCTCCATCTGCTCGATACCTTCGGCATGGACCTGCATGCCCATGCTCTGGGCCAGGGCCACGATGACCCGGGAAATCGCCGCATCGTCCTCGTCCCAGGGCAAACCGGCGACGAAACCCTGGTCGATCTTGAGCTTCTGCACCGGCAGGCGCTTGAGCCGCAGCAACGACGAATAGCCGGTGCCGAAGTCGTCGATGGCCAGGCGGATGCCCAGCTCGCGCAGGCGATGCATCTGTTCCAGGGCCACTTCCGGGTCATCCATCAGCGCGCTTTCGGTGACCTCCAGCTCCAGGTAGGCCGGGTCCAGCCCGGTGTCGTGCAGTACCTGGGCCACCTGCTGGTACAGCTCGCTACGGGCGAACAGGCGGGTCGAGACGTTCACCGCGATGAACGACAGCACCACGCCCTCGGCCTGCCACTGGCACATCTGCCGGCATGCCTCGCCCATGACCCAGGCATCGATCTCGGCAATCATCCCGGTGCGCTCGGCGATAGGGATGAACTCCGCCGGCGGCACCAGGCCCCGGTGCGGGTGCTGCCAGCGCACCAGGGCCTCGACGCCCACCAGGCGACTGCTGGCCAGGTCGTGCACGGGTTGGTAGTAGACCCGCAGCTCCTGGCGGTCCAGGGCGCGGCGCAACTCGAAGGCGGTCTCCACCCGCTGCTGGGCATGGGCGGTGAGCTCCTCGGTGTACAACGCATAACCATTGCGCCCGGCGCTCTTGGCCTTGAACAGCGCGGCATCGGCGTTGCGCAGCAACTGGCTGGCGCTGCGGGCATCGCTGGGAAACAGGCTGATGCCGATGCTGGCGTTGATCAGCACCTGGTGGCCGTCCAGCTGGAACGGCTCCTTGAGACCATCGAGGATGCGCTGGGCCAGGGCGGCCGCCTGTACCAGCTGCGGGCAACTTTCGGCCAGCACGGCGAACTCGTCGCCGCCCAGGCGCGCCAGGGTCACGCCCGGGCCGAACATCTCCCGCAGGCGTTGGGCAAAAGCCTTGAGCAACTGGTCGCCGACGTTATGCCCGAGGCTGTCGTTGACCATCTTGAAGTGGTCCAGGTCGATCATCAGCATGGCGCAGCCGCGCTTGTGGATCTGCGCCGAAGCCAGGGCCTGCTCGGCGCGGTCGGTGAGCAGCAGGCGGTTGGGCAGGTCGGTCAGCGGATCGTGGTGGGCCAGGTGCGCCAGCTCATGCTCGGAATCCTTGATCGCGCTGATGTCGGAGAATACCGCCACATAGTGGGTGAGCTCGCCCTGCTCGTCGCGGATCGCACGGATGGTCTGCCACTGCGGATAGATTTCACCGCTCTTGCGCCGGTTCCAGATTTCGCCGCTCCACTCGCCGGTCTGGCGCAACGCGCCGAACATCGCCTTGTAGAAATCCACCGAATGATGGCCGGACTTGAACATGCTCGGCTGGCGCCCCAGCACCTCCTCGCGCTGGTAGCCGGTGATCTCCATGAAGGCGCGGTTGACGTGGACGATCTGCCCCTGGGTGTCGCTCACCAGTACCCCCTCGCGGGTACAGTCGAACACCGCCGCGGCCTGGCGCAGGCGCTCGCGGTCCTTCTGCTGGTGGCGCAACCAGCGATCGGCGCCCAGCACCCGCAGCAAGCGGGCACGGGCAAAGAAGATCAGCACCGCGCTGACCAGGGCCCAGGCATAGCAGCTGGCTTGCTGCCACAGGACCTGGTCGATCGATCCATCGAAGAAACTGCTCAATAAATAGCCACTGAGCTGCAGCCAGGCCATGGACAGCAGCAGGTAGAGCAGCGCAGCACGCAAGCCATTGCGATAAGAAACCGACATAAGCCCGTCTATTTCCACACGAAAAGTTTGGGATTATAGAGGAAGAAACATCCCGCCACTCTTATCTGAAAGGGCGACTGGTTTTCTCACCGGGCTTAGTGATAATGCCTGGGCTGTTTTTTCTCTATCGAGGGCCTTATCGCCTATGTGGTATGAAGGTTTACTTGGCTTGTCCGCCTGGCAACTGGTGGCAGTCACCCTGTTGATGACCCACGTGACCATCGTTGCGGTCACGGTCTATCTGCACCGTTACTCCGCGCATCGCTCCCTGGAGCTCAATGCCGGGCTCAAGCATTTCTTCCGCTTCTGGCTGTGGCTGACCACGGCGCAGAACACCCGCGAGTGGACCGCGATCCATCGCAAGCACCACGCCAAGTGCGAGACGGTCGACGACCCGCACAGCCCGGTGATCAAGGGCTTGTCCACAGTCATGCGCAAGGGCGCCGAGCTGTACCGCGAGGAAGCGCGCAACCCCGAGACCCTGCGCATCTACGGCAAGAACTGCCCGGAAGACTGGATCGAGCGCAACCTCTACAGCCGCTACAAGCTAGGTGGCGTGGCGCTGATGGCGGTGATCGACCTGCTGCTGTTCGGCACCATCGGCATCACCATCTGGGCGGTGCAGATGATGTGGATCCCGTTCTGGGCCGCCGGCGTGATCAACGGCCTGGGCCATGCCGTGGGCTACCGCAATTTCGAATGCCGCGACGCGGCCACCAACCTGGTGCCCTGGGGCATCATCGTCGGCGGCGAGGAGCTGCATAACAACCACCACACCTACCCCAACTCGGCCAAGCTGTCGGTGAAGAAGTGGGAATTCGACATGGGCTGGGGCTGGATCAAGCTGTTCAGCCTGCTGGGCCTGGCCAAGGTCCAGCGAGTGGCGCCCATCGCCCATCGGGTCGAAGGCAAGGGCCACCTGGACATGGACACCGCCATGGCGATCCTCAACAACCGCTTCCAGATCATGGCCCAGTACCGCAAGCTGGTGATCGGCCCGCTGGTCAAGCAGGAACTGGCCAAGGTCGATCACTCGGTGCGCCACCAGTTCCACCGCGCCAAGCGCTTGCTGTCCCGGGAAACCAGCCTGCTGGAAGACCGCCACCACCTGCGTATCCAGAACATGCTGGAACACAGCCAGGCGTTGAAGGTGATCTACGAGAAGCGCCTGGCGCTGCAGCAGATCTGGGTCAAGACCAGCTCCAACGGCCACGACATGCTGGCCGCCATCAAGGACTGGGTCCACGAGGCCGAGGCCAGCGGCATCCAGTCCCTGCGAGACTTCGCCAACCAGCTCAAGACCTACTCCCTGCGCCCCAGCGCCGCCTGACCCGCATCCCTCGCCACGCCCGTGGCGAGGGAGCCCACCCCCTCCGGCCTCACCCGCAACCCGCATCTGCCGACCGTCCGGCGCGTCGCCGGAGCACACGGGAACTTAGCGTTCCATCCTCTATCTCAAGCAACACTTCGCCATCCAGGCGGGCTTGGTTGTAGCCGCTGTCGAACACCACGCGGCACGCCCTTCGAGAATTGTGCCGATGGTCAACAAGAATCCAGATATTCCATCTTCGCTTCCCCTGTGGCCCGAGGCCGCGCAAACCCTCATGGCCCTGATGCATGCCCAGGGCGAAGTCGCCCGCCTGACCGAACGCGAGCAGCTGTTCAACTCGCTGCTGGTCAGCGTCAACGCCGTGCTTTGGGCCTTCGACTGGGAAAGCCGCCAGGTGCTGTACGTCAGCCCGGCCTATGAACGCATTTTCGGCCGCCCCGCCGGCCTGCTGCTGGCGGACTACAACCAGTGGCGCGACAGCATCTACCCCGACGACCTGGAATACGCCGAGCGCAGCCTGGCCCAGGTCCTGGAAAAAGGCGCGGTGGAAGACCGCGAGTACCGCATCATCGACGCCACGGGCCAGGTGCGCTGGCTCAGCGACAAATGCTTCATCAACCGCAATGCCGAACCCGGGCAGCGCCTGATCGTGGTGGGGATCGCCGAGGACATCAGCGAAAAGAAGCAATTGGAGAACGAGCTGCAGCGCCTGGCCACCACCGACGCGCTGACCCAGAGCAGCAACCGCCGGCACTTCTTCGAGTGTGCCAATCGCGAGTTCGAACAGGCCCGCCTGCAAGGCTCGCCCCTGTCCTTCCTGTTGCTGGACATCGATGATTTCAAGGTGATCAACGACACCTACGGCCACCCCGAGGGCGACATCGTCCTGCAACGCATCGCCGAGAGCGGACGCGCCGCCCTGCGCCGGGGCGACCTGTTCGGGCGTATCGGCGGCGAGGAGTTCGCCGCACTGTTCCCCGGCTGCGCCGCCGACATGGCGCGCCAGGTGGCCGAACGCCTGCAAAGGGAGATCCAGCGCCAGCACTTCAGCCACCAGGGCCAGGTCTTCAGCATCACGGTCAGCCAGGGCCTGACCAGCCTGCTGGCAGAAGACGAGAGCCTGGATAGCCTGTTCGCCCGGGCCGACGCAGCGATGTACGAAGCCAAGCGCCAGGGCAAGAACCGCATCGTCACCGGGTGAATCGCCAGCAGGAGCAGGCTAGACTGCGACTCCCCCGGCCATGGCGGCCCCAGCCGAACGCATCACCCGATGAACGAAGAACAGTTGCTCAAACGCGTCAACAGCAAACGCAATGGTTATCGAGGCAAACGCTTGGCGAGCTTCCTGGTCGGACTGGCCCTGGTACTGCTTGGGGTGGCCCTGGCCGTCAAGCTCGGGCCGCATCCAGCGCAGCTGCTGACCCTGCTGGCAGCCTGGCCGTTCTTCTACCTGGCCTTCCTGGCCGAAGACCAGACGGTCGATGGCTGGTTCGCGCTGTTCGAGCTTATGGGCAACTGACTTCACTCAACCCTTGCGCAGGCGACTCAGCTCCGGCAGGCCGATCTTCAGCAACCGCGCGGTCTTGCCCTGGGCCACTTCCTCGACGCCCTCGGTGGGCGTCAGGTGCGCCAGTTGGCCCGCCAGGTTCATCGCCAGGGCTTCGCGGGAGTAGACCCCGCCACCGAGCTGGTAGACCGCGGCGATCAGCTCGCGCAGCTCCAGGGGCATGCGCCAGCGGGTACGCAGGGCCGAGCCGTAGGCCGCGCCATAGCGCTCCAGGGCATCGCCGATCTCTTCCTGGTCGTCCAGCTCGCCGCCGGCCTGCTTCCACTCTTGCAGGCAACGCAGCAGCGCCAGGTCGCCCAGGCGGTGCAGCAAGCCGGCGCAGTAGCAACGCTCCTGGTCCAGGTCCAGCAGGCGGGCCAGGGTCCGGCCGTACTCGGCGGCGTGCAGCGATAGCCCCCAATAGCGCTCGGCATAGTCGGCCAGGACCGGGTCGCTGAGGCGGGCGCTGCGCTTGAGGGTCAGGCCGAGGATCAGGTTCATGCTCTGCCCGGTACCGAGCCGGTGCAGGGCCTGGGACAGGGTCTGCACACCGTCGCCATGGTGCTGGGCGGCGCTGTTGGCGGCGGCGATCAGCACGGCGGTGACTTGCGGGTCGGTGCGGATTTCGTCCTCCAGCAGCCGCAGGTCCAGCCCCTCGGGATGCAGGCTGCGCTTGACCGCCAGTTGCACGTCGGTCAGCAGGGGCGCGCCGTCGGCCAGTTCGCGGCGGTGTTCGAGAAAGCTGTACAAGGTCGTGCCGGGCGTCAGGCTCGGGATCTCGCAGGAGACCTCCTGGCCAGCGTCCAGCAGCAAGCCTTGCAGGCGCTGGGTCAGGCCTTCCATGTTCAGGGGCTTGGTCAGGTACGCGGTAGGGGCCAGGGGCAGGGCCTCGCGCACGCTGGCGCTGTCGCTGCGCACGCTGAGCAGGATGAACGGCTGCGGCGGATTGCGCTTGCGCTGGCGCACCGCACGCAGCAGCGAGAGGCCGTCGATGCCCGGCAGCTCCCAGTCGGCGATGACCAGGTCGTAGGGCTTGGCGTTGAGCAGGTCCATGGCTTCCTGGCCGTCGGCGCACAGATCCAGGCGAGCATCGCAACGCACGTTAAGCAGCACTTGCTCGAGCAGGTCGCGGGACCAGGGATCGGCCTCGGCAATCAACACGCGGGGAACAGCAGGTAGATCAACAGCGGTCATGCGGCACGCTCCGGTAACTATGGGTGCACCTTAGTCAAAGCGGCCGGATTCATACAGCCGAAAACACCAATCGCCCCGCAAAAACCAGGAAAAGTGCTAGCCAAGCGGCTCTTCAGCACTTCAACCACCATCACCGAACCTGCGTACCAAAGCCCTGGGATAGCCTGCCGGGGGGTGGGCGTTGCATGAAAAATAAAAACGTTATAATGTTTCATTCGAGAACAATTCTCACGATTGGAATTGCCGCCAGCACGGTTTTGGCCTCGGCAACAATGCAAGGCTCATCGGCGAGCCAGGGCAGGCAGCGGGCTGGATAGCGGCGAACTTCATGCTCCGTCGAGTTAAGGGACTACAGATGAACCAGTTGTACGGATCAGCTCCACGGTGTGCATGGACGGTCTTGGCCGGCGTCTTTTCTGCCTGTTGCAGCCTGTCCACCGTCGAAGCGCAGGAGGCATCCGAGGAACGCAAGGCCGCATCCTTGAGCCTGGACACCAGCCATATCCTCGCCCCCCCCTCAACGAGGCCTACGAGGTGAATGCCGGGGCCTTCGGTGCCAAGACGGCCATGGAAATACCCCTGGTCATCCAGAGCTACGACGCCAAGACCATCGCCGATTCGTCGGCGCGTACCGCCGTCGATGTGCTGAGCCTGGATCCCTCCATCCTCAGCGCCTCGGCCGGCAGCGGCTTCGACAACTTCCGCCTGCGCGGCTTTGCGATGGACAACTTCAATACCATCCGCCGCGATGGCCTGGCATTGGCCCCGCACCATGACTTCCCCCTTGAGTACGTCGAGCGCATCGACGTACTCAAGGGCCCGTCGGGATTCCTGTATGGGATCAACTCCCCTGGCGGCACGATCAACTACATCCCCAAGCGCCCGACCCTCGATCCCTTGCTCAACCTCACGGTCCAGGGCTCGTCCCTGGCCGGACGCTACATCGCCATCGACAACAGCAACTCCACCGTCGACGGCGCGTTCGGCTACCGTCTGAATGCCGGCTACGAAAAGAACGGCGACTACGATCACGCCCGGGACATGGAGCGCAAGTTCATCGGCCTGGCCACCGACTGGCGCTTGAGCGAACGTGCGCTGCTGCAGCTCAACGGCGACTGGTCGTGGAAGTCCACGGTGGCCGACCCCCTGTTGCGGGCCGACCAGAGCCACCGCGCCAACCCACTGGATGCTTCCAGCTACGTCAGGCCGCCGAAGATCAACCGTCGCGACCTGCTTACCGGCTCCTGGTTTCGCCACCAGACCGAGGGCAAGAACCTGGACGCCAAGTTCGAATACACCCTCAGCGACAACTGGACCTCCATCACCCAGGCCAACTACTCGCGAGTCGAGCGCCACGGCGGCTACAACGACCTGTTCAACATCCAGCCCAATGGCGACATCGGCACCGCCGACCTCTACGTTTCCCGTGGCGAGGTGTTCAGTACCTGGTCGCTGCAGTCCTACCTGGCCGGCAAATTCAACACCGGCAGCCTCTACCACGATGTGTTCCTGGGCACCGGCTACAAGCAGTTCAAGGACCGTAGCCCGGCCTGGGACGATATCAACAGCGCCAATCCCGGCGTTCGCGTCAGCGACGTTTCGGTGGGCAACATCCGCCACCCGGTGCAGCCGCCCAAGCATCACTTCGGCCCGGAGAACGACATCGAATTCGTCTCGCGGATCAAGGAAAGCTCGGTCTTCGCCAGCGACCTGGTGTCCCTCAACGAACAATTCCAGGTACTGCTCGGCGGGCGCTACATCTGGTACCGCGCCGATCATCTGTCGGCCACCGCCCTGCCCCAGCGCCATGACGTGTTCGTTCCCAGCGGTGCGCTGATCTACCGTCCGCTGGACAACCTGATGACCTACGTCAGCTATTCACGCGGCCTGGAAAAAGGCGACTACGCGCCCTGGAATGCCACCAACAAGAACCAGCCCACCGATGCCATCGAGTCCGAGCAATACGAAGTCGGGCTCAAGGCCGAGCTCGACTCGCGTTCCAACCTGGGTCTTGCGCTCTTCGAGATCCGCCGCAATGCCAGTTACCTGGACACCAGCAATACCTTCGTCAGCAAAGGCCAGTATCGCCATCGCGGCATCGAGCTGAACCTCAGCCATCGGCCCACCGACTCGCTGACCCTGGACGCCAACCTGGCCTACCTGGCAACCCGCCTGGAGAACGTGGACGACCTCAGCGTCGCCGGCAAGCGCACCGAAGGCGTGCCGAAATGGAAGGGGACCTTCGGTGCCCAATACCAGTTGCAAAGCGTTCCCGGCCTGTCCCTGGACAGCACCCTGAGCCTGGTCGGCAGCCGTCCGGTGGATGCCCAGAACAGCGGTTACATCCCCGGCTACGCCCTGCTCGACGCAGGTGCCAGCTACCGCACCCGACTAGGCGAAACGCCAGTGACCTATCGGCTCCACGGCAAGAACCTGACCAACACCTACTACTACGCCAGTACTTATTACCAGGGTGGCCTGGAAGTGGGTCGCGAACGCGAGATATTCCTCTCGGCGCGCTTCGAATTCTGACCTGACACGGCGTCGACACCCGGTTGCCGACGCCCGCGTCCCTGCCAAGGATGAAACGCCTGTCATGCACCTGCCGTCCCGCGCCAACGCTCCCCAACCCTCCGCCCCGCTGACCAGCCTGCGACACACCCACGTCGACGACTTGCTGCGCCAGCACCCGGCAACCCTGCGCGAGCTGGTGCAGGGCCTGGGTTCGCCCCTGCACCTGATGCTGCCGCAGGTGTTCGTGGAGAACATCCGCCGGTTCCGGCGCGCTTTCGAACAGGCGCCGGCCCGGGGCTCGCTGCTATTCGCGAAAAAGGCCAACAAGGCCGACTGCCTGATCCAGGCTTGCAGCCAAGAGGGCATCGGCGTCGATGTGGCCAGCGTCGGCGAGCTGGAAAAGGCCCTGGGCGGCGGCGTACCGGGCCACGCCATCGGGGTCTCCGGCCCGGAGAAAAGTGATCGCCTGCTGCAACTGTGCCTGAGTCACCAATGCCTGTTGGCCATTGATTCGCCCAGTGAGTTGCAACGCCTGCTGCACCTGGCGCGCAGCCGTGAACAACAAGCCCGGGTACTGCTGCGCTATCGCCCCGAGAGCCAGCCCGAGAGCCGCTTTGGCCTCGATCCTGGGCAGTGCACGCAGGCCATCGCACTGTGCCGGGAGCATCCGCGCTGGCTACGCCTGATGGGGTTTTCCTTCCACCTCGGCGGTTACTCCAGCGAGCAGCGCGTCCAGGCCGCCAATCGCTTGCTCGACCTCTGCGTGAGCACCCGCGCGGCGGGCCTGGAACATTGCCGGCGCGTGAACCTGGGGGGCGGCTTTGCCGTGCGGTACGTCAATCCCGAGGCCTGGGCTCGCTTTCGCCAGCAGGATCGGCCGAGCCACTACCACGGTGCCCGCACCTTCAGCGGCTTCTACCCCTACGGCGCGCCACGTGCCGCCAGCGACGCCCTGGCAGACATTCTCGCAACCCCGGTGGAGGCAGCCATGACCCTGGCGCAGAAGGCCGAGCGAGACGCCATCGAACTGCTGATCGAGCCCGGCCGGGCCCTGCTCGACCAGGCCGGCATCAGCGTCTTTCGCGTCCAGGGGGTCAAGGAGCGCGATGACGGTTATGCCGTGGTCACCGTGCAGGGCAGCAGCTTCAGCCTCTCCGAGCAGTGGTTCAACAGCGAGTTCCTGCCCGAACCCTTGCTGCTACCGACCGAGCCGCGCCCGGCCGCCCCCTTCTTCGCCTGCGTGGGCGGCTCGACCTGCCTGGAGTCCGACATGCTGACCTGGCGCAAGATCCGTTTCGACCACCCGGTGCGCCCCGGCGACCTGCTGATCTACCTCAACACCGCCGGCTACCAGATGGACTCCAACGAGTCGCCGTTCCACGAGGCCCGGTTGCCCCACAAGGTCGTCATCGAACTCGACGGCCCCACCCTGCGCTGGAAGCTCGATGGGCTGGCGTGAGGTTTTGCTTGTCAACAAGGAGTCAGGATGAACAGCTCAACGCAATACGCCGCGCCCGGCGAACTGTGGGTGCTTGCACAGGCCGACCTGGAAGACCTCGGGGTGCGCCACGAAGATGTACTCAGAGTGGTGGAACAGGCCTATGTCGCCCTGCGCAATGGCGACTCGCAGAACCCGCTGAAGACCATCGTCGAGCCGGCGGACCAGCGCTCCATCAGCTACTCGATGGTGGGACGCGACGGCGCCAGCCAGACCCTGGGCTTCAAGGTGGTGTACGAGCATGACCCGCAGCGCCAGCGCGAGGCCTACCGCTTCCACTCCTTCATCTTTCTCTGCGACGACCGCAGCGGACAGCCCATCGCCTTGATGGACGTGGCCCAGTTGGGGCCGATGCGCACCAGCGCGACCTCGGCGCTGATGGCCCGGGCTGCCTGCCCCGACGCCCGCACGGCACTGGTGGTCGGCAGCGGCGTGCAGGGGCAGATCGCCTTGCCGATGCTCCTGGCCGCCCTGCCCGGGCTGCAACGCCTGCAGGTCTACGGCCACTACGCCGACGGCCTCAAGGCGGTGCGCGAGAACCTCCGGCGACACTGCCCGGGGCGCGAGGTCGAGGTGATCGAAGACTTGCCACAGGCTGCTGCGCAGGCCGACATCATCCTCGGCGTCGCCGGCCTGACCGCCCGCCAGCAGGTCAAGCGAGCCTGGCTCAAGCCCGGGGCCGTGGCGGTGCTGGTGGGCTACGGCATCGATGCCGATGTACTGCACGGCGCCGACTACCGCATCGCCACCGACAGCGCGCAGATGCGCGTCACCAGCGCCGACCTGGCCGCCGCCGACGGCAGCCTGCCGGACATGGACGCACAGCTGCCGGACATCCTCCTCGGCCACGCCCCAGCACGCCGCCATGAGCGGGATATCGTGTTCGCCTACAACAGCGGCATGGTAGTCACCGACGTGGCCCTGGGGCGCTACCTGGCGGACCTGGCCCTGGCCAGCCGGCGCGGGCAGAGGGTCAAGCTATGGTGAGCCCGACTTCCCGCAGCCCATCGCCGTGGCGCCAGGAATTCCTGCCGCTGCTGTTGCTGGCCGGCCCACTGATCCTCACCAACCTGGCCCACGTCGCCCTGACCACCATCGACATCGTGGTGCTGGGCGCCCTGGGTGCGCGGGAGATCGCCGCCGGTGGCCTGGCCCTGGCCCTGTTCAACCAGTTGCGCACCACCGGCACCGGCCTGGTGACCGGCGTCAGCAACCTGGTGGCCCAGGCCAACGCACGCCAGGACCACGGACAGATCCGCCAGCTGCTGGTGGCCGGGCTGTTCTGGGCGACCCTCAGTGGCGTGCTGTTCATCGCCGTGCTGCTGCTCCTGGAGCGGCCCCTGGTCTGGCTCGGGCAAGACCCGCAGGTGGCCAGGGACACGGTGCAGTTCCTCGCCGTCATCGCCCCGGGCCTGTTGCCCTGCCTGTGGTTCCAGGCCCTGCGGCATTTCACCGTCGGCCTCAAGCGCCCGGGGCCGCTGCTGGCCATTACCCTGGTATCGATCGTGCTCAGCGCCGGGCTGAACTACGGGCTGGTGTTCGGCAAGCTCGGCCTGCCGGCCCTTGGCTTCAAGGGCGTGGCGTTGACCAGCAGCCTGGTGTTCCTGCTGTCGCTGCTGATGTTCCTCACGGTGGTGCTCAAGGACCGCCAGCTCGCGCAGTACCTGGACCTCAAGCAGCTGCGCTGCTCCTGGGCGACCCTGGGCACGGTATGGCGGCTCGGCCTGCCGATTGCAGGAACCTACGCTTCGGAAGCCGGTTTCTTCAGCGTGCTGACCCTGCTGATCGGCACCCTGGGCATGGAAGCGCTGGCGGCACAAACGGTACTCAACCAGATCATCTACATCGTCTTCATGTTTTCGGCCGGGGTCTCCCACGCGGCCTCGATCCACATCAGCGAAGCCCATGGCGCCGGCCAGTACCACCGCGCCCGCCAGCTGGGGCACATGGGCCTGGTGGCCGGCGCCGCATTGATGCTGCTGTTCGCGCTGCTCTACCTGCTGTTCGCGCAGCAGATCGTGGCGCTGTTCATTTCCGCCGAACAGGCCACCAACCAGCAGGTGCTGAGCCTGACTGTCAATGGCCTGCTGATTGCCGCGCTGCTGCAGTTCTTCGATGCCGCGCAAAACATCGGCAACGGCATCCTGCGGGGCCTGGGCGACACGGCCGGGCCCTTTCGCCTGTCCCTGTACGGCTACTGGCTGGTGGGCCTGCCGGCCGCCTACGGGCTGGGCGTGCTCGGCGCCCACGGCATCTTCGGCATCTGGATCGGCCTGGCCATCGGCCTCGCTGCTACCGCAGTGCTGCTGGTGCTGTCGTTCGAGCGCCAGATCAAGGCCCTGCTGGCCCAACGTCATCCCAGCCAAACCCAAGCAGGCGGCATCCATGCTGCCAAGGAACCGACATGACCCGCGATCGATCCGCCGCTGTCCTCAAGCTGCTGCGACCCAGCGTCCAGGCCTTGCCCCTGTACGACCCCGGAGCGGACCCGGAGCAGGTGGCGCAGCACTGCGCCGGGCAGCCACTGCTCAAGCTCAGCAACAATGAGAACCCGTTGGGCGTGGCGCCGGCAGCCCTCGCGGTGCTGCGCGACTATCGCCCGGAGCTCCTCGGCCTGTACCCCGACCCTGCCTGCCTGGCGTTGCGCCGGGCCTTGGGCGAGCGGCTGGATACCGACCCTGCCCAGCTGATCATCGGCAACGGTTCGGAGAATCTGCTGGAGCTGCTGTGCCTGGCCTTTCTCGACCCTGGCGACCGGGTCGTGACCCAGTCACCGTGCTTCGGCCTGCACGAGATCTTTCCCCTGATGATGGCGGCGCAGGTAACCAAGGTCGCGCCGCATGCGGACTTTTCCTGCAACCTCGGCGCCTGGCGCAGTGCCCTGGCCGGGCCAAGCAAGATGCTGCTGATCAGCAACCCGTCCAACCCCCTGGGCACCATCTTCGACCAGCAGACCCTGGCCCAACTGATCGATGCGAGCGCCAGCGACACCCTGCTGGTGATCGACGAGGCCTACTACGAGTACGCCTGCGCCGACCCGGACTTTCCCGAGGTGCTGGGCCTGCTGCGCGCCCAGCATCGGCCCTGGATCGTCCTGCGTACCTTCTCCAAGGCCTATGGCCTGGCCGGACTGCGGGTGGGCTACGGGATTGCCAGCGATGCCAGTCTGGTAGCCGCCCTGGATCGGGTGCGCACGCCCTACAACATCAACCAACTGGCGCAGCAGGCGGCGCTGGCGGCCCTCGGCGACCAGCAGCATGTGGCCCGCAGCCGGGCCTTCGCCGCCCAGGTGCGGGCACCGATGATCGAGGCACTGGGCGCGGCCGGTTTCCAGGTCGCGCCCTCGCGCACCCACTTCCTGTTCATCGACACCGGGATCGATGCCCTGGAGGTCAATCGGCGCCTGCTGGAGCAAGCCATGATCATCAAGGCCTGGCGCGAGCCGGGCTATGAAACCTGCATCCGCATGACCCTGGGCCGGCCCGACGACAACGCACGCTTGCTCGCCGGCCTGCAACGGGCTGTACAAACCCTGCGCTGAATCCACCTGCGCGGTCCGGCAGCACTGCCTGGCCGCTCACTCCCTGGAGATCCCCATGCATTCGCGACAATCCGCTTGCGTCATCAAGCACCAGGTTTCCGAGCTGATCGGCGCTTCTCCCTTGCTCCAGCTCCATGAAACCGCCAACGGCAGCCGCGTGCTGCTCAAGCTCGAACAGTTCAACCCCACCGGCACCGCGAAAATCCGCATGGCCCGGCAGATGATCGACGAAGCCGAAGCCCAGGGCCTGTTGCTGCCGGGCGGGCAGATCGTCGAGTCCACCTCCGGCAACACCGGCCTGGGCCTGGCGCTGATCGCCGCCGAGCGCGGCTACCGCTTTACCGCAGTGGTCGATCATCACTCCAGCGTCGACAAGCTGCGCGGCATGCAGGCCTTCGGCGCCCAGCTGGTGCGGGTCGGCAGCGCGGAGGGCGGGCTGGCCACCGCCGACCGTGACGCCACCGCCCAGCGCATCGCCCGGGAACAGGGCGCCTACTGGACCCAGCAGCACCACAATCCGGCCAATGCCAACGGCTACCGGGCCCTGGCGCAGGAGCTGCAGGAGGCCCTCGACGGGCGCCTGGATTACCTGTTCGGCGCGGTCGGCACCGGCGGCTCTTTGTGTGGCACCGCCCGCGCGCTCAAGGCGTATCACCAGCAGGTGCAGGTGGTGGGCGTGGAGCCGGTAGGCTCGGTGATTTTCGGCGGCCCCGGCGGCCCCTACCTGCAGTCCGGCACCGGTACGCCGGAAGGCGCCGAGATCGGTGCACTGATCGATTACCCGCTGATCGATCGCGGCCTGAAAGCCAGCGATGCCGAAGCCTTCGAAACCGCCCGCTACCTGGCGCGCCATCACGGCCTGCTGGTGGGCGGCTCCGCCGGCGGGGTGATTTACCACGCGCTGCGCCAAGCCCAGGATTGCCCGGCCCACAGCGTGATCGTCGCCCTGGTTTGCGATGGCGGGGAAAAGTACCTGGACACGGTATTCAACGATGAGTGGATGGATCGCCACCAACTGTTCGACCCCGAGGTCCAGCGACGCTTGGCCGGTTGGCTGGCCGGCGACTGAGTCGCCGGCAAGAAAAAGCCGCTGGGCCCAGGAGGCGCCAGCGGCTTTTGCACAGCGGGCCTTCAGGCCCGAGGGTCACGCCAGCTCAGCGAAGCACTCTTCGATGATGGCCAGGCCCTTGTCCAGTTGCGCGTCCGGCGCGGTCAGCGGCACCAGCACCCGCAGGACGTTGCCGTAGGTGCCGCAGGACAGCAGGATCAGGCCCTTGTCACGGGCCTTGGCCACAACCTGGGCCACGGCGGCGGCGTTCGGCTTGTGGCTGTCGCCGTTCTCGAACAGCTCGACCGCGATCATCGCGCCCAGGGCACGAACTTCACCGATCACTGCCGGATGCTTGGCCTGGATGGCCTTGAGGCCGGTCACCAGGCGCTCGCCCACGGCTTTGCAGCGGTCCAGCAGGTGCTCTTCCTCGAACACTTCCATCACGGCCAGGGCCGCGGCGCAGGCGATCGGGCTACCGGCGTAGGTGCCGCCCAGGCCACCTGGGGCGATGGAGTCCATGTACTCGGCCTTGCCGCATACGCCAGCCAGCGGGAAACCACCGGCGATGGACTTGGCGAAGGTGGTCAGGTCGGCGGCGACGCCCATCTGCTCCATGGCGAAGAAGGTGCCGGTACGGCCAGCGCCGGTCTGCACTTCGTCGGCGATCAACAGGATGCCGTGCTGGTCGCACAGGGCGCGCAGGCGCTTCATGAATTCCTTCGGCGCGACGTAGAAGCCACCTTCGCCCTGCACTGGCTCGATGATGATCGCGGCGATGTCACGAGGCTCGGCGTCGTTCTTGAAGATGCGCTCGATGCTGGCGATGGAATCGTCGATGCTCACGCCGTGCAGTTCGTTGGGGTACAGCGCACGGAAGATGCCGCCTGGCATCAGGCCCATGCCAGCCGAGTACGGCACGACCTTGCCGGTCAGGCCCAGGGTCATCATGGTGCGGCCGTGGTAGGCGCCGGTGAAGGCAATCACGCCGGCGCGGCCAGTGCTGGCGCGGGCGATCTTCACGGCGTTCTCGACGGCTTCGGAGCCGGTGGTCACCAGCAGGGTTTTCTTGGCGAAATCGCCTGGCACCTTGGCGTTGATTTTCTCGCACAGCTCAACGTAGGGCTCGTAGGCCAGGACCTGGAAGCAGGTGTGGGTCAGCTTGTTCAGTTGCTCGGTCACCGCGGCGATGACTTTCGGGTGTACGTGACCGGTGTTGAGCACGGCGATACCGCCGGCGAAATCGATGAACTCGCGGCCTTCGACGTCAGTGACGCTGGCGTTCTTCGCGCTGTCGGCGAAGATCGGGTGGATCTGGCCCACGCCACGCGGTACGGCGGCTTCACGGCGTTTCATCAGGGATGCGTTGGTCTTGCTCATAGTGTCCTCATTCACCGCGGCGGCCGCGGTGCGGTTCAAGGGTTGCGGGGCGGGGAGGCGACGGCGGCAGCATGCGATGATCGACTGCCGCCGTGGTCCCGGGCCACCTTGAATAGTGCGGTTTTAAAGCTGCGCGCGGGGACAGCGCTCTCGTGCCCTGCGCGCTTGAAACCGGATCAGATACCCAGGCAGAGGTATTTGATTTCCAGGTAATCCTCGATCCCGTACTTGGAACCTTCGCGACCCAGACCGGAAGCCTTGATGCCGCCGAACGGTGCCACTTCGTTGGAGATCAGGCCGGTGTTGACCCCGACCATGCCGTACTCCAGGGCCTCGGCCACACGGAACACGCGCCCCAGGTCGCGGGCATAGAAGTAGGAGGCCAGGCCGAATTCGGTGTCGTTGGACATGGCGATGACTTCGGCCTCGTCCTTGAAGCGGAACAGCGGCGCCAGCGGGCCGAAGGTTTCTTCCTTGGCCACGGCCGCGCCCTTGGGCACGTTGACCAGGATGGTCGGCTCGAAGAAGTTGCCTTCCATGGGCTTGCCGCCGGCCAGCAGGGTGGCGCCCTTGTCCAGGGCATCCTTGATGTGTTCCTGGACCTTGGCCACGGCTTTTTCGTCGATCAGCGGGCCGGTGGTGGTGCCCTCTTCCAGGCCGTTGCCGATCTTCAGCTTGGCCACGGCGGCCTTGAGCTTCTCGGCGAAGGTGTCGTAGACCGAATCCTGGATGTACAGGCGGTTGGCGCAGACGCAGGTCTGGCCGTTGTTGCGGTACTTGGAAATGATCGCGCCCTCGACCGCCTTATCCAGGTCGGCGTCGTCGAACACGATGAACGGCGCGTTGCCGCCCAGTTCCAGGGACACCTTCTTGATGTCGTTGGCGCATTCGGCCATCAGTTGGCGACCGATCTCGGTGGAGCCGGTGAACGACAGCTTGCGCACGATCGGGTTGCTGGTCAGCTCGCCGCCAATGTCGCCGGCGCTGCCGGTGACCACGCTCAGCACGCCTTTCGGGATGCCGGCACGGTGGGCCAGCTCGACCAGGGCCAGGGCCGAGAACGGAGTTTGCGAAGCAGGCTTGATCACCATGGTGCAACCAGCGGCCAGGGCCGGGCCGGCTTTGCGGGTGATCATCGCCGCCGGGAAGTTCCACGGGGTGATGGCCGCGGTCACGCCGATCGGCTGCTTGATCACGATCAGGCGCTTGTCGGGCTGGTGGCCGGGGATCACATCGCCGTAGATGCGCTTGGCTTCTTCGGCGAACCACTCGATGAAGGACGCCGCGTAGACGATCTCGCCCTTGGCCTCGGCCAGTGGCTTGCCTTGTTCCAGGGTCATCAGGCGACCGAGGTCGTCCTGGTTCTCGATCAGCAGCTCATACCAGCGGCGCAGCTTGGTGGCGCGCTCCTTGGCGGTCAGGGCACGCCAGGCCGGCAGGGCCTTGTCGGCGGCCTCGATGGCGCGGCGGGTTTCAGCGGCGCCCATCTTCGGCACGGTGCCGAGGATTTCGCCGGTGGCAGGGTTGTTGACCTTGATCGTCTGGCCGCTGTCCGCATCCACCCAAGCACCATCGATATAGGCTTGTTGGCGGAACAACTGGGCGTCTTTGAGCTGCATGTCGGCTTCCTTAACAGCACCGCGCATACGCGGGGCAAATTGTGATTGTAAAAAAGGCGCCTTGTCGGCCATTGAGCGCGGCAGCGCATTCAACGATCCGAGGCAAAGCTGCCGTCAGGAAAATCGTTCACTGGGTCGAAGCATGAAAAATGTCGCACACAAGGATAGACGTGCGCTTGGACACCCAGGCAAGAGCGTTTGAAATCTCAAACGAATCCTAGGAGCAAAGGGGGTAAAAGGACAATAGGCCGTTCGAAAAAAAGAACGTAAACGTCCCCAAGGCGAAAACTTTCGGATCAACGTCACGCCCTAAAGACAACGCCCCCGCTGCCGGAAGACAGCGGGGGCGCTGGCATGTTGCCAGGGGGACGATCAGCTGTTGAGCGACTTGAGCACGGTCAACAGGCTGGTCAGGTTGTCGACCACACCGCCCTGGGCGACTTTCTCGGCGGTTGCCGCACCGGCGGTGGTATCGACGGTGTAGATCTGCATCACGCCCTGGTTGGTCGCGGCTTGCGCCAGGGTGTTTTGCTGCTGCTGCGCCGAGACCGAGTTCTGGAACAGGATGGCCACGGACTGGCCCATGGACTGGTAGACAGTACCCATGGAAACAGCCGGGGCCTCGGCGACGACCTTGACGTTGCTCTGGGTCACGGCGTCGGTGATTTGCGGACTAACTGTGCTCATAAAAACTCCATTTTTTCAGCAAGAAGAATCAACTCGGGGCTAAACCGTCAGGCCCTCAAGACTGGAAGGACTTGAGCACCGTCAGCAGGCTGGTGAGGTTGTCGGCAACCCCGCCCTGGGCGACCTTCTCGGTAGCCGCGGCACCGGCGGTGGTGTCGACGCTGTAGATCTGCATCACGCCCTGGTTGGTCGCGGCCTGCGCCAGGGTGTTTTGCTGCTGCTGCGCCGAGACCGAGTTCTGGAACAGGATCGCGGTGGCCTGGGCCATGGATTGGTAGATGGTGCCCATCGCCATGGCCGGCGCTTCGGCGACGACTTTGACGTTGGTCTGGGTGACGGCATCGGTGATTTGTTCATTTACGAGTGGCATGGCTCAACTTCCTTTGTTTGGCACACGGAGCATTCCGTGTCATTGAGTGAACGTGGCAGCCTGGGGACTGTGAACGGGGCCGGATACCGGTGATCCGCCGTCAACGCCCCCCTGGCTTGCCGCCGGAGGCATTGAGCTGCTTGAGCGCTTGCTCGACCTGCCGCGAGAGCTCGGCCATCTGCTTCTCGATCACGCTCTTGACCTCGGCCTGCACCATGGTGCTGAGCATCGCCTTGAGCGCCGGATCGTCCGCTGGGCCTGCAGGCGCAGGTGGCGCAGGTGGCGCCGCCTGGCCCTGGGCCGCGATGGCCGCGAGCAACTGCGAGAGCACCAACTCCCGGGCCTGGGGGTCGGCCCTGTCGTTGGCCCTGGGGCTGGTCACCTGCTCGAGAATGCTGCGGGTGCGCTGGCTGTCGGAGCGGATCAGTTCCATGGCCTGCTTGCGGGCCTGCTCGATGCTCTGCTGGGCGTTCTGGGAAAAGTCCAGGGGCTTGTCGCGGATGAACGCATCGAGCACCTGGCTTTCGACCTGGGTCAGCGGGCGATTCAGGTAGGCTTCGGCAAAACGCTGGATCATTTCCAACGCATTTAGGTCTTCATTCGCCATCTCATGCTCCTTGTCGATGAATGGCGCTGAAGCCTTGGTAGTCGGCTTGATCGGGCTTCAGCGCCCGGGATGAAAAAAGAGCCCACGCGGGCCCAAGTACAACCTCCCCGGACGTCTTGCACGCCCGGGGAGCGGTGTTCAGGATGCCGAACGGTTGGCCAGGGTGTCGGCGTACTTGGCGATGCTGGCGTCAATCTTATCGATGGCCCCGGCCGCGGCATCGGCTTCCATCGCCCCGGCCGCCGCAGCCACTGCCGCCGCAGCCCCCACCATCAAGTCGGTGGCCAGCACGCCCAATGCATCCTCGGCGGCCCCCGTGACGTTTTCCTTGACGATGTTTTCGGTCATCTGCTTGATCAGCACCGCCTGGGCCGCCAGGGCCAGCTTGCTGACCCCATCGAAATAACCGGCGGCCGACTGCGCCACCAGGCCGGCCGCCTGGCTGATCATCATGTCCGGAGGCACGGCGATCTGCGCCGGGGCATAGCTGAAGGCCTCGGCATTGGTGAACTGCACCGCCTGCACGATCTGGCTGTTCAAGGCAGAGGTGTTGCCGGTGTCCGGGTTGTTGGCCTTCTTGAGCAACTGATCGTTCAACATGCCCATGATCGAGACTTTGTCGCCGCCCGTGGACGGCGGCACTTGCGGGGCCGGCTCAGGCTGTGGCGCCGGGTCCGGCGCCTTTTGCGGGGCCGGCTCTAGCGTTATCACGGGGTCGGGGTTTGCACCGACTTCAGCCGCACGCGGGGTTTTCTTCTTGAACCAAGCCATGACGCTTCTCCCGGGCCATCAGCCCTACTCGCCGATCGCCATGATCAGGGCCACGGCCTTGGACACCACCGCGTTGGAGATCTGGTTCAGCGCCTGCTGGCTGTTGACCGCGTTCTGCAACGACAAGCCCGCGGAATGGCTGGCCACCTGGTACAGCGAGGCAATGGACTGGGCGGGCGCCTCGGCCACCACCTTGACGTTGGTCTGGGTGACGGCATCGGTGATCTGCGAGTTGACCATTGGATCTGGCATACATCTCTCCTTAGATGGAATGGCCCACCGCAGGGGCGGCGGCGCCGGCTACAGCGTCGAAAACAGGCTCACTGAAAGAAAACGCTCCGGCGCGCCAGTTGTGAATCCTCGTCGAACTTCAGCGCAGCTGCTCGCGCAGCAATTGCACATGCTTGCGGACCAGGGGCTGGTTGATACCCAGCTCGGCGGCGATGTGCGGGTAGGGCAGATCCTCGATGAACTTTAGTTCAAACAGCCTGCGCTTCTTGAGGGGCAACTGCGCCACCCGTCGGCTGAGCTGGGCCAGGGTTTCTTGCAGTTCCACATGCTCGAGCACCGAGATCTGCGGGGCTTCCAGTTGCTGCAAGGGGTCTTGCTCGACATCGCTCAGGTCGACGAACAACCGCTGTTCCCGGGTCCGCCGCCGGCAGCTGTCGAGAAACACATGCTCCAGGACCAGGAACAGGAAACCCTGGGGGTCGCGGATCCGCTCCGGCGACCGGCGAAAGAACAGCAAGGCCTTGATCGCCGTGGCTGCCAGCCACTCCTGGGCACCATCGGCATTGCCTCGTGCCAACTGCCGGGCACGGCGTTGCAAACCGGGCAGCACCGCCCGCCAACTGGACTCGAACAGATGGTCCGCCAACGCCGCCGACAGCTCCCCTTGCATGGAACAGTTCATCCCCGCACCTCCCTGTGCCCCGTGATCGCACGGACATGGCTGCAGGGTGCGCGAAGGCGCGAGGACGATTCAGCGGGAAAAACTACCGTTGGCCCCGGGGTTTCCGGGGATCGCAACCGGCAACCACACGCGCATGAAAACCAGCGTGGACGCCTTGGGTCGACATAGGTATGATGTCGCCCGCACTGCACTCGTAGCTCAGCTGGATAGAGTACTGCCCTCCGAAGGCAGGGGTCGTGGGTTCGAATCCCGCCGAGTGCGCCATCTTCTTTCCCTTGTGTCACAAGGGGTTAGCGCTTCTGACAGAAACCTGTCCTAGTCCTGAAAGTCGTTTTTGCCACAAATTTGCCACACTCAAGCGTGGCGGGAATGGTCGAAATGGCAACAATCAGGAATCGCGGCGAGTATCAGTGGGAAGCGCAAATTCGCCGTAAGGGCTATCCAGCCCAGCGCAAAACCTTCGAAACGAAAGCCGATGCCCAAGCCTGGGCACGTATGATCGAAAGCGAAATCGACCGGGGCATCTTTGTCTCTCGGGTCGAGGCTGAACGCACCGCCTTTCATCAACTCATTGATCGCTACATCTCCGAGATTGCCCCGAAGCACAAAGGTGCATACTCGGAAATCAAACGCCTGGAAGCGCTCAAGCGTCATCCGCTGGCGACGCGCATCGTCGCCACCCTCACCTCTTCAGATTTTGCCCGCTACCGTGATGAGCGCCTGAAGATCCGCAAGGGCAATACGGTGAAGCGTGAGCTGGCTTTGTTCCAGTGCGTGATTGAGGTCGCTCGCCGCGAGTGGGGTATTCATCTTGCGGAGAACCCAGTGCGGATGGTTAGCCGCCCAAGCTACAACGACGAACGCTCACGGCGGCTCGAGCCAGTTGAAGAACAATACATCCTGAGCGCGCTGGAGCTTTGCGAACGTCGTGCGGACGGGACTTATGCTGATGCCTCTCACAATCCTTGGATACGGCCCATCGTCCAGTTAGCGATCGAGACAGCCATGCGCCGTGGCGAGATTTTCGAGCTGCGCTGGAAGCACGTAAACCTAGACCGCCGGACCGCGCATTTGCCAGCGACCAAGAATGGGTTACCGAGGACGATTCCGCTCTCACCCAATGCGATCCAAGTGTTGAGAGGAATACCACGATCCCTGTGCGGTCGAGTATTCCCAACTACAGCTGATGCTCTCAAAAAGGCTTTTGCGCGGGGGCTGGAGCGCGCGCGGTCAAAATACTTAGCTGACTGCGAGCAGGCATGTGTGGCGCCGCAGGAGGACTTTCTGCTCGACCTGCGTTTCCACGATCTACGGCATGAAGCTACATGCAGGCTCGCGACCAAGCTGCCGAACCTGATTGAGCTGGCAAGCGTGACAGGGCACCGGGAGGTGAACATGCTGAAGCGGTATTACAACATTACGGCGGAGGAGCTGGCAGCGAAGCTGGCGTGACGCCCCCTCGCCGTGTCAACGAATGCTTTTTGGGAAATTGCACCTAGTTTGACCAAGCGTTTGCATCCTACTTGACCATTTGCTTGCATTCGACTTGACCTGCCCTTTACATCGGATGCACCAGCGCACGGGTACGTGTTGATCGGCAGGAATCGACCCATAGCGGACGTTGGGCAGTCAGTCTGGCCGAGTCAGAGCAGTCGGCTTGCCGGCGTCGAGGTAACTGGCCGCTAGTTCCAGAGTGCCTCTTCCTCCACGACGTAGGCACGCCTGAAGTGATAGTCATGGTATGTCGGTGACTATCACCTCTACCGCTGGGAGGGCCCTGACCTCACCAGCTGTACCTCCGGTTGGGCCGCCATCAGGGATATTGAACAGCAGCCAATCTCCTTGGGTTTCCAGGATCAAGCCCAGTCGAAAGCCACCACCTTCGCTGACCATTCCGACTCCTGCACCTTCGATATTTCCAAGGCCGGCAAGCACCTGGTTTACCGCCTCGCGTTTGAAGGATTCGGGAAACGTCGTCTGGTCTGGGTCATGAACACTTCTTGCGGTGGATATTCTCCTCATTAAGTCAGTGTCCACTCAGCCCGGGGCGGACCACCCTGAAAGCTTCATGGTCAGTACGCTGCGCCTTCAACGGATTCGAAAGGATTGACTTTGCAGAGCCACTCACGGCTAGATAGCGGCTGGAATCGCCTAAACGGCATTCCTTGGACACGAGGCGTGGGCATCTCCTGTCTGTGAACCACCTACGTACAAAGTGCGTTACTGACGGCCATTAGCTTGCCAATGGCTGTCCCGTTCATCCGCGGATTGGTCCGTGGGTGCGCTAGGAAAACAAGCCCACAACGAAAGTTTTCTTAGTCCACCTCACATGGCACAAAAACCGAGGATCACCATGAGCGCACAGACGCGTTTCAAACTGCTCGTATCCCACCTTACGAAGCTGCTCAACGAACACCCCACCATCAGCAAGCTGGAGAACTTCTCTCCGCGCCACGCTGAAACTCTTGCAGCAGCCGGCTTCGGCTATCGCAACCAATTCGACTACCTCAAAGCCGTCAAAAACCGCGTAGAACACTGCGTTGGGTACTACATCCCCGACAGCAAGATGATCGCGCAACGGATGGTTAACGGCCTCCAGTACCCCGAGCAACTGCTGCCGGTGCTGGTCAGACTGTTTGAGAGCGCCGGCACCTACGGTCCTGCAGTCAAATGCCGCATGGGATATGACGATGACCTCTCCGGTCCCCGGACACTCATAAACGGTACCAAGGACTACGCCAACCGCGAGAGGTTGAAGCGCGAGTTCATCGATGATCTGGATGACGATGAACACCGCCCCCTGCGCCGGTGGTTCTGGAAATTCATTCGTGACGACAACCCAGAAGACCACTTCACCTACGAGCTCAATGTCCCGCGCGACTTCCCAAGCAGCTACCACCTGGGCCGCACCATCAGCTTTCCGCTGACCGTCAGCTACGACCTTGATCTGGGCGCCGATCAAGAAGCCTCGTTTTTCAAATACAACCGCCAGCTCGCCTTCAGTGGAACCGTACGGATAGTGCCCAGTGGCCGTAGAGGCTGGCGTTACCCCACGTTCAAGCTGAACGAAACGCCCACATACGATCAACGCACCGACGCTGAACGGGATAAGGTACCGTACGTGCAGCCTGGCGAAGACCTCGACGATGACGAATTCGAAGCGGGTAGGGCAGCAGGGCGCATGTGCGCCGAAATCCCCGTAGAGAAAAACGGTTCGCTCGCGTGGATGGCTGGCTACGTCCTGAACTGGAAGGACGGCCTGGCCTGGGGCCACATGTCCACGGGGCAGTCGTACAAGGCCTTCCATTTGGCGCTTGATACTGCTGAGTCACTCGAGCTCCTAGAACTGGAGCCTCTGAGAGTTGCGGCGGAAGGCTGTCGCCACCTGGCGTCGACCCGATGCTCCAGGCAACTGGAAGACGCCATCGCGGATGAAATCGCAGAGCGCCAGGCGCTCTGATTCGAGCCATTCCCAACGCTGACCCTGAGTGCGCGAGCTACAGAGCAGCCGCGCGCTCCTACTCCCTATTCAGGAGATCCGACATGAAAGAGTTCACCCCCAGCACCCAGGTTGAGCACACTGAACAGAACATCGGCATGCCCAATGGGGTCATGCATTACACCGACGCCACCGCAGACGCCATGCGCATCCATCTGCGCCTTGTTCTCAGCACTGGTGGAGATGTCGCAAAGAGCATCGACGCCGCAACAGTCATCACGAAACTTGCAGCCCGAGCACTGGTGAAAGAGGACCTGGGCAACCTAAGCGGCTCGGAATTTACCCATCACCTGGCGAGCCTGCCGAAGGTCCCCGAACTGCACCATGCAAAGCCCGCCGCGGTGACTGGTACTTGCGCTGATGCAATCGAGTCCTTGTTCGAGGAAATCAACACCTGATCCAACGGTTGGGTGGGGGGCCAAAGCCTCCGCCCAACCCATCCAGGTAGTCACCAAGCCCCCGACACTAAACCGACCCAGTCCCCCGAAACGCGGTGAATCGCGCGCCTAGCTTCGTAGACGCCAGACGATCCCTAATGGCCGGTTCAAGCCATCCACGAAGGGCAGCAATTGGCCGATTTCAGCCCTTCGTGAAGGGCAGCTTCGGGTCGATTCCAGCCGGTCAAGACGTACCCGTGCGCTGGTCATATCCGGTGCTGGCCAAGTCGAATGCAAACAGGGGGCAAATCAGCGCAATTACCACTTTTAGGGTTCACCGCACTTCAGTACAGATCTGCCTGTAGGTAGCCGCAAGCAAAGCTCCGCCGTCGCGAATACCTTGCAACTCCTCATTTGCGTTGAATCCCCCTTCACGGGGAGATGCTCGTAACTCAGGCGGGACTTTACTGGTTCGCAAACTCGTAACGACGTAATGGTGCAGCGTCACTCTATTAAGAATCCTGGCCTCGTTCTCGGTGAGCATTGGTACAAGCGCGGATGCTCTTTTCTCGTACGCCAACTGCTCATCGATGATCACCTCACGTGGAACCTTTTGATGCTGCTCAAATGTTTCTCCAGCGAGGAGATCACTGATGCTGACCCTGTTGGGATATCCCCTATCGGCACTGAATTCGATTTCAGCCGCTAGTGAAGCCGCCTCGCGCAGTTTGTCGCAATGCATTTCTGCCCCTCTTGCTTTCCTAGCAATCTCAGCCCGACTCACCTCTTCCTCGTTTTTTACGGTCAAAAGAAGGTATGACGAGCACACCGTGCCTATGCCAGTGGCAATCGACATAACGATTGTCAAGAAACATGCGACATGCCAGGGCTTGCTTTCGATTTCCACTTTTAGCTCCTTACTTGGCGACATAATCCACCACCGTCCCTGCAGCGCGGATTCCAACGCATCCGGCCGCCCGAGCTGGCAGTAGGAGTGCATCGACGCAGGTTGGCATTGTTAGTCTGAAGCCCCCGCCGCCGTCAATTTCGTTACGCCACTGCGCGTGCCACTTGTCCACCGGCATCTGGCTGCTCATCAGCGCCGCCCGATTGCAGTAGCGGTCGTTCAGCGACTCGAGCATGTTGTGTCGTTGCGCAGCGTTAACCGCCCAAACCTCAGGCGTAGAGGATCAGCGAGGGATGATGGTCGTGGAATCCTTACTCAGCGAGTGCGGTCCGCTTGAAATCACTAAGCGAAGATCCGGTTAAAAATCTGTCCTACCTGATCGCTTCGCCACAAGCAAAAACTGACCTCTCAGATCAATTGAGAGATAGCCAGATGTCAGTAGATTACGAAACCATCCAAAAAATACAGAAGCTCGGCGACGACGTTCTCGTGGGTGTTGCAGAGGTCGCCGCATTGACCGGGTTCAGCGTACTCACTGTACGCCAGCGCAAACTGCCCGGCCTTGAGCCAGTACATGGGTTATCGAGGCTTAGGTGGAGACTCGGAGACCTCAGGACCTGGATGCGTACCGGGGATACAAGTACCCCGCATCAGCCACCAAGAGAGGTTGTGCTTTCAAAGCCGAAGCGCACGGGCCGGCCTACGAAAAAGGCACAAGTGGAGGCGCGGCAATGATCGATGCTTCGATCCGGCTCCTATTATTGTCTACCGCGGAGCAATAATCATGGGCAGACAGAGAACCATCAGAGATCAGAACTTCTGGCGCTCGCCACGCCTCCTGAATTGCACAACCGAAGATAAGGTTGCGTTGCTACACCTACTGACCGCGCCTGACAGCAACATCACAGGTGTTTACCCGCTTGTACCGCGAATTGCGGGCGCAGAGCTTGGATGGACCGCAGATCAATGGCTACAGGTTATCCATCGGCTGCAGGACGAAGACCTTGTCAGGTATGACTTGAAACGCTTCGTTGTCTGGGTGCGCCTTTGGTGGGACCACCACTCGGCAAGCCAAGTAACGGGTCCGAAGCTGAGAGACAGAGCGATCGGAGAAATCCGTCGCATACCTGGCGAATGGCTTGATGAATTCCTGGATGACTTCAAAGAGCGACTAACCGGCGAGCAGCAACGGCTGGTTGAGGACTTGCTCCAACCAGACCGTCCACGTACACCTGCAGACATACCGATACCACAGCAATGCGGTATAGATACCCTATCCACCAACGTCCGCCCTAACAACAAACCTCAACAAAAATCACTAACCGAAACGTCGAGCGTGAGCTCTCGTAAGCTGGATATGTCGGGCATCCCTTCCGAACACCAGACAGATGTACACAGGGGAATAGTCAAAGCAATGACCAGCGGTAAGCTCCGCTTTGCGCCCCAGGTAGTCGTTAACGCAATGGCTGAAAATTACCGCTCGGCCTCAAGCAAGCCACAAAACGCAATGGCCCTCACACTGTACTTAGCGGAGCACCTGAACAACGCCCCCTCAGCCAACGGTTCAAGGTCGTAAGCTCGTTCGAGCGAAAAATGCGGGGCGACGGCGACGGTTGCTTTCATTCGTCAGGGACTGATTCGAAACCTAGGATCCGTGCCAATTCGCGATTGGATGAATCGACACGCAGGCGGCTAACCAGTCCTTGATCTCGCTCCCGCTGTTTGAGCAGATAGGCATCGTCAAAGCATTGAACGATGTCATGCTCATTCAGGATTTTCGCCGAGACCTGTCGCTTTAGCCGATTGATTATCTTTCGAGCGCTGAGCTGGGCTGCCTCTCGCACATGCGCACGCATGAGAAGATCTCGAAACACCCAGTCCGAAATCCAACCTTTCGTAAATGCCCAAAACACCAAACGCTGGAAGGTATCCCAAGCCATGCGTGATTGCCCGCTGAGGTAGCGCCTGAGCACTCGACCGTCAGCATCTCCGAAGCCAGACACTTTCAGCTCAGCAAGCTGACGTTCAAGCTTCACTTTAGACATGCCTGATTTCAGGCCAATCCCGGTGAACAGGTACTCGATCAAATCAACGGGCACGCGGACCACGAAGTTTTTCCTGCCGGTGTCTTGGTGATGCTTGATCTCACGAAAGACAGCCTGCAGGGCTTCAGTTGGCTCGATATCCTGGGTGCTTAGCTTCATACAGCTATTGTTCGATCACTCCGCTGATCTGTCAAAGCGATGCAACTATTCAAAGCGTGGCCTTCGTGCCCCCTGTGGGTGCCCTCGTTCATTTTGGGCCGTCATCACCTGCCCACCGTTGGGACGGGTGCCCTGGAGCAAGCCGGGCTCAATTTCGACCTCACCCGAGTAAACCAATGGTGTGCCGCATTTGGTAAATACTGCACTCCTGTCAGATTCGGCTTCCTGTACTGACCGTAATGCCAGCCGCCAATTTTTCTTCAACCACTCAGTCACCATCTCACTGCACCTCGTACCTGGCCATTTGTGCGCTAGCGGTAGGCAAAAATCTTCCGTTCTTGCTACTTCACCGTTGCCTCAATCGTCTTCAACATGCTTCTTCAGAAAGCTTATCGAGGTCCTGTTTTTTGCAGATACCGTAAACCGCTAGGGTCGCGAATATGTACGCGGACGAGTCTCTGCCTACTCATCGGCCACGTCCCCACCACCATCCCTCAAAGGATGCTTTTCCTGCTTCCCCATACTCGACTTTGGCATCCTTATGAACCTGCAACCCGCAAACTCATTCGCCTATTTCCGAAGTTGTTACGTCGAAGCTAGCTGGAATCAGGACAGGGTAGGGTTTGTACTCCCGCCATGAATGGCGTACGTACAACCGGCAAAGCGGCAGTCGTTCCACTCCCTTGCTTTGCCTACCGTCCCTGCTCAGGGCAAGCCCCGAGACCCGTTGAAGCGAAAAGCCTCATGGTGTTCATCTACACCCCTGAAGCTGATGTGTCACAGACCGTCAGGTATGCCACACAGAGCAAGAATCTCATGTTCAGCCAATCCTTGGGCCCGCTGCGCCAGCCCGTGAGGTGATACGAGCGCCTCTTGCTCCAGACGTTGCTGTTCGAGCAATCGCTCCAGCAACAACAACTCGCCATCGGCTTCAAGCTCACGAAGTCGCCCAGAAGAATTGAGTGCCCAGCGGTCGAGGATCTTCCAACCACGTGCGTGATACGACGTCGACCGGAAGACAGAATCGATGGTCGTACGCGCCAAGACCCCAGAGGCAATTGTTAACGGTTCGTGATCAGTCAGCATGGGCTAGTCCCTTTTTCTGCAGGAGATTGATCAACCGAGTGTTCTGCCCAATGGTGGATGGTCGGAAACCACCTTTGATCTCCAGCTCTCGAATGTGAGCATGCGAGAACCCCAGCGCGCACAAAGTGGCACGGTCCCTAGAAACCAGCGCTTGATTGGCTAACCGCATGGTGGCATTCGCCCGTTTCAGCTGGGCGATATCCTCATGCCAAACATTATCAACGCTCACGTCACTCATTAGGCCACCCCGAATGGATAACTAAAGGCTCCTTCAGCAGTTTAGGTGTCGAAGACGGTTCGCAACCGCGCCTCAGTATTGGCGACGTCAGACGACCTCAGCGCTAGGCTGAACGTTGGGACCTTCAGATCGCTGGTCAACAGCTCAAGCCGGTGATTGCTTTTGCCCACGGGCAGGATGCGCCACGAACGAACTTCGTCTAATCGGAAGAAGTGGGCCTCGCGGCCTACTGGATAGGCTAGCAACCGATTCGATTTCAGATCGACACCAACGTACGCATCGTTGATTTTTGCGTACACCTCTACCTCAGGGTTGAATCCGTCAGCTCGATAACCAGCGGCCATGCTCCTCAGCTTTTCGGCATAGCTTTGGTTGATTCGATAGAACAGCCACCCCCCTCCAACAAAATAAAGGGCCAGGGCCCAGAACAGCCAGCGGATTGCCGGGTCTTCGCCGCTGGTGAACCCAAGAAAAAATGGCAGGTTGAAGCCAGAGAAAACCACCACAACCAGTAAGAGCACACCCACCGGCACGCACCCCACGGCCCACGCGACTCGAAATAGCTCCCAGACCAGTCTCATACAACCTCCTAGACAGACTGCACCACTTAAAATACCTGAAAATCAGATATCCCAAAAGCAGATATAGCTTGATCAGCCGCCCTTTGCCCGGATACGGCTATGACCAAAGCTATCTATCGACGAGAGCATGTGATCTTCCTGCAGGAGCTAAAGCGCATGCGTGTCGAGTCGGGGATGACCCAGGCCCAGTGCTCTGCTGCGCTGGGAAGGCCGCAATCATTTATGAGCGATGTAGAAAGAGGCATCAGACGTTTGGACACAGTTCAACTAAGGGACCTGTGCATAGCTCTAAAAACGAATCTCATAAGCTTCGTAATCACGTATGAGCAGGCACTAAAAAACGACGAAACCTTCAAAAGCAAACCCGAAATCTAATTTATCGATCTGCGCAACAACAAACATGTACCACCACAAACATCCAAAAGATCAAAAAGATCAAAAAGACAGCTAAATAAATTTCTAAAAACGATTCGAAGCCATTGAAAAAACCTCGGACTGAAACCTTAAGTTAAAAAAACCAATTATTCACCAGCGCCATACATTGACGAAGATGTAGCTTGATGCTAAAAGGAGTTCAGCATTCACGGACAGATCAGGAATACGAAAATGTCGAGTAGCTTCTTCTACATGAGCGTTGACGAGGACGACAACAACCATACAATCATCGAGGCTGCTAGAAAATATGCCGAAAATGAGCTCGAGCAAGTATACATTGTCAATAAACCATTAGGCGACAATAAATACTCGTACAGCTTTAGTGAGGGGTTTGTTTTATTAGTCCCCAAGCACAAGATGCTATTCATCAATTTTGGTTCAGACGAAGAAGCCTTCGAAGAATTTCAAGAAGACTTCCTAGAGGACCTCAGCGCTGTCGCAGACAAATATAGATATAAAACAATTATCGGTCGCCCACGCACATGGAGCGATCTCTACAGTAGCATAACAATTGATCCAGAAAGCTTCAGTCTTCCTGATATATTAGATGAGCATCTCATCCCAAGCGATGACAGACAAAAAAAATGCGAACTTCTTATATCGTTAATTACCGGCAGCATCAATGACATCGACAGAGTCAAAGAGCAAGTCCCCGACAACCTGCTAGACAAAGTCAAGCAGAAAATTTTGCTATTCGATGGCGAGCAGACCCGATTTGTATACCAAAAAAGTACAAAACCAGTAGTCAGAATTCAAGGTTTATCTGGAACAGGCAAAACTGAACTACTCCTTCACAAACTCAAAGAAATATACACCGCATCTGAAAGCACAAAAATATTTTTCACTTGTCATAACAAGATTCTCGCTGACAGCCTAAAAAAAAGAATCCCCGACTTCTTCAACTTCATGAAGGTAGAGCAACAAATTGAATGGTCCGAACGGCTGTGGTGTGATAACGCATGGGGGTCTGGTGGAGACTATAACTCGGGGGCATATCGCTATATCTGCCATTTCTATGGACTAACATTTCATCGCTACAGCCCTACAATGTCATTTGATCGCGCATGCAAGATTGCGCTTGAAGAAATCGCGGCTCTAGATTATGAAATCGAACCAGCACTAGACTACATGCTAATTGATGAGAGCCAGGATTTCCCCGAATCTTTCTTTGAGTTATGCCAGAAAGTCACAAGCAACACCGTATATATAGCAGGCGACATTTTTCAAAATATTTTCTCCGACGTAGTAGGAGATATTAAGCCCGACTTCCTTCTCAGCAAATGCTACAGGACTGACCCCAGAACCTTAATGTTTGCGCACTCTTTAGGCATGGGATTATTCGAGAAAGAGAAGCTGCAATGGCTAGCAGATGAAGAGTGGCAGTCTTGTGGATACATTGTAGACAAGGACAGAACCAACACGCTCTACAGACTTTCTAGAGAGCCTCTTAGACGCTTTGAAGATGTGGACAGTAATTCTTTCACTAGTACTGAAATCGTGCTAACCGGGGACGATGATGCACGAGACGGTTCTGATACGGCCAGCACAATTATAAAACTAATATCTGAAATTAAACAAACCAACCCAACGGCAACCGTAGAAGATATCGGAGTAATATTCCTTAGCGCCAATAAACGTAGCTTCAGGCTGGCTGACGTTTTGGAGCAATCGATCCCTAAAACAATCTCGTGGAAAGTAAATAAAGCCTACGAATCCAAGCGCAAGATCAAAGATACCTTGTTTGTCAGCAACCGAAATCACGTAAAGGGACTTGAGTTTCCCTTCGTAATTTGCGTCGCAGAAACTATTTCTAGAAGCCATAGCCTCCGCAATGCATTATACATGATGCTCACTCGCTCATTTATAAAAACCTATCTCCTAATTCCAAAAGACCCAAACCAAGTAATTTACGAACAACTGGCGTCTGGCCTGGACGGCATCAATAAATCTGATGCGATCGAAGTGATTGCACCATCGGCTAAAGAAATTGAAAAAATACGAACGAAAATTAACTTTACTAGCAGAACAGTGTCCTATTACGAATTCCTGAATGAAATCTTTAACGAACTGAATGTATTACCCATTTTCCGCAGCGATCTCACGGAGACAGTCCGTTATACGCTTGGCGATAGTTTTGATCGAGACGAAGTAATGGAGGTCGTCGAGTTTAACTATCGGAAAATGGCGGGACGATAATGAAGCGCTTTACATTTTCAATTGAGCCCTGGAATTCGGATTTGATATTTAGCCCCGTCAGAACAAAAAAGGACATTATCGTCCTGCTGATGAAGGTTATAAAAATAATGGACGTCGGACCTTCTCTTGCTGCGCCTCCTGAGGACGAATATTTCGAGCTAGTAATATCTCACACAAGCAGACTCTTCTTCTATTCGGAGGACAAGCACTTTTCCATTGGATTCCCCTTCAATGCAACAATGGAAAACGAGCAGCTAATCTTCAAGTCGCTATCTGGCGTAGCCATTGATAGTCAGATGACTTCAGACATACTTGGCGTTATGGCAAGCGAGGCCGTATTTCACTATGAAGATATTATCGACTTTGCCTCTCCCGTGTCAGATTACTTCACCTACAACAAAGGAGGGTGGAGTATACTGAGAGAGCTGCTGATGGCTGAAGATGGGTACATTAGGTATGATCACGACCCAGTTCATGTAAAAGGCGACATACACCCTTTACACCACCTAGACGTTTTCTACGGGACTCGCCAGACATTTAAAATAGGATTGACCACGAAGATTGATCGGAGGCATCTACACGATGCACTAGATTCTCAGACGCCTTGCCACTATCTAAATCCGAGAAAATAAGATTCAATTTATCATCACTATTGAATTAGAGAACTCGAATTTCACCCTTGATGAAGGCTTTTTGGCTCTTTTGAATAGCGTTAACGCTCGGTGTTATGGGTTGGAAACGTAGCCACCTCACTCATAAATGCCACAAATTTGCCACACTCGCCCCGCTAAACGGGGCGAAAGCCCGCTAACAGCAGCTACCACAACCCATTGATTTCCCAGCTAATCCCCGCTAACGTACTGATTCCAAACGCCGACTTTTAGGACTCCGAAGGCAGGGGTCGTGGGTTCGAATCCCGCCGAGTGCGCCAGCTTCAACGAGAAAGCCCCAGGCCCATGGCCCGGGGCTTTTTTGTTGGCCCGGCCAAGATCGGACGACAAGGGCATGGCCAGCCGGGCCTGCCCAGGCGGTGGACAACTTGCTACATTCCTCCCCCCCAGGACAGGAGGTCCCGATGCTGCGCCACCCCTTGCTCGACCAACCGTACCAGCCAACCTTGCAGAGCTGGATCGCCTGTTTCACCGGCTACCGCATGCCCGAGGCGCTGGATGCCGAGTTGAGCCGCTATGACCCCAATGATCCCGACGACCGTGAGCAGCTGATTCGCCGCTATTGCCTGGCGCGGGACGATGTGCGCGAGAACTTCCGCCATCGGCAGCAGCGGGTCCTGGCGCTACAAGCGGCCGTGGCCGATGCGCACTACGACTTCGGGCAGGTCTGGGAACCGCCCGAGGACGACTACGAAGACCCGCAGTGGCCCAGTGGTTGGCCGGAGCGAGTGATCGATAGCCGCGACTTTTTCCAGCGCCTGCTGCGCGCTGCCCGCGAGCTGTGGCACGACGACCTGACCCGTGCGCAGCTGCCCACGCTCAAGCAATGCCAGGAAATAGCCGAACGGGATCGCGGCAGCCGCGACTGGCTGTTCAGCGTCGATAACCCCGAGGCCTGGAAAGCGCAATTCGGCCTCGCCGCCACGCCCTACGAACTGGAGACGCCCGGCCCACAGTTCTACGGCGAGCGACTGCGCCTGGCCCTGTCCGGGGAGCTGCCCCGCCAACTGCTGCCCGCCAGCTGGAACAGCTCGCCAGGGCCAAGCCATTGCCGCTTGGTGCTGGAGATCCTGGGCATCAGCGAGCTGGCCATGAGCGGCACACGCTTCGATGGGCCCATGCGCACCCAGCTCACGCGCTTGAACCCCGGTTACTACGTGCGCCTGGAGATCGGCTTCGACAGCGTGATCGAATGCGTGGCGCTATCTGTGAGCATTGCCCAGGTCAAGGGAACACAAGATGAAAAGCAACTTTGAAGAGGCGCTGGAGCGCCAGGAAGTGCTGCAGTTCTTTCGTGGCCAGGGCCAGTACCTGACCCGGGACGGCGATTGGGATGAGCACCTGTACTGCATCAACTGGCCGGGAATCTTCAGCTACCTGCGCGACAACGCCGACGGCGCGCAGCAGCTCAGTGCCAGCTTCGAGCTGTACGCCTACAGCATCGAGTAAACCCTGGAAGACTGCTTCGGCCTGCGGGAAAACCTGTTCAACTACTACTCGACCCGAGCCCACCTGGCGCCTGGCAGCGCCGACCTGCTGGGGCAACTGCCGCCGGCCTGCAAGCGGCGGATCGTCCAACGCCTGAGCTGGTATCGCTGGCAAGTGGAAAACCACCATCGGCTGCTGCCGGAGCGGGCCCGGCGCATGAGCGCGGATGGCGCCTGCGCCGAGTTCCTTGACCTGCCTGCCATGCCTTCCTGAAGGTTCAGGCTGCCGGGCTCATTGAGCCTCGTCGGCCTCGGCCGGCGGGTTCGCCTGGGCCTGCGGCGCCAGCGCTTCGGCATCGTCCTCTTCGGCCTGTTCAAGGTCGAAGTCCTTGCGACTCTCCTTGATGGCCTGACGGATCTGCGCGCCCTTGATCGGGCAGTTCAACATTGCCGCAATGCGGTCGATGCGAGGTGCCATGGACGGCCTCTCAAGTTCTGGAAACGGCCACGATAGTGCGCGTTTTCCGCCTTGAGGGCCAATCCTTGTGCCTCACCGCCGACGCAAGGCGTGCAAGCGGCCGTCCAGGTCCTCGTCCGGGTAGGCGGCATAGAGCTTGAGCAACAGCTCGGCCGCCTCTCGGTTATGGCCGCCGTCCCACAGGCGCAACACCTCCTTCAGGACCGGGTCCAGCCGCTCGATGGGGCTCGGACCGAGCGTCGCGGCCATGCGCTTGGCCAGGTGCGATGCATGGGCCTCGGTGGGGACGTCCGATTGCGCGAGCCGTTCCTCGAGCCGGTCCATGTGCGGTGCCATGGCGAAGCTGCTGGTGGGCGCCGCCGGGGCGGGAGCGCTCAGGGCACCGGATGTCTCGGCCGGTGCCGGTTCCGGGGCTGGTGCCGGGGCCATCTCGGCCTGTTCCATGGTCCGGGGCCTGGCCTTGGCTGCCGCAGGCACCGGGGCCGGGGCTCGCACCGGGGCGAAGACCTGGGTCGGGTACTGCTCCGGAGTGCGCTGCACCATACCGATGATCAAGGCCACGCCGAACAGGCTGGCAAAGGCCACCTGATAACGCGGGCGCTGGCAGGCCTGCAGCCAGCGCTGCCACCACCCGGGACGGGGGGCGGGAGCCTCGCGGCGGGCAGCAGCCAGGATCAGGGCGTCGAGATGGGCGGGCGGTTCCATGGCGCTGTGCTCGCGCACATGGGCCAGCATCTGCTCCTCGGCGGATGGGGTCTGTCGGGCGTCAGTCATGTGAGTACCTCCTCGGCCAGGAGCCGACGCAGTTTTTTCAGTGCATAACGAAAACGGCTCTTCACCGTCTCCAAAGGTGCCTGGGTCAGGCTGGCGATCTGTGGCAATTCCAGCTCGCCATGGGCCCGCAGCAGGAACACTTCGCGCTGGTCTTCGGGCAAATCCTGCAGGGCAGCATCGATGCGCTGCCGGTCGCGGCACAGGCTCAATTGCTGCTCGGGCCCTGGGGTTTCGTCAGCTTCGGCATGCAGTTGTTCGTCATAGCTGTCGTGCAGTGGGTTGCGCACACCGTGCTTGCGCCAGTGGTCGATCAACCGATTGCGGGCAATCTGGTACAGCCAGGTGCGGAAGCTGGCCCGGCCCGATGGCCCGCTGGTGCTGCGGATCAGGCTGAGCCAGGTTTCCTGGTAGACCTCTTCGGCCAGCTCCGCCTTGCCGGACAAACCGAGCAGGAAACGGTACAGGCCCTGGCGATGGCGCTGGTACAGCAGTTCGAAGGCCGCACCTTCGCCAGCACGATAACGCGCCAGCAGCGCTTCGTCGCTGCTGGCGTCGGGGGACGGATGGGGAGCAGACATAGGGCGCTGGAACTCCTGTTCACTGCTCGTCATGGCTCTACTCAAGGCGGCTTTGCACGGCATGCTGGCCCAGCGCATCGGCCGCCCGGTCTTTGGGAGCTTGAGTTTGCAGGCTTTGCGCCAGCTCCACCAGTTGTACGAACTCACCACGCAACCCGTAGGGGTCATCGCCCTTGGCTCCCCGCGCCAACTTGGCGGTGTCGGCCAGGCTGAAATCCGCGGTGTAGCGACCGTCCTTGAGCTGTTGGGAGAACGCCGCCACGGCGGCGGCAAACCGCAGGTCGGGGCTGGCCTTGGCCAACTCCGTCGGCTGCTGGGTGCTGATCGGTCGCTCGATCAACCGGCTGCTGCCCCCTTCCGGCGCCTTGTAGCGCACCCGCAGCATGGCCAGCTCATCGGCCTTACCACTGGTGGCAGAAGTCTTGGCCTGGCCGTAGCGCAGCGGCTCCAGCCAGCCCTTCTCGCCCACCGGGACAACTTCATACAGCGCCGTGACGGTATGCCCCGAGCCAATTTCCCCGGCATCGACCTTGTCGTTGCTGAAGTCTTCGCGCTTGAGTGCCCGGTTCTCATAGCCCAGCAGCCGATATTCGCTGACCTGGGCCGGGTTGAATTCCACTTGCAGCTTCACGTCCTTGGCTACCACCGCCAGGGTCGAGCTGAGCTGGTCCACCAGCACCTTGCGCGCCTCGCGCAGGTTGTCGATGTAGGCGTAGTTGCCATCGCCGGCGTCGGCCAACTGCTCCATCAGGTGCTCGTTGTAGTTATCCACACCAAAACCCAGGGTGGTGAGGGACACGCCGCTCTTGCGCTTCTGCGCCGCCATGGCCTTGAGGCTGTCGAAGTCGCTGACCCCGACGTTGAAGTCGCCGTCGGTGGCCAGCAGGATGCGGTTGATGCCCTTGTCGATGAAGCCCTGCTGGGCCATCTGGTAGGCCATCTCGATACCCGAGGCACCAGCGGTGGAACCTCCGGCGGTGAGCTGGTCGATGGCGTTGCGGATCTTGGCCTTGTCGCGACCTGAGGTGGGCTCGAGCACCACCCGCGATTCACCGGCATAGACCACCAGCGATACCCGATCCTGGTCGCGCAGTTGGTCCACCAGCAGCTTGAGGGTGCTCTTGACCAGGGGCAGGCCTTCGCGACGGTCCATGGAGCCGGAGACATCCACCAGGAACACCAGGTTGGCCGGGGCCAACTGGGCCACTGCGCGATCCGAAGCCTTGATGCCGATGCGCAGCAAGCGGGTATGGGGGTTCCACGGCGTGGGCGCCAGCTCGGTGGTCACGCCGAAGGGCGAGCCATCGCTGGGCAAGGCGTAGTCGTAGGGGAAGTAGTTGACCAGTTCTTCCAGGCGCACCGCGCCTTCGGGCGGCAGGCTGCCCTGGTTGAGCAGGCGGCGGACGTTGGCGTAGGCGCCGGTGTCCACGTCGACGCTGAAGGTCGATACCGGGGCCTCGGCCACGCTGTGGATCGGGTTGTCCGGCAGGGCCTGGTACTGCTCGCGCGGCTCGTCCCGGTAGACCTGGAATGACTCGCGGTACACCGCCGGCGCCGGCATGGGCGCGATCATCGATACCGGGCGCAGGCCACGCTTGGCCAGGGACGTATCGGCACGCGGCATATCGTACTGGGCCTCAGGCGCCGCCTGCAGGGTGCCCTGGGCCGCAGCCTCCGCAGTGGCCTCAGGCTTGGACGACACGCCGCAACCGGCAATCGCCAGCAGCAAGCCAGCGATGGCGAAACCCTGGGTGGCCGGGCGAAGGAAATGCAGAGGAAGGAACATGGGGGCTGACCTCGGGGAAGAAATGATCCATTCCCCCTTCAGACGAAGCGCCTTGGCGATTCGGGTTAAGCCCCCGGAAAAAAATTCGTCAGCGCGAGTAGCGGCGCACCACGCTGCTATTGCGCAGTACATGGCCGTTGATCTTCTCCAGCAGCTGGGCGCGGGTCAGCCCGGCAGGCAAGGCCTCGGGCGAAATGTCCAGGGCGAAGATCTGGATGATGTAGTGATGGGCGCTGTCGCCCACCGGCGGGCACGGCCCCATGTAGGTGGTGCTGTTGCGGCTGTTGATACCGGCCAGGCCTTCCAGGTTCGGCTTGGTGCCGGCGCCGGCCGGGAGCTGCCGGGTGCTGGCCTTGAGGCCGTAGTGCACCCAGTGATCGACACCCTGGCCCTTGGCGCCATCCGGATCGTGCATGACGATGGCGTAGCTCAAGGTCCCGGCAGGGCCTGCGGTCCAGCTCAGCGCCGGAGAGTTGTTATGCCCGCCACAGCCCTTTGCATCACTGGCATTGCCGGTGGTGAACAGCCGGTCATCCGACACCCCGGGCACATTCAGGGTGAAACGCTCCTGGGCCTGCACGGGAAGTTGCAGGCACAACAGCACGGCACCAGCGGCCAGCCAAGTATTGCGGGAGGCAAAGCGAGACATACGAAAGCACCTTTTTGCGGATGGAAACGGGGTGAGCACCAGACTATAGCCGGCTTGAATGAATGCGCCCCTTCACGCAAGGCGCGGTGGGAGATTGAGCTTGAGCGCAGGGGTGGTTGTAAATTAAAAAAAAGTGGAATTTTCCAGCCACGACCATTCAGAACACTGAGTTCAAGCCAGCAATCAGGCGCTGAGGGCTCTTCGAACAGGGTTGCATCATTGGCGTGAATCTTCCGCCCCCCTGCTGCGGCTTGTGACATTGGCTCGCTGGCACGCCTTGCCCACCCGGCGAGCCCTGGCCGGTGTGACGGTGTCCGGCATTGGCGAATGCCGGGTAACTTCCAGGACTTGCTGCCCCCGGGTCGCTCTTCGATAATCCGCCGCTCACGACAATCAGTAGCTCAAAAAGGTGCTTGGCGCACCCAGGGCGGAGTCTCAGCATGGATGTACAGGCCGCAGCGCGGTTTGGCGATGAAATCGCCCATGGATTCGGAGTTGCGGCGATGATCGCCGGCGCGGTCGCCGGGGCTCTCATCGGTGCAGCCATCGTCGCGGCAACTGCCGCAACAGGCGGCCTGGCGGTGGTGATCCTGGCGGGCTCGGTCGCCGCTGGCGGCCTGTCTATGTTCCAGCTGGTGAAAGGCCTGTCGACCATCTTCGATTTGCCCGAGCCAACCACCGGCGAGCTCATAAGAGGCAGCCCCAACGTCTTCGTCAACCTGCGCAACGCCATGCGGGCCGGTGAGGATGTATCGAGTTCCTGTACCGGCTTTCCCCTGGGGCATCCGCCCTGGCCGTTCCCGGTCACCATCGCCGAAGGCAGCGCCACCGTGTACATCAACGGCAAGCCGGCGGCGCGCCTGACCAGCAAGATGACCTGCGGGGCGCACATCAAGTCCGGTAGCCAGAACACATTCATCGGCGGCCCGACGCTGCGGGTGGAGTTCGTGCTGGATATCGAGGGTTGGCTGCATACCGGCCTGGAGGCATTGGGCCTGGTCGCTGCCGCAGGAGCCCTGGTGCTGGCGGCCATGGCCGGCGTGGCAGCCCTGTTGACCACTGTGGCGGTGGGAGCTGCAATCTATGGCGGCATGGAATTGCTCGGACAGATCGGCGATCGGCTCGGCCCGGGCTACCGTGACCTGCTGCAGGGCATCGCCGGCCTGGCACTGCTCGGCGCCGGGCCGAAAATGGCCAAGATGAGCGCGGAGCGCAACGCCGCGCGCCTGGCCAACCAGTCACAGGTACTGGAAGTGCGCACGGCCGCGGAGGTCAACAAGGTGATGATCGCCAAGGGCGACTTGCCAGCATGGCTGGAAGGAACCCAGGTCAAGACCGAGATAGTGCCACCGGGAACGCAATACCAGATGGTGGTCGCCAAGGGCCAGGCCGAAGCCATCATGCAGGGCAAAAAGGCCTTCGGCGGCTTCGCCACCCCCGATGCGATTCCCAACCAGGCCTATGCCCGGGATAAACTGGTGATCCTCGATCGGTTCAAGACAGATGTGTCCCATGTGATCACCGTCGAAACCACCGCCCCGCAAAAGATTCACAGTGGCATCACCGGTCCGCTGGAGAACTACAAGGGCGGGGTGAGGCAAGTGGAGTTCCTCGACGAGAGGTTTCTGAAAATAGTCGGCACGCCTGAAGTGCTGCCTGTGGAGTGAAAATTGTGATCAGTGATTTCGAACGCATCCGGGAAGACGGCAAGGTCATCGACGAAAACATGACAGTGGACCGGATGATCGCCCTCGGGTGGTCTCCTTGCCTGGTCGTCGAGGCACGCTGGCGCTGGCAGGAACAGCTCCTTAGCGTGGTCAACAGCCGCGGCCTGCTGGCGATCGTGGTACCGGATCGGCAACACCTCGCCATCCTGTGGAACGATGACGACACGGGCATAGCCGCGACCCTCTACGTGGTCTCCGGCGACCGCCAGCAACAGATCCGGATTACCGACCAGTTGCTGATCGATGGCCAGCTCGAGACCGGGGTCTACAGCTGGTTCGAACAGTTCCCGCAGGATTCGCCCAGCGTCTTCACCTGCATGTTCAGCCGACAACGCGACCAGGCGATGTTCAGGGTGGATATCGATGCGGCGACCGGCGACATTCTTTCGGTACAGCATTCCCGCTGAATACCCTTGCGCCTGCTGCATCAGCACACAAATACCGCGCAACAGTGCATGGCGCAGCGCACCAGGCGCATCATGGGCGGCCACTCAGCCGCCCGTTTTCACAAGGAAACACCATGCCTGCAACGGCCGACAACATCCCTCTGCGCCAGATCCGGGCGGTCTACGACGCCAGCACCCTGCGCGTCTACCAGGCCTACTCGGCAAGCATTGCCGATGCGGCGCTGGCCCATGGCACCTTCGTCTCGCCACCGTTCAAGATGGAGCGCATGACCTGGATAAAGCCCTCCTTCCTCTGGATGATGTATCGCGCCGGCTGGGGCTTCAAAGACGCTGGGCAGAGCCGCATCCTGGCCATCGACATCAGCCGCGAAGGCTTCGAATGGGCCCTGGCCCACAGCTGCCCGAGCCACGCCGAGGAGGGGATGAGCAAGGAGCAATGGTTGCAGTTGAAAGACCAGTCGCCGGTGCGCATCCAGTGGGACCCGGAACGCGACCTGCACCTGCGGCCCCAGGAACACCGGGCCATCCAGATCGGCCTTGGCCAGGAAGCAGTGGGCTTGTACGTGAACCAGTGGATCCAGCGCATCAGCGACGTCACGCCGCTGGCGCATCGCATCCATGAGCGGGTGCTGGCTGGCGACCTGGAAGAGGCGCGGCGCCTGCTACCCCAGGAGCGCGAATACCCCATGGCGGGCCCTGCTGCGTAAACCGCTTGGCGCGCCACCTTCAGCATAGCCGCCACTGGTGGGATTCCTGCCTGACGCATCAACAATCGGATTGACCAGCTTTCTGTTTTCATCATCAAGCAGGTGAATTGGGAACGCCGTTAGGGTTACCACTTCCCAGAGGCCTATTGAGATCTTCAGCTGCCGCTCTATCTCTCCTTTCGCTGTACCGCCTGCGCTTTTGGCGCTCTCGACCATCGAATTGGCTGCGCCACGCATTCTTTCCTGATTGTCAGGCGTCGATGCTTGATACAGCAGAACCGTGGCCAGCGCTGCCATTGCTCCTCCGCCGAGAGCCTGGACAAATCGACTTCCTTGTTCTTGACCTTATCGGCATCGGCGACCGAAGCAACGTTTGCTCGTCTCCTACGCACCCGATAACTACGTCGCCACCACTATTGCAATTGGTCTCGTTTCAATTTTCCCTAAACTTACGAGTCATCCTTAAATCTTTCTGGCAGGTACTCTTGCCGAACCATACCTTTAAGTAGCCCTTTAAGTTCATCAAGATAATAAGAAAGCTCTTCTCTAGACTCGCAAACTGTATTTTGTTCAATCTCAGAGTCACTAAAATTTTTCATTACCATCGCTATGCTATCTGCAAAAACCATTAATTCGCCCTCAGAGACGCAAAGATCATACAGCGTGACACTTGCAATGCACTCTTTGCTTAAAATCTCCATTGATTACCACAGCATATAATTATAAAAAATCGAATAGACCCTTCAAATTCATCTTGCTAGGTCGGCCACCACTGCCATCGTCGAATCCTATCTCATGTATGAAATTTAGGACTATTCAACGAAGCTACAACCTCACTAAATAGTCACCATGAACATGAAAAAAACATATATATCAAAGTGTTATCCGCTATTCGCGCCAGCCCTGCAAAACACCGGCAACCCCTTTGATCCAGGGGGGTTGCCCGCAAAAAATGCGCTGCATTAACAACGGCATTTCGGTTTCAGGCACAGGTACTGCCAGGTTGCTTGAAACGCTGGCGTACAAGTTGCCGAACAGCGCTGCAGAGCATATCCGGGCAAAAAGTCAGCAGTCACCCATGGCGTCAATAATTTACGGAATTTCGGAAATTTCCTATAAATCAAACTAACTAGTTGATATAAAAAGAAATTATAAATTTCTCATTGCACACTTCATATTGCCAACGAACGGTAATAAAAAACCCGGGCCTCAAAGCCCGGGTTACTCATTTCAAACCAGCCATGCTGGTGCTTCGGTCATGGTCATCGCGCTAGGTCTTGCCCTCATCCCCCTCCGAGCGCAGGTGGATCACCCGTGGTGGTGGCTCCGCTACCAGGGGCGGGTGAGGCTGGTCCTCGGGCTGGATGCGGTAGAACTGGGTGGTGACATGGCTGATGCCGCCCTCCGCATCGTTGTGCACGACCAGGCTGCCGGGCTGGCGCATCTGGGCGAAGGTCTCGTCGCTGATCTTGAAGGTCTCGCTCAGGCGCTTGTCGTCCACCGCCGGCGCCGGCAGGCGTGGCGGGTACTTGCGATTGCGCCGCTGGCGATAGCGGGCCCAGGAGATCAGCAGCACCGCGTTGATCACCGCCACCAACCCATAGAACTGCAAGGTGGTCAGGGCATCGAGTACACCGGCCTCGAACCTGGGCCCTTCGTGGGTATAGAGCAGCGGCCAGAGACCCCGGACCAGCAAGTAGAAGAGCGCGGCCCAGGCCAACAGGGTGAAGAAGACATCGACTATCACCAGAAAGGGGCGCTGGCGGGTACGGATGATTTTCATCAGCGCGCCTCCTCTTTGTCATCGATGGGCTTGATCCCTCGGTCCGGGCTGATCCAACGCGCGCGCTTGCGGTGCTCGCTGAACAACACCTTGGGAAAGCTCACCAGGGTGGTGAACAGGCTGATGAACCAGAACGCCAGTGGGTACCAGACCACCCAGAACATGGTTTTCCACAGGTCCTTCTCGTAGCGGCGGTCGATCAGGATGCTCACCGCGAACTGGGCCAGGCAGACCATCGCTAGCACCAGGCCGGTGAAGGCCGGCGGCACGATGCTGTGCACCGCTATGGCCTCGGGCATGACGATGAACTTGCCCAGGGCCCAGAAGATCACCGACAGCAGGAAGGTGAAGGCCCAGCCGGTGGACAGGCAATAGTCGAACAACAGGGTCCACAGATAGCGATGCCGCCATTCCCAGATGCCACGGATGTTCTTGAACAGCACCTCGGCGCCACCCTGGGCCCAGCGCAGCCGCTGTCTCCACAAGCCGCGCAGGGTTTCGGGCATCAGGATCCAGCACAGCGCCCGGGGCTCGAAGAACACGTACCAATGGTCCAGTTGCAGCTTCCAGCTGACGTCGATGTCCTCGGTGATCATGTCCGGGCTCCAGTAGCCCACCCGATGCAGCGCCGTGCGGCGGAAGGCGACGATCACCCCGGAGACGGTGAAGACCTTACCGAACACCCGCTGGGTACGCTTGATCAGGCCGATGATCGAGGAGAACTCGCCCACCTGCACCCGGCCCACCAGGGTCGAACGGGTGCGAATGCGCGGGTTGCCGGTCACCGCGCCCAGGCGCGGGTTATCCAGCATCGGCGCCACCAGGTAGGCCGCCGTGTTGGGCGCCAGCAACGCATCGCCGTCGATGCACACCAGGTATTCGCTATGGGCCGCCACCGCGCCCATGCGCAGGGCCACCGCCTTGCCCTGATTCTGCGCCAGGTGCAGCACCCGCAGGCGGGGGTCGAGGACGGCCAACTGGTCGAGGATCTGCCCGGTGTTGTCCTTGGAGCCATCGTTGATGGCGATCACTTCGATGTTCGGATAGTGCTGGGCCAGGGCCGCCTGGATGGTATCGGCGACGTTATCCCCCTCGTTGTAGCAAGGGATGAGGATGCTGATCAGCGGCTCGCCGGCCAGCGGTGGCGGCAAGGTGTCGTCGTCCCACGGCCAGTGCCGCTCCCAGTGCAGCCAGAAATACAGGCCCCCGGCGATCCACAGGGCCGACATGAACAATGGGTAGTAGAAGACGAAATCCATGAGGAATTCGCCAGTCACCACGAAGATCAGGCCCAGGGGCACGCCCATGACCAGCGCCAGGACCACCACAGCGAAGATACGATCCATCATGATTCATGGACTCCATTTGTTGGAGAGCGCGGGCCGCAAGGTCTTCAGGTCCGGTGAGTTCTCGAGGAAGTTGTCCGGGTAGTAACCGAAGTTGATGGCACCCTGGCGCTTGAGCCGGCCCATCCAGTCGGCCATCTGCCCGGCCGGTAAATCGCTGGCGGGCTTCTGGGTCCAGTCCCGGGCCTGGAGTTCGAATACCGTGCGCTGCAAGGCACCGGGGCGTGTGCGCACCTGATCCACCAGGGCTTCCAGCCAGGGCCCGGAGTGCCGTGGGCTTTGCCCTTCCATCAGCGGCATGGCCATGGGCGCGGTCCAGTCATAGCTGGCGAGGAAATCGTCGAGGTTCTGGGCGAACCAGGTTTCGCTCTGGGGATTGATGATCGGCTCGGCGAACAGGTTGCGCGCGGTCTGCACCTGGGGCCCACGGATCGCCCGGACCTTGGCCGTCAGTTCATGGGTGAAGTCGATCAGGTAACGGCTCTTGAAGCGGGTCCAGCGTTGCAACGCGGCGGGGTCGTCGCGCAGCCCGGCGATGGAGCCCGGCAGCCCCTGGGCGGCATAGGCACGCAAGGCTTCGGGGCTGGCGTCCTCGAAATCCGAGAGCACAGCGTCGTCATGGAACAGGATGCCGTCCACCGAGGTCATGCGCGCCACATCCTCGTACAGGTCGCCGATCAGGCGGCGGACCTGCGGATCGAAAGGCGACAGGCGCCGGTATTGCTTCGGATCGACCGCCACCTGGCCGGTTTGCGGATCCCAGCGCGTGACCCGGGGCAGCCTGGCATCCAGGTCGAAACTGAGCACCGGCATCCAGGCATAGACCTTGACGTGGGAGCGGGTGCGCAGTTGCCAGGCAACCCGGTCGAACAGGTCGGCACGCATCGGCAAGTGGCGATTGGGGAAGTACAGCGACTGCACCAGCCCGTCGCCCTTGGGATCGGCGAAGGCCTGGAGAAACACGGTATTGGCCCCCAGGTCGGCCATGCGCTGCACCAGCTTGCCGAGGTTGATCTCCTGCTGCTTGGGGTCCGGGTCGTAGACGTTGTCCAGGTCCACGTGCACCACGCGCATGGGCGCCATGGTCTCGGTGCCGACGATGCTGTTGGAGAAGTGCATGCCGTCAGGGTCCGAGACCACCAGGAAACGCGGGCTGCTCATCAGGTTGTCGAGGCTGTCCAGGCCATCGTCCAGGGTCAGGGCCAGCTTGAAACCCTGGCCATCGACCACCTGCAGCGTCGAGCCATCGGCCGTGCCATAGGGCCAGACCCAGACCCGCGGACGATAGCCGGTAGCCGCCTGGATCTTGTCCGAGATGGTGCTCACATCCTTGCGCATGCGCGCCTGGAACTGCGCCTCGCTTTCATAGCGCCCGGTGCGCGGGTCGTAGCGCCGGGTCGCCGCGGCAGGCTGCATGTTGCCCTGGGGGTTACCGAGGATGCCCAGGTGACTGCTGTCGGTGTGGGCGGCGATCTCCACCAGGCCGGAACGGGATATCTCGCGGATCTGCGCCCAGGTCAAGAATTGCGAGCGCGGCCGCAGGTCGCCGGCGAAGTTCACCGGCTGGTCGGCCGGGGTGTCGATCCAGGTGCCCACCGGGGCCAGGAGGGCCGGCCAGCGATAACTGCGCAGCACCGGCATGACCCGGGTATAGAAGCTTGAGTAACCGTCGTCGAAACTCAGCAGGATGGCCTTGGCCGGCAAGTCCGGACCGCCCCGACGGGCCGCCAGGATCTGGTCCACGGTGACCGGCTTGTAGCCGTTCTCGCGCAGCCAGGCCAGTTGCTGGAGCATACGGTCGGTGCGCACCGCCACCACGCGCTGGTCCGGGTTGCGATCCTCGATATCGTGGTAGGCGATGCCCAGCACGTGGTTCTTCGGCCAGGGCGCTTCGTTGTTCGGCAGCGGCCGTTGCGCCGGGGCGACGAAGTCCGCGGCAGGCTGGGAACAAGCACTGAGCAGCAGCGCGCCCAGCAAGAGGATGCAACGCTCGATCAGGCTCATCGTCACCGTCCTCTAGAAGCGATAGGTAAGGTCCACGGCCAGGCGCAAGTCGGTTTCCCGCTCGCCGTCGTAGGGTCGGTTGATCACGCTCAGCACCGCGCCGATATCGAACACGTCGTTCCAGCTATAGCGCTGGCCGTAGCTGACCAGGCCGACACCGCCGGTGGAATAGTCGCGCTGGCTGTAGGTGCCGACGCCGAACTGGAACTGCTGGCTCCAGGAGGTTTCGTAGCGGTGGTAGAGCACATGGTTGACGTTCACCGTCGGCAGGACGCTGAAGTCGGACTTGGGATTGAAGTACGGCGCGTCGTCCCGGGTGTTGTGGCTGGTACCGACCTCCAGGCCCAGGTCGACCTGGACTTCGGGAGAGCGGTACACCCCTTCGCGGCCGGTGAGCAGGGCTTCGAAACGGTTGTTGCCATCACTGAAGTGCGAGGGGCTCAGGGACAGTTTCCACTCCCGGCTTTCATTGGCGCGCCAGCGCAGGAAAGCGCTGCCGCCATTGGCGCTGATGTCGTTCTTGAGGGCCCGCAGCGGCGTCGCGGCGGTGAGGTAGTCAAGGCTGCCGCCGTACTGCCAATGGTCGTCGATGTCCCGGGCCAGGGCTATGCGGGCGCCGGTCTTATTGCCGTAGCCGTAGGAGTGGTTGGAGACCTCGGCCTCCAGGGTCATGTCGCGGGTGCGCCGTTCCACGCCCAGCAGTTGCCAGCGGTGGTTGCCCTTGCCCTCCTGGAAGTCGCCCATGGCGTAGCCGACGCCAGCGAACACGCGCCAGTCTTCATCGATGGGCGGGCTGTAGAGCCGGCTCTCGATGCCGAAATCGCGGCTCCCGGAGACCGCTCCGGCGCCGTTGTTGCCACCGCCATTGCTCTTGCCGCCATAGGTCGAGACCCGCAGCTCGGCCATGTCGTGGACCTCACGCTCCCGGGCCAGGCGCTGCACCGCGCGGTTCTCCGGATAGCGCGCGACCACATCGTCGGTCAGGGCATCCATCTGCCGCCATTCCTGCAGGTCCTGGGCGGTGTGTCCCTGGGCGACCTCCAGGGCGACGTCGCGCGGCGCCACGCTTTCGACCTCCTTGAGCAGGTATTCGGAGCGGCGCGGCCACTCCCGGGCCAGGTACAGGTTGGCCTGGGCCAGGCGCACATTGACGTCGCCCGGGGCCTTGGTGGCCAGGTCGTCCAGGCGCTGCTCGCTGTCAGGCAGGTTATTGCCGTAGGTGCCGGCCTGGGCCGCCAGCAATTGCGCGTCCAGCCAATCGTCGTTGGGATCGCCCACCGTCTGCCCCACCAGCTGGATGCGCTGGGGTTCGCTGTTGGCCAGGTCGGTGGCCACTTTCAGCGCCGCCTCGGGTTGCTCGCTTTCCAGCAGCGAGTAGTACAGGCCGGTGGTGTCTTCGACGCGGTTGCCCCGGTCGGCATCCGGCGCGCTCAGGACCTTGCGGTACAGGTCGGCGGAGACCTCCGGCTGGCGCTGGTCGAGGTAGGCCGAGGCGACCCAGCGCAGGGCGTAGGTAGGGATGGCAACGCCGGCGGCGGTCAGCTGCTCGTACTCGCTGATCACCTCGGCGGTACGCGCCCGGGACTTGAGCGCCCCCAGGCGGTCGATGCGCCAGCGGGTCACGTCGTCCTGGGCCTTGGGATCGTTGCCCCAGGCGGCGAACAGCGCGTCGTAGTCGGCCAGGGCGCGATCGGCCACCACGAAGCGTTCCTTCTCGCTGCGGCTGGCCAGCTCCGACAGGCGCACCCGCTCGGCAGCCAGGTCGGCTTCCATGCGTCGCTGGATGACCGGATCGATCAACCCCGGATGCTGGTGCGCCAGGCGCACGGCCGGCTCCGGCAGGCGGGCGCGTTGCAGGGCATAGATGTACTCGCGCAGTACGTCGGGCCGCTCGCCGGCACGCACGAAGGCCTGGTCGTATTCCACCAGGGCATCCTGGGGCTGGTTGGCCCGGGTCAGGGCGTAGCCCAGGGCCAGGCGCCGATTCGGATCATCCGGCTTGGCGGCGACCAGCGCCCGGGCCCGGACCACGGCTTCAGCGGGCTGGCCAGCGTCGGCCTGGGTCAGGGCCAGGCCCAGTTGCAGGTCGGGGTTCTTGGGGTTGCGCTCCAGCGCCTGGCGATAGAGCCGGGTGGCGTTGTCCCATTGCTTGAGGTTGCGATAGGCCCGGGCGGTGGCGGTCAGGGCCTGCACCGGCAGCACGCGATTGCGCCCCTGGGTCTCGTAGACATTCACCACTTCACTATCCAGCCCGGCCCAGCTGGCGATCTGCAAATGGTCGCTGACCAGCCCGTTGGTCAACTGGTTGGCCGGTACCTGGCGCAAGTGGCTCAGGGCCGGGGCATAACTGCCCGCCCGGGCCTGGATGATCAGTTGGTCATAGGCGGCGTCGGCGAACGCCAGCCCGGGCAACAACAGTTGGCTGCACAGTGCCAGACGAAACAACGGGCGCAGGCCAAAGCGGCGAGCAGGATGAACAGTGCATTGCATTTCGTCAGCACCTTTACATGGCTGGCCGGAGTGCCGCGTCCACGCCTGTACGCCCCGGCGACCGGGACCAAGCGACCCGGCGAAGCTTTCCGGGAGAAGTCTTCCACGTAGGTTAGTTCAGAAATTGCAACGCAATAATTATTCAGAATCAGATCGGCAAAACGTCCCCAAGGCCCCGTGCACCGGGGCCTTGGACAGCACGACGCCCGGGCTGTGGCATCCACGGCACCGGGCGTCGAGGGTGATGCAACCGATCGCCAATGGCGATCGAGCGGCGGTCGCTTATTGCTGTGCGCCGGCGCCAGCCACCTTGCTCATGACGAAGCCGATGAACTGCTCGACCGTCATCTTCTGGCCGTTGAAGTTCACTTCGTTGTTGGCGTAGTGCAGCGCCGAAACCACGTTGTTGCCGTCCAGCTTCGCCAGCTGGGTGGCAACGGCCATGGCGCTGAGCATTTCTGCGGTCGCCGCGCCCTGTTCGGCGATCTGCTTGGCGTCGGTCATGCCTTCGGCCTGGGCCTGCAATGCGGCCAGGTCCGCCACCATCGGCTTGGACAGCGACAGCTTGGCGTCGAGCTGGCTGATCAGTTGCTTGCCCAGTTCTGCAGTGGGCAGTTCCAGGCTCTGCGGCTTGGCCAGGTTCAGGCCCAGACTGAAGCGGCTTTCGCCGTTGCCGGTCTTGAGCGCCAGGCTTTCCAGGGCGATCTGTGGCTTGGCGGCCAGGACCTTGTTCACCGCCGCACGGACCTTGGCCTCCTCGGCTTCGCTCATTTGCAGCTCAGGTGCCTCTTCGCCCTTGGCCGAGGCCTCGGCGGCAGTTTTTTGGTACGGCTGCAAGACGTTCTGATAGACCTGGACCAGCTCCAGCATGCCCTGGCTATCCAGGTCCTTCATGCTCCAGAGCATCTCGGCGGAACCCACGGCCTTGCCATCGAAGACAATCTCGCCCACACGGTAATCCGCGCGACCGGCCACGTTGCTGCCGGTTTCTTCAGTGGATGTCTTCTGTTCGAAGTTCTTCAGGGTCAGTACCGACTGCTTGTCGCCGAAGGTAGCCTTCAGGCCGCTGAGCTCCAGGGTGTTCTGGCCCAGGTAGTAGTCGAAGCTGCTCTTGTGCAGGTTGCTGGCCAGGGTCAAGCCTTTGATTTCCATCTTGAGCGGAGCTTTGTCCGGCGAGCTGAGGAACAGGTCCAGGCTGTCCATATAGCCGTCGACCTTGGCCTTGCGGCGATTCTCGCTGACGCTGAAGATGGCGTTCAGGCCAGAGAACTTGAGGTTGTTCAGCTCATCCAGGGCCAGTTCCATCGGAGCGAAATCCAGGGTGCCCTCGGCGGACAGGTCATAGCCGACATTGACCACGCCGCTGAACGGTGCAGCGCCCTTGGTGGCCGCAAACCATTTGTCGGTCTGGGAGTTGTTCACCAGCTCGTAATGACTGGAAGCCATGACGGGTAGCCACTTGAAGCGAACCAGACGCGAGAACGGCAGCGGGCCGTGCTCGATGTGGTCGGCGATCAGCAGTTCCAGGTCACCGTGAAACACATCGCCCTGGCCCTTCAAGCGATAGCGGGCGTTGCTGCTGAACACACCGCGCTCCAGGGACACCAGTTCCAGGGTCGCCGTGGCGTCGTAGCCGATCAGCGCTGCCTGCAGCTCCTTGTTGCTCTCCACGATCTGCTGCTGCAGAACCCCTTCCAGCTTGGTGCCGGTGTACCAGGCGCCGCCGGCACTGATTGCACCCACTGCGACGACGATTCCTAACAGTACGCCTGCTGACTTATTCATGTTTGACCCGATCGATATCCATAGTTTGAAAGTGTGCTGGTCTTCCCTGAACCCATGATGGGTCGCGGCTCGACTCCGCGTGAAACCGGCGCAGATTAGCATTGGCGATGGGGCGGAGTGCAACAGTGGCGCAGCTGCAAGCGCCAAGCCGCAAGCTCCAAGCAAAAGCGAAAGGCAGGGGCCTGCTGGCTTGTGGCTTGCGGCTTGCCGCCTGTCGTTAGGAAAATTCGAGCTCGAGGGCATCGAGCTGATGGTCGAAGCTCTTGAGCCGAGCGCTCCAGGTGTAGACCAGCACTTCGAAGTCGCGATCGATCACCGCGCTGTTGCCTCGGGACTCGCCGCGGGGGTCGCAGAAATCCAGTTGGTAGCGCTCGCGGGCCATGGCCGTGGCGACATCCGACAGCTCCCGGGCATTGCTCAGCCAGTGGTGGCCGTCGTCGGCCTGCTTGTCGAGCCGCATGCACTGCGCCTTCAGCGCCTCCAGGCTTTTTTCCAGCGGGGTGCCGGTGAGTTCGCCCATGACCTCGGCGAAGGTCCGCCCGGGCTGCCAGTAGCTGCCCCAGAAGTATCGGTCGAAAACGGTTTCGACCCGGCGCAGGGCCACCTTGGTGTCCCAGATGGCCACCAGGGTCTTGCTCTGCTCGAGCTGCCTCTTCTTGATTTTCTGGCCCTGGAACGAAGACCACGCCACCACGCCGATGGCCATCACCGCGATCAAGGCGCTGACGCTGTCGAGAAACACCATGGCCTTGTCGATCTGGTGGGCCAGCATGACCCCGTAGAAGTAGGTGGCAGACATCAGTATCAGGGCGCAGAGCGCGCACCAGAAGCCCGGAGCATAAGGGTTTTTCATTATTGGAATCCCCATGGCCATCACGCTTTGATCATGGCAAGGCGCCCGGCACTCGGCGTCTTGCCAACTGATCAAAGCATAGCAACGGCCTCAGGGTTTCGTGGCTGGCGGAGCTTGCGTTCGTCCGCTTTCCCAACCGCCACCCAGGGCCAGGAACAAGTCGATCTGGCTCATCGCTACCTGGGTGTTGGCCGCCGCCAGCTGGGCGCGCATGTCGGTGTAGGTACGAGTGGCCTGCAAGTCGGCGAGGAACGACGCCCGTCCGGCCTGGAAGAAGCGGTGGGTCTGGTCCGCCGCCACCTGTGCCGACTGCTCGGCGTCGGCCAGGGCATCGCGCCGTTGCAGCTGGGCACTGTACTGGGCCAGGCCGGTCTGGGTTTCGCGAATGGCGTTGAGCACCACCCCGTCAAAATGCGCCAGGGCCGCCTGGCTCGTCGCCTCGGCTTCGCGGATGCGCTCACGGGCACCGTTGGCCGGCACCGTCCAGCTGATCACCGGGCCGAAACCCCAGCGATTGGTGGAAGCCTTGCCCAGGTTATCGAGGATACCCACGGTGCCCACGGTGGCACCGATGCTGATGTCCGGGTACAGGGCCCCGGTGGCGACGCCGATCTGCGCGGTGGCCGCCGCCAGGTGACGTTCGGCCTGGCGTACATCGGGACGGCGCTTGAGCAGCGCAGCGCCATCGCCCACCGGCAACAGCTGAGCGATATGCGGCAGCTCGGCGCAGCTGGCGGTGCCGGCCGGCAACTGGTCCACCGGCCTGGCCAGCAGCATCGACAGGCGGAACAGCCCCGACTGGCGCGCCGCTTCGTAGCGCGGCAACTCGGCCCGCAAGGACTTGAACTGGGTCTGGGAGCGGGTGACCTGGGTTTCATCGCCACGCCCGGCATCGCGCAGGCGCTGGGTCAGTTCGGTGCTCTGGGCTTGCAGGCCCAGGGAGTGCTCGGCGATTTCCCGTTCTTCGTTGGCCGCGCAGACCTGGGTGTAGGCCCGCACCACATCCGCCACCAGGGTGATGCGGGCGATGTCCGCTGCGGCCTGGGTCGCATCGGCATTGGCCTTGGCCGCCTCGATGCCGCGCTGCAGGGTGCCGAACAGGTCGAACTGGTAGGAGGTGCTGATGGACAGGTTGCCGACGTTGGCCACCGGCACTTTCTCCGGCAGCAGAAAGGCCTCGCCGGACTCCTGCAAGCGCTCGACCCCGGCCTTGACCCCACCGCCCCAGCCACCAGCGGCCTGGGCTTCGTCCACCTGGGCCCGAGCCCGGGCCAGGTTGGCCGCCGCTACGCGCAAATCGGTGCTGGAAGCCAGGGCCTGCTGCACCAACTGGTCCAGGCGCGGGTCGTGGTACAGGCGCCACCAATCGCCGGGCACCGGGGCCGAGACCACATTGGCGCCCTTGCCCGCCAACTCGCCTTGCAGGTCCGGGCGTTGCAGCGCCGCATCCTTGGGCAACTGGTAATCCGGCCCGACCTGGCAGGCCGAGAGCAGCAAGCCGAACCCGAGCAGGGCCAAACGCGCGCCGTGGTTCATTGCCCGGGCTCCTGCCGCGGCTGGTCATCGATGATCGACACCGTGGCAGTGCGCCCGGCGATCATGCGAAAGTCCGCCGGCACATCGTCGAAGGCGATACGCACCGGGATCCGCTGGGCCAGGCGCACCCAGCTGAAAGCCGGGTTGACGTTGGGCAGCAGGTTGCTGCCGCTGCTGCGGTCACGGTCCTCGATCCCGGCGACGATGCTCTCCACATGCCCGCGCAGGCGCGCACGGTCGCCCACCACGCGGATATCCACGGCCTGGCCGATATGGATGCCGTCGAGCTTGGTTTCCTCGAAGTAGCCGTCGATATGGAAGGAATTGCTGTCCACCACCGACAGCACCGGGCGCCCGGCAGTGACGAATTCCTGGGGCCGTGGCGCGCGGTCGTTGACGTAGCCATCCACCGGGCTGCGCACCACCGAGCGGTCGAGGTTGAGCTGGGCACTGTCCACCGCCACCTGGGCCTCGGCCAGGGCCGACTGGGCCCGGGCCTCGCGGGATTGGCTCTCTTCCAGTTGCTCGCGCGGCACCAGGTTGCCCAGGCCGCGGTTGCGCTTGGCCTCGCGCTGGGCCTGGGCCAGGGTTTCCTGGCGGTCGGCCAGGTTCGCCCGGGCCTGGCGCAGGGCCAGGTGGAAGCGGTCCTGGTCGATGCTGAACAGCACCTGGCCACGCTTGACCAGCTGGTTGTCCTTGACCTCTACCTGCTGGATCAGCCCGGAGACATCCGGAGCGATCTGCACGATATCGGCACGGATATGCCCGTCCCGGGTCCAGGGCGCGAACATGTAGTACATCACCATGCGCCAGACCACCACGACCGCGAAGGTCACCACCAATAACGTCAGGACCACACGACCGATGGTCAATAAAGGTTTTTTCATGTCATCAGGTATCGGCTGAGAGAGTCGACGACGCCTAGCAACAAGGCGTAGAGACCCACGTTGAACAGTGCCCGGTGCCAGACCAGGCGATAGAAATGCAGGCGTGTCAGCAATCCGTGCACCAGCAGGTACACGCCATAGGTGATGCCCATCAGCACCAGCAGCGTGGGCAGGAACACCCCGCTGATATCCAGATCACCGATCATAGGGGCGCTCCATCGATGCCAGGGGGAAGGGGTGCTTCATGTTCGCCCGAGGCCACGAACTCGACGCCCGGCAACAGCGCCAGGCGCAGGCCACTGAGGGCGTGCAGCAGGTGCCGGCGGGTTTCGTCGTCGCCTTGCAGGCGCTGGCTGTCCAGGGCCCGGCGGGTGCGGTCCAGGGTCATCAGCAATGGGCTCGGCGCCTCGAGGCGCTCACCGGCCTTGAGGCAGGCCTTGAAGTACTCGCCCACCTCGGCCACCACCTGGCGCAACAGGCCCTGGGCCACGCCCTGGACCCGGGGCGCATAGGCCAGCAGATCCAGCACGTTGAGCGCCACCCGCAGTTCGCGCAGGGCGATGCCGGTGTCCTGGCCGGTCATGGCCAGGCGCGGCAGGTGCTGCATCAGCCGGTCGAGCATTTGCGCGCCCATGTGCCGGTGCTCGGCAAGGGTCGCAGGCTCCGAGAGGCTGACGATGTCGCGCCAGCTGAAGCGGGTCAGGCGCTTGGCCGCCAGTTCCGAACCGAACGGCCGGGCGACCAGGGTCCAGATGAAGGCGAACAGCAAGCCGATGGGGCCTGCCAGGTTGGAATTGGAAAAGTTCAGGAAATCGGCGTCGTAGGCGCCCTGGATACTGATGAAGGACGCGGTGTTGACGATGGTCAGGAGCATGCCCAGGTAGAACCTGGGCTGCACGGTCAGGGTGCCGACGCAGATGAAGGGCACGGCGAACACCAGCACCAGCATGGCGAAATCGTGCAGGTTGGGCAGGATCAGGAACAGGTAGAGGCTGGCGAACAGTACTGATAGCGCGGTCCAGAAGAAGAACCGGTAGATCTGCGGCGCCGGGTCGTCCATGGCGGCGAAAAAACTGCAAGCCACCGCCGCCAGGATCACCGCGCTGCCGCCGTCGGTCCAGCCCAGGAGGATCCACAGCACCGAGGCGACGATGATCGCCAGCACCGTGGAGCCCGCCGAGTACAGCATCAGCCCACGATCGAGGAAGGGCGTCAGCCGGCCCAGGCGCCAATGGCGGTAGACCGCGCGCCAGGTGTCCTGGCTTTCGCACTGGATGGCGTGCTGCAGGCTGCGGCAGTCCTGCCACAGGTCGATCCACTCGCCCAGGCGGTACAGGGTATTGGAGAACAGCAACTGGCTCCGGTCGTCCAGGGCCCGGGCATCGGGCTGCAGGGCTTCGAGCTCGCCGCGCAGGGCTTGCCAGCGCTGCGTCGAGGCATCCTGGGCGGTACTTTCCAGCCACTCGTCGGCCTTGGCCAGCAAGGGCGCGAAGCGTTCGGCCAGCTCCGGCGCCCGGCGCTCCAGGGCAGACAAGGCGTCATCCAGGGCGTCCACCACCGGCAGCAGGTGGATCATCCGCCCACGCAGTTCCTTGGTGTTGCGCACCGTCTGCGGCCGCGCGCCTTCATGGGGCAACTGGCCGATCATCATTTCCAGGGTGTTGAAGGTCGCCACCATCGAGGCGCGCAGGGCACTGACCTCCTCGGGCCGCACATCGCGGGTGAGAAAGCGCCGGCTGTAGGTCGCGGCATCGGCGAACCACTTGCCGGCCGATCCGACGAACACCGGGGCCAGGCGCCGGGGCCAGAACATGCTGCCGACCACCGCCGCGCAGATGATGCCGAGGAAGATTTCCTCGGTTCGCGCTTCCGCCACGTCCCACACGGCCAGGGGGTTGTCCACCACCGGCAGGGCGATCATCGGCAAGGTATAGCCGGCCAGCATCAGCGCATAGTTGTTGGCGGTGCGCAGGTGCATGGACAGGAACAGCAGGATGCCGGTCCACAGCGCGATGATCACCACCAGCAGGTAGGGGCTCTGCACGAACATCGGTACCAACAGCACCGCGGCCGAGGCGCCAAGGAGGGTACCGATGGCGCGGTACAGCGCCTTGGAACTGGTAGGGCCGACGAACGGGCTGGAGACGATGTACACCGTGGCCATGGCCCAATACGGACGGGGCATCTGCATCAGCATGGCGATGTACAGGGCGATCATCGATGCGGCGAAGGTGCGCACGCCGTAGAACCAGTCCCGCGCGGGAGGCACACCGGTAAAAAATCCTTTCAAGATGGCTGCACCGGCGAGTGGTTGGCGGATTCGAAGGCCTGGATCACCCGCAAGGCCGCTTCCAGGTCCTGGGCACTGATGCCCGCCAGGACTTCGTGACGCAGGCGCACCAGTTCGCCCTCCACTGCCTGCACCAGCTCGCGACCACTGTCGGTCAGGCTCAGGCACTTGGCCCGGCGGTCATGGGGGTCTTCGCTGCGGCAGACATAACCGGCGGTGCATAGCTGGTCCAGCAGGCGCACCAGGGACGGGCTTTCCATGCCTGCAGCCTGGGCCACGGCGACCTGGCGCACGCCCTCGCCCAGCCGCCCGATCATCAACAGGGGCACTGCGCAGGCTTCGGAGACCCCGAAGTTGATCAGGGTGTTCTGGCAGATCCGACGCCAATGCCGCGCCGCGACCACCATGCCACTGCTGATGTTCATGTGAAGAGATTCAAGGGAATTGGGCACAAGACTGTTCGCATACTGATAGTTTGCTAACTATCAATATGACATCAACGAATATTTTCAGTCAAGTTTTGTAACAAATATCCGGGTCATTCGCTTAGTTCGACGCCTGAAAGAGCCTAGTACAGAAAAGGTATATACTTTTTCATTACTTTCTCGAGGTTTGCCCCATGTCCAAGCACGCCATTTTCACCATGAAGCTGGAGACCGAATTGCGTGATCAGTTCATGGCCGAAGCGCAGGCCTCGCATCGCCCGGCTTCGCAGATCGTGCGGGAGATGATGCGCGAGTTCATTCAGAAGCAACGTGAAACTCGCGAATATGAAGAATTCCTGCAGCAGAAAGTGCAATTGGCGCGCACATCCATGGCGGCTGGACAGGGCCACAGCCATGAGGAAGTGGAAGCAGAGTTCGCGGCCAGGCGCACGCGGGCAGCAAAGCGAGAATGAACATTGTCTGGACACCCGAAGCCATACAGGATCGTGCCGATATCTGGGATTACCTGCATGCCCACAATCCACGGGCGGCCATCGAAATGGACAGCCGCTTCAGCCAGTGCATGGGGCAACTGGCCAAGAATCCTTATTCCGGCTCGATCGGGCTGGTTACCGGAACCCGTGAACTGATACCCCATCCCAGTTATCGCCTGGTCTACCAGATCGACCAACAGCGAATCTGGATCCTGGCACTCCTGCATACCGCTCGCCTGTGGCCCCCCATGCGCACTCGCTGAGCTAACCTCCCCGCCCCTTCCTCAACAACACATCCAGTTGGTCCACCACCTCGGCCCAGTCGGCATCGTCGAGGATTTCATCGCGTAAAAAATCCGCCTGGCTCTTGCTCCAGAAAAACGCATCCGCCAGGTGCAGTTCCGGTTTCAGCGGGGAATGGGTGGTGATGAAGCGGTCGATGCTCACCGGGTCATCGGCCAGCCCCAGTTGCTTGAACAGCGCTGGCAGGTTGTGGGTCGGTGATTCCATGGTAGGGCTCCTGATCAGTGACAGACTTCGCAGACCTCGGCATTGGGCACCATCCGCAAGTATTCGGCCATGCTCATGTGCACCAGGCTGTGGTGGTTTCCGGCCTCCAGGTAGATGTCTTTCTGGCGGGTCAGCAATGGGTCGATGACCACGTCCAGCCCGTAAGACTCACCCAGGGCCGGCACCGCGCCACGCTCGCAGTCGTTGAACAGGTACGCCAGGGTGCTTTCCCGGGTGACTCGCCACTGGTCGCTGCCGCGTACCTTGTCCAGGTCCAGGTGGCGGCTGGCCGGTAGCACCGCCATCAGGTAGCGCCCGTGCTGGTCGTCGAGGATCACCGACTTGGCCAGGCGCTCTGCCGGCACTCCCGCCACCCGAGCCGTTTCCAGGCTGCTGGCCGAATGGGGATGGGTTACCAGGTCGAACTGGCAGTGGGCTTGCTCCAGACTGTGTTGCACGGTTCTTGCCATACGCATGATGCACCTCGGTGCCCCGGCCACGGGGACAGGACTGTGACTCCCTGATGCAAGTCTAGGCCGGGTGCGGCCAGGTGCCGGAACAACTTCCCAACGGTGATCCCGGACACTCGCGGCGAGCCGGCGTTATCCACAGGCCGGGAGAGCGCCTGCTCAGCTCCCCGGACAAGCCCAGCCGCAGGTTTCATAGAGCACGGCCTGGGTGTCGCCGCCGGCATGTTGGTCGAGCTTGCGCCAATGAGCTGGAATCACTGGGAACTCGTCCGGATCGACCCGGCTCATCACCAGCCAGACCCGGCCATTGCCCGGCGGCAGGTCGTCCAGGCGATCGAGGCTGACCTCGGCGTTTTCATCGATCAGGGTGCCGAAGCCATAGCGGTTGGGCCGGGTCGACACGCCTGCCGCGCCAGGCGGCGTGAACAGCCGCGGAGCGGTATGACTGCGGTCGTAGTAACCCCAGGTCAGGTACCAGAACATGTCGCCCAGCACCACCTGGTCGCCAGGCAGGGTATGGCGATTCATGTACTCGACCATGTTGTTGAACTGGTCGTCGGCATCCACGGTGTAGTTGTTCTTCAGGCCCACTCCGAACACCGCCAGCACCACCAGCAGCAGCGCCACGGCCAGGATCTTGAAGCGTTGCGCCAACCGGTCGATGGCCAGGGCCAGGCACAACGGCAGCCCGAGGGCTGGCACCGTCAGGTAGCGCTCGATGAATACCGGGGAGATGAACGACACCGCGAACACCAGCAAAAGAGGCAAGACGCTGTAGATCACCAACAAGGTAGCCAGGCGGGATCGGCTGCGATCGCTGCAAAGCAGGTAGGCCAGCACCGCCGCCAGCAATGCTGGCAGGCTGACGAACAACCACCAGGGCATGCCTTCACCATCGTCCTGGGCCAGCAGTTGCCAGATCATCGAAGGCAATGAACGCAGGGTGACCGGTGGCTCCCAGCCGACATCGCCGCCGGCCTTCAATTCATCCATGTGCAGCAGCAGGTCCACCAGCCCCGGCAGCCAGGGCAGGAACAGCAGCACGATGACGACGTTGGCCCACCACCAGCTCCGGCGCCGCAGGAAGTGCCGGGCCGTTTCTTCCTGGGGCCGGGCCAGGGCCAGGTAGAGCCAGTGCGAGACCACGCAGAACGCCGTGAAGTAGTGGGTATAGAAACCGGCCGCCATCAGCAACGCGTAGATCACCAGGTAGCGGCGGCGATGTGGCGCCCGCACCCAGTAGACCAGGGCCAGAGTCGCTCCCAGCAGCCACACCCCCAGCAGCGAATACATGCGCACTTCCTGGCTGTAGCGCACGGCGGTAGGCAGCAGCGCCAGCAGCAGGCAGGCCAGCAGCGTGGCCCGCCGGCCGGCCACCAGATGCATCAACCAGGTCCCGAGGAATACCGCGAGCGCCCCAGGCAACGCACTCATCAGGCGGATCGACAGGATCGAATCGCCGAACAGGCCGATCCAGCCATGCAGCAGGAGGAAATACAGCGGCGGATGGACATCGTAGGCGGCGTGGCTCCAGATGCCCGCCAGCGGGAACTGGGCCAACAAAACACTGGATCCCTCGTCGCCCCAGATCGCCGCCGCCGTCAGCTCGTAGAAACGCAAGGCCAGGGCCAGCAACAGCAGCGGCACCAGCCAGGGTTCACGAAGCAATTGCGCCAGGGGCTGCGAATGCGTGACAGCCTGGCGATACAGCTGCTTGGCCGTTTGCTCGGTACTCGGTACGCCCATCACCACCCTCTGCCGATAGATCTGCGCTCCCGCCCGGAGCCATGACGCGCTGATTGTAGGCCAGAACCCCCGGGGCTTGTGCGTAATGCCGATCAGTCAAGGAGCTTGTAGGAGCGAGGCTTGCCGGCGATGGACTTCAGGGCCTTGCGCCTATCCAGTAGACACGCGCTACCGGTAGCGATCCTCGCGAACAAGCGAGCATCGACCGGCTGCTCCTACAGGGGATCACCTTGCTTAAGTGAACAGCGTGACGTGGCTTGTCCGAGACCTACAATTGCGCGCACCTCGATACATCACCCGCCTTCGCTACGCGCGCAGCCGTGCTGTCGATCGGCGCACAGCAGAACCGGGCGGATGGCCATATAATCCGCGCAACGGGCCGTCCACCTCACTCATCAACAGCTGAAGGCTTGTCCTGATGGCCTCCTGAATTAGGGACAATTCATGCGCATCGCTCTCTTCTCGTCATTGCTCCTGGCCACTCTCTGTGCCGGCCAGGCCCAGGCCAGCTCCGACGACTTCTGTGCACCGACCTGGAAGCTCTACTCCCACCGACTGGACGGCTGCAGCAACCTGCCCTTCCTCAGCCCAGGCAACGACAGCCGGGTCAACCTGCGCCTGTTGATGGCCGACCAGGGCAGCCTGGCGCTGGTGCCCCGCGCGCTGACCAAAGATGACCTGAGCCTGGGTTTCGGCCCCGTGCCCTTCCCGACATACCGCTTGCGGCCACTGGACCCGGCGGACGAGTACGACGGCGACAGCGCCAAGGCAAGCCAGTCTCCCGCTGCCACCGAGCTCAACAGCCGGCTGCAGGCCCTGGGCATCTCCCGCGACAACCAGAAGTCCGCCGGGGACAACTTCATCGAGGGCGAAGGCAGCCGCTGCCGCAGCAACTCGGACGCCAGCGCCCTGGCCTTCGTCGCTCAACTGGACAACCCGCAACTGAGTCCCGCTGACCGCCAGGCCCTGGCCCAGGCCCGGATCAGACTGCTGGGAGCCTGTTCCTGGGAAGCCAGCCCGCTGGCCGACCTTCTGCCGGCAAACCTGGCTTCTGCCCCGGCTCGCGACCTGGCCAGCTATCTGCAGGCGAGCGTCCAGTTCTATGACGGTCACTTCGATGACGCGACCAGGGGGTTCACCAGCCTCAAGGACAACGCCCTGCCCTGGCTGGCCGAGACGGCCACCTACATGCTGGCGCGCACCGCTCTCAACCAGGCCCAGCAGAGCGCCCTGGACGAATGGGGCACGGTCAACCTGGAGCATGTGGATAAGTCGGCGCTGCAACAGGCCGGGGCAGGCTTCGATGCCTACCTGAAAACTTATCCACAGGGGCTCTATGCCGTGTCCGCCAAGGGGCTGGTCCGCCGTGTGCACTGGCTGCAAGGCGATACCCGGGCCCTGGCCGATGACTACGGCCAGCAACTGACCCGGAGATCGGACAACTCCGACGACAAGCGCCAGGACGACCTGGTGGCGGAGATCGACTACAAGCTACTGGACAATCCCGACGCCGATATCCGGGTCCCGCTGCTGCTGGCGGTCCGGGACCTGATGGATATGCGCATAGATCCATCGTCCAGGCTGACCCGCGAAACCTTAACGCAACACAAGGCCCTGTTCAGCGAGCAACCGGCCTTGTACGACTATCTGCAAGCGGCCTTCACCCTGTTTGTCGAGCAGCAGCCAGCAACAGCGCTCAAGCAATTGCCGACGCAGATTCCAGCCCAACTGGACTACCTGGCCTTCAGCCAACAGACCCTGCGCGGCCTGGCCATGCAGGCCCAGCAAGACTGGAAGGGCGCAACGCAGCTGTGGCTGCAACTGCTGCCCCTGGCCAAGCAACCGTTGCAACGCGAACAACTGGAACTGGCCCTGGCCTACACCTACGAACGCAGCGGCGAACTGGCCAAGGTGTTCGCCGCCGACTCGCCGATCGAGTCCGCCCAGGTGCGCGCCATCCTCCTGCGCCACGTGGCATCGCCCGAGCTACTGCGCCAGCAAGCTCGCCAGGCCGATTCGCTCGAGGAACGCAACACCGCGTACTTCGTCCTGCTGTACAAGAGCCTGACCCGTGGCCGGTACGCCGCCTTCACCGAAGACTTGCACAGCGTCAACCAGGGCCTGGATACGAGCCAGGGCAAGGGCGTCCTGTCCAACGACAACATCGGCAACTACCTGGGCTACATCTACGCCGACGGCCCTTCGCTGCAGGTGTTCAACTGGAATGGCCAGGGCGAGGCGGGCGAGAGCGCCAACTACACATGCCCGGGCATTGCCGAAACCGCGGCGACCTTGCAGAAAGACCCCAAGTCCCCCGCTGGCCTGTTGTGCCTGGCGGAGTTCATACGGCTGAACAACTTCGACCAGATGCCCCTGGATACCAAGCCCGAGGCCGAGCGTCTGGGCGGCACCCCGGACCAGTTCCCGGGCAGCACCTACTCGCGGCTCGACAGCTACCGCAAGGTGATCGACAACCCCAAGGCCAGCCGCGATGAGCGGGCCTTCGCCCTATACCGGGGGATCTACTGCTACGCCTCCTCCGGCAACAACCGCTGTGGCGGCCAGGGCGTGGAGCCAGAGGTACGCAAGGCCTGGTTCCGCCAGTTGAAGACCAAGCTGGGGGACACCCAGTGGGCCCAGTCGCTGCGTTACTACTGGTGAGGAAATACCTGGGCTGCTGCCTGCTGCCGCTGTGGCTGTGCTGGACGAATCCGGCGACCGCAGCGGTGGATGCCGCCGACCACGATGCCTTCTGGCTGTGGAGCGGCGTCAAGACCCAACCGGTGCTGGCCCAGGCCAGGACCCTGTACATCCTCCAGGGCCAGGTCAGCCGTTCACGGCGCCAGCCTGCACGGGGTGTCGAGCTCATCGCCCAGGGCCTGCCGGTGTCGCGACTGCGCCAGGAACAGGTGTGGGTGGTGTATCGCGCCCACACCCTGGCCTGGCCGGAGAAGGTCTACCAGCAGTTGCTGGGCCAGGTGCAGCGCTGGCAGAGCAGCGGCACCCGGGTGGTGGGTATCCAGATCGACTTCGACAGCGGCACCCGTGACCTGGAGCGCTACGGGCAGTTCCTGCGGGACCTGCGCCAGCGCCTGCCGGCGCAGTACCGCCTGAGCATCACCGGCCTGATGGACTGGGGCAGCAACGCCGATCCGCAAACCATCGGCCAGCTCCAGGGCGTGGTGGACGAAGTGGTGGTGCAGACCTACCAGGGCCGCCACAGCATCGCCAACTATGGCGCCTACCTGCCGCGCCTGGACCGCATGGGCCTGCCCTACAAGGTCGGGCTGATCCAGGGTGGCGCCTGGCAGGAACCCCAGGCGCTGCGCGACAGCCCCTTGTTCAAAGGCTACGTGGTGTTCCTGCAGAACCCTGGCTAGCCAGCGGGTACACCGACTCCCAGCCACCGCCCAGGGCCTTGTACAAACCGACCATGGCCAGGGATACCCCGGCGGAGCTTTCCACCAGCTGTTCCTGGGTGGCCAGCAAGGCGCCCTGCACGGTCAGGACGTTGACGAAGTCCACCACCCCCTCGATGTACTGCTGCTGCGCGGTACGCAGGGCGATCTGGTTCTGCCGCACCGCCTCGGCGAGGCTGTCGCGCCGCAGTTGGCTGGCGTTGTAGCGAGTCAGCTGATCGTCGATTTCATGCCAGGCCCGCAGCACGGTCTGCTGGTAGGCCACCGCCGCTTCCTGCTGCTGGGCTTCACGCAGCTTGAGCACGCCGCGCAGGCGACCGCCGTCGAACAGCGGCAGGCTGAACTGCGGGCCGAAGCTGTACTGCCGGGAGTTCCAGGAGCCGAAGTCCGCCAACTGCATGGCCTGAGAGCCGAAGTTGCCGGACAGGGTGATGCGCGGATAGAAATCCCCCTTGGCCACGCCGATGCTGGCCGTGGCCGCATGCAACCGCGCCTCGGCCTGGCGGATGTCTGGACGGCGCTCGGCCAATTGCGAAGGCAGGCCGATCGCCAACCGCACCGGTGGCTGCGGCACTGGTGCATCGCTGGCCAACTCCTTCTGCAAGGCCTGGGGCGGCTCGCCCAACAGCAGGCTCAGGGCATTGATCAACTGCGCCTGGCGCTGCTGCAACTCCGGCAGGCGCGCCTCGATGGTGGCGACCTGGGCCGCGGCCTCGGCCACGTCCAGGTCGGTGGCCACCCCGTCGGCCAGGCGCAATTGCGAAAGCTTCAGGCTGTGGCGCGCAACCTCCAGGTTCTGCTCGGTGACGGCCCGGGTGCTTTGCACGCTGCGCAATTGGATGTAGTCCTGGGCGGTTTCCGCCAGCACCGACAGCAACACTGCGCGCCGGTCGTTTTCCGCCACCTCCAGGCTGGCATCGGCGGCCTCGGTCTCGCGCCGCACGCGACCCCAGAGATCCAGCTCCCAGGAGGCCGAGAAGCCGCTTTCCCAGAGGTTGAAGTCGGACTTGCCCTGGTGCCCGGAGGGGTCGTTCAGGCCTTCGCTGCTGTTGCGCTTGCGTCCATAGCCGCCATTGGCGGCAGTGCCGGGATAGCGCTGGGCGGTGATCACCTGGCGCGCTGCCCGGCTCTGCTGCAAGCGACTGGTGGCCAGTTGCAGGTCGAGGTTGTCGGTCAGGGCCCGACGGCTCAGGGCCGACAGTTGCGCATCGGCGAACACTTCCCACCAGCGCTCTTGCAGGGCGCTGTCCACCGCCTGGCTGTCGGCGGCCTGTGCCGGCGTCGGCCAGACCTGGAGCTGGGTGGCTTGGGGCCGCTGGAAATCCGGGCCGACAGTGCACGCGGCCAGCGCCAACAAGCTCACCGCCAGCAGAGTACGGGCTCCGTGGCTGCTGTATTCGCGGCTCATCGCTGGGTCACCTCGCGGGCGCTGGTGGCGGAGCTGCGGGTATCGACACTGGCTTCCACCGACATGCCCACACGCAGGCGCTCGGCCATGGGCTGGTCGGGGTCCAGGAGGATCTTCACCGGGATGCGCTGCACCACCTTGGTGAAGTTGCCCGTGGCGTTGTCCGGCTTCACCGCGGCGAAGGTCACGCCAGTGGCCGGGGCCAGGCTTTCGACACGGCCATGCAGGGTCTCGCCGCCGAGGCTGTCGACACGCACCTCGACCACTTGCCCGGCGTGCATGGCAGTGAGCTGGGTTTCCTGGAAGTTGGCCACGACATAGGCCTGCTGCAACGGCACCACGGCGAGGATCTTGCTGCCGGGGGTGACGTAGGCGCCGACCCGCACCGCGCGCTCGCCGACCATGCCGTCGACCGGGGCGACGATGCGGGTGTAGGACAGCTCGTAGCTGGCCATTTCCAGGGCCGCCTGGGCCCGTTTCAGGCCACCTTCGGCGGCATCGCGCTGGGCGGTGAGGATTTCCACCTGCTTGCGTTCCGCCGCCAGGGCCGCCGTGGTCGTCGCCAACCGGGCGCTGGCCTGGTCGATGCGGGTGCGTGCTTGCTGGGCGTTCTGCACGGTGCCGGCGCCGACCCCGGCCAGGTGGTTGTAGCGATTGAGTTCATGCTGGGCGAAATCCATCTCGGCCCGGGCAGCCACCACCGCGGCCTGGGCCTGGGCGATCACCGAGCTCTGGCGGTCCAGGGTCGCCCGGGCGTTCTGCAATTGCGCCTTGGCCACCAGGGTCTCGGCGTCCGCCGCCTGGGCCGCGGCCCGCAGGTCGCGATCATCGATCAGCGCCAACAGTTGCCCGGCCTTGACCTGCTGGTTGTCTTCCACCAGCACCTCCTTGATGAACCCCGCCACGCGGGGCGCCACCAGGGTGTAGTCGGCGGCGATGAAGGCATCGTTGGTGCTCTGTTCGCTGGAGCGGCCGAACAGCCCCGGCGCCACCAGGTAGGCGAGCACGCCGAGGGCCGCTACCGCCGCCACCGCGACGGCGATCTTGTCTTTGCTTGCAATAGTCATGGGAATTCTTCCGTATCAATCAGCGTTCAAACAGGCGCCCGCGGTGGATAGATCCGCGTCGGCAGCCAGAAAATCAGCAGGATCAGCGCAGCGGCCACCCCTGCCATGCAGAAATAGAGGTCGGCGGAGGTCAGGACCACCGCCTGCTGGTGCAGGCGCGCGGCCAGGCCGGGCACCCGGTCGTCCACCAGGGGCGAGTTGCCCAGGCTGTCCACCAGCATGGTGGAGTGCAGGTGCAGGCGGTGGGTGGTCAGCACGTCCAGGACCCCGGTGGCGATCACCGCCGCCAGGCCCTTGACCGTGTTGAACCAGGACGAGGCGAAAGGCCCCTCCACCGGTGCGATGCTGCCGGTGGCGAGCATCAGCAAGGGCAGCACCGCCATCGGCTGGCCGAAGATCTGCAGCAGTTGCAGCACATAGAAATCGTCGCGGATCCATACCGAAGTCAGGTGCGTACCGCCCAGGCACGACAGGGTCAGCATGCCCAGGCCGATCCCCAGCACCCAGCGGCAGTCGACCCAGCGCAGGTTGCACAGGGCCGCCACCAGCGGCAGGGCGATCAGTTGCGGCAAGGCCATCACCAGCATCACCGGCGCCGTCTGCAACGGCCGGTAGCCCTGGACCTGGGCCAGGTAGGCAGACGGAATGATGATCACCGCGGTGAGCACCACCAGCACCCCGGCCAGGGTCAGCAGGGAAAACGACAGGTTGCGGATGCCCAGCATCTGCAGCTTGAAGAAGGGAATCGGCTGCGACCATTCATTGATCATGAACAGCACCAGCAGGATCAGGCCGCCTCCGAGCAACAGGGTGATCAATGGCGACTCGAACCAGTCCAGGCGATTGCCCTGCAGGATGCCGATCACCAGCATGCAGATCGCCGGGAAGCCCAGCAGCAGGCCTCGCCAGTTGAACTGCTTGAAACGCTCGAGGCGCAGCGGGTCCTGGGGCAGGCCGTAGGCGACCGCCGCCATGGCCAGCAGGCACGGCACCACCACTTGCCAGAAGGCCCAGCGCCAGCCCACGTACTCGGTCCACAGCGCCGCCAGCGGCGTGCCCAGGCTCGGGCCGAAGGTGGCGGTCAGGGCATAGCCGGCCAGGCCATAGAGCTTGATGTTGGCCGGCAGGAAACGCAGGGCCACGGTCATCAGCATCGGCGGCAAGGCGCCGCCGGCCAGGCCTTGCAGGGTCCGCAGGAGCAACAGGCTCTCGTAGTTGGGGGCGAAGGGACACAAGATCCCCAGCAGGGTGAACAGCGCGATGGCACAGAGGGTGAAGCGCCGCAGGGAAAAGGTCACCGAACACCAGGGCGCGAACGCCATGGCAGCCACCGAGGTGGCGGTGTAGCAGGCCACCAGCCAGGTGCCTTCGTCATAGCCGATGAACAGCGCGCCGCGGATATCCGCCAGGGCGATCTTGGTCACCATCTCGTTGAGGCCGGAGACCAGCACCGCCAGCAGGACACCCACCAGGCCGATGACGATCCGCAGCCCGAAGGTTTGCGCAGGAGGGGCTGCCGGCTTGCTGGCGGCTTCGACCGAAGCAGGCGCAGCGACAGCGAGGGAACTCATGGACGTACTGCTCCAGGTAAGGAAATACCAGAGCAGTTTATGAACAGCCAGTGCTGACGAAAACTGACTTATCGGAACTTAATAAATGCACCAAACGCAATGATCGGCGCCCCTGCTTCAGCCACCCTGCTGGGCTTGCTTCCAGGTCTCGTGGCAGCAGGTGCGGACCACTTCGCGAAACCACTTGTGGGCCTGGTCCTTGTCGTAGCGCGGGTGCCAGGACTGGGTGAGGATCAGGGTCGGCAGGGAGATCGGCAAAACGAAGGAGCGCAGCCGTAGCCCCAGGCGCCGAACGCTGAACTGGGTCTCCTTGGGCACCGGCAGGATCAGGTCCGAGTCCGGCAGCATGAACATTGCGGCGTGGAAGCCCGGAGCGATCATCGGCACCCGACGCTTGAGCCCCTGCTCGGCCAGCGCCACGTCGATCGGCCCACGGGCGATGCCACGGCGGGACATGCTGATGTGGGGATAGGCGGCAAACCGCTCGGCGGTGATCTCTTCGGCCAGCACCGGGTGGTCTTCGCGCACCAGTCCGACGAAATTGGTGGTGAACAGGTTCTGCACCTTCACTTCCGGGCTCAGGGGCCGGGTATTGCTGATGCGCAGGTCGATCCGTCCTTCGCGCAGGGCCTCGTCATCGCCATCGCCTTCGGGGACGAAGCGCAGCTCGCACAGCGGCGCGTGGCGCTCCAGGATATCGATCAGGCGGCCACCGTAGACACCGACGAAGAAGTCGTTGGCACGCACGCTGAAGCGTCGCTGCAGCGAGGCGAGATCGATGGTGTCCGCCGAACGGAACACCAGTGCTGCCTGCTCCACCAGATCATGCACCTGGGCCCGCAGTTCCAGGGCCTTGGGCGTCGGCACCAGGCCGCGCCCGGCGCGCACCAGCACCGGATCGCCCAGGGCTTCGCGGATTCGCGTCAGGGTCCGGCTCATGGCCGCCGGGCTGAGGTTCATGCGGCGCGCGGCGCCCACCACGCTGCCCTCGTCCAGCAGGATGTCGAGGGCCACGAGGAGATTCATGTCCGGAAGTTGCATGTTGAGCACTCATGACTGATCGATGATGACTGGAACGCAATCCTAGCAGGCTTGCGGGTCGCGATCCTGAGCGGGATCAACCCACGCCACGGCTTGCCGGGACAGGCGGCCCCGAAGGGCCGTCCGGCGAACGAGCATGGTGCAGGGAAGGGATCAGCGTTCGTGCAGGGCTTCGGCGCGGGCGCGGATGATCGGCTTGAGCAGGTAGCTGAGGATGCTCTTCTTGCCGGTGATGATGTCCACCGAGGCCACCATCCCGGGGATGATCAGCAGCGGCTTGTCGTCACTGCCCAGGTGGCTGCGCTCGGTACGCAGCTTGATCATGTAGTAGGTGGTCTTCTTGTCTTCGTCGGTGATGGTGTCGGCGCCGATCTGCTCCAGGCGGGCCTTGAGACCGCCGTAGATGGTGTAGTCATAGGCGCTGAACTTGACGATCGCCTCTTGCCCCGGGTGCAGGAAGGCGATGTCCTGGGGACGGATCTTGGCTTCCACCAGCAAGGTGTCGTCCAGCGGCACGATTTCCACCATGTCGCTGCCCGGCTGGATCACCCCGCCGATGGTGTTGACCATCAACTGCTTGACGATGCCGCGCACCGGCGTTGTGACCATGGTCCGGCTGACCCGGTCCTCCAGGGCCTTGCCGGTGGCGCTGGCCTTGTTCAGTTCGGTGCGGGCCTCGTTGAGCTGGGTCAGGGCCTCGCTGCGAAACTTGCCGCGGGTTTCGTCGATCTTGCGCTGCACTTCCTTGATCGCCGACTCGGCGCGGGGAATCGCCAGGGTAGTGGCGTCCAGCTGGCCACGGGTCTCGACCTCGGCCCGCTTGAGCCGCAGCACTTCCACCGGCGACACCGCGCCCTGGGCCACCAGCGGCTCGGACATGTTGATTTCCTGGCGTTGCAGGCCCAGTTGCTGGCGGTACTGCGCCTGCTTGGAGTTGAATTCGCGCAGCTCCTGCTGCTTCTGGATCAGTTGCTCCTGCATGCCGCCAATCTCGTCATGCAGCTGCTGGCGCCGGCTCTCGTACAGGGATTTCTCGCTGGCCGCCTGGCCCGGGGCATCCCGCAGCGCTTCCTCGGGGAAATTCAGCGGACGCTCCTCCACCTCGGCGCTCAGGCGCTCGACCCGCAGCAGCATGGACAGGCGCACGGTCTCGGTCTCGCCGACGTTGGACTGGAAGCGCGTGTCGTCCAGGCGGATCAGCGGCGCACCGGCCTCCACCACCTGGCCTTCCTTGACGTACAGCTCGGCAACGATCCCGCCTTCAAGGTTCTGGATCTTCTGCACCTTGGAGGAAGGAATCGCCTTGCCCTCGCCCTTGGTCACTTCGTCGATCACCGCGAAGTTGGCCCATAGCAGCATGAACAGGAAGAAGGCGATGATGCCCCAGATGGTCAGGCGGATGACCCGTGGCGTATCTTCGATCAGGGCCTTGTTGACCTCGGGCAGCGGCTGCCCCTGGAGGGAATCGCTGCCCTTGAAATAACGGCGGATCGAGTCCCTGATTTCCGGCTTAAGCAACACTGATCTGCCCCTTCTTCAACGCTTCCATGACCACTGCTTTCGGACCATCGGCCAGGATCTGCCCACGGTCGACCACCAGCAGCCGGTCGACCAACGACAACAGCGAGGCCCGATGGGTCACCAGGACCACGGTCTTGGTCTGCACCACCGCTTCCAGGCGCTGTTTCAAGCGCTCCTCACCGGTGTTGTCCATGGCGCTGGTGGGCTCGTCGAGCAGCAGGATCTGCGGGTTGAGCAACAGGGCGCGAGCCAGGGCGACGTTCTGCCGCTGGCCGCCGGACAGGTTCTGCCCGCGCTCGCCAACTTGCAGCTCGTACCCCTGGGGATGCAGGCGGGCGAATTCGTGGACCCCAGCCAGCTCGGCGGCCTGCAGCACCAGCTCGTCCTCGACGTAGCGGGCGCCGGAAGTCAGGTTGTCGCGCAGGCTGCCGGCCAGCAGCTGGATGTCCTGGGGCACGTAGCCGATGTTGTGGCGCAGCTCGCTGACGTCGATCTGGCGGATGTCCACGCCGTCCACCAGCAAGGCTCCGGAGTCGGCCTGGTAGAGGCCCACCAGCAACTTGGCCAGGGAGCTCTTGCCCGAGCCGCTGCGGCCGATGATGCCGACCTTCTCGCCCGGCTTGATCACCAGGTTGATGTTCTTCAGCGCCGGATTCTGCTGGCCCGGGTAGGTGAAGTTCAGCTGCCGGCATTCGATGGCGCCCTGCAGCACGCTACGGCTCAGCGGACGCTCGCCGAAGTTGCGCTCCTGGGGCAGCTCCATCATCTGGTCCACCGAGGTCATGGTGACGCGGGCCTGCTGGTAGCGGGTCAGCAGGCCGGACAGCGAAGCCAGCGGGCTCAGGGCCCGGCCGCTGAGCATGTAGCAGGCGATCAGGCCGCCCATGCTGAGGTTGCCGTCGATGATCTGGTACACGCCGAAGATGATCATCACCACCCCGGCCAGCTGCTGGATCAGCAGGGTGATGTTCATCGCCAGGCTGGAGAGCATCTTGACCCGCAGCTCGAGGCGGCTGAGGGTGCCGATGGTCTGCTCCCACTGGTACTGGCGCTCGCTCTCGGCGTTGTTGACCTTGACCGCATCCAGCCCGGCCAGGGTCTCGATCAGGCTCGACTGGCGCTCGGCGCCCAGGGCCATGGTCTTCTCCATGGTCGCCACCAGGGGCTTCTGCAATGCATAGCCGATACCCAGGGCGATGGGGAAGGCCAGCACCGGGATCCACACCAGGTGCCCGCCGAGGATGGCGATCACCAGGAAGATCAGCAGGGTGAAGGGCAGGTCGATGAGACTGGTAAGGGTCAGCGAGGCAAGGAAGTCCCGCAGGCTCTGGAACTCATGGATGTTCTGGGCGAAGCTGCCGACCCGCGGGGGCCGGTACTTCATGGCCATGCCGACGATGCGCTCGAACAGCGTGGCGGAGATGATCAGGTCGGTCTTCTTCCCGGCAAGGTCCAGGCACAGGCTGCGCAAGCCCTTGAGGATCAGGTCGAAGACATAGGCACCGATGATGCCGATGGACAACATCCACAGGGTCGCGGTCGCCTGGTTGGGCACCACCCGGTCGTAGACGTTCATCACGAACAGCGGCGCGGCCATGGCGATGATGTTGATCAGCAGGCTGGCGGCGACGGCATCGATGTACAGCCAGCGCGAGCGCTTGAGGGTATCGCGGAACCAGGAGCGAGCCCGAGGGATCAGCGAACCGTGGTTGACGTCGAACTTGTGCTGGGGCTGGGCGAAGAACACCTGCCCGATATAGTCGTCGGCCAGCAGCTCGCGGTTGACGCAGACCTCGCCGCCATCGCTCTCGCTGAGCAACAGCCGCGCCTGGTCATCGCCCTGCCAGCCCAGCAGCACGGCGCTGCGGCCGTCCTTGAGCAACAGCAGGGCGGGCATGGCGATGCTCGGGATCTGTTCCAGCTTGCGCCGCAGGACGCGGCCCTGGAGCCCGGCCCGGGCCGCTGCGCGAGGCAGCAGCGCGGCGCTCAGGCGCTGGGACGGCAATGGCAGGCCGGTGGTCAGCATTGCCGCGCTGGCGGGCTTCTGGTGCAAGAAGCAGAGGGTCAGCAAACCGTCCAGCAAAGGGTCGTCATGCATACCGCGTGGATCATGATGGAGCTGCACTCGACGGACTTCTGATTCCACTCTCGACACTCTTGGCTGGCTATAAGGATGAAGTTAGCTCAATTCATCCCAGGCAGCTGGACCTTGGGCTTCACGTCGTTCTGCACGACGGAAGCCATGGGTGCGACCACTCCCTGGCTCTTGAGCAACTCGCCAATGGTCGCCTTGATTCGATACTGAGTAAATAACTGAATGTTCTTGATCTCGGCCAGGCGACGGGAAGCGGTGAACAGTTCGTTTTCACTGTCGAGCAAGTCCAGCAAGGTACGCTCGCCCAGGCTGAACTGCTTCTGGTAGGCGGTACGCACCGCGGTACTGCGATCGACGTATTCCTGGGCGATCGGCACCTGGGAGTTGGCGTTGTTCATGGCGTTCCAGGCCAGGCCCAGCTCTTCGTTCAGCACCCGCAGGGCATTGTTGCGGATATCCAGGGCCTGGTTCGACTGGTAGGCCTTGGATTCCAGGTCAGCCTTGTTGCTGCCGCCGGCGAACAGGTTGAAGCGCATGCGCAGCATGGCCTGCCATTCGTTGTTGTGGCCGTTCTGGCCGTCCAGGTCGTTGTCCGCGGTGCGTCCCAGTTCCGCATCGAAACGTGGGTAGAACGCCGACTTGGCCGCTTCGTACTGCTTCTCGGCCGCCACGATATCGGACTCGGCCGAACGCAAGATCGGGCTGTTCTCCAGCATCTGGCGGCGAGCCTCGTCGAGGTTGGCCGGCATCATCGCCATGAAGCTGGCAGGACGCTCCAGCTGGTCGGGCAGTTCCCCTACCGCACTCAGGTAGTTGGTCTGGGCGTCGGCCAGGTTGGTCTGCTCGGTGATCAGGTTGTTGCGGGCCTGGGCCAGGCGCGCTTCGGCCTGGTCGAGGTCGGCGCCGCTGCCTACGCCACGCTGGGTGCGCAGCTTGATCTGATCGTAGATACGTTCGTGGTTGCGCAGGTTGTCTTCGGCCAGTTGGACGAACTGGCGACGGGTCAACACGTCCAGGTACACCTGAGCCACGGTCAGGCCGGTGCGCTCGGAGGTGCCCAGCAGAGAATAGGCCCGGGAGTTGACGGTGGCTTGTTGACGCCCAACCTCGCTGGAGGTGGCAAAACCGTCAAAAACCATCTGCTGAAGACGTAAACTTGACTCACCACGGGTCATGCTTTCCCAGTGATTGCTGCCACTACCCGCGCGAGTAGTGGGGTTATCTGTGCCTTCACGGCCATAGCCGGCGAGCATGTCGACACGGGGCAGGTAACCCCCCTTGGCGGCTTTCAATTGGTAATCGGCAGCCAGACGGCTGTTCACACCGGCCTGGATTTCCGGGTGCACATCCAGTGCTTTCTGCATGGCTTCAGGGAGTGTCTGCGCCTGTACGAAACTGGCGGCAAGAGCGAAGGGCAGGGCCTTGAACAGGTGAAAACGCATGGTAAGAAATTTCCTCGGACGGTATGTCCAGATTCACGTCAGAACGTGGAACCACATCGAATGACTACAACCACAACGACCGTCTGTCGGAAAGTTCAAACTAAGAACTGGTTCACATACTTCAAGTCAGGTTACCGCGTGAATATCAATGTGACATTAATAGAGCGATTGTTTAGGATGGCACCCATAAGGTCAATAGTTTGGCATAAACTTAATCTCGAAAGAATATAGCCAAAATATTGACAATCCACCTGTCAATTACCCGTTCCCAAATACACAGCAATGTACCCCCAGACTGAGCTGCGGCCAGCGCCCGAGCCGGTACATGGAAGTCGAATGAGCGGTACACCGGAGAGTCCTTAATGAGCAGTGTTGTTGCCATCGTCAAAAGCATTGTCGGTCAAGTTTTCGTGGTATCCCCGGAAGGGATCCGGCGTGTACTCATCGAGGGTGACCGCCTGTTCGTGGGCGACCAGGTGGATACCGGCCCAGCAGGCGCTGTCAGCCTGGAGCTGACCGATGGCCGTACGCTCGACCTGGGGCGCGACACTCAATGGAGCGGTGCCGCTCCGGACTCTGGCGCCGACCTGGCCCAGGCCGCCGCGCAAGCCGCGCCTTCGGTCGAAGAACTGCAGCAGGCCATCGCCGCCGGCGTCGACCCGACCACCGACCTTGAAGCCACTGCCGCCGGCCCGACCGCTGCCGGTACCGGGGGTAATGCCGGGGGCGGCCATAGCTTCGTCCAATTGCAGGAAACCGCCGGCCGGGTAGACCCTACCATCGGCTTCCCGACCGCAGGCCTGGGCCGGGCCACTTCGGCCCTGGACAACAACTTTGGCGGCCTGGCCAACAGCAATGGCACCACCAATGGCAGCGGCAGCGATAGCCTGCGTCCGGCCACCCTGACCCTCAACGCCACCCCGACCATCACCGAAGCCGGTGGCACCCTGGTCTACACTGCCACCGTGACCCAGGCTCCGCTGACTGACCTGAGCGTCACCCTGTCCAATGGCGCGGTCATCGTGATCAGCGCCGGCCAGCTGACCGGGACCGTGCAGGTGCCCATGGCGCCCCAGGACAACGTCTATATCGACCCGGGCCAGATCAGCGTAAGCGTCACCGGCACCACCGGCGGCGGTGGCCTGCAGGTCACTGTCGATCCGAACCCGGCGGTGACCCAGATCACCGATACCATCGACACCACCACGGTAACCCTGACCGCCGATGCCAGTGTCACCGAAGGCGGGCAGATCACCTACACCGCAACCCTGACCAACCCGGCGCAGACCCCGGTGACCATCACCTTGTCCAACGGCTCGGTCATCACCATCGAGGCGGGCAAGTCCAGCGGCTCGATCAACGTCCCGGCACCAGCCGATGACGTCTACAAGAATGGCGACAAGGTTGAAGTCGGCATCACCAAGGCCGATGGCGGCAACTTCGAGAACCTGGTTGCCAACCCCGACAAGGCGGTGACCACGGTTACCGACACCATCGACGATACTGGGCTGAACTTGAGTGCCACCGGCACCGTGGCTGAAGGTGGCTCGATCACCTACACCGCGACACTGACCAATCCTGCCGGTACTCCGGTGACCGTGACCCTGAGCAACGGCGCCGTAATCACCATTGAAGCGGGTAAAACCACCGGTACCGTGACCGTCCCTGCCCCGGCAGATGATGTGTACAAAGACGCCGGTAAAGTCGAAGCCACCATCACCAAAGCCGAAGGCGGTAATTTCGAGAACCTGGTTACCAACCCTGCGCCAGCCGTCACCAACGTCACTGACACCATCGATGATTCGACCGTGTCGCTCAAGGCGACTCCTTCGGCAGCCGAAGGTGGCCAAATCACCTACACCGTCACCGTGACCGCGCCAGTTACCGGCTCGCCTGTGACTGTCACTTTGGCTAATGGTGAAAAAATCACCATTCCAGTCGGTGAAACCACCGCCTCGATCAACATCACTGCACCAAACGACGCGCTGGTTGGCCACACTTCGGTGACCAACGCCATCACTGACGTGAGTGGTGGCAATTACGAGAACCTGGTCGCCGATAAAACGCCGGTGAATACCAACGTCACTGACACTGTTGATGACACCGGCCTCAGTCTCTCCGCTACTGGAACTGTGGCTGAGGGTGGCCAGATCACCTACACCGCAACACTGACCAACGCTGCTGGTACTCCAGTCACCGTAACGCTGTCTAACGGCGCGGTGATTACTATCGAAGCGGGCAAGACCACTGGCACCGTGACCGTTCCGGCTCCGGCCGATGATGTGTACAAGGATGCTGGCAAAGTCGAAGCCACCATCACCAAAGCTGAAGGCGGTAACTTCGAAAACCTGGTGACCAACCCTGCGCCAGCGGTCACTAACGTGACCGACACCATCGATGACTCGACTGTATCGTTGAAGGCAACACCTTCGGCGGCTGAAGGTGGACAGATCACCTACACCGTCACTGTCACTGCACCCGTTACAGGTTCGCCGGTCGTAGTGACCCTGGCCAATGGCGAGAAAATCACCATTCCAGTCGGCGAAACCACCGCCTCGATCAACGTCACTGCTCCAAACGACGCCCTGGTTGGCCACACCTCTGTCACCAACGCCATCACCGATGTGAGCGGCGGCAATTACGAGAACCTGGTCGCCGATAAGACCCCGGTGAATACCAACGTCACTGACACTGTTGATGACACCGGCCTCAGTCTCTCCGCTACTGGAACTGTGGCTGAGGGTGGCCAGATCACTTACACCGCGACACTGACCAACGCTGCTGGTACTCCGGTCACCGTGACCCTGAGCAACGGCGCGGTGATTACTATCGAGGCGGGCAAGACCACTGGTACCGTAACCGTCCCTGCCCCGGCAGATGATGTGTACAAGGATGCTGGCAAAGTCGAAGCGATCATCACCAAGGCCGAAGGCGGTAACTTCGAAAACCTGGTGACCAACCCTGCGCCAGCGGTCACTAACGTGACCGACACCATCGATGACTCGACTGTATCGTTGAAGGCAACACCTTCAGCGGCTGAAGGTGGACAGATCACTTACACCGTGACTGTCACTGCCCCAGTCACCGGCTCGCCTGTGACCGTAACCCTGGCTAACGGTGAAAAAATCACCATCCCAGTCGGTGAAACCACCGCCTCGATCAACATTACCGCTCCAAACGATGCGCTGGTTGGCCATAGCTCCGTCACCAACTCCATCACCGATGTGAGTGGTGGTAACTACGAGAACCTGGTCGCCGATAAGACCCCGGTGAATACCAACGTCACCGATACCGTTGATGACACTGGCCTGAGCTTGAGCGCTACTGGTACGGTCGCCGAAGGCGGTTCCATTGTTTACACCGCAACCCTGACCAACGCTGCCGGTACTCCGGTTACCGTGACTCTGTCCAACGGCGCGGTGATTACTATCGAGGCGGGCAAGACCACCGGTACCGTAACCGTTCCAGCACCGGCAGATGACGTCTACAAAGACGCCGGTAAAGTCGAAGCGACCATCACCAAAGCCGAAGGTGGCAACTTCGAAAATCTGGTAACCAACCCGGCGCCAGCGGTCACCAACGTCACTGACACCATCGACGACTCCACCGTATCGTTGAAAGCGACCCCATCGGCAGCTGAAGGTGGACAGATCACCTACACCGTCACCGTGACCGCTCCAGTGACGGGTTCGCCTGTGACCGTCACCCTGGCCAATGGTGAAAAAATCACCATCCCAGTCGGTGAAACCACTGCCTCGATCAATGTCACTGCACCTAATGACGCCCTGGTTGGTCACTCTTCCGTCACTAACTCGATCACTGACGTAAGTGGCGGTAACTACGAGAACCTGGTCGCCGATAAGACCCCGGTTAACACCAACGTTACCGACACTGTTGATGACACTGGTTTGACCCTGTCCGCTACCGGAACCGTGGCAGAAGGCGGTTCCATTGTTTACACCGCAACCCTGACCAACGCCGCGGGCAGCCCAGTCACCGTAACGCTGTCTAACGGCGCCGTAATCACCATCGAAGCCGGTAAAACCACTGGCACCGTGACCGTTCCGGCTCCGGCAGACGACGTCTACAAAGATGCCGGTAAAGTCGAAGCCACCATCACCAAAGCCGAAGGCGGTAACTTCGAAAACCTGGTGACCAACCCTGCGCCGGCCGTCACTAACGTGACCGACACCATCGATGACTCGACGGTGACGCTGAAGGCAACACCTTCGGCGGCTGAAGGTGGACAGATCACTTACACCGTGACTGTCACTGCCCCAGTCACCGGCTCGCCTGTGACCGTAACCCTGGCTAACGGTGAAAAAATCACCATCCCAGTCGGTGAAACCACTGCTTCGATCAACATTACCGCTCCAAACGATGCGCTGGTTGGCCATAGCTCCGTCACCAACTCCATCACCGATGTGAGTGGTGGTAACTACGAGAACCTGGTCGCCGATAAGACCCCGGTGAATACCAACGTCACCGATACCGTTGATGACACTGGCCTGAGCTTGAGCGCTACTGGTACGGTCGCCGAAGGCGGTTCCATTGTTTACACCGCTACCTTGACCAACGCTGCTGGTACGCCAGTGACTGTGACCTTGAGTAATGGTGCAGTCATCACCATCGAAGCAGGCAAAACCACCGGTACAGTCACCGTTCCGGCGCCTGCCGATGATGTGTACAAAGACGCCGGTAAAGTCGAAGCGACCATCACCAAAGCCGAAGGCGGTAATTTCGAGAACCTGGTTACCAACCCTGCGCCAGCCGTCACCAACGTCACCGACACCATCGATGACTCCACCGTATCGTTGAAGGCAACGCCTTCGGCAGCCGAAGGTGGCCAAATCACCTATACCGTCACCGTGACCGCGCCAGTGACTGGCTCGCCGGTCGTAGTGACCCTGGCCAATGGTGAAAAGATCACCATCCCAGTGGGCGAAACCACCGCCTCGATCAACATCACTGCACCAAACGACGCGCTGGTTGGCCACACTTCGGTGACCAACTCCATCACTGACGTGAGTGGTGGTAACTACGAGAACCTGGTCGCCGATAAGACCCCGGTTAACACCAATGTCACTGACACTGTTGATGACACCGGCCTCAGTCTCTCCGCTACTGGAACTGTGGCTGAGGGTGGCCAGATCACCTACACCGCGACACTGACCAACGCTGCCGGTACTCCGGTTACCGTGACTCTGTCCAACGGTGCTGTCATCACCATCGAAGCGGGTAAAACCACTGGTACCGTAACCGTCCCTGCCCCGGCAGATGATGTGTACAAGGACGCCGGCAAGGTCGAAGCGACCATTACCAAGGCCGAAGGCGGTAATTTCGAGAACCTGGTTACCAACCCGGCGCCAGCGGTCACTAACGTAACCGACACCATCGACGACTCCACCGTATCGTTGAAAGCGACCCCATCGGCCGCTGAAGGTGGACAGATCACCTACACCATAACCGTGACTGCGCCAGTTACCGGCTCGCCTGTGACCGTAACCCTGGCTAACGGTGAAAAAATCACCATCCCAGTGGGCGAAACCACCGCCTCGATCAACGTCATTGCTCCAAACGACGCACTGGTTGGTCACACTTCGGTGACCAACTCAATCACCGATGTGAGTGGTGGTAACTACGAGAACCTGGTCGCTGATAAGACCCCGGTGAATACCAACGTCACTGACACTGTTGATGACACCGGTCTGAGCTTGAGCGCTACTGGTACGGTCGCCGAAGGTGGCCAGATCACCTACACCGCCACCTTGACCAACGCTGCCGGTACTCCGGTGACCGTGACTCTGTCCAACGGTGCTGTCATCACCATTGAAGCGGGTAAAACCACCGGTACCGTCACTGTTCCGGCGCCTGCCGATGACGTCTATAAAGACGCCGGCAAGGTTGAAGCCACCATCACCAAGGCTGAAGGCGGCAACTTCGAGAATCTGGTTACCAATCCAGCCCCAGCCGTTACCAACGTCACTGATACCATCGACGACTCCACCGTATCGTTGAAGGCAACACCTTCGGCGGCTGAGGGCGGTCAAATCACTTACACCGTCACCGTGACCGCGCCAGTTACCGGCTCGCCTGTGACCGTAACCCTGGCCAATGGTGAAAAGATCACTATCCCAGTCGGTGAAACCACTGCCTCGATCAACGTTACTGCACCGAACGACGCGCTGGTTGGCCATAGCTCCGTCACCAACTCGATCACCGATGTGACTGGCGGTAACTACGAAAACCTGGTCGCCGATAAAACGCCGGTTAACACCAACGTCACCGATACCGTTGATGACACTGGCCTGAGCTTGAGTGCTACTGGTACGGTCGCCGAAGGCGGTTCCATTGTTTACACCGCAACCTTGACCAACGCTGCCGGTACTCCGGTTACCGTGACTCTGTCCAACGGCGCGGTGATTACTATCGAGGCGGGCAAGACCACCGGTACCGTAACCGTTCCAGCACCGGCAGATGACGTCTACAAAGATGCCGGCAAAGTCGAAGCCACTATCACCAAAGCCGAGGGCGGCAACTTCGAGAACTTGGTGCCGAGTACAACTCCGGCTGTTACTGAAGTTACCGACACTATCGATGATTCGACCGTGTCGTTGAAGGCAACACCTTCGGCGGCTGAGGGCGGTCAAATCACTTACACCGTCACCGTGACCGCGCCAGTCACCGGCTCGCCTGTGACTGTCACTTTGGCCAATGGTGAAAAGATCACCATCCCAGTCGGTGAAACCACTGCTTCGATCAACGTCACCGCGCCAAACGACGCCTTGGTTGGTCACTCTTCCGTCACTAACTCGATCACTGACGTGACTGGCGGTAACTACGAGAACCTGGTCGCCGATAAGACCCCGGTAAATACCAACGTCACTGACACTGTTGATGACACCGGTCTGAGCTTGAGCGCTACCGGGACTGTCGCCGAAGGCGGCTCCATTATTTACACCGCCACCCTGACCAACGCTGCCGGTACTCCAGTCACCGTAACGCTGTCTAACGGCGCGGTGATTACTATCGAAGCGGGCAAGACCACTGGCACCGTGACCATTCCGGCTCCGGCTGACGACGTCTATAAAGATGCTGGAAAAGTCGAAGCGACCATCACCAAAGCTGAAGGCGGTAACTTCGAGAACCTGGTGACTAACCCGGCGCCAGCTGTCACTAACGTGACCGACACCATCGATGATTCGACGGTGACGCTGAAGGCAACACCTTCGGCGGCCGAAGGTGGCCAAATCACCTACACCGTCACCGTGACCGCGCCAGTCACCGGTTCGCCTGTGACCGTCACGTTGACCAATGGTGAAAAAATCACCATCCCAGTCGGTGAAACCACTGCTTCGATCAACGTCACTGCACCAAACGATGCGCTGGTTGGCCATAGCTCTGTCACCAACGCCATCACCGATGTGAGCGGTGGCAACTACGAGAACCTGGTCGCCGATAAAACGCCGGTGAATACCAACGTCACTGACACTGTTGATGACACTGGTCTGAGCTTGAGTGCTACTGGTACGGTCGCCGAAGGTGGCCAGATCACCTACACCGCCACCTTGACCAACGCTGCCGGTACTCCGGTTACCGTGACTCTGTCCAACGGTGCTGTGATCACCATCGAAGCGGGTAAGACTACCGGTACAGTCACTGTTCCTGCGCCTGCCGATGATGTGTACAAGGATGCCGGTAAGGTCGAAGCGACCATCACCAAGGCTGAAGGCGGTAATTTCGAGAACCTGGTGACTAACCCAGCGCCGGCCGTCACCAACGTCACTGACACCATCGATGACTCCACCGTATCGTTGAAGGCGACCCCATCGGCCGCTGAAGGTGGACAGATCACCTACACCGTGACCGTCACTGCACCTGTGACTGGTTCGCCTGTGACTGTCACTTTGGCCAATGGTGAAAAAATCACCATCCCAGTCGGTGAAACCACTGCCTCGATCAACGTCACCGCTCCGAACGACGCCTTGGTTGGCCATAGCTCCGTCACTAACTCGATCACTGACGTAAGTGGCGGTAACTACGAGAACCTGGTCGCCGATAAAACCCCGGTGAATACCAACGTCACCGATACCGTTGATGACACTGGCCTCAGCCTCTCCGCTACTGGAACTGTGGCTGAGGGTGGCCAGATCACCTACACCGCAACACTGACCAACGCTGCTGGTACTCCAGTCACCGTAACGCTGTCTAACGGCGCGGTGATTACTATCGAAGCGGGCAAGACCACCGGTACAGTCACCGTTCCGGCTCCTGCCGATGACGTCTATAAAGATGCTGGCAAGGTCGAAGCGACCATTACCAAGGCCGAAGGCGGTAACTTCGAAAACCTGGTGACCAACCCTGCGCCAGCTGTCACTAACGTCACTGACACCATCGATGACTCCACCGTATCGTTGAAGGCGACCCCATCGGCCGCTGAAGGTGGACAGATCACCTACACCGTCACCGTGACCGCGCCAGTTACCGGCTCGCCTGTGACTGTCACTTTGGCCAATGGTGAAAAGATCACCATCCCGGTTGGTGAAACCACCGCTTCGATCAACATTACCGCGCCAAACGACGCGCTGGTTGGCCACACTTCGGTGACCAACTCCATCACCGATGTGAGTGGTGGTAACTACGAGAACCTGGTCGCTGATAAGACCCCGGTGAATACCAACGTCACTGACACTGTTGATGACACCGGTCTGAGCTTGAGCGCTACCGGGACTGTCGCCGAAGGCGGTTCCATTATTTACACCGCCACCCTGACCAACGCTGCCGGTACTCCGGTGACCGTGACTTTGAGCAACGGCGCGGTGATCACCATCGAGGCGGGTAAAACCACCGGTACCGTCACCGTTCCGGCTCCTGCCGATGACGTCTATAAAGACGCCGGCAAGGTTGAAGCCACCATCACCAAGGCTGAAGGCGGCAACTTCGAGAACCTGGTTACCAACCCAGCGCCGGCCGTCACCAACGTCACTGACACCATCGACGACTCCACCGTATCGTTGAAGGCGACTCCTTCGGCAGCTGAAGGTGGCCAGATCACTTACACCGTGACCGTCACTGCCCCAGTGACTGGCTCGCCTGTGACCGTCACTTTGGCCAATGGTGAAAAGATCACTATTCCGGTTGGTGAAACCACCGCCTCGATCAACATCACTGCACCAAACGATGCGCTGGTTGGTCACTCTTCCGTGACCAACTCCATTACCGATGTGAGTGGTGGTAACTACGAGAACCTGGTCGCCGATAAGACCCCGGTGAATACCAACGTCACTGACACTGTTGATGACACCGGTCTGAGCTTGAGCGCTACCGGGACTGTCGCCGAAGGCGGTTCCATTATTTACACCGCCACCCTGACCAACGCTGCCGGTACTCCGGTGACCGTGACTTTGAGCAACGGCGCGGTGATCACCATCGAGGCGGGTAAAACCACCGGTACCGTCACCGTTCCGGCTCCTGCCGATGACGTCTATAAAGACGCCGGCAAGGTTGAAGCCACCATCACCAAGGCTGAAGGCGGCAACTTCGAGAACCTGGTTACCAACCCAGCGCCGGCCGTCACCAACGTCACTGACACCATCGACGACTCCACCGTATCGTTGAAGGCGACTCCTTCGGCAGCTGAAGGTGGCCAGATCACTTACACCGTGACCGTCACTGCCCCAGTGACTGGCTCGCCTGTGACCGTCACTTTGGCCAATGGTGAAAAGATCACTATTCCGGTTGGTGAAACCACCGCCTCGATCAACATCACTGCACCAAACGATGCGCTGGTTGGTCACTCTTCCGTGACCAACTCCATTACCGATGTGAGTGGTGGTAACTACGAGAACCTGGTCGCCGATAAGACCCCGGTGAATACCAACGTCACTGACACTGTTGATGACACCGGCCTCAGTCTCTCCGCTACTGGAACTGTGGCTGAGGGTGGCCAGATCACCTACACCGCGACACTGACCAACGCTGCCGGCACTCCGGTTACCGTGACTCTGTCCAACGGTGCTGTCATCACCATCGAAGCGGGTAAAACCACTGGTACCGTAACCGTCCCTGCCCCGGCAGATGATGTGTACAAGGACGCCGGCAAGGTCGAAGCGACCATTACCAAGGCCGAAGGCGGTAATTTCGAGAACCTGGTTACCAACCCTGCGCCAGCCGTCACCAACGTGACCGACACCATCGATGATTCGACGGTGTCGCTCAAGGCGACTCCTTCGGCGGCTGAAGGTGGCCAAATCACCTACACAGTGACTGTCACTGCCCCAGTGACTGGCTCGCCGGTCGTAGTGACCCTGGCCAATGGCGAGAAGATCACCATCCCAGTCGGTGAAACCACTGCCTCGATCAACGTCACCGCTCCGAACGACGCCTTGGTTGGCCATAGTTCCGTCACTAACTCGATCACTGACGTAAATGGCGGTAACTACGAGAACCTGGTCGCCGATAAAACGCCGGTTAACACCAACGTCACCGATACCGTTGATGACACTGGCCTCAGCCTTTCGGCCACCGGAACCGTGGCTGAAGGCGGCTCCATTATTTACACCGCCACCCTGACCAACGCTGCCGGTACTCCGGTCACCGTGACCCTGAGCAACGGTGCCGTAATCACCATCCAAGCCGGTAAAACCACTGGCACCGTGACCGTCCCTGCCCCGGCAGATGATGTGTACAAAGACGCGGGCAAGGTCGAAGCGACCATTACCAAGGCTGAAGGCGGCAACTTCGAGAACTTGGTAACCAACCCAGCTCCAGCCGTCACCAACGTCACTGACACCATCGATGACTCCACCGTATCGTTGAAGGCGACCCCATCGGCCGCTGAAGGTGGACAGATCACCTACACCGTCACCGTGACTGCGCCAGTTACCGGCTCGCCTGTGACTGTCACTTTGGCCAATGGTGAAAAGATCACCATCCCAGTCGGTGAGACCACCGCCTCGATCAACATCACTGCACCAAACGATGCCCTGGTTGGTCACTCTTCCGTCACTAACTCGATTACCAATGTCAGCGGCGGTAACTACGAGAACCTGGTCGCTGATAAAACACCGGTCAGCACTACCGTGACCGACACCATCGACACCACCAACCTGTCGCTGACAGCTACACCGTCCGTGGCTGAAGGTGGCCAGATCACTTACACCGCGACACTGACCAACGCTGCCGGCACTCCCGTCACCGTGACCCTGAGCAACGGCGCAGTGATCACGATCGGTGCCGGCAAGACCACCGGTACCGTCACTGTTCCGGCTCCGGCCGACGATGTGTACAAGGATGCTGGCAAGGTCGAAGCGACCATCACCAAAGCCGAAGGCGGCAACTTCGAGAAGCTGGTCCCAAGCACCACGCCAGCCGTGACCGATGTCACCGATACCATCGATACCTCCACCGTGACCCTCAAGGCCACGTCTTCGGCGGCCGAAGGCGGAACCATCACCTACACCGCCACCGTGACCGCGCCGGTCACCGGTTCGCCGGTGACCGTCACCCTGGCCAATGGTGAGAAGATCACCATCCCGGTTGGCGAAAGCACTGGCTCGGTGAGTATCACGGCCCCGAACGATGCCCTGATCGGCCATAGCTCCGTGACCAACTCGATCACCGACGTCAGCGGCGGTAACTACGAGAAACTCGTAGGGGACAAGACTCCGGTCAATACCACCGTGACCGATACCGTCGACACCACGACCCTCAGCCTCAGCGCTACCGGCACCGTGGCCGAGGGCGGCTCGATCGTCTACACCGCCACCTTGAGCAACGCCGCCGGCACGCCGGTGACCGTGACCCTGAACAACGGCGCCGTCATCACCATCGCCGCGGGCAAGACCACCGGCACCGTGACCGTCGCCGCGCCAGCCGATGACGTGTACATCGACGCCGGCAAGGTCAACGCCAGCATCAGCGGCGCTACCGGTGGCAACTTCGAGAAGCTGGTCACCGACACCACCCCGGCCGTGACCAACGTCACCGATACCATCGACACCACGTCGGTCAGCATCACCGGCAGCGCTTCGGTGGTCGAGGGCCAGACCGCCAGCTACACCGTGAGCCTGACCCACCCGGCGCAAACCGAAGTCACCCTGAAGATCAGCTACAGCGGCACGGCCACCGACGGCTCGGACTTCACCGGCGTCTACACCGTGAAGATCCCGGCCGGCGCCAGCAGCGCCACCTTCAACGTGGCGACCATCGACGACAAGATCACCGAGAGCACGGAAAACTTCGTGGTCAAGATCGACTCGGCCACTGGCGGCAACTTCGAAAAACTGGTGGTCAGCGGCACCAACGGTAGCGTCACCACCTCGATCATCGACAACGACGCGCCGCCGGTCATCGACCTGGATGCCAACAACTCCAGCGGTGCCACCGGCGCCGACTACAAGGTCACCTTCACCGAGGGCACCAGCGGCCCTGGCGTGTCGATCGCCGATACCGACCTGAGCATCACCGATCCGGACAGCACCATGCTCACCGGCGCCACCATCGTGCTGACCAACCGTCAGCCCGGGGACTCGCTGAACCTGGGCAACAGCGTCAACGGCATCACGATCAACGCCAACAGCAAAGACGGTTCGATCACGCTGACCCTGTCGGGCAACGCGACCCTGGCCGACTACATGCAGCAGATCAAGAACATCACTTTCACCAACAACAGTGAAGATCCGAGCACCACGCCACGGACCATCACCGTGACCGTGACCGATGGCAGCAACTACTCCAACGTCGCCACCACCACGGTCAACGTGGTGGCGGTCAACGATGCTCCGGTAGCCACCGGCGGCGCAGTGACCGGTACCGAAGACACCGCGCTGACCCTGACCTGGAACAACTTCGGCGTCAGCGATGTCGACAGCCCGGCGTCCAGCCTCGGCGTGAAGATCACCCAGCTGCCGAGCGACGGCAAGCTGCAGTACCTCGACGGTTCGACCTGGAAGGACGTGGCCAACAACCAGACCTTCAGCAAGGCCGATATCGATGCCGGCAAGCTGCGCTTCACGCCTGATGCCAATGAATCCGGCACCAATGGTTACGGCGGCAACGGCGTGGGCAACCAGCAGGCGGATTACGCGCAGATCAAGTTCCAGCCCACCGACGGCCAGGCCCTGGGCAACACCGGCACGGTGAACATCGACATCACTCCGGTGGCCGATGCACCGAGCCTGGGCGTGGCAAACAACAATGTGAACTCCGTCGGCCTGCTCAAAGAGACCTGGACCAGCCTCAACGGCCTGGGAACCAACGGCAACGGCATTACCGGCGACGCGCTCAAGGCGGTGTTCGACAACTCCGGCAAACCGACCAGCAGCACGACGGTGACCAATGCCCAGTCCGATGGCAGCGTCGCAGGTGGCAGCGGTTCGAAAACTTCCGGACTGATCTACCTCGAGGCCGGCAAGACCTACAGCTTCAGTGGTACCGGCGACGACAGCCTGCTGATCACCATTGGCGGCAAGAACGTGGCCACCGCACTGTGGGGCTCGGGTGGCGGTATCAGCGGCTCGTTCACCCCGACCACCAGCGGCTACTACACCCTGGACATCTACCATGCCAACCAGAGCGGCCCGGGGAGCTACGACGTCAACCTGTCGGTCAATGGCGGTGCGGCAGTCGACCTGAACAGCGCCAACATCCCGATGTACCCCAACGAGACCGCGCTGAACAATGCCGGCGTCACCCTTTCCGAGCTGCATGGCAGCAACGGTGAAGGCTACTACGACGGCTACAAGCTCAATGAAGGTGCCGAAGGTGGCAGCGTCAAGGTGTCGAAGATCACCACCGCCCTGACCGATACCGATGGTTCGGAAACCCTGAGCGTGAAGATCAGCGGGATGCCTGAAGGCTCGGTCCTGAGCGACGGCGCCGGCCACAGCTTCACCGTGACCGCGAGTTCCGGCGAAGCCAACGTCACCGGCTGGAACCTGGGCAGCCTGACGGTCACTCCGCCGCCTTACTACAACGGCACGTTCAACCTCAATGTGACGTCGACCTCCACCGAGTCCCTGGGCGGTTCAGCCAGCACCTCGGCGCAGATCCCGGTCAAGGTCTACCCGGCCGTATACAACCCGGTGGTCGGCACTTCCGGCGACGACACCTTCACCGGCACCGAAGGCAACGACATCGTGGTCGCCGACATCGGTGGCCTGACCGTGGTCCCGGGCACCAACTACAACATCGCCTTCATGGTGGACAGCTCGGGCAGCATGAGCAGCTCGTCCATCGCCGCAGCCAAGGAATCCCTGACCGCGGTGTTCAACACCCTGAAGAACAGCATTGGCGGCGCCGGTTCGGGCACGGTGAACATCTTCCTCGCGGACTTCGACACCCAGGTCAACAAGACGGTGTCGGTGAACCTCAATGACCCGAACGCCCTGAACCAGCTCAAGGCCGTGCTGGACTCTATGAGCTCCGGCGGCGGTACCAACTACGAGGACGTGTTCAAGGCCACGGCCAACTTCTTCCAGAGCAACCAGGCCACCAGCAACACCAATGCCAAGAACCTGACGTACTTCATCACCGACGGCAAGCCGACCTACTACCAGGCCGGCGAGCAAACCAACCCGACGCTCTACAGCGGCGGTCCGAAGCTCGATGACTTGATCAACGTCAACAACTACAAGCTGGGCGACACCATCAATACCACGTACCTGGACAACACCCACGCCTACAGCGTGAGCAGCAACGGTACGCTGACCCTGCAGACCTATATCAATACCGGCTGGGGCGGGGGTTACTGGAGCGCCAGGGAGCTGGGCACCGTGCACGCCCAGGGCGACGGCACCTACGAGCTGTCGTACCGGGACGGTTCCGGCAACAGCACCGACTGGTACACCACCAACAACTCCAATTCCGGCTTCGCGTTGTTGAGCAAGCTGTCGGAAGTGGAGGCCATCGGCCTGAACAACGGGGTCAGCCTCAACGACCTCAAGCCGTACGACACCGATGGCAAGCCGCAGACCAATATCGATCCTAAGGACCTGGCCAACTCGATCATCGGCCATACCGAGGCCACCATGCCGGGTGCGGATACCATCAGCGGCGGCAATGGCAACGACATCCTGTTCGGCGACCTGGTGAGCTTCAACGGTGTGGCCGGCGAGGGCTACCAGGCCATGCAGGCCTATGTGGCCAAGCAGACCGGGGTCGATGTGAGCAAGGTCAGCGCCAGCAACGTGCACCAGTACATCACCGAGCACTACACCGAGTTCGATGTATCTGGCAGCCACGACGGCAACGACACGCTGCTGGGCGGCGCCGGCAATGACATTCTCTTCGGCCAGGGCGGCAACGACCTGCTGGACGGCGGCAAGGGCAATGACATCCTGCTGGGCGGCACCGGTAACGACACTCTGATCGGCGGCCAGGGCAACGACATCCTGATCGGCGGTTCGGGAGCCGATACCTTCGTCTGGAAGGCCGGTGACACTGGCAACGACGTGATCAAGGACTTCAAGGCCAGCGAGGGTGACCGGATCGACCTGCGGGACCTGCTGCAGGGCGAAAGCGCCAGCACCATCGACAACTTCCTCAAGATCACCACCGTGGACGGGGTCTCGACCCTGCAGGTCAGCTCCGAAGGCAAGCTCAACGCCGCCGGCGGCCTGGCCAACGCCGACGTGACGATCAAGCTGGAAGGCAACAACTGGTCCAATGCCAGCATCAACTCGTTGATCGCCGGCAGCGATCCGACCATCAAGATCGACCACAACAACAGCTGATCGGCTCCTGGCCACCGCCGCTCGCCAGCGGTGGCCAGGCCCCGGCAGACAGCAAGCGCCGTGACGATTGGCCCGGCACAACGCATACTCGCCTCCTGAGTACCGCGTTGGCCCATGCTGCCGGCGGCTAGACGCTGAGAAAAATGCCTGAGGGATATGCCATGTTCTACGTGCAACGCGATGCACAAGGTCAGCTGATTCGCGTGGAAGCCGCCGCTTACGCCGAAGCCACCGAGACGCTGCCCGCCGACCACCACGAGATCCAGACCTGGTACGCCAACGAGGCGGTGGAAGTCAGCCTGAAGCAACTCAAGCACAGTGATCTGGATATGATCCGGGTGCTGGACGACCTGATCCAGATCCTGACCAGCAAGGGCGTGATCCGCATCACCGACTTGCCGGAAGCGGCCCAGGTCAAGCTGCTGGACCGCAGCAACGCCCGTGAGGCGCTAGGTGGCTTGAGCCGCTTGATCAACGATGATGAAACCGGATTGATCTGAATCCGCCCTACCGGCCTGCCGGCGGGGCGTGATCCGGTTCCTCAGTTCCAGGGTGCAGGTTCGCCGAACAACTGTCCCTGTACTCCGAACAAGCCCATTTCACGGATCACCTGCAGCTCGCCCTGGGTCTCGACCCGCTCGGCGATCAGCGGCAGGTCGATGCTGTGGGCGGCACGCTGGATGGCTTCGATGAACAGGCGCTTGTCGCTTTCCTGGTCGATATCGCGGATGTAGCTGCCGTCGATCTTCAAGTAGGCCAGGCCCAGCCGCGCCAGGTTGCCGATCATGCTGAAGCGACCGCCAAAACGCTGCAGGCTGAGGGAGAAGCCCAGCTCCCGCAGTTGCCGGGTCAATTGCTCCAGGCGGGCCTGGTCCGGCAATTGCTCCTCGCCGATCTCCAGGGTCAGGCGAGGACCCAGGTCGGCGTGCTGGCGCAGAAGATCGAAGACCCGGTTAAGTGCATGCGGATCGGCCAGGGTGGCGGCCGACAGGTTCAACGCCAGGGCCTCGGAATGGCCTGCCAGGTGCCCGAGCACTTGTTCGAGCATCAGCAGGTCCAGGCGCGAGGTCCAGCCGAAACGCTCCAGCCAGGGCAGGAAGCGCCCGGCGGGGATGGTCTGGTCCTGTTCGTCGAGCAACCGCGACAACACCTTGTTGTGCAGTACCAGCGAGGTATCCCGGGCCGCCACCACCGGTTGGAAATACAGCTGGAAGCGCCGCTGCGACAGGGCCTGGTCCAGCAGCTTGTGCCAGGCATGGTGATCGTCCCCGACCTGGGCGCTGGCACTCTGGTCAAGACAGGCCCAGCTGGCCTCGCCCTGGGCCTCGGCCTGGGCCAGGGCCTGGTCGCCAAGGCTGAGCACCGCTTGCGGCGAGTCGCCATGGGCAAAGGCCGCCAGGCCAATGGACGCGACCGACGCCACATCGGTGGCACCCGTGGCGTGCAGGTTGCCCAGGGCGCTGTCCAGGTTCTGCGCCAACTGGATGGCTTCCTCACGCACCAGGCCCGGGGCCAGCACCGCGAACTCGCCACCACGGACCCGGGTGACCAGGTTGTGGGTCTCGGGGTACTTGTCGCATTCGCGCAGCAGCTGTTCACCCACCGCCACCAGCAACTGGTCGGTGCGCTGACCGCCCAGGCGCTGGTTCAGTCCGGCCAGATCCTTGACCCGCAACAGCAACAGGTAGCCGGAGCTGGCCTGCTCCGGGTTGCTGACCCGGGCATGCAGCTGCATTTCGAAATATCGCCGGTTGGCCAACCCGGTAAGGCTGTCCTGGTAGGACTCGGCGCGCAGTTTTTCGCTGCGCTCGGCCTGCTCCTGGAACAGCGCCTTGAGCTTCTCGACCATCTGGTTCATGGCCTGTACCACCCGGCGCAGCTCGGGAGTCCGCGGCAGCTCCGGCAGGCTGAGGAACTCGCGCCGGGCAATGGCATGGGATTGCTTGACCATGTAGTCCAACGGCCGCAGTTGACGACGCAACAACAGCGCCCCGAGCACCGCGCTCACCGCTCCGCAGATCAGCAGCCAGCCCAGGCTGCCCAGGGCGCTCTGCCACAGCTTGGCCACGGCGAACATCGGGTGGCTGAGCACCTCGACCCGGGCCGCCTGCTCCCAGCCGCGGCTGACGATGGCATCGCCACCGGCCGGCTCCAGGCCGATGAGGCTGACGAACCACTGGGGCACGTTGCCCACCTCGGGAATACCGCTGCGCTCGACGATGGTCTTGTCGGTGGCCAGGTCCACCACCCGGATGCTGGCGTAGTAGCCGCTGTCGAAGATGGAGCTGACCATCAGCTCGACCATCGCCGGATCGTCGATGTTCGGCGTCAGCGAAAGGGCCAGGGCGGTGGCCGCATCCTGGGCATGGGAGCGCAGTTGGTTGACGTACTGGGTGCGCGAGCTTTCCAGGCTGACCATGAAGCTGCCGCTGAAGGCCACCACCAGGAACACGCAGATTGCGATCAGCAGTTGTTTGAACAAAGACATCTGGGCTCGTGCTCCTAGTTAGTCGTCTCGACCGGGAATCCTTCGGCCTGCATTTTCTTCAGTACATCCTGCCAGCGCGACAGGCGCTTGGTATCACCGACGCGCTTGTTGCCCTTGGCTCCCGGCAGCCACAGCCCTTCGGCATTGAAGGAGTACACCGGCAACAGGTCGGTCCGTTCGCTGGCCGGGCGGATCGAGTCTTCCAGGCTGTCGAGTACCAGCGGCATGGCGTCCGGGGTGGAATAGTAGGTCAGGACCATGTGCGCGCGGTTCTGGCGCAGGGCCTTGACGTAGGTGATGCGCAATTTGTCACTGGAGACCCCAAGGCGGCGCAGGCTGAAGTACTTGGCGATGGCATAGTCCTCGCAGTCGCCGGCGCCCTTCCACAAGGCCTCGATCGGTGTTTCCCAGTAGTCCACCTGGTGCCAGAGGTCGATGTCCTCGACATATCGCATGTTCTTGTTGAAGAACAAGTTGACCACCTTCAGTTGCTCGCGCTCGGCCACCTGCTTTTGGGTCGCCAGCAGGTGCTGCCAGGCGTCGATGCGTTGCTGGCCTTCGCCCAGGGGCCCATAGAGCGCCGTAGCCCGCCGGCTGATCAGGGAGAAGTCCCAGTCGGCGTGCAGGCCGCCCAACAGCATGCCGGCCAGCAGCAATGCCGAGCCGAACCAGCGCAGGGTCCGGGAAAGAGCTAAACGTGCCGCCAATGCGTCGCATCCATGGGAGCTATCGTGAATCGGCTGATGGTGAAGGCTGGCCCGGCAAAAAACAATGGCACCTTGAAATCAGTCACCGGCAGAATGTGCTCCGCAGCGGGCAGCCGTCGCCTGCTGTGCACGAGAGCCTGACGAGCGCGTGCATTGAGCAGCATCAGCCACTATTTTAGTGCCCTGTCGCGCCGGGAGAGGAACTGCCGGCCCCCATGCTTAAGGAAAAGCTGTGGATACCGATACCCGACAATGGACCCTGGTGGTCAACTCTGGACAAGCCACGCAGATCCGCCTGATCTGTTTTCCCCAGGCCGGGGCGGCCGCCGAGCAGCTGCGAGTCTGGTCCAGCGGGTTGGCCGACCATATCGAACTGGTGGTGGTGAACTTGCCGGGGCATGGCCCACGGCGCTACGAAGCCCCCTGTGACGACTGGCCGAGCCTGCTGGAAAATACCTTCGCGGCGCTGTCCCCTTGGCTGCAGAAGCCCCATGCATTGTTCGGCCACGGCCTGGGGGCGCTGCTGGCCTATGAGGCCAGCAAATACGCCCAGGAGCGGTTCCCCCGGCAGACCCGTCACCTGTTCGTCTCCGGCTGTCGCAGCCCTGACAGCCTGCCTCGTCGCCCCCTGCTGCATACCCTGCCCGATGCGGCCTTTCGCGAGGCGATCCTGACCCTGGGCGGCAGTCCCCTGGAGATCCCCCGTGGACAGGACGACCTGCAAGCCTATGAGCAATTGCTGCGTACCGGCCTGAAGCTCTTCGAAACCTGGTACGACACCTCCAGCGGCTGCCTCAACGTACCGCTGACGGCCTTCTACGGAAGCGAGGACCCACTGGCGACCGCCAGCCACATGCTCAATTGGCGAGAGTTCACCACTCGTGAGTTCGAGCTGATCGAGGTGTTGGGCAACCACTTCTTCATCAAGTCCCAACGCCAGCGCCTGCTGCAGGTGATCAATACCCACCTGGGGCTGCTAGGCGAACCCCTGGGCTGAATCCCGGCCATGAAAAAGCCCGCCCTGCCATGAGGCAGGAACGGGCTTTGGAAACCCCGGGGCGGGCTTCAGATCTTGAAGCTGTCGACCAGTTGCTTCAGGCGGCTGGCCTGTTGCGACAGGGCATCGCAATCCTTCAGCGTTTCGTTGAGGTTGGCGACACCTTGCTGGTTCAGCAGGTTGATCTGGCTGATGTCGATGTTGAGGGCTTCCACCACCGCGGTCTGCTCCTCGGTCGCAGCAGCCACCGACTGGTTCATGCCGTCGATTTCGCCGATGCGCTGGGTCACGCTGATCAGGCGGGCACCGGCCTGGTTGGCCACTTCGACGCTCTCTTCGCTGGAGGCCTGGCTGGCGTTCATGGTCGACACCGCCTCGCGGGAACCGATCTGCAGGGAAGTGATCATTTTGTGGATCTCTTCCGCCGATTCCTGGGTGCGATGCGCCAGGTTGCGCACCTCGTCGGCCACCACGGCGAAACCACGGCCGGCTTCACCGGCGCGGGCCGCTTCAATGGCGGCGTTGAGTGCCAGCAGGTTGGTCTGCTGGGAGATGCCCTTGATCACGTCGAGGATGTGCCCGATGTTGTCGGTGCTGGCGTTCAGGGTCTCGATCTGGGTGCAGGACAGGCTGATCTTCTGCGACAGCTCGGTCATCGCCTGGATGGTCTGCTCGACCACCTGGCGCCCGTCGTCGGCCTGATCGCTGGCGCCACTGGCGTGCTCGGAGGCATCGGCAGCGTTACGGGCGATTTCCTGGGTGGCGGCACCCAGTTCGTTGATCGCTGCCGCTACGCTGTTGGTACGGGCGCTCTGCTCGTCGGAGCCGATGATCGAGGCGTTGGACGAGGTCATTACGCGCTGGGACAGATCGTGGACCTGGCGAGTGGCCGAGGACACTTCGGAGATCGAGGCGTGAATGCGTTCCACGAACTGGTTGAAGGAGCTACCCAGTTCACCGAACTCGTCCTTGCTCGCCACCACCAGGCGGCGGGTCAGGTCGCCCTCGCCCTGGGCAATATCCTGCATCGCACGACCCATGGTCACCAGTGGACGCATCAGAACCTGGATCAGCAGGGTCAGCAGCACGGCGATCGTGCCCACGGCGATGAACATTGCAATCAGCGCCGAGGTGCGGAACTGGCTCAGCGGCGCGTAGGCCTTGTCCTTGTCGATGGACAGGCCGATGTACCACTCGGCGTTCGGCAAGCCGGTCACCGGAGTGAAGGAGAGAATGCGCTCCTGTTTGTTCAGGACCACTTCCTGGTTGCCGTTCTCGATCCGTACGTTGGCGCCAGGGTAGATGTCCTTGAGGTTCTTCATCACCTGGTCCTTGTCCGGGCTGACGATCACCTGACCGTCGGCGCTGACCAGGAAGGCATGGCCGAGGCCGCCGAAGTCCACCGAGTTGATGATCTTGACCAGGGTCTCCAGGCTCAGGTCACCACCGACCACGCCCAGCAACTCGCCCTGTTTCTTCACCGGCATGGCGATGGTCACTACCAGGCCACCGACGGCCGCCATATAAGGCGGAGTCAACATGGTCTTGTCGGCAGCGACAGCTTGCTTGTACCAGGGACGCTGGCGTGGATCGTAGCCGTCGGGCATCTTCGCGTCGGGACGCTGGGTGAAGGTTCCATTGGCCTGGCCAACATAGGTGAACTGGAAGTTCGTGGTGAAGGCTGGCTGGTCGACCAGGCCCGGGAAGTCAGCGTTATGCCCCTGGTGAGCGACGTTCTGCGCCAGGTTCTCGAGCACCAGGATCCGTCCGCTCATCCAGTTCTGCACACTGCTGGAAGTGAGCTCGCCGGCTTGCTGGATGGAGGATTCGAGGTTCTGTCGAATGGTAGTGCGTTGCAGGTAGTCGTTGTACAGAGTGAACAACGCAAAAGCCAGAACCACTACGCCAGAGGCGGCCAAAAGGATTTTATGGCTGAACTTGAGATTCATTTCATGGGACTTCTTATGCCGAAAGTGGGGATGCGTACGGAATGCAACATTCCAGGTAACAGCGCAGGCGACATTCTCTGACCGCTCTACTTGGTGCACGCATGTCTCAACACTCTGTCGGCAAGAATCCTCGAACCCTTAGGGAATTATCTGAATTACTCGCCTGAATTATCAGAATCCCGCCGAATGGCACGCTAGAGCAGTCGTGGCTCTTGGGTTGGGAGACTTGTCCACAGGAAGGAGCAGGCATGGCATCGCCTGGAGGAATAGCACCGCGGCCAAGGGCTGTGGATAAGTCGCCGTGAGGTTACCCCTGCAGGACAGCCTCGAAGTGCAGTAGGCGAAACCGGGGGATAGCCATGGCTGGGCTGGGCCGAGGAGCTGAAGCATGGGCCTGGATGATCGGCTTGCGCATGGCTGGGGTCGGCACTAAGGCTGCGAGGAGCACGCCGGGAAAAGGAATGCCCGAGGGCTTTGGCTCGCCCTGGTTTTCTGACCTGGAAAAACAAAACCCCAACTGCTTTCGCAGTTGGGGTTTCGGAATTTAATCTTGACGATGACCTACTCTCACATGGGGAAACCCCACACTACCATCGGCGATGCATCGTTTCACTGCTGAGTTCGGGATGGGATCAGGTGGTTCCAATGCTCTATGGTCGTCAAGAAATTCTGTGTCTGATCCGTCTGACCTAGAAGTCAAACGTATCAGCAAAATCAGTAGCTTCTACATAAAGACAAAACCCCAACTGCTTTCGCAGTTGGGGTTTCGGAATTTAATCTTGACGATGACCTACTCTCACATGGGGAAACCCCACACTACCATCGGCGATGCATCGTTTCACTGCTGAGTTCGGGATGGGATCAGGTGGTTCCAATGCTCTATGGTCGTCAAGAAATTCTGTAGCTGAGCCGTTGTTTGGGCAACGTTCCAGCGAATGGGTATGTAATAGGTTTGTGTGTCAAACTTTCGGTTGGTCATCTTCACACACCGCAATCTGGTCTCTGTCGAGTTCGCAAATTGCTTGGGTGTTATATGGTCAAGCCTCACGGGCAATTAGTATTGGTTAGCTCAACGCCTCACAGCGCTTACACACCCAACCTATCAACGTCGTAGTCTTCGACGGCCCTTTAGGGGATTCAAGATCCCAGTGAGATCTCATCTTGAGGCAAGTTTCCCGCTTAGATGCTTTCAGCGGTTATCTTTTCCGAACATAGCTACCCGGCAATGCCACTGGCGTGACAACCGGAACACCAGAGGTTCGTCCACTCCGGTCCTCTCGTACTAGGAGCAGCCCCTCTCAAATCTCAAACGTCCACGGCAGATAGGGACCGAACTGTCTCACGACGTTCTAAACCCAGCTCGCGTACCACTTTAAATGGCGAACAGCCATACCCTTGGGACCGGCTTCAGCCCCAGGATGTGATGAGCCGACATCGAGGTGCCAAACACCGCCGTCGATATGAACTCTTGGGCGGTATCAGCCTGTTATCCCCGGAGTACCTTTTATCCGTTGAGCGATGGCCCTTCCATACAGAACCACCGGATCACTAAGACCTACTTTCGTACCTGCTCGACGTGTTTGTCTCGCAGTCAAGCGCGCTTTTGCCTTTATACTCTGCGACCGATTTCCGACCGGTCTGAGCGCACCTTCGTACTCCTCCGTTACTCTTTAGGAGGAGACCGCCCCAGTCAAACTACCCACCATACACTGTCCTCGATCCGGATAACGGACCTGAGTTAGAACCTCAAGGTTGCCAGGGTGGTATTTCAAGGATGGCTCCATGAGAACTGGCGTCCCCACTTCAAAGCCTCCCACCTATCCTACACAAGCAAGCTCAAAGTCCAGTGCAAAGCTATAGTAAAGGTTCACGGGGTCTTTCCGTCTAGCCGCGGATACACTGCATCTTCACAGCGATTTCAATTTCACTGAGTCTCGGGTGGAGACAGCGCCGCCATCGTTACGCCATTCGTGCAGGTCGGAACTTACCCGACAAGGAATTTCGCTACCTTAGGACCGTTATAGTTACGGCCGCCGTTTACCGGGGCTTCGATCAAGAGCTTCGCTTGCGCTAACCCCATCAATTAACCTTCCGGCACCGGGCAGGCGTCACACCCTATACGTCCACTTTCGTGTTTGCAGAGTGCTGTGTTTTTAATAAACAGTCGCAGCGGCCTGGTATCTTCGACCGGCATGGGCTTACGGAGCAAGTCCTTCACCCTCACCGGCGCACCTTCTCCCGAAGTTACGGTGCCATTTTGCCTAGTTCCTTCACCCGAGTTCTCTCAAGCGCCTTGGTATTCTCTACCTAACCACCTGTGTCGGTTTGGGGTACGGTTCCTGGTTATCTGAAGCTTAGAAGCTTTTCTTGGAAGCATGGCATCAACCACTTCGTCACCTAAAAGGTAACTCGTCATCAGCTCTCGGCCTTGAAATCCCGGATTTTCCTAAGATTTCAGCCTACCACCTTAAACTTGGACAACCAACGCCAAGCTGGCCTAGCCTTCTCCGTCCCTCCATCGCAATAACCAGAAGTACAGGAATATTAACCTGTTTTCCATCGACTACGCTTTTCAGCCTCGCCTTAGGGACCGACTAACCCTGCGTCGATTAACGTTGCGCAGGAAACCTTGGTCTTTCGGCGTGCGAGTTTTTCACTCGCATTGTCGTTACTCATGTCAGCATTCGCACTTCTGATACCTCCAGCAAGCTTCTCAACTCACCTTCACAGGCTTACAGAACGCTCCTCTACCGCATCACTTACGTGATACCCGTAGCTTCGGTGTATGGTTTGAGCCCCGTTACATCTTCCGCGCAGGCCGACTCGACTAGTGAGCTATTACGCTTTCTTTAAAGGATGGCTGCTTCTAAGCCAACCTCCTAGCTGTCTAAGCCTTCCCACATCGTTTCCCACTTAACCATAACTTTGGGACCTTAGCTGACGGTCTGGGTTGTTTCCCTTTTCACGACGGACGTTAGCACCCGCCGTGTGTCTCCCATGCTCGGCACTTCTAGGTATTCGGAGTTTGCATCGGTTTGGTAAGTCGGGATGACCCCCTAGCCGAAACAGTGCTCTACCCCCTAGAGTGATACATGAGGCGCTACCTAAATAGCTTTCGAGGAGAACCAGCTATCTCCGAGCTTGATTAGCCTTTCACTCCGATCCACAGGTCATCCGCTAACTTTTCAACGGTAGTCGGTTCGGTCCTCCAGTCAGTGTTACCTAACCTTCAACCTGCCCATGGATAGATCGCCCGGTTTCGGGTCTATACCCAGCGACTAAACGCCCTATTAAGACTCGCTTTCGCTACGCCTCCCCTATTCGGTTAAGCTTGCCACTGAATATAAGTCGCTGACCCATTATACAAAAGGTACGCAGTCACAGAACAAAGTCTGCTCCCACTGCTTGTACGCATACGGTTTCAGGATCTATTTCACTCCCCTCTCCGGGGTTCTTTTCGCCTTTCCCTCACGGTACTAGTTCACTATCGGTCAGTCAGTAGTATTTAGCCTTGGAGGATGGTCCCCCCATATTCAGACAAGGTTTCTCGTGCCCCGTCCTACTCGATTTCACTTCTAAGATCCTTTCGCGTACAGGGCTATCACCCACTATGGCCGCACTTTCCAGAGCGTTCCGCTAAAATCAAAGAAGCTTAAGGGCTAGTCCCCGTTCGCTCGCCACTACTAAGGGAATCTCGGTTGATTTCTTTTCCTCAGGGTACTTAGATGTTTCAGTTCCCCTGGTTCGCCTCTTGCACCTATGTATTCAGTGCAAGATAACCATCTTATGATGGTTGGGTTCCCCCATTCAGAGATCTCCGGATCAAAGTCTGTTTGCCGACTCCCCGAAGCTTATCGCAGGCTACCACGTCTTTCATCGCCTCTGACTGCCAAGGCATCCACCGTATGCGCTTCTTCACTTGACCATATAACCCCAAGCAATCTGGTTATACTGTGAAGACGACATTCGCCGAAAGTTTGAATTCACAAACTTTACCTTAGCCTGATCCACTACCAGTGAAAGTAGTGTTCAGTCTATCTTTCTATCACATACCCAAATTTTTAAAGAACGATCTAATCAAAAGACTAGAAATCAACATTCGATTTGAATGCTCATTTCTAAGCTTTCAGAAGCAGTTTATGGTGGAGCCAAGCGGGATCGAACCGCTGACCTCCTGCGTGCAAGGCAGGCGCTCTCCCAGCTGAGCTATGGCCCCATAACAAAATTGGTGGGTCTGGGCAGATTCGAACTGCCGACCTCACCCTTATCAGGGGTGCGCTCTAACCAACTGAGCTACAGACCCAATTTCGAGCTTGTAACTGTTAGCTTGGAGCTATCAGCTTGGAGCTTAAAGCTGCTTCTATCGTCTTCTTCAATGAATCAAGCAATTCGTGTGGGAGCTTATGAAGCAGCTGATGTCGTCGATTAAGGAGGTGATCCAGCCGCAGGTTCCCCTACGGCTACCTTGTTACGACTTCACCCCAGTCATGAATCACACCGTGGTAACCGTCCTCCCGAAGGTTAGACTAGCTACTTCTGGTGCAACCCACTCCCATGGTGTGACGGGCGGTGTGTACAAGGCCCGGGAACGTATTCACCGCGACATTCTGATTCGCGATTACTAGCGATTCCGACTTCACGCAGTCGAGTTGCAGACTGCGATCCGGACTACGATCGGTTTTGTGGGATTAGCTCCACCTCGCGGCTTGGCAACCCTCTGTACCGACCATTGTAGCACGTGTGTAGCCCAGGCCGTAAGGGCCATGATGACTTGACGTCATCCCCACCTTCCTCCGGTTTGTCACCGGCAGTCTCCTTAGAGTGCCCACCATAACGTGCTGGTAACTAAGGACAAGGGTTGCGCTCGTTACGGGACTTAACCCAACATCTCACGACACGAGCTGACGACAGCCATGCAGCACCTGTGTCAGAGTTCCCGAAGGCACCAATCCATCTCTGGAAAGTTCTCTGCATGTCAAGGCCTGGTAAGGTTCTTCGCGTTGCTTCGAATTAAACCACATGCTCCACCGCTTGTGCGGGCCCCCGTCAATTCATTTGAGTTTTAACCTTGCGGCCGTACTCCCCAGGCGGTCAACTTAATGCGTTAGCTGCGCCACTAAAGTCTCAAGGACCCCAACGGCTAGTTGACATCGTTTACGGCGTGGACTACCAGGGTATCTAATCCTGTTTGCTCCCCACGCTTTCGCACCTCAGTGTCAGTATCAGTCCAGGTGGTCGCCTTCGCCACTGGTGTTCCTTCCTATATCTACGCATTTCACCGCTACACAGGAAATTCCACCACCCTCTACCATACTCTAGCTTGCCAGTTTTGGATGCAGTTCCCAGGTTGAGCCCGGGGCTTTCACATCCAACTTAACAAACCACCTACGCGCGCTTTACGCCCAGTAATTCCGATTAACGCTTGCACCCTCTGTATTACCGCGGCTGCTGGCACAGAGTTAGCCGGTGCTTATTCTGTCGGTAACGTCAAAACAGCAAGATATTAGCTTACTGCCCTTCCTCCCAACTTAAAGTGCTTTACAATCCGAAGACCTTCTTCACACACGCGGCATGGCTGGATCAGGCTTTCGCCCATTGTCCAATATTCCCCACTGCTGCCTCCCGTAGGAGTCTGGACCGTGTCTCAGTTCCAGTGTGACTGATCATCCTCTCAGACCAGTTACGGATCGTCGCCTTGGTGAGCCATTACCTCACCAACTAGCTAATCCGACCTAGGCTCATCTGATAGCGCAAGGCCCGAAGGTCCCCTGCTTTCTCCCGTAGGACGTATGCGGTATTAGCGTCCCTTTCGAAACGTTATCCCCCACTACCAGGCAGATTCCTAGGCATTACTCACCCGTCCGCCGCTAAATCCGTGAGCAAGCTCACTTCATCCGCTCGACTTGCATGTGTTAGGCCTGCCGCCAGCGTTCAATCTGAGCCATGATCAAACTCTTCAGTTCAATACTGCTTGGGTTTTTAAGAAACCCTAAACTTGGCTCAGCAATCTCAAATGACTATGTGATTTCTCGCATGGTCACTCGTGATGCTGATAATCTTTTTGACTATCAGTCTGACTACACAAGCACCCACACGAATTGCTTGATTCAGTTGTTAAAGAGCGGTTGGTTAAGATCTTTCGTCTCAACCGAGGCGCGCATTCTACAGCAGCCTCATTTGCTGTCAAGTGATTTTTTTAAGAAGTTTTCAAAGTTTCCTTTGCAACTTCAACCACTTGCGCTTTCGATCTCTCGTTAGCGGGAGGCGAATTCTACAGCGTTACACGCTGCTGTCAACACCTCTTTTTAACCGCTTTCGATCGAGAGGATCGAAACGCTAACAAGGCTACTTTCGCTGCCTTATCAGCTCCTTTCGGACTTCGATGAACTGAAGCGTGACCGCTGCCGAAATCTTCGTAACTCGTTGAATTTCAAGGAGTTTTCCGTTTCGACTGCGCCGGAAGTGGGGCGAATTATAGAGACATTAAACTCGCCGTCAACACTTATTTTCAGATTTCCATGAATAATCCCCAAAACCCCGTAAAAGGCTGTCCCGGGCAGCGTTACATGGAACGCAAAGCGCTTCTCTATATATAAGAAGGAAGGCTCTACAACACTCCCGACTGCTTCAAGCTATCCACGGCCTCGGCCTGCATACCCAGCACGCGCTGCAGAACTTGCTGCGTATGCTCACCCAACAGAGGAGGGGCCTGACGATATTCCACCGGCGTCTCAGAGAGACGAATCGGACTGGCCACCTGGGGCACCATCCCCGCCAAGGCATGCGGCAACTCCACAGCCAGGCCACGGGACACCACCTGCGGATCGGCAAACACCTGGGACAGGTCGTTGATAGGCCCGCACGGCACCCCAGCCTGCTCCAGCTGGCTGACCCACTGCGCCGTAGTCTTGAATACCGTCGCCTGGCGGATCAGAGGAATCAGCACCGCGCGATTGGCCACCCGCAGCTTGTTGGTGGCGAACCGAGGGTCATCCGCCCACTGCGGCTGGCCCGCCACTTCGGCAAACTTGCGAAACTGCCCGTCATTACCCACGGTAAGGATGAAGTCGCCATCTGCCGTCGGAAAATCCTGATAGGGCACTATATTAGGATGGGCATTACCCAGGCGCTTGGGCGCGACTCCCGTCGTCAGGTAGTTCATCGCCTGGTTCGCCAGGCACGCGACCTGGACATCCAGCAGCGCCATGTCGATATGCTGCCCGCTGCCACCCTGATCCCGGTGGGCCAGGGCCGCCAGGATCGCCACCGTCGAATAGAGCCCGGTCAGGATGTCGGTCAAGGCCACGCCGACCTTCACCGGCCCGGCACCTTCTTCACCTTCGGGCCGGCCAGTCAGGCTCATCAGCCCACCCAACCCCTGGATCATGAAGTCATAACCCGCCCGCTTGGCATAAGGCCCCGTCTGGCCGAACCCGGTGATCGAGCAATAGATCAGGCGCGGATTGACCGCCTTCAGCGACTCATAGTCCAGGCCATAGGCCGCCAGGCCGCCCACCTTGAAGTTCTCGATGACGATGTCCGACTTGGCCGCCAGTTCGCGCACCAGTTGCTGGCCCTCCGGGCGGGTGAAGTCGATGGTCACCGATTGCTTGTTACGGTTGGCCGACAGGTAATAGGCGGCCTCCGTGGTGTTCTCGCCATAGGCGTCCTTCAAGAAGGGCGGGCCCCAGGCACGGGTATCGTCACCGTTGCCCGGACGCTCGACCTTGATGACCTCCGCCCCCAGGTCCGCCAGGATCTGGCCGGACCATGGCCCGGCCAGGACCCGCGATAAATCCAGTACCCGCAGATGCGATAACGCGCCCATGGCCGCTCTCCTATTAATAGAACGCCTGGATACCGGTCTGTGCGCGCCCCAGGATCAGCGCATGCACGTCATGGGTGCCTTCATAGGTGTTGACCACCTCCAGGTTCACCAGGTGACGGGCGATGCCGAACTCGTCGGAGATACCGTTGCCGCCCAGCATGTCGCGGGCCATGCGGGCAATCTCCAGGGACTTGCCGCAGGAGTTGCGCTTCATGATCGAAGTGATTTCCACCGCCGCGGTGCCTTCATCCTTCATCCGGCCCAGGCGCAGGCAGCCTTGCAGGGCGAGGGTGATCTCGGTCTGCATGTCCGCCAGCTTCTTCTGGATCAGCTGGGTCGCCGCCAGGGGACGGCCGAACTGCTGGCGATCGAGGGTGTACTGGCGAGCGGTGTGCCAGCAGAACTCGGCGGCACCCAGGGCGCCCCAGGAAATGCCGTAGCGCGCCGAGTTCAGGCAGGTGAACGGACCTTTGAGGCCGCGCACATCAGGGAAGATGTTCTCTTCCGGCACGAATACGTTGTCCATGACGATCTCGCCGGTGATCGACGCCCGCAGGCCGACCTTGCCATGGATAGCCGGGGCGCTCAGGCCCTTCCAGCCTTTCTCCAGGACAAAGCCACGGATATCGCCAGCGTCATCCTTGGCCCAGACCACGAACACATCGGCGATCGGGCTGTTGGTGATCCACATCTTGCTGCCGGTCAGGCTGTAGCCGCCATCCACCTTGCGCGCACGGGTCACCATGGCGCCCGGATCGGAGCCATGGTTGGGTTCGGTCAGGCCGAAGCAGCCAATCCACTCACCGGAAGCCAGCTTCGGCAGGTACTTCTGCTTTTGCGCCTCGGTGCCGAATTCGTTGATCGGCACCATCACCAGGGACGACTGCACGCTCATCATCGAGCGGTAACCGGAATCCACACGCTCCACTTCACGGGCGATCAGGCCGTAGCACACATAATTCAGGCCACTGCCGCCGTATTGCTCGGGAATGGTCGCGCCCAGCAGGCCCACTTCACCCATCTCGCGGAAGATCGCCGGATCGGTCTGCTCATGGCGGAAAGCCTCCAGGACCCGCGGCATCAGCTTGCCCTGGGCAAACTGCTCGGCGCTGTCGCGCACCATGCGCTCTTCTTCGGTCAGTTGCTGATCCAGCAGAAGGGGATCGATCCAGTTGAAGCTTGCTTTGCCGCCCATGGGAGAGTCCTCGTGAAGTAGGCCAACTATCGTGGATTGATCCTAGGCCTGGTCGTCCCCCCGGGCAAACGAGGATTTCGCATACTGTTGTGCTAATTTCTCACTTCGAAATGGCGTCAAGTGCCATTTACAGCATTCATTAGTGAGATTGCCGTACATGCGCAGAAAAATCCCCAGCACCGCCGCACTCATCAGCTTCGAAGCCGCCGCCCGTCACGAGAGCTTCACCAAGGCCGCCCTGGAACTTTCCCTGACCCAGGGCGCGGTATGCCGCCAGATCGCCAGCCTGGAGGAGTTCCTCGGCGTCGAGCTGTTCCGCCGCTCCCGACGCGGGGTCAAGCTGACCGAGGCCGGCCTGTCCTATAGTCGCCGGGTCGCCACCCAGCTGGATGCGGTGGAACGCGACACGCTATCGGTGATGGGGCAGCAGGGCGCCAACGTCATCGAACTGGCCGTGGTCCCGACCTTCGGCACCCAATGGCTGCTGCCACGCCTCAAGGACTTCCAGCAACGGCATCCGGACGTCACGGTCAACCTGACCAACCGCACCCGGCCATTCCTGTTCGCCGATACTCCCTTCGACGCTGCCATCTACTTCGGCGACGCCGACTGGTCCGGCACCCAGTCACACCGCCTGATGGATGAACACCCCATGCCGGTATGCAGCCCGGCCATGCTGGGCGAACTTCAACAGTTATCCCCCGAAGCCATTGCCGAGCTGCCCTTGCTACAGCAGACCACCCGGCCCTACGCCTGGCGCCAGTGGTTCAACTCCCAGCAGTTGAGCGTCCCACGGGACATGACAGGCCCACGCTACGAGCTATTCTCAATGCTCGCCCAGGCAGCCATGCACAACATGGGCATCGCCTTGATCCCGCCGTTCCTGATCCAGCGCGAACTGGCGGAGAAGCGCCTGGTGATCGCCAACCCCAAGGCCCTGTCGAGCATCAAGGCGTACTACCTGATGATTCCCGAACGGAAGGTGGAGTCAGCTTCATTGCGGGCATTTCGCGATTGGCTGGTACGCCAGGCACACAGCTATACCTTGGAAAACTGAGGCCTCCAGCCATAATTGACCCCGTAGTCAGAAAAAATAAAACACTACAGATATAACTATTTGTCGCATTTAGGCAGACTGTACCGACACCTAGCAAAAACCTTCTCCAAGCAGCTAACCACGCGGGTTGTAGGGTTTATTGGTAGGCAATGTGTGAGCATTCATGTCACCGATGCGAAAAAACTTAAATTTGCGGTAAAAGCCTTGAAAGCCACAGCCTGCAAGGCTTTACCCCTGATGGTTGCGACATTCGGTCACGGGGTGACTTGTAGTTAATTTTCCGTCACTAGTCAGAATTCCTTGAAGGCCTCAAAGTTCGCCTGCAAAATGCCGCGCCCCGCTGTGATTTCAGCGGGATCGTGCTGATCGGCCGCCCCAGCGCCCCTGCGTAGTGCGCTGGCCTTCTAAGAAAGATCGCAAGCAATAAGATCAAGCAGGAGATTTGACGTGCACATTGGTGTTCCTCTCGAAACCCAGACGGGTGAAACACGGGTTGCTGCAACCCCGGAAACCATCAAGAAGCTGATCGGCCAGGGTCATAAGGTCACCGTGCAAAGCGGCGCCGGCATCAATGCCAGCGTGCTGGACAGTGCCTACGAAGCGGCAGGGGCAACCATTGGCAGCGCCAACGATGCCTTCGGCGCCGAGCTGATCCTCAAGGTCGTGGCTCCCAACGACAGCGAACTGGCCCTGATCAAGAGCGGGACCGTCCTGGTGGGCATGCTCAACCCGTTCAGCAATGAAACCATTGCCAAGCTGGCCGAGCGCGGGATCACCGCCTTCGCCCTGGAAGCCGCGCCGCGCACCTCCCGGGCCCAGAGCCTGGACGTGCTGTCCTCCCAGGCCAACATCGCCGGCTACAAGGCAGTGTTGCTGGCAGCCCACTATTACCCGCGCTTCATGCCGATGCTGATGACCGCCGCCGGCACCGTGAAGGCTGCCCGCGTGCTGATCCTCGGCGCCGGCGTGGCTGGCCTGCAGGCCATCGCCACGGCCAAGCGCCTGGGTGCGGTGATCGAGGCTTCCGACGTGCGCCCGGCGGTGAAGGAGCAGATCGAGTCCCTGGGCGCCAAGTTCGTCGACGTGCCCTACGAAACCGACGAAGAACGCGAATGCGCCGAAGGCGTCGGTGGCTACGCTCGCCCCATGCCAGCCAGCTGGATGCAGCGCCAGGCCCTGGCCGTGCACGAGCGCGCCAAGCAGGCCGATATCGTCATCACCACGGCCCTGATCCCGGGCCGCAAGGCGCCGACACTGCTGAGCGCCGATACCGTGGCCCAGATGAAGCCCGGCTCGGTGGTCATCGACCTGGCCGCCGCCCAAGGCGGCAACTGCCCGCTGACCGTGGCTGACCAGGTGGTGATCGAGCATGGCGTGACCATCGTCGGCCCGACCAACCTCGCCGGCGCGGTGGCCGCCGATGCCTCGGCCCTGTACGCCCGTAACCTGCTGGACTTCCTGAAGCTTGTCTTCACTAAAGAAGGGCAGTTCGAAGTCAACCTCGAAGACGACATCGTCGCCGCGTGCCTGATGTGCCGCGACGGCCAAGTCATCCGCAAAAACGCCTAAGCAGGGATTCAGACGATGGAAGAGCTCATCTCCCCCGGTATCTACAACCTGATCATCTTCGTGCTGGCGATCTATGTCGGTTACCACGTGGTCTGGAACGTCACACCCGCACTGCACACGCCGCTGATGGCGGTGACCAACGCCATTTCCGCGATCGTCATCGTCGGCGCCATGCTGGCCGCCGCCCTGACCGTGACTCCGCTGGGCAAGACCATGGGCACCCTGGCCGTGGCCCTGGCCGCGGTCAACGTGTTCGGTGGCTTCCTGGTCACCCGCCGCATGCTGGAAATGTTCAAGAAGAAAGCGCCCAAAGCCAAAGAAGAGGTGCAGAAGTAATGAGTATGAACCTGGTAACCACCCTCTACCTGATCGCCTCGGTGTGCTTCATCCAGGCGCTCAAGGGCCTTTCGCACCCGACTACGTCGCGCCGCGGCAACCTGTTCGGCATGCTCGGCATGGCCCTGGCGGTACTGACCACCGTCGGCTTGATCTACAAGCTCGGCGCCGAGCTCGCCACCGCCGGCATCGGCTATGTGATCGTCGGCCTGCTGATCGGCGGCACCGCCGGTTCGATCATGGCCAAGCGCGTCGAAATGACCAAGATGCCTGAGCTCGTGGCCTTCATGCATAGCATGATCGGCCTGGCCGCGGTGTTCATCGCCATCGCCGCCGTGGTCGAGCCGCAGTCCCTGGGCATCGTCAAGCACCTGGGCGACTCGATCCCGACCGGTAACCGCCTGGAGCTGTTCCTCGGCGCGGCCATCGGCGCCATCACCTTCTCCGGTTCGGTGATCGCCTTCGGCAAGCTGTCGGGCAAGTACAAGTTCCGCCTGTTCCAGGGCGCACCGGTACAGTTCGCCGGCCAGCACAAGCTGAACCTGGTACTGGGCCTGGCCACCATCGGCCTGGGCGTCACCTTCATGATCACCGGCAACCTGGGCGCCTTCGCCCTGATGCTGGCCCTGGCCTTCGTCATGGGCGTGCTGATCATCATCCCCATCGGCGGTGCCGACATGCCGGTGGTGGTGTCGATGCTCAACAGCTACTCGGGCTGGGCCGCGGCGGGTATCGGCTTCTCGCTGAACAACTCGATGCTGATCATCGCCGGCTCCCTGGTGGGCTCCAGCGGCGCGATCCTCTCCTACATCATGTGCAAGGCGATGAACCGCTCGTTCTTCAACGTGCTGCTCGGCGGTTTCGGCAACAGCGCCGATGCCGGTGGTCCGGCAGGCGCCCAGGAGGCCCGTCCGGTGAAGTCCGGCTCGGCCGACGACGCGACCTTCCTGCTGACCAACGCCGACACCGTGATCATCGTGCCCGGCTACGGCCTGGCGGTGGCACGCGCCCAGCACGCATTGAAGGAACTCACCGAGAAACTGGTCCATCGTGGCGTGACCGTGAAGTACGCGATCCACCCGGTGGCAGGGCGCATGCCTGGCCATATGAACGTGCTGCTGGCCGAGGCCGAAGTGCCGTACGACCAGGTGTTCGAGATGGAGGACATCAACTCCGAGTTCGGCCAGGCCGACGTGGTACTGGTGCTCGGCGCCAACGACGTGGTCAACCCGGCGGCGAAGAACGATCCGAAGTCGCCCATCGCCGGCATGCCGATCCTCGAGGCCTTCAAGGCCAAGACCATCATCGTCAACAAGCGCTCCATGGCCAGCGGTTATGCCGGCCTGGACAACGAACTGTTTTACCTGGACAAGACCATGATGGTCTTCGGCGACGCCAAGAAAGTCATCGAGGACATGGTCAAGGCCGTCGAATAATCCTGCCGTAGCGCAATACCCAAGACCTCAGCCTTTAGTAGGCTGGGGTTTTTTATTTACTCCAGAAAGCCGACGGAAGGCTCTAGGACAGGGCCTTTCATTCGACCTTTGTCGCGGGGCGTTTTTTCTGGAAATCACTAGACTGCGCTTCTTGCTTTCGTTGCCCGAGATAACAATCCATGTACCGTGATCGTATCCGCTTGCCTTCGTTGTTGGATAAGGTGATGAGCGCCGCAGACGCTGCCGCTCTGATTGAGGACGGCATGACCGTCGGCATGAGCGGCTTCACCCGCGCCGGTGAAGCCAAGGCCGTGCCCCATGCCCTGGCCGAACGGGCCAAGGTGTCACCGCTTAAAATCAGCCTGATGACCGGCGCCAGCCTGGGCAACGACCTGGACAAGGAACTGACCGAGGCCGGCGTGCTGGCCCGGCGCATGCCGTTCCAGGTGGATAGCACCCTGCGCAAGGCGATCAACGCCGGCAAGGTGATGTTCATCGACCAGCACCTGTCGGAAACCGTCGAACAACTGCGCAACCAGCAGCTCAAGTTGCCGGACATCGCCGTGATCGAGGCAGTAGCCATCACCGAGCAGGGGCATATCGTGCCGACCACCTCGGTGGGCAACTCCGCCAGCTTCGCGATCTTCGCCAAGCAAGTGATCGTCGAGATCAACATGGCGCACAACCCGAACCTGGAAGGGTTGCACGACATCTATATCCCGACCTATCGCCCAACCCGTACGCCGATCCCGCTGGTGAAGGTCGACGACCGCATCGGCAGCACCGCCATCCCGATCCCGGCGGACAAGATCGCCGCCATCGTCATCACCGACCAGTCCGACTCGCCGTCCACCGTCTCGACCCCGGACAGCGAGACCCAGGGCATCGCCAACCACCTGATCGACTTCCTCAAGCGGGAAGTACAAGCCGGGCGCATGAGCAACAAGCTCGGCCCGCTGCAGGCCGGTATCGGCAACATCGCCAACGCGGTGATGTGCGGCCTGATCGAGTCGCCCTTCGAAAACCTGACGATGTACTCCGAAGTGCTGCAGGACTCGACCTTCGACCTGATCGACGCCGGCAAGCTGAGCTTCGCCTCGGGCAGCTCCATCACCCTGTCGAGCCGGCGCAACGCCGATGTGTTCGGCAACCTGGAGCGCTACAAGGACAAGCTGGTGCTGCGCCCGCAGGAGATCTCCAACCACCCCGAGGTGGTGCGGCGCCTGGGCATCATCGGTATCAACACTGCGCTGGAGTTCGACATCTACGGCAACGTCAACTCCACCCACGTCTGCGGCACCAAGATGATGAACGGCATCGGCGGCTCGGGTGACTTCGCCCGTAACGCGCACCTGGCGATCTTCGTCACCAAGTCGATCGCCAAGGGTGGCGCGATTTCCAGCGTGGTACCCATGGTCAGCCATGTGGACCACACCGAGCACGACGTCGACATCCTCGTCACCGAGATCGGCCTGGCCGACCTGCGCGGCCTGGCGCCACGGGAGCGGGCACGGGTGATCATCGATAACTGCGTGCATCCGTCCTACCGCGACGCCCTCAACGATTACTTCACCAAGGCCTGCGCCCTGGGTGGCCACACCCCGCACATCCTGCGTGAAGCCCTGAGCTGGCACATCAACCTGGAAGAAACCGGGAAGATGCTCGCCGAGTGATGAATACAGTCGGCGGCTGACGCAAGCACAGTTGCGTCAGTCCGCCGGCTCCATCGTCAGTCAGTTACAAAAACTGTACTGCTGTACCGGTCTTTTCCCCGCCTGAAATCGCCCTTCATCGATCAAAAACCCACGAAATGCACCAAAAAGGTGCTGACAGGTACAGTTGCGCCATTTCGGAACAGTACAGCCCCTATAAACAGTTAACTGGTCTTTCACAATACAGGTGAACTGTATCTACAGAGTCTTGCGCCGGAAGAGGATCATGGGCACCAGTTAAACCACTACCTGATCCCGCCACAAGCGGAAGGATGTCAACCATGGAACGTACACTCAGTTCCGAACTGTTCTTCGAAGACAAGGCTGTTAAATCCCAGGCTTCCCTGCCTCTGCGCGTTCTCGCCAACCTGATGCTGTGGCAGCGCCGCATCTCCAGCCGCCATCAACTGGCTCGCCTGGATTCGCGTCTGCTGGCCGATGCCGGGATCAGCGAAGCGCAACGCTACGAAGAGCTGAGCAAGCCGTTCTGGCGCTAACTCAGCGTCGCTGGCCCTGACCCACCGGGTCCACCGCCAGCACCCCGAATCGCATACACAAGACCCGCCGCGGGAAACCGCGGCGGGTCTTGTGCTTCATGGCCGCTGGAACCTGGAATACAGCCAGGCAAACCGGAACAGGTACAGTTTTAAATAAACAAAAATTGCACCAGTACAATTTAACACTGGTGTATCTGCCAGGGACCATTCGCTCCTCGCATGATGAAGCTTCCAAACCACGGGCTAGACGCCTCATAGAGGAACCCATCATGGACTCGCCAACCCATTCGACCGCCAGCCACCCACAACCCGCCAAGGGCCCGAATCCCTGGTACGCCTGGTTGAGCGCCATCGCGCACATGGGCGAACGGGCCAGGACCCGCAAGCTCCTGGCCCAGTTGGACGAACGTGAACTGGCGGACAGCGGCATCAGCCACTGCGACAGGACAGCGGAGCTGCAAAAACCGTTCTGGCGAACCTGAACAGCTCTGGGCGAACGCAACGACGAGGCCTAATATCGGGCATGACGTGGCTAGTTCCTCCCGTGCTGCGTCAGAGCAATCGGACACAGCACCTTGCAGTGGCTGCCCGGCGTATCACTCAGCGCCTTTCATTGTCTGTTCATCCACAGGAGTTACCCATGCCTCGTCTCCGCCTGCTTAGCGCCGCAGCCCTGCTGGCCCTGGCCGCCAACGCCCACGCCAGCAGCCTGATCGTTACCACCGACGCCATTGTCGGTGCACTCAAGGCCACCTCGGATGCCACCTCCGACGCCACCTCCTCACTGCGTGACAACAAGATCGTTCGCGCCGCCCGGGACGACGCCGCCAGCTTCGTCGCCACCGATGGCGCCATTCGCGGGGTGAAGCTGGAAAGCGCCTTCGCCCACATCCGCCAGCAAGCGCCACAGCTGCAGCAGGCCACCGATACCCAGTTGGCCCAAGCCATCCTGGCGATCTGAGGTGTGCCCGGTCCAGGTGCCCCAGCGCACCTGAACCGCTCTGCGCTGGTCCTTGGCGCCCCGTTGCGCTAGCCTTTGCGCTGGTTTTCAGCTACCGGGATCCACAGGTTTGTTTCGTATTGCCTTTTCCACTCCAGTACTGCTCCTGATCTGTTGGGCCAACCCGGCCCAGGCATTCGACCTGATCACCCAAGGCTCGGTCGTCAGCGTCTACGCCACAAGCCAGGTGACCTCCGCGCCCTTCGACCATAAACTGCTACTCGCCGCCCAGGATGATGCCGCCGCCTTCGTTGCAACCGACGGCCAACTGCGTGGCGCCCGCCTGGAATCCGCGCTGAAATACCTGCGCGCAGCCCCGGCGAAATTGCATGCCGGCGACCTTGAACTGGCGCAGGCAATTCTCGTCCAATAGCTATCCCCGTACCCCCGGAGTCATCCCATGCGTAGCCCGCTGATTGCCGCCACCCTCGGCCTGTTGTTGTTGGCCGACGTGGCCCAGGCACATACCCTGGTGGCCACCAGTAACATCATCGTCCGTGCCTTCGGTCGCACCATCGATTTCACCTCGGACACCACCACCTCGATCCGTGACTCCAAGCTCGTGCGCGAAGCCCATGACGACGCCGCCAGCTTCGTCGCCAGCAACGGCGATATCCGTGGCGCCCAGCTGGAAGCCGCCTTCGACACCCTGCGGGCCCGCGTACCGGAAGCCCGCGATGCCAGCGACCAGGTACTGGCCGAAGCCATCCTCGCCCTGTGAAGCCGCTGCGCGCCTGGCTGCTGGCAACGACCCTGGGCTTGCTCTGCGGCACCGCCCAGGCCGACCTCAAGCTGCGCCTGAAGACCGATGGCCTGACCCCGCAGCAGCAACAAGCCAGCCAGGCCCTGCTGGACGAAGCGATGCAGGCATTGCCGCCACGCTTCATCCAGCAGCTGGATCGCACCATCGCCGTCGGCTGGACCGATCGCATGCCCGACAACGCCTACGGTGAAGCCTCCCTGGTAGCGGAGCTGGACCTCAACCGCGCACTGTTGCCGAGCCTTGCCGACGGTTCCGCCGCCACCCAGAAAACCAGCCGCCCCCATGGCACCGTGCGCCGGGAAATGCTTGCCACCGTGCTCCATGAGCTGACCCATATCTATGATCGTGCGCGCCTCTGGCCCAGCGCCGAACGCAACCTGATCCAACGCTGCACCCGCAACAACGGCACCACCGGCCTGATCGGCCTGCCGGACGCCTGCCGTGGCCAGAACGATCGCCGCTTCACCCTGAGCGACGACCCGCGCCTGCTGGACCTGGCCGGCTGGCAGCAGTACGTCGGCCGCCGCGGGGAGCGCGAGCAGCACAACCGCCAGATCGCCCGCAGCCCCGACCTCTACGAGACGACCAACCCCAAAGAGTTCGTCGCGGTGAACATGGAGTACTTCCTCCTGGACCCGAGCTACGCCTGCCGGCGTCCGGCGCTCTACCGCTACTACCAGGAACATTTCGGCTGGGCGCCCGCTGCCAAGGACACTTGCGCCAAGTCCTTCGCCTTCCTCAATGCGGGCAACGACTTCGCCAAGACGCCCCTGGGGAAGGTCGACCCGGAGCGGGTCTACGCGGTGGACTACCTGCTGGCCGAAGCCAACCAGAACTGGGTCAGTCGCTGGGGCCACAGCATGCTGCGCCTGGTGATCTGTGCCCCGGGCCGGCCCCGTGGACCAGACTGCCGACTGGACCTGGACCAGCACCTGGTGCTGTCCTATCGCGCCTTCGTCGGCGACGTGCAGCTCTCCAGCTGGGATGGCCTGGTGGGCAAGTACCCGTCGCGGCTGTTCATCCTGCCGCTGGCCCAGGTGATCGACGAATACACCAAGACCGAGCTGCGCAGCCTGGCCTCGGTACCCTTGAAACTCTCGCGCAGCGAGATCGAGGAAGTGGTGGAACACGCCGCCGAGATGCACTGGAGCTACGACGGCAACTATTACTTCCTGTCCAACAACTGCGCCGTGGAGAGCCTCAAGCTGCTGCGCAGCGGCAGCAACAACAAGCAACTGGTCGGCCTGGACAGCATCATGCCCAATGGCCTGCTGGAAGTGCTCAAGGGCAGGGGACTGGCCGATACCAGCGTGCTCGACGATCCCCGAGAGGCCCTGCGCCTGGGTTATCGCTTCGACTCGTTCCGCGATCGCTACCAGGCGATGTTCGAGGTCATCAGGAAGAACCTGCCGATCAAGCAGGCCAACGTCGAGGACTGGCTGTCACTGAGCGCCGAGCAACGCCGCCAGTGGTTCGCCCAGGCCGACCTGCGCACCAGCGCCGCCTTGCTGCTCCTGGAGCAGGCGAGCTTTCGCCGCCAGCTATTGCTGGCCCAGGACGAGGTCAAGCAACGTTACCTGGGCGCCCGCGAGCTGAAGAATGGCGGCATGGAGAAGGCCAACCAGACCCTGCAGCAGATTCTCGCCAACAGCGGTTTTCTCAGCCGCCCGGCGGAGCTACTGGGTAGCAGCGGCTATGGCTTGCCGCAACCTGGAGAATGGCGGCGCCTGGAGGCCGAGAGCAGCCAGCGGCAGAAGCAGTTGCAATCCCTGACCGGCGACCTGGACAAGGAAGTGCGGGCCTTGCTGGAACCAGCCCGCGCTGCCGAGATCGCCGCCAACGAAGCCAACCTCAAGCAGGTGGGCGAACACCTGCGGGCGCTGCACAAGGCCGCCGGCGGTCTGGAACTGCCATAACCGCAGCCGAGCGAAAAGGACCGCAGGCCTTGCTTGGTGGTCTTGAGAGCCTCTCGACCACTGCGCGCTCGGGCGCAGCCTGGGGCTACAGGGCTTCTTGCGGTTCCTGCGGCAAGTGCTCGTCCAGGTGCAGCCAGGGCAGGCGGCTGTCGGTCCAGATATGCCGCTGTGCCGGGGCCTGCTCCGGATGATCCAGGGTGGCGATGGTGACGTCGATGCTGTCCGGGCTCAGCTGGGTGATGAGCGCCAGGTGCGCCCCGCAATCAGCGCAGAAATACCGGGCGCAACTGGCGGACGAGTCATAGCGGGCCGGGTTGCCCGCCAGCCACCTGAATGCCGAGGCGGGCAGGGTGATCCAGGTCGTGACCAAGCCGCCGCTGACCCGACGACAGATCGAACAATGGCAGTGGGCGATATCCTGCAACGGCCCGCTGAATTGATAACGCACCCGGCCGCAATGGCAGCCCCCACTGTGCAATGGGTCCATGTCCCTGCCTCCTTTGCCTTGAAGTCCTTCACTGTATGCCGCCTGTCGGGCATTGCCACAGCCCCGACTTCCTTTCTTCGGCGAAAGCTGGCTGAAAGCTTGCCCCATTAGCATCGCCCCCCACTGCCGGCGACAGACCGGCTGGCCACAGCGGGCGCTCAGCGCTCCCGGTCCAATTAACAACAACAATGGTGATTCTGATGTCCGCTCGTACCCGCCTGTTCGCTATCCCTGCTCCCGTACGCCTCGTGCTTGCCGTCCCGCGCTGAACCCACCCGGTCCGACATTCCCTAGCCGCGCTACGCCTGGAGTATTCCCATGCTGACTTTCCTTGGCTTCGCCATGGTCATCACGTTCATGTTCCTGATCATGACCAAGCGCCTGTCGGCGCTGATCGCCCTGATCATCGTGCCGATCCTGTTCGCCCTGTTCGGTGGCTTCGCGCCGAAGATCGGCCCGATGATGCTCGAAGGCATCACCAAGCTGGCCCCCACCGGCGTGATGCTGATGTTCGCCATCCTGTACTTCGCCCTGATGATCGACTCCGGGTTGTTCGACCCTGCAGTGCGCAAGATCCTCAAGCTGGTCAAGGGCGACCCGCTGAAGGTCTCGGTAGGCACCGCGGTGCTGGCACTGGTGGTATCGCTGGACGGTGACGGCGCCACCACCTACATGATCTGCGTGGCCGCCATGCTGCCGCTGTACAGCCGCATCGGCATGAGCCCGCGGATCATGGCCGGCCTGATCATCCTCGCCGGCGGCGTGATGAACATGACGCCCTGGGGCGGTCCCACTGCCCGCGCCGCCAGTGCGCTGCACGTGGACCCTTCGGATATCTTCGTGCCGATGATCCCGGCGATGCTGGCCGGCGTGGTGGCGATCCTGGCCATCGCCTACCTGTACGGCAAGCGCGAGCGCGCTCGCCTGGGCGAACTGCACCTGGTCGGCGACGAGGTGGACCATAGCGAGATCAGCGTCTCGCAGTTCCCCGACGCCCGCCGGCCGAAGCTGATCTGGTTCAACGGTGCCCTGACCTTCGCCCTGATGTGCGCGCTGATCGCCGGCCTGCTGCCTCTGCCCGTGCTGTTCATGGTGGCGTTCAGCATCGCCATGATCGTCAACTATCCCTGCCTGCAGCAGCAGAAGGACCGGGTCGCGGCCCACGCCGGCAGCGTGCTGGCGGTGGTCGGGCTGATCTTCGCTGCGGGGATCTTCACCGGCATCCTGTCCGGCACCGGCATGGTCGACGCCATGTCCAAGAGCCTGCTGGCGGTGATCCCCGAGGCCCTGGGCCCTTACCTCGCGGTCATCACCGCCCTGGTGAGCATGCCGTTCACCTTCTTCATGTCCAACGATGCCTTCTACTACGGGGTCCTGCCGGTACTGGCCGAGGCCGCCAGCCACTACGGCATCACCGCGGTGGAGATGGCTCGCGCGTCGATCGTCGGCCAACCCGTACACCTGCTCAGCCCGCTGGTACCCTCGACCTACCTGTTGGTGGCCCTGGCCGGCATCGAGTTCGGCGATCACCAGCGCTTCACCCTCAAGTGGGCAGTGCTGGTCTGCCTGTGCATAATGCTCGCCGCCTTGTTGATGGGAATATTTCCCCTGTTCAGCACTCTATAAAAGACCACAGATTCTTCGCCCTGGCCGATCGTCGGACGGGGCCATAACCCTCGCTCAAAGGAACACACATGGAATGGCTGACCAACCCGGAAATCTGGGTTGCCTTCTTCACCCTGACGGCCCTGGAGATCGTCCTGGGCATCGACAACATCATCATGATCTCGATCCTGGTCAGCCGCATGCCCAAGCACATGCAGGCCCGCACCCGGATCTTCGGCCTGGCCCTGGCGATGATCACGCGGATCATGCTGCTGTTGTCGATCACCTGGGTCATGCGCCTGACCGACGACCTGTTCACCGTGCTCGGCCAGGGTATCTCCGGGCGTGACCTGATCCTGTTCTTCGGTGGCCTGTTCCTGCTGTGGAAAAGCTCCCAGGAGATGTACCACGCCCTGGAAGGCGAGGATGAGTCCAGCGACGAACCCAAGGGCAAGGGCGGCAACTTCATCTACACCATCATCCAGATCGCGATCATCGACATCGTGTTCTCCCTGGACTCGGTGATCACCGCGGTGGGCATGGTTTCCCACGTGCCGGTAATGGTGGCGGCGATCGTCGTCGCGGTGCTGGTGATGATGCTGGCCTCGGGCACCATCAGCGAATTCATCGACAAGCACCCATCGCTGAAGATGCTCGCGCTGTCGTTCCTGCTGGTGGTCGGTACCGTACTGATCGCCGAAGCCTTCGACGTGCATGTGCCCAAGGGCTATGTGTACTTCGCCATGGCCTTCTCCCTGGCGGTGGAAGTCATCAACATCAAGTTGCGCACCAACCTGGCGAAGAAAAAACAAGTGGATCCAGTGAAACTGCGCAAGGACATTCCCGGTCAATAAACCGAATGCGCTGGAATCGCTGAAATGAAAAAGGGGCTTTCGGGCCCCTTTTGCTTGTCCGGTACATGACGCTTTCATAACAGTTATGTTTCAGTCGCCGGAACAGCTATGCGATGCTGGCGCCCTGTGCGTTAGCCGACTAAAGCTTACATACATAACCTAGAACCGCGCGCAGCAACGTCCATTGGCCCCGCTTGGGGCTCTTCACCCCAGGGGGGCCGTGCATGCTGACCCTGCTCAATCTGCTTTCCGCCGTGGCCCTGCTGGTGTGGGGCACGCATATCGTGCGTACCGGGATCCTGCGGGTCTACGGTTCCAACCTGCGGCACGTGATCGGCCAGAACATGAGCCGGCGTCCGCTGGCGTTCATCGCCGGGATCCTGGTAACGGCCATGGTCCAGAGCAGCAACGCCACGGCCATGCTGGTGACCTCCTTCGTCGGCCAGGGCCTGATGGGCCTGACCCCGGCCCTGGCCACCATGCTCGGCGCCGACGTCGGTACCGCCCTGATGGCCCGGGTGCTGACTTTCGACCTGTCGTGGCTCTCGCCGCTGCTGATCTTCATCGGGGTGATGTTCTTCCTCTCGCGCAAGCAGACCCGCGCCGGCCAACTGGGCCGGGTCGGCATCGGCCTGGGCCTGATCATCCTGGCCCTGCAACTGATCGTGGAAGCTGCCGCACCCATCACCCATGCCCAGGGGGTGAAGGTGCTGTTCGCCTCGCTGACCGGCGACATCCTGCTGGATGCGCTGATGGGCGCGGTGTTCGCCATGGTCTCCTATTCCAGCCTGGCCGCCGTGCTGCTCACCGCCACCCTGGCCGGAGCCGGGGTCATCGGCCTGCCGGTGGCCATCGGCCTGGTGATCGGGGCCAACATCGGCAGCGGCGTGCTGGCCTTTCTCAGCACCAGCATGCAGAACGCCGCCGGGCGCCAGGTGGCCCTGGGCAGCTTGCTGTACAAGCTGATCGGCCTGCTGCTGATCATCCCGGTCCTCGATCCGCTGGCCCACTGGATGGACAGCCTGGATTTCAGTGCCCAGGAAGTGGTGATCGGCTTCCACCTGCTCTACAACACCGCCCGTTGCCTGCTGCTGTTGCCCAGTGTCGGCCCCATGGCGCGGCTCTGCGCCTGGCTGCTGCCCGAGCGCGCCCAGGAGAATGGCCGGGCACGGCCGCGCCACCTGGACCCCACTGCCCTGGTCACGCCCAGCCTGGCCCTGGCCAACGCCGCCCGGGAAACCCTGCGCATCGGCGACCTGGTGGACAGCATGCTCGAAGCCATGGGCGACGTACTGCGCGGCAAGCAGACCGCCATCACCCAGGAATTGCGGGCCTTGAGCGACGACGTCGAGGCGCTGTACAGCGCCATCAAGCTGTACCTGGCACAGATGCCCCGCGAAGACCTCAGCGACCAGGACAGCCGGCGCTGGGCGGAAATCATCGAACTGGCGATCAACCTCAAGCTGGCCAGCGACCTGATCGAGCGCATGTTGCGCAAGGTCCAGCAGCAGAAAACCTCCCAGCGCCGCTCCTTCTCCGAGGTCGGCCTGGAGGAACTGACCGGCCTGCACGCCCAGCTGATCGCCAACCTGCGCCTGGGGCTCTCGGTGTTCCTCAGTGCCGATCCGGAGAGCGCCCGGCAACTGCTGCGCGAGAAGCGCCGTTTCCGCGCCCAGGAACGGCGCCTGGCCCACGCCCACGTCAGCCGCCTGCAACGCAAGATCGTCCAGAGCATCGAGACCAGCTCCCTGCACCTGGAACTGATCGCCGACATGAAGCGCCTCAACTCGCTGTTCTGCAGCAGCGCCTATGTCGTGCTGGAAACCTCGGATACCGGGGCCCTGGAGGTCGAGGACATGAGCGACATCACCCATTCGCCCTGAACGTCCAGGGTCATGTGCAGTCTCTACAACTTACGCACGCCGTAAGGAAGTTCTTGTTATGCGTTGTCTGTTACTCGCCTGCCTGCTGTTGGGCAGTGCACAAGGATGGGCCCTGGATCGCTTCCAGGTCGAAGACTACACCCTGCCCAATGGCTTGCAGGTGCTGCTCAAGCCCGGCAGCGAACGCGGCCACGTGGCGATCCGCCTGGTAGTCGGCGTGGGCCTGGATGACTTCCCCTGCACCGACAAGGAACTGCCGCACCTGCTCGAGCACCTGTTGTTCAGCGGTATCGACGCCAGCGGCGAGGGTGGCCTGGAAGAACGCATGCAAGCCCTGGGCGGCGAATGGAACGCCTATACCAGCAATGCCGATACCACCTTCGTGATCGAGGCCCCGGCGCGCAACCAGCGCAAGGTCCTCGACCTGCTGCTGTCGCTACTGACCCACACCCGCCTGGACGACAAGGCCCTGGCCAGCGCCAAGCGCGTGGTGGAGCGTGAAGACGGCGGCCATTACTCGCACCTGCAACGCTGGCTCGACCGCCAGGACCTGGGCCACAAGGCCAGCAACCAGCTGGCGGTGGAGCTGGGGCTCAAGTGCGCCGAGCGAGCCGAAGTCAGCCACCTGACCCTGGCCCGGCTGGAGCAGGTGCGCAAGGACTGGTACGCCCCCAACAACATGAGCCTGATCGTGGTGGGCGAACTGGATCGCCTGCTGCCCGCCTATCTGGAGCGCACCTACGGCGCCCTGGAGCCAGTGGAGCCCAGCGAACACCCGCAGCTGCCACAAATGCAGGGCCATGCCGCAGCGGCGCGCAGCCTGATCCGTGGCTGGGTGGGGCAGAGCGCCCAATTGCACTGGCTGTTCCCCGAGCCGGTGCTGGAGCAACAGCACAGCGAGACCTTCGACCTGCTCAAGGATTACCTGGACTGGGCCCTGTACCGCCAGCTGCGCCTGGAGCATGAACTGTCCTACGGCCCCTGGAGCGATCGCGAAGTCTTCGGTGGTGTCGGGTTCCTCAGCCTCAACGCCGACCTGGAGCGCGATGACCTGGACGAAGCACGGCAGGTAGTCGAGCAGTTGCGGGCACATTTGCTGAAGGACGGCCTGGACCCCGCCGCCTTCGCCCGCCTGAAGCAGGCCGCCATCGATCGCCAGGCCTGGGCGGTGCAGGGCAATAGCGCCCTGGCGGACTACTACTGGAGTGCCCTGGGGGATCTTGACGATGGGCGTTTCAGCGATCCGGCCAAGGCCCTGCGCGCCGTGACCCTGGACCAGGCCAACCAGGCCCTGCACCAACTGCTTGAACAGCCGGGCTACCTGCGGATCGAAAAACCCCTGTTGAGCGACGAGCAAGTGCTCTGGATGCTGGGCGGATTGCTGATCCTGGCGGTGCTGGGCGGCGTGGGCGCGGGCCTGCTGCGCCGGCGCACCAGCTGACCCTGGCAGGGCGCTGCATGACAGCCCGAAAACCGGTACCGCCATGCCCATCGGCCGGGCCGACCCGCTTCCCATCCGGGAGCGGGTGGACTCCCTCGCCACGGGCAGCCGCCAACGTTATCCTGTCGCGCTTTTTCCCACCCTGACCGTGACCTGCTGCCGATGCCCGACTGGAACCGACACATACAGCGCCTGCTGGAACTGATCAAGCGCTACCCCGGGGTCATCGCACTCGGCGGCTTCATCTCGGGGGTCTGCAGCTTCATCCTGGTGGACCGGCAACAGGGCCTGGCCTCATGGATCGCCATCATCATGCTGGTGAGCTGGGTCTGGCTGATGCTGGAAAACAGCCTGACCCAGCTGTTCGCCCAGGTTTTCAAGCGCGAGATCCCGCAGCCGCTGCTGCGCTATGCCACGCAGATGATCCACCAGGAAAGCCTGTTCTTCGTCCTGCCGTTCTTTTTCATCACCACCAGCTGGAACAGCGGCCAACTGGCGTTCACCGGGCTACTGGGCGCCGCGGCCCTGGTGTCCATCACCGACCCGCTGTACTACAAGTGGCTGGCCCCTCGCCGCTGGCTGTTCCTGGCCCTGCATACGCTGACGCTGTTCGCCGTGCTGCTGACGGCGCTGCCGCTGATCCTGCACCTGACCACCGCCCAGAGCTTCAAGCTGGCCCTGGGCACCGCCATGTTGCTGTCCTTCCCGAGCCTGGCCTCGATCCTGCCGATCCGCAGCGTACGCAGCGCCCTGACCGTACTGTGCATCACCCTGGCCATCGGCGGCACCGGCTGGCTGCTGCGCTCCTGGGTGCCACCGGCCACCCTGTGGCTGACCGAGGACGCCATCAGTACCCAGCTCCAGGACCGTACTCCAGGCGCCAGCCTGCAAACCCTCAGCGCCAGCCAGGTGCGTGGCAATGGCCTGTATGCCTACACCGCGATCAACGCGCCGCGGGGCCTGGACGAGCGCATCTACCATGTCTGGCAGTTCAACGGCAGCGAGGTGGACCGCATCGCCCTGGACATCCACGGCGGGCGCAAGGAGGGTTACCGCGCCTGGTCCCACAAGCAGAACTTCCCGGCCAACCCCGCCGGCAAATGGCAGGTCCGGGTCGTCACCGAGGACGGCCAGGTGATCGGCGTGCTGCGCTTCCAGATCGACGATCCAGATCAACAGGCGGCCAAGCCCGGCGAGGCAAAGTAATGTGGATCGTGCTATTACGTAGCACTGCAAAATGGCCATACAAGCTTGGAGCTTATGACTACCAGCGTGACGCCCGGCACCGCTCAACTGGATCTTGCCCATTCTCCGGCGCAATTGCGCATCCACGGCGACTGGACGCTGGCGCACTACAGCGACCTGAAGCGCCTCAGCCAATCCCTGGCCGGGCGCTACGATAGCGACACCCACATCGACCTCAATGGCCTCGGCGCCCTGGACACCGCCGGCGCCTCGCTATTGGTGGAGCTACTGGGTGCCGAGCGCCTGGGACGCAGCGCCGAGCATCCCGATTGCACCCTGTCCGCCGCCGACCGTGCCCTGCTGCAAACCGTCTACAGCTCGCTGAACGACTTCTGCGTGCCGGTCAAGCAACCGGAAATCCCGGTGGGCATACAACTGCTCTCGCGCATCGGCGGCTCGGTCTACACCGTCTGGCACGACACCTTGAAGGCCCTGGGCTTCATCGGCCTGATCCTCGAGACCCTGGCCCGCGGCCTGTTGCATCCCAGGCGCTGGCGCATCACCCCGGTGGTGGCGCATATCGAGCAGACCGGCCTGGACGCCGCGCCCATCGTCGCCTTGCTGACCTTCCTGGTGGGGGCGGTGGTGGCCTTCCTCGGCGCCACGGTGCTGGCTGGATTCGGCGCCAGCATCTTCACCGTGGACCTGGTGGCGTTTTCCTTCCTGCGCGAATTCGGCGTGCTGCTGACCGCCATCCTCATGGCTGGGCGTACCGCCAGCGCCTTCACCGCACAGATCGGCTCGATGAAGGCCAACGAGGAAATCGACGCGATTCGCACCCTGGGCCTGGACCCCATGGAATTGCTGGTGCTGCCCCGAGTCCTGGCGCTACTGGTGGCGCTGCCGATGCTGACCTTCCTGGCGATGCTCTCGGGCATCATCGGCGGCGGGGTGGTCTGCGCGCTGTCGCTGGACATCTCACCGGCGATGTTCCTCTCGCTGCTGCATTCGGATATCGGCGTGAAACACTTTCTCCTGGGCCTGGTGAAGGCCCCGATATTCGCCTTCCTGATCGCCGCCATCGGCTGCCTGGAGGGCTTCAAGGTCAGTGGCAGCGCCGAGTCGGTGGGCGCACACACCACTTCCGCGGTAGTGCAGTCGATCTTCGTGGTGATCGTCATCGACGCCGTGGCCGCGCTGTTCTTCATGGAGATGGGCTGGTGAGCCGCCCGCCGCGCGCGCCCGCCGAAGCGGTGATCGAGGTTCGCGGGCTGTGCAACCGCTTCGGCCAGCAGAGCGTGCACGAGAACCTCGACCTGGACGTGTACAAGGGCGAGATCCTCGGCGTGGTCGGTGGCTCGGGCAGCGGCAAGTCGGTCTTGCTGCGCAGTATCGTCGGCCTGCGCCAGCCCAGCGAGGGTTCGGTACGGGTATTCGGCCAGGACCTGCCGAGCTTGCCGGAGCGACAGCGCTCGCTGGTGGAGCGACGTTTCGGCGTGCTGTTCCAGAAGGGCGCGCTGTTCACCTCGCTGACGGTGACCGAGAACGTCGCCCTGCCGCTGATCGAACATGCCGGTCTGTCGCGCGCCGACGCCGAGCACCTGGCGGCAGTGAAGCTGGCCCTGGCCGGCCTGCCGCTGTCGGCGGCCGACAAGTACCCGGCGTCGCTGTCCGGCGGCATGATCAAGCGCGCAGCCCTGGCCCGCGCCCTGGCCCTGGACCCGGACATCCTGTTTCTCGACGAGCCCACCGCCGGCCTCGACCCGGTGGGAGCCGCCGCCTTCGACCAACTGATCCTGACCCTGCGCGATGCCCTGGGCCTGAGCGTGTTCCTGGTCACCCATGACCTGGATACCCTCTACACCATCACCGACCGGGTAGCGGTACTGGCGCAGAAGAAGGTGCTGGTGGCCGATGCCATCGATATCGTCGCCGAGACTGCGGACGCCTGGATCCACGAATACTTCCACGGCCCCCGGGGCCGCGCGGCGTACCAGGCCGCGACACCGACCAACGAGGGATGATATGGAAACCCGAGCCCATCACGTACTGATCGGCCTGTTCACGGTGATCTTGGTGGCCGGCGCCTTGCTGTTCGGCCTGTGGCTGGCCAAGTCCAGCGTCGACAGCGCCTTCCAGGACTACGAGATCGTCTTCAACGAAGCGGTCAGCGGCCTGTCCCGGGGCAGCTCGGTACAGTACAGCGGGATCAAGGTCGGCGACGTGGTCAACCTGCGCCTGGATCCCAAGGACCCGCGCCGGGTGCTGGCGCAGATCCGCCTGGGCGGCGACACGCCGATCAAGGAAGACACCCAGGCCAAACTGGCGCTGACCGGCATCACCGGCACCTCGATCATCCAGCTCAGCGGCGGCACCCCGCAAAGCCCGCCGCTCAAGGGCAAGAACGGCCATCTGCCGAGCATCACCGCCTCCCCATCGCCCATCGCCCGGCTGCTGAACAACAGCGACGACCTGATGACCGGGGTCAACCTGCTGCTGCACAACGCCAACCAGCTGTTCTCCCCGGAGAACGTGGACCGGGTCGGCAGTACCCTGGATAACCTGCAGAAGACCACCGCCAGCATCGCCGAGCAGCGCAACGACTTGCGCCAGCTGATGCAGCAACTGGGGACCATCACCAAGCAGACCAGCGCCATGCTTGAGCAGACCACCGCGCTGATGCGCAACGCCAACGGCCTGCTCAACGACCAGGGCCGGCAGATGTTCGGCAGCGCCCAGCAGGCCATGCGCTCCCTGGAGCAAAGCAGCGCCACCCTCAACCAGCTGCTGAACGACAACCAGGACTCGCTGAGCAACGGCATGCAGGGCCTCAATGGCCTGGCACCGGCCGTGCGCGAATTGCGCGAGACCATGAGCTCGCTGCGGGCCATCACCCGCCGCCTGGAAGCCAACCCCGGTGGTTACCTGCTGGGTAACGAGAAGAACAAGGAGTTCACGCCATGATGCGTGCCAGCCGCCTGTTTGCCCCCCTGGCCCTGGGGACCGTCCTGGCCCTTGGTGGCTGCTCGATCCTGCCCCAGAGCGAGCCGCTGGATATCTACCGCTTGCCGGTGGGCCAGGCCAGCACCCCGGGCAAGGCCCTGCCGTGGTCGCTGCAACTGCTCAAGCCCCAGGCCAGCGATGCCCTGAACAGTGCGCGGATCGCGGTGATCCCCCAGGGCGACCTGCTCAGCAGCTACAAGGCCTCCCGCTGGACCGACCCGGCGCCGATCCTGCTGCGCAACCGGCTGCTGGACGGGTTCCAGCGCGATGGCCGGGTCCAGCTGTTGAGCACCGACGACAGCAACTTGCAGACCGATCTGGCCCTGGGCGGCGATCTGCAGGCGTTCCAGACCGAATACCAGGGCAAGGCCGCCCAGGTGGTGATACGCCTGGATGCGCGGTTGATTCGTGGTGCTGACCAGAAGATCCTCGCCAGCCGACGCTTCGAGGTACGCCAGCCGCTGGCCGAGAACCAGGTGCCGGCAGTGGTGACCGGGTTCGGCCAGGCCAGCGACGTGCTGGCCCGACAGGTGGTGGACTGGGCCGTGGGGCAGGGCAACCAGGTGGGGAAACGCTGAGGTCCGTTGCGCCGGCAGGCCGGCGCAGGATCAGCCGAAGAACCAGTAGCAGACGGCGATCGCCGCGACCACGCCGGCAAATTCCGCCAGCAGGGCGCAGCCCACGGCGTGCCGGACCCGCTGGATACCCACCGCACCGAAATACACCGCCAGCACATAGAAGGTGGTTTCGGTGCTGCCCTGGATGGTCGCCGCCGCCAGCGCCGGGAAGCTGTCCACGCCCTGGCTCTTCATGGTTTCGATCAGCATCGCCCGGGCCGCACTGCCGGAGAACGGCTTGACCATGGCGGTGGGCAGGGCATCGACGAAGCGCGTATCCCAACCGGCCCAGGCCACCAGGTGGCGGATCCCGTCGAGACCGAAGTCCAGGGCGCCGGAAGCCCGCAGCACGCCGATGGCGCACAGCATGGCCACCAGGTACGGCAGCAGGTTCTTGGCGACGTCGAACCCCTCCTTGGCGCCCTCGACGAAAGCCTCGTAGACCTTGACCTTGCGTAGCGCGCCGACCACCAGGAACAGCATGATCAGGCCGAACAGCGTCAGGTTGCCGAGGATCGACGACAGCGATGCCAGGGCCGCCGCCGACAAGCTCGCCAGCAGCGCCATGAAAGCCCCCAGTGCCAGGGCACCGGGAACCAGGTAGGCCAGTACCACCGGATCCCACAACCGCAGGCGCTGCATCACCGCCACCGACAGCAGGCCCACCAGGGTCGAGGCGCTGGTGGCCAGCAGGATCGGCAGGAACACCAGGGTCGGGTCCGCCGCGCCTTGCTGGGCGCGGTACATGAAGATAGTTACCGGCAACAGGGTCAGGGACGATGCGTTGAGCACCAGGAACAGGATCTGCGCGTTGCTCGCGGTAGTGGCGCTGGGGTTGAGCTCTTGCAGGGCGCGCATGGCCTTGAGGCCGATGGGCGTGGCGGCATTGTCCAGGCCCAGGCCGTTGGCGGCGAAGTTCAGGGTGATCAGGCCCAGGGCCGGATGGCCCGGCGGCACTTCCGGCATCAGGCGCTTGAACAGCGGGCCGAGGACCTTGGCCAGCCATTCGACGATGCCGGCCTTCTCGGCGATCCGCAGGAAGCCCAGCCACAGGGTCAGGGTACCGAACAGCAGCACCATGACCTCCACCGACAGCTTGGCCATGGCGAAGATGCTTTCCACCATGGCGGCGAAGATCCCGGCGTTGCCCCCCACCAGCCACTGCGCCAGGGCGGAAACGGTTGCAACGATAAAGAAGCCAAGCCACAGGCCATTGAGCATCGGTCATATCCCTCGGAAGATGCCGCGAATGATAGCGGGGGCTGCAGAAACGACAAACCCCGGATCGACCGGGGTTCGTCTGTTGCGCGGGCCCACCAGGGTGGCGGGCGGGCGTCAGGCGGCTCAGCCCTTGGAGATCTCGCCGGCTGGCAGCTTCTCCTTGCTGCGCCAGTGCGGCAGGGAGTTCCAGTAGCGCTGGCCCTTGGCGTCGTCGTACATGCCTTCCCAGCGAGCGATCACCAGCACCGCCAGGGCGTTGCCGATCACGTTCAGGGCGGTACGCGCCATGTCCATCACGCGGTCGACACCGGCGATGAAGGCCAGGCCTTCCAGCGGGATGCCGACGCTGCCCAGGGTGGCCAGCAGGACCACGAAGGACACGCCCGGAACCCCGGCGATACCCTTGGAAGTGACCATCAGGGTCAGGACCAGCAGCAGTTGCTGGCTGATGGACAGGTCGATGCCGTACAGCTGGGCGATGAAGATCGCCGCGATGCTCTGGTACAGGGTCGAGCCGTCGAGGTTGAAGGAGTAGCCGGTAGGCACCACGAAGCTGCAGATCGCCTTCGGCGCGCCGTAGGCTTCCATCTTCTCGATCACTCGCGGCAGCACGGTTTCCGAACTGGCGGTGGAGTAGGCGAGCACCAGCTCATCCTTGAAGATGCGCATCAGCTTGATCACCGAGAAGCCGAACAGGCGTGCGACCAGCCCCAGGACCACGAAGGCGAAGAAAGCGATGGCCACGTAGACCAGGATCACCAGCTTGGCCAAAGGCAGCAGCGAGGCGAAACCGAAGTTGGCGACAGTCACCGCGATCAGTGCGAATACGCCGATGGGGGCGTAGTTCATGATCATGTGGGTGACTTTGAACATGGTTTCCGAAACGCCCTGGAACATCTTCACCAGCGGCTCGCGCAGGTCGGCCTGCAGGCTCGACAGGCCCAGGCCGAACAGCACCGAGAAGAAGATGATCGGCAGCATCTCGCCGCGGGCCATGGCCGCGAAGATGTTCGACGGAATCAGGTTGAGGATGGTCTCGATGAAGGCGTGTTCATGCTGCACTTCGGCCGCGGTGGCCTGGTACTTGGAGATGTCCACGGTGCCCAGGGTGCTCATGTCGATGCCTGCGCCCGGATGGAACAGGTTGGCCAGCAGCAGGCCGACGACGATGGCGATGGTGGTCACGATCTCGAAGTAGATGATGGTCTTGAGGCCGATGCGGCCCAGCTTCTTGGCGTCGCCGACACCGGCGATGCCTACCACCAGCGAGGAAATGACGATCGGGATCACGATCATCTTGATCAAGCGGATAAAGATATCGCCCGCAGGTTGCAGGACGTTGCTGATCCACCAGGCTTTTTCAGCGCTGAAATGATTGAGCAGTGCGCCGATCGCAATACCCAGGACCAGACCGATGAGGATCTGCCAGGCGAGGCTTAATTTGGCCTTCTTCATATCATTACCCTTACTTCAGTTGGACTCGGGCAGATGCGCGAACTGCAACGCTCAATGGCGGAAAAGTCTGTGCATCGGCCCCCGTATAAGGTCATCCCGAGCGAGCAATGACGGCTCTCTGCAGGCGAAAAAAGGCGCAACTATTCCGATGCAAGGGTGGCGCGTCTAATGCCGTAAACGCCTACCCTATGCCGAATCGGCATGAGTTTTTCGAAACAAAACGAGCGTCCCAACCGGTTCGAATACGACATTTCGGCAGGCCAGAATGCCGTGAAACGGCCATTTCAGGCGGCGTGCAGGCTTGTCGGAAGGGTCAGGAAAAGGTCTAAAAAATTTAGGAATGTTCTGTTTCGGGTGCCCTTGAACCTTCCGGATTTCCCGGAAAGTTTCTCGATATACGGTCGCAGAGAAACACCAGGTAACGTTTGACCGGAGTCAAAGGAAGATTTTTCAGTTCGCACTGTGGGTTTTCTTGCCAAGGGCTCTAGATCGGGTCTTTTTCCTGTCCAAGCACGCCGCAAGCTCATCAGGTCGATGCCGACCTGGGAGCTTGCGCCGTCGCTTTTTCCTGACCCGGCCCTCGCGGAGGCACTCCCTGTACCCCTAGGTCACTCCGATCTCTGGTGGATCAGAACGTCCCGGCCCCCTGGTCATGCACGTGCCCTCCTCGGGTCGTGCAACAGCCGAAAGCGCACCTGGCCCTTTCGTCTATTCGACTGACCCGGACTCAATACCAGTTCGGGTCCTTTCTCAGCTGCTCTTTAAGCAATTCCTGCATACCGGGCTCGGGCTTGCCGAGAAACCGGTAGTTGGCATGCCGGGTGGGCGACTTGTCGGCGGGCAGCCCCGCAGGCACTTCCACCAGCAATGCATAGGCATGCTTTTTATCGAAACCGAAGGCCACGATCAGGCGCTGGTTGCGGCAACTCTGGGCGGTTTCGCACAGGGGGCCCACCAGGTACTTGTCGCCATCCTCCTGCACTGCATTCATTTGCTCGGCCTCGCCCGACAGGTTCATCACCCATTCGGGCAGGCGCTCTTCCTTCTGCACGACGTCTTGCCAGGTCTTGCGGAACTGTGGATCCGAGTTCAGCAACTGGTTGGCGCGTGCCTGGCCGTCGTTGGCTGCGCTCGCCAGGGTACTGGCGCCCAGCAGCACGACAGCGGCCAGGGTCTTGTAGGAGAACCCCATGGTCAGCCCCGGCCGCGACGGCCAAAGAAGAACGAAGCGATGAACATCACCAGGAACACCACGAAGAGGATCTTGGCGATTCCGGTGGCCGTACCCGCGATACCACCGAAGCCCAACACGGCAGCGACGATGGCGATGATCAGGAATGTGATTGCCCAACTCAGCATGATGATTCTCCTTACTCTTCTTTATAGGAAACGCTACCTGCATGGACAGTCGACGCCGCCGCAAGGCCGGCACGACCGCGGTGCCCAGGCCGTCTAGAACACCCAGCGCTCCTCGCGGGGCGACTCAAGCACCGGTTGTGCCTGGTCGACGGTCATCAATTGTGCAAGGGGTGCTTCGGTGAACTGGCCGCTCACCGGGGCGAAATGGGTCTGGGTCATGTGCTGGACCGCTACACGGGGAGCGGGCGCTTCGCTGTCTTGCCAGCGCTGCAATTGCTGCCCGGCGATCAGGGTGACCAGCAGGGCAAGGCTGGCGAACAGGCCTTGTTGCAAGTGCAGCGGCGCGATACGCATTTGGGCGAGACGTTGGCGATTCATCCTGAAATACCTCCCACAGCGGTTGAGATGTTGTTATGCAATGTGGGAGAGGTATTGCAGGCTGCATGCCAGCTTTGTAACAAATAAAAAAACCAATAAAATCATATAGTTATGCAAACTCATCGAAACCTGACGAGACGCATCCTGCACGATGCCCGCTTGCCGGGCCGTGCGAAATGCACGATCGCCTTGTGCAGGATCGAACACCTTCTGACTTGTGGTGGGAACTTTGCCGAACGGCGAGCAGCCTGATACAGACCGGCATCTGAGCGGAATCGCCCCATTATTGAAAACATCATTTGTTTCAGTGGGTTAGCTATTCGCCTCGGAGAGATCTAACCTGCAAGCCGCAGAATGGATCAGAATCAACCTTGCAACTTGCCCGATTTTTCCGGGACTAAATAAGATCGTCTATATAAGGAGCCCAGGAAAAATGGAGTCAGCGCCGGAAAATCAAGGCCGCATCCTGTTGGTGGATGATGAATCCGCCATCCTTCGCACCTTCCGTTACTGCCTGGAAGATGAGGGTTATACCGTCGCCACCGCCAACAGCGCGGCCCAGGCGGATACCTTGTTGCAGCGCCAGGTGTTCGACCTGTGCTTCCTCGACCTGCGCCTGGGTGAAGACAACGGTCTCGACGTCCTGGCCCAGATGCGCGTCCAGGCTCCCTGGATGCGGGTGGTGATCGTCACCGCACACTCCGCCGTGGACACCGCAGTGGATGCGATCCAGGCCGGCGCCGCCGACTACCTGGTCAAGCCCTGCAGCCCCGATCAATTACGCCTGGCCACCGCCAAGCAGCTGGAGGTACGCCAGCTCTCGGCGCGCCTGGAAGCCCTGGAAGGCGAAGTGCGCAAACCCAGCGACGGCCTGGACTCCCACAGCCCAGCCATGAAGGTGGTGTTGGAAACCGCACGCCAGGTGGCCAGCACCGACGCCAACATCCTCATCCTCGGCGAGTCCGGCACCGGCAAGGGCGAGCTGGCCCGGGCCATCCATGGCTGGAGCAAACGCGCGAAGAAGTCCTGCGTGACCATCAACTGCCCGTCGCTGACAGCCGAACTGATGGAAAGCGAGCTGTTCGGCCACAGCCGGGGCGCTTTCACCGGCGCCAGCGAAAGCACCCTGGGCCGGGTCAACCAGGCCGACGGCGGGACCTTGTTCCTCGACGAGATCGGCGACTTCCCGCTGACCCTGCAACCCAAGCTGCTGCGCTTCATCCAGGACAAGGAATACGAGCGTGTCGGCGATCCGGTGACTCGTCGGGCCGATGTGCGCATCCTCGCCGCCACCAACCTCAACCTGGAAGACATGGTGCGCGATGGGCGCTTTCGCGAAGACCTGCTGTACCGCCTGAACGTCATCACCTTGCACCTGCCGCCCCTGCGTGAACGCAGCGAGGACATCCTGACCCTGGCCGATCGTTTCCTCGCGCGCTTCGTCAAGGAGTACTCGCGGCCAGCCCGCGGCTTCAGCGACGAAGCCCGGGAAGCGCTTCTCAACTACCGCTGGCCGGGCAATATCCGCGAACTGCGCAACGTGGTGGAACGCGCGAGCATCATCTGTCCCCAGGAGCGGGTGGAAATCAGCCACCTGGGCATGGCCGAGCAGCCCACCAACAACGCCCCGCGGATCGGCGCCGCGCTGAGCCTGGATGAACTGGAGAAGGCCCACATCGGCGCGGTACTGGCCACCAGCGACACCCTGGACCAGGCCGCCAAGACCCTGGGCATCGACGCTTCGACGCTGTATCGCAAACGCAAGCAGTACAACCTGTGAACGGGACCCCATGAAGCTCGCGATAAAACTGCGGACCCGGCTGTTTCTCAGCATCTCCGCCCTGATCACCGTGGCCTTGCTCGGTCTGGTGCTGGGGCTGGTCAGCGTGATGCAGATGGCCAGTACCCAGGAATCGCTGATCCGCAACAACTTCATCACCCTGGACCTGGGGCTCAAGCTGCGCCAGACCCTCGGCGACCAGCTGATCCTCATGCTCAGCAACAAGCCCGATCCCGCGGCTCTGCAAGCCTCCCGGCAGCACTACCTGGAATTGCTCGACCAGGGCATCGCCCATGAACAGCAACAGAAGGGACAGAGTGGCTTCCAGCAGGCGCGCAGCGACTATGTCAGCTTCTTCGAGGCTTTCGAACACAGCACCTCCAGCCTGAGCAACAACAACGAGCTGACCGAGCGCTTCAATACCCTGCGCGGGGGCCTGATCAACGAACACAAGCGCGCCCTGGACAACATCAGCGAAGTGGAGCACCAGACCCGTGGCCGGGCGCTGCTGGTGGCCGGCCTGCTGGGGCTGGTAGGTCTGGCGGTGCTGATCATCGGTTTCATTACCGCCCACTCCATCGCCCGGCGCTTCGGCGGCCCGATCGAGGCCCTGGCCAAGGCGGCGGACAAGATCAGCCAGGGCAATTTCGACGTTACCCTGCCGATCTCCGGCCCGGCGGAAATGAACCTGCTGACCCGGCGCTTCGGGATCATGGCCGAAGTCCTGCGCCAACATCAGGCAACCAATGTCGATGAACTGCTGGCCGGCCAGCAACGCCTGCAGGCCGTGCTCGACAGCATCGACGACGGCTTGCTGATGATCGACCGCCAGGGCCGGCTGGAGCACCTCAACCCGGTGGCCCAGCGCCAGCTCGGCTGGGACCAGGAGCGCCTTGGCCAGGGCCTGGGAAGCGCCTTGCAACGCCCGGAGCTGGACGAGCAGCTGCAACTGGTGCTGCGCGGCGGCAACCTGGAGCGGGCACCGGAGGACCTGGATATCGAGGTCGACGGCGAAGCCCGCCTGCTGACCTACAGCCTGACCCCGGTGTGCCATACCCAGGGGCATATCCTCGGAGCGGTGATGGTGCTGCACGATGTCACCGAGCAGCGGGCCTTCGAGCGTGTGCGCAGCGAGTTCGTGCTGCGCGCCTCCCATGAGCTGCGCACCCCGGTCACCGGCATGCACATGGCCTTCGGACTGCTCCAGGAACGCCTGCACTTTGCCGAGGAGTCCCGGGAAACCGATCTGCTCAATACCGTCAACGAAGAAATGCAGCGCCTGATGCAACTGATCAACGACCTGCTGAACTTCTCCCGCTACCAGAACGGCCTGCAAAAGCTGACCCTCGCGCCCTGCTCCCTGGACGAGTTGCTGGAACAGACCCAGGGGCGCTTCAGCGAGCAGGCGCAACAACAGGACATCGCGCTGCTGCTGGAGATCCAGGCGCCGCTGCCGCGCCTGCATGCCGACCGCCCGCAACTGGAACGGGTACTGGACAACTTGGTGGACAACGCCTTGCGCCACACCGCCCGCGGCGGGCAGATCCGCCTGCAGGCCCGACGCCACGGCGAACGGGTGATCGTCAGCGTCGAGGACAACGGCGAAGGCATCGCCTATGGCCAGCAGGGGCGGATCTTCGAACCTTTCGTCCAGGTGGGACGCAAGAAGGGCGGCGCCGGCCTGGGGCTGGCGTTGTGCAAGGAAATCGTCCAGCTCCATGGCGGGCGCATGGGCGTTTACTCGCGGCCCGGGCAGGGCACCCAGTTCTACCTGGCCCTGCCGCTCTAGGGTTCAGGCTTCATCGTCCAGGCGCCTGGCCACCAGGCGTCGGCCACGGGTAATCAACTCGGTGAACTGCAAGGCGCTCAGGGCATGGGCGAACAGCCAGCCTTGGCCGAAGTTGACGCCTTCGCTGCTCAGCAGCACGGCCTGGTCCTCGCATTCGATGCCTTCGGCGATCACCTTGAGCTTCAGGGCATGGGCCATGCGGATGATGTGCGGGGCCACGCCGCTGCTGGCGGCATCGTGGCCGAGGGCGTCGACGAACGCCTTGTCGATCTTCAGGCAATCCACCGGCAGGTTCTGCAAGTAGGCCAGGCTGCAGTATCCCGTGCCGAAGTCATCGATCAGCACCTTGTGCCCGACATCCCGCAGGGCTTGCAGGTTGTTGCGCGCCACTACCACGTCGATCAGCCCACGCTCGGTCACCTCGAAGGCTATCTGCCGCGCCGCGACCCGGTGCAACGCCAGCAGCCTGGCCATGACCCGACCGACACGCGGCACCATCACGTCACAGGCCGCCAGGTTGACCGAGATATACAGTTGCGGATTGGCCCGCAGCACATGTCCCAGTTGCTCCAGCAGGCGTTGCAGGACGAAATCGGTGATCTGGCGGATCTGCCCGGTGTTTTCCGCCAGGGGGATGAACAGTTCGGGGCTGGTCAAGGTGCCGTCCGGACGCCGCCAGCGCAGCAGAGCCTCGGCACCCACGCACAACCGGCTGTTGAGATCGAAGATCGGCTGGTACAGCACCTGCAGTTCGTTACGACGCAAGGCCCCCTGCAATTCGGCACCCAGGGACTGGCGCTGGCGCGCCAACTGATACACCAGGGCGCCGATGAACAGCGCCAGCAGCAGGCTGGTCGGCAGCAGCCACCACCAGCCATCGAGCAACTCGGCCTGCATGCTGGCCCGTGGCGTGATCAGCACCAGTTGGTATTCGGGATTGCGGGTCGGCATGCGGTACACCAACAAGTCGCGGGTCACCTGCAACGGTCGGCTGCGATCATCCTGCCAGGGTTGCTCCGGCGGCCAGGAACGGGCCTGGCCCAGTACCGGTATGGCCCGGGCGCCGTGGTCGACCACCACCATCAGGCTGCCACCGGACGGCAGGTCGACCACGTCGGTCAGGTGCCCGCGCGAGGTGGCCACGCGGAAATTGCCCCGGCCGAGCATCAGCGCCGCCAGGTTTTCGTTGGGCTGGGCCGAGGTATTGAGCCAGTAGCTGTAGGTGGGCCCGCGGATATCCGCCGGTCGGGGAGAAGTCGCAAGGTTTTGCCGGGGCCAGTTGGAGCAGGTCTGGTCGGCATCCATGTAGGCCGCTTCATAGATGAAGCGATAGTTGAAGCTGACCTGTTGCAGCACCGCAACCATGTCCGCGCTGCACCCGCGCAGCGGCTGCCCCTCAAGAGTATCCAGGCCCTCGCGCAGTTGCCGGAAGAGCTGCTCCAGGCGCTCCAGGAAGCGCCGGCCCTGGGCGTTCATCTGCTCGCTTTCGCGCTGCTGGACCTCGTGCATGGCCACCCCAACGCTGCCCAGCATCAGCACCGCCGCGCTCAGGACAGCCGCCAGCATCGCCAGCAACCAGGGGCGATGGAACCAGGTGCGCGGGGTCTCGCGGGCGGCCGGCATCATGGAACATCCGAAGGATTACCAATGAGTTATAGCAACTGATTGGGCAATCGGCGCGGACCGTCCGGCGGCGTCATTATTTTGTCTGGTTGAGGACCTGCAAGATCGCTGCGCTCTCGGCGTCCGGGGTGCCATCGAAACGACCTGGCCGGTAGTGCATCTGGAAGGCCGCCAGGACATGCCGGGTGGTCACGTCCAGCTCGCCGGTCTGCGGGGTGGCGTAACCCAGGCGCGCCAACTGTTGCTGGAACCAGCTGATGCTCGGCAGGCTGGCTCCATAGAACGCTTGCTGGCGTGCCACGGCCTGGGCATCGGGCCACAGGCCCAGGCCAGCCTCGGCCAGGCGCTTCCAGGGAAACAGCGGGCCCGGGTCGAGCTTGCGCAGCGGCGCGATATCACTGTGGCCGATGATGTGTCGCGGGGAAATGTTGTTGCGCTTGCTGATGTCCTTGAGCAGCACGATCAGGTTCTGGATCTGCGCCTCGCTGTAGGGGTACCACAGGCGCCCATTGGGGCCATCGCGAAAGCCCGGGTTGACGATCTCGATGCCGATGGAGCTGGAGTTGAGCCAGGTCCGGCCTTGCCACTGGCTCTCGCCGGCATGCCAGGCGCGGTATTGCTCGTCCACCAGCTTGTAGATGGTGGCGGACTTGTCGTCGCCGATCAGGTAGTGGCTGCTGACCTGGCCATGGGTCAGCAGGGCCAGGGAGCGCTCCATGGACGCCGAGGTGTAGTGGACGATGATGAACTGGGCACGCTGGTCGTAGTTGACCGAGGGATGGCTGGTGTCGATACGCGGGCCGCTGGCGCAGCCGGCGAGCATCAACAGGGAGCAGAAGGCAAGGGCAAGGAATTTCATGGCTGGGAACAGTACGCCTGGGACATTAATGCAACAGTGTAACGTACTGCTCCGCCTATCATGGGCAAAACTGCGACGCCGGGGCCGGCAGGCAACTGGCGTCTCAGCCGGCCTCGACCCGGTTGCGACCGGCATCCTTGGCCCGGTACAGCGCCTGATCGGCTCTTTTGATCACCAGATCGCTGCGATCTCCGGCCTTGAAGGCGCTCAAGCCGATGGAAACCGTGACCGTCACCGGCTCACCCTTGAAGTGAAACGGGCAGGCCTCGATCGCCGCACGCAGGGTTTCCACCAGACGCGTTCCCGCTGCCCATGGAGTGTCGGGCATCAGCAGGACAAACTCCTCGCCGCCGAAACGGGCGATGAAGTCGGTACCACGCAGGCGCTTGCGCAGCACGTTGGCGATGATCTTGAGCACCTTGTCGCCCGCCAGGTGGCCATAGCTGTCGTTGATCCGCTTGAAGTGATCCAGGTCGAGCATTGCCAGCAACAGGCTATTGCCATGGCGTTGCCATTGGCTCACCTCATGCTCCAGACGCTCGCTCCAGGCCGCACGGTTGGGCAGGCCAGTCAGCGGGTCGACCAGGGCCTTCTGCCGCTGCTCTTCCAGGTGCTCGCGATAACCCTGGGCTTCCTGCTCCATGCTCGACACTCGTGCCGCCAGGCTTTGCAGGCGGGTGGCCATGTCCTTCTCGCGCTCGTCGCGTTGCTTCTGGTGCTGGTCCATGGTGCCCAGCAGGCCTTCCAGATGGCTTTCCAGAACCTGCTTGAGGTCATCCAGGTCCGCCGCTTCCTGCATGCTGCTTTGCAGGCCATCGACTTGCTCGCGGATCTGCGAGTCCATGGCCCGTGCTGCCGAACTGATGTCCGCATGCCCGTCGCTGGCAGCCTGCAGGTTGCTCTGGAAGGCCTCCAGGCGCTCGTTGAGCTGCTTGAGGTAATCCTCGAACTCATGCTGGCCGGAGTCGGTGATGGCCAGCATCAACACCGCCAGATCATCGAGGATCGGCAGCAGTTCGTACCAGTTCAACCCGTGTTGCAGGCGATCACGCATGGCCTCGGCCTGGGGCCGGTGCCGCTCCGGCAGGCTCAGGTCATCGAGCAGGCCCAGCAGGGTGTGCTCGATGTGCTTGGCCACCGAGCTATAGGACGGCTCGGGGGAGTCCGGCAGGGCATAGAGCACGTCCTGCTCTGGCTGCTCGGGATCGATGGCCGCCAGGGCCTCGGCCATGGCCACCGGCAACGGCAGGCTGTCGAGCAGTGCCGCTGCGGGAATGGGCAGCAGCTCATCGGGATTGCTGGCCTCGGGTATGCCGGCTTGAACCTCGGCTACCGGCTCAGGCGCCACCTCGATTGCCGGTGCCACGGGTGCTGCATCCGCTTCAGGTTCCTGGGCCAGGGCCTGGGGTTCCACTGCTTGTTGTGGTGCGGCCTCTTCCCGAACCAGGACCGGAGGCACAAAGGCAGCCACCGCAGCCTGGGCCGCAACCTCGGCGTCAGTGTCGGCAACTGGCTCTGGCTTGGACTCGACACTCGCGACAGGCTCGAAGGCAGGCTCGGGCAGGATATCCGCCGGCGCCGGTGCCTCTGCCGCGACGGCGGGGACCTGGGTAGCGGTAATGGTTGCGGGTGCAGCAGAAGTGGGAGCTGGCGCTGGCTCATGCTCCGGCACCATGTCATCCACAGCGTCTTGAAGCCGAGGCTGCTGCTCCGGTGCTGGAACGGGTAGCGGCGGCGCCACGGCTTCGCTCGCGGGAGCGGTTTCCCCATTGGCATCTCGCGTCCCGAACAAACGTTGCAACAGGCTCGGGCGCCCCGGCTCCACCGGGTTTTCCAACTGGCTCAGGGCCTTGCCCTGCAGGGCGCTCAACTCGCCCAGCAATAATGGGATCTCCCGCGCCTGGCCGACCCGGCCATCCAGTTGCTTGGCGAAAGCCTTGAGCGGGCGGCTGACTTCACGGGGCAGGGGCAGGGTCTGCAACTGGGCGACCAGGGCCGTCAGGGCGCTGCTCATCTGGTCGATGCGGGTTTCCCGGCGCTGCTCGGAATCCAGCACGGCTTTTTCCAGGCGCGGAATCAAGGCCGCAAGGCCGGCGTCCATGTCATCGGTGCGCACGACCTCGCGCATTTCCTTCATGCACTGGTCGACCGCGCGATCGGTGCCTTCAGCCGCCAGGGTGCTGCGCACCAGGCCACGGCGCAGCAAGTCGAGGCGGGCAGCCCAACGGCGCTCGAGCTTTTCCTGTTGCTCGATGCTCTTGAGGTATTTCTCTTTCCAGCGTTGGGCGTCGTCGCTCATTCATCGGTTCCGCGAGGGGCAGGACTCAACGCGGGCAATGCATCGGCCGTGAGCGAACCCGGCAGACGAATCTCTACCGCGACCGGCAGGTGATCGGAAATGGGTTGGGCCAGGACTTCGACACGCTCCAGCGCCAGGCCAGAGCTGAGCAGGATGTGGTCCAGGCAGCGTTGCGGACGCCAGCTAGGGAAGGTCGCCTGCAATTGCGGCGCCAGCAGGCCGAGGTCACGCAGCGGGGAATGTTCCAGCAGGTCGCTGGCGTGGGTATTCATGTCCCCCATCAGCACCTGGTGCTTGTAGCCACCGATCAACTCGCGGATATACGCCAGTTGCCGGGTCCTGGCCCGGGCGCCGAGCGCCAGGTGCATCATCACCACCACCAGCGCTTCCGGACCTTCGCCAAAACGCAGGAGGATCGCACCGCGACCCTTGGGGCCCGGCAGGGGGTGGTCTTCGATGGCCCAGGGACGCATGCGGCTGAGCACACCGTTGCTGTGCTGGGCCAGGCGTCCGAGGTTGCGATTGAGTTGTTGGTACCAGTAGGGAAAGGCACCCAGCTGGGCCAGGTGCTCCACCTGATTGACGTAGCCCGAACGCAGGCTGCCGCCATCGACCTCCTGCAGGGCCACCAGGTCGAAATCCGCCAGCAGGCTGCCGATCTTCTGCAGGTTGTCCGCCCGGCCGTTGTGGGGCAACAGGTGCTGCCAGCCGCGGGTGAGGTAATGCCGATAGCGTTCGGTACTGATGCCGACCTGGATGTTGAAACTGAGTAAGCGCAGGCGGCTGTCAGCCGGTAGGCCGGTCGACGCTAAATGGTGTTCGTTGACCTGCGGATCATGCAGGCCAACGACGCGTTCCGAGCCCCAGCGCGGCATGGCGGCGGCGCTTACTTGGCTGCGCGCTCTTTGGCGATCAGCTGGTCGGCCACGCTCAGCGCGCCCTCAGGACCGCCGGAGGTGCCCAGGTCGAAGCGATACTTGCCGTTGACCACCATGGTCGGTACGCCGCTGATCTGGTAGGCCTGGGCCTTCTTCTTGGCGTCCTCGACCTTGCCCTTCACGGCGAAGGAGTTGTAGGTGCTGAGGAACTTGTCCTTGTCGACGCCTTCACCAGCCAGGAAGTCGGCCATCTCTTCAGGAGTCGCGAGCTTCTTGCCGCCGTGGATGGCCTCGAAAACGGCCTTGTGCACGTCGTGCTCGACACCCATGGCTTCCAGGGTGATGAACAGCTGGCCGTGAACGTTCCAGATGCCACCGAACATGGCCGGGATCCGTACGAAGTTGACGTCGGCCGGGAGCTTCTCGACCCATGGGTTGATGGTGGGTTCGAAGGCATAGCAGTGTGGGCAGCCGTACCAGAACAGCTCCACCACTTCGATCTTGCCAGGCACGGCAACCGGAACGGCGCTGCTCAACTCGACATATTGTTTACCGGCTTCAAGCGGCTCGGCGGCTTGAGCGGTCACGCCAAACAGGCTGGCGGTAACGAGAGCGGCGCTGAGGATCAGATTACGCATGCTTTACTCCTGGACGATTTAGGCGCCTCGCGCGACCTGATTTCAGACAGATCATGGCGGGCTTGAGTTCGCTAGTGTAGCGGCTGGCACCATAAAAAAGGGCGGCCTGAGCCACCCTTTATGCTTGCACCGTCAGATTAATCGATCATTAACGTTGCCGTGGCCATGCACCTGCCGGCAATTGATCATAGCGGCCTCAGTGCAGGCCCTGAATGTAGCTGGACACGGCTTCGATGTCCTTGTTGCTCAGCTTGCTGGCAATGCTGCGCATGACCATGGTGTCGCCGTCGTTGGTACGGGCGCCTTCACGGAAGTCGGTCAGCTGCTTGGCTACGTATTGAGCGTGCTGGCCGCCCAGGTGCGGGAAGCCGGCGGCTGCGTTACCCGCGCCATTGGGCGAGTGGCAACCGGTGCAGGCAGGCATGCCCTGGTCCAGCTTGCCGCCACGGAACAGCTCTTCGCCACGGGCCACGACCTTGGGATCGGCGGCGCCGACGCTGCCTTTCTGGCTGGCGAAGTAGGCAGCGATGTCGGCCAGGTCCTGATCGCTCAGGTTGGTCAGCAGGCCGGTCATTTCCAGTACTTGGCGCTTGCCGGACTTGATATCGTGCAGCTGCTTGTCCAGGTACTTTTCCCCCTGACCCGCCAGCTTGGGAAAGTTTGGCGCCATGCTGTTCCCATCAGGACCGTGGCATGCGCCACAGACTGCGGCTTTCGCCTGACCGGCAGCAGCGTCGCCTGCGGCATGGGCAACACCAGTGATGCCCAGGGTCAACAGCAGACTCACGAGTAATTTGTTCATCAGCTAATCCAACTACGGCTAAGGGTTAAGAGTTATGGACCGGGATCACTCGCTCATCCAGTGGATGATGGCTCGGTAATCCTCGGCACTGCAGTCCATGCACAAACCACGCGGCGGCATCGCCTTGAAACCCTGGGTCACGTGTTGCACCAGCGTCTCCATACCTTGCGCCAGCCTCGGCGCCCAAGCTTCCTGGTCGCCCTTGCGGGGCGCCGTGGGTAGTTGGCCGGAATGACATGCCCCACAAACACGGTTGTACACAGCTTCCGGATCCTGTGTAGCCTGCACGCTGTAAAGCGGCATCAAGAGACCGGTAGCCAGCAGCCATTTCGTCATAAAACGACCTTTTCAGGGTTGAGAGCGTGCTGCGTTCTAATGCGCATACAAGGTTTATCGCTCTCGTGAGCTTCATCCTACGCTGGGACAAAGCGCACACAAAATCTGCGGCATTATATACTGGCGTTACTGAAACGGAAACGACACCGCTCGCCGCACCCACCCTCGGCATCGCCCCTATTCGGAAATCCCATGCAACTGAAGAACCCCATCCTCGGTCTGTGCCAACAGTCCACTTTCATGCTCAGCGCCGCCAAGGTCGACCAGTGTCCCGATGACGCCGGCTTCGAAGTGGCCTTCGCCGGGCGCTCCAACGCCGGCAAGTCCAGCGCCCTGAACACCCTGACCCACGCCAGCCTGGCACGCACCTCGAAGACCCCGGGGCGCACGCAGTTGTTGAACTTCTTCAAGCTAGACGACGATCGCCGCTTGGTCGACCTGCCGGGCTACGGCTACGCCAAGGTGCCGATCCCGCTCAAGCAGCACTGGCAGCGTCACCTCGAGGCCTACCTGGGCAGCCGTGAGAGCCTCAAGGGGCTGATCCTGATGATGGATATCCGGCACCCCATGACCGACTTCGACACCCTGATGCTGGATTGGGCCGTAGCCAGCGGCATGCCGATGCATATCCTGCTGACCAAGGCCGACAAGCTGACCTACGGCGCAGCCAAGAACACCCTGCTCAAGGTCCAGTCGCAGATCCGCAAGGGCTGGGGCGACGCCATCACCATCCAGCTGTTCTCCGCGCCCAAGCGCATGGGCCTGGAAGAGGCCTACACCATGCTGGCCAGATGGCTGGAGTTGGCCGACAAGGGTGCCGAGATCGAGGCCTGAGGGACGTAGGGGAAATTGCCTGGGGGATGATCAAGCAGGGCAAAAGTGGAGTGCAAAAGCGGAGTTTAGGAGCCTAAATGAGCATTTCCCGCCGCTTTTTAATGCAGCATGGTCGCCACGCAGGCAATTTTCAGGCAAAAAAAACCCCGGACTTCATATGGGGAGGGGGAAGTTCGGGGTTCAAGTTCTAGACCGCTAGGGCGGGGTCCAGATATCTGCCAACACTTAACACAACATAGGAGCATTGAAGGGCTTCACCAGCCATTCAGTAACTCTGAGTGGGCGTTGCTCGATTTAGTTCCGGCCGCGAACAAAAACTATTGGCGATAAGTGCTGAAATTTTTCGTGCTAATGGCGTTTCAGGCATTTTTGCCGCGACACTATGCCGCGGCAAAAATCGGTGAAAAGTCCCCTTAATGGGCCTCATCCCAGTTATTTCCCACCCCGACCTCTACCAATAGCGGTACATCCAGGGTCGCGGCGCCACTCATGTAACCGCGAATTTCCTCACGCACCTGGTCCACCAGGTCCTCGCGGACTTCCAGGACCAGTTCGTCGTGCACCTGGAGGATGACCCTCGCATCCAGGCCAGAGGCCTGCAGCCAGTTGTCCACCGCCACCATGGCCTTCTTGATGATGTCCGCGGCGGTGCCTTGCATCGGCGCGTTGATCGCGGTGCGCTCGGCGCCCGCCCGTTCCTGGGGCTTGTTGGAGTTGATCTCCGGCAGGTACAGGCGACGGCCGAAGATGGTCTCCACATACCCCTGGTCGGCCGCCTGGGCGCGGGTGCGGTCCATGTACTCGCGCACCCCCGGATAGCGGGCGAAGTAGGTGTCGATATAGGCCTTGGCTTGCTTGGTCTCGACGCCGATGTCCTTGCCCAGCTTTTGCGCGCCCATACCGTAGATCAGGCCGAAGTTGATGGCCTTGGCACTGCGGCGCTGCTCGGAAGTAACTTCCCCGAGCTCGACCTTGAACACTTCCGCGGCCGTGGCGGTGTGTACGTCCTGGTTGTTGCGAAAAGCGTTGAGCAGGCCTTCGTCCTGGGACAGGTGGGCCATGATCCGCAGCTCGATCTGCGAGTAGTCCGCCGCCAGCAGCTTGTACCCGGCCGGAGCGACGAAGGCCTGGCGGATACGCCGGCCCTCGGCGGTGCGTACCGGGATGTTCTGCAGGTTCGGGTCGCTGGACGACAGGCGCCCGGTGGAAGCCACCGCCTGGTGATAGGAGGTGTGGATCCGCCCGGTACGCGGGTTGATCTGCTCCGGCAGGCGGTCGGTGTAGGTGCTCTTGAGCTTGCTCATGGAGCGGTACTGCATCAGCACCCGGGGTAGCGGGTAGTCGTCCTCGGCCAGCTTGGCCAGGACCTCTTCGGCGGTGGATGGCTGGCCCTTGGCGGTCTTCTTCAGCACCGGCAGGCCCAGCTTGTCATAGAGGATGCTGCCCAACTGCTTGGGTGAGCCCAGGTTGAACTCCTCGCCGGCGATCGCAAAGGCCTCACGCTCCAGGGCCACCATCTTGTCGCCCAGCTCGATGCTCTGCACGCCCAGCAGCTTGTCATCCACCAGCGCGCCCTGGCGTTCGATGCGCGCCAACACCGGCACCAGCGGCATCTCGATATCGGTCAGCACACTGGCCAGGCTCGGAATGGCGCTGAGTTTCTCGAACAGGGCCTGGTGCAGGCGCAGGGTCACGTCGGCGTCTTCGGCGGCGTAGGGGCCGGCCTGCTCCAGCGGGATCTGGTCGAACGTCAGCTGCTTGGCGCCCTTGCCGGCAATGTCCTGGAAACTCACCGTGGTGTGATCCAGGTACTTCTGCGCCAGGCTGTCCATGTCATGGCGGGTGGCGGTGGAATTGAGCACATAGGACTCGAGCATGGTATCGAAGGCCACGCCGCGCATGCTGATGCCATTGGCCGGGTCGCCACCGATGGCGCAATTGGCCAGGATGTTCATGTCGAACTTGGCGTGCTGGCCCACCTTGAGCAGCTTCGGGTCTTCCAGCAACGGCTTCAGGGCTAGCAGCACCGCGTCGCGATCCAGCTGCTGCGGTGCATCGAGGTAGCTATGGGCCAGGGGGACATAGGCCGCCTCGCCCGCCTGGACCGCGAAGGACAGGCCCACCAGTTGCGCCTGCTGTGCATCGATGCCGGTGGTCTCGGTGTCGAAGGCGATCAGCTTGGCGCCCTTGAGCTTGTGCAGCCAGGCATCGAAACGCGCCTGCTCTAGGATGGTTTCATACTGCAATTCCAGCGGCGCCTGCTCGGCCGCGGGTTGCTCAGCAGCGACCGGAGCCGCAGCCAAATCGAGTTCGACACGCTTGGCATCACGCTGCAGCTCGTCGAGCCAGCTCTTGAATTCCATCAGGCTGTAGAGCTCTGCCAGCTTCTCGCGGTCCGGCTCGCGCAGGTGCAGGTCATCCAGCCCCACCTCCAGCGGTACGTCGACCTTGATGGTAGCCAGCTGGTAGGAAAGGAACGCCATTTCCTTGTGCTCTTCAAGCTTGGCCGGCAAGGTCTTGGCCCCGCGAATCGGCAGGGTAGGCACGATATCGAGTTGCTCGTAGAGCTCCTTGAGGCCGCCGTTGACCCCCACCAGCAAGCCCGAGGCGGTCTTCGGACCGATGCCCGGAACACCAGGAATGTTGTCGGAGGAGTCGCCCATCAGCGCCAGGTAATCGATGATCTGCTCGGGAGCGACACCGAATTTCTCCTTCACGCCCTCCACGTCCATGCTGCTACCGGACATGGTGTTGACCAGGGTAATGTGCCCATCCACCAACTGCGCCATGTCCTTGTCGCCGGTGGAGATGACCACCGGCCGGGACGCCGCCGAACTGCTGCGGGCCAGGGTGCCGATCACGTCGTCGGCCTCCACGCCCTCGACGCACAGCAGCGGGAAGCCCAGGGCGATCACGCTGGCGTGCAGGGGTTCGATCTGCACCCGCATGTCGTCCGGCATGCTCGGACGGTTGGCCTTGTACTCGGCGTACATTTCATCGCGGAAGGTTCCGCCCTTGGCGTCGAACACCACGGCGAAGGGGCTTTGCGGATACTGTTTGCGCAAGCTCTTGAGCATGTTCAGCACGCCCTTGACCGCGCCGGTCGGCATGCCTTTGGAGGTGGTCAGCGGCGGCAGCGCATGAAAGGCGCGGTACAGGTAGGACGAACCGTCCACCAGGATGAGGGGGGCTTGGCTCATGAGTAGGATCAACCTTTTGGGCGGGTCCGGCGCTAGAATAGCGGGACCGTTGACGACAAAGGGACAAGGTTATCATGCGCACACTAAATCGCTTGCTGCTGGCCGGCTTGATTGCAGTCTCCTCCATGGCAGCGATCGCCGCGGAAGACGCCCCTTCGGCCGACCCGGAAGTAACCATTCGCACGGAAGGCGACAAGACCATCCAGGAATACCGGCAAAATGGCTTCCTGTATGCGATCAAGGTCACGCCAAAAGGTGGCAAGCCCTACTTCCTGGTGCGCGCCGATGGCTCCGACGGCAACTTCATCCGTTCGGACCAGCCGGATATGCTGATCCCTTCGTGGAAAATCTTCGAGTGGTAAGCCACTCCCATTTCAACTCAATGGCGCCGTCTCGATAGCGGCGCCGGTACTGGCAGTTCTCAACCATGTCTGTGTTCACCCCCCTGGCTCGGCCCGAGCTGGAAACCTTTCTCGCCCCGTACGGGCTCGGCCGCCTGCTTGACTTCCAGGGGATTGCCGCTGGTAGCGAAAACACCAACTTCTTCATCAGCCTGGAACAGGGCGAGTTCGTCCTGACCCTGGTCGAGCGTGGTCCGGTCCAGGAAATGCCGTTCTTCATCGAACTGCTGGACGTACTGCACGAAGCCGACCTGCCGGTGCCCTACGCGCTGCGCACCACCGACGGCATCGCCCTGCGGGAACTGGCGGGCAAGCCGGCATTGCTGCAACCGCGCCTGGCCGGCAAGCACATCAAGCAGGCCAACGCCCAGCACTGCGTCCAGGTCGGCGAGCTGCTGGGCCACCTGCACGTGGCCACCAAGGACAACATGATCAAGCGCAAGACCGATCGTGGCCTGGACTGGATGCAGGAAGAGGGCGCCAAGCTGCTGCCGCGCCTGGACAGTACCGCCCAGGACCTGCTGCACCGTGCGCTGCAAGAGATCGTCGAACAGAGAGCCAGGATCCTCGCCCTGCCGCGGGCCAACATCCACGCCGACCTGTTCCGCGACAACGCCATGTTCGAAGGCACCCACCTGACCGGCCTGATCGACTTCTACAACGCCTGCTCGGGACCGATGCTGTATGACGTGGCCATCGCCCTGAACGACTGGTGCTCCGATGCCCAAGGGGTACTCGACGGCCAGCGTGCCCGGGCCCTGCTGGGTGCCTATGCGGCCCTGCGGCCATTCACCGCCGCCGAGGCCGAGCTGTGGCCAACCATCCTGCGGGTGGCCTGCGTGCGCTTCTGGCTGTCGCGCCTGATCGCCGCCGAGACCTTCGCCGGCCAGGACGTACTGATCCACGATCCAATGGAGTTCCAGCGCTACCTGGCCCAGCGCCAGCAGGTCAGCGTGGCCCTGCCGTTCGCCCTCTGAAACGCTTCACGGGCCAGCCGCCCCTGCCATGAACGAGCAGGAGCGGACTGGCCCGCGAAGAATGAAACCTGTGCAGGAAACCCGGTTACAGCTGCTCCAGGCAACCGGCCAGGTCGTTGCCGAGTTTCTCCAGCACCTGTTCATAGCCTGTCGCGGAGGCCGGGGTATAACCACCCAGGGCATCCAGCTCGGCCAGCTTCACCGGCAGCCCGGCCACCAGGGTTTCTGCCAGGCGCGGACGCAGGGGCGGCTCGCTGAACACGCAAGTCTTGCCCACCTGCTGCAGGCGTGCGCGCATGGCCGCGACGTGCTGGGCCCCCGGTTGCACCTCGGCAGCGACGCTGAACACCCCGGTGTGCTTGAGGCCATAGGCGTCTTCGAAATAGTCGAAGGCTTCATGGAAGACGAAATACGGCTTGCCGGCGATGCCAGCCAGGCGCGCCTTCAAGCGGGTATCCAGGGCGTCCAGGCGCTCGCTGAAGGCTTTCAGGTTGTCCTGGTAGCGCGCGGCGTTGGCCGGGTCGGCGGCGCTCAGGTCGGCCGCCATGCGAGTGGCGATCACCCGGGCGTTGACCGGCGACAACCAGAGGTGGGCGTCCAGGGTGCCAGGGCGATGATCGTGGTCATGCTCGTCGGCCTCCTCGGCGTGGGAGTGGCTGTCTTCGGCAAAATGCCGCAGCTTCATGCCTGGTAGGTCCTGTACCGCCACCGAGGGCAGGTTGCGGCCCTTCAAGACACGCGGCAGGAAGCCTTCCATGTCCGGGCCGATCCAGTACAAGAGATCCACGCTCTGCACCTTGCGCACATCGGATGGGCGCAACGCATAGTTGTGCGGCGAGGCCCCCGGCGGCAGCAACACTTCGGGAATCGCCACGCCGTCCTGCACGGCCGCGGCGATCAATTGCAGCGGCTTGATGCTGGTCAACACCCGGACCTCGGCCTGGGCCGAGCCGATCGCGAACAAGCTGAAGGTAAAAGCGACAAAAAGACGAAAAAGTCGGGGCACGATGGACACTCGAAGAGGCGATAACGGGTAACATAATAACGTCTCTCACCAACCTCGTCGCCGCTCATGCCTAAAACACCCCTCGCCAGCCGACCACACGACCACTCTCACTGCGTGCACAACGCACTGTCTGAGGCCGATGCCCTGTGCACGCGGCAGGGACTGCGCCTGACCGCCCTGCGCCGGCGGGTGCTGGAGCTGGTCTGGCAAAGCCACAAGCCCCTGGGCGCCTATGACATCCTGGCGGTACTCAGCGAGCAGGATGGCCGCCGCGCCGCGCCGCCGACCGTCTATCGGGCGTTGGACTTCCTCCTGGAAAACGGCCTGGTGCACCGCATCGCCTCGCTCAACGCCTTCGTCGGCTGCAACCACCCGGAACACGCCCACCAGGGCCAGTTCCTGATCTGCCGCGAATGCCACGCGGCCATCGAGCTCGAGCAGAAATCCATCAGCGACGCGATCATCGGCAGCGCCCGCGAGGTCGGCTTCGTGGTCGAAGGCCAGACCGTGGAAGTGGTCGGACTCTGCTCGGGCTGCCAGGGGGCTTGATGAGCACTGCATTGATCCGCCTCGAGCAGGTCGGGGTGACCTTTGCCGGGCAGCCGGTGCTGGACAACATCCAGCTCAGTGTCGAACCCGGGCAGATCGTCACCCTGATCGGCCCCAATGGCGCCGGCAAGACCACCCTGGTGCGTGCCGTGCTCGGCCTGCTCAAGCCCGATACCGGCAGCGTCTGGCGCAAGCCCCGGCTGCGGGTGGGCTACATGCCGCAAAAGCTCCATGTCGACCCGACCCTGCCGCTGTCAGTGCTGCGCTTTCTGCGCCTGGTACCCGGGGTAGACCGCGCCCGGGCCCTGGCGGCACTCAAGGAAGTGGGCGCCGAGCAGGTGATCGACAGCCCGGTGCAAAGCATTTCCGGCGGCGAGATGCAGCGCGTGCTGCTGGCCCGGGCGCTGCTGCGCGAGCCTGAGCTGCTGGTCCTCGACGAGCCGGTTCAGGGTGTCGACGTGGCCGGCCAGGCCGAGCTCTACAGCCTGATCACCCGCCTGCGCGACCGCCATGGCTGCGGCGTGCTGATGGTCTCCCACGACCTGCACCTAGTGATGAGCACCACCGACCAGGTGGTCTGCCTCAACCGCCATGTCTGCTGCTCCGGGCACCCGGAGCAGGTCAGTGGCGATCCGGCCTTCGTCGAGCTGTTCGGCAAGAACGCACCGAGCCTGGCGATCTACCACCATCATCATGACCACGCCCACGACCTGCACGGCTCGGTGGTGGTCCAGCCCCATGTCCACGGAGAAAACTGCAAGCATGGCTGATTTCCTGCTGTACGCCCTGCTCGCAGGTTTGTCCCTGGCACTGGTCGCCGGCCCCCTGGGCTCCTTCGTGGTCTGGCGGCGCATGGCCTATTTCGGCGACACCCTGTCCCATGCCGCGCTGCTGGGCGTCGCCCTGGGGTTCCTGCTGGATGTCAGCCCGGCGGTGGCGGTCACCGTCGGCTGCCTGTTGCTGGCGGTGCTGCTGGTCACCCTGCAACAGCGCCAGCCCCTGGCATCCGACACACTGCTGGGAATTCTTGCACCCAGCACCCTTTCCCTGGGCCTGGTGGTACTAAGCTTCATGCATGAGGTGCGCATCGACCTGATGGCCTACCTGTTCGGCGACTTGCTGGCGATCAGCCCCGGCGACCTGGCCTGGATCCTCGGCGGCAGCGCCGCTGTACTGTTGCTGCTGGTGGCGCTGTGGCGGCCATTGCTGGCCATCACCGTGCACGAGGAACTGGCCAAGGTCGAAGGGCTACCCGTGGCCTCGCTGCGCATGACCTTGATGCTGCTGATCGCGGTGGTGATCGCCGTGGCGATGAAGATCGTCGGGGTGCTGCTGATCACCTCCCTGCTGATCATCCCGGCCGCTGCGGCACAGCGTCACGCCCGCTCGCCGGAGCAGATGGCCCTTGGCGCCAGCCTGCTGGGCATGCTGGCCGTGGGCGGCGGGCTGGCGTTGTCCTGGTTCAAGGACACCCCGGCCGGGCCGTCGATCGTGGTCACGGCGGCCGCACTGTTTCTGCTGAGTTTTGTTCTGCCCCGTCGAGGGGTGTAGACTTGCTCGCTTTTTGCGCAATTAGAGAGTCGCAGGAATGAAGCCGTTCGCCTCCCGTTATCTGCTCCTTGTCGCATTTTCCCTGCTGCTGGGAGCCTGCCAAAGCACGCCACCGGCGGCCACCGAGGTCCCCGATGCGCGGGCCACGGCCATCGCACAGCTGCAGCAAAGCATCGCCAGCAACGAACTGGCGACCGCCGAGGACCAGCTCGCGGCGATGCAGGGGCAAACGCCGGACGATCCGCAATTGGTGCAGTACCAGCGCCAGCTGGCCGAGGCCTATCTGCAACGCAGCCAGATCGTCCTGCAAAAAGGCGATGTGAATGCCGCGGCCACTGCCTTGAGCCGTGCCCGGGCGCTGATGCCCAAGGCGCCGGCGCTGACCGGCGGGGTCAACAGCGCCATCGCCCACGCCCGCAAAGCCGAGCTGGACAAGGCCGAGGCCGCGCTGAAGGCTGCTGAAGCACGCCCTGCCGCCAAGTTGATCGACCCCTCGGCGCCCAGCACCACCATCGCCCTGAACGTCACCGACATTCGCAAGCTGCGCCGGCAGCTCGATGCCTTGGCCGCGGATGTGGTGAATTACCAGTGCGATGTGACCATCCAGGTACCGCGCCGCGAAGACTACCCCTGGCTCTCGACCCTGCTGGGCAAGCGGGTGAAGAAGCTCGACCCCGACTTTCAGCAGAAGATCAGCCGGCATATCGTGCGCCATGTGCCGGCGCAAATGGTCTTGACCCCACGCCAGGCGAAATGACCGTGGCCGGCAGCCCGCAGGCTGCCGGCAACCACCTCAGGCCGGGATCGCCCTGGCCCTGGGTTCGCGACTCCACACCCGATGCTGGGCGATAGCGGCGAAGAACGCTTTCAGGGCCTTGGCATCGCCACCGACGATCAAGCCCTCGTCCACCTCCAACCCAAGTACCTGCAACAACTCCCGGGCTTCGCCATGCAAGGCGATGGCCTTCAGGTGCCGATAGGCCTCGAGCAGGTAGTGCAGGGCGACTCCATCGCCCGCCAGGGCCTTGATCGACTGGGCGCCACCCGGCACGAACACCGCGTCAAACGCCACCGACGGCAACCCCTCCATCGACGCATCCACTGCCAATGCCTTGCCTTGGGCGGTCGTCACCGCAGCCGAGGTCGGCCCCAACAGCTTGGCATGGGCACCTTCGGCCTTGAGCGCCTTTTGCAGTGCGGCGATTGCCGCGCCGTCGACGCCATTGGCCACCAGCACCGCGACCTTGCGAGTCTTGATATCCCCCGACAACAGGTTGGCCTGGCTCAGGGCAGGCGAGCGCGACAGCGACACCTTGCGCTCGGCCACAGTGCCCTTGGCCGGAGCCTTCAGGCCGAGGTTCTCGGCCACGCGCTTGGCCAGCCGCAGGTCGATATTGGCCAGGATCTGCTGCACCTGCCGCTCGCGGATCTGCGGCCGATCGACCTTGCCCAGCTCGAAGCTGTAGGCGGCGATGATGTGCTCCTGTTCATGCTTGCTCATGCTGTTGTAGAACAGCCGCGCCTGGGAGAAGTGGTCGCTGAAGGACTCGCTGCGCTGGCGGATCTTGTGCGCATCGATGCGCTCGTTGTAGCTCTCGAAACCGCCGTTCTCCGGTGCCGGCGGGGTCTCCCTGGGCCAGCCGCCGTCGATCGAGTTGGGCTCGTAGGAAGCCCGCCCCTTGTCGATGGTGGAACGATGCATGGCGTCGCGCTGGCTATTGTGGAACGGCGCTACCGGCCGGTTGATCGGCAGCTCGTGGAAGTTGGGCCCGCCCAGGCGGCTGATCTGGGTATCGGTGTAGGAAAACAGCCGGCCCTGCAGCAATGGGTCATTGGAAAAGTCGATGCCGGGCACGATATGCCCAGGACAGAACGCCACCTGCTCGGTCTCGGCGAAGAAGTTGTCCGGGTTGCGATTGAGCACCATCTTGCCCAGCGGCGTGATGGGCACCAGCTCTTCAGGAATCAGCTTGGTCGGATCGAGGATGTCGAACTCGAACTTGTGCTCGTCTTCCTCGGCGATGACCTGCACGCCCAGCTCCCATTCCGGGTAGTCGCCGATCTCGATGGCCTCCCAGAGATCACGGCGGTGGAAATCGGTGTCCTTGCCCGCCAGCTTCTGCGCCTCGTCCCAGAGCAGCGAGCAAGTGCCCACCGATGGATGCCAGTGGAACTTGACGAAGTGCGAGCGTCCTTCGGCGTTGATCAAGCGGAAGCTGTGCACGCCAAAACCCTGCATGCTGCGCAGGCTCTTGGGAATCGCCCGGTCGGACATGGCCCAGATGACCATGTGCGCCGACTCCGGCACCAGCGAGACGAAGTCCCAGAAGGTGTCGTGGGCCGAACCGCCGGTGGGCATCTCGTTGTGCGGCTCGGGCTTCACCGCATGCACGAAGTCGGGGAACTTGATCGCGTCCTGGATGAAGAACACCGGCATGTTGTTGCCCACCAGGTCGAAGTTGCCCTCGTCGGTGAAGAACTTCACCGCAAAGCCGCGCACGTCACGCACGGTATCGCCGGAGCCTCTCGGCCCCTGGACCGTGGAAAAGCGCACGAACACGGGGGTTTTTTTCCCCGGATCACGCAGGAAACCGGCCTTGGTCAGCGCCGAATGGTCGGCATAACTCTGGAAATAACCATGGGCGCCAGTGCCTCGGGCATGGACGATACGCTCGGGAATCCGCTCGTGGTCGAAGTGGGTGATCTTCTCCCGCATGATGAAGTCTTCGAGCAGCGAAGGGCCGCGAGCACCGGCTTTCAGGGTGTTCTGGTTATCGGCGATCTTCACTCCCTGGTTGGTGCGCAGGGCCTGCCCGGTGGCATCGCTGCGAAACCGCTCCAGGCTCTCGAGCTTGGCGTTGCTGTTGCCCCGGTCCAGGGTGTCGGTTCCCGCGGCCTGGCTGTTCGGGCTGGTGGTTTTCTTGGTACTCATCAGACACATACTCCTCGTTGGCGAAATCCCTGGCGTGCCAGGACTTCGCGGGCGGATGCGCCGAGGCACGGCACCTGGGCGCTTTCGAGTGGCTTAGGTAGTGACTGGGGAGTCGCCGCGAGCGTTCCTTTTTTATGACCTTTGATCGCGTTATTGCCAAATGGCAGGATGATTACGAAATAAATGCTAAGAACCTCTATACGGACAGGCTAAAATGCGCGCCCGGCTAACCGCTGACCCCTTTCTAACGCGCCTCACAAGGTTCGCTACGTGATCGAGTTTCAAAACGTCCATAAAACCTACCGGGTCGCCGGTAGGGATATTCCCGCGCTGCACCCGACCAGTCTTCGGGTCGAGGCTGGCCAGGTCTTCGGCCTGATCGGTCACTCCGGCGCGGGCAAGAGCACCCTGCTACGCCTGATCAACCGCCTGGAAAACCCCAGCGGCGGCAGGATCATCGTCGACAACGAGGAAATCACCGCGCTGGACGCCGGCGGCCTGCGCCGCTTCCGCCAGCAGGTCGGGATGATCTTCCAGCACTTCAACCTGCTGGCCTCCAAGACCGTGGCCGATAACGTGGCCCTGCCGCTGCAGCTCTCCGGCGAGCTGTCGCGGACCGAGATCGACCAGCGCGTCACCGAACTGCTGGCCCGCGTGGGCCTGGCCGACCATGCCCGCAAGTACCCGGCGCAGCTGTCCGGCGGCCAGAAGCAGCGCGTCGGCATCGCCCGCGCCCTGGCCACCAAGCCCAAGATCCTGCTGTGCGACGAGGCCACCAGCGCCCTGGACCCACAGACCACGGCCTCGGTCCTGCAACTGCTGGCCGAGATCAACCGCGAGCTGAAGCTGACCATCGTCCTGATCACCCACGAGATGGACGTGATCCGTCGCGTCTGCGACCAGGTGGCGGTGATGGACGCCGGCATGATCGTCGAGCAAGGCGATGTGGCCCAGGTGTTCCTGCATCCCAAGCACCCGACCACCAAGCGCTTCGTCCAGGAAGACGAACAGATCGACGAGAACGAACAGCGCGATGACTTCGCCCATGTACCGGGACGCATCGTGCGCCTGACCTTCCAGGGCGAGTCCACCTATGCACCGCTGCTGGGCACCGTGGCCCGGGAGACGGGGGTCGACTACAGCATCCTTGCCGGACGCATCGACCGCATCAAAGACACCCCTTACGGGCAATTGACCCTGGCCATCTCCGGCGGCGACATGGAAGCGGCCTTCGCCCGCTTCGCCGCGGCGGACGTCCACATGGAGGTGCTGCGCTAATGGAAGGACTACTGAGTTACTTCGACAATATCGACTGGGTCGACATCGGCATCGCCACCAGCGACACCATGATCATGCTCAGCACATCCCTGTTTTTCACCGTACTGGTGGGCTTGCCGCTGGGGGTCCTGCTGTTCCTGTGCAGCCCCAAGCAGCTGCTGGAACAGAAAGCCGTGTATTCGGTGCTGGGCTTCGTGGTCAACGCCATACGCTCGTTGCCATTCATCATCCTGCTGATTGTGATGATCCCCACCACCATCCTGATCACCGGCACCTCCCTGGGAGTGGCTGGCGCGATCCCGCCGCTGGTGGTGGGAGCCTCGACCTTCTTCGCCCGCCTGGTGGAAACCGCACTGCGCGAAGTGGACCGGGGCATCATCGAGGCGACCCAGGCCATGGGCGCCACGACCCGGCAGATCATCATGAACGCCCTGCTGCCAGAAGCCCGTCCGGGCATCATCGCGGCCATCACCGTCACCGCCATCGCCCTGGTCGGCTATACCGCCATGGCCGGCGTGGTGGGTGCGGGGGGCCTGGGCGACCTGGCCATTCGTTATGGCTACCAGCGTTTCCAGGATGATGTGATGTCGGTCACCGTGGTGCTGCTGATCGTGCTGGTTCAGGTTCTGCAGATCATCGGCGATAAGCTGGTAGTGCACTTTTCCCGTAAATAAACGCAATCGCCGGCTGGCCGGCAGGCGCCCGGGGTCGGGCGACTTACAAGGAGCTTGTTCGATGAAAAAACTACTCGTCGCTTTCGCAGCCGTGGCCGCGTTCTCCGCGCATGCCGCCCAAACCCTGACCGTGGCCGCCACGCCGGTGCCCCACGCCGAGATCCTGGAGTTCGTCAAACCGGCCCTGGCCAAGGAAGGCGTGGACCTGAAGGTCAAGGTCTTCACCGACTACGTTCAGCCCAACGTGCAGGTGGCCGAGAAGCGCCTGGATGCCAACTTCTTCCAGCACCAGCCGTACCTGGATGAGTTCAACAAGGCCAAGGGCACCCAGCTGGTGAGCGTCGCCGGCGTGCACGTCGAGCCGCTGGGCGCCTACTCGAGCAAATACAAGCAACTGTCGGAGCTGCCCAACGGCGCCACCGTGGTCGTGCCCAACGACGCCACCAACGGCGGCCGCGCCCTGTTGCTGCTGGACAAGGCCGGCGTGATCAAGCTCAAGGACGCCAACAACATCCTGGCCACCGTCAAGGACATCAGCGAGAACACCAAGGGCCTGAAATTCCGCGAGCTGGAAGCCGCCACCATCCCGCGCGTGCTGACCCAGGTCGACCTGGCCCTGATCAACACCAACTACGCCCTGGAAGCCAAGCTGGATCCGGCCAAGGACGCCCTGGTGATCGAAGGCAAGGACTCGCCTTACGTGAACATCCTGGTGGCCCGTGCTGACGACAAGGACTCGGACGCCATGAAGAAGCTGGTTGCCGCCCTGCACAGCCCAGAGGTGAAGAAGTTCATCGAAGAGAAGTACAAGGGCGCGATCGTGCCGGCGTTCTGATCGACTCGCAGAAACAGCAACGGGGCGCCTTGGGGCGCCCCGTTGCGTTTCAGGCATTGCACCGGCGGCGTGTAGCCGCATCCAGAAGTCCCGGCACGCTTCGTGTAGCCGCTGCCGAAGGCTGCGTACGGCCTCGCAGAGAACGCGACCTGGCGATCCTGAAGGCGCTGCGCGCCTTGGCGCAGCCTGCGGCAGCGACTACAGGGCAAGCATTACTTGCGTTGCACCATCGCCGGTAGTTGGGCCACCAGCTTCTGGTTGTTCAATGGCGCGCGGATGAAGCCACGCTGGTTGCCGTCCGGGCCGATCACCGCCAGGTTGCCGCTGTGGTCCACGGTGTAGTTGGGCTTGCTGGTGTCGGCGGGGATGAAGGGAATGCTCACGGCATTGGCGAGCTTCTGCAGGTCTTCCACCGAAGAGGCGGTCAGGCCCTTGAAGTCCTTGTCGAAGTAACCCAGGTACTGCTTGAGCTGCTGTGGGGTATCGCGGTTGGGGTCGACGCTGACCAGCACCACTTGCATCTGGTCCACCACCTCCTTGGGCAGTTCGCTCTTGATCTGGCGCAGCTGGGCCAGGGTGGTGGGGCAGATGTCCGGGCAGAAGGTGTAGCCGAAGAACAGCAGCGACCACTTGCCCTTGAGCTCGTCCACCACCACTGGCTGGCCATCCTGGTCGAGCATCTTCACCGCGGGCAGGGTGCGGCTCTGGGGCAGCATGATGATACCGGCGTCGATCAGCGCGGTAGGGTCGCCCTGGCCTTTGCCGGACAGGACTTTGTTGACGGTCAGCCCCAGGATCAGGGCTACCACGGCAACGAGGATGAAGACGGTTTTCTGGGTTCTGGTCATAGGTTCAACAGTAGGTAGTGGTCTACGAGCAAGGCGATGAACAGCAGGAACAAGTAGTAGATAGAGTACTTGAAGGTATCGATCGCCGCGTGTGGTCGAGTGCCACGGTACAGCACCCACGCCCATTGCAGGAAGCGTCCGCCCAGGATCAGGGCGCAGGCCAGGTACAGCACGCCGCTCATGTGGATCACGAAGGGCAGCAGGCTCACCGCCAGCAGGGCGAAGGTGTAGAGCAGGATATGCACCTTGGTGTACTGCTCGCCGTGGGTCACCGGCAGCATCGGGATATCGGCCTTGGCGTATTCCTCCTTGCGATGGATGGCCAGGGCCCAGAAATGCGGTGGGGTCCAGGCGAAGATGATCAACACCAGCAGCAGCGGCTCGGCACTCAGGTGGCCAGTGGCGGCAACCCAGCCCAGCAGCGGCGGGGCGGCGCCCGCCAAACCGCCGATGACGATGTTCTGCGGCGTCGCGCGCTTGAGAAAGCCGGTGTAGACCACCGCGTAGCCCAGCAGCGAGGCCAGGGTCAGCCAGGCCGTGAGCGGGTTGGTGAAGGCCAGCAGCAACGCCTGCCCGGCCAGGGCCAAAAGCAGGGCGAAGGCCAGGGCAGCCCGGGGCGAGACCCGGCCCTCGGCCAGTGGACGCTTGTGGGTGCGGGCCATCTGCGCATCGATGCGCCGGTCCACCACATGGTTGACTGCCGCCGCGCCTCCCGCGCACAGGCCGATGCCCAGGTTGCCGAACACCAGCACGGTCCAGGGCACCCCGGCCCGGGTGGCGAGGAACATGCCCACCAGGGAGGTGATCAGCATCAGCACCACCACCTTGGGCTTGGTCAGTTCCAGGTAATCGCGCCATAGCGCCTGGGGGTGCTGGCGGGTGCCGATCAGAGTCGCCATGGCATCTCTCCTTTGATAGTGACAAGACCAGACACCGGCTTGCGTGGGCTGAGCCGCCAGCCCAGGGGCCGGCGCTCGCGGACCTGCACCAGGCTGGTCCGGGCGTGATAGTTGACCAGTACCAGGGTCAGCAACAAGGCAGCGCCGCCGGCGTTGTGAGCCACGGCCACCGGCAGCGGCAAGTGCAGCAGGACGTTGCTCACGCCCAGGCCGACCTGGGTCGCCAGCGCCACCAGTACCAAGGCGGCCAGGCGGCTCATGCCCACCTGGCGCAACTGCCAGGCCAGCCCCAGCAGCACCAGGCTCACCAGTACCGCGCCCAGGCGGTGGGTCATGTGGATCGCGGTACGGGCGTCGCTATCCAGCTGCCCGCCCAGGTAATTGGGGCCAATGTGCTGGGTCAGGTGGAAGCCATTGGCGAAATCCATCTGCGGCCACCATTGCCCATGGCAAGTGGGCAGGTCGATACAAGCCACCGCCGCATAGTTGGAGCTGACCCAGCCACCCAGGGCGATCTGTCCGATCACCAGCACCAGGGCGGCCGTGGCCCAGTGCTGCAGGCGCCGCGGCACGACCAGCGCCGGCAGCACCCCGGACAAGCGCAGGGTCAGCAGGAACAGCAGGCTCAGGGTGGCGAAGCCGCCGAGCAGATGCGCGGTCACCACCTGGGGCCAGAGCTTGAGGGTCACGGTCCACATGCCGAAGGCGGCCTGGGCGAACACCACCGCCAGAAGGAACAGTGGCAGCTTCAGCGGCTGCCCGGGATAACGCCGATGGGTCCAGGAGCGCGCGGCCAGGAGCACGATCAACAGCCCCAGGGTGCCGGCGAAATAACGGTGGATCATCTCGTTCCAGCCCTTGTGCGCCTCCACCGGCGCCTCGGGAAAGTGCAGCTCGGCATGGGCCAGCTGGGCCTCGCTCTTCGGCACGCTGATGAAGCCGTAGCAACCGGGCCAGTCGGGACAACCGAGGCCGGCATGGGTCAGCCGGGTATAGGCCCCCAGCAGCACCACGATCAACGCCAGCAGGGTGGCGAACAAGGCAAGGCGAAATCCAGGTTTGGCCATGTCGATGCCCTCATCCGATGTTCGACAGTTTCAGCAGGTGGCGCAGGTCGTCGAGCAGGTCCTTGCCCTTGACCCCGGCGTCATAGCGCAGCACCAGGTTGCTGTGGGGGTCGACGATCCACAGCTGCGGCGCCTGGGAGTCCCTGGCGCCCTTGGCGAAGGTCGCCAGGTCCAGCGGATAGCGCTGCAGTTGCGGGTACTCGCGCTGCAACCTGGCCTCGAACCCGGCGTCCAGTGGCTGGGCACTGGCCAGGGCATGGCTGGCCCGCGAGGCATCGCGGCCCAGGGCCACCTGGAGCTGGCGCGCCAGGTACACCAGTTGCTGGCAATCCTCGAGGCAGCCCCGGGGCGCGGTGACCAGGATCTGCCACCGGTTGTCCTCGGCGAAAACCCCGATCTGCGCGCGAGTCTGGCCATTGCCGATCATCTCGCCGTGGTAGCTGCGGCTGTCCGGCACCCAGAACTGCAGCTTGTACATGCAGGTGGCGAGGATCATCGGGCCGATCACCATCAGCACGATCAGCACCAGTTGCCAGCGACCGCGCCGCCGGCTGGGCATCCGGGTTTCAGAGATGTTGGGTGGATTCATGGCCGTTCCCATGGCGTTTCTCCCTTGCGTTGTGCCAGCCGAAGTAGCCGTAGAGGAGCAGCAGCGCCACGGCCATGGCGAACCATTGCGCCGCGTAGGCCTGGTGCTTTTCCGGGCCCATGGCGACCACGGGCCACTGTGTGAGATAGGCGCCGGGGCCGGATTCCTGGCGTACCTCATGGGCAAAACCTGTGCGGCCCAGCTCAGCCCACAGCTGGGCCGGCGCCACCGCCGTCACCAGCCGGGGCCAACGGGCCCCCGCCGGATCGGCATGCAGTTGGAACGCCGCCCCCGGTGCGACATAGACCCAGGCCTCGAGGTCCAGGCTCTGCGAAGGGGTGTCGAAACGCGGCGGCGTGCGCCGGTCGGGCCAGGGCAGCCAGCCACGGTTGACCAGCAACCAGCGGCCGCTGGCCTGGTCCAGGAAGGGTTGCAGCAGCTCGACCCCGACCTTGCCCTCGTGCATGCGGTTATCCAGCAGCAGGCTGTGCTCGCCATCAAAATGCCCGTGCAAGCGCACGCGCGCGAAGGCCGGGTCCGGCGCCTCCAGCAGCTCGAACAACGGCACCGGCGCGGCCGTCCGGCGTTCGGCATAGCTGTCCAGCAACTGGCGCTTCTGCTCGCCACGCCCCAGTTGCCAGAACCCCAGCCAGACCAGCACCGGCAGCAACGCAAGCACCACCAGGGTCGACACCAGGCCCGGGCGAAAGCCCTTCATGACCGCGCCGCAAGCTTGAGAAATCCACTCGCTATACTGACTTGCATCGCGCTTCCCCCCGGAGTCCAGCATGCTCAAAGCAGCCATCGTCCTGATGCTGATTGCCACGGTTATCAGCCTGTTCAGCGGCCTGTTCTTTCTGGTCAAGGACGACAGTCAATCCAAGCGCCTGCTGACCTCGCTGAGTATTCGGGTGTGCCTGGCCGTGATCACCGTGGGCTTGATCGCCTGGGGTTTCTTCAGCGGCCAGCTGGTGTCCCATTCCCCCTGGTAAGGCTGTTCAGAGCACGTAGACGAAAACGAACAGGCCGATCCACACCACGTCGACGAAGTGCCAATACCAGCTGGCGGCCTCGAAGCCGAACTGGTGCTCGGCATCGAAATGCCCACGCATCACCCGCATCAGCATCACGAACAGGATCAGCGTGCCGATGGTCACGTGGGCGCCGTGAAAGCCGGTGAGCATGAAGAAGGTCGCGCCGTAGATCCCCGAGCCCAGGGTCAGGCCCAGCTCGTGGTAGGCATGGATGTACTCCTGGGCCTGGAAACCCAGGAAGGCACAGCCCAGCACCACGGTCAGCGCCAGCCACAGCTTCAGCGCCCCGCGATGGCCCTTCTTCAGGGCGTGGTGGGCAATGGTCACGGTGACGCTGGAACTCACCAGCAACACGGTGTTGAGCAGCGGCAGGCCCCAGGGGCTGATGGTGCCCTTGGGCGATGGGAACAGCTTCGGATCGGGGTTCTCGAGCAGCGGCCAGACGAACTGGAAATTCGGCCACAGGGTGTGGGCGATGCCCTTGTGCCCCTCGCCGCCAAGCCAGGGCCCGGACAGGTGCCGCACGTAGAACAGGGCGCCGAAGAAGGCCAGGAAGAACATCACCTCGGAAAAGATGAACCAGCTCATGCCCCAGCGAAACGAGCGATCGAGCTGGGCACTGTACAGCCCGGCGCGGCTCTCCTTGATCACCGCGCCGAACCAGCCGAACAGCATGTAGGCCAGCAGCAGGCCGCCGACGAAGAAGATCAGCGGGCCGTGGGATTCCGGGCGCGCCGCCTTGAGGTCGTTGAACCAGGTCGCAAGGCCAGCCACGGTGATGAACATGCCCAGCGTGGCGACGATCGGCCACTTGCTCTGGGCGGGAACGTAATAGTGCTCATGAGTCGCCATTGATTGTTCTCCTTATCGGGCACGCCAGGGCGCCTAGCCGCCAGTCTTGGCGGCGACCGCCACCGGGGGATGACGCGCGGTGATATCGAACAGCGTGTAAGCCAGCGTCAGGTGCTTCACATCCTTGGGCATGTCGCGATCGACGATGAAACGCACCGGCATCTCGATCTGCTCACCGGGTTGTAGTACCTGCTGGGTAAAGCAGAAGCACTCGGTCTTGTGGAAATACACCGCCGCGCTGCTGGGCGAGATGCTCGGGATCGCCTGGGCGCTCATCGGGTGGTCGCTGGGGTTGCGGGCGATGAAGATCATCTCGTTCACCGCACCCGGGTGGACCACGATGTCATCGGACTTGGGGTAGAAATCCCAGACCATGTCGATGGCGTTGGTGGACAGGAACTGCACCCGCACCTGACGCGAGGCATCGACCTGCTGCTGTTGCGCATCCTGGTACTGCCCGCCGGTCTTGCCATTGATCCCCAGGGCCTTGCACATCACGTCGTAGATCGGCACCAGGGCGAAACCGAAGACGAACATCGCCACCACCACCAGCAACAGGCGCGTGACCAGCTTCCTCAACGAGATCTCAGCCATCCCGATACCCTCCTGCAACAAGTCGGGCGGCGCGCGGCGCCGCCCTGGAGAACAGGCCCGCGCCCGCGCGGGTCATTTCACTTCCGGCGGTGTGACGAAGGTGTGGTAGGGCGCTGGCGACGGAATGCTCCACTCCAGCCCCTCGGCGCCTTCCCAGGGCTTGGCCGGGGCCGGCGCGCCGCCGCGAATGCACTTGATGACGATGAACAGGAAGAAGATCTGCGTCGCACCGAAGGTGAAGGCACCGATGGACGACACCATGTTGAAATCGGCGAACTGCAGGTTGTAGTCCGGGATCCGGCGCGGCATGCCGGCCAGGCCGACGAAGTGCATGGGGAAGAACGCCATGTTCATGCCGATGAAGGACAGCCAGAAATGCAACTTGCCCAGGGTCTCGTCGTACATGTGCCCGGTCCACTTGGGCAGCCAGTAGTAGGCCGAGGCGAAGATGCCGAAGATCGCCCCGGGCACCAGCACGTAGTGGAAGTGCGCCACCACGAAGTAGGTGTCCTGGTACTGGAAATCCGCCGGGGCGATGGCCAGCATCAACCCGGAGAAACCGCCGATGGTGAACAGGATGACGAAGGCCACGGCGAACAGCATCGGCGTCTCGAAGGTCAGCGCGCCTTGCCACATGGTGCTCACCCAGTTGAACACCTTGACCCCCGTGGGCACGGCGATCAGCAAGGTGGCGTACATGAAGAACAGCTCGCCCACCAGCGGGATGCCCACCACGAACATGTGGTGCGCCCAGACGATGAACGACAGGAAGGCGATGGCCCCGGTGGCGTAGACCATCGAGGTGTAGCCGAACAGCGGCTTGCGGCTGAAGGTGGGGATGATCGAGCTGACCGCGCCGAAGGCCGGCAGGATCATGATGTACACCTCGGGATGGCCGAAGAACCAGAACACATGCTGGAACAGGACCGGATCGCCACCTCCGGCGGCGCTGAAGAAGCTGGTGCCGAAGTGGATGTCCATCAGCATCATGGTCACCACGCCCGCCAGCACCGGCATCACCGCGATCAGCAGGAACGCGGTGATCAGCCAGGTCCAGACGAACAGCGGCATTTTCATCAGGGTCATGCCCGGGGCGCGCAGGTTGAGAATGGTGGCGATCACGTTGATCGCCCCCATGATCGAGCTGATGCCCATCAGGTGGATGGCGAAGATGAAGAAGGTCACGCTCTCCGGCGCGTAGGTGGTCGACAGCGGCGCGTAGAAGGTCCAGCCGAAGTTCGGTCCGCCCCCAGCCATGAACAGGGTCGAGAGCAGCAGCAGGAAGGCCGCCGGCAGCAGCCAGAAGCTGAAGTTGTTCATCCGCGGCAGGGCCATGTCCGGCGCGCCGATCATCAGCGGGATCATCCAGTTGGCCAGGCCGACGAAGGCCGGCATCACCGCGCCGAAGACCATCACCAGGCCATGCATGGTGGTCATCTGGTTGAAGAACGCCGGCTCGACGATCTGCAGGCCGGGCTGGAACAGCTCGGCGCGGATCACCATGGCGAAGGTGCCGCCCACCAGGAACATAGTGAAGCTGAACCACAGGTAGAGGGTGCCGATGTCCTTGTGGTTGGTGGTCAGCACCCAGCGCATCAGGCCCTTGGCCGGCCCGTGGGCATGGTCATCATGGCCGGCATGGCCGTGGTCATCGATCACAGCACTCATGTCCTGTCTCCTGCACGCGAATGGACTGGACGATCGGCGGCGGCGCGCCGCGACCGGTTGCGCAGATACCCAAGAAGCCGGCTCATTTGCTTTCCGCCTGTTTCAGCGCCAGGACATCCTTGGGCGTCACCATGTCGCCCTTGTTGTTGCCCCAGGCGTTGCGTTCGTAGGTGACCACGGCGGCGATATCGACTTCCGACAGCTGCTTGCCGAAGGCGGCCATGGCGGTGCCCGGCTTGCCGTGGAACACCAGGCTCAGGTGAGCCTCCTTGGGTCCGGTGGCGATCTTCGAGCCCTTGAGCGCCGGGAACATCGGCGGCAGGCCCTGCCCCTCGGCCTGGTGACAGGCCACGCAGGTGGTGTGGTAGATCTTGTCGCCGCGGGCCACCAGTTCGTCGAGGGTCCATTCCTTGCTGGTCAGCTCCTTGAGCTTGGCGGCCTCGGCCTTGCGCTCGCCCATCCAGGCGTCGTAGTCGGCCTGGGACTTGACCTCCACCACGATCGGCATGAAGCCGTGGTCCTTGCCGCACAGCTCGGCGCACTGGCCACGATAGATGCCGGGCTTGTCGACCCGGGTCCAGGCTTCGTTGACGAAGCCGGGGATGGCATCGCGCTTGACCGCGAAGGCCGGCACCCACCAGGAATGGATGACGTCGGCGGCGGTCACCAGGAACCGCACCTTGGCGCCCACCGGCAGCACCAGCGGCTGGTCGACCTCCAGCAGGTAGTGCTCGCCCTTGGCGCTCTTGTTGTGGATCTGCTCGGCGGGGGTGGCCAGGTTGCTGAAGAACTCCACATCCTGGCCCAGGTATTTGTAGTGCCACTTCCACTGGTAGCCGGTGATCTGCACGTCCACGTCCGGCTCGCTGGTGTCGTACATCTTGATCAGGGTCGCGGTGGCCGGCACGGCCATAGCCACCAGGATCAGGAAAGGGATGATGGTCCAGAGGATTTCCACCGTGGTGCTTTCGTGGAACCTGGCCGGGACCTGGCCGGTAGAGCGACGGTGAACGATCATCGACCAGAACATCGCGCCGAAGACGATGACGCCGATCACCACACAGATCCAGAAGATGGTCATGTGCAGGTCGAATACCGCGTGGCTTATCTCGGTAGCCCCAGGCGCCATATTCACCGTCCAGGCGGCTTGCGCCTGGCTGAATATCGTCCACAACAGGAGGCCCATCCAGACTTGTGGATGTCGCTTCATTGCGGGTTCCCCTTATCGTTCTTGTTATCCCGCCGGCTATACACCTGCGGCAAGGGAGCGACTGCCTAGACTACGAACTTAGACCATCGAGCCTCGCTGCAATTGCAGTCGGGCATCATCAGCTAACTTCATACATTGGCGAGTATAGCCAGCGACTCTCACCTCGCAACGCAATGGCGTAAACCTGCTGAAACACCTCATGGAGGCTTTGCAGGCCACGGTAATCAAGGGATTGACGAAAAAGAGGGGGTGCGACGATATAACGCACCCGACTAAGTAATAAGTGAATATTACAAATATGTCTTAAACACTTTGATGAGCAGGCTAACTTATGTTCTCCCCCGAGGGATGGTCGCTAATGGGCGGCAGGCCGTCATCCCACCTCGGTTGTCCCGATCGACCGCCCTTGTTCCTGGAGCTTTCATGAACACCGCCGCATTACGCGAGCAGATCCTATTGGCTCAACAGCACGAAGCCAGCACGGGCCACCTGGCCCGCCAACTGGAAGCGCAGCTCCCTCACCTGCACCCCGCCATCCTGCTGCCCGAAGTCGACGCACAAGGCGTCATGACCCGTTTCGTCAGCGCATACATCGATCAGGTGCCAGACCTTCTGGACGCCGCCAACGCCGTTGCCCGTGAAGCGGGCATCGAATCGCAGATCAAGCCGGTGCTCAAGATCGCCGAGCAGTTCTTCCTCCAGCCGCCGGCCATCATGGCCGGGCATGTCGGCCTCGACGGCCTGCTGGACGAAGCCTACCTGGCCCTGCGCCTGGTAGAGGAAGTCAACGACCTGTACATCAAGCATTTCGGCCGTCCACTGATCCCCCTGGACATGACGGTCGCCAATCTCATCGCCCATCAGCTGATCGGCGAGACCTTTGCCAACCAACTGGACGAAGCCGTGCATCACGCGGTCGACGCCATGCTCGACGAAGACAGCTTCGCCCTGGAGTCAGTGGAAACCTACCGCGACCGCCTCGGCAGCCCCGACACCGAGGCAGCCTGGAAACGCTGGCCGTGCCTGTCACGCCAGCTGGGCGTGGAACTGGAACTCGACCAGCCCGCCGCCTGACCCACTCCTCGCCGGCAAGGCCCACCGTGGGCCTTGTGGCGAAGGGCCTGGCGCCAGGCCCATGCTTCACTCGCGTACCGCCACGCCCATCCCGCCGACACCGCTCAAGCGTCCCTCCAGGCGCCGTTTCAGGCCCCGGGACTCGATCACCAGCCGCGAGCCCTTGGCAGCGCTGGCCCGCTCCCATTCCTCCAGCAACTCCAGGCACGCATGGTCGATGTAGCCCAGGTGGTTGAGCGGCACATGCAAGGTCGTCCCCGCCGGCACCGTGGCCAGGACCTGGCTCAACGCGGGCACCTTGAGGAAGGTCGCCGTCCCCACCAGGCGCAGTTCCATCTGTCCCGCCTGGGGCAGGTCGACCAGGCTGATCTTCAGGCGCGCGGCCTGGAACGCCAGCTTGAGCAAGGTCAGGGCGAAACCCACCAGCACACCGGTCAACAGGTCGCTGAAGACGATCGCCAGGGCCGTCACCGCATAGGTGAACATCGGCATCCGCCCGTAGCGTCCCAAACCACGGAAGGCCTTGAGATCCACCAGCTTGAAGCCGGTGTAGACCAGCACGCCGGCCAGGCTCGCCACCGGGATGCGCTGCAGTACGCTGGACAGCAGCAGGACGAACCCCAACAGCCACAGGCCGTGGAAGATGGTCGAGTAGCGCGTGCGGGCACCGGCCTGGACGTTGGCCGAACTGCGCACTATCACCCCGGTCATCGGCAAGGCGCCCAGCAGGCCGCAGAGCATGTTGCCGGTGCCCTGGGCCGACAGCTCGCGGTCGAAGTCCGAGCGCTGGCCGTTGTGCATGCGATCCACAGCAGCAGCCGAGAGCAGCGTCTCGGCACTGGCGATGAAGGCCAGGGCCACGGCCGCTACCAGCAGGGCCGGGTCCGCCAGGTGCAGCAGGTCGCCAGGACGCAACCAGTCGATGGCCTCGGCCATGCTCGCCGGCACCTCGACCCGGTTCACCGGCAGCGCCAGCAGCAGGCTGGCCAGGGTCGCCAAGCCCACCCCGAGCAGCGCCCCGGGGACGAAACGCAGCGCCTGGGGCCGCCACTTGTCCCAGCCCCACATCACCGCAATGGTCGCCAGCCCCAGCAGCCCGGCCTGCCAGCCCAGGCCATCGAGGGCCCGGGACAGCGCGGCGGGAAAGCCGGCGAGGTTATCCAGCCCCGAGGCCTGGGGCGCGGCATCCACCAGCACATGGACCTGGGACAACACGATCAGCACCCCGATACCCGCCAGCATGCCGTATACCACTGCCGGCGCCGTGACCCGGAACCAGCACCCCAGGCGCAGACGCCCGGCCAACCACTGCAACAGCCCGGCCAACAGCAGGACCGGCCCGAGCATGGCTACCCCATGCAGGCGCACCAACTCGAAGACCAGCACCGCCAGCCCCGCGGCCGGGCCGCTGACCTGCAATGGCGATCCTGCCAGCCAACCCACCACCAGGCCGCCGATGATCCCGGTGATCAGGCCCTTGGCCGGCGGCAGGCCCGAGGCGATGGCGATCCCCATGCACAGGGGCAGGGCCACCAGAAACACCACCACCGAAGCCAACAGCTCCCGTGGCAGGACACTTTTAAGCTGTGCTGCACGCATGACAACTCTCCCGACATTTTCTTCAGGCGTGGCAAGGCCGGACTGCTCCCAAGCAGCCCAGGCCAAGACCTCACAAGGAATTGAGGTGGATTCAGAAACGCGCTTTGGGCGTCGCCACGGGAATCGGATGGCTACCGTCGAGCGGCAGGAAACAGCTCTTGTCCGCGTCGTAGGCCTTGATCGAGCTGGTCTCGATGTCATAGACCCAGCCGTGGATGAACAACTGGCCGTTGGCCATGCGCGAGGCAACGGAAGGATGGGTACGCAAGTGCTGCAACTGGGCGATGACGTTCTCTTCGGTCAGGACATGCATGCTCGAAGGCTCGTCGGCGCACGAGCAATTGTCCTGGACCATGGTCCGGGCCACTTCGGCGTGGCGCAGCCAGGCCCTGACCGTGGGCATCTTTTCCAGGCTCTGCGGGTTGAGCACGGCGCGCATGGCCCCGCAGTCCGAATGCCCGCAAACGATGATGTGGTGCACGCCCAAAGCCATTACCGCGTATTCGATCGCCGTGGACACACCACCGTTCATCTGCCCATAGGGCGGCACCACGTTGCCCACGTTGCGGGTCACGAACAGGTCGCCAGGGGAACTTTGGGTGATGAGTTCGGGAACGATCCGCGAATCGGCACAGGCGATGAACATCGCCCTTGGCCGCTGGGCCGTGGCGAGTTTCTTGAACAACTCTTGCTGCTGCGGAAAGACTTCATGATGAAAATGCAAAAAACCGTCGACGATATGTTGCAGCGCTGCATCGGCGGTCTCGGCGGAACCGTTGGTAGGGGCTGGAGCCGACGCAGCCAGCGGCTGTTTATCCTTGTCACTCATGATTGATTCTCTCTGTCGGATTTGGTGAATGTCCCAGAATGATCCGGCACGACGCCGACGGCTGATCAAAAAACGACCGAACCGTCGGAAGTGACATCCAAGTCACTTGATGAGCAAGGTAGCCGTGAAAACTTAACTCAAACTGAATGCAGCGCTCTAGAACGCCACTATGGGCCGCGAAACGATGGGCGGCACATCCGTTCGCAAAAGCCGCGGGCCTACAGCAACGACATCTGCCTGCCCGGCGGACAGAATGCCGAGCAGTCCAGGTCGAAACCGCCACGACGATCGAGCCCCAGGCGCTTGAGTGCCTTGGCGAAACGCTGGGCCAGCAGGTCGGCGAACGGGCCCTCGCCGCGCATGCGGCTGCCGAAGCGGCTGTCGTAGAGCTCGCCCCCGCGGCTCTGGCGGATCAGGCTCAGGACATGGGCGGCGCGTTGCGGATAGTGAGCCGCCAGCCACTCCTCGAACAGCGGCGCCACCTCCAGGGGCAGGCGCAGCATCATGTAGGCCGCGCTTTGCGCGCCGGCGGCCTGGGCTTCGGTCAGCAGGGCCTCCAGCTCGCTGTCGTTGATCATCGGGATCATCGGCGAGCACAACACCCCCACCGGCACGCCCACTCCACGCAATACCCGGATCGCCCGCAGGCGGGCATTGGGCGCTGCGGCCCGGGGCTCGAGGATGCGTTTCAGTTCATCGTCCAGGGTGGTGAGGCTGATCATCACCGCCACCAGCCGCTGCCGGGCCAGCTCGGCCAACAGGTCAAGATCACGCAGGATCAGCGAACCCTTGGTGACGATGGTCACCGGGTGCCGGTAGCGCAGCAGCACCTCCAGGGTGCGCCGGGTCAGCCGTTGTTCACGCTCGATGGGTTGGTAGGGATCGGTATTGGAACCCAGGTTGATCGGCGCGCACTGGTAGCCGGGTTTGGACAGCTGCTGCTCCAGCAGGGTGGCGGTATTGCTCTTGGCGATCAGCCGGGTTTCGAAGTCCAGCCCCGGCGACATGTCCCAGTAGGCATGGCTGGGCCGCGCATAGCAGTAGATGCAGCCGTGCTCGCAACCGCGATAGGGATTGATCGAGCGATCGAAGGGCAGGTCCGGCGAATTGTTGCGGGTGATGATCGACTTGGCGGTTTCCAAGCGCACCTCGGTGCCCTGGGTCAGCGGTACTTCCTGGTGCCAGCCGTCATCCTCGGCCACCGAACGGCTAGGGGCGAAACGGTTGTGCGGGTTGCTCGCGGTGCCGCGACCGCGGGGCGGCAAGGGGCTGGACATGGGGACGCTCCATTACTGTATATGAATACAGTAATGGAGCTGCGATAAGCTGCCTAGCGCCGTCGAGCAGAACGTTTCACGGGACCTCTCGCCGGCCCGGCTTCACTTCTTCAGGGTCAGCAAGATGCCCAGCGAGCCACTGACATCCTTGTAGTCCTTGAATGTCTTGGCCTCGGACGTGTTCGGCGCGATGGTCACGGGCGTCACTTTCTCGCCCTTCTTGGGGGCATAGCTGGAAAATGCCAGATCGCTCAACTTGCGCCAGCTTTCCATCAAGTCGATGTTGTAGCTTTTCACTGGCTGCCCCTCTGCCTCCTTGACAATGTTCTGCTGGATATCGCGACCGATGGAGTACTTGAAGCGTGAGCCTTCGATGAACATGGGGATGACGACCAGCAGTGCCTTCTTGGCGCCCTTGCCCTCTTTACCACCGCTGGGATCCAGCGCGAGCTTGTTGAGTGAACTGGTGAGCACCACCCATCCATAGTTGATGTCGGTCCGATCAACCTCCTTGGTTTCCAGTTGCTGGTAGCTCCCGCCAAAGCTCAACTTCACCTTCGGCTTGAGATCAGGGCCGGTCTGATCCTTGAGCTCGTAGTAAGTAGCGCCAACCTTATAGCCGACCACATACAGGTCCCGTAGATTGATATAGAACCTGACGACCTCTTTCTGGTTGTCGTCCAGGAACCTCAGGCTGGCAAACTTGCCACTCGCGGCAACCTGGCTTTCCGTCACTGGGTTGAGCACACCCTTCCAGTCCAGCGCTTTGGCCAGTTGCTTCTGGACCAGCGTCAACGCGCTCTCGTACCCTTTGGCAGTGTCCGCGTTGTCCTTGGTCGGCATCGAACAGGCGATGTCCAGCGGCGCCTTGGTATCCGGCACGCTGCACACATCACTGGCAAATGCCCCCTGGGCCAGGAACATCAGCGCGCCCGCCAGCCACCACGTGCCTTTGCCTATGGAACGCAGCGCAGCGCCCCGGGACAGTGAGCTTCCTGTTTCAACTTCAGAGCTATTCATGTTCGCCTCCATGGCGTGTTCGGTAAGATCGCAGCAGCCCTGGACACGGCTGCCTGACTCGGCGGCGCAGCCATGCCGAGGGGGAACAGACCCCGCAGCACACTAATCAGGACACCCTGCAGGCCGGCAGCCGGAAAGGCTTCCCGAGCGGCAATCAAAGGAGCACGGCAATGCCCAGGACACCCGGCACACTGGAAAAGATCTTCTATGCGGCGCACGCCTACCTGCCGAGCTACGGGCAAGGCGCCGACCTGATCATCGTCAGGGCCGCGGATGGCCAGCTCTGGGGCCTGGCCTGCGAGTTCGACCTGTGCACCCGGGACATCCGGCAAGCCGCGGTGAGCGGCCTGCAGCCCTTCGATGCAGCCGAGGCGAAGTTCGCCGAGGCGCACTGGCGCCCTCACCACGACGACATCGGCCTGCTGCCCGCGAGTTGGGAAGACCTGATGAGCGCCGGATTGGCGGACTGCATCGCCGGCTACCAGCTACAAAGCCAGCTGGGGATCCAGCCATTCCCCGGGGGCTGAAGGCCCATGTCGAACCGGCGCCCGTTGCAGGCGCCGGTCCTGCCACTAGTGACGTGGAATCACGTTGCCCAGGTCGTCGTTGGAGGTGCTCTGCAGGCGCCCGTCACGCAGCCCGGCCACGTCCGCGGCCTTCACCGGCGCGCCCTGGTTGCCCCAGCTGCTGCGGATGAAGCTGACCACGTCGGCCACCTCCTGGTCCGACAACCGCCAGGCGAAGGGCGGCATGGTGAGGGTCGACGGCGCGCTGTGGGTGGCGGGCAGGGTGCCGCCCTTGAGCACGATGTTGATCAGCGAGGTGGCGTCTTCCGATTGCAGCACCGGGTTGCCGGCCAGCGCCGGGAACACCCGGGTGTAGCCATGGCCATCGGTACGGTGGCAGGCGGCGCAGTTGTCGATATACACCGAGGCGCCCGGCTTGCTGTCGTCGCCTTTCCACAGGGCGTCGGCCACTTGCTTGTCGTACTGGTGCGGCTGGTCGGCGGGATCGTTGGCCGGCAGCGACTTGAGATAGCGGGCGATGGCCGTCAGGTCCTGGTCGCTCATGTACTGCATGCTGTGGACCACCACATCGCTCATGCCACCGAACACCGCGCTGCGATCGCTGCGACCGGTCTTGAGGAACTGCACCAGTTGCTCTTCGCTCCAGCTGCCCAGGCCGTCCTTGTGATCGCCACGCAGGCTCTTGGCGATCCAGCCCTCCAGCGGCGCGCTGCCGGACAGGAAAGCACTACCTTCGCTGGCGCTCAGGGCCTTCTCCTGCATGGTCAGCGCCCGTGGCGTATGGCAGGCGCCACAGTGGCCCAGGCCTTCCACCAGGTAGGCACCACGGCTGATCAACGGGTCGCTGTCGGCAGCCACGGCGGCTGGCGCCACGCTCGGGGCGAACATCCAGCGCCAGATCGACAACGGCCAGCGCATGCTCAGGGGCCAGGGAATGTCACTGTCCTGGTTGTCCCGCACCACCGGCGCCACGCCGTGCATGAAGTAGGCGTAGAGCGCCTGCATGTCGGCGTCGTTGACCCGGGCGTAGGACGGGAAGGGCATGGCCGGGTACAGCGTGCTGCCGTTCTTGGCCACGCCATGGCGCACGGCTTGGTCGAAGTCCTCGAAGCTGTAGTCGCCGATACCGGTCTTGTCCGGAGTGATGTTGGTGGAATAGATCACCCCGATCGGGGTTTCCATCGGCAGGCCGCCGGCGAACGGCTTGCCGTCCTTGGCGGTGTGGCAGGCGACGCAGTCACCAGCACGGGCCAGGTATTCGCCCTGCTTGACCAGGGCCTGGTCGACTTCGGCGGCCTGGAGAGAGGCGCTGCCCAACAGCGCCAGACTGGCGATAACGAGTGCTTTCATGGTCATCGCTCCTTATGCCTGGACCAGCGGGCCGGGGTTCTTCAAGTACTGCTCGCGGATCGCCCGCGCCGACCAGTAGGTCAGCGCCGCCACCAGCCCGGTGGGGTTGTAGCCCAGGCCCTGGGGAAAGGCCGAGGCTCCAGGCACGAACACGTTGTGCACGTCCCAGCTCTGCAAGTAGCGGTTCAGGGCGCTGGTCTTGGGGTCGGTGCCCATGATCGCGCCACCGTTCAAGTGAGTGGTCTGGTAGGAGGCGGTGTTGAAGTGCTCACCGACCTGCTTGCCCAGCAGGGCGATGGCCTTGGGGTTCATCGCCTGGGCGATCTTGCCCATCTTCTCGACCATGAAGCGGTTCATCTTGATGTCGTTTTCCTGCCAGTCGAAGGTCATCCGCAGCAGGGGCAAGCCGTAGGCATCGCGGTAGACCGGGTCCAGGTCGAGGTAGTTGCCCCGGTAGGACTGGTGCGCACCGTGGGCGTCCATGGACACCTGGTGGGTGTAGTAGTCGGCCGTGGCCTTCTTCCAGGCGCTGCCCCAGGCCGGAGTGCCTGGCGGGTTGGACGTCCCGGCGATCGGCCGGCTGCCGGCCTGGTTGACCCAGAATGGCGAACCACCGACGAAGCCATGGGGGCCGTGGTCGAAGTTGTCGGCATTGAAGTCGTCCACCGCCACGCCGTTGCCACCGGCGCCGATGAAGTTGTTGGTGTGCACGTCCTTGTCGAAGTAGGCCTTGATGGTGGCCATGTTCTGGTAGGCGAAGTTCTTGCCCACCACGCCTTCGCCGGTGATCGGGTCGTAGGGCTTGCCGATGCCCGAGAGCAGCATCAGGCGCACGTTGTGGAACTGGAAGGCGCCGAGGATCACCAGGTCCGCCGGTTGCTCGATCTCGCGCCCCTGGGCGTCGACGTAGGTGACGCCGGTGGCCAGGGTCTTGCTGCTGTCCAGGTTGACCTTGAGCACATGGGAATTGGCCCGCAACTCGAAGTTCGGCAGCGGCTTGAGGGCCGGCAGGATATTCACGTTGGGCGAGGCCTTGGAATACATGTAGCAAACGTAGCCACTGCAGAAACCGCAGAAGTTGCACGGCCCCATCTGCGCGCCATAGGGGTTGGTGTAGGGTCCCGAGGTATTGGCCGACGGCAGGTTGTAGGGCTTGTAGCCCACTTCATTGGCAGCTTTCTGGAACAGCTGGGCGGAATAGGTGTTCTTCTGCGATTCCAGCGGGAAGTGGTCCGAGCGATCCGGCGCGTAGGGGTTGCCGCCCTTGCCTTCGCCCACCAGCTGGCCCTTCACGGTCCAGGCCTGGCCCGAGGTGCCGAAGACCTTTTCCGCATAGTCGAAGAACGGCTCCAGCTCTTCGTACGTGACGCCGAAGTCCTGGATGGTCATGTCCTTGGGGATGAAATTCTTGCCGTAGCGTTCTTCATAGTGGCTGCGCATGCGCAACTCGATGGGGTCGGCACGAAAATGCACGCCAGACCAATGCAGGCCGGCGCCGCCCACGCCATTGCCCGGCAGGAACGCGCCCAGCTGGCGGTTGGGCAGGGCCACGTCGTTGACGCTGTGGCGAATGGTCACGGTTTCCTTGGAAATGTCCTGGAAGAGCTTCTTGCGCACGCTGTAGGTGAGCTCGTCGATCACCTGGGGATAGCTGCCGTCCGGGTAGGTGTCCTGCATCGGCCCGCGCTCCAGCGCCAGCACGTTGAGCCCCGCCTCGGTCAGTTCCTTGGCCATGATGGCGCCGGTCCAGCCAAACCCGACGATCACTGCGTCGACCTTCTTCATCACTGTCGCCATGCTCAAGCCCTCTCGCCGCGAATCGATACTGCCGGGAAGGGGTACTGCTCGTTACGCTCCACCCAATCCATGAAATCAGCGCGCGCGCCGGGGAAGCCGATCAGGGTCCAGCCCACCAGGCCCTTGTTGCCACCGTGGATCGGGTCGCTGAAGAAACCCTCCTTGGTGTTCTGCAACAGCAGGTTGAAGAACAGCTTGGCCGGAACCGTGTCGAACTGCGGCGTACCCGCCTCCAGCTGCTTGAGCAGATCGTCTCGGGTAGCGCTGTCTTGAGCAGCAAATGCTTGGCCCTTGAGCTGCTTGCACCAGGCGTCCGTGGCGGCGATGCCCAGGCGATAGATCTCCTTGGGCACCAGCTTGCTCTGCCAGCCCATCTCTGGCGCGGCATCGGCCTTGAACGGGCCTTGCATGTACCACAGGGCACCGGCGGCGTAGGAGGTGTTCATCTGCCGGTCGATGTATTCCGGCACGCCGGCTTCCAGGGCGCCCGGGCCCAGGTCGTCCGCCGGGATCAGGCGTTCCACCGCCGCCTTGATGAAGGCCCATTCCTCGGCGCTGAAGTAGCTGGGCTCATAGTGGCTGCCACTCGCCTGCTTGCTCGGCGCAGCGGGCTTGTCGGCGGCGACAGCCTCGGGAGCCACGGCCAGCATGCTGCTGCCCAGGCCGGTGCTGACCACGGTGACTACCGGGATCAAGGTCAGGGATTTACGCAAAAACTCACGCCGCGGGTTGTCTCGATCTTGATCGGACATGGATGCACCTCATCAGGCATTGATGGATTTCAGCCGCGTCATGGCGCGACTTTGTGTTTTGGCAACGCAAAAAGCCGGGCAAAACCCGGTTTTATGAACACATCAGCAAACAATAGTTACAAATGATAGCAGCCTAAGTATCGAGGTGAATCGTTTCAGTTCCAAAAAAAAGATCAGCTGCCTCAAAAAAGACAGGATCAGACCAGCTTCACGATTCTTTGACACAGGCCTCACGGGGCATTGACCGGCACAGACCGAGACTGCCGGCCATCGATCCCTCACCCGTGACCGTCCATGTCGAGAACTCGCTTGCTTCCCGCTCTTTGCCTGGCATTGCTGGCCCTGCTCGCTCCTTTGGCGCAGGCCGCCGGCCGTCCCGAGCATTGGGCCCAACCGGTGGAAAAACAGTACAACCTGTACCAGATGTCACCGACCCTGTATCGCAGCGCCCTGCCGGACCAAGACGCCGTGCCGTTGCTGGAAAAACTCAAGGTGGGGACGGTGATCAACTTCCTGCCCGAATCGGACAGCAGTTGGCTGGCGGCGCCAGGCATCCATCAGGTACAGCTGCCTTATCGCACCAACCACGTGGATGACGCCGATGTGCTCAAGGCCTTGCGCGCGATCCAGAGCGCCGAAGCCCAGGGCCCGGTGCTGATGCACTGCAAGCATGGCTCGGACCGCACCGGGCTGATGTCGGCGATGTACCGGGTGGTGGTCCAGGGCTGGAGCAAAGAGGAAGCCTTGAGTGAAATGACCCAGGGCGGATTCGGCGACAGCGCCCACTTCAAGGACGGCATTCGCTACATGATGCAGGCCGATGTGGAGAAGCTGCGCACGGCACTGGCCAACGGCGACTGCAGCACCAGCGTGTTCGCCACCTGTTCGGTGAAGAGTTGGTTCGAGACGGTCAGCGCCGGCAAGCCGGCGAACTGATTGCGACGCGGGAGAAGGCTTTCCCGTAGGAGCCAAGCTTGTGCGCCGCGATGTGTCTGACACACCGCTATCGCGCGCAAGCTGCACTCCTACAGGGGTTCCCGGTTACTGGGGTTCGTCGGTTTTCTTCTTCAACTTGGGGTTGGGGAAGAACTGCACCGACTGCACCTTGGCATCCGCCACCTTGAGGGCCGCGGTGTTCACCCGCGTGCTCAATTCCTTGGGTACCGACAGTCCCTGCTCGTTCAAGGTGTCGGAGTAACCGCAGGCCACGCATTCGCGATGGGGCACGTCGTCTTCGCTCCACATCATCAGCTTGTCCTGCTCACTGCACGCCGGGCAAACCGCGCCGGCGATAAAGCGTTTCTTGGTCTTCACGGGGGCTTCACTCATGCTGCCGCGTCCTCGCTGAGGCCGCTGTGGCGCAAGAGTGCGTCAATCGACGGGGCCCGTCCGCGGAAATCGACGAACAGCACCATCGGCTCCTGGGAACCGCCACGGGCCAGGATCGCCTCGCGGAAAGCACGACCGGTCGCGGCGTTGAGCACACCCTCTTCCTCGAAACGCGAGAAGGCGTCGGCCGACAGTACTTCGGCCCACTTGTAGCTGTAGTAACCGGCGGCATAACCACCAGCGAAGATGTGGGCGAAGCTGTTGGCGAAGCGGTTGTAGGCCGGCGGACGCATCACCGAGACCTCGTCGCGCACGGACTCCAGCACCTGCAGCACGCTGCGGCCATCGCCGTGGGTGGCGTGCAGTTCGAAGTCGAACAGCGAGAACTCCAGCTGGCGCACCATCATCATCCCGGACTGGAAGTTCTTGGCCGCCAGCATCTTGTCCAGCAGGTCCTGGGGCAGGGCTTCGCCGGTTTCGTAATGACCGGAGATCAGCGCCAGGCCCTCGGGCTCCCAGCACCAGTTCTCCATGAACTGGCTCGGCAGCTCCACGGCATCCCAGGCCACGCCGTTGATCCCGGAGACGCCGGCATGCTCGATGCGGGTCAGCAAATGGTGCAGGCCGTGGCCGAACTCGTGGAACAAGGTGGTGACTTCATCGTGGGTCAGCAGCGCAGGCTTGCCAGGCGCGGCCGGAGTGAAGTTGCACACCAGGTTGGCCACCGGGCTCTGCAGGGTACCGCCGGCGGTGCGCCGACGGTCGCGGGCGCCATCCATCCAGGCACCGCCACGCTTGTTGGCGCGGGCGTAGAGGTCGAAGAAGAAACGCCCGACGTGCTGGCCGTTCTCCTTGATCTCGAACAGGCGTACATCCGGGTGCCAGGCATCGAAGCCCTTCTGCTCGGCGATCTCGATGCCATACAGGCGCTGGACGATGGCGAACAGGCCGGACAGCACCTTGTCGATGGGGAAGTAGGCGCGCAGGGCTTCCTGGGACACGCTGTAGCGCTGCTCGCGCAGCTTCTCGCCATAGAAGCCGCTGTCCCAGCTTTGCAGGTCAGGGCAACCTTGCTCGGCGGCATAGGCCTTGAGCTGTACCAGGTCCTGGGCGGCGAACGGCTTGCTACGCTTGGCCAGGTCCCGCAGGAAGCCCAGCACCTGGTCGCTGGACTCGGCCATCTTGGTGGCCAGGCTCAACTCGGCGAAGCTGGCGAAACCCAGCAGCTTGGCCAGTTCCTGGCGCAAGTCGAGGATCTCCTGCATCACCGGGCCGTTGTCATGCTGGCCGGCGTTGGGGCCCTGGTCGGAGGCCCGGGTGCAGTAGGCGGCGTAGACCTCTTCACGCAGGGCGCGGTCCTGGGCGTAGGTCATGACTGCGTAGTAGCTGGGGAACTCCAGGGTGATCAGCCAGCCGTCCAGGTCCTTGGCCTGGGCCGCGGCGGCCATCTGCGCCTTGGCCGAGTCGGTCAGGCCGGCCAGCGCCGCTTCGTCGGTGATGTGCTTGGTCCAGGCCTGGGTGGCATCGAGCAACTGGTTGGAGAAGCGGCTGCCCAGCTCGGACAGCTTGCTCTGCACTTGCGCGTAGCGCTTCTGCTGCTCCGGCGGCAGGTCGATGCCCGACAGGCGGAAATCGCGCAGGGAGTGTTCGAGGATAGTCTTTTGCGCCACGTCGAAACCCGCCGCCTCCGGGCTCTTGGCCAGGGCGTCGAAGGCCTGGAACAGCTCGCGGTTCTGGCCCATTTCGGTGGAGTAGGCGCTCAATGCCGGCAGGCAGGCCTCATAGGCCTCGCGCAGGTCGGCGCTGTTGCACACGGCATTGAGATGGCTGACCGGGCTCCAGGCGGCGCCCAGGCGATCGTTGAGCTCGTCCATGGCCAGCACCAGGCCGGCCCAGGTCGGCGCAGTGGCCTGGGTCTTGAGGATCTCGGCAATGGCGGCGCGGTTGTCAGCCAGGATCTGTTCGATGGCCGGCTGTACGTGTTCGGCACGGATCGCCGAGAACGGCGGCAGGTCATAGGGCTGCAGAAGAGGGTTGTTCACACTCACGGTGGGCACCTTGGCTGGAAGAAACATGCTTGGGAAACGTAGCACCATCTTAATTACAATCGACAGCCATGGCAGCTATAGCCCCTATTAATAATCCTAGAGAGGGACCCGCACTTGGCCATCCGCACCTATCAGGACCACAGGCCGAAACTCGGCGAACGGGCCTTCGTCGACCACTCGGCGGTAGTCATCGGCGACGTCGAGATCGGCGCCGACAGCTCGGTCTGGCCCCTGACCGTGATCCGCGGCGACATGCACCGCATCCGCATCGGCGCCCGCACCAGCGTGCAAGATGCCAGCGTGCTGCACATCACCCACGCCGGCCCCTTCAACCCCGAGGGTTTCCCGCTGTTGATCGGCGATGACGTGACCATCGCCCACAAGGTCATGCTCCATGGTTGCAACATCGGCAGCCGGGTCCTGATCGGCATGGGCAGCATCGTCATGGACGGCGCGGTGGTGGAGGATGACGTGATGGTCGGCGCCGGCAGCCTGGTGCCGCCGGGCAAGCGCCTGGCCAGCGGCTTCCTCTATGTCGGCAGCCCGGTGAAGCAGGTGCGCGCCCTGACCGAAAAGGAACGTGCGTTCTTCACCTACAGCGCCGGCAACTACGTGAAGCTCAAGGACCAGCACCTGGCCGAAGGCTACGACCGGCCCTGATCAACCGTTGCACAGCCCAGGAATTCCCATGCATTACCAAACCGTATTGTTCGACCTCGACGGCACTCTCACCGACCCTCGCGAAGGCATCACCCGCTCGATCCAGTTCGCCCTGGGCAAGCTGGGCATCGACGAGCCGGACCTTGCCAAGCTCGAACACTTCATTGGCCCGCCGCTACTGCAGGCCTTCATGCAGTTCTATGGCTTCGACGAAGCCCGGGCCTGGGACGCGGTGAATTTCTATCGCGAACGCTTCAAGGTCACCGGCCTGTACGAGAACCGTGTCTTCGACGGCGTCATGCCGCTGCTCGAGACCCTCGGCGGCCAGGGCCGGCAGCTGTACATCGCCACCTCCAAGCCCTGGGTGTTCGCCCGGGAGATCGCCCGCCACTTCGACTTCGCCAAGCACTTCAAGGTGATCTACGGCAGCGAGCTGGATGGCACCCGTACCGACAAGGTGGAGTTGATTGCCCACCTGCTGGAACAGGAACGCCTGGATCCGGCCGACACCCTGATGATCGGCGACCGCAAGCACGACCTGATCGGCGCGAGGCGCAATGGCCTGGACGCAGCGGCGGTGGGTTACGGCTTCGGCAGCCACGAGGAACTGAGCGCCGAAGCACCGGCCTATCACTTCCAGACCCTGGAGCAACTGCACCAGGCCTTCCTGCCGCGCTGAACCGAGTGCATCGCGGGCCAGCACGCCTACCCGTGGCCAACCCGTTACGCGCGGGATTGGTGAAGCGGGTTGGCGACTACGCGCTTTGGGATGCGATCTGGATTTGACGATCCGACCTCATCGCGGGCAAGCCCCGCTCCTACGAAAGCAAGCGTATTCCTTGGCGTGCTTCTAGAGGCCACCCATCAAGGCTGTCAGCGCCGCCTTGCGTTTTTCGACCGGCTGGCGGCCGAGCTTTTCAACCGCCCCATAGAAGGCCGGCCAGTCGCCGTGCACTTGCTTGAACAACGCGGCGAAGGCCGGCACCCACTGGTCGTACAGGCCGAAGGGCAAGAGCCGGGCGTTGTTCAACGGGGTGTTGATCCAGGCGTCGTAGCGATTGGAGCCGGCCCACTGGCTGTCCCGTAGCTGGCGGTAGTCCTGGCGCATGCGCTCGAACTCCTGGGCCTTGCGCTGGCGCATCTGCTCAGCGGGCAAGGGCAGGGCATAGAGCTGTTCCAGGCGCTTGCGAGTGTCGAGCACCAGCTGGGTGAACTGGTCGCGCTGACGCAGCTGGCCATCGGTAGCCGGCGGCAAGCCGCGATAGGCCCGCCATTGCCGGGTACCTTCCTGCTCGACGAAGGTGGCGAAGGACTCGTTGAACTCGGTGTCGTCCTTCACGTAGAAGCGCTGGTGGGCCAGTTCATGGAAGATCAGGGTCGCCAGGCGCTCGTCGCCCCAGTGCAGCATCGAACTGATGATCGGATCGTCGAACCAGCCCAGGGTCGAATAGGCCTCCACCCCGCCAACGGCCACGTCCAGGCCCTTTAGCTGCAACAGTGCGGCCTCGCCCCGGGCCGCGCCCTGGCTGTAGTAGCCGCGATAGGCCACGCAACCGGCGATGGGAAAGCAATGGGTTTGCGGGGCCAGGGAAAACTCCGGCGTGGCGAACACGTTCCACACCACGTAAGGCCGGCCGATATCGACGTACAACCGATAGCTGCGGTTGTCCGGCAGGTGCAGGTGCTCGCTGGCGAAGGTCCGGGCCCGCTGCGACTGGGCCAGGTGGGCACGCAGGGTGGCATCGCGGGATGGATCGGCCAACACCTGGGTTACCGGTGTACGAGCCCGCAACAACTGTAATTGGCCACTGGCCAGCTGGCTGTAATAGCCGGCGCTGCTGCAACCGTTGAGCAGCAAAAGCACCAGGATCGGAAACCAAACGCGCAAAACGCGATCAAGTACCCCATGGCTTGGACACGGCCTAGTCAAATCGAATCATCCACAGAGAGTCTGCCCGCAAGACTATCTCGCCTGCCTGGAGTTTCGCCATGCGCGTGTTGCTGCTGACCACCGGATTGCTGGCCCTGAATGGCTGCGCCAGCCTGCCCGATCCCGACCCGGCGCAAGCCTGGATCGACCTCGCGCCACCCCAGGACACCACCTTGCAAGCCGTGGAAGTGGACGCCAAGGGCGCCGGGGACCCGCGCTACTTCCAGGTCCAGCCCGGTACCCATGAATTGACCCTGCGCTACCAGTTCGCCGTAGCCCCGGGCAACATCGGCGCCGATGTGGAGGAGCCGCTGTGGCGCGACTGCCAGTTGAACGTGAAATTCACCGGTTTCAGCGCTGGCCAGCGCTACCAGGTACGGGCCGGCAACATCGGCTTCCATCCCTGGGCCAGGCTCTACGACGAACAGCACACCCTGCTGGGCAAGGCGCAACCGGCAGGCTGCCAGCGCAGCTGATCGGCGCTATGCTGGAGCCCCTTCGCTGACCTGGCCCCTTGTTCATGCGCCTGCCACTGCTGATCCTCGCCCTTGCCACCCTCACTGCCTGCAGCACGCCACTGCCCAGCGTCGACCCGCAACAGGCCTGGATCGACCTGGCCACCCCAGCGCCAGGAGGCCGGCTGCTGATGGCCGAGCGCCTGGACAACCAGCGCCTGGGCGATGGCCGGTTCTTCCAGGTCACACCCGGCAGCCACGAGCTGATGGTGCGTTTTGACTTCGAGGTGTTCGCCGGCGGCATGGGCATGACCACCGACCCACAGGAGCGGCTGTGCTACCTGAGCCTGCGCTACGACCACTTCCAGGCCGGCCAGCGCTACCGGCTGGAGGCCCGCAACCTGGGGTTCACCCCCAGCGCCAGGCTGTACAACGCCCAGCGCGAGATCGTCGCCGAAGAGCGGATGATCAACTGCGTACCCTGAGCCGGTTCAGCGATCGTTCTTCTGGTAGATGATCTTCTTCGTGCCGTTCTCGCAGCTGCCGACCACCATGTTGTCGTCGTGGACCTCGTCATTGGTGACGATTTCCAGGGTGTAGGAGGAGACGCCCCGGGCCTGGATCTTGGCTTCGATCTCGGCCTTGAGTTCCTCGCAGGGCTTGGGCGCGGCCAGGGCCGATGTGGCCAGCGCACAACTTGCTACCGCCAAGGCAAAACGTTTCATGATTGCAAACTCCCTTGTTGCGGCGCGTGCGAACGCACACTCAAGCCGCAGTCAGGTATTCGACCACATTTTCCATGACCCGGTTCTGAACTGGCACACAGCCTGGGCCTGCCGGCTCCCGATGCGGAAGCCGGCGGCCACGTTCAACCGACCAGGGTCGCGTCCAGCGTGATACTGGCCTTGAGCACCTTGGATACCGGGCAACCTTCCTTGGCCTTGCGGCTCAGTTCGTCGAACTGCTGCTGGCTGGCTCCCGGGATCCTGGCCTTGAGGACCAGGTGCACGGCAGTGATGGCGAAACCGCCGTCGACCTGGTCCAGGGTCACTTCGGCCTGGGTATCGATACTCTCGGCCTTGAGCCCGGCCTCGCCGAGGATCATGGAAAACGCCATGGAGAAGCAGCCGGCATGGGCCGCGCCGATCAACTCCTCGGGATTGGTGCCCTTGCCGCCTTCGAAGCGCGCCGTGAAGCCGTAGGGGGCGTCGCGCAGGACCCCGGTTTCGGTGGAGATCGATCCCACGCCGGTTTTCAGGTCGCCTTGCCAATGGGCCGAAGCTTTTTTCTTGATAGCCATGTATCTCTCCTCGAGGAAGCGGTGCAGGGGAATTCCCGCGCCTCAAGGGTTCTGAGGACAGATCCGCGGGCAAAGTTCAGCCGGTCTGCAGCGACCATTTACCCGACAAATTCACTCTGGCTATTGAAACTCGGGTATATGCCCACATTGCATAGTCCTGACTGACAGATTTCGGCAGGTTTTGCGCGTGTAAAAGCCTGCACACCCCAAGGAGAAGCAGGCTTATGCAATCGCTGTCCGCTGTGAAGTTCTCGACCCTCGACCTGGTGCCCGTGCGTGAAGACGCCAGCCCGGCCCAATCCCTGCGCAATTCCCTGGACCTGGCCCAGCATGTGGAGAAGTTCGGCTACACCCGATTCTGGGTCGCCGAGCACCACAACATGGACGGCATCGCCAGCTCCGCCACTTCGGTGCTCATCGGCTACCTGGCCGGTGGCACCTCGACCATCCGCGTCGGCTCCGGTGGAGTCATGCTGCCCAACCATGCGCCACTGGTGATCGCCGAGCAGTTCGGCACCCTGGAGAGCCTGTACCCGGGACGCATCGACCTGGGCCTGGGCCGGGCTCCGGGCTCGGACCAGATGACCGCGCGGGCCCTGCGCCGGGAACGTTCCGGCAGCGCCGACGACTTCCCCGAGGATGTGGCCGAGCTGATGGCCTACCTGGGCCCACGTTCCCCGGAGCAGCGGGTGATCGCGATGCCCGGCACCGGCAGCAACGTGCCGGTGTGGCTGCTGGGTTCCAGCTTGTTCAGCGCGCAGCTGGCCGGGGAGCGGGGCCTGCCCTACGCCTTCGCCTCGCACTTCGCACCGCGCTACATGCATGAGGCGATCCGCGTATATCGCAATCACTTCAAGCCTTCGGCGGTACTCGACAAACCCTACGTGATGCTCGGCGTACCGCTGGTGGCCGCCGATACCGACGAACAGGCCGATTACCTGGCGACCTCGGTGTACCAGCGCATCCTCGCCCTGATGCGCGGCCAGAGCCTGGTCCAGCGTAAGCCGGTCAAGAGCATGGACGGCCTGTGGCTGCCCCATGAGAAGGAAGCGGTGGGGAGTTTCCTCGGCCTGGCGATGATCGGCAGCCCGGCGAAGATCCGCGCCAAGCTGGAAGTGCTGGTGGAGCAGACCGGCGCCGACGAGCTGATCTTCACCTGCGACCTCTACGAGCACGCCGACCGCCTGCACTCCTACGAGCTGCTGTCCCAGGTGATGAAGGGCTGAGCGGACCTGGATCACGGGCACAAAAAGCCGACGCCTGGCGTCGGCTTGGTTCTTTCCGGAGGCTACAAGGGGTCAACCGCGCTTGTAGACGATCTCCTTGGTACCGGCTTCGCAGGAGCCGACCACCTTGCCATCCGCCGCAGCGCCCTTGTCGACCACTTCCAGCGAGTAGTGAGGGACGCCATTGGCATCGATCTTCGCGGCGATTTCGCCCTTGAGCTCCTCGCATGGCTTGCCGGCGGCAAGGGCAGTTCCCGCAAGACTGAACAAAGCAGCAGCTAAAACTAGTTTTTTCATCGGTCACATTCCCTGGTCGGATCAAAAGAGGCGGCGTGGACGCCAGCCTGACAGAGGCTCAAGACAGTTGTAGCGCTTTGCCATTTCCTATGGCACTCGGCCAGCGCACAAGTTCCAGAGCCTAGCTCAAGCCCTCAACTATTGGCAATGCGGAAGCCGACCTTGAGGGTGACCTGGAAATGCGCCGCCTTGCCGTCCTTGATATGGCCACGGGTTTCAGTCACTTCGAACCACTCCAGATGCTTGATGCTCTTGTGCGCCTCGGCCAGCGCGTTGTTGATCGCGTCTTCGATGCTGTTGGGCGAAGAACCGACCAGTTCGACCTTCTTGTAGGTGTGATGATCACTCATGGCACTCTCCTTTTCCGGTGATGAACTAAAGCCTAGCAGTGATTGCCCGCTGCACTTGTGGCGCCTTGTCTCAGGGGGAAGTTCAGATTTTCTGCACTTTCCCAAGGCCGTGCAGTCGGAACCTACACACTTCATCACCACGTTGCAGGAGAGCCCACATGGCCAATTCGTCGTTACGCAAAGCCTCGCTGGAAAGTATGGAAGCCGAGATCGAGAGCCTGCTCAAATCCCTGGAAAGCCTCAAGGATGATGCTTCCGAGGAGTCGCGCAAAACCCTCAAGACGCTCAAGAGCAATGCCGAAAGCGCGCTGAAACATTCGCGCAGCCTGCTCAGCGACGCCTATGAAGAGGTCAAGGTGAAAACCCGCGAAACCGGGATCGCCACCCGTGACTACGCCCAGGAACACCCCTGGACCACCGCCGGCGTCGCCGTCGGGGCCATCGGCCTGCTGGCCGCCTACCTGCTGTGCAAGCGCAACAACTGAGTCCGGCTCTTCACAGCAGAACTCAAACCGGCTGGCGCAGCTCGGTCTTCAGCCACTGCGCCAGCTGCCGGGCGCGCCCGTCGGCGGCGCGCTTGGGCGACCATAACGCCAGCTGCCCCGGGGTATCGCAAAAGCCCCACGGCGCCACCAGCCGCCCCGCCAGCAAGTCCTCGGCCACCAAGGGTTCCGGAGCGATCGCCACTCCCAGCCCGGCCACCGCCGCTTCCAGCAAGTAATACAGATGCTCGAACCCCTGGCCGTATTTCAGTGCCTCGGGAGCGATGCCGTTGCGCCGTGCCCAACTGGGCCAGGCCTGGGGCCGCGAGGTGGTATGCAGCAACGGCTCGGCCACCAGCGCCGACGCCGGCCCCTGGTGCAGGCGCGGATAGCCGGCGTAGCGCGGGCTGAGCACCGGGCCGATACGTTCGCTGGCCAGCTCATGCACCTGCATATCCGCCGGCCAGGGCGGCTCGGCGAATACCAGCAGGGCATCCAGCCCCGGCCGCCGTGGGTCCAGATCGCCTTCGCCGGCGGACAGGTGCAGGCGCAGGTCCGGCAGGTCGGCATTCAGCCGGCCCAGGCGCGGAATCAACCAGCGCGCCAACAGGCTGCCGGAGCAACCGAGGACGAAAGGCGCATCGGCGCTGCCTTGAGTGAGCTCGGCACAGACATCCCGCAAGCGTTCGAAGGCCTCACTGCTGGCGTCCCGCAGGCGGACCCCGGCATCTGTGAGTTTAATGCCGCGCCCATCCTTGCTGAAAAGGCTCAGCCCCAAGTGTTCCTCGAGCACCTTCAATTGTCGGCTGACCGCGCCGTGGGTGACATGCAGCTGCTCGGCGGCCTGGCTGACGCTGTTCAACCGGGCGGTGGCTTCGAAGGCCCGCAGGGCATTGAGGGGGGGCAGGTCGCGGCTCATTTGATTTGTGAGTTTTCCTGACAGGTTGTGGCGATCTTATCGGTTTTCAGGGCCCGGTGGCAGGGGTAGAGTGAGCTCCATTGTTTCCACGCTTTCTTCCACGAATCCATCCGGGAGCGCTCCAATGACCCAGTCCCAATTGCGTAATGGTCCTGACGAAAACGGCCTGTTCGGCGGGTTCGGCGGCCGTTATGTCGCAGAAACCCTGATGCCGCTGATCCTCGACCTGGCCCGTGAATACGAAAAGGCCAAGCAGGACCCCAAGTTCCTCGAAGAGCTGGCCTATTTCCAGCGCGACTACGTGGGCCGTCCCAGCCCGCTGTACTTCGCCGAGCGCCTGACCGAGCACTGCGGCGGCGCCAAGATCTACCTCAAGCGTGAAGAGCTCAACCACACCGGCGCGCACAAGATCAACAACTGCATCGGCCAGATTCTCCTGGCCAAGCGCATGGGCAAGCAGCGCATCATCGCCGAGACCGGCGCCGGCATGCACGGCGTGGCCACCGCCACCGTGGCCGCGCGCTTCGGCCTGCAATGCGTGATCTACATGGGCACCACCGACATCGAGCGCCAGCAGGCCAACGTGTTTCGCATGAAGCTGCTGGGCGCCGAGGTGATCCCGGTCGTGGCCGGCACCGGCACCCTCAAGGATGCGATGAACGAAGCCCTGCGCGACTGGGTGACCAATGTCGACAACACCTTCTACCTGATCGGCACCGTGGCCGGTCCCCACCCTTACCCCGCCATGGTCCGCGACTTCCAGGCAGTGATCGGCAAGGAAACCCGCGAGCAGATGCAGGCCCACGAAGGGCGCCTGCCGGACAGCCTGGTGGCGTGCATCGGCGGCGGCTCCAACGCCATGGGCCTGTTCCATCCGTTCCTCGATGACCAGGGCGTGCAGATCATCGGCGTCGAGGCCGCGGGCCACGGCATCGAGACCGGCAAGCATGCCGCCAGCCTCAACGGCGGGGTGCCCGGCGTACTGCACGGCAACCGCACCTTCCTGCTGCAGGACGACGATGGCCAGATCATCGACGCCCACTCGATTTCCGCCGGCCTGGACTATCCCGGCATCGGCCCGGAACACGCCTGGCTGCATGACATCGGCCGGGTCGAGTACACCTCGATCACCGATACCGAGGCCCTCGAGGCATTCCACCAGTGCTGCCGCCTGGAAGGCATCATCCCGGCGCTGGAGTCCTCCCATGCCCTGGCAGAGGTATTCAAGCGCGCACCCAACCTGCCCAAGGACCACCTGATGGTGGTCAACCTCTCGGGCCGTGGTGACAAAGACATGCAGACCGTGATGCACCACATGCAACAGTCCCAGCAGGAGAAACACTGATGAGCCGCCTGCAAACGCGCTTTGCCGAACTCAAGGAACAGAACCGCGCCGCCCTGGTGACCTTCATTACCGCCGGTGACCCGAACTACGACACGTCCCTGGCGATTCTCAAGGGTCTGCCGGCCGCTGGCGCCGACGTGATCGAACTGGGCATGCCCTTCACCGACCCCATGGCCGACGGCCCGGCGATCCAGCTCGCCAACATCCGAGCCCTCGGGGCCAAACAGAACCTGGCGAAAACCCTGCAGATGGTCCGCGAGTTCCGCGTGGACAACAGCGACACGCCACTGGTGCTGATGGGCTATTTCAACCCGATCCACCACTACGGCGTACCGCGCTTCATCGCCGATGCCAAGGCCGCCGGGGTCGATGGCCTGATCGTGGTGGACATTCCGCCCGAACATAACAGCGAGCTGTGCGACCCGGCCCAGGCCGCGGGCATCGACTTCATCCGCCTGACCACGCCAACCACCGACGACGCGCGCCTGCCCAAGGTGCTCGATGGCAGCTCGGGGTTCGTCTACTACGTGTCGGTGGCCGGGGTGACCGGCGCCGGGGCCGCGACCCTGGAACATGTGGAGCAAGCCGTGGCCCGCCTGCGCCGGCATACCGACCTGCCCATCAGCATCGGTTTCGGCATCCGTACCCCGGATCAGGCCGCGGCCATCGCCCGCCTGGCCGACGGCGTGGTGGTGGGTTCGGCGCTGATCGACCACATCGCCAGCGCCGAATCCCCCGCCCAGGCGGTGGATGGCGTGCTGAGCCTGTGTTCGGCGCTGTCCGAGGGCGTGCGCAAGGCCCGGCTCGGCTAAGACCGGGCCCGCAGCGAAAAAGGGTTCCAGGAGCAGTCCTGGAACCCTTTTTCATTGCTGGGCGCCTCAGAACACGCTCAGGTCCAGAGGCCGCAGCGCTCCCATCCAGATCGCATGGTCAGTGTGGTCCTGTAGCTCGTCGCCGGTTTCCGGGTGCAGGAACACCACCAGTCCCTGGCGATTGAGCGCCAACCAGGGCACCACCTGGCCGAACAGTTCCGGTCCGAAGGCCAGCTGGCAGCTCCAGTCCGGATGTGGCCCGACTTGCCGCTCGTGGACCCGACCCATGCGCAGGTCGAACAACTGCGCCGCCTGCTCGCACAGGGCCCGGGCCTGCTCGATGGTGCTGGCGTCAAAATAGACGTGGGCGTGGTAGCCCTTGATTCGTTGCATGCAAACCCTCGCGATATAAGACGAACCCTCAGGGCCCGCCACAGGTCACAAGCCTACCTGTAGGAAACAAGAGGAGGCCCGGCCATGAAAAATGCCGAAACCCCAGTGGTCAAGCTGGCGCTCTATGGTGCCACGAGCAGCCTGGGCAGTGCGCTGATGGCGGAAAGCTTGAGGCGCCAGCACGAAGTCATCGCCATTCTCGACGATCTCACCGCCCTGGCCCCGCGCCCTGGCTTGCGCACCAAGGGCGGCAACCTGTTCGATGCCGACGGGGTGCAGCAGAGCGTGGCCGGCTGCTCGGCGGTGATCTGCCTGCTGGATGCTCCCGGCCTGCCGGGCAGTGCGATGCCGGGCCGGGTCGCCGATCCGCTGGCCCAGGTGCAGGCGGCCGATGCGCTGGTTGCAGGCCTGCAAGCAGCCAAGGTCCAGCGGCTGGTCCTGGTGGGCAATTTCGCCATTCTCGACGACCCGCCCGTCTATACCAGCCTGCCCCATCACGCTGCCGAGGAGATCCTCGAAGCCCTGCACAGCAGCCCCCTGGACTGGACCCTGGTCAACGCCCCGCGCTCCGTGGCCGGGCTGGGTATCGAACACTTCAACCAGGTGGGCGACAACCTCGAGCCCGGGCTCGCCGAGCCTCTGCGGCGGCTCAATGGCGTGGCCGTGGGCATCAACGACGAACTGCGCCTGAATCTGCACCTGCGCGAGCATGTGGAGTTCGTCGGCATCCACGAAAACGGTTGACCCTCAGGGCTGGCAGACCAGGGTCGCCGCCACGTCCAGCAACTGGCGGCGCAACCACAGGTGGGCCGGATCGGGGTCGTTGCGCCCATGCCAGATCGCCAGCAGCGGCGATGGCTCGAGCGCCAGCGGCAAGGGCCGCTGGCACAGGCCGAAGCGCTGCTCAAGATCCCGGGCCAGGGGTTGCGGCACGATCGCCACCAACGGCGACTGCTCCAGCAACTGCGGCAGCACCAGGGAATGGGGCAGGGTGAGCTTGTACCGGGGCCGGCGACCGATCGCCGCCATGGCCTGTTCCAGCTGCTGGCGATGGAACATCTCCGATTGCCGGGCGATGCCGCGCTCGAGGATGTAGCCGTTGACCGCGCCTTCCTCCTGGCCACCGACCGAAAGGATGACCAAGGGGCAGTCCGCCAGGACCGGCAGCGTCACCTGCGGCAGGTCGAGCAGCGGGTGACCGGGGCACATCAGCAATACATCGCGCTGCTCCCACAGGCAGGCGCTGTGCACCCGCCGCGGCAACTCGGCGAACATGCCGATGGCGAGGTCGATGCGCCCGACATCGATCTGTTCGGCCAGGTCCAGGCGGGTCGAGGGCCGGACCACCAGGTCCACTCCCGGTGCCTGCCGGGCCAGGCGCTGCAGCAATGGCGCCAGCAGCACCGAACTCAGGTAGTCGTTGCTCGCCAGGGTGAAAGTGCGCACGGCACTAGCCGGGTCGAAGGCCTCCACGCCCACGGTGCGCTGGATGCTCAGCAACGCTTCGCGCAAAGGGCCGGCGATCGCCTCGGCCCGGGCCGAGGGCTGCATGCCCCGAGCGGTCCGGATGAACAGCTCGTCCTGCAGGGATTCGCGCAGCCGGGTCAGGGCATGGCTGACCGCCGACTGGCTCAAATGCAAGCGCTTGCTGGCCAGGAGGATGCTGCGGTCCTCGTAGATGGCAGCGAAAACCCGCAGCAGGTTGAGGTCGAAACGCGGGAGGCCGGGCACTTCGTCACGGAGCATATTGCATATCCTGCAGGAGGCTATTGCGGATTGTTCGCTTGCCGCCGGGGGCGGGCGCGGGCAACTTTAGCAGCATCCGACCCGCACCCAGAACGCCCCGCGACCACGCCCGGCGATCACGCTGGCGGCTTGCCCGAAGTTCGCTGAAAGCCCGCTGCGCCCCCTGGATTGCAGGGCGCTGCAGCGGCCATGGAAGACCACCCTGGAACCGAACATGAACGCCCCCGATCTCAACGACATCCCGGCCCGGGACTGGGTCGCCACCCGGCTGCCTCGCACCTGGCAACCCTACGCCCGGCTGATGCGCCTGGACCGGCCCATCGGTATCTGGCTGACCCTGCTGCCGGCCCTGGCTTCGCTGGTGCTGTCTGCCGGGCAGGTGCCCCCGGCCTGGCTGGTGCTGGTGTTCTGCCTCGGCGCGCTGCTGATGCGCAGCGCCGGTTGCAGCATCAACGACATCCTCGACCGGCGCTTCGATGCCCAGGTCAACCGCACCCGCCAGCGCCCCCTGGCCAACGGCTCGTTGAGCCTGCATCAAGCCCTGGCCTGCCTCGCGATCCAGCTGTTGTTGGCCGCCGCCTTGTTGTTGACCCTGCAGCCGCTGACGGTGCTGCTGGCCCTGTGCTGCGTGCCCCTGACCCTGGTCTATCCGCTGCTCAAGCGCTTCACCCACTGGCCCCAGGCGTTCCTCGGCGCGGTGTTCAATTGGGGCGTGCTGATGGCCAGCGTGGAGACCACCGGCGCCCTGCAACCCGGCGCCCTGGCGTTGTGGCTCGGTTGCCTGTTCTGGCAACTGGGCTACGACACCTTGTATGCCTACAGCGACCGTGAAGACGACCTGAAGATGGGACTGCGCTCCACCGCGACCCTGTTCGCTGGCCAAGGCAAGGCCTGGATCGGCGCTTTCTACACCATGACGCTGTTGTGCTGGGGCGCGGCAGGGTTGCTGGCCGGGGCCAATCCCGGATTCTTCATCCTGCTGCTGCCGATCGGGCTATCCCTGGCCTATCAGCTCAGCCTGTTCAGCCCCGACGATCCGGGGCCCTGCAACCACCTGTTCCGCAGCAACTGCCATATCGGCGTCCTGCTGCTGGCCGGGGCCTCGGTGGCCATCGTCTAGCCACGGCTTTCGCCATACCCGCAACAACCACGACCTCCAACTACACAAGGATTTGTCATATGCCTGCCCGTTCGTTCGCCCCCGCAATGCCCTCGCCAACCTCCGGCAACCCGCCGCAACAGTGGGCGACCCTGCTGCTGCGCCTGGCCCTGGGGGCCATGTATTGTGCCCACGCACTGTTCAAGATCCTGGTGCTGGGCTGGCCGGGGACGATCAAGCTGTTCAGCCTCACCGGCATGCCCGAGTGGCTGACCTACCCGGCGGTGGCGGCGGAACTGCTGGGCGGCTTGCTGCTGATCCTGGGGATTGGCGTGCGCTGGGTGGCCCTGGCGCTGCTGCCGATGCTGCTGGGGGCCATCGCGTTCGTCCATGGCGCCCACGGCTGGATCTACACCAGCCCGGGCGGTGGCTGGGAATACCTGGCCTTCCTGGCCGTGGTGTCGCTGGCGTTGGTCTGCCTGGGCAACGGCGCGCTGTCCCTGGCCGGATTGTTCAAGGCCCCGGTCAAAGGGCAATGGACGGCAACGCCAACCCCTTGAGGGTCTGGGCGCTGGTGGCTTGCTCGGCCATCAGCCAGTCGACGAAACGCTGGATCAATGGCCCCCGGCGCTTACGCTGGGGCAGCACTACGTAATAGCCGTAGCTGGAGATCACCGTCTCGGCGATAGGCCGGCACAACAGGCCCTGGGCCAGCAGGCTGTCCACCAAGTGGCGCCAGCCGATGGCTACCCCCTGGCCGGCGATGGCCGCCTGGATCAGCAGGGTGTAATTGTCGAAACGCAACTGCCCTGGGGCTGGCGCGGCAGCGATGCCCAGTTCGCGAAACACCCCGCTCCAGTCGAACCAGTGGCTGCTGGCCTCGCCGCGCAGGTGCAGCAACGGCAACTGCAAAAGCACTTGGACGGGCAGGGGCGCAGTGCGCCCCCCGAGCAAGGCCGGGCTGCATACCGCGAACACTTCTTCGCTGAACAGCCAGTGGCTTTGCCCATGCTTGAAGCGGCCATCGCCGAACAGCACCGCCACGTCGATATCGCTGCGCAAGGTGGCGTGGCTGCGTTCGCTGGTGACCAGGCTGACATCCACCTGGGGATTGGCTTCATGGAAACGATGCAGGCGCGGCATCAGCCAGTAGGCGGCGAAGGCGAAATCGGTGGCGACCTGCAGCACCTCATGCTGATGCTGCTGGCGCAGGGCACCCAGACCGGCGTCGATGCTCTGCAAGCCGACCTGGACCTGCTCCAACAGCAGGCTGCCGGAGTCGGTCAGCTCGATGCCACGGTAGATCCGGTCGAACAGCCGCACCCCCAGCTGTTCTTCCAGCCGCTTGACCTGCTGGCTGATGGCCGGCTGGGTGGTGCCCAGCTCCAGGGCGGCGGCAGTGAAGCTGCGCAGGCGGGCCGCCGCTTCGAACACCCGCAGCAGGTCCAGGGACAGGTCACCCAGGGCTTCATACATAAGCTGTGCTTATCCTAGTCATTGTCGTGCATGGGCTTTACCGCCACCGGCATGGGACCCATCCTCGATCGCAGCAATCTCGCATAACCATCGACTATGGAATGCCGCGATCCCATGAAGCGCAAGAACATTCTTTTCATCATGGCCGACCAGATGGCCGCGCCCTTGCTGCCGTTCTACGGTCCATCGCCGATCCGCTTGCCGCACCTTGCGCGCCTGGCCGCCGAGGGCGTGGTGTTCGAGGCGGCCTACTGCAACAGCCCGCTGTGCGCACCCTCGCGCTTCACCCTGGTCAGCGGGCAGTTGCCCAGCAAGATCGGCGCCTACGACAACGCCGCCGACTTTCCCGCCGATGTACCGACCTACGCCCACTACCTGCGGCGCCTGGGCTACCGCACGGCGCTGTCGGGCAAGATGCACTTTTGCGGCCCGGACCAGCTGCACGGCTATGAAGAGCGCCTGACCAGCGACATCTACCCCGCCGACTACGGCTGGGCGGTGAACTGGGACCAGCCAGGCGTGCGCCCCAGTTGGTACCACAACATGTCCTCGGTATTGCAGGCCGGTCCCTGCGTGCGCACCAACCAGCTGGACTTCGACGAGGAGGTGCTGTTCAAGGCCCGGCAGTACCTGTTCGACCATGTCCGCGAGGCCGGCGACCAGCCGTTCTGCCTGACCGTGTCGATGACCCACCCCCACGATCCGTACACCATCGCCAAGGCCTACTGGGACCTGTACCGCGATACGCCGATCCCCATGCCCCAGGCGCTGCCCCAGGACCAGCAGGACCCGCATTCCCAACGCCTGCTCAAGGTCTACGACCTGTGGGACAAACCACTGCCCGAGGACAAGGTCCGCGATGCCCGGCGGGCCTACTTCGGCGCCTGCAGCTACATCGACGATAACGTTGGCCAGTTGCTGCAGACCCTGGAGGAGACCGGCCTGGCGGACGACACCATCGTGGTGTTCTCCGGCGACCACGGCGACATGCTGGGCGAGCGTGGCCTCTGGTACAAAATGCACTGGTTCGAAATGGCCGCCCGGGTACCGCTGCTGATCCATGCCCCCGGGCAATTCGCCGCCGGCCGGGTCAGCCAGGCGGTGTCCACCGCCGACCTGCTGCCGACCCTGGTGGAACTGGCCGGTGGCGCCCTTGAACCTGACCTGCCCTTGGACGGGCGCTCGTTGCTGCCGCACCTGCAAGGGCAGGGCGGGCATGACGAGGTATTCGGCGAATACATGGCCGAAGGCACCATCGGCCCGCTGATGATGATCCGCCGTGGCGCCTACAAGTTCATCTACAGCGAGGACGACCCATGCCTGTTGTTCGACGTGGCCAACGACCCACACGAACGCGAGGAACTGTCCCGCTCGGCGGAGCATCGCCAGCTGTTCGCCGACTTCCTCCAGGAGGCCCGCAACCGTTGGGACATGCCTCGGATCCACCAACAAGTGCTCGCCAGCCAGCGGCGCCGGCGTTTCGTCGCCACGGCCCTGGGCATCGGCAAGCTCAAGAGCTGGGACCACCAGCCGCTGGTGGACGCCAGCGCGCAGTACATGCGCAACCATATCGACCTCGATGACCTGGAGCGCAAGGCTCGTTATCCACAACCCTGCCAAGACCAATGACAAAAACCCAAGGGGAAGAGCATGCAGAAGTTATCCACAGCAGCGATCGCCACGCTGGTGCTTTTGGCCAGCGCACCGGCCTGGGCCGAGCCTGGATGCGAGACAGTGAAGATGGCCGACCCGGGCTGGAGCGACATCGCCGCCACCAATGCCATCACCGGCTTCTTGCTCGAGGGCCTGGGCTACAAACCCAAGGTCGATACCCTGGCGGTGCCGATCATCTTCGGCGGACTCAAGGACGGCCGGGTGGACGTGTTCCTGGGCAACTGGATGCCGGCGCAACAGGGCTTCCATGACAAGTTCGTGGCCAACGGCGATGTCACCCGGCTGGCGCAGAACCTGGAGGGCACCCAGTTCACCCTGGCCGTGCCGGACTATGTATGGGACGCCGGGGTACATGACTTCAACGACCTGAACAGATACGCCGAACAGCATCCCCGGGAAGTCGACAAGAAGCTCTACGGCATCGGCTCCGGAGCTCCGGCCAACCTGTCGTTGCAGGAGATCATCAAGCACGACGACTTCGCCCTCGGCCAGTGGAAGCTGGTGGAATCCAGCGAGCAGGCGATGCTCGCCGAGGTGTCGCGGGCGGTGAAAAAACACAAGTTCGTCACCTTCCTCGGCTGGACGCCGCACCCGATGAACGTGCAACTGAACATGCGCTACCTCACCGGGGGCGAGAAATACTTCGGCGCCAGCGGCAGCGTCTACACCCTGACACGCAAGGGGTATGCCCAGGCTTGCCCGAACGTCGGCAAGCTACTGGGCAACCTGCGGTTCACCCAGGACATGGAGAACGGCATCATGGCCGAGGTGGCCAACCGCAAGGTCAGCCATGCCGAGGCCGCCCGGGCCTGGATCAAGGCCAACCCGGCGGTGCTGGGCCAATGGCTGGACGGTGTGACGACCCTCGATGGCAAGGATGCGCTGCCAGCCGTGCAAGCCCGCCTCTAGCATCCATCGTAGGAGCGAGGGGTGGGCGCCCCCTTGCTCCTACAGGGATGGGGTAAGCCCTGCGGCAATGCTTTACCCTGACGCCTCTGAACACGCTGAACGCGAGGACCCATGGCCTGGCCCGACCGCCATTCACTGCTGCCGTTCCTGAGCTGGCTGCCACGCCAGACCCGCGCCAGTGCCGGCCGCGACCTGCTGGTGGGCCTGAGCGGGGCGATCCTGGCGCTACCGCAATCGATCGCCTATGCCCTGATCGCCGGGCTGCCGCCGGAGTACGGGCTGTACGCGGCCATAGTCCCGGTGCTGGTGGCCTGCCTGTGGGGCTCGTCCTGGCACTTGATCTGCGGCCCCACGGCGGCCATTTCCATCGTTCTCTACACCAGCGTCAGCCCCTTGGCGGTGCCGGCTTCGGCGGACTACATCACGCTGATCCTGCTCTTGACCCTGCTGGCCGGGATCTTCCAGTGGCTGCTGGGGATGCTGCGCTTCGGCGCCCTGGTGAACTTCGTCTCGCATTCGGTGGTACTGGGCTTCACCCTCGGCGCGGCGGTGGTCATCGCCCTGGGCCAACTGCCCAACCTGATGGGCCTGGACTTGCCGAACCAGGCCACCGCCCTTGGCAGCCTGGGCCTGCTGTTGCAGCACCTGGGCAACCTCGACCGGCCGTCCCTGCTACTGGGGCTCGGCACCCTGGCGCTGGGGGTCGGCTTCAAGCTGCTGGCCCCGCGCTGGCCAGGCCTACTGCTGAGCCTGGTACTCAGTGCGCTGGCGGTCTGGCTGCTGCCGGGACTGTTCGGCCAGGTACGGCTGGTGAGCGCCTTCGCCGGCCACTTGCCGCCCCTGAGCCCCCTGCCGCTGGACCTGGAGCTGGTCCTGCGGCTGCTGCCCAGCGCCGTGGCGGTGGGCATGCTGGGGCTGGTGACCAGCCTATCGATCGCCCGCTCGCTATCGGCCCGCTCGGAGCAGCTGCTCGACGCCAACCAGGAAGTGCGCGCCCAGGGCCTGTCGAACATCGTCGGCGCCTTCTTCTCCGGCTATCTGTCCTCCGGCTCCTTCACCCGCTCAGGGCTGAGCTACGAGGCCGGCGCCCGTTCTCCCCTGGCCGGGGTGTTCTCGGCGCTCTGGGTGGCGCTGTTCGCAGTGGCCGGCGCCGGGCTGATCGCCCATATCCCGATCCCCGCCATGGCCGGCAGCATCCTGCTGATCTGCTGGGGCCTGGTGGACCACCGGGCGATTCGTGCGTTGTTCCGGGTCAGTCGCGCCGAATTCGCCGTGATGAGCCTGACCTTCGTCGCCACCTTGCTCCTGGAATTGCAGACCGCGATCTATGCCGGGGTCCTGGCGTCGCTGTTCTTCTACCTCAAGCGCACCTCGCAACCCCGGGTGCAGTACAGCCGCGAAGGCGACGAGGACGTCCTGCGGGTCGGCGGCTCGATCTTCTTCGGCGCCAGCCATTACCTGCAGGTACGCATGCAGCGTTGCCACGGGGCGAAACTGGTGATCGACGCGCGGCAGATCAACTTCATCGACTATTCGGGAGTGGCGATGCTGCACCAGGAGGCGCGCCGGCTCAGGCGCCAGGGTGGCAGCCTGACCCTGCGCCGGGCTCGGGCCTCGGTGATCGAGGAATTGCGCAAGCTCGAAGGCGCGGAGCAATGCCCGATCCGCTTTGAGGATTGAGCATGGGTTGCTGTGGGGTCATAGCGACGAGCCCATCGCCAGCCGGCTATCGCTATTAACGATGAGGCGATCGGTCAGAGCGCCAGCTGGCGCCGCAGCTCGGCCAGTACCGGGGCGCTGTCCGGGCGCACGCCACGCCACAGGAAGAAGGCTTCTGCCGCCTGCTCGGCGAGCATGCCCAGGCCATCGAGCACCTGGGCCGCGCCCTGTGCGCTGGCCCAACGGCAGAAGGTGGTCGGCTCCTTGCCGTACATCATGTCGTAGCACACCGTCCTGCCCGGCTCGACCAGGCTGCCGGAGATCGCCGGCAACTCGCCAGAAAGACTGGCGGAAGTGGCGTTGATGATCAGGTCCACCGACTCTTCCAGCCAGTCGTAACCGCTGGCCGATACCGGCCCCAGGTCGGCGAAGGCCGCGGCCAGTTGCTCGGCCTTCTCCACGGTGCGGTTGGCGATCACCACCGAGGCCGGTTGCTCGGCCAGCAACGGCTCCAGGGCACCACGCACCGCGCCACCGGCGCCCAGCAGCAGGATGCGCTTGCCCTTGAGGCCGACCCCGGCATTGACCGTGAGGTCGCGCACCAGACCGGCACCGTCGGTGTTGTCTCCCAGCAAGCTGCCATCGTCCTGCTTGCACAGGGTGTTCACTGCGCCGGCGCGCTGCGCTCGACGGGTGAGGCTGTCGCACAGGCGATAGGCTTCTTCCTTGAACGGCACGGTGACGTTGGCCCCGCGCCCGTGGGCGAAGAAGCGCCGGGCGGTGCCGGCGAAATCGTCCAGGGGCGCCAGCAGGGTGGCGTATTCCAGCTGCTGGCCGGTCTGTTCGGCGAACAGCCGGTGGATCAACGGCGACTTGCTGTGGCCGATCGGATTACCGAAGACAACGTACTGGTCCATCTCTTCCCCCTTTGTGCAATGCCGATTCATCCGCCCGGTCCGCTCAGTTGGCGCCGGCCAGCCAGTCGCGATCCTTGAGGAAGTACTCGGTCAGGCGCGCTTCCTCGCTGCCCGGCTCGGCCTTCCAGTCATAACCCCAGCGCACCTGCGGCGGCAGCGACATGAGGATCGACTCGGTGCGGCCGCCCGATTGCAGGCCGAACAGGGTGCCACGGTCGTAGACCAGGTTGAATTCCACGTAGCGGCCCCGGCGGAACTCCTGGAATTCGCGCTGCTGCTCGGTGTAGGGGGTGGCCTTGCGGCGCTGGATGATGGGCAGGTAGGCCTCGATGTAGGCATCGCCGATGGCGCGCATGAAAGCGAAGCTGGTGTCGAAGTCCCATTCGTTCAGGTCGTCGAAGAACAGGCCGCCGATGCCCCGCGGCTCGTTGCGGTGCTTGATGTGGAAGTAGCTGTCGCACCAGGCCTTGTAGCGTGGATAGACATCGGGCCCGAAGGGCGCGCAGGCGCGTTCGGCGACCCGGTGCCAGTGCACGCAGTCTTCCTCGTTGGCGTAATAGGGGGTCAGGTCGAAGCCGCCGCCGAACCACCAGACCGCTTCCTCGCCTTCCTTCTCGGCGATGAAGAAGCGCACGTTGGCGTGGGAAGTGGGTACATGGGGGTTATGCGGATGGATCACCAGGGACACGCCCAGGGCCTCGAAACCGCGACCGGCCAGTTCAGGCCGGTGGGCACTGGCCGATGGCGGCAGGCCGCTGCCGAACACATGGGAAAAGTTGACCCCGCCTTTTTCGATCACCGCGCCATCGCCGATCACCCGGGTACGACCGCCACCGCCGGCAGGGCGGGTCCAGGCGTCCTCGATGAAACGGGCGCCGCCGTCTTCGGTTTCCAGTGCGGCACAGATACGGTCTTGCAGGTCGAGCAGGTAGGCCTTCACGGCCTCGGTGCGGGTAGTCATGGCATCACCTTGGGTCGGGCAAAGCTACGCGGCGCTAGGGATGACGCGCAGGCCGGCGCAAATGGGCGCGTAGCATAACACCGCGCCGGGGCCTGCCGCAGTTGACGAAGGTCAAGCAGAGGAGTCCGATAGGGCACTTTTAACAGGCCGTTCAAAAATGTAGGCGGGCAGCCAGCGCAAGGCGAAAACAGACGAAAAAAACGCAGTTTACAAGTGTAAATGAGCATTTTGACCGGGCTGGCGCACCAGCCTGTTTTCAACGCAGCGATGGCAACGCAGGTAGTTTTTCAACGTCCTGTTCAACATGCGATCGAGGAGAGAGGAAAGATGGCCAAACGTATCCAGTTCCGCGCCCATGGCGGCCCCGAAGTACTTGAGTATGTGGATTACCAGCCGGCCGAGCCGGGCCCGCAGGAAGTGCGGGTCAGCAACCGGGCCATCGGCCTGAACTTCATCGACAACTACTACCGCAGTGGCTTGTATGCGCCACCGGCCTTGCCCTCGGGCATGGGTTTCGAAGGCGCGGGGGTGGTCGAGGCGGTGGGCAGCGCGGTGACCCGCTTCAAGGTTGGCGACCGAGTGGGCTACGGCAGCGGCCCGCTGGGCGCCTACAGCGATGTGCATGTACTGCCCGAAACCAACCTGGTGCTGCTGCCTGAGGGCATCAGTTTCGAACAAGCGGCGGCGGTGATGCTCAAGGGCCTGACCGTGCAGTACCTGCTGCGCCAGACCTACGAACTCAAAGGCGGCGAGACCGTGTTGTTCCACGCGGCGGCAGGTGGCGTCGGCGCCCTGGCCTGCCAGTGGGCCAAGGCCCTGGGGGTGAAGCTGATCGGTACTGTCAGCTCGCCGGAAAAAGCCGCCCTCGCCAAGGGCCTCGGCGCCTGGGAAACCATCGACTACAGCCATGAGAACGTGGCCCAGCGGGTGCTGGAACTGACCGGCGGACGCAAATGCCCGGTGGTCTATGACGGCGTCGGCAAGGACACTTGGCTGACTTCCCTGGACTGCCTGGCGCCACGCGGCCTGATGGTCAGCTTCGGCAATGCCTCGGGGGCGGTGGAAGGGGTGAATCTGGGAATCCTGGCGGCCAAGGGTTCGCTGTACGTGACCCGGCCGACCCTGGGCAGCTACGCCAACAGCGCCGAGAACCTGCAACGCATGGCCGACGACCTGTTCGGCATGATCACCAGCGGCCACATCAGGGTCGAGATCAACCAGCGTTTCGCCCTGGCGGACGCGGCCAAGGCCCACGTCGAGCTGTCGGCGCGGCGCACCACCGGCTCCACGGTACTGCTGCCCTAGTCAGGGGAAACAGTGGGCGAGGGTGGCGCGCTCCAATCGGCGCCGCAGCCCTCGCCAGCGCGGCTCAGGAAGGCCGGATCACCTTGCCGGTGGCCAGGTCGCGGATCAGGCTGGGGTTCTTGCGCCCGCCCAGGCTGCCGCTCAGGACCAGGTCCAGCTGCCCCCGGAAGTACTGTTCGACCCGCAACCGGGTCCGCGCCGCCGGGCGCCCCTGGGGGTTGGCCGAGGTAGAGATCAATGGCCCCACCAGGGCACAGAGCTCACGCACCAACGGATGGTCGCTGACCCGCAGGGCCACGGTGTCGTGGAGCCCGGTGACCCATTCGGGCAACAGGTTCTGATGGGGCACCAGCCAGGTATTGGGACCCGGCCAGGTGCTGGCCATGCGTTCGATCCAAGTGTCGGGGAAATCCTCGAACAGGAAGTCGAACTGGTGGATATTGTCGGCGATCAGGATCAAGCCCTTATCCACCGACCGCGACTTGATCGCCAACAGGCGATCCACCGCCTCTTCGTTCCACGGATCGCACCCCAGGCCCCAGACCGCTTCGGTTGGATAGGCAATCACCGCCCCTGCGCGAATCTCTCGTGCGGCTTGTTGCACACGCCAACTGCTGACCATTGCCGACTCTCCAGATAAAAGCTGTGCGCAGTTTACCGATCCTGCTTATAAAACCTAGCTCAGGCGCGCAAACCAGCGCCCGTTTTCATTGACCGCGCGACCATCGACCTCCAGCTCGGTCAGGCTCGCCAGCACCCGGGGCAGGGGCCAGCCACTGGCCAGCGCCAGGGCCTCGCTACCCTGGGGAGCGGCGTGCAGCAGGACCAGCAGCGGATGGGAATCGGTGGCGACCGGCTCGACTGACGGCGGCAAGCGTTGCCAGCCCTGCAACGTCTCGAGGATGTGCTGGACGCTTTCCACCAGTACCGCGCCATCGCGGATCAGCTGGTGACAACCGCGGGCCCCGGGGTGATGGATCGAACCGGGAATGGCATACACCTCGCGCCCCTGCTCCGCCGCCAGCCGGGCAGTGATCAGCGAGCCGCTGGCGACACTGGCCTCCACCACCAGCACCCCCAGGGACAGGCCGCTGATGATCCGGTTGCGCCGGGGAAAATGCTCCGGGCGCGGCCCGGTATCCAGGGCGAACTCGGACACCAGCGCACTGCCTTGCTCGACCATCGCCCGGGCCAGCTCCCGGTGACGCTGTGGATAACAATTTTCCAGGCCGGTGCCGAGCACCGCCACGGTGCGCCCGCCGACCTCCAGCGCAGCCCGGTGCGCGGCCCCGTCGATGCCCAGGGCCAGGCCGCTGGTGATGACGAAACCGGCCTCGGCCAGGCTCCTGGAAAACGCCGCCGCAGTATCCAGGCCGGGCCGCGAGGCACGCCGGCTGCCCACCAGCGCCAACTGCGGCGACTCGAGGATCGTCGGATCGCCGGCCACGAACAGCAGGGGCGGGGCATCCTCCAACTGGGCCAGCAACGCCGGGTAGCCGGGCTGGTCCCACATCAGCAAGTGCCTGGTCTGGCCGTCTATCCAGGCCAACGCGCGCCGAGCGCCCTCGCGCACCGTAGCGCTGCGCCGGGCCTCGGCACAGGCCGCCGGCAGCCCCAGGGACTGCCAGGCAGCGGCCGGGGCGCTGAGGGCCTTGGCCGCACCACCGAAAGCCTGGAACAGGCGCTTGAAACGCATGGGGCCAAGGCCAGGCAGGCCATGCAAACGTAGACGAGCCTCCAGTTCCGCTGGGGAAATGGCGCCAATGGTCGGGTGCGACATGGATCATCCTTGATCGTCATGGCTCCGGCGAATACCGGAACAACCTGTGGATAAGTCTGTTGGTAACTTGTTGAGGAACGCCTTCCCTCAAGACCCCGGGCGCTTGCCCGGGCACTCTTGGCCAAGCCAGGCCGGCACGGATGCGCATGGATGGGGAAAAGCGCCGACGATCCGCCTGCAGCCCAGGGACAGCAAGGCGAACAGTGATTTCCTCAGGGGCTGAATCCCTTTATCATGTGCGTTCGCGTGAAACGCCAGAGCCTGCACGGCTCGCTCCCTTGCAGAGCACGTTTTACATCGGCGGCCCAGGTCCAGGACCTGCCAGGACGCCGGATCCGCCCTCATTTCACACGTGTAGCAATTACGCCTATGGCCATTTTAAACATCCTCGAATTCCCCGATTCGCGCCTGCGCACTATCGCCAAACCCGTGGCCGTAGTGGACGACGAAGTGCGTCAGTTGGTCGACGACATGTTTGAAACAATGTATGAGGCCCCGGGCATCGGCCTGGCGGCGACCCAGGTCAACGTGCACAAGCGCGTCGTGGTCATGGACCTGTCCGAAGACCGCAGCGAGCCCCGGGTCTTCATCAACCCCGAGTTCGAACCCCTGACCGACGAAATGGACCAGTACCAGGAAGGTTGCCTGTCGGTACCCGGCTTCTACGAAAACGTCGACCGCCCGCAGCGGGTCAAGGTCAAGGCCCTGGACCGCGACGGCAAGCCCTACGAGTTGATCGCCGAAGGCCTGCTGGCGGTGTGCATCCAGCACGAGTGCGACCACCTGAACGGCAAGCTGTTCGTCGACTACCTGTCCACGCTCAAGCGCGACCGGATCAAGAAGAAGCTGGAAAAGCAGCATCGCCAGCAGGCTTGATAGCCGTCTTGCAAAGGCTTGCCATGGCAAGCCTTTTTCTTTTTCGCATCTTCAGCAAGCGAGATTCTCCATGACTGAGCCATTGCGCATCGTCTTTGCCGGCACTCCCGAATTCGCCGCCGAACACCTCAAGGCCCTGCTCGCCAGCCCCTACGAGATCGTGGCCGTCTATACCCAGCCCGATCGCCCGGCCGGCCGTGGGCAGAAGCTGATGCCCAGTGCGGTCAAGGCCCTGGCCGTGGAGCATGCGATCCCGGTCTATCAGCCGCAGACCCTGCGCAACGCCGAGGCCCAGGCCGAACTGGCCGCACTCAAGCCGGACCTGATGGTGGTGGTGGCCTACGGCCTGATCCTGCCCCAGGCGGTGCTGGATATCCCACGCCTGGGCTGCATCAACAGCCATGCCTCGCTGCTGCCACGCTGGCGTGGTGCGGCGCCGATCCAGCGCGCCGTGCAGGCCGGCGACGCCGAGAGCGGCGTGACCGTGATGCGCATGGAAGCGGGCCTGGACACCGGGCCGATGCTGCTCAAGGTAGTCACCCCGATCAACGCCGAAGACACCGGCGGCACCCTGCACGACCGCCTGGCCGCCATGGGCCCGGGTGCCGTGGTGCAAGCCATCGCCGGCCTGGCCGCCGGCACCCTGCAAGGCGAAGTGCAGGACGATAGCCTGGCCACCTACGCCCACAAGCTGAACAAGGACGAGGCACGCATCGACTGGAGCCGTCCCGCCGTGGAACTGGAACGCCTGGTCCGCGCCTTCAACCCATGGCCGGTGTGCCATAGCACCCTCGATGGTGAAAGCGTGAAGGTACTGGCCGCCAACATATCCACAGGCCAGGGCACCCCAGGCGAAGTCCTGTCCGCCAGCAAGGACGGCCTGGTCGTCGCTTGCGGTGCCGGCGCCCTGAGCCTGACTCGCCTGCAATTGCCCGGTGGCAAGGCCCTGGCCTTCAGCGACCTGTTCAACAGTCGCCGCGAGAAGTTCGCCAGCGGCAAGGTACTCGGCCAATGAATCCACGCCTGGCTGCCGCCCGTGCCCTTGCCGCCGTACTCAGCGGCAAGGCCTCGCTCAACAGCTCACTGCCCGCGCAGTTGGACAAGGTCGAGGAGCGTGATCGCGGCCTGACCCAGGACCTGGCCTTCGGCACCGCCCGCTGGCAACCGCGCCTCGAACTGCTGGCCGCGCAATTGCTGCAGAAGCCCTTCAAGGCGGCCGACGCCGATGTCCAGGCGCTGCTGCTGGTGGGCCTGTACCAGCTGTTCTACAGCCGCATCCCGGCCCACGCCGCCATCGGCGAGACCGTCGGTTGTGCCGACAAGCTCAAGAAACCCTGGGCCAAGGGCCTGCTCAATGCCGTGCTGCGCCGCGCCCAGCGTGAGGGTGAGGAACTGCTCGCCGGCATGGAGCGCGACCCGGTGGTGCGTACTGCCCACCCGCGCTGGCTGCAGAAATCGCTCAAGGCCTTCTGGCCCGAGCAGTGGGAAGCCATCTGCGCCGCCAACAACGCCCATCCGCCGATGATCCTGCGGGTCAACCGCCGCCACCACAGCCGCGATGCCTACCTGGCGCTGCTGGCCGAAGCGGGCGTTGGCGCCAGCGCCTGCCAGTACAGCCCAGACGGCATCGTGCTGGCCGAGGCCTGCGACGTGCGCGGCCTGCCAGGCTTCGCCGATGGCTGGGTGAGCGTGCAGGACGAAGCCGCGCAACTGGCCGCCGACCTGCTGGACCTGGCCCCCGGGCAGCGGGTGCTGGACGCCTGCTGCGCCCCTGGCGGCAAGACCTGCCACATCCTCGAAGCCGAGCCGGCCCTGGCCGGCGTGGTGGCCGTGGACCTGGAAGCCAAGCGCCTGGTCCGCGTGCGGGAAAACCTCGAGCGCCTGGGGCTGGACGCTCAATTGATCGCCGCCGACGGCCGCGACACCCAGGCCTGGTGGGACGGCAAGCCGTTCCAGCGCATCCTGCTGGACGCGCCCTGTTCGGCTACCGGGGTGATCCGCCGGCATCCGGACATCAAGCTGACCCGCCAGCCCGACGACATCGCGGCCCTGGCGCAGCTGCAAGGCGAGCTGCTGGATACCCTGTGGCAAACCCTCGAGGTGGGCGGCATCCTGCTCTACGCCACCTGCTCGACCCTGCCCACCGAGAACACCGAGGTGATCGGCGCCTTCCTCGCCCGTACCCCGGGCGCCCGGGAGCTGGACCTGGCCACTGAAGCCGGCCTGCGCCAGCCCCACGGCCGCCAGCTGCTGGCCCAGGAGGGCGGCCACGACGGCTTCTACTATGCCAAGCTGATCAAGATCGCCGCATCGCGCGGGTAAGCACAAGAATCTAGGGAGTAGTGGATGAAGATCATCATCCTCGGCGCCGGCCAAGTAGGCGGCACGCTGGCCGAACACCTGGCCAGCGAAGCCAACGACATCACCGTGGTGGACACCGATGGCGAACGCCTGCGCGATCTCGGCGATCGCCTGGACATCCGTACCGTGCAGGGCCGCGGCTCCTTTCCCACGGTGCTGCGCCAGGCCGGGGCGGACGATGCCGACATGCTGGTGGCCGTGACCAACAGCGACGAAACCAACATGGTGGCCTGCCAGGTCGCCCACACCCTGTTCCACACCCCGACCAAGATCGCCCGGGTGCGCGAGGCCGCCTACCTGACCCGTGCCGGCCTGTTCGACAACGATGCCATTCCGGTGGACGTGCTGATCAGCCCGGAACAGGTGGTGACCAACTACATCAAGCGCCTGATCGAACACCCCGGTTCGCTGCAGGTGATCGACTTCTACGAGGGCAAGGCCCAGCTGGTGGCGGTGAAGGCCTACTACGGCGGCCCGCTGGTCGGCCAGCAACTGCGCCAACTGCGCGAACACATGCCCAACGTCGACACCCGGGTGGCGGCGATCTTCCGCCGCGACCGGCCGATCATGCCCACCGGCGACACGGTGATCGAGGCCGACGACGAAGTGTTCTTCATCGCCGCCAAGGCCCACATCCGCGCGGTGATGAGCGAGATGCGCCGGCTCGAGGAGTCCTACAAGCGCATCGTCATCGCCGGTGGCGGGCAGATCGGCGAGCGCCTGGCCGAGGCCATCGAAAGCCGCTACCAGGTCAAGATCATCGAGATGAACCCGGCCCGCTGCCGCTATCTCTCCGACACCCTGGACAGCACCGTGGTCCTGCAAGGCAGCGCCTCGGACCGCGACCTGCTGCTGGAAGAGAACATCGCCGACGCCGACATCTTCCTGGCCCTGACCAACGACGACGAGGCCAACATCATGTCCTCGCTGCTGGCCAAGCGCCTGGGGGCGAAGAAGGTCATGACCATCATCAACAACCCGGCCTACGTCGACCTGATCCAGGGTGGCGATATCGACATCGCTATCAGCCCACAACTGGCCACCATCGGCACCCTGCTGGCCCACGTGCGCCGTGGCGATATCGTCAGCGTGCATTCCCTGCGCCGGGGCGCGGCGGAAGCCATCGAGGCCGTCGCCCATGGCGACGCCAAGTCGAGCAAGGTGATCGGACGGGCCATCGGCGACCTCGGCCTGCCACCGGGGACCACCATCGGCGCGGTCATCCGTGATGAAGAGGTGCTGATCGCCCACGACGATACGGTGATCGAGGCCGGGGACCACGTGATCCTGTTCCTTGTGGATAAAAAACATATCCGCGATGTGGAGAAGCTGTTCCACGTGGGCCTGAGCTTCTTCTGATCGAACGCTGTCTTGTCCACAGGAGTGACGACAATGCTGGAATCGCTGGAAAAAATGCTCGCCAAGGGTGTGGATAACCCACTGCTGCGCTTCGGCCTGGGCAAGGGTTACCTGGACCAGGGCGAACACGCCCGGGCCGCCACCCACCTGCAACAGTGCGTGACCCTGGACCCGAAGTATTCCGCGGCCTGGAAGCTTTTGGGCAAGGCCCTGCAAGGGCAGGGCGAGCTACAAGCGGCGCGCCAGGCCTGGGAGCAGGGCCTGGAGGCGGCCCGGAGCCAGGGCGACAAGCAGGCGGAAAAGGAAATGACCGTGTTCCTGAAAAAACTCGACCGCCAGTCCCAAGGCTGACCATCACCCTGTAACCGCTGCCGCAGGCTGCGAACGAGCGCAACGCTCGCGAGGCTCTGAAGACCAGCGAGGCTCGACAAGAGACCGCCAAGCGAGGCCCTGCGGTCCTTTTCGCCGCCTCGCGGGATCGGCAGCGGCTACAGGGCCGGGCTCAGAGATAACGCAGGGCGATGCCCTCGGCGTCCACCTGCACCACTTCCATGCGCACCCGCGGCGCGGCCACCGGCAAGCCCTGCACCTGGCCATAGACCACGGCGCCCTTGGGCAACCGCGCCAGATGCGGGCTTTGCACATAGACCCCGCTGGCCGAGAGGTTGCGGGTCTGCCCCAGGCATTCGCCGATGCTCTCGTGGGAAATCTTGATACGGAACGACTTGCGGTGATCGGACATCTTCTGCGCCCTTGTCCAGTGTCCTGTGGATAATCCTCGAGCGAGGTTATCCACAGATCGTGCCAGCTCTGTCAGTACCAGCGCGCCTCGCCAGGAGGGCGCTTCTTGAAACGCTTCATGCTCCACATGTACTGGCTCGGGTAGGCGGCCACGTAACGCTCGACCACCTTGCTCATGGCCGCGCAGGAGACTTCGGTGTCGGTGCTGTACATGTCCTCCGGAGCCGCCTCGAGGATCACCTTGTAGCCCGAGCCGTCGGGCAGGCGCAGGGCATGCAGGAACACGCCAACGGCCTTGCCGCCGGCCAGCATGTTGGGCACGAACTTGCTGGTCAGGGCCTGGGTGGCGAAGAAGGGCACGAAGATCCCGGCGGATTCGGCCGGTTCCGGGTCGGCGGGAATGCCCACCGAGCCGCCCTTGCGCACTTCCTTGATGACGCTGAGGATGCCTTCCTTGGTGGAGGCTGCCACGCGGTTGCCCAGTTGCACCCGCTGCTTGCGCAGCAGTTCGTCCACCGCCTTGAGCTTGGGCGGACGATAGAAAATGATCGGTTTGCACTGGCTGCAATAGAAGTGGTTGAGCACTTCCCAGTTGCCCAGGTGGCTGGTGATGCCCACCACGCCCTTGCCCGAGGCCAGGGCCTGCTGGAGCACTTCCAGGCCCTGGACTTCGCGCACCAGGGCAATGGAGCGTTCGGCCGGCCAGATCCAGGCACAGGCGCTTTCGGTCAGGGACTTGCCGATGTCCTTTAGGCTCTGGCCGACCAGACGCTCGCGCTCGGCGGGGTCCATCTGGGGAAAACACTTGGCGAGGTTGATCCGCACCACGTCGCGGGAGCGGTTGGGAGTCTTCCACATGATCCAGCCGATGGCCGCGCCGACCGCCTGCACCGCGCGCCAGGGCAGCAGGGCAAACAACCGCAGGGCTCCCACCAGCAGGGCGCCTTTGAACTTATCCACAGATGACTCCTGATCTCTTGGTCATGGCCTAGTCGCAGCCGGCTATTCTAACCGGCCATCGGCGCCTGTGCGAAAGCGCCTACCGTGGCGCTCATGGCGCCGGCGAGCCCAGGCTGGAGTAGCGATCGCAGTCGCGGGTGTGGTCCATGACCATGCCCGAAGCCTGCATCAGGGCGTAGCAGATGGTCGGGCCGACGAAGGTGAAACCAGCCTTGCGCAGGCCACGGCTCATGGCCTCGGCCTCGGGCGTCACCGCCGGGACCTCGCTGCGATCGGCGAAATGGTTGATCTTCGGCACACCGCCGACGAAGGACCAGAGGAACGCCACCGGATCGTCCAGCTCCAGCCAGGCCTGGGCATTGCGCCGCGCGGCCTCGAGCTTGAGGCGGTTGCGGATGATGCCCGGATCGAGCATCAGCTCGTCGATCTCGGCATCGCTCATCTGTGCCACCCGCTGCACATCGAAGCCGAACAGCACCTGCCGATAGCGCTCGCGCTTCTTCAGCACGGTGATCCATGACAACCCGGCCTGGAACCCTTCGAGCAATAACAACTCGAACAAGCGCTGCCCATCGCGCAGCGGTACGCCCCATTCCTGATCGTGATAAGCCATGTACAACGGATCTTCGGTACACCAAAAGCAGCGTGGCATAAGGCTCCAGGGGGCGTGCGCAGGACCGAATCGGGTATACTCCCGCTCCTTAAATCGCAGCCCAAGTAACAGGTGAATTTCGTGAGCCAGCCTACGCCAGCCGTGCGTACCTTCCAAGACTTGATCCTCGCCCTCCAGCAGTACTGGGCCGAGCAAGGTTGTGTGGTACTTCAGCCCTACGATATGGAAGTAGGCGCCGGCACTTTCCACACCGCCACATTCCTGCGGGCCATCGGCCCGGAAACCTGGAACGCCGCCTACGTGCAGCCAAGCCGCCGCCCCACTGACGGCCGCTACGGCGAGAACCCCAACCGCCTGCAGCACTACTACCAGTTCCAGGTGGTCCTCAAGCCCAACCCGGAAAACTTCCAGGAGCTGTACCTGGGCTCGCTCAAGCATGTGGGCCTGGACCCACTGGTGCACGACATCCGTTTCGTCGAGGACAACTGGGAATCGCCGACCCTGGGCGCCTGGGGCCTGGGCTGGGAAGTCTGGCTCAACGGCATGGAAGTGACCCAGTTCACCTACTTCCAGCAGGCCGGCGGCATCGAGTGCTACCCGGTGACCGGCGAAATCACCTATGGCCTGGAACGCCTGGCCATGTACCTGCAGGGCGTGGACTCGGTCTACGACCTGGTCTGGGCCGACGGCCCGTTCGGCAAGGTCACCTATGGCGATGTGTTCCACCAGAACGAGGTGGAGCAATCGACCTACAACTTCGAGCACGCCAACGTCGACAAGCTGTTCGAACTGTTCGATTTCTATGAAAGCGAAGCCAAGCGCCTGATCGAACTGGACCAGCCGCTGCCGTTGCCGAGCTATGAAATGGTCCTCAAGGCCTCGCACACCTTCAACCTGCTGGATGCACGCCGGGCCATCTCGGTGACCGCGCGCCAGCAGTACATCCTGCGTGTGCGCACCCTGGCGCGTTCCGTCGCGCAAGCCTACCTGCTGGCCCGGGCCAAGCTGGGCTTCCCGATGGCGACCCCGGACCTGCGTGATGAAGTGTTGGCTAAGTTGGAGGCGGCACAATGAGTGCGCAAGATTTTCTGGTTGAACTGGGCACTGAAGAACTGCCGCCCAAGGCCCTGGCGACCCTGGCCGAAGCCTTTCTGGCCGGCATCGAAAAAGGCCTGCAGAGCGCTGGCCTGAGCTTTGAAGCCAAGCACGTCTACGCCGCGCCACGGCGCCTGGCGGTACTGATCACCCAGCTGGCCACCCAGCAGCCGGACCGCAGCATCAACCTCGACGGCCCGCCACGCCAGGCGGCCTTCGATGCCGAGGGCAACCCGACCCAGGCCGCCCTGGGCTTCGCCAAGAAGTGCGGCGTGGACCTGAGCGAGATCGACCAGAGCGGCCCGAAACTGCGCTACAGCCAGAGCATCAAGGGCAAGCCTACCGCCAGCCTGCTGCCGACCATAGTCGAGGATTCGCTCAACGACCTGCCGATTCCCAAGCGCATGCGCTGGGCCGCGCGCAAGGAAGAGTTCGTGCGTCCGACCCAGTGGCTGGTCATGCTCCTGGGCGATGAAGTCATCGACTGCACCATCCTGGCCCAGAAGGCCGGCCGCGACTCCCGTGGCCATCGTTTCCACCACCCGGAAAACGTGCGCATCACCGCGCCGGCCAACTACCTGGCCGACCTGCGTGCTGCCTACGTGCTGGCCGATGCCAACGAGCGCCGCGAGTTGATCAGCAAGCGCACCGAAGAGCTGGCGCGCATGCAAGAAGGCACCGCCATCGTCCCGGCCGACCTGCTGGACGAGGTCACCGCCCTGGTGGAATGGCCAGTGCCGCTGGTGTGCTCGTTCGAGGAGCGGTTCCTGGAAGTGCCCCAGGAAGCCCTGATCACCACCATGCAGGACAACCAGAAGTACTTCTGCCTGCTGGACGTGGATGGCAAGCTGCTGCCGCGCTTCATCACCGTGGCCAACATCGAGAGCAAGGACCCGCGCCAGATCATCGAGGGCAACGAGAAAGTCGTGCGCCCACGCCTGACCGACGCCGAGTTCTTCTTCAAGCAAGACAAGAAGCAGAAGCTCGAGGACTTCAACCAGCGCCTGCAGAACGTGGTTTTCCAGGAGAAGCTGGGCAGCGTCTACGACAAGGCCGAGCGCGTTTCCAAGCTGGCCGCCTTCATTGCCCCGCGCATCGGTGGCGACGCCCAGCGCGCAGCCCGTGCCGGCATCCTCTCCAAGTGCGACCTGGCCACCGAGATGGTCGGCGAGTTCCCCGAGATGCAAGGCATCGCCGGCTACTACTACGCCCTCAATGACGGCGAGCCGCAAGACGTGGCCCTGGCCCTCAACGAGCAATACATGCCTCGTGGCGCCGGTGCCGAGCTGCCCAGCACCCTGACCGGTGCCGCCGTGGCCATCGCCGACAAGCTCGATACCCTGGTGGGCATCTTCGGCATCGGCATGCTGCCTACCGGTAGCAAGGACCCTTACGCCCTGCGCCGTGCGGCCCTGGGCGTGCTGCGGATCCTGATCGAGAAGAAGCTCGACCTGGACCTGAACGAAGCGGTGGCCTCTGCCGTCAGCGCCTTCGGCAGCAAGGTCAAGGCCGCCGGCCTGGCCGAGCAGGTGCTGGAGTTCATCTTCGACCGCCTGCGCGCACGCTACGAGGACGAAGGCGTGGACGTGGCCACCTACCTGTCGGTACGGGCCCTGAAACCGGGCTCGGCCCTGGACTTCGACCAGCGCGTACAGGCCGTGCAGGCCTTCCGCAAGCTGCCGGAAGCCGCGGCGCTGGCAGCGGTGAACAAGCGCGTGTCGAACCTGCTGAGCAAGATCGAAGGCAACGTGCCGACCACCATCGAAGCCAAATACTTCGACAATGCCAACGAGTTCTCCCTGTACTCGGCGATCCAGCAGGCGGACCAGGCTGTCCAGCCAATGGCCGCAGCCCGCCAGTACAGCGAGACCCTGGCCCGCCTGGCCGCCCTGCGCGAGCCGGTGGACGCCTTCTTCGAGGCGGTGATGGTCAATGCCGAGGACGCCAACGTACGGGCCAACCGCTATGCGCTGCTGGCGCGCCTGCGTGGCCTGTTCCTGGGCGTGGCCGACATTTCGGTACTGAGCTGAGCGGATAGGGAACTGCTGTGAAACTGCTGATACTCGATCGCGACGGCGTGATCAATCACGACTCCGATGCCTATATCAAATCGGTGCAGGAGTGGATACCGATCCCCGGATCGATCGAAGCCATTGCGCAGTTGAGCAAGGCCGGCTGGACGGTGGCGGTGGCCACCAACCAGTCCGGCATTGCCCGCGGCTACTACGACCTGGCCACCCTCGACGCCATGCACGCGCGCCTGCGCGAGCTGGTGGCGGAGCAGGGCGGCGAAGTCGGGCTGATCGTCCATTGCCCCCATGGTCCGGATGAAGGCTGCGACTGCCGCAAGCCCAAGCCGGGAATGCTGCGGACCATCGCCGAACACTACCAGGCCGATCTCGGCCATCTATGGTTCGTAGGCGACAGTCTCAGTGACCTGGAGGCGGCAAGAGCCGTCGACTGTCAGCCCGTATTGGTAAAGACCGGAAAAGGCGAAAAGACCCTGGGGAAAACCCTGCCGGTAGGCACCTTGATTTTTGACGACTTGGCGGCCGTTGCCGCTGAACTTATCCACAATTAGGCCCCTTCTGGCATCCTGACCAAGGACCGTTCGGGAGAGCGCTTTTTAAAGCGGGCATGCCCGCAATGGTAAATGCCGCTATGTCGATCCTGCAGGCCATCAGAACCTTCTTCTTTTACCTGCTGTTGAGCACCAGCGCCTTGCTGTGGTGCTCCCTGAGCTTTTTCATCGCGCCGTTCCTGCCTTTCAAGGCGCGCTATCGCTTTATCAATGTCTACTGGTGTCGCTGTGCCCTGTGGCTGACCAAGGTATTGCTCGACATCCGCGTGGAAGTGAAGGGCGCGGACAATGTTCCGGAACGCCCATGCGTGATCGTCTCGAACCACCAGAGCACCTGGGAGACCTTCTTCCTCTCGGCCTACTTCCAACCCTTGAGCCAAGTACTCAAGCGTGAACTGCTGTATGTGCCGTTCTTCGGTTGGGCCATGGCCATGCTGCGCCCCATCGCCATCGACCGGGACAACCCCAAGGCCGCCCTCAAGCAAGTGGCGAGCAAGGGCGATGAACTGCTCAAGGACAATGTCTGGGTGCTGATCTTCCCCGAAGGCACCCGCGTGCCCTATGGCCAGGTCGGCAAGTTCTCCCGCAGTGGCAGCGCCCTGGCGGTGAACGCCGACTTGCCAGTCCTGCCGGTGGCCCACAATGCCGGCAAGTTCTGGCCCAAGACTGGCTGGAGCAAGCGCCCTGGAACCATCACCGTGACCATTGGCGCGCCCATGTACGCCGAAGGCAGCGGCCCACGGGCCATCGCCGATCTCAACGACCGGGTGGCAGCCTGGAACGAGCAGGCCCAGCGGGAAATGGGCTCATTGCCACCATTGGACTCTGCCACGGATAAGCTTGCTGTATGAGCAACTGTGGATAACCTGTGCACGAATTTTCCTAGGACGCTTGAAACAAAGATATAAATCACTGATTTATATGCATATTTCAGAAGCTCATAAAATATGGAAAAAGGTGCATAAGTTTTACGCCTAAAGAAAAAAACCGGCTTTTGTGCCGGTTTTTTCTTCTCGTTATTTCCTCCGGTGCTATTCCTCCAGCAGAGGCAGCTCCAAGATGAAGCAGGAGCCTTGGCCCACCACGCTTTGGCAACTGATCCGCCCCTGGTGGCGGTCCATAACCGCCTTGACCATCGACAAGCCCAGGCCCAGCCCGTCGATGCCCCGGGCCGAGGCAAAGCGCTGGTACTGGCCGAACAGCTGGGGCAAGTCCGCAGCAGCGATACCCTGGCCTTCATCGCGGACTTCACAACGCAGCCAGCCTTCAGCGCAACTGACCCCGACGCTCACGGTGGAACCTTCCGGGCTGTACTTGATGGCGTTCTCCAGCAGGTTGAACAACGCCCGGGTTAACAACGACTGGTCCGCCAGCACCAGGCTCTCGGCCTGCTCGTCCAGGCTATGGCGTAGCTGGATGTGCTTGAGCTGGGCCAGGGTATTGGCCTGGTCGAAGGCATCCAGCACCAGCATGGCGAACATGCTCGGCTCGAACTGATAGACCTCCGACTCGGCCTTGGCCAACTGCACGAAAGCCTCGGTCAGGGTCAGGGCCCGGCGCACCTGCTGCTCGATCTGGCCGTAGACCTGCTTGGGCAGCGACGGCTGGCGCTGCTGCACATCCAGCAAGGCGAGGATCGCCGAGTGGGGCGCACGCAGGTCATGGGACAGGAACCGCAACAACACCCCGCGCTGCTGTTCGGCATCGCGCTCGACGCTCAGGTCGGTCAGGCTCAGCAGCCAGCCAAGCGGCGTCTCGCTGTCCACCGGCAACAACGGCGCCAGTTCCACCCGCAGGCTGCGTTGCTGGATATCGCGGAACTCCACGATGGGCAACTGCCCCAGGCCGGGATACTGCGCCGGCTCGGCCAGCCCCGGATACCCCAGGGCCGCCAGTTGTTCCAGCAACGAATGCCCTACCAGCGAATGCGCGAACACTTCGCGGGCATTGCGGTTGGCCAGCAGGATCCGCCCCTCCGGATCACTGATCAGGGTCGCCACCGGCAGGCATTCCAGGCCGTCGGCGATAAAGCGCCGGGTGTCCCGGGTCCGGCCCAGGGCCTGTTCCAGGGCGACGATCTGGCCTTGCAGCACATCGCCCACCGGTTCCCGGGGGCGCCGGCGTTCGGGCAACACCTTGGGTTCGCTGTCCAGGCGCTGCAGCTCCCAGCCGAAGTAACTCAAGATGACCTGCAGGCGCCGCCAGTTCCAGATCAGGTACGCCAGCAACATGCCCAGCAAGCTGGCCACCGGCGACCACCAGTAGCCAAGGCGCAGCATCGATACCGAGCCCAGCAACGCCAGGCCCATGCAGCCCAGGGTTATCCACAGGGCATGACGCGGGCGCCAGAGCAGCAGGCCGAGCAAGGCGGCGGTCAGGATCACCGACAGCAGCACTCCCGACCACTGCCCCAGCGCCACCACGGTGCGGTGCTGCAACAGGCCATTGAGCAGGTTGGCCTGGATCTCGACGCCCGGGGTGGTGCCCTGGCTGCCGGATTGCGCGGTCACGTAGCGATCTCCCAGGCCCGGGGCCGTGGACCCCACCAGTATCAGCCGATCCCGCAGCAGCTCCGGCGGGACTTCACCGCGCAACACGCTGACGTAGGGCACGCTGGGAAACCCCGCAGCCTTGGCGATGAAAGGGATGCGCACCGGGTTGGCCCGCAACCAGCCCCGGGTCAGCTCCGGCTCGCCGCTGCCCGGCATCCGTGGCACCAGCGAGTCGGCTTCGGTGAGCTGGTACATCAGCCAGGTCAGTTGCGCCCGGGGCGCCTGTTGCGGCCCTTCGCGCAGGTAGACGCTGCGCACCGTACCGTCAGGGTCGGCCTCGGCGTTGATATGGCCCAGGCCACGGGCGCAGTTGCGCAACGGCGCCACCGGCAGCAGCTCGCCCAGGTCCTGGCCATAACGGGCCACGCCTTCGCGCAGTACCGGCAGGAACACGTTGCCGGCACGGCACAGGGCCGCGGCCAGGCGGGTGTCGTTTTCCACGGTGCTGCCAGGTTCGCTGAGGATCACGTCGAACAACACGCCCTTGGCTCCGGCCGTCGTCAGTCGGTCGAGCAACTGGCCATGGATCGCCCTTGGCCAGGGCCAGCGCCCCAACTGCTGGAGGCTGTAGTCGTCGATGGTCACCAAGAGGATCCGCGAATCCACCGCCAGCGGGGTAAAGCGGCGCAACTGGTCATAGAACAGGTTGTTCAGCGCCAGCCCATGGCTCAGGGACAGTGCCGCCGTCAGCGGCAACAAGAGCAGGCTGACCCACAGCCACTCGCGCACCAGGCGATGGAACAGCTGCTGGGCCAGGGACAGTTCACGACCGTCGCGACGACGGCTCCACAGGCTCATCGGCAACCCGTTGGCGGGTTACTGGACACGGCTGCTCCTGGGGTAATAGAAAATGTCATAGACCCCGGTTTCTCCTTCCAGGCCATGCTCGTCGAATGCCGAGAGGCGTACATGATAGAAAAACGCTTGCAACCCAGTGAAGTTGACTTGCGGGGTACTGGAGAACTGTTCTTGCTTGATGTTCAGGAAATCCTTGTCGGTAGCCACCTGGGCCCGATAGCGCCGGGCACCGGGCAATGGCTCGAGGATCAGTTGCCAGGCGGGTAGGGCGCCGGTTTGCCCAGCCTGCCCCAGCAACCGGGGCGCGGCCAGCAATTGCACCGGCTTGAGCTCACCCTCCTTGCGCACCCGCATGCCCTGGCGCGCCATCACCTGCACTTCTCCCGGCTGCGGGCCGGCCGGTTTATCCACAACCCGCTTGCGCGAACGAGGAGAGGGCGGGGTGATGGCTTCCTCGTCCCGGTTCACCGCCACCTGGCCATTGAGTACCTCCACCAGGGATTGCTGGTCGTCGTTGCGCACGCGGAAGTGGGTTCCGCGTACACCCAGCACTCCCACCGGGGTCACGATCTGGAAGCGGTCGTGATCGCTGTTGCGCTTGATCACGTAGGACTCGATCTGGCCCTGCTCCAATACCAACTGGGGAATGGCGTACTGCTCGTTCAACCGCAGGGTGACCTGGGAGCTGGATGGCAACACCACCCGCGAGCCATCGCCCAGGGACAGGCTGACGAACGCCGAGGGCGAAGTCTTCACGCTTTCCTTCTCGTCGATATCCATGCCTTCTTCCAGGGCGGTCTCGCGGCCCTTGGCGTCCAGCTTCCAGGCTTCACCGGTCAGGTGCTCGACCGTCGCCGGCAACGGTTGGCCACGGCACTGCTGGTTATCGTCGATATAGGGCAGGCGCTTGGCTGGAGAAACGGCGGCATTGGCCATCGAGTCGGACAAGGCCAGCACCACGCCGAACAGGAGCGGGACGAACATGGCCCGGTGGCGAATAGATAAGTACGTCATGAAATCATCGGATCCGTGGTCGCGCTCTGCTGAAGTCCGTGACATTAGAACTAGATTGTTGGCGTGCTGGCCATAGCTCTCGACCGAAACCGGTCTATAGCCATTCATCCCTGTGGGAACGGCACAACCGCTCAAGAGCGGTTGTGCGTGCATAGCCTTGGGTCACCGGTCGGGCCTGGGGCCCTCCAGCGCTACGGATCAGTCCCGACCAGTAGCGATCAGACGATAGGCCAGGGCTCCCAGGCTCGCACCCAACAGCGGAGCAACCCAGAACAGCCAGAGTTGGGACACAGCCCACTCGCCGGCAAAAAATGCCACTGCGGTACTGCGAGCCGGGTTGACCGAAGTATTGGTGACCGGAATGCTGATCAGGTGGATCAGCGTCAGGGTCAGGCCAATGGCGATCGGGGCGAAATCTGGAGCGGCACGCTTGGAGGTGGCGCCCAGGATGACCAGCAGGAACATCGCCGTCAGCACCACTTCACACAGCAGGGCCGCGAGCATCGAGTAACCACCGGGCGAGTGTTCGCCATAGCCGTTGGCGGCAAAACCGGCCGAAGCGTCGAAGCCAGCCTTGCCCGAAGCGATCAGGAACAATACCGCACCGGCTGCCAGGCCACCGAGCACCTGGGCGACGATGTACGGCAACAGGCGGTTACCTGGGAAGCGTCCGCCCAACCACAAGCCCAGCGACACTGCAGGGTTGAAGTGCGCGCCGGAAATCGGCCCCACGGCATAGGCCATGGTCAAGACGCTGAGGCCAAAGGCCAGGGCGACGCCCAGGTAGCCAATACCCAATTGTGGAACGCCGGCAGCCAGTACGGCACTGCCGCAGCCGCCCAGCACCAACCAGAACGTACCAAAGAATTCCGCGCCGAGTGTTTTCATCAGAGGCCTTCACAGATGTTCGAAATGAGAGGGAGAGTGTCGAGATCGCCGACAACCAGCGGAGGAGGGAGACACATCCTTGTGTCGAGCATTACGTCCTGAGGAGGCACTCCCTGTTTTCCCCTGTACAGTGAATCGAAGCGAGCTTCGGTCCGCAGCCGCCAAACCGGCGGATGACACTCCCTGTGTCGGAGCACTTCCGATTGCCCCCGTGTGCCACTCAGCGAGTGCGAATTTACCGGTAGGACGCAGCCTGGTGTCGCTTTGCAATATTTCTTCAGAATGTTCGGCCCCATGGCTAGAACACCCACCGTTGCTGGTCCTGGTACACCACCGATGGCACCGACGGCGCAATGGTCGCGGGGGCGAAGCCCCGTGAGTCACTGAAGCCGACCTGATCCACCGAGGGACTGAAATAACGCTGCACCGGAAGGGTGTAGTGCGGGGGTGGCGGAACGACGGCAGCTGTAGAAAAAGCTTCGAAACCCAAGAGCGCAGCAAGAGACAGGGTGACGAACTTCGCCAGATCCGCTCCTTTGGAGATTTTTTCCCACCCCATATTCATCATCCCCGACATGTTGCCCATTGCCCTTTTCCTTGCTCGTTCGAGCCGGTATCGTCCTTCAAGGAGTTCGGCGCTGGGGATGCTCCCAACAGCTACCGGCTATTTGATATCAGCGTACCGAGGGAGCAGCGCCCCTAGAGCAATTCGCCACAATTGTTCAGATTCGCCCCCGGCGCCTAAACTTCTCCCCAGCCCGAGGCTTGCCTCGGACCGCATTCACACCCCTAAGGACCTGCCTCGCATGCGTGTCGCGATACTGGATGACGAACCCGCAGAACTGGCGCGGGTGGAACAGACACTGCGAGATATACCCGGGCCGGGCGAACAGCCCTGGACCCTGCACCGTTTCGAGCGCGGCGAAGACCTGCTGCGCCAGTTACGGCGGGAAACCTTCGACCTGATGATCCTCGACTGGCAAGTACCGGACCTCAGCGGCCTGTCGCTCTTGCGCTGGACCCGGGAGCACATGGACTCGCCACCGGCCGCCATCATGCTCACCAGCCGCGATGCCGAGAGCGATATCGTCCAGGCCCTCAACACCGGCGCTGACGACTACCTGAGCAAGCCCTTCCGTCCTAACGAGCTCAAGGCCCGGGTCAACGCGGTGCTACGCCGCCATGGCCTGCAGCGCAGCAACAGCGAGGAAGTGCTGAACTTCAACGACCTTTCATTCGACGACGCCGAGCTGACGGTGACCCGCGCCGGGGTGCCCATCAGCCTCACCGAACGCGAGTACCGCCTGGCCCGTTGCCTGTTCGCCAACCTGGGCCGGCCGTTGTCCCGAGAATACTTGTACGAGCGGTTCTGGACCCATGAGGAAATTCTTTCCTCCAGGCCTCTGGATACCCACATCTACCGGCTGCGTAACAAGCTGGGGCTGACTGCGGAACGGGGCTGGCAGTTGTTGACCATCTACGGTTATGGCTACCGCCTGGAAAGCGTCACGTCCCCTGGCGAGCAGGACAACTGACTGCGGGCCGCCATAAGCGGCTCGATATCATTCCGGGCCCTGCCAGACATCTTCATAACCGGCGCGGTCGATGATGAAACACGTCCCGCTCGGCAAATACAGATAATCGATCACCTCCGGCAACAGCTCGGCCAGGTGTTCGGTACACAAGGGTTGGTAGAAATCTACAGCGGTGGAATGTTCGCCGCAGTGGATAAACCAACTGACCGTACCGTTCTGCGGCAACTCGATCCTTGTGCCATAGATGGGCGAGTGCGCAAGGGAGCCGGTGGCCAGTGCAATCATCGGCTCCGGCGCCTGGGGAGCGAGGTCGTAGCGTTCACAGATAAGCTGCTGTCTTTCGTTCATTGGCCCAACCATCAAGGGGAAATAGGGGAGGTCCTGCCCAGCGCAAAGACCTGTTCGAGTGTTACCTCGTCGTGGCTGTCACCGTCCTCGAAACATCTGCAACGGTGCCCCTGCATTGCCCGGTCCAGACACTCGTGCAATGCCGCGGTTCGGAACAGCAGCTCCATCCAGAGCGCCTGGTCGTTCTCGAAGGTCAGGCGCAGATCATAGTCGGCGCTGCTGCCCAGGCCAGGATCCTTGAACTCGACTACCTGCTCTGCCGCCTGCACACAGTCCGCTCTGCCGCGCAGCTTATCCATGACCTGCCGCGCGCCCAGCGGCTCATCAAACACCAACCGATATTCGTAGCTCATGCTCGCCTGCACTCCGTTCGCGATCAGCTATCCAGCCACCAATTGAGCAACGTCTCATCATCGCTGTCATCGAGGTTCTTATAGATGTTGGCGTAGTACCACTCGATGCCCGTGGTCTCGCGGAAGCGGTTGAAGAACAGGGCGATCCTATCCATGCCGTTTCGAGCTGGCACCGACAATGTCAGATTGCCCTTGTAGCGCCCGTCGAGCATGCCGCCCAATTCGGTCGCCACATCTGCCTCCAGGGCACTGATGTGCTGTTCCGGAATGTAATCCGAATAAATGTGGATGCAGAAGTTGCCGCCACGCTTGAGTACCACCGCCGGGGCCTGTGGGTCCTTGATCGAAATAATGTCGCCCTTGGCCAGGTTGAGCGTGAGCCCCGGTGAGTAGAGAATCTCGTAACTGTGCTCATCAATCCGCCGTACATGCAGCGGTTCATAGACCGGGCCGCGGTCGTTTTGCCCCGCGACAACCCTGATCGATATTTCCTGGCTTTGATCATCCATAACAAATTTCCGAGCGATTACTGTTTTAAAAAAGGGTGACAAGGGCCGAGGCAGTACCTGCCAAGGTCGACGTCCATTATCCAATTAGTCTTCCACTTGCCAGGCCAGACCGGGATCAGTCGCGCCACAAGCCGAGAAATAAACCAGGGCCTGTCTCGCCTGCTCTTTAGTCACACACTGACACCGCGGGTAACTGCCGGATTGGCCGCCCGCGACCAAGTCGACCCACTGGTCGTCGGGGCTGTCTGCGCTGAGTAGGGTCTGCTGCGATTGGTCGACACCCTGGGCAATGAAGACCACATACCGATCGGCCGCACCGCCCCCGATATGCATCAGGGCCTCGTCGCTGAAGAAAAAAACCGTCGAGCTGAAAGCTTTTCCGTCGAGGCGGTTGAGCGCGGACAGCACCTGCGCCGAGTCGGGATTTAACCATTCATGGGAGTGGCAACGGTTACCGGCATGTTCATCTTCAATGATTTTCTTGAGCATTCGCCATGCCTGCCTTGGCTGGATAAATGGATGTGGGATTGAACAACCTGCCAATAAAAAAGGCCAACGCAAGCGTCGGCCTTTTTATTTTCAGCTGCGTCCCCTGATCAGAAGTCCAGGTTGGACACCGCCAGGGCGTTGCTTTCGATGAAGTCGCGACGAGGTTCGACCGCATCACCCATCAGGGTGTTGAAGATCTGGTCAGCGGCGATGGCGTCTTCCACAGTAACCTTGAGCATGCGGCGCATGGTCGGGTCCATGGTGGTTTCCCACAGCTGGTCAGGGTTCATCTCGCCCAGACCTTTATATCGCTGGATGGTGTGGCGCTTGGTGCTTTCGGCCATCAGCCAGTCCAGGGCTTCCTTGAACTCGGTCACTGGCTTCTTGCGCTCGCCACGCTGCACGTAGGCGCCTTCATCCAGCAAGGTGCTCAGCTGAGCGCCAAGGGATACGACGGTCTTGTAGTCATTGCTACCGAAGAAGTCGCGGTTGAAGGTGACGTAGCTCGACAGGCCGTGGGAAATCAGCTCGACCTCTGGCAGCCAGAGATTACGCTCGCGGTCTTCGCGCAGGCTGGCCTTGTAGACCAGGCCAGACTTCTCGGAGTTACGCAGGCGGGCGTCGTACTTGGCCAGCCATTCCTGCATGGCGGCGTGGTCGGACAGTTGCTCCAGGCTCACCGGCGGCAGGTAGATGAAGTGCTCGGTCAGCTCCTGTGGGTACAGGCGCGACAGGCGCTTGAGGGTCTTCATCACCATGCGGAAGTCGTTGACCAGGCGCTCCAGGGCTTCGCCGGAAATACCAGGGGCGTCTTCATTCAAGTGCAGGCTGGCATCTTCCAGAGCCGACTGGGTCATGTAGTCTTCCATGGCGTCGTCGTCTTTGATGTATTGCTCTTGCTTGCCTTTCTTGACCTTGTACAGCGGCGGCTGGGCGATATAGATGTAGCCGCGCTCGATCAGCTCCGGCAGCTGGCGGAAGAAGAAGGTCAGCAGCAGGGTACGGATGTGCGAACCGTCGACGTCAGCATCGGTCATGATGATGATGTTGTGATAGCGCAGCTTGTCGATGTTGTACTCTTCACGCCCAATGCCACAGCCCAGGGCGGTGATCAGGGTGCCGACCTCCTGGGAAGAGATCATCTTGTCGAAGCGGGCCTTCTCGACGTTGAGGATCTTGCCCTTGAGCGGCAGGATCGCCTGGGTCTTGCGGTTACGGCCCTGCTTGGCAGAACCGCCCGCGGAGTCACCCTCCACCAGGTAGAGTTCGGACAGCGCTGGATCCTTCTCCTGGCAGTCAGCCAGCTTGCCTGGCAGGCCGGCGATATCCAGGGCGCCTTTGCGGCGGGTCATTTCACGAGCCTTGCGCGCGGCTTCACGAGCCCGGGCGGCGTCGATCATCTTGCCGACCACCAGCTTGGCTTCGTTGGGGTTTTCCAGCAGGAAGTCGGAGAAGTACTTGCCCATCTCCTGCTCGACCGCGGTCTTCACTTCGGAAGACACCAGCTTGTCCTTGGTCTGGGAGCTGAACTTCGGATCCGGCACCTTCACCGAGATGATCGCGGTCAGACCTTCACGGGCGTCGTCACCGGTGGTGGCGACCTTGTGCTTCTTGGCCAGGCCTTCCTGTTCGATGTAGTTGTTCAGGTTACGGGTCAGGGCTGAACGGAAGCCCACCAGGTGGGTACCGCCGTCGCGCTGGGGAATGTTGTTGGTGAAGCACAGCAGGCTTTCGTTGAAGCTGTCGTTCCACTGCAGGGCGACTTCCACGCCGATGCCGTCGTCACGCTGGACGTTGAAGTGGAATACCTGGTTCACCGCAGTCTTGTTGGTGTTCAGGTATTCGACGAAGGCGCGCAAGCCGCCCTCGTACTTGAACAGCTCTTCCTTGCCGGTGCGCTCGTCCTTGAGGACGATGCCGACGCCAGAGTTGAGGAAGGACAGTTCACGGATCCGCTTGGCCAGGACATCCCAGCTGAAGTGGATGTTCTTGAAGGTCTCGGCCGAAGGCTTGAAGTGGATCTGGGTACCGGTGGTCTCGCTGTCGCCAACGATCTTCATCCGCTCCTGGGGTACGCCATGGACATAGGTCTGCTCCCAGATCTTGCCGCTACGACGTACGGTGAGCACCAGCTCCTCGGACAGGGCGTTCACCACCGACACACCCACGCCGTGCAGGCCGCCGGAAACCTTGTAGGAGTTGTCGTCGAACTTACCGCCGGCGTGCAGTACGGTCATGATGACCTCGGCTGCGGAAACGCCTTCTTCCTTGTGCACATCCACCGGGATACCGCGACCATTGTCGCGTACGGTGATGGATTCGTCCGGGTGGATGATGACGCTGATGTCGTCGCAATGGCCGGCCAAAGCTTCGTCGATCGAGTTGTCGACCACCTCGAACACCATGTGGTGCAGACCGCTGCCGTCATCGGTGTCGCCAATGTACATACCGGGACGTTTGCGTACGGCATCCAAACCTTTCAGCACCTTGATGCTGTTCGAGTCGTACGTATTTTCTTCGCTCATGCCTTCACTCCCGATGGTCGTGGGTCTGGGTGATACGGCCTTGTTCCACGTGGAACAAAGCAACTGGCGTTTCCGTCTGCCAGCCTTCCCTCAATAATTCGTGGTCTACACAGGTGATGAACACCTGGCAGCGTAAGTCTTCCAACAAGCGGCAAAGTGCGCGGCGGTGCTGCTCGTCCAACTCGGACGGCAAGTCGTCCACCAGATAAATACACTGACCGCGGCGGGCCTGGCTGACCAGGTGCCCCTGGGCGATGCGCAAGGCGCAGACCACCAGCTTCTGCTGGCCCCGGGACAAGATGTCCGCGGCGTTGTGTCCACCTAGCCGCAAGCGCAAATCAGCGCGTTGCGGGCCGGCCTGGGTATGGCCCATTTGCTGATCACGGTGCAGGGCGGTCGCGAGGACTTCACTCAGCTCGCGGTCCTTGTCCCAGCCACGGTAATAGCTAAGCGTCAGGCCCTCGAGCTCCAGCAGTTCGCTCAAGGTCCGCTCAAAGACTGGTTTCAAGGCTTTGATATAAGCGCGGCGGTATTCATCGATTTCAGCGCTGGCCTGGCACAGTTCCCGGTCCCAGGCCGCTTGCGAAGCGGCGTCAAGTGTACCATGCCGCAGCCATGAGTTCCGCTGCCGCAGGGCCTTCTGCAAGCGCTGCCAGGTGGACATGAAGCGAGGTTCCACATGGAACACTCCCCAATCCAGGAACTGTCGGCGGATCTTCGGCGCCCCTTCCAACAGGCGGAAGCTGTCGGGGTTGATCAACTGCAGTGGCAGGATTTCCGCCAACTGCGCCGCGCTGCGGGCATTCTGGCCGTCGATGCGGATCTGGAATTCCCCCTGGCGGTCACGGGATATCCCCAGGTTGCTGTGACCTCCCTCGGATAACTCGACCTGGCCGAATACCGTGCAAGCCAGCTGCTCGTACTGGATTACCGGTAACAGGCGCGCACTGCGAAACGAGCGGGCGAGCCCCAGCAGGTGGATGGCTTCCAGCACGCTGGTCTTGCCACTGCCGTTGGCGCCGTAGAGGAGGTTGATGCGGGGGGAGGGGGAGAAGGTCACCGGGTGCAGATTGCGCACCGCGGTGACCGAGACGCGACTGAGGGACATCTAGCTTCTGCTGAGCATGATTACAGGCGCATCGGCATGACAACGTAAGCCGAGTCGTCATTGTCGGACTCTTGCAGCAGTGCGCTGCTGTTGGAGTCGGACAGGATCAGGCGAACCTGCTCGGTGGTCATCACGCCCAGCACGTCCAGCAGGTAGCTGACGTTGAAGCCGATTTCCAACGAGCCTCCGTTGTACTCCACGCCTACTTCTTCTTCCGCTTCTTCCTGTTCCGGGTTGTTGGCCTGGATCTTCAACTGACCGCTGGCCAGTTGCAGGCGAATACCGCGGTACTTCTCGTTGGAGAGGATCGCGGTACGGCTGAAGGCCTCGCGCAGGACCTGGCGGTCACCCAGTACCAGCTTGTCGCCGCCTTTGGGCAGCACGCGCTCGTAGTCCGGGAACTTGCCGTCCACCAGCTTGGAGGTGAAGGTGAATTCACCGGTGGTGGCGCGGATGTGATGCTGGCCCAGGACGATACTGACGTTGCCATCCGGCTCGGTGAGCAGGCGGGCCAGCTCCAGGATACCTTTGCGCGGCACGATCACCTGGTGACGATCTTGCTGGCCGATGTCGGCCTGCATCGAGCACATGGCCAGGCGGTGGCCATCGGTGGCCACCGCGCGGATGATCCCCGCGGAGACTTCCAGCAACATACCATTGAGGTAGTAGCGCACGTCCTGCTGGGCCATGGCGAAGCTGGTGCGTTCGATCAAGCGGCGCAGCTTGCTCTGCTCCAGCTGGCAGGTCAGGGAGCCTGGGCCTTCTTCCACGGTAGGGAAGTCGTTGGCCGGCAGGGTCGACAGGGTGAAGCGGCTACGGCCGGCCTTCACCACCAGCTTCTGCTCGTCGACCTTGATGTCGATCAGGGCGTCGTTGGGCAGGCTCTTGCAGATGTCCATCAGTTTGCGCGCGGGAACGGTTATTTCCCCTTGCTCGGCTGGTTCTTCAAGTTGCACGCGACCGACCAGTTCGACTTCCAGGTCGGTACCGGTCAGCGACAACTGCTGGCCTTCGACAACCAGCAGCACGTTGGAAAGCACCGGCAAGGTCTGGCGGCGTTCGACGACGCCGGCGACCAGTTGCAGGGGTTTCAACAGGGCTTCGCGTTGAATGGTGAAATGCATGGTCTAGTCCCTTGCCTTAATAAGCTGCGTTGGAATCATCAAGTGGTCAGGGTACGCAGCAGGTTCTTGTAGTCCTCGCGGATGTCCGCGTCGGATTCCTTAAGTTCATTGATCTTGCGGCAGGCGTGCAGGACCGTGGTGTGGTCGCGACCGCCGAACACATCGCCGATTTCCGGCAGGCTGTGGTTGGTCAGTTCCTTGGACAAGGCCATGGCCACCTGGCGCGGGCGGGCGACAGAGCGCGAACGCCGCTTGGACAGCAGATCGGAAATCTTGATCTTGTAGTACTCGGCGACGGTACGCTGGATGTTATCCACAGACACCAGCTTGTCCTGCAATGCCAGCAGGTCCTTCAGGGATTCGCGAATCAGCTCGATGGTGATATCGCGGCCCATGAAGTGCGAGTGGGCAATCACCCGCTTGAGCGCGCCTTCCAGTTCACGGACGTTGGAACGGATCCGCTGGGCGATGAAGAACGCCGCATCGTGAGGCAGCTCGACCTTGGCCTGGTCGGCCTTCTTCATCAGGATCGCCACCCGGGTTTCCAGCTCCGGCGGTTCTACCGCCACCGTCAGGCCCCAGCCGAAGCGGGACTTGAGGCGCTCTTCCAGGCCCTCGATCTCCTTCGGATAACGGTCGCTGGTGAGAATCACCTGCTGGCCGCCTTCAAGAAGGGCGTTGAACGTGTGGAAGAACTCTTCCTGGGAACGCTCTTTTCGCGCGAAGAACTGGATATCGTCGATCAGCAGTGCGTCCACCGAACGGTAGAAGCGCTTGAATTCGTTGATGGCGTTGAGCTGCAACGCCTTGACCATATCAGCCACGAAGCGCTCGGAATGCAGGTACACGACCTTGGCATTTGGGTTCTTCTTCAGCAGGTGGTTACCCACAGCGTGCATCAAGTGGGTCTTACCCAGGCCGACGCCCCCATAAAGGAAAAGCGGGTTGTAGCCATGCTTGGGGTTGTCCGCTACCTGCCAGGCCGCAGCACGGGCCAGCTGGTTGGACTTGCCCTCGACGAAGTTCTCGAAAGTGAAGGTGCGATTCAGGTAGCTGGTGTGCTTGAGCGCGCCTTCCACCTGGACGGTGCGCTGTTCGGTGCGTACCGGAGCCTGTTGCGAACTGGCCCCCGCCATGGGGTCGAAGCTGTCTCGAGAGGGTTCTTCGCTGGTTTCCTCGGCCTTCTGCTCGACGGCCTTCTTGGCCGGGGCAGGAGTCGGTGCCGGAGCTGGCGCTACAGGCTCGGCAGCCGCTTTGGCCGCAGCAGCTGCCTGCAACGCCTGGGAAGCAGCTGCAGCCAACGGCGCATTGGGCGCGGCACGCGGAGCCGAGCTGCGCTTGCTGCCTATTAATAAGGAAAGAACCGGCGCCATACCGTTGCCGTGTTCATCCAGCAACTCGAGCACGCGGCCCAGGTACTTTTCATTGACCCAATCGAGAACGAAACGATTCGGTGCGTAGACACGCAACTCGTCGCCTTCGGCTTCGACCTGTAGCGGACGGATCCAAGTGTTGAATTGTTGGGCAGGCAGCTCATCACGCAGAAGCTCCACGCACTGCTGCCAAAGTTCCACTGACAC